>NZ_BNBI01000001.1 GCF_014655295.1 Streptomyces fumanus
GGAAGGCCAGCAGCACCAGCACACCGGTCAGCAGCACGTTCCAGGTGAAGATCGGCATCCGGAACATCGTCATGCCGGGCGCGCGCATGCAGATGATCGTGGTGATGAAGTTGACCGAGCCGAGGATCGTGCCGAAGCCGGAGAAGGCCAGACCCATGATCCACATGTCGCCGCCGATGCCCGGCGAGTGCACCGCGTCCGACAGCGGCGCGTAGGCGAACCAGCCGAAGTCGGCCGCGCCCTGCGGGGTCAGGAAGCCGCCCACCGCGATCAGCGAGCCGAACAGGTACAGCCAGTAGGCGAACATGTTCAGCCGCGGGAACGCCACGTCGGGCGCGCCGATCTGCAGCGGCATGATCCAGTTCGCGAAACCGGCGAACAGCGGCGTCGCGAACATCAGCAGCATGATCGTGCCGTGCATCGTGAACGCCTGGTTGAACTGCTCGTTCGACATGATCTGCAGACCCGGCCGGGCCAGCTCGGCGCGCATGAACAGCGCCATCACGCCACCGATGCAGAAGAACGCGAACGACGTGGCGAGATACAGCGTGCCGATCGTCTTGTGGTCGGTGGTGGTCAGCCACTTGACGACGATCTCACCACGCCTCTGGCGCCGGACCGGCAGCTCATCCTGGTAGTGGGACCCTGCTGCCGCGGCACCCTGGGGTTCGTTGAGGATGCTCACAGGATGTTCGACTCCCGGTTCTTCTCGTGCTCGGCCTGCGCGATGCCGGCGGGCACGTAACCGGTCTGCCCCTTCTTCACGAGGTCCTTGAGGTGCTGCTCGTAGCGCTCCGGGGAGACGACCTTGACGTTGAACAGCATCCGGGAGTGGTCGACGCCGCACAGTTCGGCGCACTTGCCCAGGAAGGTGCCCTCCTTGTTGGGGGTCACCTCGAAGGCGTTGGTGTGGCCCGGGATGACGTCCTGCTTCATCAGGAACGGCACCACCCAGAAGGAGTGGATGACGTCACGCGAGGTCAGCACGAACCGCACGCGCTTGCCCTCGGGCAGCCACAGGGTCGGGCCCGGGTTGTCGGTCTGCGGGTTCCGGGTGGCCGGGGTGCCGCAGTCGTAGACGCCGCCGGCGTCGGCCGGGAAGTCGTCCTTGTAGCGGTTCGGAATCGCGTCGAGTTCCTTGGCCGTCTTGGCGTCACCGGTGGAACCACCGACACTCTCGACGTAGTTGAAGCACCAGCTCCACTGGAAGCCGACGACGTTGACCGTCACATCGGGCTTCTTCTCCAGCTTGAGCACTTCGGACTCGTCGCGGGCGGTGAAGTAGAAGAGCACCGAGACGATGATGAGCGGAACCACGGTGTACAGCGCCTCGATGGGCATGTTGTACCGGGTCTGCGGAGGAACCTCGACCTTGGTGCGGCTGCGCCGGTGGAAGAAAGCACTCCACAGGATCAGGCCCCACACCAGCACGCCGACGGCGAGCGCGGCAGCCCAGGATCCCTGCCACAGGGAGAGGATCCGCGGAGCCTCTTCCGTGGTGGGGGTGGGCATACCAAGGCGGGGGAAGTCCTCCCATGTGCAACCGGTGGCGGTCGCCAGGACCAGGCCCGCGGTCAGTGCCTGCAGCAGCTTCCGCCGCATCGGGCGCCGCGGCGAGCGGTCGGAGCCGTTGGGACTCACGTAGCGCCTTCCCGAGAGTCTCGCCCGCGCGGTCGGCTGCGGCCTTCTCGCTGGTCGGTCGCCGCCCTGCGTCGGGCAGGGGTTTGGATGTTTATGCGGACCAAACCCTAGCCGACGCCCTCCGGGGGTTCGCGGGGAGGGGTGCCTAGTGAGGGGGGTGGTTCGCTGGTTTGGCGGGTGCGGGTCTCGTCGTGGTTGCTCGCGCAGTTCCCCGCGCCCCTTTCCGGCGTTCGGGTGAGCCTGGGGCTAGCGTTGCCGTATGTCCTACTTCGATGCTGCCTCTGCCGCTCCTCTTCATCCTGTGGCGCGTCAGGCGCTGTTGGCCTCGTTGGACGAGGGGTGGGCCGATCCTTCGCGGTTGTACCGGGAGGGGCGGCGGGCCCGGATGCTGCTGGACGCGGCGCGGGAGGCGGCGGCGGAGGCGGTGGGGTGCCGGCCGGACGAGCTGGTCTTCACCTCGTCCGGGACCCACGCCGTGCACACCGGCGTCGCGGGGGCGCTGGCCGGGCGGCGGCGGGTCGGGCGTCATCTGATCGTGTCCGCCGTCGAACACTCGTCGGTACTCCACGCGGGTGAGGCGCACGAGGCGGAGGGCGGGACGGTCACCCGGGTCGGCGTGGACCGGACCGGCGCGGTCGATCCGGCGGCGTACGCCGGGGCGCTGCGCGCGGACACCGCGCTGGCCTGTCTGCAGTCGGCCAACCACGAGGTGGGCACCGAACAGCCGGTCGAGCGGGTGGCCGAGGCGTGCCGGGCGGCGGGGGTGCCGCTGCTGGTGGACGCGGCCCAGTCGCTCCCCTGGGGGCCGGTGCCGGGCGGCTGGTCGCTGCTGACCGGGAGCGCGCACAAGTGGGGCGGGCCGTCGGGGGTCGGGCTGCTGGTGGTGCGCAAGGGCGTGCGGTTCGCCGCCCGGGGGCCGGCCGACGAGCGGGAGTCGGGCCGGGCGGCCGGGTTCGAGAACATCCCGGCGATCGTGGCCGCGGCGGCGTCGCTGCGGGCGGTGCGGGCCGAGGCCGCCCAGGAGGCGGCGCGGCTCAGGGAACTGACGGACCGGATCCGGGCCCGGGTCCCCGCGCTCGTCCCCGATGTGGAGGTGGTCGGCGACCCGGAGCGGCGGCTGCCCGGGATCGTCACCTTCTCCTGTCTCTATGTCGACGGGGAGACCCTGCTGCACGAGCTGGACCGGGCCGGCTTCTCGGTCTCCTCCGGCTCCTCCTGCACCAGCAGCACCCTGACGCCCAGCCATGTGCTGCGCGCGATGGGCGTCCTCAGCGAGGGGAACGTACGGGTCTCGCTGCCGCCGGGGACGGCGGCGGCCGAGGTCGACCGGTTCCTGGAGGTGCTGCCGGGGGCGGTGGCGGGGGTCCGGGAGAAGCTGGGCGCCCCCGCGCCGGTCACCGCCGTCGAGGGCGACGCGCTGGTGGTCGACGCCCTGGGCAAGCTCTGCCCGCTGCCGGTCATCGAACTCGCCAAGGTCATCGGCACCGTCCCGGTCGGCGGCACCGTCCGGGTGCTGGCCGACGACGAGGCGGCCCAACTGGACATCCCGGCGTGGTGCGAGATGCGGGGGCAGGAGTACGTGGGCGAGGAGGCGGCGGAGCGGGGGGCGGCGTACGTGGTCCGCCGGACGAGGTAGCGCCCGTCCCGGGCGCGGGGCGGCAGCGGTCCGCGGCTCCGCCGCGTGGGCGCGGCCGGCCCCGCGCACCCGTACCCGGCGGCCTCACCCCAGGTGCGTCCGCACCTCCGCGGCGGCGGCGTCCCCGTACGCCTTGGTGAAGCGCTCCATGAAGTGGCCCCGCCGCAACTGGTACTCCTGGGTGCCCACCGTCTCGATGACCAGGGTGGCCAGCATGCAGCCGACCTGCGCGGCCCGCTCCAGGGAGACGCCCCACGCCAGCCCGGACAGGAACCCGGCCCGGAAGGCGTCGCCGACGCCGGTCGGGTCGGCCTTGCGCTCCTCGTCGGGGACGCCGACCTCGACGGTCTCCTCGCCGGCCCGCTCGATCCGCACCCCGCGGGCGCCGAGGGTGGTGACCCGGTGGCCGACCCGGCCGAGGATCTCCTCGTCGCTCCAGCCGGTCTTGGACTCGATGAGCCCCTTCTCGTACTCGTTGGAGAACAGGTACGTCGCCCCGTCCAGCAGGATCCGGATCTCGTCGCCGTTCATCCGGGCGATCTGCTGGGAGAAGTCGGCGGCGAACGGGATGTTCCGGGCCCGGCACTCCTCGGTGTGGCGGAGCATCGCCTCGGGGTCGTCGGCGCCGATGGAAACCAGGTCCAGACCGCCGACGCGGTCGGCGACGGTCTTCAGCTCGATCAGGCGGGCCTCGCTCATGGCGCCGGTGTAGAAGGAGCCGATCTGGTTGTGGTCGGCGTCGGTGGTGCACACGAAACGGGCGGTGTGCAGCGTCTCGGAGATCCGTACGGAGTCGGTGTCGACGCCGTGCCGCTCCAGCCAGGCGCGGTACTCGTCGAAGTCCGCGCCCGCCGCGCCGACCAGGATGGGCCGGGTGCCGAGCTGGCCCATGCCGAAGGCGATGTTCGCGGCGACGCCGCCCCGGCGGACGTCGAGCTTGTCGACCAGGAAGGAGAGCGAGACCGTGTGCAGTTGGTCCGCGACGAGCTGGTCGGCGAAGCGGCCGGGGAAGGTCATGAGGTGGTCGGTGGCGATGGAGCCGGTGACTGCGATGCGCACGGCGTGGACTCTCTCCTGAGGGAGCGGGTTGACAGCTCACGCTACCCGGTCGGCCCCGCGCCGCTGAAGGCGCCGAAACTACCCGATAGTAGATCTTTCTTCGCGGGCCCGGACGTGCCTACGGTGCCGTCATGACGAACCCCGAGTCCCACCCGTCCGCCCCGGCCGACCGCGACGAGTCCCTGGCGGCGCTGCGCGGCGACTGCGCCCGGATGGCCCCGCACTGGCCGGCCGGTGCCCGGGCCGCCGCCCGGCCGGTCCCGCCGTCGCTGATCCACGGGGTGCGGGTGCCGCCGGCGTCGGCCGAGCTGCTGGACGCGACGGCGGAGTACGGCGACTGAGTCCGCCGCCGGGAACCGGATGCCCGTCCGTCGCGTCCCATCGCCGTCCCCGTGCAGGTGAAGGAGCGATGCGGTGAACAGCGAGCGAGCCGACCACGACGGCACGGACGCCGGTGACGGGCGCGCGGCCCGCCGGCCGCACCGGGGCGCGCTGACCGCCTCGGTCGCGGCGGCCGTGCTGCTGGCCGGGGGCGGCGGGGCGTATCTGGCGGCGACCGCGTCGGACGGCTCCGGCGGTTCCGGCGCCTCCGGCGGGGGTACGGCGTCGGCGGCGCCGGGCGACGACGGCGGCACTCCCCCGCCGCTCGCCCTCGACGGCTACCCGGCGCCCTCCGGCGGCGCCGTCGCCTACCGGGCCCGGGGCGCGCTGCCGGACGGGCCGGACGCGGCGCCGGTGTACCGGGCGGCCGGCGAGGTGACGAAGGAGGAGGTCGCGAGGCTGGCGCGGGCGCTCGGCCTGGACGGGGCGCCGGTGGCGCGCGGCACGGCGTGGACGGTGGGGGCGGTCAAGGACGGCTCGGGCCCGGTCCTGCGGGTGGCCCGGCAGGCGCCGGGGACCTGGTCGTTCCAGCGGTACGCGCCGGGCACCGACGACTGCGCCAAGGGGCCCGTCTGCGCGACCTTGCCGACGGCCGCCGACCCGGTCGGCGAGGCCACCGCGAAGAAGGCGGCGGCGCCGGTGCTGGCGGCGGTGGGGCAGGGCGACGCCGACCTGGACGCCGGGCAGGTGATCGGCGCGCACCGGGTGGTGAACGCCGATCCCGAGGTCGGCGGGCTGCCCACGGACAACTGGACGACCGGGGTGACGGTCGGCGCCGGGGGCGAGGTGGTGGCCGGCAGCGGACGGGTGAAGGCGCCGGTGAAGGGGGACACGTACCCCGTTCTGAGCGCGGCGAAGACCCTCGCCCTGATGAACACGGGGGACGCGGGGGCGGCGCCGGGAGCCGGCATCGGCGGCTGCGCCAGTCCGGTGCCGCTCGACGGCCGCCCGGGGACGGGGTGCGGGCCGGCCGGGGCGCGGAAGGAGACCGTGACGGTGGAGCGGGCGGAGTTCGGGCTGGCCGCGCACACGGTGCGGGGGCGGCCGGTGCTGGTGCCGTCCTGGCTGTTCCAGACGCGGGCGCCGGGCGCGCGGGCCGGGTCCACCGTGACCCACCCGGCCGTCGACCCGGAGTACCTGCCCTCCCCCGCCGCCCGGCCGTCCGAGCAGCGCGAGGTGAAGGCGACCGGGTACACCGCCGCCGGCCGGGAGCTGACCGTGACCTTCACCGGCGGGGTCTGCGCCCGGTACGACGTGACGGCGGACGAGGGCGCCGACGAGGTGACGGTCACCGTCACCGAGACCTCCGACCCGGGGAAGGTCTGCGTCCTGATCGCCGAGGAGCAGGAGCTGACCGTGCGCCTGGCGAAGCCGCTGGGCGACCGGGCGGTGGTGGGCCCCGACGGCGAGCGCATCCCGCTCGCCGGACGGGGCGCGCGGCTGCCGGAGCCCGGCCGGTGACGTACGAGGGCGGCGGCCCGGGAGATCCCGGGCCGCCGCCCTCGTCGGTCCGTGCGACCGCGGCTTAGCTGAAGGAGTCGCCGCAGGCGCAGGAGCCGGTCGCGTTCGGGTTGTCGATCGTGAAGCCCTGCTTCTCGATGGTGTCCACGAAGTCGACGGTCGCGCCGCCCAGGTACGGGGCGCTCATGCGGTCGGTGACGACCTTGACCCCGCCGAAGTCCTTCACGACGTCGCCGTCGAGGGAACGCTCGTCGAAGAAGAGCTGGTAGCGCAGGCCGGAGCAGCCGCCGGGCTGGACGGCGACGCGCAGCGACAGGTCGTCACGGCCTTCCTGGTCGAGCAGGGCCTTGACCTTGGCCGCGGCGGCGTCGGTCAGGATGATGCCGTCGGTGACGGTGGTGGTCTCGTCCGATACGGACATCTACATCTCTCCCGGGTTGTACGGAGACTGCTTGCCGACGGTTCCAACCGGCGGGGCCGCGGATTCATTCCGCGGCGGGCGGGGGTCTTCGCGCCCTCTTCTCATGCTCGCACACGCGTCGGCGTACCGGCATGGCCTCATCGGGATTCACGTCACATCGACACAATGGGCATCGTCAAACTGACATGAAGCGGTTATGATATATAGCGTCAGTTAGACGAAAACTAGAAAGGGTAGGTGTCGTGACCACCGCCCAAGCCCAGGAGCTCGACGTACAGCCGACGCCCCTCGCCCTGCTGCTGCTCGGCCGCGAGGCCGACCCGAGGAGCGAGCGCGGTGTGGAGTGCCCCGGCGATCTGCCCTCCCCCTCCGACCCGGACCTGGTCGCCCGCGCCCGCGCGGCCAAGGAGAAGCTCGGGGACAAGGTCTTCGTGCTCGGTCACCACTACCAGCGTGACGAGGTCATCCAGTTCGCCGATGTCACGGGCGACTCCTTCAAGCTGGCCCGGGACGCCGCCGCGCGCCCGGAGGCCGAGTACATCGTCTTCTGCGGTGTGCACTTCATGGCCGAGTCCGCCGACATCCTGACCTCGGACGACCAGAAGGTCGTGCTGCCCGACCTCGCGGCCGGCTGCTCCATGGCCGACATGGCCACCGCCGAGCAGGTCGCCGAGTGCTGGGACGTGCTGACCGAGGCGGGCGTGGCCGAGCGGGTCGTGCCCGTCTCGTACATGAACTCCTCCGCCGACATCAAGGCGTTCACCGGCAAGCACGGCGGCACCATCTGCACCTCCTCCAACGCGCGGCGCGCCCTGGAGTGGGCCTTCCAGCAGGGCGAGCAGGTGCTGTTCCTGCCCGACCAGCACCTCGGCCGCAACACCGCCGTGCGGGACCTGGGCATGTCCCTGGAGGACTGCGTCGTCTACAACCCGCACAAGCCGAACGGCGGGCTGACGGCGGACGAGCTGCGCGCCGCGAAGATGATCCTGTGGCGCGGGCACTGCTCGGTGCACGGCCGCTTCAGCCTCGACTCGGTGAACGACGTGCGCGAGCGCGTCCCGGGCGTCAACGTCCTGGTGCACCCCGAGTGCCGGCACGAGGTGGTCGCCGCGGCCGACTACGTGGGGTCGACGGAGTACATCATCAAGACGCTGGAGGCGGCGCCGGCCGGGTCCAAGTGGGCCATCGGGACCGAGCTGAACCTGGTACGGCGGCTGGCGAACCGTTTCGCCGGGGAGGGCAAGGAGATCGTCTTCCTGGACCGGACGGTGTGCTTCTGCTCGACGATGAACCGGATCGACCTGCCGCACCTGGTGTGGACGCTGGAGTCGCTGGCCGAGGGCACGCTGGTCAACCGGATCGAGGTGGACCGGGAGACGGAGGCGTTCGCGAAGCTGGCGCTGGAGCGGATGCTGGCGCTTCCGTAGGCGGTTCGTTTCCCGCCCACCCGCCCGTGCGGGGCGTGGAAAAAGGCCGGGGCCCCGTCCGACCACCCTTCGGTGGCGGACGGGGCCCCGGCCTTCGTCACGTACTAGACCTCGGCCGGTTCCCTCGTGGGCTCCGGCTGGGGCGGGACGCCGCCGTTCCGCTTCGCCTCGCGCTTCTTCGCGCGGCGCTCCTTGCGCAGTTCCAGCATCGCGTAGAGCGTCGGGACCAGGAGCAGCGTGAGCAGCGTGGAGGTGATCAGACCGCCGATCACCACGACCGCCAGCGGCTGGGCGATGAAGCCGCCCTCGCCGGTGACGCCCAGGGCCATCGGGAGCAGGGCGAAGATGGTCGCCAGGGCCGTCATCAGGATGGGCCGCAGCCGGTGCCGGCCGCCCTCGACGACCGCCTCGACCACTCCGTAGCCCTGCGCGCGGTACTGGTTGATCAGGTCGATCAGCACGATCGCGTTGGTGACGACGATGCCGATCAGCATCAGCATGCCGATCATGGCCGGGACGCCCATCGGGGTGCCGGTGGCGATCAGCAGGCCGAGGGCGCCGGTCGCCGCGAACGGGATGGAGACCAGCAGGATCAGCGGCTGGGCCAGCGAGCGGAACGTGCCGACCAGCAGCATGAACACGATCGCGATCGCCGCCAGCATGGCCAGGCCCAGGTTGGCGAAGGCGTCGTCCTGGTCGGCGGTGACGCCGCCGATCTCGGCGCTGGCGCCGGTCGGCAGGTCCAGGGCGTCGATCTTCGACTGGAGCGCGGCGCCGACCGCGCCGGTGTTGTCGCCGGTCGGCCTGGCGGTGACGGTGGCCGCGCGCTGGCCGTCGATCCGGGTCATCGACACCGGGCCGTCCACCTGCTCGACGGTGGCGATGTCGCCGAGCCTGACCGGGCCGAGGCGCAGCGCCTTGAGTTCGGCGAGGGTGTCGGCGGGCTTCGC
The DNA here is from genome assembly GCF_014655295.1 of Streptomyces fumanus. Taxonomy (GTDB): domain Bacteria; phylum Actinomycetota; class Actinomycetes; order Streptomycetales; family Streptomycetaceae; genus Streptomyces; species Streptomyces fumanus. Next base: position 8,977 of record NZ_BNBI01000001.1, read on the forward strand.
GGAGGTGATGACGATGTCCCGCTCGGTGTCGTCCAGGACCGCCTTGCCGGCGGTGGTGCCGCGTACCGCCTGGGTGACGGCCGCGCCGAGCGTCTGGTCGGTGAAGCCGGCCTCGGCGGCCCGGGCGTTGGCCTTGACGGAGATACGGGGCACGCTCTGCGCCAGGTCGCTGGTGACGTCGGTGACGTCGTCCAGGCCGGCGACGGTCTTGCGGACCTGCTCGGCGGCCGTGCGCAGCGCCTTGGGGTCGGACGCCTTGACGACGACGCTGAGGTCCTGGCTGCTGAAACCGTCCCCGGCGGCGACGGTGGTGGTGCCGATGCCGTCGAGCTTTTCGAGCCCGGCCTCGATGTGGTCCTGGACGTCCTCGAAGGACGCCGAGTCCTCCAGCATGACCTGGTACGACGCCTGGTTGGTGTCGGTGCCGCCGCCGAAGGCCGCCATCCAGCCGGAGGAGCCGACGGTGACCTGGTAGTCCTTGACGCCGTCGGTGCCGGCGAGCAGCTTCTCGACCTTCCTGGCCTGGGCGTCGGTAGCCGCCAGGCTGGTGCCGGGCGCCAGTTCCTGCTTGACGTTGAGGACCTTCTGCTCGCCCTGGTCGAAGAAGTTGGTCTTCAGCAGCGGGGCCATGCCGAAGGTGCCGACCAGGACGACGACCGCGATGGCCACGCTGGTCAGGCGGCGCCGGGTGGCGAACCGCAGGACGGGGACGTAGAGGCGCTGGAGCCTGCTCCTGGCCTCCTTCTCCTCGGCCAGCCTGCGGGCCTCCTCGGCGTCCTCCGGGGTGCCCTTGGGGGCGCGCAGGAACCAGTACGACAGGACCGGCACGACCGTCAGCGACACCAGCAGGGAGGCGATCAGCGCGGCGGTCACGGTGAGGCTGAAGGAGCCGAACAGCTCGCCGACCATGCCGCCGACCAGGCCGATCGGCAGGAACACGGCGACGGTGGTGAGGGTGGAGGAGGTGACCGCGCCGGCCACCTCGCGGACCGCCTTGAGGATGGCCTCCTGGCGTTCCTCGCCGTAGCCGAGGTGGCGCTTGATGTTCTCCAGGACCACGATCGAGTCGTCGACGACCCGGCCGATGGCGATGGTCAGCGCGCCGAGGGTGAGCATGTTCAGGGACAGGTCGCGGGTCCACAGCACGATCAGCGCCAGCACCACCGACAGCGGGATGGAGACGGCGGTGACCAGGGTGGAGCGGACCGAGGCCAGGAAGACCAGGATGACGACGACCGCGAAGAGCAGGCCGAGGGCGCCCTCGGTGGTCAGGCCCTCGATGGCCTTGGACACCGCCGGGCCCTGGTCGCTGACGACGGTGAGGGTCGCGCCGGAGCCGAGGTCCTCGCGCAGGCCGGGCAGCTTGTCCTCGACCGCTTCGGAGATGGCGACCGCGCTGCCGTCGTGGTCCATGGTGACGGCGACGGCGAGGCTGGGCTTGCCGTTGGTGCGGGTCAGGGAGTCGGCCCGGGCCTCCTTCTCCGTCACGGTGGCGAGGTCGCCGAGCCGGACCGGCTTCTTCACGCCCTCGCCGGTGACCATCAGGTCCTCGATCTGCCGTACGGAGGTGAAGGCGCCGCCGACCTGGACGGTGCGGTTGGCGCCGCCCTCGTCGAAGGAGCCCGCCGGGACGCTCGCGCCGCCGGTCTGCAGGGCCTGGACGAGGGTCTGGGGGGTGACGCCGGCCCGGGCCAGCTCCGCCTCGTCCGGGGTGACGGCGACCTGGAGGTCGCGGACGCCGTCGACGGTGACCTGGGCGACGCCCTCGATGTCCTCCAGCGCGGGCACGACCGTCCGGTCGAGGCGGTCGGCGAGGGCCTGCTGGTCCTCGCCGGAGGACGCGGAGAGCACGACGGTGGGGATGTCGTCGGTGGAGCCCGCGACGACCTGCGGGTCGACGTCGTCCGGCAACTGGGCGCGGGCCCGGTTGACGGCCTGCTGGACATCGGCGACGAGCTGCTGGGTGTCCGGGCCGTAGTCGAAGGACGCCATGAGCACGGCGTTGCCCTCGCTGGCGGTGGAGGTGACGCCCGAGAGGCCGTCGACCGCTTCGAGGTTGTTCTCGATGGGCTCGACGATCTGCTTCTCCACCACGTCCGGCGAGGCCCCCTGGTAGGGGGCGATCACGGACACCATGGGCAGTTCGATGGTGGGCAGCAACTGCTGCTTGAGCTGGGGGATCGCGATCGCCCCGAAGACGAGCGCGACGATCGACATCAGCCCTATGAGGGCCCGTTGCGCGAGGCTGAATCTCGACAGCCAGGACATGGGTCAGGGTCTCTCTTCTGTGGCCTGAGCGGAGGACGGGCACATGACGGGCGCCCACCCCACACCCTGGCCCATCACCGGGCCCCGTTCCCTAGACCCCAGGTCCATTTCCGGACGGGCGCGTACTCCCTGCGCAGTACACGGGGGCCGCGCTCACTCCACCCTCGGACGGACCAGCCCCGACTCGTAGGCGATGACCACCAACTGGGCCCGGTCGCGGGCGCCCAGCTTGGCCATCGCCCGGTTGACGTGCGTCTTCACGGTGAGCGGGCTGACCTCCAGCTTCTCGGCTATCTCGTCGTTGGAGTGCCCGCCGGCGACCTGGACCAGCACCTCCCGCTCCCGTCCGGTCAGCGACTGCAGGCGTTCGGCGCGGGCGGGGTCGCGGTCCTCGTCGGCGGTGCCGCCCTGGGCGAGGAAGCGGGCGATCAGGCCCTTGGTGGCGGCCGGCGACAGCAGCGCCTCGCCGCCGGCCGCGACCCGGATGGCGTTGAGCAGTTCCTCCGGTTCGGAGCCCTTGCCGAGGAAGCCGGAGGCGCCCGCGCGCAGCGAGCGCACCACGTAGTCGTCGACCTCGAAGGTGGTCAGGATGACCACCCGGACCCGGGCGAGGGCGGGGTCGGCGCTGATCATGCGGGTGGCGGCGAGGCCGTCGGTGCCGGGCATCCGGATGTCCATCAGGACGACGTCGGCCCGCCGCTCCTTCGCCAGGCGCACCGCCTCGGCGCCGTCGGACGCCTCGCCGACCACCTCCATGTCGGGTTCGGAGTCGACCAGGACCCGGAAGGCGCTGCGCAGCAGGGCCTGGTCGTCGGCGAGCAGGACCCGGATCGTCATACGTCGTTCCCCCGCGCGGTCGTTCCACTGGTGACCGGCAGGATCGCATGGACCCGGAAGCCGCCCCCGTAGCGGGGGCCGGTGGTGAGGGTGCCGCGCACGGCGGCGACCCGCTCGCGCATCCCGAGCAGTCCGTGGCCGCCGCCGGCCGCGGGGGCCGGGTCCTCGCCGGTGCCGTCGTCGAGGACGGTGATCTCTATGTTCGGGCCCACCCGGACGACGCTGACCTCGGCCTTGGCGCCGGGTCCGGCGTGCTTCTGCACATTGGTGAGGGCTTCCTGGACGACCCGGTAGGCGGCGAGGCCGACGGCGGTGGGCAGGGTGGTGCCCTGGTCGGCGCGGGCGACCTCGACCTGGAGTCCGGCGTTGCGGAAGGTGCCGGCGAGTTCGTCGAGGCGGTCCAGGCCGGGGGCGGGTTCGGTCGGGGCCTCGGGGTCGCCGGACTGGCGGAGCAGGCCGACGGTGGCGCGCAGTTCGTCCAGGGCGGAGCGGCTGGCCTCGCGGACGTGCGCGAGGGCCTCCTTGGCCTGGTCGGGCCGCTTGTCCATGACGTGCGCGGCGACCCCGGCCTGCACATTGACCAGCGCGATGTGGTGGGCGACGACGTCGTGCAGGTCGCGGGCGATGCGCAGCCGTTCCTCGGCGACCCGGCGGCGGGCCTCCTCCTCACGGGTGCGTTCGGCCTTCTCGGCGCGTTCCCGGATCGCCCGCACGAAGGCGCGGCGGCTGCGGACGGCGTCCCCGGCGGTGGCGCCGATGCCGGTCCAGGCGAGGACGGCGAGGTTCTCCTGCGCGTACCAGGGCAAGGGCCCGGCCAGCATGGCGGCGCCGGTGAGGACGCCCATGCTGAGCAGACCGGCCCGCCAGGTGGTGGGGCGGTCGGTGGCGGCGGCGACGGTGTAGAGGGCGACCACGGCGGACATCACGACCGGGGCGCGGGGGTCGCCGGTGACGGACTCCACGACGGAGACGGCGCCCGTCCAGGCGAGCACCGCGATCGGGGCGCGGCGGCGGAAGACCAGGGCGGCGGCGCCGAGCGTCATCAGCACCAGGCTGAGCGGGTCGGGGGTGCGCACGCCCCAGGTGACGCCGTCGGGGCCGTGCGGTTCGACGAAGGAGCCGGCCACCATGCAGACCAGGACCCCGGCCGCGAGGGCCGTGTCCAGGGCCGAGGGATGGGCGGCCAGTCGACACCGGGCGCGGCTGAGGGTGCTCACGGCGCTCCACGGTAGCGCCGCGTCCGGCGGTGCCGGTGGCCTCCGGCCCGGGGGGATGCGGCCGGGTGGGGCGGGAGCGGGGGATACAGGGGCCGGGGGTACGCGGTCAGAGGGGTCCGGCATGGCCCGGTCCCGGGGCGGGCGGCCGGGCGCCGGGGCGTCAGGTGCCGCCCGGGATCAGGCCGTCGTCGCTGAGGAGTTCCCGTACGTCCTCCAGGGTCGCGTCCTCGGCGGGGAGGATCAGTTCCGACGGTTCCAGGGAGTCGTCGGGGAGCGGGGTGCCCAGTTCGCGGACCTTGGCGAGCAGGGCCGTGAGGGTGCGGCGGAAGCCGGGGCCGTCGCCGTTCTCCATCTCGGCCTGGAGTTCGTCGTCGAGCCTGTCCAGCTCGGTGAGGTGGCTGTCGGCCAGCCTCACCTGCCCCTCCCCCATGATCCGTACGATCATGTCGCCCTCCTCGGCGTGCGCCCTGCGCGGGCTACTGCTTGTCGAACCGCGGGGTGTCCTGCGGCTGCTGCTGCGCCTGCCGGGTCTGGTCGCCGCCCTCGATGGCCTGCTGGCCACCGCTGGTGCCGCCGGCCAGCTCCGCCTTCATGCGCTGCAGTTCCAGCTCTACATCCGTACCACCGGAGAGCCGGTCCAGCTCGGCCTGGATGTCGTCCTTGTGCATCCCGGAGGGGTCGTCCAGGGCGCCGGAGGCGAGCAGTTCGTCGATGGCGCCGGCCCGCGCCTGGAGCTGGGCGGTCTTGTCCTCGGCCCGCTGGATCGCCAGGCCCACGTCGCCCATCTCCTCGGAGATGCCGGAGAACGCCTCGCCGATCCGGGTCTGTGCCTGGGCGGCGGTGTACGTCGCCTTGATCGTCTCCTTCTTGGTGCGGAAGGCGTCGACCTTGGCCTGGAGGCGCTGGGCCGCCAGGGTGAGCTTCTCCTCCTCGCCCTGGAGGGTGGCGTGCTGGGTCTCCAGGTCGGTCACCTGCTGCTGGAGGGCGGCGCGGCGCGAGAGCGCCTCGCGGGCGAGGTCCTCGCGGCCCAGCGCGAGCGCCTTGCGGCCCTGGTCCTCCAGCTTGGACGACTGCGACTGGAGCTGGTTGAGCTGGAGCTCCAGGCGCTTGCGGCTGGTCGCCACGTCGGCGACGCCGCGCCGCACCTTCTGGAGCAGCTCCAACTGCTTCTGGTAGGAGTAATCGAGGGTCTCGCGCGGGTCCTCGGCCCGGTCAAGGGCCTTGTTCGCCTTCGCGCGGAAGATCATCCCCATACGCTTCATCACACCGCTCATGGGCTTCGCGCGCCCCCTTCTGACGGACTTCGGCTCCAGCACCTGCGACAGAACCCACAGTACGGGCCCTGCATCCATTACCGCACTGTTCGGGGACGGATGCGCTCATCCCCAAGGACGACTGCGTACGCTCCCGGTCCGGCGTAGGGAGTAGGTGACGATCAGGGTGTACGCAACGTCCCCTCTGTCCCCTTAGGGACGACCGGCGTTGCGGGATCGTTCCCCGCCGGGCTGTGGTCCATGCGGGTCAAGCGCTTACCCTTGGGTTTTGTGTTCCGTAGCCGTGTCAAGGAAGAGAAGGCCGTGAGCGTCGTCAAGACGCCGGCCGACTCCAAGCAGCCCCGCGACCCGCAGGCCCCCAAGGGTCGCCCGACGCCCAAGCGCAGCCAGGCCCAGAGCCAGCGCCGCAGCGTCGCGAATACGTCGATGACGCGCAAGGAGGCCGCCAAGCGGCAGCGGGAGGAGCGCCGTGCCGCGATGGAGCGGCAGCGGCAGGCGCTCGCCAGCGGCGACGAGCGGTATCTGCCGGCCCGGGACAAGGGTCCGGTCCGCAAGTTCGCCCGGGACTTCGTCGACTCGCGGTTCAACATCGCGGAGTGGTTCCTGCCGATGGCCGTGGTCATCCTGGTGCTGAGCATGGTCCAGGTGGCCCAACTGCAGAACGTGGCGCTGCTGCTGTGGCTGGTCGTGATCGTGCTGATCGTGCTCGACTCGGTCGTCACCGCCGTCCGGCTGAAGAAGGCCCTGCGGGAGCGCTTCGCCGACGAGCCCAAGCGCGGCGCGGTCGCCTACGCGCTGATGCGCTCCCTCCAGATGCGCCGGCTCCGGCTGCCCAAGCCGCGGGTGAAGCGCGGGGAGCGGCCCTGACCGGGACGCCGTCCGCCGGGGACGCGGCACACCGCTGGCTCGGTGGGACGGGCGGTGTGCGCGATGTCGTACGGCAGGAGCTGGTGGCCCGGCAGCTCGACGAGCAGATAGCCGGGCGGTTCCCGGTCGGGCGGCGGCTGCGGGTGCTGGACGTCGGCATGGGGCGGGGCACGCAGGCGCTGCGGCTGGCCAGGGCCGGGCACGAGGTCACCGGCCTGGAACGGGACCCGGAGATGATCGAGGCCGCCCGGCGGACGCTCGCCGGGGAGCCGGAGGGCATCCGGGAGCGGATGCGGATCATGGAGGGCGACGGCCGGGACACCGGCGTGCACTTCCGGCCGGGCAGCTTCGACGTGGTGCTCTGCCACGGTGTGCTGATGTACGTCGCGGAGCCCGACCCCGTCCTGGCGGGGCTGGCGCGGATGCTCGCCCAGGGCGGGCTGCTGTCGCTGGTGGTCCGCAACGGCGACGCGCTCGCGATGCGGCCGGGCCTGTACGGCGACTGGGCCGGCGCGCTCGCCGCCTTCGAGACCACCGCCTACCGCAACCGGTCGGGCTCGGACGTCCGCGCGGACCGGCGGGCGGCGCTGACCGCGACCCTCGCGGGGATCGGCGCCCCGCTGCACACCTGGTACGGCGTGGGGATCTTCACGGACACCGCCCCCGAGGGCGCGGCGCTGCCCGCCGACATGGAGACGCTGCTGGCGGTGGAGGAGCGCGCGGGGCGCACGGACCCGTACCGCGGCATCGCCGCCCTGCTGCACCTGTGCGGCGTACGGGGCTGAGCGGGGCGCCCGTTCGGGTGCTCACCGCGCGCCGCGGGGGCGCCGCCTGGCCAGACTGCGGGCATGGACCTCTCCCGCCGCCGTGCCGCCGCCCGGCTCGCCCGCGCCGCCGGTCTGCTCTGCCCCGTCCTGCTGGCCGCCGGCTGCACCGGCCCCGGCGCCGCCGGTGAGCGGGCGGAGGGGACCGCGGCCCGGGCGGCGGCCGTGCCGCGCGCCGCGGCCGACCTGCAGAGCGACTACCTGAGGGTCATCGACGACGTGCTGCCCTCGGTGGTGCAGATCCAGGGCCGCGACGACCTGGGCTCCGGGGTGGTCTTCGACGACCGGGGGCACATCGTCACCAACGCGCACGTCGTCGGGGACGAGCGGACCTTCCGGGTGACCACCGCCCACAGCGAGGACCCGCTGCGCGCCACGCTGGTGTACTCCTACCCCGAGCAGGATCTCGCCGTGGTCAAGCTGGACCGGGTGCCGGACGGCGTCGAGGCGGCGCGGTTCGGGGACTCCGCCAAGGTCCGGGTCGGGCAGATCGTGCTGGCGATGGGCTCGCCGCTGGGGCTGTCGTCCAGCGTGACGCAGGGCATCGTCTCGGCGACCGGCCGGACCGTCACCGAGGGCAGTTCCGGGGGCGGTACGGGCGCCACGATCGGGGACATGGTGCAGACCTCGGCGGCCATCAACCCGGGCAACAGCGGCGGGGCCCTGGTCGACCTGGACGGGCGGGTGATCGGCATCCCGACGCTCGCCGCGACCGACCCGGGCCTCGGGGACAGCGCGGCGCCCGGCATCGGGTTCGCGATCCCGGCGTCGATGGTGCGCACGGTCGCCGGGCAGATCGTCCGGGACGGGAAGGTGACCGACTCGGGCCGGGCCGCGCTGGGCATCACCGGCCGCACGGTCGTCGACGGCGACTACCGGGCCGCCGGGGTGGCCGTCGTGGAGGTGCGCGAGGGCGGCGCGGCGGCCGGCGCCGGGCTGCGGGAGGGGGACGTCATCACCCGGGTGGGCGGCAGCGAGGTCACCACGATCACCTCGCTCACCGAGGCACTGGCGGCCCGGAAGCCGGGCGAGCGGACGAAGGTGACGTTCACCCGGGACGGCGACGAGCGGACCGTCGAGGTGACCCTGGGCGAGCAGTGACGGCCGCGGTGCCACCGGACCGGTGGGCGGGCCGGGCCGGGTGACGCGGCGGGACCCCCGGGGCGGCCAGGGGGTGACCGTCCCGGGGGCGGGCCGTCAGGCGTCCTCGGCGTGCAGGCTCATCGGGCCGTAGATCTCGGTGGCGTCCTCGAACAGCCGTACCTGGTCCGTGCCGCCCTCCTTCAGGTCCTTCCAGTGCTCCCCGATCCACGACTCGGCGTCCCCTTGCGTCGTGAACTCCTCGGGCTGCACCGCGGGCTGCACCTCCGTCCCGTCGGCCGTCTCGAACCGCCACGTCCATGCCGCCATGTACGCCTCCAAGATGTGAGCCCCTGCGGAGCGGAAGCCGGATCTTGGTCCGGCTCCCGGTCGCAGCCTATGTGCTGGGACCGGTACCCCACAGGGCGGCTCCCGCTCCTGGAAGGACCTCGGACGCGCAGGTCCCGCGGTGACCGGCGAAAATCGGGGCGTGGACGTGACTCTGCTCGGCACCGGTGCCCCCGCGGGACTCCCCCGCCCCGACTGCCCCTGCGCGGCCTGTGCCGCCGCCCAGGGAACCGACGCGCGTGCCGCGACGGCGCTGCTCGTCGACGGGGCGCTGCTGCTCGACCTGACACCGGGGGTGGCGTTCGCCGCCGCGCGGGCCGGGCACTCGCTGGGCGGCGTGGGGCAGGTGCTGCTCTCGCACCCGCACGACGGGCCCGCGGTGGAGGTGCCGGCCGGGCTGCCGCACCCCGGGCGGGTGCCGGACGGGCGGGAACTGGCGCTGCTGACCGGGCACCGGGTGCGGGCGGTGGCGCTGGACGCGCCGGGCACCGGGTACGCGGTGACCGGCCCGGACGGGGAACGGCTGCTGTACCTGCCGCCGGGCGGGGCGCCGGCCGGAACGAAGGAGCCCGCCGGCGCCTACGACCTGGTCCTCGCGGACCTCGTGGGCCGGCCGGACGCGCTGGCGAAGCTGCGGGCGGTGGGCGCGGCGGGCCCGACCACCGACGTCGTCGCCGTCCACCTCGACCACGACGTGCCGCCCGGCCCCGAGCTGCGGCGGCGGCTCGCGGCGGCGGGCGCGCGGGCGGTGCCGGACGGCACGAGGCTGACCGTCGGCTCGTACGAGGACGTGCCCGACGTACCGCGCCGGACGCTGGTGCTGGGCGGGGCCCGGTCGGGCAAGTCGGTGGAGGCGGAACGGCGGCTGGAGTCCTTTCCCGACGTGCTGTACGTGGCGACCGGCGGCACCCGGGGCGGGGACGGCGAGTGGGCGGCGCGGGTCTCGGCGCACCGGGAGCGGCGCCCCGGGTCCTGGCGGACGGCGGAGACCTGCGACCTCGTACCGCTGCTGGCCGCGGACGGGCCGCCGCTGCTGATCGACTGCCTGTCGCTGTGGCTGACGGACGCGATGGACGCGGTCGGGGCGTGGGACGACGCCGAGTGGGCGGGCGGCGGGGAGCGGGCGCTGCGGCGGCGCACCCGGGAGCTGACCGACGCGGTGCGCGCCACCCGGCGCACGGTGGTCGCCGTCTCCAACGAGGTCGGCTCGGGCATCGTCCCGGCCACCGCCTCGGGCCGCCGCTACCGCGACGAACTCGGCCGCCTCAACGCGGCGTTCGCCGCGGAGTGCGAACACGTCCTGCTGGTGGTGGCGGGCCAGGCGCTGGTGCTGCGGGGCTAGCGGCGAGCGAGGACGCGGTGGCCGGTGGGGGTGGTGAGGAGGGTGCAGCCGGCGGCGGTGAGTTCGGTGCGCAGGCGGGTGGCGGGGCGGGCCGTGGGCGCGGTGAGGAGCAGGGCGCGGGGGTCGGCGGTGTCGACGAGCAGGTGGCCGCCGGGGCGCAGGACGTGCAGGGCGGCGCGGAGTTCGGCGCGCGGATCGGGGCTGCGGTCCAGGTGCAGCAGGCTGACCACGTCGTAGCGGGCGCGCAGCCGGGCGGTGATGTGCGGGTCCGTCAGCCGGCCGACGTACGCCTCCTCGACGTGTCCGGCGGCGCGGGCGCGCAGCACGCGGTGGGTGAGGTCGAGGCCGTCGAAGGCGGTGTACGGCAGGAACCGGCGGGCCGTGCGCGGCAGTTCGGCGTCGCCGGTGCCCACGTCGAGCCAGCTCTCGGGCTCGCCGCAGTGCCGCAGCACCGCGCGGACCGCCAGCCGGTGCCGGAACCGGACGGGGCGGCCCTCGGGGCGTTGCAGGCCGGGGCTGGGCGGCGGGTTGCGGAAGGCGTGGCGGCAGTCCCGGCAGACCACCAGGGCCGGCCGGCCGGGCACGGGTCCGCGGCGCGGCGAGGAGCGCAGCCTGCGGGAGCCGCACCAGGGGCAGTCCTCGCGGTGCGGGGCGTGCGGCGGTGGGGGCGGGGGCGCGGCCGGCGGGACGGCGGAGGACGGCGGTGCGGTCATGGACGGCTCCCGGACGGACGTACGACATTCCCTGTCAAAACGGAACGTATGGGATACCGGTGGTGGGTGCAACGACGGCGCTCGGGGGCGGCCGGGACGGGTCCTCGGCCGGGTCCGGCGACGGCCGGTACTGTTCGGCGAATGAGCTCGCTGAATCTCGACGACTTCACCGATCTGATCGAGCGCCCGGACGGCGGGGTCCGCCGCGCCGCCGAGGCGCGCCGGGAGCGTCAGGTCGTGCCGCCCGGGTCGCTGGGCCGGCTGGACGACCTGGGTGAGTGGCTGGCGGCGGCCCAGGCCGCCGTGCCGGTGCGGCCGGTCGAACGGCCGCGGGTGGTGCTCTTCGCCGGTGACCACAAGGTCGCCGAGCTGGGCGTCTCGGCCCGTCCGGCGGGCAGCGCCGGGGAGCTGGTGCGCGCGGTGCTGGAGGGCGGGCGGCCGGTGTCCGTGCTGGCCCGGCAACTGGGCGTGCCGGTGCGGGTCGTCGACATGGCGCTGGACTGCGACCCGGGCACGCTCCCCGCCGAGGTGGTACGGCACCGGGTGCGGCGCGGCGGCGGGCGGATCGACGTCGAGGACGCGCTGACCCTGGAGGAGGCCGAGGCGGCCTTCCGGGCGGGGGTCGCGGTCGCCGACGAGGAGGCCGACTCCGGCACCGACCTGGTGGTCCTCGGCGATGTGAGCGTCGGCGGCACCACGGCGGCGGGCGTGCTGGTGGCGGCGCTGTGCGGGACCGACGCGTCGGTGGTCACCGGGCGCGGCGGGCTGGCCATCGACGACCTGGCCTGGATGCGCAAGTGCGCGGCGATCCGGGACGCGCTGCGCCGGGCCCGTCCGGTCCTCGGCGACCAGCTCCGGCTGCTGGCGACGGTGGGCGGCGCCGACCTCACGGCGATGACCGGCTTCCTGCTGCAGAGCGCGGTGCGGAAGATGCCGGTGATCCTGGACGGGGTGGTGACGGCCGCCTGCGCGCTGGTCGGCCAGCGGATCGCGTTCCGCGCCCCGGACTGGTGGCTCGCGGCCCACGACAGCGGGGAGCCCGGCCAGGCCAAGGCCCTGGACCGGATGGCCCTGGAGCCCCTGCTCGCCCAGGGCGTACGCGTCGGCGAGGGCACCGGCGGTCTGCTCGCCCTCCCCCTGGTCCAGGCGGCGGCGTCCCTGGCGGCGGACCTCCCGGCCCGCCCGGAGGACCCGGAGAACCCGGAGAACGCCGAGGCCGCCGAGGGCGCGGAGCAGCCGGCCGGCTCCGGCGAGGGGGCGTAGGCGGCGCCGTCCGGGAAACGGCCGGCGGGTAGTCTGCGCCGGTGTTCAGGTCTGTTTCCGACGGTCTCCGTTTCGCGTTCGGCACGCTCACCGTGTTCCCCGTCCGGGTGACCCGCTGGGACCGGGCGGCCGCCCGCGCTGGCATGGTGTGCGCGCCGCTCGCCGGGCTGGCCGTCGGCGCCTGCGCCGCGGTCGTCGGGGCGCCGCTGCTGCTCGGCGCGGGCCCGCTGCTCGCCGCCGTCGCCACCGTCGCCGTACCGGCGGTGCTCACCCGGGGGCTGCACCTGGACGGGCTGGCCGACACCGCGGACGGCCTGGGCAGCGGCAAGCCGGCCGGGGACGCGCTGCGGATCATGAAGCAGTCGGACATCGGGCCGTTCGGCGTGCTCGCCCTCGTGCTGGTGCTGCTCGCCCAGGTGGCCGCGCTGGCCCGGGCGTACGAGGACTCCTGGGCCCGGGGCGCGGTGGCCGCCGTGGTGTCGGCCGCCGCCGCCCGCCTCGCGCTCACTCTCGCCGCCCGCACCGGTGTGCCGGCCGCCCGCCCGGAGGGGCTCGGCGCGGCGGTCGCCGGGACCGTCCCGGTCCGGGCGGCACTGGCCGTCGCCGCCGCCGTCACCGCGCTCGCCGCGGCGGCGGGCGCGCTCCTCGGCCCGTCCGCCGCCGCCCGTGCCGCCCTGGCCGTGCTCTGCGCCCTGGCCGGCGCCGAACTGCTGCTCCGGCACTGCCGGCGCCGTCTCGGCGGCGTCACCGGCGATGTCTTCGGCGGACTCGCGGAGACGGCGGCCACGGCGGCGCTGGTGGTCCTCGCCCTCGGCTGACCGGCCGGTCCCCGTGCGCGGGCATGAGGGACGGGGCCCGGCGAGCGTAGGCTCGTGCCGGGCTTTCGCCCGCCCAGGTGGAGACCGCATCGCAGGAGGGATCTAGGGTCGGTTGTCGGGCCCGGTCGACCCACCGCATTCGGCCACACACCGGCACTTCACCGGAACACAACCGGCACTTCACCGGAATTCATACGGAAGCGAGATTTCACCACCGTGACTGCTCTCACTCTCAGCACCTCCGCGGCGCCCGGCCTGCGGGCCGACGCGATCGTGATCGGGGTCGCCAAGGGCACCGCGTCCCGCGCCAAGGACGGCCTGGTCCTCGCGCCCGGCGCCGAGGCCGTGGACAAGGCGTACGACGGCGGGCTGGCCGGCGTCCTGGAGACCCTCGGCGCGTCCGGTGCCGAGGGCGAGGTGACGAAGCTGCCGGCCCCGGCCGGTTTCAAGGCGCCGCTCGTGGTGGCGGTGGGCCTGGGCACCGCGCCCGAGAAGGACGCCGGGTACGACGGCGAGGCGCTGCGCAAGGCCGCCGGTGCCGCCGCCCGCGTGCTGACCGGGGCCAAGAAGGCCGGGTTCGCGCTGCCGCTGGCCGACGCCGCCGACGCCGGTGCCGTGGGCGAGGGCGTGCTGCTGGGCGCGTACGTCTTCGACGCCTACAAGGAGACCGGCAAGGACGCCAAGGCCAGGAACGGCAAGGCGCCGCTGGCCGAGGCCGTGCTGCTCGGCGGCAAGCCCCGCGACAAGGCGTACAAGGCCGCGGTCGAGCGTGCCGTGGCCGTCGCCGAGGAGCTGAACCGGGCCCGCGACCTGGTCAACACCCCGCCGAACGACCTCGACCCCGAGGCGTTCGCGGCGATCGCGCAGGCCGCCGCCAAGGAGCACGGCATCAAGGTGCAGGTGCTCGACGAGAAGGCGCTCACCAAGGGCGGCTACGGCGGCATCCTCGGCGTCGGCGCCGGTTCGGCGTCCGGGCCGCGGCTGGTGAAGCTGTCGTACACCTCGTCCAAGGCGAAGAAGTCCCTGGCCTTCGTCGGCAAGGGCATCACCTACGACTCGGGCGGCATCTCGCTCAAGCCCGCCGGGCACAACGAGACGATGAAGTGCGACATGGCCGGCGCCGCCGCCGTGTTCGCCGCGGTGGTCGCCGCCGCGCGGCTCGGCCTGGAGGTCAACGTCACCGGCTGGCTGGCGCTGGCCGAGAACATGCCCTCCGGTTCCGCCACCCGTCCGGGTGATGTGCTGCGCATGTACAGCGGCAAGACGGTGGAGGTCCTCAACACCGACGCCGAGGGCCGTCTCGTCCTCGCCGACGCGCTGTGGGCGGCCTCGCAGGAGCAGCCGGACGCGATCGTGGACGTGGCCACGCTGACCGGCGCGATGATGCTGGCGCTGGGCAGCCGGACGTTCGGGATCATGGCCAACGACGACGCGTTCCGCACCGCGGTGCACGAGGCGGCCGAGGAGGTCGGCGAGCCGGCCTGGCCGATGCCGCTGCCGGAGCACCTGCGCAAGGGCATGGACTCCCCGGTCGCCGACATCGCCAACATGGGCGAGCGGATGGGCGGCGGGCTGGTGGCCGGCCTGTTCCTGCGGGAGTTCGTGGGCGAGGGCATCGCCTGGGCGCACCTGGACATCGCGGGGCCGGCGTTCAACGAGAGCGGGCCGTTCGGGTACACGCCGAAGGGCGGCACGGGGACGGCGGTGCGGACGCTGGTGCGGCTGGCCGAGTTGACGGCCGCGGGTGATCTCGGCTAGGACGCCCGAGGGGCCGGGGGTGCGGGTGATCGGGCGAGTGCGGGTCCGCTGTGGCTCGTCGCGCCCACGCGGCGGAGCCGCGGATCGGACACAGCCCCGCGCCCCTGAAGGCCCCGGGGGGCGGGAACGTGCTGCGTCTCACACACCGGCCCGGCGTCTCGTCGGGGGTCCGCAGGTGCGAAGATGGGGCTCGGCAGGACAGGGCCCCACCTAAGGGCCGAAGAACGAGCGGCCGGACACCAGCCGCCTGCCGGTCAGCGAAGACCGGCGTACGGCGCACATGCATGGAGGACGTGACGTGGCGAACGACGCCAGCACCGTTTTCGACCTAGTGATCCTCGGCGGTGGTAGCGGTGGTTACGCCGCGGCCCTGCGCGGGGCGCAGCTTGGTCTGGACGTCGCCCTGATCGAGAAGGGCAAGGTCGGCGGCACCTGCCTGCACAACGGCTGCATCCCCACCAAGGCGCTGCTGCACGCCGGTGAGATCGCCGACCAGGCCCGCGAGAGCGAGCAGTTCGGTGTCAAGGCCACCTTCGAGGGCATCGACATCGCGGCGGTCCACAAGTACAAGGACGATGTGATCTCCGGGCTCTACAAGGGCCTGCAGGGTCTGATCGCCTCCCGCAAGGTGACGTACATCGAGGGTGAGGGCAAGCTGTCCTCGCCCACCTCGGTCGACGTGAACGGCCAGCGCGTCCAGGGCCGCCACGTCCTGCTGGCGACCGGCTCGGTGCCGAAGTCGCTGCCCGGTCTGGAGATCGACGGCAACCGCATCCTCTCCTCCGACCACGCTCTCACCCTGGACCGCGTGCCGAAGTCCGCGATCGTCCTGGGCGGCGGTGTCATCGGCGTCGAGTTCGCCTCCGCGTGGAAGTCCTTCGGCACCGACGTCACCGTCATCGAGGGCATGAAGCACCTGGTGCCGGTGGAGGACGAGAACAGCTCCAAGCTGCTGGAGCGCGCCTTCCGCAAGCGCGGCATCAAGTTCAACCTGGGCACCTTCTTCCAGAAGGCCGAGTACACCCAGGACGGTGTCAAGGTCACCCTCGCCGACGGCAAGGAGTTCGAGGCGGAGATCCTCCTCGTCGCCGTCGGCCGCGGCCCGGTCTCGCAGGGCCTGGGCTACGAGGAGGCCGGGGTCGCCATGGACCGCGGTTACGTCCTGGTCGACGAGTACATGCGGACCAACGTGCCGACCATCTCCGCCGTCGGCGACCTGGTCCCCACGCTCCAGCTCGCGCACGTCGGCTTCGCCGAGGGCATCCTGGTGGCGGAGCGGCTGGCCGGTCTGAAGGTCGTCCCGATCGACTACGACGGCGTCCCCCGGGTGACGTACTGCCACCCCGAGGTCGCCTCCGTCGGCATCACCGAGGCCAAGGCCAAGGAGGTGTACGGCGCGGACAAGGTCGTCTCCATCAAGTTCCCGCTCGGCGGCAACGGCAAGAGCCGCATCCTGAAGACCGCGGGCGAGATCAAGCTGGTCCAGGTCAAGGACGGCGCCGTGGTCGGCGTGCACATGGTGGGCGACCGCATGGGCGAGCAGGTCGGCGAGGCCCAGCTCATCTACAACTGGGAGGCGCTGCCCGCCGAGGTCGCCCAGCTCATCCACGCCCACCCGACGCAGAACGAGGCGCTCGGCGAGGCCCACCTGGCCCTGGCCGGCAAGCCCCTGCACATGCACGACTGACGCCTTCGGTCATCGGGCGCGACGACACAGACTTCCGCAATTCGTTAGGAGCAACCGAAACCATGGCGGTTTCCGTAACCCTTCCGGCGCTCGGCGAGAGCGTCACCGAGGGCACCGTCACCCGCTGGCTGAAGGCCGAGGGTGAGCGCGTCGAGGCCGACGAGCCGCTGCTCGAGGTCTCGACCGACAAGGTCGACACCGAGATCCCGGCCCCCGCCTCCGGCGTGCTGTCCTCCATCAAGGTCGCCGAGGACGAGACGGTCGAGGTCGGTGCCGAGCTGGCGCTGATCGACGACGGTTCCGGCGCCCCGGCGGCGGAGCAGGCCCCGCAGGCCGAGCAGGTCGCCGAGCCGGCCCCCGAGCCGGCGCCGGCCGCCCCCTCCACCGAGCAGGCCGCCCCGGCGCCCGCTCCCACCGCCGAGGCCAGCTCCGGCGGCGGCTCCGCCGAGGGCACGGACGTGGTCCTGCCCGCGCTCGGCGAGTCCGTCACCGAGGGCACCGTCACCCGCTGGCTGAAGTCGGTCGGTGACACCGTCGAGGCCGACGAGCCGCTGCTGGAGGTCTCCACCGACAAGGTCGACACCGAGATCCCGGCGCCCGCCTCGGGCACGCTGCTGGAGATCGTGGTCGGCGAGGACGAGACCGCCGAGGTCGGCGCCAAGCTCGCCGTCATCGGCGAGGCGGGTGCCGCCCAGGCCGCCGCCCCGGCCGCCCCCGCGGCCCCGGCCCAGCCCGAGCCCGCCCCGGCCCCGGCCGCCCCCGCGCAGCCCGAGCCGGCCCCGGCCCCGCAGGCCCAGGCCCCGGCCCAGCCGGCGCCCGCCCCGCAGCAGCAGGCCGCCCCGCAGGCGCCGACGGCTCCGGCCCCGCAGCAGCAGGAGACCCCGGCTCCCGAGCCGGTCCCCTCCGCTCCGGCGCCCGCCCCGGCTCCGGCGCCGGCCGCCCAGGCTCCGGCCCCGGCCGCCGCCAAGCCGGCCGACGACGGTGCCTACGTCACCCCGCTGGTACGCAAGCTCGCCGCCGAGAACGGCGTCGACCTGTCCACCGTCTCGGGCACCGGCGTCGGCGGCCGGATCCGCAAGCAGGACGTCATCGCCGCCGCCGAGGCCGCGAAGGCCGCCACCGCCGCCCCGGCGCCGGCCGCCGCCGCTGCCCCGGCCGCCAAGAAGGCGCCGGCGCTGGAGGCGTCGCCGCTGCGCGGCCAGACCGTGAAGATGCCGCGCATCCGCAAGGTCATCGGCGACAACATGGTCAAGGCGCTGCACGAGCAGGCGCAGTTGTCCTCGGTCGTCGAGGTCGACGTCACCCGGCTGATGAAGCTGCGCGCCCGGGCCAAGGACGCGTTCGCGGCCCGCGAGGGCGTCAAGCTCTCCCCGATGCCGTTCTTCGTCAAGGCCGCGGCCCAGGCGCTGAAGGCCCACCCGGCCATCAACGCCAAGATCAACGAGGCCGAGGGGACCATCACCTACTTCGACACCGAGAACATCGGTATCGCGGTGGACTCCGAGAAGGGCCTGATGACCCCGGTCATCAAGCACGCCGGTGACCTGAACCTCGCCGGTATCGCCAAGGCCACGGCCGAGCTGGCGGGCAAGGTCCGGGCCAGCAAGATCACCCCGGACGAGCTGTCCGGCGCGACCTTCACCATCTCCAACACCGGTTCGCGCGGCGCGCTGTTCGACACGATCATCGTGCCGCCGGGCCAGGTCGCGATCCTCGGCATCGGCGCCACGGTCAAGCGCCCCGCCGTGATCGAGACGGAGGAGGGCACGGCCATCGGCGTCCGCGACATGACGTACCTGACCCTGTCCTACGACCACCGCCTGGTGGACGGTGCCGACGCCGCGCGTTACCTGACCGCGGTCAAGGCCATCCTGGAGGCGGGCGAGTTCGAGGTCGAGCTGGGCCTCTGACCGTCACGGTCCCCGCGGCGCCCCCGTCCGGAGCTTTCCGGGCGGGGGCGCCGTCGTCGGTCGCCGTGCCCGCGTGTAAGCCTCGTCTCACCTGCGCGAAAGCCCCCGTATGCGCCCTTCCGCCGGAGGCCGGCAGCCGTATTGTCTAAACGTCAACGCCCCAGGGGGCCGGAACGGGCCCCTCCCTAAGGAGCCCTTCATGACCGCGCCCGTCGTCCACTCGCTGCGCGAGCAGATCCGCGAGCACATCCTGGAGGGGATCATCAGCGGGCGCTGGCAGCCGGGCGAGCGGATCGTGGAGCGGCGGATCGCCACCGAGCTGGAGGTCAGCCAGACGCCGGTACGGGAGGCGCTGCGCGAGCTGGAGTCGCTGCGGCTGATCGAGTCGGCGCCGAACAAGGGCGTACGGGTGCGGAATCTGACCGCCGCGGACCTGGAGGAGAGCTATCCGGTCCGGGCCGGTCTGGAGGCGATCGCGGCGGAGCTGGCGGCGGCGAAGCTGGCCGAGGACTGCTCGGCCCTGGAGCCGCACGTCGGGGCGCTGTACGAGGCCGACCGGATGGCCGACGGGACGGCGCAGGTCCGGCACACGGTCGGGTTCCACCGGGAGCTGGTGCGGGCGGCGGGCAACTCGGTGTTGCTGCACACGTGGGAGGGGCTAGGGATCGAGGTTTTCACGGCGCTGTCGATCCGGTGGCTGGGGACGGTGCAGCAGTCGTACGCGGAGGAGCACGAGGAGCTGGTCGCCGCGTTCAAGCGGCGCGATCCTCGGATCGCCGACCTGGTCAAGTCGCATGTCCTCGGGTGCGCGCCCCGGGCCTGACGGGAGTTTCTCGCCCCCGCCGCCCCTACCCTTCCCGTCCCTGGGGGCTGCGCCCCCAGACCCCCCTTTTTTTGCGCAGTTCCCCGCGCCCCTGGAGGGGCGCGGGGAACTGCGCGACCAGCCACGACGCGCCCGCACCCGAAACGTCGGCTCACCTGGGCAAACCGTCACCCCGTGCCACCGTCGGAGACACCCCGTGCCGACTTTCTCGTGATCAAGGGATTTTCCCTCTCCACCCTTTGATCGATCATCGATCAGCGAGTTACAGTCACCGACGGGCTCCCACCGGGGCCCCACGCCCTGTCCTGCCAAAGACACAAGGGCACCCCCCCTTCGACTGAGGAAGGCGGCGACATGACCGACCCCTACGCCATCCAGCCGAGCGCGCTCGACCAGCTCCCCGACCGGGACCCGGAGGAGACCGCCGAGTGGCAGGCTTCCCTGGACGCCGTCGCCAAGGCGGCCGGGCCGCACCGTGCCGCGTACCTGATGCGGCGCACGCTGGAGCGTGCCGAGGGAGCCGGCGTCGCACTGCCGAAGCTCCTCGAGACGGACTACGTCAACACCATCCCCACCTCCGCCGAGCCGGCCATCGACGGCGACGAGGAGCTGGAGGCCCGGATCACCGCCTGGAACCGCTGGAACGCGGCGGCGATGGTGACCCGCGGCAGCAAATACGGCGTCGGCGGCCACATCGCCACCTTCGCCTCCGCGGCCTGGCTCTACGAGACCGGCTTCAACCACTTCTTCAAGGGCAAGGAATCCCCGGAGGCCGCCGGCTCCGGCGACCAGCTCTACATCCAGGGCCACGCCTCCCCCGGCATCTACGCCCGCGCCTTCCTCGACGGCCGGCTGACCGAGGACCACCTCGACAACTTCCGCCGCGAGTCCGGCGGCAACGGCCTGCCCTCCTACCCGCACCCCCGGCGGCTGCCCTGGCTGTGGGAGTTCCCCACCGTCTCCATGGGCCTGGGCCCGCTCTCCGCGATCTACCAGGCGCGGTTCAACCGCTACCTGACCGCCCGCGGCATCAAGGACACCTCCGCCTCGCACGTGTGGGCGTTCCTCGGCGACGGCGAGATGGACGAGCCGGAGTCGACGGCGGCGCTCGCGCTCGCCTCCCGCGAGGGCCTGGACAACCTGACCTTCGTCATCAACTGCAACCTGCAGCGCCTGGACGGCCCGGTCCGCGCCAACTTCAAGATCGTGCAGGAGCTGGAGGCCCAGTTCCGCGGCGCCGGCTGGAACGTCGTCAAGACGCTGTGGGGCACCGCCTGGGACGAGCTGTTCCAGCTCGACACCACGGGCGCGCTGGTACGCCGGCTGCGCGAGGTACCCGACGCGCAGGTCCAGACGTACCAGACCCGCGACGCGGCCTACATCCGCCAGGACTTCTTCGGCGCCGACCCGGCGCTGGTGGAGATGGCGAAGCTGATCGGCGACGACAAGATCCTCGAGTGTTTCCACACCTCGCGCGGCGGCCACGAGGCCCGCAAGGTGTACGCCGCGTACCGCGCGGCGCTCGCCCACAAGGGCGCGCCGACGGTGATCCTGGCGCAGACCGTCAAGGGCCACACCCTCGGTGAGGGCTTCGCCTCGAAGAACGCCAACCACCAGATGAAGAAGCTGACGGTGGACGAGTTCAAGGCGATGCGCGACCGCCTCGACCTGCCCATCAAGGACAGCGACTTCGTCGACGGCGTGGTCCCCTACGGCCACCCGGGCGCCGACTCCCCCGAGGTCCGCTACCTCCAGGAGCGCCGCGCCGCCCTCGGCGGTCCGGCCCCGGCCCGCCGTACCCACCCGCTGCCCGCGCTGCCCGCCCCGGCCGAGAAGGCGTTCACCGCCTTCGACAAGGGCTCCGGCTCGCAGAACGTGGCGACCACCATGGCCTTCGTCCGCCTGGTCAAGGACCTGGTCCGGGACAAGGAGACCGGCAGGCGCTGGGTGCCGATCGTCCCCGACGAGGCGCGCACCTTCGGCATGGAGAGCCTCTTCCCGTCCCTGGGGATCTACTCCCCCAAGGGCCAGACGTACGAGCCGGTCGACCGTGACCAGCTCATGTACTACAAGGAAGCCGAGAACGGCCAGATCCTCAACGAGGGGATCACCGAGGCCGGTTCGATGGCCGACTTCATCGCCGCCTCCACGTCGTACGCGACGCACGGCGAGGCGATGATCCCGTTCTACATCTTCTACTCGATGTTCGGCTGGCAGCGCACGGCCGACCAGATGTGGCAGCTCGGCGACCAGCTCGGCCGCGGCTTCCTCATCGGCGCCACCGCCGGCCGCACCACGCTGACCGGCGAGGGCCTCCAGCACGCCGACGGCCACACCCCGGTGATCGCCGCGACCAACCCGGCGGCGCTGACGTACGACCCGGCGTTCGCCTACGAGATCGCCGTCATCGTCAAGGAGGGCCTGCGCCGGATGTACGGCGAGGCCAAGCCGGGCGAGGACCAGAACGTCTTCTACTACCTGACGGTCTACAACGAGCCGCTGCCGCAGCCCGCCAAGCCGGCCGGCCTCGGCATCGACGAGGGCATCGTCAAGGGCCTGTATCGCTTCAACACCGCGGAGTCCGCGGGCCTGACCCCGGCGGCGAACGCCCCGCGGATCCAGCTCATGGGTTCGGGTACGGCGATCCACTGGGCGCTGAAGGCGCAGAAGCTGCTCGCCGAGGAGTGGGGCGTGGCCGCCGACGTGTGGTCCGCGACCTCCTGGACCGAGCTGCGCCGGGACGCGATGGAGGCCGACGCGGCGCTGCTGCGCGGCGAGGACCGGGTGCCGTACGTGCGGCAGGCGCTGCAGGGCGCCGAGGGCCCGGTGCTGGCGGTCTCCGACTACATGCGCCAGGTCCCGGACCAGATCGCGCAGTGGGTGGAGCAGGACTGGTCCTCGCTGGGCGCCGACGGCTTCGGCCTGTCGGACACCCGTGAGGACGCCCGCCGCCACTTCGGTGTCGACGCCGAGTCCGTGGTCGTCGCGGCGCTGGCCGCACTGGCCCGGCGCGGCGAGGTGAAGGCGACCGCCGTGAAGGAGGCGCGCGAGCGCTACGGCCTGTGACCGCCGGTTCGTTAAGGAGGCCCCCGTCGTCCGGCGGGGGCCTTCCGCGTTTCCTGCATGATGTGGGCCATGCGTGCTGCCCGCCTCATCAAGATGGTGCTGTTGCTCCAGTCCCGGCCCTCGATGACCGCCGCCGAGCTGGCCCGGGAGCTGGAGGTGTCCGAGCGGACCGTCACCCGGGACGCGCAGGCCCTGTCGGAGGCGGGTGTGCCGGTGTACGCGGACCGGGGCCGGGCCGGCGGGTACCGGCTGATCGGCGGGTACCGGACCCGGCTGACGGGGCTGGCGCGCGGCGAGGCGGAGGCGCTGTTCCTGTCGGGGGTGCCGGGGGCGCTGCGCGACATGGGCCTGGCGGACGCGGCGTCGGCGGCCCGGCTGAAGGTGTCGGCGGCGCTGCTGCCGTCCCTGCGGGACGCCTCCCGGACGGCGGCGCAGCGGTTCCACCTGGACGCGCCGGGCTGGTTCACCGAGCCGGAGACGCCCGAGCTGCTGCCGGCGGTGGCGGAGGCGGTCTGGGACGACCGGCGGATCACCGCCCGCTACCGGCGCGGCGAGCGCGAGGTCGAGCGGGAGCTGGAGCCGTACGGGCTGGTGCTGAAGGCGGGGGTCTGGTACCTGTGCGCGCGGGTCGCGCGGGCCGCGGGCGAGGGGGCCTTCCGGGTCTACCGGATCGACCGGTTCCGCTCGGTGGCGGCGGACGGGGAGCGGTTCGCCCGGGACGAGGAGTTCGACCTGCCCGGGTTCTGGGCGGAGCGGGCGGAGCAGTTCGCGCTGTCGATCCTGCGCGCCGAGGTGGTCCTGCGGCTCTCCCCCGAGGGCGTACGGCTCCTGCCGTACGCCGTGGATCCGCCGGCGGCGCGGCGGGCGCTGGACGCGGCGGGCCCGCCCGGCCCGGACGGGTGGCTGACGGTGACGCTGCCGGTGGAGTCGGCGGAGGTCGCCCACAGCCAGCTCCGCGCGCTCGGCCCGGAGGCGGAGGTGCTGGCCCCGGAGGAACTGCGCACCCGGTTCGCGGCGGACGCGCGGAACCTGGCCGCGCTGTACGAGAGGTGACGCGCGCCGGGGCGTGCGAGTGGTCCGGCGCCGTGAGATAACGATCTGTGGGCTCCGCGTGCGCCCCACCCCTCCAGGGCCGATGCTGGACCCGTGATGGACGAGACGGAGTTCTGGGAGCTGATCGACTCCTCCCGCCGGGGCGCGGAGGGCGACCCCGAGGAGCAGGCCGACCTGCTGGTGGAGCGGCTCTGCCGACTGGACCCGGAGGCGGTCCTGGACTTCGCCCGCCACTTCGAGGCGCGGTACCAGCGCGCGTACACCTGGGATCTGTGGGGTGCCGCCTGGATCCTGCTCGGCGGCGCCGGGGACGACGCCTTCGACTTCTTCCGCTGCTGGCTGATCGGCCAGGGCCGCGAGGTCTACGAGGGCGCGGTGCACGAGCCGGACGCGCTGGCGGAGCTGCTGGACGACTTCGACGAGGAGCTCGACGGCGACGCCGAGGACCTCGGCTACGCGGCTGACGAGGCGTACGAGCAGCTCACCGGCACGGTCGCCCCCGACCTGGGGCTCGCGCCCGCGCCACCGGAGCCGGTGGGCACGCCGATCGACCTGGAGGACGACCGGGCACTGGCCGAGCGCCTTCCGCGGCTGTGGGAGCGGTTCGGGGACTGAGCCCTCCGGGGGTGGCTCGGGCGGTGGGGGGTCCTACCGTGGGTCAGTGCGGGCGGGGTGCGCGCGGTGGGGGCGTCTCACGCCGTGCTGCGGCGGGTCGGGGCCGTCGGCGGGCGGTCCTTCCGCGGGTCGGTGCGCGCGGAGTGGTACGGCGGGGTCGCGCCGGCCTCACGCGGCGAGGCCGCGTCGGACCCGTGCGGTGGGGCCGCGTTGGCGCGGTCCAGGGTGGACGCGGTGGCGGCGGCCGGGCCCAGTACCACCGCCACGGCGGCGGCCAGGGCCGTCCAGGCCCGGCGCGGTGCCCCGCCCCGGGCACGGGCGCGGGCGCGGGTGTCGCGATCGGTCGTCATGGTCCCCACCTCCGGTCGGCTGCCGGCAGCGACCGTAGGGGGCCCGCATCGGAGGAGGCTGCGCGGTCGCTGTGCCGGGCCTGTGGGCGGAGCCCGCGGTGCTGGAGGCGGGCCGCGCGCTGCCGGATCCCGGGCAGCCGGGCGCGCAGCGCGGCTCCGGGGCAGTCGGTCTGGTACCCCGCGTCGTGACCGGCGACGGCGGGCAGCGTGACGGTGGCGCCGGCGTCGTACCGGCTCAGGTCGTTGCTGGAGACCAGCCGGACCCGGCCGCGCGGGTCGGTGCCGGAGGGGCCGAGTTTCCAGGCGGCCAGCGCGGCGATCGCGTCGGTGAGCGCGTCGGGCACGGGGACGCCCGCGGTGAAGGTGCCGAGGGCGGCGATGCCGGTGGTGCGGTGGTTGAAGCCCTGGGTATGGGCGCCGGTGACGGCGCGGTCGATGCCGCCGGCCCGGCCCTCGTAGATGGTGCCGCAGCGGTCGACGACGAAGTTGTAGCCAAGGTCGTCCCAGTCCCGGGCGCCGGTCTGGCCGGTGTAGATGCCGCGCAGGATGCGGGGCACGTCGGCGCAGTCGTAGCCGTTCGGCGTGTCGGTGTGGTGGACGAAGACGGCGACGACCTCGTCGTCGTAGCGCGGGGGCGGCTGCTCGCGGCCGGCGTCGCCCAGCCAGGCGGACCGGGGGACGACGGGCGGCCGGGGGGCGGTGTGGCCGCCGGTCTCCTGGGCGGAACGGGGCCGTCCGGCGGTAGTGCGCTCGGCGCCGCCCGCGTACAGCAGCAGCCCGGCCACGGCGGCCAGCCCGGGCAGGGCGCCCAGCAGCACCAGCACGGGGACCGGCAGGCGTGCCGCACGCCGTCCCCGCGGCCCGCGCCGCCTTCGCTCCGCACCCATGTCCCCCACTCTCCGGCGGTTGCGGTCCGCCCGCGACGTGTGGGGTGCCAGCCGGTGGAACCATCGTCCCGGTCCGCGACGTTTATCCGGACGACCGCACTTCGGGGCCGCCCGCCGGGCCCGTCGCGCGGCACCGGGAGAGAGGCGGCTCGTGTGGACCTGCTCGACATCCTGCTGGCGCTGCTGG
The DNA here is from genome assembly GCF_014655295.1 of Streptomyces fumanus. Lineage (GTDB taxonomy): Bacteria > Actinomycetota > Actinomycetes > Streptomycetales > Streptomycetaceae > Streptomyces > Streptomyces fumanus. The sequence goes on from NZ_BNBI01000001.1 coordinate 34,164, forward strand.
TCCTGGCCTACGCGGCGTCGGGGTACCGGCGCGGACTGGTGGCCGGCGGTGTCTCGCTCGCCGGGTTCGTGGGCGGCGCGGTGGTCGGCGTGTGGCTGCTGCCGTGGGTGATGGACCTGGTGACGCCGGGGACGACCGCGGCGACGGTGACGGCGGTGCTCACGGTGCTGGGCCCGGCGGCGCTGGGCCACGAGCTGGCGGGGCGGCTGGCGCTGAGGCTGCGGCGGGAGCTGGACGCCGGGCCGCTCAGGGTGGCCGACGGCATCGGCGGGGCGGCGGCGAACGCGGTGGCGGTGCTGGTCGTGGCGTGGGTGGCGGCGAGCGTGCTGGCGGCCTCCTCGTCGCCGCTGGTCACCTCGGCGATCCGGGACTCCCGGTTGCTGGGCGCGGTGCAGCGGGCGATGCCGGACACCACCCCGGGCTGGTTCTCGCGGGCCACCTCGGCACTGGCGGAGGCGGGGTTCCCGCAGGTCTTCAACCCCTTCGAGACGGAGTCGACGGCCGAGGTCGCCGAGCCCTCCGGGGACAGCGTCACGGCGGCGGCCGAGCGCGCGGCCACGTCGAGCACGGTCAAGGTGGAGGGCGTGGCGGGCACCCAGGGACGCGAGGGCAGCGGCTTCGTGTACGCCCGCGAGCACGTGATGACCAACGCCCATGTGGTCGCCGGGATCGACGAGCCGACCGTACGGGTGGGCGGCGTGGGGCCGGTGCGCGACGCCCGGGTGGTGCTGTTCGACCCGGAGAAGGACGTGGCCGTGCTGTACGTGCCGGGGCTGCGGGCGCCGGTCCTGCCGTTCGCCGGCGACGCCCGGCGCGGCACGGCGGCGGTGGTCGCGGGCTATCCGCAGGACGGCGACCTGGACCTCAGGGCGGCGACGGTGGCCGGCCGGGTGCGGGCCACCGGGCAGAACATCTACAGCGACGGGACGGTCACCCGGGAGATCTACTCCATACGGTCCACGGTCCGGCCGGGCAACTCCGGCGGACCGCTGTTGACCACCGACGGCCGGGTGTTCGGCGTGGTGTTCGCCCGCTCCACCTCCGACGCCGAGACGGGGTACGTACTCACGGCGGCGGAGGTCGCCCCGCAGGCGCGGCGGGCGGCCGGGGCGACGGCCCCGGTGGACACCGGCGGGCCGGTGACGGACTGACGGCGGCTCAGATCAGGGAGCGGCCCATCAGGACGTCGTCGACGTAGGTGCCGTCGAGGAGGAACTCCTCGGGCTGGACGCCCTCGACGACGAAGCCCTCGGACTCGTAGAGCTTGCGGGCGGCGGTGTTGTGGCCGAGGACGCGCAGGGTGAGGCGGCGGGCGCCCAGCTTCCGGGCCTCCTCGACGGCGGCGCGCAGCAGGGCCCGGCCGGCGCCCCGGCCGCGGGCGGCGCCGGCGACGGCGAGGCCCTGGATCTGCCGTACGTGCGCGTTGGAGGCGAGGGGGGTGGGGAAGCCGAGGCGGAGGTAGCCGACGACGGTGCCGTCCAGTTCGGCGACGAGGTGGGCCCCGGGCCCGGACCGCTCGCTGAAGAACGGGGCGTCCGGCTCCGGCTTCGGGGAGACGGCGTGCAGGTACGACCAGGTGTCGCGGTCGAGGCGGGCGAGCGCCGGCTCGTCGTCGGGCCGGGCGTGACGTATGTACGGGTCAGGCATGACGGTCACTGTACGGCGCGGCCGGCGCGGACCGGCCGGGGTTTTCCCCGCCCTCGCGGCAGGATGGGCGCATGGCTCCTTCTGCTCCTCCCTCCCGTATCGCGGTGGCCGGCGCGTCCGGTCTGATCGGCAGCGCGCTGGCGCGTTCCCTGGCGGCCGACGGACACGAGGTGGTGCGCCTGGTGCGGCGCGCGCCCCGGGAGGCGGGCGAGGTGCGGTGGGACCCCGAGCGGGGGCGGGTGGACGCGGCCGGGCTCGCGGGCTGCGCGGCGGTGGTCAACCTGGCGGGGGCCGGGATCGGGAACCGGCGCTGGACGGCGGCGTACAAGACCCGCCTGCGGGACAGCCGGATCAACGGCACGGCGGCGCTGGCCCGGGCGGTGGCCGCCCTCGACGACCCGCCGCGGGTCTTCGTCAACGGCAGCGCGATCGCCTATTACGGGGAGACCGGCGACCGCGCGGTCGACGAGCGGGCCCCGGCGGGCGAGGGGTTCCTGTCGGAGCTGTGCGTGGAGTGGGAGGCCGCGGCGGCTCCGGCCCGGGAGGCGGGCGTACGGACGGTGTTCGCCCGCACCGGGCTGGTCGTCGCCCGGGGCGGCGGGGCCTGGGGGCGGCTGTTCCCGCTGTTCCGGGCGGGGCTCGGGGGGCAACTGGGCAACGGGCGGCAGTACTGGTCGTTCATCGCGCTGCACGACGAGGTCGCGGCGCTGCGGCACCTGCTGGACCACGAGGACCTGTCCGGCCCGGTCAACCTGACCGCCCCGCACCCGCTGACCAACCGGGAGATCACCGTGGCCATGGGGCGCGTACTGCACCGCCCGGCGCCCTTCGCGGTCCCCGCGCCGGTACTGCGCGCGGTCCTGGGCGAGCTGGCCGGGGACGTGCTGGGCAGCGCCCGGATCCTGCCGACGAGGCTGCTGGAGTCCGGCTTCCGGTTCGCGTTCCCGGAGATCGACGGGGCGATCCGCGCGGCGGTCTGACCGCCGCGCGGTGTGATCACGGGCCTCGGCCGACCGGCCCCGTCCGCGACGAGGGGGTCGGCCCGCCAGCCCGCCCGCGACGAGGGCGCCCGGACCGCCCGGCCCTCCGCGGCGGCGAGGGGTCCCGAGCCGTCCGCCCGTGCTCGGGCCGCCCGCCCGCCCGCGAAAAGAGGTCTCGGCCGGCCCGCGGCGACAAGCTCCGGCCGTCCGCTTCCGGGCGGCGCTCCGGCCGTCGGCCGGGCGGCCGGCCGCGACGAGGGCCCCGGCCGGCCGCCTCGACGCGCCTCCGCCGTCCGCGACGAAGCGCTGCGGCGGCCCCCGCAAGACGCCGCGGCCGTCCCCCGCAAGGCGCCGCGCCCCGCCCGCGCAGGACGCCCCGCCCCGCCGCGGGGAGGCGCGCGGTGCGGGCGCCCGCCTCTCCCGCGCGCTCGGGGCGGGGCGTATGCGACCGCCGTGCGACCGTGCCCTGTCTCTGCGCGACTCCTCCGGACCGATCACGTCCCCCTACGCTCGGTCCGAACTCGGGTATTCCGGATGCCGGTTGGGACATGCCGTCTCCAGCGGCCGCGCAACCTCGAGGAGGGGCACGTGCTTGAGCCCACGCACCAGGCGGACGTCGTCGTGGTGGGAGCCGGGGTCGCCGGGCTCTCCGCGGCCCACCGGCTGACCGGCCAGGGGGTGTCGACGGTGGTCCTGGAGGCCGCCCCCACGGTGGGCGGCCGGATGGCGACCGAGAAGGTCGACGGCTTCCACCTCGACCTGATCGGGCCGCTGCTCCCGGTGTCCTGGCCGGAACTGCGCGACGCGCCCGGTCTCGACGGCCTCGCGCTCAGGACGTTCGCGCCGGGGGTGCTGCTGCACAGCGAGGGGCGCCACCACCGGGCGGGCGCCCCGGCGGGCGCCGGGGGCACACGGGGCGCATCGCACGTGGTACGCGCCCTGGCAAGCGCCCCCAGGGGAGTGCCGGGCCCCTGGCGTCCGGTGCCGCTGCCCGGTCGGCCCGGGGGCCCGGCCGGCGGGCTCCCCGGCCCGTTCGCCCGGGGTGCCGGGAGGCAGGCGGCGGCGTACCGGGGCCGGGTGGGGACCCCGCTGGGCACCGCCGTCGACCAGGCCCGGCTGAGCGCCGCCCTGGCCCGGTTGGCGGCGACGCCGGTCACCCGGCTGCTGGCCCGCCCGGAACTGCCCGCGGCCCGGGCGCTGACCCTGCGCGGGCTGCCCGCCCGGACGGTCGACGGCTTCCTGCGCCCGCTGCTCGCCGCCCTGCTCTGCGACCCGGACCTGATCACCTCCAGCCGGTGCGCCGACCTGGCCCTGCGGGCCTTCGCGACCGGGCAACTGGCCGTGCCGGAGGGCGGCGCGGAGGCGCTGCCGGAGCTGCTGGCGCGGACCCTGCCGCCGGGCACGGTGCGGACCGGCGTACGGGCCACGGCGGTGGCGACCAACGCGGTGACCACGGCCGAGCACGGCGTCTTCCGCTGCCGCGCGGTGCTGGTGGCCACCGGCGCGCGGGCCGCCGCCGCCCTGCTGCCGGGCCTGCGGGTGCCGGACTTCCACCCGGTGACGGTGGTCCACCACGCCGTGGACGAGCCGCCGGCCACCGGGGCGGGGCTGCTGCTCGACGCCGACCGCGGCGGCCCGGTCGCCCACACGGCGGTGGTCAGCCAGGTCGACCCGAGCCGCGCCCCGGCCGGCCGCGCGCTGGTCTCCTCCACCGTCCTCGGCCCGCCCCCGCCGGACGTCGACACCGCCGTACGGGCCCATCTGGCCCGGCTGTACGGCGCCCCGACCACACGCTGGGAGACCCTCGCGGTGCACCACACCGCCGAGGCGGTCCCGGTGATGCGCCCGCCGCACGATCCGCGCCGCCCGGTACGGCTGCTGGCGGGCCTGTACGTGTGCGGCGACCACCGGGACACCAGCACCGTCCAGGGCGCCCTGCGCTCGGCGCACCGGGCCGCGAGCGCCATCCTGGCCGACCTGGGCACCAACGGCTCGATGCACCGCGCGGACCCGCTGCCCACACCCCGCGCGGCCTGAGCCCGGCGGGGGTCCGCGGCTCCCTGAACGCGACCGGCCCCGGAACCGCACCGGGCCCGCTCACCCCAACGCGGCCACCTTGTCCCGGTAGGACCGGACCGGCGCGGCGTCCCGGTACGGCTCCAGCTTCCGCTCGAAGTCCCGTACGTACTCCACCGCCCGCACCGACCGCATGTCCGCGGCCTGCGCCGCCGCCTCCGCGCCGAGCTGGCAGGCCGCGTCCAGCTCCCCGAGCCCGAGCCGGGCCGTGGCGAGCACCACCCGGGTGAACAGCCTGCTGCGGGCGTAGCCGGCCGCCCGCAGTTGCAGGGAGCGCTCGGCGTGCTGGGCGGCGGCGCGGTACTGCTGGAGGTCGCGGTGGCAGTGCCCGAACTCGTCGGCCAGTTGCGCCTCGTCGAAGAAGCGCGCCCAGTGCGGGACCTCGTCCCCGGGGCGGGCGGTCTCCATGGTCCGCTCGGCCCGGATGAGCGCGGCGGTGCAGGCCCGCACCTCGGCGAGGACGGCGTGCCCGCGCGCCTCGCAGGCGTGCAGCAGCGTCTGCACCACGGGGGGCGCGCTGCCGCCGACCCCCTGCTGGGCGACCCGGGCGAGCTGCACCGCCTCGCGTCCGTGCCCGAGGTAGACGGCCTGCCGGCTCATGGTGGCCAGCACGTACGAGCCGTAGGCCCGGTCCCCGGCGGCCTGGGCGAGCCGCAGCGCCTGGACGAAGTAGCGCTGGGCGAGCCCGTGCGCGGCGATGTCGAAGGAGGTCCAGCCGGCCAGCCGGGTGAGGTCGGCGGCGGCGCCGAACAGGCGGCGGCCGGTCTGCTCGCCGTAGCTGCCGCGCAGCATCGGCTCCAGTTCGTGTTCGAGGTAGCGGACGAGGGCCTGGCGGGCGTGTCCGCCGCCGTACCGGTCGTCCAGGGAGCGGAACAGCTCGCCCACCGAGCGCAGCGCCGCGAGGTCGCCGGCGCTGACCCGGACGCCGGGGCCGCGTTCGACGGGTGTCCGGCGGCGGGCGGGGTCGGCGGGGGCCGGGAAGCGGGGCGCCCCGGGGCGGCCCTGCGCGGGGACGCGGGCCGGGGCCTCGATCCGGGCCACCTTGTCGTCGGGGCGGCCGATCAGCCAGTCCCGGCTGGGCACGACCAGCCCGGCCGGGGTGAAGGCGATCTTGCGCAGTTCGGCGTGGCTGCCGGAGTCCTTGCGCCACAGGCCGCTGACGATGTCGACGGCCTCCTCGGGGGTGGCGGCGAACTCCAGCCCGGCGTAGACGGGGGCGCAGGCGTCCAGGCCGAGGTCCTGAGCGGTGAGGCGGCGGCCCAGGCGCCGGGTGAAGACCTCGGCGATGAGGGCGGGGGTGGTGCCGCGGGGCTGCTGACCGCGCAGCCACCGGGTGACGGACGTCTTGTCGTATCTGAGGTCCAGGCCGTGTTCGAGACCGAGCTGGTCGACGCGACGCGCTAGACCCGCGTTGGAGAACCCGGCCTCGGCGATGAGCGCGGCGAGCTGGCGGTTGGGGGTGCGCTGCGCGGGTCGTTCCGTCATGGTGCGGTGCGGTCTCCTGCCTTCCGGGTGTTCGAACTGCCCGGATTGCCTGTGAGCAGCCCTTATGGCCGCATCGACGGCGCGAATGTAGCGGAGAGTAAGCAACCCATCACACACTTTCGACCCCATTCATCCGATCGTGTGAGGATTGCGTGCGGGCTGACGGGACGGCCGCCCGGCCGGGTCCGCGGGCCCGGTCGTACAGTGGCGTAGGCATGATTCGTGCCTTACGACGTCCAGGGAGGCGCTTGCCGTGGGTGAGTTGCGGTTCGTCCGTATGGGATTCGGTGCGGAGGCGGTCGAGTACCGGCAGGCGTGGGACGAGCAGCGCCGGGTGCACGCGGCCCGCTTCGCCGACGAGATCCCCGACACCGTGCTGCTCCTCGAACACCCGCCGGTCTACACCGCCGGCCGGCGCACGGCGGACAGCGAGCGCCCCCTCGACGGCACTCCGGTGATCGACGTGGACCGCGGCGGCAAGATCACCTGGCACGGCCCCGGCCAGCTCGTCGGCTACCCCATCCAGAAGCTCCCCCGCCCGGTGGACGTCGTCGCCCATGTGCGGCGCCTGGAGGAGGCCCTGATCCGCACCTGCGCGGAGTTCGGCCTGGAGACCACCCGGGTCGAGGGCCGCAGCGGCGTCTGGGTGCTCGGCGACCCGGTCGAGCAACGCCCCGCCCTCGGCGGCCTCTCCCTCGACTTCGACCCCCGTCTGACCGACGAGGAGTTCGACCCCCGGCTCAACGGTCCGGAGTACGCCCCCTCCAACGCGGGCCAGCGCCGCGAGGACCGCAAGATCGCCGCGATCGGCATCCGGGTCGCCAAGGGCGTGACGATGCACGGCTTCGCGCTCAACGTGAACCCGGACAACAAGTGGTTCGACCGGATCATCCCGTGCGGCATCCGGGACGCGGGCGTCGCCTCCCTGGCCGGCGAGCTCGGCCGTGACGTGACCGTCGAGGAGGTCCTGCCGGTGGTCGAGCGCCACCTGCGGGACGTCCTGGGCAACGCGGAGCCGAAGCCGCGGGAGATCGACCGCGCGCCGGTCGCCGCCGCCCCCTCCGGCGCCTGAGGGAAGGGCCCCGCGGGACCCGCGGCCGGCAGCCGCCGGCCAGGCCGATGCCCACGCCGGGCATCGGATCGACGGGCGTACCCTTGAGGACGCCGAGGAATCAACGCTAGGGAGCCGATGTGTCCGCAGTCGCACCCGACGGACGCAAGATGCTGCGCCTGGAGGTCCGCAACAGCCAGACCCCCATCGAGCGCAAGCCCGAGTGGATCAAGACCCGGGCGAAAATGGGCCCCGAGTACACCAAGATGCAGAACCTGGTGAAGGGCGAGGGCCTGCACACGGTCTGCCAGGAGGCCGGCTGCCCCAACATCTACGAGTGCTGGGAGGACCGCGAGGCGACCTTCCTCATCGGCGGTGACCAGTGCACCCGGCGCTGCGACTTCTGCCAGATCGACACCGGCAAGCCCGAGGCGCTCGACCGCGACGAGCCGCGCCGCGTGGGCGAGTCCGTGGTCACCATGGACCTGAACTACGCCACCATCACCGGCGTCGCCCGCGACGACCTGCCGGACGGCGGCGCCTGGCTGTACGCCGAGACCGTGCGCCAGATCCACCAGCAGACCGCGGACCGCGCCGAGGGCCGGACCAAGGTCGAGCTGCTGGCCCCCGACTTCAACGCGGTGCCCGAGCAGCTCGCCGAGGTCTTCGCCTCCCGCCCCGAGGTCTTCGCGCACAACGTCGAGACGGTGCCGCGGATCTTCAAGCGGATCCGCCCCGGCTTCCGCTACGAGCGCTCCCTGAAGGTCCTCACCGAGGCCCGCGACTACGGCCTGGTCACCAAGTCCAACCTGATCCTGGGCATGGGCGAGACCCGCGAGGAGGTCAGCGAGGCGCTCAAGCAGTTGCACGACGCGGGCTGCGAGCTGGTGACCATCACGCAGTACCTGCGCCCGTCGGTGCGTCACCACCCGGTGGAGCGCTGGGTGAAGCCGCACGAGTTCGTCGAGCTGAAGGAGGAGGCCGAGCAGATCGGCTTCTCCGGCGTCATGTCCGGTCCGCTGGTCCGCTCCTCCTACCGGGCCGGCCGGCTCTACCAGATGGCCGTGGAGAAGCGCGGCGCGTTCGTCGCCGCCCAGGCCGTCTGAGCCGGGGGCGCCGGCACCCGGCGCCCCCCGCGTGTGAATTCACGCACAAGAACCTACCGGCCGGTACCGGCCGGTTCGCCGCGGTCCCGACCGTCCTCGCAGATGAGGAGCCCGGTCGGGGCCGCGCCGCCGTTCCGCGCCCCGGTTCCGGGGCTTCATGGGCGTTTGACCGGTGGGTCACGTCCTGGTAACACCCTTGAGTGACGCTGGCCTCACGCCACGTACACCCTTACCCAATGCCGCTGTCCCGAGGGGGGACCTCGCCATGCAGGCCGCGCCCGTCCGCGCCACCGCCATCCCGTCGATCACCGGCGCCCTGCGCGCCGTCGAGTCGCTGCTGCTGAGCGGCGGCCAGCGCACCGCCCGCCGCAACGCCTGGACCTCCGTCCTGGAGGACCGCCGCCGGGCCAAGGACCGGGTCGAGGCCGAGCGCGTCCTGGGCCAGACCCTCTCCGCCCGCTCCTGAGCCCCCCGGGGGCCGCCGCCGACGGGCACTGCCGTCGTGGGCGCCGCGGTGGCCACGTAGACTTCACCGCATGGCGAGGAAGGACAACGCGGCGGACGCCGCGAACCCCGGGCGACTGAAGCAGATCGCTCTGACCTACAAGATGACCCGCAAGGTCGACAAGAAGATCGGTCTTGTACTCGCGGCTGTCGGCATCATCGTCTTCGGTGTCTTCCTCGCGATCGGTTTCTTGATCGGTCACCCCATCTATCTCGGCATCCTGGGCCTGCTGCTCGCCTTCCTCGCGACGGCGATCGTGTTCGGGCGCCGGGCCGAGCGGGCGGCCTTCGGGCAGATGGAGGGACAGCCGGGCGCCGCCGCGGCGGTCCTGGACAACATCGGCCGGGGCTGGACGACCACCCCCGCGGTGGCCATGAACCGCAACCAGGACGTGGTGCACCGCGCGGTCGGCAAGGCCGGCATCGTGCTGGTCGCGGAGGGCAACCCGAACCGGGTGAAGTCCCTGCTGGCCGCCGAGAAGCGGAAGATGAACCGGATCGTCGCCGACGTCCCCGTGCACGACCTGATCGTGGGCACCGGCGAGGGCCAGGTCGACCTGAAGAAGCTGCGCACCACCATGCTGAAGCTCCCCCGCGTGCTGACCGGCCCGCAGGTCACCGCGACCAACGACCGGCTGCGCGCCCTCGGCGACCTGATGAGCAACATGCCGCTGCCCAAGGGCCCGATGCCCAAGGGCATGCGGATGCCGAAGGGCGGCGGCCAGCGCCCGCGCTGACCCCCCGACCCGATACGCCGATGGGGGCGCCCCGGACCACGAGGTCCCGGGCGCCCCCATCGGCGTATCCGCAGGTGTATACGAGGGGTACGAGCCTCAGATCCGCACCTCGACCGTGCGGGCCAGCCGGTCGTGCAGGCCCCGGCCGTCCCGGTCCCAGATCAGCGCGGGGACCGCGAGGCACAGCAGCGCCGACCGCAGCAGGGCGCGCGGCGGGCTGACCCGGCCGGTGCCCAGCTCGACCACGCGCAGCCCGAGCAGCCGCTTGCCCGGGGTGAAGCCGACGGTGCCGACGGTCAGGACGCTCAGCACGAAGAAGATGAGCAGCGCCCAATTGGAGGTCGCCTGGCCGTAGCCGTCGGTGATCAGGCCGTATGCGATCAGCAGGCACAGCGCCCAGTCGACGGCCAGGGCGCCCAGCTTCCGGCCCGGACCGGCGATCGACCCCGGCCCCTCCTCCGGCAGGCCGAGGCCCTTGCCCCGGTACCCGAAGTCCGCGCCGGCGTCCTCCATGGCCGCCCGGGGCCCGGAGAGCCACGATCCGATTGCTTGCCTCTTGTCCACCCGTACACGGTACTGCGCCCGTTTCGGCCCGGTGTCGACCGGGGTGGCGCGGGGCAACCGGGGAAAGAGCCCGGTTAACTTCTGCGAAACAAATGGGTCACGCCCGAGAAATCACGCGTCCCTAGGGTCGGGGACAGCGTGGGCCACCCGCACTGGTCGCACGAACGATCTACCACCCCGGCGGGACGGTCGGGAGTAGGAGGAGCTGGATGTTCCAGAACGCCGACGAGGCCAAGAAGTTCATCGCGGACGAGGACGTCAAGTTCATCGACGTCCGCTTCTGTGACCTGCCGGGCGTCATGCAGCACTTCACGGTGCCCGCCGAGGCGTTCGACCCGGACGAGGAGCTGGCGTTCGACGGCTCGTCGATCCGCGGTTTCCAGGCCATCCACGAGTCCGACATGGCGCTGCGCGCGGACCTGTCGACCGCCCGGGTCGACCCCTTCCGCCGTGACAAGACGCTGAACGTGAACTTCTTCATCCACGACCCGATCACCGGTGAGCAGTACTCCCGTGACCCGCGGAACGTGGCGAAGAAGGCCGAGGCGTACCTGGCGTCGACCGGCATCGCGGACACCGCGTACTTCGGTCCCGAGGCGGAGTTCTACGTCTTCGACTCGGTGCGCTTCGCCACCACCGCCAACGAGTCCTTCTACCACATCGACTCCGAGGCCGGCGCCTGGAACACCGGCGCGGTGGAGGACAACCGCGGTTACAAGGTCCGCTACAAGGGCGGCTACTTCCCGGTCCCGCCGGTCGACCACTTCGCCGACCTGCGCGCGGAGATCTCCCTGGAGCTGGAGCGGTCCGGCCTGAAGGTCGAGCGCCAGCACCACGAGGTCGGCACGGCCGGCCAGGCGGAGATCAACTACCGCTTCAACACGCTGCTCGCCGCCGCCGACGACCTCCAGCTCTTCAAGTACATCGTGAAGAACGTGGCGTGGAAGAACGGCAAGACGGCCACCTTCATGCCGAAGCCGATCTTCGGTGACAACGGCTCGGGCATGCACGTCCACCAGTCGCTGTGGAGCAACGGCGACCCGCTGTTCTACGACGAGCAGGGCTACGCCGGCCTGTCCGACACCGCCCGCTACTACATCGGCGGCATCCTCAAGCACGCCCCGTCGCTGCTGGCCTTCACCAACCCGACGGTGAACTCCTACCACCGCCTGGTGCCGGGCTTCGAGGCGCCGATCAACCTGGTGTACTCGCAGCGCAACCGCTCCGCCGCGATGCGCATCCCGATCACCGGCTCGAACCCGAAGGCCAAGCGCGTGGAGTTCCGCGCGCCCGACTCCTCCGGCAACCCGTACCTGGCCTTCTCGGCGCTGCTGCTGGCCGGCCTGGACGGCATCAAGAACAAGATCGAGCCGGCCGAGCCGATCGACAAGGACCTCTACGAGCTGGCCCCCGAGGAGCACGCGAACGTCGCGCAGGTCCCGACCTCCCTGGGCGCGGTCCTCGACGCGCTGGAGGCCGACCACGAGTTCCTGCTCCAGGGCGACGTCTTCACGTCCGACCTGATCGAGACGTGGATCGACTTCAAGCGCACCAACGAGATCGCCCCGCTCCAGCTCCGCCCGCACCCGCACGAGTTCGAGCTGTACTTCGACGTGTGACCGGACCCTGAGCCGGACCCGCGGCCTCCGCTTCCCCGCACGGGGAGCGGGGGCCGCTGTCGTCCGTACGCGCGTCCGGGTTTCCTGGTTTACTGGCACGGTTGTTCGACCAGAGGACGGGGGAAGGGACCGGACATGTCCGAACGGGACGACCAGGAGCGGGAGTTCGACCTGAGGTGGGCCGAGGAGGCCGCGCACAAGGAACCCTCCGCCCGCGCCCGGATGCTCGCCGCCCGCTGGAAGGAGAACCCGCCCGCGCCCGTCCCCTTCCGCGCCGACCCCGACCCGGTCCGCCCGCGCCGCTCCTCCTGGGTCTCGACCGCCGTGGTCCTCGGCTGCGTGGCCGGCGTGATCGTCCTGCTGGGGTATCTGGAGTTCCGGGCGCCGTACTGAGCGGGAAGGGGGCGCCCGGTCCGGGACCGGGCGCCCCTCTGCTCACTTGATCTTCTGCCGCTCCTGGCGGCGGGCCTCGAACGGGCGCTCCCGGCGGTAGCGGCGCTCCCAGCGGGCCTGCTGGTCGCGGCGCTCGCGGTAGGCCCGGTACGAGGTCGGCGTACCGCCGCCGGCCGGTGTCCCGGTCGTCGGGGAGGACCCGGCCGAGCGGTCCCGGCCCAGGCGGACGTAGAGGCCGAGCAGCGCGGCGGCGGCGAGCCACCAGATCGGGTCCCCGAACCCCAGGACCACCAGGACGACGGCCCCGGACAGCACGATCGTGACCATGTGACCATCACCTGCCTTCCCTGGACGGTGCGGACAAGGACGCCGGGCCCGGCCCGTTCAGCGTAGGGACGCGCACCGGCGTGACGCACCCGTATTTCCGGGGCGGGGCGGGCGCCCGGGGCCCGTTGTCGGTGCCGTCCGGCACGATGGGCGCACAGGGACGGTCCGACGACGGGACGGAGGCCGGTGTGGGCGGCGGGCAGCGGTACATCGACGTGGCGGAGCGGCGGGCCCGGCTGGGGCTCAGACACCTGCTGGCGCCGGGGGCGCGGGCGGCGCGGCCCGAGCAGGTCGCGGACGCCCTGACGGCGCTGCACGGCACCGACCCGGCCACCGTGCACCTGGCCATAGGCGCCCGGCTGGCGGACCCGGCGGAGACGGTGCGGGCCACCGAGCGCGCGCTGTACGAGGACCGCTCGCTGGTCCGGATGCACGGGATGCGGCACACCGTCTTCGTCTTCCCCGCCGGGCTGACCGCGGTGGTGCACGCCTCCACCGGCCTCGCGGTGGCCGCCCGGGAGCGGGCCGCGCTGCTCAAGGACATGGCGGCGGCCGGGGCGCCGGACGCGGCCTGGCTGAAGGAGGTCGAGGAGTCGGCGCTGGCCGCGCTGGCCCGGCGCGGCCAGGCGACGGCGGCCGAACTGGCCGAGGACGAGCCCCGGTTGCGGGAGCGGTTCGCCTATGCGGCCGGCAAGCGCTACGAGGGCGTGCACACCGTCTCCACCCGGCTGCTGAAGGTGCTCGGCGTGGAGGGCAGGGTGGTGCGCGGCCGGCCGCTGGGATCGTGGACGTCGAGCCAGTTCCGCTGGGCGCTCGCCCCCGCGCACGCCCCGCTGGAACCGGCGGCGGCGCAGGCGGAGTTGCTGCGCCGCTGGCTGACCGCGTGCGGCCCGGCGACCGAGGCCGACCTGAAGTGGTGGACCGGGTGGCGGGTCACCGAGGTGCGGCGGGCGCTCGGCGCGATCGGCGCGCGCCCGGTGACGCTGGACGAGGGCCCGGGGTACGTCGTCGCCGGTGACGACGGCCCGGTCGCGGGGTCCGGGGAGCCCTGGGCGGCGCTGCTGCCGGCCCTGGACCCGACGGCGATGGGCTGGCAGCGGCGGGACTGGTACCTGGCCCCGGAGCTGCGCCCCGCGCTGTTCGACCGCAGCGGCAACGTGGGACCGACGGTGTGGTGGGACGGCCGGGTGATCGGCGGCTGGGCGCAGCGGCCCGGCGGGGAGATCGTCTGGCGGGTCCTGGACCGGACCGGCGTGGGCCGCGAGGCCGAGGCCGCGATCGCCGCGGCGGCGGAGCGGCTGCGGGGCTGGGTGGGCACGGCCCGGGTGACCCCGAGATTCCGGACACCGCTGGAGAAGGAGCTGTCCGCGTAGCGCCGGGTGCCCCCGCGCGCTCGTGCGCGGGGGCACCCGGCGGCCCGGGGCTGACGCCGGTTCAGCGGGAGTAGCGCATCAGCGCGCGCACCATGTGGCAGGTGGTGTCCGACGGGGGATGCACGCCGATGGTCTGCGCGGTGCTGCGGATCGTCTCGTTGCGGGCCTGGCCCGGCAGATAGACACCGGAGTCCAGCAGGGCGATGGCCAGGCGCATGGCCTTGAGCCGGCGGTTGTGCGAGACGTACCACTCGCGGGGGCGGCCCGCGGGCAGCGGGCGCTTCTCCACGGGCGCGTACGGCAGGTCGAGCAGGACGGGCCGCTTGGCGGTGGACTGGGTGGGCGACGGCTTGCGGTTCGGCTTCGGCCGGAGTGCGGCAGCGGGCACGGGCATCCTCCTGTCGCGGTCAGGGCGTCGGCCGGCGACCCCGGCGACACCCTCGAACACTGCTTCTATTTTACTGCCGGGCACTGACAAAAGCCCCTGGCCAGCAGGGCCCTAGGGGGTACCGGGGCGCAGGGGGAGAACGAGTCGCGCGGGTTCCCGGATAGCGTGACGGCATGGAGATCTGGATCAACCCGGCCTGTTCGAAGTGCCGCAGCGCGATCAGCCTGCTCGACGCCGAGGGCGCCGACTACACCGTCCGCCGCTATCTGGAGGACGTGCCCAGCGAGGACGAGATCCGTGCCGTCCTGGACCGGCTCGGCCTGGAACCGTGGGACATCACCCGCACCCAGGAACCGGCCGCGAAGGAACTCGGGCTGAAGGACTGGCCCCGGGACGCCGCGGCGCGCGACCACTGGGTCACCGCGCTCGCCGAGCACCCGAAGCTGATCCAGCGTCCGATCATCACCGCGGACGACGGCACGGCGGTGGTCGCCCGCACCGAGGAGGCGGTCCGGGACGCGCTGTCCCGGTAGCGGCACGGCGGGGGCACGGCGGGGGCACGGCGGGGGCACGGCGGGGGCCCGCTTCCGCATCGCATACGAGACCCCGGCGGGCCCCCCGCCTCCGGAGACGGGGCCGTGCTCCCCGCCTTCGAAGACCGGGCCGTGCTCCCCGCTCCCACCGCCCTCACACCATGTCGTGGGCCACATCATCACCAGGTAACACCGGGTTCACACCTGGGCAATGGCCGGGAAACCGCCTGTTGACAGGCTGCCGGGTATCGAGGCGGTGCTCCGGTGCCGCAGCGCCGCCGCACCCGTGAGCGCGCCCCGACCCACCCCCGAAGGATGTGGCCCGTGACCTTCAAGGCTGAGTACATCTGGATCGACGGCACCGCGCCGACGGCCAAGCTCCGCTCCAAGACCAGGATCATCGCGGGCGCGCCCGCCGGTCTGGACGCGCTGCCGATCTGGGGCTTCGACGGGTCCTCCACCAACCAGGCCGAGGGCCACGCCTCGGACTGCGTGCTCAAGCCGGTCTTCACCTGCCCGGACCCGATCCGCGGCGGCGACGACGTGCTGGTGCTCTGCGAGGTCCTCACCACGGACATGGCCCCGCACCCGACCAACACCCGGGCCGCGCTGGCCGAGGTCGCCGAGCGGTTCGCCGCCCAGGAGCCGATCTTCGGCATCGAGCAGGAGTACACGTTCTTCAAGGACGGCTACCCGCTCGGCTTCCCCAAGGGCGGCTTCCCGGCCCCGCAGGGCGGCTACTACTGCGGTGTCGGCGCCGACGAGATCTTCGGCCGCGAGGTCGTCGAGGCGCACCTCGACAACTGCCTCGCCGCGGGCCTGGCCATCTCCGGCATCAACGCCGAGGTCATGCCCGGCCAGTGGGAGTTCCAGGTCGGCCCCGTGCCCCCGCTGGAGGTCGCCGACCACCTGTGGGTGGCCCGCTGGCTGCTCTACCGCACCGCCGAGGACCACGACATCGCCGCCACCCTCGACCCCAAGCCGGTCAAGGGCGACTGGAACGGCGCGGGCGCGCACACCAACTTCTCCACCAAGGCGATGCGCGAGAGCTACGAGGCGATCATCACCGCCGCCGAGGCGCTCGGCGAGGGCTCCAAGCCGCTGGATCACGTGAAGAACTACGGCGCCGGCATCGACGACCGCCTCACCGGCCTGCACGAGACCGCCCCGTGGAACGAGTACTCCTACGGTGTCTCCGACCGCGGCGCCTCGGTCCGCATCCCCTGGCAGGTCGAGAAGGACGGCAAGGGCTACATCGAGGACCGCCGCCCCAACGCCAACGTCGACCCGTACGTGGTGACGCGGCTGCTCGTCGACACCTGCTGCACCGCGCTGGAGAAGGCCGGCCAGGTCTGAGCCTCCCCGCCACCCGGACACAAGGGGCGTCCACCACCGCGGTGGACGCCCCTTCGCGCGTCCCCCGGGCCTGTCCGGGCGTCCACGCAGTGAGAGGAGGCTGCTGCCGGAGGCCGGTGTCTGTTCTAATGGACGCATGGCCGGCATCCAGAAGCACACCGCGACAGGTCGCCACGACCTTCAGCCGTTCTGGCCGTCCCGTCAGCACCACGACTTCGACCGGGTGTGTTGCCGCGCGCTGACCGCGCGGGCCCGCTGAAGCCGTACCCCGGCCTCCGGGCAGCGCGCACGACGTACGTCCCGCGACGCGCCCGACCACGAACTCGCGCACGTCGCCTTCCCCGACGAACCTCTCGCGCGAAAGAGCTGACCTCTCATGGCGACCACCCGTTCCCTGTCCTCCGCCCCGTCCCTGACCACCTCCCCCGCCGCGCACGGCGCCCGGCACCGGCTCCGGGCCGTCGACCGCGACGAGGTCGTGGACGTGGCGGACCTCCTGCCCCCGGGCGCCACCTGGCTGCCCGCCCCGCAGCACGCCCTGCCCGTCCTGCCGGGGCAGCCGCCGATGATCGGCTACCTGGTGCTGGTCCCCGCCGACCAGCAGTCGCCGTTCCCGCCGGTGGCGGTGGCCGACCACCCGGCGGACCGGGCCGACGCCGGTGACGCGCTGGTGCGGGTGGACACCGTCCGGCGCACCGCCTCGGTCGACGGGCGGCAACTGGATCTGACGTACCTGGAGTTCGAGCTGCTCGCCCATCTCGTCGCCCATCCGCACCGGGTGCACACCCGCGACCAGTTGGTCACCACGGTGTGGGGCTACGGGCACGTGGGCGACGGCCGCACCGTCGACGTGCACATCGCCCGGCTCCGCCGCAAGCTGGGCGCCGAGCACCGGGGTGCCATCCAGACCGTGCGCCGCGTCGGCTACAAGTACACGCCGCCCACCGGGCGTTGAGCCGCGCCCCGGCCGGGGGGTGTACCTGACACCACCCCCGGCCGGGGGCCCGGCCCCGTGACCCGCGCCCGGCGTCCGGCCAGACTGGGCCCATGAGCATCGACGAACGCGACGGCGACCGCGGCCCACGCACCCGGACCGTGGCGGTGGCGGGCGTACGGGGACTGGCGCTGGCCCTGATCAGCCTGCCGGGGGCGGTGGTGTGCTTCGTCCTGGCCGCGGTGTCCATCGCGCTGATCCCGATCGGGGTCGGCCTGGTCACCACCCCCTATGTGCTGACCGGCGTACGGGCCTTCGCGGACCGGCGGCGGGTGCTCGCCGCCGAGTGGGGCGGGGTGCGCATCCCGCGGGCGTACCGGCCGCTGCCGCAGGGCGCCAACCCCTGGGCCCGCACCTTCGGGATGCTCGGCGACCCGGCGACCTGGCGGGATCTGTGCTGGCTGGTGGTGGACATGACGGCGGGCTTCGGCACCGCGCTGCTGCCCGCCGCGCTGCTGCTCTACCCGCTGGAGGGCTTCGCCATCGCCGCCGGACTGTGGCGGGTGCTGCCGGACAGCTACTGGTACGGGTTCGTACGGGTCACCGGGCAGGCGGCCGCGCTGGGCGCCGCCGCGCTGGCGGCCGCGCTGCTGGTGGCGGCGTACCTGCTGGTACCGGCGCTGCTGCGCGGCCACTTCCTGCTCACCCGGGCCGTGCTCGGCTCCGGATCGGGCGAACTCGCCGA
This sequence comes from Streptomyces fumanus, assembly GCF_014655295.1. Lineage (GTDB taxonomy): Bacteria > Actinomycetota > Actinomycetes > Streptomycetales > Streptomycetaceae > Streptomyces > Streptomyces fumanus. The sequence goes on from NZ_BNBI01000001.1 coordinate 51,982, forward strand.
GCGGGTCCGGGTGCTGACCGAGACCCGGCGGGACGCGGTGGACACCTCCGCGGCCGAACTGCGCCGGATCGAACGGGACCTGCACGACGGGGCGCAGGCCCGGCTGATCGCCATGGGCATGGACCTGGGCACCGCCGAGGCGCTGCTCGACAAGGACCCGGAGCAGGCCCGGCAGGTGCTGGCGCGGGCCCGCCGGTCCTCCGCCGACGCCCTGGACGAACTGCGGGACCTGGTGCGCGGCATCCACCCGCCGGTCCTCGCCGAACGCGGCCTGGGCGACGCCGTGCGGGCCCTCGCCCTGCGCCTGCCGGTCACCACCGAGGTCACCGTGGAACTGCCCGGCCGGGCCGGAGCGCCGGTGGAGTCGGCCGCGTACTTCGCGGTCAGCGAGGTCCTCACCAACGCCGTGAAGCACTCCGGCGCCGACCGGATCTGGGTCGACCTGCACCACACCGACGGGTTCCTGCGGATCGCGGTCACCGACAACGGCCGGGGCGGGGCGGTGATCGGCGCCGGGTCGGGGCTGTCCGGGGTCGAACGCCGGCTCGGTACATTCGACGGCGTCCTCGCCGTCGGCTCCCCCGCGGGCGGCCCCACCATGGTCACCATGGAGATCCCTTGCGCGTTGTCCTAGCCGAAGACCTCTTCCTGCTGCGCGACGGGCTGGCCCGGCTGCTGGAGGCGCACGGCTTCCAGATCGCCGCGGCCGTCGAGTCCGGCCCCGAGCTGACCCGGGCGCTGGCCGAACTCGACCCGGACGTCGCCGTGGTCGACGTCCGCCTGCCGCCCACGCACACCGACGAGGGCCTGCAGTGCGCGCTGCGGGCCCGCCAGGAGCGGCCCGGGATGCCGGTGCTGGTGCTCTCCCAGCACGTGGAGCAGCTCTACGCGCGGGAACTGCTGGCCGACGGCGGCGGCGGGGTCGGGTACCTGCTGAAGGACCGGGTCTTCGACGCGGACCAGTTCGTGGACGCCGTACGCCGGGTCGCGGCGGGCGGTACGGCGATGGATCCGCAGGTCATCCAGCAGTTGCTAAGCCGGCGCGGGGCGGAGAGCCGGCCGCTGGCGCGGCTGACGCCCCGGGAGCGGGAGGTGCTGGAGCTGATGGCGCAGGGCCGGACCAACGCGGCGATCGCCGGGCGGCTGGTCGTCACCGAGCGCGCGGTCGCCAAGCACACCGCGAACATCTTCGCCAAGCTCGGCCTGGAGGTCTCGGACGACGACAACCGGCGGGTCCTGGCGGTCCTGGCCTACCTCGACCACGGCCGGGAGTGACGCCCCGGCGGCGATCGCCGTGACGGCTGAACACCCGTGGGGCGCCCCGCGTATGGAAGGGCGCCGCTTCACTCCTGTCGGGCGCCTCGCTGCCCGCAAGGAAGTCAGAGGAGTTCCATGGGACGCAACACACGGAAACGCCGTACGTCACCGGTCACCAAGGCCCTGGCCGGGGCGGCGGCCCTGGCGCTCGGCGGGGGCGGGCTGGTCTGGGCCAACTTCTACGCGTCGGCCCATGAGCCGGGCCCGTCGCAGCACCGGACCCGGGCGGCCGGCGCTCAGATCGCCACGATCAAGTGCCCGGACGTCGGCCAGAGACTGCGGAACGTGCCCCGGGGGGCGCGCGCCGGCGTGGACCGGGAGCTGGCGCGACTGGACCAGCAGATCACCGAGGCGTACGCCAGGCTGGCGTCGACCCGCCAGGCGCAGTCCGGCGACCCGGACTTCGTGCGCAACGCGATCCTCGGGCCGCTGAAATCCCAGCGCAGCGCGGCCCTGGAGCGGATCGGGACCGACATCCGCCGGGTGGGCGGCACCGCCCCGAAGGGCCTGGGCCGGTTCGCCGGGTGCAAGGGCATGGGCGCCGGCCGGCCGGACGGCAACGGCGGCGGCCAGAACGGCGGCGGGCAGAACGGCGGCGGGCAGAACCCCGGTGACAACGGAAACGGCAACGGGGCCGCGGGCCCGGTCGCCGGTGACTTCGTCGACATCACCACCGTCGAACCCGGCGCCGGGGGCCTGCCGAACGGGCTGGCCGCCGACGGCGACAGCGGGTCCACGGGCTCGTTCACCACCCGGTGCGGGGTCAACGAGAACAACCTGTTCAACAGCGACAACATCATCGTCGCCCCCGGTGTCGACAACGGCGCCCACCACACCCACGACTACGTCGGCAACCAGGGCAACACCGCCTTCGCCAGCGACCAGGACCTCGCGGGCGCCGCCACCTCCTGCCGGAACCAGGGCGACCGGTCGACGTACTACTGGCCGGTGCTGCGGCTCCAGGACGGCACCGCGGAGTTCGACGCCGGTGACCTCGGCGGCGGTGCCGAGGGCAACGTCGGCAAGATCCTCAAGGCCCGGGAGGCCGAGATCAGGTTCGTCGGGAACAAGCGGGGCGATGTCGTCGCGATGCCGAAGTTCCTGCGGATCATCACCGGCGACGCCAAGGCGTTCACCAACGGCCTGGCCAACGCCAACACCGCGTGGAGCTGCACCGGCTTCGAGGACCGCCGGCTCACCGACAAGTACCCGATCTGCCCGGACGGCAGCCAGGTGGTGCGCACGGCCAACTTCCAGAGCTGCTGGGACGGCCGGAACATCGACAGCGCCAACCACCGCGACCACGTCGCCTTCGTCCGGCCGGACGGGAGCTGCCCGAACGGCTTCCAGGCCATCCCGCAGTTGCAGATCCGCCTGGTGTACGACGTGCCGGCCCCGGCCGTGCGGAACGGACGGGTGCGCAACCCGTACGCGGTGGACGGCTTCCCGGAGCAGTTGCACAAGCCGGTCACCGACCACAACGACTTCATCAACGTCATGGACGAGGAGCTGATGGACGAGGTCGTCCGGTGCGTCAACAGCGGTGCGGACTGCGACTAGTCCGCACCGGCCGTCCCCCCACCCCGGGGCCGGTGGCGGGAGCTTCCGCCACCGGCCCCGCGGGGTCGTCAGCCCTGGTGCCCGGCGTGGTCCGTCCCGTGCCGGGTGCCCTCCTCCAGCGTGCCGCCGAGCCGGTCGCGCAGGCCGGCCACCACGTCCCGGTGGCCGACCGCGACCCACTTGCGGCCGACCAGGTAGTAACCGCCGTAGTCCTTGGCGGTGTCGATCCACTCGCGCTGGCCGCGGTCGGTGGCGAAGGTGGCGAGGACGTACGTCTCCTCGCCGTCGGCGCAGATCGCCTGGCGGATCTCGTCGGCGTCGGTCCGCAGGTCCGGCTCGCACCGCGCCTCGGCGGCCAGGTGCTCCAGGCTGCCCGTGGCCGTCTCCGGCCCGGCCGTCCCGCCGTCCGCGCCGGCCGAGCAGCCTGCCACCAGCACCAGCCCCGCCATGAGCATCGCTCGGGTCACCCTCATCCGCTCCTCCACTCCCCTTCCGGCGGCACACCCCGCCCGGCCCCCGGCAGGGGCCCGCACATGTCGATACGTCCGACGGGCCGCGCGTACTCAAGGGAGGGAAATCGGACGGACAAAAGCGACCGACCGTTCACCGAACGTTCATGCTAGGATCCCCGCTGATGGTCGCAGTAGTTGGGGAATGTTGGACTGTATCCATGCGACTGCCAACACGTTGATTCCGCCTCTGCTCCGTCGCGACTTCTCGTCCACGTCAAGCAGAGGATCACATGAAACGCATCCTGATCCAGGCCGGCAACAACCCGTTCGACGTGCCCTCGGTGGAAAGCACCCTGGTACGCAACAGCATTCGGGGCAACGTCGGAAACCTGATGTACACCAACGCGGCCTACAAGCACCTTTCGGTGCCGGGCCGCACCGAGATACAGGTGGACACCAAGCATTTCCGGGACCTCACCGTCGAGGACGCGGACCGGATCAACGACTCCTGTGACGTGTTCGTCATCCCGATGGCGAACGCCTTCAAGAAGAAGTTCGTACCGCACCTGAACATCCTGGCCGACGTGGTCGGCAGGCTGAAGGTGCCGGTGGTCGTCCTCGGCGTCGGCGCCCAGGCGACCCTGGACAACGACACCTCCTACCTCAGCCCCGTCAACGACGCCGTCAAGCGGTTCATCGGCGCGGTCCTGGACCGCTCCGCCTCCATCGGCGTCCGCGGCGAGTTCACCCAGCGCTACCTCAACGAGCTGGGCTTCCAGGGCGTCGACGTCATCGGCTGCCCCTCCACCTTCCTGCGCGGCCCCGGCTTCCGGATCGACCACACGGCGGGCCGGTCGCTGCCGGACAACCCCCGGATCGCCCTGTCCACCGCGCTGCGGCTGGCCAACTCCGGGCTCGCCTCCAAGCTGAACGCCGCCATCCTGCGGCAGTTCCCGGACCTGACGTACTTCGCGCAGGAGGGCCGGGACCTCCAGACGCTGTTCTGGGGCGACACCTCGATCGCGGCCGGGCAGAGCATGCCGATGCCCGACCTCGCCTCGCACCCGCTGATCCGCTCCGCCGACGTGTGCGTGCCGCTGGAGCCGCACAGTTGGATCGACACGCTGGCCGGCTACGACTTCGCGCTCGGCACCCGCATCCACGGCAACATCGCCGCGCTGGTGGCCGGCACCCCGGCGTTCGTCTTCGCCCACGACTCCCGGACGCTGGAACTCTCCCGCTACCACCACATCCCGCACCGGCCGCTGACCGAGCTGCGCCCGGACACCGAGGTCGCCGACCTCTACGCGGAGACCGATTACACGGCATTCAACGAGCACTACGACGAGGGTTTCCGGCGCCTGCTCGACTTCATGACGAGGAACGGCCTGGAAAACACCTACGAGCACGGTGACGGCGGCGAGGCGTACGACAAGAAGGTCGCCGCCACCGAATTCACCGCGCCCTACCGGCGTCCGGAAACCGTGGACCAGGACGACCTGCTGTTCCGCATCACCCTGCTCCGCGAGCAGAACAAGGACGTCGCCGCGCATGCCGCGCGGGTCGAGAAGAAGGCCGCCGCGCAGGCCGGCCGGATCAGGAAACTGGAAGCGGAACTCGCCGCGGTGAAGAAGGCCACGGAAAAGCGGCTGGCCGCCCTCGAGGCGCGGGCGGCGGACAACCGCCCCGGAAAGGCCGGCCGTCTGATGAAGCGGCTCTCCGCCAAGTAGCGGACCGGCGGACGCGCTCCGGCCCCGCCGCACCGGTTCCTCCGGTGCGGCGGGGCCGTTTCGCGCGGCGGGGCCGTCTGGCTCAGCCGGCCGGGTCCACCAGTCCGGCGAGGTCCGCCGGGTCGGTCTGCTCGGCCGGGTCGGTGCGGTCCGTCTGGTGCAGGGCCGAGACCTCGGCCGACTCGGCGATGTTGTCCGAGTCGGTGCGCTGCGAGGGGATGGTCAGCCGGGGCAGTCCCTCGCCGGCGTCCTCCGCCAGCTCCCGGGCGGCCCGCTCGGCCAGGGCGAGGGCCGCCGCGTTGAACCGCTCCATGGAGGTGGGGCGGTCCGGGCCGAGCACGTACTCCTTGAGCGTGCGGCGGTGCGGGGCCATCGGGTCGTGCCGCGGCTCGCGCACCGACCGCAGGATCTCCGGCAGCCGGGTGCAGTCGCGGTCCAGCAGATAGGCGCCGCCCGCGGTGGTGTACGCGGCCCGGAAGTCCTCGTCGGGCAGGTCGTGGGCGTTGGTCAGGACGTACGGCTTGAGGCTGGCGACGAAGTCGGCGACCACCGAGGAGACGTCGCTGATCAGCATGTCGGCCTGGTTGAAGCACTCGTACAGGCTGGGCAGGCGCTTGCGGATGATGTGGTGCCGGACGCCGCTGCGGCTCTCCCAGAAGACGCGGTGCCACTCGTCGTTCAGGGCCTGCCACTCGGCCGCGCCGTCCCGGTCGGGGACGCGGGCGTCGCGGGTCTGCTGGGCGTCGTCGCCGTCGAGCCGGCCGGCCAGTTCGTCGAGCCGGGTCTGGATCTCCTTCAGCCGCAACTGGGCGGCGGCGATCGCGGCCTCGGCCGCGGCGCCCCCGTGCCGCTCGTTGTCGGTGCGGAGCAGTTCCCGGATCGCGGCGTCCGCCTCGGCGGCCTCGCGGGAGCGCTTGCCGGTGAGCGGGTGCGGCTTGTAGATGACCCGGACGTTCTCCGCGAGGAGCCGCTCGACCAGGGTCACGCCCATCGGGATCAGCGAGGTGTGGCAGTCGTCGTCGCTCCAGCCCTCCCAGGTCGGGGCGTACAGCACGACCGGCTCCGGGCCGGGCACGTGGTCGGCGTGCAGCCGGATCGGGGCGAGCTGCGGGCGGCCCACCTCGACGATGGCCTTGTCGCTGATGGCGTGCCGGACGCGCTGGTAGCGGTCGCGGCCGGCCCGGCCGGCCACCCAGATCTCGTCGTAGACCTTGCTGACGCGGTTGCTGCTGGCGAGCTTGTCGCTGTCGCCGTGGCCGATGAAGACGTGCTTGGCCTCGGCGATGCGCAGCATGTGCACGTTCTTGCCGGCGTTGCCGGGGTAGAGGACCACCCGCACCTCGGACAGGTCCAGCTTGGCCACGTCGTCCGCCTTGGGCACGCAGACCACGGGTATCCAGGTGCGGCTCAGGAAGCGGAACGAGGGGCGCTCGCGCAGCACGATCAGCGGGCGCAGGTCGAGCCGCTCCAGCGTCTCGATCCACATGTTGACCTGGTACATGAAGTCCCGGGAGACCGCGGCGAAGCTGAAGTAGAGCGCCACCTGGGGCCGGTAGTCGGCCAGTTGCCCGTTGAGCGCGGCGATCACGTCGTCCGGCGTGGGCATCCGGCGCACCCGGCGCAACTGCCACAGCAGCGCCGCCAGCGCCAGCACCGACAGTCCGATGGTCAGCGCGAAACCGGCGTACGCCACCGTCCAGGTCCCGATGGCCAGCGCGGCCACCAGCGCCGCGTGGCCGGGCAGGTCGAGGTGGAGCAGCTTGCGCAGGAACCGCCGGTAGAGCAGGGCCGGCGGCTGCTTCGGGATGCCTGCGCCGCTCATGTCGAGGTTGCGCACGATGACCGGCAGGGTCCGCCGCGCCCGGATGATCCGGTGCACCGCCGAGTACAGCATCATGATCGCGAAGTGCACGGTGAACACGGCCAGCGCGGCGACCAGCAGCAGCTCCGGGGCGTTCATCCGCTCGGCGAGGGCGAGCAGCATCGCCGTCCGGGCCGCGAACCGCATGGTGCGGGTCATCTGCAGCGAGGCGAGCCTGCGGATGAACCCGGGAGCCCGGGAGTGCAGCATCTCGTCCGTGAGATAACTCACGGCCGACGCCGCGGCGAAGCCCCAGAGCGACGGCAGCAGCGCGAACACGGGCAGTGCCGCGAAGCTGGCGCCGAACAGGAACACCAGGAGTAGGTCGGCTTTGCCACGCACGCGCAGGACAGAGCACAACCAACGGATCATCATGGGCAGGATTCCTCTTCCAGTGACGCATGCGGCCGCGCGGGAGCCGCGGTACGCCCGTTCGACTCGTAACCAGGGTAGATGGTTGTAGTACAGCGTCAGTACACGGGAAATTCACCTGGATTCGGTGGGTGACCGGTCCGTGCCGCGCGGTGACCAAGCGCCCGCCCGCTCGTTCTGCCAAGCGTGCAGTCACAGGATCTCGCCCCGCGCCCCGCAGCCCCCGCCGGCGACCCGGTCGTCGACGTCGAGGAGGCCGAGGCCGCGCTCGTCGAGCACTATCCGCGTCTGGTCCGGCTCGCCTACCTGGTGCTGCCGCCGGGCCTCGGCCGCAGCCGCCGGGTGCTGACCGCGCACGCCCTCACCCAGCGTGCGCTGCCCCGCAACCGCACCGCGGCCCCGGTGATCCCGGCCCAGTCCACCGGCCGTGACGGCGACCCCGGTTACGCCCTGGTCCGCCTCCGGGTGGTGCGTACGGCCCTGGAGGCGGGGCTGCCGCTGCGCCGCCCGGCGTGGCCCAAGCGGTCCCAACTGCCGCCGCTGCTGCCCCGGGTGTGGGGGCTGCGGCTGTTCCCGCGCTCGGGCGGCGCCGACGAACTGGCCCTGGACCAGGCGCTGTCCGCGCTGTCCGGCCCCGGCCGGGCGGCGTACGCGCTGCGCGGCCTGGAGCGGCTCCCCGACGGCGAGGTCCGGCGGGTGCTGGACGCCGCGGGCGCCGCCGACGCGGACGCGGCGCTGCGCGAGGCCGGCACGGTGGCCGGGCCGTACCCGCTGCTCGACTCGCCCGAGTTCGACCCCTGCTCGCTCCAGGCCCGGCCGACCGACCTGCTGCGCCGCCGCCGGCACCTGCGGGCGGCGCTGGTCGCCGGGTGCGCGCTGGTGGTGTGCGGGGCGCTGCTCGGCCCGGACGGCGGCTGGGGCCCGGACGGCGCCGCCGCCCCGCCCTACGCGCGCAACCCGGCGGCCGAGGCGGCCCTCGACCCGGGCAAGCTGGTCCGGGTCGCCCCCACCGCGTGGCGGACCTCGGCGCGCGCCGACTTCTCGGTGTGGCCGGCCCGCGGCGCGCTGACCGGCGACCGGGCGCTGCTCCGCCGCGCGCTGGCGGTCTGGGCCCGGCCCGGCGACCCGGTGGCCGTCTCCGCCACCCCGGGCACCCCGACCGGCGGCCCGGCCGGCCCGCCGCAACTGCTGTACGCGGGGACGGTCGACGCCGCCCGGGTGGTGCTCCTGTACGACGGGCTGCGGCTGGCCCGGTACGCCGAGCCGAAGGACGGCACGGCCGCCGCCGCCCTCGACCTCGCGCGCGCCGACGGCGCCCGGCGCTCCGAGGCGGGCGCGGTGGTGCTGGGCCGCTCCGACCGCACCGTCCGCTATCTGACCGCCCCCTGGGTGACCAAGGCGGCCGAGCGGGACCTGACCGAGCCCGGCGGCGGCGCGATGGAGCTGACGCTGGCCGACGGGGTGACCGCGCCGCTGGCCAGCCCGGTGCAGCGGTCCGGCGCCTGCACGTCCTGGAACGCGCTGGAGCTGACCGACGGCTCCACCACCCGCGTCCTGACCGACCTCGGCGAGCTGGTCCCGGCCCGGCTGACCACCGGCCGCCCCGGCTCGGCGGCGGAGGTGTCCGGCGCGAAGGCGCTGCGCGGGTGGGCGCCGTTCGCCTGCTCCCTGAACACGCTCCGCGGCGCGGGCGTCCGCTCGGTCAACGCCTGGGAGTTCGCCTCCCAGGCGCTGCCCGGCGCCGGGGGGACGGCCGCGTGGGTGTGCACCCGGGCGGAGACCTGGCGGGGCGGCGGCGCGAAGACGCTGGCCCAGTTCCACACGCCGGGCGGCACCTACGGGGCGGTCGCGGCCCGGGCCGAGAACGTACCGGCGTGCGGCGAGCGCGATCCGCACGTACTGGCCGGAGTGCTGTGGAAGTCACCGGAGGGCGACTGGTACCTGCTGGCCGCCGCCGACAAGGACACCGGCTCGATCCGGGCCACCGGCGGCATCGACGCCTCGGCGGACGGGCACACCCTGGCGGCCGAGACGAAGCAGGGCACGCGCGCCGAACTGAAGGCCACCCTGGACGACGGCCGCACGATCCGGGGCCTGCGCTGATCCCGGCACTCCGGCCGAACCCCGCCGTTCCGGACGGCTGCCTGGTGAGGGCCCCGCGGCCTCCCGTAATCTGACCGACCGGTCAGTCCATTCGTGAGGAGGAGCCCCCATGGGCGCCGCGGGCAACGCCGAGCAGACGAAGGCGCGCATTCTGGAAGCGGCCCTGGAGGAGTTCTCCGCGTACGGCATCGCGGGCGCCCGGGTGGACCGCATCGCCCGCCGCGTCGGGTGCAACAAGAACCTCCTGTACGTCTACTTCGGCAACAAGGAGGCGCTGTTCACCACGGTCCTGGAGCGGAGCCTGGCGCGGGTGTACGAGGAGATCGAGTTCACCCCCGACGACCTGCCGGGGTACGCCACCGCCGTCTTCGACTTCGCGATGAGCCACCCGGACCTGATGCGTCTGATGCTGTGGTCGAGCCTGGAACAGGACCCCGGCCGGGCCACGGCGCGGGCCGATGCCCGTACGGGCAAGGTCCGCGCGCTGTCGTCCGGAACGGCCGGCGAGGCCGACGGCTCCGGGTTCCGGGGTGAGTTCCTGCTGACCTCGATCATGGCCCTGGCGACGGCCTGGTCTTCGCTCAGCCCGTTCGGCCCCACGCTCGACCCGGACGCGGCCCGGGACATGGACCGGTTGCGCGAGGACGTGGGCAGGGCGGTGGCCCGCCTGGCGGCACCGGAGCCGGACCGAGAGGACCGCTAGGGCCGGCCGGGACCGCTCTTCGCGGCGCGGGCGCGGTGTTCAGGCGGCCTGGCGGTCGGTGGAGAGCGCGGTCGCCTTGCCGTTCTCCAGCTCGGCGAGGCGGGCGGTGAGGGCCTGGTTCATGAAGCGGTAGGAGTCGCTGCCCAGCGCCAGCCGGCGCGGCGCCTCGGGCCGGTCCACCGTGGCGATCATCGCGGCGACCATCTTGTCCACGTCCCCGACGGAGGGCAGGGACGGGTCCTTGATGCGGCGGACCATGGCGGCCGGCGTGCCGTCGTAGGCGGCCAGGGGCTCGGCGACCCGGGCGCCGCCCGTGCGGAAACCGGTGCCGGCGCTGCCGGGCTCGATGATGGTGACGCCGATGCCGAACGGGGCCAGGTCCAGCGCCGTGGCCTCCATGAAGCCCTCGATGCCCCACTTGCCGGCGCTGTAGACCGAGGCGCCGGGGTTGGTGGCCTGGCCGCCGTAGGTGGAGAGCTGGAGGATGCGTCCGCCGCCCTGGGCCCTCAGGTGCGGGACGGCGGCCCGCACCACGCGGATGGACCCGAGGAGGTTGGTGTCGATCTGGTGGACGATCTGCTCGTCGGTCAGTTCCTCGACGGCGCCGAAGAGGCCGTAACCGGCGTTGTTGACGACGACGTCGATGCGGCCCGCCGCCCCGAAGGCCGCGTCGACCACGGCTGTGATGGCCCCCGCGCCGTCGGTCAGATCGAGGCGGTGCACGGACAGGCGGTCACCGTGGGCCTTCCGGAGCTCCCGCACGGAATCCAGGTCGCGCACGGTGCCGACGACCCGGTTCCCGTCCGCGAGCAGCATCTCGGCCATACGGCGGCCGAAGCCGCTGCTGATGCCGGTGATGAACCAGGTGCGCTGGGGCATGGTGGATCCTTCCGAGGTACTTGACTAACTGGTTAACCACGATATGACTGACTAACTAGTTAGTCAAGAGCATCGTCGGGTGTCCTCCGAGGCATGGTGCGGCCGGAATCGATCGGTAGGGTGTTCGCATGACTACCGGGGCACGTCGCAGGATGGGCGTCGAGGAGCGGCGGCAGCAGTTGATCGGGGTCGCCCTCGAACTCTTCAGCCGGCGCTCGCCCGATGAGGTGTCCATCGACGAGATAGCGTCGGCCGCCGGTATCTCCCGCCCGCTGGTCTACCACTACTTCCCCGGCAAACTCAGCCTGTACGAGGCCGCGTTGCGGCGCGCCGCCGACGATCTCGCGGAGCGGTTCGTGGAGCCCCGGCAGGGGCCGCTCGGGTCGCGGCTGCTGCGGGTGATGCGCCGCTTCTTCGACTTCGTCGACGATCACGGCCCCGGCTTCTCCGCGCTGATGCGCGGCGGACCGGCGGTGGGCTCCTCCACCACCAACGCGCTCATCGACTCCGTACGGCAGGCCGCGTACGTCCAGATCCTGGCGCATCTGGACGTGACCGATCCGCCCGCGCGGCTGGAACTGGTCGTCCGCTCCTGGATCTCGCTCGCCGAGTCGACGGCGCTGATCTGGCTGGACGGGCGGCTCATCCCCCGGGCGGAGCTGGAGAAGCAGCTCGTGCACGACCTGGCCGCGCTGCTCGTGGTCAGCGCGGCCTACGACGAGGAGATGAGCGCCCTGCTGCGCCGCGTCCTGGCCGGCGAACCGGCCGACGGCCCCTTCGGCGACCTGGTCGGCCGGATCGTCGCGCTGGCGTCCTAGGCGTCGAACTTGCGGTAGGAGGCGTCCAGTTCGCGGACCTCGGCGGAGGCGTGCAGGGCGCGGTTCTCGGGCTTGATGTGTTGGCGGAGCAGGTCGAGGACGGCCTCGGTGAGCCGGGCCTTGGTCTCCTCGGTGCGGCCCGCGAGCAGCCCGATGGTGACGTGCACGACGGCGTGGCCCTCGGTGTCCGGGCCGACGGTGGTGTCCTCGGTGCGGCGGAACTGCGTCTTGCAGGCCGGCGGTTTCGCCGCCGCGATGTCGACCACGGCACTGTGCAGGGCCTTCGCGAACGCCGGCCGGTCGAAGCCCTCCGCGAGCTGCTCGGAGTAGTCGACGGTGATCTGCGGCATGGGTGCTCCTGTTCTTCGTCCGGACAGGAGCACCCTAGGGCCTGTCAGCCGGTCCGGGTGAAGACCGCCACCGTGCGGGCCGGGACGGTGAAGGTGCCCTCGCGGTACGCGGCCTCCTTCACCACCGGGTCCGATCCGGTCGCCTGGACCGGGTGGAGCCGGTAGCCGGTGCCGGCCAGGGAGCCGATGTGCTGTTCCTGCCGGTCGGGGGTGGCGTTGAAGACGACCACCAGGTCACCGAGGCGCATGGTGATCACGCCGGGTGTCTCGTCCGTCCCGGAGAGCGGGAAGGAGAGCCGGGAGCGGACCTGTTCGGCGGTGGCCAGGGAGAAGTCCTTCTCGCCGGTCCGGATCCTCAGCAGGTCCCGGTAGGCCGCCGAGGCGCCCTCGATCTGCGGGCAGCCGACCCGTACCGAGGTCAGCAGCGGCTTGGCGTACGGCCACTTGTCCTTGTTGTCGGCGGCCGGCGGCAGCCCCCGGCCGAAGCCGTTGCCGTCGGCGCAGTTCCAGTGGATGGCGTTGAACCAGTCGCCGCTGTCGAAGGAGTTGCGGTCCAGGGACTTGGAGCGCAGCAGGTCGGTGCCGGCCTGGGAGAGCGCCGGGCCCTGTGAGAGGGCGGCCGTGGCCATGGCGAGGACCTGCATCCGGGCCCGGTCGGCGGCGGAGGTGTCCTTCGGCAGCTTGAAGGCGAGCGCGTCGAACAGGGTCTCGTTGTCGTGGGCGTCAACGTAGGCGAGGGCGTCGCCGGGGGCCTGCGCGTACCCGGCGGGTGCCCCGTTGTAGTCGACCTCGGAGCCCTTGACCTCCTTGCCGGTGGTGTCGGTGAAGGTGAAGCCGGCCAGGTTGCCGGAGAGCCCGACCTTGATCAGGTCCTGGTAGTGCAGCAGGCGGGCCTTCTGCTCGGTCTCGGTGCCGTTGTCCGCCGAGCCGTTGGGGTCGGTGTAGAGCCCGGAGGCGAAGCCCTGCACGCCGGGGTCGGCGTCGAAGGGGCCGCCGCCGCGCACGGCGTCGCGGGCCCGGTCGGAGAAGGTGGCGATGCCGGTGCCGGCCATGTTCTTCTGGGTGGCCTGGGTGAAGCGGGCGTCGTCGGCGACCTCGCCGAAGTTCCAGCCCTCCCCGTACAGGATGATCTTCTTGCCGTCGACGCCGTCCTTCTCGACGGTCAGCGCGTCCAGCGCCTTGCGGACGGCGAGGATGTTGGCCTTCGGGTGGTGGCCCATGAGGTCGAAGCGGAAGCCGTCGATCTTGTACTGCTTGGCCCAGGTGACGACCGAGTCGACGACGAGCTTGCCCATCATGGCGTTCTCGGTGGCCGTGTTGGCGCAGCAGGTGCTGTTCGCGACCGTGCCGTCGGCGAGCAGCCGCTGGTAGTAGCCGGGCACGATCCGGTCCAGGACGCTGGTTCTCGCCTGGCCGCCGGCCGCCGTGTGGTTGTAGACGACGTCCATGACGACCCGCAGGCCGTCCTCGTTGAGCGCCTTGACCATCTCGCGGAACTCGACCGTGCGGGCCGTGCCGTCCGGGTCGGTGGCGTAGGAGCCCTCGGGGACCGTGTAGTGGTACGGGTCGTACCCCCAGTTGTAGGCGTCCTTCGCCGCCGTCTTCGCCACGCACTCCTGCTGGCGCTCGGAGTCGGCGGGCAGCGCGGCCAGGTCGCAGTCGACGGTGGCCTGGTCGGACCGCTTCTCCGGGATGGTGGCGATGTCGAAGACGGGCAGCAGGTGCACGTACGAGGTGCCGGCCCGGGCGAGCTTCCGCAGGTGCCTGCTGCCGTCGCTGTCCTGGTCGGTGAAGGCGAGGTAGGTCCCCCGGTGCTTCGCCGTGCGGTCCTCGACGGAGAAGTCCCGGACGTGCAGCTCCTGGATCTGGGCGGAGCGCAGCGGGACCGCCTTGGGCTTCTTCAGGGTCGCCCAGCCGCTCGGCGCGAGGGACCTGTCGGCGAGGTCGACGACGAGGCTCCGCTCGGAGTCGGCGGTGAGGGCGACGGCGTACGGGTCGGTGACCTTGTTGGTGACGACCCGGCCCGCCTCGGGGGCCCAGACCTTCACGACGTACCGGTACGGCTTGTTCTTCCAGGAGGCGGGGCCGGTGACGGACCAGACGCCGGTGGTGTCGTCGCGGCGCATCGGCTTGAGCGCGCCGTCCAGTTCCAGCCGGACACTGCGGGCCGTCGGCGCCCAGACGGACAGGGTGGGGCGGCCCTCGCGGAAGACCGGGCCGAGGTCGGCCCCGGTGGCCTTCGGGTAGAGGTCGTCCAGGGCCCCGGCGGTCTGCACGCCGGTCGCGGCGAGCACCGCCCCGTCGGCGGCCAGTTGGCCGGCGACCACCTGACCGCGCAGGGCCTGGCGGACCCGCTCGCGGTCCCGGGGGTCCACCGACCAGGCGGTGTACTCCTTCAGGTGCGGGTACTTCGCCTTCTGCGCGGCGCTGAGGGAGGTCTTGGTCAGCCGCAGCCAGCGCTCGTCGGTGCTGGTCAGGCGGCCGCCGTCGGCCTTGATGGAGCCGGTGGCGGAGGCCCGGAGCTGGGTGGAGGCGGCGCCCTCGGCGCCGTTCCAGGCGACGGTGTCCCGGTCGATCCAGACCGCCTTCGACGTGCTCAGGTCGACGGCGGCGGCCGAACCGGCGGGCTGCGGCAGCAGGTACTCCTCCTCGCCGCTCACCAGCCACACCTCGTGGCCGTCGGCCTTGAGGTCCAGGGCCTGGTCGGTGGGCAGGTCCTTCTCGTCGCCCCTGTGCAGGATGTAGCTGAGGCTGGTGGCACCCTCGGTGAGCGGAACCTCGTAGACCGCGCCATAGGGGTCAGTCTTCACCGGCATGAGGGGCTTGGACCAGTCGGTGGGCTGTGCGGCACCCGACCAGACGTGCAGGCCCCAGCCGTCGTAGTTCCCGTCGGCGCGGTGGTAGTGCAGGACGGCCTTGGCGGTGTCCTGCGGCGGGTAGGCGGGCCGCTCGGTGGTGACGGTCTCCTCGCCCTGTTCGATCCAGACCTCGCCGGTCCTGGTCACGTCGATGGTGCGGTCGGCGGTGACGTCCTTGGTGCCGTCCTTGTCGACCACGAGGAAGGAGACGCTGGAGGCGCCGGGCTTGAGCTTGACGTAGGCGAAGGCGCCGTAGGCGTCCCGGCCGGTGAAGGGGTGGCCGGCCGGCCAGGTGGTCGCCTCGCCGTCGGCGAGGTCGCCCCAGGCGTACAGGCTCCAGTCGGCGTAGTCGCCGTCCGCGCGCCGGTAGTGGACGACCGCGTAGTCCCGGGAGGAGGCGGTGGGCGGCTGTTCGACGGGCGGGGTGCCGGTGGTCGAGGCGGCGGTGGCGCTCGCGGTGCGGCCCGCGGAGTCGACGACGACCGCCTTGTAGCGCAGGGCGGTGCCGGCGGGGGTGTTCTCGGGAACGGTGTCGGTGACCTTGTAGGGGGCGTGGTCGGCGGAGCCGAGGACGCGCCACCTGCCGTTGCCGGTCTGGGCGGCGAACACGACCCGGTCGAGCCCTCCGCCGTCGACGTCGGCGGTCAGCTCGACGGTGCCGGTGGCGCCGGGCTCGGGGGCCTTCAGGGTGAGGGCGGGCTTGTCTGCCGGCCGGGCGGGCTTGCCGGCCGCCTTCAGTACGATCGCCGAGCCCGCCGGGACGGTGACGGTGATCTTCTTGTCGGCGTCCGAGGTGAGGTGGCGGCCGGTGCCGTGGATGCCGTCGAAGCGGGTGCCGGCCGAGCCGGTCGGGAAGGTGGCGGTCTTCGCCTCGTCCGCGTTGTTGACGGCGACCACGTACTCGGTGCCGGACTGCGCGTCGGTGCGGGAGAAGGCGTAGATCCCGGCGCCGTCGGCGGCGTACCGCTCGCTCTGCACACCGTCGGCGAGGGCGGGGTGCGCCTTGCGGAGCTCGGCGAGGGCGCTGATCTGCCGGTAGAGGGGGGCCCGGGTGTCGTAGGCGTCCTCGGCGTGGGTGCGGTCGGTGCCGAGCTGGTCGTCGTCCAGGTAGTCGGCGGTCTTCGTGGCGAACATCGGCTGGCGGGCGTCCTTGTCGCCGCCCGCGCCGGTGAAGCCCTGCTCGTCGCCGTAGTAGACGACCGGGTTGCCGCGGCTGAGGAACATCAGCTCGTTGGCGAGCTTGGCCTTGCGCAGCAGTTCGGCGTCGGTGGCGTCCGGGTCGTCCTGCTTGAGGAAGGACCCGATCCGGCCCATGTCGTGGTTGCCGAGGAAGGTGACCTGCTCGTAGGCGTTGGCCTTGTCGGTCGTGTACTTGTAGTCGTCGGCGAAGACCCGCGCGAGCTTCTGCGCGCTGCCGCCCTGGGAGGCGTAGGCGCGGGCCGCGTCCTGGAAGGGGAAGTCCAGGGTGGAGTCCAGGCGGCCCTGGGTGACGTAGGGGGCGGTGACGGAGGTGTCGGCGGAGTAGACCTCGCCGAACATGAAGAAGTCGTCCCGTCCCTGCCGGGCCGCGTAGGCGTCCAGGGCGGTGGCCCACTGGGTCCAGAACTCCATGTTGACGTGCTTCACGGTGTCGATCCGGAAGCCGTCGATGTCGAAGTCCCGCACCCAGCGCTGGTAGATCTTCTCCATGCCCCGGACGACCTCGGGCCGCTCGGTCCACAGGTCGTCCAGCCCGTTGAAGTCGCCGTAGGTGGCGGACTCGCCGGCCCAGGTGGAGTCGCCCCGGTTGTGGTACATCGCCGGGTCGTTGAGCCAGGCGGGCACCTTGGACTCGCTGGTGACCTTCGGGGTGTACGGGAAGGAGTCGGCGTCGACGGCGGGGAACCGTCGGGTGCCGTCGGCGTAGTCGGCGTCGTCGAAGGGCTCCCCGTCCTTCGTCAGGTAGGGGAAGGCGCCCTTGGAGAGGTAGCCGTAGGACTTCTCCTCGTAGTCGACGACGTCGGCGGTGTGGTTGGTGATGACGTCGAAGAAGACCTTCATGCCCTTGGCGTGCGCCTTGGCGATCAGGTTCGTCAGGTCCTGGTTGGTGCCGAAGTGCGGGTCGACCTGGGTGAAGTCGGTGATCCAGTAGCCGTGGTAGCCGGCCGAGGCGTTCTCGCCGGTGCCCTGCACGGGCCGGTTCTTGAAGATCGGCGCCAGCCAGATGGCGGTGGTGCCCAGGTCCTTGATGTAGTCCAGCTTCTTCGTCAGGCCCTTGAGGTCCCCGCCCTGGTAGAAGCCCTTGTCGGTGGGGTCGTAGCCGGTGGCGAGGCGGGAGCCGGTCAGGCCGCCCTTGTCGTTGCCGGTGTCGCCGTTGGCGAAGCGGTCGGGGAGGACGAAGTAGAACTGCTCACGGGTCAGTTCGTGCCGCGCCGGGGTCTTCGCCAGTCGGGCGTCCGACGGAGGCGGCGGCGGTGCGGCGGCACTCGCGGCGAGGGGCGGCACCAGCGTCGCCGCGAGGGCGGCGGCGGTGACGGCCGCGACCCGTGGGGCGAAGGTGGTGCGGCGCCTGCCCGGCGCCGGGCGTCTCGGTATCACCGGTGGAAACTCCTTGCTGCTGGCGGCTCGTTCGCGGGTCCGACCCCGGCGAGACGGTAACGCTGACGCAAGAGTTGCGGCAAGGGTCATGAAAGTAACGGAAAGACATTTCATGGCCCTTGCCGCGGAGGAGGGTTCAGCAGCTCGTGCGGCCCGTGTACAGGGCGAGCGCGGTGTTGCTGCCGAGGGTGGCCGTGAACTGGCCGGAGCCGTTCACGGTGACCGTCCGGTTGCTCTGGACGTCGCAGTACGTGCCCGCCGCGAGGGAGGTCTGGTAGGTCCGGGTCAGCGAGCCGCTCTCGTGGTTGATGGCGACGAAGCCCTTGCCGCCGCGCCCGAACGCGATGGCGTCACCGCCGTTGTCCCACCAGTTGGTGACCGCCTCGCCCCGCACGGCGTTGCGGAAGGCGACCATCGACTTGATCTCCGGCCAGGCGTGCTGGCACTTCCAGCCGTTCTGCCAGCAGGCGCTCACCGCCCCGCCGCTCGGCGGCCCGGCGTCGGGGTCGGAGAACTCGTACCCGGAGTTGATGTCCGGCGACCCGTACGGCCAGGCCAGCATGAAGACGTTGGCGAGGGTGTAGGTGGCGTTGTCCTTGTAGCTGAGGGTGGAGCCGTTGCGCTCGGTGTCGTGGTTGTCGACGAAGACCCCGGCCGAGCCGCTGCTCAGATAGCCCCAGCCCTCGCCGTAGTTCTTCAGGTAGGCGAGGTTCTCGTTGGTGAAGACCCGCTTGAGGTCGTAGGCGTACCGGAACTCCTGCACGTCCCCGTTGCCGGTGTACTCCCCCGGCTGGACGGCCTCCCCGGCGCCGTAGATGACCTCCTGCTTCCAGTACACGCCCGGGTTGCTCAGCCGGGACTTGATGTCGGCGAGGTCGGCGGCCGGGATGTGCTTGGCCGCGTCGATCCGGAAGCCGTCGACGCCGAGCGAGAGCAGGTCGTCGAGGTACCCGGCGATGGCGCCGCGCACATAGCTCTCGCCGGTGTCCAGGTCGGCGAGGCCGACGAGTTCGCAGTTCTGGACGTTGGCGCGGTCGGCGTAGTTGCTGACCTGCGCGGTGCAGTCGTCGAAGTCGTAGGACGAGTACAGCCCGGGGTAGGTGTACTTCGTGTACGACGAGCCGCCGGTGCCGGTGCCGCTGCCCGCCGACATGTGGTTGACGACGGCGTCCACGACCACCTTGACGCCGGCCGCGTGGCAGGTGTTCACCATGTTCCGGAAGGCCGCCCGGTCGCCGAGCCGGCCGGCGATCTTGTAGCTGACCGGCTGGTACGAGGTCCACCACGGGGACCCCTGTATGTGCTCGGCGGGCGGGGAGACCTGCACGGAGCCGTAGCCGGCCGGGCCGAGGGTGCTGGTGCACTCCTTGGCCACCGAGGCGTAGTTCCACTCGAAGAGGACGGCGGTGACGTCCTTGGTGCCGGGGGGAGCCGCCTCCGCGGCGGACGGGTTCATGACAAGGGCGGCCACGGCGAGGGCGGCGGCCCCGGAGAGGATTCTGCGTGCCATGTGGGGTTTCCTTCGTCTTTGAAGGCGCTTGCTGAAACCTTCAGAAGCCTTGCGGTGACGCAGATGGTAAAGGCCCGCCGCCCGAAAGGGCAGCGGGCCGTACGAGATTGAAGGAGAAAATCCTTACGGCCGGGCCGTCCACCACACCGTGGTGTCGGCCGGCACCTTGGCCTCGCCGCCCGCCTCGGTCACCTCGCCGCTGGCCAGCAGCACCCGCCCGTAGCCGGGCATCGACACCGACTCGCCGGTGGTGTTGGCCACGCACACGAACTCCCCGCGCCGGAAGGCGAGCACGCCCTCGGGGGCGCGCAGCCACTCCACCGCGTCGCCCGCGCCCAGGTCCGGCTCGGCGCGCCGGACGGCCAGCGCCGTGCGGTACAGCTCCAGGGTGGAGCCGGGCACGCCGGTCTGCGCCTCGACGCTCAGCTCCCCCCAGCCGTCGGGCTGCGGCAGCCAACTGCCGCCGTCGCCGAAGCCGTACGAGGAGCCCGTACGGGTCCACGGGATCGGCACCCGGCAGCCGTCGCGGAAGCCGTCCTGGCCGGCGCCGCGGAAGTAGGCCGGGTCCTGGCGGACCTCGTCCGGGAGATCCACGACGTCCGGCAGGCCCAGCTCCTCGCCCTGGTAGACGTAGGCCGAGCCGGGCAGGGCCAGCATCAGCAAGGTGGCCGCGCGGGCGCGGCGCAGGCCCAGTTCGCGGTCGCCGGCCAGCCGGATCTGGGTGCCGAGGCCGGGCGGGTTGGCGAAGCGGGTGGCGTGCCGGGTCACGTCATGGTTGGACAGCACCCAGGTGGCCGGGGCGCCGACCGGGCGCATCGCCTCCAGGGTGCGGTCGATCACGCCGCGCAGCTCCTCGGCGTCCCAGTGGGTGCCCAAGTACTGGAAGTTGAACGCCTGGTGCAGCTCGTCCGGGCGGACGTAGTGGGCGGTGCGCTCGACGGTCGGGGTCCACGCCTCGGCCACGAAGATGCGTTCGCCCGAGTACTCGTCGAGGATGAGCCGCCACTGCCGGTAGATGTCGTGGACGCCGTCCTGGTCGAAGAACGGCATGACATCGTTGCCCAGCAGCTTGAGCTGCTCGCGGGAGCCCAGGTCGGGCAGGCCCTCGGCCTTCACCATGCCGTGGGCGACGTCGATGCGAAAGCCGTCGACGCCCATGTCCAGCCAGAACCGCAGGATCGAGCGGAACTCGTCGCCGACCGCCGGGTGCTCCCAGTTGAAGTCGGGCTGCTCGGGCGCGAACAGGTGCAGGTACCACTCGCCGGGCGTGCCGTCGGGTTCGGTCACCCGGGTCCAGGCCGGGCCGCCGAAGATGGACTCCCAGTCGTTGGGCGGCAGTTCGCCGTGCTCGCCCTTGCCGGGGCGGAAGTGGTAGCGCTCCCGCAGCGGGGAGCCGGGGCCCTCGGCCAGGGCCCGCTTGAACCACTCGTGCTGGTCGGAGGAGTGGTTGGGCACCAGGTCGACGATGATCCGCAGGCCCAGCTCATGGGCGTCGCGGATCAGCGCGTCGGCGTCGAGCAGGGTGCCGAACATCGGGTCGACGGCCCGGTAGTCGGCCACGTCGTAACCGGCGTCGGCCTGCGGGGAGGCGTAGAAGGGGCTGAGCCACACGGCGTCCACACCGAGGTCGCGCAGGTACGGCAGGCGGGTGCGGATGCCCTCCAGGTCGCCCATGCCGTCGCCGTTGCTGTCGGCGAAGCTGCGCGGGTACACCTGGTAGATCACCGCGTCCCGCCACCAGTCGCGGCGCCTGGCGACGGTGGCGACGGCCGAGTCGGTCCGGGAGGTCGGGGCCTGGGCTGCGAAGTGCTGCTGGCTCATGTCGTCCTTGATGCGTAACGGGTACAGGGAGGCATGGATCGGATGGAGCGGGCCGGGGAGGAAGGAGGCGGTCGCGGCGCGGCGGGGTCGGATGGGCGCCGCGACCGCCACCCGTGTGCGGGGCCTCAGCCCTTGGTGCCGCCCGCGGTGAGGCCGGTGACCAGGTTCCTCTGCACGAGGTAGAAGAACGCGGACACGGGTATGGCGATCAGCACCGCGGTGGCGGCCATCAGGTTGCGCTGCGCGTCGTGCTCGCTGACGAAGCTCTGCAGTCCGACGGCGAAGGTGTACTTGGTGTCGGAGAGCAGGAACGTGGACGCGAAGGCGACCTCGCCGAAGGCCGTGATGAAGCTGTAGAAGGCGGCCACCGCCAGGCCCGGCCGGGCCAGCGGCAGGATCAGCCGGAAGAACGTGCCGAACGGGGAGAGCCCGTCGACCCGGCCGGCCTCGTCGATCTCGAACGGGATGGTGTCGAAGTACCCCTTGAGCAGCCAGGCGCAGTACGGCACCGCGGTCGAGCAGTAGACCAGGACCAGCCCGAGGTAGCTGTCGATGAGCCGCAGCTCGGACAGGATCTGGTACATCGGCACGATCAGGACGGCGATGGGGAACATCTGGGTGAGCAGCAGGACCCACATCAGCTTGCGGTAGCCGGGGAACCGCATCCGGGAGACGGCGTACCCGGTGGTGGCGGCGACCATCACGCCGATGACGGTGGTGCCGAGCGAGACGACCAGCGAACTCTGCAGCCAGTGCCAGAAGTTGGTCTCGCTCAGCACGAACGAGTAGTTCTCGAACGTCATTTTGGACCAGATGCGCCCGGGGTGCAGATAGTCGTCCTTGTCCGGACCGAGGGAGAGGAAGACCAGCCAGGCGATGGGGAACAGGGCGATCAGGCTCGCCACGGTGAGCACCCCGTGCGAGGCGAGGGCGGCGCCCCGGCCGCGCCGGCGGCGCGGTCCGGTCGCGGTGGGTGCGGCGTCCGGCGCCGCCGGACCGGCGGCTGGGGTGACGGTGGTGGTGGTCATGGATGCCTCAGATCGCGAGCTGCTGCTCGTCACGGTTCAGCCAGCGGCGGTAGAAGGAGGTGAAGACGATCAGCACGGCCAGCAGCAGGATGCCGTAGGCGGCGGACTGCGCGAACTCGCGCGGCTGCTGCCCGAAGCCGAGCTGGTAGGCCCAGGTCACCAGGATCTGCGCGTCCGGGGCGGTGTTGCCGAACAGCAGGAAGATGATGGCGAACTGGTTGAAGGTCCAGATGACGCCCAGCAGGACGACGGTGGAGCTGACCGCCCGCAGACCGGGCAGCGTGACATGGCGGAACCGCTGCCAGGCGCTGGCGCCGTCCATCTCGGCCGCCTCGTACAGCGAGGAGTCGATGGACTGCAGGCCGCCGAGGAGCGAGACCATCATGAACGGCACACCGCACCAGGTGTTCACCATGATCGCGGCGAACCGCTGCCAGAAGGTGTCCTCCAGCCACTGCGGGGCCGGCAGGTGCAGCGCCTCCAGGGCGGAGTTGATGATGCCGGAGTCGGCGAGCATGAACCGCCAGCCGAAGACGGTGACGAAGGTGGGCACGGCCCACGGCAGGACCAGGATCAGCCGGTAGAAGGTGCGTCCGCGCAGCTTCTGGTTGAGCAGCAGGGCCAGGCCCAGGCCGATGCAGTAGTGCAGGGTGACGCAGGCGGCCGTCCACACCACCGTCCAGAGGAAGTGGGACCAGAACCGGTCGTAGGCGGTCTCGCCCCACAGGATGTCGGCGTAGTTGTCCAGGCCGACGAACTTGTAGGTGGCCTCGATCTCGTTGACGCCGATGGTGCGGGCCGAGTTGAGGCTGTCGGCGTCGGTGAGCGTGAGGTAGAAGCCGTACGCCAGGGGGTACAGCACCAGGACGCCGAGGACGATCACCACCGGCGCGATCATGGCGTAGGCGTACCAGTGTCTCTGGTAGCCGTTCTTCAGGCGCCGGCCCAGCCCGGGCCGGGGCGTGCGGTCACCGCGGCGCTTGCCGGTCGCGCGGTCGATGGCGACTGTCATGGTTCGACAACCTTCTCGGAATCCTGCGGATCAAGGGGTACGGCACCGGGGCCGGCGGCCGGCGGGTCCCCTCCCCCTCTGCCGGGGGACCCGACGGCCGCGCGGGCTCACTTGCCGAAGTCCGGCACCAGCTTGGTGATGGCCGTCTCGGCGTTCTTCAGCCCCTCGTCCAGCGACTCCTTGCCGCCGGCGATCTTCGGCAGCTCGTCGTCGAGCGGGGTCCACAGGGAGCTGTACTCCGGCAGCGCCGGGCGCGGCTGGGCGGCGGAGAGCACGCCCTGGTAGCCGGCGATGCCCGGGTCGGCCTTGACCTTGTCGGTGTAGGCGTCGTCCCGCGTGGGCAGCGTGGAGTTCTTCAGCGCGACGGTCTCCTGCGCCTTCGCGGAGGTCATGAAGTTGACGAACTTCAGCGCGGCCTTCTGGTGGGCCTCGTCGGAGCCGGCGTACACGGAGAGGTTGTGGCCGCCGGTCGGGGCGCCCGCCTTCCCGGTCGAGCCGGCCGGGACGGTGGCGATGCCCAGGTTCTCCTTGTCCTTGAAGGCGGAGCCCTTGTAGAAGTTGGTGATCTCCCAGGGGCCCTGGATGATCGAGGCGAGCTTGCCGTTGACGAACGCGTCCTGGATGTGGGCGTAGGCGTCGGCGGTGGTGTCGGCCTTGTGCAGGCCCTTGCCGTCGAACAGGCTCAGCCAGGTGCCGTACGCCTTCTTGGCCGCGGCCGAGTTCACGGTGATCTTCTTGGCGCCGACGTCGACGGTGTCGGTGCCCTCGCCGTAGAGGAACGGCTGCGCGTAGTAGCCCGCGGTGGAGCCCCAGTAGCCGTCGACGCCGGTCTTGGCCTTGATCGTGGCGGCGGCCTTCTTCAGGTCGTCCCAGGTCTTGGGGGCCTCGACGCCGGCCTTGGCGAACAGTTCCTTGTTGTAGACGAAGGCGAGGGTGTCGGTGACCAGGGGGACGCCGTACGTCTTGCCCTCGTACTTGGCCTGCTCGATCAGGCTGGGCTGGAACGTGTCCTGGTCGGCGAGGGCCTCGGTGCCGTCCAGCGGCAGGAAGAAGCCCTTCTTGGCGAAAGCGGGGGTCCAGCCGACCTCGGAGCGCAGCACGTCGGGGGCGCCCTTGGAACCGGCGGCGGTGTCGAACTTGTTCTGCGCCTGGTCGAAGGGGACGTTGACGTAGTTGACCTTGACGTCCTTGTGGGCGGCCTCGAACTCCTTGACCAGGGCCTTGTACGTCGGCGCCTCGTTGGTGGCGTTGGAGGTGTCCCACCAGGTGATGGTGACCGGACCGCCGGCCGAGTCGCCGCTGTCGCTCCCGCCGCAGGCCGTCGCCGCCAGGGCGAGGGACGCCACCAGCGCGGTGGCCGCTATGCCACGCCGCATGAGTTCTCCTTGAGGGTGAAAAGCCCGTGTGTGCAGGAGGCGGTCCCGTCCGCCGCTCCTGTCGACTTGCCGACCGCGCCGTTGCCGCCGCCGGGCGACGTGAACGTAACAGCGCTGAAAGCGTTTCGAAAGACCTTGCAGCAAAAAAGTGCAAGAGATCTCGGTCGTTATCCGTACGTGACGCATCGGCGACCGCCGTGAGACGCTTCTTTACACAGTCCGATCACATGCAAGACTCTGCAAGATCTTGCCGACAACTCTTCTAGGGAGCGCGATGACGCAGCAGCCCGCGCCAGGCCGTCCGACAAGTCGGGCCCGGCGTCCGGTCGGTGGGCAAGGGAGCGGACGGCCGGTACAGTCCACCCCTGTGACCACACGGCTTGCCGACATCGCCGCCCAGGCGGGAGTGAGCGAAGCGACCGTCAGCCGCGTCCTCAACGGGAAGCCGGGCGTCGCCGCCACCACCCGCCAGTCCGTCCTCGCCGCCCTGGACGTCCTCGGCTACGAGCGCCCCGTGCGGCTGCGGCAGCGCAGCGAGGGGCTGGTGGGCCTGATCACCCCGGAGCTGGAGAACCCGATATTCCCGGCCCTGGCCCAGGTGATCGGCCAGGCGCTGACCAGACAGGGCTACACCCCGGTGCTGGCCACCCAGACGCCGGGCGGCTCCACCGAGGACGAGCTGACCGAGATGCTGGTCGACCGCGGGGTGGCCGGCATCATCTATGTCTCCGGGCTGCACGCGGACACCACCGCCGACACCGAGCGCTACGAGCGGCTGCGCGCGCAGGGCGTGCCCTTCGTGCTGGTCGACGGCTTCTCGCCCAAGGTGCAGGCGCCGTTCATCTCCCCCGACGACCGGGCCGCGATGACGCTGGCGGTCACCCACCTCGTCTCCCTCGGCCACACCCGGATCGGCCTGGCGCTGGGACCGAAACGGTTCGTCCCGGTGCAGCGCAAGATCGAGGGCTTCGTCCGCACCATGCAGGACCAGCTCGGACTGCCGGCCCAGACGGTCGAGGCCGACCTGGTGCAGCACTCCCTCTACACCCTGGAGGGCGGGCAGGCGGCGGCCACCGCGCTGATCGCCCGGGACTGCACTGCGGTGGTGTGCGCCAGCGACATGATGGCGCTGGGCGCGATACGGGCGGCCCGGCAGCACGGCCTGGACGTCCCCAAGGACATCTCCGTCGTCGGCTTCGACGACTCCCCGCTGATCGCCTTCACCGACCCGCCCCTGACCACGGTCCGCAAGCCGGTCCCGGCGATGGGCCAGGCCGCCGTCCGCACCCTGCTGGAGGAGATCGGCGGCACCCCCGCTCCGCACAGCGAGTTCGTGTTCATGCCGGAGTTGGTGGTCAGGGGTTCGACGGCGTCCGCTCCGGGAACCCGCCCCTGAGTCCTCCTTGAGACGGAGCGCGGAGGACCTCCCGTCGGCGTAGAACATGCGTCCAGAACCCGACGGAGGGATGATCGGTGACAGTAAGCTTTTCTGGCAGACTCTGTGCCCATGGGTGACACGACCGTGACGACGACGGAAGGCCGGGAAGCGGCCCTCCCGCGCTCCGTCACGGACGAGCGGGGGCCGGGCCCGCTGCGCGGGCTGCGCACCCCGCGCCGGCCCCGTCTCTGGTTCGAGATCCTTCTGATCGCGGTGAGTTACTGGACGTACTCACTCGTCCGCAACGCGGTACCGGAGCAGCGCGCCGAGGCGCTGCGCAACGCGGACCGGATCTGGGAGCTGGAGCACCGGCTCGGCATCGCGGTCGAGGAGTCGGTCAACCACGCGGTCAACTCCGTGACTTGGCTGATCGTCGGTATGAACTACTACTACGCGACGCTGCACTTCGTCGTCACCCTCGGTGTCCTGGTGTGGCTCTACCGCAGCCATCCCGGCCGGTACGCGGCGACCCGCCTCGTCCTGTTCGCCACCACGGCGGTCGCCCTCCTCGGCTACTACCTGTATCCGCTCGCGCCGCCGCGGCTGATGACCGGCGGGGGCTTCGTGGACACGGTCATGGTCCACCAGACCTGGGGGTCGATGGCCTCCGGCGACCTGAAGAACATGTCGAACCAGTACGCCGCGATGCCGTCGATGCACATCGGCTGGTCCCTGTGGTGCGGTCTGACGATCTTCGCCCTGGCGAGGGTGCCCTGGGCGCGTGTCCTGGGGCTGCTCTATCCGGCGGCCACGCTGGTCGTCATCGTGGCCACGGCAAACCATTTCTGGCTCGATGCGGTGGGGGGTGCGCTGTGTCTGGCCTTCGGGTATGGGGTTGCGTGGGCTTGGTACGGGGGGATTCCGTACGGGTTGCCGCGGCGGCCTTCGGGGGGCTGACCGGGGGTGTTGCGCGGCCCGGCGCGAGCTGATCGGGGGGCGTCGCGCGGCCCGGCGCTGCGGGGCCCGGCGGGAGCTGACCGGGGGCGTCGCGCGGCCCGGCGCTGCGGGGCCCGGGGGAAGCTGGCCGGGGGGCGTCGCGCGGCCCGGCGCTGCGGGGCCCGGCGGGAGCTGACCGGGGGCGTCGCGCGGCCCGGCGCTGCGGGGCCCGGCGGGAGCTGACCGGGGGCGTCGCGCGGCCCGGCGCTGCGGGGTGCCGCCCGCGCCCACCCGTGCCGCCCCAGCGGCACGACTGCCCGCGGTTGGGCGGGCGGGTCGGCCGACCGGGGCCCCGCGGCTGGGTGGGTGGGGCGGGCGCCCCGAAGCGCTGCGGCTGGGTGGGCGGGGCGGGCGCTTGGGGGCCTCGGAGCGTGTCCGGCAGGTCAGGTGTAGAAGAGGTCTTCCACCACTCCTCGGGCTCGCCTTGCCGTGCGGCGGTACGCGTCGAGCATGTCGCCCGCGTGGCCGTGGCCGTAGCCCAGGTAGCGGCCCACCGCCGCCAGTTCCCGGCTGTCGGACGGGAAGGTGTCCCCCGCCCGGCCCCGGACCAGCATCACCGCGTTGCGGACCCGGGTGGCCAGTACCCACGCCTCGTCGAGGATCGCCGCGTCCTCCTCAGAAATGAGCCCCGCCGCGCAGGCCGCCGCCAGCGCGGTCCGGGTCCGGGTCGTCCGCAGGCCGGCCACCTCGTGCCCGTGCCGCAACTGCGTCAACTGCACGGTCCACTCCACGTCCGACAGCCCCCCGGGCCCCAGCTTCGCGTTCAGCTTGGGGTCCGCCCCGCGCGGCAGCCGTTCCGTCTCCATCCGGGCCTTCAGCCGCCGGATGTCCCGTACCGCGTCGTCCCCGAGCCCGCGTGCCGGGTACCGCAGCGGGTCGATCAGCTCGATGAACCGCCGCCCCAGGTCCTCGTCGCCCGCCACGAACTCGGCCCGCAGCAGCGCGTGCGACTCCCACACCAGCGACCACCGGCGGTAGTACGCCTCGTACGACTTCAGCGTGCGCACCAGCGGCCCCGACTTGCCCTCCGGCCGCAGATCCGCGTCGACGATCAGCGGCGGGTCCGCGCTGGGCGCCTGGAGCAGCCGCCGCAGCTCGGAGACGACCCGGTTCGCCGCCTCCCCGGCCTCCCGCTCGGCCACCCCGTCCCGGGGCTCGTGCACGAAGAGCACGTCCGCGTCGGACCCGTAACCCAGCTCGTGCCCCCCGAACCGCCCCATCCCGATGATCGCGAACCGGGTCGGCAGCTCGTCGCCCCACCCTTCGCGCACCACCGCCCGGAGCGTGCCCGCCAGCGTGGCCGCCGTCAGGTCGGAGACCGCCGACCCGACCCGGTCCACCAGCGCCCCCTGGTCGGCCTCGGCGGAGTGCGCCTCCGTGCCGTAGGACCCGACGATGTCCGCCGCGGCGGTGCGGAACAGCTCCCGCCGCCGTACCCCGCGGGCCGCCGTCACGGCCTGGCCGGCGCCGTCGGCGCGGCGGATCGCCGCGAGGATCTCCTGCTCCAGCGCGGCCCGCGAGCGGGGCGCCAGTCCGCCGCCCGCCGCGCCCTCGCCGTCGCCGAGCAGGGCGACCGCCTCGGGCGCCCGCATCAGCAGGTCGGGGGCGAGCCGCCCGGCGGACAGCACCCGGGCGAGGTTCTCCGCGGCGGCGCCCTCGTCCCGCAGCAGCCGCAGGTACCAGGGCGTCTTGCCGAGCGCGTCGGAGACCTTGCGGAAGTTCAGCAGGCCGGCGTCCGGGTCGGCGGAGTCCGCGAACCAGCCCAGCAGCACCGGCAGCAGCGTCCGCTGGATGGCCGCCTTCCGCGACACCCCGGACGCCAGCGCCTCCAGGTGCCGCAGCGCGGCGGCCGGATCGTCGTACCCGAGCGCGACCAGCCGCTCGCGCGCCGCCTCCGCGCTGAGCCGGGCCTCGCCGGGGGCGAGCGCCGCGACCGCGTCGAGCAGCGGCCGGTAGAACAGCTTCTCGTGCAGCTTCCGTACGACGGAGGCGTGCCGCCGCCACTCGCGCAGCAGCCCGCCGACGGGGTCGGTGCGCAGGCCCAGCGAGCGTCCGATGCGCCGCAGGTCGGCCTCGTCCTCGGGCACCAGGTGGGTGCGGCGCAGCCGGTGCAACTGGATGCGGTGCTCCAGGGAGCGCAGGAACCGGTACGCCTCGTCGAGCCGGGTGGCGTCGGCGCGGCCGACGTAGCCGCCGGCGGACAGGGCGCGCAGCGCGTCCAGCGTGGTCCCGCTGCGCAGCGAGGCGTCGGCCCGGCCGTGCACCAGTTGCAGGAGCTGGACGGCGAACTCCACGTCCCGCAGCCCGCCCGGGCCGAGCTTGAGCTGCCGGTCGACCTCGGCGGCGGGGATGTTCTCGACCACCCGGCGGCGCATCTTCTGCACGTCGGCGACGAAGTTCTCGCGTTCGGCGGCCCCCCAGACCAGGGGCTGGAGCGCGGCGACGTACTCCGCGCCGAGGGCGGCGTCACCGGCCACCGGCCGGGCCTTGAGCAGCGCCTGGAACTCCCAGGTCTTGGCCCAGCGCTGGTAGTACGCCACATGGCTGCTCAGGGTGCGCACCAGCGGGCCGTTGCGTCCCTCGGGCCGCAGGTTGGCGTCGACGGGCCAGATCGAGCCCTCGACGGTGGTCTCGGAGCAGATCCGCATCAGGTGGGAGGCGAGCCGGGTGGCGGCCCGCACGGCCCGGGTCTCGTCGGCGCCCTCGGCGGGTTCGCCGACGAAGATCACGTCGACGTCGGAGACGTAGTTCAGTTCGTGGCCGCCGCACTTGCCCATGGCGATCACCGCGAGCCGGCAGAGCGCGGCGTCCTCGGGCGCGGCGGCGGCCGCGATGCGCAGGGCGGCGCGGAGGGTGGCGGTGGCGAGGTCGGCCAGCTCGGCGGCGGTCTCGGCGACGTCTATCGTGCCGCACACGTCACGGGCGGCGATGGAGAGCAGGCAGCGCCGGTAGGCGACCCGCAGGGAGACCGGGTCGTCGGCGCCGGCCAGGCCGCGTTCGAACTCCTCGACGCCGGGGTGCAGGTCGCGCGGCTCGTAGGTGACGAGGGCCCGCCAGTCCCCGGCGTGCCGGGCGAGGTGGTCGGCGAGCGCCTCGGAGGCGCCGAGCACCCCGAGCAGCCGGTCGCGCAGCGGCTTGGCGGCGATCAGCGTGTCCAGCAGCTCGCGGCGGGCGGTGGGGCCGGGCTGGGCCTCCAGCAGGTGGACCAGGCCGCGCAGGGCGAGGTCGGGGTCGGCGGTGGCGCCGAGCGCTTCCAGGAGGACGGGGTCGTTGCGGACGGGCACCAGCTCGGGGCTGTCCAGCAGGCGCTCGGCGGCGGAGGCGTCGGTGAACCCGTGCCGCAGCAGTCGCGTGAAGGTACTGCTCCTGCGTCCCGGCGCGGTCATGTCCGGCCTCCCGTCTGATCAAGGTCGTCGTGGCCAGAGCCTAACCGGACGGGGGGCACGGACACCGGCGAGCGGGGCGCCCGCGCCGACGCGGACCGGCCCGGAACACGCGCCCGCGCCGACGCCGACGCCGGCCGGCACCGGAACACGCGCCCGCGCCGGGCGCCGACCGGCCCCGTCCCCGTCCCCGTACGCACCGGCACCCGGCAACGCCCCGCCCCCGAGGGCGTACCCCCTACGCCTTCTCCCGCCACCCATTGGTGATCGGCAGCCGCCGGTCCTTGCCGAACCCCTTGGGCGAGATCTTCGTCCCCGGCGGGTACTGCCGCCGCTTGTACTCCGCGGTGTCCACCATCCGCAGCGTCCGCGCCACCAGCTCCCGGTCGAACCCGGCGGCGACGATCTCGTCCGCGCCGCGGTCGCGGTCGACGTACAGCTCCAGGATCGCGTCGAGGACGGGATAGTCCGGCAGCGAGTCCGTGTCGACCTGCCCCGGCCGCAGTTCGGCGCTGGGCGGCTTGGTGATGGAGTTCTCCGGGATCGGCGGGGTCTGCCCGCGCTCGGCGGCGGCCCGGTTGCGCCACTCGGCCAGGCGGAACACGGAGGTCTTGTAGAGGTCCTTGATCGGCCCGTACGCGCCCACCGAGTCGCCGTACAGCGTGGAGTAGCCGACCGCCAGCTCCGACTTGTTGCCGGGGGCGAGGACGATGTGGCCCTCCTGGTTGGAGATCGCCATCAGCAGGGTGCCGCGCAGCCGGGACTGGAGGTTCTCCTCCGCCAGCCCGGTCAGGCCCAGCGACCCCATGTACGCGTCGAACATCGGCTCGATGGCGACGGTGCGGTAGTGCAGCCCGGTGCGCCGGGCCAGCTCGGCGGCGTCGTCCTTGGAGTGCTCGGAGGAGTACTTCGACGGCATGGAGACGCCGTACACGTTCTCCGCGCCGACCGCGTCGCAGGCGAGGGCGGCGACGAGGGAGGAGTCGATGCCGCCGGAGAGGCCGATCAGCACGGACCGGAAGCCGTTCTTGGCGACGTAGGCGCGCAGGCCCACGACGAGCGCCGAGTAGACCTCCTCGTCGTCGTCCAGCCGGTCGGCGTACGTGCCGGTCAGCTCGGGCGGGTAGGCCGGCAGGGGCTCCTCGGAGAGCACGACCCGCTCGATGCGCAGCCCGTCGTCGACGGTCCCGGTCGGCGCGTCGGGCGCCGCGGCCGGCAGGTCCAGGTCGAGGACGAAGCAGCCCTCGGAGAACTGCGGTGCCCGCGCGACGACCTCCCCGTCCCGGTCGACGACGATCGAGTCGCCGTCGAAGACCAGTTCGTCCTGGCCGCCGGTCATGGCGAGGTAGGCGGTGGTGCACCCGGCCTCCTGGGCCCGCTTGCGCACCAGTTCGAGCCGCGTGTCGTCCTTGTTGCGCTCGTAGGGCGAGGCGTTGATGGACAGCAGCAGCCCGGCGCGGGCGGAGCGGGCCGCGGGGACCCGGCCGCCGTCCTGCCAGAGGTCCTCGCAGATGGCCAGCGCGACATCGACGCCGTGCACCCGGAGCACCGGCATGGTGTCGCCGGGCACGAAGTAGCGGAACTCGTCGAAGACGCCGTAGTTGGGCAGGTGGTGCTTGGCATAGGTCAGCACCACCTCGCCCCGGTGCAGCACCGCACCCGCGTTCTGCGGGGAGCCCGCGGGCTGCCCGTACTTCGGCTGCGCGGTCTCGCTCCGGTCGAGGTAGCCCACGACGACCGGCAGTTCGCCGAGCCCCTCCCCGGCGAGGCGGGCGGCCAGCGAGCGCAGCGCGGCGCGGGATGCCTCGACGAAGGACGACCTCAGGGCCAGGTCCTCGACGGGGTACCCGGTCAGCACCATCTCCGGGAACGCCACGAGGTGCGCTCCCTGCTCGGCGGAGTGCCGGGTCCAGCGGACGATCGACTCGGTGTTCGACGCGAGGTCACCGACGGTGGAGTCGATCTGGTTCAGGGCGAGTCGTAGTTGAGGCACGGAACCAGTGTAATCGTCAGACCGACGCGATGGAGGGAGGCGGGGGCTCCGCAGGTCAGACGGAGGCGGCAGGTGGGACAAGGGCGCCGCAGGTCAGGCGAGGGCGCCACAGGTCGCGCGGGGGCACGGCAGGTCAGACGGAGGCGCCGCAGGTCAGGCGAGGGCGCCGCAGGTCGCGCGGGGGCACGGCAGGTCAGACGGGGCGCCGCAGGTCACGCCGGCGGTGTCGCGCCGCAGGTCACGCCGACGGTGTCGCGCCGCGTTCGCGCAGCAGGTCGGCCATGAGCGCGATCTCCGACCGCTGCGCCTCGACCATGCTGTCGGCGAGCCGCTTCTCCGCCTTGACCGAGCAGCGCCGCACGCAGCCCTCGGCCATGTGCACGCCGCCCTTGTGGTGCTCGGTCATCAGCCGCAGGAAGTAGACCTCCGCCCGCTGGCCGCTGAGGGTGTCCAGCTTCGCCATCTCGGCGTCGGTGGCCATCCCCGGCATCAGCGACCCGGGCCCCGCGGAGGGCATGCCGCCCATGCCCATCCAGGTCATCGGCGGGTCGGACGACACCTTGGGCAGCTCCCACAGGTCGAGCCAGCCCAGCAGCATGCCGCGCTGGTTGGCCTGCGTCTGCGCGATGTCGTAGGCGAGCCGCCGCACCTCCTCGTCGTCGGTGCGGTCGCGCACCAGGTACGCCATCTCGACGCCCTGCTGGTGGTGGACGGCCATGTCCCGGGCGAACCCGGCGTCCGCCGAGTCCGCCGCCGGCACCGGGTCCGTACCGCCGTCCCGGGTGACCACCCAGGTGACGGCGCCCGCCGCGAGGAGCGCCGCCGCGACGGCCCCGGCGGCGGTACGGCGGACCCGTCGCCTCACTTGGCCCGTCCCCCGGTGCAGGCGGCGCCCGGCTCGGGCGTCTGCTCGCCCTGCACGTACTTCTCGAAGAACGCGTCGACCGCCGGATCGTCGGCGCCGGTCACCGTCCGCTGGTGCCCCCAGGCGCTCAGCATGATCGGGTCCCGCTGTCCCTGGTAGGGGCTCATCAGCGAGTACGGCGTCTTCTCCACCTTCGCCGCCAGCGCGTCGACGTCGGCCTTCGGGGCCTGGTCGGTGTACGTCACCCAGACCGCGCCGTGTTCGAGGGCGTGCACGGCGTTCTTGTCGTCGAGGGCCTTGTCGTAGACGTCGCCGTCGCAGTTCATCCAGACCTGGTCGTGGTCGCCGCCGACCGGGGGCTTCATCGGGTAGGTCACGTCCTTGGTGACGTGGTTGCGGGAGAGGGTGCCTTTCCAGGTCCGTACGCCGTCCTCGCCGGTGACGAACGTGCCGGCGCCCTTGCCGTCGGAGGCGGTGCCGCCGGGGTCGTCGGACCCCGACCGCACCAGCAGGACGCCGCCTACGACGAGACCGGCCACGACGACCGCGCTCACGCCGATGGTGAGCAGGCGCCCGCGGCGCTCGCGTGCCTGTTCCGCGCGCCGCATCTCGGCTATGCGCGCCTGCCGCGCCTGGCTGCTGCTCTTCTTGGCGGAGCCCATGGGGTAGTGCCCTTCTGGGAAAGCGGCTGTGAGTCCGCTGATCGTAGGACGGAAAGGGGCGCCGGTCGTAGGGAGTGCGCGGGATCCGGTGTACCCGGGCCCCAGGAATGGCCCGATCGAACACATGGCCTCTACGCTGCGGGGAGAGCGGAGACCCGCCGCACCGGAACCGTTCAGTACCGGGCCGCCGGGCCGATCATGGTCGGCAACGCGCGCGAAACGGACGTGTGGTGGGATGCTCAGGTGCTCGACCGCCTCCTGCGGCACCGGAGACAGGCGGCCTGACCAGCAAGGATGGGGAAGCGGAAGATGGACAAGCAGCAGGAGTTCGTGCTCCGGACCTTGGAGGAGCGCGACATCCGGTTCGTACGCCTGTGGTTCACGGACGTGCTGGGCTTCCTGAAGTCCGTGGCCGTGGCCCCGGCCGAACTGGAGCAGGCGTTCGACGAGGGCATCGGCTTCGACGGCAGCGCGATCGAGGGCTTCGCCCGGGTCTACGAGTCCGACATGATCGCCAAGCCGGACCCGGCCACGTTCCAGGTGCTGCCCTGGCGGGCGGAGGCCCCCGGGACGGCCCGGATGTTCTGCGACATCCTGATGCCGGACGGCTCGCCGTCCTTCGCGGACCCGCGCTACGTCCTCAAGCGCGCCCTGGCCCGCACCTCCGACCTGGGCTTCACCTTCTACACCCACCCGGAGATCGAGTTCTTCCTGCTGAAGGACAAGCCGGTGGACGGCTCGGTCCCCACGCCCGCCGACAACTCCGGGTACTTCGACCACACCCCGCAGAACATCGGCATGGACTTCCGCCGCCAGGCGATCACGATGCTGGAGTCGATGGGCATCTCGGTGGAGTTCTCCCACCACGAGGGCGCCCCCGGCCAGCAGGAGATCGACCTGCGGTACGCGGACGCGCTCTCCACCGCCGACAACATCATGACGTTCCGGCTGGTCATGAAGCAGGTCGCGCTGGAGCAGGGCCTCCAGGCCACCTTCATGCCGAAGCCGTTCTCGGAGTACCCCGGCTCGGGCATGCACTCCCACCTCTCCCTCTTCGAGGGCGACCGCAACGCGTTCTACGAGTCCGGCGCGGAGTACCAGCTCTCCAAGGTCGGCCGCTCCTTCATCGCGGGGCTGCTGCGGCACGCGGCGGAGATCAGCGCGGTCACCAACCAGTGGGTCAACTCGTACAAGCGCATCTGGGGCGGCACGGAGCGCACCGCGGGCGCGGGCGGCGAGGCCCCCTCGTACATCTGCTGGGGCCACAACAACCGCTCCGCGCTGGTCCGCGTCCCCATGTACAAGCCCGGCAAGACGGGCTCGGCCCGCGTCGAGGTCCGCTCCATCGACTCCGGCGCCAACCCGTACCTGACCTACGCCGTCCTCCTCGCCGCCGGCCTCAAGGGCATCGAGGAGGGCTACGAACTCCCGCCGGGCGCCGAGGACGACGTCTGGGCTCTCTCCGACGCCGAACGCCGCGCCCTGGGCATCGAGCCCCTCCCCCAGAACCTCGGCGAGGCCCTGACCCTGATGGAACGCAGCGACCTCGTCGCCGAAACCCTCGGCGAACACGTCTTCGACTTCTTCCTCCGCAACAAGCGGCAGGAGTGGGAGGAGTACCGCAGCGAGGTCACGGCCTTCGAACTGCGGAAGAACTTGCCGGTGCTGTAGCGCACGTCAGCGGCTTTTCCGTTCGGGGCCGGCGGTTGCTCACCGTCGGCCCCGTGGATTCCTACCGAAGGCTCTTTTCGACCGCCTCGAAGATGTCCGCGTCGGTCTCCTTCTGCCAGTCCGGCAGGTCGGGCCAGTCGGCCACGTACCCCGGCTTGGGGTCCTCGAAGTGCTTGTACATCTGCGCCGTCCAGCTCGTCGCGACGAACCGGCCCTTCTGCTCACGTGAGAGGCGGGACGCGTGGCCGCCGCTCAGTTCCAGTAACTGGCGGACCTGTGCGTACACGGCACCCGCGGCCGCGCGTTCCCACTCGGGCGTCTCCTCCCACGGGGTCACGTAGCTCGGCTTGGGATCGCCGGGGAAGTGCTTCCGCACTCCGGCGATCCACGCCTCCCGGAAGACCCGCGCGCCCTCGTCGGTCATGTCATCCCCTCTCATCACGCCCTCGGAGTGCGGAGCTTACGGACGACACGGTCGGCCCCGGGATGGATCGCGCCGGACGACACCCTGCCGAGGGACGGCGTTGGGACGACGAACTCCTGCGACAGCCACCGGCTCTCGTGTTGCTCATCACGGCCTTGCCCGGTGACGGGCCGCCAGTACCGGGATCGCCGCGAGCTTCTCGGCAGTCAGGTCGTCCCAGACGACGCCCGGCGGGCGGCGGCGGTCAGGGCAGGGGATCACCTCGTCGGGTGTGACGATGTAATCCACAGAAAAGTCGTGCTCGGTCTCGGGGATGTCCTCTTCGATCACCTGAAGCGGGTGAACCGGTGCGACGATCACCGTTTCGTCCGTGACGAGACCCGCTTCGATCAAGAGCGCCACCTCAAGGTCGGAGTACCCGGCACCCTTCCCGATGCGTACCCCCGACCGATTCACTGCGACGCTGCCGCACACCACCACGTCGATGGGCTCCATCGACTCCACCCCGAGCCGGCGGGCGGTCTGAGCCGCGCCCTTCTTCTCGGCGGCCTCCTCGGGCGGAAGACCGAGGCTCTCTGGGTCGAGCAGGTAGAAGGGTTCGAGTGAAGCCATACGAGGCACAGCCATGTAGACGCGCTTGCCGTCCTTGAGCGCACGGACCCTGACCGGAAGCTGCGCCCAGTCGGGGTTCGCCTTCACGGTGGCAGCGCGCTGCCAGAAGTCCTGACCGGCCAGTTGTTCCGCCGTGGCCTCAGCACCGTAGAAGCCAGGGATCTTCCCGTACGAGTCGGCGGGTGCGCCGCCGCCGTCGATCAGGCGGCGCCACACCTTCTCACGCAGCGCCTGCTTGGATGACTCGATGTCGTTCACGTACTCCCCACCCCCACTCATAGCGCCGCCATCAAGGCCAGCAACCGGTCGTTGATCTCTTGCGCCCATGGTTCGTGCCGCCACTTCCGTAGCTCACGACCCGCGGAGTACGCCACGTTGAGGCCGCCGCCCCCGCGCGTCAGCTCCACGGCGTCGATGGTCCGGTGCATAGTCTTCACCGCTTCATCGAGCTTGCCCTGCCGGATGAGCGCCAAGGTCAGGTTGCCCAGCGCGATGGCCTGAGACTTCTTCTTGGCCGCCAGTCCCCTCGTGGTCGTACGGAGGATCGGTTCGGC
The DNA here is from genome assembly GCF_014655295.1 of Streptomyces fumanus. Classification (GTDB taxonomy): domain Bacteria; phylum Actinomycetota; class Actinomycetes; order Streptomycetales; family Streptomycetaceae; genus Streptomyces; species Streptomyces fumanus. Next base: position 88,847 of record NZ_BNBI01000001.1, read on the forward strand.
CCGTTCAGGCAGTCCCAGGGACAGATAGCAGGATCCCGCCAGCCGGTTGTACTCGTTGGGTGTGTAGTACGGCGCAGCCACATCATCGGGGTGGACGCGGTCGAACTGTTCTTCCGCCTTCTTCAGCGCCGCTTCACACTCACTGGTCGCGCCGGTCATGGCGTGCCCCTCTGCAACGTGGAGGAGGGACAGCCCGGTGAGTGACGGGCTGACCGCCTTGGCGGCCTCGGCCGCTCGCTGCGCGAGCATGACGCCGCTTCTCGGGTTCTTCTCCCCGTACAGCGCCACGTAGGCCATGCGAAGGGTCGCGTACGCCTCGATGCAGGGATCACGCGCGTGGCGGGCTGCATCGACGGCGTCTCGGAAGTAGCCCAAGGGGGCGTCGTGGTCGCGTCGTTGGCTGACATCCCACACCAGTTGGCCCACGAGCGTGGCTGAGTCGGCTTCGACCTCGTACAGCGCCCTGCGTACGCGGGGGTTGGTGGCGTTCTCTCGAAGGAACTTCACCTGTCCGTGCACCTGTCCGGCCGGGCCCAGCAGTCCCGTGGACGACGCCTTGTCGTAGGACTCATCCAGTTGCCTCAGCCGCTGGTGCAGATAGGCGACGACCACCAAGTCGGCCGACGCTGGATTCCGCAGCGCATGCGTCATACGTTCGTTCGGCCGCGCTTGCATCACGGTGACATCGGCCAGAGCTGCTTGCAGTTCTTGCGACGTGATGGTGAGCGCGCGGGCCAACCTCGGTCGTAGGTACGCCTGCGGCTCGGTTTCGCCACTCTCCCAGCGACCAACGGTAGAACGTTCGACACCAAGGTATTCGGCCAGTCCCTCTTGGGTATAGCCAGCGGCCTTACGGTACTGCACCAAACGTAAGCGCTTGACCGGCATCGCCCACCCCTCCGGCTGACATCGGGCAGGGAAACACCATAGGACGTACAGGCGTGTTCGCGCTGGCCAGAAGCCCGAATGCGGCTCGGATGCGGCATCCGCGCATCACCCGTGCTGTGGATATCCGCAGGTCAGGCCGTTTGCCTGGCACTCCGGGCGATCGGTGGCGGTGGGCGTTCGGCCCCGCCACCGATCCCCGTTCCAGTCGGCCAGGAGGAACGGAAGCGACCTGTCATGTTCGGGTATATGCGTCTCACCGCGAGGGGAGACGGTGACGAATCCGAGGTCATCGAACGGGGATTTTTGGCGCATGCTGATCGCGAAGGATTCGCCTTACAGCGCGTACTCTTTGAACACGGTCCGGTGAATGTGAAACCCGTGATCTATGGGTATGTGCGCGCCCTGCCGGAACTGCCCGTTCACTCTGTCCAGCAGCTAAAACAAGAGCTGAGCGACTTCGCGCAGCGGGAGGGCTTCACGCTCGCCGAGGTCTTCGTGGAACACCGCTGGCTGCACTCGGTCGCGTGGGATGCCCTGGTCATGAGCTGCGACCGGCACGGTGTACGCGACGTGGTGGTTCCGGACTACCGGCACCTTCACTCGACGGCAGCGCTGTCGCGGGTGATGCAAGCGGTCATCGAGGAGATGATGAGCGGCCGCGTCTGGTTCGCCCGCGCCCATGAGTCGGTGCCGTCGTTCCATCCGGGGAGCGTGGCCGAGTGAATGCCACGACTACGGAAGTGCGGACGCTGCACGTGTCGAGGCTGCATCTCGTGGCCGTGCCGTCGGCCGTATCGGTGTCACGGGAGTTCGTCCGCCGGACGCTCAAGCATTGGAGGTCGGACGATCACGCTCCCGACGCCTCGCTAGTGATGTCCGAGTTGGTCAGTAACGCCGTGAAGGCCATGGGCTTCACGGAGCAGCCGCCACATCTCTGGGAGATCACGTCGCAGCACGTCGTAGCGGTGCAGCTCAGGGCCATCGGTGGCGTGCTGTTCATCGAAGTCTGGGACGACAGCCCGGACGAACCGGTGAAGCACAACGTCACCGCGGACATCGAGGGCGGGCGCGGACTTCACCTCGTCGAAGCGCTGTCCGAGCAGTGGGGGATCTACCGGCCGCCGGCCGGAGGCAAGATCGTATGGGCGAGGAACGTGCTGCCCATGTCGCCGTCGCCCGCGCTCGACGGTTCGACGCTCCGGCCGCGTGTTCCCGAAGACCTCGAAGCGCCGCCCGGCCGGACGCGTGACCAAGCGACCATCGCGCTGATGCAGCGCGTCCTTGACGGTCTCCGCAACGTCCCCTGACCCCCGCAGCGAAGAAGCAGGTATCGAGCGAAGACAGCAAGAGGGGCGGCGCCGGGCCCCGACTCCCCCGGAAAGGGCGGCGGGACCGCCTAAGGTGCCGCCATGGTCGAGGACTGGAACGAGTGGAACGCGGAGCGGGTGCGGCGGTTCCGTGCCGAGGCGGCGGCCCGGGGGCTGCCCGAGAGCGAAGTGGAGGCGTGGGTACGGGCGCTGGTGCCCGGGACGTTCTTCGCGGAGGGCGGGGACGGGCCGGCGGTGGTGCGGTTGGGCGGCTTCCCCGGGTTGCCCGAGGGCGTGCCCGCGCAGGAGTATCCCCTCGTCGCCTCCGTCGACTGCGCGCTGCTGCCGGGCGGTGCCGGGCTGCCCGCCAGCGGGCATCTGCTGTTCTTCGGCGAGCCCTCGCTGGACTTCCGGGGGCCGGCGGGCGGATCCGTGGTCCATGTTCCGGCCGGGGCGGCGACGGCCGTACGGAAGGTCGACAGCGTGTACGGGCCGTTCGTCGAGCAGGAGCTGCGCACGGTGTGGCGGCACCTCTCCCCGCTGGACGGGGAGAGTTACGCCGAGTCGCGGTGGGCGGAGCCCGACGACGAGCAGTACGAGCTGGGCGAGGAACTGGGCGACGCCTGGACGGCCGTCGGCGGGTCGTGGCCCACCTGGACGTTCGCCCTCGGTGGGCCGCCCGTCGTGCTCAACGACGACCCGTTGTCCGCGCCGGAGGACGGCGGGGACTGGACCGTCCTCGCCGCCTGGCGCCGCGAGGAGGGCGTCGCCACCTGGCTGATCCGCCGCGAGGATCTCGCCGCCGGGCGCTTCGACCGGGTGTACGCCTGTGCCGACATGTGACGTCGGCACAGCCGTACACCCGGGTGGGCCCGTGCGCGTCAGCCGTGACGGGCCGTCTCCGGCGTCGCCGGTACGTGCGTCGCGATCACCCGTTCCCGGCCGGGGCGGGGTGCCCGGCGGTCGACCGCGTATGCCGTGCCCGCGACCAGGAGGCCGAGGGCGGCCAGGGCCGAGCCGGCGAGGGCCGGGGAGGTGGCGCCGAGGCCCGCGGCGAGGGTGAGGCCGCCGATCCAGGCGCCGCCGGCGTTGGCGAGGTTGAAGGCGGCCTGGTTGGCGGAGGAGGCCAGGGACGGGGCCGCCGACGCCTTCTCCATGACCATCAACTGGAGCGGGGAGCCGGTGACGAAGGCCGCCGCGCCGAGCAGGGCCACCGCCAGCGCCGCCGTGATCTCCGTACGCATGAGCAGGGGGAACAGGGCGAGGACCAGGACGAGGGAGGTCAGGCCGCCGAAAAGGGTGGCCCGCAGGGAGTGGTCGGCGAGCCGGCCGCCGAGCAGGTTGCCCACGGTGGCGCCGACGCCGAACAGGGCGAGCAGCAGGGTCACGCTCGCGTCGGCGAACCCGGCGGCGTCCGTCAGCATCGGCGTGATGTAGCTGTACGCGGAGAACAGCGCGCCGAAGCCCGCGACCGTGGTGCCGAGCGCCAGCCAGACCGGCAGCGAGCGCAGCGCCGACAGCTCGCCGCGCAGGCCGGTCGCCGGGGCGGGGGCGTGGTCGCGGGGGATGAGGAACAGCAGCGCGGCGACGGCCGCCACGCCGATCGCGCTGACCCCGAGGAAGGTCGCCCGCCAGCCCAGTTGCTGGCCCATGGCGGTGGCCGCGGGGACGCCGACGATGTTGGCGACGGTCAGGCCGAGGAACATCAGGGAGACGGACCGGGCCTTGCGTTCGGGCGCGACCATGCCGGTGGCGACCACCGCGCCGACGCCGAAGAACGCGCCGTGCGGCAGACCGCTGAGGAAGCGGGCGGCCAGCAGGGAGCCCTCGCCGGGTGCGGCGGCCGACAGGGCGTTGCCGATGACGAACAGCGCCATCAGGCCGATCAGGACGGTACGGCGGGACATGCGCGCGGTGACCGCCGCGAGCAGCGGGGCGCCGATGACGACGCCGAGCGCATAGGCCGAGACCAGGTGGCCGGCGCTGGGCAGGGAGATGTCCATGTCGTCCGCGACGTCGGGCAGCAGGCCCATCATCACGAACTCGGTCGTGCCGATGCCGAAGGCACCCACGGCGAGGGCGAGCAGGGCCAGGGGCATGAGGTCTTCGCCTTTCGGAGCGGAAGCGAGTGCGCTGTGCGTACGGGGACCCCCCGAGGGGGTCAGCGGGGACTGTTTATGTTCCCGTACGGAACAAAGACTCTCAGGGCGAGTATTCCGCGAGGTGACGCACGGGTTTCCGGCGCCGGTCGGAAAGGGGATGACCTGGGCTTTTCAGGAGGCGGATGTGTCGACCCTCACACGCGCGGCGACCGGCAGATGGTCGCTGCCGGTGGCCGGGAGGGTCCAACTGCTCTCCGGCTCCACGCCCCGCACCAGGATCTGGTCGATCCGCGCCATCGGGAACGACGCCGGCCAACTGAACCCGAACCCGTCGCCCGCCGCGCCCTGCGTGGAGCGCATCTGGGCGGTCACCGCGTTGAGCGCGCGGTCGTTCATGGTGCCGTTGAGGTCGCCGAGCAGGATCACCTTGGCGACCCGCTCGTCCCTGATCGCCTCGCCCAGCGCGTCGGCGCTGCGGTCCCGCTGCCGGGCGGTGAACCCGGCCTCCAGCTTCACCCGTACGGACGGCAGGTGGGCGACGTAGAAGGCGACCTGACCCTCGGGCGTGGCGACGGTGGCCCGCATCGCGCGCTGCCAGCCCAGTTCGAGGTCGACGGCCCTGACCCCGCTCAGCGGGTACTTGCTCCACAGCCCGACCGTGCCCACCACGGCGTGGTGCCGGTAGGCCGGGGCGAGCGCCTTCTCGTACGTGGAGACCGCCGACGCCTTCAGCTCCTCCAGGGCGACCACGTCGGCGCCGGAGGCGGCCACGGCGCGGGCGGTGCCGGCCGGGTCGGCGTTGTCGGCGTTGACGTTGTGCGTGGCCACCGTCAGGTCGCCGCCGCCGCCGGACTTGGTGAACAGCAGCCCGCCGAAGAGGTGCAGCCAGACGACCGCCGGGACCAGGACCGCGATCAGGGCCGTCGCCGACCTGCGGACCACGGCGATCACCAGCAGCACCGGGATCAGCAGCCCGAACCAGGGCAGGAAGGTCTCCACCAGGCTGCCGAGGTTGCCGACCACGTTGGGGATCCGCGCGTGCCCCGCCGTCACCGCGGCCAGCAGCAGGGCGACCGCGGCGGTGACCAGGCCCCGGCGCCAGATCCGGCGGTCCCCGCGCCACCCGGAGGTCAGCCGGGCCCACAGGCGCCGGAGCCGGTCCCCGCGGCGCCCGGCACCGGGACCGCCGTCGTCCGTCTCCGTCACGTAAGCCTGCTGCGCCATACCGTTGCCTCACCGCTTGCCTTGCCCGCCGTCACCCCCCGTGTCCGCAAAACCCTAGGGGATGATCGGCTCCGTTCCGCCGCCGCACCGGCGGCCGTACGGGCACGATGACGAGGAAACCGCCGTGCGCAGTTCCGGTTGTGAAGGCGGCCCGGGGCGCTGTGACGAAATCCGCACAATCCGGGCCCGGCGACCGGGGCCGGGGGTGCTCTGGCCAGCGGTGGCACGAGGTGCCACCATGGAGGGGATCCGGGGACGCCGTCAGGGCGCCTCGAGATGACATGAAGGAGCCGTTGCCATGACGCAGCTTCCGGCTGCCCAGAGCGCATCCCCCAGGCCCGCCGACGGCGGCCGGGCCCTGTACGGGGGCAAGAGCAACCGCCGCATCACCGTCCGGGACATCGCCCTCGCCAAGGAGCGCGGCGAGAAGTGGCCCATGCTCACCGCGTACGACGCGATGACCGCGTCCGTGTTCGACGAGGCCGGCATCCCGGTCATGCTGGTCGGCGACTCGGCGGGCAACTGCCACCTCGGGTACGACACCACCGTCCCGGTCACCCTGGACGAGATGACCATGCTGTCCGCGGCCGTCGTCCGGGGCACCGGCCGGGCCCTGATCGTCGCGGACCTGCCGTTCGGCTCGTACCAGGAGGGCCCGGTGCAGGCGCTGCGCTCGGCGACCAAGCTGGTGAAGGAGGCCGGGGTCGGAGCCGTGAAGCTGGAGGGCGGCGAGCGCTCGCACCGCCAGATCGAGCTGCTGGTCGAGTCCGGCATCCCGGTGATGGCGCACATCGGCCTCACCCCGCAGTCGGTCAACGCGATGGGCTACCGGGTGCAGGGCCGCGGCGAGGAGGCCGCCCAGCAGTTGCTGCGGGACGCCAAGGCGGTGCAGGACGCGGGCGCCTTCGCGGTCGTGCTGGAGCTGGTGCCGGCCGAGCTGGCCGCCGAGGTGACCCGGTCGCTGCACATCCCGACGGTCGGCATCGGCGCGGGCCCGGACACCGACGCGCAGGTCCTGGTCTGGACCGACATGCTGGGGCTGACCGGCGGGCGGATGCCGAAGTTCGTGAAGAAGTACGCCGAGCTGCGGCAGGTGATGGGCGACGCGGCGAAGGCGTTCGCCGAGGACGTGGTCGGCGGCGCGTTCCCGCAGGAGGAGCACTCGGTCCACTGAGCCACCGCGGTACGACACCGGGCCCCGCCGATCGTCCCCCGTCGGCGGGGCCCTGGTGCGCGCGGGCGGCGGGGGTGCGCAAGGGCGGTGCCGGCGGCCTGTCGGCGGCCTGTAGGCGGCTGTGGGCGGCTTGTCGGTGGCTGTCGGCGGCTTGTCGGTGATCTGTCGGTGGCGACTGGCACCGTCGTCGGCATGAAGCGAATCCACGACGACCCCAGCGGCGCCGGCCGCGCCGTGTCCGTACGGGGACTGGTCAAGCACTACGGCGAGACCAAGGCGCTGGACGGTGTCGACCTCGATGTCCGCGAGGGCACCGTGATGGGCGTGCTCGGCCCGAACGGCGCCGGCAAGACCACCCTGGTCCGCATCCTGTCCACCCTCATCACCCCCGACGCCGGCCGGGCCACGGTCGCCGGCTACGACGTGATGGGCCAGCCCCGCCAGTTGCGGCGGGTGATCGGGCTCACCGGGCAGTACGCCTCGGTGGACGAGAAGCTGCCCGGCTGGGAGAACCTCTACCTGATCGGCCGGCTGCTGGACCTGTCCCGCAAGGAGGCCAGGTCCCGCGCCGACGAACTGCTGGAGCGGTTCTCCCTCACCGAGGCCGCCCGGCGGCCCGCCGGCACCTACTCCGGCGGGATGCGCCGGCGCCTGGACCTGGCCGCCTCCATGATCGGCCGCCCGGCCGTGCTCTTCCTGGACGAGCCCACCACCGGCCTGGACCCGCGCACCCGCAACGAGGTGTGGGACGAGGTCCAGCGGATGGTCGGCGACGGCGTCACCGTGCTGCTCACCACCCAGTACATGGAGGAGGCCGAGCAGCTCGCCACCGAGCTGACCGTGGTCGACCGGGGCAAGGTGATCGCGGGCGGCGGCATCGAGGAGCTGAAGGCCAAGGTCGGCGGCCGCACCCTGCGGGTCCGCCCGGCCGACCCGCTGCACCTGCGCCCGCTCGCCGCGTTCCTGGACGAACTCGGCATCACCGGGCTGGCCTCCACCACCGTGGACGCCGAGCGCGGCGCGGTGCTGGTGCCGATCCTCAGCGACGAGCAGCTCACCGCCGTGGTCGGCGCGGTCACCGCGCGCGGCATCACGCTCGCCTCCATCACCACCGAACTGCCCAGCCTGGACGAGGTCTTCCTGTCCCTCACCGGCCACCGCGCCAGTGCCCCGCAGGACGCCACGCCCGCCGACACCCGCGAGGAGGCCGCCGTATGAGCGCCCACCCGTCGACCACCGCCACCCTGGACCAGGCGCCCCCCGCCGCCCCCTCGGCCGCCGCCGTCACCCCCGACGCCCGGATCTCGCTCCGCGGCCATCTGCGCCACACCGGCGCCCTGGTCCGCCGCAATCTGCTGTGGATCCGGCAGGACCCGGAGTCGATGTTCGACGCCGTGCTGTTCCCGGTCGTCTTCACCCTGCTCTTCGTGTACGTCTTCGGCGGCTCGATCGGCCAGTCGCTGGGCGGCGGGCAGCAGGCGTACGTGCAGTACGTGGTTCCCGGCCTGATGGCCATGATGGGCATGAACATGGCCCAGGGGGTCGGCACCGGCTTCAACCAGGACTTCAACTCCGGGGTGATGGACCGCTTCCGGTCGCTGCCGATCGGGCGCGGCTCGGTGCTCTTCGCGAAGATCGCGGTGGAGCTGCTGCGGATGCTGTTCGCCACCGTGGTGCTGCTGGTCGTCGCCCTGCTGGTCGGCTTCGACATCACCGACTGGGGCGGGCTGCTGGCCTCGGTGGGGCTGTCCGCGGTGTTCGGCTCGGCCCTGATGTGGGTGTTCCTCACCCTCGGCGTGATCATGAAGAGCGCGCAGTCCGTGCAGGCGATGGGCTTCCTGGTGCTGATGCCGCTCCAGTTCGGCTCGTCGATCTTCGCGCCGACCCAGTCGATGCCGGGCTGGCTGCAGGGGTTCACCGACTACAACCCGCTGTCCTCCCTCGCCGACACCGCGCGCGGGCTGATGGTGGGCGGCCCGGTCGCGCACGACCTGTGGGTGACGCTGGCCTGGTCGGTGGCGCTGACGGCGGTGATGGCGCCGGTCGCGATCCACAAGTTCCGTACCAAGAGCTGACCGGTGTCCGGTCAGACCAGGGCGGCGGCCTCCTGCGGGGAGAGGCCGCCGCCCTCGGCGTACGCGGCCCGGAACTCCTCGGCGCCCAGCGCCTGCCGGGCCCACTCGGTGGCGCGGGTGCGGGCGTCCCTCTCGGTGCCGTTCTCGACGTGGCCGGGCGGCAGCAGCGCGGCGGCGGCACCCAGGCAGCGGGCGGCGTCCCGGGCCCGGCGGCCGCCGTCGACCCGGGCCAGGGACATCGCGGCGATCGCCAGGTAGAAGGCGGGCATGTGCGGGGCGACGGCCTCCGACAGCGGGTCGGCGGACCGCTCCAGCGCCCGCCGGACGCTGGCCAGCGCCTCCTCGTAGCGGCCCTCCAGGGCGTCGAGCCAGGACTCGGCGCCGAGGATGAAGGCGTCGAAGACGACGAAGTGGGCGATGGTGAACTGCTCGCGCAGCAGCCGCAGTTGCTCCCGGGCCTCGGCGGTGCGGCCGGTCCTGCCGAGCCGGGCGGCGAGGAAGAGCCGGGCGGCGGGCATCGCCCCGTTGTGCGCCGCGCCCTCGGTCCGGGCGATCACCTCGCGCAGGATGCGCTCGCCCCGCTCGCCCTGGTCCGCCTCCAGCAGCGCGCTGCCCAGCCGGGCGTCGAGGACATCGACCTGGCCGTGCGCGCCGAGCCGCTCGGCGTGGACGGCGGCGGCCCGGTAGTCGGCGGCGGCGCGCAGGAACTCGCCCTTGCGCTCGTACGCCTCGGCGCGGGCGGACAGCGCCTCGGCGGTGCCCCAGGTGTCGCCGAGCCGCTCGAACATGGCCAGGGCCTCGTCGGCGTCGCGGGCGGCGTCGCCGGCCCAGTCGGTGCGGTTGGCCAGCAGGTTGGCGCGCATCTGGAGCGCCCCGGCCAGCTCCCACTCGAAACCGGGCGTCTCCCGGCAGGTGCGCACGGAGGCGTCCATGATGGTGCGCAGCCGGTCGACGTCGCCGGTCAGCATCACGGCGAACCACCAGAGCACGCCGGGGCTGCGGCAGGTCTGCGGCAGCCCGGGTTCGTAGGTGCCGGCGATGATGCGCAGCTTGGCCTGGGCGGCCGGGTTCTGCCAGGCGTCCAGCTCGGTGTCCATGCAGGCGAGGTGGGCCAGGTGCACCCCGCGGCGGGCCTCGGCGAGCACCTCGCCGGTCATCGGGGGCGGGGTCTCGGTGCAGCGCACCCAGACCGGCTTCGCGGGCACCAGCGGCTCGGTGAACGGGTCGGGGCCCAGCGCCATCGCCTCGCCGCACCAGGTGCGGGCCTCCACCCTGAGGTCGCGCAGTTGCCAGTACCAGACCAGCGACAGCACCAGGCAGAGGGCCTCCTGCTCGTCGCGGGCGGCGACGGCGTGCCGCAGCGCGGTGCGCAGGTTCTCGTACTCCCGCTCCAGCCTGGCCACGGCGGCCAGTTGGCCGGGGCCGCGCAGCGCCGGGTCGGTGGTGCGGGCCAGTTCGCGGTAGTGGACCAGGTGGGCGCGTTCGGCGGCGGGGCGCCCGCCGGTCTCGTCCAGGCGTTCGGCTGCGTACTCGGCGACGGTCTCCAGCATCCGGTAGCGCATCTCGCCGTCGCCCGTGGGCGCGGCGACGACCAGGGACTTGTCGACCAGGGAACCCAGCGCGTCCAGGGCGGCGGGGCCGCAGACGGCCTCGGCGGCGGCCAGGTCGCAGCCGCCGGCGAACACCGACAGGCGGCGCAGCACCTCGCGTTCGTCCTCGTCGAGGAGTTCCCAGGACCAGTCGACGACCGCGCGCAGGGTCTGCTGGCGGGGCAGGACGGTACGGCTGCCGGAGGTGAGCAGCCGGAAGCGGTCGTCGAGCCGGTCGGCGATCTGGCGGGGGGTGAGCATCCGCAGCCGGGCCGCGGCCAGTTCGATGGCGAGCGGCAGACCGTCCAGGCGGCGGCAGATCTCCGCGCACGCCTCCGGGTCGTCCTCGGTGCAAAAGCCGGGGCGGGCGGCGGCGCCCCGGTCGGCGAGGAGTTCCAGCGCGGCCGGTTCGGGCAGCGGTTCGACCGGGCGGAGCAGTTCGCCGGGGACGCCGAGGGGTTCGCGGCTGGTGGCGAGGACGGTCAGGTGCGGGCAGTGGGCGAGCAGGTGCTCGGCGAGCCGGGCGGCGGCGTCCACGACGTGCTCGCAGTTGTCCAGGACGATCAGCATGCGCCGCCGGCCGCAGTGCTCGACCAGCCGTTCGACGGCGGTGCCGGGGCGTTCGGTGGCGGCCCGGATCTCCTCGGCGCCGGCGCCGTACAGCACGGTCTCGCGGGCGCCCACGGCGGTCAGCACGGCCTCGGGGACGGCGGCCGGGTCGTCCACCGGGGCCAGCTCGGCCAGCCACACCCCGTCCGGGGCGATGTCCCCGGCGGCCTCGGCGGCCTCCTGCGACAGCCGGGTCTTGCCGGCCCCGCCGGGCCCGAGCAGGGTGACCAGCCGCGCGGCCCGCAGATCGTCCCGGAGCGCCCGGATGTCGCCGTCCCGCCCGACGAACGAGGTCAGCCGGGCCCGCAGGTTGCCGCGGGGGCGGTGGGCCCGGGGGGCGTCGGCGGGGGCGCGGTCCGGCACGCGGGGGCCCGGCGGCGTACCGGCGTCGGGTTCCGGGCTGAGCAGCTCGGTGTGCAGGGCGCGCAGCGCGGGCCCCGGGTCGGTGCCCAGGCGGTCGGCGAGGTGGCGGCGGACCTCCTCGTACCCGGCGAGGGCCTCGGCGGTGCGGCCGGTGTCGCGCAGGGCGCGCAGCCGCAGGGCCTGGAGGGGTTCGTCCAGCGGGTGGGCGTCGCACAGCGCGGTCAGTTCGGGCAGCGACCGCTCGGCGTGGCCGAGGTCGAGGGCGGCGGTGTGCCGGGCGCGCAGCGCGTCCAGGCGGCGGGTCTCCCAGCGGGCCGCCTCGGCGGTGCGGTCGGGTAGGTCGGCGAGGACCGGGCCGCGCCACAGGGCGAGGGCGTCGTCCAGGACGACGGCGGCCTTGGCGGGGTCGCCGTCGGCCAGCGCGCGGGCGCCCTCGTCGGCCAGCTTCTCGAACCGGTGCAGGTCGACGTCGTCGGGCGCGGCGGTCAGCCGGTAGCCGCCGTCGGCGGAGGCGACCGCGTCGGCGCCGAGCGCGCGGCGCAGCCGGCCGACCAGCGCCTGCAGCGCGCCGGCGGTGTCGGCGGGCGGGTCGGCGCCCCACACCTCGTCGGCCAGCAGTCCGGCCGGCACGGTCCGGCCGGCCCGCAGGGCCAGCGCGGCCAGCAGCGCGCGCAGCCTCGCCCCGCCGACCGGGACGGGGCTGCCGTCGGAGCGGAGTGCCTGGGTGGTGCCGAGGACGCGGTAACGCACGGGGTCCATTCTCCCCGGGGACGCCCGCCGGCCGCCTCCGGGTTTACCGGCGCCTGAACCGGCCCTGGCGGAACCCCCGCCGCCGCCCGGGACGTTCTCCTCCCGTCACCGGTACGGTCTACTCCCCGACCACAGTTCAGGAGCCCTCTTCTCATGACCACCGCACCCGCCCGCGCCGGCGACCGGCGGATCAGTCCGGTCTTCCTCGGGATCGTCGCCGTGGCCGCGGTCACCGGGTGGGCGACCTGGACCGGGTTCGCCGAGCAGCCGGGCCTGGCCGTGTTCCTGTTCGTGACGGCCGCCTGGGTCGTCTCGCTCTGCCTGCACGAGTACGCGCACGCCCGCACCGCCCTGCACAGCGGTGACATCTCGGTCGGTGCCAAGGGCTATCTGACGCTGAACCCGCTGAAGTACACGCACGCGCTGCTGAGCGTCGTGCTGCCGGTGGTCTTCGTCATCATGGGCGGGATCGGTCTGCCGGGCGGGGCGGTGTTCATCGAGCGGGGCCGGATCCGGGGCCGCTGGCGGCACAGCCTGATCTCGGCGGCGGGCCCGCTGACCAATGTGCTGTTCGCCGTGGTGTGCACGGCCCCGTTCTGGCTGGACGCCCTGGACGGGGTGCCCCGCGACGTCCGGTTCGCGCTGGCGTTCCTGGCGCTGCTCCAGGTCACCGCGGCGATCCTGAACTTCCTGCCGGTGCCGGGCCTGGACGGCTACGGGGTGATCGAGCCCTGGCTCTCGCACGGGGTGCGGCGGCAGGTGGAGCCGTTCGCGCCGTTCGGTCTGCTGTTCGTGTTCGCGCTGCTGTGGCTGCCCGCGGTGAACGGCGTGTTCTTCGACGCGGTCGACGCGATCCTGTGCGGGCTGGGGATCGACGACTACGACTCGTACTGCGGCTACGAGCTGTACCGGTTCTGGCAGACGAACGAGATCTGCGCGGTCAGCTCCTGACCGACCGGCGCGGGGCCCGGCCGCGCTTGAGGTAGTACCAGCACATGTTGGACGACAGTCCGGCCAGCAGCACCCAGACGACACCGATCAGCACGCCGCCCCGGACGAAGGACAGGACGGCCGCGACGACGGCGAGCACGCAGACGATCAGGGCGTAGAGGGCGAGGCGGGGCATGGGGTCGGCTCCTGTCGGGGGACACGGGCGGCTTGGCTGCTGCCCCCCAGTGTCCCCCATCGCCTCATACGTCCGTGACGCGGAGTCCCGCGTGCGCCTTGTAGCGGCGGTTGACGGAGATCAGGTTGGCGACCAGCGACTCGACCTGGTGGGCGTTGCGCAGCCGCCCGGCGAAGACGCCGCGCATGCCGGGGATGCGGCCGGCCAGCGCCTGCACGATCTCGACATCGGCGCGGACCTCGCCGAGCACCATGACATCGGTGTCGATCTCGTCCACCTCCGGGTCCTGGAGCAGGACGGCGGACAGGTGGTGGAAGGCGGCGGTGACCCTGCTGTCCGGCAGCAGCGCGGCGGCCTGCTCGGCGGCGCTGCCCTCCTCGGGCTTGAGGGCGTAGGCGCCCTTCTTGTCGAAGCCGAGCGGGTTGACGCAGTCGACGACGAGCTTGCCGGCCAGCTCCTCGCGGAGCCCGGCGAGGGTGTCGCCGTGGCCCTCCCAGGGGACGGCGACGATCACGATGTCGCTGCGGCGGGCGGTCTCGGCGTTGTCGGCGCCCTCGACGCCGTGGCCGAGTTCCTCGGCGGCGGCCCGCGCGCGCTCGGCGGCCCGGGAGCCGACGATCACCTTCTGGCCGGCCTTGGCGAGCCGGTAGGCCAGGCCCTTGCCCTGCGGCCCGGTCCCGCCCAGCACGCCGACGATCAGCCCGGAGACGTCGGGCAGGTCCCAGGGGTCCTTGGCGGGGGCCTTCTGTGCGGCACTGTCGGTAGAGGTCATGAGCCCGAGCCTACGTCCGCCCGGCCGTCCGCACCGGGTCGGGCGGGCGGAGCTACGGGCACCCGTAGGAAGGTGATCGTCTCGTACGGTCCGCCGTCGCCGGTCTCGTACAGCAGGCCGAGGGTGCGGGCGTCGATCCGGACCAGGTCGGAGTAGGCGGCGGGCCGGTCGTCGACGGTGTGGGCCGGGTGCCAGGTGGTGCCGCCGTCGGTGGAGGCGCGCAGGGTCATCCGGGCGCGGGCGCCGGGTGCGGCGGGCCCCGAGTACAGCAGCAGGTCGGGGTCGCGGAGCTGGAGGACGCTGCCCTGGCAGACGGGGCCGGTCAGGCCGGGCTGCGGGCGGAAGGGCGCGGTCAGGGTGCGACCGCCGTCCGCCGAGTACGCGTCGGCGCGGGGGGCGGGCGCGGGGGGCATGGTGCGGGCGTTGACGTAGAGGCGGCCGTCGGGGAGTTCGGCGGCGGTGGACTCGTTGGCGGCGACCCGGGCGGCGGTGCCGTCGCCGTCGTCCACGTAGCCGAGGGTCCAGGTCGCGCCCCGGTCGTCGCTGAGCAGGCAGTGCCCGCCGTCGGGGCCGGCGGCCAGCGAGTGGTTGGCGGGGACGACGACCCGGCCGGTGCGGAGCTGGAGGGCGTGGCCGGGGGTGGTGGCGTACCAGCGCCAGTCGGGGCGTTTGACGCTCGCGGTGATCTCACGGGCGGCCGACCAGGTGCGGCCGTCGTCGTCGCTGTGGCACACCCAGACCCGGCGGCCGTCCTCGGCACCGACCGTGCCGCGCCGGATGGCGTCCTCGGTGGCGTGGCCGGCGTTGCGGACGTGCACCAGCAGGATCCGGCCGGTGTCGAGGACGACCGGGGCGGGGTTGCCGGCCAGGCCGTCGCCGTTGGCCGCGGCGACGGTGAGCGGGCCCCAGGTGCGGCCGCCGTCCGTGGACCGTTTCAGGACGATCGCGATGGTGCCGTGGTCGGCGGGGCCGTCGACGCGGCCCTCGCAGAACGCGAGCAGGGTGCCGCGGCCGGTGGCGACGACCGCGGGGATGCGGAAGCTGGCGTACCCGTCGGCACCGGCGCGGAACACTACGGAGGTGTCGTTCATGGGCGGCTCCTGCCCACTAGGGGCGAATTCCGGGTGAACCCTGGGTCACGAGTGGCCGCCCGGGAGTTCGCGGGGCGCTGCGGGTGGTGAGGGCTCAGTATGCGTCGAACGGTCGCGTCGTGGTCGCTCGCGCAGTTCCCCGCGCCCCTTCAGGGCGCTCCCGTCAGGGCGCCCCGTCAGGGGCGCGGGGAACTGCGCGACCAGCCACGACGCGCCCGCAGCCGACGACCGGCGACCGGCGACCGGCGTCAATCGTCCGCGGAGCCCGTCGCCGCATCGTGCCATTTGGGGTCGTTCTCCCACTGCAGGTTCCGCTCGTGGGCCGTCCGCATCGCGTGCTCCGCCTCGCTCCGGGAGGCGTACGGGCCGAACCGGTCCTTCGCGGGGCACTCCGGCCCCTCCTCGACCTTGTGATGCTCCAGGCAGTAGTACCACTCGCCCGGCTTCCCGACCGTGCGCTTCTTGAACAGGGCCATGACCGGCTCCTTTCGCCATCGACATGGTCTCGTATGCCCGCTGGTTAGACTCGCTGACATGTCTGGCCAGTCGCTGCTCGTCCCAGGGGAGCTGTCCCCCACCCGTTCCGTACCCGGAAACATCCGGCGTCCCGAGTACGTCGGCAAGCCCGCGCCGGCCCCGTACACCGGTCCCGAGGTGCAGACGCCCGAGACGATCGAGGCGATGCGGGTGGCCGGGCGGATCGCGGCGCGGGCGATGGCCGAGGCCGCGAAGCTGATCGCGCCGGGCGTGACCACGGACGAGCTGGACCGGGTCGCGCACGAGTACATGTGCGACCACGGCGCCTACCCCTCGACGCTCGGCTACCGCGGCTTCCCCAAGTCGCTGTGCACCAGCGTCAACGAGGTCATCTGCCACGGCATCCCGGACTCCACGGTGCTGCGCGACGGCGACATCGTCAACCTGGACGTGACGGCGTACATCGGCGGGGTGCACGGCGACAACAACGCCACCTACCTGGTCGGCGAGGTCGACGAGGAGAGCAGGCTGCTGGTCGAGCGGACCCGGGAGTCCCTGAACCGCGCGATCAAGGCGGTGCGGCCGGGCCGGCAGATCAACGTCATCGGCCGGGTCATCGAGTCCTACGCCAAGCGCTTCGGGTACGGGGTGGTGCGGGACTTCACCGGGCACGGGATCAACTCCGCGTTCCACTCGGGCCTGATCGTCCCGCACTACGACAGCCCGCACGCGACGACCGTGATCCGGCCCGGCATGACGTTCACCATCGAGCCGATGCTGACGCTGGGGACGCACGAGTACGACATGTGGGACGACGGCTGGACGGTCGTCACCAAGGACCGCAAGCGCACGGCCCAGTTCGAGCACACGCTGGTGGTGACGGAGACCGGCGCGGAGATCCTCACCCTGCCGTAGCGCCTCAGCGTTCCAGGACGACCCGTCCGCCGATCTCCACCCAGCCGCCGGGCTGCGGTGCCGTGAGGAGCTGCGAGCCGGTGCCCTGGGTGATGTTCAGGGCGCGGCCCAGCTCCGCGGTGAGCAGCAGGGCCGCCGCGCCGGTCGCCTCGTCCTCGTCGATGCCGTCGTCCCGGCCGGGGAAGCCCCGGGCGCGGACCCGGCCGGCCGGCTCGTCCTCCCACGCCCAGGCGTAGACCCACTCCCCCTTGGGCGGCACCGGCAGGTCGTCGACCTCGGCGGCGGTGGCGTACCGGCGCAGGGTGCGCGGCGGCGCCCACTCCGCCCGCGCCTCGATCCAGGTGAACTCCCCGTCCTGCCGGGCGCCCACCACGCCCGCGGGGGTGACGAGTTCGGGCACGTCGAGCAGCCAGGCCGTGCCGACGCAGGGGTGGCCGGCGAAGGGCAGCCGCAGGGTGGGCGTGTAGATGTCGACGACGCCGCGCTCGGGGTCGTCGACGAACACCGTCTCGCTGAAGCCGAGTTTGGCGGCCAGGGCCTGCCGCTCCGCCCGGTCCGGCAGTACGGAACCGTCCCGGACGACGCCGAGTTCGTTGCCGTATCCGCCGTTCGCCGCGCAGAACACGCGCAGCACGTCGTAGTCAGTCACAGGGGCATTCAAGCACCGGTGCGCGCACCGCCGGACCGGCCGTCCGGGGCGGGGCCCGTCCCGGTAGGGTTCGCCTCCGGGAAGGGGAAGGTGGAGGAACCTGATGAGCAGGGATCGGGCCCCTCGGGGGCTTCTCAAGCGCGCGCTGGCCGCCGTGTCGGTGGCCGCCGTGTCGGTGACGGCGAGCGGCTGCGTGGTGGTGCACGGCGAGCGCGAGGTGCTCCCGGCGGCGACCCGGGCCGAGGCCGCCGCGGCCCTGACGGCGTTCACCACCGCGTACAACAAGGCGGACAAGGCGTACGACGCGAAGCTGGACGCCGACCGGACGGCCGGTGCGCTCGCCGACATCGACGCGGCCCGGCTGACCGCGGGCCGGGTCAACCACCCCGGCGGCAACCCCGCGCACACACCGCTGAAGCTGACCGACGCGAAGTTCACCATCCCCAAGAAGGCGGGCTGGCCCCGCTGGTTCCTCGCCGACGCCCGCGCCAACAAGGGCGGTGACGTCCGCTGGCTGCTGGTCTTCACCCGGGACGGCCTCGAGGACACCTGGGAGGTGGCCTATCTGACGCTGGTCGCCCCCGGTGACGTCCCCGAGGTGCGGACGGACCGGGACGGCTGGGCCGAGACCGTGCCCGTCGACTCGGACGAACTGGCCGTGCCGCCGGCCGAGTTGAGCGAGAAGTACACGGCGTATCTGAAGGACGGCGGGGACGCCTTCGCGCCCGGCGCGCACACCAGCGCCTGGCGGGCGCTGCGCAAGAAGCAGTCGGCCCGCCCGGGGCTGGCCACGCAGTACATCGACGAGCCGCTGACCCAGGGCGACTACGCGCCGCTGGCGCTGCGCACCGAGGACGGCGGGGCGCTGGTGTTCTTCACCACCCGGCACTACGAGAAGCAGACCGCCGCGCGGGGCGCCTCGGTGCCGACGCCCAACCGGGACGTGCTGGCGCTGACGGACGGCGAGATCAAGCAGTCGCTGACGATGGAGTTCGTCTCCAACGAAGTCGCCCTGGACCCGCCGGACGGGCCCGGCTCCGACCGGGTGGCGATCATCGGCCGGGTGCAGGGGATGACGACGGCGAAGGGCGAGTAGCGGGACCGGGCCCGGACCGCCCGTGGTCCCGGGTCCCGGGTCCCGGGTGCGGTCAGCGGCGCAGCGGCCAGGCCGCGCCCTGCTGGTCGGTGTCCCTGCCGGCGTGCCGGGCGCAGGCGTCGGTCAGGGCCTCCAGCAGGGTCAGCGGGTCGGGCAGCGGGTGCTCGGGGCCGCGGACCCAGTGCACGCCCTGCTCGCCGGGGAGCCGGGCGGGGGGTACGAGGACGTAGGAACCGCGGCAGTGCCAGCGCAGTCCGGGGTGCTCGTCCATGGTCTCGGGGTGGCAGTCCAGCTCGCACGGCCACCACTCGTCCTCGTCCTCGGGGGTGCCGCGGGTGAGGGTGAAGAAGAGCATCCGGCCGTCGTCGCTCTCGGCGACCGGGCCGACCTCCACGTCGGTGGCGAGCAGCCGCTCCAGTGCCTCGCGGCCCGCCGCCAGGGGCACGTCGAGCACGTCGTGCACCATGCCGGTGGCGGTGATGAAGTTGGCCTGCGGCTGGTGCCGGGCCCAGCGCTCGATCTGGGCGCGGTCGGTGGTGGACTGGGTCTGCCAGGCGAACGACACCGGGTGCCGGGCGGGGGTGGGACAGCCGACGCGGTCGCAGGAGCAGCGGTAGCCGGCGGGGTGGGCGGCGGGCGCGAGCGGCAGTCCGGCTCCGGCTGCGGCGAGCAGCAGGGTCTCCCGGGCGCCGGCGTCGGCGGTGCCGGTGTCCTTCGGGCGGCGTCCGCGCAGCCACTGGGAGAGTTTGCCCTGCCGGCCCGTGCGGCCACCGAACTCCGCGCTCATCTATCCCCTCGCCTCGCCGTCGTGCGCATCAGCTTGCCCCATGGTCTCACCCTTTCGCGCCGCGGGGTGGTGGCCGGAAGAAGTCGTGCACTCAGCGCGGAGCGAGGCCGTACAGCGCGTAGTCGACGAGGGTGTCGGTGTACTCGTAGTCGAAGGGGGCGGTGTGCTGGAGCCAGCGCTGGGCGAGCGGGGAGACGAAGAGTTCCAGGGCGATGCGCGGGTCGATGCCGGGGCGGATCTGGCCGGCCCGCTGGGCGGCGCGCAGCCGGTCGGCGTAGAGCTGGAGGGAGGGTTCCAGCAGCTTGGCGACGATCAGCCGGCCGAGTTCGGGGTCGACCACGCCCTCGGCGGCCAGGGCGCGGCTGGGGGCCTCGAACCTGGGGTCGCGCAGTTCGTCGACGGTGGCCCGCAGGACGGCCTTCAGGTCGGCGGCGAGGTCGCCGGTGTCGGGGATGGCCTGGTCGGCGGGTTCCTGGCCGGCGGCCCGGGCGGTCCGCTCGCCGAGGTCGAGGAAGGCTTCCAGCAGGACGTCGGCCTTGGAGGACCACCAGCGGTAGATGGTCTGCTTGCCGACGCCGGCGCGGGCGGCGATGCCCTCGATGGTGGTTCTCGGGTAGCCGATCTCGGTGACGAGGGCGAGGGCGGCGTCGTAGATCGCCCTGCGGGACTTCGCGCTGCGGCGCTTCTCAACGGGCATGGGAGCGAACCTACCAGGGTGACAAGACGGTGCGTCTCGTGGCGGGCCCGGGGGCGCTGGGTGGCGGGGGGTGCTACTCGCCCGCCGGGGGCCAGGGGTCGCCCCAGTCCGTGTCGCGGGCGGCCCGGTAGAGGTCGCCGTGGCGTTTGGTGACGGTGGTGCGGGTGAGGGCCGGTTCGGTCTCGCAGAGGTCGAGCAGCACCTGGCCCTTGCGGATCTGCGGGCGGCGGATCACCCGGTGGGCGGCGGGGGCGACCGGGAAGCGGGCGGCGGCCACGTAGCTGAACTTCTCGTCCTCGTAGGCGAGCGAGCCGCCCTTGACCTGGCGGTGCAGGGAGGAGCGGCTGACCCGGGCCGAGAAGTGGCACCAGTCGCTGCCGGGCGCGATGGGGCAGGCCGCGCTGTGCGGGCAGGGCGCGGCGATGTGGAAGCCGGCGGCGGTCAGCCGGTCGCGGGCCTCGATGATCCGGGCGTAGCCGTCGGGGGTGCCGGGCTCGACCACGACCACGGCCCGCGCGGCAGCGGCGGCGGCCTCGACGAGGGCGGCGCGGTCGGGGGCGGTGAGTTCGTTGAGCACGTAGGAGACGGTGACGAGGTCGGTCTCCGCCAGGGTGAGCGCGGCGCCGATCCGGGCGCGCTGCCAGCGGACGCCGCTCAGCGCGGGGTCGGCGGCGGCGATCTCCCGGCCGAGGGCGAGGGCGGGCTCGGACCAGTCCAGGACGGTGGAGGCGCGGGGGCCGTCCCAGGTGGCGGCGACGGCCCAGGTCGCGGCGCCGGTGCCGCCGCCGAGGTCGACGTGGTCGCCGGGGGTGAAGCCGGGTGCGGCCGCGGCGAACGCCGCGAGGGCCGCGCGCACCGCCTCGAAGGTGGCGGGCATCCGGTAGGCGGCGTACGCGGCGACGTCCGCGCGGTCCCGGAGGATCGGGGCGTCGGTCGGGGTGGCGCCCCGGTAGCTGGCGATGAGCCGGTCCACGGCCTGCGCGGCCTGCCGGGGCGGAAGCCCGTCCAGCAGCCCGGCGAGGGCGGCACGCAGGGCTTCGGCGGGGGGTGCGGGGGCGGTCACCTGGCGATTCTACGGGTGCGCGGTGACGGCCTGCTGTGAACCCGGTGCACAGCGGGCCGCCCGAGGTGACCCGCGCGGTGTGGACCCGGCTCACGGCGGACCCGCCGCGGACCGCGCGGTTGGACCCGGTCCACGGGCCCGCCGCGGACCGCGCGGTGTGGACCCAGCTCACAGCGGACCCGCCGCAGACCGCGCGGTGTGGACCCAGCTCACAGCGGACCCGCCGCAGACCGCGCGGTGTGGACCCGGTCCACGACGGACCCGCCGCAGACCGCGCGGTGTGGACCCGGTCCACGACGGACCCGCCGCAGACCGCGCGGTGTGGACCCAGCTCACGGCGGACCCGCCGCGGACCGCGCGGTGTGCGCCCCGTTCACAATCCCCGCACCGCCCGTGCCACCCGCGACGCCAGTGCCGCGCGCGGGCGGCTGTCCGGGGGGCGGCGGCAGGGGTGGACCGTGTTGGCCAGCAGGACCAGGAACGTGTCCGTGGCCCGGTCGAGGACCAGCATCGTGCCGGTGAAGCCGGTGTGCCCGGCCGCCCCGCGCCCCGCCAGCTCCCCCATGAACCACGTCTGGTCGAGGGCGAAGCCCAGGCCCGGCGGGCTCAGCATCAGCTCCACGAAGTCGGGGCCGAGTATCCGGGCCGGCCCGTAGGAGCCGCCCGCCAGCAGCGCGCGGCAGAACACCGCCAGGTCCCGCGCGGTCGAGAAGAGCCCGGCGTGCCCGGCCACCCCGCCCAGCGCCCAGGCGTTCTCGTCGTGCACGACCCCGCGCAGCAGCCCCCGGTCGGTGCGGGCCCAGGGCCGCCGCTGGTCCTCCGTGGCCGCCGCGCCCGGGCAGGGGCCGAAGCGGGTCGACGTCATGCCCAGCGGCCGGGTGATGCCGTCGCGGACCAGGACGTCGAGGGTGCGGCCGGTGGTCCGCTCCAGGACCTGCTGGAGCAGCAGCATGTTCAGGTCGGAGTACAGGTACGTGCCGGGCGGGCCGGCCGGCCGCTCGGCCCGCAGCAGGTTCAGCCGTTCGCCGTCGTCGGCGCAGTCGTACAGCGGGAGTTCGGGCCGCAGCCCGGAGGTGTGAGTGAGGAGCTGTCGGACGGTGACGCGGTGCGCGGCGGCGCCGTGGAAGTCCGGCAGGTACGCGCCGACCTCCGCGTCGATGCCGAGCGTGCCCCGCTCGATCTGCTGCACGGCGGCGACCGACGTGAACAGCTTGGTGAGCGAGGCCAGGTCGAAGGGCGTGTCGAGGGTGGCCGGCACCCGGGCCGGCGGCGGCAGCTCCACGCCCGTACCGCGGTCGGCGTCGTACGCCGCGTACCGTACGGCCCAGCCCGCGGCCTCCTCCACGGCGAGCACCGGTCCCCGTCCGACGGCCACGACGGCGCCGGGCGACCAGGGCCGGTCGCCGCTGGTGAGGTCGTGGACCTCCCGGACGAGGTGCCGGAGCTGGCCGGAGTCGAGTCCGGCGCGCTCCGGTGTGTCGGTGCGCAGTCTCGGTGCGCTCAGCTCTCTTCCCCCTCCGCGCCCGCGTGGGCGGTGCCGGCCTTCCAGGGACGGCACATTCCCACGAAGCAGGCCGCCGCCACCAGTGCCGCGGCCAGTTGGACGACGGCCATCGGCAGGGCGGTGTCCTCGCCGGCCACGCCGACCAGCGGGGAGGCGACCGCGCCGATGAGGAACGAGGAGGTGCCGAGCAGCGCGGAGGCCGACCCGGCGGCGTGCCGGACCCGCATCAGGGCCAGCGTCTGGGTGTTGGGCAGGGTGACGCCCATCGCCGACATCAGCACGAACAGCGCGGCGGCGACGGGCACCAGGCCCACCTCGCCGAAGACGCCGAGGGTCATCAGCAGCAGCGCCGCCGACGCCGCGGCGATCACCGCGAGGCCGGCGCCCAGCACCCGGTCCAGGGAGACCCGGCCGACCAGGACCTTGCCGTTGACCTGGCCGACGGCGACCAGGCCGATGGAGTTCAGGCCGAACAGCAGGCTGAAGGTCTGCGGGGAGGCGCCGTAGATCTCCTGGACGACGAACGGCGAGGCGGAGATGTACGCGAACAGCGCGGCGAAGGCGAAGCCGCCCGCGAGCATGTACCCGGTGAAGGCGCGGTCGGCGAGCAGCCGCCGCATCGCGCCGAGGGCCTCGCGGACGCCGCCCGCGTGCCGTTCGGCGGCCGGCAGCGTCTCCGGCAGTTGCGCCCAGACCAGCGCGCCGAGCAGCACGCCGACCACGGTGAGCAGCACGAACACGCCCCGCCAGTCGGTGAACCGCAGGATCTGCCCGCCGATCAGCGGGGCGACGACGGGCGCGACCCCGGAGATGAGCATGAGGGTGGAGAAGAAGCGGGCCATGGCGTCGCCGTCGTACAGGTCGCGGACGACGGCCCGGGCGATGACGATGCCGGCGGCGCCCGCGAGTCCCTGCGCCAGCCGGAAGGCGACGAGGAGTTCGACGGTGGGCGCGAGCGCGCACAGGGCGGTGGCGACGACGTAGACGGCGAGGCCGGCCAGCAGCGGGCGGCGGCGGCCCAGCCTGTCGCTGAGCGGTCCGACGGCCAACTGGCCCAGGGCCATGCCGGCCAGGCAGGCGGTGAGGGTGAGCTGCACGGTCGCGGCGGGGGCGTGCAGGGAGTCGGTGACCTCCGGGAGCGAGGGGAGGTACATGTCCATCGCCAGCGGGGGCGTGGCGGTCAGCCCGCCCAGGACGAGGGTGACGAGCAGGCCGGTGCGGCGGGCGGCGGGTGCCGCGCCGCGGGGTGCGGCGGCGGCCGGTGGTGTGCGCGGTATCGATGCCCCTCGCTCGGGCATGTGCCCCTCCCTCCTCGACGGATGCGGCACCTATGCTCTCAGCTCGAACGGACAACTCGAACGAATACTTCGATCGAGTGATGAGTGTGACGTGAGTGAGGGTGGGCACGGGTGACCGGACGGAAGGTGCGCTGGGGGATCCTGGCGACCGGCGGGATGGCGGAGCGGTTCACGGCGGACCTGGTGGACCTGCCGGACGCGGAGGTCGTGGCGGTGGCCTCGCGCCGCGCGGAGTCGGCGAAGGCGTTCGCGGACCGCTTCGGCATCGAACGGGCGTACGGCGACTGGGAGTCGCTGGCGCGGGACGAGGACGTGGACGTGGTGTACGTGGCCACCCCGCACTCGGCGCACCGGGCCGCCGCCGGTCTCTGCCTGGAGGCGGGCCGCAACGTGCTGTGCGAGAAGCCGTTCACGCTGAACCTGCGGGAGGCGGCGGAACTGGTCGCGCTGGCCAGGGAGCGCGGCGTCTTCCTGATGGAAGCGATGTGGATGTACTGCAACCCGCTGGTACGCCGGCTCAAGACGCTGGTGGACGACGGGGCGGTCGGCGAGGTCCGTACCGTGCAGGCCGACTTCGGGCTGGCGGGGCCGTTCCCGGCGGCGCACCGGCTGCGCGACCCCGCGCAGGGCGGCGGGGCCCTGCTCGACCTGGGCGTCTACCCGGTCTCCTTCGCGCAGTTGCTGCTCGGGGAGCCGTCGGACGTGACGGCCCGGGCGGTGCTGTCGCCGGAGGGCGTCGACCTCCAGACCGGCGCGCTGCTGGCCTGGGAGGGCGGCGCCCTGGCCTCGGTGCACTGCTCCATCGTGGGCGGCACGGCCAACGCGGCCTGCATCACCGGCTCCGCGGGCCGGATCGACGTACCGGACGGGTTCTTCTTCCCGGAGCGGTTCGTGCTGCACCGGGACGGCCGTGACGCGGAGGAGTTCACGGCCGACCCGGCCGACGGGCCCCGGGCCAGCCTGCGGCACGAGGCCCGGGAGGTGATGCGGGCGGTGCGCGCCGGGGAGACCGAGTCGCCGCTGGTCCCGCTGGACGGCACCCTTGCCGTGATGCGGACGCTGGACGCGATCCGGGAGCGCGTCGGCGTCCGCTACCCCGGCGAGGAACCGGCCGTCACGCCGGTGTGAGGCCCTGGTCGCCGACCTCGGTGACGAAGGAGGCGGCGGTGGTGAGCGGCGCGCCCTGGGTGGTGACGCGGGAGACGGTCTTGAAGTCGGCCCGCGCGAACCGGTCGTTCATCGACACGGTGGCGTAGCCGCGCAGCCCGTTGTAGAAGCGCAGGTGGGGGTTGGCGGCCAGGTAGGTGCTCCAGTTGGCGGGCTTCTCGGTGCCGTCGCCGCCGCTGGTGATGGAGGAGGTGACGATCTCGGTGCCCAGGGTGCGGGAGCCGGGGTCGTCGAAGTCCCGCTTGATGTCGAAGCCGTAGTGCACGTGCACGTCGCCGGTGAGGACCATGAGGTTCTCCACGCCGGCCGCCTCGGCGCCGGCCAGGACCCGGTCCCGGGAGGCCGGGTAGCCGTCCCAGGAGTCCATGGAGACCTTGGAGGGCAGGGTGGTGGAGTTGTACCGGCGGGAGAAGGTGACCTGCTGGGGCAGCACGTTCCAGACCGCGTCCGAGCGCTGCCAGCCCTTGAGCAGCCAGCGCTCCTGGGCGTCCCCGGTCAGGGTGCGGCGCGGGTCCTCCGACTCCGGGCCGGGGTACTGCCAGCCGTCGCCGTACGCCTGGTTGGAGCGGTACTGGCGGGTGTCGAGCACGTCGAACTGGGCCAGCCGGCCCCAGTGCAGCCGGCGGTAGAGCCTCAGGTCGGGGCCGTCGGGGAGCTGGGGGCGGCGCAGCGGCATGTTCTCCCAGTACGCCCGGTAGGCGGCGGCGCGGCGGAGCAGGAACTCCTCGGCGGGGCCCTCGGACTCGGAGGTGTCGTCGGCGTAGTTGTTCTCGGTCTCGTGGTCGTCCCAGGTGACGACGAAGGGGTGCGCGGCGTGCGCGGCGCGCAGATCGGGGTCGGACTTGTAGAGG
Source organism: Streptomyces fumanus (assembly GCF_014655295.1). Classification (GTDB taxonomy): domain Bacteria; phylum Actinomycetota; class Actinomycetes; order Streptomycetales; family Streptomycetaceae; genus Streptomyces; species Streptomyces fumanus. The sequence continues at coordinate 114,421 of NZ_BNBI01000001.1, forward strand.
GCGTACCGCAGCCGGTAGTCCTCCAGCGTCACCGTCTCGTGGTTGAACAGCGCGGGCAGGGTGCCGGCCGGGTAGGCGCGGGCGCCGCCGACGGCGCTGACGGCGTACTCGTAGAGGTAGTCGCCGAGGTGGAAGACGACGTCCACGTCCTCCTCGGCGAGGTGCCGGTAGGCGGTGTAGTAGCCCTGGTCGTAGCGCTGGCAGGAGACCAGGCCGAAGGTGAGGTCCTTGACCCGGGCGCCCTCGGGCGGGGCGGTGCGGGTGCGGCCGGTGGGGCTGATCCAGCGGCCGGCCTTGAAGCGGTAGTAGAAGACGTGCCCGGGCGGGAGGTGGTCGGCCTCCACGTGCACGGTGTGCTGGAACTCGGGGTGGGCGGTGGCGGTGCCGCGTCTGACGACCCGTCGGAAGCGTTCGTCGAGGGCGAGTTCCCAGGAGACGGTGACCCGCTGGGCGGGCAGTCCGGCGTCGGCCTGGTACGGGGCGGGCGCCAGACGGGTCCAGAGCAGCACGGAGCCGGGCTGCGGGTCGCCGGAGGCGACGCCGAGGGTGAACGGGTCGGCGGTGATCCGCGCGGCGTCGAGTTCGGCGGCGCTCGCGGTGCCGGCGGCCGGCAGGTTCACCGAGAAGGCGAGCGCGGCGGCGGCGCCGGTGAGCGTCAGGAAGCGGCGGCGGCCCAGGTGCCGGGCGGCGGCGCGGAGTTCGGGGGCGTGCTGGGGCTGGTGCTGCGCGGGTGTCATCCGGTCCTCCCCTTGCGGTGGTTGCAGGGGGCATTCGATGGGTCGAGGACGACCATCGCTTGGCGCGGACATGACCGGACTGTGACGGTCGGATGCACGGTGGTCCTCCCCCTACGCTGCCGTCCATGAACACCGTGAGCAGCACCGACGAGGGGACGTACGAGATGTCCGGACAGCACAGGATCGCCGTGGTCACGGGCGCCGGTTCCGGCATCGGCCGGGCGATCGCCGTCGAACTGGGCCGCGCGGGCTGGTCGGTGGCGCTGGCCGGCCGGCGCACCGGGCCCCTTGAGGAGACGGCCGCCCTGCTCCCGGACGGCAGCTCCCTCGCCGTCCGCGCCGACGTCTGCGAACCCGGCGACGTGGCGGGCCTGTTCGCCGCCGTGCGCGACCGCTTCGGCAGGCTGGACCTGCTGTTCAACAACGCGGGTACGTTCGGCCCCGGCGGCGTGCCGGTGGAGGACCTGCCCTACGACGCCTGGCGGCACGTGGTGGACACCAACCTCAACGGCGCGTTCCTGTGCGCGCAGGCCGCGTACCGGCAGATGAAGGAGCAGGACCCGCGCGGCGGCCGCATCATCAACAACGGCTCGATCTCCGCGCACGCCCCCCGCCCGCACTCCGTCGCCTACACCGCCACCAAGCACGCCCTGACCGGACTGACCAAGTCGCTCTCGCTGGACGGGCGGGCGTACGGCATCGCGGTCGGGCAGATCGACATCGGCAACGCGGCGACCGACATGACGGCCCGGATGGAGACCGGAGCGCTCCAGGCCAACGGCGAGGTCGTGCCCGAGCCGGTGATGGACGTGGCCGACGTGGCGCGCACGGTGCGGCACATGGCGGAGCTGCCACTGGAGGCCAACGTGCAGTTCGCCACCGTGCTGGCGACGGCGATGCCGTACATCGGGCGCGGCTGAACCCGGACGGTCCGCGCATCGTCACGACCGAAAGATGAACATCCGCTTCACTCCGGCCGGAAGTGGAACTATGCTCAACTCTCCTCCACCGGAGCTTCACACTCCGGGTGCGTGCTCACCGGGCGTCACCGCCCGCCAGGGACCACAGCGAGGGGGGAGAGGGCGGCAGCCGTTCCGCGCCCGGCCGGGGGGGTCCGGGGGGACGCGCCGGAGCGCGGAGCGGTTGCCGTACGCCCATGAATCCCGGCCCGGTTCTCGTGCTCGGCGCCACCCTGCCCGACCACAGGGCCGACCCGGTCCACCCCTGGCACCACCCGAACGGCGGCCCCGGCCGGGCTCGCGGGAGGTCGGCCGGGGCGGGGGGTGCCACGGTGGACGGCAGGGGGTGACCCGACGCCGCCGTCCGCTTGGAGGAGCCACCATGACCTGCTGTTACGACCGACGGGACGTCGGCCTGCTGCTGCTCCGCCTGGGCACCGGCGGGGTCCTCGCCGCGCACGGCGCGCAGAAGCTGCTCGGCTGGTTCGGCGGCGGTGGCATCACCGGCACCGGCCAGGCGATGGAGGCCATGGGCTACACGCCGGGCAAGGCCAGCGCGGTGGCGGCGGGCGTCGCCGAGGCGGGCGGCGGGGCGCTGCTCGCGCTGGGCCTGGCCACCCCGGCGGCCGGTGCGGCGGCGACCGGCGCGATGGTGGGCGCGGCGGCGGTGCACGCCCCCAACGGCTTCTTCGCGCAGGAGGGCGGCTACGAGTACGCCGCGTCCCTCGCCCTGACCGCGACCGGCCTCGCGGTGACCGGGCCGGGTCGGCTCTCCCTCGACCACGTCCTCGGTCACGCGGTCAACCGCAACTGGATGGTGCCGGTGGCCCTCGCGGTGACGGCGGCGGCCACGGCGGTGGTGGTCGGCGCCCGCAACAAGCGGGTACGGGAGGCTTCGCGGGCCGAGCGGGACCCGCTGGTGACGTGACGGTCCCTCGGGGGCTGCTGGGGCGCGGCCGGGAGTGACTGTTCGGGAGTGACCGTTCCGGAGTGACTGTTCCGGAGTCACTGCTTCCGTATCCACGTATCTCGGTACGATGCGCTCACTCGAACGCAGGTACGCCTGCGGCCCGCTCCCGCAGAAAAGAACAGCGCCATGTCCCGCCCGCCGGCCCCCGGCACACCCCGCTGGCTGTCCACGCCGGCCCGTGTCGGATACGTCCTCGCCGTCCCCCTGCTCGGTCTGCTCAACCAGTATCTGGGCTTCTTGGCGCTGATCGCCGCGATCGTCCTGGTCTGGAAGGACAGCCCCTGGCAGAAGGCGGCGAAGGTGGCCGCGACGATCGCCGCGATGGCACTGCTCGGCGCGGTGCTGCCGGACCCGCCCGAAGACGGCGAGCCCGACCCGGTGGCCCGGACACAGACGGCGATCCCCGCCCCCTCCCCCACCCCCACGCCCACCCCTTCGCGGGAACGGCCCTCCCCGCCGCCCCCGGCCCCGGCGGACTACCGGGGCCTGCCGCTGGACGAGGCCCGGGAGAAGGCGGAAGCGGCGGGCTTCGGGGTGGACGAGCACAACGCGTCCGACGACGGCAAGAGCATCATGATGCGGATGAACTGGACCGTCTGCTTCCAGAAGACGGGCTGGACGTCCAGCGGCACCAAGACCATCGACTTCGGCGCGGTCAAGACGGGCGCCCCCTGCCCGGAGACGGACGGCGCCGCCGTGCCGTGGCCGCGGATGCCGGACCTGGCCTGGAAGACGTGGAAGACGGCCCGCGCGCGGATCCTCGCCCTGGACGTCGTACCGGAACACCACCTGCGCGCCGACACGGCGTACGGCAACGACTGGCTGCCCGACGAGGGCGAGTACGAGGACTGGCGGGTGTGCGCGACCGACCCCGCGAAGGGCGGTGACGTCACCGTCGACACCTGGGTGACCGTCGGCCTGACCGACCCGGCCAACGGCTGCCCCGAGCCCGACTCCGACCGCGGCCACGCCGTCGACCTCCCCGACCGGGACGACGACGGCGACCCCGACTACCGCGACCCGTACCCGGACGACCCCGACCGCACCACCACCACGCCGAACGGCCTCCCCGACCACTCCGACGACGACTCCTCGGACGGCGACTCGCACGGGGGCGACTGGAACTGCCCGCGCACGCGCTGGTGCTGACCTCCGCGAGAGCCGCCGCCCGGCCGTCACGCCGTCACCCCGCCCGGTAGGTGTCGAGGAGCCGCCGGCCGGCCACCGTGAAGGGGTGCTCGGGACCGAGCCCGCGTTCCCGGCGCGCGACGACATCGGTCATCAGCCCGATCGCCTCGCCCCGGTGACCGAGCGCGGCCCGGGTCCGGGCGAGCATCTGCCGGGCGGCGAGCACCAGCGGGTACTCGGGCCCGAAGCGCCGCTCGTACGCCTCGGCGACCAGCCGGATCTCGCCGTCGGCCTCCTCGAACCGGCCCAGGAGGTACAGCGCCCACGCGTGGTTGTGCCGGGCCCCCAGGGTCACCGTGTGGTCGGGGCCGAGGAGCCGCTCGCACTCCGCGGGCAGCGACAGCAGCGCGCCGTCCTCCTCGGTGACCATCTCGGCCGCGGGCAGCATCTCCAGCAGGCTGGCCCGGGCCCGGAGGGTCAGCGGGTGCGCGGCGCCCAGGGCCGAGCGCCGGCCGGCGGCGGTGGCCCTGAGCAACGCGATCGACTCCTCCCGCCGGCCGAGGTTGGCCAGCACGAGCTGGAGGCCGTAGGACGTGTCGAGGGTGTCGGGGTCACCGGCGCCGAACCGGTCTTCCTGCGTGGCGCGGACCCGGCGGAGCAGCGACTCGGCCTCCGCGAACCGGCCCAGCCGGAACAGGGCCCGCCCCGCCCGGGACCGGGCGGCCAGCACCCTGCGGTCGTCCGCGCCGAGCCTGCGCTGTCCGAGGTCCGCCGCCGTCCGTGACGTCTCCCAGGCCGAGAGGTAGTCACCGGTCCGGTGCAGGGCGACCGACAGCTTCGCCGCGGTGGCCAGGGCGTCGGCGGCGACGGCCAGTTCACCGGCGTGCCGCAGCAGGGCCAGCGCGTGCGGCACCAGCAGCCGCAGGCGCGGCTCGTGCGGTCCGGCGTCGGGTACGGCGGGTACGGCCGCGTCGAGCAGCCGGACGGCCACCGTGTCGAGGGCGGGCGCCAGTTCGGCGGGGGTCGCCGCGAAGACGCTGTCGAGCAGGACGCCGTGGCTCTGTACGCACCGCATGCCGACCACGTCGACCAGTTCGGACAGCGACTGGTCGAGCAGGGCCCGCAGCGCCGTCTCGGTACGGGCCCGGGGCAGGACGCCGCCGATGCCGTCGTGGTTGAGCAGGGCCAGCGGCAGGGGTTCGGCGGCGAACCGGGCCAGCAGCCTCAGCAGGACGACCGCTTCGGGCAGTCCGCGCGCCTCGAACGTGTCGAGGGTCAGTTGCCAGGTGAGGCCGACCAGGTGCCGCGGGTCCGCCTCGGACAGCGCGTCGGCGCCGCGGTCTATCAACTGGACCCGTTCGTCTCCGTCGAGCTGGTTCCCGTAGGCGTCCATCGTCCAGGGGTCGAGCACCTGGTGGGAGAGGAAGCCTCCGGCCAGGGTGAGGGCGAGCGGCAACCGTCCGAGCCGGTCCGCGATCCGCGCCGCCTGTTCCGTCGTACCGCTGTGCGGGGCGAGGTCGCGCAGTACGAGCGCGGCGTCCTCGCGCGGCAGGACCCCGATGTGCTGGAGCTCGGCCCCCGGCCACCAGCGGGCCGCCGCCCGGCGGGTGGTCACCAGGACGACGCCGCGCGGGCTGGTGCGCAGCCAACTGCCGTCCCGCAGGATCTCCGGCTCGTCGGCGTTGTCGAGGACCAGCAGCCAGGGCTCGGCGGAGTGGTCGAGGTACCGCCAGACGAGGTCGGCGGCGGGACGCAGGCCGTTGCGGGCGGCCAGCAGTTCGCCGTCGCCCGCCCCTCGGTCGGCGGCCACCGCGAGCATGCCGCCGCGCAGGCTCGCCCGGTCGGCGGCGTTGACCCACAGGGCCGCCCGCTGCTGCCCGTCCAGTCAATATCATTTTATCCCTGCGTAACATCAGACATGGAGGAGCCAATCCTCGCCATTACCCTCGGCGGCCAGGTCCGACACATGGCCGGGGCAGCCGGTTGCGGGCTACAGTGGGGCCTCCGATCGACCGAGGGGGCGGTGCGCATGGTCAGGCCGTGGGAAGCGGACCCGAACGCGCATTTCAAAAGGCGTTTGGGAAAAACACCTCAGGAACTCGGGAACACCACGGGAACTCCTGAATGCCCCGACATCTGGGAACTCACCAACGGGGACATCGCCGTCATCGGCCGCGACCTGACCAAGTCGCTCGGCGAGAACCTTCCCGAGGGCGTCTCGATCAGCTCGGACGAGCGTCTCGTGGTCATCCCCAGGAACATGCTCATCGCGGCGAAACCGGACATCCCCAGTGTTTGATTCCTTCCCCACCGGCGTCGGCGAGCGCCTGGACCGGCCCACGTACCACGCCGATCTCGGCCGGATCTACACCAGCGGCATCGGTTTCCTGAACAAGCTGGAGCGCGGCCAGCACTTCGCCGAACGCGGCTTCGCCAGTTGGGAGGCGTTCGCCGCGGGCGACTGGGACAGGGCGGTGCGCCTGGCCGACGAGGGCCGCGAGGAGTACGCGCAGGAACTCCGCCGGGCGGAGCGCCTGGGAGTCTCCCACCGCCGCCTCCGCGTGGTCGAATTCCCGGTCACACCGTACGTGCAGTGGGAATTGTTCGTCCTGCGGGTACGCGTCGACCTGGGCGATGACATCAGAATCCTCGACGCCCGGGACATCACGGACGTCGAGAAAAGCCGCCCGGTGCCGGAAGTGGTCATCCTGGGCGATGTGGTGATGTACGAGGTCGTCTACGACGGCGAGGGAAACGCGGACGGAGCCAACCGCTACACCGACCGCTCACTGATCCGGGAAACGAACGCGGGCTTCGACGCGCTCTACGAACGCGGCGAGGATTTCCCCGCGTTCTTCGAGCGGGAGATCGCTCCCCTGGCTCCGCCGCGCGTATCCGGCGCTTCGACAGTGGTGACGGGAGCGCGTGCGAGCGGTCAGGACTGAGGCTTCTCCAGCTCGCCGGCCGTGGCATCGGAGAACGACTCGTACTCTTCCACGACTTCACCGTCGATGACATCCCCGTCGGACACCCGGTGTGACGGCTCCGCGAGGGGCAGGCCGGCGAGGTGCTTCTTGAGCCGCTTGGCCATCGGCAGATACGTCGCGAAAGTGAGGGTGCCGGAGACGGCGGCCCCTACGAGAGGGATGGCCTTCGCGACGCTCTTCGCGAACGTCTCCTTCGTCATCTGCACGCCGAGGTAGGCGGCGACCTTCTTCACGATGGGGTAGACGACACCCTGCGTGAGCGCCTTCTGCGGCAGCTTCTTGGCGACCTGCTCCGACATCAGCCCCGCGACCTTCCCCACCGCGGTGTTCGCCGACTTGGTGCCGACCATCACGCCGAAGAACAGCGTGAGCACCGCCTTGGTCGCGTCGTCGGTGTCCTCGCCCTCCTCGGAGAACAGGTCGGGCCAGCTATAGAGGTAGGCGAGCTTCTGCGCGATACGCAGCATGTGGCCGACGTACTGTGCCGTGTCGGCGGGCACGGTCGCGGGAAGGGCGAGGACGCCGGGTATCCCCGCGGCGGCGGAGAGGGCGCTGACCTTGGCGGTCTCGTACCGGATGGAGTCGTTGGCCGCCTTGTCGAGAATCTCGGCGGCGATGCCCGCCGCTGCGGGCGTCTCCTCGATCGCCCTGCGGATGTCGTCCTCCGAGCAGTGACGGGCCAGCGCGCTGCGGAGATACGCCTCCCTCTGGATGCGCACCCCCGGGAGCTTCGCCGCCGCCAGCAGCACCGCGAAGAAGCGCGACTCGGGGTTCTCGACGTCTTTACCCTGCTTCATGGCAGGAACCTACAACGGATGGCCCTGCGCGGGGCCCTCGCCGGGCGCATCGGCGCACACCCGCCGGGGGACCAGTCCCCGCCCACCGCGCCGGCCCCCGGCACCACGTCCGGGTCCGGCCGCGGCCTCCTGCCGGTCACCGCCCTCGCGGCAAACGGCACCCTGCGCCTGCGGACAAAGGTGATCTACGAGCTTATATGGCGACAACGACGCAATGGATGCCATCCTTGACGAGGACCGGATACGTCGCCCTCTCCTCTTCAGTACCGGCCCACTTGCGGTGACGAACAGCGATGCCGTGATCGGAAGACGGGAGCCTTCGCCGTGGACGAGACAGAGGGACGTATCCACCTGGCGACGGGCGCCATGCCGGTCATGCGGGTGCTGCGACGCAGATTCGCCGCCCAGAGACCCCTCGACGGGATACTGATCGCGGCAGACCTGCACCTGCTCCCCTCCACCGTGCCGTTGCTGCTGGCCTACCACGACGCCGGGGCCCGCCTGGTGGTCACCGGTTCCAACTCCGCGTCCACCTCGGGCGGAGTCGCCCGGTGGGTGGCGGAACTCCCCGGCGTGGAACTGGTGGAGGACGACGACGGACTCGCGGGTGCGGCGACGCTCCTGGACCGGCGTCCGGACGTCGTGATCGACGAGGCCGACGCGCTGCTCGGTCTGCTGCACGCTGAACGCCGTGACCAGCTCGGTGAGTTGATCGGGGCGTGCACGCACACTCTCGCCGGGGTCAAGCGGTTACGGAGCTACGCCGAGCGGCGCGGCCTGTCGGTACCGGTGATGGCCGTGGACGGCTCCGCGCTCAAGAGCACGTTCGACAACAGGCATGGCACCGGGGCCAGCAGCCTGGACGCGGTGGTGGCCCTGACCAATGTGTCCCTGACCGGTTCGACCACGGTGATCGCCGGCTTCGGCCATGTGGGCCGCGGCATCGCCGAGCGGGCCCGGGGAGCAGGTGCTCAGGTCGTGGTGACGGAGATCGACCCGTTCCGTGCCTTGGAGGCGAACGCTCTGGGCTACCGCGTGCTGTCCCTGATCGAAGCCTGCCGGGAAGCGGATCTGCTGTTCACCGCGACCGGAAGCCACCGGGTGGTGCGCACCGAGCACCTGACGGAACTGCCCGACGGGGCGATCCTCGCCAACGCCGGGCACGGAACCACCGAGATCGACGTCACCGCGCTCGCCGCGACGAGTGGCCGCCGCCGCTCCATCAGGCCGGATGTGGAGGAGTACACCGACGCCGCAGGGCGCCGCAGGCTGCTGCTGGCGGGCGGCAACCCGGTCAACACCGCCGGCGGATCGGGCCACGCCGACGCTGCCATGGATCTTTCCTTCGCGGCCCAGGCCCTCGCCGTCACCGATCTCGTGACCCGGCGCCCTCCGCCGGGCCTGCACGAACTCAGCGGAGCGATCCAGCACGAGGTGGCCCGGCTGGCCGCCGCCGCACGCCAGATACCGCTGGACCGGCCCTCCCCCGGGCACCAGGTGTACAGCACCTACCTCACCGGCGAACCCGAGCTGGCCGCGCTCGACCGGACGGAGGAGTGAACGTGACCACGGACGAGCCCGGTGACCAGGCTCCCGCGACACTGCGGAACCTGATGCAGCCGCACCCCGAGGGAGGCCGTTACCGCCAGGTGTGGACGTCCGACCAAGCGGTGAGTCCGCTCGACGGTCGTTCCGACCGGGCGGCCGGCACCGCCATCCAGTACCTGCTGGAGCCGGGAGAGGAGGCCCGGTGGCACCGCGTGGGGTCCGATGAGTTATGGGTATGGCAAGACGGCGGGCCCGCCTCATTGCTCACCAGTACCGCCCCACCGGGCGCGCCGGACCACCGGCCCCGCGGCCATCTGCTGGGCCGTCCCGCTCCACCCGGAACGCACGGACTCGCATCGCGCGCCTGGGAGAGCGGACACTTCCTCGTGCCGGCCGGGACCTGGCAGTGCACCCGGCTGACGCTGCACTCCTACGCCCTCTTCCTCTGCGTGGTCGCCCCGGGGTTCGACACCCGCGACTACACGCTGCTGTGAAGCAGGCGAGGCGGGCCGGCACACACAGCGAACAGACCGGAGAGGAGGGTTCATGGAAGCCCGTGCCCATCGTGCGATCGACCGCTCGGCCGACTCCGTCTGGGCCGATGTCGCGGATTTCGCCGCCATCGCCTCGTGGCACCCCGCCATCACCGACAGCGGGCCCGGCCCCGGACCGGCGACGCGACAGCTCCGCACCAGCGACGGCCACAGCATCACCGAACACCTGCTGGTCAACGACAGCGAGGCGAGAATCCAGGAATACGTGCTGGTCAGCCACCCTTTTCCGGTGACCGACTACCGCGCGCGCATCGAGGTACGGCCTACCGGTACCCAACGGTGTGAAGTGCACTGGTCGGCCTCCTTCCGCCCCACCGCCGGTGACGGGGGCGCCGAACGCGCCATGTTCGAGAACGAGATCTTCCGCCCGGGGCTGGACGCCTTGGCGGAAGGCACGGCCCTCGACTGAGCCGCCGCCGGCGGCGTCAGCAGGTCCTGCCCCCGCGGCCCGGCCGGCCGCCGCCCCGGCGCGCTGGTGCGAGCTGAGGCGTCCTCCGCCGCACCCGCGCCTGTGCCGGGTGGGGACGGTGGTCCGAGGGGAGTCCACGGCACCGTCTGGGCCCGGAGGGTGTGTTGTCAATGGGTGGTCAGCCAGATCGCCGACTTCTACCGCACCCTGCTCGCCGAGTACGCGGCCCGCGGCGAGTACCCGGTCAACGGCCAGGTCGAGATCCGGGTGACCGGTCCGGAGGACCCGTCCGTGTGCGGCGTACCCGGATCGCTCATTCGGTGTGCGCACCGTCTCCCCGCGTGACGAGCCAGAGACCATGCCTCGCACGATCGGGGAAAAGATCGACTTCTTGCTGACGAAGTGCACGCCGGCCTGACTCGCACACGGTGGGGTGGTGTGGAGATAAGCCTCCACACCACCCCACCTTTCCTAACGCCACGCGAGTGTTACATCAGACCCACGTTTTACCTGCGGCGTTGGACTTCAGTTTGTGCTTCTTGACTGCTTCCTTGCACAGGCGGCAAGCAGTCTGTTTAGCCTTTCCGTACGTCCAGGCCGTGATCTTGCCACCCTTGCTTCGTCCGATTTTGTTGTTGTACTGATCGGCCTTGGAATCCCGCTTGGCCGCCTTGGAACTTCCCGCCTTCTTCTCATGGGCGTTGCCGAGGGCCTTGGCCAAGTAGGAACCAACCGCCCAGGTCAGCATCGCCTGCCAGATGCAGTGACGGTAGGCGTTCTGCTTCGCCTTGTTCGAGTACCTCTTTTTGGCTTCGCCGAGGGCCCAGTGCGTGATGTAGACCATGTCTCCGCACCAGAGCAGGAACAGGGCACAGATCGCGGCCTCGGGGATGAGGCCGTTGATGCTGTAGTTGCCGCTGATGTCATAACAGTTCACCGGGTCGGCGAAGCAGTAGTCGTAGGAACTGGCATTGCCTCCGACGATGCGGTCGACGGAAAGGAAGCGTCCGCTGTTCGCGTCGTAGAGGCGGACACCCATGAGCGTGACCGCGCTCGGCGTCTCCGAGGACCGCTGCTCCCCACCGAGCCAGCCGTAACGGGCTTCGTCCGTGCCGGGGAGGAGGTTGCCGTACTCGTCGTAGGAATTGACGACCGGAGTCGTGGCATCCACCAGGGGGATCTGCGTGGCTACGTCGCCGTGCAGATTGGTGAGCTGAAGGACTACGTCTCCGGTGGCATCGGTGGTGGCGATCAGGCCGCCGGTCAGATCCGACAGGTTCCGGGAGATCCGGCCGTCGCCCTCGTCGGTCCAGGTGGGGTTGTCTCCGTCCGCCCCATAGTGGTTGCGGACACGGGCCGAGGTGGCCCAGGTGCCGCTGTCGTCCTGGTTCTCGGTGGTGTACGAGGCGAGCCGGCCGGCCGCGTCGAGGTTCCAGGTGGTGCGCTTGCCCCGTGCCGTGATCTGGCGGACCAGGTCGTTGGCGTAGTAGGTGTTCTGGGCGCCGTCGGCCTGGGCCGTGGTCCGGCCGAACGCGTCGTAGACGGTCCCGGCGGTGATCAGCCGGTCGGCGCTGTCATAAGACGAGTTGACCGTCGTGGTCGTGGGGTCGCCACCGTCCACGTCGTCGATCGTGGTCGCCAGGGAGGTGCGGTTGGTGTTGTCGTCGAACCCGTAGGCGCGGTGGGTGGTGACGCCGGTCTGGGTGTCGTCGGCCTTGGTGAGCCGACCGGCCGCGTCATAGGTGTACGCCTGGTAGGCGCCGCCGCCGGTGTAGGTGGTGCGGGAGACGACCTGGCCGTGGATGTTCTCGCTGGTCGACTCGCCCTGTACGGTCCAGCCGGATTCCCAGTGCCAGTAGCGCGACGTCTCGCTGCCCGTGGGGTCGAGGTTGAACTCGACGTTCATGTTCCACGGCAGCTTCTGCTGGTAGAGGCGGCCGTCGGAGTCGTAGGAGCCCGTGACGTCCCCGATGGTGCCCATGACGGAGTCGTGAATCCGAGTCGGCAGACCGGTGAGGCTCTCGTAGTCGTAGGTGATCTCCGAGGGCGCCGAGTCGGACCGCTTGGTGACCCGGTCACGGATGTCGTACGCGGTGCGCGTCACATTGCCCGCGCCGTCGTCGTACGAGATCTCCCGGCCGAGCTTGTCGGCGGCATAACGGATCGTTGCCGTTCCGTCGGACATGGTGGCCACCTGTCCGTTCGACGGGTCGAACGTGATGGTCTGGGTCGGTACCGCGGTGCCGCTTCCACCGCTCACCCGGACCTGATTGCCGCGGCCGGCGGCGTCGTAGGTGGTGACGGTGGTGCGCGTTACGCCGTTGGCGGTTTCGGAGGTCTTGGAGACGTTGCCCCAGCGATCGTACTCAAGGGTTTTCGTCGGCAGTTCGTCTGGATTCGTTCCTCCGCCAGTGATCTTCCCTCCCGGGCCGCTGGAGCAGAGCAGGTCCGCCCACTCCGGACGTCCCGAGCAGGTGCCGGTGCCCGTGGCGGACCAGTACTGGGACACCACCGTTCCGGCATCCGCGCCGTCCGACTTGGGCTGGGAGTTCTTGGTGATGCGTCCCTGCGCGTCGTAGGCAGAGGTACGGGTCAGCTTCAACCCGTCGGGGTCCGTCACGGTCCTGGTGGGCAGGCCCTTGATCCAGTCGTAAGCGGTGGAGGTGGTGCGGACGTCCCCGTCGGTCGGGTATCCATCGACGAACGCACCGGTGGTACTGGTGGTCGCCTGGTCGGAGACCCGGGCGGTGCCGTCGGTCGGGCGGCCCTCGTCGTACCGGGTGACGGTGTGTTCCCGGGCCGGAACCTGGGTGCCGGCCGGTATGTCAGGGCTGTCGGCATCGCCTTGCAACTGCTTGGTCAGAGTGACCAGGTGCAGCGGCCCCCGCTCCTCCAGCATCCTTCTGCCGTCGGCGGAGTACTGCGCGACCGTGGCCAGCTTGTACGCGCGTTCGGCCGTTGAGTCGGCGAGAAGGCCCAGTTCGCTCTGCGTGTTGACCTGGTAGTCCGCGCTGCCGAGGGCGAGTTCCCGGTTGGTGGCCCCCAGTTCGAAGACGACGTTGCCGTACGTGTCGTACTGCGTGGTCGTCAGATGGCGACCGGGCAGACCGGTGTTGACCTGGAGTCCGGAGGCGTTGGTGTAGGTGATGGTCGCCTTGTCGTAGGCACCCGCGGCGAGGTCGCCGCCGGTGTGGGAGGCGGGCACCTGGTCGGCCGGGAAGAGGGCGGTGGCGTCCGTGGGCACGTCCGTCTGCCCCCACGTCCTGGCGTCGGCCGCGGTCACCTGGTTGGGTGCCGTGGAGCCGGAGAGCGGAACGTCGTAGACGAGGGAGACCGCCGCCTTTCCGCCGTCGGTCTCGTCCGCGCTGCCCGGCTTCAAGGTGGGCCGTGAGGCGGACAGCAGCATGCCGTTACCTGCCACCGAGCCGGCGCCGGCCTTGCCGTACTCGAAGGTCCACGGCAGCTCGCCCGGCGGAGTCTGGGTGACCACACGGCCCGCGCTGTCGTAGGTGTAGGCCGTCTTCAGTGCCGGGGAGACCCGCGGGTCCCACTGTTCACGCAGTCGGCCCGAGGCGTCGTAGGCGTACGAGGACACCACGGTGGCCGTGGCGTTGGCCGCGCCGGGAACGGTGGTCCACAGGCGGATACGTGAGACCTGTCCCGCGTAGTCGCCCAGTGTGCTGCCGGTAGCCGTGGTGGCGGTGGCGTACTGGTACTCCAGGATTCTGCACCCCTTGGTGGAAGGGGTGCTGGCACAGGTGCTGTTGGCGACCGCCGAGGTGGGGGCGATCGCGTACTTCGGACGGGACAGGACCTTGCCGTCCACGGTGACCTTCTCGGCGACCAGCGACGTGGTCGAGTTCTCCGTGGACAGTGAGGTCTGCGTAAGCTGCCAGGTCGTCGCGGACGCGTCGATCTTGGCGAACTGAGACGTCGTGCCCTCGGTGTCCTTCAAGGTGAAGGCGGTGGCCAGGCTGCCGGTCAGGGTCAGTGTCTCGGCACCCTCTTCGGGTTTCCATCCACCCCCGCTCAGCGCGGTGAACCCGGTCTCCTCACCCTCGATGTCCACCAGCGCGACAGAGGTGCTCGACGTCCGGCGTATGTAGAGCGCCTCGGAGTCGGACAGTTCCGCCGCGGTGCCCGCGGTCCACTGCGGTCCGTAGATGGCGACCTGTCCCTCTTGCTGGGCTCCGTCCGTGGGGCGGCGGGAAGATGCGGTGCGGCTCGCCGTCAGGCCGAAGCCCGAGGCGTCGGTCGCGGACAGCACATGGTCGCCGGTCAGCATGTTCACGTCACCCGGACCAGCGGCCTGGGTCGGTGCGGCGCCCGCGTTGCGGTCGACCGTGAGGGAGGTGGCCGGGGAGGCATCGGTACTGGAGCCGTCGGTGAAGACCGCTCGCAGTTCTATCGCGCCGTCCTCGCTGAGGCTGTCGGTGATGTTCCACACCAGTGCCTCCGGCAGGCCGCCGGTGACCGGCGCGGGCCAGGCGGTGAGGGTGCTGTTGTCCGACTTCCGGCGTACGTCGGCGACCGGGACGTCCTTCCAGGTGTCCGTCTCGCCGCGCCGGTACTGGTAGCGCACGCCCGTGTCAGCGGTCTTGCCCTGGCCGGTCAGTACGGTCCGCCGCGCCGGGCGATCCCCCTGGGCCGGCGTGAGCAGCGCCGCGCCCGAGCCCGCGTAGAACGTGAAGGTGGTGGCGCTGGAAGTGTTGCCGGCGGCGTCCTTCGTGCGGGCGGTCAGGGTGTGCTTGCCCGCCCGGAAGACGGGCTCGGCGGTCACTGCCGCGCCGGTGGTGGCGATCGACTGCCACGTGCCGCCGTCCAGTTGCCACTGGACGTCCTTGACGTCGGTCGAGGGCGGGGTGAGGGTGAAGCCGCCGCTGAAGTCGCCGCTGCCGTCCGGGCTGCCGGACCACTGGCCCGCCGGGTAGTCGTCGGAGGCAATCCTGGTCACCGCAGGGGCCGTGGTGTCCACTGTCAGGGTGCGGAACGCCGACCAGGCACTGGTGGCGGAGCCGTCACCGGACCGTACCCGCCATTTGTAGGAGCCGGCCGCGAGGGCTGCGGGCGTCCAGTTGGCCTGGGCTCCGGAAGCGACCGCGGCACTGCTGCCGGAGCGCACCGCGGACGTTCCGCTGGAGGCCCACACCTCGTAGTCGAGAGTGACCTGCGAGCCGTCGCCGTCCAGTGCCTTGGCCGACAGCGTCGGGGTGGTGTCGTTCGTGGCCGCCGCGCTGAGCGGAGTGATCAGCGTCGGTACGCCGGGCACCGAGTTGTACGTGACGGACAGGTAGGGGGTGTTGCTGGACGCGTTGCCCGAGTAGAAACGCTTCCAGCCATAGGGGTCGGACTCGTCCGTGGCGCGCAGACCCAGGTGGTTGGTGCCATTGCCGTTGGCCGCCCATGACTTGGCCAGGGTGGTCACATCCGCGCTGACCCAGCCGTCGTTGCAGGCGCTGGAGTATCCCTTGGTCTGGGTGCTGGTGGCGTACTGCGTCCCCCAGGTCGGCTGGTCCGTCCAGCGGGAGGAGGTGCTCGCGGCTTGAGTGGACCAGACTTCCCAACTCTTGGCGGTGCAGGACCACGAGTGGTAGGTGAACAGGTTCAGCTTGGCGGCGGTGACCTGCTTGCCCGTGATGTTCTTCATCGGGAAGGACAGGAACGAGCGGGCGATCTGCGAGGAGCCGTTGTTGCCGAGCTTGAGGTCGGTCGAGGCCGACTGGTCGGTGGTGTAGCCCTGTTGAACGAAGGTGTCGAAGCTGGTGCCGACGTTGATCGCCGGGTCGATCGTCACCGGGAACTTCGTCGAGTCGTCGGCCAGGAACTTCGCGTCGGGCGTCAGAGTGAGGGTGACGGTGTCGCCGTCCTGGGCCACCTTCACGTCCACCTTGGCGGTGCGCTCGTGCTCACCGGACCTGGCGTCCACCTGTGCGTCCCACATGACCGGCGCGGGCAGGAACCCCACGGCCTTGCCCTTGGCGTCGGCGAAGGACACGGAACCGTCCTTGTTCACCTCGGCCTTCAGGTTCTTGGCCGTCAGGCTGTACGCGATGGCCCCGCCGGCATCGACAGCGCCGCGGTCCTTCAGTTCGAGGAACTGCTCGTAGCCGGTGCGGGTCGACTCGACCAGGAGATCTGCCGAGGGCAGCGCGTCGCGGTAGCGGGCGACATTGTTCTCCTCGCCCTCGATCTGCGGAGCGGGGAGGGCCCCGTACCAGCCCAGTTGCAGTTGCTGTCCGGTCCGGCCCTCCAACGTCACGAGGGGGACGCCGGCGGAGCCCGTTGTCTCGCCGGCCTCTTCCAGTCCCTTGGGGGCCCGGGACCTGCCCGCCAGGCGCAGCCCTTGCGGGTGTTGGCGGGCACCGACCGAGCCGTCCGACAGCTTCCGCAGGGAGACGTCGATGTCCTGCCAGCGGCCCTGATCATCCTTGAAACGGACCGGACCGGCGTACGCCTGCTCGGTCACCGAGCCGTCCGGGTTCACGTAGACCGTCGACGTCCCGGTCCGGGCGTCCAGAGCCTCGATGCGGCGGTTCTGTATCTTCGCCTTCAGCCGGGCGGCGGCAACCGAATCCGCTGTCGCCGCTCCGAGGTCCTTCGCCTGCTTGCCCTGGTCGGCGGCCGGGGCCTCACGGCCGGCAGCCGCCGCCAGGCTGGTTTCTCCAGCCATCGCAACGGCCTCGAACGCCATCGCCAGGACTATCGCTGCCGCCACCGAGCGCAGGCGTCTTCGCCGATGAGCGGGGAGGAAGGGCTGCCCGGACGGACTGTCCGATCGGCGCCCCGATCTAAGGAACGTGGCTATCAAGCTCACTCCTTGCAACGGTGCGGGTTCATCCCGCGAGCACCATTGATCTTCACATGGCGCTTACAACTGGCATCCGTCGCGAGCAGAAGTGATCACTTACCGGCCAAAGGTTGGCGGATAGCTGCGCGCATGGTTTTGGAGCGCGGGACTCCGCCGTCGGGGCCGAGGTGCGGCCGGAAGACGCCAACGAAACCTGGCCGCTCTCGACGCCCTACCGATGATGATCCAGTCCGGGCGGTCACGCCCTGGAACCGGCACGGTGCTCAGCGCCCCGACACGGCGGGGATCCCTCAGTCCTGGCAACTGGTCGTGGAACCGTCGGCCGAGGACGTGACGGACACTCGGTACCCGGCCCCGGTACGGAACTCAGGTCCGGCCTCTGTCTCTTCCGCATCGAGGATCTCTTCGGTCAGGAAGTAGACGTCCAACATGGCTGCGTCGCCCGCTTCACCACGGGTGAAGCACAGGTTCGCGGCTTGCCCTTCCGGTGATCGCCGGGTGGCAGGAGAAGGCGTCCAGCCGGTTCGCTCCGCCGCGGCTCGATAGTGCCGTGTCACGTCGGCCTTGGCACCAGGGAAGACGTAAGTACGTTCGGCGTAGAGTTGCACGTCACCGCTGTCTTCCCAGCAGCCGGCGTCCAGGCCCTTGAAGCCTCCGGGCTCAACCGCTCCCACGGGCTGAGAGTCGAGGACGGCGTGCGCCTTCAGCTTGTCGACCCGGCTCTCGGTACCCTCACAGCCCGAGGCGGAAGCGGCGTCGGCCAAGGTCTGGCATCCGGTGAGCGCTCCCGTCGCCCAGACGGTCAACACCAGGGGAATGACATACCGCCGGGCCTCTTTGCGAGGTGTCACGTCAACTCCTTGGCCGACAGTCGAGGGCAGTTGGTTACGCCAACCAGAAGCCGACCTGCGCGGTTAGTCACCGTAGCACTGGATCATCCGGACACCTCAACATCATCGCAGGGGGCGCCAGTTGGGGCGCACGCTCTGCAGGCACTGGACGCGGGACGACCGCTGTACCTCCGCGACGGCGCACCCCCCATACGACAAGAGGTTTCGCCCAGCTCCGGCGCCCGAGGCATGGCTGCTATCAGGCATACGTGAGTTCGACGCGCACCGTGGCACCTGACCTGCGTTTTCGCTGGCCAGAGACCCTAGGCGGCAGACGAGCCGGGCTGTACGCCGGGTTCTGTCCCCCGGGCCCTCGCGGGCGTCGGGGTGACGGCCATCCATCTAGGACCGGTGTTGCCACCGGCCTCCAGCGGTCTACCCGCGGACTCGGGCGGGCCGCCCTCGGTCGTCCGCGCAGAGCACCTTTCACGGCGCTCCTCTTGACCTTGCTCCGGGTGGGGTTTACCTAGCTGCCCAGGTCACCCTGGGCACTGGTGGTCTCTTACACCACCGTTTCACCCTTACCGAGGACCGAGGTCCCCGGCGGTCTGCTTTCTGTGGCACTGTCCCGCGGGTCACCCCGGGTGGCCGTTAGCCACCACCCTGCCCTGTGGAGCCCGGACGTTCCTCGGGAAGCCCCCGTCAAGGGGACTCCACGCGGCCGTCCGCCCGGCTCGTCTGCCGTGTCGACCATGGTACCCGGCGGACCTGGCGCCGCGGACCGGCGGCGGCCGTCGCCAGGACGGAGCCGGCCAGGATCAGGGTGAAGGCCATGCCGATACCGAGGGTCAGGTCCTCGCCGAGGAGGAGGGCGCCCGCGGCGACGGCGACCGCCGGGTTGACGTACGTGATGACGCCCGCCCGGGTCGGGCCGACCTCCTTGATCAGTTCCAGGAAGGCCACGAAGGCGATGGCGGTGCAGACGACACCGAGCCCGGCGAGCGCGGCCAGGACCTCGCCCGAGGGGACGGTGGCGGGGCGGGTGAGGAAGGCGGCGGGGGCGTAGACGACGGCGGCCAGGGCGAGGCAGGGGGTGATGAGCTGGAGGGTCGGGACGTCCTTGAGGTACCGGGCGGCTATCAGGGGCGCGGTGGCGTAGCCGATGACCGTCACCAGCACCTCGGCCAGCGAGCGGGCGTCGCCGCCGGTGAGGTGGGGCGCGGTGAGGACGGCGACGCCCCCGAGGCCGAGGCCGAGCCCGGTGATCCGGCGGACGCCGACCCGTTCCCCGGCGCCGAAGAAGCGGGCCAGCAGGACGCCGACGATGGGGACGCCCGCGATGAGCAGGCCGGCGGTGGAGCTGGACAGGTGGCGTTCGGCGTCGGTGAGGGTCCACCAGGGGCCGATGATCTCGATGACCGCGAAGGCCAGCATGGGTTTCCAGTGGTCCCGGACGCCGCGGCCCAGTCCGCCCTGGCGCAGGGCGAACGGGAGCAGCAGCGCGGCGCCCAGCGCGCACCTCGCGAACACCACCACGGACGGGGAGAGGTCCTCCACCGCCACCTTGATCATCAGATAGGGGATGCCCCAGACCACTCCCATCAGGGAGAACAGGGCCCAGCCGCGTGCAGTCATGGCGGCAGTCTGCGCACCGCCCTCACCCGCGGTCTTGAACGCTGTTGCGGTACGCCGCCGGCGTCACGCCGAGCACCCGGCGGAACCAGCGGGTCAGGTGCGCCTGGTCGGCGAAGCCCACCAGCCCGGCCACCTCGGCGGGGCGCAGCCCGGACTCCAGCAGGGCGCGGGCCCGGGTCACCCGGTACTGGGCGAGCCAGGCGTACGGCGGTATCCCCATCGTCGTACGGAAGGCGCGCAGCAGTTGGTAGCGGGACAGGCCGAGGTCGGCGGCGAGGGCGGCGAGGGAGGGCGGGGCGTGCAGTTCGTCGGCGAGGCGGTCGCGTACGGCCCGGGCGACGCGGCCGGCGCCGGGCACGGGGTCGCCGGCCGCGCGGGCCGTGGAGTGCCGGTGGGCCAGCGCGGTGAGCAGCCAGGGCAGCCGGGACTCGGCCTCCAGCGGGTCCGGGCAGCGGGCCAGGTCGGTGTGGGCGGCGCGCAGGGCGGCGGCCAGGGCGGGGTCGTCCAGCACGGGCTCGCGGAAGTGCGGCAGCGCGCCGCCGCGGGTGCCGTCGGTCAGCAGGTCCGGCGCCGCGTACAGGGCCTGGTAGGCGTACCCCTCGGACGCGGCGGGCCCGCCGGTGTGGATCTCACCGGGCTCCAGGACGACGATGGAGCCGGGTCCCGACACGATCCGCCCGCCCCGGTAGGCGATGGCCTCCAGCCCGCCGACGGTGACGCCGACCGTGTACTCGGCGTGTGCGTGCGGCGCGTAGGTGTGCCGGTCGAACCGCGCGGTCAGCAGATCCAGCGCCGGCCCGCACCGCCCCAGCTTCGCCCGCGTCCACCGGGCACACTCCCGAACCTCCACCCCGCACCCCCCGCCACCAGGGGATCAGAGGAAGCCGGCGGTGTCCAGGCCGAAGGGGAAGGGGTCGGGGAGGGCGGGGGCAGCGGGGACATCGGCTGATCATCCGTCGGTGAGATCGGGACCCGTTCCCTCGTTCGTGGCACAGGCCCGCGGCGGCCGTCGGTCATCGGGCCTGCCGCCCCTTGACCTTGTCGTGGCGTCAACGTTTCTACTGGGCCCATGCGGATCGGAGAACTCGCCGGGGCCGTCGGGGTCAGTACGCGGGCGGTGCGGCACTACCACCATCAGGGGCTGCTGCCGGAGCCGGAGCGGCTGGCCAACGGGTACCGGGCGTACACGTTGCGGCATGCTGTCCTGCTGGCCCGGATCAGGCGGCTGACGGAGCTGGGGCTCGGGCTCGCGGAGGTGCGGGACGTGCTCGCGGACGACGCGGGCAAGGAGCTCACCGAGGTGCTCCAGGAACTGGACGCGGACCTGGCGCGGCAGGAGGCGGCGATCCGGGGGCGCCGGGCGAGGCTGCGGGCGTTGCTGGAGGCCGGGGACCTGCCCGCCGAGGGGCCGGTGTCGCCGGAGCTGGCCTCGCTCTTCGCGGGCCTGGCCGGCGCGGGTGTCACCGACTCGCCGATGGCGGCACGGGACCGCGAGCTGCTGGCGCTGCTGGAGACCACCGCCGCCCCGGAGGAACGGGAGCAACTGATGGGGCTGCTGCGCGGTGCGCTGGGGTCGCCGGAGGCGGTGGTCCGGGCCGGGCGGGCGTACGCGCTGCTCGACGCGCTGGCGGACGCCGCCGAGGACGATCCGCGGGTCGCTGAGGCGGCGCGGGCGCTCGCGGAGTGCGTACCCGCCGGCCTGGTGCCCGAGGAGGGGGCCGGGCCCGACGGGGACCGCTGGGACCAGGGGTTCCTGCGGGCGTTCTACGCCGACTTCGCCCCGGCCCAGGCGGCCGCCGTCCGCCTGGCGGTACGGCTCGCCGGGCGGGAGCGGACGTCATGAGGGTCGCGTACGCGCTGCTGCGGCACGAGGCGCGGCTGCTGGTGAGCCTCGGGCTGTGGCTGGCCCGGCGCACCCATGGGGTGGTGCCCGGTGCGCGGGCCTTCGGGTACGCGCGGGGGCAGGGGGCCATGGCCTTCGGGCTGGCGTTCGTCTGCGTGATCGAGTCGGTGGGGATGTCGGTGCTGCTGCGGGACCTGCCCGCGGTCCACCACGTGGTACTGGTGCTGGACGTGTACACGGTCGTGATCGTCGTCGGGCTGCACGCGGCGTCCGTCGTCCGCCCGCATGTGCTGGACGCGGACGCCGGAGTGCTGCGGATCCGCCGGGCCGTCCACGCCGACCTGCGGATCCCGCTGGACCGGATCGCCTCCGTACGGCGGGAGCTGCGGACGACCCACCCGCCCGCCGACGGTGAGCTGGACCTGGCGGTGGGCGCCCAGACGTCACTCACGATCGAACTCGCCGAGCCCGTCGCCCACACCGCCCTCCTCGGCCGCCGGCGCGCGGTGCGGGTCGTACGGTGCCACGCCGACGACGCCGACGCGCTGGTGCGCGCGATCACCGGGGCGCGGGCGGCCCGCCCGGGCGGGGTCTAGCCGCGCCGTACCCTTGCGAGGGCCGAGAACCAGATCGTCGAGGAGTACGTGTGCTTGTCCTGCTGCCGCCGTCCGAGGGTAAGGCGCCGTCCGGTCAGGGGGCGCCGCTGGAGCCGGGGGCGTTGTCGTTGCCGGGGCTCGCGGAAGCGCGGGCGGTGGTGCTGGAGGAGTTGACCGAGCTGTGCTCGGGCGACGAGGAGAAGGCGCGTGAGGTGCTCGGGCTGAGCGAGGGGCTGCGGGGCGAGGTCGCCAAGAACGCGCGGTTGCGCACGGCGGGGGCGCGGCCGGCCGGGGAGATCTACACCGGTGTGCTGTACGACGCGCTGGGACTGGCCACGCTGGACGCGGCGGCCCGGCGGCGGGCCGAGGAGTCGCTGCTGGTGTTCTCCGGGTTGTGGGGGGCCGTGCGGGTGAGCGACCGGATTCCGTCCTACCGGTGTGCGATGGGGGTCAAGCTGCCCGGCGTCGGGGCGCTCGCGGCGCACTGGCGGGCGGCCATGGCCGAGGTGCTGCCGGAGGTGGCCGGGGACGGGCTGGTGCTCGACCTGCGGTCGTCGGCGTACGCGGCGGCCTGGAAGCCCAAGGGCGAGGTGGCCGGGCGGACCGCCTCGGTACGGGTGCTGCACGCGCCGACCCGCAAGGTCGTCAGCCACTTCAACAAGGCGACCAAGGGGCGGATCGTACGGAGTCTGCTGACGGCAGGGGTCGAGCCCGGGACGCCGGGCGAGCTGGTGGAGGCGCTGCGGGATCTCGGGTATGTGGTCGAGGTCCCCGAGGCGCCCGGGAAGGCGGGGCGGGTCTGGTCGCTGGATGTGCTGGTGGAGGAGGTTCACTGACGGATCGGCATCACGGCGGCTTGCGTTGCGCACTGCGCAATGGGCTTTGCGCGGTGTGCTTCTCGACGGCACGATGGGGGCATGACCTCTGCGCCGTCCCCTTCCGTGCTCGATCTCGCTCCCGTCGTGCCCGTCGTGGTCCTCGACGATCTCGCCGATGCCGTGCCGCTGGCGCGGGCGCTGGTGGCGGGTGGGCTGCCGGCGATCGAGGTGACCCTGCGCACGCCGGTCGCGCTGGACGCGATCCGGGCCATCGCCGCCGAGGTGCCGGACGCGGTGGTCGGGGCCGGGACGGTGATCACGCCGGAGCAGGTGGAGGCGACGGTGGCGGCCGGGGCGCGGTTCCTGGTCAGCCCCGGGTGGACGGACACGCTGCTGGACGCGATGCGGGCGTCGGGGGTGCCGTTCCTGCCGGGGGTATCGACCACGTCGGAGGTGGTGGCGCTGCTGGAGCGCGGGGTGCGGGAGATGAAGTTCTTCCCGGCCGAGGCCGCGGGCGGCACCGCCTACCTCAAGGCGCTGGCCGCCCCGCTGCCGCAGGCCCGGTTCTGCCCGACCGGCGGCATCGGGGCCGACTCGGCGCCGGAGTACCTCGCGCTGCCCAACGTCGGCTGCGTGGGCGGCACCTGGATGCTGCCGAAGGACGCGCTCGCCGGGCGGGACTGGGCCCGCGTCGAGGCGCTGGCCCGCGCGGCGGCCGGGCTCAGCGCAGGTGCGAGGTGTCGTTGAACAGGCGGACGCTGGCGTTGCCGTCCGCGTAGTAGGCGATCGCCGACAGGGAGGCCGCCGACAGCTCCATCCGGAACAGCGACTCGGGCGGGGCGCCCAGCGCGAGGCGGACGAACGTCTTGATCGGCGTCACGTGCGACACCAGCAGGACCGTACGGCCCGCGTACGCCGCGACCAGCTTGTCCCGGGTGGCGGCGATCCGGTCGCCGGTCGCCGCGAAGCTCTCGCCGCCGCCGGTGGGCTCGGCGTCCGGGTCGGCCAGCCACGCGTTCAGGTCCTGCGGCCAGCGCTCGCGGACCTCGCCGAAGGTGAGCCCCTCCCACGCCCCGAAGTCGGTCTCCCGCAGGCCCTCCTCCACCGTCACGTCCAGACCCAGCTCGGCGGCGACGATCCCGGCGGTCTCCCGGGTGCGGGCCAGCGGCGAGGACACCACCGCCTGGATCGTGCCGCGCCGGGCGAGGCTCTCCGCGGCCCGCGCGGCCTGCTCCCGGCCGGTGGCCGACAGGGACGGGTCGCTGCCGCCACTGCCCGAGAAGCGTTTCTGCGGGGTGAGGGGGGTCTCGCCGTGCCGCAGCAGCACGAAGGTGGCGGGGGCGCCCATGTCGGGGGGTCCCCAGCCGGGGGTGGCGACCTTGCGGGTGGCGCGTACGTCGGCGGCCTCGGGGGTGGTCCTGGCTCCGGGGGCCGGAGCGGTATCGGTCCCGGGGGCCTTGGCTCCGGGGGCCGGAGCGGTATCGGTCCCGGGGGCCTTGGCTCCGGGGGTCCGTGCGGCATCGGTCCCGGGGGCCTCGGCGGTCTCCGCCCCGGTGGCGCCCTCATCGGCGCCCGCCCCGGCCGTCCCCGCCTCCAGCTCCGCCCGTGACCCCGTCGCCGACCACCGCTCGCCCCGCGCCCCCGCGTCCATCGCCTCGTTGGCCAGGCGGTCGGCGTGCTTGTTCTCGGCCCGGGGGATCCACTCGTACGTCACCCGGCCGGCCGGGAACACGGCCCGTGCCTCGGCGGCGAGCGGCTTCATGTCGGGGTGCTTGATCTTCCAGCGGCCCGACATCTGCTCGACGACGAGCTTGGAGTCCATCCGGACGTGCACCGCCGCCGCCGGGTCCAGCGCGTGCGCGGCGCGCAGGCCGGCCAGCAGGCCCCGGTACTCGGCGACGTTGTTGGTGACGACACCGAGGTACTCGGCGGTCTCCGCCAGCACCTGCCCCGTCGCCGCGTCCCGGACCACCGCGCCGTATCCGGCCGGGCCCGGGTTGCCCCGTGACCCGCCGTCGGCCTCGACGACGAACTCCCGCACCGCGCCCGCCCCTTACAGGCCGGAGTCGGACGTGCGCACGAGGATGCGGCGGCAGTTCTCGCACCGCACCACCGTGTCCGGGGCCGCCTGGCGGATCTCGTTGATGTCGGTGATCGACAGCTCCTGGCGGCAGCCCTGGCAGGTGCGCTGGTACAGCTTGGCCGCGCCGATGCCGCCCTGCTGCCGGCGCAGCTTGTCGTAGAGCCCCAGCAGGTCCGCCGGGACCGACCCGGCGACGACCTCGCGCTCCTTCGTCACCGAGGCGGCCTCGGCGTCGATCTCCTCGAAGGCCGCGTCCCGGCGCGCGGTCGCGTCGTCGATCTTCGACTGCACGGAGGCGACCCGCTCGGTCAGCTCGGCGACCCGCTGCTGCGCGGACTCGCGGCGCTCCATCACCTCCAGGACCACGTCCTCCAGGTCGCCCTGCCGCTTGGCGAGGGAGACGATCTCGCGCTGGAGGTTCTCCAGGTCCTTGGGGGAGGTGACGGCGCCGGAGTCCAGGCGCTGCTGGTCGCGGGCGGCGCGCTGGCGGACCTGGTCCACGTCCTGCTCCGCCTTGGTCTGCTCGCGGGCGCAGTCGCTCTCCTCGGTCTGCGCGGCCACGAGCAGGTCGCGCAACTGGGTGGCGTCCTTGGTCAGCGACTCCAGTTCGGCGTGCTCGGGCAGGGACCTCCGCCGGTACTCGAGCTGCTGGAGGCGGACGTCGAGGTCCTGGACGTCGAGGAGTCGGATCTGGTCGGCGGGCGCGGCGTTCAGTTGGGGGCTCCAGGTGAAGGGGAGTGGCTGGTCCAGGGGTCGGTGACCGTCTTCGAGACGTGGACGCGCAGGTCCCATCCGTGCCGGTCGGAGATCTCGTCGAGCTGGCTGGCGGCCAGCTCGCACCAGGGCCACTCGGTGGCCCAGTGCGCGGCGTCCAGCAGGGCGAGGGAGGAGTGCGCCACGGCCTCGGACGCCGGGTGGTGGCGCAGGTCCGCGGTGAGGAAGGCGTCGACGCCGGCCGCGCGTACGTGGTCGAAGAGGCTGTCGCCGGAGCCGCCGCTGACGGCGACGGTGCGGACGAGGGCCCCGGGGTCGCCGGCGACGCGGATGCCCTGCGCGGTGGCGGGCAGCCGCTCGGCGGCGCGGGCGGCGAGTTCGCGGACGGTCAGCGGGTGGTCCAGGGCGCAGATCCGGCCCAGGCCGCGGCGGCCGGCCGGGTCGGCCGGGTCCGGCACCAGCGGTCCGGTGACCCTGAGGTCCAGCGCGCCGGCGAGGGCGTCGGAGACACCCGGGTCGGCGGTGTCGGCGTTGGTGTGGGCGACGTGCAGCGCGATGTCGTGCTTGATCAGGGTGTGCACCACACGGCCCTTGGCGGTGGACGCGGCGACCGTGGTCGTCCCCCGCAGATACAGCGGGTGGTGGGTGACCAGCAGGCCGGCGCCGAGCTTCACCGCCTCGTCGACGATGTCCTGGACCGGGTCGACGGCGAACAGGACGCGCGTGACCTCCTGGTCCGGGTCGCCCACGACGGTGCCGACCGCGTCCCAGGACTCGGCCCGTTCGGCGGGCCACAGGTTCTCCAGCGCGGCGATGACTTCTGACAGACGGGGCACGCAGGAAAGGCTACCTGCCTGTTCTGCGGCGCAGTACCGCCACCGCCGAGCCGGTGCGGGGCGGGCGCGCGGCGAGCACATCCGCGTGCCGTCCCTCAGGCGAATCGTTCCTGGGCCATCCGTTCGTGTGAAGCGGACGATCACCGGAGCCCCGCGCCCCGCGGACGAAAACTAGCTTCGTCGCCGGAGGTGACCGAACGATGACGGCCTGTGCTATCGAGCCCTCGGCGGGCCACGGGAACGACGGGACCCCGCGGGCGGGCTGCGCCATCACCGCGGACGGCGCCTACGCGGCGCGGCTCGCGGGCCGCGGCGAGGCCCGTTACCCGGAGCGCTGGACCCTGGACGGACCCGAGCCGTACGCGGTGCCGCTGCCCGGCAACCAGCCCGAGGAGGCGGACACCGAGGTCCAGCCGATGGGCGACGGACGCGTGCTGATCCACCGGCGGGCGGCCGGGCGGCACGTCTTCACGCTGCTGTACCCGACCGGTCCGGGCACCGGCGAGCTGCCGCTGGGCGCGGTCGAGTGCCCGGACGGGGGCACCCGGCTGAAGCTGCTGCCCCCGGCGCCGGGCGGGGAGCGGGCGTACGCCGTGGCGGTCGGGCCCCGGTCGACGGACGTGTGGCTGGTGGCGGGGGGCGATTTCGGGCCGGAGCACCTGGCGGAGGTGCCGGGCCGCTGTTCGGGCGGGGTCTGGCTGGACCGTACGGCCCGGCTGCTGGCGTTGGACCGGGAGGTGGGCGGGCGGACCAAGACGGTCGTGGTGGACCTGGAGCGGGGCGGTGAGGTGTCGCCGCTGCTGCAGATCGCGGCCGGCAGCGACGACCGGCTGCTGCTGGCCGACCCGGAGAGCGGGCTGCTGGTGATCCGCTCCGACGCGCCGTCGCCGGGCGAGGGGCAACTGGGCTGGGGGGTGCTGGGCAGCACGCTGCCGGTGCGGTTCCCGGAGTGCCTGCGGCTGCCGGACTGCGCGGTGACGCCGTTCGCGATCCAGCCGGGGCAGACGCTGACGCCGGAGCGGTGCGCGGTGGCGCTGCGGGTGGAGGGCGCGCTCGGCCGGTGGGTCGGGGTGTGGCGGCCCGCCGAACGGCAGGTGCACCACCTCCCCGCCCCGGACGGCTGGCTGGCGGGGGCGGGGCTGTGGACGGCGCAGGGGGTGCTGCGACTGCCGTACGCCACGGCGGAGACGCCCTGCGGGGTGGCCGCGCTGACCCCGCCGCCCCTGGTGGAGGCGGCGCCCGGCCCAGAGCCCCGGGAGCCGCTCGCCGAGCAGCCCGCGAGCGAGCCCCCGCCGCCCGCCGCGCCCCGTCCCGTTCCGCTGCAACAGGCGCCGCTGGGGCGGCGTGTAACGAACTAGTGCCGGTTGGCGTGGCCGTCTGGATCGGGCCCGAGGGGCGCCGGATAAACTCCCCGAGCTGTAGGAAAGATCATGTTGACGGGGTGAATTCCTTCCGATGAACGACACCAGCACGAACCAGCCGATGCAGGGCGCCGGTGCCGACGTTCAGGAGATGTCCGCGACCGGCCACGGCCGGCACCGCGGGCCGGTCTCCACGCGGGACGGCGAGACGGCCCCGCGGGGCCGCCACCGCAAGCCGGCCGAACAGTCCGGCACGACGGCCTGACCCTCCCGGACCGGGCCTGACGGTCCGTCAGGAACCGGCACTCGCACAGCACAGCACAGCACACCACCCGGCCCCGCCCGTCACCCACGACGGACGGGGCCGCGGTCGTCCCCGGGCCGGGCCGGGCCGGCAGGGCAGGGCAGGGCCGTGATCGTCACCCGGACCGGGCGGCGGAGCGGGTGACCGTGTCCGTCCCCGTCACCGTGCCCGTCAGCACCCGCACCCCCCGCTCCACGGCCTCCCCCGTCACCCGCACCACCCCACCCCCCGCCCGCCACATCCGCACCCGGAGCGTCTCCCCCGGGTACACCACCCCGGTGAAGCGCGCGCCGTAGCCGCGCACCCGGGCCGGGTCGCCGTCGAGCAGGGTGTCGACGACCGCCTTGAGGGTGATGCCGTAGGTGCACAGCCCGTGCAGGACGGGCCGGTCGAAGCCGGCCCGGGCGGCGAACTCCGGGTCGGCGTGCAGGGGGTTGAGGTCGCCGGTCAGGCGGTACAGCAGTGCCTGGTCCTCGCGGGTCGGGCGGTCCACCACCGCGTCGGGCCCGTCCGCCGGCGGGGCGCTGCGCGCGGAGGGGCCGCGCTCGCCGCCCCAGTTGCCCTCTCCCCGTACGTACACCTCCGCCTCCTCCGTCCACAGCGTCCCGTCGGCGTCCGCCGCGTCCGTGCGGGTCACCAGCAGCGCCGCCGTGCCCTTGTCGTACGCGGCGGTGACGCGGGTGGTGGTGCGCGCGGTGCCGCGGGGCGGGACCGGCCGGTGGAGTGCGAGGCGCTGCCCGGCGTGCAGGACCCGGGCGAGGTCGGTGTCGACGCCCGGCAGGGAGAGCGTCCGGATCACACCGGGGGCGCCGGCCCCGGCGACGGTGGCGAAGCTCGGCAGGACGCGCAGCCGGGACTCCAGGACGTACCGGAGTTCGCCGGGGTCGGTGGCGGGGCGGCCGGCGCCGAGGGCGAGGTGGTAGAGCTGCACGTCCCCCGGTTCCCAGGCGATCTCGTCGGTGCGGGGGGCGGCGGCGAGCGCGGAAGCTGCGTCGATGGGCACGGTTCCTCGTATCGTCACGGGCGGGGCGGTGTCCGGGCCAAGAGAAGGTCAAGAAATCGTTAGCGGCCCGAAGCAACGGAATAGGCGCCCCGGCGTACGGAGTTCACACTGCACACATCCTGCCCGTATTCCCTAGCCCGACCCGGCCCGGAGGCCCCACTCAATGAGCCACACGACGACCGACGAGTCCGTCCGAGGAGCGAGCGGCACCACCGTCCCCGTACTCGCCTTCGCGGGCATCGTCGTCGCGGTGATGCAGACCCTGCTCGTCCCGGTCATCAAGGACCTGCCCCAGCTTCTGGCGACCTCGCCCAGCAACGCGACCTGGGTGCTGACCTCGACGCTGCTGTCGGGCGCCGTGGCGACCCCGATCATGGGCCGCCTCGGCGACCTGTACGGCAAGCGGCGGATGCTGGTCACCAGCCTGGCCGTGATGGTGGTCGGCGCGCTGGTCAGCGCGTTCACCGACGCCCTGCTCCCCATGATCGTCGGCCGTACCCTGCAGGGCTTCGCGATGGGCGCGATACCCCTCGGCATCGGCCTGATGCGGGACATGCTGCCCCGTGAGCGGCTCGGTTCGGCGATGGCGCTGATGAGTTCCTCGATCGGCGTCGGCGGCGGCCTCGCGCTGCCCGCCGCCGCGCTGGTGGCCCAGCACGCCGACTGGCACGCCCTGTTCTACGGCTCGGCCGGCCTCGGGGTGCTCGCCATCGCCCTGACCCTGCTGGTCGTGCCGGAGTCCCCG
This sequence comes from Streptomyces fumanus, assembly GCF_014655295.1. Classification (GTDB taxonomy): domain Bacteria; phylum Actinomycetota; class Actinomycetes; order Streptomycetales; family Streptomycetaceae; genus Streptomyces; species Streptomyces fumanus. Next base: position 144,086 of record NZ_BNBI01000001.1, read on the forward strand.
CTGCGCGCCAAGGGCACCTTCGACCTGCCGGGCGCGCTCGGGCTCTCGGCCGGCCTGGTGCTGTTCCTGCTGCCGATCACCAAGGGCAGCGACTGGGGCTGGTCCTCGCCGACCACGCTGGGCCTGTTCGCCGCGGCCGCCGTGGTGCTGGGGCTGTGGGGCCTGATGGAACTGCGCGTCGCCGCGCCCCTGGTGGATCTGCGCACCACCGCCCGCCGCGAGGTGCTGCTCACCAATCTCGCCTCGATCATGGTCGGCGTCAGCTTCTACGTCGTCTCCCTGGTCCTCCCCCAGCTCCTCCAGCTCCCCACCGCCACCGGCTACGGCCTCGGCCAGTCGATGGTCGTCGCCGGGCTGTGCGTGGCCCCGCTGGGCCTGACCATGATGTTCACCGCGCCCGTGTACGCCCGGCTGTCCGCCCGGTACGGGCCGCGCACCACCCTCATCATCGGCCTGCTGGTCATCGCGGTCGGCTACGGCGGCGGCCTCGGCCTGATGAGCGCGGCCTGGCAGACCATCGTCACCTCGGTGCTGCTCGGCGCCGGCATCGGCCTGGCCTACTCCTCGCTGCCCGCGCTGATCGTCGGCGCGGTCCCGGCCTCGGAGACCGGCGCGGCCAACGGCCTGAACACGCTGATGCGGTCCATCGGTACGTCGGTGTCGAGCGCCGTCATCGGCATGGTGCTGGCCGACACCGCGCACGACGTGGGCGGGGTGGCCGTCCCCACCATGCACGGGTTCCGGGTCTCGTTCCTGATCGCGACCGGCGCGGTCGCCGTCGGCCTGGTGCTGGCCTTCTTCCTGCCGAGCCGGCGTCCGGCGACGCGCCCGCGGCTCCGGGCGAGCAGCGAGGAGGACGCCAATCTGGCCCGCGCCGAGGAGGCCCTGGCCGGCTTCCGCGGCCGGGTGCTGGCCGCCGACGGGTCGCCCGTGGCCCGCGCCAAGGTCACCCTGATCGACCGGCACGGCCGCCAGGCGGGCGCGACCCTCTCCGCGCCGGACGGCAGCTACGCACTGGCGGTGCCCGCCGAGGGCCCGTACGTGCTGGCCGCCCGCGCCGCCGGGCACGGTCCGCTGGCCCACGCGGCCAGCCACCCCGGCGAGCGGCGCCCGGTCGACGTGGACCTCGCCCTGCCCGGCGAGACGGTCCCGGCCTGACCCCGGCCCCGTCCCGGGGCTCCCTTCCGCACCCCCCGTCGCCCCGCGCGCCGGGGGGTGCGGCAGCATGGGCGCCGTCACCCCGCAGAGCCGACGAGAGGACCCCCATGCCCGCGGCGCCCCCGCCCGAGATCCTTGCCGCGTTCGAGGCCGCGAAGGGGTTCATGCCCGCCGACGAGGGGCTGGCGCTGTACGCGGCGGCCGTGACGGCGGGGCGGCTCGGGCTGCCGCTGCTGGAGGTGGGCACGTACTGCGGGCGCTCCACGCTGCTGCTGGCCGACGCGGCCCGCCGCGCGGGGGTCACCGCGGTCACCGTCGACCACCACCGCGGCAGCGAGGAGCAGCAGCCGGGCTGGGAGTACCACGACCCGGAGACCGTCGACCCGGAGCTGGGCGTGATGGACACCCTGCCCGCGTTCCGCCGCACCCTGTACCGGGCCGGTCTGGAGGAGCACGTCCTCGCGCTGGTCGGCCGCTCGCCCCGGGCCGCCGCGCTCTGGCAGGCCCCGGTCGGCCTGGTCTTCGTCGACGGCGGCCACACCGACGAGCACGCGAACGCCGACTACGAGGGCTGGGCCCCCCGGGTGGCCGAGGGCGGACTGCTCGTCATCCACGACGTGTTCCCGGACCCCGTGGACGAGTTCACCGGGCAGGCCCCCTACCGCATCTACCTGCGGGCCCTGGCGTCCGGCGCCTTCACCGAGGTCTCGGCGACCGGCTCGCTGCGGGTGCTGCGGCGCACGGGGACGGGTATCTGAGGGCGGTTAGAGTCGGGGACGTGTCGTACACAGGCCCGGACCTCGAACCGCCCCAGCCCCGCCGTTCCCCGCTGCGCCGCCCGCTGACCGTGGCGCTCGCCGTGCTCGTACCGGGCGCGCTGCTCGGGTGGGGGGTGTACGCGGCCACCGGCGGCGGGGGCGGTACCGGCGCCGCCCCGGCGGCCCCCGCCAGCACCGCCGCCGCCTCCCCGGCGGCCGACCGCGACGACGCCAAGGAGTCCGGCGCCGGGCGGCCGTTGGCGGGCAAGGTCGTCCTGGTCGACCCGGGGCACAACCCGGAGAACTACCGGCACACCACCGAGATCAACCGCCAGGTGGACATCGGCACCCACCGCAAGGAGTGCGACACCACTGGCACCGCCACCGACGACGGGTACGCCGAGGCGGCGTTCACCCTCGACGTGGCCCGCCGGCTGCGCACGCTGCTCCAGGAGCAGGGCGCCACGGTGAGGCTGACCCAGGACGGTGACCGGCCGTACGGGCCGTGCGTGGACGAGCGGGCCCGGATCGGCAACGAGGCGAAGGCCGACGCGGCGATCTCGATCCACGCCGACGGCGCGGGCGCCGGGCAGCGCGGCTTCCACGTCATCCTGCCGGGCCCCGTGCACGCGGGCGCCGCCGACACCCGGCCGATCGTCGCCTCCTCCCGCGCCCTGGGCGAGCGCGTCGCGGACCGGTTCGCCGGCGTCACCGGCAGCGCGCCCGCGGACTACCTCGGCGACGGCACCGGCCTGGTCACCCGCACCGACCTGGGCGGTCTCAATCTGTCAACGGTTCCGAAGGTCTTCCTCGAGTGCGGGAACATGCGCGATAGCAAGGACGCGGCACTGCTGACCAGCGGTGCCTGGCGGCAGAAGGCGGCGCAGGGCATTTCTGAGGGAATCGTGAGTTTCCTGCGCGGGTGACGATCAGCGCGCTCATCCCGGCGGACAGCCCGATCGTACGGACGATAGTGTCGTCGTCCGTACGATCAGGGGCCACTCCCCGCGCTTGCCTCCACCGACGACGAGACGACCTGAAGGACCTGTAGTGAATATCCGCTCCCTCACTAGGGGCGACGGCGTGGTGATCGGAGCAGCGGTGTTGCTGTTCATCGCGTCGTTCCTCGACCTCTACTCGATCGACGGGGCGCCGGACGGCCTCGACCTGCCCAGCCTGTGGGGCAGCGGACCGGTCGTCCTCAGCGTCGTCCTCGCCGGCCTGATCGCGGCCGCCCTCGTCGTCGTCGCCCGGTCGCAGCCGCAGCCCCGGAAGGTCGCGGGCCTCGAACTCGGCCAGTTGGGCGCCGCGTTCGCCCTGTTCGCCGCGTGGAGCGCGCTCGGCAACATCTTCGACCCGGCGGGCGGCGTCGACAACATCGGCGACTCCTCCGACGGGCCGAGCGCCGGTACGGGACTGATCCTCGCCCTGATCGCCACGGTGGTCATGGCCGCCGCGGCCCTCGCCACCCCGCTGGTGCCCGCGCTCCGCGGCGCCCTGCTGCCGGCCCCCCGCCCCGCCCAGCCCCAGCCCTACGGCGGTCAGCCGCAGGGCGGTTACGGCTACCCGGGCGCCGGTGCGCAGTCGCCGTACGGCGGGCAGCCGGGGCCGCAGCCGGGCTCGCCCTACCCGGGCCAGCCGCAGCAGGCCCACCAGACCCCGGCCCCGGGCCAGGCCCAGCCCGCCGCGGACTTCTCGCCGTTCTGGTTCGCGGTGCCGGTGCCGCGGCCGCTGTTCGCGGAGGACGGCTCGCCCACGCCGATCGCCGAACTGGCGCCCGGCACCTGGTACCTGGCGGTCGAGCAGCGCGGGCCCGCGCTGGTCGCGCAGACCCAGGACGGGCGCCGCGGGGTGCTCCAGGACACCTCGGGCATCCAGCGCGGCTGACCGCGTCCGACGCCTTCGACGGCCCCTCGCCCGCCGGGCGGGGGGCCGTCGGCGTCCGGCCCAACTCCCGTATGCCGTACGGGACTCCAGGTTTCGGACAGGCATTCGGGGCCAGACGGAAGGCATGTCTCGCTATCGTGGTTCCAACTCCGCCGGGACGGCCGTCGCGGTGATCGCGGACATCATGGCCGTCATTCTCGGACTGTGGATTGTGATGTACCTGCTGGACGCCAACCGCGCCAACGACCTGGTGCAGTTCGTCCACGACGCGGCCAACTGGCTGGCCGGCTGGTCGCGTGACCTGTTCACCTTCGACGAGGACTGGGCGCGGGTGGTCGCCGGTTACGGGCTTGCCGCCGTCGTCTACCTGTTCGTCGGCCACGCCATCGCGGGCCGCCTGCACCGGTACTGAGCCCGCAGCGCGGGCCGGTCGCGCGGTCGCCGGGCCCGGGTCAGGGGCAGCAGTCGGGGTCCAGGCCGCGGGGCAGGTGGCCGTCGCCGAAGACCTGGCAGGTGGCCTCGTGGCCGCCGAGGGCGGCGACGGCGAGGAGCAGCGAGCCGGCCGTCCAGGTGGTCAGCTCCCGCGGCCAGATCGCGTCGTCCTCGAAGACGTACCCGGTCCAGTACAGGCCGCTGTCCGGGTCCCTGAGGTGCTGGATGGACTTCAGGACGTCCAGGGCCCGGTCGGACTCGCCCACCGCCCACAGCGCGAGGGCGAGTTCGGCGGACTCGCCGCCGGTCACCCACGGGTTGGGGACCACGCAGCGCACCCCGAGGCCGGGCACGACGAACCGGTCCCAGCCCTCCTCGATGCGGGCCGCGGCCTCCGCGCCGGTCAGGGCGCCGCCGAGGACGGGGTAATACCAGTCCATCGAGTAGCGGCCCTTGTCCAGGAACCGCTCGGGGTGCCGCCGGATCGCGTGCCGCAGGGCGCCGGCCGCCAGCTCCCAGTCGGGCTGCGGCTCCTCGCGCTGCTCGGCGATGGCCAGCGCGCAGCACAGCGCGTGGTGGACGGAGGAACTCCCGGTCAGCAGCGCGTCGGTGGTGTCCGTGCCGTCGTCGTCGCGGCGCCAGCCGATCTGCCCGCCGGGCTGCTGGAGCCGCAGCACGAACTCGACGGCGGCGTACACGCACGGCCACATCCGGTCCAGGAACGTGTCGTCGCCGGTGGCGAGGTAGTGGTGCCAGACGCCGACCGCGACATAGGCGACGAAGTTGGTCTCCCGGCCGCGGTCGGTGACGGCGGCGGAGTCGCCGTCGGCGTAGGCGGCGTACCAGGAGCCGTCCGGGTTCTGGTGCCGGGCGAGCCAGGCGTAGGCCCGCTCGGCGGCCTCGTGCTCACCGGCCGCGTCCAGGGCCATCGCGGCCTCGACGTGGTCCCAGGGGTCGAGGTGGTGGCCCCGGAACCAGGGGATCGCCCCGTCCGCGCGCTGGACGCCGAGGATGCCGCGTACCGTCGCGGCGGCCTGCTCGGCGGTGAGGACCCCGGGCAGGACCAGGTGTTCCGTCCGGGGCGTGGTCACCGGGCGGCCGCCTCGGGCAGGTGCGGCTTGGTGGCGTAGGCGACGAAGCTCTTGCCGATCAGCGGGTTCAGCGCCTGCTCGGCGACCCGGGTGGCGAGCGGCTTCTTCATGATGTCCCAGACCAGCAGCTTGTGGTACGCCCGCACCGGCAGCGCCTTGTCGTTGTCGACGCCGAACGCGCACTTCAGCCACCAGTACGGCGAGTGCAGTCCGTGCGCGTGGTGGGTGCCGTAGGGCTTCAGCCCGGCCTCGCGCATCTTGCCGAGCAGTTCGTCCGCCCGGTAGATGCGGATGTGGCCGCCCTCGACCTCGTGGTAGGCGTCGGACAGCGCCCAGCAGACCTTCTCGGGGCCGTAGCGCGGCACGGTGACCGCTATCCGACCGCCCGGCTTGAGCACCCGCACCATCTCGGCGAGGACGCCCTTGTCGTCGGGGATGTGCTCCATCACCTCGGAGATGATGACCACGTCGAAGGAGGCGTCGGGGAACGGCAGCGCGAGCGCGTCGCCCTCCATGGCCGTGGCGGTGGCGCCCTCGGGGGCCTCGCCCGCCTCCTTCATCGCCGCGAACCACTTGGCGACCTCGCGGATCTCCTCGCCGTTGCGGTCCAGGGCGACGACGCGGGCGCCGCGCCGGTAGCACTCGAAGGCGTGCCGGCCGGCGCCGCAGCCGAGGTCCAGCACGCGGTCGCCCGGGGCGAGCGGGAACCGGGAGAAGTCGACGGTCAGCACGTGGCCCTGCTTTCGTGTTCTTCCGTGGCCGCCGCGGGACGGCCGGGGGTCGGGCGGGTCCGGGCGGGGGCGCCGGCGATGGCCTCGCGGTACCGGGCGACCGTGCCCTCGGCGGCCCGTGCCCAGGTGAAGCGGCTGAGCACCCGCTCGCGTCCGGCGGCGCCGAGCCGGGCCCGCAGCCCGGGGTCGCCGAGCAGCGTGGTCAGCCCGGCGGCCAGCGCGCCCGCGTCGCCGGGCGGCACGGCCAGGCAGGTCTCCCCGTCGGGTCCGGCGACCTCGGGGATGGCCCCGCCTGTGGTGGCCAGCAGCGGTGTGCCGGTGGCCATGGCCTCGGCGGCGGGCAGCGAGAACCCCTCGTACAGCGAGGGCACGCAGGCGACCTCCGCCGAGCGCACCAGGTCGACGAGTTCGGCGTCGGAGATGCCCTTGACGAACTCGACGGCGTCCTGGAGCCCGTACCGTTCCACCGCCTGGGCGACGGGCCCGCCGCCGGGCCGCTTGCCGACGACGACGAGGTGGGCGCCGGGGTGCTCGGCGCGCACCTTGGCCAGCGCCTCGACGAGGAAGACCAGGCCCTTGAGCGGTACGTCCGCGCTGGAGGTGGTGACGATCCGGCCGGGCACCTTCGGCACCGCCGGGTCGGGGGAGAACAGGTCGGTGTCGGCGCCGATCGGCACCACGTGCACCCGGTCCCGGGGTACGCCGAGATGGTCGACGATCTCCTGCCGGGAGCTGCCGGAGACGGTGAGCACGGACGGCAGGCGGCGGGCGACGCGCTTCTGCATCCGGGTGAAGGCGTACCAGCGCCGCACCGAGCAGCGGCGCTGCCAGGTCTCGGCGGCGTCCAGCTCCAGGCGCCGGTCCACGGTGATGGGGTGGTGGATCGTGGTGACCAGCGGGGCGCCGACATCGCCCAGCAGGCCGTAGCCGAGGGTCTGGTTGTCGTGCACCACGTCGAAGTCGCCGCGGCGGGCGCGCAGATGGCGGCGGGCGCGCAGCGAGAAGGTGAGCGGCTCCGGGAAGCCGCCGGTCCACATGGTGGCGACCTCCAGCGCGTCGATCCAGTCCCGGTACTCGCCGCGCCCGGGGGTGCGGAAGGGGTCGGGCTGGCGGTAGAGGTCGAGGCTGGGCAGCTCGGTGAGGGTGGGGCCGTCCCGGCCGGCCACGGCGTCGAGCACCGGGTAGGGCTGGGCGCCGATGACCTCGACGCGGTGGCCGAGGCGGGCGAGTTCGCGGGAGAGGTGGCGGACGTAGACGCCCTGGCCGCCGCAGAACGGGTTGCCCTTGTAGGTGAGGAGTGCGATGCGGAGCGGTCGCATGCCGTCGGCGGCGAGGTCCTGGCGGGGACCCGCCTGACTGGCCTCAGCGGTCACTCGGGGCCCCTCTCTCCCTGCATGGTCCCGCGAGATTACGCCGGGACGCTAATCTAGAACAAGTTTCAGACTTGATCGTTCAGAGGCTCCGAATCTACCGGCTGGTAAGGATGGCGCGAACGATGGATCGGGTGATTCGCGCCACGGCGGCCGAGGTGACCGAGGTGGTCGACGTGACCGAGGCGACCAGGGCGGACGGCACGGGCCGCGCGGGCGGCACGGTGGCCGCCGCGCCGGTGCGGTCCGCCGCCGGGCCGGCGAGGTCCGCCGCCGCGCCGGTGCGGTCCGCCGCCGCGCCGCTGACCGAGCGCCAGGAGGCGCGGCGCCGCCGCATCCTGGACGCGAGCGCGGAGCTGGCCGGGCGGGGCGGTTTCGACGCGGTGCAGATGCGGGAGGTCGCGGAGGTCTCCCAGGTGGCGCTGGGCACGCTGTACCGCTACTTCCCGTCCAAGGTGCACCTGCTGGTCGCCACCATGCAGGACCGGCTGGAGCAGTTGCACGCCACGCTGCGCGGGCGCCCGCCGGCCGGAGACACGGCGGCCGAGCGGGTGGCGCGGACCCTGATGCGGGCGTTCCGGGCGCTGCGGCGCGAACCGGAGCTGGCCGACGCCATGGTCCGGGCGGTGACCTTCGCCGACCGGGGGGTGTCGGCCGAGGTGGACCGGGTCTCCCGGCAGACCACGGCGATCATCCTCGACGCGATGGGCGTACGGGACCCCGGCCCCGGGCAGCTCGCCGCGGTGCGGGTGATCGAGCACACCTGGTACTCGGCGCTGATCGCCTGGCTGGCGGGGCGGGCCTCCATCGACCAGGTACGGGCGGACATCGAGACGGCGTGCCGGCTGATCGGCCCGCCGGGGGACGGGTGACGGGTCCGCCCTCCTCCCGACGGCCCCTGATGGGGGCCTCCCGGCGGCGGGTAAAGTAGCCAGGTCGTATCACGCCCGTACGGGGGAAAGCCGGTGCAAACCCGGCGCTGACCCTTCCCCAGTTCTCGACTTCGCTCGAACCGGGGAGACCCCAATCCGTGAGCCGTCCGTATAGGGCGGTGAGCCGGACCGCCCGGTACGGGACCGTGACCGGCTCACGTGTCCGGCACCCGCCGTGCACGGGCACCGTCGAGGCATACGGGGCCGAGCCGCCCGGGGGTGCCCCGTGCTGTCCGCCCCGCACAGGAAGGGCACCCGCCGCTCATGAACGTCCGCCGCCGCACCGCCGCGGCCCTGGCCGCCATAGCCGTGATCGGCGCCGCCGCCGCGCCCGCGGTCGCCGCCGGTCCGTCACCGTCGCCCAGCGCCTCCCCGGCGCCGGGGCTGTACGGCACCGCCGATCCGCAGTACGACGGCGTGTGGCGGCAGTCCCTCGCCCTGCTCGCCCAGGACACCGCCGGGGTGACACCGGCGAAGTCGGCGGTGGACTGGCTCACCGGGCAGCAGTGCGCCGACGGGGCGTTCGCGCCGTACCGCGCCGACCCGGCGCGGAAGTGCGATGCCAAGACGCCGGCCGACACCAACAGCACCGCCGCCGCCGTGCAGGCGCTCGCCGCCCTCGGCGGGCACGGCGACGCCGTCGAGGACGCCCTGGCCTGGCTGAGGTCCGTGCAGAACAAGGACGGCGGCTGGGGCTACTCCCCCGGCGGCCCCAGCGACGCCAACTCCACCTCCGTGGTCATCGGCGCCCTCGCCGCCACCGGCACCGACCCCGGCACGGTCCGCAAGGGCGGCGAGTCCCCCTACGACGCCCTGCTGACCTTCGCCCTGCCCTGCGACGACGGCGACGGCGCCTTCGCCTTCCAGCCCGGCGAGGACGGCAAGCTCACCGCCAACGCGGACGCCACCGCCGCCGCTGTGCTGGGCGCCCTCGGCAAGGGCCTGGTCACCGGCCCCGGCAAGGCGGCCGACGCCATCTGCGCCGACCCCGCCGACCCGGAGCGGGCCGCCGCCAACGGGGCCGCCTACCTCGCCGGCGCGGTCGCGAAGGACGGGTACCTGACCTCCGCCCTGGGCGGCTCCGCCGAGCAGCCGGACTACGGCAACACCGCCGACGCCGTGGTCGCGCTGGCCGCGCAGGGCGGCGCCGAGCGGGCGGCGAAGCCGCTGGCCTGGCTGGAGAAGAACGGTCCCAAGTGGGCCGGGCAGGGCGGACCGGCCGCCTGGGCGCAGTTGATCCTCGCCGCGCACGCCACCGGCACCGACCCCCGGCACTTCGGCGGCACCGACCTGGTGGCCCGGCTGACCGCGACCGGCCCGGCGCCCGAGCCGGGGCGGGCGAGCGTCACGGTCACCGCGAAGGCCGCGGAGAGCGACGAGGACTCCTCCGGGTTCGGCGTCTGGTGGTTCGTCGGCGTCTGCCTGGTCTTCGGCATCGGCATCGGCTTCCTGCTCAGCGGCCGCAACCGGAAGCGGCAGTCGTGATCCGCCGGTGGGCGCCGCTGCTGCTCGCCGCGTCCGTGCTGGCGGCGGGTGCGGGGCAGGCGGAGGCCGCCGGGTACCGGTACTGGTCGTTCTGGGATCGGGACGGCGGACGCTGGACGTACGCCACCGAGGGGCCGTCCACCGCCCGCCCCGCCGACGGGGACGTGCAGGGGTTCCGGTTCGCGGTCAGCGAGGACTCCGGTGACGCGGCCCGGCCGCGCGGCGCGGCGGAGTTCGCGGAGATCTGCGCGGACACGCCCGCGAAGGACGGCGCCAAACGGGTCGCGCTCGTCCTCGACTTCGGCACGGCGGCCGACGCCCCGTCCGGCGAGACGCCGCCCGGACGCCGTACCGCCTGCGCCCGGGTGGCGTCCGACGCGACCACCGCCGACGCCCTCGCGGCCGTCGCCGGGCCGCTGCGGTACGACACGAACGCCCTGCTGTGCGCCATCGCGGGCTACCCGAAGACGGGCTGCGGCGAACAGGTCTCCGACGACGCCGACGGCGGACCGGCCGCCGCCGGGGACGAGCCGGCCGGCGGCGACAGGGACGGCGGCGACAGCGGCGGCGGCCCGTCGGTCGGCCTGTTCGCGGGCGCGGCCGTCGTGGCGGTGCTGGGCGCGGCGGCGTTCCGGCAGGCGAGGCGGCGCGGGAATGGCCGGTAGCACCGGCCGGGCGGCGCCGCTGCACCCCGGCGCCTGGTGGCTGTGGGCGCTGGGCCTGGGCACCGCCGCCACCCGCACCACCAACCCGCTGCTGCTGGCGCTGCTGCTCGCGGTCTCCGCGTACGTCGTCACCGCCCGCCGCCCGGACGCCCCCTGGGCCCGCTCCTACGGGGCGTTCGTCAAGCTGGCGCTGGCCGTGCTGGTGATCCGCCTGGTCTTCGCGGTCGTCCTCGGCTCGCCGATCCCCGGCACCCATGTGCTGGTCACGCTCCCCGAAGTCCCGCTGCCCGACTGGGCGCAGGGCATCCGGCTGGGCGGCCGGGTCACCGCCGAGGGCCTCGCCTTCGCGCTGTACGACGGGCTGAAGCTGGCCGCGCTGCTGGTCTGCGTCGGCGCCGCCAACGCCCTCGCCAACCCCTCCCGGCTGCTGAAGTCGCTGCCCGCCGCGCTGTACGAGACGGGCGTCGCCGTCGTGGTCGCCCTCACCTTCGCCCCGCACCTGATCGCGGACGTGCACCGGCTGCGCGCCGCTCGCCGCCTGCGGGGGCGCCCCGACCAGGGCCTGCGGGGGCTGCTGCACGTCGGGCTGCCGGTGCTGGAGGGGGCGCTGGAGCGGTCGGTGGCGCTGGCCGCCGCGATGGACTGCCGGGGCTACGGCCGCGCCGCCGAGGTCCCCGCCGCCGTGCGCCGCACCACCGCCGCGCTCACCCTGGGCGGGCTGCTCGGGGTGTGCGCGGGGACGTACGGGGTGCTGACCGCCGAGGGCGGCGCGTACGGGCTGCCGGTGCTGGCGGCCGGGGTGGCCGCGGCGCTGGCCGGGCTGTGGCTGGGGGGCCGCCGGTCGGTGCGCACCCGGTACCGTCCCGACCGGTGGGACGCGCGTGCCTGGCTGGTCGCCGGGTCCGGGGCGGCGGTGGCGGCGCTGCTCGTCCTCGCCGGTGCCCGCGACCCGGCCGGGCTGCACCCGGGGGTGGTGCCGCTGGTCGCGCCCGCGCTGCCGCTGTGGCCGGCGGCGGCCTGTCTGCTCGGGCTGCTGCCCGTCCTGGTCACGCCCGCCCCCGACACCCCGGTGGCCGGCCCCGCCGGCCCCGGCCCCGATTCCGTTCCTGACCCCGAGCCCGCCGTGAGGAAGCCGTCGTGATCCGCTTCGAGGATGTCTCCGTGACGTACGACGGGGCGGCCGGACCCACCGTCCGCGGTGTGGACTTCGAGGTGCCCGAGGGCGAACTGGTGCTGCTCGTCGGCCCGTCCGGGGTCGGCAAGTCGACCGTGCTGGGCGCGGTGAGCGGGCTGGTGCCGCACTTCACCGGGGGCACGCTGAGCGGCCGGGTCACCGTGGCCGGCCGCGACACCCGCACCCACAAGCCGCGCGAACTGGCCGACGTGGTCGGCACGGTGGGCCAGGACCCGCTGTCCCACTTCGTCACCGACACCGTGGAGGACGAACTCGCCTACGGCATGGAGTCGCTGGGCCTGCCCCCGCAGGTGATGCGCCGCCGGGTGGAGGAGACCCTCGACCTGCTGGGGCTCGCCCCGCTGCGGGGCCGGCCGATCGCCACCCTCTCCGGCGGGCAGCAACAGCGCGTCGCGATCGGCTCGGTGCTCACCGCGCACCCCCGGGTGCTGGTCCTGGACGAGCCGACCTCCGCGCTGGACCCGGCCGCCGCCGAGGAGGTCCTCGCGGTGCTCCAGCGGCTGGTGCACGACCTGGGGACGACGGTCCTGATGGCCGAGCACCGGCTGGAGCGGGTGGTGCAGTACGCCGACCGGGTGGTGCTGCTGGCCGGGCCGGGGGCGGCGCCGGTGCTGGGCCCGCCCGCCGAGGTGATGGCCGTCTCCCCGGTCCGTCCGCCGGTGGTGGAGCTGGGCGCGCTGGCGGGCTGGACGCCGCTGCCGCTGACCGTCCGGGACGCCCGCCGCCGCGCGGCCCCGCTCCGGGACCGCCTGGCCCATCTGTCCGTCCCGGACCCGGCCCCGGCGCCCGCCGCCCTCCCGGCCCCGCGCCCGGCCCCGACCTCCCGTTGGCGGCGGCGCCCCGCGTCCGGCGCGGAAGCGGCCCCCGGGTACGCCGCCGAGGTCCGCGGGCTCGCCGTGCGGCGCGGCCGGGTGCAGGCGCTGCGCCAGGTCGACCTGACCGTCTCCGCCGGTGAGACGATCGCCCTGATGGGCCGCAACGGCGCCGGGAAGTCCACCCTGCTGGGCGCCCTGGTCGGGCTGGTGGAACCGGCCGCAGGCAGCGTCCGCGCCGGTGGCGCCGTACCGCACCGCACGCCCCCGCGCGACCTGGTCCGCCGGGTCGGTCTCGTCCCCCAGGAGCCGCGCGACCTGCTGTACGCCGACACCGTCGCCGCCGAGTGCCGGGCCGCCGACGAGGACGCGGACGCGGCGCCGGGCACCTGCCGCGCCCTGCTGGCCGAGCTGCTGCCCGGCGTCGGCGACGACACGCACCCGCGGGATCTGTCGGAGGGGCAGCGGCTGACGCTCGCCCTGGCGGTGGTGCTGACGGCCCGTCCGCCGCTGCTGCTGCTGGACGAGCCGACCCGGGGCCTGGACTACGCGGCCAAGCACCGGCTGGTCGCGCACCTGCGGTCGCTGGCCGCGCGGGGGCACGCCATCGTGCTGGCCACGCACGACGTGGAACTCGCCGCCGAACTGGCCCACCGGGTGGTGCTGCTGGCCGACGGCGAGGTGATCGCCGACGGGCCGACCGCCGAGGTGGCGGTCGCCTCGCCGGCGTTCGCGCCGCAGGTCGCCAAGGTGCTGGCGCCGCAGCAGTGGCTCACCGTCGCCCAGGTCCGAAAGGCCCTGGCATGACGCCCGGGACCCGGCGGCGGGTGCGGGCGGTGCGGCTGGGCCCGCGTTCGGTGGCCGCCCTGGTGCTGGTGAGCGCGGTCGGCGTGGCCGGGTTCGGCTGGCCGTTCCTCGCGCCGCCCGGCTCGCGGGTCGCCGCACACGCGGCGGACGCGCCCTGGCTGTTCGCGGGGCTGCTGGTGCTGCTGGTGGCGGTGGTCGCGGCGACGATCGCGGAGTCGGGCCTGGGCCCGAAGGCGGTGGCGATGCTCGGGGTGCTGGCGGCGACCGGCGCGGCGCTGCGGCCGCTCGGCGCGGGCACCGCCGGGCTGGAACCGATGTTCTTCCTGATGGTGCTCAGCGGCCGGGTGCTCGGCCCCGGCTTCGGCTTCGTGCTGGGCTCGGTGACGATGTTCGCCTCCGCGCTGCTGACCGGCGGGGTGGGGCCCTGGATGCCGTTCCAGATGCTGGCGATGGGCTGGTTCACCATGGGCGCGGGCCTGCTGCCGTTCCCGGACCGGCTGCGCGGCCGGGCGGAGGTGGTACTGCTGGCCGGGTACGGCTTCGCCGCCGCGTTCGCGTACGGCACGGTGATGAACCTGGCGGGCTGGCCCTTCATGAGCGCCCTCGCCTCGGACGTGGCCTTCGACCCGGGGGCCGCGCTCCCCGCCAACCTGGCCCGCTTCCTCGCGTACTGCCTGGCCACCTCCCTCGGCTGGGACCTGGGCCGGGCGGTCGTCACGGTGGTGCTGACCCTGTTCCTCGGACCGGCCGTGCTGCGGGCGCTGCGCCGGGCCGTCCGCCGGGCGGCGTTCGAGACACCGGTCGCCTTCGAGGAACCCGCCGGGGCGCGCCGCCCCACGTGAGCGGGGTCACCCGCCCCGGCCCCCGGCCCGTTCAACGTTTCTGTTCGATTTCACGTCTTCGCTGGTGCCCCGGCCGCCGTGCCCGCCCGCAGACGTCGAACGGAAGCCTCTCCCCGTGGTCCCTGCCGAGTACACCGCCACCCGGCCGGAACGGCACCCGGCCGCCCGCCGGAACCTGGCCCTCCGTAGATGCTGGGAGCGGCACCGCGTCCCCGCCCTCGCCACCCTGCCGGTGCTGCCGCTGTACGCGCTGTGGTGGGGGTGGCTGGCCACGGGCGGCGGTGACCTGGCCGCGCAGCAGGCGTGGGCGGAGTTCGCGGCCCGGCACGGCGGCTCGGCCTACGGGCTGTTCTGGTACGGCGGGATGCACACCGCCAACTACAGCCTGCTCTCCCCGTACCTGATGGCCGCGGTCGGGGTGTGCGCGGTCACCGTGCTGTCCGGGCTGGCCGCGTCCTGGCTGGCGGCGGTGCTGCTGACCCGGGCCGGGATCCGCCGCCCGCTCGGCCCGGCGCTGCTCGCCTCGCTCGCGCTGTGGTGCAACGTCGCCTCGGGCCGCAGCACGTTCGCCCTGGGCGTCGCCTTCGGGCTGGCCGCCTGTCTGCCGCTGACCCGGGACCGGCGCCCGGCCCTCGCCGCCGCCTACGCGGCCCTGGCCACCACCGCCTCCCCGGTGGCCGGCCTGTTCCTGGCCGTGGTCGGGGCGGCCTTCCTGGCGGTACGGGACTGGGGGCGGGCGGCGGCGCTGCTGGTGCCGCCGGCCGCGGTGGTCGGCGCGACGACGCTGCTGTTCCCGTTCACCGGGGAGCAGCTCATGCCCCCGGCGCGGGTCTGGCCGCCGGTGCTGCTGGGGCTGGCGGTGACGCTGCTGGCGCCCCGCGAGTGGCGGGTGGCCCGGTGGGGCGGGGTGGTGTACGCGGCCGGGACCGTGCTGGCGTACCTGATCCCCTCGCCGGTCGGGACCAACGTCGAGCGGTTCGCGGAGCTGTTCGCGCCCGCCGTGCTGCTCGCGGCGCTGCTGTCGGTGCCGGGGGCCCGGCGGGCGGCCCGGAACCTGCTGATCGCGGCGCTGGTGTTCTCGGTCGCCTGGGTCGGCAAGAAGACCGCCGACGACCTGGTGGTGTCGACCACCGTGCCCGCCTGGGCGGCCCGCACCGACGGCGTGGTGCGGGCGCTGGAGGGGCTCGGCGCGGACCGCACCCGGGTCGAGGTGGTCCCGGCCCGCAACCACCGGGAGGCCGCCGCCCTCGCCCCGCACGTCAACCTGGCCCGGGGCTGGAACCGGCAGCTCGACATGGAACGCGCCCGCCTCTTCTACGACGGCACCTTCTCGGCGGCCACCTACCGGGCGTGGCTGGACCGGTGGGCGGTCGGCTTCGTGGTGCTGCCGCTGGGCACGCCCGACGGGTTCGCCGAGGAGGAGGCGCGGCTGGTGCGGGAGCGGCGGCCCGCCTGGCTGGAGCCGGTGTGGCGGGACGCGCACTGGCGGGTGTACCGGGTGCGGGACGCGGTGCCGCTGGTCTCCCCGCCCGGCGCCGTGGTCCGCACCACCGGCGCCGACCTGGTGCTGCGGATGTCCCGGCCGGGCACGGCGACCGTGCGGGTGGCCTGGTCGCCGTGGCTGCGCGCGGACGGCGGCTGCCTCGCCCGGGACGGCGAGTTCGTCCGGCTGACGGTGGACAGGCCGGGCGAGTACCGGATCAGCTCGCGGTACGGTCCTTCGCCGGCGCCGGAGGGCCGCTGCTGACGGCGCCGGCGGTCGCGGCGGCGGTGACCGTCCGGGCCCGGGGGCCCTGGAGCAGGTACGTCAGCCCGAAGCCGGCGCCGACCACGGCCGCGCCGCCCACCGCGTCCAGCACCCAGTGGTTGCCGGTCGCCACGATCGCCGACACCGTGCACAGCGGGTGCAGCAGGCCGAGCGCCTTCATCCACGCCTTCGGCGCGATGATCGCGATCACCAGTCCGCACCACAGCGACCAGCCGAAGTGCAGCGACGGCATCGCCGCGTACTGGTTGGTCAGCGCGGTCAGCGTGCCGTAGTCGGGCTTGGTGAAGTCCTGCACGCCGTGCACGGTGTCGATGATGCCGAGCGAGGGCATCAGCCGGGGCGGGGCCAGCGGGTAGAGCCAGAAGCCGACCAGGGCCAGCAGCGTGGCGAAGCCCAGCGAGGCGCGGGCCCAGCGGTAGTCGACCGGGCGCCGCCAGTACAGCAGGCCGAGCACGGTCAGCGGCACCACGAAGTGGAACGACGTGTAGTAGAAGTCGAAGAAGTCCCGCAGCCAGGAGACCTTCACCACGGCGTGGTTGACGGCGTGCTCGATGTCGATGTGCAGGAAGCGTTCGAGGTCGAGGATCTGGTGGCCGTGCTCCTCGGCGCGGGCCCGGCCGGCCGAGTTGCTGCCGCCGGTCGCCGCGAGCCGGACCTTGGCGTAGGCGGCGTAGGTCACCCGGATCAGCAGCAGTTCCAGCAGCAGGTTGGGGCGGCTGAGCACCCGGCGCAGGAACGGCAGCAGCGGCACGTGCTTCCACCGCGTGGGCACGGGCGCCGCGTACTCGGTGGGGACCGGCGTGCGGAAGTACGGGGAGGTACGGGAGAGGAAGGGGACGGCGGTGGCGGCGGCGAGGGCCGCCAGCAGCACCACGTTGTCCCGGACCGGGTGCAGGGCCGCCATGTTCGGCAGCATCATCTTCGGCGGCAGGGTCATCACCAGGACGACGGCGACCGGCCACACCGGCCGGTCCGAGGCCCGCTTGCCGACCCGGCCGACGACCGCGAGCAGCACCCACAGCAACTGGTGCCGCCAGGTGGCCGGGGACACCGCGATCGCCGCGCAGCCGGTGACCGCCACCGCCAGCAGCAACTGGCCGTCGCGGGCGTAGCGCACCGCCCGGCGCAGCCCCAGCCCGGCGACGGCCGCGCCCAGCGCCACGAACAGGGCGATCTCCAGCGGGCCGGACAGCCCGAGCCGCAGCAGCGCCCCGTGCAGGGACTGGTTGCCGAGGTCGTCGGCGGCGTCCCCGAGCCCGACGCCGGCCATGTGGTGCACCCAGTACGTGTACGAGTCGTGCGCCATCGCGGCCCAGGCCAGCGCGGTGCACGCGGCGAAGGTGGCCGCGGTGGTCGCCGCGGCCCGGCGGCGGTCGGTGAACCACAGCAGCGGCACGAAGAGCAGCACGGTCGGCTGGAGGGCGGCGGCCACCCCGATGAGCAGCCCGCCGGCCCGCTGGCCGCGCACCGCGAAGCAGCCGAGCAGCACCAGCAGGACCGGGATGACGCTGGTCTGGCCGAGCCAGAGGGTGTTGCGCACCGGCAGCGACACCACCAGCAGGCTCACCGCGACCGGCGCCGCCAGCAGCGCGGTGCGCCGGCCGACCGGCTGGGGCAGGGCGCGGGCCGCGACCACGCCGAGCGCCACCACCAGCAGCAGGGTGCCGAAGGTCCACCCCCAGCCGAGGGCCTGTTCGGCCGCCCGGGTGAGCGGCTTGAGGACCAGGCCGGCGAACGGCGTGCCGGTGAACCGGGTCGAGTCGTACAGGGAGCCCTCGACGTGCAGCACGCCGTCGGGGCCCACCCAGGTCTCCAGGTCGGTCAGCCGCTCCCCGCGCGGCGAGCCGAGGACCGCGGCCAGTTGCCGTACCGCCAGCACCGCCGCGACCAGCCACAGTCCCAGTTGTGCCGCGCGCAGGCGTGCCCGGGTCGCCCCGGCGGCCGTAGCCCCGAAGGCATCCGCCGGTCGCCCGCTGTGCTCCGCATTCGCCACGCCTCGTCGGCCTCCCGCCCCGTCGTCCCGTACGTCCTGTGCGCACGGGTCCTCAGCGAACCCTATGAGGCTCGCACCCCCGGAGAGAGACGCAGGCAACCCCCGCTTCACCTGGCGGCAGCTCTCCTTTTGTCCCGATGACGATAGTCGGGCCGGGGTTCGCCCGCCGCCCCGGGGAGCGACAAGGATCACAGCGGGAACCGGCCGGGAGCACCGCGCCGGGCCCGGACGGGCCAGCGTACACGGGGTTTCGGTGCATTCTGCAACGAGATCGGTACCGGACGTGATCGGGACATCAGCGCCTATGGTCGCTTTTCGGCCCGGCGCGCCAGCGCCGCCGCGCGGGCCCGGTCCCCGTCCCCGTCGAAAGGTAGGCGAGCGAAGTCTTGTCGGCCGCCACCGCTGCCACCGTCACCGCCCCCGCGTACCCCTCGTCCCGCACCCAGGCGCCCCCCGGGCCCACCGTCACCGATCCCGCGCTGGTCCGGCGCGCGGTGAAGGCGGCGGCGCTCGGCAACGCCATGGAGTGGTTCGACTTCGGCGTCTACAGCTACATCGCGGTCACCCTGGGCAAGGTCTTCTTCCCGTCGGGCGACCCGACCGCCCAGTTGCTCTCCACGTTCGGGGCGTTCGCCGCCGCGTTCCTGGTCCGCCCGCTGGGCGGGGTGGTCTTCGGCCCGCTGGGCGACCGGGTCGGCCGGCAGAAGGTGCTCGCGGTCACCATGATCA
Organism: Streptomyces fumanus; assembly: GCF_014655295.1. Lineage (GTDB taxonomy): Bacteria > Actinomycetota > Actinomycetes > Streptomycetales > Streptomycetaceae > Streptomyces > Streptomyces fumanus. The sequence goes on from NZ_BNBI01000001.1 coordinate 162,741, forward strand.
TGATGGCGGCGGGGACGTTCGCGATCGGCCTGATCCCGTCGTACGCCGCGATCGGCGTCTGGGCGCCGGTGCTGCTGCTGGTGGCACGGCTGGTGCAGGGCTTCTCGACCGGCGGCGAGTACGCCGGGGCGGCCACCTTCATCGCCGAGTACGCGCCGGACAAGCGGCGCGGGTTCCTCGGGAGCTGGCTGGAGTTCGGCACCCTGGCCGGCTACATCGGCGGCGCGGGCCTGGTCACCCTGATGACCGCGCTGCTGTCCGACGGCGACCTGATGTCCTGGGGCTGGCGGATCCCGTTCCTGGTCGCGGGCCCGATGGGCCTCGTCGGCCTCTATCTGCGGATGCGCCTGGAGGAGACCCCGGCCTTCGCGGCGCAGCTCGCCGAGTCGGAGGCGGCCCGCCCCCGCGTGCCCCTGCGGGAGATGGTCGCCGGGCAGTGGCGGGCGCTGCTGCTCTGCGTCGGCCTGGTGCTGGTCTTCAACGTCACCGACTACATGCTGCTGTCGTACATGCCGAGCTATCTGACCAGCGAGCTGGCGTACGACGAGACGCACGGGCTGCTGGTGGTGCTGGCCGTGATGGCGCTGATGATGGTCGTCCAGCCGTTCGCGGGCGCCCTGACCGACCGGGTCGGCCGCCGTCCGGTGATCGCGGCGGGCTGCGCGGGCTTCCTGCTGCTCTCCGTCCCGGCGCTGCTGCTGATCCGCGACGGCAGCCTGTGGGCGGTGGGCCTGGGCATGGCCGCGCTGGGCCTGCTGCTGGTCTGCTTCACCGCGTCGATGCCCGCCGCCCTCCCGGCCCTCTTCCCCACCCGGGTCCGCTACGGCTCCCTCTCCATCGGCTTCAACGTCTCCGTCTCCCTCTTCGGCGGCACGACCCCCCTGGTCGTCACGGCCCTGATCGGCGCGACCGGCGACATGATGATGCCCGCGTACTACATGATGGCCGCGGCCCTCATCGGCGGCACCGCCACGTGGTACCTGACCGAATCAGCGGGCCGCCCACTACCGGGCTCACCCCCATCGCTGACCCACCGGTAAGGGCCCCCGCCCAGCCGCCCAGCCGCCCAGCCGCCCAGCCGCCCAGCCGCGGGCAATCGTGCCGCCAAGGGCGGCACGGGTGGGCGCGGGCGGCACCCCGCCACGCCGGGCCGCGCAACGCCCCCGCCCAGCCGCCACGCCGGGCCACGCACCCCACCGACCACCGACCCGCCGCAACACCTCACGCCTCGTGATAGAACCCCACGTTCACACTCCGCGGCCCGGCCCGGTCCTGCACCACGACCTCCCCGCTCCCCCCGGAGGGCAACGGCACGGACCCCCCGTACGCCAACGCCCGCATCCGCTCCCCCACCCGCAACCGCACCTGCGAGGACGGCTCCGGCAGCGACCCCCGCAGCCACGTCAGGTGCCAGCTCCCGTCCGCCCCGCAGCGGAACTCCAGGTGCGCCCGGGAGACGAACAGCCAGTCCTCCGGCGTCACCAGCCCGCACACCGCCGCGTCCCGGCCGACCCGCAGCACCGCCCCCGGCTCGCTGGCCGCCTCCGCCATCTGCATACCGGCCGTGGCACCCGCGTCCGCCCCGGCGACGGCGACCATCGTGAGTTCGAGCACGTGCGGTTCCTCCCGAGACGTCCGGTGCGGCCTCCTTTCACCGCCGCCGCATGATAGATCGGCCGGACCGGCCCGAGGCGCGGAACGAAAAGATCCGCACCCCGCCGAGCGGCGGGGTGCGGATCTCGTCCGCGGGCCTCACAGGTGCATGAGTCGGTCCGACAGCTCGCGGTAGTCCCGCAGGGCGAGCCGGAGCTGCTCGGTGTCGGCGGTCGTGGCCTTGCGGTCCGTGTCGCCGGAGGAGGTCTGCCAGGAGCCGCGCAGCGTACGGCGGCGGCGCGTCACCGCGTCGGTGAAGCGGGTGGCGATCTCCTCCAGGACGCGGTCGGCCTCCTCCACCGCACCGCGCGGATCGTCTATGAACCCGGCGACCGCGTGGTGCAGGCGCTCCCCGTACTTGTCGCTCTCCTCGCGCGGCAGCAGCGGGGTGCCGGGGCTCGGCGGCGGGGCCTCGGTGGTCCGTTCGGTGCCGGGGACGCCGCTGCCGGACGTGTGCAGGTTCGGGGTGGCCTCCTCGCGGACGCCGACCGCGTGCTCGGACCGGACACCGAGCGGCTCCTGGTCACCGCCACGGTCGGGACCGGTCCCGCCGGCGCCCGTCGTACCGTGCGCCGGACCGGTGCCCAGCGCGGTCTCACCGCGGGCATCCGGGGTCTGCGAGCCGCGCGCGTCGGGGGCCTGCGAGCCGCGTGCGCCGGGTTCCGGGGTCTGCCGACCGTGTTCACCGGGTGTCTGCGGGCCGCGTTCGGCGGAGGCGCCGCCGGTCGGCCGGGTCACATCGGACATGTGGCTCAACTCTCCTTAGCTTGACGCCGGTTCAGTGCCCACGGCTGCCGGGTGCCGCGTACCGCCCGGCCGCCGTCGTCCGCGCCGGTGCGGTGCCCGCCGTGGTCCCGGCGCACCAGGTCCTCGAACAGGGCGCGGGCGCCGACCATGGCCTCCCGCAGTTGCTCGGTGCTGCCGTTGGCGTCCGCGCGGCTCGCGTGGTGCACCCGCCGGTAGCCGTCGACGTGGTGGGCGTGGTGCACGGACAGCGCGGAGACCTGCTCGTCGTACCGCCCGCCGTCCGGGTAGCCCCGGGCCCCGGCCAGGTCCGCGAGGATCCGGTCGGCCTCGGCGACGGCCTCCCGCGGGGAGTCGACGAACCGCTCCTGCGCGGCCGTCCAGCGCGCCTCGAACCGCTCCCGCTCGGCCGGTTCCAGGGTCCTGGTGCGCAGATTGCCGTGCCGTTCGACCAGTTCGGCCAGTTCGCGCTCGGCCGCCTTGGTGTCGCCGTCGTGCCGGGCCACGGCCCGGTCGTACTCGGGCCCGAAGCGCCGCTTCAGGCTCCCGCCGTGGCGCGGGCCCCGGCGCAGGGTCAGTACGGCCGCGACGATGAGCACGGCCGCCACGATCACGATCAGAGCGATGATCACGCCTGTGGACATGAATGCCTTCCGGGTTCTCGGCCCAACCGGCTCGCCGTCCGGGCCGGTTCACCGTTCGGGTACCCCCTCAACCGCCGTCAAACGGTGCCGTCCGCCCGGGCCCGGCGCCTCAACTCGCCCGGTTTTCCCGGGGGTTGCCCGGCGCCCCGGGGGTTAACCGGTTGCGAGCGGCCGGGGCCGCCGCCGACCATGCCGGTCATGACCTGGACCATCGCCCCGGAGCCGTACGACTCCCCCGCCGCCGCCGCGCTCTGGCGGGCGTACTACACGGAGGTCAGCGACCGCTGGTACCTGCTGCACCAGGGGCGCCGCACCGATCCGGACGAGCTGGAGCGGGAGATCGCCGCCGCGCCCGGCGCCGACCTCGCCCCGCCCCGGGGCGCCCTGCTGCTGGCGCGGTACGCCGGGGAGCCGGCCGGCACGGCGGGGGTGCGGCTGCTGGACGCGGCGACGGCCGAGCTGACCCGGGTGTACCTGGCGCCGCGGTGGCGCGGGCGCGGCGGGGCGGCGCCGCTGGTCGGGGCGGCGGAGGAGGCGGCGCGGGCGCTCGGCGCGGCCCGGGTGGTGCTGGACACCCGCGCCGACCTGGTCGAGGCACGCGCCCTGTACGCCCGACTGGGCTACCGGGAGATCCCGCCGTACAAGGACGACCCGTACGCCGAGCACTGCTTCGCCAAGCCGCTGCCGAGCCCCTGCCGCTGAGGGTCAGCGCGGACCGGTGAGGGCCCGTTCCTCGTGCGGGCGCTCCCCCTGGGCGCCGCACAGTTCGCCGTTCAACTCCTTGACCAGGTGTTCCAGGTCGGTCGGGCGGTCCGGTCCCCACCAGTCGCCGAGCAGGGCGGCGAGGGACTCCTCGCGGGCCCGGGCCAGCTTCTCGGCGGCCTCGCGGCCCTGCTCGGTCAGGACCAGGCCGAGGCCCTGGCGGACGGCGAGGTGCCGCACCTCGATCTGCCGGGCGGCCTCCAGGACGACGGTCAGCGGTACGGGGCCGCGCTCGGCCAGCACGCCCGGCTCGACACAGCCGTACCGCCGGATGCGCAGCAGCAGCCAGCTCGCCGCGGGGAGCAGGTCGTACCCGGCCCGCGCGGTGATCTTCCGGTAGACCGCGCGGCGGCCCTCCCGGGTGCCGAGCACCGACAGGGCGCGGCAGACCTCGTCGCGCGAGGACCGCTGGACGGGGTTGCTGGCGAGGGTCTGGGTGGCGTCCGGCGCGGTGACCGAGCCGCGCAGCCGGTCCTCCTTGAGGAACCAGGCCAGTACGAAGCCGACGAGGGCGACCGGGGCGGCGTACAGGAAGACGTCGGTGATGGAGGAGGCGTACGCGTGCACGGCCTCCGGGCGCAGCGCGGGCGGCAGGGCGCCGATGCCGCGCGGGTCGGACTTCAGGGTGTCGGCGGAGACGCCGGGCGGCAGCGGCCTCCCCCGGAAGGCGTCGGTGAGCTGGTCGGTGAGACGGCCGGCGAAGATCGTGCCGAACACGGCGACGCCGAAGGAGGCGCCGATGGAGCGGAAGAAGGTGGCGCCGGAGGTGGCGACGCCCAGGTCCTCGTACGGGACGGCGTTCTGCACGATGAGCACCAGGACCTGCATCACCAGGCCGAGGCCCAGGCCGAAGACGAAGAAGAAGACGCTCATCTGGGCGGTGGAGCTGTGCTCGTCGAGCCGGTGCAGCAGGAGCAGGCCGAGGGTGGTGACGGCGGTCCCCGCCACCGGGAACACCTTCCAGCGGCCGGTGCGGCTGACGATCTGCCCGGACACGGTCGAGGACAGCAGCAGCCCGGCCACCATCGGCAGCATGTGCACCCCGGACAGGGTGGGGCTGACGCCCTGGACGACCTGGAGGAAGGTCGGCAGGTAGGTCATCGCGCCGAACATCGCGAAGCCGACGACGAAGCTGATCACGGCCGACAGCACGAAGGTACGGACCCGGAACAGCCGCAGCGGCAGCACGGGCTCGGCGGCCCGGCGTTCGACGGCCACGAAGACGGCCGCCAGCAGCACGCCGAGCACCGCCAGGCCGATGATCTGCGGGGAGCCCCAGCCCCAGGTGGTGCCGCCGAGGGAGGCGACCAGCACCAAGCAGGTGGCGACGGCGGCGATCAGGAAGGTCCCGAGGTAGTCGATGACGTGCCGGGTGGAGCGGCGCGGGATGTGCAGCACGGCGGCGATCACGCCGAGCGCGACCAGGCCGACGGGCAGGTTGACGTAGAACACCCAGCGCCAGCTCAGGTGCTCGGTGAACACCCCGCCCAGCAGCGGCCCGAGCACGCTGGTCGCACCGAACACGGCACCGAACAGCCCCTGGTACCGGCCGCGGTCCCGCGGGGAGACCAGATCGCCGACGATCGCCATCGACAGCACCATCAGCCCGCCGCCGCCCAGTCCCTGCACCGCGCGGAAGACGATCAGCTCGGGCATGTTCCGGGCCATTCCGCAGAGCGCGGAGCCGACCAGGAAGATCACGATGGCGGCCTGGAACAGCCTCTTGCGGCCGTACTGGTCACCGAGCTTCCCCCACAGCGGGGTGGCCGCCGTCGACGCCAGCAGGTAGGCGGTCACCACCCAGGACAGGTGCTCCATGCCGCCGAGGTCGCTGACGATGGTGGGCAGCGCCGTCGACACGATGGTCTGGTCCAGGGCGGCGAGCAGCATCCCGAGCAGCAGGGCGCCGATGGAGACCAGGACGTTCCCCGGGACGTGCTCCTGCGGCACGCCACGGGCCGTTTCCGTCGCGTTGCGCGTGTCCTGCGCCATGGGGTCCTCCGAACGTCTGAACGCACCTTCCATCCTGTTCGGTGTGACCGGTTATCGCCCGTTCAGTCGTACGGGAAGCGGGAATTCCGGGGGCGCGGGGGCGGGGACGTGGAGAAGATCTGCATAATCTCTGGAGTTCGCGAGGGGACGCGAAGGGAGGGGAGAGCAGCGTGGAACAGTCCGAGGGGCCCCGGCACCCGTGCCCGGAGTGCGGCGCGCGAAGGGGCGAGGACGGTACGCCGACCTGCGGCTGCGGGCGCCGGGCGGCCGACGCCGTCCAGCGGAACCGCACCGCGGAGGCCGCCGCCGCGGAGGACTTCGATCCCCTGCGCATCCGCCCGTACGTGGAGCTGGAGACGGGCGGCGAGGCCACGGACGCGCCGGAGACGCCGGGGACGCCGGGCGCCCTCGCACCCGCACCCGCACCCGAACCCGAGCCCGCACCCGACGCCGACGCCGACGCCGACGCCACCATGGCCCTGCGCCCCGTCCCCGCGACGCCCCCCGCCGCCGGGGACGCCACCGCCACGGAAACCGTCCCCGTGGCCGTGGCCGCGTCCTCCCCCGACGCCACCTCCGTCCTCCCCACCCCCCTCGCCCCCTCCGCCGGTCCGCCCAGCGACACGGACCTGCGGCTGTTCGAGGCGACCGGCACGCCCCGCCCACCCCGGCCGGACGACGTACCGGGCGCACCGGCGGAGCGCCCGCGCAAGCGCAGGCGCGGCGTGCTGGTGGGCGCCGCCGCGGCCGTCGTCGTGGTGCTGGGCGCGGCCGGGTACGCCAGCGGGCTGCTCTCCTACGAGGGCCCGTCGCGGGACGGCGCGCAGCCCGAGGAGGTACGGGCGGGGGTCCCCGACCCGTCGACCGGCACGCCCTCGGGTCCGGCGCCCGCCAGCGGCGTCCCGGTACCGTCCGCGTCCGCGTCGCCGTCCCCGTCGGCCTCCGCGTCCGAGAGCGCGAGCCCCTCGTCGTCGCCGTCCGCGTCGCCGTCGAGCGCGTCACCGTCCCCGTCGCGGTCGGCCGAGCCGTCGCCCACGGCCTCGGTGTCGGCGTCGGACGCCCCGCCGGCCGCGGCGGACGAGGACGGCGGCGCGGACAGCGCGGGCGCCGCGGTGCTGCGGCTCGGCGACCGGGGCCCGGAGGTCACCGAGCTCCAGCAGCGGCTGCGGCAGATCAACCTCTACCTGGGCGACATCGACGGCACCTTCGACCACCGGGTCGAGGACGCGCTGCGCACCTTCCAGTGGTGGCGCGGCATCCCGTCCGAGGAACGGGGCACGTACGGTCCCCGCACCCGTGAGCAGTTGGAACGGGAGACCCAGGAGCCTTAGCGCCCGGGAGCCCTACTACCCGGGAGCCTTGGTGCCCGGGAGTCCTAGCCCCAGGAACCTCAGCACCCGGGACCCGTGACGCCCCGGAAGCCGCGGCCCCCGGGACCGGTCGGCCGGCCGGCCGGCCGGCCGGCCGCTCAGCCCACGTGCAGGCGGATCTCCCCGTCCGCGCCGGCCGCCACCCGCACCCGCGTGAGGTCCGGCACCAGCGCGTCCGGCGCGTGGAACCCGGCGCGCGGCCCGATGCCCACGACCCGCATCCCGGCGGCGCGGGCGGCGGCGATGCCGGCGCCGGAGTCCTCGAAGGCCACGCAGTCGGCGGGGTCGACGCCCAGTTCGGCGGCGCCCTTGAGGAAGCCCTCGGGGTCGGGCTTGCTGGCGCCGACCGACTCGGCGGTGACCCGCACGTCGGGCAGCGCGAGCCCGGCGGCGGCCATCCGGGCGGTGGCGAGCGCCACGTCGGCGGAGGTCACCAGGGCGTGCGGCAGGCCGCGCAGGGCGGCGAGGAACTCCGGGGCGCCGGGGATCGCGACCACGCCGTCGGTGTCGGCGGTCTCCTCGGCGAGCATCCGGGCGTTGTCGGCGTGGTTCTGCTCCATCGGCCGGCCGGGCAGCAGCAGCGCCATGGAGGCGTAGCCCTGGCGGCCGTGCACGACCTTCATGACCTCGTCGCCGTCGAGCCCGTTGCGGTCGGCCCAGCGCCGCCAGACGCGCTCGACCGAGGCGTCGGAGTTGACGAGGGTGCCGTCCATGTCCAGCAGCAGGGCGCGGGCGGTGAGCACGGTGGTGGTGGCCGTCATCGGCAGACTCCAAGACGCGGAAGGGGGCACGGACGCCCCCCGGGGACTCGGGAGGGCGGACCCGGTGTCCGGAACACAAGGCGGCCCCGCCCGCCGGTCAGGGAGAACGGGCGGGAGCCACTTTGTTTCTCCACGGTACAAAACAGGTGGGGGGTCGCGCCACCGCCCCGCCCGCATCGCCCCGCCGCGTTCACCCGGTGTTCGGCGCGCGGCCGTCTCAGCCGGTCACCGCCTCGTACAGGCTCCACACCCCGAGACCCAGCATCAGCAGTGCCGCGATCTGCGTGATCAGCTTCAGCGGGACCCGCTTCATCAGGGCCTTGCCGCCGACGATGCCGAGCCCGGCGACCGCCCACAGGGCGAGCACCGCGCCGAGCCCGACGGAGAGCGGGTCGTCGTACCGGGCGGCCAGGTTGGCCGTCATGATCTGGGTGAGGTCGCCGAACTCGGCGACCAGGATGAGCATGAAGCCGGCCCCGGCGACCTTCCAGAAGGACTGGTTCTCGGGCTTGCGGACCTCCTCCTCGTCCTCGTCCTTCTTGAACAGCAGCATCGCCGCGCCGCCCAGGAAGAGCACGCCGGTCAGCGCGTGCACCAGTTGCTGCGGGAGCAGGGTGAGCACACTGCCGGCCGCGACGGCGAGGGCGACGTGCAGCAGGAACGCGGCGGCGACGCCGGCGAAGACGTACGAGGCGCGGTAGCGGGTGCCGAGGACGAGGCCGGCCAGCGCGGTCTTGTCCGGCAGTTCGGCGAGGAAGACGACGCCGAAGACGAGCGCCGTCACGGTGATGCTGATCAAGGGTTCCTCAATCGGTCGGGGCCGCCCCACCGAGAGTGCTGATCCAGTACGGGGACACCTCGGCACGGCAGCACACAACGGGCGTGCACTGCTTGCCGAAGGTCTCGCTGGCCGGTCCCGTACGCGGTACGGGTCCTGCCTCCGGGCGCCGGCTCAGACGAGCTGAGCAGTATGTCGACGGTCCGGCGAAGAGCTACTCCCCTTCTGCGCCGTCCATGGTACGCGACCCGGGGGCCGCCCCTCGAACGCCGTTCTCGTCATGAGCCTTGTCGTGTCATGCGCACGTCATTAGCTTCTTACCAGGCGCTCACCCCACCGCAACGCGGCGCCACGAGCATTCCCTCGCTCGCGCTCCACCACCCCCACTTCCCAAGGGAGTTCGCATGCCGAAGTTCTACGCGCGTCGACGCCTGAGCGTCCTCGCCGGCCTCACGGCCCTGACCGCCGCCCTCTCCCTGTTCGGCTCCCCGAGCGCCTCCGCCGCCCTGCCCACCCCGGTCAGCGCCGCCACCGCCCGCACCTACCTGGCCTCGCTCACCGTCGCCACCGAGAACCGCACCGGCTACGACCGCGACCTGTTCCCGCACTGGATCACCCAGTCCGGCACCTGCAACACCCGCGAGACCGTCCTCAAGCGCGACGGCTCCAACGTCGTCACCGACTCCGCCTGCGCCGCCACCAGCGGCTCCTGGTACTCCCCCTACGACGGCGCCACCTGGAGCGCCGCCTCCGACGTCGACATCGACCACCTGGTGCCGCTCGCCGAGGCGTGGGACTCCGGCGCGAGCGCCTGGACCACCTCGCGGCGCCAGTCCTTCGCCAACGACCTGACCCGCCCGCAGCTCCTCGCCGTCACCGACGACGTCAACCAGGCCAAGGGCGACCAGGACCCGGCCACCTGGATGCCGTCCCGCACCGCCTACCACTGCACCTACGTCCGCGCCTGGGTGCAGGTGAAGTACTACTACGGGCTCTCCGTCGACTCCGCCGAGAAGTCCGCCCTGCAGAACTACCTGGCGAGCTGCTGACCGGGAAATCTCCCCGCCGGCCTCCGTCGTTCCGTACCGTACGGGGCGACGGAGGAGGGGATCCACCATGGCCGACCTGCGCCTGGGACCGCTGCTGAGGTACGCCGACGGCTCGTGCGCGACCGTCTGGGTCGAGGCCGACCGCCCGTGCACCGCCGAGGTGCGCTGCGCCGACGGCGCCGGCGGCACGGCCGAGACCTTCCAGGTGGCGGGCCACCACTACGCCCTGGTCGCGGTGACCGGCCTGGCACCGGCCACGGCGACGCCGTACGAGGTCCACCTCGACGGCACCCGGGTGTGGCCGCTGCCGGACACCCCGTTCCCGCCGTCGGTGATCCGCACCCCGGCGCGGGACGAGGACACCGTGCGGGTCGCCTTCGGCTCCTGCCGCTGGGCCGCCCCGGCGGCCGGCGAGCCCGACCCGGTGGGCCCGGACGCCCTGGACACGCTCGCCGCCCGGATCGCCGCCGATCCCGGGGGCGAGCGGCCCGACGTGCTGCTGCTCGTCGGCGACCAGGTGTACGCCGACGAGGTCTCCGACGACACCCGCCGCTGGCTCGCCGCCCGCCGCGACCTGGACCGGCCGCCGGGCGCGGAGGTCGCGGACTACGAGGAGTACACCCGCCTGTACTACGAGTCCTGGCTGGACCCGGAGGTGCGCTGGCTGCTGTCCACGGTGCCCAGCTACATGATCTTCGACGACCACGACGTGATCGACGACTGGAACACCTCCGCCTCCTGGCTGGCCGACATGCGGGCCACCGACTGGTGGCGCGAGCGGCTGCTGAGCGGTCTGATGTCGTACTGGGTCCACCAGCACCTGGGCAACCTCTCCCCCGCCGAGCTGGCCGCCGACCCGCTCTGGGCCGCGGTGACCGGGGGGCCCGACGGCACCGGGGCGCTGCGCTCGTTCGCCGAGCGGGCCGACGCCGACCCGGCCTCGGTGCGCTGGAGCTACCGGCGCGACTTCGGCCGGGTCCGGCTGCTGATGGTGGACAGCCGCGCCGCCCGGGTGCTGGACGAGGACCGGCGCTCCATGCTCGACCCGGGCGAGGCGGCCTGGCTGCGCGACCAGGCGCTGGACGGCCGCGGCGACTACGACCACCTCCTGGTGGGCACCTCGCTGCCCTGGCTGCTGCCCCACCTGGTGCACGACATCGAGGGGTGGAACGCCGCGCTGTGCCGGGGCGAGCGCGGCGGGCGCGACGGGCGCTGGGCGCGGCTGGGCGAGAAGGTGCGCCGGGCGGCCGACCTGGAGCACTGGGCGGCCTTCCCGGACAGCTTCGACGACCTGGCCGGCCTGATCGCCGAAGCGGGTACGGGGCCGGGGGCGCCCGCGACGGTGTGCGTGCTGTCGGGGGACGTGCACCACGCCTACGTCGCCGAGCCGTCCTGGCCGGGCGGCGGGCCGGACGCCCGGGTCGTGCAGCTCACCTGCTCGCCCGTGCACAACTCCGTGCCGCTCTCCATCCGGCTCGGCTTCCGGTTCGGCTGGAGCGCGCCGGCCCGCGCCCTCGGCCGGGCCTTCGCCCGGCACGGCCGGCTGCCCCGGCCGGCGGTGCGCTGGCGGCGCTCGGGCGGGCCCTGGTTCGGCAACCAGCTCATGACGCTGACCCTGCGCGGGCGCTCGGCCCAACTGCGGCTGGAGAAGGCCACGGAGGACGGCCTGCGCACGGTCACCGAGACCCAACTGTCCTAGTCGCACCGGGATTTCGCGCCGATCCTGTCGGACTCCTGTCGCCGCCCTGTCGATGTGCTGTCGATCTCCGGATGGCCTGATGTTGAAGTTGCAAGCACTGTTTAGGCGTGCCTAACGTGTTTGACGGCTCCACTTCCGTCCCCCGAAGCGACCGGCCCCCCAGGGACCGGTCCAGCGAAGGAGTGCCCCCCACATGACAGATCGCCTGGACACCATTCGGCCATACGTCCTCGGCCTCTTCCGCATCGTCGTCGGCCTGCTCTTCGCCTGCCACGGCGCCGCCTCCCTGTTCGGCGTCCTCGGGGGTGCCGCCGGCACCGGCGGCACCGTGGACGCGGGCACCTGGCCGGGCTGGTACGCCGCCGTGATCCAGTTGGTCGGCGGCAGCCTGGTGCTGCTCGGCCTCGGCACCCGCGTCGCCGCGCTCATCGCCTCGGGCTCGATGGCGTACGCGTACTTCAAGGTGCACCAGCCCGGCGCGCTGTGGCCGATGGAGAACGGCGGGGAGGCGTCGGCGATGTTCTGCTGGGCCTTCCTGCTGCTGGTCTTCACCGGTTCCGGCGCCTTCGGCCTGGACCGGGTGCTGGACCGGCGCACGGCCGGCCAGCGCCGCCCGGCCGAGGAGACGACGCCGGCCGTGGTCTGAGCCGGCGCCATCGCCGACGGTGCCCTCCGCGCGTGCCGCGGAGGGCACCGCCGTGTCAGCGGCCGGCCGGGCGGAACGGCACGGTGAGGCAGGCGATCCGGGCGCCGGAGTTGCCCGGCCGGTCGTGGATCACCACCGAGCCCGCCTCGCCCGGCCGGAACCCCCAGTCGTGGCGGGTGACGGCCCGGCCCGCGCCGCGGGCGTCGGTGGTGAAGTCGAGCCAGACCTCGTTCCGCGGGGTCGCGCCGGCGCCGGGGCGGTGCTGGTAGTGCCCGCCCGCGGCGGCGGGGTCGACGCCGCACGGCTTCTCGTGCACGTGCGCGCCGTACGCGTGGCCCGGGACCATGCCCCGCACCCGCAGCCCGACGGTGGTCGCCCCGTCGGGCGCGATGTCCTCGCGGACCTCGATCCGGGCCCCTTCCGGAACCAGCGTCCGGTCGTACGCCGGTGCCGACGACGCGGCCCCGGGGTCCGCGAAGCGGGCCTGCGCGCGCAGCGCGGGGTCGTGGGCGCCGGTGCCGCCGCTCGCGAGCAGGGCCGCGGTGGCGGCGCCCACGCATATTCCAGCCAGCATGGTGTGTTTCCGTTCGTCGGGTGCACGGGCCGCCCGTGCACATGAGGGACGGCGAGGCGCACGGATCCGGCCTCGCTCCACCGTCGTTGCTACGGGAGACCCGGCGGGACCGCCCCCTCGGACGCGGCAGTCGGGTGAACCCGCTGTGGCGTTCACACCAGCCCCCTGTGAACCGTCTGTCACACCCCGGGCGTACGCTGTATGGCTGTCATCGGCCTCCCCTGCCGTCCCCGCGTGTCGCGGCATGGTCAGGCCCGCGGGGGGAAGCGATGGGGAGTCACGGTGTTCGAGAGTGTGGGGCCGCTGGTGAGCAGCCCTTGGATCTACGCGCTGGTGGCCCTCTCGGTGCTCCTGGACGTCTTCCTGCCGATGCTGCCCAGCGGCGTGCTGGTGATCACGGCGGCCACTGCGGCGGCGGCCGGCTCGCAGGCGGCCACCGGCCATGTGCCGCACGGTGTGCCCGACATCCTGCTGCTGACGCTCTGCGCCGCCACCGCCTCCGTCCTCGGTGACCTGGTCGCCTTCCGCCTCGCCTGGGTCGGCGGCGCCCGTCTGGACCGGGCGATCGCCCGCTCCCGCAAGCTGGCCACCGCGCAGGAACGTCTTGGCGCGGCCCTCGCCCGGGGCGGCGGCGCGCTGGTGGTGCTGGCCCGCTTCGCCCCCGCCGGCCGCTCCCTGGTCTCCCTCGGCGCGGGCGCGGCGCACCGCCGGATCCGCGAGTTCCTGCCCTGGTCCGCGCTGGCCGGCCTGTCCTGGGCCGCGTACAGCGTCGCCCTCGGCTACTTCGGCGGCCAGTGGCTCGGTACGACCTGGGTGGCGACGGCCGTGTCCCTGGCCGCCCTCTTCGGCGCGGGCGCGGGCGCGGCATACGTGATGCGCCGCCCCCGCGCCTAGCGACCTCGGGTCGCGGAAGGCTCCGGATCAGTAGCCGTAGATCATCTTGTAGGCGACCTCGGGGAGGAACTGCCCGGCCGTGGAGCCGCTCCCGACGCCGCAGTTGCCGTCGGACTCGCCCGGTGTCTTGATCCACAGGAGCATTTCGGCGCCTCCGCCGGTCCGGGTGGGGGTGCCGATGCGGCGCCCCGAGGGGTTGCACCACTGGCCGTTGGACCCGTTGCCGTTGCGGCTGGTGTCGATGACGAACGGCTTGGTGTACCCGTAGCGGGCGCTCAGCTCGCTGTTGACGGCGTTGCCGAAGGCGGTGTTCTCCGCGGTCGTGAAGTAGTTGGAGACGTTGAGCGAGAAGCCGTGGGCCTGCCGGAGCCCGGCCTCGTGCAGGCGCCGGGCCATGGTCGCCGCGTTGACCCAGCCGGGATTGCCGGCGTCCATGTAGACCCAGGTGTTGGGGGCCTGGCGGCTGAACTCGGCGAGGGCGTTGGTCAGCATGGCCTCGCGTTCGTCGATCTGGCTCTGGTTCATGCAGCCGTAGTCGCCCAGGGAGTCCGGTTCCAGGACGACGACGGCCGGGCGGCTGCCGATCCCGCCGGCGAACTGGGCTATCCAGTTCGCGTAGGCGGACGGTGAGCTGGCTCCGCCCGCGGAGTGCCCGCCGCAGTAGTCGCGGTTGTAGATGTTGTAGGCGACGAGCAGGGGCAGCTTGTCCACCTGGTCCGCCGCCCCCACGTACGCACCGGTCGCGGTGCCTATGGTGCCGCTCCAGGAGCCGAACCAGCGGGCCATCGGGGTGTTGGCGATGGCGTTGTTGATCGCGGCGGCGCGGCCGTCACCGGGGTTGTCGGTCACCCACCTCTTGGCGCTGGAGGCGGGGTCCACGTAGAACCCGCTCGTCATGGAGATGGGGTCGGCGGCGTGCGCGCTCGGTGCGGCGGCGAGTGCCAGCGGCAGGGCGAGAAGCGCTGCCGCCAGGGTGCGGAGTCTGCGGCTCATCACAGGACCTCGGTTTCCTGGCAGGGGATGTCGGGGACTGGGAGCGCTCCCACTGGAAGCGGTCCCAATCGTGTGGCGGGCCGGTAGGAGTGTCAATACCGGTGCACCGCCCCGCTTTTCACGGGCACGCGGGCCGCGACGCCGACCGGTCCGGGAAGAGTTCCGGACATTTCTGGAAGCGCTTCCAGACCCGCGCGCCGACGGCTCGGCACCTGTGGAACACTCCCCGTCCATGGCAGCAAACGCGCCGCGCCGGCAGCCGACGCTCGACGAGGTGGCCGAACACGCCGGTGTCTCCCGCTCGGTGGCCTCCCGCGCCCTGAACAACGCGCCCCACGTCAGCCGCGCCAAACGGGAGGCCGTCGAACGGGCCGTGCGGCAGCTCGGTTACGTCCCCAACTCGACCGCCCGCGCGCTGGCCACCCGGCAGACCGGTGCGGCCGCCCTGGTCGTCTCGGGAGAGGACCCGTCGATCTTCGCCGACCCGTTCTTCGCCCGGGTGATCGTGGGGGCGTCGGCCGCCCTGGAGGAGGCCGACCTCCATCTGATGCTGTGCCTCGCCGCGTCCGACCGCGGCCGCAAGCGGGTGGCGGAACTCCTGCGCTCCCGGGGCGCCGACGGCGTCATGCTGATGGCGCTGCGCGAGGACGACCCGCTGACCCGCATGGCCGAGGAGGCGCGCATGCCGGTGGTGTTCGGCGGGCGCCCGGTCGGTTCGGTGCCCCGGTGGTACGTCGACGTGGACAACGTCGGCGGGGCGCGTGCGGCGACCGAGCACATGGTCTCCCGCGGCCGGACCCGGGTGGCCGCGATCTGCGGGCGGCTGGACACGGAGGCCGGGCGCGCCCGGTACCGCGGCTACCGGGACGGCATGCTCGCCGCCGGCCTCGAACCGCTGCCGCCGTGGGAGGGGGACTTCACCGAGCCCAGCGGAGCCGCCGCCATGGCCGCGCTGCTGGCCCGCCACCCCGACGTGGACGGGGTGTTCGCCGCCAGCGACAACATGGCCGCCGGAGCGCTGCGCACCCTGCGGACGGCCGGCCGGCGGGTGCCCGCCGACGTCGCCGTGGTCGGCTTCGACGACCTGGCCGTCGCGCAGATCGCCGACCCTCCGCTCACCACCGTCCAGCAGCCCATAGAGGCCCTGGGCCGGGAGATGGCGCGCATGCTGCTGGCGCTCGTCGACGGGCAGGACCCCACCGCGCTGCTCCTGCCGACCCGGCTGGTCGTCCGCTCCAGCGCCTGAGGCGGCCGCGGAGCACCGCCGGTGACGCGGGCGGTCCCGCCACGGCGGTTGACAGACCCGGGGGCACCTCTACCATCCCTGACATCGCGACTTCTCGAACGACGTTCGACATACCGAACGTTTCTCGCGCGATGGAACCCAGGCGAGGCCGACCGATCGGTCGTGCAAGGCGTACCGGAAGACTTCCCGCACAGAAGAGGACACCTGTATGAGAAAGTCCTGGATCCGTGCCCTGATCATGCTCGTCGCCGTCGCGCTCGGAGTGGGCGCGACCGGAGCCTCCCCCGCCTCGGCCGCCCCGGACACGCCCCTGCGTGTCATGCCGCTGGGCGACTCGATCACCTGGGGGGTGGGCAGCAGCACCGGCAACGGCTATCGCGGTCCGCTGTGGAACATGCTGGCGGCCGACGGCCATCCCGTGGACTTCGTCGGCACGCTGCGCGGCGGTTCGATGTCCGACCCCGACAACGAGGGGCACTCCGGATATCGCATCGACCAGATCTCCGCCCTGGTGGACGCTCCCCTGACCCGCTACCGGCCCAATGTCGTCACGCTGCACATCGGGACCAACGACCTCCAGGGCGCGACCCAGGCCGACACCGCCATCGCCCGGCTGAGGACGCTGGTCGGCCAGATCACCGCCGGCGCCCCCGACGCGACCGTCCTCGTCGCCTCCCTGGTCGTGTCCACCAGCGCGTCGGAGGAGCGGTACCGGGGCGCGTTCAACCAGGGGGCCGCCCGGATCGTCAGCGACGCGCGGGCCGCGGGCAAACACGTCGCCCTGGTCGACATGAGCGGTCTGACCACGGCCGACCTCGCCGACACCCTGCACCCCAACGACGCGGGCTACCTGAAGATGGCGGACGCCTTCCACCGCGGCGTCCAGGCCGCGGACAGCGCCGGCTGGCTGAGGAACCCCGCGCCCGCCGCCGCGAGCGTGCGGTCCGGCCTCGCCGGCAAGTGCCTGGACGTCAGCGGCGCGGGCACCGCCGACGGGACCGCCGTCCAGACCTGGAGCTGCAACGGCGCGGGCAACCAACTGTGGTCCGCCTACACCGACGGCACCCTGCGCTCCCTGGGCAAGTGCCTCGACATCGCCGGCCGGGGCACGGCCAACGGCACCAAGGTGCAGCTCTGGTCCTGCCACGGCGGTACCAACCAGGTCTGGCAGTCCTACGACGGCGGCTACCGCAACCCGGTCTCCGGCCGCTGCCTGGACGTCCCCGGCTCCGCCACGGCCGACGGCACCCAGCTCCAGATCTGGGACTGCCACGGCGGCGCCAACCAGAAGTGGACGGCCCTGGTCCCCGGCTGACCGCCGCCGACGAGCAGCGGGGCCGCCCAGGTCCTCATCGGGACGTCAGCCCGCCCGGCGGACCCCGGCGCCCCGCACCTCCAGGCCGTCCAGCAGTTCTGCCGTGGCCGCGGCGACCGCGTCGACGGCGCGGTCGAAGACCTCGCGGTTGTGGGCGGCCGGGGCGCGGAACCCGGAGATCTTGCGGACGTACTGGAGGGCGGCGGCCCGGATCTCCGCGTCGGTGGCCTCCTCGGCCAGCGCGGGCGGGCGGAGCGTCTTGATACTGCGGCACATGCCCCCAGTCTCGCCCCGCGCCCCCGCCCGCGTCAGCCGATGGCCAGATCCGCTCGCCAGTCGTTCGACCGGATCGGATGCCCCTTCGGGTACTCGAAGTCGACCGGGCCGAGCAGGGTGAACCCGGCCTTGCGGCAGACGGCGTTCGACGCGGCGTGCGCCACCTTCGGGAAGGCGTGCAGATACCGGGGCCCGCCGGCCTCCCGGGCCGCGTCCCGCACCGCCCGCGCCGCCCGCACGGCCAGCCCCCGCCCCTGGAACTCCGGCAGCACCCCCCACCCGGCCTCCCAGACCTCCCCGCCCCGCCACTCCCGCCGCCAGTACCCCACCGACCCGACGCTCCCGCCCCCGCCGTCGAGCACGACCCGGTACATCCGCCCGTCCGCCGCCGCCATCCCCACATACCGCCGATGCCGCCCGAGCACCTGCTCCTCGCTCTCCGGTCCTCCCAGGTGAGCGGTCATCTCGGGCCCGTTCAGCCGCCGCAGCAGCCACAGGTCCCCCTCCGCCCACGGAACCAGCCGCACGCCCGCGTCCATGCTCTCCATCCCCACACGCTAGCGGTGTCGTCCAGAGTTTCGAATTCGAACAGGAGTATCATTGGGTCGTGGCTACGACCTATGATTTTCCGAGTGACCTCCTCGCCGGTCAGGAGGAACTGCATCAGGTCCGGGCCGAGCTGTCGGCCCTGCTGAAGCGGCTCCCCTGGTCCGTGGCGCCGGCGGACGGCTTCAGCGACGACACCGGCTGGCGCAAGGTCGAGCGCCCCGCCACCCCCGGCTGGTCCGACGACGAACAGGCCGAGGTCGAGAAGCTGCGCCAGCGCGAGCGCGAACTGGCCGTCTTCGTCACCACCCACCGCTACTGGTCCCAGTTCACCGGCCCCGACCAGGTAGCGGCCCGCTCCCGCCTGAAGCACGCCCACGAGCCCCCACCGACCGAGGAGGCGTAAGCGGCACGTCCCCCGGCCACACCGTGCACACGGCGGAGAACAGGGCGCCCAGCCCGCGGTCACCGGGTCGCTCGCCACGCTGCGGGAGCAGGGCGTCGTCGTGCTCGACGGTCCGGACGGGTACCAGCCGCACCCTGCGAAGCAGGGGGACCCGAAGGTGTACCCGTGGGCGAGGGCGCTGGCCGTCATCGGTCCCTGACAGCAGCGCAGGGACCCCCCGTCGGACGACGGTGGGCCCCTGTGGCCGGTGGTGGGCGCGGACGGTTTCGAACCGCCGACATCCTGCTTGTAAGGCAGGCGCTCTACCCCTGAGCTACGCACCCGGGACGAGTCGACAGCCTACCCTGCCGGGGCCGTCGGCTCGCAAACGCGTCCGGGGGGATAACCCCACCGACGATGCGGTAGCGGCCCGGATTCTTCGGCGGGGTCCCGCTCCGTACGGTCGGAGTGCCTCATCGGACCGTATCCAGGGAGACCCTCATGGCCCGCCGTACCGTTTCCGCTCGGGCGCTGGTCGCCGCCGGCGCCGCCGTGCTCGCCGTCGCGGGCCTGGGCGCCTGTGCCTCCGCCGACGACGACAAGGAGCCGGAGACGCGGTCCTTCTCCCTGCCGGGCCGCACCCTCACCGTCGACTCCGACGACAGCGCGCTGGAGATCGTCGCCGCCGAGGACAACACCCGGGGCCGTATCGAGGTCACCCGGTGGTTCGACGGCTCGGTCGCGGTCGGGGACGAGCCGGAGGTCACGTGGAGGATGGACGGCGACCGGCTGGTGCTGCGCATGCACTGCTCGGGCTTCATGTCCGACTGCGCGGCCAGGCACCGCGTCGAGGTCCCCCGGGGCGTCGCCGTCGAGGTCGGCAGCGACGACGGCAGCGTACGGGCGCGGGGGTTCCGGGACGCGCTGAGCATCCGTACCGCCGACGGGTCCGTGCGGGTCGCCGACTCCACCGGCCCGCTGCACCTGCGCAGCGACGACGGCTCGGTCCGCGCGGACGTCGACGCCCGCCGGGTCGACGCCGAGACCAAGGACGGCTCGGTGAAGCTGCGGCTCGGTGCCGTGCCCGACCGGGTGCGGGCGCGCAGCGACGACGGTTCGGTCACCGTCGAGGTGCCGCGGGCCACGTACAAGGTGAGCACCTGGACCGACGACGGCTCGGTACGGGTGTCCGTGCCGCGCAGTGACTCCAGCGCCCATGTCGTGGACGCCCGGTCCAAGGACGGCGGAGTCAGGGTCCGTACGGCGAACTGACCGGCCCGTGTGTTCGTCCTCTACGGGTGGGAGAATGGACCCGGGCAGGGCGGACGACACGGGAGAGGGATGTGCCGGCGACACCATCGCGTGACCTTCTCGCGCTGACCGCGCTGCCGCTGCTCGCCGCGCCCCTGCTGCTCGGCGCGTTCGCCGGGGGCGGCACCCGGCGCTGGTTCGGCGGGCGGGCCGACAGCCAGCGGGCGGAGGCGCAGGCCGCGAAGGACGCCGCCGCCGCCGCGTTCTACGAACTGGACACCGCCCAGCGCGACCTGCGGATCTCCATCGAGACGATCACGGCCGTCGACGACTCCCCCGCCGCCCGCCGCGCGGCCGACGGGTTCGCGGCGCTCGGCCGGCGCATCGACGAGGCCAGCGGCCGGTACATCGGCGCCGTCGACGCCCACGACCTGGACCGCGACGACCTGGAGGCGTCGGCCGCCGCCCGCGCCCGTACCGAGCTGACCGCCGCCCGGGACGAACTGGACCGGGTCAAGGGGGAGCTGGACCGGTTCGCCGAGGGCCTCGGCCCGCTGCTCGGCAAGGCCGAGACCCAGTTGGCCCGGCTCGCCCCGGCCGTCGAGCGGGCCCGGCAGTCCCTCCAGGCCGCGTCCGACGCCCTGGACGCCGTACGGGCCGCGGGGCTGCGCGCGGACGACCTGGCCGCCCGGCTCGCCGCCCTCGCCCCGGAGCTGACCAAGCTCAACGAGGGCGCGGGGCGGCACGGCGTGCCGGGGACGCTGGAGCGGGCCGAGCGGGTCACCCGGCAGGCCGAGGCGGTCCGCGCGGAGGCGGAGCAACTGCCGGAGCGGGCCGCCGAGATCGGCCGGCGGCTGGTGTCGCTGCGCACCCGCGCCGAGGCCCTGACCACCCGGACCGAACAGGTCGAGCCGGTCCTCAGCGAGCTGCGGCGGCGGTTCGCGGCCGCCTGCTGGCAGGACCTCCAGCACGTCCCCGACCAGGCCGCCGAGACCGTACGGCAGGCCGAGCGGAAGCTGGCCGAGGCGCGGGCCGCGCGGGACGAGCAGCGCTGGCCGGACGCGACCGCCCTGCTGTCGACGGTCCGGGCGCTGCTGAACGAGACCGACGAGGCGGTGTCCGCCGCCGGCGACCGGCTGCGGCGGCTCAACGCCGTGCAGAAGGACCCGCAGGAGGAGATCGACCGCACCCGGTTCGCGATCCGGGACGCACAGCGCCTGGCCATGGCCGGCCGCCACACCCCCGACCCCCGGCACGCCGGCCCGCTGGACGAGGCGGTGGCCCAACTGGAGCGGGCGATCGGCTCGCTGACCGGCCGGCATCCCGACTACTGGCACTTCCTGACCGAGACGGAGGCGGTGCGGCGGACGGTGGCCGGGGTGGTGGGCCGGATACGGGAGGACCGCGGGGCCGGGCACTGAGCGGCCCCCGGCGGGTCGCTGAGCGACGCCCGTCAGGTCGCTGAGTGGCCCCCGGCGAGTCGCTGAGCAGCCCCCGGCGGGTCCGGGCGCCGGGCTAATCTGGGGCCATGCCTCGTTACGAGTACCGCTGCCGCAGTTGCGGCGACACCTTCGAACTGAGCCGTCCCATGGCCGAGTCCGCCGCTCCCGCCGTCTGCCCGGCGGGCCACGACGACACGGTGAAGCTGCTGTCGACCGTCGCGGTCGGCGGCTCGTCCGCCGCCCCGGCCCCCTCGCCCGGGTCCGGCGGGGGCGGCGGCGGGGGCGGCTGCTGCGGCGGGGGCTGCTGCGGCTGATCCGCCCCGGGCCTCGCGCTTCAGGAACCCTTCAGGGTCGGGTCCCTAGCGTGGCCGCATGACGACCGGAGCGGCGACCGGACCGCAGTGGATCAATGACCTGATGGACACGCTCGGCGCGCCCGGCGCCGGGATCGCCATCGCGCTGGAGAACCTGTTCCCGCCGCTGCCCAGCGAGGTGATCCTGCCGTTCGCCGGGTTCGCCGCCGCCTCCGGGCGGATGGACCTGCTCGCCGTCCTGGTGTGCACGACGGCCGGCTCGGTGCTCGGCGCGCTCGCCCTGTACGGGGTGGGCGCGCTGCTCGGCCGGGACCGCACCGTCGCGCTCGCCGGGCGCCTGCCGCTGCTGAAGGTCTCGGACATCGAGAAGACGGAGGCGTGGTTCGCGCGGCACGGCACGAAGGCGGTGTTCTTCGGCCGGATGATCCCCGTCTTCCGCAGCCTGATCTCCGTGCCGGCCGGCGTCGAGCGGATGCGGATGCCGGTCTTCCTGGCCCTGACCACGCTGGGCAGCGCGATCTGGAACACCCTGTTCGTCCTCGCCGGGTACGCCCTCGGCGACAACTGGACCAAGGTCACCGACATCGTCTCCGCGTACTCCAAGGTCGTCCTCGCCGGCGCCCTGCTCGCGGTGGTGGCCTTCGTCGCCGTACGGCTGCTGCGGCCGGGCGGCGGGCGGCGGCGCCGGGACGGCTCCGACGAGGAGACGCCGGTCAGGTAGCCGCGGCCAGGAACTCCGCCGCGATCCGCTCCCCGGCCAGCACGCCCCGCTCGGGCAGCGCGGTGACGGCCGGCGCGCTCCATGTGGAGTCGGCCAGCTCCCCGTGGCCGGGACGCCAGCCCCGGTCGGCGGCGAGCAGCAGGTCGGCGTCGAGCAGCGAGTCCCCGGCGGCGAGCACCGGCCCGGCGCCGGTGCGGCGGGCGACCTCGCGGACGGCGGCGCTCTTGGTGAGCGGTCTGGGCACGGCGTAGATCTTGCGGCCCTGGAGGGAGACCGTCCAGTTGCGTTCCCCGGCCCAGCCCGCCAGGTCCTCGACCCAGCTTCCGGGCAGCAGTTCGCGTTCGACGACGAGGTAGGCGAAGAGGTCCTCGGCCTGGCGGTGCTTGCGGACCCAGACCGGGTCGGCGGCGCGCAGCAGGTGCTCGCGGACCTCCTCCAGCGGGGCGCACTCGTCGGCGAGGCGGGCGGTGACCCGGGCGTGCCAGTCGGTGTCGGTCTCGCCGTCGACCAGGAGGTGGCCGCCGTTGGCGCAGATCGCGTACCCCGGCGGCGGGCCCGGCAGGCTGATCCGCCGGTACTGCTCCCGGGTGCGGGTGGTGACCGGCACGAACACCGCGGCGTCGGCGAGCCGGGTGAGCAGCCCGGCCGCGGTCTCCGTCATGAAGGACAGCGGCCTGCCCTCGTAGACCTCCACGCACAGCAGGCGGGGCGCCTCGGCGTCGGGGCCGGTCAGGGCGAGGGCGGCGGCGGAGTAGATCAGCGTGCGGTCGAGGTCGCTGGCGACGAGCACCGGCATCAGCGGGTCACCGCCCGGCCGTCGGCGCCGGTCGCGCCGCGCGTGTACCGGGGGTGGATCAGGCCGACGCAGGTGTACGGCAGGCCGTCGACCTCCTCGACGGGCACCCCGCGCTGGGCGGCGAGCAGCCGTACGTGGTCCAGGTCGGCGCCGGCGCCGGTGCGGGCCAGCACCTTCCACGGCACCCGGCGCAGCATCACCCGGGTGGTCTCGCCGACACCGGGCTTGACGAGGTTGACGTCGTGGATGCCGTACTCCTCGCTGATCCGCTCCACCGCCCGCCAGCCCGCCCAGGTGGGGGTGCGGTCGGCGGCGAGGAGTTCCTTGGCCTGGGCGTCGACGGCCTCGGCGGCCTCGGGGAAGCGGGCGGCGACGGCGTCGAGGAAGGCGTTCGACAGGTCGGCGCCGGCGAGTTCGCGGTAGAACTTCGCGCCGTGGTAGTCGTGCGGGCCGACCAGGTCGGCGCGGAGCACCGTACGGGAGATCAGGCCGGAGACGGTGGAGTTGAGGCAGGCGGAGGGGATGAGGAAGTCGTCGCGGGTGCCGTAGGTGCGCACGCACGAGCCGGGGTCGGCGAGGACGGCGATCTCCGGGTCGAAGCCGGTGACGCCGTCGGTGGCGGCGAACGCGTCGAGGGCGGCGGCCAGTTCGCGGGTGATGGCGCCCTTGCCGGTCCAGCCGTCGACGAAGACCACGTCGGCGGGGTCGTGGTGGGCGGCCAGCCAGCGCAGCGCGTTGGCGTCGATGCCGCGGCCCCGGACGATCGACACGGCGTAGTGCGGGAGGTCCAGGCCGTGCCGGAACCGGGCCCAGCGGCGCATCAGGACGCCGACCGGGGTGCCGGCCCGGGCCAGCGAGACCAGGACGGGGCGGGGCGAGCGCTCGGTGAGCACGATCTCGGTGACCGCGCCGACCGCCCGCGCCAGCCGGGCCGCCGACTCGCGCAGCGCCGCGTGGAACAGCTCCCGGTACTCCTCGCTGGGCTGGTACTCCACCGGCAGCGACTCCGCGTAGTGGGCGCCGCCGCGCTGGATCGCCTCCTCGCGCTCCTCGGCCGGCGCCTCCAGCGTCACCTCCGACAGGTCCTGGAGCAGCCAGCCGACCTCGTCGGGGGCGTACGAGGAGAAGGCGGGGCCGCGGAGGGGCTCGGGCAGCATGGCGGGCCTTTCGGGACGGGCGCCGGGGACGTACGAGGGGACGACCGCGAGCAGCACGTGCGGGATGTGCTCGGCGAGCCGGGCGAGCAGGCCGTCGGGGGCGTGCAGCGCGGGGGTGTCGGCGGCCGAGTCGACGACGGCGACGACGGCGTCGAAGCCGGCGCCGGCCACGTTGTACGCGTAGCGCTCGCCGGGGCCGTCGGCGGGGTCGTCGTGGGCGGGGAAGACCAGCTTGGTGCGTATCGCGTAGCCGGGGTCGTCGACGGCGAGGACGGGCGAGCGGGTGGTGGTGGAGTAGCGCACCTCGGCGGCGACGGTCCGCTCCAGCGTGGCGGCAAGCCGGAGGGGGGTGTACATCAGCTCCTCGCAGCCGAGCACGAGGACGCGGTGCGCGTCAGCGGGGAGCGCCTCGGCGAGGCGGGCGGCCATGCCGGGCAGGGCGGCTTCGAGACGGGCCCGGTGGGCCGGCGTGAACCCGTGCCGGGCGCCGTCCGGCAGGTCGGGGGGCCAGTGCAGGTCCACTCGGGCGGGGTACGTCGTCGGCTGCGGCCACGCGCTGGCTGATCGCGCAGTTCCCCGCGCCCCTTCAAGGCCGACCAGCGCATCGCCCTCCCCAGGCGCGGGGGGCAGCACCTCCTGGTCTCCGCTCACCGCACCGCCCCCCAGGGGCGCGGGGAACTGCGCGACCGGCCACGACGCACCCGCACCCGACGACACACCCGCCCCCTCCGCCTCCGCCGCGCCGCTCACCGCACCGCCCCCCAGGGGCGCGGGGAACTGCGCGACCGGCCACGACACACCCGCACCCGCACCCGCCCCCTCCGTCTCCCCCTCCGCCTCGTACCGAGCCACCAGCTCCCGCCCCTTCTCCAGCACCCCCTCCGGCAGCGTCACCGTCCCCGAGGCCGCCGCGACGAGGTCGACCCGCGCGCCGATCTCGCCGGCGAGATCCGTGAGGCGGCCCGCGTCGGCCGGGGAGCGCATGTCGACCAGGGCGACGATCACGTACCGCTCGCGGGGATAGCGGGCGTGCAGCGCGCGGACGGTGTTGAGGACCGTGTTGCCGGTGGAGAACTCGTCGTCGACCAGGACCAGCGGCCCGGGCCCGGCGAGCAGCCCCGGGTCCTCGGGCAGCAGCAGATGGCTCGTGGCGTGGGAGTGGGACTCCTCGAAGCCGCCCGCCGGGGCCACCCCGGGGACCGGCCGGCGGGTGGAGTGCAGGCAGGGCACCTCGCCCAGCCCGTCGGCGACCGAGTGGCCGAGCCCGGTCGCGGTCTCCGCGTACCCGAGGACCACCGCGGACGCGGCATCCGCGCCGAGCAGCTCGCGCACGCGCCGCCCGAGGGCGACGCCGTGGCCGTGGACGACGGACGGGGACTGCGGCACGTGCTTGCCGAGCACGTGGGAGACCAGCAGGTGGGCCCGCTTGGGATTGCGGCGCAGGGCGAGCCCGAGCAGGTCGGTCAGGGCCGGGTCGCCCTCCAGGCGGACGCCGAGCCGCTCGGCGACCCATCTGCCGGTCCAGTCGCCGGACCGCTCGCCCGCTCGCGGCCGTTCGTCCATGTGTTCCTGCCTCCCGTGGTCACCTGCGTGGTCCATGATCCTCTGCCGGGTCGTCCGCCCCGCCGGGCGGGGTCAGTCGGCGAGGCCCGCGGCGAGCAGCTCGACGAAGCCGATGTCCTCGTTGGCCACGCCGAACGCCTCGGCCCGCAGCAGCGTCCGCTCGGCCCAGGCCCGGTGCGGCTTCACCTCGTTCATCTTGTTGGTGTACGCCGACCGCAGGACGCCCCCGCCGCCGCGCTCGGGCCGCAGGATGTCCTGGGCGTCGCTGTACTCCTCGTGGCTGACCACGGACAGCGCGTGCACCGGCAGGACGTGGGAGGGGTGGATGCAGGTCTTGCCGAGCAGGCCGTTGGCCTGGTCCAGGGAGATCTCCCGCAGCAGCCCGTCCATGGCGTGCTCGATCAGCCTGGCGCGCAGATCGGCGGCCCGGCCCTCCAGGAAGGGGCTCTGGCGCAGTTGCGGTTTGAACATGCGTTCCTGGACGCGGAAGTACTCCCACACCGGCCCGGTCACCGTGAACCCGGTGCCGTCGGCCCGGCCCAGCATGTTCACCACGTCGGCGATGACGGAGGCGACGACCTGGACGTCGTACGCCGTCATGTCGGGGCCGCGGCGCAGGCCGTAGGAGGAGCAGAAATCGGTCACGCCGAGACGGAGGGCGAGGACCCGGTCGCGGTACTTGTCGACGGCGCGGAAGATGCCCTCCAGGGTCTGCACCCGGGTCTCCCGGTAGAGCAGCTCGGGGGATTCCAGGACCGGCATGGCGAACAGCCGGCGGCCGGTGCCGGCCTCCGCGGCGGCGAGGGCCTCCAGGAAGGGCAGGCCGCGCTCGGCGGTGAACTTGGGCAGCACGAACCCGGAGAGCAGCGCGGCGGCCGGGCCCAGCCGACGCACCAGGTCGGGTATCTGCTCGGGGGTGCGCACCCGCACGAACAGCAGCGGGACCTGCGCGCCGGGGCGGGCGGCCAGCTCGGTGAGCTGGCGCACCACGTTGTCCTCGCCGGCCGGTACGTCGGCGTCGTCGATGGAGTCCTCCAGGCAGAGCACCATGGAGACGACGCCGCGGGCGGCCTGCTTGAGGATGTCGTCGGCGAGCCGGGGCCGGATGGCCGGGCTGTAGAGGGTGGCGCCGAGCGCCGCGGAGAGCAGCGGCGCCGGGGAGTCGGCGGTGAACTCCGCGGGCTCCCGGTGGAAGAGACGCTTCCGCACCTCAGGGGCGATGTGTCCGAAGTGATGCATAGGTGCTCCCCTGTGGTGTCTGGGCGACCTGTGACGTGTCCGAAGGTGGCCGGTAATAGTACGTAGGGACCCATGTCCTGGGTTCCCACCGGGTGTGAATTCCTGATGACCCGGCTGTGTCGGGCCCACGCGGCGGCCCGCGCCGGGACCCCCGCCGACACCTTTCCGGTACCCGCCCCCGCATTGTCGTGACCAGGACCGAGCAGGCAGGATGACGGCATGACGCACGCGATGCTGAAGGGGTCGAACATCCCGGTCGAGGCCACCACGGTCCGTGCCGTGCTGCGCTGGGCGCCCGGCCAGGGCGTGCCGATGGTGGACGCCTCCGCGCTGCTGCTCGGCCCGGACGACCGTGTGCGGTCGGACGAGGACTTCGTCTTCTACAACCAGCCCCGGCACCCCTCCGGGAAGGTCTGGCGGCTGGGCACCAAGCGGGTCGCCGAGGGCCTGACCGACACCATCCAGACCGACCTGGCCGGCGTCGAGCCCGCCATCGGCCGCATCCTCCTGGTCGCCTCGGCCGACGGCGTCGCCTTCGACCGGGTCCCGGCGCTGCGCATCCTGCTGTACGACGCCGCGGGCGCCGACGGCGAGCCGCTGGCGTACTTCGACGTCAAGCCGGAGACCGGCCAGGAGACCGCGCTGATCTGCGGCGAGCTGTACCGGCGCGGGGAGAGCTGGAAGTTCCGGGCGCTGGGCGAGGGCTATTCGAACGGGCTGCGCGGACTGGCCACCGACTTCGGCATCTCGGTGGACGAGTCGGAAGCGGAGGAGGCGGGCGAGGGCGCCGCCGCCCCGGAGTTCCCCGAGGCGCCGCGCCCGGTTCCGGCCACCCAGGCGGCACCGGCCACCCAGGCCGCGCCGGCCCACTCCCCGTCGGCCCCGACCGCGCCGGCCCTGCCGCCCGAGCAGCCGGCCGGGGTGCCCGCCCAGCCGGCGTACGGCTATCCGCACCCGGCCCCGGCGGCCCCGCCCGCCTACGGCTATCCGCACCCCCAGCAGCCCGCCTACGGCTATCCGGGGGCTCCCGCGGCGGCGGGCCCCGGCTCCCCGCCGCCGGCCCCGGTGGTCCCCGACCCGGACTTCCGGCTGCCCCCACAGGGCCCGCAGTTCCTGCGCCGCTAGCGGCGCCCCGGCGGGCTCAGCGTTCGGCCTTGGCCTTGTAGCCGCGGCCCCACTGCAGGCCCCAGCCGTAGAGCCGGTCCAGCTCGCCCTGGAAGCCGTAGACGAACTTCACCTCGCGGCGCACGACGATCTCGCCCTTGACGTTCTCGATCATCACGACCGCGCAGGAGCGGGCCTGCGGGTGGCGTTCGTCGAGGTGTATCTCGATCCGGGGGCCGTTGCTCGGGTAGAGGGTGACGATGGCATGGGTGCGGTCGAAGGCGGGCGTCTGGTCGTAGATGTAGGCGAAAACCAGCAGCCGTTTGATGGCGTCCCGGTGGTCGAGGTTGACGTAGATCGTCTCGCCGGAGGCCGAGCCGAACCGGTCGTCGCCGCTGAGCTTGACGTACGGCGCGGCGTTGACGTCGCCGAGGAAGCCGCCGAGGGGCTGGACGACACCCCGGGTGCCGTCCTGGAGTTCGTACAGGCAGCCCAGGTCGAGGTCGACGTTGACCATGCTCTGGCTGTGGCCGAGGACCTCCGGGGGCTTGAGCGCCTTGAGGGGGTGGCGCAGCAGGCTCTGGCGCTGGGGGCCGGTGATGTCGGAGGTGCGCATCCGCCAGGCCAGGTTGATCCGCAGGTGGCCGGTGGCCGCGCCCTGTTTGGTCAGCGACACCTGGCTGTGCCGTTTGGTCAGCTCGATCGCGTTGGTCGCCGCGCTGCCCGAGTCGAAGTCGGTGTCGCGACCGCGCCACAGTCCGTCCAAGAAGCCCATGTTCCGCCCCCAAGTCCCACCACGTCGCCTGTCATCGGCACACCGCGGGGCGGCGCCGAGGAGTGGTCCTCGGCGGCCGCCCCGCTCAGAGCGTTCCCGCACCGCGGCCCCGTTCACACTCCGGTGCGGAGGCACCGGGGGCGCACAGGGCCGGGCCCGGGAGCACGTCACACCCCGGAGGAGACCTCCGCCTTGGCGTTGTCGCCGCCGCCCTTGGCCTCGGCGAGCCGCTTGTTGCGGCGTACGGAGGACCAGAAGGAGGCGCCGATCAGGACCACGCCGATCAGGCCGGTGACGATCTCGTTGATCTGGTACTGGATGGTGACCAGGAGGATCACCGCGAGGGCGCCGATGGCGTAGTGGGCGCCGTGCTCCAGGTAGACGTAGTCGTCGAGGGTGCCCTGGCGGACCAGATAGACGGTGAGCGACCGCACGTACATGGCGCCGATGCCCAGGCCGAGGGCCATCAGCACGATGTCGTTGGTGATGGCGAAGGCGCCGATCACGCCGTCGAAGGAGAAGGACGCGTCCAGGACCTCCAGGTAGAGGAACATGAAGAACGCGGCCTTGCCGGCCAGCTTGACGGCCGACTTGGGCTTGCCGGTGCGGGCGGCCTGTTCCTCCTCCTCGTGCTCGCGTTCCTCCTCCTCTTCGAGCTTCGCCTCGAAGTGGCCGGAGAGACCGCCGACGATCATGTACGTGATCAGGCCCGCGATGCCGGCGATCAGCACCGTCTGGGCCTTGTCGACGTGCGCGCCGCCGTGCTGGTGGGCGTGGGTGGCGAAGGTCATCGCGGCGATCAGCAGCACGATCAGGGCGATGCAGGCCGAGAGCATGTCGACCTTGCCGAGCCGGGACAGCGGGCGCTCCAGCCAGCCCAGCCACTTGATGTCGCGGTCCTCGAAGATGAAGTCGAGGAAGATCATGAGCAGGAACATCCCGCCGAACGCGGCGATCGCCGGGTGGGCGTCGGTGACCAGCTCCTGGTAGCGGTCCTTGTCGGTGAGCGCGAGGTCGACGGCCTCGATCGGCCCGAGCTGGGCGCTGATGGCGACGATGACGACCGGGAAGATCAGCCGCATGCCGAAGACGGCGATCAGGATGCCGACGGTGAGGAAGATCTTCTGCCAGAAGGCATTCATCTTCTTCAGGATTCCGGCGTTGACCACCGCGTTGTCGAACGACAGCGAGATTTCCAGGACGGAGAGGATCGCCACGATGCCGAAGGCGGTCCACCCCCCGTAGAAGACCGCCGCCACCAGGCCGAGCGCGGTGACCGCGAACGACCAACCGAAGGTTTTCAGAAGCACTGGCTACCCAATCCGTACGTGTACGGGTGTCCCCCGCGCCGCACTCGGCTTTACGAAACGTTGACTCCGAAGTCTAGGGCGATACCCCGCAGACCCGACGCGTACCCCTGTCCCACCGCCCGGAACTTCCATTCGCCCTGGTAGCGGTAGAGCTCGCCGAAGATCATCGCGGTCTCGGTGGAGGCGTCCTCGCTGAGGTCGTAGCGGGCGAGTTCCTGGCCGTCGGCCTGGTTGACGACCCGGATGAAGGCGTTGCTGACCTGGCCGAAGGTCTGCCCGCGCTCGTCGGCCAGATGGATGGAGACCGGGAAGACGATCTTGTCGCAGCGGTCCGGGACCTTGGACAGGTCGATGATCAGCGACTCGTCGTCGCCCTCGCCCTCCCCGGTGAGGTTGTCGCCGGTGTGCTCGACGGAGCCGTCGGGGCTGGTGAGCTGGTTGTAGAAGACGAACCATTCGTCGCCGAGCACCCGGCCGCCGCCGCACACCAGCGCGCTGGCGTCGAGGTCGAAGGGGGCCCCGGTGGTGGAGCGCGCGTCCCAGCCGAGTCCGACCATCACCTGTGTGAGGTTCGGCGCGGCTTTGGACAGGGAGACGTTGCCTCCCTTGGCGAGTGTGACGCCCATGTTGCTGGTCCTCCCCGGATGGTGGTTCTGCCCTGTCTGCGGGTGGTGCGCGTCCGGCGCCGCACGCGGACCGTGCGGCGCCGGACGGGGAACTGCCGTCTTCGCGGTGGACGCTCAGACGTTCACGCCGAAGTCCTGCGCGATGCCGCGCAGACCGGAGGCGTAGCCCTGGCCGATGGCGCGGAACTTCCACTCGGCGCCGTGCCGGTACAGCTCGCCGAAGACCATGGCGGTCTCGGTGGAGGCGTCCTCGCTCAGGTCGTAGCGGGCGATCTCGGCGCCGCCGGCCTGGTTGACGACGCGGATGAAGGCGTTGCGGACCTGGCCGAAGGACTGCTGGCGGTTCTCCGCGTCGTAGATGGAGACCGGGAAGACGATCTTCTCGACGTCGGCGGGGACGGCGGCGAGGTCGACCTTGATCTGCTCGTCGTCGCCCTCGCCCTCACCGGTGAGGTTGTCGCCGGTGTGCTCCACGGAGCCGTCGGGGCTCTTGAGGTTGTTGAAGAAGACGAAGTGCGCGTCGCTGGCCACCTTGCCGCTGCTGTTCAGCAGCAGGGCGCTGGCGTCGAGGTCGAAGTCGGTACCGGTCGTGGTCCGCACGTCCCACCCCAGACCGACGATGACCGCGGTCAGGCCGGGGGCCTCCTTGGTCAGCGATACGTTGCCGCCCTTGCTGAGGCTGACTCCCACGAGTCCTCCATTGGTGTCGGGGGCGGAAGCCCCGTAGTGCTTGGATGTCGGATCAACGACTCGATCCTAGTGACGGGTTCCCGCCCCTCGCGGCCGCACCGTCGAAGAATCACAGGGTGTCGAGCGCCTTCACGTACGCGCCGAGGTCCCGGGCGTCGGGCAGGCCGTTGACGACGGTCCAGCGGACGACGCCCTCGCGGTCGATGATGAAGGTGCCGCGCACGGCGCACCCCTTGTCCTCGTCGAAGACGCCGTAGGCCCGCGAGACGTTGCCGTGCGGCCAGAAGTCGGAGAGCAGCGGGTACTCCAGGCCCTCCTGCTCGGCGAAGACCCGCAGGGTGTGGATGGAGTCGTTGGAGACCGCCAGGACCTGGGTGTCGCGGTCGGCGAACTGCGGCAGGTGGTCGCGGACCTCGCACAGCTCGCCGGTGCAGACGCCGGTGAAGGCGAACGGGTAGAAGATCAGTACGACGTTCTTCCGGCCGCGGAAGTCGGACAGCTTCACGCCGGCGCCGTGGTTGTCCTTGAGCTCGAAGTCGGGGGCCTTGTCGCCGACCTGGATCGCCATCGTCGTGTCCGTCCCTTCGGAGGGGGTGTCTCGGTGGGACCACCCTACGCAGGGGCGCGGACACGCCGGTGGACGGGCCGACGGCGGTCGGCCCGTCCGGTGTCCACTCGGGACCGGTGCGGTGTGCGGGTTACCGCTTGGACTTGGCGGCCTTGGGCGTCGCCAGCCTGCTGCCGCTCCAGTCCTTGCCGACGCTGACGCTCTTGGAGGCCGTCAGCCCCGCCGTCGTCGCGGCTTCCGAGATGTCGCTGGGCTCGACGTAACCGGAACGGCCGGTCTTCGGCGTGAGGAGCAGGATCGCCCCGCCTTCCTCGATGTACGTGGTGGCATCCACCAGCGCATCCGTCAGGTCGCCGTCGTCGTCACGGAACCACAGCACGACGGCATCGGCCACGTCCTCGTAGTCCTCGTCCACCAGGTCGCCCTCGATGACGCCTTCGATGGCCTCGCGGAGCTCCTGGTCGACATCGTCGTCGTAGCCGATCTCCTGGACCACCTGCCCGGGCTGGAACCCCAGCCTGGCGGCAGGGTTCGTCCGCTCCTCCGCGTGGTCCGCGGTCGCGCTCACGGGTTGCCTCCTGATCATGTGATGGTGAAAGTCTCAGCCACGCGCGTGCGCGAAGCATTGGCCGTAGTCCACACGGGCGGGGCGGATCGCGCAAGTACCCGGCCTCCGGGACCGCCGAAACGGTGACGATCCAGGCCGTCTCGCCGCAACTCCAGGCATGCCGCCCAAGCCGAAGGTGACGTACACCACACCTTTCTGCCCCGTTTGCGTACTTGGGAACCACGCCTGGGTACGAGATCCGCATGAATGTGCACCGGACCCCGTCCGGGGAACCGGTTACCCCACGGTAGAGATGACGTCCGCCCCCGCGAGGTACACGATGGGGAACGGTGCATCCATGGCCCTCTGACAGCGAAGGAACAGCGTGGCTTCCGCATCCGATCGCAACCCGATCATCATTGGCGGCCTTCCGAGTCAGGTTCCTGACTTCGACCCCGAGGAAACCCAGGAGTGGCTCGACTCCCTCGACGCCGCCGTCGACCAGCGCGGCCGGGAGCGGGCCCGCTACCTGATGCTGCGGCTGATCGAGCGGGCCCGTGAGAAGCGCGTGGCCGTGCCCGAGATGCGCAGCACGGACTACGTCAACACCATCGCCACCAAGAACGAGCCGTTCTTCCCCGGCAACGAGGAGATCGAACGGAAGATCCTCAACGCCACCCGCTGGAACGCCGCGGTGATGGTCTCCCGGGCCCAGCGCCCGGGGATCGGCGTCGGCGGCCACATCGCCACCTTCGCCTCCTCCGCCTCCCTGTACGACGTCGGCTTCAACCACTTCTTCCGCGGCAAGGACGACGGCGACGGCGGCGACCAGGTCTTCTTCCAGGGGCACGCCTCCCCGGGCATCTACGCGCGCGCGTACCTGCTGGACCGGTTCGGCGAGCGGCACCTGGACGGCTTCCGGCAGGAGAAGTCCAAGGCGCCCTACGCGCTCTCCTCGTACCCGCACCCGCGGTCGATGCCGGACTTCTGGGAGTTCCCGACGGTGTCGATGGGGCTGGGCCCGATCGGCGCGATCTACCAGGCGCGGATGAACCGCTACCTGCACGCGCGCGGGATCGCGGACACCTCCCGGTCGCACGTGTGGGCCTTCCTCGGCGACGGCGAGATGGACGAGCCGGAGTCGCTGGGCCAGTTGTCCATCGCCGCCCGGGAGGGCCTGGACAACCTGACCTTCGTGGTCAACTGCAACCTCCAGCGCCTGGACGGCCCGGTGCGCGGCAACGGGAAGATCATCCAGGAGCTGGAGTCGGTCTTCCGGGGCGCCGGCTGGAACGTGATCAAGCTGGTGTGGGACCGCACCTGGGACCCGCTGCTCGCCCAGGACCGCGACGGCGTGCTGGTCAACAAGATGAACACCACGCCGGACGGCCAGTTCCAGACGTACGCCACCGAGTCCGGGGCCTACATCCGCGAGCACTTCTTCGGCGACGACCACCGGTTGCGCGCGATGGTCGAGAACATGACCGACGACCAGATCCTGCACCTGGGGCGCGGCGGCCACGACCACCGCAAGATCTACGCGGCCTACAAGGCGGCCCTGGAGCACAAGGGCCAGCCGACGGTGATCCTCGCCAAGACGGTCAAGGGCTGGACGCTGGGCCCGAACTTCGAGGGCCGCAACGCCACCCACCAGATGAAGAAGCTCACGGTCGACGACCTCAAGCGGTTCCGCGACCGGCTGCACCTGCCGATCTCCGACAAGGAGCTGGAGTCCGGCCCGCCGCCGTACTACCACCCCGGCCGGGAGACCGAGGAGATGCAGTACATGCACGACCGCCGGCGGGCGCTCGGCGGCTATGTGCCGACCCGGGTGGTGCGGGCGAAGCCGCTGCCGCTGCCGGACGAGAAGACGTACGCGACCGTGAAGCGGGGCTCCGGCCACCAGTCCATCGCGACGACCATGGCCTTCGTCCGGCTGCTCAAGGACCTCATGCGGGACAAGGAGATCGGCAGGCGGTTCGTGCTGATCGCGCCGGACGAGTACCGGACCTTCGGCATGGACTCCTTCTTCCCGAGCGCGAAGATCTACAACCCGCTCGGCCAGCAGTACGAGTCCGTGGACCGGGACCTGCTGCTCGCCTACAAGGAGGCGCCGACCGGGCAGATGCTGCACGACGGGATCTCCGAGGCGGGCTGCACGGCCTCGCTGATCGCGGCGGGCTCCGCCTACGCCACCCACGGCGAGCCGCTGATCCCGGTCTACGTCTTCTACTCGATGTTCGGTTTCCAGCGCACCGGCGATCAGTTCTGGCAGATGGCCGACCAGTTGGCCCGGGGCTTCGTCCTGGGGGCGACCGCGGGGCGCACGACACTGACCGGTGAGGGGTTGCAGCACGCCGACGGGCACTCCCAGTTGCTCGCCTCGACCAACCCGGCGTGCGTGGCCTACGACCCGGCGTTCGGCTTCGAGATCGCGCACATCGTCAAGGACGGGCTGCGCCGGATGTACGGCCCGGACAGCGAGGACGTGTTCTACTACCTCACCGTCTACAACGAGCCGATCCAGCACCCCGCCGAGCCGGAGAACGTGGACGTCGAGGGCATCCTCAAGGGCGTCTACCGCTTCAGCGAGGGCACGGCCGGGTCGGTCCCGGCGCAGATCCTGGCCTCCGGGGTGGCGCTGCCGTGGGCCGTCGAGGCGCAGCGGCTGCTCGCCGAGGACTGGGACGTGCGGGCCGACGTGTGGTCGGCGACCTCCTGGAACGAGCTGCGGCGCGAGGCCGTGGCCTGCGAGGAGTACAACCTGCTGAATCCGGAGGAGGAGCAGCGGGTGCCGTACGTGACGCGGAAGCTGGCCGGGGCGCGGGGGCCGTTCGTGGCGGTCTCCGACTGGATGCGGGCGGTGCCGGACCAGATCGCGCGGTGGGTGCCGGGGACGTACCAGTCGCTGGGCGCGGACGGGTTCGGGTTCGCGGACACCCGGGGCGCGGCGCGGCGGTTCTTCCACATCGACGCGGAGTCGGTGGTCGTCGCGGTGCTGACGGAGCTGGCCCGGGAGGGCACGGTGGACCGCTCGGTGCTGAAGCAGGCGGTGGACCGCTACCGGGTGCTGGACGTGACGGCGGCGGACCCGGGGGCGGCCGGCGGGGACGCGTAGCGCTCACCCGGTACGGGCCCGAAGGCGGTCGGCGGGTGGCGGGGCTTCGGCTCCGCCGCCTCGCCCACCGGGCCGCCGGACACGAAGCGGACCCCGGCGCAGAGCTCCCGCCGGGGTCCGTCGCTCGGCCCGGGTCAGACGACTCCGCTGCCCCAGGTCGCCGCCCCGGCCAGCAGCACGATGGCCAGAACGGTGTCGATCGCACCCAGCACCACGGCCACGACGGCCGGTACCGGGCGGGGGCCGGACCAGGTGCGGCCCATGGCCAGCCAGCCGCAGACGATCGCCGCCGGGCCGAGGATGATCCCCAGCACGAAGAATCCGGCGACCGCGCAGATGACTCCGACGATTCCGAGCGTCGCGCTGTCCGGCCCGGTCCGTGACCACGTCCGGCCACGTGACCGGGGGTTCCCGCGCGTTCCGTGTCCGAAGCTCGCCATCATCAACTCCCTGGATCCCTCGTCTGGTTGAGGGTCAATTCGAGTTCGATGAGCGAGTACCCCCGATCGGGTGAACAATCCCGCTGCCCGCGCGCTGCCCCCCTCCAGCAGCGCGCGGCAGCCGGTCCCCTCCATGCCCTGCGGAGGGATTGACCCACTGTGACCTGCGCGGTTCGCCGGAGGGGAGGGGTTCCCCGCCGTTGTCATCCGGATGAGGGAAACGCGCCGGAGGGACGCGACGGGGCGTCAGATGTGGCCGACGCCCGCGCCCGCCTCCGCGTTCTCACCGCGCTTGGTGAGGAAGGCGACCAGCACCGCGACCACCGCCACCCCGGCGGCGACCAGCGAGGCCAGGCTCATCCCGGAGATGAACGTGTCGTGGGCGACGTCCGCGATCTTCCCGGCGACCGGCGCCGGGGTGCCCTCGGGCACCGGGGCGACGCCCTGCTGCACGGCCTGCGCCGTGAGGTCGAGCTGAGCCGGGGTCAGCGGCGGCAGGCCCGCGTCCGCCCAGTTGCCCGCGAGGTCGTTGTCGACCTTGGACGCCATCACCGCGCCCAGCACGGCCGTACCGAGGCTGCCGCCGATCTGCATGGCCGCCTGCTGGAGGCCGCCGGCCACCCCGGACAGCTCCAACGGGGCGTTGCCGACGATGACTTCGGTGGCGCCGACCATGACCGGCGCCAGGCCGAGGCCGAGCAGGGCGAACCAGATCGACATCGGCAGGCTGCCGGTGTCGGTGTCCAGGGTGGACATGCCGTACATGGCGATCGCGGTGAGGGCCATGCCGCCGGCCAGCGGGATGCGCGGGCCGGCCTTGGTGATCAGCGCGCCGGCCGCCGGGGAGCCGACGATCATCATGGCGGTGAGCGGCAGCAGGTGCAGACCGGCGTCGACGGGGCTCATGCCGTGCACGTTCTGCAGGTAGAAGGTGACGAAGAACAGGCCGCCCATGAAGGCGATGGCCATCAGGACCATCAGCACCACACCGGCCGACAGCGGCACCGAACGGAACATGGCCAGCGGGATCAGCGGCTCCTTGACCCGGGTCTCCCAGAAGGCGAACAGCGCGAAGCCCACCAGGGACACCACGATGAACGTCCATGTCTTGGCGTCGCCCCAGCCCCACTCCGGGGCCTTGATGAGCGCCCACACCAGGCAGAACATCGACGCCGAGAGCAGCGCGATGCCGAGGATGTCGAAGGAGCGCGGCGCGTTCTGCGCGCGGTGGTCGAGCAGGATCAGCAGGCCGAGGACCACGGCGACGACGCCGACCGGCACGTTGATGAAGAACACCGACTGCCAGTTGACGTGCTCCACGAGCACGCCGCCGAGGATCGGGCCGCCCGCGGTGGAGGCGCCGATCACCATGCCCCAGATGCCGATGGCCATGTTGAGCTTCTCGGCCGGGAAGGTGGCCCGCAGCAGGCCGAGCGCGGCCGGCATCAGCAGCGCGCCGAACAGGCCCTGGAAGACCCGGAAGGCGATGACCGCCCC
Organism: Streptomyces fumanus; assembly: GCF_014655295.1. Lineage (GTDB taxonomy): Bacteria > Actinomycetota > Actinomycetes > Streptomycetales > Streptomycetaceae > Streptomyces > Streptomyces fumanus. Next base: position 200,226 of record NZ_BNBI01000001.1, read on the forward strand.
GATGCTGTCCGACAGCCCGATGGCCCCGGAGGAGGCGGCGAAGCCCGCCACGCCGATCAGGAAGGTCTGCCGGTGCCCGAAGCGGTCGCCGAGCTTGCCCGCGGTGATCAGGGAGACCGCGAGGGCGAGGAAGTAGGCGTTGGTGATCCACTGCAGTTCGGACCAACTGGCGCCCAGGTCCTTGCCGATGGCCGGGTTGGCGATGGCCACGATGGTGCCGTCGAGGGCCACCATCATCACCCCGACCGCGACGGTTATGAGGGTGACCCAGGGATGGCCTCGAAGCCCCGTGGCCGGCTTCGGGTCCGACGGACCGGACGGTGCCCCGTCCCCCGGTCCGGTCGTGTCGATGGTGGTCTGACTAGTCATGTTTTCGAGGCTAGTGACAGCCACTGACAATTGACAAACGGATTCACTAGTCGGTAACTGACAGGTCACCTCCACCTATCCTGAACAGGGGAAACAGTGGGAGGAGAACCCTTGGTAGGCACAGCGGAGACCACGGCGGCCCCAGCGGCGGCCCCGCCCGGCCTGCGCGAACGCAAGAAGCGGCGCACCCGGGACACCCTGGTGCGCGCCGCCCTGGAACTCTTCACCGAGCGGGGTTACGAGCGCACCACCGTCGACGACATCGCCGCGGCCGCCGACGTCTCCCAGCGCACCTTCTTCCGCTACTTCGCCAGCAAGGAGGAGGCCGCGTTCTTCGTGGGGCGGCTCGCCGAGTCCCGGTTCGTCGAGGCGGTGCGCGGGCGCCCGCCCGAGGAGGCGCCGCTGGACGCGCTGCGCCGGGCCCTGGCGGAGAGCTGGGACGGCATCGCGGAGGCCGTCGAACGGGTGGTGCCGCTCGATCTGCATCTGCGCTTCTACCAGGTGATCGAGTCGACCCCGGCGCTGCTCGCCGCCCATCTGCGGCGCTCGGCCGAACTGGAGGAGCGGATCGCGCGGGTCGTCGCCGAGCGCGAGGGGCTGGACGTGGACACCGATCCCCGGCCCCGTGTGGTGGTCGCCGTCTTCGGCGCGGTGGTGCGGGTCACCGAGCGGATCTGGTCGGTGGGGGGCGACGCCAGCCTGGCCGCGCTGCGCGAGGCGACGGCCGCCCACCTCGACCAGGTGGAGCCCGCGCTGACCGGCGACTGGCGGACGGACTGAGCCACCCGGGGCGTCTCCATCCCCGTTCCGCGTGATCGAAACGTGATCCGCGTCACTTGGCTCACGCGTGACCCCCGCGTTCTCCTAGTGTGTCCTCCCAGTGACTTCTTTCGACACCTCCCCGCAACTGAACGTCTGGCGCATGCTGCTCGCGCTGGCCGTGGTGTTCGTGATGCTGGCGACCACCGGCTGGACCGCGCTGCGCGGCCAGCGGGAACGCTCGCCGCTGGAGGCGTCGGCCGCCGCCTGGGAGCGCGGCCGGATCGACGGGCGCGACCTGCCCGGCCTCGGCTCCGGCCCCGCCCGGCTCGCCCGCTTCTTCGCCTCCTTGACCGAGGGCCAGCGGACCCGCCTCGCCCACCGCTACCCGCTCACGGTCGGCAATCTGAACGGCGCCCCGGTCGCCCTGCGCTACCGGGCCAACCGGGCCGCGCTGCGCACCGCCCGCGCCGAGGAGCGGCGGCGCACCCACGACAGCCGCCTCTCCCCCGCCGGACAGCACGAGGCGGAGCGGCGGATGCGCCGCTACACCTCGCTGCTCGCCCACCACCGCCGCGTCCTCGCCTTCGACCCGGCCGGCTCCGGCCGGGTCGCCGAGGTCTTCGGCGACCTCGGGCGCGCCGAGCGGATCTCGGTCGTGGTCCCCGGCTCCGACACCGACCTGCTGACCTTCCAGCGCACCGAGCGCGTCTACTCGGCGCCGGTCGGCATGGCCCGCGCGCTCTACCGCGCGGAGCGGGCGGCGAGCCCCTCGACGCGTACCGCCGTGATCGCCTGGGCCGACTACACCGCGCCCAGCGGGCTCGGCGTGGACGCCGCGACGGCGACCCTCGCGGCGGACGGCGCGCTGCGGCTGACCGCGCTGGTGCGGGCGCTGCCCGGCACCTCGCCCGTCGCGCTGTTCTGCCACAGCTACGGCTCGGTGGTCTGCGGGCTGGCCGCCCGGAGGCTGCCCGGCCGGGTCGCCGACATCGCGGTGGCCGGCAGCCCCGGGATGCGCGCCGAGAAGGCCGCCGATCTGCGCACCCCGGCCCGGGTGTGGGCGATGCGGGACGCCGACGACTGGATCCAGGACGTACCGCACCTGGAGTGGGGCGGGCTCGGGCACGGCGCCGATCCGGTGTCCGCCGCGTTCGGCGCCCGGGTGCTGTCGGCGCGCGGCGCCGAGGGGCACAGCGGCTACTTCGTACCGGGCACGCGGAGCCTGGCGAACTTCGCGGAGATCGGGGTTGGCGCGTACCGCTCGGTGGACTGCGCCCGTGGAGACGATGGCTGCCGGGCGGGTTTGTCCGCGACGGCGGAGGCGGGACGCGCGTAGAGGGAGCGGAAACCTCGGTGCGCGCGAGGAGGGGACGGGAGGGCTGGTGCCGCATACGATGAGCCGCATGGGTGACGTACTGGCCGGATCGCATGCCGCCTGGGAGTTCGGCTCGGACTCCGTGCTCATCCGCTACGAACGGGGGCTGCGCACGCCGAGGCTCTTCCAGGCTTTGGGGGAGCGCCGGATACCGGTCGAGGCGATCGCCGGGGTGACGCTGGCGCCCGGCCGGCGCGGCACCGTCGTCCTGCAACTGCAACCGCGGGCCGGCGCCGACCCGTTGATGGAGGCGGCGGCCGGACAGCTCAAGGAGTCCTGCGACCCGTACCGGCTGGTCCTGCCCGCCGAGCGGGAGCCGCTCGCCGGGTACTGGGCCGACGAGCTGCGCGGGCAACTGCCGGAGGCGGGCGCCGGGCCGGCCGAACGGCACCTGGTGGCGGCGCCGGAGCCGCCGCTGCAGTTCAAGGCGTACGACGCGAAGGCGTCCTTCGACGGGACGTCGGTGTCGTTCCGCTGGTTCTGGACGGGGGCGTCGTCGGCGAAGTGGAAGGCCGGCGACCAGACGTTCCCGGTGACCGGCCTCAGCGGGGTGGAGTGGCGCTCGCCGGAGGTGACGGAGGGGTATCTGCGGCTCCAGCGGCGCGACGGGTCCGCGGCCGGGGTGCCGGTGGACCAGGACCCGGCGTGCGTGGTGTTCGGGCTGGGGTACGGGGCGGTGCACGAGTCCCTGCCGTTCGCGGCGGCGGTGCTCGCCGCGGTGCGGGCCGCCGGGGACGCCGCCGTGCCGGTCGCCGCGGTGCGGCGGGACCCGGCGGACATCGCCGAGCGCATCCGGCACCTCGGCGAGCTGCACCAGGCGGGACTCGTGACCGACGAGGAGTTCTCCGTCAAGAAGGCGGAGCTGCTGGCGGAGCTCTAGCCGCCCCGCCTCCTTGCGGGTTCGGCTGTGCGGCTACTCCCGGCCCGCGGAGGTGAACGTCATGTCGGCGTAGCGGTCGCCCGCGACCTTCCCGGCGATCGCGTTCAGCGCCGCCAGTTCCTCGCCGGTCAGGGTGAGGGCCGTCGCCGCCGTGTTCTCCTCCACCCGGGTGGGCTTGCGGGTGCCGGGGATCGGGACGACCGGGAGGCCGTGCACCGTCGCCTGCTGGTGCACCCAGGCGAGGGCGATCTGCCCCGGGGTGGCGCCGTGCGCGGCGGCGATGTCACGGACCGGGGCGAGCAGGGCCGCGTTCCGGGCGGCGTTGTCGCCGGTGAACCGGGGCTGCTGGCGGCGGAAGTCGCCGGCGGTGAGGTCCTGTTCGGCGTCGGCGAAGGAACCGGTCAGGAAGCCCCGGCCGAGCGGCGAGTACGCGACCAGGGCGACGCCCAGCTCCCGGGCGGCCGGCACCACGCGGGCCTCGATGTCCCGGCTGAACAGCGACCACTCCGACTGCACGGCGGCGATGGGGTGCACCGCGTGGGCCGCGCGCAGCTCGTCGGCGGTGACCTCGCTGAGCCCGAGGTGCTTGACCTTGCCCTCGCGGACCAGCTCGGCCATGACGCCGACGGTCTCCTCGATCGGCACGTTCACATCGCGGCGGTGCATGTAGTACAGGTCGATGACGTCGACGCCCAGGCGTTCCAGGCTGGCCTCGACGGCCCGGCGGATGTACGGGGGGTCGTTGCGGATGATCCGCCGGGTCGGGTCGTCCGGCGGGATCGACAGGGCGAACTTGGTGGCGAGGACCACCTCGTCGCGGTGGGCCTTGAGGAACGGGGCGAGGAAGCGCTCGTTCTCGCCGGCGCCGTAGGCGTCCGCCGTGTCGTACAGGGTGACGCCCAGTTCCAGCGCCCGTTCCAGGGTGGCCCGGGAGGCGTCGGCGTCCGTGGGGCCGTAGGCGAAGCTCATGCCCATGCAGCCCAGGCCCTGGACGCCCACCTCGGGGCCGTTCGCGCCCAGTGCCGTCGTGGGGATCGTGCGGTGCGTCATCGGGACCTCTCCGACGCCAGGGCCCGCCCGGCGTCCGCGTAGAAATCGATCTTCCGGTCCAGCACGGCGAGCGTGCCCTGGAGTTCGGCGATCCGGGCCAGTACGTCCTCGCGGGTCGCCTTCAGCAGCGCGAACCGTTCGGCGTAGGTGTGGTCGCCGGCGCGCACCAGCTCGGCGTACCGGACCATGTCGGCGACCGGCATGCCGGTCAGCCGGAGCTTGCCGACCAGGGCGAGCCAGTCCAGGTCGCGGTTGCGGTAGCGGCGCTGCCCGGTGTGCGAGCGGTCGATGTGCGGCATCAGCCCGATCCGCTCGTACCAGCGCAGGGTGTGCGCGGAGAGGCCGGTCAGGGCGACGACCTCGCTGATCGTGTACATGTCCTGCCCGTCGGGGCGCCGGTCGCCCTGCGGCGGTCCGGCACAGGTGTCCGCTGTCCGGGTGGCCGTGGTCTCCATCACCGTCATGGCCCTTACGCTAGGACCTTGGAGTGCGCTCCAAGCAAGCGGAACGGGCAAGAAATCGGGACGACAGGCGGCGGAGCCGGATACTAGCGTGCGCCGCATGACCGCAGTACGCCGCGCCGTACCCGAGGACGCGGGGGAAGTACTCCGTCTGCGTCAGGTGATGCTGGACGCGATGGCCCCCGCTCCCACGTCCACCGACTGGCACGCCGGGTCGCTGCCGGGCCTGCGCGCCCATCTGGCCGAGCCGGACGGGGACCTCGCCGCGTTCGTCGTCGACCGGCCCGGGCGGCCGGGGGCGCTGGCCGCGCTGGCCGTGGGCACCCTGGAGTACCGGATCGGGCGGCCCGGCAATCCGCACGGCCGGGTCGGGTACGTGTTCAGCGTCGCCACCGATCCCGGCGCCCGGCGCCGCGGATACGCGCGGGCCTGCCTGGCCGAACTGCTCGACTGGTTCCGCGAGCGCGGCGCCGGACACGTCATGCTCACCGCCAGCGCCGAGGCCGAACCGCTGTACGCCTCCCTCGGCTTCACCCGTGACACCGACCCCTCGATGCGGCTGTATCTGTGAGCCGCTTAGGCTCGACGGCATGTCGCTGAAGAGCCTCGCGCTGATCGAGAACTGGCCGGTCCCCACCGCCGCGGCGGGTGTCGTCCGGGCGGACGGCACCGTGCTGGGCACGCACGGCCCGGCCGGGCACCGCTTCCCGCTGGCCTCGGTCACCAAGCCGCTGGCCGCGTACGCGGCGCTGGTGGCGTACGAGGAGGGCGCGATCGAGCTGGACGAGCCGGCCGGCCCGGAGGGCGCGACGGTCCGGCACCTGCTCGCCCACACCTCGGGGCTGGCCTTCGACGAGCACCGGGTGACGGCCCCGCCCGGGGAGCGGCGGCTGTACTCCAACGCCGGGTTCGAGCAGCTCAGCGACCACATCGCGAAGGCGACGGAGATCCCGTTCGCGGAGTACCTGCGGCAGGCGGTGCTGGAGCCGCTGGGGATGACGCGGACCTCCCTCGACGGCTCCCCCGCCAAGGACGCCGTCTCCACGGTGGACGACCTGCTGCGGTTCGCCGCCGAGGTGCAGGCGCCGAGGCTGCTCGACCCGCGCACGGTCGCCGAGGCGATGACCGTGCAGTACCCGGGCACCAAGGGCGTGCTGCCGGGCTACGGGCACCAGAACCCCAACGACTGGGGCCTCGGCTTCGAGATCCGCGACGGCAAGTCCCCGCACTGGACGGGCCCTTCGTCCTCCCCGCGCACCTTCGGGCACTTCGGCCAGTCGGGTACGTTCCTGTGGATCGACCCCGGCGCGGGGCTCGCCTGCGCGGCCCTGACCGACCGGGCGTTCGGGCCCTGGGCGGTCGAGGCGTGGCCGCCGTTCACGGAAGCCGTGCTGGCGGAAGCGCGCGGCTGAGCACCGCGCGCGGTCACCCGCCGGGCGTCGGGGGCTGGTCCTTCGCGGGGAGCGCCCACAGGACCCAGTACGGGTCGTCCCAGTCGCAGTAGTAGTTCACCCACCCCTGGGCGAGCAGTTCCTGCCCGTCCCGCACGCACGCGAGTTTGTCCCGCGTCCCCCCGACCTCCACGTAACCCCAGGGGTTGGTCGCGGCGGAGGCCGGCTCCGCGGTCAGCGGGACGGCGACCAGCGCGGCGCCGGCCGCGACAGCGACGGCGACCCGGGAACGCCAAGACTTCATTCTGTCTCCCCTCATGGACGGAGCCCTGCTCGGCTCACCACAAGCACGACGGCTGCGCCCCGGCGGAAGTTCAAGGCGGACGGGAAGACGGCCCGGCCCGCGCGTCACGCCCCCCGCATCTCCCACAGCAGGAATTCCGCCGGCGCGTCCGCGGCGACCGCCTCGACGTCCTTCGGGTCCGTCAGCCGCGCCGCGTCGCCCGGTCCCAGCTCCTCGCCGGCCAGGCGGAGACGGCCGCGCACGACATGGGCGTACACGTACGCGCCGTCCGGTACCGCCGTGCGCTCCCCCGCCGCCAGCCGGCGCACGTGCAGCATCGCGCCGGCCTCGGGGACGGCGTACGGGGTGGAGTCGGCGATGCCGCGCACGATCTCGTAGGCCGGGTCGCCGCCCGGCTCGCGCGGGGCCAGCCACATCTGCACGAAGGTCAACGGCGCGTCCCCGGCGTTGCGTTCCACGTGCCGCACCCCGCCCGCCGCGCTGAGCCGCTGCACGTCCCCGGCGCGAACCACCGTCTCGTGCCCGGCGCTGTCCCGGTGGGTCAGCTCCCCCTCGACCACCCAGGTGACGATCTCGGTGTGGCTGTGCGGGTGCTCGTCGAACCCGGCCCCCGGCGCCAACCGCTCCTCGTTGCAGGCGATCAGCGCCCCGAACCGCAGGTTGTCCGGGTCGTAGTGCGGGCCGAACGAGAAGGCGTGCCAGGACTCGATCCCGGCGTCCCGGTCGCCCCCCGGGTAGCGCTCCGCGGCGCGGCGTACGTCCATCACGCGCTCCACCGTAGACCCGGCGCGACGCCTCCCCGGTCCGATGAGGCACCCTTGATGCCGTGCCCGAACCCGAAACCAGCAATGCACCGAGCCCCGCCCGCGCCGCCCACGCCCACACCGCCACGCTGAAGCGGCTGGAGAAGTCGTCGGGGTCGCTCGCCGCGCAGGCGATCGCGCGGATGGACGAGACGCTGCCCTGGTACCGGGCGATGCCCCCGGAGAACCGTTCCTGGATCGGGCTGGTCGCCCAGGCGGGCATCGCCGCGTTCACCGAGTGGTTCCGGCAGCCGGACGCCCCGCAGGCGATCTCCACGGACGTCTTCGGCACCGCGCCGCGCGAGCTGACCCGGGCGATCACGCTGCGGCAGACGGTGGAGATGGTGCGGACCACCATCGAGGTCATGGAGTCCGCGATCGACGAGGTCGCGGCCCCCGGCGACGAGTCGGTGCTGCGCGAGGCGCTGCTCGTGTACGCCCGGGAGATCGCCTTCGCCACCGCCCAGGTGTACGCGCAGGCCGCCGAGGCACGCGGTGCCTGGGACGCGCGGCTGGAGTCGCTGGTGGTCAACGCCGTGCTCAGCGGCGAGGCCGACGAGGGCGCCGTGTCCCGCGCCGCCGCGCTCGGCTGGAACTCCCCCGAGCACGTGTGCGTGGTGCTCGGCACCGCCCCGGACGGGGACTCCGAGCTGACCGTGGAGGCGATCCGGCGCGCGGCCCGGCACGCCAAGCTCCAGGTCCTCACGGGCGTGCTGGGCAGCCGGCTGGTGGTCATCGCGGGCGGCAGCGACAACCCGCTGGCCGTCGCCAAGTCGCTGATCGGGCCGTTCGCCCAGGGACCGGTCGTCGCCGGGCCCGTGGTGCCCGACCTGCGGGCCGCCACCCGGTCCGCGCAGGCCGCCGCCGCCGGGCTGAAGGCGTGCACGGCGTGGCAGGACGCCCCCCGCCCGGTGCTGGCGGACGATCTCCTTCCGGAACGCGCGATGGCCGGTGACCCCTCCGCCCGGCACCAGTTGGTGGAGGAGATCTACAGACCCCTGGAGGAGGCCGGCGCGGCCCTCCTGGAGACACTGAGCGTCTATCTCGAACAGGCGAGCAGCCTCGAAGGCGCCGCCCGGATGCTCTTCGTCCACCCCAACACCGTGCGCTACCGGCTCCGACGTGTGACTGACGTCACCGGATGGTCGCCCTCCGATGTACGGTCGGCGTTCACCCTGCGCATCGCGCTCATCCTGGGACGTCTCGCCGCCGGCGACCAGCAGACCTAGCTTTTTGTCGAGGGTCTACAAAACCCCCTGCCGTTCTTCGTCCCTGTCCCCACGGGCGGCCGTGCCCGTACCCAAGAGAGAGTGTGAGAGTGCTCGTACTCGTCGCTCCCGGCCAGGGCGCCCAGACGCCCGGCTTCCTGACTGACTGGCTGCAACTGCCCGGTGCCGCGGACCGCGTCGCCGCGTGGTCGGACGCCATCGGCCTCGACCTCGCCCACTACGGCACCGAGGCCGACGCCGACGCGATCCGTGACACGGCCGTCGCCCAGCCGCTGCTCGTCGCCGCCGGCCTGCTGTCCGCCTCGGCACTCGGTGCCGTCGCGCCGGGCGCCGTCGCGGGCCACAGCGTCGGCGAGATCACCGCCGCCGTCCTCGCGGGCGTGCTCGACGACACCGCCGCCCTCACCCTGGTCCGCAAGCGGGGCCTGGCCATGGCCGAGGCCGCGTCGGTGACCGCGACCGGCATGTCGGCGCTGCTCGGCGGCGACCCCGAGGTGAGCGTCGCGCACCTGGAGAAGCTCGGCCTGACCCCGGCCAACGTCAACGGCGCCGGGCAGATCGTCGCCGCCGGCACCCTGGAGCAGCTCGCCGCGCTGGCCGAGGAGAAGCCCGAGGGCGTCCGCAAGGTCGTCCCGCTCAAGGTGGCCGGCGCCTTCCACACCCACCACATGGCGCCCGCCGTGGAGACGCTGGCCCGCGCCGCCAAGGACCTGACGCCCGCCGACCCGGGCGTGACGTACGTCTCCAACAAGGACGGACAGGTTGTCGGCTCCGGCACCGAGGTACTCGACCGCCTGGTCGGCCAGGTCGCGAACCCGGTCCGCTGGGACCTGTGCATGCAGACTTTCGAGCGTCTGGGTGTCACGGCCCTGATCGAGGTGTGCCCCGGCGGCACCCTGACCGGGCTGGCCAAGCGTGCGCTGCCCGGCGTGAAGACGCTGGCCCTCAAGTCCCCCGCCGACCTCGACGCCGCTCGCGACCTGATCGCCGAGCACGGTGTCTGAGAAGGAGCCCGACAGCATGTCGAAGATCAAGCCGAGCAAGGGCGCCCCGTACGCGCGCATCGTCGGCGTCGGCGGTTACCGTCCGACCCGGGTCGTGCCCAACGAGGTGATCCTGGAGAAGATCGACTCCTCGGACGAGTGGATCCGCTCCCGCTCCGGCATCGAGACCCGGCACTGGGCCTCGCCGGAGGAGACCGTCGCCGCGATGTCCATCGAGGCGTCCGGCAAGGCGATCGCGGACGCGGGGATCGACGCGCGGCAGATCGGCGCCGTGGTCGTCTCGACCGTGTCGCACTTCAGCCAGACCCCGGCCATCGCCACCGAGATCGCCGACAAGCTGGGCACCGACAAGGCCGCCGCGTTCGACATCTCGGCGGGCTGCGCGGGCTTCGGCTACGGCCTGACGCTGGCCAAGGGCATGATCGTCGAGGGTTCGGCGGAGTACGTCCTGGTGATCGGCGTGGAGCGGCTCTCCGACCTGACCGACCTGGAGGACCGGGCCACCGCCTTCCTCTTCGGTGACGGCGCGGGCGCGGTCGTGGTCGGCCCGTCCCGGGAGCCCGCGATCGGCCCGACCGTGTGGGGCTCCGAGGGCGACAAGGCCGAGACGATCAAGCAGACGGTGCCCTGGGACACGTACGCGGCCGAGGGCCACACCAAGTTTCCTGCGATCACGCAGGAGGGCCAGGCGGTGTTCCGCTGGGCCGTGTTCGAGATGGCGAAGGTCGCCCAGCAGGCGCTGGACGCGGCCGGAATCACCCCGGACGAGCTGGACGTCTTCATCCCGCACCAGGCCAATGTGCGGATCATCGACTCGATGGTGAAGACGCTGAAGCTGCCGGAGCACGTCACGGTCGCCCGTGACATCCGCACCACCGGCAACACCTCGGCCGCCTCGATCCCGCTCGCGATGGAGCGGCTCCTGGCGACCGGCGAGGCGAAGAGCGGCGACACCGCACTCGTCATCGGCTTCGGGGCGGGTCTCGTGTACGCCGCGACGGTCGTTACCCTCCCCTAGGCACCCCGTACCGGATCATGCGATCCGGAGCGGACACACCGCCATACCCTCTGGAACACAACGAAGGAGCGCCATCATGGCCGCCACTCAGGAAGAGATCGTCGCCGGTCTCGCCGAGATCGTGAACGAGATCGCCGGGATCCCCGCCGAGGACGTCCAGCTCGACAAGTCCTTCACGGACGACCTCGACGTCGACTCGCTGTCCATGGTCGAGGTCGTCGTCGCCGCCGAGGAGCGCTTCGACGTGAAGATCCCCGACGAGGACGTCAAGAACCTCAAGACGGTCGGCGACGCGACCGAGTACATCCTCAAGCACCAGGGCTGATCCACCCCGATCAGCGTCCTGGGCTGACTGCCCCGCCACCCGGCGGTGGCGCCGTTCCCCGTGCCAGCGGGGATGGTCCTCCTCGTAACCGTTGGAGAAAGAATTCCCGTGAGCCCGACCAATCGCACCGTGGTCGTCACCGGTATCGGCGCAACCACACCGCTGGGTGGCGACGCAGCCTCTACCTGGGAGGGCCTGGTCGCCGGACGTTCCGGTGCCAAGCCCCTGGAGCAGGAGTGGGCCGCCGAGCAGGCGGTCCGCATCGCCGCGCCCGTCGCCGTGGAGCCCACCGAGGTCATCCCCCGGCCGCAGGCCCGCCGGCTGGACCGCTCGGCGCAGTTCGCGCTGGTCGCCGCCCAGGAGGCATGGCGGGACGCCGGTTTCGAGGCGAAGGCCGGTGAGGGCGCCGAGGTGGACCCGGACCGGCTGGGCGCGGTCATCGCCTCCGGCATCGGCGGGGTGACCACCCTGCTGGGCCAGTACGACGTGCTCAAGGAGAAGGGCGTCCGCCGGGTCTCCCCGCACACCGTGCCCATGCTGATGCCCAACAGCCCGTCGGCCAACGTGGGTCTGGCGGTGGGCGCCCGGGCGGGCGTGCACACGCCGGTCTCGGCCTGCGCGTCGGGCGCCGAGGCCATCGGTTACGCCATCGAGATGATCCGCACCGGCCGGGCCGACGTGGTCGTCGCGGGCGGCACGGAGGCGGCGATCCACCCGCTGCCCATCGCCGCGTTCGGCAACATGATGGCGATGTCCAAGAACAACGACGACCCGCAGGGCGCCTCCCGCCCCTTCGACACCGCCCGGGACGGCTTCGTCCTCGGCGAGGGCGCCGGTGTCATCGTCCTGGAGTCCGCCGAGCACGCCGCGGCCCGCGGCGCCCGGGTCTACGCGGAGGCGGTCGGGCAGGGCATCTCCGCCGACGCCCACGACATCGTGCAGCCGGAGCCGGAGGGCCGCGGCATCTCGCACGCCCTGCAGAACCTGCTGGACCGCAACGACCTGGACCCGGCGGAGATCGCGCACGTCAACGCGCACGCCACCTCGACGCCGGCCGGTGACATCGCGGAGCTGAAGGCGCTGCGCAAGGTGTTCGGCGACCACGCCGACCACATGGCGGTCTCCGCCACCAAGTCCATGACCGGGCACCTGCTCGGCGGCGCCGGCGGGGTGGAGACGGTCGCGACCGTGCTCGCGCTGTACCACCGGCTGGCCCCGCCGACCATCAACATCGACAACCTGGACCCGGAGGCCGAGGCCAACGCGGACATCGTCCGGGGCGAGGCGCGCAAGCTGCCGGTCGACGGGCGGATCGCGGCCCTGAACGACTCGTTCGGGTTCGGCGGGCACAACGTGGTGCTGGCGTTCCGGACGGTCTGACCGCCGTCCTGACGCCGCGTGAAGAAGGGCCCTCACCGTCTTCCGGTGGGGGCCCTTTCGCGCGCGTACGAGGAGGGGCTCACACCACCTGGTGCAGCCAGCGGACCGGGGCGCCCTCACCGGCGTACCGGAAGGGCTCCAGCTCGTCGTCCCAGGGCTTGCCGAGGAGCCGGGCGATCTCGGCCGCCAGGTCGGCCTCCTCGCGCTGGGAGCGCAGCAGGGCGGCGCGCAGCCGGTCCTCGGGGATCAGGATGTCGCCGTGGATGCCGGTGACGGCGTGGAAGATGCCGAGGTCGGGGGTGCAACTGTAGCGCTCGCCCTCGGCGGTGGCGCTGGGCTCGGCGGTGACCTCGAAGCGCAGCAGGTGCCAGTTGCGCAGCGCGGAGGCGAGGGCGGAGGCGGTGCCGGCCCGGCCCTGCCAGGAGAACTCCGAGCGCCAGGTGCCGGGCGCGGCGGGCTGCCGGATCCAGTCCAGGCTGACGCGCGTGCCGAGCACCCCGGCGACCGCCCACTCGACGTGCGGGCAGAGCGCGCGCGGAGCGGAGTGCACGTACAGAACTCCACGTGTCGTCACCGGAACCTCCGGGCTGAGCGGGACATCTCGGATCGAGTGCTGCGGCAGCGGCCCGGCGGGCCACGCTGAGGCCGAGGCTACCGTGCGGCGGGGCGGGGAGTGTGACGTACCGTCGGTCCCGGTACGCGGAAACCCCCGGCATTCACCCGGCAGGACGCTTGTACGGGTGCCAGGCGTTCCCCGCCGGGCCCCGGGAACCCTCGCGCGGTGTCATGGGTTGAGCATGATGACGGGGGTGCCGAGACGAGGAGTGGGCCGGGATGGGGCAGGGGACGCGGGTCCGTCGGCGGCGTGCGCGGGCGTTCCTCGCCGTCCTGGCCTCGGGAGTGCTGGGGGTGACCGGCTGCGACGCCGTGGGCGGTGACCCCGGGCCGGGGCCGTCGAGCGCGCGGCCGACGCCGGTGTGGGACACCAGCCCCCGGTCGGTGGCGGCGGTGGGCGACTCCATCACCCGCGGCTTCGACGCCTGCATGGTGCTGTCGGACTGCCCGGAGGTGTCCTGGGCGACCGGCGACCGGGCGGAGGTGGACAGTCTCGCGGTGCGGCTGCTGGGCCGGGACCGGGCGGCGGCGCGGAGCTGGAACCACGCGGTGACCGGGGCCCGGATGGCGGACCTGGCCGGGCAGATGACCCGGGCGGGGGCCCACCGGCCGGAACTGGTCGCGGTGCTGGTCGGCGCCAATGACGCCTGCCGGTCCTCGGTGGCGGAGATGACCTCGGTGGCCGGCTTCCGCGCCGGCTTCCAGCGGGCGATGCGGGCGCTGCGCGCGCAGGCGCCCAAGGCACAGGTGTACGTGGCGAGCATCCCGGACCTGAAGCGGCTGTGGTCCCAGGGGCGGACCAACCCGCTGGGCAAGCAGGTGTGGAAGCTGGGCATCTGCCCGTCGATGCTGGGCGACGCCGACTCCCTGGACGCGGCGGCCACCGCGCGCCGCGAGACGGTCGGCAAGCGGGTGGCGGACTACAACGAGGTGCTGCGCGAGGTCTGCGCCCAGGACCTCAGGTGCCGCACGGACGGCGGCGCGGTGCACGACTACCGGTTCGGTACGAAGGAGTTGAGCCACTGGGACTGGTTCCACCCGAGCGTGACCGGCCAGGCCAAGCTGGCCGGGATCGCCTACCGCGTCGTCACCGCGAAACGGTCCTGACCGGTCAGGTGACCTAGAGTTCCGCACATGGACGAACTCTTCGGCACACTTTCCGACGGCACCCCCGTGCACCGCTGGACACTGGAGCGCGCGGGCGTACGGGTCCGGGTGCTGTCGTACGGCGGGATCGTGCAGTCGGCCGAGGTGCCGGACCGGGAGGGGCGCCGCGCCGACGTGGTGCTGGGCTTCGCCGGCCTGGACGGCTATCTGGCCCACCCGGAGCCGTACTTCGGCGCCCTGGTCGGGCGGTACGCCAACCGGATCGGCGGTGGTCGGTTCGAGCTGGACGGGCGGACGTACGCGCTGGCGCGGAACGAGGGGCCGAACTCGCTGCACGGCGGGGAGCGCGGCTTCGACAAGCGGGTGTGGGACGTCACCCCGGTGGAGCACGGGGTGCGGCTGAGCCGGGTCAGCCCGCACGGCGAGGAGGGCTTCCCGGGCACGCTGGAGGTGTCGGCGACGTACACGCTGGACGCGTCGGGGGCGCTGCGCCTCGCCTACGAGGCGGTCACCGACGCGCCGACCGTGCTGAACCTGACCAACCACAGCTACTTCGACCTGGGCGGGGCGGGCTCGGGCGGCACCGGCGGCCATGAACTGCGGCTGGCCGCCTCCCGGATGACACCGGTCGACGCGGACCTGATCCCGGCGGGCGCGCCCGCGGACGTGACGGGCACCCGCTTCGACTTCCGGGAGCCGCGCAAGGTGGGCTCCGGTTACGACCACAACTTCGCGCTGGACAAGGGGGTCACCGAGGCGCCGGTGGAGGTGGCCGAGCTGTACGACCCGGCGTCCGGGCGGGTGCTGACGGTGGCGACCACGGAGCCGGGGCTCCAGCTCTACACGGCCGACCACCTGGGCGAGCCGTTCGGGCCGGGGGCCGGGATCGCGCTGGAGACCCAGCACTTCCCGGACTCGCCGAACCGGCCGGACTTCCCGAGCACGGTGCTGCGGCCGGGCGAGGTGTTCCGCTCGGAGACGGTGTACGGCTTCGGCGTGAGGTGAGGACCCTGGCGGGCGATGAGCCCCGGTCCGGGTGCGGCGCGGGCGGGCGGGCGGCTCCCGGCCGGTGAACGACGAGCCCCGGTCCGGATGTCAGGGCCCGGACCGGGGCTGTGTCCGACGGTAATCGGCCGGTCGCGCCGGCGGACCGTCAGCGGGCCCCGCGCCCGGATTCCGTACGAACCCTTCACATACGGTGGGTTCCGTCCGCCTCCGGGCTGTTCTCCTTCCCGTCGCCGGTCGCCGCGCCGTCGCGGGTCTCCTCGCCCAGCAGTTCGCGGGCGAGGAGGGTGGCGCCGGCCACGGCCCCCGGCATCAGGAAGACGGCGACGAACGGCACCAGGAAGGCCAGGCCGAGCGGGGTGCCGAAGCCCCAGACCAGCAGCTTGCGGGAGCGCAGCAGGGCCAGCCGCTCGCGGAGCTGGACGCCGCGGCGCTGGAGGGCGACGGAGGCGAGTTCCTCGGTGAGGAAGAAGCCGGTGACGAAGAACCCGATCACCGGGACGACCGTCTGCCCGATCACCGGGATGAAGCCGGCGGCGAAGAGGAGCACGCCCCAGACGGCGGCGCGGACCAGGATGCGCAGCGAGTCGCGGCCCGAGATCCACAGGTCCCGCCAGAACGGCAGGGCGGACTCGGGGGCGGTGCCGTCCGGGGAGACGTCCCGGTCGACCCGCTCGGAGAGGCTCTCGTAGAAGGGCTGGCCGATCAGCAGGGTCACCGCGGTGAAGGTGAGCACGGCCAGCAGCAGGGCGAGGGCGAACAGGACGGCGGTGAGGAAGCCGCGGAACAGGCCGGACCAGGGGCTGGACCAGTCGTCGGCGAACGGGGTCGCCCAGGCGACCAGGTCCTCGCCCCACAGCGCGAGCGCGGTCAGCGCCGCCGCGTACAGCACCAGGGTGATCAGGCCCGGCAGCAGCCCGAAGCCG
Organism: Streptomyces fumanus; assembly: GCF_014655295.1. GTDB lineage: Bacteria > Actinomycetota > Actinomycetes > Streptomycetales > Streptomycetaceae > Streptomyces > Streptomyces fumanus. Next base: position 216,230 of record NZ_BNBI01000001.1, read on the forward strand.
TAGCTCCTGCCGTGCCGGGCCACCCAGCGCTGGCCCTTCAGCAGATGGCCGAATCCCGCCCCAAGATCACGCATGGCGGCACTCTACCGGCCGGTACCGGGGGCCCGGGGAGCGGTTCAGGCAAGCGTGACCGTGATGTTGCCGCGGGTCGCCTTGGAGTACGGGCAGACCTGGTGGGCCTGCTCGACCAGCGAGCGGGCGGTGTCGGCGTCCACCGAGGGGATGTCGGCGGAGATCTCGACGATGAGGCCGAAGCCCTCGTCGTTCCTGCCGATGCCGACCTTGGCGGTGACGGTGGAGCCGGTCACGTCGACGCCCCGCTCACGGGCGACGACGCCGAGCGCGCCCTGGAAGCAGGCGCTGTACCCGGCGGCGAACAGTTGCTCCGGGTTGGTGCCGGCGCCGCTGCCGCCCATCTCCTTCGGCGGGTTCACGATCACGTCGAGCCTGCCGTCGTCGGTGGCCACGCGTCCGTCGCGGCCGTTCTCCGCGGTGGCGACGGCGGTGTACTGGACGTCGGACTGCTGAATCGGCATGCGGTGCCCTCCTCCTCGGTCCGCCGGGACTCGCGCCCACGATCACCGACGGAATATGGAAGGAAGTTACCGCATGCCGGAAACAGAGGGAAGGTGAGGGCGTCAGAGCTTGACGATCATCTTCCCGGTGTTGTCGCCGCGCAGCACGCCGAGGAACGCCTCCAGGTTGTTCCCGATGCCCTCGACGACCGTCTCGCGGTACTTCAGCCGGCCGTCCCGGACCCAGGGGCCGACCTCCTGGACGAACTGCGGCTGGAGATCGTAGTGGTCGCCGACGAGGAAGCCCTCGATGCGGCCGCGGGTCTGGATGAGCCGGGCGAGGTTGCGCGGGCCGGGGGCGGGCTCGGTGTTGTTGTAGACGGAGATCATGCCGCAGACCGCGATCCGGCCGTCCCGGTTGAGGGAGCCGATGGCGGCCTCCAGGTGGTCGCCGCCGACGTTGTCGAAGTAGACGTCGATGCCGTCGGGGGCGGCGGCGCGCAACTGCTCGTGCACCGGGCCCTGCTTGTAGTTGAAGGCCGCGTCGAAGCCGTACTCCTCCAGGAGCAGCTTGACCTTCTCGTCCGAGCCGGCCGAGCCGATCACCCGGGAGGCGCCCTTGAGCTTGGCGATCTGCCCGACCTGGCTGCCGACCGCGCCCGCGGCGCCGGAGACGAAGACCGCGTCGCCCTCCTTGAAGGAGGCGGTGCGCAGCAGGCCGACGTAGGCGGTCAGGCCGGTCATGCCGAGCACGCCGAGGTACGTGGACAGGGGCGCGGCCTCGGGGTCGACCTTGACGGCGTGCCGGGCGTCGACGGCGGCGTACTCGCGCCAGCCGAAGAAGTGCAGCACGTGGTCACCGACGGCGATGCCCTCGGCGTTCGTCTCCACGACCTCGCCGACCGCGCCGCCCTGCATGGCCTTGCCCAGCTCGAAGGGGGCGACGTAGGACTTGGCGGCGCTCATCCGGCCGCGCATGTACGGGTCGACGGAGAGGTAGCGGTTGCGCACCAGCACCTGGCCCTCGGCGAGCGCGGGGACCTCCTCCTCGACCAGGGCGAAGTCCTCGGGCTTCGGCCAGCCGACCGGACGGCTCAGCAGGTGCCATGCGCGGTTGACGGCGGGGCGGGCGGGGGACTCGGTCATGGGGCGCCTCTCCTCGGACAGGGGGTGGGGGGATTACTTCACTACCTGAAACAACGATGCTCCTGAACATTTCAGGTTGTCAAACACCGGGTACCCTGAACGTATGGCCACGCCCCCGAAAACCCGCCGACCGGACGCGCTGACCCTTGAGGTCGTCGAGCTGATCGGCGAGGTCGTGGCCCGGTTCTACGCCGACTACGAGGCGGCGGCGGCCGAGCGCTCCCTGACCGGCGCGCAGGCCCGGCTGCTGAGCCTGCTCTCCCTCGAACCGCTGCCGATGCGGAAGCTGGCCCGGCGGCTGAAGTGCGAGCCGTCCAACGTCACCGGCATCGTCGACCGGCTGGAGTCCCGGGGCCTGGTGGAGCGCCGGGCCGACCCCGGCGACCGGCGCGTGAAGCTGGCGGCGGCCACGGACGAGGGCCGCCGCGTCGCCCGCGACCTCCGCGACTCCCTCCACTTCGCCCGCGAGCCCCTCGCGGGCCTGTCGGAAACGGAACGCACCCTCTTCCGCGACATGCTCCGCCGCATGCTGGACGGGGGGCCGGCGGAGGACTGACCCGGCGGACGCTTCCAGCTTCGTTCAAGTGCGTGCGCCCCCGGGGCCGGCCGCCCGACACTGACGCCATGACGCGGATCAGGGGGAACACGGCAGCCGGGAGGGCCGTCGAGGAGCGGGCTCCCGGGTTCCTGCGGGCGGAGCGCGCGGCCTTCATGATCGTCGGCATTCCGCTGCTCTTCGCCTACGCGCAGTTGCCGATGCCCGTGGGGTACTACTTCTTCCCGCTCACCTTCCTGACCCTGCTCGCGCTGTACCTGCCGCTCGCGCTCCGGTGGCGGGAGCTGTTCGCGCACGTGGCGGGGTTCGCCTTCGGCGCGGCGCTGAGCCTCGCCGGCACGGTCACGGCCCTGGTCACCCACAGCGTGGGCTGGACGCTGGCCGTCGTCGTGGCCGGTCCGTTCGCCGTGATGACGGTTCTCGTCCTCTTCGTCCTGCCGGTCGTCGGCGCGGTCAAGCGGCGGCGGGGCAGGACCTAGGCGCACCACCACAGGAACCGGTCGCAGGTCTCCGTGGGCGTCGGGGCGGGGGCCATGGTGGTCGGGGCCGGGGCCGGGGCCGTGGTGGCCGGGGGTGGCGGGCTCGAGGAGGGCGTGGGTCCGGCGGGCGGAGCGGGTGCGGACTCCGCGGGGGCGGCCGGGACGGAAGGGGCGGTGGGTGATTCCGGCGCCGCCCCTTCCGGCGTTTCTGACGGTGTGTCAGTGGGCGTGGAGGGCGGTGCGGACGGGGAAGCGGACGCCCCGGACGGCCGGGAACCGGAGGGGACCGAAAGGCCGGCGGCCGGTTCCGCCGGGTGGCTTTCCGGCTTCGGGGCGGCCGGGGCGCCGGGGGACTCCGCCGCCGGGGGCGCCGGGGCGGCCGGGGCGTCCGTGCCGAGTTCGGCGAGGCCGACGCCGGCGGCGGCCAGGACCAGGCCCGTCGTGACCAGGAGGGTGCGGCGGCGTCCGCGGTGTGCGGCGGATGCGCGGCCGCGCGGGCCGATGGCCGTGGCGGACGCCTCCCGCGGGGGCCCGGGCGGGGGCTCCGTCTCGCCCGCGGAGGGCCTGTCGACCGGCGTGCCGCAGCCCGGGCAGGTGAGGGCGCCGTTGAGGTGCCGGCGGCACGGGTGGCAGTAGTCCATGACGTGGGAAGGTTAGGTTCCGCGCCGGTGGCGTTCCTAGTGCCGGCTGTGAAGGTTGCGTGGGAACCGCGGCGACGCCGGACTTTCGAAAAAGTCTCGAAACCCCCCGCGTCCGACCCATTGACACCCCCGCCGCGCCGTCCTTACTGTCTCGCCAGCATTTCGAACGAGTGCCGAAATATCGAACACAGCGGAGGACAACAGCCGTGCGCATCACCGGAATCAGCACGCACGTGGTCGGAACGCCGTGGCGCAACCTGACCTATGTCCAGGTGCACACCGACGAAGGGCTCACGGGAGTCGGCGAGACCCGGATGCTGGGCCACACCGACGCCCTCCTCGGCTACTTGAAGGAGGCCGAGGTCAACCACATTCTCGGCTCCGACCCGTTCGCTGTCGAGGACCTCGTGAAGCGGATGAAGTACGGCGACTACGGCCGCGCCGGCGAGATCGTGATGTCCGGTATCGCCGTGATCGAGATGGCCTGCTGGGACATCAAGGGCAAGGCCCTGGGCGTCCCGGTGTGGCAGTTGCTCGGCGGCAAGGTCACCGACAAGGTGAAGGCTTACGCCAACGGGTGGTACACGACGGAGCGGACGCCGGAGGCGTACCACAAGGCCGCGCGGGGCGTGATGGAGCGCGGGTACCGGGCGCTGAAGATCGACCCGTTCGGTACCGGGCACTTCGAGCTGGACGCGCAGCAGACCCGGTACGCCGTGTCGCTGATCGAGGCGGTGCGGGACGCGATCGGGCCGGACGCCGAGCTGATGCTGGAGATGCACGGCCGCTTCTCCCCCGCCACCGCCGTGCGGCTGGCGAAGGAGCTGGCGCCGTACAAGCCGGCCTGGCTGGAGGAGCCGGTGCCGCCGGAGAACCTGCGGGCGCTGAAGAAGGTCGCCGAGAAGGTGGACCTGCCGGTGGCGACCGGTGAGCGCATCCACGACCGGATCGAGTTCCGGGAGCTGTTCGAGGACCAGTCGGTGGACATCATCCAGCCGGACGTCGGTCACATCGGCGGCATCTGGGAGACCCGGAAGCTGGCCGCGACCGCCGAGACCCACTACATGCTGGTCGCCCCGCACAACGTGGGCGGGTCGGTGCTGACCGCCGCCTCGCTCCAGGTCGGCTTCACCTCGCCGAACTTCAAGATCCTCGAGCACTTCAACGACTTCGCGGACGCGGAGATCAAGAAGGTGGTGAAGGGCGCTCCGCAGGTGAACCCGGAGGACGGGTGCTTCCACCTGTCCGACGCGCCGGGGCTCGGCGTGGAGCTGGACACCGACGCGGCGGCCGAGTTCCCGCAGCAGCAGGCCCGGTTCGACCTGTGGGCCGAGGGCTGGGAGCAGCGCAAGCCCAAGGCGACGAAGGCATGAGCGCCGAGGTCGTCGTCGAGGCGCCGGGCACGCACACGCTGGTGCCGCACGAGCCGCGCGAGCCCGGCCCCGGCGAGGCGCTGGTCCGGGTGTACGCGGCCGGCATCTGCGGCAGCGACCGCGAGGTGTACCAGGGCAACCGGCCCGAGGGGTACGTCCGTTACCCGCTGACGCCCGGGCACGAGTGGTCCGGGACGGTCGCGGTGGTCGGCCCCGGGGTGCCCGGGTCGCTGGTCGGCCGGAAGGTGGTCGGCGAGGGGTTCCGCAACTGCCAGGTGTGCGACCGCTGCCACACGGGCGAGACGACGCTGTGCTCGGCCGGGTACGAGGAGACGGGCTTCACCCAGCCCGGCGCGATGGCGCCGACGCTGACCCTGCCCGCCCGGCTGCTGCACGTCCTGCCCGACGACGCCGACCTCGCCGCCGCCGCGCTGCTGGAGCCGGCCGCCTGCATCGCCGCCGCCGCGCTGAAGGCGAACGCCCGGCCCGGCGAGCGGGTCGCGGTGGTCGGCACCGGGACGCTCGGCATGTTCGCCGTGCAGTTTCTGCGGGCCGCCTCGCCGGGCGAGCTGCTGGTGGTCGGCACCCGGGACGACCGGGAGGCGCTGGCGCGGCGGTACGGCGCCACCGGCTTCCGTACCAAGGACCAGCCGCTGCCCGGTGACTTCGACGTGGTCGTGGAGACGGCCGGGTCCGCCGACGCCGCCCGGACCGCCGCCGCGCTGCTGCGGCGCGGCGGCCGGCTGGTGCTGACCGGCATCCCCGCGCCGGGCGCCGACGGGCTTGACCCCACCGACCTGGTGGTACGGCAACTGGAGGTGCACACCGTCTTCGGGGCGGCGCCGGACGCCTGGGCGCACGCCGTCCGGGTGTTCGCGGCCGGGCTGCTCGATCCGCTGCCGCTGGTGACGCACGAGCTGCCGCTCACCGAGTTCTCCCGGGCCATCGAGCTGGTGGGGTCCGGTGACCCGAAGGTCGGCAAGGTGCTGCTCCGCCCCTGAACGTGCGCCGGTACGGGGGCGACCTGACGGCCTCCGTACCGGCGTACACCCACCGCCGTACGCCATGAGCCACGAACTGTGTCCGGTATTTCGAACCGGCATCTCGAACAGAAGGACAGCTTGTGACCGACGCTTCCGCCACGGCCCCCCGCCGGCCCGGTGAGCAGGCCCTCACCGCCCTCGGCCTGGGCGCGCCCGCCCTCGACCCCGCCGACGCCTCGCCGCACTCCTTCCCCGGCGGCGGCCGCTGGCGCACCGAGATCCCTTCCTGTGAGGGGCCCGAGGCGCTGGCGGTGGTCCTGAAGGAGTCCTCGCGGCTGGATGTGCCGATCCACCGGATCAGCCAGGGCAGCGGCGTGTGGATGCTGACCGACGCCGAGATCACCGAGATGGTCGAGGCGACCGCCGCGCGGGACATCGAGCTGTGCCTGTTCACCGGGCCGCGCGGCACCTGGGACATCGGCGGTTCGGTGCGCACCGACTCCGGCGGCGCGGGGCTGCGGGCCCGCGGGTACGACGCGGTGGCCGGCTGCGTCGAGGACGCGGTGCGCGCCACCGAGCTGGGGGTGAAGTGCCTGCTGGTCGCCGACGAGGGCGTGCTGTGGACGCTGCACCGGGCGCGGACGGCGGGGATCATCCCGGCCGACACCACGCTGAAGGTCTCCGCGCTCGTGGGGCCGGTCAACCCGGCCTCGTTCGCGGTCTACGAGCGACTGGGCGCCGACTCGGTCAACGTGCCCAGCGATCTGACGCTGGACCACCTGACCGAGATCCGCCGGGTCTCGGCCGCGCCGATGGACATGTACATCGAGGCACCGGACGACCTGGGCGGCTATGTGCGGATGTACGAGGTGGCCGAACTGATCCGGCGGGGCGCCCCGCTGTATCTGAAGTTCGGGCTGTCCAAGTCCCCGGGCATCTACCCGTACGGCCACCACCTGCGGGAACTGACGCTCGCCACCGCCAGGGAACGGGTGCGGCGCGGGCGGCTCGCGCTCGATCTGCTGGCCCGGCACGGGGCGGACGGGGAGATGGCCCCGCTGGGGTCCCGACTGCCGGGTCCGCTCAACCGGTTCGAGATTTCGTCATAACGTTCCGGAAACTCTCTTCTCAAAACGCGACACGACCGCGCACAATCCCACACACCTCGTCTCGGTTTCCTCCTCGCACACATCAAGGATGATGATCATGCGCAACCGCAGAGCCGCACTCGCCGCCATCGCCTCGGCCGCCTCCCTCGCCCTGACCCTGTCCGCCTGCGGCCAGAACAGCGAGGGCGGCAGCGAGGAGGGCAAGGGGGACAGCAAGGGGGCCACCATCGGCATCGCCATGCCGACCAAGTCCTCCGAGCGCTGGATCGCCGACGGCAACAACGTCAAGCGGGAGCTGGAGTCCAAGGGCTACAAGACCACGCTGGTCTACGGGGAGGACGACCCCGACCAGCAGGTCTCCCAGATCGAGAACCTGATCACGCAGGGCGTCAAGGCGCTGATCATCGCGGCCATCGACAACAAGTCGATGAACAACGTGGTGCAGCAGGCCAAGGACGCCGACATCCCGGTGATCTCCTACGACCGCCTGATCCTCGGCACCCCCAACGTCGACTACTACGCCTCCTTCGACAACGAGAAGGTCGGCGAGCTCCAGGGCACCTACATCGTGGAGAAGCTGGGCCTGAAGGACGGCAGCGAGAAGGGGCCGTTCAACATCGAGCTGTTCGCCGGCTCCAACGACGACAACAACACCCGCTACTTCTTCAACGGCGCGATGAAGGTCCTCAAGCCCTACATCGACAAGAAGCAGCTCGTCGTCCGCTCCAAGCAGACCGCCCTCAACCAGGTCACCACCCTGCGCTGGGACGGCGGCACCGCGCAGAAGCGCATGGACGACATCCTGACCTCGGCGTACAAGAGCGAGCGGGTCGACGCGGTGCTCTCCCCGTACGACGGCATCTCCATCGGCATCATCTCCGCCCTGAAGTCGGACGACTACGGCTCCAAAAACAAGCCGCTGCCGGTGGTCACCGGCCAGGACGCCGAGGTGGCCTCGGTGAAGTCGATCATCGCCGGCGATCAGTCGATGACCGTCTTCAAGGACCTGCGCAAGCTGGCGAAGGTGTCCGCGGACATGGTCGACGGGCTCCTCAACGACAAGAAGCCCGAGGTCAACGACACCAAGACGTACGACAACGGCGCCAAGGTCGTCCCGGCGTACCTGCTGGAGCCGGTCGCCGTCGACAAGGACAACTACCAGAAGGTCCTGGTCGACTCCGGCTACATCAAGGCGAGCGACCTCAAGTAACCGCCGGCACCCAGAGATTGGAAGGCACGACCATGGCGGGACCCGTCCTGGAAATGCGCTCGATCGTCAAGACCTTTCCCGGCGTCAAGGCACTGTCGGACGTCACGCTGACCGTCCGCCAGGGCGAGGTCCACGCCATCTGCGGGGAGAACGGCGCCGGCAAGTCGACCCTGATGAAGGTCCTCTCCGGCGTCCACCCGCACGGCACCTACGAGGGCGAGATCCTCTTCGAGGGCGAGCCCTGCGCCTTCAAGGACATCCGGGCCAGCGAGCAGCTCGGCATCGTGATCATCCACCAGGAGCTGGCGCTGGTGCCGTACCTGTCGCTGGCGGAGAACATCTTCCTCGGCAACGAGCACGCCACCCGGGGCCTGATCAACTGGAACGACACCCTGCGGCACGCCACCGAGCTGCTGCGCCGGGTCGGTCTGGACGACCACCCCGAGACCCGGGTCGCGGACATCGGCGTCGGCAAGCAGCAGCTCGTCGAGATCGCCAAGGCGCTCTCCAAGAAGGTGAAGCTGCTCATCCTGGACGAGCCGACGGCGGCGCTGAACGACGAGGACAGCGGCAAACTCCTCGACCTGATCCTCCAGTTGAAGGAACAGGGCATCACCTCGATCATCATCTCGCACAAGCTGAACGAGATCCGCCGCGTCGCCGACTCGGTGACCATCCTGCGGGACGGGCGGAGCATCGAGACGCTGGACGTGAAGGCCCCGGAGACCACCGAGGACCGGATCATCAGCGGGATGGTCGGCCGCGACCTGGAGCACCGCTTCCCGGAGCGCAGCCCGCACCAGCCGGAGGCCGGCCAGGCACCCGCCCTGGAGATCCGCAACTGGACCGTGCACCACCCGATCGACCAGCAGCGCAAGGTCGTCGACGACGTGTCGCTGACCGTGCGCCGCGGGGAGATCGTCGGCATCGCGGGCCTGATGGGCGCCGGGCGCACCGAACTGGCGATGAGCGTCTTCGGCCGCAGCTACGGCCGGTACGCGGGCGGCACGGTCCTCAAGGACGGCCGGGAGATCCGTACCAAGACCGTGCCCGAGGCGGTCCGGCAGGGCATCGCCTACGTCACCGAGGACCGCAAGCACTACGGGCTGAACCTCATCGACACCATCAACCGCAACATCTCGCTCAGCGCCCTGGACAAGGTCGCCAAGCGGGGGGTGGTGGACGAGCACGGGGAACGGCAGGTCGCCGAGGGCTTCCGCAAGTCCATGAACATCAAGGCGCCCACCGTCTTCGAGCCGGTCGGCAAGTTGTCCGGCGGCAACCAGCAGAAGGTCGTCCTCAGCAAGTGGATCTTCGCGGGTCCGGACGTACTGATCCTGGACGAGCCGACGCGCGGCATCGACGTCGGCGCGAAGTACGAGATCTACACGGTCATCGACCAACTGGCCGCCCAGGGCAAGGCGGTCGTCTTCATCTCCTCCGAGCTGCCGGAGCTGCTCGGCATGTGCGACCGCATCTACACCATGGCCGCGGGGCGGCTGACCGGTGAGTTCCCGCGGGCCGAGGCCACGCAGGAAACGCTGATGCGTCAGATGACGAAGGACAAAGAGGTAACCCGATGAGCACGGATGTGACCGCCAAGACGCCGGCCCCCGCGCCGGCCGGGAAGGGCGGGCCGGCCGGCGGCGACGGCCTGCTCCAGTTGATGATGGACGGCATGCGCCGCAACATGCGGCAGTACGGCATGCTGTTCGCGCTCGGCCTGATCGTGGTGCTGTTCGCCGTGTGGACCGGCGGCGACCTGCTGCTGCCGCGCAACGTCTCCAACCTGGTGCTGCAGAACAGCTACATCCTGATCCTCGCGATCGGCATGATGCTGGTGATCATCGCCGGGCACATCGACCTGTCGGTGGGCTCGCTGACCGCGTTCATCGGGTCGATGGCCGCGGTGTTCATGGTCAAACACGATCTTCCCTGGCCCCTCGCGCTGGTCCTCTGCCTGGCGATGGGCGCGGTGGCCGGCGCGGTGCAGGGCTTCTTCATCGCCTACGGCGGCATACCGTCGTTCATCGTGACCCTCGCGGGCATGCTGATCTTCCGCGGTCTGACGGAGATCTTCCTGGAGGGCCAGACCCTCGGCCCGTTCCCCGAGGGCCTGCAGAAGGTCGCCAACGGCTTCCTCCCGGAGGTCGGCCCGGAGACCAACTACCACAACCTCACCCTGCTGCTGGGCCTGGCGCTGATCGCCTTCGTCGTCTTCCAGGAGCTGCGCGACCGCAAGCGGCAGCAGGAGTTCGCCCTCGACGTGCTGCCCGCCAAGCTGTTCGCGCTGAAACTGGTCGCGCTGGTCGCCGCGGTCCTGGTGGTCACGCTGCTGCTCGCCTCCTACAAGGGCGCCCCGATCGTCCTGCTGGTCCTGGGCGTGCTGCTGGTCGGCTTCGGCTACCTCATGCGCAACGCGATCATCGGCCGCCACATCTACGCCATCGGCGGCAACCTCCCGGCGGCGAAGCTGTCGGGCGTGAAGGACAAGAAGGTCACCTTCCTGGTCTTCCTGAACATGGGCATGCTCGCGGCCCTGGCGGGTCTGGTCTTCGCCGCCCGCTTCAACGCGGCCTCGCCCAAGGCGGGCCTCAACTTCGAGCTGGAGGCCATCGCCGCCTCGTTCATCGGCGGCGCGTCGATGAGCGGCGGTGTCGGCACGGTCCTCGGCGCGATCATCGGTGGTCTGGTCCTGGGCGTGCTGAACAACGGCATGAACCTCGTCGGCATCGGCACCGACTGGCAGCAGGTCATCAAGGGCCTGGTGCTGCTGGCGGCGGTCGGCTTCGACGTGTGGAACAAGCGCAAGGTCGGTTCGTAGGTCGTTCCGGGCCCCCGCCTCCCCGAGGCGGGGGCCCGATTCCTTTCAGGAGAGCCGCACATGGAACTGAGCAGACGCACGGTCATCGCATCCGCCGCGGCGGCGGGGATCGCCGCCACCGCGCTCGGCGGCACGGCGCACGCCACGGGAGGCAGGAAGCCGGTGAAGGAACTCTTCGGCACGCTCGCCGACGGGACGAAGGTCTACCGCTGGTCGCTGGAGAACGGCGGCACGCGGATGAAGGTGCTGTCGTACGGCGGTGTCGTGCAGTCCCTGGAGATCCCCGACCGGCGCGGCCGGTACGCCAACGTCTCCCTGGGCTTCGACAACCTCGACGACTACGTGGCCCGCAGCCCGCACTTCGGCGCGCTGATCGGCCGGTACGGCAACCGCATCGCCAAGGGCCGCTTCACCCTGGACGGCACGACGTACCAGCTCTCCGTCAACGACGGTGAGAACTCGCTGCACGGCGGCGCGCTGGGCTTCGACTACCGGGTGTGGGACGTGGAGCCGTTCACCAAGGGCTCCGACGTCGGCCTGGTGCTGCGCTACGTCAGCGTCGACGGCGAGATGGGCTACCCGGGCACGCTGAAGACGAAGGTCACGTACACCCTCACCCGCTCCGGCGACTGGCGGATCGACTACGAGGCGACCACCGACAAGGCCACCGTCGTCAACCTCACCAGCCACGTCTACTGGAACCTGGCCGGCGAGGGCAGCGGCACCATCGAGGACCACGAGCTCTCGATCGCCGCGTCCCGGTTCACCCCCACCGACGCGGGCCTGATACCCACCGGCGAGCTGGCGAGGGTCGGCGGCACCCCGTTCGACTTCCGCCGGGCCAAGCCGATCGGCCGGGACATCCGGGACGGCCACCCGCAGCTCGTCACCGCCAAGGGCTTCGACCACAACTGGGTGCTCGACAAGGGCATCACCGCCCGCCCCGAGCAGATCGCCACCCTGCGCGACCCGTCCTCCGGGCGGAGCCTGCGCATCGCCACCGACCAGCCCGGCCTCCAGTTCTACTCGGGCAACTTCCTCGACGGCACCCTCACCGGCACCGGCGGCCGGCTCTACCGGCAGGGCGACGCGCTCTGCCTGGAGACCCAGCACTTCCCGGACTCGCCGAACCAGCCGTCGTTCCCGTCGACGGTGCTGCGCCCCGGCGAGGTCTACCGGACGACGACGATCCACTCGTTCGACTCCTGAGGCACCGGCGCCCGATCGCGAGCGTCTGAACACCGGCGCCGCTGAACGCCGGCGCCGCTGAACGCCGGCGCCTGAGCGTCCGTATCTCCGGGTGGCCCGCGCTCCCCCGCGCGGGCCCCCTGAGCGCGGAGGTCCCCTTGGCCGGCAACGTCACCTCGCTGTTCCGCGGCGCCACCGCGGCGCAGGGCCCGTCGACGGCGGCGCCGGCCCGGGAGGCCGACGGCGGGGCGGCCGGACCGGTCGACTTCCGCATCCCCCGCAACCCGTACTTCCCGACGCCGCGGATGTTCGACGCGCTGGCGTCCCGGCTGCGGGACATCCTCACGTACCACCCGAGCGGCGCCGGCACCGTCACCGCCGAGCTGTGCGCGCTGCTCGGCCTGCCCCCGCAGTGCGTGGCGCTGGGCAACGGCTCCAGCGAGCTGATCACCTGGCTCGACCATCTGCTGGTCCGCGACTCCCTCGCGGTGCCGGTGCCGGCCTTCGGGCGGTGGACCGACCAGCCGATGGAGACCGGCAAGCGGGTCGACATGTTCCCGCTCCCGGAGGCCGGCGGCTTCGCCCTCGACCTCGACCGGTACGCCGAGTTCGTCCGGACCCGGGGCACCCGCGCGGTGGTGCTCCGCAACCCCGGCGATCCCGGCGGCGACTACGTCCGCAAGCAGGCGCTCACGCGGTTCCTCGACGCGATGGCCGACCGGGACCTGGTGGTGGTCGACGAGTCGTTCCTGGAGTTCACCGACGCCGAGGCCGAACCGTCCGTGGTCCAGGAGGCGATCCTCCGCCCCAACGTCGTCGTGCTGCGCGGCCTCGGCGAGAACCTCGGCCTGCACGGCGTCCGCGTCGGCTGCCTCGTCGCCAACCCGGCGCTGGCCGGCCGGGTCCGCTCGATGCTCCCGAAAGGCAACCTCGACTCCTTCGCCGAACACGTGGTGTTCATGCTCCGCGAGCACGGCGCGGAGTACGCGCGCAGCCTGACGCAGGTGCGCCGCGACCGGCTGGAGATGACCGGCCGGCTGTCGGCGCTGCCCGGCCTGACCGTCTACCCCTCCCAGGGCAACTTCCTCTTCGTGCGCCTCCCCCTCGGCGCCGAAGGCACCGTGGTCCGGGACCGGCTGCTCACCGAGCACCGCGTCCTGGTCCGCGAGTGCGGCGACACGATCGGCTCCTCCAGCCGCTTCCTGCGTCTCGCGGTACGCCCCCCGGCCGACGTGCACCGCCTGGTGTCCGGCCTGGAACAGGTGCTCTACGGGACCGGGAGGGAGGCCGCCGTGCCGGAGCGGGCCGCGGGGACCGGCTACAGCTCGGGCACGGCGGCGGTGGACCGGCTGGTGAGCGAGACGAACGGGGGCGGGGTGGCGGGGTTGGCGGCGGCCTCCGGTGTTGATGCGGGGATGCCGTTGCCGACGCCGCCCGGGGTGCCGGCCCGCGGGGGGCTCACCGCGGCGCAGGTGCGGGGCACCGACGGGCTGACGGCGGCCCCGGCCACCGGCTGGCCGGGCGCGGCGGGCGCGGTACGGACCGGCTGACCGGGTCGTTCGCCGTGGTCACCCGGCGGACCGTCCCAGCGCCGGGGTCAGTAGGCCACGGGCCATCCGCTGCTCCAGTTCAGGAGGTTGATGCCGAGCTTGGGGGTGCCGTTGTCGGCGCCGTCGTAGTAGTGGTAGACGATCAGGTCCCCGTCGGTGTCCTTCATGATCGACTGCCCGCCGGGGCCGATGACGTTGCCGTGCGTCTCCAGCACGGGCGTGCCCCCGTTGTTGGTCATCGCGACGCCGTTCCTGTCGTAGTACGGCCCGGTGACGCTGGTGGCGCGGCCGACCTTGACCTTGTACGTGGAGCTGGTGCCGGCGCAGCAGGTGTCGTACGAGGCGAAGAGGTAGTAGTACCCGTTGCGCTTGACGACGTACGGGGCCTCGACGGCCTTCGTCCCGGTCGGGCGGGAGGCGAGCGAGTACCGGGTCGTGTTGCCGGCGAGCTGCTTCCCGGTCGACGGATTGATCTGGATCATCTTGATCCCCGTCCACCAGCTCCCGAACGACAGCCACCACTTGCCGTCGCTGTCCACGAAGAGGTTGGGGTCGATGGCGTTGTAGTCGCTGGCGCCGTTGGAGGTGTAGACGATCCCGTAGTCGGCCCAGCTCCCCGGCTGGCCGGTCGTGGAGCCCGCGAGCCCGATGGCGGAGGTGTTCGACCCGAACTTCGAGACGGAGTAGTACATCAGATACTTCCCGCCCTGGTACGAGATGTCCGGCGCCCATGCCTCCGGCACGGAGGAGTAACTCGACCACCAGCCCGGCCGGGAGGAGAACGCGTCGGCGCCCGCGCCGAAGGCGATGCGGTCGGAGGAGGTCTTGCTGGCGATGCCGCCGCCGGTGGCGTACAGCAGGTACTGCCCGGAGGAGGTGCGGATCATCGTCGGGTCGTGGGTGACGACGGACCCGGTGACCCGGCCGGGGTTCGGATACGCGTTCGCCGTGCTCGGCAGGAGGGCGAGCACGGCGGCGGTGGGGACGGCGAGGAGTGCGGTTCTCTTGCGGCTCATGGGGGGACGCTCCTGTTCCGGGTGCGGGGGGGTGGTCGGAGGGAGGTCTTCTGTTGCAGGCTTGTTCGTTATTTCGAACGGCGATCGTTACTTCGGACGGGACGTAGAATCGAACCCCTCGCGCGTCAATGGTTCGCGCAGGACTCCTCAGACAGCGCGATCTGGGCACGGACGGTCTTGCCGGGCGGCTTGCGGTCCACCACCTCCCAGTGGTCCGCCAGCGCGCCGACGAGGGCGAGACCTCGACCGTGTTCATCGAGGGGGCCCGGGGCGCGTACGGCTGGACGGGGCGGGCCGCTGTGCGTGTCCGTCACCTCGATCCAGAGCCCCGCTGGCTCCAGGGTGAGCCGCAGTTCGAAGTCCCTGCCGGGGACGCGTCCGTGGGTCACGGCGTTGGCGGCCAGCTCGGCGACGATCACGACGGCCCGGTCGGAGACGTCCGTCCCGTGCGGGATGCCCCAGGCGTGGAGCTGGCTGTCCGTGAGACGCCGGGCGAGCCGAGCGCCACGGGGCGTGGCGGTGAAGCGCTGAGTGAACACACGTACGGTGACGGCCCCTTGCCGGGCGAGCGGTGCGGTCATGCGCCCAATCTGGCGGACACGCGGACGACTTCACCAGGTCGGAGCCGCGTACTCTCCCCCGGAGTACGCAGTCACCCGCTGGACAGTACCCGTCACCAACCGTGACCATGGTCGGGGAGGTGACGCGCCGTGAACGACGAGTCGTCGGACAGCCTGCGCACGTTCGGTGCGATGGTCCAAGGGTTGAGGGAGCACGCGGGATTGAGCCGGAAGGAGTTCGCGGAACTGGTCCGCTTCTCCAAGCACACGGTGGCGTCCGTGGAGCTGGGCCGCCGCATGGCGGACGCGGCCTTCGTGGACCGCGCGGAAGAGGTCTTCGGCAACACGGGCGCGCTGCGCCGGGCGGCGGCTCACCTGGTACGGCAGCCGGGGTTGGCGTCCTGGTTCCGGCGGTGGGCGCAGTTGGAGGGGGCGGCTGTCACTCTCTACACGTATGAATGCCGGATGGTGCCGGGTCTGTTGCAGACGGAAAAGTACGCAAAGACCCTGTTCGCAGCCCAGTTGCCGCCGCTGGACGACGCGCAGATCAAGGCTCAGTGGGTGGCACGGGCCCAACGCCAGAAATTGCTGCGGGAGCGCGCGAACACCGCATTCAGCTTCATCATTGAGGAGCACGTGCTGCTGCGGCGAACCGGTGCTCTGGAAGCAACACGGAGCCTGGTCGATCATCTACTCAATATTGCCGAGCTGCGCAACGTAGAGATCCAGATCATGCCAATCGCCCAAGGGGCCCACACCGGCTTAGCGGGACCCATTCAACTGCTGGAGACGCCGGAGACCCGCTGGTTCGCCTACAACGAAGGTCAGCGTGGCGGCTTATTCATCACCGATCCCAAAGAGATCAGCGTCCTCCAACGACGGTATGCCAGGATGCGCTCACAGGCTCTCTCACTCGAAGACTCCGTGAGCCTGTTGCAGCAGATGCGAGGAGATTCATGAGCATCAACGACCTGGCATGGTACAAATCCAGCTACAGCAGCAGCGGCGACGGGGACTGCGTCGAAGTGGCCGTCGGTTGGACCAAGTCCAGCTACAGCAGCAGTAGCGACGGCGACTGCGTCGAAATAGCCACCCGCCCCGGCGCCGTCCACATCCGTGACTCCAAGGACAAGGACGGCGCCCAGCTCACCGTCTCCCCCGCTGCCTGGGGCGACTTCCTCACGCGGGTGTGCCGCTGACGTTCTGGCTCAACCGCGCCCGCTCTCCCGCCTCGGCGGAGCCAGCCCTTCCGCCCGCGAGTCGGGTCAAGGGGTCGTGATCGTCACGAACGTGCCCTGGACCCGGGTGCCGTCCGGGGCGTCCCAGGGGCCGGAGACATGGCCGGTCGGGTCCTCCGGGGAGGCGGGACGCAGGACGCGGTGGAGGTGCAGGGTCGCGTCCGCCAGGGGCAGGTCCGTGGTGTCGTCGGTGTCGGCGGGGGCGGACGTCGGAGTGAGGGGGGCGGTGTCCGGGCGGGTGTGGGTGACCTCGCGGTCGGGGGTGTTGCTGATGCTCTGGGCCTGGGGCTCGGCGCGGCCCTCGATCAGGGCGAGCAACTGGGCGACCAGGACCGGGTCGTGGCAGCCGTCGTAGACCCAGCGCTGTCCCAGGACGCCGTGTTCGGTCGTGCCGATCAGCGCGTGGTCCGCGCCGTCGAGCGGGGCGCCGCGGTAGGTGAGCGGCACGAAGTAGGTGGTGTCGGAGGCGTCGGTGACGATGATGAACTCGATGCCGACCTCGCCCTCCGGGTCGTCCAGCCGGAAGCCGCCGGCCTTGGTCAGCTCCGGCTCGCCCGCCCCGCCGCGGTACCACGGCCGGGAGGGGAGCCAGGAGGTGAGGAGTTCCAGCTTGGTCGGCTTGACGTAGGTCCGGTGTATGACAGCCATGCCGAGGATTGTTCCATCCGCACGGCGTCGGTGATCAGACGGCCGGGTGCGGGTACCGCTCGTCGTCCAGCCATGTGCCGCCGTCGGGCAGTTTGGCGATCACGGCGACGACGTCGCTCGCCGTCTTGACGTCCCAGTTCTCCCAGCCGGGGATGAAACAGTTCCCGGAACCGGGGTTGCTGCCGTCCGGCTGCTGGTGGAGGTGGCCGACGACGCAGAGCCGGTACCCCTTCACGGTGACGTACGTGTACGCCTGCCGGGTCTTTCGCTCCTTCGCCGAGGTGTTGACGAACACCGACTTGGTGAAGTCCGCGGCCTTGACCGCCGCCAGCGCGTCGTCGTCGGTGAAGTCCGCCGGCACTCCCCACTTGCACACAGACATGTCCCAGGGCATGAGGCCCTCCTTGCCGTCACGGGGGCGGTATTGCGCCACCCCGAGGAGGGGACCGTACTGCCGGGGCCTGGCGGCGTCGACGGGAATCACCTAGTCCTTTTTCTCCCGATTGGCGAACATGCGTTCGCGCTCGCTCCGGGGCCGCCCGGCGCGGGTCATGGCCTCAGTCGTCCATGCCTCCGACCGGTTTCAGATGGATCAGGTCCGTGTCGGTGAACCTGTCGCCCAGCGCCTTCCTGCCCCGGACCTCGAAGCCCAGCCGGACGAATCCCTGGAGTGTGACCCGCAGCCCGGAGTCCGCGAGAGGCGTGAGGTCGATGTGCTTGGTCTCCGGGTCGTCGTCGAGCCGCAGGTCGAGGGTCAGTTCCTCCAGTGCCGGAAAGAAACGCCGTACACGCGACATGTTGATGTGCCGCCTGACATGCGTCAGTTCCAGGCGGCGTACATGAGCGAGCGGTGCCAGAGCCCTCAATTGGGAGAGATTGCGGACCCGCAGGGACAGCTCGCTGATCCGGGGCCGGGCGCTCACGGCGGCCAGGATCTCGGGGATGTTGCGCTCCGCGCTGTTGACGGTCAGCGACTCGAGCTCCGTCCAGTCCGGCAGGGTCGACAGCCAGCTCGGGTCCGTCGAGTACACCGTCAGGCCGCGCACCCCGGGATGCGCCGCGAGGCCCTGCCATCCGGCGTCGGGTACCCCGCTCAGCCGGAGAACGCGCAGGGACTCGCACCGTGGGAGGACGCCGAGGTGCTCCACCGGTACGCCCCCCACATGCAGTTCCGCGAACTTCAGGGGCAGGTCCGCCAGCACGGACAGGTCGAGGGCGCAGGCTTCGTGCCGCAGTTCCACGTACTCCAGGTCGGTGCGGCGGCGCAGGAAGGCCAGGCTGTCCAGACCGGTGTCGTTCCGGCAGGTGAAGCTTTTCAGTCCGGTCGTCGGCAGGTAGGTGTCCAGTTCGTCCGCCGAGACCGGGGCCGCCACCGTGACGTGCCGGAGGGAGCCCAGGAGCGGCAGATGGGGGAGCATGTCCCGGCGGTCCAGGTAGAGGTCGGGGACGTGCACACCGGCCAGGACCTCCTGGGCGTACGCGCCGGTGGGGTGCATGCCCCAGCCCTGGACGACGAGGTCGACGAGTTCCTCGTCGGGGTGGGACACGAACGGTCTGAGGGCCTGCCGTGCCCGGGGGCTGCGGATGTGGGTGAGCGCCAGGACCGTCGTTTCGGGTGCCGTCACCTCCTCGGCGCCCGGCAGTACGTCCACCGCCCAGTCCCCCAGCTCCGCCAGCTCGGCGGCCTCCCCGTACGCCCGGGGCGGCATCAGCCCCCGGACCGCCTCCCGGACCCGGTCCATCAGGTCGGCGTCCAGGGTCAGCAGGCTGGTGGCGCAGCGGGCCGCCAGGACGAGCAGGTGCCAGCGCTTCTCCCGGTGCTCGGCGGCCTCTCCGAAGTCGACCAGCTTGCCGATGAGTTCGTTGGCGTCCCTGCGCGTCGCGTGGCCGACGGCCAGCACGATCACGTCCTGCCACTCCTCCTTGTCGGCCCGGTCGAGCAGTTCGAGGATGTAGCCGCTCTCGTGGAACTCCTTCGCGGCGAGGAACTCCTGGAAGGTGCGGTGGATGAACTGGATCGCGTCGTCCGTGTGCTCCCTGAGCAGGCCGCTGCGCTCCAGCAGGAACCGCAGGACCCGCGCGGGAGCGGCCTGGGAGCGGATCTGCGGCATGTCCCGCAAGGCCAGTTCCAGTTGCTGGACGGCGGTGGCGTGGGACATCTGCTGCTGGCCGGTGCGGACCAGCCAGATGGCCAGCCGTTGCAGCAGCGCGTGCTGCTCGTCGGAGTCGAGGGTCAGGTCGTCGGGGTTGCGGACGCCCCGGGCGGCGTCCCGGCCGCCGAGGAGCATGGCGAGGGCGGCCCGGTACAGCGACCAGCGGGTGGTGGGCAGCAGACCGCCGCGACGGCGGTGCAGGGCGCAGATCACCGCGCAGAGGAGCGGGGTGCGGGCGAGTTCCCGCAGCGCGGCGTTCTCGTCCAACTGGTGGAGCAGGCTCTCCTCCAGGGAGGTGAGCTGGTCCCGTTCGTCGGTGCGGCGCCCGCCGGTGAAGAGGTGGTCGCACTCGATGCGTGCGGCGGCGTGCCATGCCTCGACGAAGGCTCTGATGTCCTCGTCGCTCATCGGCCGCAGGGTCAGTTCCGTGAAACCGTCCGGGGCGAGCCAGTCCTTCTCGACCGCGTTGGGCCGCACGGTCGCCAGGCAGCGGGTGCGGGGGTAGCGGTCCAGGAGGACGGCCAGCCAGCGCCGGGCCTCCTCGCGTCTGCTCTCCGGTACCTCGTCCAGGCCGTCCACCAGCAGCAGGCCCCGGCCGGCCTCCAGGACGCGCCGGACCCAGCCGGCCGGCGGACTGTCGGTGAGGACCCGCCCGGCGGACAGCAGATCGGGCGGGGCGGGGAACTTGCCGCCCCGCGCGTGCACTTCACGCAGGGGGATCACGAAGGGCACCAGGCCGTTCAGCTCGGCGAGGTTTTCGTTGAGGGTGGCGTTGGCCGCGTGCGCCGCCAGCCACCACACCAGGGTCGTCTTGCCCGCCCCCGCCTCACCGCGCAGCAGCGCGCGGGGGCGGTCGGCGAGCAGTGTGTCGATGCGGTGCGAGGAGGACGCCGACTTCGGTCGCCGGCTCCGGTGGACATCGTCCTCGTGGGCGGGTTCGGCCTCCAGGCTGAGGTAGGCGGTGTCCAGGTCCCAGCGGGCCTCGCCCCGGCCCAGTTCGTCGATGCCGAAGATCTCCGTCTTGCGGTACTGCGAGCTGAGATCCTCGGCGTAACGGGCCTCGAACCGCTCGTCCTGGGGGTGGACGTCGGTGACGTCCTCGATCTTGGGCTTCGGGTGGAGGCCGATGTTCTCTCCGGCCATGGCCTGCGCCACCGCCTCGAACGGGGCCGCCTCCACCCTGAAGTGCAGCCGACCGCGCGGGATCTCGGTGACGATGCCCAACAGGACCGCTCCGGCGAAGACGGGCGCCCCCGACAGGCCCTGGAGGGGCGAGTCCCGGCGGCCCGCCTCGTCGGCCGGGGGGCGGTCCAGCTCGCAGACGAGGGTCCTCCTCATGCGTCCCGCCATCGGCAGCACGCTCACGCGGTACTGGTCGTACTCCAGGGCGTTCTCGTCCCCGTAGCGCTGGATCTCGGGGAAACCGACGATCTGGCAGTGCGGCAGCGGTTCGGGGGTGTCGACCCTGCCCGTTCTCAGCAGCCCCATGGGCGCCGCGCGTTCGGCGCTGACGAGCGGGGCGTCGGCCCGCAGCAGCGCCACGTCGAGGGCCTTGTTCTCCCAGATGACCTTGCACGGGGTGGTACTCCGCGCCGACGGGTGGATCGCCTCCACCGCCCCGCTCTCCACCACGTGCCACGCGGTCAGTACGTACCTGCGGTCCAGCAGCACCCCGCTCCCCTGCCCCTCCGCCAGCACCGCGACCACCCGGTCCAGGGCCCGCCCGCCGATCACGACGGGTCGCTGTCCTGGCCGAAGCCGGCCACGCTGCCCCGGTCGGGGTTGTGCACCTGCCACGCCTTGCCGGTGCGGGGGTCGATCGCCTTGAGCGTGACGGCGACCCGGTGGGTGCTGGTGCGGCTGCCGCCCGCGTCGGCGCCCGCCTCGATCACCCATGCCTTGACCTTGACGCCGCCCTTGATCTCCTTGCGCAGCTCGACGCCGAACTCCAATTGGATGTCCCCGACCTCGAACGCCACGTCCTGGCCGGAGGCCCGGGACGCCGCGGTGATCAGTTCCTCCCGTACGGCCTCCACGGCGTCGGCGAGTTCGATGCGGTGCTGTTCGGACACGTGCCCCCCTGCGGTGAGTCGCTCAGGGTGAACACGCTAGGGAGATCGCCGCGCCGCCGCCAGCGGTTGCTCCGCACCGGCCGGGGCGGGTTCGGCCGCCCGCTCCCGCAAGTGCGCCCGGACCGAGTACCCCACGGCCGCCGCCCACAGGGCGTACAGGAGGACGTACACGCAGAGCGCGGGGGCGCCGGTCAGCCGGGCCCAGTCGCTGTGCAGGAGGGTGCGGGCGTTGGTGACGACGATGACGCCGCCGACGGCGGAGCCGAGGACGCGGGGCGGGACCAGGCGGACCAGCCAGGCGGCGACGGGGGCGGCGACCAGGCCGCCGAGGAGGAAGGCCGCCACCCAGGTCCAGTCCAGGCCCTGGGAGCCGAGGGAGAACAGGAAGCCCAGGCTGGCGGCGATGGCGACCAGGAACTCGCTGGTGTCGACGGAGCCGATCACCGTGCGCGGCTCCATCCGGCCGCTGGCCAGCAGGGCCGGGGTGCCGACCGGGCCCCAGCCGCCCCCGCCGGTGGCGTCGAGGAACCCGGCGACCAGGCCCAGCGGGGACAGGAACCGTTTCCGCAAGGGGCCGCCGAGCCGGTCCTTGGGCAGGCCGCGCAGGGTGAAGCGGGACAGGACGTACAGGCCGAGGC
Organism: Streptomyces fumanus; assembly: GCF_014655295.1. GTDB lineage: Bacteria > Actinomycetota > Actinomycetes > Streptomycetales > Streptomycetaceae > Streptomyces > Streptomyces fumanus. The sequence goes on from NZ_BNBI01000001.1 coordinate 238,129, forward strand.
CGAGCAGGATGACGGACATCACCGGGGCGGCGACCTCGGTGGAGAGCCGGGACAGCACGGTCGCGCCGAGGAAGGCGCCGGCCGCGCCGGGCACGCCGATGCGCGCGACCACCCGCCAGTCGACGTTGCCGAAGCGCCAGTGCGAGACGCCGGACATCAGGGTGGTGCCGATCTCCGCGAGGTGGACGGTCGCGGAGGCGGCGGCCGGGTTGGTGCCCAGGGCGAGGAGCAGGGTGGTGGAGGTCACGCCGTAGGCCATGCCCAGGCTGCCGTCGACGAGCTGGGCGCCCAGGCCCGCGAGGGCGAGCACTATCAGCGTGCGCATGCGGTACCGCCGTCCTTCGTCGATTCCCGGCATTCCCGACGGGAGAGGTAGGGATGGGGCCGGAGGAGAGGCTAGGGGGCCTGTCTGAGGACGGGCTGAGAGGGTGATGAGAACGCCGCACAGCCTCACCGGGGCCGGTCCGGCGGCCGGTACGGGCCCTTCGCACCCCTGCTGAGCTGCTCATATGACCTTTACCGGGCCGGTTGTAGAGAATGGCCCCGCACGTGAACAGCGCATGAACCCGCGCCGACAGGAGGCGCTCGACAGGAGGCGCTCCCCTTGGAGCTGACCAGACGTACCTTCAGCGCCGTCGCCGGCACCACCGTCCTCGGCCTCGTGCTCGGCGGCGGCAGCAGCGGCGCGGTGGCTCCGTCCGGGGCCGGCCGCGTGGTGCCCACCGGGCCGCCGCCCCCGCCGCCGGCCGCCGACGGGCGCCGCCACGAGGTCCGCGCCGACCGGTACTCGCTGCTGGTGGACGGGCGGCGGCTGGTGCTGTGGTCCGGTGAGCTCCAGATGTTCCGGCTGCCCAGCCCTTCGCTGTGGCGGGACGCGCTGGAGAAGATGCGCGCGCACGGCTACAACGCGGTGGAGGTCCCGCTCGCCTGGCACCAGCACTCCCCCGCCCCCGGCCGCTACGACTTCACCGGCGTCCGGGACCTCGGCCTGTTCCTGCGCACGGCCGCCGCGGCGGGGCTGTACGTGGTGCTGCGGCCCGGTCCCCGGATCGGCGCCGGCGTGGACGCGGGCGGCCTGCCGGGGTGGCTGGCGGGGATCGCCCCGGCCGACCGCCGGCGGCACGAGCGGGAGTGGCTGCGCCGGGTGCACGAGATAGCCGGGCGGCACCTCTACACCTCGGGCCAGGGCACGGTGCTGCTGTACCGGCTGACCGAGCCGCGCTGGCGCGAGCAGGTCCGCGCCGACGGGATCGACGTACCGCTCGTCGACGGGGACACCGGGGTGCCGCGGCCGAAGGACGCCGCCGAGGAGCGGCGACGGCGGCTCGACGACCTCGCGGGCGGCTCGGTGACGCCCCAGGGGTCGCTGGCGTTCGGCGGGGTGTCCTGGGGGTGGCTCGGCGCGCCGCCGGTGCCCACCGCGTACGACGAGGGGGCCGCGTTCGACGGGGGGCGCAAGGCGACCGGGAGGCTGGCGCCGGTGCACCAGATCGGGCAGTTGCTGCGGCACGTGCCCGACCTGTCCAAGCTGGAGCCGGCGGCGCGGGTGCGGGCCGGGGACCGGCGGGTGGCGGTGCGGCACCTGGCCAACCCGGACACCGGCGCCCGGGTGTACGTGCTGCGCAACGACTCCGACCAGGACCTGACCACGGAACTGCCGGGCACCGCCGTCCAGGGGCCCGTCCCGGTGGCGGCCCGGGACGCCAAGCTGCTCGTCACCGGCATGTCGATGGGCGGGGAGCGGAAGCTGGCGTACGCCACCGTGCAGCCCATGCTGTTCCTGGGCGCGGGCCGGCAGGACATCGCCGTGTTCGTCGGCCGGTACGGCGAGATGGCGCGGGTGGTGCTGGAGTGCCCGAGCCAGCCGGAGACGACCCGGCTGGACGCCGAGGCGGCCTGGGCCTACGACCACGGGCGGCTCAACGTGTCCGCCCCGCTGGGCGCCGGGGGGCTGACCCGGGTGCTGGTGCAGGGCGGCGGATCGGACCGGCCGCTGATCCTGGTCTTCGCCGACGACGCGACCTCGCTGCGGCTGTGGCCCTACGAGACGCCGTCCGGGAAGGTTCTCGTGCACGGCCCGGCGCTGCTGCGCCGGGTCGCCCTGGACGGCGACACCGCGCGGCTGACCGGGGACATCCGGGCCGCGACCGGCCTGGAGGTGTGGGGGCCGCGCGGGCTGACCGGCCTCACCTGGAACGGCACCGCGCAGCCGGTGACGGTCACCCGGGCCGGCAGCCTGACCGTCACGGCCCCCGCGCCGGGCACCGCCCCGCTGCCGGCCGCGCCCGCGCCGGTGCCGCCCTCGCTCACCGGATGGCGGCGCCGGACGGAGAACCCGGAGGCCGCGCCGGACTTCGACGACACCGACTGGACGGTCGCCGGCAAGCGGACGTCGGCCGGGCCGACGCCGGTGCCGAAGGGGCAGCCCGTCCTCTTCGCCGACGACTACGGCTTCCCGTACGGCGATGTCTGGTACCGGGCCCGTCTCACGGACGCCGCCGGGCTCACCTCGGTGCGCCTGGCCCACCGCACCGGCGGACAGGGGCTGGTGCTGGCCTGGCTGGACGGGGAGCCGCTGGGCGCCGGGCACGGGACGGCCGACGGGGAGGCGACGACCGTGCTGGAGCTGCCGGAGGCTCTGCGCGAACGGTTCCGGTACCGGTCCGAGGGGGTGCTGTCGGTGCTGGTGCGGCCGGGGCCGCACGACGACCGGTGGACGGCGCGCGGGCTGACCTCCGTCACCTTCGGGGGCGCCGCCGCGCGGGCCCGGTGGCGGGTGCGGGGCGCCGCCGCCCCCGACCCCGTGCGCGGGCCGCTGAACAACGGCGGGCTGTACGGCGAGCGGGAGGGCTGGCACCTGCCGGGCCTCGACGAGAGCGACTGGGAGGCGGTGCAACTGCCGAGGGCGGACCGGCGGCAGGGCGTGACCTGGTACCGGACCCGGTTCCGGCTGTCCGTCCCCAAGACGGTCGACGCCGCCTTCGGGCTCGTCCTGGAGGACGCCCCCGAGCGGGCGTACCGGGCGCAGCTCTTCCTCAACGGCTGGAACATCGGCCAGTACGTCAACGGCGGCACCCAGCACACCTTCGTGCTGCCCGGCGGCGTCCTGCGCACCCGGGGCGACAACACCCTGGCGCTGGCGGTGCTGGCGGAGGGCGGCACGGCGGCCGGGCCGGGCGAGGTGCGGCTGACGATGCTGGGCAGCGCGGCCGGAGGGGTACCGGTGGAACCGGTGGCCGCCCCCGGCCGCTGAGCGGTCAGGCCAGGCGGATCACGTTCCAGGACAGCGGCTCCAGGACGGCGGAGAGCCTGCCGTCCCGGACGGCCGTGCCCTCGACCGGGTGCGGGGCGACCCGTTCCGGCTCGGTGAGGGTGTTGCGGGCGTCGGGGTCGGCGTCCGCGAGGGCGCTGTGCTCGACCACCTCGCTCAGCTCCAGGCCGTTCAGGGCGACGTCGAGGGGCAGCGCCTCGGTGCGGGAGCGGTTGACGGCGAACACGGTGACCGTGCCGTCCCCGGCGCGCACGGCGGTGGCGTGCAGCAGATCGGCCTCGCCGTACTTCGCCGTCTCGTACGTGGGTGAGTCCACGCGGACGTCGAGGACCTGGCCGCGGCCGTACCTCGACGCCTGGGCGAAGGGGAAGAAGGTGGTCTGCCGCCAGGCGGGGCCGCCCGGTTCGGTCATGATCGGGGCGATGACGTTGACCAACTGGGCGAGGCAGGCGACGGTGACGCGGTCGGCGTGCCGGAGCAGCGCGATGAGCAGCGAGCCGAAGACCACGGCGTCGGTGACGCTGTAGCTGTCCTCCAGCAGGCGGGGGGCCTCGGGCCAGTCGAGGGCGGCGACCTGGGCCTCGGAGCGGGAGAGGTACCAGACGTTCCACTCGTCGAAGGAGAGGTTGATCTTCTTCTTGGACTTCAGGCGGGCGCCCATGTGGTCGCAGGTGGCGACGACGTTCTCGATGAACGACTCCATGTCCACGGCCGAGGCGAGGAAGGAGTCCACGTCGCCGTCGACCGGCTCGTAGTAGGCGTGCAGGGAGATGTAGTCGACCAGGTCGTACGTCTCCTTCAGGACCGTCGCCTCCCACTCGGCGAAGGTCGGCATGGCCTGGCTGGAGGAGCCGCAGGCGACGAGTTCGACGCCGGGGTCGATCTGGCGCATGGCGCGGGCGGTCTCGGCGGCGATCCGGCCGTACTCCTCGGCGGTCTTGTGGCCGGTCTGCCAGGGGCCGTCCAGTTCGTTGCCCAGGCACCACAGCTTGATGCCGAAGGGGTCCTTGTCACCGTGCTCGACGCGGAGGTCGGACAGGGCGGTGCCGGAGGGGTGGTTGGCGTACTCCTGGAGTTCCAGGGCCTCGGCGACGCCCCGGGTGCCGAGGTTGACGGCCATCATCGGTTCGGCCCGGGGGCCGATCTTCCGCAGGAACGCGATGTACTCGGAGAGGCCGAAGCGGTTGGTCTCCGTGGAGCGCCAGGCCAGGTCGAGGCGGCGGGGGCGGTGCTCGACGGGGCCTACGGAGTCCTCCCACTTGTAGCCGGAGACGAAGTTGCCGCCGGGGTAGCGGATGGTGGTGACGCCGAGTTCGCGGACCAGGTCGAGTACGTCCTGGCGCAGGCCGGCCTCGTCGGCGGTGGGGTGGTCCGGTTCGTAGATGCCGGTGTAGACGCAGCGGCCGAGGTGTTCCACGAAGCTGCCGAAGAGGCGGGGGTTGACCTCGGCGACGGTGAAGGCGGGGTCGAGGGTGAAGCGGGCGGTACGCATGGGCGCCTTTCGAGGAGGGGGTTCGTGTGCGTTGGCGAGTGCGGGTTGGGTGTGGCTGGTCGCGCAGTTCCCCGCGCCCCTTTGGGGCGCGCTTCTACTGGCCGGCGAGTCCGGTGTGGGCCACTCCTGCCACTATCTGGCGCTGGAAGAAGACGAAGACGACGATCAGCGGGAGGCCGGCCATCAGGCCGCCGGCCATCAACTGGGCCCACTGGATGCCGTAGGAGTTCATGACGGTCGCGATGCCGTTGGGCATGGTCATCAGGTCGGGGTTGTTGGTGACCATGTACGGCCAGAGGAAGTTGTTCCAGGAGCCGATGAAGGTGAAGATGCCGACCGCGGCGAGGGAGGGGCGGGACAGCGGCAGGATGATGGTGAAGAAGACCCGCCAGCGGCCCGCGCCGTCGATGAACGCGGCCTCCTCCAGTTCGCGCGGGACGCCCTGGAAGAACTTGTAGAGGATGTAGACCATCGCGGCGGGCGCGCACTGCGGCAGGATCATCCCCCAGTAGGTGTCGACCATGCCCATCTGCTGGACGGTGGTGAACAGGGGGACGCCGAGCACGGCCGGGGAGACCATGAGCCCGGTCATCACCACGCCCATCAGGGCGGCCTTGCCGCGGAACTCGGTGCGGGCGAAGCCGTATCCGGCGAGCGCGGAGACCAGCAGGACGACGGTGGTGACGCAGACCGAGACGACGAGGGAGTTCACCAGCCAGTCGGTGAGGTTGCCGTTCTCGAGGACGGCCGACCACGCCTGGCCGGTGACGTGCCGCGGCAGCCAGTGCGGGGGCACCTCGACGGCCTCGGTCTCCGACTTCAGGGAGGTGCACAGGGCCCACACCAGCGGGGCGAGGATCACCGCGGAGACGGCGGCGCCCAGCAGGGTGAGCACGATCTGGCCGGGCGTCCAGGGCCGGCGCCCGGATATCCGTACGGCGGTGGTCATCGGCCGCCCTCCTCACGGTTGCGCAGCAGCCACATCCGCCCCAGGGCGACGGCCGCGATCAGCACGAAGAAGATGATGGAGGTCGCGGAGGCGTAGCCCACGCGGTAGCTGGTGAAGCCCTGTTCGAGGGTGTACTGCACGAAGGTGCGGGTCGACTCCTCCGGGCCGGTGCCGAAGTCCTGCATGACGACGGCCTGGTCGAAGACCTGGAGGGAGGCGAGGATCTGCAGGGCGACGACGAGGCCGGTGATGTTGCGCAGCATCGGCAGGGTGATGTGGACCATGCGGTGCCAGGCGCCCGCACCGTCCAGCCGGGCCGCCTCGTACAGGTGGGCGGGGATGCCCTGGAGGGCGGCGAGGTAGAGCAGGAAGCTGAAGCCGACCGTCCACCACAGAGTGCAGACGACCACGGCGAGCATGGCGTACGACTTGTCGGTCAGCCAGGGGGTGTCCAGGCCCAGGACGTGGTTGACCATGCCGGTGCCGGGGTTGAACAGCCACTGCCACAGGTTGCCCGCGACGGTGGACGGCAGCAGGAACGGCAGGAAGAAGCAGAGCCGCCAGAGCCAGGTGCCGCGCTCGATGTGGTGGGCGAGCATCGCCAGCAGGAAGGCGAGGACGGTGATGGCGGGCACGACCAGCAGCGTGAAGAAGGCGCTGTGGCCGAGCGCATCCCAGACCAGGGGGTCCTGGAGGGCCTCGCGGTAGTTGTCCAGGCCGACGAAGCTCGCGCCGTCGCCGGAGATGTTGGCGTCGGTGAAACTGAGGTAGAGGCCGCGCAGCAGGGGCCAGATGACGAACAGCGCGAACAGTGCGAGGAACGGGGCGACGAACCAGCCGCCGTGCTGGAAGCCCTGTCCGCGGCGGACGGTGGCGGTGCCGGCGGCGGTCCCGGCGCGGGCGGGGCGCAGGACGGTCTCGGCGCTGGTGGTCGTCATGCGGCCGCACCTCCCTGCGCGGCGGTGCGGCCGTCCATGGGGTTCTTGGTGGCGAGCAGCTCGGTGAGGGTGGACCTCATCCGGCGGGCGGCGGCCTCGGGCCGGGCGGAGCCGGTCGTGGCGGAGACGACGATCGGGCCGACCCGCTGGGCGAGGATGCCGGTGGAGCCGGCGAACCACACCTTGGGCTCGGTGGCCTGGTGGTCCATCGCCGACACGTACTCGCTCTGCGGCTTCAGCGCCCGGTAGGCGGCCGTGGACAGGGTCGGGGTGTAGGCGGGGATGTGGCCGCCGGCCGCCCACTGCCGGGCGTGGGTGACGACGTAGGCGGCGAGGCGGTGCGCGGCCTCGTCGGCGGCGCCGCCCCGGCCCGCCTGGTGGGGCAGGACGAAGGCGTGCGACTCGGCGTGGGTGGCCGGCCTCCCGAAGACCGGCGGCAGCGGGGTGGCGCCGTAGTCGACCTCCGCGCTGTCGAAGACCGGCACCGACCAGTTGCCCTCCCAGCAGAACGGGGAGCCGTTGACGAACTGCTCGGCGCCCGCGCCGCCGCCGTAGTCCGGGTTGGCGTAGCCGTCGGCGACGTGCCGGCGGAGGAACTGCAGGACCCGGGCGGCCTTGTCGGTGTCGAAGGTGACCTCGGTGTCGGCGGCGTCGAACCAGGTGCCGCCGAGCTGGGTGTAGAAGGCGACGAAGAACCACCACTGGAAGTTCTGGTCGTTGTGCCACAGGCCGATGGTCTGGAGCCCCTTCCCGGTGGCGCCCCGGGCCTCCTTGAGCATCGCGAACCACTCGTCGGGGGAGGCCGGGGAGAGCATCCGGCCGTCGGCGTCGAGCAGCCCGGCCTTGCGCAGGACGTCCCGGCGGTAGAAGCAGAGCTGGACGTGGATGTCGAGCGGGAGGGCGTACAGTTCGCCGCCGATGACGGCCCGCTTCCACAGCGCGGGGTTGAAGTCGGCCTCGTGGACGCCGTACTCGGCGAGCAGGTCCACGTCCCAGGGGTCGAGGAGGCGGCCGGGCGAGAAGCCGGTGACCCGGCCGAGGTGCATCACGCCGAGGTCGGGCGCGCGGTTGCCGGCCGCCGCCATGGCGAGCTTGGTGTAGAAGGGGCTGCCCCACTGGAGGGTGGAGTCCTTCACGTCGATGCCGGGGTGCTCCGCGCGGAAGGCGTCCAGCATCGCGATCATGTTGTAGCCGTCGCCGCCGCTGAAGAGGTTCCAGTAGCGCACCCGGGTGTCCGCGCCGGAGGCCAGCGCGTCGGCTCCGGTCCCGAGCGCCGCGAAGCCGAAGCTCCCGGCGACCGTCAGCCCGCCCAGTCCGGCGAGCAGTTGCCTGCGGTTCAGGCCAGGTCGTCCCATGCCCTGCCCTATCTGTTCGAGAGTCGACCGCACGGCACCGTTCGGTATTTCGGATGCCGCCCGTAACTTCGAACGGGACCGTAAAGTCGCCCGGCGCGCGCGTCAATGGGTTGGACACGATGACGTGAACATCGCCGGGCGCGTACGCTCGGATGGCCGCCGACCGGCGGTGAGAAGGGGGAGGCGATGGACATCGCGGTCCTCAGCGAGTTCTACACGGACTTCTGGTGGATCCCGGCCACCGTCCTGGCCGCCGCGCTGGCGATCAAACTGCCCACGATCATCCGGTTCCGCGCCGATCCGATGCTCCGCGCGGTCGGCGGACTGCTCCTGCTGGCCTGCGCGGTGTTCGTCTTCGTCGCGCCCTCGACCATCGCCCGGGTCAACCGGCTCACCGGCGTGCCCAACATCTCGGCGCCCTGGGTGTACTCGCTGCTGACCGCGTTCTGCGCCTCCTGCCTGCTGCTGATCATCGCCTGGCGGGGCGGGCTGTCCGACCGCTCGGCCGCGACCCGCCGCGCCACCCGCTGGGTGGTCGCGGCCTACTCGGGGGTGATCGTCGCCCTGTGGGTGCTGTTCGCCCTCGCCGACGCGCCCGTGGAGCGGCTGCGGGACCTGGACACGTACTACGCCACCACGCCGTTCCTGCGCGAGATGATCCTGCTCTACCTGCTCGCCCACACCACGGCGGCGCTGATCACCTCCCGGCTGATCCGGAACTGGATCCGCACCGACGGCCTGGACGCCTGGCTGCGCTGGGGGCTGAAGTTCCTCGGCGCGGGCTACGCGATGAACCTGGTCTTCGACGCCGCCAAGCTCACCGCCGTCGGGGCCCGCTGGAGCGGGCACGACCTGGACCGGCTCAACACCGACGTGGCACCGGCCGCGGCCTGCGCCTCCGCCGTGCTGATCGCGGTCGGCTTCATCCTGCCGCACGCCGGGCAGTACCTGTGCGAACGCCGGCGGCTGCGGCAGGCCCACCGCGAACTGCGGCCGCTGTACGCGCTGATGCGCTCGGTCGGCGGCGACCGCGTGCGGTTCGTGCTGCGGGCCGGGCCCGAACTGCGGCTGACCCGCCGCGAGACGTTCATCCGCGACACGCTGCTGCCGCTCGCCCGCGGCCTCGACGAGGAGCTGCGCCGCCGCTGCCACGCCGCCGCCCTCGCCCTGGGCCACCCGCCCGAGCGGGCGCGGGCGCTGGCCGCCGCGGTGGCCGTCCTGGACGCGGTCGAGGCGGGCCGGACCGGCAGCGGCGGCGGTGGCGCCGACGAGCCCGACACCACCGAACTGCTGCGGGAGATCGGGGCCGTCTCCCGGGCCCTGCGGCGGCCCGACGACATCCGGGCGGTGCGCCACCGCGCCGGTGCCCGCGGGGACGCCGTACGCGTCACCGACTGATCGTGGTCAACTGGCCGAGCGGGCGCCCGTCTTGGCATATTGCACGGGAGAGGCGCGAGGACGCATCCGGCGAAGGGGCAGCGGAGTTGGTACGCAGGAACAGGCAGATGCGGCGCCTGGCCGACGCGCTCGTCGGCCCCATCCGGGTGCCGGTGCCCGCCGACCCCGAGGTGCTGTTCGACGCGCTGGTCGCGTCGGTCACCGCGTGGCGGGGCCGGGAGATCGTGGTGCGCCGCGAGACCTTCCCGCCGCACACCGCCAGCGGGCTGTGGCTGGAGGGCGAGCACCACGACGTGATCGTGGTCGACCGGCGGGCCGCCGTCTGGCACCAGATCGTCATCCTCTGCCACGAGGTCTGGCACATGAGCCGCCGCGCCGCCGACGGCCCGCCCGCCCCCGGCGCCCCCCGCCCGGCCGCCGCCCGCACCGACTTCAGCCTCGCCGAGGAGCAGGAGGCGGACCGCTTCGGCATGCTGATGGGCCGCAGGCTGCGCACCTGGCTGGAGGCCGACGAGCCGGCCGGCCCCGCCGACCGCGACGCCCAGGCCCTGGCCGCCCGGATCGGCGCGGCCCTCAACTACCGCGGGAAACACGGATGAACGGCCTGGTCAACTACCTGAGCTGCGCCCTGCTCTGGCTCGGCCTGGCGGTGAAGGCCCCCGACCTGATCCGCCACCGCCACGACCCCTACCTGCGGGCCATCTGCGTGGTCCTGGGCCTGGCCGGGCTCTGCTTCTTCCTCGGCGCCCCGCCCACGGTCGGCGCCGTCAACCGGCTCGGCGGCACCCCCAACCTGGCGGCCCCGCTGACCTACGCCTCCATCACCGCCTACAGCGCCGCCTCCCAGGTGCTCGTCGTGTACTGGCGGGGCGGCCCGGCGGTGCACCGGGTGGCCCGGCGCTGGATCATCGGCTACGCCTGCGTCCTCGTCGGCATCGCCGCGGCGTTCGCGCTGGGCGAGGCGCCGGTGGAGCGCCGCACCGACTTCGACACGTACTACGCCGGTACGCCCGCCGTGCGGGAGATGATCGTGCTCTACCTGGTCGGGCACCTCGCCGCCGCCTCGGTCACCACGGTGACCTCGCTGCGCTGGGCCCGGCAGGTGCGCGGCCCGCTCCGGTTCGGCCTGGCCGTCCTCGGCCTCGGCACCCTGTGCAGCGCCGGGTACAGCGTCGCCAAGCTCACCGCCGTGATCGCCCGCTGGACCGGGCGGGACTGGTCGGTGCTGGCCACCGGCGTCTCCCCGGGCGCGGCCGGGCTCGGCGCCCTGGTCACGGTGGCCGGCGTGCTCATCCCGCTGGCCGGACCCCGGCTCGGTCAGTGGCACCTGGCCCGGCGCACCTATCTGCGGCTCGCCCCGCTGGAACGGGTCCTGGACGACGTCCTGACCCGCCGCGCCCTGCGGCTGCCCCGCCCCCGGCTCGCCTGCCCGGAGACCCGGCTGATGTGGCGCCAGACCAGCGTCCACAACGCCCTCAGCCACCTCGGCGGGCGCCTCGACCCCGCCCTGTACGACCGGGTGCGGCGGGCGGTCCTGCACGACACCGGCGACCCCCGGCACGCCGAGGCCGTGGCCTGGGCGGTCGTCATCACGGCCGCCGTGGAGGAGGACGGCGCGCCCGCCGGCGCGACAGGCGCGGTACACCCGGCGGACCCGGTGCACCCGGCCGGCCGGGCGGGCCCGCCGGTGCCCGGGCCGGGGGTGCTGGTGCGGGTGGCCGATGTGCTGGCCGGGCCGCTGGACCTGGCCGCCGTACGGGAGCGGGCGGCCGCCGCCCCGACGGGGTCCGCGTGAGCGGGCCGGCGGGCGGACGGAGGGGACGGGCATGAGTCTCGTCGTGTACCTGGCGGCCCTGGTCTTCGGCCTGTCCTGCGTGGTGCTGCTGCGCCGGCCCGTCACCGCCGTCCGCGACCCGCTGACCGTCTCCACCTGCGTGGCGATCGTCCTCGGCTCCCTGGTCTTCGTCTGCTCCGCGCCGCTGACGCTGGCCGCCGTCAACGACCTCACCGGCATCCCCAACTTCGGCGCCCCGCTGACCTACGGCATGCTGTCCGCCTACAGTTGCTCGCTGATCGTGCTGCTGATCAACTGGCGGGGCGGGCCCCGGGACCGGGTGCGGCGCCTGGTGCTGCGGGCGATCGCGGCGTACGCCCTGCTGATCGTCGCGGTGATCGCGCTGTTCGCGCTGGCGGACGCGGACACCGAGCGGCTCACCGACCTCGACACCTACTACGCCGGCACGCCGTTCCTGCGCGAGATGATCCTGCTCTACCTGGCCGGGCACAGCGCCGCCGTGCTGGTGATGTGCGTGCTGTGCGTCAAGTGGGCGCGCGAGGTGACCGGGCTGCTGCGGACCGGGCTGCGGCTGATCCTGATCGGCGGGCTGCTGGACCTGGTGGGCTTCCAGGCCGCCAAGTACACCGCGGTGGCCGCCCGGTGGACCGGGCACGACCTGGACTTCCTGTCCACCTCCGTCGCCCCGCCGATGGCCTCGCTGGGCGCGCTGACCTGCTCCGCCGGGTTCGTGCTGCCCCGGCTGCTGCCCGCGGTCCGCGCGCACTGGCGGGGCCTGGGCGACTACCGGAAGCTGGCGCCGCTGTGGACGCTGCTGCGGTTCGTGTCGGCCGCGCCGAAACCGCCCGTGTCCTGGTGGCACCTGCCGCTGGAGAAGCTGCGCTGGCGGGAGGTGTCCATCCACGACGCCCTGCTCGCCCTCGCCCCCTACTTCGACGACCGGGTGCGCGAGCGGGCCCGCCAGGCGGCGCTGCGCGCGGGCCGCGGCGCGCACCAGGCCCGGCTCCTGGCGGAGGCCGCGATGCTCACCGACGCCGCCCGCCGGGCCGCCGCCCGGGAGGCGCCGCTGGACGCCCCGAGCAGCTACCGGCTGCACGCCACCGAGGTCTCCGGCACCGGCGGACTGGTCGAACTGGCCCAGGCCCTGGACCGGTCGGCCGCCGCCGACGCCAAACGTGAAGGTACGGTGAGGGCCGCCCACGGCTGGAACCATGGCTGAACTCGCGTTCCGGCCATGGCCGTTACCTGAGGAGACCCATGTCGCGTAGAGCTGTCGTCATCGGGGCCGGCCTGGCCGGTCTGCTGGCCGCGGCGGCGCTGTCCCCCGCCGTCGACGAGGTGGTCGTGCTGGAGCGCGACGACCTGCCCGACGGTCCGCAGCACCGCCGGGGCGTGCCGCAGGGCCGGCACGCGCACCTGCTGATGGCCGGCGGGCTGGCCGCCATGGACGACCTGATACCGGGCGTGGACATGCGCGCGCACCTGCTGGCGGCCGGGGCGCGGGAGATGTCCCCCGGCTCCGGGATGCTGGCGCTGACCTCCGAGGGCTGGTTCCGGCGCTGGCGGCACGACGGGCCCCGGATGGTCACGTGCAGCAGGGCGCTGCTGGACTGGGCGGTGCGCCGGGCCGTCCTCACCGTCCCCGGCGTCACCGTCCGCAGGGCCGACGCGGCGGGACTCGCCGGGAGCGCGCGGCGGGTGACGGGGGTGCGACTGGCCGACGGGGTGCTCGACGCCGGCCTGGTGGTGGACGCCAGCGGACGCGGCTCACGGCTGCTGCACTGGCTGGGGGCCCTCGGCATCACCGGTGTCCGGGCGCGGACCGTGGACTCGGGGCTGGTCAACGCCACCCGCGTGTACCGGACCCCGGCCGGCGCGGAAAGGTTTCCGCTGACCATGGTGCAGGCCGACCCGTACGCCGGGCGGCCCGGCCGCAGCGGCATGGTGCTGCCGATCGAGGACGGCCGCTGGATGGTCAGCCTGGCCGGGACCCGGGGCGCGGAGCCGCCCGCCGACCCGGAGGGCTTCCTGAAGTACACCCTCGACCTGCCCGACCCGATCGTGGGCCGGCTGATCTCCGGCGCGGAGCCGCTCACCGACGTCCATGTCAGCCACAGCACCGCGAACGTCCGGCGGTACGCGGAGAAGGCCCGGCACTGGCCGGAGGGGTTCGTGGTCCTCGGCGACGCGCTGGCCACCTTCAACCCCGCCTACGGGCAGGGCATGTCGGTGGCCGCGCTCGGCGCCCTGGACCTGGCCCGTACGGTGCGGCGGCTCGGGGCCGGGGCGCCCGGACTGGCCCGGCGGGCGCAGCGCGCGGTCGCCCGGTCGGTGGAGGCGGCCTGGGCGACGGCCGTCAGCCAGGACGTGCGGTACCCGGGCACCCGGGGCGGCAGCCCGAACGCCGCCGACCACCTGGTGGCCGCGTACACCCGCCGGCTGACCAGGGCGGCGACCGGCTCGTACCCGGCCGCCGCCGCCCTGTGGGAGGTCACCGCGATGCGCACCGGCCCGGCCCGGCTGCTGCGCCCCGACACCCTGCTCGCCACCCTCGCCGGGCCCGCGCTGCCCCCGCTGGCCGGGCCGCCGCTGAGCGCCGCCGAACGGGAGGTGCTGCGCGCCCTGGACCGGGTGGGCCGCTGACCTCAGCCGGCGAAGGCGGGCTGCGGCAGGCCCTTGCCCGCCCCCGGGACCACCAGCAGCGACCCGGCGAGCGGGTGCGGGGCGGTCAGGCCGACCCGGGCGGTGGTGACGTACAGGTCGGTCAGGTCCGGGCCGCCGAACGCGCACGCCGTCACCCGCGGCACCGGCAACTCGATCACCCGGTCCAGCCTGCCGTCGGGTGTGTAGCGGCGGACCGCCGCGCCGTCCCAGAGGGCGACCCAGACACAGCCGTCGGCGTCCACGGTGAGGCCGTCGGGGAGCCCGGCGCCGTCCTCGATCACCGCCAGCGGCCGGCGGTCCGTCACCCGGCCGTCCCGGTGGTCGAAGACGTCGACGCGGCGGGTCGGCGAGTCGACGTAGTACATCAGCCGCCCGTCGGGGCTCCATCCGGTGCCGTTGCTGACCGCCACGTCGGCGAGGACGGTGGTCGCGGTGCCGTCGCCGGTGATCCGGGAGAGCGTGCCGCCGCCCGGCGCCTCGTCGTAGCGCATGGTCCCGGCCCACAGGCTGCCGTCGGGTGCCACGGCGGCGTCGTTGCCGCGCCGGCCGGGGACGGCGTCCCGGTGCAGCATGCGCAGGGTGCCGTCGTCGTCGAGCAGGCCGATGCCGTCGCGCAGGTTGAGCACCAGCCCGCCGCCGGTGCGGGGCTTGGCGGCGCCCACGTGCTGCTCGGTGGTGCGCACGGTGCGCCGCCCGGTCGCCGGGTCGTAGGTGTGCACCCGGCAGCCGAGGATGTCCACCCAGATCAGCCGCCCGGTCCCGGTGTCCCAGGTCGGTCCCTCGCCCAGGGCCGCCTCGGCCCGCACCGCCACGTCGTACGCCATCTCTCGCTCGCCTCTCCTGTCGGGGTCGGGGGTCCTGGTCCGGTCGTCTTCCGCGCCGCCTCGGCCGGCCGTCATGCCACGCTACGGTGGCCGAGGCGTTCGGAGAGGTCGGCCGCGCCCTTGGCGGCCAGTTCCGCCAGTTCCACGCGGCGCTCCTCGCTCCAGCGGATCATCGGGACGGAGATGGACAGCGCGGCGACGACCCGTCCGGTGCGGTCCCGGACCGGGGCGGCCACGCAGCTCACGTCCGGGTTGGACTCGCGGCTCTCCACCGCGATGCCCCGCTCCCTGATCTCCGCGAGCGCGGCGCGCAGCGCGGCCGGTTCGGTGATGCTGTTCGGGGTCATGGCGACCAGCTCGGCGTCGTCCGGCAGCCGCTCGGCCAGTTCCCGCTCGGGCAGCGAGGCCAGCAGCATCTTGCCGACCGAGGTGCAGTGGGCGGGCAGCCGGCGCCCGGCCGCCGAGACCATGCGGACCGCGTGCGTGGAGTCGACCTTGGCGATGTAGATGACGTCGGTGTCCTCCAGGATCGCCACGTGCACCGTCTCGTCGCAGGTCTCGGCGACGCTCCGGGCGACCTGCTGGCCCTCGGCGGCGAGGTCCAGGTGCTCGGCGTACCGGGCGCCGAGCTGGTACGGGCGGACGCCGAGGCGGTAGCGTCCGGGCTGGCCGGTGACCGGGACGATGTACTTCCGGGCGGCGAGCGTGGTGACCAGCTCGTGCACGGTGGTGCGGGGCAGTTGCAGCTTGCGCACGATGTCGGGGGCCGACAGTGTGCCGTCCCCGTCCAGGAACAGTTCGAGTATGTCGAGAGCCCTGGTCACGGCTGGTACGAGGCGTCCCATGTCCGGCCCGCTCCTCTCCTGCGTCTGAGGCGCCTGCGCCCCGAGGTGTTCGAGATATCAACAGGCGATCGGTATGACGAACACAGGCTAGCCATAGCGTGTTTGCCGGGGCAATGGGCGGGCCGGCCCCGGGTGGTGTCCCGGTGCGGGAGGATGGGACGCATGCCATCCGCCGGCCCGTTCACGCCCCTGGACTTCCAACTGGTCCTGCTGCGCCGCATGGCCGACCACAACGCGGACCTGGTGGACGACGCCCGCCGCCGCCTGGGCGCCTCGGCCGGGCGGATGCGGGAGGCCAACAAGCGCTGGCAGGCCATGCTGCGCTCGCCGCGCGCCCGTTCGGCGGCCGCCCGCTACCGCTCGGTCCTGGGCGAGCCGGAGTCGGTGGTGCCGCGCCGCGTCGGCGACCTGGAGTGCGAGGCCCGCCGCTGGCCGGTCCCGCTCTGGCCGGACCTGCGCTTCGAGGTGCTGCTCGCCCCGGGCGGTGCCGTCTGGAACGAGTGGCTGGTCCGCGCCCCCGGCTCCCCCGCCCCTGCGCTGCGCACCCTCGACGACCTCACGCCCTGGTCCTGCACGGTCGACGAGGCGGCCCGCGCCTTCGCCCCCGCCCGCCCCCTGCAGGGCTCGGCCCCCACCCGCTGGGCCCTCGCCCTCACCGTCCCGGACTCCGGCGGCGTGCCCCGGGAGG
The DNA here is from genome assembly GCF_014655295.1 of Streptomyces fumanus. Classification (GTDB taxonomy): domain Bacteria; phylum Actinomycetota; class Actinomycetes; order Streptomycetales; family Streptomycetaceae; genus Streptomyces; species Streptomyces fumanus. Next base: position 254,348 of record NZ_BNBI01000001.1, read on the forward strand.
CGGTGGCCGAGTTCACCTGGGGCCTGCTGCAGCGGACCGCCGTCACCGGCTAGCGGCGAGCACCCGCGCGACCACCTCGGGCACCGACCGGGGGTGCAGGAAGAGGAAGAGGTTCGGCTCGATCAGCTCCAGCTCCATGACCCGGGGCCGCCCGTCCTCGCCGTCCACGAGGTCCACCCGCGCGTAGAGCAGTTCCCCGGCCCGGGCCGGCACCGCCGCCAGCGCCTGCTCGGCGACGGCGAGTTCCGCCCGGGTCGGGGTCCACGGCTCCAGCCCCGGGTGCGCGACCTTCCGCTCGTCGTAGGCGGTCCCGGGCGCGAGCACGGCCCCCTTGCGGCTGGCGTGCAGCAGTTGTCCGCCGAAGTACTGCACCGCCCGCTCCCCGGCGGTGTCGACGGCCCGCAGATAGGGCTGCACCATCGCGGTGAACCCCTCGGCGTGCAGTCGCGCCAGGTGCCGCAGCGCCCCGTCCCGCTCGCCGGGCGCGTACCGGGCGGCGTACCGGGCCCCGGCCCCCGACGCCGGCTTGATCACGTACTCCTGGTCCTCGGGCAGGTCCGCCGGCTCACCGGGCGCGACGTACCGGGTCGGCACCACCGGCACCCCGGCCGCCGCCAGATCGCCGAGGTAGCGCTTGTCGGTGTTCCAGCGCACCACCCCGGCCGGGTTGAGCAGCCGCGTCGCCTCGCCGCACCGGTCGGCCCAGGCCGTGAACTCCGCGACCCGCCAACTGTAGTCCCAGGTCGACCGGATCACGGCCAGGTCGAACCCGGCCCACTCCACCGCCGGGTCGTCCCACGCCACGGCGCTCGCCTCGGCCCCCGCCTCCCCCAACGCCCGTACCAGCACCGGCAGATCCCGGTCCTCGGCGACCTGCTCCCCGGACCGGCAGGTGACAAGGGCTATGCGCGGCACGTGGACTCCCTGTTCGTACGGACGTCTGATCGCCGCGCAGGGTAGCAACCGGCACCGTCCGACCGTCCGGCACGGGTGTCCAACTGCTCATGACGCGGCACGTGCCCGGCGGCCCGGGCCGCTCCTAGGCTGGCCGTGCCTCGGCGCGGCACGGGGAGGAGACCCCGTACGCCGGGGCGGTTCCGGAAGGAGACCTCAGCACCATGCTGCGCATCCGCTTACGCGCCCCCGGCGCGCTCGTCGCCGGGCTGTTCGCCGGTCCGGCGCTCCTGCTCGCCCAGGGCACGGCCACCGCGGCGCCCGCCGCCTGGGTGTGGTCGGGCTCGTACGGCACCGCCTCCAGCGCGGGCACCTGGGACTACGTGGACCATCCGGAGCCGGACCGGTGGGACGTCGTCTTCGACGGCGAGCTGACCAACAGCGGCGGCGAGTGCTACTCCACCTGGTTCGCGGTGACCTACGACCTGAGCATGCCGGTCTACGCCAAGGCCGGCACCCAGTGCGGCCCGGGCACCGCGCCGGTGCACTACAGCCTGGCGAGCTACGGCGTCGGCTGGAACACCAACGCCTACGTCACCGTCTGCAAGGGCACCACGACCCGCGACGACTGCGCCCCGCTCCGGTGGATCTCCACCATCTGGGCCTGACCGCGCCACCGGAACGGTCCGCTCCCGCCGGGGGGCCGGTCGTTGACGGGCGCGGCCGGCGGGGTCACGCTGGCCAACCGGCCGATATCGCACCCCGGGTGGCCCCGCAGCCCGCGAGAACCAAGGAGTACGCCCCGTGTCCTCTCTCTTCCCGGCCCTCACCGGCTCCCCGGACGGCCGGCCCGCCCTCCGGTTCGGCGAGCGTTCCCTGACCTACGCGGAGCTCGCCGCCGCGGCCGGCGCCACGGCCGGGTCCCTGCCGGGCGGCGGCGCCCGGGTGGCCGTCTGGGCCACCCCCGCCCTGGAGACGGCCGTCGCGGTGGTCGCCGCGCTGCTGGCCGGGGTGCCCGCCGTGCCGCTCAACCCGAAGTCCGGCGAACGGGAACTGGGGCACATCCTCTCCGACAGCGCCCCGGCCCTGGTGCTGGCCGCCCCGGACGCGGACCTGCCCGCCGCGCTGGCCGGCCTGCCCCGCGCCGACGTCGACGTGACCGCGCGGGGCCCGGTCCCCGCCCCGCCCGCCGAGGACGGCGACCCGGCGCTGATCGTCTACACCTCCGGCACCACCGGCCCGCCCAAGGGCGCGGTCATCCCCCGCCGGGCGGTCGCCGGCACGCTGGACGCCCTCGCCGACGCCTGGCGGTGGACCGGCGACGACGTGCTGGTGCACGGGCTGCCGCTGTTCCATGTGCACGGCCTGGTCCTCGGCGTGCTCGGCCCGCTGCGGCGCGGCGGTTCGGTACGGCACCTCGGCCGGTTCTCCCCCGAGGGTGTGGCCCGGGAGCTGACCGGCGGGGCCACCATGCTGTTCGGCGTGCCGACGATGTACCACCGGATCGCCGAGGCCCTGCCCGCCGACCCCGCGCTGGCCCGGGCGCTCGCCGGGGCCCGGCTGCTGGTCTCCGGGTCCGCCGCGCTGCCGGTGCACGACCACGAGCGGATCGCCGCCGCGACCGGGCGCCGGGTGATCGAGCGGTACGGCATGACGGAGACGCTGATGAACACCAGCGTCCGCGCCGACGGCGAGGCCCGCGCGGGCACGGTCGGCGTGCCGCTGCCGGGCGTGGAGCTGCGCCTGGTGGAGGAGGACGGCACGGAGATCACCGCGTACGACGGGGAGACGGTCGGCGAGATCCAGGTGCGCGGCCCGAACCTGTTCACCGGGTACCTCAACCGCCCGGACGCCACCGCCGCCGCCTTCACCCCGGACGGCTTCTTCCGCACCGGCGACATGGCGGTCCGCGACCCCGACGGCTACGTCCGGATCGTCGGCCGCAAGGCCACCGACCTGATCAAGAGCGGCGGGTACAAGATCGGCGCCGGGGAGATCGAGAACGCGCTGCTGGAGCACCCGGGCGTCCGGGAGGCCGCCGTCACCGGGGAGCCGGACGCCGACCTCGGGGAGCGGATCGTCGCCTGGATCGTGCCCGCCGACCCGCAGGCGCCGCCCGGACTGGAGGAGCTGGCCGGTCATGTCGCCGCCCGGCTCGCCCCGCACAAGCGGCCCCGCGCGGTCCGGCACGTCGAGGCGCTGCCCCGCAACGACATGGGGAAGATCCTCAAGCGGGCGCTGACCCATGGCTGAGCGGCTCACCGCCCGCCGGTTCCTGGCCCTGCTCACCGACGACTTCGCCGAACTGCCGCACCCGCACCGGGAGGACGGGCCGGACGGCCCGCTGCGCTGGCAGGGCTACGACGCCGCCCGCGCCCGCGCCGCCGAGCGCACCGGCGAGTCCGAGTCCGTGGTCTGCGGCACCGGACGGGTGGACGGCACCCCGGCCGTGCTGCTCGCCTTCGAGTTCGGCTTCCTGGGCGGCTCGCTCGGCCGGGCCACCGGCGACCGGCTGGAGGCGGCGTACGCGCACGCCCGCGCCCACCAACTGCCGGTGGTGCCGCTGGTCGCGACCGGCGGCAGCCGGATGCAGGAGGGGATGCTGGCGCTGACCCAGCTCCAGCGGGTGGCCCGGCAGTCGGCGCTCACCCGGGCGGCCGGGCTGCCGCAGATCGCCGTAGTGCGGGACCCGACCACCGGCGGCGGTTGGGCGACCCTCGGCGCGGGCGCCGACGTGGTCCTCGCGCTGCCCGGCGCCCAGGTCGGCTTCGCCGGGTCCCGGGTCCGGCCCCGGGACGCCGACCCGGCGGCGTACACGGCCGAGGCGCAGGTCGCGGCCGGGTCGGCGGACGCCGTGGTGGCACCCGGCGAGCTGCGCCGCACCCTGGGCCGCTGGCTGCGGCTGCTGACCGGCCCCTCGGGCGTCCCGGCGCCGGTGCCGGAGCCGCTCGGCGCCCGGGACCTGCCGGCCACCGGCCGGGAGGCGGTCCGGCGGGCCCGCGACCCGCGCCGGCCGCGCGCCCGCGCCTACCTCGACGCCTACTTCACCGAGCGCGCCGCGCTCAGCGGCGACCGCTGCGGCGGCACCGACCCCGAGGGGATGCTGTGCGGGTTCGGCACCCACGCGGGGCGGACGGTGGCGTACGCCGCGCAGACCGGGGCGGCCACCCGGCCCGCCGGGTACCGCACCGCCGCCCGGCTGATCGGGCTGGCGGACCGGCTCGGCATCCCGGTGCTGACGCTGATCGACACCCCGGGCGCGGCCAACGGCGCCGAGGCCGAACGGCAGGGCGCGGGCGCCGCGATCGCCGCCGTGTTCGCCGCCGTCGCCTCGGCCCGTACGCCGGTCACCTCGCTGGTGATCGGGGAGGGCGGCTCGGGCGGCGCGCTGGCGCTGGCGGCTCCCGGCAACACCTGGGCCACCCCGGACAGCTACTTCTCGGTCATCGGGCCCGAGGCCGCCGCCGCCATCCTCAAGCGCCCGCCGGACCAGGCCGGGGCGACGGCGGACCAACTCCGGCTGCGGCCGCAGGACTTGGCGGAGCTGGGCGTGATCCGAACAGGGGATCAGGTGTTCCCTGGAACAGGTGATCGTCGCTCAGGTGCGCGCCCGTGACCGGCGGGGCGGGAGATACTCACGGTGTGCGAGCGACGGGATGCAGACCGTAGCCGACGCACAGGTCCCATCACGAGCTATCTCGCTAGGAGCAGTCCCACATGGGCAACATCATCACCGACATCCTCGCCGGCCTCGTCCACCTCGTCGGCTGGCTGGTCTGAGGACGCCGAAGGAACACGGCGGCGCCGTCTCCCCGTCCCAGGGAGGCGGCGCCGTCCGCGTGTCCGGGCCACCGGACGGCTACCGGACGGCCACCGCCCGGACGATCTCCTGGGTCACCGTCCCGCCCCGGTCGTCGCGCGCCGACGCCCGCAGCGAGAGGTGCTCCGCGCCGCGCGGCACCTCCAGCGTGCCCCGCCAGGACGCGCCGTCGCCGGTCAGCCGGACCGGCCGCCAGGTCCGCCCGGCGTCGTAGGAGACGTCGAGCTTCCCGCCGCCGAGGGTGCCGGTGTCCGGCGCCCCCGCCACGTACTGCGCGCCGAGCCCGACCGGCAGCTCCCGGCCGCCGCGCACCCGGCCCGCGAGGTCGGTGTCCAGGGCGAAGGAGAGGTTGATCAGCGGCAGATACGTCCACCGGTCCTGCGGGGTGGCCGCCGACCGGAACGTCCACTCGGCGTGCGCGGTGGACCCCGGCGTCCAGCGGCCGGCGTCCAGCGCGGTGTCGGTGACCAGCCGGTAGGTGTGCTCGCCGGGGGGCGCGGCGGACACGTACGCGGTGGCGTCCGCCGAGGTGCCGACCGGTGCGCCGTCCAGGTACACGGCCGTGCGCTGGCGCATCCCGCTGTCCGCGCCGTACACGTCGCCGGACCCGGTGTGGTCCGGGCCCGAGTCGCCCCAGCCGGGCGCGTTGAACCGCATCCGGTCGCCCATCCGCTGCTGCCCCCAGTCCAGCCCGGTGCCGAGCCAGGGGTGCCACACCGGCCGGAACCAGTCCAGCCGGGAGCGGGTGCCGCCCCGGTAGCGGACCACCCCGCCGCGCTGCTCCAGCGCCCCGCCGGCCGTGCTCACGGACTCGTGCCAGCGCTGGCCCGGACCGGTGGAGACGTACTCGGTGCGCTCGGCGGGGAGGCCGACCGGCTCCGCGAAGCCCAGGCCGAGCGGGAAGGCGTCGGTGAGCGAGTACCGGAACCCGCTGCCGGTCCGCGCCCGGTCCGCGTGGTACGCCGTGTCGAGGACCGCGAGGTCGCGCGGGCCGGGCCGGTAGACCAGGTCCCGGTCGGGGACCGCGCCGGGGTGCCCCTCGGACAGGTCGTAGGTGTACGGGGTCTCGGGGGTGCCGGTCATGTCGACCCGGCCGGCCGCGCGCAGTCGGGCCGCGTCGGCGGCGGAGAGCGTGGCGATGGTCAGCGGCCGGTCGGCGTTGTCGTCGGTGCCCCACCAGGCCAGCAGCCGCCCGGGGCGGTCGTCGGTGACGAACAGCGCCTTCGCGCCCGCGTCCTGCGCGGCCTGGGCCAGGGCGGCCGGTGCGGTGCCCTCGGTGAGCCGGGCGAGCACCGCCTTGCCGCGCACCCCGGTGAACGGGCCGGTGCCGGCGTCGGCCAGCGGCAGCCTCGTGCGGCCCTCGGCCACCGTGCCGCCCGCCTGGGCGACGGCCTCCCGGACGCCCTCGACCTCCAGTACCGGCTTGCCCAGCCGCCACACCGTCCGGTACTCGAAGGTGCCCTCGGTGACCTCGCCGGTCGGGGCGGCGAAGACGCTGTCGTAGGCGAGCGGCACCTGCACGGCCTCGAACAGGTCGGTGCCGCCGGCCGCGCGGGCGTACTCCATGACGAGCTGGCGGGTCTCGGTGCTCCGGTCCACGGCGGCGCCGACCTCGCGCAGCGCCCGGCCGTCCAGGGTGACCTCGCGGTCCCGGTCGAGGACCACCTCAGGCGCCGCGAGGAAGCCCAGGCCGAGCGAGTCGGCGCCGTGTGCGCCGCGCACGTCGAGGAAGGTGGCCAGGCTGTACGTGCCCGGCGCCAGCCGCAGTTCCAGGGTGCCGGACGCGCCGACCTGCGCGGGGACGGGGTCGGCGCCCCCGGCGAGCCGCTGCACGGTGAGGCCGACGGGCGCGGGCGCACCGTCCCGGTCCCTGACCCGCACCGTGAGGGTGTACCGCTCCTCCTCCTTGACCAGGCCGAACGCGGTGTGCGCGACGGCCCTCCCGTCGGGGCCGGCGGCGACGATCCGGCCGCTGGTCGGCCCGGTCGGCGCGGCGCTCGCGTCGCCGGTGACGGTGGTGGCGGCGGTGCCGTGCGCGGGCACGGTGAGGGTGGTGTCGGCGAGGGTGACGACGCCCTCGGGGGCGCCCTCGACGGACAGGCGCAGCTCGGTGTCCGCGTCGGAGGAGTTGGTGTAGGCGACCGTGCGGGTGACGGGGGTGTCCGTCGCGGGCGGCCAGGCGTGGAAGCCGAGGTCCGCGCCGCCGGTGGCGGTGATCGCGGCGCCGGTCGCGCCGGACGCGCTGACCCGGCCCGCGCCCGCCCGGTAGACGGAGGCGTCCAGCGGCTCGGAGGTGGACATCAGCGCGTCCTTCAGTTGGGCGCCGGTCCAGTCGGGGTGCTCCTCGGCGAGCAGCGCGGCCACCCCGGCGACATGCGGCGCCGCCATCGACGTACCGTCCATGGAGGTGTACGGGCCGCTGCCCCCGGTGAGGGTGGAGCGGGCGGCGAGGATGCCGACGCCGGGGGCGGACAGGTCGGGCTTGAGGGCGTGGTCGCCGGGGCGGGGGCCGGCGCTGCTGAACCAGGCGGGCTCGTCGGCGGCGTCGACGGCACCGACGGTCAGGGCCGCGTCGGCGGCGCCGGGCGAGCCGATGGAGGACGGGGTACCGATGTTCCCGGCGGCGGCCACGAACAGGGCGCCGGTCTCGGCGGAGAGGGCGTCCACGGCCCGGGACATCGGATCGGTGCCGTCGCTGGGCTCGGTGGAGCCCAGGCTCAGGGTGACGATGCCGGCCCGCACCTCCCGGGCGGCCCACTCCATCCCGGCGATGACCCCCGACTCGCTGCCCGTGCCCTGGTCGCCCAGGACCTTGCCGACCGCGAGGGCCGCGCCCGGCGCCACGCCCCGCTCCCTGCCCCCGGAGGCGGCGCCGCTGCCGCCGACCGTGGAGGCGACGTGCGTGCCGTGCCCGTACCGGTCGGCGACCTCCTCGCCCGGGACGAAGCTGCGGGAGGCCGTGATCCGCCCGGCCAGGTCGGGGTGGGCCGGGTCGGCCCCGCTGTCCAGGACGGCGACGGTGACGCCCTTCCCGGTCAGCCCCGCCGCCCACGCCTCAGGAGTGCCGATCCGGGCGTTGGACTCGGCCATCGCGGCGGTGACCCGCCCGTCCAGCCACACCCCGGCGATCCCGTCCCGCCCGGTCAGCTCGCGCCACAGGCCGCGCCCCTTGTCCGCCGCGACGGCCGCCCCGCGCACACTGCGCAGCGTCCGGGTCCGCCGGGTGCCCCGGGGCGTGGCGATCGGCGCGCCCCGGTCGTAGGTGACGACGAGCGGCAGCTCACCGGAGTCGGCGTCGGCCAGTTGCTGGTCCAGCAGCCGGTCCACGTCGAACAGCCGCCGGTCCAGTTGCCCGGCCCGCAGGTAGGGGAGCGCCTCGTCGGGGACCACACTGATCCGGCCATTCACCGCCCGGGTGCGGACGGCCCCGGTGGCGCCCTCGGGCCGCTCGACGGTGACCGTCCGCCGCCCGCCGCCGAGGCCGGTGACGGTGACCCGGTCGCCGGTGACGAGGGTGACGGTACGGGCGGCGGGGGCGGTGGCCGGGGCGCCGGGCGGGGCGCCGGACGCCTGCTGCGCGGGGGCCGGTCCGGCCGGCAGCAGGGCGATCATCACGCCGGCCGGCAGCAGGGCCGCCGCGCGTCTGACAGATGAGCTGCTCATCCACGCCTCTCTTCGTAGAGTGCTGCGAAGAGTCTCAGGGGCCCCGCGCCGCAGGGCGGTTGGCGGGACGCGGCGGGTTGCCGCCCTGGCGTGTTTCCGCCAGTGACACGGCCGGGCGGTGGACGACTCCGGGACACCGGCGAGCACGGTCCGTCACAATGGGGCCCGGTTACGTGCGGAGGAACCCGGTGCACGGGAGCGGAACGCGGGGGGCGGCGTCATGGACGGACTGGTGGAGTTCACGACCGAGGACGGCGCCCAGGTGGTGGTGGAGGCCGTCGACGAGGAGACCGGCGCCCGGCTGGTCTCGCGCGGCGACGGACCGGCCCAGGCGGCCCGCACCTTCGAGAACGCCCTGGAGGGGGTCCGCGCGGCGGCCGACTCCGCGCTGCGGGTCTTCCGGTCGGGCGCGCTGCGGCCGGACGCCGTGGAGCTGGAGTTCGGGGTGAGGCTGAGCGCCGAGGCCGGGGCGGTGATCGCGAAGGGAACGACGGAGGGGCATCTGGTGGTGCGGCTCACCTGGTCACCGTCGGCGACCGGCGGGGAGGACGCCGGACGGTCATGAACGGTGCTGCGTGGCACGCCAGGATCGCGTGCGGCAGGGAGGTCGGCGCCGGATTCCTCGTCTCCGCGCGCCGGTTGCTGACCTGCGCCCACGTCGTCAGGGACAGCGGTAAGGAGCCGGTCACCGTGGCCTTCCCGGGCCGCGCCGACCTCGGCGAGCTGCCCGCCGCGGTCGCCGTGCACGGCGGCTGGCGGGAGGGCGCCACCGACCGCGGCGACCTGGCCGTCCTCGAACTCGACCGCGACGTCCCCCTCCCCCCGGCCGTGTTCGCCCCGCCCGGCGCCGAACGCGGCCACCCCGCCCCCGAACTGATCGCCTACGGCTTCCCGCGCGGCTACGACGAGGGGATGCTCGCCTCCTACCGGGCCCTGCCCGGACCGCTGATCGCCGGCGAGTGGGTGCAGTTGGAGGCGCTCACCGCGCACGGCCAGCCGCTCGCCGGCGGGTTCAGCGGCGCGGCCGTCACCCTCGGGGACGGCACCGTGGTCGGCATGGTCACCGCGGTCGCGGGCGCCCGGGACGTCCGGGTCGGCCGGATGCTGCCGGTCGAGGTGATGGCCCGCTACTGGCCGGGGCTCGGCGAGCTGGTGCCCACCCCCGGCCACCGCGCCGACGCCCTGCGCCGCCTGTACGCGCTGGTGCGGCAGGCCGAGCGGACCGGCCTCGACTGCGACCCCGACCGGCTGTACGCCTCCGCCATGGACCCCTTCGACCCGCGCCCGGAGCAGGGCTTCGGCTCGCTGTGGGCCGCCGCCGCGTACGTGCAGTGGGAGGTGCCCGACCCGGCCGCCGTGGCCCGGTTCGCCGACCGGCTCCAGGCGCTGCTGGACGACCCGCCGCCGCGCCCCTCGGCCTGGTCGCCCATCGTCGTGGAGATCGGCCGCAGCGGCGCCGGCGCCGACCAGGTCACCGTCGAGGTCTCCGCCTACCGCGACGGGCGGCGCCATCCGGTCGGCGCCCGCCGGCTGCCGCGCACGGCCGTGCGCGGATACGTGCAGGAGCGCATCGACGAGGCGTTCACCCGGCTCGACCCGGGCGCCGAGGAACTCCTCACCTTCGTACTGCCGCGCGAGTGGCTGAACGAGCCGGTGGCGCACTGGCCGTGCAGCGCCGACGACCCGACGCCGCTGGGCTGCGCCTACCCGCTGGTCGTCACCGACCGGTCCCGGCACCGCAGCGGGCGGCTGCGCCACCAGTTGAGCAAGAAGTGGCGCAAGCTGGACAACAGCCCCGGGGCGCCGCTGCACCGGGTGGACTGCGGCACCCGGGAGCGTCCGCCGAGCCTGCGCAAGAAGCTGCGGGAGGACGTGGAACTGGCCGGGTTCGCCGCCCCGCCGCCGGCCGCCGGGGAGCACTTCGAGGTCGGGCTGAACGTGCCGGTGCCGGTGCTGGTGTGGCCCCGCACCGGCTGCCCGGGCGACGGCCACGACGGGCCCTGCTCCGGGACCGCGTTCCTGGACCGGCTCACCGAATCCGTGGTCGGCGTACCGCCCGCGGAACTGCCGGCGCTGGTAAGGGAGTTGCGGGAGACGGCGGACGCCGACGAGGATCCGGACAGCCACTGGGCGCGGGAGGTGCAGCTCCTGTGGGACGACCCCCGCTGCTTCCCCGCCCCGCCGGCCGCCCTGCACTCACCGGTGGGCTGACCGGGCCCCGCCGCCCGCCGACCCGACCCGATGCGACCGACCCGCCCGACCCGCCGACGCCGTACGCCCCCGAGTCCCGGAGTGAAGCCCCATGGCCCTGTGGCCCGTCTACACCGGTACGGCCCAGCCGCACGACGGTATCGCCGAGCTGCCCCCGCCGCCGCCCTGGCGGGCCTTCGACGGACACCCCGTGCTGGACCCGCCGGACGACGCCGACGACGCCTCGGCCGGCTCCCCCGACCGCACCCACCGCGCCGCGACCTACCAGGCCACCGAGCAGACCGTGCAGTTGGTCAACGCCGCGCTGTACCTGCGCCGCCCGCTGCTGGTCACCGGCCCGCCCGGCACCGGCAAGTCCTCGCTGGTCTACGCGGTCGCCCGGGAGCTGCGCCTCGGGCCGGTCCTGCGGTGGAACATCACCAGCCGCAGCACCCTGCACGACGGCCTCTACCAGTACGACCCGCTCTCCCGGCTGTACGCGGCCCGGCGGGCGGCGACCGCACCGGGCGACCCGGCGGACCCGGCCGACGGCATCGAGAACCACCTGCGCCTCGGCCCGCTCGGCACCGCCCTGCTGCCCTACGCCCGCCCCCGCGCCCTGCTCATCGACGAGATCGACAAGAGCGATCTCGACCTCCCCAACGACCTGCTGAACGTCCTGGAGGAGGGCCAGTACGAGATCCCCGAACTGGTCCGCGCCGCCCGGGACACCCCGGACGGCCGGGCCCAGGTGATGATCGACGGCTCCGACCGCCGGGTGCCGGTCGCCCGCGGCCGGGTCCGCTGCCGGGCCTTTCCCTTCGTGGTGCTGACCAGCAACGGGGAGCGCGAGTTCCCGCCCGCCTTCCTGCGCCGCTGCGTCACCCTGCGCCTGCGCCAGCCCGACGACCGGCACCTGGCCGACATCGTCCGCGCGCACCTGGGCGAGCCCGACGCCTACGCCGAACACCTGATCGGCCGGTTCCTGTCCCGGGCCGGCAGCGGCGAGCTGGCCACCGACCAGCTCCTCAACGCCATCTACCTGGCCCGCGCCTCCGGGCTGAGCGCCGACTCCCTCGACGAACTGGCGGAGCGGCTGATGCCGTACCTGGGCCAGTCCCGGGGATCCCATGCCTTCTGACCGGCCCGGTTCCGCCGAGCCCCTCGCCCGCCTGGCCGACGTCCTCGCCCGGGCGGCCTCGGGTGTCCGCCCCACCCCGCTGGAGCTGGCCGAACTGCTGTGGCTGGCCCGGCACATGACCTCCGACACCCCCGCGCCGGACGCCCCGGCCCCCTCATCGGACGCCCCGGACCCCGTTCCGGCCGTCCCGCCGCCCGCACCGCAACCGGCCCCGCCGCCCGCCCCCGCACCACCGGCCAGCCCGCCCCCGGCCGGGCCCCCGGACGACACCCCTCCCCCGCCCGCACCGCCCCGGCCCGCCGACCGCTCCCCCCTGCACCTGCCCGCCCCCGACCCCACCGAGACCACCGCCGCCCGCCCGCACACCGCCGTCCTCGCCCCGGCGCCCCCGATGCTCCGGCACCCGCTGGACCTCCAGCGCGCCCTGCGCCCGCTCAAACGGCACGCCGACTCCCCCGTCGGCCGGGAACTGGACGAGCGGGCCACCGCCGACCGCATCGCCCGCCTCGGCCTGGACCCCCGCTGGTGGCTGCCGGTACTGCGCCCGGCCCGCGAACGCTGGCTGGAACTGCGGCTGGTGTACGACACGGGGCCGACGATGCCGGTGTGGCGGCCCCTGATCCGCGAACTGCACACCGCGCTCGCCCAGTCCGGCGTCTTCCGCACCGTCACCGCGCACCGCGCCGGCCCCGACGGCACGGTGCGCGGCGAGGCCGCCCACGCCCCCGCCGCCGGACGGACCGTCACCCTGCTGGTCAGCGACTGCATGGGCACCCAGTGGCGGCCCGGCCCGGCCGGCCTGCGCTGGTACCGCACCCTGCACCGGTGGGCGCGGCGGATGCCGCTGGCCCTGGTCCAGCCGCTGCCCGAGCACCTGTGGCGGGACACCGCCCTGCCCGCCACCCCCGGCACGCTCACCGCCCCGCACCCGGCCGCCCCGACCGCCTCCCTGGTCCTCACCCCGTACGACACCGGGACCCCGGCGGCGCGCCCCGGCGGTGCCGTCGCGCTGCCGGTGCTGGAGGCGGGCCCCGACTGGCTGGCGAACTGGGCGTCGCTGGTGGCCGACCCCGGCGGCACCCCGTACCCGGGCGCGGCGGCCCTGCTGCGCTCCCGGCCGGTGCCGGCGGAGGGCGGGGACCGTACGGACCTCACCGCACTGTCCGCCGAGGAACTGGTGCTGCGGTTCCGCGCCACCGCCTCCCCGGAGGCGGTCCGGCTGGCCGGGCACCTCGCGCTGGGCCGGCCCGACCTGCCGGTGATGCGGCTGGTGCAGGCCGCCGTGGAACCCGACCCGCGCCCGGCCCACCTGGCCGAGGTGATCCTCAGCGGCATGCTCACCCGCGCCGCCGGACCGCCCGGCTCCTACGCCTTCCGGCCCGGGGTACGGGAGCTGCTGCTGCGCGGCCTGCCCCGCAGCGCCCGGGACCGCACCGGCGAGCTGCTGCGCCGCACCGGCGTGCTGATCGACGAGCGGGCGGGGCGGACGCCCGGCGAGTTCCGGGCCTTCGTCCCCGCCCGGCACGGCAGCGAGACCGCGGTGGCCGGCGGGGCGTTCGCCGAGATCAGCCCGGGCAGCGCCCGGCAACTGTCGGTGACGGACCGCGTCCCCTCCCCGGTGCCGCCGGAGCTGGGCCGCCGCTACCGGCCGGCCCGGCGGCTCGACACCGACGGCAGGCTGTGGCTGGCCGAGGACGTCCGGGCCCGGCGCACGGTCGCCCTGAAGCTGCACCGCACCCTCCCCGACCCCGCCGGGCGGGCCGCGTTCCTGCGCGACGCCGGGCTGCTGCGCGGCCTCGGCCACCCGGGCGTCGTCGCCGTCCACGACTTCGGCATCGAGGACGACGTGCCGTACGTGGTGATGGAGCACGTCGACGGCATCACCCTGCACTCCCTGGCGGCCTCCGCCAGGCACCGGCTGCCGCCGCCGCTGACGGTGTCCGTCGGCGCCCAGTTGGCCCGCGCGCTCACCGCCGTGCACCGGGCGGGCCTGACCCACGGGGCGCTGGAGATGTCCCGGGTGATCCTGCTGCCGGACGGCACGGTGAAGCTCACCCTCTTCGAACCGGGCCGGACCTCGGGCCCGGCCGGGCGCTCCGCCGATCTGCGCGCGCTGGGCGAGTCGCTGGTCTGGCTGGCCTCGGGGTCCTCGCACCCGGCCGTGCCCATCGACTCCCGGCGGCTGCGCCACCTCCCGGCGGCGCTGCGCGGACCGTACGCGCACGCCCTGGATCTGCTGCGGGCCCGCTCGCACTGGACCCAGGCCCAGGGTCTGGACCTGCTGCTCGACCCCCAGTTGACGGCCCTGGCCCGCGAGGCGTACCGGCCGCGTTCGTACCGGGTCCTCGGTCCGCTGCGGGTCGAGACGCCCGACGGACCGGCCGCGCTGGAGCCGGAGACCGCCGCGATGCTCGCCATGCTGCTGTTCGACCACGGCCGCACGGTCACCTTCGACGAGCTGCGCTGGGGCCTGTGGCACACCGCCGAGGAACCGTCCGGCGTCCGCGCCGAGCTGCACCGGATGGCGGCCCGTCTGCGCGAGGTGCTCGGCCCCGGGGCGCTGGCCACGCTCTCCCACGGCCTCGCCCTGCACACCAGCGCGGACTACGTCGACGTGGTGCACTGCGAGGACCTGGTGCGCCGGGCGGACGCGGCGAGCCGGGCCGAGGGCCACGCCGCCGCCCGCGCGCACCTCACCCGGGCGCTGGCGCTCTGGCGCGGCGACGAACCGCTGTCCGGCGTCCCCGGCTGGGCGGCCCGCACCGCCCGCGGCCGGCTCCTCCAGCTCCGCCTCGCCCTGTACCGCAGGCGCGCCGAGACCGACCTGGCGCTCGGCGCGCACGACCGGGCCGCCGCCGACCTCGCCCGGCTGGTACGCGACCACCCATCCCGGGAGGACTTCCGCCGGCTGTACCTGATCGCGCTGCGCCGCCAGGGCCGGATCGAGGAGGCCCTCGACGTGTACGAGGAGTACGAGCTGTCCGGCGGCCGGGACCCGGACCTGTACGTCCTCGGCCAGGAGCTGCGGGCGGAACGCGCCGGGCCGGTGGAGGAGGCGGAGCGGCGGACCTACCAGCCGCCGCCCGACCACCGCACGCCGTACGACCCCGCCGCCGGGCTCGACGAACCGGACGAGGAGCCCGCCGGGGAGCCCGCCGGGGGGCCGGTGCCGTCCTCCGGGGAGCGGACGGCGGCCGATCTGATCGCCCGTTCCCGCTGTGTGCTGCTCGGCTTCGACGACGTGGTGGCCCGGCTCTACCGCCCGGGCGCGGAACGCGAGGTGCTGCTGGACGTGATGCAGTTGCTCGCCGAGAACCGCGACCCCGAGGACGCGCTGACCGGCGCCGCGCCGCTGCCCCGCGTCGACCCCGTGCTCGCCGAGGGGTACGCCGCCACCCTCGACCTGGTCCGCGCCTTCGCCGGGCACCGGCTGGCCCGCGCGGTACGGCTGCGGCTGGACCGGCACGAGGAGCGGGCCGCCCGCACCGCGCGGCCCACCCCGCTCGCCAACCGGCTGATCCGGGAGCTGCACACCCGGGAGGTGCCGGTCGCCGTGGTCACCGACCGGGCCCAGGCCCCGGTGGAGACGTATCTGCGCCGGCGCGGCCTGCTGGACTGCCTGCCGGGCGGCGTGCACGGCCGCGCCGCCGACCTGCGGCGGCTGATGCCCGACCCGGACGTGCTGCACCGGGCCCTGGAGCAGCTCGGCGCGGACGCCGGCGAGTGCGTGCTGGTCGGCTCCTCGGTCGCCGAACAGGCCGCCGCCCGCGCCGTCGGCCTGCCGTTCATCGGCGTCCGCCGCGGCGAACGCGCCCGCGAGGACCTCCGGGCCGCCGACCCGGCCACCGTCCTCGTACCGGACCTGCGCCCCCTCCTCACCGCGGCCGCCAACCGCTGACCGGGCCGCGGGTCCGCCCGGCCGGGAGGCGAGTCCGGTGGGCGAACCGCCCGTTCGGCGGCGCCCCGCCCGGCCCCCTCCGGCGCGCGCCCGGACTCGCCCGCCCCCACGATGCGAGGGAGGCCGGCCGACCACCGGTCCCACGGTCCGCGCTCTCGGGAGGATCTGCCATGACCGCCAGTCTGGAGCAGTTGCGCCGCTGCCACTTCGCCGTCGATCTGGGGGCGGCGCGGACGCGCGTGTACGTCAAGGGCGCCGGCCTCGTCGTCGACCAGCCGTCCGCCGCCGCCGTCAACACCCGCACCGGCGCGCTGATCGCGGTCGGTGAGTTCGCGGAGAAGATGACCGGCCGCACCCCCGACTACATCCGGGTGGTCCGGCCCGTCTCCGGCGGCACGGTCGTCGACATCGAGATGGCCCAGCGGATGCTGCGCCACCTCCTCGGCGACAAGATCCGCCGCGCGCTGCGCCGCAAGCCCCGGCTGCGGGCCGCGGTCTGCACCCCGCACGACGCCGACCCGCTGGCCCAGCGCGCGGCGATCGAGACGTTGGTCGGGCTCGGCGCCCGGCGGGTGGAACTCGTCGACACCCTCATCGCCGCCGCCGTCGGCTGCGGACTGCCCGTGGAGCAGCCCGAGGCGACCATGATCATGGTGTGCGGGGCGCACGCCACCCAGGTCGCCGTGCTCTCCCTCGGCTCGATCGTCACCGCCGCCCGCATCCCGGTCGGCGGCGAGGCCGTCGACCACGCGATCGTCCAGCACCTGCGCCACCAGCACGAACTGGTCCTGCCCAGCCAGTCGGTACGGCCCCTGCAACTCGCCCTGTCCGGCAACGGGCTCACCGCGCAGGGCCCCGCCCTGACCGAGATCCACGGCCGGGACGTGGCCACCGGCCTCGCCCGCAGCGTCCAGGTCGACACCGCCGCCGTGCGCGACGCCATCCAGACGCCGCTGACCGCCGTCCTGGACGGCATCGGCCGGGTGCTGCGGGACTGCCCGCCGGACCTGGTCGCCGACCTCGCCGACCGGGGCATCATGATGGTCGGCGGCAGCGCCCTGCTGCCGGGCTTCGACCAGATGCTCCGCCAGGCCACCGGGATGCCGGTGCACATCGCCGAGCGCCCCGACATCTGCGCCGTCCAGGGCCTGGGCACCATGCTGGAGGGCAAGGTCGAACCGCTGGTGCTGAACCCCACCGCCGACTGAGCCCCCGCCCGGTGCCGTCCGCCGCCCGGCTCACCCGGCTCCTCGAAGCCGCCCTCGGGGCCGGTGCCGACGCCGGTCCGCGCGCCGCCCTGGAGCACCTGGTGGCCGGGGCCGCCGAGCTGACCGGCGCCGCGCACGCCTGTCTGGTCCCGCCCCCGGACGCCCCGGAGGAGGTGACCGGCGTCCGCGCCGACCGCGCCCCGGCCGGCGGTGCCCATCCGGCGCACCGGCTGCGGGTGCCGGTCCGGGCCGGCGCGGAGGAAGCCGGCGAGCTGTGCCTGGCCGGGCGGACCGACGGCCGCCCGTTCAGTGCCGAGGACGAGCGGGTGCTGCGGGTGCTGGCCGCGCAGGCCGGCCTGGTGATCGGCAACGCCCGGCTGTCCGGGACGGCCCGGCAGCACGCCCGCTGGCTGCGGGGCGCGGCGGCCGTCACCGCCGCCCTGCTCACCGGCCGCACCGACGACGCCCTGCTGGCCGTCGCCGAACGGGCCCGGCTGCTGGCCGGCGCCTCGGCCGGCGTGATCCTCCAGCCGACCGCCGAGGGCGGCATGGAGATCGTGACCGCCGCCGCGCCGGACGACCCGGACGGCCTCGTGGGCGCCGTCATCGCCCCCGGCAGCCCGGTCCTGGAGCAGCTTCTGGGCGGCGAGCCGGTGTTCGTCGACGACTCGGCGACCGACCCGCGCATGACGACCCGGGTACGGCACCGGTTCGGCCCGAGCATGATGCTGCCGCTGCGGGCGGAGGGCCGGCTGGTCGGCACCCTGGCGCTGCCCCGCCGCCGCGGCGACCGCCCGTACACCGGTGTGGAGAAGCTGCTGGCCACCCGGTTCGCCTCGCAGGCCGCGCTCGCGCTGGTGCTGGCCGACGCCCGCCGGGGCCGGGCCCGCCTCGCGGTCTACGAGGACCGCGACCGCATCGCCCGGGACCTGCACGACCTGGTGGTGCAGCGGCTGTTCGCCACCGGCATGACCCTGGAGGCGATCCTGCGCCGGCCGGACGCCGGCGACGTGCGGGACCTTCTGATGCGGGCGGTGGAGGAGCTGCGCTCCACCGTCCAGGAGGTCCGCACGGCGATCTTCGCGCTGCGGCAGCCCCCGGCCGACCCGCCGGCCGGTCTGCGCGGCCGGGTCCTGCGGGAGACGGCGACGGCCGCCGCCCTCCTCGGCTTCCCGCCGGCCACCCGGTTCACCGGGCCCGTCGACAGCGTCGTCCCCGACGAGGCGGCGGAACACCTGCTCACGGCGTTGCGCCGGGCGCTGGCCGGGGTGGTCCGGCGGCGACCGGGCGTCACGCGAGTGGAGGTGACCGTGGCGGCGGGCGGGGGGACGGTCCGGCTCACCGTCCGGGACGACGACGCCGGCGGCACGACCGTGCGGTGGGAGTCCCCGCTGTGACGCCCCGGCCCGGCCCGGACGGCCGTACGGCGGGAGTCACCCTGGTGCCCCTCATTCCCTCGCCGTCCGGAGCGGTCCGCCGCTCACACCGCTCACACCGCTCAGACCGCGAACCAGCACCGCACCGTCGTACCGTCCGGGCCGGTGTGCACCCGGACCAGGTCGGCGACGAGGTTGACCAGCAGCAGCCCGCGTCCGCCGCGCTGGTCGCGGGCGGCGGGCCGGCGGCCGGCCAGCGGGTCGGCGAGGCGTCCGCCGTCGCGCACGTCGCACACCACGTACCCGTCCTCGGTCCACACCCGCAGCTCGCCGGTGCCGCCGCCGTGCACGACGCTGTTGGTGACCAGTTCGGCCGTGGCCAGCGCCAGGTCGTCCAGCTTGACCCCGGTCAGGCCGTGCCGGGCGCCCTCACCGGTGGCCAGGTGCCGGGCCTGGGAGAGCGAACCGGAGGCGAAGGAGAGGACCAGCCCGGCGGGCGGGGGCGGCAGCGGCTCGTTGTAGCGGTCGACGACACCGGCCCAGTCGTAGGCGGCGCTGTCGCGCAGGTCGCCGGAGCCGGCCGGGATGACCACGGGGTGGGTGGCGTGGGCGTCGGCGAGGACGTGCTCGTCCAGGCGCACGGCGTCGTACGGGCACAGGATCGTCACCGCGCGGCCCTGGAAGGCGGCGTTGATCAGCGCCTCGTGCTGGACGCAGGCCGGGTACTCGGTGGCGCTGCGGCCGGCCCAGATCGGCTCGCCGATGATCCGCACCCGGGGCCCGGCGGGCTGGGCGTCGGCGAAGGCGCGCAGCACCCCGGGGATGATCCGGCCGGGGTTGCGGCCGGCCTCCCGCATGTCCATCAGGCGGACCGCGCCGGCGTCGGTGCCGAGCGCGTCGCGCAGCAGCGCCAGCTTCTCGCCGGGCACCGCGACGGCCACCGGTTCGCCGCCCGCCAGACCCTCGTGGATGAAGGGGACGGTGCCGGAGAGGTACTCGTCGTCGTCGCGGTAGAACAGCGCGGGGTGCACGAAGGGCTCGGCGGGGCCGCCGGGCTCCAGGATCTCGGGGGGCGGTTCGGCCACGGCACTCATGACATCGACACCTCGATCGCCGTCAGATCGGGCCAGAACAGCTCCAGCACCCTTCGCAGGGTAGGCGGTGGCCGGTGCAGGACGAACCGGCGGCCCTCGGGCAGACGCCGGGCGGCGTCCGCGAGCACGCCGACCCCGGCCACATCGACGAACGTCACCTCGGACAACTCCAGGTCATATACGGCCTCACCCTCACGCACCGCCTCTTCCAGGGCCCGCCGCCATGTCTCGTGCGTCGTCAGCCCGATCTCCCCGGCCGCCCGCACGCCGCCGCGTCCGGGCAGCGGGGACACCGTCAGCCGCGGCGGTGCGTCGACGCCCGCGGCCGACGCCTGGCCCTGAGTGCCCACCCTCGTCTCCCCTACTCCTGGACGAGTCGTCCCTACCCCGCGTCGTCCGGGCCACTCACAGTACCTGGGTGTACCGGACCGGTCGGCGGGCAGGCGCATTGTCGACACTGCCGGAGCGTGCCCTGACGCGGTCCGGCGGTCGGGGGGCCGAGCGACGTCGTGGAGTCCGTCAGGACCGACGAGGACCGAGAAGGCGGTGACATGACCTCAGCGGTGCCGGCTCGTCTGACGGGCAGCCCGACCCCCCTGGTCATCGAGTGCCATGTGGAAGCGGCGCGGGCGCTGATCGTGCCGCGCGGGGAGCTGGTCCACGGCTGCACGGTCGTCCTGGCCGAGACGCTGGCCGGGCTGCCGGCCGGGCTCGCGCGGATCGACCTGGACATGGCGCGGGTGGAGTTCATGGACGCGGCGGGACTGCACTTCCTGGACCTGCTCAGCGGCCACGGCCACCGGCAGTCGGTCCCGGTGACGGCGGTGAACTGGAACCGCCAGCCGCGCCGGGTCCTGGAACTGGCCGGCCTGGACCCCGAGGACCCGCTGCACACGCCGCCGCCGCGGATGCCCGCCCCGCGTGCGGAGCGGGTGCACGTCCTGGAGGCGGAGGTGGAGCAGTTGCGGCAGGCCATCGCCTCCCGGCCGGTGATCGACCAGGCCCGGGGCGTCCTCATGGCCCTGCACGCCGTCACCCCGGACGAGGCGTGGCACATCCTGCGGGAGACCTCCCAGTTGTCCAACACCAAGCTCCGTACGGTCGCCGAGACGCTCACCGCCAGCGCGGGTTCCGGCGGCCCGCCCCCGCCGCCCGAGATCCGCGCGGCCCTGCGCACGGCCCTGGTCCGGCGCGGCCGGGCGTGATGCCTCCGGCCCGGCGGGGTACCCGTGCGGCGGACCGACCCCGTTCCACCAGGAAAGGCAGCACGATGACCGAGCAGACCCCGTCCCAGGCCGAGGGCGAACGCGACGACGAGCCCGACACCCAGTCCCCGCCGCACACCACCCCGTCCCAGGCGGAGGGCGAACGCGACGACGAGCCCACCACCACCGACCCGAACGCCTGACGGAGCGTCCCGGTACCGCCGGCCCACGCAAACGTCCTCAGACGAGCCCGGCCAGGAAGCGACCGTTCACGGCGAGACCGTGACCGAGAACCACGGCATGCCGGGGCAGCTCCCCCAGCCGCCGGACGACCTCCCGTCGAGGCCGCGTTCGTCGGTCTCCGCCGGGCGCGTGCGGTTCACGGTTCGGGCTCCCCTCTTTTCGGAACGACGACCGGCCTTTCCGAGCGCGGCGGAACGGTTACGGTCGGGGCACGAGCCCATCACCGGAGGTACGGAGTGGCCGAGCCGACGCCCTTCGAACTCGCGGACTCGGCACCGCCGTCGCCCGGGACGCCGCGGAGCACCTGGCCGCGCGGGTCGAGCCGAGGGGAGCCGTCCGATGACCGGGGTGCGCTACGAACGTCACGAGGCCCCCGGCGCCGCCGCCGGGCTGGACGCGTTCCTCCCTGCCTACGCGGAGGTCTACGCGGAGCCGCCCTACCGGGAAGGCCCCGACGACGTGGCGGCGTTCACCGAGCACTACCGGACCCACACGCGACGCCCTGGTATGCGTCTGGTCCTGGCTCGCGAGGGCGAGGAGGTCGTCGGCTTCGGCTACGGCTACCGGCTCGCTCCCGACACCCGCTGGTGGCACAACCTGCGGGACGTGGAGCTGCCGGAGGACTTCACGCGGGAGGACGGCCGTCGCACGTTCGCCGTCATCGAACTCGCCGTGCGCAAGCCGTGGCGGCGCCGGGGCGTCGCCGCCGGGCTGCACGCGGCCCTCCTCGACGGACTGGACGCCGAGCGGGTCACGCTCACGGTGCGTCCGGAGCCCGAGGCCGCGCCGGCGCGGTGCGCCTATGCCGCGTGGGGATACCGGAGGGTGGGGGTGTCCCGGCCGTGGGAAGGGGCGCCGTTCTACGTCTGTATGGTCCGGGGGCTGCACCGCGATCGGGCTGAGACGGCGGTCACACCGGCCAGGCTCTGACGCTTCGAGCGAGCAAGGAGCGAGCAGAGGGGCGAACGGAGGGTCTCGGGGCCGTCGAGGAGAGGCCCCGCCCAGAGGGTTCGCGGCTTCGCCGCAGGTGGCAACGTTTCTGCGGGTGGGCGCTGCGGTGGGGCGGGTGGGACTCGAACCCACGGCCGACGGATTATGAGTCCGCTGCTCTAACCGGCTGAGCTACCGCCCCATAGCGGCGTGTCGCGTACATGTGTGCGCGCCGTCTGCCGCAGCATAGCCGCTCATACGATCTCCTGCTCCGGATGGTCGGCTTCCCGCGGCGCCCCGGGACCGGGGGCATGAAAAAGGACCCCGAAGGGCCCTCGTTCAGCGTGCTCCCCCGACTGGACTCGAACCAGTAACCTGCCGGTTAACAGCCGGCTGCTCTGCCAATTGAGCTACGGAGGACCGAGCTCCCCGGACTGGACTCGAACCAGTAACCTGCCGGTTAACAGCCGGCTGCTCTGCCAATTGAGCTACCGAGGAAGGTCTCGTATCGCATCGAACGGACCTTCCTGGGTATTCGCCAGGGGGCGTGCGCTCGCTGCGACACATACATTAGCGCAAGCAGGGGGGTGCTCCGCCAATCGGTACTCCCCCGCACCGGAGGACTCAGGCAAGAGAAGGGTGGCCGCCATGCGTTACCGGCTCACGTTCGTCGTCGGACTCGCCGTGGGGTACGTGCTCGGCACACGGTCCGGGCGCGAGCGGTACGAGCAGTTGAAGAAGACCGCCCGGCAGGTCGCGCAGAACCCTGCGGTGCGCAACACCGCGGAGTCAGCCGCGCAGCAGGGCCGGCAGATCGCCGACAAGGCGTACCACACGGTCAGCGACAAGGTCGGCGACCGGATGCCGGAGTCGGTGACCCAGCGGGTGAAGTCGCTGCGCGAGCGCGGCAGCGACGACTGGGGCGGCGGCACGAGCACCCCTTGAGGGCGCCGGGGACCGCGCGCGGCGCCCGCCGCTCGGGGCGGTGCGGTGATGCGGCAGAATTCCGGACATGGGGATAGTCGCCGGGCTGGACAGTTCGCCTGATTTCACTCGTATCGTCGTCTGCGACGCGGACACCGGTGCCGTACTGCGGCAGGGCTACGCGCCGCATCCGGTGGAGAGCCCCGAGACGGGCGGCCGTCCCTCCGACGTCGACCCGCAGGCGTGGCTGCTGTCGCTGGGCGAGGCGGCCGGCGGCGGGCTGCTGGAGGGTGTGCAGGCCATCGGGGTGTCCGCGCAGGCCAACACGGTGGTGCCGCTGGACGCCCAGGGCGCCACGGTGCGGCCCGCCCTGGTGGGCGGCGACAAGCGCGCGCAGGTCGCCGCCGCCGATCTGATCGACGCGCTCGGCGGGCGCGAGGCGTGGGCGCAGGCGGTCGGCGCGGTGCCGGGGGCCGCGCACCCGGTGACCAAGCTGCGCTGGCTGGCGCGGACCGAGCCGGAGGCCGCCGCGCGGACCGCCGTCCTGATGCAGGCGCACGACTGGCTGGTGTGGCAGTTGCTGGGCCGGCCGGCCCGCCGGACCACCGACCGGGGCGGGGCCTCGGGCACCGGGTACTGGTCGGCGGCGACCGGCGGCTACCGGCCCGACCTGGTGGAACTGGCCCTCGGCCACCAGGCGGTGCTGCCGGAGGTGATCGGCCCGGCCGACGCGGCCGGTACGACGCCGGAGGGGCTGCTGATCTCCGCCGGGACCGGCGAGACGATGGCCGCCGCGTTCGGGCTCGGCATCGGGCTCGGGGACGCGGTGGTCTCCCTCGGCGCGTCGGGCTCGGTGATGGCCGTGCACCCCGAACCCCTCGTGGACCAGTCCGGGATGATCACCGCGCTGGCCGACGCGACCGGCATGCACCTGCCGGTCGTCACCACCCTGAACGCCGTACGGGCCCTGCGCGGGGCCGCCGAGCTGCTCGGGCTGCCGGATCTGGAGAGCCTGTCCGAGCTGGCGATGAAGTCCACGCCCGGAGCGCACGGGCTGGTCCTGCTGCCGTACCTGGAGGGCGAGCGGACGCCGCACCTGCCGCACACCGCGGGCACCCTCGCCGGGCTCAGGCGGGAGTCGATGCGGCCGGAGCACCTGGCGCGGGCCGCGTTCGAGGGGATGCTCTGCGGGCTCGCGGACGCCCTGGACGTGCTGCGCGGCCGGGGCGTGGCGGTGCGGCGGATCTTCCTGCTGGGACCGGCCGCGGAACTGCCCGCGGTGCAGGCGGCGGCGCCCTCGCTGTTCGGGACGCAGGTCGTCGTGCCGGGGCCCGCGGACTACGCGGCGATCGGCGCGGCCCGGCAGGCGGCCTGGGCGCTGGGCGCCTCCCGGGGCACCCGCGACCCGCGCACTCCTCCGGCCTGGCAGGGCGCGGTGGGGCAGGTGCTGGAGCCGGGCGAGGAGCTGGCCGTGGGGCAGGCGGTGCGGCAGCAGTACGTGGCGGTACGGGAGCAGACGCACCCCGGCGCGTTCCGTCCGTAGCGGGCGGCAAGGGGGGCGTTCCGCCGGTAAATCGGTTGAGGTAACGCGGGGGCAGTGCCCGACGATGGGGGCCAAGGGCGACGTCCCGCCCCCACCGCCGACTCCGAGAGACCGAGCGTGCTCATACGATTGCTGCGGACCTGTCTCAGGCCCTACAAGAAACCCATCGCGCTACTGGTGGCGCTGCAGTTCCTGCAGACCTGCGCCAGCCTCTACCTGCCCACCCTGAACGCCGACATCATCGACAACGGTGTGGTCCAGGGCGACACCGGTTACATCCTGGGCTACGGCGCCCTGATGGTCGGGATCTCGCTGGCCCAGGTCGTCTGCAACATCGGCGCCGTGTACTACGGCGCCCGCACCGCCTCGGCGCTCGGCCGGGACGTGCGCGGTGCCGTCTTCGACCGGGTGCAGTCCTTCTCCGCCCGGGAGGTCGGGCAGTTCGGCGCCCCGTCGCTGATCACCCGGACCACCAATGACGTGCAGCAGGTCCAGATGCTGGCCCTGATGACGTTCACGCTGATGGTGTCGGCGCCCATCATGTGCGTCGGCGGCATCGTGATGGCGCTGGGCCTGGACGTGCCGCTGTCCGGGGTGCTGGTCGCGGTGGTGCCGGTGCTGGGGATCTGCGTGACGCTGATCGTGCGCAGGCTGCGGCCGCTGTTCCGGGCCATGCAGGTCCGGCTGGACACGGTGAACCGGGTGCTGCGCGAGCAGATCACCGGTAACCGGGTCATCCGCGCCTTCGTGCGCGACGAGTACGAGCAGCGGCGGTTCCGCCGGGCCAACGCCGATCTGACCGACATGGCCCTCGGCACCGGCAATCTGCTGGCGCTGATGTTCCCGGTGGTCATGACCGTGGTGAACCTGTCGTCGATCGCCGTGGTGTGGTTCGGCGCGCACCGCATCGACAGCGGCGGGATGCAGATCGGCGACCTGACGGCGTTCCTGGCCTATCTGATGCAGATCGTGATGTCCGTGATGATGGCCACCTTCATGTTCATGATGGTGCCGCGCGCGGAGGTGTGCGCCGAGCGCATCCAGGAGGTGCTGGACACCGAGAGCAGTGTGGTGCCGCCAGTGGCGCCGGTCACCGAACTGCGCCGGCACGGGCACCTGGAGATCCGCGGCGCGGGCTTCCGCTACCCCGGCGCCGAGGAGCCGGTGCTGCGCGACATCGACCTGGTGGCCAGGCCGGGCGAGACGACCGCCGTCATCGGCTCGACCGGCAGCGGCAAGTCGACGCTGCTGGGGCTGGTGCCCCGGCTGTTCGACGCCACCGAGGGCGAGGTGCTGGTCGACGGCACCGACGTACGGACCCTGGACCAGAAGCTGCTGGCCAGGACCGTCGGGCTGGTGCCGCAGAAGCCGTACCTCTTCGCGGGCACGGTGGCGACCAACCTGCGGTACGGCAACCCGGACGCGACCGACGCGGAGCTGTGGCACGCGCTGGAGGTGGCGCAGGCCAAGGAGTTCGTCGAGCGCCTGGAGGGCGGGCTGGACGCGCCGATCGCGCAGGGCGGCACCAATGTCTCCGGCGGGCAGCGGCAGCGTCTCGCCATCGCCCGGACGCTGGTGCAGCGCCCGGAGATCTACCTCTTCGACGACTCCTTCTCCGCGCTGGACTACGCCACCGACGCGGCGCTCAGGGCCGCGCTCGGCCGGGAGACGGCCGGGGCGACCGTGGTCATCGTCGCCCAGCGGGTGGCGACCATCCGGGACGCGGACCGGATCATCGTGCTGGACGAGGGCCGGGTGGTCGGCACCGGCCGGCACCACGAGCTGATGGCGTCCAACGACACCTACCGGGAGATCGTGCTCTCCCAGTTGACGGAAGCGGAGGCTGCCTGATGGCCGGGCCGGCGGGGCGGATGATGGCCGGGGTCGGACCCGACCAGCGGTCGATGGACTTCAAGGGGTCGGGCAAACGGCTGGTCGGCCAGTTCCGGCCGGAGCGGGTGACCATCGGCCTGCTGCTGCTGTGCGTGGTGGTGAGCGTCGGCCTCAACGTGGTCGGGCCGAAGATCCTCGGCAAGGCCACCGACCTGGTGTTCGCCGGGATCATCGGACGGCGGATGCCGGACGGGGCCACCAAGGACCAGGTACTGGAGTCGATGCGGGAGCGCGGCGACGGGGACGTCGCCGACATGCTGCGCGGCACCGACTTCACCCCCGGCGAGGGCATCGACTTCACCGCCGTCGGACACGTCCTGCTGCTGGCCCTGGGGGCGTTCTTCGTCGCCGGGCTGCTGATGGCGGTGGCGACGCGGCTGGTCAACCGGGCGGTGAACCGGACCATGTTCCGGATGCGCGAGGACGTGCAGACCAAGCTGTCGCGGCTGCCGCTGTCCTACTTCGACCAGCGGCAGCGCGGTGAGGTGCTCTCCCGCGCCACCAACGACATCGACAACATCGGGCAGACCCTCCAGCAGTCGATGGGCCAGCTCATCAACTCGCTGCTGACCATCATCGGCGTGCTGGCGATGATGTTCTACGTCTCCTGGATCCTGGCGCTGGTCGCGCTGGTGACCGTGCCGCTGTCGTTCCTGGTGGCCACCCGGATCGGCAAGCGGTCCCAGCCGCACTTCGTGCAGCAGTGGCGCTCCACGGGCAAGCTGAACGCGCACATCGAGGAGATGTACACCGGGCACGCCCTGGTGAAGGTGTTCGGCCGGCAGGAGGAGTCGGCGGCGCGGTTCGCCGAGCAGAACGAGGCGCTGTACGAGGCCGGGTTCAGGGCGCAGTTCAACAGCGGGATCATGCAGCCGCTGATGATGTTCGTCTCCAACATCAACTACGTGCTGGTCGCCGTCGTCGGCGGGCTGCGGGTCGCCTCCGGGTCGCTGTCCATCGGGGACGTGCAGGCGTTCATCCAGTACTCCCGGCAGTTCTCGATGCCGCTGACGCAGGTGGCGTCGATGGCGAACCTGGTGCAGTCCGGTGTCGCCTCCGCCGAGCGGGTCTTCGAGCTGCTGGACGCGGAGGAGCAGAGCGCCGATCCGGTGGCCGCCGAGCGGCCGGCCGAGCTGCGCGGACGGGTGGCGCTGGAGCACGTGTCGTTCCGGTACGAGCCCGACAAGCCGCTGATCGAGGACCTGTCGCTGACCGTGGAGCCCGGCCGGACGGTCGCCATCGTCGGCCCCACCGGAGCCGGCAAGACCACCCTCGTCAACCTGCTCATGCGGTTCTACGAGGTGTCCGGCGGGCGGATCACCCTGGACGGCGTGGACATCGCCAAGATGTCCCGGGACGAGCTGCGCGCCGGGATCGGCATGGTGCTCCAGGACACCTGGCTGTTCGGCGGCACCATCGCGGAGAACATCGCGTACGGCGCCGCCCGCGAGGTGACCCGCGGGGAGATCGAGGAGGCGGCGCGGGCCGCGCACGCCGACCGGTTCGTCCGGACGCTGCCCGACGGCTACGACACCGTGATCGACGACGAGGGCACCGGGGTCAGCGCGGGCGAGAAGCAGCTCATCACCATCGCGCGGGCGTTCCTGTCCGACCCGGTGATCCTGGTGCTGGACGAGGCGACCTCGTCGGTCGACACCCGGACCGAGGTGCTGATCCAGAAGGCGATGGCCAAGCTGGCCCACGGGCGGACCTCGTTCGTCATCGCGCACCGGCTGTCCACCATCCGCGACGCGGACACCATCCTCGTCATGGAGAACGGCTCCATCGTCGAACAGGGCACCCACACCGGCCTGCTGGCGGCCGGCGGGGCGTACGCCAAGCTGTACCAGGCGCAGTTCGCGCAGGCGGTCGCCGAGGTCGACTAGGGGCGCGGCGCGGGGGGGGCGGGTCAGTCCAGGTAGCCGCGGAGCTGGTCGGCGAAGGCGTGGTCGCGGAGCTTGTTCAGGGTCT
Source organism: Streptomyces fumanus (assembly GCF_014655295.1). Taxonomy (GTDB): domain Bacteria; phylum Actinomycetota; class Actinomycetes; order Streptomycetales; family Streptomycetaceae; genus Streptomyces; species Streptomyces fumanus. The sequence continues at coordinate 282,341 of NZ_BNBI01000001.1, forward strand.
TGGACTCGATCTGCCGTATCCGCTCGCGGGTCACGCCGAAGATCCGGCCGATCTCCTCCAGGGTGCGGGGCCGGCCGTCGACCAGGCCGTAGCGCAACTGGACGACCTTGCGCTCGCGCTCGCCGAGGGTGGAGAGCACCGCCTCCAGGTGCTCGCGCAGCAGCAGGAACGCCGCCGACTCCACGGGGCTGGCGGCGTCCCCGTCCTCGATGAGGTCACCGAGGGCGACGTCGTCCTCCTCGCCGACCGGGGCGTGCAGCGACACCGGCTCCTGGGCCAGCCGCAGCACCTCGCTGACCCGCTCGGGCAGCAGGTCCAGGTGGGCGGCGACCTCCGCGGGGGTCGGCTCGCAGCCGCGTTCCTGGAGCATCCGGCGCTGCACCCGGACCACCCGGTTGATCAGCTCCACGACGTGCACGGGGACCCGGATGGTGCGGGCCTGGTCGGCCAGCGCGCGGGACATGGCCTGGCGGATCCACCAGGTGGCGTACGTGGAGAACTTGTAGCCGCGGGCGTAGTCGAACTTCTCCACCGCCCGGATCAGACCCAGGTTGCCCTCCTGGACCAGGTCGAGCATGGTCAGCCCGCGGCCCACGTACCGTTTGGCGACGGAGACGACCAGGCGCAGGTTGGCCTCGATCAGGCGGCGCTTGGCCATCCGGCCCATCACGACCAGCCGGTCCAGGTCGTGGGCGAGGCGGCTGTCCAGGTCGGGGGTGCTGCTCAGCTTCTCCTCGGCGAACAGGCCGGCCTCCACCCGGCGGGCGAGTTCGACCTCCTCGGCGGCGGTGAGCAGCGGGATGCGGCCGATCTCCCGCAGGTACTGGCGGAACAGGTCCGAGGAGGGCCCGCCGGTCTCGGGGCGGACGGGCCCCGGCTCGACGGCCTCGGAGGCGCCGACGCCCTCGGCGCTCTCGGCGGCCCCGACTGGCTCTACGGGCTCTACGGGCTCTAATGGCTCTACCGGTTCGACCGATTCGACGGTTGCGACCGGCTCGACGGTCTCCAGGATCTCGGCGGGCGGGTCGTCCGGCCCGGTCTCCGGGTGGCGCGCGGCACGGTGCCGCGGGGGGACCGCGACGAGCGGCTCCGCCTCCGCGTCGGCGTCCGTGCCGTCGGTACCGGTGTCGGTCAGGGTCTGGGTCTGGGTCTGCACGGGGGCGACCTCCAGGATGGACGCTGCCGGAGGGGGCGGCAGCGGTACTTCGGGGGCGGGTCCGCGGCCGCACCGCTGTCCGCCCCGTACGTGATGGTCGGAACCGCGGGGGTCAGCAACCCGCCGGGGGACGGGCCGGCCGCGCTCCGGGGACTCAGGCACCGGAACCCAGTGTGGGGTACGACACACAGCCGCCACGAGGGGCGTGCGGTGACTTTTTGCGTCCGGACCGTGACCGCGCGGTCATCTCCCGGGACGGGTACGCGGTGCGGCGCGGCCCAAACCGGCGAAGTGCCGTCAGAGCGCGGCGGCGCCCTGTTCCCGCAGCGCCTGGTCGTACTGCTGGAGGACCCACAACTCGTTCTGCACCGAGGCCAGTTCGGCCGGGTCGCCGTGGGCGGAGAGCCGGGTGAGGCGGCCGGTGATGTCGCGGATGTACCGCTCGACGGCACGGCGGCGGACCCGGACCAGCACCTCGCCCGCGTACAGCTCGTCGACCGCGCGGCGCATGATCGCCTCGACGGCCAGCTCCGTGACCATCGCGCGCACGGTGTCGTCGGGGGCCGCCTCACGGACCCGGACCAGGTACTCCTGCGGGTCGGCGACGCCGTGCTCGGCGCCGCCCGCGTCCATGATGGCCTGGCGTACGGCGGCGTAGGGCGGGGCGGTGAACTCGTCGACGCCGTACGCGTCGAAGGCCGGGGAGACCAGCTCGGGGCGCTGGAGGGCGAGCTTGAGCAGCTCGCGCTCGGTGGCGTAGACGGGGTTGCGCAGGTTCAGGGCCGGGCCGCGCGGGGCCTGGGGCGGGGCGGCGGCGTACTGCTGGGGGCCGGGCCGGCGCTGGTCGGGGGCGGCGGGGCCGCGGCCGCCGCGGTCGCGGGCCCAGCGGGCGAGCTGCGCGACCCGCTTGACGACGAACTGGGTGTCGAGGATGCCCAGCATCCCGGCGAGTTGCACGGCGACCTCGTGCTGGGCGCCGCTGTTCTTGATCCGGGCGACCACCGGGGCCGCCTCGTCCAGGGCGGCGGCGCGGCCCCCCGGGGTGTCCAGGTCGTAGCGGGCGACGATCTGGCGCAGCGCGAACTCGAAGAGCGGGGTGCGCGGCTCGACCAGGTCGGCGACGGCCTCGTCGCCCTTGGCCAGCCGCAGGTCGCAGGGGTCCATGCCGTCGGGGGCGATGGCGATGTACGTCTCGGCGGCGAACTTCTGGTCGTCCTCGAAGGCGCGCAGGGCCGCCTTCTGCCCGGCGGCGTCGCCGTCGAAGGTGAAGATCACGCGGGCGCTGCCGTTGTCCATCAGCAGCCGGCGCAGGATCTTGATGTGGTCGGTGCCGAAGGCGGTGCCGCAGGTGGCGATGGCCGTGGTCACACCGGCCAGGTGGCAGGCCATGACGTCGGTGTAGCCCTCGACGACGACCGCGCGGGAGGTCTTGGCGATCTCCTTCTTGGCCAGGTCGATGCCGTAGAGGACCTGGGACTTGCGGTAGATCGGGGTCTCGGGGGTGTTCAGGTACTTCGGGCCGTTGTCCGCCTCGTAGAGCTTGCGGGCGCCGAAGCCGACGACCTCGCCGCCGATGTCGCGGATGGGCCACATCAGCCGGCCCCGGAACCGGTCGATCGGCCCGCGGCGGCCCTCCTGCGCCAGCCCGGAGAGCAGCAGCTCCTTGTCGGAGAAGCCCTTGCCGCGCAGGTAGCGGGTGAGGTGGTCCCACCCCTGGGGGCTGTAGCCCACGCCGAAGTGCAGGGCGGCGGCCTGGTCGAAGCCGCGCTCGGCGAGGAAGTGCCGGCCGGCGTCGGCCTCGGGGCTGGTGGCGAGCTGCTCCGCGTACCACTCGGCGGCGATCTTGTGGGCCTCGACCAGGCGGATCCGCTCGCCGCGCTGGTGGGAGGGGTTGTAGCCGCCCTCCTCGTAGCGCAGGGTGATGCCGGCCTGGGCGGCCAGCCGCTCGACCGCCTCCGAGAAGGTGAGGTGGTCGATCTTCATCACGAACGTGATGGTGTCGCCGCCCTCCTGGCAGCCGAAGCAGTGGAACAGCCCCTTGGCGGGGCTGACCTGGAAGGAGGGCGACTTCTCGTCGTGGAACGGGCACAGCCCCTTGAGGTTGCCGCCGCCCGCGTTGCGCAACTGGAGGTACTCGGACACCACGGCGTCGATCGGGACCGCGTCCCGAACCGCCTTCACGTCCTCGTCATTGATCCGTCCAGCCACGCGTGAATTCTACGGGTACGGGAGCGTCCCGAAGGGGCGCGGGCTGCATCGATCCGCGGCTCCGCCGCGCGGGCGCGAACGGCCACAGCGCACCCGCACCCGCCATCCGGCAGCACCCGGCAGACGCTCACGCGCCCAGCGACTCCAGCGGCACCCGCGGCGACGCCAGCGCCTCCCCGTCCACCCGCACCCCGGACCGGATCAGCCGCTGGACGGACTCTGTGACGTCCCACACGTTCACGTTCATCCCGGCCAGCACCCGCCCCTCCTTCACCCAGAACGCGATGAACTCCCGCTTCGCCGCGTCCCCCCGGATCACCACCTCGTCGTACGACCCCGGCGGCGCCCATCCGCTGTACTCCATGCCCAGGTCGTACTGGTCGGAGAAGAAGTACGGCACCCGGTCGTACGTGACCTCCCGGCCCAGCATCGCGCGGGCCGCCGCCGGGCCGCCGTTCAGCGCGTTGGCCCAGTGCTCCACCCGCAGCCGGGTGCCGAACAGGGCGTGCCGGAAGGAGGCCGCGTCCCCGGCGGCGTGAATGTCGGGGTCGGAGGTGCGCAGCCGCTCGTCGACGACGATGCCGCCGCCGTGCGCGGGGTCGGCGATCTCCAGGCCGGCCGCCTCGGCGAGCGAGGTGCGCGGCGCGGCGCCGATCGCGGCGAGCACGGCGTGCGCCGGGTGCTCCTCGCCGTCGTCGGTGCGGGCGGCGAGGACCACCCCGTCCTGGCCGACGATCTCGGTGAGGGTGACGCCGAACCGGAAGCGGACGCCGTGCGCCTGGTGCAGCTCGGTGAAGACCCCGCCCAGCTCGGGGCCGAGGACGCCGTGCAGCGGGGTCGGGGCGGGCTCGACGACGGTGACCTCGGCGCCGTACTCGCGGGCCGCGGCGGCGACCTCCAGGCCGATCCACCCGGCGCCGGCGATCACCAGGTGGCCGTTGTCCCGGCCGAGGGCGGCGAGGACGCCCTTGAGGCGTTCGGCGTGGGCGAGGCGGCGCAGGTGGTGGACGCCCGCGAGGCCGGTGCCGGGGACGTCGAGGCGGCGGGGTTCGGCGCCGGTGGCCAGGAGCAGCTTGTCGTAGCGGACGCGGGTGCCGTCGTCGCCGTAGTGCACGGTCCTGGCGGCGCGGTCGACGGCGACGACGGTCTGGCCGAGGTGGAGTTCCACGTCGTGGCGGGCGTACCAGGCGGGCTCGTGCACGAAGACGCTGTCGCGGCTCTCCTTGCCGAGCAGGAAGCCCTTGGACAGCGGGGGCCGCTCGTAGGGGTGGTCGCGCTCGTCACAGATCAGGATCACCCGGCCGGTGAAACCCTCCGCGCGGAGGGTCTCGGCCGCCTTCGCGCCGGCCAGCCCTCCTCCGACGATGACGAATGTCTGATCAGCGTCGACCACTTGTTTGCCTCCTCGTCGAGGTTCCGCCACATGCGAGCGTCCCGCACCGAGCCGGTCCCGGGAAGGGGGAGTGGCCCGATCAGGTCAGCCGCGCGTGCAGTGAACGGGCCGAGGCGTCGGTGAGGGAGGCGATCTGGTCGACGAGCACCCGTTTGCGGGCCCGGTCGTCCGGCGCCCGGTCGAACAGGGCCCGGAACTGCGGGTCCAGCCCGTACGGCGCCCGGCGGGTCAGCCCCTCCGCGAGCTCCAGGACGACGACCTGCTGATCGGCGCGGAGCCGCTCCTGCTCGGCGCGCTGCATCACGTACCGGTCGGCGACGGCCTTCAGGACGGCGCACTCCATGCGGGTGGCGCGCGGCACGACCAGCTCGGCGGTGTACCGGGTGAGCCGGCCGCCGCCGTACGCCGCGCGGGTGGCGCGCTCGGCGGCCAGGCAGAACCGGCCGATGAGCTGGCTGGTGGCGTCCTTCAGCCGGGCCTGCGCGATCGCCGTGCCGTCGTAACCGTGCGGCCACCAGTCCTGGGCGAGCAGCCGGTCGAGGGCCTCGGCGAGTTCCCCGGGGTCGGTGTCCGCGGGCGCGTACCGGGCGGCGGCGACCTCGAACACCGCCCGCCGCTCGGGGTCGGCGAGCAGGCACGCCGGGTCGATGTGACCGGCGTGCAGGCCGTCCTCGACGTCGTGCACGGAGTACGCCACGTCGTCGGACCAGTCCATGACCTGCGCCTCGAAGCAGGTACGGGCGGCGGGGGCGCCCTCGCGGACCCAGTCGAAGACCGGCCGGTCGTCCTCGTACACGCCGAACTTCGGCGAGTCCGGGTCGGCGGGGTGCGCGCCCCTGGGCCACGGGTACTTGGTCGCGGCGTCCAGGGCGGCGCGGGTGAGGTTGAGGCCGACGGAACGCTCCTCGGTGAAACGTTTGGGCTCGATGCGGGTGAGCAGCCGCAGCGACTGCGCGTTGCCCTCGAAGCCGCCGCAGTCGGCGGCGAACTCGTTCAGCGCCTGCTCGCCGTTGTGGCCGAACGGGGGGTGCCCCAGGTCGTGCGAGAGACAGGCGGCCTCGACGAGGTCGGGGTCGCAGCCGAGGGCTTCGCCGAGTTCCCGGCCGACCTGGGCGCACTCCAGGGAGTGCGTGAGGCGGGTACGGGGGCTGGCGTCCCAGGTCTGGTCGGTGCGGCCCGGGGTGACGACCTGCGTCTTGCCGGCCAGCCGCCTCAGGGCGGCGGAGTGCAGGACACGGGCGCGGTCCCGCTGGAAGGCGGTACGGCCGGGCCGTTTGTCGGGCTCGGGAACCCATCGGGCCACGGACGTGGGGTCGTAGGGGGTGAGGGGTGCGGTGCCTTCCATGGCACCGACAGTACGTGGGTTCTGTCGGGTGCCGGGTGCGGGTGCGTCGTGGCTTGGTTGCGCAGTTCCTCGCGCCCCTTAAGTAGCTTGCAGTTGCCCCGTGCCCCGAAGGGGCGCGGGGAACTGCGCGAACGGCCACGACGCTCCCGCGGGTGCGGAGCCGGCGCGTGCCTCCTCGTACCGGTGCAGGAGCAGGCGGGCCATCGCCGGATGCGTGCCCAACGGCGCCGATGTGAGCCAGGGCCCCTCCGCCGTCTCCGTCGCGAAGCGGCCCGGCGCGGTGAAGTACGAGGCCACGGCGATCCGGCGGTGGCCCCGGGCGGTGAGGGCCGCGACCGCCTCCGGGACGGTCGGCGCGGTGGTCGTCGCGTAGGCCGGGACGACCGGGACGCCGAGCCGCGCGGCGAGGAGCCCGGCGGTGCGGGCGGTGTCGGTCGCGGCGTCCGGGTCCCGGGACCCGGCGGCGGCCAGCACCACCGCGTCCCCGGGCCGGCGGACCCAGCCCGCCCCGGCGAGCCGCCCGTGCAGGGCGTCCACCAGCAGCGGGTGGGGTCCGAGCGGCGCGGCCACCCGGGTCCGCGCCGGGAAGCCCGCCGCCATCTCCGGGATGTCGCGTTTGACGTGGTAGCCCCGGCTCAGCAGCAGCGGTACGAGGACGGCGTCACCGTCACCGAGGGCGGCCAGTGTGTCGGGCAGCAGCGGCGCGTTCAGCTCGATGTGCCCGAGCCTCACCGGCAGGCCGGGGCGCAGGGCGCGTACCTGGTCGAGGAGGGCGCGTACGGTGCGCAGCGCGCGGGGGTCGCGGCTGCCGTGGGCGACGACGACCAGTGCGGGGGCGCCGTCGGGACTGGTCGTCGGGGGCACGGTCATGGAACGAGCGTGCCGGGGGGAGGTTGCCCCGCCGTTGCCTGGGAGGTCACGGAGGTTTTCCGTCGGTTCACAGGGCGGGGGGCGGCGGGTGTGAGGGACGTATCCGAACCGTACGACTCCGAACCGTACTGATCTGAACCGTACGGACGTACGAAGCGTCTGTGGGTCCATGACGAGGCGTCGGTGGGGAGTGCCGCGCACCCGGGCGGGGCGGCGGCGGTCGGTGTGGGCGGTGATGGCCGGGTGCGTGCTGGCGCTGCTGCCGGGCGCGTGGCTGCGGGTGGCGACGGAGGACGGGCTGCGCTCCCCCGCGGACGTGCCGCGCACCGACGTGGCCGTGGTCTTCGGGGCGGGCCTGTGGGACGGGGAGCCGTCGCCGTACCTGGCGCGCCGGCTGGACGCGGCGGCCGGGCTGTACCGGGCCGGACGCGTGAAGGTGCTGCTGGTCACCGGGGACAACAGCCGCGCGGACTACGACGAGCCGGACGCGATGCGCGCCTACCTGGTCCGGCACGGGGTGCCCGACGCGCGGATCGTCAGCGACTACGCCGGGTTCGACACCTGGGACTCGTGCGTCCGCGCGAAGAAGGTCTTCGGCGTCGACCGGGCCGTGCTGATCAGCCAGGGCTTCCACATCCGGCGGGCGGTGGCGCTGTGCCGGGCGGCGGGGGTGACGTCGTACGGCGTCGGGGTCGCCGACCGGCACGACCTGACCTGGTACTACGGGGCCGTACGGGAGGTCTTCGCGGCGGGCAAGGCGGCGCTGGACGTGCTGGTCGAGCCCGATCCGCGGTTCCTCGGGCCGAGGGAGCCCGGGGTGGCACGGGCCCTGGCAGCCGGGCGGTGAACGCGGGGCGGTGAGCGCGGGGCCCCGAGGTCACGCCGGTGACCTCACGGCGGAGGCCGAGGACCGGGGAGCGCACCGTGCCGCCCGTGTAACAAGGAGCCGCCGGGCCGCGTAACACGCGCGCCGCACTGTGGCTGGCATGCAGAACTCCCCGACGCCCACACACTGCCCGTACTGCGCCCTGCAGTGCGGGATGCATCTGACGCCCGCCGCCGACGGGACCGTCGAGGTCACCGAGCGCGCGGACTTCCCGGTGAACCGGGGCGCGCTGTGCGGCAAGGGGCGGACGGCGCCGGAGGTGCTGTCCTCGCGGGTGCGGCTGACCTCGCCGCTGGTGCGCGCCGGGGACGGCACGCTGGTGCCGGCGGGCTGGGACGAGGCGCTGGACCGGATCGCCGCGCACCTGACGCGGACCCGGGCGGAGCACGGCGCGGACGCGGTCGGCGTGTTCGGCGGGGGCGGGCTGACCAACGAGAAGGCGTACACGCTGGGCAAGTTCGCCCGGGTGGTGCTGGGGACCTCGCAGATCGACTACAACGGGCGGTTCTGCATGTCGTCCGCGGCGGCGGCCGGCAGCAAGGCGTTCGGGCTGGACCGGGGGCTGCCGTTCCCGTTGGCCGACATCCCGCGGACGGGCTGCGTGATCCTCGTCGGCTCCAACCCGGCCGAGACCATGCCCCCGGCGCTGCGCTACTTCAGCGAACTGCGCGCGAACGGCGGCACGCTCATCGTCGTCGACCCGCGCCGCACGAAGACCGCCGAACAGGCGGACCTGCACCTCGCCCCCCGGCCCGGTACGGATCTGGCGCTGGCCCTCGGACTGCTGCACCTGGTCGTCGCCGACGGCCGGGTGGACGAGGAGTACGTCGCCGGGCGGACCACCGGCTGGGCGGAGGCGCGGGCCGCGGCCATGGCGCACTGGCCCGAGTACGTGGAGCGGATCACCGGCGTGTCCGTGCCGCTGCTGCGGGAGGCGGTGCGGATGTTCTGCGCGCCGGAGGCCGCGATGGTGCTCACCGCGCGCGGCCCCGAGCAGCAGTCCAAGGGCACCGACACGGTCGGCGCCTGGATCAACCTGTGCCTGGCGACCGGCCGGGCCGGCCGGCCGTACTCCGGGTACGGCTGTCTGACCGGGCAGGGCAACGGGCAGGGCGGACGCGAACACGGCCAGAAGGCCGACCAGTTGCCCGGCTACCGCAAGCTCACCGACCCGGCGGCCCGGCGGCACGTCGCCGAGGTGTGGGGCGTCGACCCCGACTCGCTGCCGGGCCCGGGGCGCAGCGCGTACGAACTGCTCGACGCGCTCGGTACGGACATCAGGTCGCTGCTGCTGATGGGCTCCAACCCGGTGGTCTCGGCGCCCCGGGCCGCCCATGTCGAGGCCCGTCTGCGGTCGCTGGACTTCCTCGCCGTGTGCGACGTGGTCCTCTCGGAGACGGCGGCGCTCGCGGACGTCGTCCTGCCGGTGACCCAGTGGGCCGAGGAGACGGGCACCACCACCAGCCTGGAGGGCAGGGTCCTGCTGCGCCGCCGGGCGATCACCCCGCCGGACGGCGTCCGCAGCGACCTGGAGGTGCTGCACGAACTCGCCTCCCGGCTCGGCGTGGAGAAGGGCTTCCCCACCGACCCCGAGGAGGTCTTCGAGGAACTCCGCCGGGCCAGCGCGGGCGGCCTCGCGGACTACTCCGGCATCACGTACCGCCGCCTGGCGGAGGAGAACGGGGTGTTCTGGCCGTGCCCGGCGGAGGGCGGGGACCGGAGCGGGGGCCGCGGTGGGCTCGGGGGGAACGGGGAGGGAGGCGGGGACGGGGCCGGGGCCGCGGAGAAGGGGGACGGCGCCGGAGGGGACGTACACCCCGGCACCCCCCGCCTCTTCCTCGACCGCTTCGCCACCGAGGACGGCCGGGCCCGCTTCGTCCCCGTCGCGCACCGCCCGGCCGCCGAGGAGCCCGACGACGAGTACCCGGTGCTGCTGACCACCGGCCGGGTGGTGGCGCAGTACCAGTCCGGGGCGCAGACCCGGCGGGTGGCGGAGCTGAACGCCGCCGCGCCCGGCCCCTTCGTCGAGCTGCACCCGAGGCTGGCGGCGCGACTGGGCGCGGCGGAGGGGGACCCGGTGGCCGTGGTGTCCCGGCGGGGCCGGGCCGTCGCCCCCGCCCGGATCACCACCGGCATCCGGCCGGACACCGTGTTCATGCCGTTCCACTGGCCGGGCGAGGGCCGCGCCAACACCCTCACCAACCCGGCGCTCGACCCGACTTCGCGGATGCCGGAGTTCAAGGTGTGCGCGGTCCGGCTGGAGCCGGTGACCCGGTAGGTCAGGCGGCGTACGGCCGGCGCTCCTTCGCCTCCCGCAGCGCCCGGCCCCACCAGACCAGTTGGTCGAGCATGGTCTTGGCCGCCGCGTCCGGCGCCGAGGGGTCCTTGAGGCGGCCCCCGTCGTCGAAGGACCCGCCCGCGTTGTGGAAGGAGACGGTGTCGCGGACGGTGACGGCGTGGAGTTCGGCGAAGACCTGCCGGAGGTGCTCGGTGGCGCGCAGGCCGCCGGACAGGCCGCCGTAGCTGACGAGGGCGACGGGCTTGGCCCGCCACTCGTGGTAGTGCCAGTCGATGAGGTTCTTCAGGCCCGCCGGGAACGAGTGGTTGTACTCGGGGGTGAGGACGACGAACGCGTCCGCGGCCGCCAGTTTCGGGGTGACCTCCGCGAGCGCGGCCCGCGCCTCGGCGGTGGGGGCCATGGTGGTGGGCAGCTCGGGGGCGGCCACGTCCACGACCTCGGGGTCGAGGCCGGGATGGGCGCGCAGGTGCTCCAGCAGCCAGTCGGCGACGACGGGCCCGAAGCGGCCGTGGCGATTGCTGCCGACGATGAGGGTGACGGAGAGCGGGGCGGTGTCGGAACGGGTCTCGGTATCCATGCCGCACAGCCTCGACCCTCAACTTTGCTTGAGGTCAAGCGGCCGTCGTCCGGGGTGGCGGGTCACCCGTTCACACCCGCGCCGGGCGCCCTTCGGACGCTCCCCGGCGACGGACCCGCCGCACGCCAGTGACCAGGCGAAACGACCTCCGGTCCGGGCACGGCGGGCGGCGCCTGACACCCGTTCACCACATTTCTGACGGCACCTCGGGAAGCGGTCCGGGGCCGGTGGCACTTACCTCGGAGGGGCAGGGGTCACCGAGAAGCTCGAAGGAGCACCGATGCGACGCACCGCCCGCCTGCTGTCCGGTACCGCCCTCGCCGCGGCCACCGCCGGCCTCCTCGCCGCGGCGCCGGCGTACGCCGGGGAGGCCGACGGGAGCGGGGACCTCCGGATCTACCCCTCCTCCGTCGTGCCGGGCGACCGGGCCACGGCGGACACCGCCGCGTGCGGCGAGGACGGCACGGCGGCGGGCGACGCCAGCGCGGTCGGCGCGGGCTCGTTCACGCTGGCGGCGCGCGGCCCCGAGGGCGAGGCGACCGGGGAGTTCCGGGTGCCGCCGGGCGCGCAGCCGGGGACGTACGAGATCGTCGCCCGGTGCGCGGAAGGCGACCGGCGGGTCACCGGTGACCTGGTGGTGACGCTGACCTCGGCCGAGCGGGTGTATCCCCGCGGCAGCGTGAAGACGGGGGTCGGCGGCGCCCTGGGCCCCGATCCCGTGCAGACCGCGGCCGGCGTGGCGGCCCTCGCCGTCGCCGCCGCGGGCGGTACCTGGCTCCTGCATCGCCGGGCGAGAGGCGACGGGATGTGACGGGCACCCTCCGCTGCCCGCCCGCCGGTACCGCGCTTCCCCACCCCCTCCGGGTCCGACGCCCCTCGCGGCCCGGAGGGGGCCGGGGACTTCGAGGGTTCTGACCGAAAGAGGGGTCGCGTCATGCGCAGGGTCGGCAACACCGCCATAGCGGCCGTCACCGCGGCCGCCCTCTGCTCGGGAGCGTGGCTGCTGTGGGGCGCCGGGTCGGGCCCGCCGCAGCCCTCGGCCGCCGAGTCCCGCGCCGCGCACGCCCGTCAGGCCCCGGCCGCCCCTGCCCTGCCGCCCTCCCCGCCCGACCGCGTGCGCATCCCCGCCCTCGGCGTCGACGCCCCGCTGACCGGCCTCGGCCTCACCCCGACCGGCAGCCTCGACGTCCCGCCCGCCGACCGCAAGAACCTGGCCGGCTGGTACGAGGCCGGCACCACCCCCGGCGAACGCGGCACCGCCATCGTCGCCGGACACGTCGACAACGCGGAGGGCCCCGCCGTCTTCTACCGCCTCGGCGCCCTCAAACGCGGCGCCACCATCGAGATCGCCCGCCGCGACGGCTCCACCGCCCTCTTCACCGTCGACGTCGTCGAGGTCTACGACGCCCGCGCCTTCCCCGACACCAAGGTCTACGGCACCGCCCCCCGCCCCGAACTCCGCGTCATCACCTGCGGCGGCGGCTGGTCCCACGACACGGGCTACCGGGGCAACGTGGTGGCGTTCGCGCATCTGACGGGGGTGCGGTGAGCTCCCCGTACGGCCGGAATCCCCTCAGCACCCTGTGCCTGAACCGCACCGCCACCGCAGCCGTTATGTCTACGTCGCACCGGCTCCGTGGCCCGCCGGCGTCGGAGTCCGTGCGTCTTCCCGCCACCCCTTCGAAAGCGAGGAAGAACGTCATGCCAGACACGCCTGGCGACCCCAGCGCTTCCACCGGCCGTCCGGGCCCTGACGCCGCACGGGCGAACCAGCCGCCGGGGGCACTTGGCGTCCCCGAGACTGAGATCGGGCTTGCGATTGGCGGCCACAAGAACCCTGAAGCCCGCCCCGACTCGGTGATACTCCCCGCAGGAACCTCGCAGGCACCCTCCAGGGACGTACCGAACTTCTCATTGCCCCAGAATCCGATCCTGAGTGGCCTGAACGGCCGAAGCCTCGCACGGGTGACGGCAGGCAACGACACCCTCATATTTCCGGCGCCGCCGAAGTCCGCGCCCTCCGCCTCGCCCCCCGCGCCGGTGACGGGTAAGCAGGGTCCCGCCCCAAGAAAGAGGTGATCCTGCGTGACATCTCCGCCCCCACGAGCCGACAGGGCTCGTGGGGGCGGACGTCTGCGCACCTCCACCCTCAAGCCACCCACTGCTCCCACGCCAGATCGGCCACCAGCGCCAGGACCACCGTCAGCAGCACCACCCGTACGAAGCCGCTGCCCCGCTTCAGTGCCGTACGGGCGCCCAGGGTGGCGCCCGCGAGGTTGAAGACGGCCATCAGGGCGGCCAGTTGCCACAGGACCGCGCCCTGCCAGGCGAACATGGCGAGGGCGCCCGCGTTGGTGCAGCAGTTGACGATCTTGGCGGTGGCGGAGGCGGTCACCAGGTCCAGGTGGAGGACCGCGGTGAGGGCGAGGACGAGGAAGGTGCCGGTGCCGGGGCCGATCAGGCCGTCGTAGAAGCCGATGCCCAGGCCGGCCAGGCCGATCGCGGCGAGGACGCGGCGGCGGGTGACCGGGCCGGGCGCGGGGGCCGTGCCGAAGGCGGGCCGCAGGATGACGAAGGCGGCGACGGCGAGGAGGACCACCATGATGACCGGCCGGAGGACCTCCGTGCTCATCCCGGCCGCGAGGAACGCCCCCGCCGAGGAGCCGGCGAGTGCCGCCAGGCCGATGCGGACGGCGGTGCGGACGTCGACCGGGGCCTTGCGGGCGTAGGTGACCGCCGCGCCGGTGGTGCCGACGATGGCGACCGCCTTGTTGGTGCCGAGCGCGTGCGCGGCCGGGGTGCCGGCGGGCAGGCCGAGCAGCAGGGCCGGCAGCAGCAGGAGCCCCCCGCCGCCGACCACGGCGTCGATCCAGCCGGCGGCGAGGGCCGCGAGGCAGAGCAGGGCGAGGGTGGGCAGCGCGATGTCGGGCATGATCATGACGATAAACGGCGAGGCCGGGCCAGCGGCCGGCCCCCTCCCCCACGCACGACGCCCCCGCCCTCCCCCGGCCGAGCCGATAGGGCTCGCTGGGGGCGGCAATTCGTGCACCTTGGTGGTGCGGGCTCGCCCCGGATTGCGTAGCCGTGGCTCATCCCGCCCTCAGCACCGCGCTCGACGGTCCCGCTGGCCACGAGTCAACCCACGTCGATCCACCGTGCGGAGTCTTCATCCGCTGACGTTGCCGTCAACTACTGCCGTCACCCGACGCAGAAGCCCCGTCAGCCCACCTGACGGGGTCTCATTTTGCAGTTTGGAATCGCGCGGGAAGGTCGACACCCTCCGGCGGAAGGACACCCTCACCCCACATGCGAGAAGCCGGCGAGGCCCTGGAGTGGAGCCCCGCATGTTCCTGCGAGGCTCAAGCAGCTACTTACCTTCTCTCCTCAGCAAGATCTGAACCTTTGACGGAAACTGCGGATCGTCCACCATCACCGAACAGATCACAGAGCCATGGAACCCCGCGAATTGCATTCGGGCATATTCGTTTGGGTCGTGCAATACGAGCCACCCGGACGGACACGGGAGTGACACCTCAAAGAGGTGCGCAGGAAGAACTGCAGGCGGAGTCGACTTCCATACCTCGCATTCGACAGGACCGTCAACACTGGCCTGGACGCCGAAGATGAGTGAACTGCCCTCTCGATACCAACTGCTTGACGCCGGATCCCAGTCGCTGACGTCGTCGTCACTTCCCGCGTCCTGCAAGATCAGGCAGCCGTGCTCAATTTTGGCCAGGAATGCAACCACAGGACTACTAGCTACCATTCCTTCTTACTCTTTCCTTGTGAGAGTTGTGAGACAACCCCGCCTTGCCGCCTAGCGCAGGGCAGACAGTGAGGATACGCCGTCTGAGGAGACCCTGGAGCGACGAGACTAGACGGCGGCTGGTGATCTGGAATCCAGTCCCCGTCCTTGGTGCCGGGGGTCGTGGCATCGCAAGTGTGGCAGCCGTACTTATTTCCGGATTCGTTGATCAGATCTCGAACGTCATCTGCTTCGATGTCGCCGTTCTCCAGCCCTACTCCCTCTCGGGCATTCGGACCAGCACCCAGCGTCAGATCGCACTTCTGACCTGACGTTGCATTGTGAACGAGTACCGGCGTGACCCCCGCCACCACATAGTACGTGTGCGTGCTGAAATACTGTCATCTGCGCTTTTGCAGGTCAGCGAGATTCGGCCAGTCCGTGGGCGGGCGTGGAAGTGCCCTGTTGTACGCCCCTGTTGCCGTCGGCGTTGCCGTCAGACGGCTACGCACGTGAGGGCGGTGGAGTGGGCTTTGGCCGGTGTCCTGTTCGGCTTGGGGTCGGGCATGGTCAGGGGGCCGTACGCTGGCTGACAACTCGGGCAGGCTTTGATCCTGCCCAGAATTTGAACGAGTGGCCCCCTGGCCTTGCCCGACGCGAACCCCGGCCCGAACAGGTGGGTAAAGCCCACGAAGCCGACCGACCCCGCCCAGGAGCTGCGCACCAGCTGACTCCCCAACGCCACCTCGCCGTCGGCCTCGTGCTCGTCGTGCGGACGCGTCCCAGCTTCCCCGTGCTCCCGGCGCAACGCTGGGCTGTCTCTGCGCGGCCTGGTCGCTGGCCGGCCCGCGGTGGTGGAGCCGAGAGCGGGCCGGGTGGGCGGCCGTGCCGCGCGCGCCAGTGGGTCGCCTTGAAGACGTGAAGAAAGTTTGGACGCATCCCGCTTCGGCGATCCGTCCTGGCTAGTCGGTTGAGCGTTCGGCTGGGCTGCTGGTCTGGTGCGATGACCTGCGGGGTGTGGGTCGTGTTCCGGCTGCCAGTGCTGGTTCTACTCGGCTCGGGTGACCTTGGCGTGGTCGGTGAAGGCGCGTCTGAACAGGTCGTGACCGGTGCGTCCGGTGTGGCGGAGTGCCCAGTCTGTGCGGCGTCCTGCTCGGCGGGGGTCCGGATCCGGCTTCGCAGTTGGCAGCGATGCAGAACGCCTCGTAGGTGATGCCGCCTTCAGGGACGTGGCGGATGAAGTGGGTGATGTGCCGGTATACGGCGCGGGGCTCACTGGTGACCCTCGGGGTGGCGTCGCATGTAGACGTTGCAGTCGCTGACGGTGGTCATGTCGCCGATCGTGCGGGCCCGGTCGCGTACGTTGGCCAGTTCGGCGCAGCCCGCGCAGCCTTCAACGGGAGTCGGCTCCAGTTCCAGGCGCAAGGGGAGTTCGACTGGCTGGGTGGAGTACCTCGTCGGCTCCGTCATTGCACATCGCCACCTCTCGAACGTCACATGGCCGACCTCTTGACAGGTCGGTGCTCTAGTTCAGTATTCGAGTGGCCGAAGCACTCCCGCTACGGTTCGTAGTGCACTAGTGTGCCCTCACTGACAGCACGTCAACTCAACGGGGGCAAGCACTATGCCCAGTCCCAAGACGTTCACGAAGATCGCGGATCACTTCCGGGAACGCATCCTGTCGGGAGAGCTTGAGCCGGGCGCCAAGCTGCCGACGAACCGGGAGATCGCAGGCCAGTGGCAAGCCGCAGCCGCCACCGTCTCACGCGCCTTGCAGGCCCTCCAGGTCGAGAACTTCATCCGCACCACCCCGCGCGGCACCTACGTTGCCGACGACCCGCGCTGGACGCTGTCGGCGCGCGACCGGCTGGCCCGGGTCCAGCGGGTGAAATCGTTCCTGGCCGAGGGGGAGACGAGTCGGGTGACGGCCGCCGAACTGATCACCCCGCCGCTGTATGTGGCGGAGATCTTCGACCTGGAGGCCGGGGACCAGGTGGTGCGGCGCGAGTGGCTGGCCGGGCGGGGCAAGACCCGGACCGTGTTCGCGGTGACCTGGTACCCGGCCCCGTTCGCCGCCCTCGTGCCGGACCTGCTGAACACCGCCCCGGGCCGCAATCACGGACTGACCGCCCGGGTCCTGGAAGTCACCGAGCGCACGATCACCCACGCCCGCGACGACATGCACGCCCGCCCCGCTGACGCCCGCGAGGCAAGCGCGCTGGGGCTGCCGGTCGGCTCCCCGATCCTGGCCGGCGTCCACCGCTGGTCGGACGCAGAAGGGATCATCGAGTACGGGGAGTGGTGTCTGCCGCCCCGGTTCACCATCGGCTACGAGTACCAGCCCTGACCGGTCCACACGAAGCGTCTCCGCATGCCAGCCTGCGGCGTTCGGGGACGCTGCCGTTCACGTGTCCGCCTCAGTCCACGTCGCGGCCTTCGAGGCGTTCGACGCGCTCCTCCAGCTCCTCGATCCACTCCAGGGCTCGTTCCAGCTTGTAGGCCAGATCCGCCACTCCGGCAGCCGCCGGGAACTCCTTCCGTGGGCCAGTCGACGCTTCTTCCGACTCGTCCACCTGAACTTGCGCAAGTGGGCCCACGTGCTCGGCTTTCGCGGCCACTTCTCCACCAAAACCCGCGCCTACTCCCCACTCTCGGCGCTCTCTGGGCCCAGCCGGTGCGTGACGACGAATTGCTCACCGTGCCCGAGGCGATGGCCCGCCTCAAGATCGGCCGTTCCGCCCTCTACGACCTCCTGCGCACCCGCCGCCTGGCCTCGCTGCCATCGGCCGCGCCCGTCGTATCCCCGCCCACGCCCTGGACGACTATGTCCAGCGCCACCTGGAAGAGGCCGCCTGATGACCGCCTCCAAGCGGAAGAAGGCCCGCGCCAACGGCGAAGGCATCCTCTACCAGCGCAAGGACGGCCGCTGGGAAGCCGCCAGCTAAGTCCTCGCCGCCGACGGCAGCCGCCCACGCGTCCGGGTCTACGGCAGCGCACGGAGAGGAGCCGCCGAGAAAATCGCCAACAGCAACCGCGGTCTCCCTGTCGCCACCGCCGACGGCACCGTCGGCGACTACCTCACCTACTGGCTCGGCAGCGTCGCCATCCACCGACTCCGCGAGAACACCCACACCCGCTACGCCGCCTGCATCGATCGGTACCTCATCCCCGGCCTCGGCAAGAAGAAGCTGGCCAAGCTCACCGCCAAGGACATCCGCACCTGGCTCAACCAGCTCCGCACCACCTGCCAGTGCTGCACGCGCGGCATCGACGCCCGGCGCAACCAGCCCCGCTGCTGCGCCGCCGGCCAGTGCTGCCACAAGCTGCTCTCCCCGCTGACGCTCACCTACATCCACTCCGTGCTCGAGACCGCCCTGGAGCACGCCGTCCGCGAAGAGGAGATGCCGCGCAACGTCGCCCGCAACGTCCGCACCGGCACCCCACGGCCCCGACGCATCGAACCCCTCACCGCCGACGAAGCCCGCCGACTCCTCACCGCCACCCAAGGCCACCGGCTGCATGCCCTGTTCGAACTCGCCCTCCACACCGGACTTCGCAAGGGCGAACTCCTCGGCCTACGCTGGGAAGACCTCGACCTCGACGCGGGTACCACCGCAATCCGCCGAACCCTCCAGCGCACCAGCGCAGGCGCGCTCATCACGCTCCCCACCGAGACCCGGGCCTCCGAACGCCGCATCGCCCTGCCTACCCGCTGTGCCCAGTCGCTGAAGCTCCACCGCGAACGGCAGCAGCGCGAGCGAGAGGCCGCAGGCGCCACGTGGCAGCACAGCGGACACGTGTTCACCACTCCCCAGGGAAAAACGATCGACCCGACCAACCTCACCCGCGCCTTCACCACGCTCCTCCGCAAGTCCGGCCTCCGCCGCATCCGCTTCCACGACCTCCGGCACTCCACCGCAACCCTGCTCCTGGAACAGGGCGTCGAACTCGTCGTGATCAAGGAACTCCTCGGCCACGCCCACATAGGCGTAACCGCCGCCGTCTACGCCCACGTCCGACTCCGCCTCCAGCGCGACGCCATCGACACCCTCGGCACCGCGCGCTCGGTAACCCGCAGACCACCGAGACGGCGCGCTCCGACAGCGATGAACCGCCACCCTGTAACGCGCTCGTCCGCTGACGTTGCCGTCAACTACTGCCGTCAAGACGGCGAGAGGCCGCGCCAGAGTCGGCTCTGGCGCGGCCTCTCAGCGTCGAGTCAATTCACGACAACAATTCGCGACGAGACTCCGAATAAGAGTCCGCGTTCTCCGGGAGAAGCTCCGACATCTTGCCGAAGAACACCGCTCCCGCACCCCTCAGCGCCGCCACGAAATCAGACGTTGAAACGCTCGCTCTCTTCGCGCCGTTGCCCGATTTCGCCGAAACAAGAACCTGAGACCCTTGCTGTCGGAAAGAGAGCTCAATCGGCTGATCCGGGAAATATGTCGCCGCGTACCCTGTGGTCGAGAGTTGCGGGACCATGCTGGCCACGTATGCCCACAGCTGGTCAACGTAATCCCATTCACTGATCCCGATGATCTCAACTCCGTGGATGGCGATTCGCACCGCACCCTCGACGTAGTCGGGATCAGCTGGGCGGGTGACGCAGGCATCAACCTGCACGAACGTGCCGCCCGAATCCCTCAGGTACGTCTCGATCTCGATCACGCCGCGATTCCTCATGTCAGGGAGTAACAGGGTAGAACTGGCCGACTCGGCCTTTATTCATGCCGAGAACATAGTCTACTCCGTTGACTTTTCCCTGAATTTGATACATACCCCTGCTCCCTCGCTGAACGAGCGCATCCCTGTTCTGGCGCATGACCTGTCCGATTGCGTCCTGAACATCAGCAACGCTCATCTTGGGGTCGAAGAAGGACTGCTGAGCCTTTACCGAGCCATCCCACATTTTCGGATGATGACGAGTGAGGATGTGCTCCATTCCCTTCTTGTCCAGAAGGAAGGTCTCGTTCCCGAACTGGAAGCGTTGGCTGCTCCAATCCCGGAGGGCCGGAATGCACCCTCCACTGTTGTGAACCAGTATCGGCGTCTGTCCTGCCAGCACATAGTACGTATGGACCGCGCTGACCGTGAGGTTGTGCACCGTTGTCGTCTGCGCGGTCCAGCGCTTGAGCGCGGTGACCTTGACGTACGTGCCGGTGCTGGTGCGCAGCCAGGTGCCCGGGTGCAGGTCGGTCGCCTTGAGCCAGGTTCCGAGTTCGGGGACCCAGAAGGGGTGGCCGTCGGTGGCGGTGACGGAGGCTGTCTTGTCGCCCTTGCCGCCGTCGGTGTCGATCGTGATGCGGACCAGGTGCTTGAGGCCGGCGCCGGTGATCTCGGCGGTCACCGTCTGGACGGTGGTCCTGCCCGTCTCCGGGTCCGTGGCGCGGACCTTGTCGCCGATGTCCACGTCCTCGATGGCCTTGGTACTGCCGTCGGCCATCACGACCCGGGTGCCGGGGGCGAAGCTGTTGCAGGACTTGGCGAGCTTGCTCGCCAGTCGGCTGTTCCTCCACCAGTCTTTGATGGCACTGACGAGCTTGTCGCCCAGGCCCCACAGTCGCTTGCCGAGCGCCGCGGCCTGTTTGATCCTCAGCTTCGCCCCGTACTTGACGGCCAGCTTGCCGATGATCCCGCCGACCATACTGGAGACCACGGTGACCGCGGTCGCCCCGCAGGCACCGAGGGAGCCGGTGGTGAAGCAGTCCAGGGCGTCGGTGATGCCCAGTTCGTCGGCTACGATCTGGGCGAGTTCCTTCGCCGCTGCCGCCGCTCTGCGTTTGGCGGCGTCCGCACTGGCCTGGGCGTAGACCTGGCCCGACTGCTGGTTCTTCTTCTTGACGGCGGCGGCGGAGTCCTGGCCCAGGACCTGGTCGAGGGTGTAGCCGGCCGCTGCCGCGTTCGGTGACAGCCGGGGCGGGCCGGGTTCCGTGCCCGGTGTCGTGTTCTGGCACTGCGAGCAGGGCCGGGTCGGGCAGTCGACGGACGCACACGTACCGGACGGGTCGGCGTAGGTCGCCGGGTTGTTGTTGCCGTAGGTGTAGCCGTTGATCTGTTGCGGGTTGGCCAGGTTCATCACCGGGTCGAGGGAGATGAACCGGCCCAGGTCGGCGTCGTATTCACGTGCCCCGAGGTGGACGAGGCCCGTCGTCTCGTCGTTGGTGCCGCCGACGAAGCCCTTGTCGTTGGCCCAGGAGGAGACGGACGCCGAGGTCTGGTCGCGGGCGACGCCGAAGGAGTCCAGGCGGCGGCGCTGGGTGGAGCCGTCGCCGGAGGCGATGGCGAGCTGGGCCGTGCCCTGGCTGTCGCCGGCGAGGTAGGTGACGCCGTCGGTGGTGCGCTGGGCGATGGTCTGGCCCCCGAAGGAGTAGTAGCGGCTGCCGCCCACCGTCTTGCCGGCCTTGTCCAGGCGCAGTTCCATGCCGGGCAGGTAGAGGACCTTCTCCGTGGTCGTTTCCCGGAGCAGACGGTCCCCGGCCGCGTCGTAGACGTAGTTCGTGCTGCTGCCGTCCGCCTCCTTCACCTGGGTGAGGTGGTTCTGCTTGTCCCAGACCAGGGTCTGGGTGTCGCCGCCCAGGACGCGAGTTTCGGTGTTGCCCGCCGCGTCGTAGGTGTAGGTGTCCTGCGAGGTGACCGCCGGGGTGGTGTCCGTGGCGGCGGTCTGGGTGACGGTCTTGCTGAGCTGGTGCGGGCCCTGCTCGCCCTGGCCGTAGGTGGAGGTGACGGTGGACGTGGGAGTGATGCCGACGCCGTGGCGGGTCAGGCCGGTGCGGTTGCCGGTGACGTCGTAGCTGTAGGAGTTCCAGTACGGGGAGACGCCGCCGACGTTGCTGGAGGCGGGGGCGGCGGTGCAGGCCCGGTCCTGGACGCCGGTGCCGGAGGCTCCGTCGGGAGTGGCCGCGGAGGTCCACGCCTCGGTCAGCCGCCCGAGCGTGTCATAGGTGAGGCACTGGGCGTCGGTGGGGCCGCCGGCCGGGCGGTCGGCGATGGAGCGGACGTTCCCCGCGTCGTCGTAACCGTAGGTGGTGTCCAGGGCGGGCGAGGCGGCGTTCTCGACGCGGACGCTCTGGCGGAGCAGGCGTTCGGTGCCGCGTTCGTAGCGGAAGTCCAGCCAGGTCCTGGTGTCCGTGGACTTGCCGCTCCACAGCTCGACACCTTCGAGCTGGCTGGTGGGCGAGTACTGCGCGTCGGTGACGTAACTTCCCGTGGTGTTCAGCGAGGTGTTCATGCCGACGGGGCGCTGGAGGCCGTCGTACTGGTAGGAGACGCTTTCACCGGCCAGGCCGCCCGCAGCGGGGTAACTCTGCGCGGTGACCGTGCCGTCCAGGCCGTACTGGGTGCCGAACTCGTACGTGCCGCCCAGCTCGGGTTCGGCCGTCTTGGACACCGTGTACCGCGTCAGGGTCGGCCGGTACATCTCGTCCAGTACCGGGTGGAGGACGGAGCTGTAGACGGTGCTGTTGCGGTAGGTGTACTCGCCGTACAGTTCGCCCTTGGCGACGGTGTCGTACTTGGTCACGGACAGTCGCGTGCCGGTGTCGGCGTCACCCTGCCAGGTGCCGGTGGTCCGGCCGAGTGCGTCGTAGGTCGTGGTGACCTTGTTCTTGCGGGAGTCGGTGACTGAGGTCGGCCGGTCCACGTCGTCGTAGGCGGTGATGGACGTGCCGGCGTCCGGGTCGGTGCTGCTCGTCTGCCGACCGCGCTGGTCGTATCCGTAGCTCCAGGTGTTGCCCGCCTGGTCGACGACGGACTTGAGCTGCCCCGACGGGGTGTAGGTGTAGCGGGTGGCGACGTAGTCCGACGCCGTGCCGGACGGGCGGGGCGCGCTCGCCTTGTACTCGCGCAGTTCGACCGTGTGGTCGCGGACGTCGGTGATGGTGGTGGTCGGGGTCTGCCCGTCGGGCGGGTCGACGTGGACGCGGTCGCCGCCGTAGGAGTAGGTGGTGCGGTTCTCCTCCGTGCCGCCGACCTTGAAGATACTGGCGATGGGGCGACTGGCACCGTCGTACTCGGTCACCGTCTGCGCGTCGATGTCCGCGTTGACGGGGGCGAACAGGTCCGTGCCGGGGGCTCCGGTGGTGTAGTAGGTGTCGTTCGTCTTCACCACGCGGCCGGAGCCGTCGTACAGGGTGTCGGCGATGAGCCGGCCGCCGTCGGGGCCCTCGGTCTGGATCTGGCGGGGGCGCAGGAGTCCGTCGTAGAGCTGGTACTCGCTGCCGTAGGTGGTGCCGCTGCCCTCCAGTCGCTGCGTGCGCACCCAGGACGGGTCGTCGGTGCGGATGCCGTAGCTGTACTTGATCGACGCGGTGGCGCCGGCGGCCTTGGGCCGGTCGGGCATCCAGACGGCGGTGAGGCGGCCCAGCGCGTCGTAGGAGAGATCGGTCCGCTTGCCGTTCGCGTCCGTCTGCGCGGACAACTGCCCCCATTGCGGGGCGTATTCGGTGTAGGTAACCCAGTCGAGCGGGTTGGTGTCCTGCTTCTTGGTGGCCAGGCCGTAGGTATCGGTGTACTTGGTGTACGTCGTCTGGTTGGCGGCGTCCGTCACCGTCAGCGGGCGGCCGTAGGTGTCGTAGGTGGCCTTGGTGACCGTCTGGTAGGTGGCGGTGGTGCCGTTGTGGGAGGCCAGGCGCTTGACGGTGGTGGGGTCGCCCTTGGTCGGTGCGCCGCCCACGGTGGCGGTGCCGTCGTAGAGCGTGACGTCGTCGGAGATGACGTCCTTCGACCGGTCGGGGGTGGTGGCACAGTCGACGGCGAGTGTTTCGACCCGGGCGATGAGGCTGTAGATGTGCAGGCCGGGGTTGTCCGCGTACTGGGTGGTGGTGCACTGGTTGTCGGCGACGTCGAGTTCACCGTGATCGGCCGTGCGAACGAGGCGGCCGGTGGTGTCGTCGTAGGTGTTGGCGGTCGCGGAGTGACGCCAGCCGCCGGCGGCGAGTGCCTCGTAGGAGTCGGTGCGAGCGGTGCGCACGTAGCGTGCGGTGCGGGTGCCCCAGTCCTCGGCCCGGGTGGCGGTGGTCTTCGTCCACAGTGTGTCGATCGACTTCTCGACGACGGTGTCACCGTTGTAGGTGAGCGTCTCCAGCTCGAAGCCGGACTTCCAGTCGTCGTCGGTGTAGGTGGTGCCCTCGGTGTCGGTGACGGTCGAGGTGCGGGTGCCGCCGTCGGCGGTCTTGTCTCCGTCCAGGCCCTGGAAGTAAAGGTGTTCCGTACGGGTGTTGGAGGAGCTGTTGGTGCCGTCCGAGGTCTGGACGCGCACGCGCTGATAGCCGCGCCAGTCGTTCCAGGTGAGGTACTCGTCCTTGGTGAGGCCGTCCTTTTTGGCCTTCCGCCAGCCGGCGTCACCGAGGTAGGTGTACGTGGTGATGTGGTCCGGGTTGCCGCCGACGAGATCCTGCTCGGTCACGGAGGAGACGACGTACTTGTGGAACCAGTCCGTGACCGGGTCCTCCTCACCCGGTGGGTTCCACTTGAGCGGGTAGCAGCGGACGGCCGATTCACCGGCGGTGGGCAGGTCGGTCTCGCTGCACTGCGGATCGGCGTAACCGACGGACAGCACACCGCCTGATTCGTTCTGCACGGCGGTGAGGCGGAAGCGGACGAAGGGCTGGATGTTGTCGTTGCGCTTGTCGACGCGGTTGGGCAGTTGCAGGCCGTACAGCTTCACCGGCGGGACCGAGACATCGGTTCCGGTCAGGCCCTTGTGATCGATCTGGTCGAGCCAGAGCGACCTCGAACCGTCACCGTTGTCGGTGAAGAGGTGCCTCAGGGTCCAGGAGTCGACGTCCTCGTAGGTGGAGTCGCCGGTGCGGATCTGAGTGGTGATCCGGTCGAGCTGTTTCCGGGTCCAGAACGTCGGGGAGTTCTGGCCGGGGCACTTGCTTCCGGCCTTGCAGTTGCGGTCCCACGGTACGTCCGGCCAGTCCGCGGCGGTGGAGTCGGTCAGGTCACCGGCCTCGCAGTCGGTGAGGTCGCCGATGCACCGCTCGGAGGTGGTGAAGGTGACCCGGGCGGCGGGCTTGGTGTCGTAGACGGTGCCGGAGCGCTGGCCGTAGTCGATGCGCTTGAGGTATCCACCGCGGATGTACGCCTTGCCGTTCTCCGTCGTCTTCAGGCCCTGCGTGTAGTAATTGGTCTCGGTGCCGTAGAAGTACGAGATCTGGTTGCCGTGCCGGTCGATGACGGCGTCCAGGTTCCAGCGCCACGCCTGGGTGCAGTAGGCGTTGGCGAGCGTCGTCTTGTAGCAGGGTTCGTCGGGGTCGTCGCCGTAGACGGGGACGGTCCAGGCGGAGTTGGTCGTCTCGTCACCGGACGCCCAGCCGTCCAGGTGGTTGCGGCCGAAGAAGTACTGGGTGCCGTCGGTGTTGGTGACCTTCCAGTACTCGCCGTTGTCGTCACCGTTGGTCGCGCCGGTCAGTTGCTCGACTTTGGAGAAGTCGTCCGAGATCAGGTGCCACTCGCCGCTCTTCTTGTCCTTGACCAGATCGCCGGAGGCGCCGCCCGCGATCGAGATGGTGGCGTTGTCGGTGCCCCAGCACTGGTCACCATTGGTGTCGTCGTGGCCGTCGTCCGCACAAGGCTTGTAGCGGCGCTCGATGAAGCCCGGCTCGTAGGAGAAACCCTGACCGATCCACGAGCCCTGATTGTTGGTCGTCGAGGTCTGGCCGTCGATCGTCTGGGAGTTGTATCCCAGCGCCACCGACGGTGCCAGGCCGCCGGGCACGGGCGGAGTGGTGATCGGATAGGACCAGTTGAAGACACCGGAGGCGTCGGAGACGTTCCACTGCGCGGAGGGGGCGAGCGAGGTGGCCGTATAGCTGCCCTGCGTCCCGGAGTCACCGGCCGTGGCGGCGAGGACGGTCGGTGACGCGGTCCGTCCGGCCGCAGTGACCTTCGCGGTGGTGGAGAGGGTCTGGTTCTCGGTGTCGTTGACCGACTCCAGTGGCGTGGGCCGCGCACACTGCTTCTTCTGCGGCGTGGTCAGCACGCAGGCCGGGTACTGGACCAGGCGCAGCCGGGAGGCGTAGCCCCCACCGTAGGCGGGTGCGAAGGAGCTGTAGTCCAGGGAGACGTCGACCGCGCCGATGCCGGTTCTCCCGTCGGCACGGGCCACGGTCAGCAGGGTGCCGTCGAGGCCGGCGGCGATGGCCTTCCCGCGGTCCGCGATGGCCACTTCGACGGAGGCCGGGCTGGTCCTGCCCGCCTTCGCCACCCGGACCGGCAGGCCCTTGGCCTTGACCGGCTTGTCCCCGACCTCGACCTCGGCGCTGCCCGCGGCCGGCCATGCATGCTCGTCGGCCCGGATGACCTTGGCCGTCTCGGCCGGGTCCGTCTTGGTGTAGGCGCGTCCCCTGGCCGTCTTGCCGTCCACTGGGTGGTCGAGGTCCGTCTGCGTGGGCAGCCGGTCCAGGCCCGCCGCCCGCGCCTGAGGGGAACTCAGTAACGGCGTCTGCGGCAGCACCGAGACGGCCAGCGTCAATCCCAGGACGGCGGCGACGTGTCGGAAGGGTCGGCGTATGCGGGAACGTCTGAAGGGTCCGGACGGGCGGGACGTCGAGGGCATGACAGCTCCGTGAGGCAAGGGCGCGGCAGGGACGCGGAAGTCAGGGGGCTGAGAAGGGGCGCCCGGCGCGAGCGGGCCGGGCGCCTCGGAACGCGTCAGGTCGTCACGTCCGGCTCCTCCAGGCTGGAGCCGGCCGGCAGGCTGGTGACGGTGGCGACGACGCCGGTGTCCAGGTCCCCGGCGAAGGCGCGGATCTCATCGACGGCCCCGGCGAAGTAACCGCCGGCCGTCGTACCGGTGAGGGAACGTCCGACCTGGAGGGATGCGGTGGTGAAGTCCCAGGTGTTGTCCCACGGCGCCTTCGCCGCCAGTGTGCCGTTGACGTACAGGAGGACATCACCGAAGACCGCCGAGTAGGCCAGCGCCAGGTGGTCACCGTCGCCGGTGCTGCTGGGCACGGACCCGGTGGCGACTGTGGTCACGGGAGCCGCCGTGCCGCCGTCCGCGGCCGTGGTGACCATCGCCCAGCGCTGTGCCGACGCCAGGTACTTCACCGTCACGGCGCTGCCGCGCGCTCCGGGGAGCGAGAACACCGTCTGGTCCTTGGTCGGCACGGCCGCGGCCAGCCGTGCGCGTGCCGTGACCGTGAAGCTGTCCTCCTTGGCCAGCAACCCCGCGCTCCGCGCCGCGTAGGCTCCCTTTCCGTCGAGGGCCAGGTGACCGTCGCCCCAGAGCGGCTCGGCCGGTGCCGAGCACTCCGGGTCCAGGTCGGGGTCGCAGGTCTCGTCGGGCTGGTAGATCGCGGCTGCACCGCCCAGCGTGAGCCCGGCACCGCCCTGCTCGTCCGGCGAGATGCCGCCCGTGGCACTGTCGACCTGCCAGTAGGCGAGCTGGTGGGCGGGCAGGCCGCCCAGCCGCAGACCCTCCGCCTCGGGCACCACCCGGTCGTAGATCTTGACGTCCGCGACGCTGCCCTTGAGGTTGTTGGTGTAGCCGTCCAACGCGATCTTCCGGCCGATCTGCACCGCGCCGCCCGCGCTCCACACGGTGCGCCGAGGCTGTACGTCGTCCTCGATCAGGTCACCGTCGACGAACAGGCTCATCTTGCCGGTGACGTCGTCGTACACACCGATCAGATGCGTCCAGGTGCCGGGGACCGCGGTGGCGCCGGAGACCTTCCAGGTGCCCATGGTCTCCATGTCGGAGACGGGGATGCGGAAGGTCCACGACCGGGTGTCGACGTCGTAACCGAGTTCGAAGCCGGGCTCGGAGGTGCCGTCCTGGCTGACCACGGTGACGTTCTTCTTGGGGCGTTCGGGAAGGTTCACCCACGCGCTCACCGAGAACGTGGCGGCGGTGTCCACCGCCGGCGCCCCGGCGTCCAGGTACGCCCCGGTACTGCCGTCCAGGCGTACGGCGGTGTCGGTGCCGCCCAGGGGGCCCGGCGCACCGAAGGTCACGCCCGATCCGGCGGTGGCGTCGGGTGATCCGCTGGTTCCGGTCGCCTTGGCCGAGCCGGTCGGGTCGCCCAGGCTCCAGCCCGCCGCGGGGGCCCGTCCGTCACCCACGTTGAACGCGTATGTCGTGGGCGTCTGCCGGGCATTGCCGGCGTCGTCCACTGCCAGGACGTCCACGGACATCGGACCCTCGTCCGGCGGCATCCACTTCACTTTCGCCGACCCGCCCGTCGAGGCGGCGTCCGCGTAGCGCCAACCGCTGCCCTTGAAACGGTACTTGTAACGGGTGACGTCGGCGGACGGCGAGTCGAAGGTGAAGGTGCCGTAGTCGCCCACTCCCGCGTGCCACTGCTCGTCGTCCGGGTATCGGTCGGATGTCACGACCGGCGCCTTGGGCGCGGTCGCGTCGTAGATGAACTCGCACCGGGTCGCGTCCCCGTCCAGGCTCCAGCGTCCGTAGGAGGTGCCGTCGTGGCCGCGTACCGCCCAGCCGATCACCGTGTTCTGCGGCAGGGTGAAGGCTGCCTCGTCGTCACCCTGCACCTTCGACCCGACGACGTAGGTGAAGGTCGCCACGCCCGTCTGGTCGCTCCAAGAACTGTCCACCGTGCTCTTCGCCGCAGTCGTCACATAGTGGTCGACGGTGGTCGAGCCGGAGGTCCACCACACGTGGAACTGGGCCTTCAGCCGCTCCGAATTGGCCCCGGTGTCACCATGGTCGTAGTCCCGGATCACCGCGGTCAGCTTCGGCGGGTCGGAGACGTAGTGCTCGGTGGCGTGGCCGTACTCGCACGCGCCACCGGGCGTCATCTTCAGGTCGCTCGTATCGGGCTGCAGGGGCGGCCGGTTGTAGGTGACTTCCAAGTGCGCGTTTCCGCAGAACCGCTTCCAGTACGAGTATTCGCCCTCGTCACCGGCCCGGAGCCGGAACGTGGTGGTGTCCCAGCCGCTGTCCGCTGCCTTCTGGACCGTGCTCTTCACGTTGAAGCGCACGTTCTGATTCGTACTCGTGCACGATCCGGCCGGATTGGTCGGTGACTGCGAGGCGACCGTTTCCTTCAGCGACGGCTGGTTGTTCCAGTTGGTGGCGGAGCTGATGGCACTGGCGCTCCCGGAGTTGACTCGGCCCAACTGCACCTCGCGCGCGCTGCTGCTGTAGGTGAACACCATGGTCACGGCGAACTGTGCCGACAGGATGTCCTTGCCCTCGAACGCGCCGGTCGGTATCGCGAAGAACTGCCGCTTGACGTCGTCACCGGAGGCACAGCGCACCGACACGTCGGCCGGGCAGCGGCCCACCCCCTCGTCATCGGAGAACTTCCAGAACTCCGACGACGCGTAGTGGGAGGACACCATCGTCCAGGAGGACCTGTTGGCCGTCCTGACGACCGGGTCGATATAGAGGGGGAACCGCGTGTCCTCCCCCGTGAGCAGGCTCCGGTCCGGCTCAAGGGCCAGCGTCTCCCCGGACACGTCGATGGACACGTCGGCGACCTGCGCGCCGTCCGGCGGCGTCATCCCTCCGTCCGTCGGGCCGCCGTCCCCGGCAGCCAGACTCTCCGCCCGGGCGGCCACCGGGTCCGCTGTCTCCCCGCCGGCGACGCTGTCGTGGCTCGAGTCCCACATCAGCGGCTGCGGCGCCTCGAAGACCACACCGGAGCCGGATGCGTCCTGGCCCTCGATCCCTCCGTCCTCCGTCTCGGTCAACGACAGGTCGCGGGTGTGCACGGGCAGTTCGAGACGGCTCAGCGCCGGATTGGCCGCGGCTTCGGCGTTCTTGACCACCAGCAGGTGCGAGAAGCCCTCCGCCTCGGCGGTCAGACGCAGGTCCACGCCCGGCAGCACGTCGGCATAGGTGGCGGTGGACCCCTCCACCTGCGGTTCCGGAAGGTCCGCCGACCAGTCGAGGGACAGCGCACGGCCGTCCTTCTCCATCCGGCCGAAGGTCCGCCCGCCACCGCCGGAGAACGACATCGCAGTCACCGCCGCCTTGGGTGCCCATGTTCCGTCGGGCCGGCGCTCCAACGTGGTGTCGACGTCCCGCCAAGACCCGTCCTTGCGGACCCGGACCGGCTGTACGGACTCGGTCTGCGTGAACGTACCGTCGGGGTTGGCCACGGTCGTGCTGCGTTCGGTGCGCAGGTTGAGTACCTCGACGCCCTCACCAGAGGCCATCGCCTTCGCCCGTGCCTGGTCCGCGCCGACTGCACCGGCCGTACTGCCCGCTTCGGTGGCGGCCGCACGAGCCTGCTCCGCCCCGCCGATCGGCACCACCAGACCCACGGCCAGGACGCCCGCCGTGACAGCACCCACCAGGGAATGCCTGCGCCAGCGAGGCGCGTAGGCTCTCTTCGCCACCGTCTTCGTCCTGTTCATCCGTGGATCACCCCGAAGGAGGCGCCCTCGTCGGGGAGTCCGCCCGCACCGGGCCGATAGGTCGTCGCCGTGCCCGACCCCGCGTCGACCGCCGACCACGGCATCGTGTACAGGACTCCCTTGCTCGTCGCCGGTTCCTTGCTGTACGGCACCCCTACGTAGAGGGTGTTGCTGCCGGACCAGAGGCTCATGCCCGTGTAGTCGCGTGCCGTGGCGGGGCCGGGCAGCAGGCTTCCCGCCCCACCGCGGGTGAGCACCTTGTCCGAGGCTCCGGGTGACGTGTCCAGGGGCCGGAAGATCTGCACCGCCCCGGCGTCCTTGGCATCACCGACGTCCCGGCCCGGCACGGAGACGGCCAGCCGGACCGTGCCGCTCGTGGTCACCACGGACGTGTCGGTGTTCGCGATGGTCACCCGTTGCCCGAAGAAGTCACTGGCCGCCGGGGTGCCCTCGACATCGGCGGACGAGGTGTCGATCGACGCCACCGAGGTGTAAGCGCCGGACGGCTGGACGCGCACCACCGCGACCAGGCCCGCGCTGCGTACTGACCCGACGGCCTCTCCGGGTACGCCGATGGCCAGCAGGGCGTCGGAGTTGTAGGTCTGGTTTGAGGGCCGGTATCCGGTCATGCTGAGCGAGGCGCCGAACTGGTCCCCCGCTTCCGCGGAGTCCGGCAGCGCGTCGGCGGCCCGGCCCTGTCCCAGCCCGGCGAGCGCCACGGGACAACTGCCGTCCAGGGTGTGGCTGAAGACGGCCACGGCACCCGCGAACTCTTCCGTGCCGACCGCCTCACCGGGGCTCCCGGCCGCGAAGTAGCGGTTCGTACCCGCCAGCGCCATGCCCATCCGGTCGTACGCCTCGACCACACCGCCCACGCCTGGGGTGTTCTGATTGACGCCGCACACAGCAGAGCCCTGCTTGTACTCGACCTGGCCGGCCTCGGTGTGAGCAACGTCGTCGACCGTCACGGACTCGCCCGGCACACCGACCGCCAGCCACGGGTCTCCGCTCGCCGCGGTGCCCGCGGCCAGCGCGTAGCCGAAGCGGTCGTACGCCTCGGACGCCGTTCCGGGATGCAGCGTCCGCTGCGTCCAGGCGTCGACGGGTGCCCCGGTCCCGATACCCGAGGGTGACCCATGGAAGACGTAAACCGCACCGGCGTCCACCCGGTTCACGCCGTCCACCAACACGTCCTCGTAGGGCACGCCGACGACCACGTCCGAGCAACCGTCGCCGTCCGCGTCGTACACGGCACGCGAGAAACCGAACTGGTCGCCCTGCTCCGGTGTGGCGTCGACGCTGGACAGCGCCTGGGTCAGTTCCACCGTCCCCTTGCCGCCGCCGTACACGACGCGGACCACCCCGGCGTTCGCCACGCCGTCGACGGACGCCTCGGGGTCACCGATCGCCTGGTCGAACACGCCGTCGCCGTTGAAGTCCGACGCGGCACCCGAACATGCCGCTGCCACGGCGGTCCCGGCGACCGGCTGAGCCTGCACCGGCCCCGCCGCGGCCATGGAGACCACCGCCCCGGCCAGGGCGCCGAGCACCCTGTGGATTCCGCGCACACTCCACCCCACAGCCGTCACCTTCACGGAAATTTCGCAACTCTTACGGGAACCGCAAGATCAGAGGACGCTGCGCAGGCTATGGATCACGGAACGTGCATCACAAGAGCACTTTCAGCCACCAGAAGCGTGAATGGGCCAACTATCTCTCCGGGGGAACTCCTCCAGCGCTCCCCTCAAGCCACCCACTGCTCCCACGCCAGATCGGCCACCAGCGCCAAGACCACCGTCAGCAGCAAGAGCCGATGCCCAGGCCGGCCAGGCCGATCGCGGCGAGGACGCGGCGGCGGGTGACCGGGCCGGGCGCGGGGGCCGTGCCGAAGGCGGGCCGCAGGATGACGAAGGCGGCGACGGCGAGGAGGACCACCATGATGACCGGCCGGAGAACCTCCGTGCTCATCCCGGCCGCGAGGAACGCCCCCGCCGAGGAGCCGGCGAGTGCCGCCAGGCCGATGCGGACGGCGGTGCGGACGTCGACCGGAGCCTTGCGGGCGTAGGTGACCGCCGCGCCGGTGGTGCCGACGATGGCGACCGCCTTGTTGGTGCCGAGCGCGTGCGCGGCCGGGGTGCCGGCGGGCAGGCCGAGCAGCAGGGCCGGCAGCAACAGGAGCCCCCCGCCGCCGACCACGGCGTCGATCCAGCCGGCCGGCCCCCTCCCCCACGCACGACGCCCCCAGCCGGAAAAGGTCCTCCTCCCGCTCCCCGGCCGAGGAGAGCCCCCTCCCGCCCCGGCCGAGGAAAGCCACCCTCCTGCCCCCGGCCTGCGGAGCCCCGCGCCCGGGAGCGCCCAGCCCTCACACCCACCCCCCGCCCCCGCTGAGCGCAGCGTTCCGCGTGGGAAACAGGTGTGATGCGGTCGGGTAACACCCGCGCCGCACGCTCGGGGCATGACCTCGAATGCGCGTGTGGTGGTGATCGGCGCCGGTCTGGCGGGCGTGGCACTCGCCCGGCGACTGGGCGAGCTGGGCGTGCCCGCGCTGCTGATCGGCGAGGAGGAGCACCGCCCGTACAACCGGGTGCTGCTCGCCGAGGTGCTCGCCGGGCGGTACCGCCCCGAGGTGATCGCGCTGCCCGCGCCCGGCGGGCTGGTCCGGGGCCGGGTCACCGGCGTGGACCGGGCCGCACGGACCGTGACCTGCGCCGACGGCCAGGTCTTCGAGTACGGGACGCTGGTGCTGGCGACCGGCTCCAACCCCGTACTGCCGCCGCTGCGCGGGC
Organism: Streptomyces fumanus; assembly: GCF_014655295.1. Taxonomy (GTDB): domain Bacteria; phylum Actinomycetota; class Actinomycetes; order Streptomycetales; family Streptomycetaceae; genus Streptomyces; species Streptomyces fumanus. Next base: position 314,942 of record NZ_BNBI01000001.1, read on the forward strand.
TGTTCGGCGCGGACCAGAGGCTGCCCCGGGGCGTGCACGCGTTCCGGACCATGGACGACTGCCTCGGACTGTCCGGGGCGGTGCGGCCGGGGGTCCGCGCGGTGGTCATCGGCGGCGGCCTGCTCGGGGTCTCCGCGGCCCGCGCGCTGGCCGTGCGCGGCGCGCAGGTCGTGGTCGCCCAGCAGTCCGAGCGGCTGATGGAACGCCAGCTCGACCCGGCCGCCTCCGCGCTGGTGCGCCGGCACCTGGCCGGCCTGGGCGTGGAGGTGCACACCGAGTGCCGGGTACGGGACGTGCGCTGCGTCGGCGGCGCGGTCCGCTCGGTGGAGCTGGCCGACGGGTACGCGCTCGACGCCGACCTGGTGGTGCTGGCGTGCGGGGTCAGCCCCCGGGTGGGGCTGGCCCGGGACGCCGCGCTCGACGTGCGCAAGGGCGTCGTCGTCGACGACGAGCTGCGCACCTCCGACCCGCACATCCGGGCGATCGGCGACTGCGCGCAGCACGCCGGCACGCTGTACGGGCTCGCCGCCCCCGCGCTGGAACAGGCCGACGCCCTCGCCCGTTCCCTCGCCGGGCACCCGGGCGCCCGCTACACCGGCACCCGCTCCCTGACCCGGCTCACGCTCACCGGGGCGGACAGCCCCTTCGACCTCGCCGCGTTCGGCGAGACCGATCCCCGTCCCGGCGACGACGTCGTGCAGCTCGCCGACGCCACCCGGGGCACGTACCGCAAGGTCGTCGTCCGCGACGACCGCCTGGTCGGCGGGGTCCTCGTCGGCGAACTCGGCACCGTCGGCGCGCTCGCCCGCGCCTGGGAGGGAGCAGAGCCGCTCCCCGACGACGGCCCCCTGCTCCACTTGCTCACCCATGACGGAGGCGCCTGAATGTCCACGACCGCATCTCTCGGGGACCGGCCCCGCCCGACCATCGTGCTCGTCGGCCACGGCATGGTCGGCCAGCGCTTCCTGGAGGCGCTCGCCGAGCGCGGCCTGACCGGCACGCACCGCGTGGTGGTGCTGTGCGAGGAGCCGCGCCCCGCCTACGACCGGGTCCAGCTCACCTCGTACTTCTCGGGCCGGACCCCCGAGGACCTGTCGATGACCGACCCCGCGTTCATCGAGGCGCACGGCATCGAGCTGTACGTCGGCGACCCGGCCGAGACGGTCGACCGGGAGGCGCGGACGGTCACCGCGCGGTCGGGGCGGGTCGTCGCCTACGACACGCTCGTGCTGGCCACCGGGTCCTACCCGTTCGTGCCGCCGGTCCCGGGCAAGGACGCGACGGGGTGCTTCGTGTACCGCACGATCGAGGACCTGCTCGCCATCGAGGAGTACGCGCGGACCGCGGCGACCGGCGCCGTGGTGGGCGGCGGGCTGCTCGGCCTGGAGGCGGCCGGCGCGCTCAAGGGCCTGGGCCTGGCCGCGCACATCGTGGAGTTCGCGCCCCGGCTGATGCCGGTGCAGGTGGACGAGGGCGGTGGCGCGGCGCTGCTGCGGACCATCGAGGGGATGGGTCTGAGCGTGCACACGGGGGTGGGCACGCAGGAGATCGTCACCGGGCCGGACGGCGCCGTCACCGGCATGAAGCTGTCCGACGGCTCCGAACTCGCCACCGACCTGGTGGTGTTCAGCGCCGGGGTCCGCCCCCGCGACCAGCTCGCCCGGGACTGCGGGCTGGCGGTCGGCGAGCGCGGCGGCATCGCGGTCGACGAGCAGTGCCGTACCGTCACCGACCCGCACGTCTTCGCCATCGGCGAGTGCGCGCTGGCGGCCGACGGCCGGGTGTACGGCCTGGTCGCGCCGGGGTACGAGCAGGCCCAGACCGCGGCGGCCACCATCGCCTCGGACGAGGCGGCGTTCACCGGCGCCGACCTGTCCACCAAGCTGAAGCTGCTCGGCGTGGACGTGGCGTCCTTCGGCGACGCGCACGGCACCGCCGAGGACTGCCTGGACGTCGTCTACTCCGATTCCCGCGCGGGCCTGTACAAGAAGCTGGTCATCGGCCGCGACGGCACCCTGCTCGGCGGCATCCTGGTCGGCGACGCGGAGGCGTACGGCACGCTGCGCGCGTTCACCGGGTCGGTGCCGCCGGTCTCCCCCGAGTCGCTGGTGCTGCCGGCCGGCGCCGGGGCGCCCGCCCAGTTGGGCCCGGCCGCGCTGCCCGACGACGCGATCGTCTGCTCCTGCCACAACGTGTCCAAGGGCACGATCCGCGGCGCGGTCACCGAGCACTCCTGCACCACCGTGCCCGAGGTGAAGAAGTGCACCAAGGCCGGCACCGGCTGCGGCTCCTGCGTCAAGGTGCTCGGCCAGTTGGTCACCGCCGAGCTGGAGGCGAGCGGCGTCGAGGTCGACAAGGGCCTGTGCGGCTGCTTCGGCCGCACCCGCGAGGAGCTGTACGAGATCGTGCTGGCGCTGCGCATCACCTCGTACCAGGACCTGCTGGACCGGTACGGCCGCGAGGAGGCCCGGGGCGGCGACGGCTGCGAGGTCTGCAAGCCGGCGGTCGGCTCGATCATCGCCTCCCTCGCCCCGGCCATCGGCGCCAGCGGTTACGTCCTGGACGGCGAGCAGGCCGCGCTCCAGGACACCAACGACCACTTCCTGGCCAACCTGCAGCGGAACGGCTCGTACTCGGTCGTCCCGCGCATCCCCGGGGGTGAGATCGCGCCGGAGAAGCTGATCGTGATCGGGGAGATCGCCCGGGACTTCGGGCTCTACACGAAGATCACCGGCGGGCAGCGGATCGACATGTTCGGCGCGCGGGTGGAGCAACTGCCGTCGATCTGGGCGCGGTTGGTGGACGCGGGCTTCGAGTCCGGGCACGCGTACGGCAAGTCGCTGCGGACGGTGAAGTCCTGCGTGGGGCAGACCTGGTGCCGGTACGGCGTGCAGGACTCGGTGCGCATGGCGATCGACCTGGAGTTGCGCTACCGGGGGCTGAGGTCCCCGCACAAGCTGAAGTCGGCGGTGTCCGGCTGCGCCCGCGAGTGCGCCGAGGCCCAGTCCAAGGACTTCGGCGTCATCGCCACCGCCAACGGCTGGAACCTCTACGTCGGCGGCAACGGCGGCGCCACCCCGCGCCACGCCGACCTGCTCGCCCAGGACCTGTCCGACGCGGAGCTGGTCCGCCTGATCGACCGGTTCCTGATGTTCTACATCCGTACCGCCGAGCCCCTGGAGCGCACCGCGACCTGGCTGGAGCGGATCCCCGGCGGCCTGGACCACGTACGGGACGTGGTGGTGCACGACTCGCTCGGCATCTGCGACGAACTGGAGGCCCTGATGGCCGCCCATGTCGCCGGCTACCGCGACGAGTGGGCCGAGACCGTCAACGACCCCGAGAAGCTCGCCCGGTTCGTGTCCTTCGTCAACGCCCCCGGCACCCCGGACCCGCTGGTCGGCTTCGTGCCCGAACGCGACCAGATGAAGCCCGACCTGCCGCTGCTGGCCATCGGCCGCCGCCCCCTGGAAGGAAGCACCCAGCGATGACCCTGGCACCCGAGACGACCGATCTGAAGATCCGGCTGCGGCTCGCGGACGACTGGTTCCCGGTCTGCGACCTGAGCGCCCTGCTGCCCGGCCGGGGGGTGGCGGCCCTGCTGCCCGACGGCCGGCAGGCGGCCCTCTTCCGCGACCGCGCGGGCGGGCTGTACGCCATCGACAACCGCGACCCGTTCACCGGCGCGGCGGTCCTCTCCCGGGGCCTGACCGGCACCCACCGGGGCCGCCCGTTCGTCGCCTCGCCCCTGCTCAAGCAGCGCTTCGACCTCACCACGGGCGAGTGCCTGGACGACGCGTCGGTCCGGGTGACGGCGTACGAGGTGAAGGCGGCGTGACGCCCGCGGGGCGGGAGCGTACGAGGTGACGGCGGTGTGGCGCGCGGCCCGCGGGGCGGGTCGGTGACCTGCTCCGGAACGGTGTACGCGGGCGCTTAAGGAGGCGTCCACGGGCCGTCCACCCCGCTCCCCTAGGGTCCGTGACCGCGCGACCCCGTCACCGTCCGGTGGCGGGGCGGTCACGAACACCTCTGGAGTGAGAGTGGAACGTCGTACTCTCCTGCGCGCGGTCGCCCTCGGCGGGACCTCCGCCGCCCTGGGCGGCACCCTGTGGCGCGGTGCCGCGTACGCCGCGCCCGCCCAGCCCGGCGCCGGCCCCTACGGGGCGCTGGGCTCGCCGGACGCCAACGGCATCAGGCTCCCGTCCGGCTTCACCAGCCGGGTCATCGCCCGTTCCGGCCGGACGGTGCCCGGCACGTCGTACACCTGGCACAGCGCCCCGGACGGCGGGGCCTGTTACGCCGACGGCACGGGCTGGATCTATGTGTCGAACTCGGAGATCAACCCCTCCGGCGGCGCGAGCGCGGTGCGGTTCTCGGCGACGGGCGCGATCACCTCGGCGTACCGCATCCTGTCCGGCACCCGCACCAACTGCGCGGGCGGGAAGACCCCGTGGAACACCTGGCTGTCCTGCGAGGAGGTCGACCGGGGGTACGTGTACGAGACCGACCCGTGGGGCGCGCGGGCGGCCGTCCGGCGGGACGCGATGGGCCGCTTCAAGCACGAGGCGGCGGCGGCCGACCCGGTCCGTGAGGTGATCTACCTGACCGAGGACGTGACGGACGGCTGCTTCTACCGTTTCCGGCCGGCGGCCTGGGGCGACCTGTCCTCCGGCACCCTGGAGGTGCTGGTCGCGGGGACGGCGACGAGCGGCCCGGTGACCTGGTCCCGCGTCCCGGACCCGACCGGCGCCACGGCCACCCGGGACCAGGTGCCGGGCGCCAAGCGCTTCAACGGCGGCGAGGGCTGCTACTACGCCGACGGCATGTGCTGGTTCACCACCAAGGGCGACAACCGGGTGTGGCAGTACGACGCCGCCGCCCAGACCCTCGACCTGGCCTACGACGACTCCCTGGTGACCTCGGGCACGGCCCCGCTCACCGGCGTGGACAACGTCACCGGGTCCGCCTCCGGTGACCTGTTCGTCGCGGAGGACGGCGGCACCATGGAGATCTGCGTGATCACTCCGGACGACGTGATCGCCCCCTTCCTCCGCGTCGAGGGCCAGTCGGCGTCGGAGATCACCGGCCCGGCCTTCTCGCCCGACGGCACCCGGCTGTACTTCTCCAGCCAGCGGGGGACGAGCGGGAGTTCGTCCGGGGGGATCACGTACGAGGTGCGGGGTCCGTTCCGCTCCTGACGACGCTGACGCATCACGAAACCATCACATCGTCTCCACACTCGCGCGGCCCGCCGTACGGTCGTCCCCTCACGCGACACCGCAGCGCCACAGGGGGACGTCATGGCCAGTCCGTACCAGCCGCAGCCGCCGTACCCGCCGTACCCGGCGCCGCCCGCGTCCGGGCCCGCTCCGAAGTGGGCCCGGAAGCGGTTCGTGCTGCCCGCCCTCGCCCTGGCCCTGTTCATCGGCGTCGGGATAGGCGCCGGCGGCGAGGAGGACACGCGGACCGAGGCCGCGTCGGCCTCCGCGCGGCCGACGGCGACAGCGACGGCGACGGCGACGGTCACCGAGACGGTGACCGCGACGGCCACCGCCGCTCCCGAGCCGGCCGAGACGGTGACCGCCACGGAGACGGTCGAGAAGAAGGTCAAGGTCAGGGTCACGGAGACGGTGACGGCGGAGGCGGCGGAGGCGGACACCGACGACTCCTCCGGCGGGGGCGGCGGCAGCGTCTACTACGGCAACTGCGACGCCGCTCGCGCCGCGGGCGCCGCCCCGGTCCACGCGGGCGACCCCGGCTACGGCCGCCACCTGGACCGCGACGGCGACGGGGTCGGCTGCGAGTGACCCCTAGAGCAGGACTCCCGTCGGCAGGGTGAGGATCTCCGCGCCGTCCTGCGTGATGGCGATGGTGTGTTCGCTGTGGGCGGTGCGGCAGCCGGTGGCGCTGCGCAGGGTCCAGCCGTCGGCGTCGGTGACGAGGCGCGCGGTGTCGGCCATGACCCAGGGCTCCAGGGCGAGCAGCAGGCCGGGGCGGAGCGGGTAACCCCGGCCGGGGCGGCCGGAGTTGGGGACGTGCGGGTCCTGGTGCATGGTGGAGCCGATGCCGTGGCCGCCGAACTCGGTGTTGACCTGGTACCCGGCCTCGCCGAGGACCGTGCCGATGGCGTGCGAGAGGTCGCCGACGCGGGCGCCGGGCCGGGCGGCGGCGATCCCGGCGGCCAGCGCGCGCTCGGTCGCCTCGATCAGCGCGACGCTCTCCGGCGGGCGGGTCTCCCCCACGATGAAGCTGATCGCGGAGTCGGCGGCGACCCCGCCCTTGGCGACCGCGAGGTCGAGGGTGAGCAGGTCGCCGTCGGCGAGCGCGTAGTCGCGCGGACGGCCGTGCAGCACGGCGTCGTTGACGGCCGTGCAGATGTAGTGGCCGAACGGGCCGCGGCCGAAGGAGGGCGCGTAGTCGACGTAGCAGGAGTCGGCGCCCGCCTCGGCGATCATCTCCTTGGCCCAGCGGTCGATGTCCAGGAGGTTCACGCCGACCGCGCTGCGCGCCTTGAGGGTGTGCAGGATGTCGGCGACCAGGGCGCCGGTGACTCTGGCCCGCTCCAGCAGGGTGGGATTCAGGATCTCGATCATGCGGCGTCCTCACACGTGCGACCAGGCGGCCACTGTCTCCAATAACTATACCGGCCTTACTATACCGGTATTAGAATAGGCCCCATGGTCAGGTTGCCGCTCACGCCCGCAGAGGTCGCCCGTGGTCAGCGCCTCGGCGCCCTGCTCCGCCGGGCCAGGGGCGAGCGCTCGATGCTCGAGGTCGCGCTCGCCGCCCAGGTCTCCCCGGAGACCCTCCGCAAGATCGAGTCCGGCCGCGTGGCCACCCCCGCCTTCCCCACCATCGCGGCGATCGCCGACGTCCTCGGCCTCTCCCTCGACGCGCTCTGGACGGAGATCAGCCGCCCGGACGCGGAGCCGGAGGCGGCGGAGGCCGGCCCTCGGGGCCGGGAGCGACTGGCGTCGTAGGGCCGGAGAGAACGCCGGGAGGGCGGCACCCCCGCACGGGTGCCGCCCTCCTTCGTGCGCCGGGGCGCCGCCGATCGGTGAGGGTGGTCGGGTGACAGGCGGCGGCCCCGGGGTCAGCGGTGGTCGCTGCCGGTGGACCGGACCGCGGCGCGGCCGGCCTCCAGGCGGGCGACCGGGATGCGGAACGGGGAGCAGGAGACGTAGTCCAGGCCCACCTCGTGGAAGAAGTGGACGGACTCCGGGTCGCCGCCGTGCTCGCCGCAGACGCCGAGCTTGAGGTCGGGGCGGGTCGCGCGGCCGGCCTTCGCGGCGGCGGCGACCAGGGAGCCGACGCCGTCCTTGTCGATCGTCTCGAACGGCGAGACCCCGAAGATGCCCTTTTCCAGGTACGCCGTGAAGAAGGACGCCTCCACGTCGTCGCGGCTGAAGCCCCACACCGTCTGGGTCAGGTCGTTGGTGCCGAAGGAGAAGAACTCCGCGCACTCCGCGATCTGCCCGGCGGTCAGCGCGGCGCGCGGGAGTTCGATCATCGTGCCGATGGCCAGCTTCAGCGGGGCTCCGGAGGCCGCCTCGACCTCGGCGATGACCTTGTCGGCCTCGTCGCGGACCAGTTCCAGCTCCTGGACCGTGCCGACCAGCGGGATCATGATCTCGGCGCGCGGGTCGCCCTTGGCGGCCTTGCGCTCGGCCGCCGCCTCGGCGATGGCCCGTACCTGCATGGTGAACAGGCCGGGGATGACCAGGCCGAGGCGGACGCCGCGCAGGCCCAGCATCGGGTTCTGCTCGTGCAGGCGGTGCACGGCCTGGAGCAGGCGCAGTTCGTTCTCGTGCGGCTCCTGGCGGGACTCGGCGAGGGCCACGCGGACCGACAGTTCGGTGATGTCGGGGAGGAACTCGTGCAGCGGCGGGTCCAGCAGGCGGATGGTGACCGGCAGGCCGTCCATCGCCTCGAACAGCTCGACGAAGTCCCGCTTCTGGAGGGGGAGGAGTTCCCGCAGGGACTCCTCGCGTTCGGCCTCCGTGTCGGCCAGGATCAGGCGTTCGACCAGTTCCCGGCGGTCGCCGAGGAACATGTGCTCGGTGCGGCACAGGCCGATCCCCTGGGCGCCGAAGCGGCGGGCGCGCAGCGCGTCCTCGGCGTTGTCGGCGTTGGCCCGCACCCGCAGCCGGCGCTTGCGGTCGGCGAAGGCCATGATCCGGTGCACGGCCTCGACCAGCTCGTCGGCGTCCTCGGCACCGGCGTGCATCCGGCCCTCGAAGTACTCCACCACCGGGGACGGCACGACCGGCACCTCGCCCAGGTAGACCTTGCCGGAGGAGCCGTCGATGGAGACGATGTCGCCCTCCTCGACCACGTGCCCGCCGGGGACGGTCATCCGGCGCCGCTTGGTGTCCACCTCCAGCTCCTCCGCGCCGCAGACACAGGTCTTGCCCATGCCGCGGGCGACCACGGCCGCGTGGGAGGTCTTGCCGCCGCGGGAGGTGAGGATGCCCTCCGCCGCGATCATGCCGTCGAGGTCGTCGGGGTTGGTCTCCCGGCGGATCAGGATGACCTTCTCCCCGGACCGGGACCACTTCACGGCGGTGTACGAGTCGAAGACCGCCTTGCCGACCGCCGCGCCCGGCGAGGCGGCGATGCCCCGGCCGACCTGCTCGACCTTGGCGCCCTCGTCGAAGCGCGGGAACATGAGCTGGGCCAACTGGGAGCCGTTGACCCGGGTGAGCGCCTCGGCCTCGTCGATCAGGCCCTGGTCCACGAGCTGGGTGGCGATCCGGAAGGCGGCGCCCGCGGTGCGCTTGCCGACGCGGGTCTGGAGCATCCACAGCCGGCCGCGCTCGATGGTGAACTCGATGTCGCAGAGGTCCTTGTAGTGGTTCTCCAGGGTCTCCATGATCCCCAGGAGCTGGTCGTAGGACTGCTTGTCGATCCGCTCCAGCTCCGCGAGGGGGACGGTGTTGCGGATGCCCGCGACCACGTCCTCGCCCTGGGCGTTCTGCAGGTAGTCGCCGTAGACGCCCTGGTGGCCGGAGGCGGGGTCGCGGGTGAAGGCGACGCCGGTGCCGGAGTCGGGGCCGAGGTTGCCGAAGACCATCGAGCAGACGTTGACGGCGGTGCCGAGGTCGTGCGGGATGCGCTCCTGACGGCGGTAGAGCTTGGCGCGGTCGCCGTTCCAGGACTCGAAGACCGCCTTGATGGCGAGGTCCATCTGCTCGCGCGGGTCCTGCGGGAACTCCCGGCCGGCCTCCTTCTTGACGATCTTCTTGAAGGTGGCGACCAGCTTCTTCAGGTCCTCGGCCGCCAGCTCGGTGTCGACCGTGACCTTCTTGGCCGCCTTCGCCTTCTCCAGGGCGTCCTCGAAGAGGTCGCCGTCGACGCCGAGGACGGTCTTGCCGAACATCTGGATGAGGCGGCGGTAGGAGTCCCAGGCGAACCGCTCGTCGCCGGCCTGCGCGGCCAGGCCCCGCACCGAGGCGTCGGAGAGGCCGATGTTGAGGACGGTGTCCATCATGCCGGGCATGGAGAACTTGGCGCCGGAGCGGACCGAGACGAGCAGCGGGTCGTCGGCCTGGCCGAGCCGCTTGCCCATCTTCGCTTCGAGGGCGTCGAGGTGCGCACTCACCTCGTCACGCAGTGCCGCCGGCTCCTCGCCGCTGTCGAGGTAGGTCTTGCACGCCTCGGTGGTGATGGTGAAACCGGGAGGAACCGGAAGGCCCAGGTTGGTCATCTCGGCGAGGTTGGCACCCTTGCCACCGAGGAGGTCCTTGAGGTCCTTGTTGCCCTCGGTGAAGTCGTAGACGAACTTCGTTACGTGGGGATCTGTGTTTTCCGACACGGGTCTCGACTCCTCGAAGACGCGGTGGCTGCCCTGACGGCGAGGAATGTACCCAGATCGAAGGCGCCTGGGGAGGTCCACTTGGGCGTCATGAGCCTGTAACCACCCGTCCGCCAGCGGATCGAAAGTCAAGGCTTGGCAAGCCGGGAGCGGCCGATGTGTTCACTTCTTGAAGGCGGGTCATGGCACCGCAACCCGGTAGTGCTCTTATGAGCGACTCCCGACACTTCTGAGTTCGATCGATGAACGATCAAGGGGTGGCACTCGGTGCCACCCCTTCCAGAAGTGCAGCCTCCCAAGATTCGCTCATCTGAGCGCTTCGACTATCAAGGGTGGCGAGAATCACGCCGGGCCGGCGCCCCGTGTCTCACACACCGAGCGCCAGCAGCCGTTCCTCGACCCGCTCCGGCGCGTACAGGTGGTCCACCACCAGCGCGCCCGCCCCGATCAGCCCGGCCCGCTCACCCAGCTTCGAGGTGACGATCTGCAGATGGGCGGTGGAGCGCGGCAGCGCCCGCTGGTACAGCAGTTCGCGCACCCCGGTGAGGAAGGGGGTCCCGGCCAGGTCCCCGGCGATCATCAGCACCCCGGGGTTGAGCAGGGTGACGACGGTGGCGAGCACGTCCCCGACCAGCCGCCCGGCCTCCCGGGCCAGCGCCACCGCCTCCGGGTGCCCCACCGCCAGCAGGTGGCGCACGTCCGAGCCGGAGGCCGCCGGGACGCCCGCCTCGGTCAGCCGCCGGGCCACGGCACCGCCGCTGGCGACCGCGGCCAGACAGCCGTGCGAACCGCACCGGCACAGCGCGCGGGCGCCCTCGGGGACCCGGATGTGCCCGATGTCCCCGGCGCCGCCGTCCACGCCCCGGTAGATGGCGCCGTCCACCACGACCCCGGCGCCGATCCCGGTGGAGACCTTGACCAGCACGAACGCCGAGACGCCCGGGTGCTGGGCGCGCTGCTCGGCGTACGCCATCAGGTTGGCGTCGTTGTCGACCAGGACCGGCACGGGTCCGGCGCCGGTGCGCTCGGTGACGGCGCGGCCGAGGCGGGAGCGGATGTCGTAGCCGTCCCAGCCCGGCATGATCGGCGGCTGCACCACCCGGCCGGTGTCGCGGTCGACGGGGCCGGGCACCGCCAGGCCGATGCCGCAGACCTCCCCGGCGTCCCGCCCGGCCCGGTCCAGCAACCCGGCGAACCAGCCGCCGAGTTCGCCGAGTACGGCGTCGGGGCCGTCCTCGACGACCAGGGTGCCGGTGTGCTCGGCGAGGATCTCGCCGGTCAGGGTGAGGACGGCGGCGCGGGCGTGCCGGGTGTCGAGGTCGGCGGCGAGGACGACCGCGTGCTCGTCGTCGAACTCCAGGGTGATGGAGGGGCGTCCGCCCAGCGGGGAGTCCACCGGCCCGCCGGCGCCCTCGCGCAGCCAGCCCGCGCGGAAGAGGCGGTCCAGGCGCTGGCCCACGGTGGCGCGGGAGAGGCCGGTGGCCTGCTGGAGCGCCCCGCGGGTGGTGGCGCGCCCGCTGCGTACCAGGGCGAGCAGCTCACCGGCGCTCGCCTGGGAGTTGGCCCTGGGTGTGATCCTGCCGGTCCGGCCGGTCTGTTCCGTCATGCGCACCCCCTTGTGTTTCCCCACCCTGCATTACATAGTGAGTTTTGCGTGTTAAATAGGCGTAACTCTATGGCGGCCGCCGCCGAACCGGCCCGGCCGGACGTCTCCGGGGACCGCTCACCAGTATGGCGGGCCACCCCCGGCGGCTCGCGGCCCGTACGCACCACCTGTCGCACAGCTCAGCACAGCCTCGACCGCCGACAGCGGTGACCAGGGAGGGGGGCCGGGCATGACGGACCGGCATCATCTGCTCGTACGCGGCGAGACGTTCGCCGCCGTGGGAGACCGCGGGGACATCAGCGGGGTGCGCGGCGGGGGGCCGCCGGACGGCCTGTTCGTGCGGGACGCGCGGCACTTGAGCCGGTGGCAGCTCACCGTCGACGGCGCCGTGCCGGAGCCCCTCGCGCCGGTCGCGAGCGGCGACACCGCCCGCTGCGTGCTGGTGCCGCGCGGCGGCCGGGACGAGCCCCCGGCGTACACGGTCTTCCGTGAACAGGCCGTCACCGACGGGGTGTTCATCGAAACGTTACGGGTGACCGGCAACCGCCCGACGCCGGCCACGGTCCGGCTCGCGGTCACCGCCGACGCCGACTTCGCCGACCAGTTCGAGCTGCGCGCCGACCACCGCACCTACGCCAAGCCCGGCGCCGTCCGCACCCGCCATGTGCTGCCGTACGGCGTGGAGTTCGGCTACCGGCGCGGTGAGTGGCACTCGGTGACGACGGTGTCCGCCGAGCCCGCGCCCGACGCCGTGGAGGAGACCGGGACCGGCGCCCGCCGCCTGGTGTGGTCCCTCGACCTCGCGCCGCACGGCACCGCGGAGGTCGTCCTGCGGGTGCTGGCCCGGCCGCACGGGCAGAAACGGGCGGTACGGGTGCCCCGCTCCCCCGCCGCCGTCAGCGCCCAGCTCATCGCCGAGGAGGACGCCTTCGCCGACGGCATCACCTTCCCCACCGGCTGGCCCGAGCTGGCCGCGGCCTGCGCCCGGGGCCTGGCCGACCTGGCCGCGCTGCACATCCCGGCCACCGGGCCCGACGGCGAGGACCTGCGGGTGCCGGCCGGCGGGGCGCCCTGGTTCCTCACCCTGCTGGGCCGGGACGCCCTGCTGACCTCCCTGTTCGTCCTGCCCTACCGGTCCCGCCCGGCCGCCCACACCCTCGCCGCGCTCGCCGCCACCCAGGCCCCCGCGCACACCGCGCCCGGCGCGGCGGCGGTCGCCCAGCCCGGCAAGATCGTGCACGAGGTGCGGCACGGCGAACTCGCCCACTTCGGGCAGGTCCCCTACGGGCGGTACTACGGCTCGGTCGACGCCACCCCGCTCTTCCTGGTGCTGCTCGGCGCCTACGTCGAACACACCGGCGACACGGCGGCCGCCCGGCGTCTGGAGGCCCCCGCGCGGGCGGCGGTCACCTGGATGCTGGACCACGGCGGGCTGACCTCGCGCGGCTACCTGGTCTACCGCGCCGACCGGGGCGGCCTCGCCAACCAGAACTGGAAGGACTCCCCGGGCGCGATCTGCTCCGCCGACGGCACCCGGCCCAGCGGCGCGGTGATGGCGGCCGGCGCCCAGGGCTACGCGTACGACGCGCTGCGCCGCACGGCCTGGCTGGCCCGCACGGTGTGGGCGGACGAGACCTACGCGCAGTTGCTGGAGCAGGCCGCCGGCGACCTGCGCGACCGCTTCCAGCGGGACTTCTGGATGCCGCAGCACTCCTTCCCCGCCCTCGCCCTGGACGGCGACGGACGGCAGGTGGACGCGCTGGCCTCCGACGCGGGGCACCTGCTCTGGTCCGGGCTGCTGGACAAGGAGTACGGCGAGCTGGTCGGACGGCGGCTGCTCGAACCGGACTTCTTCTCCGGGTGGGGCGTGCGGACGCTGGCGGCCGGGCAGCCCGCGTACCACCCGCTGTCGTACCACCGGGGGTCGGTGTGGCCGCACGACAACGCGCTGATCGCGCTGGGGCTGGCCCGGTACGGGCTGCACGACGAGGCGCGGACGGTGGCGCACGGCCTGGTGGACGCGGCGACGGCGGCGGGGCACCGGCTGCCGGAGGTCCTCGCGGGGTACGGGCGCGAGGGGCATCCGGAGCCGGTGCCGTACCCGTACGCGTGTGTGCGGGAGTCCCGGTCGGCCGGGGTGCCGCTGGCTCTGCTGACCGCGGTGGGGGGTGCGTGAGAGCTGCCGGGTGCGGGTGCGCGGGGCCGGACGGACGGGCCGGCCCCGGAGCGCGGCGCCCCGGTGCGGCGGATGAGCGCGTTCCGCGACCGCTTCCTGACCGCCTACGGCTCCGCCTCGCGTCCGGCGCGGGGCTGGCGGGTCAGCCGCCGGAGGTGTCCAGCTCCGCGTCCTCGCCGACGCCCGCGCAGTCGTACGGGTCCTTCAGCCAGCCGTCCGGCAGCACCACGCGGTTGTTGCCGGAGGTGCGGCCCCGGGGGCCGTCGGCGCCGGCCGGCCAGGGCTGGTCGAGATCCAGCTCGTCCAGGCCGGCCCGCAGCTCGGCCAGCGAGGAGGTGACGGCCAGTCGCTTGCGCATCTCGGAGCCGACCGCGAAGCCCTTGAGGTACCAGGCGACGTGCTTGCGGAAGTCGATGACGCCGCGGGCCTCGTCGCCGATCCACTCGCCGAGCAGGGTGGCGTGCCGGACCATCACGTCGGCGACCTCGCGCAGGGCCGGCCGGGCGAGGTCTTCCGTACGGCCCTCGAAGGCGGCGACCAGGTCCGCGAAGAGCCACGGCCGGCCCAGGCAGCCGCGGCCCACCACCACGCCGTCGCAGCCGGTCTCGCGGACCATGCGCAGCGCGTCCTCGGCCGACCAGATGTCGCCGTTGCCGAGCACCGGGATCTCCGGGACGTGCTCCTTGAGGCGGGCGATGGCCTCCCAGTCGGCGGTGCCGCCGTAGTGCTGGGCGGTGGTGCGGCCGTGCAGGGCGACGGCCGTCACGCCCTCCTCCACCGCGATGCGGCCGGCGTCGAGGTAGGTGAGGTGGTCGTCGTCGATGCCCTTGCGCATCTTGATGGTGACCGGCAGGTCGCCGGCGCCGGTGACGGCCTCGCGCAGGATGGCGCGGAGCAGGTTCCGCTTGTAGGGCAGGGCGGAGCCGCCGCCCTTGCGGGTGACCTTGGGGACCGGGCAGCCGAAGTTCAGGTCGATGTGGTCGGCCAGGTCCTCGTCCACGATCATGCGGACGGCCTTGCCGACGGTCACCGGGTCGACGCCGTACAACTGGATCGAGCGGGGCCGCTCGGTGGCGTCGAAGTGGATGAGCTGCATGGTCTTCTCGTTGCGCTCGACCAGCGCCCGGGTCGTGATCATCTCGCTGACGAACAGGCCCTTGCCACCGCTGAACTCCCGGCACAGGGTGCGGAAGGGCGCGTTGGTGATCCCGGCCATGGGGGCGAGGACGACGGGCGGCTGGACGGTGTGCGGACCGATCGACAGGGGCGTGGACATTGCTCCATTGTCCCGCACCCGGGGCGGTGCCCGGCACCCACCCGCGTGTATGGGTCATTAGTTAGCCGCACTATCGAAGCGGGCGTACGATGGGCGCCATGCCCGAGCCGACCCGTCGCCGACGCCTGCTCGTGCTCGCGATCTGCTGCATGAGCCTGCTGATCGTGAGCATCGACAACACGATCCTCAATGTCGCCCTGCCCTCGATGCAGCGGGACCTGGACGCCACCACCTCCGGACTCCAGTGGACGATCGACGCCTACACCCTCGTCCTCGCCTCGCTGCTGATGCTCGCCGGCTCCACGGCCGACCGGATCGGCCGCAAACGGGTCTTCATGACCGGCCTGGTGCTGTTCACCGCCGGTTCGGTGCTGTGCTCGCTGGCGCCGGACCTGACCTCGCTGGTGGTGTTCCGGATGGTGCAGGCGGTGGGCGGCTCGATGCTCAACCCGGTCGCCATGTCGATCATCACCAACACCTTCACCGACCCGCGTGAGCGGGCCCGCGCGATCGGGGTGTGGGGCGCGGTGGTCGGCATCTCCATGGCCGCCGGGCCGCTGGCCGGCGGCCTGCTCGTGGAGTCGGTCGGCTGGCGCTCGATCTTCTGGGTCAACCTGCCGGTGGGGCTGGCCGCGCTGCTGCTCACCCTGCGGTACGTGCCCGAGTCCCGCGCGCCCCGGGCGCGGCGCCCCGATCCGCTCGGACAGGTGCTGGTGATCGCCCTGTTCGGCAGCCTGACGTACGCGATCATCGAGGCCCCGGACGCCGGCCCCGGCTCGGTGCTGCCGTACGCGGCGATCGCCGTGGTGGCGCTGGCGGGACTGCTCGCCTACGAGCCGCGCCGCGCCGAACCCCTCATCGACCTGCGGTTCTTCCGGTCGGCGCCGTTCAGCGGGGCGACCGTCATCGCGGTCTGCGCCTTCGCCTCGCTCGGCGGGTTCCTCTTCCTGTCCACGCTGTACCTGCAGAACGTACGCGGACTCAGCGCGCTGCACGCCGGCCTGTGGATGCTGCCGATGGCCGTGCCGACCTTCCTGTGCGCGCCGCTGTCCGGGCGGCTGGTGGCCGGCCGGGGGCCGATGCTGCCGCTGCTGATCGCGGGCGGCGCGATGACGGCCAGCGGGGCGCTGTTCGCCGCGTTCGAGGCGGAGACCTCCGACGTCACGCTCTTCCTCGGGTACGTCCTGTTCGGCGTCGGCTTCGGCTTCGTCAACGCGCCCATCACCAACACCGCCGTCTCCGGGATGCCCCGCGCCCAGGCCGGGGTGGCCGCCGCCGTCGCCTCCACCAGCCGCCAGTTGGGCCAGACCCTCGGCGTCGCGGTGATCGGCGCGGTCCTGGCCGCGGGCGTCGGCTCCTCCGCGTACCGGGACACCTTCGTCGCGGCGGCCCGCCCCGGCTGGTGGATCCTCACCGCGTGCGGGCTGGCGGTGCTGCTCCTCGGCGCGGTCACCACGGGCCGCTGGGCACGCGGTACGGCGGACCGGGCGGCCCGGCACCTGGCGGCACCGGAGGTGGGGGCCTCGGAGACGGCGCGGGCGGGGGGCTAGGCGAGCGGTCCGGGGGCTCGGAAGCTGCGCGGGCGGGGGTTGGGCTAGCGGTTCCGGGGGTCGTCGGTGCCCGGTGGGCTTCCTCGGGGGGGGGCGGGTCCTTGTCAGCGGGTGGGGCGCGGGAGGTGTTCCGTCAGGGCCGGCCATGCCTTCGCGATCGTCCGTTCCAGCCTCGGCAGGGCTCGCTGGCCCGCCAGGGCGGCCGTGATCGCCAAGGCCACGCCCAGCCAGGCCAGGGGGCCGAGCGGGGTGCAGCCGAAGAGGCGGCTGGCGGCGGGGGTCTGCACCAGGGCGACCAGGGCGGCGGCGGAGCCCAGCGAGGTGGCCCGGACCAGACGGCTGCCGCGCCGGTCGGCGAGGGTCTGGGCCAGTTGGGTACCGACCACCGCGCACAGCGCCATCGTCGTGGACCGGCGCCGGGTGCCGGGCGTGAACCGGCCGAACAGCCAGGCCATGGTCGCGCCGAGGGCCGTGGTCAGGGCCCGGTGCCGAATCTGCCGGATGAGCGGCTCGCCCAGGACGGCGGTGCCGAGGGGCGCGGTCGCGGCCCGTTCCGCCGCCGCCGCGTCGCCGGTCGGGGTGACCGCCACGGCCATCGCCGGGAACAGGTCCGTGAACAGGTTGACCAGCAGCATCTGCCGGGTCGACAGCGGCGCCGAGCCGCCGAGGACGGTGCCGAGGATGCCGAAGCCGACCTCGCCCGCGTTGCCGCCGATGAGGATGGGGCGATGGCGTCGGCGACGCTGTGCCACAGGGCGCGGCCCTCGCGCACCGCCTCCACCAGCACCAGCAGGTCCTCCCCGGTGACGACGAGGTCGGCGGCGTTGCGGGCGGCGGCCGAGCCGCGGGCGTTGATGCCGACGCCGATGTCGGCGGCGCGGATCGCGGCGGCATCGTTGGCGCCGTCGCCGACCATGCCGACCACCCGGCCCGCGTCCCGCAGGGCCTCCACGACCTGGAGCTTCTGCTCCGGCGCCACCCGGGCCACCACGTCGGCGTCGCGCAGCATCCGGGAGCGTCCCCTCCGGTCGGCACCGGCCAGTTCGTCGCCGGTGACCACGGTGGCGTCCTCGGGCCAGCCCAGCTCGGTGGCGATGGCGCGGGCGGTCCCCGGATGGTCCCCGGTCAGCACCACCGGCCGTACGCCCGCCGCGCGCAGCCCCCGTACCAGCGCCGGGGAGGTCTCGCGGGCCACGTCGGACAGGCCGAGCAGCCCGGTGAAGCGCAGGCCGAGCCGGTCCAGGGGGCCCTCCAGCAGCTCCGCCGGGTCCTCGCCGGCGGTCAGCGGGCGGTGCGCGACGGCGAGGACGCGCAGTCCGGCGCCGGCCAGCTCGTGGGCGGTGCCGGGGGCGTGGCCGGGCAGGTCGGGGCAGGCGGGCAGCACGGTTTCCGGGGCGCCCTTGACCACCAGGACCGGCGTGCCGTCCCCGGTCCGGCCGACGGCGGCGGCGTAACCGCGCGAGGTCTCGAACGGCAGCCCCTCCGTCTGCTCCCACTCCGGGTCGTCCCCGGCGGCGGCCAGCACCGCCTCGTCGGTGGCGTGGCTGGGGCGGGCGCCGTCGCCGTCGAACCGGGGGCAGGCGCGGGCGGCGACGCGGACCGCCTCGGCGGCCCCGGGGGCGTCCGCGCGGTGCACCCGGCCGTCGGCGCCGGCGGCCCTGACCAGCCGCAGCCGGTTCTCGGTGAGGGTGCCGGTCTTGTCGAAGCAGATGGTGTCCATGCGGCCCAGCGCCTCCAGCGTGCGCGGGGTGCGGACCAGCACGCCGCGCCGGCCCAGCCGCCGGGCCGCCGCCAACTGGGCCACCGTCGCCACCAACGGCAGCCCCTCGGGCACGGCGGCCACCGCCACCGACACCCCGCCGCTGACCGCCTGCCGGATCGGGGCGCCGCGCAGCAGCGACAGACCGGTCACCGCGGCGCCGCCCGCCAGGGTCAGCGGCAGGGCCTTGCCGGTGAGTTCCTGGAGGCGGGCCTGCACCCCGGCGGCCGACGGGGTCCGCGCGGCCAGCGACACCGCGCGGGACGCCTCGGTGCGCTCCCCGGTGTCCACCACGACGGCCCGGGCACGCCCGGCGACCACGGTGGTGCCCTCGAAGACCATGCAGTGCCGCTCGGCCACGGGGGCGCCGGGGGTGGCGGCCACGTCCTTGTCCACCGGCAGCGACTCGCCGGTCAGCGCGGACTCGTCGACCTCCAGGCCGTCCTCCCACAGCAGCCGGGCGTCGGCGGGCACCACGTCGTCGGTGTTCAGCGCGATGACATCGCCGGGCCGCAGCCTGGCGGCGTCCACCAGCCGCCCCTCACCGGCCGCGTCCGGTGACTGTTCCGCGCCGGCCTCGGTGACCCGGGCCTTCTGCTGCTGCTGGGCGAGCAGCCCGGCCAGCGCCCGCTCGGCGCGCAGCCGCTGCAACCCGCCGACCAGGGCGTTCAGATCGAGGGCGCCGACCACCAGCAGGGCGTCCATCACCGACCCGAGGATCGCCTCGGCGGCCGATCCGACGGCGAGCACCGGGGTGAGCGGATCGTCCAGCTCGTTGCGGACCGCACGGGCCAATTGCACCGTCCACGCGACCGGCGCGAGCGCGGGCGTGCGGGACGCCTTGCGCGCCGTCGCGCGGACCCGGGCGGCGAGCCGCTCGGCCGCCGACGGCCGCGGTTCCCGCTGCTCCGCCAGTTTCTCCCGTACGCCGTCCGGGTCGAGTCCGTGCCAGGCAACCCGGGGCCGGGGGTGCGGGGCGCGGGCCACCGCCACGCCGAGCGCGGCGCGCGCCCCCGACACCAGGGCGGCCAGCGCGCCCGCGTCGACCGGGGCGTGCCGCAGCCCCGGCACCAGCGGCGAACGGGTGCCCCGGCGGGCCTCCCCGACGGCCACCAGCAGCCCGGACAGCGCCGCCCCCGACCGGGCGAGCACCTGCGAACGGCGCCCGACCCCGCGGGCCGCCGGCACCGCCCGCAGCAGCGTCCACACATCGGCCAGTCCGTGCGGGGCGAGCACGTCCGCGCCCCACGCCACCGGGCACCGGCCGTCGGCGAGCGCCACGGCCACGTCCCCGCCGAGCAGCCCGGCCAGCACCTCCCCGCCGTCCCCGGCACACGGCCGTACGACGGTGATCACGCCGCCGTCCGCGCGCAGTTCGCCGACCACCTCGCGCAGCGGCCGCTGCCCGCTGACCACCTGGTCCGCCAGGCCGGTGAAGTCGGCCAGCGCCGGGTCCTCGACCATCACCACGCGCAGTCCGGCGCGGCGGGCCGCGTCCAGCACGTCCTCGGTCCACGGGTCGGCGCCCGCGCCGGGCGAGCGCAGCGCGCTGGGGTGCAGCACGACCGTGCCGGCCATCTCCAACTGCCGCAGCCGCTCGGGGTCCCGGACCAGCACCCCGGCCCGGGACAGGGCGCCGCTCAGCACGGCGTGGAAGGCGGCGGGCCCGTACCGCGCGGCCTTCGGGGAGCCCGCCAGCACCGCCTCGGCCGCCTCGGCCAGGTCGTGCTTGACCAGCAGGGCCGCCACCGCGCCCGCGACGCTGCCGGTGGAGGCGTGGGCGGCGTACTCCTGGGCCGGGGAGGTGCGCAGCGGCGGGCGGAGCGCGGCGTCGGCGCGCAGGCTTCCGCGCTCCGGGGCGCACAACCGGTCGTGCACGGCCTCGAAGGCGGCCCCCCGGGCCACCGCCTCCGCCAGTTGGCAGGCGCGCAGCGCCCCGTCCAGGACCAGCGAGGCCGGGCTCTGGCCGGCGCCCTGCACGGCCGCGTTGGCGACGGCCAGCGCCACGTCCATCCGGGCGCTGCCCAGGCGGCCGCGCAGCCAGGCCCGGAAGGACGGGTTCTCCCTGAGCAGCGTCGCGGCGGCGGTGAGCAGGCGGGGCGTGGCCGGCAGGCGCAGCGCGGCGGCGGTCAGCCCGGCGGCGACGCCCAGCGCGTCGGCGCCGAGCGCGGCCGCGGCGACCCGCACCGAGGTCGGGTCGCCGGGGTGGGTCAGCTCCTCGGCCCCGGCGTCCGGGGCCTGCGCGCGGGTCAGTCCGTGCCGCTCGGCGAGGACGGTCGCCCGGTCCACGACCAGGTCGGTGAGCGCGTCCTCGGTGGCGGTCACCACCAGCCGGGAGAGCCCGGCGTCCCAGTAGGCGAGCGCCACGTCGGGGTGTTCGGCGAGCGCGGCGGCCACCCGGCGGGCCGCGCGCTCCACGCCGCCCGCCGTGGCCGTCCCGGCGGGGCGCAGTGCGAGGTGGACGCGGGGGCCGGCCCGCCAGTCGCCGGTGCGGCCCGGCAGCGCGGCGCGGACCACCCGGGCCGCCCGCGCCGCGAAGTCCGCGGTGCGTACGCCGGCCCGCGCGGTGCCCGCGACGGCACCGGCCGCCGCGCCGACGGCGGGCGCGGTGCCGCGCGCCAGCAGCTTGGGCCCGGCGAGGACGAGACCGGCGGCGGCGCCGGGGGAACGTGTCAGCACTCCGACCGCCATCGCTCCCCCTCAGCCCGCCTTCCCGCCACGCGACGCCGGGGGCGCCTTCCGCGCGGGTGTCTTCTTGCCCGCCGCCTTACGGGCCGCCGTCACCGTCGGCTTGACGGGGGCGGACTTGGCGGCGGCGAGCTTGGCGGCGCCGGGCTTGGGGGTTCCGGGCTTGGCGACGCCGGTTCCGGCGGCGCCGGGCTTAGGGGTGCCGGGCTTGGCGACACCTGTTCCGGCGGCGCCGGGCTTAGGGGTGCCGGGCTTGGCGACACCTGTTCCGGCGGCGCCGGGCTTCGAGGCGGCGGACCCGACTCCGCCGGTCTTGGAGGCGGCGGACTTGGCGGCGGCGGATTTCGCGGCGGTGGTCTTGATGGGCATCGCCCTGGAGGCCGTCGTCCTGGAGGCGGCGGCCTTGGTGGCGGTCTTCTTCGCGGCGGCGGTCCTGGCGGGTGGCGACTTCGCGGTCGCCTTCGACGTGGTCGTCCTCGACGTGGTCGTCCTCGCCGGGTTCGCCTTCGCGGTCGTGCCCGCACGAGCCGAGGCACCCGCTCTCGCGCCGGTGCCGCCGACTGGACCGGCCGCACCCGCCCGCGCGCCGGTGCCGCCGGCCGGGCCGGCCGTCGTTCCGCGCGCCGCCGTGTCCGTATCCCCGGAACTCCCGGGCCCCCCGGAATCCCCGTCCAGCCGCACCACCTCCCCCTCCGACCCCGCGCCCTCCCCCCTCGGCCTGGTCAGCCACGCCACCGCCGCCCCCGTGACGGCCACCGGCCACTCCACGAGCCCGGCGAGGCCCGCCACCCCGGCCCCCGTGTAGACCGCCAGCCGCCGACCGCGCGGGGACACCGCCCCGAGCCGGTCCAGCGTGCCGCCGACCGCGCTGCCGACCATCCCGGCGCCCGGCACCCTGCGCACCGCCGACGCGGCGGCGTGCAGCGGCCCCGGGAGCGTCCGCGCCGGCTTCTGCTCAGCCATGACCGTCCTCCACGACCGTTCTCAGATGTGAACCTCACCATCCGTCATGGGCCGCGGTTCCGCACCTCGGGAGCCGCTCCCCCGCGCGATCGCGTGCAGCCTGGCGACCCGCTCCCGCGTGGTGTCGTCGGCCGGTACGTACGTCACCATCCGGGGCCCGGAGCCGGGACCGAGCCAGAGGTCGGTGTGGTCGAAGACGAGGCGTCCGACGTGCCGGTTGAGGAACTCCTTGGTCTTGCTGCGGTGGGCGACCACCTCGTACCGCTGCCACGCCTCGCGGAACTCGGGCGACTGGTCCTGGAGCCGCTTGAGCAGCGTCTTCCAGGCGGGCTCGGCGAGGTGCGCGGCCATGGTGGCCCGGAAGCGGGCGGCCATCAGCCGCTGGACCTCCTCCAGGTGCACGATCGAGGACTGCCACTCCGGGTGGGTGTAGGAGAGGACCATGCAGTTGCGGTCCTCGGGCGGCACCGCGTCGAGGTCGCAGAGCAGCAGGCCGTAGGTGCGGTTGTAGGCGAGGATGTCGTACCGGCTGTTCTGCAGGCAGGCCGGGTACGGCTCGATCTGCTCCAGCAGGGCGCGCAGCGCCGGGGTGACCGCCGGGCAGTCGGTCGTCGGGGCGGGGTCAGCGGCGCCCGCGAGCCGGAAGAGGTGGGCGCGCTCGGTGGGGTCGAGCAGCAGGGCGCGGGCGAGGGCGTCGAGGACCTGCGCGGAGACCTGGATGTCGCGGGCCTGCTCCAGCCAGGTGTACCAGGTGACGCCGACGGCGGAGAGCTGGGCGACCTCCTCGCGGCGCAGCCCCGGCGTGCGGCGCCGCCGGCCGCGGGGCAGCCCGACCTGCTCGGGGCTGATGCGCTCGCGGCGGCTGCGCAGGAAGGCGGCGAGTTCGTGCCGGCGGACGGCACCCTCGCCGGTGGGGGTGCCGGTGGCGGTCTCGTGGGCGGCCGTCGTCGTCATGGTCCCAGCGTGCCGTCCCCCGGAGCCTGTTGCCAGGTACTTCCACTACCGGGATAAGGACACTCTGGTACCCGCCTGAGCGCCGCGGGAGCCTCGTGGGGTGACCGAAACCATCACCTCACGCCCCGTCCGGCCGGCCCCGGCGCCACCCGCGCTGGGCGGGCCCGGACTGTTCACGGTGCTGCTGGGCGCGGCACTTCCGCTCATCGACTTCTTCATCGTCAACGTCGCCCTGCCGACGATGGGCGCCGACCTCGCCGCGAGCGAGGCGGTCCTGGAACTGGTCGTCGCCGGGTACGGGGTGGCGTACGCCGTGCTGCTGGTCCTCGGCGGCAGGCTCGGCGACCTGTTCGGCCGGCGCCGGCTGTTCCTCGGCGGGATGGCGGCGTTCGGGCTGACCTCGCTGGCGTGCGGGCTGGCGCCGGACGCGTGGTCGCTGGTGGCGGCCCGGGTGGCGCAGGGCGCGTCGTCGGCGGCGATGCTGCCGCAGGTGCTGGCCACCATCCAGGCGACCACGACCGGTCCGCGCCGGGCGAAGGCCATGGGCCTGTACGGGGCGACCGCCGGGCTGTCGATGGTGGCCGGGCAGGTCCTGGGCGGCGTCCTGGTCGCCGCGGACCTCGCGGGCACCGGTTGGCGGGCGGTGTTCCTGGTGAACGTGCCGGTGGTGCTGGCCGGCCTGCCGCTGGCCGCCCGTACCGTCCCCGAGACCCGCTCGCCGCGCCCGGAGCCGGTGGACGTGCCCGGCACGCTGCTGCTGGCGGGGGCGCTGCTGGCACTGCTGCTGCCGCTGACCGAGGGGCGGGCGGCGGGGTGGCCGCTGTGGACCTGGCTGTCGCTGGCGGCCTTCGGGCCGGTCGCGGCGGCGTTCTGGGCGGTGGAGCGGCGCGCGGACCGCGCGGGGCGTACGCCGCTGGTGCCGCCGAGCCTGTTCGCGTTGGTGTCGCTGCGGCGGGGGCTGCTGCTGATCCTGCCGTTCTCGATCGGCTTCAGCGGCTTCATGTTCGTCGTCGCGGTCGCCCTCCAGCGGGGCGCGGGCCTGGGTCCGGTGGCGGCGGGGCTGGCGCTGGCGCCGCTCGCGGTGGTGTTCTTCCTGGTCTCGCTCGCGGGCCCGCGGCTGGTCGCCCGGTACGGCACCCGGGTGGTCCCGGCGGGCGCGGTGCTCCAGGGGGTGGGCCTCGGCCTGATGATCCTGGCCGCCTGGCGGTACTGGCCCGATCTAGGCGTCGTCGAACTGTTCCCCGGCGCGGTGGTGTGCGGCGCCGGGCAGGCGCTCCAGCTCCCGGTGATCTTCCGGGTCGTGCTGTCGGAGGTGGAGCCGGCCCGGGCGGGGGTGGGCAGCGGCGTCATGATCACCACCCAGCAGTCGGCCCTCGCCCTGGGGGTCGCCACGCTCGGCACCCTGTTCCTGTCGCTGACCCCGGCGACCGGGATGCGCGACGCCCTGCTGACCACGCTGCTGGTGCAGCTCGGGGCGGTGGCCCTGACCGGCCTGCTCGGCCTGCGGCTGCCCCGGCGGATCGGCTGAGCGGCCCGCGGGCGTTCCTCGCCGGTCACGCGCGACGGCCCCCGTCACCCGACCAGGGAAGGTCGGGCGACGGGGGCCGTCGGCCGTGGAGTGCGGTGTTACGCGCCGATCAGACGGGCGGCGAGGTAGCTCTCGATCTGGTCCAGCGAGACCCGCTCCTGCTTCATCGAGTCACGCTCGCGGACGGTCACGGCGTTGTCCTCGAGGGTGTCGAAGTCGACGGTGACGCAGTACGGGGTGCCGATCTCGTCCTGGCGGCGGTAGCGGCGGCCGATGGCGCCGGCATCGTCGAACTCGATGTTCCAGTTCTGCCGCAGGGACTGCGCGAGGCCCTTGGCCTTCGGGGACAGCTCCGGGTTGCGGGACAGCGGCAGCACGGCGACCTTCACCGGGGCCAGCCGGTGGTCCAGGCGCAGCACCGTGCGCTTCTCCATCTTGCCCTTGGCGTTGGGCGCCTCGTCCTCGACGTAGGCGTCGAGCAGGAACGCCAGCATCGCGCGGCCCACACCGGCCGCGGGCTCGATGACGTACGGCGTCCAGCGCTCGCCGGCCTCCTGGTCGTAGTAGGCCAGGTCCTGGCCGGACGCCTTGGAGTGCGAGCTGAGGTCGTAGTCGGTGCGGTTGGCGACGCCCTCCAGCTCACCCCACTCGCTGCCGCCGAACTGGAAGCGGTACTCGATGTCGGCGGTGCGCTTGGAGTAGTGGGAGAGCTTCTCCTTGGGGTGCTCGTACCACCGCATGTTCTCTTCGCGCAGGCCGAGACCGGTGTACCAGTTCCAGCGCTGCTCCATCCAGTACTCCTGCCACTTCTCGTCCTCGCCCGGCTTGACGAAGAACTCCATCTCCATCTGCTCGAACTCGCGGGTGCGGAAGATGAAGTTGCCGGGCGTGATCTCGTTGCGGAAGGACTTGCCCATCTGGGCGATGCCGAACGGCGGCTTGCGGCGCGAAGTGGTCTGCACCTGGGCGAAGTTGGTGAAGATGCCCTGGGCGGTCTCGGGGCGCAGATAGGCGACCGAGCCGGAGTCCTGGGTGGGGCCGAGGTGGGTGGAGAGCAGACCCGAGAACTGCTTGGGCTCGGTGAACTGGCCCTTGTTGCCGCAGTTGGGGCAGTTGATGTCGGCCAGGCCGTGCTCGGGGGCGCGGCCCTTCTTCTCCTCGTACGCCTCCTCCAGGTGGTCCGCGCGGAACCGCTTGTGGCAGGAGGTGCACTCGGTGAGCGGGTCGGTGAAGGTGGCGACGTGACCGGAGGCGACCCAGACCTCGGGGGCCAGGATGACGGACGAGTCGATACCGACGACGTCCTCGCGCGACGTCACCATGTAGCGCCACCACTGGCGCTTGAGGTTCTCCTTGAGCTCGACACCCAGCGGACCGTAGTCCCAGGCGGCGCGCTGGCCGCCGTAGATCTCACTGCAGGGGAATACGAAGCCACGGCGCTTGCTCAGGCTGACGATGGTGTCGATCTTGTCGGCGGCCACGGTGCTCTCTTCATTACGACGACGGGCGACGAAGCGAGATTGCTTCCAGCGAATGCCTCAGGTTACCGGCGTGTGAGGCCCCTCGACCAAATCGGCCCCTTGTTGACAACCGTTTCCAGATTTGTTGAAAATGAGTGTCATGAACGCACGACGACGACAGATATCCGGCATAGCCGTCACCGCGGTCACCGCGCTCGGCCTCGGGACCCTCAGCGCCTGCTCCAGCGAGGGCGCGGCGGCGGGCAATACGGACAAGTTCGACGTCGTCGCGTCGTTCTACCCGATGCAGTTCCTCGCGGAGCGGATCGGCGGCGACCATGTGCACGTCACCACGCTCACCGAACCCGGCCAGGAACCCCACGACCTGGAGCTGAGTACCCGGCAGACCGCCGAACTCGGCGAGGCCGACGCGGTGCTCTACCTGAAGTCCCTCCAGCCCGCCGTCGACAAGGCCGTCGACCAGTCCGGCGTCAAGACGAAGATCGACGCGGCCTCGCTCACCACCCTGGAGGAGCACGCCGCCGACGACGGCCACGACCACGGCGGCGGCGGCGAGGAGGAGGAACACGCCCGCGACCCGCACATCTGGCTCGACCCGGTGAAGTACGCCGAGGTCGCCGCGGGCGTCGCAAAGGCGTTCGAGAAGGCCGACCCCGACCACGCCGCCGACTACCGCAAGAACGCCGAGGCGCTCACCGGCCGGCTCGCCGACCTGGACACCGCGTACGAGAAGGGCCTGAAGAACACCGCCACCAAGGTCTTCTTCACCAACCACGCCGCCTTCGGCTACCTCGCCGAGCGCTACGGCCTCACCCAGGAGGCCATCAACGGCCTGGACCCGGAGAGCGAGCCCAGCCCCGCCCGGATCAAGGAACTCCAGACCGAGGCCCGGGCCGACGGCGTCACCACCGTCTTCTACGAGACACTGGTCTCCGACAAGACCGCGAAGACCCTCGCCCGGGACGCGGGCCTGAAGACCGATGTCCTCGACCCGCTGGAGGGCATCACCGACCGGTCCAAGGGCGACGACTACTTCGGGGTCATGGAAGCCAACCTCAAGGCGCTGGAAGCCGCCCTCGGCGCCGAATGACCACCACGGAGGACATCGTGAGCGACGAGCCCGTCATATCCCTGCGCGGCGTCCGCGCCGAGCTGGGCTCGCGCCCCGTCCTGCGCGGCATCGACCTCACCGTGCGCCGCGGCGAGGTCGTCGCGCTGCTCGGCGCGAACGGCTCCGGCAAGTCGACGGCCGTGCGCACCATCATCGGCCAGGTCCCGGTCAGCGCCGGACAGGTCGAGCTGTTCGGCACCCCGCGCCGCCGGTTCCGCGACTGGGCGCGGGTGGGCTACGTCCCGCAGCGCACCACCGCCGCCGGCGGCGTGCCCGCCACGGTCACCGAGGTCGTCTCCTCGGGCCGGCTCTCCCGGACCCGGTTCGGCCTCTTCCGCAAGGCCGACCACGCCGCCGTACGCGCCGCCCTCGACCTGGTCGGCATGGCCGACCGCGCCAAGGACCCGGTCGACGCCCTCTCCGGCGGCCAGCACCAGCGGGTCCTGATCGCCCGCGCGCTCGCCGCCGCACCCGACCTGCTGATCATGGACGAGCCGATGGCCGGCGTCGACCTGGCCAGCCAGGAGATCCTCGCCGCCACCCTGCGCGAGCAGGTCGCCGCGGGCACCACGGTCCTGCTCGTCCTGCACGAACTGGGCCCCCTGGAACCCTTGATCGACCGGGCGGTGGTGCTGCGCGACGGCTGCGTTCTGCACGACGGCCCGCCGCCCGAGGCGGTCGGCCAGCACGCGCTGCCCGGCCACGACCACGTACACCCGCACGCCCCGGCAGGGGCCGAGCCGATCCGCACCGGACTGCTGAGCTGATGGACCTCCTGAACTACGCCTTCATGCAGCGGGCGCTGCTCGCCGCCGTCCTGGTCGGCATCACCGCGCCGGCCGTCGGCATCTACCTCGTGCAGCGCCGCCAGGCCCTGATGGGCGACGGCATCGGCCACGTCGCGATGACCGGCGTCGGCCTCGGCTTCCTGCTCTCCTGGTCCCCGGTGTGGATGGCGACCGCCGTCTCCGTCCTCGGCGCCGTCCTGATGGAGCTGATCCGCTGGTACGGCAGGACCCGCGGCGACATCGCCCTCGCCATGCTCTTCTACGGCGGCATGGCCGGCGGCGTGATGTTCATCAACCTCGCGCCGAGCGGCTCCAACGCCAACCTCACCTCGTACCTCTTCGGATCGCTGTCCACGGTGTCCGAGTCGGACGTGACCGCGATCTGCCTGCTCGCCGCGTTCGTGGTGCTGATCACCCTGGGCCTGCGCCGCCAGTTGTTCGCGGTCAGCCAGGACGAGGAGTTCGCGCGGGTCACCGGGCTGCCGGTGCGGGCGCTGAACCTGCTCACCGCCGTGACCGCCGCCGTCACCGTCACCGTCGCCATGCGGGTCGTCGGGCTGCTGCTGGTCTCCGCGCTGATGGTGGTCCCGGTGGCCGCCGCCCAGCAGCTCAGCCGCAGCTTCGCCGCGACCTTCGCGATCGCCGTCGCCATCGGCGTCACCGTGACCATCGGCGGCACCGTCACCTCGTACTACCAGGACGTGCCGCCCGGCGCGACGATCGTGCTGCTCACCATCGGCGCGTTCATCGCGCTGACCGCGCTGGCCGCCCCGCTGGCCCGGCGCCGCGCACGGGCCGCCGCCGGGGCACGGGCCGCGACGGACCCGCTGGAGTGCAGCATTCCGGCCGGACGCCCGTCCGGCGACGAGGTCGGCGTCTGACCGGGCACGGCCCGGACTGGCACAATGACCCGGGCAAGGCAGACCTGAGGAGGCAACCGGTGACCAGCGCTGGACCGTCCGTGAAGGGCCGTGCCACCCGGCAGCGCGCTGCCGTGGCGGCCGCCCTGGAAGAGGTCGAGGAGTTCCGCAGCGCGCAGGAACTGCACGACATGCTCAAGCACAAGGGCGACTCGGTCGGGCTCACCACGGTGTACCGGACCCTCCAGTCCCTCGCCGACGCCGGCGAGGTCGACGTGCTGCGCACCGACGAGGGCGAGTCGGTCTACCGCCGCTGCTCCAGCGGCGACCACCATCACCACCTGGTCTGCCGCTCCTGCGGCAAGGCGGTCGAGGTCGAGGGCCCGGCGGTGGAGAAGTGGGCGGAGGCCATCGCCGCGGAGCACGGTTTCGTGAACGTGGCGCACACGGTGGAGATCTTCGGCACGTGCGCGGAGTGCGCGGCGGGTTGAGTTTCGGCTGCGGGCCGGTGGGGGCTGGTCGCGCGGTTCCCCGCGCCCCTGAAAAGCCGCGGCGCAGCCGCAAGCTTCAGGGGCGCGGGGAACTGCGCGAGCAACCACGACGCACCCGCAGCCGAACTACCGCTCCGCCGGGACCTCGTTGGGGATCGCGCCCCCGAAGCGGCGGTCGCGGGAGGCGAACTCCAGGCAGGCCCGCCACAGGTCACGCCGGTCGAAATCCGGCCAGAGCACGTCCTGGAAGACCAGCTCCGCGTACGCGCTCTGCCACAGCAGGTAGTTGGACGTCCGCTGCTCCCCGCTCGGCCGCAGGAACAGGTCCACGTCCGGCATGTCCGGGTAGTACAGGTACTTCGCGACCGTCTTCTCCGTCACCTTCGACGGGTCGAGCCGCCCGGCCCGCACCTCCTCGGCGATCGCCTGCGCCGCGTCCGCGATCTCGGCCCGGCCGCCGTAGTTCATGCAGAAGTACAGGGTGAGCCGGTCGTTGTCCTTGGTCTGCTCCTGGGCGACCTGGAGCTCCTTGGCGACCGACTTCCACAGCCGGGGCATCCGGCCCACCCAGCGCACCCGGACGCCCAGCTCGTCGAGGGTGTCGCGGGACTTGCGGATGAAGTCGCGGTTGAAGTTCATCAGGAAGCGCACCTCGTCCGGTGACCGCTTCCAGTTCTCGGTGGAGAACGCGTACAGCGAGATGTTCGCCACACCGATCTCGATCGCGCCCTGGAGCACGTCCACGACCCGCTCGGCGCCCACCTTGTGGCCCTCGGTGCGCGGCAGCCCGCGCTGCTTGGCCCAGCGGCCGTTGCCGTCCATGACGATCGCCACATGCTCCGGGACCAGCTCGCCGAGCCGGGGCGGCCGTGCGCCGGACGGGTGCGGCTCGGGTGTCCTGTACTCCCGGCGCTGGCGCCCCAGGATCCCGCGTACGGCCATGGTGGTGTTCTCCTACTTCTCGACGTACCGCAGGGAGCGCAGTCCCCGCTCCAGATGCCAGTGCAGGTAGGCGGAGACCAGCCCGCTGCCCTCCCGGACGTGCCGGGGCTCGGCGGCGTCCGCCGTGGCCCAGTCTCCCGCAAGCAGCGCGCCGAGCAGTTCCAGGGCCCCCGGTGAGGGTACGACGCTGCCGGGCACCCGGCAGTCCACGCAGACCGAACCGCCCGATCCGACCGAGAAGAACCGGTTCGGCCCGGGCATCCCGCACTTGGCGCAGTCCCCGAAGGTGGGCGCGTACCCGTTGACGGCGAGGGAGCGCAGCAGGAACGCGTCCAGGACCAGGCCGGGGGCGTGCTCGCCGCGGGCGAGCGTGCGCAGCGCGCCGACCAGCAGCAGGTACTGCTGCACGGCCGGCTCGCCCTCGTGGTCGGTGAACCGCTCGGCGGTCTCCAGCATCGCCGTGCCGGCGGTGTAGCGCGCGTAGTCGGTGACGATGCCGCCGCCGTAGGGGGCGATGGTCTCGCTCTGCGTGCACAGCGGCAGGCCGCGGCCGACCAGCTCGCTGCCCTTGGCGAAGAACTGCACGTCGACGTGGGAGAAGGGCTCCAGCCGGGCACCGAACTTGGACTTGGTGCGCCGTACGCCGCGCGCCACCGCGCGGACCCGGCCGTGGCCACGGGTGAGCAGGGTGATGATCCGGTCCGCCTCGCCCAGCTTCTGGGTGCGCAGCACGATGCCGTCGTCGCGGAACAGACTCATGGCACCCATTGTCCCCCACGCTCAGGACACCGCGTTCAGGACACCTCACCGCGGCTGCGGGCGTTGGCGTACGCCGTCGCCGCGCCGAGCCGCTCGGCGGGGGTGGCCCGGCGGACGGCGCCCGGGTCGGCGTCCCACTCGCGGCCGCCGCCGTAGGGCCGCAACTGGAGGTACGGCCCCTCGTGGCCCATGACGATGCCGAATCTCCCGCTGCGCGTGTCCACGACGTGCGAACCGACGGATTCCTTCACCGTGTCCTCCGTTCCTTCCTCGTTCTCCGGCGTCCTCCCTCTGTTCTTCGGCCGCCTGGTCCGCCTTCCCAAGGTGACGTTTCTCCTGTATGCCCGGACGGGGTCTTCGCGCGTCAACCGCCGCGCTGTGCAAGGGAGTTGACGGGCGGGGGCGCGGAGGGCCGGGCCGGGGGGTTCGAGCACGCGCTTCGAATGCCTGAGTGTTTTCGAGTGATCAGCCCCGGTCGACCATCCAGGTGCCGTCCTCCTCGTCGTCGATGCGGACCTCCAGCTCGCGGATGCCCATGCCGGCCTCCCACAGCTCCCGGAACCGCTTCATCCGGTCCTGCACGTGGTCCTGGCGGGCGTTGAGCCGGGTGCGGACGTTGACCTCCCGGAGGTCCTGTTCGATCTCGAAGGTGACCTCCTCGTCGTAGACGATGAAGTCGTTGGTGGTGCCGCGCTGGAGGTGCGGCGGCAGCTCCGGCAGGACGGCGACGCGGACCTCGATGTCCAGGGACTCCTGTTCGTCGCAGAGCCGCAGCAGCCGGTCGTCGAGGTCCTCGGCGCTCTGCAGCACGAACAGCCGGCGCACCGGGATGCCGCGTTCCTCGATCGCCTCCCGCTGGGCCTGGAGGTAGCGGCTGGCGGGCTCGCTGTTCCAGAACTCGCGGTCGACGGAGGTGCTGGTGGCGCAGAGGGAGTGCTCGGCGACCCGGGTGAGGGTGAGCATCCAGTCGTGGTTCTCACCGGGGCACTCGGCGGTGAGGCTGGTGAGGTCGGTGAGGTGTCCGACGACCCGTTTCATCTCCCTGCGCGCGAAGGCCCGCAGGATCGCCGGTCCGGGGGTGAGCACCTCGGCGAAGCCGCGTGCCAGGTCGGGTGCGCCCTCGGGGTCGGGCCGCTCCGGGAGCTGGTCGCGGTCCTCGCCGCGGTCGGCGCGGGCGATGCGCTCCTCGACCAGGTGCATCAGGTCCTCGGTGTAGCGGGTGAGGCCGGCCCGCAGGTCGTCGTCGTAGCGGGTGAGGCTCTCGCGCACGGTGTCGGCGGCCTCGGTCAGCGCCCGGTCGGTGCGCCGGGCCTGTTCCGCCAGGCCCCGGTCGAGGGCGAGGACCTGCTGGAGCAGGACCGTGGCGGCGGCGCAGAGCAGCGCGGTCAGGAACTGGCGCAGCGGTCCGTCCTCGGGGCCGAGCAGCGCGGCGACGCTCCAGGCGAGGCCGCCGACGACGAGGCCGGCCGAGACGCGGCGGGCCCACAGGCGCCGATCGGGGCCGGCCGGGGGGCCCGGTGGGCCGGTGGTGGCGGTCTGCTGGGGCTGGGGTGTGCGTGCCGTGCTCATCTCGCTTCTCCCCCCGTCGGGATGCGCTCGTGGGTCGAGGTCCGGGGATGTACGCGGGACCGCGGCGGGCGGTCAGGGAGTCAACTCGGCCTCCCGGTGCGGGGAGGGGATGGCGTGCAGGGCGAGCTGGTCGCGGATGCGCCGGACCAGGGTCTCCCACTGCCGGGTGAAGCCGGGGCGGGTCTCCAGTTCGTCCCAGAGCGGGGCCAGGTCCCCGGTGACCCGGGCCCGGGGCATCCACAGGTGCAGCAGATGGTCGACGGCGGGGCGCAGCGCCGCGAGGACGGCGGGGGTGTCCGGACGGATGCCGTCGAAGAGGCGGACGACGGTGGTGAGCAGCCAGTCGTGCAGGGCGAGGTCGTCGCAGAGCCCGGCGACCTCGGCGGCCGGGGTGCCCTCGGGCACCCGCAGTCGGACGGTGCGCAGATGGTCCTCGGCGAGGGTGAACTCCAGGGACGGCTCCTCGTCCGGCGCGGCGGGCAGCGCCGCCCAGCGCAGCCGGGTGGGCCGGGACCGCAGCGGCGGGCGGTGGTCGATCAGGGGGTGCCGCAGCAGCCGGGTGAGCAGCCCGTCGGCGATCGCGCCGAGGTCGAGGTCGCCGGGCCGGCCGCCGCCGAGCACCCCGTCGGCGACCGCGTCGGGGGGCAGTTTCCCGACCGGTTCGGCCACGCCGGGCCGGACCAGGTACTCGCCCCAGGGGCGGCGCCGGTCGGGTCCGGCGGCGGGCAGGGTGACGTGGGCGGAGGACTGCAGGACCCGGCCCTCGGTGAGGGCGGCGCGGGCGGCGACGGTGCCGACGGCGCGGGTGCGGGCGCCGTCCGCGGTGGGCAGCGGGCAGTCGACGCCGGTGAGGGTGTCGGGAGAGCGCGCGTAGAGGTTGGGGCGCTCCGAGAGCAGGACGCGTTCGTCGGCGCGCAGACCGAGGAACTGGGCGGCGGTGCGGATGTCCAGGGCCTGGTGGACGGGGAGCAGGTGGGTGCGGACCTCCCCGCACAGCAGTGCCGCGGCGGGCGCGCTCGCTGCGGGCGGCATGTCAGGGCCCCGCGTAGAACACGTAGGAGATCCGGTCGGCGACCGAGGCGGGGACCGGCGTGCGCTCCCGGGCGGAGCGGTCGGCGACCTGGTCCAGCGCGGCCCGGTCGACCTCGGTCTGGTCGAGGATCACGCGGACGGCGTGCTCGACCGGCAGGAAGCGGCTGGGCAGCACCGAGCAGGTGCGGTAGGCGGCGAACGGGTCGGCCCGGGGGTTGAGCCGGATCAGGGCGGGCAGGTCGTCCCAGTCGTCGGGGAACGGGCCGCCGGTGTGCGCCCGGGGCACCAGGACGGGCTCGCCCGCGGCGCGCAGCAGGCCGAGGCGGGCCAGTTGCCAGACGGCGGCGAGGAACGGGCAGGACCACAGGCGCCGTCCGCCGGGGTCCTCGCTCCACAGCTCGGCGTCGAGGAAGACGGAGTGGCGGCGGGCCGCGGTCTCGGCCGGCGGCTGCCAGGCGGCGGCCCGCTGCATCGCCTGCGGGGCGCGGGCGACGGGGCTGCGCTCGCCGTTGGCCAGCCAGCCGGTCTCGGCGGCGGGCGGGCGGGGCCCGTAGGAGCCGGGCGGCGGGGACTCCACGATCCGGCCGGCCACCGCCTCGGCGACCGGTGTCCCGCCGGTGACCGCGCAGCTCGACTCGCGGGCCAGGTAGTCGATGACCAGCCCGGCCCGGTCGGCCTCGGCCAGCAGCATCGGGACCAGTTCGGCGGGGCTGGAGAAGCGGGTGAAGTAGTCGTCGACGAGGAAGCAGGTGCTGATCCGGGGGCGCCGGCCGTCGGGGCCGGCCGCGGCGGTGGCGCGGGCGGCCTCGGCCCAGGGCCGGACCTGGGCGAAGTGCCGCCGGAGCTGGGCGGGTCCGGCCTCGAAGTCCTCCAGGTAGAGGTGGCCGATCTCCAGGGACAGATGGGACAGCGGGACGGCCTGGGTGCGCGGGTCGGCGGCGGTCTCGCGGAACACGGCCCCGGTCATGGGCGCCCCCAGCAGGTGTCGTCGGTCAGCTTCCGGGCGATCTCCTCCAGCGCCTTCAGGGTCTCCTTGTTGGCGATCTGCGTGGCGAGCACGTCCTCCTCGGTGATCATCTGCTCCCGCCACTGGAGGATCGGCTCCAGGGGGACGACACCGAGGACGACGCTGTCGCCGATGGCGTACTCGGCGGCGAGCCGGCGCAGTGCCTCGTCGGTGGACTGCATCCAGGCCGCCTGGGCGGGCGAGACCCGGGACCAGAGCGCGGAGTCGGGGTCGGGTACGGCGGCCCGGACGAACCGGATGGAGCCGCGCAGGGCGTCCCCGTCGTGGCCGCGGGCGACGCCGCTGTCGAGGATGCCGTGCTCGTCGTGGACGAGTCCGGAGGCGGCGATGACGTGCTGCCGGGTCCAGCGGTGGAAGACCAGCCAGCGGGAGCGGACGTGCCGCATCCGGGGGTGGGCGGTGGCGGCCAGCACCATGTCGACGGCGTAGCTGCGGCCGGCGCTGAGGTCGACCATGATGACGTCGAACTCGGCGTTCAGCCGCAGCAGCAGGTCGACGCAGCGCTCCAGGGCCTCCTCGTCGGTGGCGAACTCGCCGCCGCCGGCGTCGCCGGGGAAGAGCACCAGCCGGCCCGACTGGTTGGGCCAGGCCCGCAGCACCGGGTTCTCGGTGCGGCGCCAGACGTCGATCACGGCGGGTTCGGTGGCCCGGCCCTCCAGGTAGGAGTGCAGGCCCCGTTCCCGGGTGCCGCGGACGGCGTCGGGGACGTCGAAGACGGCGGCGGCGGTGGGCGAGCCGAAGTCGAAGTCGACGTAGGCCACGTGGTCGCCGTTGAGGGCGCGCTGGTAGGCCAGGTTGGCGCTGGTCACCGAGCGTCCCGTGCCTCCCTTGTCGGAGGCGGCGAAGACGAGCACGGGCTCAGCCCTCCTTCACGCCGGCGCCTCTGGCCTGGGCCAGGGTGTCGAGTTCCTGGAGCACGGGCAGGGCCAGGGCGAAGGCGGTGGCGGGCCGGCTGTCGACCAGGGCGCGGGCCCGGTCGAGGCGGTTCTCGATGCTGCGCATGGCCCGGCCCCGGTTGCCGTCGGTGCCGCCGGCCGCCTCCAACTGCTCCTTGCCGAAGAGGTGGTTGGCCTCGCTGAGCATCTCCCGGGCGAGCTGGGCCAGTTCGGGGCTGGGGATGGGCTGCTGCTCGTAGAGGTTGCGGGCGGCGACCAGGCATTCGGTGACCCGTTCGGTGATGCTCCAGGACAGGCGCTTGCCGATGCCCGGGGAGTCGGGGTAGACGGGCCGGGGGTCGTCCCAGAGGTCGGCGGCCTCGCCGTCCGCGATCCGCCGGTGCCAGAGGTGCTCGAAGGTCTGCTCGGCCAGTTGCAGCAGCCGGCCCTGGGAGTTGATGTTCTGGGAGAGGGCGGCGAGCTGGACGATCCGTTTGAGCATCTGGGCCGAGTAGTCGGTCATCCGCCACTGGAGCAGGCCGCCGGAGCGCTCGGAGCCGGCCAGCGGCATGGTGACGCCGGGGTGGTGCAACCGGATCACGGGGTCGTCGGCGGTCATCCGGCTGGTGATCCGGCCGCGGTCGGCGAGGCGTTCCATGATGGCGACGGTGCGGGTGAGGTCGTCGTCGGTGGCGTTCCGCCGGACCAGGTCGTGGACGAGGATGGCGGCGACGGTCAGGGAGAAGTACTCCGACTCCAGTTGCAGCCCGGTGGTCTGCCAGGGCAGGTCCTCCAGGGGCCAGCGCTCGGCGCCGAAGCGGGCGACGGTCGACCAGTACTCCTGGCTCAGCTCCCAGCGCAGCCGGAGCGCCTCGGCGAGTTTCTGCTGGTCCTCGTCGAGCAGGCCGAGGGTGAGGGTGCGCTTGGAGAACAGGTCCTGGATGCCGTCCAGGGCGACGACGGTGAAGTACACGTAGGGCAGCCGGTCGGCGATGCCGTCGGGCTGGCCGGGGACCCGGGCCAGGTCGGTGATGCGGGGCGCGTCGCGGACGACGCCCCAGGCCCAGCCGCACTCGAACAACTGGCTCTCGTCCCGGATGCCCTCGTCGACCTGGATGCCGCGGGTGAGGCTCTCGATGACGGTGGCGCGCAGCGGCCGGAAGCGGCGGGCGAACTGCTGGAGCACGGCCCGGTCGGACTGCCGGTCCTGGCCGATCACCCGGATCAGCCGCCGGCCCTGCTCGGACTCGGCGTCGAAGACGTTGACCGTGAAGGAGCGCAGCAGGCTGATCATGGCGGCGGTCAGCCGGAGGCTGGTGGCCGCTCTCAGCTCCTCGACGGCGGCGTGCACCTCGGGGCGGGTGGTGGTGGCCTCGTAGACCTTGAGGAAGCCGAGGGTGGCGAGGCTGAGGGTGACCGACAGGGAGAAGCTGTCCACGACGCCCAACTGGGCCTGCTGGTGGGTGAGTTCCGTGCCCGGGTCGGCCGGTTTGAAGTAGTGCCCGCCGGCGAAGGTGGGGCTGTCGTCGGCGTCGGTGTGGGTGCGCATGTACTGGGACATGGCGTTGATCAGGTTGAGCGGGATCTCCAACCGGTTGCCGACCGGTTCCAGCACCCGCAGCACGTCCCGTTCGGTGGTGTCGGGCTGGTCCAGGCGGAAGGCGGGGACCTCGGTGGCCGGGTAGAACAGGCAGAGCAGCCGTTCGGCGTCGGCGACGCTGCTCAGTCCGCCGGCGTCCCCGGAGATCAGCTTGCCGTCGTCGAACGAGTGACGGGCCACCGCCCGCCAGACGTCCAGCAGATGCTGCCGTGGCTTGATCTGCATCCCCGCACCCCTCGTACAGATCGCTCCGCGTGGTGTGCCGCTCCGGTCAGGGGGCGGCGGTCGTGGAATTGCGCCGCCCGAGGGCGAGCAGCATTCCGTCGTGGCCCTCCCGGACCAGATGGTTGAGATCGTGGATCTCCAGCCCGTCGCAGTACGGGGCGAGGCTTTCCCAGGCCCGGTCCTCGTTCACCCGGTACGCCGGAAAGCGCTCCGCTCCGACCTGGTATCCGACGGATTCCTTCATGAACGCGGCGGCGAACGGGGCCCCGTCCGTGAGCGCGTTCATGAAACAGCGGACGCCCCGCCGGAACTCCTCGGGGCACTCGGACATGGAATCGGCGACGAAGAACATCGTGCCGAGGCCCCAGCGCCGGTGCCCGTCGAGGTCGAACAGGTTCTGCCGCTCGACCCGGACCACCTCGCCGATCCGGGCCCGCGGGTCGACGCCCTGGTAGGCGGGGGCCTGGGCGAGGACGTCCCAGAAGGCGTCCCAGACCCCGTCGAGCCCACCGGGGGCGGTCTGCCGCTCCAGGTACTCCACGTTCGGCTCCGCGTATTCGAGGA
The DNA here is from genome assembly GCF_014655295.1 of Streptomyces fumanus. Taxonomy (GTDB): domain Bacteria; phylum Actinomycetota; class Actinomycetes; order Streptomycetales; family Streptomycetaceae; genus Streptomyces; species Streptomyces fumanus. The sequence goes on from NZ_BNBI01000001.1 coordinate 352,580, forward strand.
GGACGACCTTTTCGCACCAGGGGAGCATGGCGAGGGCCGGATAGAGGTTCGCCCCGGCGCCCACGTCGACACCGCGGACGGTATATCTTCCGGTTCCGTCCAGACAGCGGCTGAAATGATCGCGCATCATCCGCACGATCAGCAGATCGACGTCGAGCGGAGTGCGGTAATTGGCGTCGACGTACGCCTCCGGATCGAACTTCGACCAGGGTGCGTCGGCGTTGCGGTCCATAATCACCCTGCCGCTTCCTGTTGCGTGCTCGGACAGAACCCCGCGCCGTTTGCGTGCCCATGAACCATGAACGGTGAACATTGACCGGCGAAAAACGGCCCACGGTTTTTTCGCACCGTAAAGCACAGGAACTTCTCCGGCCAGCGCGGAACTCGCCAGTCCCCCTGGCCGGGGGCACGTCCGGCGCACCGGAGCACACCCGAACTCCCCCTTGTGCGGGGCGAGTTGGGCGCCCACTGTAGCCACAAGCCGACACCGGCCGCCATGCCCGGCGACCGACCGAAGGGGTGAGCCGTGTTACGGCGTGTTGACGTACGTCCGGTAAGCGTCCGACTGGGGGTGGCATGACCGCCGAACCGCTGGAACGTTTCCTCGATCGTCGTGCGCGGCTCGCCGCCGCCGGCCCGGACGAGGCGTCCCCGATCCTGCGGACCGCACGGGAGAGCGACCTGCCCGAGCTGCGGCGGCTGGACCGGGAGGTCTTCCAGGAGGTCGCCTACCCCGGCTTCCTGTTCCGCCAGCTCTACGACATGTACGCCGGTCACTTCCTGGTCCTGGACGACGGCACGGGGACGCTGCGCGGCTATGTGCTGGCGGGGACCTCGGCGCTGGACCGGGACAGTTGGATCCTGGGCCTGTGCGTGGCCCCGGACCGGCGGCGGCACGGGCTGGGCCGGGAGCTGATGACGGAGATCCTGGTCCGGCTGCGGCGCAGCGGCGTCGAGCGGGTCCGGCTGACCGTGGAGCCCGGCAACAGCGCGGCGATCCTGCTCTACCGCTCCCTGGGCTTCCGCCCCGAGGGACCGCACGGCGGCCTGCGCCGGGACTACTTCGGCCCCGGCATGCACCGCCGGGTGCTGCGGCTGGACCTCACGGCGGCCCGCTGAGGAGGCCCGGGACGGCACCCGGGCCGCCGGGGACGCCCAGAGGACCGGCGCCCTGACCGCCGGGGCGCCCAGGACCGGCGCCCGGACCGCTCAGACGGCGCCCGGGCCGCCGGGGACGCTCAGGACGGCGTACGGGCCGCCGCCAGCAGGCGGGTGACGTCCTCGGCGGGGATGGTCAGCGCGGCGCCCACCGTGGCCAGCACGTCCCGCTCGGCCGGGGTGTACGGGCCGTCGGCCAGCGCGATCCGGGCACCCTGGAGCAGGATCGACTCCCGTCCGGCGGCGGCGAGGTGCGGGGCCAGCGGGTCCAGCGCCTCGTGCAGCTCTATCGCGAGGCCGGGCCCGCAGGGCTCCCCGTAGAACCGCCCGGTGTCCGCGGCCAGGGCCCGCACCAGCGCGTCGAGCTGCTCCTCGGCGCAGTCGTAGCCGGCCGCGCGCACCGCGCCGGCCGCGGTCCGCAGGGCGGTGCGGGAGCAGGTGCCGCTGGTCGCGAGGACCGCGAGGGCGACGGTGTGCACCGCGTCCCGGAGCATCGCGGCGAAACGGGTGGTGGTGGGGTGGTCCAGGACGTCGGTGCCGTAGTGGCGCAGGCAGGCGGCGCACTCCACGGCGGGCCCGCAGTCGCCGCGCGGCAGCACCGGCAGGCCGAGCACGGTGAACCGGCGGCGGCCGGTGAGCCGCTGGTAGTTGCGGTCGCCCCCGCAGTCCGGGCAGAAGAACTCGCCGTCGCCGACGGCCGTCCACGCGGTGCGGGTGCCCAGGATGCGCTGAAGCCGGGCAGCTCGGCCGTCTCGTCCCCGTCCAGGCAGCACGTCGCACCTCCGTAACCGCGCGGCAACATCGCCGCACTGGCGTGATGTTAGCCACATCGCCGACGCGGAGTCAGTACCCCGGACGAGACCTTCCCGTGACCTGCGTACGGATCCGGCCGGTACCGGACGGTGCGCCGGACGGGCCCCGCCCGCCGGTCGCGGCGGACGGGGCCCGGGGTGCGGGAGGGGCGGCGACGGGTCAGCGGGCCGCGCGGTTGACGGCGGAGACGACCGCCTTCAGCGAGGCGCGCGTGGTGTTCGCGTCGATGCCGATGCCCCACAGGACCTTGCCGTCGATGGCGCACTCGATGTACGAGGCGGCCTGCGCGGAGGCGCCCTCGCTCATGGTGTGCTCCTGGTAGTCCAGCAGGCGTACGTCGATGCCGACGCCCTGCAGGGCGTGGAAGAAGGCCGAGATCGGACCGTTGCCGGTGCCGACCAGGGTGGTCTGCACGCCGTCGACGGTGGCCTCGACGGTGAGGGTGTCCACGCCGTCGCGGTCGGTCGTGGTCTGGCCGTTGGCGACCTGGATGCGGCCCCAGGGGTTCTCCGGGTTGGGCAGGTACTCGTCCTGGAAGACCTCCCAGATCGCGGCCGGCGTGATCTCGCCGCCCTCGGCGTCGGTCTTCGCCTGGATGATCTTGGAGAACTCGATCTGCATCCGGCGCGGCAGGTCCAGCTTGTGGTCGTTCTTCAGGACGTAGGCGATGCCGCCCTTGCCGGACTGCGAGTTGACCCGGATGACCGCCTCGTAGGACCGGCCGACGTCCTTGGGGTCGATGGGCAGGTACGGCACCGCCCACTCCAGGTCGTCCACGGTGACGCCCCGGGCGGCCGCGTCGGCCTCCATGGCGTCGAAGCCCTTCTTGATGGCGTCCTGGTGGGAGCCGGAGAAGGAGGTGTAGACCAGGTCGCCCACGTACGGGTGGCGCGGGTGGACCTCCATCTGGTTGCAGTACTCCCAGGTGCGGCGGATCTCGTCGATGCGGGAGAAGTCGATCTGCGGGTCGACGCCCTGGGAGAACAGGTTCATGCCCAGGGTGACCAGGTCCACGTTGCCGGTCCGCTCGCCCTGGCCGAACAGGCAGCCCTCGACGCGGTCGGCGCCGGCCATCAGCGCCAGCTCGGCCGCCGCCACGGCCGTACCCCGGTCGTTGTGCGGGTGGACGGAGAGGCAGACGTGCTCGCGGCGGGAGAGGTTGCGGTGCATCCACTCGAAGCGGTCCGCGTGCGTGGAGGGCGTGGAACGCTCCACCGTGGCGGGCAGGTTGAGGATGATCTCGCGGTCCGGACCCGGCTGGTAGACGTCCATCACCGCCTCGCAGACCTCCAGGGCGAAGTCCAGCTCGGTGTCGGTGAAGATCTCCGGGCTGTACTGGTAGCCGAACTCGGTCTCCGGGCCCAGCAGCTTCTCGGCGTACTCCATCACCAGGCGGGTGCCGTCCACCGCGATCTGCTTGATGTCGTCCTTCGAGCCGCGGAAGACCACCCGGCGGAAGACCGGCGCGGTGGCGTTGTACAGGTGCACGGTGGCCCGCTTGGCGCCCTTCAGGGACTCCACCGTGCGCTCGATCAGGTCCTCGCGGGCCTGGGTCAGTACGGAGATGGTGACGTCGTCCGGGATGGCGCCCGGTTCCTCGATGATCGAGCGGATGAAGTCGAAGTCGGTCTGGCCGGAGGCCGGGAAGCCGACCTCGATCTCCTTGTAGCCCATCGTGACCAGCAGGTCGAACATCGCGCGCTTGCGGGCCGGCGACATCGGGTCGATCAGGGCCTGGTTGCCGTCGCGCAGGTCGGTGGAGAGCCAGCGGGGGGCGGCGGTGATCCGCCGGTCGGGCCAGGTGCGGTCGGGGATGTCGACCTGCTCGTAGCCGCGGTACTTGCTGATCGGCAGGGAACTGGGCTGCTGGCGGTTGGCCATGGCGGTGTGGGCTCCTCGATGTGTCCGCGGTGTCCGCGGGTCCGGAAGGACGGCCGACGGCAACGCAGAAGCTCCGCGGGGAGGGGGTCGGCCTCGACTACAGGCCCTCGCCGCGGCAGCTAAGGAGGAGCAGCCCGAAACGCATGGTGCTCCGCAGCCTAGCCGAGCCGTGCCGGACGCGCGGTCCCGTATCAGTATGCGGGACCCGGGGGACAAGGCGGGCAAAGAGTGCCGCATACCACTTCGCGGGGGCGGAGGGGAGGCGTCCGCCAGGCAATTCACCAATCATGGTTGCGGGTGGTGACAGGTGCGTCACGCAGTGCGAAGGTGCCGGACATGACGACCAACGGGGGCTTCGAGCCCGTCTTCTGCACCATCGTCCCGCCCCACCTCCTCGACCGGCTCGCCCAGGCCGAGGACCCCGCGCTCGCCGCACCCGCCCGCCGCACCCTCCAGCGGGACGCCTTCGAGCGCACCCAGCGAAGGCTGACCACCGTGCTGGGCGCACCGGCGGTCACCCGGCCCGCCGCCGCCGAACCCGCCCAGCCCCGGCGCACCGTCTACGACGCCCGGCACGGCACCGACCTGCCGGGCACCGAGGTCCGCGGCGAGGGCGACGAACCCGGTCAGGACGCCACCGTCAACCGCGCCTACGCGGGCCTCGGCGCCACCTTCGAGCTGCTGCTCTCGGCGTACGGGCGGGACTCCATCGACGGCTCCGGGCTGCCGCTGGACGCGACCGTGCACTACGACCGCGAGTACAACAACGCGTTCTGGAACGGCGAGCAGATGGTCTTCGGCGACGGGGACGGGGAGATCTTCCTCGACTTCACCATCCCGGTGGACGTGATCGGCCACGAACTGGTGCACGGCGTCACCCAGTACACCGCCAACCTGACCTACTTCGGCCAGCCCGGCGCGCTCAACGAGTCGGTGTCGGACGTCTTCGGCTCGCTGATCAAGCAGTACACGCTCGGCCAGAGCGCCGACCAGGCCGACTGGCTGATCGGCGCGGGCCTGCTCGCCCCGCGCGTCACCGGGGTCGCCCTGCGCTCGCTGAAGGCCCCGGGCACGGCGTACGACGACGACGTGCTCGGCAAGGACCCGCAGCCCGCGACGATGGACGACTACGTCCGCACCGGCCGGGACAACGGCGGCGTGCACATCAACTCCGGCATCCCCAACCACGCGTTCTACCTGGCCGCCACCGCGCTCGGCGGCAACGCCTGGGAGCGCGCCGGGCAGATCTGGTACGACGCGCTGACCGGCGGCGAGCTGGGCACCCAGGCCCGGTTCGCGGACTTCGCGGCGCTCACCCTGGCCGCCGCCCGGGCGCGGTACGGCACGGGCGAGGAACTCGACGCGGTGGACAAGGCGTGGCAGCAGGTCGGGGTGCGTCCCGCCTAGTTCCGTACTAGACACGGACCCATGCGGATTCAAGTGAGGCGCACAGGAGGCTTCGCGGGCATCGAACGCCACGCGGAGGTGGACACCGCCGGCCGCCCGGACGCGGCGGAGTGGCACGCCCTGGCCGAGCGGGCGGTCGCCGACGGCCGGGGCACGCCGCCCATCGGGGTGCCGGACGGATTCAGCTACCAGATCACCGTGGACGGCCGCACCGTGTACGCGGCCGACCCCCGGCTGACCGAGGAGCAGCGCAGGCTGGTCTCCCGGGTGCTGAAGGAGGGCTCCTGACCGTTGACGGGCACGGCCGGCGGTGCGGATGATCCGCGCATGGCGATGGACCCGATGCCCCGTTTCCCGCCCGGCTTCCTGTGGGGCGTGTCGACCTCCGCGCACCAGATCGAGGGCGCGGCGGAGCTGCGCGAGCGGTCGGTGTGGGACGCGTTCGCCGAGCGGCCGGGGCGGGTGCGGGACGGCTCGACGGCGGCGGTGGCCTGCGACCACTACCACCGCCACCGCGAGGACGTGGCGCTGCTGGCCGGCCTGGGCGTGGACGCGTACCGCTTCTCCGTCTCCTGGCCCCGGGTGAACGCGCCGGGCGGCCTGGACTTCTACGACCGGCTGACGGACGAGCTGTGCGCGGCCGGGGTGCGGCCGGTGCCGACCCTCTTCCACTGGGACCTGCCGCTGGGCCTGGACTGGCGGGAGCGGGACACGGCGGAGCGGTTCGCGGCGTACACGGCGGTGGTCGCGGACCGGCTCGGCGACCGGGTGCGCACCTGGATCACGCTGAACGAACCGGCGGAGCACACCCTGCTGGGCCACGCGCTGGGCGTGCACGCGCCGGGCGAGCGCCTGCTGTTCGACGCGCTGCCGGTCGCCCACCACCAGCTCCTCGCGCACGGCCTGGCGGTACGGGCGCTGCGCGCGGCCGGCGCCCCGGACATCGGCATCGCCGACTCGCACGCCCCGGTGTGGCCCGCCTCCGACGACCCCGCCGACCGGGCGGCGGCGGACCTCTACGACGCGCTGCTGAACCGGATGTTCGCCGACCCGCTGCTGCTGGGCCGCTACCCCGAGGGCATCGGGGAGCTGATGCCGGAGAGTGCCGGGGCCGACCTGGAGGTGATCGCCGAGCCGCTGGACTTCTACGGCGTCAACTACTACGCGCCGACCAGGGTGGGCGCCCCGAGCGGCGCCCCGGGCGGGTTCGGCGGGGTGCCGCTGCCGGCGGAACTCCCCTTCTCCGTGCGGGAGATCGAGGGCCGGCCGGTGACGGACTTCGGCTGGCCGGTGGTCCCCGAGGGCCTCACCGAGCTGCTCACCGGCCTGCGGGACCGGTACGGCGAGCGGCTCCCGCCGGTGCTGATCACCGAGAACGGCTGCTCGTACCCCGGCCTCGACGACCAGGACCGCATCGCCTACCTGGACGCGCACGTCCGGGCCGTGCACGACGCGCTCGCCGCCGGGGTGGACGTGCGCGGCTACTTCGTCTGGTCGCTGCTGGACAACTTCGAGTGGGCCGAGGGGTACGCCCGCCGCTTCGGGCTGGTCCATGTGGACTTCACCACGCTGGAGCGCACCCCGAAGGCGTCCTACCACTGGTACCGCGAGCTGCTGCGGGCCGGGCGGTGAGCCTCAGAAGCCGAGCTTCCTGAGCTGCTTGGGGTCGCGCTGCCAGTCCTTGGCGACCTTGACGTGCAGGTCGAGGAAGACCGGGGTGCCGAGCAGGGCCTCGATCTGCTTGCGGGAGCGGATGCCGACCTCCTTCAGGCGCTTGCCCTTGGGGCCGATGATGATGCCCTTCTGGCTGGGGCGCTCGATGAAGACGTTGGCGTGGATGTCCAGCAGCGGCTTGTCGGCGGGGCGGTCCTCGCGGGGCAGCATCTCCTCCACCACCACGGCGATGGAGTGCGGCAGCTCGTCGCGCACGCCCTCCAGCGCGGCCTCTCGGATCAGCTCCGCGACCATGACCTGCTCGGGCTCGTCGGTGAGGTCGCCCTCCGGGTAGAGGGCGGGGCTCTCCGGGAGCAGCGGGATCAGCAGGTCGGCCAGGAGGTCCACCTGCTGCCCGGCCGTCGCCGACACCGGGACGATCTCCGCCCAGGCGATGCCCAGTTCGGTGCCGAGCTGGTCGATGGCGATCAACTGCTCGGCGAGGGTCTTGCTGTCGACCAGGTCGGTCTTGGTGACGATGGCGACCTTGGGGGTCTTGCGGATCGCGGCCAGCTCCTTGGCGATGAACCGGTCGCCGGGGCCGAGCTTCTCGTTGGCGGGCAGGCAGAAGCCGATCACGTCGACCTCCGCCCAGGTGGTGCGGACCACGTCGTTGAGCCGCTCGCCGAGCAGGGTGCGCGGCTTGTGCAGCCCGGGGGTGTCGACCAGGATCAACTGGGCGTCCGGCCGGTGCACGATGCCCCGCACGGTGTGCCGGGTGGTCTGGGGCCGGTTGGAGGTGATCGCCACCTTCTGCCCGACCAGAGCGTTCGTGAGGGTGGACTTGCCCGCGTTGGGACGGCCCACGAAACAGGCGAAGCCCGCCCGGTGGGGGGCCTCGGACGATTCCGACGGCTCGGATGACTGACTGCGAACGCTCATGGCGCCCATTGTCCCTGATCCGGCGAGCACTGCCGTACCGGCTTTCTCCGCCGGCCCCCGGCGGGCGGGGATCAGCCCGCGGTGACGGTCTCCCGGACCTCGCCGTCGGGGCCCGCCACCAGCACCGGCGTCCCGGGTCCGCCCAGGTCCCGGACGGCCGCCCGGTCCTCGTCGGAGGCGGTCCCGGCCTCGGTCACCACGGCCGCCGCCTCCAGCGAGGTCGCGCCGGAGGCCACCGCCATCGCCACCGCGGTGCGCAGCGCGCTGAGCTTCAGCGAGTCCAGGGCGACGGTCCCGGCGACGTACGTCCGGCCGGTCTCGTCGCGCACGGCGGCCCCCTCGGGCACCTGGTTGCGGGCCCGCGCGGAACGGGCCAGGGTGACGATCTTGCGGTCCTCGGGGTCGAGCGCGCTGCTGTCGGTCATGGGGACGAGGATACGGAAGCGGCCGGGGCGCTATCCGGCCACGGGGTACATCGCCCCGCGCCGGCCCTCCGGGGAGGCCAGCCACTCCAGTTTCGCGGCGGTGTTGGCCTCGTCCAGCGGGGTGTGCAGCACGATCGTCAGATCCGGGCGGGCGGGCACCTTCAGCGCGGTGGACTCCACGCACAGCAGCCCGACCAGCGGGTGGTCCAGCTCCTTGCGGATCTGCCCGGCGTCCTCGATGTCCCCTTCGGCCCACAGCCGGGTGAACTCCTCCCCCGCCTCCCGCTCCAGGCGCTGGAGCACCTGCCGGTAGCCGTCGTCGCCGGGGGCGGCCGCGCAGGCGGCCCGGAACTGGGCGACCACCGCGCGGGCGTTGCGCTCCCAGCTCTTGGAGCGGGAGCGGTACAGCGGGTCGGTGAAGAAGTCCACGATGCAGTTCTGCGTGGTGCCGGGCCGCATCCCGAGGACCATCGCGGCGGCGTCGTTGTACATCACGCAGTCGTAGTACGCGTCCATGATGTGCGCCGGGTACGGCATCCAGGTGTCGATCAGCCGCCGCAGCCCGTCGCACATGTGCCGCTTGGCGGGCTCCACCTCGGGCACGGGCGGGTTGAGGCCGGCCAGCACGTACAGGTGGCGCCGCTCGGCGTTGCTGAGCCGCAGCACCCGGGCGACGGCGTCCAGCACCTGCGGCGAGACGGAGATGTCCCGGCCCTGCTCCAGCCACTGGTACCAGGAGGCGCCCACCCCGGCGAGGACGGCGACCTCCTCGCGGCGCAGGCCCGGGGTGCGGCGCCGGCCGCCGCCCTCCGGCAGCCCCGCCTCGGCGGGCGACACCCGCGCCCGGCGGCTCATCAGGAACTCCCGCAGCTCGGCCCGCCGCCCCGTGGCGGCCTCCTTGAGATCCGGCACCCGCTCCCCCTGTACGTCCTGGCTGCCTGGTGGTGGCACCACCAGGACAACTGCTCGCTCCCCAAGGCTATTCCGCGGGCGCCAGGCTCATGGACATGGCGATCGACACCCCTCCCACCCCCGTACGGAAGCCGTCCGCGCCCGCGCTGGCGGCGCGGGACCGGCTGGTCCTGTTCGTGCTCTGCGCGGCCCAGTTCATGGTCGCGCTCGACTTCTCCGTGCTCAATGTCGCGCTGCCGGTGCTCGGCGCCGACCTGGGCATGAGCCCGTCCGCCCTGCAGTGGGCGGTCACCGCGTTCGCGCTGCCGTCCGGCGGCTTCCTGCTGCTGTTCGGCCGCACCGGCGACCTGTACGGCCGGCGCAGGCTGTTCCTGGCCGGGCTCGCCCTGTTCGGGGCGGCCTCGCTGCTGGCCACCTTCGCCTGGGACCCGGCGTCCTTCCTGGCCGGGCGCGCCCTGCAGGGGCTCGGCGCGGCGGCCATCGTGCCGACCGGGATGTCGCTGCTGACCACGACCTTTCCGGAGGGCCCGGCCCGCGACCGCGCCCTGGGCATCTCGGGGACGCTGCTGTCGCTGGGCTTCACCGTCGGCATGGTGGCGGGCGGGGTGCTGACCGACCTGCTGGGCTGGCGCTCCACCATGGGCCTGCTGACCCTGTTCGCCCTGGTCGTGCTGCCGCTGGCGCCCGGTCTGCTGCCGGAGTCGCGCACCCCGGAGCGGCCCCGGCTGGACGTGCCCGGCGCGGTCACCGTCACCGGTGGTCTGCTCGCCCTGATCTACGCCCTGTCCACCGCCGCCGACCAGGGCTTCGGCCGGGCCGACGTGCCGGCCGCGCTGGTGGCGGGGCTGCTGCTGCTGACCGCGTTCGCGGTGGTGGAGTCCCGGACCGAGGCGCCGCTGGTGTCGCTGCCGATGCTGCGCCGCCGCACGGTGGCCTGGGGCAACCTGGGCGGTCTGGTCACCTTCTCGATGATGTCGACGGTCGTGTTCGTGCTCACCCTGTACCTCCAGGAGGTGCTGGGGCTGTCCGCCTTCGAGACCGGCCTGGTCTTCGGGGTGCAGGGCGTGCTGTCGGTGCTGGCCGGGTCGTACGCGCCGCGGGTCATCGGCCGGTTCGGTGCCCGCCGCACGCTGGTCGGCTCGCTGGCCGGGCAGGGCCTGCTGGGCGCGGCGCTGCTGGGGCTCGGTGAGGGCGGCGGGTCGGTGTGGCTGGCGACGGCCGCGGTCTCGCTGGCCAGCATGTGCCACCTGGGCGCGATCATCTCCTACGGGCTGACCGTCACCTCCGGTGTCCCGGACGCGGAGCAGGGCCTGGCGACCGGCCTGGTCACCTCCACCCAGCAGGTCGGCATCACGGTCGGCATCCCGCTGCTGGGGGTGCTGGCCACCACCGCCGGCGACGTGGCCTCGGGGGTGCGTACGGTGCTGGCGCTGGACGCGGCGATCGTGCTGGCGGCGGCCGTGCTGGTCGGGCTGGGGCTGCGGATGCGGCGGGCGGGCTCAGGGCCGGTCGAGGCGGAGGCGGTCGGCGCGCGGTAGACCGGCGACGACCAGGTCGTAGGAGTCCTCGACCAGCTCCCGGACCAGCCGGTCCGGGAGCTCGCCGTCGACGGTCACGGTGTTCCAGTGCCGCTTGTTCATGTGCCAGCCGGGGATGATCAGGCCCTCGTACTGGCGGCGCAGCCGGACCGCGTCGTCCGGGTCGCACTTGAGGTTGACGGTGAGCGGGCGCGCGTCCAGGTAGGTGAGGGCGAACATCTTGCCGCAGACCCGGAAGACGGAGATCTCCGGGCCGAACGGGAAGTCCTCCACCGCGGCATTGAAGGACAGGCACAGGGCGCGCAGTTGCTCCGGGGTCACTCGGGGTCCGCCTCCTCCTTGCCGGCCGGCTCCGCCAGCACGGTCACGATCTTGTTGCGGCGGCCGGCGGCGGCCTCCGCGGTCAGCCGCAGCCCGCGGCCGTCGGGCAGTTCGACCACGGCGGAGGCGCCCGCGATCGGCACCCGGCCCAGTGCCTTGGCGAGCAGCCCGCCGACGGTCTCCACGTCCTCGTCGTCGAACTCCTCCAGGCCGTACAGCTCGCCGAGGTCGCCGATGTCGAGGCGGGCGGTGACCCGGTAGCGGTCCTCGCCGAGGTCCTGGACCGGCGGGAGTTCCCGGTCGTACTCGTCGGTGATCTCGCCGACGATCTCCTCCAGGATGTCCTCGATGGTGACGATGCCGGCGGTGCCGCCGTACTCGTCGATGACGACGGCGACGTGGTTGCGTTCCTTCTGCATCTCGCGCAGCAGGTCGCCGGCGTTCTTGGTGTCCGGCACGAAGAACGCCGGCCGCATCGCCGTGGAGACCAGCTCGGACTCGGCGTCGCGGCTGATGTGCGTCTTGCGGGCGAGGTCCTTGAGGTACACGATGCCGACGATGTCGTCCTCGCTGTCGCCGGTCACCGGTATCCGGGAGAAGCCGGAGCGCAGGGCGAGGGTGAGGGCCTGCCGGATGGTCTTGTACCGCTCGATGACGACGAGGTCGGTGCGCGGGACCATGACCTCGCGGACCAGGGTGTCGCCCAGTTCGAACACCGAGTGCACCATGCGGCGCTCCTCGGCCTCGATCAGCGACTCCTTCTCGGCGAGGTCGACCAGGGCGCGCAGCTCCGCCTCGGAGGCGAAGGGGCCCCGGCGGAAGCCCTTGCCGGGGGTGAGGGCGTTGCCGATGAGGATCAGCAGGGACGGCACCGGGCCCATGATCCGGGCCAGCGGCACCAGCACGTACGCCGCCGCCGTCGCGGTGTTCAGCGGGTGCTGGCGGCCGATGGTGCGCGGGGAGACCCCGACGGCGACGTAGGAGACCAGCACCATCACGGCGATGGCGATGAGCAGGGCCTCGGTGGTGCTGCTGAACTCGTTGAGGCAGGCGTAGGTGATCAGGGCGGCGGCGGCCATCTCGCAGGCGACGCGGACCAGCAGGGCCACGTTGAGGTAGCGCGTCGGGTCGGCGGCGATCTTGGCGAGCTTGGCGCTTCCGCGCCGCCCGGAGCGGACGGCCTCCTCGGCGCGGAAGCTGGAGACCCGGGCGAGGCCGGCCTCCGCGCAGGCGGCGAGCCAGGCGACGACGACCAGGGCGACGGCGCCGGCGATCAGGGGCAGGCTCATGAGACGGTCGGGGCGGGGGACGGGCCGGTCAGGCCCCTCTCCGCGCGCCAGCCGTCCACGATGGCCGCCTGCAGGCCGAACATCTCGGCCTTCTCGTCCGGCTCCTCGTGGTCGTAGCCGAGCAGGTGCAGCACACCGTGGACGGTGAGCAGTTGCAGCTCCTCGTCCATGGTGTGCCGCGTCTCGGCCTCGGCGCCCTGTCGGGCCGCGACCTCGGGGCAGAGCACGATGTCGCCGAGCAGCCCCTGCGGGGGCTCCTCGTCGTCCTTGGCCGGCGGGCGCAGCTCGTCCATCGGGAAGGACATGACATCGGTCGGGCCCGGCAGGTCCATCCACTGGATGTGGAGCTGCTCCATGGCGTCGGCGTCCACGACGATCACCGACAGTTCGGAGAGCGGGTGGATGCGCATCCGCGCGAGGGCGTAGCGGGCGATGTCGAGGATCGCCTGCTCGTCGACCTCGGTTCCGGACTCGTTGTTGACGTCGATCGACATGGTGGTGCTGGTCTACTTCCCCTGGGGTCGCTTGGCGCCGGACGGCTTGGCGTGGTTCTTGTGCCCGCCGTTCTCGGTTCCGTGCTCGCTGTCGTACTTCTCGTAGGCGTCGACGATACGGCCCACCAGCTTGTGCCGTACCACGTCCTGCGAGGAGAGCCGGGAGAAGTGCACGTCGTCCACGCCGTCCAGGATGTCCTGCACCTGCCGCAGCCCGGACTTGGTGCCGCCCGGCAGGTCGACCTGGGTGACGTCACCCGTGATGACGATCTTCGAGTCGAAGCCGAGCCGGGTGAGGAACATCTTCATCTGCTCGGGGCTGGTGTTCTGTGCCTCGTCCAGGATGATGAAGGCGTCGTTGAGCGTGCGGCCGCGCATGTACGCCAGCGGGGCCACCTCGATCGTGCCGGCCGCCATCAGCCGGGGGATCGCGTCCGGGTCCATCATGTCGTGCAGCGCGTCGTAGAGCGGGCGCAGGTAGGGGTCGATCTTCTCGTAGAGGGTGCCCGGCAGGAAGCCGAGGCGCTCGCCGGCCTCGACCGCGGGGCGGGTCAGGATGATGCGGTTGACCTGCTTGGACTGGAGGGCCTGGACGGCCTTGGCCATGGCCAGGTAGGTCTTGCCGGTGCCGGCCGGGCCGATGCCGAAAACGATGGTGTGCCGGTCGATGGCGTCGACGTACCGCTTCTGGTTGAGCGTCTTGGGGCGGATGGTGCGGCCGCGCGAGGACAGGATGTTCTGCGTGAGCACCTGGGCCGGGGTCTCCTGGCCGTCGCTCTCCCCGTTCTCGCTCGCCTTGAGCATGGCGATCGAGCGTTCCACTGCGTCCTCCGTCATCGGCTGCCCGGTGCGGAGCACGAGCATCATCTCGTCGAACACGCGCTGGACGAGGGCGACCTCCGCCGGGTCGCCGGTCGCGCTGATCTCATTGCCCCGGACGTGGATGTCGGCCGCCGGGAAGGCCGTCTCGATCACGCGCAGCAGGGAGTCGCCGGATCCCAGGACCGTCACCATGGGGTGCTGGGCGGGGACGGTGAACGTGGCTTTCGTCTGCCCCTGCGCGGAGGTGTGAGCTGTCGGTGTCTGAGTCATGGGCCGGCGCTGATCGCCTGCGGTTCCTCCTCGTCACGGCCGCGCCGAGAGCGGCCTCGCGTCTTCCAGGGTACGACGGGGCACCGACAACACCGTAGGACTTTTCCCCGGGCGTCCGCCGGGCTCACGCGGACCGGCGGAAGCCGATGGTGGGCACCGCCCGGCGCAGCGGCCAGGGCCGCACGGCCTCGTCGGGCACCAGGTCGTCGAGGAACGCGTACCGGCGCAGCGCGGCCGGGTCCTGGTCGTCGACCGACTGGACCTCGCGCCACCAGGCGGCCACCTCCGACCAGCCGGGCGCCGACAGCGAGCCGCCGAACTCCTGGACGGACAAGGCGGCGGTCAGTCCGGCGAAGGCGAGCCGGTCGGCGAGCGGCCAGCCGGCCAGGGTGCCGGTGACGAACCCGGCGACGAACACGTCCCCGGCGCCGGTGGGGTCCAGGGCGGCCACGGCGATGGCGGGGACCTCGGCGCTCTCGCCGGTGCGCCGGTCCACCGCGTAGGCGCCGTCGGCGCCGAGGGTGACCACGGCCAGCGGTACGTACTCGGTGAGGGCGTGGGCGGCGGCGCGCGGGCAGTCGGTGCCGGTGTAGCGCATCGCCTCCTCGGCGTTGGGCAGGAACGCCTCGCAGTGCGCGAGGTCGGGCAGCCCGGCCAGGTCCCAGGCGCCGGTGTCGTCCCAGCCGACGTCGGCGAAGACCCGGGTGCCGCCGGCGGCGGCGCGGGCGACCCAGGGGGCGCGGGTGCCGGGGGTGAGGGAGGCGATGGCGGCCCGCGCGGGGGGCGGGTCGTCGGGGACGGGCTGCTCCTCGGGGGTCGGCGCGTGGCCGTGCGAGACCATGGTGCGTTCGCCCTCGTACGCCATGGAGACGGTGACCGGGGAGTGCCAGTGGGGGACCGTGCGCGAGGCGCTGAGGTCGATGCCCTCGCCCTGGGCGAGGGCGTCGCGGCAGTAGTCGCCGTAGTGGTCGTCGCCGAAGGCGGCCGCCAGGGAGGTGCGCAGGCCGAGCCGGGCCAGGGCGGTGGCCATGTTGGCGACGCCGCCGGGGCTGGATCCCATGCCCCGGGCCCAGGACTCGGTGCCGCGCACCGGTGCGGAGTCGAGGCCGGTGAAGACGATGTCGAGGAAGACGGTGCCGGTGAGGTAGACGTCCCAGGGCGGGTCCCCGGGGGCGCGGACGGCGGCGAGCGGGTCGACCTGGGGGTGGCGGTGCGGCTCCCCGGCGGCGGACGCGGTGGACACGGTGGACGCTGTCACGGTGCGCTCCCTGGCAAAGCTGGCACGGTGTGGATCCAGCCAGTGTGCACCACGCCGCCGCTGTTCCGGCCGCCGCCGGGGCCGGCCGGGCGTCTCCCGGCCTTACCAGCGGGGCACGGCCGGTGCGGTCCAGGCCGGGTCGGCCGCGCGCATGGCCGCCGTGTCGTCGCGGTCGCGGTAGGTGCCGTCGTCCTCCAGCCAGCGGCGGTGCAGGGCGGCGAGCCGGTCGCTGTCGAGGCGGACGCCGAGGCCGGGGGCGTCGGAGACGGCGACCTTGCCGCCGTGGAAGGCGATCCGCTCGGTGAGCACGTCCTCCGACTGCCAGGGGTAGTGGGAGTCGCAGGCGTGGTGCAGGCCCGGCACGGTCGACGCCACGTGGGTCATGGCGGCCAGGCTGATGCCGAGGTGGGTGTTGGAGTGCATGGACACGCCCACCCCGAAGGTCCGGCAGACGGCGGCCAGGTGCTGGGTGTTGCGCAGTCCGCCCCAGTAGTGGTGGTCGGAGAGCACCACCTGGACGGCGCCCCGGGTGAACGCCTCCTCGATCTCGGCGAAGGTGGTCACGCACATGTTGGTGGCGAGCGGCACGCCGGTCCGCGCGGCGACCTCGGCCATGGCGGGGGTGCCCAGCGCGGGGTCCTCCAGGTACTCCAGGACGTCGCCGAGTTCGGCGGCGACCTTCAGCGAGGTCTCCACCGACCAGGCGCCGTTGGGGTCCAGGCGCAGCGGGCGGCCGGGGAACGCCTCGGCCAGCGCCCGGACCGCGGCGATCTCCTCCTGGGGCGGGAAGACGCCGCCCTTGAGCTTGTACGAGGTGAAGCCGTACCGCTCGGTGAAGCGGCGGGCCTGCTCGACGACGCCGGCCGGGTCGAGGGCGGCGCCCCAGTCGTCGGGTTCGCCGGGGACGCCCTCGGGGTGCCGGGCCCACTTGTAGAACAGGTAGGCGCTGTACTCGACGGTGTCGCGGACCTTGCCGCCGAGCAGCGCGTGCACGGGCAGGCCGAGGCTCTGGCCGAGGGCGTCCAGGCAGGCCACCTCGAAGCCGGAGACGACGGACAGCCGCAGTTTGTCGGCGGTCTGCACGCCGCGCAGCCCGCCCACGTCGACCCGGCCGGAGACCCGGGAGGCGTCCACGGCGACCTCGTCGGCGACGGTGAACAGGCCGTTCAGGTCGGAGACCGGGCGGCCGGGCAGGCGCGCGGCGATCGGCCGGGCCAGTTCCAGGTACTTGGTGTCGCCGTAGGTCTCGCCGACGCCGGTGATCCCGTCGGCGGTGACCACCTCCACGATCAGCCGGGGGGTGTACGGCTGGTGCACGCCCTGGGTGTTGAGCAGCGGCGGGTCGGCGACCAGGATCGGCGTCAGACGGACGTCGGTGACGGTGAGGTTCACGGCGCGGCTCCCGCGGGGTCCGGTGGCGGTGGCTGGACCGGGACTCGCCCCCGGCCGTCTCCCTATGTAGACATCATCCACGTATGGAGATGGAGCGTAGAGAGCCGGAGTTCGGCCGTCAATGGCCCGCGGCCCCCGCACTACGATCGGCGCATGGCGGAGTCGGGCGGCGTGCGCGAGGTCAAGTCGGCGGCGCGCACGGTGGAACTGCTGGAGCTGCTGGCCGCGCGCGGGGACCGCCCGGCGCGGCTCCAGGAGCTGGCGGACGAGCTGCGGGTGCCGCGCAGTTCGATGTACGCGCTGCTGCAGACCCTGATCTCACGGGGCTGGGTCCGCACCGACGCCACCGGCTCGCTCTACGGCATCGGCCTGCACGCCCTGCTCACCGGCACCGGCTACCTCGACTCCGACCCCCGGGTGCGGATCGTGCGGCCGTACCTGGACGAGGCGTCCGAGGCGCTGGGCGAGACCATCCACCTGGGGCGGCTGGACGGCCGGGACGTGGCGTACCTGGCGACCCGGGAGTCGCACGAGTACCTGCGCACGATCAGCCGGGTGGGCCGGCGGCTCCCGGCCCACGCGGGCGCGCTCGGCAAGGCGCTGCTGGCCGAGCGGCTGGACGAGGACCTGCCCGAGGGGCCCTACGAGACACTCACCCCGCACACCCACACCGGCCGGGAGTCGCTCGCCGCCGACCTCGCCCGGGTGCGGCGGCGCGGCTACTCCGTCGACCGCGAGGAGGGCGCCCTCGGCATCGTCGGCTTCGGCTTCGCGCTGCGCTACGACCATCCCGCGCAGGACGCGGTCAGTTGCTCGGTGCCGGTGGCCCGGCTGACGCCCGCGCACGAGCGGCGGATCGTCGCGGTGATGCGGGAGATCCGGGCCAAGGCGGAAGCGTCCGTTCCGGCCGGGAGCGGCTCGGTCGTCTGGCGGTAGCGCCCTCCGCTACCCGACCAGCCCTGCCCCTAAACACAGGTGTGACGCAGATCACATCTTGCGGTTTCGCTTGCGCGTTCCCGCGCTTGATACAAATTGCCCGCGCGTTCCAGTCCGTCGACGGTCGGCGCCCCTCCCCTCACTGATCGCTTCCTTTCGCATGCCTTGGGAACGCCCGTGCACGCCCGTACCACCCCGTGGCCCCTCGTCGCCCTCTTCACGGCCGGCTACCTCGCCCCGTACCTGCTCCCCACCACCGTCGGCCGGCTCGACTCCGGCCTCGCTCTGACCGCCACCCAGGCCGGCGCCGTCGGCAGCGCGCTGCTGCTCAGCTCCGCCACCGCCGGCTTCCTGCTCGCCTCCCGGGTGGAACGCCTCGGCGCCCGCGCCCTGGCCCGCCTCGGCCTGGCCCTGGCCTTCGTCGGCTACGGCTCCGCCGCCCTCACCACCTGGGTCCCGGCCGTGGTGGCCGGCGCGGTGGCCGGCGGCTTCGGCTCGGGCACCGCGACGACCGTCGCCGCCACCCGGATCGCCGCCGAGCACGACCCGCACCGGGCCTCCACGCTCGGGCTGCTGTCGGTCTCCGCGCTGGCCGGCGCGGTCTATCTGACCGTGCCGCACCTCGGTCCCGGCCACGGTCTGCCGCTGGCCGCGATCGCACTGACCGCGCTCGCCGTGTGGCCGCTGACCGCCGGGCTGCCCGGCGCCACCCGCACCGCGGCCGCCGGTCCCGGCCGGGCGCCGCTGCCGCACCGCCGCTCCGGGCTGGTGCTCGCCGCCGCGATGGTGTGCTGGTCGCTGGCGCAGAACTCCCTGTGGGGCGTCAGCGGCCGGATCGGCCTGCACCAGGCGCACCTGGGCGAGGCCGCCCTCGGCGTGGTCCTCGCGGCGGCGCTGGGCGCGGGGCTGGTCGGCGTGCTGACCGCCGGGGCGCTCGGGTCCAGGCTGGGCCGGGCGGTGCCGATCGGCGCCGGGACGGTGCTGATCGCCGGGTGCATCGCGCTGACCGCGTCCGCGACCGGGCCCGCGAGCTTCACCGCCGGGGAGATCGCCTGGAACACGCTGTACCCGGTGGTCCTGTCGTACCTGATCGGGCTGGCCGCCTCGCTGGACCCGCGCGGCCGGTGGGCGGTGCTGGCCGGGTCGGCGTCCTCGCTGGGCACCGCGGCGGGCCCGCTGACCGGCAGCGTGCTCTCCGCGCAGGCCGGGTTCGCGGGCATGGGCGCGGTGCTCGGCACCGGGCTGCTGCTGGTCGCCGTGCCGATGACCGCCGTCGCCCTGCACACCGGCGGACGGCCGCTGCTGCCGGGCGCGGTGCGCCGCCGGGGCGGTCACCCGGCCGCCCTGGTCGCCGCCCACACCGGCACGCCCAGCGGCGCGGTGCCCCAGGTCGGCGCCGCGGAGCAGCCGGTCGTGGAGTTCCCGGTGGACGCCCCCGCGCCGGTGCGCGGCGCCTACGGCCCGGCGGGGCCCCGGCAGCCCGGACTGCCGTGACCCCGGGTCCTACGGGAAGACGTACGCCTCCACCTCGGCCAGGTACCGCGCCCGCAGCTCCTCGTCGTCCTCCAGGAAGGAGGCGAGGAAGGAGTTGCGGGCCAGCTCCCGCAGGCGCTCGTCGGACAGGCCGAGGGTGTCGCGCACCGCGTCGAGGTTGTCGCCGGCGTACCCGCCGAAGTAGGCGGGGTCGTCGGAGTTGACCGTGCACAGCAGGCCCGCGTCGAGCAGGGCGGGCAGCGGGTGGTCGGCGAGGGTGTCCACGGTGCGCAGCCGCACGTTGGACAGCGGGCACAGGGTCAGCGGAATCCGCTCGCGCACCAGCCGCTCGACCAGTTCCGGGTCCTCCGCGCAGCGCAGGCCGTGGTCGATCCGCTCGACGCCGAGCACGTCGAGCGCCTCGGTGATGTACTCCGGCGGGCCCTCCTCACCGGCGTGCGCGACCCGGCGCAGCCCGAGCGCGGCGGCCTTGCCGTACACCTCGCGGAACTTGGCCGGCGGGTGGCCGACCTCGGCGGAGTCCAGGCCGATGCCGGTGATCCGGTCCAGGTACGGGGTCGCCGCGTCGAGCGTGGCGAGGGCCGACTCGGCGGACTCGTCGCGCAGGAAGCACAGGATCAGCCGGGTGGAGACGCCGTGGTTCTGCACGCTGCTGCCCAGCGCCCGCCACAGCCCCTCGACGACCGTCTCCATGCCGACGCCCCGGGCGAGGTGGGCCTGCGGGTCGAAGAAGATCTCCGCGTGCCGCACGCCCTGCGCGGCGGCGCGGGCGAGGTAGGCGTTGGCGAGGTCCTCGAAGTCCCGTTCGGTGCGCAGAACGGCCATCAGCGCGTAGTACAGGTCCAGGAAGGACTGGAGGTCGGCGAAGCGGTACGCCTCGCGCAGGGCGTCCGTGTCGGCGTACGGGAGGGCGACACCGTTGCGGGCGGCCAGCTCGAAAGCCAGCTCCGGCTCCAGGGTGCCTTCGATGTGCAGGTGCAGTTCCGCTATGGGCAGGGGCATCAGAGAATGGTACGGCGGTTTCACCGACGTTTCGGAACCGGTACCCGGAGCAGATCGTGCGCCACGGTCAGCTCCCCCTCGTATCCGGCGGCCCGCGCCTGCCGCTCGAACTCCTCCGGGTCGGCGTAGCGCTGGCTGAAGTGGGTGAGCACCAGGTGCCGCACCCCGGCGTCCCGGGCCACCCGCGCCGCCTGGCCGGCCGTGAGGTGCCCGTGCTCCACGGCCAGCGCCTCGTCCTCGTCGAGGAAGGTGGACTCGATGACCAGCAGGTCGCAGCCCTCGGCGAGGGCGTACACCCCGTCGCACAGCCGGGTGTCCATGACGAACGCGAACCGCTGGCCGCGCCGGACCTCGCTGACCTCCTCCAGCCCGACCCCGCCGAGCACGCCCTCGCGCTGGAGCCGTCCCACGTCCGGGCCGGTGATGCCGCGGGCGGCCAGTCGCTCGGGCAGCATCCGGCGGCCGTCGGGCTCGGTGAGGCGGTAGCCGTAGGACTCCACGGGGTGGTCGAGGCGGCGGGCGTCCAGGGTGTAGCCGGGGGTGCGGGCCAGCACGCCGTCCGTGTCGACCGGGGCCTCGGTGAGGGCGACCGTCTCGCGGTAGGCGGTGGCGTACCGCAGCCGGTCGAAGAACCGCCGGCCGGAGCGCGGGTAGTGCGCGGTGATCTCGTGCGGCACCCGGTCCAGGTTGATCCGCTGGATCACCCCGGCCAGGCCCAGGCTGTGGTCGCCGTGGAAGTGGGTGACGCAGATCCGGTTCAGGTCGTGGGCGGCGACCCCGGCGCGCAGCATCTGCCGCTGGGTGCCCTCGCCGGGGTCGAACAGGATGCCCTCGCCGTCCCAGCGCAGCAGGTACCCGTTGTGGTTGCGGTGCCGGGTCGGGACCTGGCTGGCGGTGCCGAGGACGACCAGTTCACGGACGGACACGGTGGCTCAGCCGGGGGGCCAGTTCAGGCCGCGGCCGCCGAGCACGTGGGCGTGGGTGTG
Organism: Streptomyces fumanus; assembly: GCF_014655295.1. GTDB lineage: Bacteria > Actinomycetota > Actinomycetes > Streptomycetales > Streptomycetaceae > Streptomyces > Streptomyces fumanus. The sequence continues at coordinate 373,573 of NZ_BNBI01000001.1, forward strand.
CCAGACGGTCTGGCCGGCGCCGGGGCCGGTGTTGAAGACGATGCGGTAGCTGTCGAGCTTCTCCTCGTCGGCGACGGCCTGGGTCTCCCGGAGCACGTCGGCGGCGAGTTCCGGGGCACCGGCGGCGAGCGCGGCGGCGTCGCGGTAGTGCGCCTTGGGGATGACCAGGACGTGGGTGGGGGCCTGGGGGTTGATGTCGCGGAAGGCGACGGTGGTCTCCGTCTCGCGGACGATCGTGGCCGGGATGTGGCCGGCGACGATCTTGCAGAACAGGCAGTCGTCCTGTGCTTCCCCTGCCATGGGCTTGCGCTCCTTTTAGCGGCGGACGGTTCGTGGGGGGCATCGTATCGTCGGCGGGTGCGGGGGGTGTGTGGCTGGTCGCGCCGTTCCCCGCGCCCCTTTAGGTGGGCAGGGTGGGCGGTGTTTTTGCGGGTGCTGTTTCCAGGGTTTCGAGGGCCAGGCGGATCGCCTCGTCCAACTGGGGGTCCTTGCCTGCCGCGTGGTCCTGGGGGCGGTGGGGGACTTCTACGTCGGGGTCGACTCCGTGGTTCTCCACGTTCCAGCCGTAGCCCTCCAGCCAGAAGGCGTACTTGGGCTGGGTGACCAGGGTGCCGTCGACCAGGCGGTAGCGGCTGTCGATGCCGACCACGCCGCCCCAGGTGCGGGTGCCGACGACGGGGCCGAGGCCGAGGGCCTTGATCGCGGCGTTGACGATGTCGCCGTCGGAGCCGGAGAACTCGTTGGCGACCGCGACCACCGGGCCGCGCGGCGCGTCCTGCGGATAGCTGGTGGGCCGCATCCCGCGCGGCAGGTCCCAGCCGACGATCCGCCGGGCGAGCTTCTCCACCACCAACTGGGAGGTGTGGCCGCCCCGGTTCTCCCGGACGTCGACGACCAGGCCCTCGCGGGCCACCTCGATCCGCAGGTCGCGGTGGATCTGCGCCCAGCCGGGGGCCTGCATGTCGGGGACGTGCAGGTAGCCGAGCCGGCCGCCGGACCGCTCGTGGACATAGGCCCGGCGGTCGGCGACCCAGGCGTGGTAGCGCAGGGGTTCCTCGTCGGCGACGGGGACGACGACGGCGTGCCGGGGCTCGCCGCCGCCGGCGGGCAGGACGGTCAGCTCCACGGGCTTGCCGGCGGTGCCGACCAGCAGCGGGCCGGGGCCGGTGACCGGGTCGACGGCCTGGCCGCCGACGGCGACTATCGCGTCCCCGGCGCGGATCGCGACGCCGGGCGCGGCCAGCGGGGAGCGGGCGTCGGGGTCGGAGGTCTCCGAGGGCAGGACGCGGTCGACGCGCCAGGTGCCGTCCTGGTGCCGGGAGATGTCGGCGCCGAGCAGGCCCTGCCGGGCGCCGCCGTGGCCGCCGCGCGGCACCACGTAGGCGTGCGAGGTGCCGAGTTCGCCCTGCACCTCCCAGAGCAGGTCCACCAGGTCGTCGTGGGTGGCGACGCGGTCGAGGACGGGGCGGTAGCGGTCCAGTACGCCGTCCCAGTCGACGCCGCTCATGTCCGGCCGCCAGAACTGGTCCCGCATGACCCGGCCGGTCTCCTCGTACATCTGCCGCCACTCGGCCACCGGGTCGATCGTCCGGCGCACCCGGGACAGGTCGACGGTGATGTTGCCGTCGCTGTCCTCGTCGCCCGAGGCGCGCCGGTCGCTGGGGACCACCTTGAGCCGGCCGTCGGTCCAGAGCAGCACCCGCTTGCCGTCGCCGGTGACGGCGAAGTGGTCGGCGTCGCCGGCCAGGTGCTCGACGCGCTGCTGGACGAGGTCGAAGCGCTCCAGCTCGGTCTTGGGGTCGGGGTCGTCCGGGGTGGCCCGGGAGGCGCCGAGCACACCGGCGACCGGGTGCCGCAGCCACAGCACCCCGTCCTTGGCGGCCCGCAGATGGGAGTAGCGGGCGGCCTCCACGGGGAACGGCACGATCCGGTCGGCCAGGCCCTCCAGGTCGACGCGGGTGGTGGGGGCGCCCTCGCCCTCGGGGGTCTCCTCGCGGTCGGCCGTCTCGAAGGGCCGGCCGTGCCGCTGCGGGCCGAACGGCGAGGGCGTGGTCGCCGCCAGCGTGATCAGGTAGGGGCGGACGCCCTCGACGAAGGCCAGGTCGAAGACGTGCTCGTCGTAGACCGGGTCGAAGGAGCGGGCGGAGAGGAACGCCAGGTGCTTGCCGTCGAGGGTGAAGGCGGGGGCGTAGTCCTGGAAGCGCAGCGGGGTCGCCTCGGTGACCGACAGGTCGGTGGTGTGGGCGAGCTTGAGCTGGGACAGCGGGCGGGGGCCGGGGTGCGACCAGGCCAGCCACGCCGAGTCGGGCGAGAACACCAGTCCGGAGACATCGCCGTGCTCGCTGCGGTCGACCTCGCGGACCTCGCCGGTCTCCCGTTCGACCAGCAGCACCCGGCCGTCGTGGGCGGCGACGGCGGCCCGGCTGCCGTCGGGGGCCATGGCCAGGCCGAGGACCCGGCCGAGCCGTCCGGTGGCCAGGCGGCGCGGGGTGGCGCCGGGCGGCAGTCCGGTGGCGGGCGCGAACTCCAGGGCGTCCTCGCCCTCGGCGTCGGTGACCCAGACCGCCCACTCCTCGCCGTCGGCGCGGAAGGCGCGCGGCAGCCGGGCCCGGACGCCGGGCTGCGCGGCGAGGGCGCGGGCCGGGCCGGAGCGGTGGGTGACCCAGTGCACGGCACCGCGCACGGCGACGGCGCTGCCGCGCCCGGTGTGGTCGGGGGAGGCGGAGCCGAACCAGCGGGCGGCGTTCACCGGGAACGGCTGGAGGTCGGTGCGCGGCCCGCCGAGCCGGACGTCCAGGCGGCGCGGCTCGGCCCCGTCCAGGTCGTCCAGCACCCACAGTTCACCGGCGCTGGAGTAGACGACCCGGGTGCCGTCGGTCGCGGCGTGCCGGGCGTAGAAGCCGCCGAGGGGGGTGTGCCGGCGCAGGCCGGAGCCGTCGGCGAGGGAGGAGTACAGCGCGCCGGTGCCCTCGTGGTCGGAGAGGAAGGCGAGGCGGTCGCCGACCCACAGGGGGTACTCGATGTTGCCGTCGAGGTCCTCGTGGAGGCGGGCGAACTCGCCGTCGCCGGCGGTGTCGATCCACAGCTTGCCCGCGGTGCCGCCCCGGTAGCGCTTCCACCACGCGGCCTCGCGGCCCATCGGCGCGGACAGCAGCACGGTCGCCGGGCCGAACGCCACGTCGCCGACGGGTCCGTAGGGCAGGGTCTCGGCGGGGCCGCCGTCCAGCGGGACGGCCCGGGCCCAGGTGCGGCGCAGGGCGGCCTGGCCGTGGGCGGTGATCACCAGCACCCGGCCGTCGGGGGTCCAGCCGCGCACCTGGGTCTTGGCGTTGCCCCAGTAGGTGAGGCGCCGGGCGGGTCCGCCGTCGACCGGGGCGGTGTGCACCTCGGGGGCGCCGTCCCGGGTGGAGGTCCAGGCGACGGTGGTGCCGTCGGGCGAGATGCGCGGCTGGGTCACCGGCGTGTGGTCGGCGCTGACCCGCCAGGCCCGCCCCCCGTCGAGGGGCGCGAGCCACACGTCGTCCTCGGCGGTGAAGGCGACCGACTCGCCGTGCGGGTGCGGGAACCGGAGGTAGGCAGGGGCTGCGGACTGTGTCACGCCCTCACCCTATGCAGGGGCGGCGGCGGCGGACAGCGGTTTGGATCACTTGCCCTCGGGCCAGCAACCGGGGCGCTGCTGGCAGTAGACGGTCTTGGTGACGGTCACGGTGGCGGTGGGCCGGGGTCCGTCGTCCGTGGGCCCGTTGTCCGTGGGGTTGTTGTTCACCGGCGGGGTGGGGGTGGCGTCGCAGTTGCCCAGTCCGTCGACCGTGAACCACTCCTTGCCGTCCACCTTCGCGGTGATCCGGCCGCGGACGCAGGCGCCCTCGACGACCCGGGTGACCTTGCCGTCGACGCTGATGTCCTTGCCGTCGTCGGTCTGCCCCTCGCAGTGCACCTCCGCGACGGTCCGCTCGCTCGCCGAGGCGCTCGCGCCGTCGTCGTCGACGGAGGCGGTGCAGGTCAGCCACCGTACGTCGGCCTTCTGCCGGTTCAGTTCGCGGGTGACCGTCTGGTCGGTGGTGAACGCCACCGACCCGGTGTTCAGCCCGCCCGGGTCGCAGGCGACCGCTCCGCCGACGGCCACTCCCACCAGCCCGGCCGCCAGGACGGCCCGCCGCCCCCGCCGTGTCCGCCTCGACAGCCCCATGGCAGGCAGCGTGCCACCGACCCGGCCGTGGCGGTAGGGCGCATACGGCCACCCTGCGCCGCCCCGGGGAGGGGGTCAGCCCCAGCGGCCGGTGCGGCCCAGCAGCAGGGCCGTCGCGGCGGTGCCCGCGGTGGAGGTACGCAGCACGGTGGGGCCGAGGACGTACGGCTGGGCGCCCGCCTCGGCGAACAGGGCCAGCTCCTCGGGGGAGACGCCGCCCTCGGGGCCGACGACGAGCACGATGCGGCCGGCGGCGGGGAGTTCGGCGCGGGCCAGCGGGGTGTCGCCGCTCTCGTGCAGCACGGCGGCGAAGTCGGCCTCGGCCAGCAGCGCGGCGACCTCCTTGGTGGTGGCCGCCTCCGCGACCTCGGGGAACCGGACCCGGCGGGACTGCTTGCCGGCCTCCCGGGCCGTCGCCCGCCACTTGGCCAGCGCCTTCAGTCCCCGCTCGCCCTTCCACTGGGTGATGCACCGGGACGCCGCCCACGGCACCACCGCGTCCACGCCGACCTCGGTCATGGTCTCCACGGCGAGTTCCCCGCGGTCGCCCTTGGGCAGGGCCTGGACGACGGTGATCCGGGGCTGCGGCGCCGGTTCCTCGAACACCGACTCCAGGTCCGTCACGACCAGGCGGTCCTTGCCCTCGGCGGCCCGGACGACGCCCTCCGCCCAGCGCCCGCGCCCGTCGGTGAGGACCACGTCCTCGCCGGGCCGCAGCCGCTTCACGGAGACGGCGTGCCGTCCCTCGGGTCCGGTCAGGACGCAGGTCCCGCCGGGCAGGGAGTCGAGCGAGTCGACCACGAACACCGGGGCGGTCATCGGCCGGTACCTCCGGAGGTGTAGGCCGACAGCGCCGTGCCGGCGGCGGCGAGTTCGGCCGCCAGCACCTCCACCAGGTGCCCGGCGGGCAGCTCCCGCGCCAGCCGGTGGCCCTGCCCGGCCCACAGCGCCAGGCCCTGCACGTCGCCGGCCGTCGCCGCCGCCTTGCGCAGCGGCGCGGTGAGGTGGCTGACCTCCGGGTAGGCGGCCGGGGCGTACGGGCCGTGCTCGCGCAGGAAGCGGTTGACCAGGCCGCGGGCCGGGCGGCCGGTGAAGGCCCGGGTCAGCTCAGTACGGGCGAACAGCGGGTTGGTCAGCGCCCGCTTGTGCAGGTCGGGCGCGCCGGACTCGGCGGTGGCGAGGAAGGCGGTGCCCATCTGGGCGGCGCTCGCCCCGGCCGCGAGGACCGCGGCGATCTGCCCGCCGCGCATCAGGCCGCCGGCCGCGACGACCGGCAGGCTCACCGCCTCGCGCACCTGTGCGAGCAGGGCGAGCAGTCCGATGCCGGAGCCGTCCGTCTCCGGCAGGTCGCGGTGGGTGCCCTGGTGGCCGCCGGCCTCCACGCCCTGCGCGATCACCGCGTCGGCCCCGCAGTCCTGGACGGCGCGGGCCTCGTCGGCGGTGGTGGCGGTGACCCAGGCGAAGGTGCCGACCCGGTGCAGGGCGTCGACCACCTCGCGGGCGGGGACGCCGAAGTGGAAGGAGACCACCGGTACGGGGTTGTCCAGGAGGACGGCGAGCTTGGCCTCGTAGCCGTCGTCCCGGCCGCTGTCCGGGTCGCCGAGTTCGGTCTCGTACCAGGCGGCCTCGCCGGCCAACTGGTGGGCGTAGACGTCGACGGCGGCCCGGTCGGCGGTCTCGGGCTGCGGCAGGAACAGGTTGACCCCGAAGGGGCGGGCCGTCAGACTCCGCACCTGCTTGATCTCCTGGTACATGCCGTCGGCCGTCTTGTACCCGGCGGCCAGGAAGCCGAGCCCGCCCGCCTCGCAGACGGCGGCGGCCAGCGACGGCACCGAGACGCCGCCGGCCATGGGTGCCTGCACGATCGGGTACGGGAAGAGATCGGTCAGCGCGGAGGACATGACGGCATGTTGTCACGTCCTCCGGACAGGTCCGAATCGGACCGCTCCCCGCCGGACACCGCCCGGCGCCCGGCGTCAGCGCCCGTTGAAGGCGTCCTTCAGCCGGGAGAACAGGCCCTGCTGACCCGGCTGGAACGTGCCCTGGGGCCGTTCCTCGCCGCGGAGCTGGGCCAGTTCGCGCAGCAGGCGCTCCTGCTCGGCGTCGAGCTTGCTGGGGGTCTGCACCTCGACGTGGACCACGAGGTCGCCCCGGCCGCCGCCGCGCAGATGCGTGACGCCCCGGCCGTGCAGCGGGATCGACTGCCCGGACTGGGTGCCCGGCCGGATGTCGACCTCCTCCCGGCCGTCGAGGGTCTCCAGCGGCACCTTGGTGCCGAGGGCCGCCGCCGTCATCGGGAGGGTGACCGTGCAGTGCAGGTCGTCGCCGCGGCGCTGGAAGGTGCTGTGCGGCAGCTCGTGGATCTCGACGTACAGGTCGCCGGCGGGGCCGCCGCCGGGGCCGACCTCGCCCTCGCCCGCCAACTGGATCCGGGTGCCGTTGTCCACCCCGGCCGGGATCTTCACCGTCAGCGTGCGGCGGGAGCGCACCCGGCCGTCACCGGCGCACTCCGGGCACGGCGTCGGCACCACGGTGCCGAAGCCCTGGCACTGGGGGCACGGCCGGGAGGTCATGACCTGGCCCAGGAAGGACCGGGTGACCTGCGAGACCTCACCGCGGCCGCGGCACATGTCGCAGGTCTGCGCGGAGGTGCCGGGGGCCGCCCCCTCGCCGTTGCAGGTGTTGCAGACGACGGCCGTGTCGACCTGGATGTCCTTGGTGGTGCCGAACGCGGCCTCCTCCAGCTCCACCTCGATCCGGATCATCGCGTCCTGGCCGCGCCGGGTGCGCGAGCGCGGCCCGCGCTGCGACGCCGTGCCGAAGAACGCGTCCATGATGTCCGAGAAGTTGCCGAAGCCGCCCGCGCCGAAGCCGCCGGGACCGGCGCCGCCGGACTGCGAGAGCGGGTCGCCGCCGAGGTCGTAGACCTGCTTCTTCTGCGGGTCCGACAGCACCTCGTAAGCGGCGTTGATCTCCTTGAACCGCTCCTGGGTCTTCGGATCGGGGTTGACGTCCGGGTGCAGCTCGCGCGCGAGCCGCCTGAACGCCTTCTTGATCTCTTCCTGCGACGCGTCGCGGCGCACGCCGAGAACGGCGTAGTAGTCCGTGGCCACTTACGACTCCGCCAGGATCTGTCCGACGTACCGTGCCACTGCGCGTACCGCTCCCATCGTTCCCGGGTAGTCCATGCGGGTCGGTCCGACCACGCCGAGCTTGGCAACCGCCTCGCCGCCCGAACCGTAGCCCACCGACACGACGGACGTGGAGTTGAGTCCTTCGTGGGCGTTCTCATGACCGATACGGACGGTCACGCCCGGATCCTTCGCCTCGCCGAGCAGCTTCAGGAGCACCACCTGCTCCTCCAGCGCCTCCAGCACCGGCCGGATCGTGAGCGGGAAGTCGTGGCCGAAGCGGGTCAGATTGGCGGTGCCGCCGATCATCAGCCGCTCCTCGTTCTCCTCGACCAGGGTCTCCAGGAGGGTCGACAGGACGGTGGAGACCGTACCCCGGTCCTCGGGCTCGAACGCCTCGGGGAGATCCTCCACCAGACCCGGCACATCCGTGAAACGGCGGCCCGCGACCCGGCTGTTGAGCCGGGCCCGCAGGTCGGCCACCGGTGACTCGCCGAACGGCGCCGGGCAGTCGACCATCCGCTGCTCGACCCGCCCGGTGTCCGTGATCAGCACCAGCATCAGCCGGGCCGGCGCGAGCGAGAGCAGCTCCACGTGCCGCACGGTCGAGCGGGTCAGCGACGGGTACTGCACCACGGCGACCTGCCGGGTGAGCTGCGCCAGCAGCCGCACGGTGCGCGCCACCACGTCGTCGAGGTCGACGGCGCCCTCCAGGAAGTTCTGGATGGCGCGCCGCTCGGGCGGGGTCATGGGCTTGACGCCCGCGAGCTTGTCCACGAAGAGCCGGTAGCCCTTGTCGGTGGGGATCCGCCCGGCACTGGTGTGCGGCTGGGCGATGAACCCCTCCTCCTCCAGGGCCGCCATGTCGTTGCGCACGGTGGCCGGGGAGACGCCCAGGTTGTGCCGCTCGGTGAGGGCCTTGGAGCCGACCGGCTCCTCGGTGCCGACGTAGTCCTGGACGATGGCGCGCAGCACCTGAAGCCTGCGTTCACTGAGCATCGCGCGCACCTCCAGCAGTCGTCCGCCTCGCGTCTCCTGGCACTCCACTCGTGCGAGTGCCAGACTTCCCCGGCCAGTGTACGGCCGTGGGGTACGCCCCCGGCAAGGCCGGGGGCGCGCCGCCGTCCCCGGGACGCGTGCCCGGCTAGCGTCGCGGCCATGACGGTGACTTGGGAAGAGCTGGGATGGGAGCGGGTGGCCGCCGGGGTGGGGCGGCGCCGGCTCCCGGTGTGGGACTGCACGGCGGGGCTGGTGGTCGGCGCGGGCGCGGCGCTGCTGATCGACGCCGGGTCGAGCCTCGGCGAGGGCGCCGCGCTGCGCGCCGAGGCGGAGCGGCTCGCCGGGCACCGTGTGACGCATCTCGCGCTGACCCATCCGCACTTCGACCACGTCTTCGGCGCGGCGGCGTTCCCGGGCGCGCAGGTGTACGGCGCGGCCGGGGTGCCCGAGGCGCTGGGCGGGGGCCGGGAGACGCTGCGCGCGGACGCGGTGGCCAACGGCCTGGACCGGCGGCGCGCGGCGCAGGCGGTGGACGCGCTGGTCCGGGTCGGGCACGAGGTGCGCGGGCGGCTCGCCCTCGACCTGGGCGGCGGCCGGGAGGCGGTGCTGGCCGAGCTGGGCCCGGCGCACACCGCGCACGACCTGGCGGTGCTGGTGCCGGGCGCCCCGGACGTGGTGTTCTGCGGCGACCTGGTCGAGGAGTCCGGGGAGCCGCAGGCCGGCCCGGACGCCGTACCGGCGCGCTGGCCCGCGGCCCTGGACGGGCTGCTGGAGCTGGGCGGGGAGGACGCGCTGTACGTGCCGGGGCACGGGGCGGTGGTGGACGCGGACTTCGTACGGGCCCAGCGGGACGCGCTGGCGGCGCGGTACGGCGTGTCGCGGTGATCGCCGCCCGGGGACTCCTCGTATCGTCGGGAGAATGCGCCAGTACTCCGCCGATCTGACCCCGCCGTGGAAGAAGCCGCAGCCGGTACCGGAGGTTCCGGCCGACCCCGGGCTGGTGGTCGAGGAGCCCGGCACCGGGTTCTGCGGCGCGGTGGTCGGCTGCGAGGCGGGCACGGTGACGCTGGAGGACCGCTTCGGCAAGCGCCGGGTGTTCCCGCTGGAGCCGCGCGGGTTTCTGCTGGAGGGGCGCGTGGTGACACTGACGCGCCCCGCCGCCGGTCCGGTGCGCCCCACCCGTACGGCGTCCGGTTCGGTGGCCGTCCCCGGCGCCCGGGCGCGGGTGGCCCGGGCCGGGCGGATCTATGTGGAGGGCCGGCACGACGCCGAGCTGGTCGAGAAGGTCTGGGGCGACGACCTGCGCATCGAGGGCGTGGTGGTGGAGTACCTGGAGGGCGTGGACGACCTGCCCGCCATCGTCGCCGGGTTCGCGCCGGGTCCGGACGCCCGCCTGGGCGTCCTGGTGGACCACCTCGTGCCGGGCTCGAAGGAGTGGCGCATCGCCGAGTCGGTGACCAGCGAGCACGCCCTGGTGGTGGGCCACCCGTTCATCGACATCTGGGAGGCGGTGAAGCCGTCGTCGGTGGGCATCGCCGCCTGGCCCCGGGTGCCGCGCGGCCAGGACTGGAAGACCGGGGTGTGCCGCGCGCTGGGCTGGCCGGAGAACACCGGGGCCGCCTGGCGGCACATCCTGGGCCGGGTGCGGTCGTACAAGGACCTGGAGCCGGAGCTGCTGGGGCGGGTCGAGGAACTGATCGATTTCGTCACGGCGCCGGAGTAGCGCCGGGGCGGCACCGGGCGCGGCGCCGTGGGACGCTCAGTCCACCAGGTCCCGCACCACCGCGTCCGCCAGCAGCCGGCCGCGCAGGGTGAGCGCCGCCCGGCCCGCCTCGTACGGCTCCGGCTGGAGCAGGCCGTCCGATAGTGCCCGGCGGGACGCCGCCAAGCCGGCCTCGTGCAGGAGGGAGAGCGGGACGCCCTCGCGCAGGCGCAGTTCCAGCAGGATCCGCTCGACCCGGCGGTCCTCGTCGGTGAGGACCTCGCGCCCGGCGCCCGGGGAGCGGCCCGCCGCCAGGGCCGCCGCGTACGCGCCGGGGTGCTTGGCGTTCCACCAGCGCACACCGCCCACGTGGGAGTGCGCGCCCGGTCCCGCGCCCCACCAGTCGGCGCCGCGCCAGTACAGCTCGTTGTGCAGGCAGCGGGCCGCGTCTGAGGTGGCCCAGTTGGACACCTCGTACCAGTGGAAGCCGGCCGCGGTGAGGGTCTCCTCGGCGATCAGGTACCGGTCGGCGTGCACGTCGTCGTCGGTCATCGGGACCTCGCCCCGGCGGATGCGGCGGGCGAGCTGCGTCCCCTCCTCCACGATCAGGGCGTAGGCGCTGACGTGGTCGGGTCCGGCGCCGAGCGCGGCGTCCAGGGAGGCCCGCCAGTCGTCGTCGGACTCGCCGGGGGTGCCGTAGATCAGGTCCAGGTTGACGTGCTCGAACCCGGCGGCGCGGGCCTCGGCGACGCACGCCTCGGGGCGGCCCGGGGTGTGGGTGCGGTCGAGGACCTGGAGCACGTGCTGCCGCGCGCTCTGCATGCCGAAGGAGATCCGGTTGAAGCCGCCCTCGCGCAGGGCGGCGAGGTAGGCGGGGTCGACGGACTCCGGGTTGGCCTCGGTGGTCACCTCCGCGTCGGCCGCGAGGCCGAACTCGTCGCGGATCGCGCCCAGCATCCGCACCAGGTCGCCGGCGGCCAGCAGGGTGGGCGTGCCGCCGCCGACGAAGACCGTGCGGACCTCGCGGGGGTCGTCGCCGAGGACCTTGCGGGCCAGGCGGACCTCGTCGGCGAGCGTCTCGGCGTAGTTGTCGCGGGAGGCGAGGACGCCGCCGGTGCCGCGCAGCTCGGTCGCGGTGTAGGTGTTGAAGTCGCAGTAGCCGCAGCGGGTCGCGCAGTACGGGACGTGCAGGTAGAAGCCGAGGGGGCGGTGCGCGGCCCCGGCCAGCGCGGACGCGGGCAGCGCGCCGTCGGCGGGGACGGGCTCGCCGTCGGGGAGTGCGGAGGGCATGGGCTCCATTGTCCCGCACGCCGGCGGTTACCCGGCCTGGAGCACCAGCAGGGCCAGATCGTCCTCCGGCGGCCGGGGCCCGAACGCGTGCACGAGCTGCCGGATGCGCTCGGCGATCAGCTCCGCGCTCAGCCCGGCGCAGCTCGCCAGCGCGGCGGCGAGTCCGTCGCCGTCGTCGAACTGGCGGGTGCCGTTGCGCCGCTCGGTGACCCCGTCCGTGACGCACAGCAGGCTGTCGCCGGGCGCCAGGTCGAAGGTCTCGCTGACGTACGTCTCGTCCTCGATGACCCCGAGCAGGGTCTGCGGGCGGGCGACCGGGCGGACCGCGCCGCCGGGCGGCAGCAGCAGCGGCAGGGGGTGGCCCGCGGAGGCGAGGGTGCAGTGGACGCCGCCGTCGAAGGGGACCAGTTCGCCGTAGAGCAGGGAGAGGAACCGGGTCTGGGGACCGTCGCTCCGGGCGACCGGCCGGCCTCCGACGGCGACCAGGGCCCGGGCGGCGGCGTCCGCGGCCTCGGTGGCGTCGTCCAGGAGGAGCTGGTTGAGCCGGTCCAGGACGTCGGGGACGCCGTAGCCCTCGCGGGCCAGCAGCCGCAGCCAGGGGCGGACCAGGCCGATGACGACGGCGGCCTCCGGGCCCTTGCCCTGGACGTCGCCGACGGCGAAGCACCAGCGGCCGTCCCCGGCCGGGAACAGGTCGTAGAAGTCGCCGCTCGGGCCGCCCTTGAGGCAGGGCTCGTGGACGAGGGCGCTGCGCACCCCCGGGATCTCGGCGACCGCCTCGGGCAGCAGGCCGCGCTGGAGGATGGCGCTGATGGCGGCCTGCCGGGCGTACTGGCGGGCGGTGCCGACGGCGAGCGCGACCCGGCGGCCGAGGTCCTCCACGAGGCCGGTGATCTCGTCGGGGAACCGGGGGGCGCCGGCCCGGCCGATCAGCAGGGTGCCGAGCGGGCGGCCGCCGGCGGCGAGGCGGTACGACAGCGCGGCGCCCCGCTCGCCGCCGGGGCCGAGGGCCTCGCCCGGCCAGGGGTGGGCGACCGGTCCGGAACGCCAGGGGTCGGGCGGGGGCGGCGGGTCCTTCTCCAGGGCGCGGCGGAGTTCCTCGATGCGGTCCTCGCTGCCGTGCCAGACCCGGGCGAGCCGCGCGCCCACGGTCATCGTGCCGTCCTCGCCCCAGGTGGCGCGGCCCAGCGACTCGTCCTCCAGCCAGACCGCGCACCAGTCGGCGAGCCGGGGGACGACCAACTGGCCGGTGAGCGAGGCGATCAGGTCCTCGTCGAGCTGCCCGGCCAGCAGATCGGACGCCTCGGCCAGGAACGACAGCGCGGCCCGGCCCCGCCAGTCGCACTCCGGCGCGCGGGAGCCGTCGGCACCCACCGGCGGGCCATCGGCACCCCGCGCGGCCCCGGCCGCCTCCGCCTTCACCGGCGGCCGGTCCGCACTCCGCTCCCCCGCAGCGGCCCCCGCCGCGGGCCGCGTCGACGCCAGGATGTCGGACACCCGCACGCCCCGTGCCCGGGGCGGGTCCTGCGCGTAGGTCCCGATCCGTTCCGGGGCGGCGGGCGGGCCGCCCGTCGCGGGGACGCTCGCCCAGACCGTCTTGGTGCCGGTGCGGTACGTGATCCCCCAGGCGTCGGAGAGCGCGGCGACCAGCCGCAGCCCGCGTCCGTACTCGGGAGTGTCCGGCGTGGCGGCGCGGGGTCCGCCGGGCCGGGGCGCGCGGACCGGGTGGTGGTCGGCGACCTCGACGACCACCGCGCCGGACACCTGGAGCAGACAGGCGACCTCGACGTCGGTGCCGGCGTGCACGACCGCGTTGGTGACCAGTTCGCTGACGACGAGCAGCGTGTCGTCCACCAGCCGGTCGGAGAGGTGCTCGATGCCGGGCTGCGCGAGCCGCCGCCAGTCGGCGAACGCCCCGCGGACCAGTTCCCGGGCCGCGCCGGGGGCGAGCGAGTCGCCGGGGAGGGTGGCGTGGACCGGTGCGGACGCCTCCGACGCGGGCACGCCGGTGACCGGCGAGACGATCTCTCGTTGCGTCGAGGTGGCCCCCATGTCAACAGCTCCCCGGACAGTTCGTACGAATACGCCGCGGTCGACGGCGACAGAGTGACAGACTGAACCCGCCCATAAGCGCCGAGTCATCGAAGTGGGCCATCATGAGTGAGAACCGTGCTACGCCGACGCGCCCGACCGGACCGGAAGACGGAACGATTCGACCGTTCGGGTTACCCGCCCCGCTCGCCGCGCTGACCGCCGGGCGCGACGGCGGCGCCGTCGAGGGTACGGACCGTCACCCGCACGACGGCGCGGCGGCGCGGCGTGTCGGGCGCGCACCGGTCCGGTTCGACCGATCGGACGAACGGCGGCACGGCTCCCGGGCGTCCCGGGCCGGCGGCGGCCTCGCGGCGCCGCGAGGTGTACGGGGACGGGCGGCGCCCCGGGCGGGTGCCGCGCGCCCCGCCCGCCGACGCGAGCACGACCACCGCCTCCGGCGTCCCGACAGAACCGAATGAGGACTCCCGCACGATGACCGCCGACACCACCCCGGACGAACCCGCCGGGATCCTCCTGGTCGACGACATGGAGGACAACCTGATCGCCCTGGAGGCCGTCCTGGCCTCCCTGAACGAGCCGCTGGTCCGCGCCCGGTCCGGCGAGGAGGCGATGGAGGCGCTGCTGCGCCGCCGGTTCGCCCTGATCCTGCTCGATGTGCGGATGCCGGGCATGGACGGCTTCGAGACCGCCGCGCGGATCAAGCGGCTGGACCGGTCGAAGGACGTGCCGATCATCTTCCTGACCGGCACGGACGAGGACGACTCCGGGTTCGCCTTCCGGGGGTACGCCACCGGAGCCGCCGACTTCCTCACCAAGCCCTTCGACCCGTGGGTGCTGCGGGCGAAGGTGTCCGTCTTCCTCGACCTGCACCGCAAGAACCGCCAACTGGAGCGGATGCTGGCCCGTCAGCGCACCGAGCAGGCCGAGGTGGACGCCCGGCTGGCCGCGCTGGAGGCGCACCTGGCGGCCCGGGCGACGCCGGACGTGCCGGCGCTGCGCGCCCAGGTCGCCGAGTTGCGGGCGCGGATGGCCGGGGGGCAGGTGTCCTGACCCCCGGGGCCGGGCGTCACGCCTCGCGCGTGCCCGCGTACATCTCCTCGATCAGATGGCGGTACTCGCGCTCCACGACCGGCCGCTTCAGCTTGAGGCTGGGCGTGATCTCGCCGTGCTCGATGTCGAGGTCGCGCGGCAGCAGGCGGAACTTCTTGATGGTCTGCCAGCGCTGGAGGCCCTCGTTGAGCTGGTCGACGTAGCCCTGGACCAGCTCGACGGTGGCCGGGGCGGCGACGATCTCCGCGTACGGCCGGCCCGCCAGTCCGTGCTCCTCGGCCCACTCGGTGATCGCGGCCTCGTCGAGGGCGATCAGGGCGGTGCAGTAGTTCCGGTCGGCGCCGTGCACCAGGATGTTGGAGACGTACGGGCAGACCGCCTTGAACTGCCCCTCGACCTCGGCCGGGGCGATGTACTTGCCGCCGGAGGTCTTGATCAGGTCCTTCTTGCGGTCGGTGATCCGCAGATAGCCGTCCGGGGAGAGTTCGCCGATGTCGCCGGTGTGGAACCAGCCGTCCGGCTCCAGCACCTCGGCGGTCTTCTCGGGCAACTGGTGGTAGCCCTGCATGATGCCGGGGCCGCGCAGCAGGATCTCGCCGTCGTCGGCGATGCGCACCTCGGTGCCGGGCAGCGGCTTGCCGACCGTGCCGGTGCGGTACGCCTCGCCCGGGTTGACGAAGGAGGCGGCGGAGGACTCGGTGAGGCCGTAGCCCTCCAGGATGTGGATGCCGGCGCCGGAGAAGAAGTAGCCGATGTCGGGCGCGAGTGCGGCCGAGCCGGAGATGCAGGCGCGCAGGTTGCCGCCGAAGGCTTCGCGGATCTTGGCGTAGACGAGCTTGTCGGCGACGGCGTGCCGGGACCTCAGGCCGAGGGGGGCACTGGCGGTGCCGGTGCGGCGGAAGTTGTCCTGGGTGACCCGGGCGTACTCGCGGGCGACCTCGGCGGCCCACTGGAAGATCCGGTACTTGGCGGCGCCGCCGGCCTTCGCCTTGGCGGCGACCCCGTTGTAGACCTTCTCGAAGATCCGCGGCACGGCCGCCATGTACGTCGGCCGGACCACCGGCAGATTCTCGATGATCTTGTCGACCCGGCCGTCGACGGCGGTGACATGGCCGACCTCGATCTGCCCGGAGGTGAGCACCTTGCCGAACACGTGCGCGAGCGGCAGCCAGAGGTACTGCACGTCCGCGCCGGTCACCAGGCCGGTCGCGGCGATGGCCTTGGCCATGTAGGCCCAGCAGTCGTGCGGCAGCCGGACCCCTTTGGGGCGGCCGGTGGTGCCGGAGGTGTAGATCAGGGTGGCGAGCTGGTCCTTGGTGAGCGCCCCGACCCGCTTCTCGATCAGCTCGGGTTCCTTCTCCAGCCTGGCCGCGCCCCGGCGCTCCAGCTCGGCCAGGGTCAGCACCCAGTCCTCGCCGGTGTCGGCGCCGGCCGGGTCGATGACGACCACGTGGGTGAGGTCGGGCAGCTCGGCGCGCCGCTCCCGGGCCTTGGCGAGCTGCTCGGCGTTCTCCGCGATCAGCACCCGGCTCCCGGAGTCGGAGAGGATGTACGCCGACTCCTCCGCTTTGGTCTGCGGATAGACGGTGGTGGTGGCGGCGCCCGCGCACATGATGCCCAGGTCGGCCAGGATCCACTCGATGCGGGTGGCGGAGGCCAGCGCCACCCGCTGCTCCGGCGCGATGCCCAGGTCGATCAGGCCGGCCGCGATGGCGTGGACCCGCTCGGCGGCCTGGGCCCAGGTCAGCGACTTCCAGTCGTCCGGGCCCTGGCCGGCGGCGGACGGGACGGGGTAGCGGTAAGCCTCGGCGTCCGGTGTGGCCGCCACGCGCTCCAGGAAGAGGCCGGCCACGGACGGCGGGCGGTTCTCGATCAGTGTCTGTGTGTCGCTCACGACATCCTCCGGGCCCGCGACGGTGCGGCTGGCTCAGTGCGGCTGGTTCCACTCGCGGGCCGTTGTTTAACTCGCGAGTAACTATCAAGCAGGCATCAGGGTAAGGCCCGACCGGCCGGTACGTAAGAGCCCGCGCCCTGTCACTTCCTCCAGGAAGCACCCCGCCGCACGCACGGAGGCCCGCCGCACTTTCGTACGACGGGCCCCTTGTGTCCGTTCTCCGGGCTGCTTCCGCGTCCTGCCCGGCTGCTCCTCGGGTCTACTTCTTGGCCTTGCCCGACGCCGCGCTGTCGTCGCTGGAGAGGACGGCGATGAAGGCTTCCTGCGGAACCTCCACGGAGCCCACCATCTTCATCCGCTTCTTGCCTTCCTTCTGCTTCTCCAGCAGCTTCCGCTTGCGGGAGATGTCACCGCCGTAGCACTTGGCGAGGACGTCCTTGCGGATGGCGCGGATGGTCTCGCGGGCGATCACCCGGGAGCCGATGGCGGCCTGGACGGGCACCTCGAAGTTCTGCCGCGGGATCAGCTCCTTGAGCTTGGCGACGAGCCGGACGCCGTACGCGTACGCCTGGTCCTTGTGGGTGATCGCCGAGAAGGCGTCCACCTTGTCGCCGTGCAGCAGGATGTCGACCTTGACCAGGCTGCTGGCCTGCTCGCCGGTGGGCTCGTAGTCCAGGGACGCGTACCCGCGGGTCTTGGACTTGAGCTGGTCGAAGAAGTCGAAGACGATCTCCGCGAGCGGCAGGGTGTAGCGGATCTCGACGCGGTCCTCGGAGAGGTAGTCCATGCCGAGCAGGGTGCCGCGCCGGGTCTGGCACAGCTCCATGATGGCGCCGATGAACTCGGTGGGCGCGAGGATCGTGGCCCGCACGACCGGCTCGTGCACCTCCGCGATCTTCCCCTCCGGGAACTCGCTCGGGTTGGTGACCGTGATCTCCTCGCCGTCCTCCAGGGTCACCCGGTAGACCACGTTGGGCGCGGTGGCGATCAGGTCCAGGCCGAACTCCCGCTCCAGGCGCTCGCGGATCACGTCCAGGTGCAGCAGGCCCAGGAAGCCGACGCGGAACCCGAAGCCGAGGGCGGCGGAGGTCTCCGGCTCGTAGACCAGGGCGGCGTCGTTGAGCTGGAGCTTGTCCAGCGCCTCGCGCAGCTCGGGGTAGTCGGAGCCGTCCAGCGGGTACAGGCCGGAGAAGACCATCGGCTTGGGGTCCTTGTACCCGCCGAGGGCCTCGGTGGCGCCCTTGTGCATGCTGGTGACGGTGTCACCGACCTTGGACTGGCGGACGTCCTTCACACCGGTGATGAGGTAGCCCACCTCGCCGACGCCGAGGCCGTCCGCGGGCAGCATCTCCGGGGAGTTGGTGCCGATCTCCAGCAGCTCGTGGGTGGCGTTGGTGGACATCATCCGGATGCGCTCACGCTTGTTGAGCTGGCCGTCGATGACCCGGACGTAGGTCACCACACCGCGGTAGGAGTCGTAGACCGAGTCGAAGATCATCGCGCGGGCGGGGGCGTCCGCGACGCCGACCGGAGCCGGGATGTCGGCGACCACCTTGTCCAGCAGCGCCTCGACGCCCAGGCCGGTCTTGGCGGAGACCTTCAGCACGTCGTCGGGGTCGCAGCCGACCAGGTTGGCCAGCTCCTCGGCGAACTTCTCGGGCTGCGCGGCCGGCAGGTCGATCTTGTTCAGCACCGGGATGATCGTGAGGTCGTTCTCCATCGCCAGGTAGAGGTTGGCGAGGGTCTGCGCCTCGATGCCCTGGGCCGCGTCGACCAGCAGGATGGTGCCCTCGCAGGCGGCGAGCGACCGCGAGACCTCGTACGTGAAGTCGACGTGCCCCGGCGTGTCGATCATGTTGAGGATGTGCGTGTTGCCCTGGTCGTGGGTCGGGGCCCACGGCAGCCGCACCGCCTGGGACTTGATCGTGATGCCGCGCTCGCGCTCGATGTCCATGCGGTCGAGGTACTGGGCGCGCATCTGCCGCTGCTCGACCACACCGGTCAACTGGAGCATCCGGTCGGCGAGCGTGGACTTGCCGTGGTCGATGTGCGCGATGATGCAGAAATTGCGGATCAGAGCCGGGTCGGTACGGCTCGGCTCGGGCACATGGCTAGGGATCGCGGGCACGCAGGGTCCTGATTCTTGAGGCGTCCGCAGTGTCTGCGGTCTCGGGTCGGATCGTTACGTAGCCTCCATGGTCCCACGGGCCGCGACCGCCGGGGGGTGCGGGAGCGGCCGAGGGCCGGTTTGGGACCCCGGACGGGCCGCTGGTAGTGTGGGGGGCTGTGTCTCATGCCCTCTCAGCGCGAGGCACATCCTCTGGAAATTCACCGGTACGGGACCCGTGCGGCCCCGTGCCAGAACCTGAAAAGGCTCATTCGTGGCGAACATCAAGTCCCAGATCAAGCGGATCAAGACCAACGAGAAGGCCCGGCTGCGCAACAAGGCCGTCAAGTCCTCTCTGAAGACCGCGATCCGCAAGGCCCGCGAGGCCGCTGCCGCGGGTGACGTCGAGAAGGCCACCGAGTACCAGCGCGCTGCCGCGCGCCAGCTCGACAAGGCCGTCTCGAAGGGCGTCATCCACAAGAACCAGGCCGCCAACAAGAAGTCGGCGCTGGCGCAGAAGGTCGCCGCCCTCAAGGGCTGAACCCCTCATCTGGTCTGACCGCCGGAAGGACCCGAGCGGGCCCTCTCTCATCCGCTCCCGACCGGCACCCCCGGCATCCGCGCGCGGCCTGCGTTCGCCACGCGGGCGCGGATCCACAGCTTGATCCGAAGACCCCGGTAGCTGTCCCTTTGGGACGGGCGGCCGGGGTTTTCGGCTGTCTGGGGGCGGGGCTTCGCTGTGTGGGGCCGGAGTTCTCGGTTGTGTCGGGTCGGGTTCGTTGGTCTTTGCCGGTCGGGCCCTGAGGTCGAGGAAGCCCGACCCTGCGAGCAGGAGCGGGCGGCTGCCGAGCCGGCGGTTACGACCGGCCCCGGGAGCGGGCGGCTCGGGCGATGGTGACCACGGCCTTCTCCAGGGCGTACTCGGGGTCGTCGCCGCCGCCCTTCACCCCGGCGTCCGCCTCGGCCACCGCGCGCAGTGCCACCGCGACACCGTCCGGTGTCCAGCCGCGCATCTGCTGCCGCACCCGGTCGATCTTCCAGGGCGGCATGCCCAGCTCCCGCGCCAGGTCGGCGGGGCGCCCGCCCCGCGCGGAGGACAGCTTCCCGATCGCCCGCACGCCCTGCGCGAGGGCGCTGGTGATCAGCACCGGCGCCACCCCCGTCGCCAGGGACCACCTGAGCGCCTCCAGCGCCTCGGCGGCGCGGCCCTCGACGGCCCGGTCCGCGACCGTGAAGCTGGACGCCTCGGCCCGTCCCGTGTAGTACCGCCCGACGACCGCCTCGTCGATCGTCCCCTCCACGTCCGCGATCAACTGGGACACCGCCGACGCCAGCTCCCGCAGATCGCTGCCGATCGCGTCGACCAGCGCCTGGCACGCCTCGGGGGTGGCCGAGCGCCCCGCGGTACGGAACTCGGCGCGTACGAAGGCCAGCCGGTCCGCCGGCTTCGTCATCTTCGGGCACGCCACCTCCCGCGCCCCCGCCTTGCGCGCGGCGTCCAGCAGGCCCTTGCCCTTGGCGCCGCCCGCGTGCAGCAGTACGAGGGTGATCTCCTCGGCCGGGGAGCCTAGGTAGGTCTTGACGTCCTTGACGGTGTCGGCGGACAGGTCCTGCGCGTTGCGTACGACCACGACTTTGCGCTCGGCGAAGAGCGAGGGGCTGGTCAGCTCGGCGAGGGTGCCGGGCTGCAGTTGGTCCGGGGTGAGGTCGCGTACGTCCGTGTCGGCGTCGGCGGCCTTGGCGGCGGCCACCACCTCCTGCACGGCACGGTCGAGCAGGAGGTCCTCCTGGCCCACGGCGAGCGTCACCGGGGCGAGAGGGTCGTCGTTCGCAGTCTTCCTGGCCATCACGACACAGCATCGCACGCGCCACTGACAACGGGGTCCCGAGCCCGGCCCGGGGCCCGGTCAGGGCTCCTCGCGCCAGCCGTCCCAGCGGGACGCGAACTCGTCCAGCTCGGCCGGGTCCAGCCGCTCCCCCTCGTCCCGCAGCACGACCAGCCACTGGGCGTCCTCGGCGTCGTCCTCGCCGGCCAGCGCGTCCCGGACGAGCCGCGGCTCCTCGTCGATCCCGAACCGCTCCCCGAGCGCCTCCGCCGCCTCTTCCGCGGCGTCCCGGTCGGGCAGCACCAGGACATGTCTCACATCACTCACGCCCGTCATTGTCCGACACCGGCCGCGCGGTCCGGAAACCAGCGCCCCTGCTTGACCTGCGCCTGAGTACGCCCTGTGAACCGCACTCCCCCCTCGGTCGCGTTTCCGCGCTTTCACTCTCTCGTCACCCGCAGCTCCTCCCCCGTGCCCGCGACCGCCAGGGCCCCGTCCCGGTCCGTCCGCAGCACCGTGGTGCCCCGGGCGCGCAGTGCCGCCAGCGTGCCGGGCGCGGGATGCCCGTACGGGTTGTCCGCGCCGGCCGAGATGAGCGCCACCCGTGGAGCCGCCGCCCGCAGCAGTCCGGGGTCCTGGTACGCCGAGCCGTGGTGAGCCACCTTCAGCACATCCACGTCCTTCAGCGCCGGGGCCGCCGGTGAGCGGGCCAGGGCCTGCTGGGCCGGTGGTTCCAGGTCCCCGAGGAGCAGCAGCCGCAGCCCGGCCGTCCTGACCAGCAGGGTGACGCTGGCGTCGTTGGGTCCTTCCGGCACCGGCGCGTAGTCCGGTCCCGGAACCCGTGCACGACCCGGTCGCGGGTCCGGGGGCGGCCAGAGGACCTGCCAGGACAGCGCGCCGGATCTCCGCTGCTCCCCGGCGGCGGCGTGCCGCACGGGGACCCGGTGTGCCGCCGCCTGTCCGCGCACGGACGCCACCTGGTCCGGGGGTTCCTCGAAACCGGTCGTCTCGATACCGCCCACCGCGCGGCCCCGCAGCACTCCCGGCAGGCCGGTCACATGGTCGGCGTGGAAGTGGGTGAGCACGACCAGCGGGACACGGGTGACGCCCAGGGAGCGCAGGCAGCGGTCGACGAGTGCCGGGTCGGGTCCGGCGTCCACGACCACGCCCGTGCCCGGACCGGCCGCCAGGACCAGCGCGTCGCCCTGCCCCACGTCGCACATGGCGAGCCGCCAGTCCGGCGGGGGCCAGCCGGTGATCACCCGGGTCAGCGGCGCCGGCCGCACCACCGCCAGCGCCAGCAGCACCGCGCACACCCCGCACCACCACGGGTGCCGCAGCAGCCGCCGCCCCGCGAACAGCACGCCGACCGTCAGCAGCGCCAGCAGTGCCGCCCCCGCCCAGCCTCCCGGCCAGTCCACGCCCGCGCCGGGCAGCCCCGCCCCGGTCCGGGCCACCGTGGCCAGCCACCCGGCGGGCCAACCCGCGCACCATGCCAGTGCCTTCGCCACCGGCATCGCCAGCGGCGCGGTCGCCAGCGCCCCGAAGCCCAGGACCGTGGCCGGTGCGATCGCGGCCTCCGCCAGCAGGTTGCACGGCACCGCCACCAGGCTGACCCGCGCCGACAGCACGGTGACGACCGGCGCGCACAGCGCCTGCGCGGCGGCAGCGGCGGCCAGCGCCTCGGCGAGCCGGGGCGGCGCCCCCCGGCCGCGCAGGGTGGCGCTCCAGCGCGGGGCCAGCGTGAGCAGGGCGCCGGTGGCCAGCACGGAGAGCAGGAAGCCGTAACTCCGGGCCAGCCAGGGGTCGTACAGCACCAGCAGCAGCACCGCCGTCGCGAGCGCCGGGATCAGGGACCGGCGGCGTCCGGTGGCCAGGGCGAGCAGCGCGACCGAACCGCAGGCCGCCGCCCGCAGCACGCTCGGTTCCGGCCGGCACACGACCACGAACCCGAGCGCGAGCGCGCCGCCCAGCAGTGCGGTGGTCCGCAGCGAGATGCCGAGCCGGGGTGCCGGCCCCCGGCGCTCGCTGTACTGGGCCAGTCCGGGCGGTCCGAGCAGCAGGGCCAGCACGATGGTGAAGTTGGCTCCGCTCACGGCGAGCGTGTGCGCGAGGTCGGTCTCCTTGAACGCCTCGTCCAGTTCGGGGGTGACGCGGGCGGTGTCCCCGACGACCAGGCCGGGCAGCAGCGCCCTGGCGTCCGGGGACAGGCCGTCGGTCGCTTCCCGCAGCCCGGCGCGCAACCGTCCCGCGAGGCGCTGTGCCCCGGACGGTCCGGCCACGACGCGCGGTGTCGGTCCGCCCCGGACCCGCAGCACGGCCGCGACCCGGTCGCCCGCCACCGCCGGGGGCGCCGACCGCGCGGTGATCCGCAGCCTGGTGCTGGGCAGCAGGCCGAGCCACGGTGAGGCCCGGGTCCGGCCGGCCGTCGGCCCCGGTGGCGGGGCTTCCGCGTCGACGATCATCAGCACCGGCGTCCGGGTGGCCACCACCGTCCCGTCCGTCCGCTCGACGCGCCGGACCTCGGCGTCGATCAGCACGGCGGGCGGGGCCGCTCTGTCGCCGCGGACCCGGGGGCGGGTGAGCCGCGGGTCGGAGGTCAGCTCCACCTCGGCGGTGACTCTGGCGTGCCGCCCCGCCAGCTCCGGCACCGGCCCCCGGTGCAGATCCGCGCCGTGCAGCCCTGCCGACGCGGCGGACGCGGCGGCACACAGCAACAGGGCGGCGAACGCGGGTCGGTGACCCTCCCGGGCGCGCGCTGTCGCCCCTTCGGCGCCTCCCGCCCCGCGCCTCTTCCACCACCACACCGCCGCGACCGCGCCGCCCACGACCGCGCAGCCCGCCACCACGCCGGCCGCCCAGCCGGGCGAGTGGCCGAGCAGCAGGGCCGCCGTCGCCCAGGCCGCCAGGGCCGGTGGGACCAGTCGCAGATCCGCCGGGCCCTCCTGCCGGGGGCGGGAGGCGCCGAGCCGTTTCCCGGAGGCGGCGTGTACGGGCGACCGCTCCCGCGCCGGGGTGGCCTCGGGCCGGCGGCTCATGGCCGGACCAGGTCGCGCAGGTCGGCGAAGCGCCGTTCGCCGATGCCGTCGACCTCGCGCAGTTCGTCCACCGAGCGGAAACCGCCGTGCTCGGTGCGGTAGGTGACGATGTGTCCGGCGAGCACGGGGCCGACTCCCGGCAGGGTGTCGAGCTGTTCGGCGGTCGCCGTGTTCAGGGAGAGGGGAGCCGCGGGCGCCGCCCCCGGTGCCGCCCCCGACGCGCCACCGACCGGGCCGGCGCCCCCGCCGGAAGCCGCACCCGCACCCGCGACGGACGTGCCGACGCTCACCTGCTCGCCGTCCACGAGGAACCGGGCCCGGTTGAGCCCGTCGGTGTTCGTGCCCGGACGGACACCGCCGGCCGCGCGCAGCGCGTCCTCGACCCGTGAACCGGCCGGCAACCGGTGGACGCCCGGCTCCCGGACCTTGCCGCTGACGTCGACGACGATGTCGCCGCCGGGGGCGGCCGTGGCGCCCGGCGCACCTGGGGCCACGGCCTGTGCGCTCGGCACCTTCCCTCCCCGCCGGCCCCCTTCCCCTTCACCGTCTCCTTCGTACGCCGCCGTCTCCACCACTTCGGGCGGGCGCACGGTCTCGGTCCGGCCGGTCCAGAAGTGCACCGCCGCGAAACCGGCGGCGGCGACCAGCACGACGGTCAGCGCCGCCACACCGCGCCGCTCCAGACCGCACCTCGTCTGCAGCCACACCGGCGTCCGCTCCCGCACCGCGAGCCGGACCCGCTCCCGCCGGGTACCGCTCCCGGCCGCCGCCTCGACGGCCGACGCCCCGCCCACGGGACCCCCGTCCACCCACTCGTCGGCAAGCCCCACCCGTCCCGGCGGCCCCTTGCCCGACTCCTGCCACTCCCCTACGCGTTGAGCGCCCTCGCCGTGCCGTGCGAACAGCGTCTCCGCACGGCGCCGCAGCTCCTGCGCGGACGTGCGCCGGCCGTGCCGTACCGGACCGCGCGCATGGGGTGGACGGCGGTGCCGGAACCGGCCGTCGGAAGCGGGTGGGCGGCCGGGACCGCTGGTCGGGGCCGACATGCGTGAACGTGATCGAAGTGCCATGCGCCGAGGATCCGACACTTCGGCACTTCGCGTTGATCACGGTCGATTTCCGGGGATTACCCCGTGGTTGTGGACAACTCCGTCACCCGCACGAGCGACCAGCACCCATCCGATCCCCCAGCCCCCACCTCATCGGGGCGAGACCACGACCCCCAGCAACCCGAGCCCCGTATGCGCCCCGATCACCGCCCCCACCTCGCTCACATGCAGGTCGGCCAGCCCGGGCACCCGGGTGCGCAGCCGGTCCGCGAGGGCCGAGGCCCGTTCCGGAGCGGCGAGATGGTGGACGGCGATGTCGACCGGTGCGGCGCCCGCCCGGTCGGCGGCGATCTCCTCCAGGCGGGCGATCGCCTTGGAGGCGGTGCGCACCTTCTCCAGCGGCTCGATCCGGCCGCCGCCCAGTTGCAGCAGGGGCTTGACCGCGAGCGCGGAGCCGAGCAGCGCCTGCGCGGCCCCGATCCGTCCGCCGCGCCGCAGGTAGTCGAGGGTGTCGACGTAGAAGTAGGCGGAGGTGCCCGCGGCCCGTTTCTCCGCCGCGGTGACGGCCTCGTCCACCGTGCCACCGCCCTCCGCCGCCTCGGCCGCGGACAGCGCGCAGAAGCCGAGGGCCATCGCGATCATGCCGGTGTCCACGACCCGTACCGGGACCGGTGCCTCGCGCGCGGCGAGGACCGCCGCGTCGTAGGTGCCGGAGAGTTCGGCGGAGAGGTGGAGGGAGACGATGCCGGTGGCGCCGGACTCGGCGATCTCGCGGTAGGTCCGGGCGAACAGCTCGGGGCTGGGCCGGGAGGTGGTGACCGGGCGCCGCTTCTGCAGGGCCTGGGCCAGCGAACGGGTCGAGATCTCGGTGCCCTCCTCCAGGGCCCGGTCGCCGAGGACGACGGTCAGCGGTACCGCGGTGATGCCGTGGCGCTCCATCGTCCGGGCCGGCAGGTAGGCCGTTGAATCGGTGACGATCGCGACATGGCGGGACATGAGCTGGAGGTTACCTGCCGTAGCGGCCGCGCGGCAGTCCGGCCCCGGCCACCGGTGGGGCACGCGCACGTCACCCGCGGGTCACCCGCGCGGTCAGGTCGTGCTCTCCGGGCGGGCCTTCTTCTGCCAGGGGTACGCCGGGCGCGGTGCGGACCGGTCGAGGGCGGGTCGCGCCGCCTCCCCGGGCGCCGGCCGCGCTCCGTCGGCCGGGCTCCCGGCGTCGGCGGCCGGGGCGTCGGACCACGGGGGCGGCGGGGCGGAGGGCTCCGTCCGGGTCCAGTGCCGCAGGGCGCCCGCCTCGACGTCGATCTGCGCGCTGAGGGTGTCCAGGTCGTCGTCGGCGAACCGGCGGGCCCGGTCGTGGGCCGCCCAGCGCAGGGAGTCCGCCGCCTGAGTGATGCGCTCGGTGCGCTCCCGCAGCCCGGGGAGGCGCTCGGCGAGCGTGGCGCGGTCGGGCTCGGACTCCAGGCGCCGCAGCTCGCCGTCGAGTTCGTGACCGTGGGCGCTGAGCCGCTCGAACAGGGCGAGGGACTCCTTGAGGGACTCGTCACCGGCCGCGCCCGCGCGCAGCGCGTCCTGGGTGGCCCGCATCGACGAGCGCAGGGTCAGCCGGAGCTGGGCCAGTTCGCCCGCCGGGCCGACCTGTACCAGGGACTTGGCGCGCAGGGTGTGGTCCTCGACCGTGCGGCGGGCCTGGGTGATGCCGCGGTCCACGCCCCGCTTGGCGGCGCCGACGGCCTTCACGGTGGCGTAGGCGCCGAGGACGACCATCAGCACGAAGAGGAGGGCGACGACTGCGAGCGCTGCTTCCACGTGTTCCTCCTCGGGCCCTGCGGACGCGGCGCGCTGCCCACCGCGCCGCTCTTCCACCGTAAACGCTGCGGGCAGGCCCGGAGTTCCAGCAGAACCCCGAACCTGCCCGTAGGGGACCACCCCGAGAGGGGCATGCTCACGCCGGCACGATGTTCACCAGCTTCGGCGCGCGCACGATGACCTTGCGGATGCCGGCCCCGTCCAGTGCGGCCACGACCTTCTCGTCCGCCAGCGCCACCTTCTCCAGCTCCTCCTCGGAGATGGCCGGGGAGACCTCCAGGCGGGCCTTGACCTTGCCCTTGACCTGCACCACACAGGTGACGGTCTCGTCCACGACGTAGGCCGGGTCGGCGACCGGGAAGTCCTGGTGGACGACCGAGTCGGTGTGGCCCAGCCTGCGCCACAGCTCCTCGGCGATGTGCGGGGCCAGCGGCGCGACCATCAGCACTAGGGCCTCGGCGACCGACCGGGGAACCGGGCCGCCGGTCTTGGTCAGGTGGTTGTTCAGCTCGGTGACCTTGGCGATGGCGGTGTTGAAGCGCAGGCCCGCCAGGTCGCCGCGGACGCCGTCGATCGCCTTGTGCAGCGCCCGCAGCGTCTCCTCGTCCGGCTCGGTGTCGACGACGGTGACCTCACCGGTGCTCTCGTCGACGACATTGCGCCACAGCCGCTGCAGCAGCCGGAACTGGCCGACCACCGCGCGGGTGTCCCACGGCCGGGACACGTCCAGCGGGCCCATCGCCATCTCGTACAGGCGCAGCGTGTCGGCGCCGTACTCGGCGCAGATCTCGTCCGGGGTGACCGCGTTCTTCAGGGACTTGCCCATCTTGCCCAGCAGCCGGGAGACCTTCTCGCCCTGGTAGTAGTAGGCGCCGTCGCGCTCCTCCACCTCGGCGGCCGGCACCGCGATGCCGCGCGCGTCCCGGTAGACGTACGCCTGGATCATGCCCTGGTTGTACAGCTTGTGGAACGGCTCGGCCGAGGAGATGTGCCCCAGGTCGTACAGCACCTTGGACCAGAAGCGGGCGTACAGCAGGTGCAGCACGGCGTGCTCGGCGCCGCCGACGTACAGGTCGACGCCGCCGTGCGGCCGGTCCTCGCGCGGGCCCATCCAGTACCGCTCGATCTCCGGGTCGACCAGCTTCTCGGAGTTGTGCGGGTCCAGGTAGCGCAGTTCGTACCAGCAGGAACCGGCCCAGTTGGGCATGGTGTTGGTCTCGCGCCGGTACTTCTTCGGCCCGTCGCCCAGGTCCAGGGTGACGTTGACCCAGTCCTCGTTGCGCGACAGCGGGGTCTCGGGCTGGGTGTCGGCGTCGTCCGGGTCGAAGGTGCGGGGGCTGTAGTCCTCGACCTCGGGCAGCTCCAGCGGCAGCATCGACTCGGGCAGCGGGTGGGCGACGCCCTCCTCGTCGTAGACGATCGGGAAGGGCTCGCCCCAGTAGCGCTGGCGGCTGAACAGCCAGTCGCGCAGCCGGAAGTTGACGG
This sequence comes from Streptomyces fumanus, assembly GCF_014655295.1. Classification (GTDB taxonomy): domain Bacteria; phylum Actinomycetota; class Actinomycetes; order Streptomycetales; family Streptomycetaceae; genus Streptomyces; species Streptomyces fumanus. The sequence goes on from NZ_BNBI01000001.1 coordinate 401,197, forward strand.
TGCCCTCGCCGATGCCCGCGGCGGCCAGCCACTCGGTGACGCGCGTCTTGGCCTCGGTGACGCCCAGGCCGTCCAGGGAGATGTCCGCGCCGGACGAGTTGACGATCGTCGCGTCGTACGAGACGAAGGCGTCGTCCCAGGTGGTGGTGTCGGTGCCGCGGCCGTCGGTCGGCTCGACGACGCAGCGCATCGGCAGCTCGAAGGCGCGGGCGAAGGCGAAGTCCCGGCTGTCGTGGGCGGGCACGGCCATGATCGCGCCGGTGCCGTAGCCCATCAGGACGTAGTCGGCGATGAAGACCGGGATCTTCTCGCCGTTGACCGGGTTGGTGGCGTACACGCCCGTGAAGACGCCGGTCTTGTCCTTGGCCTCGGCCTGCCGCTCGACGTCGGACTTCGCGGCGGCCTGCGCGCGGTAGGCGGCGACGGCCTCGGCGGGGGTGGCGTGGCCGCCGGTCCACGCCTCGCGGGTGCCCTCGGGCCAGGCGGCGGGCGCGAACTTCTCCACCAGGGGGTGTTCGGGGGCCAGCACCATGTAGGTGGCGCCGAACAGGGTGTCCTGGCGGGTGGTGAAGACGGTGATGTGGTCGCCGTCGACGGGGAAGTCGATGCGGGCGCCCTCGCTGCGGCCGATCCAGTTGCGCTGCTGCAGCTTGATGGCCTCGGGCCAGTCCAGGCCCTCCAGGTCCTCCAGCAGCCGGTCCGCGTAGGCGGTGATCCGCATGTTCCACTGGCGCAGCTTGGCCTTGAAGACCGGGAAGTTGCCGCGCTCGGAGCGGCCGTCGGCGGTGACCTCCTCGTTGGCCAGCACGGTGCCCAGGCCGGGGCACCAGTTGACCGGCGCGTCGGAGGCGTACGCCAGGCGGTACTCGCCCAGCACGTCGGCGCGCTCGGCGGCGGTCAGCTCGCTCCAGGCGCGGCCGCCGGGGACCTCCCGCTCACCGGACTCGAACTGGGCGACCAGTTCGGCGATCGGGCGGGCCTTGCGCGCCGACTCGTCGTACCAGGAGTTGAAGATCTGCAGGAAGATCCACTGGGTCCACTTGTAGTAGTCCGGGTCGATCGTGGCGAACGACCGGCGCTTGTCGTGGCCCAGGCCCAGCCGCCGCAGTTGGCTCTGCATGTTCCGGATGTTGGCCTCGGTGGACACGCGCGGGTGCGTGCCGGTCTGCACGGCGTACTGCTCGGCGGGCAGGCCGAAGGCGTCGAAGCCCAGGGTGTGCAGGACGTTGTGCCCGGTCATCCGCTGGAAGCGGGCGAAGACGTCGGTGGCGATGTACCCCAGGGGGTGGCCGACGTGCAGGCCCGCACCGGACGGGTACGGGAACATGTCCATGATGAACATCTTGGGCTCGGCGACCGTCTCCGGGTCGCCCGCCAGGTCACCGGTCGGGTTGGGTGCCGCGTAGGTGCCCTCGGCGTCCCAGAAGTCCTGCCAGCGTGCCTCGATCTCGGCCGCCAGGGCGGCCGTGTAGCGGTGCGGCGCGGCCACCTCGGCGGTGGCAGCGGGGTTCGTCTCGCTCATGATCCTCAAAGCTCCATCGATCGTCTTCGCCTGCGGCTGCGACTTTCATCACGGACGGAAATGAAAAATCCCCTCGCACAGGAGGGGACGCCGCGCCGATGCCGACCTACCGGAGCGCCGGTGGTCGGTACTGATCAGCGCGGCTCGCTAAGCAGAAGGCGTACGGCACGCATGGCGTCAGGGTACCGCAGCCGCCTGGCGGCCCGCGAGGAGCATGCACAGGAGCCCGAACTGCGACAGAAGCGACAGTAGGAAAACTGGACCGACCCCAGAGGTTACTTCGCGTAACGGCCGCTAAGGCGCATCACAACAACCGCATAGTCATTTGATAACAGCCCAATAACTCAAACCTCAGTACCCATGGGTATGGCGCGACCTAGAGTGCGGCACCGGGACCGCTTCCCCGAACCGCTCGGAGTGCCCCCATGAACCCACACCTCGCCACCACGGCGGACGACTCGTTCGCGCAGTTCCTCGATTTCGGCGCCGGCGTCCTCTCGCTCGTCTGCCTGAGCTGCTCGGTGATCTGGGGACTGGTCGCCCAGGACCGCGTGCTGCTCGTGGCCCGCCAGCGGATCCTGGCCCAGGCGGTGCACCGGACCACCGCCGTCGCCTCGATCGCCTTCCTGCTGGTGCACATCGGGGTGAAGCTGGCGCTGGACCACACCACCTGGATCGCCGCCGTGCTCCCGTTCGGACTGCTCGCCACCGACGACGAGCAGTTCGGCGGCCGGGGCTTCCTGATCGGCCTCGGCACGCTGGCCGCCCTGCTGATGATCTTCGTCGGGGTCACCGGCGCCCTGCGCAACCGCTTCGCCTCCCCCGCTCCCGTCGCCGCCCGCTGGCGGGCGATGCACATGCTCGCCTACCCGGCCTGGTGCGCCGCGCTGCTGCACGGCCTCTACGCGGGTCGAGCCGCCAAGCCGCTCTTCACGGCCCTGTACGGCCTGTCGGTGCTGGCGGTGATGGCCGCGCTGGCGCTGCGCGCTGCCCCCGCGCCGGTCAAGCGCCGGATCGCCGACCGCGTCGCCGCCCTCTTCGCCGGCCCGGCCCGCCCCGGCCCCGAGGAGCCGGCCGATCCCGGGTCCCGCGCCGCCGCCCTGCCCGGCTACGAACACCGGGACACCTCCGCCGGGCGCCCGGCCGCGCCGGGCCCCGGCGGCCCCGGCGTACCCCGGCAGCGGCCGTACGCGGCGGGCCACGAGCCCCTCGGCACGCCCCTGGCCGAGGGCTACCCGTCCGCCGGGCCGGGAGACGGCTTCGCCGCCGCCTACCGTGCCGTGTCGGGTCCGCCACGCGCGCGTGCCCCCTTCGCCGCGCCCGACCCGGGCACCGCCCCGGCGCCGCCCGCCCCGGCGGTCCCCCGCGCCGACGGCGGAGGCTGGCCGGTGCCGTCCCCGCCGCCGGTCGGCGAGGCGCCCCCGTCGGCGTACGACCCGCTCACCGACACCGGACACACCGTCCCGGTCCCCGACGGTCCGGGCGCCGCCGGGTACGGACCGAGTGATCCGTACGACACGGGTGAGACGAACCCGGTCCCGCGCCCGTACTACCCGGGCGACACGTACCTCGGCGGTCCCGCCACCGAACCGATCCCCGGTGCGCCGTACGACTTCGGCGCGCCGGACACGCGCGCACCGTGGAACACGCCTTCCGGAGGCTTGGAGTGAACGAGGCCCTGCCCGACGTCCCCGAAGTCCGCGTGGTCGGGCTTCCCCAGCTCACGTCGGGCTTCGACCTTGTCGAACGACTGGACCTGCCGATGCACCTCAAGGTGCACGGCCCGCTCGAACCGATGGGCGGGGAGCAGCTCGCCCGGCTCGCCGAACGCGTCGCCCTCAGAGGCCGCGGCGGCGCGGGCTTCCCCTTCCACAAGAAGCTGCGCGCGGTCGCCGAGTCGGCGATCAAGCGCGGTGTGCGCCCGGTCGTCGTCGTCAACGGCAGCGAGGACGAACCGGCCTGCCGCAAGGACACGGTGCTCATCAACCGGGCCCCGCACCTCATCCTGGACGGCGCCCTGCTGTGCGCCGAGGCCCTGGGCGCCCGCACCCTGGTCGTCGGGGTCACCCGGGAGTCCACCCAGCGCTCCATGGAGGCCGCGCTCGCCGAACGCGGCCTGAACAACGGCCGCCGGTCCGCCCTGCGCGCCCGCGTGCAGCGCAACCCGGTGCGCATGGTCACCGGCGCCGCGGCCTCGCTGATCCGCTCGATCGACGGCGGCCCGGCGATCCCGCCCGGCCGCAAGACCAGCGCCTCCCGCAGCGGCGTGGGCGGCGCGCCCACCCTGCTGTCCAACGCCGAGACGTTCGCCCAGTTGGCGATCGCCGCCCGGATCGGCCCGGAGCGCTACGGCAACACCGGGCTGTACGACGAGCCGGGCACCGTCCTGCTCACCGTCTCCGGGGCGGTGGCCCGCCCGATGGTGATCGAGGTCCCCACGGGTGTGCCGCTGCGCTACGTCCTGCAGTTGGCGGGCGCCCCGCCGGTCCCGCAGGGCGTGCTGACCGGCGGCTACCACGGCAAGTGGCTCGACGCGGCCACCGCCGGCGAGGCGGTCGTCTCCCGCGGCTCGCTGGACGCGGTGGGCGGTTCGCTGGGCGCCGGGGCGATCCTGCCGATCGGTCAGGAGACCTGCCCGCTGGGCGAGTCGCTGCGGGTCGCGCAGTGGCTGGCGGAGGAGAGCGCCGGCCAGTGCGGCCCCTGCTACCTGGGGCTGCCCGCCGCCGCACGCGGCATGGCGGACATTCTGAACGGCGGGGGCCCGGCCGCCCTGGAGGCGCTCAAGCAGGTCGCCCGGAACGTCAAGCGGCGCGGCGCCTGCTCGCACCCGGACGGCTCGGCGATGTTCCTGGAGTCGACCGTCAAGGCGTTCACCGACGACCTGGCCGCCCATGTCCTCGGCAACGGCTGCGGACGGCCCGTACAGGGCGTGCTGCCGCTGTACGAGGGGGGCGGGACCCCGACGGGCGTCCCGGGCGGCGGCGCGGCGCGGGAGGGCGGTCCCAGCCGGCAGCGGATCCACGTCGACTGGACGCTGTGCCGGGGCCACGGGCTGTGCGCGGACATCCTCCCGGAGGTGTTCCAGCTCGGCGCGGACGGCTTCCCGACGGTGGCGCAGGCGGAGGTGCCGCGGTACGCGGAGGCCAAGGCGCTGCGTGCGGTGCGGCGCTGCCCGGCGCTCGCCCTGCGCATCGAGGAGGACAACCGGGCGGCGCAGCCGCCCGCGCGGGGCGATCTGCCGGTGCTCTCCCCGGGCCGCGGCCGGCGCGCGCTGGGGCGGTGAGGACCGCCCCCGGGAACGGAAAGATCCCCCGGTCCCTGCGGACCGGGGGATCTTTCCTTTGCTGTGGAGCTAAGGAGAATTGAACTCCTGACCTCCTGCATGCCATGCAGGCGCTCTACCAACTGAGCTATAGCCCCTTGTGGTGCTTCCGCCGGTTTCCCCGGCGGCGACGCCAACTTTACACGGTCCCCCGGGCCCAACACCAAATCGTTTCCGCTCTGCCCGATTTGCCGGTTTTTTCGGCCCTGCGGATCACGCGGTGACGAAGGAGTAGAACCGCTTGAGGGTGCAGTGCTCCTCCAGCAGCCGGCCGTAGATCGGCTCCCCTTCGAGTTCGCGGTACGTCTCGATCGGGTCGCCTTTTATGATCAGCGCCCGCGCGCACTCCTCGCACCAGTACTGGTAGTCGGGATTGATCGGTTCCATGTCCCGGACGATCGGGGTGCCGCTGCCGCACCAGTCGCACTTCCGCCTGTGTGCACCCATGGGTCAGCTCCAGCTATGGCCGCAGGCGGTACACACGTACGAGATGCCGCCGTTGTCCCCGAGGACCTGGGCGACGTGCGCGGAACCACAGGAAGGGCAGTGCAGACGAGTGGCCGTGTTCCGTGCCGTCACCGCTCGGCGGAGGCCGTCGACCTCCTCGCGGATGCTCGCAGGCATCGCTACTCCCTCCCGTCGGGCCGCGCCCCCTTCCGGTCGTTTGATTCTGCCACGAGCGGACCAACACGGTCAGCGACGCATCAGTACCAGTCCGGACACGGCGTTCCGGCGGACCTCCGCACAGGTATACGCCGCCCGGGCCGCGACCGCTCAAACGGCGGCCGACGAAAAAATCCCGCCCCCCGAAGGGGACGGGATTCGTCCGTGGAACCAAGTGGAGCTAAGGAGAATTGAACTCCTGACCTCCTGCATGCCATGCAGGCGCTCTACCAACTGAGCTATAGCCCCTGGCCGGTGTTCTTCCCGCTCGGCGGGGCGAACAAGAAGAACTTTAGCCTGCGACCTGCCGGAAAGTGAAATCCGGGTCCCGGCGGGGTCTCAGTCGTCGTCGCCGAGCACCGGCTCGGGCAGGGTGCCGGCGTTGTGCTCCAGCAGGCGCCAGCCGCGGGCGCCCTGGCCCAGCACGGACCAGCAGCAGTTGGTCAGGCCGCCCAGGCTCTCCCAGTGGCCCGCGTCCAGGCCGAGGAGGCGCCCGATGGTGGTGCGGATGGTGCCGCCGTGGCTGACCACGACGAGGGTGCCGTCCTCCGGGAGCTTCTCCACGTGCCGCAGCACCACGGGGGCGGCGCGGTCGGCGACCTCGGTCTCCAGTTCGCCGCCGCCCCGGCGGATCGGCTCGCCGCGCTTCCAGGCGGCGTACTCCTCGCCGTACCTGGCGATGATCTCCTCGTGGGTCAGGCCCTGCCAGACGCCCGCGTAGGTCTCCCGCAGGCCCTCTTCGAGGGTCACCTCCAGGCCGGTGAGGGCGGCCAGCTCGGCCGCGGTGCGCGCGGCGCGGGACAGGTCGGAGGCGATGATCGCGTCGGGCTCGCAGGCCGCCAGCAGCCGGGCCGCCCGGCGGGCCTGGGCCACGCCGGTGTCGGTCAGCTCGACGTCCGTGGTGCCCTGGAAGCGGCGCTCCACGTTCCAGGAGGTCTGGCCGTGCCGCCAGAGGATGATGCGGCGGCCCCGGCCGGTCCGGCCGGAGGTCACCTCACCGGTCGCGCTCATCGCCACTCCCCGTCCGGCTCCGCGGCCTCCTCGGCGGCGCGGGCCCGGGCGTGCTCCTCGCCCTTGCCGCGGGTGGCCTTGGCGTCGGCCGGCAGGTCCAGCTCGGGGCAGTCCTTCCACAGCCGCTCCAGGGCGTAGAAGACGCGCTCCTCGCTGTGCTGGACGTGCACGACGATGTCGACGTAGTCCAGGAGCACCCAGCGGGCCTCGCGGTCGCCTTCGCGGCGCACCGGCTTGGCGCCCAGTTCCTTGTTGAGCCGTTCCTCGATCTCGTCGACGATCGACTTGACCTGGCGGTCGTTGGGGGCGGAGGCCAGCAGGAAGGCGTCCGTGATCGACAGCACGTCGCTGACGTCGTAGGCGATGATGTCGTGCGCGAGCTTGTCGGCAGCCGCCTGGGCTGCGGTGTTGATCAGTTCAAGAGAGCGGTCGGTCGCGGTCACTGCGTGGCTTTCGGTCGGCGGTCACTTGACACCAAGGGTCTCATGACCGCCGACCGGGCCCCGGATGATCACCTCGGGGTCAGGAGGACGGCTCGTAGTCCTGGCCGAGGACGACCGCCACGCGCGCGTTGGCGGGCACCTCGCCCTTGGCGACCGCGCCGGTGGGCAGGCCGAGGGTCTTGGCGACCTCGGTGGCCTGCTCCTGGTCGGCGGCGTCCGCGTAGCGCACCTCGGAGGCGGCCTCGGTGGCGGCGGCGGTGCCGCCCTCCAGGAAGGTGAAGCCGCCGTTGAGCAGGACCACCCGGGCCTTGGCGGTGTCGCCCTTGTCACCCGTGGCGTTGCGCACCCAGACACTGACCGCCGCGTCCTTGCCGGGGCTCTTGGCGGTGCCGCCGAGGACGTCCTTGACGACGCTGTCGGCGGTCTCGGCGCTGAGCGTGCCGTCGTCCTGGACGGGCAGCAGGGTCGTCGTGTAGTCGCCGCCCTTGGCGCGGTCGGCGAGCCCGGCGAGGAAGGAGCCGAGGTCCTTGTCGGTCAGCGGCGGGTCGAGGATCATGCCCAGCGTCTGGACGGTGGTGGTCGCGGCCTGCGCGTCGGAGGAGAGCTTGCGCAGCACCGCCTGCATGACCTGCCCGAACCGCTGGAGCTGGGCGTCCTGCGCCTCGCCGGAGCCCTGGTAGGTGGCGTAGGCGACGGCCATCTTGCCGCTGAGCGTCCGGTCCTCGCCCCGGTGGACCAGGGTGGCGGCGTCCTTGCCCTTGGCGTCGGGGTCAGGCACGTCGGTGTCGGTGTCGACCTCGATGTTCCCGACCAGGTCGACGAGGTTCTGCAGGTACGGGGTGTCCAGCCGCCAGGTGCCCTCGATGTCGGTGCCGAGGGCGGAGTCCAGCGCGTCCTGGGTGGCGTCGGGGCCGTCGTCGACCGACTTGGCCAGCGTGGTGGTGCTGCCGTCGTCGCCGGTCAGCGCGAGGGCGTTGGGCACCAGCACGGTGGTGCCCCGCTTGGTGGTGGTGTTGTCCACCAGCAGGGCCGTGGAGGTCTCGCCCCCGTCGGTGTCGTGCAGGTGGACGGCGATCACATCGCGTTTCTGGGCGCCCGCCGCCGTCGTACCGCCCGCCTCTGAGTCCGAGGAGGACAGGCCGGGGAGCTTTCCGGCGTACCAGAGGTAGCCGATGCCGCCGACCGCCACCAGGGCGAGGACGACGACCAGGGCGACGGCACGCGCGCGTGCGCGGCGCCGGGCCTCCTCGCGGCGCTCGGTGCGGTTCTCGGTGAACTTCATCCAGTCGATGACGTCCTCCGAGTCGCCGTCCGGCTCCTCGACGAAGGCGAACTGCTCGGTGCGGTAGTCCCGTTCGCCGCTCTCCCGGGGTTCCCCGGGCGGGCCCGCCTGGTGCGGGATGCGGGCGGTCTGCTCGGCGACCGCGGGCTGCGCGGCGGCCCCGGCCCGGCCGTAGGGGTCCTCGTAGCCGGCCGGCTCGGGCGCCGCCTGCGTGTACGGGTCGTAGCCGTAGCCGTCGTGGCCGGGGGCGGGCAACTGCTGTCCCGGGTCCGGGGTGGCGTAGGGGGCGTACGGCTGCTGCTGGGCGTACGGGTCGTAGCCGTAGCCCTGGTGCTGCTGCTGTTGCTGTGCGTACGGGTCGTACGGCTGCTGCGGTGCGGCGGGCGGCGCCGGGGCCGGGCGGTAGACGGGCCGGCCGTACTCGTCGTAGCCGACGAGTTCGTACGGGCCGTCGTGACCGCTGCCGTATCCCGCGTCGTACTGGTCGTTCACCGGTGGGGGCCCCTCTCGGCTCAGTCGCCGCGGTACAACTGGCGCTTGTCGATGTAGCGCACGACTCCGTCCGGCACCAGATACCAGACGGGGTCGCCCTTGGCGACTCTCGCACGGCAGTCGGTGGAGGAGATGGCGAGGGCGGGCACCTCGACGAGCGAGACGCCGCCCTTGGGCAGTCCCGCGTCCGTCAGCGTGTGGCCGGGCCGGGTGACTCCGATGAAGTGTGCCAGGGAGAACAGCTCGTCGCTGTCGCGCCAGGTGAGGATCTGGGCGAGCGCGTCGGCGCCGGTGATGAAGAACAGGTCCGTGTCCGGGTTGAGGGCGCGCAGGTCGCGCAGGGTGTCCACGGTGTAGGTGGGGCCGCCGCGGTCGATGTCGATGCGGCTGACCGAGAACTGCGGGTTCTCGGCGGTGGCGATGACCGTCATCAGATAGCGGTCCTCGGCCGCGGAGACCGCGCGGTGGCTCTTCTGCCAGGGCTGCCCGGTGGGGACGAAGACCACCTCGTCCAGCCGGAACTGCGCGGCGACCTCGCTGGCCGCCACCAGGTGTCCGTGGTGGATCGGGTCGAAGGTGCCGCCCATGACGCCGAGACGGCGCCTGCCGCTGCCGGGGCCGGTGGCGTGACCGGGGGCCGGGCGGTGCGGTGCGCCGCTCACCGTGCCGTCTTCCGTGTCGCGCGCCGGACCGGTAGGCATGTCCTGCTCTCCCATGCGTGCAGACCCTACCGGCCCGGCGTGAGAGCCTCGGCCGCCAGTTCCCCCCTTCGACGCCCGCGCGGGCGCCGGACGCGGGTCAGCGGTCGCGGTTGAAGCGCGTGGTGACCCACAGCAGGAGCAGCAGGATGACGAGGGCGGCGCCGCCGGTCAGGAAGGGGCTCAGGCTCTGATGGTTGCCCCCGTGCCCCTCGCCCTCGGCGAGGGTGACCAACTGGGCGGCGGTGCTGTGGATGCTCATCATCGGCAGGACCTATCAGGTGTGGGCGGGATAAAGACGTCGGCTCATGGTATGCGGGCGTCCCTGGGGTGATCACGCCGACTCCGCCGTTGGGGACGCCCCCGGGTTCCGGGGAACCTTCCGCCCGCCTCAGTCGTCCTTCCGCTTGTAGCCCCGTAGCAGGAACCACGCGGTCAGCACGGAGCCCAGCACCATCACGACCAGGACGACCCGGAGCAGATTGCCCGAGCCCGGCTGCTCGGCGGCGGTCACGGCCTCGGCGAGCCAGGCGGGGTGGGGGACGTGCTCCATGGCGGACTCCTTCGCTGTACTGCCCGTCCACGGTATCTCCGCCTAGGCTGGGCGGTGCTTCGGGGGCGCCAAGGACGGGACAAGACCCGCACAAGGGTTCACACAGGGCCATTCACCGCACATGGGGGAAGACATGTCCGACGGGCACGAGCACACCGGGCACGAGCAGGTGCCCAGCAGGCAGCGCAGGCGCTTCCCCGGAATCTCCTCGCGTGCGTACGAGCATCCGGCCGACCGCAGCGCCCTGGTGGCCCTGCGCAAGCTGAGCGGTTTCGACACGGTGTTCAAGGCCCTCAGCGGCCTGCTGCCGGAGCGGAGCCTGCGGCTGCTGTTCCTGTCCGACTCGGTGCGCGTCTCGGACCGGCAGTTCGCGCACCTGAACGACATGCTGCGCGACGCCTGCTACATCCTGGACCTGGAGAAGGTCCCCCCGATGTACGTCAACCAGGACCCGCAGCCCAACGCGATGTGCATCGGCCTGGACGAGCCGATCATCGTCGTCACCACGGGACTGGTGGAGCTGCTCGACGAGGAGGAGATGCGGGCGGTCATCGGCCACGAGGTCGGGCACGCGCTGTCCGGGCACGCGGTCTACCGGACCGTCCTGCTCTTCCTGACCTCGCTCGCCGTCCGGGTGGCCTGGATCCCGCTGGGCAATCTGGCGGTGATGGCGATCGTGACCGCGCTGCGCGAGTGGTTCCGCAAGTCGGAGCTGTCCGCCGACCGCGCGGGGCTGCTGGTCGGCCAGGACCTGCGGGCCTCCATGCGCGGCCTGATGAAGATCGCCGGCGGCAACCACCTGCACGAGATGAACGTGGACGCCTTCCTGGAGCAGGCCGAGGAGTACGAGGCCGGCGGCGACCTGCGCGACTCCGTGCTGAAGATCCTCAACGTGCTGCCGCGCTCCCACCCCTTCACCACCGTCCGGGCCGCCGAGCTGAAGAAGTGGCAGGCGTCCCGGGACTACCAGCGGATCATGGACGGGCACTACCCGCGGCGCGCGGAGGACAAGGACACCTCGGTCCGCGACTCCTTCCGCGAGTCCGCCGCCAGCTATGCCACGCAGGTGCGCGGCTCCAAGGACCCGCTGATGAAGCTGGTGAACGACATAGCGGGCGGGGCCGGGGACCTCGGGGACCGGGTGCGGCGCGGCTTCAGCGGGTTCACGGCCACCCAGCCGAGGCCGCCGAAGGACGCCGGAGGAACCGAGGGCCCCTCGACCGGACCGGACGGGACCGGCGGCGGCGACGGCACCACCGGCGGCGACGGGACCGGCGGCAGCAATGGGACCGGCGGTAGCAACGGGACCGGCGGTCCGGACGCGCCGCCGCCGCCGCGCGGCTGACCTACACCTTCGGCTGCGCCCCCTCGGCCAGCGTGCCGCACAGCGCGGTCGCGCTGTCCTTGGCGTACGGGTCGGTGCCGGCCGGGCCGCCCGCCTTGGCGGTCTGGCCGGCCAGCAGCGGGCGCAGCGCGCTCGCGGAGTCCTCGGCGCAGGACAGCGGCCCGGCCTGTACGTAGGAGACGGTGAGCCGGGCCTGGTGCAGCCGCAGGTCGTCCCGGTCGAAGCGGAAGTGCAGCTCGCGCCGGACGGTGAACAGGGAGACCTCGGCCCGCTGGTCGCCGGTGGGCCGCAGCGGATAGACGAAGGTGTGGTCGGCGGTGACCTCCAGATGGGTGGCGTCGCTCTCCACGGCGTTCAGCGAGCCCCGGACGCGGACCTCGCTGTCGGCGGCCAGCTCGGTGCGGGACGGGTCGAAGCGGACCAGCCATCCGGTGGCCGCGTGCCGCCCGTCGGCGGCGGGCCGGTCGAAGCTCTCGTCGAACTGGTCGAGCTGGTCGGGATCGAGCAGGATCCGCACCGGGCGGACGGCTCCCCCGGTGAGCACCTCCGGGTCCAGGGCGGAGCGGACCACGTAGTTCTTCGCGGTGATCAGGGCGTTCATCACCTGCTCGTCCGAGAAGTGCGCAGTGCTGCGCGCGGACGGCAGCGGCACCCCCGCGGCGCCGGGGCGGAACTGGGCGGCGGGGCTGTGCGCGTACAGGTCGGCGGGGTCGGCGGCGCCGGGCACCCGGCCCTGCGGCGCGAGCGGGACGACGGTCATCCGCAGCGGCTCGTCGGACTGCCGGGCGGCCGGGTTCTGGTACGGGTGGCGCACCCCCATGTAGATCGCGGTGCCGAAGGCGAGGGCGATCAGCACCACCAGGATCAGCGCCTGCCGGGACAGTCCCCGGTGCAGGGGCGCGCGGCGGCGTACGGCGGGCGCGTGCTCGGTGATGCGCTCGTCGGCGGAGAACTCCTGGAGCTGGGCAGCGCGGACGAACGACTCGTCGAAGACGACGGATCGGTACTCGTCCTCACCGCCTCCGGGGGCGCCCTCGGGTGTCCCCTCAGGCGGGTCTGAAGGCCCTCCCATGTCTTCAAGGGTAGGTCGCCCGGCGCCCGGATAAACGCGCTGGTACGCGTCAACTTCCGGCAGGTTCCCGGCCAGGCCGGAACGGGGCGGGAAAGTGGCCGCCCGGGGCCGTTCAGGGCGTGCGGGGAATCACCGGGACGGGGGGTCCGGAGTCGTCGGCGGAGGCGGAGGGGGCGGTCGTGCCGTCCCGCTCGGTGCCGCCCTGTTCGGGTCCGGTGGAGGCGGGCGGCGGGGCCTGCTCGCGGTCGGTGTCCGAGGAGGCGCCCCGGTAGACGGCGGCGAAGGCCAGCGCGACCATGCCGACGCCCATGACCAGGGCGAGCAGCCAGGCGACGGGGCGGTGCCAGCGGACCTGTCTGCCGTAGCCGCCGGGGGCGCCGTAGGGGCGGTCGAGCAGGTCGGCGTCCTCGTCGAGGTCGTCGTGGTCCGGGCCGCGGCCGTAGTCGCCGTACCCGTCGTCGTACCGGGGGCGGGCGCGGCGGGCCTCGGCCTCGGAGGCTTCCGCTCTGGCCTCGGCGGCGGCCAGCAGGCGCTCCACGGCGGTCGGCTCGTGCACCGGGGCGGCCCGGACGAAGTCCTCGTCGAAGACCACGGAGGCGAACTCTTCGTCCGACACCCCGCGGTCGTGGTCGTCGTCGGGCTCCCAGCCGTCCGGGAACGGCGTGCCCCCCACGTCCTCCGGCACGGATCCAGAGTAGACCTGGGGGGTCATTTTGGGCAGACGGTACGGAAATTCATCCGCTGGGTGAGACGGGGACGTGCCGGGCGGGCTCAGCGCCGTACGTGGCCGTCGCCGGTGACGATGTACTTGGTGCTGGTCAGTTCCGGCAGGCCCATCGGGCCGCGGGCGTGCAGCTTCTGGGTGGAGATGCCGATCTCCGCGCCGAAGCCGAACTGGCCGCCGTCGGTGAACCGGGTGGAGGCGTTCACGGCGACGGTGGTGGAGTCGACCAACTGGGTGAAGCGGCGGGCGGCCTGCTGCGAGGTGGTGACGATGGCCTCGGTGTGGCCGGAGGTCCACAGCCGGATGTGCTCGACGGCCTTGTCGAGGGAGTCGACGACGGCGGCGGCGATGTCGTACGAGAGGTACTCGGTCTCCCAGTCCTCCGGGGTCGCCTCGACGACGGTCGCCCTGGTGTCCTTGGCGTACGCCAGCACCCGCTCGTCAGCGTGCACGGTGACCCCGGCGTCGGCGAGGGCGTCCAGGGCGCGGGGCAGGAAGTCGGCGGCGATGTCCTGGTGGACCAGGAGGGTCTCGGCGGCGTTGCACACGCCGACCCGCTGGGCCTTGGAGTTGATCAGGATGTCGACGGCCATGTCGAGGTCGGCGGCGGCGTCGACGTAGACGTGGCAGTTGCCGGTGCCGGTCTCGATGACGGGGACGGTGGACTCCTGGACGACGGTGCTGATCAGGGAGGCGCCGCCGCGCGGGATGAGGACGTCGACCAGGCCGCGGGCGCGCATCAGCTCGCGGACGCTGTCGCGGTTCTCGCCGGGGACGAGCTGGACGGCGTCGGCGGGCAGACCGGCGCCGCCGACCGCGTCCCGGATCACCCGGACCAGCGCGGTGTTGGAGGCGTACGCCGAGGAGGAGCCGCGCAGCAGGACCGCGTTGCCGGACTTCAGGCAGAGGGCGGCGGCGTCCACGGTGACGTTGGGCCGGCCCTCGTAGATGATGCCGACCACGCCGAGCGGGACGCGGACCTGGCGCAGGTCGATGCCGTTGGGCAGGGTGTTGCCGCGGACCACCTCGCCGACCGGGTCGGGCAGGGCCACGACGTCCCGGACGTCGGAGGCGATGGCCCGCACCCGCTCCGGGGTGAGGGTCAGCCGGTCGATGATGGCCTCCGCGGTCCCGGCCTGGCGGGCCCTGGCCACGTCCTGGGCGTTGGCCTCGACGATCTCGCTCGTACGGACCTCCAGCGCGTCGGCGACGGCGAGCAGCGCGTCGTCCTTCGCGGTCCGCGGCAGCGGCGCGAGGTCGGCGGCGGCGGCCTTGGCCCGGTAGGCGGCGCGGGTGACCGGGGACATCGAGTCGTACGGCGAGAGCGTGGTCATGAGGGAAGGGTAGTGCGGCCCGGGGCGGGGTCCCGAGCGTGTTCCACACCCCGAGACGCCCGGCCGGCGGGTGGACCGGCGGGTCAGAACGGGTGGACGCCGACCGGGGTGGCCGGGGCGGGGCCGTAGCCGGCGGCGATGCGCTGGTGGTAGGTGGCGCGGTCGATGACCTCCAGGCCGACGATCTCCCAGGGCGGCAGCCCGGCGGTCTGGCGGTGCTCGCCCCACAGGCGCAGCGCGACGGCCGCGGCGTCGTGCAGGTCGCGGGCCTCCTCCCAGTACCGGATCTCGGCGTGGTCGTCGGCGTATCTGCTGGTCAGCAGGAAGGGGTGGTCGTGGGCGAGCTGCTCCAGGGCGCGCCGCACCTCGGTCAGCGGGGTCCGGGCGCCGGAGACGCTGAGGGTGACGTGCCACAGGCGGGGGGTGTCCCGGGGGTCCTCGGCGTGGTAGCGGCCTCCGGCGGAGACGCTGGTCAGGGCGCGCTCCTCGGCCGCGCGGGAGCCGGTACCGCCGCGCGAGGCGGTGCCGCCGCGGGGGCCGGTACCACCGCGGGACGCCGCCGCCCCCGGACGCACTCGTCTCACGACGGCCTCCTTCTCGCACGCTGCCGGTCCCGGTGGTCGGCCGGGCTGGTCCTGGGAGAAAGTTGAGCAGGCCACAACGCGCCATGGGGCGGTTTTGCGGAACGTCCACCACCGGTGCGGGGACATTCCGCCCATTACGGGTGCAGGATCACCAGATCGTCCCTGTGTACGACCTCGCGTTCGTACGCGGGTCCGAGTTCGCGGGCCAGTTCCCGGGTGGAGCGGCCGATCAGTTGGGGGATCTCCTTGGCGTCGAAGGTGACCAGGCCGCGGGCGACCGCGCGCCCTCGGCCGTCCCGCAGTTCGACGGGGTCGCCGGCGCTGAACTCGCCCTCGACGGCGGCGATCCCGGCCGGCAGCAGGGACTTGCGGCGCTCGACCACGGCCCGGACCGCCCCGTCGTCCAGGGTGAGCGCGCCCTGCGGGGCGGAGGCGTGCTGGAGCCAGAGCAGGCGGTCGGCGGAGCGCTTGCCGGTGGGGTGGAACCAGGTGCCGGTGTCCTGGCCGGTGAGCGCGTCGGCGGCGTGCACCGCGCTGGTCAGCACCACCGGGATGCCGGCGGCGGCGGCGATCCGGGCCGCCTCGACCTTGGTGACCATGCCGCCGGTGCCGACGCCCGCCTTGCCGGCGCTGCCGATCTCGATGCCGGCGAGGTCGGCGGGGCCGCGCACCTCGGCGATCCGGGAGGTGCCGGGCCGGGCCGGGTCGCCGTCGTAGACGCCGTCCACGTCGGAGAGGAGGACCAGCAGGTCGGCGTGGACGAGATGGGCGACGAGGGCGGCGAGCCGGTCGTTGTCGCCGAAGCGGATCTCGTCGGTGGCGACGGTGTCGTTCTCGTTGACGATCGGGAAGGCGCCCATGGCGAGCAGCTTGTCCAGGGTGCGCGAGGCGTTGCGGTGGTGGGCGCGGCGGCTCATGTCGTCGGAGGTGAGCAGGACCTGGCCGACACGGACGCCGTAGCGGGCGAAGGAGGCGGTGTAGCGGGCGACCAGCAGGCCCTGGCCGACGCTGGCGGCGGCCTGCTGGCGGGCCAGGTCGCGGGGGCGGCGGCGCAGTCCGAGCGGGGCCAGTCCGGCGGCGATGGCGCCGGAGGAGACCAGGACGATCTCCCGCTCCCCGCCGCCGCGCACCTTGGCCAGCACGTCGACGAGGGCGTCCACCCGGTCGGCGTCGAGGCCGCCGGCCGCCGTGGTCAGCGACGAGGAACCGACCTTGACGACGATCCTGCGGGCCTCGCCCACGGCCTGCCGCGTCCCTGCCACCTGTGCTCTTCCCCTCGTCCGGTGCCCGTTGCGCAAATCTACGGGAACCCCGTCCCGCCCCGCGCGTCGATTCCACTCCCCGGACACCGCGCCCCCGCGGCATTTGCGGCGGCAACGCACGGCAGGAAAAGGCGGTTTCGGCGACCGGTAGAAATCAAAGGGCTGATAAACATATCGTGAACCCCGTGTCACCATCAGACTCCGCAGACCGCCGCGTGAAGCGCGTCCTCCTGCGTTCCGGGAAGAGCCCCTTCGATGTGATCCCGGTCGAGGAAGCCCTCCACCGGGACGTGATCGCCACCAACTCCGGCAACCTGATCTTCAGTGACGCCGCCCACAAGATCCTGGGGACCCCGACCACCGAGGTCGTCTCCAACGGCATCCGGACCGACGTCAACGCCGCGGAGCGGATCAACGAGCAGTACGACGCCTTCGTGGTGCCGCTGGCGAACGCCTTCCGGCCGTCGTTCGAACAGCAGTTGAGGCGGCTGGCCCGGCTGATCAGGAAGCTGCGGATCCCGGTCGTGGTGGTGGGCGTCGGCGCGCAGACCGGCCTCGGCTACGACCCGTCGCGGCTGAAGCCGATCGAGTCGGCGGTGCGCGAGTTCGTCTCGGCGGTGCTCGACCGCAGCGCGTCCATCGGCGTGCGGGGCGAGTTCACCGAGAAGTACCTCAAGGACATGGGCTTCCGGGACGTCGAGGTGATCGGCTGCCCGTCGATGTTCATGTACGGCCCGGACCTGCGCGTCGAGAAGCGGGCCGCCGCGCTCACCGCCGGCTCCCGGATCGCGCTCAACGGTTCGCACGCGGCCGTGCAGCGGCAGGGCCTGGACCAGGTGATCCGGCGCACCCACGAGCGCTACCCGAACATCCGCTTCATCGGCCAGAACCTCAGCGACGCGCGGCAGTTGCACTGGCGGGACCTGACGGACCCGAACGCCAAGGTGACCGGGATACCCACCCACCCCGACCACCCGATGTACGCCGAGGGCAAGGTCCGGGTCTACATCGACCCCGTCGTCTGGATCGACGACCTGCGCGGCTTCGACTTCTCCTTCGGCTCGCGCATCCACGGCAACATCGCGGCGCTGCTGGCCGGGACGCCCGCGACCGTGCTCACCGGCGACTCGCGCACCCTGGAGCTGTGCCGGTACTTCGAGATACCGCACCAGCGCATCGACCGGATCCCCGAGGACCTCGACCCGGCGAAGCTGTACGAGGAGGCCGACTTCTCGGCGCTGACCGGCAACCACCGGGAGCGCTTCGACCGGTTCACCGCCTTCCTCGACAAGAACGGGCTGGAGAACACCTTCACCCACGGCGACGGCGGCGCCGCCTTCGAGAAGCGGCTGCGGTCGCTGACCTTCCCGGCGGGCATCCGCCCGTGGACCGACGCCGACCCCGCCGCGCTGGCCGGGCGGATCGGCTGGCTCTACGGCCGGATGGCCCAGCTCTCCTCGGACAACGCCGCGCTGAAGCGGGAACTGGCCCGGGTCAAGGCGGCCAAGGCGGCCTCCGGCGGCCCCGCGCCGTCGACGTCCTCGGTCTACCGCCGCGCCCGGCGCGTGGTGGGACGGCCGCTGCGCCGGGCGCTGCAGTCGGGCAAGTGACCCCGCCCGGCCCCGTCGGCGGGCCATAGCACGCACCGCGCACTCCAGGGCCGCAACACGCGCGTGTCGTCGGCAGGCCGGCGCCCGTTAACCCGGGCGCCCCTTCCGCGACGACCCTGGAGCGACCGCAGTGCCCGTACCCTCGTCCCGCAGATGGTTCACGGCGTGGTTCCACCGCCGGCAGACCGCCGTCCGCCTGCTCGTCCTCGCCTTCCTGGCCACCGCGTTCACCGCGCAGGCCGTCGGCGCGCTGCTGCCGCACGTGCCGCTGCTGCTCGCCGCGACCGCCGCCTCCCTGGCCGCCGAGGGCGTGCTCTACCGGTGGCAGCGCGGCATGCTGCCGCTGTTCGCCAAGTCCCACGCGGACCTCACCGTCCGGCATGTGCTGCGCGACCTGCTGCTGGTGATCGGCCTGCTGCGGCTGGGCGAGCAGCACCGCGAGACGGTGTACGCGCCGCTCGTCGCCGGTCTGCTGGTCTGCTACGCCCTGCACTGCGCGACCCAGGCGGTCTCGGTGCTGGTGCGGCGCAGCCGCACGCTGCCGGTGGTGACCCGGAACATCGACGCCTCGGAGCTGCGGCTCTCCCCGGCGCCGCCGGTGCTGCTGCGCCGCCCCGGCCACCGGCTGCTGGCCTTCGGGCTGCCCGCGACCGGCGGGCTGCTGGTCACCGTGGCCGCCGACGCGCCGGTGGCCGGGGCGGCGGGCCTCGCCCTGTCCCTCGCCGCCTCCCTGGCCGGGCTGGCCGCGCTGCTGCTGCGGCTGCTGCCGGGGCGCCGGCCCGCCGGGGAGCGGGAGGTCCTCGACTGGTTCGACGCCTGGCTGGCCGAGTACCGGCCCACCGTGGGGCTGTACTTCTCCGGCGGGGCCTCCTCCGCGTACCAGGCGAACATGTGGCTGGAGCCGATCGCCAGGCTCGGCGGGCGGCCGGTGGTGGTGCTGCGCGAGCGGTTCATGGTGCAGAAGCTGGCGCCGACCGACCTGCCGATCGTCTGCCTGCCGAAGGTGTCCACGCTGATGCGCCTGGAGCACTCCACCCTCCAGGTGCTCATCCACCCCTCGAACTCCGGCAAGACCTCGCAGGTGCTGCGCATCCCCACCATCAAGCACGCCTTCGTCAACCACGGCGAGAGCGACAAGCTGTCCTCCTGCAACCCGTACGCGAAGGCGTACGACCAGGTGTGGGTGGCCGGCCCCGCGGCCCGCGAGCGGTACGCGCTGGCCGAGGTCGGCGTCGAGGACAAGGACGTGGTGGAGATCGGCCGCCCGCAGCTCGACGCGGTACGGCCGTACGCCGGTCCGCCCGCCGGCCGGTACACGACCGTGCTGTACGCGCCGACCTGGGAGGGCTGGGACGGCAACCCCGGCAACACCTCGGTGATCGCGGCCGGGGAGAACCTGGTCCGGGCGCTGCTCGCCGACCCCGGGGTGCAACTGCTCTACAAGCCGCATCCGCTGACCGGGTCGGTCGACCCCCGGGCCGGCGCGGCCGACGCGCGGATCCGGGAGCTGATCCGGGCGGCCAACCGCGAACGGCCGGGCACCCGGCCCCAGGGAGCGGCCCAACTGGCCCGGCGCACCGCGGAGCTGGAGCGGGTCACCGCCGTCGCCGGGCGGGCCGGGGCGGACCCGGTGGAGCGGATGCTCGCGCAGTCGGCGCCGGAGCCGGGGCGGGCGGCGGCGGTGGCGCGGGCGGCGGCGGCCTGGGACGAGGCGTACTGGGCGGCGCTGCCGCCCGGGGAGCACCAGATCATCACGGACGCCCGGCCCGCGCTGTACTCCTGCTTCAACCGGGCCGATCTGCTGATCAGCGATGTGTCCAGCGTGATCAGCGACTTCCTGGCCAGCGGCAAGCCGTACGCGGTGGCCAACACTAGCGGGCTGTCCGAGGAGGCGTTCCGGGTCGCCTTCCCGACGGTGGCGGCGGCGACCGTGCTGGCGCCGGACGCGGCCGGGGTGCCGGCGCTGCTGGAGGCGGTGCGGCACCCGGAGCAGGACGCGTTCGCCGCGGCCCGCGCGGAGCTGGCGCTGCGGCTGCTGGGGCCGGCCGAGCCGCCCGCGCAGGAGCGGTTCGCCGCGGCGGTACGGGCGCTGCGGGCGACGGCGCGGGGGCACCGGGAGCGGATGGCGGGGCGGCTCACGGCGGACCTGCCCGGTCAGCGGCGGGAGACCAGGCCGGTCACGCCGCCGCCGGGCGGTCCCGTCGGCTGAGGCCGCGGACGGCCGACAGGCGGCGGAGCCGGCGCAGCGCGCGGCGCGGGAAGGAGTCCGCGGGCTGTTCGCGGTAGCCGAGGAACGGGCGGGCCTCGCGCGGGCCGGCCAGGTAGACCTCGTCGGGGATGCCCGCCTTCCGGTCCCGGAAGTGCGGGTAGACCAGGTAGAGGCGGCGGCCGTTCTTCTCCAGCAGCCCGGCCGCCTGCCTCTTGTCCCGGACGAAGCGCACCACGTCGGTCAGCAGATCGGGCCGCCGGGCGGCCACCAGGTGCAGCCGGAGCCGCTCGTGGACCTTGAGCAGACGGGCGACGCCCTCGGTCCAGTACGCGTCCATCAGCGGCGCGGCCAGCTCCAGCTTGTGCCGCCGCACCTCCTCGTCGTCGGTGAGCCAGCGGGGGCCGAACTGGGGCAGCAGGGTGACGACGAAGGGGCGCACCATGAGCTGGTCGCGCCGCTCGCCCGGCGGGACCAGCTCGGCGATCAGGCGCATCAGGGCGCGCGCGGAGTCGAACCGCAGCGCGTAACCGCCGCTCTTGGTGACGTGCTTGCCGTCGTCGCGGCCCACCAGGTAGTAGCAGGTGTGGTCGGCGATCACCGAGACGCCGTCCGCCCGCAGATACGCCTCCATGGTGAACAGCGCGTCCTCGCCGGTGAACAGGGACTCGTCGAACCGCATGCCGTGCCGCTCCAGCAGGGCGCGGCGGAACAGCTTCTGGGCGCTGAGGGTGAACTTGATGTTGGAGGAGAAGACGTCGGTGCGCTCCAGCGTCTTGTGCCACATCGACTTGGGCGCCCCGCGGTTGACGCCCTCGACCCGGCCGAGGACCACGTCCGTGCCGGCCCGGTCGGCCATGGCGACCATCCGCTCCAGCGCCTCGGGGCCGAGCCGGTCGTCGGCGTCGAGGAAGAACACGTAGCGGCCGGCGGCCTTGGCCAGGCCGGCGTTGCGGGGGCCGCTGGGGCCGCCGGAGTTCTCCTGGTGGATCACGGTGACCGGCATCGGGGCCCGGGCGGCGAACTCGTCCAGGTACTCCCCCGTGCCGTCGGTGGAGCCGTCGTCCACGGCGATGACCTCGACGCGCGCCGGGTCGAGGGTCTGAGCCTCCACGGACGCGAGGCACTCCACCAGGTACGGCATCGCTTCGTACGCCCCGATGATCACAGTGACATCAGGTTGCGTCACGGTCACGTTTCCCCCTAGACATGGCTCTTTTCCCCCGTATTTCCTCTATGGTCAACTGTTAGACGGGTGACCCGGAAAACCGGTTGCCTGCACCACCGGTCCCGTGACGGACATCACCGTTTTGCACACGGAAACGGCTCGGCCCCCGGGAGTGGCGCCTTTCCCGGGGGCCGAGCGGTGCGGTGCCGGAGGTCAGCCGGCGTTGACGTTGTCCGTCTCGCCGGCGGCGGTGGTGCGCTGGCCGGGCAGCGCGTCGGCCAGTTCCACGTCGGGGCCGCCGGCCATGATCCGGGTCCG
This sequence comes from Streptomyces fumanus, assembly GCF_014655295.1. Taxonomy (GTDB): domain Bacteria; phylum Actinomycetota; class Actinomycetes; order Streptomycetales; family Streptomycetaceae; genus Streptomyces; species Streptomyces fumanus. Next base: position 422,806 of record NZ_BNBI01000001.1, read on the forward strand.
CTGGCCCACGTTGCGCGCCTCGGCCTTCAGGGCGAGATCGGCGACCGCGGCGTTGAACTGCTCGATGGAGGTCGGCTCGTCGGGGCCGAGCAGATAGCGCTTGAGCTCCTCGCGGTCCTCGGCCAGCGGGTCCTGGGCCGGATCGCGGACGGCGGCGAGCAGCGCGCCCAGCTCGGCGGCGCTGTTGGTGAGGATCACCGCGGCGCGCACCGCGGTGTTCTGCCGCTTGAACTCCTCCTCGCCCAGCCCGGCGGAGTCCGTCACCGCGTACGGCTTGCCGCTGGCGATGAAGTCGGAGACCACGCTGGAGATGTCGGAGACCATGGCGTCGGAGACGTTGAAGCAGTCGTACAGGCGCGGCTCGGCGCCCGTGACGACCCGGTGCTCCCAGGTGGGGACGGACCGCCAGTAGGCGGCGTTCCACTCGGCGCGGAGCCGGGCGACCTCCGCGTGCCGCTCCAGGTCGATCAGGCCGTCGCGGGACGCCTCGGCCTCGTCGCCCTTGTCGGTGCCGCCGCCCGTCAGCTCGGCGAGCCGGGCCTCGACGCGGGCCAGTTCGGCGCGGGCGGCGGCCTGGCCGGCGGCGTCGGCGGGGTAGCGGGGGTCGGCGGCGCGCTCGGCGGCGGCCTGCTCCACCAGGGCGGTGATCCGCTGGTGGGCGGCCTTGGCGCGGGCGCTGCGGGTGCCGGTGAAGGGGTGCGGCTTGTACAGGACGCGGACCGGCGGGTCGGCGGCGATCAGCCTCTTCACGATGTTCTCGCCGGCCAGCAGGAGCGAGGTGTTGCCCGGGTTGTCGTCCCAGCCCTCCCAGGTGGGGGCGTACAGCACGGTCGGCATCCGGTCCTCGGGCACGCCCCGCCCGGTCCGGATGGGGGCGAGCTGCGGGCGGCCGACCTCCACGATGTCCTCGTCGCGGACACCGACGTCGGCGATGGCGTAGCGGTCGCGGCCGGCCCGGCCGGCGGTCCACACCTCGTCGTACACCTTGCTGTACGGGTTGACGCTGGCGATCTTGTCGCTGTCGCCGTGGCCGATGAAGACGTGCTTCATGGTCGGCACGCGCAGCAGGTGGATGTTCTTGCCGACGTTGGCCGCGTAGAGCGCGACGCGGACCGTGGACAGGTCCATGTTCATCAGGTGCACACCCCCGGGCACACAGATGACGGGGACCGTGGTCGGCGCCAGGTTCTGCAGGATGACCCGCTCGCGCAGGATGATCAGCGGCCGGGTGTCGAGCTGCTCCATGGTCTCCAGCCACATGTTGACCTGGTAGGCGGAGTCCTTGGAGCCGGAGAAGTACAGCACCGTCTCGGGCCGGTACTCGCGCAGCCAGTCGTCGACCGCGGCGAGCACCTTCTCGGCGCGCGGCGGGATGCGCCGGCCGCGGACGTAGGGCAGCAGCGCCAGCACGTAGAGCGCGCCCGCGCCCAGGGTGACGCCGATGCCGAGGAAGCCGGGCAGGTCGGAGCCGGTCTCGGCGGCGATCAGGATGCCGGCGACGGCGGCCAGGTCGAAGTGGAGGATCTTCTCGGCGGAGCGGTTCAGCAGCCCGCGCGGCGGGGCGTCCGGGATGCGGATGCGGGAGGCCAGGTCGACGTTGCGGGTGGCGACCGGCAGCCGGCGCCGGTTGCGGATCAGGGTGACCAGGGCGCCGTGCGGGGCCTGGAGACCGTAGAAGGCGATGAAGCAGGCGATGGCCGCGTAGTAGATCAGTTCGTCGGCGAGGGACAGCCGGGCCAGCAGCAGGATCAGCAGGAGCTGACGGATCAGGAAGCGGATCGACAGACCGGCGCGGATCTTGCTGAGCCGGCTGATCAGATAGCTGTTCCTGCGGTGCAGATAGTGGTCCGCCAGGTACGTCACGGTGGCCGTGACCGCGAAGGCGGGAACGCTCGGGACGAGCGCGGCCACCATCACGCCGGGGAAGCCCAGCATCATGAGGACCGCCGCGGCCAGCTCGGCCGCGCTGCCCACCCGGGCGACGCGAATAGCGGTGGGTATCACGGAGAACCTGCTCGTTGAAGGGGGTGTTCCGGTTTTGTGCTGGGACCCTGCTGAAATTGTGAGCGACAGGTGGAGGTACGGATACAGGCCCCTGCCAGCGCCCGGTGAAAGGGCGCGCGCAAGGGCCTGGATGTCCGCAGACTGATAAGCGCGATTATTACACGCCGTCCTGTCGGGCCAGCACCGAGGCCAGCGCCTGGTCGAACCCGGTGGCGCGGGCCGCGCCGGCCGTCGGGTCCTGCTGGCGGACGTCGATGACATGGCCGGTCAGCTCGGAGAGCAGCACGTCGAGCGAGGTGTGCGCGACGGCCTCGGAGGAGAGCAGGCTGCCCGCGGGCTCCTGGCCGAACGCCTTGGTGCGCATCGGGGTGGCGGTGCGCTCCGGGTTGATGCAGTTGACGCGGACGCCGTCGCCGGCCCACTCGTCGGACAGGGCCTGCGTGAGATTGACCATCGCGGCCTTGGTGGAGGAGTACAGGGAGTACTCGGCCCGGCCCCGGGTGTAGCTGCTGGAGGTGTAGAGCAGCAACTGTCCGCCGGTCTCGGCGAGGTACTTGTACGAGGAGCGGGCGATCTGCACCGGCGCCAGGTAGTTGACCTTCAGCGCCTCCTCGATGGTGGCGTTGTCGGTCTCGGCGAGCTTGCCGATGCGCAGCACGCCCGCGGTGTTGACGACGTAGTCGATGCGCCCGGTCTCGGCGTACGCCTTGGACAGGGCGTCGTCGACCTCCTCCGGGTTCTCCACGTGGGTGCCGGTGGTGGAGCGGCCCAGCGCGTAGACGGTGGCGCCGTAGGACTCGGCGAGTTCGGCGATGTCCTTGCCGATGCCGTAGGAGCCGCCGAAGACGACCAGGGTCTTGCCGGTGAGCAGTTCGCGGTAGGTGTCCTCGCCCTTCTGCTCGGGCGCGGCGGAGGAGGCCAACTGGAACAGCTTGTCGGCGATGAACACGTCGACGGGCTGGGTGACCTTCATGTTGTACTCGTCGCCCGCGACGACGTGGATCGGCACGTCCGGCAGGTACTTGAGGACGACCGAGCAGTCGTCGGTGGCCTGGAAGTTGGGGTCGCCGGCCGCGACCTGGTAGGCGCGGCGGATCGTGGACAGCTTGAACGCCTGGGGCGTCTGGCCGCGGCGCAGCCGGGAGCGGTCCGGGATCTCGGTGATGAACTCGCCGTCCGAGCCGTGGGTGCGGGTCACGATGATGGTGTCCGCGGACGGGATGGCCACGTCGACGGCCTCGTAGCGCTCCAGCGCGGCCACGCAGTCGTCTATCACGCGCTGCGAGAGCAGGGGGCGTACGGCGTCGTGGAAGAGGACGTTGAGGTCCTCGCCCTCGGCCAGGCCCTCGCCGAGGGCGGCGATGGCGCGCTCGGTGGTCTCGTTCCGCGTCGCGCCGCCCTCGATGACCTTCCTGACCTTCGTCAGGCCGGCCTTGGCGACGATCTTCTCCACGTCGGGGACGTAGCCCGGCGCCATCAGCACGATGACGTCGTCGATGGAGTCGGCGTTCTGGAAGGTGGTCAGGGTGTGCTCGATGACTGCCTTGCCGGCGATCTTCAGCAACTGCTTGGGGATCGACAGACCCACCCGCTGACCGGTGCCACCGGCCAGGATCACTGCGGTGGTACGGGGCTTGGCTATGTGCTGGGACACAGGTGACCTACCTTGGGGCGACAGGGAACCCGGAAATGGTCCCACTTGTGGTTACCGCAGTGCAAGGTGAGCGACCTCCACCGCATATGTGCGCGCAACCTGTCATTCACCTTGTGCTCCTGGTGACTACGGGCGCCCGGTCGGCAGTTCCCGGACGGCCGGGGAATTCCTGTGAGCAAGTCCACAGATGTGGGCAGTTGTCGGGGTCAGCGGCGCCGCAGCCGGCGCAGACAGCGGTGGCCGAGCACCTTCACCAGGTCCTTGGAGGAGGTCTGGTGCACGGTGCGCGCCTTGGCGGGGGCGCTGTGCCGCACCGGCGCGGAGGCCGCCGCGGCCAGCGCCCCGTACAGCGCCCGGGCCGCCGCCTCGGGAGCGAGCGCGGGTTGCGCGGCCGGCGGTGACGGCTCGGGTACGGCGGACAGCGGCGCCGGGTCGCCGATCACGCGCACGCCGAGGGCGGTGATCCGCGCGGCGGCCTCGGCGCCGATCGCGGCGGCGGCCTCGGCGGCCCACGCGGGGGTGGCGATCCGGGCGTCGCCCGGTGCGGGGGCGCAGGCGTTCTTCAGGTGCACGACGGCGCCATTGCGGACGAGCCGGGAGTACAGCTCCTCGGGCAGCTCGTGTTCGCGGAATTCCTTGTTGAGCGCCCGCAGCATTTCCGCCTCGGCCAGGGTGAGGGACCGGTTCGCCGTCTCCGGAACGGCACGCAGCAGATTCCGGGGCAGTCCGAGCAGCGCCTCGAAGACGCGCAGCAGCGCGTCCCGGTCCCGGTCGTCGACCACGACGACGGTGACCCGGCCGGGGCCGACCGCCCGGACCCACCGCTCCACCAGCCGGTCGTGCCGGTGCCGCCGCCAGAAGCTGGGGTTGGGCTTCCGGTACGGCGGCTTCCTGAGCATGTGCTCCAGCCAGTCCTCGTAGCCCATGCGCAGGCCGTTCTGCACGTACTGCTGCCACTGCGAGGGCATGATCCTCGCCAGCGGGCGCAGGGTCACCAGGACGTGCACGCGCTCGCCGCCGAGCTGCTCCACGATCCGGGCGATGGTCGCGTCGTCGTCGGCGTCGGCGAAGAACTCGCTGCTGACCACCGAGGTGCGCCCGCCGGTGGCGCGGACCTGGTCCAGCAGTTGGGTCCAGTGCCGGCCGGTCGGCGCCAGGTCGCCCATCATGGCGGGCCGGGCGCAGGCGGCCAGGGCGGCCTCCATGGGGTGCCGGGTGTGCGCGGGGAACTCCACGCCGTGCGCCCGCATGGCGTCCTTCGCGGCGAACAGGGCGCCCTGGACGGCGGTGGTCCCGGTCTTGTGCGGGCCGATGTGCAGCAGGCGGGTGCCGGCGGGCAGGGGTGCGATCGCCTCGTTCACCGGGGCGCCGTCTCTCGTACAGTCCGTCTCCATGGTCAACGGACGGTAGGAGTCCTTCCTGAGGAAGGGCTGAGGAAGGGCTGAGAAGGGGCTGGGACGGTGAGGGGTCCCAGCCCCGCCGGGCGGCTCAGACCAGGTCGACGCCGGGCCGGCCGGCCCGTACCCGCAGCTTGGCCAGGGTGCGGGGGGTGGCCCGCGGCTTCAGCACGGTGTCGACGACCCGGACCCGGGCGTCGATGCGGTCGCGGCGGATGTCGAAGAGGTGGTAGCCGCGGTGGGCGTCCAGCAGCTTCCAGTGCGGGTTGTCGGCCCGGCGCGGGTCCCACTCCTTCTGGAAGGCGGCCTGGTCCTGGTCGCCGTTGCTGGAGACGGAGGTGCCGACGAACTCGGCGCCGACGACCGCGGAGTCCGGGTCGGCGTAGTCCTCCTTGAGGTCGCTGACCATGGTGAGGTGGCGGTCGCCGGTGAGCACCACGGGGTTGGCGGTGCGCTTCAACTCGGCCAGCAGCCGGTTGCGTTCGGCCTGGTAGCCGTCCCAGGCGTCGTAGTACCAGAGCTTGCCGGGGCCCACCTGGAGGTCGGTCTCGGCCATCATGATCTGCGAGGCGATGAGGTTCCAGCGGGCGGGCGAGGTGCGCAGCCCGTCGATCAGCCACTGCTTCTGCCGGGCCCCGAGCATGGTCAGCTTCGGGTCCTCGGCGCCCTCCTGGGTGGTCGCCTGGTCGCTGCGGAACTGCCGGGTGTCCAGCACGTTCAGCCGGGCCAGGCGGCCGAACTCCAGGCGGCGGTACATGCGGATGTGCGGCCCGTTGGGGACGGCGGTGGCGCGGACCGGCATGTGCTCGTAGTACGCCTGGTACGCGGCCGTCAGCCGGGCCACGAAGGCGTCGTGCGCCTGCTTGCCGGGGTCCTGGGGGACCTCGCCGGCGTAGTCGTTGTCGACCTCGTGGTCGTCGAAGGTGACGACGAAGGGGGCGCCGGCGTGCATCGCCGCGAGGTCGGGGTCGCTGCGGTACTGGGCGTAGCGGTTGCGGTACTGGACCAGGCTGTAGGGCTCGCCGGTGCCCTCGTGGCGGCGGACGGCGGTCGCCGACGGGGTGGACTCGTAGATGTAGTCGCCGACGAACAGCACCACGTCGGGGTCCTGGTCGAGCATGTCGGCGTACGGGGTGAAGTAGCCGTGCTGCCAGTTCTGGCAGGAGGCGAGGGCGACCCGCAGCGAGCCGCCGGAGCTGTCGCGCGCCGGGGCGGTGCGGGTGCGGCCGGTGGGCGAGAGCTGCCCGCCGACGCGGAAGCGGTACCAGTACGTCCGTCCCGGGCGCAGTCCCCGGACGTCGACGTGGACGCTGTGCCCGTACTCGGGCCGGGCCTGGGCGGTGCCGTGCCGGGCTATCTTGCGGAACCGGGCGTCCTCGGCGAGCTGCCACTCGACGCGCACCGGACGGTCCGGCATGCCGCCGCCGTGCAGCGGGTCGGGGGCGAGCCGCGTCCACAGCACGATGCCGTCGGCCAGCGGGTCGCCGGAGGCGACGCCGAGCGTGAACAGGCCGTCGGGCAGTTGGGGTTCAGCGGCGCCGGCGGTCGAGGGCAGCCACAACTGGGTGGCGGCGGCGGCGCCGACGGCCGCCGCCGAGGCGGTCAGCAGCCGGCGGCGGTCGGGCGATGCAGGTCCGGTCACTCCGGTCATTCGGCGGAACTCCCTTGCCACGGGGCCTTCGGAACAACCGGAAGCTCCCATGCCGCCGGGGACCGCCCGCTGAACCGGGCGAGGCGAGTGCATGACAACAGAACGGACAGCGGGAAACCCGCCGCGGCAGGGGAACGAGCCCTTGCCCCGACGGGTCCCCGGGGTGTTCAGCGGGCGAACGGACGCACCGCGCGCACGGTCCTAGAAGGGCTCGAAGCCCTCGAACTCCTGCTCCGCCTCGTCGCGTTCGGCCTGCTTGTCCCGGCGGCGCTGGGCGGCGGGCCGCGGCGCCTCGAAGCGGTGGTCCTCGCCGCGCCGGCCGAGCATCTCGGCGCCGGCCATCATCGACGGCTCCCAGTCGAAGACGACCGCGTTGTCCTCGGGGCCGATGGCCACGCCGTCGCCCGCGCGGGCACCGGCCTTCATCAACTGCTCCTCGACGCCGAGGCGGCCGAGGCGGTCGGCGAGGTAGCCCACGGCCTCGTCGTTGTTGAAGTCGGTCTGCCGCACCCAGCGCTCGGGCTTCTCGCCGCGCACCCGGAACAGCCCGTCCTCCTCGCGGGTCACGGTGAAGCCGGTGTCGTCGACGGCCTTGGGCCGGATCACGATCCGGGTGGCCTCCTCCTTCGGCTTGGCGGCACGGGCCCCCGCCACCAGCTCGGCGAGCGCGAACGACAGCTCGCGCAGCCCGAGGTGCGCCACGGCGGAGACCTCGAAGACGCGGTAGCCGCGCGCCTCCAGGTCGGGCCGGACCATCTCGGCCAGCTCCTTGCCGTCCGGGACGTCGATCTTGTTCAGCACGACCAGGCGCGGCCGGTCGTCGAGCCCGCCGTACTGCCGCAGCTCCTCCTCGATGATGTCGAGGTCGGAGACGGGGTCGCGGTCGGACTCCAGGGTGGCGGTGTCCAGCACGTGCACCAGCACGCTGCACCGCTCCACGTGCCGCAGGAACTCCAGGCCCAGGCCGCGGCCCTGGCTGGCGCCCGGGATGAGGCCGGGCACGTCGGCGATGGTGTAGACGGTGGACCCGGCGGTGACGACGCCCAGGTTGGGCACCAGCGTGGTGAACGGGTAGTCGGCGATCTTCGGCTTGGCCGCGGAGAGCACCGAGATCAGCGAGGACTTGCCCGCGCTCGGGTAGCCGACCAGCGCCACGTCGGCGACGGTCTTCAGCTCCAGCACCACGTCCTGGAGGTCACCGGGCTCGCCGAGCAGCGCGAAGCCGGGGGCCTTGCGCCGGGCCGAGGCCAGCGCCGCGTTGCCGAGCCCGCCCCGGCCGCCCTGGGCGGCGACGTAGGAGGTGCCGTGGCCGACCAGGTCGGCCAGGACGTTGCCCGCCTTGTCCAGGACGACGGTGCCGTCCGGCACCGGCAGGATCAGGTCCTGCCCGTCCTTGCCGGAGCGGTTGCCGCCCTCGCCGGGCTTGCCGTTGGTGGCCTTGCGGTGCGGGGAGTGGTGGTAGTCCAGCAGCGTGGTCACGGACTGGTCGACGGTGAGGATGACGTCGCCGCCGCGTCCGCCGTTGCCGCCGTCGGGGCCGCCGAGCGGCTTGAACTTCTCCCGGTGCACGGAGGCACAGCCGTGGCCTCCGTTACCCGCGGCGACATGCAGCTCGACGCGGTCCACGAAGGTGGTCATGGGATGTGCCTCCAGTTACGTACGGGTGTTTCCTGATGTAACACGCGAAAGGCGGACCCGCTTCCCCGGGGGGAAGTGAGGTCCGCCTCGCGAAAGTGTCCGGTCAGGCGACCGGGACGATGTTCACGACCTTGCGGCCACGGTGGGTGCCGAACTGCACCGAACCGGCCTCCAGGGCGAACAGCGTGTCGTCGCCACCGCGGCCGACACCGGCGCCCGGGTGGAAGTGGGTGCCACGCTGGCGGACCAGGATCTCGCCCGCGCTGACGACCTGACCGCCGAAACGCTTCACGCCGAGGCGCTGAGCGTTGGAGTCACGACCGTTCCGGGTGGACGATGCGCCCTTCTTGTGTGCCATCTCTCCTCAGTCCCTTACTTCGCAGCCGCGGGGATCTCAGTGACCTTGATCGCCGTGTACTGCTGGCGGTGGCCCTGACGACGGCGGTAGCCGGTCTTGTTCTTGTAGCGCAGAATGTCGATCTTCTGGCCCTTGTGGTGGTCCACGACCTCGGCCTGGACCTTGATGCCGGCCAGCACCCACGGGTCGCTGGTCACAGCGTCGCCGTCGACAACGAGCAGGGTCGAGAGCTCGACCGTGTCGCCAACCTTGGCGGTGGAAATCTTGTCAACCTCAACGATGTCACCGACAGCAACCTTGTGCTGGCGGCCACCGCTGCGCACGATGGCGTACACGCGGATCTCTCTTTCGCTCGGAGAACGGCACCCCCGCAGGCCAGCCGCCCGGCAACGGACACGGACGGCCTCTCCCGGACACCGGGGCACCCGGAAGGAAGAAGGTTTACGGGGATGTGGCGTGCCGATGGACACGCCGACGGTCAAGGTTACGGGGACGGCGTACGGGGGTCAAACCGGCCGGGCGCCGCCCGGTCCGCCCGCTCACCGCACCAGCCACAGACACCGGAAGGCGAACACGTGAACTACAGGGTCCAGCCCAGCGCGCAGGTCGACGAGAGCGCCGAGGTCGGCGCGGGCAGCAGCGTCTGGGACCTGGCGCAGATCCGCGAGGACGCCCGCCTGGGCGAGGGCTGCGTGATCGGCCGCGGCGCGTACGTCGGCCCCGGCGTGCGCATGGGCGCCAACTGCAAGCTGCAGAACTACGCCCTGGTGTACGAGCCGGCCGAACTGGGCGACGGCGTGTTCATCGGCCCGGCGGTGGTCCTCACCAACGACCACGAGCCCCGCTCGGTGGACCCGGAGGGCCGGCAGAAGCGCGGCGGCGACTGGGAGGCCGTCGCGGTGCGGATCGCCGACGGGGCGTCCGTGGGGGCCCGCTCGGTGTGCGTGGCGCCGCTCACCATAGGCCGCTGGGCGATGGTCGCCGCCGGGTCGGTCGTCACCCGGGACGTCCCCGACTTCGCCCTGGTGATGGGCGTGCCCGCCCGGCGGGTCGGCTGGGTGGGGCGGGCCGGCGTCCGGCTGGCCGAGCGCCCGGCCGAGCCCGGCGTGTGGGAGTGCCCGCGCACCGGCGCCCTGTACGACGAGAAGGACGGGAGCCTGCGGGAGCGGGCCATCTGACCGGGCGGCGCCCCTGCCGTCCGGGTGCCGGTGACGTGCGTGCACGGCGGTGGCGGTCCGCTCCGGGGCCGCCGGGGGGCGGGGCGGGCTGGCAGCGACCCGGACTCGGCTCGGCGAGGGCGGGAAACACGCCGGGCGCCGGCGGACCGCGCGGTCCGCCGGCGCCCGGCGCTTGTGGACGACCCCGCTCAGTCCTCCGTGGAGGCCGAGACGGACGGTGCCGTGCCCTCGGCCGCCGCGGTCTTCTTCGCGGTGGTCTTCTTGGCGGTCGTCTTCTTCGCTGTGGTCTTCTTCGCCGTCGTCTTCTTGGCCGCCGTCTTCTTGGCGGCGGTCTTGGTGGCCGCCGTCTTCTTGGTGGCGGCCTTCTTCGCCGTGGCCTTCTTGGCCGCCGTCTTCTTCGCGGCGGTCTTCTTGGCCGGGGCGGGCTCCTCGACTCCGGCGACCTCCGGGGCTCCGGTGGCCTCGGCGCTGACGGGGGGCTCGGGAGCCCGCGAGGCGGCCTCGGCGTCCGGGGTCACCGGGGCCTGGGCGGCCTCGGGGGCCTCCGGCTCCGGGGTCGACGGGACGACCACGACGGCCGCCTCCACCGGGGCGGTGGGCGCGGTGGCCTTCCGTACGGCTCGGCGCCGGGGGCGGGCCGGGGCGGCGGGCTCGGGCTCCGGGGCCGCGGCGGGTGCCGTCTCCTCGGGGCTCGGCTCGGGCGCCGGGGCCGGGGTCTCGGCGACGGTCACCACGGCGGCCTCCGCGCCCGCCGGCGAACCGGCCGGTGCGGACACCTTCCGGGTCGCCCGGCGCCGCGTACGGCCCTTGGGCGCGGCGTCGGCCTCGGCCGGTGCCGTCTCGGCCCGGGCCTCGACCCGGGGCTCCTCCGCCGGGGCCTCGTCCGCCGGCGAGCCGACGACCGGGTCCTCGACGGCCGCGGGTGCGGCGGGCGCCTCGGCGACCGCCTCCGGCGCCACCTCCCGCGCGGCCTCCGCCTCGGCGGTGACCTCCTGCGCGGTGGGTGCCGCCGGCCGCTCCGCCTCGGGCTCGGCCACGGGCTGCTCGGCCCGCGGCGCCTCGCCGCGCGGGGCGCCCGCCGGGGCCGACGCCCGCCGGCTCGCCCGGCGGCGGGTGCGCCCGCGCCGGGCCGCGGCCTCCGCCTCGGCGACGCTGCTGAACAGCTCCTCGTCGGGGGCGAACTCGGGAGCCGGCAGCGCGGCCGGCGCGGCCACCTCCGCGGCGACCTCGGCCTCGCTCTCCGCCTCCTGCTCCGCCGGTACGGCGGTCTCGACGGCGGCCACGGCCTCGTGCTCGTGCTCGTGGTGCTCGCCGGCACCGGCGCGGGCCCGCTTGCGGCGCTTGCTCCCGCCGTTCCCGGCGGCCGACGGCTGGTCGAGGTGGACGATGACACCCCGGCCGTTGCAGTGCACGCAGGTCTCCGAGAACGACTCCAGCAGCCCCTGGCCGACCCGCTTGCGGGTCATCTGCACCAGGCCCAGCGAGGTCACCTCGGCGACCTGGTGCTTTGTACGGTCCCGGCCCAGGCACTCCAGCAGGCGCCGCAGCACCAGGTCCCGGTTGGACTCCAGCACCATGTCGATGAAGTCGATGACGATGATGCCGCCGAGGTCGCGCAGCCGGAGCTGGCGGACGATCTCCTCGGCCGCCTCCAGGTTGTTCCTGGTGACCGTCTCCTCCAGGTTGCCGCCCTGGCCGGTGAACTTGCCGGTGTTGACGTCGATGACGACCATCGCCTCGGTCCGGTCGATCACCAGCGAACCGCCGCTGGGCAGCCAGACCTTGCGGTCCAGCGCCTTGGCGAGCTGCTCGTCGATCCGGTACGTGGCGAAGACGTCGACCTCGCTGGTCCACTTCTGCAGCCGGTCGGCCAGGTCGGGCGCGACGTGCGAGACGTACCCGTGGACGGTCCCCCAGGCGTCCTCGCCGCTGACGATGACCTTGGAGAAGTCCTCGTTGAAGATGTCGCGGACCACCCGGACGGTCATGTCCGGCTCGCCGTACAGCAGCGTCGGGGCGTTGCCGCTCTTGGCCTTCTTCTTGATGTCCTCCCACTGCTGCTGGAGGCGCTCGACGTCCCGGCGCAGCTCGTCCTCGCTGGCGCCCTCGGCGGCGGTGCGCACGATGACGCCCGCGTCCTCGGGGACGATCTTCTTGAGGATGGTCTTCAGCCGGGCCCGCTCGGTGTCGGGCAGCTTGCGGCTGATGCCGGTCATCGAGCCCTCGGGCACGTACACCAGGTAGCGGCCCGGGAGGGAGACCTGGCTGGTCAGGCGGGCGCCCTTGTGGCCGATCGGGTCCTTGGTCACCTGGACGAGGACCGACTGGCCGGACTTCAGGGCCGACTCGATGCGGCGCGGCCCGTTGGCCATGCCGAGCGCCTCGAAGTTGACCTCACCGGCGTAGAGCACGGCGTTGCGGCCCTTGCCGATGTCGATGAAGGCGGCCTCCATCGACGGCAGCACGTTCTGCACCTTGCCGAGGTAGACGTTGCCGACGTACGAGGTGGCCTGCTCCTTGTTGACGTAGTGCTCGACGAGCACCCCGTCCTCCAGGACGCCGATCTGGGTGCGCTCGCCGTGCTGGCGGACCACCATCACGCGCTCGACGGCCTCGCGGCGGGCCAGGAACTCGGCCTCGGTGATGATCGGCACCCGGCGGCGGCCCTGCTCGCGGCCCTCGCGGCGGCGCTGCTTCTTGGCCTCCAGACGGGTCGAGCCCTTGATGGACTGCACCTCGTCGGACGGCTCGGCGGCCTTGCGGGGCTCGCGGACCTTGACGACGGTCCGCTCGGGGTCGTCGGCGGACGCCTCGGCCTCACCGGAGGCGTCACCCGCGCGCCGGCGGCGGCGCCGGCGACGGCGGCTGCTGCTGGAGCCGCCCCCGTGGTCGGACTCCTCGGACGGCTCCTCGCCGTGCTCCTCGGTGTCCTCCTCGATCTGCTCGGCGGTGTCCTCGGCGTCCTGCGCGGCCTGCTCGGCCTCGATGTCGTCGCCGTCCGCGTCGCCCAGGTCGCCCCGGCGACGGCGCCGGCCGCCCCGGCGACGGCGGCGCCGCGAGCCGGTCTCCTCGGCGTCGGCGTCGGTGTCGTGGTCCTCGCCCGGCTCGTCCGCCTCGGCTTCCGCGTCGGCCTCGGGCTCGGGCTCGGGCTCCGGCTCCTCGGTGACGGGCTCGGCGGCCCGCTCCTCGCTCTCCTCACCGGCGCTCGCGCCCCGGCGGCGACGGCGGCGGCGCGAACCGGAGGGCTGCTCCTCGGGGGCCTGCTCGGCGGCCCGGGTCCGCTGCGAAACCGTCGGCTCCGCTTCCTCGGGCGCTTCCGGCTCGTCCACGCCGGCGGCGTGGGCGGCGGCCTCCGCGGCGGCCCGCTCGGGCGTCTGGAACTTGGGCTCGGCGAACACCGGCGGCTGGAACAGCGCCACGGCGGGCCGGGCCGGACGCGCGGGCGCCTCGGCCGCGCCGCCCTCGGCACCGGCCGCGGGCGCGGCGAACCCGCCGGCGGCCTTGCGGACGGTCCGCCGCCGCGCCCGCCGCGGAGCGGCCTCTTCGACGGCCTCGGTCTCGTCACCGGCGGCTTCCGCGGCGACCGCCTGCTCGGCGGCGGCCCCGCGCTTGCCGCGCCGGGTGCTCTTGGCGACGGCGGGAGCGGCCTGGGCCTCGGACGCGCCGGGGACCTCGGGGGCCTCAACGGCCTCAGCGGCCTCGGGGGTGCCTTCGGTCGCGGTCTCGGCGGTCACCTCGGCCTCGGCGGCCTCGGCGGCCTTGCGGGACCTGCTGCCCCGCGCGGACCTCGTACGGGTACGCGGAGCCTCCGCCTCGGCCTGCGGGGCGTCGGCGTCGCCCTGCGGGGCTTCCGCGGCGGCCGGCGCGGTCTCCCCCGCCTCGGCGGTCTCGGCGGTCTCGGCGGCCGGCGCGGTGACCCGGCGGGTCGCCCGGCGGCGGGTGCGACGCGGGGCGGCGTCCTCGGTGGCGGCCGGTGCCGCAGGCGCCTCGGGCGTCTCGGGCGTCTCGGGAGCCTGCGGCTCCTCCGTCGGCTTCGGCTCGGTGACCGTCGTCTCCGCCACGGCGGCGTCCGACGGCGCGGAGACGCTGCGGGTGGCCCGGCGGCGGGTGCGCTTGGGGGCGGCACTCTCCTCGGCGGCGGGCGCGGGCGCCTCGGCGGGCGCCGGTGCGTCGGCGGCGGGCACCGCGGGGACGACGGTCTCGGCGGCCCCGGCGGCGGCCGGAGCCCCGGCGGGCGCGGAGGCGCGGCGCACGACGCGACGCCGGGAACGGGTCGCGGGCGCGGGCTCCGCCACGGCGGTGTCCTCGGTCTCGGCGGCCGGTACGGCCTCGGCGACCGCCAGTTCCTCGGCGGCCTCGGAGGTCTCCTCCGTCTCGTCCACGACCTCGGCGACGAGATCGGTGCCGGCGGCCGGAACGGCCGGCTCGACGGTCTCCGCCGGGGTGCCGGAGGAGGCGGCCGGCGGACCCGCCGGCCGGGACGCGGCCCTGCGCCGGCGGCGCGGCGGCAGGGTGTCGCTGGGGGTGTTCGCTTCGGAGCCCGGGGCGGACTCTGTGGATTCGGTCGGTTCGAGCATGCGGGCGTTTCTCCCGTCAGGCTCCCGGGCGCCGCGCCTGGGTCCGGGATCGACCATGTCGACCGCCGGTGACGTCCACGGCTCGCGCACTGCGCGGATGCCGCCGTCCGGGGCGCGGGCGCCGCTCGGAAGCTCTCTGTGTCCTGTCTCGCCGGTTCCGTACAACCTTGTCGCGTACGGCCTGGCGAAAGTCTTCTGGTCGGTGCGCTGCCCGACCCAGGTGGCTCCCGAGTTCGAGGGCGGCGCTTACGACGTCCGTCCCTTCGCGGGACCTTCCTTACACCGGCGCCGTCGCGGCGGCAGTCGCATCGGCCGTTGACAGGGCCTGCGCTGCCTCGCGGTCGGGCGCGAGCGGGTCGGTCACCGTGCCGGTCTCTTCATCGAACAGCCCCTGCGCCAGCCTGGTCACCGCTGCGGGGACCGGCGGCGCCAGGTCGGCCACGGCGCGGAGACCGGACAGGACGTCGTCGGGTCGTACGGCAGGCGTCACGTGCCGAACAACCAGCCGCAGTATCGCACAGGGCTGGTCGCTCGGCCTATCGGCCGCCGCACTCGGCGGGGTCACGCTCTCCAGGTGAGCGACGGCGGGGCGGGCGTCGAAGGTGCGGACGCCGTTCTTCGCGCGGCGCTGGACCTCGACGCTCCCGGCCGCGTTGAAGGCCGCCACGGCCCGCTCGGCGTCCGCCGGGTCGACGCCCGCCAGCTTCAGCTCCCATACGGAGGCCGTCAGCCGGTCGGCGAGCCCTGGGGTCCGGGCCTCGACCGCGTCGACGATGTCGAGGCCCGCGGGCATCGACTCGTCGAGCAGGACTCTGAGCCGGTCCGGGTCGCGCGGCTCGGTGAGCGCGATCTCCAGGTACTCCGCCTCACTGCCCGTGCCGGTGGGTGCGGCATTGGCGTACGACACCTTCGGGTGCGGGGTGAACCCCGCCGAGTACGCCATGGGCACCTCGGCGCGGCGCAGCGCCCGCTCGAAGGCGCGCTGGAAGTCGCGGTGGCTGGTGAACCGGAGGCGGCCGCGTTTGGTGTAGCGCAGTCGGATGCGCTGCACCGCGGGAACCGGCGGCGGGCCTTCGGGCTGTCGCTTGCCCAGTGTCGTTCAGTCCTTCGTGAGAACGGTCATACTCCTCTCAAGAGTACGTGCCCCGTTTCCGGAAGGTTCCCACCGGTCCGCCACCGGTCCGTTCCGGACCCCGTCGCGGCACCCCCGGGCGGCGTCCGCCGCGCGTCGGCCCGTACCGCCCTTTTCATGGTCTCAGGACGCATTTCATACCGTGCGTTCATGCGTTTGTGAGATTTTCGGAACAAGAGTGTGCGGTGCGCCGTGTGCGCCGTGTTCTCTGCAGCGCGAATGCGACCCCCCGCACCCACTGGTGGACACTGTCCCCCTTAAACCTCGTGAGGTGCGGGGAGTATTTGAAGCAGAACCTAATATCGCCTGCGCTGAAATGCGGTGTTGGAATGACCAGTTCCCCGATCACCGACGATCTGCGACTGCCGGCGGAGATCGACGCGTCGGCCCTGCCGGATGTTCCCCAGCGACCGCCCGAGAGCATTCTGCTGACCGGTGCCACCGGATTCCTCGGCGGTTTCCTGCTCGCCGACCTGCTGGACGCCACCCGTGCCCGGATCCGCTGCCTGGTCCGGGGCGAGTCGGTGGCGCAGGCCCGGGAGCGGCTCGCCGACCAGTTACGCGACCGGGAGCTGCCGGTGCGCCTCATGTCCCGGGTCGACATCGTGCTCGGCAGCCTGGCGAAGCCGAGATTCGGGCTGACCGACGAGGAATTCACCGATCTCTCACGTGACATCGATGCCATTTACCACTGCGGTGCCTGGGTCAATCTTCTGGCGAGTTATCCGATCCTGCGCGGCTGCAATGTGTCGGGCACCCGGGAAATCCTGCGACTGGCGACCCGGACCCGGCGCATTCCCGTGCATCACGTCTCCACGATGGGGGTGATCGGAGCGGACCCGGTCGCCGGGACCGGTGTCTCCGGGTACTGCGCCACCAAGTGGGTCGCCGAGCGGTTGGTCGCCGGGGCCGGGGACCGCGGCACGCCCACGACGGTGTACCGGCCCGGGGTGATCCTGGCGGACTCGCGCACCGGCCTGGTGGGGCGGTCGGACTGGTTCGTCCACCTGACCATGGCGAGCATCCGGGCCGGCTGCGCCCCCGACCACCCGGGTCTGCTGCCGGTCGGCACGGTCGACTTCACCAGCCGGGCCATCGTCGACCTGTCCCTGAGCCGGAGTGCGCGCGGACAGGTGTTCCATGTGATCGACCCCGAGCCGCTGCCCTTCCGCTCGTACTTCCAGGGCTTCGCGGACGCGGGCGCCGACCTCCCCCTCGTCCCGTTCGACACCTGGCTGGAGCGGCTCCGCGACGCGGGCGACGCGGTTCCGCGCAGCACCCTGCGGCTGGCCGGCGAGACCCTCCGGCAGATGATGCCGGCCCCGGGGCGGGACACCGCCGGCCCCACCGCGGCGGCCACGCACCGCGCCCCGCCCGCGCTCGACACCGCCTACTTCCGGCGGATGCTCACCTTCCTGGACCGCGAGGTCATGCTGCCCGCCCGGTGACCCGCAGGCAGCACTCCGGTCCTGTCACCCGTCCCACCCGTGTCCCCTCCCCCACCTCTGCTCAGCATGGAGTTCCGCATGTCTCCTTTCACCCTGGAAGACCTGACGGCGATGGTGGCCGAGATCGCCGGCGCCGAAGCGGCCCGGGCGCTCTCCCGGCATCCGGCCGACGCGCCCTTCACCTCGCTGGGGTTCGACTCGATGACCGTCATCGAACTGGCCGAACGGATTCAGGAGCGCTACGGCGTCCCCATCCCGGACGAGGCGGTGCACGACCTGCGCACCGTCCGGCGCACCCTCGACTACGTGAACGACCGGGCAGCCGTCGCCGCGGCGGACGGAGCCCGCTGATGGCCCCGGGCGCGGGGCGGCTGACCGGCATCGGCGCCTACCGCCCCGGCGGACTGCTCACCAGCGCCGAACTCGACACCCGGTTCGGCCACGAGAGCGGCTACATCGAGCAGATCACCGGCATCCGGACCCGGCTGAAGGCCGACCCCGACGACACCTTCGTGGAGATGGCCGCGCAGGCGGCGGACAAGGCCCTGGCCCACGCGGGCCTGCTCGCCGGCGACCTGGACTGCGTGGTGTTCTCCTCCGCCAGCAGCGTCGGCCGGGCGTCCTGCCGGGCCCCCGTCCTCGCCCACCGCATCGGCGCCGACCGGGCCGGCGGTTTCGACGTCAACGGCGGCTGCGCCGGGTTCAGTTACGGGCTCACCCTGGCCTGCGGACTCATCACGGCACAGCAGGCCCGGCAGGTCCTGGTCGTCGCCGCCGAGCGGCTGAGCGACATCGTCGACCCCGACGACTGCGGCACCCTCATGGTCTTCGGCGACGCCGCCGGGGCCGCGGTGGTCAGCGCCGCCGAGCACGGCGGGATCACACCGGCGGTGTGGGGGACCCACGGCCCCGGGGAGCCCTGGATGACCAGCGCCCCGCCCAAACCCGGGGCCAACCGCCCGTACATGCACATGGACGGCACCCGGGTGGTCCGCTGGTTCGGTTCGCACATGCCGCAAGTGGCCCGGGACGCGCTGGATGCGGCCGGGCTCACCTGGGACGACATCAGTGCCTTCGTGCCGCACCAGTGCAACGGGCGGCTGATCGACGCGATCGTGCGCAGACTGCGTCCGCCCGCGCACGTGGCGGTCGCCCGCAGCATCGTCACCGACGGCAACACCAGTTCGGCGTCCATCCCGCTGGCCCTGGAGTCGCTGCTCGCCTCGGCCGCCGTACGGCCCGGCGACAAGGCGCTGCTGCTGGGCTTCGGCGCCGGGCTGACCTGGTGCGCCCAGGTGGTCGAACTCCCGTAAGGAGCAACTCATGAACGTCACGTCCGCGTCCCCCGCGGTCGGTCCCAGGCCCGCCACCGGACCCGAGTACGCACCCGAACGCGATCCCGGAGGCGGTGCCGCGGGCCCTCCCCTGTCCCGGCTGTCCGATGCCGACCTCGATACCCTGCTGATGATCCGCCATTTCGAACTGGCCGTCCTGGAGCTGTTCTCCCAGGGCAAGCTGCACGGCACCACGCACACCTGCCTGGGCCAGGAGTACATCCCCGTCGCGCTCTACCCGCTGCTGGGCGACGGCGACTACGTCTTCAGCAACCACCGCGGACACGGCCACTACCTGGCCCGCTTCCAGGACCCGCACGGCCTGCTCGCGGAGATCATGGGGCGCGACGGGGCCGTCTGCCACGGCGTCGGCGGCAGCCAGCACATCTACCGCGACCGCTATCTGTCGACCGGTGTGCAGGGCCAGAGCCTGCCCGTCGCCGTGGGAGTCGGCCTGCACCTTAAGCGGGCCGAGCCGGGCCGGATCGCGGTGGTCCACATCGGCGACGGCACCTGGGGCGAGGGCGCCGTGTACGAGGCGCTCAACATGGCGGGGCTGTGGCAGGTCCCGGTGCTCGTCGTGGTGGAGCACAACGGCATCGCCCAGTCGACGCCGACCGAGCGGCAGATGGCCGGCACCGTCGCGGCCCGCGCGGCGGCCTTCGGCGTCGGCCACCTGCGGATCGACTCCGTGGACGTCACCGACGTACGCGCCGCCCTCACCCCCGTGGTCGGGCAGGTCCGCGACCGGCACCAGCCGTACGTGGTCGAGTGCGTCACCCACCGGGTCGGCCCGCACAGCAAGGGCGACGACACCCGGCCGCCCGAGGTCCGGGAGCGGGCTGCCCGGCACGACTGGTACCGCCGCTACCGGCACCACCACCCCGGGCAGTTCGCCGCCGCCGACCGCGCGCAGGCCGAGGCCGTCGCCGCCGTGGTACGGGAGGTCGGCGCGCGTCCGGCGTCCCGCTGGGAGGCCCGATGAGCAGGCGGCAGCGCGTGGCCGAGAACCTCAACGACGCACTGCACCACCTCCTCGCCGCCCACCCCGGCACCTATGTGATCGGCGAGGACCTCGCCGACCCCTACGGCGGGGCGTTCAAGGTCACCCGGGGGCTCTCCGACCGCTTCCCCGACCAGGTGCTCTCCTCACCGCTGAGCGAGGGCGGCATCGCCGGGGTGGGCGCGGGCCTGGCGCTGGCCGGCAACCGGTCGGTGGTCGAGGTGATGTTCTCGGACTTCGCCGCGCTGGCCTTCGACCCGCTGCTGAACTTCGCCGCCAAGTCGGTGTCCATGTACGGCCGCAGGGTCCCGATGAGCATGGTCGTGCGCTGCCCCACCGGCGGCAACCGGGGGTACGGCCCGACGCACAGCCAGAGCCTGCAGAAGCACTTCCTCGGCATCCCCTCGCTGCACCTGCGGGAAGTCACCCCGTTCCACGACAACCGGCGGGTGCTGACCGCGATGCTCGACCGCGAGGAGCCCGGAGTGCTCTTCGAGGACAAGGTGCTCTACACCCGCGCCATGTACCGGGACGGGGTGGTGGACGACCTCTTCCGCTACGAGGTGCTGACCGACCCCGCCGAGACCGCACGGGTGTTCGCGCCGGACTGCGGGCCCCCCGACTGGATCGTGCTGGCCCCGGGCGGGCTCACCGAGCGGGCCGTCGCCGCGCTGCGCTCCCTGCTGCTCGAGGAGGAGATCACCTGCGAGCTGCTGGTGCCCTCCCAGCTCTACCCCTTCGACACCGAGGCGCTGCTCCCGGTGCTGTCCCGGGCCGGCCGGGTCTGTGTCGTGGAGGACTCGACGGCCGACGGCACCTGGGGCGAGCTGCTCGCGCAGCGACTGCACGAGCGGTTGTGGCGCCGGCTGGCCCGCCCGGTGCTGGCGCTGAGCGCCGGGCCGAGCATCGTGCCGACCGCGGCCCACCTGGAGCACGAGGTGCTGCCCCAGTCGTCCACCATCCACCGCGCGATCGTGGAGGCGACGAAGTGATCGGCATCGAGCTGCCCACGCTCAACACCAACGACTCCAGCTACACCCTGGTCGAGTGGCTCGTCCCCGACGGCAGCAGCATCGAGGGCGAGGAGCCGCTGGCGGTCGTGGAGACCTCCAAGGCCAGCGAGGAGATCGAGAGCACCGGCCCCGGCATCCTGCACGTGCTGGTCGGCAGCGGCCAGGACTGCCGCCCGGGGCAGACCATCGCCTACCTGTTCGAGTCGGCCGAGGAGCGCGAGTCCTACCGGGCGTCGGCCGCCACCCCGGCGGCGGCACCCGGGTCCGACCAGGCCGGGCCGGCCATCACCCAGGCGGCCCGGGTGCTCGCCGACCGCCACGGCGTGTCCGAGGCCGAGCTGCGCGGTCTCGGGCGGGCGGTGGTCCGTACCGCCGATGTCGAGGACCTGGTGCGGCGGGCCGCGGCCGCGTCCGATGCTCCTCAGCGGCACCTGTCCAAGCGGCAGCGGGCGGTGGGCGCGGTGGTGACCGAGTCGATGCGGACCGTCCCGGCCGCCGCCGCCTACGCCAAGGTCGACGTCGGGAGGGCGGAGGAACTGGCCCGGCACCTGTCCGAGCGCACCGGCAGCTTCGTCTCGCTGCCCGTGCTGCTGGTCAAGGCGGTGGCGCGGCAGCACTCCGCGCACCCCCTGATGTTCGCCGCGCTCACCGAGGACGGTGCGCTGCGCGAGAGCGACCGGGCCCATGTCGGCGTCACCATGGACGCCGGCCGGGGCCTCTACACGCCGGTGGTGCACGACGCCGCCGCGCTCAGCAGCGACCGGATCGCCGATCTGCTGACCGGCTTCCGGAGCAAGGCGTTCCGCGGCACGTTCCAGGCCGCCGAACTCACCGGGGCCAACGTCATGGTCGCCCCGCACACCACCGAGGGCCTGGTCCTGGCCACCCCCATCGTCTTCCCGGGCCAGACCTGCGTGGTCTCCCTCGGCGCCGTCGACGACCAGGTCCTCCTGGACGCCGACGGCACCCCGCGCACCCACCGCTTCGCCCATCTCGGCCTGGTCTACGACCACCGGGTGGTCAACGGCAGGGACGCGATGGCTCTGCTCAAGGACCTCAAGACGGAGCTGGAAACACCGGACGCGCTCGGCTGACCGCCGACCCGCGCCGAGAACCGCACCACACGGCACCCCACCACCCCGGGGTACCGCCCGTCGGACGGAAAGGACACCCCTGACATGACCACCGACACCACTCCCGGCAGCCGCGCCTACGACCTGCTCGCCTCGGTGCTCCGGGACAAGTTCGAAGTGCCCCCCGAGGCCATCGTCCCCACGGCGACCTTCGAACAGCTCGACCTCGACTCGCTGGCCGTCGTGGAGCTGTTCGTCGTCCTCACCGAGGAACTCGGCATCGAGGTGCAGGACGGCGAGGCCGACCCCGACCTCACCCTGGCCGGCGTGGCCGACCTCATCGCCCAGGCCGTCAAGCCGTGACCGGCGCCCGGCCCGACATCGCCGTCACCGGGATCGGCCTGGTCACCCCGGCCGGCACCGGCCGCGAAGCCACCTGGGACGGCGTCTGCGGTGGCCGCCCCACCGCCCGGCACGTCCCCGAGCTCAAGGGCCTCCCGGTCGACTTCGCCTGCCTGGTACCGGACTTCTCCCCCCGCAGCCACGTCCCCGGCTCCCGGCCCTGGCAGTACGACCGCTTCACCCAGTTCGCCCTCTACGCCGCACTGGAGGCCGTCGCCGACGCCGGGCTGGACCCGGCCGACTGGGACGCGGACCGGGTCGCGGTGGTCTTCGGCAGCTCGGCCGGCGGCACCGGCACCATGCTGGAACAGCACCGCAAACTGCTCGAACTGGGCACGGCACGGGTCTCCCCGCTGCTGCTGCCGATGTTCCTGCCCAACATGGCCACCGGACAGCTCACCATCCACCTGCGCGCCCGGGGCCCGGCGCTGTGCACGGTCACCGCCTGCGCCTCCGGCGCCACCGCCATCGGCACCGCCCTGCAACTGCTGCGGTCCGGGGCCTGCGACATCGCCGTCGCGGGCGCCTCCGACGCCGTGGTCCAGCCGTTCTGGGTCACCGGCTTCGACCGGATGGGCGCGCTGTCCCGGCGCGGCGACGATCCGGAGGCCGCCTCCCGGCCCTTCGACACCGCCCGGGACGGCTTCGTCATGGCGGAGGGCGGCGCGGCCCTGGTCCTGGAACCGGCCGGGGCCGCCCGGGCCCGGGGCCGTCCCGGCTACGCCCTGCTGGCCGGGTACGGGGCGTCCTCCGACGCCCATCACCCGGTGGCCCCCGACCCCGAGGGCAAGGGCGCCGCCCTCGCCGTACGGCGCGCCCTCGCCGACGCCGACGCCCGCCCCGCGGACGTGCAGCACATCAACGCGCACGGCACCAGCACGCCGCTCAACGACGCCGCCGAGGCCCGGATGATCCGCCGCCTCTTCCCGCAACGGCCCTCCGTGACCTCGGTCAAGGGCACCCTCGGGCACCTGCTCGGCGCGGCCGGGGCGGTCGAAGCGGCGATCACCGCCCTGTCCGTGGCCCACGGCCGGGTGCCGCCGGTGGCCAACCTCGCCCAGCAGGAAGGAGACGCCGAGATCAACGCCGTCACCGGCACCAGCCGGGCGCAGCCCATCGATCTCGCCCTGAGCCATTCCTTCGGCTTCGGCGGCCACAACGCCGTCCTCGCCTTCAGAAGCTGCCCCACCGAACCGGCCCGGGAGCCCGCCCTGTCCGCGCCGTGAGCGGACGGCCACGGGGACGGACGGCGGCGGCCGGCCGGAGCGACCGCTCCACCGACCGCCGCCGGCCCCGCGGGACACACCGGGGTACTTCCGTCCCGGCGAGGCCGGTCACTCCACCTCGATGCCGTAGTCCCCGACGAGCTGCTCCAGACCGCCCGGGTAGCCCTTGCCGCCCAGCACGAAGTCCCAGTCCCCGCCGGCCCTGCGCCGGAAGGAGCCGAGCACCAGCGCGGTCTCACCCGGCCGCCCGTCGGAGACCTCCAACCGCCCCAGCTCGGTCATGGCCGGGTCCAGCAGCCGGATCCGGGCATCGGTGAACCCCGACAGGTCGGCCTCCGGATTCACCTCCGGGTCGACCGCCGCCACCAGCACGAACCGGTCGGCCGCGGCCGGCAGCGCGTCGAAGCAGACCCGGACGGCCGCCTTGTCCGGCGCCGCGGCCGGTACCGCGCGTACCGAACCGTCCGGTGTCCGGGGGTTGTTGAAGAAGACGAAGTGGTCCTCGCTGAGCACCCGGCTGCCCCGGCAGACCAGCGCGCACACGTCCAGCGCGACGCCGCCGGACCAGGTCATGCCCAGCACGTTGTAGTCGCCGGACGCGTCCGCGGGGGCGGACGGCTCCGGCCGCGCCGGGGTGGCCGGGCCGTCTCCTCCCAGGCGTCCGCGCAACCCGTGCCGGTGCAGCAGGTCGACGAGTTCGCCGCCCGAGATCAGCTCCAGCGGCTTGCCCCGGGCGAAGGTGTGCGAGCCCGGACCGAACCCGGACGTCGTCACCAGCACGCCCTTGTTGGCGCCGGCGTCCTGGACCGTGCCGTACAGGTCGCGCACGGCCGTGGGCGGCACGGTGTTGCGGTAGCGCTTCACCTGGACGACGATCTTGCCGCCCCGGATCGGGGCCGGGTCCAGCGCGTCCACGTCCACGCCGCCGTCGTTCGAGCGCTGCGTCGTCACGGCCCGCATCCCCATGGCCCGGAACAGATCGGCGACGAGCGCCTCGAACGCGATCGGGTCCATGGCGTACAGGTCCGGCTCGTGCTCGCCGCCGTGGCCGGCGACGGGACCGCCGACGTCCTGGGGCCGCCGGCTCGGCCGCACCGGGGCGAGCTGGTCGGGCCGGGCCGAGAGCTGCCCGCGCAGCGCGTCGGTCAGGCAACTGACCGGGTCCACCTGCTCCAGACGCAGCTCCGTGAAGGCCGCCCGGGAGGCCATGACGGTCGCCAGGAAGATCTGCGTCTGCCGTCCGGTCGCCGGGTCGGGGGCGTCCAGGAAGCCGTTCAGGGCCACCGAGTCGAGGACGCCGTACTCGTCCGCCGCGAACAGGTGCCGCAGCACCAGCAGCACGCACTGTCCCAGCACCTCGCGGTACAGCGCCCGGCGCTGGCTCACCGGACGCGCCGACTCCCGGTACTGGTCCTCACGGGACAGGTACCTGACGGACTTCGCCTCAGGCACCACGTCGTACGGGGGCAGCTCCCAGTCCAGCACCAACTGCCGCCCCGCCGCGTCGTAGGCCGCGGCCACCTGCCGGGGGAAGCCCTCCGGCCAGGCCGTGGACGCGTAGAGCGCGGCGGTGAAGTACTCGACCACGGAGTCCGGATCGCCCCGCCGGACCCCCTCGGTCACCTCCGCGACCCCGGCGTTGTGCCGGCGCACCTCGGCCCGCGCGGCCTCCGTCCGCTGCTCGTACTCCCACCGCGACGCGGCCAACCGCTGCTGCCGCTGCGCCTCGGCCGCCTGGGCGGCGTGCCAGTCCCGTTCGAACCGGGCCCGCGCCTCGGCCTGCGCCCGCTCCCGCTGACCGGCGGTCCAGCCGCCCTGCGCCTGGTACTGGTTCGGGTCGGGCATCGGCACCGGCCAGGCGAGCGGCCCCGGATCGAACGGCGGCACGTCCTCCGCCCGCAGCAGGGACGAGGCCCGGAAGGCCGGCGCCCGGCACCCCGTGGCCAGCAGCCCCCGCAACGCCGCGACCTCGGACTCCAGCTCCTCCGTGCGCCGCCTGGCCTCCGCCTGCCGGTGGTCCCGCTGGCTCTGCGCGGCCAGTCGCTGGTACGCCCGGGCCTGCCGCGCCTCCTCCCGGCGCCGCCTCGCCTCGGCTTCCACCTGCCGCTGTTGCTGCCGCTGCATCTCGGCCCAGGCACCCACGAAACCAGCAGAGCGACGACTCATCCGCTACAGGCCCTCCCCAGGACGTCGGCACCGCCGACCACGCTCTGGTTGCCCCCGCAACCAGTAGTGAGGCAACGACTGTATCCAGCGACGGCCGCCGTGAATATCACGGTGCCGAAGCGATCACCACGAATCGTCCGGCCAGGTCACCCCGGGCCCCACCCGCCACAGCACGACCACCCGGCTCCTCTCAAGCGGCTGCGGGCGGGGGCTTCCTCGTCTACCTGCCGAGTGCGTCGTCCGCGATGAGGGCGGTGGCGGTGTCGAGGATGGTCTCTTCGGTGGGGCGGGGACGCCAGCCGAGCTGGGTGCGGGCCTTGCCGCTGTCGACGAGCCGGGTGCGGCCCAGCTCCAGGCGCACCATCGCCATCTGCGGGTTCAGGTGCGCGAGCAGCTTGACGACGAGGTCGGGCATGGTGCGCGTGGGCACCTTGGCGGCTTCGTCCGGAAGCCTCTCGCGCAGGAGCCGGGCGATGTCCCGGTACCATCAGAAGCTGCCCGACCCGAGGAAGCGCTGGCCCGCGGCGGCCGGACTGGTCATGGCGAGCAGGTGCAGATCGGCGATGTCACGGACGTCGACGATGTTCCAACCGATGTTCGGCACGGCGGGGATCTCACGGGCGAGCAGACGGCGGATGATCTCGACCGTTCCCGGCCTGTTCGTCCCGCCCAACGCGGGGCCCTGCATGAAGGTCGGAAGGACGGCGGTCAGTTCGAGGCCGGTCGCGGCGGCGAGTTCCCACGCGTCGCGCTCGGCGAGGATCTTGGAGTCCGGGTACGCGCGCAGCGGGGTGCCGGACGGGGCGGTCCGCACCGATTCGGTCGCGGCCGTGTCCGGGTCGCCGGTGTCGGCCGCGACGCCGGAAGAGGTGACCACGGCACGCTTCACCCCGGCGCGGGCGGCGGCGCCCAGGACGCGACGGGTGCCCTCGCGGGCGGTGGTGATGAGGTCCACGCCCGAGCCGAAGGGCATCGGCGAGGCGGTGTGCAGCACGTGATCGGCGCCCGCGACCGCCTCGTCCCATCCGTCGTCGCGCAGGAGATCGACGACCGCGAACTCGACGGCCCCGGCCGCCGGTCCGCCCGCCTGCTCGCTGACGGCAGCGCGCACCTGCTCCGCCTTGCCGAGGTCGCGCACGGTGGTGCGCACCCGGTAGCCGCGCTGCAGCAGGGCCGAGATCACCCAACCGGCCAGGTAACCCGTTCCGCCCGTGGCCAGCACCGTCTCGCCGGCGTGGCTGTCGTTCATTTACACCGCCATATTCATTGAGTTTCTCATTGATATGGGGAGCGTAACATGGCTCTATGACCGTTGACCGTGATGTGGACGCACCGGTGGCTCACCGCGCGGACGTCGAGCGGAAAGCCGAGATCGTCCGTCTTCTCATGGAGGTGGGAAACACCGCGGACGCGGTGGTGGCCGAGGTGCTCGGCGAGTTCGGGGTGCCGGCCTCCGTGGCCGGCGCGCTGTGGGCCCTCGCTCCGGGAACCGAGCCGCCGACGATGAAGGAGGTGGCGGCCCGGCTGCGCTGCGACCCCTCCACGGTCAGCCTCGTCGCCGACAAACTCCAGGCCACGGGAGTCGTCGCCCGCCGGCCCCATCCCGCCGACGGCCGCAAGCGCACCCTGGCCCTGACCGAACGCGGGCACGAACTCTGGGACGCGCTGAGGACCCGGCTGCATGCCTCCGGCCTCTTCGCCGGCCTCGACGCGGAGGAGCAGCGCACCCTGCTCGCGCTGCTCACGAAGATGCGACCGCCGCAGCGACCGTACGCGGGATGAACTCCTGGCGTTCTTACGGCCGGTGACCGCTCGTGGTGGGCGCGCCGTCTCCGGCTGATCCTCACTCCGGGGCGATCAAGCGGGGTGAACCGGCGAGGCGCCGGGCACCGCGAGCGCAGGCGTCACCTCGCCCTCGCTCACCCCACCCGGCGCCTCAACCTCCCGATCGAGTGCCCCGCACACGTCAGTGCGTGTGCCCGCCCGGCGCCGGCGCGGAGTTCTTGACCGTCAGCGGCAGCAGCTTCTTGCCGGTGGGGCCGATCTGAATGCTGGTGTCCATCTGCGGGCACACCCCGCAGTCGAAGCACGGGGTCCAGCGGCAGTCCTCGACCTCGGTCTCGTCGAGGGCGTCCTGCCAGTCCTCCCAGAGCCAGTCCTTGTCGAGGCCGGAGTCGAGGTGGTCCCAGGGCAGGACCTCCTCGTAGGTGCGCTCGCGGGTGGTGTACCAGTCGACGTCCACGCCGTAGGGGGCGAGGGCCTTGGCGGCGCAGGCCATCCAGCGGTCGTAGGAGAAGTGCTCGCGCCAGCCGTCGAAGCGGCCGCCGTCCTCGTAGACGGCGCGGATGACGGCGCCGACGCGGCGGTCGCCCCGGGAGAGCAGGCCCTCGACGATGCCGGGCTTGCCGTCGTGGTAGCGGAAGCCGATGGAGCGGCCGTACTTCTTGTCGCCGCGGATCTTGTCGCGGAGCTTGGCCAGCCGGGCGTCGGTCTCCTCGGCGGAGAGCTGCGGGGCCCACTGGAAGGGGGTGTGCGGCTTGGGCACGAAGCCGCCGATCGACACCGTGCAGCGGATGTCGCCGGAGCCGGAGACCTCGCGGCCCTTCTGGATGACGTTCATCGCCATGTCGGCGATCTGGAGCACGTCCTCGTCGGTCTCGGTCGGCAGACCGCACATGAAGTACAGCTTGACCTGGCGCCAGCCGTTGCCGTAGGCGGTGGCGACGGTCCTGATCAGGTCGTCCTCCGAGACCATCTTGTTGATGACCTTGCGGATGCGCTCCGAGCCGCCCTCGGGGGCGAAGGTGAGGCCGGAGCGGCGGCCGTTGCGGGTGAGTTCGTTGGCCAGGTCGATGTTGAAGGCGTCGACCCGGGTGGAGGGGAGGGAGAGGCCGATCTTGTCGTCGGTGTAGCGGTCGGCCAGGCCCTTGGCGATGTCGCCGATCTCCGAGTGGTCCGCGGAGGAGAGCGAGAGCAGCCCGACCTCCTCGAAACCGGTCGCCTTCAGGCCCTTGTCGACCATCTCGCCGATGCCGGTGATGGAGCGCTCGCGGACCGGGCGGGTGATCATGCCGGCCTGGCAGAAGCGGCAGCCGCGGGTGCAGCCGCGGAAGATCTCCACCGACATCCGCTCGTGGACCGTCTCGGCGAGCGGGACCAGCGGCTGCTTGGGGTAGGGCCACTCGTCGAGGTCCATGACGGTGTGCTTCGACACCCGCCACGGGACGCCGGACCGGTTCGGCACCACCCGGGCGATACGGCCGTCGGGGAGGTACTCCACGTCGTAGAAGCCGGGGACGTAGACACCGCCGGTGCGGGCCAGGCGGAACAGGAGTTCCTCGCGGCCGCCGGGGCGGCCCTCCGCCTTCCAGGCCCGGATGATCGCGGTGACCTCCAGGACCGCCTGCTCGCCGTCGCCGATGACCGCGCAGTCGATGAAGTCGGCGATCGGCTCGGGGTTGAACGCCGCGTGGCCGCCGGCCATGACGATCGGGTCGTCCAGGCCGCGGTCCCCGGCCTCCAGCGGGATGCCGGCCAGGTCCAGGGCGGCGAGCATGTTGGTGTAGCCCAGCTCGGTGGAGAAGGACAGGCCGAACACGTCGAACGCCTTCACCGGCCGGTGGCTGTCCACCGTGAACTGCGGGACCCGGTGCTCCCGCATCAGGGCCTCCAGGTCCGGCCACACGCTGTAGGTGCGCTCGGCGAGGACGCCCTCCTGCTCGTTGAGCACCTCGTAGAGGATCATGACGCCCTGGTTGGGCAGGCCGACCTCGTAGGCGTCGGGGTACATCAGGGCCCAGCGGACGTCGCAGGAGTCCCAGTCCTTGACGGTCGAGTTGAGCTCTCCGCCGACGTACTGGATCGGCTTCTGCACATGCGGGAGCAGAGCTTCGAGCTGCGGGAAAACGGACTCCGCGGCCGCAGCGACTTCGGCAGGCATCTCGCACACCTTCGTGGGCTGGACTGGACTGACAGGGGTGGCCATCCAGCGTAACGCGGTCCCGGAGCGTCTTCGCACGCCGGACCGCTCACAGGGCGGTCGCCGCGTCCTTCACGCCGTCCCAGAAGGCGGGCAGGGCGCTCTCCACGTCCACCGCCCGGCACCGCTCGCGCTCGTGGAGCAGGCCGTACGTGAAGGTGTCCTCGCCGGCCGCGTGGGCGACCGCGGCCAGCTCGCGCAGGGTGACGCGGGCCATCACGCTGTCCTGGTGCTCCCCGAGCCGCTTCTGCAGCGCCTTCATGGACTTGACCAGGGACTTCGCCGGTTTGCCGAGGGCCGGTCCGGCCGCCTCGGCCGCGTACCGGGTGCGCTTGGCCTTCTTGCGGGCCTCGTGCAGCGCCACGTCCCGGTCGGTGCCGGGGGCGGTCTCCAGGGCCCGGGTGACCAGGGCGGAGACCTTGCGGACGTCCTTGCGCAGCGCCTCGGCGAGCACCTTGGCGGGCTTCTTGCCGGCCGCCTCGCGCAGCGGCGGATCGGCGAGCAGCGCGTCCAGGCCGTCCAGCAGGGCGAGGTAGCGGTGCGAGTCCAGTACGGCGATCAGCCGGGCGCGGGCGCTGCCGTGCTCGGCGCCGGACCACTGCCGCAGGCGCGCGGCCACCGGGCCGTGCACCAGGTCGTCCGGCACCTCGTCGAGGGCCGCCGTCAGCCGCTCGGTCAGCACCTCGCGGTCCCGGTCCGCGCCGAGGACGCCCGCCAGCCACTTCAGCTCGGCCCCGATCGGGTCGGTGACGGAGCGGTCCAGGACCGACCGGAACGACTTCAGGGTGCTGCGCAGCCTGCGCGTGGCCACCCGCATGGAGTGCACGGAGTCCTCCGCGTCCCGGCGGACGGCCGGGTCCAGCTCGACGATCGCGTCCCGCTGCCGGCGCAGATACGCCAGCACGTGGTCGCCGGCGGTCACCGGGTCCCCGGTGGGCGCGGGCGAGCGGGTGCGGTCGGGGGCCGTCTCGGCGAGGGCGCGGGCCAGCTTCGAGGAGTGGGCGGCGGGGCGGACGCCGGCCTCGCGCAACTGACGCTCCACCGTGTCGAGGAGGGCCGGGTCGCCGCCGTCCGCGAGTTCCACCTCGATCTCGGTCCAGCGGGTCTCGCCGACGCCGCCGCTGAGCCGTTCGGCGTGGACGGTGTCGAGGCCGGCCTCGGCGAGGAGCCGTCCCTTCCGGTCGAGGAGGTGGCGCAGGTCGCGGTCCTGGCGCAGCCGGACCACGGGCACCAGGGCGGCGCCGCGGACCCGGGAGCGGACCAGGGCGGTCAGTTCGTCGGGGAGGGTGTCGGAGAGCGGGGCGTGGATCTCCTCGCGCTCGCCCGGGGCGACGGGGAGCTTGAGGTGCCAGCCGGCGTCGGAGCCGCCGGTGCGGCGCCGCAGGGTGATGCCGGAGGCGGCGAGGCGTTCGTCGGCGGTGTCGTAGTAGGTGGCGTCGAGGTGGACGACGCCCTGGTCGGCGACGGACGCGACGCCCGCCACCGCGGTCAGGTCGGGGAGCCCGGTGTCGTCGGACTCGTACTTCCGCTCGATCTCGCGCTTGATGTCCGCCATGGGGCGAACGTACCCGGCAGGGCCCGAAGGTCACCTCCGCCCGGACGATCCCGGCCGCCTCCGCACGGAAACCACGGGGCTCCAGTCGGCCGTGCCCGGCCGGCGGGAACCCCCGCCCGCGGGGACCCACGGCAGCTCCGGCCGGCGGTGTCCGCGCCGACGCGGGGTCTCCGTACCGGCGCCGGCCGCCGTCTTCGCCGCTACGCCGACATGGGTCTCTGCACGGTGATCGACTGGAGCAGTCCCACCGCCATCCACACCGCGAACATCGACGAGCCGCCGTAGGAGACGAACGGCAGGGGCAGGCCGGTCACCGGCATGATGCCGAGGGTCATCCCGATGTTCTCGAACGCCTGGAAGGCGAACCAGGCGACGATGCCCGCGGCGACGATCGTGCCGTACAGGTCGGGGGTGTCGCGGGCGATGCGGCAGGCGCGCCACAGCACCACGCCGAGCAGCAGGATGATGAGGCCCGCGCCGACGAACCCGAGCTCCTCCCCGGCCACCGTGAAGACGAAGTCCGTCTGCTGCTCGGGGACGAACTGGCCGGTGGTCTGGGAGCCGTGGAAGAGGCCGGAGCCGGTGAGCCCGCCGGAACCGATGGCGATGCGCGCCTGGTTGGTGTTGTAGCCCACGCCGGCCGGGTCCAGCTCGGGGTTGGCGAAGGCGGCGAAGCGGTTGATCTGGTAGTCGTCGAGGATGCCGAGCTGCCAGACCGCCAGGGCACCGACGGTGCCCGCGCCGATCAGGCCGAACACCCACCGGTTGGAGGCGCCGGAGGCGAGCAGCACGCCCAGCACGATGATGACCATGACCATGACCGACCCGAGGTCGGGCATCAGCATCACGATCAGCATGGGGACGACGGCGAGGCCGAGGGACTGCAGGACGGTGCGGTGGTCCGGGTACTGCTTGTCGCCGGCGTCCACCCGGGTGGCCAGCAGCATCGCCATGCCCAGGATGATGGTGAGCTTGACGAACTCCGAGGGCTGCAGGGAGAAGCCGCCGGGGAGCTTGATCCAGGAGTGCGCGCCGTTGATGGTGGAGCCCAGCGGGGTGAGCACCAGCAGGATCAGGAAGAGCGACGCGCCGTACAGCAGGGGGACGGCGGTGCGCAGGGTGCGGTGGCCGATCCACACTATGGCGATCATCAGCGCGATGCCGATGCCGGTGTTGAGCAGGTGCCGGACCAGGAAGTAGTACGGGTCGCCCTGGTTGAGCTCGGTGCGGTTGCGGGTCGCCGAGTAGACCAGCACGGTGCCGGTCATGGACAGGGCGAGGGCCGCCAGCAGTATCGGCCAGTCCAGCCGGCGGGCCACCGAGTCCCGGGCGAACAGCCGGGTCCAGCCCGCGCGCTCGGGGCCGTACCCGGAGACCTGGAAACTGTTCGCCCCGGTCATGCGAGGATCCTCCGCTTCCGGTTCCGGCCGGGGCCGCGGCGCCGGCGGCGGGTCCGGCGGTCGCCCGCGTCCTGGTTCGGGACGGTGGCGCCCTGGTCCTGGTCGTCGAGGGGGGCGTACTCGTCCTTCTCGGTGGCCTGCTGGTCCTTGACCGGGTCCTCGGAGATCTTCGGCGCGGCGATCGTGCCGTCGGTCTTGACCTTGGGCAGGGCCTTCTGCGGCTGGGGCAGCAGTGCCTTCTTCTTGTCGATGGCGCCGTCCTCCTGGACGCCGTACAGCGCGTCGTAGATGTTGCGGACGGCGGGGCCGGAGGCGCCGGAGCCGGTGCCGCCCTGGGAGATCGTCATGACGATCGAGTAGTCCTTGGTGTACGTGGCGAACCAGGAGGTGGTCTGCTTGCCGTAGACCTCGGCGGTACCGGTCTTGGCGTGCATCGGGATCTTGTCCTGGGGCCAGCCCTCGAACCGCCAGGCGGCGGTGCCGTTGGTGGCGACGCCGGCGAGGGCGGCGTCCATCTTGTCCCGCGTCTCCTTGCTTATCGGCAGCCTGCCGTGCGACGTGGGCTTGATCGGGTCGACCTGCTTGCCGTCGGCGCTGACGACGGCCTTGCCGATGGAGGGGGTGTAGAGGGTGCCGCCGTTGGAGATCGCGGCGTAGATGGTGGCCATCTGGATGGGGGTGACGAGGGTGTCGCCCTGGCCGATGGAGTAGTTGATGGCGTCACCGGCACGCATCTTGTTGCCCTCGATGCAGTTCTCGTACGCGATCTTCTCCACGTACGAGCCGTCCTTCTTGCCGGTCTTGCACCAGGCGTCCTTGTTGGCCTCCCAGTAGCTCTGCTTCCACTGGCGGTCGGGGACCCGGCCGGTGACCTCGTTGGGCAGGTCGATGCCGGTCTCCTCGCCGAGGCCGAACTGGTGGGCGGCCTTGTAGAAGTAGTCGTGGGGCTTCTTGGGGTTCATGCCGCCGTCCTTCTTCCACTCCTGGTGCGCCAGGCGGTAGAAGACGGTGTCGCAGGAGACCTCCAGGGCGCGGCCGAGGTTGATCGGGCCGTAGTTGGCGGACTCGAAGTTCTTGAAGACCTGGCCGCCGACGTTGTACGCGCTGGAGCAGTCGTAGCTGCCGTCGAAGTCGTAGCCGGCTTCCACGGCGGCGGAGGTGGAGACCACCTTGAAGACGGAGCCGGGGGCGGCCTGGCCCTGGATGGCGCGGTTGAGCAGCGGGTAGTTGGAGTCCTTGCCGGTGAGCTTCTTGTAGTCGGCGGCGGAGATGCCGCCCACCCACGCGTTGGGGTCGTAGGTGGGGTTGGACGCCATGGCCACTATCCGGCCGGTCTTGGCCTCCATCACCACCACGGCACCGGAGTCGGCCTTGTAGTTGGTGCCGGTGTTGCGGTCGAACTCCTTGCGGGCGGCCTTCATCGCCTCGTTCAGCTCGTACTCGGCGATGCGCTGGACGCGGGAGTCGATGCTGGTGACCAGGTTGTCGCCGGGCTGGGCGGGGTCGGACTCGGCCTCGCCGATGACCCGGCCGAGGTTGTCCACCTCGTAGCGGGTGACGCCGGCCTTGCCGCGCAGCGCCTTGTCGTACTGGCGCTCGATGCCGGAGCGGCCGACCTGGTCGGAGCGGAGGTAGGGCGAGTCGGTGTCCTGGGCCTTGGTGATCTCGTCGTCGGTGACCGGGGAGAGGTAGCCGAGGACCTGGGCGGTGTTGGCCTTGCCGGGGCTGGGGTAGCGGCGCACCGCCTGGGGTTCGGCGCTGATGCCGGGGAAGTCCTCGGCGCGCTCGCGGATCTGCAGGGCCTGCTTGGGGGTGGCCTCGTCGGTGATGGGGATGGGCTGGTACGGCGAGCCGTTCCAGCAGGGCTGGGGGGTCTTGGCGTCGCAGAGCCGGACCTTCTCCCGCACCTCCTCGGGCTTCATGCCGAGGACACCGGCGAGCTTGGTGAGGACGGCCTCGCCGTCGTCCTTCATCTTCAGCAGATCGGTGCGGGAGGCGGAGACCACCAGCCGGGTCTCGTTGTCGGCGAGGGCCACGCCGCGGGCGTCGAGGATGGAGCCGCGGACGGCGGGCTGGACGACCTGCTGGACGTGGTTGCCGGAGGCTTCCTTGGCGTACTCGTCGCCCTGGCGGATCTGGAGGTACCAGAGCCGGCCGCCGAGGGTGCCCAGGAGGGAGAGGACGAGGATCTGGATGACGACGAGCCGGATCTGGACGCGTGGGTTCCGTCCGGTCTCGGGGATGTTGGTCACTGCGGTTGCCGCCCCCTCTCAGTGCGCCGGCGTGTGTGCGCGTACGAATGATGAACGGACGGCCGGCCGGGCCGCGTTCCGCCCCGGCGGACCCGTTCGGGTGAACTCGGCCGCCGTCACAGCCGCTTGACCCCCTTGATGCGTCCGGCGCGGGCGACCCGGGCCCGCGCCGCCTTCACCCGCAGCCCGCCCCGCTGGCCGCCGATGCGCAGACCGGTGCCGGAGGAGAGCCAGCCGGAGGAGATGTCGGTGGCCTGGGCGGCGGAGTTGGTCTCGGCGAGCGGGTCGTTCTCCGCGCGCCGGGCCAGCGCCATGATGCCGGGGACGACGAACGGCGCCAGCAGCAGGTCGTACAGGGCGGCGGTGAACAGCAGCCCGCCGAGGCCGACGTGGCGGGCGGCGGTGTCGCCGACCAGGGCGCCGACCCCGGCGTAGAGCAGGGTGGAGCCGACGGCGGCGACGACGACCACGACCATGGGGCCGACGGCGGACTTCAGCCGTCCGTTCTCCGGCCGGGCGAGGCCCGCCAGGTAGCCGATGACGCACAGCACCAGGGCGTAGCGTCCGGCGGCGTGGTCGGCGGGCGGGGCGAGGTCGGCGAGCAGACCGGCGCCGAAGCCGATCAGGGCCCCGCCGACGTGGCCGTAGACCAGGGCGAGGCCGAGCACGACGAGGAGCAGCAGGTCGGGGACGGCACCGGGGAGGTGGAGCCGGGCCAGGACGCTGACCTGGATCACCAGGGCGACGGCGATCAGGGCCGCGGACAGCAGGATCCGGTTGACGCGCATGGGACTTCAGACTCCTACTGCTCGGGCTGCTCGATCTGCGGCTGTCCGTCGGCCCCCTGGCCGTCCTCGGCCGCCTGGCCGTCGCCGGGCTCCCCGGCGCCCGGTGTCACGGTGACCGTCACGGTCGGCCTGGGGGCCGGCTTGGGCTTGTCCGGGAGCACCGTGTCGCGCGGGTCCTTCTTGGGCCCCTGGACGACGACGCCGACGATGTCGAGCTTGGTGAAGCTGACGTACGGCGTGACGTACAGGGTGCGGGTCAGGTCGCCGCCGGAGGGGTCGACGCGGGAGACCACGCCGACCGGCACGCCGGGCACGAAGGGCTTGTCGGCCTGGGAGCCGAAGGTGACCAGGCGGTCGCCCTTCTTCACCTCGGCCTTGCCGTTGAGCAGCTCGACCCGGAGCGGGCGGTCGCCCTGCCCGGAGGCGAAGCCGAGTTCGTCGCCGGCCTCCATACGAGTGCCGACGGTGAAGTCGGGGTCGCTGGCGAGCAGCACCGTGGAGGAGTCGGGGCCGACGGTGGTGACCCGGCCGACCAGTCCGTCGCCGTTGAGGACGGTCATGTCGCGCTGGATGCCGTCGTGGGCGCCGACGTCGATGGTGACGGTCCAGGAGAAGCCCTGGGCCGCTCCTATGCCGATGACCTGGGCGCCCTTGATGCCGTACTGGCCCTCCCCCGCCAGCTTGAGCATCTTGTCGAGCTGGGCGAGGCGGCTGCGGCCGCGGTCGTCGCTGCCGAGCTTCGCCTTGAGCGCCGCGTTCTCCTGCTCCAGGGCGGCGAGCCGGTCGTGGCGGTCACCGGAGGCGCGGACCGCGGAGATGGCGTTGCCCACCGGGTCGACGGCGGACGACACCCCGTCCTCGATCGGGCCGAAGACGGTGGCCGCGGCCTGCCGGGCACCGTCGACCGGTGAGTCCTCCCCGCCGCGGATGTCCACCGTGATCAGCGCGAACGCGACCGCGATCAGCAGCACCAGGAGCAGCCGGCTCTCTTTCGTGTCCCTCACGTGCGGCGGCCGTGCCTTCCTCGTCGGAATTCGGGAATTCGTCGGTGGTTCTTCGGTATGTGCCGGCCCCATCCCACCGCCCGCAGCGGGCGGGACGGATGGTGCCGGTCGCTACGTCTGGATGTCTCTAGGGCGCTAGGTCCGTCGGGCTCTAGGGCTCTAGGGCTCTGGGTCCGTATGGCTCTAGGTCTCTAGGTCTCTAGGTCTCTAGGTCTCTATATCAACGATCCGCCGTACGAGAGGAGGTCGTCTCGTACGGCGGAATGCAAGCGTGATGTCATCTGCGGGGCTGGGCGTCCAGCACCTGCTGGAGCGCCTCGAACTCCTCGACGCACTTGCCGGAGCCGAGCGCCACGCTGTCCAGCGGGTCCTCGGCGATGTGGATCGGCATTCCGGTCTCCCGGCGCAGCCGCTCGTCGAGGCCGCGCAGCAGCGCTCCGCCGCCGGTCAGGACGATGCCCCGGTCCATGATGTCGCCGGACAGCTCCGGCGGGCACTTGTCCAGGGTGGTCTTGACCGCGTCGACGATCGCGTTGACCGGCTCCTCGATCGCCTTGCGGACTTCGGCGGCGGAGACGACGACGGTCTTGGGCAGCCCGGAGACGAGGTCCCGGCCGCGGATTTCGGTGTGCTCGTCGGTGTCGAGGTCGTACGCGGAACCGATCGTGATCTTGATCTGTTCGGCCGTCCGCTCACCCAGCAGGAGCGAGTACTCCTTCTTGATGTGCTGGATGATGGCGTTGTCCAGTTCGTCACCCGCGACGCGGATGGACTGGGCGGTGACGATGCCGCCGAGGGAGATGACCGCGACCTCCGTGGTGCCGCCGCCGATGTCGACCACCATGTTGCCCGTGGCCTCGTGGACCGGCAGGCCGGAGCCGATGGCCGCGGCCATGGGCTCCTCGATGATGTGCACCTGGCGGGCGCCGGCCTGGGACGACGCCTCGATGACGGCTCGGCGCTCGACGCCGGTGATGCCCGAGGGCACACAGACGACGACCCGCGGACGAGCCAGATACCGCCGCTTGTGGATCTTCAGGATGAAGTAGCGGAGCATCCGCTCGGTGATCTCGAAGTCGGCGATCACGCCGTCCTTCAGCGGACGCACGGCAACGATGTTGCCGGGCGTGCGCCCGATCATCTTCTTCGCTTCGGCGCCGACCGCGAGGATGCCGCCGGTGTTGGTGTTGATGGCGACGACGGACGGCTCGTTGAGTACGATCCCACGACCCCTGACGTACACCAGCGTGTTGGCGGTCCCGAGGTCGACAGCCATGTCACGGCCGATGAACGACATTGAGTTCCCCATCAGGATTCGACTGGCCTTCCCAGGAGCTTTTGAGGGCTTTTCAGGTCGGCGAGGTGGGTGCAGTGGCGTGAAGGCTTCCATCGTAGACGCGCTTTCACGAACACCGCGCGAGGGTCTTCGCCATTGTCATCAGATGGCGTCCCGCCTCGCTTGTGGAGACGGGCCAACGGAGGCAAACGTTCCCCCGATCGGCACGCAAATGTGACAGGGCGGCCGTTTCACCACGACCGCCCTGGTCAGATGGGCCATTTGACTGACAAGGCGTCAGAAAAACAGATAGTAGAGATCAGGCACGGCCCGGGAAGAAGATCTTCACCTCGCGCTCGGCGGACTCCTCGGAGTCGGAGGCGTGGATCAGGTTCTCCCGGACGATCACACCGTAGTCGCCGCGGATGGAGCCCGGCGCGGCGGCGATCGGGTCGGTGGGACCGGCCAGGGCGCGCACGCCCTCGATGACCCGCTCGCCCTCGACGATCATCGCCACGACCGGGCCGGAGGACATGAATTCCACCAGGGGCTCGTAGAAGGGCTTGCCCTTGTGCTCGCCGTAGTGCTGTTCCAGGGTCTCCTGGTCCAGGGTGCGCAGCTCCAGCGCGGTGATCTGCCAGCCGGCCTTGCGCTCGATACGGCTGATGATCTCGCCGGTCAGGCCACGACGGACGGCGTCGGGCTTGAGGAGGACGAGGGTGCGCTGGGTCACTGCGGGCTCCTTGTAGGTCAGGACGTGCGAAGTGTGACTGAGGTTACCGGGCGTGTCGCGGCCCTCGTCACGCAGCGTCAGCCACAGGGCATCACGCCTGCGGCGCGGCCCCCGGTTCCGTCCGCGCCGCGAATCTCGCCTTCGCCTCGTCGATCTTCCTGCCGTAGTGCACGGACGCCCACCACAGGGCGGCGAAGACGACTCCGAGGATGAACATCATCGGGACGACGAAGCCGGAGGCGATCAGCGCGAGCTGCAGGGCCCAGCCCAGGGCCACGCCGCCGGGGCGGGTCACCATGCCGCACAGCGCCACGCACAGGAACATCGCGATGCCGCTGACCGTCCACACCGTCCCCATGGACAGGTCGGGCTGTTTCATGGCGACCAGCCCGGCGAAGCCGATCACGAAGAACTCGCCGATCAGGGTCGAGGAACAGAGCGTACGCACGGGATGTCAGCCCCTTCCCAGCAGCAGTCGGGCCTCGCCGACGGTGATGACCGAGCCGGTGACGAGCACCCCGCCGCCCGCGAACTCGCCCTCCTCCTCGGCCAGGGTGATCGCGGCCTCCAGCGCGTCCGGCAACTGCGGCTCGACCTGCACCCGGTCCTCGCCGTACACCTCGACGGCGATCGCGGCCAGCGCGTCGGCGTCCATCGCGCGGTGGCTGGTGTTCTGGGTGACGACGACTTCGGCGAACACCGGTTCGAACGCCTCCAGCAGCCCCCGCACGTCCTTGTCGCCGCTCGCGCCGACCACCCCGATCAGTCGGCTGAACTGGAACGCCTCCCCCAGCGCCGCGGCGGTGGCCCGCGCCCCGGCCGGGTTGTGCGCGGCGTCCAGCACGACCGTCGGCGAGGTGCGGACCACCTCCAGGCGGCCCGGCGAGGCGACGGCGGCGAACGCCTTGCGGACGGTGTCGATGTCCAGCGGCTCCGGACGCTGCGCGCCCACCCCGAAGAACGCCTCGACGGCGGCGAGCGCCACGGCCGCGTTGTGCGCCTGGTGGGCGCCGTGCAGCGGCAGGTAGACCTCGGGGTACTCGCCGCCCAGGCCGCGCAGCGTCAGCAACTGGCCGCCGACGGCGACCTGCCGGGCCACCACGCCGAACTCCAGGCCCTCGCGGGCCACGGTGGCGTTCACGTCGACGGCCTTCTTCAGCAGCACCTGGGCCGCGTCCACCGGCTGCTGGGCGAGGATGACGGTGGCGTCCTGCTTGACGATGCCGGCCTTCTCGGTGGCGATCTCGGCGGTGGTCTCCCCGAGCCGGTCGGTGTGGTCCAGGTCGATCGGGGTGACCACGGCGACGTCCCCGTCGATCACGTTGGTGGCGTCCCAGGAGCCGCCCATGCCGACCTCGACCACGGCCACGTCCACGGGCGCGTCGGCGAAGGCGGCGTACGCCATGCCGGTGAGCACCTCGAAGAAGGACAGCCGGTACTCCTGCCGCGCGTCGACCATCTCCACGTACGGCTTGATGTCCTGGTACGTCTCCACGAACCGCTCCGCGGCGATCGGCGCGCCGTCCAGGCTGATCCGCTCGGTGATCGACTGCACGTGCGGCGAGGTGTACCGCCCGGTGCGCAGCTCGAAGGCGCCGAGCAGGGCCTCGATCATGCGGGCGGTGGAGGTCTTGCCGTTGGTGCCGGTGATGTGGATCGACGGGTACGAGCGCTGCGGGTCGCCCAGGACGTCCATCAGCGCGGCGATACGGCTGACGGAGGGCTCCAGCTTGGTCTCGCCCCAGCGGGTGGCCAGCTCGGCCTCGACCTCGCGCAGCGCCTTGTCGACCTCGGGGTCCTCGGGGCGGGCGGGTACGTCGGCCTGCGGGGGGCCGCCCTGGGTGCGGAGGGTGCGGCTGCCGGCCTCGATGACCGCGAGGTCGGGGTCTCGGGTGGTCTCCGCCTCGATGATCTCGTCGAAGGAGTCGAGGGGGTCTGGCTGGTCGTCGCCGGGGATGTCGCTCACGGGGCCCAGTCTACGGAGGGGTGCCGGCGAAGGCGGGGGTGGCTCGGGCCCTCGTCCGTGTGCGGGTGTGTCGTGGCTGGTCGCGTCCACGCGGCGGAGCCGCATGGCGGTACGGCCCCGCGTCCCTGGAGGTGCGCGAGGGTCCCCGGCATGCAGTAAGTGCCGGGGACCCTCGTGCGGGGCCCCTACGCCTGCGGCAGGCGGTCGAGCTGGGTGCGGAGGCGGACGATGTCCTCCTCCGCCTTGGCCAGGCGTCCCCGGATCTTGTCGACCACGTGGTCCGGGGCCTTGGCCAGGAACGCCTCGTTGCCGAGCTTGGCCGTGGCCTGGGCCTTCTCCTTCTCGGCCGCCGCGAGGTCCTTGCCGAGGCGCTTGCGCTCGGCGGCGACGTCGATGGTGCCGGAGAGGTCGAGGGCGACCTCGGCGCCGGCCACCGGCAGGGTCGCCGTCGCCGTGAAGGCGTCGCCCTCGGGCTGGAGGCGGAGCAACTGGCGGATGGCCGGCTCGTGCGGGGCGAGGGCCGTGCCGTCCAGGGTGAGGCGGGCCGGGACGCGCTGGCCGGGCTGGAGGCCCTGGTCGGCGCGGAACCGGCGGACCTCGGTGATCACCGACTGGAGGGTCTCGATCTCCCGTTCGGCGGCCGCGTCCCGGAAGCCGGAGTCCTTCGGCCAGTCGGCGACGACGACCGACTCGCCGCCGGTGAGCGTGGTCCACAGCTCCTCGGTGACGAACGGGACGACCGGGTGCAGCAGCCGCAGCGTGACGTCCAGGACCTCGCCCAGGACGCGCTTGCTGACCTCGGCCGCCGGGCCGCCCGCCTGGAAGGTGGTCTTGGACAGCTCCACGTACCAGTCGAAGACCTCGTCCCACGCGAAGTGGTAGAGGGCGTCGGAGACCTTGGCGAACTGGTAGTCCTCGTAGAACGCGTCGACGTCGGCGACCGTCCGGCCCAGCCGGGAGAGGATCCAGCGGTCGGTCGGGGACATCTCGGCGGCGTCCGGCAGCGGGCCCTCGACGGTGGCGCCGTTCATCAGGGCGAACCGGGTGGCGTTCCAGATCTTGTTGGCGAAGTTCCGGGACGCCTGGACCCAGTCCTCGCCGATGGGCACGTCGGTGCCGGGGTTGGCGCCGCGGGCCAGGGTGAAGCGGACGGCGTCGGAGCCGTAGGTGTCCATCCAGTCGAGCGGGTCGACGACGTTGCCGAAGGACTTCGACATCTTCTTGCCGCGCTCGTCGCGGACCAGGCCGGTCAGCGCGATGGTCTTGAACGGGACCTCGCCGTCCATGGCGTACAGGCCGAACATCATCATCCGGGCGACCCAGAAGAAGATGATGTCGTGGCCGGTCAGCAGGACGTCGGTCGGGTAGAACTTGCGCAGGTCGGCGGTCTGCTCCGGCCAGCCCAGGGTGGAGAACGGCCACAGGCCCGAGGAGAACCAGGTGTCCAGGACGTCGGTCTCCTGGTGCCAGCCCTCGCCGGCGGGCGGCTCCTCGTCGGGGCCGACGCAGACGACCTCGCCGTCCGGGCCGTACCAGACGGGGATGCGGTGGCCCCACCACAACTGGCGCGAGATGCACCAGTCGTGCATGTTGTCGACCCAGTCGAAGTACCGCTTCGCCATGTCCTCGGGGTGGATGGTGACCCGGCCGTCGCGGACGGCGTCACCGGCCGCCTTGGCCAGCGGGGCGACCTTGACCCACCACTGCAGGGACAGCCGCGGTTCGACGGTGGTGCCGCAGCGCGAGCAGTGGCCGACGGAGTGCACGTAGGGCCGCTTCTCGGCGACGATCCGGCCCTGCTCGCGCAGCGCGGCGACGATGGTGGAGCGGGCCTCGAAGCGGTCCAGGCCCTCGAAGGGGCCGTGCGCGGTGATGACGCCCCGCTCGTCCATGACGGTGATCGACTCCAGGTCGTGCCGCTGGCCGATGGCGAAGTCGTTCGGGTCGTGGGCCGGGGTGACCTTGACCGCGCCGGTGCCGAACTCGGGGTCGACGTGGGCGTCGGCGACGACCGGGATGGTCCGGTCGGTCAGCGGCAGCTTGATCCGCCGGCCGACCAGGTGCCGGTAGCGCTCGTCGTCGGGGTGGACGGCGACGGCGGTGTCGCCGAGCATCGTCTCCGCGCGGGTGGTGGCGACGACCAGGCTGTCCTCGCCCTCGCCGTACCGGATGGAGACCAGCTCGCCGTCGTCCTCCTGGTAGTTCACCTCGATGTCGGAGATGGCGGTCAGACAGCGCGGGCACCAGTTGATGATGCGCTCGGCGCGGTAGATCAGCCCGTCGTCGTAGAGGCGCTTGAAGATGGTGCCGACGGCCCGGGACAGGCCGGCGTCCATGGTGAAGCGCTCCCGGGACCAGTCGACGCCGTCGCCCAGGCGCCGCATCTGGCCGAGGATCTTGCCGCCGTACTCCTCCTTCCACTGCCACACCCGCTGGACGAACTCCTCGCGGCCGAGGTCGTGCCGGGACTTGCCCTCGTCGGCGAGCTGCTGCTCCACCTTGTTCTGGGTGGCGATGCCGGCGTGGTCCATGCCGGGCAGCCACAGCGCCTCGTAGCCCTGCATGCGCTTGCGGCGGGTGAGGGCGTCCATCAGCGTGTGCTGGAAGGCGTGGCCCAGGTGCAGGGAGCCGGTGACGTTGGGCGGCGGGATGACGATGGTGTACGGGGGCTTGTCGCTGTCCGCGTCGGCGGTGAAGTACCCCTTGTCTACCCAGCGCTCGTACAGCTTCCCCTCTACCTCGGCCGGCGTGTACTGGGTCGGCAGTTCGGTGATGGGCGCTGATTGCGGCTGCTGAGTGTTCTCGGTCACGAGGGTCAGTTTAGAGGTGTCACGACCGAGTCCCGAAACGCGTTTGCTTTGTAACGGTGCGGCCCCCGGTGGCCGGTTCCCGCCATGTCTGCGTCAGGATGGCGGGCAAGAGACGTGCATCCGGAGGGGAACCCAGGAATGAGCTACAACCAGCCGGGCCCGTACGGCGGGCAGCCCCAGCAGCCCGGACCGTACGGCCAGCCGGGCCCGTACGGCCAGCCGCCGCAGGCCCCCCAGCCCGGCTACGGCCACCCCCAGCAGACGCCTCCTCCGCAGCCCGGTTACGGCCACCCCCAGCAGACGCCTCCTCCGCAGCCCGGTTACGGCTATCCGCAGCAGCCTCCGCAGGGCGTGCCCCCGCAGCAGCCCCCGTACGGACAGGAGCCCTACGGGCAGACGCCGTACGGGATGCCGCAGCCGCCGGCTCCGGGCGGCGGGAAGAAGAAGACCGGGCTGATCGTCGGCGCGGTCGCGGTCGTGGCGGCGATCGGGGTGGGCGCGTACTTCGTGCTCGGCGGGACCGGCGGCGGGGGTGCGGGCGGCGGTCTGGAGGACGACGGCGCGCACAAGCTCACCACGCCGAAGACGGTGCTCGGCGGCGAGTACAACCTGATGTCCGACAGCGGTCTGAGCAGCGGCAGCACCACCGAGGACCTGGAGAAGAGCGGCGTCAAGAACGGCAAGTCGGCGCTGGGCATCTACACGACGATCGACCCGGGCAGCTACGACCCGTCCGACCCCAGTTCGGTGCCGGACGAGTTCTCCACGATCACCTTCGCCGGTGCGTACGGGGAGATCGCCGACCCGGAGGCGGCGCTGGACGCGTTCTTCGCCAATATGAAGAAGTCGGCCTCGAAGGGTTCCTCCAGCGGTACGGGCGCCGATCTGGTGGGTGAGCCGGAGAGCGTGGAGCTCGACGGCGCGCTCATGAAGTGCCAGGTGGCCAAGGGCAAGAACCCGCAGACCAAGAAGGAGAAGTCCGACTGGTTCTGCGCGTGGGCGGACCACAGCACGATCGCCATGGTCTCGCCG
The DNA here is from genome assembly GCF_014655295.1 of Streptomyces fumanus. Classification (GTDB taxonomy): domain Bacteria; phylum Actinomycetota; class Actinomycetes; order Streptomycetales; family Streptomycetaceae; genus Streptomyces; species Streptomyces fumanus. Next base: position 466,855 of record NZ_BNBI01000001.1, read on the forward strand.
GGCGAGGTCACCGCCAGCATCAGCAAGGACGTGGCGGTGGACCTCACCACCAAGATCCGCAAGGACGTTCGAGTCAAGGTCTGACCCGTCCGGGTACGGGAAAAGGGGCCCCGGTCGTGGCGGCCGGGGCCCCTTCCTCGTCCGTGCGGCGGTTACGCCGACTTCTGCTCGCCCGGGCCGCGGCCGCGGGAGTCGCGCGGGATCAGCGTCGGGTTGACGTTGGAGAGGACCACGTCGGCGGTGATGACGACGCGGGCGACGTCCTTGCGGGACGGGACCTCGTACATCACGCCCTGGAGGACCTCCTCCATGATGGCGCGCAGGCCGCGGGCGCCGGTCTGGCGCAGGATGGCCTGGTCGGCGATGGCCTCCAGCGCCTCGCGCTCGAAGTCCAGCTCCACCCCGTCGAGTTCGAACAGGCGCTGGTACTGCTTCACCAGCGCGTTGCGCGGCTCGACCAGGATCTTCAGCAGGGCCTCGCGGTCGAGGTTGTGCACGCTGGTGATCACCGGCAGCCGGCCGATGAACTCGGGGATCATGCCGAACTTGACCAGGTCCTCCGGCATGACCTCCTGGAAGTGGTCCTGGGACTCGCGCTCCCGCTTGGAGCGGATCTGCGCGCCGAAGCCGATGCCCTTGGCGCCCGCCCGGGCCTCGATGATCTTCTCCAGGCCGGCGAAGGCGCCGCCCACGATGAACAGCACGTTCGTCGTGTCGATCTGGATGAACTCCTGGTGGGGGTGTTTCCGCCCGCCCTGCGGCGGCACCGAGGCGGTGGTGCCCTCCAGGATCTTCAGCAGCGCCTGCTGGACGCCCTCGCCGCTCACGTCGCGGGTGATCGAGGGGTTCTCGCTCTTGCGGGCGACCTTGTCGATCTCGTCGATGTAGATGATGCCGGTCTCGGCCTTCTTGACGTCGTAGTCAGCGGCCTGGATCAGCTTCAGCAGGATGTTCTCGACGTCCTCGCCGACGTAGCCCGCCTCGGTGAGGGCGGTGGCGTCGGCGATCGCGAACGGCACGTTCAGCATGCGGGCCAGGGTCTGGGCCAGCAGGGTCTTGCCGGAGCCGGTGGGGCCCAGCAGCAGGATGTTGGACTTCGCCAGCTCGATGGCGTCGTCGCGGCCCTGCGCGCCGCCGTTCTCCCCGGCCTGGACCCGCTTGTAGTGGTTGTAGACCGCGACGGAGAGCGCCTTCTTGGCGGCCTCCTGGCCGACCACGTAGCCCTCGAGGAACTCGTAGATCTCGCGGGGCTTGGGCAGCTCCTCCCAGCGGACCTCGCTGGTCTCGGCCAGCTCCTCTTCGATGATCTCGTTGCAGAGGTCGATGCACTCGTCGCAGATGTAGACACCGGGCCCTGCGATGAGCTTCTTGACCTGCTTCTGGCTCTTGCCGCAGAACGAGCACTTGAGCAGATCGCCGCCGTCACCGATGCGTGCCACGGTGTGCTTCCCCTTCGCCTGGGAGACTCCTGGACGCCGACGTCCAGTGGACTCCTGGTGCTGCCTTATGTCGACGGTACCTTGCCGGGCCCCCCGTCCGGGCCCCCCTTGGCACGGTTCGCTTTGACGTGAACCACGCCAAACCGTGCCAAGGGGCGGCAGACGATACAGCGTCCTGCCTCAGCGGAGGGAGGAGTTGTCCATCTTCCGGGTGGTGATGATCTGGTCGATCAGGCCGTACTGGAGCGCGTCCTCGGCCGTGAGGATCTTGTCGCGCTCGATGTCCTCGCGGATCTTGTCGATGGTCTGCGTGGAGTGCTTGGCCAGCATCTCCTCGAGTTGCGAGCGCATCCGCAGGATCTCGTTGGCGGCGATCTCCAGGTCGGAGACCTGGCCGCGGCCGGTCTCGCTGTACGGCTGGTGGATCAGCACGCGCGCGTTGGGCAGCGCCATCCGCTTGCCGGGGGTGCCGGCCGCGAGCAGCACGGCGGCGGCGGAGGCCGCCTGGCCCATGCAGACCGTCTGCACGTCGGGCTTGACGTACTGCATGGTGTCGTAGATGGCCGTGAGCGCCGTGAAGGAGCCGCCGGGGCTGTTGATGTAGACCGAGATGTCCCGGTCGGGGTCCATCGACTCCAGGCACAGAAGCTGGGCCATGACGTCGTTGGCGGAGGCGTCGTCGATCTGCACGCCGAGGAAGATCACCCGCTCCTCGAAGAGCTTCGCGTACGGGTCGTACTCGCGGATGCCCTGGGAGGTGCGCTCGACGAAGCGCGGGATGACGTAGCGGGACTCGGCCGTGGGGCCGGTGTACTCGGCGCGCGCGCGGTCGTAGAGGCCGCTGCCGGGGAAGTCGTTCACAGTGTCTCCTGGGAAGGGGCTGAGGCGGTCGGCCGGGGCTGGCTGGGGCGGTGCTCAGGCCCCGGTGCCGCCGCCGCCCGGCATGCCGGCGGCCGTGGCGATGACATCGTCGATGAGGCCGTACTCCTTGGCCTCGAAGGCGTCGAACCAGCGGTCGCGGTCGGAGTCGCGGGTGATCTGCTCGACCGTCTGGCCGGTGTGCTGGGCCGTCAGCTCGGCCATGCGCTTCTTGGTGTGCAGCAGCCGCTCGGCGTGGATCTTGATGTCCGACGCGGAACCCGCGAGGCCCGCGGAGGGCTGGTGGATCAGGATCTCGGCGTTCGGCAGGGCGAAGCGCTTGCCCGGGGTGCCGGCGCTGAGCAGGAACTGGCCCATCGAGGCGGCGAGGCCCATGGCGATGGTCACCACGTCGTTCTTGATGTACTGCATGGTGTCGTAGATCGCCATGCCGGCGGTGATCGAACCGCCCGGGCTGTTGATGTAGAGGTAGATGTCCTTGTCCGGGTCGGAGGCAAGGAGCAGCAACTGTGCGGTGATCTTGTTGGCGATGTCGTCGTCGACCGGCTGGCCGAGGAAGATGATCCGCTCGCCGAGCAGCCGGTTGTAGACCTGGTCGCCGAGGCCACCACCGATGGAGGGCTCGCCGGCGGCTGAGGGCATCAGATTCGTCACGTATCCACCTGCTCGTCTTACGACGGCGCCGGGCCGTCTCACGTTTCCCTGCGGGGCGGGAGCTCGTATTCGGGGACTCCACTGCCCTCGTATTCATGGACCCTAACGCGCGGGTCCCTTCGGGGAATCCCGCGGAGGGAGGTGTTCGCCGGGGGCGTAGCGCGGGGCGGGGCGGGAGCGGGACGGGCCCCGAGAGCGCGCGCGTCTCGGGGCCCGTCCTGCCGTCGGTGCGGGAGCCGGGGGCTCAGCCCTCGGTCTTCTCCTGGGCCGGGGCGTCCTCGGTGGAGTCGGCGGCGGCCTCGGCGGCCTCCGTCTCCTCCTCGTCGTCGCTGAGGTCGACGATCTCGCCGTTGGTGTCCTTGACCGTGGCCTTCTCGACCACGGCGGCCAGCGCCTTGCCGCGGGCGACCTCGCCGACGAGGAGCGGGACCTGGCCCTGCTCGACGACGGCCTGGGCGAACTGGTCGGGGGACATGCCGGAGGAGGCCGCGCGCCGCATGAGGTGCTCGGTCAGCTCCTCCTGGTTGACGTTGAGCTTCTCCTGCTTGACCAGCTCGTCGAGGACGAACTGGGTCTTGATGCCCTTGACCGCGGCCTCGCGGGTCTCGGTCTCGAACTCCTCCTCGGTCTTGCCCTGGATCTCCAGGTACTTCGCGAGGTCGAGGCCCATCTGGCCGAGCTGGTGGTGCTCCAGGTTGTGCTTGCGGGTCTTGATCTCGTCCTCGAGGAGCTTCTCGGGGACGGGGACCTCGACCAGCTCCAGGAGCTTGTCCAGGACCCGCTCCTGGGCCTGGGTGGCCTGGTCGTACTGCTTCATGTCGGCCAGCCGCTTGCGGCTGTCGGCCTTCAGCTCGTCGAGGGTGTCGAACTCCGACGCCAACTGGGCGAAGTCGTCGTCCAGCTCGGGCAGCTCGCGCTGGGCGACCTGGGTGACCTTGACGGTGACCTCGGCCTCCTGGCCGGCCGCCGAGCCGCCCTTCAGCTCGGAGGTGAAGGTGGCCTCCTCGCCGGCGGACAGGCCCTTGACGGCGTCGTCGATGCCGTCGAGCAGCTCACCGGAGCCGATGGTGTAGGACACACCGCTGGCGATGCCGTCCTCCAGCACCTCGCCGCCGACCTTGGCCTCCAGGTCGATGGTGACGACGTCGCCGTCCTCGGCGGCGCGCTCCACCGGGGAGGTGGAGGCGAAGCGCTCGCGGAGCTGCTCGACCGACTTCTCCACGTCCTCGTCGGTGACCTCGACGGCGTCGACCTCGACCTCGATGCCGGAGAAGTCCGGGATCTCGATGGTCGGGCGGACGTCGACCTCGGCGGTGAAGTTCAGCGTCTCGCCGTCCTTCAGCTCCGTGATGTCGACCTCGGGCTGGCCCAGCGGGTCCACCTCGGCCTCGTTGACCGCTTCGGTGTAGAACTTCGGGAGGGCGTCGTTGACGGCCTCCTCCAGCACCGCACCGCGGCCGAACCGCTGGTCGATGACCCGGGCCGGGACCTTGCCCTTGCGGAAGCCCTTCACCGTGACCTGCTGGTTGATCTTCTTGTACGCCGCGTCGAGGCTGTCCTTGAGCTCCTCGAAGGGCACCTCGACAGTGAGCCGAACCCGGGTCGGGTTCAGGGTCTCCACGGCGCTCTTCACGGTTCGGTCTCCTTGTGGCTGACTTCTTGGGTTCTGCCGGGCCCAGAGAGGCCCGGCGGATTTCGCCGCCCGGAGGACTTCAGACGATGAGACACACGGGCGTGCAGCTTGCATAGTAACGGCAGCGGGTACACGGCCCAAAAGGCGATCACCCGAGGTGACCGTGGCTGATCCTGGCTGGTCGGGGTGGCGGGATTTGAACCCACGGCCTTCCGCTCCCAAAGCGGACGCGCTACCAAGCTGCGCCACACCCCGTCTGGTGCGACACGTAGGGTACATGCCGCGGGGCCGCGCGGGCGGGGTGTGCGGCGAAGGGGGGCGACCCGCTACGATGCCTCCAGTGCCGCGGCGGTCGCGCCCGGCGCGCTGTGCGGGCGTAGCTCAATGGTAGAGCCCCAGTCTTCCAAACTGGCTACGCGGGTTCGATTCCCGTCGCCCGCTCCGGTCAGTCCTCGGGCCCGGTTCCGCGCTTGGCGGTGCCGGGCCCGAGGCGTGTCAGAAGCTGATCGAGTTGATCGTGTCCGCTATGGAGTCCAGGAAGCGGTTGATCGACGGGGCCATGCCGGTCGAGGCGAGGAAGAAGCCGAAGAGGACCGCGACGATCGCGGGGCCGGCCTTGAGGGAGCCTCCGCGCATGAGCACCACCAGGATGATCGCCAACAGCAGCACCACTGACAGTGAAATGGCCACAACTGATCACACCCTAGGTCGGTCCGCTCTCCCGGCCCGGAGGCGCGACACCGCGCGCCTCCGCCAGAACCATCGTGCCACCAACCGGCCTGCCCTATGCGGCCCGTGACGCATCGTTCACCCGAGGTCCGCCGGGTCGCGGGCGGGGACGGGTGCGCGGACCGGCGGGCGGGGCGGTGCACGGAGGGACGTGCGGGGGGACGTGCGGGGACTCAACCCCGGTGCTCCGCACAGTAATTCGAAGGATTACTCGCGCAGGTAATTCGACCGGTTCGTTTCCCTGTCCACACAACGCGTTCGCAGGTATTTCGCATTGTCGCCCCGGACACGGCAACGGGCCGGGGAAACACTGACCGTATGACCGGATCGATCATGAGAAATCAGGACAAGGCGGGTGATGCGGAGAGGTATGCGGAGTGGTCGGCGGGCGCGGGCCGTTGATATGTGCGGCCGCTCACGCCGCCCTATTCAGGGGTTTTACGAATTCGCGCGGGCGCCGCTAGGGTGCCTCAGATGTTCCACGCCTCTGTGAAGCAGCGCGACGCGTTCTTCGACAACGCCAAGTACCTGGCGATCGTGCTCGTGGCCATGGGCCACTCCTGGGAGCCGCTCAAGGGTGACAGCCGCGTCCTGGAGGGCCTGTACACGGTCGTGTACGCCTTTCACATGCCGGCGTTCATCATCATCTCCGGCTACTTCTCGCGCAGTTTCGACATGCGCCCCGACCGGCTGCGGCGGCTGATCACCGGGGTCGCCGTGCCGTACGTCCTCTTCGAGACCGCGTACCCGCTGTTCAAGCGGTTCGTCGACGGTGACCCGGGGCAGGAGATCAGTCTGCTGGACCCCTGGTATCTGACCTGGTTCCTGGTGGCGTTGTTCGTCTGGCGGCTGACCACGCCGGTCTGGAAGCTGGTCCGGCAGCCGCTGCCGCTGGCGCTCGGGATCGCCATGCTGGCGTCGGCGTCGCCGGAGATCGGGGACGACCTCGATCTGCAACGGGTGCTGCAGTTCCTGCCGTTCTTCGTGCTGGGGCTCTCCATGAAGGCCGAGCACTTCCACCTGGTGCGGCGGCGTTCGGTGCGGATCGCGTCGGTGCCGGTGTTCGCGGCGGCCCTCGCGGTCGGCTGGTGGGCGGTGCCGCGGATGAACACCGCGTGGTTCTACCACCGGGACTCGGCGCAGGAGCTGGGGGCGCCGTGGTGGGCGGGGCCGGTGATGACGCTGGCGCTGTTCGGCTGCGCGCTGCTGCTGACCGCGTGCTTCTTCGCCTGGGTGCCGCGCCGGCGGATGTGGTTCACCGCGCTCGGCGCCGGGACGCTCTACGGCTATCTGCTGCACGGCTTCCTGATCAAGGGCGGCGACTATCTCGGCTGGTTCCGGCCGAGCCGGCTGCACACGCCGCTCGGCGAGGTCCTCGTCACCGTCCTCGCGGCGGCGGCCGTGACGCTGCTGTGCACGGCGCCCGTGCGGCGGGTGTTCCGGTTCGCGATGGAGCCGCGGATGGAGTGGGCGTTCCGGCGGGACGCGGCGGAGCTGGCGCGGGAACGGGAGCGCGAGCACGAGCGGGGGCACGGGGAGCGGCGGGACAGCCGGGAGAGCCGGGAGAAGGTCTCCGCCTAGGCCCGCCGGGCCGGTCAGGCGCCGGACGGCCGGTCCGGTGCCGGCAGGCCGAGGAGGGCGCGCATGCGGGTGTACTTCTCGGCCAGGCGGGTGCGGGTCGGTTCGTCCAGGGCGGCGAGGCGGGCCGGGTCGGCGTTGTGCGCCAGGTCCGCCTCCTTCACCAGCAGGGCGCCCGGCGTGGCGAGGATCCGCCCGGCGTACGCCTCCGGGGGCTCGCCCGGCCGCTTGGTGACCGCCCGGACGATGTCCTTGGTACGGCGGCTCAGCGGGGCGTCCTGGAGCCAGCGCGGCGTGAGCGCGTCGTCCTCGACGGCGTCGTGCAGCCAGGCGGCGGCGATCTGGTCCGCGTCGCCGCCGCGCGCCCGTACGCCCTCGGCGACCGCCCGCAGGTGCTCGGCGTAGGGCCGGCCCGCCTTGTCGGTCTGCCCCTCGTGGGCGGCCCGGGCGATCGCCTCCACCTCGGCGAGGCTCAACGACGGCGACGGCGACGGCGAGGACGCGGAAGAGGCCGCGGACGAGGAGCGGGCGGCGGGTGAGGTGCTCATGCCGTCAGTCTGGCAGGGCACGGCACGGCACGGCGTGGGCGGGATGGGCACGGCACGGCACGGCCACGGACAGAGCACCGCAGAGCGGCCCGCAGCCCCCGCCTCAGGACGCCCTCAGGACGCGTTCGCGGCCAGGGCCTGGGCCGTGGTCGGGCCCTCCCGGCAGATCAGGAGCAGGGCCCGGTCGTCGTTGACGTCCTTGGCGACCGCCTCGATCAGGTGCCAGGCGGCGCCGTGGAAGCCGCCGGCGACATAGCGGTCGGCCTCGCCGGTGAGGCGGTCTATGCCCTCCACGATGTCCCGTTCCGACGTCTCCACCAGGCCGTCCGTGAACAGCATCAGCACGTCCCCGGGGCGGAGCGAGCCCTTCACGGGGTCGAACTGGGCGCCGTCGTACACACCGAGGAGCGGCCCCTCGGCGGCCTTCTCCTCCCAGCGGCCGGTGCCCGCGCTGAGCTGGAGGCCCGGCGGGTGGCCGGCGGAGTACAGCTCGTAGTCCCCGGAGTCGAGGTCCAGGACGAGGTGGATGGAGGTGGCGAAGCCCTCCTCCCAGTCCTGGCGGAGCAGATAGCCGTTGGCGGCGGGCAGGAAGGCGTGCGGGGGCAGGCTGCCCAGCAGGCCGCCGAAGGCACCGGAGAGCAGCAGCGCCCGCGAGCCCGCGTCCATGCCCTTGCCGGAGACGTCGGTGAGGACGACCTCCAGGGTCCGGCCGCCACCGGTGCGGGCCGCGACCACGAAGTCGCCGGAGAAGGACTGGCCGCCCGCCGGGCGCAGCGCCATCTCCCGGTGCCAGCCCGGCGGCAGCTTCGGCAGCTTGCTCTGGACGCGGATGCGTTCGCGCAGGTCGAACAGCATGGTGTGGCCGCGCCGCCAGGGCACGCCGACCCGGCTGCGGAACTGCGCGAGCAGCAGCCCGAAGAACCCGCAGGCGGCGACGACCAGGACCACGCCCGGGGTGACCCGGGAGGGGCCCTCGGTGTACGGGCCGAGCTGCACCGACTCCACGATGAGGGCCGTGGCGGCGGCCGCGTACAGGCCGAGCAGGCTGGCCGGGCGGAGCACCAGGCCGCCGACGACGACCGGCAGGACCAGCGCGGCCGGTGAGCACCACACGGAGTTGACCATGGTGGTGGCCGCGATGACCGGGATGGTCAGCAGCAGGCCGGCCAGGGCGATCCAGTCCGAGCCGTCGCCGCGGAAGTAGTCGACGGCGGATCTGCGCAGGCCGACGCGGGCCCGGTGCCACTGCTTGCGCAACCGGGCCGGGAACGTGTCGGCTTCCGCGCGCCGCTGTCGTCCTGCTGCCATCAGTTCGGGACCCTATCCATCGGAGCAGCCGCTTGGCACGGGAGGTCCCACTTGTCCCCCGTCCGAGGCCCCGCCCGGCCCGTGGACTTCCCGTGCGGTCACCGCGCGGTTCACCGTGCGAACCGCGGGCACCTCACTGTGGACCGCGCGGTGAACTTCACGGAAGGCCGTCGCGCGGGCCGGCCGGGAGAAATTCCCTCGCCGGTCCTCCGGTGCCCTGATAGGCATGGGTCCATGGGGACTGACAGCGCCGCGGTGAGCGGCCCGACCACCGGACCGCGAGCGCTCCAGCGGGATGAATGGGACAACTGGTACGACACGCTGGTCCGCGCCTTCGGCGGGGTTCCGGAGCCGGACGAGGAACGGGAGCTGTTCAACTCCCTGACGGAGGTGGACCGTTCGATCGGCGTCTGGGACGGCGGCGCCTGTGTGGGCACGGCGGGGGCGTTCAGCTTCCGGATGACCGTGCCCGGCGGCGCCGAGGTGCCGGCCGCGGGCGTGACCATGGTCAGCGTGGCGGCCACGCACCGGCGGCGGGGCGTGCTGACGTCGATGATGCGGCGGCAACTGGACGATGTGCGCTCCTGGGGCGAGCCGCTGGCGGTGCTGACGGCGTCCGAGCCGGCGATCTACGGCCGGTTCGGCTACGGCGCGGCGACGTTCCAGGTGAACGCCGAGATCGACACCACCCGGGTACGGCTGTCCGTGCCGGAGGGGACGGACGGCGTACGCCTGCGGTACGCGGTGCCCGCGGAGGTCCTCGACGCGTGCGAGGAGGTGTACGCCCGGTCGGTGCCGGGGCGGCCGGGGATGCTGGCCCGGCGGCCCGGCTGGGAGCAACTGGGGCTGCTGGACCCGGAGAGCGGCCGGGACGGGGCGTCGCCGCTGCAGTGCGTGGTCGCGTCGCGGGACGACGGGCGGGTCACGGGGTACGCGCGGTTCCGGATACGCCCGGCCTGGGGGCCGCAGGGCGCCGACGGCACGGTGCTGCTGGCCGACCTGGAGGCGCTGGACCCGGTGACGCGGGCGGCGCTGTGGCGGTTCCTGTTCGACCTCGACCTGACCACGTCGGTGGTGGCGCGGGGGCGGCCGGTCGACGAGGCGTGGCAGTACCAGGTCTCCGACATCCGGCGGTGCCGGCCGTATCTGCGGGACGCGCTGTACCTGCGGCCGGTGGAGGTGGGGGCGGCGCTGGAGGCGCGGACCTACCAGGCGCCGGTGGACGTGGTGTTCGAGGTGGAGGACGCGTTCTGCCCGTGGAACGCGGGGCGTTGGCGGCTGTCCGGCGACGCCAAGGGCGCGAGCTGCGCCCGCACCACGGACGCGGCGGACCTGGCGCTGTCCGTACGGGAGCTGGGCGCGGCCTACCTCGGCGGCGTACCGCTGACCGCGCTGGCCGCGGCCGGCCGGGTACGGGAGCTGCGCCCCGGGGCGCTGGCGGAGGCTTCCGCGGCCTTCGTCTCGGACGTGGCGCCCTGGCTGCCGCACAGCTTCTGAGGCGTGCCGCACAGCTTCCGGGACGCGGGCGGTCCGGTCAGCGGGACTGGCAGGCCGGGCACCAGAAGAGGTTGCGGCCGGCCAGTTCGGCGACCCGGACGCCGGTGGCGCAGATGTGGCACGGGCGGTCCGCCCGCCGGTAGACGTAGACCTCGCCGCCGTGGTCGTCGACCCGGGGCGGGCGGCCCATCGCCTCGGGGGTGTGCTCGGGGCGGACGGTGTCGATGCGGTTGAGCCGGACGCCCTCGCGCATCAGGGCGACCAGGTCCCGCCAGACGGCGTCCCACTCGGCGCGGGTGAGGTCCCGGCCCGGGCGGTAGGGGTCGATGCCGTGCCGGAAGAGGACCTCGGCGCGGTAGACGTTGCCGACGCCGGCGACCACCTTCTGGTCCATGAGCAGCGCCGCGATCGTCGTACGGCTGCGGGAGATCCGGGCCCAGGCGGCGTCCGGGTCGGCGTCCGGGCGCAGCGGGTCGGGGCCGAGGCGGTCGTGTATCGCCCGCTTCTCGCCGGGGGTGATCAGGGCGCAGGTGGTGGGGCCGCGCAGATCGACGTACGCCCGGGCGTCGGCCAGGCGGAGGCGGACGGTGTCGGTGGGCGGGGGCGCGGGGGCCGGGCCGAAGGCGACCTTGCCGAACAGGCCGAGGTGGATGTGGACCCAGTCCTGGTCGCGGAAGCCGAGGAAGAGGTGCTTGCCGTGGGCCTCGGTGCGGGTCAGCTCCGCGCCGTCGAGGAGGGCGGCGGCGTCGGAGAACTTGCCCTGGGGGCTGGTGACGCGGACCGGGCCGCCGGTGAAGGCGGCGTAGTCCTGGGCCAGCCGGTGGATGGTGTGCCCCTCTGGCACCTGGCGTCGTCCTTTCCGTCGCGCCCGCCCCCCGGGGGTGCGTCCCGGGGGGCGCGGCGCGGTCGGGTCACTGCTGCGGGTGGTGCGCGGGGATCGGCGGGAGGTCCCCGGTGGTCTCGTACCCGGCGAGCATGTCGATGCGGCGGATGTGGCGCTCGTCACCGGAGAACGGGGTGTTGAGGAAGATCTCGACGAACTTCGTCGCCTCCTCCTGGCTGTGCATGCGGGCGCCGACCGCGACGACGTTGGCGTCGTTGTGCTGCCGGCCGAGCGCGGCGGTCTCCTCACTCCAGGCGAGGGCCGCGCGCACGCCCTTGACCTTGTTGGCGGCGATCTGCTCGCCGTTGCCGGAGCCGCCGATCACGATGCCGAGGGCGCCCTCGTCCGCGGCGGTGCGCTCGGCGGCGCGCAGGCAGAAGGGCGGGTAGTCGTCCTGAGCGTCGTAGATGTGCGGACCGCAGTCGACGGGCTCGTGACCCGCGGCCGTCAGCCACTCGACGAGGTGGTTCTTGAGTTCGTAGCCCGCATGGTCGGAGCCGAGATACACGCGCATGCGTCGAGTGTGACACGCGGCCCGCTGGGCAGCGGTGTCGGGTGTCGGTCCGGAAAGAGTGAGCAACACCACAGATGTTCAGGTAAAACCCAGGTAACGATCGGGAATCGGAGGTTCCCCAGATAGACCACCTCCGTTTCACTGGACCGGCTCGTACACCGCTCGTACGGGAGACAGCTCGACCGGCGCAAAGGAAATCCACCCCATGACCTCGCAGCCGACCCTCTCCACGGCCCAGGAGGGCCCCGGACACACCGGAGACCCCGGTTCCGGCCTCCAGGCCGGACTCAAGAACCGCCATCTGTCGATGATCGCGATCGGCGGTGTCATCGGCGCCGGCCTGTTCGTCGGCTCCAGCAGCGGCATCGCCACCGCCGGACCCGGCATCCTCCTGTCGTACGCCCTCGTCGGCACCCTGGTGGTGCTGGTGATGCGGATGCTCGGGGAGATGTCCGCGGCCAATCCGACCTCGGGGTCGTTCTCGGCCCACGCCGACCGGGCGCTGGGGCGCTGGGCCGGGTTCTCGATCGGCTGGCTGTACTGGTTCTTCTGGGTGGTGGTGCTCGCGGTCGAGGCGACCGCCGGGGCGAAGATCCTGGAGGGCTGGATCCCGGCCGTGCCCCAGTGGGGCTGGGCGCTGATCGTGATGCTGGTGCTGACCGCGACCAACCTGGTCTCGGTGGGCTCCTACGGCGAGTTCGAGTTCTGGTTCGCCGGGATCAAGGTGGTGGCGATCGGCGCGTTCATCGTGATCGGCGCGCTGGCCGTGTTCGGGGTGCTGCCCGGCGTCGACGCCGACCAGGCGGGCCTGTCGAACCTGACCGACCACGGCGGCTTCCTGCCCAACGGGCCCGGTGCCATCCTCACCGGTGTGCTGCTGGTGGTCTTCTCCTTCATGGGCAGCGAGATCGCCACGCTGGCGGCCGGCGAGTCGGAGGACCCGCGGCGGGCGGTCACCAAGTCGACCAACAGCATCATCTGGCGGATCGCCGTCTTCTACCTCGGCTCGATCTTCGTCGTCGTCACCCTGCTGCCGTGGGACAGCAAGTCGATCGCCGACGACGGTTCCTACGTGGCCGCGCTGAACTCGCTCGGGATCGCGCACGCCGGTCAGATCATGAACTTCATCGTGCTGACCTCGGTGCTGTCCTGTCTGAACTCCGGGCTGTACACGGCCTCCCGGATGGCCTACTCGCTCGGCGAGCGCGGGGACGCGCCCAGGGCGTTCGCGCGCACGACCCCGCGCGGTGTGCCGCGCACGGCGATCCTCACCTCGGTGGCGTTCGGGTTCCTGGCGGTCTTCTTCAACTACAAGTGGCCCGACTCCGTCTTCCTCTTCCTGGTCAACTCCTCGGGCGCGGTGGCGCTCTTCGTCTGGCTGGTGATCTGCTTCTCGCAGTTGCGGATGCGGCGGATCATCCAGGCCGAGGCGCCGGAGAAGCTGGTCGTGAAGATGTGGCTGTACCCGTATCTGACGTGGGCGGCGGCCGCGCTGATCGTCTTCGTGCTGGGCTACATGCTCACCGACACCGAACACGACGGGCGCAAGACGGTCCTGCTGTCGCTGCTGGTGGCGGCGGTGGTGCTGGCGATCGCCTTCGTACGGGAGAGGCTCGCGCGCGGACGTGAGCGCGCGTCGGCCGGGGCGGGCGCCGGGGACTGACGTCCGGCGTCCGGCGTCGTGGAAGGGGCTCGCGGGTGCGGGCCCCTTTTCGCGTTCCCGGGGGCCTTCTCGCGTTCACGAGGGCATCCTTCTCGCGTTCCCCGGGGTGTCCTCTCGCGTTCCCGGGGGTGTCCTCCGCGCCGCGTTTCCGGGGGTGTCCCCCGCGCCGCGTTCCCGAGGGCTGTCCCCCGCGCCGCGTGCCGGGGTGGACGCGGCGAAGGCCCGGCGGCCGGGTCCCTGAGGACTCGGTGCCGGGCCTTCGAGGGGGCCGGGGGGTCAGCGCTTGCCGACGAGCTTCCACGCGGTGGGCAGCACGCCCATCGCCAGCGCGGCCTTCAGCGCGTCCCCGATCAGGAACGGGGTGAGCCCGGCCGCGATCGCCGCGCCGGCCGACATGCCGGTGGCCAGCGCCAGGTAGGGGACGCCGACGGCGTAGATGATCGCCTCGCCGAGCAGCATCGCGCCGGCCGTCCGCCAGACCGAGCGGTCGGCGCCGCGGCGGGCCAGCGCGCCGACGGCCGCGGCGGCGAGGAGCATGCCGAGGACGTAGCCGAGGGAGGGCACCGCGCCGGAGGCGCCGCCCGCGAACCACGGCACGCCCGCCAGGCCCACCAGCGCGTACAGCGCGAGGGAGAGGACACCCCGGCCGGCGCCGAGGGCGGTGCCGACCAGCAGCGCGGCGAAGGTCTGCCCGGTCACCGGCACCGGGGAGCCCGGCACGGGCAGCGAGAGCTGGGCGGCGAGGCCGGTGAGCGCGGCGCCGCCGACGACGAGCGCGGCGTCCCGGACGCGGGAGGCCGGAAGCAGGTCGGCGAGTACCTGGCCGGGGCGGGCGAGGGCGGTGGCGGTGCTCATGGACACTCCGCGGGGGTGTGGGCAGGTCGGGACACCGTGACGCTATACCGGCCGCGCGGCGGCGATCACCGTCGGCGCCCGACAAAGGGGGCGACGGGGACTTGGTGGGCTTCGCACAACGGACGCCGCTCACACCACCCGGGAGGTGATGCCGGTCACTGAGGTCGGGTGGTGTGGGCTACCCGGAGCAGGGGCGGACCCGACTGTGGGGTCTCTCCAAGCCGTGATGGCGGTGTCACCCTGCGGAAGGCGGGCGTCCGCATGCTGGGCGGGCGCTGCCGGACGGCGGCCGTTGCGCTGAGACTATGGGCGTTTTTTCATCCCCGTCCCCGCACGCATTGGACGAGCCGCGCCCATGCCCAGCACCACCAAGGAAACGCCCCCGGCGGAGCACGCCGCCCTCGCCCACGGCCTCAAGCAGCGCCATCTGTCGATGATCGCCCTCGGCGGGGTCATCGGCGCCGGGCTGTTCGTCGGGTCCGGGGCCGGCATCGCCGCCGCCGGTCCCTCGATCGTCATCGCCTACGCCCTGTCCGGCCTGCTGGTGATGCTGGTCATGCGGATGCTGGGCGAGATGTCCGCCGCGTATCCGTCCTCGGGTTCCTTCTCCGCGCACGCCGAACGGGCGATCGGCCCCTGGGCCGGTTTCACGGCCGGCTGGGCGTTCTGGGTGCTGCTGTGCACGGCGGTGGGCCTGGAGGGCATCGGGGCCGCGCAGATCGTGCACGGCTGGCTGCCGGGGACGCCCGAGTGGGCGTGGGTGGCGCTGTTCATGGTGGTGTTCTGCGGCACCAACCTGGCCGCCGTGCGCAACTTCGGCGAGTTCGAGTTCTGGTTCGCCGCCCTGAAGGTCGGCGCGATCTCGCTGTTCCTGGTGCTCGGCGTGCTGGCCGTGGCCGGGGTGCTGCCCGGCACCGACTCCCCCGGCACCAGCCACCTCGCCGACTTCCTGCCCCACGGCGGCGACGGCCTGATCATCGGCCTGCTCGCCTCGGTCTTCGCGTACGGCGGCCTGGAGACGGTCACCATCGCCGCCGCCGAGTCGGAGGACCCGGTCAAGGGCGTGGCGGGCGCGGTGCGCACCGCGATGTGGCGGATCGCGCTGTTCTACATCGGCTCGATGGCGGTCATCGTCACCCTGGTCCCCTGGGACTCCCCGGAGGTCGTCGAGAAGGGCCCGTACGTCGCCGCCCTCGACGAACTCGGCATCCCGGGCGCCGGCCAGCTCATGAACGTGGTCGTGCTGGTGGCGCTGCTGAGCGCGATGAACGCCAACATCTACGGCTCCTCCCGCATCGCCTACTCGCTGGTGGAGCGCGGCCAGGGCCCGAGGGCGCTGGGCCGGGTCTCCGGCGGGGTGCCGCGGGTCGCGGTGCTGGTCTCCTCCGTCTTCGGCTTCGGGTGCGTGCTGCTCAGCTACTGGCGGCCGGACGACGTCTTCTCCTGGCTGCTGAACATGATCGGCGCGGTCATCCTGGTCGTCTGGGTCTTCATCGCCGTCGCCCAGCTCCGGCTGCGGCGCCGCCTGGCGCGCGAGGCGCCGGAGAAGCTGGTGGTGCGGATGTGGGGCTACCCGTGGCTGACCTGGGTGGCGCTGGCGGGCATGGCCGCGGTCTTCGTCCTGATGGCCCGGGAGCCGGACACCCGCGTGCAGTTGTACTCCACGGGCGGGATGACGCTCGTGCTGGCGGCCGTCGGCTGGGCCCGGCAGCGCGCCCGCTCGCGCGGCTGACCCGCCCCGGCCCGCAGGGCCCCCGCACCACGTCCGGTGCGGGGGCCCTTTCGTGTGCCGGGGACGCGCGACCCCCTTGCTGCTGCTAGCGTGCACCTGCAATCCTTTTGCAATAAGAGGTCGGAGGGGATCCGCCATGCCCGTCTACACGCTTCCTGAACTGCCGTACGACTACTCCGCGCTGGCCCCGGTGATCAGCCCGGAGATCATCGAGCTGCACCACGACAAGCACCACGCGGCCTATGTGAAGGGCGCCAACGACACGCTGGAGCAGCTCGCCGAGGCCCGCGACAAGGAGCAGTGGGGCGCGATCAACGGCCTGGAGAAGAACCTCGGCTTCCATCTCTCCGGCCACATCCTGCACTCGATCTACTGGCACAACATGACCGGCGACGGCGGCGGCGAACCGCTGGCGGCGGACGGCGTGGGCGAGCTGGCGGACGCGATCGCCGAGTCGTTCGGCTCCTTCGCGGGCTTCAAGGCGCAGCTCTCCAAGGCCGCCGCGACCACGCAGGGCTCCGGCTGGGGCGTCCTGGCCTACGAGCCGCTCAGCGGCCGGCTGATCGTCGAGCAGGTCTACGACCACCAGGGCAACGTCGGCCAGGGCTCGGTGCCGATCCTGGTCTTCGACGCCTGGGAGCACGCCTTCTACCTGCAGTACCGCAACCAGAAGGTCGACTTCATCGAGGCGATGTGGCAGGTCGTGAACTGGCAGGACGTGGCGCGGCGGTACGCGGCCGCGAAGTCCCGCGCCGACGTGCTGCTGCTGGCGCCCTGACGGGCCGCCGCTGAAGCGTCCCGCCTCGTGATCGTCTTCTCACCCTTCACGGCGGCGGGCGGAAAGAGGGAAGCCCCCGCGAGGACGTGACTCGCGGGGGCTTTCCCGTACCGGTGGCCGCCGGGCCTACAGGTTGCTGAAGTCCGGGCCCTTGGTGCGGGTGCGCTTGATCTCGTAGAAGCCGGGGACCGAGGCGACCGCGAGGGTGCCGTCCCAGAGCCGGGCGGCCTCCTCGCCCTTGGGGGCGGGGGTGACGACCGGGCCGAAGAAGGCGAGCTGCCGGCCGTCCGCGCCGGGCACGGCGATGACCGGGGTGCCGACCTCCTGGCCGACCTTGTCGATGCCCTCCTTGTGGGAGGCGCGCAACTGGGGCTCGTAAGGGGTGTCGTCCCAGTGCTCCATGAGGGACTCGGGCAGCCCGGCCTCCTTGAGCGCGGCGGCGGTCGCCTCCTTCGTCGGGCCCTCGCCCCGGTTGTGGAAGCGGGTGCCGAGCGCGGTGTAGAGGTCGCCGAGCACCTCGGCGCCGTGCTCCTCCTGGGCGGCGATGACGACGCGGACCGGGCCCCACGCCTTGGTCTCCAGCATCTCGCGGTACTCCTCGGGGAGCTGGTCGAGCTTGTCCTCGTTGAGCACGGCGAGGCTCATCAGGTGCCAGCGGACCTCGATGTCACGGACCTTCTCCACCTCCAGGACCCACCGGGAGGTCATCCAGGCCCAGGGGCACAGCGGGTCGAACCAGAAGTCGACGGGCGTCTTCTCCGACATGTCTCTCCTCAAGGGGCACGTACTGCGGGCCGATCTCCGGGGAAACACCGCGGCCCGCCCCGGCCATTCCCGGCTGACCGCCGTCAGGGGCACATGGCAGGATCGGTGCTGTCCACATCCTGAACACCAGCCGAGGGAGTGCCGCCCGTGCCCGGTGAGAATCTGTCCCGTGACGAGGCCCGGGAGCGGGCCGCGCTGCTGTCCGTCGACGGGTACGAGGTGTCCCTCGACGTGCGCTCGGCCGTCGGCGAGCACGCCGGGAGCGGGCCGCGCACCTTCCGGTCCGTCACCACGATCCGCTTCCGCTGCAACGAGCCCGGCGCGTCCAGCTTCGCCGATCTGATCGCGCCGAGCGTGACCGCCGTCTCCCTCAACGGCCGCGACCTCGACCCGAGCGAGGTCTTCGACGGCTCCCGGATCGTCCTGGAGGACCTGGCCGCCGACAACGAGCTGGTGGTCGACGCCCGCTGCGCGTACTCCCGCACCGGCGAGGGCCTGCACCGCTTCGTCGACCCCGAGGACGGCGAGGTCTACCTCTACACCCAGTACGAGCCGGCCGACTCCCGCCGGGTCTTCGCCAATTTCGAGCAGCCGGACCTCAAGGCGCCCTTCCGCTTCGAGGTGCGGGCGCCCGAGGAGTGGACGGTGTGGTCCAACGGGGCCGGGGAGCGCGCCGACGGGGTGTGGCGGTTCGCGGAGACCAAGCCCATCTCCACGTACATCACCTGCGTGGTCGCCGGGCCGTACCACTACGTCACGGACCTGTACGAGCGCACCCTCGCGGACGGCACCAGGCTGCGGATCCCGCTGGGCGCGCTGTGCCGCAAGGGGCTGGCGCCCTACTTCGACGCGGACGACGTGTTCCTGATCACCAAGCAGGGCCTGGACTTCTTCCACGACCACTTCGACTACCCGTACCCGTTCGGCAAGTACGACCAGGCGTTCGTGCCCGAGTACAACCTCGGCGCGATGGAGAACCCGGGGCTGGTGACCTTCCGCGAGGAGTACATCTTCCGCGGGAAGGTGACCCGGGCGTCGTACGAGGGCCGCGCCAACACGATCCTGCACGAGATGGCGCACATGTGGTTCGGCGACCTGGTCACCATGGAGTGGTGGGACGACCTGTGGCTGAAGGAGTCCTTCGCCGACTACATGGGCGCCTTCGCCAACGTCGGCGCCACCCGGTTCACGGACGCCTGGATCACCTTCGCCAACCGGCGCAAGGCGTGGGCGTACCGCGCCGACCAGTTGCCGTCCACCCACCCGGTCACCGCCGACATCCGCGACCTGGAGGACGCCAAGCTCAACTTCGACGGCATCACGTACGCCAAGGGCGCCTCGGTGCTCAAGCAGTTGGCGGCGTACGTCGGACAGGACGCGTTCCTGGAGGGCGCCCGCCGGTACTTCAAGCGGCACGCGTACGGCAACACGCGCCTGGGCGACCTGCTGTCGGTGCTGGAGGAGACCAGCGGCCGGGACATGGCGGCCTGGGCCCGGTCCTGGCTCCAGACCGCGGGCGTCAACGCGCTGACCCCGCAGGTGCTGCTCACCACCGACGGGCGGATCGACGAGCTGGCGGTGGTGCAGGAGGCCGCCGAGTCGCACCCCGAACTGCGCCCGCACCGGGTGGCGGTCGGCCTGTACCGGCGCGGCGCGGACGGCGCGCTGGAGCGGTACGCGCGGGCCGAGACCGACGTCGACGGGCCGCGCACGGTCGTCGGCGCACTGGCGGGCGAGCAGGCGCCGGAGCTGGTGCTGGTCAACGACGACGACCTGACGTACTGCAAGATCCGCTTCGACGCGACCTCGCTGGCCACGCTGCGGGCCGCCCTCGGCGACATGACCGACCCGCTGGCGCGGGCGCTGTGCTGGTCGGCGCTGTGGAACATGACGCGGGACGCGCTGCTGCCCGCGCGGGACTTCATCGACCTGGTGCTCAGGTTCGCGGGGCGCGAGTCGGACATCGGCGTGCTCCAGATGCTGCACGCCTGGGCGCAGTCGGCGCTCACCCACTACGCCGCCCCCGACTGGCGGGAGACCGGCGGGGCGCTGCTCGCCGAGGGCGCGCTGCGGGAGCTGCGGGAGGCCGGGGCGGGCAGCGAGCAGCAGCTCGCCTGGGCGCGGTTCTTCGCGGCGGTGGCCTCCGGCGACGCGGACCTGCGACTGCTGCAGGACCTGCTGGAGGGCACCGAGAAGATCGACGGGCTGGAGGTCGACCAGGAGCTGCGCTGGGCCTTCCTCGAACCGCTCGCCGCGCACGGGGTGGCCGACGAGGCGGTGCTCGCCGCCGAACTGGCCCGCGACGACACCGCGTCCGGCAAGCGCCACCAGGTGCGCTGCCTGGCCGCGCGTCCCTCGGCGGCGGTCAAGGCGCAGGCGTGGGCGCAGGTCGTGGAGTCCGACGCGCTGTCCAACGCGCTGGTCGAGGCGACGATCGCCGGGTTCGTCCAGCCCACCCAGCGGGAGTTGCTCGCCCCGTACGCGGAGAAGTACTTCGCGGTGATCGAGCGGGTGTGGCGGGAGCGGTCGATCCAGATCGGCATGGACGTGGTGCGCGGGCTCTTCCCCGGGCTGCGGGACTCGCCGGAGACGCTGACGGCGGCGGACGCGTGGCTGGCCGCCCACGAGGGGGCGGCGCCGGCGCTGCGGCGGCTGGTGCTGGAGGCCCGGGACGATCTGGCCCGGGCGCTGCGGGGGCAGGCGTGCGATGCGGGTGGGGTGGGCTGAGCCGAGTCGTGGGTGCGGGTGGGTGGGGGCTGGTCGCGCAGTTCCCCGCGCCCCTGGCGGCGCTTTTCCGCCGGGTGTTACCAAGTGGTGGCAGTGTGCGGGTGTCCCGCCGGTGAGCTGGGGTTTCGCAGGCGAACTGGTGTGCATTAGGGCCGGGTTGTCCTGATTTGGTGGCGGGCTTGTAACAGGGGTTAAGGGGTGGTCCGCGTGCGGGAAACCCCCCGGCATGACGCACAACACCCCGCTCTCCCCCCGCCGCCTGCACCACCTCGCCGGCGGACCCCGCCGGGTGCTGACCGCCGGGCAGCTCCGCGCGCACGGGGTCACGGCCGCGCAGATCACCGAGCAGTGCCGGTCCGGCGGCCCCTGGCAGCAGCTCCTGCCCGGGGTCGTCCTGCTCCGGCCGGGCCCGCCGACCGGCGAGGAGAGACTGCGCGCGGTCCTGCTGTACGCGGGCTGGGAGCGCACCCCGGGCGGGGTCCCGGCCCAGCCCGGCCGGGAGACGGGGGCCTCGCCGGTGCCGGCGATGATCACCGGGGTGGCCGCGCTGACCCTGCACGGCTTCGCCGCCGCTCCCCCGCTGCCCTCGCTGGCCCGCATCGACGTCCTGGTGCCCCGGACCCGCCGGGTGCGCTCGGCCGGGTGCGCCCGGATCGTGCGCGCGGCCGGGCTGCCCGAGGCGAAGCTGGTGGCGGGCATCCCCGTCGCGCCGGTCGCGCGGGCCCTGGCGGACGCGGTGGCCGAGCAGGCCGACGCGGACGTGGTGCGGGCGCTGCTGACCGAGGCGGTGCGCGAGGGGCACTGCGAACCGGCGGCGGTGGTGGAGGAGCTGATCCGGGCCCGGCTGCTGAGCCGCCCGCACGTGATCGACGCGGTCGAGTCGCTGGTGGCCGAGGGGCGGGCGCTCGCGGAGGAACGGCTGTACCGGATGGTCCGCGACCACGCCCTGCCCGACCCGCTGTGGAACGTCGACCTGCGGCTGCCCGGCGGCCCCCACCTCGGCGGCGTGGACGCCTACTGGCCGGACCACGCGGTCGCCGTCGACCTGGACACCGGCGCCCACCGGCAGCGCGACGACGAGCTGTGGCCGGAGCGCGCCCGGCGGCGCGAGCACCTGGAGCACCTGGGCATCACGGTCGTCCAGCTCTCCCCGCGACAGCTCCGCGACGCCCCGGAGCAGCAGGCGGCCGTGGTCCGTACGGCGCTGATGGCGGCGCACGACCGGGAGCCCGCCGCCCCGGTGGTGGTGCTGCCCCGATAGCGACGTGCCGGGTGACCGGAGCCGGTGGAGTGTCCGGCCCCGCCGGAAAAGCGGTTGCCCCGGTGCGGGTGTGCTGCTCGTCCACGGCAGCGGACACAACGCCGCGGTCTCACGACCAGCAGCCCCCGCCCGCTCTCCCCCTCCGGGTCGTCCCGCACCTTTGGAAGCACCCGCACCGGATCCGACACGTCCACGACCAGCACGGCGTCCTCGACATCCCCGGTCCACCGAGACGCCGTACTTGCTCAGCAGCTTGCGGAGGTCCCCCACGTTCGGAAGTTGAGAGTTGCAGGGATGCCTCGGAGATCCGCAGTCCCACGACCGCTTTCGAGTCGCTGATCAATCTCAACCGGGATTCCCATCAGCAGGACTGGCTCACCCAGTACCGCGGTCTCATGACGGTCGTCTAGGGCCTCCTCCAGACCGAGGCATACGCCCTCGCCACGCATGAGCTGAACAAGCCGGTCGAGGAGTACACCTCGGAGTTCATCCGAAGCGGTGTGGAGCTACGAGTAAGGCGGCGCGAGCCGGCTCAGGACGTGCCGCTCGGGATCACGCAGTTCTTCGGCTGTGCCTTGCCGGTGGACCAGCCCAGGCCGACGAACCGCAGGGTCCCGCGCGCGCCCCGGCCCGGGTTCAGTTCGACCACCGCGACCGGCTTGTCGTACGGATTGCCGCCGCTGGTCAGGCAGATCAGGCCGCTCGTGCCCCGCACCCGGTGCACCGACTGGAGTTTGGACCACTCCTGGCGGACGTCCGCGAGGCCGGGTGCCCGCTCGGCGTCGTTGCCCTGGACCTCGTGCAGGGCCGTGCCGATGGTGACCAGGCCGTCGTGGACGAGCATGGTGCGGGAATCCTCCAGGTCCGGGGTGGATCCCAGGTCCGTGCCCGCCTGACGCTCGCTCCTGATCAGGTTCTGGAGGGTCTCCAGGGCCGCCTTGGGCTCGGTGAGGTACTGCGGGCGTTCCGCGTCGGTGGGCTCGCGGTCGTGGGACGCCTGCCACCGCTTCGTCCAGGCGGCCAGTTCGGTGTCCCAGGCGTCCGGGTGCGCGGGGGCGGCGTACTGGACCGTCACCTTCGCCGCGCCGTTCTCGCCGCCGCTCAACTGCGCCCAGTCCCGCTCCGACATGGTCTGCCGCAGCGAGGCCGCGTCCGAGCCGCTGACCAGGGTGAAGTGCCGGTCCGCGCAGGTCTGCCTGGCGAGCGTGAGCGCGAAGATCCGCAGGTGCAGGGTGCGTCCGGCGAAGTAGACGGTGTCGGCCTTCGAACCGCAGATGTTGTTGGCGATCTGCTCGAACTGGCTGCCGGTCGAGCCTGCCTCGTCGATGCCCGGCGATTCGAAGGGCATGTCGGCGGGGCCGGCCGCGCCCGTCTCCTCGATCCCCCGGAACGCGCGGGCCAGCGACTCCACGTAGGCGTCCCGGCGGTTGTCGTAGACCAGCACCGTCCTGGCGTTGCGCCGGCCGCGCTCGCCGTTGAAGTTGGCCAGCGCCTTGGCGGCCTCGCCGTTGGTGGGGATGATCCGGGCCAGGCCCGGGAAGCGCTGCTTCTCCCCGTCGACGTTCGCGATGCCGTCGCCGCTGATCCGGGAGGCGAGCACCGGGACGCCGCCCTCGGTCAGCCGTGCCACGGCCTGCCGGGTGGCGTCGAGGGTGAGGTTGAAGCCCGTGACGGCGCGCAGCTTGTCCTGGTCGGACTCCGCCATGTCGAGCAGCGTGCTGACGACGTCGTGCTGATGGCCGTAGTTGCGCCCGGGGTTGGCCAGCACCAGCCGGATCTTGGGGACCTGGCCCTCGCCCGAGTTGGCCTGCCGCTGGCCCAGGTAGGCGCCCTGGAGGTCGCTGCGCATCTGCCGCCGCAGTCCGGGCGTGTCCGACTGCAGGGGCAGCATCATCGCCACGGTGACGTGCGGCTGGTCCGCGATCCGGTCGTTCTCCGCGGCGATGGCCCGGGCCACCGGTCCGATCTCCGGGGTGCCGAAGTCGTAGCCGGTGCCGTCGACGCCGACGCACTCGCCGCCGATCTTCTCGATGCCGTCGTGGCAGGTGTCCGGCCTGGTGAGGGCGGGCACGCCGTACAGGCCGGCGGCCACCAGCACCGCCACCCCCGCCAGCGCGTAGAGGATCCTCCCCCACCTGGGCAGTCTGCGCCATCCGGGGATCCATCCGGGCATCCTCGTCACCTCCTCCGGCCGAGCTGATCGGTGCAGTCGCAGTGCAGCAGCGGACGTTCGTTGGCGACCAGCCGGCTCCACTCGGTGGCGGTCGGGCCGAGCTCTCCGGCGCCGTCGAAGTCCATGATCGACAGTTGTCTCAGCAACTGCTCCAGGGTGCGGGCCATCTCACTCCCGGTCGGTCGGGTGCGCTCCTCGCACAGCCATACGGCGTGCAGCAGTTGGTCGACGGTGCGGCGCAGCGGCGGTCCGTCGACCGGCACCAGCCCCTGGGCGCGCCGGCGGCGTTCGTCCGCCCCGCCCGGGTACGGCGCCTGGGCGATCTCCAGCAGTTCCTCGCACCACGGGCCGGGACGGCCGGGGAGGCCGGCGGCGAGGTGGCGGACCACGTCGTCGACGCCGCCGGAGACGAGGTGGTGGTTCATCCGGTGCACGGCCGCCGAGCGGAACGCGCCGCCGCCCGGCTCGCTGAGGGTGTAGTGGTCGCGCAGCAGGTGGTGGTCGGCGTACCAGGCGGCGCCGTCGCGCTGGAGGCCGTACAGCCGGTGCACCAGCAACTGGCGCAGGCCGAAGTCGCCGATGAAGTGCCGCGCGCAGCCGGGCCATCCGGTCTCGTGCAGCAGCCGCGCGACCTCGTGGGCGGTCAGGCGGTGGACGCGGTCCCCCTGGTGGTGGCGGAGCAGTACGTCCGCGCAGTGCGGGTCGTGCGCCACGGACAGGTGGGTGAGGAGGTCGAGCCACTGGTCGTGGTGCTCGGCCGCGAGCCGCACCGGCATCTGGTCGAGGACCAGTTCCTGGAGCAGTACGTCCGCCACCGGCCGCCCGGGGGCGCCGTCGGGGTGGTGCAGCTCGGCGTCCAGGATGGCCCGGTCGTTGTCGTCCGGCTCCATCGGGTGGTCGGCGGCGGCGGTGGCCAGCCGGATCACCGAGTGCGGCCGGCCGCCGCTGAGCTGGGCCACGGCGGCGGCGATCCGGCGGCGATGGATGCCGCTGCCCCGCCCCGCGTTCATCTGGATGCGCTCGGTCTCCCGGCGCAGTTGGTCGCCGGTGAGGAACGGCATCCGCAGCATGAGCACCCCGGCGGAGAGCGGGCCCCGGTCCTGTTCCGGGTCGGCGCGGCGGGTCCAGGTGGCCGGCACCCCGTCGGCGGGCCGGAACTCCGCCATCGGCCGGGGTGCCAGGCCCCCGTGCAGGAAGTCGCCGCCGTCCGCCCGGCGGGCCGTGCCCACGATCACCACGCGGTCGCGCTGCCCGGCCCGGCGGTCGGTGAGGACGGCGCGCAGCAGTTGCTCTCCCAGCGGCTGGTCGGCGTGGTCCAGCAGCAGCCCGGGGCGGCCGACCCGGCCCAGCCAGCCGCCCAGCCCGCCGTAGGCCGCCTCCAGGTCCTCGCGCAGGGCGCGGAACAGGAAGCGCTCGGCGTCCTCCCGCCGCTCGTCGCCGGCCCGGAAGTCGGCGGCGAGCCGGCTCAGCCCGTGCTTGGGCTGGCCGGCCGCGCCGGGGTAGTCGCCGTAGAGCCGGGTCAGTGCCGCCTCGGCCCGGGGCGTCACGCGCTCGAAGAGGGCGTCGAGCAGCGCGGTGAGCGCGGCCGCCCCGTACGGGCCGAGCGTCTGGCCGGCCAGCACCTCCAGCATCTTGCGTACCGCGCCCAGCAGGGCGCCGCGCCAGAAGTCGCGCGCCCCCAGCCCGCGCAGGCGGGGCTGCTGGATCAGCTCCTCGTACCGCTCGACCTCGGTTCTGATCGCCTCGCCGGTGCCGTCCGCGACGCCGGTCGAGATCACCGCCAGGCCCGCGAAGAGCCGCGGGAAGGTGAACCCGCCGCCGGTGCCCCGCCAGGTGTGCAGCAGCAGCGCGGCCTCGACCAGGATCTCCGTCACCGCCGAGCGGGCACCGGGTTCCGGCCGGGCCCGGTCGGCGTACCCCACCGAGGCGCAGTCCAGCGCGATCACCGGCACCTGGCGGGCGAAACGGTCCCGCACCGCCCGCAGCAGCCGCCCCTTGCCCATCCCCGGGCCGCCGGTGAGCAGCACCACGGGCAGGTCGGGTCCGTACAGCGGTTTGCGGTCGGCGCCCGACGGCGACCGCCCTAACAGGCGCGCGAAGAAACCGTCCGCGTCGAGGAGTTTCTCGAAGCCCAGGTCCTCATACACGCATCTCCCCCGTGGACGCCCTCCCGCCCGTGGGCGGGTGACCTATGTGGTGCACGGAGATTAGTGGAGCATGCGGCCTTCTGACAGATCAACGGCTGTTATGGGACAGGACGGTTGTGAGCGGATCCCGTATCTGACGGTCCGTCCGGTCCGTCCTTCTTCAGTCCTTCTTCAGTCCTTCTCGAGCAGCAGTTCGGTGTTGCGGTCCCCCGCGCCGCCCGCCAGGTCGGTGCGGGCGCCGGGGGCGTTGAGGGACAGCTCCCGGTAGAGGGCGGCGAGGCCGGTCTGGGACAGGTCGGTGACGTCGGTGCGGGCCGGGGCGGCGGACTCCACCAGGGTGGTGAACACCGACAGGGTGCCGTCCTTGTTGTCGGTCAGCTCGATCACCCGGGCGAGCTGGGGGTGGTCGACGTGGGAGGCGGTGGAGATCTCCCAGAAGGACCCGCCGTCCGGTCCGGTGTGCGGGGTCACGGCGTTGCGGTGGATGTGGCCGTTGACCCAGGCGGCGACGTTGCGGTGGCGGGCCAGCACGGCGAGGAGGTCGGCGCCGGTGTGCCGGGCCTCGTCCGGGCGGGCCGGGTCGGGGCGGGTGTTGTCCATGGTCCGGCTGGTGTGGTGGCTGAAGACGACGGCGTGCGCGTCCCGGTGCTCGGTGAGCGTCCGGTCCAGCCAGGCGAGCTGGGCCGCGCCGATGGAGCCCTCGTAGTGGCCGCCCGGGTCGGTGGTGTCCAGGCTGACGCCGATCACGTCGTCGGCGATGCGGAAGGCGTAGTACTGGGTGCCCGCCTGGAGGTTGGCGGCGGAGTAGCCGTGGCCGGCCGGACCGGGGCCGAGGTGGGCCGGGTCGAGGTGGGCGGTGAGGTAGTCGGCCGGGGTGAAGGGCGCGCGCCGCTCGTCGGGGGTGACCGGGCGCATGGCGCGGGCGTGGGCCGCCAGGAACTCGCGGTACCGGACGCCCCGGGGGTCCCGGTCGTCCTTCAGGGCGCTCTGCAGCCGCTTCGCCTCGGCGGCGGACAGCTCCATCAGCTTGCGGCCGCCGACGGCGAGTTCGGCGAGGTAGGAGTCGCCGTGGCTGGCGTAGCAGCCGAGCGGCATGGCGTCGTGGTTGCCGACGGTGGAGTACCAGGGCAGGTTGAGGCCGGGGCTGCGGACCTCGCGGATCGCGGCGGCCAGGAACCCCTCGATGTGGGGGAAGCCGAGGCGCTTGTCGGCGTCGCGGACGGCCGCGTCGGGCTGCCAGTACCGGGTGAGTCCGCTGTTCTGGACGCCCTCGTAGTGCCGGGGGTCACCGGAGTTGGGGGTGATCCGGCCACCGCTCATCACGGTGAGGAACCAGTCCAGTTCGGTACGGGCGTTGTTGTCGGTGTTGTCGCCGGTGGTCATGGCGAAGCGCAGCGGGGCGCCGGTGACGGGGCCGCCGCGCAGCGCGTTGACCCGCTCGACCAGGGCGATGGCGCCCTGCACGGTGAGCGCCTCCTGGGGCCGCCAGGCGTGCGGGTCGGTGGCGCGCAGGTACTCCAGGCGCAGCGGGTGCTGGGTGTCGGTCAGGTGCAGGTCGGTGAGCTGGACGAAGGCGGCGAGCGGGACCCGGCGGCCGGCCCGGCCGGACCTCGGCCCGGCCAGCTCGCCGCGGACCACCCGCCGCCAGCCGGGGCCGTCGCCGAGGCGGCGGTAGCCGGAGGTGCCGCGCGGGGTGGCGACGGAGGCGAGGGTGGTGCCGCGGGTGTAGGGGGCCAGGGGGGCGGCGGGGGCCTCGCGGGAGGTGAGGACGGGGCCGGTGGCGTCGGCGGCGGGTCCGGTGGCGTCGGCGGCGGCGGCCGTGCGCTCGCCGGGGCGCAGGGCGAGGCCGGCGCCCGCGGAGAGGGCCACCGCCCCGGTGACGGCGAGGACGGCGCGGCGGTGGACTCCGGGCCCGGAGCCGGTGACTGAGCGTGTGCGCGACATGCGTTTCTCTCCCCGGGTGCGAACGCGTCGGCGATGGCGGCGGACGGATCGCTTCCGCGGACCCGCCGCCTCCACCGGATCGTTGGCACCGGGGGTGACCTGCGTGTGAACGCGACCGCAACGCGCGACACCGATCACCGGACGTGGATCACCCACGCCGCTCCGGCGCCCCGCGCGCCCGCCGCCGCCCGGGGAACGACCGCGCCTCTTCCGCCCCGGTCGTCTCACCAAACGTGACGATCGCCTCACCGGGGGACCGCAGCCCCGCGGTGAGTTGGTATGGGGGGAGGTGTCCCTTGTGTCGGCGGTGGCGTATGGCGGGAGTACGCCATGGCCGTATCGCGTCCTGGTCGGCCCTCCCCAAACAGCGGTCGGGTGCGTCAAGCTGAGCGGTCGTCCGGGATCGCATTCCGGACTGCTTGCGATCAGACCCGACCGGTCTTGGTCGTAGTTGTGCCGTCACGTTCTCAGGGATGCCGAAACCTGCAAGGGATGCCGATGACCCACACCTCCCCGCGCGAGCCGAGGCCGGGCAGCAGACGCGCGGCCCGTGCCGCCCTGGCCGCCGGTCTGGTCGCCGCGCTCGCCGCGGCCGGGCCGATACCCATGGCCATGGCCGCCGACGACCCGGCCGCGGCCGCCCCGGCCGACCTCGGCGCCAAGTCCGCGCACGACAAGCTCGGTCCGGACGACGCCGACCTGCTCGCCGAGGCCAAGGCCGACGGCGAGAAGACCATCACCATGATGGTCGCCACCGCGCCCGGCAAGACCGAGCGGGTCGCCGAGGAACTCGACGCCGTCGACGGCGGCACGGTCGGCCGGACCTACGACAAGCTCGGCTACGTCCGCGCCACCGTCCCCACCGCCAAGGCCGACGCGGCGATCGCCGCCGCCGCCGAGCTCTCCTCCGTGCACGGCATCGACCTGCGCCAGGAGATCGCGCTGGACGACCCGACGCCGAGCGCCGACACCGCCGAGGGCGCCGCCGCCAAGGCGTCGGCCGCCTACCCGGCGCCGAACCGCAGGACGCCCGCCGCCAACCCGTACAACCCGTCCTTCGAGACGGGCGCCGTCGACTTCGTCAAGCGCAACCCGAAGGCGGACGGCCGCGGCGTCACCATCGGCATCCTCGACTCCGGCGTGGACCTCGCCCACCCGGCGCTGCAGAAGACCACCACCGGGCAGCGCAAGATCGTCGACTGGGTGACCGCCACCGACCCGGTCGTCGACGGCGACCGCACCTGGCGCCCGATGCTGACCGGCGTCTCCGGGCCCGCCTTCACCTACGGCGGCGAGAGCTGGACCGCCCCGGCGGGCTCCTACCGGATCAGCACCTTCCTGGAGTCGTACACTACCGGCGGCGACGCCGCGGGCGACGCCAACCGCGACGGCGACACCACCGACTCCTGGGGCGTGCTCTACGACCCGGCGGCCGGCACGGTCCGCGTCGACCTCAACGACAACCACGACTTCACCGACGACACCCCGATGAAGCCGTACAAGGACGGTTTCCAGGTCGGGTACTTCGGCACCGACGACCCGTCCACGGACGTCGCCGAACGCCAGCCCTTCGTGGTGGAGATCCGCAAGGACGTCGTCTACAACGGCGCCGGCGCCAAGGCCGACTTCGTCAACATCGGCGTCATCGAGTCCGAGCACGGCACCCACGTCGCCGGCATCACCGCCGCCAACGGCCTGTTCGGCGGCAAGATGAACGGCGCCGCCCCGGGCGCGCAGATCGTCTCCTCGCGGGCCTGCACCTGGTCCGGCGGCTGCACCAACGTCGCGCTCACCGAGGGCATGGTGGACCTCGTCGTCAACCGCGGCGTCGACATCGTCAACATGTCCATCGGCGGCCTGCCCTCGCTCAACGACGGCAACAACGCCCGCGCCGAGCTGTACACCCGGCTCATCGACGACTACGGCGTCCAGTTGGTGATCTCCGCGGGCAACGACGGCCCCGGCGCCAACACCATCGGCGACCCCGGCCTGGCCGACAAGGTCATCTCGGTCGGCGCCTCCATCTCCAAGGAGACCTGGGCCGCCAACTACGGCTCGGCGGTGGAGAAGAAGTACGCCATGATGCCGTTCTCCTCGCGCGGGCCGCGCGAGGACGGCGGGTTCACGCCGACGCTGACCGCGCCCGGCGCCGCGATCAACACCATCCAGACCTGGCTGCCCGGCGCCCCCGTCGCCGAGGCCGGCTACGCGCTGCCCGCCGGGTACGGCATGCTCCAGGGCACCTCGATGGCCTCCCCGCAGGCCGCGGGCGCCTCCGCGCTGCTGCTGTCGGCCGCCCAGCAGAAGCACCTCGACCTCACCCCGGCCAAGCTGCGCACGGCGCTGACCTCGACCGCCCGCCACATCAAGGGCACCCAGGCGTACGAGGAGGGCTCCGGCCTGATCGACATCGTGGACGCCTGGAAGGTGATCCGGGCCGGCGCCGCCGCGCACGACTACACCGTCAAGGCCCCGGTCGACACCGCCTTCTCCGCCAGGCTGGAGACCCCGGGCTACGGCACCGGCCTCTACGACCGCGAGGGCGGCCTGAAGGCCGGTCAGAAGAAGACGTACGACATCACCCTCACCCGCACCTCCGGCGCCGACCGCCCGGTCCGGCACGAGCTGGGCCTCGCCAACAACGCCGGGGACACCTTCCGGATCGTCGGGTCCCGCACGGTGAACCTGCCGCTGAACCAGCCGGTCACCGTCAAGGTGCAGGCCGCGCCCCGGTCCGCCGGGCTCAAGAGCGCGATCCTCACGGTCGACGACCCGCGCACCGCGGGCACCGACCGGCAGGTCATGGCCACCGTCGTGGTCTCGACGCCGCTGAAGTACACCTACTCGGCGTCCGGTTCGGTGCAGCGCAACAGCACCACCTCGTACTTCGTGACCGTCCCCGAGGGCGCGAAGACGCTGGAGGTCGCCATCGGCGGGCTCAAGGGCAAGAGCCAGACCCGGTTCATCACCATCCACCCGTACGGCGTCCCGCTCGACGAGACCTCCACGCCGTACTGCTACAACAACTACCTCGACGGCAACGGCTGCCGGCCCGACGTACGCTCGTACGCCGACCCGGAGCCCGGCGTCTGGGAGATCGAGGTCGAGTCGCGCCGCACCTCGCCGCTGCTCGACAACCCCTACCGCCTCGACATCGCCGTGCTCGGCGCGGACTTCGACCCGGAGACCGTGACCGTGCCCGAGGCCGAGGTGGGCACCCCGGCCACCGCGACCTGGACGGTGACCAACCGGTACGCCCCGATCGACGGCAGGCTGACCGGCGGGCCGCTGGGCTCGGCCGCGGCCTCCCGCCCGTCCATCGCGCAGGGCCAGACGCGCACCTCCACGGTCGAGGTGCCCGCGGGCGCCGACTCCCTGGACGTGGCCATCGGAGGCGTCTCCGACGCCGGGGCCGACCTCGACCTGGCGGTGTACGACGCCGACGGGGAGCTGGTCGGGCAGTCCGCCGACGGTGACTCGGAGGAGTCGGTGTCGGTGCCGAAGCCGGCCGCCGGGACCTACACCGTCGAGGTCGTGGGCTACGCGGTGCCGGCCGGCACCACCGAGTACGACTACCGCGACGTGTACTTCGCCGCCTCCCTCGGCTCGGTCGCCGGGGACGGCACCGGCGCGGTGAAGCTCGCCACCGGCGGGTCGGCGAAGGTCTCCGGGAGCGTGACGGTGCTCGCCGCCGCGCCGGAGGGCCGCTCGTTCTTCGGCCAGGTGAACCTGGTGAACGCCCGGGGCACGGTCGCGGGCACCGGCAGCGTGGCGATCGGCAAGGTCGTGCCGTAGTCCGGTACGGCACCAGGGGGGCGGGCGCCCGGCGCCCGCCCCTTTGCCGTATCCGCGCCCCTCAGTCGCAGGTCAGGGTGCGGGACTCGGGCAGGGCGGCGGTGATCCGGGGGCGTTCGGCGGCGACCGCCCGCGCTCCGGTGACCACGGCGTCCGCGGCGGTGCCGTGCCGGGGGAGGCCGATCAGGGCGTGCTCCCCCGGGTGGAGACGGGCGATCGCGTCGTCCAGGACGAAGGTGATCTCGCGCCCGGACCGGGCGGGCTTGTGGGACCGGGTGACGCGCAGGGTGATCCGGTGCTGTCCCCGTCCCGGTACCGGCTCGGCGGCGGTCACCGTGCCCTCCGCGACCAGCCGGGCGCAGGCCAGATAGCCCGCGCTGCCGAAGACCGTCCCGGCGTCCTGCCCGGCGGTCGCCTCCGCCTTGCTGCCGGCCGCGTCGTCGGCGGCCCCGGCCCCGCCGCCCTGCGCCGCCAGCCAGCCCAGACCGGCCACGAACATCCCGGCGCAGGCCACCGCCAGCGCCCCGAACGCGATGTGCGGGCTCCGGCGCCGCCGCCGGGGGGCGCGGGCGGGCGCGGGCCGCGCCGGCGCGGGCGGCGGGGGCTCGGCCAGGGCCCGGCCGATGACGCCCAACTGCTCCCGCAGCAGCGCCACGTCCGCCTCGGCGGACCGCCGCTCGGCCTCCGTACCGGCACCGGCACCGGCACCGGGCGCCGGTTCCTCCCCGGTGATCGCGGCCATCAGCGCGTCCACGGGGACGCGTCCCTCGTGCTCGGCGGCCATGTCACACCACCTCGTCCTCGTGCAGGCGGGTGCGCAGCGCACGTACCGCCGAGTGCAGCCTGCTCTTGACCGTGCCCTCGGGAATGCCCAGCTCCGCCGCGATGCCGCGCACCGGCAGGTCGGCGAAGAACCGCAGCACGACCACCTGCCGCTGGATGTCGGGCAGCTCGTCCAGGCCCCGGGCGACCGCGAGGGAGAGCAGGCTGGTCTCCTCGCCGGAGGGGTGGTCGCTGTGCCGGAGCGCGGCGAGGCGCTCCCCGATCCGCTCCTGGCGGCGTTTGGCGCGGTGCCAGTCCATGGCGAGGTTGGAGGCGACCACCGCCGCCCACGCCGAGACGTTCTCCGGTGCCCCGCGACCGCTGGCGGCGCGCTCCAGCAGCCGCAGGCGGACCTGCTGCACCCCGTCCGGCAGGTCCGCCTGCGGTACTCCGCCGAGCGCGAGCACCGCCCGCACCCTGCGTTCCTGTGCCGCGTCCAGCGGGTCGTCGCGTACGGCGTCCTGCTGGCCACGGCGGGTCCTTCCGCGCAGCACGGCCACCCCTCCCCTCGCCGCGTTTCCCCTATGACGCCGCGGCGGGCGGAAACGTTCGCCCACCGGAGTACGTGGCGTACGTCACATCAGAGCGCCGGGGCGCCGCCGCGTCCCAGCCCTCGGGCAATGGATTGGACACATGGCCGGGGGAGAGACGCATGATGGAAAAGGCCCGGCCAGGTGGCCGGAGGGTCGCACGCCAGGAAAGGGAGTCGCCGTGAGGGTCGGAATCGTCGGAGCCACCGGACAGGTCGGCACGGTCATGCGCAGGATCCTCACGGAGCGCGACTTCCCCGTCACCGAGCTGCGCCTGTTCGCCTCGGCCCGCAGCGCCGGCAAGGACCTGGACGGGGTGACGGTGGAGGACGCGGCCACCGCCGACTACTCCGGCCTGGACATCGTGCTGTTCTCGGCGGGCGGCGCCACCTCCAAGGCGCTGGCCGAGAAGGTCGCCTCGCAGGGCGCGGTCGTGATCGACAACTCCTCGGCCTGGCGCCGCGACCCCGAGGTCCCGCTGGTGGTGTCCGAGGTGAACCCGCACGCGGTCGCCAACCGCCCCAAGGGCATCATCGCCAACCCGAACTGCACCACCATGGCCGCGATGCCGGTGCTGCGCCCGCTGCACGCCGAGGCCGGCCTTCAGGCCCTGGTCGTCGCCACCTACCAGGCCGTCTCCGGCTCCGGGCTGGCCGGCGTCGACGAGCTGTTCGAGCAGGTGAAGAAGGTCGGCGAGGACGCGCCGAAGCTGACCCACGACGGCGCGGCGGCCGAGTTCCCCGAGCCGCACAAGTACGTGGCGCCGATCGCGTACAACGTGCTGCCGCTGGCCGGGTCGATCGTGGACGACGGGCGGTACGAGACCGACGAGGAGCAGAAGCTCCGCCACGAGTCCCGCAAGATCCTGGAGATCCCGGAACTGAAGGTCTCCGGCACCTGTGTGCGCGTCCCCGTCTTCACCGGGCACTCCCTCCAGATCAACGCCCGCTTCGCCCGCCCGATCAGCGTCGAGCGGGCCAAGGAGCTGCTCGGCGGCGCCCCCGGCGTGGCCCTCACCGAGGTGCCGACCCCGCTCCAGGCGGCCGGCCAGGACCCCTCCTACGTCGGCCGGATCCGCCAGGACGAGACCGTGGAGAACGGCCTCGCCCTGTTCGTCTCCAACGACAACCTGCGCAAGGGCGCGGCCCTGAACGCCGTACAGATCGCGGAGCTGGTGGCGGCCGAGCTGAAGGGCTAGGGCCCGGGGCCGGGCGGCTAGTCCCTGGTCACCTCGTAGTAGAAGCAGCCGTACTCGACGGCCCGGACGTGGACGAACGCCACGGACGGGTCGTCGAACGCTTCGTCGAGCGCCGCCGCGAAGTCCCGCTCGACCAGTTGTCCGCCCAGGATGCGGCCCTCGGCGGAGTAGCGGCGCAGCACCCGGTGGGCGTTGGTGAACGGCAGGTCCGCCCCGGACGGTCCCGGGCACTCCTCGGCGTGCACGAAGACCGGGCCCTGCTCGTCGTAGGCGCCCGGGTCGGCGCCGGTGGCCGCCGCCCAGCGGCGCAGCGGGGCGTACGACACCAGGGTGATCGACTCGCCGGAAACGCTGTGGCGCAGGCAGCAACGCAGCGGGGCGCCGCCCTCCTCGTCGGTGACGGGGACCGCCGGGCGGCCGGCGTCGTCGCGGTCGCGCAGCTCCTTCAGGACGTGGGCGGGGATGGCGTGTGCGGTGTAGTGGCTCATGCCTTCCAGGCTCGGCACCGGCCGGGCCGTTGACCGGCGGTATCCGGACATCGCGTTCGGCCCGCCGCACATGGAAGGATGGCGCAACCGACACATATCGAGGAGATGACCGCGTGCCTGGCACAAACCTGACTCGCGAAGAGGCGCAGCAGCGGGCGAAGCTGATCGGCGTCGACGCCTACGAGATCGACCTCGACCTTTCGGGCGCGCAGGAGGGCGGCACCTACCGGTCCGTGACCACGGTGCGCTTCGACGTGGCCGAGCAGGGGGCGGAGACCTTCATCGACCTGGTGGCCCCGGCCGTCCACGAGGTGGTGCTGAACGGCGACCCGCTGCCGGTCGCCGAGGTCTTCCAGGACGACCGGATCGCCCTGCCGGGGCTGCTGGCCGGCCGCAACGTGCTGCGGGTCGTCGCCGACTGCGCGTACACCAACACCGGCGAGGGGCTGCACCGGTTCGTCGACCCGGTCGACGAGCAGGCGTACCTCTACACCCAGTTCGAGGTGCCGGACGCCCGGCGGGTCTTCGCCAGCTTCGAGCAGCCCGACCTGAAGGCGACCTTCCAGTTCACCGTGCGGGCGCCCGAGGGCTGGACGGTCATCTCCAACTCGCCGACGCCGGAGCCCGAGGGCAACGTCTGGCGGTTCGAGCCGACGCCGCGCATCTCGACGTACATCACCGCCCTGATCGCGGGCCCGTACCACTCGGTGCACAGCGTGTACGAGAAGGACGGGCAGAGCGTGCCGCTCGGCATCTACTGCCGTCCCTCGCTCGCCGAGCACCTCGACTCGGACGCGATCTTCGAGGTGACCCGGCAGGGCTTCGACTGGTTCCAGGAGAAGTTCGACTACCCGTACCCGTTCCAGAAGTACGACCAGCTCTTCGTGCCGGAGTTCAACGCGGGCGCGATGGAGAACGCGGGCGCGGTGACCATCCGCGACCAGTACGTGTTCCGGTCGAAGGTGACGGACGCGGCGTACGAGACCCGCGCGGAGACGATCCTGCACGAGCTGGCCCACATGTGGTTCGGCGACCTGGTCACCATGGAGTGGTGGAACGACCTGTGGCTGAACGAGTCGTTCGCCACCTACACCTCCATCGCCTGCCAGGCCGCGGCGCCCGGCTCGCGCTGGCCACACTCCTGGACCACGTTCGCCAACTCCATGAAGACCTGGGCGTACCGGCAGGACCAACTGCCCTCCACGCACCCGATCATGGCGGACATCCGCGACCTCGACGACGTGCTCGTCAACTTCGACGGCATCACCTACGCCAAGGGCGCCTCCGTCCTCAAGCAGCTCGTCGCGTACGTCGGCGAGGACGAGTTCTTCCGGGGCGTGCAGGCGTACTTCAAGCGGCACGCGTTCGGCAACACGCGCCTGTCCGACCTGCTGGGCGCCCTGGAGGAGACCTCCGGGCGGGATCTGAAGACCTGGTCGAAGGCGTGGCTGGAGACGGCCGGCATCAACGTCCTGCGGCCCGAGATCGAGACCGACGCCGACGGCGTCATCACCTCCTTCGCCGTCCGGCAGGAGGCCCCGGCGCTCCCGGCCGGCGCCAAGGGCGAGCCCACCCTGCGCCCGCACCGCATCGCGGTCGGCGCCTACGACCCCGACCCGAGCGGCAAGCTGGTCCGCGTCCGGCGCGTCGAACTGGACGTCGACGGCGAGCTGACCGCCGTACCCGAGCTGGCCGGCACCCGCCGCCCGGCGGTGGTGCTGCTCAACGACGACGACCTGTCCTACGCCAAGGTCCGCCTGGACGAGGCGTCGCTGGCCTTCGTCACCGAGCACCTCGGCGACTTCGCCGAGTCCCTGCCGCGCGCCCTGTGCTGGGCGTCGGCCTGGGACATGACCCGGGACGCGGAACTCGCCACCCGCGACTACCTCTCCCTGGTGCTGTCCGGCATCGGCAAGGAGTCCGACATCGGCGTCGTGCAGTCCCTGCACCGCCAGGTCAAGCTCGCCATCGAGCTGTACGCCGACCCGGCCGCCCGCGAGACGCTGCTGGCCCGCTGGACCGAGGCCACCCTCGCCCATCTGCGGGCGGCGGCGCCGGGCGGCGACCACCAGTTGGCGTGGGCCCGGGCCTTCTCGGCGGCGGCCCGCACGCCCGAGCAGCTCGACCTGCTGGAGGCGCTGCTCGACGGGTCCCAGACCGTGCCGGGGCTGGCCGTCGACACCGAGCTGCGCTGGTCGTTCGTGCAGCGGCTGGCGGCGGTGGGCCGGTTCGACGAGGCGGAGATCGCCGCCGAGTACGAGCGGGACCGCACGGCGGCCGGTGAGCGGCACGCGGCCACCGCGCGGGCGGCCCGTCCGACGCCGGAGGCCAAGGCGGAGGCGTGGGCGTCGGTCGTGGAGTCCGACAAGCTGCCCAACGCCGTGCAGGAGGCGGTGATCTCCGGCTTCGTCCAGACCGACCAGCGGGAGCTGCTGGCGCCGTACACCGACCGGTACTTCGAGGTGCTCAAGGGCGTCTGGGAGTCCCGTTCGCACGAGATGGCCCAGCAGATCGCCGTCGGTCTGTACCCGTCGGTGCAGGTGTCCGAGGAGACCCTCGCCAGGACGGACGCGTGGCTGTCCGCCGCCGAGCCGAACGCCGCGCTGCGGCGCCTGGTCTCGGAGTCCCGCGCGGGCGTGGAACGCGCGCTGCGGGCGCAGGCGGCGGACGCGGCGGCGAAGTAGGCCGGGACGGGCCTGCCGTCCCGGTGATCCCGGGACGGCAGGCCCGTCCGGAGTGCTCCCGCTTCCGGGGCGTGCTGCGGGCGGCAGGTCCGGAGGGTCAGGCCACGTGCGCGGCCAGGGCCGCACCGATCGCCGGCTGGTCCGCGTCGTCCGCCGCCCAGGCCGCGTACCCGTCCGGCCGCACCAGCAGGGTCGTACGGCGGTCGCTCGCCCACCGGCGCACCGCGAGCCGGTCGGCGCGGGCGGCCCCGTACTCGTACGCCTGAGGGGTGATCAGCGCGAACCGTCCGCCGCGCAGCGCCTCGTAGAGCCGGCCGCCGTCCGCGAAGCGCACGTCGGGGACGCGGACGCCGGTGAGGCGGTGGGCGCCGCGCGGGGCGGGGTAGCGGTAGCCGATGCCGGTGACCTGGCCGGTCGCCCGGCGCCGGACCGGGCCGGCGTGGTCCATGGCGGCGACGGCCACCGTGCGCAGCGCCCGGGTCCAGGGGCGCCGGGCCATCGCGAGGCGGATCAGGCCGCCGCTGCTGCGGAGCACCGACCTGCCGACGGGGTGGCGTTCGGCCTGGTAGGTGTCGAGCAGGTGCTCGGGCGCCCGGCCGTGCGCGACCGCCGCGAGCTTCCAGCTCAGGTTGGCCGCGTCCTGCAGGCCGGTGTTCATGCCCTGGCCGCCGGCCGGGCTGTGCACGTGCGCGGCGTCACCGGCGAGGAAGACCCGGCCCACCCGGTAGGCGGGCGCCTGGCGCTCCTCGCTGTGGAAGCGGGAGATCCAGCGCGGGTCGTGCATGCCGAAGTCGCGGCCCATCACCAGGCGGGTGATCTCCTTGACCTCGTCCAGGTCGACGGGCTCGCTGTCGGGGACGTTGTGGCCGCGGTGCCAGCCGACGACGCGGTGGTAG
Organism: Streptomyces fumanus; assembly: GCF_014655295.1. GTDB lineage: Bacteria > Actinomycetota > Actinomycetes > Streptomycetales > Streptomycetaceae > Streptomyces > Streptomyces fumanus. Next base: position 504,975 of record NZ_BNBI01000001.1, read on the forward strand.
CCGTCGCCGAACGGCGCGATGACGGCGAACGCGCCCGGCACGGAGTCGCCGGTGAGCCGCTCCGCCGGTTCCTCGGCGAGCCGTACGTCGGCGAGGACCACGGACCGGATCACGCCCCGGCCGGGGAACGGCAGCCCCACCGCGTTCCGCACCGCGCTGCGCACGCCGTCGGCCCCGACGACGTAGGCCGCCCGCAGCTCGCCCGGGGTCCCGCCGGGCCCGCGGACGGTGAGGGTCACCCCGTCCGCGTCCTGGCTCAGTCCGGTCACCTCGGTGTCGTAGCGGAACTCGACGCCCGCCTCGGCCGCCCGCTGCCGCAGCACCTTCTCCACCTCGTACTGCGGGAGGACCAGGACGTGGTTGAAGCGGGAGGGGAGGGCGGCGAAGTCGAGGCTGAGATGGAAGAAGCGGAGCTGGTCGAGGGGGCGGCCGACCGCCTCCAGCGGCTCGGCGAGGCCGCGGGCATCGAGCTGCTCCAGGCTGCGGGCGTGCAGTCCGAAGGCGCGGGAGAGGTTGCTGATGCCGCTGGGGCGCTTCTCCACGAGGGTGACGGGGACGCCGGCGGCGGCGAGATCACCGGCGAGCAGCAGGCCGGTGGGGCCGGCGCCGACGACGATCACGGGGTGAGGCTGGGGGTGGGAGTGCGGGTGCGGGTGCGGCGTGGCGTGCATGTGGCGGCCTCCTGAGGGTGCCAACGGTTGTTTGCCAACAGTTGTTGCCAACGCTTGTTGTCACGATAGGCGGGTGGACGAGGGTGCGTCAACGCTTGTTGGCCAACACTTGTTGGCCATCACCCGTTGGTCTACGCTCCTCGACATGCCCTCCCCGACCGACAGCACCGCCCCCGCGGACACCACGAGCCCCACCGGCCCCACCGGCCCCACCGGCCCCGCCGCCCGCCGCTCCGACGCCACCCGTGCCGCGATCCTCGACGCGGCGCGCGAGCGGTTCGCCGCCGACGGGTACGAGCGGGCCACCATCCGGGCCATCGCCAAGGACGCCCGGATCGACCCCTCGATGGTGATGCGCTACTACGGCAGCAAGGAGGGCCTGTTCGCCGCGGCCGTCGCCGTCGACCTGCGGATCCCCGACCTCGCCGCGCTCCCCCGCGCCACCGTCGGCGAGACCCTGGTGCGGCACTTCCTCGCCCAGTGGCGGGAGAACGAGGTGCTCACCGCCCTGTTCCGGGTCGCCGCCTCCAACCCGGCCGGGGCCGAGCGCACCCGGGGCCTGTTCCGCGACCAGTTGCTGCCGGCGGTGCGGCGGGTCTGCCCCGACCCCGAGCAGGTGCCGGCCCGCGCCGCCCTGGTCGCGGCGCAGTTGCTGGGCTTCGGGCTGACCCGTTTCGTGCTGCGCTTCCCGGCCGCCGTGGAGCTGCACGACGAGGAGGTCGTGGCCTGGCTGGGCCCCACCGTGCAGCGCTACCTCACCGCCCCGCACCCCTGACCGGACCCGGCCCGGAGAACACCGGCCCCGAGAACACCGGCCCGGAACGCCGCGAGGGCGCCCGCCGTGGCGCACGTACGGCGATGCGCGCGTACGTACGACAGGGCGGGCGCCCTCGGTGAAGCCTTCGGAGCCTCGGTGGAGCCTCGTGCGGCGGGGCCGGGATCAGCCCTTGGCGTCGGCCTTCGTGGTCTCCCGGGTGCGGATGTTGCGGCTGGTCACCCGGTGCGCCTCCTGCGAGCGGTCGAGGACCAGGACGAGGCCGGCGATCACCGCGAACAGCACGAGCGGGGCGAAGACGTACAGGCCCAGCGTCTCGATGACGCTCAGGCCCGTGCCGGGGTCGTCGCCGTCGTCGCGGGTCAGCGCGAGCGCGGGGGACGACATGAGCAGCATCATCAGCGTCGTACCGGCCGCCAGGGTGCCGGCGCGCAGGGCGTTCTTCTTGTCCACGTGCCCAAGTTAGCGAACGCCGGTGCGCGCCGCGCGCCCGGGGTGCCGTCCGCGGCGGTTCAGCCCCCCGGGCCGCCCGCCCGTACCGCCTCGATCAGCGCGTGCAGCCGGGGCGAGGCGGCGAGGTCCTCCAGGGTCACCGGGCGGCCCTCGGCGTCGGCGACGGGCAGCCGCCAGTTGGGGTACTCGTCCGAGGTGCCGGGGAGGTTCTGCGGGCGGCGGTCGCCGACCGTGTCCGGCAGCCAGACGCCGACCATGCGGGCGGGGGTGGCGAGCAGGAAGCGGTGGACGGCCTGGATCGCGGCCTCCTCGGAGGGCGTGCCGGTGCCGTCGGCGGTGCCGCGCAGCAGCCCGAGCCGGGCGAGCAGGTCCAGCCACTCCCCCGCGTCCGCCGCGGCCTCCGCGCGTTCCTCCTCGGCCGGGCGGGTGAGCAGGCCGAGGCGGTCGCGGAGTTCGACGTGCTCGCCGGTGAGGCGGGCCGCGGTGGACGGCAGGTCGTGGGTGGTGGCGGTGGCCAGGCAGTCCTCGCGCCAGCGGTCGGGGGGCAGGGGGCGGCCGTCGCCCTCCCAGTCCCGTTCGAACCAGAGCACCGAGGTGCCGAGCACGCCGCGCTCGCGGAGCGTCTCGCGCACCCCCGGTTCCACGGTGCCGAGGTCCTCGCCGATCACCACGGCCCCGGCGCGGGACGCCTCCAGGACGAGGACGGCGAGCATGGCCTCGGCGTCGTAGCGGACGTAGGCGCCCTCGGTGGGCGGGTGGCCCTCGGGGACCCACCAGAGCCGGAACAGGCCCATCACATGGTCGATGCGCAGCGCACCGGCGTACCGGAACAGGGCGCGCAGCAGGTCGCGGTAGGGCGCGTAGCCGGACTCGGCGAGCCGGTCGGGGCGCCAGGGCGGCAGACCCCAGTCCTGGCCGCGGGCGTTGAAGGCGTCCGGCGGGGCGCCCACCGACATGCCGGCGGCGAAGTGCTCGCGCTGCGCCCAGGCGTCGGCGCCGCCGGGGTGGACGCCGACCGCGAGGTCGTGGACGACGCCGAGCGGCATCCCGGCCTCGCGGGCGGCGCGCTGGGCGGCGGTGAGCTGGGACTCGGTGAGCCAGGCCAGCCAGGAGTGGAAGTCGATCCGGTCCATCAGCGCGGCGCGGGCGCGGGCGGTCCCGGCGGACCGCGGGTCCTGGAGCGCCTCGGGCCAGCGGTGCCAGTCGGAACCGTGCACCTCGGCGAGCGCGCACCAGGTGGCGTGGTCCTCCAGGGCCTGGCCCTGGGCGGCGAGGTAGTCGCAGTAGGCGGCGCGGCGGCCGGGGCCGAGCGGTACCTGGCGTACGTGTTCCAGGGCTTCGCGCTTGAGTGCCCACACGGCGTCGCGGTCGATGAGGGCGCCCTTGTCCAGGACCTCCGCGCGCAGTCCGGCGGCGCGCTGCCACAGCGCCCGGACCTCGTCGCGGTCGGTGACGTGGGCGAACTCGGGGATGTCCTCGATCCGCAGGTGCACCGGGTCGGGGAAGCGGCGGGAGGAGGGCCGGTACGGGGAGGGGTCGGTGGGGGCGCCGGGCACGGCCGCGTGCAACGGGTTGACCTGCACGAATCCGGCGCCGAGGGCGCGGCCGGCCCAGGAGGTCAGCTCGCCGAGGTCGCCGAGGTCGCCCATGCCCCAGGAGCGCCGGGAGAGCAGGGAGTAGAGCTGGACCAGCAGCCCGTAGGAGCGGCCGGGCGGGGCGGGCAGCCGGGGCGGGGCGACGACGAGGTGGGCGCGGGCGGTGCGGCCGTCGGGGGCGGTGGCCGTCAGCCGGTGCACGCCGGGCGGGAGGTCCTCGGGGCCGGCCCGGGTCTCGCCCTGTTCGGTGTCGATCCGCAGCCGGGTGCCCGCGGGCAGCGCGGCCAGGGCGTCCGGCACGGGGCCGCCGCTCCAGTGGACGACGGTGGGGGGCAGCAGCCGGGCCGCCAGTTCCGCCTCGCGGGCGGCGAGCGAGGCGCGGACCGCGGCGGGGTCGCCGGCGTCCACGCCGAGGGCGGCGAGGGCGAGGGTGAGCGCGGTGGCGGTGGCGGGGACCGTGCGGTCGGGGGACGGTCGGTAGGAGGCGGCGACGCCGTGGAGTTCGGCGAGCCGGGTGAGGTCCTCGGTGGGCGGCTCGGCCGGCCGGGGAGCCGCCACTACGGCCTCGTCGCTTCCGGTACGGCGAAGGAGGCGGTGCCCTGCTCCGGCACGACCGCCGTCTGCTCGGGCGAGGACTCGCTGGTCAGCGGCACGGCGTCGGCGGTCGGGGACTCGCTGGTGAGCGGTTCGGCGTCGGGCAGCGGCGGCTCGCTGGTGAGCGGTGCCTCCGGTTCGGCGGACCGGTCCGCGACGGGTTCACAGGGATGCGGGAACACCAGATGGGTCGGCACGGCCACGGGGCCTCCTCGTCGGGCGCGACTTCGGCGGACTATGGCAGCCCTACCCCGTGGACGCGGCGGCAGACGTGCCCGGGGGCGGGAAGTGCGGACCGTCACGCCCGGTACGTTCCGCCCCACCTGCCCTTCTCCCGGGGGCGGCTTCCCGGCCGGGCCCCCGCACGCCGGGACGTGGAAGGGCCCGGACCGGTCAGGCGGAGATGCCGTCGATCCGGGCCAGGGCGTCGTCCGCGCCGTACGGCTGCAGATACGGCAGCCAGCGCGGGTCCCGGTGGCCGGTGCCGATGATGCGCCAGGCCAGTCCGGTGGGCGGGGCGGGTTTGTGGCGCAGCCGCCAGCCGATCTCGCCGAGGTGGCGGTCGGCCTTCACGTGGTTGCAGCGGCGGCAGGAGGCCACCACGTTGTCCCAGACGTGCTTGCCCCCGCGGCTGCGCGGGATGACGTGGTCGACGCTGGTTGCGACGCCACCGCAGTACATGCACCGGCCGCCGTCGCGGGCGAAGAGCGCGCGGCGGGTGAGCGGGACGGGCCCCCGGTAGGGCACCCGCACGAATCGCTTGAGCCGGACCACGCTGGGTGCGGGGACGGTGACGGTGGCACTGTGCAGATAGGCGCCGGACTCCTCCAGGCACACGGCCTTGTTCTCCAGGACGAGGACGAGCGCGCGGCGGAGCGGTACGACGCCGAGCGGCTCGTACGACGCGTTGAGGACCAGGACGTGCGGCACGGATGCCTCCTTGTACGCCGGCGGCGCGTGGCTCGCGCCGGGACGATCCGTAGTCAGTCTCCCCTCATGGCCGACTCACGCGCCACCATGTCCCGGTAACGGGCTGGGAGTGTTTTCGACCACATCTGATGCATCCCCCGGCGCGTGACCTGTTCAAGCGCGGGTGAGTGCCGTCTCTTCTCCGCACATCACACCGAACCGCACATCATGCCCCGTTAGTGTGGTGGTTCCGCCCGTCCGGTGACCTTTTCGTGACCTTGGACCCGTGCCGGGGGCGGGCCGCTGCTCCTGGAGGTACCCGCCGTGTCGCTGTCCGCCGCCGTCGTGAAGGCCGCCGGTTCCTCGCCGTCCCCGTCGCCGTCGCCGTCCTCGACGGCGCCGGTCGTGCCCACCCTCAAGGACGCCCAGGAGAGCGCGTCCAACGCGGCCGGCTGGGTCGAGCAGAACTGGTCGACGTGGCTGGCGATCGGCCTGCGGGTGCTGCTGATCGTGGTGATCGCGGCGGTGCTGCGGGCGGTGGTGCGGCGCGGCATCACCAAGCTGATAGACCGGATGAACCGCACCGTGCAGGCGGTCGACGGCACCGCGCTGGGCGGGCTGCTGGTCAACGCCGAGCGGCGCCGGCAGCGCTCCCAGGCCATCGGGTCGGTGCTGCGTTCGGTGGCGAGCTTCGTGATCCTGGGCACCGCGGCGCTGATGGTGCTGGCCACGTTCGAGATCAACCTGGCGCCGCTGCTGGCCTCCGCCGGTGTCGCGGGCGTGGCGATCGGCTTCGGCGCCCGCAACCTGGTCACCGACTTCCTCTCCGGCGTCTTCATGATCCTGGAGGACCAGTACGGCGTCGGCGACACCATCGACGCGGGCGTGGCTTCCGGCGAGGTCATCGAGGTCGGGCTGCGGGTCACCAAGCTGCGCGGCGACAACGGCGAGATCTGGTACGTGCGCAACGGCGAGGTCAAGCGGATCGGCAACCTCTCCCAGGGCTGGGCGACGGCCGGGGTGGACGTGACCGTCCGGGCCGACGAGGACCTGGACCGGGTGCGGGCCACGCTCGACGCGGTCGGCGAGCGGATGGCCAAGGAGGACCCCTGGAGCGAGCTGCTGTGGGGCCCGATCGAGGTGCTCGGCCTGGAGTCGGTGCTGCTGGACTCCATGGTGGTGCGGGTGTCGGCGAAGACCATGCCCGGCAAGTCCCTCACCGTCGAGCGCGAGCTGCGCTGGCGCATCAAGCGGGCGTTCGACGCGGCCGACATCCCGATCGTCGGCGGCGCCACCGCCCCGGCCGACGAGGCCGAGCAGACCGTCGCCGACCCCACGGCGGCCGTCGCGGCGCCCTCCGCCTACGCCAACTCCTCCTCCCCGCAGTCCGCGGCGGCCTCCCCGCTGACTCCGCCGGCCCCGGGGAGCGGCACGCCGATCCCGCCCGGCACCGCCAAGTAGGCCCGGGCCCCGCGGGGCCGGTCCGCCCGGGGGAACCGAACCGGTTCCCCCGGCGTATCTATGGGCAGGGTGGTGCGGGGGCGCGGGGATCGCCGCCGTCTTCGGGTCGCAACCGGTGCGCGGGCCGGTGCCGGGCGGCGATACTGGCGGCGACGGATGACCATGGGGGAGGTCAGCAGTGAACCAACCGCCGAGGACGAGCGCGCCGCCACCACCGCTCGGCACGCCCACGCTGCCGGCCGTGCCGCCGCAGCCCGGCCCGCCGGACCCGGCCGGCCCGGCGCCCGCCGCCGCACCGGGGCCGCCGCGCCGTACCGCGTTCGCCGAGGGCGTGGACCGGCTGCGGGCGGCGGCCGTCACCGAGCCCGGCCGGCTCCGGCTGATCGGCGCGCTGCTCGCCCTGCTGATCGTCGCCTTCGGTGCCGTGACCGCCTGGCAGAGCACCGAGCGGGCCGACGCCGCCGACGACGTCCTGCACCGCAGCCAGCCCCTGTCCTCCGGCGCGGCCGACATCTACCGCTCCCTCGCCGACGCCAACACGGCGGCGTCCAGCGGCTTCCTGGCCGGCGGACAGGAGAGCGAGTCGTCCCGCGACCGCTACGAGAAGGACATCCGCACCGCGGCGGCGGGCCTGGTCACCGCCGCCACCAACTCCGACCCCCGGTCCGCGTCGGCGGCCACCATCGCCGAGCTGAACCGGCTGCTGCCGGAGTACAAGGGCCTGATCGAGCGGGCCCGCACCTACAACCGCCAGGGCTTCCCGGTCGGCGGCGCCTATCTGCGCTACGCCAACGAGAAGATGCAGAAGGAGATGCTCCCGGCGGCCGAGGACCTCTACACCACGGAGAACCGCCGCCTGGGCGACGACTACGCGGACGCCACGCCCTACCCGTGGGCCGCCGTCGCGCTCGGCGTGCTCGCCCTGGCCGCCCTGGGCTGGGCCCAGCTCCGCACCTACCGGCGCACCAACCGGGTCCTCAACCACGGCCTGGTGGCCGCCACTGCCGCCACCGTCGTGGTGCTGCTCTGGCTGGTCGTCGGCCACACCGTGGCCCGCGCCCACCTCGACGACTCCCGCGACCACGGCGTCCGTTCGCTGAACGTGCTGCACGACGCCCGGATCGCCTCCCTGAAGGCCCGCGGCAACGAGAACCTCACCCTGGTCGCCCGCGGCGCCGAGACCAGGACGGTGAACGGCACCGCGCTGGACGCCTACGACTACGACTACCAGCGGAACATGAAGGCGCTCGCCGCGAAGCTGGCCGACGCCGGGCGGCTCGCCGACGACGACACCGGCCGGAAGCCGGTCGCCGCCGCGGCCGGCGACATGACGGAGTGGCAGAAGCGCCACCGGGCCGCCCGCGCGGCGGACGAGAACGGCGCCTACCAGCAGGCGCTGCGCAAGGTGATCGGCGACGAGGGCGCCACCGTGGAGTGCTTCGACGGGGTGGACGCCCGTCTCGCCGAGGCGCTGGAGCACGAGAGACGTGAGTTCGCGCGGGCGGCCGGCGACGGCCTGGACGCGATGACCGGCCTGCCGGTGGGCGCCGGCGTCCTGGCGGTGCTGGGCGCCGCCGGCGCGGTCCTCGGCATCGGCCGCAGGCTGTCGGAGTACCGGTGACCGGCGCACCGGGGAGACTCGCGGAAGGAGGGGCGAGGATGCGTGCACGACGACTGCGGGCCAGCCTGAGGGGCTGGGGCGGGGTGGGTGCCATGGCGGTCGTCTGCGCCCTGGCGGTGCTGTTCGCGCTGCTGCTGCCGGCCGCCCGGTCGCACGGCGGGGACACCGGCGGCACCGGCGGGCCGGGCGTCACCCGCGGCAGCCAGACCCGGGCCGAGGAGTGCACGGACCCCGAGGAGCAGACCCTCGCCCCGTCCGCCGCCGACGGCCCCACCATCGACGCGATCAAGTCCCGTACCGGGGAGAAGCGCAAGCTGGTCGTCGGCGTCGACCAGAACAGCTACCGGTGGGGCTACCGCGACCCCAACAGCGGCGGCACCGCCGAGCTGGAGGGCTTCGACATCGACCTGGTGCACCGCATCGCCGAGGACATCCTCGGCGACCCGGACGCCGTCCAGTTCAAGGCGATCCCCACCAACCAGCGGATCCCGGCGATCCAGGACGGCCGGGTCGACATGGTGGTGCGCACCATGACCATCAACTGCGACCGGATGAAGGACGTCGCCTTCTCCGCGCCCTACTTCCGCACCGGCCAGCAGCTCCTGGCCCCCCGGTCCTCCCCGATCACGGGGTACGACGGGTCGCTGGCCGGCAAGAAGATCTGCACGGCGGCGGGTTCGACCGCGTACAGCACCCTGGAGCAGGACCGGGCCGACGGCGATCTGGTCGCCTCCGCCGACCTGAGCACGACCGTGCCCAACCAGCTCGACTGCCTGGTGCGGCTCCAGCTCGGCGAGGTGGACGCGGTGGTCACCGACGGGGCGCTGGCCGCCAGCCAGGCCGCGCAGGACCCCACGGTCCAGCTCAAGGGCGACCCGTTCACGACCGAGTACTACGGCGTGGCGATGAAGAAGGACGCCGACGATCTGGTACGCCGGGTCAACCGCATCCTGGTGGAGTTCCGCGCGGACACCACCGGCGGCTGGCAGCGGTCGTACGACGTCTGGCTGTCGGAGACACTGGGCCGGGACACGGCGAAGTACGAACCGCCGGACCCGCGGTACCTGCGCAAGAGCTGAACCGGGCGGCCGCGGCCGCCGACCGACCGAACCGCAGCGAGAGGTGATCGATGGGCGACCCGGGACCCACCGGGCCGGTGCTGGACCGGGACGAGGTGGACCGTGCCCTGGCGCGGCTCGGCGCGGAGCACGAGGCGGTCGAGACCTCGCTGCTGGCGCTCCAGGACCACGCGGGCCGCCGGCTGCTCGAAGGCGCCGAGCTGACCGGTGTCACCCGGGACCGCTGGGCGGCCACGGAGGCGTCGATCACGCTGCTGTGGACGTACTTCGACGCCTACAGCGGCGCGCTGCGCACCGCGCGGGAGATCCGCGCCCGGCGCCGCTGGTCCAGCCGCGAGGACCTGGTGGAGCTGACCGAGCTGCTGCGCGGCGAGTGCGTCACGGTGCCGGGCGCCGCCGCGGGGCCGGGCGCGCGGCTGAGCGAGCGGTTCTCGCTGGCCGCGCTGGTGGAGCGGATGAACGAGCTGTACGCGTCCTCGCTGGACGTGGTGGTCGCCGCCGACGCGGTCTGGTCGGCGCTGCCCGCCCGGATCGACCTGCTCGCCGCCGAACTCCAGCGCACCCGCCGCCTCGCGCACTCCGTCGGCGTCCGCCCCGGCGAGCACCCGGCCGGCGACGACCTGGAGCGCATCACCCGCACCCTGACCAGGCTGCGCGAGCAGGTGATCGCCGACCCGCTGGCGTACTGGCTGCCCGGCGAGGGCAGTTCGGCCCCCGGCGGCGGCCGGCCCGACACCACGGTGTACGACCGGGAGGCCCGCGCCCTGGAGGACGTGCGCCGGGAGATCGACGCGGTGCTGACGGTCCGTCAGGACGCGGAGCAGCGGATCGTGAGACTGCGGGACGTGCTCTCCCGCGCGGACCGCACCCTGGCCGAGGCCCGCACCGCGCGCGGCGAGGTGCTGGCGAAGATCGCGGCGACCGAGGTGCCGCCGGTCAGCGGGCCGCCGACCGCGCTCCAGGAGCAGTTGGCGGCGGCCGCCGAGTACCGCAGGACCGCGCAGTGGAACCGGCTCTCGCCGCTGCTGGAGTCCTTGGAGCAGAAGGCGGAGGACGAACTGCTGCGGGCCCGCGAGTCGCTGACCGCCGTCACCGCGCCGCTCGCGGTCCGCGCGGAGCTGCGCGGCCGGCTCGACGCGTACAAGGCGAAGGTCGCCCGGCACGGGCTCGCGGAGGACCCCGAGCTGGTCGAGAAGTACGAGAAGGCCCGCCGGATGCTGTGGAGCGCCCCCTGCGACCTGCGGGTCGCCGAGGAGGCGGTGCTGCGCTACCAGCGGGCGGCGGCGGAGCTGCTCGGCTCCACCAGGCCGGGCGCGTGAGGGAGCAGGGGGAGGCGGCGTCATGACCGAGGCCCGGGGGGCGTGTCAGCGCCCCGACTGCGACGGGCGCTACGAGGACGTGGGCGGCGGCGAGCTGTACTGCGACACCTGCGGGCTGGCGCCGGTGGTGTCGGCGTCCGGCGCGGTCGGCTCGGCGCCCACCGGGATCACCGGCGGCGGCCGGGGCTCGCGGGGGTCCCGGGGCTCCGGCGGCGGCAGCGGCGGTTCCGGCGGCCGGGGCCCGGGGTCGTCCTCGCAGTCGTCGAAGTCGCGGCGGTCGGTGTCGGGGCGGCTCTCGCGCGCCCTGTCGGGCCGGGCGACGAGCCGTTCGGTGTCGGTGCGCAGCTCGGGCTCGGCCGCCGGTCCGGGCACGCACGGCAAGCTGGGCGCCGGCCTGGTGCAGGTCCCGCCGATCCCGCGGCCCGACCCGCGCTCGATGGTGCTGGACCGCGCGGAGGTGCCCGAGCGCAAGCGGTTCTGCTCGCGCTCGGACTGCGGGGCGCCGGTGGGCCGGTCGCGCGGTGACCGGCCGGGGCGCACCGAGGGCTTCTGCACCAAGTGCGGCCACCCGTACTCCTTCGTGCCCAAGCTGGCGGCCGGGGACGTGGTGCACGGGCAGTACGAGGTGGTCGGCTGTCTGGCGCACGGCGGGCTGGGCTGGATCTACCTCGCCGTGGACCGGGCCGTCGCCGACCGCTGGGTGGTCCTCAAGGGCCTGCTGGACACCGGCGACCAGGACGCGATGGCCGCCGCCATCTCCGAGCGGCGGTTCCTGGCGGAGATCGAGCACGCCAACATCGTGCGGATCTACAACTTCGTCGAGCACCTCGACCAGCGCACCGGCTCCCTCGACGGCTACATCGTGATGGAGTACCTCGGCGGCAAGTCGCTCAAGGAGATCGCCAACGCCCGGCGCACCCCGGAGGGCCGGCGCGACCCGCTGCCGGTGGAGCAGGCGTGCGCGTACGGCATCGAGGCGCTGGAGGCGCTCGGCCATCTGCACAGCCGCAACCTGCTGTACTGCGACTTCAAGGTCGACAACGCCATACAGACCGAGGACCAGCTCAAGCTGATCGACATGGGCGCGGTGCGCCGCATGGACGACGACGAGTCCGCGATCTACGGTACGGTCGGCTACCAGGCGCCGGAGGTCGCGGACGCCGGCCCGTCGGTCGCCTCCGACCTCTACACGGTGGGGCGGACCCTGGCGGTCCTGACGTTCGACTTCCAGGGCTACACCACGGTGTACGCCGACTCCCTGCCGGACCCCGACACCATCGAGGTGTTCCGGCAGTACGAGTCCTTCTACCGGCTGCTGGTCCGCGCCACCGACCCCGACCCGGCCCGCCGGTTCGCCTCCGCGCAGGAGATGGCCGAGCAACTGACGGGGGTGCTGCGCGAGGTCGTCTCCCTGCAGTCGGGGCGGGCCCGGCCGGCGCTGTCCACCCTGTTCGGGCCGGAACTGCGGGTCCCGGACACCGAGTTGTTCCCCAAGCTGGACGGCGAGGTGTCGCGGCTGGGGGCGCGTGCGGTGCGCACCCGGGGGCGCGCGAGAGGCGCCGTGCTTCCGGCCGGCCGTCCGCCCGCGCTGACGCCGGGCGGCCCGCACCCGGCACCGGACGGCACACCGGCCGTCACACCGGCCGCGACCGGGACACCGGCCGGGGCGACGGGGGGTACGGGACCCGCCGCGGGCGGCACCGGCGCCGCGCCCGGGCTGGTCAAGCCCGTCGACGTGCCGCTCGCCGCCCTCGCGCTGCCCGTGCCCCGGGTGGACCCCCAGGACCCCAATGCCGGTTTCCTCGCGGGCCTGATGGCGTCCGCGCCCGGGGAGCTGCTGGGCGCGCTGGCCGCCGCGCCGGCGGCGTCGGTGGAGACCCGGCTGCGGCAGGTGCGGGCCCGGCTGGAGCAGGGCGAGGCCCCGGCCGCGCTGGACGACCTGCGCGCGCTGGAGGACGAACGGCCCGACGACTGGCGGGTGGTGTGGTACCGGGGCGTGGCCGGCCTGGTCACCGGCGACCACGAGGGCGCCGCGCTCGCCTTCGACGCGATCTACGACGCCTTCCCCGGCGAGACCGCGCCCAAGCTGGCCCTCGGCCTGTGCGCGGAGGTGCTGGGCCAGTTGGACAACGCCGCCGAGTACTACCGGCTGGTGTGGTCCACCGACCCGAGCTTCGTCAGCGCCGCCTTCGGACTGGCCCGGGTGCTGCTGGCCACCGGCGACCGGACCGGTGCCGTACGGACGCTGGAGTCGGTGCCGGAGTCGTCGATCCACTGCACGGCCGCGCGGATGGCCGCCGTCCGGGCCCGGCTGCGGCAGCGGACGCCGCTCGCCGCCGACGTACCATTCCTGGAGGATCTCACCGCCGCCGCGCGGCAGGTCGAGGCGCTGGACGCGTACGGTCTGGATCCGGCGCGCCGGGAGCAGTTGTCGGCCGAAGTCCTCGGCTGCGCGCTGGACTGGGTACTCTCCGGTGGCCAGGGTTCCGCCCTGCCCGCCGCCGGGGGCCGGACGCTGCTCGGCAGCGGCCTGGACGAACGGGGCCTGCGTTTCGCGCTGGAGCGTTCGTACCGCACGCTGGCCCATCTGGCGCGGGGCGGCGAGGAGAGGATCGACCTGGTGGAACGAGCCAATCGTTACCGCCCCCGGACATGGGTGTAGTAGATGTCGCAGATGCCCCGGCTGTCCGCCTGCCCGAGTTGCGAGGAACCCCTTGAATCGGGTGACCGTTTCTGCGGTGCGTGCGGATACGACCTGTCCGCCGTGCCCGCACGGCCGTCGGACAGCCCGACCATCGCCCTGGACGGCGTGCCGCCCGCCGGCCCCGTCCTGCCGCCGCCCCCGCCCGCGCCCGCCCCGGTGCCCGGACACGTCCAGCCCCAGCCGGAGACGCGGCCGGGGGCGGAGGCGGCGGCCGGGGTGCGGTTCGACCGGCCGCGGGAGCCGGACGAGTACCCGCTCCAGGCGCCCGACCCGCGCCCGGCCGCCGCACCGGCGGCGGTGCCGGGGGGCGCCACGGCGGTGTGCGTGGCCTGCCGGGCCGGCCGGGTCGACGACGACGGCTACTGCGAGAACTGCGGCCACGCCCAGCCCCGCGAACGCGACCACATGGAACAGGAGTGCGGCCCGCTCGCCGCGGTCAGCGACCGGGGCCTGCGCCACCACCGCAACGAGGACGCGTTCGCCGTCGGCCGCACCACGCTGCCCGACGGCAGCCCCGCCTCGGTGGCGATCGTCTGCGACGGCGTCTCCTCGGCCACCCGCCCCGACGAGGCGTCACTGGCCGCGTCCCGGGCGGCCAGTGAGGCGCTGCTCGCCGCGCTGCCGCTGGGCACCCATCCGCAGCAGGCCATGCACGACGCGATCGTCGCCGCCGCGCACGCCGTCAACTCCCTGGCCCGCGAGCCCGCCACGGCCCGCGAACACGCCGAGCACACCAACGCCCCCGCCTGCACCCTCGTCGGCGCGGTGGTCACCGCCGGGCTGCTGGTGGTCGGCTGGGTCGGCGACAGCCGCGTCTACTGGGTGCCGGTGGACCGCGCCGCGCCCCCCGCCCGGCTCACCGAGGACGACTCCTGGGCCGCCCAGATGGTCGCCGCCGGCCTGATGAACGAGGCAGAGGCGTACGCCGACGAGCGCGCCCACGCGATCACCGGCTGGCTCGGCGCCGACGCCTACGAACTGGAGCCGCACACCGCGTCCTTCAAGCCCGACCGGCCGGGCGTGGTCGTGGTCTGCACCGACGGCCTGTGGAACTACGCCGAGGCGGCCGAGGAGATGGCCGGCATCGTCCCCCTGGACGCCGTCGCGCGTCCGCTGCACAGCGCCCGGGTCCTGGTCGGCCACGCCCTGGACGGCGGCGGGCACGACAACGTAACAGTGGCCGTGGTGCCGTTCCCGGCCGCGCCGCAGGGGGCAGGATCGGCCTGAGGCCGCGTAGCACTCACGGGGGGGCCTCGCGGGCCGCGGGGGCGGCCCGGACCGCCAGGTCCCCGCCGGCCGGCGGGGACATCGTAGAGGGGGATACGAACCGGCATGGCCAATTTCTCGAAATCCGACGTGCCTCGCTTCTCGGTGGACGTCTACCAGAACGAGTACCTGCCGGAGGGCGGGCGCGAGGTCAACGCGATCGTGACGGTCTCCGCGACCGGCGGGGGCACCGTCGGGAGCGCGGTCGCCGCGCCCCACCTGTACTCGCCCGGCGAGGGCCCGTCCGCGGCGGTGGCGCTGATGGTGGACTGCTCGGGCTCGATGGACTACCCGCCCACCAAGATGCGCAACGCCCGGGACGCCACGGCCGCCGCCATCGACACCCTGCGCGACGGGGTGCACTTCTGCGTGATCGGCGGCACCCACGTCGCCAAGGAGGTCTACCCGGGCGGCGGGCGGCTCGCCACCGCCGACGCCACCACCCGGCAGCAGGCCAAGCAGGCACTGCGCAAGCTCAGCGCGGGCGGCGGCACGGCGATCGGCAGTTGGCTGCGGCTCGCCGACCGGCTGCTGAACTCGGCGGACGTCGCCATCCGGCACGGCATCCTGCTCACCGACGGCCGCAACGAGCACGAGTCTCCCGAGGCGCTGCGGGCGGCCCTGGACGCCTGCGCCGGTCGGTTCACCTGCGACGCGAGAGGCGTGGGCACCGACTGGGAGGTGAAGGAGGTCACCGGCATCGCCTCCGCGCTGCTCGGCACCGCCGACATCGTCGCCGACCCGGCCGGTCTCGCCGCCGACTTCGCGCAGATGATGGAGACGGCCATGGGCAAGGAGGTCGCGGACGTGGCGCTGCGGCTGTGGACGCCGGCCGGCGCCACCGTGCGGTTCGTCAAGCAGGTCGCGCCGACGGTGGAGGAACTGACCGGCCGCCGCGCCGAGTCCGGCCCCCGGGCCGGCGACTACCCCACCGGCTCCTGGGGCGACGAGTCCCGGGACTACCACATCTGCGTGGAGGTCCCCGCCGCCGCCCTCGGCCAGGAGATGCTGGCCGCCCGGGTCTCCCTGGTCATCCCCCACCCCGACGGCACGGTGCAGAACCTGGGCGCCCAGGGCCTGGTACGGGCGGTGTGGACGGACGACATGGCCGCCTCCACCTCGATCAACCCCCAGGTCGCCCACTACACCGGGCAGGCCGAACTGGCCCAGGCCATCCAGCAGGGGCTCGACCTCCGCAAAGCGGGCGATATCGACGGAGCGACCGCCAAACTGGGCCGCGCGGTCCAGTTGGCGAGCGCCTCCGGGAACGCGGATACTGCGAAACTGCTTGCGAAGGTGGTGGACGTGGTCGACGCCGTGGCAGGTACTGTGCGACTGAAGGCGAAGGTGGAGGAGGCCGACGAGATGACTCTCGAAACCCGGTCGACCAAGACCGTTCGCGTCAAGAAGTGACACGGAGAAGCTCCGCAAGAGGGGGAAGCCCGACATGCCGACCTGCCCGAACGGACACCAGTCGGGTTCCGACGACTGGTGCGAGGTCTGCGGTCACCGCATGGCCGGTGCCGTGCCGCCGTCTCCCCCGCCGCCGCCCCCGGCCGGTGGCGGCTACGGCTTCCCGCCCCCGCCCGGCGGCGGCCCCGGCGGCGCACCCGAGCTGTGCCCGCAGTGCCGTACGCCGCGGGAGGGCGGGGCGCCGTTCTGCGAGGAGTGCCGGTGGAACTTCCTCACCAACACGGCGACCTCGTACACCCCGGCCGCCCCGCGCCCCCCGGCGCCCCGCTTCCAGCCGCCGTCCGGTCCGTCGTACGGCGGCGGGGGCGGCGGGGGCCGTGACGGCTACGACTATCAGAGCTCCCGGCCGTCGCAGATCAACCGGCCGGCGGAACCGATCCCTCCCGGGGGGTCGGGGGGGTCGGGCGGGCCTGGGGGTCCGGGTGCGGGGGGTCATGGTGGGCCCGGTGGGTCCGGTGTGACTGGTGCGCCCGGTGGAGCTGGTGGGCCCGGTGGGGCTGGCGGGTACGGCGGCCCTGGTGGTCCCGGTGGTCCCGGTGGTCCCAGTGGTCAGGGTGGCTTCGGTGGGCCCGGTAATCCGGGCGGGCCCGGTGGTCCGAGTGATCACGGCCGCCCCGGTGGTCCGAGCGGTCCCGGTGGCCAGGGTGGGCCTGGTGGCCAGGGTGGGCCTGGTGGCCAGGACGGACCTGGTGGGCCGGGTGGACCCGGCGGCCCGGGTCGTCCCGACTTCCCGCAGACGTCTGGGGGGCACGGTGGGCCCGGCGGCCCCGGTCGGCCTGACTTCTCCCGGCCCGCCGACCCCGACTTCCCCGGCAGCAGGCCGAGCGGTCCGGACTTCTCCCGGCCCGGCGCGCCCGACTTCCCGAACCGGCCGGGCGGCCCCGGCTTCCCGGGCCCGGGCGGCCCGGGTGCGCCCGGCGCCCCGGGTGCGCCCCACGGCCCCGGCACCGTAGGCGGGCCCGGCGGCCCCGGCGCGCCCGGCGCTCCCAACGGCCCCGGCGCCCCCCAGTCGTACCGGCAGTCCGCCCCGACCGCTCCGCCCGCCGCCCCGCCCGGCTTCCCGCAGGAGGCCAGCCGTCAGCAGGGCGGCGGCCCCCAGGGCTTCCGCGCGGATGACGACTGGCTGCTCCCGCCCCCGTCCACCGGCCAGGGCGGCCCCGGTGGTCAGGGTCAGGCGCAGGGCCCGGCCCAGCCCCAGGGCCAGCCCCAGGGCGGCTACGGCTACCCCCACCCCGGCCCCGCCCAGCCGCAGCGGAACGGCACCTGGACGGCGACGATCGGCCCCGACCGCGAGTACTTCATGGCGATGATGCAGCGCTCCGGCCCCGAGGCCGCGGGCCTGAACCTCCCGGCGTACTCCCCGGAGCAGCAGCGCCCGCTGACCGGCAACCAGATGACGATCGGCCGGCGCCGCCACTCCACGGGCGACACCCCGGACATCGACCTGTCGGTGCCGCCGGAGGACCCGGGCGTCTCGCATCAGCACGCGGTGCTGGTGCAGCAGCCGGACGGCGGCTGGGCGGTGGTCGACCAGAACTCGACCAACGGCACGACGGTCAACGGCGGCGAGGAGCCGATCCAGCCCTTCGTGCCGGTGCCCCTCCAGGACGGCGACCGGGTGCACGTGGGCGCCTGGACGACGATCACGATCCGCCGGAGCTGAGGGACCCGAGGTCCGGCAGCGGCCAGACGTACGGCCCCCGCGGGTCGTCCAGCCAGGCCGCGACGAGGTCGCCGGCCAGGGTGACGCCGTAGCGCTCCCGTGGCGGCGCCCCCTCGCGCTCCCAGACGGCGTACGCCTCCGCCGGGTCGAGGCCGCCCCGGGTCAGCGCCAGCAGGAACCGGAAGTGGTCGTTCTCGCGGGCCCGGCGGGGCACCCCGGCCGGCCCCGGCACCGGCGGCTCGGCCCGGTCGCCGCCGCGCAGCGGCACGAAGTACGCCGGGGTGGGCAGGAACCGCCCCTCGGCGTGGTCGCGGTCGCGCACGGTGAGCGCGAGGAGCCCGGTGGCCAGCGGCAGCAGGATCCGGCCGCCGGGGCGGCACTGGGCGAGCCAGGCGCGCGGCACGGCGGGCAGCGCGCAGGTCGCGATGATCCGGTCGTAGGGGGCGCGCTCGGGCACCCCGCGCGCCCCGTCGCCGGTGACGACGACGGGGTGGTACCCGGCGGCGTCCAGGTGCCGGCGGGCCGCCTCGGTGATCTCCGGGTCGAGATCGACCGTGGTGACGAGGCCGTGGTCGCGGAGCCGGTGGGCGAGGAGCGCCGCGTTGTAGCCGGTGCCGGCGCCGATCTCCAGGACCCGGTCGCCGTCGCGCACCTCCAGCGCGGTCAGCATCAGCGCCATCAGCGAGGGCTGGCTGCTGGAGGAGAGCAGTTCGCCGTCGCGCAGCCGGGTGGCCAGCGGCACGTCGGCGTAGGCGCCGCGCAGCCAGCGCTCCCGGGCGGCCGGGTCGGGGTCCTCGCCCCACCGGCGCTCGTAGCCGCCGGCGACGCCGACGTAGTAGTACGGCACGAAGAGGTGGCGCGGCACCGCCTCGAACGCCGCCCGCCAGCTCGGATCGGCCTCCCAGCCGCCGCCGAGCCCGATCTCCCGCACCAGCGCGGCCCGCGCCGCGACGGCGAGGTCCTCCATGCCCCCACAGTACGGCGGAGGCCGGTCCTAAGCCTCCGGTCCTGGTCCCCGGCGTCTGAGACCATGGGGGACGTGAATGAGATTCGGCGCGGCACGCTTCAGGAGCAGACCTTCTACGAGCAGGTCGGCGGGGAGGAGACCTTCCGCCGGCTCGTCCACCGTTTCTACCAGGGGGTCGCCGAGGACCCGCTCCTGCGGCCGATGTACCCGGAGGAGGACCTCGGGCCGGCCGAGGAGCGGCTGGCGCTCTTCCTCATGCAGTACTGGGGCGGTCCCACGACGTACAGCGACAACCGCGGGCATCCCCGGCTGCGGATGCGGCACGCCCCGTTCACCGTGGACCGCGCGGCGCACGACGCCTGGCTGAAGCACATGCGGGACGCGGTGGACGAGCTGGGCCTGTCCGAGGAGCACGAGCGGACGCTGTGGAAGTACCTGACGTACGCGGCGGCGTCCATGGTCAACACCCCCGGCTGACCGCTTCCGCGGGTGCGCGGATTCCGGTCGTCCGTCGCCGGTAACCGGTCACGATCCGGTCAAGACCGCGCCTCGGGCGGTTACCTCCGCCGTACCGGCTCTGACAGCATCCCGGCAGGACTGGTCGAAGCGGCTGGGGGGGCCGGGTGACGGGGTTCGGGGGACTCGCGGCGTTCGTGCTGGCGCGGGCGCGGGCGCGCCGGACGCTGCTGGCCGCCGCGCTGCTCACCGTCCTGCTGACCACGGCGGTCCTGGCGACCCTGACCGCGTACTCGGGCGCGATCGGCGACGCCGCCCTGCGCCACTCCTTACGGGACCCGGCGACCGCCGCCGACACCGCGCTGCTGGTCGAGGCGGACGTCCCGGCCGCCCGGCGCGGGGCCGCCGCGCACGCCGTACGGGAGGGCGCGCGCCGTGCCTTCGACGGGCTGCCGGTCACGGTGCGGACCCTGACCCGGTCCGGCCCGTACGCCCTGCCCCGCACCGGCGACCGGCGCTCCGCCGACCCCGACCTGACGCACTTCGCGGCGCTGGACCCCGGCCAGGTGCGGTTCGTCGCGGGACGGCCGCCCCGGGACCGCGCCGGGACCGTCGAGGCCGCCCTGCCCGCCGTCGCCGCCGACCGGCTCGGCCTGCGGCCCGGCGCCCGGCTCACCCTCACCGACCGGCTCGGCGGCCCGCCGGTACGGGTGGAGATCACCGGCCTGTACCGGCCCGCCGACACCGGCGCCCCGTACTGGCGCCTGGACGACCTCGGCGGACGCGGGGTGAAGAAGGGCGACTTCACGACGTACGGGCCGCTGCTCGCCGCGTCCGGCACGCTGACCGGCGGGCGGGTGAGCGCCGGGCCCTCCGGGTGGCTGGCGGCGGCCGACTTCTCGACGCTGACGGCGGACCGCACCGGGGCGCTGCGCGAGGCGGCGCGGGAAGGGACCCGGTGGCTGCGCGGGCGGCCGGTGCTGAGCGGGACGACCGCCGCGCGGACCTCGCTGCCGGAGGTGCTGGACCGGCTGGACCGTTCGCTGGTGGTGGCCCGCTCCACGCTGCTGGTGATCGCGCTCCAGCTCGCCCTGCTCGCGGTCTGCGCGCTGCTGCTGGTGGCCCGGCTGCTGAGCGCCGAACGCGCGGGGGAGCTGCGGCTGCTGCGGGCGCGGGGCGCCTCCCGGGCGCGGCTCGCGGGACTGTCGGCGCTGGAGGCGCTGCTGCTGGCCGCCCCCGCCGCGCTGGCCGCGCCGCTGCTCGCCGGGCCGCTGACCCGGCTGCTGGCCGGGCAGGGGCCGCTGGCCCGGATCGGGCTGCGCCCCCAGGTGCCGTTCGCCGGCGACGGCACCGTGCGGTGGGTGGCGCTGGCGGTGGCGCTGGGCTGCGCGCTGGCGGTGACGCTGCCCGCGCCGGCCTCCTCCCCGGCGGCCGGCGGCCGGGCCCGGCCGCTGCCCGCGCCGGTGCGCGCGGGCGCGGACCTGGCCCTGCTGGCGGTGGCGGGCGTGGCCTACTGGCAGTTGAGCGGGCAGCGTTCGGGCGCAGTGACCGCCGACACCTCCGGCGGGCTGGGCGTCGACCCGCTGCTGGTCGCGGCGCCCGCGCTGGCGCTGCTCGCCGGGACCGTGCTGACGCTGCGGCTGCTGCCGCCGGTGGCGCGGCTCGCCGAGCGGCGGGCGGCCGGCGGCCGGGGGCTGACGGCGGCGCTGGCGGGCTGGCAGCTCAGCCGCCGGCCGGCCCGCGGCACGGGCCCGGTGCTGCTGCTGGTGCTCGCGGTGGCGCTGGGCACGCTGGCGGTCGGGCAGGGCGCCTCCTGGGACCGTTCGCAGGACGACCAGGCCGACTTCCGGGCGGGTGCGCCGGTCCGGGTGCTGGGCACCGGCGCCGCCCGGCCCGGCCGCACCGAGGCGCTGGCGGCCGTGCCCGGCGTGGTGCGGGCGGCCCCCGCGGCCCGCTCCGAACTCCCGCTGTCCGGCGACCGCACGGCGACGGTCCTCGCGCTGGACACCGCCCGCGCGGCGGAGACGATGCTGCTGCGCCGGGACCTGGCTCCGGTGCCGCGCGCCGCCCTGCTCGCCGGACCGGCCCCGGACGACCCGGCGCCGGGCGCCGCCGTCCCCGCCGGGGCGACGGCGCTGGGCCTGACGGCGCGCCTGCGCAGCGACGCCGGTCCCGGCACGACCGCGGACGTCACCGTCACCGTCGAGGACCGCTACGGCGTCCCCTACCCCCTGTCCGCCGGGGACCTGCCGGCCGACGGCCGCCCGCACACCCTCACCGTGGCCCTGGCCGGCGGTCCGCTGACGGTGACCGGCGTGGAGCTGGTCCTGGTGCAGCCGATCGGCCGCGCCGAACGGCACCGGTTCACCCTGACGGGGCTGACCGCGACGGCCGCCGACGGGACCTCGCGGGGGCTGCGGCTGCCCCGCGCCTGGACGGCGGTCTCGCACGGCGACGGCCTGGTGTCCGGGCCGGACGCGCGCACCGCGCCCACCCCGGCCCGGCTGCGGTCGTCCGCGCCGCCGGCGGTCGAGTACGGCACCGGGTACACGCCGGCCGACCAGACCTGGGCGAGTTCGTCGCTGACCGTGCGGCTGCGGGTGGCGCGGCCCGCCCCGCCGCCGGTCACGGCCGTCGCCACGGACCGCTTCCTCGCCTCGGCGGGCGCCCGCACCGGGCAGCGCCTGGACGTGGCCTTCGGCGGGACGACCGTACCGGTGCGGATCACACGGTCGGTACGGGAGCTGCCGTCCACCGCGCGGGAGAACGCCGCCACGGGCGACGGAGGGGCGCTGCTGGTCGATCTGCGGGCGGTGAACCGGGTGCTGCAGGCGCGGTACGGCGCGGGCGTGACGCCCACCGAGTGGTGGCTGGCGACCGCGCCGGGCGCCGCGCGGAAGGCGGCGGCGGCGCTGCGGGCGTTCCCGGACCTCGATCCGGCGCAGGTCGTGGTCCGCGACGAGCTGGCCGAGAAGCTGCGGGACGACCCGTTCGGGACGGGCCCGGGGGCGGTGTTCACGGCGGCGGCCGGGGTGGCGGCGGCGCTCGCGGCGGTCGGTTTCGCGGTGGGCGCGGCGGGGTCCCTGCGGGAGCGCGGCAGGGAGTTCGCGATCCTGCGCGCCCTGGGCGCCCCGCGCCGGGGACCGGCCCGGACGGTCGCCGTCGAACAGGGCGTCCTCATCGGCCTCGCACTGGCGGTGGGCACGGCCCTGGGCGTCCTCCTGACCCGGGCGGTGGTCCCCCTGATCGTCCTCACCCCGGGCGCCGCGCGACCGGTCCCCGAGGTCCTCGTCGAACTCCCGGTCCCCCGCGTCGCCGCCCTCCTGACCGCCGTCGCCCTCGTACCGATCCTGATCGCGGTCACCCTGGCGACCCGGGGCGACAGGAGGCCGTCGGCTCTGCGGGAGCAGGGGGGTGACATGCCGTGACGTGGGCTTCGCGCGGCGCCGGGGCCGTGGTTCCGGCCGCAGTACCGAGCCCGGTCCGGGCCTCGATCTCGGTCCCGGCCGCGATACCGCCACCGGCCCGGGCGCCGATCCAGGCCCCGGCCGCGGTACCGTTCCCGGCCCGAGTGCCGCTTCCGGCCCCGGCCGCGGTACCGGCCCCGGTCCGGGCGCCGCTTCCGGCCCCGGCCGCGGTACCGGCCCCGGTCCGGGCGCCGCATCCGACCCCGGCCGCAGTACCGACCCCGGCCCGGGCGCCGCATCCGACCCCGGCCGCAGTACCGACCCCGGCCCGGGCAACCGCACCGTTCCCCCGCGCGTCCCGTACCTCCCACGCCCCCGCCCACGCGGCCGACCGGTCGCCCGAGCCCGTCCCCCGGACGAGGTGACGCCGGATGTCCTCCGCACCGACGCCCCGCCCCTCCGCGCCCCGCGCGCCCCGTACGCCCCCCGTCCCCGCCCCCTGGACGCGCACCCGGCTGCGTACCGCCCCCGGTGCCGCCGCCGCGCTGGCGTTGCTCGTGGCGGTGACCGTGTGTCTGGCCGCCGCGTTCCCGCTGGCGCTGGACCGGTACGCGGACGCGGGGCTGCGCCGCGCGGTGGCGCAGGCGGGGCCGGACCGGACCGGGGTGATGGTGATCGCGCCCCAGCCCGACCTGGCGCTGCCGCCCGGGAAACGGGCCGCCGCGCTGCGGCCGGCCGCGCTGGCCGAGCGGTACCGCGGGACGCTGGCCGCCGTGACCCCGCCGCTCGCCGTGGACCGGGCGCGGTCGACGTACGGGGTGCGGACCACCCGGAGCGTGGTGGCGCCGGACCCCTGGCTGCCCCGGCCGAGCGGACTGCCCGCGCAGGTCGTGCTGGCGACGCCGTACGGACTCGGTGACCACGCCCGGCCGCGCGCCGGCCGGCTGCCCCGGGCGACCGGCCCGGTGACCGCCGCGACCGCCCGCGTGGAGGCGGCCGTCACCGAGGAGACCGCCCGCGCGCTGCGTATCGGGGTCGGCGCGGAGATCCACGTCCCCGGCGTCGAACGCCCCCCGGTGACCGTCCGCGTCACCGGCATCCTCGCCCCGCGCGAACCCGACGGCCCGTACTGGGGAAGCCAGCCGCTGCTGCGCACCCCCGCGCTGACGCCGACGCCGGGCTCGCAGGGCCCGGACGACGACCGGTACTGGGTCGGCGCCCTGCTGCTCGCGCCCGAGGCCGCGCCCGTGCTGCTGGGCACGGCCGGCAATCCGGTGCGGTACTGGCAGTTGGCCCCGGCCGACCGGGTGCTGCGCGCCCGCGCGCTGGACGGCCTGACCTCCGCCGTGGCGTCCCTGGAGTCGGGGCCGGGGCTGCGCGCGGTGCGGTCGGCGACCGACCCGGCCGCCGATGTGAGCACCGACCTCGACGAGGTGTTCGCCGCGTACGCCGAACTACGGGACGGGATCGGCCCGCTGGTCGCCGTCGCCGCGGCCGGTACCGGCACGGTTGCCGGGGTCGTGCTGCTGATGACGGGCGGGCTCGCCGCCGACCGGCGCCGCGCCGAACTGGCCCTGCTGCGGGCCCGGGGCGCCTCTCTGCGCGGCCTGGCCCGGCGGCTGGCGGCCGAGACGGCGGTCGTCGCGCTGCCCGCCGCCGCCCTGGGCCTGGCCGGCGCCCTGCTCGCGCTCCCCGGCGGCCGGCCCGGGCCCGCCCTCGCGGCGGCCGCCGCGGTCACCGCCGCGGCCTGCGCCGCGCTGCCGCTGCGGGCCGCCGCCGCGCACCGGACGGTACGCGCCCACGATCCCCGCCGGGACACGGTGGCGGTCCGTCCGTCCCGGCGCCGTACGGTCGCGGAGCTGGCGCTGGTGGTCCTCGCGCTCGGCGCGGTCGAGGGGCTGCGCCGGCGGGGCGCGGCGGAGGGCGCCGGGGACCTGGTGTCCGCCGCGCCGGTCCTGGTCGGGCTGGTGGCGGCGCTGGTGCTGGTCCGGCTGTACCCGCTGCCGCTGCGGGCGCTGGCCCGCCCGGCCGGCCGGTTGCGCGGCGCGGTCGCCCACCTCTCGCTGGCCCGCGCGGGCCGTACGTCCGCCTCGGCGGTGCTGCCGCTGCTGGCCCTGGTGACCGCGTTCACCACCGCCGCGTTCGGCGGTTCGGTGCTGGCCGGGGTGGAGGGCACCCGGGACCGGGCGGCGCTGCTCACCGTGGGCGCCGACGCCCGCGTCGAGGCGACCGGCGCGCTGCCGTCCGGCCTGCCCGACCGGATGCGCCGCGCACCGGGCGTACGGGACCTCACCGCGGTGAGCCTCGCCTACCAGTCCGTACCGCAGGACGGCGCGGGCACGCTCCCGGTGGCCGGCGTGGACCCCGCCGCCTACGCGGCCCTCGCCGCCCGTACCGGCCTGGGCGGCTTTCCCCCGGACGACCTGGCCCGTGACCGGGCGGACGGCGCGGTGCTGCCCGCCCTGGCCTCCCCGGCCGTCGCCGAGCGGTTCGGCACCGCGCGGCCGTTCGCGCTGCGTCTGGAGGACGGCAGCTCCGTCACCGTCCGCGTCGTCCTGGTCCGGGACCGCACCCCGGCCGTCACCGGCGCCGACTTCCTGGTTGTGGACCGCTCCGCGCTGTCCGCCGAGGCGGCCCGCCCGACCGCCCTGCTGCTGACCGGCGCCGGCATCGACGCGGACGCGCTGCGCCGGGCGGCGGGCGGCTCCGGCGCGGGCTCCCGCACGCTGTCCGTACTGCTGCGGTCCCAGGAGCGCGCCCGGTACGTCGAGTCGCCCCTGCAGACCGGCGCCGAACGCCTCTACGCGGCGGCGGTCGCGGCCGGCGCCGGGTACGCCGTCGTCGCGCTGCTGCTGTCGCTGCTGCGGGCCGCCCCGGAGCGCGCCGCGCTGCTCGCCCGGCTGCGCACCATGGGCCTCACCCGTGCCCAGGGCCGCCGCCTGCTGGTCCTGGAGTCCCTGCCGCCGGCCCTGCTCGCCGCGGCGGGCGGCGTGCTGACCGGGTGGGCGACCGTCCGGCTGCTCGCCCCCGGCATCGACCTGACCACGATCGCCCTGGCCTCGGCCGCGTCCCCGGTGGGCGAGGCGGAGCTGCGTACGGACCCGTGGTCGCTGGCGGTGCCGACGGCCGCCGTCCTGGCGGTGGCGGTGGGCGCGGCGGCCGTCCAGGCGTGGTGGTCGGGCCGCCGCGGATCGGTACGGGAGCTGCGGGCGGGGGACGCGCGGTGACCCGTATCCCAGCGCCCACGGACAACAGCCGGACAGGGAGAGACGGATGACGACGGACCCCACCCTCGCCGATCTGGCCGATCGCGCCTCCGCCGCCCGCGACCGCCCCGCCTACGGCCATGACGCGCTGATCGCCTGCGACCGGCTGGTCCGGATCTTCACCGCCGACGGCGTCGAGGTGCAGGCCCTGCAAGGTCTCGACCTGCTGGTCCGCGAGGGCGAGCTGATGGCCCTGGTCGGTGCCTCGGGCAGCGGCAAGTCCACGCTGATGAACATCCTCGCGGGCCTGGACACCCCCACGGCGGGCGCGGCACGGGTCGCGGGCCGGGATCTGCTGGCGCTGTCCGCGAAGGACCGGCTCGTCTACCGCCGCGAGGTCGTCGGCTTCGTCTGGCAGCAGACCGCCCGCAATCTGCTGCCGTATCTCACGGCCGCGCAGAACGTCGCCCTGCCGATGCAGTTGGCCGGGGTCCGCGGCCGCCGGCCGGGCCGCCGGGCGCGGGCCGAACACGCCCGGGAACTGCTGGAACTGCTGGGCGTCGCCGACTGCCGGGACCGCCGCCCGGAGCAGATGTCCGGCGGTCAGCAGCAGCGCGTCGCCATCGCCGTGGCGCTGGCCTGCGGCCCGGCGGTGCTGCTCGCCGACGAACCCACCGGCGAACTCGACTCCCACACCGCCGAGCAGGTCTTCGCCGCGTTCCGCACGGTGAACGAGCGCCTCGGCACCACCGTCGTCATCGTCACCCACGACCAGGCGGTGGCCGGCCAGGTCCGCCGCACGGTCGCCATCCGCGACGGCCGCACCTCCACGGAGGTACTGCGCCGCAGCGAGGTCGACGCCGCGACCGGGCACGAGCGGGTGGTCGCCCGCGAGTACGCCATGCTCGACCGGGCCGGCCGCCTCCAGTTGCCCGCCGACTACCTCCGGGCCCTGGACATGCGCGACCGCGTGGCCCTGGAACTGGAGCCCGACCACATCGCCGTCCGCCCGGACGACAGCGAACGGGACTGAGCCGGCGCCCGGTACGGGCACGAGTGGCAGGGGCGGGCCCCGCTCAGGCCACGCTGATGCCGAGCGCCCCGGTGCCCGCCCGGCGGACGGCGACCGAGCCGTACGGGGTGCGCAGCCGCAGCCAGGCGCCCGAGGAGACCAGGCCGAGACCGTGCTCGCCGCGCAGGAAGCCCAGCGACTGGGCGGCGTGCACGGCCCGTACCGGCAGCGCGGTGCCGGCGACCGTGCGCGACCATATGTCCCGGCCGATCCGGTCCAGCTCGGCCCGGGTCCGCCGCTCCGGCGCCAACTCGGCGGTACGGGACCGGAATTCGGCGACCCCGGCGGTGACCAGGGCGCGCAGGGCGGGCAGGGGCGGCAGCCCCGGTTCGGGCCGCCAGTTGCCGCGCGGGGGCAGCACACCGGCCCAGGGCGGGCCGGTCACCGCGCCGGGCACGGCACAGGTCGCCGCCGTCTCCTGGACCGACTCCAGCAGCTCACCGGCGGACACGGTGACGTCGAGGGTGGCGTCGAGCCCGTCCTCGTACGGCTTGGCGAGCCGTACCGCGCGGATGGTCAGCACCTCGAAGGCCGGCGGCCGGCCGAAGACGGCGAGCGCGGTGCCGACGGCCTGGAGCCGCACCGCGGCCGAACGGTCGTAGTGGAGGAGCCGGGAGAGGAAGGCCGCGAGGTCCGCCGCCTCCCCCTCGTCGACGAGGGGGAGCACCGTCATGCGGCGACGGCCTCCTCCTCGCGGTCGTCCCGGTACTCCTCCAGGAACTCCCGTTCCGCCGCGGTGATCCGGCGGGGCCGCTGTGCCTCGAAGTCGAAGGGCACTATCACCGTGGAGGCGCGGACGTAGATCTGGTCGCCGTCCTTCACCTCGTAGGCGAGGGTGAAGGAAGCGGCCCGTATCTCCGTGACCCACAGCTCGATGTCCACCGGCGCGTGCCGGTGGACGAGCTGCCGCTTGTAGTCGATCTCGTGGCGGGCCACCACCGACCCCTGCTGGAAGTCCTTGTCCGGGCGGAAGAGGAAGTCGATCCGGGCTTCCTCCAGGTAGCGCAGGAAGACCACGTTGTTGACGTGTCCGTACGCGTCCATGTCCGCCCAGCGCAGTGGGCAGCGGTAGATGTGCCGCAAGATCGATCAGCCCCGGGTCAGCTTCTTGTAGGTGGCGCGGTGCGGGCGGGCGGCGTCCGCGCCGAGCCGCTCGATCTTGTTCTTCTCGTAGGACTCGAAGTTGCCCTCGAACCAGAACCACTTGCTCTCGCCCTCGTAGGCGAGGATGTGCGTGGCGACCCGGTCGAGGAACCACCGGTCGTGGGAGACGACCACGGCGCAGCCGGGGAACTCCAGCAGCGCGTTCTCCAGGCTGCTGAGGGTCTCCACGTCGAGGTCGTTGGTCGGCTCGTCGAGGAGCAGCAGGTTGCCGCCCTGCTTGAGGGTGAGCGCGAGGTTCAGCCGGTTGCGCTCACCGCCGGAGAGCACCCCGGCCGGCTTCTGCTGGTCCGGCCCCTTGAACCCGAACGCCGACACGTACGCGCGGGACGGCATCTCGACCTGGCCCACGTTGATGTAGTCCAGCTCGTCGCTGACGACGGCCCACAGCGTCTTCTTGGGGTCGATGTTCTCGCGGCTCTGGTCGACGTAGGAGATCTTGACGGTGTCGCCGACCTTGATGGTGCCGGAGTCGGGCTGCTCCAGGCCCTGGATCATCTTGAACAGCGTGGTCTTGCCGGCGCCGTTCGGGCCGATGACGCCGACGATCCCGTTCCGCGGCAGCGTGAAGGAGAGGTCGTCGATGAGCAGCTTGTCACCGAAGCCCTTGGTGAGGTTGTTGACCTCGACGACGACGTTGCCCAGGCGGGGGCCCGGCGGGATCTGGATCTCCTCGAAGTCCAGCTTCCGCATCTTGTCGGCCTCGGCGGCCATCTCCTCGTACCGGGCGAGCCGGGCCTTGGACTTGGCCTGCCGTCCCTTGGCGTTGGAGCGAACCCATTCGAGCTCCTCCTTCAGCCGCTTCTGCCGCTTGGCGTCCTTCTGGCCCTCGACCTTGAGCCGGGCGGCCTTGGTCTCCAGGTACTTGGAGTAGTTGCCCTCGTAGCCGTGCAGCCGGCCGCGGTCGACCTCGCAGATCCACCCGGCCACGTTGTCCAGGAAGTACCGGTCGTGGGTCACGGCCACGACGGTGCCCTCGTACTTGGCGAGGTGCTGCTCCAGCCAGTTCACCGACTCGGCGTCGAGGTGGTTCGTCGGCTCGTCGAGCAGCAGCAGGTCGGGGGCCTCCAGCAGCAGCTTGCACAGCGCCACGCGACGCTTCTCACCACCGGAGAGGTTGACCACGGGCCAGTCGCCGGGCGGGCAGCCCAGCGCGTCCATGGCCTGTTCGAGCTGGGCGTCGAGGTCCCACGCGTTGGCGTGGTCCAGCTCCTCCTGGAGCTTGCCCATCTCCTCCAGCAGCGCGTCGGAGTAGTCGGTGGCCATCAGCTCGGCGATCTCGTTGAACCGGTCGAGCTTGCCCTTGATCTCGGCGACACCCTCCTGGACGTTCTCCAGGACGGTCTTCTCCTCGTTGAGCGGGGGCTCCTGGAGCAGGATGCCGACGGTGTAGCCGGGCGACAGGAACGCGTCCCCGTTCGACGGCTGCTCCAGCCCGGCCATGATCTTCAGCACGGTCGACTTACCGGCACCGTTCGGGCCGACGACGCCGATCTTCGCCCCCGGCAGGAAGTTCAGAGTGACGTCATCGAGGATCACCTTGTCGCCGTGCGCCTTACGCGCCTTGCGCATGGTGTAAATGAACTCAGCCAAGAGAAACCGTCCGGCAGCTTAATCAGGCAGTGGGCAGATACACCCCATCTTGCCGCACCGCCACCCCTGGGAGGAAATACGTTCCCGGTGGGGGCGCTGACCTGGGGTTTTCCTGTGAGCGGCGGTTGCTCGTCCGTCGGTGACGGTCGTCGCCGGTCAGCCTCGGTCCCCCTTGGACGGCCCAGGGACGGCCCGGGAACGATCAAACGGGTGGCGTGTCTGCCATCCTGCCGCCATGACAGCGACAGACACGCACGACGCCCTGCGGCGCCTGCTCAACGAGTGGGACCCGCTCGGCGTGGCCGACGATGTGCAGGACGAGTACGACTGCCTCATCGTCCCGATCCTCACCCTCCTGAGAAGCGGCGCCGACCGGACCAAGCTGCACGACTTCCTGGACACCGAGCTGACCGAACACTTCGGCCTGGGCAGCCCCTACCACGTACCGGGAATGGCGGATCGCCTCACAACCTGGTGGACGTCGACCGACGCGCAGGAAGTCTGAGAGCGACCGATCCGACGCAGGCTGACCACGGCTGTTGCGGCTGCGTCGGCTACCGGTTGATCGGAATTTCGTAGACGATCTCGCAGTGAGCGGCGGGCACGATGATGTCCGCCGTCTCGACCGGCCGTCCCTGGTCGCTGTAGTAGGTCCGCCGGATGTGCGTGACGAGCGCGGCCTTCTGAATCCCGAGCAGCGACGCCTCCTCGGCGGTCGCCTGCCTGGGCTCCGGCTGCTCGACGGCATGGCTGACGGTGATCCCGATGGCGGCCATCCGGTTCACGACACCCGCCCCGGCGTGCGGCCCGCCCTCGGGAAGAACGACGAGCGTGCCGGCGGTGAGTTCGTACGGCTCCCAGCTCGTGGAGAGCTGCACGGGCCTGCCGTCGGCCAGGAACTCGTACGACGTACGGACGCACAGGGCGCCTTCGTCGATGCCGAGCCGTGCCGCGATGTCCGCCGGGGCCGGCACCTTGGCGTCGGTCCGGCTCTCCCAGTCACCCTGCTTGCCGAGGGCCTTCATGTCGGCGCGGAACGGCGACCCGGTGGGACGCTCACGCGCCGACGACCGAACGATCCGCACATCCGCACCCGCTGACGGGGCTCGGCGACATAGGTCCCCGATCCGGCCCGCCCCTCCAGCACGCCTTGCGAGATCAGCAGCTCCTGCGCCCTGCGGACGACGTTCTCGCCCACGCCGTACTCCTGGCCGATCTGAGCGCGTGACGGCAGGCGGTCTCCCGGCTCCCACACGCGCTCCGTGATCCGCCGCCGGAGCTCGTCGGCGATGCGGAGATAAGGCGGCTGCTCAGGCATGTGGAAAATCTAGTCCACTAGCTCTAATCTAGTTAACTAGCTTCACTGAAAGTGATCACTGGTGACGGAGGCTGCCTGTGCCCGCTTCGCAAGTGAGCGCGGCGGCCATCGCCGCCCGACTGTCCGCCGCCGGACTCCCCACGCGCATGGAGGAACACGCCCGCTTCACCACGATCGAAGCGGAGGTGCCGGAAGCACTCTCCGCCGAGTCATGGAGGGAAGCCCTGGAAGCGGTGGCCGAGGCCGACCGCTTCGGCCTCCTCGCTACCAGCCTCGGCGACCGCACCTTATGGGCGGTCGTACACAAAGCGGTCCCCTCGACGGACGACGCCGGGGAACCGGCTCATCAGCACTAGGAGCTGATCCAGCGTGCTCGAACACATCCGTCACGCCATCTCCCTCATCAGGACCCGACACTCACCCAAGGGCAAGCACCGTCGCCCGCGGGCACCCTTGTTCCCCCCGGCCAGCCCGGCCCCCCGCGCACCCGTAGATGATCAAACCCTCACCCTGACGGCCCCCGTCCGTACACGCCATCAGCACTTACTCAGAGGCGAGGACGTTGCCTTGGTCCGGCCGTACGTCCTGGCTCAGGAACATGCCAGTCGAGCGCACCCGTCGATCGTCATCGCACCTCACGTGCCGGCCGACGCCCGGACCGCTCTTCTGGGGCCCCGCTGATGACCTCCCGACATCACAGGCACCACTTGGACGCGACGCCTGCCCCCTACCGCTCCGTCGCGTGCCAGATCGGAAGACACCTGGCGTGCTCGGAGTCCTCTCCGGCCTCGGCACCGGTGGATGTCCCCGTGATCTACGAAGCCTGCGACTGCCCGTGCCACTCGGCACCGGCGCCCACAGGCGGGCCACCGAACGACGGCACCCCCGGAGACCCGCCGACACCCACCACCCCGATCACCGAAAGGCGGACCAGCGGATGACGCCACAGGACCAGCTCAGGCTCCTGCCGTGGGCAGGACCGGAAGGTGAGCCCTGCTACCTGAGCACAGACAACGACGTCAGCTTGGTGTCCCGCCTCGCCGACCGCATCGAGGCGGAGCAACTCGCAATGGCCGCTGATCTCCTGGAAGAGGCCCGGGAGACACTCGACGACGACCCCGACACCGAAGAGGACTTGTTCCTCCTCGCCGCCCAGTTGGCAGGCGCCCTGCGAGACGTACTGCGCGTAGCAACCAGCCGCGGGTGCCGCTGACACTGCCTGCACATCTCTTCCGCCGGCCACCCATTCAGTACGGCCACAACTGATCACGCGCGGCCGTGACCTGCGGCCGCCTTATCGATCAACGCGGTGACCTGCTGCTGAGCTGTCGGTAGCTGTCGACGTTGGTCAATGCTGAGCGCCCTTCCACAGTCGACGAGGGCCCGGGAGGGCGCTCGTGTGTGAGCACCGCATCGGGGAGAGGCTAGGGGATTTCGCGCCTGAACTGCGGCTTCGCCGGCCAAGGCAACGGGCGGCTACTCGACCATGGGGACCGACGTTGACCGCGGCTGACCCCTGCATCTGGCACGTTGGTGGCACGAACCTCAGCCGACGACAGCCAGCCACGACGGTGGGTGCGCTGACTAGCCAGGCACGCGTGTGCCTCGCTGCACCCCCACCGGCCTCCACCACGCTGCCACTGCTGTCGACCAGAGCAAGCCACGACGGCCGGCACGTGCTGACGGTGCTTGAGCTCTCAGCTTGGGAAGCTGCGATCATTTGTGGCCAGACCGATCGCTGACCTGGGCTAATGACTGCGATGCAGCTTCCTCGGGCCTGGTTGCGTCACCGTGGTTCCCTGCTGTTCTCCGCTCAATCTGGTGCGCTTGTGGTGCGGTGCCCATCGGGGCGCCTCGGCGAGCAGCCCTACGCCTTCGTCACTGCGGCCTTGAGGGTGACCAAGCTGCCTGCTCAGCTGCTTCAGCGCCTGTTGCTTGTTCGGTTCCGAGGCCAACCAGTACCCAAGGCCGCAACCGCACTTTAGGGTCCGGGCATGAAGTTGACGTTGACATTGATGACCGTGGCCGGCGGGCTCCTCCCGCTGATTGCCATCGTCTGGGGCGGACTGGCCCTCCGGGCGGACTACCGAAGGTTGGTCAACGAATTGGAAGCTATTGATCGCGTCATCGAGGCTCCGGAGGGTACCTATGAGTCATCCGAGGCGCAGAGCGCAGCCATGTATGCCATCCGGCAACCAGCTTTCAATTTCGGTCGCCTCACCTACACGTACGAGTGGGCTCAGCGGCTGGTCTGGGAGCAAGCAATGAACGATCTCCGCGGGCCGACGTGGCTTGCCGTCGCCGGACTTTTACTTGCGACGGTGGCCGGAGCCTGGTCAGTCTGGGTTTGAAGCTGCGGTTGGGCCAGCCACACTCCCGCAACCTGAAGAACTGGAGGGGTGGTGTCCTTGCATCATGATCATCGCCGCCGCGCACGCCGCCCTCCTCGATACGGACTGGAAGCTGGGCCGGTAACAGCAGCCTCCGAGTCCGCAGCAGAAAGGTCCTCCTGCGGTCCAGGAGTCGCTCTCGTAGCCGGGGTGCCGCGACCGCCCGGTACTTACTGTGCTGCCCTGCTCGATCGGGCTGCTGGTGCACGGCCGCCTTGTGATCCGTAGCTCTACGCCTGGGCTGTCTCTGAAGACGTCCCGTCTGCTGTCGTTGCAGAGCAGCGGCTAGCGCCCACGAACGCCCGAGCTGCCCGAACCACATTTCGGTGATCCTGAGACGGCAACCTCCTGCACTGCCATACTTCCACTGGTGCCAATGGGGGCTTCCCCGCTTGGCCGCAGTGCATGAAGTCCAGGGGGACCATTGTCGATCAACGTACTCAATCGCAAGCTCCTATGGGGCCGCGCTGGAAATAGATGCGCCTTTCCTGCATGCAGCCAGACTTTGACAGCAGATTTAGGGACGGAAGAGTCTGAGCTTCTAGCAACAGTTGGCGTAGTAATGGGGGAGGAAGCGCACATAAGGTCAGCGCGACCAGATGGCCCGCGTTACGATGCAGAATACGATGACAGCAAGTTGGACTCGTATGAAAATCTACTACTCCTGTGTCCAACCCATCACACGCTAATTGACAAAAATAGTGGCGCTGGTTTCTCGGTCGCGAAACTGGAAGAGATGAAGGCGTCTCACGAACGGCTTGTGACGGAAAGTTTAGGGACGGGTGAAGAGTCGCAACGTGAAGTATCGGAAAGAATGGCTGCACTCCTTTTGGTCTGGGAGCAGAAGATGAAACTCGACCAGTGGGAACTCGTGACAGCCCGGCTGAATCAGCCGATACCCATCCTTGACGATGCAAGCTACTCCCAGATGATCGCCGCCGGGGCTTGGCTCCTCAAAATGCGGTGGCCCAACCGCTTCCCTCGTACCGAACAGGCGTTTCGAAACCTGCATCACGTCACGGCGGATCTGTTGAACCATCTTCAGAACTGCATGGAGTCAAGGAATGAAGACGCCTGGAGGCTTCGGCGTGAATACAAAAATATCGGTTGGGACCCTGACGCGTACAAGATTCTCTTCGCAGAGTTTCAGGTGGAACGATTCTATCTGTATGTACTTGTAATTGAAGCCACAAAGGCAATCAATTGGGTTATTACCGAAGCGGCCAACGAGGTCGACATGTTCTATCGTTTCGATCAAGGTCTAGTTCTCATGCGGGATGGCGACGGCATATTCAAGACCTGGATGCTACGTCTGGAATATGAGTCTGACGAACTGGCCGGTGAGAATCCCGCGCCACATCCCGGCAAGAACGCGATTGTCGAATTCCTCAAGGAGCACATCTCCAGGGATGCGCATTACTTCGAGGGGTACAACCTTGCGGCGCTTGTTCGAGAGGTCAAAGCAGCGCTCTAGCACTTGAACGCCGTCCAGCCCACCACTCACCTCAGCTCCCATCCCGTCCGCCGTCGACCCACACTCCGTGGAGCGGGCGTGGTCCATGGCGTCCAGGTGGAGCGCGCCACTGTACGAACGACCTGGACGCCATGGGCCGCGTCTGCTCGGCTTCGCCTGGGTCGACGGTGGACGGGATGGGAGCTCCCCGCGCACGCCACCCACGGACCCGCAGCCAGCGACGGCGCCCCCTCCATCCCGGTGCCGGCCGATCCCCCGCCGGAGGCATTGTTCTGACCTGGACCGCGCATGCGGTGATCGACTCGTGGCCTCCGGTCCTATCCACATGTGGGCGCGCGTCGGCGCAGCGCGGGCGGAGCGAGCCGGAGGCAGGAGCGGCGCCTGCGGCGGAGCCGGGAGCGCGCCCGGCGGAGCGGAGCGCAGCCGGCTTGATGAAGTAGGGAAAGTTCTACCGCGCTCATGCCGGGTGTCGTCGGCGGGTGATGCCTACTCACGTGAGTAGGCACGTGGCTAGGCTTGGGTCGGATACTCGACACGACGGCAGGAGAGTGCTCAGCGGATGGGACCGAAGTCGGAGCCGGTCTACCGCACGATTCGTGAGTGGATCGCTACGGGCAAGTACTCGCCAGGTTCCAAGCTCCCGTCTGAGCGGACTCTGTCGGAGGAGCTGGAGATCGGCCGGACGGCCCTGCGTCAGGTGCTGGCCAAACTCGTTGCTGAGGGTGTCGTCGAGGTTCACGGTCGTAGCTCCTACCGGGTGCCGGATCGGTCCGTGACGACCGAGGCGCCGGCCGACGTGGAACCGAACCCTGGCAGATCCATGGCGAGCGGACGTTGTACGACAACCGCTGGGTGAAGCTGAGCCTCGTCGATGTCGAACCGCCCGGGGTCGAGCGCTTCGAGCACCATGTCGTCAGGCTTCACCATGTGGCCATCGCCGCGGTCATTGACGATCAAGACCGGGTGCTCATGATGTGGCGGTACCGCTTCGTCCCCGATGCCTTCGGCTGGGAGCTGCCCGGCGGCATCGTCGATGAGGGCGAGGAGCCTCTTCAGACCGCCATGCGAGAAGTCGAGGAAGAGACCGGGTGGCGGCCGAACGCCCTGGAGCATGTCGTCACGTACCAGCCCATGGTCGGTATGGGTCGACTCGCCGCATGAGATCTTCGTCGGGCATGGAGCCAAGCTCATCGGGGAGCCGACCGATCTGGAAGAGGCCGGGCATATCGCCTGGGTGCCTCTGGCCGACATCCCCGGGTTGATGGCACGGCGAGGTCGCTCTCGCGTCCGCCGGCATCATCCCGGTCCCTGAGAAGGGCAAGCGGTACGCCGCCGCGCGGGAACACGGGATGCACGCCTTGCGGCACTTCTACGCCTCGGTCCTCCTGGACGCCGGGGAGAGCATCAAGGCCCTGAGTCTGTACCTCGGCCACAGCGACCCGGGGTTCACCCTCCGGGTCTACACGCACCTCATGCCGTCCAGCGAGACCCGGACGCGAAAAGCCATCTCCGCGATGTACCGGGCCGCCGGTCGCACTCACGACGGCCCAGAGACGCCGCACGGCCCAGAGACGGCCCACGCCGCCTGACACGGCCCCTCATCGGCAGGAAACCGCTGGTGAGGGGCCTTTTCATGCCCTCTCGTGGCAAGTAACACCCCATCTTGCCGCACCGCCACCCCTGGGAGGAAATACGTTCCCGGTGGGGGCGCTGACCTGGGGTTTCGTGGTCGGGCCCGGGGCGTGTGCGGGGTGGGTCGGCCGCAGGTGCGTCGAGGTGCGGGGTCAGTTTTCCGTCGTGGGGTTCCTGCGGCGGAGGACGTACAGGGTGGTGCCGCCGACCGTGAGGAGGGTCAGGGCCGTGGCGGTGAGGAACGGGGTCAGGTCGGAGGTGCCGGTCTCGGCGAGGTTGGCTTCCGAGGCGGTGCCGCCGGCCGTGAGGGGGGTGGGCTCGGTCACCGTCTGGGTGGTGACGTCGGCGAGGGTGTCGGACTCGGTGCGGCAGTCCAGGATGCCGGTGAAGCGGTGCGCGGAGCCGTCGGGGCCGTGGACCGTGAGGTCGTAGGGCTGGTCCTCCTGGAGCGGGACGGCGATCGTCCGGGTCTCGCCGGGCGCGAGGCGGTGGCCGGAGCCGAGGAGGTCGAAGGCGAACGTCTCGTCGCCCGCGTTGCCGGCGGTGATGTCCAGGCTGCCCTCGGCGCAGTTCTTCGCCGCGGACAGCGCGGGTATCGGTCCCTGGTCCGCCCAGGTCGCGCCGGCCGTCGCGGAGACCGTCGACTCGCTGGAGCCGGCCAGGATCTGGGTCTGGCTGCGGCTCTCGGAGGCGAAGGCCCGGCCGACCGGTACCGTCGTCGACGCCTGGACGGTCAGCGCCGCCGTCCCGGCCGGGGCGTCCTCGGGCACGTCGAAGTAGATCCGGCCGCCGTCGGTGACGTCCGTGACCTCTTCACCCTTGCGGTCGACGATCCGCACCCCGCTGGTGGCGGCGTCGGCCGGCGGGCTCACCGTGGCCCGGCCGGCGTTGGTGCGTACCGTGACCGGGCCGATCCGCTCCCCGGGGTGGCCGGAGAGGGAGGACGGGTCGAGGGTGAGCGACGCGGCGGGCTCGGCCACCGGGCGGGCGTTCTTCTCCAGGTAGTCCGCGAGCCGCTCGGCCCCCGGGTCGACGGCCGTCACGTCGGCGTGGTCGGAGTAGCGCCAGATGGCCACCTGCGTCCCGGCCGCCGCGTCCTGCCGGGTGAGGCCGTCCTTCACGCCCGCCTTCTTGGCGAGCGCCGCGAGATCGTCGACCTGCGGGTAGGAGTTGCGCAGGATCCAGCGGACGCGGCCCGCGTCCTTGTTGGTGCCCAGCGAGGTGCCGCTCCAGGGCGTCTCCTGGTACTTGGCGTCCTTCTGGGTGGGGTTGAGGACGTCGACGCAGTAGGTCTGCAGCATGCCGCCGCCCTCGACCGACATCTCGAACAGGCCGGCCGGCACCTCCCGGTCCCCGTCGTCGCCGTGGAGCACCGCGCCGCCGTAGGTCTTCAGGCCGTCCATGGTGGCCGTCGCCCCGCCCGGTCTCTGTCCCGTGCCCTCGGCGGCGGCCCGGCCCGCGCCGGACATCACCATGGTGGCGGCGAGCGTCGACACCAGCGTCGCGGCGGCGAGACGCGCCGCTCCTCGTCCGGGCACGGTCAGGTCTGAGAGGACAGCGAGCACCAAATTCCCTTTCGAGCAGGACCTGTTGATGTGGGGGGCACGGTCCCACCAGCAGAATCAGCGGCCCCACGGGGCCTGTTCGGCATCCTAAGGATGTGGCGCGCCGCCCCCTTTCCCCGGGCGTGGTCCGAACACCGATCCGACTCGGAATCGTTATCGCCGGATCGGTCGCGCGCAGGGCTTATCGACAAATCTCCGGGGATCTTGCGGGATCAACAGCGCTGATCCGCCGATAAGCCGCGGCGCCCCCGTACGTTCTCCCCGTACGTCCTCCCCGTACGTCCTCGGTGTCGTCTCACGGGACGGCGACCGGCTCCGGTCGTCCCTCGGCGCCCGCGTCCGCCTCCACGTCTTCGTCCGTGTCCGTCTCCGTCTCCGTATCCGTGTCCGTGTCCGCGGGGTCCGTCCCGTCCGCCGGTGTCTCCCAGTCGGGTTCCGGGCGTGGGGGCCGGGCCGCCGTCTCCGGTCGGCCGGACCGGCGGAAGGCCGAGGTGCCCCGGGCGAGGTCGTGGCCGATGGCGACCGCGTCGATGTCCGCCGAGGTCCAGTTCTGCCCGTCGCGCACATCGGTGCGGACCTTGAGCCGGCCCTGCACGATGACGGGTTCGCCCACCTCCAGCGAGGAGGCCGCGTTGGTGGCGAGCTGGCGGTTGGCCCACACCGTGAAGAAGTTGGTGTGGCCGTCGGTCCAGGTGTTCTTCTCCCGGTCCCAGTAGCGCGAGGTGACCGCCAGCCGGAACCGCGCCGACGGGCCGTTCGCCAGTTCCCGGTAGACCGGCCGGGTCGCCACGTTCCCCACCGCGCACACCATGGTCTCGTTCATCGTCGTCCGCCCCTCCCGCGCCGCCGGGTCCGTCCCGTGCGGCTGTGGCGACCGCGTCCTGGCGATCGCCGCGAGGCCAGACTGCCCGCGCCGGGCCGAGCCCGCTGAGCCCTGTGGACCACCGCCGGCCTGTGGACAACTCCGCCCCCCGGACGGGTGATCCCGCACCGCCGGGGACCCGCCGACGCCCCCCGTCGCCCCGCGGCGAGGACCCGCCGACGTCCCCGTCACCCCACCGGCGCCCCCGCCCCCGTCACCCGCCCGTATTGCTCCCGTACCTCGCGGTACCGCAGCAGCTCCGCCGCGACCGGGTCGAGTACGCGGGCCCGGCCGCACCCGGCCGCCGCCTCCCGCAGCCGGCGTTCCGCCTCGGCGCCGTACCGCCGGGCCGGGCCCCGGGCGGCCATGCGGCAGCTCCACTCGATGAGCGGCCCCCCGACGATCCCGGAGAGCATCAGCAGCACCGGCACCCCGAGGTTCGGCGGGAGCAGGCCGGCGATCTGGCCGAGCAGCCACAGGCCCCCGACCACCTGGAGCAGGGTCATGCCGGCCTGGGCCAGCACCGCCATCGGCCACCACCCGGGCCGCGGCGGGCGCCCCGGCGGCAGTCCCGCGCGGGCGGCCAGCTTGTCCAGCGCCTCCGGCAGCCCCTGGGAGCCGCGTACGGCCGCCTCGCGCACGGCCTGCGCCCAGGGCGCGGGCAGTCCCGTGGACGCCCGGTCGGCGACCGTGCGGACCGCCTGTTCGACGCGCTGGCGGGCGGTGGCCTCCTCGTCGGCCTGGGTACGCAGCGCAAGCCGCCCGGTGGGGGACTCGCCCCGCTCGTGGTACCAGCGCCACAGCCGCAGCCAGGGCGTGCCGCACGCGCGGTTGGCGTTGCGCAGCCAGGCGCGTTCGGCCGCGTCGCCCGCCGCCGTGGCACCCACCGCGTCCGCGAGGCGGTCGGCGAACTCCTCCCGGGCCTCCTCGCTGAGCCCGGGACGCCGCCCGGTGACGTAGACGGGACGCAGTCGCCAGGCCGCGGCGTCCACGTCGGCGGCGATGCGCCGCGCGGGCGCCTGCCGTTCCGCCACGAACTGGCCGAGCGCCTCGCGCAGCTCGCCGACGCCGTCCCCGGTGAGCGCGGACAGGGACATGACGGTGGCGCCGGGTTCGCCGTACTCGCCGAGGGCGATGCCGTCCTCGTCGAGGAGGCGCCGCAGGTCGTCCAGGACCTGCTCGGCGGCCTCGCCGGGC
Organism: Streptomyces fumanus; assembly: GCF_014655295.1. Taxonomy (GTDB): domain Bacteria; phylum Actinomycetota; class Actinomycetes; order Streptomycetales; family Streptomycetaceae; genus Streptomyces; species Streptomyces fumanus. Next base: position 544,858 of record NZ_BNBI01000001.1, read on the forward strand.
AGCCGGTCGATCTGGTTGAGGACGACGAAGGTGACCTCGGCGTGGCCCGCCATGGGCCGCAGATAGCGCTCGTGCAGCATGGCGTCGGCGTACTTCTCGGGGTCGACGACCCAGATGACGGCGTCCACGAGGGCCAGTACGCGGTCCACCTGTTCGCGGTGCTGTACGGCGGCGGAGTCGTGGTCGGGCAGGTCGACGAGGACGAGTCCGCGCAGTTGGGCGTCGGCGTCCGGCGGCTGGACGGGGCGCCGGCGCAGCCGTCCCGGGATGCCGAGCCGGTCCAGCAGGGTGGCGGCGCCGTCGCTCCAACTGCACGCGATGGGGGCCGCGGTGGTCGGGCGGCGCACGCCGGTCTCGGAGATGTTGACGCCGGCCAGGGCGTTGAACAACTGGGACTTGCCGCTGCCGGTGGCCCCCGCGAGGGCGACGACGGTGTGCTGTCCGGAGAGCCGGCGCCGGGCGGCGGCCTCGTCCAGGACCCGGCCCGCCTCCGCGAGGGTCCGGTTGTCGAGGCGGGTGCGGGAGAGCCCGACCAGTTCGCGCAGCGCGTCCAGGCGGGACCTGAGGGGGCCGTCGTACGCCAGGGGGGTCACCGACAGGGGGCTCAGGGCGGCGGGCCGGGTCTCGGCGGCGGGGAACGGCTCGCCGCCGGTCTCGTTCACCCGGCGGGCGATCAGCCCGTCGTCCCAGGCGTCCTCGTCGTCGGCCGGGGGGCCGTCGGCCGCCGGCCGGCCGGCGGAGGACCGGTCGGCCGGGGACCCGCCGGCCACCGGCCGGTCGGCCGAGGACCTGCCGACGGAGGACCGGGAAGCCGAGGGCCCACCGGCCGGGGACTCCTCGGCCGAGGGCCCGCCGTCCCGCCGTGGGCGCCGGTCCGAGGCGTCCGCCGGGCGCTCCCCGGCGCCCGGGCGATCCCCGGCGCCCGGGCGGTCCCCCGCGCCCGGGGCTGCCTCGCGGCGCAGGAAGCCCTTGCGGCCCCGGCGTCCGCCGGAGGATCCGTCGCCGTCCCCCGTGGGGCCGGTGTGCTCGGTGGGGTCCTGGTCAGTGACGGCGGTCACCGGTCACCTCTCCTTCTGCAGTACGGACAGCGCGGCGATGAGTTCGGCCTGCGGTTCGGGATGGACCTCCAGGGCGTCGAGGGGGGCGAGGCGGCGCTCGCGCTCCCGGTGCATGATCCGGTCGACGTACTCGGTCAGCAGCCGTCCGCCCCGGTCGCGCAGCCGCAGCGCGCCGTGGGCGCCGATCCGCTCGGCGAGGGTCTCCCCCGCGGCGCGGCCCCGGCGTCCGCCCAGCAGCGCGGTGGCGACCAGGGCGGCGACCGTCCCGGGGTCGGGTGCCAGGCTCCGGTCGAGTTCGCCCGTCTCCTCCTCGGCGTACTCCTCCAGCTCGCGCCGCCACCGCCGTACGGCCATCCCGATGCGGTGCTCGGCGCCGTCCGGGGCCGGGTCGCCGGTGGTGAGGCCGGGGGCGGCGGCGGCCGGTTCGCGGCGCCATGCCTCGTCGACGCGTTCGTCGGCGGCGGTCACGGCGCACAGCAGGAGGGTGCCGAGGCTCTCCACCAGGGAGTCGAGGAGTTCCTCGGCGGCGCAGTCGAGGGGGAAGGCCCGCCAGCGCTTGAGGGCGTCCCCGGCCAGCACGGCACCGGCCTGGAGGCGGCCCCGTACGCGCGCGTGCTCGCTGTCGTAGGCCCCGTCGACGGCGGCGGTGAGCCGCAGGGCGGCGGCGTACTGGGCGGCGGTGGCGCTCGCCAGTTCGGGCATCCGGGTCTTCAGGGAGTCGAGGAGGCCGTAGGCGGTACGGGCCATGACGTGCTGCCGGGCGGCGGGGTCCTGGGCGCGGTGGACGAGCCAGGTCCGCAGCGGGGCCACGGCGGTGGCGGGCAGCAGTCCCCCGCCCCAGGCCGACTCGGGCAGCTCGGGGACGGTGAACCGGGGGACCTCGCCGAGCCCGGCCTTGGTGAGCAGGGCGGCGTACTGCCGGGACACCTCGGTCACCACCTGGTGGGGCACCCGGTCGAGGACGGTGACCAGGGTGGCGTCGTACTCCTTGGCGGTGCGCAGCAGGTGCCAGGGGACGGCGTCGGCGTACCGGGCGGCGGTGGTGACCATCACCCAGATGTCGGCGGCGCAGATCAGCTCGGCGGCCAGGACTCGGTTGTCGGCGACCAGGGAGTCGATGTCGGGCGCGTCGAGGAGGGCGAGGCCGGGCGGCAGGGTGTCGGCGGTCTCGACGCGCAGCACGCGGGCGGGGTTCTCGCCGGGCAGCAGCAGGTCCTCGCCGGGTTCCTGGTGGGGCACCCACACGCGCGTGAGGTCGGGCAGGACCCGCATGCCGCTGAACCAGTGGTGGTCCTCCGGGTGGCAGACCAGGACCGGGGTGCGGGTGGTCGGCCGCAACACGCCGGCCTCGCTGACGCGTCTGCCCACCAGGGAGTTGACCAGCGTGGACTTCCCCGCCCCGGTGGAGCCGCCCACGACGGCGAGCAGGGGCGCGTCGGGCTCTCTGAGCCGGGGTACCAGGTAGTCGTCGAGCTGGGCGAGCAGTTCGTCGCGGTTGGCACGCGCGCGTGGGGCGCCCGCCAGGGGCAGCGGGAAGCGTGCGGCCGCGACACGGTCGCGCAGGGCGGAGAGTGCGTCGAGAAGCTGAGGCCGTACGTCCAAGGTCACCACATGCGAAGAATGCCCAATTTTAGGGGAATTCTGAAGCATATGAGTATGTCTGCGCGCCGACCGGACACTTGGGACGCAAGGGATGACCGGGACGAGAACACAGGCCAGGCATAACGAGTGCACAACACCCGACGCCCGCGGCGTCAAAAGCGGTGCACGATTCGCACCTACCTGCGATTATCAGGACCGCTTCACCGAACCTCCACATCGAGCCACGGAGGGGAGGCACCAGGGACGAGGAGCCGGGAGCCCTATCCTTGTCCCCGGCAACGTCGAGGACCGGCCCACACCCGGGCACCGAAGACCGAGGCCACCACACCTGGCCCCCGTAGCTCAGTGGATAGAGCAGGCGCCTTCTAAGCGCTTGGCCGCAGGTTCGAGTCCTGCCGGGGGCGCCGACCCGGCCCCACCAGCGGAAACGCAGGTGGGGTGTTTTCATGTCTGGTTCGTACAGAGCATATGGACCAAGCGCCTCTTCCTCTTCTACCGTGAGGCATGAGCGAACGCACGCCGTACGACATCGGCCCCCTGGCCGCGTCCTGGGCCCGCTCCCTGCGCGCCCGGAACCTCTCCGTCAACACGCAGCGCATATACGCCAGAGCCACCACGGACCTCCGCAACTTCCTGCTGGAGTACGAGCCCGACGACCCCGATGCCCGGCCGGCGCCCACCGCGCTGGAGGGGAAGAACGGCATCCACCGCGAGCACATCGAAGTTCACATCACCCGGCTCCGGGAGCGCACCTCGGCGGGGAACGCGCACCAGCACTTCCGCAGCCTGAAGACCTTCTTCAACTGGCTGGTCGACGAGGAGGAGATGGACCGCTCTCCCATGCGGACGATGAAGGCGCCCGAGCTGCCCGAGGTGGAGGTGCCCGTCATCCCGGACGACGCGTTGAAGAAGCTGCTGGCGACCTGCAAGGGCAAGACGTTCGAGGACCGGCGGGACACCGCCATCATCATGATGTTCCTCGACACCGGCGGCCGGCTGTCTGAGCTGACGAACCGCACGGTGAGCAAGCTGGACCTGGACCTGATGGTGCTGCACGTCCTCGGCAAGGGCGGTCGGGAGCGGCCGGTGCCGTTCGGCCGGGCCACGGCGCTGGCGATGGACCGGTACCTGCGGGCCGCGGGCAAGCACCTCGGCCGCGAGCTGGTGGACGACGATCCGCTGTGGTGGGGGGTCAAGAGCAAGCGGGCACTGACGATCTGGGGCGTGGGCACGATGATCGAGCGGAGGTGCAAGGAGGCCGGCATCCCTCACATCCACCCGCACCAGTTCAGGCACACGTTCGCGCATCTGTGGAAGCTGCACGGCGGGAACGAGGACGCCCTGATGCGGATCACGGGTTGGCGGTCCCGGCAGATGCTGTCGCGGTACGGCGCCTCTGCGGGTGAGGAGCGGGCGCGGCAGCAGCACCGGGACCTGAGCCCTGGTGACCGTCTGAAGTAGGGCCGGTGGGGACGCGGACTAGCGGTCCGTGCCCCCACCGCCGTCCGGCGCTTCGCGTCGCGTCCAGACTCGGGCGTCCACGTTGTCCTGGAAGATCTGGGTCAGGCTGGCAGTGATTTTCTCGGGTGGCTGGCTGAAGTCGATGGCCAGCCGGAACTCGCTGGTGGAGTCCTTCAGCGCGACTGGCGCCTTCCCGCCGAGATCGGCGGCGTAGACGGTTACCTGCGGTGCTTGCACTCGACCCCCACTTCCACGCACGGGAGCGGCAGCAGCGCCGTTCGCACGTACGTTCGACCTGCACGAGGTTCGATCACTGTACGCGCAACTCCGCTATTCGGGGAGTCACCCGGCTGGCTGGAGTTAATCCATGGTGCCCCAGAAAAGCGCAGGCCGCACCGGGTTACCCAGCGTCAGGCTTGGGCTCAGGGTTGTCCAGAACGCGCCTTGCCTGCTCCAACTCCTCGGCTGTAGCGCCGACATCGTGGGCGATGCGCACCACGGTGTCATCGCCGTCGGCTCCTGCGTCGACCGTCGAGACCTCGATGCCGATGTACTGGCGGATCGCGGCGGCGCGCACCTTGGCCGGGTCTTCCCCCAGGCCGGCCGCGACTGCTCGGAGCACCTGAGGGGTGACCTTGATCTGGTGCCCCCGGGTCAGCTCTTGGGCGGTGGACTTGCTGATGCGGTAGCCGGTGACAGGATCGACGGCTTGCTCCTCGAACGCCCTGAAGGTCAAGGGGCGTCCCCGACCAACGTGCTCCTGCACAAGCCGCGTGAGCGCGTCGTCTTGGTCCGGCACTGGCCTCTCCCTTACCGAATGTCCACGCCACCCCCGTATGGCAGCGAAAACGTCCCAGTTGGAGGGCGTAAGGCAACCCTCACCGCGTGGACAACATTGTCCATGATCCCGGACGTGTGTCGCTACTGGGCTCTGAGCCTTGACTGAGGCTTGCCCGAAAATCGTGGACGCGGAGCTTGTCCGGAAAGCTGGACAAGCTCTGTACTAAGTGCGATGCTTCTTCTGTCCGGAAACGCGGACACGAACGGAGAACCGTGGAACCTCGCTACCGATTGCACTCCGGTGACCTGTTGAGGCGGCTGATCGACGATCACCGCAGCGACGAGCCAGGAAGTGTTCGCGAACTCGCCGCCGCCGTCGGGTTGAGCAAGTCCAAGATCCAAGCCCTCGTCAACGAGGAGCGCTCAACGGTGGCCGAAGACGAAGCAGCTCGGCTGGCGCAGGCGTACCGCCTCCCCCCACGCGCTCTTGTTCACCCTGTGTCCGTGTCCGCGGACATGGACAAGGACTACGTCACCTCACGCCAGAAGGAGGCGCACCCCCATGGACCCCACGGAGCGCACGCTGCGCGCCCGTCTCGCCGTGCATACGAGCTGGGCGAACACGCTCGACCCGAGGAGCCGGACGGCGAAGGCGCGTGCCGCAGCGGCCGGCCGGTTTGAGAAGCAGGCGCGCGAGTTGCACCCGGACGCAACGGACGAGCAGATCGCCCGGGTGGTCGAGCACCTGAAGAAGGCGCACGCGCAGCGGATGGCGCTCGCCTCGGCGAAGGCCCGCCGCGCGAAGAAGGCCGCGACCGATTCGCCTGCCGCCTGATCTCCCCCTGAACACGCCGAAGGGCCGCTCCGACTTGCCGGCCTGAGCAGCCCCCCGACTCGGCGACCCCACCAACGAACTGGAAGAAGGTCACCTTGAAGACCAACCCTATCTCTCAGCTCAGCGCGGCGACCGCGCTGGTGCAGCTCCTGACGGAGCACCCCGACCTGCCGGCGCTGTCGTGGCGGATCTCCGCCCACGAGCGCCTCGCGGGCATCGTGCAGGGCTCGCACACCCGTAACGAGGACCCGCGTCCGATCGCGAGGGCGTGGGCGGCGGCTCTCGGCACGGAGGTGGTCGAGACCGAGTTCGTGTTCGAGGACGAGCCCAACGTCGAGTGCTCGGTGGAGACGGTCTGGCGGGACGTGCGGGTTCGGATCGTCATGTCGTGCCCGGTGTCGGCGCTGGCGGAGACGGCGGTGGCGGCATGAACGCCCCGCTGGTGATCAATCTGCGTGACGGGTCGGTGTGGACTCGTCGTGGGTCGCGGTCGTCGGGTGAGGCGTTGTACGCGCTGGCTGGCGTGTGCTCGTGCCCTGAGTTCGTGATGGCGTCGGAGTCGGAGTTGGCGGCTCAGGGGATTGCGGGGTCGGCGGATGTGCTGCCGGTGCCGGTGGGCCCGGGGCCGCAGGCGCCTGGTCCGGCGTCCCTCGCCGGGCTCCGGCAGGCGGCCCTGACCGACCTGCCGCCCGGCACCCGCTGGCGGGTCATCGCCACCGACAGCGAGTCGCTGACCGGGGTGGCCCCGGTGTGCACCGCCGAGCGGAGCGCGGCCCTGCACGCGATCCCGGACCACCCGGGCGGCCCGACGGCGGACGACGAGGGCGTCTACGACTGCTGCCCGTGGCCGCAGATCGAGACGTACTCGGTGCCGGTGGCCGCGTACCTGGTGGCGGTGCTGAACGCGGACGCCGCGCTGGCGCAGGCCGCCAGCCCGGGCGTGTGCCCCAAGTGCGGTTACGGCTCGGGCGACTGGTGCGTGGGCTGCTCGGCGTGCCGCTGCCAGCCGCACCTGGCGGGCTGCATGTACGCGGCGGGCGGTGCGTCGTGACCTTCCTCGACTGGCTGCTCTGGCTCGCCTGCCTGTGGGCCACGTGGTTCGCGTACTGCGCCAGCAGCCTCCCCGACCTCGTCCAGCACCTCGCCGCCCGCTACCGCCACGGGAGCACCCGATGACCGACCAGCCCACCCCGGTGCGCGGCCCCCTGTACGTGGCCGCCACCCCCCTCATGGTCACCGTCGACGTGACCCCGCTCGTCGAAGCGAACGTCGCCGAACTCCTCGACCTGCTCGCCTCGCCGGAGTTCTACGACGACTTCCACGAGTACGTCACCACCACGCCCACCGGCCAGCACGACGGGCACGCCCCGGAGCGGCTGCCCGCCGAGGAACTGACCGCCCGCCTCGTGGAGCGGCTCGCTACCCGGGTCGCGCTGACCGGGCCGCAGGCCGTACGGGTCGCCGGGCGGATGCACGAGCTGGGCCGCCCGCTCGCGGAGGCAGCTCAGGCCCGGGACGCGGTGGTGCGGCGGGCGCGGGCGGCTGCGGTCGCCGCGGCGCCGGAGCGGAGGACCGCATGAGCCTCGCAACCATCACTGCCGCGTCCCTGCCCCCGCAGGTCTACTCCCACGCCCCCGAGCACAACGTCGAGCTGACCGCTGACCCCACCCACTGGCGCCCTGTCCAGGGCATCGGCACGGGGTGGGTCAAGCCCCGTGGCGGCACCGGCCTGTGGACCTCCCCGGTGATCGCGTGGACCGAGGACGGCACGCCCGCCGACAGCGCATGGCTGGGCTGGTGCCGAGCCGAGACGGGCGCCGACACCAGCGGCCAGATGCTCACCGAGATCCTGCCGATCAGCAACGCGCGACTGCTGTTGATCGATGCGCAGGACCACTTGACCGCGATCGTCGCCACGTACCCGGCTGAGCCGAATCGGTTCCTGCCTCACCGGCATGGCCGGTATCCGGACTGGGAGGCGTTGGCCGCTGACAGCTGGGACGGCGTGTACCTGACTGATCGTGGGCAGTGGGCGACACGGATGCCCAGGTCGGGTCCGGACCTGTATGGCTGGGATCTGGAGTCGATGCTCTGGCTGCGGCCTGCGTACATGGTGGGGCGGACTGTTCTCTCGGCTGCGGCTGACTCGGCAGGTGTCGCGTGAACGCCCGCCGCAAGATCGTCGCCGCCCTGTCCGAGGACAGCTACGGCGGGATCGCCACCCCCTCCGACGTCGACCACGCCGAGCAGCTCGTGGACGCCCACCGCGCCGAGGTCCTCGCCGAGGACCGGGCCATGCCGCTCGTCGTCTCCCGCTTCGACACCGCGACCGAGCCCGCCCCCGAAGAGGACCAGGTCCTGACGGTCTGCTGCATCGCCGAGGACGGCCGACCGGTGGCGCTGCTGCTGGACCTGGAGACCCGGGCGAAGGTCGCCCGCTGGCTGGCCCCTCCCTCCGAGGTCGATGGGGACGTCCCGCGCCGCTCACACCTCCTCGCCGACATCAGCAAGGGCGGCCGGTGGAAGACCGGCCGCGTCTGCCGCTGGTACGAGGACCACGGCTACACCGGGCTCGGTGCCCGCACCGCCCGCCGGGATCTCGCGGTCCTTCGGGACTCCGGGTTCCTGGTCCAGCACGACGAGGAGGGCGTCCGGTACTTCACCGCCGCCCGGGACGGGGGCCGTCGTGGCTGACCTGATCACGCGCCGCGCCTACCTGTACGCGGCCATACAGCAGCACGGCCGGCCGGTCACCACCGCGCTCGCCGAGCGACTGATGGCTGGCAGTCCGTGGCCGACCGCGCGCCGCAACACCGTGCGGAAGACCCTGCGGGGCCTCGCCCGGGCCGGGCTGCTCACCGCCGGCCGCGACCCCGAGGGCCGCCACATCTACCACCTGATCAGCACCACCGGAGAGGACAGCACCTCATGAGCCGCACCTGGCACGTCGGACCGCACGACCCGCGGCGCGTACTGCCCAGCCCGGACACCGAGCGGGTCCTCGGCCAGATCGAACGCGGCGAGATCCGCTGCGGCGCCGAGGCCGCGCGTGAGATCGCGGCCCGTCACGAGGCTGCGTACGGCGAGGTGTGGGCTGCGGGCCCGGACCCGGATGCCGCGTGGGCCGACGCCATCGCCAGCCTCCCCGCGCAGGGGGGTGCCGCCTGATGACCACCACCGCGCGTGCCGGGGCCACCACGGCCCCGGCCGCCGGCCGCCGCTCCCGCACCACCCAGGAGCCGACCGGCACCGACCGCATCCCCCGCCCCTCCCAGGGCTGGTACCGCGTCAAGGGCACCGACCTCAAGCTCCGCCGCGTCACCACCATCCTCGAACAGGGCTGTTCCAAGGGCGACGCCCTTACCTTCTGGGCCGGGAACATCACCGCCGAGACGGCGATGAACAACCTCCCGTACCTCGTCAGCAGCAGCCTCCACCCCGAGCGCCGCACCGAGGCGTACGACTGGCTGCGCCGCGCCCACACCCGCAAGAAGGACGAGCGCAAGGACGTCGGCTCCGCCGTCCACCGGGTCATCGAAGCCCACGTGCTGGGCACGCCGATGCCTGCCGAACTGCTCACCAACGAGGAACTGGCCCCGTTCCTCGACCACTTCCTGCGCTTCGTCGAGGAGTGGCAGGTCACCTTTGAGGCGTCCGAGATGGTCGTCGGCAACGAAGAGCAGGGGTACGCCGGCACCCTCGACTACCTCCTGCGGTCGCCGCTGATCGCGGCCGCCCTGGCCGACTACTTCGGCACCGACGTCCCAGCCGACACGGTGTTCTGCGGGGACACGAAGACCGGCGGCGAACTCGACGTGAAGGGCGTCTACCCCGAGGCGTCGCTCCAGATGGCCGCCTACCGCAAGGCCAAGGTCGCGTGGCTGCGGGACGGCACGAAGGTGCCGATGCCCGCCACGTTCTGGGCCGGGGTGGTCCTGCACCTGCGGCCGGAGGGGTACCGGCTGATCCCCGCGGTCGCCGACGACGCCGTGTTCGACGCCTTCCTCACCGTGAAGCGGAACGCCGAGTGGACGTCCGGCCTGTCGAAGACGGTCATCCGCCCCGCCCTCACCCTGCCCACCACGATCAGCGAAGAGAGGGCTGCCTAATGCCCATCATCGACCTCCAGCGCCGCATGCGGCAGCTCGGCGAGATCCGAATCGGACACGTCGTCCCGACCGGGAAGACCCGCCGCGACGGCAAGCCCGGCACCCGCCCGGCCAAGCTCGACAAGTTCCGCTTCACCAGCCCCTCGCGGGAGATCCTCACTGCGGTCGCCGAGCTGTACGGCGGCGAGGTGCAGCCGTGGACCCCGGCCAACGGCGGCCCGGCCGAGTTCGAGGTGTACTCCACCACCAACCGGCTCCCGGTCCTCATCCCGCCGCGCGACGCCGTCTCGCAGTGGTACGAGCTGTACGCCGGGTCGAAGTGCCAGCGCCGCTGCGACGGCGTCACCGAGATGAAGTCCGACCGGCCGTGCCTGTGCGACCCGGACAACCGGGACTGCGCCATGACCACCCGCGTCAACGTCATGCTCCGCGACGTCCCGGCGCTCGGCCAGTGGCTGCTGGTGTCCAAGGGCTACTACGCCGCGGTCACGCTGCCCCCGGCGGCGGAGCTGCTGGCGCAGGCCGGCGGGTACGTCGCCGGGTGGCTGGGCATGGAGGAGCGCTCGGCGATCGTGAAGGACAAGCCTGCCCGGTTCATGGTGCCGACGCTGGATGTGGAGATCACCCCGGCGGCGCTGATGGCCGGGCAGATCACCGGCGGCGCTCCGGCGGTGGCGTCGGGCCCGGAGCGGGTGGCGATCACCTCGGGGCGGCCGGACTACGCGGCGCTCGCCGCGGTCGCCACGTCGGCCGAGGAGGTCGGCAAGCTCTGGAAGCAGGCCGTCGACTCCCGGCACATGGACGACGACCTCGCCAAGGTGTTGAAGGCCCGCGGTGAGGCGTTGCGGGCGAAGCAGGCGTCCGCCGCGTCGGGCGACTCCGGTCCGCACCCGGACGACGTCGAGCGGCAGCTCAACCCCGCCGACTACGGCGACGCGCCCCCGCCGCCCGCTCCGGACGAAGAGGGCGTGTACGAGGCCGAGGTCGTGGATGCCCCAGACCCGGCCGCCGCCGAGGCCATGTGGTTCCAGATCATGGCCGCCGCCGGGCCGCGCAACATGACCACCGCCCAGTTGGAGACCGCGTTCGCACAGCGGCACGGCGGCCTCCACCCCTCCTCGGCGTCCGTCGCCCAGCTCGAAGCGTTCCTCACCGCGCTCAAGGGCGGTGAACTCTGATGGCCGCCTGGTTCGAAGGACGCCTCGCCGGGTTCGACCTGGAGACCACCGGCGTCGACGTCGAGACCGACCGCATCGTCACCGCCTGCGTCGTCCAGTGCGGCGCCGGCCACCCCACCCAGTCCGCAACCTGGCTCGCCGACCCCGGCGTCGAGATCCCCGAGGGCGCCGCGAAGGTCCACGGCATCACCACCGAACGGGCCCGCGCGGAGGGACGCCCGGCGGCCGAGGTCGTCGAGCAGCTCGTCGCCGCGCTCGCCGAGTGCGTCCTCGCCGGGCAGCCCGTCGTCGCCATGAACGCCTCGTTCGACCTGACGATCGTGGACCGGGAGGCCCGCCGCCACGGCGTGCAGCCCCTGGTGGACATCGTCGGCGGCGACCTGCGGGTGGTCGACCCGCGGGTGCTGGACAAGAAGATCGACCCGTACCGGCGGGGCGGCCGGAAGCTGGAAGACCTCTGCCGCACCTACAAGGTCGCGCTGGACGGTGCGCACTCGGCGGACGCGGACGCGATCGCGGCGTGCCGGGTGGCGTGGCGAATCGCGACGAAGGAGCCGCGGATCGGCGGGGCACCGCTCGACCAACTGCACGCGTGGCAGGTCGAGTGGGCCCGGCAGCAGGCCGAGTCGCTGGCGGACTACTTCCGGCGGACGCCCGGCAAGGAGTCGTGGGCGGACGGGGTGCGCGGCGAGTGGCCGTTCATCCCGGCCCAGCGCGACGGGGGTGGCCGCTGATGTTCGGGCTGACCACCACCCGCCGGCTCCGCGCCGAGCTGGCCGCCGCCCGCGCGGAGACCGCCCGGCAGCGCGAGCGTGCCGAGCAGGCCGAGGACCGGGCGGCGACCGCCGAGTACAACCGCGGGCAGGCCCTGCGGCAGGTCGCCGGGCTGGACGCCGACAACCGGCGCCTGGCCGGGCGGAACAAGGCGCTCGGCGAGGAGATCAGCAGGCTGGCCGAGGCCGACCCGCAGTATGCGGCCGCCCTGGAGACCCGCCTCCGCCGCGCCCTGACTGCCGCCGCCCGCTACCTCGCCGCCTACCACCAGCAGAAGCGCCGCGCCGACCGGCTCCAGGCCCGCCACGACCAGGCCCTCGGCCTCGACACGGCCGCGATCCCGTCGGGCCAGACCTGGCAGCAGCGCCGCGAGGACACGCGGGGGTGGGTCCGATGAGCCAGCTCCTCACCGCCGCGACCGGCGCGGGCGTCGCTGTCGCCGTCGGTCTCACCGCGGTCGCCCGGGCCGTACGGCCCCACGGCCGGCACCGGGCGCCCCGCCACACCGCCGGGCCCGGACGGCCCCGCCCGGCCGAGGACCGGCCCACCCTGCCGCTCCGCCTCCACCCCACCACCAGCACGACCACGGGGGACAACTCGTGAGCACCCTCTTCGACACCACCGAGGTCCCGGCCGCCACCACGGCGGCCGGGCCCCGGCCCGCACCCTTCGTCATCGAACTCCCCGCCGGCACCAAGCTGCTGAACTCCAACCAGCGCCGCCACCGCCACGAGCAAGCCCGCATCATCGCCAGGCTCCGCGAGACGGCGTTCAAGGCCGTCAGCGAGTCCCCCGCCCTGATGGACGCCCTCGCCGCAGCCAAGCCCGGCCCGCTGTTCCAGCGCGCGCACATCCTCGGCGTCCTGCGCCCCGCGACCAACGGCCGGTGCGACCCCGCCAACTGGTACCCCAGTTTCAAGGCGGCGGTCGACGGGCTCGTGGACGCCGGGGTACTGGAGGACGACGACCACACCCGTGTCGTCGGCCCCGACATGCGCCTCGGCCAGAAAGTGGCGCGCGGGCAACTCGTGCTCGTAGTCCGCGGGCTGGAGCCCGGCGAGGACCCCCTCGGCTACGAGGCGGTGGCCCGATGAAGATCCGCACCGACATCGCCGAACTCCTCCGCCAGGGCGTCTCCCACCTCGACATCGCCCGCCAACTCCACGTCAGCCGCAGCACCGTCGCCGCCACCCACCGCGCGCTCCGCCTCCCCCCGCCCATCCGCGGCGGCGGCGCCCCCCACCCATCCGTCGAAGACGCCTTCCGCGCCCACACCGAACCCGCAGACGCCGACGGGCACGTGCTCTGGACCGGCTGCGTCGACAACGGCATCGCCCGCGTCTGCCACGACGGCCAGCGCATCCCCGCCCTACGCGTCGCATTCCGCCTGCACCACGGCCGCGACCCCGAGGGCCGCCTGACCCGCACCTGCGACCAGGCCGGCTGCGTCGCCGGGGCCCACTGCGCCGACCAGCGCATCCGGGCAGCGAACCGCCGCGCCGACAAGGCGTACGCGGCGATCTTCGGGGGTGGCGCGTGAACACCACCGACTGGCGAGACCGCGCCGCCTGCCGCGACGAAGACCCCGACTTGTTTTTCCCCGACGGCACCACCGGCCCCTACCTCCTCCAGATCGAACAGGCCAAGAACGTCTGCCGCCGCTGCCCCGTCGCCGAGACCTGCCTCCGTACCGCACTCGACGCGGGCACCACCGACGGCATCTTCGGCGGACTCACCCACCCGGAGCGCGGTGCGCTCCGCCGCCGGGCCACCCGCCGCCGCGAACCCAACCCGAACACGACCGAACCGGCGCCGCCCCGCCCGAAGCAGACGCTGCGCGGCGCCTGGAACACCAACACCCGCCCCCACCAGGACGGCCACATCCTGTGGGAGGGCCCCGGCACCGTCTACGTCGACGGGCGCACGCACACCCCGAACCAGGTCGCGTTCATCCTCGACCGCGGCCGGCCCCCGCAGGGCGCGGTCCTGTCGACGTGCGGTGAACGCCGGTGCGTCAGCCCGGAGCACCTGGCGGACACGGCGGAGCGGACGCGCTGCGGCACCCGGCCGGGCTACGAGCGGCACCGCCGGGAGGGCACCGAGCCGTGTCCGCCGTGCCGTCGGGCGAACGCGGACGCGGACAACCGGCTGCGCTGGACCGGCTCGACGAAGGCCGTGGCGTGACCGGCTGGATCGGCGGCCTCCAGATCAGCCGCACCGGCCGCGGCCAGACCCCCATCGCCGACTTCCTCTGCACCGCCTGCTGGACCCACCAGCGCGTGGCCGGCCGCGACAAGGTCACCGACTTCGTCCGCGCCAACCCCATCACCGACCACCGGGCCACCTGCCCGGCCACCACCACCCAAGGAGCCAAGGCCGCATGAGCGACCAGCCGTACACCGACGACGACCTGCGGGCCGAAGCCGCCCGCCAGCTCTCCGCGCACGGGCCGGGCGCCAGCCGTGAGCAGACCTACGCCGCCATGCTCGACGCCCCCATCGAGAGCACCCGCGACACCGACGGACCGACCTGGTCCGAGGCCCTCGACGCTCCCGACCTGAGCACCCCCGCGGCCACGATCAACGCGCTGATCAACGATGCGGCCGACGTGTCCGAGTGGGCCGTCCACCTCGGCGCCGACGGCCTGGAACCGCTCGGTGAGCAGCTCACCGCGCACACGCAGAACGGCCCCTGGTTCCGCCTGCACTTCGCCGTCCGCCCCGACATGCCCGACGACATGCGCCGGGCGCTCGTCGAGGGCATCGGCCAGGAGATCGCCAAACACTTCCCGACCGCATGACCGCCCACCGCACCACCAACCAGAAAGGCACCCCGTGACACTCCACATCGACGCCGACGTCAAGTTCGACAGCAAGGTCCTCACCGACGTCGCCGAAGCCCTCGAACCCTTCTCCGAGGCCATGTTCAAGCAGCGCGGCGGCCGCTGGATCGCCGTCGTCGAATTCGGCCACGCCGAGCGCACCGAACCCGGCCCCGACGAGGACAAGAACCCCAGCGTCAAGATCCGCGTCACCTCCGTCGAGGTCGCCGCCGACGAGATCACCGGCGGCCGACTCCGCAACCTCCAGCGCGAGATGTACGAGCGGCGCACGTCCGGCGACACCCTCTTCGCCGACCCCGACTCGGACGTCGCCTGATGGCCGGGGCCCGCCGCAGCCAGGGCGGTCACGGTGCCACCCGCTGCCCCGGCTGCGGCCGGCCCCTCCTCATCCAATGGGTCGGACACGTCGCCGCCCTCAAAGCCACCGTCGACCTGCCCCCGGCCGACCAGCCCCTGCCGTACGGGCCCGCCGCCGCGCGCTCCACCCCCGACGACCTCGTCTGGTGCCTCCCCCGCCCCACCTACGGCCCGCTCCGCCTGCGCTGGACCCACGGCCGGCACCCACCCGACTGCCCCCACCAACACCTGCTCACCCACCGCTGCACCACCGAACCCAGCACGCTCTTCTGAGGAGACCGCCCGTGAGCAACGTCCGCCGCATCCCGCACCCCACGGCGGATCAGGACGGCCTCAACCGCACAGCACCACACGACGCCGAGGCCGAGGAGTACGTGGCCGGCGTCATCATGAACGACCGCGCCGCCTTCCTAGAGTGCGCGCGGATCATCACCCGGGAGGACATCTACCTCCCCGGCATCCGCGCCATCTGGGACGCCGTCAGCGGCATGGTCGCCGAGAACAAGCAGCTCCACCCGGTCACCGTCCGCGCCGAGCTGGAGAAGCAGAAGCGGCTCCGCGAGGTCGAGGGCGGCAACCTCATCCTCCGCCTCGGCTACGAGACCGTCCCCGGCGTCATGGCCCCAGCGTTCGCCGAACGCATCGCCGACGTCGCCCGCATCCGACGGCACGACGAGTACGCCAACAACGTCAAGGCCGCCATCCTCGCCGGGGCCACCGCCGAGGAACTCGACAAGCTCACCGACAGCCACCGCCAGCAGGAAGAACGCCGCACCACCCTCGGCCAGGGACCCTCCCACCTGACCGCGGCCTTCCTCGACTGGAACCAGCACTTCGCCACCGACTTCGGTAACGTCCAGCTCCTGCCTGGCAAGCTCATGGCGCCCGGCCAGCAGATCACCGTCGTCGGCGACGGCAAGGCCGGCAAGTCCCTCCTCGTCCAGGAGTGGCTGTGGCGCATGGCCAGCGGCCAGTCCTTCCTCGGCGACCGCCCCCAGGACCCCATCAGCGTCCTGTACGTCGACGCCGAGAACGGTCACGCCGACATCCAGGAACGCTTCCTGTCCTACGGCGCCGGGCCCGGCCGCATGGGACTGCTCACCTACGCCAGCTTCCCGCCCATCCGGCCCCTCGACACCGCAGGCGGCGGCGCCGACCTCCTCGCCATGGTCGGCGAAGCCGAAGCCCAAGTCGTCTGCCTCGACACCGTCTCCCGGTTCATCTCCGGCCCCGAGAACGACGCCGACACCTGGCTCGCCCTCTACCGGCACACCCTGCTGCCCCTCAAGCGCGCCGGGATCGCCTCCATCCGCCTCGACCACATGGGCAAGGACGGCGAACGCGGCGCCCGCGGCTCCTCCGCCAAGACCCAGGACGTCGACCACGTGTGGGAACTGCGGGCCCAGGGCGGCGGCACCCTCCTGCTGAAGCGGACCCACACCCGCACCGGCATCGGCCCCGACCAGTTCGTCATCGTCCGCCAGTCCCGCCGCCACGGCGACCACTACATGCCCGGCGGGACCCGCCACGTGCTCATGGAGTACGACCAGATGCAGGAGGCCACCGAGGGCTCCGTCGAGTGGCTCGTCGCCCAGATCGACCGTCTCGGGCTCCCCGACGACGCCGGCAACCCGCGCACGAAGGCGGCCCTCGCACAGGCCGGCATCAAGGCCGCCAAGGTCAAGATCGAAGCCGCCGTCAGGACCCGGAAGAACCGGGACAACTCGGGTTCCCGGAATGGGTTCCCCGAGACCTTCCCCGACGACCTTCCCGGGGAAGGTTCCCCGGGAACCCCCACGGGAACCGAAAAACCCCAGGTCAACCATTCCCCGGGAACCCTGCGGGAACCCCAGGGAACCCCCCCTTCCCCCCCTTCCCCCCCTCTAGGAGAGGGGAAGGGGGAGGGAAGCCCAGCCACAGGCACCCCAGACGAACCCCTCTGCACCGTCTGCGGCGACCCCCTCACCGGCTACCGCCTCCACCGCGGCTACACCACCCACCTCGCCTGCGACCCCGAAACCGGCAGCCACCCCGCCCGACCCACCCACCCCACCAACACAGACCGACCCAACGACGAAAGGCACAGCGCATGACCACCCCACCCCGCCGCATCCAACGCCGCCGCACCAAGGGCTGGCGCGCACCCGACGGCGCCATCTACGTCGGCCGCGGCAGCCGATGGGGCAACCCCGCCCGCATCGTCCCCGCCTGGAGCGGCGGACTCCTCGTCCAGTGGGGCGAGACCGGCGGCGCGGTAGGCACCTGGCCTGCCGACGGAATCGAAGCCCACCGCTACGCCACGGAGCTCTACCGCAGATGGGCCGAGCGCACCGTCGGGTTCACAGACCGGGCGCGTGCCGAACTCGCGGGCCGGGACCTCATGTGCTGGTGCCCGCTCCCCGAGCCCGGCCAGCCCGACCACTGCCACGCCGCCGTACTCCTCGAACTCGCCAACGCCGCCGCGTGACCGCCGATCCGGTTACACCCAGCCACGCGCCCACCACCCTGGAGGACCCCATGCTCGACCAGTCCACGCCCGCCCCGCTCACCGACCAGCAGCTCATTGCCGACGCCCTGCGCCGAGCCGCCGACCTAGCGGTTGATCGCTGGACCGCCGACCCGAACGGCCCAGGCATCTGCAGCCTGCTTGCCCTGGTCGCGCCGCAGGACGGCAGCCGCCCTGACGAGACCGACCTGTGGGATGTCGTGGTGACCCACCTCGATGAGGAGCCGACGGTGTCATGGGAGCGGCGCCCGGGCCGGACTCCTGCCGATGTGGCGGCGATGCTGCGCGCTGCGGCTGCTGGCGAGGCCGGCCGATGACCGCCGTGAGCCTGCCGCCGCCGTCCCGGGCGTTCATCGTGCACGAGGCCGCCGCCCGTATCCGTCGTACCGCCGAGGCCACGCGGGGCGAGCTGGCCGACAACGGCTACTGGTCGTCCGGTTGGGCTGTTGGCGTGGAGAACGCGATCGGCGGGGCGGCCGGTGAGTTGGCTGCGCTGTTCCCGCCGGAGTTGGCGTTGCGGCTGGCGGACTGGCTGGACGAGCGGGCGTCGGCGACGGCCCGGTTCGGTGATCCGCTGCCGCCGCTGGCTCTCGCGATCGCCGACAGCACGACCCCGTGAGTACGAGGCCGGCCGCCCCGCTGCTACCGGGGCGGCCGGTTGTCCCCGATCCCATCACACCCTGGAGCCAGACCATGACCGACCCGACCCGCACCCCGTACTGCCACAAGATCCGCTACGGCATCAGCGGCGCCCCGACCTTGACCGGTGACGAGATGCAGGGCAGCCACGCTCCCGGCGTCGGCATGTCCCCGAGGATGATCGAAGTCGTTCACAGCGCCGCCCGTGACGGCCGACCTGCTGCCGTGATGGTGTCGGTGACGGGCGAGTGGACGGTTGATGGCCGTCCCGGCAGCGGGGAGGTGACGGCGCACTTCGAGGGTGATCCTTCCGGCTGGCCTGTGTGGCTGGCGGAGGAGGCGCGGGGGGCGCTGGCTGCTGTGCCGGTGCCGTCCGTGGACCGGGCCGCGCTCCGCCAGCGCGTCGCTGCCGCTCTGGCCCGCGAGGACGCCCACAACGCGGGCTACGACCACGGGTTCGTCGGCAGCTACGGCGCGGACGAGGAGACCGACGGGTTCGTGGACGCGGTGCTGGACGCCGTGCTGCCCGCGCCCGCCGACCGGGCCGCCGTCCTGCGGTGGGCCGCCGATCGGCTCTGGGCCCTGGCCAACCGCACCACCGAGCGGGGGCAAGGCGTGCTGTGGGCTGCTGAGTGGCTGCGCCGTATGGCCGCCGAGGCGCAGCCCGTCCACGTCTGCAAGCCCGGCGCCAACAGCTACTACTGCCCCACCAGCGGACAGACCGAGTCCGACTGCCACGGAGGGTTCACGACCTGCTGCGACCGCCCGGACCTCCACCAGCCCACCGCCGAGGCGCAGCCCGCCACACCGGACACCGAGCCCGCACCGCAGTGCACCGCCGGTCTTCTCCCCGCCACATCCGAGCGCGTCGACCGGTGCGTGCGGCACGGCAAGCACGACTCCCACGTCACCGCGTCCGGCGTCCGCTGGGGCAAGGGGAGCAACGACGAGCCCGCCGGGTCTGCTGCCAAGCCCGAGACGGACACGCCCACCGAGACCGTGCACGACTGCCCGCCCCCGGGATCCAGTCGCACCCCCTGCTGCAACCGGCTGCCGTGGGAACTGCCGCTCACCGACCGCATCAGCAGCGAGAAGCCCGCCACCTGCAGCGGACGGCCCTCGTGATCGCCGAGGCCCTCGACACCCTGTGGACCCTGCTCCTCGCGGGCGGCGCCTGGCTCCTCGGTCTCGCACTCGCCGCCACCGCAGCCCTCTACGCCTGCGCCGTCGCTGTGGCCGTCGCCTGCCGGTGGGCGTGGCGGGCCCTCCGTGCCGCCTGGAAGGCGCTCAGACGGGCGCACACGGCGCCGCGCGACTCTCGCGACGCCACACACGCCCCCGAGCCCGCAGACGCCCGCACAGCCCCTCGCGTACCCACATGGGCACAAACCGACAAGGAAGCCGCATGACGCACACCCGGACCCACGTCTACATCACCTTCGCCAACCCGTACCTCGTCTGCGACCTCTGCCGCCAGCCCGCGCCCCGCTGGCACAACAACGACAAGTGCGGCTGCAGCGAGGAGTGCTGGCTCGAACCGTGCAGCCACAACGCCGAGGCGGTCAGCGTCTGCCCGTCCTGGTCCCCGGTCGACGGCTGCCAGTGCAAGGAGCATCTCGGCTCCGTCGACCACGCCCCCGCCCCCACCGACTGACCCCGCCCGCGCGCCGCCCGGCCACCACACCGGGCGGCCCCACCCCAGAGGCCGCCATGACCCCCGCCCGCCGCACCATGCACGCCCTCAACCTCACCGCCGGCGTCACCACCCTCACCGCCGCCCACCTCGCCACCCACCACTGGGCCGCCGCCATCCCCGCCGTCCTCGCCGCCGGCGTCCTCCTCACCATCGCCGACACCTACCGCTGGGACGACCAGCACACCCACCGCGCCGCCGCCGACGACCTGGACGCCGCCTGCTGCGAAACCTGGTGGACCAGCCTCGGCGCCGACCACGACCACACCTGCCCCACCCGACAGACCAGGAGCCACGCCGCATGAACCGGAAGACCGTCGACATGATCACCAGCGACGAACTCGATGCCCTCTACAACCGACTCGACCGCCTCCGCTCCGACGTCACCGCCCTTCGCGACGACCTCCTCGGCATCACCGGAGCCCGGTGGATCGCCGACTCCCTCACCACCATCCTCGACAAGGAGCAGCTCATGCCCGAGCCCACCTGCACCGCCAGCATCGAAGGCCCCCACGTCCTCGGCGGCGGCACCATCCACTGCACCCGCGAAGCCGGCCATCCCGGCAACCACGTCGGCCCCAAGCGCGACGACTACGGCAAGACCCTCTGGACCGACTCCAACGCCGGTGCTACTCCGCACCGCGAGAGCAGCGGAGAGCAGCCCAGCACCTGACCAACGCAGCTCGGACGCCCCGCCACCTCACCGGGTGGCGGGGCGTCGTCGTACCCGCTCACCAACCGCAGGAGAACGATCATGACCAGTTGTCTACCCGCCTACCACGTCACCGCCGACCTCCGTGCCGCCGGCCACACCGACTCCACCCGCGGCCGCGCCTGGCGCCCCGGCTTCCGCGCCCACCAGGCCAGCCCCCGCACAGTCCGCCTGTGGCACGACGGGCCCGACGAGCAGCACCACCTCGACCAGTACGCCAAGGAACTGCGCCGCCTCGGCTACTACGTGACGGCCGAACACCCGAGTGGCAAGCGTCCGCGGATCCGCGTCACCCACCCGTGATCACGGGCGCGGCGAACGTCATGCCGCCAGCCTGCGGATACCCGGCGGCGGCTGCACCGCGGCTTAGCCCCAGTGAGGGACGGCCACAATCGCTGGCTCGTCAGCTCCGTCCCACGAAACCGCAACCCTCCCCGGGAGCGGAGCCCCCCAGGCAGCCATCATCATGAACTCGACGGACTCCTTCGGGCGAACCACCGCATCCTGAGGCACGCGCCGAGTCAGCCCGGCCGGGTGGCCGCCGAGGTCGACCTTCACGCCTGCAGCCGTCTCGCTGCCCACGTTGCACAGAACGAATCGATTCTTGTTTGGACGCCGCAACTCCCAGGAGACCGCCTCAGCGTGCCGTTCAGGGGGTGTCGCAATCTGAGCTTGGGCGTGAGCCTGGATCGCTGCTGGTAGCTGGGCTATGAGGCGCTGCAGGTTCTCTTCTGCCGCGAGCATCCTGCGTTCCTGTGCTTCGGCCTGTCGCCTCGCGATGTCGTCGGCGGCTTCCTGCTGTTTCCGCTGTCGTCTCTGCTGCCAGAGGGTGATGAGAATGGTGATGCCGGCGAAGAACGCGCCAGCCCATCCTGCTCCGTCTCCTGCCTCGATTGCCATGGTCGTCATGGCGGGACGATAGCTGGGGCCGTTACTCCGTCGCCGCGTTCCAGGGCGATCAGATCATCGGGGATGTCCACCGGGTGATCGTACGTTCGGGCATGGGACAGCCCCCGGCCCGGCACGCGGACAGGGGGCTGAACAGGGGCGGGGCTACGGCCGCCATTCCTCGCGGTAGCCGGGACGGTCCGCGTAGGGCAGGGCGAGCAGGCGCAGCGTCGGACAGGGTGCCGACATCGGATCGCCTGCGTAGGTTCGGCAGGACCGGCAGACGGGCGAGTCCGGATGATCTCCGTCGCAGGTGAACGTTTCACAGTCGTCTGATCCACTGAACCGGCCGTGGTCTGGTACGGCCGCGTGCAAGTCGACCAGCTTCCGCTTGGCGTCGACCTCGCCCATGACACGGTTCGGATCATGGCCCGCGATGTGCAGGGCTCTCGCGCGCTCCACTTCGTACCCGGGCATGTCCTCCATGTACCGATTGGTCACCACCAACGGTTCGTTCACTGGCTTCCGCCTGCCATCGACCTCCACCCCCGAGCCGGCCGCTCTCCAGCGGAGCACCATTTCACCGCGCAGCGTGCTCCCGGCCGCGAACGCCTGCTGCTCCTCCAGATCGAGCTGCTCGCCGAGCCACCGCACCAGCTCATCCATCCTGCGCCCCCTCCTTCGCCGCGTCCGGATCGTCGGCGATGATCTGCCGGACCCGCCCGAAGCTCACCCCGGCCGCATCCGCGATCTGCCGGTAGGACATGCCGCGCTCGACCATCTCCAGCACGGCGTCACGCCGCTCGCGCCGCACCTTCTCCCCGACCGACTTCAGCAGCTCGGTCAGTCTCCTGGCCCGCGCTTCCGGGGGCTCGCCCTCCGTGAGCGCGTCGATGGCGTCCAGCACGCGCTGCACCTCCTCTGCCCGGTCGTCCATGTCCGTTCCTTCCCGGGGCTCGGGAGGCGGATCTCCTCAACCGTCTTGTGTAGGAACCTACACGCGTGTAGCTTCCTACACAACGGTTCGAGGAACCCCCTCCGACCGTGATCAACAACAAGTACGGCCCCGGCCGGTGTGTGAGAGCCCGGCCGGGGCCAGCCGAACCCCCTGACCCACCAGGAGAAACGACCGTGACACACGGTACCCAGCCGCCCCAGCCACAGGACACCCCGCGCACCACCGCCATCCGCAACGCCGCCGCAGCCGCCAACGCCCACCAGACCAACCCGACCCCCCACACCCTGCGCCTCATGCAGCACGCCGTACAGACCGCGCAGAACCACGGCGCGACCCTCCACGACATCCGCAACGCCCGCACGACGGCGGCCACCGCATGAGCGCCCCCACCTGCTGCGGCCGCACCATGCACCTGGAGGGCGGCGTGTACGTCTGCGGGAAATGCGGAGCCTCCTACGACCCCGGCACCCGCCCCACCCCGCGCCGCCGCTGACCCGCACGGAGCCGACACCGTGAAAAACCCCGCCCTCACGCTCGCCGTGATCGCCGCCGCCGCATCGATCACCCTCACCGGCGCCGCGTTCTGGCTGTCCTACGAACACCTCCACGACGTCGCCCGCAACCACGGCCTCGCCGACGCCGCCCGCGCCTGGGCGTGGCCCGCCACCGTCGACCTCTTCGTCATCGTCGGTGAAGTTCTCATGCTGCGCGCCGCACTCGCCGGCCGCACCGACCGCTGGGCGGTCTTCCTCACCGTGGCCGGGTCCGGCGGATCGATCGCGTTGAACGTGGCGGGCGTCGGCGGCGGCGCGGACGTCATGAACTACGTCGTAGCGGCCGTGCCTCCGGTGGCCGCGCTACTCGCCTTCGGCGCGATCATGCGGCAGATCCACGGGATGCTCGCCACTCGCGTAGCGCCCGCCCCCGCAAGGCCCGTAGCGCCCCGGCCCGTCGCCGCTACGCCAGCCGCTACCGCCCGGCCGCCGGTAGCGCGCCCACTCGCTACCGCCTCGACCGCCAGTAGCGCTGCCCCCACGCCAGCCGCTACGCCCGAGCCTTCCCGCGACCGGCCGCGCTACGACACCGGCACCCCCCAGTACATCGTGCACACCCTCTGGCTACGCCTGGGCCACCGCCCTACCGAAGGGGCCATCGTCACCGCCTTGGGCGACGCCGGACTGCCGAACTCCCGCGCCCAGGCCGGGAAGATCCGCCGCCAGGTCGAAGCCGAGAACCCCGCCCTGCCCGGCCCCCGCGCCGCCTGAACCTCCCGGAGCGCCATGCCCCTCGCGATCACCGGTGACCGTGACTGCAGCCGGACTGCAGTCACACTCCGATCCCCCCACTGACCAGCCCCAACACCCCTGCCTGCCTGAGTACGACTGCAGTCACAGTCACAGTGAACGGAGCCCCGCCGATGGCCCGTACCAAGACCCCTCCCGCGGCCGCCCCCACCCCCACGACCGCCGAGTCTCCGCCCGACCAGCCACAGGAACAGGCCCGGCCGTCCCCCGTTCTCGCCTGGCCGTCCGAGTGGCCCGTCCCCGAACCGGCCGCCGAACCCCGGCGTCGGACCCGCGGCCTGCCCATGCCCCCGCTCCTCGCCGGCGTGGGCAACGGCACCACGCTGATCACCACCGCGGCGTACTCGGCCGGCGGCCCGTACGCCGCCACCGCGGCCGGGGCGATCGTGGCGGCTGGCGCTACCGCCGCGGCGTTGCGGCGTCGCGCGACCGTACGCCGGGGCGTGGCGGTCCGCTCCGGTAGCGCCACTGCGGGCGGTCGGACCCGGGCCGGTAGCGGGTGGCGTAGCGGCGCCGGTGGCGGCGTCCGGCGTGGCGGTGGCGGGGGTTCGCGTAGCGGCCGTGGCGGCCGTAGCGGCGCGGGTAGCGCCCTGCGTAGCGGTGGCGGCCGTAGCGGTAGCGGTCTCCTCGGGCGTGGCGGGCGCAGCGGTGGTGGCGGGGTGGATCGTGGCGGCAGGCGTCGCCGCGATAGCGGCCCGGCCCGCCACGCGGCCGACCGCCACCCCGCCCGGCCGGGTCCCGGCGGCAGCCAGAGCCAGCGCCAGCAGCGCGCCTCGAAGAAGGCCGCAGAAAAGGCCGGGAAGCGCGCCGCCGAGAAGGCGCTGAGGAGTGCCGCCCGGCACCCGGCGTCCGGCGCCGCCGGCACCTCCTCCACCCTGCGCGCCGCCGCCGGCCGGGCGGCCCGCGCCACCTGGAACGCCTCCCGCCCCGTAGCAGTCCGCGCGGCGAAGGCGACCGGTCGCGGTCTTCGCGCGGCCGGAACCGCACTCGCCGACGGAGCCCGAGCCGCAGGCGCAGCCGCATGGACGTGGGCGCGCAGCCGCGACGCAGGCGCCGCGCTCGATCGCCTCAAGGCGGTCTGGGCCCGGCTCCGGAAGAAGCGCACCACGCAGAGCACGCCCGAGCCCCCGGCCGTCGCCGTCGCCGCCACCGTGCGCCGCCCCGCCAACCCCGACCCGATCCACACAGGAGGACCAGCCATGTCCGGTGGAGGACACCACTTCGTCGCGCCCGCGATGGAATCCGCCCGCGCCGCCGCCCACTACCAGCCGACCGGCATGCTCCAGGTCGGCGCTGACTTCAGTGGTCTGGAAGAAGCGCTGCGCCTGCACGCCGAGGCGATGAAGGTCACCGTCGAGAACGCCGATGCCGCCTGGCCGCTGCACCCCAACATCATCGAACTGATGCGGCAGATCCACGGCCTCCAGCTCAAAGCCGCCGAACTCGCCAGCGAGCTGGGCCCCGCCTTCCGCAGCCTGCACGACGTCGACATCGCCCGCCTGGAGAACCCCCGCAAGGGCGCCGCCGGCGAGCGCATGTGGGACGTCTCCGCCAACCTCTGACCAGGAGCATCACCGTGAAGCTCGACTGGGACGCCAAGCACGGCCCCGTCACCGGCCCCATCAACACCGGCCTCGCCACCCTCGCCGTCGGCTACGGCGGCCACACCGTCGGCATGCCCTGGCAGTGGGCAGCGCTGACAGCCGGGGCCGGGCTCGTCGGCACGCACATCGCCGGCCGCCGCCATCAGGTCACCCGGGCCACGCTCACACTGCGCGCGGCCGGGTGGCTGGCAGCAGGCGGCTGGTGCTCGTGGGCCATCGACAACGGCCCCTGGTCCCAGACGGGGATCGGGTCGCTGCTCGCCGGGGTGCTCGGCCTCGGCGCGGCGATGGCCGGCGCGCACCACGTCGAGCAGAAGGCAGAGGAGGAGCGCGCCGAGCAGGAGGCCGCCGCCCGGCGGGCGACGCTGGACGGGAAGAGGCAGAAGATCGCGGACGAGTGGGAAGACCGCATCGTCCGCGTCTGCGCCGGCGCCGTCGTCACCATCGTCGGCGTCGAAGGCTGGGAGTCCGGTGGCGGGTTCAGCCTCGACGGCGAGTGCGGCGCGGGCGGCACCCGCTGGAAGGACATCGCCCTGTACCGCGACCAGCTCGCCGCGGATGCCCGGCTGCCTGAGGGCTGCGGCGTGGAGGTCGGTCCCGGCGTCCACCGCGGCGCCGTCCTCATCCACGTGTCCACGGCCAACCACCTCGTGGAGGACGTGTACTACCCGGCGGACTACTCGCCGCTCACCGTGAACGCCCCCGCTCCGGTCGGGGTGCGCCGTGACGGGCAGCCCGAAGGGCCGGTCAACCGGCAGGCGTCGATGCTGATCGTCGGTCAGCGCGGGTCCGGGAAGTCGAACCTGCTGAACGTCATGATCGTCAACCAGTGCCGCATGATCGATTCCCTCACCTGGATCATCGACCTCAACGGTGGCGGCCTTGCCCTGAAGTGGATGCGGGCCTGGCACGCCGCGGGGCGTCCCGGGCGTCCGCCGGTCGACTGGGTGGCCGACACCCCGCAGAAGGCGCTCGCCATGGCGCTGGCCCTGGTGCGCATCGCGAAGGCCCGGAAGGTCGGCTACCAGGACCGGGAGATCGCCGCGAACGATGACAAGCTGCCCGTCGACCGCGAGGTGCCGGAGATCCGCGTGTTCAACGACGAGGGAGCGGAGGTCTTCTCCACCAGGTCGAGGCGCGACGAGAAGCTGCGGGCGATCGGCGACGCGCTCGTGCAGACCCTGGAGATTGCCCGGGCGGCCGCTGTGAACGAGACCACGTCCGGGCTGCGCGCCACCCAGGACGTCATCTCCGATCCGCAGATCCTGAAGCAGTCGACGTTCAAGGCCGCGATGAAGGTCGCCGACGATGCGGAGCTGAACTACTTCTTCGGCTACCACCACAACGCTTCCGCCGAGGACGCCCCCTACCCGGGGTGCGCGCTGGTGCAGAACGGCGATGGGCAGGTCCACCCGGTGAAGGTGTACCGGATCAAGCCGGACCAGATCCTCGACGTGGTCAAGGCGACCTCAGACCGGCGCCCGGAACTGGATGAGCTGTCGCGCCGCGCGGCCGGAGAGGCGTACGAGCAGCGATGGGCCGGCACCGATCATCTCTTCGGCGGACCGGCCCCGGTGCCGGTCAGCGAGGAGCCTGCCCCGGCCCGGCCACGGGGCCGTGGTGTCACCGCGGACTGGGGAACGCCCCGGCCCGGCGGTGAAACGCAGGACACGATCAACCGGGCCGAGGACGCACGCCGGCGGCTGCACGAGGCGATGAGTGAGACCGCAGGCCGCGACGACGACCTGGACGCACAGTTCCGGAAGATCATCGCGGGAGGCGGCGTCACATGGCAGCCGCCGGCAGCCGCCACGCCGGGCGAGGACGGCGACCCTCGCCGAGAGATGGTCTTCGACATCGTCGCCAAGGCAGGCCCGGACGGGATCGGCCCGGAGGCGATCCGGGACGCGATCAGCCGTCTCCACCCCGGCGTCGAGGTGCCTCACGCGGCCACGATCGGCCGCTGGCTGTCCGCCGACCCCCGCATCCACCGGCCCCGCTTCGGCCGGTACGCCGTCCGTCCTACCGAGAACTGAGGAGTACCCGTGTCCGCGCTGCCCGAGCAGTACCAGCGTTACGCCCACCACGGGCCGCTCCCCGCCCAGCCGCTCGACATCGAGCTGCACCGTGACCGTGACCCAGTCGTCTGGGTACCTGACGCCTACGGGCAGATGGTGCCGATGCACCGGTCCCAGGCTCCACACATCCCGCCGGCGTCGGAGCCCCGCGATCTCACGCCGCAGCCGCTTCTCGATCCTCTCGCGCAGCGCATGGCTGGTGCCGGGATCGGCGCGGGTGCGGTCGGCGCGGGAATCGGCTGGGGGATCGGCCAGGCCGCCGCGGGCATCGCGTCGGTCGGCGGGGGTTCGGCGGTGGTGGTGATGCTGGCGTTGTGGTTGCTGGCGCGGGCGGCTCGGCCGCAGGTCTGTGTGCAGCAGACCGTGTACAACCGGGCCACCTGGTTCGGGAGGAACCACACGAAGCTGTGACCGGCCTGCCACACTGGAGGCTGCACGCCGGGTAACGCCCGGCACCCGGGCCCCGCCGCGCATCCCCCGTCGCGGCGGGGCTGCCTGCGTTCCAGCCCCCGCTGCCACCGCCGGCCGCTACGATCCCCGCACCAT
This sequence comes from Streptomyces fumanus, assembly GCF_014655295.1. Lineage (GTDB taxonomy): Bacteria > Actinomycetota > Actinomycetes > Streptomycetales > Streptomycetaceae > Streptomyces > Streptomyces fumanus. Next base: position 572,782 of record NZ_BNBI01000001.1, read on the forward strand.
CACGCACCCTTGGGGGGATCATGACGCGTACCACCACTGCCCTGCTCGCGGCCGTCGTGCTTCTGGGAGGGGGCGCCGCCGGCTGTTCGGAATCGAAGTCGCAGGACGAGATAGCGAAGGACTGCGTGGCCGCGTTGAAGGCGCGCGCCGAGGGGGACAAGGGGAAGCCGAAGGATTGCGAGGGGCTCGGCGACGACGACTACGATGCGCTGCTGATGTCGCACGTGCTGACGGATGATCTGGGCTGGGTGGACGAGGACGGGAACGTCGACCGGGAGAAGATGTTGGACGACGCGACGTCGCAGCCGTAGGCCGGGCGGCGCACAGCGGCCCCGCTCCGGAGTCCGGGCGGGGCCTTCGTCATGCCGTGGGCTCGTTGTCCGGGGGCGTCGGCCGCTCGGGTAGTTCGGCGCCGTCGCGGCCGAGGTACCAGCGCATGAACTCGCGGACCACGCGGGTGCGTTCCCGGTCGCCGACGGCTTCGCCGAACGGCACCCATTCGTCGTCCGGGATGCGGAGTTGGCGGAGCGGGGTGTGTCCGTCGGTGCGCTGCTTGGCCATGCCTCGACTCTAGTCGTGTATATGCATTGGGTCCACCGAAGGGCTTGACGTGTATATACACGACCCCTTAGGTTGTGTATATACACACCGGCGAGGGGGACCACGATGAGGCACACCGCACGCGAAACCAGCACCCAGACCCTCACCCGTCTCATCAAGGCCCTCGACGCCAAGCACCCCGTCACCATCACCTACACCAAGGCCGACGGCACCGAGACCATCCGCACCATCGAGATCTACGACATCACCATCAGCGCCGCCGGCGACATCCTCCTCAAGGCCATGGACCGCGAGACCGGCGAGAGCCGCACCTTCCGCCTCGACCGCCTGATCTCCTACACGGTCCACCGCACCGCCTACGTGATCGCCCGCCCGGCCGCCGACGACAAGCCGGCCCGCCCCGCCCGCGGTCTCGCCACCGTCACCGTGCTGTACCCGGTCGACTGCCCGGCCGTCGCCCGCGTCCAGCTCCTCGCCGACGCCCTCGCCGCCTGACCGTCCCACATGTGACTGAAGGCCCGCCCCCTCGCCAGGGGCGGGCCCTCGTCCTGCGCGCACCCGTAGCGCCACCCCACCGGCCGCACGCATCGTTACCATCAAAGCACGCCAACAGGTAACACGCCCAACAAGCAGAAGGGGGAGCGCCCATGACCACCGACGACCCCACCCCCGACCCGCCCAAGCGCGCCCCCGGCCACCGCGACCGCGAAAACCAGACCCGCACCAGCCAAGGCCGCTACCAGGGCACCATCACCACCGACGAACGCGCCGCCGCCACCGCCCGCTACTGGGCCGAACACCCCGGCATCACCTACCAGCAGCTCGCCGACGCCACCGGCTGGTCCAACCGGGGCGACGCCTGGCGCGCTGTGCAGCGGGCCCGGAAGGCGGTGCTGCAGCAGGCCGGTGCGGAGGTCGTCGCGTCCGAGGCGGCGCAGCTCGACGACCTGTTCGTGCACGCGATGGAGGTGCTGGAGCGGGACCACGTCGTCGTCTCCCACGGCAAGGTCGTGAAGGACGACGACGGCCGGCCGCTCCTGGACGACGGGCCGAAGCTGGCCGCGCTGCGCGAGATGCGGATGATCCGCGAGTCCTACCGCAAGCTGCACGGTCTCGACCAGCCCACCCAGGTCGCCGTGTCGGGGCAGGTCCGGTACGAGGTCGTCGGCGTCGACCCGGCGGACCTCACGTGACGACCGCGCTCGACCAGGACGCCGTCGTCCGGTACGAGCCGCGCGGCGCAGCGCGGGACCTGTTCAAGGCGCGCGAGTCCGAGGTGTTCATGGCCGGGCCGGCGGGGACCGGCAAGAGCCTGGCGTCGCTGTTCCGGCTGCACCTGACGGCGCTGCACAACCCGGACGCCCGGTTCCTGATCGTCCGCAAGACTGCCGTGTCGCTGGGCTCGACGACGCTGGTGACGTACGAGAAGAAGGTCGCGGCCGACGCGCTCGCCCGGGGGATCGTGAAGTGGTTCGGGGGCAGCGCGCGGGAGGCGCCGGGCTACCGGTACTCGAACGGCGCGAAGATCAACGTCGGGGGGATGGACAAGCCCGAGAAGATCATGAGTGCCGAGTATGACCTGGTGTTCGCCGACGAGGCCACCGAACTCACGATCACCGACTGGGAGTCCATCGGCACGCGCCTGCGCAACGGCAGGCTGTCGTGGCAGCAGCAGATCGGCGCCTGCAACCCCAGCCACCCCACGCACTGGATCAAGCAGCGCTGCGATCAGGGAACCGCGCGGATGCTGGTCTCCCGGCACCGGGACAACCCGGCGTACGTCAACGCCGACGGGACGTTCACCGAGGCGGGCCGGGCGTATTTCGCCAAGTTGGACGCGCTCACCGGGGTGCGGAAGCTGCGCCTGCGGGACGGCACGTGGGCGGCGGCCGAGGGCCTGATTTACGAGGAGTTCGACGAGGCCCTGCACCTGCTCGACCCGTTCACGATCCCCGACTCGTGGACGCGGTGGATCAGCGTGGACTTCGGGTTCACGAATCCGGCCGTGATCCAGTGGTGGGCCGAGGACGGCGACGGGCGCCTGTACCTGTACCGGGAGATCTACCACACGCGCCGCCTGGTCGAGGATCTCGCCCGGCAGGCCAAGCGGATCATGCAGCGGTCGGACGGCACGTGGCGCGAGCCCCGGCCCCGGGCGGTGATCTGCGACCACGACGCCGAGGACCGGGCCACGCTGGAGAAGCACCTCGGCCTGTCCACCACCCCCGCGAACAAGTCCGTCAGCCCCGGCATCCAGGCGGTGAAGACCCGGCTGAAGGTGGCCGGCGACGGGCGCCCGCGGGTCTTCATCGTGCGCGGTGCGCTCGTGGAGCGGGACCCGGAGCTGGACGCGGCGCGGAAGCCCTGCTCTACGGAGGAGGAGATCACGGGCTACGTGTGGGCAACGAAGCCGGGCGGCACCACGCCGGAGGTGCCGCTGAAGGAGAACGATCACGGGTTGGACGCGAAACGGTACATGGTCGCGGAGCGGGACCTCGGCGGACGCCCGCAGGTGCGATTCGTGTGACCTGATCGACTTGTAGGGTTCCCACAATGAACGTCCCCGTCGGGACGAGAGGGGCGTAATCGTGACAAAGGAACGTCTCCGCAGGCTAGCAGTACAACTGAACAGAGCTATGCCGTACTTTCTCGACGCTACCGGGGCTATGCTCTTGTCGAGTTCAGTCATGTTGATGACCCTCGCGGGTGGAATCGCCGCTCTCGGCTTGTCGGCCTTCTACATGAACTGGCGGATCTACGGCGGTCGCTAGTACGTGAGGAGGGCAGGTGGCCAGAACCCTCTTCGGTGACGTCGCCGCCGGCCTCCGCTCCCTGACCAACCGCACCCCCGTCCCCTTCGCCTCCACCGCCTCCCGCGCCGGACTCGGCTCCGGCCTGCTGCGTCCCGCCGGCCAAGAGGCCCAGATGCGGGCCATGGGCTCCAGCTCGACGCTGTACGCGATCGTCGACCGGATCACCACCACGTACGCCGGGATCGAGTGGAAGCTCTACCGGAGCGCCGCCTCAGGCCGGGACGAGGACCGCGTCGAGGTCACCCGGCACGCAGCCCTCGACCTGTGGAACAAGCCCAACGCCTTCATGAGCGGCCCGCAGTTCCGGGAGTCGGCGCAGCAACACGAGGAGCTGACCGGCGAGCAGTGGTGGGTGATCGCCAAGCACGAGAACGTGAACCTGCCGCTGGAGCTGTGGCCCGTACGCCCGGACCGCATGGAGCCGGTCCCCGACCCGGACGATTTCCTGGTCGGGTTCATCTACCGCGGGCCGTCCGGGGAGCGGATCCCTCTGGGCAGGGACGAGGTCATCTTCCTGCGGCGCCCGAACCCGCTGGACCCGTACCGCGGCATGGGCGTGGTGCAGACGATCCTGATGGACATCGACGCCACCCACGCGTCGGCCGAGTGGAACGCGAACTTTTTCCGCAACAGCGCCGAGCCGGGCGGAGTCGTCGAGGCGGAACGCCGCCTGACGGATGAGGAGTTCCGCGAGTTCACCGACCGCTGGCGCGAGCAGCACCGCGGCGTGTCCAACGCCCACCGGGTCGCGGTGCTGGAGAACGGCCTGAAGTGGGTCGACCGCAAGTACTCCATGCGGGACATGCAGTTCACCGAACTGCGCGGCGTCAACCGGGAGATCATCCGCGAGGCGTTCGGGTTCCCCAAGCCGATGCTGGGCGCGACCGACGACGTCAACCGCGCCAACGCCGAGGCCGCCGCCTACGTCTTCGCGCGCTGGCTGATCCAGCCCCGCCTGGAGCGGATCCGCGAGACCCTCAACACCCGGCTGCTGCCCATGTACGGCGCGGCCGGCGCGGGCCTGGAGTTCGACTTCGCCAACCCCGTCCCAGAAGACGAGGAGACCACCGCCCGGGTCCTCGCCTCCCGCGCGCAGACCGCGCAGGTCCTGCGCGCAGCAGGCTGGGACTCCACCGACGTGGTGTCTGCGGCTGGCCTGCCCGAGATGGGCTCCCGCGATCCGCAGGAGCAGCTCCTCGTGGACATCGTCCGCGGCGCCCCGTCGACCGCGCCGGTGATTTTGCCCCTGCTCGGCTTCGACGTCCCGTCCGGGGCGCCGCCGGTCGCCGCCCCGGCGAACGCGTGGACCCCGCCGGCGTGGGCGGCCGAGGAGATCGAGGCGGCGCAGCGCTGGGTGGTGGTGGCGAAGGACGACGACGACACCTGCCAGCCGTGCCGGGACAACAACGGCAAGACCTACCGGAACCGGGCCGACGCCTACAAGGACTACCCGGGCGGCCAGGGCTACGTGCACTGCGTCGGCGCGGAGCACGGCAACGAGTGCAGGTGCCGCGTGGTCAAGCGCGGGCGCAAGGGAGATGAGGGCTCATGACCATCGTGCTGCCCGGCAGGGCGGGCGTCTTCCAGGCGCGGCAGCGGGAGCAGGGCGAGCGGGAGCGCGCGCGGCTCGGCGTGGAGGCCCGGTCCTGGTACCGGATCACGAACGCCGCGGACCCGGACGAGGCCGAGCTGCTGCTGTACGACGAGATCGGCGGCTGGTGGGGCTGCACCGCCGACCAGCTCATCGCCGACCTGCGGGGCATCACCGCGCCGCGGATGCGGGTCCGGGTCAACAGCCCGGGCGGATCGGTGTTCGAGGGCGTGGCCATCGCCAACGCCCTGCGCTCCCACCCCGCGAGCGTCACCGTGCAGGTCGACGGGATCGCCGCCTCCATCGCCAGCGTGATCGCGATGGCCGGGGACCGCATCGAGATGGCCCCCAACACCATGCTGATGATCCACGACGCCTCCGGGGTGTGCCTCGGCAACGCGGCCGACATGGAGGAGATGGCCGAACTCCTCGACCTGATCAGCGACAACATCGCCGACGCCTACGCCGCCCGCGCGGGCGGCACCCGGGAGCAGTGGCGCGAGCGGATGCGGGCCGAGACCTGGTACCTGCCGGAGGACGCCGTGGAGAACGGCCTCGCCGACGAGGCGATCCCCGCGCCGAAGGCTGGCACGCCTGCCGAGCCCGACGAGGACGACGACGAGCCGGACATGGCGCGCGCCTGGGACCTCGCCGCGTACGGCTACACCGGCCCGGGCCGCGACGAGCCGAAGGCCGGGGAGGCCGGGCGGACGACGCTCACCATCGACATCGCCTCCGCACTCGGCGAGGGCTTCGTCGAGCAGCTCCGCACGCTGGTCCGCAAGGAAGTCGCCGACCGGTCGCCCGCTCCCGCCGAGCCCGCCCCGGCGGTCGAGGACAACACGGACGCGGCCGGCACCGAGCCGGCCGCAGAGACCGCCGAGCCGGAACCGCCGGCCGACGACTGGACGGCGCTGGTCGCCGGCCTCATCACCGACGACGGCGACGACTGGTCGGCGCTCGTCACCAACCTGATCGAGCCCGAGTCGTCCAGCGCGGCGACGGACTGAAGGAGGACCCAGTGGCTCCCACTCCCACCATCCCGCGCAACGCCGACGAACTGGCGGAGATGCTCGCCGACGGCGCGAAGCTCCGCGAGGTCATGGCCTCGCGCGAGTCCCTGACCGAGTTCATCACCGCCTACGGCAACGCCCTCCAGGGCGAGGGCACCGACCTCAATCGTCTCGTCGCCGAGGAGACGCAGCGGGTGTTCGCGCAGATGATGCGCGAGAACGGCATGGGCGAGGACGGGCGGGCAGCGATGAAGCGCCTCGACCTCGACCCGCAGGCCAAGCGGCGTGGGATGCTCACCTCACACCGCAAGGGCACCGCCCACAACCCGGCCGCGCCCGGTGCTTCCCTCGACCCGCACTTCACCGACAGCGTCGAGTACGCGCGCACCATCTGGCACAAGTCGCCGGAGGCGGAGGTCGCGGAGAAGCTGACCATCCTGCGTAACGCGGCGAGCAGCGTGTCTCCTGCGGACGGTGGATTCCTCGTCCCGGAGACGCTCCGCTCCCAGCTCTTGCAGATCGCACTGGAGCAGTCCGTCGTCCGGCCGCTGGCCACTGTCATCCCGATGGACTCGGCCCGCGTCCCGATGCCGCTCATCGACTCGACGACGAACAAGGGCAGCGTCTTCGGCGGGATGATCGCCTACTGGGGCGAGGAGTCGGCGATGCTCCAGGACGCGAATCCCAAGTTCGCGCGGGTCGAGCTGGACGCGAAGAAGCTCACGGGGCTCAGCGCGGTCCCGAACGAGCTGCTGCAGGATTCCATCGTCTCGTTCGCCTCCCTGATCGAGACGCTGTGGCCGCAGGCCCTCGCGTTCTCCGAGGACCAGGCGTTCATGACCGGCACCGGCGCCGGAATGCCCCTCGGCTTTTTCGGCGCGAAGAACAAGGCCGCCGTGACCGTCACCCGCACCACCTCCGGCAAAATCCAGTACGTCGACATCGTCGCGATGTACGCGCAGATGCTGCCGTCGTCGCTGTCGAACGCGGTGTGGATCGTCGCCCCGGACGCCCTGCCGCAGCTCCTGCAGATGAGCCTGGACGTCGGCACCGGCGGCAACAGCGTGTTCGTCGTCAACGCCGCGGGCCCGTTCCCGATGACCATTTTCGGCCGCCCGCTGATCATCAGCGAGAAGGCAGCCGCGCTCGGCGCCCGCGGCGACATCGCGTTCGTCGACCTGTCGTACTACCTCATCGGCGACCGGCAGACCATGACCGCCGACTCCAGCACCGACTACCGCTTCGGCAACGACCAGACCACGTTCAGGATCATTCAGCGCGTCGACGGTCGGCCGTGGCTGCAGTCCGCCATCACCCCCGCCAACGGCAGCTCGAAGAAGCTCTCCCCGTTCGTCGAACTCGCGGCGTAGCGGCCCGGCCGGCGGCGGCATTCACACCCCGCCGCCGGCTCCGACCCGACCGGCAGTGTCGCCCCGGCGGCAACCCAGACAGGAGAACCCCATGTCGCAGAAGGCTCTTGGCCGACTGTTCAACACCACCCCGGCCGCCGACAACGTGTGGATCAACATCGGCGACCAGGCGGGCGGCGTGACGTTCGTCGGCTACCTCGGCGCCGCCGCAGGCGACACGTACACCCTCCAGCAGGCCAAGGACGCGTCCGGCACCGGCGCGGCGAACCTCGCCGCGATCAGCGAGTACTACACCAACACCGGCAACGGCACCGACGCATGGGTGCGGCGGACGCAGGCCGCGGCCGCCACCGTCGTCACCGCGGCGGCCGCCGTGCAGCAGGCCGTCGTCATCGAGGTCGAGGGCACGCAGCTCGCCGACGACTACTGCTTCGTGCGGCTGGCCTCGACCGGGGCGGGCACGGTCAACGCGATCCAGCGGGACCTGATGGTGCAGCGCGCCCCGGAGAACCTCCCGGCCACGGGGGTCTGACGTGGCCCTGCTGGTGTGCACCGACTGTACGGCCCGCTACTCGGTGGGCGCCCCCCGCTGCCCGCAGTGCGGCAGCACCGAGCACGTCGAGGAAGGAGCACAGGACATGCCGAAGATCACGAGGCACGGCGGCCCGTCCGTCGCGGACGAGGAAGTCGTCGTCGAGACGGAGAACGGGCGCGAGCTGGCGCCGGTGTCGGAGGCCGACCCGGACAAGGTCGTCACCGACGAGGGAGATGAGGGAGGTGAAGGGTCATCGGCTGGGAGCAGCTCCGAGACATCGTCCGAGACGCAGTCGAGTACGCCCGGGACGAGCGAGACGCCGACCCCGTCGCCTGTCCGCGTGACGGGGAGCCGCTCCGCGAAGGCCCAGAAGCAGACCCCGGGCTCTACTGCCGGTTCTGCGGATGGCGGCCCGGCGGCCGGTTCGTCGGCGACCGGCTCCGCTGACAAGTAGCCCCACCAGCGACGTTCGAGAGGAGGTGAGCATCATGACCGCGACCGGCTACACGTCCCCCGGCGGCGACCCCCGCAAGGTCGACGTGGCAGGCGACGCGATGACGGGCGACCTGGTGCTCGCCGACTCCACCCCGGACACGGACCGGTCCGCGACGTCGCGGGCGTACGTGCTGGAGCAGGTCGCCGGGGCCGGTACGGGCGTCGCGTCCGGCACCGTCAGCGCCGCGACGTCGTTCGGGCAGGCGGCCAGCGCCGGGGTCAGCACCGCGTACTCCCGCGGCGACCACAGCCACGGCACGCCGCCCGCACCGTCCGGTACCGCGACGCGTACGGCGGAGGCCCGGATCACCGCAGGCGACGTCGCGCTCGCCAGCTCGCCGTCGTGGACGATCGTCTCGTCCGGGACCACGCAGCTCGCCTGCTCGATCCCCGCCGCCGCAGGCGACCGCATTCACGTGACCGTGCAGTTCATGCGCACCGGGTCCGGCTTCTTCCTCGACATGGCCACCCTCACCTCTACGGGCGCCATCTCCCGGTACCTCGGCTCCGGCACCGCAACGCCACTGCCCGAGGGCAACCCGGGCTACTACCCGCAGGCCGCCTCGTTCCCGGCCGCGACCGGGCCCGTCCAGATGATCCTCACTCCCGGGGAGATCACCGCCGACGGCCGGGCCACCGTCGCCCTCGTCGCCCGCGGCACCGGAACCCAGACCATCTACGCCAGCAGCACCTACCCCTGGTATGTGCTGCTCACCAACCTCGGACCGGTGTCATGACCGAGATCAGCGCCGGGCAGACCGCCGTGCTCCTCTCCCAATGGCGGCAGTACGAGAACGGGCCGCTCACCGACCTCGACACCACGCCCACCATCCAGATCACGGCCATCTCCGATGGCGCCTCCGCACTGCCCGCGACCACGGCCGGAGTCACCCACCCCGGCACCGGCAGCTACGGCTACGCCTGGACCCCCGCCGCTGGCCTCACCCCCGGCCTGTACCTCGCCCTGTGGACGGGCCTGGCCAGCGGCGCGCCGGTGACGGCGACGGAGACCGTCACGGTCCTCGCCGCGCCGATGGCGGAGCCGACCGCAGCGGACCCACGCCCGGTGTGGTACGCCACCCGCGAGGAGATCAAGGCCGAACTCGACGTCCGTGAGACGGCCCGCTCCAACGCCAGGGTGGACCGGGCCCTGGACGACGCCTCGCGGGCAGTCGAGGGCCTGTGCCACCGGCGGTTCTGGCCCTGGCAGGGCGAGCGCCGCTTCGACTGGCCCGACTCGCAGAACCGGACACCGTGGCGACTCTGGCTCGACGAGCACGAGCTGATCGCCCTGACCTCCGTCACCTCCGCCGGCACCGACATCGACCCTGCGGACATGGTGCTGTACCCGCAGTCCGGGCCGCCGTTCAGCCGCATCGAGATCAACCTCGGCACCTCGGCGACCTGGGGCGGCGGCGCCACCCACCAGCAGGACATCTCCCTGACCGGGCTGTGGGCAGGCTGCCCCCTCATCGAGACGAACGCCGGCGCGCTCACCCAGACGCTGGACCTCGACATGGCCTCCATCCGGGTGGATGCTGCTGCGTCCGCCGCGGTCGGGGTCGGCTCGCTGCTGCGGATCGACCAGGAGCGAGTCATCGTCACGGGCCGCTCGCAGGTCGACACGGGCCAGTCTCTGGGCGGCGACCTCGGCAACATCAACAGCGCGGTGACCATCACCGTGCAGGATGGCGGCCAGTTCGCCGCGGGCGAGACGATCCTGATCGACGGGGAACGGCTCCGCGTGGACGACGTCGCTGGTGACACCCTCGTCGTCACGCGGGCGTGGGACGGGTCGACGATCGCCGCGCACAGCTCTGGCACGCCGGTCTACGCGCCCCGGGCGCTGGCCGTGGAGCGGGCCGCCGCCGGGACGAGCGCGGCAACGCACAGCAGCGGCAACACCGTCTGGGTGTGGCAGCCGCCCGGCCCGGTCCGCCAGTTGTGCATCGCCGAGGCGCTCACGGACCTGCTGCAGGGCCGCTCGGGGTATGCGCGGACGGCCGGGTCCGGGGAGTCCGAGCGGGAGACCAGCGGCAGGGGCCTCGCGGATCTGCGGGCCCGTGTGTATGCGAGCCACGGCCGCAAGGCCCGGACCAGGGCGGTGTGACGTGAGGCTGGATGTTTCCACCCAGGCCCGGGGCCCGATGTTCGACGGGCGGGCGCGGGCTGCCGCGAACGCTTACGTCGACCGGCTGGAGCGGAACCTGGCCGAAGAGGGCCGGACGATCCTCCTCGGCGAACTGGACCGGGTCCTGAAGACGCAGACGCCGTACTACGCGACCCGGATCGAGGTCGTGGACGGCAACAAGATCTGGGACAGCCGGGTCGTCTACGGGCCGTGGCTCGCCGGAATCGGCAGCAGGAACTACCCGGTGACGAAGTTCAAGGGCTACGACCACTGGCTCGTCACCCGGGACAAGCTCAACGCCCGCAAGCGCGGCATCGGCGAACGGCTCCTGCGCCGCTACACGGGACGGATGTGATCGCTGTGCCCCTGGACCTCCTCGGCTGCCGCGACGCGGCCCTGTCCCACGCGCAGAGCCTGGGCCTGTTCGGCAACGTCCTGGACCACGAGCCCGTGTCCGCGCCCGGCAGCGGCCTCACCTTCGCGATGTGGGTGCGCCGCCTTGCCCCGGTCCCGGCCGGGTCCGGCCTGACGGCCGGGTCGGGCCGCCTGGAGCTGACCGGGCGGGTGCTGATGCCTGCCGACACCGAGCCGCAGGGCGACGTGGACGTGGCGGTGACCGGTGCGGTGGACGCGCTGATGAGCGCCTACGCCGGCGACTTCGAGTTCGGTGGCCGGGTCCGCAACGTCGACGTGCTCGGCGCGCACGGCACCGCGCTGTCGGCGGAGTTCGGGTTCTCGCGGTTCGACTCGACGACGTACCGGGTCGGCACGCTGACCGTGCCCCTGATCATCAACGACTTGTGGACGGAGGCACCCTAGGTGGCCAAGACCTCGGGGCTTGGGGACGCCCTGTACATCGCCGGGTACAACGCGTCCGGCGACATTCAGCAGCTCGGCCGGATCGGCGGCGGCCCGACGCTGCTGAACTTCACCGGCATCGACAAGGGCGCCTACGAGCGCCGGGGCGGGCTGCGCGACGGCGCGTTCGAGATGACGACGTTCTTCAACTCGGACACGGTCACTCCGGCCACGCACCAGAAGCTCAGCGCGCTGCCCCGCACCGACGTGATCCTCACGTACTGCCGGGGAACGGCGCTCGGCGATCCGGCCGCGTCCCTCGTTGCGAAGCAGGCCAACTACGACCCGACGCGCGGCGACGACGGCATGCTCACCTTCGCCGTGCAGGCACAGGCCAACGGCTACGGCATCGAGTGGGGCCGCCAGCTCACCGCCGGGGTGCGCACGGACGCTGCGGCGACGAACGGGCCCGGCATCGACACCGCGGCCAGCGCCGCCTTCGGCGGGCAGGCGTACCTCCAGGTCATGACCTTCACCGGCACGGACGCCACCGTGACGATCCAGGACAGCGCCGACAACGTCACCTTCGCGGACGTGCCCGGCCTCTCCTTCACGCAGGTCACGGCCGGGCCGACGGCGGAGCGGATCGCGCTGGACAACACGGCGACGCTGCGCCGCTACCTGCGCGTCGCCACGACCACCACCGGCGGGTTCACGTCGCTGTCCTTCGCCGTCAACGTGATCAAGAACGAGGTCCCGGGGGTGACCTTCTGATGGCCGAACCGGACGTCTTCCGCATCGAACCCGCCATGCCGCCGCAGATGTACAAGACCTACGCCATGGCCTCCCCGCTCTCGACGCACACGCGACAGGCGACCTGCGAAGAGGTGGGCTGCGATCAGTACCGGCAGGGCTGGCGGGTCCGCGTCGAGACCCTGACCCCGGACCTGCTGCACGCCGCCCGCACCTCCGGCCGCCGGTACGTCGAGCAGCAGGTCGCGGCGGGCGAGACCTACCTGGTCTTCGAGGCTGGCCAGGCGTGTTTCAAGGCCAGCACGCACCGGGCGCCGATCGGCCGGCCACCGCTGTACCTGGTCCGCGACGGGGACCACCGCGGCAACCCGCGCGGCACGAAGGCCCGGCTGCACCAGCGGCCGGCCGACTGGGTTGAGGACTTCGCCGAGCACCAGCAGGCGCTCGCCGACGAGATCAAGAAGGGATGACCTCTCATGGCAAAGAGCACCGGCCTCGGCCAGACCACACTGTCCGTCGATGACGCCAGCGGGACCGCGCGCGACATCCGCAACGACATCACCAACTGGCAGTTCAGCACCCCGCGCGGCGTACAGGACGTCACCGGCATCGACAAGAGTGCGAACGAGCGGCTGCTCCTCCTCGCGGACGCGTCGATCACCCTCAACGGGGTGTTCAACCCGTCGGCCAACCGGGCGCACGACGTCCTCAAGACCGTGCCCAGCACGAGCGTGGCGCGCACCGTCACGAACACGGTCAACGGCGTGACCATGGCCTGCGAAATGCTCTTCTCCGACTACCAGCTCACCCGCTCCGACAGCGGCGAACTCACCTGGTCCGCGCCCGGCTCGCTGGCCGACGGCACCGTCCCGACCTGGGCCTGACAGGAGCACGAGCATGGGCTACAAGACCAGCATCCGCACGTACAAAATCGAATTCGCGGAGGGGCACGAGTTCCACGGCGCCGAGGCCAGGGTCCGCGGCATGACCTTCGCCGAGTACCTGCGCGCCACCGGCATGGACGGCGGCGACGGCGAGGACAGCGCGGCCACCGTCAAGCGGTTCGTCACCCACCTCGTGTCCTGGAACCTCGAAGACGAAGACGGCCCGATCCCCGCCACCGAGGAGGGCGTCAACCGGGTCGACCACGACCTGGTCCTCGCCATCAACAACTCGTGGATCAAGACGCTGATGGGGGTCGCCGACACCGACCCTTTGCCGGACAACTCGCCCTCTGGCGAGCCGTCCCCGGTGGAGTCCATCCCGACGGAGGCGCTGTCACAGAGCCTGGCGAGCTGACCCGAGCCCGCTACCTGCTCGGCCTGCTCAAGCGGTTCCCCGGCTACACCCTGTCCTCCCTCATGGAGGAATCCACCGAGCTGATGCGCCTCGTAGCGATCGAGGACCTCGGCGGCGCAAACGACGGAGAGGAGGTCCCCGATGTCTGACGACGTGACCATCACAGTCCGCGTCAACGACCAGACCGCGCAGGGCTTCCGCGACGTCAACGGCCACCTCCGCACCCTGGACGGCCGGTTCGCGGCCACCTCCGGCAGCATGAGCCGCTCCGGCGACGGCATCACGCGCAGCCTGATGAACGTGAAGGCGGGACTGCTGTCGCTCGCCCCGGCCGCCGTACCCGTCGCGGCAAGCCTGGCGCCCGTCGCCCTCCAGGCCGGAGCCGCCGGGCTGGCCCTGGCCGCGTTCGGCGCGGCGATCGTGCCGCAGATCAGCAACCTCGCGGACGCGGCGAAGGCCCAGACCAAGTACAGCGACGCGGTCCGCCAGTACGGGGCGCACAGCAAGCAGGCCGCGCAGGCGCAGCAGCAGGCCGCGCAGGTACTGGACGAGATGCCGGCGGCCACGCAGCGGGCCGCCGCCGCGTACTCCAACCTGGGGGACACCTTCAGGGCGTTCTCGGACCGGACGGCATCGTTCACGATGGCGCCGGTCGAGAAGACGTTCGCGAACCTGGGGGCGATCCTGCCCCGGCTGGAGCCGATGGTCGAGGGCACCAGCACGCAGTTGGACCGGCTGATGACGGTGGCCGGCGGGGCGATGGAGACGCCCGGGTTCGACGCGGCCGCGAAGAGGATCTCGGACTTCACGAACGACACCCTGGACCGCGGCACGGACAAGGTCATCAGCTTCGCGCGCGCCCTGTCCGAAGGGGACGCGGACGGGCCGATCGCCGAGTTCTTCGCCTACGCGCGCGAGCAGGGGCCCGCGGTCCGGGAGCTGCTGAACAGCGTGGCCGACGCCACCATGAACCTCCTGCAGGGCGCGGCGCAGGCGGGCCCCGGCCTGCTGACGCTGGTCAACGCGCTGGCCGGGCTCGTCGCGGCGGCCCCGCCGGAACTGATCGCCAGGCTGATGCAGATCTACGCCGCGGCGAAGCTGCTCGGTCTCGCGAGTGCGGGCATCGGCGCGGTGGCCGGCGCGTACAGCAACCTGACGGGCCGGGTCACTGCGCTGCGGACGGCGTCGGTCGCGGCGGGCGGCGGCATCGCGGGGATGAACGCGGCGCTGAACACCCTGTCGACCGGGGGGAAGGCGGCGCTCGCGCTGGGGGTGGTCGGCGCGCTGTCGCTGGCGATGCACGAGCTGTCGGACAACAAGGGCGCCGTCGCGGTCGATGAGCTGTCGACGTCGCTGAACACGCTGGCGGCGACCGGCAAGGTCACCGGCGCGCTGAAGGAGAACTTCAACGAGATCGCCGACTCCATCGCGATGGTGTCCAAGGGCGCCTCCGACAACAAGGTGGCGCAGCTCGTCAGTGACTTCGGCACGTGGATCGGGATCTCCACCGGGCCGGGTATCTCCACCGCGCGGAAGAACCTCGACGCGTGGGACAAGTCGATGGCGAACCTGGTCCGGTCCGGGCACAGCAAGGAGGCCGCGGCCCAGTACGAGATCCTGAAGCGGGCGTGGCTGGCTGGCGGCGGGGACCTGAAGCGGCTGGGCAAGTTCACCGACGACTACAAGAGCGCGCTGGCTGACCAGGCGTTCGAGCAGCGGATGGCCGCCGAGAGCATGGGACTGTTCGGGGCGCAGGCGCAGAAGACGCAGAGCACCCTGGAGGCGCAGAAGGCCAGCGCGGACGGCCTGCGGCAGAGCATCCAGGCCCTGAACGACGTCCAGCGCACCGGCCTCGGCGGGATGATCGGGTTCGAGGCGTCCATCGACGCGGCGGCAAAGGCCGCGAAGGAGAACGCAGGCGCCCTGTCGATGACGCACGGCGTCCTCGATCTGAACTCGCAGAAGGCGCAGGCGGCGGCGACCGCGTTGCAGGACCTGGCGTCGAAAACGGACGAGGCGGCGGGGGCGGCCCGGGAGTCGGGGTCGTCGTGGGAGACGGTCAGCGGGATCTATGAGCGGGGCCGCTCGGAGCTGATCAAGACGGCGCAGACGATGGGACTGAGCAGGTCGGAGGCGGCGCAGCTCGCGAACCAGATCCTGAAGATCCCCAACAAGAAGTCCACCCAGATCGACATGCGTACCGAGGACGCGGTCAGCGGCCTCAACAGCGTGATCGCGGCCATGCGGAAGACACCGAACTCGAAGTCGGTCACGGTCAAGGCGCTCACCAGCGATGCGGTGTCGCTGCTGCGCAGCCTTGGCCTACGAGTCACGAAGCTGCCGGACGGCCGGTTCAAGGTGACCGCGAGCACGGGCTCGGCGCGGTCGGCGATCGCTGCTGTGCAGCGGGCCCGTGACGGGCTGAAGGACAAGTCGATCTCGTTGTCCGCCCGGGACCGGTCCTCGTCCATCGCGCGGGCAATCAAGGCGGCCATCGACAAGATCCGCAGCAAGAGCGTCACCGTCACCACCGTGTACCGCACCCTCGGTATCGAGGGCAGTGCCGGCCGGAACAACGCCAAGCTCAACGGCTACGCGTCCGGCGGCCGGGTGCGCCGGTATGCGGAGGGCGGCCCGATCACCGGCGGGTCGGGCACGCAGGACGATGTGCCGTTGCTGGCGATGGGCGGCGAGTTCATCGTCAACAAGCGGCAGACGAAGAAGTTCCTGCCGCTGCTGGAGGCGATCAACGAGGACCGGGTGCCGGGGTACGCGTCCGGCGGCACGGTCTCCAAGGAGGACAAGGCGAGGGCCAAGGCCCGGGCGAGGGCCAAGGCCCGGGCTAAGGCGGAGGCCGAGGCACGCAAGGAGGCGGTCGGTGACCTGACCGTGTCCCACTTCGGCCGCATGGCGGGCTACCGGCGCAGCGAGATGCGGTCCGGCCTGGCGAGCCCGGATTCACTGTCGGCGCTGGTCAACTCGCTGAACCAGTGGCGCAGCACGATCGCGAAGGCGACGCACGGCAGCACCGAGAACAAGCTGCTCAAGCAGCTCGACTCCACCGGCAAGAAGCTCCTGGCGTACGAGAAGCAGCTCACGTTTGCGACCAAGAGCCTGGAGAAGGCGAAGGACAAGCTCAACGACCTGAGAAACGCGGCGGCGCAGCTCTCCGAGTCGGTGAAGAACAACATCCTCAGCAGCGCGAACATCACCAAGGGCCCCGGCGACGGCGGCCCCATCACCACCAAGTCGGTGCTGGCCGGGCTCACCCAGTCCCGGGACGAGGCGTCTGCGTTCACGAAGGCGCTCGCCGAGCTGGAGAAGAAGGGCCTGTCCAGTGCGCTGATCCAGCAGATCGCCGAGGCGGGTATCGACGGCGGCGGCCTGGAGACCGCCAGCGCCCTGCTCAACGCCTCCAAGTCGGAGATCGCCTCGATGAACAAGCTGCAGTCCCAGATCACCAGCGCGGCCACGGCGGCCGGGAAGATCACCGCCGACAGCGTGTACGGCAAGGCGATCGCCGCGCAGGAGCGTCTCGTCAAGCGGTACGAGGCCAGCACCAAGAGCATCGCCAACAAGATGGACAAGCTGGCGGCGGCGATGGAGAAGGCCATCGAGAAGGGCTTCGGTATGAAGGCCGCGGGCGGGATCATCGGCGCGGCGTCGGGCGGGGCGCGCGGCTCGTGGACGATGGTCGGCGAGCACGAGCCGGAGCTGGTCCGCCTGCCGTTCGGCAGCCGGGTGTACTCCGGGCCGGACACGCGGCGGATGCAGCAGCAGGCATGGGCGTCGATGCTCAACGAGCCCCGGCGGGCGCGGGCCGGGCGCCCGGCTGTGCCTGCGGCGGCGGCCGGCGGCGACCGGCCGATCGTCCTCAACGTCAGCCTCGGGGGCCGGGAGTTCGGGCAGATCTGGGTGGATGTGGGCCGCAAGGAAGTCCAGACCCGCGGCGGGCTCCGGGCCACGCTGGGCGGTGACTGATGACGTTCCCTCAGACGAGACTCCCGATCCGTGTCGAGCTTGCCCTGGACGGCAGCACGTGGACCGACGTCACCCCTGACGTGCTGGCCGAGCAGCAGATCCGCATCACCCGGGGCCGCTCCGACTGGGGCCAGCAGGTGGACCACGGCCGGTGCACGCTGACCTTCAAGAACCCGACCGGGAAGTACAGCCCGAAGAACCCGCTGTCCCCGCTGTACGGCAAGATCGGCCGGAACACCCCGATCCGCGTCAGCGTGCTCACCGGAAGCGTGGCCCTCGACCTGCCCGGCAACACCGGCGACTACGCCTCCACCCCCGACACGGCAGCACTGGACATCACCGGCGACATCGACATCCGCATCGACGCCACCCTCGTCAACTGGATCCAGGCCGACTACCCCAGCGCGGGCCAGGCCGACTACCCGCGCACCGAGCTGATCGCCAAGCGCGCCGCCGGTCAGGTGTCGTGGGCGCTGCACATGGTCCAGGGCCGCCCCTACGTCGAGTGGTCCACCGACGGCACGAACACCACCTGGGTATGGGCCAGCGTCGATGTCCCCCTGACCACGTCCGGGCGCCTCGCGCTCCGCGTCACGCTGGACGTCGACAACGGGGCCGGCGGCAAGAGCGTGGTGTTCTACACGGCCGAGACGATGGCCGGGCCCTGGGTCCCGCTGGACTCCGGGACGTTCGCCGGGACGACGTCGGTCTACAGCGGCACGGCGCCGCTGCGGATCGGCGATGCCAGCGAAGCCACGACGTCGCGGCCGGCCCTCGGCCGGGTCCACGCCGCCGAGGTCCGCTCCGGCATCGACGGCATGCTGGTCGCGGCCCCGGACTTCACCGCGCAGCCGTCCGGCACGACCTCCTTCGTGGACGCGGCGGGCCGGACGTGGACGGTGGCCGGCGGCGCGGAGATCACCAACCGCAAGGTGCGGTTCGTCGGCGAGGTGTCCGCGTGGACCCCGAAGTGGGAGACCGGCGGGAAGGACGTCACCACGGAGGTGGAGGCGGCCGGGGTGCTGCGCCGCCTCGGCCAGGGCGCGGTGCCCACCAAGAGCGCGTTCTTCCGGGAGTTCACCAGCCCGGGCCGGATGGCCGCCGGGATCGTTGCCTACTGGCCGATGGAGGACGCCTCCGACGCGACCCGTCTGGCGTCGGCGTACAGCGGCCACCCCGCCATGATCACCACAGCGGGGGTGAGCCCGGCCGCCTACGCGGACTGGGTGGCCTCCGGCCCGCTCCCCACGATCGGCAGCGGCTCGATCCGCGTCGCGGTGCCCGCCTACAGCGTGCCCTCCGGGACGCGTATCGGCTGGTTCGCGAAGGTCCCGGCGTCCGGGACGCTGTCGACGCAGCGGCTGATGTCGCTGTCGCAGACCGGGACGGCCGCCACCTGGTCGGTGTGGATCAACACCAGCGGGCAGCTCGCGGTACGCGCCTACGACGCCGACTCGGTCTTGCTCCATGACTCGGGGTTCGGGACGGACAGCATCAACGGCCTGGAGAAGTATCTCGTGCTGGTCCTCACCACGAGCGGCGCGAACGTCTCCTACTCGCTGCTGGTCGTCGACATCGCCGGGTCGATGCCCACGGCTGTGCCCGACAACGTCTACGTCTCGTTCTCGATCTCCGGGACCGTCACCGCCGCCACGACCAGCCGGGTCACCGCGATCCGGTTCGGTGAGGACGCCGGGATGAACGGTACCGCCGTCGGGCATCTCGCCATCGGCAACTCGACCGTCTCCTTCACCGCGTCGGTCGGCGTCATGGTCGGCTGGAACGCCGAAGAGGCCGCCTCGCGTACCGCGCGGATCGGCTACGAGGAGGGCATCCACTCCTACCCGACCGGGCCCGGCGACGAGCGGTGCGGCTGGCAGCCCGCAGGCACCGCCCTGGAGATCATGCGGGCAGCCGGAGACGTCGACGAGGGCATTCTCGCCGAGCAGCGCACCGTGCTGGGGCTGCGGTACGTCACCCGGGCCAGCATGTACAACCAGGCCGCGGCCCTCACCCTCGACTACCAGGGCGACGACGGCCTGGTCTCGCCGCTCGCGCCGACCGACGACGACCAGGGCGTCACCAACGACGTCACCGTCGCGCGCAGCAACGGCTCCTCGGCCCGGGTCACCCAGAGCAGCGGCGCCCTGTCCACACAGCCCCCGCCCGCCGGGATCGGCCTGTACGACACCTCGTACACCCTGAACCTGCTGGATGACCGGCAGCCGCTGCAGCACGCCGGATGGCGCCTCCACCTCGGCACCTGGGACGAGACCCGCTTCCCGCAGGTCACCGTGAACCTGGCGAACGCGCCCGCCTCGATCGAGGCCGCTGCCGGGGCGGACACCGGCTCCCGGATCGAGATCACGCACCCGCCGGTGTGGCTGCCGCCCGACACGGTGTCCCTCCTCGTGCAGGGCTACAGCGAGGTCATCGACCAGTTCACGTGGACGATCACCTACAACTGTTCGCCCGGCGGGCCCTGGGACGTGGCGTGGGCCGGCGGCAGCCCGACCGCGGTGGCGGCCCGCGAGTTCCAGTGGGTCGACACCGACGGCTCCCAGCTCGCCGAGGACCTCGACCCGGCCGAGAGCGCCGTCGACGTCTTCACCACGACCGGGCCCGTCTGGACGCCCCGTGTCGCCGACACCCCGTTCGACTGGCGTGTGGGCGGCGAGGTCATGACCGTCATCGCCCCCGGCGCCCTGCTCAACACCAACCCGTTCTTCGACACGGACATCACCGGCTGGACCGGCAGCGGCGCCACGATCAGCCACCAGCAGATCCCCGGCCGCATCCCCCCGCACCCGCGGGCCCGGGCCACCATGCAGGTCGTCCCGGACGGCGTGTCCGCGTCCGGCGGCGCGACCTGCACGCCGACGCCGGTCGACTCGATCACGCCGGGCGCGACCTACACCGCGTCGATGTGGGTGTTCTGCGCGTCCGGGTGGAGCGACCTGCGGCCGACCGTCGACTGGTCGACGTCAGCAGGCACCTACATCTCCACCAGCCTCGGCACCGGGACCGCGGTGGCCGCGGGCCGGTGGACGTACGTGGAGCAGGAGTTCACGGCGCCGGCCACGGCCTCGCGGGGCGCGATGGGGGTACGGCACGGGGGGACACCGGGCCCGGCGGCGACCTATCACGTGTGGGCGGCGCGGCTGACCCGGAAGTCGTCGTGGGCGTACGACACGTTCTCCCGGACCTCGGCGTCCGGGTGGGGGACGTCCGACAGCGGCCTGGCCTGGGCCAGCGTGGGCGGCGGCGCGGCCACGGACTACACCGTGTCGGGGTCGTACGCCTCGCACGTCCTGTCCACCGTGGACACGGTCCGCCGGTCCGCGATCACCGCGGCCTCCGCGGACTTCGACATCTACTGCGACATCGCCACCAGCGCGGCCGCCACCGGCGACACCCTGTACGGCGCGGTCTGTGCCCGCATGGCCGACGCCGCCAACCTGTACATGGCGCGGGTCGATTTCCTCACCAACAGCAACATCATCTTCGCGATCCGGAGGATCGTCGGCGGCGTCGACACCCAGCTCGGCCTGAACTACGTCCCCCTCACGCCGAGCACCCCGGGCAGCTTCGTCCGCGTCCGCTTCCAGGGCACCGGCAGCACGCTCCGCGCGAAGATCTGGCGGGCCGGGGACATGGAGCCGTCGGTGTGGCGGGTGCAGACGACGGACACGGCACTGACCGCGCCGGGGCAGATCGGCACCCGCTCCGTGCGGCTCACCGGCAACACCAACGCGGCGACCGTCGAGGTCCGCTACGACAACTTCGAGGTCGTCAACCCGCAGACCTACACCGTGGTCCGGTCACAGAACGGCATCGTCAAAGCCCACTCCGCCGGCGCCGCTGTGGTGCTGGCCCAGCCCGCCTACACGGCGCTCTAGGAGGCACGCGTGGCCAGGTATCCCGTGATCTACGCGGGCCAGCGCATCACCGGCAGTCTGCTGCAGTCGATGCTCCCCGACGTGATCATGAAGGCGGTGAACGAGGACAGGGTGACGACCACAACGTTCACTGCGGACTCGGAGCTGACGACGACGCTCGACGCGAACGCCACCTATCACGTGACCATGTACATCCAGTTCGCGGCGACCGACGCCGCCGGATTCCAGACTCAGTGGATCATCCCGACGGGGGCGACCGGCAGCCGCTCCGGGTTCGGCGCCGCCTACGAACTGTCGTCGAGCAGCACAGCGACCGCGCAGGCCGCGAACGGCGGCTACCACCGGTCCGGGATCCACGCCCTGACTACCACCGTCCGCTACGGCACCCGCAACTCGGCGTCCAACCAGGCGATCGCCCTGGAGGAGGGCACCGTCATCACCGGCAGCTCCGGCGGGACGCTCGCCCTGGCCTGGGCACAGGCCATCTCCAACGCGTCCGCGACCCGCGTCGGCGCCGGATCCACCATGCACATCCGCCGCATCGCATAGGAGACCAACCCATGGCAGAACTGGCCTACCCCCACTACGTCCTTCAGGCCGACGGCCCCCGGGAGACGGGCATCAACGTCACCATCGTCGTCTCCGACGGCGTCGGCGGGCCCCTCCCCGGCAAGACCGTGGACGGTGTCGTCGAGCACCTCCGGGACTACCTCCTCGGCGAGGACGGTGACGTCACCGTGCAGCTCGTCCACAACCAGATCCAGTCCACCCCCTTGTAGGAGCCCTCATGGCCACACCCCTGTCCGCGTCCCGCCTGCTGTCCGCCCTGCGGGCCGAGGGCGTCCACGTCGTGGAGGTCGGCGACTGGCGCACCCACAACCGCAACCACAAGGGCCCCTGGGGCCCGGTCCACGGAGTCATGATCCACCACACCGTGACCAAGGGCAGCGCCCGCACGGTGGAGCTGTGCCGGGCCGGGCGCAGCGACCTGCCGGGGCCGCTGTGCCACGGCGTCATCACCAAGGACGGCCGCGTCCACCTGGTCGGCCACGGCCGCGCCAACCACGCGGGCCTGGGCGACGACGACGTGCTGCGCGCCGTCATCAACGAGACCGCGGTGCCCGGCGACAACGAGGCGAGCACCGACGGCAACCGGTACTTCTACGGCTTCGAGTGCGAGAACATGGGCGACGGCGAGGACCCGTGGCCGGCCGCCCAGTTGGAGGCGATCGAGCGGGTCGCCGCGGCGATTTGCCGTGCGCACGACTGGGACGAGCGGTCGGTGATCGGGCACCTGGAGTGGCAGCCGGGGAAGGTGGACCCGCGCGGGTTCACCATGTCCTCGATGCGGGCCCGGATCGGCGATCGCCTCGGCTCGAAATCGCCGGCGCCCGCGTTGCCGGCGCCGCGCAAGCCGGTGGTCGACCTGTCCCAGCTCGTCGCCGCCGCCCGCTCCAACCCGGCCGCGAAGGGCACGCCCGTCACCTATGCCGGCGTGCGCACCGTGGAGGCCGCGCTGGTCGACGAGGGACTGCTCGCCAAGGCGTACAGCGACGGCCACTACGGCACGACCACGGTGGACGCCTACGCGAAGTGGCAGCGGCGCCTCGGCTACCGCGGCAAGGACGCCGACGGCATCCCCGGCAAGACCTCGCTCGCCCGACTCGGGGCGAAGCACGGCTTCGAGGTCAAGGAGTAGCTCATGCCGACCGCGCCCCGTCTCTTCACCCTCGAACGGGACACCGACATCACGGGTGTCTCCGGCACCGGCACCGTCGCAGACGGCGTGCTGTGGCCCGACGGCACCGTCTCCATCCGCTGGCGCGGCGACCGCCCATCCATCGTGTTCTGGGAGTCCCTGCCAGACGCCGAGCACGTCCACGGCCACCAGGGCGCGACGCGCTTCGTGTGGGCCGACAACTCTGAGGAGGACTGACCCATGTCCGAGATCAACCTGCCCGACGCCGAGACCGTCGTGAAGACCGCGAAGACCTACGGCCGCGACCTCCTGGAAAGGACGCTGTCGACGTTTCTGCAGGCGTTCATCGGCGGCATCGTCGTCACCACGCCGCTGGACGGCTCCATGTGGTACGCCGCCGGGGCCGGCGGTGTCGGCGCTGTCCTCGCCCTCGGCAAGGGTTTGATCGCCCGCTGGCGCGACGTCACCAACTCTGCGTCGCTGGCCAAGGGCGTCTAGTGCAGTGCCGGGCGGTCCGGCGGCTGCACGCCCGGCTGGGCCGCCGCGGCACCTTCCTGCTCGTCCTCGGCGTCGGCAAAACCTGCTGGGGCCTCAGCTTCTTCGTCGCCCCGCCGAGCAGCCGCGGCCTGGAGCTGCTCACGCACTGGTGCTCACTGCGGCACTGGGCCTGGCTGTGGATCATCTGCGGGCTCGTGACGACCGCCTCCGCGTTCGTCCGCGTCGGCCGCGACCGGTACGGTTTCCTCGCCGCGCTCGCTCCCCCCACCGTGTGGGCGATCGCCTACGCCGCTGCTGTGGTCAGCGGCACCTACTCCCGTGGCCTGTGGGTCGCGATCTGGTACCTCACCTCGCACGTCGGGGTCATTCTGTGGGCGAGCACGGTGCCCGAGCATTCGGTCCCCCACGTGCCGCGTTCCGCCCGGAAAGGGCGGGAGCCGTGACCCTGTGGGCTGGGCTGGTGGCCGCGTTCGGGACGGTCGGGATGGTGGTTGCGGGGATTTTCTCGGCGCGGGCGACGACGCGGGCGACTATGGCGACGGCGGAGGCGACGCGCGCGGCTGCGCTGGCGCAGGCGGAGCCGTCGCAGCGGGAGCAGGACCGGGCCGCGTTCGAGGCGATCAAGGCGGAGCTGAAGGAAGACCTCGCCGAGACGAAGGCGGAAGTGGCCCGGGTGCGCGGGGTGCTGTGGTCGATCTCCCGATGGGCGCTGGCGCTGCGGGATCAGGTGGTGGAGCGGGACGGTACGCCGCTGCCGCCGCCGGAGGATGTGGAGGAGTACTACCGAACTGGAGTGTGAGCGGGGCCCCCGTCGTCTGCCCCTTGCGGGGGCGGGCGGCGGGGGCCGTTTCGTCATGCCCTGATGGCGGTGAGCACCTGCTCCGTGTCATCCAGCCCGTCCAGCACAGCATCGGCGCCCGCATCCCGGAGCTCGGCCGCCGACGTTTTCCCTGTGGCAACGCCGACCACCCGGACGCCTGCCTCTCGCCCACCGGCGACGTCGGCGGGAGTATCTCCGAGGAAGACCGCCTTCTCCGGGGACACCCCGGCCCGAGCCAGCGCGAGACGCACCAACTCCGGGCGCCCTTCCCCGTCCTCACCGTAGGCGCCCTCGTCCATGCGGAGATAGGAGTCCAGCCCGAACACCGCCAGCTTCACCTCGGCGGCCGAACGTACATTGCCCGTCACCACCGACTGCCGCACACCCCGCTCGTCGACAGCAGCGAGCACCGCAGCAGCGCCAGGCAGCGCGTGCCCACGCTCACGCAGCTCGGCCGCCCGCTGAACGTGCACCGCACCGAGCGCGGCCGCGAACCGGGAGAACAACTCCTCGTCATACTCCAGGCCGTGCATCTGCGCGGTCTCCCGCAAGATCACCCGTTCCGTCGACCCCGTGACCGACGCCTGCTCACGCAGGGCAACGCCTGTCACCTGCTCGAACGCGACGGCCCACAGCTCACGCCCAACGCCCCTCGTCGCCATCAGCGTATGGTCGATGTCCCACAGCACCAGCTCCGGCACCGGCGCCTCCTCTCTCCACGAACACGGGGTCCCCACGCATCGGGCACCCTACGCTCGGAACGAGCAGCAAGGAGTAGGCGCATGGTTGCAGCAGACCTCCCCATCGGGGACCGGATCAGGCACTACCGCGGCGGACGCCGCCAGGACGCGATCGCCGGACTGGTCGGCATCAGCCCGGACTACCTGTCGCAGATCGAGCGCGGGCTGAAAGTCCCATCGGTGCCGATCCTGTACGCCCTCGCGCAGGAGCTGGGCGTGCCGGCCGCGGCGCTGCTGTCCGAGCAGGCGCCCATGGAGGCGGAGTCATCGGACACCGCCGAGGCTGCGGTAGGCCGCGCGCTCCTCGGCTACGGCCCGGCGCTCAGCACCAGCCCAGCGACGGCGGCCGTACTGCGGGACCGGGTCGAGGCCGCCTGGCAGTCCTGGCAGACCAGCGGGACCCGGTTCACGGAGGCATCCGAGGCACTGCCCGCCCTCGTCGCCGACGTGGAGCACGCGGTGCGCGCCGCCCGTACCGGGACTGACCCGGCCGAACGTCGTGCCGTGCTGCGGACGGCGGCTGACCTGTACTGCCTGCTGAGGTCGTACCTGCGGCGCACTGGCCGCGTAGACCTCGCCACCATCGCCGCCGACCGGGCGATGCGCGCCGCCGAGGACGCCGACGACCCGCTGCGCATCGCGGCCGCCCAGTGGAACCTCGGTCACGTGCTCCTCGCCGCCGGCCAACCCGCAGAGGCCGAGGAACTGGCTCTCCGCGCGGCCGAGCAGGTCGCCACGACGACGATGCCTGAGGTCGAACGGGCCGCGATGGGCGGCGCCCTTCACCTCGTCGCGGTGGTCGGTGCCGCGCGCCGCCGCCGGTGGTGGGAGGCCCGTGACCGCCTGCGGCAGCACGCGGCGCCGGCGGCCCGCCACGTGCCGGACGACAGCAATATCGGGTGGACCGTGTTCGGCCCGACCAACGTCGCACTGCACGCGGTGAGCATCGACATGGAGGCCGGGGAGACCGGCGAGGCCCTGCACACTGCGGACGCCATCGACACCAGCGGCGTGCCCTCGCTGGAACGGGAGTTCACGTTCGTCCTGGAGGTCGCTGCTTGCCACTCGCAGCGCCGGGACGACGCGGCTGCCCTGCTCGCTCTCCGCGACTTGGAGGCGATCGCGCCGGAGGATCTTTCACGGAACCCGCTCGCCCGCCAGCTCGTGCTCACGGTCATCCGCCGGGCGCGGGCGATGCACGCCCGGCAGGCCGAGAAGATGGCCGAGCGGATCGGACTGATCTAGGGAGCCCGTGGTCCACCCGAACTGTCAGTTCGGGTGGGTTCACTGATGCCTATCTACGGTCGCAGGTGTGAGACAGAGCACACCGACTGTGGAGGCATCCGCCATGCCGAGCACACCCGAGGACCGCCACGACTTCTCAGCCCCACGGCCAGTCGAGGCAGAACCCGGCGCACTCGTGCACACCACCGCCGACCGGCGACTCGCCATCGAGCAGTGGCTGCTGTCCACGCACCCCTCACCGCGGCACGCCCGCGCCGAGTGGATCCGCCACGGCGTACTCGTACTGCCGCTCGGGTCCCTGTTCTCCGCGATCCGCGTCCCCGGCCGGCTCATCCAGGCCCTCGCCGCGAGCACCGACCCCGGCGACGTCGACGCGTTCCTCGCCGACGCCCTCGACGGCGCCCCGGTGATCTGCGACATGCAGGGCCCCCGCTACTACCTTCTCGTCCCGGCGAGCGTCCCGCGTACCTGGCACGATGCCGCAGACGACTGGCGGCGCGACGACGTTGAGTGCCTCGGCCTGAACGCCTACCTGGGGGTGCCGCACCCGTCGGCGGCCCGGTTCCCGGAGCGCGGCATCGCCTCGTACTGGTCCGTGCCGATGGCGTCCGCCGGGGAGCTGTGCGCACCGCTGGCCGTGGCCCGTCTGATCGCGGCGGGCGTGCACGTGCTGGCGGACCGCGAGGCGGTGTGGCCGGTGGATGCGCCGCTGGTGCCGCGGGCGGCTCGTGACCGTCGTTGACTCCCGCTGGTGGTGGAACCGTGCACCAGCGGGCGCGTCCGTCCACGCCCCCCGTCGCGGATGGACGCACGGCCCGTCACCGGCCAGCCCGCCCGGCCGGTGACGGGCCCGACTCGGAGGAACTTCATGCTGTGCGACCGCTGCGGCAGAGAAATCGAGGGTGAGCCCGAGGTGGTCCAGGTCGACTCGCCGACCGGCGCCGCCCCGAGCCTGACGCTGTGCCCCTGGGGCTGCCGTGCCGCCCCGCACCAGAGCACCCCCGATCAGCCCCCGCCCCGCGGGCCCCGTTGACCCCCCGCTGGTGCTGTACTCCGATCTGGCGCCAGCGGGAGGGGCGGCCGGCCCGTGATCCAGGGCCAGCCGGGCCGGCCGCCCAGCCACCACCGGGCTACCACCCGCCCGTCGCGGAGGCGGGCCACTCACCGGACGAGGTCGGCGAGCGGTACGTCGAGGGCGTCGGCGAGCAGCAGCAGGTCTTCCAGGTCTGGGATGCGCTGCGCGTACTCCCACCGGTGGATGGTGCGCCGGTCCCGGCCGATCCGCTCGCCGAGTTGCTCCTGCGTCAGGCCCGCGTGGAGGCGTGCCGCGCGGAGGCGCTCCCCGATCTGCCGGCGTCGGGCTGGCACCCAGTCGGGCAGCGGGTCGAGTGGCACCCGCTCACGCTCTAGTGATCATCACCAGTTGTCTGTACCCGGCCAGGCACATTTACTGATCTTGAAGGATGGGGAGATCGACAAGACCCCCCTCTCTGGCGCCGGCCGCGGCGACTCTCTGCACGAGGTCTCCCGCTCGGATAGCGGGACCGCGCGCCGGCTGACCGCCCCGGTCCTACGATGGACCGGGGCGGTCCCCGCTGCCGTGGGCGATTCCCAGTCGAAGAGGCCACGCGATGGGCCAAGCGCCTTGCATTAATGTGGTGGAACGCGACCTGGGAAAACCGCAGGTTAGAACAGAGCTAAGTGCTCAACACCTTCTAAGCGCTTGGCCGCAGGTTCGAGTCCTGCCGGGGGCGCCGACCCGACCCGGCCCCACCGCGGAAACGTGGGTGGGGTTTTTGCTGTCGGCATGATCGAACAGGTGTGCGTCCCTGGCCTGGGGGCCGGTCGCCCAACCCCTTTCCCACCCATGCGGGCGAAGACGAGGGACCTCCCGCGCCGCCCTGACTCCGAGCGGCGACACAGCCGGTGGAAGCGGAGGGGGTGGACGGGTGTACGTCGTCGGCGGGGTGGTCGCCGACGGACGGCGTCCGCACCGCCGACTCCGCGCCCTGGCCGACAGAAGTTGAACCGATCCTGTCTCCCCGGCGTTGTCCTACGCGCCCGGAGAACGAAGAGGGCGGGCCCGGTTCCGGACGGAGCGTCCGGAACTTCCCGGGTTCCGCCGCCCTCGTCGCCAGCGAACGGAGAGTGAGCCAAAATGCCCGGGAGAATCCTCAGCGAAGCCGAAATAGACGACATCGATTTCTCTTACATCATCACTACGGCTACCCGCACACCGACGGAAAGTTATCCCGAAGAGCAGCAAGAGCATCTCGATGAGCTGCGGACACGGGCGGTGACTTATGTGCAACGTGGGGCCAGGGAACAGTTCGAGACGGTGCCGATGAATGAGGTGACGAGGACTCTCTTCAGCCAAGCCACAGAAGCGGCGCACGAGTTCACTGCGTCCCGGGCCGCGCTCGTCGGCGCGGACACGCAAGCCTCGGAGCGTCACTACGAAGCCACGGCTGCATGGATACGGGCCGGCGCGGAATTTTTCGATGCCGTGCATGAAGTCTTGGAGACGCGAGACCAGAATGTGAGGGAAGCGATCGAACGTTGGACGCGGCAACAAGAAGCAGAGGAGCTGTCACCACAACAGCAACAGCTTCGCAATGACCCACAGGCGCTGAACGGAGATATCGCACAGGTGCTGAACGGGAATGGCGCGCAACGTCCGAACGGAAATGGCGCACAGGCAGCCACCACACCGCACCGCCCGCCCACCCCCGGCACCGGTCAGCAACGCCGACGGGGCCGATGACAACACCCCCGACCCGTCAAGGCCCTGTTCCCGCGGCACGGGCGAATGAGCCTTCGCCCGGCCAGGAAGCGGATCCCGGCGCGGCTGGTGCTGCGCCTGCGGCGGTCGAGTCATGGACGGATCGGGGCAGGGCGGGAGGCGCCCGTTGCAGCCGACCGAACGGATCGAGAACCGGGACGTCGGTGCCGTGGCGAGGGTCTGGACGCCGCCGACACCCCTACCGTCGCCGCGCTGAACCGCCGGCGCCTCGGCAGCCGTTGTGCGGGCACGACCGGCATCGACGACCGGCCGCCGAGTCAGGGGAGGCCACCCATGCCCGCGCCGCAGTCCACGTCGCCGGAACCGGCCGGCTCGTCCGTTCCGTACGGTGTCTTTGCCCGCCGCCCCCCGCTCGGACCGCGCGGGCTGCTCAGCCGGCGCGGTGCCGTGCCGGGCGAGAACGGGGACGCGTACCGGCCGGCACCGCGGACGCGGCCCGGCGGCTCCGCCCCGGCGCCGCCCCACGTACCGCTGCCGCCCGGTCTGCTGCCCCTGCCCCCCGGATTCGAGCTGAACCGCGACCCGGCCGGAACCGTCGTGCCGTCGTAGGCAGCACCTGATCCACCGATCCGGCGCAAGCGCGATCCGAAAGGCACGCTTCATGCGCAGACGCTCGCTTCTGCTGATTCTGTTGATGGTTCTGGTCGGCGCGACGACCACCACCGCCGTACTGCTCGACCGGCACGACGACACCGCCCGCCTCAACGGCGCACCGGCCGCCGACGTGGGCGGCCGGGACCACACGATCACCCTGCAGAACAAGACCGACAGCCGTATCTGGGTCGGCAGCAGGGTCAACCAGGACGGCTCGGCGGCGCTGACCGGGCTGCCGACCCTGGACCCGGGCCAGTCCGCCACCATCACCGTGCCCGAGCACCAGGGCGCCGGGCACTGGCGCGGCACGTTCTTCGCCCGGCAGGGCTGCTCCGGCGAGGAGGGCAGCACCTTCCACTGCGCGGTCGGCGACTGCGGCCCCTACGCCGACCACTGCTCGACCGGCCAGCAGCCCACCAGCCTCGCCGAGTTCAACTTCGACCCCGCCGACAAACTCGCGCCCTGGTACGACGTCAGCTACGTCGACGCCGTGTCGACCGCCGTCACCATCACCCCCGACGGCACGACGCCGCCGGCCGAGGGCGAGTGCGCGGTGGCGGGGTGTGCCGTGGACCTGCTGGCGTCCTGCCCGCCGGAGAACCTCACCAAGGACGCGGCCACGGGCAAGCCGCTGGTGTGCGTCAACCCCAACCGGGACGCGAAGACCGCCTACAGCGAGGCGGTCAGCCAGAAGTGCCCCACCGCGTACGCCTGGTCGAAGCACGACGCCGAGCCCGGCAACCGGACCATGTACCAGTGCACCAAGTGCACCGGCCTGACCATCGCCTTCCACGGGTCCGGTGCCGCCCCCGGCCCCGCGCCCACCACCGCGCCCAACCCCGACCCGACCGCCCCGGCCGCCGGCCGCAAGGGCGTCAGCCTCAACCCGTTCGACGGCGCCCCGCAGGCGCTGGCCGACTCGGGCGTCTCCTGGTACTTCAACTGGGCCTCGTCCTCGAGCGGTGTCACCCCGCCGCAGGGCGTCGAGTACGTCCCGATGATCTGGGGCCCCGGCTCGGTCACCGACGAACAGCTCGCCAGCGCCAAGCGGGAGGGCACCACGCTCCTCGGCTTCAACGAGCCCGATCTCGCCTCGCAGGCGAACATGACGCCCGAGCAGGCCCTGGACCTGTGGCCCAGGCTGCAGGACACCGGGCTGCGGCTGGGCGCTCCGGCGGTCTCCCAGGGCGCCGACGTGCCCGGCGGCTGGCTGGACCGCTTCATGCAGGGGGCGGCAGAGCGCGGCCTGCGCGTCGACTTCATCCCGGTGCACTGGTACGGCGCCGACTTCGGTCCGGACGCGACCCGGCAGTTGCGGGAGTACCTGGAGCGGGTGCACGAGCGCTACCACAAGCCGGTCTGGCTGACCGAGTACGGCCTGATCGACTTCTCCCAGGGCACCCCCCGCTACCCCAGCCAGCAGCAGGAGGCCGACTTCATCAAGGCGTCGACGCAGATGCTGGACGGCCTCGGCTACCTGGAGCGCTACGCCTGGTTCACGCTGTCCACCCACACCAGCCCGACCGGCCTGTACGACGGCACCGCCCCGAACACCGCGGGCCAGGCATACCGTGAGGCCCACTGATCACTGATCACTGAAGGGAACGGAGCTTCTCCTCGATCTTCGCGGCGTCCGGGTGATCGAACTCCGCGAGGATCGCCAGGGCCTGCCGCCAGGTAGCGCCGGCCGCCTCGGGGGCGCCGACAGCCAGTTGGACGTCGCCGAGGTGGCCCAGGGTGTGTCCCTCCCCCCACCGGTTGCCGAGGTCCCGGTGGACGGCGAGCGCCTGCTCGTAGTACTCGACCGCGCGGTCGTCGGCCCCCAGCCGGTGGTGGGCCGTGCCGAGCACGTCGAGTGCGACGCCCTCGACCCAGCGGTTGCCGCTGTCGCGCAGCACGACGAGGGCCTCCTCCAGGCAGCGGACGGCCTCGTCGAAGCGGCCGAGCCGCTGGTAGGCGTCGCCCAGGTTGCTCAAGTTGATGCCCTCACCCCAGGCGTTGCCCATGACCTGGTTCAGTACCAGCCCGCGGCGGATGTACTCGACGGCCTTGTCGAGCCGCCCGACCTGGAGGTAGGTGTCCCCCAGGTTGCCCAGGACCCGCGTCCTCCCGGCCGTGTCCCCGACCTCCCGGTAGGCGGCCATCGCCTTGAACAGGTGGTCGATGGCGTCGTCGTAGCGTTCCGCGTTGCGCAGCGCCGCGGCCGTGTCGGTGAGGGCCTGCGCCACCCCCACGCTGTCCTGGGCGGCGCGCGCCGCGGACAGGCCCGTACGGGAGGTCTCGATCCAGTCGACCGTGTGGCTGCGCAGGTAGAAGAACCCCCACAGGACGGCGGGCAGTCGCCAGGCGATGCCCGGATGCCCGGACGCGGCGGCCTGGTGCACCGCGCCGACCAGGTTGGACCGCTCGGTCTCGCACCAGGCCACGGCCTCGTCGTGGGTCGTGAACGACAGCGGCCGGCAGGGGGCCGGCGGCCGCTCCAGGGGGATCCGGCGCCGGTTCGGGGTGATCAGCGGGTAGGCGGCGTCCGCGGTGTGCAGGTACCAGGAGAGCAGCCGGTGGACCGCGAGGTCCCGCTCCCGCGGTGCCTCCTCGGCCTCGACGCGCTCGGTGGCGTAGACCCGCAGCAGATCGTGCAGGGTGTAGCGGCCGGGGAAGTGCTCGGTGAGCAGATGGGCGCGGGTCAGTTCGACGAGCGGGCCCCGGGCCTCCTTCGCGGTGAGCCCGGCGAGCGCCGCCGC
This sequence comes from Streptomyces fumanus, assembly GCF_014655295.1. Taxonomy (GTDB): domain Bacteria; phylum Actinomycetota; class Actinomycetes; order Streptomycetales; family Streptomycetaceae; genus Streptomyces; species Streptomyces fumanus. Next base: position 605,161 of record NZ_BNBI01000001.1, read on the forward strand.
GGCGGGCGCGGAGATGTCCGGACCGGAGTGCAGGCCCAGCAGCCGGAACAGCCGCGCGGCCGGCGCGGACAGCGCCTTGTACGACGTGGAGAAGACGGCCCGTACGTCGGTGGTGATGTCGTCCCCGGCGAAGACGTCGAGGCTGTCGTGGCCGTCCCGCAGTTCCCCGGCGATGGCGCTGAGCGGGAAGTCGGGATGGGCGGCGGCGCGGGCGGCCACCACGGCGAGGGCCAGCGGCAGGGCGGCGCACCGCTCGACGATCTCGTCCACCGCCGCCGACTCCTCGGCCAGCCGCTCGGTGCCGAGCCGGCGCGCCAGGAACTCCCGGGCCTCGGCCTCCGTCAGTTGGTCCAGGGTCAGCGGGTGCGCGCCCTCGCCGGCGACCAGGCCGGTGAGCTGGTTGCGGCTGGTGACGATGACCAGGCAGCCGGGGCTGTTGGGCAGCAGCGGACGGACCTGCTCGCTGTCGCGGGCGTTGTCGAGGAGGATCAGCACCCGCCGCCCGGCCAGCACGCTGCGGTAAAGCGCCGTCTGGGCCTCCAGACCGGCGGGCAGCCGCCGCGGGGGGACACCGAGGGCGTCGAGGAGGATGCGCAGGGCCTCCTGCGGGGGCATGACCGAGCCGGACGGGTCGAAGCCGCGCAGGTTGATGCAGAGCTGTCCGTCGGGGAAGCGGTCGGCGACCCGGTGGGCGAGGTGCACCGCCAGGGTGGTCTTGCCGATCCCGGCCATGCCGCCGATCGCGCTGATCGTCAGCGTGGCCGGCAGGCTTCCGTCCAGCGGCAGCAGACCGATGGCCCGCTCCAGCTCGGCGTCCCGGCCGGTGAAGGCGGTGAGGTCGGCGGGAAGTTGGGCAGGACGGGGGGTGTGAACGGGTTCGGTGGCGGCGGGGCGCCGGGGGGTGGCGGGGGTCCGGGCGCCGTCGGCGTGGGGTGAGCGCTGGTTCGGTACCCGGGGCGTACGGGTCAGGGGGCGGCCGGGAGCGCCGGTACGTCCGCCTCCGCCTCCATCGGCCGCCGCGGGGGTGGCCGCGGCTCCGGGGGGCTCGTCCACCGCCGGGGCGCTCCGCGCGGGCGGCACTCCGGCCGGGGCGCGTCGGGGCGGGGGCGTGCCGGCGGAGGTGCGTCGCGTGAGTGGCGTACCGGCCGGGGCGGCCGGTACGGACGGGGTGCCGGCCGCGGCGGCCCGTCCGGTTCGGCCGGCTCGGGTCGGGGGCATGCCGTCCGAGGAACCCCGTACCGGCGACGTACCGTCCGGCGAGGAGAGGGCCGGGGTCAAAGACGGGTCGGACGCGAGGATCCGCGCGTGTACGTCCCGCAGGGCCGGGCCGGGTTCGACGCCCAGCTCGGTCACCAGGGTGGTGCGGGTCCTGCGGTAGGCCGCCAGGGCCTCCGCCTGCCGCCCGGACCGGTAGAGGGCCAGCATGAGCAGCCGGCACAGTTCCTCCCGCAGCGGGTGCCCACCGGTCAGCGACATCAGCTCCCCGATGACCTCGCCGTGCCGGCCGAGCCGGAGGTCGAGCTCCAGGCGCTTCTCCAGCGCGGTCAGCCGCTCCTCGGCCAGCCGGAATCGTTCCGCCTCGGCCAGCGGGCCGGGCAGACCGGCCAGTGCCACGCCCCGCCACTCGTCGAGGGCCTCGCGCAGCAGTCGTGCGGCGCCGGACTCGTCGCCGGCGGCGGACGCCCGCGCCGCCTCCGCGACCCGTCGCTCGAACACCGCCAGGTCCAAGGCTTCTTCCGGTATGCGGACCCGGTATCCGTCTTCCACGGAAACGATCGTCCGTGGCGCCTCGGCCGCACCACGGCCGGGCTCCAGGACCTTGCGCAGGCGCGAGACATACGTACGCAGGACGGACACGGCGGCTGTCGGCGGCTCGGCGCCCCAGATGGCGTCGATGAGCTCGGCGACCGTGACGGAGTGCCCCCGGCGCAGCAGCAGCGCGGCGAGCACGACCCGCTGCTGCGGCGAACCCAGATCCAGTTCCCGGCCCGCGTGCCAGGCCCGGACCGGCCCCAGCACGGAGAAACGTACGGTGGTTAAGGTTGTTGCGCTCACCCTGAGGACTGTAGTGACACCTGGCACGGCCTTGGTGCCGTGGCGGTGAACTGTTTCCGTTCAGCTACGGTCGCGCGGCGCGGAACGGGCCTCACACGACGAACCCCACCCCTTCCAGCCAGCGGTCGTTGCTGAGGGTGCCGCCGAAGATGTACTCGGGGCGAGCGCCGACACAGTGCGGCTGGTTCCAGTCGCCGTTGCGCACCCGGGAAGCCTCGCAGACCTGGCCGGTGCCGACGTTGATGGCGAAGCCCAGCATGTACGGGGCGCTCTTCTTCGTGCTGCCGATGTAGATGTTCTTGCCGTCGTCGGTGATGGGCGTCCAGTGCGGCTTCCACACACCCTTGCCGTCGGTCGAGCCCGGCTTGTGCACGAAGGCGTTGGCGGCCGCGCCACCGGTGCCGCGCACCGCGATGTTGAGGGCCTTGATCGGCCGGTTCACCCCCGGTGTACCGGCTGCCGCGCCGTCGCACACCGGCTTCTGCCAGCCCCGCCCGGAGACGTACGCGCGGTAGCAGACGTGCCGTCCGGGGTTCTTCTTGGCGAGCTGGTTCACGGCGGTGGCGGCGGTCTCCGCGGGCGGCTTGGCGGTCACGGTCTTCGTGGCCTTCGGCGGCCGGACGGTCACCGTGGCCTTCGGCGGCCGCACGGTCACGGTGGCGTTCGGCGGCCGCACCACCGTGCCGGCGCCTCCCCCGGCGCTGTCGGCATGCGGCGTCTTCTTCGGCTTGGGGTCCTTCTTCGGCTCGGACTTCTTCTTCTTCGCCGTCGACGAGGGGCTGGGCAACGCCGACAGGCGCGGGGACACGGAGACGGTGGGTGACGCCGACGCGGTGGGACTGTGCTGTGCCGGAGGACTGCTCAGCTTGTCGCTGGCGCCGGCGGCCTCGTTCTGCTTTCCGCCGTCGTCCGACCCGCCGCCCAGCAGCACCAGCGGCAGGACGACGAGGGCGGTCACCCCGAGTGCCACCGGCCCGACGACCAGGGGCCGGTGGAGCAGGCCGGGGGCCCGGTACTCGTCGTCCGACTGCCGCGACCCGGCGCTCGCACCGGCGTCCTTGGACCGGCGGGGCAGCGACAGGGACGGGACACGGGAGGAGAACGAGGGGAGGGAGGGACGCGGGAGGGAGGGGAGCGAGGGGAGCGAGGGCCGTGCGAACGACGGTCGCGGGCGGGCGGACGACGGGTCGTCACCGAGGCCGTCGCCGGGATCGGCGTCAAGGTAATCAAGGTCGTCGGGGCCGGCGTCAACGTCGTCAAGACGACCGGGACTGCCGTCGAGATCGTCCGGAACGTCGAGATTGTCGTCCAGACCGTCCAGACCGTCCGCACCGTCCAGGTCGCCGGGGTTGCCGTCGAGGCCGGCCTGGGACGGGGCACCGATGCCGGGAGGGCCGATTTCCGCAGTGTCCCCGGGGTGTCCGTACGCCTCATGAGGCTCCGCCGGTCCGACGGCGGCACCGTCGGCCGTCTCTACCGGTACCGGCGGTGCCGGTGCCGCCTGAGACGACCCGGCCGGCTCCTCCACCAGCCTGCTCGAACCGTCGGCGGCGACCTCGACGAAGGTCACGTGTGCGCTGGCGGGGTCGGAAATGGCCGCGGTGACGGGGGTGCCGCGCTCCCGCGCGTGCCGGTGCAGCGCGTCGAGGACCGCCTCGTCGAGGGACTGCCCCTGCTCCACCCGTACGGGCACGCCGTCGACGGAGGCCGAACCGTCCGCGCCGATGACCACCGAGAGGTGCGGCGCCGGCCCGGACGCCCCCGCGAGGGGCGCACGCTGACTGATGTCCTCCGGGTCCCCGGGTACGGCGTTCTCGTTCATCGCGATCGGGTCGTCCTTCTCTTCGTCCCGGCTCATGCCCGTCCCTCCTGGCGTTCCGGCTCAGGGCTACAACGGGAGGCGCGGGGAGACGGTTCAATCGCCGCGTGGTGGCGGGGGCCGGTCATCGGCGTCCCCGAGACCGGACAGAAGGTGCCGTCTGCGGGGTGGCGGCGCGGCCGGTGCCTGCGGACTGTGCGCCCGACGTCTGCCTCACCGTGACGGTGGTGGTCAGCGCACCCCTGTCGGTAACGGGGTTCTGGGGAGCCGAGCGGGCGCCGGGGGCTGCGGTGGGCGAGGCGGGAAGGGTCTCTGCCGCCGCCGTTCGCCGGCCCTCGTCCGGGAGCGAGGCGGAACGGTTCGCGTCCTGCTCCGTGGCGGGGCCCTGGTACCAAGGGTTCCTGTGGTGCAAGTCCTGCGGTTGGACGTCGCCCATGGGAACTACGTAATAGCCGTCCTGGTCGAGGCCGACCGACGTGGTCGCGTCATAACCGCCCTGTTCATGGCCTGCCAGTGTGGCCGCATCATCGTTGTACCATTCGGAGTCGGCCAGCGTGGCCGCGTCATCGTTGTCCCGTTCGGAGCCGACCAGCGTGGCCGCGTCATCGTTGTCCCGTTCGGAGCCCACCAGCGTGGCCGCGTCATCGAACTCCCTGTTCTCGGCCACGGTGTTCTGAGGGGCGGTCTTCTCGAGCAGCCACTCCACCACGGGCAGCTTTCCCTTGCCGTACGCCTCCCGCAACTCCTTGCTCTCCGCGATCTGTTCCAGAGCGGCGTGCAGAACTTCCTGGAGTTTCGGAACATCGAGGTCGGCCAGCGCTTGGCGTACCGGCATGTCGGATGCCCATGTGAGCGGGGCGCCATTGCCGCGCGGCGCCTGGTGGACGCTGCCCTCAGGGACAGGGGAACGGAATCCTGTCTCGTAACTGGGGTAACCCGCCTGATCAGACCGGCTCGCAGCGGGCTCTTGCACACGTGAGGAGAATTTTTCGCGCAGCCATCGCAGCAATCGATCCAGCGATCCTGACCTGGTAGTCCGCCGCCTGCTTTCCTCCAGGTCCTCCTCGATCAGATGCCGCGCCAGTAGCTTCGGCCAGGAGTCCGGGCGGTCTTGGGACATGCTGGTCCCCTCTCTCTCGCTCTGTGCGCGAACTACCTGCCGAGTACGGCTCCTGACGCAAGCACAACGGGAACGAGGGGCAACCGGTTCAGTGCGGGCAGGGGTCCGCTGCCAGGCGACCGGGAATCGCGCCCTGCGGCGACAACAGCCCGCGGGGCACACGCACGGCGTGCCGGTACCGGTACGGGCGGGACCGGCCGTCCGAGCCGTGGGGTTCTTGTGAACCCCGGCGACGGTCACCCCGTTGTGTCTCACGGCCGGCCGGCCGACGCCACGCACCGGCCGGTACGAGCAGCCGAGCGAACGAGACGGAGGGCGGGCCCGTGTCAGCCATGCCGACGGAACAGCCCGAGACGGCCAGGGCCGAGAAGGACACCGCACCCGCGGCGCAGCCGCCTGCCGAAAAGAAGGAAGAGCCCCCCGCCCCGCCTCAGTTCATCCTGTACAAGGAGGGGCCGGCCTACGCGGACGCGCTTCGGCAGCTCACCCTGTGGACTCACCACGTCCTGCTCCCGGTCTACGGCAGGGAGATCAGTTCCACGGCACCCTGGTGTCCTCGCTGGTGGGAGCATCCCGAAGCGGTGGCCCAGTTGCACGGTCTATGGCTGGCCTGGGCCGATCTGACCGGCCCGGGTTCCGTGATGACCGGACCGGCCAGTTGGCACCGGGACTACTTGCTGCCGGTCATGAACAGCCTGCGGGATCCGCAGGGGCCGTTCGCCGGATGCAAGCCTGGTATGCACCGCGCCAAGGAGAAGCCCCCCATCGACATCATCGATCCGTTCGGCCCGCCGCCTCCTTCGTCTCCCAGGTGACAGCGCAGACCGAACCGCTGACCCGGCGGAGCGGGTGTCGGGATCAGCGCCGCGCTGCCTTGTTCGTGGTCGGAGCGGCCGCCCCGCCGAGATGGGCGGAGGAGGCCGGGCCGGCCTGGGGGACTCCGGTTGCCGCACCCTGACCGGCAGGCGGCAGCATGGCGTTGGCGCTCTGCGCGATGGCAGCGTTCTCGGGCGGTCGCAGTGTCTTGATCTGCTCGAACTCCACCTTGACTCCCGGAAGCTGCGCGCTGAACAGCTTGCGCACGTTCTCCCCCCATTGGGCGGCCTCCTGAGGATCCAGCCCAGGCCGCACCTTCTCGCTCATATAACGACCGGACTTGTCGTTGAGGACGATCCGGTTCTCCGATGGGAAAACCCGCACCTCGCCGCTGATCATGGCGTCCCCTACCCGGGTTTCCCCATTGGGGGCGAACGCCGCCGCAATGGTCGGGTGCCCCAGCTTGTCGATGCCTTTCTTCAGATCCTCCATCGTGGGCACCGCCACCTGCTCGTCAGGATTGGCCTGCGCCTGTCGACGTGCCGCATCCTGCATGTTGGCCAGCAGGCCGTTCAGCTCTTCCTCGGTGAGAACGGTGAGGATCTCCTCACTGCCCAGCATGGCGACAGGTACGGTCTGCTTCACTCCGTGCACCTCGCGTTCGGCCTCGACGACCGAATAATGCCAGACCGCACCCTCTCGGCCTTTCATGAAGAGATTCCGGGGGAGCTCATCGAGTGGCATGAGCAACGGATTGAGGCGGAGCATCCCCTTGTCGTCCTGCTCTTGCGGCCGGCTGTCGGTCTTTTTCGGTGGCACCGGTCGGCCGTACGGATACTGCTGCTGCTCCTGCATCAAGGTCTCCCGCGTTCTCTCTTTACTCGTGCCTGGGCATGAGATGAACCGTGGGCCAGATGAACTGGGGCCACGGCGGAGAGAACGCGGGAAGGTTTTCCTGTGAACAGTGCCGTGAGAACGACGGGGCGGTCGCCGGGGCATGACGGCCGAGCTGCCGCTGTGTGAGCGCGTTCCCGTACCGCAGCCGCTGCCGTGGCCGGACACCGCCTGGGCCACGGCCCGCGGTCGGTGGGCGAACACCACACCCGAGCACCCGGGGCTTGAGCGACGGGGCCTCACGACCGCTCCCGGCGCGCATCGTCTTCCCGTACCGGCGGCGCCGGCCCGAGCGAGGTGCCGGACCGCCCTCATGCGGATCTCCGCCCTGAGGGAAGAACTTTCCCTGTACGGACAGCCACGGGAGCCCGGCTTCCGGTTGAACCATTCGACGCCGTCGGGCCGTTCGTATCAATACGAGGCTGGTGAATGCGGTCGCGGCAGTCCGGATTCGCACTGACACCGCCATCGACGCAGACGAAGGGAAGTGGAGTAAGTGGATCCCAACTCTCACGGTTCCTATCAGGGGTACGGCTCGCAGCAGCCTGCCCCTACCGTGCAGGTCCAGCACGACGACGGATTGATAAGCGATCCTGAGCTGGTGGCACAGTATGAGCAGCTCCGCAGGGCTCACGAGCAGATCACCCAACTGAAGCAGCAGAACATGGCCGCAGGCTACGACCGCCTTCCGATGGACGACGCGACGTACAGCCTGTTCTCTCAGGTGCAGGTCACGCGAGACCAGTACCTGGACAATCGCGCGTCTTACCAGGAACAACTGAGCCGGAACGAACAGTGGACCGAATGGAGGCTACGGGGCGGAGACGCGGCTACGTACGCGCAGTATGCCACCGCACTCAATGACGCCTCTCGGTCGCATTTGGAATCTTACGAAGCTTACCTGACGGCTGAAAGTCGACTTCAACGACACCTGTCCATCACGGGGCCCCAGATATCCCCGGCCCCCTCCCTCCCCTCCTTCAGCGAGGGTTTCGGGAACATTCCGCAGTCCTACGGTGCGGCAGCCCAGCAGTACCAACCGACGGGCAGCGCCTCAAGCAGTCGTACGCACGGCTCCTCCAGGTCCGCTGGGCACGTCTCCTCCGGGACTGATCAATCTCGAAAGCGCCAGCGCAGGTCCTGACGTGACCGGCGCGCGGCCGACGGATGGGGCCAGGCCCGACCAGCTCGAAGAGCCGGCAGCTCGACAGGAGGAAACGGCGACCACGCCCGACGCCGCACGAACGTAGGATCCGGGCCTGCCACGGGACATCTGCCTTGGCAGGCCCGTCTGCGCGTCTTCCGCGGTTCGAGGGCGACCGCGTCGGCGCGGCCGCGCTCCGGCTCCTGTCTCCTGGCCGTCGTCCGGCCACGCCGCACTGATCACCTCATCATCTCCCCTTTACCTGTGATTCGTCTCCTGATGCGAGGGTCGCAGCAGCAGTAGGGCGGTAGCGGACCTCATGGCGAATCGCTGCCGGACGCGGGCCACACCTGCGCGTGTGGTCGACCGGGAACGGGAGATGATGAGAGTGGTCGACAATCTGCAGTGGTCCGAACTCCTCTCTTCCGCAGCCACCGACTTGTCACCCTTCGTCAAGAGCCTCGGCAAGTTCGCGGACAGTGTGCCCCTTTATGGCGTGGGCACGGGAATCGCCGGACTCGACGGAGTGAACCAGATCATCAAAGAGGCGCGCGCCGCTTACGGGATCTGGATGCGGCCCGACCAACAACATGTCAAGCCGAGCCTCGGGCGTCTCGCCTTCGGAGTCGTCAACGTCGCGGGCTACACGCTCTACGGCGCCGGCGCCGGAGGGTACCTCGGCGGACATGCCACCGGCGGGGGGCTGTTGCTCGTCACCGCTTCCAACGTCATCAAACAGCACTTCATGCCCGAGGAACGGACGTACCGCCCGGTCGCCCCGATCCTCCCGCTGCACCGGAAGGACATCGCGGCGCACACGCCGTCCACCACCGGACGCGGCGGCACGCCGAGCCCTGCGAACGTCGCCCAGTACGCGCTTGCGCTGCTCCCTGCTTCGCCTTCCCCCTCCGGCCCGCCGGCGGCGTCTCCGGCGGCACCGGAACCGGGAAATCGCTGGCTACGCGCCAGTGAGATGGAGACCGGTACGGTACGGCCGGCGCACTCCGGACCGCACGGTGAGGTACCCCGCCCGCCCGTCGGTGCTCCGGTCGCGGGTGCGGCCGCCGGTGAGGCTCGCGGCATCGTGAATCCCGTGGCCGCGGCCGCGGGCGCGGGCCTGCAGCCGAGAGGCAGTTCGCGTTCGCTGCCTGACGTCAAGACCGCAGCGCCCGAATACGTCGCCGCAGCACGCCGTCCCCGGTCCCGTTGACTGCGTTTTTCCCGAGCTGAGAAGACCTTCCCTGAGCGCGTGCCTGCCGAATTTCTCAGGTGGCGGTTCGCAGTTGTCGCAAAGAGTTCACGTGAACCACTCCTCAGGTTCCGCCGTTGAGAGTGGTAGACAACTTCTCGCCTCCTAGTCATGGGAGAAGCCACATGCCCTCTAACGTCCCTGACAACCCCGCAGCGCAATACCTGCAGGCTCAACGAACGGCATTGGCCGCGCAAACAGGTTGGGCACCCGCCCAGCCGGTCACCCAACCGATCCACCCAGCGCCTGCTGTGAACACGACGTGGGCCACGTGGGCGAAGCAACAAGCGCAGAATCTCAATCAACAGACGAAGTACAACAATGCGCCTCACAAAGACCCCGCAGTAGCCGGGATGAGCTACCACCTCAAGCAGGGCGTAGGCCCCACTCGGTCCGGTCCGAGCCGGTAAAGGACCGTACGCTTCACCGGCGGTCGATCACCGAACCGACACCGGACCGTGGTCGCCGTCCCCGTCCGCGTCGGGGGTTCACGCCCCCGGCGCGGACGTACGCGTCCTCCGCGAGGCCGAGGCCGAGGCCGCGCGGTGGGCGGCCCGTCCCCCTCACGCGTCCGGCCGCACCACCCCCAGGATCTCCATCGACCCCGCCGGCGACACGTACACCCAGCGCCCCGGCCGCGGCGCCTGGATGATCTTGCCGTCGCCGATGTAGATGGCGACGTGGCTGGCGTCGGCGTAGTAGATGATCAGGTCGCCGGGGCGCATCTGGGAGATCGGGACGTGGGGGAGCTGGGCCCACTGCTGTTCGGCGGTGCGGGGGATGACGAGGCCCGCGTGCAGCCATGCCTGGGAGGTCAGGCCGGAGCAGTCGAAGGAGTCGGGGCCCTCGGCGCCCCAGACGTAGGGCTTGCCGAGCTGCTCGGTGGCGTACTCGATGGCCGCGCGGCCGGCCTCGGTGGCCTGGGTACCGACCTGGTCCAGGATGCCGGTGCCGACCCACTCGGCCTGGGACTCGGCCTCCTGCTGCCGTTCCAGTGCGGCGAGCCGACGCAGTTCCTCCGCCTGCAACCCCGACTCCAGCGCGCGGGCGGTGGCGATCCGCGCCTTGATCTTCTCGCGGTGCCTGGCCATGGCCCGGCGGGTCGACTTCAGCTCCGCCAGCTCCGCGGTGGCCTCGTCGGTGCGGGTGCGCAGTTCCGCGCGGGCCGCCTCCAGCGCCGCCAGCTTCTGCCGGGTGCCCTGCTGGGCCTGCCGGACCACCGCCGCGTCGTCCAGGGCGCGCTCGGGGTCGGAGGCGAAGGCGAACTGCACCTCGGCGGGGAGTCCGCCCCCGCGGTACTGGGCCCTGGCCGCCGCGCCGAGCAGCTCCCTCAGCCGCGCTTCCTTCTCCTCGGCCGCCTTCACCTTGCCGTTCAGCAGCGTGACCTGCTTCTGCTGCGCCTTGGCCTTCTCGTCGGCGGCGTTGTACTTCTCGGTGGCCACCTCGGACTGGTGGTACAGGTCGTCCAGTTGCCGGCGTACGTCCTCAAGAGTGGCCGGGCGCGGAGCGGGGACCGCGCGGGCGGCGGGCGCCTGGGCCGTCGCCGTCAGGGCGCACAGCAAGGTGAGGGCCACGGCCGTACGGCGGCCGGGTGCGCGCGAGGTCCGTGTCATGCCGTCCGAAGCTCCCTTCGCAGCCGACCTGATGACGGCTTCGCCCACACAACGGCGCGGCGGGGCAGACTGGTTCAAGGGGCTCGGCCGACGTGAACCGGCGCGCGTCGTGGTGCGTTGTGGCCTGTCGTGAGGCCCGGGCTCCGGTCACGAGCAGCAGGGCGGAGTCGTCGAAGGGGACGAGGAGACCGGATGGACAGGGAGCTGGTGCTGGCGGCGCTGGGTACGGGGTTCGGTCTCGGCTGCCTGCTGCTCGCCGTCCGCGCGGTCCTGACGGCCGTACGGCTGTGGACGCGCGGCCTGCGCGTCAAGGGCCAGGTCGTCGGGCGGGCCCCGGCGGACCGGCGGCACGGCGGGCTCGTGCTCTTCTCCGATCACCTCGGGCGGGAACTCGTCCTCGACCCCGGGGCGTACGCGCCGCTGTGCGGGCTGCCCCCGGTGGGGCACAGCGTCCCCGTGGTCTACGTACGGGAGCGGCCCACGGCGGCCCGGCTGTGGACCGTACGGCATCTGCTCGCCCCGGCGTTCGGGTGGTTCCTGTCCTCGACCGTCGCCTTCGGCACGGCGGCGGCGGCCACGGCGTGACGGGCGCGCCGCCGACCGGACCGGACATGACCGTCGACGCCGCGCCGCACCGGTGACCGGGCCGCCGCCCGCCGTCAGCTCGGTGCCGCGTCCCGCTCCCAGCGGTTCCGCTTGTCCAGCGTGACTCCCCCGGTCAGCCGGGCCGCCGCCCGCGCGGTGATGGCGTTCGCCTCCGCCTTCGCCTGGGCCGAGATCAGGTCCGCGCCGGGCTCCTTGTACCAGGGGCGCAGCCGGATCAGGGCCGGCCGGATGCCGGTGGCGAGCAGCAGCGCGGTGCCCTTGGGCAGGGCACGGATCTTGTCGGGCGGCAGGATCGCCTCCTGGCGGTAGGAGTACGAGCGCTGCGAGCCGTCCTTGCTGCGGGAGACGCTCGGTGTCTTCACGTCGTGCTGCCCGACCAGCGTGGAGATCTTCTGTACGAAGTCGGCGTCGTCCAGGCCCGCGCCGAGCAGCTTGATGGTCGCCGCGCTCCACAGCGCGTCCATCCCGACCTCGCCCCACACCCGGGCGCCCTGGCGGTAGCTCTGCAGCAGCGTCACCACGTTGATGCCCCGGGAGCCGAAGTGCGAGTAGAGGTCGGGCAGGTCGGAGATGCGGCACACGTTGGCGGCCTCGTCCAGCACCGCGGTCAGCGGCGGGTCGAGGCGGCCGCCCATGCGCTCGGCGGCCACCACGCCGGCCCGCATCGTGGCGTCCGCGAGGCCCGCGATGACACCGGCCGCGGAGCCGCCGCCGTCCTTGGAGAGCAGGTAGAGGGTGTCCTTGGCGACGACGTGCTGGTCGGGGCGGAACTCCGGGAGCGCCGGGTCCGGCGTCACCCAGGCAAGGATCTCCGGGTCGAGCAGGCAGGACACGGTCTGCCGCGCGGTCTCGTAGATGCCGTCCCGGGTCTCCACGGCGCCGCGCACCGTGCCCTGCAACTGCTCCGCCATCGCCGGCAGGTTGGCGTCGCGCAGCAGGTCGATCGGGGTGCGGTCGGCGGGGTCGGCAAGCCAGCCCAGCAGGTCCTTCACCTGGGCGCCGCCGCGGGCCGCGGCCAGGAAGAGCGCGGTGAGCGTGTTCTGCGCGGCCGAGATCCAGAAGTCCTTCTTCGCGGTGTCGTCGTTGACGGACGCCACGAAGTGCCCGGCCAGCCGGCGGGCGCCCTCGATGGTGTGGCAGTCGCCGAGCAGGTTCCACCACATGGCGCGCTCGGTGTGGGCGATGCCCTGCGGGTCGAACGTCCACACCCGGCCGACCCGCGCGCGCTCGGCGCGGGTGACGGCGTAGACGTCGGACTTGTTGGAGGTGAGCAGGACGGCGCCCTGGGCGCGCAGCACCCGGGGGACGGCGATGCCGGTGGACTTGCCGGCCCGCGGGGCCATCAGGTCGAGTTCGACGTCCTCGAAGCTGCTGCGCAGTTCGGGCCCGCCGGGGTCGAGGTCGCCGAGGAGGTTGCCGGTCTCGTCCGGGTGGAGGGTGTCGCGGCCCTTGAGGCTGGGGCGCAGGTCGCGGGCCCGGGCCGCGATGCCGTCGGGGCACATGGCGGCCAGTTCGCGCCGGCCGGCCAGGCCCTTGGTGCGGTCCGAGCGCCCCAGCAGGAACCGTACGAGGAACACCACGGGCAGCGCGATCAGGGCCAGCAGGACGAACATGCCGCCGTAGACCGCCACCGCCGGGGTGCCCGGCCACAGGCCCTCCGTGCCCTCCGAGGTCAGGCGCGCCGCGGTGGACAGGGCGAACGGCGGGGCGTCCCAGCCGTGGCCGGTGAGGCCGGACCCGAGGGTGCCGCCGGCCCAGCCGACGGTGAACACGGTGAGGGAGGCCCCGGCGACGGCCACGATCGCCCAGGGGGCGAGGTCGTGCATGCCTCCGGTCGAGGGGGAGCCGCCGCTCACGCGGTCCACCGCCCCGGTACCACCCGCAGCCCCTCCTGGGCCGCTCGCGCCACCTGGTCGGTGGTGTGGGCGAGGGACTGCTCGATGGCCTCCTCGTTGGGCGTCCAGCGGGTGTTGGTGTTGTGCAGCCGGCGTTCGGCGTCGGTGATGGCCACCTTGATGGGGATGCCGGGCCGGCCACCGACCTTGATCAGGAACCGGCCGCGGCCGGGCGGCTCCTCGTGCTCGCCGGAGACGCCCCAGCCGGGCGGCGAGGACCAGGAGGAGACGAGTTCGATCTCGCGCCGGGACAGGCCCACCACCTTGCCCAGCTCCTCCATCTCCGCCTTGGGCAGCCCGGCGCACACCACCATCCCGGCCCGCTCCACGAAGCCGCGGGCCTTGGCCCGGTCGGAGTCGGTGCCGAGGGCCTCGGCGTCCTTGAGCGTGTGGGTGATCTTGGCGTCGCCGAGGCCCAGGGAGCGGTTGAGGCGGGTCAGCGCGTCGATGCGGTCGACGATGCCGGAGGCGGCCCGCAGCGGGCGCCACAACTCGTCCAGGACCGTGAAGAACCAGCGCCGCGGCGCGAGTCCGGCGTCCGCCAGGGCGTGCGCGGCGGCCACCGTGCCCAGGCCGTCCGACCAGGCGGCGAGCATCGCGGCGGCGGTCAACTGGGTGTCGGCCTCGCCGATGCCGGAGATGTCGATGCACACGGCGGGCGCGTCCGGGTCGATCCGGGTGGAGGTCTCCGAGGCGAAGGTGTCGCCGAGCGGGCCGTCCAGGATGCCGAGCAGCGAGCGGTGCAGCGGGTCCACGGCGTCGCGGTAGCGGGTGTCGTCACCGCGGTCCAGGGTGACCGCGCGCACCCGGTCGGGGCCCTCGGCGAGGATCCGCAGCAGGTCGGGCAGGAGCGGCGCACGGCCCTCGGGGGTGCGGTCGCGCAGGTGGTGCAGGACCGCGGAGAGCACCGACTGCTCGTGGTCGTCCATGGGCCGGCCGCGCACGATGGTGACCAGCGCGGCGACCATGTTGAGCACCCGGCCGTGCGTCTCGGCCTTGAGGACCTCGCCCGCCTCGCCGCCGATCCGGGCGGCCGCCGCGCCCATGGCGCCCGGGTCGAGGACGTTGATGCCGCCCCGGCCCCGGCCGATGGAGATCACCTGGCCGCCCAGCGCGCGCACGGTGTCGGCGTAGTCGGGCTTGAGGTCGCCGAGGACCAGGGGGACGACGCCGGTCGCGCTCAGCCCGATCAGCATCCGGTTGACGAGGGTGGACTTGCCCAGGCCCGGCATGCCGAGCATGAACAGGGACGGGTTGGAGATGTAGCGGGCTCGGGTGAACCAGTTCAGCGGGTCGCCGCAGACGGTGGCGCCGGTGAACAGGTGCTGACCGAGCGGCACTCCGGTCATCGGCGACCCGGAACCGGCGGCGAACGGCCACATGCCGCATGCCTGCACCGTGGTGGCACGCCACATGGTCGGCGGATCCATGTAGCCGACCCGTCCGCCGCCGGGGCCGTACCAGCCGCGCGGCGGGACGTACGGCTCCTTGGGACGGTCGGCCTTCTGCTTGCCGGACCCCTGCTTGCCGGACCCCTTCTTCTTCTCGGGCGTCTCGCGCAGCCAGGCCGGGGTGAGGCTCGGCAGTGCCGCGTCGGGGCCGGCCCGCCACACCGTCTCCTCGACCTGCCGGTCCTCGCGCTCGGCCTTCTTCTCCTCGCTCCGGCGGCTCACAGCGCCTCCTGCAGTTCGTGCGGGATCAGGGTCTGCTCCCACGGGAGGATGCCGACGGGCAGCGTGCAACTGAACGCCGCCGCCTGCATCCGGTCGGCGGGGCGCATCAGCACCCGCGATGCCGCGGTCAGATTGCGTACGGCGACCGTCGCGTCGGCGAGTTGGTCGACCTCGTCGACGGTGACGGTCAGCATCAGCGAGAACTCCACCAGTCCGGCGCCCGCGGCCTCCTCGGACGCGGTCTGCTCGGCCGCCCGCATCTCGGAGGCGGCGCGGGCCCGCACCATGCCCCGGCCCGACGTGGCCATGAACTGGGCGGCCCGCCGGTCCGCCTCGACGATCCGCGCCGAGGTGGCGGGGTCGATCGGCCGGTAGACCAGCGCGACCCGCTTGCGGCGGGTGCCGGGGGTCGCCTCCAGCAGGCTCCTGAGCACCGAGGACCGTACGGTGCCGCGCGGGGCCAGCGTCAGCAGCCAGGTCCGGGACACCCCGGAGTCGTGCTGATAGCTGTTGACGGTCTCCACCGCGGCGGCCGGTCCGGCGTCCTCCCACTCCAGGCCCGTGCCGCCGTGCTGGGCGCGGGCGTCCAGCACGTCACCGGCGACCGCCGGGTCGTAGGCGACCCGTACGACCTCGGCGATCCGCTCGGCCGACAGGGGGTACGCGGAGCCGCCGCCGGCCGCGACGAGCCCGCTGAGCAGGCCCGGGATGCGGATGGCGAGGTCGGTGATCACGTCCTCCTTGCTGCGCCGCTGGCCGGCCGGGATGCCGTAGGTGAGGGTGACGTAGGTGTGCATCTCGGAGGAGGCGGTCGGGTAGCGCTCGACGACCTCCTCCATCACCGCGCGGGCGGCGGGCGGGGCGTCGGGCCGGATGCGGGGCAGCACCTCGTGGGCGAGGGCGGTGCCGGGGTCGGGCGCGGTCTCCACGATCAGGGAGGCGCCGCGCAGCCCGGGTTCGTGGGCCAGCCGTGCCAGCCACTCCCCCCACAGGGCGACCCAGACGTCGATCTGGTCGGGGTCGACCAGGGAGCCGCCGTCGGGGTCGCAGCCCAGCACGATGGTGTACAGGTTGCGCGCCGGGTGGTGGAGGATGCCGAAGGGCCGGTCGTAGGCGTCCCGGCCTTCGAGGGGGGTGACCTTGTTCAGCAGCCCGGGCGGACGGAAGCGGCCGCCCGGCCGCGCCGACAGCGGGCCGGACACGTACAGGTGCGCGCCCTTGGCCTTGCGGCGGCGCCAGCCGATGCGCAGGGCGAGCAACTGGTAGATGTTGCGCCCGTCCTGGGTGCGGATGGCGAGCGGCGTCAGGAACAGCACCACCGGGACGAACACGGTCACCGCCGCGTACAGCGAGATCAGCGACGCGAGCAGGGTGACGACGAGGCCGCCGAACACACCGAACGTGCCGACGAGCCCGAGCGGCCCGAGCCCCGGCCGCCGGGGCCGGCGCCAGTTCCCGTAGGTCGGATGGGTGACGGCTTCCGTGGACATGGGCGTCCGTTTCCCTTCGTGTTGCGTGAGGTGATGGGGGTTACGGCGGTGGGGGCCGAGTCGGGGAAGGGGGGAGGGCCGCCGGGTTCCGCGAGGGGGCGCGGGAGCCCGGCGGCCCGTTCAGGGGGCGACGGCGTACGTCCGGGCGGGCCGGCCGTCACCGGTCAGTGGCGCGGATGGCTGCCGTTGTGGCCCTGTTCGCCGTCGGCGCCGTCCAGGGCACCGGAGGCGGTCTTGCCGACGAACCGCGCCGCGGACACGGCCGCCCCGATCGCCGCGGCGGCCGCCGCACCGGTCGGACCGCCGGCCGCCGCGGCGGCACGGCCACCACCGCTCGCCGCGCCCGCACCGGCCCTTTCTTCGGCGCCCCCGCCAGTGCTCCCACCGGCGGCGCCGCCCGGTCCCGTTCTGCCACCACCGCCCGACGCTCCGGCGGCGCCGTTCGCACCGCCCGCACCGGACGAGCCGGATGAACCGGAACCGCCCGCACTGCCCGACGCACCACTCGGACCCGCCCGGCCCGCGCTGCCGCTGTCGCCGCCACTGCCACTGCCACCGATCCTGCCGCCGAGGGACCGGGCGCCGGTGGCCAGGGCGCCGCCCACCTGATCCATGGCCCCGGAGTGCGCGGACGCACCACCGAGCGCGGCGGTGGCGGGCACCACGAGCTTCAGCAGGGCGGGCAGGGCGACCGCGGACAGCAGCAGCACGCCGATACCGGCGATGCGTTCACTGGCGGTGCCGCCGTCGGTGATGCCGGCGTCGTCGCTGGTATTGATCATTACCGACCCCGCGTACATCACCAGACCGGCCGCGGGTTTGTACAGCAGCCAGGCGATCAGCCAGCCGATGTGCTTGCGCCACCAGCCGCCGCCCCAGTCGGTCATCGAGGCCGCCGCGGCCACGGGCAGGGTGCCGAGCAATATGATCATGACGCCGAGGCGGATGTACATCAGGATCGTCTGGATGATCGCTGCGATCAGCAGCAGGAAGCCCAGGATCAGCAGCAGGAAGTTCCCCGCGATACCGGAGTCGGAACAGGACCCGACATCTTGCAGCAGGTTCTTCGCGCCCAACCCGATGAGGTACTGGGAGTAGTCGTCCGCGACGGTCGCGGCGACCCCCACGACGGTGGTAGCGGCAGTCGAGACCACGAGGACCCGGACTATCCCCTTCAGGGCGGTGATTCCCGCGTTACTGCGCCGCTCGATGGCCATCCGGACGGCCGCGAAGAGCAGCGAGCCGACCGCGAGGTAGACCACGATCCACTGTGTCTCCCCGTTGATCTTACCCGCGGTGCTCTCTTCCGACAGCCTGGGCAGGGTGGGTACCTGGAAGGTCAGGGAAGCGAACACGCTGACCGCGGCCGCGAGGATCGCCTTCGCGATCAGTCCGATGATGGTTCCGACGGGGTCGAAGAGGAATTGGAAGAACCCCAGCACGGCGTCCAGGAACGGATTGCCGGTCGAGCACGATCCCACGTCACACCCCCCACATGATGTAGTCGCGCGGAGTGCCCTGAATCGCGTTCACCGGTGTGTGCAGTTCCCCGCTGTCATCGGGCAGGACCTTCCAGTCGCCGTCGCTCCAGCGCAGTCGGATGATGGTCGCCGAATACCCCTGAGCGGACCTGATCAGCAGGCCGATGTCCGCCGCCTCGCCCGTGTACGAGGCCACGCTGAAGCCGGCGGCCGAGCCGACGGATATGCCACCGCTCTGGGCGCTGTCGATGTCCTGGTAGGCCGAGCGCTTGAATTCGAACATGTCCCGTCCGCTCCCGGCCACCACCTGCTGCCGGCTGACGGTCTCCCAGCCGGACCCGCTCATCTGGGACGTGATGACCGTGGCGGCGAGGACGGCACCCATGGGCGTGTGCGCGTAGCACCAGTGCACCGGCCCCGTCGTCCGGGTGGGCCCGGCCGAGGCGGAAACGGGCACCCGGGAGGCGCCGAAGGTACGCCAAGTGATGTCCTCGGGCGCCTTCTTGGGCAACGCGTCTCCCGCCCTGTCGTCGGTGCGGCAGCCCGGAGGTCGCTCGTCCGGCCGCGTGAGGTCACCGACCAGCGGGCCCTCGGACGCCACCGCGCTGTCGCCGCCACTCTCGGACGTCAGCGCGACGAATCCGCCCAGCAGTACGACGACGCCGAGGAACGCCGCCGACAACTGCCAGCTACGCTGCTGCCAGTACGGCCCGGACTCCTCGAACCGCCGCCGTCGACGTATGAGTCTCACGATCGTCCTCGACTCAGCCGAAGACGAAGTTGACTATCGGGCCGGCCGTGGCGACCAGCACGCAGCCGCCGAGCACCATGCCGAGGCGGCTCATGTGCTCCGAGCTCTCGCCGCGCTTGAGGGAGACGGCCATCATCGCACCGGTGATCAGCACTCCGAGTACTCCGGCCGCGGTACCCGCCCAGGCGACGATGCTCAGGACCGTGTCGACCTTGCCCGACAGCTCCGGGGGGGCCTTGCGGCCCGGGTTGGGCACGTTCGTCGCGGGATCGGCGGCAAGGTACTGGGACGCCTTGATGAGCAGGGAGGACATGGGTTTCTCCGTGAAATCGGTGCCCACATGAGCGGTGGGCAGAGAGCTCGATGTATGTACGTGAAGCGTCGGCGTGGGCCTATGTGGCTCACGGTGTCGGTGTGAGTGAGGGCTCGGCCGGTTGCTGTGTCGGTGCGAGGGAGACGTCACCGAGGAAGGACACGAGCGGTCCCGCGGTCGTGCCGATCAGGCAGGCGATCACGACGATGAAGGCACCGCGGAAGTGCGCGCCGCCCTCCCCCGGCTCGCCGCGGTTCATCTGGACGGCCATGTTGAGGCCGACGACCAGCAGCCCGAAGACGCCCGCGGCCGTGACGGCCCAGGCGAGGTATTCGAGGAGTATGTCCGCTCCCGCGGGCCTCGGGTCGTAGGCCGCGGAGTGCGAGGGTGCGGCGGCCAGGAACCAGGCATCGGACAGGGTGGGGGTCATGAGGCGGCTCCCTCGGTGTGCAGTTCGCTTCCCATCAGTTCGGCGAGCCGGTCGAACTGCCGGGGCAGGGCCCTCGGGGTGCCGCCGGTGCGCCATGCCGGTATCCACGGCACCCGCAGCACCCGGGCGGCGGAGCGCAGGACGCGGATACGGCGCAGCAGGCCGAGCGGCAGCCGGCCGGGGGCGTCGGCGACGAGGACCACGGCGAGCAGTTCGAGCCCCTGCGGGGCGCGTCCGTCGCGCAGCGCGCCCAGCGCCTGGGACGCGGAGGCGAGGCCGCGTGCGCTGGTCCGCGCGACGAGCAGGACCCGTCGCGGCTCGCCCCGGGCGGGGTCCGGCCAGCGGGCGCCCACGTCCGTCCCGCCGAGGACCTCGACCAGCGAGGTCACCCCGGCGCCGCCGTGTGCCTTGACCCATCCGACCTCGTCGCGTCCACCGCCGCGGGCCGCCCGGGGGCGGCGGGGCGCGCCCCAGGACGGTTCGGCGGAGGGAGCGGTGGAACGGCGGCGGGGCCGGGGCTGCGGGGACTGCGCCGCCGTGGCGGGGGCGGTCCGGGCCGGTGCGGCGGTACGGGCGGGGGCCGGTGCGGCGGTACGGGCCGGAGCCGGCGCGGCAGTACGGGTCGGGGCCGGCGCGGTCGGGGTGCGGGGGGCAGCGGTCCGCGCCGGCCTGGCCGCCGTGGTGGCGGCGGGCGGCGGGACCGGCGCGGCGGTCGTGGCGGCAGCGGCCGGCCCGGCGGTCGTCCCCCCGGCCGGTCGCGCCGCCGTACCGGCCGCGCTCCCGCCGGTAGCGGGACCGGGGGCGGGGCGCGGCGACGGGGAAGCGGGCTGCGCCGTTTTCGGCCCCCGTACCCAGCCCCCCTGGCCCGACGGTGTCGCCGAAGGTGTGCCCATGCGTGTCACGCCCCCCTCTTGCCTCGTACGTCCACTGCTCTGGATCATCTGGTTTCCGCCGGTTTGAACTTATTCGTTCCGTGGCCCGTTTCGATCTCCCGAGCCCGTCCGACAGCACAACGGGCCGTCACGGCCCTGCGGTTCAAGGCGAGGAGAAGAAGGCGGACACCCATGAGCGATGAAGAGGGCGGATCGAAAGCCGTCAGGAACACGGCGGTGGCGGTCGGCGGCGCGGGCTGTCTGCTGTTCCCGGCAGGTGTGGCCGGCGGCACCGTCGTCATCATCATCTTCGGGGGGCTCGGTGTCCTTCTGGCCCCGCTGATCGCCCTCTTCCTGATCTTGCACGCCATCTTCGGCGGAGACGGAGGCGGGGGTTACACCCTCCCGGGCCCGACCGAGGCCAGTTCGGTGCTCGCCATCTTCCAGGGCAACGGTCAGGGCGAGCTGGACACCTCGCAGGTCCCCGAAGACCTGGCGGACACCATCAAGAAGGCCGGTCAGCTCTGCCCCGCCATCGGGCCCATCGTCATCGCGTCGCAGATCGAGCAGGCGTCGCACTTCAACGCCTCGCTCGTCGGACCGAACGGCAAGAAGGGCATCTCCCAGTTGCCGCCCGACGTCTTCGAGAAGTACGGCGAGGACGAGGACGACAACGACGAGACCTCGGCGCTGGACGCGAAGGACTCGATCATGGCGCAAGGCCGCTACATGTGCGATCTGGCCGACCAGGCGCAAAAGATGATCGACAGCAAGGAGGCCAAGGGCAGCGTGCTGGATCTCGCCCTGGCGGGTTACGCCGTGGGAATGGACGCCGTCCGCGCCGCCAAGGGGCTGCCGGACACCAACGAGGCCCAGGGCTATGTCTCCGCCGTCCGCGCCCAGTTCGCCAAGTACTCGGGGGCCGCCGTCATACCGACCGACCTGCCCACCCCCACCATCACCGTCGAGACGGCCGTGCCCACCGAGTCCATCACGCCCACCACCACCCCCTGAGGAGGACAGTCATGGCCCGTTTCGAGGTGTACATCTCCGACGACGGTCTCGCCGAGATCGACGGGGAGCCGCTCGTCCCCGTACCGGGCCAGTCCGTGCACGAGGTCGTCCTGGACCACCTGCACCGGTACGCCGTCGAACGCGGCGCGGCGGTCGAGGCGACGGTGACCGAGCGCCCCGACAAGGGCCACTTCGTCCTGGAGGTGGCCCCGGACGGCTCCAGCCGCCTCCTGGAGCCCGAGCCGGAACCGGAACCGGAACCGGAACTGGACTCCCAGCCCGCGTACGAGCCGCAGCCCGAGCCCGCGTACGAGCCCGAGCCGGAACCGAAGCCCGCGCCCGCGCCCGCGCCCGCGTACGAGCCTGTGTACGAGCCCGTGTTCGACATCACTCCCGAGCCCGAGTCCGCGTACGAGCCAAAGTACGAGCCCGCGTTCGAGCCGGTGTATGAGCCCGTGTTCGACAACACTCCCGAGCCCGAGCCCGAGCCCGAGCCCGCGTACGAGCCCGAGCCCGCCCCCGTACCCAGCGACGAACCCGAGCCGGAACCCGAACCCGCGCAGGCCCCTGCCCCCACTCCCGACCCCGCCCCCGAGCCCACCCCCCGCCCCACCCCCGTCAGCGGCAGCATCATCGCCGCGGCCGTGGCCCGCGCCGCGGCCGCCGCCCAGGCCACCACCTCGACCCCCGCCCCGGCCCCCGCACCGGCGGCCCCCGCCCCGGCCCCCGCACAAGCCTCCGCCCCCACCCCCACCCCCGCCCTCCCCGCCGAACTGGCCGCCCGTATCCGCCACATGACCGCCCTCGCGCAGGCCGGCCGGCTGGACGAGGCGTACGGCCTCGCCTCCGAGCTGCGCCGGCGGCTCACCGAGGAGGTCGGCGCCGACGATCCGCACGCCGTGGAGGCGCTGGCCGTGGAGGCGTACATCGCGCACCTGCGCGGCGACCACCGCGAGGCCGTCGTACTGGCCCTGGCCGTGGCCCGTATCCGGTGCGGGACCGGGGACCGGCGGGCACCCGAGGACGTGGCGCGGGCGGTGGCCGCCTGGCAGCGGCTCGACGACGAGCGGGCGATCGCGGTGCACGGGCACGAACTGCTGCACATGTGGGAGCGGCTGAGCCACCGCGCCCCGCTGTCACCCCCGCACGCCGCGCTCGCCAAGCGGATCCGCCGGCGCGTGCGGGAGCTGGAGGTGTTCGTCTGAGCCGGCCCCCGGGCGCCCACCCGCTCCGGCATGAGCTGCGCGTATATCGCCGTCATCACCGCGTGGACCGCCTGTCAATCGAACATGCACCGCACGTCACAAGACTCCAGCCTCACGAGGCCCAGCCCCTCGATCCGCGGACCGCTCTCGTTCCGCGGGCCGGGGGCAGGTCACCGCGAGTATCTGGAGCACACCTTGAACGTGACGGTCATCGGATCGGCGAGCGCGACCTCCGCCGACGAACGGGCGCTGCGCGCGCTCTACCTGGAACACGGCCCGGCGCTCTACTCGTACGTGCTGCGCATGCTGGGCGGGGACACGCACCGCACGGAGGACATCCTGCAGGAGACGCTGCTGCGCTGCTGGAACAAGAGAGCACTGGCCGACAACGAGGGGATGGCGGTGCGGCCCTGGCTGTTCCGGGTGGCCCGCAACCTCGTCATCGACGCGCACCGGACGCGGATGGCCCGGCCGCCGGAGGTCAGCGGCGACTCCTGGCTGTCCGACATGTCCGCCGAGGTGGACCTCATCGAACGGATGCTGTCGTCCATCGTGGTACGGGACGCCCTGCGCTCGCTGACCCCCGCGCACCGCGAGGCACTGCAGGCGACGATCTTCGCGGACCACACCACCCAGCAGGCGGCCGAGGCCCTCGGCGTCCCGCAGGGCACGGTGAAGTCCCGGGTGTACTACGCCCTGCGCAGCCTGAAGGCGACACTGGCGGACGACGCGGCGGCATGAGCGGACCGCGTCACCCGGACGGTGCGTTCCCGCCGTTCGGTCCGCTCAGCTCGCTCAGCTCGCGCCGTACCTCGTCGGCCTCCGTGTGGCCGCCCTCCTCCAGCAGGGCGAGCGCCGCCGTCAGGGCCTCGCGGGCGGCGCCCAGGTCGCCGGTGGCGCGGTGGGCGGCCCCGAGGTGACGCAGGACGTCGGATTCGAGGAAGCGGTCGCCGATCTCGTGGAACAGCCGCTGCGACCGCTCGAAGCGCTCGATGGCCTGCGGGTACCGGCGAAGGTGGTACAGGGCGTAGCCGAGGGTGTCCTGGGTCGACGCCTCACCGTAGGGGTCACCCAGCTCCTGGCAGTGCGCGATGGCCTCCTCGCAGCGCAGCAGGGCCTTCTCGTGCTCGTCGATCAGGATGTACGTCCACGCCACCTGGTTGAGCACACCGGCCTCGCCGCTGACATTGCCCTCGGACCGGTACAGCTCGATGGCCCGCGCGTAGTGGTCGAGCGCGTCCTGGGGGCGTCCCCCGCGGTTGCTCAGGTAGGCGAGGCCGCGGTGGACCAGGGCCTGGCCCATCGGGTGGCACGCCGACCGGAACAGGCGCAGCGCGTCCTCGAGATGCCGCAGCGCCTGTTCGGGGTGGTTGAGCTGGGAGTGCGCGCCGCCCAGTCCGCACAGGGCGTACGCCTGGCCGATGGCGGAGCCGGCCGCCCGGGCCGACCGCAGCGCCGTGCCCTCGATCTCGAGGAGGTCGTGCCAGTAGCCGAGCCGGTTGAAGTACACGTTCAGGGCCGCGGCGGTGAGCCAGGCGTGGGTGTGGTAGCCGTGGGCGGCGGCGTGCCCGACGATCTCGCGCAGCACGTACCGCTCCGTGCGCAGCCAGGCCGCCGCCTGCGCGCGGTCGCCGAACCGCAGCGGCGCGGCGTCCGGCGGGCACGGCGGCAGCGGCATGGCCTCGCGGAACGGGTCCAGGGCCGTGGCGGCGTTGTGCGCGGTGAACAGGAAGTGACTGTGCAGCCTGAGCAGGGCCGCCGCGCTCTCCGGCGGGCCATCCTCGGCCTCGGTGCGCTCCGCGGCGTAGGCGCGCAGCAGGTCGTGGAGGACGAACCGGCCGGGAGCGCGCTCGGTGAGCAGACTGGCCCCGGTCAGCTCGGTCAGCAGGGCGCGCACCTGGCGCGGGGGTACGCCGGCCAGCGCGGCGGCCGCGGCGTGGGTGACGTCGGGGCCGGGGTGCAGGGCGAGCCGCCGGAAGAGCCGGGCCGCCTGCGGCGACAGGGCCTGGTACGACCAGGAGAAGACGGCCCGTACGTCGGTGCCGACGTCGTCGCCGGCGAACGCGTCCAGGCTGCCGTGGTCCTTGCGCAGCTCCGCGGCGATGTCGGCGAGCCGGAAGCCGGGGTGCAGGGCGGCGCGCGCCGCGACGATCGACAGGGCCAGCGGCAGCCGGGCGCACAGCTCGACGATGGCGCGCGCGGCCTCCGGTTCGGCATCGACGCGTGCCGCGCCCAGCCGCCGGGCCAGCAGTTCGAGGGATTCCCCGCAGGACAGCACGCCCAGGGTGAGCGGATGGGCGCCGTGCCGGGCGACCAGGCCGCTGAGCCGGCTGCGGCTGGTGACGACGACGAAGCAGCCGGGGGCGGCCGGCAGCAGCGGCTCCACCTGTTCGGTGTCGGCGGCGTTGTCCAGGACGATCAGCAGGCGCCGGCCGGCGAGCACACCGCGGTAGAGGGCGGCCTGCGCGTCGAGCCCCTCGGGGATGGCCTGCGGGGCGACGCCGAGCGCCACGAGGAATCGTTCCAGCGCCTCACGGGGGTCCATCCGGGACCCGGACGGGTCGTGGCCGCGGAGGTTGACGTAGAGACTGCCGTCGGGAAAGCGGTGGGCCATCTGGTGCGCCCAGTGCACCACGAGGGTCGTCTTGCCCGCCCCGGCCATGCCGCTGACCAGGCCGAGCAGCGGGGTCTGTGGGTGCCCCCGGTCGGGCAGCAGCGCGGCGGCGCAGTCCAGTTCGGCCCGGCGGCCGGCGAACGTGACCAGGTCGGCGGGGAGTTGGGACGGCCGTACGATGCCGCCGGGGCCGGGGGGACCGTCCGGCTCGGCGCCGCTTGCGGAGCCGTGGCCGGCGTCCGCCGACGCGGGCCGCGCGGCCGGTCCGGCATCGTCCGCGAGGAGGTCGGCGTGCAGGGCGCGCAGCGACGGGCCGGGTTCGATGCCGAGTTCCTCGACGAGGAGGCGGCGGGTGCGGGCGTACACGTCGAGGGCCTCGGCCCGGCGCCCGCCGCGGTACAGGGCGATGATGCGCAGCTCGCACAGCGCCTCGCGCAGCGGGTGCGCCGCGCACAGGGCGGTCAGCTCGGGCAGCACCCGGGCGTGCTCCCCGAGGTCGAGTTCGATGCGCAGCCGCGTCTCCAGGGCGGCCAGCCGCCGTTCCTCCAGGTGGCCGCGCTCGGCCTCGATCCGCGGTCCGGGCAGCCCGGTCAGCGGGACGCCCTCCCACAGCGCGTCCGCGTCGCGCAGCAGGTCCACCGCGGCCCGGTCCGCGCCCTCGGCGCGCAGCGCCCCGGCCCGCTCCACCAGGTCCTCGAACCGGTCGAGGTCGCTCAGGACGGCGTCGGAGCGCAGCGCGTATCCGTCGCCCAGGGAGACCAGGAGCCGCGGTGCCTCGTCCGCGGGCCGGCCGGGTTCGAGGAGTTTGCGCAGCCGGGAGACGTAGGTCCGCAGGACGGACACCGCCGCGGCCGGCGGATCGGCGCCCCAGATGCCGTCCACGAGCTCACCGAGTGCGACCGCCCGGCCGCGCCGCAGCAACAGCAGCGCGAGGACGGCGCGTTGCTGGGGCGGCCCGAGGGGCAGTTCCGCTTCTTGCCGCCAGGCCCGCAGCGGACCCAGCAGGGAGACCTGGAACGACTCCTGTGCTCGTGCGTCCACATGCAGGACAGTACCCCGCGGAAGAGGTGACGGTCAGGTCGGACCGGCGCCGTGGACCGGTGACTGACGGTTTGTCACCATCGGCGTCCGCCCGGCCGGCGGGGCGCGGCGCCGTGCCAGCCGAATGGACCCACCTCGCGTCCCGAACGAGTGACATCGCCCCTTTTCTCCCGATACGTACTGGTTTCATGGCTAGCATCACCGCGAAGCCTGTCCCATGCACGGGGCGGGTTCGACCGTTGAACCCGGAGAGAAAATGATCAAGAAGTTTCTGACGTGCGCGGCCGTCACCGCGGCCGCCTGCGCACTGGGAGCCGGAAGCGCCGCCGCGAGTTGCGACGAGGGCCACGAGCGTGACGGCCACCACGAGCGTCTCGTCGCCGCCGAGAAGACCGGCGGCAGCTTCGAGGCCCTGCGGACGTCGTCCGGCACCGGCATCTACGAGGGTTCCCTGCACCACGCGGCCTTCGTGAGCGTCACCGACTGACTGCGGGATCCGTTCGCGTTCCTCGGATCGTGCTGAGAAAAAGCCTGAGGCCCCTCGATCGAAAGATCAGGGGCCTCAGGGCTTTTTCCGCACATGCACCCGATAGTGGTGCGGCGAGCCGTAGCGCAGCACGTCGGGGCCGCTCCAGGAGCGGCGGCCCCGACGTCAGCGGTAAAGCCTGCCTCATCTATCGCGTTCAGTCGATGACAGCCCCGAGGATGGGGAGCGCCGGGGCGGCGGAGTCGTCGGTGACCTTCGACTTCTGACGGATCTCGTTGCACTGGAACGCACGGGCCTCGTCCAGGACCTCGATGGTCAGGATGTCGACGTCCTGAATGGTGGGGCAGATGTCGCGGATGATCTCGATGTTCTGCGAGTAGTGGCCGTGCACCTCTTCGTCGGCCATGGCCGGCGAGACCGCCACGCCGGTAGCAGCCAGCGTCAGCATCGAACCGGCGAGAACCTTCTTGGCGTTCATTCGTGTTGCCTTCCTTGTGCGTGATAACCGCGGCACGTAGTGGCGAGTGCCGACAGCCTACTAACCCACTTCATACCCTTGGGGTTCCGTGCCGCGACCACGATTCATCCACTTGCAGCAATGGGCGTCCGGGGTGCCGCCGTAAAGGCATGAAAAGGCCCCGGACTGCGCGGCTGGTCGCACAGTCCGGGGCGCTTTTTACCTCGTCGAGGACAATCCTCGGAAGCCGGGTGAACGGATTCCGGGAATTCAGTCGTTGACGACCTGTCCGAGCAGCGGCAGGGCCGGCGCCGACGAGCTGTCGTGCACCTTCGACTTCTGGCGGATCTCGTTGCACTGGAAGGCACGGGCCTCGTCCAGGAGCTCGATGGTCAGGATGTCGATGTCCTGGATGGTGGGGCAGACGTCGCGGATGATCTCGATGCTCTGCGAGTAGTGACCGTGCACCTCTTCGTCGGCCATGGCCGGCGAGACCGCCGCGCCGGTAGCTGCCAGCGTCAGCATCGAACCGGCGAGAACCTTCTTGGCGTTCATTCGTGTTGCCTTCCTTGTGCGTGAATCCGCGACACCTAGTGGTGAGTGCCGACAGCTCACTAACCGAGCCCGCACTCGTGGAGTTTCGTGCCCGGCCCCCGGTTCATCCGCTTGCAGCAATGGCCGCCGCCGGTAAGGCATATCGCCGGCCGATCGGATGGGCGGGGCACGGGGAAATCGGCGGGCCGCAGGACAAGGCCCCGGTGCCGTGCGGTGGTTCGCGCACGGCACCGGGGCCCGGAGAAAAGCGGTACCGGAGAACTAGTTCCGGACGCTGCCGAGAATCGGCAGGGCCGGGGCCGACGAGTCGTCGGTCACCTTCGAGCCCTCGCGGACGTGGTTGCACTGGAACGTCCGGGCCTCGTCCAGGACCTCGATGGTCAGGACGTCGATGTCCTGAATGGTGGGGCAGATGTCGCGGATGATCTCGATGTTCTGCGAGAAGTTGCCGTGCACCTCTTCGTCGGCCATGGCCGGTGTGGCGGCGAGCCCGGTGACGGTCAAGGTCAGCATGGACCCGGCGACGATCCTCTTCATGTCCATGGTATTTACCTCCTGGCGTATGGCGACGCCGTCAGGTGACGACGGCAGCACCATGGCTAACCGTTTTTTCGCGTGGACGTTTCTCCCGGTGTTCGGCTGTCACCCGAACACCGGATTCGTGTGACTTGGCGGCAAGAACCCGGTTCAGCCGAGCCGCAGCGCCTTGCCCGCCTGGGGAAGTACCTGGCGGGCGCTGTCCCCGCCGGCCTTGGCCACCAGGCCGGCGGGCTGCTGTGCGGCGCCGTCGACGGCGTCGCTCAGCCGGTCGGGGGAGACGCCCGGGATGCTGCTCAGGGTGGACGCGTCGGCGAGGTCCACGGCGTGGGCGGTGCCTGCCGCGGCCCAGCCCAGTGCCGTCGCCGCCAGCACGCCCGCGGTGAGGGTTCGTCGCATGGGAGAGTCCTTCGTTCGGTGCCTGCGCGGCCCGCGCCGGGCCGCGCGGGTCCTGGTCATCAGGGGGGACGGCGGGGTCAGCGGCGCAGTCGGGTGACGGGGACCAGGCAGTGGGAGCTGGCCGACCGCAGGTCGTCGTCGGTGAGGAAGGCGCGCAACTGCTCGGGGGCCACGGCCTCGCCCGGAGCGACGTGCGGCCACGGGCGGGTCAGGCAGATCAGCCGGACGGAGCCGTTGCGGTACGCGGCGTCCTGCCAGGACTCCGGGACCGGGCACTGCACCTGGAGGAAGGGCAGGGTGAGCACGGCCTGTTCGGCCTCGACCAGCAGGGTGACGGCGGCCCTGGCCTCCTGGGTCAGTTCGACCAGCTCGCCGGTGACCGGCAGGCCGATCTTCTCCAGGTGGGCGCGCATCGCCCGCTCCCCGGCCTCGGGTCCGCCCGCGCCGTCGCCGAGCGAGTACACCGTGAGGAACGGCAGCCGGGGGGTTTCGGTGGTGGGCACGCTGGACCACGGGACGATGGTGAGGGTCCCCAGCAGGGACCCCCGCGGCGTCTCGGGTGCGGCGGTCGAAGAAGTCATGGGGCCGGATGCTAGTGGCGCACCGGGGGGCATTCCGGGGGATTTCCACCCGTTCGGCGCAGCCCTCGGTCCGCATTCACCTGTCCGTGTCAGCTCCCCGGTCCGGGTCCGCGCGGGGTCAGCCGTAGCGGTAGATCCGGCTGTGGTCCTCCAGTTCGTCCGGGGTCACGTCCCACGGCGGGAGCCGTTCGTGCCGGGCGACGATCCGTCCGTGCTGGGCGCTGTTCCGGCCGGGCGGCGCGGCGGGCAGGTAACGGGCGCCGCGGTGCCGGCGTTGCCAGCGGGACCACTGCAGGTCGAGGAAGGCGTGCACCAGCCAGAAGACCGGGTCGTTGACCGCGGCGCCGCCGGTCATCGCGCCGCCGACCCAGCGGTGCACCCGGTTGTGGTTGCGCCAGGAGGCGCTGCCGCGTCCGGGGCCCCACCCCTCCAGCTTGTTGCGGAACCCCTTGGCCGCCGTGGAGTCCCAGGGGTGGGCGTCGTAGACCGGGTCGGCCAGCGCGCTGTCCAGGTCCCGCCGGGTCGGCAGGTCGATCGGGGCGCGGGGGCGGCCGAGGTCCCGGGTGAGGTACTCGGTGTCGGTCACGTTCTCGGTGAGGGTCCAGTGACCCGCGGCGTGGGCGAACGGGCCGGTCGTCACCCGCAGGTCGGAGCGGCGCCCGGTGCCGCCGAGCAGGTCCGCGGTCCAGGGCGCGCCGGTGGTCGAGCGGTCCTTGGTCCAGTCCCAGTACGGCACGGACACCGACGGGTCCACCCGGCGCAGCGCCCGCTCCAGCTCCAGCACGAACCGCCGGTGCCAGGGCAGGAAGGACGGTGCCATGTGGGCGGTGCGCAGGCCGTCCTCGCCGTCGGGGACGTAGTACGCGATGTGGATGCGGACGAACTCGTCGTACTCGCCGCGGCGTTTCAGCTCCAGCAGTGCCTTGACGAACCGGCGCCGCTCGGCGCGGGTGAGGGTGCTGACGTCCTTACGCGAGTACGCCATGGTGTCCTCCTTCCGGGTGCCCGTGGCCGCCGTGGACGGTGGTGGTGCGCGGGTGGTGTCCGGGGCCGAGTTCGTCGACGGCCGCGCGGGCCGCGGCGAGCGGGGTGGGGTACGAGCAGTAGTGGTCGATCGTGCTCAGCCAGGTGCCGTCGGCGCGGCGCATCAGGTGCAGCGGCCGTCCGTC
Organism: Streptomyces fumanus; assembly: GCF_014655295.1. Taxonomy (GTDB): domain Bacteria; phylum Actinomycetota; class Actinomycetes; order Streptomycetales; family Streptomycetaceae; genus Streptomyces; species Streptomyces fumanus. The sequence goes on from NZ_BNBI01000001.1 coordinate 635,441, forward strand.
GACGGTGACCCGCCAGCCCCCGGCCGGGGTCGCGGCGCCCTGGAGGCGGCGCCCGCGGTAGTGCTCGTCGAAGCCGGCGGCCCCGGGCGGGGAGGCGGCGGCCAGGGAGGTGAGCGGCAGGGCGAGGGCGGGGGCGAGCAGCCCGCGTACCACGCCCCGCCGGGTGGCGGTCGGGGGTCCGCCGCGCTCCGGGGCCGCCGGGTGGCGTCCTGTGTCCCGCGGCGCTGGGCCCGCGCTGACGACCATGTCTGACTCCTCGTCCGGCCCCGGTGCTGCCGGGGGCCGGGGTAGTACGGGATCACTGCGGGGGTCGGGCGGCCGGTGGCCGTGGGCGTCAGCCCTGCGGCGGGAGGCCGCCGAGGAGCCCGCCGACGGCGTCCGGCCGGACGCTGGTGCCCTTCACGGTGTCCAGCAGGGTCTTCCTGCTGGCAGGGTTGCCGGGGCCGAGCACCTCCGGCCGGTGGCGCAGCGGGACGACCTGGACGGGGCTGTCGGCGAGCGTGTCCAGGGCGCCGTCGAGGCCGGCGGATTGGAGTCCGGCACCGGCCGGGTCCTGGGCGCACGCGGGCGCGGCCGGGGCCGCGAGGACGACGGACCCGACGATGACGGCGGCGGCCTTGAGGGGCTTCATCGTGTTCCTTTCTCGGCAACGGGTGTCGCCAGGGGGGAGCTGCCGCCGTGCCTAACGACCCCGGTGCGCGGCGGAAACCCCGCACTCGGGGGATTTCACCGCCGCGAAAAGGCCGCCGCACCCGCCCGGGGAGGGGCGGGTGCGGCGGCCGGAGGGGGCGGGCCGGGGTCAGGCGCGGTCGTCGTCCGCCAGGCCGGACAGCGAGCCGCCGGACAGGATGGCGGCGATGGCGTTGGTCAGGCTCTGCACCACGGAGGCGGCGGCCGAACCGATCTGCCGGATCGTGCCGGACAGGCCCGCTTCGGCCAGGGTGTCGACGTCCGACCGGAGCTGGGCGCGCGCCGCGTCGTCGGCGGCCGGGTCGTCCGGCGCGAGGGCGGGCCGCGCGGGCAGGGTGGTGACGGGCGCGGCGTCCCGGGCGGTGCCGGCCGGTCCGTTCACCCAGTCGTCCCAGTCGCCGGGGGCGGAGCCGTCCCAGTCCGCGCCGCCGTCGTCCCCGTCGCCGCCCCGGCCGCCGTGGTCCCGGCCGCCGTCGTCATCCTCGTCGTCCCGGTCGTCGTCGTCCTGGTCGTCGTCGTCCCAGTCCTCGTCGTCGTCCGGGTCGGCCGTCAGGGAGGCCGCCCTGGCCGCCTCGGCCTTGGCGAGGGCCTCCTCGATGGCCACGCTCAGCCGGTCGGTCTCCTGGGCGGTGAGCCGCCCGTCGTCCCCCTTCGTCACGGTGCCGAGCAGTCGGGTGACCGGCCGGAGGTAATCGCCCATCGAGCCGAGGAGCGCCGCCTGGTCGTCGGGGCGGCCGGCTTCGGGAGCGGGTGCGTGCGCCGCCGCGCCGGCGCGCTCCCGGGGAGCGTCGCCGTCGGCCGCCATCGCCGCCGGCCCGGTGAGCCCGAGCAGGAAGGTCGCGCAGAGTACGGAGGTGGCGGTTCGCCGTGCGGGCAGGCGCATGAGGGGGATCCTTTCGGTGGCGCGAAGATCTTGTGCCCACGGTGGGATGCGCCCTCGCGCTCCGCAACCGGACCGCCACCCTCCGCCACCGCGATGTCCCTGCTCCCCGTGGCATCGCCGCTGGTGAGGCGGTGTCAAGGGGAACTCGCCGGGCCGCCGCCCGTGCCCTCCGTCCGGGGCAACGCGGTCCCCCGGCCGGCCGTCGGCGACACACTTATCCGGTTTCTCCGCATTAGTTGCTTTTGCGGTTAGAGTTCCGGCCATTCGACGCACCCTCGGGCCACCGCAGTGAGGCGCGTTCCCGCCCGTCCCGAGCACCGCCCGTGAGCGAGGAAGCCGCGCATGTACCTGTCAGCAACCGATCTCCGGCCGCGCGTCCTCCACATCACCCAGCCGGTGGACGGCGGAGTCGCCCGGGTGGTCACGGACCTGACGCGGGCCCAGCTCGCCGCCGGTCTGCGGGTCGCGGTCGCCTGTCCGGACGGCGCGCTCGCCGCCGCGCTCCGCTCGCTGGGCGCCGAGGTGCGGCGGTGGGAGGCCACCCGCTCGCCGGGGCCGCGGCTCGGCGCGGAGGTACGGCGGCTCGCCCGCGTGGTGGCGGAGGTACGGCCCGATCTGGTGCACGCGCACAGCGCCAAGGCCGGGCTCGCCGGGCGGCTCGCCGTGCGGGGGCGGCTGCCCACCGTGTTCCAGCCGCACGCCTGGTCCTTCGAGGCGGTCGACGGCACCGCCGCGGCCCTCGCCCGGGCCTGGGAACGGCGGGGGGCGCGGTGGGCGGCGCGGGTGGTGTGCGTCAGCGAGGCGGAGCGCCGTACCGGCGTACGGGCCGGGGTGCGCGCCCGGTGGGCGGTGATCCCCAACGGCGTGGACCCGGACCGCTTCCGCCCCGCCCCGCCCTCCGGTGTCCCGGCCGGCCCGGCGGCGCCGCTGGTGGTCTGCGTCGGGCGGCTGTGCCCGCAGAAGGGCCAGGACCTGCTGCTGGCGGCCTGGGAACGGGTCCTCGGCCGGGTGCCGGGGGCGCAACTGGTGCTGGTCGGCGACGGGCCGGACCGGGAGCGACTGCGGGCCCGCGCGCCGCGCTCCGTACGGTTCGCCGGACCGGTCGCGGACCCCGGGCCCTGGTACCGGGCCGCCGACCTGGTCGTCCTGCCCTCGCGCTGGGAGGGCATGGCGCTGGCCCCGCTGGAGGCGATGGCCTGCGGCCGGCCGGTGGTGGTGACCGACGTGGCCGGGGCCCGTGAGGCCCTGCCCGCGGCGGCCGTACCGCACTGCGTCGTCCCGGCGCGGGACCCGGCGGCGCTCGCCGGGGCGGTCGCCGGGCTGCTGGCCGACCCGGCGCTGCGCGCCTCGCTGGGCCGCCTCGGCCGGACGCACGTCCGGCAGGCGCGGGACGTACGGCTGACGGCCGGGGCCGTCACGGCGCTCTACCGCGAACTGCTCGGCGGCGGACCGCGCACCCGGCACCGGTCCGCCGCGCCCACCGAGTCCTCCAGGGAGTGCCTCCACCCGTGACCGCGGAAAGCACCGTGCCCGGCCCCGCCGGGCAGCCATACGACCTCGGGCGGCCCCCGGTCTCGGTCCTGCCGCCGCGCCCCGCGCCCGGCCCGGCGCTCCCCGCCGGACGCCCGGCCGCACCGCCCGCCGCCGCGCCGCCGCTCGCCGCGGACGGCGCCGCCGCCCTGGTGACCGCCCTGGCGCTGCCCGGCCTCCCCGGACGGCCGCTGTGCGCGGCCCTGCTGGTGGCCGTGTCGCTGCTGTTGGCGCCGCGCCGGGCCCGGCGACTGCCGGCCGTCCTGGACGAACTGCCCGCCGTCGGCGGCCGGATCGCGGTGGCCTGGCTGACGCTGGCGGCGCTGGCGGCGGCCTGCGACCCCCGGTACGCGCTGTCCGCGCCGGTCCTGCTCGCGGGCTTCGCCGCCCAGACGGCGCTGGCCTGCGCGGGCCGCGGCGCCCTGTACCGGCGGCGCCGCGCGGCGCTGCTGCGCCACCCGCACGCCGCCCTCGTGGTCGGGCCGGCCGCGACCGCGCGGCGGGTGGCCGCCGCCGTGCTGCGCCACCCCCGGTACGGGCTGCGGCCGGTGGGGATCGTGGCCGCCGACGCGGACGGCACCGAGCCGCTGCCGGTGCTGGCCACCGACGAGGAGGTGCTGCGGGCCGTGGTGCAGAACGGCGTCCGGGACGTCCTGGCCGTCCACCCCGCCGCGCGGGTACGGCACGCGGCGCTGCTGCGGACGCTGGCCGCGGCGGGCTGTGCGGTCTGGGAACTCGACCCCGACTCCCCCGCCGCCCCGGGCCCCGAGGTGATCGCCGGGTACACCGGCCGGCGGCTCGCCCCGGGCCCGGACCGGCGCGGGGCGGCCAAGCGGGCGCTGGACGTGGTGGTGTCGGGGGCGCTGCTGGTGCTGGCCGGACCGCTGCTGCTGGTCTGCGCGGCGGTGCTGCGGGTCAGCGGCGGACCGGGCGTGGTCTTCCGGCAGGAGCGGATCGGGCAGGGCGGCCGGCCGTTCACGCTGCTGAAGTTCCGCACCCACCGCCCGGCCGACGCGCACGAGTCGGCGACCCGGTGGAGCGTGGCGGACGAGCACCGGATGACCTGGTTCTGCCGGTTCCTGCGCCGCACCTCGCTGGACGAGCTGCTCCAGTTGTGGAACGTCTTCCGGGGCGACATGAGCCTGGTCGGCCCGCGTCCCGAACGCCCGTACTTCGTCGCCCAGTTCAGCCAGGCCCACCCCGGCTACGCCGCCCGCCACCGGATGCCCGCCGGGATCACCGGGCTGGCGCAGATCCACGGGCTGCGCGGGGACACCTCCATCGAGGACCGGGCCCGCTTCGACAACGCCTACATCGACACCTGGTCGCTCTGGCAGGACGTGTGCATCCTGCTGCGGACGGCCGCCACGCTCGTCCGCCCCACGGGGAGCTGACCGTGGCGAGCCACGCCCTGCCCCGGTCCGTGCCGCGCGCCCGGAGGCTGCCGGCCGCGGCGCCGGTGGCCGGGGTGATCGCCCTGCTCGCGCTGCCGGTCGAGCCGGGCGGCGACGGCGGCGCGCACCCGGCGGACGCGGCCTCGGCGGTCCTGGTGCTGTGGTGCGCGGTACGCCTGCTCCGGGAGCGCCGCCGCCCGCTGCCGCGGCGGGCGGCGCTGGTGCTGGGGCTGCCGGTGCTGGGCCTGGCGGCCGCCGCCGCGGGCGCGCCGGCGCCCGGGGACGGGCTCCTCGGGTTCGTCCGCTACCTCCAGGTCTTCGTGCTGGTCCCGGCCGCCGTCCTGCTGCTGGTCCGCGACCGGCGCGACGTACGCCTGGTGGCCTGGGCGCTGACCGGACTGGCGCTGTGGCAGGGGGCGGTCGGCACCCACCAGTACGTCACCGGGACCGGCGCGTCCTACCAGGGCGAACCGGTGCGGGCGGTGGGCACCTTCGGGCCGCAGGACGTGATGGGCATGGCCACCGTGGTCTCGGTGGGCCTGGTCTGCGCCGCCGGGCTCGCCCTGGGCCGGTCCGCCCCGCGCGAACGGGCCGTCGCGGCCGGCTGCGCGACGGCCCTGACGGTGCCGCTCGCGCTCTCCTTCAGCCGGGGCGCGTGGATCGCCACGGCGGTCGCCTGCGCGCTGCTGCTGGCCCTGTCGGGGGCGCGGCGGGCGCTGGCGGTGGGGGCGGCCGTGACCGCGGCGGGCGTGGTCCTGGTCGGCGGGCTGGGGCTCGGTACGGCGATGCTCCAGGAACGCGTCGGCAGCATCACCCGGGTCGCCGACGCGCCCGACCGGTCCGTCACCGACCGCTACACGATGTGGGCGGCGGCGGTCGGCATGTGGCGCGAGAGGCCGCTGACCGGCGTCGGCCTCAAGGGGTTCCCCGAACACCGGGACGCGCACGCGTCGGTGGCGCTGTCCTCGGGCAGCGACACGGAGGGCGCGGGCGCGGCCTTCCGCCGCCAGCCGCTGCTGTCCCCGCACAACATGTACCTGCTCGTCCTCGCCGAACAGGGCCTGCTCGGGCTGCTCGCCCTCGCCGGGAGCTGGGCGGCCCTGCTGGTCTGCGCGCTGCGCCGGGCGGCCCTCGCCGGGAGCGGGCCGATCGGGTGCGGACTGCTGGTGTGGCACCTGGTCGACTTCGCGTACGGCGACATCGGCGGGCCCTCGACGGTCCTGACGGCGGTGTGCCTCGGACTGGCGGCGCGGTGCGCGGTGGGCGGCGGGTGGCCGGCCGGGCGGGGGCGGGGGGAGGACCGGGCGGCCGGTACGGGGGAGGCGGTCTGCTCGCGGGTGGTCGGCGCGGGTGGCCCGCCCGGCCCGATGACCGGCGGGGGTGACGCGCCGGTGGTCGGTACGGGCGAGCCGCCCTGCTCGCGGACGGTCGGTGTCGGCGGGGAGGAGAGGCGGTGACTCCCCCGTCGGCCGGGCCGGCGGCGCTGTCCCCGGCGGCGGACGGCGTACGGACCCGCCAGGACACCGGGAGCGGCGGGCGGTCGCGGGGGCTGGCGCGGGCCGCGCTGCTCACCGCCGCGCTCTCCGTGGCCGCCTCCCTGCTGGGGCTGGTGCGCGACCAGGCGCTGGCCCGGCTGTTCGGGGCGGGCAGCGGAACCGACGCGTTCCTGGTGGCGTGGACGGTACCGGAGTTCGCCGCGACGCTGCTGATCGAGGACGGGCTGGCGTTCGCGCTGGTGCCGATGTTCAGCCTGGCCCTGGCCCGCCGCGCGCGGGGCGCCCCCGGCGACCCGGTGCGGGCCCTGGTCGCCGCCACCCTGCCCCGGCTCGCGCCGGCCTTCGCCGCGGTCGCCGCGCTGACCGCGCTGACCGCCCCGTACCTGGTCCGGGTGCTGGCGCCCGGGCTGCCCGACCGGGCGCTCGCCGTGGACTGCACCCGGCTCACCGCCACCTGCGTGCTGAGCTTCGGGCTCGCCGGGTACGCCAGCGCGGCCCTGCGCGCCCACCGCCGCTTCCTCGCGCCGGCCGCGATCTACGTGGCGTACAACACCGGCATCATCACCACGATGTTCCTGTGCGGCGGGGCCTGGGGGGTGCGCGCGGCGGCCCTCGGGGTCGCGGTGGGCGGCTGTCTGATGGTGGCGGTCCAGCTCCCCGCGCTGCTCGGGCAGGTACGGCGGGGACCGGCGCGGCGGGCCGGGCCGGCGGCCGACGGGACGCGTCCGCTCGCCCTGGCGCTGCTCGGCACCGTCCTGCTGTTCGCGCTGGGCCGGCAGTCGCAGGTCCTCATCGAGCGGTTCCTCGCCTCCGGGCTGCCCGCCGGGGCCATCTCGCACCTCAACTACGCGCAGAAGGTCGCCCAGATCCCGATGACGCTGTCGCTGATGCTGTGCACGGTCACCTTCCCGGTGGTGGCGCGGGCCCTGGCCGACGGCGACACCGAACGGGCCCGCCGCCGGGTGGAGCGGGACGTGGCGCTCGCCGCCCACCTGGTGCTGCTGGGCGCGGCCACGGTCGTCGCCTGCGCGCCGCAGCTCGTCGGACTCCTCTTCCAGCGCGGCGCGTTCACCCCGGCGGACACGGCGGCGACCGCGGGCGTCATGCGGGTCTACGCGCTGGGGCTGCTCGCCCAGACGGTGGTCGGCGCGCTGGCCCGTACGTACTTCTCGGCCGGCCGGGCCAGTTGGTACCCGGCGGCCGCGATGGCCGCCGGCCTGGCCGCCACCGCCGTGCTCGGCGCCGGGGCCGTGACCGCCTGGGGCGTGCGCGGCCTCGCCGCCGCCAACGCGGCCGGCATCACCGTCACGGCGGCCCTGCTGCTCGCCGGCACCGGACGCCGTGCCGTCCCGGTGCGCACCGGGCGCGTCCTGGCGGGGCTCGGCCGGGCGCTGGCCGTGGCGGCGGTCGCCGCGGCGGCGGGCGCCGGGGTCGCCGCGCGGTGCGCCGCCCCGGCCGCCGGTCTGGCCGCCGGGGCCGCGACCGTCGCCGCCGTCTTCGCCCTGACCGGCGCGGTCCTGGGCGTACCGGGCGTCGCCACCGCACGGGACCTCCTCCGGCCCCTCCGCTCCACCCGCTCCACCCGTTCCGCCCCTCCCCTCTCACGAAGGCTCCCGCATGGCCGTTTCCGCAGGTACCACAGGTTCCCCTGGCTTCGCAGGCCCCGTTGACGTCCGGGCGGGCTCCGGCGCGCACGCCGGTGTCCGTACGCCCCGGGTGCCGTGGATCGCGATGTACCACTCCGTCGGCGACCGCTCCGACGACCCGTACCGCGTCACGGTCACGCCCGCCCGGCTGGACGCCCAGCTCGGCTGGCTGCGCCGGCGCGGGCTGCGCGGGGTGTCCGTGGCGGCGCTGCTGGCCGCCCGGGAACGCGGCGCGGGCCGGGACCTGGTCGGGCTGACCTTCGACGACGGGTACGCCGACTTCGTCACGCACGCCCTGCCGCTGCTGCGCAAGTGGGGCTGCGGCGCCACCCTGTTCGTGCTGCCGGGCCGGCTCGGCGGCGACAACGCCTGGGACCGGCTCGGCCCGCGCAAGCCGCTGCTGACCGCCGACGGCATCCGGCAGGCCGCCGCCGAGGGCGTGGAGATCGGCTCGCACGGGCTGACCCACGTCGACCTCACCGGGGCCGACGACGCGGTGCTGCGGGCGGAGACCGCCGGGAGCCGGGCGCGGCTCGCCGAGCTGACGGGGACCGGGCCCGCCGGGTTCTGCTACCCGTACGGCACGGTGGACCGGCGGGTCGCCGAGGCGGTGCGCCGGGCCGGGTACGGCTACGGCTGCGCCATCGACCCGGGCGCGCTGACCGGCCCGTACGCGCTGCCCCGGGTACATGTCGGGGAGGACGACACCGCCGTACGGCTGCTGCTGAAGCGAGCGCTGCACCGGTGGCGCCGGCGCCCGGCCGCGGGGGTGTGAGGTGCGGGTCCTGCACATCATCACCGGCCTCGGGGTCGGCGGCGCCGAACAGCAACTGCGGCTGCTGCTGCGGCACCTGCCGGTCGACGGCGAGGTGGTCACGCTGACCGAGCCGGGCCCGGTCGCCGCCGGGCTGACCGCCGACGGGGTGCGGGTGACGCACCTCGGCATGCGCGGCAACCGCGACCTGTCCGCCCTGCCCCGCCTGGTCCGGCTGATCCGGGACGGCGGCTACGACCTGGTCCACACCCACCTGTACCGGGCCTGTCTGTACGGCCGGATCGCGGCGCGGACGGCCGGGGTCCGCGCGGTGGTCGCCACCGAGCACTCCCTCGGTGACACCCGCATCGAGGGGCGCCCGCTGACCCCGGGCGTCCGCGCCCTGTACCTGGCCGGGGAGCGCCTGGGCAGCACCACCGTCGCCGTCTCCCCCACCGTCGCCGCCCGGCTGCGGCGCTGGGGCGTGCCCGCGCGGCGCATCACGGTCGTGCCCAACGGCATCGAGCTGGACCGGTTCCGCTTCGATCCGGAACGGCGGCTGCGCACCCGCCGCCGGCTGGGCCTGCCCGAGGGGGCGTACGTCGTCGGCGGCGTCGGCCGGCTGGTACCCGGCAAGCGGTTCGACGTGCTGGTCCGCGCGCTGGCCCGGCTCCCCCGTGACGGGCATCTGCTGCTGGTCGGCGGCGGTCCCGAGGAGCACCTGCTGCGCCGCACCGCCCGCGAGGCCGGGGTCGCCGACCGGGTGCTGTTCACCGGGGAGCGCCCCGCCCTGCCCGACGGCTCCCCCGGCCCCGACCTGCCGTCGCTGCTCTGCGCGATGGACGTGCTGGCCGCCCCGTCGCCCCAGGAGGCGTTCGGGCTGGCGGCGGTGGAGGGCCTCGCGGCCGGGCTGCCGGTGCTGTACGCCTCCTGCCCGGCGATCGAGGACCTGCCCCCGGACGCCGCGCCGGCCGCCCGGCGGGTCTCCGGCGGCGCGGCCGGGTTCGCGGACGCGCTGGCCGGGGTCCGCGCGGCGGGCCCGCCCCCGCGCGACCCCCCGGAGGCCGCCCGTCACTACTGCGTCACGCGCAGCGCGGCGCGGTTGGCGGACGTGTACGCCGCCGCCCTCACGTCCGTGCCGTACCCGGCATCCGCACTTCAGGGAGTCAGTTCCGCATGACGGAGAACCGCACACACGAGGGCAAGGCGCCCGGGGCGCACCGCCCGGCCGGCGCCGCCCGCACCCGCCTCACCTCCCGGATCGGGGCCCGGGCCGGTTCCCTGCCGCCCTGGTCGCCGCTGGTCGCGGGCGTCCTGGTGGGCGCGCTGGCCGGCGGCGGCTACGGCCTGCTCCGCACCCCGCAGTACACGGCCACGAGTTACGTCGTCGCCGTACCGGCCAAGGGCACCGACCCGGCGTCCGCGCTGGGCTACGCGCAGGCGTACGGCCGGGTCGCCACCCAGCTCGCGGTGCTCGGGGACGCGCAGGTGTGGGCGGGGGTGCCGTCCGCGACGCTGCGGAAGAACGTGCGCACGGCGACCTCGCCGGACGCGCCGATGGTCGCGGTCACCGCCACCGCCGCCCGCCCGGACCTGGCCGCCGACATGGCCGACGCGGTCGCCCGGGCGCTGACCCGGCACGCGGCCGCCACCAAGGGCGCCACCCGGGTCGGGCTGCGGCAGTTCGCCCGTGCCGTCGAGCCCGGCGGGCCGTCCTCCCCGCCGGCCGGGCTGACCGGGCTGGTCGGGGCGAGCGCGGGCGGTCTGCTCGGCGCGCTCGGCCTGCTGGTCCGGCCGCGCCGGGCGCCGGACGGTCCCGGCCGCCCGGCCGCCGTACCCGGCCCCTCCCCGGCGCCCGCGCCCGCCGCCGAGGTGCACGGCCAGTCATGACGTACCGCACCGAACTCCTCACCGACGAGCGGGACTTCGCCGCGCTGGGCGCCGACTGGGCGGGGCTGTACCGGCGGTGCGCGACGGCGACCCCGTTCCAGAGCCACCCCTGGCTGCACTCCTGGTGGCTGTCGTACGGCAGACCGGGCGCGCTGCGGCTGCTCGTGGTCCGCGAGGGGCCCGCGCTGGTCGCCGCCGCGCCGCTGATGCGGGTGTGGCGGCCGGTGCCGGCCCTGGTGCCGCTCGGCGGGTCGATCTCCGACTACGGGGACGTGCTGGTGGACGACGGGCACGGCGAGGCGGCGGTGGCCGCCCTCACCCGGGCGCTGGCCGCCGCCGCCCGCACCGCCCTGGTCGACCTGCGCGAGGTCCGGCCCGGCGGCGCCGCCGAACGCGTCTGGGCCCGCTGGTCCGGGCCCCGGCACCGGGTGGCCGACTCCCCGTGCCTGGAGCTGCCCGCCGTCCCGATGGCCGACCTGATCGCCCGGCTGCCCTCGGCCCGGACCCAGCAGCGGGCCCGCGCCAAGCTGCGCAGGCTGGCCGCGCTGGGCGTCAAGAGCCATGTCGTCCTGCCCGGCGAGGCGGAGGCCGCGGTCGGGCGGCTGCTCGCCCTGCACCGGTTGCAGTGGGAGGGGCGGAAGGTGACCGGCGAGCATCTGCGGCCCCGGTTCCGTGAGCATCTGGTGCGGGCGGTGGGGCCGATGGTGTGCTCCGGGGACGCGGTGGTCACCGAGTTCCGGATCGACGACGAGGTGGTGGCCGTCGATCTGACGCTGCTGTCGGCGGGGCTGGCGGGCGGCTATCTGTACGGCGCCCATCCGGTCCTGCGCGAGCGCAAGGCGGACGTGGCGGCGATGCTGCTCGACTCCTCCGCCGCGCACGCCCCGGCCCCCGGGCGCGGCACGCTGAGCCTGCTGCGCGGCGACGAGCCGTACAAGCACCACTGGCGGCCCCGCCGGGTGGTCAACCAGCGGCTGCTGCTGGCCCGGCGGCGCACCGCCCCGCTGCTGGCGGTGGCCGCCGGTGACGTCGCCGCGCGGCGGTGGGGCAAGGAGCTGCTGCGCCGCCGGGAGGAGCGGGCCGGTGGCGGCTCGACCTGACCGGGCCGGCCGCCGCCGCGCACCGCTAGCGCGTGCCGGGCAGCGGGCCCAGCCGCAGGCAGAGCTTGCGGCCGTACCACCGCTCGAACCACTCGCCGAGGTCCAGCGGCGTGCAGCCGACCGGGGCCGGAGGTGCGGTGGGCGGTGGCGTCGGCACCGGTGCCGGGCTCTGCGGGGTGCCGGGCCGGTCGGTGCGGCCGGACAGCAGGGAGCGGTAGACCCGGGCCGCCCGGGGGTTGTCGGCGCACGTCCACACGCCGTGCGGGCAGTAGTCGGTCAGCGTGTTGTAGAGCGGCCGGTGCTCGTCCATCCAGGCCAGCATGCGCCGCATGTACTCGGCGTTGTCGCCGTTGCGGAACAGCCCCCACTCCGGGTACGAGACGGGCTTGCCGTGCTCCCGGGCGAAGTCGACGTGCGCCTGGAGTCCGTAGGGCTCGGTGACCTGTTCGTCGAAGGGCATGCCGTGCGGCTGGTCGTAGGAGTCCATGCCGATGATGTCGACCGTGTCGTCACCCGGGTAGCACTCGGTCCAGGGGACGGCGTCCCGGCCGCGGCTGGGCGCGAAGTCGAACCGGAAGCGCTGGCCGGGCACCGCGCGCATGGCGGTGACGATCCGGTTCCAGTACGCCTTCCACGCCAGCGGGTCCGGGCCGCAGCGGTGGGTGTACGTGGTGCCGTTCATCTCCCAGCCCAGCACCAGGACCGTGTCGGGCACGCCCAGGGCGACCAGCCGTTCGGCCAGGGCGCGGAAGTGGTGGTCGAACCGTCCGGCCGCGCCGGCCCGCAGCAGCTCGCGGACCTCCGGGTCGGGGACGCCCTCCTCGTTGCGCTCCAGCATCGGCACGTTGAGGACGAACAGCCGGTCGGCGCCGCCGGCCCGCCAGTCGGCCCACGCTTCGAGGAAGCCGGGGGCGCCCGCGATGTTGCTCCAGCGGTCACCGGGCAGGTAGGTGTGGCCGACGCGCAGGTCCGCACCGTCCAGCCAGCGGCTCAGCTCGGTCATCCGGGTCACGCCCCGGGGGCCGTAGTCCAGGTAGGCACCGAAGGCGGGCGCCCCGCCCGGGGGCACCTCGGGAGCGGACGGCGCGTCAGGACCGGCCGGGTCGGCCGGTGCGGAGGGGGCGGGCTCGGCGGGCGGTTCCGACGGGACGGGCTCGGCGGGCGGCGCGGACGGAACGGGCTCGGCGGACGGGGCGGGCGGGGCGGCCTCGGCGGACGGGGCGGCGGGCGCGGGCGGTGCGGCGGGCGCGGGCGGAGCCGGGTCGGGTGGGCCGGCGGCCCGCACCGGGCCCGCGGCCAGCGCGGCCGTCACGGCGACCGCCGCCGCCACGAGCGCCGGCCGCCGCATCCGCGTACCCGGCTGGTGTGGAGACATGCCGACCCTCTCCCTTTCTTTCGCCATTCCTCTTTCCCGCTTTTTCTCATTTCTCCTCGCCAGTCAGTCACATGAAAAGCCATCACGCCACCGGCGCTACGGCTTCCGGGTACTCCGCCGAATCGAAGGAAGAAAATCCGTGTCGCCTTTCGACACCCGTGTTCCCGCCGTCGTCCTGCGCGTCGACCGCAATCCCTTCCACCACGGCACGCTGGGCGCGGTCCGCTCCCTGGGCCGGGCCGGCGTGGAGGTGCACGTCGTCGCCGACTGCGCCGACAGCCCGGTCGGCGCCTCCCGTTACCTGCACCGGCTGCACACCCCGCCTCCGCCCGGCGCGTCCCCGGCCCAGGTCGCCGAGGCGCTGCGCCGGGTCGCCGCCGGGCTCCACGGGCCCGCCGTCCTGGTGCCGATGGACGACCTCGGCGCGATCGCGGTGGCCCGTACCCGCGCCGAGCTGACCCCCCGTTACCTGCTGCCGGAGCTGCCCGGCCCGCTGCCCGAACGGCTGGCCGACAAGGCGGAGCTGGCCGCGGTGTGCGCCGCCCTGGACGTGCCGCACCCCGTGACGGTGCTGCCGGACAGCGCCGCCGAGGCCGTCCGCGCCGTCGGGAGACTGGGGCCGCCGGTGGTCGCGAAGTGGAGCCGGCCCTGGCTGCTGCCGGCCGGCAGCGGACTGCGCAGCACCCGGCTGGTGCACTCCGCGCGGCAGGTCCGGGAGCTGTACGCGCGCACCGGCGAGGCCGGCGGGCGACTGCTGCTGCAGGCGTTCCTGCCGCCGGGCCCGGACCGCGACTGGTTCTTCCACGGGTACGCCGACCACCGCGGCGTCCTGCGCGCGGGCGGCACCGGCGTGAAGACCCGGGCCCGGCCGCGCGGCGCCGGTCTGACCGCGGTCGGCCGCTGGGCCGCCGACCCGGGGGTGCGGGCGCCGGCCGAGCGGATCGTCGCCGAGCTGGGCTACCGCGGCGTGCTCGACCTGGACTTCCGCCGCTGCGGCAGCACCGGGCGCTACCACCTGCTCGACTTCAACCCGCGCCCCGGCGCCCAGTTCCGGCTGTTCACCGACACCGCCGGGCTGGACGTCGTACGGGCCCTGCACCTGGATCTGACCGGCCGGGCGCTGCCGGTGGGGGCGGCCGTGCCGGGGCGGGTGTTCGTGGCGGAGAACTACGCGCCGCTGGCCGCGCTGCGCCCCGCGCCCGGCGGCCGGGAGAGGGCCTGGCACGCCCGGGACGACCGGGCGCCGGGCCGCGCGCTGTGGCGGATGTGGGGCCGGCACGCGGCCGGACGGCTGGTGCGGCGACCGCGCCGGCCGGACGCGGCGGGCGGCGGCCCGGCGGTCCCGGGGACGGCGACCGCCCGGCTGCCGCACCAGGCCGACCCGGCGGACCCGGTCGGCCTCGGCGACGGCGAACGGGCGGGCCGGCGCTGAGCGGCGCGGGGCCGGACACGGCTCCGCCCCCGTCCCGGCGGTCGGTGCCGGGGCGGGGGCGGAGGGGGGCGACCGCGGTCGCGTTACCGCGTGGCGGCGGCGCGGCTGCGGCGGTACAGGAGGACACCGCCGGCGATCAGCACGGCGCTCGCGGCGCCCGCGCCGAGCATGCCCTCGGCGCCGGTCTTCGGCAGCGACAGCTTCTCGTCGTCCTCGGCGGGCGGCGCGCTCTCCTCACCGGCGGGCTCCGGGGACTCCTCCTCGTCGGACGGCGTGGTCTCCTCGTCCTCCTCCTCGTCGGCGGGCGGGGCCTCCTCGTCGTCCCGCGGCGGGTGGTGGCCGGCCGGCGGCGCCTTCGGGGGCGCCTCGTCGTGGCCGTAGCCGCCGTGCTCGCAGCCGTTGCCGGCCACCGGGTTGAGCGCGCCGCCCACGTCGACGCTGTTGCCGCAGGCGTTCACCGGCACGTCCACCGGCACCTGCACGACGTTGCCGGACCCGAGGCCGGACGAGCCCTCGGCCTCGCCGTACGCGCCCGCGTCGGGACCGTCGTCCTCGCCGTAGCCGGACTTCTCGTCCGCGCCGTAGCCGGAACCGTAGCCGGAGTCGTCGTCCTCGCCGTACCCGTAGTCGTGGTCGTCGTACTCGTCGCCGCCCTGGCGGCACTTGTTGCCGAAGGACGGGTTGAGGGCGGCGGCTCCGTCGACGGTGTTGCCGCAGGCGTTGACCGGCGCGTTGACCGGGACCTGGACCACGTTGCCGGACATGAAGCCGGAGGACTTCTTGGCGATGCCGTCCGCCTGCGCGTCGGCGAGGGCGGGGCTGCCGTAGAGGGACAGGACGCTCGTCGCGGCGGCAGCCGCGGCCATTCCCCTGCTCAAGGTCTGTCGCATTTCCCTGGTTCTTCCTGCTGGTAGAGACGGGATGGCTGGTGCGGACGACGTCAGTCGATCTCGCACTCGTTGCCGGAGGCCGGGTTCAGAACGCCGATGACGTCGATGGTGTTGCCGCACGCGTTGACCGGGACGTCGACGGGCACCTGGACGACGTTGCCGGAGAAGGAGCCGTCGGCGTCCTTGGCCACGGCGGTGGCGCCCGCGTCGGCGACGGCCGGTGTCCCGAAGCCCAGGGCCATGGCCGCGCCCGCGACGAGAGCAGCACTCTTCCTCATGTGGTGTCCCTTCTCTGCGGTCAGGCCCGGGTGGTGACGGCTTCAGCCGAGCGAGCGCGGTTCCGACGGCTCGCACCATGACCAGCAGTCTGCAAACGAGGAAAGGACGGCCGGGAAACTCGGGAAGGGACCGGCCCCGGGGAATTCACCCGATTGCCCGCCGGGTGAATTCCCCGGAAAGGGGGAAGCGGGCCGGCGGTCAGCGGCCCTCGGCGTACAGGGCCTCGATCTCGTCGGCGTAGGCCGCCGTCGCGGCGTGCCGCTTCACTTTCAGGGAGGGGGTCAGCAGGCCGTTCTCCTCGGTGAACTCGCCGTCGATCAGACGGAAGGCGCGGATGGACTCGGCGCGGGAGACGGCCCGGTTGGCGTGGTCGACGGCCCGCTGGACGTCGGCGCGCAGTTCCTCGTCGCGGACCAGCGCGGACAGCGGGGTGCCGACGGGCCGTCCCCGTACGGCGAGCCAGTGGGCGAGCGCGTCCGGGTCGAGGGTGATCAGGGCGGCGATGTAGGGCCGGTTGTCGCCGACGACCAGGCACTGGCCGACCGGCGGGCGGCTGCGCAGCCGGTCCTCCAGGACGGCCGGGGAGACGTTCTTGCCGCCGGAGGTGACCAGGAGGTCCTTCTTGCGGCCGGTGATGGTCAGATAGCCGTCGGCGTCGAGGGAGCCGAGGTCGCCGGTGGCGAACCAGCCGTCGGTGAGGGCCCGGTCGGTGGCCGCCGGGTCGCCCCGGTAGGCGCCGAAGACGATGTCGCCCTTGATCTGCACCTCGCCGTCGTCGGCGATCCGGACGGCGGTGCCGGGGACGGGCAGGCCGACGGTGCCGGGGCGGGGGGCGAGCGGCGGGACGATGGTGGCGGCGGCGGTGGTCTCGGTGAGGCCGTAGCCCTCGTAGACCATGATCCCGGCGGCGTAGAAGAACAGGTTGAGGTCGCGGTCGAGCGGGGAGCCGCCGCTGATGGCGTAGCGGGTGCGGCCGCCGAGTTCCTTGCGGACGCGGCGGTAGACCAGCAGGTCGTACAGGGCCCAGGCGGCCCACAGGGCGGGGCCGGGGCCGGGTCCCCGGCCGAGGAACCGGTTCAGGTGGGCCGCGCCGAAGCGGACGGCGACGCGGTGGGCGCGGTCGAAGGAGGCGCCGCGGCCGATCTTCTCGGCGGTGGCCCGCCCGGTGTCGTGGATCTTCTCGAACAGGTAGGGGACGCCGACCAGGAAGGTCGGGCGGAACTCCTTGAGGGCCGGGCGGAGTTCGTCCGGCTTGAGGCTGGGGAAGTGGCCGAGCTGGATACGGGCGGTCAGACAGGCGATCTGGAGGGTGCGGCCGAGGATGTGGGCGAGGGGCAGGAAGAGGAGCGTGGCGGCGGCCTGGCCGGTGACCGCCTTGAAGACCGGGTGGAGCAGCTCGACCGTGTTGGCGGCCTCGGCGAGCAGATTGGCGTGGGTCAGGACGCAGCCCTTGGGGCGGCCGGTGGTGCCGGAGGTGTAGCAGAGGGTGGCGGCCGTGTCGGGGGTGAGGGCGGTGCGCCGCTTGGTGACCTCCTCGTCGGGGACCGGCCGGCCGAGCGCGGCGAGGTCGGCGAGGGCGCCGGCGTCGAGTTCCCGGACCCGGGGGCGTTCGGGGTGGCCGGCGGTGCCGGCCAGGACGGTGGCGGTGTGCGCGGCGGTCTCGGTGACGACGAGGCAACTGCCGGAGTCGCGGACGATCCACTCGACCTGCTCGGCGGAGGAGGTGGGGTAGACGGGGACGGTGAGGCCGCCGGCCGCCCAGACGGCGAAGTCCAGCACGCTCCACTCGTAGCGGGTGCGGGACATCACGGCGACCCGGTCGCCGGGTTCCAGGCCGGTGGCGATCAGGCCCTTGGCCACGGCGGTCACCTCGTCGGCGAAGGCCGCCGCGGTCACCGGCCGCCAGGTGCCGCCGGTCCGGCGGCGCAGGACCACCGCGTCGGGGGCCTCGGCGGCGTTGGTGAACGGGATGTCGGCGGTGGACCCGGCGGCCGGGCGCGGGACCAGGGGCGGGACGCGGACCTCGCGGACGGTGCCGGTGGCGTCCCTGGTCAGCTCCGCCCGGGTGCGGGCGGCCAGGCCCGCGTGCCGTGCGGCCCGTTTCAGATCCTTGCGTACACCCATGGCGGCTCCCGGTGACGGCGGTCGCGTACTTACTCACGAGTCAACTTACTCACGCGTAAGAAAGTCAAGGGCCGGGTGGGACGGACGCCCCGCGAGTGCCTCCCCGGGCGGTCTACGACACGATGTCCTTGCGGGCGAAGCCCCGGAAGGCCAGGGCGAACAGGACCAGCGCGTACGTCACCGACAGCGAGCTGCCCTGGATCATGCCGGCCGGGTCCAGGCGGGGCTGGACGGCGTCGAGCCAGGCGTACTGCCAGTGCGCGGGGAGCAGCGAGCGCCAGTCGCCGAGGGCGGTCACCTCGTCCAGGACGCTGCCGATGATGGTCAGCCCGACCGCGCCGCCGACCGCGCCGAGCGGGGCGTCGGTGCGGGTGGAGAGCCAGAACGCCAGGGCGGCGGTGACCAGTTGGGAGACGAAGACGTACGCCACGGTCAGCGCGAGGCGCCCGGTGGCGGTGCCGGCCGGCAGGGTGCCGCCGGTGGGCAGGTGCAGCGGGCCCCAGCCGTAGGCGGCGGTGCCGACGGCGAGCGCGACCAGGGGCAGCAGCACGATCGCGGCGAGGCTGAGGGCGAGGCCGACGGTCAGCTTGGACAGCAGCAGCCGGGCGCGCGGGACGGGCGCGGCCAGCAGATAGCGCAGGGAGGACCAACTGGCCTCCGAGGCGACGGTGTCGCCGCAGAACAGGGCCACGGGCACGACGAGGAGGAAGCCCGCGGAGGCGAACAGGGTGACGGCGGCGAAGTTGGCGCCGGAGGCGGTGGCCGAGTCCATCAGGCTGATCTGCCCGGGTCGGCCCTCGGGTTCGCCGCCCACCGCGAAGGCGATCAGCAGCACGAACGGCAGGGCGGCCAGCAGGCCGCCCATGACCAGGGTGCGGCGCCGCTTGAGCTGCCGGACCAGTTCGACCCGCACGGGCAGGGTGCGCCCCGCGCGGTAGCCGTCGGCGACCTCGCGGGGGGCGGCGGCGCGCTCGGTGCGCGGCGTGCTCATGCGTCAGTCTCCGATCAGGGTGAGGAAGGCGTCTTCGAGGCGGCGGTGCGGGCCGACCGACTCCACGGGCACGTCCAGCCGGACCAGGTCGGCGACCAGGCGGCGGGCGGTGGCCCCGGGTTCCAGGCGGACCAGCAGCCCGGCGTCGGCGGGGACCGCGGAGGCCACCCCGGGCAGCGCGGCGACCTTCTCGGCGAGCGGTGCCGGGACGGGCCCGGCGGTGCCGACCAGCAGGGTGTCGCCGGCGCCGGTGATCTCCCGGACCGGTCCGGCCTGGAGGAGCCGGCCGTGGTCCATGACGACCAGGTGGGTGCAGGACTGCTCGACCTCGGCCAGCAGATGGCTGGAGACGATCACCGTGCGGCCGGCCGCCGCGTACCGGATCATCACCTCGCGCATCTCGCGGATCTGCGGCGGGTCCAGGCCGTTGGTCGGTTCGTCGAGGATCAGCAGGTCGGGCAGGCCCAGCATGGCCTGGGCGATGGCCAGGCGCTGGCGCATGCCCTGGGAGTAGGTGCGCACCGCGCGGGCGAGCGCGTCGCCGAGCCCGGCGATCTCCAGGGCCTCGTCCAGGTGGGCGTCCTCGGGCGGGCGGCCGGTGGCCCGCCAGTACAGCTCCAGGTTCTCCCGCCCGGACAGGTGCGGCAGGAAGCCCGCGCCCTCCACGAAGGCGCCGACGCGGGAGAGCACCGAGGCGCCGGGCGCGACGGCGTGCCCGAAGACCCGGATCTCACCGGCGTCCGGGGTGATCAGGCCCATCAGCATCCGCAGGGTGGTGGTCTTGCCGGCGCCGTTCGGCCCGAGCAGCCCCAGCACCTGGCCCCGCTCCGCCCGGAACGACAGGTCGCGCACCGCGTACCGGTCGCTGGACCCGGCATACCGCTTGGTGAGACCGGTGATGGTCAGCGGTACGTCCGCCAGGGCCGGGTCGGGCGGCGGGGCGGCGGTGCGGCGGCGGGCGGTCAGCAGCAGCGCGGCGGCGACGGCGGCACCGGCGAGCGGCGCCCACCACACCCAGGCGGGCAGCCCGGCCACCTGGTCGGGGGCGCCGAGCGCGGCCGGCACCTCCAGGGAACTCCTGACCGAGACGGTGTACGTCGCCGGGGCCGCCGGGGAGGCGTAGCCGAGGTCGGTGGCGGACAGGACCAGGCGGAGGCGGTGGCCGGCCTGGACGGTGTGGTCCACGGCCGGAAGCGTGATCGTCACGTCCTTGCCCTTCCGGGCGCCCTCCACCCGTACGGGGGTGACGAGCTGGGCGGGCAGCACCTGTCCGCCGCCGTCGGGGGCGACGTCGTAGACCTTGGCGAAGAGCACGGCGTCGCCGGTGGTGGACTTCACGTGCACGGTGACCGTCGGGGAGCCGGTGATCTGGAGGTCCTCGCGCAGGCGCGCGGAGGTGAACGCGGCGTGCTGGCCGGGGAAGTCCAGGGAGACGCCGATGCCGAGCGAGGAGAGCTGGGCGAGGCCGCCGGTGCCGGTGAGGCCGGGCAGCGCGGAGACCGAGGGCGGGCTGGCGCCCGGCGGATTGGCGAACTCCTGCTCGCGTCCGGCCAGTTCGAGGGCGTGCGGCTCGGCGGTCAGCCCGGGGTAGGTGTCGGCGCCGATGCCGCCGAGGCGGGGTTCGCCGTCGCCGGTGCCGGTGCCGAGGGTGCGGGTGACGCGGAAGGCGGGGCCGGTGTCGGCGCCCCGGTCGTCCTTCAGGTAGCGGTCGAACCACGCCCGGACGCGGGCCTGGACGCGGTCGCCCTCCAGGTCGCCGCCGTCGTGCCCGCCGGCGATCCAGTCGACGTCGACGGGGGCGCCGTTCGCCCTGATCGCCCGGGCCGCGGCGTCGGCCTGGCCGAGCGGGAACAGGGAGTCGGTCTGCCCCTGCGTCAGCAGCGTCGGCACCTCGATGCGGTCGCCCACGGCCTGCGGGCTGCGCTCCTCGAGCAGGTCGACCGCCGCGGGGTCCGGCTCGCCCGACTCGGCGACCCGCTCGTACATCCGGCACAGCGCGGGCTCGAACTTGTCGCATCCCCCGCCGGAGTTGACGAAGATGCCCGCCCAGAGCTTCTTGAAGACGCCGTCGGGGAAGAGGGCGTCCGCGAGGTTCCAGTACGTGATGGCCGGGGCGATGGCGTCGACCCGGGTGTCGTGCCCGGCGGCCAGCAGGGCGATCGCGCCGCCGTAGGAGGCGCCCGCCATGCCGACGCGGGGGTCGCCGGGCCCGTCCAGCGCGACGCCGGGCCGCTTCGCCAGCCAGTCGACGAGCCGGGAGACGTCGGCGACCTCGCCGTCCGGGTCGTTCAGGCCGATCTTCCCGGTGGAGCGGCCGAAGCCGCGGGCGGACCAGGTCAGGACCGCGTACCCGTCCCGGGCCAGGTCCTCCGCCTGCTCGCGGACGTCGTCCTTGCTGCCGCCGAAGCCGTGGCCGAGGAGGACGGCGGGGTGGTCGCCGTCCCCGGCGGGGGTGAAGTACGAGGTGTCCAGGCGGATTCCGGGGGCGGTGGTGAGGAAGCCGTCGGTGTGGTGCACCTCCGGTGGGTCGTCGGCGGCGGCTACGGCGGTCCAGGTGCCGATGCCTGCGGCCACGAGGGCGACGATGGCCGCGGCGGCCCGCCGGCGGCGGGTGCCGGGCAGTCGAAGATCCATGCGACAACCGTACGGGGTGCGTTGTCGGGTGCGGGTTCGTAGTGGCTTGTCGCGCCCACGCGGCGGAGCCGCACATCGACACAGCCCCGCGCCCCTAAAGACGGGGCGTGTCCGTGTCCTCGGGGATCGAGACCAGCCAGCGGGTGTCGCGGTGGGGGCGGAGGTAGCAGGCCCAGTACAAGGTCGCCGCTGCCGCTATGCCGCCCGTCCACAGGAGGTACGCCGTCTCCTGCTGGGTCAGGATGTAGGTGAGGACGATGATCAGCAGGACGGGGAGGGCCGGCCACAGGGGCATGCGCCAGGCCGGGGTGTGGCGGTGGGGGGTGCGGCGGGCGAGCAGGGCGGCGACGGCGACCAGGAGGTACATGCCGGTCACCGAGACGCCGGTGACGCCGTACAGGGTGTCGAGGTTGACGAAGCAGAGGGCCGCGCCGGGGACGCCGACCGCGAGGGTGGCGACCCAGGGGGAGCCGAAGCGGCCGAGCCGGGCGAAGAGCCGGTTGACCGGCTCGGGCCACGCCTTGTCGCGGGCGGAGGCGAACAGCACCCGGGAGTTCTGGATGACCATGACGATGCCCGCGTTGACGATGGCGAGGGCCACGCAGAGGCTGACGAAGGTGCCGGTGGCGGAGTTGGACCAGGCGGTGACCATGGCGCCGATGTCGCCGCCGGTCAGCTCGGTCAGGTCGGCGGCGCCCAGGGTGATGGCGACGACCGGGACCAGGATGATCGCGGTGGAGACGGCGAGGGTGGCCAGCACCGTGCGGGCGACGTTGCGGCGCGGGTGCTCCAGTTCCTCGGAGAGGTAAACGGCGGTGGAGAAGCCCTGGGTGACGAAGAGGGCGATGGCGAGGCCGGAGACGACCAGCATGCCGGTCACCGCGTCCGCGTGGCCGTCGGCGCCGGCCACCTGCATCGAGACGAGGCTGCCGGGGCCGCGCTCGCCGTGGGCGAAGCCGAGCACCGCGACCAGGGCCGCCGCGATGACCTCGAGGACCAGGAAGACGCCGGTGATCCAGGCGTTGGCGCGCAGGTCGAGCAGGCCGGCCAGGGTGGCGAGCAGCATGACGCCGGCGCCGGCCGTGGCGGGGTCGAGGTGCACGACCGGGGCGAGGTAGTCGGCGGTGCCCATGGCGATCACCGGCGGCACGATCACCACGACCAGCAGGGAGAGCACGAAGACCAGCCAGCCCGCCAGCCGTCCGGCCATCGTCGACACCATGGCGTACTCGCCGCCCGCGCTGGGCACCAGGGTGCCCAGCTCCGCGTAGCAGAACGCCACGGCGATACAGAGCAGCGAGCCGATGGCGATGGTGAGGGCGGTGGCGGTGCCCAGCGAGCCGAACAGGTCGGGGACGACCACGAACAGGGTCGAGGCGGGGGTCACGCACGAGAGGGTCAGCAGCGTCGCGCCGACGACTCCGATGGAGCGCTTCAGCGTCCGGGGGCCGGGGTGGTCCGGGGGCGCGGCGGCGGTGGTTCCGGCGGGGCGGAGCGTGTCGGTCATGGAGCGCTTCCGATCGACTCGTGCGTGAGGAAGAAGGGGGACGGGAGCGCTATCGCCTCCGGCGGCTGGGTCGTACGTGGTTCTGGGTCGCTCCCGGCGTATGAGAGAACCTTGACGAAACCAGCACGTCAATGGGTGTTTTCCTGCGGAATCCGTTGCCGGTGACGGGGTTCTGGCTCGGATACGGCACTTCGCGGCGGGAATTACCGGGTGTTGGGGGGTGCGGGAACCGCAGGGGGGCGGTGAAAAATTTACGTCCGTGACAAAGGCGCCGCCCCGCCTCCGGGAGCGGGGGCGGGGCGGCGGGGGTGGGTCGGGTCAGTGGTTGCGGGGGAAGCCCAGGTCGACGCCGGACGGGGTGTCGGCGGGGTCGGGCCAGCGGGTGGTGACGACCTTGCCGCGGGTGTAGAAGTGCGTGCCGTCGTTGCCGTAGACGTGGTGGTCGCCGAAGAGGGAGTCCTTCCAGCCGCCGAAGGAGTGGTAGCCGACCGGGACCGGGATCGGGACGTTGACGCCGACCATGCCGGCCTCGACCTCCAGTTGGAAGCGGCGGGCGGCGCCGCCGTCCCGGGTGAAGATCGCGGTGCCGTTGCCGAACGGGGAGGCGTTGATCAGGGCCAGGCCCTCCTCGTAGGTGGCGGCCCGCAGGACGCACAGCACCGGGCCGAAGATCTCGTCCTGGTACGCCTTCGCCGTGACCGGCACCTTGTCGAGCAGGGAGATGCCGATCCAGTGGCCGTCCTCGTACCCCTCGACGGTGTACCCGGTGCCGTCGAGGACGACCTCGCAGCCCTCGGCCGCCGCGTTCGCCACGTAGGACGCCACCTTGTCGCGGTGGGCCTTGGTGATCAGCGGGCCCATCTCACTGGCCGGGTCGTCGCCGGGGCCGATGGTGATCTTCTCGGCGCGCTCGCGGATCCTGCGGACCAGTTCGTCGCCGACGCCGCCGACGGCGACGACCGCGGAGATCGCCATGCAGCGCTCGCCCGCCGAGCCGTAGGCGGCGCTGACGGCCGCGTCGGCCGCCGCGTCGAGGTCGGCGTCGGGCAGCACCAGCATGTGGTTCTTGGCGCCGCCCAGGGCCTGCACGCGCTTGCCGTGGGCGGAGGCGGTGGCGTGGATGTGGCGGGCGATGGGCGTGGAGCCGACGAAGGAGACGGCCTTGACGTCCGGGTGCTCCAGGAGGCGGTCGACGGCCGTCCTGTCACCGTGCACGACGTTGAACACGCCGTCGGGCAGACCGGCCTCGGCGAGCAGTTCGGCGAGCCGGTTGGCGGCGGAGGGGTCCTTCTCGCTGGGCTTGAGCACGAAGGTGTTGCCGCAGGCGATGGCGAGCGGGAACATCCACATCGGCACCATCGCCGGGAAGTTGAACGGCGTGATGCCGGCGACGACGCCCAGCGGCTGCCGGATCGCGGCCACGTCCACCCGGCTCGCCACCTCGGTGGACAGCTCGCCCTTCAACTGCACGGTGATCCCGCAGGCCAGGTCGACGATCTCCAGGCCCCGGGCGACCTCGCCGAGCGCGTCGGAGTGCACCTTGCCGTGCTCGGCGGTGATCAGGGCGGCGAGGTCGTCGCGGTGGGCGTCCAGCAGCGCCCGGAACCGGAAGAGGATCTCCGTACGCCGGGCCAGCGAGGACCGGCCCCAAGTCGCGTACGCCTCCTTCGCGGCGGCGACCGCGGCGTCCACCTCCTCGGCCGAGGCGAAGGCGACCCGGGTGGTGACCGCGCCGGTCGCCGGGTCGGTCACCGGCCCGTGGATGCCGGAGGCGCCTTCGACGGACTTGCCGCCGATCCAGTGGGTGACGAGGTGCGTCATGGCCGAGAACTCCTTCACAGATGGCGGCGTCGGGTCGCGAGGTGCCGCGCGTCCATCCCATCAGGCGGGAGGCCGCCGCGCGCTCGACAGAGTGTCTGCGGTTCGGGCCCGCCCGTAGACACATGACCTCCGGCGCGGGGCCGTGGCGGGCGGGGAGTCGGCGCTCGCCCTTCGCTCCTGCCAGGGCGAAGCGGTCTCCCGCGCCGGAGGCGATCGGTGCGCGGCGGGCCGCCGGTCGTGGGGCATGGCGGCCCTTTCGCGTCGACTCCCCCGCTTTCTAGCCCGGCACCGGACGACTGTCAATGCTTTGTCCGGACATTCGGACGACAGGGCCATGTCTGGTCTTCGCCGCCGCGCCGCGGAATGCCTCAGGTCTGTCACGGGTGTCGCGGCCGGATCGCCGCCGCGTCACAGTCGCGTACGGCCCGTCCCCGCCTTCCCGCTCCGCCGCGCGCCGGACACAGGCTTGATGACCGCCAGCGCAGCGCCCGGCTCCCCCTGGGCGGCCGTCCCGGTCGCCGCCGCGGCGCGCGCGGGGAGGTGCGACCCATGACCGACCGCAGGCTCTGGTCCTACAAGGACATCGCGGCCCACATCGGGGTCCAGCCGGACACCGTCCGCTCCTACCGCAAACACGGCCTGCTGCCGCCGCCCGACCACATGGAGAGCGGCAAGCCCTACTGGTACGCCGACACCGTCCGGGCCTGGGCGGCGTCCCGGCCCGGGAACAGGCGGCGGTAGGCGGGACGTTCTCCGGGGCGGGGCGGCCGGGATGCGCGGTCGCGTTACCCCCTAGGGGTATGGTGGGAGAGAGGTGACCCCCCGCGGGTCACGGGTACCCCACCCACACGCCCCGACGAGGAGTAGACATGACCGCCCACACCGACACCCAGGGTTCCGTCACCACCGTCTACAAGGTGAGCGGAATGAGCTGCGGACACTGCGAGGGCGCCGTCTCCGGCGAGCTCGGCGAGCTGCCCGGCGTCACCTCGGTGAAGGCCGTCGCCTCCACCGGCGAGGTCACCGTCGTCTCCGACGCCCCGCTGGAGGAGGCAGCGGTGCGCGCCGCGGTGGACGAGGCGGGCTTCGAACTGGTCGGCCGGGTCTGAGACCGGCCGGCCGCGTCCCGTAGCCGTACGGGGCGGTCGTGCCCCCGAACGGGGACCGGCCCGCAGCCGTCCGCCCGTCCGTACGGGCGGCCCCGTACCCCCCAGGAAGTCTTCCGCCGACCGGACCGCCGCCGCACGGTCCGGTCCGCCGTCTGGAGCCGGACATGACCACCACCACCGCCCGCACCCCGTCGGCCCCGGCGCCCGCCGGCCCCGGTCCCGGTCCCGGCCGGTCGGAGGTCGAGCTGCGCATCGGCGGGATGACCTGCGCCTCCTGCGCGGCCCGGGTCGAGAAGAAGCTCAACCGCATGGACGGCGTGACCGCCACGGTGAACTACGCGACCGAGAAGGCCCGGGTCGTCTACCCCGCCGGGACCGAGGTCGCCGACCTGATCGCCACCGTGGTGAAGACCGGGTACACGGCCGAGGAGCCCCCGCCGCCGGAGCCCGCCGTCCAGGACACCCCGGGCGCGGACGCCCCGGCCGCGGACACCGACCCGGAGCTGTCCGCGCTGCGGCGGCGGCTCACCGTGTCGGCGCTGCTCGCCCTGCCCGTCGTGCTGCTCGCCATGGTCCCGGCCGCCCAGTTCGACAACTGGCAGTGGCTGTCGCTCACCCTCGCGGCGCCCGTCGTCGTCTGGGGCGGGCTGCCCTTCCACCGCGCCGCCTGGACCAACCTGCGGCACGGCGCGGCCACCATGGACACGCTGGTCTCGCTCGGCACCCTCGCGGCGTTCGGCTGGTCGCTGTGGGCGCTGTTCCTCGGCGACGCGGGGATGCCCGGGATGCGGCACCCCTTCGCCTGGACCGTCTCCCGCGCGGACGGCACGTCCACGATCTACCTGGAGGTGGCCGCCGGGGTCACCGTCTTCCTCCTGCTCGGCCGCTTCCTGGAGGCCCGCTCCAAGCGCCGCGCCGGTGCCGCCCTGCGGGCCCTGCTGGATCTGGGCGCCAAGGACGTCGCCGTGCTGCGCGACGGGCGCGAGGTCCGGATACCGGCCGGCCGGCTCGCCGTCGGCGACCGGTTCGTGGTCCGCCCCGGCGAGAAGATCGCCACCGACGGCACGGTGGTCGAGGGCGCCTCGGCCGTGGACACCGCCCTGCTGACCGGCGAGTCGGTCCCGGTGGACGTCGCGGTCGGCGACGCCGTCACCGGCGCCACGGTCAACGCCGGGGGCAAGCTGGTGGTCGAGGCCACCCGGGTCGGCGCCGACACCCGACTGGCGCGGATGGCCCGCCTGGTCGAGGAGGCGCAGAGCGGCAAGGCCGAGGTGCAGCGGCTGGCCGACCGGGTCGCCGGGATCTTCGTCCCGGTGGTGCTGCTGATCGCGGTGGGCACCTTCGGCGGCTGGCTGGGCGCGACCGGTGACACGGTCGCCGCGTTCACCGCCGCCGTCGCGGTGCTGATCATCGCCTGCCCGTGCGCCCTGGGCCTGGCCACGCCGACCGCGCTGCTGGTCGGCACCGGGCGCGGCGCCCAGCTCGGCATCCTCATCAAGGGCCCCGAGGTGCTGGAGTCCACCAGGCGGGTGGACACCGTCGTCCTGGACAAGACCGGCACCGTCACCACCGGCCGGATGACCCTGGTGGAGGTGTACGCCGCCGAGGGCACCGACGAACGGGAGGTGCTGCGGCTGGCCGGCGCGGTCGAACACGCCTCCGAGCACCCGGTGGCGCGCGCGGTCGCGGCGGGCGCCGGGGAGCGCATCGGTGCGCTGCCGTCCGCCGAGGACTTCACCAACGTGCCGGGAAGGGGCGTACGCGCCCGGGTGGAGGGCCGTGAGGTCGCCGTGGGCCGCCGCCTGTTCGACCAGGTGCCCGAGGAGGTCGCCGGGGCCGTCCGGGCCGCCGAGGAGGCCGGGCGCACGGCCGTCCCGGTCGGCTGGGACGGCGAGGTGCGCGGCATGGTCGCCGTCGCCGACGCGGTGAAGGAGACCAGCGCCGAGGCGGTGGCCGCGCTGCGCCGCCTGGGCCTGCGGCCCGTCCTGCTGACCGGCGACAACCGGCGGGTCGCCGAGTCCGTCGCCCGGGAGGTCGGCATCGCGCCGCAGGACGTCGTCGCCGAGGTGCTGCCCGAGGAGAAGGCCGAGGTGGTGAAGGGGCTGCGCGCCGAGGGCCGTACGGTCGCCATGGTCGGGGACGGCGTCAACGACGCGGCGGCGCTGGCCACCGCCGACCTGGGCCTGGCGATGGGCACCGGCACGGACGCGGCGATCGAGGCGAGCGATCTGACGCTGGTCCGGGGCGATCTGCGGGTGGCCGCGGACGCCATCCGCCTCTCCCGGCGCACCCTCGCCACCATCAAGGGGAACTTGGTCTGGGCCTTCGGCTACAACGTGGCGGCGCTGCCGCTGGCCGCCGCCGGGCTGCTCAACCCGATGATCGCGGGGGCGGCGATGGCCTTCTCCTCGGTCTTCGTGGTCACCAACAGCCTGCGGCTGCGGACATTTCACTGAGGTACCCCTGGAGTCCGGAACCCACCTCACATAAGCTCTTCACAAGGCTCGCGCATCTTCCTTACGCTGGGACGCGTTCGACGTATGGGCTTCTTGCGTATTTACCGGACATATGCAAGAGACGCAGATCACAGTGATCCGAACGTAACCATCGAAGGGGTTCGAAGGTCTAAGTTGGCGATGTCGGGGAGCGTCTTGGGGGGCGCTGCCTGACATCTGGAGATGTCTTGGGGGACTTCTCCAGAGGTGCGTTGCCGGGACACGTACACCGGGGAGCTTTGAGCGGCCCTCCCGAGCGTGCGCTGTCCCGGCAGACCGCGCAGGTGCACGACACAGCGATTCAGGCGCTGTCCTCACAAGCGCCCGGCCCGGATCCCGTGGGGGGAATCCGCACCGGGACATGGGAAGGCGCCCTGGTCGTCGGCCCGTGGGGGGACCGGCACCGGGGCGCCTTTCGTCGTACCTTCTTCCGGGTGACTTTCGGCTCGCTTACGGGCTCGCCGGCGACCGCCCGTCGGCCTCCTGGTCCGCCTTCCCGGAGACAGCACGCGGCCCCGCGCCCGACGGATCGGACCCGGGGCCGGTACGGAGACGGCGGCTCAGCGCTCCTCGACGGGGACGAAGTCGCGCTCGACCACGCCGGTGTAGATCTGGCGCGGGCGGCCGATGCGGGACCCCGGCTCCTTGATCATCTCGTGCCACTGGGCGATCCAGCCCGGCAGCCGGCCGAGGGCGAACAGGACCGTGAACATCTCGGTCGGGAAGCCCATGGCCCGGTAGATCAGACCGGTGTAGAAGTCGACGTTCGGGTAGAGGCTGCGCGAGACGAAGTAGTCGTCGGAGAGCGCGTGCTCCTCCAGCTTCAGCGCGATGTCCAGCAGCTCGTCGGACTTGCCGAGGGCGGAGAGCACATCGTGCGCGGCGGCCTTGATGATCTTGGCGCGGGGGTCGAAGTTCTTGTAGACCCGGTGGCCGAAGCCCATCAGGCGGACGCCGTCCTCCTTGTTCTTCACCTTGCGGATGAAGGAGTCGACGTCGCCGCCCGCGTCCCGGATGCCCTCCAGCATCTCCAGCACCGACTGGTTGGCGCCGCCGTGCAGCGGGCCCCACAGCGCGTTGATGCCGGCCGAGATCGAGGCGAACATGTTCGCCTGCGAGGAGCCGACCAGGCGGACGGTGGAGGTCGAACAGTTCTGCTCGTGGTCCGCGTGCAGGATCAGCAGCTTGTCCAGCGCGGAGACCACGATCGGGTCCAGCTCGTACTCCTGCGCCGGCACGGAGAACGTCATCCGCAGGAAGTTCTCGACATAGCCGAGGTCGTTGCGCGGGTAGACGAACGGGTGGCCGACCGACTTCTTGTACGCGTACGCCGCGATCGTCGGCAGCTTGGCGAGCAGCCGGATCGTGGAGAGGTTGCGCTGCTGCTCGTCGAACGGGTTGTGGCTGTCCTGGTAGAACGTGGACAGCGCCGAGACCACCGACGACAGCATGGCCATCGGGTGCGCGTCGCGCGGGAAGCCCCGGTAGAAGTTCTTGACGTCCTCGTGCAGCAGGGTGTGCCGCGTGATGTCGTTCTGGAACGAGGTGAGCTGGTCGACGGTCGGCAGCTCGCCGTTGATGAGCAGGTACGCGACCTCCAGGAAGGTGGAGCGCTCGGCGAGCTGCTCGATCGGGTAGCCGCGGTACCGGAGGATGCCCGCCTCGCCGTCCAGGTACGTAATGGCGGATTTGTAGGCGGCGGTGTTGCCGTAACCGCTGTCCAGTGTCACCAGACCGGTCTGGGCGCGGAGCTTCCCGATGTCGAAGCCCTTGTCACCGACGGTGCTGTCGATCACCGGGTAGGTGTACTCGCCGTCGCCGTACCGCAGTACTACAGAGTTGTCGCTCACGTCTTCCCTCACCGACGTAGTGCCTCATCTTCGAGGTGCCCTGACTGTCTCTACCATCCCCCACTTGGCTCAGGAGAGTGCACTCGGGGTCGACCATCGGGCCTATCGGCGGCACTCAGTGCCGCCAACTTGCTCATACTGCCCCCTCTGTTCCCCTTCGGGAAGTGCTCTGTGACCTTTGCGACTCGTTTGATCGATCATTTTTTTCACAGGGGGTGACCCCCGTGCTCCCGGTCAGGGGCGGGCCAGCCGGAAGTCGAGGGCCGTGCAGCGCCGGCCGGCCGAGACGGTGCGCACCGCCTGTCCGATCGCCTTGCGCGAACCGACGAGGACGACCAGCTTCTTCGCCCGGGTGACCGCCGTGTAGAGCAGGTTGCGCTGGAGCATCATCCACGCGCCCGTGGTCACGGGGATGACCACCGCCGGGTACTCGCTGCCCTGGGAGCGGTGGATGGTGACCGCGTAGGCGTGGGCCAGCTCGTCCAGTTCGTCGAACTCGTACGGAACCTCCTCGTCCTCGTCGGTCAGCACCGTCAGGCGCTGGTCCACCGGGTCGAGCGAGGTGACCACGCCCACGGTGCCGTTGAAGACACCGTTCTCCCCCTTCTCGTAATTGTTGCGGATCTGGGTGACCTTGTCGCCGACGCGGAAGACCCGGCCGCCGAAGCGCTTCTCGGGGGTGTCCGGGCGGCCCGGGGTGATGGCCTGCTGAAGCAGTCCGTTGAGGGTGCCGGCGCCGGCCGGGCCGCGGTGCATCGGCGCCAGGACCTGCACGTCACGGCGGGGGTCCAGGCCGAACCTGGCGGGGATGCGGCGTGCCGCCACGTCCACGGTGAGCCGGCCGGCCTCCTCGGTGTCGTCCTCGACGAAGAGGAAGAAGTCCTTCATGCCGTCGGTGACGGGGTGCTGTCCGGCGTTGATCCGGTGCGCGTTGGTGACCACGCCGGACTGCTGGGCCTGCCGGAACACCCGGGTCAGCCGCACCGCCGGGACGGGACCGCCCCCGGCGAGCAGGTCCCGGAGCACCTCCCCCGCGCCGACGCTGGGCAACTGGTCGACATCGCCCACGAACAGCAGGTGCGCCCCCGGCGGTACGGCCTTGACCAGCTTGTTGGCCAGCAGCAGGTCCAGCATCGACGCCTCGTCCACCACCACCAGGTCGGCGTCGAGCGGCCGGTCCCGGTCGTAGGCCGCGTCGCCGCCCGGCTTCAGCTCCAGCAGCCGGTGC
Organism: Streptomyces fumanus; assembly: GCF_014655295.1. Taxonomy (GTDB): domain Bacteria; phylum Actinomycetota; class Actinomycetes; order Streptomycetales; family Streptomycetaceae; genus Streptomyces; species Streptomyces fumanus. The sequence goes on from NZ_BNBI01000001.1 coordinate 666,559, forward strand.
ACGGTGGACGCCTCCGCGCCGGTCAGCTCGGCCAGCCGCTTGGCGGCCCGGCCGGTTGGCGCGGCCAGCACCACCTTGGCCTTCTTGGCCCGGGCCAGCTCCACGATCGACCGCACGGTGAACGACTTGCCGCAGCCCGGACCGCCGGTCAGCACCGCCACCTTCTCGGTCAGCGCCAGCTTCACCGCCGCCTCCTGCTCGGGCGCGAGGTCGGTGCCGGTGCGCCCCCTCAGCCAGCGCAGCGCCTTGTCCCAGGCCACCTCCCGGAACGCCGGCATCCGGTCCTGGTCGGTGCGCAGCAGCTTCAGAAGCTGCGCGGACAGGGAGAGCTCGGCGCGGTGGAACGGGACGAGGTAGACGGCGGTGACCGGGTCGCCGCCCTGAGGGTCGGGCACCTTCTCCCGGACCACCCCCGGGTCCTCGCCCTGTGCCGGCTCCGCCGCCAGCTCGCCCAGGCACTCGATGACCAGGCCGGTGTCGACCTGGAGCAGCTTCACCGCGTCCGCGATCAGCTTCTCCTCGGGGAGATAGCAGTGCCCCTGGTCGGTGGCCTGGCTCAGCGCGTACTGGAGCCCGGCCTTCACCCGGTCCGGGCTGTCATGCGGGATGCCGACCGACTGGGCGATCTTGTCGGCGGTGAGGAAGCCGATGCCCCAGACATCGGCGGCGAGCCGGTAGGGCTGGTTCTTCACCACCGAGATCGACGCGTCGCCGTACTTCTTGTAGATCCGCACCGCGATCGACGTCGACACCTCGACGGTCTGGAGGAAGAGCATGACCTCCTTGATCGCCTTCTGCTCCTCCCACGCCTCGGCGATCTTCTTCGTCCGCTTCGGGCCCAGGCCCGGGACCTCGATCAGCCGCTTCGGCTCCTCCTCGATGATCCGCAGGGTGTCGGTGCCGAAGTGCTGGGTGATCCGGTCGGCGAAGACCGGCCCGATGCCCTTGACCAGGCCGGAGCCGAGGTAGCGCCGGATGCCCTGGACGGTGGCGGGCAGCACGGTGGTGTAGTTCTCCACCGTGAACTGCTTGCCGTACTGCGGGTGAGAGCCCCACCGGCCCTCCATCCGCAGCGACTCCCCCACCTGCGCGCCGAGCAGCGCGCCGACGACGGTGAGCAGGTCACCGGCGCCCCGGCCGGTGTCGACCCGGGCGACCGTGTAGCCGTTCTCCTCGTTGGCGTAGGTGATCCGCTCCAGGACTCCTTCGACGACAGCGAGCCTTCGTTCCCCGGGGGCGGCGCCTGCGGACTGGTTGGGCATGATCCGACGGTACCGGGCGGGTACGACAGCGGGCCGGGGCACGGTGGTGCAGGCTGTACCCCGGGTTCGGCAGACGGCGCTACCGACGCGCGCGCCCGGATTCGGAATCGTCTTCCTCATCGATCGCAGCGAGCTGAGGGAGCACCGATGCAGCGGAACACGACCTCGAAGTGGCACAAGGGACTGCTGGCCGTGGCGGTGGCCGGGCTGATGAGCGCCGCCCTGACCGACGCGGCGGTCGCGGACCCGCCGGGGCGGGCGGAGGCGCGTCCGCGCCCGGCGGTGCAGGAGAGCCTCGACTCGCTGGTGCGGGACGAGAAGTTCCCGGCCGCGCTCGCCTGGGTCGGCGAGGACGGCCGCGGGACCTCCGCCGTCGCCGGGTCCGCGCGACTGGACCGGCGGGTTCCGGTGCCCCGGGACGGCCAGGTGCGGGCGGGCAGCAACACCAAGACCTTCACCGCGGTCGTGGTCCTGCAACTCGTGGCCGAGGGCAAGGTCGAGCTGGACGCGCCGATCGAGAGGTACCTGCCCGGCCTGGTCCGCGGGCCGGGCATCGACGGTCACGACATAACGGTCCGTCAACTCCTGCAGCACACCAGCGGGCTGCCCAACTACACCGCGTACATCGGCCTGGAGGACTTCGCCGAAGTCCAGCACCGGTTCTTCCAGCCGCACGACCTGCTGGCCGCGGCGCTGGCGCACCGCGCCGAGTTCGCGCCCGGCACCCAGTGGGAGTACAGCAACACCAACTACCTGCTGGCGGGCCTGCTCATCGAGCGGGTGACCGGACGCCCGGTCCAGGAGGAGATCGACCGACGGGTCATCAGCAAGGCGGGCCTGCGCCACACGTACTGGCCGGCGGCCGGGGACCAGACCATCCGGGAGCCGCACCCGCACGGCTACGCGGTCGCCGACACGGAGTCCGGCAAGGTGATCGACGCGACCGTCATGGACCCGTCCTGGGGCGGCGCGGCCGGTCAGCTCATCTCGACGCCGAGCGACATCGCGCGGTTCACCCGCGCGCTGCTCGGCGGCAAGCTGCTGCCCGCCGAGCAGCTCGCCGAGATGCGCAAGACGGTCGACGCCCCGGTGTTCCCCGGGTGGCGTTACGGACTCGGCCTGTTCCGTGTCCCGCTGAGCTGCGGCGGCGCCTACTGGGGGCACGGCGGAGACATCGACGGCTACGAGACGCGCGGCGGCGCCACCGACGACGGCCGCTCCGTCGGACTGGCGGTGACCGCGCTGCCCGGCACCTTCGGCAACGACGCCGACCAGGCGGCGAAGGCGGTCGTCGACGCCGTGGACACCGCCTTCTGCGAGTGACGGCAGGGGGGAGCCCGCCGGGGCTCCCCCCTCGCACAGTGGCCCGAGTCACACCCCCCGCCTCTTGCCCTGAGGGCGTGTAATCGATTCCAATCCCTCGTGTAATCGATTCCACGAGGAGGTGGAACGACGATGGCGAGCATCAAGGACGTTGCCGCCGAGGCCGGGGTGTCCGTGGCCACCGTGTCGCGTGTGCTCAACGGGCATCCGTCGGTCAGCGCTCAGGCGCGGACCCGGGTGCTGGCCGCCGTCGCGGCGCTGGGGTACCGGCCGAACGCCGTCGCGCGGTCGTTGCGCACCGACCAGACCCGCACCCTCGGCCTGGTCATCAGCGATGTGCTGAACCCGTACTTCACCGAGCTGGCGCGGTCCGTGGAGGAAGAGGCCCGCGCGCTCGGGTACAGCGTGATCATCGGAAACGCCGACGAGCGGCCCGAGTTGCAGGACCACCATGTGACGACGCTGCTGGACCGGCGTATCGACGGACTGCTGGTGTCGCCCACCGACGGCGGCTCCCCCCGCATGATCGAGGCCGCGCGGGGCGGCACGCCGATGGTGTTCGTGGACCGGTGGATACCCGGCGTCGACGTGCCGGTGGTGCGGTCGGACGGGCGGGAGGCGGTACGGGATCTCGTCGCGCATCTGCACGGGCTCGGCCACCGCAGGCTGGCGATCATCGCGGGGCCCGCGGCGACCACGACCGGCCGGGAGCGGGTGGACGCCTTCCGCGCGGCGCTCGGCGAGTTCGGGCTGCCGCTGCCCGACCCCTACATCGGGCAGGGCGACTTCCAGGCGGACAGCGGACGGCGGGTCACCGAGGGGTTCCTCGATCTGCCCGAGCCGCCCGAGGTGGTCTTCGCCGCCGACAACCTGATGGCGCTGGGCGCCCTGGACGCCGTACGGGCGCGGGGGCTGCGGGTGCCGGAGGACATCGCGCTGGCCGCGTTCGACGACATCCCGTGGTTCGTGCACACCGATCCGCCGGTCACCGCCATCGCCCAGCCCACGGGTGAGCTGGGGCGGGCCGCGGTACGGGCGCTGATCGACCGGATCGAGGGGCGGCGGCCGGAGTCGGTGGCGCTGCCCGCCCGGCTGGTGGTGCGGCGCTCCTGCGGGGCGCCCGGCCCCGCCTCCTCTGCCTCCCCTGCCTCTTCCGTACGAAGGAGTACGTCGTGAGCGACCCGGACGAGTTGCTGCGCATCGAGGGCGTCCGCAAGGTGTTCCCCGGCGTGGTCGCGCTCGACGGCGTGGATTTCGATCTGCGCCGGGGCGAGGTGCATGTGCTGCTCGGTGAGAACGGCGCGGGCAAGAGCACCCTGATCAAGATGCTGTCCGGCGCCCACACGCCCGACGCGGGCCGGATCCTCGTCGGTGGCGAGGAGGTCCGCATCCACGGGGCGCAGGACGCCGAGCGGCTCGGGATCGCCACCATCTACCAGGAGTTCAACCTGGTCCCGGACCTGACCGTGGCCGAGAACATCTTCCTCGGGCGGCAGCCCCGGCGGTTCGGGATGATCGACCGCAAGGCCATGGACGCCGCCGCGGCCGTGCTCCTGGAGCGGGTCGGGGTCGAGGTGTCGCCGCGCACCCGGGTGCGGGAACTGGGCATCGCGCGGCTGCAGATGGTGGAGATCGCCAAGGCGCTGAGCCTGGACGCCCGGGTGCTGATCATGGACGAGCCGACCGCCGTGCTCACCTCGGAGGAGGTGGAGAAGCTCTTCGCCATCGTGCGCAGGCTGCGCGAGGACGGCGTCGGGATCGTGTTCATCACCCATCACCTGGAGGAGATCGCCGCGCTCGGGGACCGGGTCACGGTGATCCGGGACGGGGCCAGTGTCGGGCAGGTGCCCGCCGCCACGCCCGAGGACGAGCTGGTACGGCTCATGGTGGGGCGGTCGATCGAGCAGCAGTACCCGCGCGAACGGGCGGCGGCCGGTGCGCCGTTGCTCACGGTGGAGGGGCTGACCCGGGACGGGGTCTTCCACGACGTGAGCTTCGAGGTGCGGGCCGGCGAGGTGGTCGGCATCGCGGGGCTGGTGGGGGCCGGGCGGACCGAGGTGGTCCGGGCCGTGTTCGGCGCCGACCCCTACGACACCGGCAGCGTGCGGGTCGGCGGCACACCGCTGCGCCGGCACGACGTGAACGCCGCGATGGCGGCCGGGATCGGCCTGGTGCCCGAGGACCGCAAGGGCCAGGGGCTGGTGCTGGACGCCTCCGTCGAGGAGAACCTCGGGCTGGTCACCCTCCGGTCGGCCTCCCGCGCGGGCCTGGTCGACCTCCGGGCGCAGCGCGAGTCGGCCGCCCGGATCGCCGGGCAGCTCGGCGTGCGCATGGCGGGCCTCGGCCAGCAGGTGCGCACCCTGTCCGGCGGCAACCAGCAGAAGGTCGTCATCGGCAAGTGGCTGCTGGCCGACACCAAGGTGCTGATCCTCGACGAGCCGACCCGGGGCATCGACGTCGGTGCCAAGGTCGAGATCTACCAGCTCGTCAACGAGCTGACCGCGCAGGGCGCCGCCGTCCTGATGATCTCCAGCGATCTGCCCGAGGTGCTCGGCATGAGCGACCGGGTGCTGGTGATGGCGCAGGGCCGGATCGCCGGCGAACTCACCGCCGCCGAGGCCACCCAGGACGCCGTGATGGCGCTCGCCGTCGGCACCACGAACCACAGCAACGGAACGGAGGCCCCCGGTGGCCACTGACACCCTCAAGAGCAAGCCGGGCGCCCCGGGCGGGCTGCGCCGCCTGCTGCTCGACAACGGCGCGCTGACCGCGCTGATCGTCCTCGTCATCGCCATGTCGGCGCTGTCCGGGGACTTCCTGACCACGGACAACCTGCTCAACGTCGGCGTGCAGGCGGCGGTGACCGCGATCCTGGCGTTCGGCGTCACCTTCGTGATCGTCTCGGCCGGCATCGACCTGTCGGTCGGTTCGGTGGCCGCGCTGTCGGCGACCGTGCTGGCGTGGACCGCCTCCCAGGCCGGGGTGCCGGTGCCGGTGGCCGTGCTGCTGGCGGTGCTGACCGGTGCCGCCTGCGGCCTGGTCAACGGCTTCCTCGTGTCGTACGGGAAGCTGCCGCCGTTCATCGCGACGCTGGCCATGCTGTCGGTGGGGCGCGGTCTGTCGCTGGTGATCTCGCAGGGGTCGCCGATCCCGTTCCCCGACTCGGTCTCGCACCTCGGGGACACGCTGGGCGGCTGGCTGCCCGCGCCGGTGCTGGTGATGATCGTGCTGGGGCTGGTGACGGCCCTGGTGCTGGGGCGGACGTACATCGGCCGGTCGATGTACGCGATCGGCGGCAACGAGGAGGCCGCGCGACTGTCGGGGCTGCGGGTGAAGCGGCAGAAGCTGGCGATCTACGCGTTCTCCGGGCTGTTCGCCGCCGCCGCGGGCATCGTGCTCGCCGCCCGGCTCTCCTCCGCGCAGCCGCAGGCCGCGCAGGGGTACGAGCTGGACGCCATCGCGGCGGTCGTCATCGGCGGGGCGTCGCTGGCGGGCGGCACCGGCAAGGCGTCGGGGACGCTGATCGGCGCGCTGATCCTGGCGGTGCTGCGCAACGGCCTCAACCTGCTGTCGGTGTCGGCGTTCTGGCAGCAGGTCGTCATCGGTGTCGTCATAGCCCTGGCGGTGCTGCTGGACACCGTGCGCCGCAAGGCGGGGGCGGCCCCGGCACCGGCCGGCGCCTCCTCCGGCGGCGGCAGGGGCAGGCAGGCGGTCACCTACGTGATCGCGGCCGTGGTCGCCGTCGCGGTGGCCGGCGCGACCTCGCTGCTGCACGGCGGCGCCGAGGCGGGCACCAGGCAGAAGATCGGCCTGTCGCTGTCGACGCTGAACAACCCCTTCTTCGTACAGATCCGGGCCGGCGCGCAGGAAGAGGCACGGAAGCTGGGCGTCGACCTGACCGTCACGGACGCGCAGAACGACGCCTCGCAGCAGGCCAACCAGGTGCAGAACTTCACCAGCGAGGGCCTGTCGGCGGTCGTGGTCAACCCGGTCGACTCCGACGCGGCCGGCCCCTCGGTGCGCTCGGCGAACAAGGCCGGCATCCCGGTCGTCGCCGTGGACCGCGGCGTCAACAAGGCGGACACGGCCGCGCTGGTCGCCTCCGACAACGTCGAGGGCGGTGAGCTGGGCGCGAAGGCGCTCGCCGAGAAGCTGGGCGGCAAGGGCACCATCGTGATCCTCCAGGGGCAGGCGGGCACCTCCGCCAGCCGGGAGCGCGGGGCGGGCTTCGCCGCCGGGCTGAAGAAGTACCCGGGGATCAAGGTGGTCGCCAAGCAGCCCGCGGACTTCGACCGCACCAAGGGCCTGGACGTGATGACCAACCTGCTCCAGGCTCATCCCGGCATCAGCGGCGTCTTCGCGGAGAACGACGAGATGGCGCTCGGCGCGATCAAGGCGCTGGGTGCCAAGGCCGGGAAGTCCGTGCAGGTCGTCGGCTTCGACGGCACGCCGGACGGGCTGAAGGCCGTCCAGGACGGCACGTTGTACGCGTCGGTGGCGCAGCAGCCGACGGAACTGGGCAGGATCGCCGTGGACAACGCGCTGCGGGCGGCCGAGGGGAAGCGGGTCGAGGAGACGGTGAAGGTCCCGGTGAAGGTCGTCACCCGGCAGAACGTGGCCGGCTTCGACGGCTGACACACAGCACCCGGGCGGGCGGTCGGCGCGACCGCCCGCCCCCGTGATTTCGAGCGGGGAGACAACCCATGTACGACTACGACCTGCTGATCGTGGGGTCGGCCAACGCCGACCTGGTGATCGGCGTCGAGCGGCGCCCGGCGGCCGGGGAGACGGTGCTCGGCTCCGACCTGGCCGTCCACCCCGGCGGCAAGGGCGCCAACCAGGCGGTCGCCGCCGCCCGGCTCGGCGCCCGTACGGCGCTGCTGGCCCGGGTCGGCGACGACGACCACGGCAAGCTGCTGCTGGACTCGCAGCGGACGGCCGGCGTCGACACGGTGGGCGTCCTGGTGGGCGAGGTGCCCACCGGGGTGGCGCTGATCACCGTGGACCCGTCCGGCGACAACAGCATCGTCGTCTCGCCGGGCGCCAATGGGCGGCTGACCCCCGGTGACATCCGGGCCGCGGCCAGCCTCTTCCACGCCTCCCGGGTGGTGTCCACGCAGTTGGAGATCCCGCTGGAGACGGTCGTGGAGGTGGTGCGCAGCCTGGCGCCGGGCAGCCGCTTCGTCCTCAACCCGTCCCCGCCGCGGGCGCTGCCCCGCGAGGTGCTGGACGCCTGCGACCCGCTGATCGTCAACGAGCACGAGGCGAAGGTGATCCTCGGGACCTCGCGCGTGGGTGACACCCCCGAGGACTGGGCCCGCATCCTGCTCGCCAAGGGTCCCCGCTCGGTGGTGATCACCCTGGGCGCCGAGGGCGCGCTGGTGGCGTCGGCGGACGGGGCCCGGCGGATTCCGGCGGTCCGGGTCGACCCGGTCGACACCACGGGCGCGGGCGACGCGTTCACCGCCGCGCTGGCCTGGCGCCTTGGCACCGGCGAGTCCCTGGCGGAGGCGGCGGCGTACGCGGCCCGGGTCGGCGCGGCGGCGGTCACGAAGGCGGGGGCGCAAGCCTCGTATCCGACGGCGGCGGAGGTCGAGGCCCTGTGAAGAAGGCCGGGATACTCAACCGCCACCTCGCCGGTGCCCTCGCCGAACTGGGCCACGGCGACGGGGTGCTGGTGTGCGACGCGGGGATGCCGATCCCGGCCGGCCCGCGCGTGGTGGACCTGGCGTTCCGGGCCGGGGTGCCGTCGTTCGCGGAGGTCGTCGACGGGCTGCTGGCGGAGCTGGTCGTGGAGGGCGCGACGGCCGCCGAGGAGGTACGGACGGCGAACCCGGCGGCGGCGGCCCTGCTCGACGGGCACTTCCCCGCCCTGGACCTGGTCCCGCACGAGCGCCTGAAGCACCTGTCGGCGGGCGCCCGCCTGGTGGTGCGGACCGGGGAGGCCCGGCCGTACGCCAATGTGCTGCTGCGGTGCGGGGTGTTCTTCTAGCCCCGTGTTCTTCTGGCGCCGTGTTCTTCCGGCGGCCGGTCGTGCCGGGCCCGTCATGATTCGAGGGGGCCCGGTCGCCGACCGGGCCCCCTCGGGTTTCCCCTCCTGCCAGGACACCCGTGATCCCCCCCGAGATCCCCCCGGGGTGTCCTGATGCCAAGTACGACCCGTCGGGTGGGGGAAGGGTTGCACGGGTGCCCGGGTTTTTTTCGGTGCCCGGTCGTGCTCTCGTTCCCTTCGCAAACTGAGCGCTTGCTGAGCGGCGTCGACCGGTCGGTGGCCCAACGTGGCCGGTCCGCCCGACCGGAGGGGGCCGTGCGGCGATCATTGCTGACGGAAGTACGGATTTTGACGGAGGTTCCGTCATCTTGCGGGTGTGAGATACGCGACTTCCGGTCCCGGAACTGGCACCCCGTCACGTCAGACGCATATGCAACGGCACTGGCAGTCGCCTTGATCGCCACAACCGTGGCATCCGGGTCAACCGGCCCGGCACGGCGTGCCCTTCCGGTGGGGAGGTGATCACCCTCAGGAGTGGGCCGGACTCGCCGTGGTTGTCGCTGGTGACCGGTACTGTATGGCGCTATCACCGCTCCCCGGCCCGGCCGCGCCTCGTGGGCTCCCTCGCGAGGTTCACGAACGTGGACCAGAAAGGGGAACGGCCTGATGGCTGCAGAGCCAGAAGGGCACCGGAACACCAAAGCGGACCGGTTCTACAACAAGGTCCGCTGGCTCGGGCCGCTCGCCGGGATCTACAAGATCCTGCGGGAGCTGCTGAGCCACTGAGGGAAGAGCCCCGGCCCGAGGGCCGGGGCCCAGCCCGTTCTGGTGCTGTCGGAGAGCCTCATCTCGGTAGCTGGCCAGCCTCGGAGATGGGGCTCTCACTCTGCCCGCGGCGCTCCCGTGAGCCCGCCGAAAGGGCGGGAATGCACGTGCAGCGCGTACGCGCAGCCCCCATCTTGCCTTGCGAGGGAGGGCGTATGCGAGACCTGCCGACGGGTTGAGAGAGTGAACGGATATCTGTTTTCGGTGCGCAATCGGGCATTCGGCCAGTTCAGAAATGCGTTCCTGATCCGCCGGGGTGACGCATACCACAGAGGGAATTACGGCATCCGCTCCGGCCGATGCGGAACGGATGTCCTGTACGCCCCGGTCTACCGTCCGGTATTCGGAGTATCCGGATAACGGCCGCATATGCTACAGCACGGCACTGACGGTGTGGTTCATGTCCTTGGCTCCCTCACAGCGCCGTGTGCGTCACGAACCGGTGGGCCGTCTCGGCCAGCACCTCCCGGCCGTCGCGGGACCACAGCGCCTCGTTGAACAGCTCGACCTCGATCGGGCCGGTGTAGCCGGCCGCCTCGACATGGCCCTGCCACTCGCGCAGGTCGATCGAGCCGTCGCCGAGCTGGCCCCGGCCGTTGAGGACGCCCTCGGGCAGGGGGGTGGTCCAGTCGGCGAGCTGGAAGGTGTGGATGCGGCCGCCCGCGCCCGCCCGGGCGATCTCCGCGGGCGCCCGGTCGTCCCACCAGACGTGGTACGTGTCGACGGTGACGCCGACCTGGTGGGCGGGGAAGCGTTCGGCGAGGTCCAGGGCCTGCGTCAGGGTGGAGACCACACAGCGGTCGGCCGCGTACATGGGGTGCAGCGGCTCGATGGCCAGGCGGACGCCGTGTTCCCCGGCGTAGGGGGCGAGTTCGGCGAGCGCGTCGGCGATGCGTTCGCGGGCGGCGGCCAGGCTCCGCTCGCCCGGGGGCAGGCCGCCGGAGACCAGCACCAGGGTGTCGGTGCCGAGCGCGGCGGCCTCGTCGACCGCCCGCCGGTTGTCGGCCAGGGCCGCGGCCCGCGCCTCCGGGTCGGTGGCGGTGAGGAAGCCGCCCCGGCACAGGGTGGTGACGGTCAGGCCCGCGTCGCGGACCAGCTTGGCCGCCGCTGCCACGCCGTACTCCTGGACGGGTTCGCGCCACAGGCCCACGTTGATCACGCCCAGGTCGCGGCAGGCGGCGGCCAGGTCGGGCAGGGTGAGCTGCTTGACCGTCATCTGGTTGATGCTGAAGCGTGCGAGATCGGTCACCGGTCGACTCCGTACAGGGCGAGCAGGGTCCGCATCCGCTCCTCGGCGAGCTTGGGGTCGGGGAACAGGCCCAGACCGTCGGCGAGTTCGTAGGCGCGGGCGAGGTGGGGCAGGGAACGGGCCGACTGCAGGCCGCCGACCATGGTGAAGTGGCGCTGGTGGCCGGCCAGCCAGGCGAGGAACACCACGCCCGTCTTGTAGAACCGGGTCGGAGCCTGGAAGAGGTGGCGGGAGAGCTCCACCGTGGGGTCGAGCAGGGCGCGGAAGCCCGGCACGTCCCCCGTGTCCAGGACCCGGACCGCCTCGGCGGCCAGCGGGCCCAGCGGGTCGAAGATGCCGAGCAGGGCGTGGCTGAAGCCCTGCTCGTCCCCGGCGATCAGCTCCGGGTAGTGGAAGTCGTCGCCGGTGTAGCAGCGCACGCCGTGCGGGAGGCGGCGGCGCAGCTCGACCTCGCGCCGGGCGTCGAGCAGCGAGACCTTGATGCCGTCGACCTTGTCGGGGTGGGCGGCGATGACCTCCAGGAAGGTGCCGGTCGCCGCGTCCAGGTCGGACGAGCCCCAGTAGCCCTCCAGCGCCGGGTCGAACATGGGGCCGAGCCAGTGCAGGACGACCGGCTCGGCGGCCTGGCGCAGCAGGTGGCCGTAGACCTCCAGGTAGTCCTCGGGGCCGCGGGCCGTGGCGGCCAGGGCGCGGGAGGCCATCAGGATGGCCTGGGCGCCCGCCTCCTCGACGACCGCGAGCTGCTCCTCGTAGGCGGCGCGGATCTCCGCGAGGGTGCGGGGGCCGGCGGGGGCGAGCTGGTCGGTGCCCACACCGCAGGCGATCCGGCCGCCGGTGGCCCGGGCCTCGGCGGCGGAGCGGCGGATCAGCTCGGCCGCGCCCGCCCAGTCCAGGCCCATGCCGCGCTGGGCGGTGTCCATCGCCTCGGCGACGCCCAGGCCGTGCGACCACAGGTGGCGGCGGAAGGCGAGGGTGGCGTCCCAGTCGACGGCGGCCGGCGCGTCGGGACTCACATCGGCGTACGGGTCGGCGACGACGTGCGCCGCGGAGAAGACCGTACGCGAGGTGAAAGCGCTTCCGGGGGTGAGGGCGAGGGCCTCGCCGCGGGGTTCGTACGCCCGCAGTGTGCCGTCGGCGCCCGGCAGGTGGAGGGTCACAGCGCGATCTCCGGTACGTCGAGACGGCGGCCCTCGGCCGAGGAGCGCAGGCCCAGCTCGGCCAACTGCACACCGCGGGCGCCGGCCAGCAGGTCCCAGTGGTAGGGGGCGTCGGCGTACACGTGCTTGAGGAACAGCTCCCACTGGGCCTTGAAGCCGTTGTCGAACTCCCCGTTGTCCGGGACCTCCTGCCACTGGTCGCGGAAGACCTCGGTGGCGGGGATGTCCGGGTTCCAGACCGGCTTGGGGGTGGCGCTGCGGTGCTGGACGCGGCAGTCGCGCAGCCCGGCGACGGCGGAGCCCTCGGTGCCGTCGACCTGGAACTCGACCAGCTCGTCGCGGTGGACGCGCACCGCCCAGGAGGAGTTGATCTGCGCGATGGCGCCGCCCTCCAGCTCGAAGATGCCGTACGCGGCGTCGTCGGCGGTGGCGTCGTAGGGCTTGCCGTTCTCGTCCCAGCGCTGCGGGATGTGGGTGGCGGTGACGGCCTGCACCGACCGCACCCGGCCGAACAGCTCGTGCAGCACGTACTCCCAGTGCGGGAACATGTCGACGACGATGCCGCCGCCGTCCTCCGCGCGGTAGTTCCAGGACGGGCGCTGGGCCTCCTGCCAGTCGCCCTCGAAGACCCAGTAGCCGAACTCGCCGCGCACGGAGAGGATCCGGCCGAAGAAGCCGCCGTCGATGAGCCGCTTGAGCTTGAGCAGGCCCGGCAGGAACAGCTTGTCCTGGACGACGCCGTGCTTGACGCCCTTCTCCGCGGCCAGCCGGGCGAGTTCGAGGGCGCCGTCGAGGCCGGTGGCGGTGGGCTTCTCGGTGTAGATGTGCTTGCCGGCGGCGATCGCCTTGCGGATCGCCTCCTCGCGGGCCGAGGTCACCTGCGCGTCGAAGTAGACGTCGACGCCGTCGTCGGCGAGGACCGCGTCCAGGTCGGTCGAGACGTGCTCCAGGCCGTGCCGGTCGGCGAGCGCCCGCAGCGCGTGCTCGCGGCGGCCGACCAGGACCGGCTCCGGCCACAGCACGGTGCCGTCGCCGAGGTCGAGGCCGCCCTGTTCGCGCAGGGCCAGGATGGAGCGGACCAGGTGCTGGCGGTAGCCCATGCGCCCGGTCACACCGTTCATGGCGATACGCACCGTCTTGCGTGTCACGTCATTCCCTTCGTACACGGTCCGTGCGCCGCCATCGCCGGGACGGGCGTGATAGCAAGCGCTTTCTATCTGATACGAAGCTAGCCTGTGCACGGTGGTCTGGACAAGACCGCGGCCGGGGTTCGACGGGCGGCTTCAGGACGACGCGGCTCCAGGACGACGGGGCTTCGGTGCGACGCGGCTCGAGGACCACGGGGCTTCAGTGCGACGCGGCTCCAGGACGACGAGGCGGAGGACGAGGACATGACGGTGACCCTGGCGGACGTGGCGGCCCGCGCGCAGGTCTCCCCCGCGACGGTGTCGCGCGTGCTGAACGGGAACTATCCCGTCGCCGCGTCCACCCGCGAACGGGTGCTGAAGGCGGTCGACGAGCTGGACTACGTGCTCAACGGCCCCGCCAGCGCGCTGGCCGCCGCCACCTCCGACCTGGTCGGCATCCTGGTCAACGACATCGCCGACCCGTTCTTCGGGATCATGGCGGGCGCGATCCAGTCGGAGATCGGCGGGCCCGGCGGCCGGGCCGGCGGCGAGCGGCTCGCGGTGGTCTGCAACACCGGCGGCTCGCCGGAGCGCGAGCTGACCTACCTCACGCTGCTGCAACGGCAGCGGGCGGCGGCCGTGGTGCTGACCGGCGGGGCGGTGGAGGACGCGCCGCACAAGGCGGCCGTGGCGGCGAAGCTGCGCAGGCTCGGGGAGGCCGGGACCCGGGTGGTGCTGTGCGGGCGGCCCCCGGCGCCGGACACCGGGGCGATCGCGCTGACCTTCGACAACCGGGGCGGTGGACGGGAGCTGACCGAGCACCTGATCGGGCTCGGCCACCGCAGGCTCGGCTACATCGCGGGCCCCGAGGAGCGCACGACCACCCGGCACCGGCTGGAGGGCCACCGCGCCGCGCTCGCCGCGCACGGCATCGCCGAGGACCCGCGCTGGACCGTCCACGGCCGCTACGACCGGCGGTCCGGCTACGAGGCCACCCTCGAACTCCTGCGCAGGGACCCGTCGTTGACCGCCGTGGTCGCCGCGAATGACTCCGTCGCGCTGGGCGCGTGCGCGGCGCTGCGGGAGGCCGGGCTGCGGATCCCGGCGGACGTGTCGGTGGCCGGGTTCGACGACCTGCCGTTCAGCATCGACGCGGTACCGGCGCTGACGACGGTCCGGCTGCCGCTGGCCGAGGCGGGGGCGCGGGCCGGGCGGATCGCGATGGGGCGGGAGGAGGCGCCGCCCGGGGGGATCGCGGTGGTGCGGGGGGAGCTGATGGTACGGGGGTCCTGCGGACGGCCTCGGGGGTGAGGCTCCTTCTGGTGTGACCCGGCGTCCGTGCGGGCGCCGTCCGGGGGCTGCCGCCCCCGGGCCCCCGCATCGGCCTGCGGCCTCGTCCTCGAACGCCGGACGGGCTGGGTGTCGCCGTCGCCGGGCAGTCCGGAAGGTCGCCGTCGTCGGACGGGCTGGAGTGTCGCCTCCGTCGGATGGGGCGCGGGGTGCGATGCGGCGTACGGGTCGGGAGATCGTCTGCGTACCGATGACTTTGCGAGCCGTGGGCGGTCTGATGTGCGTAGCTGTTCTGACGACCTTCAGGAGTGACCCGGTGCGTATCGTGATCAGTGAGTTCATCAGCCTCGACGGGGTCGTGCAGGCGCCGGGTGGGCCAAAGGAGGACACCGACGGCGGGTTCGCGCACGGGGGCTGGACGCATCCGTACTTCGACCCGGAGGTGGTCGGCGGGTTCTTCGACGAGGCGCTGCGCGGGGCCGAGGCGCTGCTGTACGGGCGGCGGACCTGGCAGGTGATGGCGCAGGCGTGGCCCGCGCAGGCCGGTGATCCCTTCGCCGACCGGATCAACGCGCTGCCGAAGTACGTCGTCTCCGACACCCTCGGCGACGCCGACATGGTGTGGAACACCACCCGTATCCCCGGCGCGGAAGCGCTCTCGGAGCTGCGCGGGCTGCGGGCGGCGGGCGGGGACGGCGGGCTGCTGCTCATGGGCAGCCCCTCGCTGGTCAGGCCGCTGCTCAGCGCGGGCCTCGTGGACGAACTGCGGCTGGTGGTGATGCCGGTGATCCTCGGCGGCGGCAAGAGCATCTTCCCCGCCGACGGTGCGCTGCGGGCGTTCGAGCTGGTCTCCGCGGCCGCCGCGCCGACCGGCGCCCAGGTGTGCGTGTACCGCGCGGCAGCGCCGGACGTGACACCGGAGTGACGGGCGTTCTGGCGGGTAGGGTCCGATGACATGAAGCTGGCGTTCTCCACCCTCGGCGTCCCCGGTCTGCCCGTCACCGAGGTACTGCGGCTCGCGACCGAGCACGGCTACCACGGTGTCGAACTCCGCGCCCACCCCGAGGAACCGGTCCATCCAGGGCTGCCCCCCGCCGAACGGGCCGCGGTGGCAGCCGAGTTCGCGGCGGCGGGCGTCGAGATCCTCTGCGTCGCCGGGTACACGCGGGTCGCCGCCCCCGGTGACGACGGACCCGTCCTCGCCGAACTGCGCGACCTGCTGGGCCTCGCCCGCGACCTGGGCGCCCCGTACGTCCGGGTCTTCCCCGGCGGCGGCGACCTGAGCCCCGAGGAGGCCGACGCGACGGCCGCGCGGCGGCTGGGCACGGCCGCCGAGGAGGCCACCGACGCGGGGGTGCGGATCCTGCTGGAGACCCATGACTCGCACCGCACCGGCGCCGACGCGATGCGCGTCCTCGGCCTGGTCGGCCACCGGCAGGCCGGTGCCGTGTGGGACGTGATGCACACCTGGCTGGGCGGTGAGCAGCCGTTAAACTCCTTCGCGGCCCTCTCCCCCCACCTGGGCTACCTCCAGGTCAAGGACATCGCCTCCGCCGAGGACACCACGCCGCTGCCGCTGGGCGCCGGGGTGCTGCCGCTCGCCGAGTGCGTGGACGTGCTCGCCCGGCACGACTGGGAGGGCTGGCTGTGCTGGGAGTACGAGAAGCGGTGGTACGAGGACGCCGCCCCGCTGCCCGGGCTGCTGGACGCGGGGCGCCGCCACCTGGACAAGCTGCTGAGCGAGGCCGCGTGATCCGACGCGCGTGAACGGACCCGGCTTGCCTGGGTAATACCCGCCCCGGCGTTCACTGGCCGCGGCGCGGCCCCGGCACCGGGCCGGTGTAGGCGGGGTGCCGGCCGCGCAGGCGGCGGTTGTCGCTGATCACGTACGTCTTCATGGTGCGCTCGGCGCGCTGCGGTACGGGGCCCGGCGGGCGGACGCCGGGCGGCACGGCGGCCTCGGGGCCCGCCGGGTCCGGCACCGCCTCCGGCTCCTGCTCCGCCCCGGCCGGCTGCTCCGGCTCGGCCCCCGCCCGGTGCCGGGGCGCCGTCCGCCGGGGCGGGCGGGTCAGGGTGATCTGGCGCACGAGCTGCTGGAAGCAGGCCAGGGCGGCGAGCCCCGGCAGGCCCGCGGCGGCGACGTCGATGACGGTGCCCGGCGCCTGGACCACGCAGAGGAAGACCGAGATCAGCGAGAAGACCAGGACCACGCACCAGGAGTGCACGGCCCGGCGCTGGTGCAGCGCCGCCCGCAGCACGGAGAGCGAGGCCACCAGCCAGGGCCCGAAGACCAGCAGCGGCCACCAGGACACCACCCCGGACTGGAGCCGGGTCAGGGCGACGACGCGCAGCGGGTCGTAGGCGACCACGCCGCTGAGCAGGCTCACCGCGGAGGCGATGACGGTGGCGAGGGCGGCGGTGAGGTAACTGACGGCGTCCAGTCCGCGCGGGCGGCGGCGCTCGCGCACCCTGCGGTGGCTGGGGGCGGCGTCCCGCAGGGGCGGCAGCTCCGCGGTGATCTCCTGGAGGTTGTCCAGCGGGCTGCCGGGCGCGGGGGCCGCCGCCGGGGTCTCGCCGGGCGCCGGGGGGAGGTCCGGGCCGCGGTCCGCGAGGGCGTCCTGGAGCATGAAGGCCAGTTCCTCGGCCGGGTCCCAGGACATGTCCGGGACCAGCGGCGGGGTGGCGTACTCGGGGGCGGGGGCGGGGGCGGGGGCGGCGCGGTGCCGGCCGTCGCCGGGCGGGAAGTCGTAAGTGCCGAGGGGGTGCGGGTCCGGGAATTGCGGACGGTATGCGGATTCCTCGCCGTACATGATGCGACCCCGGTCATTCCGCCCGCGAGAACGCGGGCCGCTCATTCACTTCGCGTGCGATCCGACCCGGTTCTCCGCATGCCACGAGAAGCCGGCCCCCCTCAGTCACCTTGGTCATGTTCCGACTAACGCGACCGCGAACCCGCTGGGTACGTGGCACACGAGTGAATGACCGGCCGGACAAGTCCTATCGATGGGCCGATAACACAGCACTTATGGGATGAGCGGGAAGGCCGTGTTCTCGTGTGT
The DNA here is from genome assembly GCF_014655295.1 of Streptomyces fumanus. GTDB lineage: Bacteria > Actinomycetota > Actinomycetes > Streptomycetales > Streptomycetaceae > Streptomyces > Streptomyces fumanus. The sequence goes on from NZ_BNBI01000001.1 coordinate 683,843, forward strand.
CTATGGGGTTGCCTTTCCGGTGGCCGCCGCCTGGAGTTCCGGCCCCTTTGTTCGTGGTCGCGGCCCGGTTCCGGTGGGCCTGTCCGCCGGGCGGTGCCGGGGGGTCACCGAGGTCAGTGCCACGCCGCCGACCAGCAGGGCCGCCGCGCACCAGCGCAGCGGGGAGACCGGCTCGCCGAGGAACAGGGCCGCCGACGACATGCCGAAGACCGGGACCAGCAGGGAGAACGGGGCGACCGCGGAGGCCGGGTGGCGGCGCAGCAGCCAGCCCCAGGCGCCGAAGCCGAAGACGGTGGCGACCCAGGCGACGAAGAGGACCGTGCCCGCGCCCTGCCAGTCCAGCGCGCGCAGCGCCGCCAGGTCCCGGTCGGCCCCCTCCGTGAGCAGGGACAGGCCGAGCAGCGGCAGGACCGGGACGGTGCTCACCCACACCATGAAGTTCAGCGCGTCCGGCGGCGCCGCCCGGCGGGTCAGGACGTTGGACACGCCCCAGCAGAACGCCGCCGCGACCACCAGCGCGAAGGCGCCCAGCGGGCCCGAGGCGCCCTCGTCGACCGCCGCGACGGCGATGCCGGCGAGGGCGACCAGCATGCCCGCCGCCCGTATCCGGGTGGGCCGTTCGCCCAGGACGGCGGCGGCGATGACGGCGGTGAACACCGCCTGCACCTGGAGCACCAGGGAGGTCAGCCCGGCCGGCATGCCCGCGTCCATGCCGTAGAAGACCAGGCCGAACTTGGCCACGCCCAGGGCGAGTCCGACCGCCACGATCCACTTCCAGGCCACCTTGGGGCGGCCGACCAGGAACACCGCGGGCAGCGCCGCCACCAGGAAGCGCAGGGCGGAGAAGAGCAGCGGCGGGAAGTGGCCGAGGCCGATCTCGATGACGGTGAAGTTCACGCCCCACACGGCGGCGACGAGAACGGCGAGGAAGAGATGTGACGGTCGCATGCGTCGAGGATCACCTTCCCCGACCGTGAAGCACTAGCGATGATTGCTGCACTGTCGGATGAAGCAACGCTGAACGAACGAGGGGTCCTCATGCTCGACCTCCAGCGGCTGCGCGCCCTGCACGCGGTCGCCGTGCACGGCACGGTCGGGGCCGCCGCCACCGCGCTCGGCTACACGCCGTCCGCCGTGTCCCAGCAGATCGCCAAGCTGGAACGGGAGACCCGTACCGTGCTGCTGGAACGGGCGGGCCGGGGCGTCCGGCTCACCGACGAGGCGCGGCAACTCGCCGAGACCGCGCGGGAGTTGCTGGCGATCGTGGAGCGGGCGGAGACCGAGCTGGAGGAGCGGCGGGGGCGGCCGGCCGGGAAGCTGACCATCGCGGCGTTCGCGTCGGCGGCGCGCGGACTGCTGCCCGCCGTGCTCGCCGACCTCGCCCGCCGGCACCCCGCGCTGGACACCCGGCTCACCGAGGTCGACCCGCACCTCTCCGTCGACCTGGTCGCCAAGGGGGCCGTCGACCTGGTGGTGGCGCACGACTGGGACATCGCGCCGCTGCCCGCGCCGGCCGGGGTGGAGCAGGCGGCCATCGGCGACGACCTGTGCGACCTGCTGGTCCCGGAGGGGCACCCGTTCGCCGGGCGGGCGGCGGTACGGCGGGAGGAGCTGGGCGGCGAGCGGTGGATCTGCCAGCCGCCCGGCCGGGTCTGCCACGACTGGCTCCAGCGCACCCTGCGCGCCGCCGGGCACGAACCGGACATCGTCCACCAGGCCGACGAGAACCCGACGCTGGTGGCGCTGGTCGCCGCCGGGCTCGGCGTGGCGCTGATCCCCCGCCTCGGGCGCGGGCCGCTGCCCGCGGGGGTGGTGGAGGTGCCGCTGGACCCGATGCCGGTGCGGCACCTGTACGCCCTGTGGCGCACGGGCGCGGCCCGCCGCCCGGCCATCGCCGAGACCGTGCGGTCGCTGCGCGCGCACTGGCCGGCGGCGGCCTCCCACCCACGCGCCTGACACCCCGGGCCGACCCCGCCCCTCGGCCTGTGCGTTCCCTTGACTGGCAGAAACTTCCCGGATATTGGTGACACCTCGGAAGTTTCCTTCACCGGCCTCCGGAAGGAGCGCACGTGCCCGACAGCAGCACGGGAAGCACCGGAAACACCGCCCGGCCCGCCAGACGCACGGTCCTCGCGGCCGGCGCGGGCGTCACCGCGGCGCTGGCCGCCGGCGGCACCGCGTCCGCCCGGCCCGCCGCCCCCGCCGACGACGAGCGGCTCCGCTCCCTCATCTCCCGGATGAGCCTGGAGGAGAAGGTCGGCCAGCTCTTCGTGATGCGGGTCTACGGCCACTCCGCCACCGACCCCGACCAGGCCGACATCGACGCCAACCTCGCGGAGATCGGTGTGCGCACCGCCGCCGAGCTGATCGCCAGGTACCGGGTCGGCGGCATCATCTACTTCGCCTGGGCGCACAACACCCGCGACCCCCGGCAGATCGCCGCCCTGTCCAACGGCATCCAGCGGGCGTCCCTGGCCCAGCAGCGCGGGCTGCCCGTGCTGATCTCCACCGACCAGGAGCACGGCATAGTGGCCCGGGTGGGCGAGCCGGCCACGCTGTTCCCCGGCGCCATGGCGATCGGCGCGGGACGCTCCCGGGCCGACGCCCGGACCCTCGGCCGGATCGCGGGCGCCGAGCTGCGCGCGATGGGCATCCGCCAGGACTACGCCCCGGTCGCCGACGTGAACGTGAACCCGGCCAACCCGGTGATCGGCGTCCGCTCCTTCGGCGCCGACCCGCGGGCCGTGGCCTCGCTGGTGGCGGCCGAGGTGACCGGGTACCAGGGGTCGGGGGTCGCCGCCTGCGCCAAGCACTTCCCCGGGCACGGGGACACCGCCGTCGACAGCCACACCGGCTTTCCCGTCATCACGCACAGCCGGGCACAGTGGGAGGAGCTGGACGCCCCGCCGTTCCGGGCGGCGATCGCGGCCGGCATCGACTCCATCATGACCGCCCACCTCATGGTCCCCGCGCTCGACGACTCCGGTGACCCCGCCACCCTCTCCCGCCCCATCCTCACCGGCTTGCTCCGCGAGGAACTGGGCTACGACGGGGTCGTGGTCACCGACTCCCTCGGCATGGAGGGCGTGCGCACCAAGTACGGCGACGCCCGGGTGCCGGTGCTGGCCCTGAAGGCGGGCGTCGACCAGCTCCTCAACCCGCCCGACCTGGACCTGGCCTGGAACGCCGTGCTGACGGCCGTACGGAACGGGGAACTCACCGAGGCCCGCCTTGAGGAATCGATCCTGCGGGTGCTGCGGCTGAAGGCGAAGCTGGGTCTGTTCCGGGACCCGTACACCACCGCGCGGGCGGTGGACCGGACCGTCGGCACCCGCGCTCATCTGGCGGCGGCCGACCGTATCGCCGAGCGGACGACGACCCTGCTGGTCAACGAGGGGCACCTGCTGCCGCTGTCCCGGCGGCGGACGCCGAGGCTGCTCGTGGTGGGCGCCGACCCGGCCTCCCCGTCCGGCACCACCGGCCCGCCGACCGCGGTGCTCGCGGGCGCCCTCACCGAACTGGGCTTCACCGCCACCGCCCTGTCCACCGGCACCGCCCCCGGCTCCGCCACCGTCGCCCGCGCGGTCGCGGCGGCCGGTGACGCGGACGCGGTGGTCGTCGCCACCTACAACGTCACCGCTTCCAGCGGCCAGCGCACCCTCGTACGGGAACTGCTCGGCACCGGCAAGCCCGTCGTCGCGGTCGCCGTCCGCAACCCCTACGACGTGGCCCGGTTGCCCGGCGTGCCGGCCGTGCTGGCCGCCTACTCCTGGACCGACGTGGAGGTGCGGGCGGCGGCCCGGGTGATCGCCGGGCGGGCGGAGCCGCGCGGCAGGCTGCCGGTGCCGGTGGTGCGGGCGGACGATCCGGCGACGGTGCTGTACCCGGTCGGGTACGGGCTGACGTACCGGAGGTGAGGGCCGTGCCCCGCCGGGACGGAAAGCTCCGTCCCGGCGGGGCCGCCCGGTGTCGCGGTGGGCCGCCGCGCGGCGCCGGTCACGGGCGCAGGGCGGGCTCCCGCTCGATGTTCCGCTGGTCCAGCTTGGCGTCGAAGCGGGCCAGCGGCTTGGCCGCCGACGGGTTCTCCTGGACGGCGGCGGACGCGACGCCCGCCCAGTCGAGGATGCGGGCGGTGGCGAGCGCCTTCTGCTCCGGGACCAGACCGGCGACGTTGGCGCCGTGGTTCATGCCGGGCGCGGTGAACACGTAGGAGTCACGGGCCCCCTTGCCCAGGCGGAACGGTTCGGCGCCCCACGGGTCGTTCTGCCCGTACACGAACAGCATCTGCCGGGCGTTGCGCTTGACCCACGCGTCCACGTCGTCCATCACGAACGGCTGGAACCGCATCGGGATCTCCCGGGGCACGAAGTTGCGCGGCGGCTGGTAGCCGTAGCGGATGTACTTCTTCTCGATGTGCGGGAAGTGGATGGTCGGCGCGCCGAGCTGGGTGCCGGCCTGGTAGTAGTACGGCGTGTACGGGGTCAGGCCCTGGTCGGTGTAGGCCGCGAAGCCGGAGATCGTGTCGACGGAGTCCCAGATCTCGCCGTCGGTGGCGTTCTTGGCGTCCGCCGGGATCGTGTCGCAGTCCTTCAGGGTGCTGTACTGCCAGAAGCCCCACACGTAGTCCAGGACGACGGCCTCGTAGGCGCGGTCCAGGCTGCCGATGGTGGTGAAGGTGTAGCCGTTCTCGGCGGCGTACGCCCGGTACCGCTCCTCCAGCGCGGCCCGGCGCACCAGCGCCTCGCGCTGCACCCCGTTCAGCCGGTCGCGGCACTCCTTGGTGCCGACGGTCGCGAAGAACCGGTCGTAGGCCGAGTCCTCCTTGTTCACCACGTCGTTGGGGGCGACGTAGGCGACCACGCCGTCCATGTCACGCGGGTAGAACCGCTCGTAGTAGGTGGCCGTCATGCCGCCCTTGGAGCCGCCCGTGGAGATCCAGTTCTGGGAGTAGATCTTCTTCAGGGCGGTGAAGATGCGGTGCTGGTCGCTGGCGGCCTGCCAGATGTCCAGCTTCGACCAGTCGGCCGGCTCGGGCCGGGACGGGGTGAAGTAGCGGTACTCCATGGACACCTGGTTGCCGTCCACGATCTGGGTCGGCTCGCGGCGGCTCGGTGTGGTGGAGACGCTGTAGCCGCCGGTGTAGAAGACCGTCGGGCGGGCGGTGTCCTTGTGCAGCACGGTGATCCGCTGCTGGAAGGTGCCCTTGGACGGGTGCCGGTGGTCGACCGGCTGGGTGTAGTTGAGCACGAAGAAGCGGTAGCCGGGGTACGGCTTCTCCTCGATCAGGCTCATCCCCGGCACGGAGAGCAGCCTGTCCTTGATGTCGGTGGCCTCCGGCTGGGCGGCGGTGGCCGCCCCGGCCGTGCTGACGGTGCCTATGAGCACGGCCAGCGCCAGCAGCCATCTGAGCGCCTTGCGCATGCACCCTCCCCTGGGTATCTGACGTCCGCCGGAAGCTATCGGAGCTTCTCGGCCACGCACCAGGGGAGCGCGCGAATCGCTGGGAGAAACCTGTGGTTCAGCACAGGATCCAGCCGGAGGTGACCGAGCCCCGGCCGACCCGGCCCTCGACCCAGACGCAGCGCCGGCCGGCGTGCACGGTCACCGGCCCGGCCCGGTAGGCGTACCGGCCCTCGTCGACGACCGGCCGGCCGCCGCGCGCCCGGAGGCTGACCGACATGGTCCGCTTGGTGCCGGGCTTCTTGGGCAGGGTGACGGCGCAGAGGTACCCGCCGCGCTTGTGCACCACGACGGAGCCGGTGGAGAACGGCAGGGTGCGCACCTTGCGGCCCGGACAGGACGACGCGGCCAGCGCGTCTCGCGGCGCGGCGACGACGAGCAGCCCGGCGGCGGCCAGCAGGGCCGCGCCGAGCGCCAGTCGCCGGCGGATCACGGCGCTCCGGGTCACGGGGACCCCTCCTCCGTTCGGCGGTCACGGGCGTACGGCTGTACGGACGCACGGCACCGGTCGCACGGTTGCGCGAGGGTCATCGGGTGGCGCCGACCGGCTCCCCGGGCTCGTCCGCCCCGACGAACGTCCGCCACAGCTCCGCGTACCGGCCGCCGCGGGCGAGGAGTTCCTCGTGGGTGCCGTCCTCGGCGACCCGGCCGTGGTCCATCACCACGACCCGGTCGGCGCGGGCGGCGGTGGTCAGCCGGTGCGCGACCACCAGGGTGGTGCGCCGGCCCGCCAGCCGGTCGGCGGCCTGGTTGACCTGCGCCTCGGTGGCCAGGTCCAGGGCGGCGGTCGCCTCGTCCAGGAGCAGCACGTCCGGGTCGACCAGTTCGGCGCGGGCCAGCGCGATCAACTGGCGCTGCCCGGCGGAGAGGTTGCGGCCGCGCTCGGCGACCTCGTGGAGGTAGCCGCCCTCCAGGGTGGCGATCATCTCGTGGGCGCCGACCGCCCGGGCCGCCGCCTCCACCTCGGCGTCGGTGGCGTCCGGGCGGCCGTAGGCGATGGCGTCCCGGACGGTGCCGGGGAAGAGGTACGCCTCCTGCGGGACGACCCCGAGCCGGTGCCGGTAGGCGGTCAGGTCGAGGTCCCTCAGGTCCCGGCCGTCGACGGTGACCCGGCCGCCGGTCGGGTCGTAGAACCGGGCGACCAGCTTCACCAGCGTGGACTTGCCCGCGCCGGTCTCGCCGACGAACGCCACCGTCTGCCCGGCCGGGATGCGCAGGCTCACCCCGGCCAGCGCCTCCTCCTCGTCGCCGTACCGGAAGCGGACGTCCTCGAAGGCGATCTCGCCCCGCAGCGAGGGCACGTCCAGCGGCTTGGCGGCGAGCCGGGTGGAGGCCGGTTCGCGCAGCAGTTCCTGGATCCGGCCGAGCGAGACGGCGGCCTGCTGGTAGCCGTCGAAGACCTGGGAGAGCTGCTGCACCGGCGCGAAGAACAGGTCGATGTAGAGCAGGTACGCCACCAGCGCGCCGGTGGTCAGCGTCGCGTCGTCGATCCGGGCACCGCCCACGATCATGACGGCCGCGGCGGCGACGGAGGACAGGAACTGCACGAACGGGAAGTAGACCGAGATCAGCCACTGGCCGCGGATGCGGGCCCGCCGGTAGCTCTCGCTGCGCTCGGCGAACCGCCGCCCGCCGTCCGCCTCGCGCCGGAACGCCTGCACGATCCGCAGGCCCGCCACCGACTCCTGGAGGTCGGCGTTGACCGCCGAGACCCGCTCGCGGGCCAGTTCGTACGCCTTCACGCTGGCCCGGCGGAAGAACCAGGTGGCGACGATCAGCGGCGGGAGGGTCGCGAACACCACCAGGGCGAGCTGGAGGTCGATGACCAGCAGGGCGGCCATGATGCCGAAGAAGGTGACGACCGACACGAACGCGGTGACCAGGCCGGTCTGCAGGAACGTGGAGAGCGCGTCGACGTCCGTGGTCATCCGGGTCATGATCCGGCCGGTCAGCTCGCGCTCGTAGTAGTCCAGGCCGAGCCGCTGGAGCTGGGCGAAGATCTTCAGGCGCAGCGCGTACAGCACCCGTTCGCCGGTCCGGCCGGTCTTGCGGATCTCGCCGGTCTGCGCCGCCCACTGGGCGAGCACGGCGCACAGCGCCAGCAGCGACGCCGTCCAGACCGCGCCGAGCGCGAGCCGTTCCACGCCGTCGTCGATGCCGTGCCGGATCAGCACCGGCAGCAGCAGGCCGAGACCGGCGTCGGCGGCGACCAGGGCGAGGCTGACCAGCAGCGGGCGGCCGAAGCCGCGCAGCAGGCGGCGCAGCCCGTAGGACTCCTCGGGCTGGACCGCCCGCTCCTCGTCCACGTCGGGGACGTCGGTGGCCGGGGGCAGCGCCTCGACCCGCGCGAGCAGCTCGGGCGTGGCCGGGGTGCCGGCCAGGGCCGCGTCCCGGGGGGTGCGCTCCCCCGCCCACAGCCGGGGCGTGATCCCCCGCTCGGCGTCATACTCGGCGTCCAGCTCATCCCGTACGGAGGTGTCGTCCGGGAGCTCGGCGGGGCGGGCGTGGCCGGGCGAGACGCCGCCCAGCTCGTCCGGGTCGGTGAGCAGCTTGCGGTACAGCGCGCACCGCTCCTGGAGTTCCTCGTGGGTGCCGAGGTCGGCGAGCCGGCCGCCGTCCAGGACGGCGATGCGGTCGGCGAGGTTCAGGGTGGAGCGGCGGTGGGCGATCAGCAACGTGGTCCGGTCCCGCATGACCTCCCGCAGCGCCTCGTGGATCTCGTGCTCGACCCGGGCGTCCACGGCGGAGGTGGCGTCGTCCAGGACCAGCAGCCGGGGGTCGGTGAGCAGCGCGCGGGCCAGCGCGATCCGCTGCCGCTGCCCGCCGGAGAGGGTCAGGCCGTGCTCGCCGACGGTGGTGCCGTACCCGTCGGGCAGCTCGCTGATGAAGCCGTGCGCCTGCGCGGCGCGGGCGGCGGCCTCGATCTCCTCGTCGGTGGCGTCCGGGCGGCCGTAGGCGATGTTGGCGCGGACGGTGTCGGAGAAGAGGAAGGAGTCCTCCGGGACCAGGCCGATCGCGGACCGCAGCGAGTCCAGGGTCAGCTCGCGCACATCGTGCCCGCCGATCAGGACGGCGCCGTGGGTCACGTCGTAGAAGCGCGGCAGCAGCAGGGAGACGGTGGACTTGCCGGAACCGGAGGAGCCGACCACGGCGAGGGTCTCCCCCGGGCAGATCCGGAAGGTGAGCCCGCGCAGCACCGGGCGCTCCGGGTCGTAGCCGAAGGCCACGTCGTCGAACTCGACGGCCGCGGGCGCGTCCGCGGGGAGCACCTTGGTGCCGTCGGCCATCGTCGGCTCGGTGTCGATCAGCTCCAGGACGCGCTCGGTGCCGGCCCGGGCCTGCTGGCCGACGGTGAGGACCATGGCGAGCATCCGGACCGGGCCGACGAGCTGCGCGAGATAGGTGGAGAACGCGACGAACGTGCCGAGCGTGATGTGCCCGCGCACCGCCAGCCAGCCGCCGAGCGCCAGCATCGCGACCTGCCCGAGGGCGGGTACGGCCTGCAGGGCGGGGGTGTAGCGGGAGTTGAGCCGGATGGTGCGCAGCCGGCCCGCGAACAGCTTGCGGCCGACCTCGCGCAGCTTCCCGGTCTCCTGCTCCTCCTGCCCGAAGCCCTTCACCACCCGGACCCCGCTGACGGCGCCGTCCACGACGCCCGCGACGGCGGCGGCCTGGGCCTGCGCGTACCAGGTGGCGGGGTGCAGCCGGGTGCGGCTGCGGCGGGCGATGATCCCCAGGGCGGGCGCCACCGCCAGCGCGACCAGGGTGAGCGGCGGCGACAGCCACGCCATGATGACCAGGGAGAGCAGGAACAGCAGCAGATTGCCGATGGTCATCGGCAGCATGAACAGCAGGCCCTGGATCAACTGGAGGTCGCTCGTCGCCCGCCCCACGACCTGCCCGGTGGACAGCTCGTCCTGGCGCCGCCCGTCCAGCCGGGTGATCGTGCCGTACATCTCGGTCCGCAGGTCGTGCTGGACGTCCAGGGCGAGCCGGCCGCCGTAATAGCGGCGGATGTAGGTCAGGACGTACACGACGACGGCCGCGCCGATCAGGAGGCCCGCCCAGAGGGCCATCGACCGGGTCTTCGCCCCGATCACGTCGTCGATGATGACTTTGGTGATCAGCGGGACCAGCGCCAGCACGGCCATGCCGGCCAGCGAGGAGCCGAGGGCCAGGACGACGTCCCGGGGGTGGCGCCAGGCATAGCCCGCCAGTCGTCGTACCCATCCCCGTTGCGCGTCCACGCCGGTGCCCTCCGCTCGTCCTGGTCTGCCGCCAGGCACCAACGCGCTGACGAGCGGATTTCATCCCGCCGCAACAATCGGCGGCGGTCAGGGGCGCACCCGCAGGCGCAGGAAGCGGGTGGTCTGGGCGGCACTCTGGTTGTCGTCGCTGACCAGCAGGACCCGCAGACCGCCCGGGCCGTGACCGGTGACCGCCATGCCCTCGATGTTGTCCAGCAGCGGGTTGGGCTGCGGCTGCTTGGCCGTCGCCCCGAGGGAGGGGCAGTCGACCAGGTCGGCGAGCAGGCGCTTGGACACCGTCCGGACGCCGTCCGGGGTGAGGGCGGCGGTGCCGCTGACGTCGGTGGCCCGGCGCGCGTCGGCCAGGTAGAGGCGGACGGTGTTGCCGGTGCCGGAGGTGAAGCCGCGCTCCAGGACCAGCAGACGGCCGTCGGGCAGCGCGGTGACCTCGGGCACGCCGAGACCGGCGTCGACCGGGTAGGCGTACTGCGCGCCGGGCCGCCAGGTGCCGTTCCCGGCGCGCTGCCAGGTCGGGAACCGGACGAGGCGCTGGTCGTCGCCGGTCAGGGCGTACTCCATGGCGGCGATCAGGGTCCGGCCGCCGGGCAGCAGGGTCAGCCCCTCGAAGCTGCCGTTGGCCCGGGCGCGGCCCGCCGGCGCGGTGCGCAGCGCCTCCGGCACCGGCAGTCGGTCCAGGATCGCGCCGGTGCGGGAGTAGCGGCGTACGGAGGGCTCGGTCTCCGAGGAGACCAGGTAGGTGCCGTCGCGGTCGACGGCCAGGCCCTCCGCGTCCAGCGCGGCCCCGCTCTCGTCGGCGAGCGGGACGACGGACCTCGGCGCCAGGGTGTCCGCGTCCAGCTCGAAGAGGGCCGACCGGTCGGAGAGGGCGGCGACGGTGCGGCGGCCGTCCGCGGCCAGTGCGGAGAAGTTGCCGGCGTAGGTCCCCTCGAAGACCGTCTTGTCCAGGGCGTCGGAGAAGCCGGTGAGGGAGACGGACGGCGAGCAGGCGTGCCGTGCCGGGCCGCCGGGCGCGGTCGCGGACGGGGCGGCGGAGGCGGGTCCGGTGGCCGTGAGGCAGGCGGCGGCCGCCAGAGCGGCGGTGAGGGCGGCGAGTGCGGTGCGCGGGGTTCTGGGATGCGGATGCATGGCGGCACGGTAGGGCGGGGCGGTGACGCGGGGTGGGCCGTCCGGTGAAGTCGGCAGAACCGGTTCTCCCGCTGGGCGGACGGCTACCGGCCCCGCGCACCGTCGGCCGGCGGGACGGCTACCGGCCCCGCACACCGGCGGCCGGCGGGACGGCTACCGGCCCCGCACACCGGCGGACGGCGGGACGGCTACCCGCCCCGCGCACCGTCGGTGCCGAAGCACTGCCGTACCCCGTCCCGCACCAGGCAGGCCGTCACCCCCGCCAGGTCGCGGCGTCCGGCGGCGACCATGGGGGTGGACAAGGAGCCCTGGGCGTCGTACTCGTCGCGCACCTCGGAGTGGAGCGGCGGCCGGTGCGGGACGACGATCTCGACGCGGTCGCCGACCTCGCCGAGGTCGATCCGGGCCCAGACCGCGCCGCAGACCGCGCCGTACCGGATCTTGATCGCGGTCCGGCCGGCGAAGACGTGCCGGTTCAGGGTGAGCGGCGGCGGTTCGGCGCCGCAGCCGTACCGCTCGGGGTCCTTGCCGGTGCAGGTGCTGCCGTGGCAGCCCTGCAACGAGGGCGTCGGCGACGGGGTGGGACGGGCGGTGTCCTCACCGGAGCCGCCGCCGGCCATCAGGGGCACGGCGATCGCGGCGGCGGCCAGGACGCCCACCGCCCCGGCGAGCGGGCCCCGGCGCGGACGGCGGCGGGCCGGGGGCTCCTCGGGGGCGGGCGGGGCGGCCGGTGCGGGCGGCGGCGCGGCGGCGCGGCCGCTCCAGGCGGCGTCGGCCAGTTCCCACAGGGCGACCGGGCGGGCCGGGTCCTCGCCCGCCAGCTCGCACAGCGCCACCACGGCCGCGCGCGGCGGCAGCGTCTTGCCGTTGAGATAACGCTCCCACGACGACTTGCTGTACGGCGTCTTGGTCGCCAGCGCGGCGAGGCTCAGCCCGGTCCCGGCGCGCAGCTCCCGCAGCGCGGCGGCCAGCCGCTCGCACTCCACGGGCCGGTCGGACGTCATCTCCGCAGCACTCCCCAGGTGTCCTCGCCGATGACGCCGTCGACGACGATACGGGCCTGGTCCTGGAGGCGTTTGACGGCGCGTTCGGTCTGGTTGCCGAACAGGCCGTCGGCGATGCCGGCCGGGAAGCCGTGGTGCCGCAGCAGGCACTGGGCCTCGACCACGGCCCACAGGGCGGACCCCTTGCCGAGCAGCGCGGTGCGGGTGCGGCTGTATCCGGCGTAGAGCAGGCCGTCGTCCGCGCGCCGCACCCGGCAGGGGTGGTCCTGGCCGGTGCGGAAGACGAACGGGTCCGGTGGTACGGCGTCCGGTTCCCTGCTCGCGGCCGGGCCTGCCGCCGACGCGGCGCCGACGGCGGCCGGGGGCCCGTCGTCCGTGCCGCGGCCGCTGTCCCAGGGCGTGGTCAGGGCCAGCGTGGCGAGGGCGGCGAGGACCACCACGGCCGCCACCACCAGCGCGACGACCCGGCGCCGCCGTCCCGGCGGTGGGGTGCCCTCGCCGTCCGGGCCGGCCGGCGCGGTGTCCCCGGTGCTCTCCGGGACGCCGCCCGCCTGCACGGCGATCTCGTGCAGGGCCAGCAGCCGGGCCGGGTCGGTGCCGCAGGCGCGGGCGAGCGCCTCGACGGCCCGCTGCGGCGGCAGGGCCCGGCCGTTGAGGTAGCGGTCCCACGAGGAACGGCTGTAGCCGGTCCGCGCGGCCAGGGCCTGAAGGCTGAGGCCGCTGTGGTCCTTCACTCTGCGCAGGTGGACGACGAGCTGCCGGACGCGTGGGTCGAGCGCGCCGGGCAACTGCTTCCATCGAGACATGTCCCCCCCATGTCCGACTCCCAGGTCGTCACCGAGGATGCCGCACGCGGGGCCTCCGGTTCCCGCGCCCGGCGCGGCGGCCGTAGCTTTTCGGTCATCGCGCCGGAGCGGTCCGGCGTCCCGTCGCTGCCTCGTCCCGGGGGGCGTCCCCGCAGGTCAGCGCGTGGGACGTCCCGGGTGGGCGGCATCTGCCGGGCGGCGGTGGCGGAGGGCGGCGGCGGGCGGGCATGGTCGGTGACGTCCCCGGGCGACCGGCCGGGGAGGTACACGGAAGACCGAAATGGGGGAAGCCTTCATGGCCATCAGCGCAACGCGCAGGACCGTCGGGATCGGCGTCGCCACCCTCGCCCTGCTGGGCGGGGCGGCGAGCGGAGTCGCCACCGCCCAGACCGGCGGCGCCGGCACCGTCGCCGTGCGGGCGCACGCGGACGACGCGTCCGCCGCGGCGAAGACGTGCGAGTACACCAGCAAGTACGGCTGGTACTGCGGCTACTACAAGGGCAACGCGACCGTCCGCACCGGCAGCAAGGGCAACGCGGTCCGCGAGGTGCAGGCCCTGATCAACCAGACCACCACCTACAAGCCGAAGCTGAGCGTGGACGGGGACTTCGGCAGCAAGACCAAGAAGGCCGTGGTCTGGTTCCAGAAGACGTACAAGGTCAAGCCGTACGACGGGATCGTCGGCAAGAAGACCTGGGCGGAGCTGCGGCTGAAGTAGCCGCGGCGCGGTACCGGCGGCCCGTCCTCGTCTCGGGGGAGAGGGCGGGCCGCCTCCGGGTGTCAGGTGCGGTGGGTGGGGGCGAACATGCGCAGGACGGCGGGGAGGACGACGACGGAGGGGCCGGGGGCGGCGAGGGCCGCGGTGAGGTCGGCGGTCAGGTTCTCGGGGGTGGTGCGGACGCCGGGGACGCCGAAGGATTCGGCGAGGGCCACGAAGTCGGGGCGGGTCAGTTCGGTGGCGGTGGCCTGGCCGAAAGCGTCGGTCATGTACTCGCGGAGGATGCCGTAGCCGCCGTCGTCGACGATCAGCCAGGTGACGTTGAGGTCGTACTGGCGGGCGGTGGCCAGCTCGGCGATCGAGTACAGGGCGCCGCCGTCGCCGGAGACGGCGAGGACCGGGCGGGTGGGGTCGGCCGCGGCGGCGCCGAGGGCGGCGGGGAAGCCGTAGCCGAGGCCGCCGGCGCCCTGGGCGGAGTGCATGGTGTTGGGGCGTCCGGCGTCGAAGGCCGACCAGGCCCAGTAGGCCAGGATGGTCATGTCCCAGAAGGACGGGGCGTCGGCGGGCAGCGCCCGGCGGACGGCGGCGAGGACCCGCTGCTCCAGGTCGAGGCCCTGGGCGTCGATGCGGGCGCGGACCCGGTCCAGCAGGGCGCGGACCCGGGCGGGTGCGCCGGCGTCCTCGCGGGGGCGGACCGTCTCCAGCAGGGCCTGGAGGGCGAGGCGGGCGTCGGCGTGGATGCCGAGGGCGGGGTGGTTGGCCTCCAGCTTGCCGAGGTCGGCCTCGATCTGGACGACCCGGCCGCGGGGTGTGAACGTGTGGTAGTTGGAGGAGAGTTCGCCGAGCCCGGAGCCGACGACCAGCAGGACGTCGGCGTCCTCCAGGAAGTCGGTGGTGTGCCGGTCCTCCAGCCAGGACTGCAGGGAGAGCGGGTGCCGCCAGGGGAAGGCGCCCTTGCCGCCGAAGGTGGTGACGACCGGGGCCTGGAGCGCTTCGGCGAGCTGCCGCAGCTTGCCGGCGGCGTCCGCGCGGACCACGCCGCCGCCGGCGATGATCGCGGGGCGGGCGGCGCGGGAGAGCCAGTCGGCGGCGACGGCGGTGAGCTCCACCCGGGGCGCGGGCTCCTCGGGGGTGGCGTCGACGCCGGTCACCACCGGCAGGAGGGTCTCGGCGAGCAGGACGTCCTGCGGGATCTCGACCCAGACGGGGCCGTGCGGGGCGGTCAGCGCCGACCGCCACGCCTCGGCGATCGCGGACGGGATCTGGGAGGCGGCCCGCACGGTGTGCACCGACTTCACCACGCCCCGGAACGAGGCGGCCTGGTCGGGCAGTTCGTGCAGATAGCCGTGCCGGCCGCCGCCCAGGCCCGCGGTGGGGACCTGGCTGCTGATCGCCAGCACCGGCGCGGAGGCGGCGCGGGCCTCCTGGAGCGCGGCGAGCGAGGTCAGCGCGCCGGGCCCGGTGGAGAGCAGCAGCGGGGCGGCCTCGCCGGTGATCCGGCCGTAGGCGTCGGCGGCGAACCCGGCGTTGTTCTCCACCCGCAGGCCGATGTAGCGCAGGTCGGAGCGGCGCAGTGCGTCGAAGACGCCGAGGGCGTGCTGGCCGGGCAGGCCGAAGACGGTGGTCGCGCCGAGCCCGGCGAGGGTCTCCACGACCAGGTCTCCGCCGGTGCGGCCGGGGGGAGGGTCGAGTGCCGCCTCCGTCTGGGCGGGCGTCGGACGGAGTTCCAGGTCGTGGTCGTGGGTCACTTGGCGCGTGCCTCGGCGATCTGTCGGGCCATGATCGTGGTCAGTTCGTAGGCGGTGTGGGAGGCGGCCACCGAGGTGATCTCGGCGTGGTCGTAGGCGGGCGCCACCTCGACCACGTCGGCGGAGACCAGGTGGCAGGAGGCCAGGCCGCGCAGGATCTCCAGCAGTTCGCGGGAGGTCATGCCGCCGGCCTCGGGGGTGCCGGTGCCGGGCGCGTGGGCGGGGTCGAGGCAGTCGATGTCGATGGAGATGTACAGCGGGCGGTCGCCGATGCGCTGGCGGAGCTGGTCGGCGACCTCGTCGACGCCGCGCCGCATGACGTCGGCCGAGGTGACGATGCCGAAGCCCATCTTGGCGTCGTCGTCCAGGTCCTTCTTGCCGTACAGCGGGCCGCGGGTGCCGACGTGGGAGAGGGCGGAGGTGTCGAGGATGCCCTCCTCCACGGCGCGGCGGAACGGGGTGCCGTGGGTGTACTCGGCGCCGAAGTAGGTGTCCCAGGTGTCCAGGTGGGCGTCGAAATGGAGCAGGGCGACGGGGCCGTGCTTCTTCGCCACCGAGCGCAGCAGCGGCAGGGCGATGGTGTGGTCGCCGCCGAGGGTCATCAGCCGGGCGCCGGTGCCGAGCAGGTCGTCGGCGGCGGCCTCGATGGTGTCGACGGCCTCGTTGATGTTGAAGGGGTTGACCGCGATGTCCCCGCCGTCGGCGACCTGGGCGAGGGCGAACGGGGCGGCGTCCTGCGCCGGGTTGTACGGGCGCAGCAGCCGGGACGCCTCGCGGATGGCGTTGCCGCCGAAGCGGGCGCCGGGCCGGTAGGAGACCCCGGAGTCGAAGGGCACGCCGACCACGGCCACGTCGGCGGCGCCGACCTCGTCCAGGCGGGGCAGCCGGGCGAAGGTCGCGGGTCCGGCGTAGCGCGGGACGCGGGAGGAGTCGACGGGGCCGCGGGGCGTCTCGTTGCTGCTCATGAACTGCCTTCCTTCGTACGCTTCGTCGCGTATGTGCTGCTCGGGTCCCGACTCTACTGGTGGGCGGGGACCGGTTCGGACACGGATTCGGGGGCCTGGCCGGCGAGGCGGTCCCGCCAGGCGGCCAGGACGGCGGCGTCGGTGGGCCGGGTGGCCAGGGAGACCACGACGTAGGCGGCGAGGGAGGCGAGCAGGCCGTAGTAGACCGGCTCGTTGGCGAGAATGCCGTACCCGGCCATCAGGCCGATCACCGCCAGGCCGCCGACGGTGACGGCGGCGAGGGCGCCCCGCACGGTGCCGCGCTTCCACAGCAGGCCGCCGAGGATCGGCACCAGCAGGCCGCCGACCAGGAGGTTGTAGGCGACGGTGAGCGCCTCGACCACGTCGTTGAGGGCGATGGCGGCGCAGATGACGGCGACGCCCATGACGAGGATGAACAGGCGGTTGCCCTTGACCTCGTCGTGCGCGTCGCCGGAGGGCCGGGCGGCGCCGCGCAGCCGGGACCAGATGTCGTTGTTGGCGACGGTGGCGCAGGCGATCAGGGCGCCGGAGGAGGTGGACATCACGGCGGCGAGGGCGGCGGCCAGCACCAGGCCCCGGACGCCGACGGGCAGTTCGTCCTTGACGATGGTGGCGAAGGCGTCGTCGGGGCTGCCGAGCTCGGGGTAGAGCACCCGGGCGGCGGTGCCGATGACCGCGCCGGCGACGGCGTAGACGAGGCAGTAGGTGCCGGCCACGGTCCCGCCCCACCGGGCGGTGCGGTCGCTGCGGGCGGTGAAGACGCGCTGCCAGATGTCCTGCCCGATGAGCATGCCGAAGGTGTAGATCAGCACGTACGTGAAGATGGTCTCGCCGCCGATGCCCAGCGGGTCGAAGTACGAGGTGGGCAGCCGGTCGCTCATCTCGCCGAAGCCGCCGGCCCGCACCACGGCGATGGGCAGCAGCAGGAGCAGCACGCCGATGGTCTTCACCACGAACTGCACCATGTCGGTGAGGGTGATCGACCACATCCCGCCGAGCGTGGAGTAGGCGACGACGATCGAGCCGCCCAGGACGATGGCGAGGGTGCGGTTCACGTCGAACAGCACGTCGAAGATGGTGGCGTAGGCGATGGTCGAGGTGACCGCGAGCATCAGGGTGTACGCCCACATGACCACGCCGGAGATGACACCGGCCTTGCCGCCGTAGCGCAGGTCGAGCATCTCGGAGACGGTGTAGACCTTCAGCCGGGCGATGCGGGCCGAGAAGAACACCGACAGGGCGAGGATGCCCAGGCCGATGGTGACGACCATCCAGGCGCCGGACAGGCCGTACTGGTAGCCGAGGCCGACGCCGCCGATGGTGGACGCGCCGCCGAGCACGATCGCCGCCATGGTGCCGGAGTACATGGCCGGGCCGAGGCGGCGCCCGGCGACCAGGAACTCGCTCTTGGACTTGGCGCGGCGCATGCCCCACCAGCCCATGGCCAGCATGCCGGCCAGGTAGACGACGATCACGGTGTAGTCGACGGCCATGGGCCCCTCCTTCGGTACGTCGCACCGACCCTAGGTGGCCGAAAAGCGACTGCGAAGTGTACGTTTCCTCCATTGGCGGGGGTCGTGCTGGAGGAAACGTCCATGGTGCAGGAACCGGCCGTTCCGCCCACGCCGCCGGTGCCGCTGGCCGCGCTGCTGACCCGGGAGGAGCTGGCGCTGCGGCAGATCGCCGGGCCGCCGGCGGATCAGGTGGCGGTGCACTGGGCGCAGACCTCGGAGATGTCCGACCCGTACCCGTATCTGCTGGGCGGCGAGCTGCTGCTGACGGCGGGCGTGCACATCCCGGAGGCGGCGGGGTCGGGGACGTACTTCGACGACTACGTGGCGCGGATCGTGGCGGCGGGCGGCGCGGCCCTGGGGTTCGGGGTGGCGCCGGTGCACGACACGGTGCCGCGGGCGCTGGTCGCGGCCTGCGAGGCGTACGGGCTGCCGCTGGTGGAGGTGCCGCCGCGGACCACGTTCGCGGCGGTGGCCCGCGCGGTGTGGCGGCTGATGGCCGAGGCGCGCACGGCCGAGCTGCGCCGGGTCGCCGAGGCCCAGCGGAGCCTGGCCGCCGCGGCCTCCCGGCCGGACCCGGTGCCGTCGGTGCTGCGCAAGCTGGCCGCGCTGCTCGGCGGCCGGGCGGTGCTGTACGGGCCGGGCGGCGCCGAGGCGTCGGCGGCGGGCCGTGAGCCGGCCGAGGGGGCGGACGCGGCGCTGGCGAAGCTGGCCCGGTTCGTGACCGACCGCGCCTCCAGCACCGCCACGGAGACCGTCGGCGGGACCCGGCTCGCGGTGTACGCGCTGGGCGCCGGCCCGCAGGGCCTGGTCCTCGGGGTCGCCGGGCCGGACCGGGAGCCGGGCGACCACACCGTCGCCTCCCTCGCCGCGGTGCTGCTCGCCCTGCTCACCGGCGAACGCCACCGCGCCGCGGACCCCGGGCCGGCCGCCGCCCGCACCTCGGCCCTGGTCCGGCTGCTGCTCGGCGCGGCCCCGGCGGAGGTCGCGCCGCTGCTGGCCGGCGAGGGCCCCGGGTACGTGGTGCACGCCCGGCCCGCCGGACGGGCCCCGGGCCCCGACGCCGCCGCCGCTGCCGCGCTCGGGGCCGCGCTGGGGTCGGATCTGGTCGACGTGGCCGGGGAGGTGGTCCGGGTGATCGTGCCGGACGGCCCGGAACCGGCCCCGCGCCCCCACTGGACGCTGGGCGTCAGCGCCCCCGCCGGCCCCGCCGAGTGGCCCGCCGCCGACGCCCAGGCGGCCCGCGCCCTGGCCCGCGCGCGGGCGACGCGCACCCCGCTGGTCCGGCACGGCGCCCGGCCCGTCCTGGCCGACCTGGTCCCGGCCGGGCAGGCCGCCGCCCACGCCCGCGCGGTCCTGGCCCCGCTCGCCGCCCGCCCCGCACTCACCGAGACGCTGCTGACCTGGCTCTCCCTGCACGGCAACTGGGACCGCACCGCCGTCGCCCTGTCCGTGCACCGCAACACCGTCCGCCAGCGCGTCGCCCGCTGCGCCGCCCTGCTCGGGACCGACCTGGACGACCCGGACGTACGGATGGAGCTGTGGTTCGCGCTGCGGCACCGGTGACCGGGGGGCTGCCCCACAATGGAGACATGCCGATATCCGGGACACCCAGCCGCGCCGAACTCGTCGAACACCTCGTCAGGACCCGTATCGCGGGCGACGTCGCCACGCCCCGTGAGAACAACCTCTCCCACTACCGCAAACTGGCGAACGGCGACCGCCACTACTGGCTCGGCCTGGAGCTGGGCGACCGCTGGACCGACGAGCAGGACGTCCTCGCGGTGATGGCGGAGCGGGCCGGTGTCAGCGACGACGCCGAGCACCGGCACGGCCAGGACACCATCGACCCCGAACTGACCGTGGCCGCGCTGGAGAAGCTGGCCGGGCGGCTGCGCAAGGCGGCCGACGGCGGGCAGCGGGTGCTGTTCGCGACCGGCCACCCGGGCGGGCTGCTGGACGTGCACCGGGCCACGGCCGCCGCGCTGCGCGCCGCGGGCTGCGAGATCGTGGTGATCCCGGAGGGGCTGCAGACGGACGAGGGGTACGTCATGCAGTTCGCGGACGTGGCGGTGCTGGAGCACGGGGCCACGCTCTGGCACACCCACTCGGGCGAGCCGATGAAGGCCATCCTGACCGGCCTGGAGCGCGAGGGCCGCCCGCTGCCCGACCTGGTCGTCGCCGACCACGGCTGGGCGGGGTACGCGGGCCAGCACGGCGTGGACTCCTGCGGGTACGCCGACTGCAACGACCCGGCGCTGTTCCTGGCCGAGGCCGAGGGCACCGTCCAGGTGACGGTCCCGCTCGACGACCACGTGGTCAGCCCCCGCTTCTACGACCCGATGACGGCGTACCTGCTCGCCGAGGCGGGACTGGCGTAGCGGGACCGGCGCGACGGTCCCGGCAGCCGGTCACGGCCAGGGGTTGAGGCCCTCCGAGCGGCGCTGCGCGAACCCGGGCGTCGGGTCCAGGTAGACCCGGCGCACCGCCGGGACCGTCTCCCGCAGCTTCTGCTCGGCCTGTTCGCAGGCCCACTCGATCTGGGCGGCGGTCGCCACGTCCCGGAAGTCGACCTTGGCGGCGACCAGCGCCTCCCGGGGCCCCTGCACCAGGGTGGTCAGCTCCAGGACGGCCTCGATGTGCTCCACCGCCAGCAGTTCGGCGCGGATCCGGTCGCGCACGCCCCGGGGCAGCGGGCGGCCGATGAGGAACTCGGCGTTGGACCGGCCGAGCACCCAGGCGACGTACAGCAGCAGGGCGCCGATGCACAGGGCGGCGGCGCCGTCCCAGACGCCGGAGCCGGTGAGCTGCCCGCCGAGCAGCCCGCCCGCGGCCAGGAGCAGGCCGACCAGGGCGGCGGAGTCCTCCAGGACGACGGCCTTCACCGCGGTGTCGGGGGTCCGCCGCAGATACCGCCCGAACGGCACCCGGGCGCGGGCCGCCTCGCCGCGCGCCTGCCGCAGCCCGGTCCGCAGCGAGTAGCCCTCCAGCAGGAAGGCGACCGCGAGCACCAGGTACGACACCAGGGGGTCGCCGAGGTCCTCGCCCTCGACCAGGGTGTGCACGCCGTCGTAGACCGAGAAGACGGCGCCGCCGACGAAGGTGGCGACGGCGGCGAGCAGCGCCCAGATGTAGCGCTCGGGGCCGTGGCCGAGGGGGTGGTCCTCGTCGGCGGGGCGGACGCTGCGCTTCAGCGAGGTCAGCAGCAGCACCTCGGTGACGGTGTCGGCGACCGAGTGCGCGGCCTCCGACAGCATCGCGCTGGAGCCGCTGATCGCCCCGGCGACCGCCTTGGCCAGCGCGATGCCCAGGTTGGCGAGGGCGGCGACGATCACCGTGGAGGTGCTCTCGCCGCCGCCCGGCTGCTCGTCGACCGCCTCGTGCGCCATGCCTCTCAGTGTTCCCGAGGGACCCGGATCACGCCTTCCTGGATCACCGATATGGCGAGCCGGCCGTCCTGCGTGTAGATCCGGGCCTGGCCCAGGCCCCGGCCGCCGGAGGCCGACGGGGAGTGCTGGTCGTACAGCAGCCACTCGTCGGCGCGGAACGGGCGGTGGAACCACATGGCGTGGTCCAGCGAGGCCCCGACGACGTCGCCGACGGCCCAGCCGCCCCGGCCGTGCGCGAGCAGCACCGAGTCCAGCAGGGTCATGTCGGAGACGTAGGTGGCGAGGACGACGTGCAGCAGGGGGTCGTCGGCCAGCTTGCCGTTGGTGCGGAACCAGACCTGGGAGTGCGCCTCGCGCGGCTCGCCGAACCGGCCGAACGGCGGGTCGTCGACGTAGCGCAGGTCGACCGCGGCACGGGCCTCGATGAACCGCTCCACCGTCTCGGCGGGCAGGTGCGGGTAGCTCCGCAGCCGCTCCTCGCCGGTGGGCAGGGTCGCCGGGTCCGGGGCGGCCGGCATCGGCGCCTGGTGGTCGAGCCCCTCCTCGTACGTCTGGAAGGACGCCGACAGGCCGAAGATCGGCTTGCCGTGCTGGACGGCGACCACCCGGCGGGTGGTGAAGGAGCGCCCGTCGCGGAGCCGGTCGACCTCGTAGACGATGGGCGCGCCGGGGTCGCCGGGGCGCAGGAAGTAGGCGTGCAGGGAGTGCGGGAGGCGTTCCTGGGGGACCGTGCGCCCGGCGGCGACCAGGGCCTGGGCCGCCACCTGTCCGCCGAAGACCCGGGGGACGACGGCGGACCGGGACCGGCCGCGGAAGATGTCCTCCTCGATCCGCTCCAGGTCGAGCAGATCGAGGAGGGACTGGAGTTCCTCGCTCATGAGGTCCGTTGTATCCGGCCTTCGTCGCGGGCCGCTTACAGGCCCATGTTCTTCGCGATGATCATCTTCATGACCTCGCTGGTGCCGCCGTAGATGCGGTTGACGCGGTTGTCGGCGTACAGGCGGGCGATCGGGTACTCGTTCATGTAGCCGTAGCCGCCGTGCAACTGCAGGCAGCGGTCGATGACCCGGTGGGCGACCTCGGTGCAGAACAGCTTGGCGCTGGCGGCCTCGGCGGCGGTCAGCTCCCCGGCGTCCAGGGCTTCGAGGGCGCGGTCGGCGACGGCCTCGGCGGCGTCCACCTCGGCCTGGCAGGCGGCCAGCTCGAACTTGGTGTTCTGGAAGCTGGCGACGGGCTTGCCGAAGACGGTGCGGTCCTGCACGTACTGCTGGGCGAACCGGACGGCGGCCTTGGCCTGCGCGTAGGCGCCGAAGGCGATGCCCCAGCGCTCGGAGGGCAGGTTGGCGCCGAGGTAGGAGAAGCCCTTGTTCTCCTCGCCGAGCAGGTCCTCGGCGGGCACCTTGACGTCGACGAAGGCCAGCTCGGCGGTGTCGGAGGTGCGCAGGCCGAGCTTGTCGAGCTTGCGGCCGACCGAGTAGCCCTCGGACTTGGTGTCCACGGCGAACAGCGAGATGCCGTAGCGGCGGTCCTCGGCGGTGGGCGGGGCGGTGCGGGCGCAGACGATGACGCGGTCGGCGTGCACGCCGCCGGTGATGAAGGTCTTGGCGCCGTTGAGGACGTAGTGGGTGCCGTCCTCGGAGAGCTTGGCGGTGGACTTCATGCCCGCGAGGTCGGAGCCGGTGCCCGGCTCGGTCATCGCGATCGCCCACATCTCCTCGGCGGAGACGAACTTGGGCAGGAAGCGCTTCTTCTGCTCCTCGGTGGCGAGCATCTTGATGTACGGCAGGGCGAGCAGCACGTGCACGCCGGAGCCGCCGAAGGTGACGCCCGCGCGGGCGGTCTCCTCGTACTGGATCGCCTCGAACTTGTGCGACTCCAGGCCGGCGCCGCCGTACTCCTCGGGCACGTTGATGCCGAAGAGGCCCAGTTCGGCGAGCTTGTAGTAGAACTCGCGGGGCACGATGCCCTCGGTGAACCACTTGTCGTACTCCGGTACGACCTCGGCCTCGATGAAGGCGCGCAGGGTCTCCCGGAACGCCTCGTGATCCTCGTTGAACACCGTACGGCGCACGGGCGCCCACCTCCACGGGTACGTATCTAAGCGCTTGCTCAGACCAACGGTACCGGCGGGTAGGGACGCGAGTCCAGAGAGGGCACCCAGTAACGTCCATCACGCGGGGCGTCCGTCAGGGGCGCGGGGAACTGCGCGCCCAGCCCCATACGCCCCGCACCCGCCCTCAGCCGGCACCCCCCACCGCGTCGAACGCCCCCCGCGCCATCCGGTGCAGCAGCCCCGCCGTCGCCGCCCGCGAGGGCCGCCCCAGGTGCGGCGTCGAGTTCAGCAGCCCGAACACCGCGTGCACCGCCGACCGCGCGGCGGGCTCGCCGACCGCCGGGTACACCTCGCGCACCACGCCCACCCACAGCTCCACGTACTGCCGCTGCAACTGCCGCACCAGCTTGCGGTCGCTGTCCCGGAGGCGGTCCAGCTCCCGGTCGTGCAGGGTGATGAGCGGACGGTCGTCGAGCGCGAAGTCGATGTGCCCCTCGATCAGCGAGTCGAGGACCGCCCCGGGGGCCTCGCCGTCCGCCTCCGCCAGACGCCGCTTCGCCCCCCTCAGGAGCTGACCGCTGATGCCGACCAGCAGTTCGGCGAGCATCGCGTCCTTGCCGGCGAAGTGCCGGTACAGACCAGGACCGCTGATGCCGACGGCCGCCCCTATCTCGTCCACGCCCACGCCGTGGAAGCCGCGCTCGGCGAAGAGCCGGGCCGCCTCCTTGAGGATCTGCTCGCGGCGGGTGGGGGCGTCGGTTCTGGTGGCCATGGGAACGATTCTAGACAGGACGGTTAGCGGTCGTTAACCTGAGGGACACATGCGTTAACGCTCATTAACAAGGGGAGCGCCAGATGCACGAGGCACCGGAGCTGACCAGCGCGGCCGACCCCGCGTCGGCGGCCTTTCGGGCCAACGAGGAGGCGCACCGCGCCCTCGTGGAGGAGCTGCGCGGCAAGCTCGCCGCGGCCCGGCTCGGCGGCGGCGAGCGGGCCAGGGCCCGGCACACCGCGCGCGGCAAGCTGCTCCCGCGCGAGCGGGTGGACCGGCTGCTCGACCCGGGCTCGCCGTTCCTGGAGCTGGCCCCGCTGGCGGCGGACGGGATGTACGACGGGCAGGCCCCGGCCGCCGGGGTGATCGCCGGGATCGGCCGGGTCAGCGGCCGGGAGTGCGTGATCGTCGCCAACGACGCCACCGTCAAGGGCGGCACGTACTACCCGATGACCGTGAAGAAGCACCTGCGCGCGCAGGAGGTGGCCCTGGAGAACCGGCTGCCGTGCCTGTACCTGGTGGACTCGGGCGGGGCGTTCCTGCCGATGCAGGACGAGGTCTTCCCCGACCGGGAGCACTTCGGGCGGATCTTCTACAACCAGGCCCGGATGTCCGGCGCGGGCATCCCGCAGATCGCCGCGGTGCTGGGCTCCTGCACGGCGGGCGGGGCGTACGTGCCGGCGATGAGCGACGAGGCGGTCATCGTGCGCGGCCAGGGCACGATCTTCCTGGGCGGCCCGCCGCTGGTGAAGGCGGCCACCGGCGAGGTGGTGACCGCCGAGGAGCTGGGCGGCGGCGAGGTCCACGCACGCGTGTCGGGCGTCACCGACCACCTCGCCGAGGACGACGCGCACGCGCTGCGGATCGTGCGGACCATCGTCGACACCCTCCCGGCGCGCGGCACCCCGCCCTGGGAGGTGCGGCCCAGCGTCGAGCCCAAGGTGGACCCGTACGGGCTGTACGGCGCGGTGCCGGCCGACCCGCGCACCCCCTACGACGTCCGGGAGATCGTCGCCCGGGTGGTGGACGGCTCCCGGTTCGCCGAGTTCAAGGCCGAGTTCGGGCAGACCCTGGTCACCGGCTTCGCCCGGATCCACGGCCACCCGGTCGGCATCGTCGCCAACAACGGCATCCTGTTCTCGGAGTCCGCCCAGAAGGGCGCCCACTTCATCGAGCTGTGCGACCAGCGCGGCATCCCCCTGGTCTTCCTGCAGAACATCTCGGGGTTCATGGTCGGCAAGGACTACGAGGCGGGCGGCATCGCCAAGCACGGCGCCAAGATGGTCACCGCGGTGGCCTGCACCCGCGTGCCGAAGCTGACGGTGGTCGTCGGCGGGTCGTACGGGGCGGGGAACTACTCGATGTGCGGGCGGGCCTACTCCCCCCGGTTCCTGTGGATGTGGCCGAACGCCAAGATCTCCGTGATGGGCGGCGAGCAGGCCGCGTCGGTGCTGGCCACGGTCAAGCGGGACCAGATGGAGGCGCGCGGCGAGCAGTGGCCGGCCGAGGCGGAGGAAGCCTTCAAGGCCCCGGTCCGCGCCCAGTACGAGCGCCAGGGCAACGCCTACTACGCCACCGCCCGGCTCTGGGACGACGGCGTCATCGACCCGCTTCAGACCCGGCAAGTGCTGGGCCTGGCCCTGACCGCGTGCGCCCACGCGCCGCTGGGCGAGCCCCAGTTCGGCGTCTTCCGGATGTGAGGGGGATACCCGAGATGTTCGACACCGTGCTCGTGGCCAACCGGGGCGAGATCGCCGTCCGCGTCATCCGGACGCTGCGGACGATGGGCATCCGCTCGGTGGCCGTCTTCTCCGACGCCGACGCCGACGCCCGGCACGTCCGGGAGGCCGACACCGCGGTGCGGATCGGCCCGGCGCCGGCCGCGCAGAGCTATCTGTCGGTGGAGCGGCTGCTGGACGCCGCCGCGCGGACCGGCGCCCGGGCGGTGCACCCGGGGTACGGATTCCTCGCGGAGAACGCCGGGTTCGCGCGGGCCTGCGAGGCGGCGGGGCTGGTCTTCATCGGACCGCCGGCCGACGCCATCGCCCTGATGGGCGACAAGATCCGCGCCAAGGAGACGGTGGCGGCGGCCGGGGTGCCGGTGGTGCCCGGCGGCCGCGACCCCGGCCTCGCCGAGGCGGCCCGCGCGCTGGGCGCGCCGGTGCTGCTGAAGCCGTCGGCGGGCGGCGGCGGCAAGGGCATGCGGCTGGTGCGGGACCTGGGCGTGCTGGACGAGGAGATCGCCGCCGCCCGCCGCGAGGCCCGCGCCTCCTTCGGCGACGACACCCTGCTGGTCGAGCGGTGGATCGACCGGCCCCGGCACATCGAGATCCAGGTGCTGGCCGACGGCCACGGCCAGGTGGTGCACCTGGGCGAGCGGGAGTGCTCGCTGCAGCGCCGGCACCAGAAGGTGGTCGAGGAGGCGCCCAGCGTGCTCCTGGACGAGGCGACCCGGGCGGCGATGGGCGAGGCGGCCGTGCAGGCGGCCCGGTCCTGCGGCTACCGGGGCGCGGGCACGGTGGAGTTCATCGTCCCCGGCGACGACCCGTCGGCGTACTGCTTCATGGAGATGAACACCCGCCTCCAGGTCGAGCACCCGGTGACCGAACTGGTCACCGGCCTGGACCTGGTGGAGTGGCAGATCCGGGTGGCGGCGGGCGAGAGGCTGGGCTTCACCCAGGAGGAGGTCCGGCTCACCGGGCACGCGGTCGAGGCCCGGCTGTGCGCCGAGGACCCGGCCCGCGGCTTCCTGCCGTCCGGCGGCACCGTGCTGAGGCTGCGCGAACCGGCGGGCGACGGTGTGCGCACCGACTCCGGGCTCAGCGAGGGCACCGAGGTGGGCAGCCTGTACGACCCGATGCTGTCCAAGGTGATCGCCTACGGCCCGGACCGGGAGACGGCCCTGCGCAGGCTGCGCGCGGCCCTCGCGGAGACGGTGACGCTGGGCGTGCCGACCAACGCCGGGTTCCTGCGCAGGCTGCTGGCGCACCCGGCGGTGGTGGCGGGCGAGCTGGACACCGGCCTGGTGGAGCGCGAGGTCGACGCCCTGGTCGGCAGCGGCGTGCCGGAGGAGGTGTACGAGGCGGCGGCGGCCGTCCGGCTGGACGCGCTGACCCCGAAGGGCGACGGCTGGACCGACCCGTTCGCGGTGCCCAGCGGCTGGCGGCTGGGCGGCGAGCCCCGGCCGGTCGCCTTCCCCCTGCGGGTGACCGAACCGGTGGAGTACACCCCGCGCGGCACCCACACCGTCACCGAGGACACCGTGACCGTCACCCTGGACGGCGTCCGGCACACCTTCCACCGGGCCGGCGACTGGCTGGGCCGGGACGGCGACGCCTGGCTGGTGCGCGACCACGACCCGGTCGCCGCCTCCCTCACCCGCGCCGCGCACGCGGGCGCCGACTCGCTGACCGCGCCCATGCCCGGCACGGTGACGGTGGTCAAGGTCACCGTCGGCGACCAGGTGGCCGCCGGGCAGAGCCTGCTGGTCGTGGAGGCGATGAAGATGGAACACGTCATCTCCGCCCCGCACGCCGGCACCGTCACCGAACTGGACGTCACCCCCGGCACGTCCGTCGCCATGGACCAGGTACTGGCCGTCATCGCCCCGGACGAGACCCCTGCCGCCCCGGAGGGGACCGCCACCGCCGCGGAAGGCGCCGCCACCGCCCCGGAGGAGCCCGCCATCACCCCGGAGGGCGCCGCCACCACCCCGGAGGAGCCCGCCACCACCCCGGAGGGCGCCGCCACCACCCCCGAGGAGCCCGCCACCACCCCGGAGGGACCCGCATGACCCTGCCCATGGAGGTCCCGGCCGCCGGTCTGCCCGCCCGGGTCCGCATCCACGAGGTCGGCCCCCGCGACGGGCTGCAGAACGAGAAGGCGACCGTCCCGACGGCCGTGAAGGCCGAGTTCGTCCGGCGGCTCGCCGAGGCGGGCCTGACCACCGTCGAGGCGACCAGCTTCGTGCACCCCCGGTGGGTGCCCCAACTGGCCGACGCCGAGGAGCTGTTCCCCCAGGTCGCCGCGTTGCCGGTGGACCTGCCGGTGCTGGTGCCCAACGAGCGCGGGCTGGACCGCGCCCTCGCCCTCGGCGCCCGCCGGGTGGCCGTCTTCGCCAGCGCCACCGAGTCCTTCGCCAAGGCCAACCTCAACCGCACGGTGGACGAGGCGCTCGCCATGTTCGCCCCGGTGGTGGCCCGCGCCAAGGCGGCCGGCGTCCATGTCCGCGGCTATCTGTCGATGTGCTTCGGCGACCCCTGGGAGGGCGCGGTCCCCCTCCCCCAGGTCGTCCGGGTCTGCCGCGCCCTGCTCGACCTGGGCTGCGACGAACTGAGCCTGGGCGACACCATCGGCGTGGCCACCCCCGGCCATGTCACCGCCCTGATCGACGCCCTGACCGCCGAGGGCGTCCCCGTCGACGTACTCGGCGTGCACTTCCACGACACCTACGGGCAGGCCCTCGCCAACACCCTGGCCGCCCTCCAGCGCGGCGTCAGCACCGTCGACGCCTCCGCCGGCGGCCTCGGCGGCTGCCCGTACGCCAAGTCCGCCACCGGCAACCTCGCCACCGAGGACCTCGTGTGGATGCTGCGCGGACTCGGCATCGACACCGGTGTCGACCTCGGCCGTCTCGTCGCCACCAGCGAGTGGATGGCCGCGCACCTGGGCCGGCCCAGCCCGTCCCGCACCGTACGAGCCCTCTCCCACCAGGAGCCGTGACGCCATGGACCACCGACTCTCCCCCGAGCTGGAAGAACTGCGCCGCACCGTCGAGGAGTTCGCCCACGACGTGGTGGCGCCCAAGATCGGCGACTTCTACGAGCGGCACGAGTTCCCGTACGAGATCGTCCGGGAGATGGGCCGCATGGGCCTGTTCGGGCTGCCGTTCCCCGAGGAGTACGGCGGGATGGGCGGCGACTACCTGGCGCTGGGCATCGCGCTGGAGGAGCTGGCCCGGGTGGACTCCTCGGTGGCGATCACCCTGGAGGCGGGCGTCTCGCTGGGCGCGATGCCGATCCACCTGTTCGGCACCGAGGAGCAGAAGCGGACCTGGCTGCCCAGGCTCTGCTCCGGCGAGATCCTGGGCGCCTTCGGGCTGACCGAGCCGGACGGCGGCTCGGACGCGGGCGCGACCCGGACGACGGCCCGCCGGGACGAGACGACCGGCGAGTGGGTGATCAACGGCACCAAGTGCTTCATCACCAACTCCGGCACCGACATCACCGGCCTGGTCACGGTCACCGCGGTCACCGGCCGCAAACCGGACGGCGCGCCGCTGATCTCGGCGATCCTGGTGCCGTCGGGCACGCCCGGTTTCACCGTCGCCGCGCCCTACTCCAAGGTCGGGTGGAACGCCTCGGACACCCGGGAGCTGTCCTTCGCCGACGTGCGGGTGCCCGCCGCCAACCTGCTGGGCACGGAGGGCCGCGGCTACGCCCAGTTCCTGCGCATCCTCGACGAAGGCCGCGTCGCCATCGCCGCGCTGGCGACCGGCCTGGCGCAGGGCTGTGTGGACGAGTCGGTGAAGTACGCCAAGGAGCGGCACGCCTTCGGCCGGCCCATCGGCGCCAACCAGGCGATCCAGTTCAAGGTCGCCGACATGGAGATGAAGGCGCACACCGCGCGGCTGGCGTGGCGGGACGCGGCCTCGAAGCTGGTGGCGGGCGAGCCGTTCAAGAAGGAGGCGGCGCTGGCCAAGCTGTACTCCTCCACGGTGGCCGTGGACAACGCCCGGGACGCCACCCAGATCCACGGCGGCTACGGCTTCATGAACGAGTACCCGGTGGCCCGGATGTGGCGGGACGCCAAGATCCTGGAGATCGGCGAGGGCACCAGCGAGGTGCAGCGGATGCTGATCGCCCGGGAGCTGGGCCTGGTGAGCTGAGACCGGGGGCGGGCGCCCGGAGGTGACGAACCCGGTACGGGCCCTCTGGACAAGATCTGAGGTTAGGCTAACCTACGTTCGAATTGTCCAGCGGACGCTCCGCCCCGTTCGAAAGCAGTCACCACCATGCCCAACGCCCGGTCTTCCCACCTCACCCGTCGCGGAATCCTCGCGGCCGGCGGCGCCCTCGGTCTCGGTGCCGTGCTCGCGGCCTGCGGGGACGACGAGAAAAGCGGTGACTCGGCCGAGGGCACCGCCGCGAAGAAGTCCGGCCCCTGGTCGTTCAAGGACGACCGGGGCACCACCGTGAAGCTGGACCAGGTCCCCACCAACATCGTCGCCTTCACCGGCGTCGCCGCCGCCCTCTACGACTACGGCATCCAGGTCAAGGGCGTCTTCGGGCCGACCACCACCAAGGACGGCAAGCCCGATGTCCAGGCCGGCGACATGGACGTCAGCAAGGTGACGGTCCTCGGCAACGCCTGGGGCCAGCTCAACGTCGAGAAGTACGCCGCCCTCGCCCCCCAGGTGCTGATCACCACCACCTTCGACGACGCGGGCACCCTGTGGTCGGTCCCGGAGGACTCCAAGGACAAGATCGCCAAGCTGGCGCCGAGCGTCGCCGTCTCCGTCTTCGACCGCCAGCTCACCCAGCCGCTGGAGCGGATGTGGGAGCTGGCCGAGTCGCTCGGCGCGGACATGAAGGCGGACAAGGCCGTCCAGGCGAAGAAGGCGTTCCAGGACGCCGCCGCACGGCTGCGCAAGGCCGCCAAGGCCCGGCCCGAAATCAAGGTGCTGGCCGGCTCCGCGAGCGCCGAGCTGTTCTACGTCTCCGGCACCAACCTCTCCGTCGACCTGGAGTACTTCAAGGCCCTCGGGGTGAACTTCGTCGAGCCCTCGGAGGCGGCCAAGAAGGCCACCGGCGGCTGGTTCGAGTCGCTGAGCTGGGAGAACGTCGACAAGTACCCGGCCGACGTGATCATCATGGACGACCGCTCCTCCACCATCCAGCCCGCCGACATCACCGAGGGCACCTGGAAGAAGCTGCCCGCCGTCAAGGCCGGCCAGGTCATCGCCCGCTCCCCCGAGCCGATCCTGTCCTACGACAAGTGCACGCCGCTGCTCACCAACCTCGCCGAGGCCATCGAGAACGCCAAGAAGGTGAGCTGACCGCTCCCGTCCGGCTCACCCCCCGTCCCGCCAGGCCCGTACTCCCTCCCGGAAGGCCCGCATGACGACCGCCGTAGCCGCCCCGTTCCGCTTCTTCTCCCTCCAGGTCTCGCGGACGCGGCGGCTCGGCCCGTCCCTGGCCCGGGTCACCTTCACCGGCCCCGACCTGCACGCCTTCCACTCCGACGGGCACGACCAGTCGCTGTCGCTGTTCCTGCCGCACCCCGGCCAGGACGAGCCCCGGGTCCCCCTCGAACTGGGCGACGGCTGGTGGCAGGGGTGGCGGGAACTCCCGGACGACGTACGGGCGGTGATGCGCTCGTACACCCTGCGGGCGCTGCGCCGCGACGCGCGGGGGCGCACGGCCGAGATCGACGTCGACTTCGTGCTGCACGGCATCGGGGCCGGTGCCGCGGGCGCGGCGGGCCCCGCCTCCCGCTGGGCGGCCGGCGCCGCGCCGGGCGACCGGGTGCTGCTGCTCGGCCCGGCGGTCGCCGACAACCGGGCGATCCGCTTCCGGCCGCCCGGGGACACCGACCTGGTGGTGATCTGGGGCGACGAGACCGCCGTACCGGCCGCCTGCGCGATCGTCGAGGCCCTGCCGCCCGGTCTGCGCGCCCGGGTCTGGCTGGAGGTCCCGCACGCCGGCGACGTACCGCCGCTGCGGGCGCCGGCGGACGCCGAGGTGACCTGGCTGGCCCGCGAGGAGGGGGCGCCGGGGTCCTCGCTCGACGCCGTGCGCGCCGCCCAACTGCCGTCCGCCGAGCGCCCGTACGTGTGGCTCGCGGGCGAGTCGGGGTGCGTGAAGGAGCTGCGCCGGCACTTCACCGGGGAGCGCGGGGTGGACCGGCGGCGGGTCACCTTCACCGGGTACTGGCGGCGCGGTCTGACGGAGGAGCAGCTCCGGGAGGAGGGCTGACCCGTATGTCCGGTACGGGCGGAGTGCGAGTGACGGTCGTCACGCGTGGGTCGCGTTTCGCCAGGGTTAATTAGGTTAGGCTTACCTAAGTCGAAGCCGGGCTCCGCCCTCGTCCGTTCCCCGCGGACCGTCCCCACCGGAGGAACCTCCCCATGCGCTCGCACCTGCTCAACGACACCACCGCGGAGCACTACCGCCGCTCCGTGACCGAAGGGGTCGAGCGGGTGGCCGCCAAACTCGCCGCCACCGACCGTCCGTTCACCGGCGTCACGGTCGACGCCCTCGCCCCCCGCATCACCGCGATCGACCTGGACGAGCCGCTGCACGACACCACCGCGGCCCTGGACGAACTGGAGGAGGTCT
Source organism: Streptomyces fumanus (assembly GCF_014655295.1). Classification (GTDB taxonomy): domain Bacteria; phylum Actinomycetota; class Actinomycetes; order Streptomycetales; family Streptomycetaceae; genus Streptomyces; species Streptomyces fumanus. The sequence goes on from NZ_BNBI01000001.1 coordinate 716,022, forward strand.
ACCTCCGCGACGCGGTCTACTTCCACCACCCCCGCTACCTCGCCCACCTCAACTGCCCCGTGGTCATCCCGGCGGTGCTGGGCGAGGCCGTGCTCTCCGCCGTCAACTCCTCCCTGGACACCTGGGACCAGTCGGCCGGCGGCACCCTCATCGAGCGCAAGCTCATCGACTGGACCGCCGCCCGGATCGGCCTCGGCCCGGCCGCCGACGGGGTGTTCACCTCCGGCGGCACCCAGTCCAACCTCCAGGCGCTGCTGCTGGCCCGCGAGGAGGCCAAGACCGACGACCTGGCGAAACTGCGGATCTTCGCCTCCGAGGTCAGCCACTTCAGCGTGCAGAAGTCCGCGAAACTGCTCGGCCTCGGCCCCGGCGCCGTGGTCACCGTCCCCGTCGACCAGGACAAGCGGATGCGGACCGTCGCCCTCGCCCGCGCACTGGAGCGCTGCCGGCAGGACGGCCTGGTTCCCATGGCCGTCGTCGCCACCGCCGGCACCACCGACTTCGGTTCCATCGACCCGCTGCCGGAGATCGCGGAGCTGTGCGAGCAGTTCGACACCTGGCTGCACGTCGACGCCGCCTACGGCTGCGGACTGCTGGCCTCCCTGAAGTACCGGGACCGGATCACCGGCATCGAGCGGGCCGACTCGGTCACCGTCGACTACCACAAGTCCTTCTTCCAGCCGGTCAGTTCCTCCGCCGTGCTGGTCCGCGACGCCGCCACCCTGCGGCACGCCACCTACCACGCCGAGTACCTCAACCCGCGCCGGATGGTGCAGGAACGTATCCCCAACCAGGTGGACAAGTCCCTCCAGACCACCCGCCGCTTCGACGCGCTGAAGCTGTGGATGACCCTGCGCGTGATGGGCGCCGACGGCATCGGACAGCTCTTCGACGAGGTGTGCGACCTGGCCGCCGAGGGCTGGAGGCTGCTCGCCGCCGACCCCCGCTTCGACGTGGTCGTCGCGCCCAGCCTGTCCACCCTGGTCTTCCGCTACATCCCGGCGGCCGTCACCGACCCCGCCGAGATCGACCGCGCCAACCTCTACGCCCGCAAGGCCCTGTTCGCCTCCGGCGACGCCGTGGTCGCGGGCACCAAGGTGGCCGGCCGCCACTACCTGAAGTTCACCCTGCTCAACCCCGAGACCACGACGGCCGACATCACGGCCGTCCTCGACCTGATCGCCGGCCACGCCGAGCAGTACCTGGGAGACTCCCTTGACCGCGCTTCCTGAAGCCGCCACGCCGTACGACTTCGTGGGGATCGGCCTCGGCCCCTTCAACCTCGGCCTGGCCTGCCTCACCGAGCCCATCGCCGAACTGAACGGCGTCTTCCTGGAGTCCAAGCCCGACTTCGAGTGGCACGCCGGGATGTTCCTGGAGGGCGCCCACCTCCAGACCCCGTTCATGTCCGACCTGGTCACGCTGGCCGATCCGACCTCCCCGTACTCCTTCCTCAACTACCTGAAGGAGAAGGGGCGGCTGTACTCGTTCTACATCCGCGAGAACTTCTACCCGCTGCGCGTGGAGTACGACGACTACTGCCGCTGGGCGGCCGGCAAACTCAGCAGCATCCGCTTCTCCACCACGGTCACGGACGTGACGTACGAGAACGAGCTGTACGTGGTGCGCACCACCGGCGGCGACACCTACCGCGCCCGCCACCTGGTCCTGGGCACCGGCACCCCGCCGTACCTGCCCGAGCCCTGCCGGGGCCTGGCCGGCGACTTCATCCACAACTCCCGCTACCTCCAGCACAAGGCGGAGCTGCAGCGGAAGAAGACGATCACGCTGGTCGGCAGCGGGCAGTCCGCCGCCGAGATCTACCTCGACCTGCTCGGCGAGATCGACACCCACGGCTACCGGCTGAACTGGGTCACCCGCTCCCCGCGGTTCTTCCCGCTGGAGTACACCAAGCTCACCCTGGAGATGACCTCCCCGGAGTACATCGACTACTACCACGCGCTGCCCGAGGAGACCCGCTACCGGCTCACCGCCGAGCAGAAGGGCCTGTTCAAGGGGATCGACGGCGATCTGATCAACGAGATCTTCGACCTGCTCTACCAGAAGAGCGTGGCCGGCCCGGTCCCCACCCGGCTGCTCACCAACTCCGCGCTCACCACCGCCCGGTACGCCGACGGCACGTACACCCTCGGCTTCCGGCAGGAGGAGCAGGGCAAGGACTTCACGATCGAGTCCGACGGCCTGATCCTGGCCACCGGCTACCGCTACACCGAGCCGGAGTTCCTCAAGCCCGTCCGGGACCGGCTGCGCTACGACTCGCGGGGCAACTTCGACGTGGCCCGCAACTACGCCGTGGACGTCACCGGCCGGGGGGTGTTCCTGCAGAACGCCGGCGTGCACACGCACAGCATCACCAGCCCCGACCTGGGCATGGGCGCGTACCGCAACAGCACCATCATCCGGGAGCTGCTCGGCACCGAGTACTACCCGGTCGAGAAGACCATCGCGTTCCAGGAGTTCTCCGTATGACGTTCACGTTCCGTCCCGTCGACCCGCTGCGGGACGCCGAGCTGCTGCACGCCTGGGTCACCCACCCCAAGGCGGCGTTCTGGATGATGCAGGGCGCCAGGCTGGAGGAGGTCGAGCGGGCCTACATGGAGATCGCCGCCGACGAGCACCACCACGCGCTGCTCGGGCTGAAGGACGGCGAGCCCGCCTTCCTGATGGAGAAGTACGACCCGGCCCACCGCGAACTGGTCGGCCTGTACGAGCCCGAACCCGGGGACATCGGCATGCACTTCCTCACCCCGCCCACCGACACGCCCGTGCACGGCTTCACCCGGGCCGTGATCACCGCGGTGATGGAGCACCTTTTCGCGGACCCGGCGGTGCGCCGCGTCGTCGTCGAGCCGGACGTCGCCAACAAGGCCGTGCACGCGCTGAACGAGGCCGTCGGCTTCGTACCCGCGCGGGAGATCCAGAAGCCGGAGAAGAAGGCGCTGCTCAGCTTCTGCACCCGGGAGCGGTTCCGCGCCGCGACGGGGGTGGCCGCATGAGCCTCGCCGACGCCGTGGCCCACCTCTCCCCCGAGCGCTGGGCCGAGGCCAACCGCCTGCTGATCCGCAAGGCGCTCGCCGAGTTCACCCATGAGCGCCTCCTCGCCCCCGAGCGGGACGGCGAGGCGTACGTGGTGCGCAGCGACGACGGGCTGACCCGCTACCGGTTCACCGCCACCGTCCGCGCCCTGGACCACTGGCAGGTCGACGCCGCCTCCGTCACCCGGCACCGCGACGGCGCCGAACTGCCGCTGGCCGCGCTGGACTTCTTCGTCGAGTTCAAGGACACCCTGGGGCTGAGCGACGAGATCCTCCCGGTCTACCTGGAGGAGATCTCCTCCACCCTCTCCGGCACCTGCTACAAGCTGACCAAGCCGCAGGTCACCGCCGCCGAGCTGGCCCGCGCCGGGTTCCAGCAGATCGAGACCGGCATGACCGAGGGCCACCCCTGCTTCGTCGCCAACAACGGACGGCTGGGCTTCGGCATCCACGAGTACCTCAGCTACGCCCCGGAGACCGCGAGCCCCATCCGGCTGGTCTGGCTGGCCGCGCACCGCTCCCGCGCGGCCTTCACCGCCGGGGCCGGCATCGAGTACGAGAGCTTCATCCGCGGCGAGCTGGGCGCCGAGGCCGTGGACCGCTTCCACGGCATCCTGCGCGAGCAGGGCCTGGACCCGGCCGACTACCTGCTGATCCCGGTCCACCCCTGGCAGTGGTGGAACAAGCTCTCCGTGACCTTCGCCGCCGAGGTCGCCCGGCGCCACCTGGTCTGCCTCGGCGAGGGCGACGACGAGTACCTCGCCCAGCAGTCCATCCGGACCTTCTTCAACACCACCCACCCCGAGAAGCACTACGTCAAGACGGCCCTGTCCGTCCTCAACATGGGTTTCATGCGGGGCCTGTCGGCGGCGTACATGGAGGCCACCCCGGCCATCAACGACTGGCTCGCCCAGCTCGTCGAGAACGACCCCGTGCTCAAGGGCACCGGCCTGACCATCATCCGGGAGCGGGCCGCGGTCGGCTACCGGCACCTGGAGTACGAGCGGGCCACCGACCGCTACTCGCCGTACCGCAAGATGCTGGCGGCGCTGTGGCGGGAGAGCCCGGTGCCCGCGCTGAAGGACGGCGAGTCCCTCGCCACCATGGCCTCGCTGCTGCACACCGACCACGAGGGCACCTCCTTCGCGGGCGCGCTGATCGAGCGGTCGGGGCTGCCCGCGCGGGAGTGGCTGCGGCACTACCTGCGGGCCTACTACACCCCGCTGCTGCACAGCTTCTACGCCTACGACCTGGTCTACATGCCGCACGGCGAGAACGTCATCCTGGTGCTGAAGGACGGTGTGGTGCGGCGGGCGGTCTACAAGGACATCGCCGAGGAGATCGCGGTGATGGACCCCGACGCGGTGCTGCCGCCGCAGGTGTCCCGGATCCGGGTGGAGGTCCCCGAGGACAAGAGGCTGCTGTCGATCTTCACGGACGTCTTCGACTGCTTCTTCCGGTTCCTCGCCGCCGACCTCGCCACCGAGGGCGTCCTGACCGAGGACGACTTCTGGCGCACGGTCGCCGAGGTGACCCGCGAGTACCAGGCGTCGGTGCCGGAGCTGGCGGAGAAGTTCGCCCGGTACGACATCTTCGCGCCCCGGTTCGCGCTGTCCTGCCTCAACCGGCTGCAACTGCGCGACAACCGGCAGATGGTCGACCTCGCCGACCCCTCCGGCGCGCTGCAGTTGGCCGGCGAGCTGAGGAACCCGCTCGCCGGGTTCTGACGGGGTGCGCGCCGGGAGACAATCCGTGCATGGCGGAAATCATCCAGAAGGACGGCACGTGGGCCTTCGACGGCGACGCCCTGCGGCTGACGCCCGGCCGGGACAAGGGCGTCAGCCTGCTCCGCAGGGAACTGGGTGAACTGGTGGTGCCGCTCGGGGCGCTGGCGGGGATCTCCTTCGAGCAGGGCCGGCGGACGGGGCGGCTGAAGCTGCGGCTGCGGGACGGCGCCGACCCGCTGCTGCACGCCACGGGCGGGCGGCTGACCGAGCCGCACGACCCGTACCAGTTGCTCGTGGAGAGCGACCGGTTCGGGGTCGCGGAGTACTTCGTGGAGGAGGTCCGCACCGCGCTGCTGCTCGACCAGGTGCCCTCCGGCCCGGTGGACAGGTATCTGCTGGCGGGGCCGGCCGTGCCGCTGACGGTCTCCGCCGGGGACGCCACGGTCGGCTTCGACGGCGAGCGGGTCCGCCTGGAGTGGAACTGGAAGACGGAGGACGCCAAGGCCGCCGCGGGCCCCCGGGTCCTGGCGCTGGCCGACATAGCGGCCGTGGAGTGGCACCCCTCGGCCGGGCTGGAGAACGGCTACCTGCGGTTCACCGTCCACGGCGCCGGGCCCAAGGCGCCGCCCAAGTACGACCCGCACGCCGTGGACCTGTGGGGCTTCAAGAAGGACCCGCTGATGGCGCTGGTCGCGGCGGCCGTCCTGGCCCGGCTCCCGCACCCCTCCCGGCCCGCCCCCGCCGAGGTGGCCGGGGCCGCCCCGGGCCCGGCGGCCGCGCCGCCCGCCGCGGCCGCCGTCGAGGACGACCACGACGCGCTGCTGCGCCGCCTGCGCGAGCTGGGCGAACTGCACCGCGACGGGGTGCTCACCGACGAGGAGTTCGCCCTCGCCAAGCAGGCGGTGCTCAAACGGATGTGACGCCCCCGCCGCTCACTTCGCCCGGCGGGCCACCGTGAAGTGGTCGACCCGCTCGCCGGTCTCGGCGATGCCCCGCACGGTCAGCGTGGCGAGCCGGCCCCGGGCGGCCGGGGTGACGTCCACCCGCAGGAAGGAGTAGTCGAGGTAGCGCACCCGGGACCAGGCGACGGTCTCGGCCTGCCGGCCGCCCTCGACGCAGAGGAACGAGGACACCGCGTCGTTCTCCTTCTCGTGGCCCTCGTAGCTCTGGTCGGCGCTGAACGCGTACAGGCTCTTGCCGGCCGCGCCCGCCGTGACGTAGACGACGCCGTCGGTCTCGGGGTAGGCGGTGCCGCCGATGGGCAGCTCCTTGGCGACCTCGCCGCCCTTGATGACGTCGGTGCGCTCGTAGACGTGGTTGTGGCCGTTGATGACCAGGTCGACGGTGTACTTCTCGAACAGCGGCACCCACTCCTCGCGCACCCCGCCCTCGGAGGCGTGGGCGGTGGAGGTGCAGTAGGCGCAGTGGTGGAAGAAGACGACGATGAAGTCGATGTCCCGGTCGGCCCGGTACGCCTTCAGCTTCCGCTCCAGCCAGGTCGTCTGGGTGCCGCCGGAGATGCCGAGGTTGGCGGGGATCTCGAAGGAGACGTCGTTGGCGTCCAGGGAGATCACGGCGGTGTTGCCGTGCACGAAGGAGTAGACGCCGGGCAGGTTGTGCCGGTCGGGGCCGTCGGTGGGCAGCTCCCAGCGGGCCTGCTCGCCGCCGTAGCCGTTGGGCGAGTACCACGCCTCCATGTCGTGGTTGCCGTACGCGACCATCCACGGGACCTGCTTGGCGACCGACTCGGTCTGGTACAGGAACTGGTCCCACACCCGGCTGTCGAAGCCGGTGTCGGAGGTCTTGCCCTGCCCGGCCGGGTCGCCGTACGCGATGTCGCCGGCGTGCAGGTGGAAGGCGGGGTTCTGGGCGAGGATCAGGGCGTCGTTGGCCAGGCCGTGGTAGCTGACGCCCTGGTCGCCGAAGGCGGTGAAGGTGAACGGCTCGGCCTTGGCGGGGGCGGTGGTGAAGGTGCCCAGGGTGCCGGCCAGGTGCGGCTCGGCCGGGTCGAAGCCGGTGTGGCCGACGCCGTAGTAGTAGGTCCGGCCGGGCTTGAGGCGGCTGAGCCTGGCGTGCACGTAGTACTGGGTGTGGTCGCCGCTGGCGCCGACCCCGGCCGGGGTGTGCAGGGCGCGGACCTCGGCGTCGATCTTCCGGGAGAGGTCCCAGGGGTGGGCGCCGATCCGGATGAACGGCTTCCTGACGGCGACCGGGACCTGCCAGGAGACGGTCATCTCGGTGCGCGGGTCGTCGCCGTAGGCGAGGTGCCGGCCGAAGGGGGCGACCAGGGCGCCGTCGACCGTCTCGGTGGCCGGGCGTCCGGCCGGCGTGGCGGCGCGGGCCACGGCACCCGGCACGAACGCGCCACCGGCGACGGCGCCCAGGGTGACCGCGCCGCCCCGGATCATCGTGCGCCGGGAGAACCGGGACCGCAGGTACTCGTGCTGCTCGGCCATGCTCATGCGCTCGGCCAGCTTCTCGGGAACGCCCATACGAGGAATGTCCATGGCGTCTGAAACTCGTCCCCTCGGGCAACGAAACCCCGGCCGGAGGGTGGACAGCGCACAAACAGCCGCTCATGAGAGTTCCAACAGCCTCCTGCCCGAAATCGGGCAGGTTTCTTGCGAAACCCCGTCCGGTGATCCAGGATCTAGCGGGTGCACGACGAACTCGTTGATCATCTGACGCGGTCCACCCCCCTCAGCCGGGGCGAGGCGCTGCGCGTGATCCAGGACGTGCTCGCCTACTTCGACGAGACGACCGAGGAGTACGTCCGTCGCCGCCACCGCGAACTCCAGGCCCAGGGCCTGGTGAACGCGACGATCTTCGAGCGGATCGGGGCGGACCTGAAATACCGGGCGGTGGCACCGCCGGAGCTGTCGCTGCGCCAGTTGCGCCGCATCGTCTACGGCTGAGCCGCCGCAGAGAGACAAGAGGGCTACGCATCCATGTGCGGAATCGTCGGATACATCGGCAAGCGCGATGTCGCGCCGCTGCTCCTGGAGGGCCTCCAGCGCCTGGAGTACCGGGGGTACGACTCGGCGGGCATCGTCGTCAGCTCGCCGAAGTCGGCCGGCCTGAAGATGGTCAAGGCCAAGGGCCGGGTCCGTGACCTGGAGGCCCGGGTCCCGGCGCGCTTCAAGGGCACCACCGGCATCGCCCACACCCGCTGGGCCACCCACGGCGCCCCCTCCGACGTCAACGCCCACCCGCACCTGTCCGCCGACCACAAGGTCGCCGTCGTGCACAACGGCATCATCGACAACGCCGCCGAGCTGCGCCGCAAGCTGGAGGCGGAGGGCGTCGAGTTCCTCTCCGAGACCGACACCGAGGTCCTCACCCACCTCATCGCCCGCTCCCCGGCCGAGAAGCTGGAGGACAAGGTCCGCGAGACCCTCCGGCTGATCGAGGGGACCTACGGCATCGCCGTGATGCACGCCGACTTCCCCGACCGCATCGTCGCCGCCCGCAACGGCTCCCCGGTGGTCCTGGGCATCGGCGAGAAGGAGATGTTCGTCGCCTCCGACATCGCCGCGCTGGTCGCCCACACCCGGCAGATAGTCACCCTGGACGACGGCGAGATGGCCACCCTCAAGGCCGACGACTTCCGCACGTACACCACCGAGGGCACCCGCACCACCTCCGAGCCCACCACCGTGGAGTGGGAGGCGGCCTCCTACGACATGGGCGGCCACGACACCTACATGCACAAGGAGATCCACGAGCAGGCCGAGGCCGTGGACCGCGTGCTGCGCGGCCGGATCGACGACCGCTTCTCCACCGTGCACCTGGGCGGCCTCAACCTGGACGCCCGCGAGGCCCGGCTGATCCGCCGGGTGAAGATCCTCGGCTGCGGCACCTCGTACCACGCGGGCATGATCGGCGCCCAGATGATCGAGGAGCTGGCCCGCATCCCCGCCGACGCCGAGCCGGCCTCCGAGTTCCGCTACCGCAACGCCGTGGTCGACCCCGACACCCTGTACGTCGCCGTCTCCCAGTCCGGTGAGACGTACGACGTACTGGCCGCCGTGCAGGAACTGAAGCGCAAGGGCGCCCGGGTGCTCGGCATCGTCAACGTGGTGGGCTCGGCGATCGCCCGCGAGGCCGACGGCGGCATGTACGTGCACGCCGGGCCCGAGGTCTGCGTCGTCTCCACCAAGTGCTTCACCAACACCTGCGTCGCCTTCGCGCTGCTCGCCCTGCACCTGGGCCGCACCCGCGACCTCTCCGTCCGGGACGGCAAGCGGATCATCGAGGGCCTGCGGAAGCTGCCCGCGCAGATCACCGAGATCCTGGCCCGGGAGGAGGAGATCAAGGAGCTGGCCGCGCGGTACGCCGAGGCCCGCTCGATGCTCTTCATCGGCCGCGTCCGGGGCTACCCGGTGGCCCGCGAGGCGTCCCTGAAGCTCAAGGAGGTCTCCTACATCCACGCCGAGGCGTACCCGGCCTCCGAGCTGAAGCACGGCCCGCTCGCCCTGATCGAGCCGGCCCTGCCCACGGTCGCGATCGTCCCCGACGACGACCTGCTGGAGAAGAACCGCGCCGCGATGGAGGAGATCAAGGCCCGCAGCGGCCGGATCCTCGCCGTCGCCCACCAGGACGAGGCCAAGGCCGACCACACCGTCGTCGTCCCCAAGAACGAGGACGAGCTGGACCCCATCCTCATGGGCATCCCGCTCCAACTCCTCGCCTACCACACGGCGCTGGCGCTGGGCCGGGACATCGACAAGCCGCGCAACCTGGCGAAGTCCGTGACCGTGGAGTAATCCGTGACCGCGGAGTAACCCGAACACCCCCTCAACGGCCCCCCGCGCACTGCCACCGTCAGGCGGGGGGCCGTCGATGCGCCGGGAGGCCGCCCAACCCCCCGGCCGCGCACGGCGATCCGGCGGCCGTCACACGCCGGTCCGCCGCGCGTCGGGACGATGCCCCCTATATGCCCTTCACAAGGGCACAAACACCCCTACGCGACGGTAGGTTCAAGACGCGGGTGAGGAACCGTCAGGGAATGACCACCACGGGCCGCTGCGCCCGCTTGGCCAGCCGCCCCGCGACCGACCCGAAGAGCCGGCCCACCAGCCCGTGGGTGGAGCCCACCACGATCGCGTCGGCCTCGTACTCCCGGCCGACCTCCTCGAGTTCGTGGCAGATGTCGCCGCCCCGCTCGACCAGGATCCAGGGCACCTCGGCGAGATAGTCCGCGCAGGCCAGCTCCAGCCCGAGGACCTCGGTGCGGTGGTCGGGGACGTCCACGAAGACCGGCGGCTCGCACCCCGCCCACACCGTGGTGGGCAGCCGGTTGGCCACATGGACGATGATCAGGCCCGCCGCCAGCCGCCGCGCCATGCCGATGGCGTAGGCCAGGGCGCGCTCGCTGGACATGGAACCGTCGAAGCCGACGACGACGCCGTGCTTGAAGGCGGGGTCGCACGACTGGCGTGGCTCTTCCGCCGCCAGGGGATCGGCCGCCGTCTGATCGGCGACCGGCCGCTTGCGGTCCGCGGGTTCGAAGAATTCGTGACCGGCCATGGCTGTCTCGGCGTTTTGATCCTTTATGGATGGGACCGACAGTGTGCGGCGGAGCTGTGTCCGGGAATCCTCTTCCCGATCCCGTACCCCCAAGGGTACGGCGGCACGCCTCCTTCGCCCAGTGCCCGGCACGCTCCGCGCCGGGGTTCCAGGGAGCATGCACGAGGGGGCGCCCGGATGGCAATGGTCGCTGCGCCACACAGCCGGTTTGCCACGTGACCGGACCGGGCGGCCGGGCGTTGAACCCGTGTGGACCACCCCCAGAGAACAGGCAGACTCGGACGGCACCGCACCGACGCCTCCGCCGAGCCGCGCCCCGGGCCCGGCGGCGCGCGCGGGCCCGCGGGGCGCCCCCGGGACGGCGTCACCGACCTGGTCCGCTGGGCGGCCTTCAGTTGCCTGCTGGTCCCGGTCGTGCTGCTGTGGTGCGGCAGCTCGCTCGCCGGCGCCGCCGGCACCGCCCTGGGCCTCGCGGCCGTCACCGCCGCCTGCCGACTGCTGCTGCGCCGCTCGGAGCGGTGCGCGCGGTCCGGTGCCGCCGGGCGCCGGGGCGGGCGGCACTCCGGAAAAAACACACCGGTCGGCTGACCGGTTTCCACACCCTCGCCCGCATCTTTTCAGCCAACTTCCGGCGATGGCGCATTACCTCTCGGAACCACCCCCCAACCCCCGTTCCACCTGCACGGAAAGGGTCTCCGAGGCACTGTGCGCCCTACGGGGATTGGCCACTGACACAAGGCGCACTTCCCTGCGGCGCCCGGGAGTGCAACGCTTCGTGATCGAATGCTTCACGCCAAGTTGCCATGTCGACAATGTCCCAAGTGCCGAACCGGCCACTTCGGCGCCACGGGACACAGTAGATTCGATCTTGACTGTCTACGGCGGGGGACTCGTGCAGGACCGAGGGGAAACGTGTTGGAGCGACAGACCCGAAGGGACCAGGGCGCCGCGACCACCGAGGGGGGCTTAGCAGGATGAGCCACGACTCCACTGCCGCGCCGGAAGCCGCGGCCCGGAAGCTCTCCGGGCGACGCCGCAAGGAGATCGTCGCGGTGCTGCTGTTCAGCGGCGGCCCCATCTTCGAGAGTTCCATACCGCTGTCGGTGTTCGGCATCGACCGCCAGGACGCCGGCGTGCCGCGCTACCGGCTGCTGGTGGCGGCCGGCGAGGAGGGCCCGCTGCGGACCACGGGGGGCCTGGAACTGACCGCGCCGCACGGCCTGGAGGCGATCTCCCGGGCCGGGACCGTGGTGGTGCCGGCGTGGCGGTCGATCACCTCGCCGCCGCCGGAGGAGGCGCTCGACGCGCTGCGCCGCGCGCACGAGGAGGGGGCCCGCATCGTCGGGCTGTGCACCGGCGCCTTCGTGCTGGCCGCCGCCGGGCTGCTGGACGGCCGCCCCGCCACCACGCACTGGATGTACGCGCCGACGCTGGCCAAGCGCTACCCGTCGGTGCACGTCGACCCGCGGGAGCTGTTCGTCGACGACGGCGACGTGCTCACCTCGGCGGGCACGGCGGCCGGGATCGACCTCTGTCTGCACATCGTGCGCACGGACCACGGCAACGAGGCGGCCGGCGCGCTCGCCCGGCGCCTGGTGGTCCCCCCGCGCCGGTCCGGCGGACAGGAGCGCTACCTCGACAGGTCTTTACCCGAGGAGATCGGCGCCGACCCGCTCGCCGAGGTCGTCGCCTGGGCGCTGGAGCACCTCCACGAGCAGTTCGACGTGGAGACGCTCGCCGCGCGCGCCTACATGAGCCGCCGTACGTTCGACCGCCGGTTCCGCTCGCTGACCGGGAGCGCCCCGCTGCAGTGGCTGATCACCCAGCGGGTGCTCCAGGCGCAGCGGCTGCTGGAGACGTCCGACTACTCGGTGGACGAGGTCGCCGGCCGCTGCGGCTTCCGTTCGCCGGTGGCGCTGCGCGGGCACTTCCGCCGCCAGCTCGGCTCGTCCCCGGCGGCGTACCGGGCCGCGTACCGGGCCCGCCGCCCGCAGGGCGACCGCCCGGCGGAACAGGGCGAGGGCTCCGGCCGCGCCCCGGCGCCGCCGGAGCCGGCCGGGCAGCAGCCCGCCGCGCTGCACCCGGAGAACGCGGTGCCGTTCCAGGCCCGCCGCCACCCGTCCGCCCTCCCGGCCGCGGCCTCCGCCGACACCGGCCGCGAGGCGTACGCGGGCAGCCGCCCCAGCCTGCCGGGGCAGCGCAGCGCGACGTGAGTCCGCCGGACGCCGGACGGGGACCGACCGACCCGTCCGGCGTCCGCGGCCCGGGGTCGGGGCCCGCGCGACCGCCGGGGACCGGAAAGGGGAACACCGGCCGTAGGGTGTTCGCATGAACGATCGCATGGTGTGGATCGACTGCGAGATGACCGGCCTCTCGCTGTCCGACGACGCGCTCATCGAGGTGGCCGCCCTCGTCACCGACTCCGAGCTGAACATCCTCGGCGAGGGCGTCGACATCGTCATCCGCCCGCCGGACCAGGCCCTGGAGACCATGCCGGACGTGGTGCGCCAGATGCACACCGCCTCCGGTCTCCTCGCCGAGCTGGAGCACGGCACCACCCTGGCCGACGCCGAGGAGCGCGTCCTCGCCTATGTGCGGGAGCACGTGAAGGAGCCCGGCAAGGCCCCGCTGTGCGGCAACTCCGTCGGCACCGACCGCGGCTTCCTGCTGCGGGACATGCCGACCCTGGAGGACTACCTGCACTACCGGATCGTCGACGTGTCCTCGATCAAGGAACTGGCCCGCCGCTGGTACCCGAGGGCGTACTTCAACAGTCCGGAGAAGAACGGCAACCACCGCGCGCTCGCCGACATCCGCGAGTCCATCGCCGAGCTGCGCTACTACCGCGAGGCCGTCTTCGTCCCCCAGCCCGGCCCCGACTCCGAGACCGCCAAGGCCATCGCGGCCAAGCACGTCCTGCCCGCCCGGTAGCCCCCCACCGGAAGGCGGGCGCGAGCACCCCTTCGGACCCTGTACACTTTTTCTCGGCCGGTAGGGGAAACCACCACGGAGTCCCGGTACCGGTCATGGTGGGTGTAGCTCAGCTGGTAGAGCACCTGGTTGTGGTCCAGGAAGTCGCGGGTTCAAGTCCCGTCACTCACCCTGAGGAAACGGCCGGTGGCCTTCGCAAGAAGACCACCGGCCGTTTCGCGTACCCGTCCCTATCCGGCCGTTTCCGCGCGCCCGTCCCCGACCGACCGTCCCACACGCCCACCGCAGGCTGTCGTACGCGCCCGCCCCTGGCCGTCCCACACGCTCACCGCTGGCCCGGCACGCGCTCACCACCGACCGGCGGGGCTCGTCCCCGCGCCCACACCTGGCCGCTCTACGCGCCCACCCCACACCACCCGGTTCCGCTCCCCCGCCCCCTCACCAGCCCTTCAGGCACCCGCTCCCCCGCCGGAGGCGTCCCCTCAGGACGACGCCCGTTCCATCAGTTGTGTCGCCAGTACCACCTGCTGCCGCTCCAGGCCCCGGGAGGCCGCCGGGCGGCGGTCGGCGATCTCTGTCAGGAGGAGGTCGATCATCGCGCGGCCCATCTCCACGATCGGCTGCCGCACGCTGGTCAGCGGCGGCTCCATGTGCCGGGCGATCGCCGAGTCGTCGTAGCCGACCAGCGCCACGTCCTCCGGGATGCGCCGGCCCGCCTCGCGCAGCACCTGGCGGGCGCCGGCCGCCGTCACGTCCGACGCGGCGAACACCGCGTCCAGGTCCGGACGGCGCTCCAGCAGCGCCGCCATCGCGCTGCGGCCGGACTCCTCGGTGAAGTCGCCCGCCTCGATCAGCCCCTCGTCCGGGGCGTGCCCCGCGTCCAGCAGGGCGTCCCGGTAGCCGTCCACGCGGCGCTGGGCACCGTACACGTCGAGGCGGCCGGTGATGTGGGCGATCCGGCGCCGGCCCCGGGAGAGCAGGTGCTCGACGGCCGAGCGGGCGCCGCCGTAGTTGTCGGAGTCGACCGAGGCCAGCCGCTCCGCCGCCGAGCGGGGGCCGCTGATCACCGCCGGTATCTCCAGTTGGGCCAGCAGGTCCGGCAGCGGGTCGTCGGCGTGCACCGAGACCAGCAGCACCCCGTCCACCCGGTGGGCGGCCAGGTACTGGGCGAGCCGCTGCCGCTCCCGGTCGCTGCCCGCGAAGATCAGCAGCAACTGCATCTCGGTGTCGGACAGCTCCGCCCCGACGCCCCGCAGGATGTCCGAGAAGTAGGGCTCGGCGAAGAACCGGGTCTCCGGCTCGGGGACCACCAGGGCGATGGCGTCGGTACGGTTGGCGGCGAGGGCACGCGCCGCGGTGTTCGGAACGTAACCGAGTTCCGCGACCGCCGCCTCCACCGCCGCACGCGTCGCGTCACTCACCCGGGGGGAGCCATTGATCACCCGCGAGACGGTACCCCGGCCGACCCCGGCCCGTGCCGCCACTTCTTCGAGGGTGGGCCGGCCACCGCTCCGCCCACGCGCCCCGTGGCCTGCCATCGGCTCCGCCTCCCGTCGACACCCCGCACACTCTGCGGCTGGCCTGGAATTTAACAGGCCGGTCCGGTGTGATGACCGGGTCGGCGACCCGGGCCGGTCATCGCACACGGACATCACCGTCCAGTTAACAGGCCGATAACTGAACGCACTTCCTCGCGTCCACTCCCTTGACACCCCCGCTCGGACCCGCGACTCTTCAACACATCACTTGTGGGAGCGCTCCCACAGTACCTGGCACATACACATCCCGCACGTTCCCCGCCCGAGCCGCAGCGAAGAACGACGATGAACAAACGGGCCCAACAATGCAGTTGGCCGGGGGGTCGGCACGTCAGGGCAACAGGAGGACGCAATGCGAGCAGCACGCACGACAACCGCCCGCCGGGCGCTGGCCATCGCGGCCGTCGCGTCGTTGGGCGCCGGGCTGCTGGCCGGCTGTGCCGACGACGGCGGCGACGACTCCAGCTCGTCGTCCGGTGACAGCAGCGGCAAGACGACCATCACCCTCGGCCTGTTCGGCACCCAGGGCTTCAAGGAAGCCGGCCTGTACAAGGAGTACGAGAAGCTCAACCCCGATATCAAGATCGAAGAGAACGTCACCGAGCGGAACGAGAACTACTACCCCGCTCTTGTCAACCACCTCACCACCAACAGCGGCCTGCAGGACGTGCAGGCCATCGAGGTCGGCAACATCGCCGAGGTGGTGAACACCCAGGCGGACAAGTTCGTGGACATGTCCAAGGTCGAGGGTGTGAAGAAGGAGAACTGGCTCGACTGGAAGTGGCAGCAGGGCGCCACCAAGGACGGGCAGGCCGTCGGTCTGGGCACCGACATCGGCCCGATGGCCATCTGTTACCGCAAGGACCTCTTCGAGAAGGCGGGTCTGCCGACCGACCGCGAGGAAGTCGGCAAGCTCTGGGCGGGCGACTGGTCGAAGCTGGTCGACGCGGGCGAGGACTACAAGAAGAAGGCCCCGTCGGGCACCACCTTCATGGACTCCCCCGGCGGTCTGCTCAACGCCATCCTCAGCAGTGAGTCGGAGAAGTTCTACGACGCCTCCGGCAAGGTCATCTACAAGGACAACCCGGCCGTCAAGGGTGCGTTCGACCTGACCGCGAAGGCCGCCGAGGAGGGCCTGGTCCAGTCCCAGACCCAGTTCCAGCCGGCCTGGGACCAGACGATCGCGAACAGCAAGTTCGCCAGCGTCGTCTGCCCGCCGTGGATGCTCGGCTACCTCAAGGGCAAGTCCCAGCCGGACGCCGCCGGCAAGTGGGACGTGGCCGCGGCGCCGAAGTCCGGCAACTGGGGCGGCACCTTCCTGGGCGTGCCGAAGAGCGGCAAGCACGTCGAGGAGGCGCAGAAGCTGGTCGCCTGGCTGACCGCGCCGGAGCAGCAGGCCAAGCTCTTCGCGGTGCAGGGCAGCTTCCCGAGCGCCCCGGGCGCCTACAAGCTGCCGGAGGTCACGGGCGCCAAGAACAGCATGACGGGTGACGCGCCGATCGGTGACATCTTCGCCAAGGCCGCCGCGGACATCCCGGCCCAGGTGATCGGCCCGAAGGACCAGATCATCCAGCAGGGTCTGACGGACAACGGCGTCGTCCTGGTCACCCAGGGCAAGTCCGCCAAGGACGCCTGGGAGACGGCCACGAAGACCATCGACAACAACCTGGACCAGTGACCGGAATGACGACCGAGCACGACACCGCCGCGCCCCCCGTCAAGGGGGGCGCGGCCCCGGGCCGCCCCCCGGCCGGGGCGAGTGCCGAGGCGGCGAAGAAGCGGGCCCGGCTCTCCCGCCGGTGGCAGCGCGACATGCGCTGGAGCCCGTACGCGTTCGTCTCGCCGTTCTTCCTGCTGTTCATGGCCTTCGGTCTGTTCCCGCTGATCTACACGGGCTGGGCCTCGCTGCACCAGGTGGAGCTGACCGCGCCGACCGACATGACCTGGGTCGGCATGAAGAACTACACCCGGATCTTCGACGACGACTTCTTCTGGAACGCGGCGAAGAACACGCTGACCATCGGCATCATCTCCACGGTGCCGCAGTTGCTGATGGCGATGGGCCTGGCCCACATCCTCAACTACAAGCTGCGCGCCTCGACGTTCTACCGCGTGGTCATGCTGGCCCCGTACGCGACGTCGATCGCCGCCGCCTCGCTGGTGTTCGTGCTGCTGTTCGGCCGTGACTACGGCATGATCAACTGGGTGCTGGGCCTGGTCGGCATCGACAACATCGACTGGCAGAACGACCACTGGGCCTCCCAGCTCGCCGTCTCCTCCATCGTCATCTGGCGCTGGACCGGCTACAACGCGCTGATCTACCTGGCCGCGATGCAGGCGATCCCGCAGGATCTGTACGAGTCGGCGGCGCTGGACGGTGCCAGCCGGTGGCGGCAGTTCCTGCACGTGACGCTGCCCTCGCTGCGTCCGACGATCCTGTTCACGGTGATCGTCTCGACCATCGGCGCCTCCCAGCTCTTCGGCGAGCCGCTGCTGTTCGACGCCAACAAGGGCGCCTCGGGCGGCTCCCAGCACCAGTTCCAGACGCTCGGGCTCTACCTGTACGAGCAGGGCTGGGTCAACCAGCACCTGGGCCGCGCCTCCGCGATCGCCTGGACGATGTTCCTGATCCTGATCGTGATCGGGGTCATCAACTCCGTCATCTCGCGCCGGCTGCGCGCCAGTAGTTAAGGAGAACCGGCCGTGACGACGACCCTGACCAAACCCCCGGCCGATCCGGCCCCGCCCCCGCCGCCGAAGCGCGGCCGGCGCTCCAAGGCGGCGCGCGCGGGCGGGCAGATGCACGCCGGTCCGCTCGCCTACGTCATCCTGGCGCTGTTCACCTTCGGCTCGCTGGCCCCGCTGGTGTGGACGGCGATCGCCGCCTCCCGGGACAACCAGCGCCTCGCGCAGACCCCGCCGCCGCTCTGGTTCGGCGCGAACCTGTTCGACAAGCTGGAGATGGCCTGGACCGACGCCAACCTGGGCGAGGCGTTCCTCAACACCACGATCGTGGCCGGCGTCTCGGCGGTCACCATCGTGTTCCTGTCGACGATCGCCGGGTTCGCCTTCGCCAAGCTGCGGTTCAAGGGCCGCAACGCGCTGATGCTGATCGTGATCGGCACGATGATGGTGCCGCCGCAGCTCAGCATCATCCCGCTGTACATGATGGTCGCCAAGCTGGACTGGACCGACCAGCTCCAGGCGGTGATCCTGCCGTCGCTGGTGAGCGCGTTCGGCGTGTTCTTCATGCGGCAGTACCTGCTCCAGGCGCTGCCAGACGAGATCATCGAGGCCGCCCGGGTGGACGGCGCGAGCAGTTGGCGCGTGGTCTGGCACGTGGTGTTCCCGGCGGCGCGGCCCGCGATGGCCGTGCTGGGCATGCTGATGTTCGTCCAGACCTGGAACGACTTCCTCTGGCCGTTCCTGGTGCTCACCCAGAACGGCAACCCGACCGTGCAGGTCGCGGTGGCCGGCCTCGGCCGCGGCTACACGCCCGACCAGTCCCTGATCATGGCCGGCGCGCTGCTCGGTACGCTGCCGCTGCTGCTCGTCTTCGCGATCTTCGGCAAGCAGATCGTGGGCGGCATCATGCAGGGCGCGGTCAAGGGCTGACGCCCGCCGCGCGGGGCCGGGCCAGTGTCGCCCCGGCCCCTTCCCTCCCTTCCCCACTTCCCCCTCCCCTCTCTCCCTCCCCTCCCCCCTCTGTAATTCGCCGGTCTTCAACGACCTCTCATGGGAGCGCTTCCATGCCTGATTCCGCCACGCCGGACACCCCGGTGACCTTCCCGCCCGCCTTCCTCTGGGGCGCCGCGACCTCCGCGTACCAGATCGAGGGGGCGGTGCGCGAGGACGGCCGCACCCCGTCGATCTGGGACACCTTCAGCCACACGCCGGGCAAGACGGCCGGCGGCGACACCGGTGACATCGCTGTCGACCACTACCACCGCTACCGCGACGACGTGGCGCTCATGGCGGACCTGGGGCTGAACGCCTACCGCTTCTCCGTCTCCTGGTCCCGGGTGCAGCCCACCGGACGCGGCCCCGCCGTCCAGCGCGGCCTGGACTTCTACCGCAAGCTGGTCGACGAGCTGCTGGCCAAGGGCATCAAGCCCGCCATCACCCTGTACCACTGGGACCTGCCGCAGGAGCTGGAGGACGCCGGCGGCTGGCCCGAGCGGGACACGGCGTACCGCTTCGCCGAGTACGCGCGGATCGTCGGCGAGGCGCTCGGGGACCGCGTGGAGCAGTGGATCACGCTCAACGAGCCCTGGTGCAGCGCCTTCCTCGGCTACGGCTCCGGTGTGCACGCCCCGGGCCGCACCGACCACGCCGCCGCGCTGCGCGCCGCCCACCACCTCAACCTGGCGCACGGGCTGGGTACGGTCGCGCTGCGCTCGGCGATGCCGACCCGCAACTCGGTGGCGCTGAGCCTGAACACCTCCGTGGTCCGGCCGCTGTCGCGGCGCCCGGAGGACCTGGCGGCCGCCCGCAAGATCGACGACCTGTCCGGCGGGATCTTCCACGGCCCGATCCTGCACGGCGCCTACCCGGAGCACCTGTTCTCGGCGACGGCGTCGGTCACCGACTGGTCGTACGTGCACGACGGCGACCTGGCCACGATCAACCAGCCGCTGGACGCGCTCGGCCTGAACTACTACACCCCGACCCTGGTGTCGGCGGCCGACGCGGACGCCCGCGGGCCGCGTTCCGACGGCCACGGGGACAGCGCCTTCTCGCCGTGGCCGGCCGCGGAGGACGTGGCGTTCCACCAGACGCCGGGCGAGCAGACCGAGATGGGCTGGACGGTCGACCCGACCGGTCTGCACGAGCTGATCATGCGCTACACCCGGGAGGCGCCCGGACTGCCGCTCTACATCACCGAGAACGGCGCCGCCTACAACGACAAGCCCGACTCCGACGGCCAGGTCCACGACCCCGAGCGCGTCTCCTACCTGCGCGGGCACCTGGCGGCGGTCCGCCGGGCCATCGCCGACGGCGCGGACGTGCGGGGCTACTACCTGTGGTCCCTGATGGACAACTTCGAGTGGGCGTACGGCTACGAGAAGCGGTTCGGCGCGGTCTACGTCGACTACGCCTCCATGGAGCGCACCCCGAAGTCCAGCGCCCTGTGGTACAGCCGCGCCGCCCGGACGGGAACGCTTCCGCCGGTGGACGACGCGGCCGAGTAGAGCCATCTCACCCGGGGGGAACGGGGGAGCGGGGGAACGGGGCGCGGCATCCGACGGGGGTGCCGCGCCCCGCGCTCGTCACTTGTAGGCGGCGAAGGCCCGCGCGAAGGCGTCCTTGTCCTGGTCGATGGAGCTGCACGTGGCGTCGGCCTGCTGCTTGGGGCCGCCGGGGCACGCCTTGTCGCGGGTGGCGGACCACATGGCGAGCCGGCCGAGGCCCTTGCGCCGGGCGAAGTCGACCAACTGGGTGGCGTCCTGGACCGTGAACACCTCGCTGGTGACGTCGTTGACGCCGATCATCGGGGTGACGGCGACCGTCCGCCACGCCTGGCTGTCGGAGAGCCCGAGGACGCCCTTGATCTGGGCCTGGGTGGCGGTGGCGGCCTGTTCGGCGTAGGTGCCCATGTCGCCGCTGTAGGCGGGGCCGTAGTCCATCGCCATGATGTTGACGGCCGCGATGCCGACGCCGTTCTTCCTGGCGTCGGCGAGCAGGTCCACGCCGGGCTGGGTGAGGCCCTCGGGCATCACCGGGAGGGTGAAGGAGACGTCGAGGCCGGGGTGCTTCTTCTGGAGCGCGGCGATCGCCTGGGCGCGGCGGGCGTTGGCGGCCGTGTCGGGCAGCGCGCCGCCCTCCACGTCGAAGTCGACCTTGGTCAGCCGGTAGGCGGTCACCACCTTCTCGTACGCCGCCGCCAGCGCGTCGGCCGAGCCGCAGGTGGTGGCCAGCTCGGAGCCGGCCGCGCCGCCGAAGGAGACCCGGACGTCACCGCCCTTGGCGCGCAGCGCGCCGATCTGGGCGGCCACCGCGTCGCTCGCGAGGTCGGTCACGCCGCCCCACTTGGGCGTGCAGCCGCCGCCGTCGGTGACGAAGGCGAGGTGGTACTCCCGTACGCCGGTCGCCTCGGCGTGGGCGACCAGGTCGAAGGCGGGGTACAGGGAGGTGTCGACGTACGGGGCGAAGCGGGCGCCCTCGGTGGTGCCGGTGCCGGGGCTGTCGGTGGCGGTGGGGGGGCTGGACGGGGTGTCCGTCGGGGCGGGGTCGTCGGTGGGGCGGCCGGTGGGTTCGGGGGTGGCGCCCTGGCCGGTGCCGCAGGCGGCGCCGTCGACGCGGCAGCCGACGGGGTCGCCGGTGCCGTCGACGACGAAGCCGACGGTGACCGACTCGCCGGCCGCGAGGCCGTCGGTGTCCCACTTCGGCGCGGTCACGGTGACGTGCTGCCCGTTCACCGCGGACACGCCGTTCCACAGGGACCCGAGCTTGGTCCCCGAGGGCAGGTCGAACTCCAGCTTCCAGTCGGCCTTCGGCTGCCCGCCGCCGTTGGTGACGACGTACTGCGCGGTGTACCCGGTCTCCCAGGTGCTGGTTCTGGTGTAGGCGGCGCCGACGCCCGCGGCCTGGGCCGTGCTGGTGAACAGGAGTGCGCCGCCGCCGGCGACGGCCGCCGCCAGCAGGCCGCCGATCGCCTTGTTCCTGCCACTGATCCTGCGCCGGTGCGTACTCATCGCGTGCCTGCCTTCGCTGTTCACGGGTGGTCCCGAGGGGGGAGTGCGGCAGCACGCTAGCGACGGGGAAACGGGCAAACGGCCTGATCCGGGCGGTGATCGGCGATCTTAGGGTGCGCTTAAGGAAGGGATCGGGAGCGGTTAAAGGTGCCGGTCCGGCGGAGCTGCCTACGGCGGCGCACGTCCTCGCGGTGGCCGCGCCGGACCGGGGCCGCGCGGCCGTCGAGCTGGAGCCAGAGCCGCACCTCGGTGCCGCCGAGCACCGAGGAGCCGATCCGCACGTCCCCGCCGGTCGACTCCGCGAGCCGGCGCGCGATGTCCAGGCCGAGGCCGGTCGACCCGTCGGTGCCCGAGCCCCGGCCGCGCGCCATCGCGGCCCCGGGGTCGGGTATGCCGGGCCCCGCGTCCGAGACCAGGACGATCACCGCGTCCTCGGCGTGATGCACGTCGACCGCGAAGGCGGTGCCCTCCGGGGTGTGCCGGAAGACGTTGCCGAGCAGGGCGTCGAGGGCGGCGGCCAGGTCGGCGCGGGCCACGGGTATCCGCACCGGCCGGTCGGCGCCGGCCACCCGCCAGGCGCGGCCCTCGTCCTCGGCGAGCGCCGACCAGAACCGCATGCGTTCGCGGACCACCTCGGCGGCGTCGCACCCGGCGCCGGGCCCGGCCGGGGCGGTGCGCGGCTTGGCCTCGCGGGCCGTGCGGATGATGGTGTCGACCTCGCGCTCCAGTTGCTCGACCGCGGCCCGGGTCTGCTCGGCGGCCGGGCCGTCGCCGAGCGAGGCGGCGTTGAGCCGGAGCACGGTGAGCGGGGTGCGCAGCCGGTGCGAGAGGTCGGCGGCCAGCTCCCGCTCGTTGGCGAGGAGTCCGACGACCTGGTCGGCCATGGAGTTGAACGCGACCGCCGCCAGCTTCAGTTCGGTCGGGCCCTCCTCGGGCACCCGGGCGCCCAGCTTGCCCTCGCCCAGTTCGCGCGCCCCCTCGACCAGGCGCCGCGCGGGCCCGACCATCCGCACGCCCAGCCGGTCGGCGACCGCGACGGAGCCCACGATCAGCGCGGCGCCGACCGCGGCGAGCACCGCCCAGGCCGTGCCCACGCCGTTGCTCACCTCGGACTCGGGGACGTAGACCTCGACGACGGCGATCTCGCCGGAGCCGACCGCGACGGGCTGGAGCAGCGTGGACCCGCCGGGCACCTCGGTGGTGGAGGCGCGGCCCAGCTTCCGTACGGCGGCGATGTCCTCGTCGGCGGCCCGGCTGCGGCCGATGTCGACGCCGTCCGGCGCGGTACCGGAGGCCGGGATGTGCACGGCCATCGCGGCGTCGTCGGAGCCGGCCGCGGCGACCACGCGCTCCAACTGGGCCCGGTCGGTGGTGATGGACAGCGCCGGGGCGACGGCCGCGGCCTCCCGCTCGGCGCCCTGGAAGGCCCGGTCCCGGGCCAGTTCGCGCACGACCAGGCCGAGCGGCACCGCGAAGGCGACCACGACCATCGCGGTCACCGCCAGCGACACCTTGACCAGGGCCCACCTCATCGCGGCGGCTCCCCGCCGGGCGGCTCCAGCTTCACGCCGACGCCGCGCAGGGTGTGCAGGTAGCGCGGCCGGGCGGCGGTCTCGCCGAGCTTGCGCCGCAGCCAGGAGAGGTGGACGTCGATGGTCTGGTCGTCGCCGTAGGACTGCTGCCAGACCTCGGCGAGCAGTTCCTTGCGGGGGACGACCACGCCCGGCCGTCCGGCGAGGAAGGCCAGCAGGTCGAACTCGCGGCGGGTCAGGTCGAGTCGGACGCCGTCCAGCTCGGCCTGGCGGCGCAGCGGGTCGACGGTGAGGCCGCCGACCCGGAGCACGGTGGACGGCGGTGCCTCGGCGGAGCCGGACCGGGCGCGGCGCAGCACGGCGGCCATCCGCGCGGAGAGGTGCGCCACGGAGAAGGGCTTGGTGAGGTAGTCGTCCGCGCCCGCGTTGAGCAGGCGGACGATCTCCGTCTCGTCGTCGCGGGCGGTGGCGACGATCACCGGGACGTCGGTGATGCCGCGCAGCATCTTCAGCGCCTCGGACCCGTCGAGATCGGGCAGTCCGAGGTCCAGGATCACCACGTCGAACCGGAAGTGGGCGACCTCGCGCAGCGCCTCCAGCGCGGTGCCGACACTGCGCACGGTGTGCGTGGCGTCGGTCAGGTGCCGGATGAGCGCGGAGCGTACGAACTGGTCGTCCTCGACCACGAGCACACTTGCCATGGGCGGCACCGTACGCCATGCCGGGGAGCGGGTGTTGGCCTGTGGATAACTCCCGGTGGGCGACACCTGTGCGACGGGTGCGGCAGGATGGCGGCGATGCGCAGAGGACTCGTACACGTACTGGCCTGGCTGCTCGCCACCGGCGCGGCGGTCACGCTGTCGTGGTGGGGCGTGCACACGGTCATGGCGGGCACGGCGTACGACCCGCCCCGCGCGCTGCCCGTCACGGCGGTGGAGGCGAGCGCGCGGCAGTCGACGCCGGCGGCGTCCTCGACCAGCCGCCCGGCGCCGCCGCCCCGCCCGGCGCCGACGCCCTCCGTGCCGTCCCGCGGCCCGGACCCCACCGCGTCCCGCAGCGCCGCGGCGACCCCCTCGCGCTCCCCGGCCCCCTCCTCCCCCGGCCCCTCGGACGGGGTGCGCGGGTACGACACCGAGGGCGGTCGCGCGGTGTTCGACCTGGGCGGGGCCTCGGCGTCGCTGGTGTCGGCGACGCCGGCCGCGGGCTGGTCGATGCAGGTGTGGAAGACGGAGAAGTGGATCCGGGTGGAGTTCGCCTCGGGCGCGGACCGGGTGTCGGTCTTCTGCACCTGGCACGACGGGCCGCCCCGGGTGGACGTCGGCACCTACTGACCGCTCACCGGAACACCGAGTCCGGGGGCGCGGGGGAGGCCACCGCGTCGGCGTCGGTGACCGGGGCCGCCCCGCCGGTGAAGTCGGTCAGCGCCCGGCCGTGCGCCACGCGCGCGGGGTGCGGGTCGGAGGCGGCGCGGCGGGTCAGCTCGGCGAGCGGCAGGGGCGCGTCGGAGGCGACCAGGACGGCGTTGCCGAAGCGTCTGCCGCGCAGCACGGCCGGGTCGGCGATCAGCGCGAGGTGGGCGAAGCGGTGGGCGGCGGTGGCGATCTGGCCGCGCAGATGCGCCAGGGGCGGCCCGTCGGCGAGGTTGGCCGTGTAGACGCCGCCCGGCGCGAGGGCCCGGCGGACCTCGTCCAGGAACTCCACCGAGGTCAGGTGGGCCGGGGTACGGGCCCCGCTGAACACATCGGCGACGATCAGTCCGGCCCACTCGCCGGGCACCTTGGCGAGCCCCGCGCGGGCGTCGGTGGAGCGGACCCGGATCCGGGCGCCGGGGTCGAGCGGCAGTTCCCGGCGGACCAGTTCCACCAGGGCGGCGTCCCGTTCCACCACCTGCTGGGTGGAGCGGGGCCGGGTGGCGGCCACGTAGCGGGCGAGGGTGAACGCGCCGCCGCCCAGGTGCACGGCCCGCAGCGGCCGGCCCGGCGGCGCGGCCAGGTCCACGACGTGGCCGAAGCGGCGCTGGTACTCGAAGGTGAGCCGGGCCGGGTCGTCGAGGTCGACGTGGGACTGCGGGGCGCCGTCGATCAGCAGGGTCCGGGCGCGCGGCCGGTCCCGGTCGGGGACCAGCTCGGCGAGCCCGCCGTCGACCCGCTCGGCCACGGTGCCGGCGCTGCCGCGTCCGCGCCGGTCCTTCCTGGACTTTCCCATCCGGTCATTATCCCGGCGCCCGCCGGGACGGGCTCAGCGGCAGTTGTCCGCGGCCTCGATCAGCCGGGCCGCCTCGCCGAGCGCGGCCCGCAGCACGGCCGGGTCGGTGGCCGGGTCGGCCTCCTCGGGCGGCAGCAGCCACTCGGCGCCCTCCACCGGAGGGCGGGGGGCGAGGACGACGCCCCGGCCGTCGGTCTCCGTACAGGTGCTGCCCGGCACGTCCCAGGCGGCGGCGGTGCCCGGGGGCACCAGGAACCCCAGGGTGTCGCAGTCGTCGTCGTGCAGGACGGGGCCCATCACCGCCTCGCCGGCGGCCCCCCGTCTGAGGATGTCGACGGCCTCCAGTCCCTGCCGGGCCGGCACGGTGACGACCTCGCAGGCGTCACCGCCGCTCTGAGGCCCGCCGCACCGGCTGGTCTCCTCCTCGGCCTCCACCACGCAACCCCTCCTCGGGCGAACGGCCGGGAGTCGGGCCTCCCGGTCCACAGGGTTCAACGCGCCGGAGCGTCAACGGCTACGCATAAATGCGCCGCAAAGGATGGCACTTCACGAATGCCCCGGACCGCCACGCCGCTCCGGACCGCCCGCGTGACCCGGCCGGGACGGCGGTCTTCCCGGACGGCCAGGCGGCGTGACCCGCCCGGGCGTCAGCCCGCCAGGTGGCCGGTGTCGTTCCAGTGTTCGATCGCCGGTTCGCCGTAGGCCCAGCCGAGGACCGACAGGGAGGTCGGGTTGAGGCGGACGCGGGCGGCGAAGTCCAGCGGGAGGCCGAGCCAGCGGGCGCCGATGGAGCGCAGGATGTGGCCGTGGGCGAAGATCAGCACGTCCCGGTCGGCCTCGCGGGCCCAGGCGACCACCTCGTCCGCGCGTGCGGTGACCTCCGCGACGCCCTCGCCGCCGGGGACGCCGTCGCGCCAGATCAGCCAGCCCGGCCGCAGCTCCTGTATCTCCGCCGGCGTCAGGCCCTCGTACGCCCCGTAGTCCCACTCCATGAGCGTGTCCCAGGTGCGGGCGCGGTCGCCGAACCCGGCCAGTTCGCAGGTCTCGCGCGCCCGGACCAGCGGGCTGGTGCGCACCTCGACGCCGGGCACGCCGTCGAACGGCGGCCGGTGCAGCCGCTCGCCCAGCAGCTTGGCGCCGCGCCGGCCCTCCTCCAGGAGCGGCACATCGGTCCTGCCGGTGTGTCTGCCGGACAGCGACCACTCCGTCTGTCCGTGCCGGGCCAGCAGGATGCGCGGTGCCATGGAGGGGCCTTTCCGGGAGGAATGTCGGCTGACCTCTCCATCATCGCGCACCGCCCGCGCGGGCAACCCGGGGGGCGGAACCGACGTCTATCCGGGCCGGGGGCGTTCCCCGCCCCGGGCCCGCGCACGACGTAGAGTGACTCGCCCGGCACCGGCGGGGTACGCGAGCGACGAAGGGGGAGGGCGATCGGATGCCGCACACCGAGACACCAGGCACCGGGGCGGCCCCGCGTACCCGGTTGCGCTGGTGGACGGAGCTGCCGCTGATCGTCCTGGTGTACGCCTGCTACTCCGTCGGCCGGCTGCTGGTGCGCGGCGACGTCACCGACGCCGTCGGCCACGGCCTGGCGATCCTGCGCGTCGAGAAGGCGCTGCACCTGAACGCCGAGCACCCGCTCAACCGCCTCTTCACCCGCGAGGCGTGGCTCGGCGTGCCCGCCGACTTCTGGTACGCCTCGCTGCACTACCTGGTCACCCCCCTGGTGCTGATCTGGATCTTCCGGTCCCGGGCGGTGCACTACCGGGCCGCCCGCACCTGGCTGATGACGTCCACGTTCATCGGCCTGATCGGCTTCACGCTGCTGCCGACCTGCCCGCCGCGCCTGCTCGACGCGGGCCACGGCTTCGTCGACACCATGGCGTACTACAGCGCGTACGGCTGGTGGGGCGGCGAGGCGAGCGCGCCGCGCGGCCTGGGCGGGATGACCAACCAGTACGCGGCGATGCCCAGCCTGCACGTGGGCTGGTCGCTGTGGTGCGGGGTGCTGCTCTGGCGCTACGGCCGCACGCGTACGGCGAAGGCGGCGGGCGTGCTCTACCCGCTGGTGACCACCATCGTGGTGATGGGCACCGCCAACCACTACTTCCTGGACGCGGTGGCGGGCGCGGCGGTGATGGGTACGGGGCTGCTGCTGACGCCGTACGTGCTGCGCGCCGCGGACCGGGGACGGACGGCCGTGGCGGCATGGTTCGCCACCCGGACCGCACCCGTCACGCGGGCCCCGGGCGGCGCGGGCGCCCCCGTTGTCAGTGGGGGATGCCAGACTTCCCCGGGTGAGCGATTTCCACGGCAGCGCGAAGAGCGGTCCCCCGCCCCGGCCGGACCGGACGCCTCCCCCGCGGACGCGGGCGACGGGGCTCCGGCACCGGCTCGCTGAGCTGCGCGGTCCCGAGGTACCGGCGAAGGCGCTGGACGCCCGCGCCCTGGCCGCGCTGGCCGCCAACCCGGGGTGCAGACGGCGCGCGATCCTGGACGGCGCCGGGGTGGACAAGACGGCGCTGGCCGGTGCGCTGGGCGCCCCGTCGGCCTTCGGGCAGTCCCAGTTCGCGTTCATGCGGGGCAACGCGTTCGAGGCCCGGGTGAAGGGCGACGGCGGCACCGAGCTGCTGCGCCTGGTGCACGACCGGCTCGACCCGGGCGCCGAGCCCCCGGCCGAGGCGCCCGTGCCCGACCTCGCGGCCATCGGCCCCGAGGGGCGGGCGGCCCGGACCGCGCTGGCGCTGCGCGAGGCGACCGGGGCCGCCGCCTGGACCCTGCTGGACCATCCGATGCTCGCCCTGGACGTGGCCGGCTCGCCCGCCTTCCTGGAGCCGGACGCGGTGGTGGTGCACCCGGACGGGAGCTGGACGGTCGTGGAGATCAAGTCCTTCCCGATGCTGGACGGCGCCGCGGACCCGGCGAAGGTCGGCGCCGCCGCCCGGCAGGCCGCGGTGTACGTGCTGGCGCTGGAGGAGGTCGCAGCCCGGCTGAGCCCCGCGCCCCGGGTGCGCGACCGGGTGCTGCTGGTCTGCCCCAGGGACTTCTCCAACCTGCCCACCGCGTCCGCCGTGGACGTGCGCAAGCAGCGCGCGGTCACCCG
Organism: Streptomyces fumanus; assembly: GCF_014655295.1. Classification (GTDB taxonomy): domain Bacteria; phylum Actinomycetota; class Actinomycetes; order Streptomycetales; family Streptomycetaceae; genus Streptomyces; species Streptomyces fumanus. The sequence goes on from NZ_BNBI01000001.1 coordinate 744,338, forward strand.
GCGCCAGCTCGACCGGCTCACCCGTATCGAGGAGATCGCCGACGCGCTGCCCGAGGGCACCTGCTTCGCCCCCGACCGGCCGGCCGAGGAGCTGGCGGCGGCCGTCGAGGCGGTCCCGGCGACCTACGCGCCGGAGTGCCTGTCCGCCTGCGAGCTGGCCTTCCACTGCCGCGCCCGGTCCCGCGCGGCCGGCGCGGTCACCACGCTCGGGCGCTCGGCCCGCGCCGAGCTGGGCGGGCTGGCCACGGTCGACCAGGTGCTGGCGGCGGCCCACGGCGAGGCCGGCGACCCGGCCGATCCGGCGGTCGCGGCGCTGCGCCGCGCGGCGGCCCTGCGCGCGGAGGCCCTGGACGCCCTGGAGACGCCATGCTCCTGACGCGCCCGCCGGCCCCCGGCGGCGGCCCCCGGCCGCGGCCGGGCGCCCTCGCCCCCGCCGGCGCCGGGTCGCCGGTCCCCGACCGCACGCGGACGGAGGCGGCATGTCCCTGATCGCCACGCTGGCCCAACTGGAGGCCGTGCGGGCCGGGCGCGCTCGGCCGGCCGCCACCGTACGGCACCGGCACCTGTCCGACCGGCCGCTGGTGTTCGTGCCGCTGACCACCGCCGGTGAGGCCGGCGCCCCGCTGGGCGCGCTGGTCGGCACCGACCGGGACGCGCCGCGCCTGCTGGTCGTCCCCCAGCCCCGCGACCGCGACCTGCGCTTCGCCTTCCTGGCCGAACTGGCGGACATCGTCCTGCCGTACGTCGAGTCGTACACCGAGGCCGTCGAGGCCGCCGAGCGCACCGAGACCGACCCGGAGACGGGCAAGCGGGTCAAGGTCGAGGTCGACCTGTGCGCGGACGCCGCCCAGGTGATCGTGCCCAGCCGCGCGGGCGTCGACTTCGTCCGGCTGCTGGGCCGGTCGATGCGGTTCCGGCGGACCGCGGAGCAGGACCCGGAGACCCCCCATCCCGCGCCCCCGCGCGTGCCGCTGCTCGGCCGCTGGCTCACCCACTACGGGGAGCGGGCCCGGGTGCCCGGCTCCTCGCTGCTGCTCGCCATGACCGACCTGCTGGGCCGGCACTGGGCGACCGGCCAGTCCACGCTGGAGGACCAGCACCTGGGGGCGCTGCTGGCCTGGATCGACCCGCCCGAGGACGCGCCGAGCGGGGCCGAGGCGGCGCTGCGCGCGGAGCTGGCCCGGGACGCGGACGGCCAGTTGCTGTGCCCGCCGGCCGGCCCGGCGACCGACCCGGCGTTCGACAACAGGCTGCTCGCCCCGGCCATCGAGCGCTACGACCGGGCCCGTACCGCGCTGGCCGCCGCCGAGGACGGCCCGGCGGCGGACCAGCGGCTCGGCGCGCTGACCGCCGCCGAGCGGGAGATCCGCGCCCTGGTCGCGAGCCGCACCCGGCCCACCTGGGACGCGGTCTGGCGGGGCCTGGACCTGCTGCGGGAGCTGCCCGCCGGGGCGCACGTCGAGGAGCGGTGGACGCGCGACCGCTGGTCGTTCACCGGGCACCGGGACCGCATCCTGGCCGGCGAGCCCCCGCAGCCCCGCCGCGACGACGCGGTGACCGCGGCGAACAAGCTGGCGACGCGGGAGCGCGAGCAGGCCCGGCTGGACGCGCAGGAAGCCCTGGACGACCCGCTGGTGATGGCGGGGCGGCGGCTGGCCGGGGAGGCGTTCGCCGGGGAGGTCATGGACGTGGTCATGACGTACAGCGAGGGCAAGCGGCCCGCTCCCCGCCCGCTGGTCACGGTCCGCACGGAGGACCGGCCGCGCCTGGGCGAGCGGGTGAAGGTGTACCGGTCGCTGGGCGGCAGGCCGCAGAGCGCCGAGTTCGTCGAGCAGGCGGCCGAGGACCTGGTGGTGCTGCGGATCGTCGACAAGATGGGCCGCGGCAAGGAGCCGGAGGCCGGGTCGGTGCCGGAGAAGGGCGACCGGGTCTGCTTCACGCTGTTCGAGCACGAGCAGCGGGGCGGGGCGAAGCTGCCCGACCCGGAGCGCACGCCCTGGACCCACGGCGGGCCGCCCGGCGAGCGGGCCGCCGTACCGGAGGCACCCGATCCGCTGACCGAGGAGGACGTCCTGTGACCACCGAGGCGGTACCGCGTACGGACGCCGGCGCGGCCTTCGATCCCGGCGCCGAGGCGGCGCGGGCCACCGCCGCGATCCTCCACGACACGCTGCACGGCACCGAGCGCGGGGTGGTGGTCGACTCCCCGCCGGGCGCCGGGAAGTCCACGCTCGTGGTCCGCGCGGCGCTGGAGCTGGCCGCGGCCGGGCGCCCGCTGATGGTGGTCGCGCAGACCAACGCCCAGGTCGACGACCTGGTGCTGCGCCTCGCCGAGCAGAGCCCGGAGCTGCCGGTGGGCCGGTTGCACAGCAGCGACGCCGACCCGTACGACAAGGCGCTGGACGCGCTGGACAACGTACGCAAGTCGGCGAAGGCGGCCGACCTCGCGGGGCTGCCGGTGGTGCTGTCGACGGCCGCGAAGTGGGCGCACGTGACGGTGGACGAGCCGTGGCGGCACGCGATCGTCGACGAGGCGTACCAGATGCGGTCGGACGCGCTGCTGGCCGTGGCGGGGCTGTTCGAGCGGGCGCTGTTCGTGGGCGACCCGGGGCAGCTCGACCCGTTCGCGATCGTGGGCAGCGAGCAGTGGGCGGGCCTGTCGTACGACCCCTCGGCCTCGGCCGTCACGACGCTGCTGGCGCACAACCCCGGCCTGCCGCAGCACCGGCTGCCGGTGTCCTGGCGGCTGCCGGCGTCGGCGGCGCCCCTGGTGTCGGACGCGTTCTACCCGTTCACGCCGTTCCGCAGCGGCACCGGGCCCGGCGACCGGGCGCTCTCCTTCGCCGTGCCGTCGGACGGCTCCGGTCCCGACCGGGTGATCGACGAGGCCGCCGCGTCGGGCTGGGGCCTGCTGGAGCTGCCCGCCGGGCACACCCCGCGCACCGACCCGGAGGCGGTCGGCGCCGTCGCGGCGGTCGTCCGCCGGCTCCTGGACCGGGACGGCACGGCGGTCTCCGAGCGCTCGGGCCCCGCGCCGCTGACGCCGGCCCGCATCGCGGTCGGCACGGCCCACCGCGACCAGGCGGCGGCGGTCCGCGCGGCGCTGGCCGGCCTCGGCGTCACCGGCGTGACCGTCGACACGGCCAACCGGCTCCAGGGCCGCGAGTACGACGTGACGGTCGTCCTGCATCCCCTCTCCGGCCGCCCCGACGCCACGGCGTTCCACCTGGAGACCGGCCGCCTCTGCGTCCTGGCCTCCCGTCACCGGCACGCCTGCGTCGTCGTCTGCCGCGCGGGAGTCGACGCCCTCCTGGACGACTATCCGTCCACGGAACCGGTCCAACTGGGCACGACGGTGAAGTTCCCGGACGGCTGGGAAGCGAACCACGCGGTCCTGGCCCACCTCGCCCGGCACCGCGTCACCTGGCGGCCATGACCGACGCGCCCCGGCCCCGCACGGCCCCACCCGCCGGACGGAGTCCGGCACGCCGCCGGAGGCGGCCGAAGAGCACAGCCCCGACGGCTGGGAGGCCAACCACGCGGTCCTGGCCCATCTCGCCCGGCACCGCGTCGCCTGGCCGTGAGGCAGACGGCCGGGTGGCAGGCGGCCGGGTGGCAGGCCGGAGGCCCCCTTGCGGGGGCGCGGGACAATGGACGGTGGCCCCGGGCACCGAGGTGTGCCGACGGGTCTTCGACGACGTACGAGGAGGAGAAGACATGGCGGAGCCCACGCCGCGTCACCACGAACCGCGGCTACGCCCCGCGCCCCTGCTCTTCGAGCCGGCGGCGGCCGCCGCCGATCCGGAGCACTTCTTCGACCTGGAGTCGATCGACGACCCCCGGGCCCTGCTGGACCGGGCGACCGAGCTGACGCAGGCGTTCCGCGCGGCGGCGGACCGGGCGGTGGAGTTCCAGGCGATGGCCGCGGCGCAGTTGGCCGACCCGCGCCGGTTCGACCGGCTGACCACCGCGGACATCGCGGACCGCGCCGAGTGGACCGAGGACTACGCGAAGAAGATGGTGGAGTTCGGCCGGGACCTGCTGCGCGGCGGCGAGGACGGCCGGGGGCACGCCGACCCCGTCTGAAGCGCCCGGCATATGCCAGATGCGCGGGCAGGTTACCCGGTCCCGCCCGTCCGTGTCCCGGATTCCGGCAACTGTGTGGAACGGACCGTTCACAGCGGGTAGACCTGTCGCTCATGAGCAGGACACCGAACGTCTCGCACGTCACCTCGGACGGCGCCGCCTGGCTGGCCTCGGCGGGCACGTATCCGCGCAGCACGCTCGCCCTGTGGGAGGAGCGGCCCGACGCCCCGCTGGTACTGCCCTGCGGTTCGGCGTTCGACGTGGTCAGCGCCTCGGCGATGTTCGGGCGCCGGATGCTGGACAAGCTGTGGGCCGAGGGCCCGGGGTCGGGCCCGGTGGCGGAGTTCCGGGGCCGCATCCTGCTGTTCGCCGCCCCCGGCACGGCCCAGCGGCTGCCCTCGCTGCTGGAGTGGGAGGAGTGGAACGGCCGCACCGGCACCGTCCCGGCGCTGCTGTGCCACGGCACCGGTGACGCGGTGACCGTACCGGCCCTGGCGGGTGCGTCCGGGCGGTCCGGGTCCCGCTGGCTGGTCGCCCCGGACACCCGGCGGCCCTGGCTGCCCGGCCCCGAGATCCTGCTGTGGGCGGCGGTGCGGGCGGCCCGCGCGGCCGTGCGGATATCGATTTTTCCTCCTCCCGACCAGGGTGCTAAGGTCTACGACGTCAGCAGGCGCCGCTAGCTCAGTTGGTTAGAGCAGCTGACTCTTAATCAGCGGGTCCGGGGTTCGAGTCCCTGGCGGCGCACCGACAGACGAAGGCCCCTCGTGAGAGCGAGGGGCCTTCGCCGTGTCCGTCCTCAAGCGGCTCAAGCGGCTGAAGCGGCTCGTCCGGCTCGTCCGGCTCATCCGGTGCTGATCTCCACCGTCCAGGCCCCGGACGCCGTCCGCCCCTCCACCTCCACCCGTACGTCCTCCCCCGGCACCGTGAAGCTCTCGCCGAGCGCGACGGGCGCGTCGGCGAGCGGCGGGTAGACCGACTCCTCCCAGCACGCCTCGGTCTCCGGGTGGGCGTCGATCACCCGGATCGGCCCGCGCCCGGACTCGGCCCCGCTGCGCACCCGGTACACCAGCACCCCCGCCCGGCAGGCCGCGCCGTCGTTGCCGACCCGGCCGCGCGCCTCGAAGGCGAGCGCGTCGCCCGCCCCGGTGCGCACCACCGCCAGCTTGGTGCCCCGGCCCAGCCCGAAGGCGGGCGCCCCCGCCGCCCCGGTCACCGGCGCCTGTGGTCCCGCGCCCAGCGGCTCCAGGGTCAGCCGGACCGGCCCGCTGCCCCGCACGCACGCCACCTGGCGGGGCCGCAGCCAGCCCAGCTTCCACTTGTGCCAGCCGAACAGGTCCGGCGCCAGCCCGAACTGGCTGCCCATCAGGTCCCAGTCGCCGACGTGGGTGTCCCAGTCGCCCTTGCCGTCGGCCGGCCGGTGGTACAGGTCGGGCAGGTCGAAGACGTGCCCGGTCTCATGGGCGAGGACCAGCCGGTCCGGCGGATGGTTCTCGAACACCGTGACGACCCGCCGGATGTCGGTGCCGTCCGCCCGCAGCGGGGTGTCCAGGTTGACGACCTTGGTGGCGTCCGAGTCCACGCCGGGCGCGTCCGGGTCGGCGACGAAGTACACGACGTCGTACCGGGAGAAGTCCACGGCCCCGTCGGCCGCGGCGAGCGCGTCGCGCAGATAGGCGGCCCGGTGCCGGGCGCTCCAGTCGCGCTGTATGGCGTACGCGGTGGACGGGCGCGGCATGGCGACCCAGTGCCGCAGCGGGTGCGGGCGGAGCGTGAAGGTGCCGTAGGAGGCGCGCCGGAAGAAGCGGCTGGTGGCCGGGAAGTGGTCGGCGGCCAGCTCGCGCGGTGCGGTCAGCGGCCGGGAGTCCGGGAAGGACAGGAAGACCATCACCGCGTCCACCGTCCGCGCGGGGCGCGGATAGGCGGCGTTCCAGGTGTCCAGCCCCTCGGAGTGGTGGGCGTCGGTGCGTTCCAGGGCGCAGGGCGCGGGCGAGAACGGCTCGGCCGCCGAGGGGGCGGTGACCAGGGAGGTCGCGGCCAGCGCGGACATGGTCGTGCACACCGCCGCCGCGCCGCGCAGCTTGGGGCGCAGACCGGCCGGGCCGCTCCGAGGGGTCGCGTCGAGTTCCTCGAGGGCCTCGCGGGGAAGCCTCCTCAGGGGGAGCTGGCGCGGCACGGGAGACCTCCGGATGCGGTTGCGGAACACCGCACCCAGCTTGTGATGATTTGTCGTACTGCGCCCTGTTCGCCTGCGTCGGACGGGTGAGTCGTACGGAGAATCCGCCGAAGGTGGCACCCGGAGCATTAACGGAACGTCACAACTGGTCGGAGGCGTTTAGGACCAGGGCCGGTACGAGCAGAAACGATCTGTCAGGAGGGTGCGCCGGTCCCGTGGGCCGTCTTGCGGGCTGGAAGGGCCGGGGGCCACCCTCTATGATCGGCACACTTTCCTGCACGGACAGAGATCGAGGCACTGCGGGAGCGAGCGGTGAGCGGAACGTCCGAAGGGCCGGCGCCCGCGGCAGACCTCGACGGGTCAGCCGTGACAGAGAGTGATGTCCAGGTGGCTCCTCGTGGCTCCGAAGTCCCCGGGGCGGGACCGCCGCCCTACCACTCGGCCTTCACCACGGCCCCGCTCGCCATGGCGGTCGTCGATCCCGAGGGCCTGGTGGTCAGCGCCAACGACACCTTCGGCACCCTGCTCGGCACCGACCCGGCGGCGCTCGCCGGATGCGCGGCGGCCGATCTGGTGGACCTCGCCTCCGACGCCCGTACCTGGCAGGCGTACCGCGAGGTGCTGAGCGGCGCCCAGTCCCGGCTGCGCTGCACCCGGCGGCTCAAGCGCCCCGACGGGCAGTCGCTGTGGGCCCAGGTCACGGTGGCGCCGCTGGCCGGGGACGCGCCCGGCCTGCTGCTGTCGGTCGCGGACATCAGCGCCCGGCGGGAACTCCAGGCGAAGCTGCGGCACCTGCAGATGCACGACCCGGTGACCCGGCTGCCCAACCGGGCGCTGTTCTTCGAGCGCCTCAGCGCCGCCCTGGAGCCCGAGTCGTACGAGGGCGGCACCGGGCGGATCGGGCTGTGCCACCTGGACCTGGACGGCTTCAAGGCGGTCAACGACACCCTCGGCCACCGGGTCGGCGACCGGCTGCTGGCGGGCGTCGCCGAGCGTCTCACGCGCTGCGCGGAGCAGGCCGCCCGGACCCGGACCGGCACGCCCCTGGTGGCCCGGCTCGGCGGGGACGAGTTCGCGCTGCTGGTGGAGGACTCCACCGGCACCGATCAGCTCGCGGAGCTGGCCGAGGCGGTGCGCGGCGCGCTGCGCGAGCCGTTCGACCTGGCCGGGCGGCGGGTCTCGGTCACCGCGTCGATCGGGGTGGTCGAGCGGCACGCCGCCGGGACCACGCCGACCGGGCTGGTGCAGGCCGCGGACACCACGCTGTACTGGGCGAAGGCCGACGGCAGGGACCGCTGGACGCTGTTCGACCCGGAGCGCAACGCGCACCGCATGACCCGCCAGGCCCTCGCCTCCACCCTGCGCGCGGCCATCGACCGCGGGGAGTTCGCCCTGGAGTACCAGCCGCTGGTGGGCATGGAGGACGGCAGGCTGCGCGGCGTCGAGGCGCTCATCCGCTGGAATCATCCTCAGTTCGGCCTACTGGCGCCGAATCGGTTCATCACATTGGCGGAGGAGGACGGCTCGATCGTCCCGCTCGGCCGCTGGGTGCTGCGCACCGCCTGTGCGCAGGCCCGGCGCTGGCAGCTCGACCACCCCGGGGAGCCGCCGATCTTCGTCAGCGTGAACGTGGCGGTCCGCCAGGTCTGGGACTCCGACCTGGTCGCCGACGTGGCCCGGACCCTGACCGAGACCGGCCTGGCGCCGGAGCTGCTGCAACTGGAGCTGACCGAGTCGGCGGTGATGGGTTCCGCCGGGCGCCCGCTGCAGACCCTGAAGGCGCTCAGCGACATGGGCGTCCACATCGCCATCGACGACTTCGGCACCGGCTACTCCAACCTCGCCTACCTCAGCCGGCTGCCGGTGTCGGTGCTGAAACTGGACGGCTCCTTCGTCCGGGGCTTCCAGTACGACGCGCGCGGCGCCGAGCGGGACGCGGACCGGACCAGTCCGGCCGACGAGGTCATCGTCGAGGCGATGGTGCAGCTCGCCCACAAGCTGGGGCTGACGGTCACCGCGGAGTGCGTGGAGACCTCCGACCAGGCCACCCGGCTGCGCCGGATCGGCTGCGACACGGGACAGGGCTGGCTCTACTCCCGCCCCGTCCCGCCGGACCGCATCTCCGAGCTGCTGGTTCAGCCGGCCGCGGGCAGGCCGTAGGCGTCGGCGATCAGCTCGTAGGAGCGCAGCCGGACATCGCCGCCGTGGGCGTTGGCGGTGATCATCAGCTCGTCGGCGCCGGTGCGCTTCTGCAGGTCGTCCAGGCCGGCCCGGACCGCGTCCGGGGTGCCGTGGATGACGTTGGCGTTCCAGGACTCCACGAAGTCCCGCTCCATCGGGCTGAAGTCGTACGCCTCGGCCTCCTCCGGCGTGGGCACCAGGCCCGGCCGGCCGGTGCGCAGCCGGACCATGTTCAGCGCGGCGGCGAGCACCTGGCGCCGGGCCTCCTTCTCGTCCTCGGTGGCGAGCGCGGAGACGCCGATCAGGGCGTAGGGCTCGGCCAGCACCTCGCTCGGGCGGAAGGTCTGGCGGTACAGCTCCAGCGCGGGAATGGTGTTCTGCGCGGAGAAGTGGTGGGCGAAGGCGAACGGCAGCCCCAGGGTGGCGGCCAGCCGGGCGCTGAACCCGGAGGAGCCCAGCAGCCAGATCGGCGGCCGGTGCGGCGACTGCACCCCGCCGGGCGAGGTGGCCTGCACCGGGCCGGGCACGGCGTGGATGCGGCGGTAGGGGTGCCCGTCGGGGAAGTCGTCGTCCAGGAAGCGGGTCAGCTCGACGAGCTGCTGGGGGAAGTCGTCGGCGCCCTCGTTGAGCCGGTCGGTGCGGCGCAGGGCGGCGGCGGTGGCACCGTCGGTGCCGGGGGCCCTCCCGAGGCCGAGGTCGACCCGGCCGGGGGCCATCGCCTCCAGGGTGCCGAACTGCTCGGCGATGACCAGCGGGGCGTGGTTGGGCAGCATCACCCCGCCCGAGCCCAGCCGGATGCGCTCGGTGTGCGCGGCGAGGTGGGCGAGGATCACGGCGGGCGAGGAGGAGGCGACGCCGGGCATCGAGTGGTGCTCGGCCACCCAGTACCGGTGGTAGCCCCGGGCCTCCGCGAGCCGCGCGATCTCCACGCTGGTGCGCAGCGCGTCGGAGGCGGTCCGCCCGGCCCCGACGGTGACCAGGTCCAGGACGGAGAGGGGGACGGGAGCGGTGCCCCGCGTAGTGCCCCGGATCTCCCCTGCGACGTCATCGGACATGGTGCGCTGCCTCCTGGCTTAGGTGTCGTATCGCCCCGGGGTCAACAGGAGGGGTGGGGGGCTTATTCCTGGTGGGGCGGGGTGGGGTCCGTCACGGGCGGGGCGGGCCCGGCCCTCCGGGATGCGGTACGATGATCACGCGCCGGTCGGGGAGAGCAACCCGCCGTGACCGGCACTGCGTTGGTGGTCCAAAGCAAGACGCCCCGCTTCCTGCGGGGAAATGCAGGTGCGAGACCTGCCCAGCGCTCCAGGAAGAAGAGAACCCCCGGTACCGCGCAGACGGTACCGGGGGTTTTCTCGTCGCCCGGGTCAGCCGAGCTTCGCCTCCTGCGCCTCGATCAGGGCCGTGGGGGCCGCGAAGGTCTCGCCCCGGGCGACCGAGGCGATGTTGAAGGACGAGAAGCCCGCGAGGGTGGCGCCCTTGCGGAAGACCACGACCTTCGTCTCGACCGGGCCGTCCGCGCCCTGCGAGGCCACCGTCCAGGCGAGGGACTCCTCGCCCGCCCCGGCCTTGTCCTCGGCGACCTCGGTGACCCGCTGCTTGTCACCGTCGATGGTCACCGGGAAGCCGCCCGCGCACTTCCGGCCGGCCTCCCGCAGCGCCGCGAGGGCCTGCTGGGCGCCGTCGCCGTCGTAGGACCACAGCGAGGTCATCGTCTTGGTCAGGTCCAGGGAGTCGAGCATCGCCTGCTCGGCCTCCTCCTCGGTCATCTGGGCGAGGTCCTCCACGGACGGGCCGCTCGCCGCCGGGGAGTGCTGCTCGGTGACCACGCGCTGGACGCTCGCCGCGGGCTCGTCGGCCGGCAGCGCCGACATCACCAGGGCGACCGGCTCGCACTCGGGCTTGCCGGTCTTGATCGCGCCGGGCGCGAAGACGTCGTCCTTGCCGGGCTTCTTCACCTCGTGACCCTTGACGTCGGCCGTGGTGACCACGGCCTTCTCCAGTTCGGCGGCGGTCAGCGCCTTCGCCGCCGGCTTCGCGGCCGCGGTGTCCGCGCCGGCCTTCGCCTTCGAGTCGCCGTCCCCGTCGCCGCCACCGCAGGCGGTGACCATGAGCGTGAGGGTGACCGCGGAGGCGGTCAGGGCGGTACGGCGGACGGCGGTGGCTCGCATGGGGCATCTCCCTGATCAACGCCCTGTGCACAGGTGCGGCACAGGGTTCACGCGAGCAAGACCGGCATGACCCCGACAAGGTTGTACTGACCTGCGGGAACGGCCGGCAGTGATCTCGATGTGCGCGGGACGACCATCTGATGTACGGTTTTCTCACACCGGTCGCCGGGGCAACTCCCGGAGAGCGGCAGTGCGTTGGTGGTCCAAAGCAAGACGCCCCGCTTCCTGCGGGGAAATGCAGGTGCGAGACCTGCCCAGCGCTCCAGGAAGAAGAGGACCCCGGCATCGCGGAAGCGGTGCCGGGGTTCTCGCGTTCCGCGGTGCCCTCTCACACCTGGACCAGGGGCTCCCGGGTGAACAGCGCGCCCAGCGCGGGCGCGTTCACCCGGCGGTCGGCCAGCCGCAGCGCCTCCCAGACGGTGACCTGGTTGGCGGTGAGGACCGGCTTGCCCAGCTCCTTCTCCAGGACCGGCAGGTGCGCCACCGTGCGCAGGGCCGTCCCCGGCAGCAGCAGCGCCTCGGCCGCCGGGGAGTCGGCCGCCCGGGCCAGCGCCAGCAGCTCCGCCTCGCCCCACGCGCCGGCCTCCGCCGCCGTGCCGATCCCGGCGCTGTGCGCCCCGGTCACCTCCAGGCCGGCCGCGGCCAGGAAGTCCGTGAAGAGCCGCGTCGCCTCCCCGGGGTACGTCGCGCCGACCGCGACCCGGCGCACCCCCAGCTCACGGGCCGCGTGGGCGAAGCCGAAGGAGGTGGAGGAGGCCGGCATCCCGGCCGTCGCCGCCAGGGACCGGACCTGTTCCTGGGCCCCGTCCCAGCCGTGCGCGAAGCTGCCGCTGGTGGTCGCCCAGACGACCGCCTCGGCACCGGCGTGCCGCAGTTCCTGCACGCCCGCCGCCAGCTTCGCATGGGAGCCCGGCTCGCGCAGCGCGTCCGCCCGGTGCGGGTCCGCGCCGATCTCGGTGTGCACCAGGTCCACCCGGATGTCGCTGCCCAGGAGCTGCTCGATACGCGGATAGTCGTCCTCGCCGGAGTGGCCCGGGTACAGGAATCCCAGTGCTGTCATGTCCACCCTTCCGCTGCGTGCTCTTCGTCCGGACCGCTGCGGGCGTCCCCGACGGCCCGGCGTACGGCCCGTGCCGCGCCGCCGGACCGTCCGGCGCCCGGCACGGTTCCAGGGCACGGGTACCCCGTCGGGGCGGCGCCGCCCACATCGTCACCGGGTTGGCCGAGATCACCGGCGGCCCGGCGCCCGGCCGAAAACGACCGGCATAACTCTCCCGGCGTTGGGCAGGCGCGCGCCCATGGCTCCACCACACAGAACCCCGCCACGGGGACAACTCGACCGCATACCCGGGCCCACCCGCCGGTCGCTGCTCGCGGGGGTCGCGGCGCTCGGCGCGCTGGGGGCCGCCGGCTGCTCGCGGGTGGCCACCGCCTCCGGCACCGACGGTGGTGAGCTGCTCGACCGGCTCCGCGCCCAGGGCGTGGTCCGCCTCGGCATCGCCGGGGAGATCCCCTTCGGGTACATCGACAAGAACGGCGAACTGACCGGCGAGGCGCCGGAGGTGGCCAGGGTCGTCTTCAAGCGGCTCGGGGTGGACCGGGTGCAGCCGGTGCCGACGGAGTTCGGCTCGCTCATCCCGGGCCTGAACTCCCAGCAGTTCGATGTCGTGGCCGCCGGCATGTACATCAACCCCGAGCGCTGCGCGCAGGTGATCTTCTCCGACCCCGACTACCAGATGCTCGACTCCTTCGTCGTGCGCAAGGGCAACCCGCTGGGCCTGCGCGACTACCGGGACGTGGTGAGGAAGAAGGCGAGGTTCGCCACCGGCACCGGCTACGCGGAGATCGCCTACGCGGTGGAGGCCGGTTACAAGGAGAGCGACATCCTCATCGTGCCCGACCAGGTGGCCGGGCTGAACGCGGTGGAGGCGGGCCGCGTCGACGTGTTCGCGGGCACCGCGGTGACCACCCGCGAAGTGGTGAGGAAGTCCACCAAGGCGGAGGTGACCGAGGCGTTCAAGCCGGTCGTCGACGGCCGGCCGCACGTGGACGGCGGCGGCTTCGCCTTCCGCCGCACCGAGACCCAACTGCGCGACGCCTTCAACACCGAGCTGCACAAGCTGAAGAAGAGCGGCGAACTGCTGCGCATCCTCCGGCCCTTCGGGTTCACCGAGGACGAGATGACCGAGCTGACCGCGAAGGAGCTGTGCGGCGGATGACCTCGGGACTGTGGGAACTGGTACTCAAGGGCGCCTGGGTCACCGTCCAGTTGCTCGTGCTCAGCGCACTGCTGGCGACGGCGGCCGCCTTCGTGGCCGGGGTCGCCCGCACCCACAAGCTGTGGATCGTCCGCTTCCTCGCGGGCCTCTACACCGAGGTGTTCCGCGGCACCTCCGCGCTCGTGATGATCTTCTGGGTGTTCTTCGTGCTGCCCCCGGCCTTCGGCTGGCAGCTCGTCCCGCTGTGGGCGGGCACCCTCGCGCTCGGCCTGACCTACGGGGCGTACGGCGCGGAGATCGTGCGCGGCGCGCTGGTCGCGGTGGACCCGGCGCAGCAGGAGGGCGGGATCGCGCTCAGCTTCACGCCCTGGCAGCGGATGCGGCTGATCCTGCTGCCGCAGGCGGTGCCGGAGATGATCCCGCCCTTCTCCAACCTGCTGGTGGAGCTGCTCAAGGGCACCGCCCTGGTGTCCATCATGGGCATGGGCGACCTGGCGTTCAGCGGCAACCTGGTGCGGCTCGCGCTCCAGGAGAGCGCGGAGATCTACACGTACATCCTGCTGATCTACTTCGTCATCGCGTTCCTGCTGACCCGGGCGATGCGCGGGCTGGAGAAGAAGCTGAAGGCGCAGGTGGGCAAGGCGCCGCGGAAGCGCGAGAGCGCGCTGCCGGAGCCGGCCGGGATCGGGGGCGTGCGATGAACTGGGACTGGAGCGCCGTCTCCGACTTCATGCCGCACTTCTGGGACGGACTGCTGGTCACCCTGCGGATCCTGGTCCTCGGCTCGGCGATCTCCTTCGTGCTCGGCCTGGTGTGGGCGCTGCTGATGCGGGTGCCCTCGCGCTGGGTGACCTGGCCGGTGGGGATCGTCACCGAGTTCGTGCGCAACACCCCGCTGCTGGTGCAGTTGTTCTTCCTGTTCTACGTGCTGCCGGAGTGGGGCGTGACCGCCTCCGCGCTGACCACCGGTGTGATCGGCATCGGTCTGCACTACTCGACGTACACGATGCAGGTCTACCGGGCCGGCATCGAGGCGGTGCCGGCCGGCCAGTGGGAGGCGGCGACGGCGCTGAACCTGCCGCTGCGCCGGACCTGGACCGCGGTGATCCTGCCGCAGGCGGTGCGCCGCGTGGTGCCCGCCCTCGGCAACTACGTGATCTCCATGCTGAAGGACACGCCGATGCTGATGGCGATCACCGTGCTGGAGATGCTCGGGGAGGCCCGCCTGTTCTCCCAGGAGACCTTCCGCTTCACCGAGCCCCTGACGGTGATCGGCGTGGCCTTCATCGTCCTGTCCTACCTGGCCTCCCTTGCCCTGCGAGCCCTGGAGCGACGCCTTGCCCACTGACACCCTTCCCACCCCGGAGCAGAGCCCCTCGGCGCCGTCCGGCGAGCTGATCCGCCTGGAGCAGGTGACCAAGCGGTTCGGCGACCACACCGTCCTGGACCGGCTCGACTTCTCCGTCGACGCCGGCCGGCATGTCACGCTGATCGGTCCGTCCGGGTCGGGCAAGACCACGATCCTGCGGCTGCTGATGACCCTGACCAAGCCCGACGAGGGCACCATCACCGTGGCCGGCCGGCGGCTGTTCCCGGCGCCCGAGAAGCAGGTCCGCGAGGTCCGCAAGCAGATCGGGATGGTCTTCCAGCAGTTCAACCTGTTCCCGAACATGAGCGTGCTGCGCAACATCACCGAGGCCCCGGTCACCGTGCTCGGCATGGCCAAGGACGAGGCCGAGGAGCGGGCCCGGGACCTGCTGGAGCTGGTGGGGCTGGCCGACAAGCGGGACGCCCGGCCCACCCAGTTGTCCGGCGGCCAGCAGCAGCGGGTCGCGATCGCCCGCGCGCTGGCGATGCGGCCGAAGGTGCTGCTGCTGGACGAGGTGACCTCCGCGCTCGACCCGGAGCTGGTCGCGGGCGTGCTGGACGTGCTGCGGGACATCGCGCGCTCCACCGACATCACGATGCTCTGCGTCACCCACGAGATGAACTTCGCCCGGGACATCTCCGACCAGGTGCTGATGTTCGACTCGGGCCGGGTGATCGAGTCGGGACCGCCCGAGCAGATCTTCGGCGAACCGGAGAACGACCGGACCCGGGAGTTCCTCAGCGCGGTCCTGTGACCACGGCCGGCCGGCCCCCGGGAGTTCCGGGGGCCGCCGGTCCCGTCGGCGGCCGTCCCCCGCGCACCGCCGGCCGCTATCGTGAGAAGGAGCCGCCGCCCGGACCACGGCCCACTCAAGCGAGCGCAGGGGGAGACCACCGTGGCGCTGAAGCCCGAGCCGAGCGCGCCGCAGCACTGGGCCCAGGACGCCCTGCGCGTCCTGGAGACGGTGGCGCGGCGCACCTCCGCCATCACCGTCACCGACCTCGCCCGCCGCACCGGCCTGCGCCCCGGACGCCTCACCCCCCTGCTGCGCACACTGCGCCGCGAGGGGTACGTCGAGCAGATCACCGACGGGGCGTACGTGCCCGGCGCGGCCCTCGCCCGGCTGGGCTCCGCGCCCGACCGCGAGGAGACCCTCCAGCGCACCCTGGAGGGGCTGCGCGACACCGTCGGCGCGGCGGTCTACTTCAGCCGGTACGTGGACGGCGAGGTCAGCGTCACCCGGTACGCCGACGGGCCGGACACCCCGAAGGTCAACGAGTGGGTGGACTTCCGCTGCTCGGCGCACGCGACGGCGATCGGCAAGAGCCTGCTGACCCAGTTGGACCACGCCGGGCGGCGCGATCACCTGGCCCGGCACCGGATGGCCCGGCTGACCTCGCACACGATCACCAGCGACCGGGTGCTGCTGTCGGAGCTGGCGGCGCAGCCGCCCGCCGCGCCGGTGCTCGATCTGCAGGAGTACGCGGTGGGGACGGTGTGCGCGGCGGTGCCGGTCACCGCGGGGGCGGGGGTGGGGTGCCTGGCGCTGTCGCTGCCGGTGGCGCAGCGGTACCGGCTGCGGCGGGCCGCGGAGGGGCTGAACCGGGGGGCGGCGTCGCTGCTGCTCTCCCTCGGCGTCTAGCGCGTGCGCGGGTGCCGTGGCTGGTCGGGAGCACCCCCGCGGACCAGGTAGTATTTTCTTCGTCGCCGGCCGCGGAAGCGGGTGGCGGGAGTCATGCGCCGCTAGCTCAGTTGGTTAGAGCAGCTGACTCTTAATCAGCGGGTCCGGGGTTCGAGTCCCTGGCGGCGCACATGACGGAAGGGCCCCTCGCCGCGCGGGGGGCCCTTTCGCTGAGCCTCAGAAGGTGACGTCCCTAGAAGGTGACGTCAGAGCACGCGTAGAACGCGTTGGCCGTGTCCGCGACCGTCCATACCGCGACGATCACGTGGTGTCCGCTCAGCCCGCTCGGCAGCACACCGCTGTGGGAGAGCGTGGACGGCGGCCGCTGGCCGTTGTACGGCACCGTCAGGAACGGTGTCAGGTTGAGGTCGGAGCGGGCCAGGTTGTGGTTCTGGTTCCAGCCCGGCTTGGTGATGTAGTACTTGAAGTCGGACGTGGCGTGCATGGCGGTGAACTGCCAGCGGAACGTGTAGTTCTGCCCGCCGGTGACCTTGGTGGTCGGCCAGGCGGTGCCCGAGGGCGTCTTCGGGGCGTCGAGCTGGGCGAACCCCGTGTTGTTCGCGGAACAGATCCGCCCGTCGGCCGGACCGGAGGCGGGGAAGCCCTTGGGCCCCTCGACGCTCTGCGGCTCCCACTGGATCGCACCGCAGTTGCTGACGGAACCGTTCTGGCAGAGCTTCTGCCGGCTGATCGGCAGGTCGGTGTAGCCGTGGCCGCTGGCCGAGCCACCGGTGGTGAGCACGAG
Source organism: Streptomyces fumanus (assembly GCF_014655295.1). Classification (GTDB taxonomy): domain Bacteria; phylum Actinomycetota; class Actinomycetes; order Streptomycetales; family Streptomycetaceae; genus Streptomyces; species Streptomyces fumanus. The sequence goes on from NZ_BNBI01000001.1 coordinate 760,960, forward strand.
GGCTCCGGTGGTCGCCAGGCCCACCGCCGAGGCGTAGAGCTTGGTCTTCATGCGCATACTTCCGCTCCTGGGGAACGTGGGGAGTTTCAGTGAGGCGTGCAGGTCTAGACCAAGGCTCAGATTATTGCCGCTAGTTGAACATGTCCATACCAATCGCGGAACGGGCTTGCGAACGGCCCCGGGAACGGGCCCCGGAACCGGCCGCCCCACCGGCTCCGGGCGGGTCAGGACCCCGTCTCGCCCCGCCCGGCGCAGAACGCCACCGTCAGGTCCTTCACCAGCGCCTTGCGCTCGTAGTCGTCCAACTCGACCAGGCCGCGCACGGTCAGCCGGGTCACCGTGTCCTCCACCGAGTCCACCACCGAGCCGAGCACGCTCGCCCGGTGCCGGGCGTCCAGCGCGGCGATCCGGCGGCGGTGCATCGCGGCGGCCACCTCGGGGGCGTACTCCACCCGGACCGGCCGGACCGAGAACACCTCCAGGCCGACCGCCCCCGCGTCCGCCGCGACCAGCCGGGTCAGCGCCTCGGCCACCGCCTCCGCCGCGCCCCGCGCCGCCCCCGGCGGCTCCACCGGCACCCGGGCCAGGGCCGCCTCCACGCACTCGCGCAAGTACGCCTCGTGGTCCTCGACGCCGAGGACGGCCCGCGCGGTGTCCCGCACCCGCCACACCACCAGCGTCACCACCCGCAGCGCCACCCCGTCGCCGTCCGCCGCGGGCATCGGCCCGCCCCGCCAGTGCCGCAGCCGCACGTCCACCCGGCGGCGCAGCAGCAGCGGGTTGACCCACATCAGGCCGGTGCGCCGCACGGTCCCCCGGTACCGCCCGAACAGGCCGAGCACCCAGGCCCGCCCGGTCCGCCCCCGGGCCAGCCCGCCGAACCCGAACAGCCCCAGCGCCCCGGCCCCCGCGTACGCCGCCCACGGCCCGGGACCCAGCCCCGCCCCCGGGCAGGCGGGCAGCCCCAGCGCCTGGAGGGCCGGCGACGGCAGCACCCCCGCCCACCAGGACGTGACCGCGCAGCCGAGCGCCCCGCAGGCCCCGGCCAGGACGCCCACCGCGCCGGGCAGCACCCCGGCCGGGCGTTCCCTCAGCTCGGGGTCGACCTCGGGCGCGGGGCGCGCTTCGACCGCCGGGCGCCGCGGCCGGGGCTGCTCGCCGGTGCCCTGGCGGCGGGCGACCACGGCGGGGCGCAGCGGCACCGGCGCCGGGTCGGGGTCGTCGCGGAACAGCAGGTGGACGGGGATCTCGGTGGTGGACTCGTTCTGGATGAGCCGGGCCGGCCGGGCCGCCTCCTCCGCGGAACGGCCGGGCTCGGGGGTGGGGGACGTGGTCGTCGACGAGGTCGTACTCATGCGTGCTCCAGCCTCCGCGCCAGATGCGTCATGAACAGGGGGGTGTCACAGGAAGAGGCGGCGCCAGGTCTCCGGGCCCGGGTAGCCGTCCGCCGCGCCGCCGCGCCAGCCCTGCGCGCGCTGGAACGCCTCGACGGCCCGCCGGTCCGCCTCGCCCCAGCGCGGCCCCGGCCCGGACGTGTAGTACCTGCCGTACCCCTTCGCCACCAGCTTCCGGCCGAGCCGGGTGACGTGCTCGTTGACCACACCCGGCCGGAACAGCGCGCGGCCCGGGTAGCCGGGCACCCCGTGCGAGGCGGGCGGCACCGGCTCCCGGGCGGGCGCGATGTCCCGGCCCGCGCCGCCGGCCAGCAGCGCCCAGGTGTGCGGGCCGGGCAGCCCGTCGGCCTCCGCGCCCCGCCAGCCCTGCGCCTCCTGGAACGCCCGGGTGGCCCTGCGGTCGGCGTCCGTCCAGCGCGGGCCGGGACCCCGGCGGTAGAAGCGGGCGCCGCCGCGCTCGGCCAGCATCCGGCCGAGCCGGGTGACGTGCCGGTTGTCCGCGCCCGGCCCGAAGGCCGCCGCCCCCGGGAAGGCGCCCGCCCCCGGCCGGGCGGCGATCTGCTCCGCCCCGGCGGTACCGGCACTCACGCCTTTGTAGCGGTAGGGCAGATACTTGTCGGAATTGCTCCAGTAGGCGTACGGCGTGGCCTGCCGGCGGGTGTGCGGCGGGGTCTGCTCATAGGCGGTGTACTCGGTGCGGGTGCCGTCCGTCCAGCCGCCGAAAATCGTCACGTGCGAGCCTTTCTCCGGGTCGGACGGATTGTGGAACAGCAGAATGTCGCCGGGCTGGAGTTCCTCCTTCGTGATGCGGTCCGCGTACGAGGGCAGGCTGCCCGTCCATTCGTTGCCGGGCAGTTTCCAGGCCATCGAGACATAACCCGAGCAGTCCTGCCGGTAACCGTCGGACCAGTACTCCGTCAGGCTGTACGGGACCTTCGCGTCGACCCAGGTCTGGGCGCGCTCCATGATCTCCGCGCGGGTGATGCCGGGCAGCGGGTCGGGGTCCGAGACGGGCGCCGGACGGCCGCCGGGGCCGTGCAGCGGGGCCCGCCGGCCCTGCGGGGTGTCGGGCTCCTCACCTGCACTGACGCCCGGCCGGTCGGGCGCGTGGGCGGCGGCCGGCAGGGCCCCGGCGGCGCCCGCGCCGAACGCGGCGGCGGTCGCGGTGGTCACCGCGAGGGCGCGGTGGGCGGGCGCGGAGCGCCCGGACGGCGGGTACGGCAGGGCGCGGCGGCGGCACCGGCAGTTGGGGCAGTCGCAGTCGTCCGCCGGGTCGGTCTCCTCGAATACCGGCGTCTCCATGAGATTCCCCTCACACTCCAGGTGGAAAAGTCCGCGGCGGTACACATCGGTCAGTTTCTCAACCGTCTTGTCCGCGCGCATGTTGACGGTCCGAATGATGTACGGCACCCCCGGGGCCGCCCGCCGGGGCCCGCGGCGGGTGGTCCGGAGCACCCTCCGGGGTCGGGTAGAGTTGTCGACGTCAGCAGGCGCCGCTAGCTCAGTTGGTTAGAGCAGCTGACTCTTAATCAGCGGGTCCGGGGTTCGAGTCCCTGGCGGCGCACCGGCAACCGAAGGCCCCTCGCTCAAGCGGGGGGCCTTCGGTGTTTCCGGGATCGTGTTGCGATCATGCCGAACGCCGTAGAACCCTGGCCGAGTTGCGGGGGCGGGCCGGGCGGCCGCAACCGGAGGCGAGCCTTCCATGTCTATAGGGTGTGGACGACGTGGTGCCGACCGACCATCCACCACCGACACCTCCCGTACGCCGGTCGGGAGCCGGGGAGCGGGCGAAGCAAGCGACGAAACACGCGACCGCCGCGTGTGGGGGGAAGACTCATGACGTCGACGCCTGACGACGCCGGACCGGACCTCGATCCGTCCTGGACCACCCGGCTCCGGGTGGTCACCCACCGGATGAGCACCACCGGCACGTTCCGCCGGATCAGGAGCACCCTGCCGCGGTACGACTACGAGCACCACAGCCGGCTCGCGGGCCCCCTGACCCAGCCCGACCCCGACCGTCCGTACCGGGTGCGGTACCGCTCGCTGATCTCGCAGGAGCCGCACCGCTTCCGGGTCGCCCTGATGCTGGCCGCGGCCCCGCTGCTCTCCCTGGTGCTGCTGGTCTGGCTGCTCCAGCCGGACCACTGGACCGAGCGCGACTACCCGGCCTTCGACTGGTTGCCCGCGCTGGACGTCGTGATGCTGGTGTCGATCGGCCTGATCGAGCTGTTCCGCTGTCTGAACGTGCTGTCCAACGCGCACGCCACCCTCGTCGCCCGCGACCCGGTCCCGGTGGTCCCCGAGACCGGCACCCGGGTGGCCTTCCTGACCTCCTTCGTGCCCGGCAAGGAACCCCTCGCCATGGTGACGAAGACCCTGGAGGCGGCCGTCCGGATCCGCCACCGGGGCGTGCTGCACGTCTGGCTGCTCGACGAGGGCGACGACCCCGAGGTCAAGGCGGTCTGCGCGCGGCTCGGCGTGCACCACTTCTCCCGCAAGGGCGTCGCCCGGTGGAACCGCCCCGAGGGGCCGCACCGGGCCCGGACCAAGCACGGCAACTACAACGCCTGGCTGGAGGCGCACGGCGACGACTACGACTTCTTCGCCTCCGTCGACACCGACCACGTACCGCTGCCCAACTACCTGGAGCGGATGCTGGGCTTCTTCCGCGACCCCGACGTGGCCTTCGTCATCGGCCCCCAGGTCTACGGCAACTACGACAACCCCGTCACCAAGGCCGCCGAGTCCCAGCAGTTCCTCTTCCACGCCCTGATCCAGCGGGCCGGCAACCGCTACGGCGCCCCCATGTTCGTCGGCACCTCCAACGCGGTGCGGATCACGGCGCTGAAGCAGATCGGCGGGCTGTACGACTCGATCACCGAGGACATGGCGACCGGGTTCGAGATCCACCGGCACCAGAACCCCGCGACGGGACGCAGGTGGCGCTCGGTCTACACCCCCGACGTGCTCGCGGTCGGCGAGGGCCCCAACGCCTGGACGGACTTCTTCACCCAGCAGATGCGCTGGTCGCGCGGGACCTACGAGACGATCCTCAAGCAGTACTGGAGGGGGTTCTTCTCGTTGCCGCCGAGCAGGCTCTTCAACTACACGATGATGATCATCTTCTATCCGATGTCGGCCCTGAACTGGATGCTCGCGGCCCTGAGCTGCGCGCTCTTCCTGGGCCTCGGCGCCTCCGGCGTCGACATCGACCCGGCGGTCTGGCTGATGCTCTACGGCAACGCCTCCGCGCTCCAGATCGGCCTCTACCTCTGGAACCGCCGGCACAACATCTCCCCGCACGAGCCCGAGGGCTCCGGCGGACTGGCCGGCATGGTCATGTCCGCGCTGTCGGCGCCGCTGTACGCCAAGGCCCTGATCGACGCCGTGCTGCGCCGCAGAAGCCGGTTCGTGGTGACGCCCAAGGGCGACTCGGCCAGCCCGGACACACTGTTCGGCACCTTCCGCTACCACTGGTACTTCATCCTGGTCTTCGGCGCGTCGATCACCGCCGGTTTCGTCTTCGGCCACGCGCACCCCGCGATGATCGCCTGGGCGGCGTTCGCGCTGCTGGTCACGGCCTCGCCGATGGTGGCCTGGCGGCACGAGCTGCGGAAGGCGAAGAAGCGGCCCGGGACACCGGCCGGACCGGCCGCGCCGCAGTCGCCGGAGCCGGCCCTGCAGATCGCCCTTGGTGGACTCGGGGGACGTAAGGAATGAAGCACCAGGCCGGCCGCCGCCGGGCCCGTCGTCTCGCGATAGGCACGGTGGTGGTCCTCGCGCTGGCCGGAACGAACGGGCCCTGGCTGTACCGCTTCGGCACCGGGAAGTACCACCAGTACCTGCTCGACCAGCCGGAGTACAAGGCCGAGAACGGCCGCTGGGAGATCGTCGACTTCCCGGACGAGTACCGACAGAACACCATCCACGCGGCGCTGCTGCGCACCGGCAAGGTGCTGCTGGTCGCCGGGTCGGGCAACAACCAGGACAACTTCGACGCGAAGAAGTTCGACACCCGGATCTGGGACCCCGTCAACGGCACGGTCAAGAAGGTGCCGACCCCCACCGACCTGTTCTGCTCGGGCCACACCCAGCTCGCCGACGGCAGGCTGCTGATCGCGGGCGGCACCAAGCGGTACGAGAAGCTCAAGGGCGACGTCACCAAGGCCGGCGGCCTGATGGTGGTGCACAACGAGAACCCGGACGCGCCGATCACCCTGCCCGCGGGCACCGAGTTCACCGGCAAGGAGAACGGCAGGACGTTCGTCTCCAAGGACCCGGTCCTGGTCCCCCGCGCCAAGAAGGTCTTCGACCCGGCGACCGGCGCGTTCCTGCGCAACGACCCCGGCATCGGCCGGATCTACGTCGAGGCGCAGCGCAGCGGCGCCGAGTACGAGACGGGCACCCAGGACAACTACCGGGTGCGGGGCCTGACGGGCGCTCAGGCGGAGAACACGTACGGCATCGCGGAGAAACTCGCCCTGGACAAGAAGGACTTCCAGGGCATCCGGGACAGCTATGAGTTCGACCCGGTCGCCGAGAAGTACATCAAGGTCGACCCGATGCACGAGGCCCGCTGGTACCCGACGCTCACCACGCTGAGCGACGGCCGGGTCCTCAGCGTCTCCGGGCTCGACGACATCGGCCAGTTGGTGCCGGGCAAGAACGAGGTGTACGACCCGGAGACCAAGAAGTGGTCCTCTCTGGACACGGTCCGTCAGTTCCCCACGTATCCCGCGCTGTTCCTGATGCAGAACGGCAAGGTGTTCTACTCGGGGTCGAACGCCGGGTACGGGCCCCATGACGTCGGGCGGGACCCGGGGGTGTGGGACGTGGCGACCAACGAGTTCACCAAGGTCTCCGGGCTGAGCGACCCGCACCTGATGGAGACCTCCGGCACGGTGCTGCTGCCCCCGGCCCAGGACGAGAAGTACCTGGTGATCGGCGGCGGCGGGGTCGGCGAGTCCACGCTGTCCAGCAAGCGGACGCGGCTCGTCGACCTCAAGGCCGGCGAGCCGAGGTTCACGGCCGGGCCGTCGCTGGAGAAGGGCACCCGGTACCCGCAGGCGTCGGTGCTGCCGGACGACACCGTGCTGGTCTCCGGGGGGTCCGAGGACTACCGGGGGCGCGGTGACTCGAACATCCGCCAGGCGCGGCTGTACGACCCCGCGACGAACGGGTTCAGGCGGGTCGCCGACCCGCTGGTGGGCCGCAACTACCACTCCGGGTCGATCCTGCTGCCCGACGGACGGGTGATGTTCTTCGGGTCGGACTCCCTGTTCGCGGACAAGGCGAACACCGAGCCGGGCAAGTTCGAGCAGCGCATCGAGATCTACACGCCGCCCTATCTGTACGGCGGGGAGCGGCCGGACCTGTCCGGCGGGCCGCGGACGATCCCCCGGGGCAGGTCGGGGACGTTCACCTCGAAGGCGGCGGCCTCGATCGAGAAGGTGCGGCTGATCCGGCCGAGCGCGTCCACGCACGTCACCGACGTGGACCAGCGGTCCGTCGCGCTGGACTTCGAGGTCTTGGGCGACCAGGTGTCGGTGACCGTGCCCGGCAACCGGAACCTGGTGCAGCCCGGCTGGTACATGATGTTCGTGACGGACAAGGCCGGGGTGCCCAGCAAAGCCCGGTGGGTCCGGGTGCCGTAGGACCCGCCGCCGCTAGGAGGTGCGGGGCCCCTGGGCCAGTTCCAGGGCGTACTCGTGCCACCACTGGCCGGCCTTGGGGCCGCCCTTGCACTCGCCGTCCGACTCCCCCGGGCGCTTGACCCACAGGTAGGCGTCGACCAGGGGGTCGGCGGTCCTGACGGTGGGGGGTTCGCCCAGGGCGCGGCCCGGCGGGTTGCACCAGCGTTCCGCCGGGTCGCCCTCGGTGTAGGGGCCGTTGCCGTTGCGGCTGGTGTCGATGACGAAGGGCTTGCCGCCGAGCGCGGCGGAGAGCCGCTTGCCGTAGGCGAGGGAGTCCTCGGTGGAGTAGAAGTTGGAGACGTTCACCGAGAAGCCGTCCGCGCGGTCGACACCGGCCCGCCGCAAGGGGTCGGGGATCCGGTCGGGGTCGCCCCAGCCGGCGTTGCCCGCGTCCAGGTAGACCTTGGTGTTCTCCAGGGAGGCGAGCCGGTCGACGGCCTCCGACAGCAGGGCGTACCGCTCCTCGTGCAGCTCCGGCGGGGTGCAGCCGTCGACCAGGTGCAGGACCGCGTCGGGTTCCAGGATCACGGTGGCGGCGCGGTCGCCGATGCCCCGGGCGACGCCGTCCACGAAGGCCCGGTAGGTGTCGCCGTCGGCGGCGCCGCCCCGGGAGTACCGGCCGCAGTCGCGGTGCGGGATGTCGTAGAGGACGAGCAGCGCGGTGCGGTCGGCCGCGGCGGCGGCCTCGGTGAAGCCGCGGGCCTGCTCCTCGGGGTTCTCCGGGGTGATCCACTCGCCGGTCGGCTGCTCGGCGATCCGGCGGATCCGCTCGGCCTCGGCCCGCTTGCCGTCCTCCTCCAGGGCCGCGAGCCGCCGGGCCGCGGTGCTGTCCGGGTTGACCCAGAACGGGGCGGTCTCCTTGGGCTGCTGGGTGATCCCCGCGCCGCCGCCCTTGCCCTCGTCGCCGCCCCCCGGCGACGAGCAGGCCGCGATCAGCAGGACCGCCCCGAGCAGCGCCGCGGACGCCCGTGTCCCGGCGAACGTCCCGGCCGCCGCGCTGCCGTACATCCGAGCCCCCTTGGTGCGCTGTTGGCGAGTGACAATCCTGGCATACGGCCGTCCCGCCCACGCGGCACCGGCGGCCGGGCCGGGACGGCTCAGGGGCCGGTCCCGGTGAGGTAGGCGGAGACGACGACGTTGGCGGTGTACCGGTCGCCGGCCCGGTCGTAGACGCCGCCGCAGGTGATCAGCCGGAGTTCGGCCCGGCCGGGGCGGTGCGGCCCGTAGGCGCGGCGGGCGTCGAAGTGCTCGCGGGTGATGACCTGGACGTCGTCGACGGTGAACTCGGCGGTCCGGCCGTCGTCGCGGAGCACCCGGACCGTCCCGCCCGGCCGCAGGGTGCTGAGCTTGTAGAAGACGGCGGGCCGGGTCTCGGTGTCGACGTGGCCGACCATCAGGGCGGTGCCCGCCGCGCCCGGCCGGGCGCCGGCCGCGTACCAGCCGACCGCGCCGGACCGGTCGAACGGCGGGGGCCGCAGGGCACCCTTCGGGTCCAGGCCGCGGGCCAGCACGGGGGCGTGGACGCCGAGTCGGGGGATGTCGAGGAAGCGGGGCCGGGCGTCCGGGCCGAGCGGCCGGTGCGCGGGCGGCAGAGCGGGGTGCGGGGGCCGGCCGGCCGCGGCCATGTCGCCGGTGGCCGGCCCGGCTATGCCGTCGGGTACGTCGGTGGCCTCGCGGCCCCACAGCCACAGCCCGAGCAGCAGCGCCGCCCAGGCGATGCCGGTCACCAGGCGGCCGGGGCCCGAGGTGCGGTCGGGGTCCTGTTCGGGCATGGTCAGTCCGTTCCGCGGCTCCGGCGGGCGCTGCGCAGCGCGACGGCCACCGCGGCGACCCCGGCGAGGACCAGGCCGGTGACCGCCTGGGCGGTGCCGGGCCCGTTCGCGCGGGCGTCCTCGTGGGGGGCCGCGGCCAGGTGCGCGGTGCCGCCGCCGCCCGCGTCGACCGGCGCGACCGGCGAGGCGGGCGCCTGGGCCGGGGGGCGGGCCCGGTCGCCGACGGTGAGGGTGCCCCGGCGTTCGGCGGTGCCGCAGCGGACCGTGACGGCATGGGCGCCGGCCGCGGCCCGTGAGCGGACCCGGCCGGAGCCGACGAGCGCGCCGTCGGTGCTGGTCAAGGAGAGTTCCACAGCGGAGTCGAAGGCGGCGGAGACGGCGACGGCCGTCTGCTCGGCGCAGTCGGCCACGCGGAGCGTGACCTCGCCGCCGGGGGCGGGGGCCGCCGGGGTCACCGAGACTCCGCCCCCGTCCGCCGCGTACGCCGTGGCCGCCGCCGGGCAGGCCACCGCGGTGAGCGCGGCCCCGGCGCAGAGAGTGGCTTTCAGTGAGCCCATCGTGTACCTCCAGTCACCTGGAGACTCCCCCGCCGGCCCCTTGGTCGCATCCGCTGCGGGCACGGTGCTGCGCCGAACGGGGGACGGGGCCGGGCGGCGGGTTTCAGACCAGGTCGACGAGGTCCGCGATGGAGTCGACCACCCGGGACGGCCGGTAGGGGAACTCCTCGATCTGCTCGGGCCGGGTCAGGCCGGTGAGCACCAGGAAGGTCTGCATCCCGGCCTCGATGCCGGCCAGTACGTCGGTGTCCATGCGGTCGCCGATCATCGCGCTGGTCTCGGAGTGCGCGCCGATCGCGTTGAGGCCGGTGCGCATCATCAGCGGGTTGGGCTTGCCCGCGAAGTACGGCTGCTTGCCGGTGGCCTTGGTGATCAGCGCGGCGACCGCGCCGGTGGCCGGCAGCGGGCCCTCGGTGGAGGGACCGGTCTCGTCGGGGTTGGTGCAGATGAAGCGGGCGCCGCCGTTGATGAGGCGGACCGCCTTGGTCATGGCCTCGAAGGAGTAGGTGCGGGTCTCGCCGAGAACGACGTAGTCCGGCTCGTGGTCGGTGAGGATGTACCCGATGTCGTGCAGGGCCGTGGTCAGGCCGGCCTCGCCGATGACGTAGGCCGAGCCGCCGGGCCGCTGGTCGTCCAGGAACTTGGCGGTGGCCAGCGCGGAGGTCCAGATCGACTCGATCGGCACCTCCAGGCCCATGCGGCGCAGCCGGGCGTGCAGATCGCGCGGGGTGTAGATCGAGTTGTTGGTCAGCACCAGGAAGGGCTTGCCGGACTCGCGGAGCTTCTTGAGGAAGGCGTCGGCGCCCGGGATGGGGACGCCCTCGTGGATGAGTACGCCGTCCATGTCGGTGAGCCACGACTCGATGGGCCTGCGGTCTGCCATGTGCTTCGTACTCCTGGCGGTGCGGTGGGGCATGAGCGAAGGGGCGCCGGAACCACGGCGTGCCGACGCCCCTCAGCCTAATCAGGAGGTCAACTGCCGGTCGCGGCCTTCCAGGCGTCGACGTACGCGGACAGGTTCCGCTCGATGTCGTCCCAGTCGGGCCGGAAGATCTCCACGCCCTTCATCAGCTCCGCCAGGTCGGCGGCGTCGGCGTCGGTGGCCTCGATGTCCTGGCGGGCCGCGAAGCCGCCGCCGATCGCGCTGACCTGCCGCTGGGCCGTGTCGCTGAGCAGGTAGTCGAGGAGTTTGCGGCCGTTGGCGCTGTGCGGGGCCTTGGTGACCAGGCCGGCCGCGTAGGGCAGGGCGAAGGTGGTGGGCCGGCCGCCCTCGGGGGCCGGGAACCAGATGCCGAGGTTCGGCATGGTCTTGGACTGGGCGTGGTTCATCTGCACATCGCCGTTGGCGACCAGGAGTTCGCCCTTGTCCACCTTGGGGGCGAGCTTGCCGGTGGAGGCGGCCGGGCCGACGTTGTTGGCCTGGAGCTTCTTCAGGTACTCCAGGGCGGGCCGCTCGCCGCCGAAGTCGTGCAGGGCCTTGATGAGGACGGCGGTGCCGTCGCCGGCGACGCCGGGGGTGGAGTACTGGAGGCGGTCCTTGAACCTGCCGTCGAGCAGGTCCTGCCAGGTGGCGGGGGGCCGCTTCAGCTCCTTCTTGTTGTAGACGAACCCGAAGTAGTTGTCGACGACGGTGGTCCAGGTGCCGTCGGCGGCCTTGCCGGTGACCTTGTCGGCGTTCTTCGGGGCGTACTTCTGGAGCAGGCCCTTGGTGCCGGCCTGCTGGATGAACGGCGGGAGGGTGACCAGCACGTCGGCCTGCGGGTTGCCCTTCTCGCGGGCGGCGCGCTGCATCATCTCGCCGGAGCCGCCCTCGACGTACTCGACCTCGATGCCGGTCTCCTTCTCGAAGTCCTCGAACACCCGGTCGTACCAGCCGTCGCCGTTCTCGCCCTTGAGGCCGTCGGCGCTGTAGACGGTGACGACGTTCCGGTCGGAGGCGGCGGTGTTCCCGCCGCAGGCGGTGAGGGGGACGGCGAGCAGGCAGAGGGCGGTGAGCGGCAGCAGGGGCTTTCTGGGCATGGCGAGGTGAACTCCTTGCGGCGGGACGGGGGACCGGGTCAGCGGTAGGAGGCCCGGGTGCGCAGACGGGAGACGGCGAGCAGCACCAGCAGGGTGGCCGCCATCAGGACCACGGCGATCGCGGAGCCGGTGAACAGGGCGCCGCGGTCGGTGGCCGCGTAGATCAGGACGGGCAGCGGGGTCCAGTCGGGCGGGTAGAGCATCATCGTGGCGCTCAGCTCGCCCATCGACAGGGCGAAGCAGAGGCCGGCGGCAGCGGTCAGGGACGGCAGCAGCAGGGGCAGCCTCACCCGCCACAGCACGTATCCGGGGCGGGCGCCCAGCGAGGCGGCGGCCTGCTCGTACGCCGGGTCCAGGCGGGTGATCGCGGCGGCGACGGACTGGTACGCGAAGGCGGTGACCAGGACGGCGTGCGCGGTGATCACGATCCAGCGGGTGCCGTTGAGCAGCATCGGCGGCCGGGAGAAGGCGACCAGCACCGCGAGGCCGACGACCACCGAGGGCACCGCGACCGGCAGCATGAACAGGGCGTCCATCGCCTTGCGGGACCGGCGTCCCAGGGCCGCCGCCGCGAGCGCGGCCCAGGTGCCGGCGGCCAGCGCCAGGACGCTCGCGGTGAGGGCGGTGACCAGGCTGGTGGTGAGGGCCTGGAGGGCCTCGCCGCGGGTGGCGGCCCGGTAGTTGGCGCCGGTGGGACCGGACGGCAGCACGCCGGACCAGTGGGTGGCGAAGGAGGCGCCCAGGACGACGAGCAGCGGCAGGGCGAACAGCGGCAGGAAGAGGACGAGGAACACCGTCCACAGGGCCCAGCGGGCCTTGCGGCTATGCACCAGCACGGCGGCTCACCACCCGGTACAGGCCGTACAGGCCCACGGAGATCAGGACGTTGACGACGGCGACCACACAGGCGCCCGGGTAGTCGGACTCCAGGATCGCCTTGCCGTAGACGAGCATCGGCAGGGTGGTGACGCCCTTGGCGCCGGTGAACAGCACGATGCCGAACTCGTTCAGGCAGAGCACCAGCACCAGGCTGCCGCCGGCGGCGAGGGCGGGCAGCGCCTCGGGCAGGATGATCCGCCGCACGATCCGCGGCGCCCGCGCGCCCAGCGAACCGGCCGCCTCGATCTGCGCGGTGTCGATCCCGGAGAACGCGGCGAGCAGCGGGCGCATCACGAACGGCGTGAAGTACGTGATCTCCGCCAGCAGCACCCCCCAGGGCGTGGTGAGGAACCGGAACGAGCCGACGATGCCGGTGCCGCCGTAGATGAACAGCAGGGCCAGCGTGATGAGGAAGGACGGGAAGGACAGGTACACGTCGACGAACCGGGCCACCGTCCTGGCCCCCGGGAACGGTACGAACGCGATGACCAGCGCCAGCAGGAACCCGAGCACCAGGCATCCGGCGGTGGCGGCCACCGCCAGCCACACGGTCGTCCACAGCGCTCGCCCGAACGACTCGGAGGCGAGGACATCGGCGTACGGCTGGAGGGAGAAGCCGCCGGTGTCGGGCTGGAAGGACTGCCGGACGACGAGGGCGAGAGGGTAAAGGAAGACAAGACCGAGCAGCGCTATGGGAGGAAGCGCCCACAGCAGAGGCTTGTAGGGGCGCGGGGCTGTATGGGATCTGCGGCTACCGCCGCCTGGGCGCGACCCGCCACGAACCACCCGCACCTGGGGCGCGACCTCAGCCATGCGCCACCCCCGCAGGCAGCAACACCGCATCCTCGGACGCGAAGTGCAACGCCACCTCATCACCAAGGGCAGGCGGCTGCCGCAGCTCCCGCACGTCCGCCATCACCCGGTGCCCGCCGACGTCGACGTACAGCCGGTGGGTCGCCCCCCGCCACTGGAGTTCCGCCAGCGTGCCGGTGATCCGGTTGGGCCCGTCGCCGAGCCCGACCAGGTGCGGCCGGACGCACAGGGTGGCCGACGCCCCCGGCGCGACCCCGTCGGTGCCGACCTCGATCACCGTGCCGGCGAACTCCGCGCCCGAGGCCCGCACGGTCACCGGCAGCAGGTTCGCCCCGCCCACGAAGGACGCGGTGAAGGCGTCCGTGGGCGCCCGGTACAGCTCCCTCGGCGTGCCGCAGGCCCGCAGCCGGGCCCGGTCCATGACCGCGATCCGGTCGGCGAGGGTGAGCGCCTCGACCTGGTCGTGGGTGACGTACAGGATCGACACGTCGGGCAGTTCCCGGTGCAGCCGGGCCAGTTCGGCGAGCATCCCGGAGCGCAACTGGGCGTCGAGGGCGGACAGCGGCTCGTCCAGCAGGAGGACCTCGGGGCGGACGGCGAGCGCGCGGGCGATGGCGACGCGCTGCTGCTGGCCGCCGGAGAGCTCGCGCGGGTGGCGGCGGGCGTAGCCGGCCATGCCGGTCAGTTCCAGCGCCTCGGTGACGCGGGCCCGGATCTCGGACTTCGGCGTCCGGCGGGCCTTGAGGCCGAAGGCGACGTTGTCCTCGACCCGCATGTGCGGGAACAGGGCGTACTGCTGGACGACCATGCCGATGCCCCGCCGGTGCGGCGGCAGGTCGGTGACGTCCCGGTCGCCGAGCAGGACCCGCCCGGCGACCGGCCGGACGAACCCGGCGACCGCCCGCAGCGCGGTGGTCTTGCCGGACCCGGACGGCCCGAGCAGCGCCATGACCTCGCCGGGTTCGACGGTGAGGTCGAGGGCGTCGAGGACGACGGTGCCGTGGTAGGCGACGGTCACGCCGTCGAAGCGGATGCCCGCGGGGGCGGCGGGGGCGGCGGGGGCCATCAGCCGGCGCCCCGGAGCAGCGCGGGCAGGTCGGCGACGGAGTCCAGGACGTGGGTGGCACCGGCCGCGCGCAGGGCGTCGTCGCCGTGCGCCCCCGTGCGCACCCCGGCGACCAGGCCCGCCCCGGCGCGGACGCCGCTGAGCACGTCGTACGAGGTGTCCCCGACGACGGCGACCTGGCGGACGCTCTCGGCGGCCTTGGTGCGCACGAACGCCTCCAGCACCATGTCCGGGTACGGCCGTCCGCGCCCGCCCGCGTCGGCGGGGCACAGGGTGAGCGGCACCAGGTCGCGCCAGTTGAGCGCGGCCAATATCGCGTCCTGGGTGACCCGGGCGAACCCGGTGGTCAGCACGACGGTCCGGCCGCCGGCGAGCAGGTCCTCGACGGCCTCGCGGGCGCCGGGGACGGGGGCGATCAGGCCGCCGTCGACGAGTTCGCCGTACGCCGTCTCGAAGGCGGCGTTGGCCCGCCGGGCGCGGTCCTCGGTGCCGAACAGGTGCCGGAAGACGGAGATCTTGGACTCGCCCATGGTGGCGCGGACGTAGGCGAGTTTCTCGGCGTGCTCGGGGGTGCCCGGCTCGACGCCGAGGGCGCGGGCGGCGGTGTCGAAGGCGCGCTCGACCAGTCCGCCGTCGGCGACGGTGGTACCGGCCATGTCGAGGACGACGAGACGGATGTCGGGGGGCGTGGTCATGGGGGCGGTCACGGGTGCGGTCACAGGGGCGCTCGCGGTCGTGGGTGTGTTCGCGGGTGTGGCCATGGGGGTGTTCGAGGGTGTGGTCATGGGTGTGGTCACCAGCCCAGTTCGTCGGCGGTGGTCTCGGCGATCGCGGGTGAGCAGGTCATGCCGCGCCCGCCGGGCCCGGTGACCAGCCAGGTCCCCTCGCGCACCCGCTGCCGGTGCACCACCCGGGTGGGGTCGACGCACTGCGCGTACACGCCCGCCCAGCGGCGCCGGATCTTCGGCAGCGGGCGGCCGAGGAGGGACTCCACGACGCCGGTGAGGTGTTCGTAGGGGTCTTCGAGGGTGTCGAAGGCGAAGGGGTGCTCGTACTCGTGGGTGTCGCCGATGGTCAGCGAGCCGTCGGCGCGCTGGACCATGAGGAGCTGCATACGGTGGGCCGCGGCCGTCGGGGGCTGCGGCTGCCGGGCGTTCAGCTCGTCCAGGGCGGGCGAGGCGTACGCCGGGTAGTAGCGGAAGCTGTCGGCGTCGGCGACCGAGGTGGTCAGCGGTTCGCCGAGCGGGTCGGTCTGCATCATCTGGAGGCGCACGCGACGCGCCGGCAGCGCGGGGCCGGCCAGTTCGCGGACCAGGCCGCCGAGCCAGGCGCCGGTGCACAGCACCACGGCGTCACCGGTGTGGGTGTCGCCGTGGTCGTCGCGCACGGCCCGCTCGCCGACGACCTCGCGGACCTCGCGGCCGGGCAGGAAGGTGTACGCCGGGGACTTGCGCAGCTCGGCGCGGAGCGCCAGTTGGGCGGTACGGGGTTCCACGGCGGCGTCGCGCTCGCAGTACAGGGCGGCGTCGAACGCGCCGCGCAGCGCCGGGTTCAGGGCGCGGGCCTCGGCGGGGGTGAGCAGCGCGTAGCCGCGGGCGGCGGCGTCCGGGCGGGCCACGGCGGCCTCGGCGACGGCCCGCTCCCGCTCACCCCGTACCGGGGTCAGGGAGCCGTTGGGGCGGAAGCCGAGGGCCGGGACCCGGGCGCCGATCTCCTCCCACAGCTCGCGGGCCCGCAGCGCGGTGGCCAGTTCCTCGCCGCCCGCCCGGCCGCTCACCCAGATCTGGCCGAAATTGCGCAGCGAGGCACCGCGGGCCTCGGCCTCGCGCTCGATCTGTACGACCTCATGGCCGCGACTGACTGCGTGCCAGGCGTGCATGGTGCCCACCACGCCGGCTCCGACGACTATCACTCTCACGTCCGTCACGCTCCTCGGACTCGGGGAACCGGAAGAATCCGGCCGACTACGAGAGCGTGAACTGGTCATCACGTTTGGGCTAGACCCGTTATCTATTCGTGACTTTCATGGGTGGGTCGGCATGGGCGCTTTTCAGCCGCCGAGATGGGCGGTGAAGGAGAACCGGTCGCCCCGGTACAGGGTCCGCACCCGTTCCAGCGGACGCCCGCCGGTGTCCCGGGAGACGCGGTGGATCAGGAGCATCGGCAGGGCGGGCGGGGTGCCGATGAGCAGCGCCTCGCGCGGGGTGGCGAGCACCGTCTCGATCCGCTCGTCGGCGTCACCGAAGGCGATGCCCTGCCGGTCGAGGTAGCCGTAGAAGGACGAGTCGGGGTCGAAGTCCCGGTCCAGGCGCGGCACCCGGGCCACCGAGACGTACGTGCTCTCCAGGCCGACCCGCTCGTCGTCGGCGAGCAGCACCCGCTCCAGGTGCCAGACGGGCTCGCCGCGGGTGAGGCCGGTCTCCGCGGCCAGCGCCTCGGGGCAGGGGAACCGGTCGAGGCCGACCAGCGTACGGCCGGGGGTACGGCCCTGGCGGCGGACGCCCTCGGTGTAGCTGGCCAGGGACAGCGGCTGCGCCAGCTTGGGGCCGGCGACGACCGTGCCCCGGCCCTGCCGGCGCAGCTTGCCCTCCAGCACCAGTTCGCGCACGGCCTGCCGGACGGTCTCGCGGGCGACCTCGTACCGCTCGGACAGGTCGCGTTCGGTCGGGATGGCGGCGCCCTCCCCCAGGGCGTCGACGAGGGCGGCGATCCGCGCCTTGACGGCGTAGTACTTCGGCACGCGGCCGTGCTCCGGGATGCCGGAGCGGACGGGGGCGCCGGGGGCCTGGTCGTTCGGGTAGTCCACGGCAGGGATGGTCGCAGACGCGGGTGACGGGCCCGGCCCCCGGTCGCCCCGGGTCAGCGGCGCCGGCGGGCCAGCGCAACGGCCGTACCTCCGGCGGCGACCAGCACGGCACCGGCGGCGAGCAGGGTGTACGTACGGCGCTCGCCGGTACCGGCGAGTTCGTCGGCGAAGGGCAGCCCGCCCGGGGACGGGGAGGCGGTGGGGGCGGCCGGGCCGGCCTCGATGCGGAAGCGGTAGTCGCCGGACTGGCCGACCCACTCGCCGTCGCCGTCCCGGCGCTGGACGACGGCGGCGTTGGCGGTGACCTCGTTGGGCACGGCGTCCGAGGTGACGGCCAGCCGCACCGGCACGGTGAGCGTCCGGCCGGGCCCGACCGTGAATCCGGGGAACCCGGCGGCGTCGTCGGCGAGGACACCGACCAGTTCGTCGGCGTCGGTCTCCGTCAGGCGCACGGGGTGCGGGCGGGTGCCGTCGTAGAACTCCAGCCGCGGCTGGGCCGGCTCCAGCGCGCGCCGCTCGTCGACGAGGACGACGACGGGGTGGATGTCCTCGCAGGTCCGGTCGGTGGTGTTGGTGAGGTCCAGGAACCAGGTCCCGTACCCGCCCCCGGCCCGGTAGACGGCGGGACCGCCGTGGAGGCGGGTGGTGAGGGGGAAGGTGTGGTCCTCGGGGGCGGTGCAGGCGGGGAGGGGAGCGGGGGCGAGGGCGGGGGCCGTGCGGGCCACGGCGGGGGAGGCCGTGGCGAGGAGGGCGGCTGCCGCCGCCAGGCAGGGGGACGCGGGCGTACACAGTCGCATGAACACATGAGCGTTCCGGACGCGCGCGGCATCCGGCGGCGCCACTCCGGAGGGCACCCCGGATGGCGGCGGCCGTTTCACCCGCGGGCACCCCACCGGGGGCGTACGCCCGCCCCCGGCGACGCTCACCCGCGCCTGTGGGCACCGGCCGCGCCCGACGGCGCTCACCCGCACCTGGGCACCCGCCGCACCCGGGGACGGACGCCCGCGCCCGTGGGCACCCGCCGCACCCGGCGACGGACACCCGCACCCGTGGGCACCCGCCGCACCCGGCGGCGGACGCCCACCCGCACCGGGCGGCACCCGCCCGCACCCAGCGGCACCCGCCCGCACCCGACACAGGCGTCCGCCGACGCACGCCCCCCCGGCCGCGTACACCCCCCCCCCGCAAGGCCAGCTCACCTGTCCCCCCGCCCGAACACCGGCCCCAGCAGGAGCTGAGCCGCGCCCTCCGCGACCGCTCGGAGACCGCCGGGGGCGACCCGTACCGGTACGGCGGGGTCGTGGTCCCCTTCACGGTGGGCGCGGGCGCGCAGCACCGCGGCGACGCCCTCGACGAACGCCCCGGGGTGCGCGGCGACGGTCCGCCCGCCGAGCAGCACCTGGTCGATGTCGAGCAGCGCGGCGAGGTTGGCGGCGGCCACGCCCAGCACCCTGGCCGCCCCGGCGAGGTCGCCGCGGGCCACCGCGGCCAGGCAGAGCGCCTCGACACAGCCCCGGGCACCGCAGGTGCAGGGCGGGCCGTCGAGCTGGATCACCTGGTGCCCGAACTCGCCCGCCCCCGTCCGCGCCCCCCGGTGCACGCTCCCGCCGAGCACCAGCCCCGCCCCCAGCCCCGTACCGAGGTGGAGGTAGGCGAAGGAGCCGCGCTCGCCGCCGACCGCCAGGCCGAGCGCCGCCGCGTTGGTGTCCTTGTCGACGACGACCGGCACGCCGAGGCGCCCCGCCAGCGCGTCCCGCAGCGCGAACCCGTCCCACTCGGGGAAGCCGGTGACCCGGTGCAGCACCCCGCGCGTGTGGTCCAGCGGGCCGGGCAGCGCCACCCCGACCCCGAACAGCCCGACCCCGAGCGGCCCGGCCCCGCGGCCGGACCCCGGCACCTCCGCCGCCAGCGTCTCCGCCTCGCGCGCCACCTCCGCGACCACCGCGTCGGCGCCCGCGCCCAGGTCGAGCGGGGCGCGCCGCTCCCCCACCACCGTGCCGACGAGGTCGACCAGCACCGTCCGCAGCTCGTCGCGGTCCAGGTGCGCGCCGATCGCGTGCCCGGCCTCCGGCACCAGGCGCAGCAGGGTGCGCGGCTTGCCGCCGGTGGAGGCCCGCTGCCCGGCCGCCGCGGCGAGGCCGTCCGCCCGCAACCGCGCGGTGATCTTGCTGACCGCCTGCGGGGTGAGCCCGGTCCGCTCGGCCAGCTCCAGGCGGCTGACGCCCTCCGGTCCGGCCGCGCGGAGCAGGTCGAGGACGAGCGCGGTGTTGTGACTGCGCAGGGCGAGCAGGTTCGCCCCGCCGCGGGCACCGCCCGTGCCGACCGTGCCGCCCGTGCCGTCGTTCGCCCTGTTCACGCCACCATTCTCTCCCGTACTTGCACTTTGGCAACACCGTTGCCAAAGTGGACGCATGACTGGTACCTCCCCCGGCACTCCGCTGCGCGTCGGCCTCGTCGGCTACGGGCTCGCGGGCTCCGTCTTCCACGCCCCGCTGATCGCCGCCACCGAGGGGCTCGCCCTGGACACGGTGGTCACCGCCAACCCGGACCGGCAGCGGCAGGCCCGCGACGAGTTCCCGGACGTGCACCTGGCCGCGACCCCGGACGAACTGTTCGACCGGGCCGCCGACCTGGACCTGATCGTCGTCGCGTCGCCGAACAAGACCCACGTCCCGCTCGCCACCGCCGCCCTGGAGGCCGGGCTGCCGGTCGTCGTGGACAAGCCCGTGGCGGGCACCGCGGCCGAGGCCCGCGGGCTGGCGGACCTCGCCGAGCAGCGCGGCCTGCTGCTCTCCGTCTTCCAGAACCGCCGCTGGGACAACGACTTCCTGACCCTGCGCAAGCTGCTCGCCGAGGACGCGCTGGGCGACGTATGGCGGTTCGAGTCGCGGTTCGAGCGGTGGCGGCCGAAGCCGAAGGGCGGCTGGCGCGAATCCGGCGACCCGGCAGAGATCGGAGGTCTGCTGTACGACCTCGGCAGCCATGTCGTCGACCAGGCGCTGGTGCTGTTCGGCCCGGCCGCCCAGGTGTACGCCGAGACGGACGTCCGGCGCGAGGGCGCGGAGACCGACGACGACACGTTCGTCGCGATCACGCACACCAGCGGCGTCCGCTCCCACCTCTACGTCTCCGCGACCACCGCCCAGCTCGGCCCCCGGTTCCGGGTGCTCGGCTCGCGGGCCGGTTACGTCAAGTACGGCCTGGACCCGCAGGAGGCCGCGCTGCGCGAGGGCAAGCGGCCCGGCCGGGGCTGGGGCGAGGAGGACGAGTCGCTGTGGGGCCGGGTCGGGTCCGGCGAGTCCCCGGTGACCGGCGGCGGCCGGGTCGAGCCGACCCTGCCCGGCGACTACCCGGCGTACTACGCGGCGGTGGCCGAGGCCCTGCGGGAGGGCGGCCCCAACCCGGTGAGCGCCCGGGAGGCGGCGGACGCCCTGGACGTGCTGGAGGCGGCCCGCCGTTCGGCGCGCGACGGAGCGGCGGTGGCGCTGTGAGCCAGGACCGCACGGTGACCCCGAAGGCCACCCCCGAGCTGACCCCGAGCGTGGCGGAGCTGGAGGCGCAGGAACGCCGGCTGGTCTTCCGCCGGTTCACCCACGACGACGCGTGGGCGCTGGGCTCGCTCCTGGTCGAGCTGGCCCGGGAGCGCCAGGCCCCGGTCGCCATCGACATCCACCGGGCCGGGCAGCAGCTCTTCCACGCCGCGCTGCCGGGCTCGTCCCCCGACAACGACGCCTGGATCGCCCGCAAGCGCCGGGTGGTGGAGCGGTACCGCTCGGCGTCGTACCTGGTGGGCGCCCGGTTCCGGGCCAAGGGCACCACCTTCGAGGAGTCCTCGCGGCTGGACCCGGACACGTACGCGGCGCACGGCGGCTCCTTCCCGATCGCCGTGGAGGGCGTCGGGGTGATCGGCGCGGTGACGGTGTCCGGGCTGCCACAGCTCCAGGACCACAAGCTGGTGGTGGAGGCATTGGAGCGGTTCCTGGCCGGCTGACCACCCGTTCGGCCGCGACGGGGAATGCCCCGCCGGTCCGCCCCGGTTGGCACGCGGTAGAAGAGAGGTCGTCACCGCCCCACCGGAAGGACCGACACGGATGAACGACACCACGGCCGCCTTGAAGAACTCCATCGGACGGTACGGCATCTGGAGCATCGGCCTGCGCGCCGAGGACCCCGACGGCAGCGGCGAACGCGCCTCGGCCGCCGCGGAGTTGGAGCAGCTCGGGTTCGGTGCCCTGTGGCTGGGCGGCAACAGCGCCGCCCGGCACGCCGCCCCGCTGATCGAGGCGACCTCGCGGGTGGTGGTCGGCACCAGCATCCAGAGCATCTGGGAGCACGGGGCACCGGCCGCCGCCGCGGGCTTCGCCGAGCTGGAGGTGGCCCACCCCGGCCGCTTCGTCCTCGGCCTCGGGGTGAGCCACGGCCCCGCGGTGAAGGGGTACCGCCGCCCGTACTCCACGATGGTCGGCTACCTCGACGAACTGGACCGGGCGGGGATGCCGGCCCACGGGCGGGTGCTGGCGGCGCTCGGCCCGAGGATGCTGGAGCTGTCCCGTGACCGGGCGGCGGGCGCGATCCCGTACCTGGTCACCCCCGAGCACACCGCGAAGGCCCGCGAGACGCTCGGCGAGGGCCCGCTGCTGGCCCCGGAGTTCAAGGTGGTCCTCGACTCCGACCCGTCCAGCGCCCGCGCCACGGCCCGCGCCTACCTCTCCTTCTACCTCGGGCTCCCCAACTACACCCAGAACTTCCTCCGCCTGGGCTTCACCGAGGACGACCTCACGGACGGCGGCAGCGACCGGCTGATCGACGCGGTGTTCGCCTGGGGCGACGACGACACCATCCACCGTCGCATCACCGCCTTCCACGACGCCGGCGCCGACCACGTAGCCCTCCAACTCGTCACCGACGCCCCCACAGACACCCTCCCCAGGGAAGGCTGGCGCCACCTGGCTTCCCTACTGACCTGAGCAAAGCCGCGCCCCCCTTAAGGGGCGCGGGGAACTGCGCGACCAGCCACAACGAGCCCGCACGTTTCAGGGACGCGGGGAACTGACCGCGCTTTCAGGGGCGCGGGGAACTGCGCAAAACCACAACGCCCCCGCACAGTCCCCCGCCGCCCCGCAGAGCGCTACGCGCTCTTCAGCTCCTGCCGCTGCCGCCCCAGCCCCCCAATCTCCAGCTCCACCACATCCCCCGCCCGCAAATACGGCTTCGGCTCCGGCCGCCCCATGGCCACCCCCGCCGGCGTCCCCGTATTGATCACGTCCCCGGGCCGCAGCACCATGAACCGGCTGAGGTACCGCACCACCTCCCCCACCGGAAAGATCTGCTCCGCGGTCGTCCCGTCCTGCTGCAGCTCCCCGTTGACCCACAGCCTCAGCGGCAGCCGCTGCGGGTCGGGCACCTCGTCGGCCGTCACCAGCCAGGGCCCCAGCGGGTTGAACGTCTCGCAGTTCTTGCCCTTGTCCCAGGTCCCGCCCCGCTCGATCTGGTACTCCCGCTCGGACACGTCGTGCGCGACCGCGTACCCGGCGACGCACGCGAGCCCCTCCTCGGCCGACTCCAGATAGCGGGCCGTACGCCCGATCACGACCGCCAGCTCCACCTCCCAGTCGGTCTTGGTGGACCCGCGCGGCACCAGCACCGTGTCGTACGGCCCCACCACCGTGTCCGGCGTCTTGAGGAAGACGACGGGTTCGGCGGGCGGCTCGACCCGGATCTCCCGGGCGTGGTCGTGGTAGTTCAGCCCGATGCACACGATCTTCCCGATGTGCCCCAGCGGCGGCCCCACCCGCAGCCCCGTCGCGTCCAGCGCGGGCAGCTCCCCGGAGGCGGCGGCGGCGCGGACCCGGCCGAGCGCCGCGTCGTCGGCGAGCAGCGCGCCGTCGATGTCCGGCACCACGCCCGACAGGTCGCGCAGGGTCCCGTCGGCGTCGAGCAGCGCGGGCCGCTCCGCCCCGGCCGTACCGACTCGCAGCAGCTTCATGTTGGCCATCTCCCTCGATCGCGGGCGCCCGTCCGACGGCCCGGCCCGGGTGCGGCGGACCAGGCATCGGAGGACTGGTCGATCGTCCAAGGTCGGCGTCCGCTCCGCAATACCCCGTTCATGTACTGGACCGCGGCATCGGGCGTCACCGGTATCACCGGTACAGCACCGCCCGCTCGGCGGCGCTCCAGGCCGTGCTGGTGACGACGTACAGCGCGGCGGCCAGCGGCACGACGGCCACCGTGACGAGGGTGAAGAAGGACAGGAACGGCATGGCCTTGGTGACCGCGCCCGGCAGTCCGGCGTCCTGGTCGGCCATCGCCCGCCGGGTGCGCCGGAAGCCGTACGCGGCGATCGCGGCGACGACCGCGAAGACCCCCGCGTACACGAGCCCGGCGGCGCCGAACGGCCCGCCGCCGGCGAGCGCGTCGGTCCAGCGTCCGCCGAGCGGGGCGGCGAACAGGTGGTGGGTGAGCAGTCGGTTGGGGTGCCCGCCGACGGTGGGGCTGGAGAAGAGGTGGTAGAGGAGGAAGAACGCGGGGAGCTGGCAGAGGCCGGGCAGCACCCCCGACAGCGGTGACACCTTCTCCCGGGCGTGCAGGTCGAGGACGGCCTGCTGGAGCCGGCGCGGGTCCTCGGCGTGCCGGCGGCGCAGTTCGGCGATCCGCGGCTGCAGGGCGGCCCGGGCCCGCTGGCCGCGCGCCGCGGCCCGGGACAGCGGGTGGACGAGGAGGCGTACCAGCGCGGTGATCAGGACGATCGCCGCGGCGGCGGCACCGGCGCCGAACAGCGGCTGGAGCAGGTCGGCGAGGCCGTCGACCAGGTTGGCGAAAACGGACATGGTGAGGAGCCCTCCGGGGGTCTCGTCGTGCCGGGTCGGGACATGCGGCAGGACGGCGGCCGGGGTGAGGGCACGGAGGAACGGCACGCACGGCACGCCCGTGACGAGCGGGCGCGGCGAGCGGATCGGCGGGGTGTGCCCTCTTACGCGGCGGTCGCCGGGAGGGCCCGGCCGGGTGCCCGGGGCCGGCGGCGCCCCCGGGCGTCGGGATCGCGCTGGGGCAGGAAGGCGGTACGCCGGTCGCGGTCGCGGATGGCCGTACGGACCCGGGTGGGCGGCACGGCGGGCACACAGCGCGCGGCGAGGACGGCGCACAGGGCGAGCGCGGAACCGGCGGCGGCGGTCGCGGCGAGCGCGACGGTGACGGAGAGGCTGCCGGCGTCGACGAGGGCGACCTGCGGAAGGAGAACCAGCAGGACGACGAGGGGACGCAGCCGCGGGGGCAGGAGAAGGCGCCGCACGGCGATCCCCTCCTCCCGTATCGACCCTCGGCCCTCAACGGGCGTTCCCCTAGAGGCTATAGCGTCCTGGCGCTGTCGGTCATCAGGACGCCTGGTCGATGATCACCGGTTCCAGCAGCCGCTTGGGCCGGAGCAGCGCGCGGCTGACCGGGTCGGCCGGGTCGGGGTCGAGTCCGGGCCCCGGCAGCATCTCGACGTCCGCGACGGGGACGGCGATCCCGCAGGTACGGCACTCGCCGTACCGTCCGAGCCCGGAGCCGCAGCCCGCGTGCCGGAAGATCCGCATCGGCGTGGTGTCGTAGTGCTCGCGGCCCCAGACGCCGAGCGCGCACAAGGTCGGCCACAGGGCGAGGCCGCGCTCGGTGAGGACGTACTCGTCGCGCGGTGGCGACTGCTGGTAGCGGCGCTTCTCCAGGACGCCCTCGGCGGTGAGCGCCTGGAGGCGGGCGGCGAGGACCGCGCGGGGCGCGCCGAGGTGGACGAGGAAGTCGTTGTAGCGCCGCACGCCGTAGAGGGCGTCGCGCACCACCAGCAGTGTCCAGCGCTCGCCGACGACCTCCAGCGCGCGGGCGATGGAGCACTCCTGCTTCGCGTAGTCCTTGCCCAGAGCCATGCGTCCACTGTAGCCACTTTCCCCCTTTTAGGTTCAGTGAACGAACCCACAGTGCTAACGTGACCTCCCGTCAGTTCGTTCACTGAACCATGCCCTCTCGACGCGCCGCGGCCCGACCGCGGACGGGAAGGACGTCCACGGCCATGACCAGCACGGGCAACGACACGACCACGGCCGCCGCCACCGCCGTACCACCGCACCGCCCCCCGGCGCGCGACGCGCCCCCGCACCCCGGCCGCACCCTCGCCCTGACCAGCGCCGCCACCGCGCTGGCCCTGATGACGTACACCGCGCCGATGGTCACGCTCCCCCAGACCGCGGCCGACCTCGGCACCCCGCTGTCCGCCCAGGCATGGCTGCTCAACGGCACCCCGCTGGGCCTGGCCGCGCTGCTCCTGGTCGTGGGCAGCCTCGCCGACGACCACGGCCGCCGCCGGGTCTTCGTCACCGGCACCTTCGCCCTCGGCCTCACCACCGCGCTGGGCGCGCTGGCCGGTACGACCTGGCTGTTCACCCTCGCCCGGATCGCCCAGGGCGCGGCCAGCGCGGCCCTCCTCGCCAGCAGCCTGGGCCTGCTCGCGCACGCCTTCCCCACCCCGGCCGGGAGGCTGCGCGCGACCGGCGTGTGGGGCGCGTTCGTCAGCGGCGGCATCGCCGTCGGCCCGCTGGTCACCGGCTCGATCCCGTCCTGGCGCCTGGGGTACGGCGTGCTGGGCGCCGCCACCCTGGCCGTCGCCGCGCTCGGCACGCGCGGGCTGGCCGAGTCCCGCTCCCCGCGCGGCGGACGGCCCGACCTCGCCGGGGCGGCGACCTTCGGACCGGCCCTGATCGCGCTGGTCGCGGCCCTCACCCTGGGCCGGGACGGCTGGCTGCGCCCACCGGTCCTGCTGCTGTTCGCGGCGGCGATCGTCCTGACGGCCGCGTTCGCCGTCCTGGAACGCCGGTCCGCCACCCCCATGATCGACCTGTCCCTGCTGCGCCGCCCGCTCTTCCTCGCCTCGGCCACGGGCGGACTGTTCACGGGGCTGGCGGTGATCGGCCTGTTCAGCTTCCTGCCGGCGCTGCTGCAACAGGCACTGGACATGTCCCCCATGGACACCGCCTGGCTGTTCCTGCTCTGGTCCGGCCTCTCCTTCACGGTCGCCCTCCAGGCCCGCCGCCTGGCCGGCCGCGTCCCGCCCCGCCACCAGCTCGCCCTCGGCTTCCTCCTGCACACCGCCGGCGCCCTGTCCATGCTGGGCGCCCTCGACGCGGGCTCCTGGCACCGGCTGCTGCCCGGCCTGATCATCGCGGGCACCGGCAGCGGCCTCCTCAACGCCGCGCTGCCGCTGCTGGCGGTGGAGTCGGTCCCGCCGACCCGCGTGGCGATGGGCTCGGGCGCGCAGCAGACGTTCCGCTACATCGGCTCCTGCGCCGGCGTCGCCCTCACCATCGCCCTGGCCACCTCGGCCGGCACCCCCGGCGGGGGCGCGGACCTGGCGATCACGGTGTCGGCCGGGCTGTCGGTCCTGGCGGCGGTGGGCCTGGTACTGCTGCGGGACCGCCTCGCGGCGGAGGCGTAGCCGCCGCACGCGCACCGCGACCGGACCCCCTGCCGGGGGGCGGGGAACCGGCCGGGAGCGCCCCGGCCGTCCCCGGCCGTCCCGGCCTTCCCGGCCTTCCCCGCTGGGAGCACCCCGGCCGGGAAGGCCGGGGACCAACCCGTCGGGGAAGACCGGGGACCAACCGGTCGGGAAAGGCCGGGAACCAGCCCGTCGGGAAAGGCCGGGAACCAACCCGTCGGGAAAGGCCGGGAACCAACCCGTCGGGAAAGACCGGGAACCAACCGGCCAGGGACGACCGGGGCGAACCCGCGGGGGCCGCCCCCGTCACCACAACCGCCGCTCCGCACCTCCGTCACCCGACGGCAGTACGGTGTCCCCCATGCGCCCCGACACGCCTGCCGAGAACCTCGACCACACCGCCGAAGCGGCCCGCCTGGAGCGGACCGCCGGCCTGTACCCCGAGGACGCCGAGGCCCTGCTGCTGCGGGCCGCCGCCCACCTCGAACTGGCCGGCGACCGCCCCGCCGCGACCGCCCTCTACGACCGGCTGCTCGCCGCCCCCGGCACCCTGGAGAACCCGGCCCTGGTCCGCGCCCTGAAGGCGTCGAACCTGTGGGAGTACGACCACGAGGCCGAGGCCCGCGCGATCATCGACGGCGTCCGCGCGGCGGCCCCCCGGGACCCGGCCCCGTGGGTGATCGTCGCGGAGTCCCTGGAGGCCCACGACGAGCTGGAGGCGGCCCAGGAGACGTTCACCGAGGCCGCCCGCCTCCTCCTGACGGACGTCGCCGAACCCCCGTACGCCACGCACCCCCTCCTCTACGGCCGCCACCGCGTCCGCCGCATGCTCGGCCTCCCCCACGACGAGTGGGACACCCTCGCCGACACCCTGCACTCCATGCCGGTCTCCCTGGACGAGCTGCACGACCCCAAGCGCGTCTGGTCCCTGGGCTCCTCCAACCCCGCCGAGCTGGAGGCCGAGATCTCCCGCCTGCGCGCCGAACTCGGCGCCTACCGCGAGGCCCTCTCCCGCCCCTTCCCGGTCGCCATGCTCCACTGGCCCGCCGCCGAACTGACCGAACTCCTGGACGCGTATCCCTCCCTGTCCGCCGAATACCCCTCCTACGAGGCCCACCTGGCGGCCATAGAGTCGGCCCTGCGCGAACTCGCCGCCTCCGGCACCCGCAACCTCGGCATCGTCCAGGGCACGGTCCCCTCCTACGAAGCCTTCGCCGCATCGGAGTCCGCCACCCCGTCGGACGCGTCCCTCCTCCCCCAGTACGCGACGACCTTGGCGGCCCGGGGACGGGCGGTGGCCTGGCCGCCGGAGCGGGGGGCGGGGTGCTGGTGCGGGTCGGGGCGGGGGTACGGGGAGTGTCACGGGGTGGCGCAGGACTGACCGTTCGAGCAGGTGGCCCCCCGGACGATGAACAGCATGAAGCCCTCCTCCCCCGGCGTCTCCGCCCGCATGAGCAGGCAACCGAGCAAGGACACCGGCGTCGAGCTGGCCGTACGACGGCTGCTGCACGCGGCCGGACTGCGCTACCGGGTCGAGTACCCCGTCCCCGGCATGCCCCGGCGACGGATCGACGTGGCCTTCCCGAAGGCCAAGATCGCCGTCCTCATCGACGGCTGCTTCTGGCACGGCTGCCCCCGACACGCCACCCACCCGAAGGCGAACGCCGAGTGGTGGCGCCGCAAACTGGAACGCAACATGGCCCGGGACCGGGAGACCACGGAACACCTCACGGCGGCAGGGTGGACGGTACTGCGCTTCTGGGAGCACGTACCGGCCGACGAGGTGGCGGGGGCGGTACGGGCGGCGGTGGACCGGGAGAGGCGGGGCGGGGAGTCCCGCGAGGGGAACACGCGGGCGCCGGAACGTCCGTGACAGAGAAACGTGGGGGGATCCATGACCGATCGGCTCAGTCTCGTCGACGTCTGCGCGGGCGCGGGCGGCCTGGCGTCAGGGCTGGAGAGCGCCGGCTTCGCACCGGTGCTGCTGCTCGACAACAAGAGTCAGGCGTGCGAGACGTTGTCGACCAATCGGCCGCACTGGAACGTCGTCTGCCAGGACCTGATCGACTTCCTCCCGCAGGAACATCCGGACACCCTGGACGTCGATCTGCTCTCCGCGGGCCTGCCCCGGGTGAAGTCCTCCGCGGCGGTCGGGCGCTCGGACAGTGAGCCGGAACTGCGGCTGCTCAGCGCCACGGTCTACCTGGTCCACGCGATCCAGCCGCGCGCCCTGCTCCTGGAGAACCTGCCCGCCCTCGTCGACTCGCCGGCGTACGCGGAGATCCGGGAGTTCATCGGGGCCGAGCTGACCCACCTCGGATACCGACTCCGCTGGTTCGTGCTGAACGCGGCCGACTTCGGGGTGCCGCAGGAGCGGTTGCAAGGCGTCCTCGTGGCACTCAAGGAGCCGTGGTTCGACGCCTTCGCCCCTCCGGAACCGACGGTGAGCGAGCATCTCTCGGTCGGTCGGGCGTTGCGTCGCTCGATGGGTGCGCGGGGTTGGCCCGAGGCCGACGCCTGGGCGGACCAGGCCCGGGCCGTGGCGCCGACTCTGGTCGGGGGTTCGGACAATCGGGGCGGTGCGGACCTCGGTCCGAGCGGGACGAAACGGGCCTGGGCACGGATGGGCGTGAACGGTGGCGCCCTCGCCGACGAGGTGCCGGGGCCGGACTACCGGTGGCCGCGCTCGGACGATCCGGCCGAGATGCTGAAGATCACGGTGGACCAGGCAGCCGTGCTCCAGGGTTTTCCGTCGGAGTGGCGGATCACCGGTCGGAAGACGGCTCGGTACCGGCAGATAGGCCATGCGACCCCTCCACCGGTGGGCAGGGCGCTCGGCGCAGCCATCGCAAGGGCGCTGCGGTCTCCCGCCGGCCCGGGGAAGCCGGGAACGGCACCCGCGCCCGCCGGCTACACTTCGCACCCATGAGCCACATCCAGAACACGCCCTCCCCACGTGCGGTTTTCCGCATTTTGGACCTATTTGCCGGGCCGGGTGGGCTGGATGTGGCGGCAGAGGTCCTGGGTCATCGGGTAACCGGCATCGAATGGGACGACAACGCGTGCGCCACCCGAGCGGCGGCGGGGATGGACACCTTCACCGGCGACGTGCGGAAGTACCGCGCGTCCTTCTTCCCCCGGGCCCAGGTCCTGACGGGTGGCCCTCCGTGCCAGACCTTCACCGTGGCCGGGCACGGTGCCGGCCGCAAAGCACTGGACCAGGTACTGGCGTACATCGCGCGACTGCATGACGTCGTGCGACCGGAGAACGCGGAGTGGAAGGAGATCTTCCGGACGTGGCGGGACATCTCCGAGGATCTGCGACGCAAGGCCGTCCGGGCCGAAGAGGTGCGGACCGAGAAGCGTGAGTGCGAGGCACGGCGCTCGGTGACCCGCAAGGCGCTCAGGAAGCACCTGCAGGACCACGGGCACTCCGCCGACGACATCAAGGCTCTCCTGAAGACGCTCGAAGCGTCCCGGAAACTCGATCTCGACCACCCCGACCTCAAGCCCTTGATCGAGCAGTTCTCCGTCCTCAGCGCCGAGATCGACCGGCACAAGGTCGTACTGGAGGAACTGGGCGACGAGCGGACAGGGCTGGTCCTCCAGCCGCTGTGGTGGGTGATAGAGCGAAGCCGGCGCCCCGGGTCGGAGCCCTACGAGGCTGTCGTGCTGGAGCAGGTGCCGGCGGTGATGCCGGTGTGGGAGAAGTATGCCGAGGTGCTCGGCACTCTCGGTTACCGCACCAGGACGCAACTGATGTACACCGAGGCGTTCGGGGTCCCGCAGACCCGGAAGCGTGCCGTGCTCATGGCCCGCCGCGGCGGGCCCGAGATCCCTGAGGTCGAGGAGACCCACGAGCGGTACCGCTCGCGGAACATTCTCAGCAGGGCATCGGCCAAGGCGGACGACCTGCTCTGGGACGTCGACGAGGACGCCGCGGACAAGACCCCGCCGAAGGAAGCGTGGGTGTCCATGGAGACGGCTCTCAAGAAGGCACGGGCCATCGACCCCGGTCTGCCCGACCGGCCTGCCTTCACCGTCGTCTCCAACTACGGGACCGGCGGTGACCCCAGCACACGCGGCGAGCGTGACCATGACGCCCCGTCCGCGACGATCACCGGCAAGGTGTCGCGGAACCGCTTGGTCTTCAAGGGGACCAAGAAGCACCTAGCCCGCCACGACCGCTTCACGATCCCCGAGGCGGGCGTGCTGCAGACGTTCCCCGTGGCGTATCCGTGGAGCGGCGGCGACCGGCCCCAGCAGATCGGCAACGCCGTCCCGCCTCGGCTGGCCCTGCACGTGCTGCGGCAGGTCCTGGAACCGGAGTCGAGCCGCGAGGAGGCCCGCGCCCGGCTGGAACAGGCCATCACGGATCTGGAGACCTGGCAGCCGGGCGAGACGGTGGAGGTCCGCGAGCACGGGCAGTGGGAGGGTCACCCGCTCACCGGCAGATGACCTCTCCCCCTCACGGCTGCGGAGTCCGCCCCCTGATCGGGGCGGTCTCGAACAACCCGACGAGGTAGTCGGCGAGCGCGGCCACCGAAGCCTCCGGAACGCGCTCCTCGTCGGGGCCGACAGGAAGCGTGTGGCGCGGGACGGGGGGCGCGGACTCGGCTTCCTCGATCCACGCACGCAGCGGCTCGGGGTCACGCGGTTCGTCCGGGGCGAGCGCGTCGTAGACCAAGGTGGCACCGGCAGTGCTGATCGCCACCAGGAGTCCGTTGATCTCCCGCCCGGTGCTGGCGACACCTCGCTCCAGGATGCGCACCAACGCCTGGGCCGTGGGCCGATGGTCGATCAGGTCCATGCGCAACGCGTTGTGGATGAGGTCCTGGTTGGAGCAAGCCGTCACCACCGGTCCGTAGTCCTCGCCGTTCCGGAACATCTCCGCGGCCCACCACAGCCGGGAGAAGCACTGCCGGTCGGCGGCACCCTTGAAGCGGGCCGGGTTGATGCGCATGTTCCTGTCCTGCGCCGGTGCGGGACCATGTCTCCAAGCCACGTAATCCGGCGCGACGGCCAGTGCCAGGTGGGTCCAGATCCTCCTGTCCGCGGCCTCCCGCCGGGTCAGGCGCAGCGTCGCGTGCAGCCGGGGCGCCAACCAGCCGTCGGCTTCCGTCCGGTTCTCCTTGAACTGGTACATCGCGTCGTCCACCAGATCCCTGAGGGGCTCCACGTCCCATCGGGGGTCCTCCTCCGGCAGCGGCTCGACCACCTTGGCCAGATCGATGCCGGCGTGTCCCTGCACTCCTTTGAGGAGATCCTCGGTGAGGAAGGGATCGGCGGCGGTCGCGGAGAGCAGACCGAGCCGTGCGGGAATGTGGTGCGGCTTCTCGATCACGCGCTGTCCTCTCGGTTCATCTGCTGCAACGCGCGAAGGGCGTTGGCGACCGCCTTGCTCGCGCTCGCTCGGCGCACGGCGGCGTAGTGGACACGGGTCTGGAGTTCGACCCAACCCGCGTCACCGGTTCGACGGCGATGGACCTGGCGGAGCGCTTCCTCGGCGCGGAGGCCCGGCACCACGTCGGGAAGCATCTCTCGCAGCACCTCACCCCTCCAGTCGGTGGGGAAGACGGGCGAGCCGTCCGGTTCGACCTCCAGGTCACCCAGGGCGCTGTGGAACACCGCTGTCCACACGTCGGTGGCCATCTGGGCGAGCAGCAGCTCCTGGACCTTGCTCTCGACTCCCCCGCTGTTGCCGCCGAGGAGATCCGAGAACCCCTCGACATCGGTGTTGACCATGACCAGGGGCACCCGCCCCGAGGCGTCGATCACCCAGGGCGCGTCGGAGTAGGGGCGCAGCCACTCCCGCGTGCTCTTGGAGAAACTGGCCTGCTTCACGTCGAGGGTCAGGCCACCGAGCGGCTCCTCGGCGACCGTGTCGACGGCCCAGTCCGCGTCGGTCTCGGTGATCGACCGGCCCGGGACGTCGTCGATCGTGGCGACGGCGTGGACCGCGAGGGTCGCGCGCCCCACGTGGTCGTCGCGCAACACCTCGATGTCACCGGCCCACTCCTTGCTGTCCGGAGCGTCCTGCCGCAGGTCGACGGTGGTTCGCACATTGGTGTCGCCGTCGGTGAGCACCGCCAGGACCCGCAGGTCGCTCCACGGCGCGTCCGGGTCGGTGGCGCCGGGAGGAAGGGTGGCCGACAGGCCGATCCTGGCCGAGATCCAGTCGTCGCGCTGCGCCACCCCCAGAGCCACGGTCCGCTGCGGAACGGAGTAGGCGGAGGTGTCCAGGTGCTCGCGTGTCCCGTCGGGCAGCTTGAGCGAGGCGGATGTCACCCGCAGGCTGATCGGACGGTTGAGTCGCTTGTACGGGTAGAACTTCATGCCTCACTCCCCTGTGCCGGCACGAAGTTCGAGCACGAGCCGCGTGAGTTCGGTCCGGACCGGATGGCTGGTGGCGTCGGTGAATCCCCGGAAGACGGCTCGGCGGGCGCGCGGCGTGAACCGCAGCACACCGTCCTCGACCTCGCAGCCGTCCACGGCGACGAGTTCGGCCCAGTCGAGCCTGGGCCGACTGCCGGACCGCACGTCCAGGAGGACCACCGGAGTCATGGCGGGCAGTTCTTCGGCCCGTGGAAGCTTCACCTCCGCGGTGATCTGCCATTCCCCGCCGGCACCGATCCGGGCTTCCAACCCGTCCAGTTCGGGCAGGGTCGACCCGGCGGCCCGCTTGGGGGCGGCGGTGGTCTTGCGCTGGACGGTGAGCTTCTTGCGCAGCTTGGCGTTCTCCTGGGATCCGGCGCTCTTCGGTCGGACGACCAGTTCCTTGACAGCCGAGTTGACCTCGGCGGTCAACGCGGCGATGCGGTGGTGCGCGCTGTGCGACCAGCGGAGGGTCAGTTCCTCGGTCTGGCCCCACCGGTCGTGCTCGGGCGGTTCGGCAGCCCGTAGGAACTCCTCCGCGTCGTCGGCGAAGGGCGCCGACTCTCCGGCGGCATGACCGAGCAGGAGTACGGCCTGGAAGGCGGTGACGCCCAGCGGCAGGCCGTGCACGGTGGACTTCTTGATGGTCATCCGGTTGCCACGCAGCGAGTGGACCTCGCTCTTCGCGGCGTCCTTCTCCTCCGCCTCCGTGACCAGGAGTACTCCCTGGTGGGTGCCGAGCGTGCCGCGGCGGCCACCGGTCAGCGGCAGCCGCAGGGGAACGTTGCGGAGCGCGACCTGACCGGCCTGCGTGAGCCGGTCCACGGTCGTCCCCTCGTAGAAGGCCCGCAGCGCCCGAGTACGCGAGGGCTGTGCCTCGGCGGGGTCGACCTTCTCCTCCGGGATGACGACCTCCCCGTTGCGCAGTGTCCGGACCGACGTCTCCAGCAGCGGGAGCTTGCTGCCCCCTCCCGTCATGGCCGCCCAGAAGTCCCGGCCCAATGCCTCGACCAGGCGGTGGTGCATGGCGGTGATGTCGCGGGTTCCGTCGTCGTCGCCCCCGTTCTCGTCGTCGGCGGCATCGGGTTTCTCCGGGGCGAGACTGGCCACGTCATGGGCGCCGACGATGAGGAAGGAGGTGCCCGGCTCGTCGCTCTCGCGGGTGAGGTGCAGCCTCTCGACCGTCTCCTCGTCCGCCCACCAGGAGCGGACCACCTCCGCGTTGGGTGTCTCGGGGTCGGGACGCCCCAGCCACGCGGGGCCCGCCCACGCCTGACCGTCGACGACACGCCACGGCAGTTCCAGTCGCCCGATGACCCGGCGTTCGGTACGACCCTCGTGAGGAACGGAGAGCGTGGAGTTGATCAGGACCATGCCGAGCGCGCTGGTGGCCCAGAGCGTCGCCTTGCCGAGCCCGTAGGAACCTCCCGCTGCCCGGCCCGACTTGAGGCTCTCCAACTGCCGGCGGACGACGGCCGCGAACTTGCCGTCGTCGTAGTCGTCACCGGTGAGGCCGGAGGCGTTGTAGTCGTCGACCCGCAGCAGGATCAGGCGACCCTTCTCGAACATGTCGCGGACACCGGCGTCCACCACCCGCCCGACCTTCTGATCGGCGGCGGACTCCGAGACGGCCAGGTAGTGCGGTTGGAGTCGGTCCCAGAGGATCGCGGCGCGGAACGCCTCCAACGCCTCACCGGTCAGCTCGTGGATCGTGTACCGCACGCGGACCGGACGTCCGTTCTCCACCAGCCGCTCGTCGAGGCTGTTCTGGCAGGTCTCCCGGGCGAGCACCTGAACGTCCGCGTCGAAGGCGAAGGCAGCGGCGTTCCCGCCGTCGCGACCACCGTCCAGATAACCGGGCCGGTGGTACCAGGTGACCGGGAGACCGGCCTGCGTGTCGGTGGTCCGGGTGTGCACCGTGCTCAGGTCGGTACCCAGCGCCTTGGCGATCTCGCCCATGACGGTGGCACGCGGGACCGAGCGCTTGGTGATCCACGCGGAGACCGCGGCTCGGGTGAGTCCCAGCTCTTCCGCCAGCTCGGCCTGCGTCTTGCCCGCGATCTTGAGCTGACGGGCCAGCCAGGGCCCGAACTCCTCACCGGCCTCCATGCGGCCTCCCACTCTTCGGTGTAACTCGTTGTGCGACGGTCCTGGACAGGCTAATTTGACATCCCAGCGCGCGTCAATCACGACTTGACGCAAGACCGGCGACCACCCCCTCTCGAACGACTGTCCACTTTGCCCGTAACGCACCACTAGAGGTAGAAGCATGCGGAACTCGCGAGTAGCTCCTGGTGTCGCAGATGCAAACGCTACAGCTAACCGGAATGCTCAATTCCGGTAATCCGCCCCGCAATTACCGCTCGACACGAACGAGTGACTTCTCCTAGGATCGTTGACGGCAGCAGTGCCTACCCCACTGGGCAACTCCTGTGTTCGACGGGCGACTTGTACCCTTTTCCGCTCTCGAGACCCCGAACGTGCCCGTGGTGCGGGATCCCGAACGACCACCAGAGGAAACGACACCCTCATGGAAGACCCTCCCGGGGAATCGGAGTCCCCTTACGACTGCCCGCCGTACTCGATGCGGGAACTCAGCGCGATCTCTTTACAACTCTCGTTCGCCGGTTCCGACGTCGAGAAGAAGCAGATCCTCGACGCGTACGGCATGACGCCGGAGGAGTTCCGAGAACTCTCCGGTGACGGTTGACCCTGCCAAGGACCACTCCGCCCCGGCGTGCGACAGACGACGCCTTCGTGCAGGTCGGAGCGGTCGACCGAGCTTCTTTCGCCCCTCGTCCCCGCTATCCGGATGCCTCTCGCCGCAGGAGCCGTGAATTCACCGTGCCCGATTCTCATCAGCCGGTCATTCGTACCGTCCTCGAACAGTCCTCGCGCGTTCTCCAGACCTATGCGGTCGACCCCGGCCTCGTACCGGAACACGCCAATGGTGAACGTCGTATCACCCAAGGCGGCTACGGTGACCGCCAACTCTTCGAACTCGTGCAGAACGCGGCCGACGAAATCGCCGATCACCCCGGGGGTTGTGTCCAGGTCGTGCTCACCGACACGCACCTGTACTGCGCGAACGAGGGCACAGCCGTGTCTCCCGAAGGCGCGGAAACCATTCTCCGAATGAGCATGTCGCGCAAGCGCGGCGGTCAGATCGGCCGTTTCGGTGTGGGTGTGAAATCCGTCCTGGTCGTCACGGACACCCCGCAGTTCTTCAGCAGATCCGGGTCGTTCGGATTCGATCGCGAATGGGCCTTCGAGCAGATCCGGTCGGTGCCCGGAGTACGGGAGCGCCTCGGCGAGCGGTTCGAGGCGCCGGTGCTGCGCATGGCCCGTCCCCTCGACGAGGCCGCCGAGCGTGCCCAGGATCCCGTCCTCGACGAGCTGCTGAGCTGGGCCACGACCGTGGTCCGCCTGCCGCTGCTGGACGGCGCCGCGGGCAGGTTGGCGCTGGACATGCACGGCGGGCGGACGACCACCGGATCGGCCCGCGAGGAGTTCCCGATCGGTTTCCAGCTCCTCTCCCCGCACGTCGCGAAGGTCGTCCTGGAGGACCGCCGGCGCTCGACCGTCCGCCGTGTGCTGACCACCGAGCAGAGCGGGGACCTGCACACGGTGGTGGAGGAGCGTACGGGCAGGCCGACCCGGAGCGTTCGCTGGCGGGTCTTCTCGACCACGCACGAACCCGGACCGGCGGCCCGCGCCGACGCCGGTGAACTGCACGACCGTCTCGCCCTCGACCTCGCCTGGGCGGTGCCCGCGCTGGAGAGGGACCCGAAGAGCGGACTTTTCGTGAGCCCGCAGGCGCGCGGACGCGGCCGGTTCTGGTCCTTCTTCCCGACCAAGTACGAGATGTCCCTGAGCGGCATCCTCAACGGCGCCTGGAAGACCAACGAGGACCGGCAGAACCTGCTCGACTCCTCGGCCTTCAACGAGGAGATGATCAGGGTCTCGGCAGCGCTGGTGGTCGATTCGCTGCCCCGCCTGGCTCCTGCCGAGGATCCCGGCGCCCACCTCCCGCTGCTGCCGGGCCGGGTGAAGGAGGCGATCAGTTGGGCCGACGCGTTCCTGACCCAGGAGATCTGGGAGAAGGCGGCGGTCCGTCCGTCGCTGCCCGACCAGGACGGCGTGCTGCGGGTACCGACCGAGTTGCGTGTTCCTCCGCGTCTCGACAAGGAACGGAGCGTCGAGTGGTTGCGGATGTGGCACGAGGCCCCCGGCCGGCCGTCGAACTGGCTGCACCCGTACGCCGAGGCCGACACGATCCGCGCCGGCAAGGTCGAACACATTCTCGGTGCCGCCGGGCACAAGCGGTCCGACGTGCGCGAATGGCTGGAGGCCCTCGTCGAGTGCGGCACCGCCGAAGCGTCGGCGGCGGCGATCCGCATCCTCGCCGAGATGGTCAGGACCGGATCGCCGCTCGCCGATGACGCCCGTCAGGCGCAGATCGTCCTCACCGAGGAGCACGGCCTGGTCGCCCCCGTCCCCGGCCAGGTGTTCCGCCGTTCCGACGAGGACGGGCTGAGGGAGTCCCTGCAGTACGTGGTCGCGGACATCGCGCGGAATCCGGATCTCGCCTCCGCGCTCAACCTGCTCGGCATCCGGGAGGCGGACGCCGAAGGCCGGTTCATCAGCGTGCTCGACCAAGGTTTCACCGGCTACGGGGACGCCGAGTGGGAGCGCTTCTGGGACCTGTTCCGGCAGGCCGGGGGTCGCCGCCTGACCCACACGGTGCTCAAACACGTACCGGACGCCCGCGAGACGCTGCGCGTGCGCACGGCGGACGGCAGGTTCCGCCCGGTGCGCGACTGCATGGTGCCGGGTGTGGTGGTCGACGCCGGACGCGAACCGAGCATCGCCGTCGACACGAGGTTCCACTCGGACGACCTCGCCTTCTTCCGTGACATCGGCCTGCGGGAGCGGCCGTCCACCTCGACGCGGCCGGAGGGCGAGGCGTGGTTCGAGGAGTACCGGGAGGCCGTCCACGCGTCCTACCTGCGCAGCCTCAGCCCCGGCGCCCCGCGTCCCGCCCTCAACCGGATGAAGGTGGAGGGGTCCCCGATCGGTGGTCCGCTGCACTTCTTCCGGTCGCTGTCCGAGGAGTCCCGCGCGGCCTTCCTCAAGGCCCTCCCCGACGAGGCCGTGGTGGACAACTGGACGCGACAGATCGGTGTCCAGGCGAGCACCCGCCGGGCCGTGATGTCGCCGATCCGCTGGATGCTCAGGAAGTACGGAACCGTCGCCACCTCCAAGGGGATCAAGCCGCTGGACGAGGCCGTCGGGCCTCAGCTCGCCGCCTACCGCGACGTGCTGCCGGTCGCCGACATCTCCCCGGAGAAGGCCCGCAAACTGCGCCTGCCCGCGACGGTCGAGGAGGTCCCGGCGGAGCACTGGGAGGCGCTCCTCGCGGAGGTGGCCCGGAGCGAGGACGACGCGTTCGTCGGCAACACCTACGTCATGCTGACCCGCTTCGGCGCGGAGTTCCCCGAGGACTCCCTGACCCGCTGCCGGATCGGGGACACCTGGAGCACCCGCCCCGACGAGGAGATCACCGTCGCGGTCGGTACGACGGAGTACCGGGCGCTGCGCGCGGAGCAGCTCCCCGCACTGCTGGTGGCGACCCCCGAGGACGCCGAGTTGATGGTCAAGGAGTGGCGCATGAAGCGCTACGCCGAAGCCATCACCAAGGAGACCCGTGAGGTCCCGGACGGCGACCCGGTTCCGCTCGTGGAGCTGTACCCCGCGCTGCGCCAGCGGTTGAACAGCGGCAACCGGAACACCGTGGTGCAGCGGTGCACCGAGTTGGAGGAGGTGACCCGGACCGAGAACGGCACCAAGTCCCGTCCCCTGGACGCGGTGCGACAGGACGGCACCATCAAGGTCCGCGTACCTCTGGATCCCGAGCAGATGCTGCGGCTCGTCGACCGTGAGCTGGGGCTCGGGCTCGGTGCCGCCGGTTGTCGGACGGTGCTCGAACACCAGGAGCGCATGGCCCGGGACAGCGCGACGAAGGCCGCCCTGAAGGCCGTACGCGATGCCGAGGACGTCGTCACCAAGATCGAGCTGCTGATCGGTGCCGAGGCGCTGCGGACCGGGCTGCCCGACGGGCTGATGGAGGCCGAGCTGCAGGCGACCGGCGGTGCGGAGCCCTCCGGGCACCGGATCGCGCAGATGGCCTTCAACGCGCACGGCGACGGCGTGCTCCAGCAGCACGCCCGGGACATCCAGGCCAGGTTCCCCAACGCGCCGGTGGCCTACGGGGGTTCCTCGGCCGCCGTCGCCTTCGTGTCGGACCTGCGATTGCCGGTGTCCTTCGCCGGTTCCAGGGCCCCGGCACCCCCCGTCTTCGAGACGGTGGACGGCCCTCGGGACTTCCCTCGGCTGCACGATTACCAGGAGGAC
This sequence comes from Streptomyces fumanus, assembly GCF_014655295.1. Lineage (GTDB taxonomy): Bacteria > Actinomycetota > Actinomycetes > Streptomycetales > Streptomycetaceae > Streptomyces > Streptomyces fumanus. The sequence continues at coordinate 800,214 of NZ_BNBI01000001.1, forward strand.
CTGGTCCGCAACATCACCACCCTGCTCGACCGGTTCGCCCCGCAGCGGGCCATGCTGTCGCTGCCCACCGGAGCGGGCAAGACCCGGGTCACCTCCGAGGCCGTGATCCGGTGGGTGAAGCGGGTCGGCGACCTGGGCGGTCCGCTGCTGTGGATCGCGCAGACCGAGGAGCTGTGCGAACAGGCCGTCCAGAGCTGGAAGTTCGTCTGGAGCAAGGTGGGAGCGGAGCGACCGCTCACCATCAGCCGGTTGTGGAGCACCCATGAAGTGGGGAACGTCGTCGAGAACCCGCACCTGGTGGTGGCCACCGACGCCAAACTGGAGCGGTGTCTCGGCACCGACCAGTACGCGTGGCTGCGGCAGGCCGCGCTGGTGATCGTGGACGAGGCCCACACCGCCATCTCCAAGCGGTACACGGAGATCCTGACCAGGTTGGGACTCACCCAGTACGAGACCGGCCGGCATCTGCTGGGTCTGACCGCCACGCCGTTCCGCAACACCAACGAGGAGGAGACCCGCCGCCTGGTCAACCGCTTCGGAAACCGCCGGCTGGACGAGGGCGTCTTCCCGTCCGGTGATCCTTACCGGGACCTCCAGGACTGGGGGATGCTCGCGCGCGTGGAGCACCGCACCCTGGAGGGCGGGGAGATCGTGCTGGAGCCCGACGAGAAGGTCCAGGCACTTCGGATGGCGATGCTGTCCCGTGCCGCGGAACAGCGGCTCGCCGACGACCACGCCCGCAGCCGACGCATCGTCGACGAGGTGGCGGGCCTTCCGGAGGACTGGCCGACGCTGCTGTTCGCCACCTCCGTGGACCACGCCAAGTACCTGGCGGCCATGCTCAACGACCGCGGGATCCCGGCCGCCGCCGTCGACTCCACCACCAGCCCCCAGGACCGGCGTCGGCGGATCGAGGACTTCCGCGCGGGCCGCATCCGCGTCCTCACCAACTACGGCGTCCTCACCCAGGGCTTCGACGCCCCGGCCACCCGGGTCGTGGTGGTGGCCCGGCCGGTCTACAGCACCAACGTGTACCAGCAGATGATCGGGCGCGGCCTGCGCGGGCCGAAGAACGGCGGCAAGCCCACGTGTCTGATCCTCAACGTCAGCGACAACATCGCCAACTTCGACACCCAGCTCGCCTTCACTCAGTTCGAGCACCTCTGGAGCCGTACGTGACCGACGTCTACCTGGACAGTCCGCCGCTCACCGACGAGCAGCGTGCCGTGGTCGAGCAGCCCTGGGACGCACGTGTCCTGGTCACCGCGGGTGCCGGGGCGGGCAAGACGCACACACTGGTGCGCCGGCTCGACGCGCTGTGCGGACACGAGGACCCGGAGGAGGCGCTGCAGGCCGCCGAGATCCTGGTGCTCACCTTCTCCCGGGCCGCCGCCCGCGAGTTGCGCGAGCGGATCTCGCGGCACGGGGAGAGCGCCCGGCGGGTGCGGGCACGGACTTTCGACGCGTGGGCCTACGAGGTGCTGCTGCAGGCCCACCCGGACGGTGAGTGGGGCGCGGTCGGCTTCGACGAGCGGATCGCCGCCGCGACCCGTGCGATCGAGAAGGGCGCGCTGGAGAGCGGCGACGCCGTGCCGCCCGCGCATGTCGTGATCGACGAGGTGCAGGATCTGTTGGGCGAGCGCCGTGAACTGGTGGAGGCGTTGCTCGACCGGTACCAGGACACGTGCGGCTTCACCGTCGTGGGAGATCCCGCCCAGTCCGTCTACGGCTTCCAGATCGCGGACCCGGGCGAGCGCGCCGCCGAGACGGGCAGGTTCTTCGACTGGCTGCGCTCCTCCTATCCCGACGACCTGGTGGAGCTGCACCTCACCGAGAACTTCCGGGCCGACACCGAGGAGGCCCGGGTCGCATTGGCACACGGCCCTCGTCTCCAGCAGCTCACCGACGCGGACGAAGCGGCGACGCTCTACGAGGAACTGCGTGACCTCCTCCTCGCCCCGGCCAACGCGCTGGGCGACCTCGACGACGAGTTCACCCTGAGCGGCCTGCGGGACCTCACCGACACGTGCGCGATCCTCACCCGCGACAACCAGGAAGCCCTCGTGGTCTCCGAGTCGTTGCACGCGCACGGTGTCGAGCACCGGTTGCGGCGCCCGCTCGAGGAGCGTCCGGTGCCGTACTGGGTGGCCGAATTGCTGCGCCGCACGGAGGCGACCGGCCTCACCGAGGACCGGTTCCGTGCCCTTCTCGCGGAGATCCCCCTGCCCTACGAGCCGAACGTCGACGCCCTGTGGACGGTGCTGCGTCGGGTCGCGCGCGGCCCCGGCCGGGGGGTGCTGGACCTGGACCGGCTGCGCCGCGCGGTCGCCGACGGCCGGTTCCCCGACGAGGCGTCCGACCCGGAGACCGCCCGGGTCGTCGTCTCGACCGTGCACCGGGCCAAGGGCCTGGAGTTCGACCGGGTGGTCGTCCTGACCCCGCCGACCGTCGCGGAACTGCACAAGCGGTACGAGGGCGAACTCGACCTCCCGGCCGAGGCCCGCGCCCTCTACGTGGCGATGACGCGAGTCCGCCAGGACCTCTACCACGCGTCCCCGCCCGAGCTGCCTCTCTTCAGGAGAGCGGGACACCGGCGGGACGGCCGCCGCTACCTCGGGTCCTGGCGGTCGTACGACAGGTACGGGATCGTCGTCGAGGCCGGTGACGTGTGCCGGGACGATCCGCCCGGCCCCGAGGCGGAAGCCGTCGACACCCAGGCGTATCTCCTGGCACGGGTCCGCCCCGGCCAGCGGGTGGTGCTGCGCCGGCGCCACGACCTGCCGATGGGCGAGACACAGAGCCCGCCGTACGCCCTGCTGCACGACGGACGGGAGATCGGCGAGGTCTCGCGACAGTTCCGCGAGGACCTGTTCCAGGTGCAGAAGGTCAACCGTACGTGGGATCCGTGGTGGCCCGACGAGATCCATGACCTGCGGATCGACACCCTGGAGACCGTGGCGGGCAGCACAGCCGCCGGGGCGAACGCCGGCCTCGGCGAGCGGGGCGTGTGGATCGCCCCGCGGATCACCGGCATCGGACGGTTCCGCAGAGCCAACAACGACGAGGAGCAGCGCGCATGACGCACGTGGCAGGCCGACACTCCGAGCACTATCGGGTGCGGGACGAGGAACTCCTCGTGGGGCTCCGCCGTGAACTCTTCGGCCCCGCCGAGGACGCCGCGCCGGAGGACCGCGCCGAGATCCTCACTCAAGACGCGCCGATCGACCGGTACCTGACCGGGGTGCTCTATCCGCGTGCCTCGAAGGAGCGGAGGGCCGAGAACGCCGCCGAGGTCGCCGGCCTCGACGCCCCGCCCGTGCTCCCCCGTGAGGACGTCGAGGAGTCGAGCACCGCACAGGAGGTGGACGCCTCCGGGGACCGGCGCCCCTCCTCCATGGGTCTGACCTTCGCGGTCCGCCCGTCGATAAGCGGCACGATCGTGGTCTCGGCCCGTGCGGCGATCTACGAGCCCACCGACACCGAGGGCAAGCCGATCCCGGCCCGCCGCGCCGAGGCCCGTACGACCGCCGAGCAACGGGAGCGGTGGCGGCGCAGGGAACTCGACCTCCCGGACGTCCACGTCGACATCACCGCTCCGGATCCCGACAAGCGGGAGAAACTCGACGACAGGGTTCACCTGCGCGTCAACGTCCGGCCCGCCGACTCGAAGACCGACACGGTCACGGTGACGGTCACCCTGATCAACACCCAGCAGGTCGGCGAGTGGGATCTTCAGGACGCCTTCTCCCTGTTCCAGTGCGGCCTGACGGTCCGGGCCGTCAACGGCGCCTCGGCATTCGTCGAGCGTCCCGCTCCGGCTGCCGCCCACGACCCGGAGATCGCCACGAGTCGGTTGTTGCACCGGCACGCCCCGACCTTCGCCGTCGGACACGGCTGCGCTGCTTCCTGGGACTGGACTCCGTCGCCGATCGGCATGACCGACACCAGGCCGGCCGCCGTCTCCGAGGTACGGAGCGAGTTCGTGCCGAGCGTGGAGGTACTGCTCACCGACTCCAACCCGGAGATCGACAGCTCGTCGCTGTCCATGCTGGGCCTGGCCAAGAATCCCGACGCGGAGGTCCTGGCCGCCCTCGAAGGACTCGCCTCGGATTACGGGGACTGGATCGACCGGAAGGCGGCCGAGGCGGACGCGCTGGTGGGCAGCGCTCACGCAAAGCCCGCGTTGGACCAGGTCAGGGCCTGTCGCGAGGCCCTCGGTCGGATCCGCGAGGGCATCGAGTTGCTGCGGACGAAACCGGACCTGATGAAGGCGTTCCGGCTCGCCAACCGCGCCATGGCCGATCAGCGCGCCCGCAGCGCCTGGGTGAAGGGCGGACGCATGGGCGCCCCCGACCCGTCCGCCGGCCACTGGCGCCCCTTCCAGATCGCTTTCGTGCTGCTCTGCATGGCCGGCATCGACGATCCGAAGCACGACGACCGGAAGATCTCCGACCTGCTCTGGTTCCCCACCGGCGGTGGCAAGACGGAGGCTTATCTCGGTCTGATCGCCCTGACCTCCTTCCTGCGCCGCATCCGCAAGGGTGCCGACGGCGGGGGCGTCACCGTCCTCATGCGCTACACGCTGCGGCTGCTCACCCTCCAGCAGTTCGAGCGGGCCGCGATCCTGCTCTGCGCCATGGAGCGCATGCGTCGCCACACGCCCGAGCTGGGTCATGAGGAGTTCTCCGTCGGCATGTGGGTGGGGCGCTCGGCCACTCCCAACACACTGGCCGAGGCCGGCGCCAGGCTCGACGAGCTGCGCGCGAACCTCGACAAGCGGCTCGCCACCGAGAACCCCGTCCAGTTGCACGCCTGCCCCTGGTGCGGGACCCGCCTCGACGCCCGGGACTACGAGGTCGACACGGACGCCAAGCGGATGTACATCCGCTGTCCCGGCACGGGCTGCGACTTCGCCGACGGCCTGCCCGTCCACCTGATCGACGAGGCGGTGTACGACGCGCGACCGACGTTGGTGATCGCCACCGTCGACAAGTTCGCGTCGATGCCGTGGCGTCCCGCGACCGCCGCCCTCTTCAACCGCGACGACCCGGACGCCGGCACGCCCGCCCCGGAGCTGATCGTCCAGGACGAACTCCACTTGATCTCCGGCCCGTTGGGCACCCTCACCGGCCTCTACGAGACCGCCGTGGACGCCCTGGCCGACCACCCCAAGGTGATCGCCTCCACCGCGACCATCCGTCGGGCCTCCGACCAGGGCCTCCACCTCTTCGCCCGCGAGGTGCGACAGTTCCCGCCCGCCGGCCTGGACTCCCGCGACTCGTGGTTCGCGGTGGAGACCCCGCGCGAGGAGAAGGCGAGCCGCCGTTACGTCGGCCTGCTGGCCCCCGGCACCAGTCAGTCCACCCTGTTGATCCGCACGTACGCCACCCTGCTGCACCGGGCCCAGCAGGCGCGGACGGCGGACGAGGTGCGCGACGCGTACTGGAGTCTCGTCGGCTACTTCAACAGTCTGCGCCTGCTCTCCGCCGCGGAACTCCAGGTCCACGACGACGTGGTGGCCTACCTGGAGCTGCTCGCCGAGCGAGAGGGCGTGAAGGTGCGTTCGGTCGCCAACTACTCCGAGCTGACCAGCCGGATCGACGCCAGCGAGATCCCCACCCGGCTCAAGGGCATCGAGAAGAGGCTCCCCGACGAGGACACCGTGGACGTGCTGCTCGCCACCAACATGATCGCGGTGGGCGTGGACGTGGATCGGCTCGGGTTGATGGCCGTGATGGGCCAGCCGCAGACGACCGCCGAGTACATCCAGGCGACCAGCCGGGTCGGTCGCGCTCACCCCGGCCTGGTCGCGGTCATGCTCAACTCCGCGCGCGCCCGGGATCGCTCGCACTACGAGAACTTCCAGCACTTCCACTCGGCCCTGTACCGCGAGGTCGAGTCGACCTCCGTCACACCGTTCTCCGCCCGCGCCCGGGAGCGGGGCCTGCACGCGGTGATCGTCGCCCTCGCCCGCATCTTGATCCCGGCTGCTCGACCCAACGAGGCCGCCGGCAGGGTCGAGTCCTACGTGGACGTCCTGCAGGGGCGCATCAAGTGCCTGCTGCTGGATCGCGTCGCGGCCGTCGCACCGGAGGAGACCGACGCGGTACGGCAGGGCTTCGACGAGTTCGTCGAGTGGTGGCGCAAGGAAGCCAGCAACCACAGTGGCCTGCTCTTCGAACCGAAGCGGGGCAGCCGTGCCCCTTCGCTCCTCAAGGCGTACGACGACGAGACCGAGGACGCCGAGGCGTGGCCCACGCTCTGGAGCCTGCGAGACGTCGATGCCGAGTCCGCCCTGTTCATGGAGGGAACCCGATGACCCCGCCCCCCGCCCGTCGCCGTCGGACCGGAGCGAACGGCAGCACGCCCACGCACAACCTGCCGCGACGCGGCGCGGTCCGCCGGGCCCAGGCCATCACCACGTACGGTGTCGGCTCGCTCATCGCCGTCGATCACGAGTCCTTCATCGTCTCGGGCCTGGACGAGGCCGACCGGAGCTGGAACGGGGACGAGGCCCCGCGGATCTACGAGCGGCGCCTGGCCCGCCTGCTGGAGGTCGACTGCTTCAGGCTGCCACCGGCGTCGGACGACACCAGCAAGGACGGCCTCCGGGTCCGCCGCTTCCCGCTGATGCACTCGTGCCCCGAGTGCAACGAACTCCAGCTCCATCGCGACTTCAACCCGCCCGCCGGTCGCAGCGTGTGCGGCACGTGCGAGGTGGACCTCGTCCCCTCCCGTTTCGTGGTGGCCTGCGAGGCCGGTCACCTCGACGAGTTCCCCTACTGGCAGTGGGTGCACCGCTCCACCGACCGAGGTTCCACGACAGGCGGGCGGTGCGGGGGAAAGCTCAGGCTGCGCACGTCGGGCCGTACGTCCTCGCTCCGCTCCATCATCGTCTCCTGCACCTGCGGGCAGGCACCCGAAGTGTCCATGGAGGGCTCCTTCCGCAGGAAGGCGCTCAAGGACCTGGGGCTCACCTGTCGGGGCGCCCGTCCGTGGCTCGGTTCCGCCGTCCCGTCGAAGGGTTGCGGACTCCCCCTGCGCACGCTGCAGCGTGGTTCCTCGTCGGTGTGGCAGCCGGTGCTGAAGTCGGCCCTGTCCATCCCGCCGTGGAGCCACAGGCGGGAGGATCCGCTCGCCGGGCACTGGGAGAAACTGCGGAAGTACGAAGACCGTGACCGCATCCACGCCTACCTCGATGCCGTGTTCGACGAGCCATGGCCTCTTTCCGTGGACGAGGTGATGGAGTTGCTCGACGCGGAACGCGAGGAAGACCCCGTCGACGGCGCCACCCCCGCCTTCGACCACCGCTACCGCGCCCTGCGCAACAAGGAGTACGAGCGTCTTAGGGCCGGGAACGACGAGAGTGAGCAGTCCCGCGACGAACAGTTCGTGTGCGAGACCCCGCTGGGCGACCAGAGCGTGCTCGGTCCGCTCGGCATCACCGGCCCGATGCTGGTGAAGAAGCTCCGCGAAGTGCGTGCCCTTAAGGCGTTCACCCGCCTCGTCGACGCCGAGTCGACGACCGACGCGAAGGAGATGCCGCTCTCCGAGAAGGCCCTGCGCTGGCTTCCGGCCATGGAGGTCCGCGGCGAAGGAGTCTTCCTCCGCCTGGACGAGAATCGATTGGCCACCTGGGAGAAGGCGACGGCGGTCGCGGCGCGGGTCGAGCGGATGCGCACCGCTCACCAGCGGGTGCTGGACGAGCGGGCCGACGACCCGGGTCGGGCCGCGCCGTCCCCGGCGACCCCTCGCATGGTGCTGCTGCACACGCTGGCCCACGTCCTCATCAACGAATGGAGCCTGGAGGCGGGCTACCCGGCCGCTTCCCTGCGTGAGCGTCTGTACGCCGCCGACGACATGGCCGGGGTGCTCGTCTACACGGCCACGAGCGACTCGGCGGGCAGCCTCGGCGGCCTCGTCGCACAGGGCGAGCCGCGGCTTCTGGACCGCACAGTGCGTTCGGCGTTGCGTCGCGCCGCTTGGTGCTCCGCCGACCCGCTCTGCATGGAGGCCGAGGCGTCGGGCACCAACGGGACGAATCTCGCCGCCTGCCACGCCTGCGTGATGCTCCCCGAGACGAGCTGCGAGCACAACAACATCCTCCTCGACCGCGCGCTGCTGGTGGGTACGCCGGCAGATCCCGCCGTGGGTTTCTTCGAGTCCGTCCTGGAGAACTGACCCTCACCGCGCTCCCGGTCACCTGTGGACGACCGACGTGCGGCTGTCGAACCGCATCTGCGCCCGGTCCAGGACGTCGTCCGCGTCGCGGCCGTGCGCGTCGAGCCAGTGGAGGAGGTCGGCGATGACGGAGATCGCCGCCTCCTCCGCCTCGGCGACTCTCAGCCTGCCGAGCCAGGAGCGGTCCGGCGGACCCCCGGTACGGTAGAGGTCGATCACCGTCTGGGCCCGTGACGTCCACGGCCCCCTGTCGTGCTCCTCACCGGGCTCGGGTACGGCAGGGAGTTCGCACCACGTGACCTTGTGATCGGCGAAGAGATGAACGCCCCAGCGATCGCTCATGGCCGCGACGAGCCCCATGCCTCGACCGTTCTCCGCATCGACGTCCGCGGACACGAGGGTGGGCAGCGCGCGGGTGTCCGGGTCATGGACCTCGATGCGCAGGAACGCACCGTTCATCAGCAGCGCGAGGGTCGTCGGCGTTCCGACGCCGACGTGACCGATGACATTGGCCACCAGCTCGCTCACGCAGAGCTGCGCCTCGTCCGCCAACTGCGGCAGTCCCCACCTGTCCAGTCGCGCCCGTACCGCTCGGCGCAGATCCGCGACCTCCTGCTCCAGGGCCACGAACTCCATGACCCATGGCGTCCACCCCGCACACGTACTCGGAATCACCCAAGACCTCCGTCGCTCACCGGTCCGTATCGACGGAGCCGCGAAGCAACCCCGCACCGATCGTCCTGCTCCGCCAGGATGACGGGAGCGAATCTCGCCGTGCAATGTGCACAACGGGATTCCCACCAACGGATGACTGGCGCGGCGCGGCTCCCGCCACCCAGACTGAGAGCCGTTCCGCACAAGGGAGTTCCGATGGCCGGATCACCGACGGCACGCCGCCGTCGTCTCTCCATCGAGCTGAAGAAGCTCCGGGAGAAGAACGCGCTGACCTGCGCCCAAGTGGGCGCCGCGCTGGACTGGAGCGGTTCCAAGGTCAACCGTATGGAGACCGGCAGCGGGCGGGTCCAACCGTCGGACGTCGACGCCCTGTGCCGCTTCTACGGCACCACGGACGAGCTGCGCGAGTTCCTCAAGTCGCTGGCCCGACAGGCCAAGACGCGAGGCTGGTGGCAGGTGCACGGGTCCGGAGTGCCGGAGTGGTTCTCGATCTACATCGGCCTGGAGCAGGACGCCTCCACGCTCCGGCAGTACCAGTGCGAGGTGCTACCGGGCCTTCTCCAGACCGAGTCGTACGCGCGTGAGCTGCACACCTGCGGCTCGTACTTGCCTCCCGAGGACATCGATCGCGCTGTACGCGTGCGCCTGGAACGTCAGACGATGCTCGACTCCCCGGACGCTCCGGACTGCTGGTTCATCGTGAGCGAGGGCGCGGTACGGAGAGTGATCGGCGATCGGGAGCTGATGCGGGCCCAACTGGAGCACGTGCTGGTCGCCGTGGAGCGACCGAGCGTGACGTTCCAGGTGCTCCCCTTCGACGCCGGTACCTGTCCGACCACCGGCTCCTTCACCATGCTGGGCTTCCCCGATCCGGAGGACCCGGACATCGTCTACCGGGACGGCATCACCGACGCGATGTACTTGGAGGGCGAGCCGCATGTCCGCGAGTACACCCGAGCGTTCGACGAGCTGCGGGCCTCGGCCCTGAGCCCCCGGCGGAGTGTTCAGTTGATCAGGAACGTGGTGAAGGAGAGCACACAGTGAACAGCGACGATCTCGACGGTGAGCGACCCCTCGCCTGGTTCACCTCCTCCTACAGCAACGGCGCCGGCGGCGAATGTGTCGAGGGCGCCGACGACGGCGACCGAATATTCCTGCGCGACACGAAGATCGGCGACGCACTCGTCACGGTCGTGGGGGCACCGGCATGGCACTCCTTCACGCACGCGATACGCCAAGGCTGGCCGACGCCCCCCTGACCGGCGACGCGACGGCCTAGGCGCGGCCGGCGAGAACCTGTAGGACACTCCAACCAGGACCGAGGAGACCGAGGAGCAGATGATCGTGGGCGCACAGCAGGTCCAGGCGGACGTTCACGCACCATTGCCGTTGAGGACCATCGGCGACATAAGAGCCGCTCTGCGATCCGGTCACGGGTTCCCGGGCGACCGGGAGACCTTCGAAGAGGATCTCCAACGCGCCCTGGAGTCGTCGTCGGAGACCGACCTCAAGGCCGTGGCCACGGTGATCGTCGACTACCGCGGCAGGATCCGCCTGTACCAGGATCCCGACTTCGACATCGCCGTCCAGGAGGGCATCGACCTGGCGACACGCCTCAAACGGGAAGACGGCAACCCGTGAGCGGCGTCATCGCGGCCGTGACCGTACGAGCCGCCCAGCGGGCGAAAGAACTCGGCGCGGACCAGGCGTTGGAGGCGTTACGGCACGAACTGGAGATGCTCCCGCGACTCGGCGTACTGCTCGGGCCGTCCCGTCCGGACGGGGTGGAGGTACGCAAGACCAGGATCGAGCCCGCGGGCGGCGTCCCGGGACTGGCCGTGGCGTACGTGTACACACCGGCACCCCCACCTCCGACGGTCGCCATCACCTCGGTGACCCCGGACGACGGCGTTCCCGAATAGGTCGGGCACATCCCCACCCTGGGCGTGGAATCGGCCGCCGAGCCGACGAGGCGACGGCTCCCGCCGCGCAGCCGCTGAGGAGCCCCAGGACAGCGGTGAGACAGGGCACTCCGACGGCGGGGACCGCTCGGCGGTATGACATCTGCCGGCTAGTCCGTCGTCTCGTGGCGGGACACCGCCGCCAGGTCGTCGAACGTGCGATGGAGGACGGTGCGGCGCTCGGTCTTGTAGGCCGGTGAAGGGTCGAGGTCGTCGATGGTGGCCTCCCAGACGGCCATGAACGTCTTCTTCCAGCCCTCGATCACCTCCGGGGCCGGCAGGCCGGTGGCGTAACCGGCGTGGGCGAGGGTGTGGAGGAGTTCGAGGTCGCAGGGTACGGCGACACCCCAGTACTCGTCGGGTTCCAGGGCCACGGGGTCACCGGACATCGCGTCGGTGACCTCGGTGACGAGGCGGTCGATGACCGCCGACAGGTGATCCAGTGCCGTATCGCTCTCGAAGTTGCCGCTGCCCCATGTGCCCATGTGGTCCCCCGCCGGGTGTTTCGTTGTCTCCGGGGCTCATCAAAGCAGGGCGTACTGACATCGGGGCGCCGCCGCCGGGGCAGGGCGACGCCCCGGGGCGGGTCAGCCGAACATGCCCGGCTCGTAACCCCCCGCCGGCTGGCGGGCGATGACGTTGACGCGGTTGTACGCGTTGATGAGGGCGATGAGGGAGACGAGGGCGGCGAGTTGGTCGTCGTCGTAGTGCTTGGCGGCGTTGGACCACGCCTCGTCGGTGATGCCGGTGGCGGCGTCGGCTATGCGGGTGCCCTGTTCGGTGAGTTCGAGGGCGGCGCGTTCGGCGTCGGTGAAGACGGTGGCCTCGCGCCAGGCGGCGATGAGGTTGAGGCGTACCGGGGTCTCGCCGGCGTGGGCGGCGTCCTTGGTGTGCATGTCGGTGCAGAAGCCGCAGCCGTTGATCTGGCTGGCGCGGATCTTCACCAGTTCCTGGGTGGTGTGGGGCAGGGACGAGTCCGTGAGGACCTTGCCCGCCGCCTGGAAGTGGCCGAACAGCTTGCGGGTGACCGGGTTGGCGAAGAGGTCGATGCGGGCTTCCATGGGTTCTCCTCCGGGGTGGTGCGCGTACGTCGTCGAAGTGCTTACGCAGCTATGACGGAGGGGCGGGCGGAAGTGTGACAGGTACGGCGGAATTCAGTGGTGCGGCCTTCTGGTGAGGAGGTGCTGGAGGGCCTTTGTCGTGGTTTCCGGCTGTTCGTCCAGGAGCCAGTGGCCCGCGTCGCTCAGCATGGTGAGTTCGGCCTGGGGGATGTGGGCGGCCAGTTCGGTGGCGATGCGGGGGGCGAGGTAGGGGTCCTTGCGGCCCCAGATGACGGCCGTGGGACAGGTGATCCCGGTGAGGCGGGCGCGGAGTTCGGGGCGGGGGGAGGTGCGGTAGTCGGCGAAGAAGCGGAGGAGCCAGCGGCTGCCGCCGGGGGTGTTCATCCAGTCGACGTAGGCGCTGAGGGTCGCCGGGTCGAGGTGGCCGGCGTGCAGGAGGGGCGCGAGGGAGCGGCGGTGCAGTCCGGCGAAGGGCAGGCGGCGGGCGAGGGAGCGCAGGACGGGGGTGCGGCCGGCGAGGGTGAGAAAGGAGAAGACGGCGTACCAGGGGCGGGAGAAGGAGGACTGGGCGCGGCTGTTGAGGATGGCCAGGCGGCGTACGCGCTCGGGGTGGGTCTGGGTGAAGCCGAGGGCGAGGAAGCCGCCGTAGTCGTGGCCGAAGAGGTTGACCGACGGGATGCCGAGGGCGTCCAGGAAGCGGCCGACGCGGGCGACCTCGGTGTCGTAGTCGAAGGGGAGGTGCGAGGGGCGGTCGGAGGCGCCCCAGCCGAGGAGGTCCGGGGCGATGACGCGGTGGGTGCGGGCGAGGACCGGGATCTGGTGGCGCCAGCAGAGGTGGTTGGCCGGGTAGCCGTGCAGGAGAAGGATCGGTTCGGCGTCGGGGGGGCCGGACTCCCAGTACGCGATGCGCGCGCCGCCGTCCACCGTGGCCTTGCGGAGCGGGGCGCTGGGCGGCCTGCCGGGGTTCTCGCTGGTCATGGGTCTCCTCGTCGTCGTGGCCCGCGGGGCCGGGCCTGTCCGGAGCAACGACGGACGGCGGTCATGCGCACGCGGTCAGTTACCCGATCGGGTGAATCGGCGGGCAAAGGGAGCCAGGCGGGAGCGAACGGGTGAGGGCAGGCGTTTGACGAATGTGCGGGCCCGGCGGCGGAGACGGGGGGACGTGGCGGTGTGCAGGAGTACGTGGTCCAGGGGTGAGGTGTGGTCCGGGGGGCCCACGGTGAGGGTCAGGTGGCCGTGCGGGGCGGTCCAGGTGGGCAGGAGCAGGCGGGGCGGGGTGGCGACGCGGGTGGCGGGGAGGAAGGGGCGGTCGGTGGCCGGGCGGGTGATCCGGGCGCGGCGGCCGATGCCGAGGAGCTGGGCGGAGGCCCAGACGAGATGGGCGCCCGGCGGCAGCTCCGTGCCGTCGGCGAGGGTGGCGGGGTCGATGACCGTGGTGCCGGAGACGACGACCTGGTGGCGGCCGGCGCCGAGGGGGCGGGTGCGGGGGGTGAGGTCGGCGTCGGGGAACCACCACTGGTCGCGGTCGGGGTCCTGGACGAGGAGTTCGCCGTACGCGTAGGCGAGGGGGTGCGGGACCTCCCAATTCTCGGCGCCCTTGATGCCGTCGAGGAGGTCGGGGTCGAGGAGGAGGCGGCCGTAGCGTTCGTGGAGGGTGAGGGGTTCTCCGTCGGGGCGGAGCAGGGAGGTGGTGGTGGAGACCAGCAGGCGGCCGTCGTGGCGGCGGAGGTCGTCCAGGGTGACGTGGGTGGTGATCCCGCGGGTGCGGCGGGCCAGTTCGACCAGGGAGTCGAGGCGGCCCTCCTCCAGGAGCGTGGCGCGCAGCCGGGTGATCGCCGGGAAGCCGTCGCGGACGCCCGGCGGAAAGGCGGTGAGGGCGAGGTCGCGGACGGTCGTGAAGTAGTGCTCCAGGGTGGAGCCGGTGCGCTGCAGGACGCGGGGTTCGGTGACCGGGCGGAGGAGTTCGACGCGGTAGGAGCGGCGCAGGAGGTGGTCCTGGAGGGGGCCGGGGTCGGTGCCGGCCTTGATCTCCTCGACCACCGTGCGTAAGTGGCCGTAGTACGTCTCGGGGGAGGTGGCGCGGGAGCTGGTGTTGCCGCCGTCCTCCCGGCGGTTCCAGAGGTAGCAGGGCGGGCCGGCGAGGATGGAGACGGTCTCGGCGCGGACGTAGGCGCGGGCCATGAAGACCTGGTCCTCCAGGCGGACGCGGCCCTCGGGGAAGGCGATGCCGTGGGAGAGGAGGAAGTCCCGGCGGAACATCTTGTGCGGGGTCAGGCTCTCGAAGAGGGGCGCGTCGGCGGCGGTGCAGCGCTCCACGGTGCGTTTGAAGACGTTGCTGGGGCCCGCCATCGTGCCGGCGACCCTGCCGAGGACGATGTCGGAGCGGTTGCGGGCGGCGATGCGGTGGAGGCGTTCCAGGGCGTCGGGGGCCAGCTCGTCGTCCTGGTCGACGAACTGGACGTACTCGCCGCGGGCCTCGCGGACGCCGACGTTGCGGGGGCGGCCGGGCCAGCCGGAGTTCTCCTGGTGCAGGACGCGGACCCGGCCGGGGTGGCGGGCGGCGAGGGCGTCGAGGCGGGCGCCGGAGCCGTCGGTGGAGCCGTCGTCGACGTAGACGATCTCGTAGGCGTCCTGGCCGATGGTCTGGTGGAGGAGGGAGGGGGCGGACCGTTCGAGGTACGGGCCCGCGTTGTAGACCGGCACCACGATGCTGACCTTGATCACTTACCGCTCCCTTGTGTCGCGGGATGTGTGTCGGGTGGTGTGGGTTCTTGCGGGGGTGTGCGTCAGGTGGTCGTGCGGGGGTGTGCGTCCGGTGGTCGTGCGGGGTGCTGCGTCCGGTGCCGGGGGCGGCCGGGCCGGCCGGGCCGGCCGGGCCGGCTGGCGTCGCCCGGCGTCTTCCGGTGCCGGCCGGGGTCGGCCCGCGTCGCCCGGCGTCGTCCGCGCGGTCCGGGAAGCCCCGGTGACGTCCCGGCGACCTCCTGGTGTCTTCCGGTGTTCCAGCATCGCCGGGGAGCGGTGGCTGCCGCCAGACGGTCGTCGGCCGTCCGGCGGTCCGCGGTGGCCGGTCGGTGTGGGGTGACGGCGGGTGATGCAGTGGGGGTGTCTCCACGGCTTGCGTCGAGCGGATAACGCGACGGTCCGGCCTGTCCCGGAGCTCGCGGCCGATGTCATCTCGGTGAACCGATCGCGCGCGGGGGCCGTTGCATGACCGGGTGTCCTTGAGGAGCGGCATCCGGAGGCGGCGGTCATGGCCGCGCTTCCACGGGCAGCAACGGAAAGGACGGTCATGAAGCTGACGACCAAGACCGCGGTGGTGGCGGCGGCCATCGCCTCCACCGCCGTACTGGCGGTTCCGGGAACCGCGTCGGCCGACCCCAAGGACGGGATCGTGAGCGCCTGTCAGGAGGGGAAGATCTGCCTCTTCGACGGCCACAACTACACCGGGGACATGCTGCAGCTCGATCCGCTGACCAGTCCGCCGGTCAGCTTCCCCTTCGTCGGCTGGGATTGGAACGACCGGGCCAGCTCGGTGTGGAACCGAAGCCGCTGGGATGCCTGCATCTACACCGACGCCGACTTCAACGGCCGCTACTACTTGATCCCGCCGGGCGCGACGCAGGAACTGTTGTTCCTTTACGACAACGCGGTGAGCTCCGTCGCGGTCGCGCAGTGCGGAGGCTGAACTGACTGCCGCGACCCACGGCGGCCCCCCGTCACCCGGCCGGGTGGTGGGGGGCCGCCGTGGGTCGCGGCGGGCTGCGTCGGTCAGTTCGCCGGGCTCAGGTCCGCGCGGCCGAACAGCAGGGCGTAGCCCGGCGGGAGCTGGGCGAGGATGCGGGTGACCAGGTCGTCGCCGACCAGGCCGGGCAGGACGCTGAGGACGGAGCTGACGTCCCAGCGGGCCGTCGCCGGGGTCGCGCCCGGGACGCGGGCCGCGACCGAGTCGACGAACTCGGCGGCGGTCAGCGGGCGGGTGGCCGGGATCTGCGAGGCGACCACGGTGGCCGCCTCCTCGGGCAGTGACTGGGCGAGGTCGACGCGCTCGTCGCCGACGACGTGGCCGCCGAGGGCGGAGAGGACGATGCGGGTGACACGTTCCGCCTCCGCCCGGGTGGGGTAGCGGCCGGCTTCCCGCACCTCCTCGATCAGGTCGGTCCAGGTCCGTCCGGGCCCGTCCGCGAGCGGCGCCGTCGTCGTGCCCGGCATCGTCGTCACGGTCATCTGCGGTGTCCTCCTCCGGTTCCGGTGGGGCTGGGGATCGAGAAGCGTCCCGCAGGCGGGCGGTTGGGCCGGGCCTGCGGGACGCTCCTGCGAACGGGGGCGGTCAGCTACGGATCTGCTTGCGGTCGCTGCCGCCGGTGATCTGGATACGGCGCGGCTTGGCCTGCTCGGCGACCGGGATGCGCAGGGTCAGGACGCCGGCGTCGTACGAGGCGTCGATGCGGTCCGTGTCGAGCGTCTCGCCGAGGAACAACTGGCGGGTGAAGGTGCCGGTGGGCCGCTCGGCGACGACCGTCTCCGCGCCCTCGGGGGCGGGGGAGGTGCGCTCGGCGCGGACGTTCAGGACGTTGCGCTCGACGTCCAGCTCGATGGACTCGGGGTCGATGCCGGGCAGGTCGAAGTGGACGATGAAGTCGTCTCCGGCGCGGTAGGCGTCCATCGGCATGGCGGACGGGCGCGTGGTGGACCCGAGGACCTGCTGGGCGAGTCGGTCGAATTCACGGAAGGGGTCCGTGCGCATGAGCATCACAGGTCACTCCTTTCCTTCGGCGCTGGGTGCGATGCCCGTGGTGCCTCTTCTTATATAGCTCCGGAGAGGAAACTTGACAAGCCTCGACTCAGGTGCCGGTGGAAGGGCAGGTGGGGGCGGGGTCTAGCCTCGGTCGTGGAAGGTGGAGCGCGCGTGTCGAGGCGCATCCGTGAGGAGGCAGTGATGGCGAAGGTTCCCAGCGCGGTGGTCGCGGCGGGCGGGCTCGTCGGCGGGTACGGAGTGGCCCGCTGGACGCGTAAGCGGCAGCTCGGCGGGGCGGTGCTGGCCGTCGCGGGGGCCGCGGCGGCGCGGCAGTGGCGCCGGCAGGCGGGCGGGCCGGCGGCGGGGGCGCTGAGCGCGGCGTATGTGGCGGCGTTCGCGGGGTCGCATCCGCTGGCCAAGAAGGTGGGCGCCTGGCCCGCCGTCTTCGGCGTCGCGGGCGCGGTCGCCCTGGCGTCCTGGGCGGTCGCGGACCGGCGGGGCTGAGGGACGGGGCGGGGCGGGGCGGGGCAGACCGGGGTCCCCTCGCACGGGGCCCTGCCGGCGGACCCGGGGCCCGACGCCCTCGGTCACACCGGCGCCGTCCCCCCGCCCCGAGTCGGATCACACGGACGCCGTCCCCGTACCCGCCGTGCCCGCCGTCCCAGTACCCGCCGGACGCGCCGCCGACAGCGGCTCGGCGATGTCCTCCAGCGAACGCTGCTCCGCCCGGACCGCGAGGAACGCGGCGACCAGGCCGGCCGCGCACATCAGGCCCGCGCCGATCTGGAAGGCCAGCACCGTGTCGCCGACGACGCCGGACTCGGTGAGGTCGGCGAAGAGGAGCGGGCCGCTGATGCCGCCGGCGGCGGTGCCGAGGGCGTAGAAGAAGGCGATGGCCATCGCGCGGGTCTCCATGGGGAAGATCTCGGAGACCGTGAGGTACGCGCTGGAGGCGCCCGCGGAGGCGAAGAACAGCACCACGCACCAGCACGCCGTCATCGTCGTGGCCGTCAGCGAGCCGCGGTCGAACAGCCAGGCCGTGCCGAACAGCAGCAGGCCCGACAGCAGATAGGTCGACGAGATCATGATGCGGCGGCCGACGGTGTCGAAGAGCTTGCCGAGGAGCAGCGGGCCGAGGAAGTTGCCCGCGGCGATGACGGCGAAGTAATAGCCGGTGTGGCCGGTGGGGACGTCGAAGAAGGTGATGAGGATGGTGCCGAAGCCGAAGGTGATGGCGTTGTAGAGGAACGCCTGGCCGATGAAGAGGGAGAGGCCGAGGACCGCGCGGCGGGGGTACTTGCCGAAGACGGTCTTGGCGATCAGGCCGAAGCCGATGCTCTTGCGCTGGTGGATGGTGATCTCACCGGCGGGCTCCGGCAGCTTCGCGCCCTTCTCCTGCTCGATCTCCCGTTCGACCCCCTTGACCAGGGTCTCGGCCTCGTCGCCGTATCCGTGGATGAACTGCCAGCGCGGGCTCTCCGGGACGTGCCGCCGGACCAGCAGGATGACCAGGCCGAGGACCACGCCGAGGGCGAAGCTGAGCCGCCAGCCGAGGTTCTTGGGGAAGATGTCGGTGTTCAGCATCACGATGGACAGCAGGGAGCCGCCGATCGCGCCGAGCCAGTAGCTGCCGTTGATGATGAGGTCGACCCGGCCGCGGTACTTGGACGGGATCAGCTCGTCGATGGCGGAGTTGATGGCCGCGTACTCGCCGCCGATGCCGAAGCCGGTCAGGAAGCGGAAGAGGAAGAACCACCAGGACTCGAAGGACAGGGCGGTCAGCGCGGTCGCCGCCAGATAGACCACCAGGGTCGCCATGAACAGCTTCTTGCGGCCGTAGCGGTCGGTCAGCCAGCCGAAGAACAGGGCGCCGGCGCAGGCCCCCGCCACATAGAGGGCGGCGGCGAGGCCGGTGATCTGGGCGGCGCTGATGTCCAGGCCGCTGCCGCTCTCGGCGATGCGGCCGGCCACGTTGCCGACGATGGTGACTTCGAGGCCGTCGAGGATCCAGACGGTGCCGAGGCCGATCACGATCATCCAGTGCCAGCGGGACCAGGGCAGCCGGTCCAGACGGGCCGGCACGGCGGTGGTGACGGTCCCCGTGGAGGCGGGCACCGAGGCCGGCGACGATTCTGCTGTCATGGGCTCCCTCTCCGTCGAGCGAACGCCGGGCGGACGCCGATCGGACGCGGATCGGACGTCGATCGAACGCCGATCGGACGTGATCGGACGCCTCCCTTGTGCCCTCGACCGGGGACCTCACGCCGGGAGGCTACGCACCCAGGATGCGGGAGACCGTGTAGATCAGCAGCCCGGCGAGGGAGCCGACCACCGTGCCGTTGATGCGGATGAACTGGAGATCGCGGCCGATGTTGGCCTCGATCTTCTTGGTGGTGTGCTCGGCGTCCCACCCGGCGACGGTGTCGGTGATCAGGGAGGTGATCTCGCGCCGGTAGGTGGTCACGACGTAGACGGCGGCGCCCTCGACCCAGTGGTCGACCTTGTTCTGGACCTTGGTGTCGGAGGCCATCCGGGCGCCCAGGGAGAGCAGGGAGGCGCGGACCCTCAGCCGCAGTTCGCTGCGCTCGTCCTCGGCCGCGGAAACGATCATGGATCGTACGGCCGTCCAGGCGGACGCGATCAGGTCCTGGACCTCGCCGCGGCCCAGGACCTCGGTCTTCAGCCGCTCGACCCGGGCGCGGGTGTCGGTGTCGGACTGGAGGTCGGAGGCGAAGTCGGCGAGGAAGCGGTCGAGGGCGCCGCGGGCGGGGTGGGCGGGCATGTCGCGCATCTCGGTGACGAAGCGCAGCAGCTCCTTGTAGACGCGCTCGCCGACCCGTTTGTCGACGAACCGGGGCGTCCAGCCGGGCGCCCCGCCCTGCACGGCGTCCATCACGGAGTCGCCGTGGGTGACCAGCCAGTCGTGGGCGCGGGTGACGACCAGGTCGACGGCCCTGCGGTGGCCGCCGTCGGCGACGACCTTCTCCAGCATCTTGCCGACGCCGGGGCCGATCTCCTGGGCGTCGGCCCGCCGGGTGATGGCCTCGCCGACCACCGCCTGGACGTCGGAGTCCCGCAGCACGGTCAGGGCGCCGCGCAGCGCGGCGGACAGCTCGGCGGTGACCCGGTCGGCGTGGTCGGGGACGGCGAGCCAGGCGCCGAGCCGGGAGCCGATGCCGACGGCGCGCAGCCGCTGGCGTACCACGTCCTCGGAGAGGAAGTTCTCGCCGACGAACTCGCCGAGGGAGACGCCGAGCTGGTCCTTCTTCTTGGGGATGATCGCGGTGTGCGGGATGGGCAGGCCGAGGGGGTGGCGGAAGAGGGCGGTGACGGCGAACCAGTCGGCGAGCGCGCCGACCATGCCGGCCTCGGCGGCGGCGGAGACATAGCCCGCCCAGGCGCCGGCGCCCCGGTGGGCGGCCCACTCGGCGAGGGCGTACACCAGGGCGACGAAGAGCAGCAGCCCGGTCGCGGTGAGCTTCATCCGGCGCACCCCGCGCCGCTTCTCCTCGTCCGCGGGGCTGAACGCCGTCATCGCCCGGTTCACGGGGGCGGCGGGGCGGGCGGCCCGCCCGGCGGGGCCGTCCGCCGTATCACCCGCCGGGCCGCCCGCGGCGGGTTCCGTACGTCCCTCGCCGCCCAGGTCAGCTCCCTTGCCGACGCCGGCCGCAGCCGCGGCCCCGGCCCCGGCCCCGGCCGCACCATCGCCGCCCGCCGTGCCGCCCCTCCCCGGCTCCGTCTCGCCGTCGCGTTCGCCGTTCGTCCGTTCGTTCGTCCGTTCCATCCGCTCCACCCGTTCGGTGATCCCTCACACATTGTCCCTTCCCGGCCGGCTCCCGGAACGGATCACGCGTTCCCGGCGTCTGTCCGGACGGGGTGACGCGGCGGGGGTCCCGCGCGCGCCTCCGGGCCCATGGCGCATCATGGGCTCATCGGACCGGAGCCCGGGCTCCCCTCTTCCGAGGAGAACAGCACCACATGACCGGGGGTCATGACCGGGGTGCGGGCAAGCCCCCCGCCACCCACTACCGTGCCCTGCTCGCCGCGGTCCTCGCGGCGGCGCTGGCGCTGTCGGTCGGCATATACGTCGGTGTGGCCGCCGACGACGGCACCGCGGACCGCACCGCGCGGGCCGATGGCGGCCACCCGCGCGGCGAGGTGGCGCCCGCCTCCGCGGGCACCTGGGTCGGCGCCTGGTCCGCCTCGCCGGCCGCGGCCGAGCCGGGCACCGAGACCACCGGCCTGGCGGGCCGCTCGGTGCGCAACGTGGTGCACGCGGGCGCCGGGGGGACGAGTGCCCGTATCACGCTGTCCAATCTCTACGGCCAGACCCCGCTGACCATCACGCACGCCTCCCTCGCGCTGGCCGACGGCCCCGGCACCGCCGCCGCGGCCCCCGGCACCCTGCGCGCGCTGGCCTTCTCCGGCAGCCGGCGGGCCGTCGTCCCGGCCGGCGGGCAGGTGACCAGCGACCCGGTCCGCCTGACCGTGCCGTACGGCGCCGACGTGCTGGTCAGCACGTACTCCCCCACCCGGTCGGGGCCGGTCACCTACCACCCGCGCGCCCGGCAGACCAGCTTCCTCGCCGACGGCGACCGCACCGGGGACAGCACCGGGCGGGCGTACACCGAGCGGACCCCGTACTGGCGTTACCTGACCGCGCTGGACGTGCTGAGCAACGAGGCCGAGGGGACCGTCGTGGCGTTCGGCGACTCGATCACCGACGGCGTCACCTCCACCGAGGGCGCCAACCGCCGCTGGACCGACGTGCTCGGCGCGCGGCTGCGCGAGGCCGTCGCCGAGGGCCGGGACGTGCCCCGCTACAGCGTGGTCAACCAGGGCATCAGCGGCAACCGGGTGCTGACCGGCGGCCGGGGCCGGCCCGCCGACAACCCCAGCGGCCTGGACCGGTTCTCCCGGGACGTGCTGGACCGCACCGACGTCAAGGCCGTGATCATCGACCTCGGCGTCAACGACATCCTGCGCGACCCCGCCGCCGCCGACCCGGAGGTGCTCCTCGACGGGCTGCGCACCCTGGTCGACCGGGCGCACGCGCGGGGGCTGAAGGTGATCGGCGCGACCCTGATGCCGTTCGGCGGGCACCGCGGGTACAGCGCCGCCCGGGAGGCGGTACGGCAGGAGGTCAACGCCGAGATCCGGGCCGGGCGGGTCTTCGACGCGGTCGCCGACTTCGACCGCGCGCTGCGGGACCCGTACGATCCGCGCAGGCTGCGCTCCGACTACGACTGCGGCGACCATCTGCACCCCAGCGACAAGGGGTACGCGCGGATGGCCGAGGTGGTCGACCTGGACGACCTGAAGGGCGCGGCCCCGGCCCGTCTGTGAGACCGCCTCAGTCCTTCCCCCGCTCCTCCCGGTTCCGGTGCCGGTGCCGGAGGTCGAGGTGGTTCTCCAGCATCCGGTGGTGGGCGTCCAGCACGTCGTCGCGGACCCGGGCGGCCAGCTCCTGCCGGGACGCCTTGCGTTCCAGCTTCTCCCGGCGCCGCTCCTCCTTCAGCCGCAGCCGCTCCGCCCGGGTCACCTTGCGCTCCACGCCGACCCCGCCCCAGAAGGCGAACCCGGTGACGACCACGCGCGGGGCGCCCGGCTCACCGGCGACGCCCGCCTCGCTGTGGTCGAAGCCGCCCATCACGCCGATGCCGCGAACGACGACCTCCACGCCGGGCGGCACGACCACGTTCATCCCGCCCATGATCGCGACGCAGTTGACGACGACCTCGCGGTCGGCGAAGTCGGCCTCGCGCAGGTCGATCTCCCCGCCGCCCCAGAACGCGAAGCAGTTGAACCGTTTCGGCATCGTCCAGCGGCCCTTGCGCTGGAACCCGGACATGATCGCGACCGCCCAGGTCGAGGAACCCTCGCCGCCGGTGATCCGCGCCGCCCAACTCCCGGGCTCGGCCGGTTCCTTGGTCATCGGCACCGCCGGGGCCGCGCCGACCGGCAGGTCCCGGGTGATCGGCGCCAGCTCCCCGTAGGTCCGGGCCCGGTACGCGGCGTCCAGCCGCTCCTCGAACTCCGTCATGTCCAGCCGGCCCTCCGCGAGGGCGTCCCGCAGGACCTCGGCGACTCGTTCACGGTCGGCGTCGGATGCGCGCAGTTCCGGGGCGTCGTCGGTCATGACAGCAGCCTACGAGGTCGTCGTCGCGGGCACTACGCGCTCGCCCGTTCCGCATACATCCTGGCGATCACCGTCTCGATGTCGGGCTCCCGCACCGACAGGTCGACCAGCGGGTACGCCGCCGCGACGGCCGCGACCAGGCCGGCCGCCGACGCGGACGCCGGGAAGCCGATCCACTGCCGGACGCCGTCCACCCGGACCACCCGGGCGGGCGCCGGGACGTCGATCGGCGGCAGTTCCCGCTCCAGGTCCACCACCAGGGTCCGTTCGCTCTCCCCCGCCTCGTGCAGCCCGGTGAGCGGGCCGTCGTACATCAGGCGGCCGTGGTCGATGACCATCACCCGGGAGCAGAGCTGCTCGATGTCGGTCAGGTCGTGCGTGGTCAGCAGGACCGTGGTGCCGCGCTCGGCGTTCAACTCCCGCAGGAAGCCGCGCACCTTGGCCTTGGAGACCACGTCCAGGCCGATGGTCGGTTCGTCGAGGTAGAGCACCTCGGGGTCGTGCAGCAGGGCCGCCGCGATGTCCCCGCGCATCCGCTGCCCCAGCGACAACTGCCGTACCGGCACGTCCAGCAGGGCGCCCAGGTCGAGGAGTGCCACGCAGCGGTCGAGGTTCTCCCGGTAACGGGCGTCGGGGATGCGGTACATGCGGTGCGCCAGCTTGTAGGAGTCGATCAGCGGCAGGTCCCACCAGAGCGTCGTGCGCTGCCCGAACACCACGCCGATCCGCCGGGCCAGGCGGGTGCGCTCGCGGGACGGGTCGATGCCGGCCACCGTCAGGCGCCCGCCGCTGGGGGTGAGGATGCCGGTGAGCATCTTGATCGTGGTGGACTTCCCGGCGCCGTTCGGCCCGATGTAGCCGACCACCTCACCGCGCGCCACGGTGAACGACAGCCCGTCCACCGCCCGTACCTCCCGCCGCTCCCGCCGCAGGAACCCGGTCCGCTTGCGCACGGTGAAGACCTTCTCGGCCCGCTCCACCCGGATGAGGTCCTCCCGGTCCTCCCCCGGTTCCCCGCCGCGGCCCCTGCCCGGGTCCGCAACCCCACCGTCGTCCATCGCGCTCAGCTCCCGGTACTCCGATACGAACGCAGCCCCGCCCGCCACGCCAGCCCCGCGAGCGCGCAGCACACCGCCGCGACCAGCGGCGACGCGAACGCCGCCCACGGCGGCAGGTCCAGCGGATAGGGCCGCCCCAGCAGATACGACGCCGGCACCCAGTTCACGAAGGCCAGCGGCAGCACGAAGGTCACCCCGCGCACCAGTTCCGCCGCGAACACCGCCGGCGGGTACTGCAGCAGGGTCGTCCCGCCGTAGGTGAACGCGTTCTGCACCTCGGCGGCGTCCTGCGCCAGGAACTGGAACGACGCCCCCGCCACGAACACCGCGCCGAAGATCACCGCGCCGCCGGCCAGCGCCACCGGCACCAGCAGCACCTTCGCCGGCGTCCAGGCCACGTCCACGGCCGCCAGCGACCAGCCCAGGACCAGCGCGCCCTGCGCCACCCGGCCGATCCGGCGCGGCGCGAACCGGTCCGCGCCCAGTTGCGCCAGCACCGGCGCCGGACGCACCAGCAGCGTGTCCAGCGTGCCGTCCCGCACCCGCTGCCCGAGCCGCTCCATCGACCCGACCGCCAGGTCCGCCAGGCCGAAGGCGACCCCGGACAGCCCGTACAGCACGCCGATCTCGGCCAGCGGCCAGCCGCCGAGCGCGTCGACCCGGGAGAACATCAGCAGGATCGCCACGAAGTCCAGCGCGGTCACCGCGAAGCTCGCCAGCGCCGTCATCGCGAACGACGCCCGGTAGGCCATCGTGGACCGGGTCCACATCCACGCGATCAGCCCGTACGCCCGCAGCCCGGCCGCCACCCGGCCGCCGTCACCCACCCTGCACCACCACCCGCCGGGTCGCCGCCCGCTGCGCCAGCCTCCCGGCCGCCAGCAGCACCACCGCCCACCCCGCCTGGAACACCAGCACCCCCGCCGCGTCGGCCTCCCCCAGCAGCACGTCGGCCGGCCCCTGCAGCAGCGAGGACCACGGCAGCAGCCGCACCACCTCGCCGAGCGCCCCCGGGAACACGTTCAGCGGCAGCAGCAGCCCCGAGCAGAACAGCCCCGCGATCCACGCCATCTGCGCCACGCCCGCGCCGTCCAGCAGCCAGAACGCCGACAGCGCCACCAGGAACCGGATGCCGTACCCGACCACCATGCCCAGCAGCACCGCCGCCAGGAAGGCGGCCCACCGGCCCGGCTCCCCGGGCAGCGCCACCGGGAAGAACACCGCCCCGAACACGAACGGCGCCACCCCGCGCCCCAGCAACTGGAACAGCGCCCGGCCCAGGTCCGCCGCCAGCCACCACATCTGCAGATCGGCCGGCCGGTACAGGTCGACGGCGATGTCACCGCTGCGGATGCGCTCCATCAGCTCGCCCTCGACCCCGCCGCCCCCGATGGCCAGCGTGGACAGCAGCGCCTGCCCCACCCACACGTAGGTGACGGCCTGCGCCTGGTCGTAACCTCCCAGATGAGGCCGCTCGTCCCACAGCGCCAGGTAGGTGTAGACCAGGATCAGCCCGAACACGGTGTTGGTGAACACCCCGGCCGCGGTCGCCGCCCGGTAGGTGGCGTACCGCCGGAAGCCCCCGGCCGCGACGGCGAGGTACAACCGCTCCGCAGCCACTGCCGCGCCCTCCTCCCGCCTACGGCACCGAAGCGCAGGAGCCTAGTGCCGGCATCGGCCGTCCGGCCACGGGTTTTCGCGACCCGCGGCCCCGGGTGGGGGAACTGATCGCCGGATGCGACAGTCTTCTGTGGGGGCGCACGAACGCGCCGAACACGTACGGACGCTCGGACCGCACGGACACGACGTACGACGCACCGCACCACAGGAGCCTTACGCACACCATGAGCGACGATCCGCAGCCGAAGCAGCCGGCCCCCGGCCGGGCCCACCGGGACGCCAGATCCCCGTCCCCGGACCCCGCCGGAACCGGGACCGTTGCCGGAACCGAACCCGAGGCCGGGACCGGGACGGGCACCGCCGGCAAGCCGAAGCGTCCCAAGCGCACCGGCTGGCGCCGGCTGGTCCCGACCTGGCGCATGACGCTCGGCGCCCTGGTGGTCGCCGCCGTGCTGATCGTCGGCGGCTTCTTCCTGGGCTACTCCCTGGTGCGCATCCCCGCGGCCAACGCCCTGGCCACCAAGCAGTCCAACGTCTACCTGTACGCCGACGGCACCGTCCTCGCCCGCGAGGGCAAGGTCAACCGGGAGAGCGTCGCCCTCGCCAAGATCTCCGAGGACGCCCAGCACGCCGTGCTCGCCGCCGAGGACCGCGACTTCTACACCGAGTCCGCCGTCGACCCCCAGGCCATGATCCGCGCCGCCTGGAACACGGCCACCGGCAAGGGCAAGCAGTCCGGCTCCACCATCACCCAGCAGTACGTGAAGAACTACTACCTCGCCCAGGAGCAGACCGTCACCCGCAAGGTGAAGGAGTTCTTCATCTCCATCAAGCTCGACCACGAGAAGAGCAAGGCCGACATCCTGGAGGGCTACCTCAACACCAGCTTCTTCGGCCGCAACGCGTACGGCATCCAGGCCGCCGCCCAGGCGTACTACGGCATGGACGCCGCCGACCTCGACGCCGCCCGCGGCGCCTACCTCGCCTCGCTGCTCAACGCGCCCAGCGAGTACGACGTGGTCGCCCACCCGCAGAACCGGTCCGCCGCCGAGGCCCGCTGGAACTACGTGCTGGACGGCATGGTCGACAAGGGCTGGCTCAGCGCCGCCGAGCGGGCCGGCATGAAGTTCCCGATGCCCAAGGAGTCCACCGTCTCCACCGGCCTGTCCGGCCAGCGCGGCTACCTGGTCGGCATCGTCAACGACTACCTCACCGAGCAGGGCATCGTCGAGGCCGAGGACCTCGACCGCGGCGGCTACCGCATCACCACCACCCTGCAGAAGAAGAAGCAGGACGCCTTCGTCAAGGCCGTCGACGACCAGCTCATGTCCCAGCTCGACCAGAAGAACCGCAAGGTCGACACGTACGTCCGGGCCGGCGGCGCCTCCATCGACCCCAAGACCGGCAAGGTCGTGGCGATGTACAACGGCATCGACTACGTCAAGCAGTACACGCCCAACGCCACCCGCCGCGACTTCCAGGTCGGCTCCACCTTCAAGCCGTTCGTCCTCACCGCCGCCGTCGAGCACGGCGCCCGCACTCAGGACGGCCGCCCCGTCACCCCCGGCACGGTCTACGACGGCTCCAGCGAACGCCCCGTGCAGGGCTGGACCGGCGCCCCCTACGCCCCGGAGAACGAGGACCACACCGACTACGGCGACATCACCGTGCGGGAGGCCACCGACAAGTCGGTCAACGCCGTGTACGCCCAGATGGCCGTCGACGTCGGCCCCTCCCGGGTCAAGAAGACCGCCGTCGCCCTCGGCCTGCCCTCCGACACCCCGGAGATGCCCGAGGGCCCGGCCATCGCGCTCGGCACCGCCACCGCCAGCGTCCTGGACATGACCGAGGCGTACGCCACCCTCGCCAACCACGGGCGGCACGGCACGTACACCAT
Organism: Streptomyces fumanus; assembly: GCF_014655295.1. Taxonomy (GTDB): domain Bacteria; phylum Actinomycetota; class Actinomycetes; order Streptomycetales; family Streptomycetaceae; genus Streptomyces; species Streptomyces fumanus. The sequence continues at coordinate 827,541 of NZ_BNBI01000001.1, forward strand.
GGTCGAGAAGGTCGTGAAGGACGGCGACGAGGAACTGGAGCTGCCCGCGCGCAAGGTGAAGCAGGCCGTCAGCCGCGAGGCCGCCGACACCACCACCTCGGTGCTGCGCGGCGTGGTCCAGAACGGCACCGCCACCGCCGCCCAGTCGGCCGGCCGGCCCGCCGCCGGCAAGACCGGCACCGCCGAGAAGGACAAGGCCGCCTGGTTCGCCGGCTACACCCCCGACCTGGTCACCGTCGTCGCCGTGATGGGCCAGGACCCGGTCACCGCCGCGCAGCAGCCGCTGTACGGCGCCATGGGCCTGCCGCGGATGAACGGCGGCGGGGCACCGGCCGAGATCTGGGGCCAGTACACACGCGACGCCCTGGCGGGCAAGCCGGTGCGCGACTTCGACCTCGACGTCCAGGCCGGCGCCTACGCCACCCAGGCCCCGTCCTCCACCGAGCCCTCCGGTGAGCCCAGCACCGACGCCACCGGCGACACCGGCAGCGCCACCCCGTCCGGCCAGGAGACCGGCGGCCGCTCGCCCGACGAGAACGACGACGCCACCCCGTCCGGCGGGGACACCGGCACCGGTACGGGCACGGGCCCGAGTGCGACCGGCGGCCCCAGCACCGAGCCCGGCGCGGACAGCGGCGGCACCGGCGAGACGGACCCGGGCAACGGGGACGTGGACCCCGGCGGCGGCGACACCGGCGACGGCAGCGCCGACCCGTCGGCCACCGCGGGGCAGATCACCGGCGGGCCCGGTCAGTGACCCGAGGTCGCCTTCAGACCCACGACGGCGACCAGCAGCAGACAGATGAAGAAGATCCGGGCGGCGGTGGCCGGCTCCCCGAGCACCACCATGCCGAGCACCGCCGCGCCGGCCGCGCCGATCCCCACCCACACGCCGTAGGCGGTCCCGATCGGCAGCGTCCGCGCCGCGTACGACAGCAGCACCATGCTGGCCACGATCCCGGCCCCGGTCAGCAGACTCGGCACCAGCCGGGTGAACCCCTCGGTGTACTTCATCCCGATCGACCAGCCGACCTCCAGCAGACCGGCGACGACGAGCAGCACCCACGCCATGACAGACACCTCCGTGTACGGATCGAACGGCGGTGCGTCGTCTTTGCCTTCACCCGGTACGGCGCGTCTCGTCGGGGTGTCTCCACCGTAGCAAGGCATGCCGAAAAGGGCTGGTGACGATGGTCACCAGCCCTTTTCGTCGTCCCGTGCTCAGAGATACAGCCCGGTGGAGTCCTCCGAGCCCTCGAAGCGGTCGGCGGCCACCGCGTGCAGGTCGCGCTCGCGCATGAGCACGTACCCGACGCCGCGCACCTCGACCTCGGCGCGGTCCTCCGGGTCGTACAGCACCCGGTCACCCGGCTCCACCGTCCGGACGTTCTGCCCCACCGCGACGACCTCGGCCCAGGCCAGCCGCCGGCCGACCGCCGCCGTGGCGGGGATCAGGATGCCGCCCCCCGAACGCCGCTCGCCCTCACTGGTGTCCTGCCGCACGAGCACACGGTCGTGCAGCATCCGGATGGGCAGCTTGTCGTCCTGGGTGCTGTGGTCGTTTCTGTTGGCGCTCACGCCTTGAACCTACCTGCTCCGTCTCAGCCCCTGCGCCGCCGGGTCCGCAGGGCCAGCAGGCCCACCACCCCGACGACCACGAGGGCCACGGGCACGACCCGCTCCGGCTTGGGTCTGCCCTGCTCGTCCACGAACTGTGCCTTCACATCGCTGACCACCTTGTTGACGCCGACGTAGGCACGTCCCAGGGTGCGGTCGATGTCGGAGGCGACCTTCGCTCTGGCGTCCCCCATGATCGTCTTCGGGTGCACCCGCATCCCGATCTCGTCCAGCGTCTCGGCCAGCACCTCGCGGCGGCGCTTGATGTCCGCCTCGATCTGCGCCGGGGTTCTCGTGTCCGACGTGTCCGCCACCGTACGGCCTCCGATGTGAAGCTGATGCTTGTTCCGGACAGTCTGTCAGCTCTGCGGCCCACCGCACTGTCAGGACCCCCGGTTACGCTGTTCCGATGAGCGAGCGACTCCAGCCCGGGGACACCGCCCCCGCCTTCACCCTCCCGGACGCCGACGGCAACGAGGTGTCCCTGGCCGACCACAAGGGCCGCAAGGTCATCGTCTACTTCTACCCCGCTGCCCTTACCCCCGGCTGCACCAAGCAGGCGTGCGACTTCACGGACAACCTCGACCTGCTGGCCGGCGCCGGCTACGACGTCCTCGGCATCTCCCCGGACAAGCCGGAGAAGCTGGCCAGGTTCCGCGACGCCGAGTCGCTGCGGGTCACCCTCCTCGCCGACCCCGACAAGAAGGTCCTCGACGCGTACGGCGCCTTCGGCGAGAAGAAGAACTACGGCCGGACGTACCAGGGCGTCATCCGCTCCACGATCGTCGTCGACGAGGACGGCAAGGTGGAGCGCGCCCTCTACAACGTCCGCGCGACCGGCCACGTAGCCAAGATCATCAAGGATCTGGGGATCTGAGCCGCCCCGCCCGGGCCGCCCGGTACCATGAGGGGCACTCGCGGCGGTGGCGCAATGGCGACGCAGCAGACTTAGGATCTGTGGCCCTTGATCGGGCTTGAGGGTTCGAATCCCTTCCGCCGCACCGAGACGGCCTGCGAATCCACGGTGATCCGCAGGCCGTTGGTGTGTCCGCCTCAGCCCAGCAGTTCCCGTACCACCGGCACCAGCGCGCGGAACGCCTTGCCCCGGTGGCTGATCGCGTTCTTCTCCTCGGCGGTCAGCTCCGCGCAGGTGCGGGTCTCGCCCTCCGGCTGGAGGATCGGGTCGTAGCCGAAGCCGCCGGTACCGGCCGGCGCTCGGCGCAGGGTGCCCGGGAGGTGGCCCTCGACCACGCGTTCGGTGCCGTCGGGCAGGGCCAGGGCCGCCGCGCAGGCGAAGGAGGCGCCGCGGTGCTCGTCGGCGATGTCGGAGAGCTGGGCGAGGAGCAGGTCGAGGTTGGCCCGGTCGTCGCCGTGGCGGCCGGCCCAGCGGGCGGAGAAGATGCCGGGCGCGCCGTTCATGACGTCGACGCAGAGGCCGGAGTCGTCGGCGACGGCGGGCAGGCCGGTGGCCCGGGCGAGGGCGTGCGCCTTGAGCAGGGCGTTCTCCGCGAAGGTGACGCCGGTCTCCTTGACGTCGGGGATGCCGGGATAGGCGTCGGCGCCGATCAGTTCGTGGGGCAGTCCGGCGTCGGCGAGGATGGCGCGGAGTTCGGTGATCTTCCCGGCGTTGCGGGTGGCGAGGATCAGGCGGGTCATGGGGTCCAGTCTCCCAGGCGGAACGGACGGCTCCGCTACCGCCCGGTCAGGGCGTGCAGACCTTGGTCAGTTCGCCGGCCGCGTCGGTGACAGGGCTGATGTCGGGGGTGGCGTCGCCGTTCTCGATGGCGGTGCGGACGTTCTCCACGGCCCGGCCGAGGTCGTCGACGGCCTGGTCCACGTCGGTGTCGTCGGTCTTGTCGCCGATCTTGTCGAGGTCGTCCTCGATGGTGTCGAGGGAGTCCCGCAGTTCGGCCGGGTCGTCGGCGGCTTCGACGGCCTGCTGGAGGGCGGTGACGCTGTCGGCGATGGCGTCGGCGGTCTGGACGCAGTCCAGTGCCCGGTCGACGGCGTCGCAGCCGGTGGCGAGCGCGGCGGTCAGACCGGCGGCCGCGAGGGCGGCGGCGACGGCGGTACGACGGCTGCGGCGTCGGGTCCTGGCCATGGGTGCGGTCCTCCCCTGGGGTCAGGGCCGGGCGGGCCCCTCGGTGCGGTGCGCCGGGCGTACGGCGGTGAGGCCGTACGCCCGTACCCCTAGGGACGCGGTGGCGGGCGGCGCAGTTGCGCGGTGCGGCGGCCGCGCTTTTCCGGGGCTTTACCTTTCGAGGGCGATGCCGAGGGCCTCGCGCTGGAGTCCGGCCAGTTCGGCGCAGCCGGTCTGGGCGAGGTCGAGGAGGCTGTCGAGTTCGGCGCGGGCGAAGGGCTCGGCCTCGGCGGTGCCCTGGACCTCGACGAAGCGGCCGTCGCCGGTGCAGACGACGTTCATGTCGGTGTCGGCGCGCACGTCCTCCTCGTAGCGCAGGTCGAGCAGGGGGACGCCGGCCACGATGCCGACGGAGACGGCGGCGACGGTGCCGGTGAGGGGCTTGCGGCCGGGCTTGACGATCTTCTTGCCCTGGGCCCAGGCGACGGCGTCGGCGAGGGCGATGTAGGCGCCGGTGATGGCGGCGGTGCGGGTGCCGCCGTCGGCCTGGAGGACGTCGCAGTCCAGGACGATGGTGTTCTCGCCGAGCGCCTTGTAGTCGATGACCGCGCGCAGGGAGCGGCCGATCAGGCGGCTGATCTCGTGGGTGCGTCCGCCGATGCGGCCCTTGACGGACTCGCGGTCGCCGCGGGTGTTGGTGGCGCGCGGCAGCATGGCGTACTCGGCGGTGACCCAGCCCTCGCCGCTGCCCTTGCGCCAGCGCGGGACGCCTTCGGTGACGGAGGCGGTGCACAGGACCTTGGTGTCGCCGAAGGAGACGAGGACGGAGCCCTCGGCGTGCTTGCTCCAGCCGCGTTCGATGGTGACGGGGCGGAGTTGGTTGGGGGTGCGGCCGTCGATGCGTGACATGCCGGTGAGCCTATCGGCATGCGGAGGGGGTCCTTCCCGGGGCGGGAAGGACCCCCTCGTACACGTGGGCGCGGGGCTCACATCATGTCTTCGATCTCCGCGGCGATCGGGTCGGCGTCGGTGCCGATGACGACCTGGATGGCGGTGCCCATCTTCACGACGCCGTGCGCGCCGGCGGCCTTGAGGGCGGCCTCGTCGACCAGCGAGGGGTCGTTGACCTCGGTACGGAGGCGGGTGATGCAGCCTTCGATCTCGTCGATGTTGTCGATGCCGCCGAGCCCGGCAACGATCTTCTCAGCCTTGCTGGCCATGTTCTTTCTCCCTGATCCGAACCGCTTTGTCGCAGTAACCCACAGTTGGCCCATCTTCGCGAGCGGTCATGCGGTCGGTACCGAATGATGGCGTCACGACAGCGGAACCGTCCGCCAACTGGTCTACACCACCGCGGGGACGGCCGCCAAACCGCCTCCCCCGCCAAGGAGACCGGATGAGTGCCGACCGCCCGGCCAGTCCCGCCCGGGCCCGCTTCCAGGGTCTGTTCCAAGGGCTCCAGAAGATGGGGCGCAGTCTGCAGTTGCCGATCGCGGTGCTGCCGGCGGCGGGCATCCTCAACCGGCTGGGGCAGCCGGACGTGTTCGGCGCCGACGGGCTGGGCTGGACCGATGTCTCGAAGGTGATGACGGGCGCGGGCGGGGCGCTGCTGGACGGCTCGCTGGGGCTGCCGCTGCTGTTCTGCGTGGGCGTGGCCATCGGAATGGCGAAGAAGGCGGACGGGTCGACGGCGCTGGCGGCGGTGGCGGGGTTCCTCGTCTACTTCAACGTGCTGCGGCAGTTCCCGGAGGACTGCCCGGCGGGGTCGAAGGCGGTGCCGCAGGTGGGCTGCCGGCTCGCCGACGGGTCGGTGACGGCGTTCACGTACCAGAACCCGGGGGTGTTCGGCGGGATCGTGATGGGCCTGCTGGCGGCGTACTTCTGGCGGCGGTTCCACCGGACGAAGCTGGTGGACTGGCTGGGGTTCTTCAACGGGCGGCGGCTGGTGCCGATCCTCATGGCGTTCGTGGCGATCGCGTTCGCGGCGCTGTGCCTGTGGGTGTGGCCGCCGGTCGGGGACGCGCTGGAGAGCTTCAGCGACTGGCTGACGGAGATCGGGGCGTGGGGCGCCGGGGTGTTCGGGCTGGCGAACCGGGCGCTGCTGGTGATCGGGCTGCACCAGTTCCTGAACGTGCCGATGTGGTTCCAGTTCGGCAGTTACACCAAGCCGGACGGCACGGTGGTGCACGGCGACATCAACATGTTCCTGGCCGGTGATCCGGACGCGGGCCAGTTCACCTCGGGCTTCTTCCCGATCATGATGTTCGCGCTGCCGGCCGCGGCGCTGGCCATCACGCACTGCGCCGAGCCTCACCGCCGCAAGGAGGTGGGCGGACTGATGCTGTCGGTGGCGCTGACGTCGTTCGTGACCGGCATCACCGAGCCGCTGGAGTACTCGTTCCTGTTCGTCGCGCCGGTGCTGTACGCCATCCACGCGGTGCTGACCGGGGTGTCGATGGCGGTGACCTGGGCGCTGGGGGTGAAGGACGGGTTCAGTTTCTCGGCGGGCCTGATCGACTACGTCATCAACTGGAACCTGGCGACCAGGCCCTGGCTGATCGTCCCGATCGGCCTGTGCTTCGCCGTCGTCTACTACGTCCTGTTCCGGTTCGCGATCCGGAAGTTCGACCTGAAGACGCCGGGGCGGGAGCCGGAGGAGGAGGTGGAGGACGTCACGAAGGGATAGCGGAACCGAGGGTTCCTTATGCCGCCTTCATCGTGCTACAACAGGTCTACACCACTGAGTGGTGTAGACCACCACCCGATGGAGGAAACGTAACATGAGCACCGCCACCGCATCGGCGGCCCCCGCAAAGAAGCGGGGATCGGGCCTGTTCCAGGGCCTGCAGAAGGTCGGACGCAGCCTACAGCTCCCGATCGCGGTACTCCCGGCCGCCGGCATCATGGTCCGCCTCGGCCAGGACGACATCTTCGGCAAGGACGGCCTGGGCTGGGACAAGGTCGCCGCCGTCTTCAACAACGCGGGCGGTGCGCTGACCGGTTCGCTGCCGCTGCTGTTCTGCATAGGCGTGGCGATCGGGTTCGCGAAGAAGGCGGACGGCTCGACCGCGCTCGCCGCGGTGGTCGGCTTCCTGGTCTACAGCAAGGTGCTGGAGGCGTTCCCGGTCACCGAGGCGGTGGTCAAGGACGGCCCGGACGTCGCCGCGACGTACAACAACCCCGGGGTGCTCGGCGGCATCATCATGGGTCTGCTCGCCGCCGTGCTGTGGCAGCGCTACCACCGCAAGAAGCTGGTGGACTGGCTCGGCTTCTTCAACGGCCGCCGGCTGGTGCCGATCATCATGGCGTTCGTCGGCATCGTCGTGGGCGTCTTCTTCGGTCTGGTCTGGGAGCCCATCGGCGAGGCCATCTCCAGCTTCGGCGAGTGGATGACCGGCCTGGGCGCGGGCGGCGCGGCCCTGTTCGGCGCGGTCAACCGCGGTCTGATCCCGATCGGCATGCACCAGTTCGTCAACACGGTGGCCTGGTTCCAGCTCGGTGACTTCAAGGACGCCTCGGGCGAGATCGTGCACGGCGACATCACCCGCTTCCTGGCCGGTGACCCCTCCGCCGGCATCTTCCAGTCCGGCTTCTTCCCGATCATGATGTTCGGTCTGCCGGCCGCCGCGATCGCCATCGCGCACTGCGCCCGCCCCGAGCGCCGCAAGGCCGTGATGGGCATGATGATCTCGCTGGCGGCGACCTCGTTCGTCACCGGTGTGACCGAGCCGATCGAGTTCTCGTTCATGTTCATCGCGCCGCTGCTGTACGTGCTGCACGCGGTGCTCACCGCGGTGTCGATGGCGGTGACCTGGGGCCTGGGTGTGCACGCCGGCTTCAACTTCTCGGCCGGGTTCATCGACTACGCCCTCAACTGGCACCTGGCGACCAAGCCGTGGCTGATCATCCCGATCGGCCTGGTCTTCGCGGCCCTCTACTACGTGGTGTTCCGCTTCGCCATCCTCAAGTTCGACCTGAAGACCCCGGGCCGCGAACCCGAGGAGGAGGTCGAGGACCTCACGAAGGCGTGAGACTCCCTCGCCGCACGGCATGACGAAGGCCCCGGAACCGGGTGGGTTCCGGGGCCTTCGCGCGTGCGGGCTCAGATCTCGTACGTCGCTCCCGGCGCGGCCAGGGTCACCGGGCCGTCGAAGACCTCGCGGGCGTCGGTGAGGTTGGTGCGCGGGTCGGTCCACGGGGGGATGTGGGTGAGCACCAGGCGCCGGGCGCCGGCCCGGGCGGCGGTCTGGCCGGCCTCGCGTCCGTTGAGGTGGAGGTCGGGGATCGCCTCCTTGCCGTGGGTGAAGGCGGCCTCGCACAGGAACAGGTCGCTGTCGCGGGCGAGTTCGTCCAGCGTGGGCGTGACCCCGGTGTCGCCGGAGTAGGTCAGCGACCGCCCGGCGTGCTCGACGCGGATGCCGTACGCCTCGACGGGGTGCGCGACCAGGTCGGTGTGCACGGTGAACGGGCCGATCTCGAAGGTGCCCGGCTTGACCGTGTGGAAGTCGAAGACCTCGCTCATGGAGGAGGCGGTGGGGGTGTCGGCGTAGGCGGTGGTGAGCCGGTGTTCGGTGCCCTCGGGGCCGTAGACCGGGAGCGGGGCGCAGCGGCCGCCGTCGTGCCGGTAGTAGCGCGCCACGAAGTAGGCGCACATGTCGATGCAGTGGTCGGCGTGCAGATGGCTGAGGAAAATCGCGTCGAGGTCGTAGAGACCGCAGTGGCGCTGCAGCTCGCCCAGGGCGCCGTTGCCCATGTCGAGGAGCAGCCGGAAGCCGTCGGCCTCGACGAGGTAGCTCGAACAGGCCGATTCCGCGGACGGGAACGACCCCGAGCAGCCGACGACGGTGAGCTTCATGGAGCAGAAACCTCCGCTGGCGGATGAGGAGAGACGGGGGTCGTGCGGTCCGTCGAGCGTAAGGCGCAAAACCTCGGGTCGCTCCTCCGCCAGGGGCCGTTGTGGGCGAACTCACCTGTGGTGTCACCGGTTCGGCTGGAAGCGGGGCGTGTGGGGTCGGGATAGGGGCGCGCGGCGGTGGCGCGCGCCGGTAACGTCGCCGTATGGACACGTCATGGTGGCTGGTGCTCGCGGCCGTGGTCCTGCTCGGGCTCGTCGCCACGCTCGTCGACGGATGGGGCCGGAGCGGGCGGCCGGGCGGGCGGCGGCGTCCGCCGGGCCGGCCCGGGGGGCGCGGCGGGCGGGCGGTGCGGCCTCGGCCGGCGGAGATCTGGTGGGCGAACGTGCCGTACGAGGACACGGAGGGCGCGAAGGACCGGCCGTGTCTGGTGGTCGCGGTGCGCGGGCGGCGGGTGACCGTGGTGAAGATCACCAGCCGGTACCGGGACGGCCGCTCGGGGGTGATCCCGCTGCCGCCGGGCTCGGTCGGGGACGCGCGGGGGCGGGCGAGCTTCCTGGAGACGGAGGAGCTGCGGGAGGTCCCGGTGCGGGAGTTCCGCCGCCGGGTGGGTGTGGTGGACCCGGTCCTGTGGGACCAGGTCCGTCACCTGGCGACGTAGCGGAGCGGGGCGGGGCGGTCAGGCCCAGAGCTGGCCGTGCAGGGTCGCGATGGCTTCCTCGGTGGTGGCGGCGGTGTAGACGCCGGTGGAGAGGTACTTCCAGCCGCCGTCGGCGACGACGAAGACCACGTCCGCGCTCTCGCCGGCCTTGGCGGCCTTGCCGGCCACGCCGATCGCGGCGTGCAGGGCGGCGCCGGTGGAGACGCCCGCGAAGATGCCCTCCTGCTGGAGGAGTTCGCGGGTGCGGGTGACGGCGTCGGCGGAGCCGACCGAGTAGCGGGTGGTCAGCACCGAGGCGTCGTACAGCTCGGGGACGAAGCCCTCGTCGAGGTTGCGCAGGCCGTAGACCAGGTCGTCGTAGCGCGGCTCGGCGGCGACGATCCGGACGTCCGGCTTGTGCTCGCGCAGATAGCGGCCGACGCCCATGAGGGTGCCGGTGGTGCCGAGGCCGGCCACGAAGTGGGTGATGGACGGCAGGTCGGCGAGGATCTCGGGGCCGGTGGTGGCGTAGTGGGCGCCGGCGTTGTCCGGGTTGCCGTACTGGTAGAGCATGACCCAGTCGGGGTGCTCGGCGGCCAGTTCCTTGGCGACCCGCACGGCGGTGTTGGAGCCGCCGGCCGCCGGGGAGGAGATGATCTCGGCGCCCCACATGCCGAGCAGGTCACGGCGTTCCTGCGAGGTGTTCTCGGGCATCACGCAGACCATGCGGTAGCCCTTGAGCTTGGCGGCCATGGCGAGCGAGATGCCGGTGTTGCCGCTGGTCGGCTCCAGGATGGTGCAGCCCGGGGTGAGGCGGCCGTCCTTCTCCGCCTGCTCGATCATGTGCAGGGCGGGGCGGTCCTTGATCGAGCCGGTGGGGTTGCGGTCCTCCAGCTTGGCCCAGATCGACACGTCGGCGGAGGGCGACAGCCGCGGCAGGCGCACCAGGGGGGTGTTGCCCACCGCGGCCAGCGGGGAGTCGTAGCGCATGGGTATCAGGCCATACCGCCGGCGACGGCCGGCAGGATCGTGACGTTGTCGCCGTCGGAGAGCTTGGTGTTGATGCCGTCGAGGAAGCGGACGTCCTCGTCGTTGAGGTAGACGTTGACGAAGCGGCGCAACTGGCCGCCGTCCAGGATCCGGGCCTGGATGCCCGCGTGCCGGGAGTCGAGGTCGGCGAAGAGATCGGCGAGGGTCTCACCGCTGCCCTCCACCGCCTTCTGGCCGTCGGTGTACTGGCGGAGGATGGTGGGGATGCGGACCTCGATGGCCATGGCTGAGGGCTCCTGTCGGAAGATGTCGTGGGTTCTTCGGGCGCGCGGGACGGCACGCCGCTGCGCACGGCGGTACGGCGGCGGCGCCGCGGGTTCAACAGATGGCGCTGGCGAGCCTGCACAGGTCGACGTGCAGCTTCGCCACGAGCAGTGCGCCCGGCGTCTTCTCGCTCACGTCGTGGAGAACCATGGACTCATCGTATCGATTCCCGGTCCGGGTTCTGGAAGGTGATCTCACCCTTCGGACGTTGTTCATCCGCAGGACGAGACGCGCCAGTACAGGGCCGCCTCCGGGAGCCAGTACGGGGCCGCCTCCGGGAGTCTCAGTACGCCTCGACGACCTTCACTTCCTCCTCGGTGACCTCGCCCTCGACGATCCGGAAGGAGCGGAACTGGAAGTCGCCGGCGCCGTCGGTGTCGGCGGTGGAGACCAGCACGTAGTGAGCGCCGGGCTCGTTGGCGTAGGAGATGTCGGTGCGCGAGGGGTACGCCTCGGTGGCCGTGTGGGAGTGGTAGATGACCACGGGCTCCTCGTCGCGGTCGTCCATCTCCCGGTAGAGCTTGAGCAGATCCTGGGAGTCGAACTCGTAGAAGGTGGGCGAGCGGGCGGCGTTCAGCATGGGGATGAACCGCTCGGGGCGGCCCGCGCCGACGGGGCCGGCGACCACCCCGCACGCCTCGTCGGGGTGGTCCGCGCGGGCGTGCGCGACGATCTGGTCGTACAGGGCCTGGGTGATGGTCAGCATGGACAGCAGGATAAGCAGAGGGGCCGTCCCGTACCGATGGGTGGTACGGGACGGCCCATATGCCGGACAGCGGACGGGTGGGTCAGCCGACCTTCTCGAACTCGGGCTCGCCGCCCAGCTCGCCCTCGCCGCGCCGGGTGACCTGCGGGTTGCGGCTCTTGAGCACCGCCCAGCCGATGCCGAGGGCGACCGCCCAGCCCGCCATCACGTACAGGCAGACCCGGGCGTCCGCGTCGTAGGCGATGATGCCGGTGACGAAGAGCAGGAAGGCGATGGCGATCCAGGAGCAGATCGAGCCGCCGGGCGCCGGGAAGGACGAGGCGGGCAGCTTGCCCGCGACGACCTTGCGGCGGTACATGACGTGGCTGATCAGGATCATCAGCCAGGTCCAGATGCCGGCCGCGGTGGCGACCGAGGTGACGTAGCCGAACGCCTTCTCCGGGACGATGTAGTTCAGGACCACGCCGATGCCCATGAAGACCACCGAGACCGTGATGCCGAGGGCCGGGGTCTTGGAGGCGGACAGCCTGCTGAAGACGCCGGGGGCCTCGCCGTTGTCGGCGAGGGTGCGCAGCATCCGGCCGGTGGAGTACATGCCGGAGTTGCAGGAGGACAGGGCGGCGGTGAGCACCACGAAGTTGACGATGGCGGCGCCGGCCGGGATGCCGATCTTGGAGAAGGCCGCGACGAACGGCGAGACGCCGGGGGCGAACTCGGTCCACTTCACCACGCACAGGATGACGGTGAGGGCGCCGACGTAGAACAGCGCGATCCGCCAGGGCAGGGTGTTGATGGCCTTGGGGAGGGTCTTCTCCGGGTTCTCGGACTCGCCGGCGGTGACGCCGACCAGCTCGACGGCGAGGTAGGCGAACATCACGCCCTGGAGGGTCATCAGGGAGGAGCCGATGCCCTTGGGGAAGAAGCCGTCGAACTCCCACAGGTTGGAGACCGCGGCGGTGTCGCCGGCCTGGCTGAAGCCGAAGGTGAGCACGCCCAGGCCGATCACGATCATGCCGATGATGGCGGTGACCTTGACCATCGAGAACCAGAACTCGATCTCGCCGAACAGCTTCACCGAGATCAGGTTGGCCACGAACAGCACGACCAGGAAGACCAGCGCGGAGATCCACTGCGGGATGTCCGGGAACCAGTAGTTGATGTAGATCGCGGCGGCGGTCAGCTCGGCCATGCCGGTGACCACCCACATCAGCCAGTACGTCCAGCCGGTGAAGTAACCGAAGAAGGGGCCGAGGAACTCGCGGGAGTACTCGGCGAAGGAACCCGACACGGGCCGGTAGAGCAGCAGCTCGCCCAGGGCCCGCATGATGAAGAAGATGATCACGCCGGCGAGGGCGTACATGACGATCAGGCTGGGCCCCGCCTTGGCGATGTTGGCCCCGGCGCCCAGGAAGAGCCCGACGCCGATGGCGCCGCCGATCGCGATCATCTGGACCTGGCGGCTGCCGAGGCCGCGTTCGTACCCCTCCTCGGGGGTGTTCGCCTTGCCGACCTGCGCAGAGGTCATGGTGGTGCGCCTTTCTCCATGCCGACCCGGGCCTTCGCGTCGGCCTCGGATCGGGTCTCGATCCCCCCGGATGATGGAGCGGTGCCTGGCCGGCGGTCCGCCGGCTCGGTGGCGCACCCGGCCGAACATTCGGGTGGTGTTCGCCGGGCGGTCGAGAAGATTTACCACGACCGCCCGGTTCATCACAGGTGGCCGATGTGGCCCACACCACAGACAAAAGGAACAAAAGGCGTCAGAAATAGGCAGAACGGTGCGTCGCTTTGACGCGATCGTTATCTGGACGCGCGACTCCGCTGAGCGGGAGGGCCGCTACGGCATGAGAGTCGAGACCAGCGTCTCCTGGAGCCCGCCCAGCCAGAGGTACGCCATCACCATCGGCTTGCGCGGGTCCTCGTCGGGGAGCCGGTAGAGCAGGTCGGTGTCGTCCTCGTCGGCGATGTCCAGCCGGGAGCCGATCGCCAGGCGCAGGTCGTTGAGCGCGCCCAGCCACTGCCGGGACTCCTCGGCCGACAGCTTCAGCACCGCCCCGCCGTCCTCGGCGGCCCGGGACGCCAGCGCGTCCAGGGAGCGGACCACCGCCAGCGCGTTCTCCCGCTTGCCGGCCCGCAGGTCGTTCTCGGTGTAGCGGCGGAACTCCGCGGAGTACGCCCGCTGCTCCTCCGCCTCCCTGGCCTGCGGGGTGCCCTCGGGGTCGATGTAGGCGTCCGGGAACAGCCGCTTGAGGACCGGGTCGGAGGGCGGCTCGCTGGGCCCCTCGGCGAAGAGCTCGGCGAGCGGGTCGTCCGGCGCGTCCTCGGCGGGACCGGGGCCGATCAGCTCCAGGAGCTGCACGGCCAGCGACCGGATGATGGAGATCTCGACGTCGTCGAGGGCGACGGCCGCGCCGCCGCCGGGGAGCGGTTCGAAGTGTCCTGGCATGGAGGCGTTTCAGCTACTTCCGGTCCTGCTGGAGGGTGGCCCACAGACCGTAGCCGTGCATGGCCTGCACGTCGCGTTCCATCTCCTCGCGGCTGCCGCTGGAGACGACCGCACGGCCCTTGTGGTGGACGTCGAGCATGAGCTTGGTGGCCTTGTCCTTGGAGTAGCCGAAGTACGTCTGGAAGACGTACGTCACATAGCTCATGAGGTTGACCGGGTCGTTGTGGACGATGGTGACCCAGGGGACGTCCGGCTCGGGCACGGCGAAGGTCTCCTCCGCCGACTCGGTGCGTTCGATCTCTACGGGAGCGGGTGACGTCACATCACCCATGCTGCCACCGCAGGGGGGCAGTCGCACAAACGGGCCTGCCCGCGGCCCTAAATCGTCAGTTTGACGAAATGGGAGTACGATCACTGACCATGAACACAGCGGACCTTGGGCTGCCGGTGGATGTTCCCTCGACGGCGCTCTTCACGGACCAGTACGAGCTGACGATGCTGCGGGCCGCCCTGACCGGGGGCACGGCCCGGCGGCGGAGCGTGTTCGAGGTCTTCACCCGGCGGTTGCCGAACGGGCGGCGGTACGGAGTGGTGGCCGGCACCGGGCGGGTGCTCGACGCGGTGGAGAACTTCCGCTTCGACGCGGACGTCCTCGCCTTCCTGCGCGACCGCGGCATCGTCGACGAGGAGACCCTCGCCTGGCTCGCCGACTACCGCTTCAGCGGCGACATCTGGGGCTACCCCGAGGGCGAGGTGTACTTCCCGGGCTCGCCGATCATGCGGGTGGAGGGCAGCTTCGCCGAGTGCGTGCTGCTGGAGACCGTGATCCTGTCCATCCTCAATCACGACTCGGCGATCGCCGCGGCGGCCTCCCGGATGGCGTCGGCGGCCGGGGACCGCCCGCTGATCGAGATGGGCGCCCGCCGCACCCACGAGCTGGCCGCGGTGGCCGCCGCCCGCGCCGCCTACGTCGGCGGCTTCGCCACCACCTCCGACCTGGCCGCGGGCTTCCGCTACGGCATCCCCACCGTCGGCACCTCCGCGCACGCCTTCACCCTGCTGCACGACACCGAGCGCGACGCCTTCCGCGCCCAGGTCGAGTCCCTGGGCCGGGACACCACCCTGCTGGTGGACACGTACGACGTCGCCGAGGCGGTGCGCACCGCCGTGGAGGTGGCCGGGCCCGGCCTCGGGGCGGTCCGGATCGACTCCGGCGACCTGCTGCTGGTCGCCCACCGGGTGCGGCAGCAACTGGACGAGCTGGGCGCCACCGACACGAAGATCGTCGTCACCTCGGACCTGGACGAGTACGCCATCGCCTCGCTGCGGGCCGCCCCGGTGGACGCCTACGGGGTCGGCACCCAGTTGGTGACCGGCTCCGGGCACCCCACCGCGTCCATGGTCTACAAGCTGGTCGCCCGGGCCGCGTCCGACGACCCCGGGGCGCCGCTGGTGCCGGTCGCCAAGAAGTCCAGCGGCGGCAAGACCTCGGTCGGCGGGCGCAAGTGGGCCGCGCGCCGCCTGGACGCGTACGGCGTCGCCGAGGCCGAGGTGGTCGGCACCGGGCCGGTGCCGGACGCGCTGGCCGACCGGCAGCTCCTGGTCGAGCTGGTCAAGGGCGGCGAGGTGGTCGCCCGCGAGCCGCTGGACGCCGCCCGGGACCGGCACGCCGCCGCCCGCGCGGGCCTGCCGCTGTCCGCGACCCAGCTCTCCCGGGGGGAACCCGTCCTTCCGACGGAGTACGTGCACGAGGGCTCGGGTAGCTAAAGCTGGTGCGCAGCGATCCGGCCCCCCGGGGCCCCTCCCCCACCGGCCCCGCGACCCCTAGGCTCGGATTTTCACCGGCCGGGCCCATACCCTCCGCTCCGCGAGAACTCCCCGACCCCATAGTCGAAGGACACCGACCATGCGCCGCGCCTTGATCGTCGTAGACGTGCAGAACGACTTCTGCGAGGGCGGGAGCCTCGCGGTCGCGGGGGGTGCCGACGTGGCCGCCGCCATCACGGAGCTGATCGGGCAGGCGCCCGCCGGCTACCGGCACGTGGTGGCCACCCGGGACCACCACATCGCGCCCGGCGGCCACTTCGCCGACAACCCCGACTACGTCCGCTCCTGGCCCGCGCACTGCGTCGCCGGCACCGAGGGCGTGGGCTTCCACCCGAACTTCGCGCCCGCCGTCGCCTCCGGGGCGATCGACGCCGTCTTCAGCAAGGGGGCGTACTCGGCCGCGTACAGCGGGTTCGAGGGCGCCGACGAGAACGGCACCCGGCTCGCCGACTGGCTGCGCGCCCGCCAGGTCGACGAGGTCGACGTGGTCGGCATCGCCACCGACCACTGTGTGCGGGCCACCGCGCTGGACGCCGTACGGGAGGGGTTCCGTACCCAGGTGCTGCTGGACCTGACCGCCGGGGTGAGCCCGGAGACCACCGAGCGGGCGCTGGAGGAGCTGCGGTCGGCGGGTGTGGAGCTGTCCGGCAAGCCCGTGGTGCAGTAGCGCCGCACGGGCCCCGGTGCGGTGGCGCCGCTCAGGGCTGGGGCGCGGGCCGTCCGAGCAGCGTGCGGATCGGGTGCCACAGCTCCTGGACCAGGTCGGCGGCGCCGGCCGCCGGGGCGGTGCGCCATATCAGGCCGTCCGGGTGGTGCAGCACCGCCGTGATCTCGTCGGGGCTCGGCGGGGCGGCGTTGCCCCGCAGGTAG
This sequence comes from Streptomyces fumanus, assembly GCF_014655295.1. Lineage (GTDB taxonomy): Bacteria > Actinomycetota > Actinomycetes > Streptomycetales > Streptomycetaceae > Streptomyces > Streptomyces fumanus. The sequence goes on from NZ_BNBI01000001.1 coordinate 843,891, forward strand.
ACGGCGCCCAGCCCGAGGTTGCGCAGCCTGGTCAGGGCGCGCGCCCGGTTGCGGGCGTGGACGAGGACACGGACCGCGCCCGGTCCGTCACCGGCCGGGCTGGGCAGGTTGAGCGCCACCACCACGGTGCCGTGCGGCAGCTTGCAGAAACCTCCTGCGGCCATGCGGTCGTACCCCCGTGTCCACGAGTGTCAATAAGAGAACCACAGGACGCACCTAAACACGGATCGGCGGCGGCCCGCCAGGGGGTCGCCGCCGATCATGCGCTGAGCTGCGGAAACGTCTTACCGCTGGGTCGCGGGGCCGACCTCAAGCTCGATGGTCGAGCCGTCCGCGGCCTCCTTGGTGATCTCGATCTTGGTGTTGGTGTCAGTGACCCGGACGCCGCCGGTCGGGTTCGCCGGGTCGTAGTAGTCGCTGGTGCGGTCGTTGAAGACCGGCACGCCCTTGGCGGACGGGATCCGGACCGGGACGTCGGCCTTGTGCAGGGTCATGCCGTCGGTGCGGTACCGGCTGAACGGCGAGTCGTAGGACTGGAAGCGGTTGCGCATCAGGGTGCCGTCGGACCACTTCAGCGCGGCCGGGTGCGAGTCGACGGGCAGGACCAGGCCGGTGCCGGGGTGCTGGCTGGTGTTGTTGTCCTGCTGGGAGGTGTCCCACTTCCAGATCAGCAGACCGTTCTGGTACGCGTAGTGCTCCACCCAGTCCGGCCGGGTGGTGGAGAAGCCGAAGTTGTACGGGCCGGTCTTCAGCGTCTTGTCGTACGACACGTACTGCCGGTTCTCGGCGATGTAGTACTGCGCGTAGTCCTTGGTGAAGGACGCGCCGACCCGGGAGAAGCCGTCGGCCGTCCAGGCGGCGTCGGCGCTCTCGGCGTCGTCGGCGAAGACGGTCGCGCCGTCGGCGGTCACCGTGATCTCGTCGGCCGTGAAGCCCTTCTGGGCCACGCCGCCGTCGGTCTGGTAGCGGAAGCGCAGGTCGATCTTCTTGCCCGCGTAGGCGTCCAGCGGGTACGCCAGCTCGCCGTAGGCGTCGGCGGTGCCGGTGAGGGCGGGCTTGTCGCTGCCGTCACGGGCGATCGGCTGCCCGTCGAAGGTGCCGTCCAGGGCGGTCCAGGTGGCGCCGCCGTCGGTGGACGCCTCGGCGTAGAGGTAGTCGTAGTTGGCCTCGATGTCGTACCAGCCGTCCAGGGTGAGGGCGGCCGACGACTTGCCGGTCAGGTCGACGGAACGGGTCAGGGTGTTCTTCAGGTCGTCGCCGCTGCCGCTCCACCACTGGGTCGCGCCCTGGGCCGGGGTGACGATCTCGGTGGTGACCGCCTTCTTCGGCAACTGGACGACCAGGCCCTGCTTGTGCTTGGTGTTGTACTCGGCCACGCCCAGCTTGTGCCAGGAGTCCACGCCCGCCTTGGCGGTGTCGTAGTTCAGCCAGCCGAGCTGGAGCTTGTCCCAGGCGTTCATGTCGCCGGGCAGGTCGCCTATCTCGTTCCGGCCGGTGCCCAGCCAGGAACCGGAGGACATCAGCGTCCAGAAGCCGGTGGAGTTGTCGCCGCCCGCGGTGTCGTAGTGGTCGGGCAGGCCCAGGTCGTGGCCGTACTCGTGGGCGTAGACGCCGAGTCCGCCGTTCTCCGGCTGGATGGTGTAGTCGCCGACCCAGATGCCGGTGGAGCCGATCTGGGTGCCGCCGAGCCGGTTACCGGACGGGCCGGTGGCGCCGGCGTCGCTGCCGAAGGCGTACCAGCGGTGGGCCCAGATGGCGTCCTCGCCCTCGGCGCCGCCGCCCGCGGACTCGTCCTCGCCGGCGTGCACGATCTGGAAGTGGTCGATGTAGCCGTCGGCCTCGTTGAAGTCGCCGTCGCCGTCGAAGTCGTAGCGGTCCCACTGGTCGAACTCGGCGACGTCCGCCTTGATGTCGGCGTCGGTGCGGCCGGCCGCCTTCTGCTCGGCGACCCAGGCGTCCAGGCCGTCGCGGACCACGTTCCAGACGCTGGAGCAGGTGCTGGAGCCGCAGGCGTTGTTGCCGTAACGGGCCTCGTTGTAGGGGACCTTGACCCAGTCGGAGACCTCGCCGTCGACGGAGTAGCGGCCCGAGGACTGCTTCTCGTAGTACTTCTTGACGGACTCGGTGTCCTCACCGGTACCGAAGTACAGGTCCTCGTAGTGCTTCCGGTTGTAGTCCGCCTGCCAAGCCGTGGAGTTGTCCTTGCGGCGGTCCGGCGCGGCGATGCTGTTGTGCAGGGGGCCGGGGGTGCCGCCGTAGCGGCTGTCGGTCTTGTCGCCGAACTCCACCAGGATGGTGAAGATCTTGTCGGTCTTCTCGCGGCCGAGTTCGACGTACTTGCCGTCGCCCTTCTTGCCCTTGAGCTGGACCACCTTCGAACCGTCGCGGTCCTTGACCGTGGCCTTGCCGGATATGACCTGGTTGAGCGCCTCTTCGCGCTGGGCGTCCTGGGTCTGGCTCAACGGGCCGTCCAGGTCGTGGGCGTGGTTGTCCTTCGCCGCGCCGGGGTCGTGGCGGTCCACGGCTCCCGGGCGGGCCGGTGCGTCGGCCTGCGCCGCGGTGGCGGTGGCGAGCGTGGCGGTGGCCGTGGCGAGCGCGACGACGGTGGCCGCCGCTCTGAACGTCCAGGGTCTGCTGGTCACTTGAGATCCTCCCCCGCGTCCGCGTACGCGGAAGGGGGGCCGGATGCTCTGCTGGTCCGCGAACGCGTGATCAACGCGTGTAGTCAAGTGACGACATTTGACTAGAGGATCGCGGGAAAAGACAGACCTTGACTTGAACAGATCAAGTGCACTATGCGTAAGCCAATGTTCGCTTTACGGACACCTGGCCTCGGCCGGGCGGGCGCGTGCCACCGTCCGTTTTCTGGACGCCATGACTCCGTGCGCCCCCCGTGCACCAGCACTGTTGGTCAGGTCACGCTTACTGTTCGTTCCCCTCGGGCATGCAGCGGACTAGAGTCGTACGGCAGAACGCCCGGAAGTCGGCGGCACGCCAGGCCGACCGCCCGTCTCACCCCCGAGATCCCCCCTTCCGAGGACACGATGGCCATGCCCCGTCCGACCGTCGCACAGTTCGCCTACGGTTCCTGCACCGTGATCCTCTCCACCGTCGCCATGCTGGCGCTCTCCCAGGCCGGTTCGGCCGTGGGGATCGCCGTCATCGCGGTCGCCGCGCTCGCCCTCGGGCTGCTCGTCGCGGTGACCGTCCCGGCCGCCAGGACCCGCACGGTCGCCGTCCGCCGCCCGTCGGCGGTCCCGGCCGAGCGACCGGTACCGGTCTCCAGCGGCACGGCCGCCGGCGAATCGGTACGGCAGCGCGCCGCCTGAGGAGCGACGAAGGCGGTCACCCGGTGCTGACCACCACCGTCCTGGCCGCCTTGTCGTGCAGTCCCTGCTTGTAGGGACGGTCGAAGAAGCTCCAGCCCCCGCAGATGATCGTCCACACGCAGGCGCAGCAGAAGGCGAACGGCAGCCAGAGCACCGCCGCGCGCAGCAGCGCGGTCTGGGTGGCGGGCGTCGCGCCGTTGCCGAGGTCGGCGACGCGCAGGCCGAGCCACTTCTTGCCGAGCGTCCGGCCGGTCCGGCTGATCATGAAGGTGTCGTAGGCGATGTAGAGCACGGCGGCGATCAGAGACTGCCAGAAGGACTTGCCGACGTTGACCGCACCGCCGTCGACGTCGTACTCCGCGACGTCGAAGCCCCAGCTCAGCAGCCATACGACGATGCCGACCAGGATCATGTCGATGATCCGCGCGAGGGTGCGCCGGCCGCTGTCGGCGAGCGGGGGCATGCCGGCGAGGGGGTCGGCGGGGGCGCCGCCGTAGGGGTCGCCGCCTCCGCCGTAGGGGTCGCCGCCTCCGCCGTAGGGTCCGCCGCCGTACGGGCCGCCGCCTCCGCCGTTGTGGGGGCCGCCTCCGTACGGGCCGCCGCCTCCGCCGTTGTAGGGGCCGCCGCCTCCGCCGGGCGGGGGCGGGGAGCCGTACGGCGGGGGCTGGCCGCCCGCGCTCGGGGGCGGGGTGCCGTACGGGGAGCCGGTGCCGCCGCCCGTGCCCGGACCGGTCCCTGGCGGGGGCTGCTTCCTGAACGGGTCGTCTTCCGGCGGCTGCTGACCGGAGCCGGGGGGCGGTTCGCTGCTCATGGCCCGAGTCGACCGCGAACGCCACGGTCACGCATCCGGCGAGCGGCCGTCCGGGCGACGGTTTCCGGTACGCCGACCGGCGTACCCGGTCAGCCCGCGACGAACGTATGCGCGGCCTTGTCGTGCCAGCACTGGTGCCACGGGCGGTCGAACAGGCACCAGGCGACGCCCACGATCCCGACGGCCAGCAGGCCGGGGACGCTGTAGACCAGCCAGCGGCGCAGGGCGGCGCCGAAGGAGGGGGTCTCGTGCGCCTCGATGTCCCGGACCTCCAGGCCCAGCAGCTTCTTGCCCAGGGTGCGGCCCCACTTGGCGGTGGGCAGCGCGTCGTAGACCACGCCGGCGAGCAGCAGGACGGCCAGGACGATGCCCAGGTAGGCGCCGGTCGTGCCGTCCAGCAGCCAGACGGTGACGGTCTCGCCGGAGAGCTTCGCCGCGTCGATCTTCGCGTGGACGTGGTCGGCGGCCTTCGCGCCGAGCGGTACGGCGGCCGCGGCGGTGACGGCGCCCAGCACGAGGGTGTCCAGCAGCTTGGCGACGAGGCGCTTGCCGAGCCCGGCGGGCCGCGCGGACGCCTGCCGGCGGGCGGCGGCCTGGAACACGTCCTCGACGGGCGGCTTCCACGGGGCGACCGGCCGCTCCTCCCCGGCGGCCCCGGCCAGCCGGTGCACCTGCTGCGCCCAGGACGACTGCCCGCCACCGGGGCCGGTGGTCAGGGGCGCGGCGAGGGCGGGGGCGGCGGGGGCGGGGTGCGGGACCGCGGGCGGGGCGGGCAGCGGCTGGGGGGCCGCCGCCTGCGGGGGCGTGGTCTGCGCGGGGGCGGTCTGCGCGGGCGCGGTCTGCGCGGGGGCGCTGCCGGGGGCCTGCTGCGGGCCGGAGGGGGCGGGGAGGGCCTCGGGCCGCACGGCGGCGGCGGCCTTTCCGGGGCCGGGGCCGGTGGGAGCGGCGGGAGCGGAGGGAGCGGCGGGAACTGCGGGGGCGGCGGGAGCGGAGGGAGCGGAGGGAACTGCGGGGGCGGCGGGAGCGGAGGGTGCGGAGGGGCCGGCGAGCCCGGCCGTGTGCGGCGGTACCGCCCGGATGGTGAGGGTCCCCTCGTCGGCGGGCCCCCCGGCCCCGGCCGCCGCGTCGGGCGCGGACCGCTCCCCCGTCACCGGGCGCCGGAAGACGAACGTACCGGGGTCCGCCTCGCCGGGCGGGTCGTGCGGCACCCTCGGGTCGCTCCCCTTCGCGGCCGGCCAGGCGGGCTGCCCGCCGGCGCCCCAGGCCGTGCCGGGCGCGGGACGGCCGCCGTGCGGTTCTCCGGCCGGGGCGGCCTGAGCCACCGGGTCCTCGTCGAAGAAGTGCGGGCCGGTCTCCTCCACGGACGCGTCCGCGCCGGGCGGCGGGGCGAGCCGCTCGCCGGCCGCCGGGGCCGGACGGCTGGTGCCCGGTACCCAGGCGGCACCGTTCCAGTACCGGACATATCCAGGGATGGACGGGTCCGGGTAATACCCTTCGCGGGGCCGGTCGTCGCCGGGGGCCGGGGTTGGGGCGCTCATGTCCGTCGTCCCGTATCTGCTCGGTGGGGTAGGGGGGCCTCCACATCTATCAGACGGGCGCGGTCCGCACCGCCGGTCCGGCCGTACCCACTCCTTTCCGGGCAACGCCCGTACGAAAAAAAGCCCGCGGACCCGCGTAACGCCCCGGGCCCCGGCCGCTCTCCCTCCTGACCGACCGAACGATCACGAGAGAGGCACCTGCGCATGCACCCCACCGTCGTAGAGCGGGAGCTGGAGATGCGGCTGATCCTGGCGCCCGGCCGCACCGCCGCCGTGGCGGCCCTGCTGAGCTACCGCACCGACGATCCGTACGCCGTCCACGTCACGTTCCACATCGACACCGACCGGCCCGTGCACTGGATGTTCGCCCGGGAGCTGCTGGTGGAGGGCGTGTTCCGGCCGAGCGGCGACGGTGACGTACGGGTGTGGCCGTCCCGGTCCGACGGGCGCGGTGTGGTGCTGATGGCGCTGAGCAGCCCCGACGGGGAGGCGCTGCTGGAGGCGCCGACGCCGCCGGTGTCGGCCTGGCTGGAGCGGACCCTGCGCGCCTGTCCCCCGGGCAGTGAGGGCGGGCGGCTCGGTCTGGACGACGCCCTGGCCGATCTGCTGGCCCGGTAGGGGCGCGGGGTGCGGGGGTGCGGGGGTGCGGGGTCAGAACAGCTTGCCGGGGTTGAGGATGTCCAGCGGGTCGAAGGCCCGTTTGACGGCGCGCTGCATCTCCAGCCCCACCGGGCCCAGTTCACGGGCCAGCCACTCCTTCTTCAGCACGCCGACGCCGTGTTCGCCGGTGATGGTGCCGCCGAGTTCCAGGCCGAGGGCCATGATCTCGTCGAAGGAGGCGCGGGCCCGCCGTGCCTCGTCGGGGTCGGCGGCGTCGAAGCAGACCGTCGGGTGGGTGTTGCCGTCGCCGGCGTGCGCGCAGACGCCGATGGTCAGGCCGTACTTGGCGGCGATCCGCTCGACGCCGCCGAGCATGTCGCCGAGCCGGGAGCGGGGCACGCACACGTCGTCGATCATCGTGGTGCCCTTGACGGCCTCCAGGGCGGTGAGCGACAGCCGGCGGGCCTGGAGGAGCAGCTCGGACTCGGCGGCGTCCTCGGCGGGGACGACCTGGGTGGCGCCGGCCGCCTCGCACAGGGCGCCGACGGCGGCGAGGTCGGCGGCCGGGTCGGGGGTGTCGAAGGCCGCGAGGAGCAGGGCCTCGGTGGACTCGGGCAGCCCCATCCGGGCGAGGTCGTTGACCGCCTTGACGGTCGTACGGTCCATCAGTTCGAGGAGGGACGGGACGTGCCCGCCGGCCATGATCCGGCAGACCGCGTCGCAGGCGGCGCCCGCCGAGGGGAACTCGGCGGCCAGCACCAACTGCTCGGGCGGCTTGGGCCGCAGCGCCAGCACCGCCCGGACGACGATGCCGAGGGAGCCCTCGGAGCCGACGAAGAGCCGGGTGAGGTCGTACCCGGCGACGCCCTTGGCGGTGCGGCGGCCGGTGGACATCAGGCGGCCGTCGGCGAGGACGACGTCGAGGCCGAGGACGTACTCGGCGGTGACGCCGTACTTGACGCAGCACAGGCCGCCGGAGGCGGTGCCGATGTTGCCGCCGATGGTGCACATCTCCCAACTGGAGGGGTCCGGCGGGTAGGACAGGCCGTGTTCGGCGACCGCGCGGGACAGGTCGGCGTTGATGACGCCGGGTTCGACGACGGCGATCCGGTTCACCGGGTCGATCTCCAGGATGCGGTCCATCCGGACCAGGGAGAGCACCACGCAGCCCTCGGTGGCGTTGGCGCCGCCGGACAGGCCGGTGCGGGCGCCCTGCGGGACGACGGGGACGCGCAGCTCGGTGGCGGTGCGCAGGACGTGCTGGACCTCCTCGACCGTGCGCGGCAGGACGACGACGGCGGGGGTGCCGGCCGGGCAGAAGCTCGCCATGTCGGTGGCGTAGGAGACGGTGACGTCGGGGTCGGTGAGCACCGCGTCGGCGGGCAGCCCGGCCAGCAGCCGGTCGAGCAGGTTGCCGGTCGTCTCGTCACGAGGCGCTTCGATACGGCTCATGATCACAGGGTGGCACCGGGGGGCCATCGGTGTGAACCCCGTCGGCACCGGCTGTCGCCTGCCCGGGTGGCCCCGTCCGCCGTGCGCACAGTGAGCGGTATGGAGATCCGACTGCGGCGGCGTCCGGTCCGCCTCACCAAGCGCCTGCCGGTGGCGGTGGCCGCCGGGGTCGCGGTGCTCGCCGGGGTGCTGCTGACGCTGCCCCCGGAGCGCGGCCGGGCGCCCGCTCCCGCGCCCGGTCCGGCGGCCGGGGCCCAGGCCCAGGCCCAGGGCCGGGGCGCGCCGGCCGCGGGGGTCCCGGCGGCGCTGCCCGCGCTGACGGCGCTGATCGGCGAGCACGAGGCCCGGCTGCGGGCCCGTCCGCGCAACGGGCGGGCGTGGGCGGTGCTCGGGGCCGCCTACGTGGAGCGGGGCCGGCGCACCGGCACCGGCGGCGACTTCCCGCGGGCCGAGCGGGCGCTGCGCACCGCCCTGCGCCTGGACCCCTCCCCCGCCACGCTGGAGGGGCTCGCGGCGCTGGCGGTGGCGCGGCGGGACTTCCGCGCGGCCGAGCGGTGGGCCGAGGCCGCGCGGAAGCGGGCGCCGGGGCGGTGGACGGCCCAGGCGCTGCTGATCGACGCCCGCACCGGGCTCGGTGACGCCGACGGCGTGGGGCGGGCCCTGGAGCGGATGACGAAGCTGGAGTCGTCCCCGGCGGTGGACGCGCGGGTGGCGGCGGTCTACCGGGACCAGGGCCGGCGGGAGGACGCGGCGGCCCGGATCTCGGACGCCGCGGCGGCGGCCGGGGCACCGGCCGAGCGGGCGGCGTACCTGGAGCAGGCCGGGCGGCTGGCCTTCGAGCGCGGCGACCGGGAGGGGGCGCTGCTCTTCTTCCAGGAGGCGCTGCGCACCGACCCCGACCAGCGGGACGCACAGGCCGGGCAGGGGCGGGCGCTGGCGGCGCTGGGCCGGACCACGCAGGCGCTGGGCGCCTACCGGGCGGCGCTGGCCCGGCAGCCCCGGGCGGAGTACGCGCTGGAGCTGGGCGAGCTGTACGAGTCGCTGGGGCTGGGGCAGGCCGCGCGAGTGACGTACGACCTGGTGCGGGAGCGGGTGCGGGCGGCCGCCGCGGACGGGGTGGACGAGGGGCTGCTGCTGGGGCGGTTCGAGGCCGACCACGGGGACCCCGGGGCGGCGGTGCGCGCACTGCGCGCCGAGTGGCGCGGCCGGCCCTCGACCGCCGCCGCCGACGCGCTGGGCTGGGCGCTGCACCGCGCCGGGCGCACCCGGCAGGCGCTGCGGTACGCGACCCGTGCCACCGACGCGGACCTCGGGGGCGGGGTGCGCAGCGCCCCGTACGCCTATCATCGGGGGATGATCGAGCGGGCGCTGGGGCGGTACGGGCCGGCCCGGCGGCATCTGGCGGAGGCGCTGCGGATCAACCCGTACTTCTCGCCGCTGCACGCGCCGCGGGCGCGCGGGGCGCTGGCGGCGCTGGGCGAGCCCCCGCCGGGGGACCCGCCCGTGAGCTGAACGCCCCGGTCAGAGGTTGCCGCGCTTGGCCTGTTCGCGCTCGATGGCCTCGAACAGCGCCTTGAAGTTGCCCTTGCCGAAGCCCATCGAGCCGTGCCGTTCGATCAGCTCGAAGAAGACGGTCGGGCGGTCCTGGACCGGCTTGGTGAAGATCTGCAGCAGATAGCCGTCCTCGTCGCGGTCGGCGAGGATCTTCAGCTCGCGCAGGGTGTCGACGGGCACCCGGGTGTCGCCGACCCACTCGCCGAGGGTGTCGTAGTAGGAGTCGGGCGTGTCCAGGAACTGCACGCCGGCCGCCTTCATGGTGCGGACGGTCGCCACGATGTCGTTGGTGTTCAGCGCGATGTGCTGGACGCCGGCGCCGCCGTAGAACTCCAGGTACTCGTCGATCTGGGACTTCTTCTTGGCCACGGCGGGCTCGTTGATCGGGAACTTGACCTTGAGGGTGCCGTCGGCGACCACCTTGGACATCAGCGCGCTGTACTCGGTGGCGATGTCGTCGCCGACGAACTCCTTCATGTTGGTGAAGCCCAGGACCTTGTTGTAGAACTCCACCCACTCGTCCATCCGGCCGAGCTCGACGTTGCCGACGCAGTGGTCGACCGCCTGGAAGGTGCGGTGCGCGGGCGGCTGGACGATCGGGCTCGCGGCGGCGAACCCGGGCAGGTACGGGCCGTCGTAGCCGGTGCGTTCGACCAGGGTGTGGCGGGTCTCGCCGTAGGTGGCGATGGCGGCGAGGACGACCGTGCCGTGCTCGTCCTTCAGCTCGTACGGCTCGGCGACCGGGCGGGCGCCGTGCTCGACGGCGTAGGCGAAGGCGGCGCGGGTGTCGGGGACCTCGATGGCGAGGTCGATGACGCCGTCGCCGTGCTCGGCGACGTGCCGGTCGAGGAACCGGCCCCAGTCGGTGACGGGCTTGATGACCGAGGTGAACACGAAGCGGGCGGAGCCGTTCTCCAGCACGTAGCTCGCGGTCTCGCGGCTGCCGTTCTCCGGTCCGGAGTAGGCGACCAGGGTCATGCCGAAGGCGGTGGAGTAGTAGTGCGCCGCCTGCTTGGCGTTGCCCACGGCGAAGACGACCGCGTCCATTCCCTTGACCGGGAAGGGGTCGGCCTGCCGGGCGGTGTCGGGAGTGTGGTGTGTGGTCTGCGTCATAGCCGCAGGATCGGCCCCCTCGGCAGGGTGCGCAATAGTTCGCGTTTTCGCTGGGCATCCTGACCAGCGGAACGCCGGTTCCACGGGGCGATCTGTACAGGATGACCAACGGGGAGGGCGGGGCGGATGGGGATCGATCATCTGGACGGGCGGATCATCGTGCTGCTGGCGCGGGAGCCGCGGATCGGGGTCCTGGAGATGTCCCGGCGACTGGGGGTGGCGCGGGGCACCGCGCAGGCGCGGCTGGACCGCCTTCAGTCGAACGGAGTCATCCGGGGATTCGGCCCGGAGGTGGACCCGGCGGCGCTCGGCTACCCGGTGACGGCGTTCGCGACGCTGGAGATCCGGCAGGGCCAAGGCGCCGATGTCCGGGCGCACTTGGCGGCCGTGCCGGAGGTCCTGGAACTGCACACCACCACCGGCACCGGGGACATGCTCTGCCGGCTGGTGGCCCGCTCGAACGCCGATCTCCAGCGGGTGATCGACCGGGTCGTGGGCTTTGATGGCATCGTCCGGGCCGCCACGGCGATCGTCATGGAGAACCCCGTTCCGCTGCGGGTGATCCCGCTGGTGGAGCAGGCGGCGGCCGACCACGGACGCACCTAGGACCTGGCCCGGCGACGGGGGAGGTGAGCGGATGTGACCTTCTGGGAGTTCCTGGGCAGCCGCCACCAGCAGTTGCTCACCGACGCGGGGCAGCACGCCAGCGCCGTCTTCCAGTGCATGGTGGTGGCGACCGTGCTGGGTGTGCTGATCGGCGTGGCCACCTACCGCAGCGAGTGGGCCGGGAACCTGGCCACCGTCGCCACCTCCACCGTGCTGACCATCCCGTCGCTGGCCATGATCGGCCTGCTCATCCCGATCGTCGGGCTGGGCGTGCCGCCGACGGTGACCGCGCTGACCCTGTACGGGCTGCTGCCCATCGTGCGCAACGCCATCGTCGGGCTGCGCGGCGTCGACCCGTCGCTGGTGGACGCGGCCAAGGGGATCGGCATGTCGCGCACGGCCCGGCTGCTGCGGGTGGAACTGCCGCTGGCCTGGCCGCCGGTCCTGACCGGCATCCGGGTCTCCACGCAGATGCTGATGGGCATCGCCGCGATCGCCGCGTACGCCTCCGGGCCGGGCCTGGGCAACGAGATCTTCCGCGGGATCGCCTCGCTGGGCAGCAAGAACGCGCTCAACCAGGTGCTCGCGGGCACGCTCGGCATCATCGTCCTGGCGCTGCTGTTCGACGCCGCGTACGTGCTGCTCGGGAAGCTGACCATCCCCAGGGGGATCCGTGTCTGAGACGACGGCCACCGCCACCACCGGCGCCACCATCGAGCTGGAGAACCTGACCAAGCGCTACCCCGGCAATCCCCAGCCCGCCGTGGACAACGTCTCGATGGAGATCGGCGCGGGCGAGACGGTCGTCTTCGTCGGCCCCTCGGGCTGCGGCAAGTCCACCACCCTGAAGATGATCAACCGGCTGATCGAGCCGACCGGCGGACGCATCCGCATCGGCGGCGAGGACGTCACCGACATCGACCCGGTCAAACTGCGCCGCAAGATCGGGTACGCCATCCAGTCCTCGGGCCTGTTCCCGCACCTGACCGTGGCGCAGAACATCGCCCTGGTGCCGCGGATGACCGGCTGGTCCAAGGCCCGTACCCGGGACCGGGTGGAGGAGATGCTCGACCTGGTGGGCCTGGACCCCGGGGAGTTCCGCCACCGCTATCCGCGCCAGTTGTCCGGCGGGCAGCAGCAGCGGGTCGGGGTGGCGCGGGCGCTGGCCGCCGATCCGCCGGTGCTGCTGATGGACGAGCCGTTCGGCGCGGTCGACCCGATCACCCGGGACCACCTCCAGGACGAGCTGATCCGGCTCCAGCACGAACTGCACAAGACCATCGTCTTCGTCACCCACGACTTCGACGAGGCGATCAAGCTGGGCGACCGGATCGCGGTGCTGCGCGAACGCTCCCACATCGCCCAGTTCGACACCCCGGAGGCGATCCTGACCAACCCGGCCGACGACTTCGTCTCCGGTTTCGTGGGCGCGGGGGCGGCGCTGAAGCGGCTGAACCTGACCCGGGTGCGGGACGTGGGCATCACCGACTACCCGACGGTGACCGTGGACGACCCGCTCCAGCACATCTTCGACCGGCTCCGGGCCAGCGGCAGCAACGAGATCCTGCTGCTGGACCGGCGCGGCCGGCCCTACAAGTGGCTGCGGCGCGGCGATCTGATGCGGGCCAAGGGGTCCCTGGCGCGGGCCGGGACGCCGGTCCACGACACGGTGACGCGGGACGCGACGCTGCGGGACGCGCTGGAGGCGGTGCTCACCGACAACGCCGGGCGGGTCGCGGTCACCGGGCGGCGCGGCGCGTACGAGGGCGTCGTCGACATGGAGACGCTGATGAACTCCGTGCACGAGATGCTGGAGGCCGACCGGCTGGACGCGCTGGCCCACCAGCACGACCTGGAGGAGGCCCGCGCCGAGCGGACCCGGGCCGAGCAGGAGGGCCGCGGAGGGGAGCCGGCACCGTGATGAGCCCTTCCTCCCGGCGGCCGCCCGCGGACCTCGGGTACGAGGACGAACCCGAGGACGATCAGGAGCCCCGGCCCGCGCCGCCCGCCCCGTCCCGGCGGCGCGTCGGCTACCGCAAGCTGACCTTCCTGCCCGCGCTGCTGGTGGCGGTGCTGCTGGCGACCTGGCTCTGGTTCCGGCAGGCCGACCTGGACGCGCTGAGCGAGAACGCGCTGGCCGGCGGGCAGGTCACCAAGGCCCTGTGGCAGCACGTGCAGTTGACGGTGATCTCCACCTTCTTCGTGCTGATCATCGCCATTCCGCTGGGCGTCCTGCTCACCCGCCGGATGTTCCGCCGGGCGACCCCGGCGGCCCTCGCCGTCGCCAACACCGGCCAGGCCACCCCGGCCATCGGCCTGCTGGCGCTGCTGGTGATCTGGCTGGGCATCGGCCGCCGGGCCGCCCTCATCGGCATCATCGTCTACGCGATCCTGCCGGTGCTCGCCAACACCATCGCGGGCCTGCGGGCCAACGACCCGACCCTGCTGGAGGCGGCCCGCGGCATCGGCATGTCCCCCCTCGGCGTCCTGCTCCGCGTCGAACTGCCGCTCGCCGTCCCGCTGATCCTGGCCGGGGTGCGCACCGCCCTCGTCCTCAACGTCGGTACGGCGACCCTGGCGACCTTCGGCGGGGGCGGCGGCCTGGGGGTGCTGATCACCACCGGCATCACCAGCCAGCGGATGCCGGTGCTGGTGCTGGGCTCGGTCCTGACCGTCGCCCTGGCCCTGCTGGTGGACTGGCTGGCCTCGCTCGCCGAGGTGCTGCTCAGCCCGCGCGGCCTGGAGGCGGGCTCATGAGGCGCCTCGCCCGGGCGCTGCTGGCCGGGGTGCTGCTCGCCGCCGCCGGCTGCGGTCTGACCAGCGGCTCCCCCATGGCCGACGACGTGGAACCGGGCACCGTCGGCCGCGGCCGGCCGCTCGAGGGCGCCGACCTGACCGTCGTATCGAAGGAGTTCACCGAGCAGCTCGTGCTCGGCGCGATCATGGGCATCGCCTTCGAGGCGGCCGGCGCGCAAGTGCTGGACCGCACCGGCATCCAGGGCTCGGTCGGCACCCGCGCGGCCGTCGAGAACGGCGACGCCGACGCCACGTACGAGTACACCGGCACCGCCTGGATCACGTACCTCGGCAACAGCCACCCGATCCCCGACCCGCGGCGGCAGTGGGAGGCGGTGCGCGCGGCGGACGCCAAGAAGGGGCTGAGCTGGCTGCCCCCGGCGGCGCTGAACAACACGTACGCGCTGGCCATGAACCGGGCCCACCACGAGAAGTACCGCACGGACACCCTGTCGCAGGTGGCCGCGTTGGCGAAGTCCGACCCGGGGGCGGTGACGCTGTGCGTGGAAGGCGAGTTCGCCAACCGCGCGGACGGGCTGCCGGGACTGCAGAAGGCGTACGGGATGCGGCTGCCGGCGCGGAACATCACGCAGATGGACACCGGGATCATCTACACCCAGACCGCCAAGGGCGCCTGCGTCTACGGCGAGGTCTACACCACCGACGGGCGGATCAGGTCGATGGACCTGGTGGTGATGGAGGACGACCGGAAGTTCTTCCCGAACTACAACGCGGCGCCCATGGTCCGCACCGACACCCTGAAGAAGTGGCCGGCCATCGCCGACGTGCTCGCCCCGGTCACCGAGGCGCTCACCAACGACGTGGCGCGGGAGCTGAACGCCCGGGTCGACGTGGACGGGGAGGACCCGCACCAGGTGGCGCTGGACTGGATGACGCGGAAGGGGTTCGTGAGGGAGGGCTGAGCCCGGCTCAGCAGTGCGGCACCTCGCCCTTGCCGTCGGCCAGCGCGCGCAGCGCGTCGACGGCGCCTTTCAGCGTCGTCACCGGGACCAGCCGCAGCCCCTTCGGCAGCTCGGTGGCCGCGTCCGCGCACTCCGCCTTCGGTACGAGGAAGACGGTCGCCCCGTCGCGCCGGGCCGCCTGCGTCTTCAGCGGCACCCCGCCGACGGCGCCGACCTCGCCGCCGGGCGTGATGGTGCCCGTACCGGCGATGGTCCGGCCGCCGGTGAGGTCGCCGGCGCCCAGCTTGTCGATGATGCCGAGGGAGAACAGCAGCCCGGCGCTGGGACCGCCGACGTCCGCCAGGCGCAGCTTCACGTCCACGTCGTCGGGGTCCAGCTTCAGATAGCCCAGCGCGGCGCTGACCGCGTCGTCCTGGGACTCCTTCATCTGCGCGGTGTTGTACCGCTCGATCTCCCCCGGGTCGTCGCCGCTGGGGTAGACCGCGTCGCGCGGCATGACCGCCCGGTCGGTGTCGAACCAGGCGCCGATCACCTCGCCGAGCGAGATCCGTGTCTCCGGGCCGGTCGCCACGATGGTCGTCATCCGCAGTTGCCCGCTGGTCTTCCGGGTCGGCGCCCCCGAGACGGTGATCACCGGGGTGCCCCGGTTCTTCCCCAGCACGTCCGCCGTCATCCCGGGCTCGGCCACGGAGAACGGCAGCGGCGCGAGCCCGGCGACGGCGAACAGCGCCACGACGGGCAGGGCACAGACGGCGAGAACCTGGTGACGCGTGAGACGAGAGAGCACGGGTTCAATCTAACGCGGGGCCCCTACGCCCAACCGGGACGGGGCACCAGCGCCCCCAGGGACGCGAGGCACACCGGGCACGGCAGCACCCTCAGGGGCGCGGACAACGCCCTCAGGGGCGCGGGGAACTGCGCGCCCAATCACCGGCCAGGACGGAACGCCGGCGCGGACAACGCCCCCAGGGGCGCGGGGAACTGCGCGCCCAGCCACACTCCACCCGCACCCGGCGACGCGGAACGGGGAAGGCTCAGCGGAACCGCGTCACCGTACCGCGTCAGCGCACCGCGTCAGCGCAACGCCTCCGCCACCTCCCGCGCCGCATCCCGTACCCGCGGACCGACCCGTTCCGGTATCACGTCCGCCAGCATCACCACGCCGACACTGCCCTCGACGCCGGAGACGCCGAGCAGCGGGGCCGCCGCCCCGCACGCGCCGGTCTCCAGCTCCCCGCTGGTGAGGGTGTAGCCGGGGTCGGTGGCGGGCTGCTGCCGGGCGGCCAGGATCGCCCGGCCCGCGGCACCCCGGTCCAGCGGGTGCCGGAACCCGGCCCGGTAGGCCACGTGGTAGTCGGTCCAGGTCGGCTCGACGACGGCCACGGCCAGCGCCTCCGCGCCGTCCACCAGCGTCAGATGGGCGGTCGCCCCGATGTCCTCGGCCAGCGCGCGCAGCGCCGGCATCGCCGCCTCGCGGACCAGGGGGTGCACCTGGCGGCCCAGGCCCAGCACGCCGAGCCCGACCCGGGCCCGGCCGCCGAGGTCACGGCGTACCAGGGCGTGCTGTTCCAGCGTGGCGAGCAACCGGTACACCACGGTCCGGTTCACCCCGAGGCGGTGCGAGAGTTCGGTGACGGTCAGCCCGTGGTCGGTTTCGGCGAGCAGCTTGAGGACCCGCAGTCCCCTGTCGAGCGTCTGGGAGGTCTCCGCGGTCACGACGCCCACTCCTTCAGTGGTGAGGTCGGCGGCCTCCTCGCGGCGGGTGCGGCACCGAGTCCCGTCGGTGCCGCGCCTGAGGCCGCCGATCGGCCGGCGGCCCGGCGGCGTCCGGGCCCGAGTCGCTTCACGGCTGCGCTCCGCGGCGGCGCTGCCACGGGGCGTGTGCGTAGCGGGACAGTAGCGAGCCGGTCCGCTCAGCGGAAGGTTCCGTCCAGAATCCGGTCAGTCACCTGTACGGACTACTGACGTTTGTCCTGGTACGTACGCCCACCAGGCCCTTCCGGCCTGTCACTTCATGCGGGTCGCCCACTCCTGCACCTTGGCGATGCGCTGCCGCAACTGCCCGGCCGTGGCCTCGGCGCTGGGCGGACCGCCGCAGACCCGGCGCAGCTCGGTGTGGATGACGCCGTGCGGTTTGCCGCTCTGGTGGACGTAGGCGCCGACCATGGTGTTGAGCTGGCGGCGCAGTTCCATCATCTCCTTGTGGGAGACGACCGGCCGCCGCTCGGCGGGCAGTTCGAGCAGGTCGGCCTCCTCGTCCGGCTTCCTGCGGCTGTGCGCGATCTGCCGGGCCTGCCGCTTCTGGAGCAGGAGCTGCACCTGGTCGGGTTCGAGCAGGCCGGGGATGCCGAGGTAGTCCTGCTCCTCCTCGCTGCCCGGGTGGGCCTGCATCCCGAACTCGGCGCCGTTGTACATCACCCGGTCGAAGACGGCTTCGGACTCCAGCGCCTCGAAGGAGAACTGCTCCTGCTCGCCGGTGTCCTCGTCCTGCTCCCGGTTGGCCTCGTCCATCTCCTTCTCGGACTCGGCGTACGGGTCCTCCTCGCCGTCCTTCTTGGGGCGGTCCAGGACGTGGTCGCGCTCGCGCTCCATCTCGTTGGCGAAGGAGAGCAGGTCGGGCACGGTCGGCAGGAACACGGACGCGGTCTCGCCGCGCCGCCGGGACCGTACGAAGCGGCCGACGGCCTGGGCGAAGAACAGCGGGGTCGAGATGGTGGTGGCGTACACCCCGACCGCGAGGCGGGGCACGTCGACGCCCTCGGACACCATGCGGACGGCGACCATCCACCGGTCGGTGCCGTTGCTGAAGGTGTCGATGTTCTTGGAGGCGCCGGTGTCGTCGGAGAGCACCAGGGTGGCCTTGGTGCCGGTGATCTCGCGGATCAGCTTGGCGTAGGCGCGGGCGGAGTCCTGGTCGGAGGCGATGACCAGGGCGCCGGCGTCCGGGATGGCCTTCCGTACCTCGGTGAGCCGCTGGTCGGCGGCGCGCAGCACGGACGGCATCCACTCGCCGCGCGGATCGAGCGCGGTGCGCCACGCCTGGCTGACCGCGTCCTTGGTCATCGGCTCGCCGAGCCGCGCGGCGATCTCGTCGCCGGCCTTGGTCCGCCAGCGCATGTTCCCGCTGTAGGAGAGGAAGATCACCGGCCGCACGACGCCGTCCGCGAGGGCGGCGCCGTAGCCGTAGGTGTAGTCGGCGGCGGAGCGCCGGATGCCGTCGGGGCCCTCCTCGTACGTGACGAAGGGGATCGGGTTGGTGTCGGAGCGGAACGGCGTACCGGTCAGCGCCAGCCGCCGGGTGGCCGGCTCGAACGCCTCCAGGCACGCCTCGCCCCAGGACTTGGAGTCACCGGCGTGGTGGATCTCGTCCAGGATCACCAGGGTCTTGCGCTGCTCGACCCGGTTGCGGTGCAGCATGGGCCGCACCCCGACACCGGCGTACGTCACGGCGACGCCGTCGTACTCCCGGCCGAGCGGCCCGGCGCTGTACTCGGGGTCCAGCTTGATCCCTATCCGCGCCGCCGCCTCGGCCCACTGCTTCTTCAGGTGCTCGGTCGGCGCCACCACGGTCACCTGCTGCACGACGTGGTGGTGCAGCAGCCAGGACGCCAGCGTCAGCGCGAAGGTCGTCTTGCCGGCGCCCGGCGTGGCGACCGCCAGGAAGTCGCGGGGCTGCTCCTGGATGTACTTCTCCATCGCCCCCTGCTGCCAGGCGCGCAGCTTGCTGGCGGTACCCCACGGGGCACGCCCGGGGAAGGCCGGCGACAGGTGGTGCGAGGAGCTGGAACTGGCGGTGGTAGTCACGGTCTCCGAAGGGGGTCGGTCGGCTCGGCCACGTATGACAACCGGGCCACCCTACCGGCGCCCACCACCTGCCGGTGCCCGGGTCCCGCCGGGTCGCCCGCGGGTGGGACGGAGGTCACAGTCACCACGCGGAGGGCGGCAGGGGCGCCGGGACCTCGGGCCCTCACTGCCCCGCCGCTCACCGCTGCCGCAGCCGCGTGGTCACCCACGCTCCCACCAGCGCCACCCCCGCCATCGGCAGGAACACCGCCGCGAAGGCGGCCGGGTGGGAGCCGGTGGCGTCGGTCGTGGTGTGGGTGACCGTGCCGCCGCCGAGGGCGGCGAAGGCGGCGCCGCCGGCGGCGAGGAGGAGGACGTTGGAGAGGCCGTCGGAGATCTGGAGGGCGGCGGAGTTGGTACCGGCCTCCTGGGGCGAGGAGAGCTTGAGCAGCATGACGCTGGTGGAGGAGATCACCAGGCCCATGCCGAGGCAGCCGAAGGCCCAGGCGACGGCCACCGTCCAGGCGGGCACGGCCTCGATCAGGACGCTGGGCGCGGTGGCGATGGCGGCGGCGACCAGGAGCATGCCGAGGGTCATCAGCCGTTCCCGGTACGGCTCCAGCTTGGGCCGGGACTGCAGCCAGGAGCCGCCCGCCCAGGTCAGGCCGCCCGCCGCGAGGGAGAAGCCGGCCAGTGTGGGGCTGAGGCCGCGCTGGGTGACCAGCATCAGCGGGACGAAGGACTCGGCGGCGATGAAGGAGCCCGCGGCGATGCCGCGCAGCAGGACGACGGAGGGCAGGCCGCGGGCGGCCCGGTAGGTGCCGCGCGGGAGCAGCCCGAGGACGGCCGGCCCGAGCAGCGCGGCGCCCACGGCACCGGGGAGCAGGGATATCCAGCGCAGGTCCTGGGCCGCGTACTGGAGGAGTCCGGCGCCGAGCGAGATCGCGAGGGCGAGCCGGATCCGCCGCCGGTCGAAGGAGGGCGGTGCCTCCTCGCCCTGGGTCACCGGCCCGGCGGCCCGGCGGCGTATCTGCGGCAGGGCGAGCGCCAGCGGGAACACCACCAGCACCGGGATGCCGATGAACACCCAACGCCACCCGAGGTGCTCGGTCACCGCCCCCGACGCCAGCGGTCCGACGATGGACGGCACGATCCATCCGGCCGCGAACGCCGCCATGATCGCCGGCCGCAGCCGCTCCGGATAGGCCCGGCCGACGACCACGTACAGCGCGACGATCACCAGCCCGCCGCCGAGCCCCTGCACCGCCCGGCCCAGGATGAACAGCCACATCGCCCCGGCCGTCCCCGACAGCACCAGCCCCGCCGCGAAGCTCCCGATCCCCCAGGTCAGCGGCCCGATCGGCCCCCGCCGGTCGGACCACTGCCCGGACAGCACCATCCCGAACAGGCTCGTCGTGAAGTACCCCGAGAACGCGAACGCGTACAGCGACACCCCGTCCAGCTCCCGGGCCGCCACCGGCATCGCCGTCCCTACCGCGGTCGCCTCGAAGGCGATGAGTACGACGACGGAGACGATGCCGATGCTGAGGGCCCGGTAGGCCCGGCTCAGCACGGTGTCGTCGCTCTTCGTCGGGGGCAGGCCGGGGCTCGGCTCGGTGTCGGCGACGTCGGTGTCGCGCGGCTCAGGGGTGGTCATGGTCGCCAGGGTAAGGGGCGTACTCCGAGTTGGCCCCTGTCGGGAGACGGTTCGCGACCGGGACTTCGGTCGTACGACCGCCGCCCCGCACGCTCCTCCTTCCATGAACGGCGTATGGCAGTCGCGTTGCGGCGCACCCCGACCCCTTGAGCCCCTCCCCTCCCCCGCCCTACGGTCGTTCCACCGAGCCGGACCGACGGGTCCGCGCCCGGGCCGTGTGCCCGAGTGGTTGAGGGACTCGCCTGCAAAGCGAGTTACGCGGGTTCGATTCCCGCCACGGCCTCTGGTGCCTTGACCAGGCAAAAGAAAAGGGCGGCACCCCGGAAGGGGTGCCGCCCTTTGGCCGTCCGTCTCAGTTCCCGTCTCAGTCGGCCGGTAGCAGCGCTCGACGCTCGGACAGGGCGTCACGGCCTCGGTGTTCGGTGTTCCAGAGGTGCCGACGCGCCCTTGGGCCCGGGGGCCGTGGCCTCCGGTGTCACTGTTCTGTGGAGGAGCCACAGGGTGTAGGTGAGGGTGGAGACGTCCGGGGTCAGGGGGCGGAGGGTGGTGGTGGGGTGGTGCCAGGTGAGGATCGTGCCGGTGGTGCCGTCGATGACCGCGTCCTCGTCGCCGGGGAGGGTGCCCAGGCGGATCAGGTGGGCGGGGGCGGCCGGGTCCTCGTAGTGCTCGTGGAGGGTCGGCAGGGCGATGTCGTCCTGGCCCAGGCGGAGGGGGAAGGCGTCCTCCGGCAGGCCCGTGTCGCGCAGGAAGCGGCGGGTGGGCTCGTGGGTGAGGGACGGCGGGAAGTCGAGGTCCTCGAAGCGGACGATGCGGGACCGGCCGAAGTCGCGGGCGAGCAGGCGGTGCGGCAGGTCCAGGGCGAGGCCGGAGGCGGTACGGCGGTCCGTCGACAGCAGGAGGCAGCCGATCAGTGCCGCCGGGTTCCAGAACAGGCCCGCCGAGGACGGTTCCCGGGTGGTGGTGAGGCGGGCCAGGGTGAGCAGGGACGGCACCTGTCCCGGCGTCCGTGCCGCCGCCGTCGTCGGATCGCTCGTGAGCCCGTGCATGTCTCCCCCGGATGGTGTGCGCGCGGGAACGGCCGTCGTTCCCAGCGCTTCGCACTCTACGCGCGGGCACTGACAACGCCCGGTCGGCCGCGGCGTGTTCACCGGGTAGGACGCATGCCGCGCCCCGGCGCGTTGCCTGGGGGGCGGGAGGAACTCAGGTGACCACCGCGGCCTGGGGGCGGATGGGCAGGCGGCTCACCGGGCGGCCGGTGGCGGCGCGCACCGCGGAGGCGACCGCCGCCGGGGAGGCGACCACCGGGACCGCGCTGACCGCCTTGGCGCCGAACGGGGCCACCACGTCGCGTTCCTCGACGAGCTTGACGATCCGGATGTCGGGGGCGTCCAGGGCCGTCGGCAGGGCGTAGCCGGTCAGGTCGGGGTGGCGGATCAGGCCGCGCGGGGTGCGCAGGTTCTCGGTGAGCGCGATGCCCACGCCCTGGGTGACGCCGGCCTCGATGCGGGCGGCGAGCTGGGCCGGGTTCAGGATCCGGCCGACGTCCTGGGCGACGGCGAGCTCCACGACCCGTACCGAGCCCAGTTCGATGTCGACGTCGACCACCGCGCGGACGGCGCAGAAGGCCATGCCGACGAAGGCGTCGCCCTGACCGGACTCGTTCAGCGGCTCGGTGGGGTGCGGGCGGCACTGGGCGGTGGCCCACAGTTCCTTGCCGGCCAGTTCCTCGGCGACCGTGGTCGACAGCACACCGTCGTACGAGGTGATCTTCCCGTCGGCGATCTGGAGCAGCTCGGTGGACATGCCGAACTTGTGCGCGAGCGGCTGGAGGAGCTGGGTGCGGACCATCTTGGCCGCCCGCTCCACCGCGCCGCCCGACACCCAGGTGTGGCGGCCCCGGCAGCCCGCGCCGGCCGGGGGCTGGTCGGTGTCGACGGGGGCGACCCGCACCTCGTCCACGCCGAGGGTCTCCTGGACGATCTGCCGGGCGAGCGTGCTGAAGCCCTGCCCGGTCTCCACCGCCGCGCAGAGCACGGTCGCCACGCCGTCCTGGACCTTCACCGTCGCCGTGGACACCTCGTCGGCGCCCTCCGCGCCGAGCACGTGCACCATGCCGATGCCGTAGCCCACGCCGCGGCGCACCGCGCCCGGTTCGCCCGCGCCCTCGGGCCCGCCGGGCAGCAGCCACTCCTCCTCGGGCGTGTCCTTGGGCAGCGCCGGGAGCGGGAAGTCGCGTACCGCCTGGAGGAGTTCGGCGACCGGGGCCGGGCAGGTGACGGTCTGGCCGGTCGGCAGGACGTCACCGGTGGCCAGGACGTTGCGCAGCCGCACCTCGGCCGGGTCCAGGCCCAGCTTCTTGGCGATCTTGTCCATCTGCGCCTCGTACGCGGCGCACACCTGCATCGCGCCCTCGCCGCGCACATGCCCGGAGGGCGGGTTGTTGGTGCGGACCGCCCAGCCCTCGATGAACGCGTTCGGCACGACGTACGGGCCGCAGGCGAAGGCGACGGCGGCGGCCAGGGCGTCGGAGGAGGTGTCGGCGTAGGCGCCCGCGTCCAGCAGGATCTGCGCCTCGACCTTCACCAGGCGGCCCTCGGCGTCCGCGTGGTGGCGGTAGCGCAGCAGGGTGGGGTGGCGGTGGGCGTGGCCGAGGAAGGACTCCTCACGCGTGGCGGTCAGTTTCACCGGGCAGCCGGTCCTGAGCGCCAGCAGGCCGAGCGGGAGCTGGAAGCCCTGGTCCTCGCGGTCGGCGGTGGCGCCCGGCACCCCGGTGACGACGACCTTCACCTGCTCGGGCGGCAGCCCGAAGGCGGCGGCGGCCCGGTCGCGGTCGCCGTGCGGGTCGGTGGAGGCGAGGTACAGCTCCACGCCGCCGTCCGGACGGGGCACCGCCAGCCCGGCCTCGGCACCGATCGGCGCCGGGTCCTGGCGGCCGATCCGGTACAGGCCCTCCACGACGACCTCGCCGCTCGCCTCCGGGTCGCCGTGGCGCAGCGGGATGTGCCGGATCAGGTTGCCGTCGGGGTGCAACGGCTCGGCCTCGAACGCCTGCTCGGGGTCGGTGACCGGGTCCAGCACCTCGTACTCGACGATGACGGCGGCGGCGGCCATCCGCGCGGTGTCCGGGTGGTCGGCGGCGACGGCGGCGATGGGCTCCCCGTGGTGGCGCACCACCTCGGCGGCGAACACCGGCCGGTCGGCCCGGCCGCGTCCGACCAGGGGGGCGCCGGTGACGTCCGCGTGGGTGACGACCGCCCGTACGCCGGGCATCTCGCGCGCGTGGCTGGTGTCGATGGACACGATGCGCGCGTGCGGGTGCGGCGAGCGCAGCACGGCCGCCCAGAGCAGGCCCTCGGCCCACAGGTCGGCGGCGTACGGGAAGGTGCCCTCCGTCTTGGCGCGGGCGTCGGCGGGCGGCAGGGACGCGCCCAGGCCGTGCGCGATCGGTTCGGGGGCGGGCGCCGCCGCCGCGGTCGCCACGGCCTCCGCGGTGGCTGCTTCGTCGGTCACGCGTGGCCTCCGTCCTGGCCGTCGTGCTGGTCGTGCGGCGCCGGCGGCGCCGGGGGCTGCCCGGCGGGCGCGCCGGGCGGGTGCGGCGGTTCGAACGCCGTCGGCGACTCGAACACGGACGGCGACTCGAAGGCCGCCGGGTGGACGCCGCCGGCGCCGGGACCCGCCTGGTGCGGGATACGGGCCTCGCCGGTGTCCTGTTCACCCGCGTCGGCCGCCGCGTGCGCCTCGCGCTCGGCGACGACCTCCTCGACGGCCCGCAGGACGCCCCGGTAGCCCGAGCAGCGGCACAGGTTGCCGCAGAGCGCCTGGCGGGTCTCCAGGGGGGTCGGCGCCGGGTTGCCCTCCAGCAGGTCGTGCACGGTCATCGCCATGCCGGGCACGCAGAAACCGCACTGCACCGCGCCGCACCGGGCGAGCGCCCGCTGCACGTCCGACGGCTGCCCGTCGGCGGCCAGGCCCTCGACCGTACGGACCTCGCTGCTCGCCGCGGTCGCGGCCGGGACCAGGCAGGAGGCGACCAGGCGGCCGTCGACCTGCACGTTGCAGGCGCCGCACTCGCCCTGCGAGCAGCCGTCCTTGGCGCCCGCGAGGCCGAGCCGCTCGCGCAGCACGTAGAGCAGCGACTCGCCGATCCAGGCGTCGGTGACGGGCCGGTCGGTGCCGTTGACGCGCAGGACGTAGGAGGCGAGGGGGTGTTCCTCGTGCGGGGCGGCGGCGACCTCGGGGGCGGCGGTGTCCTCGGCGGCGGCTTCGGGGGCGTCGTCCTCGGCGGGGGCCTCGGAGGCAGGAGCCTCGGCAGCGGGGGCCTCGGACGGGTCGCCCTCGGCTTCGGTCCCGGCCGCGCCTTCGCCCTCGGCCTCGACCTCGGCTTCGGCCTCCGGCTCGGCGGTGCCCTCCGGCTCCTCCGACTCCTCCGGCTCCTCCGACTCCTCCGGCTCCGCCCGCTCCTCCGACTCCGCCCGCTCGGGCGCGGCGTCCTCCGGAGCGTCGCCGGACGCCGGCTCCCCGTCGGGGCCGTCCGCCGCCGAAGGCTCGGCCTCGTCCGTCTCCGCAGCCTCGGCCCCGGCGGCCGTCAGCGCCTCCTGCGCCGCCTCCGGTGCCGTCTCCGACTCCTCGGCGGGGGCGGGCGGTTCCGGGCGCTCTGCCGGGCCCTCAGGGGCCTCCACGCCCCCTCGCGCATCTTCCGTCGCCGTCTCCTCGGACGGCGCACCGGCGGGGGCGTCCCCGGCGGGCGGCGTCTCCCCCCACGGCTGTCCGGTCGCCTGGGTCGCCCAGGGCGCGGGCGCGCCGCCCGGGAGGGTGGCCGGCGGGGTGCCGCCCCACTGCTCGACCAGGGCGGACGTGGTGAACTCGCCGGATTCGTCCGGCAGCTCGCCCCCGGCGACCGGGATGGACCACTGGCCGGTGACGTCGTGACCGGGCGCGGGCGGCGCCGCCGGCTCCTCCGCCGCGGCCGCCGAGAAGTCCCAGTGCCCGGTGGCACCCGGCCGGTACACGAACTGGTCGTCCCGCCCGGCCTCGTCCGGCCGGCCGTAGGGCTGCCCGCCGTACGGCTGCTGGTCGTGCTGCCCGTACGGCTGCTGCCCGCCGTGGCCGTGGTCCCCGTACGGCTGCTCTCCGTACGGCTGCTCCCCGTACGGCTGTTCCCCGTACGGCTGCTCTCCGTAAGGGTGCTCACCGTACGGCTGCTGCCCGCCCTGTTCCGGCCCGCCGTACGGCTGCTGCCCGCCGTGCTCCTGCGGCCCGTAGAACCGCTGGTCCTGCTGCCCGTAGGGCTGCGCCCCGCCGCCGTCCTGCCCGTGCCCGTACGGCTCCTGCTCCCCGCTCCCCTGCGCCTGCCACTGCGCGCCGTCCACCGGTGCGGACGGCATCGCCCAGGTGCCGGTCGCCGCCGGGTCGGTGCCCGCGGTGGTCGCGGGGGTGACCGTTATCGGCGGGGGCACATAGCCGTGGCCGGGGGCCGCGAGGGGGCTGTCGACGGAGTCGAGGAGCGCGTCGATGCCGCCCTCGGGGAGTTTCACGAAGGCGGTGGCGCCGTCGTCGTAGTCGCCCTGGGGCAGCGGGTCCCAGCGTCCGCCGCCCTCGGGCACACCCTGTCCGTGCTGGTCGTCGCTCACGTCAGCGCCCTCCCCAGTGCTCGTCGGGCCAGCGCGGCGACGGTGCGCCGCAGGTGCAGTACGGCGGGCGGGAGCTGCGGTACGGACCCGTCCTCGGCGGGGGCGGGGTCCGGGATGCAGGCGGCGGCGACGTACTCGCCGAAGGCGGTGAGCGCCTCGGGGACGATCGCGCGGTTGTTGTCCCAGTCGATGAGCTGGGCGACCCAGTGCTCGGCCTCCAGGGGACGCAGCGGCATGGGCGCTATGGCGCCGACCGCGCACCGCACCCCGCGCCGGGCCGGGTCGAGGACCAGGGCGACGGAGGCGACCGCGCGGCCGGGGCCGGTGCGGCCGGTGGCCTTGAGGAAGACCTGCGGGGCGTGCAGCAGCGGCACGCGCACGTAGCCGATGAGTTCGCCCGCGCGGAGCAGCTCCACGCCCGCCAGCAGGTGCGACACCGGGATCTCGCGGCGGGCCCCGCCCGGGCCCGCGATGATCAGCGTCGCCTCCAGGGCGGCCAGGACCGGCAGCGCGTCGCCGGTGGGCGCGGCAGTGGCGATGTTGCCGCCGAGGGTGCCCGCGTTACGGATGTGCGGCGGGCCCGCGGCGCGCGCGGCGGCGGCCAGCGCCGGGATGAGGGCGGCGAAGTCGGGGCGCCCCATGCGCGCGTGGGTGAGTCCGGCGCCGAGCAGGGCGTGGCCGTCCTGGTACTGCCAGCCGCGGATCTCGCTGATCCGGCCGAGGCCGACCAGGGCGGCGGGCCGGAGCTGCCCGGAGTTGACGGCGGTCATCAGGTCGGTGCCGCCGGCGACGGGGACGGCGGTGGGCAGCGCGGCGAGCGCGGCCACGGCCTCGTCCAGTGTCGTGGGCAGCGTGACGGCCTGCGCCGCCTGCGGTGCGTGCGTGCTCAAACCGGCTGCCCCTTCCCGCTGTCCCACCTGGTCCCGCCTGTGTTGCCGTACGGTACGTGCTGACAGGGCGGACGTGGCAACTCTGGCACATCATCGCAGCGCCCGGACGCGGGGGTCCGCTAGGAGGCATTCGCCCACCTCACCGGGGAGATGGTCCGTTTTCGCACGGCATCACCGCTGTGCGCGAATTGCCACTCTCCGGTGAAGGTGGGCGTCTTTTCCCGTACTTGTTAGCGGTACGTGTTCGAGACTCGCCGGCGGTACGGGTCCGAGCCGGGCGGCGTCAGCGCCGCGGCGGCGTGCCGTCGAGGGGCCGGCCGGGCACTCCGGGCCGGCGCTGCCAGGGCCGGGGCCCGGTGGGCGGCCGGTAGGCGACGCCGAGCGCGTCGAGCCTGCGGTAGTGCTCGCCCATCCGGCGGGCGAAGTCCGCGAAGTCCCGTTCCGCCGGGGCGGGCAGGGTGCTCCAGGCGACCTCGGCGAAGGCGGCGAGCCGGGGGAACGCCTGGTAGTCCACGCGCGCCGGGTTCTCCATCACCTCGGTCCAGAGGTTGGCCTGGGTGCCCAGGACGCGCCGGGTCTCCTCGGCCGTCAGCTCCGGCGGCACCGGCTCGAAGCGGTAGACGTCCTCCAGGGTGCGCACGTAGCCGATCGGCACGGGTTCGTCGGGGCCGCCGTCCTGCCGGTGGTCGAGGTACACGTGCTGCTCGGGGCACATGACGACGTCGTGTCCGGCACGGGCGGCGGCGATGCCGCCCTGGTAGCCGCGCCAGGAGGAGACCGCCGCGCGGGGGGCGAGGCCGCCCTCCAGGATCTCGTCCCAGCCGATGAGCCGGCGTCCGCGGTCGGCGAGCCAGGCGTCGAAGTGCCCGATGAACCACGCCTGGAGTTCGTCCTCGCCGGCGAGCCCCAGGTCTTCCATGCGGGCCTTGGCGGTGGCCGAGCGCCGCCACTGTTCCTTGGGGCATTCGTCGCCGCCGACGTGAATGAACTCGGAGGGGAAGAGTTCGAGGAGTTCTTCGAACACGCCCTCGTAGAAGCGCAGGGTGTGCTCGGTGGGGGCGAGGACGTTCGGGGAGATCCCCCAGGTGTCCCAGACGCCGAGCGCGGCGGTGTCGACCACGTCGGTGTTGCCGAGTTCGGGATAGGCGGCGATGGCGGCCTGGGAGTGGCCGGGGACGTCGATTTCGGGGACGACGGTGATGTGCCGGGCGGCGGCGTAGGCGACGATCTCGCGGATGTCGTCCTGGGTGTAGAAACCGCCGTGCGGCTTCTCCTCCCAGTGCGGGGAGGCGCGGTGGCCGAATTTCGTCCGGGGCCGCCAGGAGCCGGTCTCGGTGAGCTTCGGGTAGCGCTTGATCTCGACGCGCCAGCCCTGGTCGTCGGTCAGGTGGAAGTGGAAGACGTTGAGTTTGTGCGCGGCCATCAGATCGAGGTAGCGCAGTACGCCGTCCTTGGGCATGAAGTGCCGGGCGACGTCCAGCATCAGCCCGCGCCAGCGGAACCGGGGCGCGTCCTCGACGGTCCCGGCGGGCACCGTCCAGGTCCGGCCGGGGTCGAGGGGCGCGCGGCGGAAGGCGTCGGGGCCGAGGAGCTGGCGCAGACTCTGGGCGGCCCAGAACACGCCGGCCGGGCCGCCGCCGGTGAGGGTGACGCCCTGCCCGCCGGCCTCCAGGCGGTACGCCTCGGGCGGCAGCGAGCCGTCGAGCCGCAGCCGTACGGCCCCGTCGGCGTCCTCGGGGCCGGGGTGCAGCGGCAGGCCCAGGGCGGGGCCCAGGACGGTGCGCAGCCAGCGTTCGGCGGTGCCGGTGCCGGGCGCGGCCCACAGGGTGGTGGCGGCCGTCAGCGCGGCGTCCGGGCCCGCGGTCCGGGTGGCGGTGCGGGCCGCCGGGACGAGGTGGGTGGGTTCACTCATGTCAGTCCTTCACCGCTCCGCCGAGGCCGGAGACGAGTCGTCGTTGCACGAGGACGAAGAAGACGAGCACCGGAACGGTCATCACCGTGGACGCGGCCATCACGCCTCCCCAGTCGGGGTCGTCGGGTTTGTAGAAGACCAGCAGGGCCATCGGCAGGGTGGACCGGGAGGTGTCGCTGATGATGAACGACTTGGCGAACAGGAAGTCGTTCCAGGTGGAGATGAACGAGAACACGCTGGTGGCGACCAGGCCCGGCAGGACCAGCGGGAAAAGGATCTGCCAGAGGAATCGGGCGCGGCTCGCCCCGTCGAGGTAGGCGGCCTCCTCCAGCGCCTCCGGCACGGCTTTCACGAATCCGCGCAGCATCCAGATCGCGAAGGGCAGCGAGAACGCGATGTGCGGCAGGATCAGCGATCCCAGGGTGTTCAACTGGCCGAGGTCGCGCATGAGGAAGAACAGCGGGATGGTGAGCGCTTCCACGGGCACCATCTGGGCCACCAGGAACATGATCAGCAGGGTGGTCCGGAAACGGAACCGGAAACGCGTCACGGCGGTCGCGGCGAGAAACGCGATGAGCGCCGAGGCGATCACCACGGTGCCCGCGACGACCAGGCTGTTGAGAAAGTACCGGCCGAATTCCTGCTGTCCGAAGACCCGCCGGAACGCGTCGAAGGAGGGTGCCAGCGTCCACGGCCGGGGGGCGTCCGACTCGATCTCGCCGGCCGGTTTGAAGGCGCTGAGCACCATCCAGTACAGGGGGAACGCGACCACCGCCGCGACCAGCAGCGCGGACGCCTCGGCGGCGAACCTCCACGGGCGCCTCACAGTTCCTCCCCCTGGCGGCGCAGCAGCCGCAGATAGCCGAGGGTGACGGCGAGCAGGATCAGCAGCATCACCACGCCGATCGCCGAGCCGAGGCTGTACTGCGAGGACGCGAACGCCTTCTGGTACGCGTAGACGTTGAGGACCAGGTTCTGGCCGGCGATGCCGCCACCGCCCGTCATCACGTAGATCTGGGTGAAGACCTTGAAGTCCCAGATCACCGACTGGATGGTGACGACGACCAGGATCGGGCGGAGCATCGGCGCCAGCACCGAGCGCCAGGTCCGCCACTGCGAGGCGCCGTCCAGGGCGGCGGCCTCCAGCACCTCGGCGGGGACGGCGCGGATGCCGGCGTAGACGGTGACCATGACGAACGGGAAGGAGCACCACACCACTTCGAGCAGGACCAGCGCGAACGCGCTGTACCGGCCGTACGTCCAGGAGTGGTCGCCGAGCCCGAGGACGCGGTTGACGGGCCCGAAGTCCGGGTCGAACAGCAGCAGCCACACCGTCGATCCGGTGACCGCGGGGGTCGCCCAGGCGCCGAGGGCGGCCAGCATCAGCGCCAGCCGGGGCACCGCGCGGACCCGGGTGAGCAGCACGGCGAGCGCGCAGCCGACGGCCAGGGTGCTCACCACGCAGGCGGCGGCGAAGACCACGGTGGCGACGAGCACCCGCCAGAACTCCGTGTCCCCGAACAGCTCGGCGTAGTTGCCCAGGCCCTGGAAGGAGGTCGGCTGCCCGCCGCTGACCTGGGCCTGGGTGTACTCCAGGACGGAGATCAGCCCGAGCTGGTAGACGGGGTAGACGAGCAGTCCGGCGAGGACCACCAGGGCGGGCGCGAGGTAGATCCAGGGGGTGCCGGTGCGCGCCCGGGCGGTCGCGGTCATCCGGCGGACCCGAAGGCGTCGTCCATCTTGCGCGCCGCGTCCGCCGCGGCGGCGGCCACGTCCTTCTTGCCGCTGACGATCTCCTGGTACATCGTCGGCAGCACCAGGGAGGAGTCGATCTGGGCCCAGGCCGGGGAGGCGGGCACGAACCGGGTCCCGGCCTCGAGCGTGTCGACGAACGGCTTGACGAACGGCTCGGACTCGGCCGCCCGCGCGCGCACGTCCGTGAAGGTCGGCAGGAAGCCCATCGCCTCGAACAGCTCGCCCTGCGCCTTCTTCGACGCCAGCCTCTTCATCAGGTCGACGGCGAGGGACCGGTGCGCGGTGGACTTCAGGACGCCGATGTTGTTGCCGCCCGCGAAGGCCGGGGCGATCGAGCCCGGCTGCACGCCGGGCAGCGGCACGACCGCGTACTTGCCCTTGACCTTGCCCGCCTCCACGGCCTGGTGGCTGAAGTCGCCGCCGATGGCCATGGCCGCCTTCCCGGCGGCGAACGCGGTGACCGTGTCGTTGCCGCCCATGCCGGCGCACTTGGCGGTGGGGCAGTTGTCGTCGCCGAAGAGGGCGGTGTACGCCTCGATGCCCTTGCGGGCGGCGGCGCTGCCGACGGCGGCGGTGTACGTCCCGTCCTCGCCGGTGGCGAGTTCGCCGCCGTGCGCCCAGAGGAAGGGCAGCGCGCCGTAGGTGTAGGCGCCGCCCACCGCGAGGCCGTACAGGCCGGGCTCGGCGGCGCGCAGCTCGCGGGCGGTGGCGGCCAGTTCGGCCAGGGAGCGCGGGACGTCCAGGCCGTGCTCGTCGAAGAGGTCGGTGCGGTAGTACAGGGCCCGGACGCCCACGAAGTACGGCGCGCCGTAGACCTTGCCGCCGACGGTGACCGAGCGGCGGGCGGTGGGGTCGGTGTCCTTCGCCTCGTCCCAGGCGTCGAACTCGGCGGTGACGTCGGCGAGTCCGCCGTCCTCGACGTAGCCGGCGGTGTCGGTGTTGCCGTACTCGATGACGTCGGGGGCGGAGGAGGGGTCGTTGAAGGCGGCCTTGATGCGCTGGGCGCGGGTCTCGACGGGGATGTACTCGATGTCGACCTCGGTGCCCTCGTGGGCCCGTTCGAAGCCGGCGAGGACGGCGTCGACGGCGCGTTCCTTGGGCTTGTTGTTGACCTCCTGGAACAGCCAGACGCGCAGGGTGCCGGTCTTCTCGTCCTTGCCGGAGGAGGAGTTGCCGGAGGTCTGCGGGGCGCAGGCGGCGGCGCCGAGGGTGACGGCGGCCAGGAACACGGCCAGTCGGGGGGCGAGCTTCATGGAGAGTTCCTCCGGACGTGCGTTGCAACATATGCAATGACGGTTTCGCTCTGCACAACACACCGGAGGCTATGGAGCGGATGAACAACTCCACAAGAGGTCTCCACCACTTCGTGACCCCAGGACGCACAAAGGCCCCCGGAGCGTGCGCGCACACGCTCCGGGGGCCCGTCGGACCTCCGCTACTTCTTGTCGCCGCCCTTGCCCTCGTCGCCGCCGGCGCCCATGGACTCGTAGATCTCCTTGCACATGGGGCACACGGGGTACTTCTTCGGATCGCGGCCCGGTACCCAGACCTTGCCGCACAGCGCCACGACGGGGGTGCCGTCGAGGGCGCTCGCCATGATCTTGTCCTTCTGGACGTAGTGGGCGAAGCGCTCGTGGTCACCGTCGCCGTGGGACACCTGTGGCGTCGGCTCTACGAGGGTCCCCGTACCAGTCCCGCGCTCGGGCTCGAGAGTGCTCATGCAAGCCAGGGTACTGAAAGCACCCGCGCTTCAGTTGAGCGAAGGGTCGTCCGGGTACGTCGCCACCATCGCCAGCTCGTTGCGCTGGCGGCGCAGCACCTCGCGCCACAGGCGCTCCGGGGACGGCGAGGAGACGTCGCCGGGCTCGGACTCCACGACGTACCAGGCGCCCTCGACCAGTTCGTCCTCCAGTTGCCCCGGGCCCCAGCCGGCGTACCCGGCGAAGATCCGCAGCGAGCCGACCGCGGAGGCCAGCAGCTCCGGCGGGGCCTCCAGGTCGACCAGGCCGATCGCGCCGTGCACCCGGCGCCAGCCCAGCGGCGCGCTCGGGCCGTCCGTCTCGCCGGGGACGACCGCGACGCCGAGGGCCGAGTCCAGCGAGACCGGGCCGCCCTGGAAGACCACGCCGGGCTCGCCGGCCAGCGCGGCCCAGCCCTCCAGGATGTCGCCGACGTCGACCGGGGTGGGGCGGTTGAGGACGACGCCGAGGGAGCCCTCCTCGTCGTGGTCGAGGAGGAGCACCACCGCGCGGTCGAAATTGGGGTCCGCCAGAGCGGGTGTGGCCACGAGCAGCCGCCCTGTGAGCGAGGACACCTCGGTCATGCCTGACATGATCCCGCATCTTGCCCCCGCGTGGGGAGGCAATCGGGGGCACGGGAGTGAACGCAGCTCAGGCGGGCACCGGTACACCCCGGCGTCCCACCGGTTCCGGTGACCCGCCGTGCCCGTCGCGGAACGGTCCGTGTTGTGACAGAGCCATGACGGTGCGGGCGGTCCGCGGGCATGCGGAAGGGGTGCCGAGGACGATTACCCTTTCCCTTCTGGCCCCTGCCCCACTCCACGGAACGCGAGATTCATGACCGTCAACGGCGCTGATGACGTACTGCTTGTCCACGGCGGAACCCCGCTGGAGGGCGAGATCCGTGTCCGCGGTGCGAAGAACCTCGTACCGAAGGCCATGGTCGCCGCGCTGCTCGGCAGTGCGCCGAGCCGACTGCGCAATGTGCCGGACATCCGCGACGTACGGGTCGTACGCGGGCTGCTGCAACTGCACGGGGTGACCGTCCGTCCCGGCGAGGAGCCGGGCGAGCTGGTCCTGGACCCGACCCGGGTGGAGAGCGCGAACGTCGCCGACATCGATGCCCACGCCGGTTCCTCGCGCATCCCGATCCTGTTCTGCGGGCCGCTGCTGCACCGCCTGGGCCACGCCTTCATCCCGGGGCTGGGCGGCTGCGACATCGGCGGCCGGCCCATCGACTTCCACTTCGACGTGCTGCGGCAGTTCGGCGCGACCATCGAGAAGCGGGCGGACGGCCAGTACCTGGAGGCCCCGCAGCGGCTGCGCGGCACCAAGATCCGGCTGCCCTACCCGTCGGTCGGCGCCACCGAGCAGGTGCTGCTGACGGCGGTGCTCGCCGAGGGCGTGACGGAGTTGTCCAACGCGGCCGTCGAGCCCGAGATCGAGGACCTCATCTGCGTGCTGCAGAAGATGGGCGCGATCATCGCCATGGACACCGACCGGACCATCCGGATCACCGGTGTGGACACCCTCGGCGGCTACAACCACCAGGCCCTGCCGGACCGCCTGGAGGCCGCCTCCTGGGCGTCGGCGGCGCTGGCGACCGAGGGGAACATCTACGTCCGCGGCGCCCAGCAGCGCTCGATGATGACGTTCCTGAACACCTACCGCAAGGTGGGCGGCGCCTTCGACATCGACGACCAGGGCATCCGCTTCTGGCACCCGGGCGGCCGGCTGAAGTCCATCGCGCTGGAGACGGACGTGCACCCCGGCTTCCAGACCGACTGGCAGCAGCCGCTGGTGGTGGCGCTGACGCAGGCCACGGGCCTGTCCATCATCCACGAGACGGTCTACGAGTCCCGGCTGGGCTTCACCTCCGCGCTCAACCAGATGGGCGCCCACATCCAGCTCTACCGCGAGTGCCTGGGCGGCTCCGACTGCCGCTTCGGCCAGCGCAACTTCCTGCACTCGGCGGTCGTCTCCGGCCCGACCAAGCTGGAGGGCGCCGACCTGGTCATCCCCGACCTGCGCGGCGGCTTCTCGTACCTGATCGCCGCCCTCGCGGCCCAGGGCACCTCCCGGGTGCACGGCATCGACCTGATCAACCGGGGCTACGAGAACTTCATGGAGAAGCTCGTGGAGCTGGGCGCGAAGGTCGAGCTGCCGGGCAAGGCGCTCGGCTAGAAGGCTTCCGATACGCCGATGGGGCGGTCACCCGGACCCGGGTGACCGCCCCATCGGCGTTGGTGAAGCGCCCCCGAAAGGGGCGCGGGGCTGTGCTGAATGTGCGGCTACCGCCGCGTGGGCGCGACCAGCCACGCCGCGCCCACAGCAGCCCCTGCGCTCACCTGCTGAACGCTTACTTGCCCTTGGCGGCTTCCTTGAGCTTGGAGCCCGCGGAGACCTTCACGCTGTAGCCGGCCGGGATCTGGATCGGCTCGCCGGTCTGCGGGTTGCGGGCGGTGCGAGCGGCACGGTGGGTGCGCTCGAAGGTCAGGAAGCCGGGGATGGTGACCTTCTCGTCGCCCTTGGAGACGATGTCGCCGACGACGTCGGCGAACGCGGCCAGCACGGCGTCGGCGTCCTTGCGGGTCACCTCGGCGCGGTCGGCCAGCGCGGCCACCAGCTCACTGCGGTTCATGTTGTTACTCCCGTGTTCTTCTTGCCGTTGAGGCGTGCCACGCGGCGGAGCCGCATGATGGGCACAGCGAAGCCGATGCTGCCAGGGTCCTCGGACAGTCCCCGGACCCGGGT
The DNA here is from genome assembly GCF_014655295.1 of Streptomyces fumanus. Classification (GTDB taxonomy): domain Bacteria; phylum Actinomycetota; class Actinomycetes; order Streptomycetales; family Streptomycetaceae; genus Streptomyces; species Streptomyces fumanus. The sequence goes on from NZ_BNBI01000001.1 coordinate 878,733, forward strand.
CCGTCGCCGGACCCACGCGCCCAGGGAGGCATCCTGCCTCCACCTGCGGCGGTAAAGCCAATCCGGCACCCGCAGGAGTCGTGAGAACACCCTTGGGAGTCACACGACGAGGCGGGTGGGCCCGGCCGCCACCCTAGAATGCCGCCACCGCCAGCGGGTTCCCCGACGCGCCGGGCGGGAATCCGTGGTGATCCTCACAGCCCGGCGCTCCCGGACGGCCCCGGGGGGCCGGTCCCGGATCAGGAGGCGGTGACCCCGGCGGCCTTGGCGGCCTCCCGCACCGCGCCGGCCACGGCCCCGGCGACCTTGTCGTTGAAGACGCTCGGCACGATGTAGTTCGGGTTCAGCTCGTCCTCGGTCACCACGTCCGCCAGGGCCTGCGCGGCGGCGAGCATCATCCCGGTGTCGACCGTGCGGGACTGGGCGTCCAGCAGGCCGCGGAAGACGCCCGGGAAGACCAGGACGTTGTTGATCTGGTTGGGGAAGTCGGAGCGGCCGGTGGCCACCACCGCGGCGGTCTGGCGGGCGATCGCCGGGTCCACCTCGGGGTCGGGGTTCGCGAGCGCGAACACGATCGCCCCGTCGGCCATGGCGGCCACGTCCTCGCCGTCCAGCACGTTGGGCGCGGAGACGCCGATGAAGACGTCGGCGCCGCGCACGGCCTCCTTGAGGGTGCCGGTGAGGTTCTCGGGGTTGGTGTTGTCGGCGATCCAGCGCAGCGCGGAGCCGGGGGCGGCGTCCACCAGGTCGGCGCGGCCGGAGTGGACGACGCCGTGGATGTCGGCGACGACGGCGTTCTTCACGCCCGCGGCCAGGAGCAGCTTGAGGATGGCCGTACCGGCGGCGCCGGCGCCGGACATGACGACCCGTACGTTCTCGATCGGCTTGTCCACCACGCGCAGGGCGTTGGTGAGGGCGGCCAGCACGACGATGGCGGTGCCGTGCTGGTCGTCGTGGAAGACGGGGATGTCCAGGGCCTCGCGCAGCCGGGCCTCGATCTCGAAGCAGCGCGGCGCGGAGATGTCCTCCAGGTTGATGCCGGCGAAGCCCGGGGCGATGGCCTTGACGATCTCCACGATTGCGTCGGTGTCCTGGGTGTCCAGGCAGATCGGCCAGGCGTCGATCCCGGCGAACCGCTTGAACAGGGCCGCCTTGCCCTCCATCACCGGCAGCGCGGCCTTCGGGCCGATGTTGCCCAGGCCCAGCACCGCCGAGCCGTCGGTGACCACCGCGACGGAGTTGCGCTTGATGGTCAGGCGGCGGGCGTCCTCGGGGTTCTCGGCGATCGCCATGCACACCCGGGCCACACCGGGGGTGTAGACCATGGAGAGGTCGTCGCGGTTGCGGATGGGGTGCTTCGACGCCATCTCGATCTTGCCGCCGAGGTGCATGAGGAAGGTGCGGTCGGAGACCTTGCCCAGCGTGACGCCCTCGATGCCCTTGAGCTGCTGCACGATCTGGTCGGCGTGGGCGGTGGAGGTGGCGGCGATGGTGACGTCGATGCGGAGCTTCTCGTGGCCGGAGGCCGTGACGTCGAGGCCGGTGACCGAGCCTCCGGAGGACTCCACGGCCGTGGTGAGCTGCGAGACGGCCGTCCCGCTCGCGGGCACCTCCAGCCGGATGGTCATCGAGTAGGAGACGCTGGGCGCCGTTGCCATGGCCGACTTCCTCTGCTTTCACCGTGTCGCTTGTTTTGTGCCGTCCGATCGTCGCACCTACCCCTGGGTACGTGGTAGCCGCCCCGGATTGCGAACGTTGTGTTCGCACGCCGTACAGACGCAGGACCGACGATTTCGGAAAACTACTTCCACCATACGAGAAGTAGCGCGGAGGGGGAAGGGCTTCCCGGACTCACCGGAAATAACCCCCGGGACGGGAATTGTCTTGCGGGGATCGTTTGTTACCGTGGACGTGGCACCGGCCCGATCCAAGCCCCCGGGCCCAACCTTCGTCGCTACGAGCGACCACTTGCCGCGAGGCGAGCATGGCGGGTCGGTGCCACCTGAGACATGGCTGAGGCCCGCGCCGTTCCGGACGGCGCGGGCCTCATGCGTGCGGTGCCTCAGTCGCGCAGCAGGTCCGGCACCCCGTCCGCGTCCGGCTCGTCCCGGTCCCCGGAGACGACCGTGAGCTGCTGGGTGGCCCGGGTCAGGGCGACGTAGAGCACCCGCAGGCCGGCCGGGGACTCGTCGGCGATCTCGGCGGGCGAGACGACCACCGTCGCGTCGTACTCCAGGCCCTTGGCCTCCAGGCTGCCGAGCGCCACCACGCGGTCGCCGAGCCCGGCCAGCCAGCGCCGGGCCTCCTCGCGCCGGTTCATGGCGACGACCACGCCCACCGTGCCGTCCACGCGCTCCAGCAGTTGCTGCGCCTCCGCGCGCACGGTGTCGGCCGGCGAGCCGTCCCCGACCACCGCGAAGCGCGGCTCCACGCCCGTGGAGCGCACCGCCGACGGCGACTCGGAGCCCGGCATGGCCAGCGCCAGCACCTTGGCCGCCAGGTCGGCGATCTCGGCGGGGTTGCGGTAGTTGACGGTGAGCCGGAAGCGGCGGCGCGGCCGGGAGCCGAGGGCCTCGTCGCGGGCCGCCGCCGCCTCGTCCGGGTCGGACCAGGAGGACTGGGCCGGGTCACCGACGATCGTCCAGGTGGCGTGCCGGCCCCGGCGGCCGACCATCCGCCACTGCATCGGCGTGAGGTCCTGCGCCTCGTCGACGATGACATGGGCGTACTCGGTGCGCTCCTGGGCCAGGCGCTCGGCCCGCTCGCGGCGGCTCTCCTCGCGCTGCGGCATCAGCTCCTCCAGGCCGGTGAGCTGGTCCAGCGGGTCGATCTCGCGCTTGCGGCGGGGGCGGGCCGGGGCGCCGAGGATCGCCTGGAGTTCGTCGAGCAGGGCCACGTCGTGCACGGAGAGGCCCTCGCGCCGCAGCGAACGGGCCACCTTGCGCACCTCCCCCGGGTTCAGCACCCGGCGCGCCCAGCGGCCCAGCCTCTTCTCGTCGGCCATGGCGGCGAGCACCGCCCGCGGCGTCAGCTCGGGCCACCAGGCGTCCAGGAAGGCGGTGAAGGCGTCCTCCGAGGAGACGTCCTCGTCGAAGGAGGAGCGCAGCTCGGCGGCGAGCTCCGGGTCGGTGTGCCGGCCGGCCGCGCCGGATCTCGCCCACAGGGCGTCCAGCAGCAGCTTGCGGGCGCGCGGGCGCAGCAGGTTGACCGGGGCGGTGCCGCCCAGGGCGGTGCGCCGGATCTCCGCCAGCTCCTCGGCCTCCAGTTCGAGGCGGCGGCCGAAGGCGACCACCCGCAGCCGGGCCGGCGAATCGTTCCCCTCCAGGGCACCGCGGGCGGCCTTGCGCAGCACCTTCAGCATCCGCGCGGAGCCCTTGGCGCGGGCGGCGGCCGGGCTGTCGTACAGCGTGGCCTCCACACCGTCGACCAGGGCGCCCATCGCGCGGATCGCGACCTGGCCCTCCTCGCCCAGCGAGGGCAGCACGCCCTCGGTGTACGCCACCAGCAGCGGGGTCGGCGAGACGATCAGGATGCCGCCCGCGTACCGGCGCCGGTCCTGGTAGAGCAGGTACGCCGCCCGGTGCAGGGCGACGGCGGTCTTGCCGGTGCCGGGGCCGCCCTCGACGTACGTCACGGAGGCGGCGGGGGCGCGGATGACCAGGTCCTGCTCGGCCTGGATGGAGGCGACGATGTCCCGCATGGAGTGCGTACGGGCCTGGCCGAGGGCCGCCATCAGGGCGCCGTCGCCGATGACGGGGAGTTCCTCGCCGTCCAGGTAGGCGGTGATCTCCGGGCGCATCAGGTCGTCCTCGACGCCGAGCACCCGGCGGCCCTTGGAGCGGATGACGCGCCGGCGCACCACCCGGCCCGGGTCGACCGGCGTGGAGCGGTAGAACGGCGCGGCGGCCGGCGCCCGCCAGTCGATGACCAGCGGGGCGTACTCCGCGTCCAGGACGCCGATCCGGCCGATGTGCAGGGTCTCGGCGATGTCGGCGGTGCGGTCCGGGCGGACCGCGCCCTCGGCGGGCTCCACGGCGGTGTACGCGCCGTCGGGGCCCTTCTTGCCGTCCTTGCCGGGCAGCAGGTCGATCCGGCCGAAGAGGAAGTCCTCGAACTCGTTGTTCAGCCGGTTGAGGTGGACGCCCGCCCGGAACACCTGGGCGTCGCGCTCGGCCAGCGCGCCGGGCGTGCCGACCTGGCCGCGGCGGGCCGCGTCGTGCATGAGGAACTCCGCCTCGTGGATCTTCTCCTCCAGGCGGCGGTACACCCGGTCCAGGTGCGCCTGTTCCCCGCTGATCTCTCGGTCCCGTACGGAGTCCTGTACGGAGTCCGGTACGGCGTCCTGAACCGAGCCGACCGCTGAATCCTGTTGAGCCTGTGCGGCCACCGGGCCCCCTTCTGACGTGCTGGGCAGCCGTCAACCGTACGCGAAGGGGGCCGGTGAAGCTACGCGTCGACCTGCACCAGCCGCTCGCCGTCGAAGGTCATGACCTCGAAGTGGTCGATCTGGTTGGGCGTGAGGGCGGCGCCGCCGTGCACGTAGAGCGGCTCCCTGGCCTTGCCGGTGGCGGCGTCCGGGATGCCGTAGCCCCGGGCGGGCACGGACCAGGAGCTGACCGTCTCGCGCTCGCCGTTCTTGCCGACGGCGACCAGGGAGCACTTCTCCGGGCCCTTGACGTTCTTCAGCTCCAGCACCGCGTCCGTGCCCCACGCCTTCCCCTCCAGCGCCACCGTCGCGCTGACCCGGGTGCCGGGGTCGGTGGCGCTGACCCGGTCGGGCATCTCGGCGAACGCGGCCTGGGCGGGGCCGGCCGCCCCCGCCCCGGTGGACCGGCCGCCGCCGTCCTCGCCGCCGCTGGTGGTGGCCACGGCGGCGAACGGGCCGCCGACGATCAGCGCGGCGGCGGTGCCGACCAGGTACAGGTTGCGGCGCTTCTTGCGGGCGCGGCGCGCGGCGACCTCGTCGGCCAGCTTCGCCGCCAGTTCCGGGCCCGGCCGGGCGGCCGGTGCCTCGCCGGCCGCCGGGCGTCCGGCGCCGGGCACCTGGGCGAGGGCGGCCAGCATCGGCTCCATCCCGGCCAGTTCGTCCAGTTGCCGGGCGCACCACTCGCAGGTGGCCAGGTGCGCCTCGAACGCGGTCGCCTCCGCGTCGTCGAGGATGCCGAGGGCGTAGGCGCCGACGGCCTCGTGCTCGTTCGGCACCTCGGAACCGCGCATGGGGCCAGCCATACCCGCGCCGTCCGCGCCGCATCCCTGGAATCCCCCGTGACCACCGCGCGTCACGCCGTCACCCCCCGCTCCTCCAGTGCCAGCTTCATCGACCGCAGGGCGTAGAAGACCCGGGAGCGGACCGTGCCGCTCGGTATGCCGAGGGTCTCGGCCGCCTCGTTGACGGTACGCCCCTTGAAGTACGTCTCGACGAGAACCTCCCGGTGCGCCGGGGTCAGGTCGTCGAGCGCGTCCGACAGCGTCATCAGCCACAGCGCCTTGTCGATCTCGTCCTCCGCGGGGATGACCTCCAGCGGCGACGGGTCGACCTCCTGCGGCCGGGCCTGCCGGCTGCGATGGTTGTCGATGACGATGCGCCGGGCGACCGTCACCAGCCAGGGGCGTACCGAACCGGTCGCCCGATTGAGCGAACCGGCGTTCTTCCAGGCACGGATGAGCGTCTCCTGCACGACGTCCTCGGCGCGCTGCCGGTCCCCCGCGACCAGCCGCAGCACGTACGCCAGCAGCGGGCCGGCGTGCTCCCGGTACAGCGCGCGCATCAGCTCCTCGTCGGGCTCCGAGGACCGGGCGGACAGGCGGTGCCGGGCCCTCGTGCCGCGGTCTTTGGCCACCACGGGATCCTTGCGCACGCCCACCTCCGGTGTCCGGGGGTTCCCCCGAGTCGGTCGCTCGCCCATCCGGTACGGAGCCGGGGGGCGGGGTGTTCAACGGGGCGGGGGCGGTTTTGGCGAGCGGTGCGGGCCCAGGTCGTGTCCGCAAAGTCCCTTCGTCCGCCCGGAGGGCGGGTCCCGCGGCGTCTGGTGCGTGCTCTGGGGGTCCCCCCGGCCGAAGGCTGGGGGAGTGCCGGACGCAGTCCCTCGTACTGGGCGTACTCGGGGCTGTGTCCGGTGCGGCGAGTGGGGGTGCCCCCTCCGGGGGAGCGTGCCAGGCGTCGCGGGGCAGGAGGGACTTTGCGGACACGACCTAGGGGCGGGTGAGGGCCGCGCGGCGGCGGTGGCGGGCGACGCGTTCGCGGTTGCCGCAGATCTCGCTGGAGCACCAGCGGCGGCGGCGCCCCCGGGAGGTGTCCAGGTAGACGATGGGGCAGTTGTCGCCCTCGCACTGGCGCAGGGCCGCGCGGGCGACGGGGTCGGTGAGCAGCTCCACCGCGTCCCGGGCGACCGCGCCGAGCAGCGCGGCGCACTCCGGGGGGCCGGTCAGCTCCCGTACCAGCGACCCGTCCGCGCCGGGTACGGCACGGGGGGCCGGGGGCGCGGTGCGGGCGGTGTCGTTGACCCGGGCCAGCGCCAGGGCGTACGCGCGCGTGCCGGGAGCGAGGCGGTCGCGGACCAGCCGCGCGGTCTGGGCGCGCAGCTCGCGGAAGGCGGCCGGCCAGCCGGCGTCGGCGTGGGCCAGGGAGGTGCCGGGCGGGACCAGGCCGGCGCCGGTGATCCAGGCGCGCAGCACCTCCACCGAGTCGAGCTGTTCGGTGGGGTGGGTGGTGGCGAGCAGGTCCAGGCAGAGTCGTCCGGTGTCGAAGCGCAGCTCGTGGGGGACCGTGACCGTACCCGGTGCCATGTGGCCGTCACCGCCTTGGGTTCCGCGAACGGGGCGTTCGCTTTCCACAGTGCCCGGACGGCTCGGTGGCCGGAACCCCCGGGGGCGTCAGCCGTCCGCGTACTTGGTGTCCGCCGCGGCGTCCAGGGCCAGGCGGTAGCCGCGCTTGACGACCGTCTGGATCAGCTTGGGCGCGCCGAGGGCGGTGCGCAGACGGGCCATCGCCGTCTCCACCGCGTGTTCGTCGCGGCCGGCGCCGGGCAGGGCGCGCAGCAGGTCGGCGCGGGGCACGACCCAGCCGGGGCGCCGGGCCAGGGCGCGCAGCAGGGACATCCCGGCGGGCGGTACGGGCCTGAGGTCGCCGTCGACCAGGACCGCGTGGCCGCGGATCTCCATCCGGTGCCCGGCGACCGGGAGCACCCGGGCCCGGGACGGCAGTTCCTGGCAGAGCAACTGGACCAGCGGGCCGAGCCGGAACCGCTCGGGCTGGACCGTGTCGACGCCGCGGGCCTGCAGCGGCAGCGCGGTGACCGGGCCGACGCAGGCCGGGAGCACGTCGTGGCCGAGGGCGGCGAGCAGCTCGGCGAGCAGGCCGCGCTCCTCGGCGCGGGAGAGCAGCGAGGCGGCGGCGGGCGCGCTGGTGAAGGTGAGGGCGTCCAGGCCCCGGGTGACGGTGGCGTCCAGCAGCCGGTCGACGGGGCCGATGTCCTCCGGCGGCATCCACCGGTACACCGGCACCCCGACCACCTCCGCGCCCCCGGCCCGCAGCGCCTCCACGAAGCCGGGCAGCGGCTCGCCGTGCAGTTGGACGGCGACCCGGCGGCCCTCGACGCCCTCCTCCAGCAGCTTGTCCAGCACCTCGGCCATGGACTCGGACGACGGCGACCACTCCTCGGTCAGCCCGGCGGCCCGGACCGCGCCCTTGACCTTGGGGCCGCGGGCCAGCAGCTCCACCGTCCGCAACCTGCCGAGCAGGGCCTCGCCCAGGCCCCAGCCCTCGGCGGCCTCGATCCAGCCGCGGAAGCCGATGGCGGTGGTGGCGATCACCACGTCGGGTGCCTGGTCGATCAACTGCTTGGTCGCCGCGAGGAGTTCGCCGTCGTCGGCGAGCGGCACGATCCGCAGCGCGGGGGCGTGCAGCACGGCGGCGCCCCGCCTGGTCAGGAGCGCCCCCAGTTCGTCGGCCCGGCGGGCGGCGGTGACGCCCACGGTGAAGCCGGCCAGGGGGCCGTGGTCGGGTCGCTGCTGTTCGTCGTCCATCGCCCTCGTCCCGCTCGGATCTTTCCACCCGTCGTGCCGACCGAGCCTGTCAATGGCGCATGACAGGCCCGGATCGGATGTATGTCACCAGTGTTACGTCACACCTCGGCGTAGCTGAGCTGCGAGGTCCGCTCGGTGGGGGCGGCCGGGCCGGAGTCGGTGGCGGCCGGACGGCGAAGGTATACCGCCCAGGTGACGGCGAAGCAGGCGGCGTAGAAGGCGAGGAAGGCGACGAAGGCGCCGGTGCCGGAGCCGTAGGAGAGGAAGGACTGGCGGAAGGCGAGGTTGATGCCGACGCCGCCGAGCGCGCCGACCGCGCCGATCAGGCCCATGGAGGCGCCGGACAGCCGCCGCCCGTAGCGGGCCGCCGCCTCGCCGGTGAGGCCCTCGGCGCGGGCCTTGGCCTGGAAGATGCCGGGGATCATCTTGAACGTCGAGCCGTTGCCGAGCCCGCTGAGCACGAACAGCACGACGAAGGCGACGACGAACAGACCGAGCGACTTCTGCATGCTGGCGAGGACGAGTACGGCGGTGGCGGCGCCCATCGCGACGTAGTTCCACAGCGTGATCCGCGCGCCGCCGTACTTGTCGGCGAGCCGGCCGCCGACCGGGCGGATCAGGGAGCCGAGCAGCGGGCCGATGAAGGTGACGTAGGCGGCCTGCAGCGGGGTGCGTCCGAAGCCGTTCTGCAGGACCTGCCCGAAGGCGAAGGAGTACCCGATGAACGACCCGAACGTCCCCACGTACAGGAAGGCCATGATCCAGGTGTGCCGGTCGCGGGCGGCGTCCTTGGCGGCGCCGGTGTCGTTCTTCACCGACGCGATGTTGTCCATGCGGAGCGCGGACAGGACGGCGGCGAGGACGATCAGCGGAATGTAGATGCCCAGCAGCACCCGCGGCCCCCCGCCGGCGCCGATGATGGCGAGCGCGGCGAGCTGGATGACGGGGACGCCGATGTTGCCGCCGCCCGCGTTCATGCCGAGGGCCCAGCCCTTCTTCCTCAGCGGGAAGAAGGCGTTGATGTTGGTCATGGAGGAGGCGAAGTTGCCGCCGCCGATGCCGGCCAGCAGCCCGACCAGGAGGAACGTGGAGAAGGAGGTCCCCGGCTCCATCACCGCGAACGCGGCGACCGTCGGCACCAGCAGCAGGCTGGCGGAGATGATCGTCCAGTTCCGCCCGCCGAAGACGGCGACGGCGAAGGTGTAGGGGACCCGGACGACGGCGCCGACCAGCGTCACCATGGACGTCAGCAGGAACTTGTCGGCGGGGGTGAGCCCGTACTCCGGCCCCATGAAGAGCACCAGCACCGACCAGAGCGTCCAGACCGAGAACCCGATGTGCTCGGACAGCACGGAGAAGAACAGATTCCGGCGGGCGATCCGCTCACCGGTCTCCCGCCAGAACGTCTCGTCCTCGGGGTCCCAGTGCTCGATCCAGCGGCCGCCCCTGCTCGGGGATGCGGGGGCCTTGCTCGCGGCTGTCATGACGCCTCCACGGTGCTCCGGACTAGGAGTTCCGAAGGTAGGCAGACCGCGTTTCGGCGCTGTGGCAGCGGGTGACCGGAAAGGAACGTTGCACTCACCCCCGCGCGAGCGAGGATGAGAGGTCAGGGCACCTCCGCGCCTCACTCCCCCAGGCGGACTCACGGAACGGTGGGACTTCACGTACCGCCACCGAAACAGGACGAGCCACAGGTTCTGCCGTCACGGGAGCGGCGGTTGGTGTGCCGGCGATCATGTCCAGGACCTACCGTGGGAGGGGTGATCGACCTGGGGAGGCTGGACATGGACCCGTCCCGTCGGGGCGTCCTGGGTGCCGGCCTGTTCTCGGTGGCCGTCACCATTCCCGGCTGGCCCGATGTGGTCGGACGTGCCGCCGCCATTCGGTCCGGCCGCGCGACCCGCATCGGCATGAACGACGTGGACATGGTCGTCGCCATGACCGAGCGTGTCTCGGAACTGGACGACGAGTTCGGCGGCCGTCACGCACGCCCCATGGCGGCCTCGTTCATGGTCAACACCGTGGCCTCCTACCTGCGCGCCGACGCACCCGAGAACGTACGCAAGGCGATGCTGTCCGCCGCCTCCGACCTGCTCTACTTGACCGGCTACATGGCCGTGGACGAAGGTCTGCACGGTCTCGCCCAGCGCTACTACGTCAAGGCCCTGGAACTGGCGGGCGCTGCCGGAGACCACCTGACGTACTGCACCACCCTGCGGGGCATGAGCGTCCAGGCGGTCGACCTCCGCCACGGGGCGAAGGCCATGGAGCTGGCCGATGCCGCCGCCGCGGCTTCCCCGAAAGCCGGCCCTCGGATGCTGGCCTTTCTCACCGGCCAGCAGGCGCACGCTGCCGCGCAGACCGGCGACCGTACGGGTGCGCTTCGCTACCTCCGGCAGGCCGAGGCGGCCATGGACCGTGCCGAGTCACGCGGCAAGGCGTTCGGCTCGTACGACACCTCGTCGCTCAACTACCACGTCAGCCAAGTGCGCTACGAACTCGGTGACAAGGCCGGAGCCGTCGAAGCCATGCGACAAGCGGACCGGCTCCGCCCCAGCGCGTACCAGCGCACACGCGTACACCGCCGCGGACTGCTGGCGGAACGGCAGTTAGAACTCGGCCACCTGGAAGCAGCCTGCGCCACCTGGCACCAGGCCCTCGACGACTACCCCAAAGTGCAGTCCGGCCGAGCCGACGACCGCGTGAAGACGATGTTCGGTCTCCTGCGCCCGCATCTGAAGAACGCCACGGCACGCGACCTGTACGACCGAGCACGGACGATCGCACCACCGTCACTGGTCACCTGATCCCTGGCTCGGCGACACGTCCGACGTGGTGTCGTCGTCATGCAGGGGTGGCAGGAACAGGCCGCGTCGGATTTTCTCCAGGACGTCTCCGGTGACGGCGTCGCCGACCTCGTCTACCGGAGCGACGCCACCGGCCGGCTGCTGCTGCGCAAGGGCATCGCCGCCACCGGCGGCGGGGTGGTCCTGGCCTCCCTCGGCACCGAGGCCGCCTCGGCGGGCGGCGTCGACACCACGTACGGGGCTTCGGGGTGGGGCAGTGACAGCATCCCGTGGCTCATCGGCACCCCGGACGCCAACGGTGACGGCGTCCCGGACATCTGGGCCGTCCGGTCGGACGGATCGGTGCGGTTCCACTCCGGCGGCAAGACCGCCCTGTCCGGGTCCGGGGCGCAGGTGATCGGTCCTACGAGTCACTGGAAGACCCGTATCGCCATCGGCTGACGGAGGCGGGGCCCGTCCCGGGCGGGGCGGGCCCCGTGGCGCGTCAGGTCCGGTGTCGGCGGGTACCGGTGCTGCCCCGGGCCGCGGCCGGGCTGTCCGGCCACAGTCGGGGCCTGCGCTTCGCGGCCAGGTCCTCCGCCCATCCGAAGGCGACGATGCAGAGCGCGACGAGGGACCAGGCGAGGGCGAGGACGGGCCAGGGGCTGTCCAGGAGCCATGCCTCGTGATCGGCGAGGGTGTCGATGTTCCACAGGTCGTCCCACACGGTGGCGGCGACGAGGATGCAGACGTTGTGCCACAGGTAGATCGTCACGGCCCGGGAGTTGAGCAGGGTGATGAGCCGGTCCCAGCGCCGCAGCCGTCGCGGCCACTGCGTCCACGAGGGGCTGATGTGCAGCAGCAGCGCGACCGTGGCCAGGGACCACAGGGACTGCGCGAACGGGATGTCGTCGAGGTCGTGGCCCTCCTTGAAGCCGTGGGTGAGGGCGTACCACAGGCCGAAGGCGGCGACGAACGGGGCCAGGGACGGCACGACGTAGCGCGGCAGACGGGCCAGGATGCCCTGCTGGTGGGCCATGCCGAGGATCCAGCAGGCGCCGAAGGTGCTGAAGTCGGTGACGGCCGAGTCGATCCGGCCGTACGGGATGTGCAGCCACCCGAACTCCAGGGCGGCGGCCAGCGCGACGGGCGACAGGATGGTCGCCCAGGGCAGCGACCGCAGGGCCTTCAGGAGGAACGGCGACAGCAGGACGTACCAGAGGTAGGCGCGGATGTACCAGAGCGGCCCGGCGAGTTCGGTGGCCCAGTCCTCGCCGACGATGCCGTGCAGGCCGGGCAGTCCCTCGGCGTAGGGCGGGTCGCTCAGCGGCACCACCCAGTACAGCAGGTGCAGCCACCACCAGGCCGGGTGGCCCTCCGCGTCCGGTCCCCAGCCCTGGACCAGCATGCCGGTGACGCCGACGGCGCCGAGCAGCCACAGCGGCGGGAGCAGCCGCCGCATCCGGCCGCGCACGACCCGCACGGCCGGGCGCTGGAGCGAGCGCGCCATGAGGTTGCCCGCGAGGGCGAACATCACGCCCATGGACGGGAACACGACCGGCAGCCAGGCCCAGCCCATCAGGTGGTAGAAGACCACGCGGAACAGGGCGACCGCGCGCAGCAGGTCGAAGTAGCGGTCGCGTACGGGGGCCGGCCGGGGCGGTTCCGCGGGCGGCGCCTGCGGCGCGGGTCCGGTCGCGTCGGGCAGGGCGGGGGGTGCGGTCACTTCGTGGTCTTCCGGGAGGGCGGGGGACGGCGTCGGGGAGAGCGTCGCCGGGTCGTACGGGGGCGTCGTCATCGGGCCGGTCCTCCGTGCAGGGCGGGCGCGGGCCGCGCGGACGGGCCGGACGGACCGGACGGACCGGGCGGGGCGGAGACCCCGCCGTGCCGGCGCAGCTTCTGCCAGCGCAGCCGGCCGCCGGTGAGCGCCGTGATCCAGGACTGGAGCAGGACGACGTACATGAGCTGGCGGTAGAGGATCTGCTGGAGCGGCAGCGAGATCAGGTGGGAGGTGTGCTCCCGGTCGAGGCGGAAGGCGTAGGCCGCGCAGACCGCCTGGAGGGCGAGGACGCCGAACCAGGCCGTGATCGTCTTGCCGGCCGGGCCGAAGACGATGCCGTACAGCAGGAAGATGTCGATCAGCGGCGCCAGCAGGGGGGCCACGACCATGAAGAGGGAGACGAAGGGCAGCCCGACGCGGCCGAAGCGGCCGGAGGGGCCCCGCTCGACGAGGGCGCGGCGGTGCTTCCAGATGGCCTGCATGGTGCCGTAGGACCAGCGGTAGCGCTGGGACCAGAGCTGCTGGACGGACTCGGGGGCCTCGGTCCAGGCGCGGGCGTTCTCCGCGTAGACCACCTTCCAGCCGTCGCGGTGCAGTGCCATCGTGACGTCGGTGTCCTCGGCGAGGGTGTCGTCGCTCATCCCGCCGACGCGCTCCAGGGCGGAGCGGCGGAACGCGCCGACCGCGCCGGGGATGGTCGGCATGCAGCCCAGCACGTCGTACATGCGCCGGTCGAGGTTGAAGCCCATCACGTACTCGATGTGCTGCCAGGCCCCGATGAGGGTGTCCTTGTTGCCGACCTTGGCGTTGCCCGCGACCGCGCCGACCCGCGGGTCGCCGAAGGGCTGGACGAGCTCGCGGACGGTGGACGGTTCGAAGACGGTGTCGCCGTCCATCATCACGACGATGTCGTACCGGGCGTTGGCCAGGCCCCGGTTGAGCGCGGCGGGCTTGCCCGCGTTGAGCTGCCGGATGACGCGGACGCCGGGCAGGCCCATCGCCTCGACGATGCGGGCGGTGCCGTCGGTGGAGCCGTCGTCGATGACCAGGATCTCGATGGGATGGTCACTGGTCATCAGCGAACGCACCGTGTTCTCGATGCACTTGGCCTCGTTGTACGCCGGCACCAGCACCGACACCGGTTCGGTGACCGGCGGCCCCCAGGCGAAGCCCGTGCGGCGCACCCTGCGGGCGTGCACGGCGGAGAGCAGCAGCATCAGCCCGAACCGGCCGATCACCAGGAAGCCGATCACCGCCAGCCCGACCACCAGCACGTCGGTGACCTTCTCGGACGCCTGGACCAGGAAGGTCCACGCCTTGCCGGTCCACAGGTCGGTGCCGGTCACCGGGGTGTGCGCGCTGGGCAGGTCCAGCGCCTCGGTGAGGTTGTCGAACGCGTAGCCCTGCTTCTGCAGGTCGGGCAGGAACCGGTCCAGTGCCTGCACGGTCTGGTGCCGGTCGCCGCCGGAGTCGTGCATCAGGACGATGGCGCCCTTGCCGCCCTGCGGGGTGGCGCGGCGGATGATCTCGTCGACGCCGGGCTTCTTCCAGTCCTCGCTGTCGGTGTTGTTGACGACCGTGAGGTAGCCGCGCGAGCCGATGTACCGGGTCACCGGCCAGGACGCGTCGTCCATCGCGTCCGCGAAGGAGGAGTACGGCGGCCGGAACAGGGAGGTGCGGATGCCGGCCGCGCCGGTGAGGGCGAGCTGGTTCTGTGCCAGCTCCCGGTCGATGCGGGAGGTCGACTGGTAGGACAGGTCGGGGTGGTTGAAGGTGTGCAGGCCGACCTCGTGGCCCTCGTCGACCATGCGCCGGACCAGGTCCGGGTAGCGGGAGGCCATGGTGCCGGTGACGAAGAAGACGGCGTGCGCGTCGTGCTCCTTCAGCACGTCCAGGACGCGCGGGGTCCAGGTCGGGTCGGGGCCGTCGTCGAAGGTGAGCACCAAGTGGTGGTCGGGGACGCTCATGGTCTCGGTCCGCCCGGCGCGGGTGTCGATGACCGGGCCGCCGTCCAGGATCTTCTGGGGCACCGTGCCGGTGGGGGCGGGCGGGCGGATGCGGTGGTCGGCGAGGATCTCGCTGTGCACGTACCCGCGCAGCATGAGCATCGCCACCAGGGCGACGAGGACGGACACCGGCAGCAGCAGGCGCAGGGGAAGACGGCGCCGCCGGGAGCCGCCACGGGCTCCTGATCCGGCTCCGTGACGGCGGGTGCGGTTGGCCATCAGAGGGTGTGCTCCACGGACTGTACGGGTGGGGTGGCGGGGACGCCGTCCCAGGCGACGGGGGCCGGTCCGGCCGGGCGCTGGAGGAGGTCGCCGGTCTCGTCGTCCTCGCCGGGGCCGGCGGTGCCGGTCGGGTCGGCGGTGGGGTCGCCGGCGGCGGGCGGGGTGGCGGGGCCGGTGGTGCCGGTGCCGGATTCCCCGGCCGTCGCGGTCGGGTCGGGCTCGGCGGCGGCGCCGCCCGGCCGGGTGCTGGTCCGGGTGGCGGTCGGCTCGGGGTCGGCGGTGGTGTCCGGTCGTACGGCGGCCGGGGCGGTGCCGGCCGCGGGGGTGTCCTCGGCGGGCGGCGGGGTCGGGCCGGCGGCGGTGCCCGGGCCGGTCGCGGGGTCGGCGGTGCCGGTGCCGGAGGGCGCCGCGGACTCGGTGGGCGCCGGGGAGGTCTCGACCTGGCCGGCCGGCTTGCCCTCCCGCTCGGCCGGCACGGGCATCCAGGGCGCGGTGGAGCTGCCGGACAGGAGGGTGACGACCATGACGACGGCGTACACGGCACAGGTGAGGCCGACGGCTATGCCGATACGGCGGTACAGGCGGCCGCGCCGGCCGGACTCGTCGACGAAGACGGGGCGGTCGGAGACCGCGGGTACGCGCCCGGCGCCGCCCGGGACCCGCTGGAGCCCGCCGTCGCCCAACTGCACGGCGTCCAACTGGACGGTCACCTCGTGCGGGTCATGCGCGTGCGCGTCATGCGCGTGCGGGTCCTCGCCGGGCGCTGCCCAGGGGTCGCGTACGAGGGGGGTGCGGGGGCCGGGGACGGCGGGGAGCACGTCGGTGGCGGGGTCGACGGCGGCGGGGAGCACGTCGGTGACGGCGGCGGGGGGTACGTCCGTGGCGTCGGGGCGGGCCGGGGGGCGGAAGGGGTCGGTGGCGCCGGAGGCGACGGGGGCGCCGCGCCGGAAGGCGTCCGTGGCGTCGCGGTCGGCGTGGGCGCCGCGGCGGAAGCGGAGTATCTCGGTCCGTATGGTCTCCGGACCGTCGGCCCGCGGGGACGGACCGGACGGACCAGATGAATCGGAGGGACCGGATATGTGCGGCGCACCGGACTCATCGGCCGTTTCGGATATCGCCTCGAACTCCGGGAGCACGCGCGTCTCGGACGCGCTTTCGGACCACTCCGGTTGGGCGTCTTTCTGCCAATCGCTCACGCGCACGCACTTCCCCCAGGGGACGGTTCCGGGTTGCGCTTCCGACACCGAGCACCCGTCGTCGAACCGGCCTCCCACCAGGTTCGAGCGCCCCCTTACCACACAGTGCTCAGGCGATGAATGTAGCGCACCGGGAGACCATGTGACGCCACAGTGCCCATTGTTCAGGGCGACATCACACCTTCGTCACTGTCCGGAATCCACCCCCCAAAGGTTCGGCGGAGCCACCCTTCCTCCGCGGCGAGCAGGGCGGCGGCCGACCGCAGCGCGTCGAGCGCCGGGTGGACCAGCCCCTTCCGCCAGACCAGGGAGACCGGCGAGAGCGGCACCGGGTCGGTCAGCGGACGCACCACCGTCGAGGGCAGGGCCGGGAAGTCGACCACGGCGAGCACCGGGTGCCCGGTCTTCGCCATCAGGCGTTCGAACTCCGCCTCCCCCACGGCGAGGGGCGCGGGCGGCGCCACGCGTATGCCGCGCCCCGCGAACAGCCGGTGGGCGAGGTCGGTCCACTCCGGGGTGCGCGGATTGCCGGCCCCGGCGTACACCGTCTCCCCCGCCAGCGCGGCGAGCGGCACCGCGGGCAGCGGCGCCAGCGGGTGGTCCTCGGGCAGCAGCACCGCCATCGGTTCGTACCGGACGGGCTGGTGGTCGAGGCCCGCCCGCAGCGCCGGGGCCAGCCCCGCGAACCGTCCGAAGGAGGCGTCGAGACGGCCCGCGAGCAGTTCGGACGCGGCCCAGGTCAGGCCGCTCTCGTAACGGGCCATCAGCTCCAGGTCGGGGGCGAGCGCGCGGGCCCGGTGCAGGACCCGGCGGCCGGTGGCCAGTCCCGGTGAGTTGAGGTCGACCAGCAGGGGGCGGGCGTGGCCGAACGCGGCGAGCAGGTCGTCCTGCGCCTGGAGCGCGCGGCGCGCGTACGGCAGCAGTTTCTCGCCGTCGGCGGTGAGCGTGACCTGCCGGGTGGTCCGCAGGAACAGCTCGGCGCCCAGCGCCCGTTCGAGCCGGCGCACGTCCCGGCTGAGCGCCTGCTGGGCGACGTACAGGCGGCTGGCCGCGCGGGTGAAGTGCAGTTCCTCGGCGACGGTGACGAAGGCGCGCAGGAGGCGGGGGTCGAGGTGGCTCGGGGCGGGCATCCGGCGAACTTACAACAGGGGTGCGTGAATCGGTACGGAGAAGGTGTTGGACCCCTCGGCCGGCGCCGGGCGACGGTGGGCGCATGCCGCTCACCGGACACCGCACCCCTGCCGGACAGCACACCCCTGCCGCAAAGCACACCCGCGTCCGCGACCGCCCGCCCGGCCCCTACCGCCGGCTGCTCGCCGTGCCCGGTGCGCGGGCCTTCACCGTCGGCAACCTGGTCGCCCGCCTGCCGCAGGGCATGTTCAGCATCGGCGCGGTGGTGATGATCGCCGCCACCCGGGACTCGTACGCCCTCGCCGGTGCCGTCGTGGCGACCGGGCTGGCGGCGACCGCGGTGGTCGCCCCCTGGACCGCGCGGCTCGTCGACCGGTACGGCCAGGCCCGGATCGCCCTGCCGGCCACGCTGATCGCCGTGCTCGGCTCGCTCGCGCTGGTGCTCTGCGTGCGGCAAGGCGCCCCGGACTGGGCGCTGTTCGCCGCGTACGCCGCCACCGCGACCACGCCCAACACCGGCGGCATGGCCCGCGCCCGCTGGAGCCACCTGCTGGGCGGCGACAGCGACGCGCTGCACACGGCGAACTCCTTCGAGCAGGCCGCCGACGAGCTGTGCTACATGCTCGGCCCGGTGCTGGCGGCGTTCCTGTGCGGGACGTTCTTCCCGGAGGCCGGCACGCTCGTCGCGGCGGCGCTGCTGCTGACCGGCATGGTGCTGTTCACCGCCCAGCGCGCCACCGAGCCGCCCGCCCGGCCCCGGACCTCGGGGAAGGCACCGCTGCGCGCCCCCGGGATGCCGCCGCTGCTGGCGGTCTGCCTGGCCACCGGCGGGGTGTTCGGCACGATGGAGGTGGTGACGATCGCGTTCGCCGACGCGCAGGGGCACCGCACGGCGGCCGGCGCGGTCCTG
Organism: Streptomyces fumanus; assembly: GCF_014655295.1. Classification (GTDB taxonomy): domain Bacteria; phylum Actinomycetota; class Actinomycetes; order Streptomycetales; family Streptomycetaceae; genus Streptomyces; species Streptomyces fumanus. The sequence goes on from NZ_BNBI01000001.1 coordinate 896,789, forward strand.
GCCCTCCAGGCGGCCGGTTCCTGCGCGGCGGGCCTGCTGTACGGCGCCTGGCGGCCGGCCGGGTCCGCGGAGTCCCGGCTGCCGTGGTGCGTGGCGGCGATGACCTGCCTGCTGACGCTGCCGCTGCTGGCGGCGGCCGGGCCGGGTTCGCTGCCGCTGCTGGCGGGCACGCTGCTGCTGGCCGGGATGGCGACCGCCCCGACGATGGTCACCACCATGACGCTGGTCCAGCGGCGCACCCCCGAGGGCCGGCTGAACGAGGGCATGACCCTGGCGGTGACCGGCCTGCTCGGCGGCATCGCCGGCGGCAGCGCGCTCGGCGGCTGGACGGTCGAGCACGTCTCCCCGACGGCCGGTTACGCCGTCCCCGTCACCGCCGCGGCCCTGGCGCTGGTGCTGGCCCTGGCGGCGACGGCCCGGTCCCGTCCGCCCCACCGCTCGCGCCGGACCCATTGACGCTTCCGCTTGGCGCCCCTACGTTCCTGCGGCGAAGCGTTTCGCCCATGGCCGCCCGTTCCGCCCCGCCCGCAGGAGCCGACCATGACGACGGCACCCAGGATCACCGATGTGGCGCGGCGTGCCGGGGTCTCCCCCAGCACCGTCTCGTACGCCCTGAGCGGCAAGCGTCCGATCTCGGCGGAGACCCGGCGGCGCGTCGAGGCGGCCGTCCGTGAGCTGGGCTACCGTCCGCACGCGGCGGCGCGGGCCCCGGCCGGCGGCCGGTCCGGGGTGCTGGCGCTGCTGCTGCCGCTGCGCACCGGCGTGCACGTACCGGTGGTGATGCGGTCGGTGGCGTCGGTGGTGACCGCCGCCCGCGCGGCCGACCACGACGTGCTGCTGATCACCCGGGAGGACGGCGAGCTGGGTCTGCGGCGGGTGGCCGACCCGGCGCTGGCGGACGCGCTGATCGTGATGGACGTCGAGGTGCACGACCCCCGGCTGCCGCTGCTGCGGGGGCCGGGCCGGCCCGCCGTACTGATCGGGCTGCCCGCCGAGCCGGACGGGCTGACCTGCGTCGATCTGGACTTCCGGGCGGCGGGTGAGCGGTGTGTGGAGCATCTGGCCGGGCTGGGGCACCGGGCGGTGGCGCTGGTGGGCTCGCCGCCGGAGGTGTACGTCCGGGGGACCGCGTCCGCCCAGCGGGTGGTACGGGGCTTCACCGCCGCCGCGGACCGGGCCGGGCTGGTCTCCTCGGTGCACCCGTGCGCCGCGACCCCCGACGCCGCCGCGCGGATCGCCGGGCGTCTGCTGCGGCTGCGTCCGGTGCCGACCGGGGTCGTCGTCCACAACGAGCCGCTGCTGGCCCCGCTGATCGAGTCCTTCGAACGGCTCGGGCGGCGGGTGCCGGGCGACGTCTCGGTCGCCGCGATCTGCCCGGACGAGGACGCGCTGGCGGCCCGGGTGCCGGTCACGGCGGTGGGCGTGCCGTGCGCAGATCTGGGCGGCTCGGCGGTGGACCTGGCGATGCGGGCCCTCGCCGGCTCCCCCGGCCCCGCCACGACCCTGCTCCCGGCCCGCCTCACGGTACGCGCGAGCACGGCACCGCCGCCGCCCGGCGGGGGCCGGGCATGACCGGCACTCCGGCCCGCTGGAGCGAGGGGTGCGGGTGGCGGAGCCCCCGCCTCGCGCGGCGGAGCCGCGCGGAAAAGACGAGGGCGGCGTGTGCTCGCGCTTTCCGCGAGCACACGCCGCCCTCGACCTCGTGGAGATGGCGGGAATCGAACCCGCGTCCAACGGTGCGGAACCAGGGCTTCTCCGTGTGCAGTTCGCTGCGATTTTCTCGGCCCCGGCGATCACGCGAACAAGTCGCCGACGGGCCCAGTCACTGTGTGATTTCCCTCTACACCCCGTGACCGGGTCTAGAGGTTTAGTTCCCTAGCTGATGCCAGGATCCGGGTCGGGAACAGCCCCGGGCTGACACTCCCTTAGTAGGAGGCTCGCTTCGCTACCTGAGGTCAGGCAGCGAGGGCGAAGGCCTGCTGGGAGGAATCGCGCTTGGTGTTGGCGATTATTTTTTTCGGCCTGTGGTTTACGAGATCATGGCCGCTTCCTCGACACGCTTCCCCTGCTTCGACAGCCGCTGTCGAAACCGATCATCCCCATGTTGATTTTTCAATCTCCGCACCGTCGAGCGGTGCAGATGCCATCTTACGTGACCAACGCGGCCACATGCCAGCCTATTCCCGGCGCAGCCCGCAGCTCAGCCCCGCTCCCGGCGCTTGATCGCCGAGATGGTCCGCTCCGCCTCGCGCCGGTCCTGCTTCTCGCGCAGCGTCTGGCGCTTGTCGTACTCCTTCTTGCCCCGGGCGAGGGCGATCTCGGCCTTGGCCCGGCCGTCCTTGAAGTACACGGCGAGCGGGACGATGGTGTGGCCGGTCTCCTGGGACTTGGACGCCAGCTTGTCGATCTCCTCGCGGTGCAGCAGCAGCTTGCGCTTGCGCCGCGCGGAGTGGTTGGTCCAACTGCCCTGGTGGTACTCCGGGATGTGGGCGTTGTGCAGCCACGCCTCGCCCCCGTCGATCTGGACGAACCCGTCGGCCAGCGAGGTCCGCCCCTCGCGCAGCGACTTGACCTCGGTGCCGGTGAGCACCAGCCCGGCCTCGTAGGTGTCGATGATCGCGTAGTCGTGGCGGGCCTTCTTGTTCTGGGCGACGATCTTCCGCTTGCCGCCCTTCTCCCCGTCCCGCGCCTTGCCGCCCCCGCCGCCCTGCTTGGGCCGGAGCTCCTTCGGTACGTACATGTGCTTGCTCATAGTGCCGCCATTTTCGCACTGCGGAGGGGGTCGGCGGGAAGTCGTTTCCGCCGGGCGCGGCTACCGGCCCAGGCCGTCCAGGACCGACTCGGCGCGGGTGAGGGCCGACGGGAGGGCCGGGTCGATCTCCAGGTCCGGGGTGATGCCGGTGCCGTCGACGCCGCGGCCGGACGGGGTGCGGTAGTGGCCGACGGTCAGCTCGGCGACCGAGCCGCCGGGCAGCCTGCTCGGCATCTGCACCGAGCCCTTGCCGAAGGTGCGCGAGCCGACGACGACCGCGCGGCCGCGGTCCTGGAGGGCGCCGGTGAGCAGTTCCGCCGCGCTCATGGTGCCGCCGTCGACCAGGGCGACCAGGGGGCGGGCGGTGTCGCCGCCGGCCGGGGCGTGCAGGGCGCGCTGGGCGCCGTCGATGTCGTAGGTGGCGACCAGGCCGCCGTCGAGGAAGGCGCCGGCCGCGGTGACCGCCTCGGCGACCAGGCCGCCGGAGTTGCCGCGCAGGTCCAGCACGATGCCGGAGCCGGCCGGGGAGTCCCGTACGGCGGTGCGGACGCGGTCGCCGGCGCCCCGGGTGAAGGAGGTGACCTTGACGACGGTGGCACCGCCCGCGAGCCGGCGTACGGTCACCGGCTCGGTGCGCAGCTCGGCCCGGCGCACGGTGCGCGTCCACGCGCGCGTGCCGCGCTGGACGCCGAGCCGGACGGTGGTGCCAACAGGGGCGTCGGCGGCGTCGCCGCGCAGCAGGGCGACGACCTCGGCGACGGGGCGACCGTCGACCGGCTCGCCGTCGACGCTGCGCAGCCGGTCGCCCGCGCGGATCCCGGCGTCGGCGGCGGGCGAGCCGGGCCGCACCCGGGTCACCTCGATGCCGCCGTCGCGGGTACGCCGCGCGGCGAGGCCGACGCCGGTGTAGCGGCCGTCGAGGGCGTCCTCCAACTCCTCGTACTCGCCGCGGGAGTAGACCGCGCCCCAGCGGTCGCCGCTGCGGCTGACCGCGCGTTCGGCGGCCTCCGTGGGGGACTTGCCGTCGGCGAGGGCCTCGGCCGCCGCCCGGGTGACGTCCGCCCCCACCGCGGCTCCGGCGGGAACGGCGGAACGGGCCGGGTCGGCGGTCTCCTTCCGGTCGCTTCCGGGAAGCGAGCCGGTGGCCGCCCCGGCGACCAGGACACTGGCGAACACCAAGGTCAGGGCGGCCCCGTGGCGAAAGCGGCGGGGCTGACAGAACAGGTCACGACCTGACATGCCGGTGAGTCTAGGACAACCCGAGAGGGCCGCACGGTCGCTTGACCGCTCGGCCCTCTTGGCATGTGTCACACCTTCAGGTACTTGCGGAGGGCGAAGAACGCCGCAAGTGCGGGCATCAGCAGGCTGGTCGCCAGGATGAGCGGCAGCTTCGTCAGGACCGCGTCCCAGCCGATGAAGTTGATCAGCGTCAGCTTCTCGGAGAGCGCCAGTCCGTGATCGATGATCAGATACCGGGCGGCCACCAGGAAGGCGCAGGCCACGCCGCCGCCGATGAGTCCGGCGACCGCGGCCTCCATGATGAACGGCGCCTGGATGTAGAAGCCGGAGGCGCCCACCAGGCGCATGATGCCGGTCTCCCGGCGGCGGCTGAACGCCGAGACGCGCACGGTGTTGACGATCAGCATCAGCGCCACCACCAGCATCAGCGCCATGATCGCGCGGGCCGCCCAGTTCATGCCGTTGAGCAGGCCGAAGAGGTTGTCCAGGATGCCCTTCTGGTCCTGCACGGACTGCACGCCGTCCCGCCCGTCGAAGGCGGTCGCGATCACCTGGTACTTCTCCGGGTCCTTCAGCTTGATCCGGTACGACTCCTGCATCTGGTCCGGCGTGAGGGAGCTGGCCAGCGGCGAGTCGCCGAACTGCTCCTTGTAGTGCTTGTACGCCTCGTCCTGCGACTCGTACGTCACCTTCTCCACGACCGACATCTCGTCGAGGTCGGCCATGATCTGCTTCTTCTGGTCCTCGGTCACCGCGCCCTTGGCACAGTTGGGGTCGGACTCGGCGTCGCTCTTGTTGCAGAGGAAGACCGAGACGTTGACCTTGTCGTACCAGTAGCCCTTCATGGTGTTGACCTGGTCGCTCATCAGCAGCGAACCGCCGAACAGGGCCAGGGACAGGGCGACGGAGACGATGACCGCGAAGGTCATGGTCAGGTTGCGGCGGAGACCGACACCGATCTCCGAGAGGACGAACTGGGCGCGCATGGCGTCTGAACAAGCCTTTCCGTGGATACCGGGCGGGGTGCGGTCTCAGTGCTGGTAGCCGTAGACACCGCGCGCCTGGTCGCGGACGAGGCGCCCCTTCTCCAGCTCGATGACGCGCTTGCGCATCTGGTCCACGATGTTCTGGTCGTGGGTGGCCATCACCACGGTGGTGCCGGTCCGGTTGATCCGGTCGAGCAGCTTCATGATGCCGACCGAGGTCTGCGGGTCGAGGTTGCCGGTGGGCTCGTCGGCGATCAGCAGTTTGGGCCGGTTGACGAAGGCCCGCGCGATGGCCACGCGCTGCTGCTCACCGCCGGACAGCTCGCCCGGCATGCGGTCCTCCTTGCCGCCGAGCCCGACCAGGTCCAGGACCTGCGGCACGGACTTGCGGATCTCGCCGCGGGACTTGCCGATGACCTCCTGCGCGAAGGCGACGTTCTCGGCGACCGTCTTGTTGGGCAGCAGCCGGAAGTCCTGGAAGACGGTTCCGAGCTGGCGCCGCATGTGCGGCACCTTCCAGTTGGACAGGCGGGCGAGGTCCTTGCCCAGAACGTGCACCTGTCCGTGGCTGGCCCGCTCCTCGCGGAGGATGAGCCGCAGGAAGGTGGACTTTCCGGAGCCGGAGGACCCCACGAGGAAGACGAACTCGCCCTTCTCGACCTCCAGGGAGACGTCTCTGAGGGCCGGGCGGTTCTGTTTGGGGTAGACCTTGGACACGTTGTCGAATCGGATCACGGATGCACCACGGGTAGCCGGGGGTAGATGTGCGTGACCATACGCGAAATGGGTATGGGACCGCAGGCACCGGTCGGGGTTGGTCGCCGCTTGCGTGTTTTGTCCATACACCGGTCCCCCGGGGTTCGCGCGCAGCGACTCGCGGAACCTGGCACAGTGGAAGGGGAACGTTCGCGGACGCGCGGGCGTTGTGTAGGTGGAACGGCCGCAAGGAGGGCGAGCGCATGACGTACGACCGGCTGGTGTGCGCGAACTGCGCGGCGCCCGTGAGCGAGGGCCGGTGCCCGGTGTGCCGGGCGAACCGCGAGCGGATGCAGCGCGAGGACTTCTCCACGGGTCTGAACCCGGTGGCACTGATCGCACTGCTCGCGCTGCTGGTGGCGGCGGTGGCCCTGCTGGCCCACCAGGCCGCGTAGCGCCGGGCCGCGGCGGCGGGGCCGCCGGGCGAGACGGACAGACGGGCGAGGGGCCCGGAGCGGGGTGCGCTCCGGGCCCCTCGGCACGTGGTGTGCGCGGGCGGTTCCGTCGCCGTCAGGCGGCGGCGCCACCCCGGCCGCTCATGAGCCGCGGCAGCATCCGGAAGCCGATGCCGCCGGCGATCATCGTGGCCGCGCCGACCACCAGGAAGGTGGTCTCCGCGGCACCGGTCTCGGCCAGTTCGTCCCCGCCGCCCTGCGCGGAGGCGTCGCCGGACGTGCCGTCGCCGGTGTCGGTGAGGGCGGAGGTGCCCTGGTTCTGCGGGACGTTGCCGCCGTCGGGGCCGGGACCGCCGGAACCCCCGGTGGTGCCGGAGCCACCGGTGGACCCACCGGTGCCGCCGGTGTCACCGCCGGACGTGGAGCCGCCCGAGGTGGAGCCGCCGGAGGTGGAGCCGCCCGAGGTGCTGCCGCCGGAGCCGCCGGTCGAGCCGCCGGACGTGCTGCCACCGGACGTGCTGCCGCCGGAGGTGGAGCCGCCGGACGTGGAGCCGCCGGACGTACCGCTGGAGGTGCCCTCCGACGTGCCGCTGGACGTACCCGAGGAGGTGCCCGCCGAGGTACCGCTGGACGTGCCCTCGGACGTACCGCTGGAGGTGCCCGTGGACGTGCCGCTGGACGTGCCCTCCGAGGTACCGCTGGAGGTGCCCGCCGAGGTGCCCTCCGAGGTACCGCTGGACGTACCCGCCGAGGTGCCCTCCGACGTACCGCTCGACGTACCCGCCGAGGTACCGCTGGACGTGCCCTCGGACACACCCAGCGAGGCGCTGGTGTTCCCGGTGGTTCCTTCCGTCGTACCGCCGTCCGACTTCGCGGAGACCGAGCCCCCGGCATTGGCGGCGGTCACGCCGATGTCGAGGGCCGAGGCCGCGCCCGCCGCGGTCAGGGATGCGCCGGCGGCGATCACCGCGCCCGCGGCGATGCGCGCGACACGGATCCGCGTCTTCTTCGTCATGTAGTTGCTACCCCCAGTAGCCGAATAGTCAATGCGGCGCGTTCGGGGCCGTGATCGACGGGAGTAGCCGTGTAGAAGTCCCCCGGTTCACATGCGCCCCAGAAATACGCATGCCGAACGTCACCATTCCGATTTTTCAAGAGCGCGTCAAGGCCGTTGCGTACGCGATGTCCGCTTGGGGGGAGTATGCCGGACACAAAGAGCGTGAGTGTGACGTAAAAGGCGGATGAACGACAACTGCCGTCCGGTGGACGGCAGTTGTCGTGTCGACAAAGTTACTTCTCCTGCTGCTTGCGCCAGCGAATTCCGGCTTCCAGGAAACCGTCGATCTCGCCGTTGAAAACGGCCTCGGGGTTGCCGACCTCGTGCTCGGTGCGCAGGTCCTTGACCATCTGGTACGGGTGCAGGACGTAGGAACGCATCTGGTTGCCCCAGGAGTTGCCCCCGTCGCCCTTGAGGGCGTCCATCTTGGCCTGCTCCTCCTGGCGGCGGCGCTCCAGGAGCTTGGCCTGGAGGACGTTCATCGCGGTGGCCTTGTTCTGGATCTGCGACCGCTCGTTCTGGCAGGAGACCACGATGCCGGTGGGCAGGTGGGTGATGCGCACCGCCGAGTCGGTGGTGTTCACGCCCTGGCCGCCGGGGCCGGAGGAGCGGTAGACGTCGATGCGCAGCTCGGACTCGTCGATCTCGACGTGGTCGGACTGCTCGACGACGGGGAGCACCTCGACGCCCGCGAAGGAGGTCTGCCGGCGGCCCTGGTTGTCGAAGGGCGAGATGCGCACCAGCCGGTGCGTGCCCTGCTCGACGGAGAGCGTGCCATAGGCGTACGGCACCTGCACGGCGAAGGTGGTCGACTTGATGCCGGCCTCCTCCGCGTACGAGGTCTCGTAGATCTCGGTCTTGTAGCCGTGCTGCTCGGCCCAGCGCAGGTACATCCGCTGGAGCTTCTCGGCGAAGTCGGCGGCGTCGACACCGCCCGCCTCGGCGCGGATGTTGACCAGCGCCTCGCGGGAGTCGTACTCACCGGAGAGGAGGGTGCGGACCTCCATCTCGTCCAGCGCCTTCCTCACGGCCGTCAGCTCGGACTCGGCCTCGGCGCGGGTGTCCGGGTCGTTCTCCTCCTCGGCCATCTCGAAGAGCACGGCGAGATCGTCGATCCGGCCGCGCAGCGCCTCGGCCTTGCGGACCTCGGCCTGGAGGTGGGAGAGCTTGCTGGTGATCTTCTGCGCCTCGTCCGGGTTGTCCCACAGGGACGGCGCGGCCGCCTGCTCCTCGAGCACGGCGATGTCTGCCCTCATCCTGTCCAGGTCCAGGACGGCCTCGATCGACTCCATGGTCGAGGAGAGGGACTTCAGCTCTTCGGATACATCGACGACTGCCACGCCTCCAGCGTAACGGCTCCGCCAAGCGGTCCACGCCGGGCGGCGCGGGCGCCGGGTCAGGGGGAGGCCGGCGCCGAGTTCCGGGTGTCCTGCGGGTCCGCGCCGGTGTCGTCGCCGCCGGTGGCCAGCCAGGTGCCGACGCCGACCGCCGCGACCAGGACGGCGGCGCCCGCGCCGAGGGCGATCCGGCGGCGCCGGGCGGTGGCCCGGTTGCGGGCCGAGCCGGGGCGGGGGGCACCGGCCGCGCGGGGGGCGCGGGCGGTGCCGCGGGCGCCGCCGGCGAGTTCGTCGGGGGCGGGGACCCGCATCGAGGTGTGGGTGTCGCGGTTGGAGTCCGCGGGCTTGGCGCCCGGCACCAGCGGGACCGCGCCGCGCCGCCGGACCGGGCCGCCGGTGCCCTCGGGCCGGTCGGCGGGGCCGGCCGGGGCGCCGGGCTCCGCGTCGGCCTGCTCGGCGCCGGGTTCGTCCACGTCCAGGGGCGGCATGCCGGCCAGCAGCGGCAGCAGCTCGCGCAGCTTGGCGCCCAGCTCGGAGGCGCGCAGCCGGGAGGCGGGGGCCTTGGCGAGGCACTGGACGAGGAGCTGCCACAGCTCGTCCGGGATGCCGGGGAGCGGGACGACGGACTCGGTGACGTGGCGGCGCAGAACGGCTCCGGGGTGGCCGCCGCCGAACGGCGTGAAGCCCGCCAGCAGCTCGTACAGGACGGTGGCCAGGGCGTAGATGTCGACCGAGGCGCGCGGCGGGAGGCCCTCGACGATCTCCGGGGCGAGGTAGTCGGGGGTGCCGATGATCTTCGTGGCGCGGGTGCGGCGCGGGGTGTCGATGAGTTTGGCCACACCGAAGTCGGTGAGCAGCGCGCGGTGCGAGCCGCCGGGGCCGAGCGGGCCCTCCATGTCGAGCAGGATGTTCTCGGGCTTGACGTCGCGGTGGACGACGCCGGCCGCGTGCGCGGCGGCCAGCCCGTCGGCGACGTCGGCGGCCACGGCGACCGCGGCCTCGGGGGCCAGCCGGCGCTCGCGGTCCAGGCGGGTGCGCAGGTCGGTGCCGCGGACCAGGTCCATGACGAGCGCGAGGTCGTTGCCGTCGACCACCAGGTCGCGTACGGAGACGATGTGCGGGTGCTCCAGGCCGAGCAGGGCGGTCCGCTCCTGGACGAAGCGGCCGACCAGCTCCTGGTCGGACGCGAGGTCCTCGCGCAGCAGCTTGATCGCGACGGGTCCCTCGGGTCCCTCGCCCAGCCACACCGTGCCGGCGCTGCCCCGCCCGAGGATCTGGTGGGCGGTGTACCGGCTGCCGATCTTCCGTGCCAAGACTGCTCCTACCGACGCGTGTTGCCGATGCTGCGCCGGTCCGGGGCCGACCCCCGGACCCCCGGTCCACAGACCCGGCCCTCGGTCGACAAAACTACGCGTCCGAAAGGCCGCTCTTCACGGCGAGGGGGAAATCACCCGCGGGATGTCGACATGTCTCCCGCCCGGCCGCTCGCGGACGGGCGGGTGCCGGTCAGTTGGAGCCGGAGCCGCCCAGGTCCTCGATCCACCCGGTGATGTCGCCGATCCAGGTGGTGAGCTGGTCCCAGTAGCCCTTGGTGGTGCCGATCCACTCCTGGAGCGGGCTCAGCTCCCACACCAGCCAGCCGGCCACGAACAGCACGACGAGGGTGACCAGGCAGCCCTTGAGGCAGCCGAGGCCGGGGATGTGCATCGGGTTGGCGCCGCGCCGCCGGGGCTCGCGCCGGGGGCGCTGCGGCTCGGGCGCGGGCGGCGGGGCGTACCGCTGCGGCTGGGGCCCCGGCGGCTGCTGGGGCTGGGGGTTGACGTACCGGTGCGGCTGCTGCCGGCCGCCGTAGCCCTGCGGGGGCTGCTGGGGCTGCTGGGGCTGCCTGCGGGGCGGCTGCTGGGGGCGGGCGACCTGGCGCTGGGGGCGGCGGCGCAGCGGGTCCTCGTTCGGGTCGAGGTACTGCACCTGCGTCTGCTCGTTGCGGTCGCGGGCGGCGCGCAACTGGTTCTGCCAGGGGTGCGGGTCCTCGGGCCCGCCGGGCTGCCCGGGTCCGCCCTGCTGGTCCGGTGGTACGGGCGGCAGGACGGCGGTCGGGTCGGCCGCGCCCCGGCTGGGCAGGACGGCGGTGGGGTCGGCGGCGCCGGCCGGGCCGCCGGTGTGCGGCAGGACGCTGGTCGCGCCTTCGGGGTCGTACCCGCCGTGCTGCGGCAGGACCTGGGTCGGGTCGGCGGCGCCCGGGGTGTCCGGCACGGGCGCGGGGGCCGGGTCGGGGGCGAGCAGCGCGCCGACGTTCTCGGCGGCGCCGATCTGCGCCGAACTGGCGTGCACGCCGATGCCCTCGGCGACGACGCGCAGGCCGCGGGCCAGGTTCTCGGCGCTGGGGCGCTCGTCGGGGTTCTTGCGCAGGCAGCGCTCGATGACCGTCCACAGCGGGTCGGGGACCGTGGAGGGGCGGCGCGGCTCGGCGCTGAGGTGCTGGTGCAGGACCTCCAGGGCGGAGCCGCCGGAGAACGGCGGGCGGCCGGTGACCAGCTCGTACAGCAGGATGCCGGCGCCGTAGATGTCGACGGCGGAGGTCTGCGGGCGGCCCTCGGCGGACTCCGGCGCCACGTACGCGGGCGTGCCGACGAACTCGTGGGTGCGGGTGAGGCCGGGCGAGTCGGCGAGGCGGGCGATGCCGAAGTCGGTCAGCATCGGGTGCATCTGGCCGTCGTCCTGTTTGAGCAGCACGTTGGCCGGTTTCAGGTCGCGGTGGACCACGCCGTCGGCGTGGCTGGCGGCCAGCGCGTCGGCGATCTGCGCGGTGAGCAGCGCGGCGGCGACCGGGCTGAAGGGGCCGTTCTCGCGCAGGTAGCGGTGCAGGTCGGGGCCGTCGACGAGGTCCATGACCAGGGCCAGCAGATCGCCCTCGACGACCAGGTCACGGACCCGGACGATGTTCGGGTGGGTGAGCCGGAGCAGGACGGAGCGCTCCCGGAGGAAGCGCATCACGACGTCGGCGTCGTTCGCGAGCTCCTCCTTGAGGACCTTGATCGCGACGGTCTCGCCGGGCTGTCCGGCCACGGCCGCCTCGGCGCCCGCGGTCTCGCGCTGGCGGGCTCGCCAGACGGTCCCCGTGGCACCGCGTCCGAGCGGCTCCTCGAGGAGGTACTTGCTGCCTACCGGCCGCACGTCATGCGCTCCCTGCTGCTTGCTGGCTGTTCCGACCCACTGTAGTGCCGTGCCCCTTGGTACCGGGCTGTCGTCCGGCTGTCGTCCGGTTGCGGTGCCGCCGCGGTCCGGTCGTCGGCGCATGGCCCGCGCCCGGCGGTTCCGGAACATGTTCGAAGGAAAGACGCTCGGTCCGGTCCCATGGTTGCCGGAGGCGCGCGTGACCGATCTCAACCAGTGCTCGAACGGTCATCCGGTCCGTGCCGGTCGGGCATTTTTACGGGCAGAGCCGACCAATCAAGATCATTTGATGGCCGGTGGCGGGCAGGTTGTCAGTGGCAGGTGCGAGGATGCGTGCAGTACTGGCCGACGTGCTCGTGTGGCGGTGGGGGAAGTCCGTGGTGGGGGACCGCGGGACGGCTTCGTCCGCGGACGCGCGGGCGCCCGCGCAGAAGGGACCGCTGACGGCGATGCAGATCCGGCTGACCGTCGTAGACCCGCTGGGCCCGTCCTCCTCGCCGGCGCCGGGCCGCGCCGCGAGCCGCGACGTGCTGGTCACGGCGCCCGTCGGCACGGCCCTGGCCGACGTGGCGTCCGCCCTCGCCGCGGCGGTCCCGGGCGGTGACGGCTCGGGTCCGGTGGTGCTGTACGCGGGCGAGCGGCCGCTGGACGCGCGGCGGTGCACCCTCGGCGAGCCGCCCCTGACCGACGGCGCCGTGCTGTTCCTCGGCGCCCCCGGCGACCCCGAGCCGCACCCCGAGTCCGCGGACGCCCCGACCCAGCTCCAGGTGGTCGCGGGCCCGGACGCGGGCGGCGTCCACCTGCTGCACGGCGGCCAGATCCGCATCGGCCGCTCCGCCGACGCCGACGTCCCGCTCGACGACCCCGACGTCTCCCGGGCGCACTGCGCGGTCACCGTCGCCGCCGGCGGCCGCGTCACGGTCGCCGACCTCGGCTCCACCAACGGCACCACGCTGGACGGCACGCGCGTGGGCGACCGCCCGGTGCGGTTCCCTCCGGGGGCGCTGCTGCGGATCGGGGAGTCGGCGCTGCGGCTGGTCCCGGCGCGCGCCGCCCACCCGGGCACGCGCGTGCCGACCGCGCCGGACGGGGAGGGGTTCGTGCGGGTGCGGGTGCCGGTGGCGGGGGTGCGCGTCGGCGAGGGGTCCGGGGCCGGCGACGGCGGTTCCGGTGCGGACGCGGTACGGGGGGCCGCCGACGGGCGAGAGGGCGGGGACGTACCGCAGGACGAGGCTCCGGCGCGGGCCACCGGGGGTGCCGGACAGGCCACCGCGCAGGCCACCGGGCACGCGTACGGTACGGCCGGGTGGGGGGCCGCCGCCGAGACGCCGGGGGCGCGCGGGCACGGACCCGCGGAGCCGCTCGTGCCCGGGCAGGGCGGCGCTCCCCGGATCGAGAGCCACGGCACGGGCGCTTCCGGGGACACGCACGCGGGCCGGTCGGGAGTGACCGGCTACGACGCGGGCCGTTCCGCAGCGACCGGAAACGACGCGGGCCGCTCCGGAACCACCGGCTACGACGCGGGCCGGTCAGGGGTGCCCGGGTTCGACGCGGAGCATCTGCTCGGTACGGGCGACCCGTACGGCACGTCCGGGCTGCCGCCCGCGCCGGGGGCCGGTGACCGCGCGGTGAGCGGCCCCGGCGCCCCCCGCCCCGGGGCCGCCGTCCCGCCCCCCGCGACCGGCGGACGCAAGGGCACCCCGCTGCGCGGCACCGACGTGCCGCCGGGGGTGCGGCGGCGCGGGGGGCTGTCGGCGTGGGCGCGGAAGCTGGCCGGCGGACGGGCCGAGCAGGCGCCGCTCCCGGACGACGGGGAGTACGGCGATCCGGGCCCGCCCCCGGCCGATCCCTCCCCCGTGCCGGAGACCTGGCCGGACGCGGCCGCGCTGCTGCTGACCGCGCTCGGGCCGGGCCCCCGGCTGTGGGAGCGCGGCCCGGTCCATCCGGAGCTGCTCGCGGTCCGGCTCGGTACGGCCGACCGGGTGGCGCCGGGCGGTGCGCCGCTGCCCGCGGTCCCGGTGACCGCCGGGCTGCGCGAGTCCGGGGCGCTCGGACTCGCGGGCCCGCGCGAGCGGCTCGCCGGGCTGGCCCGCTCGGTGCTGGCGCAGCTCGCCGCGCTGCACTCGCCCGACCTGCTGGAGATCGTCCTGATCAGCGCGGACCGTTCGCGGGCGGTGCCGGAACGGACCGCCGAGTGGTCCTGGCTGGGCTGGCTGCCCCATCTGCGTCCGGGCCACGGCCAGGACTGCCGCCTGCTGCTCGCCTTCGACCGCGACCAGGCCGCGGCCCGCGGTCAGGAGCTGCTCCGCCGCCTCGACGACCACCTCACCGAAGCCCGGACCGACGTCCGCCCGCCGTCCGCACCGGCCAGGCCGGCCGCCGCCGAGGGGTCCCCCGCAGCCGGGGGCCCGGCCGCACGCCCCTCGTGGGCGCGGCCGGACGACGACGGCACCGAGCCGGCCGCGGCCGGCCACCCGGGGCCGTACACCGTGGTGGTCGTGGACGGGGACCCGGGCGGCGCGGACCTCAGGGAGACGGTGACGAGGCTGGCCCTGGAGGGGCCGCGCGCCGGGATCCATGTGGTGTGCCTCGCCGAGACGGCCGCCGCCTCCCCGGCGTCGCCGGTGACGCAGACGTACGAGGCGGCCTGCGCGGCGAACCCGGTGTTCCGGGAGTGCGGTGCCGTCGCGCTGCTCAGCGGGGACGTGGCGACGGCGCTGCGGCTGCTGCGCGTCGCGCGCACCGGCGCGGCCCCGGCCGGTCCGGTCGGCCACGGCACCCTGGGCACGGTGGACGCCGTGTCGGCGGCGTGGGCGGAGCGGTTCGCGCGGGCGCTGGCGCCGTTGCGCCCGGAGAGCGGCGCGGGCGAGCGGCACGCGCGCGTGTCCGCGCCGCTGCCCCAGGCGGCCCGGCTGCTGGACGAGCTGGGGCTGGCGCGGGCCACCCCGGCGTCCCTGATGGCCCGCTGGGCGGCTGCCGCCGACGACCCCCGGGCGCTCGGCGGCCGGGCCCACGGGGTGCTGGGCGCCGGACCGCGCGGCCCGGTCGGCGTGGACCTCGCGGCCGAGGGACCGCACCTGCTGATCGAGGGACCGCCGGGCAGCGGCCGTACGGAGCTGCTGCGGGCGCTGGTCGCCTCGCTGGCCTCGGCCGAGCGCCCGGACCGGCTGGGCGTCGTCCTGATCGACGGCCGGGACGGCACGGGCGCGGGGGCGGGCGGCGGCCCCGGCGAGGGGCTGCGGGTCTGTCTGGACGTGCCGCACGTGACGACGCACCTGGCCGCCAACGACCCGGTGCGGATGCGGGAGTTCGCGCAGTCGCTGAGCGCCGAGCTGAAGCGGCGCGCGGAGTTGCTGGGCCGTTCGGACTTCACCGAGTGGCACACCGGGCGCGCGGTGTCGGGCCGGATGGTCGCCCAGCGGACACCGGCGCCGGGCGGCGGGGGCGGGGCGGGGGACCTGGACTCTCCGCCGAGTTCGACGCTGAAGCTGCGGCCGGGGGCGGCCCGGCGGCGGGCGGAGGCGGCGCCGCCGCTGCCCCGCCTGGTGGTGGTCGTGGACGACCTGGACGCGCTGGTCACTCCCCCGCTGGGGTCGCCGGGGCGGCCCGCGGCGGGGTCGGTGATGCGGGCCCTGGAGGCCGTGGCCCGGGACGGCGAGCGGCTCGGCGTGCACCTGGTGGCGGCCACCGCGCCGGGCGGCCGTACGGACCAGACGGAACCGGTGCGCCGGGCCGCGCTGCGGGTCACGCTGGACGCGCCGGTGCCGGGGCCGGACGAACCGGCGCCGGGGCGCGGCCGGTTGACGACCCCGGACGGGCGGGTCACGCCGTTCCAGGGCGGCCGGGTCACGGGCCGCATCCCCCGGACGGCGACCCTGCGTCCGACGGTCCTCCCCTTGGAGTGGCCGCGCATGGGCGACCCCCCGGCCCGCCGCCCGGTCCGCGAACTGGGCAACGGCCCCACCGACCTGGCCCTCCTCGCCAGCGCGCTGGAACGGGCGGCCCGCGAGGTCTCGGCGGCGGAGGTCCCCTCCCTGCTGTGACCCCGGGGCCGAAGCCACCCGCCCCCGGGGCCGGGGCCCCCGGGCCCCGCCCCGCGCCCGCACCCCGGCCCACCGTGCCCGCACGCACCCCCGACCTCCCCACCCCCGCCGCTGGTCACGAGGCAATCACGATCTACGGGTTGACATGGGATGCGCTCTTGCCGCCCCCGAGTCACCGGGCGTAGACCAGTGCGCACGGGACAGCGCGACGTTCGACGAGGAACGAAGAACGGGGCAGTGATGCGGACGAGCAACACCATCCGGACACGCGGAACCGCACGGGCCGCGGCGGCGATCGTGGCGGGAGCCCTCGCGCTCTCGCTCACCGCGTGCGGTGGCGACGACGACGGCGACGAGGACAAGAGCGGCGGCACCGACAAGGCGACGGAGAGCACCGTCACCCTGCCCAAGCTGGACGGTGAGAGCCTTCAGGTCGCGGCCGTCTGGACGGGTGCCGAGCAGAAGAACTTCAAGGCGGTCCTCGCGGAGTTCGAGAAGCGCACCGGCGCGAAGGTGACCTTCGTGCCCGCGCAGGACCCCATCATCAACTTCCTCGGTTCGAAGGTCGCGGGCGGTGCCCCGCCGGACGTGGCGATGCTCCCGCAGCCCGGCGCCATCAAGCAGGCCGTCGACAAGGGCTGGGCCAAGCCGCTGGGCGCGGAGGCCGTCAAGGAGCTGAGCGAGAACTACTCGCAGGGCTGGCAGGACATCGGCAAGGTCGGCGGCAAGCAGTACGGCGTCTACTACAAGGCCGCGAACAAGTCGCTGATCTGGTACAACACCCAGGTCTTCGAGAACGCGGGCGCGTCGGAGCCGAAGACCTGGGACGAGCTGCTGACCGCCGCCCAGACCGTCTACGACTCCGGGGTGACGCCGTTCTCGGTGGGCGGCGCCGACGGCTGGACCCTGACCGACTGGTTCGAGAACGTCTACCTCTCGCAGGCGGGCCCGGAGAAGTACGACCAGTTGGCCGCGCACGAGATCAAGTGGACGGACCCCTCCGTGAAGGAGGCGCTGACCACGCTCGCGCAGATATGGGGCAAGAAGGACTACATCGCGGGCGGCGCGAAGGGCGCGCTGCAGACGGAGTTCCCGGCGTCGGTGACGCAGACCTTCACCGGCGGCGACCAGCCGAAGGCGGGCATGGTCTACGAGGGCGACTTCGTGCAGGTCAACATCGGTGAGACCAAGGCGAAGGTCGGCACGGACGCCAAGGTGTTCCCGTTCCCGGCCGTCGGCGGCGACGCGCCGGTGGTCTCCGGCGGTGACGCGGCGGTGATCCTGAAGGACTCCAAGGCGGCGCAGGCCCTGGCGACCTTCCTGGCCTCGCCGGACGCGGCCACGATCCAGGCGAAGCTCGGCGGCTACCTCTCGCCGAACAAGAGCGTGGACGCGTCGGCGTACCCGAACGACGTGCAGCGCAAGATGGCGCAGGCGCTGATCGCGGCCGGCGACGACTTCCGCTTCGACATGTCCGACCAGGCCCCGCAGGCGTTCGGCGGCACGCCCGGCAAGGGCGAGTGGAAGGCCCTCCAGGACTTCCTGAAGAACCCGAAGGACATCGCGGGCACCCAGGCGAAGCTGGAGGCCGACGCCTCCGCCGCCTACGGGGACTGACCCGATGGCGTCGACCGCGGCGACCGGGGCCCCGCCGGGCCCCGTCGCCCCCGAGGCGCGCAAGAGCGTGACCGGCACGCGCAGAACGGTGGCGGCGCTGTTCCTGCTGCCCGCGTTCGTGCTGCTCGGCGCGCTCGTGGTCTACCCGATCGGGTACTCGCTGTTCCGCAGCTTCTACGACCAGTCCGGCGACGGTTTCGCCGGGTTCGACAACTACGAGGCGCTCTTCACCGACGACGGCATCCGCACCGCGCTGAAGAACAACGTCATCTGGGTGGTGTTCGCGCCGACGGTGGCCACCGCGCTCGGCCTGGTCTTCGCCGTGCTGACCGAACGGGTGCGCTGGGGCACGGCGTTCAAGCTGGTCGTCTTCATGCCGATGGCCATCTCCATGCTGGCCGCGGGCATCATCTTCCGGCTGGTGTACGACCAGGACCCGGACAAGGGCGTCGCCAACGCGGTCTGGGTCGGGGT
This sequence comes from Streptomyces fumanus, assembly GCF_014655295.1. GTDB lineage: Bacteria > Actinomycetota > Actinomycetes > Streptomycetales > Streptomycetaceae > Streptomyces > Streptomyces fumanus. The sequence continues at coordinate 914,619 of NZ_BNBI01000001.1, forward strand.
GCACGACACCTTCGCCGAGTCCTCGGCGTTCCCGAAGGCGCACCCGGGCCGCGAGTCGCCGCTGCGGGCGGCGGGCGGCGGGGCGTTCATCACCAAGGACCCGGTCCGGGCCGGTACGCCGGTCGCCCTGCCCCTGGTCGGGGTCGCCCCCGACCTGATGCCCGACGACGCCCGGGACGCGGCGGCGCCGAAGGCCGAGCCGGGCAAGGTGACCGGCACCACCTGGCAGGACTTCACCCGCGGCAAGGGCGTCGGGAAGCTGGGCGGCGTCGACCCGGGCGAGCTGGGCTACCCCGGCATGCGGATCGAGGCCGTCAAGGACGGCAAGGTGGTGGCGTCCACGACGGCCGGCGACGACGGCTCGTTCACGCTGCCCGCCGCCGCCGACGGGGCGCGGCTGCAACTGCCCGCCGGCAACTTCAAGGAGCCGTACAACGGCCTGGACTGGCTCGGCCCGTCCCTGGTCACCCCGGCGATCATCGGGTCGTACGTGTGGATGTGGGCCGGTTTCGCGATGGTGCTGATCGCGGCCGGGCTGGCGGGGGTGCCCCGGGAGCTGCTGGAGGCGGCCCGGGTCGACGGGGCCAACGAGTGGCAGGTCTTCCGCAGGATCACCGTGCCGATGCTGGCGCCGGTCCTCGCGGTCGTCGTCGTCACCCTGATGATCAACGTACTGAAGATCTTCGACCTGGTGTTCATCATCGCCCCCGGCTCCTCCCAGGACGACGCGAACGTGCTGGCGCTGGAGCTGTACCGCAAGGGCTTCTCCGAGGACCAGCCGGGCGTCGCGAGCGCGATCTCGGTGTTCCTGCTGCTCCTGGTGATCCCGGTGATGTGGTTCAACATCCGGCGGCTGCGGCGGGAGGTGCGGCGATGACGACGGACACGGGTACGGCGACCAGGGCCCGGCGCCCGCTGGGGTCCCGCCTGGCCGAGGGGGTCAGCGGCGGTCTGGTGCGGGTGTTCCTGATCGTGGTCGGCCTGTTCTGGCTGGTCCCGACGATCGGGGTGCTGCTGTCCTCGCTGCGCACCCCGGAGGCCATCGGCGCCGACGGCTGGTGGCATGTGTTCAGCAAGCCCTCCGAGCTGACCTTCGCCAGCTACGCGGACCTGCTGGAGAACGGCGACATCACCGACTCCCTGGTCAACACCGTGCTGATCACGGTCCCGGCGACGGTCCTCGTCGTCGTGATCGGCTCACTGGCCGGATACGCGTTCGCCTGGATGGAGTTCCCGGGCCGCGACTGGTGGTTCCTGGGCGTGGTGGGGCTGCTGGTGGTGCCGGTGCAGGTGGCGCTCATTCCGATCGCCGAACTTTTCGGCACCATCGGCCTGTTCGGCTCGCTGCTGGGCGTGATCCTGTTCCACGTCGGCTTCGGACTGCCGTTCGCGGTGTTCCTGCTGCGGAACTTCTTCGCCGAGATCCCCCGCGAGCTGCTGGAGGCGGCCCGGCTGGACGGCGCCGGTGAACTGCGGCTGTTCGCCCGGGTGGTGATGCCGCTGGGCGGGCCGGCCATCGCCAGCCTGGGCATCTTCCAGTTCCTGTGGGTGTGGAACGACATGCTGGTCGCGCTGATCTTCGCGGACTCCGGGAACCAGCCGATCACGGTCGCCCTCCAGACCCAGGTGCGGCAGTTCGGCAACAACGTGGACGTGCTGGCGCCCGGTGCGTTCATCTCCATGGTGGTGCCGCTGGCGGTGTTCTTCGCCTTCCAGCGGCAGTTCGTGTCCGGGGTGATGGCGGGCGCGGTCAAGTAACGGACGGTCACGGATCGTTGGGGCGGACTTCACGGTCCGCCCCGTTCCGTTTCCGGGCGTCCCCCGAATGCCGCAGCCGCCGTAACCAAGTCACTCCATTGGCCGTTCCCGGGCCGAACGCCCGCGCCGACCCATGGATGTCCCCGTGCCCCGGTTCAGTGTCATCGTCCCCGCCCACCAGGTCCAGGCGTACCTGCCCGCCTGCCTGGAGTCGGTGCTGTCGCAGTCGTACCCGGACCTGGAACTCCTCGCGGTCGACGACGCCTCCCCGGACGCCTGCGGCGAGATCATCGACGAGTACGCGGCCCGCGACCCGCGCGTACGGGCCGTGCACCTGCCCGAGAACCAGGGCCTGGGCCCCGCCCGCAACGCCGGGATGCGCGCGGCCACCGGCGACTACCTGGTCTTCCTGGACGGCGACGACACCCTGACCCCGGACGCGCTGCGGCTGATCGCGGACCGGCTGAAGGAGACCGGCGAGCCGGACGTCCTGGTGTACGACTACGCGCGCACCGACTGGACCGGCGAGGCCGTGCGCAACCGGGCCGCGGCCCGGCTCGGCGAGGACGGCCCGGCCCCGTTCCGGCTCGCCGACCGCCCGGGACTGCTGAACCTGCTGATGGTGGCGTGGAACAAGACCTGCCGCCGCGAGTTCGTCGAGCGCCTCGGCCTGGCCTTCCCGCCGGGCTACTACGAGGACACCCCCTGGACCTACCCGCTGCTGATCAGCGCCGGGTCGATCGCCACCCTGGACCACGTCTGCGTGCACTACCGGCAGCGCCGCCGGGGCAGCATCCTGGGCACCCCCGACGCCCGGCACTTCGATGTGTTCGCCCAGTACGACCGGGTGTTCGCGTTCCTGGAGTCGGCGCCGGAGCCGGTGCAGGCGGACCGCTGGCGGCCGGTGCTGTACCGGCGGATGCTGGACCACCTGACGGTGGTGTACTCCCGGCGCGACCGCCTGCCGCGCGGCTCGCACGCGGAGTTCCTGCGCCGGGCGCGCGCCCACTGCCGCCGGCACCGCGTCCCGGGCGCCCCCGCCCCGCTCCCGGTGAAGCTGCGGCACGCCCTGATCCGGCTGGGCCTGCACCGCACCTACCGGATGCTGCGGCTGGCCGCCGCGCTGCGCCGCCGTACCGCCCGGGCCGCCGTCCGGTCGGCGCGCGCCGCGCGGGGTGCCGCCCTGCGCTTCCACTACCGCCTCCAGCGGCTGCTCCCGCTGCGCGCCGACCGCGCGGTGTTCGCCGCCGACGACGGCGCCGGGTACGGCTGCAACCCGGGGGCGCTGGAGGCCGCGTTCCGCGAGGTCGCCCCGCACATCCGCACCGCGTGGGCGACCGGCCCGGCGCTGCGCCACACCGTCCCGCCCGGCACCCGCCGGGTCACCCCGGGCACCGCCGGGTACTTCACCGAGCTGGCCCGCGCCAAGTACGTGGTGCACAACGCGCCCTTCGACCGCCGACTGGTCAAGCGGCGCGGCCAGGTGCTGGTGCAGACCCTGGCCGGGACCCCGCTCGGGCACATGGGCCTGGACCTGCTGGACCGTCCGGCCGCCGCCCGGGACACCGACTTCCCCGCGCTGCTGCGCGACGTCGACACCTGGGACTACGTGCTGTCCGCCAACCGCCACTCCACCCTGACCTGGCAGCGCGTCTTCCCCGGCCGCTACACCGTGCTGGAGTACGGCCAGCCCCGTACCGACGCCTTCCAGCGGGCGACGCCCGCCGACGTGGCCCGGCTGCGCGAGCTGTTCGGCGTCCCCGAGGGCACGGTCGCCATCCTGTACGTCCCCGCCCCCCGCGACTACCGGCGCACCCAGCGCCCGGTCCTGGACCTGGAGCGGGTCCTGCGCCGCCTCGGCCCCCGCTTCCTGGTGCTGGCCCGCGGCGAGCAGGCCCGGCCCGCCCACCCGCTGGCGTCGGCGGCCGGCCGGATCGTGGACGTCACCGGCCACCCGGCCCTGACCTCGCTCTGCCTCGCCTCGGACGTGCTGCTCACCGACTACGCGCCCCTGATGTTCGACTACGCGGGCCTGGACCGCCCGATCGTGCTGCACACCCCCGACCACGAGGCGTACCGGGCGGCCCGCGGCACCTATGTCGACCTGCGGTCCTGTCCGCCGGGCGCGGTCGCGTGCGACGAGGACGAGCTGATCGACGTGTTCACCAGCGGGTACTGGCGGGGGGCGCGCTGCACCCGGCTCAGGGCGGCGTTCCGGGAGCGGTTCTGCCCGTACGACGACGGACGGGCCGCCGAGCGGGTGGTGCGCCGGATCGTGTGCGGCGCCGACGAGAGCGCGCTGCCGCCGGTGGTGCCGTACCACGAGCGCCGCCCGGCGCCCTCCGCCGCGGGTTCCCCGCTGACGACGGTGCCCGGTCCGGCCGCCGCCGCCCGCCCCGTTTCCGACCGCCTCTGACCGTCGTTCGCACCGGGAGCCCGCCCATGCACCGCAGCCCGTCGCGGCCCGTTCCGACCCGGCCGCCCGGCGGACCCCCGGTCCAGCGGCCCAGCGGGCGGCCGGGCCGCCGCCGGACAGATGTCGGCACCGCGCCGACCGCACGACGACAGAGAGAGCAGTATGCCCCGCTTCAGCATCATCGTCCCGTCCCATGGGGTCGCGGGCAGGCTGGCCCAGGCCCTGGACTCCGTCCTCGCCCAGTCCTTCGGCGACTTCGAGGTGATCCCGGTCTGTGACGCCCCGGACCCGGCCGCGGCCGAGGTCGCCGCCGCGCGGGCCGGCCGGGACTCCCGGGTGGCGCCCGTGCACTCGCCGCCGTCGGCCGGGCTGGCCGGGGCGCGCAACACCGGTGTCCGCGCGGCGACCGGCACGTATCTGCTGTTCCTGGACGGCGACGACACGCTGGTGCCGGGCGCGCTGGCGGCGCTGGACGGGCGCCTGGCCGGCACCGGTGACGTGGACGTCCTGTACTTCGAGCACGAGCGGGTGCCCTGGTGGGAGGGCGAGCCCGCCAACCCGGCCGCCACGCTGCTGGCCGGCGCCCCCGGCGGTGCCTTCGCGCCCGACCGGGCCCCGCACCTGACCGGCGTGCGACTGCCGGCCTGGAGCGCCGCCTACCGCCGGGCCTTCCTCACCGGGTCCGAGCGGCCGCTGGTCTTCCCCGACGGGCACTTCACCGACATCGGCTTCGGCGGCACGGTCGCGGCGGCCGCCGAGCGGATGGCGGTGCTGCGCCAGGTCGTCGTACGGCATCTGGTGCGGCGGCAGGGCAACCGGCTGAACCTGCCGGGCGCCCACCACGCCGAGCTGCTCGACCAGGCCGAGCTGGTGCTGACCCGGGCCGCCGAGCTGGGCCTGTCCGAGGAACGGCGCGGCGCGCTGTTCGAGCACCTGATGGCGGCGGCGCTGAAGACGGCCGCGCATCCGCGGAAGCTGCCGTCCGGGCGGCGGGCCTTCTTCCGCCGGGCGGGGCTGCTGTACCGGCGGCACCGCCCCGCCGGGTACCGGCCGCCGGGCGGCAGCCTCGGGGTGCAGCACCGGCTGCTGGAACGGGGGGCGTACGCGGCGTTCCGCGCGCTGCGGGGCGGCAACCGGGTGGCGACGGGCGCGCTGCACGCGCTCCCGGTCCCGCGCGGCCTGCGCACCCGGCTGCTCTACCGCTGGCACCTGCGCCGCCCCCTGGACCCGAATCTGGCGGTGTACTGCGCCTACTGGGGCCGCGGTTACGCCTGCAACCCGGCCGCGATCCACGCCAAGGCCCGCGAACTCGCCCCGCACATCCGCTCGGTGTTCCTGGTCGAAGCCGACCAGGTCCGTTCGATGCCCCAGGGCGTCGACCACGCGGTGATCGGCAGCCGCCGCTACTGGGAGGTGCTGGCCCGCGCGAAGTACCTGGTCAACAACGCCAACTTCGCCGAGGGCGTGGTCAAACGCCCCGGCAGCGTGCACGTACAGACCCAGCACGGCACCCCGCTGAAGACGATGGGCGTCGACCAGTCGACGTACCCGGTGGTCGCGGCGGCCACCGGCAGCTTCGCCAAGCTGCTGGGCCGGGTGGACCGCTGGGACTACAACCTGTCGTCCAACCGGCACTCCACCCAGATGTGGGAGCGCGCCTTCCCGGGCTCCTACGAGCACCTGGAGTACGGCTATCCGCGCAACGACGTCTACTACCGGGCGACCGCCGAGGACGTGGCCCGAGTGCGGCGCGAACTCGGCGTCCCCGAGGGCAGGACGGCGGTGCTGTACGCGCCGACCCACCGCGACTACGCGACCGGGTTCGACGCGGGCGGCCTGGACCTGGAGGCGTTCTGCGCGGCGGCCGGCGAGGACGTGGTGGTGCTGCTGCGCGCCCACTACTTCTACGACCGCGGCGGGCGCCGGAGCAGCGGCCGGATCATCGACGTGACCGGGCACCGCTCCTCGGAGGACGTGTGCCTGGCCGCCGACGCGCTGGTCACCGACTACTCCTCGATCATGTTCGACTACGCCAACCTGGACCGGCCGATCGTCGTGTACGCCGACGACTGGGACGTCTACCGGGAGACCCGGGGCGTCTACTTCGACCTGATGGCGGCGCCGCCCGGCCCGGTCGCCCGCACCCCCGGGGAACTGGCCCGCGTCTTCCGCGACGGCACGTACGCGGGCCCGGAGTCGGCGGCGCGGCGGGCCGCGTTCCGGGAGCGGTTCTGCGAGTTCGACGACGGCCGGGCCGCCGAGCGCGTCGTGCGCCGGGTCCTGCTCGGCGAGCCCCCGCAGGCGCTGCCGCCCGTGACGCCGCTGGCCGAGCGCGTCCCGGCGCCCGCCGCCGCCCCCCTGGTAAGGAGCTGAACCCGAAGTGCCCCGCTTCACCGTCATCATCCCCTGCTACAAGGTGCAGGGCTTCCTGCGCGAGTGCCTCGACTCGGTCCTGGGGCAGTGCCACCGGGACATCGAGGTGATCGCCGTCGACGACTGCTCCCCGGACGGCTCCGGCGCGATCCTGGACGAGTACGCGGCCCGCGACGACCGGGTGCGGGTGCTGCACCTGGCGGAGAACGCCGGCCTCGGCCGGGCCCGCAACGCCGGGCTGCCGCACGCCACCGGCGACTACCTGCTCTTCCTGGACAGCGACGACACGCTCACCCCGGGCGCGCTGCGCGCCCTGGCCGACCGGCTCACCGAGACCGGCGACCCGGACGTGCTGGTCTTCGACTACGCCCGCACCTACTGGTGGGGCGGCACCCGGCGCAACGTCCTCGCGCACGTCCTCACCGAGGCCGGGGACGGCACCTTCACGGCCGCCGAGCACCCCGAGATCCTCGACCTGCTGATGGTGGTCTGGAACAAGGTCTACCGGCGCGGCTTCGTCGAGGCCGGCGGCTTCACCTTCCCGCCCGGCTACTACGAGGACACGCCCTGGACCTTCCCGGTGCTGCTCAGCGCCGAGCGGATCGCCGTGCTGGACCGGATCTGCCTGAACTACCGGCAGCGCCGCCAGGGCAACATCCTGTCCACCACCAGCCGCAAGCACTTCGACGTCCACCAGCAGTACGAGCGGGTCTTCGCCTTCCTCGACCAGCGGCCGGAGCTGGCGTCCTGGCGGCCGTTCCTGCACGCCAAGATGGGCGAGCACTGCCTGGACATCCTCGCCAAGCCGGACCGGCTGCCCCCGTCCGACAAGGCCGAGTTCTTCCACCGCACCGCCGAGCTGTTTCGCGCGCACAAACCGGAGGGCGCCCGGGTCCCGGCCGAACTGCGCGTCCTGGAGCAGGGCTACGCCGTCTACCAGGCCCGCAGGCAGACCGGCCGGGCCACCCGCGAGCTGGGGCGCCGGGCGCGCCGGGTCCGTACGGCGGCGGCCGGGAAGCTGGGCCGCGTCCGGTCGGCGGCGCGGGCCTACCGGCCGCTGGACCCGGACCTCGCGGTGTACTCGGCCTTCTCCCACCGGGGCGTGCTCGGCGACCCCGCGGCGATCTACCACGCGGCCCGCCGGATCGCCCCGGGGCTGCGCGGGGTGTGGGTGCTCAAGGACGAGGAGCAGGTGCCGCTGCTCCCGGCGGACGTGGAGCACGTCCTCCTCGGCAGCGCGGCCTACCGCCGGGTCACCGAACGGGCCACGTACTTCGTCAACAACGTCAACTGGCCCGGGGCGGTGCGCAAGCGGCCCGGCAGCGTCCACATCCACACCCACCAGGGCACCCCGCTGAAGTACATGGGCGCCGACCTGCTGGACAAGCCCGGCGCCCGGTACGGCGTCGACGTACCGCAGATGCTGCGCCGCGCCGACCGCTGGGTCTACAGCCTGGTCGCCAACCTGCACTCCGAGCGCGTCTGGGAGCGGGCCTACCCCTGCCACTTCACCTCGGCGCGCACCGGCAGCCCCCGCAACGACGCCCTGGTGCGGGCCCGCCCCGGGGACGGGGCCGCTTTCCGGCTGCGGCACGGCATCCCGGCGGAGCACACCGTCGTGCTGTACGCGCCGACCCGCCGCGACTACCGGCGCGGCGGCCACGTCGACCGCTTCGACCCGGCCCGGCTCGCCGCCGACCTCGGCGCGGGCCACACCCTGGTGGTCCGCCTCCACCCGTCCCTGGCCACCGGCCCCGCCCGCGGCTTCGGCCTGGCCGAGCTGCACCGGCGCGGCGTCCTCGTCGACGCCACCGGGGAACCGCACGTCGAGGAGGTGATGCTCGCCGCCGACGTGCTGATCACCGACTACTCCGCCCTGATGTTCGACTACGCCAACCTGGACCGGCCGATCGTCGTGCACGCCGACGACTGGGCGGCGTACGCGGCCAGCCGGGGCGCCTACTTCGACATCACCGCCGAGGCGCCGGGCCCGGTGACCCGCTCCTACCCCGAACTGGCCCGGCTGCTGGCCTCGGGCAACTGGCGGGACGAGGAGTCCGGGCGGCGGCGGGCGGCGTTCCGGGAACGGTTCTGCCAGTTCGACGACGGGCGGGCCGCCGAGCGGGTGGTGCGCACCCTGATGCTGGGCGAGCCGATGCCGGACCCGGCCTCCGCCCCCGGCGGCCGGGCCGTCGCCGCCGGCCACGACCTGCTGACCTCGTCGTGAGGCCGCGCACCTGGGTGCTGCTGCTGGCCGCCGCCTTCGCCGTGCTGCAACTGGCCAACGTCACCGGCCGGGACACCCCCGACAGCAAGAACTACCTCTCGTACGCCCTGAGCCTGTCCGGCGAGGGCAAGCGGGGCGCGGCGGCGGGCGCCATCGAGCACTACTGCGCCAGCGTGGCGGCGAGCGCCAAGCGGGCGCAGAGCGTGCACGTGGTGCGGTTCCACCGCGCCGACCCCACCGCCGCCGTGACGGCCGACTGCCGGGAACGGGAGTGGCGGAACGTGGAGCGGCGGCTCGCGGACGGGCAGACCGGCGGGCACACGGTGCCGTTCATGCCGGAACGATTCATGCGGATCTTCGAGGTGCGGCCGGGCTACCCGCTGTACCTGGTGCCGTTCCTCACCGTCCTCGGCGTGACCTGGGGGGTGTGGGCGGCGAGCGTGGTGGTCGCGGTCGCGGGCGGGGTGCTGGTCTTCCTGATCCTGCGCACCCTGGCGGTGTCCGTACCGCTCGCCCTGACCGGACAGGCCCTGTACTACGCCCTGCCGTGCGGGACGACCGCGATGCGCCCCATGACGGAGGGGCTGCTGCTGGCCCTGACGCTGACGGCGGTGTGGGGGTGCGCGGTGGTGCTGCGGGGTGGGCGCGGGGGCCGGGGAGCAGGGGGTGAGGGCGTGCGGGCCGCGTACGCCGGGCGCGAGCGGGCGGCGCAGGCGCGGGGCCGGGGCGCGCGGGGCGGGTACGCGTTGGTGGGTGGGTCGCTCGCGCTGCTGTTCGCGGTCAAGCACTCCCAGGCGCTCTTCCTCGGCGTCTGTCTGGCCGCGGCGGGCGCGGCGGTCGCCCTGTGGCGTCACCGGCGGGGCCGGCCGCCCGGCCGGGACGTGCTGGCGCTGGCGGCGACGGGCCTGGGCGCCGCCCTGCTCACCGCGGCCCTGGCCCGGCTGCTGCACTACCCCTCCGAGTCGGAGAGCCTCCAGGACCTGCTCACCGGCCACTTCGCCCGGCCCGACCGGGCGGACCCCTGGCCGGAGTTCCTCCAGTTGCAGGGCAACTTCTGGCTGGAGTGGACCCGCCGCCAGTGCCGCGAGCCGCTGTTCGCCGCGGCGCTGCTGGCGGGGGCGTGGGGCGCGCTGCGGCGGCCCGCGTTCGGCGCGTTCCTGGTCGGGGCGGCGTTCACCGGCATCCTCACCCAGGCCGGGCACCCCGACATCAACATCTGGGGCGAGCGGCTGATCGTGCTGGCCTGGCTGCTGCCGGCCGTGGGGCTGCCGCTGCTGCTGGAGCCGGCCGGACGCGGCCGGGTGCCGCTGCCGGCCCAGGGGCCCACCGGCCGGACGGCCCGCGCGATCACCTGATGGGGTGACCTGGGGTCATGCCGCTGACGCGGCCGGGAACATACCGCAAATGCCCCAGACGCTCCCCTTGCGATCAGTCCGGTGAGCGCCGGAGTCCTCGTCCGGCGGACCGTGCGCGGCGCGACGGCGCTGTGCGGCGGCGGCACCTGGCGCCCCACCCCGTACCAGGTGTTCGGTTTCCTGTTCTTCCTGGTGATGTCGCTGGCCTACTGGCGGGTGCCGCTGTGCTGCGACGCCGGGCAGCACGCCGCCGTGGTCGAACGCCTCAAGGCGCACCTGCTGCGCCCCCGGCACCCGATGGCCGACCTGCCCGGCGCGGGCAGCGCGTACTACTCCCCGTACGCCGTCGCCGAGGGCGCCCTCGCCCGGCTGACCGGGCTGAGCGGCTGGGCGGTGGTGCGGCTGGCCGGTCCGGTGAACCTGCTGGTGCTGCTCACCGGCATCGGCCGGTTCGTCCGGGTGCTGTCGCCCCGGCCGTGGGCGCCGGTGCTGGCGCTGGCCGCGATGACGCTGCTGTGGGGCACCGAACGGGCCTGGTGGAGCGGCTACCTGGGCCTGATGTCCCTGACCGGCAACCTCGGCTATCCGTCCACCTGTGCGATCGGCCTGACCTTCTGGGCCTGGTCGCTGACCGGCCCCCGGGCCCGCGACACCCGCCGGGTGCGGTACGTGGGCCCCAGCGGCCTGCGCGGCTTCGCGGGGTACGCCGGGGTGGGCGCGCTGTACGGGCTGATCGCGCTGGTCCACCCGATCACCGCGGTGGCGGCGGTGATCGGCGCGGTGGCGCTGGTCGCCGGGTGGCAGCGGCGCTGGGACCGGGCGGTGCTGGGCCGCTGGGCGGTGACGGCGGCGACGGCCCTGGCGGTCGCACTGTCCTGGCCCTGGTACGACGTGCTCACGCTGGCCGGGAACGACAGCGTGGACGGGATGCACCGCGTCCTCTACCTGCGTCTCGCCGGGCAGTTCTGGCTGGCCGTGGCGGTCGGGCTGCCGGCGCTGTGGCTGCGCGGACGCCGCTCGGCCCGGGACCCGCTCGTGCTGATGTTCGCCCTGGACTGCCTGGTGGTGGCGTACGGCTGGGTCAGCGGCCACTACACCTACGGCCGCATCCTCGGGCTGACCCTGGTGCCGCTCCAGTTCGCCCTCGCGGTGGAGCTGGCGGCGCCCCGGCCGTGGCGGGCGGGGCGGAGGGTGCTCGGGTGCGCGGCGGCGGCCGGGGCCTGCCTCGGGTTCCTCACCGTGCAGGCGGGGGCGGTGGTGCCGCGCGCCCTCGACCCGGTCGGCTTCCTGCAGCCGCCGCACTGGCCGACGTACACCTGGGCGGCCCGGCACATGGCGCCGGGCGAGGTGGTGATCACCGACGGCTACTACGCCGTGCACGCCATCGCCGGGTACGGGCCGAACCTGGCCGCGCCCGCCTGGCCCGACCCGTCCCTCGACGAGCGGGAGCGCAGGCGGCGCCTGGCCGACGTGGCCGCCTATCTCGCCGGTGACTCCACCCGCGCCGAGCGGGCCGCCATCGCCCGCCGCTACGACGTGCGCTGGCTGCTGCTGACGCGCTGGCACCCGGTGCCCGAGGAGGCGGTGGTGGTGGCGTGGAGCAGGCGGACGGGGGAGGTGCTGGCGCGGGTGGGTAACCGGGACCAGCGGTGACCGGTGCCGTCCTCCGTCCGTGCCCGGTCGCCGTTACTCGATGACGAGGTCGACCGGGATGTTGCCGCGGGTGGCGTTGGAGTACGGGCAGACCTGGTGGGCCTGCTCGACCAGCTTGCGGCCGGTCTCCTCGTCGAGGCCGTCGGGCAGCTCGACGCGGAGGGTGACGGCGAGCGCGAAGCCCTCGCCCTCCTTGCCGAGGACCACCTCGGCGGTCACGGCGGCGTCGCTGACGTCGACCTTGGCCTGGCGGCCGACGACACCGAGGGCGCTGCCGAAGCAGGCCGCGTACCCGGCGGCGAACAACTGCTCCGGGTTGGTGCCCCGTCCGTCGCCGCCCAGCTCGACCGGGGCGCTGAGGTCGAGGTCCAGCTTGCCGTCGGAGGTGACGGCGCGGCCCTCGCGGCCGTGGGTGGCGGTGGCTGCGGCGGTGTAGAGCGGGTTCATGGCAAACCGTCCTCGAAGGGGAGAGGTGTCCTGACGACCTGACGGACTCCAGTAGAGCACGCAATTGAGTTGTGCGCAATTGAATTGCTCATCGGCCCGTGCGGCTACCCTGGAGGCATGACCACGCCCGCAGCGGACTGGCTCCGCCTCGACCAGCAGATCTGCTTCTCGCTGAACGCCGCCTCGCGCGCCTTCGGCGGCGTCTACCGCGTGATCCTCAAGGACCTCGGGCTGACCTACCCGCAGTACCTGGTGATGCTGGTGCTCTGGGAGCACGGCGAGCTGCCGGTGAAGCGGCTCGGCGAACATCTGCGGCTCGACTCCGGCACGCTGTCGCCCCTGCTCAAGCGGCTGGAGGCGGCCGGGCTGGTGCAGCGGGAGCGCAGCGCGCACGACGAGCGCTCGGTGCGGGTGCGGCCCACCGGGGAGGGCCTCGCGCTGCGCGAGCGGGCGGCGGAGGTGCCCCGCCGGATCGCCGCCGCGACCGGCTTCGACCTCGACGAGATCCAGGACCTGCGCGCCCGCCTGGACCGGCTCACCGCCGCCCTGGACTCGGCCACGCCCTGAGGCTCCCGCCCGGGCCCGGACCGCGGGGCGCCACCATGATCGTCCGCGGCAGTTGCCAGCGCCTGGTTGACTGAGGGCGACCACCACTGGATCACCATTGCACCAGGCCCTGTGCAACTGACGAGGGGACGGCCACCATGACCTGGCTGATCACCGGCGGCGCCGGTTACATCGGAGCGCACGTCGTACGGGCGTTCACCGAGGCGGACGAACAGGCGGTGGTGTACGACGACCTGTCCACCGGCATCGCCGAGCGCGTGCCCGACGGCGTCCCCCTGGTGGTGGGCTCCATCCTGGACGGCGAACGGGTCCGCCGCGCCCTCACCGACCACCACGTCACCGGCGTCGTCCACCTCGCGGCGAAGAAGCAGGTCGGCGAGTCGATGGAGCAGCCGCTGCGCTACTACCGGGACAACGTCGAGGGCCTGCGCGTCCTGCTGGAGGCGGTCACCGCGGCCGGGGTGCCCTCGTTCGTCTTCTCGTCCTCGGCGGCGGTGTACGGGATGCCGGACGTGGACCTGGTCACCGAGGAGACGCCCTGCGTGCCGCTGTCGCCCTACGGCGAGACCAAGCTCGCGGGCGAGTGGCTGGTCCGCGCCACCGGCCGGGCCACGGGACTGTCCACGGCGTCGCTGCGCTACTTCAACGTGGCCGGCGCGGGCGCCCCCGAGCTGGCCGACACCGGCGTCTCCAACCTGGTCCCCATGGTCTTCGAGCAACTGACCGCGGGCGCGCCCCCGCGCATCTTCGGCGACGACTACCCGACCCCCGACGGCACCTGCGTACGGGACTACATCCACGTCCTGGACGTGGCCGACGCCCACGTCGCCGCCGCCCGCGCGCTGCGCTCCGCGCCGGGCACCGCCCTCACCCTGAACATCGGACGCGGCGAGGGCGTCTCCGTCCGCGAGATGATCGACCGCGTCAACGCCGTCACCGGTCACGAGCGGCCTCCGGCGGTCACCGACCGCCGCCCCGGCGACCCGGCCCGCGTCGTCGCCTCCGCCGACCGGGCCGCCGCCGAACTGGGCTGGAAGGCCAAGTACGACGTCCAGGACATGATCACGTCGGCGTGGGCAGGCTGGCTCCACCGGCACCCGGAGGCGGGCCGGGACTGAGCGTGCGGCGGGGGGCGGGGCGAGGCCGGGGGGCGTGTCGGCGCCTACGACGGCTCCTGGGCGCCCCGGGCGCCCACAGCCGCCACCGCGCGGCTACAGCGCCTTGAGGGCCGCCGCCGTCGAGCGGGTCAGGGCCGCCAGGTAGCCCTTGGGCAGCTTCCGGTCGCGGATCACGACCGAGCGCCAGTACAGCGGCCCCGAGATCAGGTCGAGGGCCAGGTCCTCGTCGAAGTCGTCGCGGAGCTCACCGCGCCGGTCCGCCGCCGCCAGGATCTTGCTGGCGACGCCCTCCTGGCCCTCGCGCAGGGCCTTCTGCAGGGCCTCGGCGATCTCGGGGTTGCGGGCCGCCTCGGCCTGGAGGTCGGGGATGATCTGCGAGGCGACCGGGTGCCGCAGCGCCCGGGACGTCACCTCGTACAGCAGCCGCAGGTCGCCCTCCAGGGTGCCGGTGTCCGGCGCGGGCAGGCCCTGCACCGCGAGCGCGGAGACGATGTCCAGCACGAGGTGCAGTTTGGAGCGCCAGCGCCGGTACACCGCGGTCTTGCCCACACCCGCGCGGCGCGCGATCCCCTCGATGGACATCCGCGCGTAGCCGACCGCCGCGAGTTCCTCGAAGACGGCCGCCCGGATGGCTTCCGTCACCTCCTGGCGCAGTACGGCCGCCCCCGCGGGGGCCCGGCGGCGCGGAGGCGACTGGGGCTCGTCGGGGTTCGTCGTCATGCGTACCAAGCATAGGGGCGTTGCGACGAAACGGTTGCGTTCCGACGTCGGGAGGGTGACGACGAAACGGTTGCGTTCCGGCGACGCGGACGTCACGACGGGACGGGCCCGTCCCGACCGACACGCTCACGTTCCGCCGGTCGACGGGCGTCACGACGATACGGTCGCGTCCCGGCGCTGCCCGCGTTACGACGAAACGGTTGCGTTCCGACGTCGACTGGTCGTACGCTCCCGTTGCGACGATACGGTGCCGTCCCGACGTAATCCACCGTGATCGTCCGCGCACTCCCCGTCTCGCCCCTCCCCCGAGCGAAAGCAGCGGATGTGAGCCAGGTCCTCCACACACCGCCCCCGACGACGGCCCCACCGGCCGCCGAAGAAGACCTCGCGGCCCTCGCCGCCCGGCACGGCCTGTCGGTCAGCGGCGCCCGCCCCTCGCTGCCGGAGTACGTCCGACAGCTCTGGGCGCGCCGGCACTTCATCGGCGCCTTCGCCACCGCCAAGCTCACCGCCCAGTACAGCCAGGCGAAGCTCGGCCAGGTCTGGCAGGTCATGACCCCGCTGCTGAACGCGGCGGTGTACTTCCTGATCTTCGGCGTGCTACTGGGCACCAAGAAGGGCATCCCGGACTACGTTCCGTTCCTGGTGACGGGCGTGTTCATCTGGACCTTCACGCAGAGTTCGATCATGGCGGGCACCCGGGCGATCTCCGGCAACCTCGGCCTGGTGCGGGCGCTGCACTTCCCGCGGGCGGCGCTGCCGGTCTCGTTCTGCCTCCAGCAGTTGCAGCAGTTGCTGTTCTCGATGGCCGCCCTGGTCGTCATCCTGCTGGCCTTCGGCGTGCCGCCGGCCGCCTCCTGGGTGCTGGCGATACCGGCGCTGGTGCTCCAGTTCACGTTCAACGCCGGCGTCTCGATGATCATGGCCCGGCTCGGCGCCAAGCTCCCCGACATCGCCCAGCTCATGCCCTTCGCGCTGCGCACCTGGATGTACGTCTCCGGCGTGATGTGGAGCATCGACCAGCTCGTCGGCAAGCACAGCGACCTGCCGTCCTGGGTCGCCCCCGTGCTCCAGGCCAACCCGGCCGCCGTCTACATCGACCTGATGCGGTTCGCCCTCATCGACAGCTTCCACGCGAGCCAGCTCCCGGACCACGTGTGGCTGCTCGCCCTGGGCTGGGCGCTGCTGGCCGGCGTCGGCGGCTTCATCTACTTCTGGAAGGCTGAGGAGACGTACGGCCGTGGCTGACACGACGAGCATGACGACGAACCCGAACACACACCCGAACCCGCACCCGGCCGCGACGACCGGCACCACCGGCTCCGCCGCCGGCGGCCCGATCCCCACCGTCATCGCCGACCGCGTGGACATCGTCTACCGGGTCAACGGCACCGGCGCCGGCCGCGGTTCCGCCACCGCCGCCCTCAACCGGATGCTGCGCCGCAAGCAGACCGAGAAGGCGTCCGGCGTACGCAAGGTGCACGCGGTGCGGAACGTGTCGTTCACCGCGTACCGGGGTGAGGCGATCGGGCTGATCGGCACCAACGGTTCCGGCAAGTCGACACTGCTCAAGGCCGTCGCGGGCCTGCTGCCGGTGGAGAACGGCCGCATCTACACGGACGGCCAGCCCTCCCTGCTCGGCGTCAACGCGGCGCTGATGAACGACCTGACCGGCGAGCGCAACGTCTACCTCGGCGGCCTCGCCATGGGCATGTCCCGCGAGCAGATCAAGGAGCGCTACCAGGACATCGTCGACTTCTCCGGCATCAACGAGAAGGGCGACTTCATCACCCTCCCGATGCGCACCTACTCCTCCGGCATGGCGGCCCGCCTGCGCTTCTCCATCGCCGCCGCCAAGGACCACGACGTCCTGCTCATCGACGAGGCCCTGGCGACCGGCGACCGCTCCTTCCAGAAGCGTTCGGAGGCCCGCATCCGGGAGCTGCGCAAGCACGCGGGCACGGTCTTCCTGGTCAGCCACAGCAACAAGTCGATCCGCGACACCTGCGACCGGGTGCTGTGGCTGGAGCGCGGCGAGCTGCGGATGGACGGCCCTACGGACGAGGTACTCAAGGAGTACGAGACCTTCACCGGCGGCCCCGACAAGCCGAAGCCGAAGCCCAAGGCCAAGCCGAAGCCCAAGCCCACCCCCGACTCCGCCCCCGCCCAGAGCCAGGCACCCGACTCGACATCCGGACGTACCACCGCATCTCCGTGACCGGTGGTCAGCGCAAGCAGTACAAGTACGCGAACGGCGGCCGCCCCACAGGACGGCCGCCGTTCGCGACAGGACACGAAACCTACGAATGCGTCCGCAGCAGCGTCCGCATCGTCCGCATCGCCACCGACAGGTTGGCCAGATCGAACGCGTCCGAACTGCGGATCTCCTCCAGCGTGGCGCGGGCCCGCCCGAGGATCGCCGCGTTCTTCTGCTCCCACACCTGGAACCGCTGCTCCGGTGTCGACGTGCCGTTGCCCACCGCCAGCACATCGGCGGTGAGCGCGGCGTGCGCCGCGTACAGGTCCTCGCGGATCGCCGCGCGGGCCATGGACTGCCAGCGGTCGGCGCGCGGCAGCTCGCTGATGCGGTCCATGAGCTGGGTGATGGTCAGCCGGTCGGCGAGGTCGTAGTACACCTCGGCGACGTCCAGCGGCTCCTTGCCCATCCGGTCGGCCACCGACACGATGTCCAGCGTCGGGAAGGCCGAGGAGAACCCGGCCACCCGGGTGGCCAGCTCGTCCGGGACGCCGGCGGCGGTCAGCTCGTCATGGATGTGCTGGTACCACTCGGCGTCCGCGCCGCGCAGCAGCTTCGGCAACTGGGACCAGACCTGCTCGACCCGCTCGGTGAAGAACTCCACCGTCTCGGCCAACTGCAACGGCTGCGGCCGGTTGTTGAGCAGCCAGCGGGTGCCGCGCTCGACCAGCCGGCGTGAGTGCAGCCGGATACGGGTGAGGACGGCCGCCTCGACCTTGTTGTCCAGGCTCTCCACCGCGTCCCACACCGGGTACGAGCGGAAGATGGCGCGGGCCGCGGTCTGCGCCCGCACGATCTCCTCCAGCGACGCTCCGGTCTCCTCGCGCAGCCGGTGCAGATACGTTGTACCGCCCGTGTTGACCGTGTCGTTGACCAGCACCGTCGTGGTGATCTCGCGGCGCAGCGGGTGGGTGTCGATCCGGTCGGCGAACTGCTCGCGCAGCGCGGCGGGGAAGTAGGCGTGCAGCAGCCCCTTGAGGTACGGGTCGTCGGGCAGCGAGGTGTGCAGCAGCTCCTCGGCGACCGTGATCTTCGTGTACGCCAGCAGCACGGCCGTCTCGGGACCGGTCAGGCCCCGGCCGCTGCTGAGCCGCTCGCGGATCTGGCGGTCGGTGGGCAGGAACTCCAGCGCCCGGTCGAGGTGCCCCGCGCGCACCAGGTGCTTCATGAAGCGCTGCTGGGCGTGGAGCATGTCCTTGGACTGGGCGAGGGCGTTGGCGATCGCGGTGTTCTGCGCGTAGTTGTTGCGCAGCACCAGGCGGCCCACCTCGTCGGTCATCTGGGCGAGCAGCTTGTTGCGCTGCTTGACGGTCATGTCGCCGTCCGCGACCAGTCCGTTGAGCAGGATCTTGATGTTGACCTCGTGGTCGGAGGTGTCCACGCCCGCGCTGTTGTCGATGGCGTCGGTGTTGACCCGGCCGCCCTGCGCGGCGAACTCGATCCGGCCGAGCTGGGTCAGGCCCAGGTTGCCGCCCTCGCCCACCACCTTGACGCGCAGGTCCTTGCCGTCGACGCGGATGGCGTCGTTGGCCTTGTCGCCGACGTCCCCGTTGGACTCGGTGGACGCCTTGACGTACGTACCGATGCCGCCGTTCCACAGCAGGTCGACCGGGGCCTTGAGGATGGCCTTCATCAGGTCGGCCGGCGTCATCTTGGAGACCTTCTCCTCGATGCCGAGGGCCTCGCGGATGTGCGCGTTGACCGGGACGGCCTTGGCGGTGCGCGGGAAGACCCCGCCGCCGGCCGAGAGCAGCTCCGTGTCGTAGTCCGCCCAGGAGGAGCGGGGCAGTTCGAACAGGCGGCGGCGCTCGGCGTAGGAGGTGGCCGCGTCCGGCTTGGGGTCGATGAAGATGTGCCGGTGGTCGAAGGCGGCGACCAGGCGGATGTGCTCGCTGAGCAGCATGCCGTTGCCGAACACGTCACCGGACATGTCACCGATGCCGACGACCGTGAAGTCCTCGCGCTGGGTGTCCGTGCCCAGCTCCCGGAAGTGCCGCTTGACCGACTCCCAGGCACCGCGCGCGGTGATGCCCATGCCCTTGTGGTCGTAACCGGCCGAGCCACCGGAGGCGAAGGCGTCCCCGAGCCAGAAGTTGTACGTCCCGGCGACCTCGTTGGCGATGTCGGAGAAGGTCGCGGTGCCCTTGTCGGCGGCGACCACCAGGTAGGTGTCGTCCTCGTCGTGCCGGACCACGTCGGCGGGGGGCACGACCTCGCCCGCCACCATGTTGTCGGTGATGTCGAGCAGGGCGGAGATGAACGTCTTGTAGCTGGCGATGCCCTCGGCCATCCAGGCGTCGCGGTCGACGGACGGGTCCGGCAACTGCTTGGCGACGAAGCCGCCCTTGGCGCCGACCGGCACGATGACGGTGTTCTTCACCATCTGCGCCTTGACCAGGCCGAGGATCTCGGTACGGAAGTCCTCCCGGCGGTCGGACCAGCGCAGCCCGCCGCGCGCGACCTTGCCGAACCGCAGGTGGACGCCCTCGACGCGGGGCGAGTACACCCAGATCTCGAACGCCGGGCGGGGCGCCGGGAGGTCGGGGATGGCTTGCGGGTCGAACTTCATGGAGACGTAGTCGTGCGGCCGGCCGTCCGCCGCCTGCTGGAAGAAGTTGGTGCGCAGCGTCGCCTTGATGACGGTGAGGAAGGCCCGCAGAATGCGGTCCTCGTCGAGCGAGGCGACCTGGTCCAGGGCCGCGTCGAGTTCCTCCAGGAGGGCGTCGACGATCTCGTGCCCGGCGCGCTGGCGGTCGGGCGACATCCGCGCCTCGAACAGGGAGACGAGCAGCCGGGTGGTGTGGACGTTGTTGCGGAGGGTGTCCTCCATGTAGTCCTGGCTGAACGTCGAGCCCGCCTGCCGCAGGTACTTGGCGTACGCACGCAGCACCATCGCCTGCCGCCAGGTCAGGCCGGCGCTCAGCACCAGGGCGTTGAAGCCGTCGTTCTCCGCCTTGCCGGTCCAGGTCGCGGCGAACGCGTCCTGGAACCGCTCGCGGGCGTCGTCCCCGAGGTACTCGGCGCCGCCGGCCACCCGCTTCGGCATCCGCAGGCCGAAGTCGTAGATCCAGGCGGTGGTGCGGTCGGCGCAGCGCAGCTCGTACGGCCGCTCGTCGGTGACCTCGACCCCGAGCCGGCTGAGCACCGGCAGGACCTGCGAGAGGGAGACCGAGCCGCCCTTCTGGTAGATCTTGAACCGGCGTTCCTCGGGGGCGGCGCCCACCGGCTCGTACAGGCTGAGCGCGAACGTCCGGTCCTCGCCGAGCCCTTCCAGGTTGCCGAGGTCGGCGACGGCCGAGCGCGGGCTGTGGTCGGCCTTGTAGCCCTCGGGGAAGGCGCTGCCGTAGCGGCGCAGCAGTTCGGCGGAGCGCTCCTCGCCGAACTCGGCGTTCAGCGCCTCGGCGAAGCCGTCGGCCCAGGAGCGGGCGGCCTCCACCAGGCGGGCCTCGATGCGCTCCCTGTCGGCGTCGGACAGCTCCGACAGCTCGGTGCCCTGCGGGACGCGGACGACGAAGTGCAGCCGGGACAGAATCGATTCGGTGTTCCAGGCGGTGAAGTCGACGCTGATGCCGCCGAGTTCCTCCTTGAGGATGTCGATGATCCGCAGTCGGACGCCGGTGGTGTAGCGGTCCCGGGGGAGGTAGACCAGCGCCGAGTAGTACCGGCCGTACTCGTCCTGGCGCAGGTAGAGCCTGAGGCGGCGGCGCTCCTGGAGGTAGAGCACGGAGGTGACGATGGCGCGCAGCTCGTCGACCGGCGTCTGGAACAGCTCGTCGCGCGGGTACGTCTCCAGGATCTGCAGCAGGTCCCGGCCGTCGTGGCTGTTGGGCGAGAACCCGGCCTGCTCCAGCACCTCCTCGACCTTGCGCCGGATGACCGGCACCCGGCGCACGGACTCGGTGTACGCGGCGGAGGAGAACAGGCCGAGGAAGCGCCGCTCCCCGATCACATTGCCGTCGGCGTCGAACTTCTTGACGCCGATGTAGTCCAGGTAGGACGGCCGGTGCACGGTGGCCCGGCTGTTGGCCTTGGTCAGCACCAGCAGCTTGTGCTCGCGGGCCTTGGCGCGGGCGTCGGCGGGCAGCCGCTCGAAGGAGGGGCTGACCGGTTGGCTGTCCTCACCGGCGTGCGGCGGGTCGAAGCGCAAAATGCCCAGGCCGGTGCCGGGGACGGCGGCGAGGGAGTCGTCGGCCCGCAGCTCGTACTCGCGGTAACCGAGGAAGGTGAAGTGGTCGTCGGCCAGCCAGCGCAGCAGCTCGCGGGCCTCCTCCACGTCCGGGGCGCGCAGGTCGGCGGGGGCGGGCTCGGCGGGCAGGCCCTCGGCGAGGCGGACGGCGGCCTCGCGCATCTTGCCCCAGTCCTCGACGGCCTCACGGACGTCGGAGAGCACGCGCACCAGGTCGGCGGTGATCTGCTTGAGGTCGGCGCGGTCGGTCTCGCGGTCGATCTCGACGTGGATCCAGGACTCCACGTGCGCGTCGTGCGGCAGTTCGCCGTGGGCCGGGCCGGGCAGCACCTCGATGAGCCTGCCGGTCACATCGCGCCGCACCACGAACTGCGGGTGGATGACGACGTGGATGCCGCGGCCCTGCCGGGTCAGCTCGTTGGTGACGGAGTCGACGAGGAAGGGCATGTCGTCCGTGACCACCTCGACCACGGTGTGGCTGCACGTCCAGCCGTTCTCCTCGACCGTCGGGGTGTGCACCCGTACGTTGGCCGTGCCCTGCGGGCGGTTCTCGGCCAGCCGGTAGTGCGAGACGGCGGCTCCGAAGACGTCGACCGGCTCGCGGTCGCCGAGGTCCTCCGGGGCCGTGTGCAGGTAGTAGCGCTGGAGGAACGCGAACACGGATTCACGGTCCGGGGTTCCCGGGGTGTCCGGAGTGCCCTTGTCCGTCGTCCCGGTCGGTAGGTGTCCCCCGACCGGGCTGTTCTCAGCTACCCGGGCGGCCCTGTCGAGCAGCTCGGCCTTGGCTTCGTCCAGCTTGGTCTGCATTGTCCTCTGGCTCCTGTCGCGCGCCGTTGCGTGACGTAGAAGGAAAGTACGGTCTCCTGCCTTCCGACGTGACGCCTAGACGCGGGGTGTCCGGTCTGCTCCGACGCTATGCCGCAAGGTGAGATGAGCGGGGGCATATCAGCCATGTTCGACGCGTCCGCCCGGTGTGACGCCGCTCTCATCGGTGCCACCGCCGGGGGGAGGTGCGGCGCCCCGGGGAACTTCGCTGCCCCGTCCCGCCCGCGAGGACCAGCGACCGCCGCCCGGTCACGGATGTGCTCCGTGCGCTCCGGGCGCGGGGCAGGGGCACGGGTGCCCCCGCGAACTATCGCGCTGATCACGCCATAAGGCTATCGCTCCTCACAGGGGGGTCGTCATGAGCCGTATGTGTACAAAACCGGGGGTGCAACTTTGACGTTCTGCACAGCGACGGCCACGGCACGGGCACGGTGGGTACGAGGGCTCGGGCGCGGTGGGTACGAGGACTCGGGCGCGGTGGGTACGAGGACTCGGGCGCGGTGGGTACGACGGCTCGGGCGCGGGGCGTACGACGGCTCGGGCGCGCGCAGGTGACCGCGCGGGCGCGCAGGGCGGGGCGGCTCGGGGGTGCCGGTCAGAACCCGCCCACTCAGGCCGCCAGTCTCGCCGCCTCCTCGACCGCCTCGGCCAGCGTG
Organism: Streptomyces fumanus; assembly: GCF_014655295.1. GTDB lineage: Bacteria > Actinomycetota > Actinomycetes > Streptomycetales > Streptomycetaceae > Streptomyces > Streptomyces fumanus. The sequence goes on from NZ_BNBI01000001.1 coordinate 937,177, forward strand.
TCCACCACCGGCGCCCCGGTCCGCTCCAGGCTCTCCCGGCTGTGCGAACCGCCGGTGTAGAGGACGGCCCGCGCCCCGACGTGCCGGGCGGCCAGCGCGTCGTCGGCGGCGTCGCCTATCACCACCGTACGGCCGGGCTCCACACCGGCCAGCGCCGCGAGGTGACGCGCCATGTGCTCGGCCTTGCCGCCGCCGGAGGGCCCGGTCCGCCCGTCGACCCGTAGGAAATGCGTCTCTATTCCGAAACTGCTCACCAGCGGGACCAGCTCCGCATGGCCGTACAGGCTGAGGATCGACTGGCTGCGCCCCGCCGCCCGCCACCCCGCGAGCAGCTCCGCCGCCCCTTCGGCCAGCCCGCACCGCACCCGGTGCTCGGCGTAGTGGCGGTGGAAGGTCTCGTCCATGACCTGCCACTCGGCGTCGGTGGGCAGCCGGCCCAGCAGCCGCTCGTAGAACTTCGGCACCGGCACGCAGTACAGCGCCCGGTACCGCTCCAGGGTGATCGGCTCCAGGCCCAGCTCGGCGAAGGCCGCGTTCGTCGCCCCGATGACCGCGTCGTTGTCGTGGAACAGCGTGCCGTTCCAGTCCCAGACGATGTGCGCCCCTGTCTGCTTCCCCATGACAAGAACGTACCCGCCGCCACTGACAACCGGGTCAGCCGCCGAACCCCACGAGGTTGGGGATCTCCTGCGTGGCGTACCACAGCAGTTCGTGGTCCTCGGCGCCGTCCACGGTGAACTGGGCGTCGTCGTCCCCGCCGTCCGCGGCCGGCAGCGCCTCGGCGGCGGCGGTCACGTCCGGCTCGGCGTCGGCCGAGTCGACGTGCACCGAGGCCGCCTTGGCCAGGGGTACGGCGCCGGTGACCCGGACCTCGCCGAGCGCGGCGGGGTCCAGTCCCCGGTCGGGGTCGGCCGAGGCCGCGCCGTCGGGGACGTCGACGGCGACCACGACCCGGCGCCGGGGCGCGGCGGCGTCCGCGGCCAGCAGGCGCAGCGAGGCCAGCGCGGCGCGGCTGAGGGCCGCGTACTCCAGTTCCTCGATGTCGTCCGAGAGGTACCACTCGCGCAGGGCGGGCGTCACGGCGTAGGCGAGGAGCGGTCCGGTCCCCAGTTCCCCCGTCTTGTACGCCTCGGCGAGGCCGGGGAGGGTCAGGGGGACGTAGACGCGCATGGCAGGCCGCTTTCGTGGTCGGGTCGGCTCCGTCGGCAGAGCCCCGGGCGAGTCCTCAGGATACGTGCGGGGCGCTGATCGGGGTCCCCCATCGGGTTCCTGTGGATGACGCCGGAAGCGTCCACTTCGCGCCAGGAATTCACCCGGCCGACCCCTGTGGCGGCCGGTCCGGGCCCGGGCCGCGTCCCACGGATAGGTGAATCCCGTGGCCCCGCGTCACGTCCGGCACCTGCTTGCCTCCTGGCTCCCGCTGCCAGTAGAAGGTCCGCAAGCAGTGAAGTTACCGCCCGGTAATTCGGGCCGCCGAACGGGGATCCCATGCACAAGGTCATGACCAGGGCGCAGCACCGCCGCCCCGGCTCCCGCCCACCCAACCGCCCCGACTCCCGCCGCCCCGGCGACACCCCCCGCCCCACACCCCCACAGCCTCGTCCGGGCGACGCCTCGCGCCCCGCGCCCCCACGGGCCCGCCCCGGCGACGCCTCGCGCCCCACGCCCCCACAGACCCGCCCCAGCGACGCCTCCCGCCTCACATCCCCACAAGCCCGCCCCAGCGGCACCCCTCGCCCCACACCCCCACAGACCCGCCCCGCCGGTACTCCCCCGCGCGGCCCCGGCGCCCCTCGCGCCGCCTCCGCCGCCAGCCGTCCCCCGCGTCCCTCGGCCGCCCCCTCCACGCACACCCGCCCCCGGGACAACCGGCCGTCGACGGCCTCCGCCCCCGTGCGGCGGGCCGCCTCCCGGCCGCTGCCCGCCGATGTCCTGTTCGCCGAGCGGCTGCTCGCCGTGCTCAGCGGGCAGCGGCCGGTGCACTCGATGCTCCGGCACACCGCCGGCCGCGCCTACGACGAGCTGTCCCGGCTCGCCGAGCGGGGCCCGCTGCGCACCCGGGGCACCCATCCCGTCCTGCGGGCCATCGGCTACTTCGAGCCGCGCCCGGGGGCCGTGGAGGTCTTCGCCCGGATCGGCGCGGGCGACCAGTTGCGTGCGATGGCGTTCCGGCTGGAGCGCGGCCGGGACCTGCGCTGGCGCTGCACCGCCGTGGAACTGGGCGGCGCGGTCCGCGCCCCGCGCGGGGAGGGCGGCTGAGGACAGCCCGAAGGGCCGGGCACCCTCGGGTGTCCCGGCCCTTCGCCGACCGTCCTGCCGCCGCCGCTACCGCGCGGCGGGCGACCGCGTCGTCACTTCTTGCGGCGCCGGCCGCCCTTGGCCTGCTTGCGGCGCTCCGCGCGGGTGAGGCCGTCGGACGGGGAGCGCACCGGCTCCTCGTCCTCGTCGGTGACGTCCCGCTCGATGATGCCGCCCTCGCCGTCCACGGTCGGCGCGGACAGGTGCAGGTTCCGCCGCTGCGGGGCGTCGAGGCCCTTTGCGCGGATCTCCGGGCGTCCGCCGGTCTGGGCGGGCACCTGGTCCTGCGCGCCCTTGTCCAGGGACGGTTTGGCGTCCTCGACCGGGACCTCCTCGACCTGCTGCTCGACCTGGACCTCCAGGTTGAACAGGTAGCCGACGGACTCCTCCTTGATGCCCTCCATCATCGCGGTGAACATGTCGAAGCCCTCGCGCTGGTACTCGACCAGCGGGTCCTTCTGGGCCATGGCGCGCAGGCCGATGCCCTCCTGGAGGTAGTCCATCTCGTAGAGGTGCTCGCGCCACTTGCGGTCCAGGACCGACAGCACGACCCGGCGCTCCAGCTCACGCATGATCTCGGAGCCGAGCTGCTTCTCCCGCGCCTCGTACTGCTCGTGGATGTCGTCCTTGACGGACTCCGCGATGAACTCGGCGGTCAGACCGGCCCGGTCGCCGGCCGCCTCCTCCAGCTCCTCCACGGTGACCTTCACCGGGTAGAGCTGCCGGAAGGCGCCCCACAGCCGGTCCAGGTCCCAGTCCTCGGGGAAGCCCTCGGCGGTCTCGGCCTGGACGTAGGCGTCGATGGTGTCGTCCATGAAGTGCTGGATCTGCTCGTGCAGGTCCTCGCCCTCCAGGACGCGGCGCCGCTCGCCGTAGATGACCTCGCGCTGGCGGTTGAGGACCTCGTCGTACTTCAGGACGTTCTTGCGGGTCTCGAAGTTCTGCTGCTCGACCTGCGACTGGGCGGAGGCGATCGCGCGGGTGACCATCTTGTTCTCGATCGGCACGTCGTCCGGCACGTTCGCCATGGACATCACGCGCTCGACCATCTGGGCCTTGAACAGGCGCATCAGGTCGTCGCCGAGCGAGAGGTAGAACCGGGACTCGCCGGGGTCGCCCTGGCGGCCGCTGCGGCCGCGCAACTGGTTGTCGATGCGCCGCGACTCGTGCCGCTCGGTGCCGAGGACGTAGAGGCCGCCGAGGGCCTCGACCTCCTCCTTCTCCGCCTTGACGGCCTGCTCGGCGCGCTCCAGGGCGGCGGGCAGGGCCGCGGCCCACTCCTCGATGTGCTCCTCGGGGTCGAGGCCGCGCTGGCGCAGCTCCGCCTCGGCGAGGTCCTCGGGGTTGCCGCCGAGCTTGATGTCCGTACCGCGGCCGGCCATGTTGGTGGCGACCGTCACGGCGCCCTTGCGGCCGGCCTGGGCGACGATCGTCGCCTCCCGGTCGTGCTGCTTGGCGTTGAGCACCTCGTGCTGGATGCCGCGCTTGGACAACTGCTGCGAGAGGTACTCGGACTTCTCGACCGAGGTGGTGCCGACCAGGATCGGCTGCCCCTTCTCGTGCTTCTCGGCGATGTCGTCGACGACCGCCTCGAACTTGGCGACCTCGGTGCGGTAGATCAGGTCCGACTGATCCTTGCGGATCATCGGCTTGTTGGTGGGGATCGGGACCACGCCGAGCTTGTAGATCTGGTGGAACTCGGCGGCCTCGGTCATCGCCGTACCGGTCATGCCGGAGAGCTTCTTGTAGAGGCGGAAGAAGTTCTGCAGGGTGATCGTGGCGAGGGTCTGGTTCTCGTCCTTGATGTCCACCCCTTCCTTCGCCTCGATCGCCTGGTGCATGCCCTCGTTGTAACGGCGGCCGGCGAGGATACGGCCGGTGTGCTCGTCGACGATCATGACTTCGCCGTCGATGACGACGTAGTCCTTGTCCTTCTTGAACAGTTCCTTCGCCTTGATGGCGTTGTTCAGATAGCCCACCAGGGGCGTGTTCACCGACTCGTAGAGGTTGTCGATGCCCAGCCAGTCCTCGACCTTGGAGACGCCGGACTCGTGGATGGCGACGGTGCGCTTCTTCTCGTCGACGTCGTAGTCGCCGGTCTCCTCCAGACCCTTGAGCGGGTTGCCGGGCTCGCCGCGCTTGAGGCGCTTGACCAGCTTGGCGAAGTCGCCGTACCACTTGGTGGCCTGGTCGGCCGGGCCGGAGATGATCAGCGGCGTACGGGCCTCGTCGACGAGGATGGAGTCGACCTCGTCGACGATGGCGAAGTTGTGGCCGCGCTGGACGAGTTCGTCCTTGGACCACGCCATGTTGTCGCGCAGGTAGTCGAAACCGAACTCGTTGTTCGTGCCGTACGTGATGTCGCACGCGTACATCTCGCGGCGCTGGGCCGGCGTCATGTTGGCGAGGATGCAGCCGACGTCGAGGCCGAGGAACTTGTGGACGCGGCCCATCATCTCGGAGTCGCGCTCGGCCAGGTAGTCGTTGACCGTGACGATGTGGACGCCCTCGCCCGAAAGCGCGTTCAGATACGCGGGGAGCGTGCCGACGAGCGTCTTGCCCTCACCGGTCTTCATCTCGGCCACGTACCCCATGTGCAGGGCGGCGCCGCCCATCAACTGGACGTCGTAGTGGCGCTGGCCGAGGACGCGCTTGGCGGCCTCGCGCACGGTGGCGAACGCCTCGGGCAGCAGGTCGTCCAGGCTCTCGCCATCGGCGTACCGCTGCTTGTACTCATCGGTGAGGGCCCGCAGCTCGGCGTCGGAGAGGTCGACGAAGTCCTCTTCGATGGAGTTGACCTGGTCCGCGATGCGGTGCAGCTTGCGCAGGATCTTGCCTTCGCCTGCACGCATGATCTTCGAGAGGACGGACACGGGGGTTGGTCTCCTTGCCGGTCGGGCCTGGGACGGTCGTTTTCCATTGGACGTGACGGAGCAACGGCCATCGTATGCGAGGACCCCGCCGCCCCGGGAGGGCTGCCGCGACGGCGACCTCCGCCGTTGTCCGTCGCTTCCAGTCTGCTCCATGCGCTTTCACAGAGGACAACGTCCGGCGCCCGCGGATGGTGCCGCGGACGGCGAGGAAATGCGCAGACCGTGATCATGCGTGCACGCAGGGCAAAACCGTGGCGTACGCCGGGCCCGGCGCGCACAATCGGCCGATGGAACCCCCCACGCTCACCACCACCCGCCTGCTGCTGCGCACGGTCGGCCCGCAGGACACCGACGCCGTGCACGCCGCCTGTCAGGACCCCGACATCCAGCGGTGGACCACGGTCCCCTCTCCGTATCTGCTCGAACACGCGCGTGGCTTCACGGAGCGGACGGTCCCGGCCGGCTGGGCGAACGGCAGCATGTTCACCTTCGGCGCCTTCCTGCCCGCCGGCGACCTGGTGGCCATGGTGGGCCTGACGATGCTGTCGCTGGGCACGGCGGAGATCGGTTACTGGGGCACCAAGGAGCACCGCGGCCGCGGCTACGTCACCGAGGCGGTGCTCGCCGTCTCCCGCTGGGCCTTCACCCGGGTGTCGATCGACCGCGTGGAGTGGCGCGCCGAGGTCGGCAACGCGGCCTCCCGCGCGGTGGCCGCACGCGCGGGCTTCGCCATGGAGGGCACCCTGCGCTCCGCGATCAACAACAAGGGCGTACGCCGGGACTGCTGGGTCGGCTCCCTGCTGCCGTCCGACCTGGGCCTGCCGTCGACGGCGCCCTACATACCGGCGCGGCTGTGACGTACAGACGCGGTGGTGATCGCGCGGCCGGGCCCGTTGTCAGTGGCACCCCTTATCGTGCGGACGTATGACGACCTTCCCGCGTCCCGTGACGGAACTGTCGGCGGACGAGGCCCGCCGCATCGCCCTGCGGGCCCAGGGCTTCCTCGGCGCCCCCGACCGCCGCGCCGGCGTCCGCGGTGTGCTGCGCGCGCTCGGCGCGGTCCAGCTCGACACCATCTCGGTGCTGGCCCGCTCCCACGAGCTGGTCCCGTACGCCCGTCTGGGCGCGGTCGGCCGCCGGACCGTCGAGGACGCCTACTGGACGGGCACCCATGCCTTCGAGTACTGGTCGCACGCCGCCTGTGTGCTGCCCGTGGAGGAGTGGCCCCACTTCGCGTTCCGCCGTCGCGCCTACCGCGCCCGCCCGCAGTGGCACCACGAGCTGCCCGAGGGCGCCTACGAGCGGGTCATCAAGCAGTTGCGCGCCGAAGGCCCGCTGACCGCGACCGAGTTGGGCGGTGCCAAGCGGACCAGCGAGTGGTGGGACTGGTCGGGCGAGAAGGTCGCCGTCGAGCGCGCCCTGATGTACGGCGAGGTGGTGTGCGTCGAGCGCCGGAGCTGGAAGCGCGTCTACGACCTGGCCGAGCGCGCGATTCCGCCGGAGCTGCTGCACGACGAGCTGGACGACACCGAGTGCCTGCGCCGCCTGGTCCGGCTGGCCGGCCGCTCCCTGGGCGTCGGCACCCGCGCGGACATCGCCGACTACCACCGTCTGAAGGCCGAGCAGGTAGACGCGGTGATCGCCGACTCGGGTCTGGTCCCGGTGACCGTGGCGGGCTGGTCCAAGCCGGCCTGGGCGGACCCGGAGGCCCTGCGCACGCCCCCGCGCGGCCGGCACCGGACCACGCTGCTGTCCCCCTTCGACTCCCTGATCTGGGAGCGGGCCCGCACGGAGCGGATCTTCGGCTTCACCCACCGCCTGGAGGCGTACGTCCCCAAGCAGAAGCGGATACACGGCTACTTCGCGATGCCCGTCCTCGCCGGGGGTCTGCTGGTCGGCCGGGTGGACCCGGCCCGGGAGGGGCGCACGCTGGTGGCCAAGCAGGTCACGCTGGACGGTGCCAAGGCGGTCCCGGCGGTGGCGCGGGCGCTGGTGGAGGCGGCGGGCTGGGTGGACTGCACGGACGTGCGCGTGGAGCGGGTGGACGCGCCGGAGCTGCGCGGACCGCTGACGGTGGAGCTGGCCCGGCTGCTGGGGTGAGAGCCCGGGAGGGCGGGGCTCAGCGGATCTCGAGGATCTTCTCGCGCATGGCGTAGACCACGGCCTCCATCCGGGAGTGCAGTTGCAGCTTCTCCAGGATGTTGCGCACGTGGTTCTTGACGGTGTTCTCGGAAATGAACAGTTCCTTGGCGATGTCCCGGTTGTTCATTCCGGTGGCGACGAGCTTGAGGACTTCCAGTTCGCGGTCGGTGAGCCGGGGGACGGGGACCAGTCTGCGCTCGTCGGTGCGCTGGATCATCGACTTGAACTCGGTGAGCAGTTTCGACGCCATGGAGGGGCTGATCTGCGACTGCCCGTCGGCCACCGCGCGGATGGCGGTGGCGACCTCGTCCGTGGAGATCTCCTTGAGGAGGTAGCCGGTCGCGCCCGCCTTGATCGCGTCGTAGAGGTCGGCCTCCTCGTCGCTGATCGTCAGCATGATGATCTTCGCGCTGGGGGCCACCTCCTTGATGGAGGTGCACGCCTCGATACCGCCCCGCTTGGGCATCCGTACGTCCATCAGGACGATGTCCGGCAGGAGGTCGGCGGCCTTCTCCACGGCCTCGGCGCCGTCCCCGGCCTCGCCGACGACCTGGATGTCCTCCTCGGCGGCGAGCACGATCTCCAGGCCCCGGCGGAACAGCGCGTGGTCGTCCACGACCAGGACCCTGATCGGCTCCTTGCGCGGGGAGCCCGCGTCCGGGCCCATGCCGGCGATGCCGCCGTCGGCGTCCCCGTTCCGCATCGGTCCGAAGCTGTCCGCCATCGTTCCTCCCCCTGAAGGCTGTGGCCTGTGGTCCCGGCCGGCGCCAACCCAAGGCAACGACCCACCTGTTGGGCCGCTGCCGCCATGATTCCATGCCCGACCGACATCGAGATGACGGAGCGGGGCGCGAGGGGTCGCACGTCGGTGCCCCTGGGGGCGCACGCGCGCTCCAGGGGCACCCGCTGTGCCATCACCCGTCGGGGTCAGCCGCCGAGCGCGCCGCCCGCCTCGGGGGAGGGCGTCTGGGCGACCATCGTGTCCGTCCTGAGGTGGATCACCCCGTAGTCGTACGCGTGCCGCCGGTAGACGACACTGGGTTCCTTGGTCTCGGAGTCGACGAACAGGTAGAAGTCGTGCCCGACCAGCTCCATCTCGTAGAGCGCCTGGTCGAGGGTCATCGGCGCGGCGACGTGGGTCTTCTCGCGGACGACGAGGGGTCCGTCGCCCTGGATCTCCAGCGAGCCGACCTTCTTGGTGGGCACGCCGTCCCGCTCGTCCGACGGGACCGCCTCACCGTTGCCGTTGAGCGTCGCGGCGTCCGGTACGTGGTTGGGGACCTCGGCGGCCGAGATGCGGCGCGAGCCACGCCGCGAGTAGCGCTTGTCGTGCTGCTTGCGCAGCCGTGCGCCGAGCTTCTCCGCGGCCAGGTCGAGTGCCGCGTAGGGGTCGCTCGCCGCCGCCTCCGCCCGGATCACCGGACCGCGGGAGCGGAGGGTGATCTCCACTCGGTCACAGCGGTCCGCCTGCCGGGGGTTGGGCTCCTTGGACACCTCGACGTCCAGGCTGATCACCTTGCCATCGAGCTTCTGGATCTTCTCCAGGTTCAGCTTGTCGGCCACGTGTTTCCGGAACCGCTCGGGCACCTCGGTCTTGCGGCCCTTGACGACGATGTCCACGCAGAACTCCGTTCCCGGATCGCTCCGCTTCGCGGGCGGAGCATCTCCTTTTTGCACCAGGTCCCGGTGAGCCCGGAACCTCGGACTCGGTGACGTCCACCTCCTCCCCCACGGGCGCGATCTCCACTCCACCGGTGCGGGTGATTCCGAAAAACCCGCAGCACGGCATTCGGATTCGAGGGGTGTGGCCTGCGGCTTTCCCTCACGACCGAACATATCTCGCCCGGGCGGATGTCGTCACCCTCTCTTCAGGTGTACCTCCGTTCCGATGAATTGGACCTCTCAATACCTGCAACGATGCGAGTTCTCAGTCAGTTCCGGTTTATTTCGAAGGAATCGGGTGATGCTGCGACCACAGCCGCCCGGATCACATCCCGCATCGCACCACCGGCTCCCATTCCGTCCGGCCCCACTTCCGTCGCTCCGGACTTCTGTTCCTCTCTGCCTTCCCGCACCGCCCCGGGATACACGGGCGTCCTCGCCGTTCCGTACGCGGCCCCACCGGTCCCCCGTTCACACCGCTCCCGCGCCGCCGTGTCCGTCACCGCCGCCCGTACGGCACGTGCCGCCTCGGTGAGGGACGCTCCGGTCGTCATCACGTCGTCGACGAGCACCACGGGACCCCCGGCCCGCAGCAGCCCGGCGCCGCCGGGGACCACCGTCAGCGCGCCGAGCAGGTTGTCCAGCCGCTCCCGTGACCCGAGTCCCGACTGGTCGGCCACGGCACGGCGCTGCCGCAGCACGGCCGCCACCCGGGCCGGCCGCCCGGTCCGCCGCAGCTCACCGGCGGCGGCGAGCGCGATCCGCCGCGCCGGGTCGTGCCCCCGCGCCCGCACCGCCCGCCGCGCGGACGGCACGGGCACGAGCAGGACCGGCCGCCGCGGGTCCGCGACGCCGGACGCGACGGGCGCCGTGGGCTCGGTGGCGGCCCGCACCGCCCCGGCCAGTGCGGCGCCCAGTGGTGCCGCGAGGGCCAGCGCGCCCCGCTCCTTGTGCGCTAGCAGTACGGCCCGCGCCTCGTCCGCGTACCGTGCCGCCGCGTACACCACCGGCAGCCCGGCCGGCTCCGGCACCGGCCGCACCCGGCACGGCCCCGTGCCGCTCAGCACCGCACGGCACCCCGGGCAGAGCACCGTACGCGGCCCGCCGCAGCCCGCGCAGTCGGCCGGCAGCACCAGGTCGGTGAGGTCCCGCCACCACCCCCGCATGACCACCACTGTGCCAACGCCCACCGGGCCCGGCCAGCCCTGTGGAAAACCACTGGACACCGCCTGTGGAAAACCCAGTCCCCGGCCGGACGCGGCGACCGGGGCGGCGAAAGCTGGCCCGACGGCCCGGGCGTAGCGGCCGAAACCGAACGGCCGGGACGTAACGGCGGGAACGTAACGGCCACGGACCGACAGCCGCACCCGCCGGCCACTCACCCCGGATAGACCGGCGCCATCCCCTTGGTCACCTTCTGCCACTGCATCCCGGACGGCAGCCGTACGATCCCGTCCTCCGAGTACGCCACCAGCGGCAGACGGTCGTCCTCGGCCGCGGCGATGTCCTTCACCCCGGTCAGCGCGGCGGGCACCGACGCCTCCGGTGTGGAGCCGTCGACCTGGACGTACCCGATCTGCTGTACGCCCCCGCGCTCGCGGCCCACCACGACCAGGCGGCTGTCACCGGCCCAGGACATGGCCGTGACCTCCTCCAGCTCAGGTGTCGCCGACCGCGCCTCCACGACCGTCGGCCGCTCGCCCTTCTCGCCCCGTTCGATCCGCCCGATGAGCAGCGACCGCTTGCCGTCCTTCTCCACGATGAGCGCGATCCGCACCCCGTCCCCGGCCACCCGCACCGCCTCGACGCTGCCGTCGAGGCCGGGCACCCGCACCTCGACCGGCTCGCCCGCGCCCTTCTCCAGCACCAGCAGACGCGGGTCGTCGGGGTCGCGGTCGGCGATCCACAGGTCGCCCCGCGCGTCCCAACTGGGCGTCGTGAGCCGCTGCTCCTCGGTCTCGCCCCCGCTGACCACCAGCGGGTCCCCGAGCGAACCGCCCGGCACCAGCGATCCGACGTACAGCGACTTGCCGTCGATGCCGACCCCGGCCGCGCTGTGCTCGTCGCGCGAGACCGCCACCGAGCGCAACTCGGTGCTGCCCTCGCCCAGCGCCCCGGGCACGGGCTCCGGCCGGGTGGCCTCGCTACCCGACGGCAGCCGCACCAGACGGTGTTCGTCGTCGACGAAGTACAGGTAGTCGGGGCGCTCCGCCGAACCGCGCACCGCCACGGTGTCGGCCCGATTCTCCGAGAGCGAGCACACCTGGTCGCCGCCCGAGCTCAGTCGCACCTCCTCCACCGCCGCCGTCAGGCTCTGCAGGGTGAACAGCAGTTGGGCCGCCATCTGGTCGCACCTCTTGGCGCCGACCCCGACGGCCCGGTCGTTCAACGGGACCGTGAGCTTGCCGTGTTCGTCCGGCGTCAGCGAGGTGACGCCCTTGGCCAGTGCCGTGCCGACGGGGAAGCTCGACGTGACCCCGGTCCCGAGCAGGCTCGTCGGGCCGTTGAGGAGAGAACGTACGGCCTGCGTCACGGGTTCCACCCGCCGTCGCACATAGACGGGATCGGCGACGGCCGCGGTGCGCGGACCGGCGCCGTCCCCGGTGTCGGGGGCGTCGGCGGCGAAGTAGTACTTGTTGACGGACATGTAGTTGCGCTGGAAGTCCGACTTGCCCATGACGACGCCCTTCGGCGGCACGTCGATGCGCCACTGCCCGGTCTTGGCGTCCCGCGACAGGTGCACCGGCTCCCGGTACTCCCCCTGGGCGGGCGCGTACGACTGGCGCGCGTCCACCGTGGCGACCTTGGTGCCGGTCAGGGTCACCGCGTAGTCGCTGGCCTCCTCGCGGCTCCCGGAGTGGTCGGACAGCGCGCCCGGCCCGCCCGCGAGCACCGTCGTGGACAGCTCCGGCCGCCAGCTCTTCGCGGCGTCCTCGGTGAGGTACTTGCGGGCCGTCTCGTAATGCGGATCGTCGCTGGTCAGCGCCTCCAGGAAGCCCTGCACGATCTCCGTGGCCGGGGCGTCCTTCGGCGGCGGCATCGCGAACACCCGTACCTGTGTGTCCTGCCGCGGCGTCGACTCCACGCCCCGCAGGTCCCCGCTGTCGGGCATCGACGCGCACCCCGCCAGCAGTACGGCACCGCAGGCGGCGTACGCCACCGCGCGCGCCGGCGCCGGCCGGCGGGCCCCCTCGCGGTCAGCGCCCACGTGCTGCCTCCCCTTGCCTGCTCGACTCCTGCGCGGAACCCTCCGCTCCGGCGTCCGTGCCGCCCCGCGCCTCCCCGGCGGGCGCACAACCGTCCTGGGCCCGCGGGGCCTCCCCGGGTGCCGTGCCCGAGGCGGGCCGCGGCACCACGCGCGCGCCGCTGCCGGGCAGTGCCGTCGGGTCGGCCACCGGTGCCGCCGCGGCCGACCTGGGCGGTATCGGGTCCCGGCCCGGCGACCCCGCCGCCGGCCCGGCCGTACCCTGCGCCGGCACGGTGACGGTCCGGTCGTCGGCCCGTACCGCACCCGCCTGCGCCGCACCGGCGTCGCCCACACCGCGGTTGCGCCGCGAGTCGGTGGGCTCCAGCGGGATCGGCGAGCCCCGCAGCGGCTCGTCCGCGGTCCTCGGCAGCGTCAGCCGGAACTGCGAACCGCCGCCCGGCTCGCCCCACGCCTGGAGCCAGCCGCCGTGCAGCCGGGCGTCCTCCAGGGCGATCGACAGCCCCAGTCCCGTACCGCCGGTGGTACGCGCGCGTGCCGGGTCCGCCCGCCAGAAGCGGCTGAAGACACGGGTCGCCTCGCCGGGCTTGAGCCCGACGCCGTAGTCGCGCACCGCCACCGCCACGGCCCCGCCCGCCGCGGCGAGCTTGACCACGACGTCCCTGCCCTCGCCGTGCTCCACGGCGTTGACGACGAGGTTGCGCAGCACCCGCTCCACGCGCCGGGCGTCGGCCTCGGCGACCACGGGCTGCTGGTCGCCGACGACCCGGATGCGGGTGCCCTTGCGCTCGGCGAGCGGCTCGGCGCCGCTGACCACCCGCCGTACGACCTCGCGGAGGTCGATCGGCTCGGCCTCCAGCGCCGCCGCGCCCGCGTCGAAGCGGCTGATCTCCAGCAGGTCGGCGAGGAGCGTCTCGAACCGGTCCAGTTGGTCGGCGAGCAGTTCCGCCGACCGCGCGGTGACCGGATCGAAGTCCACGCGCGCGTCGTGGATGACATCGGCCGCCATCCGCACGGTCGTCAGCGGTGTCCGCAGCTCGTGCGACACGTCGGAGACGAACCGCCGCTGCATCCGCGACAGGTCCTCCAACTGGCTGATCTTCGACTGGAGGTTCTGCGCCATCTTGTTGAAGGCTTCGCCGAGCCGGGCGATGTCGTCCTCGCCGGTGACCTTCATCCGTTCCTGCAGCTTCCCGGCGGACAGCCGCTCGGCGATGCTCGCCGCCATCCGCACCGGCGTGACGACCTGGCGCACCACCAGCCAGGCGATCGCCCCGAGCAGGACGACGACGAACAGCCCCGCCGTCGCCAGCGTCCCCTTGACCAGGCTCAGCGACTTCTCCTCCTGGGTGAGCGGGAAGAGGTAGTAGAGCTGGTACGGGTCCCCGTTGGGGTCGTTGACCCGCTTGCCGATGACCAGGCCGGGCTGGGACTCCTGGGCGGAGTTGTAGACGATCCGGGTGTAGCTCTGGGCCGCCGCCGTACTGGAGTCGATCCGCTCGCGCAGCTCCTCGGGCACGCTGGAGGAGGGGTCGACCAGACCGGAGGCGCGCGGTCCGCGCCCGCTGCCGCTCTCGCCGCCCACCGGCAGCGTGACCACGTCGAAGGCGCCCTGACCGCCGCTGGACAGCGACTTGACCAGATCGCTCATCCACTGGATGACGTTCTGCGCGGGGCGGCCGTCGACCGCCGTACCGTCGTCGCCGGTCACGGCCGCCGACTCCTCGGCCTTCTGCTTGGCCACCGCGAACCCGCCGGTGGCCTGGCTCTGCGAGGCTTTCACCTTGGCGTCCAGCAGGCCGTTGCGCACCTGGCCGATGACGACGAAGCCGAGCAGCAGGACAACGCCCAGCGACATCAGCAGGGTGGTGACGACGACCTTGAGCTGGATGTTGCGCCGCCACAGCCGCATGACCGGCAGCAGCGGCCGGCGCACCCAGCGCATGAACAGGCGGAGCACCGGGCTGCCCTGCACGCCCCCCTGCAACAACCCGCCCTCCACCAGGCGTCCCCAGCGGGAACCGCCCGGCTTCCGGCCGACAGGCCGCCCGGCGCGGGCCCCGGACGTCCCGGGCGCCGAAGCGGCACTGTCCCCGGGCATGTCAGCTCGGCCCCGCCTTGTACCCGACGCCCCGGACGGTCACCACGATCTCCGGCTTCTCCGGGTCCTTCTCGACCTTGGAACGCAGCCGCTGCACATGTACGTTGACCAGCCGGGTGTCCGCCGCGTGCCGGTAGCCCCACACCTGCTCCAGGAGCACCTCGCGGGTGAACACCTGCCACGGCTTGCGGGCCAGCGCCACCAGCAGGTCGAACTCCAGCGGCGTCAGCGCGATCGACTGCCCGTCCCGCTTCACGGAGTGCCCGGCCACGTCGATGACCAGGTCGCCTATGGCGAGCTGCTCGGGCGCCGGCTCCTCCGACCTGCGCAGCCGGGCCCGGATCCGGGCCACCAGCTCCTTCGGCTTGAACGGCTTCACGATGTAGTCGTCGGCCCCGGACTCCAGGCCCACGACCACGTCGACGGTGTCGCTCTTGGCCGTCAGCATCACGATCGGCACCCCGGACTCCGCCCGGATCAGACGGCACACCTCGATACCGTCCCGGCCCGGCAGCATCAGATCGAGCAGCACCAGGTCGGGCTTGGTCTCACGGAAGGCGGCCAGCGCCTTGTCGCCGTCGGCCACGAAAGACGGCTCAAAACCCTCACCACGCAGCACGATGCCGAGCATCTCGGCCAGTGCGGTGTCGTCGTCGACGACAAGGACTCGTCCCTTCATAAACGACATCATCCCATTCTCATAACGGACACAGAGGCGCAGGTGAGGCAGGTCACTGGCCTGTGACCATAGTCGTAGGGGACGGTCACTGTCTGCCCCCGTCCTGTGGCCTGCGCCCCTGTGCGTACGAGCCGTGGACGGATGTCCCTCGGACGCGTCCGGCGGGCCGGCTCCGCCGCGTCAGCCGATGGTGACCCGGCGCGACCTCGCGCACAGCTCGGCCAGGCCCTCCGCCGTCACCGGCGACACCACTCCCTCCTCGGTGACGATCGCCGTCACCAGCTCCGGCGGCGTCACGTCGAACGCCGGGTTGTACGCCTGCGTGCCCAGCGGCGCGACCGGCACGCCGCCGCCCGCCCCGGTCACCGGCACCTGCGGCACCGACACCTCGGTCACCTCGTACGCGGGCCGCTGTTCGACCTCGATGGACGCGCCGTCGGGTGTCTGCGGGTCCACCGTGGTCACCGGTGCCACCACGATGAACGGCACGTGGTGGTAGCGCGCCAGCACCGCCAGCGGGTAGCTCCCCACCTTGTTCGCCACCGAACCGTCGGCGGCTATCCGGTCCGCCCCGATCAGCACCGCGTCCACCTCGCCGGCCGCGAACAGCGAACCGGCCGCGTTGTCGGTGAGCAGCGTGTGCGCCATGTCGTTGCGCGCCGCCTCGTACGCCGTGAGCCGGGCGCCCTGGAACAGCGGCCGGGTCTCGTCCACCCACAGGCGCCGCAGCCGCCCCGCCCGGTGCGCCGCGAGCGCGACGGCGAACGCCGTGCCCTCGCCGCCGGACACCAGCGAGCCCGTGTTGCAGTGCGTGAGGATGCGGTGCCCGCCGCCGGGCAGCAGTTCGTCGAGCAGCGCCAGCCCGTGCTCGGCCATGCGGGCGCTGGCCTCGGCGTCCTCCCGGTGCAGCGCCCGCGCCGCGGCCAGCGCCGCCGCGGCGGCCTGACCGGCACCGCCGCCCTTGGCCAGCGCCGCGCGGTGGGCGGCCTGGGCCCGGCGCACGCCGACGGCGAGGTTGACCGCGGTGGGCCGGGCCTCCGCGAGGGCGTTCGCGGCGTCGTCCACGTCGTAGCCCCGCGCGGCGGCGAGCGCGACCCCGTACGCGCCGGCGATACCGAGCAGCGGCGCTCCCCGCACGGCGAGCGAACGGATCGCCTCCACCAGCGCGGGCGCGTCCGTGCAGACCAGCTCGACCTCCTCGGCCGGCAGCCTGGTCTGGTCCAGCAGGACCAGCACCGGACCTTCAGGTGGTTCCTCCCAGCGGATGGCCGGGATCTCGTGGGGCCGCTTGTCCTCGCCGGTTCGCGCGTACTGATCAGCCATGCGGTCAGTCTGCCCGCTATCCGTCGGACAATTGAAGGTGCGCAGCCCCTACCTCGGCCGGTCCGCACCGCACCGCCCCATGGCACGATGGGCGCCAACCCGCCGCCGCGAACGCGGACGGGCACCGTGAAGGAGCGACGATGAACGACACTCCGGGCTGGGCCTCGCCCGGATCCGCCCCGTCCGACGGGCGGCAGCCCGGCGCGTCCGGCCCCGCCGAGCCCGCCGACCGCCCCGGAACCGACCAGCCCGCGCAGCCCGCGGACCAGCCGGACGCGGAGCCGACGGGCCCCGGCACGAAGTGGTCCAAGGAGCAGCCGCCCCCCGGCCAGTGGTCCGCGCCCGCGGGCACCCCGCCGCCCACCGCGCCCGGCCCCGCCACCCCGCCGCCTCCCCCGCCACCCGGCCCGGGCTGGGGCACCCCTCCCCCCGGCGGCCCGAGCGGCCCCGGCGGCCCTGGCGGATACGGCGGTCCCGGCGCCCCGGGCAACGGAGGCGGCTACGGCGGTCCCGGCGGAAGCTGGGGAGCACCCGGCGGATACGGCGGTCCCGGCGGATACGGCGGCTGGGGTGCCAATTGGGGCGGCCCCCCGCCCGCGGCCAAGCCCGGCGTGATCCCCCTGCGCCCCCTCGGCGTCGGCGAGATCCTCGACGGCGCGGTCTCCACCATGCGTACCTACTGGCGCACGGTCCTCGGCATCTCCCTGACCGTCGCCGTCGTCACCGAGATCATCGTCGTGCTGCTCCAGGGCCTCGTCCTGGACAGCGCGAGCACCGACGCCCTCAACGACCCGAGCGCCACTCTGAGCGAACTGGGCGACGCCATGGCCGACGCCATGATCGGCTCGGCTGTCGTCTTCGTGATCTCCCTGGTCGGCACGGTGGTGGCGACCGCCCTGCTGACCGCCGTCACCAGCCGTGCCGTCCTCGGCAAGCCGGTGACCACGGCCGAGGCGTGGCGGGACGCCCGTCCCCAGATCCTGCGGCTGTTCGGCCTGATCGTCCTGTTGCTGCTCATCATCGCCGCCGTCCTCACCGCCGGCGCCGTGCCCGGTCTGATCGTCGGGTTCACCGTGGGCGGCGACGCGGCCGTCGCGCTCACCGTCCTCGGTGTCCTCGCCGCCGCCGTCGTCACCGTCTGGCTCATGGTCCGCTTCTCGCTGGCCTCGCCCGCGCTGATGCTGGAGAAGCAGAGCATCGCCAAGGCGATGAGCCGCTCCGTCAAGCTGGTGCGCGGCTCCTGGTGGCGGGTCTTCGGCATCCAGTTGCTCGCCACGATCATCGCCAACGTCGTCGCGTCGATCATCGTCATCCCGTTCACCTTCCTCGCCGCGGCGCTCAGCGGCGAGGGGGTCGGCGGGTTCGTCGAGGGTACCGGCGGCCTCGGCTGGACCTTCCTGGTGATCAGCGGGATCGGCTCGGTGATCGGCTCGATGCTCACCTTCCCGATCACGGCGGGCGTCACCGTGCTCCTCTACATCGACCAGCGCATCCGCCGCGAGGCCCTCGACCTCGAACTGGCCCGCGCCGCCGGCGTCCAGGGCTACGGCACCCCCGGCGCGACCCCGGGGAGCTGATGCGGTGAGCAGGACGGGGGGAATGCTCACCGAGGTGCTGCCGGGCACCGCCCTGCGGGGGCTGCTGCGCGCCGGCGACCACATGGCGCCCGCACTGTCGCGCGGTGACGACCGGCCGCCGCTGACCGTCCCGCGCGACCCCGCCCGCGAGGCGGCCCGGCGTGAGCTGTCCAAGCGCATGTACCACGAGAACGACCCCAGTTGGTTCCAGCGTGCCCTGAACGCCTTCTGGGACTGGATCGACGACCTGTTCAGCACCGCCGCGACGGCGGCCCCCGGCGGCACGCTCGGCCTGGTCGTCATCGTCGTCGCCGTCCTCGCGGTCGCCGGCGCCCTGTGGTGGCGCCTGGGCACCCCCCGCCGCCCGCCCGTCTCCGCCGCCGCGCTCTTCGACGACCGCCCCCGCACCGCCGCCGACCACCGCGCCGCCGCGGAGGCCCACGCCGTCCAGGGCCACTGGAACCGGGCCGTCCAGGAACGCATGCGCGCCATCGTCCGGTCCCTGGAGGAACGCGCCCTGCTCGACCCGCGCCCCGGCCGCACCGCCGACGAGGCCGCCACGGAGGCCGGCCGCGCCCTGCCCGCCCACAGCGACCGGCTGCGCGCCGCCGCCCGCGACTTCGACGACGTCACGTACGGCGGCCGCCCGGCCACCGAGCCGGCGTACCGGCGCATGGCCGGCCTCGACCAGGACCTGGCCCGCACCAGACCGCGACCGGCGGACAGCACCGCGCACAGCACGGACCACCACACCCGCCAGGGAGCCGCCGGATGACCACCGAGGCCACGCTCCCGGACACCTCGGCCTCGCCCACCGCCCGCCAGGTGTGGACCCGCGCGCGCGGAGTCGCCCTCGCCCTGGTGGTGCTCCTCGCCGGGGCCGTCGCGATCGCCGTCGTCCGCTCCGACGCCCGGCACGGGGAGCTGGACCCGCGCTCGGCCGATCCCTACGGCAGCCGGGCCGTCGCCGAACTCCTCGCCGACCGGGGCGTGTCCACCCGGGTCGTCACCACGCTGTCCGCCGCCCGCGCGGCGACCGGCCCCGACACCACCCTCCTGGTGGCCGTCCCCGACCGCCTGACCGAACGGCAGCAGACCGACCTGCACGCGGCCATCACCGGCTCCGGCGGCCGTACCGTCCTGGTGGCGCCCGGCGGCCCGGCCGTCGAACGGCTCGCCCCCGGCGTCACCGCCGACCCCGCCACCAGTCTCGACTCGACGCTGTCCCCCGACTGCGACCTGCCCGCCGCCCGCCGCGCGGGCACCGCCGACACCGGCGGCATCCGCTACACCGCCATCCGCCCGGACGCCGACGCCTGCTACCCCAGCGACCGCCTGGCCACCCTGCTGCGCCTCCCCGAGACGACCGACGAGAACCACGGGAACGACGAGAACCACGGGAACCCCACGGGAGACACCCCCGAGGGCGACACGATCGTCCTCGGCGCCCCCGACATCCTCCTCAACAACCGTCTCGACGAGCACGGCAACGCCTCGCTCGCCCTGCAACTCCTCGGCTCCCGCCCGCATCTGGTCTGGTACCTCCCCACACTGTCCGACCCCACCGCCCAGGACGACGAACGCGGCCTGTTCGACCTGCTCCCCTCCGGCTGGCTCTGGGGCACCCTGCAGCTCTTCCTCGCCGCGGCCGTCGCCGCCCTCTGGAGGGCACGCCGACTCGGCCCCCTCGTGCCGGAAAGACTCCCCGTCGCGATCCGCGCCTCCGAGACCGTCGAAGGCCGCGCCCGCCTCTACCGCAAGGCCGACGCCCGCGACCGCGCCGCCGCCGCTCTTCGCTCCACCACCCGCACGCGCCTCGCCCCCCTGGTCGGCGTCCCCGTGGCCCAGGCACACGCGCCCGAAGCCCTGCTCCCCGCCCTGTCCGCCCACCTCCACGGCGACGGACAGTCCCTGCACGCCCTCCTCTTCGGCCCGCCGCCCAGCGACGACGCCGCCCTCGTCTCCCTCGCCGATCACCTCGACGCCCTCGAAAGGCAGGTACGCCGTCCATGATGGACCCGACCACTGACAACGCCGGGCAGACCGGGGACCCGGGCGCCGCCCGCGCCGCCCTGGAAACCCTGCGCGCCGAGATCGCCAAGGCCGTGGTCGGCCAGGACCCCGCCGTCACCGGCCTCGTCGTGGCACTGCTCTGCCGCGGCCACGTCCTCCTGGAAGGCGTCCCCGGCGTCGCCAAGACCCTGCTGGTCCGCGCCCTCGCCGCGTCCCTCCGGCTCGACACCAAGCGCGTCCAGTTCACCCCCGACCTGATGCCGAGCGACGTCACCGGCTCCCTGGTCTACGACGCCCGCACCGCCGAGTTCTCCTTCCAGCCCGGCCCGGTCTTCACCAACCTGCTGCTCGCCGACGAGATCAACCGCACCCCGCCGAAGACCCAGTCCTCCCTCCTCGAAGCCATGGAGGAACGCCAGGTCACCGTCGACGGCACCCCCCGCGCGCTCCCCGACCCGTTCCTGGTCGCCGCCACCCAGAACCCGGTCGAGTACGAGGGCACGTACCCCCTCCCGGAAGCCCAGTTGGACCGCTTCCTGCTCAAGCTCACCATCCCGCTCCCCTCCCGCCAGGACGAGATCGACGTCCTCACCCGGCACGCCGCGGGTTTCAATCCACGCGACCTGCACGCCGCCGGCGTACGCCCCGTCGCGAGCGCCGCCGACCTGGAGGCCGCCCGCGCGGCCGTCGCCAAGACCACCGTCTCCCCGGAGATCACGGCGTACGTCGTCGATCTCTGCCGTGCCACCCGCGAGTCGCCGTCGCTCACCCTCGGCGTCTCCCCGCGCGGTGCCACGGCCCTCCTGTCGACCGCCCGCGCCTGGGCCTGGCTGACCGGCCGCGACTACGTCACCCCCGACGACGTGAAGGCCCTGGCCCTGCCCACCCTCCGCCACCGCGTCCAGCTCCGCCCGGAAGCCGAGATGGAGGGCGTGACGGCCGACTCCGTGATCAACGCGATCCTCACCCACGTCCCCGTTCCCCGCTGATGGCACCCACCGGACGCGCCGCGCTCCTCGCGGCCCTGGGCTCCCTCCCCGTCGGCATCTGGGAACCGGGCTGGACGGGCATCCTGGCCGTCAACGCGCCCCTCGCCCTGGCCTGCGCCTGCGACTACGCCCTGGCCGCTCCCGTACGCCGGCTGCGCCTCACGCGCTCCGGCGACACCTCCGTACGCCTGGGCGACACCGCCGACGTCACCCTCACGGTCGACAACCCGTCCCGACGCCCCCTGCGCGCCCAGCTCCGCGACGCGTGGCCGCCCAGCAGTTGGCAGCGCGGGACGGAAACCGCGGCCTCCCGGCACGCCCTGACGGTCCCGCCGGGCGAACGCCGGCGTGTCACCACCCGCCTGCGCCCGACCCGCCGCGGCGACCGCCAGGCCGACCGCGTGACCATCCGCTCGTTCGGTCCGCTGGGCCTCTTCTCCCGCCAGAGCACCCACAAGGTCCCCTGGACCGTACGTGTCCTGCCTCCCTTCAACAGCCGCAAGCACCTCCCCGCCAAATTGGCCCGCCTCCGCGAACTCGACGGCCGCACCAGCGTCCTCACCCGAGGCGAGGGCACCGAATTCGACAGCCTGCGCGAGTACGTTCCCGGCGACGACACCCGTTCCATCGACTGGCGCGCCACCGCCCGGCACACGACGGTCGCGGTACGCACCTGGCGTCCCGAACGCGACCGGCACATCCTCGTCGTCCTCGACACCGGCCGCACCTCGGCCGGCCGCGTCGGCGACGCCCCGCGCCTGGACGCCTCGATGGACGCGGCACTGCTCCTCGCCGCCTTGGCCTCCCGCGCCGGCGACCGCGTCGACCTCCTCGCCTACGACCGCCGCGTACGCGCCCTGGTCCAGGGCCGCACAGCAGGCGATGTCCTCCCGTCCCTGGTCAACGCCATGGCGACACTGGAACCCGAGCTGCTGGAAACCGACGCGCGCGGCCTCACGGCCACCGCCCTCCGCACGGCCGCCCGCCGTTCCCTGATCGTCCTGCTCACCACTTTGGACGCCGCCCCCATCGAGGAGGGCCTCCTCCCCGTCCTTCCGCAACTCACCCAGCGCCACACGGTCGTCCTGGCTTCGGTGGCCGACCCCCATATCGCCACCATGGCGAAGTCCCGCGGCACCGTGGAATCCATCTACGACGCCGCAGCCGCCGCCCAGGCCCAGAACGAACGCCATCGCACCGCCGAACAACTCCGCCGCCACGGCGTCACGGTCGTCGACGCGACCCCGGATGAACTGGCCCCGGCCCTGTCCGACGCCTACCTCGCTTTGAAGTCAGCGGGACGCCTGTAGAGACAACAAAAAGGGGGACCCGAATAGGTCCCCCATCCCGCAATGATCCCGGAACGCAGAAAAACCCCGCACCGGAAGGTGCGGGGTTTCCCTTGAATAATTGTTCGGCGGCGTCCTACTCTCCCACAGGGTCCCCCCTGCAGTACCATCGGCGCTGTAAGGCTTAGCTTCCGGGTTCGGAATGTAACCGGGCGTTTCCCCTACGCTATGACCACCGAAACACTATGAAACTGACAACCGGCACTTCGGCTGTTCGTGGTTTCAGAACCAACACAGTGGACGCGAGCAACTGAGGACAAGCCCTCGGCCTATTAGTACCAGTCAACTCCACACCTTACGGTGCTTCCATATCTGGCCTATCAACCC
>NZ_BNBI01000002.1 GCF_014655295.1 Streptomyces fumanus
TCCTCGGTGCTTTCCAGGTTCCCGCTTCCGCGTTTCCCTTTCCGGCGGTTCCGACTCTATCAGATCCTTTCGGGCTCTGATTCCCCGTCAGAGGGGGCTGTCCTCCCGGCCGTTGGGCCGTTCCGACGGAGTGAGACTTTAGCGGATTCCCGGCTCCCGAGCTAATCGGGGGCCGCGTTCTTTCGAACGTGGATTCCTCATTCCGTAAATACACGCACCACGACGCGACGACGTCAGATCGACTGGCCGTCGAAGGCTGGTGGGTACTTGCGGGATGGCTGTCCGGGGACCGACCGGAGTCGGCGCTCACGTCGGACAACTCGGAGAACAGTACGTACCCGGAGCGGGCGTGTCAACTCCGGGTCGTCAGTTGTTGCCGGAGGCGAGTTCGCGGCTGCGGTCGCGGGCGGCTTCCAGCGCGGCGATGAGGGCGGCCCGTACGCCGTGGTTCTCCAGTTCGCGGATGGCGTTGATGGTCGTACCGGCGGGGGAGGTGACGTTCTCGCGGAGCTTGACCGGGTGCTCGCCGCTGTCGCGGAGCATGGTGGCGGCGCCGATCGCGGACTGGACGATCAGGTCGTGGGCCTTGTCGCGGGGCAGGCCGAGGAGGATGCCGGCGTCGGTCATCGCTTCGACCAGGTAGAAGAAGTACGCCGGGCCGGAGCCGGAGAGGGCGGTGCAGGCGTCCTGCTGGGACTCGGGGACCCGGAGGGTCTTGCCGACGGCGCCGAAGATCTCCTCGGCGTGGGCCAGGTGGTCGGCGGTGGCGTGGGTGCCGGCGGAGATCACCGACATGGCCTCGTCGACGAGGGCGGGGGTGTTCGTCATGACCCGGACGACCGGGGTGCCGGAGGCGAGGCGCTCCTCGAAGAACGAGGTGGGGATGCCTGCCGCGCCGCTGATGATCAGGCGGTCGGCGGGGACGTGGGGGGCGAGTTCGTCCAGGAGGGTGCCCATGTCCTGCGGCTTGACCGTGAGGATCAGGGTGTCGGCGGTCTTGGCGGCCTCGGCGTTGGTGACGGGGGTGACGCCGTGGCGGGCGTGGAGTTCGGCGGCCCGTTCCGGCCGGCGGGCGGTGACCAGGAGGTCGGCCGGGGCCCAGCCCGCTCGGATCATTCCGCTGAGCAGGGCTTCGCCGATCTTGCCGGTGCCGAGGACTGCGACTTTCTGGGTCATGGCTGCGGGTGACCTCCGGGGTAGTACGTCGTCCCGGGTCATCCTCGCACCGGGGGCGCCGGTGCGGTGGGGATGTCCGGTGGGCGGGACGTGGGCCGTGCCGTGCCGTGCCGGGGTGATCAGGTGGCGGTGGGGACGCGGGCGAGCAGGAGGACGACGACGTAGACCTCCTCGACGATGCCGTCGGGGAAGACGGTCAGGAGGTGTCCGCGCTCCTCGGCGAGGTAGGCGGCGGTGCGTTCCTCGCCGAGGACGAGGAAGACGGAGTGGCTGGCGATGTTCGCCAGGTGGGTGTCGAGGGGGACGCGGCGGCTCCAGCGGATCTCGCGGCGGACCAGGTCCAGGCGGCCGGTGGGGTCGGCGGCGCGGGCGTCGATGGCCCGTCGCTCGGCGTTGATGTCGAGGCCGGCGTGGCGGACGACGCGGTCGGCTGCCGCCGCGATCCACGGGATGTCGGTGGCGCTGGTGTTCCACCACAGTGCCAGCGCTCCGCCGGGCCGCAGGACGCGCAGCGCCTCCGGCACGGCGAGGACGGGGTCGGTCCAGTGCCACGCCTGGGCGTAGGTGAGCAGGTCGGCGGAGTGGCGGGCGAGCGGGAGGGCGTTGCCGGTGCCGCGCACGATCGGGACGTCGGGCAGGGTGGCGCGGAACTGGGCGGCCATGCCGGCGCCGGGTTCCACGGCGATCACGTCGGCGCCGCGGGCGTGCAGCAGGGCGGTGGATATGCCGGTGCCGGCACCGATGTCGGCGACGCGGGCACCGGCGAGGGGGTGGCCGGCCAGGTGTTCCACGGCGTCGAGGAGCGCGGGCGGGTAGGAGGGGCGGTTGGCGGCGTACTGCGCGGCGGCGGCGTTGAAGGAACGGGCGCGCTCGGCGTGGGAGAGGGGCCGGGCGGCGGGCCGGGGTCCGGGTGTGGGCATACGGTCATGGTGACCGCGGGGGGCGGGGCCGGGGGCGGGTTTTTCCCATGTCATGTGCCGGCGGGCGGCGCGGGATTCTTCGCGGACGGTGATCCGGGCCGGTGCCGGGTCGATCCGGGTCGCCGTCGTTCTCCCGCGGGGAGCCGTCGGCTACGGGCGGCGGCGCTTCTTCGGGTTGCCCGAGCGGCGGGTGGTGCGCTTCTCGTGGCGGGCGCGGGCCGCCTCGTACTCGGTGCGGTGGAGTTTTTCGCCGGGGGCCTCGATGAGGCAGCGGAAGGCGTAGGCGAGGAGGGAGCCGATGAAGCCGATGGTCAGCAGGCCGCGCAGGGATGCCTGGCGGTCGGGGTCGGGGCGGCTGCTGAAGCCGGCCCAGGTGTGGCGGAAGGCCAGCGCGCTGCACACCGCGAACATCACGACGACGAGCAGCGTGACGAAGCTGCCGATGTCGGCGATCTGCAGGCCCTGGTAGGCGAGGCACAGGACCAGGCAGGCGACGGCCGCCGCGGCGAGTGAGCCGGCCGCGAGGGCGATGCGGCGGGCGGTGTAGCCGTGGTCGTGGCCGACCCAGCTCGTGCCGAAGAACCGGATCGGTTCGGGGCGGGGACCGGTGGGGGGCGTGGAGCCCGCGGGGGTCTCCGGGGTGCCGTTCTCTGCGCTCACGCGTCGATTATGGCGCCGGAGGGGCCGCGGGCCCCGGCTGGGATCAGGCGCAGCGCGAGGCGACGTAGCCGTCGCTGCCGGTCTGGACGTAGGCGTCGGAGACGTACTCGCCGTTGCCGATGTTGTCCCAGATGCTGCTGGTGCCGTAGGGACCGGAGACCGTGGTGCCCGGTCGCTGGCAGTAGATCGGCACCCGGGCGCCCTCGGGCAGGACCCGGACGACGCTGTAGCTGGTGCCCGGCCCCCGTCGGACGTTCAGACGGACGCCCGGGGCGACCGAGTAGTAGCGGACGGTCGCGGCCGTCGCCGTGACGGCTTCCTCCGTACCGCTCGCGGTTGTTTCCGCACGGTCCACAGACATGACAGAACCTCCCCCGTTGAACCCCATGGCCCCCGCCATGGGGTGGTGGTGATTCCCCTGAGTCGCCAGGCGAAACAGGAGTTCGTTTTTCGCAGGCGGAGGCTAGCAAGCCGCCTCGGTCTCGTACGAGTCATCGACTAGGCTCCGTGCGTCGCGCACGCGGACGAACGCACGGGGGTGGTCCAGTGGCGCCACAGCGGAATGCCGGAGCAGACATGGAAGCGGAACTTCCGGAGTACGCCGGTCACTATCGGCTGGAGTCCTGTCTCGGGTCGGGTGGCATGGGGGTCGTGCACCTGGCCCGCAGTACGTCCGGGATGCGCCTCGCGGTGAAGGTGGTGCACGCCGAGTTCGCCAAGGATCCGGAGTTCAGGGGGCGTTTCCGGCAGGAGGTGGCGGCGGCGCGGCGGGTCAGCGGTGCATTCACCGCGCCGGTCGTGGACGCCGATCCGGACGCCGGGCGGCCCTGGATGGCCACGTCGTTCATCGCCGGTCCGACCCTCGCCGAGCAGGTGAAGCGGAACGGGCCGCTGGACGCCGGGCAGTTGCGCCGGCTGATGGCCGGGCTGGCGGAGGCGCTCCGGGACATCCACCGGGTCGGCGTCGTGCACCGGGATCTCAAGCCCAGCAACGTGCTGCTCGCCGAGGACGGCCCGAAGGTCATCGACTTCGGGATCTCGCGGCCGGCGGACAGTGAACTGCGTACCGAGACCGGCAAGTTGATCGGCACGCCGCCGTTCATGGCGCCCGAGCAGTTCCGGCGGCCCCGGGAGGTCGGTCCCGCGGCCGATGTCTTCGCGCTCGGGTCGGTGATGGTGCACGCGGCGACCGGGCGGGGGCCGTTCGACTCCGACAGTCCGTACGTGGTCGCGTACCAGGTCGTGCATGACGAGCCGGATCTGACCGGCGTACCGGAGCCGTTGGCCGGGCTGGTGCGGCGGTGCCTGGCGAAGGCGCCGGAGGAGCGGCCGACGCCGGACGAGCTGATGCGGGCGCTGCGGTCGGTGGCGGCCTCGTACGACACGCAGGCGTTCATACCGGCGCAGCGGGTGGGCGGGGCGCGGGGGCAGGCCGAGTCGCCGTCGCAGCCCGAGTCGCCGTCGGCCTCGCCAACGGCGTCGCCATCGGTAGCAGTGCCGGCAGCACCGGCAGCACCGGCAGCACCGGCAGCACCGGCAGCACCGGCAGCACCGGCACCGGAGCCTCAGTCCGAGCCCGAGCCCGAAGCCGTGCCCCGGTCGAGGCCGCGGCCCGGGCGGCGGGTGCTGCTGGCGGCCGGGGCCCTCGGGCTCGCTGTCGGTGCGGTGCTGGTCTCCTTCACGGCGTTCGGTGGGGAGGGCGAGACCCGGGAGAAGGCGCCCTCGGGGGGCGCGCCGGGTGCGTGGACGGCGGAGCCCGTCTCCGGGCGCGGGGGCGTACCGCAGTGCACGCACGGCGCGCGGGCGTTGCTGTGCGCCCAGACGGGTGTGGTGTTCGCCCTGGACCCCGCCGACGGCGAGCTGCGGTGGCGGCGTCCGGTCGGTACCGAGTCGGTCAGCGGCCCGCCCGTGGTCTCCGGCGGCCTCGTCCAGCCCTTCCCGGACGGCGGGCCGCGTCTGGAGGGCCGCTCCCCCGCGACCGGCGAGCGAGTCTGGCAGCGGGGCGCGTCCGGGTACCGGTCGATCCGGTACGCCGGTGACATGCTGCTGCTGGCCGGCGCGGACGGCACGGTGACCGGCGTCGACAGCGCCTCGGGCCGGACCGCGT
The DNA here is from genome assembly GCF_014655295.1 of Streptomyces fumanus. Taxonomy (GTDB): domain Bacteria; phylum Actinomycetota; class Actinomycetes; order Streptomycetales; family Streptomycetaceae; genus Streptomyces; species Streptomyces fumanus. Next base: position 4,864 of record NZ_BNBI01000002.1, read on the forward strand.
GGACGAAGCCCGCCGCCGTGCCCGCCGACACGGCCCTCGACGCCTTCCCCGGCGACCCGCTGGCCTACGCGACCGCCCCCACGCCGGACGGCACCGGCACCCGGGTCACCGCGCTGGACCCGGGGACGGGCGAGGTGCGCTGGAGCGCCCAACTGGCGGGGACGCTGCGGCCGATCGGCGCCGGAGAGGATTCCGTGGACTTCCTCGCGGTCGACGGGCCCGACAGCCGTGCCGTCGGCGTGGTCCGGTACACGCCCGGGACCCGTACGACGAGCCGGGTGGAGCTGGCCGTGCCCCGCCCGGACGTCCGGGCCTCCGTACGCGGGGACGTGGCGTACCTGCTGGCGGCGGACGGGGCGTTGCAGGCGGTGGACCTGGGCGCCGGTGAGGAGCTGTGGCATCTGGAGACGTCCGTGCCGCACGGCTCGGCGCCCGCCGCCGACGCCCGCCATGTCTACGTCACCGCTCCCGACGGCCGGCTGCTCGCCGTGGACGCCCGGGACGGCCGGCTGGTGGGGCAGACCCCGGCGCGGCTCGGCGCGGACGCCGGCACGGTGGCCGCCGCGCTGCCCTCGCCGGTCGTCGTGGACGGTCTGGTGTACGCGAGCGCCCCCGACGGCACGGTCTTCGCCGTGGCCGGACGCGACCCGGCCGCCTGGTAGGACGTATCCGCCGGGCCCTGCCCGGTACGCGCGTCGGGGCCGCTCCCGTGCGGCACGGGAACGGCCCCGAGGGGGCGGGCGGCGCGGGTCAGCCGAGCTTGCTGACGTCGCGGACCGCGCCCTTGTCGGCGCTGGTGGCCATGGCGGCGTAGGCGCGCAGGGCGGCGGAGACCTTGCGGTCGCGGTTCTTGGGGGCGTAGACGCCGTTCAGGGCCTGCTCGCGGCGGGCGAGTTCGGCGTCGTCGACGAGGAGTTCGATGGTGCGGGCGGGGATGTCGATGCGGATGCGGTCGCCGTCCTGGACCAGGGCGATGGTGCCGCCGGAGGCCGCCTCGGGGCTGGCGTGGCCGATGGACAGGCCGGAGGTGCCGCCGGAGAAGCGGCCGTCGGTGACCAGCGCGCACGCCTTGCCCAGCCCGCGGCCCTTGAGGTACGAGGTCGGGTAGAGCATCTCCTGCATGCCGGGGCCGCCCTTGGGGCCCTCGTAGCGGATGACGACCACGTCGCCCTCCTTGACCTGCTGGGTGAGGATCTTCTCCACGGCCTGCTCCTGCGACTCGCAGACCACCGCGGGGCCCTCGAAGGTCCAGATCGACTCGTCGACACCGGCCGTCTTGACCACGCAGCCGTCGACGGCGAGGTTGCCGCGCAGCACCGCGAGGCCGCCGTCCTTGGAGTAGGCGTGCTCGGCGGAGCGGATGCAGCCGCCCTCGGCGTCCTCGTCCAGGGTGTCCCAGCGCTCGGACTGGGAGAACGCCTCGGCGGAGCGGACGCAGCCGGGCGCGGCGTGCCACAGTTCCACGGCTTCCGGCGAGGGGGAGCCGCCGCGGATGTCCCAGGTCTTGAGCCAGTCGGCCAGCGACGGGCTGTGCACGGAGTGGACGTCCTCGTTGAGCAGGCCGGCCCGGTGCAGCTCGCCCAGCAGGGCGGGGATGCCGCCCGCGCGGTGCACGTCCTCCATGTAGTACGTGCGGTTCTTGGCGACGTTGGGGGCGACCTTGGCCAGGCAGGGCACGCGGCGCGAGAGGGCGTCGATCTCGGTGAGGCCGAACGGGACCTCGGCCTCCTGGGCGGCGGCCAGCAGGTGCAGGATCGTGTTGGTGGAGCCGCCCATGGCGATGTCGAGGGCCATGGCGTTCTCGAAGGCCGCGACGGTGGCGATGGAGCGGGGCAGGACGGTGTCGTCGTCCTGCTCGTAGTAGCGGCGGGTCAGGTCCATGACGGTCTCGGCGGCCCGCACGTAGAGCTGCTTGCGGGCCGTGTGGGTGGCCAGCACCGAGCCGTTGCCGGGCAGGGAAAGGCCGATGGCCTCGGTCAGGCAGTTCATCGAGTTGGCGGTGAACATGCCGGAACAGGAGCCGCAGGTCGGACAGGCGTTCTCCTCGATACGGAGGATGTCCTCGTCCGAGATCTTGTCGTTCACCGCCTCGGACATCGCGTCGACCAGGTCGAGGGTGCGGACCGTGCCGTCGACCAGGGTGGCACGGCCGGCCTCCATCGGGCCGCCGGAGACGAAGACCGTCGGGATGTTGAGCCGCAGGGCGGCGTTGAGCATCCCCGGGGTGATCTTGTCGCAGTTGGAGATGCAGATCAGGGCGTCGGCGCGGTGCGCCTCGACCATGTACTCCACGCTGTCCGCGATCAGGTCGCGCGAGGGCAGGGAGTACAGCATGCCGCCGTGGCCCATGGCGATGCCGTCGTCGACGGCGATGGTGTTGAACTCGCGCGGGATGCCGCCGGCCGCGGTGACGGCCTCGCTGACGATCCGGCCGACCGGCGCGAGGTGGGTGTGGCCGGGCACGAACTCGGTGAAGCTGTTGGCGACCGCGATGATCGGCTTCCGGCCGATGTCCGCACCGGGTACACCGGAGGCGCGCATCAGGGCGCGGGCGCCCGCCATGTTGCGGCCGTGGGTGACTGTGCGGGACCTCAGCTCGGGCATCGTCGCTCGCTCCTTCGACAGAGTGCTGCCAGAGAGTACTGACTGCCGTCGAGCGTACGCCCGTCATCCAGGGGTCGGGACAGGGTGTCCGGAATGCGGGATGTGGAGACCGCGGGGGGTGGCGTCAGGGCGGGGCGCCCTCGGTGCCGCGCCCCGGCGCCGGGGCGGGGTGCCCCCGGTGCCGCCGGTCATCCGCGCGGCACCCTCGCCGCGGAGGCCAGGTGCAGGCGGGTGAAGGCGAGGGCCTCGGCGAGGTCGGCCTCCCGCTCGGCGCCGGACATCGCGCGGCGGGTGTTGACCTCGATGACGACGTGGCCGTCGAAGCCGCTCAGCGCCAGGCGTTCCAGCAGCTCGGCGCAGGGCTGGGTGCCGCGGCCGGGGACCAGGTGCTCGTCCTTGGCGGAGCCCTTGCCGTCGGCGAGGTGGACGTGGCCGAGGCGGTCGCCCATGCGGTCGATCATGCCGAGGGCGTCGGTGCGGGCGGTGGCGGTGTGGCTGAGGTCGATCGTGAAGTGCCGGTAGTCGTCCTTGGTGACGTCCCAGTCGGGGGCGTAGGCGAGCATCTCGCGGTCGCGGTACCGCCAGGGGTACATGTTCTCGACGGCGAACCGTACGTCCGTCTCGTCGGCCATGCGCCAGACGCCGCTGACGAAGTCCCGCGCGTACTGGCGCTGCCAGCGGAACGGCGGGTGGACCACGACCGTGCTGGCGCCGAGCTTCTCGGCGGCGGCGCGGGCGCGCTGGAGCTTCACCCAGGGGTCGGTGGACCACACGCGCTGCGTGATGAGCAGGCAGGGGGCGTGCACGGCCAGGATCGGCACCTGGTGGTAGTCGCTGAGTCGGCGCAGGGCTTCGATGTCCTGGCTGACCGGATCGGTCCAGACCATGACCTCGACGCCGTCGTACCCGAGGCGTCCGGCGATCTCGAAGGCCGTCGCCGTCGACTCCGGGTAGACGGAGGCCGTCGACAGGGCGACCTTCGCATCCGGGATCCGTACGAGGGGCTCTGCCATGGGGGACAGGTTACGGGGTGCGGTCGGGTGGGTGCGGGGTGCCGGGTGGTCGTTGTGGTCATCGCCATACCGGCCTTGATCCTTCTTGATCCCTGTGGCCCGGCGGCCCTGTGGCCCTGTGGCCCTGTGGCTCTGTGGCCCGGTGGCCCGGTGGCCCGGTGGCCATGGGACCTAGTCCTGGCCCATGTGGTCCAGGCGGCGCAGGATGACTCCCTCGCGCAGGGCCCAGGGGCAGATCTCCAGGCTCTCCACGCCGAAGAGGTCCATCGCGGCCTCGGCGACCAGGGCCCCGGCGACGAGCTGGCCCGCGCGGCCCTCGGAGACGCCGGGGAGTTCGGCGCGTTCCGCCGTGGTCATGCCGGCCAGGCGCGGGACCCAGCCCTCCAGGGACTCGCGTTTGAGCTGCCGCTGCACGTAGAGGCCCTCGGCGGAACGGGCCGCGCCGGCGATGCGGGCCAACTGCTTGAACGTCTTCGAGGTGGCGACGACGTGGTCGGGGGCGCCGAAGCGGGTGAACTCGCCGACCGTGCCGGCGATCTCCGCGCGTACGTACCGGCGCAGGGCGCGCACGTCGTCCGGGTGGGGCGGGTCGCCGGGCAGCCGGGCGGCGGTCAGCCGGCCCGCGCCGAGCGGCAGGGAGGCGACGGCGTCGGGTTCCTCGTCGATGCCGTACGCGATCTCCAGGGAGCCGCCGCCGATGTCGAGGACGAGGAGCTTGCCCGCGGACCAGCCGAACCAGCGGCGGGCGGCGAGGAAGGTGAGCCGGGCCTCCTCCGCGCCGGACAGCACCGTCAGCTCGACGCCGGTCTCGGCACGCACGCGCGTGAGGACGTCCTCGGCGTTGCGGGCCTCGCGCACGGCGGAGGTGGCGAACGGCAGCAGGTTCTGCACGCCCTTGTCCTCGGCGGCCTGCAACGCCGTCCGCACGACCGTGACCAGGCGGTCGACGCCCTTGGTGCCGATCGCGCCGTCCGCGTCGAGGAGCTGGGCGAGGCGCAGTTCGGCCTTGTGCGAGTGCGCGGGTATCGGTCGGGCGCCGGGGTGGGCGTCCACCACCAGCAGGTGCACCGTGTTGGAACCCACGTCGAGAACACCGAGTCTCATGGACGGAACGCTACTGCCCGGGGTGGTACGGGGAGCGGGCCCGGCCGACTTACCCTGGACGAGTGCCAAAGACGAAAAAGGCGAAGGACGAAAAGCCTGCCAAGAAGGGCAAGAGGGCGAAGAAGGGCGAAATCGCCCTGAACCCCTCGATGGGTGATGAGAAGGGGCTCGACTTCGCGCGCGCGTGGGTGGAGTTCCCGGACCCGGCCGACGACGAGCAGGTCTTCCGCTGCGATCTGACCTGGCTGACCTCTCGCTGGAGCTGCATCTTCGGCAGCGGCTGCCAGGGCATCCAGGCGGGCCGCGCGGACGACGGCTGCTGCTCGCTGGGCGCGCACTTCTCCGACGAGGACGACGAGCGGCGGGTCGCCGGGCACGTGGCCCGGCTCACCCCGGACATCTGGCAGCACCACGCCGAGGGCACGGTGAACGGCTGGGTGTCGGAGGACGAGGAGGGTTCCCGCCAGACCCGCCCGTTCCAGGGGTCGTGCATCTTCCAGAACCGGCCCGGCTTCGCCGGCGGCGCCGGCTGCTCGCTGCACATCCTGGCGCTGCGGGAGGGCCGCGAGCCGCTGGAGACCAAGCCGGACGTGTGCTGGCAGTTGCCGGTCCGGCGGACGTACGAGTGGATCGACCGGCCCGACGACACGCGCGTGCTCCAGGTGTCGATCGGTGAGTACGACCGCCGCGGCTGGGGGCCGGGCGGCCACGACCTGCACTGGTGGTGCACGTCGGCGACCTCGGCGCACGGCGCGGGCGAGCCGGTGTACGTCTCCTACCGGGCCGAGCTGACCGAGCTGATGGGCAAGGCCGGGTACGACCGGCTGGCCGAGCTGTGCGAGGAGCGGCTGGCCGGTCAGCTTCCTGTGCTGGCCCCGCATCCGGCTGATCCGCCCGTGGGGCCGGGCCCGGCACCGCGTTCGGCCGGTCCGGTGGACGGCCTGGGCTAGGGCCCGCGTCCGCCGCGCCAGCCGGGCAGCAGTCCCGCCCATGGCGACCGGTTACGGCACCTCCGGGCTCGGGTCCTCGCTGTCGTCCGGCGGGGACGAGGAGTCGTCCGGGCCGGTCGGGCTCGGGGCGGTGGGGGTCGGGTCCGGCGGCGGGGTCGTGGGCGTCGGGGTCGCGCTCGGTCCGGGGTCGGGCGGCGTCGAGGTCGCCGGGGCGGTCGGAGTCGTCGGGCGCGGGGCGGAGGGGCGCCCGCCGGGGCTGCTGGGGCGCGGGTCCGGACGGGAGGGGCTCGGGGCGGTGCCGTAGCCCTCGATGGAGACGACGGCGCCGGCGGGCGAGACGGCCACCCGCGCGCTCCAGTGGCCGGACGGCTCGCGCAGGGGGTCGACGTATACCTTGATCGTGAACGTTTCGCCGGGGTGGAGGGTTCCCGAGGACCGGCTGAGGTAGAGCCAGGGGGCGGTGGTCGACGCCGACCAGTGGACCGGGGAGCGGCCGGTCGCGGTCAGGGTGATGAACGTGGTGTCGTCGCGGTTCCCGGCGGTGACCTCCAGCCTCCCGGCCTGTTTGCGGCCGACGCCGCCGATGCCGAGGACCTCGACGGAGACGTCGGGCCGGCCGTTGCGGCCGAGGCGGCCGCCGGGGGCGGTGCTGCCCGTGTTCTCGTAGCCGTTCAGCCCCTCGCCGTCCTCGTCGTGGGTCTCGCTGGCGCTGTTCGTCCGGCCGTCCTCGGCCTCGCCGGTCGGGGTGCCCCGGTAGGCCGCCCACAGGGCGAACACGGGGGCCGCCACCACGGTGGCGACGACGGTGGTGGTGACGGCACGCGCGCGCAGCTTGTCCCGGCGGGCGGCCCGGTCCTTGGGGTCCATCGGGAAACCGCGCCGGTCGAAGCGGGGGGCGGCGCCACGCGCGCGGGGCAACTGCGTCAGGGCCACCTGCAGCGCCATGCGGGGCGCCTCCAGGACGGGCAGCTCGGCGGGCGTGACGCTGGTGCCGGGCCAGTGGCCGGGGATCGCGCGTTCGGCGGTGCGGCGGCAGCGCGGGCAGTCGTCGACGTGCCGGACCAGCTCGCGGCGGAGGGCGGCGCTCAGCACCAAGTGGCCGTCGCCGGTGAGCCGGGCGGCGCCCGGACAGGTGCCGGTCTCCACGACGGCGAGGGCCGCGCGGGTGCGCTCGACCTCGCAGGCGGCGGAGGCGAGCAGCTCCCGCGCGGCGACCGGGTCCAGGCCGAGGACGGCGGCGACCTCGTGGGCGGCCAGGTGGTGGCGTACGGCGAGTTCGAGGGCCTCGCGCTGCTCCGGGGTGGTGCCGGCCGCCTCCGGCCAGGCGAGCAGGGCCAGTTCGCGGCGGCGGCGCTCCAGGACCTCGGCGGACGGGCCCTCGGCGGCCGGGGCCGGGGCGTCGGGCCGGTGGTCGGCGGCGGGGCGGTGGTCGGCGGCGGGGCGGCCCGCCGCGTGGGTGCCCTGACGTTTCTGCTTGGCCTCGGCCAGCTTGCGCAGGCAGAACCAGCGGGCCAGGGCGTACAGCCAGGCCCGCAGGTCGGCGGGGTTCTCGAGGCAGCGGTGGCCGCGGCGCTCGGCGAGCGCGAGGACGTCGCCCAGGGCGGCGGTCGCGGTGTCGTGGTCGCACAGCACGGACAGGCAGTAGGTGAACAGGCCGTCCAAGTACGGCTCGTAGCGTGCGAGCGGCCACTGCGCCACCGTGCGGGCCGCGGCGCGGTCACGCGCTTCCCGGTGCGCCCGGTGCGCGCGGTGGGCGCCGGTCGTGCGGGTCGTGGTCTGCGGACTGCTGCTCATTCCGGTGACCGTAGGCGGCCATGGGTGGCGCGAACTGGCGCAGGGCGCACTTTTAATCCGTACGGGTGAAACGATCCCTCAAAAGGGGACACGAACCCCTTGACCCGGTTGCCCGAGGGTCGGCGTGCCGGGGCGGACAGCCGGTACGGGACGGTGGCGGGCCGCCGGTACGGGACGGTGGCGGCCGCCGGTGGGAGGCGGTGGCGGGCCGCCGGTGGCAGGCGGTGTCAGTGGGTGCGGTTACGGTTTCGTGCATGGCTGCCCGTACGAAGACCACCAAGGACCGTCCGTCCTACCGCTGCACCGAGTGCGGCTGGCAGACGGCCAAGTGGCTCGGTCGCTGCCCCGAGTGCCAGGCGTGGGGGACGATCGAGGAGTACGGCGCGCCCGCGGTCCGTACGACGACGCCGGGGCGGGTCACCACCTCCGCCGTGCCCATCGGCCAGGTCGACGGCCGACAGGCCACCGCCCGCTCCACCGGCGTGCCCGAGCTGGACCGGGTGCTCGGCGGCGGACTGGTGCCCGGCGCGGTGGTGCTGCTCGCGGGCGAGCCCGGCGTCGGCAAGTCCACGCTGCTGCTGGACGTGGCCGCCAAGTCGGCGAGCGAGGAGCACCGCACCCTGTACGTCACGGGCGAGGAGTCGGCCAGCCAGGTCCGGCTGCGCGCCGACCGGATCGGCGCCCTGCACGACCATCTGTACCTGGCCGCCGAGACCGATCTGGCCGCCGTGCTGGGCCACCTGGACGCGGTGAAGCCGTCGCTGCTGATCCTCGACTCCGTGCAGACCGTCGCCTCCCCCGAGATCGACGGCGCCCCCGGCGGCATGGCCCAGGTCCGGGAGGTCGCCGGCGCGCTCATCCGCGCCTCCAAGGAGCGCGGCATGTCCACCCTCCTGGTGGGCCATGTCACCAAGGACGGCGCCATCGCCGGCCCCCGCCTGCTGGAACACCTGGTGGACGTCGTCCTGTCCTTCGAGGGCGACCGGCACGCGCGGCTGCGCCTGGTGCGCGGCGTCAAGAACCGCTACGGCGCCACCGACGAGGTCGGCTGCTTCGAGCTGCACGACGAGGGCATCACCGGCCTCGCCGACCCCAGCGGCCTCTTCCTCACCCGCCGCGCGGAGCCCGTCCCCGGCACCTGCCTCACCGTCACCCTGGAGGGCCGCCGCCCGCTGGTGGCCGAGGTGCAGGCGCTCACCGTCGACTCCCAGATCCCCTCCCCCCGGCGCACCACCTCCGGTCTGGAGACGTCCCGGGTGTCGATGATGCTGGCCGTCCTGGAGCAGCGCGGCCGCATCAGCGCCCTGGGCAAGAGGGACATCTACTCCGCGACGGTCGGCGGGGTGAAGCTCTCCGAGCCCGCCGCCGACCTGGCCGTCGCGCTGGCGCTGGCGAGCGCGGCCAGCGACACCCCGCTACCGAAGAACCTGGTCGCGATCGGCGAAGTGGGGCTCGCGGGCGAGGTGAGACGGGTCACGGGAGTGCAGCGCAGACTCTCCGAGGCGCACCGTCTGGGCTTCACGCACGCCCTGGTACCGGGCGATCCGGGCAAGGTTCCCGCCGGTATGAAGGTCCTGGAAGTGGCGGACATAGGGGACGCCCTGCGGGTCCTGCCGCGATCCCGTCGGCGAGAGGCCCCCCGGGAGGCGGAGCAGCGCCGGTAGACTTTGCCCTGGTCTCGCCCGTCCGTACGAACCGAGTGCGCGAAACGGGGGCGCCCAAGAACCTGCGACCGGAGGAGTGCAGTGGCAGCCAACGACCGGGCAGCAGCTCCCGGAAAGTCCGGTGGGAGTGCCGGTTCCGATGGCCTGATGCGCGCCTCGCTGAGCGCCGTGGCACCCGGCACCGCCTTGCGCGACGGCCTGGAGCGGGTGCTCCGCGGCAACACCGGCGGTCTGATCGTGCTGGGCTCCGACAAGACCGTCGAGGCGATGTGCACGGGCGGTTTCGTGCTGGACGTCGAGTTCACCGCGACCCGGCTGCGCGAGCTGTGCAAGCTCGACGGCGGCATCGTGCTCTCCTCGGACCTGTCGAAGATCCTGCGCGCGGGGGTGCAGTTCGTGCCCGACGCGACGATCCCCACGGAGGAGACCGGCACCCGGCACCGCACCGCGGACCGGGTCAGCAAGCAGGTCGGCTTCCCCGTCGTCTCCGTCTCCCAGTCCATGCGGCTGATCGCCCTCTACGTCGACGGGCAGCGCCGTGTCCTGGAGGACTCGGCGGCGATCCTGTCCCGCGCCAACCAGGCGCTGGCCACCCTCGAGCGGTACAAGCTCCGCCTGGACGAGGTGGCGGGCACGCTCTCCGCGCTGGAGATCGAGGACCTGGTGACCGTCCGGGACGTCTCGGCGGTCGCGCAGCGCCTGGAGATGGTGCGCCGGATCGCCACCGAGATCGCCGAGTACGTGGTGGAGCTGGGCACCGACGGGCGGCTGCTGGCGCTCCAGTTGGACGAGCTGATCGCCGGGGTGGAGCCCGAGCGGGAGCTGGTGGTGCGGGACTACGTGCCCGAGCCGACCGCCAAGCGGTCCCGCACGGTCGAGGAGGCGCTGGCCGAGCTGGACAAGCTCAGCCACGCGGAACTGCTCGAACTGGCCACGGTGGCGCGGGCGCTGGGGTACACGGGGTCGCCCGAGACGCTGGACTCGGCGGTGTCGCCGCGCGGCTTCCGGCTGCTGGCCAAGGTGCCGAGGCTGCCGGGCGCGATCATCGACCGGCTGGTGGAGCACTTCGGCGGGCTGCAGAAGCTGCTGGCCGCCAGCGTGGACGACCTCCAGACGGTCGACGGCGTCGGCGAGGCCCGCGCCCGCAGCGTCCGCGAGGGGCTGTCCCGGCTGGCGGAGAGCTCCATCCTGGAGCGTTACGTCTGACCGGCCCGGCGCCCGCTGTGCCGCGGTGTCGCAGTGTTGTGGTGTCGCGGTGTCGCGGTGTCGCGGTGGAGGGTTGAGGTCAGTCCTTCTCCAGTACGAAGGACGTCTGTACCTTCGCAAAGCCCGGAGCCTCCGCCTCCACCAGGTACGTCCCCGCCTTGGCCGACCCGGACGGCGGCGTGCCGCACTCGGGGGCGCTCGGCTTGCGGTCCCACTTCACGGTGTAGGTGATGCCGCTGCCCGCGGCGACCCGGTACAGCAGGCTCCCGGGGCCCTTCGGGCAGTCGGCGGAGGCCCAGTACGCGTCGTCGCCGTCCGCCTGAGTGATCGTCAACTTGGCGTGCTTGGGGCCGAGATCGACCTTGCAGTCGCTGCCGGAGGTGTTCCGGGCGGTGAGTTCGAAGGTGGGCGTCTGGCCGGGCTCGTAGGCGTTGCGGACGCTGCGCAGGCTCAACCGGACCGCGCCGGGCGTGCAGTCGGGCAGGCTCGACCCGGCCGGCAGGGCGTCGCCCGCGCCGACCCCGGTCGCCGCACCGCCCCCGGCACCGCCGCCCGTACCGCCACCGCCGGCACCGGAGCCGGCCGAACCCCCGGACCCGGCGCCGGAGTCCGCGCCGGAACCGGAGCCGTCACCGGAGCCGTTCCCGCCGCCGCTGCCGCTGCCGCCGGTCTCCTCGTCGCCCGACTCCTCGCGTCCGCCCGGCGCTTGGCTGATCGCCGGACCGGAACCGGAGGGTCCAGGGGTGATGGAGGGCGCGGGGTTCCTGCCGTTGGCGCCGTCGTCGTGGCCGTTGCCGCCACCACCGCCGCCCGAGGTCACGATCCACGTGATCAGCAGCGCCAACACGACGATCACAGACAGCAGTACGACCCTCCGTCGCCAGTAGATGGAGGAGGGAAGCGGCCCGACCGGATTGCGCAGAGATCCCACGGCGCAAACTGTACGAGAGATCAGTCCGTTCCCTTGCGCCACCCGCCGTTCGGGTCATCAACTTTTCCGGATCATCATCCCGGAGACCGTTCCCGACCCCCTGACTTTCGTCAGGTGCCGCACCTGACGATCGCGGGATGTGACCGGATCGCCGTGCCGCCTACCGTCTGTGACCATGGACTTCCAGGACCGATGGCTCTATCTCGACATCACCGGGCAGGCCCGCGACGCGCCCGCGTGGCTGCGGCACACGGCGGAGATCTGGACGGAGGGCGGACTGCTGCTGTTCGCCGTCCTGTTCGTCACCGCCTGGTGGCGCGCGCGTCGCGGCGATCCCCGCGCGTTCGCGATCGCGGTGCTTGCACCCGTGGCCACGGCCGTGGCGTACGTGGGCAGCGAACTGCTCAAGTCGGTGATCACGGAGGAGCGTCCGTGCCGGGCCGTGGCCGGGGCGGCGCGGTCCCTCGCCGAGTGCCCGCCGCACGGTGACTGGTCCTTCCCCAGCAACCACGCCACCATCGCGGGCGCCGCGGCGCTCTCCCTCGCCCTGGTCCGGCGGGCGGTCCTGTGGCTGACCGCGCCGCTCGCCCTGCTGATGGCGTACTCCCGGGTCTTCGTCGGCGTGCACTATCCGCACGACGTGGCCGCCGGGTTGCTGCTGGGCGCGCTCGTCGCCGTGCTCGTCGTACGCCTGGGGACGGGACCGCTGATACGGCTGGTCGTGGCGGTGCGGGGCTCATCGACGCCCGTGGCGCGGTGGCTGACCGGGCCGGGACCCGGCACGGCGCCGGGGCGCGCACCGGCATACGCGACGCACCGGCGGTCCTGACGCGGCTAGTCGGGCACCAGGCCGGCCTCGTAGGCGACGATCGCGGCCTGCACCCGGTTGCGCACCTCCAGACGGTCCAGGACCGCGCTGACATACGCCTTCACCGTGCCCTCGACGAGGTGCAGCCTGGCGGCGATCTCCGGGTTGGACAGGCCGGCGCCGACCAGGCCGAGCACCTCCCGTTCCCGGGGGCTCAGCTTCGCCACCCGTGCGCGGGCCTGGGCCTCGCGGGCGTGCCGGCCGCCGCCCGCGCGGCCGAGGTCCTCGATGACGTACCGGGCGACCTTCGGCGACAGGAAGGCCGCGCCGCCCGCCACCGCCCGTACGCCCGCGATCAGTTCGTACGGGTCGCCGGACTTCAGGAGGAAGCCGGTGGCGCCGGCGGCCAGGGCGCGGTCCACGTAGGACTGCTCGGAGAAGGTGGTCAGCATGGCGACCGCCGTGCCGGGGACGGCGCGGACGATCTCCTCGGCCGCGGCGAGCCCGTCCAGGCGGGGCATCCGGATGTCGAGCAGGGCGACCTCCGGGCGGTGCGCGCGGGCCAGTTCGACGGCCTCGCGGCCGTCGCCCGCCTCGGCGACGATCTCGCACTCACCGCCGCTCGCGCTCGCCAGGATGGCCCGGACCCCGGCCCGTACCATCGCCTCGTCGTCGGCCAGCAGGACCCGGATCACTGCGTCAACTCCTCGTATTCCTCGCGGCCTTCGCCGGCCAGTCCGGCGCGGGGGACCACGTCCTTGGCGACCAGGCGGCCCTCGTCGTCGAAGCAGAGTCTGAAGTGGTCGACGGAGACCAGGAGTTCGCCGCTGGCGCGGTAGTAGCGGCAGGTGGCGCCCTCGGGGGGCGTGGGGGCGCGTTCGTCCGGCGGGTCGTCGACCGCGCGGTCGGGCAGGACGGGGGTGACGTCGGCGGCGGGGGCGCCCAGGCGCAGGGCCGAGTAGACGCCGGGGTCCAGTACGGAGTGGGTCTCGGTGTACGCGTACCAGCCGAAGGCGGCGCCGACCAGGACGACGCCCGCTCCGGCGGCGGCCCAGAGGCCGAGGACGGCCCGGCGGCGGGCGTGGGCGAGGGGCGCCGCCGGGGGGCGCCGCCCGGCGGGGGCGGGTCCCTGGCGGGCGGGGATGTAGGCCCGGACGCGGAAGCCGTCCCCGTGCGGGCCCGCCTCGAAGTCGCCGCCGACCGCGGTGACGGCGGCGCGCAGGCCGAGCAGTCCGGTACCGCCCGAGGAGGCGGAGCCCTTGCCGGTGGCCGGTCCGTTGGTGACGGTGACGGTGCTGCCGTGCGGGTGTCCGGTGAGGGCGACGGTCACGGGGGCGCCCGGGGCGTGCCGGGCGGCGTTGGTGAGGGCCTCGCGCGCGACCCGGTGCAGCAGGCGTTCGGCGACCGTGCCGGGCTCGGGGGGCGCGGTGGCCGGCGAGGGTGCCCAGGTGACCGGGAGGCCCGACTCGGCGGCGCGGGCGACGAGCTGTTCGACGCTCTCGCCGGGCGGGGCCAGCGGGAGGGGGTCGTCGGCCTCGCGCAGCACGCCGATGATGCGGTGCAGCTTGTCCGTGGCGTCGGCGGCGGCGGCCCGCAGATCGGCCGCGGCGGCGCGGTGGGCGTCGGCGAGGCCGGGGGCGACCTGGAGGGCGCCGGCGCGCAAGGCGATCAGGCTCAGTTCGTGGCCGAGGGAGTCGTGCATGTCCTGGGCGATCCGGGCCCGCTCGCGAAGTCTGGCGCGTTCCTCGGCGTGCCGCTGCTCGTCCTCCAGGCGGGCCGCCCGCAGCCAGCCCGCCTCGGCCAGCGCGCGGCTCTGCCGCCAGTAGCGTCCGCCGAGCCAGGGGAAGACACAGCCGAACAGCAGCGTGCCGGTCAGCACCAGGAACTCGGGCGCCGGGTCGGTGCCGACGGCCGCGATCCGGGCCGTGCCCGCGATGCCGACGGCCAGGAAGCAGAGCGCGGCCGGGCGGGCGCGGGGGGCGCGCAGGCCGAGCAGCAGCGCGAGGGCGCCGAGCGCCGGGCCGTAGGAGACGCTGAACAGGGCGGGGGCCGCGGCCAGCCCGAGCGCGGCGGTGAGCGCGAACGACAGGAGCGGGTGGCGCCGGGCGAGGGCGACGGAGGCGGCCAGCACCAGCAGGCCGGCCAGTTGCTGCCAGGGGGCGCGCGGCTCGTTCAGCCCGATCAGGTCGGCCGTGACCGCGGGGAGGGCGAGCGTCCCCCAGAGCAGAACGGCACCGACCGGACGCGCCGGTGCCGGACGGAGGTGTTCCATGCCCTCGACGCTACAAGCGGGCGGCGGGACGGCACCTCTGCCGATCGTCAGGGGTGGGGGGCTGCGGGTAGTAGTGGACGCCGGGTGCGCGCCTGGTGAGTACGGTCCTCCGTCGCCGCCGATCACGAGGTCCCGGACCTCACCGGGTGGCGGTGCGCCCGTGCGGTGGTCCTCCCGTGGCAGGATCGGGAGGTCATGACTGCGCCCACGAAGCCCTCGCACACCGGCCCCGCCACCCCGGCCCCGGCCCCGGGCTGCGGCCCGGACTCCGCCCCGACCGACACCGCCGACACCGCCGACATCACCGACACCTCCGCCGCCCCCGCCGACCAGGCCACCGGGCACGCCCCCGCCGCTGCCCCGGTCGCCGACCTCCTCGGCGCCCACGTCGGCGCCCCCGCTGCCGAGCCCGCCCCCCAGCGCGCCCTCGCCCCGGAGCGCACCCCCGAGCGCCCCGCCCCCTCCCCCACCACGGACGGCACCTCCGGCGGTACCCCCGACGGCACCGCCCTCCACGCCCCCGTCATCGACTGGTTCGAGGAACACGCCCGGGATCTGCCCTGGCGGCGGCCCGAGGCCGGGGCGTGGGGCGTGATGGTCAGCGAGTTCATGCTCCAGCAGACGCCGGTCAACCGGGTCCTGCCCGTCTACGAGCAGTGGCTGGCCCGCTGGCCCCGCCCCGCCGACCTGGCCAAGGAGGCCCCCGGCGAGGCCGTCCGCGTCTGGGGCCGGCTCGGCTACCCGCGCCGCGCCCTGCGGCTGCACGGCGCCGCCGTCGCCATAGCGGAACGGCACGGCGGGGACGTACCGTCCGACCACGCCCAGTTGCTGGCGCTGCCCGGCATCGGCGAGTACACGGCCGCCGCGGTCGCCTCGTTCGCGTACGGGCGCCGGCACGCCGTCCTGGACACCAATGTGCGCCGGGTGTTCGCACGGGCGGTCACCGGTGTGCAGTACCCGCCGAACGCCACCACCGCCGCCGAGCGCCGGCTCGCCCGCGCGCTGCTGCCCGACGACGAGGCGACCGCCGCGCGCTGGGCCGCCGCCTCCATGGAACTCGGCGCGCTGGTCTGTACCGCGCGCAACGAGTCCTGCCACCGCTGCCCGATCGCCGCGCGGTGCGCGTGGAGGCTGGCGGGCAAGCCCGCGCACGACGGCCCGCCGCGCCGCGGCCAGACGTACGCGGGCACCGACCGGCAGGTCCGCGGCCGGCTGCTCGCCGTACTGCGCGAGGCGCACGGCCCGGTGCCGCAGGCCGCGCTGGACCGGGTGTGGCACGAGCCGGTGCAGCGCGCCCGCGCGCTGGACGGCCTGGTCGCCGACGGTCTGGTGGAGCCGCTGGCGGGCGGCCGTTACCGGCTGCCGCTGACCTGACCGCCGCCCGCGCGGGCCCGGCGATACGCGGTCGTCGGCGCGTATCGCCCCGTAACCCCCGTAACTTCCCTTACCGGCCGCGTCCCCGCCCCCGCTCGCCCGTCCGTTACACAACCGACGGACAGCCGAGGGCCGGCCGCAGGCTGCCACGGACAGCGCCGTGACAACGATTCCCTAGGTTCGTTCCGTGCCCGGCGGACCCGGCACGGATCAGGACCCACGGGGAAGGGGAGGCGGTTCACCATGGCGCAGGGCGAGGTGCTCGAGTTCGAGGAGTACGTCCGTACGCGGCAGGACGCGCTGCTGCGCAGCGCCCGCCGGCTGGTCCCGGACCCCGTCGACGCGCAGGACCTGCTGCAGACCGCGCTGGCCCGGACGTACGGCCGCTGGGAGACCATCGAGGACAAGCGGCTCGCCGACGCCTATCTGCGCCGGGTCATGATCAACACACGGACCGAGTGGTGGCGGGCGCGCAAGCTGGAGGAGGTCCCGACCGAGCAGCTCCCGGAGGTGGCGTACACCGACGACGCCGCCGAACAGCACGCCGACCGGGCCCTGCTGATGGACGTCCTGAAGGTGCTCGCCCCCAAGCAGCGCAGCGTGGTCGTGCTGCGACACTGGGAGCAGATGTCCACGGAGGAGACGGCCGCCGCCCTCGGCATGTCGGCCGGTACGGTCAAGAGCACGCTGCACCGGGCGCTCGCCCGGCTCCGCGAGGAGCTGGTCGCCCGCGAGTCGGACGCACGCGCGCTGGAGCGTGAGGAGCGGGAGCGGTGCGCGGCCTGAGCTGCGGCCCGGGGCCAGGAGCGGCCACGGAGGACGCCGGCGTCCCCGGTCCGGTGACGGTCCGGGGGCGCGTCGGCGTCCCGGCGCCGCGCGGACGGATCAGGGCGGCGGTCCCGGCACTGGCCGGGGCCGTCGTCCTCGCCGTGTCGCTCGCCATGTCGCTCGGCGGGTGCGCGGCCGGCGGGACCGGCGCCCGGGACGAGGGGCCGGCCCGGGCGGACGCGGTGCCGGGGGCAGCCGCCTCGCCGTCGCCGTCCCCGTCCGGGACGCCGCACCGGGTGGACGCGGTCCGGCTGGTGAAGTCCGACCCCCGTGTCTCGGCGGAGGTCAAGCGCGAGCTGAAGCCCTGTGTCGCCGACGAGTACCCGGTGGACGTCAGCTACGGGGAGCTGACCGGCGCCTCCGCCGAGGATGTCGTCGTCAACGTCCTGACCTGCGGTGACGCGGTCGGGGTGGGCAGTTATGTGTACCGCAGGCAGAGCGGTGCGTACGAGAACGTCTTCACGGCCGAGGATCCCCCGGTCTACGCGGAGATCGACCGCGGCGACCTGGTGGTGACCAAGCAGGTGTACGCCAAGGGCGACCCGGTGCTGAATCCGTCCCGCGAGAACGTGATCACGTACCGCTGGTCCGCGGGCCGCTTCACCGAGCGGTTCCGCACGCACACCGACTACGGCAACGCCGCGGGCAACGCCCCGACCGAGGCGCCGTGAACCGGACGGGGCGCCGTGAACCGGCCAGGCCGCCCTGCACCGGCCGAGCCGCCGTGAACCGGCCGGGCCGCCGCGCACGATGTAGGGGTGGGCGGCTGAACGGCGGCACCGCACGACACGCACGACACGAGGACTGAGAGCACCGGATGGCAGACCAGACCCACGTTCTGTTCGTCGAGGACGACGACGTCATCCGCGAGGCCACCCAGCTCGCCCTGGAGCGGGACGGCTTCGCGGTCACCGCGATGCCCGACGGGCTGTCGGGCCTGGAGTCGTTCCGGGCCAGACGGCCCGACATCGCGCTGCTGGACGTGATGGTCCCGGGCCTGGACGGCGTCAGCCTGTGCCGCCGGATCCGGGACGAGTCGACCGTGCCGGTGATCATGCTGTCGGCGCGGGCCGACTCCATCGACGTGGTCCTCGGCCTGGAGGCGGGCGCCGACGACTATGTGACCAAGCCGTTCGACGGGGCGGTGCTGGTCGCCCGGATCCGGGCGGTGCTGCGCCGCTTCGGCCACGCCGGCGGCGGTGACCGGGGCGACGCGGCGGCCGGCGGCGGGGTGCTGACCTTCGGCGAGCTGGAGGTCGACACCGAGGGCATGGAGGTGCGCCGGGCCGGGCGGCCGGTGGCGCTCACCCCGACGGAGATGCGGCTGCTGCTGGAGTTCTCCTCGGCACCGGGCACCGTGCTCTCCCGCGACAAGCTGCTGGAGCGGGTGTGGGACTACGGCTGGGGCGGGGACACCCGGGTCGTCGACGTCCATGTGCAGCGGCTGCGGACGAAGATCGGCCAGGACCGGATCGAGACGGTCCGCGGCTTCGGCTACAAGCTGAGGGCCTGAGCACGGCATGCGGGGGTACTTCCGGCGCCCGGTGGCCGCGCTGGTGCGGCGCGCGGAGCTGCGGACGGGCCTGAGGTGGAAGCTGAGCGCCGCCATCGCGCTGGTCGGCGCGCTGGTCGCGGTGGCGCTGAGCCTGGTGGTGCACAACGCGGCACGGGTGTCGATGCTGGACAACGCCCGTGACCTGGCCGACGACCGCCTGGTGATCGCCCAGCGCAACTACGAGCTGTCCGGCCGGGTGAACTTCCCCGGCGCCCGGATCGACGACCCCGCCCTGCCCCGGGAGCTGCGCGAGAAGGCCGCGGCCGGGCGGCGGGCCACGTACGTCTCGGACCGGTCGGGCGGGGCCACCGACATATGGGCCGCGGTGCCGCTGAAGGACGGGCACGTGATGTCCCTGCACAGCGGGTTCACCGACCGCAGCTCGGTCATCCTCAAGGACCTCGACCAGGCACTGGTGATCGGCTCCATCGCGGTGGTGCTCGGCGGCAGCGCGATCGGGGTGCTGATCGGCGGGCAGATGTCCCGGCGGCTGCGCAAGGCCGCCGCCGCCGCGAACCGGGTCGCCAAGGGCGAGACCGAGGTGCGGGTGCGGGACGCCATCGGCGGGGTGGTCCGGGACGAGACCGACGACCTCGCGCGGGCCGTGGACGCGATGGCGGACGCCCTCCAGCAGCGTCTGGAGGCCGAGCGCCGGGTCACCGCCGACATCGCGCACGAGCTGCGCACCCCGGTGACCGGGCTGCTGACCGCCGCCGAGCTGCTGCCGCCGGGCCGGCCGACCGAGCTGGTGCTGGACCGGGCCAAGGCGATGCGCACCCTGGTGGAGGACGTGCTGGAGGTGGCCCGGCTGGACAGCGCCTCGGAGCGGGCGGAGCTGCAGGACATCCTGCTGGGCGAGTTCGTCACCCGGCGGGCGCTGGCGAAGGACCCGGAGGTGAGGGTCCGGGTGGTGCACGAGTCGGAGGTCACCACCGACCCGCGCCGCCTGGAGCGCGTGCTGTTCAACCTGCTCACCAACGCCGCCCGGCACGGCCGCCCGCCGGTCGAGGTGACCGTCGAGGGCCGGGTCGTCCGGGTCCGCGACCACGGGCCCGGTTTTCCCGAGGCCCTGCTGGCCGAGGGGCCGAGCCGCTTCCGCACCGGCAGCGCGGACCGCGCCGGGCACGGCCACGGGCTGGGGCTGACCATCGCGGCCGGACAGGCGCGGGTACTGGGCGCGCGGCTGACCTTCCGCAACGTACGGCCGGTGGGCGCGCCGGCGCGGATACCGGCGGAGGGCGCGGTCGCCGTGCTCTGGCTTCCGGAACACGCCCCCACCAACACGGGCAGCTACCCGATGCTGCCGGACCGGCCGGGCCGGGGCTGACACGGATGCCGCCGGGCCGGCCGCGCCGGGGCTGACCGCTGCACACGTACCTACGGCGGCTATGGTCTGGCCGCTCCAGGCGCACGTACGGCGGCTACGACCAGACCGCGCCGCAACCCGCGTACGCCGAAGACCCCGAAGACCCCGAAGACCCCGAAGGCAGTCTGCCTCCGGGGCCTCCGGGCATCGGGCGGGAGCGGTCAGACCACCGGCTCCGCCACGCTCACCTTGTCCTGCGGGACCGGGCCGTCGCCGCCGTCCGCCTTCGGGCCGGCGCCCTTGAGCGGCACCTCCTTGACGAAGATTGCCGCCACCAGCGCCAGCACCGCCACCGCCGAGCCGAGCAGGAACGCCCCGTGGGTGCCGGAGGAGACCGCGTGCTGGTACGCCTCCCGCGCCGCCGCCGGCAGCTTGGCCAGGCTCGCCGCGTCGAGCTGCGCGGACTGCTCGGTCACCTTGGAGCCCAGCGCGCCGGCCCGCTCGGCCATGACGTCCTGGACGCGGTGGTTGAACAGCGCGCCCATGATCGCCACGCCGAACGAGGAGCCGAGGGTGCGGAAGAGGGTGGTGGACGAGGAGGCCACGCCCATGTCCTTCATCTCGACGCTGTTCTGCGCGACCAGCATGGTGATCTGCATCAGACAGCCCATGCCGAGACCGACGACGGCCATGTAGAGACCGGAGGTGAACCGCGAGGTCTCCGTGTCCATCAGCGACAGCAGGTACAGCCCGACCGTCATCAGCGCGCCGCCGACGATGGGGAAGACCTTGTACCGGCCGGTGCTGGTGGTCACCCGGCCCGCGACCATCGACGTGACCAGCATGGCGCCCAGCATCGGCAGCAGCAGCAGTCCGGAGTTGGTCGCGGACGCGCCCTGCACCGACTGCTGGTACAGCGGCAGGAAGAGGGTCGCGCCGAACATCACGAAGCCGACGATGAAGCCGATCAGCGACATCAGCGTGAAGTTGCGGCTGCGGAAGATGTGCAGCGGCACCACCGGCTCGGCCGCCTTGGTCTGCCAGAACACGAACCCGACCAGCGCGGCGACCCCGATGCCGATCAGCTCCATGATCCGCGCGGAGGTCCAGGCGTACTCCGTGCCGCCCCAGGTGGTGACCAGGACGATCGCGGTGATGCCGATGGTCAGCAGGGCGGCGCCGAGGTAGTCGATGCGTGCCTGGGCCCGCTTCTTCGGCAGGTGCAGGACGGCGCTGATCAGTGCCAGCGCGACCACGCCGAGCGGCAGGTTGATGTAGAAGGACCAGCGCCAGCCCCAGTGGTCGGTGATGGTGCCGCCGACCAGCGGTCCGCCGATCATGGCCAGCGCCATGACGGCGGCCATCATGCCCTGGTACTTGCCGCGCTCACGGGGCGGTATGAGGTCGCCGATGATGGCCATCACACCGACCATCAGACCGCCGGCGCCCAGGCCCTGCACGGCGCGGAAGCCGATGAGCTGGCCCATGTCCTGCGCCATGCCGCTGAGCGCGGAACCGATCAGGAAGAGCACGATCGAGGTCATGAACGTGCCCTTGCGGCCGTACATGTCCCCGAGCTTGCCCCACAGCGGCGTGGCCGCCGCGGTCGCGAGCGTGTACGCGGTGACCACCCAGGACAGGTGTTCCAGGCCGCCCAGCTCGCCGACGATCGTCGGCATCGCGGTGCCGATGATCATGTTGTCCAGCATCGCGAGCATCATCGCGATCATGAGCGCGAGCAGGACGACCCGCACGCTCCTGGGCTGTTTCCCGCCCGCCGTCTCGGTCTCCGCCATGACTCCTACTTCCCCCAGTTGCTACTTACTTGCCGCCCGGCTAGTGGCTACACTCGGAAGGTAGACGCGCAACTAGCCGGGCGTCAAGTAAGTTTTCTGGAAAGCGGCGGGCGAGTGCGCGCAGCGGGAGGTGGCGTAGGAAAATGGGCGACACGATGGACGGCACCAAACAGCGGCGCCGCGGGGACACCCGCCAGCGCATCCAGGACGTGGCCCTCTCCCTCTTCGCCGAGCAGGGGTACGAGAAGACCTCTCTGCGGGAGATCGCCGAGCGCCTGGAGGTCACCAAGGCGGCCCTCTACTACCACTTCAAGACCAAGGAAGAGATCCTGGTCAGCATCTTCGAGGATCTCGTGCGGCCGATCAGCGACCTGATCGACTGGGGCGCCGGGCAGCCGCACACCCTGGAGACCAAGAAGGAGATCGTCCGCCGCTACAGCGACGCGCTGGCGGCCGCGGCCCCGCTCTTCCGCTTCATGCAGGAGAACCAGGCGACGGTACGGGAACTGCGCATCGGCGAGATGTTCAAGACCCGGCTGCTGGGCCTGCGGGACATCCTCGTCGACCCCGAGGCCGATCTGACCGACCAGGTGCGCTGCGTCAGCGCGATGTTCACGCTGCACGCGGGGATGTTCGTGCTCCAGGACCTCGAAGGCGACCCCGAGGCCAAGCGCAAGGCGGTCCTCGAGGTCGCGATCGATCTGGTCACCCAGGCGCATCAGGGCGCCTGAGGTTCTTGTCGACGCGGTCGCGTCAGACGGTCACGCCCTGCGCGCGCAGGAAGGCGACCGGGTCGACGGCCGAGCCGTAGTTCGGGGTGGTACGGATCTCGAAGTGCAGGTGCGGGCCGCTGGAGTTGCCGGTGTTGCCGGAGGCGGCGATGTGCTGGCCGGTCTTGACGACCTGGCCGACCTTGACGTCGATCCGCGACAGGTGCGCGTACTGGGAGTACGTGCCGTTGCCGTGCTTGATGACGATGGCGTTGCCGTAGGCGGGGCCGTCGCCGGCGCCGTTGCCGCCGGCCTTGACGACGGTGCCGCCGTGGGCGGCCATCACGTTGGTGCCGATCGGGACGGCGAAGTCCTGGCCGCTGTGCTTGTGCGACCACATGCCGCCGGCCTGGTTGAAGGTGGCGCTGAGCTTGTAGCTCTTGACCGGGTCGATCCAGGAGGCGGCCTTCTTCTTGGCAGCGGCCTGGACGGCCTTGTCGGCCTTGGCGGCCTTCGCCTGGGCCGCGGCCTGCGCCTGCACGGCGCTCGCGACGCCGGTGGCGCTGGAGGCCGCCGTGGTGTCGGCGGCGGCCGCGACCCCGGCTCCCAGTGCGACCGAGGCGCCCATACCGGCGGCCAGGACCGCGGCGCGGGTGCGCAGAGTGGTCGGACGGGGGAAACGGGGCGTGACACGCGAAGACATACGAACCTCATGGGGACGGGTGCAAAGGAAAGCCCCTCCGACGCACAGACACTCGCCGGGCGGGCTCCACCTTGGTAACCCGAAGGGACGTATGGGCACAAAGGTGTGACGTACGACGATATGTAGTACTTGACCGTGAAACCACTCATCCCTCAACAGTCCTGTCATTCAGGACAAAGGAGGTCAGAGGCCCAGGCAAGTCCGCTACGCCGTGCCCGATAAGCCCGTTTTCGCAGCTCTCGTCCCAGCGACTATTCCGGGTAGTACCCCCCGAATCCCCTGTGCGGCATGTCACCGGGACCCCCCGTCGGGGCCCGCCGGAATGTGACGGGGGCTACGCGCTCACTACCGGCCGGTAACCCGTCCGTTCCTCTCCCGCCACCCGTGCCCACGAGCATGTCCTCGTCAAGCAGCAGCGCCCGGACGGGAGAGGACACCCCCCATGAACAGACGCCCCTGGCTGCGCCGGATCTCCGTGAGCGCGGTCTCCGCGGCGGCTCTCGTCGCCCTCGCCGCACCGGCCGAGGCGGCGACGGCGGGGCCCGCGGCGGCCCCCACGACCGCCGCCGCGGCCGCCGCGGACGTCGACTACGCCACCTGGCAGCGCGACTGCCGCGCCGTGATGGACCAGGCCCTGCCCTATCTCAAGGAACGCATCGCGGACACCGCGCCGGGCGAGAAGCAGGCCCTTGTCCTCGACGTGGACAACACCGCCCTGGAGACCGACTTCGGCTTCAGCTTCCCGCAGCCCGCCAACCGGCCGGTGCTGGAGGCCGCCCAGTACGCGCAGGACCACGGCGTCGCGGTGTTCTTCGTGACGGCCCGCCCGGGCATCATCGCCTCGGCGACCGAGTACAACCTCGACCGGGTCGGCTACGAGGTCGCCGGCCTGCACGTACGGGGCTTCCTGGACCTGTTCAAGAACGTCGCCGACTACAAGACCGCGCAGCGCGCCGCCATCGAGTCGCGCGGTTACACGATCATCGCCAACATCGGCAACAGCGCCACCGACCTGTCGGGCGGCCACGCCGAGAAGACGTTCAAACTGCCGGACTACGACGGCCAGTTGTCCTGACCGCCCGTACCCGGGCAGACGGAAGGGGCCGGTGCTCCACTGAGCACCGGCCCCTCACGTGTCGAGGCTTACGCCTCCTTGCTCAGGTTCGGTCCGGCACCGCCGGCCGCCTGCTCGATCGGCGGGACGTCGGGCAGGGCCGCCTTCTCCTCACCCCGGAAGGTGAAGGTCTTGGCGTCGCCCTCGCCCTCGGTGTCCACGACCACGATGTGACCGGGACGCAGCTCGCCGAAGAGGATCTTCTCCGACAGCGAGTCCTCGATCTCCCGCTGGATGGTCCGGCGCAGCGGCCGGGCGCCCAGCACGGGGTCGTAACCCTTCTTGGACAGCAGCTCCTTGGCGGACTGGGAGAGCTCGATGCCCATGTCCCGGTCCTTCAGGCGCTCGTCGACCTTGTCGATCATCAGGTCGACGATCCGCAGGATGTCCTCCTGCGACAACTGCGGGAAGACCACCACGTCGTCGACGCGGTTGAGGAACTCGGGCCGGAAGTGCTGCTTCAGCTCGTCCGAGACCTTGTTCTTCATGCGCTCGTAGTTGGTCTTCGTGTCGCCCGCGGCGGCGAAGCCGAGGTTGAAGCCCTTGGAGATGTCCCGGGTGCCGAGGTTGGTCGTCATGATGATGACCGTGTTCTTGAAGTCCACGACCCGGCCCTGGGAGTCGGTCAGGCGACCGTCCTCCAGGATCTGCAGCAGCGAGTTGAAGATGTCCGGGTGGGCCTTCTCGACCTCGTCGAAGAGGACGACGGAGAACGGCTTGCGGCGCACCTTCTCGGTGAGCTGGCCGCCCTCCTCGTACCCGACGTAGCCGGGGGGCGAGCCGAACAGCCGCGAGACCGTGTGCTTCTCGCTGAACTCCGACATGTCGAGGGAGATCAGCGCGTCCTCGTCGCCGAAGAGGAACTCCGCGAGCGCCTTGGACAGCTCGGTCTTACCGACACCGGACGGGCCGGCGAAGATGAACGAGCCACCGGGACGCTTGGGGTCCTTCAGACCGGCACGGGTACGGCGGATCGCCTTCGACAGCGCCTTGACGGCGTCGTTCTGGCCGATGACCCGCTTGTGCAGCTCCTCCTCCATACGGAGCAGGCGGCTGGACTCCTCCTCGGTGAGCTTGAAGACCGGGATGCCGGTGGCGGTGGCGAGGACCTCGGCGATCAGCTCGCCGTCGACCTCGGCGACGACGTCCATGTCGCCGGCCTTCCACTCCTTCTCCCGCTTGGCCTTGGCGGCCAGGAGCTGCTTCTCCTTGTCGCGCAGGGAGGCGGCCTTCTCGAAGTCCTGCGAGTCGATCGCGGACTCCTTGTCCCGGCGGACACCGGCGATCTTCTCGTCGAACTCGCGCAGGTCCGGCGGCGCGGTCATCCGGCGGATCCGCATCCGGGAGCCGGCCTCGTCGATCAGGTCGATCGCCTTGTCCGGCAGGAAGCGGTCCGAGATGTAGCGGTCGGCCAGGGTGGCGGCCTGGACCAGCGCCTCGTCGGTGATGGAGACCCGGTGGTGCGCCTCGTACCGGTCGCGCAGGCCCTTGAGGATCTCGATGGTGTGCGGCAGGGACGGCTCCGCGACCTGGATGGGCTGGAAGCGGCGCTCCAGGGCCGCGTCCTTCTCCAGGTGCTTGCGGTACTCGTCCAGCGTGGTGGCACCGATGGTCTGCAGCTCGCCGCGGGCCAGCATCGGCTTCAGGATGGAGGCCGCGTCGATGGCGCCCTCGGCGGCACCCGCACCGACCAGCGTGTGCAGCTCGTCGATGAACAGGATGATGTCGCCGCGGGTGCGGATCTCCTTGAGCACCTTCTTCAGGCGCTCCTCGAAGTCACCGCGGTAGCGGGAGCCGGCGACCAGCGCGCCGAGGTCCAGGGTGTAGAGGTGCTTGTCCTTGAGGGTCTCGGGCACCTCGCCCTTGACGATGGCCTGGGCGAGGCCCTCGACGACGGCGGTCTTGCCGACGCCGGGCTCACCGATCAGGACCGGGTTGTTCTTGGTACGGCGGGACAGCACCTGCATGACCCGCTCGATCTCCTTCTCGCGCCCGATGACCGGGTCGAGCTTGGACTCACGGGCGGCCTGGGTGAGGTTCCGGCCGAACTGGTCGAGGACCAGGGACGTCGAGGGCGTGCCCTCGGCAGGCCCGCCGGCGGTGGCGGTCTCCTTGCCCTGGTAACCGGAGAGCAACTGGATGACCTGCTGCCGCACCCGGTTGAGATCTGCGCCCAGCTTGACCAGGACCTGGGCGGCGACGCCCTCGCCCTCGCGGATCAGGCCGAGCAGGATGTGCTCCGTGCCGATGTAGTTGTGGCCCAACTGGAGTGCCTCGCGGAGCGAGAGCTCCAGCACCTTCTTGGCACGGGGGGTGAAGGGGATGTGACCCGACGGAGCCTGCTGGCCCTGCCCGATGATCTCC
The DNA here is from genome assembly GCF_014655295.1 of Streptomyces fumanus. Taxonomy (GTDB): domain Bacteria; phylum Actinomycetota; class Actinomycetes; order Streptomycetales; family Streptomycetaceae; genus Streptomyces; species Streptomyces fumanus. The sequence goes on from NZ_BNBI01000002.1 coordinate 30,960, forward strand.
TCCACCTGCTGGCGGACCGCCTCGAGCGAGATCCCGAGGCTCTCAAGGGCCTTGGCGGCGACACCCTCACCCTCGTGGATCAGGCCCAGGAGGATGTGCTCGGTGCCGATGTAGTTGTGGTTGAGCATCCGGGCTTCTTCCTGAGCCAGGACGACAACCCGCCGCGCGCGGTCGGTGAACCTCTCGAACATCGTTAATCGCTCCTCAGAGCGGTCAGGCAGTAAGGGGAACTTCCCCTCCCTGTCCTTCCGCAGCTTAGTCCCGCAAGCGGGGACCGCTCATTCCAACTGCCGACACCGTCGATGGCCTCCTGACCCGCAACGCCGACATCTGCCTCAACCCGATGGTGCGAGACGATGTTCCCGCAGGCCAGGCACTTACCCCAGTCGCCAGTACGCCGATGGCGAACGTGAGACGGCCTTTCCTGCGTGTCGCCCCCTCCCACTAGGGATGTCTTACCCGCTGGGACGGACGGTCCATGCCGCGCACCCCCGTTCCCTCCGCTACGGGCGAACAACCTTGCACCTCCCCGTGCCCCTGCGCGCCCCCGTGACCTACACCCTCAGTAGTCACAGAGGCACTGAGCGTAACTCAACGGGCCCGGGAGCGGTTGCACTTGGCATGGTGCGCGCCCCCCTCGCCCCCTTCGCTCCGCTCCCGTTCCCCGCCCCGCGCCGCCCGCCCGGAGCGGACGGCCGCTGGGAGCGGGCACGGCGGTGGTACGAGGACGCGCTCGGCTGGGAGACCGCGCCGGGGGCGCCGGTACGCCTGCGCACGGGCGTCGGCTTCGATGTGCTGGACGTGCCGGCCGAGGCCGGGCACGCGGCCCTCGGGCGGCTTCCGGCGGGCTTCCCGGTGGCGCTGCGGGGCGACCGGATGCTGCTGCTGGTGGCCGCGGGCGGCGCGGAGGAGCTGCCGGGGCTGCTGGAGTGGCTGGAGTGGGGCTCGCTGGAGCTCGGCCTGCGGGCGGTCGGCGCGGGCGGTCTGATCGACGCGCCGCTGCCCGCCGGGCCCGGGGCACCGGCGGTGCCGGGCGGTTCGCAGGGGGCCGCCGTGTGGCTGCGGCCCCCCGAGCCGGGGCGCGGGGCCGGGGCCTCGCTGCCGACGCTGTCGGCCATGGGGGGCGAGCGGGTCGCCCCCGGTCTCGTACGGCTGGTCGGCACGGTGGCGACGGAGTGCCACCGTGTCCGGCTGCGGCGGGCGTGCGGGCGTCCGGCTCCGCGTCCTGGGCGCCCGTAGCCCGCGGCGGTCCGGGAGAACCGGCCCGACGATCAGCCGTTGGCCTTCTCGTACGCCTCGCGGATGGAGGCGGGGACCCGGCCGCGGTCGTTGACCTCGTAGCCGTTCTCCTTCGCCCAGGCGCGGATGGCCGCGGTGTCCTGGCTGCCGCCGCCGGAAGAAGCGCGCGCCTTGCCCCGGCCGCCGGAAGCACGGCCCCCGGTACGGCGGCCGCCCTTCACGTAAGGCTCGAGAAGGCCGCGGAGCTTGTCCGCATTGGCGGTGGTGAGATCGATCTCGTACGTCTTCCCGTCCAACGCGAACGTCACGGTCTCGTCCGCCTCGCCGCCGTCGAGGTCATCGACAAGAAGGACCTGAACCTTCTGTGCCACCGGATTTCCTTTCATCGATAACTGAGGGATCGGGGTCCGCCGGCGTCCGCCGTATCGCCGTCCCCTGTTATATGCAGTACTGCAGTACGTCGGAAAGCAAACCGCTTTTGCCGGGAAAACACAAACCCTTGGAGGGAACCCGCAGCCCCGCACCGGCCCGGAAAGATGCGCGTTTCGGACATAGGGCACCTGCGGCGATCACAGATGCAGAAGCATCCGGCTGTTGCCCAAGGTGTTCGGTTTCACTCGTTCGAGACCGAGGAACTCCGCGACGCCCTCGTCATAGGAACGGAGCAGCTCCGCGTAGACATCGGTGTCAACCGGTGTCTCGCCGATCTCCACGAAGCCGTGCTTGGCGAAGAAGTCCACTTCGAAGGTCAGGCAGAAAACCCGGCGAACGCCGAGCCAGCGGGCGGTCTCCAGCAACTTGTCCAGCAACTGGTGGCCGACGCCGGCGCCCTTGAGGCCGGGCTTCACCGCGAGAGTGCGCACTTCGGCGAGGTCTTCCCACATGACGTGCAGCGCGCCGCAGCCGACGACCTCGGCGTTGTCGTCCCGTTCCGCGACCCAGAACTCCTGGATGTCCTCGTAAAGCGTCACCATCGCTTTGTCGAGCAGGATGCCGTCCCGTACGTAGGCGTCGAGGAGTCGGCGGACGGCCGGGACATCCCTGGTGCGGGCGCGGCGGACGGTGATGGCTTTTGCGGTGACTTCGGGGCGCACTGCTGACATGAGCGGACGCTATCGCCCGCCGGTGTCCGGCGTGGAGTCGGGGTTCTGCGGCTCGGGGGTTTCCGGGCCCTGGACGATGCGGACGGCATCTCTGAGGGCCAGCCGCTGTTCCTCGCTCATCATCCCGAAGAAGGCGACCAGGGCGGCAGCCGGGTTGTCACTCTGCGACCACGCGTCGTTCATCAGCGCGGCGGCGTAGGCGGCGCGGGTGGAGACCGCCTCATATCGATAGGCCCGGCCTTCCGCCTCGCGGCGGACCCAGCCCTTCTGGTGGAGATTGTCCAGGACGGTCATCACGGTGGTGTACGCGATCGACCGTTCCTGCTGCAGATCTTCCAGGACTTCCCGAACGGTCACCGGGCGGTTCCACTTCCACACCCTCGTCATGACCGCGTCTTCGAGTTCTCCCAATGGGCGAGGCACCCTCAGCACGATACTGGGAGATTCCGGCAAGGGCGTGCCGAAGCGGGCCGGATGCGCGGATTCGCGGGCGAATGGGGTGGGGACGGGGTGAAAGGGGCGGGGCGGGGGGCGGGGCCGCCCCGGGGGGTCAGGCGTCGGTGGTGGGGGTGCCGGCCTGGCGGGTGCGCTCCGCCCGGGCCAGGGCGGCGTCCACGACCGCGTCCTCCTTGGCCTTGTTGGCGCCGCCCTGGGTCTTCACGATCACCCTGATCACGGCGATGAACAGCACGGCCATGACGACCGGGGGCAGCAGCGCGGAGACGTAGTCCATGGCTCCAGAGTAGCCACCGGGTCCGGTCAGCCCGCGGCGAGGTGCTGCCCCGGGGTGGCGGGCCGCGCGGCGGGCTTGCGGCGGGGGAAGACCTCGCCGGGGGTGGGGACGGGGCGCTTGGGGGCGGGGGGCCGGGGGGCCGGTTCGCGGGCGGGCTGCTTGTCCGGCTGCGGGGCGGGGCGCTGGGCGGCTGTGGGCGTCGCTGGGGCCGGGGCCGTGGGGGTGGTGGTGGGTGTGGCTGGGGCTGGGACCGTTTGGGTGGCGGTGGCGGTGGCGGTGACCGTGGCCGCGGGGCGGGGGGCGGTGCGGCCGCCGGGGAGGGCCTGGAGGAGGCGGGTGCGGGCGGCGGGGACGGTGGGGGTGGGGCCGGCCGGGGTGACTGGGGTAGCTGAGGTGATCGGGGTGGCCGGCGGGAGCGGGGGCGTGGGGCGGCAGCGGGTCAGGAGGGCGGCGGCGGTGGGGTTGCCGCTCAGGGCCCGCAGGGCGGCGAGGTCGTCGCGGTGCGGGCGGTGGCCGGCGCACAGGGCCTCGTCCAGGAGCGTGAGGTAGCCGGCGGCGGTGCCGGGGAGGGCGGCGCGGTACCGGGCCAGGTCCGCCAGCAGGAAGGCACGCAGCCGGGCGCTCTCCCGCGCCGCCTCGTCGAGGGACTCGGCCAGGCGGCGGCAGTCCTGGGCGTCCTCGGCGGAGACGGGGCTGGGGTTCAGGGCGTGGGCGAGGGCGCGGCGGAGCACACGCAGCTCCTCCGCACCGAACGCCAGGCCGCCGCGGGATCCGTAGGGCGTGGGCATGGGGCGACGATACGCGCTAATCAGACAAACCATGCCCGGTTGCCGGGCGTGGCGCGGAGGTGCCACTCCGGTGGGGGTGCGGGCCTCCGCGCGGTGGGTGGGTCGGGGGTCAGAGGCGGGAGACGTTGCGGGCGTAGACGAGGCGGAGGCCGATCAGGGTGAGCCAGGGTTCGTGCTCGTCGATGACCGAGGATTCGCCGAGGACCATCGGGGCGAGGCCGCCCGTCGCGATGACCGTGACGTCCCCGGGGTCGTCGGCCAGCTCGCGGGCCATGCGGCTGACGACCCCGTCGACCTGGCCGGCGAACCCGTACACGATGCCCGCCTGCATCGCCTCGACCGTGTTCTTGCCGATGACGCTGCGCGGCCGGGCCACCTCGATCTTGCGGAGCTGGGCGCCCTTGACGCCGAGTGCCTCCACGGAGATCTCGATGCCGGGCGCGATGACCCCGCCGACGTACTCCCCGCGCGCGGAGACCGCGTCGAACGTGGTCGCCGTGCCGAAGTCGACGACGATCGCGGGGCCGCCGTAGAGGTCGACCGCGGCGACCGCGTTGATGATGCGGTCCGCGCCGACCTCCTTGGGGTTGTCGGTGAGGATCGGGACGCCGGTCTTGACGCCCGGTTCGACGAGGACCGCGGGGACGTCGCCGTAGTAGCGGCGGGTGACCTCGCGCAGCTCGTGCAGGACCGAGGGGACGGTGGCGCAGATGGCGATGCCGTCGATGCCGTCGCCGAGTTCGTCGCCGAGCAGGGGGTGCATGCCCATCAGGCCCTGGAGGAGGACCGCCAGCTCGTCGGCGGTGCGGCGCGCGTCCGTGGAGATGCGCCAGTGTTCGACGATCTCCTCGCCGTCGAACAGACCGAGGACGGTGTGGGTGTTGCCTACGTCGATCGTCAGCAGCATGGGTGTTCCGCCTACTCCGCCGCTCGCAGGTCCAGGCCGATGTCCAGGATCGGGGAGCTGTGGGTGAGGGCTCCCACGGCGAGGTAGTCGACGCCCGTGTCGGCGTACGCCTTGGCGTTGTCCAGGGTGAGCCGGCCGGACGCCTCCAGGGCGGCGCGGCCGTCCACCAGGGCGACGGCCTCCGCGCACTCGCCCGGGGTGAAGTTGTCCAGCAGGATCAGGTCGGCGCCGGCGTCGAGGACCTCGCGGAGCTGGTGCAGGGTGTCGACCTCCACCTCGATGGGGACGTCGGGGAAGCGGTCGCGGACCGCCTGGAAGGCCGCGGCGACGCCGCCCGCGGCGACCACGTGGTTGTCCTTGACCAGGGCCGCGTCGGAGAGGGACATGCGGTGGTTGACGCCGCCGCCGCAGCGGACCGCGAACTTCTCCAGGCTGCGCAGGCCGGGGGTGGTCTTGCGGGTGTCGCGGACCTTGGCCTTCGTGCCGTCCAGGGCGTCCGCCCACGCGCGCGTGGCGGTGGCGATGCCGGACAGGCGGCACAGCAGGTTCAGGGCGCTGCGTTCGGCGGTGAGCAGGTCGCGGGTGCGGGTGGTGACGGACAGGAGCTTCTGGCCGGGTTCGATCCGGTCGCCGTCCGCCACATGGCGTTCGACCTCGAACTCGTCCGTGCAGACCACCGAGAGGACCGCCTCGGCGACGCGCAGGCCCGCCACCACGCCGGCCTCGCGGGCGGTGAAGTCGGCGGTGGCGACCGCGTCCTCGGGGATCGTCGCGACCGTCGTCACGTCCACGCCGTGGGCGAGGTCCTCCTGGAGGGCGACGTTGGCGATGTCCTCGACCTCGACGGGGTCGAGGCCGGCGTCGGTGAGGAGCTGGGCGAGCGCGGGGTCGAGACCGCACTCCAGGTACTCCTCGCCGGCGCCGCAGGCGCAGTCGTCGCCGCAGCCTCCGTCGGAGGCGAGGGGAAGGTCGTGGGTGCTCACGTCGGTCACTGCTCCTGGGGGTTCTGCGGCGGCTGTGCGGTCGGGGGAAAGTCTGCGGTCTCGGTGGTGCGCACGGCGAGTGCCCGGTCGGGTGCCACGCGTACGACGATGTGACGGCGCCAGTTGACGTCGTCCCGGTCGGGGCGGTCCTCGCGCCAGTGGCAGCCCCGGGTCTCCTCGCGCAGCGCGGCGGCGGCGACCAGGACCCGGGCCACGGTCAGCAGGTTGGTGGCCTCCCAGGTGTCCACGCCGGGCTCGGCGGTCTTGCCGTGCTCCTGCAGGGCGTCCTGGGCGTCGGTGTGCAGGCGGTCCAGCCGGTCGGCGGCCCGGGCGAGGGAGTCGGCGGAGCGCAGCACACCGGCGCCCTCGGACATGATCCGCTGGACGGCGAGCCGGGCCTCGGGGGGCAGCAGGGGGTGCTCGGCGGTCGCCGGGTGCGGGGGCGTGTGCGGCACGCGCGCGAGGAGGGTGCCGTCGGCCCGGCGGGCCGCGATGTCGGCGGCGATCCGCTCGGCGTAGACGAGGCCCTCCAGCAGGGAGTTGGAGGCCAGCCGGTTGGCGCCGTGCACGCCGGTGCAGGCGACCTCCCCGCACGCGTAGAGGCCGGGCACGGTGGTCCGGCCGCGGGCGTCGGTGCGCACGCCCCCGGAGGCGTAGTGGGCGGCCGGGGCGACCGGGATCGGCTCGGTGACCGGGTCGATGCCGTGGGCGCGGCAGGCGGCGAGGATGGTCGGGAAGCGGTGCTCCCACATGTCGGCGCCGAAATGCCGGGCGTCCAGGTACATGTGGTCGGCGCCGTGCTCCCGCATGCGGCGCATGATGCCCTTGGCGACGATGTCGCGGGGGGCCAGCTCGGCGAGTTCGTGCTGCCCCCGCATGAACCGTACGCCGTCGGCGTCCACCAGGTGGGCGCCCTCGCCGCGGACCGCCTCCGAGACCAGCGGCTGCTGGCCCTCGGCGTCCGGGCCGAGGAAGAGCACGGTGGGGTGGAACTGGACGAACTCCAGGTCGCTGACCTCGGCGCCCGCGCGCAGCGCCAGGGCGACGCCGTCGCCGGTGGACACGGACGGGTTCGTCGTCGCCGCGAAGACCTGGCCCATGCCGCCGGTGGCGAGGACGACGGCGGGGGCGTGCACCGCTCCGACGCCGTCGTGCTGGCCCTCGCCCATGACGTGCAGGGTGACGCCCGCGGTGCGGCCCTCGGCGTCCGTGAGCAGGTCCAGGACGAGGGCGTTCTCCACGGTGCGCAGGCCACGCGCGCGGACCGCCTCGACCAGCGCGCGGGAGATCTCCGCGCCGGTGGCGTCGCCCCCGGCGTGCGCGATGCGGCGGCGGTGGTGGCCGCCCTCGCGGGTGAGCTGGATGCCGCCCTGGTCGTCGGTGTCGAACCGGGCGCCGGTGCCGATCAGCCGGCGGACGGCGCCGGGGCCCTCGGTGACCAGCAGCCGGACCGCCTGCTCGTCGCAGAGGCCGACGCCGGCCACCAGGGTGTCGTCCAGGTGCTGTCCGGGGGTGTCGCCCTCGCCGAGGGCGGCGGCGATGCCGCCCTGCGCCCAGCGGGTGGAGCCGTCGTCCAGGCGGGCCTTGGTGACGACGACGGTGCTCAGTCCGGCCGCCTCGCAGCGCAGCGCGGCGGTGAGGCCGGCGACGCCGGAGCCGACGACGACCACGTCCGCGTCGAGGGCCCAGCCGGGCGCGGGGGCGTGCAGTCGTATGCCTGTGCCGGTCACGAGGCGGCTCCGAAGGTGAGGGGGATGTTGTCGATCAGCCGGGTGCCGCCGACCCGCGCGGCGACGGCGAGGACCGCCTCGCCGGTGAAGTCGTCGCCGATGTCGGTGAAGTCGGCGGGGTCGACCAGCGCCAGGTAGTCGAGCCGCAGCGGTGGCTGGAGGCGGGCGGCGTCGTCCAGGACCGCCCGGGCGGCGGCGCGTACCGCGGCCGGGCCGCCGGCCGCCTTGGCGACGGCGTGCGCGTCGGCCGCCGCGCGGGACTCGCCCAGGGCGCTGAGCGCCTCGGCCCGCGCGGGTGTGGCGGGCACCTCACGCGCCCGTGCGCGCAGCGCCTCCTGGGCGGCGTGCCGGTCGCGGCCCGCGAACAGCGCCTGGGACAGCGCGAGGGCGGTACGGCGCTCCTCGGGCGTCAGATAGCGGTTGCGGCTGGAGAGGGCGAGGCCGTCCTCCTCGCGGACGGTGGGCACGCCGACGATCTCCACGCCGAAGTTCAGGTCGCGCACCATGCGGCGGATCAGGGCGAGCTGCTGGGCGTCCTTCTGCCCGTACAGCGCCACGTCCGGGCGGGTGAGGTGGAGCAGCTTGGCGACGACCGTGAGCATGCCGTCGAAGTGGCCGGGGCGGGAGGCGCCCTCCAGGCGTTCGCCCATAGGGCCCGCGGTGATCCGGACCTGGGGTTCGCCGCCGGGGTAGACCTCGTCGACGGACGGGGCGAAGACGACGTCCGCGCCGGACCGCCCGGCGAGCTCGACGTCGGCGTCCAGGGTGCGGGGGTAGCGGTCGAGGTCCTCGCCGGCGCCGAACTGGAGCGGGTTGACGAAGACGGTGACGACCACCTCGCCGTCCGGGCCGGCCAGCGAGCGGGCGGCGCGGATCAGGGTGGCGTGGCCCTCGTGCAGGGCGCCCATGGTCATCACGACGGCCCGGCGGCCGTGCCGCACGCGTGCGTGCAGTTCGTCGGCGGTGCGCAGCAGGGCGGTGGTCATCGGGCGGTCCCTTCGGTCCCGTCGGCGAGGACGCCGAGCAGGTCCTCGGCGAGTTCCGGCTTGAGCAGGCCGTGCGCGAGGGCGCGGTCGGCGGTCGCGCGGGCCATCGCCAGGTACCCGGCGACGGCGCCCGGGGCGTGCGCGCGCAGTTGCTGGACGTGCGCGGAGACCGTACCGGCGTCGCCGCGCGCGACGGGGCCGGTGAGGGCGGCGTCACCGGAGCGCAGCGCGTTGTCGAGGGCGGCGCCGAGCAGTGGGCCGAGCATCCGGTCGGGGGCCGTGACACCGGCGGTGCGCAGCAGGTCCAGGGACTGGGCGACCAGGGTGACCAAATGGTTGGCGCCGAGGGCGAGGGCCGCGTGGTACAGCGGGCGCTTCTCCTCGTCGATCCACTCGGGTTCGCCGCCCATTTCGATGACGAGGGCCTCGGCGGCGAGGCGCAGTTCCTCCGGGGCGGTGACGCCGAAGGAGCAGCCGGCCAGCCGCTGGACGTCGACGGGGGTGCCGGTGAAGGTCATCGCCGGGTGCAGGGCGAGCGGCAGGGCGCCGGCCCGCAGGGCGGGTTCGAGGACCTTCGCGCCGTACCGCCCGGAGGTGTGGACGAGCAACTGGCCCGGCCGGACCGCGCCCGTCTCGGCGAGCCCGGTGACCAGGCCGGGCAGGGCGTCGTCGGGGACCGTCAGCAGCACCAGCTCGGCGTGCCGGAGGACCTCGGCGGGCGGCATCAGCGGGACGTCGGGCAGCAGTGCGGCGGCCCGCCGCCGTGACGCCTCGGAGACGCCGGAGGCGGCCACCGGGCGGTGCCCGGCCAGGCGCAGGGACGCGGCGAGGGCGGGGCCCACGCGGCCGGCGCCGACGACGCCGACGGTGAGCCGCGCGGGGCGGTCCCGGGGATCGGGCGGTGGGGTTGTGTTCACGCGACGGTGGCCTTCCCGTTCCAGTCCGCTCTGGGTACCGGACGATTTCTCGTCATGTTAACGCTATCGGCCCGGGGGCGTTCGGTTGTCCACAGGCTGTGGGTTTCCCGGGCGCGCGGGGGCACGGGTGCGGCGTGCGGGTCCGGTCGGGGGCGTACCGGTCGGGCACCGGTGGCCCGCGGGGCGCCTGCCACGCGTCCACGCGCGCGTGCGGCGGGCGGCGTGCGGCGTGCGGCGTGCGGCGTGCGGCCGGGCCGGACGCGTACCGGGCGGCGGCGCGGTCCCGGGCCGAGCCGCCTCCCACGCGCGTGCCCGGCGGGACCGGGGTGCCCCGGCCGGGCGCCGCACGGCATGATCCGGGGCATGAGCGATACCGAGCGACAGGACGACCGGCGGACGGCACGGGCCACGGGGACCGGGCGGCGGCGCGAGCTGCGGGAGCGGCGCGTGGCCGCCCAGCGCGACGCCCGGCGGGTACTGGCCCGTCCGGGCTTCCAGGGCACCCTGCGCGAGCGCCTGGCCGTGCTGGACGGCGCCGGGGAGCTGTACGACCTGGACGCGCCGGCCGACATGTACGGCGACGGCGTCGTCGAGGAGCTGGAGCGGCGCACCGCCGGCCTGCTCGGCACGGAGGCCGCCGCGTTCTTCCCGACCGGCACGATGGCCCAGCAGGTGGCCCTGCGCTGCTGGGCGGCCCGCACCGGCGGCCCCGTGGTCGCCCTGCACGCGCTCAGCCATCCCCAGGTGCATGAACGGGACGCCCTCAGCCAGGTCAGCGGCCTGCGGCCGGTGGAGCTGACCAGCGCGCCCCGGCAGCCCACCGCCGACGAGGTACGGGACTTCCCGGAGCCGTTCGGGACGCTGATGCTGGAGCTGCCGCTGCGCGACGCCGGTTATCTGCTGCCGACCTGGGAGGAACTGACCGAGGTGGTCGCCGCCGCGCGGGAGCGGGACGCGGTGGTCCACTTCGACGGGGCCCGCCTGTGGGAGTCGACCGCGCACTTCGGCCGCTCCCTGGCGGAGATCGCGGGCCTGGCGGACAGCGTCTACGTGTCGTTCTACAAGTCCCTCGACGGTTTCGGCGGCGCCGCGCTGGCCGGGCCCCGCACCCTGGTCGACGAGGCCAAGACCTGGCGGCACCGCTACGGCGGCATGGTCTTCCAGCAGTTCCCGACGGCCCTGGCGGCACTGGCCGGCCTCGACCGCGAGCTGCCCCGGCTGCCGGAGTACGTGGCCCACGCGCGCGTGGTGGCCGCCGCGCTGCGCGAGGGCCTCACGGCGGCCGGGCTGCCCTGGGCGCGGGTGCACCCCGAGGTGCCGCACACCCACGAGTTCCAGGTCTGGCTGCCGTACGACGCCGACGCCGTCGCCGAGGCGGCGGTCCGGCAGGGCGAGGAGTCGGACACGCTGCTGTTCTCCCGCGCGTGGGACGCCCCGGGGCCCGGGCTCGCCATGACGGAGGTCAGCGTGACGGCGGCGGGCCTGGAGTGGACGGCGGACGACGTCCGCGCGGCGGTCGCGGACTTCGCGGCGCGCTTGAAGGAGACGGCCGGCGGGTGACCCGCCGGTCAGGGGTCAGCCCGTGGAGCGCGGCGTCAGCCCGTGGAGCGCGCCCGGACCGGCGACACCCGGCCCAGGGCGCGCCGCAGGGCATGTCTCAGGGCGTGCCGCAGGCGTCCGCGGGCCGGGCGCCCGGCGATGACCGCGCGGAAGCGGCGTTCGTCGCGCCCGGCGCGCAGCACGCGCAGGTCGTGGGTGCCGGGCGGGGGCGGCGGGGGCGTGCCGAGCTGGTGGGCGCGGTAGGTGTCGAGGAGGTACTGCTGGGTGACGCTCATGGGGATCGGCCTCTCGGGACGGACAGCCCGGGTCGTGGAGGGTGATCGGGGCCCCGGTGTTCCCAGCCTGCCGCGCCCCGGCGACCGCGTCGCGCCGATTGACGGCGGACGTCAATCGGGACGGCGTTGTCAGTGGCGGGGTGCACCATGAGGGCATGAGCGTACGCATCGACATCACGGGGCTGCGGCCGGAGAGGGTCACCGTCGTGCCCTCGCCCCTGGCCGAGCTGTGCATGGCGCTGCACGCGCTGTCCGAGCCGGGCCACCACCCCGGTCTCCAGGGCTGGGTCACCGGCGTCACCGCCCGCCTCGACTCGCACCTGGCCGACCGGATGAGCGAGGCCGACTTCCTGTGGCGGACGACGTTCTCGGACCTGTTCATGCCGTTCGCCGGCGTCCCCGGCCGCACCACGCTGCCCGGCGCCACCCTCGCCGAGGACCTGGACCTGCTGGACAAGCTGTCGGACGAGCAGTTCGTCGACGCGGCCCTGGAGTTCACCTGCGCCCTGGCGTACAGCACACCCGGGTCGTCGGCGCTGACGGACGCCGGGACGCGCCGCCGCGCCCTGGACCTGGCCGCCGCGCGGGGCCCGCGCCAACTGCGGTTCGCCGAGCGGCTGCTGACCGACCCGCCGCGCATCCGCGCCTGGCTGCGCGGGTTCCTGGACGACTGCGACGAGGCGTTCTTCGCGGACGCCTGGTCCCGGCTGCGCCACCAGCTCGCGGCGGACGCCCGGCACAAGACGGAGCTGCTGCGCCGCAAGGGCCTGGCGGAGGCGCTGGCCGCGGTCTCCCCGGCGGTCACGCTGGACGAGGAGGCCGCGCGGATCACGGTCGACAAGCTCGCCGACGGGCGTACGACGACGGGGGACGGCGGCCTGCTGCTCCTGCCGACCAGTTTCGGCTGGCCCCACCTGTCCGTGCTGCACCGGCACGGCTGGCAGCCGGTGCTGCACTACCCGGTGGCCTCTCAGGACCCGGCCGACCCTCCGTCGGTCGAGCAGCTCGCCCTGCGGATGACCGCGCTGTCCCACCCGGTGCGGATGCGGATCTGCCGTTACCTGGGGCGCAGCGCGTACACCACCAGCGAGCTGGCGCAGGCGCACGGCGTGACGCCGCCGGAGATATCCCGGCACCTGGCCGTGCTGAAGAAGGCGGGCCTGCTCATCACCCGCCGCCGCGGGCGGTACGTCCTGCACCAGCTCGACGTGACGGTGGTGGCCCGCCTGGGCAGCGACTTCCTGGAGGGCATCCTCCGGTAGCGGCGCGGCGCCCCGCGCGGGAGCGCCGGTCGGCCGGACCGGGTGTACCGCGGCCCCGCGCGGGAGCGTCGTTCAGTCGAACCGGATGTGCCGCACCCCGACCCCGGCCTGCCGCAGCCGCGTCCGCAGGGGGCCCTCGTGGTTGGGCCGGAGCGTCAGCCCGGCGAGGACGGCGATGCGGTCGGCGGTCCTGGGCACGGTCGTGCAGTCCGTCCACAGGTGCTCGGCGAACTCCGGTTCGCGCAGCCGTGCCAGGCAGTGGTCGAGCCGCTGCTCGGCCCAGCTCTCCCCGCGCGGCCCGGGACGCTTCCCGGCGGCGTACGACAGGAGGTGGTTCAGGCCGCGCTCGCGCAGCCGCCTGCGTACGGTCTCGGCCTCGGCGAGCAGGGTGAAGTGCCGGACGTCATGGCCGAGTTCGCGCAGCCGGCCGACGGTCTCGGCGAAGTACCCGGAGTCGGTGACGGTCATGGGGACGATCACCACGCCGTCGTGCCGGGTGAGGGCCAGGTCGAGGACCTCCACGACGCCCTGCCGCCAGGACACCAGGTCCTGGAAGTCGCCCCGCAGCGCGGGCGGCAGCATCCGGCGCAGGCCGAAGCCGGCGTGCTCGGGGTCGCAGACGACGCTGCCCGGCAGGCGGCGCAGGATCTCGTGTGCGGTCTGTGTCTTGCCGCCCCCGAAGGGGCCGTTGATCCACAGGAGCATGTGCGGACCCTATCGACGCGGCACCGGCCGCGGGGACCGGTCAGCCGTGTCCGCCGCCGGCCCGTACCAGCCCGGTCTCGTAGGCCAGGACGACCACCTGTACGCGGTCCCGGAGGCCCAGTTTGGTCAGGATGCGGCCCACGTGCGTCTTCACGGTCGCCTCCGACAGCACCAGCCGGGCCGCGATCTCGCCGTTGGACAGGCCCTGCGCCACCAGGACCATCACCTCGCGCTCGCGTTCGGTGAGCCGGGCCAGTTCCTGGTGCTGCGGCTGCTGGACGCTGCTCGGCAGCATCGGCGCGAAGCGGTCCAGCAGGCGCCGGGTGGTCGAGGGGGCGACCACCGCGTCGCCGCTGTGCACGGAGCGGATGGCGGTGAGGAGTTCGCCGGGCGGCACGTCCTTGAGCATGAAGCCGGAGGCACCGGCCTTCAGCGCGGAGAACGCGTACTCGTCGAGGTCGAAGGTGGTCAGGATGAGCACCTTGGGGGCGTCCGGGTCCTGGCAGATCCGGCGGGTGGCCTCCACGCCGTCCAGCTTGGGCATCCGGACGTCCATCAGCACGACGTCCACGGCGGTCGAACGCAGCACCTCCAGGGCCTCGACGCCGTCGCCCGCCTCCGCGACGACCTCCATGTCCGACTGGGCCGCGAGCACCATCCGGAACCCGGTGCGCAGCAGCACCTGGTCGTCGACGAGCATGACGCGGATCGTCATCGTGTTTCTTCCGTTCTCGGGGTGGTCACTGGCGGGCTTGTTACAGGTGTCAACGCCGGGCACGCGTGTGTGCCGGTGTGTCAGTGCGCGGGTTTGAGCGGGAGCAGGGCACTGATGCGGAATCCTCCGCCGGGGCGCGGGCCCGCGTCCAGCGTGCCGCCGACCATGCCGACCCGTTCCCGCATGCCGATCAGTCCGTGGCCGCGGCCGTCGAAGCCGCCCTCCTCGTACAGCTCGTGCGGGGCGCCCTTGCCGTCGTCCTCGACCAGCAGGCCGAGCCCGTCGTCGAAGTAGACCAGGCGGACGCTGGCGCCCGCGTCGGGCCCGGCGTGCTTGCGGGTGTTGGTCAGCGCCTCCTGCACGATCCGGTACGCGGTCAGCTCGACGCCGCTGGGCAGCGGGCGGGGCGTGCCCTCCACCTTGAAGTCGACGGGCAGCCCGGAGCCCCGGCACTGCTCGACCAGGTCCTCTATCTGCTGGACGTCGGGCTGCGGCACGTACTCGCCGGCCTCCTGGTGCTCGCCGGTGCGCAGCACGCCGAGCAGGCGGCGCATCTCGGCGAGGGCCTGGCGGCCGGTGGAGGAGATGGTCTCCAGGGCCTTCTTGGCCTGGTCGGGCGCGGCGTCCAGGACGTAGGCGGCGCCGTCGGCCTGCACCACCATCACGGAGACGTTGTGCGCGACCACGTCGTGCAGCTCGCGCGCGATCCGGGCGCGTTCGGCGGCGACCGCGACCTTGGCCTGCGCCTCGCGCTCCTTCTCCAGCCGGGCGGCGCGCTCCTCCAGTTGCGCGAAGTACGCGCGGCGAGTGCGGATGGAGTCGCCGAGCACCCAGGCCAGCGCGAACGGCACCGCCTGGAAGACGGTCAGCGCCACATTGCCCGCGACGCCCGTCTCGCCGCTGGGCCAGCGCAACTGCGCCAGCGGCGCCGCGCACAGCCCCGCGCTCAGCGCCAGCCGGGACGCCCAGCGGGCGCCGGTCGCGGCCACCGTGTAGACGATCACCAGCATGGCGAAGTCGGCGGGCATGGTGGACACGTCCAGCGCCAACTGCGCCACGCCGACGACACCCGCGAGGACGAGCATCCGCTCCGGCACGCGTCGGCGCAGCGCGATCACCAGGCACAGCAGGACGGCGACCGGGATGATCAGGAAAGGGGCGTCCGTGCCGGTGTTCGCCTGACTCGCGCCCGCGGACACCAGGGTGAGCCCGAGCAGGACGAGGGCCCAGAAGCTGTCGACCCCGGTCGGGTGCCTGCGGATGAAGTCATAGAGGCGCTGCACGTAACCCAGCGTAGGGAAGCCGGATAGGTGCAGGGGTCAACCGGAGGGTCGATCCCCAGTGGGCGCGCGTACTCCGCAAGGTGGAGGTCTCGCGCACCCGTGCGCTGAGGCTGCCCTAGCCTGAGCCGGTGAAAGCTGGGACCAGAGGGGCGAAAGACGACGCAGGGGGCTGGCGGGGCTGGGCCGAGGCGGCGCGGGACGCGCTGTACGGGCCCGGTGGCTTCTACCGGGGACCCGCCGGTCCGGCCGCGCACTTCCGTACGTCCGTGCACGCGTCGCCGCTGTTCGCCGAGGCGGTGGCGAGGCTGCTGTGCCGGGTCGACGAGGCGCTGGGCCGGCCCGCGGAGCTGGACTTCGTGGACATGGCGGCCGGGCGCGGCGAACTGGTCACCGGGGTGCTCGCCGCGCTGCCCGCCGGAGTGCGCGCCCGCGTGCGGGGGTACGCCGTCGAGCTCGCCGACCGTCCCGAGGGCCTCGATCCGACGGTGCTGTGGCGTGCCGAGCCGCCGCGCGGGATCACGGGGCTGCTGTTCGCCAACGAGTGGCTGGACAACGTCCCCCTGGAGGTCGCCGAGGTGGACGCCGCGGGCGTGCCCCGGCGGGTGCTCGTGCGGGACGACGGCGCCGAGCGGCTCGGGGAGCCGGTGGAGGGGGCGGAGGCCGCGTGGCTGGCCCGGTGGTGGCCGCTGCCGCCGGAGCCGGGGCTGCGGGCCGAGATCGGGCTCCCCCGCGACCTGGCCTGGGCCGCCGCCGTGACGACGCTGGACCGCGGCCTCGCCGTCGCCGTCGACTACGCCCACACCCGCGCCGCCCGCCCGCCGTTCGGCACCCTGACGGGCTTCCGGGACGGCCGGGAGACCCCGCCCGTCCCCGACGGCACCTGCGACATCACGGCCCACGTGGCCCTGGACGCGTGCGCGGAGGCGGGGGCGGGGGCGGCGGCCGACGCCGGCGCAGCCGCCGACGCAGGGACCGGCGTGAGCGCGGGCGTGCGCGCCCCGAACAGCGCCCTCTCGCGCCCCCGTACGCTCCCCCAGCGCGACGCGCTCCGCGCCCTGGGCGTCACCGGCGCCCGTCCCCCGCTGGCCCTCGCCTCCACCGACCCCGCCGCCTACGTACGGGCCCTCGCGCGTGCCGGTGAGGCCGCCGAGCTGACCGCGCCGGGCGGGCTCGGCGGCTTCCGGTGGCTGGTGCAGCCCGTCGGGGTCGGCGGGCTATTTGTCGATGTCCCCGACCACGAAGAACATTGACCCGAGGATCGCCACCATGTCCGCGACCAGCGTCCCGGGCAGCAGTTCGGTGAGCGCCTGGATGTTGTTGTACGAGGCCGACCGCAGCTTGAGCCGGTACGGCGTCTTCTCGCCCTTGCTGACCAGGTAGTAGCCGTTGATG
Source organism: Streptomyces fumanus (assembly GCF_014655295.1). Taxonomy (GTDB): domain Bacteria; phylum Actinomycetota; class Actinomycetes; order Streptomycetales; family Streptomycetaceae; genus Streptomyces; species Streptomyces fumanus. Next base: position 47,538 of record NZ_BNBI01000002.1, read on the forward strand.
CCGAGCGGGTTCTCGGTCCACGCGTAGGTGTGCCCCTCGGGCGCCTTGAGCACCTTGGGCAGCCGCTGGTTGATCGGCCCGGGCGGCAGCTCGGCGATCCGGTCCAGGCACGCCTCCGCGAGGTCGAGCGCGTTGTGCGTCTGCGCCAGCAGGCACTCGAACCGGGCGAGGCAGTCGCCCTCGTCGCGGGTGACGACCTCCAGCACGTCCTGGAGATCGCCGTACGCCAGGTACGGCTCGTCGCGGCGCAGATCGAAGTCGACGCCCGAGGCACGCGCGATCGGGCCGCTGACCCCGTACGCGTGCACGGCCTCGGGGCTGAGCACGCCCACGCCCCGGGTGCGCCCGCGGAAGATCTCGTTGCCGAGCACCAGGTCGTCGAAGACGTCCATGCGGGACCGTACGGCGCAGACGGCGGCACGCGCGCGTGCGGTCCAGCCCGCCGGCAGATCCTCCTTGAGGCCGCCCACGCGGTTGAACATGTAGTGCATCCGCCCGCCGGAGACCTCCTCCATGACGTTCTGGAGCACCTCGCGCTCCCGGAACGCGTAGAAGACCGGGGTGATGCCGCCCAGCTCCAGCGGATACGAACCGAGGAACATCAGGTGGTTGAGCACCCGGTTCAGCTCGGCGAGCAGCGTGCGCGTCCACACCGCCCGCTCGGGCACCTCCATGCCGAGCATCCGCTCGACCGCCAGGACGACGCCCAGCTCGTTGGAGAACGCCGACAGCCAGTCGTGGCGGTTGGCGAGCACGATGATCTGGCGGTAGTCGCGCGCCTCGAACAGCTTCTCCGCGCCGCGGTGCATATAGCCGATCACGGGCTCCGCGCGGGTGATGCGCTCGCCGTCCAGCAGCAGCCTCAGCCGCAGGACGCCGTGCGTGGAGGGGTGCTGCGGCCCGATGTTGAGCACCATGTCGGTGCTCTCCGCGGCGCCGCCGATGCCGACCATGGTCTCCGTCGTAGGAGTCATGGACCCAGTCTCCCCTACGTACGCTGGCCTCATGGATACGGGGAGCCCGCCGGGCACGGGCAGGGGTACGAGTACGGGTACGGACGAAGGCACAGGCACAGACACAGGTACGGATAGGGCGGCGGCCACGGGGGACGGCCCGGCCTGGACCGGGCTGCCGCGGGGGCTGCTGCGGATGCGGCGGCTGCTGCTGGTGGTGTGGCTGGGGCTGCTGACGCTCGCCGCAGGGCTGCTGCCGGGGGTGTTCGCCAGCCCGGCGTGGGCGGCCTTCGCGCTGCTGCCCCTGGCGGCGCTGGCCTGGGGCTGGGTGCTGCTGGAGCGCAACTGGCGCTCCTGGCGGTACGCCGAGCGCGCCGACGATCTGCTGATCAGCCGGGGCGTGCTGTGGCGTGAGGAGACGGTCGTGCCGTACGGGCGGATGCAACTGGTCGAGGTGACGTCCGGGCCGGTCGAGCGGCACTTCGGGCTGGCCAGCGTGCAGTTGCACACGGCCGCCGCCGCGACCGACGCGACGATCCCGGGCCTCGACCCGGCCGAGGCGGAACGGCTGCGCGACCGGCTCACCGAGCTGGGCGAGGCAAGGTCGGCGGGCCTGTGACCGTGACCGGCTCCGAGAACGACGCCGACGGCCCGAACGGCACCGCCGCCCCCGCGGAAGCCGCCCCCGCGGAAGCCGCCCCCGACACCGCCCCGGGCGCCGCACGCGGCGTGATCGAGCGGCGGCTGCACCCCGTCACGCCCCTCAGGCGCGCCTGGGCGCCGGTCGCGGTGCTGGTCGGCTGGGCGGTGCACGACCCCGACCAGGCGCAGCGCCAGCTCACCCGGCTGACCACCACGGGCCTGCTGATCGGCATCGCCGTCCTCATCCCGGCCGCCGCCCTGTACGGCTTCCTGACCTGGTGGTTCACCCACTTCGCGGTGACCGACACGGAACTGCGCATCCGTACCGGACTGCTGTTCCGGCGCACCGCGCACATCCGGCTGGAACGGGTGCAGGCCATCGACGTCACCCAGCCGCTGCTGGCCCGGGTCGCGGGCGTGGCCAAGCTCAGGCTCGACGTCATAGGCACCGGCAAGAAGGACGAACTGGCGTTCCTGGGCGCGGACGAGGCACGCGCGCTGCGCGCCGAGCTGCTCGCGCGGGCGGCCGGTTTCGCGCCCGAGACCGCCCACGAGGTCGGCGAGGCACCGTCGACCCGGCTGCTGAACGTGCCGCCCGGCGTCATCGCCGTCTCGCTGCTGCTGACCGGCGCGACCTGGGGCACGCTGGCCGCCGCCGTCGTCGTACCGGTGCTGCTGTGGCTGGCCACCCACAGCCTGTGGACGGTCCTCGCCACCGCCGTACCGCTGGCCGGCGCGGCGGGGGCGCACACGGTGGGCCGGTTCGTGACGGAGTACGACTGGACGGTGGCCGAGTCGCCGGACGGGCTGCGGGTCGACCGGGGGCTGCTGGACCGCACCCACGAGACGGTGCCGCCGGGCCGGGTGCAGACCGTCCGGATCGTCCAGCCGCTGCTGTGGCGGCGGCGCGACTGGGTGCGGGTCGAGCTGGACGTGGCCGGGTCGTCGAACTCCGCGCTGCTGCCCGTCGCCCCGCGCGGGATCGCCGAGTCCCTCGTCGCGCGCGTGCTGCCCGGCGTGAGCGTGCCGCCGCCCGCGGCGCTGTCCCGCCCGCCGCGCCGGTCCTGGCGGTGCGCGCCGCTGCGGTGGCGCGGTTACGGGCTCGCCGTCACCGACGCGGTGTTCGCCGCGCGGTACGGGCTGCTGCGGCGCTCCCTGGCGCTGGTGCCGCACGCCAAGGTGCAGAGCGTCCGGCTCACTCAAGGGCCGTGGCAGCGGCTGGCGCGGGTCGCCGACGTCCGGGTGGACACCGGCGCCGGCAAGACGGTCGCCGCGAAGCTGCGCGACGCCGGGGAGGCGGCGGAGCTGCTGCGGGCCCAGGCGGAGCGCTCCCGCACCGGGCGGCGCGACGCGCGGCCGGACCGGTGGATGACCGGGGACTGAGCCGCCCCGGCGGGACGGCGTCCCCCGTCGTCAGGAGACGGCGCTGCGCAGGCCGTCCAGGTCGATCTGCTCGGTCTCGTCGTGCTCGGTCAGGTCGATCACCTGGCCGGCCTCCCGGACGTCCGCGCCGGCCTCCTTGAACCCGGCCTCGGCCTCGGCCTTGTGCAGGGCGAGGGCCTCCTGGCCGACCACGTCGGCGAGGTCCTCGTCGGCGAGGTCCGCGTTCCGCCCGGCCGCCGGGCCGTCGCCGTCGTCCGCGTGGCCGGACGGACCGGAGGTCTTGTTGCCGAAGAAGTCGAAGCCGCCCTCGGCCACCGGTCGCCGCGCGGGCGGCGCGGCCGGGACGACGGCCACGGCGGTCGGCACGGTGAAGTGCCCGGAGGCGCCCCGGGCGGGCTGCGCGGGCTGGGCGGACCGGTCCGAGCGGTCCGGCCGGTCCGTCCCGGGGGCGGCGGCGCGCTCGTGCCCACCGGTCCCGTCGGGCTCGTCGTGGACGCGCTCGCCCGCCGTACCGTCCTCCGTCCCGTCCTGCTCCTGCGGCTCGTCCTCGGAGACGGGCTCGGCCGCCGCGTCGGCCTCCCGGACCCCGCCGCCTCCGCCGTCGCCGTCGTCCCCGCCGTCACCGTCGCCCTCGGCCCGGCCGCCGGCGGAGCGCGCGTCCCCGGCACCGCCCCCGGCCGGCTCACCGCCCTCGCCGAGCCGCGCCAGTGCCGCACCGGCCCGCAGGAACAGCCGCGACCCCTCCGGGGAGAAGATGCCGGTGCGGGCCTCCGGGGCCGCCACGGCCTCTTCCGCCGCCTCGGAGACGCGCCCCGGGATCTCCATCGCCCCGGAGGTCCGCGCGGCCGGCAGGGCGGGCGTGGGGGCCACCGTCTCCCTCTCCAGCAGGCGGCGGCCCTCCAGGGCGCTGGCCCGCTCGGTCTCCGCCGTGGCGTACCGGCGCAGCAGGGCGGCGTGCTCGTTGCGCAGCTTCGCCAGTTCCGCGCGCTTGGCGCGCAGCCGCTGTTCCAGCTTGCCGCGCAGTTCGCGCGACTCCTCCAGGTCGGACTCCAGTTCGGCGACCCGCTCCTCGTAGCGCCACTCGTCGCTCGCCCGCGCGCGCGTGAGGTCGGCGACGCGCTTGCCCGCCTGGGTGTCCCAGTGCCGCATGACGACCGCGCCGGTGATCGCGGTCACCGCGGCGGCGGCGGCCAGCGCGCGGAGCACCGGCGTCTCGGTGAACACCCAGGGGCCGAGGGCGCAGACGACGGAGACGCCTGCGATCGCCGACGGGGGAAGCAGCCTGTGCAGAGGCGGGGAATGGCGGTGACGTCCACGTGGCATGGCCAGAAACTTACCGCGCGTAGGCGTTTCTTGGCGCCCCGGTCTCGTAAAAACACCGCCGTAACGGAAGTGTTCACGGGGCATCAGGAAACACCGCGCCATTTGGTCAAGATCATTTTTGGCGATCGTCCGGTGCTCGTCCGCCGCCCCCGCGCACAGGCGCCCTGACCGCCGCTTTGACCGCGGACACCGACACCCTGACGGCCCGTCACATCACCGGGCCATTTCCCCGACCCAAGGCGTCCGGAAAAAGCCCCCCGGTCCCGGTGCCGAAGACCGCTCCCGCCCTTTCCCGATCCGGAACGGGAGTGAACCCGGCCCCCCGGGACACCGTCCTAGAGGGCGCAATGCCGCCGGATGCCCGGATCGGCACCGGACCCAGGGTCCCTCGCAGAACTACAGGGTGCGATGTCTGTCAGGACGGATGAGGAAATGTCGGGCACGGTTCCGGGACCCGTCCACCGAAGGATCGGCAGGGCCTGCGCCCTGGCCGGCCTCCTGGACATCGCCGCGGGCGTCTTCCCGCCCTTCCGCGACGGCCTTACGCCCGTACTGTCCTCCCTGCTCCCCGTGTTCCCCGACGCGTTCGGCCCGGCGGCGGCGGCCGGGGCGCTCGGCGCCGGGGTGGTGGCACTCCAGTTGGCGCACGGTCTGCGGCGCGGCCGGCGGCGCGCGTGGCGGGCCGCCGTACTGGTCCTGCCGGCCGGGGCGGCGGTGGCGTACGGCCACCAGGGCTCCCTGGTGGCCGCGCTGGTGCCCCTGGCGCTGCTGTGGGCCCTGCTGCGCCACCGCGACCGGTTCACCGCCCCGCCGGGGCCGCGCAACTGGTGGCGGGCGCTGGCCCACCTGGTGCTGATGGGCGCCGGTTCCGTCCTCCTCGGCCTGCTGATCGTCAGCGCCCACCCGCACCGCGTCGTCGGCGACCCCAGCCTGGCCGACCGCCTCACCCACGCCCTGTACGGCCTGTTCGGTGTCGAGGGCCCGGTCGCCTACCGGGGCCCCGCCTCGGCCACCGTCGCCCTCTCCCTCGGCACCCTGGGCCTGCTCACCGCCCTCAGCACCCTCCATCTGGCGTTCCGCCCCCGGGACCCCGCCGCCCGCGCGGACCGGGCGGACGCGGCCCGGCTGCGCGCCCTGCTCGCCGAGCACAACTGCCCGCACCGCCCGCTCGGCCGCGACGGACGCGTCGTCTTCTCCCCCAGCGGCCGGGCGGCGGTGACGTACCGCGTCGTCGCCGGCGTGATGCTGGCCGCCGGGGACCCCGTCGGGGACGTCGAGGCGTGGCCCGGCGCCATCGAACGGTTCATGGACGAGGCCCGCGCCCACTCCTGGACCCCGGCGGTCACGGGCTGCTCCGCCACCGGCGGCGAGGTGTGGGCCCGGGAGACCGGCCTCCTCGCGGGCTGCCCCGCACCCCCTGGGCCTACGCTGAAGGCATGAGCAAGCGAACCGGCCGCCGCCACGTGGCGGGACTGACCGCATGGGACCGCTGCGCGGTCATGGGGGTCGTCAACGTCACCCCCGACTCGTTCTCCGACGGCGGTCGCTGGTTCGACACGACGGCCGCCATCAAGCACGGCCTGGACCTGGTCGCCGAGGGCGCCGACCTGGTCGACGTCGGCGGTGAGTCCACCCGCCCCGGTGCCACCCGGGTCGACGAGGCCGAGGAACTGCGGCGCGTGGTGCCGGTGGTGCGCGGACTGGCCTCCGAGGGCGTCACCGTCTCCGTCGACACCATGCGCGCCAGCGTCGCCGAGCGGTCCCTCGCGGCGGGCGCGGCCCTGGTCAACGACGTCTCCGGCGGCCTCGCCGACCCCCGCATGATCCCGGTCGTCGCGGACGCCGGCGCCCCCTTCGTGGTCATGCACTGGCGCGGCCTGCTGGCGGCGGGCAACGTGCGCGGGACGTACGACGACGTCGTCGCCGAGGTCACCGGCGAACTGCACGCGCGCGTGGAGAGCGTCCTGGAGGGCGGCATCGCCCCCGACCGCGTGATCGTCGACCCCGGCCTCGGCTTCTCCAAGGACGCCGAGCACGACCTGGTGCTGCTGGCCCACCTCGACCGCCTGCTGGGCCTCGGCCACCCGCTCCTGGTCGCCGCCTCCCGCAAGCGGTTCCTCGGCCGGGTCCTCGCCGGTCCCGGCGGCTCCCCGCCGCCCGCGCGGGAGCGCGACGCCGCCACCGCCGCCGTCTCCGCGCTCGCCGCCCAGGCCGGCGCCTGGGCGGTGCGCGTGCACGAGGTCCGCGCCACGGCGGACGCGGTACGCGTCGCCCGCGCCATCGAGGGAGCACACGCGCGGACGACCCCGCACTCCGGAACCGCACCGCACGCGCGGGACACATCCGACGCCGCAGCCGCACCGCACGCGCACAACGCACCGCACGCCGAAACCGAGGCCCCCGCGCACGCCGAAGCGCCCACGCCCCCCGAGGCCCCCGCGCACGCCGACGCCCCCGCGCCCCCCGGAACCCCCGAGCCCCCCGCCGCACCCCCGAACACCCCCGCCCGCACCACGCCCCGCCCCGCCGAAGGAACCCGGTGAGCGCCCCCCACCTCGACGTCGAAGAGGTCGAGGCCGCCAACGCCGCCTACTACGAGGCCCAGGAGTCCGGCGACTTCGAACGGCTCACCTCGCTCTGGCTCACCCCGTCCGACCTGGGCGTCGACGAGTCGTACCACGACCCGGCGGACACCGGCGTGATCTCCTGCGTGCACCCGGGCTGGCCGGTGCTGACCGGCCGCGGCGAGGTGCTGAGGTCGTACGCGCTGATCATGGCGAACACCGACTACATCCAGTTCTTCCTCACCGACACGCATGTCTCCGTCACCGGCGACACCGCCGTGGTGACCTGCACGGAGAACATCCTCAGCGGCGGCCCCGCCCCCGACGACGGCGACGAGCTGGGCCCGCTGGTCGGCCAGCTCGTGGTCGCCACCAACGTGTTCCGGCGCACCGCCGACGGCTGGAAGCTCTGGTCGCACCACGCCTCCCCGGTGCTCGCCGAAACCGACGAGGAGGAGGGCGAGGAGTCGCCCTCCTGAGTGGGTATGCGGCCGGAAGGCACCCCTCCCGCGGCCCCGAGGCCCGGCGCTGTCAGTGCCCGCGGGTAGATTCGACCATGGCCGGTGTGCCGCCCGCACCCGGCACCGACCGGCCGAGACCGACGACTGCAGGAGTGATTCGGGTGGATCGTGTCGCGCTGCGCGGCCTGAAGGGCCGTGGGTACCACGGCGTGTTCCCCAAGGAGCGCGAGGAGGGCCAGACCTTCCTCGTGGACATCGTCCTTGGCCTGGACACCCGTCCGGCCGCGGCCGACGACGACCTGACCAAGACCGTGCACTACGGCATCGTGGCGGAGGAGGTCGTGGCCGTCGTCGAGGGCGAGCCCGTCAACCTCGTCGAGACGCTGGCCGAGCGCATCGCCCAGGTCTGCCTGAAGCACGAGGGGGTCCAGGAGGTCGAGGTCCGCGTCCACAAGCCGGACGCCCCGATCACCGTCCCCTTCGACGACGTGACCGTCACCATCACCCGGAGCCGAGTATGAGCGTCCCGTTCGCCCAGGGCCCCAGTGACCCGATCGTCCAGCCGGTGCCCGCCTCGGTCGTCGAGCAGGTCGACGCGGCCGACACCACCCTGTCCAACCCCCGGCGCGCGGTCCTCTCCCTCGGCGCCAACCTCGGCAACCGCCTGGAGACCCTCCAGGGCGCCATCGACGCGCTGGAGGACACCCCGGGCGTCCGCGTCAAAGGGGTCTCCCCGGTCTACGAGACCGAGCCGTGGGGCGTCGAGCCCGGCACCCAGCCGTCGTACTACAACGCGGTCGTGGTGCTGAAGACCACCTTGCCCCCGTCCTCCCTGCTGGAGCGGGCGCACGCCGTCGAGGAGGCGTTCCACCGGGTCCGCGACGAGCGCTGGGGCCCGCGCACCCTCGACGTCGACATCGTCGCCTACGCCGACGTGGTCTCCGACGACCCGCGGCTCACCCTGCCCCACCCCCGGGCCCACGAGCGCGCCTTCGTCCTCGCCCCCTGGCACGACCTGGACCCCGGCGCCCAGCTCCCCGGCCACGGCCCGGTCGCCGACCTGCTGGACACGGTGACCCGGGACGGCGTCGCCCCCCGCGCCGACCTGGAACTCCGGCTGCCCGAGTAGTCGTTAAGGTCGAACACGACCACCCGCGTCGCCCGGCCACGTGCGGGGAACCGAAGGGACACCGTGAAAGAGCTGCGCATCAGGACGCTGGCCGGCGTGTTCGCCGTCGCCGCGGTCCTGTCCTGGGCGGGCGCCCGCCTGTGGAACTCGGTCGGGACGCTGCCCAGCGTCCCCCTCGCCGCCCCCCTGGTCCTGGCGGCGATCGCCGCGATCCTGCTGGCCATCGCCCTGTCCCTGCGCGCCCGGCTGCGCGCCCAGCGCGACCGGGTGCCCGGCGCCAAGGGCGTCGACCCGCTGATGGCCGCCCGCGCCGTCGTCTTCGGACAGGCCAGCGCCCTGGTCGCCGCCCTGGTCGCCGGGATGTACGGCGGCACGGCCGTCTTCCTGCTGGAGTCCCTGGAGATCCCCGCCCGCCGCGACCAGGCGATCTACGCCGGCAGCTCGGTCGTGGCCGGCATCGCCGTCATAGCGGCGGCCATGTTCCTGGAGCGGGTCTGCCGGCTCCCCGAGGACGACGACGACACCCCGGGCGCGGCCCCGGCGGCGTAGCGCCGCGCGGGTGCCCGCCCCGTCGGGTGTCAGCGGGCCATGATGAGGCTCATCGCCTCCGCGCGCGTCGCCGCGTCCCGCAACTGGCCGCGCACCGCCGAGGTGAGGGTCTTCGCACCGGGCTTGCGGATGCCGCGCATCGACATGCACATGTGCTCGCACTCCACCACGACGATCACGCCGCGCGGCTCCAGGATCTCCATCAGGGAGTCCGCTATCTGCGTGGTGAGCCGCTCCTGCACCTGCGGACGCCGGGCGTAGACATCCACGAGACGGGCCAGCTTGGACAGCCCGGTGATCTTGCCGCTGGTGGACGGGATGTAGCCGACGTGCGCGACCCCGCGGAACGGCACCAGGTGGTGCTCGCACGTCGAGTACACCTCGATGTCCTTGACCAGCACCATCTCGTCATGGCCGAGGTCGAACGTCGTGGTCAGCACGTCCTCGGGCTCCTGCCACAGCCCGGCGAAGATCTCCTTGTACGCCCGTGCCACCCGGGCCGGCGTCTCCCGCAGACCCTCGCGGTCCGGGTCCTCGCCGACCGCGATCAGCAGTTCGCGGATCGCGCTCTCCGCGCGCTTCTCGTCGAACTCGCCGATCCGGCCCTGGCCGTCCAGCGTCACGGGGTCGGTCATCTCTGCCTCGTTCCTGTCTGTCGTGCACGGCCCGGAAATGGCCGAATGCCGCGTCCCCCAGGCTAGAACCTGGGGGACGCGGCCATCATTCCGGGCCGGTACGGGCCCGCCGGCGAGCCGTGCTCAGCTCTCCGGACGGTCCTCCGGAGCCCGCTCGGGAGCCGGGGCGGGCTCCACCGTGGTGCTCTTGGCGGTGATCGACGCCGTGCTGCCGTTCGCCCCGTTCGTCAGGGCCAGCTCCTTGGGGGAGAGCACCGGCGGACGGGTGGACGGCGTACGCCGGGACGAGCCGGTCCACGCCGGGCGCGGCGGACGCTTGACGATCGGCGCGAAGATCTCGGCGATCTCCTCCTTGCCCAGGGTCTCCTTCTCCAGGAGGGCCAGGACCAGGTTGTCGAGGACGTCGCGGTTCTCGACCAGGATTTCCCACGCCTCGTTGTGCGCGGTCTCGATGAGCTTCTTGACCTCTTCGTCGACCAGCGCGGCGACCTCTTCCGAGTAGTCGCGCTGGTGGGCCATCTCCCGCCCGAGGAACGGCTCGGTGTTGTCGCCGCCGAACTTGATGGCGCCGAGCCGCTCGGTCATGCCGTACTGGGTGACCATGGCCCGCGCCAGGCCGGTGGCCTTCTCGATGTCGTTGGCGGCACCGGTGGTCGGGTCGTGGAAGACCAGTTCCTCGGCCGCCCGGCCGCCCAGCATGTAGGCGAGCTGGTCGAGCATCTCGTTGCGGGTGGTCGAGTACTTGTCCTCGTCCGGGAGCACCATCGTGTAGCCCAGGGCCCGGCCCCGGGACAGGATGGTGATCTTGTGGACCGGGTCGGAGTTCGGTGAGGCCGCCGCGACCAAGGCGTGTCCGCCCTCGTGGTACGCGGTGATCTTCTTCTCCTTGTCCGACATGATCCGGGTCCGCTTCTGCGGTCCGGCCACCACGCGGTCGATCGCCTCGTCCAGCATGTGGTTGTCGATCAGCTTGCGGTCGCTGCGGGCCGTCAGCAGGGCGGCCTCGTTCAGCACGTTGGCCAGATCGGCACCGGTCATGCCGGGGGTGCGCCGGGCGACGGCCGCCAGGTCGACGTCCGGGGCGACCGGCTTGCCCTTCTGGTGGACCTTGAGGATCTCCAGCCGGCCCTGCATGTCCGGGCGGTCGACGGCGATCTGCCGGTCGAAGCGGCCGGGGCGCAGCAGCGCCGGGTCGAGGATGTCGGGCCGGTTCGTCGCGGCGATGAGGATCACGCCGCCCTTGACGTCGAAGCCGTCCATCTCCACCAGGAGCTGGTTCAGCGTCTGCTCGCGCTCGTCGTGACCGCCGCCGAGGCCGGCGCCGCGGTGGCGGCCGACCGCGTCGATCTCGTCGACGAAGACGATCGCCGGGGCGTTCGCCTTGGCCTGCTCGAAGAGGTCACGGACCCGGGAGGCACCGACACCGACGAACATCTCGACGAAGTCGGAACCCGAGATCGAGTAGAACGGGACGCCCGCCTCGCCGGCCACGGCCCGCGCGAGCAGCGTCTTGCCGGTGCCGGGGGGCCCGTAGAGCAGTACGCCCTTGGGGATCTTGGCGCCGACGGCCTGGAACTTGGCCGGTTCCTGGAGGAACTCCTTGATCTCGTGCAGCTCCTCGACGGCCTCGTCCGACCCGGCGACGTCCGAGAACGTCGTCTTCGGGGTGTCCTTGGTGATGAGCTTCGCCTTGGACTTGCCGAAGTTCATGACCCGGGAGCCGCCGCCCTGCATCTGATTCATCAGGAACAGGAAGATGATCACGATGAGGACCAGGGGCAGCATGAAGGAGATCAGAATCCCGACGAACGGGTTCTGCTTCGACGGCGAGACCGTGTAGCCGTCCGGGATCTGCTTGTCCTGGTACTTGTTCTGCAGCGTGTTGGCGATGTCCACGCCCTGATCGCCGATGTAGCTCGCCTGGATCTTCGAGCTGCCCTCGACCTTTTCGCCACTCTTGAGCTGGACCTTGATGGTCTGCTCGTCACCGGTGGTCAGTTTGGCCGACTCGACCTTGTTCTGGTTGATCGCCTGGACGACCTGGCCCGTGTCAACCGTCTTGTAGCCGCCGGACGAGCCGACGACCTGCATCAACACGACCACGGCAAGGACGGCCAGCACGATCCACATGACCGGCCCACGGAAGTATCGCTTCACGTCCATCCACACGGAGCGGTGCCGCCCCGTCCCTCCTGCCATAGTGAGTTTGATAAGACAGTTCTTCTGACGGTACCCCAGCCTGGCACCGCGAAGCGGCACGGGAGGGCTGGCGTTCCCCTCTGCACCCTCCAACGGCGCGAAGGCCGCCCGGGTTCCCGGCGCCCGGCGCGATGCCGCCGAAGGGCCGCACTAGCCGCCGTAGACGTGGGGCGCGAGCGTACCGACGAACGGCAGGTTCCGGTACTTCTCGGCGTAGTCCAGGCCGTAGCCGACGACGAACTCGTTGGGGATGTCGAAGCCGACCCACTCCACGTCGATGGCGACCTTGGCGGCGTCGGGCTTGCGCAGCAGCGTGCACACCTTCAGCGAGGCGGGCTCGCGCGAACCGAGGTTGGACAGCAGCCAGGACAGGGTCAGTCCGGAGTCGATGATGTCCTCGACGATCAGGACGTGCCGGCCCTTGATGTCGGTGTCGAGGTCCTTGAGGATCCGCACCACACCGGAGGACTGGGTGCCCGCGCCGTACGAGGACACCGCCATCCAGTCCATGGTGACCGGGGTGGACAGCGCCCGCGCGAGGTCGGCCATGACCATCACCGCGCCCTTGAGGACCCCGACGATGAGCAGGTCCTTGCCCGCGTACTCCGCGTCGATCTTCGCGGCCAGCTCGGCCAGCTTCGCGTCGATCTCTTCCTTGGTGATGAGCACCTGCTGGAGATCGGCGCCCATGTCTTTCGCGTCCACCCGCATCACTTTCGGTCGTCCCACCGGCCCCGGCCGGGCCGCCCGCTCGGCTCCGCCTGGGGCGGCCCGCGCCGGGGTCCGGATTCAGCCTTGCCGGATCACCAGTCTGCCACCCTGCCGCCGGGCGACGACCCGGCCGGGGAGGTTGATGGCTCCCTGGCCGCGCCAGCCCGTGATCAGACGGTCGACTTCCTCGATGTGGCGGGCGAACAGCGAACCGGCCGGACAGCCGGCCTCGATGGCGGCCCGGCGCAGGATCCGGCGGCGTACGGCGGGCGGCAGGGCGTAGAGCTTGCCGCACTCCAGGCGGCCGGCGCCGTCCCGGACCCCGGCCTCGGCCTCGCGGGCCCAGGAGTCCAGGGCGTCGGCGTCGTCCCGGGAGAGCTGGGCCGTCCGGGCGAGGGCCTCGACGACGCCCTTGCCCAGGGCCTTCTCCAGGGCGGGCAGGCCCTCGTGGCGCAGCCGGGAGCGGGTGTAGGCCGGGTCGGTGTTGTGCGGGTCGTCCCAGACGGGCAGGGACTGGACCATGCACGCCTTGCGGGCGGTCTGCCGGTCCAACTGGAGGAAGGGGCGCCGGTAGCGGCCGCCGGCCCCCGAGACCGCGGCCATGCCCGACAGGGAGCGGATGCCGGAGCCGCGGGCGAGGCCCAGCAGGACGGTCTCGGCCTGGTCGTCACGGGTGTGGCCGAGCAGGACGGCGGCAGCGCCGTGCCGCTCGGCGGCGGCGTCCAGGGCGGCGTAGCGCGCGTCGCGGGCGGCGGCCTCGGGGCCGCCGTCGCGGCCGACGGACACGGTGGCGGACTCCACCGGGTCCAGGCCGAGGGCGCGCAGGCGCAGCACGACCTCCTCGGCGCGCAGGTCGGAGCCGGGCTGCAGGCCGTGGTCGATGGTGATGCCGCCGGCCCGGACGCCGAGCCGGGGGGCCTCGAAGGCGAGGGCGGAGGCGAGCGCCATGGAGTCGGCGCCGCCGGAGCACGCCACGAGCACCAGCGGCGCGGGCGGCCGCTCCATCGTCGCCCCGGGCGCCAGGTCCCGCGCGCCCGCCCGCCCCGCCGGGCGGCCCGCCTGCCGGGCGGCCGGGCGGCCCGCCTCGTGCGCGGCCGGGAACTCGCCGGAGCCCGCGCGGGCGAGCCCGCCGGAGCCGGCGGACGGGACCTCCCGCTGGGCCCCCAGCGGGAACTCGCGCGGCCCCGCCGACGGCATCTCGGGGGCGCCCCCGGCCGCGCGGCCGGCACCGGACGCGGCGGGGAACGCGCCGGAGGTGCCGGGCGGGAAGGCGACGGCGGCCCCGGGGTCGCTGTGGTGTTCGGTCAGGATGTCGTGGAGGACGCGGCGGACCGCCAGGCGTATCGCCGCGACCGCAGGATGGGGACCCATGTCCGGTGCCCTTCATGAAGTTTTCGGGGGGGTTGGCGCGCTTCCGTCACGCAGAGTGTGTAGATGGTGACAGAAACGCGTCGTGCCCCGAGCATCGCACGCCTGCCGGTGCCCCACGGTCCCTCGGACGGGTGATTGGAGGGGCGTTCGCCTGCCGTCGGCCGGTTTTTGTTCACTCCCCTTCCGTTTCGCCTCAGGATTCGGTCCTGCGGTGCACCCGTGCGACCCAGTCCGCCGGTTTGGCGATCTCCGCCTTGGTGGGGAGGGTGTTGGGCGAGGTCCACACCCGGTTGAAGCCGTCCATGCCGACCTCGTCGACGACGGCCCGTACGAAGCGCTCGCCGTCCCGGTACTGGCGGAGCTTGGCGTCCAGGCCGAGCAGCTTGCGCAGGGCCAGGTCGAGGCGGGAGGCGCCCTTGGCGCGGCGCTGCTGGAACTTCTCGCGGATCTCGCCGACGGTGGGCACGACCTCGGGGCCGACGCCGTCCATGACGAAGTCGGCGTGACCCTCCAGCAGGGACATCACGGCGGTGAGGCGGCCGAGGATCTCGCGCTGCGCCGGGGTCTGCACCAGCTCGACCAGGGACCGGCCGCCGTCCTCCTCCTCGCCCTCGGGGCGCCCCCCGGCGAGCGTCTGGACGGCCTCGCGGACGCGTTCGAGGACGGTCATCGGGTCGACGTCGGTCTCGTCCAGGAACGACTGGATCTCGCCCCGCAGGTGGTCGCGGAGCCAGGGCACGGCCGTGAACTGGGTGCGGTGGGTCTCCTCGTGCAGGCAGACCCAGAGCCGGAAGTCGTGCGGGTCGACCTCCAGTTCGCGTTCGACGTGGACGATGTTGGGGGCGACCAGGAGCAGCCGGCCGCCGCCGTCGGGCCCGGCGGGCAGGTCGCGGGTGGCGGGGGCGAAGGTCTCGTACTGGCCGAGGACGCGGGAGGACAGGAAGGACAGCAGCATCCCCAGCTCCACGCCGGTGACCTTGCCGCCGACGGCGCCGAGCACCGCGCCGCCCGGGGAGGAGCCGCGGCGCTGCTCCATCTTGTCGAGCAGGGGTTTGAGCAGCTCGCGGAAGCCGGCCACGTTGGCCCGGACCCAGCCGGGCCGGTCGACGACGAGGACGGGGGTGTCGGTGCCCTCCTCGGAGACCATCCGGGTGAAGGCCCGGACGTGTTCCTCCGAGACCTTGGCGTGCCGGCGGAGTTCCGCGACGACCGCGCGGGCCTCGTCGCGGCTCACCTCCGGGCCCGGCCGTACCAGGCGGGTCGCGGTCGCCACCGCGAGGTTCCAGTCGACCATCCCGGAAGATGCAGCACCACCGATGCTCGTCATGCGTCAACCGTACGTGAGGCCCGCCGCCGGGGGCAGGCCGTGCGGGTCCCGGGAAACCGGGGCGGTCAGCGGCAGCCGCAGTCGGCGAGGGCGCTCGCCAGGCGGTCCAGGGCTGCCTGGGCGGCCTGGGGGTCGGTGGTCTCCGAGGCGAGGAAGGCGAAGCCGAGGGTCCGGCCGTCCCGGGTGACGACGGTGCCGGCGAGGGTGTTCACGCCGGTCAGGGTGCCGGTCTTGGCGCGCACCAGCCCGGCGGCGCCGTCGGGGTAGCGGTCGGCGAGGGTGCCGGTGAAGTGGGCGACCGGCAGGCCGGTGAGGGCGGCGCGCAGGCCGGGCCGGTCGGGGTCGGCGGCGGTGGTGAGCAGCCCGGTGAGCAGGCCGGCGGTGAGGCGGTCGGCGCGGTCCAGGCCGCTGCCGTCGTGGAACTCGCTGCCCTTGACCGGCAGGCCGAGGTGCTTCAGCCGGGCGGCGAGGGCCGCGGCGCCGCCCGCGAAGTCGGCGCGCTTGCCGGTGGCCACGGCGGTGTGCCGCAGCAGGGCCTCGGCGAGGTCGTTGTCGCTGTTGGTGAGCATCCGCTCGACCAGCGCGGACAGCGGCGGCGAGGCGACGGTGGCGAGGGTGTCGGCGCGGCCGGTCGCCTTGGACGGGCCCGGCGGCGTCGCCTTCACGCCGTGCGCGCGCAGCAGCCCGGCGAAGGTGCGGGCGGCGTCGGCCGCGGGGTCGCTCACCCGCGGGGCGGGGCCGCTGGTGGAGCCGTCGGTGCGGGCCTCGTCGGCCATCAGGGCGGTGACGGGGGCGAGGTTGTCGTTGACCCCGATCGGGTGCATCTCGGAGCCGGCGTAGAGCGAGGTGTCGTACGACAGCGTCACCCGCCTGACGTCACGTTTCTTCAGGGCGGTGGCGGTCTTGTCGGCGAGGGTGCGCAGGGAGGCGAGGCCCTTGGCCTTCTTCCGGGCGGTGAGGGTGGGGTCGCCGCCGCCGACCAGCACGAGTTCCCCGGTGTCGGCCTCGTAGGCGGTACGGGTGGTCAGGCGGTGGTCGGGGCCCAGGGCGCCGAGGGCGGCGACGGCGGTGGCGATCTTGGTGGTGGAGGCGGGGGTGAGCGGGGTCCCGACGGCGGTGCCGTACAGGCGCTTTCCGGTGGCGAGGTCGACGACGGAGGCGGCGTGCCGGGCGCCGAGCGCCGGGTCCTCCAGCAGCGGGCCGAGTACGCCGGCCAGGGCTTCGCCGCGCGGGGCCGCGGGGGCCGGAGCGGAGGTGCCGCCGAGGCCGGCCAGCACGGCGCCGGCGCTGGGCGCGGGCCGGGGCGGTCCCGCCGTACCGGGGCCGCGGCCGTGATCTGCGCCACCCGTGTGGTCCAGGGCGACGGCCCGGTCCCGCTCGGCCGTACGCTGACCCGTGGAGTCCCAGGGGCCCGCGGCGGTCACCACCCCGGCGGCCAGGGCCAGTCCGGCGGTGGCGGCACCCGCGGTGTACTGCCAGGTCTTCGGCCCGGTGAGCCGCGGTGCCGTAGCCCGTGCGAACCGCGCGACCCGCGGTCCGAGGGCGCGCGCCGCGCGCGTGAGACGCGGACGTACGGCGCCCGCGGCCCGCGCCAGTCGCGGTCTCGCGGCCCGCCACGGCCTCAGCTCCGGCACGACCACCAGCCCCTTTCGCGATCACACACGTGCGTGAGGGACACTTAACCACCAGAACTATGTGCTGATCATGGAGGAGCGTCCGGTGGAGTTCGACGTCACGATCGAGATCCCGAAGGGTTCGCGGAACAAGTACGAGGTGGACCACGAGACCGGTCGTATCCGCCTGGACCGCCGCCTGTTCACCTCGACCGCCTACCCGACCGACTACGGCTTCGTCGAGAACACCCTCGGCGAGGACGGCGACCCGCTGGACGCGCTGGTCATCCTCGACGAGCCGACGTTCCCGGGCTGCCTGATCCGCTGCCGCGCGATCGGCATGTTCCGGATGACGGACGAGGCCGGCGGCGACGACAAGCTGCTGTGCGTCCCGGCGACCGACCCGCGCGTGGAGCACCTGCGCGACATCCACCACGTGTCGGAGTTCGACCGCCTGGAGATCCAGCACTTCTTCGAGGTCTACAAGGACCTGGAGCCCGGCAAGTCGGTCGAGGGCGCCAACTGGGTGGGCCGTACGGACGCCGAGGCCGAGATCGAGCGTTCCTACAAGCGCTTCAAGGAGCAGGGCGGCCACTGAGCCCTCCGCCACCCCTGTCGCCGACGGGCCGCACGCCTTCGCGTGCGGCCCGTTCGCGTTTGGGTGCGCATACTGAGGGTTACTGGATCTTGTGGTCGTAGGGAGCAAGGAGCACGTGACGGACGCGGAGGACCGCAAGCCGCGGTCGGACGAGGCCAGAAGCGGCTACCGCCAGCCCGGCGGGGTCGCGGCCCCGGCCGACGGCGAGTCGTCGACGACGTCCGAGTTCGCGCTGCCGCAGGGGCTGGCGGTCCCCCGGTCGGGCGCGAGCGAGTCCGAGACGACATCGGAGTTCGCCCTGCCCGAGGGGCTGGACGTGTCCCATCCGGGCGCGGAGCCCGAGGGCTCGGCGTTCAGCACCCCGGCCGCCTACAGCCCGCAGCACGCCCCCTCCGCCGTCACCCCGCCGGCCGGCACACCCGCGGTGAACCTCGCCAAGGACGTGCCCTGGCAGGACCGGATGCGCACGATGCTGCGGATGCCGGTGACCGAGCGGCCCGCCCCGGAGACCCCGCAGCGCCACGACGACGACACCGGACCCGCCGTGCCGAGGGTGCTCGACCTCACGCTGCGTATCGGCGAGCTGCTGCTCGCGGGCGGCGAGGGGGCCGAGGACGTGGAGGCCGCGATGTTCGCGGTCTGCCGCTCGTACGGTCTGGACCGCTGCGAGCCGACCGTCACCTTCACGCTGCTGTCCGTCTCCCACCAGCCGTCGCTGGTGGAGGACCCGGTGACGGCCTCGCGGACGGTACGCCGCCGGGGCACCGACTACACCCGGCTCGCGGCCGTCTTCCGGCTGGTGGACGACCTCAGCGACCCGGACACGCACATCTCGCTGGAGGAGGCGTACCGGCGGCTGGCGGAGATCCGCCGCAACCGGCACCCGTACCCGACCTGGGTGCTGACCTCGGCCAGCGGTCTGCTGGCGGGCGCGGCCTCGCTGCTGGTCGGCGGTGACGCGATCGTGTTCGTGGCGGCGCTGCTCGGCGCGATGCTGGGCGACCGGCTGGCGTGGCTGTGCGCGGGGCGCGGGCTGCCGGAGTTCTACCAGTTCGCGGTGGCCGCGATGCCGCCGGCCGCGATCGGGATCGCGCTGACGCTGACGCACGTGGAGGTGAAGGCGTCGGCGGTGATCACCGGTGGGCTGTTCGCGCTGCTGCCGGGGCGGGCGCTGGTCGCGGGGGTGCAGGACGGTCTGACCGGCTTCTACATCACCGCCTCCGCGCGGCTGCTGGAGGTGCTGTACTTCTTCGTCAGCATCGTCGCCGGGGTGCTGCTGGTGCTGTACTTCGGCGTCCAGCTCGGCGCCAAGCTCAACCCGGACGCGGCGCTGGGCACCGGCGACCAGCCGGTCGTGCAGATCATCGCCTCGATGCTGCTGTCGCTGGCCTTCGCCGTGCTGCTCCAGCAGGAGCGGTCCACCGTGCTGGCGGTGACCCTCAACGGGGGCGTGGCGTGGTGCGTGTACGGCGCGATGCACTACGCGGGCGATATCTCGCCGGTGGCGTCCACGGCCGCGGCGGCGGGGCTGGTGGGGCTGTTCGGCCAGCTCATGTCGCGGTACCGGTTCGCCTCCGCGCTGCCCTACACGACGGCGGCGATCGGGCCGCTGCTGCCGGGGTCGGCGACGTACTTCGGGCTGCTGGCGATCGCGCAGAGCGAGGTGGACCGGGGGCTGGTGTCGCTGACGAAGGCGGTGGCGCTGGCGATGGCGATCGCCATCGGGGTGAACCTCGGGTCGGAGATCTCGCGGCTGTTTTTGAAGGTGCCGGGGAGTGCGAGTGCGGAGGGGCGGCGGGCGGCCAAGCGGACGCGGGGGTTTTAGCCGGGCGCGTCCCTGGCGGGGGGCGCCTTAGGGGCGGGGGGCGGTGTGCGTCGGCGGGTGCGGGTGCATCGTGGCTTGTCGCGCAGTTCCCCGCGCCCCTTTGGGGGCGCTGGTCAGTAGCCCTGGTTGTTGTACGGGTACTGGTCGTTGTTCTGGTGGTAGGGCTGCTGGGGGTACTGCTGGGCGTAGGGCTGCTGCTGGGGGTGCTGGTAGGGGTCGATGCGGCGGAGCTGGGTGGTGGCCTGGTCCGTCATCGGGTACGGGGGCTGCGGGGCCGCCGGGGGCGGGGTCGCGGCGGCGCGCTTCTTCTTGGCGCGCTCGCGGAGGTACTCGATGGCGATCGGGACGACCGAGACCAGGACGATCAGGACGAGGATCGCCTCGACGTTGGTCCGGATCAACTCGATCTGGCCGAGCCAGTAGCCCGCGAGGGTCACGCCCGTGCCCCAGGCGACACCGCCGATCACGTTGAACGTGAGGAAGGTGCGGTACTTCATGCGGCCGGCGCCCGCCACGATGGGGGCGAAGGTGCGCACGATCGGCACGAAGCGGGCCAGCACGATCGCCTTGGGACCGTACTTCTCCATGAACTCGTGGGCCTTCTCCAGGTTCTCCTGCTTGAAGAGTCTGGAGTTGGGGCGGCTGAAGAGCCTGGGACCGAAGAACTTGCCGATCATGTAGCCCACTTGGTCACCGAGGACGGCGGCCAGCACGATCAGGGCGCACACCAGCCACAGCGGCTGGCTGATGTACTGGCCCTGGGCCACGAACAGGCCCGCGGTGAACAGCAGCGAGTCGCCGGGCAGGAACGCGAAGAGTCCGGACTCGGCGAAGACGATCAGCAGGATGCCGGCGAGGCTGAAGGTCTCGATCAGGTAGTCCGGGCTCAGCCACTCGGGGCCGAGCGCAAGCGTGGTCACGGGTTTGTGGCTCCTGCACTGGGGGGTGGGCGGGGGCTGGCTGCCCAAACGTACAACGCAGCCGTAGGGGCCCAGGTTCCATGGGGGTACCCAGCATGCCCTGTGTGGTGCCCGTGGGAAACCTGGGGACCGCGCCCGGCCCCCCGCCACGCCCCCGGTGTCAGGCCGCCGCCAGGGCCTCGGCGGCCGGTCCGGGCCGCTGCTCGTTCCGGGCGAAGACGTAGAGCAGCGCCGGGTGGGTGGCGCCGAAGGCCAGTACGAAGCGGTTGAGCCCCATGAACTGGCCGATCCCGAGGTGGAACAGGGTCATCGAGCCGAGGTAGGCCCGGGCCGCGGGCTTGGGCAGTACGAAGACCAGCGGGAAGGACACCTCCGCGGCGATCGTGCCCCAGGTCACCAGCCTGCCCAGCAGCGGGTACCGGTGGACCAGACGGTAGACGCGCTGGTCGCCGTAGTTGTGGGTGCGGATGACCCCGGTGAACGCCTCGCCGCTGAGCCAGACCGGGGAGACCAGCTTGACCACGCCGGAGGCCACGTAGGAGATGGTCGTCTCCAGGGCCAGCGCGCGCATGGCCACATCACGGGCCTGCTCGCCGTCCTTGAAGGTGCCGGTCGCCGCGAGGACGACGTTGATCACCTGCTGGAGCTGGTCGGCGCCGTCGCCGCCGAAGGGGGAGCGGACCCGTCCGGCCGCGCCCGTCACCGCCAGGACGGCGCTGCCCGCCGTGCGGACCGCGCGCTTGTGGCCCCAGATCAGCGTGGCGGCGGAAGCACCCGCCTGGATGCCGTAGAGGGCGACGGCCGCCTTCTTGGACTCCAGGGCGCGGGTCAGCCGGGGAAAGCGTCTGGCGAACTTGGGGCGGGTGTTCGCCACCTGGCCGCTCAGCATTTCGCCGTCTTCGAACTTGCGCGACTGGCTCAGCATTTCCAGTGCGGAGACCAGCGTACCCAGCGAGGCCACTCGGCGTGCCGTGACCTCGGGCGGAGCGCTGAGGAACATGGATGGGTGCTCCCGTTGGTGTGAGGCGAGTACGGTGGACCGGAAGAAACGGCGGCACGGTATGCGTATCGGGCGTACCGTGCCGCCGTCTTCTACCTAGGGGTCAGGCGGGGCCGGCGAGATGGGGCCGGCCGCCCGGTCAGCCCGCGAGGTCGTTCGTGATCTCGTTCAGCGCGTACGCGGTCGCGCAGGTCACGGCGACGCCCTCGGGGGTGGCGAGGGTGGCCAGCGGGGTGAGCATGGTGGGGGTCGCGTCGTTGCCGATACGGCCCGGCTGCACGTCCGCCAGCTCGGTGTTGGCGAAGTCGGCCACAAGAGACATTGCTTCCTCTTTCTCTGGTTTCTCTGGTTTCTCTGGTTCTTCTGGTTTCTCTGGGTTTTTCTTTTCGGGTCTCCAGCCGTTCGGCGGGAGGGCGCGGACTCACGCGGCAGCGGAGTGCCGGGTGAGCGCGCGGCTTCCGGTCGAGGGGGCTGGTCGACGGGTCAGGCGGCGGCCCGGTAGGGGGCGCCGGCCGGGGTGACGTCCCCGTCCAGCGGGAATTCCAGGGAGACGAAGACGGGCTCGATCTGCCGGTCCTCGGGGCTGGTGGGGTAGGAGTGCAGCAGCATGAACTGGCTGTGCGAGGCGCCCTCGGCGTGCGGCAGGTGCATCTGGATGTAGCGGGCCAGCAGCCGGTACCCGGAGGCGGTGGTCACCGGGAGCACCGCCGAGCCGAAGGCGACCGCCTGGGCCAGGGTGTGCTGGGTGGCGTCGAACAGGGCCTTGGGGCTGCGGTTGCGCGCGTTCCAGGCCAGCGCGTACCAGGGGCGGTCCTGCACGATCGGGACCTCGGTCCACTCGCCGGGCCGGCCGTCGGTGAGGTCGCGGTAGAGCAGGTGGTTGTCCTTGATGCCGGGGTTGGGGCCGAAGAAGCGCCAGTTCGGCGTCGGGATGCGGAACTTGCCGCGGCGCAGCAGGCCGTCGAAGCGCTGCTCGGGGACCTGAGCCACGGCGGTCGCGACCAGCCACGCGGCGATCGACGTGGTGACGGCGGCGGTCTTCACGTACTCGGTCGAGATTTTCATGAACGCGTCAACTCTTCCTTCCGTGCCGCGCCGTCCCCGGCGCCCCGCTCCGCCTTGGTGGACGGCCGCCAGGACCGGCCGAGCGGGGTCGCGGGCGGTGCGCCGGCGATCAGCTCGGCCACCTCCTCGGCGTGCCGCCGCACGGCGAGCAGCGACTCGTGGTCGGAGCCGTCGACGAAGTGGTGCCGGGCCCGCTCGGAGATCACCGCGAGCCTGGCCTGGATGCCGGCGTGCAGGGCGTTGTCGCCGATGTTGTTCTCCGCCGTGACGACGGTCAGCGGGCAGTCCAGCTCCCGCAGTTCCGGGTAGGTCATGGCGTCCCGGTACTCCCGGTGGGCCGTGGCCCAGGTGCGGGGGGTGGCCAGGAACGCCCGGTAGCTGCGGTTGACCTCCGGGCGGTACTGCTGGTTGACGTTCATCGCGGGGCGGAACACCGACAGGCCGGTGGCCGCCCACACCTGCTCCATGATCATCCGCTGGTGGGACCAGCGGTCGACGTCGGTGCGGCGGGCGTGGCGCAGGCTGACCACCTCGGTGGCGTCGATCATGACCACGTGGGTGACGCCCCGCACCGCGTCCGGGTGCAGCGACGCGTAGGCCGCGACCAGGTAGCCGCCCAGGGAGTGGCCCGCCAGGACGGCCGGGAGGCCGGCCAGGTAGGTGTCGCGCAGCTCCTGGAGCAGCTCGAAGTGCGGCTCCAGGCCGTACCGGGTGTCCTGGGTGCTGAGCCCGTAGCCGGGGCGGTTGAAGCGGACGTACCCCATGTCCTCGGGGAGCGCGCCGCAGATCCAGTCCCAGTACTCCTGGGGCGCGCCCATGCCGTTGTCGAGCAGGACGGCGCGTTCGGCCCCGGCGGGGACGTGGACGTCGACCTCGACGAGGCCCCCGTCCGGGCGCTCGTGCAGCATGCAGCGGCGCGCACGCTCCCGTGCGCCGGTGAATCGGGTGACCGCACCGGTCAGAAGGCTCGCGCCGGCCAGTCCCGCGAGACCGGCGGCGAACTGGCGTTCCAAAGACGCCACATTCCCTCCCCCGTGATGTGAAGTGACTGTCTGCGAAAAAACGCTAACACGCTATTCCCGGATCAATTAACGAGTTAATTGACCAGGCGTCCCGGGCGGGTTTTCCCCCGGGGCTGCGGCGGGCGTACGGCGGCGCTTCTGCCATACTTCCGCAGTTCCATGTAGAGTTCTGCGATCATTGTTTTCAGCATGGCGTTTTCTTGAGTGAGCTCGGCCACCCGGGATGCTTCCCCGGTGTCTTTTCCGCTCTCTCCGGCGAGGCCGTTCCGGCCTCCCTCGATGAACTGCCGGCGCCAGTTGGACACCGACTGCTCGGACACTCCCGCTTCCCGTGCGGCTTCCGCCGCCGACAGTTCGCCGCTCATCACCCTGACCACCAGGCCGAGTTTCTTGTCTACCGGAAGTACTGGCGGACGCCCCACGTGCAACCCCCTCATGCCGACCGCGTCTGTGTGTGGTGCGCTCAGGCTCTGACGTAGCTGCACATGAACAGGGGTGCCCCTTCGCTGTAGGGGGTGCCGTCCCAGCGCGACATGCGGGACTCGGGCTCCAGGCCGGCCGCGCGGGCGTAGCCGTCGATGTCGTCCGGGGTGGTCAGCCGGGTGAGTTCGGTGCCGACCCGGGTGGTGCCGTCGCTCTGGTAGAGGATGTGCGAGCACTGCCACAGGTCCCCGTCGAGCAGGGTCGAGTGGGTCTGCACGCCGGTCCCCGGCTCCGGGTACGGCACGAAGTACGTGGTGCGGGCGCGACCCTCGTGAAGTGCGAGGATGGCCGGTTTGTTGTGGGTCTCCAGCACCAGCCGGCCGCCGGGTGCGAGCAGGTCGGCCGCGCGCCGCACGGCCCGCCGCTGGTCCTCGGGGGTGGTCAGGCAGGAGAGGGTCGCGCAGACCGCGTAGACCAGTGCGTAGCGCGACTTCGAGGTGTAGGTGCGCATGTCCCCGTGCACCGGGGTGACGTCCCCGCCGTCCGGCAGCTTGGCGCGCAGCGCGGCCAGCATCTCCGGGGAGGAGTCCACGCCGGTCACCGGGCCCACGCTCCGGGAGAGCGGAAGGGCGATCCGCCCGGTCCCGACGCCGAATTCGAGTGTTCCCGCCCCGGGTGCGGGATGGCGGTCCCGCAGGCCCCGCACGGCCTCGGCGGTGACCCTGTCGTCCGGGATCAGGCGGTCGTACCAGCCTTCGAACTGCCTGCCGTACCCTATATCTTCAACTCCGGTTTCCACAGCTATTCCCCTCGCGCTGTCCCCACTGCCGTACCGATGGGAGCGTCATGAAGCCGAGGAGGTGGAACCGGTCAATTACGGGATACCGGCCGCACCGGTCGCGGAATACTGCGCGACCGTCCGCGCGGTTAGTCAGACAGCACGCGGTAACGCCTCAACGGAGCCTGTGGGGGACTTCGTTGTCTTCACCGTACCAAACGTTATTTGGCCCCACCATGGATATTCCGTGGGGATTTTTCCGTACCGAATGCAAGTCGTGTCGAACCGGACGCCAGGTCCGGTACGGCACATGTCCCGAAACAATGCCGCAGGGTGGAGAGCGCGGCCAGGTATCCCGACATTCCGTGCACGCTGGGGCCCGGCGGGGTGGCCGCCGAGCACAGGAAGACGCCGGGCAGCGGGGTCCGGTAGGGGTCGAGGCGCGGGACCGGCCGGGCGAGGCTCTGGTACAGCGTCATCGCGCCCGCGCCGATGTCCCCGCCGACGTAGTTGGGGTTGTACGCCTCGTACGCGGCGGCGGGCACGGAGCGGTGGGCGAGGACGGTGTCCGAGAAGCCGGGGGCGTACTGCTCGATGCGGGCGCGGACCAGTTCGTAGGGGTCGGTGGGGTCGCCGTTCGGCACGTGCGCGTACGCCCACACGGGGCGCTTGCCGGGCAGGGCGCGGCCGGGGTCGGCCACCGCCGGGTCGACCAGCAGGACGAACGGCCTGCCGGTGCGGACGCCCCGGGCGTTGGCCGTCTCCTGGCGCACCGTCTCGGCGTGGCTGCCGCCCAGGTGCACGGTCCCGGCGCGGCCCACCGCCGGGTCGGCCCACGGGATGGGCTCGGAGACCAGGAAGTCGACCTTGGCGGCGCCCGGCCCGTAGCGGAACCGCTCCAGGGCGCGGGCGTAGCCGCGGGGCAGCCTGTCGCCGGCGAGGGCGAGGAAGCCCTTGGGGCCGGTGTCCAGCAGCACCGCGCGGGCGCCGCCGAGTTCGGCCAGGTCCCGCACGTGGTGCCCGGTGTGGAAGACGCCGCCGTGCGCGGTGATGTCCTCGGCCAGCGCCTGGGCGATCCGCCCGCTGCCCCCGCGCGGCAGCGGCCATCCCGTCCCGTGCGCCAGGTGGCCCAGCAGCATCGCCACCGCCGCGGACGCCAGGCTCGGCAGCCTGCCCACGGCGTGCGCGGCGACCCCGGTGAGCAGGGCGGGCGCCGCCTCGCCCCGGAAGCGGGCGGCGCCGAACCGGCTGCCGTGCAGCGCCACCCGGCGGGCCAGCAGCAGGGCCGCCGCCGGGTCCCGGGGCAGGGCGCGCTGTCCGGACAGCACCAGGTCGACGACGGCCTCGCTGCGCTCCAGCAGCGGTTCCATCAGGCGCCGCCAGGCGGGGCCGTCGGCGCCCAGGTCCGCGCAGGTCCGGTCCAGCGAGCGGTGGGCCAGGGCGGCCCGGCCGCCGTCCAGCGGATGGGCGTAACTGATCTCGGGGCACAGGAGTTCGACCCCGCGGGCCGCCAGGTCGAAGGCGCGGAAGAACGGGGAGGCGGCGGCCATGGGGTGGACGGCGGAGCAGAGGTCGTGCACGACACCGGAGTCGAACAGCGGGGCGGTGCGCAGTCCCCCGCCGATGGTGTCGGCCGCCTCGTGCAGTTCCACGCGCAGTCCGGCGCGGGCCAGGACCACGCCGGCCGCGAGGCCGTTGGGTCCGGTGCCCACGATGGCGACATCGGTGCTGGTCACTACCGCTCCTCACGGTCGACGGGCCGGAGCCGGGACGGTGGCGATGGGATCGGGGCGCGGTCGGGAGCCGGGACGGCGGCACCCGGTCCGGGTCGCAGTTGGGAACCGGCCAGGCGCCGGTACAGCTCGTCGCGGGCCATCAGGTCCTGGTGGACGCCGGTGGCCCGGACCCGGCCGCCGTCCAGCACCACGATCCGGTCGGCGTCGATCACCGTGGAGATCCGGTGCGCGACGGCGATCACCGCGCACCGCCGGGAGATCCGGCGCAGTACGTCCCGGACCTCCCGCTCGGTGTCGGCGTCCAGGTGGGAGGTGGCCTCGTCCAGCAGCATGACCGCCGGGCGCTGGAGCAGGGTGCGGGCGATGCACAGGCGCTGGCGCTGGCCGCCGGAGAGGCCGCTGCCCTGGTCGCCGAGTTCGGTGTCGAGGCCGTCCGGGAGGCGGGCGATCACCGGGGCCAGCCCGGCCATCTCCACCGCCTCCCGGACCGCGTCCTCGTCGGCGTCGGGGCGGGCGTAGGTGAGGTTCTCCCGGATGGTGCCGCGCAGCGCGGCGCTGTCCTGCTGGACGTAGCCGACCAGGCCGCGGACGGTGTCGAGGGGCAGGGTCGCGATGTCCCGCCCGCCGAGCAGGACCCGGCCGCCGTCGACCGGGTAGAACCGCTCGATGAGCTGGAACAGGGTGGTCTTCCCGGCGCCCGAGGGCCCGACCACCGCCGTCAGTCCCCGCGCCGGGACGCTGAACGAGGCGCCGTCCAGGACCGGGGTGGTCCGGGGCGCCTGCCGGCCTCGGCGGTAGGTGAAGCGGACGTTGTGGAACTCGACCGCCGGGTGGTGCGGGGAGAGCGGGGCGTACGGGGCGGTCGGGGCGAGCTGCGTGGGCTCGGCCGGGGTGTCCGTCTCCTGGGGCAGCCGGGCCAGCTCGTCCACCCGTTCGACGGCGGCCCGGCCCTGTACGAACTGGCCCACCGCCATGACCGACGTCACCAGCGGCGACACCAGTTGGAACAGGTACATGATGAACGTGGTCAGGTCGGCCATGTCCATCCTGCCCCGGGCCACCCAGGACATCCCGACGCCCACCACGACGGCCAGCGCGCCCTGCGTGCCGACGTTCATGGCCGGTGTCAGCAGGGCGTTGCAGGCGTTGACCCGCAGGCCCGACTCGCGTGCCGTGGCGGCGAGCCGGCCGATGCGGCCGGCCTCGCGGGACTCGGCGCGGGACGCCTTCACGGTGGGCAGCGCGGTCAGCACCCGCTGGAGACCGGCGGCGAACGCGCCGGTGTCGGCCCGGTTGCGCAGCGCGGCCCGGCGCAGCTTGCGGGCCAGCGCCACGGACAGGGCGCCGGCGGCGCCCAGGCAGCTCAGGGTGATGACCATCAGCCAGGTGTCGATGAGGAACATCAGCACCACCCCGCCGACGACGGTGGCGCCGCTGACGATCACCTGGGCGAGGCTCTGCGACAGGGCGATCCGCAGCAGCGAGGTGTCGGTGACCGCGCGGGTGAGGATGTCGCCCTGGGACTGCCTCGCGTACGCGGTGAGGTCCGCCCGCAGCAGCCGCCCGACCAGGGTCCGGCGGACGTCGAGGACGATGTTCTCGCCGGCCCGCCCGATGGCGTACGCCTGGAGCGCGGAGCAGAGGGCCCCGGCGCAGAAGAGGCCGGCGAGCCGGGCGACGGGGCCGGTCATCGGGGCGTCCCGGGCCGCCGCCGCGATCAACTCGCCGATGGCCCAGGGCTGGGCGAGCGAGGCGGCGACGCCCAGCAGGCCGAGCAGCACCCCGGTGAGCAGCGGCCCGGTGTGCCGCCGGGCCACGCTCGCGACCGATCCGGTGCCGGGCGCCGCCACGGCCGCCGGGCCCGCGCCCACCAGGTGACTCGCCACGAACGCTCCCCCCGCTGTGCGGTCAAGGCGATCGAAGCTAACACGGGGGGTGATCTTAAAGTTATGGGTAAATTGACCGGCGGACGGCTGCGGAACGCAGGTGAAGCAGGCCGTCCGCCGGCACCCGAAAATTAGTCACCTTCCGGTACGGCTCACCCCCGGCGGCGGTCCGCGTTGGCGTGCACGGCCTCGCGCAGGTGCTCCGCGAGGCCGGGGCGCAGGGAGTCGTAGTACGCCTTGAAGCGCTCGTCGGCGACGTACATGTCGGCGAGGTTCTTGTGCATCTCGTACGAGCATTCGTAGAACCAGGCGCCGATGTGCCGCCGGTGCTCCTCGGCCAGGGCCATGGCGCGCTCGCCGGTCGCGGGCTCCCCCTCGGCCATCAGCGCGCCGTAGCGCTCGCTCCAGTCGGCCACCTCGGCCTGCATGCGCTGCCAGTCCTCCTTGGTGTAGGAGGCGGCCCGGCGCTGCGACTCGGCGTACGCCTCGGTGCCGCCCCAGCGTGCCTCCGCCTCCTCGGCGTACTGCTCGGGGTCCTTCTCCCCGAACACCTCGAACCGTTCCTCGGGGGTGAGATCGATGCCCATCCTGCGTGCCTCCATGGCCTGTTCCACGGCCGCCGCCATCTTGCGCAGCCTCTCGATCCGGGCGGTCAGCAGCTCGTGCTGGCGGCGCAGGTGCGCGCGCGGGTCCGCGTCCGGGTCGTCGAGCAGCACGGCGACCTCGTCGAGGGGGAAGCCCAGCTCCCGGTAGAACAGGATCTGCTGGAGCCGGTCGAGGTCGGCGTCGCGGTAGCGCCGGTGCCCCGCGCGGCTGCGCTCGCCCGGCACGAGCAGGCCGATCTCGTCGTAGTGGTGCAGGGTGCGCACCGTCACCCCGGCGAACCCGGCGACCTGTCCCACGGAGTAGCTCACTTCCGCCCCTTTCTCCTGACGCCCACCACGCTGCCGCCTCACGCGACGTGAGGTGCAAGCCCTTATCGGTCGAGGCGGGCGAAGCGCCGTACCGCCAGCGGGAAGAACACCGCCAGCAGGGCCAGCGGCCAGGCGACGGCGGCCCAGACGTGGCCGGGCTCCCCGCCGGGGCCGCCGAACAGGTCGCGTACGGCCGTGGCGGTCTGGGACATCGGGTTCCACTGGACCACGGTGCCCAGCCAGTCGGGCATGGTGCCGGGCGCGGCGAAGGCGTTGGACAGGAAGCCGACCGGCCAGACCAGGATCTGCACCGCCTGCACCAGCTCGGGCCTCCCGGCGACCAGGGCCAGGTGGATGCCGATCCACAGCATGGCGAACCGGAACAGCAGCAGCAGTCCCACGGCGGCCAGGAACGGACCGGGGCCGCGTTCGGCCCGCCAGCCCAGCGCGGACGCCACCGCGATCATCACCGCGAGGCCGAGCGCCGACTGGAGCATGTCGGCGGCCGCGCGGCCGACCAGCACCGCGCCGTCGGCCATGGGCATCGCGCGGAACCGGTCGACGACGCCCTTGTCCAGGTCCTGGGTGACCGCGACCATCGTGCCCTCCAGGCCGAAGGCCATGGTGAGGGCGAGCATCCCGGGGACGAGGTAGTCGAGGTAGTCGCCGGCCACGCCCCGGCCGCCGCCGACCAGGTAGCCGAACATCAGCAGCATCATGACCGGGAAGACCAGGTTGACCACGACCGCCACCGGCCGCCGGGCCCAGCGGGCCAGCTCCCGGCGGGTCATGGTCCAGGAGTCGGTCAGCGCGTACGCGGTCATACGGGCTCCTTCGTGCCGTCGGCGAGGTGGCCGGAGGCGGAGTGGCCGGAGGCGGGCTGGTGGTCCGGGGAGGGGCCGCCGGTGAGGTGCAGGAACGCCTCGTCCAGGGTCGGGCGGCGCAGCGCGATGTCCGCCGCCTCGATACCGGCCTCCTGGAGGGTGCGCACCACCCGGGAGAGCGTCGCCATCCGGTCGGTGGCCGGGGCGCTGAGCAACCGCCGGTCGGCGTCCACGCGGACGCCGGGCAGCGCCAGCAGGGCGGCGGCGGTGCCGAGCTGCCCGGCGTCGCGCAGCACCACGTCGACGCGGTCGCCCCCGGTGGCCGCCTTCAGCTCGTCGGGGGTGCCGTCGGCGACCACCCGGCCGGCGTCGACGACCGAGACGCGGTCGGCGAGCTGGTCGGCCTCCTCCAGGTACTGGGTGGTCAGCAGGACCGTCGTACCGCCGCCGACCAGGGAGCGGACGGAGTCCCAGACCTCGGCGCGGCCCCGGGGGTCGAGGCCGGTGGTGGGTTCGTCCAGGAAGAGCACCTCCGGCTCGGTGAGCAGGGACGCGGCCAGGTCCAGCCGGCGGCGCATCCCGCCGCTGTAGGCGCTGACCGGTTTGCGCCCGGTGTCGGTGAGGGCGAAGCGCTCCAGGAGTTCGCCGGCACGCGCGCGTGCCCGCTTCGCGCCCAGGTGGTGCAGCCGGCCGAACAGCTCCAGGTTCTGCCGGCCGCCCAGCTCCTCGTCGAGGGCCGCGTGCTGGCCGAGCAGCCCGATGCGCATCCGTACGGCGTACGCGTCGGTGACGACGTCGTGCCCGGCGACCTCGACCCGGCCCGCGTCGGGCCGCAACAGGGTGGCCAGGACCCGGACCAGGGTGGTCTTGCCGGCGCCGTTGGGGCCGAGCACCCCGTGCACCGTGCCCCGCGCGACCGTCAGGTCCAGCCCGTCCAGCGCGCGCTTCCCGCCATACCGCTTGTGTGCTCCTTCGACCGTGATCGCCGCGTCGGCCACGGAGAGGCCCCCTCCCTCGATTAGTCAAACTTGACTACAGGGGGACGATATCCCTGCGGACAGCATTGGTCAAACTTGATTAGCCGAGATCTCCCGCGTGCCGCTCCCCCGTCGCGTACGGGTTCTCCTCGCCCTCGCCCAGTACGCCGACGAACGGCTCGCCCTCGCCGGCGAAGGTGTACGCGCCGCCCCGGATGCGCTCGACCAGGCGCAGGGTCCAGTCGGCGCCGGTGTCGGCGGAGTGCACCCAGAACTCCATGATCTCGCCGATGTGCCCGAGCGGGCCGGGGCCCTCCGCCGGCGTGTAGTGCTCGGTGACCGCCGCGCGCCAGGACCGGATGGCCCGCACCCGCTCCTCCAGCAGCGCCAGCACCTCCGCGCGGGGCAGGTCGACCATGAAGCCCAGTCCGGCGGAGAGGACGTCGGGCTTTTGGTCGTAGGCGGTCAGGGACTCGCGCAGCAGGGCGAAGTACTCCTCGGTGCCCCGCTCGGTGATCTCGTACTCGGTGCGCGGCGGGCCGCCCGCGGTGGACGGGGCGGTCTCGTGGGCGCGCAGCAGCCCCTGCTTCGCCATCTGCTTGAGCGCGTGGTAGATGGAGCCGGGCTTGGCGTTGGACCACTCGTGCGCGCCCCAGTACTCCAGGTCGTTGCGCACCTGGTACCCGTGGGCCCGCCCGTGCTGGCGGACCGCGCCGAGCACCAGCAGACGGATCACTGACATGCGGTCCAGCCTAGGCGGGCGCGGCCTGCTCCCTGGCCACCAGGTCCCAGGCCGAGGCGCCGTCGAGGGACTCGCGGATGATGTCGGCGTGGCCCGCGTGGCGGGCCGTCTCGCGGATCAGGTGCAGACAGAGCCAGCGCACCGAGACCCGCTCGTCCGGCGGGAACCAGGGGGCGTCCGGCAGCGGGAAGGTGTCGTCCAGGCTGGACACCGCGCGGACGAACGCCTCCGTCTCGGCGGCCACCTCCGCCCAGTACGCGAGCTGCGAGGCGACCGTCTCGTCCCCGGTCAGGACGAAGCACTCGTGCCAGTTGGACTCGTCCCGGTGGACGGCCGGCGGTTCGCCCTTGGCGCGGGCGATCCAGGTCTGCTCGACCTCGGCGACGTGCTTGAGCAGCCCGCCCAGGGACAGCTCGCTGGCGCTGGGGCGTGCGGCCGCCTGTTCCTCGGTCAGCCCGAGCACCGAGCGGCGGATGCCGCCGCGCTGCTCGGCCAGGAAGGACAGCAGCGCCCCCCGCTCGTCGCCCTGGGCCTCGGCTCGTACGTGGGTGACCATGACCGGCCGCCTTTCGTCGGGATCGGGGGCGCTCGGCCCCGCTGACACCGACGACGCTACGGACCCTCGCGGTCAGGTGCTGTCCGCGAGGGCGGCCGGGATCAGAACGGGAAGCCGCTGCGGCCGTGCTGCACGGAGATCCACTTCAGGGCGGTGAAGGCGTCCAGCATGGCGTCGCCGTTGAGGCGGCCCACGCCGGAGTGCTTCTCGCCGCCGAACGGCACGATCGGCTCGTCGTGCACGGTGCCGTCGTTGACGTGGAACATGCCGGTGTCGATCCGCTTGGCGAAGTTCACGCCGCGCTCCACGTCAGCGGTGTGCACGGCGCCGCTCAGCCCGTACGGGGTGTCGTTGACCAGGCGTACCGCCTCCTCCTCGCCGTCGAACGGCACGAGGAAGGCGACCGGGCCGAAGACCTCCTGCTGGAGCAGGTCCGAGCCCTCGGGCAGGCCGGTCAGGACGGACGGCTCGACCAGGTTGTCGGTGCGGCCGCCGCGCACCAGGGCGGTGGCGCCCTCGGCGAGGGCCTGCTCCACGACGCCGGTGAGGGACTCGGCCTGCTGGGAATTGATCACCGGGCCGATGACGGTCTGAGGGTCCCGGGGATCGCCGGCCTTGAGGGTCTTCACCTTGGCGACGAACTTCTCGGTGAACTCGTCCGCGATCGTCCGGTCGACCAGCACCCGGTTGGCGGCCATGCAGACCTGGCCCTGGTGGACGTACCGGCTGAAGACGGCGGCGTCCACCGCGTAGTCGATGTCGGCGTCGTCCAGGACCACCAGGGCGCTGTTGCCGCCCAGTTCGAGCACCGTGCGCTTGAACTGCGCTGCGCAGACGGTGGCGACGTGCCGGCCGACCTTGTCGGAGCCGGTGAAGGAGATGACCTTCGGGACCGGGTGCTCCAGGAAGGCGTCGCCGATCTCCGCGATGTCGGTGACGACCACGTTGAGCAGGCCGCCGGGCAGACCGGCGTCCTCGAAGATCTTGGCGACCAGGGTGCCGCCGACGATCGGGGTGTTCTGGTGCGGCTTGAGGACGACGCCGTTGCCGAGGGCGAGCGCCGGGGCGACCGACTTCAGGGAGAGCAGGAAGGGGAAGTTGAACGGGCTGATGACGCCCACGACACCGACCGGGACGCGGTAGACCCGGTTTTCCTTGCCGTCGACCGGGGACGGGATGATCCGGCCCTCGGGGCGCAGCGCGAGGTGGACCGCCTCGCGCAGGAACTCCTTGGCGAGGTGCAGTTCGAAGGCGGCCTTGGTACGGGTGCCGCCCAGCTCCGCGATGATCGCCTCGGTGATCTCGCCCTCGCGCTCCTCGACCAGCCGCAGCGCCTTCTCGAACACCGCGCGGCGGGCGTAGGGGTTGGTCGCCCCCCACGCGCGCTGCGCCCGCGCGGCGGCCCGGTAGGCGGCGTCCACCTCGTCGACGGTGGCTATCGTGATCGACGCCAGCTTCTCGTCGTCGTACGGGTTGAAGTCGATGATGTCCCAGGAGCCGGTGCCCGGGCGCCACTCGCCGTCGATGTACTGCTGGGCGAGGTCGGTGAAGTACGACGACATGTGATTCCTCAATCCCCTAGCTGCCGTGACGAGCCGCCTGATGGGGTGTCATCGTATAGATGTTTCAGATGAGTTGGAGCAGCCCCCGCAAGACGTCCCGGCTCTCCCCCGGGCCCGGGCTGTCCTGTTGCAGCTCCTTGAGCGCCTTCTCGTACTGGGCGACGTCCTCCTGCTTGTCCAGGTACAGCGCGCTGGTGAGCTGCTCCAGGTAGACCACGTCCGACAGGTCGGACTCGGGGAAGCTGAGGATCGTGAAGGCGCCGGACTCCCCGGAGTGCCCGCCGAAGCCGAACGGCATCACCTGCAGGCGCACATTGGGCCGCTCCGACATCTCGATCAGGTGCTGGAGCTGTCCGCGCATCACCTCGCGGTCGCCGTAGGGCCGGCGCAGCGCCGCCTCGTCCAGCACGATGTGGAACTCGGGAGCATTCTCGGCCACCAGGTACTTCTGCCGCTCCAGACGCAGCGCCACCCGGCGCTCGACGTCCGCCTCGCTCGCCTCCCGCGCCCCCCGGCGCACCACCGCGCGGGCGTACTCCGGCGTCTGCAGCAGCCCGTGCACGAACTGCACCTCGTAGACGCGGATCAGCGAGGCCGCGCCCTCCAGGCCCACGTAGGTGGGGAACCAGCTCGGCAGCACGTCCGAGTAACTGTGCCACCAGCCCGCGACGTTGGCCTCCTTGGCCAGCGACAGCAGGGAGTCGCGCTCCTGCTCGTCGGTGATGCCGTACAGCGTGAGGAGGTCTTCGACGTCCCTCGTCTTGAAGCTCACCCGGCCCAGCTCCATCCGGCTGATCTTCGACTCCGAGGCGCGGATCGAGTATCCCGCCGCCTCGCGCGTGATGCCCCGTGCCTCACGCAGTCGCCTGAGTTGTGATCCGAGCAGCATGCGCCGCACCACCGATCCGGGCTCTCCCGCGCTCACCTTCGCCAGCCTCCCCAACCGTCTTAAGGGCCGCAGTCTGCCACTAAAACACTCCTAGCTGTACTCGCCCGGTTACGGAAACGGAGTTCGGCCAACGAAAACGCACAGGACCGGGCAACGAACGGGCAAGGGGACGGGCCGTCGAGGAGGTGAAGATGGCGGAAAATTTGACCAACAAGCGGTACGGGCAGGTCCAATTCGGTCACGTGCACGTGCATCCGCTCTTGCATCTGCTCCGCGCGTCCGAAAACATGGACCCGCACCACCGCGCCGCATCGCTACGACCGCGAATTCCGGGAGTGCCTCGCATGGGGACGAATGGATCGACCATGCTCGAGCCGATACGGCAGGGCCTTCCGCCGCTCGACCCCGCGGCCGTGTCCAACGCCGCCTCCTGCGCCCTGCCACCCCGCTACGAAGCGGTGCGCGAGGCCCGCCGGTTCACCCTCGGCACCCTCGACGCCTGGGACATCGGCGACCGCTTCGACGACGTGTGCCTGGTGGTCTCCGAACTCGTCACCAACGCCCTGCGGCACGCGCTGCCGGCCGGCGGCGCCCTGCCGGGGGACCCCTACGGGCCGGTGCGGCTGCACCTGATGCGCTGGACCGAGCGGCTGGTGTGCGCGGTGCGCGACCCGAGCCACGACGGTCCGGTGGCGGGCGGGGCGGACGACTTCGCGGCGGAGTCGGGCCGCGGCCTGTTCCTGGTGGAGTCCTTCAGCGACGGCTGGGGCTGGCACCCGCTGGCCGGCACCCTGCACGGCAAGGTCGTCTGGGCGCTGTTCCGGTTGCCGCGTCCGTCCGGCGAGTGATCGGGCGCGGGGCCTTTCCGGCGGCGGGGCTCTACGCGCGTCGCGGTACGTTCCGGCACGGCCGCCGCTCTCGTCGTGACGGTCCACCGTGAGGTGACCGGTGGCCGTGCCGGCCATCCGGGCCGGGCCGGGGCTCAGCCCACGACGAGGTGGTCGAACTCCCCGTCCTTCACACCCAGCAGCATGGCCTCGATCTCCGCGCGGGTGTAGACGAGCGCGGGGCCGTCCGGAAAGCGGGAGTTGCGCACGGCCACGTCCCCGCCGGGCAGCCGGGCGAACTCCACGCAGGAGCCCTGCGAGTTGCTGTGCCGGCTCTTCTGCCAGGCCACGCCGTGCAGCTCGGTGGCGGCGATGCCGTTGTACACGCCGGACGCGTCGTCAACGTCGTACACGTCGTGGTTCACAGGTCGCTCCCCGGTGTGCACCGGCCTGGTGAGGCCGTTGATGCATGGTCAACTGAACCGGATCATAACTCTGTTCATGTGCAGATGCGCGAGCAGATGCACGTGCACGGGGGGTGGCCCCGTGGTTACAGACTCGACCTCTTGGACGCTGTGTCAGCGACTCCCGTTCCCGCGCCTGCCCTCGATTCCGTTGATCATGCAACAATATCCGCGTCCGTCAGACCTCCAGCAGGGTGTCGAAGGCGGACGGCAGCCGCTTCCAGGACTCCCGCCCGGCGGCGTACTCGGCATCGGTCAGCAGGCAGGACTCCAGGACCCGGAGCAGCCCTTCGCGGTCGAGGCCGGGCGAGGTGAAGACCAGGTGCTGGCAGCGGTCGCCGTGCTCGGGGTGCCAGTCCAGCGCGGCGGCGGCCCGGCGCACCGGCGGGACGAGGTCCCAGGCCGCGTCCGGGAGCGAGGCGAGCCACGGACCCGCGCCCTCCAGGCACAGGGCCCCGCCCGCGGCGTCCCAGTGCAGCAGCGTGTCCGGCCGGTCGGCCAGCCAGAACCGCCCCCGGCTGCGGACGGCGGCACAGGTCAGCTCCTCCAGCGCCTGGTGGAGCCGCTCCGGGTGGAAGGGGCGGCGGCGGTGCCAGACCACGGTGGTGACGCCGTGCGCGTCGGCCTCGGCGGGCAGCAGCGCACAGGCCGGGTGCTGGGCCGCCGCCGCGGCCTCGACGTCGAACCCGGCCAGCGCGGCCCGCGCGAGCGCGGAGTCCCCCGCGCCGGGGTCCGCCGGGCCACCGGGGCCGATCGGGACCCGGCGGGCGGTCGGATGGAGCTGGGCCAGCAGCTCGCGGTCCTCGTCGTCGGCCTCCGGGGAGTCGGCGACGGCCAGCACGGGGGCGTACTCCACCTGCCGGGCGAAGGTGTCGGCGACGGTCCGCCGGTCGGTGGCGGCGGCGGCGAGGCCGCCCTC
Organism: Streptomyces fumanus; assembly: GCF_014655295.1. Lineage (GTDB taxonomy): Bacteria > Actinomycetota > Actinomycetes > Streptomycetales > Streptomycetaceae > Streptomyces > Streptomyces fumanus. The sequence continues at coordinate 84,325 of NZ_BNBI01000002.1, forward strand.
GGCGAGGTCGTCGCCGTTGCCGAGGTACGGCAGCACCAGCGCCGGGTCGACGGCGGTGAGCACGCCGGTGACGGTGAGGCCGCCGGCCGCGACCACCTCCGCCATGGCCTTGGGCTCGACGGAGTCCCACAGCTCGACGACGGCGAGCGGCACGGTCCCGGCCTCGGCCAGGCGCCGCAGCTCGGGGACGAGGTCCTCGCGCAGGGCACAGCAGGCGCAGTCGTTCACCAGCGGGGCCTCGCCGGCGGCGAGGATGCCGCCGGCGTCCCGGACGGTGCGCACCACCGTGCCCGCGGCGGCCGTCGCGAGGTCGTGGTGGAGGACGACGCTGCCGGGGACATCGGTCAGCAACCGGCGCACGGCCGCCTTGCGGGCGTCGGCGTGCAGTCCGCCGACGATCACGACGGGAAGCATCAGCCCTGCTTCCCGTACCGGCGCTCGAAGCGCTCCACGCGTCCGGCGGTGTCCAGGACGCGGGCGGTGCCGGTGTAGAAGGGGTGGCTGACGTTCGAGATCTCGACGTCGACGACCGGGTAGGTGCGGCCGTCCTCCCACTCGATCGTCTTCTCGCTGGTCATGGTGGAGCGGGTGAGGAAGGCGTAGCCCGCGGCGCGGTCGCGGAAGACGACCGGGCGGTACTCGGGGTGGATTCCCTTGCGCATGACGGTGGTCAGCGCTCCTCTCGGAAGTCGACGTGGCGGCCGGCGACCGGGTCGTACTTGCGCAGGGTCAGCCGGTCGGGGTCGTTGCGGCGGTTCTTGCGGGTGACGTAGGTGAAGCCGGTCCCGGCGGTGGACCGCAGTTTGATCACCGGACGGAGTTCGTTGCGTGCCATGCTGGTACCTTACTGAAAATGATTGCCATTAACGACTCCGACTGAGGAGAGGTGGATCACCTTGTCCGCGCACTGCATGCTGACCGGCGCCGAGCCCCGCTTCGGCAACCGCGTCTCGCACTCCCACCGGCGCACCTCCCGCCGCTTCGACCCCAACATCCAGACCAAGCGCTACTGGCTGCCGAGCGAGAACCGGTACGTACGGCTGCGGCTCAGCGCCCGGGCGATCAAGCTGATCGACACCATCGGCGTCGAGGCGGCCGTGGCCCGGATCCGCGCGCGCGGAGGGCGGGTCTGATGGCGAAGAAGAGCAAGATCGCCAAGAACGAGCAGCGGCAGCGGACCGTCGCCCGCTACGCCGCCCGCCGCGCCGAGCTGAAGGAGATCATCCGCCGGCCGTCCTCGACCGACGCCGAACGTCTCGCCGCGCAGGCCGAGCTGCGCCGCCAGCCCCGCGACGCCAGCGCCACGCGCGTGCGCAACCGCGACCAGGTCGACGGACGCCCGCGCGGCTACTACCGGACCTTCGGGCTGTCCCGCGTCGGCCTGCGGGAGCGGGCGCACGCCGGGCATCTTCCGGGGGTGCGCAAGGCGTCCTGGTAGCTTGCGGCTGTCATGGGGGCGACCTGGACGCCTGCTACGGCTTGGAGCTGGTGGTGACGTGGGTGACGGCGACGGCAGTGACGGCGGTGGCGGTGACGGCGACGGCAGTGACGGCGGTAGCGGTGGCGGTGGCGACGTGGTAGCGGTCGGCGGCGAGGCGTACGCAGCGGGGTCCGTGCCGCGTGCCGGGCACCGGCGGGCCGCCTGCCTCGCCCCGCGCCTGCGGGGTGCGGCGCTGGCCGCGGTCCTGGCGGGCGCGGTGACCCTCACGGCGACGGCGTGCGACGCCGGCGGGGGGTCGGAGGGCACGGCGTCCGGGGCACCGTCCGGGTCCGGGACCGGGGCACCGTCCGGGTCCGGGTCCGGGTCGCCGTCCGGGTCCGGGTCGGGGTCGGGCGGTGTCGGGAACGGTGGCGCGGGCGGTTCTGGTTCGGCTTCCCCGTCCTCCCCGTCCGCCTCGCCCGAGGGGCTGGAGGGCAGTTGGCTCGCCACCACCGACGGCAAGGCGGTCGCCCTGGTGGTCACCGGCGAACGGGCCGGCCTCTTCGCCACGGGCGGCACCGTGTGCGGCGGCACCGCGACCGGCTCCCGTACCATCCGCCTCACCTGCACCGACGGCAACGACGACCGGGCCGCCGGCACGGTGGAGTCGATCGGCTCCTCGACGCTCGTGGTGGACTGGAGGGGCGGCGTCGGCACGGAGACGTACACCCGCGCGGAGGGCGGAAAACTCCCGAGCGGCCTGCCGACGGCGGGTCCGGGCTCCTGAACCCGGCCCGGGACACGTCTCCGCACCTCGATCCCTTCACTCTCTTACATCCCGCAAGCACCGAAGGAACCTCAGAACACATGCGCACCACCCGACCGTTCGGCCTCGTCGCCTGCGCCCTCGCGGCACTCCTCCTGACCGCCTGCTCCGACGAGGGCGGTGACGGGGGCGGCGGCAGCGACGACCGGGGCGCCACGGCCGCCTGCCGGCTCGCCAAGGCCGACGTGGACGTCGCGGCGAGCCCGGCGCCGGCCGCGGGCGACACCGGCACCGTCACCGTGACCCTCACCAACCGGGGTTCGGCCTGCGTCCTCGACGGCTTCCCGGAGGTCACGCTCGTGACGGGCGACGCCACCGAGAAGCTCGGCCCGGACGAGGGCGCCTCCGCCCAGGAACTCCGCCTGGACCGGGACACGCCCGCCGCCTTCACCATCACCTACGTCCGGGGCGCCGCCGGGGACCCCGCCGTGAAGGAGGCCCGCTTCGCCCTGCCGGGTGCCGAGGGGACGCACGACCTGGAGTGGACGTACGGGTCGGTCGAGGGGAAGGCGACGGTGAGCGCGTTCGCCCCGGCGGGCGACTGAGGGGCGCGCCGACCGGGGCCGAGGGGGCCGGCGGGGATCGCCGGGGACCGGTGTGGCCCGGTGGAGGCCGGTCTGCGGCAGTGGAGGCCGGACTACGGCAGTGGGCGCCGCGGCGTGACCTGGGCCCGGTCCGCCGCGCGGGAGCCCTCGGTCCAGCCCGCCGCGTCGGCGGTGCCGCGCAGCCGGGTCGTGGTCGTCGCCGGGAACATCCGTTCCAGGCGGTCGGCGACCGCGACCTCGCGGGAGGCCAGCACCGGCAGCAGGTCGTCGCTCACCGGCGCCTCGGCGGCGGCGCGCAGCCGGGTGCCGACGCGGTGCGCGTAGGCCGCCAGGAACGCCTGCCGGAAGCTCTTGGTCCGCTTCCTGCCGCCCGCCCGCTGGGCCGCCTCCGCCCTGGTCATCGCCGTCTCGGCCTGCACGAGCAGCGAGGTGTAGAGGAGTTCGACCGCCTGGAGGTCGCCCTCGAAACCGACCACCGTGGAGAAGCCGAACGGCTCGTTCCACACCGCCCGGCAGTGGTTGGCGTCGGCCACCGCGTCCAGCAGCACCGCCTTGGCCTGCTCGTACGGCGGTTCGACCCCGATCCGGCAGGCGCCGGGGGCGTCGGGCGCGGGCGCGCGGGCCGCCAGCAGCGCCTCGTCCACGCTGTACCGGGCCATCAGCTCCTGCGCCTTGGCGCTCAGCGCCTCCGCCTCCTCCGGATACCCGGTCGCCTCGGCCTTGGCCAGCAGGGCCCGGATACGGGCGAGCGAACGGGACTCCGCACCGGCCCCCGGCCCGGCCTCCGGGCGGGACCGCGGGCCGCCGGGTGCGTCGAGGGGTTCGAGGTCGGGCAGGCGCAGCAGCAGCCGGTAGAGCTCCAGTACGGCGGTGGCGTGCGCGAACCGGTCGGGGCGCGCGGCCGGACCGGGCGCCGGCAGGGCGTCCACCTGCGCCGTCCAGCGGGGCCCGCGCGGCCGGTCGTGCGCCGCCTGCGCCCGGATCAGCTCGGCGGCCAGCCGCACATGGACGTCGTCCAGTTCCCGCCGCACGACCCGTACGACATCGGCGGGCTGCCAGTGCCGCCGCCAGGCCGCGGCCAGGAACTCCTCGCCCCGCCGGGCCACCTCGGCGTCGGCCGCCGGGTCGGCCGCGAGCAGGGACGCCGCCGTGTCGAGGGCGGCGTCGGTGGTGTCGTACAGGGCGGTCCGGAAGGCGCGGTCGACGGTGCTGGGCGTGCTCACCCCGCGATGGTGCCACGCCCGGCCCGACCGTCTCTCTCCCCTGGGTGTCAACCCGGGGTTGACGCTCCGCCAAGCGCAACCTACGGTTGACACATGTCGACCAACCCGAGCATCACGTCATCCGTACGCCTCGACGACCTGATCGCGGCCATCAAGAAGGTGCACGCCGAGCCGCTCGAACAACTCCAGGACGCCGTCATCGCCGGCGAGCACCTGGGGGAGGTCGCCGACCACCTCATCGGCCACTTCGTGGACCAGGCCCGGCGTTCCGGTGCCTCCTGGACGGAGATCGGCAGGAGGATGGGGGTCACCCGGCAGGCCGCCCAGAAGCGCTTCGTGCCCAAGGAGACCACCGACCTCGACGCCGAGCAGGGCTTCAGCCGCTTCACGCCCCGCGCGCGCAACGTGGTGATGGCCGCGCACAACGAGGCCAAGGCCGCGCACAACGCCGAGGGCACCCCCGAGCACCTCGTCCTCGGACTCCTCCACGAACCCGACAGCCTCGCCTGCAAGGCGATCACCGCGCAGGGCGTCACCCTGGACGCGGTCCGCGAGGCGGCCCTCGCCGCGCTGCCGCCGGCCGCCGAGCAGGTCCCGGAGCTGGTGCCGTACGGCCCCGGCGCCAAGAAGGCCCTGGAACTCACCTTCCGCGAGGCCCTCCGCCTCGGCCACAACTACGTCGGCACGGAACACCTCCTCCTCGCCCTCCTCGAACACGAGAACGGCCAGGGCGTACTCAGCGGCGTCGGCCTCCAGAAGGCCGGGGTGGAGACGTACGTCGTCGAGATGCTGTCGAAGTTCCTGCAGTCCACGAAGGCGGGGACGGAGACGGGGACGCAGGCGGGAACCGAGGAGCACCCGGAGCCGAACTGACAGCGGAACCGACAGCGGAGCTGACCGCGGAACCGATAGCAGAGCTGACCTCGGAACCGACCACGGAAGCGACACCCCGCCGCCTCGCAAGGCCATTGTCAGACCCTGCTGCGACACTCCCGGTATGGCCGACCGGTGGGTGCTCGCCGTGGCCGAGGACGGCGGCGTGGAGGTCGCCCCCCTCGGCCCCGACGGGCTGCCCGCCGGGCCGGTGCGCCGGGAGCCCGGCCCCGCCAAGGCCGTCCGCGCCCGCCCGGAGGTCGCGCGGTGGGTGTGGCGGTCCACCGCCGAGGTCTATCCGCGCCTGCTCGCCGCGGGGGTGCGGGTGGAGCGGTGCTACGACATCGAGGACGCCGAGACCCTCCTGCTCGGCCACGAGGGGCGGTACGGGGAGCCGCGTTCGGCCGCCGCCGCCCTGGCCCGGCTGCGTGGCGGCCCGGTCCCGCCCGACCCGCCGCAGCGCGCCGCCGCACCGGGCGCGCAGTCGTCCCTGTTCGAGCCGGAGGGCGTCCCGCTGCCGCTGGCGGACCTGGTCGCCGTCTACGCCGAGCAGCAGCGCCGGCACGACCGCGCCGAGCACCCCGACCGGATGCGGCTGCTGACGGCGAGCGAGTCGGCGGGGATGCTGATCGCCGCCGAGATGAACCGCGCGGGGCTGCCGTGGCGGGCCGACGTGCACCGCGAGGTCCTGCACGACCTGCTCGGCGAGCGGTACGCGGGCGGTGGCGAGCCGCGCCGGCTGGCCGAGCTGGCCGACGAGATCTCCGCCGCGTTCGGCCGCCGGGTCCGGCCCGATCTGCCGGCGGACGTGGTCAAGGCGTTCGCGGGGGCCGGCATCAGGATCCGCTCCACCCGCCGCTGGGAGATCGAGTCCGTCGACCACCCGGCGGTGAAACCGCTGATCGAGTACAAGAGGCTGTACCGGATCTGGGTCGCCCACGGCTGGTCCTGGCTCCAGGACTGGGTGCGGGACGGCCGGTTCCGCCCCGAGTTCCTGGCCGGCGGCACGGTGAGCGGACGCTGGGTGACCAACGGCGGAGGCGGCCTGCAGATCCCCAAGGTGATCCGCCGGGCCGTGGTCGCCGACCCGGGCTGGAAGCTGGTGGTCGCGGACGCCGACCAGATGGAACCGCGCGTGCTGGCCGCGATCTCCCGCGATCCCGGCCTGATGGAGGTCGCGGGCCGGGAGAGCGACCTCTACCAGTCCGTCTCCGACCGCGCCTTCGCGGGCGACCGCGACCAGGCCAAGCTCGCCGTGCTCGGCGCGGTCTACGGGCAGACCTCCGGCGACGGCCTGAAGAACCTCGCCCTGCTCCGCCGCCGCTTCCCCCGGGCCGTGGCCTACGTCGACGACGCGGCCCGCGCGGGCGAGGAGGGCCGCCTGGTCCGCACCTGGCTCGGCCGCACCTGCCCACCGGCGGCCCGGCCGGGCGACGACCCCGGCGGAGAGGCGGGCCTGCCCCAGGAGGAGGCGCCCGACGGGCCGCAGCAGGACTGGGTGCCGGGTTACGCCTCGACGGACGCCCGCGCCCGGGGCCGTTTCGCCCGCAACTTCGTCGTCCAGGGCAGCGCGGCCGACTGGGCCCTGCTGATGCTGGCCGCCCTGCGCCGCGCCTGTGCGACGACCGCCGCGGAGCTGGTCTTCTTCCAGCACGACGAGGTCATCGTCCACTGCCCCGCGGCGGAAGCCGACGCGGTCGTCACGGCGATACGCGAGGCGGCCTCCCTGGCGGGCCGCCTCACCTTCGGCGACACCCCGGTCCGCTTCCCCTTCACCACAGCGGTGGTCGACTGCTACGCGGACGCCAAGTGAGCCGAGACCGCCACTGAACGGAAAAACCCAGCTCGGACACTGTCCGGGCTGGGTTTGAGAAGAGCCGCCTTCGGGATTCGAACCCGAGACCTACGCATTACGAGTGCGTTGCTCTGGCCATCTGAGCTAAGGCGGCGCGCTGTCCGCACCATGGTGCGATCAGCAACGCGGTAAGTCTACACAGTTTCGAAGGGTGCTCCGTACCGGCCCCCGGCCCCTCGGGGGCGGTACGGGGGCCGGGCCGGTGCCGCGTCCGGCTACGAGCAGCGCTTGCCGTCCGGTGGGACGGTGCCCCGCAGGAGGTAGGCGTTGATCGTGGAGTCGACGCAGGTGCTGCCGCGGCCGTAGGCGGTGTGGCCGTCGCCGTCGTAGGTCAGGAGGCGGCCGGAGGAGAGCTGGCGGGCCAGGGCGCGGGCCCACCGGTACGGGGTGGCGGGGTCGCGGGTGGTGCCGACCACGATGATCGGGGCGGCCCCGGCGGCGACGATGCGGTGCGGCTCACCGGAGGGCTGGACCGGCCAGTACGCGCAGGTCAGGGAGGCCCAGGCGAGGCCCTCGCCGAAGACGGGGGACGCCTTCTCGAAGTCGGGGAGCGCGTCGCGCACCTCGTCCGGGGTGGAGAAGGCGGCGGGGAGGTCGAGGCAGTTCACGGCGGCGTTGGCGGACATGAGGTTGCTGTAGCCGCCGTTGGGGTCGCGTTCGTAGTAGCTGTCGGACAGCGCGAGCAGTCCGGCGCCGTCGTTCTTCTTCGTCGCCGCGCCGAGCGCCTCGCGGAGCTGCTGCCAGGCACCCTCGTCGTACATCGCCGCGATCACGCCGGTGGTGGCCAGGGACTCGGTCAGCTCGCGGCCGGCCGCGTCGCCGGTGGGGAGCGGCCGGGCGTCGAGCTTCTGGAAGAACGCCGAGAGGTTCTCGCCGACCCGGGCGGGCGAGGTGCCCCTGCCGCCCAGCGGGCAGTCGGTCTGCCGGACGCAGTCCTCGGCGAACGACCGGAACGCGGTCTCGAAACCCGCCGTCTGCTCCAGGTTCAGCCGCCGGGCCGGCAGCGAGGGGTCCATCGCGCCGTCCAGCACCAGCCGGCCCGTCCGGTCCGGGAACAGCCCGGCGTACGTCGCCCCGAGGAAGGTGCCGTACGACGCTCCGACGTAGTTCAGCCTCTCGTCGCCGAGGACCGCCCGCAGCAGGTCCATGTCGCGGGCCGCCTCGACGGTCGACACATGGCGCAGCAGCTTCGGCGCCTTCGCACCGCAGCCCTCGGCGAACGTCTTGTACGCGTCGACGAGCCGCTCCGTCTCCCGCTCGTCGTCGGGGGTGATGTCGGTCTGGGTGTACGTGTCCATGGCGGGGCCGGTGAGGCATTCCACGGGCTCGCTGCGGGCCACGCCGCGCGGGTCGACGGCCACCATGTCGTAGCGGGCGCGGACCTCCTCCGGGTAGCCGATGCCCGCGTACTGCTGGAGGTAGCCGATCGCCGAGCCGCCCGGACCGCCCGGGTTGACCAGCAGCGACCCGAGCCGCTTCCCCGGTCCGGTGGCCTTCTTGCGGGCCACCGCGAGCCGTACGTCACCGCCGGCCGGCTCGGCGTAGTCCAGCGGTGCCTTCATCGTGGCGCACTGGAAGCCGGGGACGCCGCACTCCCGCCAGCTCAGCTTCTGCCCGTAGTACGGCGACAGCGCCGGCGGAGTGGCCCGCGGCAGGGCCGCCAGTGACGCTCCCGACGCCGAACTCGCGGAGGTCGAGGCGCCGTGCGCGGAGCAGGCGGTGGCCAGCAGCGCGGCGGCGACGAGGGCGAGACCGGTACGGGTTCTGCGATGAGTGCGCCTTGAGTACATCCCGCGAGCGTAACGCTCGGCGACGGCACGAACGCTCTGCGTGTTCCATGTGCCTCGTACGAGTTACCTCCCGCTTGCTTTCCCGCGCCTTCTTTCCCGTGCCGGTCCGGTCAGCCCGCTCTGAGGGCCATCGTCATCGCCTCCACCGCCAGCAGCGGCGCCACATTGCGGTCGAGGGCCTCGCGGCAGGCGTTGATCGCCTCGATGCGGCGCAGGGTGGACTCCGGGGTGCCGGCGCGGGCCAGTCGCTCCAGGGCGTCCTCCGCCTCGGCGTTGGCGATGGCGACCCGGGAGCCGAGCTGGAGGGCGAGGACATCGCGGTAGAACGCGGTGAGGTCGGTCAGCGCGACGTCCAGGCTGTCGCGCTGGGTGCGGGTCCGCCGCCGCTTCTGCTTGTCCTCCAGGTCCTTCATCACCCCCGCCGTGCCGCGCGGCATCCGGCCGCCCTGGCCCGCGCCCATCGCCGCCCTCAACTCCTCGGTCTCCTTGCCGTCCCGCTCCTCCGCGAGCCGCTTGGCGTCCTCGGCCGCCGCGTCCACCAGCTCCTGCGCGGCCTTCAGGGCGCCGCCGATCTCCTCGACCCGCAGCGGCAGCTTCAGTACGGCGGCCCGGCGCTCCCGGGCGGCCGGGTCGGTGGCCAGGCGGCGGGCCCGGTCGACATGGCCCTGGGTGGCGCGGGCCGCCGCGGCGGCGACCTCCGGCTCGACGCCCTCACGGCGTACCAGCATGTCGGCGACGGCCTCCACCGAGGGCGTGCGCAGATTCAGGTGGCGGCAGCGGGAGCGGATGGTGGGCAGCACGTCCTCGATGGAGGGGGCGCACAGCAGCCACACCGTGCGGGGGGCCGGCTCCTCGACGGCCTTCAGGACGGCGTTGGCCGACTTCTCGTTCAGCCGCTCGGCGTCCTCGACGAGGATGACCTGCCAGCGGCCGTTCGCCGGGGAGGTGAAGGACTTGCGGACGGTGTCCCGCATGTCGTCGGCGAGGATCTGGGTGCCGATGGCGGCGACCGTGGTGACGTCCGCGTGGGTGCCGATCAGGGCGGTGTGGCAGCCGTCGCAGAAGCCGCAGCCGGGGACGCCGCCGAGCGCCCGGTCGGGGCTGACGCACTGGAGCGCGGCGGCGAAGGCCCGTGCCGTCTGCTCCCGTCCCGCGCCGGGCGGGCCGGTGAACAGCCAGGCGTGGGTCATCTTCGACGCCTCGGGCGGCGGGGCGTCGCTCGCTGCGGCCGTGACGAACGCGTCGGCGTCCCGGGCGGCGGCGGCGAGCTGCTCGCTCACCTTCTCCTGCCCGACCAGGTCGTCCCACACGCTCATGGGTCACCCCGTCCTTCCGTCGGATTGCGTCGCTCCACCCATTGTGCGGGCGGCCACTGACAACGGGCCCCGGCGCCACCGCCGGGGCCCGTCCGGGCGGGTCGACGACCAGGTCAGCGACCTCGCCGGCCCCGGCCGCCCCGGCCGCCCCGGCCGTCTCCGTGGTCCTCGTCGTCCGGGTCGTCCGAACGCGGGCCCAGCAGCTCGTCCGCGAGCGTCGGCAGGTCGTCCAGCGGGGTCTCCTCCGCCCAGTCGGACCGGCGCCGGCGGCTCCGCCCGCGGTCGGCGCCGGGTCCGGCGTCCAGCGCCTCCGGGTCGACCTGGGGCAGTTCCCGCGTACGGTCGTTCCCGCCGCCGGAGCCGTCGGCCCCTCCGTTCCGGTCCTCGTCCCGGGTCTCGTCCCGGAAGAACCCCGGCGGCACCCGGTCCACCGGGTCCTCGCCGCGCACCGGCGGCAGGACGGCGGTCTCGTCGGCCGGGCCGGGCGTCACGGGCGGGAGGACGGCCGTCTCGTCCGCCGCGCCCGGCGCCACGGACGGCAGCTCCGCGGTCTCGTCCGCCGCGCCCGGGTTCACCTGGGGCAGCACCGTCGTCTCGTCGCCGGGACCCGCCGTCCCGGGCGTCACCGGCGGCAGCACCGCCGTCTCGTCCGCCGCACCCGGCGCCACCGGCGCCACCGGCGGCCTCGGCAGTTCGGCCGTCGCCTCGGCCTCGGAGACCGCCGGTGCCCCGGGAGCCGCCGCCGGGGCACCGTCGGCAGCCCCGTCCGTCGTCCCCTCCCGCACCGGACGCAGTACCGCCGTGTCCTCGACCGGACCGCCGGAGGCGTTCGTCGGGGTCACCACCGGTGTCGGCACGGTCGCGTCGTCCGGGGGCGTGTGCCGGGGCGTCCGCGCCGCGGGCGGTACCGCGGGCTTCGGGCCGGTCGCCGCCGCTGCCGCCGCCTGCTCGGCCGCCCGGCGGGCCTCCTCCGCGCGGAGCAGGGCCTCCTCGGCCTTGCGCTGCTTCTCCAGGCGGAGCGCCTCGGCCTCGGCCCGCAGCCGTGCCTCCTCCTCGGCCTGCCGGCGGCGGCGCTCCTCCTCCGCCTTGCGCCGGGCCTCCTCCTCGGCGCGCGCCTTCTCCTCGGCGAGCAGGCGTGCCCGCTCCTCCTCGGCCTTGCGGCGCGCTTCCTCGGCGCGCCGCCGGGCCTCCTCGGCCTGCCGTTCGGCCTCGCGGCGCTGGGCCTCCTCCAGCTCGCGCCGCTTGCGCTCCTCCTCCTCGGCGCGCAGCCTCTCCAACTGCTCCTGGCGCTCACGCTCCAGGCGCTCCTCCTCGGCCTTGCGCGCGGCCTCTTCCTCGGCCTTGCGGCGCGCTTCCTCCTCGGCCTTGCGCCGGGCCTCCTCGCGGGCCTGGATCTCGGCCTCGGAAAGGGGCAGCACCTGGTCGAGCCGGTGGCGCAGGGCGGTGGTGACGGCCTCGGGTTCCTGCCCGGCGTCCACCACGAGGTAGCGGCCGGGGTCGGCCGCGGCCAGCGTGAGGAAACCGGCCCGCACGCGCGCGTGGAACTCGGCGGGCTCCGACTCCAGCCGGTCCGGCGCCTCGGTGAACCGCTCGCGGGCCGTCTCCGGGGAGACGTCCAGCAGCACCGTCAGGTGCGGGACGAGCCCGTTGGTCGCCCAGCGGTTGATGCGGGCGATCTCGGTCGGGGACAGATCGCGGCCGGCGCCCTGGTAGGCCACCGAGGAGTCGATGTACCGGTCGGAGATGACGACCGCGCCGCGCTCCAGCGCGGGCCGGACCACCGTGTCGACGTGCTCCGCGCGGTCGGCGGCGTACAGCAGGGCCTCCGCGCGGTGCGACAGTCCGGCGCTGGAGACGTCCAGCAGGATGGAGCGCAGCCGCTTGCCGACCGGCGTGGCGCCCGGCTCGCGGGTGAGCACCACCTCGTGGCCCTTGCCGCGGATCCACTCGGCGAGCGCCTCGGCCTGGGTGGACTTCCCGGCGCCGTCGCCGCCCTCCAGGGCGATGAAGAAGCCGTTCGCCGCGGGGGCCTGCACCGGGTCGTCGCCGCCGAGCAGCGCGTCGCGCAGGTCGTGCCGGAGCGGGACCCCGGAGCGGTCGTCGACCTTGGCGAGGACCAGCGCGGCCACCGGCAGCAGCAGCGCGCCGACCAGCATCAGGGTGAACGCGGCCCCGCCGTGCGCGAAGACGAACTTGCCGCTCTCCAGGCGGTGCGGTCCGATGCCCGCGGCGACCAGGGGAGCGATCACCACGGCGAGCGCCACGCAGACCCGCACGCACGCGTGCAGATGCTCGGTGGTGCGCGTGCGGCGGTGCTCGTCGGTCTCCTGGTCCAGGAGGGCGTGCCCGATGTTGGCGGCGATGCCCGCGCCGGCCCCGGCCAGCACGGCGAGCAGCAGCACGGTGGTGTTGTCCGGGACGAGCCCGGCGGCCAGCAGGGCGACGCCCTCGAAGGCGATGGCCAGGGACAGCAGCCGCCTCCGGGACAGCGAGGGCAGCAGAGCGGGCGCGGTACGGATGCCGACGACGACGCCACCGGTCAGCGCGCCGGCCAGCAGTCCGAACAGCACCGGGCCGCCGCCCAGGTCCTTGGCGTGCAGCACGGCCACGGCGACGGCGGCGGCGATCGCGCCGGCCACCGCGGTGCAGGCGAGCACCAGCAGGGGCAGCGCGCCCGTGCGGCCCTTCTCCGGGCCGGCCGCCGTCCTGGGGCGGCGCAGCCCCTCCAGCGGCGACCGCGCGCGCGGGGTGCGGGTGCCGGGCAGCTCCAGGAAGAGCAGCAGGGCCAGGGACCCGGCGAACAGTCCGGCCGCCACGTACGCGGCGAGCGCCGCCTGGTGCTGGGCGAACCAGTCGGCGCCGGCCCCGAGCAGGTTGTTGACCAGCCCGGCGACGACCAGGGCGAGCGCCGCGAGCGGTACGGCGACGAAGCTCGTCCGCAGCGACAGGCGGCGCAGCGCGTCCATGTGGTCGGGCAGCGGGCGTACGGAGGCGCCCTCGGGGGGCGGGGCGGGCAGCAGCGCCGGGGCGGCGCTCTCCCGGCACACCGTCCAGAAGCGCTCGGCGACGCCGACGACGAAGGCGGTGGCCAGCAGGGCGGCGAGCGCGTCGTCCGGCGTCCAGTCGATCCACAGGGGCGCGATGATCAGCAGCACCGCCCGCAGGCCGTCCGCGCCCACCATGGTCAGCCGGCGGTCCAGCGGGCCGTCCGGGGAGGTGAGCGAGGTCAGCGGCCCGAGCAGGACGGCGCCGAACAGCAGCGTCGCCAGGATGCGCACCGCGAAAACGGTCGCCACTGCGAACGCCACGCCCCGGTAGCCGCCGCCGAACGAACCGGCCGCGATCGCCGCCTGCACGGCGAGCAGGACCAGCACCAGCAGGGCGAGGGTGTCACCGACCCCGCTCACCAGGTGCGCGCTCCACAACCGCCGCGACTGCGGCCGGCGCAGCAGGGCGCGGACGGCACGCTCGCGGGAGTCCGCGACCAGGGTGTCGTCTGGGGCCGGGTGGGAGGCCGTTGGCTGCTCGGCTCGCGTCATGCGTTCAGCCTATCGGCAGCCACGGACAGCCCCGCGCGGATGCCCGAACGTACGACCGCCCCGACACCGAATCGATGCCGGGGCGTTCGTTTCGCGAGCAAGGTGCGAACAACGTGCGAGCCCGGTGCGGGCCGCGTGCGCACAAGGGCGGACGAGACGCGAAGAAGGCGCGAAGGAGGCGCGCAGGACGAGGTGCCCGGGAAATCGCCGGGAGACGACACCCGGGCGTGGCGTCCGTTGGCTCAGTCCTCCGACGCCTTGGCCGCGGCGGTCTTCTTCGCCGTCGTGGTCTTCTTCGCGGTGGTCGTCTTCTTCGCGGCGGCCGTCTTCTTCGCCGCCGTCTTCTTGGCCGGGGCCTTCTTCGCGGCGGTCTTCTTGGCGGCCGTCTTCTTCGCCGTCTTCTTGGCGGGCCCCTTGGCCCGCTTCTCGGCGAGCAGTTCGAAGCCGCGCTCCGGGGTGATCGTCTCGACGCTGTCGCCGGAGCGCAGGGTCGCGTTGGTCTCCCCGTCGGTGACGTACGGGCCGAAGCGGCCGTCCTTGACCACGACCGGCTTCTCGCTGACCGGGTCGGTGCCCAGCTCCTTCAGCGGCGGCTTGGCCGCGGCCCGGCCGCGCTGCTTGGGCTGGGCGTAGATCGCCTGCGCCTCTTCCAGCGTGATGGTGAAGAGCTGCTCCTCGGACTGCAGGGACCGCGAGTCCGTGCCCTTCTTCAGGTACGGGCCGTACCGGCCGTTCTGCGCGGTGATTTCGGTGCCGTCCGTGTCGGTGCCGACGACGCGCGGCAGCGACATCAGCTTCAGGGCGTCGTCCAGGGTCACCGTGTCCAGCGACATCGACTTGAACAGCGAGGCCGTCCGCGGCTTCACCGCGTTCTTCCCGGTCTTCGGGGTGCCCTCGGGGAGCACCTCGGTGACGTACGGGCCGTAGCGGCCGTCCTTGGCGACGATGGTGTGCCCGGTGGCCGGGTCGGTGCCCAGCTCGAAGTCGCCGCTGGGCTTGGCGAGCAGTTCCTCCGCCAGCTCCACGGACAGCTCGTCGGGCGCGAGGTCCTCGGGGACGTCGGCGCGCTGGTGGTTCTCGGCGTCCTTCTCGCCGCGCTCGACGTACGGGCCGTAGCGGCCGACGCGCAGCACGATGCCGTTGCCGACCGGGAACGAGGACACCTCGCGGGCGTCGATCGCGCCGAGGTCGGTGACGAGTTCCTTGAGGCCGCCGAGGTGGTCGCCGTCGCCGTTGCCCGCGTCGGCCGCGACACCGGCGCCGGAGCCCTCGCCGAAGTAGAAGCGGCGCAGCCACGGCACGGCCTGGGCCTCGCCGCGGGCGATGCGGTCGAGGTCGTCCTCCATCTTGGCGGTGAAGTCGTAGTCGACGAGCCGCCCGAAGTGCTTCTCCAGCAGGTTGACCACGGCGAACGACAGGAAGGACGGGACGAGCGCGGTGCCCTTCTTGAAGACGTAGCCGCGGTCCAGGATCGTGCCGATGATCGACGCGTACGTCGACGGGCGGCCGATCTCGCGCTCCTCCAGCTCCTTGACCAGCGACGCCTCGGTGTAGCGGGCCGGGGGCTTGGTGGCGTGCCCGTCGACCGTGATCTCCTCGGCGGTCAGCGCGTCGCCCTCGGCGACCTGCGGCAGCCGGCGCTCGCGGTCGTCCAGCTCGGCGTTGGGGTCGTCGGCGCCCTCGACGTACGCCTTCAGGAAGCCGTGGAAGGTGATCGTCTTGCCGGAGGCGGTGAACTCGACGTCCCGGCCGTCGGCCGCCGTGCCGCCGATCTTGACGGTGACGCTGTTGCCGGTGGCGTCCTTCATCTGGGAGGCGACGGTCCGCTTCCAGATCAGCTCGTACAGCTTGAACTGGTCGCCGGTCAGGCCCGTCTCGGCGGGCGTGCGGAAGCGGTCGCCGGAGGGGCGGATCGCCTCGTGCGCCTCCTGCGCGTTCTTGACCTTCCCGGCGTACGTGCGCGGCTGCGCCGGCAGGTAGTCGGCGCCGTACAACTGCGTCACCTGGGCGCGGGCGGCGGCGACCGCCGTGTCGCTCAGGGTCGTGGAGTCCGTACGCATGTACGTGATGTAGCCGTTCTCGTACAGCTTCTGGGCGACCTGCATGGTCGCCTTCGCCCCGAAGCCGAGCTTGCGGGACGCCTCCTGCTGGAGCGTGGTGGTGCGGAACGGGGCGTAGGGCGAGCGGCGGTACGGCTTGGACTCGACGGAGCGGACCGCGAACCGCGTGTCCTCCAGGGCGGCGGCCAGCGCGCGGGCGTTCGCCTCGTCGAGGTGGAGGGTGCTCGGGCTCTTGAGCTGTCCCAGGGAGTCGAAGTCGCGGCCCTGCGCGACCCGCCGGCCGTCCACGCTCTGCAGCCGGGCGACGAGGGACGACGGGTCGGAGGCGTCCCCCGCTCGGCCGGTGGCAAAGGTGCCCGTCAGGTCCCAGTACTCGGCGGAGCGGAAGGCGATGCGCTCGCGTTCCCGCTCGACGACGAGCCGGGTGGCGACGGACTGGACGCGGCCCGCGGACAGCCGCGGCATGACCTTCTTCCACAGGACCGGCGAGACCTCGTAGCCGTAGAGGCGGTCGAGGATGCGGCGGGTCTCCTGGGCGTCGACCAGCTTCTGGTTGAGCTGGCGCGGGTTGGCCACGGCGGCCCGGATGGCGTCCTTGGTGATCTCGTGGAACACCATGCGCTTGACCGGGATCTTCGGCTTGAGGACTTCCTGGAGGTGCCAGGCGATGGCCTCGCCCTCGCGGTCCTCATCGGTGGCGAGGAAGAGCTCGTCGGAGTCCTTCAGCAGGTCCTTGAGCTTCTTGACCTGCGCCTTCTTGTCGGCGTTGACCACATAGACCGGCTGGAAGTCATGGTCGACGTCCACACCGAGCCGGCGGACCTCGCCGGTGTACTTCTCCGGCACCTCGGCGGCGCCGTTGGGAAGGTCGCGGATGTGCCCGACGCTCGCTTCGACGACGTACCCGGGACCGAGGTAGCCCTTGATCGTCTTCGCCTTGGCAGGCGACTCGACGATGACGAGTCGGCGGCCGCCCTTTGCGGTCTCGCTGGTCGGGGACAACTTCGCTCTTCTCTCCGGTCGGCGCTGGGGACGCCCCCGGCGTGGGTCCCGGGGGTCGGGTCCTGTTCCTTGTTCGCTCGTGACGCTGCGGAGTGTGACGGTACCTCCCGCCCCCGTGTCAAACGGGAAAAGCCCGCAACGGCCACTCGAACGGTAACCCGACTAACCCTGTTCCTGCCGCCCGGAGTCCCCACGTGGTTCCGGAGGCGTATCCGGAGCGCGACCTTTCGATTACCGGGTCCGCGGTGCGCCGGGCGTCCGGAAGCCGCCGTTCAGACGCGGGTCAGGCACCATGCGCCGAGGGCCAGCGCGAGCACGGCGGCGACGCTCGCGGCGGTCGCCGATGCGACGGGGCTCACACCCTGGGCGACGGGCCGGCGGTGCCTGACCCGGGTCACGGTCCACACCAGCAGACCGGCGCCGAACAGGACGAACACCGTTCCCGCGAAGATCGCCGGTCCACTTTCCATGGCTTCCCGTGCCCCTTTTCTCCGTCCGCGCGTGACCAGCCCCGGCGAGGCTGACACGCGCGGGCGGCGCCCAGGCGAACCCGAGGTGAACGGGGATCCGACGGGCCCTGTCCCGACACGTTCCGGACACCGTCGTACGGGCGCGGCGGCCTCCGCGCGCGCCCTCCCCGGCCTCCGCGTACGCCGTCCCCGGCGTCCGGAAACCGGCGGGCGCGGTCCGCGGCGCCCCGGGCACGCCATCGCGCCCCGTGCCGGGTCCGTGGGCGCCCGGGGCACGCCATCGCGCCGGGCACGTCACCTCGCCGGATCCGCGGACGACCCGGGCGCGTCACCGTGCCGGTCTGCGAACGCCCGGCCGCGTCACCGCGCCGGTTCGAGGAAGCCCTGCTCCACCAGGAGGCGGATCTGGGCCGGGGTGCGGTCGCGCAGCAGGACCGGGTCCTCGCCCATGAGCTGGGCGATGGCGTCCAGGATGCGGCCCGCGCTCATCGTGCCGTCGCAGACGCCCGCGAAGCCCGCGCCGACGGTGTCGACCCGGGTCGCCCGGCGCATGCCGCGGTGCTGGCGCAGCACGACGTGCTCGGGGTCCTCGGCGCCGGGCAGCCCGACCTGTTCCTGGACGATCTCGCCGGCCAGGGTGAAGCACGCTTCGAGCAGGGCGGCGTCGTCGTGGTCGCGGAGGTAGTCGACGCGGTCGAAGTGGGCCCGGACGGTCTCACCGAGCGGCTGTTCGACCGGATGCGGCCATTCCTCGATGACGATCGACGGCTCGGCGGAGTCGCTGCGGCGCAGGGTGATCCAGCCGAAGCCGACCGCCCTGACCTTGCGCGCCTCGAACTCGTCCAGCCACGCGTCGTACCGCTCCTGGTACGCGGCGAGGTCACGGCGGTGGTCCCCGGCGTCCCTGAGCCACAGCTCGGCGTACTGCGTGATGTCCTGGACCTCGCGCTGCACGATCCAGGCGTCGCAGCCCCGCGGCACCCAGGAGCGCACCCGGTCCGTCCATTCCTCCCCCTCCACGTGCTGCCAGTTGGCGAGGAACTGCGCGAACCCGCCCTCGGTCAGCCGTCCCCCCGCTTCCTGAACGAGCGTGCGGCACAGATCGTCCCCGCCCATTCCGCCGTCGCGGTAGGTGAGCCGCGCGCCCGGCGAGATCACGAACGGCGGGTTGGAGACGATCAGGTCGAACCGGTCGTCCGCGCCGACCGGTGCGAACAGGGAGCCCTCGCGCAGGTCGGCCACCGGGGCGCCGGAGAGCGCCAGGGTGAGCGCGGTGATGTGCAGCGCACGCGGGTTGACGTCGGTCGCCGTCACGCGCGTGGCGTGCCGGGAGGCGTGCAGCGCCTGGATGCCGGAACCGGTGCCGAGGTCCAGGGCGGCGGCGACCGGGGTGCGCACGGTGAGCCCGGCCAGCGTGGTGGAGGCGCCGCCGACGCCCAGGACGACGCCCTCGGCGTGGCTGCCGACGCCGCCCGCGCCGCCGACCGCGCAGCCCAGGTCGGAGACGATGAACCAGTCCTCGCCGTCGGGCCCGCCGTAGGGCCGCACGTCCACGGTGGCCGCCACCTCGTCCCCGCCTGTCCGCACCAGCCAGTTGCTCTCCAGGCAGGCGTCGGCGGGCAGGACGGCCGCCACGCGCGCGTGCGGCACGGGCTGCTGGAGCAGGAACAGCCGGACGAGCATCTCCAGTGGCGTGTCGCCGCGCGTGGCGCGCAGCGCGGGCACGGTCTCGCCGCGGGACAGGGCCGCGTACGCGGGCGCGCCGAGCAGTTCCAGCAGGCCGTCGGCGGTGAAGGCGGCCCCGAGCAGGGCCTCCCGGAGCCGGGCGGCGACGTCGGGACGGTCGGCGGAGGGCAGGGGGGAGAGGTCGGCGT
This sequence comes from Streptomyces fumanus, assembly GCF_014655295.1. GTDB lineage: Bacteria > Actinomycetota > Actinomycetes > Streptomycetales > Streptomycetaceae > Streptomyces > Streptomyces fumanus. The sequence continues at coordinate 103,118 of NZ_BNBI01000002.1, forward strand.
TGCTCACGTCCCCATTGTGACCCGCGCCCCGCGCGGGGCCACCGCGGCGGAGGTCAGCTCGTCGTCGCGGACGCCGACGCGGAGGCCGACTTGCAGCTCGGCTGCTTGGCCATGGCCTGGCCGACCTCGCCCTCCTCCAGGGCCTTCAGGGCGTCGTTGCCGCTGCGGGAGAGCTTGTCCAGCTCGGTGGCGATGTCCTTGAGGCCGTCGGCGAACTTCGCCTGGTCCTTGGTCTCCAGGTCCTCCACCTGCTTCTTCAGGGAGGCGTAGGACGAGGACAGCGCGTTCAGTTCCTTGACGGCGTCCTGCTGCTTCTTCTCGCCGTCCTCGACGTCCGGCGCGCCGGCCTTGCGGACCGCGCTGCCCATCGCCTTGTAGGCGTCGGACATGTCCTGGAAGGCCCGCGCGTCGGTCTTGCGGACGTCCTCCGGGCTGCTGTTGTCCGAGGTCTGCTGCTGGATCGCGGCGTTGGCGGCCTCGATCTTCTTCGCCTGCGGCTGGACGCCGTCGCAGACCTGCTGGGCCCAGGAGTTCAGCTTGTCGTCGCCGTCGTCGCTGCTGCCGCATCCCGTCAGCGCCAGTACCAGTACCGCACCGCCGGACAGTGCGGCCGCGAGCTTCTTGTTCACCGGATTGGTCCCTTCCATGGCTTCCGGCCCCGGAACATACACGCCATCCGGGCGACAACCGCGTGACCAACATCCGATACGACCGTAATTGAAGCCATTTGCACCAAGCGAGAGAAGGCTCACGGCATACCTCCCCGGCAGCCCGACGCGGGCGTACGGAGTGTCAATCCACGCCGTACGCCCGCGCCTTGAGCCGTGCCGCGCGCCCCGGGGGGCGAACGGAACCTAGGAGACCACCGCCGTGTCCGCCGACTCGGGCTTCCGCCCGGTGTCGTTCCCGTCGCCCATGGCGATGCCGCGCCGCTTGGAGACGTACACCGAGCCGACGACGACCGCGAGGGCGAGCAGCGCGATCAGCACCCGTACGCCGACGCTCTTGTCCGGACCGTACGAGAACTTGATCACCGCGGGGGCGATGAGCAGCGAGACCAGGTTCATCACCTTCAGCAGGGGGTTGATGGCCGGTCCCGCGGTGTCCTTGAAGGGGTCGCCGACCGTGTCGCCGATGACGGTGGCGGCGTGCGCGTCGCTGCCCTTGCCGCCGTGGTGGCCGTCCTCGACGAGCTTCTTGGCGTTGTCCCAGGCGCCGCCGGAGTTGGCGAGGAAGACCGCCATCAGCGTGCCCGCGCCGATCGCGCCCGCCAGGTACGCCCCGAGAGCGCCCACGCCGAGCGTGAACCCGACGAAGATCGGGGCCAGCACGGCGAGCAGCCCGGGCGTGGCGAGTTCCCGCAGGGCGTCCTTCGTACAGATGTCGACGACCTTCCCGTACTCCGGTTTCTGGCTGTAGTCCATGATCCCGGGCTTCTCCCGGAACTGCCGGCGCACCTCGAAGACGACCGCGCCCGCCGACCGCGACACCGCGTTGATCGCCAGCCCGGAGAAGAGGAAGACGACCGCCGCGCCCGCGATCAGCCCGACCAGGTTGTTCGGCTGGGAGATGTCCATCATCAGGCTCATCGGCGCCCCCGGCCCGCTGAGTTGCTCGCCGACGTCCCGGGCGCCGGTGGTGATGGCGTCGCGGTACGACCCGAACAGCGCCGACGCGGCGAGCACCGCGGTGGCGATGGCGATGCCCTTGGTGATGGCCTTGGTGGTGTTGCCGACCGCGTCCAGGTCGGTGAGGACCTGCGCGCCCTCGCCCGTGACGTCGCCGGACATCTCGGCGATGCCCTGGGCGTTGTCGGAGACCGGCCCGAAGGTGTCCATGGCGACGATCACGCCGACCGTGGTGAGCAGGCCGGTGCCGGCCAGCGCCACCGCGAACAGCGCCAGCATGATCGACGTACCGCCGAGCAGGAAGGCCCCGTAGACGCCGAGGCCGATCAGCAGGGCGGTGTAGACGGCCGACTCCAGGCCGATGGAGATGCCGGCCAGGACGACGGTGGCCGGTCCGGTGAGGGAGGTCTTGCCGATGTCCCGGACGGGGCGCCGGGTGGTCTCGGTGAAGTAGCCGGTGAGCTGCTGGATCAGGGCGGCGAGCACGATGCCGATGGCCACGGCGACCAGCGCGAGGATCCGCGGGTCGCCGTCCTTGCCCGCGATCGCCGTGTCGGTGACGCCGTCGAGGTCCCCGTAGGTGCCCGGCAGGTAGACGAAGACGGCCACCGCCACCAGTACCAGCGAGATCACCGCGGAGATGAAGAAGCCGCGGTTGATCGCGCTCATCCCGGCGCGGTCGCTGCGGCGCGGCGCCACCGCGAAGATCCCGATCATCGCGGTGATCACCCCAATGGCCGGTACGAGCAGCGGGAACGCCAGTCCCGAGTCGCCGAAGGCCACCTTGCCGAGGATCAGCGCGGCGACCAGCGTCACGGCGTACGACTCGAAGAGGTCGGCCGCCATGCCCGCGCAGTCGCCGACGTTGTCGCCCACGTTGTCGGCGATGGTCGCGGCGTTGCGCGGGTCGTCCTCCGGGATGCCCTGCTCGACCTTGCCGACCAGGTCGGCGCCGACGTCGGCGGCCTTGGTGAAGATGCCGCCGCCGACCCTCATGAACATCGCGATCAGGGCGGCCCCGAGGCCGAAGCCCTCCAGGACCTTCGGCGCGTCGGCCGCGTACACCAGCACCACGCAGGAGGCGCCGAGCAGGCCGAGCCCCACCGTGAACATGCCGACGACGCCGCCCGTGCGAAATGCGATCTTCATCGCTCTGTGCGAGACGAGGGTGAGATCCTTTTTCGGTTCGCCCTCGGCCGGTGTCGCTTCCCGCGCCGCCGCGGCGACGCGCACATTGCTGCGGACGGCGAGCCACATGCCGATATATCCGGTGGCCGCCGAGAACGCCGCTCCGATCAGAAAGAAGATCGATCGTCCGGCACGCTGATTCCAGTCGTCCGCGGGCAGCAGCATGAGCAGGAAGAACACCACGACGGCGAATACGCCGAGGGTGCGCAACTGCCTGGCCAGATAGGCGTTGGCGCCTTCCTGGACCGCCGCCGCGATCTTCTTCATGCTGTCCGTGCCCTCGCCCGCCGCGAGCACCTGGCGCACCAGGACGCCCGCGACCACGAGCGCCGCCAGCGCCACGACGGCGATGACGGCGACGAGGACACGGTTGCCATCGGTGAGCACGGCGGCCGCGAGGCTGGTGTGGTGGCCCGAGCCATAGGAAAGAGAAAGCTCCGCCATTCGTCCTCCTTGACGCTTGGGCTGAGCTCAAGATGTGGACGGATTGTAGGTACCGGAACCTGATCAAAACAGAGCCTGACAAATGTATTCGGCCCGTCAAGCGAAAAGCCGTAACGCCTTTGAGGCATTCAGACAGGAGCTTATTGATCGTGAATTGCTTCACTTAACGTCCGCACAGATCCACTGTATGCGGGAGGATCGTCTTCCGCACATGACGCTATGGCGCGACGTGATGCACCTGGCGCGCATGGCGCACATGGGGCACATGACAAAGGGCCCTACGCGGTAGGGCCCTGCGGGTGGCGGAGACGAACGTCAGTTCAGCGGGAGTGCGGCGGGCGGGGTCGTCGGCCAGGTCATGCGGATCAGTCCGCCCTCCTCGCCGGCGCTGACCTCCACGTCGTCGACGAGCCCGCTGATGACCGCGAGGCCCATCTCGTCCTCCTCGGCCTCCGCGTCGTCACCGAGGGCGCCGGGAGCGCCGCCGGGGGCCGGGTGCGGCACCTGGTCGCCGACCTCGATGGAGAACTGCTTCTCCTCCTCGATCAGCGCCACCTTCACCGGCGCCGTGATGCCGCCGTTCCGGTGCAGCCCGACGGCCCGGCTGCATGCCTCGCCGACGGCGAGCCTGACCTCGTCGAGGACGGCCTCGTCCACTCCGGCCCTGCGTGCCACCGCGGCCGCCACCAGCCGGGCGGTCCTGACGTGCTCGGGCAGCGCGCTGAAGCGGAGTTCAACGGTGGCCATGCATCCCCCTCGGTACTACGGGCGTGCTGTCGAGGGACCGGGCCGCCGAAAGCCCGGCCCCCTGATGATGCTCATCGACGTCCCGGGCCCAGGGCCCGGGATCCGGTGATCGTCGTCAGTCGGTGGCCGCCACCGCTTCCTCGACCGAGGTGTGAATGGGGAACACCTTGGTGAGGCCGGTGATACGGAAGATCTTGAGAATGCGCTCCTGGTTGCAGACCAGGCGCAGCGAGCCCTCGTGGGCCCGCACCCGCTTCAGTCCGCCGACCAGCACGCCGAGTCCGGTGGAGTCGAGGAAGTCCACGCCCTCCATGTCGACGACGAGGTGGAAACTCCCGTCGTTCACCAGCTCGACCAACTGCTCGCGCAGCTTGGGCGCGGTGTATACGTCAATTTCGCCACCGACCTCGACGACCGTACGATCGCCGACGGTACGGGTCGACAGGGACAGGTCCACGGATCCTCCAGCACCTTGCTATCGAGCGGTCGCCCCTCGGGACACCTCGGCTTGGAGCCCCCGGGACGGTTCGCCAGCCGCGATGGCATTCAATCACTTACCGGCGGGCGTGCACGACGCCTTGGTCCATTGTCCGTCACGCCAGTGACACACTCGATGCCGATGGCCAAGAATCACCGATCCGATGGATCCCCGACGGACCCCGCCTCCCGGCCCGATCCGGGCACGGTCCTGGGCCGCCTCGCGGCGGGGCCGAACCGGGCTTCGCGCATCACTCATACGGAGCACTTGCCCCCGCGTGCGGGTCGCCATGCCGTCTGGCCGGACCGGATTCGCCCCGAGGTCATCGCGGCGGTGCAGGCCGCGGGCATCGAGCACCCCTGGGCCCACCAGGCCCGCGCGGCCGAGCACGCCCTCGTCGGCGACTCGGTCGTGGTCGCCACCGGCACCGCCTCCGGCAAGTCCCTCGCCTACCTCGTCCCGGTGCTCTCGGCGCTCCTGGACGGCTCCGAGGCCCCGAACGGACGCGGCGCGACCGCCCTCTACCTGGCCCCGACCAAGGCGCTCGCCGCCGATCAGTGCCGGTCGGTGAAGGAACTTTCACAACCTCTCGGCGCGTCCGTGCGCGCCGCGGTCTACGACGGCGACACCGCGTTCGAAGAGCGCGAATGGATCCGCCAGTACGGCACGTACGTCCTGACCAACCCGGACATGCTGCACCGCGGCATCCTGCCCTCCCACCCCCGCTGGTCCTCCTTCCTGAAGGCGCTGAAGTACGTCGTCGTCGACGAGTGCCACACCTATCGCGGCGTCTTCGGCTCGCACGTCGCCCAGGTGCTGCGCAGGCTGCGCAGACTGTGCGCCCGCTACGGCGCGTCGCCGGTGTTCCTGCTGGCCTCCGCCACCGCCGCCGAGCCCGCGGTCGCCGCCCGCCGGCTCACCGGCCTGCCGGTGGTGGAGGTCGCCGACGACGCCTCGCCCCGCGGTGAACTGGTGTTCGCCCTCTGGGAGCCCCCGCTGACCGAACTGGAGGGCGAGAAGGGCGCGCCCGTCCGCCGGACGGCCACCGCCGAGGCCGCCGACCTCCTCACCGACCTCACCGTGCAGGGCATGCGGTCCATCGCCTTCGTCCGCTCCCGGCGCGGCGCCGAACTGATCTCCGTCATCGCCCAGGAACGCCTCGCCGAGGTCGACCGCTCCCTGACCCGGCGTGTCGCGGCGTACCGCGGCGGCTACCTCCCCGAGGAGCGCCGCGCCCTGGAACGCGCCCTGCACTCCGGCGACCTCCTCGGCCTCGCCGCGACCAACGCCCTCGAACTCGGCGTCGACATCTCCGGCCTGGACGCCGTGGTCATCGCCGGCTATCCGGGGACGCGGGCCTCCCTGTGGCAGCAGGCGGGCCGGGCCGGACGGGCCGGGCAGGGCGCGCTGGCGGTGCTGGTCGCCCGCGACGACCCGCTGGACACCTTCCTCGTCCACCACCCCGAGGCCCTGTTCGACCAGCCGGTCGAGTCCACCGTCCTCGACCCCGACAACCCCTACGTCCTCGCCCCGCACCTGTGCGCCGCGGCGGCGGAACTGCCCCTGACCGACGAGGACCTCAAACTCTTCGGCCCCGCGTGCGAGGAGCTGCTCCCCCAGTTGGAGGCGGCCAAGCTGCTGCGCCGCCGGACCCGGGCCTGGCACTGGACGCGCCGCGAACGGGCCGCCGACCTCACCGACATCCGCGGCGAGGGCGGCCGGCCGGTCCAGGTCGTCGAGGCCGGGACGGGCCGGCTGCTGGGCACGGTCGACGCCGGCGCCGCCCACACCACGGTCCACGAGGGCGCGGTCCACCTCCACCAGGGCCGCACCTATCTGGTCCGCTCCCTGGACCTGGACGACTCCGTCGCCCTCGTCGAACAGGCCAGTCCGCCGTACTCGACGGTGGCCCGCGACACCACCGCCATCTCCGTCCTGGAGACCGACGTCGAGATCCCGTGGGGCGACGGCCGCCTCTGCTACGGCTCCGTCGAGGTCACCAACCAGGTGGTCTCCTTCCTGCGCCGCCGCCTGATCACCGGCGAAGTCCTCGGCGAGACCAAGCTCGACCTCCCTCCTCGTACGCTGCGCACCCGCGCCGTGTGGTGGACGGTCACCGAGGACCAGCTCGACGCCGCCCGGATCAACCCGGAGATCCTCGGCGGGGCCCTGCACGCCGCCGAGCACGCCTCCATCGGCATGCTCCCGCTCTTCGCCACCTGCGACCGCTGGGACATCGGCGGCGTCTCCGTCCCCCTGCACCCCGACACCCTCCTGCCGACGGTCTTCGTGTACGACGGCCACCCCGGCGGCGCGGGATTCGCCGAGCGCGCCTTCCACACCGCCCGCGACTGGCTCACCGCCACCCGCGAGGCCATCGCCTCCTGCGAATGCGACGCGGGCTGCCCGTCCTGCATCCAGTCCCCCAAGTGCGGCAACGGCAACGAGCCGTTGCACAAGCGGGGGGCGGTGCGGCTGCTTACGGTGCTGTTGCGGGGAGCGCCGGGGGAGACGGGGGTGGCTGGGGAGTCGAGGGTGCCTGGGGGGCCTGAGGTGTCCGGGGGCCCGGGAGTGCCCGGAGGGCCGGGAGTGCCCGGGGGGCCGGGGGTGCCCGGTGGTTCAGGCGCGGCGGGCGGGTCGGGTGGGTCGGGTGGGTCGGAGGCATCGGGCGGACCGGGGCTGGATGGCGCTGGGCGGTAGGCGGTGGTTTCGGGCTCGGGCTCGGGGCTGGGCTCAGGTCCAGGCGGACCCGGCGGGCCCGGCGGACCCGCTCGGGCCCTGACCTCCGCCGTGAACGGGCCCCGGCCCGACGCCGCCGTCACGTCGGACACCTGGCCGGTGAGGGCGCACCGCACCAGTCGCGCGCCCTGGGCGCGGGCCACCCGGTCCGCCCGCCCGCACGCCGCCGCCTGGCCGCCCGCCCAGTGGTCCGCCGCCGCGAGGGCCGCCAGATCGGCGCTCCCGGCCGCCCGGTGCCGGGCCGCGACCGCCTGCCCGAGGGCCAGGACGACGCCGAACACCACACACAGCACGGCGATCGCCCCGACACTCCACACGGTGGCGGAACCCCGGTCCGAGCAGCGGCGGGGCGCCATTGGAAACGGCGGCGTACGCCCCGCGCCCGTCACGTCCCCACCCCCGCCGTCCACTCCACCGAGGCCACGGCTTCCTCCCGTACCTCGAACGGCAACCCGCTCAGGACGGGCGGCTTCGCGGTGACGACGACCCGGACGTGGTCCGCCTCCCGGCTGACCGTGACATCCGCTCCGTCCGGTGCCGCCTCCCGGGTGATCCGGACGACCGCGTCGGCCGGGTCCTGCCGGGCCGCCGCGCGGGCGCCGGTCCGTGCCGCGTCCACGCACTGGATCTGCGCGGCCACCACCAGCAGCCCCCACACCAGCGCCATCGCGAACATCACCAGCACCGGCAGCACCACGGCCGACTCCGCCGTCACGAACCCGTCGTCGGCCGGGCCGTCCGCCCGCCGCTCACATCGCCGCATCGAGGGCCCGCTTCACGATGCCTTCGAGTTCCGCGCTGACCGTCCCGCTCGTGACCACCTTGTAGAGCACCACGGCGAACGCCACCGCCGCCACGATGCCCATCGCGTACTCGGACGTGACCATGCCCGCGTCCCGTCGCGCGCGTGCCCGGCGCACCAAGGCCCGCAGTCGTGCTCGTACCACCTGATACATCTCGACCCCCGTGAGTGTTCGTTACGTTCGACAGTTCCGGTCGTGCTGATCGCTCACTGCTCCGGGTGGGTCATCCACCGCCACCTCCTCCCAGCACCCCGCCCGCCAGGCCGATCACCACAGGGAGGATCCCCACCGCGATGAAGGCGGGCAGGAAGCACAGCCCGACCGGCGCGCTGACCATGACGGCCGCCCGCCGGGCCCGTGCCGTGGTGGTGCGGGCCCACTCCGCGCGGGCTTGCGCGGCGAGGCGCGCGACCGGTCCGGCGGCGGGCAGCCCGGACACGCCGGCGCGTTCCAGCAGCCGGGCCAAGGGCGAGGCGCCCGGGAGGGCCGCCAGGTGCCGCCAGGCACCCTCCGGTTCGCCGCCGAGGCGGACCTCGGCCGCGCCCCGTGCCAGGGCGTCACCGACGGGTCCGACCAGGGCGTCGCCCACGGCCCGCGCCGCCACCACCGGGCCCGCGCCCGCCGCGATGCAGGCCGCCAGCAGGTCGGCGGCCAGCGGCAGTTGGCGGGCCGCCTCGGCCGCCTCGGCGTCTCCGGCCGCCGTACCGGCGGGCGCCCGCCGTCGCTGCCAGTGCCGGAGCCCGGCCGCCACGGCCAGCCCCGCCAGCAGGCCGGCGACTCCCCCGAGCAGAGCCCAGCCGGCCCCCACGACGGCCGCCAACGGCACCCACGGGCGTGCCCTGGCGAGCACCACGACGCGCCGTGGGGCGGCAGGGGCCCGTTGCGCGACGGTGAGTCCGGCGAGCCGGTGCCGTACCCCGTGGGCACGGCGGGCGGTGACCGCCCAGCGCACCAGCCAGCCGACGGGCAGCAGGGTCCCCAGCATCACCCCCAGCCCGTGGACGACGTCCGTGCTCATGCCGCCGCCTCCGCCCGTCGGACGATCCGCCCCACCCACCACAGGCCGAGCCCCTCCAGCGCACCGCCCGCCAACAGGCAGCCCAGGCCCGCCCCGCTGTGCAGCAGCACGCGCAACGGGTCGGCCCCGAGGGCGACGCCGAGCAGCAGGCCCAGGGCGGGCAGGCCGGCGAGCATCGCGGCGGTGGCGCGGGCGCCCGCCAACTGCGCCCGCAGGTCGGCCCGCTGGTCCCGCTCCGCACACAGCGCCGCCTCCAGTCGGTCGAGCCCGGCCGCGAGGCCGGCGCCCTGGTCGACGGCCACCCGCCAGCACGCGGCCAGTCCCCGCAGCCCGTCGGCGCCCGGCTGCCGGGCCGCCGCCGTGAGCGCGCCCGGCACGTCCCCGCCGAACCGGGCCGCCGCCAGCACCGCCGTACGCCCGTCGCCGAGCCCGAGGGAGCCACGCGCGGCGTGCAGCAGTGCCTCGCCCGGTTGCCGCCCCGCCCGTACCTCCCCCGCGACCGCCGCGCACAGGGCGATCACCGCGTCCTGCCGTCGCTCGCGCATCCGTCGGGCTCGGCCGCCGAGCCGTACCCGCCGCAGCAGCGGCACCCCGGCCGCCCCCGCGAGGACCGGCAGGAACGAGGCGCCCAGCACCGCCAGCACCGCTCCCGCCACCAGCGCCCACCACTCGGGTCGCAGCCGCCCGCGGAGCCGGCGCAGTGCGTCCGTCACCCCGGGGACACCCGGCGGTCCGGTCCCGATCGCCCCGCCGCCCGCGAGCAGCAGCCGGGCCCGCCTGGCCCCGGAGTCCCGGCCTCCGGTGAGCCACACCGCCGCCCCGAGACAGGCCACGGCCGCGCTCATCGGCACCTCGGTCATTCCGGTCATCCGTCTCCCCCTGTGTCCCGTGTTCCGTCCGTTTCCGGGCGTCCCGCGCGCAGCAGCTCCCGCAGTCGCGCCCAGCCCCGCTCGTACGCGAACGCCTCCGCCCCCCACCGCAGTGCGGGGACCGTCCGCACCAGCCCTGAGGGGTCCCGTTCCAGCACCCGCACCTCCGCGATCCGCCGGCGGCCGGTCCGGTCCCGCACCAGGTGCAGGACCACCGACAGTGCCGCGGCCACCTGGCTGTGCAGGGCGGACCGGTCGAGCCCGGCCGCCGTACCGAGCGCTTCCAGCCGGGCGGGGACGTCCGCCGCCGCGTTGGCGTGGACCGTGCCGCAGCCCGCGTGGCCGGTGTTGAGCGCCGCCAGCAGATGGACCACCTCGGGGCCGCGGACCTCGCCGACGACGAGCCGGTCCGGGCGCATCCGCAGGGCCTGCCGCACCAGGTCCTCCAGGGTCACCAGGCCCGCGCCCTCCTGGTTGGCGGGTCTGGCCTCCAGACGTACGACGTGCGGGTGGTCCGGGCGCAGTTCCGTGGAGTCCTCGGCGAGCACGATCCGCTCGTCCGGTCCGACCAGGCCGAGCAGTGCGCTCAGCAGCGTCGTCTTGCCGCTGCCGGTGCCCCCGCTGACCAGGAACGACGCCCGGGCCTCCAGCAGCGCCCGCAGCACCCGGTCCCCGCCCGGCGGCACGGTGCCCGCCGCCGTCAGCTCCTCCAGCGTGAACGCGCGGGGCCGCACCACCCGCAGGGAGAGGCAGGCACAGCCGACGGCGACCGGGGGCAGCACCGCGTGCAGCCGGGTCCCGTCGGGCAACCGGGCGTCCACCCACGGCCGGGCGTCGTCGAGCCGCCGGCCGGCGACCGCCGCGAGGCGCTGCGCGAGCCGCCGTACCGCGCCGGCGTCGGCGAAGCGGACGGTCGTCAGCTCCAGTCCGCCGCCGCGGTCCACCCAGACCCGGTCGGGGGCGGACACCAGCACGTCGGTCACCGAGGCGTCGGCGAGCAGCGGCTCCAGTGGTCCGCTGCCGACCAGTTCCGAGCGCAGGTGCTCGGCGGTGCCGAGGATCTCGGCGTCCCCCAGGACGCGGCCCTGTTCCCGCAGGGCCTGTGCCACCCGCGCGGGCGTCGGTTCCGCCCCGCTCTCGGCGAGCCGACGCCGCACACCGTCGAGCAGCCCCGACGGCAACGCGGGCTCCGCACCCGCAGCGGGCAGCCGTGCCCGCCCCACCGAACCCGCACCCGCACCCGGCAACCGAGCCCGCCCCACGACACCCTCACCCGCACCCGGCAACCGCACCCGCCCCACCGCACCCTCCCCCAAACCCAGGTCACGCTCCGCCGAACCCTCCTCCCGACCGAAGCCCCGCCCCGCCAAACCCCCCGCACCCCCGGCAACCCCCCTCACCCCGCCGCCACCTCCACCAACGCCCGCTCCCAGAACCCCCGGCAGAAGCGGGCCAGTGGTCCTCTCCCGGTCGCGCCCGGCGGTTCCTTGCCCTCGCTCGCGCGGAGCAGCCCCGCCTCCACCGGGACCTCGCCCGCCAGGGGCAGCCCGAGCAGCCGGGCCACCTCGCGGTCGTCGAGCCCGGGTGCGTACGGCCCCCGTACCGCGACGCGCAGGTCGGCCAGGACCATGCCGACGGCGGAGGCGACCCGCGCGGCCGCCGCGACGGCCCGCAGTTCGCCGGGGACGACGAGGAGTCCGAGGTCGAGTTGGGCGAGGATCTCGGCGACCCCGTCGTCGACCCGGCGCGGCAGGTCGACCACGACCGTCCCGCCCCGGCGCCGCGCCGCGGCGAGCACCGCCCGTACGGCCTGGGGCGGCACGGCGACGCAGTCCCCGCGGTCCCAGCTCAGCACCCGCAGGGAGTGCAGTTCGGGCAGCGACTCCTCCAGGGCGCCGCCGCCGAGCCGTCCGCGTGAGGCGGCGAACGCGGGCCAGCGCAGTCCCTCGGTGGTCTCGCCGCCGAGCAGCACGTCGAGGCCGCCGCCCAGTGGGTCGGCGTCCACCAGGAGGGTGCGCAGCCCCTCGCGCGCGGAGGTGACGGCGAGCGCGCAGGCCAGGGTGGAGGCCCCGGCACCGCCCCGGCCGCCGATGACGCCGACGGTGAGGGCGGGCCGGCCGACGCCCTCGGCGACGTCGGCGATGCGGTCGACCAGCCACTGCTCGCCGTCGGGCAGCATCAGGACGTGGTCGGCGCCGATCTCGACGGCCCGCCGCCAGACCCCGGGGTCGTCCTGGTCGCGGCCGACCAGCACCACCGCGGGCCGGCGGGCGGCGCCCCGCACGCCCCGCGCGGCGTCGTCGCCGACCAGGACGAGCGGTGCCGCCTCCCAGTGGCCCCGGCGCGCCGGCACCGAGGGGTGGACCTCGGGTGTGGCGCCCGCCGCCGCGCACAGGCGCAACAGGTCGTCCAGGAGGTCGGCGTCCTCGGTGATGATCAGTGGTCCGCCCGGCCGGCCTCCCGCGGCGGGCGGCGGATCGTGTGTGACGGTTCCGGTCATGCTGCGCTTCCCCCTCGGCTGTGCGTTCGCGCGGCTCCTGTCGGACCCGGCGAATCGTGAACGTGTCGAAGAACCGGCGGCCGCCCTCCATATGGGCGGCCGACGAAAACCGGCCATACGCGCCCGGCTAACGGAAGCGACGGCGAACTCTCGCGGCGCCGCCGGGACGCGTTGCAATCACGGTGCAACGAACCGGGAAATCGTGTGGATCTTGGTGGATAACTGTGGACAACCGCACGGCTTGTGAATATCGCCGTCACCCATACCGGTGAGCCCGTCCACTCCGTGTACGACTTCCGCAGAGCAGTCCCACGGCTACACAGCGTCACCGATCAGGAACATGCCAACAGACCGGGCAGCGTCGGCGCCGCACGGCGGACGGGGCCCGGCCAAGACAGGAAAACCCACCCGGACATGCGACGACCCCCGCCGGGGGGGAGAGCGGGGGTCGTCTCCACGGCCGACTCGGGGGGGGAGGAGTCGGACCGGGTTAGCACGGTCGCGAACGATCCGTGACTTCCATGGTGTACCCGAGAGCCCTCTCAGGCAAACCAACGCGCCCCACCTTACGCCGAATGGGCTGCGCCTATGCTCGGGGGCGTGGAAAACCACTCGTTGCCCCGCACAGCGGCCTTCTTTGATCTGGACAAGACGGTCATTGCGAAGTCGAGCACGCTGACGTTCAGCAAGTCGTTCTACCAAGGCGGTCTGATCAACCGACGGGCCGTCTTGCGTACCGCTTACACCCAGTTCGTCTTCCTCGCGGGCGGCGCCGACCACGACCAGATGGAGCGGATGCGCGAGTACCTGTCCGCACTCTGCCGCGGCTGGAACGTACGCCAGGTCAAGGAACTCGTCGCCGAGACGCTGCACGACCTGATCGACCCGATCATCTACGACGAGGCCGCCTCCCTGATCGAGGAGCACCACGCCGCCGGCCGCGACGTGGTGATCGTCTCCACGTCCGGGGCCGAGGTGGTCGAACCGATCGGCGAACTGCTCGGCGCCGACCGCGTGGTGGCCACCCGCATGGTCGTGGGCGACGACGGCTGCTTCACCGGCGAGGTGGAGTACTACGCGTACGGCCCCACCAAGGCGGAGGCCATCAAGGAACTGGCCGCCTCCGAGGGGTACGACCTCGCCCGCTGCTACGCCTACAGCGACTCGGTGACCGACCTGCCGATGCTGGAGTCGGTCGGGCATCCGCACGCCGTCAACCCGGACCGCGCGCTGCGCCGCGAGGCCCTCGCGCGGGAGTGGCCGATCCTCGACTTCCACCGGCCGGTACGGCTCAAGCGGCGCATCCGCGGCCTGTCGGTGCCGCCGCGCCCGGCACTGGTCGCCGCCGCCGCGATAGGCGCCGCGGCGGCCACCGCGGGGCTCGTCTGGTACGCCAGCAGGCGCCGGGCGGCCCCGGCCTGATCTCGCGGAAGGTCGCTTACGTCCCGTTTGAACCTAAAAGTAAAGAAGTGCGGGCAGGACTTCCGGTTGTTCCCCTCCTGGAGTACAAAGGACTCAACGGCCCGCGAGACCGAGGAACATCCGAAAGGACCACCTTAAGAACGCACATGGCCCCACGGACCGAGCATGTGCACCGGGCACCCACGCGACGTCGACCCGTCGATTACGGGCCAGCCGCACCAGGTACGGGCAAAGTCCCCGACCTGATGGGCAACACATCGAGGACGCTTGGTAACCCGGCGGACATGCCAGCGGCGGTACGGTAACGCGTACCGCCGCATCTCTGTGCGCCGTCTCTCTGTGCGCCCGCCCGGAAAGCCTCCGCCTCGCAGCCGCCCCCCTCCCCCGGACCGCCGCCGGCCCTGCGCTCCGCGTCGCGTTACGCCGCCCCGCGCTGCAGCGCCTCGCACACGGCCGTCGACTCGCGGGCGCCCAGCTCGACCGCGCGTCCGCAGTGCGCGATCCAGGCGGCCATCCCCTCGGGCGTCCCGGAGACATAGCCGTCGAGCGCCGCCAGATAGGCCGCCCGGCCCAGCTCGGCGTGCCCGACCTCGGCCGGGCAGACGGACTTGGGGTCCAGGCCGCTGCCCACCAGGACGACGCGTTCGGCCGCGCGCGCGACCAGGCCGTTGTGGGACGTGAAGGGACGCAGCGCGAGCAGTTCGCCGTGCACGACGGCGGCCGTCACCAGCGCCGGCGCGGAACCGCCCGCGATGATCAGCTCCGCGAGCCCCTCCAGGCGGCCGTGCGCCTCCTGGGCGCTCGGCAGCGGCAGCTCGACCAGCGGCTCGTCGACCGGCTCGCCCGCCTGCCGGGGACGGCCCACGTGGTCGGCCTGGTCCGCCGCCGCCACCAGGTGCAGCCGGGCCAGTACCCGCAGCGGCGACTGGCGCCAGACGGACAGCAACTGGCCCGCCTCGGCGGTCAGCCGCAGCGCCGCGCCGATGGCGCGCGCCTCGCCGTCGCCGCTGAAGTCGGAGCGCCGGCGCACCTCCTCCAGGGCCCAGTCCGCGCCGGACAGCGCGCCCGAGCCGCGGGCGCCGCGCAGCGCCGCCTCGGAGGTGATCTCGTTGCTGCGGCGCCGCATGATCCGGTGGCCGTAGACCCGGTCCACGGCCTTGCGCACGGACTCCACCGACTCGGCCACGCCGGGCAGCGTGCCCAGGGCCGCCAGGGGGTCACCCTTGCTCGAGCTCGTTCGCGAGCTTGGCGTACTCATGAGTACGACCCTACGCACCCGGACACCGCACCCCTCGAAGGAGTGGTCTTCCTCACGCGCGCGTGCTCCTCGCCGTCACCGCGCGGCTACTGTTAGTGAACATGAGAATTGCTTTCGTCGGGAAGGGCGGCAGCGGCAAGACGACCCTGTCCGCGCTGCTCATCCGCCATCTCGCCGCCACCGGCGCGCCCGTCGTCGCGATCGACGCCGACATCAACCAGCACCTGGGGGCCGCGCTCGGCCTGGACGAGGCGGTGGCGGCCCGGCTGCCCGCGATGGGCGAGCACCTCCCGCTGATCAAGGAGTACCTGCGCGGCACCAACCCCCGGATCGCCTCCGCCGAGACGATGATCAAGACGACCCCGCCCGGCGAGGGCTCGGCCCTGCTGCGGGTGCGCGAGGACAACCCGGTGTACGACGCCTGCGCCCGGCCGGTGGAACTCGACGGGGACCCGGTCCGTTTGATGGTCACCGGGCCCTTCACCGACGCCGACCTGGGGGTCGCCTGCTACCACGCCAAGACGGGCGCGGTGGAGCTGTACCTCAACCACCTGGTCGACGGCCGTGACGAGTACGTCGTCGTCGACATGACGGCGGGTTCGGACTCGTTCGCCTCCGGCCTGTTCACCCGCTTCGACATCACGTTCCTCGTCGCCGAGCCGACCCGGAAGGGGGTCTCCGTCTACCGCCAGTACAAGGAGTACGCCCGCGACTACGGCGTCACGCTCAAGGTCGTCGGCAACAAGGTGCAGGGTAAGGACGACCTCGACTTCCTCCGCGACGAGGTCGGGGACGACCTGCTCGTCACCGTGGGGCACTCGGACTGGGTGCGGGCCATGGAGAAGGGCCGGCCGCCCCGGTTCGCCCTGCTGGAGGACGCCAACCGCCGCGCCCTGCGCCTGCTGCACACGGCCGTCGACGTGACGTACGGGCTGCGGGACGCGGAGCGCTACACGCGTCAGATGGTGCACTTCCATCTGAAGAACGCCCACGCCTGGGGCAATGAGCGCACCGGAGCCGACCTGGCCGCGCAGGTCGACCCCGGTTTCGTCCTCGGCGGCCTCGGCGAGGAGGCCGCCGCCGCCCCGGCGTGACCGCCCGGTGGGACATGCGCCGCGTGGGGGGACGTAAGGCGTCCGCTGGGACGCGCGCCCCCGGTGGGACGTGCGCCGCCGGGAGTCACGGCTTGGCGGCCGGCGCTCCCGGCACGCCCTTGGGCGCCGGGGCGGGGTCGGCCGACAGGTAGGACGCCCAGCCCTTCTTCGGGGCCTGGCCGACCTTCAGGGCCCGCAGCTTGCGCAGGGTCTCGGGGTCCTGGGCGTCCAGCCAGTCGACGAGCTGGCGGAAGGAGACGCAGCGCACGTCGTCCTTGACGCACACCGCCTCGACCACCTCCTGGACGGCGCGCATGTACGTGCCGCCGTTCCAGGACTCGAAGTGGTTGCCGATGATCAGGGGCGCGCGGTTGCCGTCGTACGCCCGCTGGAAGCCCTGGAGGAGGCCGTCGCGCATCTGGTCGCCCCAGTACTCGTACATGTCGGGGTCGCCCTGGGTGCTGGTGCCCGACTGGTTGACCATGAAGTTGTAGTCCATGGTGAGCTGCTCGTAGGAGTGCCCGGGGAACGGCACGAGCTGCATGGACAGGTCCCACAGCCCGCGCTTCTTCTTCGGCCAGACCTGGTTGTCGACGCCGCTGCTGTCGTAGCGGAAGCCCAGTTCGGCGGCGGCCCGGGTGAAGTTCTTCCGGCCCTCCAGGCACGGGGTGCGGGCGCCGATCAACTCCTTGTCGTAGTCGAAGGGCAAGGGTGCCGCCGTCCGCGACCCGGTGTTGGTCCGCCAGGTCTTCACGAACTGCTTGGCCTGGGCGATCTCGTCCTTCCACTCCTCCACCGACCACTCGTCGACGCCGCCCGCGCCGCAGAAGTGACCGTTGAAGTGGGTGCCGATCTCGTGGCCCTCCTGCCAGGCCAGGCGCAACTGCTCGACGGTGTCGGCGATGCCCTGCGCGTCGTTGAAGCCGATGTCGGAGCGGCCCGGGGAGTGCTGCGGCGGCCGGTACAGGTCCCGTTTCTCCTCCGGGAGCAGGTATACGCCGCTCAGGAAGAACGTCATCGTGGCGTTGTTCTCCTTGGCCACCTCGCGGAAGTGGGAGAACAGCTTCTGGCTGTCCTCCCCCGCGCCGTCCCAGGAGAACACCACGAACTGCGGGGGTTTGCGGCCGGGCCGCAGCCGCTCGGGTCTGGGCAGGTTCGGCTGGGCTCCGGTGTACGCGGTGGAGCCGTCGCCGATCAGCCGGACGGCGTTCTTGGGCGCCTGGGCCTGTCCGCCCTTCTGCGGGCCGTGGGCGGCGTCTCCGGAATCCTCGCTGCCGGTTCCGCAGCCTGCGAGCGTCGCGGCGCAGAGCGCGGCGATCGCGGTGCCCGCGGCGATCTTCTGGGTGGCGGCCATGTCCGCCCACCTTCTTCCTTCTCTCGGGCTTCTTCGGGCTTCTCTCGGGCCAATCGCTGATGAGCGCGGCCAAGGTCGCACGGGATCGAGAAGGAATTAATACGACAAGCCGATCAAATGCGTGGATCACCATGATGAGTGATCCATTACTCCATTTGCGCGATAAATTTATTCTCGCCCTTTACTTTGCATTACGATCCATTTACCCGACGCGACCGTTCGCGCGGGTCATCCCGCCGCTGTACGCCGTGACCCACGGCCGCGACCACCCCCGCCCCGCGCGGGGACCCCCCAGACCGCGACCGCGCAGCCCCGGAGGAGACGGGAAACACCATGTCAGCCTGCGTTCCCACCCGTACCGACTCGGCCCCGGCCGAGCACGTCCACCCGCCCCACAGCCCGCCGCACGGCCGGCGCCCCCGGTTCCGTATCGCGGGCGCCGATGCCTCGGCCGCCGTCGCGGTCTTCCTGATCGCGCTCCCGCTGTCCCTGGGCATCGCCCTGGCCACCGGCGCCCCGCTCCAGGCCGGCCTCGTCGCCGCCGCCGTGGGCGGGATCGTCGTCGGGCGGCTCGGCGGCTGCCCGCTCCAGGTCAGCGGACCCGCCGCCGGCCTCACGGTGGTCACCGCCGACCTCATCCAGCAGTACGGCTGGCGCGCCACCTGCGCCATCACCGTCTTCGCCGGCCTCGCCCAACTCGCCCTGGGCTGCCTGCGGGTGGCGCGCACCGCGCTCGCCGTCAGCCCCGCCATCGTGCACGGCATGCTGGCCGGCATCGGCGTCACCATCGCCGTCGCCCAGTTGCACATCGTCCTCGGCGGCACCCCGCAGAGCGCCGTCCCCGACAACCTGCGGGCGCTGCCCGCCCAGTTGGCGGGCCTGCATGTGGCCGATGTGTCGGTCAGCGCGCTGACCCTGACCCTGCTGTTCCTCTGGCCGAAGCTGCCCGGCCGGGCCGGCGGCGTGCTGCGCAAGGTCCCGGCCGCGCTCGTCGCCGTCGCCGGGGCCACCGCCGTCGCGGCCCTCGCCGGACTCCGCCTGCCCAAGGTCGACCTGCCGTCCTGGCGCAGCCACGCCCTGGCCGCGCTGCCCGACGGACCGGTGCTCGGCCTGATCGCCGCCGTCCTCACCATCACGCTCGTCTGCAGCGTGCAGTCGCTGCTCGGCGCGGTCGCCGTGGACAAGCTGGTCGCCGCCCGCCCGGACCTCTCCGGCCGCGTCCAGCGCTCCCACCTCGACCGCGAACTCCTCGGTCAGGGAGCCGGCAACATCGTCTCCGGCGCCCTCGGCGGCCTGCCCCTCGCGGGCGTCGCCGTGCGCAGCACCGCGAATGTCACAGCGGGTGCCGTCAGCCGGAACTCCACGATGCTGCACGGCGTTCTCGTAGTGATCGCCACACTGCTGATGGTCCCGGTCCTGGAGCTGATCCCGCTCGCCTCGCTCGCGGCCCTGGTCATGTCGGTCGGCCTTCGGATGGTGTCCCTGCACCACATCCGCACGGTGACCCGCCACCGTGAGGTGCTGGTGTACGCGGTCACCACCTGCGGGGTGGTGGCGTTCGGGGTGCTGGAGGGCGTCGCGCTGGGCATCGCCTTCGCCGTCGGTGTCGCCCTGCACCGCCTGACCCGCACCCGTATCACCCACGTCGAGACGGAAGGAGTCCACCACGTACGAGTACGAGGCCAGTTGACGTTCCTCGCGGTCCCGCGGCTCAGCCGGGCCCTGCATCTCGTGCCCCATGGGGTCGACGCCGTCGTGGAGTTGGACGGCTCGTTCATGGACCACGCGGCGTACGAGACGCTCCAGGACTGGCAGAAGACGCACACCGCGCAGGGCGGCTCCGTCGAGATCACCGGCCGCCGCCCCGGCACACACCTGTCCGAGCCCGCCGACTCGGGCAACTGCCGCTGCCGCCCCTGGACGGCCTGGCGCAACCACCAGTGCGACCGCCCGCGGTCCACGCCCCCGCCCGGACAGCCCGAGCGGCCCGGCAGGCACAGCGGACGGGACCTGGCCCGCGGCATCAGCACCTTCCAACGCAACACCGCGCCCCTGGTGCGCGGCGAGCTGGCCCGGCTGGCCCGCGAGGGTCAGCAACCCTCCCAACTGTTCCTGACCTGCGCCGACTCCCGGCTGGTCACCTCGATGATCACCTCCAGTGGTCCCGGCGACCTCTTCGTGGTGCGCAATGTGGGCAACCTCGTCCCGCTGCCCGGCGCGGAGAGCGGCGACGACTCGGTGGCGGCCGCCATCGAGTACGCCGTGGAGGTGCTCGAGGTGCGGTCCATCACGGTGTGCGGGCACTCCGGGTGCGGCGCGATGCAGGCGCTGCTCAGTTGCGAACCCGGGGGCGCGCAGACGCCGCTGAAGCGGTGGCTGCGGCACGGGCAGCCGAGCGTGGCGCGGATGACCGAGGACGACGGTTCCTGGGCGCCGCTGGCCGGGCGCCGGCCCGCCGACGCGGCCGAGCGGCTCTGCCTGACCAACGTGGTCCAGCAGTTGGCGCACCTGCGGGCCCACGAGGCGGTCGACCGCGCCCTGCGGGAGGGCCGGCTGGAGCTGCACGGCATGTACTTCCACGTGGGCGAGGCCCAGTCGTACCTGCTCACCGAGGCGGCGGGCACGCAGGTCTTCGACCCCGTACGGGGGGCGGAGCAGCCCGTGTGACCGGTGGGTCGGGGCCGGTGGGGCCCGACCCACCGGGCCCGGCCTGGGGGGGGCTCGGGCCAGGCAGGCCCGGGCTGAACTATGACGGTCCGGTGTCCGTGGGTACCGATGAGCCCGGCGGCACCGCGCCGCCGGACCGGGAGCGGCACCGGGCCACCGGACCAGGGCCGGGACCGGGCCGGGACCGGACTACCGGACCAGGACCGGACCAGGACCGGACCAGACCGGACCAGGACCGACCCCCGCCGCCCCGCTCCACCCGCCCGGCCACAGCGAAAGGTCTACACCAATGTGCCGTCGACCCTTGTCATCGCACCGTGCGGTCTGATGAGCTGTGGCCTGGGACACAACGGACAACCCTGGGAAAGGGAGATGTCGTGAGCAATGACTCCTTGGCCAACCTGCTGACCGAGAACCGCAGGTTCGCGCCGCCCGCCGACCTGGCCGCCCACGCCAACGTCACGGCAGAGGCGTACGAACAGGCCAAGGCTGACAGGCTCGGCTTCTGGGCCGAGCAGGCCCGCCGGCTGACCTGGGCGACGGAACCGACCGAGACGCTGGACTGGTCGAACCCGCCGTTCGCCAAGTGGTTCCAGGACGGCACGCTCAACGTCGCGTACAACTGCGTCGACCGGCATGTCGAGGCCGGGCACGGCGACCGGGTCGCCATCCACTTCGAGGGCGAGCCCGGCGACAGCCGTGCCATCACCTACGCCCAGCTCAAGGACGAGGTCTCCAAGGCCGCCAACGCCCTGCTGGAGCTGGGCGTACGCAAGGGCGACCGGGTAGCCGTCTACATGCCGATGATCCCCGAGACGGCGATCGCGATGCTGGCCTGCGCCCGGATCGGCGCCGCGCACTCCGTGGTCTTCGGCGGCTTCTCGGCGGACGCCCTCGCCACCCGCATCCAGGACGCCGACGCGCGGGTGGTCATCACCTCCGACGGCGGTTACCGCCGCGGCAAGTCCTCCGCGCTCAAGCCGGCCGTCGACGAGGCGGTCGAGCGCGCCGGGAACGTGGAGCACGTACTCGTCGTCCGCCGCACCGGCCAGGACATCGCCTGGAACGACACGCGCGACAAGTGGTGGCACGAGGTGGTCGACGGCCAGTCCGCCGAGCACACGCCGGAGGCGTTCGACGCGGAGCACCCGCTGTTCATCCTCTACACGTCCGGGACGACGGGTAAGCCGAAGGGCATCCTGCACACCTCCGGCGGCTATCTGACGCAGACGGCGTACACCCACTGGGCGGTGTTCGACCTCAAGCCGGAGACCGACGTGTACTGGTGCACCGCCGACGTCGGCTGGGTCACCGGGCACTCGTACATCGTCTACGGCCCGCTGGCCAACGGCGCGACGCAGGTCATGTACGAGGGCACGCCGGACACCCCGCACCAGGGCCGGTTCTGGGAGATCGTGCAGAAGTACGGCGTGACGATCCTCTACACCGCGCCGACCGCGATCCGGACGTTCATGAAGTGGGGCGACGACATCCCCGCCAAGTTCGACCTGTCCTCCCTGCGCGTACTCGGCTCGGTCGGCGAGCCGATCAACCCCGAAGCCTGGGTCTGGTACCGCAAGAACATCGGCGCGGACCGCACCCCGGTCGTCGACACCTGGTGGCAGACCGAGACCGGCGCGATGATGATCTCGCCGCTGCCCGGTGTCACCGAGGCCAAGCCCGGCTCCGCGCAGCGCCCGCTGCCCGGCATCTCCGCCACCGTCGTCGACGACGAGGCGAACGAGGTGCCGAACGGCGGGGGCGGCTACCTGGTCCTCACCGAGCCGTGGCCGTCGATGCTGCGCACCATCTGGGGCGACGACCAGCGGTTCATCGACACGTACTGGTCCCGGTTCGAGGGCCGGTACTTCGCCGGGGACGGCGCCAAGAAGGACGACGACGGCGACATCTGGCTGCTCGGCCGGGTCGACGACGTGATGCTGGTCTCCGGGCACAACATCTCCACCACCGAGGTCGAGTCCGCCCTGGTCTCCCACCCGTCGGTCGCCGAGGCGGCCGTGGTCGGCGCCGCGGACGAGACCACCGGGCAGGCCATCGTGGCCTTCGTGATCCTGCGCGGTTCGGCGGCGGAGACCGACACCCTGGTCGCCGAGCTGCGCGACCACGTCGGCGCCACGCTCGGCCCGATCGCCAAGCCCAAGCGGATCCTGCCGGTGGCCGAGCTGCCCAAGACCCGCTCCGGCAAGATCATGCGCCGGCTGCTGCGGGACGTGGCGGAGAACCGCGCCCTGGGTGATGTGACCACGCTGACCGACAGCAGCGTCATGCGGCTCATCCAGGACAAGCTCCCGGCGGCCCCCAGCGAGGACTGAGCAACCCGAGAACCGAGCAGCCCGAGAACCGAACACAGCGCGAGGACCCAGCACAGCGCGAGGACCGAGCGACGCCCGCACCCAGGGGCACCCGGCGCGCACCACGCCGCGTGCCCCCGTGCGGGTGCGCCCTCGCCGACGAGCCTGGTCGCGGCAGGTTGGGTAGGGTAATGAGAGCGTAAGTACGACAACGCGAATGGTGTGCCGGGAAGTCTGGTCGGCAAGTGATCCGTGCTGCCCACCCCCGGAGGCCCTTCCGTGCCCGCGCCCCGCACCACCGGCAAGCTGTTCGGCCGTCTCTCGCTGCCCGAGCGGACCTATGTCGCCGACGCCCTGCGCACCGAGACCGTCGGCGGTGTCCTGCTGCTCGTCGCCGCGATCACCGCGCTGGCCTGGGCGAACATCCCGGGGCTGCGGGACGGCTACGAGAGCGTCAGCCACTTCCACCTGGGCCCCGCGGCGCTCGGCCTGGACCTCTCGGTCGCGCACTGGGCCGCCGACGGACTCCTCGCGATCTTCTTCTTCGTCGCCGGTATCGAACTCAAACGCGAACTGGTCGCCGGCGACCTCAAGGACCCCAGGGCCGCCGCGCTGCCGGTGGCCGCTGCGCTGTGCGGCATGGCCGTCCCCGCCCTCGTCTCCACCCTGACCAGCGGACTCGGCGGTGGTTCCCTGGCCGGCTGGGCGGTGCCCACCGCCACCGACATCGCCTTCGCGCTGGCCGTGCTCGCCGTGATCGGCACCTCCCTGCCCAGCGCCCTGCGCGCCTTCCTGCTCACCCTCGCCGTCGTCGACGACCTCTTCGCCATCCTGATCATCGCGGTCTTCTTCACCGAGTCGCTGAACTTCGCCGCGCTCGGCGGCGCGGTCGCCGGCCTCGCCGTCTTCTGGCTGCTGCTGCGCACGGGCGTCCGCGGCTGGTACGTGTACGTGCCGCTCGGCCTCGTCGTCTGGGCGCTGATGTACAACAGCGGCGTCCACGCCACCATCGCCGGCGTCGCCATGGGCCTGATGCTGCGCTGCCACCGCCACGAGGACGAGGAACACTCCCCCGGCGAGCGCATCGAGCACCTCGTGCGCCCCCTGTCGGCGGGACTGGCCGTGCCGCTGTTCGCCCTGTTCAGCGCCGGTGTCCCGCTCTCGGGCGGGGCGCTGGCCGATGTGTTCGGCAAACCGGAGACGCTCGGCGTGCTCCTCGGGCTGGTCGTCGGCAAGACGCTCGGCGTCTTCGGCGGCACCTGGCTGACGGCCCGTTTCACCCGGGCCTCGCTCAGCGAGGACCTCTCCTGGCCGGACGTGTTCGCGGTGGCGACCCTGGCCGGCATCGGCTTCACCGTGTCGCTGCTCATCGGCGAGCTGGCCTTCGAGGGCGACGCGACGATGACCGAGGAGGTCAAGGCCGCCGTCCTCACCGGCTCCCTCATCGCGGCCCTGCTGGCCACGGTGCTGCTGAAGATCCGCAACGCCAAGTACCGCGCCCTGTGCGAGGCCGAGGAGCGCGACGACGACCACAGCGGCGTACCCGATGTGTACGAGGAGGACGACCCGGCGTACCACCTGCGGATGGCGGCGATCTACGAGGAGAAGGCCGCCGAGCACCGCCGGATCGCGCGGGAGAAGGAGCGGGCGCGGCTTGCCGAAGTGTCGGGCGGGGCAGGCGAGGAGGGCGGCCGTCCGGCATGATCTGACGAGACGGTACAAAAGACGGGACCGTACAGCAGGAGACGTAGCAGAACCCCGTAATACAAGACGTAGCAGAACACCGCGCACGACAGGCCCCAGCACCCCGTACCCGACACGCCGCAGAACCCCGTACACCACACGCAGCAGCAGAACCCCGTACCAGAACACGCAGCACAGCCCGCAGACGATCACGCAGACGAGTCCCGAGCAGCGCCTGAGTCAGCACCCGAGCAGTCCGAGTCTGAGTCAGCGCCCGCCGCAGGGCTCGCGGAAGAGGGAGACCGCGATGAGCGCACCCGACGGCAGCCCGGTCGGCACCGAACGCAGCATCGGCCAGCTTTTCGCCTCGGCGACCAGCGACTTGTCGGCGCTCGTGCACGACGAGATCGCGCTGGCGAAGGCGCAGCTCAAGAACGACGTCAAGCGCGGGGCGACCAGTGGGGGCGCGTTCTCGCTAGCGGGCGCCGTGCTGGTGTTCTCGCTCCCGATGCTGAACTTCGCGCTGGCGTACGGCATCCGGACCTGGAGCCACTGGAACCTCGCCGTCTGCTTCCTGCTGTCCTTCGCCGCCAATGTGCTCGTCGCCGGCCTCCTCGCGCTGATCGGCGTGGTCTTCGCCAAGAAGGCGAAGAAGGGCCGCGGTCCGCAGAAGGTCGCCGCCTCCGTGAAGCAGTCGGCGGGCGTGCTCCAGAAGGCCAAGCCGCACCCGCGTCCGGAACTGCCCGAGAACCGGGGCCCCGCCGCCATCGAGGCTGTGGCACGCTCGTCCTCATGACGGATCCCGCCACCCCATCGGCGCAACCCTTCTCGGTCGTACGCCTCGCCGTCCCCGGTGACCGCGAGGTGATCCACCGGGACGTCGCCGCCAACGGTGCCCGGTTCCACATCGCCGAGCTGGGCGACGGGCCGCTGGTCCTGCTGCTGCACGGCTTCCCGCAGTTCTGGTGGACCTGGCGGCACCAGCTCGTCGCGCTCGCCGACGCCGGTTTCCGCGCGGTCGCCATGGACCTGCGCGGCGTCGGCGGCAGCGACCGCACCCCCCGCGGCTACGACCCCGCGGGACTCGCCCTGGACATCACCGGCGTCATCCGCTCGCTCGGCGAGCCGGACGCCGCGCTGGTCGGCCACGACCTGGGCGGCTATCTGGCGTGGACGGCCGCCGCGATGCGGCCCAAGCTGGTCCGGCGGCTCGCGGTGACCTCGATGCCGCATCCGCGCCGCTGGCGCTCGGCCATGCTCAGGGACGCCCGGCAGACCCGCGCCGGCTCCTACGTCTGGGGGTTCCAGCGGCCCTGGATCCCGGAGCGGCAGCTCACCGCCGACGGCGGCGCCCTGGTGGGGAAGCTGATCCGCGAGTGGTCCGGGCCCCGGCTCCCCGAGGACGACGCGGTCGAGGTCTACCGCCGCGCCATGTGCATCCCCTCCACGGCGCACTGCTCGATCGAGCCGTACCGCTGGATGGTGCGCTCCCTGGCCCGGCCCGACGGCATCCAGTTCAACCGGCGCATGAAGCGGCCGGTGCGGGTGCCGACGCTGCACCTGCACGGCTCGCTGGACCCCGTACTGCGGACCCGGAGCGCGGCGGGCAGCGGGGAGTACGTCGAAGCGCCGTACCGCTGGCGGCTGTTCGACGGGCTCGGCCACTTCCCGCACGAAGAGGACCCGGTGGCCTTCTCCACGGAACTCATCAACTGGCTGCGGGACCCCGAGCCCGACCGGTGAACGGACGGGGGCGCCCGGTGAACGGACGGGTGCGCCCGGTATCCGGACCGGTCAGCCTGTCCGACCAACGGCCAAATGCCCGGCGCATAGGCCAATTGGGAGCCTTCCCGGCGGTTATGGACCTTGGGGCGGGGGCACACGTCGGGGTATGGGCTGGACGCACGACTACAGTGACGCAGCACGCACCCGTCGCTCCCCGAACGGTGTGAGCCCCCACCAGCGGGGCGCTGCCCCGCAACTCGCGGGCACGGACCTCCGGGTGGGCATTCCGCACATCCTGCGCCGCCGCGCCCGCTGGGTCACCGTACGCCTGCGTCATACCCGCGGCTGAGCCCGGCCGCTACAGCGCGCAGGTGTCGCTGTCCACCTGCTGGTTGGCGGTCCGCCCCCGGTCGATGTCCTCGCGGATCTCGTCGGCGGTGAGCGCGTAACCGGTCTCCGCGTCGTCGAGGGACTTGGCGAACACCACGCCGTACACCTCGCCGTCGGGGGTGAGCAGCGGTCCGCCGGAGTTGCCCTGGCGGACGGTCGCGTACAGCGAGTACACGTCACGGCGGACGGTGCCCCGGTGGTAGATGTCCGGGCCGCTGGCCGTGATGCGCCCGCGCACCCGCGCCGGGCGCACGTCGTACGACCCGTTCTCCGGGAAGCCCGCGACGATCGCGCCGTCCCCGCTGGAGGCGTCCTCGCCGGCGAACCGCAGCACGGGCGCCCGCAGCTCCGGTACGTCGAGCACGGCGATGTCGCGCTCCCAGTCGTAGAGGACGACCGTCGCGTCGTACGCGCGGCCCTCGCCGCCTATCTGGACGGTGGGCTCGTCGACGCCGCCCACCACATGGGCGTTGGTCATGACCCGGCGGTGGTCGAAGACGAAGCCGGTGCCCTCCAGGACCTTGCCGCAGCCGGTGGCGGTGCCGGTCACCTTGACGATGGAGCGCTGCGCCTGGACCGCGACCCTGCTCCGGGCGAGCGCCGGGTCGGGCGGCCGGACCTCGGTGATCGGCTCGTCCGAGAAGGGGCTGAAGACCTGCGGGAAGCCGTTCTGCGCGAGGATGGTGGAGAAGTCCGCGAACCAGGTGTCGGCCTGCTCGGGCAGCGCCCGCGCGACACCGAGCAGCACCCGGGAGCCGCGGACCTCCTTGCCGAGCGTGGGCAGCGTGGTCCCCGCGATGGCCGAGCCGATCAGCCAGGCGACCAGCAGCATCGCCACCACGTTGACCAGGGCGCCACCGGTGGCGTCCAGGGCGCGCGCCGGCGACCAGGTGATGTACCGGCGCAGCTTGTTGCCCAGATGGGTGGTCAGGGCCTGGCCGACCGAGGCGCAGACGATGACGACGACGACCGCGACCACGGCGGCGGTCGTGCTCACCTCCGCGTTGTCCGTCAGGGCGTCCCAGATGACGGGCAGTAGGTAGACGGCGACCAGGCCGCCGCCGAGGAAACCGATCACCGAGAGGATGCCGACGACGAAGCCCTGGCGGTAGCCGACGACCGCGAACCAGACGGCGGCGACCAGCAACAGGATGTCCAGCACGTTCACCGCTTGTAGCCTCGCCTCGTCATTCCGCTCGCTTCCGCCCGGCCGGGAGCCCGGCCGCCGTCCCCCGGACGGCACGGCCCGGCGCCCACCTTGTCATGCGTGCCAGTCCAGCGGGACCTGGCGGTCGCGGTCCCAGGGCCGCTCCCAGCCCGCGAAGTGCAGCAGACGGTCGATGAGACCGGCGGTGAACCCCCACACCAGGGCCGATTCGACCAGGAATGCCGGGCCCGTGTGGCCTCTGGGGTGGACGGCGGTGGCCCGGTTGGCCGGGTCCGTGAGATCCGCCACGGGCACGGTGAACACCCGCGCCGTCTCGCCCGGGTCCACCACGCCGACCGGGCTGGGCTCGCGCCACCAGGCCAGTACGGGGGTGACGACGAACTCGCTGACGGGGATGTAGAGCTTGGGCAGCACCCCGAAGAGCTGCACCCCGGCCGGGTCGAGGCCGGTCTCCTCCTCGGCCTCGCGCAGCGCGGCGCGCAGCGGGCCGTCGCCCGCCGGATCGCCGTCCTCCGGGTCCAGGGCACCGCCCGGGAAGGCGACCTGCCCGGCGTGCGAGCGCAGCGAACCGGCCCGCTCCATCAGCAGCAGCTCGGGCCCGCGCTCGCCCTCACCGAACAGGATCAGCACGGCCGACTGCCGGCCGCCGCCGTCCTCGGGCGGCAGGAAACGGCTGAGCTGAGTGGGCCGCACCGCCGCCACGGCCCGCACCACCGGGTCCAGCCAGCCCGGCAGGCCCGTACGGTCCAGCACCACGTCCCCGACACCGCTCGCTCGCGTCATCGCCACCCCCGCTCCGCCTTGTCCAACGCCCGGGGTCCCCGGGATCGTTCCGTCATCCGGCACCCAGCGGCGGGGCCGGCCTGCCGCCCGCCTCCAGATACGCCCGCGGCGGGTTCAGCCGCTGGCCGGGGAAGCCGCCCTTCTCGTACTTGAGCAGCTTCTTCGCCTTCTCGGGGTCCGTCTCGCCCTCGCCGTACGCCGGGCAGAGCGGGGCGATGGGACAGGCCCCGCAGGCGGGCTTGCGGGCGTGGCAGATGCGGCGGCCGTGCCAGATCACGTGGTGCGAAAGGTCGGTCCAGTCGCTCTTGGGGAACAGCGCGCCGACGGCGGCCTCGATCTTGTCTGGGTCGGTCTCCTCGGTCCACCGCCAGCGGCGCACCAGGCGCTGGAAGTGGGTGTCGACGGTGATGCCGGGGCGGCCGTAGGCGTTGCCCAGGACGACGAAGGCGGTCTTGCGGCCGACGCCGGGCAGCTTGACGAGGTCCTCCAGACGGCTGGGGACCTCACCGCCGAACTGCTCCGCCAGCGCCTTGGACAGCCCTATCACCGACCTGGTCTTGGCCCGGAAGAAACCGGTGGGGCGGAGGATCTCCTCGACCTCCTCCGGATTGGCGGCGGCCAGGTCCTCCGGGGTGGGGTACTTGGCGAAGAGGGCGGGGGTCGTCTGGTTGACGCGCAGGTCGGTGGTCTGGGCGGACAGGACGGTGGCCACCAGGAGCTGGAACGGGTTCTCGAAGTCCAGCTCGGGGTGGGCGTACGGGTACACCTCGGCCAGCTCGCGGTTGATCCGCCGGGCACGGCGGACGAGGGCGGTACGGGATTCCTCGCGGGGCGGCTTGGCGGAGGCCGCCGTTTTCGCGGGGGCTGCCTTCGCGGTGGGCGTGGCCTTCTTGGCGGGGGTCGCCTTCTTGGCGGCGGGCGTCGGCTTCTTGGCGGCGGCGGAGGTCTTTCTGGCAGCGGAGGTCTTCCTCCCGGCCGCTGCCGTCTTCCCGGCTGCCGTCGTCGCCTTCTTGCCGGCCGTCTCCGGCTGCTCCCCGGGCTCGCTCACCGCCGCCGTCCTCGTCCTCGTCGTCGTACTCGTCTTGCTCGTCGTACTCGTCGTACTCGTCTTGCTCGTCTTGCTCGTCTTGCCGGTCTTGCTCGTCACACTCGACGCATGTGCCGCGTGCGTCGAGTCCGTCGCGTTCGCCGTTTCCCTACCGCCATCAGGGCCCTGTTCGCCCACAGCGGAATCGCGCCGTGCACCCACCCGTCCAGCCCCCTCGGCCTGCGCTCCCACCGGCGATTTGGACACCCGGCCAGCCTACGGCCCGGCACCGACATCCGCCCCGGACCCCGAAGATCGGCGCCCAATTGGACCCCTGCCGCGTACCCCGGGACAGGTGTACGGCATCCTTGTGACAGATCACACTGTTTGGACCGTCCGGCAAAATGGGCACCACGGACCCCTGGTACACCGGGGGAAGAAGATCCCCTGAGCAGGTCGAATAGGAGAGAACTCGTGGACGACGTTCTGCGGCGCAACCCGCTCTTCGCGGCGCTCGACGACGAGCAGGCCGCGGAGCTCCGCGCCTCCATGAGTGAGGTGACCCTCGCCCGTGGTGACTCGCTCTTCCACGAGGGGGACCCCGGAGACCGCCTCTACGTGGTCACGGAGGGCAAGGTCAAGCTGCACCGCACGTCCCCCGACGGCCGCGAGAACATGCTGGCCGTCATCGGCCCCGGCGAGCTGATCGGCGAGCTGGCGCTGTTCGACCCGGGCCCGCGCACCGCGACGGCCACCGCGCTCACCGAGGCCAAGCTGCTCGGCCTCGGCCACGGCGACCTCCAGCCCTGGCTGAACGCCCGCCCGGAGGTGGCCTCCGCCCTGCTGCGCGCGGTCGCCCGCCGGCTGCGCAAGACCAACGACGCCATGTCGGACCTGGTGTTCTCGGACGTCCCCGGCCGGGTCGCCCGTGCCCTGCTGGACCTCTCCCGGCGCTTCGGCGTGCAGTCGGAGGAGGGCATCCACGTGGTGCACGACCTCACGCAGGAGGAGCTGGCCCAGTTGGTCGGCGCCTCCCGGGAGACGGTCAACAAGGCCCTCGCCGACTTCGCCCAGCGCGGCTGGCTCCGCCTGGAGGCCCGCGCGGTGATCCTCCTGGACGTCGAGCGCCTGGCGAAGCGCTCGCGCTGACGGCCCCCGCGCGGGGAGCACGGGTCGCGGATCAGATGAGCCCGTGCTCCTCCAGGTACTCCAACTGCGCCCGTACCGACAGCTCCGCCGCCGGCCACAGCGAGCGGTCCACGTCCGCGTAGACGTGGGCCACGACCTGCTCCGGGGTCCGGTAGCCGTCCTCCACCGCCGTCTCCACCTGGGCGAGCCGGGTGGCGCGGTGGGCGAGGTAGTACTCGACCGCCCCCTGGGCGTCGTCCAGGACCGGCCCGTGCCCCGGCAGCACCGTGTGCACGCCGTCGTCGACCGTGAGGGACCTGAGCCGCCGCAGCGAGTCCAGGTAGTCGCCGAGCCGCCCGTCGGGGTGGGCCACGACGGTCGTACCGCGCCCGAGCACCGTGTCGCCGGTCAGCACCGCCCGGTCGGCGGGCAGATGGAAGCTGAGCGAGTCCGCGGTGTGCCCCGGCGTCGGCACCACCCGCAGCTCCAGGCCGCCGACCGTGACCACGTCCCCCGGGCCCAGCCCCTCGTCGCCCAGCCGCAGCGCCGGGTCGAGCGCGCGCACCCTGGTACGGGTCAGCTCGGCGAAGCGGGCGGCGCCCTCGGCGTGGTCCGGGTGGCCGTGGGTCAGCAGGGTCAGGGCGATCCGCCGGCCCGCCCGTTCGGCGGTGTCCACGACGGTGCGCAGATGCCCCTCGTCCAGCGGACCGGGGTCGACGACCACGGCCAGGTCGGAGCCGGGTTCGGCGAGGATCCAGGTGTTGGTGCCGTCCAGGGTCATCGCCGACGCGTTGGGCGCGAGGACGTTGACGGCCCGTTCGGTGGCGGGGCCGGAGCGGACGTCGCCGCGCGGCTGTCCGGGCAGGGCGGTGGCGTCCGTCATGCGGGGGCTCCCCCGGTCTCGGTGGTGATGCGAAGGGCTTCCCCGGTCGCGGTCCCGGTGCTGGTCGCGGTCCCGGTGCTGGTCGCGGTCCCGGTCCCGGTCCCGGTTGCCGGGATGTGCTTGGTGAACTCCTCGTGGCCCGGCCAGGACAGCACGATCTCGCCGTCCTCCAGTTGGGCCCGCGCCAGTACGGGCGTCAGGTCCCGCCCGCCCGCCGCCGCCAGCGCCCCGGCCGCCGTGTCGTACGCCGTCAGCGCGCGCAGTGTCGCGATGGTCGGCGGCATCATCAGCAGCTCGCCCCGGTCGTACCCGGCGGCCCCCTCGGCCGGCGTGATCCAGACCGTGCGGTCGGCCTCCGTGGAGGCGTTGCGGATGCGCTGCCCCTCGGGGAGGGCGGCGACGAAGAACCAGGTGTCGTAGCGCCGGGCCTCGAACTCCGGGGTGATCCAGCGGGCCCAGGCGCCCAGCAGGTCGGAGCGGAGCACCAGGCCCCTGCGCTCCAGGAACTCGGCGAAGGACAGGTCCCGGGCGACCAGCGCGGCCCGGTCCGCCTCCCAGTCGGCGCCCGTGGTGTCCCCGACGACGCAGTCGCCGGCCGGCCCGGCGAGCAGCACGCCCGACTCCTCGTAGGTCTCCCGTACGGCCGCGCAGACGATCGCCTGGGCGCCCGCCTCGTCGACGCCGAGCCGGTCCGCCCACCACGCGCGCGTGGGGCCCGCCCAGCCGATGTCGCGGTCGTCGTCGCGCGGGTCGACGCCGCCGCCCGGATAGGCGTACGCGCCCCCGGCGAACGCCATGGAGGCGCGGCGGCGCAGCATGTGCACGGCGGGGCCGGGGTCCCGCAGGAGCATCACCGTGGCCGCGCGTCTCGGGGTGACCGGGGTGAGGCGGCCGTCCGCGAGCGCGCGGATGCGGTCGGGCCACTCCGGGGGGTACCACTGACCGTTCGCCATGGCCGGAGGCTATCCGGTGACGGGCGGATGTTCGAGTGGCTGCTGTGCCGGTCGCCGGGCGCTGTGGCGGTCACCGTGCCGTCCGCTGTGCGGCTCGCCGCGCGCTCGCCGTGCCGGTCGCCGTGCCGCTTTCGGGGGCGGCCGCCGCGCCGGTCAGGCGGGCAGCGCGGCCAGCCAGTCGGTCAGCAGCCGGTTGGTCTCCTCGGGGCGCTCCTGCTGGAGCCAGTGCCCGCAGCGGTCCAGGAGGTGGCAGGCGGTCAGGCCAGGCAGGGTCACCGGGTAGGCGTCGATGGCGTCGGACAGCCAGGTGGTGGAGGCGTCCAGGGTGCCGCCGAGGAACAGGGACGGCTGCTCGACGGGGGCGCCGCGGTGACCGGCGAGGTCGGCCCAGTCCCGGTCCATGTTCCGGTAGCGGTTGAGGGCGCCGGTCAGACCGGTCCGCTCGAACTCGCCCGCGTACACGTCGAGGTCCGCCTCGGTGAGCCAGGCCGGCCGCCTTCCGGCCGGGAACCGGTCGCGCAGGGTGCCGCCGCGGCCGACGAAGTGCGGGTCGGGGGCGCCGGGCGCGGGCATGGTGTCGGCGGACAGAGCGGCGTAGAAACCGGCCAGCCAGCCCCGTACGTCGGGCTCGATCTCCGCCTCCGCGCGGCCGGGCCGCTGGAAGTACGAGATGTAGAACTCCTGTTCGGCGTCGGGTCCGCCCAGGCCCGCGAAGACCTCGCTCGGCCGGGGCCCGCCCGGCGGGGTGTACGGCACGCTGAGCAGGCCCACCGCGCGGAAAACGTCGGGCCGCAGCAGGGCGGAGGCGGAGGCGATGTTCGAGCCCCAGTCATGGCCGACGATCACCGCCTCGCGCTCGCCGAGCGCCTCCACCACGGCGACGCTGTCCGCCACCAGGTCCAGCATCCGGTACGCGGACACCTCGGCGGGCCGGGAGGAGCGGCCGTAGCCCCGCACGTCGATCGCGACGGCGCGGAAGCCCGCGGCGGCCAGCGCCGGCAACTGGTGGCGCCAGGAGTACCAGGACTCCGGGAAGCCGTGCACCAGCAGGACCAGCGGTCCGCTGCCCTGCTCCACCAGGTGGACACGGCCGGCCGGCGCGGGCACCAGGCGGTGGACGGGACGGTCGGTGACGGACGGCTGCGGCATGGATCCTCCCGGGCACGTGGAGATCGTTCAGGCACTCGACGGGTTCCACCCGGGCACCTGTGGCGACTTTGCGGCAGCCGGGGCGTCCGCCACGAGGTTTGTTGCCGAACCGGCAAAACACGCCACCGCGCGGGCAGGGCCGAACCGGCGAAACACGCCACCGCGCGGGAACGGTCGAGCCGGCGAAACACGCCACTGCGGGAACGGCCGAGCCGACAGCACGCCCGCGCGGGACGCGCCCGACAAAAGCGCTCCCGCACGGGACGTGCCACGTACCGCGTGCCACGTACGACGTGCCACGCAGAAACGCTCCCGCACAGGACGCGCCCGGCAAACACCCCCCGCGCGGGACTACTCCCCGCTCAGCTCCACCTGCACCTCGACCTCCACCGGCGCGTCCAGCGGCAGTACCGCCACGCCGACCGCGCTGCGCGCGTGGACGCCCTTGTCGCCCAGGACCTCGCCCAGCAGCTCGCTGGCGCCGTTGATCACGCCGGGCTGCCCGGTGAAGTCGGGCGCGGAGGCCACGAAGCCGACGACCTTCACCACGCGCGCGACGCGGTCGAGGTCACCGGCGACGGACTTCACGGCGGCCAGGGCGTTCAGCGCGCAGATCCGGGCCAGTCCCTTGGCCTCCTCCGCCGTGACCTCGCCGCCCACCTTGCCGGTGACCGGGAGCTTGCCCTCGACCATCGGGAGCTGGCCCGAGGTGTAGACGTACGCCCCGGACCGCACGGCCGGCTGGTACGCGGCCAGCGGCGGGACGACCTCCGGCAGGGTCAGGCCGAGTTCGGCGAGCCTCGCCTCGACGGCGCTCATCCCTGCTTCTCCCGCTTCAGGTAGGCGACGAGCTGCTCCGGGTTGGGACCGGGCACGACCTGCACCAGCTCCCAGCCGTCCTCGCCCCAGGTGTCCAGAATCTGCTTCGTGGCATGGACGAGCAGCGGTACGGTTGCGTATTCCCACTTGGTCATGCGGCCGACTGTATCCGCTGTTATCCACACCCTCCCGCGTAGCCCGCCGCCGACTGGTTACGCTCGAATACGTGAGCAGGCTCCAGGTCGTCAGCGGCAAGGGCGGAACCGGCAAGACGACGGTGGCCGCCGCCCTAGCGCTGGCCCTGGCCACGGAGGGGAAGCGGACGCTCCTCGTCGAGGTCGAGGGCCGGCAGGGCATCGCGCAGCTCTTCGAAACCGAAGCGCTGCCCTATGAGGAGCGGAAGATCGCCGTCGCTCCCGGGGGCGGGGAGGTGTACGCCCTCGCCATCGACCCCGAACTGGCGCTGCTGGACTACCTCCAGATGTTCTACAAACTCGGCGGCGCCGGCCGCGCCCTGAAGAAGCTCGGCGCGATCGACTTCGCGACCACCATCGCGCCCGGGGTCCGGGACGTCCTGCTGACCGGCAAGGCGTGCGAGGCGGTGCGCCGCAAGGACCGCCGCGGCCGGTACGCCTACGACTACGTGATCATGGACGCGCCCCCCACCGGCCGCGTCACCCGCTTCCTGAACGTCAACGACGAGGTGGCCGGCCTCGCCAGGATCGGCCCGATACACAACCAGGCGCAGGCGGTCATGCGGGTGCTGAAGTCCCGCGAGACGGCCGTGCACCTGGTGACGCTGCTGGAGGAGATGCCCGTCCAGGAGACCGCCGACGGCATCGCCGAACTGCGCTCGGCGAAGCTCCCGGTGGGCCGGGTCATCGTCAACATGGTCCGCCCGGAGATCCTGGACGCCGCCGACCTGGACCTCGTACGGGAGCTGCCGCGGTCCGCGCTCGCGCGGTCGCTGTCGGCCGCCGGGCTGGGCGGGGCGCGGCGCGGCGGGCACGCCGAGAAGCTGGTGGACCCGCTCCTGGAGCAGGCCGGGGAGTACGCCGCGCGGTACGCGCTGGAGCAGGAGCAGCGCTCCGTCCTCGGCCACCTGGACCTGCCGCTGCACGAACTGCCGCTGCTCGCCGAGGGCATGGACCTGGCGGGCCTGTACGAACTCGCCACCGAGCTGCGGAAGCAGGGGATCGCATGAGCCCGGAGCCGGCCCACGCCCAGGACAGCGGGCGCCGCCTGTCCCCCGCGCGGGTGCTCGCCGTCGACCCGCTCCTGGACGACCCGCGCACCCGCATCGTGGTGTGCTGCGGCTCGGGCGGGGTCGGCAAGACGACCACGGCGGCGGCGCTGGGCCTCAGGGCGGCCGAGCGGGGCCGCAAGGTGGTCGTGCTGACCATCGACCCGGCCCGCCGGCTCGCCCAGTCCATGGGCATCGACTCCCTGGACAACACCCCGCGCCGGGTGAAGGGCATCGACGACTCGGCGGGCGGCGAGCTGCACGCGATGATGCTCGACATGAAGCGCACCTTCGACGAGATCGTCGAGGCGCACGCGGACCCCGAGCGGGCCGCCGCGATCCTGGGCAACCCCTTCTACCAGTCGCTCTCGGCGGGCTTCGCGGGCACGCAGGAGTACATGGCGATGGAGAAGCTGGGGCAGTTGCGCTCCCGCGACGAGTGGGACCTGATCGTCGTCGACACCCCGCCGTCCCGTTCGGCCCTGGACTTCCTGGACGCCCCCAAGCGGCTGGGCTCGTTCCTGGACGGCAAGCTGATCCGCGTCCTGCTGGCCCCGGCGAAGGTCGGCGGCCGGGCGGGGATGAAGTTCCTCAACGTCGGCATGTCGATGATGACGGGCGTCCTGGGGAAGGTGCTCGGCGGGCAGTTCCTGAAGGACGTGCAGACCTTCGTCGCCGCGATGGACTCGATGTTCGGCGGCTTCCGCACCCGCGCGGACGCCACGTACAAGCTGCTCCAGGCGCCCGGCACGGCCTTCCTGGTGGTCGCGGCTCCGGAGCGGGACGCGCTGCGTGAGGCCGCGTACTTCGTGGAGCGGCTGGCGGCGGAGGACATGCCGCTGGCGGGCCTGGTGCTCAACCGGGTGCACGGCAGCGGCGCCGCCCATCTGTCGGCGGAGCGGGCGCTGGCCGCGGCGGAAAATCTTGAAGATCCCGGCATTGTGGATCAGGACGACGGGAAAGCTGGTCTTCGTAACTCTCCCGACACGTACGGTAGTTCAGCCTCTCCCGACGACCCCGCCGCCCCCGGCCGCCCCCACGGCCCGAAGGGCACCGAGACCCCTTCCGCGGACCAGGACCCCTCCGCGGACCAGGACCCCTCCACGGCACCGGACCCCTCCGCGAACACCCCCGAGGACACCCCCGCGGACCCGGACCGCTCCGTCGACCGGCTCACCGCGCATCTGCTGAGGCTGCACGCCGACCGCATGCACCTGCTCGCCCGCGAGCAGCGCACCCGCGACCGTTTCACCGCGCTGCACCCCGAGGTGGCCGTGACGGAGGTGGCCGCACTCCCCGGCGACGTGCACGACCTGGCGGGGCTACGGGACATCGGCGACCGTCTCGCAACGCCCCGGCAGGAGCTGCCCGACCCGGCCGAGTGAGCGGGGCGGTGTCCGCGGGGTGCCCGAGAGCGGCGTCCCGTGTACGCCTGAGCGATGTGGTGATGTGGTGATGCGAGGTGCTGAGGTGATGTGAGGGGCGTGGGACGAGGCGAGGATTCAGCCCACGGCCGCGTAGTCCTCGTACACCTCGTCGTCGAGGGGTACGAGACCGGCCCCCCGCTCGTACTCCGTGCGCGCCGTCTCCAGGAGCCGGCGCCAGGAGGTGACGGTGGGCCGCCGGCGCAGTAGTGCGCGGCGCTCCCGCTCCGTCATGCCTCCCCACACGCCGAACTCGACGCGGTTGTCCAGCGCGTCGGCCAGGCATTCGGTCCGCACCGGGCATCCGGTGCACACCGCCTTGGCCCTGTTCTGCGCTGCTCCCTGAACGAACAGTTCATCCGGATCGGTAGTGCGGCAGGCGGCCTGCGCACTCCAGTCGGTTACCCAGCCCATACCGGCGCCGTCCTCTCCCGAATCGAGGCTCCCCCACGGCGGCAGCGGCATATTCACCGCCGCCAGTTGAGGACGTTACGGAAGGTGGGCACAGCGCAACACCCCCTTCGGGCCCAATCTTGAATGGCCCGAACGGACTATGGGGAAGCGGCAGATCACCCGGGGGAGTGAGCTGGCGACATGCGTGACGAACCCGGCATCGGCCTCGTTTCCGGTGCGCCACAACGGACACCGCACGACACTCAAGGCGGATTCGGACACGTGCTTCACACGCTCCGGTAAGCGCCCCCGTGCTCCAACACGCCCCTCCGGACACCCGGCCGAAAAAACTTCGAACGGACCGGAACGATTCGATGCCGCGGGACGTATTGATACATGGCCGTACTGCTGTGACAGTCGAGAGCAGCTTAGGCCAAGGCATATACGTGTGTCCGGCGAATGAGAACGTAGGCTGCCCCCATGGCAAAGAACCGCTCGGGCGGTGGTCTGTCACCCACGCAGCAGGCCGCCAAGTTCCTCGGTGTCAGTGTGCTCGCGGGAGCCGTCCTGGCGGGCATCGCGCTGCCCGCGGTCGGCGCGCTGGGCCTGGCCGCGAAGGGTTCGGTGGAGAGTTTCGACGAGCTGCCGGCCAATCTGAAGACACCGCCGCTGAGTCAGCGCACCACCATCCTCAACGCCAAGGGCGGCACCATCGCCACGGTGTACTCGCGCGACCGCACGGTGGTCGCGCTGAAGGACATCTCGCCGTACCTGCAGAAGGCGATCGTCGCGATCGAGGACTCGCGCTTCTACCAGCACGGGGCCATCGACCTGAAGGGCGTACTGCGCGCGCTGAACAAGAACGCGCAAAGCGGCGGCGTCGCCGAGGGCGCGTCCACCCTCACCCAGCAGTACGTGAAGAACGTCTTCGTGGAGGAGGCCGGCGACGACCCGACGAAGGTCGCCCAGGCCACCCAGCAGACCCTCGGCCGCAAGATCCGCGAGCTGAAGTACGCGATCCAGGTCGAGGAGGAGCTGGGCAAGAAGAAGATCCTCGAGAACTACCTGAACATCACCTTCTTCGGCCAGCAGGCGTACGGCGTCGAGGCCGCCGCCCAGCGGTACTTCTCCAAGCACGCCAAAGACCTCACCCTCCCCGAGTCCGCCCTCCTGGCCGGCATCGTCCAGTCGCCGAGCCGCTACGACCCGGTGAACGACGAGGCGGAGGCCGTCAAGCGCCGCAACACCGTCCTCCAGCGCATGGCCGAGGTCGGCGACATCTCCCAGGCGGAGGCCGCCGAGGCGCAGAAGGCACCGCTCGCCCTGAAGATCAGCCGCCCGAAGAACGGCTGCATCACGGCCGTCGACGGCGCCGGCTTCTTCTGCGACTACGTCCGCGCGGTGTTCCTGAGCGACCCGGTCTTCGGCAAGACCAAGGAGGACCGGGCCAAGATCTGGAACCAGGGCGGCCTGACCATCCGTACCACCCTGGACCCGCAGGCCCAGGAGTCCGCCCAGGCGTCGATCAAGCAGCACGTCAACCAGGCCGACGACGTGGCCACCGCCGCCACCATCGTGGAGCCCGGCACCGGCAAGATCCTCGCCATGGGCCAGTCCCGCCCGTACGGCTTCGGCAAGAACGAGACGCAGATCAACCTTTCGGTCGACGCCTCCATGGGCGGCGGCGCCGGCTACCAGCCTGGTTCGACGTTCAAGCCGATCGTCGCCGCCGCCGCGATCGAGGGCGGCACCCCGGCGACGAAGACGTACTCCTCGCCGTACGAGATGGAGTACCCGAGCCCGATCCGGGCCTGCGACGGCAAGAACTGGGTGAACTCCGAGGGCGCCAAGCTCACCAACGAGAACGAGTCGGAGCGCGGCCCGTACGGCATGAAGGAGGCGACCGCGAAGTCGGTCAACACCTACTTCGTGCAGTTGATCGCCGACATCGGCATCTGCCCGGTGACCGAGATGGCGAAGAAGATGGGCGTCGAGCGCGCCGACGGCCGCACCATGGACCAGGCGCCGTCCATCGCCCTGGGCACCCAGGAGATGTCGCCGCTGACCATGGCCGGCGCGTACGCGGCCTTCGCCTCGCGCGGCATGTACTGCACGCCGATCGCCATCGAGTCGATCAGCCAGCGCGTCGGCCAGCAGAGCAAGTCGCTGGAGGTCCCGAAGTCGACCTGCTCGCGGGCGATGTCCGAGAACACCGCCGACACGATCAACACCCTCCTCAAGGGCGTGGTCGAGGACGGCACCGGCACCCAGGCCGGCCTGGACAGCCGCCCCAGCGCGGGCAAGACGGGTACCACCGACTACCGGTACGCCGCCTGGTTCGTCGGCTACACGCCGAACATGGCCGGCGCGGTCTGGGTCGGCGACCCCGCGCACAAGCGCCAGATGGTCGACATCAGCATCGGCGGCACCTGGCACGCCAAGGTGTACGGCGGTGAGGTCCCCGGCCCGATCTGGCGCGACATGATGAGCGGCGCGCTGGAGGGCAAGGACGCCCCCGACTTCAACCAGGTCGACATCCCCGACGGCACCGCCGACCGCAACCCGGGCGGCGGCGGCAACGACGACGGGGGCAATGGGGACGACGGCAATGGCAACGGCAACGGCAACGGGGGGACCGCCAACGGGGGTGCCACCGGCGGCATCGGCGGCGGGGACACCGGCGGCGGGGACGGTGGCGCTACCGGCGGTGGAGACGGCGGTGACGGTGGCGGAGACGGTGGCTTCGACTGGGGGGACCTGTTCCAGGGGATGACCAACGGCGGGAACGGACCCGGAGGCGGCCCCGGAGCCGGCCCCGGGGGACGGGGCTGAGCCACCCCGGCCTCCGACGACCGCGAACCAAAGGGGGCGGTCCCTCACTCCCGAGGCGGGGAGTGAGGGGCCGCCCTTATTGACGGCTGTGCGGCTTTGACGGCTGTGCGACGCTCAGCCGGGTTGATGGCTGTGCGGTGGCTCAGCCGGATCGATGGCCGTACGACTCTCAGCCGAATCGATGGCTGGGCGGCGGCTCAGCCGGACGATGCCTGCGCGGCGGCACAGCCGGACCGATGCCTGCGCGGTGGCTCAGCCGGCGAGCAGCTTCTTCACCGCCGCGGCGACCCGGCCGCCCTCCGCCTGCCCGGCCACCTTCGGGCTCACGATCTTCATGACGGCGCCCATGGCCCGGGGCCCCTCCGCCCCGGCGGCCTTCGCCTCCTCGACGGCCTGCGCGACGATCGCGTTCAGCTCGTCGTCGGACAACTGCTTGGGCAGGTACGCGGCCAGCACCTCGCCCTCGGCCTTCTCCCGCTCGGCCTGCTCGGCCCGACCACCCTGCGCGAACGCCTCGGCGGCCTCCCGCCGCTTCTTCGCCTCCCGGGTGATCACCTTCTGCACCTCGTCGTCGGAGAGCTCGCGCTTGGTCTTGCCCGCGACCTCCTCCTTGGTGATCGCGGCGAGCGTCAGCCGGAGCGTCGAGGAGCGCAGCTCGTCGCGCTCCTTGATCGCGGCGTTGAGGTCATCCTGCAGCTTCGACTTGAGCGTGGTCATGCGATCGATTGTCGCAGGTACGGGTGGCCGGCCGCCCTTCTTATTCACCGCACGCCGGCCGGGTGCCGAAACCACGCGCGCCGACCGGGACTTAAGCCCCCCGCGGCGGCTCCCGGCCCGCCGCCATCTGACACGATGGCGGTATGCGCGCGCGATACGGAGTGCCCCTGTCCATCGCGGCGGCTGGAGCCGCCGGTCTGGTCTACGCCGCGGGCTTCGAGGCCCGTTCCTTCCGCCTCCGGCGGGTGACGGTCCCCGTCCTGCCCTCCGGGGTGCGTCCCCTGCGCGTGCTCCAGGTCTCCGACATCCACATGGTCGGCGGCCAGCGCAAGAAGCAGCGCTGGCTGCACTCCCTGGCCGGCCTGCGCCCCGACTTCGTGATCAACACCGGCGACAACCTCTCCGACCCCGAGGGCGTCCCGGAGGTCCTGGACGCGCTGGGCCCGCTGATGGAGTTCCCGGGCGCGTACGTCTTCGGCTCCAACGACTACTACGGCCCCCGGCTCCGCAACCCCGCCCGGTACCTGGTCGAGAAGCTCCAGGGCAAGCACGGCCTGAACGGCAACCCGCCCGCCAAGGACGTCGTCCACAACCCGTGGGAGGACCTGCGGGACAGCTTCGACGCCGCGGGCTGGCTGAACCTCACCAACACCCGGGGCACCCTGAAGATCGACGGCGTCTCGGTGGAGCTGACCGGCCTGGACGACCCGCACATCAAGCGGGACCGGTACGCGGAGGTGGCCGGCGGCCCGTCCCCCTCGGCCGACTTCTCGATGGGCGTGGTGCACGCCCCGTACCTGCGCGTCCTCGACTCGTACGCGGCGGACGGCTACCCCCTGATCCTCGCCGGCCACACCCACGGCGGCCAGCTCTGCGTCCCCTTCTACGGCGCCCTGGTCACCAACTGCGACCTGGACACGGACCGCGTGAAGGGCCTGTCCACGCACACCGCGGAGGGCCGTACGTCCTACCTCCACGTCTCGGCGGGCTGCGGCACCAACCGCTACACGCC
The DNA here is from genome assembly GCF_014655295.1 of Streptomyces fumanus. Lineage (GTDB taxonomy): Bacteria > Actinomycetota > Actinomycetes > Streptomycetales > Streptomycetaceae > Streptomyces > Streptomyces fumanus. Next base: position 144,968 of record NZ_BNBI01000002.1, read on the forward strand.
GGTACGGTTCGCCTGCCCACCGGAGGCGACGTTGCTGACGCTGGTGGGCCGGGAGCAGTAGGCGGACGGTCCGGAGGGCGGACGACCGCCGCCCTCCCCCTCCCTCCCCCCCATCCAGCTCACCCCGATCGCCCCTTTTACCCCCTTTTCCTACCGTGGGGGCATGACCGCACCGATACCCAGGGACATCCCGGACCTGCCCGCGGTCCCGGGCCCGCCCGCGCTCCTGCCCGCCCCGGTCCCGGCAACGGCCGTACTCCCCCGGGTACGCCGCCCGGCCACAGCAGTCTTCCGCCTCCTGACCGCCCTGCTGGCCATCACCGGCATCGCCCTGGAACTGGCCATGGGCAGCGCCCCCCGGGCCCTGAGCTACTTCACCCTCCAGAGCACGATCATCCTGGCCGCCGTGCTGACCCTGTCGGCCCGCAGCGCCTGGACCGCCCGCCGCCCCCTGCCGCCCGCGGTAACGGGCGCGGCCCTCCTCTACACGGTGACCGCGGCCCTGGCACACCACGCCCTGCTGACCAACCCCGCGAGCCCCTTCGCCGTCACGAGCACCCCGACGGGCTGGCACGCGCTCGCCGGCCACCTCCTCCACACGGCGGTCCCCCTGGCCGTCGTAGCCGACTGGCTCCTCCTCACGCCACCGGGCCGCCTACGCCTCCGCCACACGGCAGCCTGGCTGGCCTACCCCCTGGCCTACCTGGCGTTCTCCCTCACCCGAGGCGAACTCCTCCACCCCGGCACACCGGCCCGCTACCCCTACCCCTTCCTCGACGTCGACGCCCACGGCTACCGCAGCGTCCTCGGCAACGCCCTCCTCCTCGGCCTCGCCGTCTACGCCGTCGCCGCCCTCCTCGTCGCCGCGGACCGCGTCCGCCCGAACCCCCTCCGCCGCCTCCTCTGAATCGGATTTCGTCTCCGGCGCGCGGTGGGCTAAAGTAAACGACGTCGCCGCGACAGCGACGACACTCGGGGTGTGGCGCAGCTTGGCAGCGCGCTTCGTTCGGGACGAAGAGGTCGTGGGTTCAAATCCCGCCACCCCGACGCTGTAGTACCAGGTCAGGGGCCTGATCCACTTAGTGGGTCAGGCCCCTGAGTGGTTTCCGGAGACCTCTTGGGAGAAATCTGGGAGAAGATCTTGGTCGGCTTCTCCCCGATGGATTCGACACCTGCCGCGACCCGCACGTCGGACGGGGCGGCTCAGAGCTGCACGTTCGCGAATCCGATCTACGACACCGCGGCTTTCGGTCCGTCCGCCGCATACGGGTGGACGTATCTGCCCATGCCGCTGCTTCGCCCGCCACGTGAACCCCCGCATCGGACGCGACGACAGCACCGGAACGTGAGCCATGTCGCGGACCGGCCAGCAGACTTCACCGGCACTCACCAGCCACATCGAACTCCACCGACAAATCCAGCCATCCGCGAGATCGAGTTCATCCATGGCGTCAAGGTCCGATCTTCGGAACTGATCACAACTGTGACTTAGCGCTGTGATTTGGCCGCCTGTGGCGGCCCGAACGCTCAGCGGCGGTACCGAGGGCTCGGCCTTCGGGAGTCAGTTGCCGGCCAGGCCCCATGCATCGAGCCCGCCATAGATATGGGCCCTCAGGCAGTGGGGAGCGCTGAAGCCTGAGGCTTCGCCGCGGTAGATGGCGATGAGCGAGTTCTTGCCCCGCCACCAGGTGTCAGCGAGTCCCTGTACTTCGGGTACCGGCTCGAATCCGTCGAGGTTCAGGTCCTCGACAGCGCTGCCTTTGATCTTCGTGATGGTCTTGGCCCAGTAGCCCGCGTGGCTGGCCAGCGCCAGGGCTTCCACCCATCCCTCTGTGCTGGCGTGCAGCGGCGTCCAGTGGTCAGCGTCGATCCCGAACTCACCTCCTGGCCCGATCATGAACCCGTGGGCCATGGAGACGCGACAGCCACCGGCCGAGAACCGCCATCCGTTCGCGGCCGAGCCCTCCGGGGCATCGGCTTCCAGAACGCGCGGGCCGCCTTCGTATTCAGGGGCCGGGGGCAGGGCGAGACCGCCCCAGCGCTCCTGGAAGGCGACAGCCCGGTCGATCTCGGCATCTGGAATCCCTTGCTTGAGCCATGCCTCCCGGAAAGGCTTGAGGTCGCGGCTTGGAACACGCAGCCCGTGTCCCTCGACGAAGTAACGAGCTCGCCGGCTCAAGCCTTCAGGCGCCTGAGGGATCAGCGGCACTCGGGGGTCTGCCGTCACAGTTGCTGCCTCTCGTACGGAGAGGTTGGTGCGGCCGGATGCGGCGGTGCCGACGGCTGCGGAGCGCTGGACCAACGGACGGGGTCGGCGCCGGGGCCGCCGGTTAGCCAGGAACCGTCGCCCAGAGGCACCAGCTCGTACGGGTTGCTCGCCTCGACGGTGAACTCGCCGCTGAGGGTGCCCGTGCGTACGTCGACCAGGTGGTGACGGAACCACTCCTCCTCGTCCTGACTCTCACCGCCCAGGGCGACGATGGCCGTGTCCTCGGTCAGGTAGCCGCCGCTCCATTCCACGAAGGACTCCTCCGGGTCGTACCCGAAGGCTTCGACGGGAAGGGTGAAGAGCACGTCCCCGTTGGGGTGGTCGTGGAAGGCGACGTCCGCCTGCTCGTGGTCCACGGTCATGAACTGGCGCCCAGACGGAGCCAGGTCGATCAGGCAGCGATCCTGCCACGGGTACGTCACGAACTCCGGCTCGCTGTCCGCCCCGACCGTGCCCCGGAGAATGACAGAGCCGTCCTGGCCCTCACCGATGTCGAGGTAGATGCTGCCGTCGACGGGATGCACGTGGTGGAAGGCGCCGTGCCCGACCGTCTCCAGCTCTCGGCGGGCGAGAACCACACCGCTGTCGGCATCGTGCACGACCCACTGGTCCCCGCTCCTGCGGCCCGCCATCGCGTCCGGCCGGTAGACCCACACCGTCCGGCCATCCAAAGACAGCGCACAGCCAGGCCGGTGGCCATGGCGTACGTCAGAGTGCGGTTCGAAGTCCAAGGCCCACATAAGGTCGCCGGCACGCGTGAGGCAGACCACCCCGTTCAGCGTCGTGTACACGACCCGCTCCAGATCCTGCCGGACCACCGACGCTACGACCTCCTCGCCGTCCCGCGGCTGGAAAACCGCTGCGGCCTCCAGCGTCCCGTAGACGCCGGTGCCCACGACGTAGGCGTGGATCCGCCCGTCGCGGAGACGCGTGATGACCTTCGGTGGCGGCTCAGGAATCATCCGCTGAGGCTAACGCCCAGCTCAGGAACCTCAAGAGCTGGGACGGTGTGGGCCCGAGTTGGGAAATGTGACCGAGCACCGCAGTTGGCCCCACTGAGCAACTCCGATGCACAACCACACACCGGTTGCTCAGAACAAGGAGTCCCAGAAGACCTCTTCCGGGTCCGGTTCTTCTGGGTGGAGCATGCAGCGTCTGCAGCGCAGGAGTCCTGGTTCGTTGGTGCCCGAGGCGGCACTCATCCACGGCAGGGCCTCCATGGCGTGTGCGCGCTCGACATCGGCGAGGGTGTCGACGGTCCGGCGGAGCTCCTCCGGTGCGGATTGGTCGGTGAGGCAGAGCCAGCCGACCGCCGCCGACAGACGGGCTTCGGGGGCCTCCGCCCGGTCGTGCCATCGTTCGCGCAGCCAGGTGACAGTCGGCGGGTGCGGGTGGGCCCGAGTGATCTCGGCGGTGGCCAGGAGCAGGGCGGCGCGGACCATGACGTCGCCTTCGGTGGTGAATCCGTTGGCCAAGGCAGTCCGGATGGTGTGGGCGGGATCGGCGGCGGTCGCCAGGACGTAGGCGGCGTCGACGCGGACGGTGGGGTCGGAGTCTCGAAGAAGGGGCAGGAGCGTGGTGGTGGCGGTGGTGATCGCGGCTCGGGCGGCGGCCACCGACCAGCCGGCCGGGTAGCCGGTCACCTCGTAGCCGTAGTCGTCGTGGGTATCGGGGGCGTGGCGCCGGGGATCGTTGCGGTGGAGGAGGAATTCCTCGCGAGAGGCGACGCCGTGGTGCCTTGCACGGGCGGGGCCGGAGAGGACGGCGAGGGCGGCGGTGCGGTGTGGGTGGTGGGCGTTGATGGCGAGGGGAATGAGGAACGGCACAGCGAGGGCAGCGGCGGCCCGGCTGTCGTCGGCGCATAGGCCCCACAGCACACCCGCCGCGTCCGCGACCGGTTCGCCGCCAGCGCGCAGGAGGGAAACCGCCTTTCGGACGTCGTGCCCATGAGGGAAATTACCCCACGGGACGGCATCGAGGTCCAAGCCCTGTGGGGGCTCGGGCAGGATGCTGGCCACCGCCGCCCGCACGTCGAACGGGCCCCCCGAGAACAAGGCCAGGTCCGCCCCGCCCATCACTTCCCGGCACATCTCGAACGTCGGATCGGTCCGCCAGTCCTTCACGTCACACCCCAACCGTCGAATCCCCGGACCTTGATCACGGCTGGCTCGGCAGCCCACCAGAAGCCCCTCGGCGGTGATCCGGCGGCTCGTACGGGGCCACCCATCATTTGCAGGGGCCAACCGGAGGGCTCAACCTACCGAGTTCAGTCACAGGTAGGCACAGGCTAGCTGCAACGCTCAAGGGCCAACGACAGCGCCAAGTCTCAACAACGCAGCGTTAGCGAAGCAAGATCCGCCAAGTACTGCTCTCGTCCGCCAAGTAAAGATCTCGGTCGCAGCGCTGAAGCGGGTCCAACTCCGGGGCTCCCCCCGGGATGCGGGGCATCTACCGGCACTGCATATTTCACGCCTCAGAGCCTGGCAGTCCGCGCCTCCCCGTGGGGCGGGTTCCTCCTGATTGCCCACCCCTCCATCCAGCCGTGGATGTCCGGACGCAGAGAAGGCTTAGCTGCAGTAGCAGCGGGCGAGAACACGGGGCGACGAACAGCCCCCAGCGTCCGAAGTGCACGCATACCTAGCTCCAACAAAGTGCTTGTGCAAGAAGAGCTACATCAACTAAAGTGCATGACAGAGCTGGATGGTCCGATGTGAAGTCCGACCGAAGGAGTCGCCCGGATGAGTGCCCATCTTTCGCCCTGGGCGACCGAGTTGTTCGGCGAGCAGGCCGCAGAAGTACGGAAGAGACTGGGTCAAGCCTTGCGAAACATGCAGGCCAACGCACAGGCAGCGCAGGAGCAGGCCAGCTCGCGAACCAACCACACCTACGGTTCCGCCCGGTGGCAGGGGCAGTACGAGCGGGTACAGGAGGAACTGGAGGACCTGCCGGGGGCAACTCCCGTCAAGCCCTTCCAGTTCCCGTTTGAGCTGATGCTTGTCGGACGCGGCCTGATCTACCCGTTCTCCTACTCGAAGAAGAAGGTGGATGTCCGAACCGCGCGCATCCCTAACGAGTCCCGGCTGGTGAAGGAACTGTTCACCTTCGCGCCGGAGCCACCCGAGGTACAGGGCAGCTTCGACTTCGAGGGCTTTGACGAAGCTGCTCCTGACATTGAGCTGCGCGGCGGTCTCGCCTCGCTACCGCCGGACACTCGTCTCGTCCTCGTGCCCTTTGCATGCAACGCCTCAGGCTTGCTGGAGGCGTACTGGGGCATCGCCGCACTGGGTGAGGGCGGGCGTCTGCAGTGGGAGACGAACCCCGAGCCCCTCTCTCTCCCCAAGGCCGTCACAACGCACGGACAGCACCTGACTGTCATTCCGTTGCAGCCGGCACCGCCTGACCTGGAGCTGACCAGCTTCGACCGCGGCGCGGAGCCCACCCTTACGCTGTCGTCGCGACCGAACGTCGACCGGCAGCGAGACGTTCCGCCGCTGACCGAAGCAGAGCCAGCCGACGACCAGATCAGCGAAGACGATGCGACCCATTGAGCAAGACCTCATCCCGGGCCTGGAAGAGCGGGGCACCACCCCCCGCGCTATCTCCGACGGCTTCGATCCAGCCCGGCTGACCCAAGCCCGGCGACTGGCCGAAATGACGAAAAAGGACGTCGCGGTCGCCCTCGGTGTGACTCCAGCCGCTGTGGGTCAGTACGAGACGGGAGTGTCCCATCCCCGGCCCGACCTCATTCCCCGCCTCGCTGAAACCCTCGGGGTGCCCGCAACCTTCTTCTTGGCCGGTCGCCCGGCAAATCGGCTGGACGCCTCGATGGCCCACTTCCGTAGCCTGCGCAGCACGCCTAAGTCGAAGCGAGAACGCGCCCTTGCCTTCGCTGAGCAGGTATGGGAACTCACCTACGCGCTGGAACTGCGAGTGCAACTGCCACCGGTGGACCTGCCGGGTTTCGCCGGCGGTGAGGTCCACCCGGGCGCAGAACTTTCCACCGACCCAGCCGAGGCCGCACGTGAGCTGCGCCGTCGTTGGGGCCTCGGCGACGGGCCTGTCACCCATCTTGTGCGGCGCATGGAGTCCCACGGAGTCGTTGTCGTGATGCCACCGGCCTCCGACCCATCGGCCGCGACCGTGGATGCCTTCTCCACCCGCGCGGCGCGGCCTCTCGTGATCCTCACTGCCAACCGGGCCGACGATGTCTATCGCCACCGATTCACGGCCGCTCATGAACTGGGGCATCTCGTACTGCACGGTGACGCAACCGGTGACAGTCGCCAGGAGAAAGAAGCTGACGCCTTCGCTGCCGAGTTCCTCACTCCGCGGGCCAGCATCCTGCCGCTGCTGCCCAAGCGTATGGATCTCGCCCGGCTCGCCGAGCTGCGGCGCGTTTGGGGTGTCTCTATCCACTCACTCATCTACCGATGCCGCGAGCTGGGACTGATCTCCGATGCCACCACAAGCCGCGCGTATCAGCGTCTTCGTGCTCTCGAAGGACAACCCGGCTTCGGACCCGAGTCTGTATCCAACTATCCCGGCGAACAGCCTTCGTTGCTGCGTCAAGCCTTTGACCTGGCCGCTGAAGAAGCGGACCTGTCCGTGCCGGCATTGGCACACGAACTGGCCTGGGCACCACAGCGCGTACGCGAACTCATCGGCGTTCAGGAACAGCGGCCGGTGCTACGCCTCGTACGGTGATGTCCAACCTGCGAGGCGCAAGGGCATGAGCACCGGGTCTTGAAGGCCGGCAGGGCCCAACCACCACCCGACGAGCAGCCAAGGGAGCGGCCCTCTAACGGGAGGAACCACGGCCCCGCCTCCCCATCATGAGGCAGTCACGGCATCGCGCGCTCGCAGGAACCGGTCCAAGACAGCGACCGGTGACCTCGGATGCATCCTCCGGCGGGCGTCGAGCGACGCCTCCCACTGCTGGGTCAGGCCGGCCATGAGGCGGCGGCGCATGCCGGGGGTGACGTGGGCGTACCGCGCGGACACTGAGCCGTCGATGTGACCCATGCGCTCGTCCATGAGGACCTTCTCCGTTCCGAGGTCCTCCATGTGGGTGCGGTGGGAGTGGCGCAGGCCGTGGGGGGTGAGACCCCTGGCGATCGGGGCCCAGCAGGAGTCGGCACGGTCCTGAGCGTTGCGGCCGCGGACCGGCACACCTGGCCACGGGGCACCGAGCAGCGGCACGGGACGGGCCTCCTGGGGCGCCTTCTTCGGGTACCAGCCGGAGGTCGCCGGTGTGAACAGCCAGGTGGCGAAGCCGTTGCGACGCCAGTGCGCGGCGTTCTCCGTCGGTGCGCCTCCGCGCACGAAGTTCAGCTCCGCGATGGCCAGTTCCACTCGTGCACGGGTTTCTTCCCGGACGCGCTCCGGGTGGTTCAGGACGTTGGAGACCGTGCCGGTGGAGACTCCTGAGCGGCGGGCGACATCGACGAGTTTGGCACCCTGATGCCCTCCGGTGCGGGCGGTGCCCTGCCCTCGGAAGACGTACCGCTTGCCGTGGCACGGACACGGGGCAGGCTTCGTACGCGCGATGTGGTCGGCGACCAGGGCCGACAGCCAGTCCATCGCGTCGATGGTGCGGTAGCTGTCGTCCTTGGGCGGGCAACGGACCACCTCGCCCGAGTCCAGCTCGTACAACTGGTGCTCCACGCGTATGGCTCCAGGCCGGGCGTACCGGGTCTCCAGTCCGACGATCTCGCCCCACCGCATCCCCGTGTAGCCCTTGAGGACGACGGCGACGAACTCGTCGTCACGGCCGGACAGCAGCGCCGCCCGCTCTGCGATGAGCAGCAAGCCCAGCGGATCGGTGATGACCTTTTCGGGGCCACGGTCGCGGGAGCGGCCGGCGCGTTTGCCACGCCCGCGCCGCTTTGCGGCGGGGTTGGAGGCGATGAGGCCCTCGTCCACGGCGTCTTCCAGGATGAGGTGGAGCGTCGAGCGCCATGTCTTGACGCTGGACGCGGCGTAGGCGGCCTTCTCGCGCTTCTCCCAGGTGTCCACGTCCGAGCGGAGGATGCCGGCGAGGGCCGTGTCGGCGAACACGGGGAGCAGGTGCTCCTCGATGTGACGCCGGTAGTTCTGCATGGTCGAAGCGGCCAGGTCCTGGGCCTCGTACCAGCGGTTGGCGTACTCGCCGAACGTCTCTAGGCCGGCCGACGGGTCGCGCCAGGTGCCACGTCGAATCTTGGCCTCTTCCTCGTCCGCAGCCTGCTTGGCTTCCCGCTTGGTCGCGAACTTGATCACCGTGCCCGTCGGGTCGGCAACCGTGCCGTACTCACCCTTGCTGATCTTGTATCTGCCGCGCCAGTAGCTGCCGCGCTTCTCGGCGTAGCCCACGCCTCGGGTTATCTCCTGTCTGCGGTGTACCGGGTGTTGTCAGACGGCAGTGCCGTACTGGGACCTGCGGGGCGGTCGGGCCCGAAGACGTGGGGCGGGCGAGGTGGTGAGCCCTGCCCGTGAGGTGGCAGGCGCCGGCCTATCGACCGGGCTGGACGGAGGGGTCTGCGTTGATGGCGAGTCGGGTCGCAGGGGGGTTGGCTGCTCGTGCATTCGGATGATCTCGGCAAGGTGTTCGGCGGTGAAGCGGTAGGCGCGGCCGACTCGTGTGTGCGGTATCAAGCGCCGACGCGCCCGGTCCTTGACCCACCAAGCCGAGCAGCCGAGCGTCTCGGCGATTTCCTCGGGGCGGTAGAGGCGGGGCGGAGGGACGTCAGACGGCCTGTGGGGCACGGGCGCGGGCGTGGATTGGTGCAAGGGGGCGGCTCCTGGTCGGGAGGGCGGGGAGGGGCTGCGTGAGCGGCTCAGGCGGCGCCCGGCTCCTGGAGGAGGGCGGCGGGTGACACCTGCAGGGCTGCGGCGATGGCGACGAGGTCGTCGATATCGCATCGCCGTTTGGCGAGTTCGATGCGGGACAGCATCGTGTTGGACATCGGCCGGCCGAGAGCGGTGACACGAGCGGCAAGCTCCCGTTGCGGGAGGTCGCGCTCGATGCGGAAAATTCCCATGGTGCGGGCCACCGTCAATCCTGCGGGTCCTATTCCCAGAGGTCGTGCTGCCATGGCTCCAGTTGTAGCGCGCATTCGGCGGTTTGGTTAACCGGCGATCGTCGGCTATGTTGCGCCGCGCTCAATCGATGAGCGAGGCGGTCGGGGTGCTGCGCAAGGCCGGATCCCGAACGGGCCCCGACACCAGAGAGCCGCTCTAACGTGGGATGTTGTGTTGTAGCTTCGCCGCCCGCAGACGTCAACGGTTTGCCGATGTGATCCTTCTGGCTCGGGTTTCCGGGCAACTATTTGGTCAGCGGCCGATCGTGCCCTACCGTTTTCCCACCGCCCTCTCCGACCTGTTTCCGACCGCCTTTCTGCCGTCAGAGATCTGGCCGTTTGGGGCTGGACTTGTCCGCACTGGGTGTGGCTATGTTGACGACAGTTCCGGAAAAGCCGCAACCGGCTCAGCGAGCCGAGCGGCAGCCGGTCGGCAACTCCCCCACACCTGACGCCACCACCGCCCCCGTCGACGGTGAGCCATGGGTGCCCGCCCCTGGCCACCGAGTGAGGACCGCCCCGCTCTTGGCACGAATCCGCACCATCAAGCCCGAAGCCTTCGTCTCCGAGTCCCTGGCCGCCGTCACCCTGACCGCCGAGCGCACCTTCTTCGGCTTGCTCACCCAGGCCGACGACCAGGGCCGCCACCGCGACCACGCCGCGATCATCGCCGGACAGCTCTGGGTCCTGCGCCCCGAACACACCCCCGCTGACGTCGAGAAGGACCTCGCCCAGCTCGCCGACGCCGGCCTCATCTGCCGCTACACCGGCCCGGACGACAAGCGTTACCTGCACGTCGTCACCTGGCACCAGCACCAGAAGATCAACCGGCCCAGCAAGAGCCGGCTCCCCGCATGCCCTCACCACGACACCGTCGGCGGCGCCGCACGAGTTGGCCTCACCGAGGCCGCACCGCTGCCTCACGGAACCCTCCGTGAGGGCTCCCGCCACCAGCAAGAGACAGCCGTGAATCGCGGAGAGGAGAGTGAAAGTGCAGGTCAGAGCGGTTTCACGGAGCCTTTCGTGAAGGCGCACGACAGGCTCACGGAGCAGTCAGTGAGTCCTCAGGGTCCGGATCTAGGACCTAGGATCATGGATCTAGGAAGTACCCCTTCGGGGGGCGCAAGCGCCCCCGCGCCCGACACCGTCTCGGCCAAGCAACTCATCGCCGAATACGCCGCCGCTTGCGCACACCGCCCGCCCCAGGACGTCCTGGGCCATCTCGGTCGCGAGGTGCGCAAGCTGCTCGACGAGGGCATCGACCCCGCACACATCCGGGCCGGCCTCACGCTGCATCGCGCCAAGGGCCTGCACCCCCGCATCCTGCCGAGCCTTGTGCACGAGGCCATGAACGCCACCCCCGCCAGGCAGGCTGTCCACAGGTCGTGGACAAACCCCGCCGATGTCGCCGCCGCCTATGGAGACCAGCTCTGACCGCCACCCTCACCCGCGAACCACAGCAGGTCGGCCCCATCGCCGCCCGCCTCAACGACATCCTGGCCAGGCGGGGCATCGACCCCGCCGCAGCGGCCGCCGGGGAGCCCCCGGCCGCGTCGGTCACCGCCCTGGAGCTCGCCGACACCCGCATCCCCGCCCGCTACCGCCGCGCCCTGGCCGACCACCCGCAGATCACCGCCTGGGCCGACGAGATCGCCCGCGCCGGACGCCCCGGCCCCGGCGGACCCGGCATCGCCGAAGGCCCGTCGCTGCTGATCGCCGGCCCCACCGGCACCGGCAAGACCCACCAGGCGTACGGCGCCATCCGCACCCTCCTCGCCTGCGGAGTCCGCCTGCGCTGGGAAGCCATCACCACCGCCGACCTCCACGCCCGCCTGCGCCCCCGCGCCGGCCACGACACCGAACGCGACCTGCAGACCCTGGCACGCAGCCCGCTGCTGCTGCTGGACGACCTCGGCGCGGCCAGGACCAGCGAGTGGACCGAGGAGCTGACCTACCGGCTCGTCAACCACCGGTACGAGCACATGCTCCCCACCCTCATCACCACCAACCTCCCCACCGCCGAACTCCGCTCCGCCCTCGGCGACCGCGTCGCCTCCCGCCTCGCCGAGATGACCGAACGCGTCATCCTCGACGGCCCCGACCGACGCCGCCACCGGTCCACCTGAACCGGCAGCAGTCCGCCGACCACTGGGTCCGGATTTTCGAGAGGCTCTCATCCTGGGACCGGAGTGGTGCCAGGACCGAATGCGGGTCGACTTAGGGGACCGGGGACCGAGTGCGGGGACCGGGGACCGAGCGCGGGGACCGGTCCCCAACGTGCGGGGACCATCCGGGGACCGACGCAGCGACAACCCGTCGGGGACCGAGGCCCGACTCGGGGACCACACCTGGGGACCGGGGGCCGAAATTGGGAGCGGGGACCGGGATTCGATCGGGGACTGAAGACCGGTCCCCGGCACACCCATCGGTCCCGGGGACCGGTCCCGGCGAAGCAGCAGGTCACGCGGCCCACGGCTGCGTGGAAAGTGGAGTGCGACGGGACCGACGTCCCATGGACGGGGACCGGCGTCAGCGTCGGGATGGAGACCGGGGACCGACTCCGGGGGGCCGGGGACGGGGAGTGGGGGCCGGGGACGAACCCGGGGACCGGTCCCCAACGGGCTCATCGGATGTGGGGACCTAGATCACCAGTCCCCTCACTTTCGGGACGGCATCCACCCGTGACCCATCTCCGGTCCCCGCACGCCAGCGGCCAGAAGAAGTGGGGACCAGTCCCCCATCGGCTCGGGTCCCGGAACAGCACACCTCCCTGGCCCGTCCCTCCGCACCCTCCCCCGGGAGCCACACAACACCACACGCCAGGCCATGCTCAGACGGCCGAAAGAGACTTCCGTGCACCAGGCAAACCACGAATCACCCCCCAGCCCCCACCGGGACACCACCACCCCGGCCCCAGGCGGAGCAAGTTATCGGCCAAGACACTCTTCCCCGCCGGGGAAGGCGTCCCGGCCAGAGCCCGCCCCGGGGATGGCGGGAGCGGACCGGCACCAGGAGGTGCCGGCCCACCAGACAGCGACCGAGGGCGGATCGCAGCCGGAGGAGAAGCCGTCACCGCGCAAGCGCCGCACCACGAAGAAGACCTCGCGCAAGCGCTCGCCGAAACCGACCGCACACAAGCGTGACTACGTATGCAGCGTCCGCCTGAACGACGACGAGAAGACCCAGCTCGCCACCGCCGCTCGCGCGACCCGTACAAGCCTGCCCGCCTTTCTCGCCCGCAGCGGCCTCGCCGCCGCCCAGGACCTAGACAACACCGCCGCCGCCATAGCCGGCCACCGTGAGCTGGTCGCCGAACTGTTCGCCGCGCGCCGGCACCTCGGGCAGGTCGGCAACAACCTCAACCAAATCGCCCGCGCCCTCAACACCGGTGCTCCCTCTGCCGAAATCGACGCGGTCATCACAGCGGTCCAGCGTGCCGTGAGCCGCGTACAGGCAGCTACCGACCGACTGCTGGAACAGCACTGACCCGACTTCCGGACGACGCCCCGCCTCCACCAGCCCCAGCAGGCCGACGTGAGGGAGGTGGAGAAGTCCCAGGTCAGGCCCGCAGGCATAGACGGACTGCTAGGGGATAGGGGCCGAACTCGGGCTCGGCAGGTACCAGTTGCCCCCAAACGCATATCGAAGCGGCAGGCTTGTCGGCGATTCACCCGTCTGTGCGCGGTAGCTTTTTGTAAGGACAAGGGAGAGGAAGCAACCAGCATGCCGCAACCCATGGGTGCCACGGATCAGCCAGCCAAGCAGGGACTCATCCTCGACTTCGCCGGGGTGTTGACCGCCGATCCGCGGTCCGTGCACCGAGCCTGGTGCGAGTCCGAAGGGCTTCGCCCGGAAGCGTGGCGTGCCACGCTCAACGATGACCCGGAGGGCCGGCGGTTGTACGCGGCGCTGGAGGTCGGCGAGATCAACCAGGAGGAGTGGAACAAGCGCACTGCGGCCCTTCTCGGTGCCCATGTCGTACCGGAGAACCTGATGGGTCGGGCCTGGTCCGCGGTGCCCGCGGCCCGCCGTATGGCCGCGCTCGCGCGTGCCGCCAAGGACGGGGGATACCGTCTCGCTCTCTTGTCGAACAGCTTCGGCATGGACCCCTTCAACCCGTACATGAACGCCAACGTTTGGGACCTCTTCGACGTGCACGTCATCTCCGAGCAGGTCGGCATGGCGAAGCCCGACCCCGCCATCTACGAGCTGACGCTGGAACGCCTCGGGCTTCCCGGACAGGCGTGCGTGTTCGTCGACGACCACCCTCGGAACCTCCCGCCGGCCCAGGCCCTGGGCATCACCACCGTCCTCGCGACGGACGAAGCGTCCACGGTGGCGGAACTGGAAAGACTGCTCGGTGTGAGCGCCGCGCTTTCCGTCTAGCGGCGACTTCCAGCCAACTGGGCTCTGCTCTCGTGCCTACGCCTGTCGCTGCTCGTAAGGCAGTGGGTACGGTCCGTGCCTGGCCGATCGGGGAGGAGCTGCTGGCATGCAATGGTCCGAGTACAGCACCGCTGAACGGCTCAGGTCGCTGCGCGGTGGCATGACGCAGGAGCAGTTGGCGGAAGCCGCCGACGTCTCCGTGGGCGTCGTACGGAAACTGGAACGCGGTGGCACCGCTTCCCTTCCGTCGCTTCTGTCCATCGCCTCCGCCCTCGGCACCGACATCGCCGTGCTCCTCGGCCAACAGGCGCCCCGTCGCTCCATGGACCGCGACGAGCGTGCGGCATTGCGGGCGCTGTCCGCTGCCACGCACGATGCCGCCATCGGCATCCCCACCGACACCGAGCCAGGCACCGTTCAGGAGCTCCGCGATGTCGTCCGGCGCGCTGACGCCGCCTACTGGGCAGGGCGCTACACCGAACTCGGTGCGCTGCTCGGAGCCTTGCTTCCGGAAGCTCGCGCCCGGTACGACTTGGCGGACGCCGACGAGCGGGAGGCCGCGGCCGGCGTCCTGGCCGACGTCTTCCAGACCGCCGGGATGGCCGCGAACGTGTGGGGTTCACGGGACCTGGCCTACGCGGCGCTCACCTACGGCCGGCAGATCGCCGTTCAGGCCGGTGACGACCTGCGGGATGCCCATCTGGCCGCGACCACGGCGTGGGTGAATCTCCGCGACGGGCGGACCGCGCAGGGTTTCGCCCTCGCCGCGGCTCAGGCCGACCGGATCGAACCCAAGATGTCCGAGCACGATCCGGACCGGTTGTCTGTGTACGGGCAGCTCGTCACGAACGCTGCTGTGGCCGCATCCCGGGGTGGCTCCTCGCCGGACACCGCACGGGAGTATCTCTCCCAGGCCCACGCGGTCGGCGCCCGCCTCGGAATGGAACACGCCCGTGGCCGGCATGCCCAGCCCTTCGGGCCTCTGTACGCCGGTACGCAGGCCATGAGCGTCGCCGTCGCCCTCGGCGACACCGGCGGTGCGCTGCGGCTCATGGACACGGTCCGGCTGGACGACACGGTGCCCCTCGCCACTCGGGCCCGATACGGCCTCGACGTCGCCTTGACGCACGTGGAGTGCCGCCGATGGGACCAGGCTGCCGACACCCTGGAAAGCGTCTGCGGCATGGCATCGGCGTGGGCGCGGCACCAGATGCTGCCCGGAGTGATCATCTCCCGTCTCGCCGGTGTGTCCGTCGCGCGGCTCCGCGGGCTCGCCCGTGCGGCCGGTGTGCCCCTCGCCGTCCGCTGACCGGCACCGCCACGTGCCGTAGCAGCTCCCACGGCCGCCACCGTTCCGACTGTCACGTCCCGTTGCAGTCCTGCTGGAGGACGAGACCACGGAAGCACGGATCGTGTCAGGCCGTCGCGTCACGAGTTTCTGGCACTGCCACAGGCCGTGCCTGTCCCGCGGACAGGGCGGGCAGCACGCTGATCGCATGTCCACATCCCCACCCGGCGGCATCGGACACGTGCCGGTCGCCATCTATTCCTGCGCGTTCGAGTCGACCGCTGTCCGTGAGGCCGAACGCCGCGCACGCCGCTACGCCGACGCCCGGCACTGGCACGTGGCCGGCGCCTGGTCCGATGACGACCCGTGTGTGCCGTTGGACGTCCGCCCGGCGTGGACGGCTGTCACGACCACGCTGTCCTCCGGTCTGGTCCGCGGCATCATCGTCGCCGGAATCTCCCACCTCGCGGACGACGCCGCGCAGTTCGCCGCACTCGGTGTCCTCATCCGTGACCGAGGCGGCTTCCTCGCCGAGGCGACGTCCCCGCCACCCCGCCAGACCTCCGGACGACAGGAACGCTTGCGCGTTCTGCTCGAAGCCTCCGCGGGCTGGTGGCTGTGGAAAGACCTCGCTCCGGGAGCCGCCTCGTGCCCCGGGCACGGGCAGGAGTCGGTGATCTGATCGAGGACGCCGACGGGCGCCACGCCATCGTCACCGACATCAAGCAAGGCGCTGTGTGGGTCCTGCGTCCGGTGTCGGGCGGCACGACGAACCAATGGGAGACGGACGAGCCCGACAGCCTCCACGTCATCGAGACGCGCGAGGAACGCGTGAAACGACAGGCACCGCTTGATGCCCCGCCGCCACGCGGCTCATGACGGAGTCGGCGCCACCGGCCCAGCCGGAGAGCAAGCGCGCCCACGACTCACCACTCATCGCCAGATCGCTCCCCACACCACGCCCGGAAGGTGGACCCGCCGTGTACGCATTCGGCATCTGCATCGACCGGCACTACCTCACCCCCGGCCTCGCCACGATCGCCTCGCTGGCTGACAGCCTCAGTCCTCGCGCCCGCAAGGCCGCGGCGCTGCGCTTACTCAGCTTCGACCTCGGACCGCCCCAGGCGCTGCTGCTGGCCCACCTCGCCAAACGAGTTGGCTTCGGCTCGTTCGCCCTGGCCCGTCGTTCCCCGCTGCGCTCCGCGCGGATGGCGGACACCTCGTACATCACCGTCACCACGTATCTGCGGTTCGAGTTCACGCCCCGCTTCGTCCGCCGGCCATACCTGGTCTACGTGGACGCCGACGTCCTGGTCCGTGGCGACCTGACCACCCCGCTCCATGCTCTTCGTCCGGGTGAGGTAGGTGCCGTACGCGACGAGTTCAACCCGTCCGTCGGTGGATGCCCTGCCCTGCCGGGCGTTGTGGACCGCTGGCCATATCTGAGAGACCGCCCTTACTACAACGCCGGGCTCCTGTGGGCTCACGCCGCCGATCTGCCGCGTATCCGCCACGGCGTCGCGCAGGCCCTGGCCAGACACCGCCGACACATCCTCCACAACGACCAGGACGCTCTGAACCTGTGGTTCCTCCGCACCGGCCGAGTGCGGCCGGTCGGCGCCGCGTACAACCGGTTCGAGGTGGGTCGGTATCTCGAACGCGGCGATTGGGTACGTCGCGTCGTCAGCCGCCATCTGCGGCCCGACCCGGCCGCCCGTCTCCTCCACTTCGTGGGCCCGGAGAAGCCATGGCAGGCAGACTGCCCGGCTACGGCCGACGTACTGGAGTACCGCGCTCTGCTGAAGCGGACCCTTCGGCATGTCCGCGCGCTGGGCGCCGCCCATCCCGAGCCTGTGGGGCTTCGATGACCAGGCCACCCGCCTTGGTCTCGTATGCGTGCAGCGCACTCCTCGGGGCGTCCGTCCGGACCGGGGAACGCCTGTCGTCGGGCTCCCGGACGGCGGTGTTCCGGGCGGGCCTCCGTGACGATCGCAGCGTGATCGTGAAGCTGTACGACCACACCGCCCGCCGCAACGCGCTGACCGAGGCCGCCGCCATCCGCGCGGCCGGCGCCGCTGTACCGGTCCCGCGGGTGCTCGGCAGTGGCGTGATCTCCGAAGAGGGGGCCACCGCGCTCATCACCCGTGATCTCGGTGGGCGGACGCTGGGGGCCTTCGTACGGTCCGGCCACATTCCTCATGCCCAGGCTGTCCAGGACCTCGGCCATCTTCTCCGGCGTCTGCACGGGGCGCCGGTCGAGCACGTGGTGCCGCGCCGCCCGTTCTTCGACTCGGTCTCCTCTCTGGTGAGCCATTGCCCACCCGACCTGCTGAGCCGGATCGGCCCCGCCCTCGCCATCATCTCCGGCACACCGAACCGGGCCCCCAGCGTGTGGTGCCACGGCGACATCCACTTCGACAACGTCGTCCTCTCCGACCCGCACGGCACGCGTTACCTGGTCGACTTCACGGATGCCGCACCGGGCCGACGGGAGGCGGACGTCGCTCACGCCCTCGTCATGACCGCGGCGCACACACCGTGGGACCGGCGCACGCTGATCGACGCCTACCGGCATCCCCTGGACGAATCACGGCTGTCGGCCTGGGTGGTCCTCCACACCGTCCGCTGCTGGATGCACGCCACGCCCGGTGCGAGCCGCTCCCTGTGGTCGGACCGCCTGGACGACCTGGCCCGCCAGACACCGCACCTCTTCCGCACGCCCCGAAGGGAAAGGACTCCCCGATGACCAGTCCTGGATTGACGGTGGTCATTCCAGCCCACAACGAAGCGGCATACCTGCCCCGTTACCTCCCCACGGTCCTCGCCTCCCTCGAACGGTGGCAGGAGACGAGCGGCGAGCGCGGAGAGGTGATCGTGGTGGACAACGCCTCCACCGACGCCACCGCCGACATGGCCGCTTCCTACGGCGCCCAAGTGATCAGCGAGACCGTCCGCAACATCGGCCGGGTCCGCAACACCGGAGCGGCTGCCGCCCGTGGCCGCAGGCTGTTCTTCACGGACGCCGACGTCGCCCTGCCCATGGAGGCGATCACCGCCGCGGCCACCGCCATGGACGGCGGCACTGTCGGCGGCGCCATCCCGCCCCTGTACACCCCCAAGCGGCTCGGCGCACGGCTGCTCTGCGCGTACTGGGACCACTACCGGGACACGCGCGGCGGCGCCCAAGGCGTGGCCCAGTTCGCCACCGCGGTCGCCTTCCAGGAGATCGGCGGATACCGCGACGACCTGTTCATGAGCGAGGACGTGGAGTTCTTCCACCGGCTGGCGGCCCACGGCCGCAGCGTGAACGCCCCGGTCGTGATCCTCGACGAGCTGCGCGTACGCCCCTCCACCCGCCGCTACGACCAGTGGTCCAGCCTCCGGATGCTGTGGTGGCAGAACCCCGTCACCGCACGGTTGCGGCTCAGCTCCCCTCGCATGTGGCGCCACTGGTACCAGAGCACCGTCCGATGACCCCGGAGCCCACAATGACCATGACGCTGCCCGTGCCGGACGCGGAAGGGATCTACACCTTCCCCGATGACCTCATGCACGCCCACCAGCGGTGGACCGAGCACCTGGCCGAGCGCCACCGGGCTCACGACCACCGGGTGATCGCAGTCAGGGCCCCACACAGCGGAGATCGCTACTTCATCGAGAAACGGCGCCCGACCGGCCGCCCGGTGCTCGTCATCGAACCCCATCACGACGACTTCGCCCTGTCCGCCTCCGGCACCTTCCTGGCCCATCCCCGGCCGCTCACGGTGGCCACGGTGTTCACCCGCTCCACCAGCGTCCACCCGGCCCTGGAGGACACCTACGTCACCGAAGCCGCCGTATCCGCCCTGCGCAGCCGGGAAGGCGCCGCCGCGCTGGCCCCTTTCGCCGCCCATCGGATCGCCCTCGGCCACCAGGACGCAGCACCCCCGTACCGTCCCTTCGATCCACACCACCTGGACCGGATCACGGACGAGCTCCGAGAGATCGCCGAGGCCCGCCCAGACGCCGAACTCCTCGCCCCGGCCGCCGTCACCCGCCTCCCCGACCACCTCCTCGTACACGCGGCAGCAGTACGACTCGGGTGCCGCTGGTTCTGGGAAGACCTCGCCTTCTGGCCCACCTACGCCCTGGCCGGCTGCGACCAACACCTCTTCCGAGCACGCACCGGTCACGCCCTGGTAGCCGAGCCGGCCGACATCACCGACGTCGTGCTCGACAAGGTCACGGTGCTGCACATGCACGGCTCGCAGATGCACCCGGTCCGCAAGATGTACCGGCCGATCCGGTACGCGTGGACGACCGCGGCCGGCCTCCCGAGCCGCACGGGAGCCTTTGCCGAGCGCTTCTACCGGACGGAGCCGTCGTGAAGATTATCGCGCTCGAAGGGCCCTCGTACGCCGGAAAGTCCACCGCGATTCACCACCTGCGCACGCGCGGCATCGAGAAGCGGGCCTTCGTCTCGGACTGCTACGTCCAGCACATCGCCCGTCGCACCGACATCCCGCCCGTCCGGACCGCGTCCGCCGCCGAACAGCTCGCCGCGTTCGAGATGTTCATGGGCATCGAAGGCACTCGTGTGCGCCGGGCACTCGTCAGCGCGAAGCCCATCGTTCTCCTGGACCGCTCGGTGGACACCCTCCTGGCCCACGCCCACGCGCTCGACGCTCTGTTCGGTTACGACGTCCACCACCGCCTGCGCGACCGCCTCCAGGAGCTGCCGTTCCTGCGCCCCCACCACACCCTCTACCTGGACGTGTCGGCCGAGGAGCTGGCTCTGCGCCGCAAGGCGGCCGGGCACACGGCGGCCGAGTCCGAGTACTTCCTCCACGAGCCGACGTTCCTGGCACACGCGCGGGACTATTTCGTCTCCGCAGCGCAGCCACCCGTGTCACGGGAGGTGACCGTCATCCCTGCCGACACCGGCCCGGACGCGGTCGCACACGCGGTGGAGGCCCTCGTCACGTACTGGACCAGGTGACCGGCCGATGCCCACAGCCCTCTTCGCCTGGCGGCGTACCCCGCCTCCGTTCCTCATCGGCGGAGCGGAGGTCACCCAGCAACTCCTCGCCGAGGAACTCGCGGCAGCCGGGTGGCGCATCATCTATCTCGGCTCCCACCAAGCACCCTGGGACCAGTCCCCACAGGTCATCCAGATGCGGACCTACCTCGACGCGAACGACACCGAGTACGAGGAGACCGAGGAGGATCTGCACTACAGGTGGAACGGAGTGGACGGCATCGCCGTACCGCAGCAGCGGATCACGACAGCCCTGCGGAGCCTGCTGTCCCAGGTGCGGCCGGACGTGGTGTTCACCTCCCAGGAAGGTGCGGCCGACATTGCCGCCCGAGCCCGGCCCACGGCTCTCGTCGCAGGCATCCTGCACTCAGTGTCCAGGACGGGGCTGGGCGTCCTCGACGGCCGTCCGCACCATGGGCTGGCCGTGTCCGAGTTCGTCCTCCGACGAGCGCCCCGGACCGATGACATCCGGCTGTCCGTGCTGTACCCGCCCTTCACCCCACCGAAGTCGGAGCCACACCGGAGGCAGCGGACGAGGGCCGTGCTCATGGTCAACCCCATCCCGGCGAAAGGCGCCGAGCTACTGCACCAGCTCATCCGCCACATGCCTGAACAGCGCTTCACCCTGGTGGAAGGCTGGTGGAACACCGCGGAGGAGTTCGCCGACTACCCCAACGTCACCTGGGTGCCGCGGGTCTACGACATGAGCCCTCTCTACCGCACCCACCCCCTCCTGCTCGTGCCGTCCATGGTGGAGGACGCCTTCCCCCGCGTGATCATCGAAGCCGCGCTGCACGGGACCCCGAGCATCGGCACCGGCCGGGGCGGCATCCCCGAAGCCATAGGCAACGCGGGCATCGTGCTTCCCGCCGAGGCCGGCGCGGAAGGGTGGGCGGAGGCCATCCGCACCGCCGACCACGACACCCTGGGCGCACAGGCCCGGCAACGTGCGACCGCCTTCACCCGCCCCCGGCTGCCGGACCTCGAACGCCTCGGCATCTAGCCCGCGGCGAAGGCGTCCTCGACCTGATCCAGCCGGTCCGTCCACCAGTGCAGCAGCGCCTCGTCGGCGGTGAACAGCTCATCGAAGGAGAGGTCCCCGCGGTCGTAGTGGAACTCGAGCTGCCAGAAGTCCGTCATCCGCTTCCACCACAGTCGCCGGGCACCGTCCACCAGCGCAGACGGCTCCAGCGGCACCACCGACCGATACCCCTCGACGAACGCCGAGACCCGCGTGAGGTCGAACACCCCGCCCACTCCGAACTGCACCTGCGCCGTCCGCACGACCTCTTCCGCGTACGGACGCACCGCGAGCCGGTCCCAGTCGAGGATGGCGGCAAGTTCCCCGCCTTCCCAGAGCAGATTGCGGTACTGCACGTCGCCATGCGTCCACCCGTGATCACCCTCAGGCGTCACGGATCGTGGACGGTGATCGGCATGCTTGAAGACGAGGGCCCGTCGGCGCTCCAAGGCGACAGCGGCTTCCTTGTCGAAGTCGCTGTCCGTGCCCTTGTCGCGTACGGCTGCGGACAACCGCTCGGCCTTCTCCACCGCTCGATCCGGCGACGTGACGTCCGCGGTGATCGTCTCCGGCACCCCAGGCAGCAGCCCTCGACCGCAAGCCCTGCCCAGGTTCAGGTGCAGGCGCCCGAGCTCCGCGCCCAGTGCGCCCACCTGAGGCAGGGCGAGATCAACACCCCGGACATGGGACCCGGCCACCCACGGAAACAGACACCAGGCACCACCGCCGACCTGGGCCACCAGCGACCCCGAGACCGTGGGAACGGGAGCACTCACCGGGAGGCCGTCGTCGCCCAGGGCGGCCAGCACGGCCAGATTGCGCTGCAACCGCTCCAGCGAGACATCCGTGACCTGCTTCAAAGCGAACTGCCCGGCCGGGGTGTCCAGCCTCCAGTTCGCATTCATCAGCCCGTCAGCGAGATAGCGGCGCTCCTGCACCTCGCCGAGACCGAAGGCATCGATCAATTCGCCGAGCACGCTCTCGGCGATATCGCTGCGGGCCGCCGCGGTGGTATCAATCACCCCACGGACGATACGCGAGCCCACCCCACACGAGCACAACGATCAAACAAATGCCTGCAGCTCTTCCTGGCCCTTCCGTCCCCTTCGGCCACAGCGCTGCCCCATGCCACTCCTTTCGGCGATCGCAGTGCTGGTCATCTCCGTCGGGGTCGACCACATTTCGCGTCCGGCCAGTTAGCGAACAAGTTCCCTAGTGGAATCGCACTTGGGTCGCCGGCGCAATAACGCTCAGAAGCACGAACGAGTGGTTCGCGACCAGCCGCGCCAGCCGCTCGTCGGCCCCGCGCTCATCGCGGAAGAAGCGGGCCCCGTCGAGTGGATGGAAGCCGGTCGCTGCGAGCGCGGGCGCATACCCGACATCGTGCAGCGGGGCGGCGACGACGAGGAGTCCGGCGTTCTTGCCGAGGACCTGCCGAATCTCGGTCGCGCGTTTCGCCACTCCCTATGTATGCGCCCACCGACGCGGGAGCGCGGTGCTGAGTTCTGTTGCCGCCAGCTTCGTTGCCTACTTTTCGATCAGATCATCCATTCCGCGCCCTTTGCCCGGGGTATGCCCCGCGTAAGCGTGCCGGGTGTACCAATGCGCCACGAGGCAGGCAATCCTGCTATCGAATGACTACGCTCTGTGGACAGGAGTCGGGCTTCGGGAAGGTTCGACGGTACTGTCCTAGCGTGGCAACTATCGCGCTGTTCAGCACCGAAGACCTCTCCCTTCCCGAGTCTCTACAGGAGGCCGTGGAGCACGGTGAGGTCTTCACGCGTGCCTGGGTGGTGGAACTCATCCTGGACCTTCTCGGGTACACGGCAGACAAGGACCTCTGCGATCTGAGGCTTGTGGAGCCGGCCTGCGGCGGCGGCGCGTTCTTGACCGTAATCGCATCCCGAATCAGTGCGTCATGCAAGATGCACCAGCGGCCCATCGTGGATGCGGTCGACGCGGTCCGCGCCTTCGACCTGCTGGGCCGTAACGTGGAGCAGAGCCGGACTCTGGTCACGGAAACGCTGCAAGAAGCAGGCTGGGACCCGAGGGACGCAAGGGAGGTTGCCGCGACGTGGGTGAAGCGGGGCGACTACCTCCTGCAGTCGGACGCCGATCATCGTGCCGACTACGTCGTCGGTAACCCTCCGTATATCCGGCTTGAAGACGTTCCCGACGACAGGATGGCTGCTTACCGCCGCGCTTGCTCCACGATGGGGGGCCGAGCCGACATCTACATCGGCTTCTACGAGGTGGCCTTGCGCAGCCTCAACCGAGGCGGCCAACTGGGCTTCATCTGTGCCGACCGTTGGATGCGGAACCAGTACGGTCGGCGGCTGAGGGAGCTGGTGACCAAGCACTTCAGCATGGACCTCGCCCTCGTGATGCACGACGTCGACGCCTTCGACGATCAGGTTTCGGCCTATCCCGCGATCACCGTCATCTCGAACAAGCCCCAGGGGGCAGCGGTCGCCGCGGACACGAACCGGTCCTTCGGAGCGGAGCAGGCGCGGGCCTTCGTCGGCTGGTATCTGGAGGGCGAGCCGCCGACGGTTGCCGCGGCCTCCTTCCAAGCTGCTCGCATGCCGCATTGGTTCCCGGAGGAGGACTCGTGGCCGACCGCTTCGCCGGCCAGGCTTGCGGTCCTTGAGGATCTCACCGAGCGGTTCCGGCTACTGGAGGACACCGAGACGGGAACGAAGGTCGGGATCGGCATCGCCACCGGCGCCGACAAAGTCTTCCTCACTAAGGACAAGGGCCTGGTCGAAGACGACCGGTTGCTTCCCATGGCCATGGTCCGCGACACCACAAGCGGCATCATCGACTGGAACGGCACGCACCTGGTCAATCCCTGGACGGCCAGCGGTGACCTCGTCGACCTCGACGCATATCCGCTCCTCGCCGCCTACTTCGACAAGCACGCCGAGACCCTGCGTAAGCGCTACGTCGCCGTCAAGCAGCCTCAGCGCTGGTACAAGACAATCGACAAGGTCGACCACCAGCTCACCCGTCGTCAGAAGCTGCTGTTTCCGGACATGAAGCTAAGGATCCACCCGGTCCTCGATGAAGGCGGCCTGTACCCTCACCACAACCTGTACTTCATCGTCTCGGACGTCTGGGACATGCGCGTACTCGGTGGCCTACTCCTGTCCAAGGTCGCGGAGGCATTCGTGGAGGCGTACGCGGTCAAGATGCGCGGGGGAACCCTCCGCTTCCAAGCCCAGTACCTCCGGAAGATCCGCGTCCCGGATCCGGCGATGATCAGCGAAGGCGACCAGGCAGCTCTCGCCGAAGCCTTCGACAAGCGTGACAGGGAGGCCGCCACCGAGGCCGCTTTGCGTGTCTACGGGCTTGCCGAGCTGCCTGACTAGAAGGAGCGGATCTTGACGGTCACCCGCCAAGACTTCGAAGACGCCATCGCGGCCTACTGGGGTGCCAAGCAACTACAGAACGAGCAGTCCGCTATCCGGGACGCGGTAGGGGCTGGCACAGCTGGCTCCGTCCGAGGCGGCAAGCACTTCGACGTCATCGCGACACTCTTGGCGAAGTTCTTTCTGGACGCTGGTTACCCAGCTTCCAGCATCCGCGTCACCAAGTCGCAGGGCCTTGAACTGCCCGGTTACTACCGGCCGCAAAAGCAGTGGGATCTCGTAGTCGTCCACAACAAGGTCCTCGTGGCAGCGTTCGAGCTGAAGGCACTGGGGGGACCGTCGTACGGCAACAACTACAACAACAGGGTCGAAGAGGCGCTGGGCAGCGCAGTCGACCTGCGTCGAGCTGCCCTCGCCAATCTGTACCCGGAGGAGAAGCCTTGGCTCGGCTACTTCTTCATCATGCAGGACGGCGAGGGATCCCGGAGGCCGGTCAAGACGGCCAAGGGCGCTCTCCCCGTCGATGAAGTCTGGCATGGAACCTCGTACCAGGACCGGTTCGGTATCTTCTGCGAAAGGCTCATGGACGAGCAGCTCTACGATGCCGCGTGCTATGTCACGTCCTCGGCCGAAAACCCGAAGCCGATCGAACTGGTCAAGAGTCTCGACTGGCGCCACTTCTCCGCAGCGATAAACGCTCGCCTCACGTACCTGAAGGACCTTGGCATCCCTGGGTAAGTGCGGAGCCCGCGACGTTGACGACGCGCGGCCGTTGGGTACGGATGTGAGGCACGGCGGTAGATGACGACAGACGAGCACCAAACGCCTCGCCGGCGCGTCCGGGCGAGTTCCATGGAGCGAGATACTGCAGCGGGGCAGCGGTGGGAGGCTCGGGCGGCGTCCCGGCGAGCTGAACGTTCTTCAACTGGACTCGCCCTAGCAGGACACATCTCACCCGAACGCATGGGCTGGTGCCAACGAACGGCCGCTCATCAACACGAGTTTGCGTTCGCCGCCGACTACCTGATTTGTCCTCGCTGTCGCCTCGGCTCGGTCGAGCAGCCGTCTACCGCGCCGCGGTACCAGCGGTGTGGACTGGGCATCGCTAGCCTGGCCACACTGCGTGCCAAGCACCCCGGTCTGGCCTGGCAAACTTGCTACCGCAAGGCGGCCCACGAATGCAGCGCACCGATGGGCCACCGTCCCAGCAGCAAGCGCTGGGAGAAATTCGGGAGATGACCTTCTCCTGGAAACCAACTGAGACCCCGCCACGCCAACCCAGACCAAGCTTTTGACCTGCACGTTTACCAGAGACGCAAATAGTGATCTTGTCCGGACCTCATTCGGGACGAAGAGGTCGTGGGTTCAAATCCCGCCACCCCGACAGTGAAGTACCAGGTCAGGGGCCTGATCCGCAATGCGGGTCGGGCCCCTGAGTAGTCCCTGGCCGTTGTGGCCTCAGCGGGCTACGCCGGTTCGCGCTGCAGGCCCAGCGTCTAGCACGGGGCCGGTTGATCCCGCCGGTCGATCCGCCGCTGGCGAGAGGGCACTCAGCAGCGTCACGAGAGTCTCGTTCAGGGACGCGTTCTCCGCGACCCGCTGCTGCGCCACCTGGTGCAGCGGCCGAGCCACGCGGTCGAACTCTCGCCGCACGTCGTCCGCGGGCCAGGCAACGTCGAGCCGCGAGAAGGCTCGCTTCGTGATCTCACGCGCCTGCCTGCCCTGAGCGGCCCTGGACAGTTGCCGACTCCTGAGCCGGAGCTCATGCAGGAGCCACCAGCGGTTCTCGGGGTCGCCGGGATGTACCGCCAGTACGCCGCGTCCGGCGACGACAGGCCGCAGGGTCACGGCAGCGCGCATTCCGTCCGGTCGAGTGGCGATCAGGATGGTCCCCGGTTCGCAGATGTCGCCCGGCACAGCAAGACCTTGGCGTTCTGTGCCATCGAGGTACGGCAGGCGTGTGGTCAGGATGTCTGACGGCGCTCCCCAGTTGCAGGTGACGCCGTTCTCAGGAGCGGAAGACGACGCCGCCCTGCCGGTCGACGCACGCGCAACCCGGCCGAACTCGCACGTCGGCCATGACGTGCGGTACCGATTCCATGTGGCGTAGTGAGCGTCTGCCAAGGCGACCGCATCGGCCGCGATGGACAGATTGAGTCTCGTCTTGTCCTCGATCAGAGTGACCAGTTCATGGAGCTTCTCGATCCGTTCCAGCGGTGGAACGGCCACCGGCATCTTCCTCAGTGCGTCGATGCTGAGGGTCGGCTCGACGTGAGCGGAGACGTGCTGCTGGATCCATGCCTGAGCCCGACGAGTCCTCAGCCAGATGCGCAACCACCGTGTGATGTGCCGTTCCTTCGACCTGACGATGCCGACACTGCGGGTAGTCACCCAGCCCTCGTGCTCCTCGGTGACCAGGGCCGCGTCGCCGACCCGGCGCACGAGCACGACGACCAGGTCGTCGCGCTGCAAGGTCGCCCGCGTGGTCCGCTGCATGACACCGCCTTCGCAGCCGGGCTGATCCGTGGTGATGCGGCCGTCGCGGACGTCTCCGGCCCGTACTACTCCCTGATGGCGGGGCAGCCCTCGGTCGTTGATCCCGTACGTCACGTGGAGGTCTTTGGCGAGGTCCTCCAGCCTTGCGGTCGTCCATGCCTCCGGCCGTTCGGAGCGACCGATGTGGTGCGTGGCGAGATCGTCCCTCACAGTTCGTCCAGGACGCGCCGCAGGTCCCGTTCCAGTGCGTGCGACTTCTCGAACTTGCCGTAGAGATCCCATTTGAGTTCCTCCACGCGCTCGCGCGCTGCCGTGTGTTCGTCGGCTGGTTCCAAGGCATGGACCACAGGCAGGAGGACGTACCCAGCGTCCGCAACTTCTGCTGTGGAGAGCGAGGTGCACCAGCCGGGATCGTTCTCGTACCTGGCCGGCGCCTCACCTTGCATGGTGGGGGCGCCCCTCCAAGCGGACAGGGTGCGCAGAACGCGGCCGACCCCGTCAGCGGCAAGACGGCGCTGCCGGGAGCCGGCCATGGTCTCGTACGCGGTGCGGGCGTTGACGAACAGGATCTGCTTGCGACGGTCGGCGGCCCCCCAGCCCCGGTGAGGGCTCTTGTCCCGGTTTAGCAGCCACAGGCAGCAGGAGATACGTACGTGAGGGAAGAGGCCGGGTGGGAGTGCGACGACGCACTCGACGAGGTCTTCTCGGACCAGGCGCTCACGGATGCGCTTCTCGGACGGGCGCAGTCCGGTGGCGGCCCCGTCGGCCATCAGGACGGAGGCCCTTCCCTGCGGGGCAAGTGCGTGGGCGATGTGCAGGATCCACGCGTGGTTCGCGTTGTCCCGCGGGGGGACCGTGCCCGTCCAGCGCGGATCGTCGCCACGTGGAGGGGCGGCGCACCAGTCCGACAGATTGAACGGCGGGTTGGCCATGACGATGTCGTACGAGTCACTCGCCGGCTGGGCGAGACTGTCGGTGGGGGAGCCCACGTCGGCCTCGATGCCACGCGCGGCGAGGTTCAACCGCGCGATCTGCAACGTGTCAGAGCGAAGATCCCGGCCCGTCAGCAGGAGGTTCGGCTGCAGGCCGGTCCGTTCCCGCACATAGCGCTCCGCGTCGGCCAGGAGCCCCGCCGATCCACATACCGGGTCGAGCACACGGTGACCGTTCTGCGGCGCGACCGCTTCCACCATAAGACGCACGATGTCGCGCGGGGTGAAGTAGTGGCCTCCTCTGGCCTGGGCGGCGGACAGTTCCTCCAGGCACTGTTCCAGTAGCTCCACCACTCGGTCGGCCTGGTCGATCTCTGTGATCAGAGTCCGCAGATGGTCATCGACCGTCGGAGGAAGAGAGGGTACGAAGTTCTGGTCCGTATCGCCGTCCTCCGTGCGAAGCACGGGCGCCAGCCATGTGCTCACACAACGCCATACGTGAGGCCCGAGCGGCGAGGGTTTCGCGGCCTGGTCGACGAGCCAGCGCCATGACGGCAGTTGGCCACTGACTCGCCCCTCACCGTGGCCCTCCCCCGCTCGCGGGACGGCGTCCTGCGCCTTGTTCCTCACGTAGATCAGGCCGAGGACGATCCGGCAGGCATTCTGCGTGTTCATCCGAACGGCCAGGCTCTTCACCAGCCGCCGGACCCGGTACGACATCCCGCTCCCCCCGGCCGGCGGGACTCCGAGCGACGGTGTCGCGCTGCGCACGGGCTGCTGATCCACGGTCACACCAGTCCCAGTGTCGAGAGGCAAAGAAGCGCGAGCGTGAAGGTGGCAGCGAAGGAAGCGGCACCTGCTTGGAGCGCCCCCGTCATGGGCGCGCCGCCTGCCTTTTTCACGATCCCTCCCATCAAGGCGACGATCACGGCCAGGAGAAATGCCACGCTCGCGAGCAGCAGCTTCCGCTCCATCCCAACTCCCCATTCTTTCCCGGGCCTGCAGCACGGGCGCTGCCCGTGGTGATCCTGCGCATCGGCTCCGCCGTCACGTTCCACCAGAACCGTAAGAGCCCGGAGGGAACTAGGCTCTGGAGCACGCCGTTTGGGATTTCTCTAGGAGCGCGCACGCGGGTTAGCCCCTGAGGACATGGAGCACCAAGTTCGGGTTTTCAGCGCAGTGTTCGCTTCGGCGGCGCAGTGATGCGACTTCCGAGCCGTCGGCTCGGGGCTCAGTCCCGTAGGTGCAGGGCGATGCGCGAGTCCGGTCCTTCCCACCCGTCCGCGGTTCTCCAGACGGTGCCCACTCCGAAGACTCCTCGGAGCGCGCCCGCTGCCCATCCCTCCGCCGGCGGCTCGGAGAGGACCAGGAACCGGTGATCGATGGCACGGGACTCGAGGTGCTCGATCTCCATGAGACGTGCCGCGCCTGCGCGCAGGTCGGCGTAGGTCGAACGGTCCGCGCCGAGCACTTCGTAGAGGAAGAGGCCCTTCGGACCGTCCACGATCACGTCGGCCGCCGGTGAGTCCGAAGGGCGCAAGCCGGCCCTCAGGAGGGCGGCCTTCAGCTCGTAGCGCACGGCTTCGTGGGTGTTGCACTCTCTGTCGGCCTCCGCCCCGAGCACCAGTTCGCGTGAGAGGGCCTCATCAAGGGTCGGCTGCGCGGTGGGCTCGTGTGCGGAGATGTCCGTAGGAGCGGCAAGGTCCATCGAAGGAATGTCTTTCTGCTCATGTGTCGTCTGGCGTCCCGGCGAGGGCACCGGGCCCGTCCCGGGCTTTCGGTCACGCTCGGCTGCGTCCAGTTGTGTGAGCCCGCAGCCATGCGGTGGCGTGGGTACGGGGTCAGATGTGGTGTCCGTTTCGTGGGGTGGCTCGCCGTCGAACCGCCGGGACAGCTCCTCTCGGGCCTGAGCCAGGGGACCAGCCCAGTGGACGAATGTCGGGTCGGCCGCCAGGGCCGTGTGCAGGTCGAGAGTTCCCGAGGTGACCGCCTGACGTGTGCGCTGGGCGAGGTCCGCCAGGGCGCTGAGCCGGTCGCGGTCCGCAGAGCCCAGCAGACGCCATACGCTGAGCCAGTCGACCCGGTCGCGGCGCAGGCACCGGTTGGCCATGCCCTTCAGCTCCGAGAGGCGGTCCGTGGTCCCGGGCGGGACCGTGCCGCCGCCCTCGACGATGTCCTGGAGTGCGCCGAGGGCTCCCAGGTACCGCGGTGCCATCCGGGCACTGATGGGCTTGCGGCCGAAGTCACCGGCCGTGACGAGGCTCACCGGCCCCTCGTTCCGCGTCACCCAGGTGTCCAGCCGGACGCCCGCCTTGGGTGCGGGCTCCCCGTGCCGGGTCACGAGCAGCAGGGTGCGCGCGGTCGCCGGAGCAAGAGCCTTGACCTTCCAGTGCGCCCCCGGCCCCGGGCCGACCACGCGCACCGTGACCGGCGTACCGATCGGCAGCTCCTTGACGACCTGAGGGCTGGCGCCGTCCGGCGTACCGGCGGCCCCCGTCGCGGTGGCCGGGCCGGAGCCCAGGGGCGGGGAAGCCGGGGACGCCGAGGTGTCGTCGTCTTCGTCTGCGGTGCTCAGTTCTCGGGGCAGCGGGGTCGTGTGCAGGACGGTCAGCGTCTGAGTGCTCCGCGTCAGTGCGACGTACAGCTGCCGCAGTCCGGCCGGACCGCGGTCGGCGATGGTCGACGGCTCCAGGACGAGGACGTGGTCGAACTCCATGCCCTTGGCCTGTGCGGCGGGAAGGACGGACACCGTGCGCAGCTTCTCCTCGGTCATGCCGTCCACGCGGTCCACGCGTCGGCGGACCTCGTCGAGCCAGTCGGAGTCGTCGGGTACGACGACCGCGATCGACCGCAAGGACCGCCCGTCGTCGGTGCCGACGAGCCGGGCCGTACAGGCCGTGGTCTCCTCCAGGAGGCCCCATGGGGTTGTCGGAACGAGTCGGACCGCGTCCTCACCGGCCATCCGCACGGCCGTCGGATAGGGCAGGGAGGGCGCCACGGCACGGGCCAGGGGAGCCACGAACTCCATGATCTCCGCGGGCACCCGGTAGCTGGTGTTCAGCTCCGCCACCCGCCAGTCCCCGTGGTCCGAGAGGAGTCCGCCCAGCCGCTCCCAACCGGTGTACGTGTGCGGGCCGGTGGCCTGCGCCAGGTCGCCGAGCACCGTCATGGAGCCGGTCGGACAGCGCCTGCGCAGTGACCTGGCCTGCATCGGGGTCAGGTCCTGGGCCTCGTCGATCACGATGTGCCGGTAGCGCCGCGGGGTCTCCCCGGCGATCAGGAAGCGCAGTTCCTCGAGGCAGACGAGGTCGTCCTGGGTCCAGGGTTCGTCGTCCGCGTTGTCCGCCCTCGGTCGCCGGAGGGCGGCCTGCTCCGCTTCGTCGAGGTCGGTCGCGGCACACTCGCTCAGCCGGGTGCGCGAGTCGAGCAGGCTGCGCAGTGCCTCCTCGGGGCTCAACGAGGGCCATGTCCGCTCGACGACGGCCGTGACCTGCCGGTTGCGCTCCAGGTCGCGGCGTACGGTCCGGTCCCGGCTGCGGCGCGGAGCGATCCGTACGAGCTCGCTCAGAAGCCGGTCGACCAGCAGGGTGCGGAAGCGGTCCCTGCGCGCCCGGTACGCTCCGGCACCCTCGCGGGCGTTCTGGAGGAGGCCGAGCACCTCAGAGCGCGGGAGCCGGAGGGCCAGGCTGCCCACGGTGACGACGAAGGCCGCCTCGTCCTGGGCATGCGAGGGAGCGGATACGAGGGAGTCCAGGGCTTCCGGCCTGCACTCGCTCTCCACTCGTCGCCGCAGGACGGCCGCCATCCGTTCGTCGGACTTCACCAGCCGCGCTGCGACGGTGTCGGTGCCGCGGATCTCTCCCTCCCACAGGCGGGCCGACTGGACCGCGTTGACGTTGCGGGTACCGAGGGTGGGCAGGACTCGGCCCACGTAGTCGAGGAAGTTCTGGTGCGGTCCGACGACCAGGATGTCCTGGGCGCGGAAGTGGTCGTTGTTGACGAGCCAGGTCACGCGGTGGAGACCGACCGCGGACTTACCCGTTCCGGGTCCGCCCTGGATGACGAGGATGTCCGCGGGTGAGCCGGTGACCAGGGCCATCTGGTCGCGTCGGATCGTCTCGACGATGTCCCGCATCCGGCCGCTGCGTGACCTGCGCAGCTCCTGGAGCAGGAAGTCGTCGACCGGTTGGGGCTTCCTCCGCTGCCTGCGGGCGACATCACGTGGCGACGGAGCGGGCCGGGGTGGTACGGACTGCTCCTCGCCGGTCCGGTCGTCGTCTGCCACGTCCGGTGCTGTGGGGCCGTGCGGGGCTTCCGGTGCGGCGGTGCCGACGGCGGTCGTTTCCGGTACGGGCGTCTCATGCTCGGGCGCCGGCGCCTTGGCCCGTGACTCACCTGTCTGCGGTGCTCGGGATCGCGTGATCTCGTCGCGGTAGTCCTCGACCGTGCGCTCGACGCAGCGCAGCTGGCGACGCAGCAGCACCTCGCCGGGTGTTTCCGGCAGTGCGTTGTGCCAGCGTACGGCGATCGGAGTCGTCCAGTTGACGACCACCTGGTCCCGGTTCTCGGGGTCGAACACCGGGCGACGTCCGACGTAGAACGTCTCCGGCTCCTCATCGCCCGGGTCCTGAACGTCGACCCGGCTGATGACCAGGGCCTCTCCCCCGAGACCGCCGTAACTCTCCGCCGTCGCCTCCGCGCCTTTGCGGGCCGCGATGCTGTCCTTGCCGCTCGCGGAGGCCGTCGCCGCCGTCTGCCCGGTCAGTTCCGCGAGCCGTGCCGCGTAGCAGTCGTAGGCGCGGTCGACGGCCTTCTGTTCCACGGCGATAGTCGCGGCTCGTGATGTCGTCCTCACGTGTGTTCCCCTCCCGCAGCGCTGTGCGCGCTGTCGCGGGCCAAGGCCCGCCTCCCCTGGTACAGAAGTAGCAGATAACGGTGCTCGGACCGCCTCAAACGGACAACAAGGTGACCACCGAGACCACTTCGGTGCGCCAGTCGCGTACCTGGTCCTCGGTCGGTCCGATCTCGTACTGGTGGTAGTGGCAGCCCAGGCAGAGCCGGCACCACACGGCCTTGGCGCGGCGGGCCGTCTCCGGCTCGGCACAGGCGCGCAGCCAGAGGAACGCGGCCCGCTTGGTGCCCGAGCGGATGGCGCGCGGAGCGTTGCGGGCGGCGAGGCGGTCGGCGACCGCGCTCTCCAGCGCGGCCCGCAGGGCGAAGGCGGCACCGCGGTTCCTGCTCACCGCCGTGGCGGCGAGCACGGTGGGCGGAGCGGCTTCGACCCTGGCCACGGGGGCCGGCAAGGTCCCGGCCCCGGCTGCGAGGAGCAGGTCGGCGGCATCGATCAGCTGACGGGTGGTCGTGTTCACCGGGTGGTCCCCTCCGGCTTGCGCACGGTCTGGGCGACGGCTTCGACGTCCCTCACGAAGCGGAGGGGGTCGGGCATCGTGGTGCCGGACGGGTGCGCGCCCTCCTGGCACTGCCTGACGAGGCCCACCGCCTCGGATCCGCACCGCCTGCGCAGCTCGCCGTAGACGTCCGCCGCCCCCTTCGACGCGTCACCGAAGAGCCCCAGGGCAGCGATGTCCAGGAGCGTGACGGCGGCCGCGACGGTCTTCTCGGCCTCGGGCTCGGTCAGTCCGGCGCGGTGCAGCCGCAGCCAGGCGGCCTCGGAGAAGGCCCGCTCCAGGACGGTGCGGCACAGGCTGGGCAGTACATGGGTCATGACGGCCGGCGGAAGGTCCGGCGTGCGGGCGAGGGCGCACGCGTCGGCGAGCGCCTGGCCGATCGGATCGGTCACTCGCTGCACGGTCACCGCCGACCGCGCCTCCCGTTCCACCTCCAGGACCGTCACCGGGAACTCCTGGTGGGTGAAGGCCCGCTGGAGCCGCGTGTCGTGGGTGAAGACCACGACCTGGCGGGTCTCTCCGAGGTCGTGGAGGACCTTCGCGAGGCCGTGCACCTTCGCGGGGTCCATGGACTGTACGGGGTCGTCGATGACGACGAACCCGAACGGGCTGTCGGGCGCGGCGGCGCGCGGCAGGAAAAGGGAGAGCGCGAGGGAGTGCAGTTCGCCCTGACTCATGACGCCGAGGGCCGCCGCCTCCGTACCGTCCACCGACACGTCCATCGCGAGCTTGCGCACGGCGGCCTTCTCGCTGCCGGTCAGCCGGACGGAACGCAGGTCGACGCTGCTCTGCTGGCGCAGTTCCTCCCAGATCCGCTGCGAGTGGTCTTCGAAGGGCCGCAGCCGTTCCGCGCGCAGCTCGGCGCCTGCCTCCTTGAGCCACTTGCGGGCCGCCCTGACCTGGCGCAGCCGGGGCTTGCCGGCGTGGGCGGTGCGGGCCCGATCGAGCCAGGCGGCGAGGCGGGTGACACAGCGCCGCCACTCCTCGTCGAGCTTATCCAGCTCGCGGGCGGCCTCCTCCCGCAGGACGGCGCAGGCGTCGGCGAGGACGAGGGCGGCGGTTTCGGCGCGGGCGGCGAGCCGTTCGGCGTCGTCGATCGCACGGCAGGCCGCCCACTCCTCCCACGGGTCGACGAGCGGGGCGGGCAGCCAGGCGGGGGCCCGCCTGACGAGGTAGCGGACGGCGTCCACCGCGTCGCGCAGCTCGCTGCGGGCCTGCTGCGCGGTGGCCGCCTCCCGCCGCAGGACCGTCACCTGTCCGGCGGCCCGCTCGGCCCATGCGTCGTCGAGGGGCCGGTCGGACCCGCACACCGGGCAGGTGTCCTCGTCCGCGTGCCGACGGCTGTGCTCCAGGGCCCGGGCCAGCAGTTCGGCGCGCTGGTGGGCGTCCTCGGCACCCGAGGCGCGCACGTCGTCGAGTACGGCGACGGCCTCGCGCAGCCGGTCCACGGCCGCTCCGACGGCTTCGAGGTCGGGACCTGCCAGCTCGACGGTCGCGCGCAGCTCACGGAGGCGGTCGTCGTCCGTGTCGGGCAGTCCGCTCACGAGGGCGTCCAGCGCGTCGAAGTCGGGAGCGCCGGCGCGGTCGACGGCCGCGAGCGCACGCCTGGCCCGGTCGTCGTCCAACGCGGAGAGCGCCTCGACGAGGGCGGGCAGTTCCGTCTCGGCCGTCTTCACCGCCGAGTTCAGCGCCTTCTCCTCGGCCTGGAGCCGCGCGTCGGCGGCCATCAGCTCGCCGAGTCCCAGGATGGAGGCGACCGAGTCGTACAGTTCGCTGGGCTTGCCGCTGATCACCTTGTCGAGGTCGGAGTACGACAGGAAGGGGCGATGGTCGTTCAGCGCCTGCTGCCAGCCGGCGTCCTCGAAGGGACCCCGGCCGTGGCCCGGCCGCCTGAACTCGATGTCGGGCGCCGTGACATCGTCGCCCTGCCAGGTGCAGGTGAGCGTCGACAGCCGGGGGTCGCCGGCGATGGCGAGGCGGACCTCGACCTTCGGGTCGGCTCCGTCGTGCAGGTTGCGCCAGTGCCGGCGCCACACCTCGCCACGCTGCTTGTCGAGGCGGGCGGTACGTCCGGTGAACGCCGTCTCGACGCCCTCGGCGAAGCTGGACTTCCCCGAGCCGTTACGCCCCACCACGAGGGTGACACCGGGCTTCGCGCCCAGCGGCAGATGCGCCTTGCGGCCGATACCGCGAAAGCCGCTGACGCTGATGGATTCCAGGAACACCCGGTGGTCCGGGTGCGGGCCGACGGCCGCGTCGGCGCCGGTCCCCGCCCCGTCCAGCGCCTCGCGGATCAGCTCCCGGGCCGACTCGGCGAGGGTGGACGCTTCGAGGCGCTCGGCCAGTCGGGAGAGCGTCGGGGAGCCTCCGGTGCCGGGGCCAGTGCCCTGGGTGCCGGGGACTCGCTCGGCCTGCTCGTCCTGCTCCGGGGGCTGGTTGTGCTCGGGGTGTTCCGTCATGGTGCTCTCCGCCCTTCCGTGATCCGTTCCGACGGCTCTGCTGAGCCTGGGGTGACGGGACAGACGTTAGGGACGGCAGAGAGTTGCAGACCAGGAATATTTTGATAACCAGAGTTATCAATACTCGTTAATTGCAGGTCAGTTGCCTCTCAGGCTCAGCTCCGCCCACACCGTCTTGCCCACCGGGTGGCGAGGCCCCGATCCCCAGCGCACGGCCAGCGCGTCCACCAGGAGCAGCCCCCGGCCGGACTCATCCTCGGGAGGCGACGAAGGCACAGCTGTGGGCAGCCGCTTCGCGGAGGCGGCGTCAGCGACCTCGACACGCAGGACACGTCCGACGCCGACGGTTAGCCCCGTTGCCCCCAGCCACCGGACGGCGTGCCGCCGGGCGAGCTGCGCAGCTCGCGGAAGCCGCTGCCTGGGCTGCCTTCACAGAAGAGTTGAAGGTCGGACGCGACCGTTCCTGAGGCAGCCGGTCACCGGTCGCCGTCCGTCTTCCGGGCTCACCGGGCCCTTGTTCGCGAGGGCCCGGCGAGCCGCTGACCTCCTGAAAGAATCGGGGAAAGAACTACCCGCCCACCCACCCTCCCGGCGCCGGAGGGCGGGCGTCACCCGTGCGAGTGACCGGCTTGCAGGCGCGGGACACAGACCGTTACGTTCGCCGCGACAACCTCACACAGACGACGGCCCCCGGCCGGGACGGCAATCCCGATCGAGGGCCTGACCGATCAGGAAGCTCCAACCTTCCCAATGGCTGACTCGCAGTCTAACGCGCCCCTGCGCGCCGACGCCGGAACTCCGATCTCCGGCGTGATCCACGTACGCACCCGGCTGACGGCCGACTTCACGGTGATCTCCAACGCCCTCGCCCAGCGACGCGGCAGCGCGGTCACGATCGGCGTCGCGGCGTACATCGCCTCCCTGCCCGACGGCTCACCCGTGAGCATCGCCGCCCTCTGCGAGCACTTCAGCGAGGGCGAGATCCTCATCTCGCGTGCGCTCAGGGAGCTCGAAGCGGCCGGATACCTGGAGCGCCGCCGCGAGCGGACGCCCACCGGGCAGGTGCGCACCCGGACCTACTTCTACGACGTGCCCGGCGGCCACCCGGCCCCCGACGGGTCGCCGGAGCCGCCCCGCCCCCGGAAGCGGCCCACCCCTGCGGACCCTGCTGTCGCGCCCCGACGGGAGGCGGCGCCCGCTCCCGGTCCCGAGGAGCCCGGCGGCCCGGCGGCCGCACTCGCCGACGCCGACCCGAAGGCCGTCGCCGTCCTGACCACCCTGCGCCGGGTCGACCCCCGCCTCGTCCTGTCCGCGCAGGAGGCCGCCCGCCTGGCGCCGGCCGTCGCCGAGTGGCTGGCGGCCGGTGTCGGACCACGGGAGATCACCGAGCTGCTGACCGCACGGCTCCCCGACCGCTTCCGGGCCCGACCGGCCAGCGTCCTCGCCTTCCGGCTCCGGGAGACTCCGCTGCCCGTGCCACCCCCGGCACCGCTGCCCGAGCCGGGCGAGCGCCCGGCCGTGTTGCCGTTCCAGACCTGCGACGGCTGCGAGCGCGCCTTCCGCGCCCCGGAGCCCGGATACTGCCGAGGCTGCCGTGACCGCCTTGGCGAGGAACACCTGCGTGCGGCCGGCTGAGCCGATGGGCGGGTGTCCGGTTCGCTCCTGGGTGGCAGGCTTGATGTGCGACGATGCGAAACCGGGTACCGAGCAAGACGGCAGGAGGAGGTGGGGCATGGTCGACAGGTTCCGGGACGGACTTCTGACTCCCACGGAAACAGCCTCCTACCTGCAGATCCCGCAGTCGACGCTCCACTCGTGGCTGAAGGGCAGGGCCGCCGGGGCGCCCCTGGTCCACCAGGTCGAGCCGCCGCGCAAGGGGCAGCCCTCGGTGCCGTTCATCGCGGTGGCCGAGGCGCACGCCCTTCGTTCCCTGCGATCCCTGGGGCTCCGGATGAGCGAGATCGAGGAAGCCGCCGCCGCCGTACGGGACGCCTTCGCCACCCCGTACGGCCTCGTGTCGAAGCGGATCGCGACCGACGGCGTGGACATCTTCATCGAGCACGGCCTCGGCGATCTCCGCAGGGCCCGGGACGGTCAGGCGCCCATCCACGAAGTGGTCTCCGACTACCTTCGCTACCTGAACTGGGAGCCCGACGACGATTTCCCCTCCAGTCTGCGGCTCAGGCAGTACCCGGACTCCGTACCTGTCGTGATCGACCCGAGGTTCGGTCACGGGAGGCCCGTCGTGGCCGCCAACCGTGTCGCGGTCAATGCCATCACCGACCTC
This sequence comes from Streptomyces fumanus, assembly GCF_014655295.1. Taxonomy (GTDB): domain Bacteria; phylum Actinomycetota; class Actinomycetes; order Streptomycetales; family Streptomycetaceae; genus Streptomyces; species Streptomyces fumanus. The sequence continues at coordinate 182,960 of NZ_BNBI01000002.1, forward strand.
TGGGAGGCCGGGGAGAGCGTCGAGGACATCGCGTACGACTTCGACATGACGCCCGAGCAGGTGGACGAGCTGTGCCGGGCAGTGGTGCGCCTTGCCGCCTGAATTCTTCCTCGACCGCAATCTCGGACGTCGGGTCGCGGAAGGGCTGAGGGCGTGCGGCTGGTCCGTTCACCGCATCGGTGACGTCTTTCCCGACGACGGACAGGATGTCGCCGATGAGGAGTGGATCGCGTACGGTCTCGATCAGTCGTGGGTTCCGCTGTCGAAGGACGGCCGGATCAAGAGCAGGGACCTGGAGATCCGACCGGTTCTGGAGCGTGAGGCGGTGCTGTTCTACCTCGACAACCAGCAGCTGCGCAGTGTCGAGATGGTCGAACGGCTCGACGCACACCGCGAGGCGATCCATCGGGCAGTTGGCAGGGGCGGTCCCGCCGCCTACGCGGTACGACGCGACCGCGTGGAGCGCACCTGGCCGCCCTGATCGATTCGGCGGACGGCACGGACTCGGACCGCCCGCCGTGATCCCGTCTACTTCGCGGCGGGCGCCCACAAGGCTGCCACGATCTCCATCTGCTTGAGGACGAGGTCGACCGCCTCCCGCTCCTCCTCCGGCGGGTAGTCGAACATCGCCAGTACGCGGCGGATGCGGGTGCGGAGCTTGGCGCGGACGGGTTCCCGGGAGAGCCAGTCGACGGAGAGGTTCTTGCGGATGTCGGCCACGAGGGCACGGGCGATCTTGGCGAGGGTGTCCTGGCCGCCCTCCATCAGCTCGGCCATGTCGCGGTGGGCGACGGCGTCGTAGAAGGCCAGCTCGGCGTGGTTGAGCGGGGGGTCGAACCGCTCGCCGCGGCGGGCCTCCGCCGACACCTCCCGCGCCAGGGCGGCGAGTTCGGCGATGACCTGGGCGCTGGTGAGCTGCTGGAGCATGTAGCGCCTCATCAGGTCGTCCAGGCGCTCGGCGAAGCTCTCGTTGCGGACGACGTTGTGCTTGGTCACCTCGCGCATCTTCTGCTGTATCATGCGGCGCAGCGCCTCGGTGACCAGGTGCGGGGTCTCGGAGTTCTCCAGCTTGCGCAGTTGCGCCTCGTTGAGGCGGGTGATGTCCAGCCGCCCGATCCCGGCCTCCGCGTACAGGTCGGTGATCTCGTCGGCGTCGACGACGGAGGCCGCCAGGGCCTGGAGGTAGCGCTGGACCTCGGCGCTGAGCGGCTCCCCGGTCGCCTCGCGCCGGGCCGCGTCGATCTTAATCATCCAGGCCCGGACCTCGCTGAAGAAGGCGATGTCGCGACGCCAGTCGTCCAGTTCCGCGCAGCGCTCGGCGATCTCGCGGCTCATCGCGCACAGGCGGTAGAAGCGGTCGAGCCGGGCGGCGCTGTCCTTGAAGCGGACGGAGAGCGGCTTGGCACCGGGTTCGACCTTGTTGCCCGGGTTCTTCGGGTCCAGCAGGAAGTCGGCGGTCAGGCGCAGGGCGCGGATGCGGGTGTCGGGACGGCCGGTGTCGGCCAGCCACTCCCTCCAGTGGCACCCGGCCAGCAGGCCCTTGATCGTGGACAGCTCGTTCTTGACCTCGGTGATGGCCCGCTCGATGTCCGCGCCGAGCGTCTGGTCCTTGCGGTCCTGGTCCGAGTACTCGCGCAGGGCCTTGGCGAGGTTGTCGGTGAGCGGTGCGTAGCCGACGAGGAGGCCGTCCTGCTTGCCGCGGAAACGGCGGTTGACGCGGGCGAGGGCCTGCATCAGGTTGGCGCCCTGCATCGGGCGGTCCATGTACAGGGTGTGGATGGGCGGCGCGTCGTAGCCGGTCAGCAGCATCGAGTGGACGATCAGCAGCTCCAGCTCGTCGTCCGGGTCCTTGGCCCGGGCCTGGACGACCTTCTGCTGGGACGGGCGGAGAGCGTGCGCGCGCAAGTGCGGCTCGTCGGAGGGATCGCTGTGGAAGACGATCTTCATGACACCCTGGTCGGCCTCCTTGCCGACCCAGTCCGGCCGCCGCTCGGCCAGCGCGTCGAAGAGCCGCACGCAAATGTCCCGCGTCATGCAGACGACCATCGCCTTGCCGGGCCCGCCGAGGTCCGGCTTGACCAGCTCCCGGCGCGCCTCCCAGTGCTCGATCAGGTCGTCGGCGAGCTTCGCTATCCGGTCAGGGGCACCGTAGACGGTGTTCATCGCCGTGGCATACCTGATGACGCGGCGGCGCTCGGCGTCGTCCATACCCTCGGTGAGGGTGTTGGCCTGCTCGTCGATCTTGCTCGGGTCGACATCCTCGGGCAGGTCGACCTCGATGACACGCGGCTCGTGGTAGACGCGGACCGTGGCTCCGTCGTCGACGGCACGCTTCAAGTCGTAGACGTCGATGTACTCGCCGAAGACGGCACGGGTATCGGCGTCCGCCTTGGAGATCGGCGTGCCGGTGAAAGCGAGCAGGGTGGCGTACGGGAGGGCGTCGCGCAGGTGGCGGGCGTAGCCGTCGAGGCTGTCGTAGTGCGAACGGTGCGCCTCGTCGACGATGACCAGGATGTTGCGGCGCTCGGAGAGGAGGGGGTGGGACTTGCCGGCGTCCTTCTCCTCCTTGCTCAGGCCGAACTTCTGGAGGGTGGTGAAGAGGATCCCGCCGACAGTGCGCTCCTTCAGTGCGGCGCGCAGCTCCTCACGGGTGTCGAACTGGTGGGCCTTCTGCTGGAGGAGGGTCTCGCTGTCCCGGAAGGTGTCGAAGAGCTGGTCGTCGAGGTCGGTGCGGTCGGTGACGATGACGATGGTGGGGTTGTTCAGGGCGGGGTGGCGGGAGACCAGCGCAGCCGTCTCCACCATCTCCTCCGACTTTCCCGCACCCTGCGTGTGCCAGACGACGCCGGCCTGTCCGGTGCCGCGAGACGCCTCGACGACCGCGTCCACCGCCTTGTTGACCGCGAAATACTGGTGCGGCTTCGCGATGCGCTTGCCGGAGAGGGGCTCGCCCGGCCTGGGCGGGGGGAAGTTGACGAAGTTGCGGGTGAGGGAGAGGAACCGCTCCTGCGTGAACAGGCCGTGGAGGGCGAGCGTGAGCGCGTCCAGGCCGTCGTAGCCGGGAGCGTTGGTGTCGACGGGCTTGCCCTCGTGGTCGACGTTCCAGGGCGCGAAGTGCTCGTACGGCGTGAAGATCGTGCCGTACTTGGCGGTTATGCCGTCCGAGACGAGGCAGAGGACGTTGTAGCGGAACGCGATCGGGAACTCCGAGACGTACGTCTGGAGCTGGGCGTGCGCCGACTTGACGGTCGCGTTCTCGTCGGAGGCGCTCTTCAGCTCGACGACGGCGAGGGGGAGGCCGTTGACGTACAGGACGATGTCGAAGCGGCGGTGACTGCCGTCGGCTTCCCGGACGGTGACCTGGTTGACGGCGAGGTAGCTGTTCGCGTCGGGGTCCGTGAAGTCGACGAGGCGGACGGTCGGGGACTGCTCGGCGCCGAACTCGTCCGTGTACGTCAGGCGGACGCCGGTGGTGAGGTTCTTGTGCGCCTGCCGGTTCTCCGGGTACGCCTCGCGGGACGCGGGGTCGGTGGCGATGCGCATCGCCTCGTGGACGGCGGTGGCGGTCAGCTCCGGGTTCAGCCGCTCGATGGCCGCCTGGAGCTCGTCGTGCAGGATCAGGTCGTCCCAGTCCCGGCGGTGCCCGGTGCCGGGGGCGAGTTCCTTGCCGGCCTTGACCTCCCAGCCGAGCTCGCCGAGTTCATCGAGGGCGAGGTACTCCCAGGTGGACTCGGTCATTTTGGCGTCTAGGTGGGCGGGGGTGGGGGTAGTGGGGTCGCTGGTGCCTCCGGTGGTCATACGGCGTCCTCCACGATTTTCTCGGCGTCACGGACGCGGAGCTTGCCGGACATTAGTTGGGGGAGGAGGGTGTCGCGGAGGGTGGCTAGGGTGCGCGATTCGGCCGCTGCTTGCGCAGCCCTGCCATGCAATGGCGAAACTGCCTGCGCGAACTCGGCAACACCCTGGTCGCTCGCCAACCGGATCGGCATAGCCTTGAAATTCTTGCGACTCAGCTCCAGGAAAGTCGACCCGTTAGCCAGGCTGATCATTTCATCCACGCGAGATCGCATCTCGTGCAGCAGCCACCATCGCAACTCTTCGGACGGCGGCAGGACAACAATAAACCCCTGATTTACCGCAGCAGGCATCTGAGGCAGAGCAAAAGCTCCGATCGTTGCACGAGAGGTCATGAAAATGGATTGCGCTGGATAGAGCTGAGATGCACAGTTCTTCAGCCCTTCGCTCGTGATGGTCCTGCCGGTTGCAAATAGGTACGGCGCAGACAGGGCGGTCACGTCAGTTGGAGTGGCCCAAGCAATCCCCCCACCCCAGTATTCTTCTTTCTTCGTACTGGGCGTCCCTCCGCCGACAACAGTCGCTACCGAACCGAACGTCTCGGGCCCGAAGTCCAACTCTTGCATCGCACAGGAGTAATGGGCGTCCGCTAGCTCAAGGGCCACAGTCGCGATGCGCTCGTTCACCGCAATCTTGTCGTCTAGCGCCCCGAGCATCTCCACAACCGCGTCTTGTTCCGCTCTTGCGGGAACCGGCACTTCCTCGGTATCCGCGAAACGCGTGAATTGAAATCGGGCTACACCTGTATGCTGGACCTGATGGATCCACATATCTCCACTGTTGTACAAGTCCTGCAAGTACCAGAAGATGAAGCGTGGATTTACCTTCTGGTGATCAACCCTGAGGAAACGCGCAAAGCTAGCACAACTCACGTCCCCAGTGAAGAGATCAAGAAGCCGCTTGGTAACAAGGAGCGTGCGCCCCGTCGGGCGGTCACGAGTTCCCCCTGCTGTCTCAATCAAAATGTCATCCGGCTGAAGAAGGCGGCGATGCGCCGTCCTCTCCGAGAAGTATCTAAGCGGAACGCTCGCCACGTTCCCGAGACGCGATGAGGGAAAATCCGTTCCACGAATGGCATGTACCGGTACATAGCCGGGCGCAGGCTCCCCCTTCCCCCAGTCCCCGTCCTTCGTGTCGATCAACAATTCACGCAAAGGCACGGTTTTCCGCTCAGCCATCAATCCTCCCCAACTGCTCCCGCACCACAGCATCCAGCCGAGCCGACTCCTCAAGTTGCTCGAACAGCTCCTTTGTCAGCCGGGCGATCCGTTCCTCCACCGGCTCCGCGTCTGGATCTTCCTCAACCTCCGCGGCCCCTACGTACCGCCCCGGCGTCAACACATAGTCGTGCTTCTCGATCTCCTCGATCGTCGCGCTGTAGCAGTAGCCCGGAACGTCCTCGTAAGTGAGGCCCTTGGCCTTCGCCGACTTGGTGCCTCTCCACGCGTGATACGTGTCGGAAATCTTCTCCAAGTCCTGATCGGTGAACCTGCGCTCGGTCTTGTCGACCATCGTGCCCATCGACCGCGCGTCGATGAATAGGACCTGGCTTCGACGATCGTCAAGCGCCTTCGTACCCTGCGGGGACTTGTCCTTCGTCAGGAACCACAGGCATGCCGGAATCGCCGTCGTACGAAACAGGTTGCCCGGGAGCGCGATCATGCAGGAGACCAGATCTGCCTCGACCATCGCCGCTCGGACCTCGCCCTCGCCCGACTGCTTGGACGACATCGAGCCGTTGGACAGGACCACGCCCGCGCTGCCCCTGTCCCCCAGCTTCGACACGATGTGCTGGAGCCAGGCGTAATTGGCGTTCGACTGGGGCGGAACCCCGTACTTCCAGCGCCGGTCGTCCGTCTTCCTCGCCCAGTCGGACATGTTGAAGGGCGGGTTGGCCATCACGAAGTCGGCCTTGAGGTCGGGCAGCTTGTCGTCCGCGAACGTGTCCGCCCAGCGGTCGCCGACGCCCTTGGGGTCCATGCCGTGGATGGCGAGGTTCATCTTGGCCAGGCGCCAGGTGCGCTCGTTGGCCTCCTGGCCGTAGATCGCCAGGTCGTGCGTGTGATCCTTGCCCTTCCGCCGCGCCACGAACTTGCCGCTCTGCACGAACATGCCGCCCGAGCCGCACGCCGGGTCGTACACCCGCCCCTCGTACGGTTCCAGCACTTCGACGATCAGGCGGACCACGCTCGCCGGGGTGTAGAACTCGCCGGCCCGCTTGCCCTCGGCGCGGGCGAACTTCTCCAGGAAGTACTCGTACGTCTCCCCCAGTACGTCCTGCGCCGGGCGGTCGCCGTGCCCCGTGAAGCGGGCGTCGCTGATGAGGTCGACGAGTTCCTTCAGGCGGTTCTGGTCGACGTTGTCGCGGTTGAAGATCTTCGGGAGGACGCCGGTGAGGGCCTTGTTGGCCTTCATCACCTCGTCCATGGCCGTGTCGAGGAGCGCGCCGACACCGCCCTCCGCGCTGGCAGCGTTCTCCGAGATGTAGTCCCAGCGGGCGGTCGGGGGCACCCAGAAGACGTTCTTCTCGGTGTACTCGTCCTTCTCCTCCAGGAAGGACGCCCGGCGGTGCTCGGGGATCTGGGCCAGCTCCGGGTCGGCGGCCAGCTCGTCGCGGCGCTCGGCGAAGGCGTCCGAGACGTACTTCAGGAAGACCAGGCCGAGCACGAACTCCTTGTACTGGGCGGCGTCCATGGAACCGCGGAGCTTGTCCGCGGCCTTCCACAGGATGTCCTGGATCTCCTTGGTGCTGGAGACACTGAGCAGTTCGCCCTGTCCGGCGGCTGCTGCGGCTCGCTTGCGGGGAGGCATCGTTCCTTCTTCCAATCAACCAATGGGCAAATTACGTACGGTCGGCACGTCGCCCAGCGTGAGCGTGCCGTCCGCCAGGCCGGCGATGGTCAAGCTGCGGGCCTCGGCGAGGGCGTCGGCCTGGGCGCGCAGCAGGCATTCCCGGTGTTCGATCTCGGCCAGCAGGGCGTCGAAGCGCCGCACCTCGCCGGGGGTGAGGTCGGGGAGCTGGTAGTCCTCGATGCGGCGGGCGGGGCGTACCGCGCTGAGGCTGCGGCCGGTGCCCCGGGCGGCGCCCAGCAGCGCCGCTAGGACACGCGGCTTCAGCGGGCGATCGGCGTCGGGGTCGACGCGCAGGACGCGGGCCGGGAAGGCGACCACCGAGAAGCCGTCGTGGTCGACGTACAGGGCGAGGCGTGGGGCGAGGGTGTAGACGACGTCGCCGGGCTCGGTGAGTGCCACGCGGTCGTACTCGGTGGCCAGGACCAGCCGGTCGATGCGGCGGGCGCCGACGGGACGTTCGCCAGTGACCTCCTCGGGGCCGATGACCGCGTGGTGGCCGTCCGCCGCAAGGTGGCGGTCGTCGACGCGGTGGCCGGGGAGCCGGATCACCGCACGCCCGGCGATCAGCTTGCCGAGGGTCGTACGCCGGGGCAGGCGGCCCTCACGGCGCAGTACGCCCCCCAGGTAGGGGCCGTGCACGGACTCGTAGGCGCGGGCCTCCGCCGTCGCGCGCTCCAGGCGGGCCTCGGCCTCGGCGATCAGGGCGGGGCGCTCCTTGACCTCGTCGGACCAGATCGTGGCGGCGGGCGGGGCCGGCGGGGTGAGCGGGCCGCCGAAGGCACGGTCGAGGTCGGCGACGGGCACCACGCGGCCATAGCGCGGGTCGTGGCCGTCGAGTTTCCGGAAGCCTTCCGCACGCCAGAGGAGGACGTCCTCGGCGAGCCGCATGCGCACGTCCGCCGTGAGCTCGTCGGCGCTGATGTCGGCGAGTAAGACCTTGCCCTCCGCCTCGCGGACGGGGCCTCGGGTGAGCGTCCACAGGGCGGGGCGGTAGCCGGGGCGGAAGGGCAGGACGCCGCCGGGGAGGGCGATGACGGACTCGACGAGGTTGGCGCGCAGGAGGGCCGAGCGGAGCCGGGACGCCTCGGTGTCCTTGAGTGCGTCCACGAGCGCGTCGGCAGGGCCCAGGACGAGGGCCGTGCAGCCGGGACGGAGGAGGTCGGCGACCCGCTCGACCTCCTCCAGAGCGGTCAGGACGGAACGCGTCTCGCCGGGTCGATAGGGGAGCTGGGTGACGACGAGGTCCGGGTCCGCGAGGTGTTCCTCCAGGTCGGGGCCGGTCTGGACGTCGAGGTCGAGTTCGTCGACACCGGCGAGGAGGAGGCGGCGGCGGGTGATGCGGGCCAGCCGCTCGTCGGGATCGGCTGCGAGGACGGTGACGCGGTCGCGGTCCTCCGTGTCGTCGAGAAGCGCGGCGAGCAGGTCGCCGGCGCGGGCGTGCGGGTCGGCGAGGGTGAGGGACTCGCCGTGCTCCAGCCGGAAGCGTAGGTCGGTGAGCTGGGTGAGCAGGCGCCGCAGCTCGGGAACGGCGGCGTCGGCGGCGAGGGAGTCCAGGCCGAGGCGGGAGCGTGCGGCGAGCAGCCACTCGTAGGCGCCGTGCTCGTCGTAGGCGGCCTCGACGAGGTCCTCGGCGAGGCGGACGAGCGGGGCCGCGGTGGCGTCGAGGGAGCTCAGTTCCCGCAGGACGAAATCGTCCTCCGCGTCGATGCGTTCGGCGCGGTGCAGCACGGCGGACCACAGGGTGCCGTCGGCTTCGGCCTCGTCCGGCGAGCCGTTCGTGCCGTCGGTCAGCGGGCGGCCGTCGAGCCGGCGCAGGCACAGCAGGCTTCCCAGCGTCTCGACCAGCTGCCACGGCGTGAACCGGTCCCGCAGCGCGACGATGCCGAAGAGGGCCAGCTCGGAGCGGAGTTCCGCCGGAGCGGCGTTGCCCAGGCCGGACGTGATCAGCCAGTCGGCCACCTGTGCACCGTTGAAGAGCGGCCTTCCCGAGTTCTGGGACACGGCCGCGGGGAAGTCCCGGTGGCGGCGCCGCCAGGTGGACACGACCGGCCGCTTCACCCGCGCGAACGCGGCGATCTCGGACATCGAGACCAGGAGAGGTGCCGGAGAACGTAGTGTCGCGTCCGGCGTACCAGTGACCATGGTTTCCCCGTTTCCTCTCTCGTCCGTGTCAGGTGCTCCGACCCCGCCGGGCGGGCCCTGTACGCGCGGCGGCTCTGCTGTGTCAGCGGGTGCTCGCCTGGTGCCTCAGAACGATACGACGTTTCTGAGGCGCGACACGGTACGGGCTGCGATAACGGGGGTTATCGAAGAAACCTGCCCGGCCACGATCCTTGGGACCATTTCCCGCCATGCCCCAGGGCCTATCAGATGCCCGTGGCACAGCGTGGGTCTGTTGTCACCTGCGGTCGAAAGGGGCTCACTGTCTGCTGCAGTGGTTGTTCAACGTGCTCCTCGGGTCCACACCGTCTGGAACTGCGGCCGTGATGGCTTCCAGCGGATCCCCCGGAAGCCGAGCACGCGCTTGAGACCATAGCCGCGGGGACGGACAACGGACCTGTCGGTGAATGGTCTCTTCATAGGCGCGCACGTCGGTGTGGTGCGCCGGATGTACTGACCGCGTGCGCGCGGGGTTCGGGTGTTGCCTGCCGTGCGCCCTCCCCTGCGTCTGCGAAGCCACGCACGCTGGACATCGACAGGTGGCACTGGACTACCGGGGGTTGACGGTGGGCGAGTGGAAGCAAGGGAAGTGCGGTTGGCCAAAGGCGGCCGGCGGTCGTTGCCAGAACAAGACACTGAAGGGCACTTCGCGCTGCTACTTACACCAAGGCGACTGGACGAAGCGCGGCCAAGCCGAGCTGAAGAAGAGGGCGAGCAAGCGGCGCAAGAAGTGAGCTGGAGCCGCGGGGTGGGTGTCTCACTGTGGGACAGCGGCGACGGACCACCGCGAACGCCTGCGGGCCATCAACACCGAGGGGGTAGTGGGTTCAGTTGCTGCTCCGCGCCGAATCCGCGTGCCCGGCGTCAAGCGAGGGCAGGGGAGAGCAGTAGCACGAACAGGGCGATGGGTGAGAGCAACATCGTCGACATGTGCGCGAGCAGAGCTTTCGGCATGCGCAACACGGCGAAGGACGCCGCGCCTATCACCAGCCAGCCGACGTACAGCTTCCGGGCGGACTGCCAAGCGGCGGTCTCCTCCGCCCGGGTGGTGGGCTCCGTACCGATGGCCCCTATGGACGCCAGGAGCAGCGCCGCACACACAAGCAGGTCACCGAGAACGACGATCGCAGCCACAGGCCCGCCCGTGAGCTTGGTCTGGACCCAGGATCGTATAGCGCTCATGAGATCGAGAGCCTACCCATGTCCACAACGGACCCGTGATCACGGCGGCATGCTCGCGTGTACGTCAGCGGAGTCGGCGGCGCTAGGTCGTGGGGATCTCGGCCCATACCGTTTTGCCCAGCGGGTGGCGGGGGTGGGTGCCCCAGTGGTGGGCGAGGGCGTTGATCAGGAACAGGCCGCGGCCTGATTCGCCCTCGGGGCAGTGCGGGGGTGCTGTGGTCGGGGGGTGTTTTTCCGTTGCCGCGTCCGTGACCTCGATTCTGAGCAGGGACGTTGCCGGGTCGAGGGTGAGAGTGAGGGTGAAGTCTCGGCCCCTTACGTGGCCGTGGCGTACCGCGTTCGCCGTCAGTTCGCCGACGATCAGGGCCGTCGTGCCGGACGTGTCCGATGTCGGGGCGTGGCCCCAGTCCGCCAACTGCCGGACGGCGAAGTGGCGGGCCCGTCGGGCGCCTTTCGGGGAGGAGGGGAACTGGGCCCTTGTGGTGGTGGTTGCTGGCGGCACGGTGGTTCGTCCTTGGGGTTGGGCTCAAGTGTGTGCGGTGCGCGCTTCAGTTGTTACGTTCCGCAGTCAAGGGTCCTCGGGTGGCTCTACGGTTGGTAGGGGGCGCAGCTTTACCTTTCGCTTCGTAAGGAACGGACGTGACGCCTTGGCCGAACCCATTGATCCCAGCTCGTCCATGGCCGCGTTGTTCGGGGCGCGGGTGCGGCGGTTGCGGCTCGCCGCCGGGATGACTCAGGCCGAACTCGGGGCCAAGACGCATGTCGTCAGCAGTCGGATCGCCCAGATCGAGCGGGTGTGCGGGGCCCGGCCCACGTTGGAGCTGGCGCGCGCGCTGGATCGCGTACTCGGTGCGGATGAGTTGCTGGTCGAGTTGTGGCCCTATGTGTATCGGGAGATGTTCCCGGACTGGGCTCGTGTGTTCATTCAGTTGTCGGAGCAGGCCACGGTGATCGGGCAGTACGCAGGTCATGTGGTGCCGGGGCTGTTGCAGACGGAGGCTTATGCGCGGGCTGTGCTGAGTCTGGACGTACGGCTCAGTGGTGAGGAGCAGTTGGAGGAGCGGGTCTCGGCCCGGTTGGAGCGGCAGCATCGGCTGTGGTCGGCGGAGCGGCCGGAGTTGTGGGTCGTCCTGGATGAGGCGGTGCTGCGGCGGCCGGTGGGTGGGGCGTCGGTGATGCGGGAGCAGCTTGCTCGGCTGCTGAGCGTCGCCGGTGAGCGTCACATCACCTTGCAGGTGCTGCCGTTCGACCAGGGCGGACATGAGGCGTTGGGCGGGTCGCTGACGGTACTGACCCTGCCGGACGGTTCCGAGGCGGCGTACACGGAAGGCGCGGACTACGGCCAACTCATGGAAGAAACGGCCGAGGTCAGCCGCTACAAGGTGATTTACGATCGGCTGCGGGCGGCAGCCCTGCCCCCGCTCATGTCACTCGACATGATCCGGTCCGCGTTGGAGGGCGATCACCGTGGCGCACACATTCCGTCCGGAGCAGTACGACGGCGGCTGGCGCAGGAGCAGCTACAGCAATCAGGCCGGTGGCGACTGCGTAGAGGTGAAGGACGGAGTCCCCGGGCTCGTCCCCGTGCGTGACAGCAAGGTCGGTGGGGGGAGTGTGGTGGTCGTGGGGAGTGCTGCCTGGGCGGCGTTCATAGGGGCTTTGTCGGCCAGTCCAGTAGGCGGGCTCCGATGACCGCTGTCTGGAGGGTGTAGCGGTGGGTCGGGTCGGTGGGGTCGGCGCCGGTCAGGGCGTGGATGCGGGCGAGGCGGTAGGTGAGGGCGCGGGGGGAGAGGGAGAGGCGGCGGGCCGTTTCGGCGGATACGCAGCCGGTGCCGAAGTAGGCGGTGAGGGTGTCGAGGAGGGGTTGGGGGCCGCCCCGGGCCGCGCGTAGCGGGCCGAGGGTGTTCTCGACCAGGTCGGCCATGGCCTGGCGGTCGCGGGTGAGGACGGGGTAGACGAGGAGGTCGGCGGCGCGCAGGACCGGGGCGTCCAGGTCGAGGCGGTCGGCCAGGTCGAGGGCGTTGAGGGCTTCCTCGTAGGAGTGGACGACGCCGGCGGGGCCGGGCTGGGGGCGGCCGATGGCGACCTGGCCGCCGTCGGTGGCGGCGTACGCCTGCTTGGCGAAGTAGGACAGGACCTCGTCCTGGTCGCCGGGGGCGATGCACACCAGGCGGCCGTCCTTCGTGGTGAGCAGGATGCTGCGGTCGCCGAAGCGGCCGATGAGGGAGCGTTCGACGTCTCGGGGGACCGGGTCGCCGTCGTCGTACGGTGTCCGGCCGCTCGCCACGGCGACGGCGTGCGCGGAGGAGAGGCGCAGGCCGTAGCGTTCGGCGCGTTCGGCGAGGCGGCCCAGGTCGCTGCGGCCGTAGAGCAGGTCGTCGATGAACTCGCGGCGGGCCGCCTCCTCCTGGCGTACGGCGTGCCGCTGGGCGCGTTCGTAGCCCTCGGCGAGGGCGTCGACGGCCTGGGCGGCGGCGGCCAGCACGGTGTCGGGGGTGGAGCCGTTGCCGGTGGGCCAGTGCCGGCGGGTGGCGGCCAGGTGGGCGCCGACCAGGGCGCGCAGGCCCAGGCCGGCCTCGGCGGCACGCTCGCCGAGGGCGCGGCGGGAGTCGAGTTCCTCGCGGGTGAGGCGGCGGCCGGTGGCGGAGGCGTCGGCGAGGATGCGCGCATAGCCCGCCAGATACGGCTCGCAGGCGGTGGTGTTTCCGTACGTCGTCGCCAAGTACCTCGCCCCCTGTGCGCGCCGCGCTCTCCGCCTCTTTCTAGCGCACGGGGATCTGGGTGGCGGGGGTGGGTTCCGGTTCCTCCTGCTGCCGCCGGGTCGTGACGGTCTTCAGGAGGGTGGCCAGGTCGACGCCCGTGGTGGAGGTGAGGAGTTCCATGCCCTGGGCGACGTTGTCGGCGACCGTGCGGGACAGGCGGCTCGCGCCGTCCGTGCTGATCACCGTCATCTTGTCGACGGCGGAGAGGGGTTCCGACGCCTTGGCGACCACCTGGGGCAGGACCTCGATGAGCATCTGGAGGACCGCCGCCTCGCCGTAGCTGCCGAACGCCGCGGCCTTCTTCTCCATCGCCTCGGCCTCGGCCGCGCCCCTGGCGCCGATCGCGGCGGCCTCCGCCTCGCCCTCCAGGCGTACGGCCTCGGCGATCGCCGCGCGGCGGGAGCGTTCGGCCTCGCCCTGCTTGAGGCCCTCCACGGCCTGGGCCTCGGCCAGCGCGCCGCGCCGCTGCTTCTCGCCCTCACCGGTCAGCCGGGCGCGTTCGGCCTCGGCCTGGGCGGCGGCGATCCCGGCGGCGCGCTCGGCCTCCGCCTGCTTCACCCGGGCCACCCGGCGGGCCTCGGCCTCCTGCTCGGCCGCGTACCGCTTGGCGTCGGCGGGCTTGCGGACCTCGGTGTCCAACTGGCGGTCCTTCAGCGCGGCCTGCCGCTCGGCGACCTTCTCCTGCTCGGCGAGGATGTCCTGCTGCCGGGCCGCCTCCGCGAGCGGGCCGGCGGCGTTGGCGCGGGCGGACGCCTGGTCGGTCTCGGCCTTGATCTCGGCCTGCCGCAGGTACAGCGTGCGCTGCGCGACCGCTATCTCCTCCTCGGCCTTGAGGCGGGCCTGCTCGGCCGCCCGCCGGGCCTCGGCCTCGGCGATGTCGGCCTCCTGCTTGGCGCGGGCCGCCTCGGGACGGCCGAGGTCCTCCAGGTACGAGCCCTCGGTGGTGATGTCCTGGATCTGGAACGCGTCCAGCACCAGGCCCTGCCCGGAGAGGCTGGCCTCGGCCTCCTCCGCGACCTGCCCGGCGAAGGCGGCGCGGTCGCGGATGACGTCCTCCACCGACATCCGGCCGACGATCGCGCGCAGCGCGCCGGACAGCACCTCCTGGGTGAAGCCGACGATGCCGTCCTGCTGCATCAGGAAGCGCTGGGCGGCGGCGCGGATGGCGTCCTCCGTGCCGCCCACCTTGACGATGGCCACGCCGTCCAGGTTGGCCTTGACGCCGCGCAGGGTGACCGCGCCGCGTACGGCGACCGGGATGTGCCGGGAGGACAGGTCGAGGGTGAAGCGCTGCTGCACGAACGGCACGACGAAGACGCCGCCGCCGACCACGACCTTCTGGCCGCTGTTGTCGGTGACGATCCGGCCGGTCTCCGGGTCGGTGGAGCGCTTGCCGCGGCGGCCGGTGACGATGAACGCCTCGCTGGGGCCGGCCACCTTGTAGCGGCTGACCACGACAAGGGCCAGTAGTACGAGGAGTACGACGGCTCCGGTCAGTGCGATGAGGACAGGGCTCATGGCGGTTCCCCCTGGTGGTTCGGAGAGGAAGAGGAAGAGGAAGCGGTGTGGGTGTGGGTGTACGTAGGAGGGTGGGGGTCAGTGGTGCACCGGGCGGACGATCACCGACGTCTGGGTCGGGGCCGCCTCCACCCACACCTCGGTGCCGAGGGGCACCGGGGCGGTGCTGCGGGCCGCGCACTTGAGGGGCTGGCCGGCCAGGCGGAGCAGTACCTCGCCGTAGCCGTCGGCCGGGATGGCGGTGACCACCTTGCCGGAGGTGCCGAGGAGGTGGTCCGTGGTGGGGGTGACGGAGGTCTGGTCGCGCATCAGTGCGCGGCTGAGGCGGTACGTCAGCCAGGCCGTGCCGGTGCCGGCCAGGGCGCCGGTGAGGGTGGCGCCGGTGGGGCCGGTGGTGCCGGTGCCGAGGGTTATGGCGGCGGTGAAGCCGGTCATCGCCGTGAATCCGGCGATGACCGGGAGGGACAGCCAGCCGTCGAGGGCGCCGTCCAGTATTCCGTCGAGTACGCCGTCGAAGATCAGCGACAGGGCGAGCAGCACGGTCCCCGTGATGCCCAGGCCGAGAAACCAGGCCATGTGTGCTGCCCCCTCTCGCCCGTCGCTGATCTCCGGTGGGAGGGATCGTTGCATTGGGGGTGGTGGGGGGTCATTGCCGGGATTCGGCAATCTTTACGGGTTCTTGATGCCGGGATCGGTCAGGGGGTGGGGGTGGAGGTGGCGGGTGTGCAGTGGGCCGGCCAGGGGGCTCCGCCCCCTGGACCCCCGGCCTATGCCCACCCACCACCCGACTCGGTCCGCCTGGAGGTGGACGTCTGGCGCGTGTCAGATCGGTCCGCCGAGACGTGGGCCTCCGGCCCGCACCCTGACCCGACTCGGTCGCCCTGGAGGTGGGGCCCCGGGCCCGAGCCGACTCGGTACGCCCGGACGTTAGTCCCGGCCCGCGACCCGACCCGGCTCGGGCCGCCCGGACGTGAGCCCCCGGCCCGCACCCCGGTGCGGCCCGGGTCGCCCGGGCCGGGCTCAGTGGGTCGGCAGGTGGCGTTCTGCGAAGGAGAGTTCCAGGCGGAGTTGTTTGATGCGTTCGTCCACTACCAGGGAGCCGTGGCCCGCGTCGTAGCGGTAGACCTCGTGGGTGTGGCCGCGGGACTGGAGGCGGTCGACGTAGTTCTCGATCTGGCGGATGGGGCAGCGGGGGTCGTTGACGCCGGCGGAGATGTAGACGGGGGCCTTGACCTGGTCGACGTAGGTGAGGGGGGAGGACGCCTCGAAGCGGTCGGGGACCTCTTCGGGGGTGCCGCCGAGGAGGGTGCGGTCGAGGGCCTTCAGTCCCTCCATCTCGTCGTGGTACGCGGTGACGTAGTCGGCGACGGGCACCGCGGCGATGCCCAGGGTCCAGGCGTCCGGCTGGGTGCCGAGGCCGAGGAGCGTGAGGTACCCGCCCCAGGAGCCGCCGGTGAGGATCAGGCGCTCGGGGTCGGCGAGGCCGGAGGTGACCGCCCATTCGCGCACCGCCGCGATGTCCTCCAGCTCGATGAGTCCGACCCGGTGCTTCAGGGCGTCGGTCCAGGCCCGGCCGTAACCGGTGGAGCCCCGGTAGTTGACCCGGACCACCGCGTAGCCGTGGTCGACCCAGGCCGCCGGGCCCGCGGCGAAGGAGTCGCTGTCGTGCCAGGTCGGGCCGCCGTGGATGTCGAAGACCGTCGGCAGCGGACCGGTGGCGCCGGCCGGCTTCTGGACCAGGGCGTGCACGCGGCCGCCCGGTCCTTCGACCCACACGTCCTCCACCGGGACCGACGGCGGGCACTTCAGGCCGGGCGGGTCGAGGACGACCCCGCCGCGGGTGGAGCGGACCGCGGACGGCTCGGCGGCGGAGGACCACAGGTACTCCACGCTGCCGTCGGGGCGCGCGGTGGCCCCCGAGACCGTGCCGGGCGGGGTGGGGAGCTCCAGCAGCTCGCGCTGCGCCAGGTCGTAGCGGAACAGCTCGCTGCGGGCCTCAAAGCTGTGCACGATGAGCAGGCCCCCGCCGTCCGGGTACCACTCGGCGCTGACGTCGCCGGGCAGCTCCAGCGCCAGGTCGGTCTGCTCGCCCGTGGCCACGTCCCACACCAGCGGCTCCCAGCGGCCCCGGCGCTGGTGGCCGATGAGCAGGCGGGTGTCGCCGTCGACCGGCGCGAAGCCGAGGACCTCCAGGCCCAGCTCCCGGGTGCCGCCCTCGGTGTCGTCGAGCTCGGCGACGGTCGTGCCGTCGGGGCGCAGGACGCGCAGCGCCGAGTGCATGGCGTCGCCGTGCTCGGTGTGCTCGACGGCGATCAGGGTGCCGTCGTGCGAGAGGTCGCCGACGCCCGCGGACTCGCGGTGCCGGTAGATCTCCACCGGCTCCTGCCCCGCGCGGGCCAGGTGGATGGTGGTGCCCTCCTCGTCGGTGGAGCGGCCGATCACCGCGGTGCGCCCGTCCCGGCCGAGGGCGAGGCCGGCCGGGTAGGACGGGTCGAGGCCGGGAACCGCCGGTTCGTCCGGGCCGCCGGTGAAGGGCTGGCGGCGCCAGACGCCGAACTCGTCGCCGTCCTTGTCGTCGAACCACCAGATCCACTCGCCGTCCGGTGAGAGCACCCCGTCCGTCGTGCCGTTGGGCCGGTCGGTGACCTGGCGCTGCTCGCCGGTCGCGCGGTCCCAGGCGTACAGCTCGTACGTCCCCGTCGCGTTCGACACGAACAGGGAACGGTCCGGTGCGTCCTCCGCCCAGTCGGGCAGCGACACCCGGGGCGCCCGGAACCGCTTCTCCCAGTCGGGCATCTCCCCGCCCGGGACCCGCCCATTCTTCTTGTCCTGCTCCTGCTGCTCCTGCTGCTCCCGCGAGACGGATCCGTTGCGCTCAGTCATTCCCCCATACTGCCGCGCCCCTGCGACATCGCGCAGATCAGGTCCCCAGCCTGTGGATAACTTCCCGCGCCACCCGTCCGGAGGCGACCCCGGGGCCGGGCCGCCGCGCCGGACCCGTACCGTTGAGGGCGTGTACCGGTTTCTGCTGACGCCCCGTTGGTGGGGGATCAACGTCTTCGTCGTGCTCGCCATCCCCTTCTGCGTCTTCATGGGGTCCTGGCAGCTCGGCCGGTTCGAGGACCGGGTCGACGACCACCGCGCGGCGGACACCCAGGCCGCCACGGCCCGCGAGGAGGCCGCCCGGCCGCTGGCCGAGCTGCTGCCCGTGGACCAGGAGACCGTCAACCGGCAGGCCACCGTCACCGGCCGCTACGACAAGCAGTTGCTGGTCCCCGACCGGGACCTGGACGAGCGGCGCGGCTTCTACGTACTGACCCTGCTGCGCACCGACTCCGGCGAGGCCCTGCCCGTGGTGAGGGGCTGGCTGCCCGGCGACGCCGACCCGGCGAAGGCGCCGGCCCCGCCGTCCGGCGAGGTCACCGTCACCGGCGCGCTCCAGGCGACCGAGACGCCCGGTGAGAACGGGGTGAGCGCCCGGGGCGGGCTGCCCGCCGGCCAGACCGCCGCGATCAGCGCGGCCTCGCTGGTCAACCTGGTGCCGTACGACGTGTACGACGCGTGGCTCACGCTGAACCACGGCGACTCGGGGATGCGGGCCGTGCCGGTGAGCGCGGCGCAGAACTCGGGCCTGGACATGAAGGCGTTCCAGAACCTCGGCTACACCGCCGAGTGGTTCGCCTTCGTCGGCTTCGTGGTCTTCATGTGGTTCCGGCTGCTGCGGCGCGAGGTGGAGCTGATCCGGGACGCGGAGCTGGGGCTGGCTCCGGCGGAGGACGGGGTGACGGAGGACGGGACGGCGGAGCGGCAGGGCCGTAGCCCGTCCGCCGTCTGAACCGCCCGCTTCCCGTCTGAATCCGGCCCCGGCTCACGCCCCCGCCAGCACGCCCGTCCAGTACACCGTTCCCGCGCACGCGTTCGACACCGTGGCCGTCGCCGAGCCCGAGCCCGTCTCCGGGCTGTACGTCACCGTCACGCTGCCGCCGGCCGGGGTGTCCGCCGTGAGCAACTGCGTGGTTGTGTTGTCGGTGCCGTCACCACCCGTGGTGGTGCCGCCGGTGGCGCTCGTCTCCCCGGTCGGCGACGGGTCGGGCGAGGGTCCGCCGGTGGCGCCCCCGGTGGTGCCGCCCGTGGTCGGGCAGGTCTCCGAGGGCACCCACGCGAACCGCACCTCGTAGGCGCCGCCCGGCTTGAGCAGCAGGTTCCCGGCCTCCAGGGACGGGTCTGGCAGCCCGGCCGCGGGGTCCCCGGCGACGTGCCGGGCGGTGCTGACCCGGGCGGGGTCGGCGGCGCCCTGGGCGCTCACGCCGACCGAGCCGGGGCCGGCGACGGTACAGCTCGCCGAGGAGACGTTGCCGACCCGGAAGGAGCCGTAGACCACGCCGGTGGAGTCGGGGGCGGCGCTGGAGGCGATGGGGGTGCCGAGCTGGTCGGCGGTGCACGGGACGGCGTCGGGCGCGCTGCTGGACGACGGGTCGGTGCCGCCGCCCCCGGCGCCGGGCCCGGAGGCTTCCTTCTCGTCCTTGCCCTTCTCCTCGGACTCGGGCTTCTCCTTGTGCTTGCCCTCCTGGTCGGAGCCGACGGTGGCGCCCTCGCCGCCCGCCGGGTCCTTGCCCTGGCCGACGCCGCCCTGGGCCTGGGAGGCGTGGCCGGCGACGGAGGGGTTGGCGCCGGGGCCGGTGGAGTGGGAGACGTGCACCAGCGCGGGGATCGCCGTACCGACGAAGAGGGCGGCGGCGGCCAGGCCGACGGCGGCCTGCCGTTTGCGCGCCCGCCGCGCGGGGACCGCCCGCCGCAGGTACTCCAGGGTGCCGTCGCGCGGCTCCACCTCCTGGACCGCCTCGTGCAGCAGCCTGCGCAGCGCTTCCTCGTCCGGCGCGAGCCCGCCTCCGGGCCCGTCACCGATGGGCCCACCCCCAGCCGGGGAGGCCGAGCGCAGTCGATGGCGAAGTCCGTCGGACCCCTGCACGTCGGGGCCCTGGTCGTCGGGGCCGTGGTTCACAGTTCCGTTCCCAGCGTGCGTGTGCTTCGACTCCTGCTCGTCCGGCTCGCGCCGCGCGCCATGGCCGTCGCTCATGCCGGTGTCCCCATGGCGAGCCTGAGGGCGGCGATGCCGCGTGATCCGTACGCCTTGACCGAGCCCAGCGATATGCCGAGCGTCTCGGCGACCTGCGCCTCGGTCATGTCGGCGAAGTACCTCAGGACCAGGACCTCGCGCTGCCGGCGCTGGAGTCCTTTCATGGCCTTGATCAGGGAGTCCCGCTCCAACTGGTCGTAGGCCCGCCCCCTCCTCCGCGCTCGCCATGTCGGGCATCGGCTTGGAGAGCAGCTTCAGCCCGATGATGCGGCGGCGCAGGGCGGAACGGGAGAGGTTGACGACCGTCTGCCGCAGGTAGGCCAGGGTCTTCTCCGGGTCGCGGACCCGTTTGCGCGCCGAGTGGACGCGGATGAACGCCTCCTGGACGACGTCCTCGCAGGACGCGGTGTCGTCGAGCAGCAGCGCGGCGAGGCCGAGCAGCGAACGGTAGTGGGTGCGGTACGTCTCGGTGAGGTGGTCGACGGTGGTGCCCGCCGCCGTGACCTCCTCGGCACCGTCACGCTGACCGGGAAGGGGCGCGGGCTGCGCGGCGGGCATCGGCGCGATCACCGGCATGCCACCGGCCGCGCCGGCCGCCTGAGCGGGCCGGCGGGGCGGCCGCAGGGCCGTGCCGCGCGTCGCCACGGGGAAGTCGAGTACCTCTGCCACGCCAGTTGGACCCCCTCACCCCGGTGAGGGTTGTACGTGCCGAGGGTCACGTTCGTTTTCGTTCCGGCGCCGGGCAGCGCAACCGACGGTGCATCATTTGCCCTCATGCGTCCCGCTCTTCCCCTATATCCCCTAGGGAACAGACGTCCCCACGTCCGTTCCACGGCGTCCCCACGCCCCGGATGGGTGACCGCAAAGACGCTCCCCGCCGTCCGCGTGGTTGCGGAGGGCGGGGAGGAAATCCTCTGATGCGGCGGGACATTGATCAAGTGGTCCGGACCACTTTCCGGCGCACATCACAACCCGAGATCCTATAAAAGCCGCTAAAACCGCTCGGCGGCGACCAGTTCGGCGATCTGCGTGCTGTTGAGCGCGGCGCCCTTGCGGAGATTGTCGCCGCAGACGAAGAGTTCCAGCGCGGTGGGGTCGTCCAGGGCCCGGCGGACCCGGCCGACCCAGGTCGGGTCGGTGCCGACCGCGTCGGCGGGGGTGGGGAACTCCCCGGCGGCCGGGTTGTCGAAGAGCACGACCCCGGGCGCGGTGGCCAGAATCTCGCGGGCCGCCCCGACGGTGACCTCGCCCTCGAAGCGGGCGTGCACGGTCAGGGAGTGGGTGGTGACCACCGGCACCCGTACGCAGGTCACGGCGACCGGCAGCTTCGGCAGCCCGAGGATCTTGCGGGACTCGTCCCGCAGCTTCATCTCCGCCGACGACCAGCCGTCCTCCCGCAGCGACCCGGCCCACGGTACGACGTTCAGCGCGACCGGCTCCGGGAACGGGCCGGTCTCCTCGCCGACGGCCCGCCGCAGGTCGCCGGGGTGGGTCCCGAGGTCGGTGCCGGCCACCAGGGACATCTGCCGGCGCAGCGTCCGCACGCCCGCGTGCCCGGCCCCGCTCACCGCCTGGTACGTGGAGACGACCAGCTCGCGCAGCCCGAACTCGGCGTGCAGCGCGCCCAGCGCGACGATCATCGACAGCGTGGCGCAGTCGGGGGTGGCGACGATGCCGCGCGGGCGCATCCGTACCGCGTGCGGGTTGACCTCGGGCACGACCAGCGGGACCTCGGGGTCCATCCGGAAGACGCCGGAGTTGTCGACCACCACCACGCCCTTGGCGGCGGCGAGGGGCGCCCACTCGGCGGCGACCTCGTCGGGTACGTCGAACATGGCGACGTCCACCCCGTCGAAGGCGTCCTCGGTGAGCGCCACCACCTCGACCTCCTCGCCGCGCACGGCCAGCTTGCGGCCGGCCGAGCGCGGGGAGGCGATCAGGCGGATCTCGCCCCAGATGTCCGCGTGCTGGGACAGGATCCGGAGCATGACGGCGCCGACGACGCCGGTGGCACCGACCACCGCGAGCGTCGGCCGACCGGCCCGGGGGGGCCGTTCGCGTGCGGCCATCAGCGGCCGGTGCCTCCGTACACCACGGCCTCGTCGCTGTCGGAGTCCAGGCCGAAGGCGGTGTGCACGGCGCGGACGGCCTCGTTGACGTCGTCCTTGCGGGTGACGACCGAGATACGGATCTCGGAGGTCGAGATCAGCTCGATGTTCACCCCGGCGTCGCTGAGCGCCTTGAAGAAGTCGGCCGTGACCCCCGGGTTGGTCTTCATCCCGGCGCCGACCAGGGAGATCTTGCCGATCTGGTCGTCGTAGCGCAGGGAGTCGAAGCCGATGCCGGAGCGGTTCTTCTCCAGGGCGTCGATGGCCTTGCGGCCCTCGGCCTTGGGCAGCGTGAACGAGATGTCCGTCAGGCCGGTGGCGGCGGCGGACACGTTCTGCACGATCATGTCGATGTTGATCTCGGCATCGGCGATCGTACGGAAGATCGCGGCGGCCTCGCCCGGCTTGTCCGGCACGCCGACGACCGTGATCTTGGCCTCGGAGGTGTCGTGCGCGACACCGGAGATGATGGCCTGCTCCACCTGCTTGTCCCCTTGCTCGATCGGCTCGCTGCTGACCCACGTGCCCTTCAGTCCGCTGAAGCTGGACCGGACGTGGATCGGGATGTCGTACCGCCGGGCGTACTCCACGCAGCGGTGGAGCAGCACCTTCGAACCGTTGGCGGCGAGTTCCAGCATGTCCTCGAAGGAGATCCAGTCGATCTTCTTCGCCTTCTTCACCACCCGCGGGTCGGCGGTGAACACGCCGTCCACGTCGGTGTAGATCTCGCAGACGTCCGCGTCGAGCGCGGCGGCGAGGGCGACGGCCGTGGTGTCGGAGCCGCCGCGGCCCAGCGTGGTGATGTCCTTGCTGTCCTGGCTGACGCCCTGGAAGCCGGCCACGATGGCGATGTTGCCCTCGTCCACGGAGGTGCGGATCCGGCCCGGGGTGACGTCGATGATCCGGGCTTTGTTGTGGACCGAGTCGGTGATGACACCTGCCTGGCTGCCGGTGAAGGACTGGGCCTCGTGGCCCAGGTTTTTGATCGCCATGGCCAGCAACGCCATGGAGATCCGCTCTCCGGCGGTCAGCAGCATGTCGAGCTCGCGCCCGGCAGGGATCGGGGAAACCTGCTCGGCGAGATCGATCAGCTCGTCCGTCGTGTCGCCCATCGCGGAAACGACGGCGACCACCTGGTTGCCGTTCTTCTTCGCTTCCACGATCCGCTTGGCGACGCGCTTGATGCCCTCGGCATCGGCTACGGAGGAGCCTCCGTACTTCTGCACGACAAGGCCCACGTGCGCTCCTCGCTCAATCCGTCTCTTTCCGCACGTACGTATATGTACTGCGGTCGGCTCAGTCTAACGAGCGCCCGAATTTCCCCCCTGCGATACCGCATGGTGAGACCTACCGGCGTCCCGCCCGTCCAGGCAGCCTCCTGCCCACCGGCCACCCGGGCCACTCGGAACGTGCCAGGGGTCACACATTCACAAGCGGGGGCGTCTCAGTCGGCCAGTTCCTTGAGGGCCTCGGTGTCGAGGGTGATGCCGACCGGATCGGGGAGCTTGACAGTCGCGCCGAAGGGCAGCTTCTCCTCGTGCTGGTAGTGGCCGTTCTCCGGCTGGTTGAACACGACGACCGAGTGATGGTCCCGGTCGATGAGGAGGTAGACCGGAATCCCGGCGGCCGCGTACCCGTCGGGCTTTTCCACGCGGTCCCGCTGCGCGGCATCGACGTCCCATGAGGTCACTTCCACGGCCATCAGGGCGCTGTCGGGCGGCGACCACTCACCGTGTCCCTTGAACGCGCCCCTGGGCACTAGTACGCCGTCCGCTCGCGCCCGGCCCTTGCGGTAGCCCTCCGTCTTGAGGCCCCGCTCGGCGTGCAGCCACAGATCGGGGCGGTGCTGCATGCAGATCATCTGCAGCCAGGCGACGATCTCGCTGTGGTTGCCGTCCGGCATGGGCTTGACCGCGACCTTTCCCCTGATGAACTCCAGCCGCACCGTCTCCGGGGCATGCCGGTCGAGCTCCTCGA
This sequence comes from Streptomyces fumanus, assembly GCF_014655295.1. Classification (GTDB taxonomy): domain Bacteria; phylum Actinomycetota; class Actinomycetes; order Streptomycetales; family Streptomycetaceae; genus Streptomyces; species Streptomyces fumanus. The sequence goes on from NZ_BNBI01000002.1 coordinate 206,452, forward strand.
ACTCCTCGACGGACATCTGCGGCCGGTGCCCGGTCCTGGGGGTCATGGCGTCGCCTCCTCGACACCATGGTGCCCCGACCGGCACGTCCTGCACGCTCACGACTTCCAGCGCCTCGAAGTGGGGACCGGACGGAACGCGTCGCGCCCGGGGCCGCGCGTGCGCCGCTGCGGGGGCATGGTCGCCTCCAGTCGTCGTCGGGCGAAATAACGGGGCCGCCTCAGTTGGGCAGTTGCCGTGAACCTAGGTGGCCTGCACGTAGTGACGCAAGCCGACCATGGAACGTCACCCGTACGAGGTAGCAACCCCATGAAAATGCTCGGCTCCGGGGTCTCAGCCCTCGGGCTGAACTGCGGTGATGAAGGCGGTCCAGGTGGCGGGGGTGACGTGGAGCTGGGGGCCGTTCGGGGGGTTCTTGGAGTCGCGGACGCGGATGGTGGGGGTGAGGGCGACCTCGACGCAATCGCCGCCCTCGTCGTCGCTGTAGCTCGACTTGATCCATTGCAGTCGGTCACTCATGACTGGTCACCATCCGCTCGATGAAATGGGCCGTCTCAACGGGGCCGAGGGCCTGGGCGCGGATCATACTAAGCCGCTCGGTCACGCGGCTGACGGCATCCGGATCGGCCGACAGCTCACTGGCGAACGGGCCCTCCGAGAAGACGTACCGCTCGTGATCGCCGGTCTCCAGCAGCACCATGGGGCCCATCAGCGCGGTGGCGCTGGCCCGCTCGAACGGCAGCACCTGTACGGACACGTTCCTCAGCTCGGTGACTTCCACCAAGCGCCGCAATTGCTCGACGCTCACCTGGGGACTGCGCAGGACGGCCTCGTACAGCACGAAGTTCAACGACACCAGCGGCTTCTCCTGGGTCAGGATGGCCTGCCGCTCCATGCGGGCCGTGATGCGCTCCTCGACCGTCTCCTTGTCCAGGGACGGCAGCCGGTTCTCGATCAAAGTCCGCGCGTACGACTCGACCTGCAAGAGGCCCGGAATCAGCGTGACCTCGTAGGACCAACGGCTGATCGCCTCCTTCTCGCGCTCCATGAACTCCCGAGCCCGCGCCGGGAATCGCTCCCTGGTCAGGTACTCCTTCCCGGCGCTCAGCAGGCCGCCCGCCCCGCACAACTCGTCGGCCACGTCGAGGACCCGGGCGGTCGGCATCCGCACCCCTTGTTCCATCGCCTTGATGGTGTCCGGGGCGTAGTTGGAGGCGGACGCCAATTGCTCGCGGCTCACGTGCGCCTTGGTGCGCCAGCGTTTCAATTGGTTCCCCACGAAACGCCACATGATCGGCGACTCGGACACTGCACGCACCTCCACGCGCTACACCACGGTGTGTGACCCCCATGTCACTACCGACCGTAGCGGCGTGCGCGGCAGCGTGTGACCATGATGAACGTAATTCACCGGCCCGCGTGGGTCCCCCTCGCCGGGCATCAACTGTGCCTCGCGGGCGTGCACTTCGACGCCGTGCGGATCGACGGCATCCGGGGCGAGCTGGTCGCCGACTGGCTGGTCGAGGCGACGGACGAGGACGCCGGGCCGGTCGTGAGCGAGGTGAGCGGCGGACGGTGGCTGTACTTCCTGCTGCCGCCGGGCGCCATCGCGGCGTACGAGTGGCCGCTCGGCGTGCAGTTGCTGGGCGGCACGGGCACGGGGACGGTCACGTACGTCGGCGTCCCGGCCCTGGAGGGCAACACCTGGCCGCTGCGCTGGTACAGCGCGCCGACGGCGACCGCCCCGTACGTGGACGCGGCGGCGCTCCGCCGGGCCGTTACTTGACCGGGCGCAGGCCCAGTGGGCCCGCGATCTCCTCGACCATGACGCGGCCGGCCTCCGCCTCCAGTGTCTCGTCGCCGAGGTCCTCGTCCGTGTCGAGGCCGTCGAGTTCGGCCAGCGGCTGGTCGAGGCGGACGTGGGCGACGACCGACTGGAGGGCGCGGAGGGTGGCGGAGGCGGTGGAGCCCCAGTTGGAGAAGTAGGAGAACTGCCACCACCACAGGGCCTCCGAGGTGCGGCCGGCCCGGTAGTGGGCCATGCCGTGGCGGAGGTCGGTGATGACGTCGGTGAGGTCGTCGGAGATCCGGGCCGGGACGGGCGCCTTGCGGGGCTCGTACGGGTCGAAGACCTCGGAGTAGACGTCGACCGGGTCGAGCAGGCGGGCGAGGTTCTCGCGGAGTTCGTCCACGTCCTGCTCCGGGCCCGGGTCGGGCTCGTAGCGCTCGTCCGGGACGATGTCCTCGTGGGCGCCGAGGCGGCCGCCGGCCAGGAGCAACTGGGAGACCTCCAGGAGCAGGAAGGGGACGGCCGAGGCCGGTTCGTCGCCCCTCGCCACCTCGGTGACGGCGACCAGGAAACTCTCGATCTGGTCGGCGATCTGGACCGCGAAGTCGTCCGGGTTCTGGTGGGTCGCGTGCAGCGTGGCGTCAGACATCTAGGAGTCGTCTCCCCTCGAAGGCCCGGCCGAGGGTCACCTCGTCCGCGTATTCCAGGTCGCCACCCACCGGGAGGCCGCTGGCCAGGCGGGTGACCTTGAGGCCCATGGGCTTGATCATCCGGGCGAGGTACGTGGCCGTGGCCTCGCCCTCCAGGTTCGGGTCCGTGGCCAGGATCAGCTCCGTGACCGCCCCGTCGGCCAGCCGCGCGAGCAGTTCCCGTATCCGCAGGTCGTCGGGGCCGACGCCGTCGATGGGGCTGATCGCGCCGCCGAGCACGTGGTACCGGCCGCGGAACTCCCGGGTGCGCTCGATGGCCACGACGTCCTTCGGCTCCTCCACCACGCAGATGACGGCGGGGTCCCGGCGCGGGTCGCGGCAGATGTTGCACAGCTCCTCCTGTGCGACGTTCCCGCAGGTCGCGCAGAAGCGGACCTTCGCCTTGACCTCCATCAGGGCGTGCGCGAGGCGCCGTACGTCCGTGGGTTCCGCCTGGAGGATGTGGAAGGCGATCCGCTGCGCGCTCTTGGGACCGACGCCGGGCAGCCGCCCCAGCTCGTCGATGAGGTCCTGGACCACGCCTTCGTACAACGGACTGCCGTCCTTCCTGGGGTTCCTTGATACGTACGGTAGAGGGGCCGGGCGGTCTTAGAAAGGCAGGCCCGGGATGCCGCTGCCGCCGCCCAGGCCCTGGGCCAGCGGGCCGAGCTTCTGCTGCTGGAGCGTCTGCGCGTTCTCGTTGGCCGCCTGGACCGCGGCGACGATCAGGTCGGCGAGGGTCTCGGTGTCCTCCGGGTCCACCGCCTTGGGATCGATCACCAGGCCGCGCAGCTCGCCGGAGCCGGTGACGGTGGCCTTCACCAGTCCGCCGCCGGCCTGCCCGTCGACCTCGGTCCTCGCCAGCTCTTCCTGGGCGTTCGCCAGGTCCTGCTGCATCTTCTGGGCCTGCTGGAGCAACTGCTGCATGTTGGGCTGGCCACCACCGGGGATCACGATCAGCTCCTATCGCTACGGGTTTTCCCGTTCGGCACGAGCCTACGTGGTCCGGGCGGCCCTCGCCCCAGCACTCTTTCGAGTGAGATGGACGCCGGGCCTCCACCTGATCAGCGACCCCTTCCGGGCGGAAAAGCGGCGGAACCGGACCCTTCGCCACCCAGTGGGCGGTAGGAAGGGTGCGGCGGAGTCGTCACGCAACGTGATCAGTGTGGTCGGTTGGGAGTGCCTGGTGGGTCAGCCGGAGAAGCAGCCCGAGGGGACGGCCGGGGTGGGGCGGGGTGAGCCGGGCGACCTGAACGGGCGGGCGTTCCCGCTCGGGGACTGGGGACTTCCGGCCGAGCGGCTGGACGAGCTCTACCGGTGGGTGGAGCGCGGGGCCCTGGACACGGCGGCCTGGTACCTCGCGGACCGGACGGGGAAGCGGCGGGGCGCGCGGGCGCTGCGCGGCGGCACGGTGGTCGGGGCGGTGGCGGCGGCGGCGCTGCCGCTGCTGGACCTGGCCGGGGTGGTCGGCGGGGTGGCTCCCTGGGGGTATCTGGCGCTGCTGCTGGCGGTGGCGTGCGTGGCCGGGGACCGGTACCTCGGGCTGACGTCCGGGTGGATGCGGGACGTGGCCACGGCGCAGGCGGTGCAGCGGAGGTTGCAGGTGCTCCAGTTCGACTGGGCGTCGGAGAGCGTGCGGGAGGTGCTGGGGCCCGCGGAGGGGACGGCCGGGGAGGCGGCGGAGCGGTGTCTGCTGGTGCTGCGGAGGTTCTCGGAGGACGTGGCGGAGCTGGTGCGGGCGGAGACGGTGGACTGGATGGTGGAGTTCCGGACGGGGGCGGCGCCGACGGGGATCCAGGTGGCGGTGGGGCGGGGGGTTGAGGGGGCGGTGGTGCAGGGGCGGTTCGGGGGGGTGGTGGGGGGGGCGCGGCCGCATATGCCTCGGCAGCGGCCTCCTGAGGCTCGGTAGGGCGGGGCTCGGTAGGGCGGGGCTCGGTTTGCGCCGGGCCGCGTTGTCGGGTGAGCGGCGTTGGGGCTGGGGCGGGGGCGTCGCGCGGCCCGGCGTGGCGGGGTGCCGCCGCGCCCACCCGTGCCGCCCTAGGCGGCACGAATGCCCGCGGTGGGGCGGGGTGCGCGGGTGGGCGGGTGGGCAGGTCGCGCGAGTGCGCGGATGGGCGGGTGGGTGGGTTGCGTGGGTGGGTGGGTGGGTTGCGCGGGTGGGTCAGTTGGTGCAGAGGCGTAGGGACGTGGGGGTCCAGCAGGGGATGTGGCCGTGGGTGCGGGTGATGTTCTGGCCGTTGCCGCGGGTGAGGTAGGTCAGGAAGCTGGAGGCGAGGGAGTCGGCCGGGGGGCGGCCGTAGGTGTAGGCGTACTCGATCTCGCGGTACGGGTAGGCGCTGGTGCCGTGTTCGATGGCGTCGACCGACGGGGGGTCGCCGTCGAGGTCGAGGCGGCGTACGCCGTCCGCCCGGCCGGCCAGGTTGAGCTCGCTGTAGCCGATCGCGCCGGGGACGTCCGCGACCGTGCCGAGGACCTGCTCGGTGGAGTCGAGTTCGCAGCGGACGACGGCGGCCGTGGGGTCGTCCCGGTGGACGCAGTCGAGGGAGGAGTTGGCGATCTCGCCCCGGCCCAGCACCCGGCGCTGGAAGACCTGCCGGGTGCCCGAGTTGGCGTCGCGGCTGACCAGCCGGACCGGGAGGTCGGGGCCGCCGAGCCGGCGCCAGTTGGTGATCTCGCCCCGGTAGAGGCGCCGTACGTCCGCCGTCGAGAGGTTGTCGCCGGGAAGCCGTACCGCGTCGTTGACGACCAGGGCGAAGACGGAGACCGCGACCCGGTTCTCGCGCAGCTCGGGCAGGCCGCCGGGCTTGGGGCCGTCGGAGAGGGCGACCACGGGCGGGGAGCCCTTCGCGCGGGCCGCGCCGGCCGCCGCCAGCTCCCGTACGCCCGAGGTCGAGCCGTGGGCGTCGACGACGATCTCGGCACCGGCCTCCGCGCAGTCCCGTTCGTAGGAGCGGGCCACCTCGCGCAGTACGGGGGCGAAGGCGGTGGAGCCGGTGAGGGTCAGGGTGCCGCTCTCGCAGCCGATCGGCGGCGGGGTGCCGTCCTGGGCGACGACCAGGCCGGCCAGGGTGACCACGCAGACGGTGAGCAGGATGGTGATCAGCCGGGCGGCGCGGCCGAACAGCGGCGGGGTGTCGTCCGGGGTGGCGCTGCGGTTGGGGTGGACGTCGCCGTCCCGGATGCCGCCGAACAGCCGGATGTCGCTGCCCACGTCGCCGCCGGAGAGCAGGACGAGCAGCTTGAAGTGGTCGCCGCGGTTGAGGGGGACGCGGGGGATGCGCAGGGTGTTGCCCTCGTAGCCGAAGCCCCGGCCGGCGGTGAAGTGGTCCATCAGATGGCCGGTGCCGGACGGCTGGGTGACCGAGACGCCGCGGATGGTGCGGTCGGCGAAGACCGCGGTCAGGCCGTGCGGCTCGGGGCCGGTGTAGTCGTCGCGGCCGATGCCCTGGGAGCCGTCGTTCTCGACGCGGAGCAGGACGAGGGTGGCGTCCGTCATGCCCGGGGTCTCGTCGAAGAGGCCGAGGCGGCGGTTGGCGCGGCCGGAGCGGACGTCGTCGCCGATGGGATTGTCCATCTGGACGCGGTAGCCGATGCGCTTGCGGCGCGGCACCCGGCGTTCGAACCAGAGCATCACGCCCGAGGCGGCGATGCCGAGGATCGCCGTGGCCACGGCGACCACGTTCTCCGCGCTCAACCACTCCACTGTGGCGCCCCCGCCGATGCGCGTCCGGTTCGGTCGTCTGCACACCGTACGGGTGTACGAGGCGGTGCGTCCGGTCCGTCGGGCGATGTTCGCCGGTTGTTCAACCAGGTCTCCGGACGGGCGGCGCCCCCGGTGGTCCGGGCGTCGACACCCTGTCGTGGAAAGGGCCGTCCGGCAGACAGGACGCCGATACCCTTTCCGCATCGCGGACATCTACCCTCGGCCGCATGACGCCTCAGACCGACCCCCAGGCCGGCGCCGCGGTGAAGGCCGCCGATCGCGCGCACGTCTTCCACTCCTGGTCCGCGCAGGAACTCATCGACCCGCTCGCCGTCGCCGGCGCCGAGGGGTCGTACTTCTGGGACTACGACGGCAACCGCTACCTCGACTTCACCAGCGGCCTCGTCTTCACCAACATCGGCTACCAGCACCCCAAGGTCGTCGCCGCGATCCAGGAGCAGGCGGCGAAGCTGGCCACCTTCGCGCCCGCGTTCGCCGTGGAGGCGCGCTCGGAGGCGGCCCGGCTGATCGCCGAGCGGACGCCGGGCGACCTGGACAAGATCTTCTTCACCAACGGCGGCGCGGACGCGGTCGAGCACGCGGTGCGGATGGCCCGGCTGCACACCGGCCGCCCCAAGGTGCTCTCCGCGTACCGCTCGTACCACGGCGGCACCCAGCAGGCGATCAACGTCACCGGTGACCCGCGCCGCTGGGCCTCGGACAGCGGGACGGCCGGGGTCGTGCACTTCTGGGCGCCGTTCCTGTACCGGTCGCGGTTCTACGCCGGGACCGAGGAGCAGGAGTGCGCGCGGGCGCTGGAGCACCTGGAGACGACGATCGCCTTCGAGGGGCCGTCGACCGTCGCCGCGATCGTGCTGGAGACGATTCCGGGCACGGCCGGGATCATGGTGCCGCCGGCCGGTTACCTGGCCGGGGTGCGGGAGATCTGCGACAAGTACGGGATCGTCTTCGTACTGGACGAGGTGATGGCCGGCTTCGGGCGGACCGGCACCTGGTTCGCGGCCGACCTGTACGGGGTGGTGCCCGACCTGATGACCTTCGCCAAGGGCGTGAACAGCGGCTATGTCCCGCTGGGCGGGGTGGCGATCTCCGCCGAGATCGCGCAGACGTTCGCCAAGCGGCCGTACCCGGGCGGGCTGACCTACTCCGGGCACCCGCTCGCCTGCGCCGCCGCCGTCGCCACGATCACCGCCATGGCCGAGGAGGGCGTCGTGGAGAACGCCGCCCGGCTCGGCGAGACGGTCCTCGCACCGGCGCTGCGGGAGCTGGCGGAGCGGCACCCCAGCGTGGGCGAGGTGCGCGGGGTGGGCATGTTCTGGGCGCTGGAGCTGGTCCGGGACCGGGAGACCCGGGAGCCGCTGGTGCCGTACAACGCGACCGGGGAGGCGAACGCGCCGATGGCCGCCTTCGCCGCCGCCGCGAAGGCGCGCGGGCTCTGGCCGTTCGTGAACATGAACCGCACCCATGTCGTCCCGCCCTGCACGGTGACCGAGGCGGAGCTGAAGGACGGCCTGGCGGCGCTGGACGCGGCACTGTCCGTGGCGGACGAGCACACCGCGTAGTCCACGTCGCGGGACGGGACGCGAACGGGATTCGAACGCGTAGGGTGGCGTGCTCGGAGACATATACGCGCACGCCGCCCATACACGCGCAGGCGGCCCCCCGCGCACCGGGGTGGCCGCCGCCGCGCGCTTGGCGCCCGCCGTGCCCGGACGCGACGAGGAGACCGCCCGACCATGCCCGGCCCCACCGGCAACGGTGCCGTGACGCGCAGCACCCTGCGGCGGCAGATAGCCGACGCGCTCCGCGACGAGGTCCTGGCCGGACGGCTCAAGCCGGGGCAGGAGTTCACCGTCAAGGAGATCGCCGAGCAGTACGGCGTCTCCGCCACGCCGGTCCGCGAGGCGCTCGTCGACCTGTCCGCGCAGGGGCTGCTGGACGCCGACCACCACCGCGGCTTCCGGGTCCACGAGTACTCCCCCGACGACTACCGCGGCATGGTCGAGGCCCGCGGACTGGTCACCGACGGCATGTTCCGGTCGCTCGCGGACGGCCGGGCCGACCTGGTCGACGGGCCCCGGCTGGCCGCCGCCCTCGCCGGGGTGCGGCGGCGCGGCGAGGAGGCGCAGCGCGCGGCCATCGCCGGCGACCTCACCGTCCTGATCGGCTACGACCTGCGCTACTGGCGGGAGCTGAGCGCCCTGTTCGGCAACCCCTACCTCTCCGACTTCCTGCACCGGCTGCGGGTGCAGAGCTGGGTGTGCACCGTGCAGCACCTGCGCCGGCTCAGCGATCTGCGCGGCACGCTGTGGTCCGGGCACACCGAGCTGGTCGACGCGCTGGCCCGGCGGGACGCCGAGGCGGCCCGCGGGTGCGTCGCCGCGTACAACGCGCACTCCCTCGCGCTGATCGAGCGGCTCACCGGCGGATGACCGGCACGGCCGGCGGCGGCCGATGACGGGCCGGTGCGGGGTTGCCGGGGCGCTCGTGGGTATGGGGTCTGCACGACCGACGCACGCCCACCGCACCGCCCATCGCGCCGCCCACCGCATCGCCCATCGCGCCGCCTACCGCACCGACTACCCTTCCTGACCACGTGATCCGGATCGCCGTGCTGTGTGAGGAGCCCTCTTTTGGCCTGTGACCTGTGGCTGGTACCGCTCGTCGACATCCTGTGCCACACGCCGGACAACCCGTTCGCCGAGGAACTCGCGCAGTACGACAAGGCACTGGCCGCGGCCGGGCTGCCGCCGGTGCCGGTGTACCAGTACATGCCGGGGCTCTCCGGCGAGGTGGCCCCGGTGGCCGTCTTCGACTACGACGCGCTGCACTTCCTGCGCCGCGCCCACCTGCTGCGGCTGTGCGGGCTGCCGGTGACGCCGGTGGACGAACTGGGCGGTGACTACGAGCAGTTGCTGGAGATGTTCGAGGCGACGGCCCAGCAGTCGCACCTGGTCTGGCACTACGACCACGCGGGCGCGTACGTCCCCGTCGACTTCCCGCATCCGCTGTCCAGCGACGAACTGCTGGCCGGCGGCGGCCCCTTGGGCTCCTCGCACGGCCTGCTGCGCGAGCTGGAGACGGTCGCTCCGGCGATCGGCATCGACCCGCTCAACCCCCCGCCGGCCCCCCAGCCCCCGCCGGCCCCCACGGAGCTGGAGGAACGGGCCGTGGCCGCCCCCTACGACCCCAGCCCCTTCGCCCGCGAACGGCACGTCTGGCTGGGCCTGCACGCGGCGGCCACCCGGAGCCTGGCCCAGGGCTCGATGATCGTCTTCAGTTGACCGCGACCGCCGCCGACGCCCCCTGAGAGGGGGCCGAACGGCGGCGGTCGCGGTCGGTGCGGTGCGGGGCCGGTGCCGGGGCCTACAGGAACGAGTTGATCTCGATCGTCTCGTCCCGGCCCGGGCCGACGCCGATCGCGGAGATCGGGGCGCCGGACATCTCCTCCAGCGCCTTCACGTACGCCTGGGCGTTCTTCGGCAGGTCGGCGAAGGTCTTCGCCTTGCTGATGTCCTCGCTCCAGCCGGGCAGCATCTCGTAGACCGGCTTGGCGTGGTGGAAGTCGGACTGCGAGTACGGCAGCTCCTCGACGCGCTTGCCGTCGATCTCGTACGCCACGCAGACCGGGATCTGCTCCCAGCCGGTGAGCACGTCGAGCTTGGTGAGGAAGAAGTCGGTGAGGCCGTTGACCCGGGTCGCGTAGCGGGCGATCACCGCGTCGAACCAGCCGCAGCGCCGGTCGCGGCCGGTGGTGACGCCCCGCTCGCCGCCGATCCGGCGCAGCGCCTCGCCGTCCTCGTCGAACAGCTCGGTCGGGAACGGGCCCGCGCCGACCCGGGTGGTGTACGCCTTGAGGATGCCGATGACCCGGCTGATCCGGGTGGGGCCCACGCCGGCGCCGGTGCAGGCGCCGCCCGCGGTCGGGTTCGACGAGGTCACGAACGGGTACGTGCCGTGGTCGATGTCCAGCAGGGTGCCCTGGCCGCCCTCGAAGAGGACCACCTTGTCCTCGTCCAGCGCCTGGTTGAGCACCAGCACGGTGTCGGCGACGTACGGGCGGAGCTTGTCCGCGTAGCCCAGCAGCTCCTCGACCACCTGGCCGACGGCGATCGCGCGCCGGTTGTAGAGCTTGGTGAGCATCTGGTTCTTGACGTCCAGCGCCGCCTCGACCTTCTGGGTGAGGATCGACTCGTCGTAGAGGTCCTGGACGCGGATGCCGACGCGGTTGATCTTGTCGGCGTAGGTGGGGCCGATGCCGCGGCCGGTGGTGCCGATCTTGCGCTTGCCCAGGAAGCGCTCGGTCACCTTGTCCACGGTGACGTTGTACGGCGTGATGATGTGGGCGTTGCCGCTGATCAGGAGCTTGGACGTGTCGACGCCACGCTCGTTCAGCCCGCTCAGCTCGGAGAACAGGACCGACGGGTCGACGACGACGCCGTTGCCGATGACCGGCGTGCAGCCGGGGGACAGGATTCCGGAAGGGAGCAGGTGGAGGGCGTACTTCTGGTCGCCCACGACTACCGTGTGGCCGGCGTTGTTGCCGCCCTGGTAGCGCACCACATAGTCGACGGAACCACCGAGCAGGTCCGTCGCCTTTCCCTTGCCTTCGTCACCCCACTGAGCACCGAGCAGCACAAGTGCGGGCACGCGCGTACACCCCTTCCGGGCGGGGCATGTCCAAGGTCGAGGGCGCGCGCGGGAACCGATGTGCCGCGCGCACCGCGACCGTCGTTGGCCGCCAACCGTCGGACCGGGTGCCCCGGAATAGACGAAGCCCCTGGCGCAACAGCGCAAGGGGCTCTTGCACAAAGATGCTACCCGAGGAAGCGAGGCATGGCCGAGGTGGCGACTTCCGCGAGGCCCGATCAGTTGCTGCTGGTCATCGACCCGGTCGCCCGGCGGGCCGACGGCGAGTCCGTCCGGATCGCGAAGGACGTGCTCAGCGCGGGTGCCGCGCACACGAAGGTGTGCCTGCCGGACGGGCCGGAGGAGTTCGCTCGGGCGCTGCGCCGGCGGGGGTCGCGGCGGCCGGTGGTGGTCGGCGACGACCGGGCGCTGCTGCGGGCGGTGACGCTGCTGCACCGGCACCGGGAGCTGGCCGGGTGCGCGCTGTCGCTGGTGCCGGTCGGTCCGGTGCTGGGCCTGGCCCGGTCGCTGGGGGTGCCGACGGGGGCGGTGGCGGCGGCGCGGGCGGTGCTGGAGGGGGCGGAGCGGCGGCTGGACCTGCTCGTCGACGACAGCGACGGGGTGGTGCTGGGGGCGGTGGGCATCCCGCCGGTGCCGCGCCGGGGCCTCGGCGCGGCGGCGGAGGGGGCCGCGGACGGGGCGGCGGACGGGGCGCGGCCCTGGCTGCGGACCTACCACTCCCTGGTACGGACGCTGGCGCATCCGCGTCCGGTCCGTCCCGGGGCGCAGGTGGGCGCCGGGCCGGCCCGGCTGCGGGTGGAGGTCGACGGGGTGACGCTGGTCGACCTGGACCAGCCGGTGGAGGCGGTGTCCGTGGTGCCGGGCACGGCCGGGGTGGCCGAGGTGGAGGTCCGGCCGCTGTCGGTCGGCGCGGAAGCCTCCCCCCTGACGGCGGCGGGCCGCACGGTCACGGTCTCCGGCGCCCACTTCCGCTACCGCGCCGACGCGGTCGAGTCGGGCCCGGTGGGGAGACGGACCTGGACGGTACGGGAGGGGGCGTGGGGGCTGACGCTGCCGACGCGCTGAGCTCGCGGGTCCGGTCCGGGCGGCGCCCCCGTCACCCGGTGGTCAGGGGAACAGCTCGTCCCGGTGCTCCCGCCACCGCTCCATCATCGCGGCGATCTCCCCGTCGATGAACTCGAAGAAGGCCAGCGTCTCGGCCATGCGGCGGCCGGCCGGGGTCTCGGGGCCGAGGCTGCGGATGCCCTCGCCGAGGGCGGCGGCCCAGCGCTTGAGGATCGACTCGCGGTTGGTGAGGGTCTCGTACCACTGGTCGCTGTGCACCCGGTACCGCTCCCGCCGGGAGCCCGGCTCGCGCTCCCGGGACACCATGTGCTGCTGGGCGAGGTAGCGCACGGCCCCGGAGACGGCGGCCGGGCTGACCTTGAGCTGGTCGCCGAGTTCGGCCGCGGTCAGGGTGCCCGCGTCGGAGGCGAGCAGCGCGGCGAACACCCGGGCCGGCATCCGCTGCATCCCGGCCTCCACGAGCTGGGCGGCGAAGCCCTCGACGAACCTCGACACCGCCGCCGGATCGCGCCCTGGTCCTGATTCCGTCATGCCCCGATCATCCCGCACATCGTGACGGTTTCTTAACTTCACAAGATTCTGAAAAAAGCGTACGCTCCAAACCATGACGAAGGCAATCAGCGTCTCCGGCCTGCATAAGTCGTTCGGCCGCACGCACGCGCTCGACGGCCTGGACCTGGAGGTGGAGGCCGGCGAGGTGCACGGGTTCCTCGGGCCCAACGGGGCCGGCAAGTCCACCGCCATCCGCGTCCTGCTCGGCCTGCTGCGCGCCGACTCGGGCGCGGCCCAGGTCCTCGGCCACGACCCGTGGACGCACGCGGTGGAGGTGCACCGCCGGATCGCGTACGTCCCCGGGGACGTGACGCTGTGGCGCAACCTCTCCGGCGGCGAGGTCATCGACCTGTACGGCAGGCTGCGCGGCGGCCTCGACACCCGGCGGCGCGCGGAGCTGATCGAGCGGTTCGAGCTGGACCCGACCAAGAAGGGCCGCACGTACTCCAAGGGCAACCGGCAGAAGGTCGCGCTGGTCGCCGCGTTCGCCGCGGACGTCGACCTGCTGATCCTGGACGAGCCGACCAGCGGCCTGGACCCGCTGATGGAGGAGGTCTTCCAGCGCTGTGTCGCCGAGGAGCGCGACCGGGGCCGCACCGTCCTGCTCTCCTCCCACATCCTCAGCGAGGTCGAGGAGCTGTGCGACCGGGTCAGCATCATCCGCAACGGGCGGACGGTGGAGAGCGGTTCGCTCGCCGAGCTGCGCCATCTGACCCGGACCAGCGTCACCGCCGAGCTGGCCGGTCCGCCCGACGGGCTGGCGGGGCTGCCCGGCGTGCACGACCTCGACGTACGGGGCAACCGGGTGCGGCTCCAGGTGGACACCGGGCACCTGGACGCGGTCCTGCGGTCGCTGGGCGCCTCCGGCGTCCGCTCGCTGACCTCGACCCCGCCCACCCTGGAGGAACTCTTCCTGCGCCACTACCAGGAGACCCGATGACCGCCACGGCCCTCGCGGTACGGCCCGGCGGGTTCCGCCCGCTGGCCGGCACCGGCACGCTGCTGCGCTTCGCCCTGCGCCGGGACCGGGTGCTGATCCCGGTCTGGGTCGCGGTCAACACCCTGCTGGTGCTCTCCATGCCCGGCACCCTGGAGAGCCTGTACGGCACGGCGGCCGAACGCGCCGACCTGATCCGGCAGATGGAGACCAACTCCTCGCTGCGGGCCATGGTCGGCCCGCTCTTCGGCGACTCCCTGGGCGCGCTCACCGCCTGGCGGGTCGGGGTGTACGCCGCCGTGCTGGCCGCGGTGATGAGCCTGCTGATCGTGGTCCGGCACACCCGGGACGAGGAGGAGAGCGGCCGGCAGGAACTCGTCCAGTCCGGCATGGTCGGCCGCCGCGCCCCGCTCACCGCGGCCCTGCTGACCGCCGCCGCCGCCGACGCCGTGCTCGCGGTGCTGCTCGCCGCCGGGCTGGCCGCGCGGGGCGCCACCGGCGCGGTCGCCTTCGGGGCGGGGGTCGCGGGCACCGGCCTGGTCTTCGCCACCATGGCCGCGATCGCCGCCCAGCTCACCGAGAGCGCGCGGCTGGCCCGGGGCCTGACCGCCGGGGCGCTGGGCGCCGCCTTCGTGCTGCGGGCGGCGGGCGACTCGGCCACCACGGACGGCTCCTCGCCGCTGACCTGGGTCTCTCCGCTGGGCTGGCAGGAGAACCTGCGGCCCTTCGCCGGGGAGCGCTGGTGGGTGCTGCTCCTGATCGCCGGGGCGGCGCTGGCGCAGGGCGCGGTGGCGTACGGGCTGACCGGCCGCCGGGACGTCGGCATGAGCTTCCTGCCGACCCGGCCGGGACCGGCGCACGGCCGCCTGGGCACGGCGGGCGCGCTGGCCCGGCGGTTGCAGCGCGGCTCGGTCCTCGGGTGGAGCGCCGGGTTCTTCGTCGCCGGGCTGGTGTACGGGGCGATGACCGAGGGCGCGGCCGATCTGGTCGGTGACAACGAGGGGGCGCGGGAGATCATCGCCCGGCTGGGCGGACAGGCCGGGGTGACCGACGCGTTCGTGGCCGCGATGATCGGGACCCTCGGCCTGATCGCCGCGCTGTACGTCACCGGTTCGGTGCTGCGGCTGAACGGCGAGGAGACCTCCGGGCGGGCCGAGCCCGTGCTCGCCGGGGCGGTGGGGAGACTGCGCTGGGCCGCCGGGCACCTGGTGGTCGCGTTCGGCGGGTCGGTGCTGATCCTGCTGCTCGGCGGGTGCGGGTACGCCCTCGGGTACGGCCGGGACCCCGGGCCGATCCTCGGCGCGTGCCTGGCGCAGGTGCCGGCGGTGTGGGTGATCGGCGGGGCGGCGGTGCTGCTGCACGGGCTGCTGCCCCGGGCGGCGGTCGCGGCCTGGGGCGTGGCCGGGGCGGTGCTGCTGCTGGGCTGGATCGGACCGGCCCTGGACGTGCCAGAGGCCGTGCTGGACCTCTCCCCGTACGGGCACCTGCCGAAGCTGCCGGGCGCGGCGATGGACTGGCCACCGGTCCTGCTGCTGACGGCCCTGGCCGCGCTGCTGACGGCGGTCGGCCTGGCGGGACTGCGCCGCCGGGACCTGACGACGTGACGGAACCGGCGGCGGGACCGGGGCGTCCTTCCCGCTCGTGGGGAGAGCGAACCGGGACGCGGTGACCTGCGCCGGCTGCCTGCTGTCGGCGGCCGGCGCGGTGTCGGCCCTCTGGCTGTGGGGATCGTCCGGCCGCACCTGGCGGCATCTGGGCCACGGCTTCGAGGGCGAGGGCACGGACTACGGCGCCGTGCTGCTGGAGTTCCCCCTCGTCCTCACCGGCGGCGCGCTGCTGCCCGCCCTGGTCTGGGGGGCGGCGGTCCGGTTGCTGGGCCGCCGGGGGAACCGGCGCGCCTCAGACCCGGACCGCTAGCCCGGCCAGCCCCCGGATCACGAAGTTCGGCTTGCGCTCCGGGTCGCCGGCCGGGGTCAGGGACGGGGCCCGTTCCAGCAGGGCCCGCAGCGACGCGGCGAGTTCGACGCGGGCCAGCGGGGCGCCGATGCAGTAGTGGAGGCCGGCGCTGAAGGAGATGTGCGGGTTGTCCCGGCGGGCCAGGTCGAGGCGGTCCGGGTGGGCGAAGACCGCCGGGTCGTGGTTGGCGGAGCCGAACAGCAGCGCCACCTCCGCGCCCCTGGGCAGCACCGTCCCGTCGATCTCCACCTCCTCCAGCACCCAGCGCTCGAAGAGCTGGAGCGGGGTGTCGTACCGCATCAGCTCCTCCACCGCCGTGGGGATCAGGGAGTGGTCGGCGCGGAGGGCGGCGAGCTGCCCGGGGTTACGGAACAGCGCCCACCAGCCGTTGACCGTGGCGTTCACCGTGGCCTCGTGACCGGCGTTGAGCAGCAGCACGCAGGTGGAGATCATCTCCTGCTCGGTGAGCCGGTCGCCCTCGTCGTGCGCGGCGATCAGCGCGGAGACCAGGTCGTCGCCGGGTTCCTCGCGCCGCTCGGCGATCAGGCCGCGCAGATACTCGGTGAACTCCACCGACGCGCGCACCGCCCGTGCCGCCGTCTCCTCGGACGGGTTCAGCTCGTACATGCCGCAGATGTCGGCCGACCAGGGGCGCAGCGGGGCCCGGTCGGACTCGGGGATGCCGAGCATCTCGGCGATCACCGCGACCGGCAGCGGCTCGGCAACGTCGGTCAGCAGGTCGCCGCCGCCCGCCGCCACCAGCCGGTCCACCAGCTCGCCGGCGAGGGCGTCGACGTACGGCTTGAGCCGCTCCACCGTGCGCGGGGTGAACGCCTTCGACACCAGCCGGCGGATGCGGGTGTGGTCCGGCGGCTCCAGGTCGAGCATCCCGTGGTCGTTGAGCGTGTGGAACGGCTCGTGTTCCGGCGGGGGCGGAGTCCGCCCGAACTCCTCGTGGGTGAACCGGTGCATGTAGGTCCGCCCGAGCCGCCGGTCCCGCAGCAGCGCCGACACATCGGCGTGGTGCGGCACGAGCCACTGCCCGCTGGGCTCGAACCAGTGCACCCGCCCCGTCGCGCGCAGCTCGGCGTAGGCGGGGTACGGGTCGGCGACGAACGCGGGGTCCCAGGGGTCGAAGGCTGCCATGACCGGACGCTAGCCCGGCCGGGGCACGGCTGACCAGGGGGTACGGCGGGAGACTCACTCCTCGTGGGCGGTACGGGCGGGGGTGCCGCCGGTGGTCGCGGCGGCCGGGGTGCCGGCCCCGGACGTGGCGTAGGCCCGCTCCAGTTCCGTCAGGGCCTCGTGCCACAACCGCGGCAGGCTGCTCGGGTCGGGCTCACCGCGGTCACTGGTGAAGCAGACGGTGGCCTGTCCCTCGTACGTGGTCAGGGCCACGCTCAGCGGGTGGCCGAACAGCAGGGGCGGCAGGCTGACGATCCGGCGTACGGGGTGTCCGTTCACCGCGAACCCCGCCCCGAGCTGGACGTTGCTGGTCAGCAAGGCGGTCCGGCTCCGGTCGAGCAGCCACCGGGTGGCGAGACCGGACACCCGGGGCAGGGCGCGCAGGGCCGCCCGCTGCTGCGGGATCCCCGCGTCGCGCATGTCCGTGCTCGCGCGCATCAGGTCCAGCCGCCGCCGCGGATCGGGTTGCGCGCAGTGCAGTTCGGCCCGCAGGGCCACCAGATGATTGCCCAGCGTGGCCAGCTCGTGGCCCGCGGGACGGCTCTCGGCGGGGACGACGCAGTGCAGCGGCCGGGGGCGGCGGCCGGTCCAGTCCTGGGGTGTCCAGGCGCGCAGGGCGCCGGCGGTGACGGCCAGGTAGATCTGGTTGAGGGTCGCGTCGGCCGCGCGGGAGAGCGCTTCGAGGCGGTCGGTGCCGCAGGTCGCGATGTGCAGGGTACGGGTGGGGTCCGCCGCCTGCCGGGCGGGGGTCCAGCGGGCGGTCGGCCGCAGCAGGGACGGCAGGGTCCGGGCCGCCCAGCGGGCCGCCGAGGCCGGGCGGAGCGGTGGTTCGGATTCGGGCGGGACGCTCAGCGGGAGTTCCATCCCGGGGAACATCACGGCGCTGAGCCCGGCCATGCCCCCGGCGGCGTCCTGCAGGGCGTGGTGCACCCGGCAGGCGATGGCGTAGCGGTCGGCGGCCCAGCCGGTGACGAGCCACACCCCCCAGTTGTCGGCGCCTTGCGGGAAGGGGGCGTCGAGCACCGCCCGGCCGATGCGTTCGAGTGCCGCGGGGCCTTCCGGGACGCGGAGTTCGTGGACGTGCGCACGGGGGTCCTGGTCGCCGGCGTGCTCCCAGACCCGCCGGTTGTCGGCGCACACCCGGTAGTGCCAGGCGGGCACCCGGGGCACCGTGTCGGCGACCAGGTCGCGCAGTTCCCCGACGCTCGGCGGTGTTCCCTCCAGGACACCCAGGACGCCCAGGTAACCACCGTGGTGCCGGAGGGCGCGGGCCGCGCGGTGCAGATGCCGGTCGACGGGTGAGGGTCGGGGCGCGGGGAGGTTGCTCATCGGGTAGGGCCACTCCGTTCTCGTCTGGTGTCCGGGCCGCTCCCGGCCGCGTACGGCGGGGTGGACGTACCGGGGCCGCCCCGGCGGTCCGCGGGCGGGGTCAGGGCGTGGTGGTGCCCGTGGCGGTCTGCTGGAGGATGCGGTGGATCCGGTCGGTCAGGTCGGTGAGGCACCGGACGGTCACCAGCTCCATCATCGGCAGCTCACAGCCGAGGGTGCGCTGCACGGAGATGGCGAGTTCGGCCAGCATCAGGGAGTCCACGCCGAGGGCGCTGATGTCCTTGGTGACGTCGATGCGGTCGGGCGAGATCTGCAGGACGTCGGCGGCCAGGCCGATCAGGGTGCCGGTGAGGACGGCGCGTGCCTCGTCGTCGCTCGCCGCACCGGCGTAGCGCACGGCGAACTCCTCGGCGGCGTCCAGGGTGCGGCCCCCCGTCCCGCTACCGGTCAGCGGGACGAAGCGGGCGGCCGAGTGCAGGGTGGCCACGGTACGGGCCATGCGTGGCCAGTCGAACCGCCCCACCGCCGTCACCGTGGTCCGTCCGCCCGACAGCCGGTCCAGGAAGTCCAGGGCTTCCGCGGGCGGCAGGGCACCCGCCCCGAGGCGGTCGAAGGTCTCCGTCATCCCCGCCCGGAAGAGGTAACCGGTCTCGTCGATGCCGCCCCAGGCCACGGCCAGGCCGGCCGCCCCCCGGTCCCGGCGGGCGCGGACCAGCGCCTCCTGGAAGAGGTTGCCGGCCACGTAGGGCGCCTGGGTGGGATTGCCGATGAGGGCGGAGATGGAGGAGTAGGCCACGAAGTGGTCCACCCCGTGCTCACGGGTCAGCTCGTCGAGCACCAGGGCCCCCTGCATCTTGGGGGCCAGGACCGCGTGGAACCGGTCGGCGTCCAGTTCGGCCAGCGGCGCGTCGTCCAGGTGCATCGCCGCGTGCACCACACCGCCGACGGGACGGCCCTGCGCACGCGCCTGGGCGAAGACCTCGCCCAGGGCCGCCGGGTCGGTCACGTCGGCGGCGTGCAGGTGGGCGGTGGCGCCCAGCGCGGCCAGCTCCCGCACCAGCTCGGCCGCCCCGGGGGCGAGCGGGCCCCGCCGGCTCACCAGGGCGAGGTGCCGGACGCCCCGGGCCGCCAGGTGCCGGGCGGTGGCCGCGCCGAAGCCGCTCGTGCCGCCGGTGACGAGGTAGGTGGCGTCGGCCGCCGGGGCCGGCGGGGGGACGGGCCGTTCCAGGGCGGGCGGTTCGGCCAGTGAGATGACGACCTTGCCCAGGTGGCGGGAGTGCTGCAGGGTGCGGAACGCCTCGTGGACCTCCCCGGCCGGGTACGGCTCGTGGGGCAGCGGCCGGTAGACGCCCTCGGCGACCCGCTGGCCGACCTCGCGGAAGGCGGCGGCCAGCTCGGCGGGCGCGTGCACCGTCAACTGGTTGACGTCCAGGGCGTGGAAGGACAGGTTGTTGCGCAACGGGCGCAGCAGCAGCGGCTGGTTGGCGTAGATGTCGCGTTTGCCGAGTTCCACAAACCGGCCGCCCGGCGCCAGCGCCTCCAGGCTGCGCGTGATCGCCTCGCCGGACAGCGAGTTGAGGACCACGTCGACGCCGCGCCCGCCGGTGACGTCCCGTACCTGCTCGGCGAAGTGGAGCGTGCGGGAGTCGCAGACGTGGTCGACGCCGAGGGCGCGCAGCAGATCGCGCTTGACGGGGGTGCCGGCGGTGGCGATCACCCGGGCGCCGAGCCGGTGGGCGTACTGGAGGGCGGCCAGGCCCACGCCGCCGGCACCGCCGTGCACCAGCAGGGTCTCGCCGGGCCGCAGACGGGCCAGGCGGTCCAGGGCGTAGTGCACGGTGAGGAAGACGACCGGCAGGGTGGCCGCCTGCGCGTAGCTCATGCCGTCCGGGACGCGTCCCACCGATTCCGGCCGCACCCGCACGTGTGAGGCCAGGGAGCCCGGCGCGACGGCGTAGACGCGGTCGCCGGGGGCGTACCCGGTCACCTCGGACCCGACGGCGGTCACCTCGCCGGCGCACTCCAGACCGAGGGCGGGGCCCTCGGGCAGCGGTACCTCGGCGTCGGGCGGGAGCAGGCCAGTGGCCAGCATCACGTCGCGGTAGTTGAGCGCGGCGGCGTGCACGCGCAGGAGCAGCTCGCCGGGTCCGCAGGCGGGCCTGGGCCGCGCGGCCCAGGCGGTCCGGCTGCGCAGTCCCTGGCTGCGCAGTTCCAGGCCGTAGGACTCGTCGCCGTCCGCCGGGGAACCGGCCGCGGGGTGGCGGTCGGTCAGCCGGGCCACGAAACGCCCCCGCGGGGTCAGGACGACCTCGTCCTCGGCCGGGCCCTGGACGGCGGTGGCGGCGTGCCGGAACTCGCCCAGCAGCCGGTCGGCGTCCGCGGCGGTGTCCGGTCCGCTCTCCAGGGAGATGCGGCGCACGCTCAGGTTGGGGTGTTCGTTGGCCAGGGTGCGGGTGGTTCCCCAGACGGCCGCCGCGGCCGGGTCCTGGGGCCGCTCGGGGAAGGGCAGCGCGCCGGTGGGCCGGGTGACCAGCCAGAGTGCCGGGGCGGTTTCCCGGGCACCGGCGGACAGGGCGCGTGCCACGGCGCGGACCGTCTGCGCCCGCCGCACCGCCTGGCGGGTGAGGGCGGCGGCGTCGCGGGCACCGTGGTCGTCGAGGAACAGGACGCAGTGGGCCGGGACGGCGCCGGACAGCGGCGGCTCCCAGCTCTCGGGGTCGGCGGCCGCGGCGGTCGTCACGTGCTGGGCGCCCGCCCGGGCCAGGGCGTCGGCCAGCGCCGCGGGCAGCGGGTTCGCGGCGTCCTCCGACAGCAGGAGCCACTGGCCGGGCAGGTCGGCGCGGCCCGCCGCCGTGCCGTCCGCCCGTGCCGGGGAACCGCCGGCGACCGGCGGACGGGCCAGCAGCACCTGCCCGGCGGCGGCGGCCGGCCCGCACGGGGTGATGTCGGTGAAACCCGCGTCCCGCAGGGCGGAGCGCAGCGCCCCGGCGTCGTACGGCCGGGCGGCCCCCGGGGCGTCGAACAGTCCCTGGAACAGCACGGCGTGCGGCAGCGGGCCGCGGTCCAGGGCGAGCAGCAGCCCGCCCTCGGCGAGCATCCGGCCGATCCGGTGCGCGGCCGCGACCGCGTCCCCGTGCGGGGCACCGGAGGTGATCACGAGGTCGTACGCCCCGGCCGGATCATCCGGCCCGGACGCCTCGTCGTCGAGGTCGAGGACCCGGTAGTCGACGAAGTCGTACGCCTCCAGCCGGGCCCGCGCGCGCGGGAAACCGTCCGCGTCCGGGGCGGTGACGGTGTACTCGGTCAGCTCGGCCGGCAGCAGCGGCAGCAGTTCGGCGCTCAGGTCACCGGCTCCGGCGCCGATCTCCAGCACCCGCAGCGGGGCGCCCGCGGGCCGGTCGGCGAGGATCCGGCCGAGCAGCAGCCGGGCATTCCGGCGCAGAGCGGGGGACAGCGTGCTGGAGTGGAAGCGTTCCCACAGGTGCCGGTCGCCTTCGGCGGTGAACAGCTCCCGCGGGTCCTGCCCGCCGCCGAGCACCGCCGCCAGGCGCCGCCCGCACCGCTGGTGCACCGCCAGCAGGGCGGCCATGTCGGGGTAGTCGGCGAGCAGGGCACGCGCCCGCTGGTGCGCGGCACTCTCCGTACGGTGCTCCCAGCCACCGCCCCCGGCCTCGTCCACGGCCGCCAGCAAGCCGTGGTCGACCGCGATCCGGGCGAGCTGGACCACCTGCTGTCCGTACTGGTCCGGCAGGTGGGCGGCGTGCAGATCAGCCGGCCCGAACCGGGTGCGGCCGGGCAGCAGGCGGGTGAACGCGTGCGCGCTCCAGTGCGCCGTCGACTCCCGCAGGCGTCGGAGGAGGCCGGGCAGACGATCGTCGGTGAGTCCGGCGCGGGCCGTGGCGGTCGCCTCGGCCACCTGCCGGGGGGCCGGCAGTTCCGCGGGCCGGACGGTGCCGGGAAGGGTGGCGGAGCGCAGCACGACGGAGGTCTGCCCCGCCGCCGAGGCGGCCAGCGCGTCCGTCCGCCGCATGCGGCAGGCGCGCAGCTCGGCGGCGACCGCGCCCGCCCGGTCCGTGATCAGGATGTCGAACTCGGCGTCATGGCCGGTGATCCGTACCGACCGGACGTAGAGGTACCCCTGGGTGTCGAGGGGCCGCCACACCCGGACGGCGCCGAGCGCGGCGGGCAGGAAGGTCTGGTAGTGCCCGGCCCGCCCGAGGAGGGCCGCGGCGCTCTGCAGGGCGCCGTCCAGGATGACGGGGTGGGCGTGGAATCCGTCGGGTGACACGGGGAGGCGGTATCCGACCAGCGCCTCGTCCTCGTCCGCCCGCCCGCCGGTGACGACGCGGAAGGCGGGCCCGTAGTCCAGGCCGACGGCGGAGAGGTAGGAGTAGAACTCCTCCGGACTCGTCTCCTCCTCGGGCAGCCGGGCGCGCACGGCGTCGAGGTCCAGCGGTCCGGGAACGGGTGCGAGGAGCCGGCGAGCCCGGCCCCGGACGTGCAGTTGCCAGGGGGACCCGGCGTCGGGACGGCTGGCGATGCGGACGATGCCGTCCTCCGGTGACAGGGTCGTCTGCATCTGCAGGTCCCGCGTGTCGGTCCCGTGCATCAGCGTCAGGGCCTGGACCACGTGCAGGTCGGTGAGCTCCACGGGGGCGTCGAAGTGCCGGCGTCCGGCGGCGGCGGCCCCCTCGGCGAAGGCCATGACGGGCATGACCACGACCTTGCCCACCCGGTGATCGGCCAGCCACGGCAGCCGGCCGGTGTCGACCTCCTGGCACCACGCGGGCTGGGCGATCGGCAGGGGCTGGCCCAGCAGCGGGTGCGCGAGGGCCCGGTCCCCGACCAGGACTTCCCAGTCCTGCGGCGATCCGCGCCAGCACCGCTCGCGCTGCCACGGGTAGGCGGGCAGCGTGGTGACGCGTCCGGGTTCGGGGAAGTGGCCGGGGGTGGTCCGCACGCCCAGCGCGACCGCGGCCGCGGCCGCGGCGCGCACGGCGTCCGGACCGTCCTCGTGACGGCGGCAGACCGCGACGACGCCGGGCCGGGGAACGGACGTGCCGCGGTCCCGCCGGAGATAGGACGTGAGCACACTGTGCGGTCCGATCTCCAGGAAGACGGCGGGTCCCTGCTCCAGCAGGGCCCTGACCGCCTGGTCGAACAGGACCGGCTTCCGTACGTTGCGCCACCAGTACGAGGCGGTCAGCCGGTGGCCGGGGAGCGGCGCGCCGGTGACGGTGGAGACGAAGGGGATGCGGTGCTCCCGGGTGGGCAGTGCGGCGAGGGCGTCCAGGAGTCCGTCCTTGATCGGGTCCATGGCGCGGCTGTGGAAGGCGTAGTCCAGGTCGAGTTCCCTGAAGAAGACCCCGCGCGCCGTCAGCTCCCCGCCGAGCTGGGCCAGCGCCCGCCGGTCCCCGGCGACCGTGCAGTCCCGCGGGCTGTTCACCCCGGCGATCTCCAGTCGGGGACCGTAGGCGACCAGTTCCTTGGCCAGGTCGTCGGCACCGAGGCCGACCGCCGCCATCCTGCCGGTGCCGGCCGTGGCCGCCTGGGCACGGCTGCGCTCGACCACCACCCGGCAGGCGGCCGGCAGGTCCAGGGCCCCCGCGGCATGGGCGGCGGCGACCTCGCCGATGCTGTGGCCGACGGCGGCCTCGGCGTGGATGCCGAGGCCGGCCAGGACTCTGACGAGGCCGGTCTGGACCGCGAACAGCAGGGGCTGGGCGACCTCGGTGCGGTCCAGGCGGGACTGCCGCGCGGAGCGCCGCAGTTCCTCGCTCACCGACCAGCCGAGCTGGGGGGAGAGCAGCTCGTCGGCCTCGTCGACCGCCTCGCGGAAAGCGGGTTCGGCGTCCAGCAGCGCCACTCCCATGCCCGGCCACTGCGCGCCGTTGCCGGAGAAGACGAAGACGGGCCGGCACCGCGCCGGGCCGTCGCCGCCGGACACCGCGGGCAGCGCCGCGTCCGGGTCGAGGGCCGCCCGGTGCAGGGCCCGCGCGGCCTCCGCGGGCGTGGCGGCGAGCACGGCCGTCGCGTACTCGTGCCGGTCGCGGCGTTCGGTGGACGTGTAGGCGATGTCGTAGAAGTCCTCGGGTGCCGCGGACTCCACGTGCTGGGCCATGCGCTCGGCGGCCTCCGCGACCGCCTCCGGGGTGCGGGCGGAGACGACGACCGGCACGGCGCCCGCCGCGGGCCGGACCGCGGGGCGGGCGGGCGCGTCGGGTGCGGGCGCCAGCACCAGGTGGGCGTTGGCCCCGCCGAAACCGAAGGAGTTCACCCCGGCGAGGGGCCGCTGGAGTCCGGCCAGGTCCTCGGGTTCGACCACCGGCCGCAGCCCGAGGGCCGCGAAGTCGATGTCCGTGCTCAGCGGCTCGGCGTTGACCGTCGCCGGGATCCTCCGGTGCCGCAGCACCAGCAGGGCCTTGAACAGGCCGGGCATGCCCGCCGCTGCTTCCAGGTGCCCGAGATTGCCCTTCACCGAGCCGACCGGCAGGGCCCCGCCGCGGCGCCGGGTGCCCAGTGCGCGGCCGACGGCCGAACACTCGATCGGGTCGCCGACCGGGGTGCCGGTGCCGTGCGCCTCCAGGTAACCGAGGTGGTCGGCGTCGATGCCCGCCTCGCCGTACACCTGGGTGATCAGGGAGTACTGCGCCGACTCGCTGGGCAGGACCAGGCCCGGGGTGCGCCCGTCGCTGTTGACGCCGCTCGCCAGGATGAGGCCGTGGATCCGGTCGGCGTCGGCCACGGCGTCGGTCAGCCGCTTCAGCAGGACCACGCCGGCGCCCTCGGACCGGACGAAACCGTCGGCGGCCGCGGAGAAGGGCCGGCAGCGCCCCGTCGGGGACAGCATCCCGGCCGCGGAGAAGCCGATGAACGACGTCGGGGACAGCAGTACCTGGACCCCACCGGCGAGTGCGGCCCGCGCACGCCCGTGGCGCAGGATCTCGCACGCCTGGTGCACCGCCGTCAGGGCCGACGAACAGGCGGTGTCCACGGCCGTGGACATGCCGTGCCAGTCGAAGGCGTAGGACAGGCGGTTGGCCAGATTGCAGCTCGCCAGGCCGGGCAGCGAGTGCGGATCGGCCCGGCCCCCGACGACGGTCTGCAGTTGTTCGTAGTCGCGCGAGCTGCCCCCGATCACCACGGCGGTGTCGGAGCCCGCCATGGCCCGCGGTGACGCTCCCGCGTCGTCCACGGCCTCGGCCGCCACCTCCAGCAGCAGCCGCTGCTGGGGGTCCATCACCGCGGCCTCCCGCGGGGAGATCCCGAAGTACGCCGTGTCGAAACCCGAGACGTCGTCGAGGAACCCGCCGGCCGCGGTGTACGCCCGGGACGGCCGGCGTCGTGAGGCGTCGGTGAACCGGTCGACGGGGAACCGGTCGCCCGGCACGCTCGTCACCAGGTCGAGCCGCAGTTCCAGGGCGCTCCACAGGTCGTGCAGGGACGCGATGCCGCCCGGCAGCCGGCAGGAGGCCCCGACGACGGCGATGGGCTCGGTGGTCCGGGCAGAAGCACGCATGCGGCATCCTCAGCGAGTACGGGGCAGGACGGAATCAACGTGTACGCCTGAATAACGGATAAAGCGGGCTCCGGTTTCGATACATCCCGTACCAGGGCGTTTCGTCACTTCGTGCGGGCGTGGTCCCCGTCCGTGCGGTGCTCTCGCCCGGCGGTGTCGTACCCCATCGCCGCCCGCAGGTAGGACATGTCGAGCGGCGCCGGGTCCGCCAGGTCCGGGGCCAGCGCGAGCAGCCCCGGCCGCTCGTAGGTGCGCCGCTGCGTGCCGTACCGGGCGAGGAAGTCCGGCAACTGCCCGGCGGCGAGCGTCTCGGCCGCGGTCGGATCGGCGATGTGCGGCACCTGTTCGAGACGCAGCCCGGGGTGCCCGCCCTCGATGGCGTCCAGCAGCAGGCGTACCGGGGTGTCGACCGGGTGGACCACGTGGAAGGTGTGCGCTCCCGGGCCGTCCGGAGCCCGTTCCGCGAGGCGCAGCATCGCCTGGACCGCGTACTCGACCTGCACCGCGTTGACCGTGCCGTCGGCCGGCAGGGGGAGCCGCACCCGCCCTGTCATACCGGTGAGGGGACCGGCCCCCGGCCCCGCCTTGCGCCCCATCTCGCCGAAGGGGTGCTGCGGCAGGCCCTCCGCCGGCCGGCCGCGGGTGACCAGCACACTGGGGCGCAGCACGGTCACCGGCCTGCCCCATCGGTCGGCCCAGCCCCGGACGAGCAGCTCGGCCTCGTACTTGGTCTGCTCGTAGGGCGTCTCGAAGCCGCGGGAGCCGTCCAGCTCGGTCTCCGGCACGCACCCGCCGCGGCGGCGTCCGGCGACGAAGGCGGTGCTGATGTGCGTGACGCGGCAGCCCGGACCGGCCCGCAGGGCGAGTTCCAGCACGCGTGCCGTCCCGCCCACGTTGGTCTCCCGCAGGGTGTCCAGCGACGCGGTGAGCGAGATGTCGGCTCCGCTGTGCCAGACGGCGGCCGTCCGCCGGGCGAGCAGGTCGTAGTCCGCCGGGGACAGGCCCAGCCGCGGCCGGGCCAGGTCCCCCGTGAGGCAGCGCAGACGGGCCAGTGCCGGTTCCGGCAGCGGGCCGCCCGCGATGTCCGTGAGGGCCCTGACGACGCGGGCGCGCAGGGCGGCGACCGGGCCGCGGCCGAGCGCCACGACATCGTCGGGGCCCCGCAGCAGCAGTTCGTACAGCAGGCGCGACCCGAGGAAACCGGTAGCTCCGGTCAGCAGAATCGTCATGCCGGTCACCATGGCAGGCCCCGCTCCCCGTTCCGTGCCGCGTGGCGGAACGCGCAGGTTGCCGACGGCGTGGCGGGGACGCCCCTCAGCCCGGGGTGACCAGCCGGGCCTCGTAGGCGAAGACCGCGGCCTGGGTGCGGTCGCGCAGGCCGAGTTTGACCAGGACCCGGCTGACATGGGTCTTGATCGTCGACTCGGCGACCACCAGTTTCGCGGCGATCTCCGCGTTGGACAGGCCCTGCGCGATCAGCACCAGCACCTCCGTCTCCCGCTCGGTCAGTTCGCCGTACGCGGCCTGCCCGGCCGGCATCGGGCGGGGGACCTCGGACAGCTTGGAGAACTCGGTGATCAGCCGCCTGGTGACGGACGGGGCGAGCAGCGCCTCGCCCGACGCCACCACCCGTACGCCGTCGGCCAGTTGACGGGCGGAGGCGTCCTTGAGCAGGAAGCCGGAGGCGCCCGCGCGCAGCGCCTGGTACACGTACTCGTCGAGGTCGAAGGTGGTCAGCACCAGCACCTTGGCGGCGGCGTCGGCGGCGACGATCTCGCGGGTCGCCTCGATGCCGTTCAGCTCGGGCATCCGGATGTCCATCAGCACGACGTCCGGGGCGAGTTCGCGGACCCGCTCGACCGCCTCGCGGCCGTTGACCGCCTCGCCGACCACCTCGATGTCGGGCATCGCGCCCAGCAGCACGGAGAAGCCCTCGCGCACCATCATCTGGTCGTCGGCGATCAGCACCCGGATGGTCACGCCTCCTCCTCGCGGACGGCGGCGACCGGCAGGAACACCGCCACCTCGTAGCCTCCCTCGTCGGTCGGGCCGGCGGTCATCTCGCCGTTCAGCATGGTCACCCGCTCCCGCATTCCGGTGATGCCGTGCCCGGCGCCGGGCGAGGGTTTGACCAGGGAGGCGGCCGGCATCGGGTCGTTGACGACCCGCAGGCCCAGGCCGCCGAGGACGTACGCCACCTCGACCCGGGCCGCGGCGCCGGGCGCGTGCCGCAGGGTGTTGCTCAGCGCCTCCTGCACGATCCGGTACGCCGACAGCTCCACGCCGGGCGGCAGCTCCCGTACCGCGCCGGTCACCGTCTTCGTCACGGTCAGGCCCGCGTCGCGGACGTTGGCGAGCAGCCCGTCCAGGTCGGCGAGGGTGGGCTGCGGGGCGTCGGGGGCCTCGTAGTCCTCGGCGCGGACCACGCCGAGGACGCGGCGGAGTTCGGTGAGGGCGGCCACCGCGTTCTCCCGGATGGTGGCGAAGGCCCGCTCCAGTTCCGGCGGCGGGTTCTCCACCCGGTACGGGGCGGCCTCGGCCTGGATGGCGACGACCGACATGTGGTGGGCCACCACATCGTGCAGCTCGCGGGCGATGGTGGTCCGCTCCTCCAGCAGGGTGCGGCGGGAGCGCTCGTGCGCGGTGACCGTCCGCTCGGCGGTGACCTCCTGCCGGGCCTCGCGGCGGGTGTGCCGGACGGCGACGGCGAGCAGGGCGAGGGCGGTGACGACCAGCAGCGGGCCGCTGTTGGAGTTGTAGTAGTTGGCGCCGAGGACGGTGTCGGCGCCGAGGCTGTAGACGGCGGTGAGCAGCCACATCCAGGCCGCCGTGCGGGGCCGGGTGCGCAGCGCCACCACCGTCACCACGATCAGGTGGCAGGCGAAGCTGCCGGGCGACCAGGGCCACTCGTCCCACTGCGCGGCGAACATGACGGTGATCGGTGCCGCCGCGAGCGATATCCAGAACGCGCCGACCGGCCGGACCAGGGTGAGCAGCACGGGGCCGACGGCGAGCAGGGCGTACAGCAGCTCCAGGCTCCCGCTGCCGCCGGTCGTGCCGCCGAAGGAGACGGCCATGGCGAGCAGTCCGGCCGCCACCACGGAGGCGTGCGGCAGCCACCGCGCCCGCTCGCGCAGCCTGGCCGGCAGCCGCCGGACGAGGGCGCCGCCGAGGTCGGCGGGGGGCAGCGGGCGGTAGGCGAAGGCGTCGTGCATCAGGTCCTGCCGCAGTCCGCGCAGCGCGTGCGCGGCGAACTGGACCTCCGGGGTGCCCGGCTGCGGGGGCGGGGTGTGGGTCGTCTCGGTCACGTACAGCACCGTAGGCGGGTACGGGGGCCGGCGTCGTCCGCAGTGAGAAGGGTCCTGCCGGGTCCGTCGCAAGTACTAGCCGCCCGCCCGGGGGCGGTACGCCGAGTCCGGTCGCCGCCCGGGGGCGGTACGCCGAGTCCGGTCGCCGCCCGCGGGTCTAGCGGCCCGACGGTCGGACCAGTCCCGACTCGTAGGCGAAGACCGCCGCCTGGGTGCGGTCGCGCAGGCCGAGTTTGACCAGGACGCGGCTCACATGGGTCTTCACCGTCTGCTCGGCGACGACGAGGTGGCGGGCGATCTCCGCGTTGGACAGGCCGCCCGCGATCAGCGCCAGGACCTCCGTCTCCCGTTCGGTCAGCGTCCCGACCCGTTCCTTCAGCGGGGCGCGGGGCCGGTCGTCGAGGCGGGCGAACTCGGTGATCAGCCGCCGGGTGATGGCCGGGGCGAGCAGCGCGTCCCCGGCGGCGACCACCCGGACCGCCTCGGCGAGCTGGGCGGCGGAGGCGTCCTTGAGCAGGAAGCCGGAGGCGCCCGCGCGCAGCGCCTCGTAGACGTACTCGTCGAGGTCGAAGGTGGTCAGCACCAGCACCCGGATGCCGGGGGTGGTGCCGGTGATGCGGCGGGTGGCCTCGATGCCGCCGAGTTCGGGCATCCGGATGTCCATCAGGACGACGTCCGGGGCGAGTTCGGCGACCTTGGCGACGGCGTCCAGGCCGTCGACGGCCTGGCCGATCACCTCGATGCCGGGCTCCGCGTTGAGCAGCACGGTGAAGCCCTGGCGGACCATCTGCTGGTCGTCGGCGATCAGTACGCGGATGGGTCCGCCGGTCATCGGGTGCCGTCCTCGGGTGCGGGGTGGGTGGAGTGGTCGCCGGGGCCGGCCGGCAGGAACGCGGTCACCGCGTAGCCGCCGTCGGGGGCCGGCCCGGCCGTCAGGGTGCCGCCGAGCATCGCCGCCCGCTCCCGCATCCCCAGCAGCCCGTGCCCGGCGCCCTGGGAGGGCGGCGGGGCGTGCAGCGGGGGCGTGTTGCGGATCTCGACGCGCAGGCCGTCGGGGAGGTGGGTGAGGCGGACCCGGGCCGTGGCGCCGGGGGCGTGCCGCAGGACGTTGCTGAGCGCCTCCTGCGTGATGCGGTACGCCGACAGCTCCACGCCGGGCGGCAGCGGCCGGCGCTCGCCGCGTTCCTCGGTGCCGACGGTGAGCCCGGCGGCCCGGGTGTTCTCCACCAGCGCGGCCAGCCGGTCCAGGGTGGGCTGCGGGGTGTGCGGGGCCGGGCCGGTGCCCTCGTCGGGGGTGCCGGGGTGCTCGGAGCGCAGGACGCCGAGGACGCGGCGGAGTTCGGTGAGGGCCTCCAGGGCGTTCTGCCGGATGCCCGCGAGGTTCTCCTTCAGCTCCTCGGGCGGGTCCGCCACCAGGTGGGGGGCGACCTGCGCCTGGATGGAGATCACCGACATGTGGTGGGCCACCACGTCGTGCAGCTCCCGGGCGATCCGGCTGCGCTCCTCCAGGAGGGTGCGGCGGGCCCGTTCCTCGGCGGTGAGGGTGGTCTGCCGGGCCAGTTGGGCGCGGGCCTCGCGGCGGCCGCGCAGGGCGGTGCCGACGACCACCACCACCGCCGACAGCAGGACGGCGGGCAGCCCGGTCGCCTGGTTGTTCCAGGCGCCCCACAGCCCCTGGAGGACATAGGTGACCAGCGCGGTGATGCCCAGGGCCTCGACCGCCGCCCGGGTGGGCACCCGCAGGGCGAGCAGCAGCAGGACGCAGACGTGGGCGACCAGGCCGGCCACGGTCCAGGGCCAGGGGAAGCCGTCGGCGTCCCCGGCCAGCAGCCGGCCCCGTACCGTGACCGCCCCCGCCACCGTGCCGGCGGTCGACAGCCACCAGGCCGGGACCGGCCGCCACAGGGCCAGGACCATCGCCCCGCTCTGCGCCAGCACGATGGCGAAGGCGAGGCCGAAGCCCAGCTTGCCGTCGAACTGTTCCAGTCCGACCGTCAGCATCCCGAACGCGGTCAGGCACACCAGCCCGTGCGGCAGCCAGCGCAGCCACACCGACGGCGGCAGCGGATCGGCCCGCAGCGTGCACAGGTCCTCGCGCAGCACCGCCGCCCAGTGCCGGCCCCGGCTCCCCCCGCCCATCACGCCTCCACCTTAGGCCGGGGGGTGCCGGTGCGGCCCGGCCGGTGCACGTGTACCACCCGGGAGCGGCGGGCCGGCCGCTCCCAGGGCCGGAACGCCGCCCAGCATCCGGCCAGGACCAGCGCGAACACCGGCAGCCAGGCGATCCGGGCGGCGATCCAGTCCAGGCCGTCGGGGCGGGTGTGCAGACCGGGCAGGCGGCCGGCGGGCAGGGTGGCGGCCGTGGCCGTCATCAGGGCCGTCTGGTGCCACAGGAAGACCGTCATCGCGGACAGGTTGACCAGCGCCACCGCCGCCCAGGCCACCGGCCGGCGCAGCGCGGCGCGCAGCCCCCGGCGCAGCAGCAGGGCGGCGCCGCACTGGGCGAGGCCGAAGGTGACGGCGGCCAGCGTCGGCGGGTTCAGGTTGGAGACCGGGGCGCCGGGGACGCCCACCATGGCCGCCGGGTAGCCCGCCCACGCCACCAGCGCCGCCGTGGCCGCCGTACCGCCCAGGAGCAGCAGCCACCCCGCGCGGCGGCGCTCCAGTTCGCCGCGGGTCCAGGCGGCGCCGAGGGTGTATGGGACCAGCCAGCCCGCGGCCAGGTTGAGCCAGCCGAGCCGGTCGGGGGCGCCGAGGCCGAAGCGGAGCAGGTCGACGTGGAGGACGACGGCCAGCGGCCACAGCGGGTGCAGCTTGGCCACCAGCGGGGTGGCGGCGGTGAGCGCGGCGAAGACCAGCAGGAACCACAGCGGGGACAGCGCCAGCTTCACCAGCGTCCGCACGGTGGTCAGGTCCGCGCCGGTCAGCAGGAGCAGCGCCGTCACCACCGCCCACAGCGCGAGCAGGGCCGCGACCGGCCGGAACAGCCGGGCCAGCCGGGCCGCCAGCCACCGCCCGTACGAGGTGCCCCGGGCGGTGGCCGCGGCGTGGCTGCGGGTGGCGGTGTGGCCGCCGACCAGGAAGAACACGGCGAGGGTCTGGAACGCCCAGGAGACCGGCGCCAGCCCGGAGGAGTACTGGAGCGGGCTGGCCGCGCGCAGTGCGGTGCCGTCGGCGACGAGGGCGGTCACCAGCCAGTGCCCGAGGACCACCCCGCAGATCGCCAGGGCGCGCAGGGCGTCGACGGCCCGGTCGCGGCCGGCCGGGGTGGCGGCGTCGATCCGGGCGGCGGCGCGGCGGACGGCCCCCGGGCGGGGGGTGCGGTCAGTCATGGGTCACCTCCGTGGTCTCGCCCAGGACGATCCGGGCCAGGTTGGACAAGGACGGGGAGCCGGGGGCGAAGTAGTCGCTGTGACCGCCGTCGCCGGCCGCGAAGACCCGGGCGCCGAAGGCTCGGGAGACGGGGTCGGTGCCGAAGCCGACGGTGGTGCCGAACAGACCGGCGCTGAGGTGCGGCACGTGCGCCACCCAGTCGCCGCCGCCCCGGGCCGCCCACACCCGGGCGCGGGTGCGCAGGCCGGCGGCGGTGCGGAAGCCGGTGCCGGGGCTGCCCAGCAGGGCGATGTCGCCGACGTCGAGGCAGGCGGCGGCCCGGGCGCAGACGACCGAGCCGTAGGAGTGGCAGAGCAGCGAGAGGTGCGCGCCGGGGCCGGTGACGCGGCGCAGCGCGCCGACCAGCTCCCGCAGGCGCGGGGCGGCTTCCCCGGCGCGGCCGGTGGTGGTGACCGCCGGGTCGACCGTGCCGGGCGTCTCGTAGCCGAGCCAGGCCACCACCGCCGTACGGGGATCATCGAGCCGCCGGTGCAGGGCGAGGGCGGCGGCGCGGAACCGGCCGTAGGTGTCCAGGCCGGTGTCGGAGCCGGGGACCAGGACGGCGACCCGGTCGGCGCGGGCGAGGTCGCCGAAGACCTCGGTGACCCGACCGGTGCCCCGGCCGTCGAAGGCGAGCAGGTGCCGGGCGGGGTCGGCCAGCGCGCGGTCGGCCGCCGCCCGGTGCCGGTCGCCGTGGGCGCCGGCGACCCGGGCGGCCTCGGCGGCGCCCGCCCGGTGGACGGCGTACGTCCGGTCCAGCGTGGCCCGGGTCACCGGGGCGGTGGATCTCGGGGCCGGGGCGGGTACCCCGGGCCGGGCGGCGGCGGAGAGAGGCAGCACGACCGCCCCGGTCAGCAGGGCGGCCAGCGTGCCGCGCCACCATCGTCCCGTCATGTCCGCTCCCCCTCCTGTGGGCCCGCAACGGGCCGTCTGAGAAGGGAAGTTACGGAGCGGGGGGTGTGGTCGGCGTCCCGCCGGAGAGCCGACCGCGGCGGTAGCTCTCAGGTATGACGGGTATGACGGGGCGGGTGGCTCCCGCCGGTCACCAGGCCAGTTGGGCGATCTCCTCGGCGACCACCGCGCAGGCGTCCGCCGCCGGGTCGATCACCGCGTAGTGGCCGACGTCCTCCAGCAGGGTCACGCCCACCACCTCCCCGGCCCGCGCCGCCGCGTCGGCGTAGGACTCGGCGACGGCCGCCGGGACCACCGGGTCGGCGCGGCCCTGGACGAGGGTGGTGGCGATGCCGGTGGGCAGCAGCAGCGCCGGGTCGGCGGACGGCTGCCGCTCGGTGAACTCCTTCTCGGCGCCGAGGAGTTGGCGTACCGCGTCGGCGCACACGTCGAGCCGGGCGGCCAGCGCCAGGTCGGCGATCGGGGCCAGGGCGACCACCCCGCGCAGCGGTACGGGCCGGTCGGTGCGCCAGGGGGCGCCGTCGGGCAGCAGGTGCCGGGCCGCCGCCCACAGGGCGAGGTGGCCGCCCGCCGAGTGGCCGGTGACCACCGTGCGGTCCGGGTCGGCGCCCGGCAGATGGGCGCGGACCAACGCGGGCAGCGCGTCCAGCGCGGCGGCCACGTCGTCGAAGGTGTCCGGCCAGCGCCCCGCCGTCCCGCCGGACCCGCCCCGCCGGTACTCCACGCTGGCCACCGCGAACCCCCGGTCGGCGAGGAACGCGGCGAACGGACTGAGGTGCCTGCGGTCGTACGCGTTCCGCCAGGCCCCGCCGTGCAGGACGGCCACCACCGGGGCGGGGCCGCCCGGACCGGCCGCCCGGCGCGGCGCGTAGAAGTCGATCACCTGGTCGGGGTGGTCCCCGTACGCGGCGGTGCTGTCGGGGTCGACCACCGGATGCGAGAAGGCGGACTTCTCCTCCGCGTCGTTGCCCGCAGTGGTGTCCGGCATGCTCCAACCTCTCAGCGGCGTAACGGAATTGACGGACCCGGGGAAAGGAACCGGCCGTTGGCGGGAC
Source organism: Streptomyces fumanus (assembly GCF_014655295.1). Taxonomy (GTDB): domain Bacteria; phylum Actinomycetota; class Actinomycetes; order Streptomycetales; family Streptomycetaceae; genus Streptomyces; species Streptomyces fumanus. Next base: position 240,492 of record NZ_BNBI01000002.1, read on the forward strand.
GGTATCAGGCCGGTGACGTGCGTGAACACGCGGATGTGACGCAGGGTGAGGGCCGGGGGGTCAGCTCAGGGTGCCGCCGAGCACCCGTGCCGCCCGCTCCGCGTCCGCGAAGGAGGTGTAGAGCGGGGTGAACCCGAACCGCAGCACGTCCGGGGCCCGGAAGTCCCCGACCACACCCTGTGCCACCAGCCGTTCCATCACCTCCCCGGCGTCCGGGCAGCGCAGCGCCACCTGGCTGCCCCGCTCGGCGTGCGCGACCGGTGTCAGGGACTCGACCCGGCCGGCCGGGACGTACGCCTCGACGCAGCGCAGGAAGAAGTCGGTCAGCGCCAGCGACTTGGCCCGCACCGCCGCCACCGGCACCCCGTCCCACACGTCCAGGGCCGCCTCCAGGGCGAGCAGCGACAGGATGTCCGGCGTGCCGACCCGCCCGCGCACCGCCCCGGCGGCCGGGGTGTACGCGGACGCCATCCCGAACGGCTCGGCGTGCGAGTTCCACCCCGGCAGCGGCGAGTCGAACCGGTCCTGCACCTCCCGCCGCACGTACAGGAACGCGGGCGAGCCGGGCCCCCCGTTGAGGTACTTGTAGGTGCAGCCGACCGCCAGGTCGACGCCGTGCTCGTCCAGCCCGACCGGCAGCGCGCCCGCGCTGTGGCACAGGTCCCACACGGTGTACGCCCCGGCCGCGCGGGCGGCGGCGGTGAGCGCGGGCAGGTCGTGCAGCCGGCCGGTGCGGTAGTCGACGTGGTTGAGCAGCACGGCGGCGGTGCGCTCGCCGACCGCGGACGGCACCTCGGCGGGCGGCACGGGACGCAGCGTCCGGCCGGTGAGCCGGGCCGCCGACCCGGCGAGGTACCCGTCGGTGGGGAAGGTGGTGGCGTCGACCAGGATCTCGTCCCGCCCCTCGCCCGCCATCCGCACGGCGGCGACCAGCGCCTTGAAGACGTTCACGCTGGTGGAGTCGCCGACCACGATCTGCCCGGGGCCGGCGCCGACCAGCGGGGCGATCCGGTCGCCGATCCGCTCCGGCGCGGTCCACCAGCCGCTCTCCTGCCAGGAGCGGATGCGCAGCTCGCCCCACTGCCGGCGGACCACGTCCTCGATCCGTCCGGGCACGTGCGCGGGCAGCGCGCCCAGCGAGTTGCCGTCCAGGTAGACCACGTCGTCCAGGACGAACCGGGACCGCACGGCGGCCAGCGGGTCGGCCGCGTCCAGCTCCGCCGCGGCACTCATCAGCTCAGACATACGACCGCGCCGTCCACAGCTCGGGGAAGACGTTCTTGCGGGCCCGCTTCTCCAGCCAGGCCACCCCGGCGGAGCCGCCGGTGCCGGTCTTGGCGCCCATCGCGCGGCGGGTGGCGACCAGGTGGTCGTTGCGCCAGCGCCACACCAGCTCGGCGACATCGGTGAGCGCCTCGCCGAGCCGGGCCAGCTCGCCGTTCTGGTCGCCGGAGTACACGGCCGTCCAGGCCGCCTCCACCTCGGGCACCGGCTCGTACGGCCGGGACACGTCCCGCCGCAGCACGGCGTCCGGGACGGCGTACCCGCGCCGGGCCAGCAGCCGGATCACCTCGTCGTACAGGCTGGGCTCGTGCAGCGCCTTCTCCAGCTCGGCGTGGGCGCGCGGCGTGCCGCGGTGCGGGACCAGCATCGACGCGGACTTCTCACCGAGCAGGAACTCCAGCCGCCGGTACATCGCCGACTGGAACCCGGAGCCCTCGCCGAGGGCGCCCCGGTAGGAGTTGAACTGGGCGGGGGTGAGCCCGGCCAGCGGCGTCCAGGAGGCGTTCAGCGCCTCCAGCTCGCGCACCGACCGCTTCAGCGCGTCGGTCGCGGCCCGCACCCGGTCCTCGCGCAGCGCGCGGGCCGCGGTCTCCCACTCGTGGACGATGACGGTGAACCACAGCTCCATCACCTGGGTGGTCACCAGGAAGACCATCTCCCCGGGATCGTCGGAGAGGGGGTGCTGGAGATGGGTGAGCACGTCCGCCTTGACGTAGTCCTCGTACGGCGTGCTGCCCGCGAAGTCGAGATGCGGGGCGTCGTGGGACATCGCTGTCTCCTGATGGCACTTCGGGTAGCGGTCCGCCCCTGCCGTTACCGGCACGGGGGCCCCGGTCCCCACCGGCATCCTGCGCAATCGTCCCAGGGAACCGCAAGGCCCGCCTGCGGACAGACGGGCCCGGGAGCGTCAGCCGAGCACGTCGGCGGCGGTCGGCGAGGAGTCGCGCAGGAACTGGGCGCAGCGCTCGTACTCCTCCTTCTCCCCGATCGCCTGCGCGGCGCGGGCCAGGGCGTGCAGGGCGCGCAGGAAGCCGCGGTTCGGCTCGTGCTCCCACGGCACCGGCCCGTGCCCCTTCCAGCCGCTGCGGCGCAGGGCGTCCAGCCCCCGGTGGTAGCCGGTCCGGGCGTACGCGTACGACTCCACGACGCTGCCCCGCTCGAACGCGTCGTCCGCGAGCCGCGCCCAGGCCAGGGAGGACGTGGGGTGCTGGGCGGCGACCTCGGCGGGCGAGCTGCCGGCCGCGAGCAGCTCGCGCGGCCGGGGGTCGTCGGGGAGGTGGGTCGGGGGCGGTCCCCCGAGCAGGTTCTCGTGAATGGCCATGCGTCCCAGTCTGCGGCATGGCCGGGGCCCGGCACCGCGAGGGTGCCGGGCCCGGTCGTACGCCCTTCGGCGGTTACTTGATCTTCTGGCCGGCCGAGCGGAGGTGGCCGCACGCCTCGACCACGCGGGCGGCCATGCCGGCCTCGGCCAGCTTGCCCCAGGTGCGCGGGTCGTAGGTCTTCTTGTTGCCGACCTCGCCGTCGACCTTGAGGACGCCGTCGTAGTTGGCGAACATGTGGCCGGCGACCGGCCGGGTGAACGCGTACTGGGTGTCGGTGTCCAGGTTCATCTTGATCACGCCGTTCTCCAGCGCGGTCGCGATCTCCTGCTCGGTGGAGCCGGAGCCGCCGTGGAAGACGAAGTCGAACGGCTTGGCGCCGGCCGGCTTGCCGTACTTCGCGGCGACGCCCTCGTTCAGCTCCTTCAGCAGCTCCGGGCGGAGCACGACGTTGCCCGGCTTGTAGACACCGTGCACATTGCCGAAGGACGCGGCGAGCAGGTAGCGGCCCTTCTCGCCCAGGCCGAGGGCCTCGGCGGTGCGCAGCGCGTCGTCCACCGTGGTGTAGAGGGAGTCGTTGATCTCGTGCGAGACACCGTCCTCCTCGCCGCCGGTCGGGGTGATCTCGACCTCGAGGACGATCTTGGCGGCGCGGGCCCGCTCCAGCAGCTCGGTGGCGATGGCCAGGTTGTCGGCGAGGGTCTCCGCCGAGCCGTCCCACATGTGCGACTGGAACAGCGGGTTGCGGCCGGCCTTGACGCGCTCCTCGGAGACGGCCAGCAGCGGACGCACGTACCCGTCGAGCTTGTCCTTCGGGCAGTGGTCGGTGTGCAGCGCGATGTTCACGTCGTACTTCTCGGCGACGATGTGCGCGAACTCGGCCAGGGCGACCGCGCCGGTCACCATGTCCTTGTTGTGCTGGCCGCCCAGGAACTCGGCACCGCCGGTGGAGATCTGAACGATGCCGTCGCTCTCCGCCTCCGCGAAACCGCGCAGGGCCGCGTGCAGGGTCTGGGAGGAGGTCACGTTGATGGCCGGATAGGCGAACTTCCCCGCCTTCGCCCGGTCCAGCATCTCGTTGTAGACCTCGGGAGTTGCGATGGGCATCTGTCCGCTCCTTGTATCTGCGGGTGGGAGTGCTGCGTACCTGTCGGCCCTGACCTAGAACCTCGGCTGCGACGTCATCGTCGGGGCCATCTTTCCAGACGGACCGGGCTGGGCCGAGTGGCCCTCAGTCCAGACCCAGCTCGTCCTTGGCGAAGGCGTACCGGTAGGGCACCCCCGCGCCCTCCTGGATCTTCTCGGCGGCGCCGGTCGCCCGGTCGACGATGGTGGCCACGGCCACCACCTCGGCACCGGCCTCGCGCACGGCCTCGACGGCGGTGAGCGGCGAGCCGCCCGTGGTGGAGGTGTCCTCCACCACCAGCACCCGGCGGCCGGCGATGTCCGGGCCCTCCACGCGGCGCTGCAGCCCGTGCGCCTTGGCCGCCTTGCGGACCACGAAGGCGTCCAGTTGCCTGCCCCGGGCGGCGGCGGCGTGCAGCATGGCCGCCGCGACCGGGTCGGCGCCCATGGTCAGCCCGCCCACCGCGTCGAAGTCGAGGTCCTCGGTCAGGTCCAGGAGGACCTGACCGACCAGCGGCGCGGCCTCGCCGTCCAGGGTGATGCGGCGCAGGTCGACGTAGTAGTCGGCCTCCAGACCCGAGGAGAGGGTCACCTTGCCGTGCACCACGGCCTTGTCCTTGATCTGCTGCAGCAGCGCGCCGCGTACGTCACTCATGCCGGTCAGCTTAAAGGCGGCGCCAGCGCCAGGTGGTCGTCGCCTCCAGCGGCTCCAGCGGCGTGACCAGGCGCGGCGCGGTGTTCAGCCCGTTCGGCGGGCCGGTCTGCGGCTCGACGCACACCGCCGCCTCCTGCTCGTCGTAGACCACGACCCACCGCTCGGGGCTGGTCACCGTCAGCTCCAGGCGCTCCGGCCAGGTGAGGGTGACGTCGACGCCGTCGGGCATCCCGAAGCAGTCGTCCCACGGACCGGGCCGGGGGTCGACGCGCTCGCCGGTGGGCAGGTGGTCGGCGCCGCGCTCCTCCTGCCAGGCGGCGTCGAACGCGATGGTGACACCGGCGCCGTCGCCGAGGGTCCGGTTGAACCAGGGGTGCCAGCCGAGCTGCGCCGGGAACGACGACTCGTACGTCTCCACCGACATGGTCAGCGTCAGGGCGTCCTCGGTGAGCGCGATCTGCTGGGTGACCAGGCCGGGGTAGGGCCACGGGTCGGTGAGGTCGCAGGTGAGGACGGCCTCGGCGGGGGTGACGCGGGCGGTGCGCCAGGCGGCGTCGCGGACGAAGCCGTGGATGGCGTGCGGCGGGGAGTTCAGCGGCATCTGGTGGACGGTGGCGCCGTCCCGGAACCGGCCCTCGCGGATGCGTCCGCACCAGGGCGCCATCGGGAAGCAGCCGTAACGGTCGCCCTGGCGGAGCAGCTCTACGCCGCCGACGCGCAGCCCGCCGACCCGGCCGCCGTTGCCCGGCAGCACGGTCGCCTCCGCGTCGCCCGCGGTCAGCGTGATGGGTTCGTTGCTCACGCCCCGACCCTACTGGCCGCCTCAGTGCCGGCGGCGCAGTGCCCGCCCCACCACGATCGCCGACGCCACGACCAGCGCGGCGGCCGGCGCGGCCCAGCGCAGCGGGGTCGGCGCGGCGGCGGTCTCCGGCGCGGGCACGGGGGCGTACCGGCCGCGCGGCGGGGCGTGGTCGACCTCCTCCGCGCTGCGCCCGATCATCGTCCGCCGCGCGTGCGCGGCCTCGGCGGGCGGGTCGTCGCCGACGGGGGCGGGTTCGGGCGCGGGCGGAGGCGGGGGCGGGGGGACCTCGGTGTCGTCGCGGACGGTGGCGGCCTCGGGGGCCGCCTCGGGGGCCGTCTCGTCGGCGGGGTGCCGTGCCGCCGTGCCGAGGTTCTCCGCGAAACGGGTGAGCAGCCGGGTCGCGGCGGCGGCGACCGCGTCGGCGGGGAGTTCGGTGAGGCGGCCGGTCACCGCGGCCGTCCCGGTGAACACCACCGTGCTGCCGCCCTCGGCGTCCGCCAGCGCCAGGGTGAGCGCCAGCGTCACCGTGCCGGTGCCGCGGGCCTCGGTGCCGTCGCCCTCGACGGCGTACCGGCCGTCGCCGCGCCGGGAGACCCGCACCGCGCCCCGGTAGGTGACGGAGTGGCTGCCGACGCGGACTTTCAGCCGTCCGGCGACGGGCTCGGCACCCGCGTCCTGCTGGAGCCCGGGCACCGCGCCGGCCACCCGGGCGGGGTCGGCCAGCACCTCCCTGAGCCGCTCGGCCGGAACCGGAACGAACACCTCATGCTCCATGTCGACGCAGCCTACCCAGCGGGCGCCGCGCGCACCCCCCGGTCGGCGCTAGGGTCTGTCGTTTGGATCAGGTCGCAGGGAATCGGCTGCGCGTTGTCGCGCCGGTGAGCGGGGCCTGGTGCGTGCAGATGCAAGGCGGAGGAGGGAGTCGACGCGGAGCGTCGAGGACCGACGACAACGCCGCAGGTGCGCGTGCCAGGCCCCGCGTCTGCGGCCTGATCCAAACGACAGGCCCTAAGTCACCCGGCGCCCCGGTCCCCCGGCGTCACCAGTCCCGTCTCGTACGCCAGCACCACCGCCTGGGCGCGGCTGGCCAGCCGGAGCTTGGACATCGCCCGGTTGAGGTGGGTCTTGACGGTGGCCTCGCTGATGAACAGCCGGTCGGCGGTCTCGGCGTTGGTCAGCCCCCGGGCGACCAGCCGCAGCACCTCGGTCTCCCGCCCGGTCAGGGTGTCCAGGCCGGGCGGCGGCCCGGAGTCCGCGGGCGCCGGGTGCGACACCCGGGTGAACGCCTCCACCAGACGCCGGGTGACCGCGGGCGCGAACAGCGCGTCACCGCCGTGCACGGCCGCGACCGCCGCCAGCAGCCGCTCCGGCCCGGCGTCCTTGAGCAGGAACCCGGAGGCGCCGGCCCGCAGCGCCCCGTACACGTACTCGTCGAGGTCGAAGGTGGTCAGGATCAGCACCCGGGGCGCGGGGTCGACCGCCTCGGCGAGGATGCGCTCGGTGGCCTCGATGCCGCTCATGCCGGGCATCCGGATGTCCATCAGGACGACGTCCGGCCGGGTCGCCGCGGCCAGCGCCACCGCCTCGGCCCCGTCGGCGGCCTCCCCGACCACCTCGGTGCCGGGGGCGGCCCGCAACAGGGCGACCAGCCCGGTCCGGACGAGGAACTGGTCGTCGACGACCAGGACACGGACGGGACGGTCGCTGGGCCGGTCTGCGGTGCTCATTCCCGGACGGCGTCTCCCCGGCGTGCGGTCCGTACCGGCGTAGGCAGGGTCAGTCGCACGCCGAATCCCCCCTCGCTGCGCGGGCCGACGGCTATCGTCCCGCCGTAGAGCTTGGCCCGCTCCCGCATACCGATCAAGCCATGTCCGCCGCCCGGCCGCATTGTGTCCAAAACCGCTCCCCGCGCGGGGCCGTCGTCGGTCACGGACACCGTCACCTCGCCCGCCCGGTAGCCGAGTTCTACCTCGGCGTGCGCGCCGGGCGCGTGCTTGAGGACGTTGGTGAGGGCCTCCTGGACGACCCGGTAGACGCAGAGCTGGACGCCGGGCGGCAGCGGGCGCGGCTCCCCGGTGACGCGCAGGTCGACGGGGACGCCGCCGGCCCGGACCCGGGCCGCCATCTCCTCCAGTTGGTCCAGGCCGGGCGCGGGGGCGCCGGCCGCCTCCTGGACGCCGTCGGCGCGCAGCAGGCCGAGCATCCGGCGCAGTTCGGCGAGGGCCTCGCCGCTGGCGTCCGCGATGGTGCGGAGGGCCTCGCGGGCGGTGCGGGCGTCGGAGCCGAAGACGAAACGGGCCAGTCCCGCCTGGACGTTGATGACGGCGATGTGGTGGGCGACCACGTCGTGCAGCTCCCGGGCGATGCGCACCCGCTCCTCGGCGACCTCGCGCCGGGCCCGTTCGGCCTGTTCGGCGCGGAGCTCCCGGGTCAGTTCGGTGGTCCGGCGGGCCACGTACCCGAACCGCCACAGCACCAGCGGGAAGCCGACGGCCTGCCCGACGACGGACGCCATCGCGTCGGCGTCGCTGACCACCCCGGCGTAGATCCAGACCCCGGCGAGCAGCGCGGCCGAGGCGGCGGCGGCCGGGGTCGGCCGCAGCGAGGCGACGGTGTAGAGGGCGAGCATCGGGCCGAACGACCCGACGACCGGCCAGTACCCGAGGCTGACGTACACCACCCAGCTCGCGTGCACGACGAGGCAGACGGTGAGCGGGGCGCGGGTGCGCAGCGCGAGCGGCAGGTCGATCAGCGCGACCAGGGCCCAGGCGACCGGGTCGGGCGCGGGCCACCCCTGGGCGACGGCCTCGGTGCCGAGCAGCGCGGCCACGGTGGTCAGCGCGGCGGCGATCAGGCCGTCGGCCGCCGACGGGTGCAGACGCATCCCCGCAGCGTAGATCCGCCGGCGCCCGGCGGCGTCCTCCTCCCGCCGTACCGCCGAAGTTGCAGCCCCACCCGAACATCAACCGACGGCGGCATTCCGCTACGCCCGCCGCCCCCCTTAGATTCACGCTGCGAACGATCCACCGGAAACGGCGGTCCGTCCCAGCCGGGGGGACAGGACGGACCGCCACCCCAACGCCGTCAGGGGCCCGGGCGACCGCACATCCCCTCACGCGCCCACCCCAACGCCGTCAGGGGCCCGAGCGACCGCACATCCCCTCACGCACCCACGCCAACGCCGTCAGGGGCGCGGGGAACTGCGCGCCCAGCCACGACCCACCCGCACCCGCCCCACAACCCCCACCCCACCCCCCACCCCCTCAATACCGCGGATGCACCAACGTGGACGGCGGCACATCACCCCCCGGCGGAGCCACCCGCACCCCACCCCCCACCCAAGGCCGCACCCCCCGCCCCGCCAGCACGAACCCCCGCTCCCCCACCGCATACGGCACCGCCCGCAACCCCGCCGCCCGCACCGTCACCGCCACCGTCGCCAGCTCCCGCCCCGCCGCCCCCGCGTGCACCCCCAGCCGCCCCCCGGCCGTCAGCACCCTCCGCACCAGCCCGTAGAACTCCTGCGAGTACAGCTTCGTACCGGCCGTGTCCCGCGGGTCCGGCAGATCCGCGATCACCACGTCGTACGTCCCGGCCGCCACCCCCCGCAGCTCGCGGAACGCCTCCCGGGTGGTCACCCGCACCCGCGGGTCCTCGTACACGTGCCCGTTCAGCGCGGACAGCCCGGGGTCGTGCCGGGCCATCGTGACCAGTCGCGCGTCGAGGGCGATGAGGTCGACCCGCCGTACGCCCCCGTACCGCAGCACCTCGGCGGCCGCCAGCCCGTCGCCGCCGCCGAGGATCAGCACCCGCGCGTGCGCCCCGGTCATCGCGGGGCGGACCAGCGCCTCGTGGTAGCGGCGGCCCTCCCCGCCCCCGGCCCGCAGCCTGCCGTTCAGATACAGCGCGGCCGGCCGCCCGCCCGTGCCGCCGACCAGGACGACCTCCTGGACGCCGGTCCGCTCGGCGACCCGGACGTCCGCGCCGTACACGGCGTGCCGGGCGGCCCGTTCGAAGTCGTCGACGAGGACCCCGGCGGTGCCGAGGACGGCGATCACGGTGACGTTGGCGGCGAGCAGCAGGTGCCGGGCCCGGCGGGACAGGTCGCGCCGGAACAGGCCGAGGACCAGCGCGGCCCCGACCACCGCGTTGACGGTGCCGGTGAGCAGGGAGCCGGTCAACTGGCCCAGGAACGGCAGCAGCAGGAACGGAAAGGCCAGCCCGCCGACCAGCGCCCCGACGTAGTCCGCGGCGAACAGGTCGGCGACCGCGCCGCCCGCGTCCTGCCGGCGGATCCGCTGGATCAGCTCCATCAGCAGCGGCACCTCGGCGCCGATCAGCAGCCCGATGCCGAGCGAGAAGGCGACCAGCAGCACCCGGGGCGCGTGGGCCCACGGTCCGCCCCAGTCGCCGGTCCAGGCGAACACCGCGTACAGCACCATCGCGCTGCCGCCGCCGACCAGCGCGAGGGCCGCCTCGACCGCGCCGAAGGCGCCGGCCGCGAACCCGCGCAGCCGTTTGGCGGCGAGCGAGCCGACGCCCATCGCGAAGACCATCACGGAGAGCACGACGGACGCCTGGGTCACCGAGTCGCCGATCAGGTACGAGGCGAAGGCGACCAGTTCCAGTTCGTACACGAGCCCGCAGGCGGCGCAGACGAAGACGCCCGCGAGGACCAGCAGCCGTCCGGTGCCCGGCCGGACGGGCAGGCGGACGGGGCCGCTCCGGGGACCGCCCGGACCGCTTCCGGGCGGCGGGGCGCCGGACGGGGCGGACGCGTGCGGTTCGATCACGAAGTGACCGTATGTCACGCCGGGACTGCCTTCCGTCACCCACACGTGTGGAACTGCCGTGCCAGTCGGGTACCGGGGGTTTAAGCGGTCCGCGCGCCCGAGGGACTGAGCCGGAGCGCGCCGGGCCGCACCCCCACCCGGGTCCGGGTGGCGACGAGCTGGCCGTCCTGCGGGTAGGCGTGCCAGGTCCGCCAGTGCACCTGTCCGCCCTGGCGCTGGGCCAGCAGCGCGGTGAAGGCGTGCGGGCTGCCCGGGAAGACGCCGGCCAGGCCGTGCGGGTGGTCGGAGACCAGGGCCAGCAGTTCCTGGGCCCGGCCGGCGAAGGCGCCGGGCGCGAGCGGTTCGACCCGGGCGGCGAACTCGTACTCCCAGTCGCCCACCCGCCGGGCGACACCCAGCGGCAGCGGGGTGCGGCTGCCCGCGATGCACGCCACCGTCTCCGAGCAGTCACCGCCCCGCTCCTCCAGGATGACCTGGTGGGAGGCGCCGAGGAGTCTCAACTGCACCTTGGCACCGGCCAGTTCCAGGTCGAGGGCGGCCAGCGCGGGCAGCGGTTCCCGGCCCAGGGCCCAGGCCAGGTCGGCGGCGCGGGTGTCGGTATAGGCGGTGTTCAGGGTCGTGAGCATGGATCGGCTCCGCAAGCACAACAAGGAAGGGGAGGGGGTGGGGCCTCGTGTTCGGACGCGCCGGACGCGCGGCCCGGTCAGCCCAGTCGGCCGGTCAGGAGGGGTCCACGAGTGGTCCGGGGGGCTGCGTCGGTGAGGGAGAGGGAATCATGAACCGCGGCACCACCACAGCGGTTTTACCCAACTGCGTACTATTTCCATCCCTCAGAGGGCCCCCCAGCTCACCTGTTCAACCGGCGTGCGCCCACCCCCGTGGGGCGCACGCCGGAGCTCGGACCTCCCCGCCGGGCGCGGTGGCCGGTCCCCCGACCCGGCCACCGCCCCCGTTCCCCCTGCTCCCCCCTGTTCCCCCGTGCCCCGGACCCCCCGTCCCCCCGGCTACCTGCGGAGCCCAGGCCCCCCGCCCCCGTCCCCCCGTGCCCCGAACCCCCGTTCCCCCGGCCCCCGTCAGCTCCCTCCCCCGCACCCTCCGCCGCCCCCGCAGGACGAGCCGCCCCCGCAGGAGGAGCTGCTCCCGCACGAGGAGCTACCCCCACACGAGTGACCACCCGAATCCCCGTGCGAAGCGGAACCGCCGCTGTCCGAACCACCGCCGTCGGCCCACCAACTGCCGCTCCCGCCGTCGTACGACCCCGCCCTGCGCCGCCGCCGGGGCGGCCCGGCGGGCGTGCGCCCCCGCATGCCGGAGATGACCGACCCGAAGATCGCGACAACGACCACTGCCAGGATGATGCCGAGAACCATGGCGTCACCCTCCTTCCGTTGCGTCCCCCGAAGCTCCCCCCGTCGGGCGCCTCGCTCGGTGCGTGACCGGGAGATGCCCTCCGCCGTCGCGCGCCAAAGCGGAGTTGAGGAACTTCTGAGGGTGTTTCCGCAGAAACGGCCCCTGACCTGCACCGGAGTGCGAGTCAGGGGCCGTTGGCGGATCACTGGGCCGTCTATGGGCCGTGTTCCCCGTCCGGGCCGTGCCCGAACACGGAGTCGATGGCCCGCCGGGCACGCTCGCGGCTGCCGGGCAGGGGTTGGGATGAGCCCAGCGGCGGCCAGGGCGGGCTTCCACTCCTTGCCGTTGAAGTTGCTGCGCCACACCATGCCGCCCTGCTCCGCCGCGAAGATCAGGCGAGCGGACACCTTCAGCCCTTCCGGCGTCCCCCACGGCAGCGTGATCTCCACCGGCTTGCAGGCGTCCATGTGCGCCCGGAGCGCTTCCGCCACGGAACCGGGCAACGGAACGTCCCGCTTCTTGCCGCCCTTGGGCGGGGCGAACACGGGGTGCCCTTCCACGTGCTTGATCTGCCGGACGACGTGCAGTGTGCGCCCGTCGAAGTCGATCGCGTCTTCGGCCAGCCCGAACACCTCCCCCTGGCGCAGGCCGCACCCGGCACCGACGTCGACCATGGGCCGGTACCGCTCCAGGAGCGCCGCACGAACGGCGAACACCTGCGCGACGGTCCAAGGGGTCACCGGGTGTGCCTCGGCCCTGGGCCGCCGTACGGTGCGCGCGCTGCACGGGTTGCGGGAGAGCAGCGAGTCGTCCACAGCGGCGGACAGGACCGATTGGACATCGGCGAAGATGTTCCGGGCATAGGCGGAACTCACGCCCGGCTTGGCTTCCAGCACGGCGAGCAGCTCCCGGATGTGCTCGGGGCGGAAGGTGCCTACCGGCCGTGAACCGAGCACCGGATAGGCGTGCAACCGCAGCCGCCGGAGGCCGGCGCGGATGAGGTGGTAGGTGTCGCCCGCGTAGGTCCAGGCGCAGGACGGGCAGCGGGAGGCACGCCGGTTGCCGCAGGCGCCGCGGAGGCGTCCGCCGGGTTCGGTGTCGGTCGAGTAGCGGTGCAGGACGCGCCGGGTCTGTGCGTCGCGGATGACGACGGAGCCTTGCAGGTGGATGGGATCAGCGCAGCCGCCGGCGCGCTTGATCTGCTCCTGGATGCGGTCGAGGCCGGGAGACCCGGCCAGCCTCAGCACGTCGGTGAGGGTGGCCGGGTCCAGGCCCGCCATGGTGGCGGAGTCGTTCACGCGCTGGTCACCGCCCGCCGGTGGGTGCTGGTGCGGCCGGTTCCCTGGCAGGCCGGGCAGGTCACGCGCATCGTGACGCGGGTGCCGTCGCGGTGCCGGGTACCGGTGGTGACGGTGACGACCGGAAAGCCGTCACATGTGCGGCAGAGGCGCGGGGCCGGGGTGGGCTGACCCAGACCGTCAGCCGCGTGAAGGCTGCCCCGGCGGTCGCAGCCGCGCACGGTCTGCCCGAAGGGGCGGAGGTGTACGCGCGTGCGTGACTCGTCAAGGAGGGCGACCAGCCGACCCACACCCTGACGAGCTACTACCGCCCCGAACACGTCGAGGGAACCCGACTGGTCGACCCGACTCCGGGCCCGGCCGGCCGGGGCGGCGGCTTTCGCGTCCTGTACGACGCCGGGTACGAGATCGACCACATGAAGGAGACACCCTTCGCCCGGACCCCGACCTCGGACGAGGTGAGGCTCCTCCAGCTCCCGCCAGGCGAACCGGTCTTCGAGCTGCACCGGACCACCTACACGGCGTCTGGCACAGTGGTCGAATACGCCATGGGTGTACACGCGGCTTCGCGCCTCGCCTGGGAGTACGACTTCAAGGTCCCCGACTCAGCGAAGGGCGAGAAGGGGCAGCAATGATCTCGACGCAGGCATGGGCCGACACGCGGCGCCTGTGGGACTACCACCAGATGGGTCACGCCCTCCGGCCCTGCTCGGTCGCCATCGGCCTGGGCAGCCACGACCTGGGCGTGGCCGGCACGGCGGCAGACCTCTACCGGCGCGGCATGGCTCCCCTGCTCGTGTTCACGGGCGCCACCAGCCCGACAACGCGCGAGCGGATGCCGAAGGGCGAGGCGATCCACTACCGCGAACGCGCTCTCGCCCTCGGCGTCCCCAGCTCGGCGATCCTGGTGGAGCCGCAGGCCCGCAACACCGGCGAGAACATCCGCTTCTCCCGGGCCGTACTCGAAGAGGCCGGCGTCGAGGTCTCCTCCGTGCTGCTGATCAGCAAGCCGTACGAGGAGCGGCGCGCGTACGCCACGGCGTGCAAGCAGTGGCCGGGGGTCGAGTTCGTCAGCGCCTCGACGCCGATGACGCTGGAGGACTACGTGGACTCCATCCAGGATGCCCGCCTGGTCATCGACATGCTTGTGGGGGCGTTGCAGCGGTTGCTGATCTACCCGGAGAAGGGGTTCATGATCAGCCAGCACGTGCCGGACGAGGTGCTGGAAGCGTACGAACGCCTGCGCCAGGCGGGATTCACCAGCCGACTGCTTCCGGCGGACCAGACGGCGCCCTGAGCGCGGCTGAGACGCCCGCACCGGGATGGAGGGGGCACCATCGCCGACTGCGGGCCCGTAGGGGTGCGCGAGGGGCTTCCATCCCGTCCACCGTCGACCCAGGCAGAGCCGAGCAGACGCGGCCCAGCCACAGACCAGCACAGTTGTTGGTTGACGTGCCGCCGCGTGCGTGAGGCAATCATGCGCACGTTCCGGATCTTGGAGGGGATATATCCGATGCAGTGGTACGAAGCAGCGCAACTGTCGTCGCCTGGGGAGTACTTCCGCACAGCGGCTTTCTGCCTTGTGGTGGCCGTGACGCTCATCGCGATGGGTCGCCATCAGCGCCGGACAGGACGCAGCGTCTTCACCCCGGACACGCCTGTACGAGTGGGTAACGCCTTGTTTCCCGAAGCGCCGCCCCGCAAGAGCAGGAGGGTGACCGGCCGGATCTTTCTCTACTTTGGCTGGTTCCTGGTCCTGGGCGTAGTCATCAACCTGATCAACGGCATTCGGGCAACGCGCAGCTAACCAGCACCACGCCCCAAGGGCGAGCCAGGTACCAGCGAGGACGGTCAGCCCCGGTCACGGCTTATGAGCGTACGGCACCAGGCCGTACCTCTCGCGGCAAGGCCCGCAAGCCGCATGCACGTACCCCGGCCCGGACCCCTGCTCGATCACGTCGATGGCGCGGATGCCGGTGCTGTAGCCGCGGTGCCAGGAGCAGTAGCCGTAGAAGCCGGACATCCCCCGCTGGAAGCAGGTCTACGCGGTCATCGAGCAGCGCATTGCCGATGGCACGTACCCGCCGGGGAGCCAGTTGCCGGGCGTCCTCGCGATCCAGGGTGAGTTCGGCATCGCGCAGATGACGGCCCGGCGCGTCCTCACCGAACTGCGGGAAGCGGGCCTGGCGCAGATGCAGCCGGGCATCGGGACGTTCGTGACCGAGCTGCCCAAGCCGTAGCAGCACAGGCCCTGACCACCCGTTTCCCTGAGCGGTCCGGGCCGTCCCTGGGCCGTGCGGGGCGGATCGGCGACGACCGACGATGACAGACGACGACCGGCTTCCCGCAGCTCAGAGGGGGTGCGTCGACCGTCGCCCCAGGTGGCCAGGGGCGAAGGTGAGTTGAGGAACTCCAGAGCTTCGGCGCAGGATGGCCGGCATGACCTCCAGCGCACGCCCTCCGCTCAACCGCCGGCTCGCCGGGTTCGGGACGACGATCTTCGCCGAGATGTCCGCCCTGGCGGTGCGGACCGGCGCCATCAACCTGGGCCAGGGCTTCCCGGACACCGACGGCCCCGAGGCGGTCCGGGAGGCGGCGGTACGGGCGCTGCGCGACGGGCGCGGCAACCAGTACCCGCCGGGGCCGGGCGTCCCGGAGCTGCGCGCGGCCATCGCCGCCCACCAGGAGCGGCACTACGGCCTGGAGTACGACCCGGACACCGAGGTGCTGGTGACCGCGGGCGCCACGGAGGCGATCGCCGCGTCCCTGCTGGCGCTGGTGGAGCCCGGCGACGAGGTGGTGGCGCTGGAGCCGTACTACGACTCGTACGCGGCCTGTGTCGCGATGGCGGGCGGCACCCGGGTGCCGGTGACCCTGCGCCCGCATGAGGGAGCCTTCCGCCTCGACCTGGACGAGCTGCGCGACGCGGTCACCGACCGCACCCGGCTGCTGCTGATCAACACCCCGCACAACCCCACCGGCACCGTCCTGACCCGCGCCGAGCTGGCGGCCGTCGCCGAGCTGGCGGTCGAGCGGGACCTGCTGGTCGTCACCGACGAGGTGTACGAGCACCTGGTCTTCGACGGCGCCGAGCACGTGCCGCTGGCGAGCTTCCCGGGGATGCGGGAGCGCACGGTCACGATCAGCTCGGCCGGCAAGACGTACAGCTTCACCGGCTGGAAGGTCGGCTGGATCACCGCCGCCCCCGCGCTGGTCGCGGCGGTCCGCTCGGCGAAGCAGTACCTGACGTACGTGTCGGCGGGCCCGTTCCAGTACGCGGTGGCCGAGGCGCTGGCGCTGCCGGAGTCGTACCTGACCGGTCTGCGGGAGGATCTGCGGGCCAAGCGGGACCTGCTGGCGGCGGGGCTGGCGGAAGTCGGGTTCGGCGTGTTCCGGCCCGCCGGGACCTACTTCGTCACCACCGACATCCGCCCCCTCGGCCTCGACGACGGCTTCGCCTTCTGCCGGGCGCTGCCGGAGCGGGCCGGGGTGGTCGCCGTGCCCAACGCGGTCTTCTACGACCACCGGGAGGCGGGCGCCCCCTTCGTCCGGTTCGCGTTCTGCAAGCGGACGCCGGTCCTGGAGGAGGCGGTGCGCCGGCTCAAGGCGGCCTGAGACGGCGAACGGCACCGTCCACCGGCTGTGGACGGTGCCGCTCAGGGCCGGGGCCGGACTACTCCTCGTCCGGCTTCTCCGCGTCGTCGGCCTCCTGCTCCAGGCCGAGCTGCTCGGCCAGCCACCGGTCGAACTCGATGGCGGCGCGCACCCAGCTCACCGTGGAGGAGACGAAGTGCTCCAGGCTGACGCCCATGCCGATCAGCATCTGCGCCTCGCCGATCAGCCGGACGGTGCCGTCGTCGTGCGTGTGGGTGTAGAGCTTGGGCCACAGGGTGCGCCGGTTCCAGTCGTCGATGGTCTCCAGCAACCGGGGCTTGTCGTCGATCTGGTGGGGGCGGTCGTAGAACGTCCGCACCGAGAAGACCTGCTGGTCCTCCTCGCCGCGGAACATGAAGTACGTACGGAACTGCTCCCACGGCGCCGCGAGGTCTCCCTCCTCGTCGACGACGTACTTCAGCTCCATCTGGTCGAGGAGCTGCTTCACGAGGTCCTGATCCGGGACGACGGGGCCCGCCGGTCCTTGGGCCTGCGGCTCGGGCTTGCCCCCGAAGTTCGGAATCGAGGACGGGTCGATGCTCACCGTGATTTTCCCTTCGTACGGATTCCGCCATCCTCCCCCATGCGGGGAGGGGGGTGGCAAGCCTCCGCCGGGCCTGTCAGCCTTCGGCGGACAGGATCCGGCCGGTCAGAGTGTCTTCCCGGCCGCCGGTCCGACGATCAGGCCGTCCTCGAAGCGGTCCACCCGGACCGTGTCGCCGTCCTTGACCTCCCCGGCGAGGATCTCCCGGGCCAACCGGTCGCCGATCGCGGTCTGCACCAGGCGGCGCAGCGGCCGGGCCCCGTACGCCGGGTCCAGGCCCTCCACGGCGAGCCACTCCAGGGCCCCGTCGGTGACCTCCAGGGTGAGCCGCCGCTCGGCCAGGCGCCGGGCCAGGGCGTCGATCTGGAGCCGGGCGATGCGGCTCAGCTCGTCCTTGGTGAGGGCGGAGAAGACCACCAGGTCGTCCAGGCGGTTGAGGAACTCCGGCTTGAAGGAGGCCCGGACCACCTCCAGGACCTGCTCCTTCTTCTCCGCCTCGGTGGAGATCGGGTCGACCAGGAACTGGCTGCCCAGGTTGGAGGTGAGCACCAGGATGGTGTTGCGGAAGTCGACCGTGCGGCCCTGTCCGTCGGTGAGCCGGCCGTCGTCGAGCACCTGGAGCAGGATGTCGAAGACCTCGGGGTGCGCCTTCTCCACCTCGTCCAGCAGCACCACGCTGTACGGGCGCCGCCGCACCGCCTCGGTGAGCTGGCCGCCCTCCTCGTAGCCGACGTAGCCGGGCGGGGCGCCGACCAGGCGGGCCACGCTGTGCTTCTCGCTGTACTCGCTCATGTCGATGCGGACCATCGCCCGCTCGTCGTCGAAGAGGAAGTCGGCGAGCGCCTTGGCCAGCTCGGTCTTGCCGACGCCGGTCGGGCCGAGGAAGAGGAACGATCCGGTGGGCCGGTCGGGGTCGGAAATGCCGGCCCGCGAGCGCCGGACCGCGTCGGAGACCGCGCGCACCGCCTCGGTCTGGCCGATCAGCCGCTTGCCCAGCTCGTCCTCCATCCGCAGCAGCTTCTGCGTCTCGCCCTCCATCAGGCGCCCGGCGGGGATGCCGGTCCAGGAGGCGACGACGTCCGCGATGTCGTCGGGGCCGACCTCCTCCTTGACCATGGTGTCCCGGGCGACCTCCTCCTCGGCCTCGGAGGCGGCCTCCAGGTCGCGTTCCAGGGCCGGGATCTCGCCGTAGAGCAGCTTGGAGGCGGTGTCGAAGTCGCCGTCGCGCTGGGCCCGTTCGGCCTGCCCGCGCAGGTCGTCGAGCTTCTCCTTCAGCTCACCGACCCGGTTGAGGGACTGCTTCTCCTTCTCCCAGCGGGCGTTGAGGCCGCGCAACTCCTCCTCCTTGTCGGCGAGGTCGCGGCGCAGCCGCTCCAGGCGCTCCCGGGAGGCCGGGTCGGTCTCCTTGTCCAGCGCCAGCTCCTCCATCTTCAGCCGGTCGACGGCGCGCTGGAGTTCGTCGATCTCCACGGGGGAGGAGTCGATCTCCATGCGCAGCCGGGAGGCGGCCTCGTCGACCAGGTCGATGGCCTTGTCGGGCAGGAAGCGGGAGGTGATGTACCGGTCGGACAGGGTGGCCGCGGCGACCAGCGCGCTGTCGGCGATCTGGACCTTGTGGTGGGCCTCGTAGCGGCCCTTGAGCCCGCGCAGGATCGCGATGGAGTCCTCCACGCTGGGCTCGGCGACCAGCACCTGCTGGAAGCGGCGCTCCAGGGCGGGGTCCTTCTCGATCCGCTCGCGGTACTCGTCCAGCGTGGTCGCGCCGACCATGCGCAGCTCGCCGCGGGCCAGCATGGGCTTGAGCATGTTGCCGGCGTCCATCGCGGAGTCGCCGCCGGCGCCCGCGCCGACGACGGTGTGCAGCTCGTCGATGAAGGTGATGATCTGCCCGTCGGAGTCCTTGATCTCCGCCAGGACGGTCTTCAGCCGCTCCTCGAACTCGCCCCGGTACTTGGCCCCGGCGACCATCGCGCCGAGGTCGAGGGCGACCAGCCGCTTGTCCTTCAGCGACTCGGGCACGTCGCCCTTGACGATCCGCTGGGCGAGCCCCTCGACGACGGCGGTCTTGCCGACGCCGGGCTCACCGATCAGCACGGGGTTGTTCTTGGTCCGGCGGGAGAGCACCTGCACCACCCGCCGGATCTCGGTGTCCCGCCCGATGACCGGGTCGAGCCGGCCCTCGCGGGCGGCGGCGGTGAAGTCGGTGCCGAACTTCTCCAGCGCCTTGTACTGTCCCTCGGGGTCCGCGGTGGTCACGCGGCGCCCTCCCCTCGCCTTCTGGAAGGCCGTCTGCAGCTTCTTGGCGTCGGCCCCCTGGTCCTTGAGCACCTGGCCGGCCGCGCCGCCCTTGGCGGCGATGCCGATCAGGAGGTGCTCGGTGGAGAGGTACTCGTCGCCGAGGTCCCTGGCCCGGGTCTGGGCGTCGGCGACGACCGCGAGCATCTCACGGTTGGGCTGGGGCGGCGCGACGGTCGAGCCGGTGACGCTGGGCAGCGCGGCGAGCACCCGCTCGGCCCCGGCGCGCACGGCCGCCTGGTCGGCGTCGACCGCCGTCAGCAGGTCGGTGATGTTCTCGTTGTCCTGTCCCTGGAGCAGAGCCAGGAGCAGGTGTGCGGGGGTCAGGTCGGCGTGCCCCTCGGTCACGGCCCGGTTGCTGGCCGCGTTGATCGCGTCCCGGCTCCGGTTGGTCAGCTCGGCGTCCACGTTCGGGTTCTCCTCCTAGCGACGGCGGTCGGCCCTGTGCTCACTGCGATGTCTGACTGCTGTGTCTCACTGCTGACTCAATCAACGTACACAAACTTGAGTCTATTCCACTCAAGGCCGGGGCGGGAGTGCCTGCCGCCGGTACGGGTTCCCCGTCGCGCGGTAGGTTCCCGGGCATGACGCGACCGGACGAGTCCTACCTCGCCTTCTGGCGGGAGCGGCATCTGTGCACCCTGACCACGCTCCGCCCGGACGGCTCCCCGCACGTGGTGCCGGTGGGGGTCACCTACGATCCGGCGGCTGGGATCGCCCGGGTGATCACCGACCGGGCCAGCGCGAAGGCGCGGTACGTGGCGGCGGCCGGCGCCGGGGGCGCGCGGGTGGCGGTCTGCCAGGTGGACGGCGCGCGGTGGGCGACGCTGGAGGGCCGGGCGGTCCTGCGGGAGGAGCCGGAGGCGGTCGCGGAGGCGGAGCGGCGGTACACCGAGCGGTACCGGCCGCCGCGGCCGAATCCGACCCGTGTGGTGATCGAGATCGCGGTGGAGCGGACGCTGGGCCGCGGCTGAGAACGCCCGCGGGAGGCCGGCGCGCACCGGCGGTTTCCGGCCACTGATCGGCCGGACGATGTCGGGAGATGTCCCGGAAAACTGCAGCGGCGTCACCGTGTTCAGGTCACGGTGACGCCGCTGCGGGGGGAAGCGCCTGAGCGATCTGTTACGACGGGGGAATCGCGTCAGGCACTGCGGGGGGTGGCTGAGATGGTCCGCACGTCGGACTCGTCCGGCTGGGCGAGCCGGTGGTCCCGCTGGTCCAGGTTCACAAAGATCATTCCGTATCGGATGGCACACCGTACGGGCCGCGGCGCCCCCCGGGGCCGCCGCAGACACCGGTACGCCCGGACGTCTCCGTCCTCGTCCCGGGTGACGACGACCGGCTCACCGAAGACGGTCACCATCAACGAGTCACCACTGTGGGGGATGGCGGTGACCAGGTCGATGAAGTGCCAGCCGGAGCGGTAGGCGGTGGCCATCTCACGGCGGAAGGAGCGGTCGTCGGGTGGAGTGGTCATCAGTCAGCCCCAAGTGCTGTCGTCTTCACCAGAAGACCCAGGCTCAGCACTGCTGTCGTACACCGCGACCGTGGACGTGGTCATTCCCCAGGTGCTGTCCGCCGTCTTGAAGTCGCTTCCCCCACCCGCGAGGCCACTGACTGCGCCCATGGCCAGAACGGCGGAGAAGGCGGCAACAAGCACCGAGCGAAGCATTCTTGTGCGCATAGTCGGCTTCGTCCTCACTTGAAGGTCCCCTCGTTCCCCCGTCGAACAAGACGATGGCTCATTCGGGCACGTCATGGCCACACAATCGGTGCATCATGTTCCTGCATGTTCAGGACCCTGGGGGGTGGAGATTTGCCAACGAATCTGACTAAAACGTCACATCCCCATGCGATGTCCGAACTGTGCGAGGAGGGCAGCCGCCTCTACGCGACCGCTCTGCGGGCCGGGCGGATCGCCCGCGAGGACGCCGAGCCCGCCCCCTGCCTGATGGAGTTCGACCTGCTCCACCCCGACCCGGACGACCCGAGCTGGCTGCGCCCGGTGCCCCCGTCGGTCGCGCTGGCCCAGCGGCTCAACCCCATCGAGCGCGAGATAGCCGAGCGCCGGCGGCTGTCCATCGCGATGGCCGAAGCGTTCGAGCCGTTCATGGCGCTCAGCGCCCAGGTCACCTCCCGGACCCACTCCATATCCGTCCTGGAGGGCCTGGACCGCATCAACTCCGCCCTGGACCTGGCCACCGCCGAGTGCCGCTCGGAGATGCTCACCGTCCAGCCCAGCAGCCGCCGTCTGGAACACACCCTCCTGCAGGGCCTGGAACGCGACCGCCCGCTGATCGACCGCGGGGTCCGGATCAGGACGCTCTACCAGCACACCGCCCGCTACAGCCCGGAGACCCTGGGGTACGTCTCCCAGTTCTCCGAGGGCAAGGTCGAGTACCGCACCATCGACGAACTGGTCGAGCGCCTGATCATCTGCGACGAGACGGTCGCCTTCATCCCCACCCGCGACGACCGCCAGGTCGCCCTGGAGCTGCGCCACCCCGGCGTCGTCCGGTACCTGATCAAGGTCTTCGAGTTCATGTGGGCCCGCGCCGTCCCGCTGAGCACCGGCGCCCCCTACGAGACCGCCCCCGACGGCATCACCGAGATCCAGCACTCCATCGCCAAGCTCCTGGTCGAGGGCCACGTCGACGAGGCCATCGCCCGGCGCCTCGGCATGAACGTCCGCACCTGCCGCGCCCACATAGCCAAGCTCGCCCAGGCCCTGGGCAGCGGCAGCCGCGCCCAGTTGGGCTACCTCATCGCCCAGTCGGGAATCCTCGACAAGGGAGCCGCCCCATGACCACGCCCCCGCCCCACCGGGAGCACGGCGTCGAGGACCTCTGCGCCGCCGGGAGCCTGCTGTACGCCCGCGCCCTGGCCGAGGGCCGCCTGGGCGCCGAGGAGACCGCCCAGGCGCCCTGTCTGCTCGATCTGGGGCTGCTCGGCCCCGCCCTGGACGCCCCGCACCTCTGGGAGCCCGTACCGCCCGCCCTGGCCCTGCACAAGCTGCTGCGCGCCTCCGGGCAGCGCATCGCCGAGGAGCGCCGGCGCGAGGAGAAGCTGGCCGAGACCTTCGCCCCGCTGCTGCGCGGCGCCCGGGGCCACCCGGCCGCCGGCGGCACCCCGGCGCTCGGCGTGCTCAGCGGCAAGGAGCGCATCGACCGGGCCATCGCCGAGGTGCTGGCCGAGGCCCGCGAGGAACTGCTCACCATCCAGCCGTACGGCAGCCACATCGGCCCGCCGCCGCATGTGCACGAACCCGCGATCCGCCGCGACCAGGAGTTCCTCGACCGCGGTGGCCGGATCCGCACCCTGTACCAGCACACCCTGCGGTACGCCCCCACCGTCCTGGCCCGCTACGAACGGCTCACCGGCGACGTACAGGCACGCACCCTGGACGAGATCACCGAGCGGCTGGTGCTGATCGACCGCACCGCCGCCTTCGTCCCCGCCAACGCCGAGCGCACGATGGCCCTGGAGGTCCGCCACCCGGCGCTGATCTCCTACCTCGCCACCACCTTCGAACGGTTCTGGCGGCTGGCCACCCCCATGCACCCCCGGGCGGTACGGCAGCCCACGCTGGGCGGCGTCACCGCCCGCCAGCGGGCCATCGCCGCCCTCCTGGTCGAGGGCCACACCGACGCCGTGATCGCCGACCGCCTCGGCATGAACGTACGCACCGCCCGCGAGCACATCGCCAAGCTCGCCGCCACCCTCGGCAGCGAGAGCCGCGCCCAGCTCGGCTACCTCATCGCGCGGTCGGGAATTCTCGACCGGGAAGCCTGACCGGCGGCCCGTCCAGGCCCGCCTGCGCGATCCGCACGCCCAACTGGGTCCGGCTGGCCGCGCCCAGCGTCTCCGACAGCTTCGCGATGTGCGCCCGGCAGGTCCGCACGCTGATCCCCAGCCGCTCGGCGATCACCGCGTCCTGGTGGCCCTCCGCCAGCAGCGCCGCGATGGACCGCTCCCGGTGCGAGATGCCCTCGATGCCGGTGTCGGGCAGCGGCGCGGCCAGCGGGATCGCGAGCCGCCACAGCCGCTCGAAGACGGTCACCAGGTACCCGACCAGCGCCGGGTGCCGCAGCTCCAGCGCCATGGTGCGCTCGGCGTTGGCGGGCACGAACGCCACCGTGCGGTCGAACAGGATCAGCCGGTCGATCACCTCGTCCAGGGTGCGCGCCTCGACCGCGTCGCCCATCAGCTCCAGGTAGTTGAGCAGCCCCTGCCCGTGCCGGGCGACATGGGTGTACAGGTCCCGCATCCGCACCCCGCGCCCGCGCAGCGCCAGCGCCCGGTGCAGGCCCTCGGACAGCTCGTGCTCGCGCCGGATGCCGCCCGGCTGCACGGTGAGCACCTCGGTGGTGCACGCCTCGGTCGCCTCGTCCATCGCGGCCTGGATGCGGGCCAGTCCGTCCAGCACCCGGATCGCGGTGCCCTCCCCGGACGCCGGGGCCTGCCGCCGCGGCCCGCCCAGCCCCGCGTACCGCTCGACGGCCGCCACCGCCGCGCCCACCCGCAGCCGGCTGGCGCTGACCTCCTCGTAGACCCCGCGCAGCAGATGGGTCATGACCTCCTGCGGCGGGGTCGGCACCAGCCAGTCCATGTCGTCCGGATCGGGGTGCAGCAGGGCGAGTTCGAGCAGGCACGGCACCGGCTCGGCGTCCCGGCGCGGCACCCGGCCGCGCCGCACCGCCCGCGAGTACACCCGGTCCCCGGCCGCACACAGCCGGTCGGCACCGTGCGGATGCTCCTCCGTCCCGTGCCCGGCCATCGCCCGTCCCACCCCCGCGTAACGCGTCTCGTGCAGCGCAACTATGCGCGGCCGGGACCGGGTCCGCAACACGGCTCGGGACGCCGGGTCAGCCGCTGAGGCCGATCTTCGCGCAGTCCGCCTGGTACTTGGCGGTGCAGATGTCGGACACCTTGTGGATGCCGTCGGCGATGACGGTCTCCTTGATGTTGTCCTTGGTCAGCGCGGTCACCGAGACCAACTGGGCGGGAATGTCCTTGTCGGTGGGGCTGTCGACCTTGTCGCCGGTGAGCGCGTCGAACTGGATGTCCCGGCCCTGCACCCGGGCCACGGCCATCTCGGCGGCGCTCTCCGCCTCCTGCGGGTAGGACTTGTAGACGCTCATGAACTGCTCGCCCGCGACGATCCGCTGCACCGCCGCGAGGTCCGCGTCCTGCCCGGTGACGGGGGGCAGGTCGGTGACACCGGCCGCCTTCAGGGCGTCGATGACGCCGCCCGCCATGCCGTCGTTGGCGGAGTAGACCGCGTCGATGTTGTCCGCGCCCAGCTTGCCGATCGCCTCGGCCATGTTGGCCTTGGCGTTCTCCGGCTTCCAGTCCTTGGTGTCGTACTGGGCGCCGATCTTCACGTTGCCGGACAGCTCGGCCAGCGCGCCGGCCTTGAACTGCTTGGCGTTGGGGTCGGTCGGCGAACCGTTCATCATCACGATCTGGGCGGCGGCGGAGTCGCTGCCGAGGGCGTCCAGCAGGGTGCGGCCCTGGACCTCGCCGACCAGTTCGTTGTCGAAGGAGATGTACGCGTCGATCGGGCCCTCGGCCAGCCGGTCGTAGGCGATGACCGGGATGCCCGCGTCCTTGGCCTTCCGGACGCCGCCCGCGATGGCGTGCGAGTCCACCGCGTCCAGCACGATCACGTCGACCTTGTCGTCGATCATCCGCTGGAGCTGTTCCTCCTGCTTGCCCGCGCTCGCCTCGGCGTTGGCGTAGGTGACCTTGCCCTCGTTCTTGGTGAGCGAGGCGATCTTCTTGGTGAAGATCGGGGCGTCGAACTGCTCGTAGCGCGTGTTGTCCTTCTCCGGCAGCAGCAGACCCACCGTCAGGTCGTTGCCCTTGGTCGGGCTCGCGCCGTCACTGCTGCTCGACGCCCCCAGCGCACCACAGGCCGCCAGTGAGAGGGTCATCGTGGACGCGGCCACGGATATGGCGATACGACGCATACAGCAGCTCACTTCTGGTGTCTTCCGGACGCGGGGGCCGCATTGCGACCCAGGTGACTGAAAAGCCAACGCGTCAGCGCACTACGGCGTCAAGCGGAACCACTTAACGAGATGGCAACAGCACGCTCCGCGATCGGCGTGAAGACGGAGCGGAACCGCCTCCAGGACCCCTTCACATCCCGCGCACCGGGCGGTCATGCGCGCGGGGCCCGGCGGTCCGTCTCCGGACCACCGGGCCCCGCCCGGTCGCTGACCTTCCGTCAGTCCGACGTCTGCTGCCGCTTGGGCCGCCACACCACCAGCGCGCTGGTCTGCTGGACCTCCTGGTAGGGCACCAGGTCACGCCGGTACGAGGCGTGCACCGCCGCCTCCCGCTGGCGCATCGCGGCCGCCGCGCCGTCGAGCGCGGCCTCCAGCTCCGCCACCCGGGACTGCAGGGCGGCGACCTGGTTCTCCAGTTCGATGATGCGTTTGATCCCGGCCAGGTTGATGCCCTCGTCCTGGGACAACTGCTGCACCTGGCGGAGCAGTTCGATGTCCCGGGCCGAGTAGCGCCGGCCCCGGCCGGCCGTGCGGTCCGGGGAGACCAGGCCGAGCCGGTCGTACTGGCGCAGGGTCTGCGGGTGCAGGCCGGAGAGCTGGGCCGCCACCGAGATGACGTAGACCGGGGTGTCCTCGGTCAGTTCATACGGGTTGCGTCGACGGCCGTCCATCTCATCAAGCTCCCTTCGCGGCCTGGAACAGCTCCGCCCGCGGGTCCTCCCCCGCGGTCGCCTCGCGATACGCCTCCAGCGCGTCACGAGCCTTCCCCGACAGGTCCTTCGGAACACTCACCTCCACGGTGACCAGCAGGTCGCCGCGGGTGCCGTCCTTGCGGACCGCGCCCTTGCCGCGGGCCCGCATGGTCCGCCCGTTGGGCGTGCCGGCCGGCAGCTTCAGCGTGACGGGCGGCCCGCCCAGCGTCGGGACCCGCACCTCGCCGCCGAGCGCCGCCTCGGCGTACGTCACCGGCACGGTGATGGTGAGGTTGTCGCCCTTGCGGCCGAAGACGGGGTGCTCCTTGACGTGCACCACCACGTACAGGTCGCCCGCCGGGCCGCCCCGCTCGCCCGGCGCGCCCTTGCCGCGCAGCCGGATGCGCTGGCCGTCCTGCACCCCGGCGGGGATGCGGACCTGCATCGTCCGCGAGGACTTGGCGCGTCCGGAGCCCTTGCAGACCTCGCAGGGCTCCTCGGCGATCAGGCCCCGGCCCTTGCAGTCCGGGCACGGGTCGGTCAGCGAGAAACCGCCGCCCGAGCCGCGCGCCACCTGCCCGGTGCCGACGCAGGTCGGGCAGACCCGCGGCGTGCCGTTCTTGTCGCCGGTGCCCGAGCACGCCTTGCAGGGCGACTGCGAGGACATCCGCAGCGGCACCGTCGAGCCCTCGATGGCCTCGGTGAAGCTCAGCGTGACCTCGGACTCGACGTCCTGGCCGCGCCTGGGCTGGGTCCGCGACCCGGCGCCGCCGCGGTTGAACAGGCCCCCGAAGACGTCACCGAGCCCGCCGCCGAAGCCGCCGGCCCCCTGGCCGCCGCCCGGCGCGCCGCCGCCGAACAGGTCGCCCAGGTCGAAGTTGAAGGTGCCGCCGCCCGCGCCCGGCCCGGGGCGGAACCCCCCGTTGCCGAACAGCGCGCGGGCGTCGTCGTACTCCTTGCGCTTCTTGGGGTCGCCGAGGACGTCGTTCGCCTCGGAGATCTCCTTGAACCGCTCCTCCGCCTTGGCGTTGCCCTTGTTGGCGTCCGGGTGGAACTCGCGGGCGAGCTTCCGGTACGCCTTCTTGATCTCGGCCTCGGTGGCGTCCTTGGGGACGCCGAGGACCTTGTAGTAGTCCTTCTCGATGAAGTCCTTGGTGCTCATCCCCGACGTCCCTCCTTCCTACCGTTCACCAGGTCAGCCCTCGTCCGGGCCACCGCTCTCCTTGTCGTCGGCCGCCGCTTCGCCGCCGCTCTCCTCGGCCGGCTTGACGGTCTGCGCCCCCGGTTGGGGCTCGGCCACGGCCACCCGCGCGGGGCGGATGGTGCGTTCGCCGAACCGGTACCCGGGCTGCAGGATCGCCACGCAGGTCGTCTCGGTGACGTCCGGCGCGTAACTGTGCATCAGGGCCTCGTGGATCGTCGGGTCGAAGGGCTCGCCCTCCTTGCCGAACTGCTGCAGGCCCATCTTGGCCGCGACGGTCTCCAGCGACTCCGCGACGGACTTGAACCCGCCGACCAGCTCGCCGTGTTCCCGGGCGCGGCCGATGTCGTCGAGCACCGGGAGCAGCTCGGTCAGCAGGTTCGCGACCGCGATCTCCTTGACCGCGGCCCGGTCCCGCTCGACCCGGCGGCGGTAGTTCTGGTACTCGGCCTGGAGCCGCTGGAGGTCCGCCGTGCGCTCGGTGAGCGCGGAGCGTGCCTGGTCCAACTGGGCCACCAGACCCGCGTCCTGGCTCGCGTCCCCGGCCGGGGCCGCCTCCGCCTCCGGGGAGGGGGAAGCGGCCTGCGGCTCGGCGTCGTCGGTGTTGGCGCCGGAGGGGACGTCGGGCTTCTCCTCAAAACCCGGGGTCTCCTCCGTCACGCGGCACCGTCCTTGCGCTCGTCGTCGACGATCTCGGCGTCCACCACGTCGTCGTCGGCCTTGTCACCGGCGCCGGCCGCGGCACCCGGGGCCTCGCCGCCGGCCGCCTGCGCGCCCTGGGCGTCGGCGTACAGGGCCTGGCCCAGCTTCTGCGAGACGGCGGCGACCTTCTCGGTGGCGGTGCGGATCTCGGTGGTGTCCTCGCCCTTGAGCTTCTCCTTCAGCTCGGCGACGGCCGTCTCGACCTCGGTCTTGACGTCACCGGGGACCTTGTCCTCGTTGTCCTTGAGGAACTTCTCCGTCTGGTAGACGAGCTGCTCGCCCTGGTTGCGGGTCTCGGCGGCCTCGCGGCGGCGGTGGTCCTCCTCCGCGTACTGCTCGGCCTCCTGGCGCATCCGGTCGACCTCGTCCTTCGGCAGCGAGGAACCGCCGGTGACGGTCATCTTCTGCTCCTTGCCCGTGCCCAGGTCCTTCGCGGTCACGTGCATGATGCCGTTGGCGTCGATGTCGAAGGAGACCTCGATCTGCGGGACGCCGCGGGGCGCCGGCGGCAGACCGGTCAGCTCGAACATGCCGAGCTTCTTGTTGTACGCCGCGATCTCGCGCTCGCCCTGGTAGACCTGGATCTGCACGGAGGGCTGGTTGTCCTCGGCGGTGGTGAAGATCTCGGACCGCTTGGTCGGGATCGTGGTGTTCCGCTCGATCAGCTTGGTCATGATGCCGCCCTTGGTCTCGATGCCGAGGGACAGCGGGGTGACGTCGAGCAGCAGGACGTCCTTGACCTCGCCCTTGAGGACACCGGCCTGGAGGGAGGCGCCGATGGCGACGACCTCGTCCGGGTTCACACCCTTGTTGGCCTCCTTGCCGCCGGTCAGTTCCTTGACCAGTTCGGCGACGGCGGGCATACGGGTGGAGCCACCGACGAGAACGACGTGGTCGATCTCGCTGAGCTGGATGCCGGCGTCCTTGATGACGTTGTGGAACGGCGTCTTGCAGCGCTCCAGGAGGTCGGCGGTGAGCTGCTGGAACTGGGCGCGGGTGAGCTTCTCGTCCAGGTGCAGCGGGCCCTCGGCGGAGGCCGTGATGTAGGGCAGGTTGATCGAGGTCTCGGTGGACGAGGACAGCTCGATCTTCGCCTTCTCGGCGGCCTCGCGCAGGCGCTGGAGCGCCATCTTGTCCTTGCTGAGGTCCACGCCGTGACCGGACTGGAACTGCTTGACCAGGTAGTCGACGACGCGCTGGTCCCAGTCGTCACCACCGAGGTGGTTGTCACCGTTGGTGGCCTTCACCTCGACGACGCCGTCGCCGATCTCCAGCAGCGAGACGTCGAAGGTGCCGCCACCGAGGTCGAAGACGAGGATCGTCTGGTCGTCCTTGTCGAGGCCGTACGCCAGCGCGGCGGCGGTCGGCTCGTTGACGATGCGCAGGACGTTCAGACCCGCGATCTCGCCGGCCTCCTTGGTGGCCTGGCGCTCGGCGTCGTTGAAGTACGCCGGAACGGTGATCACCGCGTCGGTGACCTTCTCGCCCAGGTACGCCTCGGCGTCCCGCTTCAGCTTCTGCAGCACGAAGGCGCTGATCTGCTGGGGGTTGAAGTCCTTGCCGTCCAGGTTGATCTTCCAGTCGGTGCCCATGTGGCGCTTGACCGACCGGATGGTCCTGTCGACGTTCGTGACCGCCTGGCGCTTGGCGACCTCGCCGACCAGCACCTCACCGTTCTTCGCGAAGGCGACGACGGACGGCGTGGTCCTGGCGCCCTCGGCGTTGGTGATGACGGTGGGCTCGCCGCCCTCCAGAACGCTGACGACGGAGTTAGTCGTGCCCAGGTCGATGCCGACCGCACGTGCCATGGTTGATTCCTCCAACTGACTTGAGTGGAACAGGCTCAAGTGTGCACGACGGCATGCCCTGGGTCAACAGACCTGAGTCAGCCGGACTCAACTCTTATCCGTTCCTTACGCGCAACGGCTCTCTGACCTGCGAAGATGCCCGCCGCCGGGTCTGCCGCACCGGAAAATCCAACGCCTGCCGTACCGCTCCACGGCCCGCTCGGCCCCCGTCCCGGCTGCCCCGCCGGGGCTCGTACACCCGTACGCGCGTCAGCCCGAGCACCCCGGCCGCGACCGCGCCGGCCACCCAGAGCGCGGCGGCCGGTCCCAGTCGGCCGGTGTGGACGAGTACCCCGACCAGCACCCCGGCGAACGCCGCCGCCGTGGTCAGCAGGGCCGCGCCGCGTGCGGTCAGCCCGAGGCGGCGCAGCCGGTGGACGAGGTGGTCGGGCCCGCCGCGCAGCGGGGGCCGCCCGGCGATCCGGCGCGACAGCACGACCAGGACCGCGTCGGCCGCGACCACCGCGGTGAGCGCCAGCAGCGTCCCCGCGCCGGCCCCCGGCCCGCGCCCCGCGCAGGCGAACAGCGCCGCCGAGGCCAGCAGGAAGCCGGTGAACAGCGCCCCGCACGCCCCGAGCCCGATCCGCGCGGGCGGCCAGTTGTGCAGCAGGAACCCGGCGAGCGCGGCGGCCAGCGCACTCAGCAGCACCGCCAGCCCGTCCATCACCTCCGCCGCCGCGCACGCCCCGGCCCCGAAGGCGGTCACCACCCCCACCGACCCGGCCACCCCGTCGGCGTGGTCCAGCCCCCGGAAGGCCCCGGCGACCGCCGTGATCCACAGCACCGCCAGCGCCCCGGCCGCGGCGCCCGTCTCCTGGTACGGCACCACGCAGGCCGCCGCCACCGCCGTACCGGCCAGGACCCACCGCCGGCGCAGGTGCCACACGTCGGCGGCCAGCCCCAGCGCGGCGACCGAGACCCCGGCGACGAGCAGTCCGCCGACGGCCGGGCCGAGCCGGACCACTCCGGTCCACTCCCCGGCGCCGGCCACCAGCGCGGTGGCCAGGACGACGGCGAGCCCGCCGAGCAGCGGGACGGGGGGCCGCCGCCGGCGCCGCTCGACGGCCCCCAGGCGCAGTGCGGGGACCCTCAGCAGCGAGGCGAGCAGGGCGGCGAGGAGGTAGGCGGCGGTGGCGGCGCAGATCCCGTAGAGCACGGCTCCAAGCTAAGCCGAATATCACGATGTGCGATGAATGTCCGGTACGGCCGGGCGTGGCGCCGGGCCCCGCCGGACCCCGCCGGGCCCTCGTGGTCAGGGTTGCCTCAGCGACGCAGATCACCGCACGTGCGACTACAGTGCGACGGAGGATAGGGGTAGTCTCAGACGGACTGCATAAGCTACCGCTCAGTAATAACACCCTCGAAACCTCGCAGGCCCGAGGAGCCCCCTCATGCAACTCGCCGCGATCATCGTGTCGCTGGTCCTGATCGTGGTCGGCGTGGCACTGTTCGCACGCGCTGTCCTGCAGATCGTCAACCACATGCGCCTGGGCCAGCCCGTACCGGCCGGCACCCGGACCGACCGGCCCGCGCAGCGCACCCTCACCGTGGCCCGGGAGTTCCTCGGCCACACCCGGATGAACCGCTGGGGCGTCATCGGCGTCGCGCACTGGTTCGTGGCGGTGGGCTTCTTCTCCCTGCTGCTGACGATCGTCAACGCGATCGGACAGCTCTTCCAGGCCGACTGGATCCTCCCCGTCATCGGCGACTGGGCGCCGTACAACGTGTTCGTCGAGTTCATCGGCACCATGACGGTCCTCGGCATCCTGGTCCTGATCGTCATCCGGCAGCTCTCCCACCCGCGCAAGCCGGGCCGCAAGTCCCGCTTCGCCGGCTCCAACTTCGGCCAGGCGTACTTCGTCGAGACCGTCATCCTCGTCGTCGGCGTCTGCATCTTCATGCTGCACGCCCTCGAGGGCGCCCTGCACCACGTCGACGGCTACGAGGCGTCGTTCTTCATCTCGTACCCGGTCGTCTCCTGGCTGGCCGGCTTCGACCACTCCACCCTCCAGAACCTGGTCTACTTCTTCGCCGGCCTGAAGATCGCGACCTCCTTCATCTGGATGATCACCGTCGCGCTGAAGACCGACATGGGCGTGGCCTGGCACCGCTTCCTGGCCTTCCCGAACATCTGGTTCAAGCGCAACGCCACCGGCGAGACCTCCCTGGGCGCCCTGCCGCCGATGACCTCGGGCGGCAAGCCGATCGACTTCGCCGACCCCGGCGAGGACGACGTCTTCGGCGTCTCCCAGGTCGAGCACTTCTCCTGGAAGGGCCTGCTCGACTTCTCCACCTGCACCGAGTGCGGCCGCTGCCAGTCGCAGTGCCCCGCCTGGAACACCGGCAAGCCGCTCTCCCCCAAGCTCCTGATCATGTCCCTGCGCGACCACGCGCACGCCAAGGCCCCCTACCTGCTGGCCGGCGGCGGCAAGACGATGGAGGGCGAGGAGAAGGCGTCCGAGGAGGCCCTGAAGGACGTCCCCGCCGCGGCGCTGGCCGAGGCCGAGCGCCCGCTGATCGGCACCGCCGAGGAGAACGGCGTCATCGACCCGGACGTGCTGTGGTCCTGCACCACCTGCGGCGCCTGCGTCGAGCAGTGCCCGGTGGACATCGAGCACGTCGACCACATCGTCGACATGCGCCGCTACCAGGTGATGATCGAGTCGGCGTTCCCGTCCGAGGCGGGCACCATGCTCAAGAACCTGGAGAAGAAGGGCAACCCCTGGGGCCTGGCCAAGAAGCAGCGCCTGGAGTGGACCAAGGAGCTGGACTTCGAGGTCCCGGTCGTCGGCAAGGACATCGAGGACCTCAGCGAGGTCGAGTACCTGTACTGGGTCGGCTGCGCCGGCGCCCTGGAGGACCGGGCGAAGAAGACCACCAAGGCGTTCGCCGAGCTGCTGCACATCGCGGGCGTGAAGTTCGCCATCATGGGCGGCGACGAGAAGTGCACCGGTGACTCGGCGCGGCGGCTGGGCAACGAGCCGCTCTTCCAGGAACTCGGCATGGAGAACGTCATGTCCCTCAACGCCGCGTTCGGCGAGGAGATGGACGAGGACGGCAAGGTCACCCCCGAGTCCGCGAAGCCGAAGTCGGCCAAGAAGATCGTCGCCACCTGCCCGCACTGCCTGAACACCCTCGGCAACGAGTACCCGCAGCTCGGCGGCGACTACGAGGTCATCCACCACACCCAGTTGCTCCAGCACCTCGTCGACGAGGGCCGGCTCACCCCGGTCACCCCGGTCGAGGGCATCATCACGTACCACGACCCGTGCTACCTGGGCCGCCACAACAAGATCTACACGCCCCCGCGCGAGATCATCGCCAGCGTCCCCGGCATCCGCAACGAGGAGATGCACCGCCACAAGGAGCGCGGCTTCTGCTGCGGCGCGGGCGGCGCCCGGATGTGGATGGAGGAGCGGATCGGCAAGCGCATCAACAACGAGCGCGTCGACGAGGCCCTCTCCGTCAACCCGGACATCGTCTCCACCGCCTGCCCGTTCTGCCTGGTCATGCTCACGGACTCGGTCAACGGCAAGAAGAACGACGGCAAGGCCAAGGAGTCCATCCAGGTCGTCGACGTCGCCCAGTTGCTCCTCGACTCCGTCAAGACCCCGGCCGACCCGACGGGCGAGCCGGAGACGGAGAACGCGCCGGAGCCGGAGCCGGTGAAGTAAGCCCTGCCGCGCGCCGCGGCGCCCCCGGGTTCCCGTACGGGTCCGGGGGCGCCGACGTATCCGCTCCCTCCCCCCCCATTTCTCCTCCCGGCGCGTACAACCCTCCGCCCCCGGCGTCGGTCTTGTGATCACCGGCCCGCACGGCCGTCCGCCCACCCGCCCCTACGGAGTCCCATGCGCCTGCGCACCGCCGCCCTCGCCGCCACCGTCGCGGCGACGGCCCTCACCCCGCTCGTCCTCACCGCGCCCGCCTCCGCGGCCGTCGCCAAGCACTACGACGACTTCAACGGCGACGGCTACCGCGACCTCGCCTACGGCGGCAACAACGACGTCGACCGCACCGGCGGCACCGTCACCGTCGTCTACGGCACCGCCAAGGGCCCGGACACCGCCCACCCGAAGTTCCTCCACCAGGACAGCCCCGGCATCCCCGGCGCGGGCGAGGACGACGACCAGTGGGGTGCCGCGCTGGCCACCGCCGACCTCAACAAGGACGGGTACGCCGACCTGGTCGTCGGCAACCCGAGCGAGCACGTCGGCAAGCAGGAGTACCGCGGCTCGGTCACCATCGTCTGGGGCTCCCGCTCCGGCCTGTCCGGCGGCACCGACCTCCCCCCGGCGTCCGGCGCGAAGGGCTCCAACAGCTCCTTCGGCCGCGACCTGGCCACCGGCGACTTCACCGGCGACGGCTCCCCCGACCTCGCGGTCATCGGCGGCGAGGAGGCGTGGCTGTACCGGGGCGCGTTCACCAAGTCCGGCTCCAAGGGCACCGTCAGCAAGATCGACAAGTCGGCGGGCTGGTACTCGCACGGCCTGGCCGCCGGCAAGGTCACCGGCGACGGCAAAACGGACCTCGTCGTCCTCGGCACCGAGTTCTCCGGCTCCCAGTCGCGCCACCGCGCCTGGTTCCTCAAGGGCACCTCCAGCGGCCTCGCCTCGGGCGCCTCCAAGACCTTCGGCACCGAGGTCACCGACGCCGCCATCGGCGACTTCGACAAGAACGGCTACGGGGACATCGCCTTCGGCCTGCCCGACCAGTCGGGCGGCAAGGGCGCGGTCACCGTCTGGCGCGGCACCTCCGCCGGCCCGAGCGGTGCGGCCACCTTCACGCAGGCCACCTCCGGCGTCTCCGGCAGCCCCGAGGCCGGCGACAACTTCGGTTACGCCCTCTCCGCGGCCGACGCCGACGGCAACGGCTACGCGGACCTCGCGGTCGGTGTGCCGCACGAGGACGCCGGCGCCTATGAGGACCAGGGCGGCGTCCACCTCTTCCGCGGCGGCTCCGGCGGCCTGTCCGGCGCCCGCTCCTCCTGGGTCCCGGCGACCGTGGCCGGCCCCGCCGACTCCTTCACCTCCTTCGGCTACAGCGTCCGGCTGCGCGACCTGACCCGGGACGGCCGGGCCGACCTCGGCGTGGGCGGCGTCCCGACGGCCGTCCTGCTGCGCGGCACCGCCACCGTGCCGTCGACCGCCTCGCCGGTCGTCCTGCCGGAGTTCGGCGGCACGTTCACCCCCTGACCGGACCCCCGGCCCGCGCCCCTTACGGGTAGGCGGAGCAGAGCCCCGGCAACCCCCTAGGGGATGTCACAGCTCGGCCGCAAAGCCGCCCCCGGGACGCGGGCCCGGGCACGTCACTCTCCGGGACCAGGTACGTTCGAAGGCGTGGCTGGATTCAGGATCGGACGCGGCCGGGACAACGGCGCTCGTCAGACGCGACCGCAACACCCCCCGCACGGACAGCAGACGCCGCCGGGACCGTCGTACGGCTACCCGCCGGCGCCACAGCCGTACCCGCAGCCGTACGGAGGCGGCGGCACCGTCCCCGGCGGCCCCTGGCCGGGCCCGCACGGCGGCGCCCCGGCCGGCGACCACGGCGAGCCGGAGTACTTCGGCGACGGCGGCCACCCCCAGGGCGGCGCCCCGTACGACCCGTACGCGGCCAACAACCCGGGCCACACCCAGGCGTTCGCGGTCGGCGAGGACCCCTACACCCAGGGCGGCACCTACCGCGCCGGGTCCGCCGCACCGCCGCCCGGCCCGGTCGGCCCCCGGCTGCACTGGAAGGACCTGCTGCGCGGCATCGTCCTGGCGCCCAACCAGACCTTCCTGCAGATGCGGGACTACACGATGTGGGGCCCCGCCCTCGTCGTGAGCTTCCTCTACGGCCTGCTCGCGGTCTTCGGCTTCGACGGCGCCCGCGAGGACGCCATCAACGCCACGCTGTCGAACGCCGTGCCCATCGTCCTGGTCACCGCCGTGGCGATGGTGCTGTCCGCCTTCATCCTCGGCGTGGTCACCCACACCCTGGCCCGCCAGCTCGGCGGCGACGGCGCCTGGCAGCCGACGGTCGGCCTCTCCATGCTGATCATGTCCCTCACGGACGCGCCCCGCCTGGTCGTCGCGATGTTCGCGGGCGGCGACGCCTCCTTCGTGCAGATCCTGGGCTGGGCCACCTGGGTCGCGGCCGGCGCGCTGCTCACCCTGATGGTCTCCCGCTCCCACGACCTCCCCTGGCCCAAGGCGCTCGGCGCCTCGGCGATCCAGCTCATCGCGCTGCTGTCCATCGTGAAGCTGGGCACCTTCTGAGCGCATACCGCGCCCACCCGCCAAAGAAGGGGCTCCCCGGCACACCGGGGAGCCCCTTCTTCTCCTCACCGCCTACCGCGGCGCTCAGGCGTCGAGCACCTGCCCACTCCTGCGCACCACCGGCTTGTCGACACTCCACGGGAAGTTGATCCAGTCGTCGGTCCGCTTCCACACGTACTCGCACTTCACCAGCGACTGCGACTTCTCGTAGATCACCGCGCTGCGCACCTCGGCGACCGTGTCCAGGCAGAAGTCCCGCACCAGCTTGAGCGTCTTGCCGGTGTCGGCGACGTCGTCGGCGATGAGCACCTTCTTGTCGGAGAAGTCGATGGCGTTGGGGACCGGGGCCAGCATGACCGGCATCTCCAGGGTGGTCCCCACGCCGGTGTAGAACTCGACGTTCACCAGGTGGATGTTCTTGCAGTCCAGCGCGTAGGCGAGCCCGCCGGCGACGAACACCCCGCCGCGGGCGATGGAGAGTACGACATCGGGCTCGTACCCGTCGTCGGCCACGGCCTGCGCGAGCTGGCGGACGGCGACGCCGAACTGCTCGTAGCTGAGATTCTCCCGAACGTCACCCATGCTCACACCTGTGTCCGATGGAAATTGATGAAGGAACGGGAGGCGGTCGGCCCCCGCTGCCCCTGGTAGCGCGATCCGTACCGCTCACTGCCGTACGGGTGCTCGGCCGGCGAGGTGAGCCGGAACATGCACAACTGCCCGATCTTCATCCCGGGCCACAGCTTGATCGGCAACGTCGCGAGGTTGCTCAGCTCCAGGGTCACGTGCCCGGAGAACCCGGGATCGATGAACCCGGCGGTGGAGTGCGTCACCAGCCCCAGCCGCCCCAGCGAGCTCTTGCCCTCCAGCCGCGAGGCCAGGTCGTCGGGCAGCGAGATCACCTCGTACGTGCTGGCCAGCACGAACTCCCCGGGGTGCAGGATGAACGGCTCGTCGCCCTCCGGCTCCACCAGCCGCGTGAGGTCCACCTGCTCGACGGAGGGGTCGATGTGCGGGTACCGGTGGTTCTCGAACACCCGGAAGTACCGGTCGAGGCGGACGTCGACGCTCGACGGCTGCACCATGGAGTCGTCGTAGGGATCGATGCGGACCCGCCCGGCGTCGATCTCGGCCCGGATGTCCTTGTCAGAGAGAAGCACGTCCCGAGGATACGCAAGGCGCGCGAAGCAGCCACAATCGGCCACCGCGCGCGCCCGGTACGTCCCCGACCTGGGGTATCAGTGCTTCTCCAAACTCACCGGCACGGCACTGCGCAACCGCGCGCACCGCGGGCAGCGCACGAGCCGCCCGGGGCCGAGTCGCTCGGCCTTCTGCATCGGGAACGACGAGGTGCTGAACACGTGCCCATCGGCACAGCGGACGACGGTGCGCTCCATCAAGTCCTTCAAGTCCCTTCCCCAAGAACCGCGTCTGGCTTGCTGCCCTGACGACAAAAGCCACAGTACGGGATCAAAGGGACGACTCTCCAGGCGGCACCCCGTCCTCACCCGGCCCCTCCACGGTACGCCCCAACTCCTTTCCCCCGCAGCCCCGTCACACACCACAGGCCCCGCGGCGCGAACACCGGGGGCCTGCGATGGGGTACAGTAGGCGAGCATCCGGACAGCGGCCCTGCACCGCCCGTCCGTGTGTCACGCGGGTGTAGTTTAATGGTAGAACATCAGCTTCCCAAGCTGAGAGCGCGAGTTCGATTCTCGTCACCCGCTCCAGAGAGAACCCCAGGCCAGCGGCCTGGGGTTTGTTCGTTGTCCGCAGCGGGTCGGGTGTCGCGGTGTCGCTCTTCAGCGGCCTCGGGTAGGCCCGGCCCGGCCCGCCATCAACCGGGGCCAGTGGGCCGGTTAGTGTCGGCCGATGCACACGGCTGATTCCGCTGATCGTCCGTCGCGGTCCAGTTCCGGAGCGTCCTAACTGCTCCCACCGCGGCGAAGCACAGTCCGGCCGCCGCACCGAATGCGCCCCCCGCATAAAGGAGCAAGTCAGCGATGCCAGTGCCGGTCGCGTACTTCAAAGCGGCAACGCACACGGCGACCAGCGTGGAGAAGAGCACGATGACCAGGAGCCAGAGTGCCCAGACGACGGAGCGGGACAGGCGCGTGGAGTCGTTGGCGGTCATGATCGGGGCTCCTTCTCGCTGTCCTGAGAGGAGGGCGAGGCGCTCGTCAGTTGATCGAGAAGCAGCCCTCGTGCGCGGGTGATGGCTGCCGCCAGGTCCCGGTGGGCATCGGACCGTTCCCCGAGGAGCGTCAGCAGTTCGGCGATCTCTCGCTGCACGTCGAGGGGAGGAAGCAGGACTTCCTGGCGTCCCAGTGCGTCCTGGGTGATGAACGGAGCCGCGGTGGCGGCCGCTCGATCCTTGACCCAGTTCACGGCATCCGGACGACTCAACGCGGCGAGAAGGTAGCGGGGCAGGACCCCGGCGCCCTGGCGGCAGCGGAGCCTGATCACGTTGGAGCTCATGAGCCACCCCATCTGGTCCCCCCGCACCATGGCCGGCGGCCCCATGGCGCCCGAGCGGACACAGACGATGTCATCCGGCGCGAGTCGGTAGCGCGTCAGCCGTTCCGCG
This sequence comes from Streptomyces fumanus, assembly GCF_014655295.1. GTDB lineage: Bacteria > Actinomycetota > Actinomycetes > Streptomycetales > Streptomycetaceae > Streptomyces > Streptomyces fumanus. Next base: position 278,914 of record NZ_BNBI01000002.1, read on the forward strand.
AGCTCCAGCGAGGCGCGGTCGTCGGCACTGTCGGTCACCCGCCCGTTCCGCAGGTGCTTGGGAAGAACGACCGGCACCACGCCGTGCGGAGTCCGGTCCCGAGGCGCCAGCAGCGCGTGCGACGGACCCGCCTGGATTTCGCACAGCTCCACGAGCGTGGCCCTGTGCCGAGGTGCCTGACGCACCCGGTCGGTCTCCAGCTCGTTGCGCAGGACGGCGGTGCGCTCGTCCAGTTCGGCGCATCTCTCCCTCAGTCGTGACACTTCGGCCCACGCTTCCGCCTCCCCCATTCCGGCCGTGCCGAAGTCCGGGGCCGACGGCCGGCCGATGTGGTCGATTGGATTGAGCGAGTAGTCCTTGCGGCGCAGCGCCTCCCTGTCGACGCGCGCGCTGGGTACGGACGCCGGAGGAGGGCCGTCCGGTCGAACGGGTCCTTCCTTCGGGCTGAGAGCCAGGTACGAGTCGAGAACGGCTCGGACGTCGTCGTGAGCGAGCACCCTGCGCCCGCCGCGCCGCATGACGCCCAGGTCACGCGCATCCAGGAACAGGACGTGGTCATCGGCGTCGGCCGGGTGCCGCAGCAGCCATATGCACACGGGTACCGGTGTGCCGGAGAAGAGCTTGTCGGGCAGCGCCACAACGCATTCCACGACACCCTGTTCCACCAGTGCCCGACGGATCGCCCGCTCCGCCGTGTTCCCGGAGTTGCCCGCCTTGTTCGGCATGACCACCGCCGCTCGGCCGCCCCTAGCCAGGACGGACAAGGCGTACTGGGGATAGGCGAGGTTGTCGTTGCCCACCGGAGGAGCCCCATAGGGCCAGTGCCCGGTGCGCGTGGTCTCCTGCGAGGTGTCCTTCATGTTGAAGGGCGGGTTGGTGAGGACCAGATCGACCTGCTCCTGGGGCCACTTCTCCTCCCAGGGCCGTCCTCGGGTCTTCAGTTGGAGGGTGAACGGGACTCCGCGCAATGCCAGGCCCATGCTGGCCAGCGACAACGTCGCCCGCTTCGGCGTCTGTCCCAGCAGCCTGGGCAAGGGAGCGTCGGCGGCTCCGGGCCTGTCCCTCCCCCACCTGGCGGTGTCGACAGCCGCGCCGAGGAGTTCCCCGCCGCGGAAGTACGGGTCGTACACGCTGCTCGGGGAGCTTTTCCTGGCCGCCCGTCCCAGCGCCGCCATCAGACGCGCTACCGGGAGCGGTGTGAAGAACTCCCGGCTGCGTAGCTGAGCGCGCTCCTCGTACTCCTCGATGAACAACTGGAAGGCATGAGGGCCGAGCGCACCGACCAGTCGGACGACGTGCGCGAGGTCCTGGAACCGCCGGGGCTCCAGCCGAGCGAGTGCGTCCTGCATCTCGGGCAGCGATCCCATGGCGAGCAGCACCGAGTCCGTCTCCGCCCCGACAAGCTTGAGCAGGGCCGTGCTGGACCGTGGCTCGGCACCGGTCATGACGTACGCCTGCACCTTCTGCCAGCATCCCGGCCTCGTCTCCTTCAGGAAGAGCAACGCGGACAGCAGACTCAGGTAGGCGACCGCTCGGTCCGCGCCTCCCACTCGCTCGGCCAGGGGACCCATGAGTTCGCGGACGATCTCGGCATCCCGTGGATCAGGACTCTCCCGGGGACCGGGTACGGACCCGGCGGGCTGTCGGGCCGCCCTCTCCTGGGCGACTGAGGTGACCGGCCCGTGCCGCCGCATCCGGTCTCCATAGGTGGTGTGCTCGCCCTCCCGCCGTGTCCGGCGGTGCGACGGCACCCGCCTTTCGTCGAGCCAGCGGAGGATCTCGGACTCGATGAAGTAGTCCTGGTTGGCAGTACGCCGGGGGGTCGGGAAGTCCGCCGCCCGCCGCTCCCATGTCGTGACCGCGGCGCGTGTCACGCCTGCCATCGCCGCGATCTCCGTACGCGTCAGAAGGCGATCGCCGTCCGGCACGCCCGTGCTGTTCCCCATGGCGCGTCGAGTCCCTTCGAAGTAGCCCTGAATAGCCGTTCGTTGGGCAGGAGCCTAGGCAGCTCGTCGCGCTGATGTCTCATGAGTACTCGAAGTGCTCATGAGACTGCTCGGGCCGCCACGCTTAACGCGCAAGGAGCGAAGCCAAGAGAAAAGGCAAGAATTGTCCACATTTCTCCGATCCCTTGCGTTCGTGACCAACATGGCCTGCCGCTTCAGGATGCACGCTGGTTAACACTCCGAGTGGATCGATCGAGTGTATATAATTGATGCGTTGCGATATATCTCAGGAGGTGTCATTGATGACCCGCACCGTGATCGACCTTGATGACCAACTGGTCGCGGACGTGGCCAAGGCCCTCGGCACCAGCACCAAGAAGGAGACGGTGAACACCGCCCTGCGCGAGGTGCTGGAGAACCGGCGGCGCGCCTTGGCGCTCACCCGCCTGCGGGCGGCGGCCGAAGGGGGCGCCTTCGATCTCGACCTCTTCGAGGACAAGGGGAATTACCGCCGGTGAACGCCGCGCAGTTTCTGATCGACACCAGCGCACTCGCCCGCCTGCTGCGCGGCGACGCCGAGCAGTACGGATGGGACCGGGCGGCATCTGCCGGACTCATCGCCACGTGCCCCATCACCGAGCTGGAGTTCTTCTACAGCGCGCGCTCCGCCGCCGACCGCGCACAGGGTTTCGAGGACATGCGCCTGCTCTTCGGGTGGGTACCGGTCGACGACCGCGCCTATGACCGCGCCTGGCAGGTTCAAGAGCTGCTCACCCAGCGCGGACAGCACCGCAGCGCCGGACCTGTCGACCTCGTGGTGGCCGCCACGGCGGAGTTGCAGGGGCTGACCCTACTCCACCGTGACCGGGACTTCGAGTGCATCGCCGGCGTCACCGGCCAGGCCCTCCAGTGGTACGGCCCAGCCCCCGGAAAGTGAGCCAGGACCGAACGCCGACCGCTCCGGGAAAGCACGGCAGTCGGCCCCTGACAGGGTGTGCTTCGCGGAAGACCTGTGCACTCCCGAGGGCACCCTATGCCGGACGTCCGACCCGGCCCCGTCCGGCGCCGAGCCCGTCGCGGGGGCTCTTCGTCGTCCGCACCCGGGCGCGGAGCCGCCGCAGGAGGTGGCCAGGTGCGCTTCTGCCGTAGAGGGCGGGACGCCGCGAGGCAGGAGGAGAGCCAGGTTGCCTCCTCGCGGTTGATGATCAGGCCGGCGGCAGTGATCATCCCATTCACCGGGCCGTGAGCCGGATCGAGTGGTCATCAACGCGGAACATCTCCCAGTCCGCGTCACTGTGCCAGAGCCGGGCCCTCTTCTCGCCCGGACGCTGGGCGAAGTCCACTTCCTCCCGTGCTCGGGGAAGACGGTGGGCTGAGCAGGGAGAACAGACAGAAGGGGTGTCAGCAAGCGCACCGGACGAGGATCCGTTGTCCGTGCGGTGCGGCACCTATACCCTTCCCGAAGATCGCCAGATGTGGCTGGGGGCGTATATGCGGGTTCTGTTCTTCTTCATCGGTTCTGCATTCTGTCTGATCGGGTTGTTCTCCTTTGTGGGTGCCTTCGCCACCTGGAACACAGCACGCTGGGACCCGACGTATGCGTCAAGCCCCAAAAAGGTCATGTCATGGCTGGCCAGCGGAGTGGTGTGCCTGGGGTTGATGACACTCTTCTACTTGCTGTGATGCCCGCGTGCCGTAGCCGGGTTGTCAGGGTGCCGTGATCGTCCTGATAAGGATGAGGTCAGACGTCAAAGCCCTAGCCGACCGCAGCGCACCGTCCTGGATGGGGCCGGCAAGGGGGCAGTCGAGCCGAGGCATCGCAGGTCTACCGTACGGTCCTGGCGTAGCCACCTGCGCTCATGCCGAACTCCCGCCGGAAGTGCCGGTTGAGCTGGCTCTGGTCGCAGTAACCGAGCTCGGCGGCGGTCTCTGCCACGGATCGTCCCGCTGCCAGCATGGACTTGGCGCCGGCCAAGCGCAGCAGGGTGCGGTACTGGTGCGGTGGAACTCCGTATGCCTGCCGGAAACTCCTGATCAAATGGCGTTTGCTGCAACCGGCGACGGCAGCGAGGGCATCGAGCGTGATGTTGGCGTTCAGGTGGCTGTGGAGCATCTCCCGTACGTGACGGAGCGCTCGGGGACGAAGTGTCGGACTCGCTGCGCCGGGAGCGTCCGCGTGCCTGGCGAGCAGGACGTTGAGCAAGCTGGTCAGCGACGACTCGAGATCCAACTCGTCCTCGCCGTCCGCCAGGCCCCTGTGCAAGGCGGCGATGCCGTTGAAGAGGCTGCGGTCCGCATAGGTCACCCCATGAAAGCGCGGCCGGCCTGCGCCGGCTGACATGAGACCGGCGTCGATGAACATCAGTTGCACGATGGCCTGGCCGTCGGCGGCGGCTTTGTCCTGAGCGAGGCAGCTCACGACCTCATGGGGCTCGATCACCGTCACCGCGCCGGGGACAGGGGGACCCTGGGTCCGCCCGAGGTACTGAAAAGGGGGTGCGGAGCCGCCATGCGTGATCTTGACGGTGTACCCGCTGTTCACCACGGTCGGGAAGTCACCATCGGCGACGCGCACAGCCAGGCTCTCGACTCCGAACCGTGCTCTTCTGCGACGCCCATCGGCCGCGGACTCAGCCATGTCATTTTCGCCCTAGTTCGGCTCGTTCGATCGATCCTACAGTTCCCGGTGAGACAAGCGCAGACGTCGGGCCAGGGAGGCGCGACAGTCGAAGGTCGAGTCAGTCGCTCTCCCCCCGCCGTCGGACCGCGGGACGAACACCTGACGAGATCTGTGCACCACTGCGGCGGTCACCGTCCACACCGGCCCAGGTGCCGGGCGGCCGTTCCTGGCCCATCAGGCTCGCGGCCACGACCGCCGGTTCCATGCCTGCCGCCAGTCACGACAGGCGCTATGTCGACACCGATCTCGAAAGGGCTCCGATGAGCAAGCCGTACAGCGACGCCGCCGACATCCCGGTCAACGCGTCGCAGCCCGTCCTCACCTACCACCCGGTCACCCTCGACGTCCCCGGCCGGCCCGTGCCGCTGCAGGTCAAGGTGTCGGTCCCCGCGGACGGCACCGACCTGCCGCTCATCCTCCTGTCCCACGGGCACGGGCAGGCCAACTTCCTGTCCTCCTACAACGGCTATGGTCCGCTGGCGAACTTCTTCGCCGCCCACGGGTTCGCGGTCATCCAGCCGACCCACCTGGACTCGACGGCCCTCGGTCTGCGCGACACCGGCCTCAGGGACGCCCCCCTGTTCTGGCGTGACCGCGCCACCGACATGCACACCGTCCTCGACCGCCTCGACGACATCGAGGCCGCCGTCCCCGGTCTCGCCGAACGACGGATCGACAGGGACCGTGTCGGCGCCGTAGGACACTCCCTGGGCGGCAACACCGTCTCCCTCCTCCTCGGCGCCCGGATGCTGGACCCGGACGACGACCGGCCGAAGGACCTCTCCGACTCCCGGGTCAAGGCGGGAGTGCTCATCGGAGCTCCGGGCATCGGCAACGACGAGCACTTCGCCGAGTGGGCCAAGACGAACTACCCGGTGCTGTATTACACCGACTTCGAGCAGATGACGGGCACCGCCCTGATCATCGTGGGCGATCAGGACCTCAACCCCCACTTCTCCGACCGGCTCAGCTACCGCGCTGACGCCTACTCGGCCAGCCCCGGCGGCAACAAGACCATGGTGACCATGTACGGCGCTGGTCACCTCTTCGGTGGCATATCCGGATACGACGCGGCGGAGACGGACGACGAGAATCCCGAGCGCGTGGCGACTCTGCGGGCTCTCGTGTGGGCCTACTTGCGCAGCCGGCTCTACTCGGGCGACTCGTCATGGAAGGACGCGGTGAACGCCCTGGAGAACGGGGAAAACCCGATGGCCGAGGTCGAAACGAGGTAGTTCCGCGGTGTGGGCGGCGGCGCGACGGCCGCCGCCCACACCGCGATCATCCGGTTCCGGGTCTGTGTGGATCATGGCGAAGCCCCGTCGGAGCAGGTGACCGAATGGTCTCCTGCCCCGACGGGGCTCGGTCGGGCGGTGGGGGGTCACCGGTGTCTGGCGGTGGCCGGTGCCGGGTGCGGTGCTGTGCGGGTCAGCCGAAGTTCACGTCGCTGCACCACATGTACGCCTGGTCCAGGTGCGACGCCTGCCAGATCACGAACAGGATGTGGTGTCCGGTGTAGCCGGAGGTCTGGACGGGGAACGTGATGTTCTGCGCCGGGGCGTAGCGGCCGGTCTGTGTGATGAAGTCGAGGTTGCCCCAGCCCAGGGTCTGGGTCTTGGGGTCGAAGCCCTGCTTGCTCACGTAGACCTTGAAGTAGTCGGCACCGTGGGACGCCTGGTCGTAGAGCTGGACCGAGAAGTTGTTGCTGACGTTGGTCGTCTTCCACTGTCCGGGCTTGTCCAGGCTGGAGTTCCTCGAGAGGTTGTTGCTGCAGAGCGTCCCGTCGGGGGTCCGTGCCTGGAACTGGCCGCCGAGGCCGTCACGGAGCGCGCTCATCCAGTTCCACATGGTGTCCGGGTTGGCCTGGAAAGCCTGCCAGCACATGGGGTCCTGGGTCTGCATGGCCGGGTTCGTGTGGTTGCTGCCCCATGTCTTCCAGCACTGATACGCGCGGGTGGCGGGGCTGATGATGGTGCCGTGCGCCTGGGCGGGGGCCGACCAGGTCAGTGCGCCGGCGACCAGGGCGAACAACATGACGAGTGCCTGGAGAGGCCGGCGGAACGGCGACCGCGAACGCCCGGCTAACGAGCTCTGTTTGCGCATGTGGGGGGAACTCCTTCCAGTGCAAGCTGTATTGGGAGCGCTCCCAACGGTAGGCGCGCTGAGTGAAATGTCAATGAAACAAACCGAGTTGATCACAGCCATGAGTCATGAACACGCCAAGCGACGGGAGTCGGGAGGCAGGGACGTTTCCGGAACGGAACGCGAGGTTACGGGCGTGAGGTGAGGCCGGGCGGGGGTGTTCGCGGGGCATCGCCACGGGGATGCGTGTGGCCGAAAAGAGCCCCGGACGGCGCCTCCGCAGGCGCACCGGTCCGTTCTGACATCCCCTCGCCTCGCGGTCTTGCGGAAATCGGCCAGCCGTGAAGACTGCCTTGACGACCGGAGCCGCCCGGTCCCGCAGCACCACGCCGAACAGGCCGCTCCACCACCGCCCACCGCCGCCCACCGCCGCTCCACCACCGCTCACCGTCACTCCACCACCGCTCACCGTCACTCCACCCGTCACCCCACCGAGATGAGGTCTCATGAACCGGAACCGAGCCGCCGTCAGCGCGGTCGCCGTGACCCTGTTAACCGCCGGCCTCGCCGTCGGGCCGGCGACCGGTGCCACCGCCGCCGAGGCGAAGGCCCGCGTCGGCGCCGACTGGGCGGCCCAGTCGATCGTCTTCACCGCCGCCGCGGGACAGGCCAACGACCTGAACATCTTCCCCATGTACACCAGCGACGGGATCCGGCGGATCGGCTTCACCGACGTGGTCCCGCTCGCTCCGGGCGACCATTGCGCGTACTCCAGAGCCGAGGACACCACCTCCGTCGTCTGCGAACTGCCCGCCGACAGCGCCCGTCCCGACCGGATCGACATCTTCCTCGGCGACGGCGACGACACGATCGCCGCCTTCGACCCCGGGATCGGCACCGTCAGCGGCGGCCCCGGCGACGACGAACTGCACGCCCACACCGCGCGCACGGTGCTGGGCGGCGCGGGGGACGACATGGTCATGGGGCCCGCCGCCCTGCACGGCGGCGACGGCATGGACCACCTGATGGGCGACGACGGCAACCAGCGGATGTGGGGCGGCCGGGGCGACGACATGTTCGAGGGGTACGGCGGTGACGACACCGTGTACGCGGGTTCCGGCGACGACCACGCCATGGGCGGGGACGGCCGCGACCTCCTCCTCGGCGGCTCCGGCGACGACACCCTGGACGGGGAGGGCGGTGACGACGTCATCTGGGGCGGCTCCGGCAAGGATCTCCTCGAGGGCGGGCCCGGCCGCGATGTCGTCCTCCCGTGAGCGCATCCCAGACCACCCTCGTTTCCGCAGGTCAGAGCCGGTCCGAGCATCCCAGCGTCCCGGGATCCCCGGAGAAGTGGCGGGTGGGACGGGGCAGGGCACAGGCTTGGGTCATCGCAGCACGGGGCACGCCGGACACGGTCGGCCACCGCGCTCGACCCATCCACCTACGTGCCGTGCCCCGGCGTGCCCCGGGCAGCGCGGTCGTCCGCAGAGAAAGCAGTCCGTCATGCGTAGCGCCACCCGTCTCCTGTCCCGCACGGCCGCCACCTCCATGGTCGTCGCGACCGCCGCCCTCGCGCTCACCGGTGCGGGGACCGCGTCCGCCGCGCCGCAGCAGACGTCCTCCGTCGCCACCTGCACCGCCTCGAACGTGAAGCTGACCGTCACCAAGGTGTCGCGTCCGGTCAACCACCTGCTGCTGAAGGCGACCAACACCGGGTCCAAGTCCTGCTACGCCTACAAGGCGCCCTTCCTGCGCGCCGGTGCCGACGCCCAGGCCCCGCTGCAGTGGGTGAAGGCGTCCAAGCCGAAGTCCGTGGTGAAGCTCAAGCCGGGCAAGTCCGCCTACGCCGGCATCATCACGTCCTCCCCCGACGGCGAGGGCGGCCACAAGGAGAAGAAGCTGGGCGTCACGCTGACCAACAAGAAGGGCAACGCGACCGGCAAGGAGAAGACCGTGAAGCTGCCCGGCAGCGTCTTCTTCAACAGCGCCGCCGCCGTCACGTACTGGCAGAAGAGCGCGTCCGACGCCCTCACCTGGTAGTCGCCCCTCCCTTCCCGGCCGGTCGCGCGGGAGCGCGGCCGGCCGGGGGCCGGTCAGCGGACGTCGACGTAGTCGCCCGCGGCGGTGGCGGGGGCGGTGGTGGTGGAACCGGCGTAGGCGTAGCGCCAGTAGCCGTCCGTCGTCGCCTTGACCGTGGTCTTCAGGGTCCCGGTGTCGCTGGTGGTGACCGTCTTGACCGTGGTGTAGGCGTCCGTCCCCTTCTTGCGGAACTGGAGCTTCACCTTCTGGCCGCTGAAGCCGTGGTAGCCGCCGCGCGTCTCCCAGTCCACCCGGGACAGCTTGCCGGTGACGGTGAGGGTCTTGCCCTTGGCGACCGGCTCGGGGCCCGCGCCGGCCGACAGGGTCGCGTCCCGCACCACGGGGACGGACTTGGCGGCGTGCAGGTCGGCGAGGCCCGTACCGTCCGCGGACTCCGCCCAGACCGCCGCCTTCCAGGTGCCGGCCAGGGAGTTGCGGCCGAGCGCCGAGCGCGGCTCGATGTAGGCGAACTGGGTCTCGCAGGTGGCGGTGGTCGCGCCGGTCGGGGTGCAGGTCGCCGGCCAGGTGTCGTAGAGCACGGCGTCGGGCTTGTCGTACGAGCCCTTGTAGAAGTACATGCCCCCGCCGGCGATGCCGGACGGGTCGGTGGCGGTGAACCTGGCCGTGAACTCCTGGAGCGGCGCGTCGGTCAGTTCGACCCGCTTGCCGCCGTTGACCACGATGTCGGAGACACGGGTCGACCCCACCCTCTCGTCGCCCTGCCCGGCCGGGCCCGCGAAGGCCCGGGTGAGGGTGCGGCGGAGGCTGCCGCCCTGGTCGTCGGCGGCGGTGACGCGCAGCGAGACATAGGCGGCGGTGGCGGGCAGGTCGAGGGTCGCCGAGCCGTCGGGGGCGACGGTCAGGTCGGTCCAGGTGGCGCCGTCGTCGGTGGAGTAGGCGAGCCCGGTGACCCTGGTGTTCGCCTCGGCCGGGTCGGTGACGCGGGTGACCGCGCTCGACCGGATCCGGACCGGGCCGGCCGCGGCGCGGCCGTAGGCGTCCAGGTCCGGGACGGTCAGCCGGGCGTCGATCAGCGGGAGTTCGCCGTTCTGGTCGGAGGACGAGCGGAACGTCCACTCGTTGCGCACGTCCGTGGAGAGCCGCGCGTACGCGACCCGGCGGTGGACGGTCTGGTCCAGGGTGTACGTCCGCTGCTGCGCCGGCAGGGCGGACGAGCTGAGCGTGTCGTAGGCGTCGAGGCCCTCGGCCCGGGCGTAGGTGACGCCGTCGGCGGAGGCGAGCCGGTACGCGTACGTCGCCCGCCGGTCGAGGGCCGCGTGGCCGTCGGCGTCGCCGAAGGCGTGCGCCTCGCTCAGCCGGATCTTGCCCGACCCGCGCTCCGAACCGCCCCACTCCCGGCGGACCGGCTGGAAGGGCGCCGCGCCCAGGGTCTCGCCCGCGTTGGTCCCGGCGGCCGTCGTGCGGTCGGGGAGGTTCAGGGCCAGGTCGGCGGGGCCGTGGAACAGCATCCGGGTGTAGGTGATGCCCGGGGTGGTGTACTCGGTGACCGACCCGGCGACCGGTACCGCGCCGCCGATCAGGGCACCCGTCCACTCGCCGAGGGACGGGGCGCTCTGCAGCAGGGCCGTCGTCCGGGTGCCCGGGGCGGCCACCTTCGTGACCGTCTTCCCCAGGGATGAGGCGCGGACCTTCACGACGGGCGTGGCGGGCACGGTGCCGGTGAAGCTGTGGGTGAGGTCGTAGCGGTAGGGGCTCGGCACGCTCGCCGAGGCGCCCTTCTTGCCGAGCACCTCGTGCAGCCGCAGCGAGACGCCGCTCACCGAGAACGGGGTGACGTACACCTTCTCGGAGCCCGCGCCGGCGAAGCCCGCCAGGCCGCCGCCCGGGACGCTGATCCACGCGGCGGACGAGTCGCGGGTGGCGGTGGTGTCGTCGGTGCGGATCGCGGTCTCCTTGGCCGCGCGCTCGTCGAAGGTGACCGTCTTGGCCGCCGACGTGACCGAGAAGGTGCGGGTGAGCAGATAGCTCGGCCGCCGCCAGTCGCTGTGCAGGGCGACCGAGAAGTAGTCGCCCGGCGGCAGTTTCACCGTCGCCGAGGCACCGGGGGTGTCGCTGCCGACCTCGTACGACATCCAGGTCTTGCGGTTCCAGACGTAGAACTGCTTGGTCACCACGTCGGCGTTGGTGATGCTCAGCTTGACCTTGTAGGTCGCCGCCGTGGCTGTGCCGGTCCTGCCGGTCGTACCGGTCGTGCTGCGCGCGGCTCGGGTACGGGTGGTCAGCGGGAGTTCGGTCGTCGTGCGGTCGGCCGCCCTCTTCGCCGTGGGGCGCACCGACACCGTGCCGTGCGTCGCGGCGAAGGAGTAACGCGGTCCGGTGGTGGCGCCGCCCGTGTCCCCGGTGACCTGGATGTCATGGCCGTCGACGAGCCGGACGCGACTCCCGTCCCCCAGCTCCGCGCCGGCCCCGGCGTCGGGCGCCGGGGCCGGTGAGACCGTCCCCACCGTCTCCGGACCGCCGTCCGGCACCGCCGTCGCCACGGGCGTGAGCAGCGAGGCGGTCAGCGCCGCGCCGCACACCCCCGCCGCGGCATGTCTTCGAACCCACCCCGCACGAACAACGGACATCGATGGCCCCCTGCCCTCTCCCCTGAGAACCGCCCCGCACCTGGTCGCGGGCGATGATCGGCTCACTCTAATGGCAGGCGGTGACAGCACCGGCCCGGCACCGGGTGCCCCGTCCGCGCCGCCCATCCGGCCGCCGGGCGGCGCCCTGCCCGGGCGTTCCGTCCGGCGTCCCAGGGGAGGCGTGTCCGTGCAGGTCAGAGCCGGTTTTCCCGTCCCAGCGTCCCGCGTTCTCCGGGAAAGTGGCGGACGGGCCGCCGCAGGGCTCAGGCTTGAGTCGTCGCGGCACGGCCGGCCCCACGGTGAACGTGGTCGGGCCGCCGCGCCCACTTCCTCTTCCACCCGCCGTGCTCCGGCGCGTCCCGCCGCGCCCGGAGCAGCAGGGTCTTCCGGAACTCGCAGAAACCCAGAGAACTTCAGAGAAAGCAGTCCGTCATGCGTAACGCCATTCGTGCCACCGGTCAGACCACCTCCGCCGCCCGGGAGACGTACACCCCCTTCGGTCAGCGCGGCGGCGCCTCGGGGCCGGGGCGGCCCAGGGCGAGGAGGGCGGTGTCGTCCTCCAGGCCGTCGCCGAAGCCGACGAGGAGGCCGGTCAGGGCGTCGATCAGGTCGTGCGGGCCGGCCGGGGCGAGGCCGGTGACGAACGAGCGCAGGGCGTCGTAGCCGTACAGGTCGTCCTTGGACCCGGTACGTGCCTCGGTGAGGCCGTCCGTGTAGAGCAGCAGGGTGTCGCCGGGGCCGAGGGTGGTGCGGACCGTCGTGAAGGACGCCGTGGGGAAGGCCCCCACCAGCATGCCGGCGGGGGTCGGCAGGTACTGGGCCGCCCCGTCCGCCCGGAGCACCAGCGCGGGCGGGTGGCCGCCCGAGGCCAGGGTCACCCCGACGGTCCGGCCCCCGGGTTCGAGTACGCCGAAGACGGCGGTGCAGTACCGCGGGTCGCCGTCGGCGTACCGGTCCAGCAGCGCGGTGTTGAGGGTGGACAGTACGGCTTCGGGGCCCAGGCCCTGGAGGGCCGCCGTGCGCAGGGTGTAGCGCACCAGCGAGGTCACGGCCGCGGCCTGCGGGCCCTTGCCGCAGACATCGCCGAGGAAGAAGGCGAAGCGTCCCTCGCCGAGGGGGAACAGGTCGTAGAAGTCGCCGCCCAGTTGGATCGGGGAGGCGGTGTGGTAGTGGACGGCGGTCTCCATCCCGGGCACGGCCGGCAGACTGGCCGGGAGCAGGCTCTGCTGGAGGACGGCCAGTGCCTCGCGCAGGCGCTCGCGGTCGGCCTCCGCCTGCCGGCGGGCCTTCTCCGCCGTCTGGCGGGCGCGCAGCAGCTCCCGCTCGTAGGAGCGGCGGTCGGTGGCGTCGAAGACGGTCGTGCGGACCAGCAGCGGCCGGTCGTCCGCGCCGCGTTTCACGGTCGAGGTGAGCAGCACGGGCAGTCTCTCGCCGTCCGTGACCTTCATGTCCATCGCTATGCCGCCGACGTGCCCCTTCATGCGCAGCAGCGGGGCGAAGTGGGTCTCGTGGTAGAGCTTGCCGCCCACGGTCAGCAGGTCGCTGAAGCGTCTGCGGCGTACGACCTCGTCCCGGGAGAGGCCGAGCCAGTCCAGCAGCGTCTGGTTGATCTTGACGATGGTGCCGTCCATCAAGGTGGACAGATAGCCGCACGGGGCGGACTCGTAGAGCTCCTCCGTGCTGTCCTCCAGCAGGGCGAGGACATCGGAGTCGATGGGCAGGTGCGAGCCGGGATCGGGAGGGTCCGGCTCGGGGCGGGACATCACTCCAGGGTTTCCAGGAACATGGTGATCGCCTCCAGGGTGGGTTCGGGGGCGCTCAACTGCGGGCAGTGGCCGATCGCGGGCAGCGTGACCAGGCGGCTGCCGGGGATGGCGGCGTGCACATAGGCGCCGACCTCGCGGGGGGCGATGGCGTCCTGCTCGCACTCGAGGATCAGGGTGGGCACGGCGACCGTCTTCAGGTCCTGCCGTGCGTCGGTGAGGAACGTGGTGCGGGCGAAGACCCGCGCCACCTCCGGGTCGGTCGCGCAGAAGCTGTCGGTGAGTTCCGCACCCAGCTCCGGGCGGTCCGGGTTGCCCATGATGACCGGGGCCATGGCCGCGGACCAGCCGAGGTAGTTCGACTCCAGCATGTCCAGCAGCTCGTCGATGTCGGCCGCGCTGAAGCCGCCCCGGTAGTCGGCGTCGTCGATGTAGGAGGGCGAGGGGCACACCATGACCAGCGATCCGATCCGCTCCGGTGCCGCGGCGGCGGCCCGGACGCCGATCATGGCGCTGACCGAGTGCCCGACGAGGACGGCGTCCCGCAGGTCCAGGGCCTCGCACACGTCGGTCACGTCATGGGCGTATCCGTCCAGGCTCGCGTAGCGCTCCGCCCGCCAGGCGGTCAGGTCGGAGCGGCCGGAGCCGACGTAGTCGAAGAGCACGACGCGGTGGTGCTCGGCCAGGCCGGAGGCCACGAGCCGCCACAGGTTCTGGTCACAGCCGAAGCCGTGCGCGAGCACCAGGGGCCGGCCGTGCTCCGGCCCCATCACACGGACGTTGTTCCTGCGGAGGATGTCCATCCACCCATCGTGCCACGCCGCGCTACCGCCCAGTAGGCGTGCGGTGTCCCGTCCGTCTCATGAGCCTCCTCAGCCACGCGGTCACACGGGCCTCGCCTTGTCACCCGTTCGGCCCAATGCCCGGAACCCCGCGAACCCGGTAACCGCAGGACCTTCCGGCGCTCGCGGTGACGTTCCGGGTGCTCCGGTGTTGCGGGCGTCCGTGTCGTCGCCGGTGATGGAAGACGGAGCCCCCGCCGTGGGGGACATGGAGGAGAGCCATGCGTCGCATGACGATCGGAGCTGTTCTGACCGCCGCCCTTCTCGCGGGACCCGCCGCGGTCGCCGCGGAGGCGCAGACATCGGAGTCGGTGCGGACAGCGACCGTGCAGAGCGTCGGGATCGCGCCGGTCCAGGCGCCGGACGACGACCACGACGACGACGATGACGGTGGCGGATGGGGCCTGTGGGGTTTGGCCGGCCTGCTGGGTCTGCTCGGTCTCATCCCCCGTAAGCGCAAGACCCCGGACCGGGGCACCACCGCCGGCCGGGGTCCGGGTGCGACGGGGTACCCCACCGACCGGCCGTGAGCCGCCGTCCTTGACGTCTTTGACGTCCTTGAGCCGGGGAGCGGTCCGTACCGACCGCTCCCCGAAGGCGTTCCCGGCGGTACGTGCCTGGCGCGAGTCCTCGAAGGCGTTCCCGGCGGTACGTGCCTAGCGCGAGCGGCGGCGGGCAGTGCGCCTCGTCCAGGCGGCCACCGCCGCCCCGGCGGCGAGGGCGCCCAGGGCCAGGGCCGCGCGCCGGCCGGCGGGGCTGTCCACGGCGATCAGGTCGCGCAGCCGGTCGAAGCCGCTCAGTGGCACGCCGGCCAGGGCGTTCCCGGGCGGGCGGCGGGAGACGGCCGGGTGCGGATGGGTGGGGGCGGCCAGCCGTACGGCCTCCCACGCCGCGCCGACGCGGCGCAGCTTCCGGTCGTCCAGTGCGGCGCGCAGCCGGGGCAGCAGCAGGTCCTCCTCGTCCCGGATGTCCTCGCGCACCAGGCGGAACGCCTCCTCGATCCACTCCTCGCGCCGGGGGTCGTCCTTGTCCTTCTCGACGCGGGCGAGCAGGTCGTTGATGGCCTGGTGCTCCTCCTCCACCCGGCGGGTCAGTTCCTCGCCGTCCGGGGCGAGGCGGCGCAGCGTCGGCCACAGGACCGTCTCCTCGGCGAAGGCGTGGCTGAAGACGAGCTGGACGAAGTCCCGCCAGAGCCGGTCGCGCGCCGGGGCGCCGGGGCCGGCCGCCAGATAGGCGTTCATGAGCCGGTCCAGTTCGGCTGGTCGCGCCGCTGCCGGCACAGGACGCTGCCCGGCCCGCCCAGTTCGGCGGTGCTCTGCCGGGAGATCGACGGAAGGCTTATGTGCTGGGGTCGGCCGCCGGACATGGCGGTCTCCTTTCGAAGCGGGTGGGGAGGTGCTCGGTTGCGGGTCAGCGGGTGGTCCAGCCGAGGCAGGCGGTCGCCCAGGCCGCCCCGGCCAGCAGGGCGCAGGCCCAGGCCGCGTGGCCTTTGAGGAGGCGGCGGCGCAGGTCGGCGTAGCGCTGTTCGTACTCCTGGCGCAGCCCGTCGGCCCGTTCGAGCACGGCGAGGAGCATCCGGCGGGAGAGGTCGATGTGCTGCCGTACGTACTGCCGGGTGAGGTCGTCCGCCTGGGCGCCGGTGAGCCAGGGCAGGCGGGCGCACAGTGCCTCGGCGTCGCGGAGCGCCTCGTCGTGCCGGGAGCGTGCCAGCAGGTAGCCCTCGGCCTCGGCGGCGACCGACGGGTGCCGGTCGCCGCCCCGGCCGCTGGTCAAGACCGGTCCCCCTTGTGCCCGCTGGGGTCGAGGACGTCGCGCTGGCCGGTGTTCTCCGCCTGGTCCTGCTGGGCCAGGGCCGGGTGGTGCAGGTCGAAGGCGGGCGACTCGGAGCGGATCCGGGGCAGGGTGACGAAGTTGTGCCGGGGCGGCGGGCAGGAGGTGGCCCACTCCAGCGAACGGCCGTAGCCCCAGGGGTCGTCGACCTCGACCTTCTCGCCGCGCTGGGCGGTCTTCCACACGTTGTAGAGGAACGGCAGGGTGGACAGGCCGAGCAGGAAGGCGCCGATGGAGGAGACGGTGTTGAGGGCGGTGAAGCCGTCGGCGGCCAGATAGTCGGCGTAGCGGCGGGGCATGCCCTCGGCGCCGAGCCAGTGCTGGACCAGGAACGTGGTGTGGAAGCCGACGAACAGCGTCCAGAAGTGCACCTTCTCCAGGCGGGTGTCGAGCATGGTGCCGGTCATCTTCGGCCACCAGAAGCTGAATCCGCCGAACATCGCGAACACGATCGTGCCGAACAGCACGTAGTGGAAGTGGGCGACGACGAAGTAGCTGTCGGTGACGTGGAAGTCCAGCGGCGGGGAGGCGAGCAGGACGCCGGTGAGGCCGCCGAAGAGGAAGGTGACGAGGAACCCGGCCGCCCACAGCATGGGGGGTTCGAAGGACAGCGAGCCCCGCCACATGGTGCCGATCCAGTTGAAGAACTTCACGCCCGTCGGCACCGCGATCAGGAAGCTCATGAAGGAGAAGAACGGCAGCAGCACCGCCCCGGTGGCGAACATGTGGTGCGCCCAGACGGTCACCGACAGGCCGGTGATGGCGATGGTGGCGCCGACCAGGCCCATGTAGCCGAAGATCGGCTTGCGGGCGAAGACCGGGATGATCTCGCTGACCACGCCGAAGAACGGCAGGGCGAGGATGTAGACCTCCGGATGGCCGAAGAACCAGAACAGGTGCTGCCAGAGGATGGCGCCGCCGTTCTCCGGGGCGAAGACGTGCGAGCCGAACCGCCGGTCGGCCTCCAGCACCAGCAGGGCGGCGGCCAGCACGGGGAAGGCCAGCAGCACCAGTACCGAGGTGAGCAGCACGTTCCAGGTGAAGATCGGCATCCGGAACATCGTCATGCCGGGCGCGCGCATGCAGATGATCGTGGTGATGAAGTTGACCGCGCCGAGGATGGTGCCGAACCCGGACAGCCCCAGCCCCATGACCCACAGGTCGGCGCCGACGTACTGCGAGCGGAACGCCCCGCTGAGCGGCGTGTACGCGGTCCAGCCGTAGTCGGCGGCGCCCTGCGTGGTGAAGAAGCTGCTGAGGACGATCAGCCCGCCGAAGAGGAACAGCCAGTACGAGAACATGTTCAGCCGGGGGAAGGCGACGTCCGGCGAGCCGATCTGCAGCGGCATGATCGCGTTGGCGAACCCGGCGAAGGTCGGGGTGGCGAACAGCAGCAGCATGATCGTGCCGTGCATGGTGAACGCCTGGTTGTACTGCTCGGGGGAGATGATCTGCATGCCGGGGCGGGCCAGTTCCGCCCGGATCACCATCGCCAGCGCGCCCGCGATCAGGAAGAACGCGAACGAGGTGATCAGGTAGAGGTGACCGATCTTCTTGTGGTCGGTCGTGGTGAGCCAGGAGACGATCACCCGGCCCCAGTTGCGTCGGCCCTCCGCCGCCGGTACCAGGGAGGTTGGCTCGCTCGTTTGTGTCGCCATTGATGTCCTCGATCGCAAGCGGGAAGGGGTGTCGTGGCTCGGGCGGCCGCGAGGGGGTCCGTCTCGGGCGCCGGGCAGTGCGTATCCAGACGCGTGGAAGTTAGTCCACGTTTGCCCGTCCGGTTCATGTCGCGGAGGCGGTTGGGGGCCGAACGGCTGAAACCATGAATCCGTTCGGGGCAGGGCGGGGCGGCCGGTCACCGCTGCCGCCCCGGGTGCCCGGCGCCGGCCCGCGCGGAGGGCTGTTTGTCCCCCGCCGACCCGGGGGACCCTGCGCCCATGAGCGAGAAGCCAGGTCGTCGTCGCCGTATCGGCCAGAATCGGATGCTGTCGCTGCTGGACGCCCTGGAGCGGGACCCCAGGGCGGACGCCGCGATCGACGCGCTGACCCGCAAGGTGCGGTCGCTGCCGCTGGGCCCGGCGCGGGACGCGCTGCACGGCCGGTGGCTCGGCCATCCCGTGCACCCCCTGCTGGTGCAGGTGCCGGTGGGCAGTTGGCTGTCGGCCGCGGTACTCGACCTGCTGCCCGGCCGGTCCCGCGGGGCCGGCGTCCTGGTGGGCGTCGGGCTGGCGGCGGCCGGTCCGGCCGCGCTGGCGGGCGCGGTCGACTGGGCCGAGCTGCGCCGGGAGCAGACCCGGGTGGGCCTGGTGCACGCCGTCGCCAACACGGCGGCGGTGGGCCTGTACGGCGCCTCCCTGTTGTGCCGGGTCACCGGGCGGAAGGGCGCCGGACGGGCGTACGGCTTCCTCGGGCTGACCGCGGTCGGCGTCGGCGGGATGCTGGGCGGCCACCTCGCCTACCGGCAGGCGTCCGGCGCCAACCACGCCGAGGAGGTGCCGCACGTCGTCAGCGAGGGCTGGCACCGGGTCGGCGCCGTGGCCGACTTCCCCGCCGGCGAGCCGGTACGGCGCTCCGTGGACGACGTACCGGTGCTGGTGGTGCGCGAGACCGGCGGGGCCTTCCACGCGCTGGCCGACCGGTGCAGCCATCTGGCCGGGCCGCTGTCCGAGGGCACGGTCGCCGACGGGTGCGTGACCTGCCCCTGGCACGGCAGCGTCTTCCGGCTCTCGGACGGCTGGAACGTCCGGGGCCCCGCCACCGCGCCCCAGCCCGCCTTCGACACCCGGGTGGTCGACGGGCACGTGGAGATCAGCCTGCGCCGGGAGGACGAGGCCGACGGGCCGGGCGAGTAACGGCCCGGTACCCCGTGACGGAATACCCTGGGGGGGTATAGCGTTCCCGAGGGCAGGACCGCCGGGTTCCGCACGGGACGTCGAACGGGGAGGCACGTCATGGACCACTCCACCCACCACGCACACGCCGCGGCCGGACACGCGCACGGCGCCACCTGGGCCACCGCGGTCCGGGCCACGCTGCACTGCCTCACCGGGTGCGCCATCGGCGAGATCCTCGGCATGGTCATCGGCACCGCGCTGGGGTGGGGCAACGCGCCGACCATGGTCCTCGCGATCGCCCTGGCCTTCGTCTTCGGCTACTCCCTCACCCTCTCCGCGGTGATCCGCGCCGGAGTCTCCCCGAAGGCCGCCCTCAAGGTCGCGCTGGCCGCCGACACCGTCTCCATCGCGGTGATGGAACTGGTCGACAACGGCATCGTCGCCCTGGTGCCGGGCGCGCTGGACGCGCACCTGGCGGACGGGCTGTTCTGGTACGCGCTGCTCGGCGGCTTCGCCGTGGCCTTCCTGATCACCACGCCGGTCAACAAGTGGATGATCGGCCGCGGCAAGGGCCACGCGGTCGTGCACGCCTACCACTGACCCGAAAATATCTGTGCTCGGGAAATGAGAATTAGGTATGGCGCCCGCCGACTATTCCTTCTCCCGCCGGGCGGATTCGAGGAGAGAATCGTCAGTGCCGATCGGAACGTGCTACTGTCGTTCCAGTTGCAGGTGTGGTTGCCAGAGGGTTAATTTCCGACGGGGTAATCACCACGGCGACACGGAATTCACACGGAGTGAATTCTGATACCGCCCTCCGAAGGAGAAACAAAATGGCTACTGGCACCGTGAAGTGGTTCAACGCGGAAAAGGGCTTCGGCTTCATCGAGCAGGACGGCGGCGGCGCCGATGTCTTCGCCCACTACTCCAACATCGCCACCCAGGGCTTCCGCGAGCTGCTGGAGGGCCAGAAGGTGTCGTTCGACATCGCGCAGGGCCAGAAGGGCCCGACCGCCGAGAACATCGTCCCCGCCTGATCATCCGGCGCTGACGCATACCTCGCAGCCGGGGCCCGCACCTAGGGGTGCGGGCCCCGGCTCGCTGTATTCCAGGGTGCTCCACTCGCCCGTACCGGTTCTCGATCCCCGCAGGAGGCACGTATGACGTCGACCCCATTGGTCCGGACGGTCCAGCCGGTTCAGTCGATCCGGCGGAACGAGGCGCGGCGCGGGAGCGCGGCCGGGCCCCGGGTGCGGGACGACATGACGGTCGAGGTGGCGCTGTCCCTGATGGCCGGTGCCCGGGTCGACCGCCTCGTGCTCTGCGACGGGGACGACCAGAGCGTGGGCCTGATCACCCTGGCCCGGCTCGCCGTGCTGCGGGAGAGCCCCCTCTACACGGACCGGATCAGACTGCGGGACGTCCCCTCCCTCGCCCGCTGATCCGGTGGTGTGAGTCCCGGGCGGGTCACCGCCCCCAGAAGACCCGATGAGGGCCCTGCCGACGCGCGTCGGCAGGGCCCTCGTCGTCGTTCCGCGCGCTCCGGTGCCGCCTGACACCGTCTCGGACACGGCAGAAAATCTACTCTGGCCAGAGTAGACATTGGTCATCCCTCCGCCTAAGGTTTGTGGTGTTGACACGGTCCAGCGAGACCGCCAGACACGAACTGGCGGGGAGAAGTACGCGAAGTTCGCAGGTCCGTGCGGCTCCGGAGCCCGCAGCCGGAGCCGCACGGCGCAGTCAGGCAACGGGTACGAGCAAGGACGGAGGAGCAGACGCCATCAGGATCGCCCGGTCCGGGAAGCCTCCGGTCCGGGTACCGCAAGACCCCGGATTGGACGGTGGTCCCCGGTCACACAGCCGCGATCCCCGTACCCCCGGCCCCAGCGGGCCGGGTAGCGGAAACAGAAGGTCGGCCGAGCACGAGGGCCGGCAGATGGTGTTCAATTTCCTTCGGGGCCCTGGTGCTGCACGGCACCGGGGCCCCTCGACGCGTTGCACTACGAGGTGACATGGCAGCAGATACTCCGCTCAGCGATCGTCTGGACGACGACGACTACCCCGCCTACACCATGGGCCGGGCCGCCGAGATGCTCGGCACCACGCCCGGCTTCCTGCGGGCCATCGGCGAGGCCCGTCTGATCACTCCGCTGCGCTCGGAGGGCGGCCACCGCCGGTACTCCCGCTACCAACTGCGGATCGCGGCGCGCGCCCGCGAGCTGGTCGACCGGGGCACCCCCATCGAGGCCGCCTGCCGCATCGTCATCCTCGAGGACCAACTGGAAGAGGCCCAGCGCATCAACGCCGAGTACCGCCGGGCGGCCGAGAAGGCCGCCGAGGGCGCCCGCACCGGGTCGGGCTGACGCGCGGGCCCGTTCCACCGGGCCGGGATCAGGCCGCCGACCTGGCCGGCGCCGCCGGCCGAGCGGCGGTGACGCGGTGGCGGCGGGTCGGGGTGAGGGTGGGGTGGGCGACGCCCCAGGCGGCGCCCTTGCAGATCAGCTCCTTGTAGACGGCGGCGATCCGGCCGGTCAGAGCGGCGTCCTTGGCGCGGTCGTCGGCGGTGACGTACTGGATCAGACCGTCCCGGCGGCCGAGGGAGACGCACTGGTTGAAGTAGCGGATCGGCACCCGCGGGACCTTGCCGCCGGTCAGCCGGGCCGCGAGGGCGTCGGCGGCCTGCCACGCGGTGGGCACGCCCGAGGCGCAGGACATCCGCAGCGGCTTGTCGCCGGGGCCCATCACCAGGGCGGCGTCCCCGACGGCGTACACCTCGGGGTGCGAGACCGAGCGCATGGTCTCGTCGACCACGATCTGCCCGGTGTCGCCCAGCTTCAGCGACGTGCTCCGCGCGAGCGGGTGCACCGCGAACCCGGCCGTCCACACGGTGGCCGCGGCCGGCAGGACCGTGCCGTCGGCGGTGGTGACGCGGTCCGCCTCGACGGCGGTCACCCGGGTGTGCTCGTGCACGGTGATGCCGAGCCGGTCGCAGACCTTGCGCAGGTGGCGGCGCCCCTTGGGCGAGAGCCAGTCGCCGAGGCCGGCGCGGGCGGCCAGGGCCACGTCGAGGTCCGGGCGGGCCTCGGCGATCTCGGTCGCCGCCTCCACACCGGTGAGGCCGGCGCCCACCACCAGGACGTGCTGCCCGGCGGACAGGCCGGCCAGGCGCTCGCGCAGCCTCTGCGCCCCGGCGCGGCCGGTGATGTCGTGGGCGTGCTCGGCGGTGCCGGGGACGCCCTGGGTGTTCCAGCCGCTGCCCAGGGCGTGGACCAGGGAGTCGTACTCCAGTTCGCCGCCGTCGTCGAGGGTGACCGTCCTGCGGTCGGTGTCCACCGCCGTGACCCTGGCGATCCGGACGGTGACGCCGGTGCCGCGGAAGATGTCGGCGAGCGGGCGGGCCTTGAGGTCCTGGCCGGCCGCGAGCTGGTGCATCCGGACGCGTTCGACGAAGTCGGGCTCGGCGTTGACGAGGGTGATGTCGACGTCCTCGGGGCGCAGCCGCTTGGCGAGTCGGCCGGCGGCGATGGCTCCGGTGTATCCGGCTCCGAGAACGATGATGCGGTGCCGCATGTCCCTGCTCCTGTCTGCTCCTGGTGAGGATTCGCCCCTTGAACCGGGCGGGACCGGGATTCCTGACAGGTATCGGGTGTGACTGCGGTCACATTCCCCGGGTCACAGGACGAGCAGCGGGTCGCCGTGGCCGGTGGCCGCCCAGTGGCGGGTGGCGCGCACCAGCTTGTCGGGGTTGGCCTGGCTGCGGAACGCGGCGATGCCGTCCGCCGTGACCTCCAGGCACATCACTCCGATGACCCGGTCGTCCACGACCACGACGAGGGCCGGCTCGCCGTTGGCGACGGCGGCGTGCACCCGCGCCGCGCCGCCGACCAGGGCCCGCTTGGCCGGACCGGGCTTGAACAGGCCCCGCATGAACTTCGCCACCGCCAGGGCGCCCTCGAACGGCCGGGTGCGGGCCGGGACCTTCCCGCCGCCGTCGCCGATCGCCACCGCGTCCTGGGTGAGCAGCGCCACCAGCGGTTCGGTACGGCCGCTGGCCGCGGCGGCGAGGAACTCCTCCACGATCCGCCGCGCGGCGGCCCGGTCGATCTCGGTCCGGGCCCGGCCGGCCGCGACGTGCTTCTTGGCGCGGTGCAGGATCTGCTGGCTGGCCGCCTCGGTGAGGTCCAGGATCTCCGCGATCTCCCGGTGCGAGTAGTCGAACGCCTCCCGCAGGACGTACACCGCCCGCTCGTTCGGGCTGAGCCGCTCCAGCAGGGTGAGCACGGCGTACGACAGCGACTCGCGCTGCTCGGCGGTGTCGGCGGGGCCGAGCAGCGGGTCCCCGGCGAGCAGCGGCTCGGGCAGCCACTGGCCGACGTAGGTCTCGCGGCGGGCGCGGGCCGAGGTGAGCTGGTTGAGGCAGAGGTTGGTGAGGACCTTGGTCAGCCATGCCTCGGGGACCTCGATCCGGGCCGGGTCGGCGGCCTGCCAGCGCAGGAACGTCTCCTGCACGGCGTCCTCCGCCTCGCTCGCCGAACCGAGCAGACGGTAGGCGATCGCCCCCAGCCGGGGCCGGGCCGCCTCGAACCGGTCGACGTCCTGCACGGTCAGCGCCATGGGCCGGATCCTAACCCCTGCCGGCCCGCCCGTCCGGGTCCCGCCGGGGACGGATATCTGTGCTCGCGACGGGAGAATTTGCCGTCGCGGCCGAACAGTATTCCCACGTGAGAGGCGCGTGGGGGAGTTTTTTACCACGCTCCGCACGAGGTGCCACCGTGATACTGTCGTTAGCAGTTGCAGTTGTGGTTGCCAGAAGGTTTTTTCCTACGGGGTGATCATGAGCGGCGACCGGGACCCGCGCAGTGTGGGTTTCGAACACCGTACCGAAGGAGAAAAAAATGGCATCCGGCACCGTGAAGTGGTTCAACTCCGAAAAGGGCTTCGGCTTCATCGCGCAGGACGGCGGCGGCGCCGACGTCTTCGCCCACTACTCGAACATCGCCACTCAGGGCTTCCGTGAGCTGACCGAGGGCCAGAAGGTGACGTTCGACATCGCGCAGGGCCAGAAGGGCCCGACCGCCGAGAACATCGTCCCCGCCTGACATCACCGGCGCTGACGCATACCTCGCTGCCGGGGCCCGCACCTTGGGGTGCGGGCCCCGGCTCGCCGTATTTCCGGCGCCCCCCGTCCTCCTCATTCGCTGCGCGATTTCCCTTGATCGTGCCGTATCAAGGAAGTCTGACATCTTGCCGATGAGCCAGAGCCGTACCCGTGCCCCCCGCCGCGACAACCGCGGCAAAGGACGCCGTCCCGCCGCCGTCGCACCGCAGGGCGAATTCGCGCTGCCGGTGACGACCGTGCCCGCGCTGCCCCCCGTGGAGTCGTTCGCGGACCTCGATCTGCCCGCGGCGCTGCTGGAGACGCTCCGCCAGGAGGGCGTCACCGCGCCGTTCCCCATCCAGGCGGCCACCCTGCCCAACTCGCTGGCCGGCCGGGACGTGCTCGGCCGGGGCCGCACCGGCTCCGGCAAGACCCTCGCCTTCGGCCTCGCCCTGCTGGCCCGCACCGCCGGACGCCGGGCCCTGCCGCGCCAGCCGCTGGCCCTGGTCCTGGTGCCCACCCGGGAACTGGCCCAGCAGGTCACCGACGCGCTCGCCCCCTACGCCCGGGCGCTGAAGCTGCGCACCGCCACCGTCGTCGGCGGCATGTCCATCGGGCGGCAGGCCGGTGCGCTGCGCGGCGGCGCCGAGGTCGTGGTGGCCACGCCCGGCCGGCTCAAGGACCTCATCGACCGCGGCGACTGCGTCCTGGACGACGTCGCCGTCACCGTCCTGGACGAGGCCGACCAGATGACCGACATGGGCTTCATGCCCCAGGTCACCGCGCTGCTGGACCGGGTCCGCCCGGACGGGCAGCGGATGCTGTTCTCGGCCACCCTGGACCGCAACATCGACCGGCTGGTCCGGCGCTACCTGAGCGACCCGGTGGTGCACTCCGTCGACCCCTCCGCGGGAGCGGTCACCACGATGGAGCACCACGTGCTGCACGTCCTGGACACCGACAAGCAGCGCACCGCCACCGAGATCGCCGCCCGCGACGGACGCGTGATCATGTTCCTGGACACCAAGCACCGCGTGGACCGGCTGACCAAGCACCTGCTGAACAACGGGGTGCGCGCCGCCGCCCTGCACGGCGGCAAGTCCCAGCCGCAGCGCACCCGGACCCTGGCCCAGTTCAAGGACGGGCATGTGACGGTCCTGGTCGCCACCAACGTGGCCGCGCGCGGCATCCACGTCGACAGCCTCGACCTGGTGGTCAACGTCGACCCGCCGAGCGACCCCAAGGACTACCTGCACCGCGGCGGCCGTACCGCCCGGGCCGGGGAGTCCGGCAGTGTGGTCACCCTGGTCACCCCCGACCAGCGGCGCGACATGAACCGGCTGCTGGCCACCGCCGGCATCACCCCGCGGACCACCGCCGTGCGCTCCGGCGAGGCCGAGCTGAGCCGGATCACCGGGGCGCGCACGCCCTCCGGTGTCCCCGTCGTCATCACCGTGCCCGCCGCCGAGCGTCCCCGCCCGGCCGGTGCCACCGGCTCGCGCTCCTCCCGTGGCCGCCGCGGCCGTCCCGGCGGCCGGAGCCGGTCCGCCGCCGCCGGTGACGCCGGACGCCGGGGCGGCACCGGCCGTCCGTCCGCCTCCGGCCGGGCCGCCTAGCCGCCCGACCGCCCGACAGACCCCGTCCGACCCGGCCCGTCCCCTTCCCCCCTGAGAGGCATCATGCGCTGTGTCATCGCCCGTTACCCGTTCGACCTGACGAAGAACGGGGTGCTGGACTCGATGAAGGGTGTGACGCCCGAGCCGATCACCGGTGAGTCGGTGACCATCGGCCGCCGCCGCTACCCGGCCAAGCAGGTCGGGGAGGTCGTCACCCGGCAGGACCGGCGGGACTTCACCAGCGGCGAAGTCGTACGGGCCATGACCCGGCTCGGCTTCACCTGCCACAGCACGCCCGAGCCCGAGCCGCCGGCCTCCCCGCAGGACCTGCTCGGCGGCCCCGGCACCGCGACCGGGACCGGGACCGGGACCGCCGGGCAGGACGGCGTCACTTGGTGAACGTCATGTACTTCCAGGCGCCGTGCGTCGTGGAGTTCACGGTGTCCCCCGAGGAGCCGTTGACGTAGGAGGAGCGCATCCGGGCGCGGATCCCCGACTCGCCCGGAGCCTCCAGGCTCACCGCCGACTTGCCGTTCGAGCCCAGCGCGAAGTACTCGCTGCCCGAGTCGTACCAGGTGCCGTCGTAGTACACCTGGAGCTGGAAGCGCTGGTGGCGGCCCTGGTAGTAGTTCATCGTCGTGGTGAACACCGGATCGGTGTTCTTGTGGAACCAGTAGTACGTCGTGGAGCCGATCTTCCCCGTCTTGTAGTGCTTGGAGACGCTGGTGGAGACCTTGGCGTGGGCGTACGCGACCGACTTCACCGTCTTGGCGGCGTAGCGGGCGTCGCCGGCGAAGACCGCGGTGACCGTGGTGTCCCGGGTCATGTCGACGGTCGCCGACAGGTTGCCCTTGGAGTTGACCTTGGCGGTCTTCAGCAGCTTCTTGCCCTTGTCGGTGCCGAACGGGTCCGCGTAGAGCGACACCGTGCGGTTCTTGTAGGTGCTGCCGAGGTGGGCGGTGAAGGTGACGTCCTTGCCGTACGCGTACAGCTTGCCGTTGTTGTTCAGGGTCAGCGACGGGGACTTCCGGGAGACCGTCACCGCGTCCGAGCCGGAGGCCGGGGCGTGGGTGGCGTCACCCGCGTAGGACACCTTGTACGTGACCTTGCCGCCGGCCGGCGGGGTGTCGGTGAACGAGAAGGTGCCGTCCGCCTTGGTCTTCACCGAGGGCAGCGCCTTGCCCTTGGGGGACTCCACGTCGGTGCGGGTCACCGTCAGGGCCGTGCCCGCGGCGGGGCGCGTCTTGGAGCTGAGCTTGCCGGTGACGGTGAGCTTCTTGGCCCGGTCGGCCTTGGCCGGCGCCGACACCGTCAGCTTGGGCAGCTCCCGGGTGGGGTCGGTCAGGGCGCGCAGCGAGTAGGTGCCGTAGTCGTCCTGGGAGACGGCGAAGACCCGGCTGGTGTCCGGCGCCCAGGCCAGGGCGCCGTCCACCAGGGTGTCGGGGCCGCTGCCGGCGCTGCCGGCGGGGAAGTCGTACTCCCTTGTCGGCTTCGGGTCGCCGGCGCGGTGGATGTGGACGTCCGGCTCGTACCAGGAGTAGCTGCCGCCCGCGATGGTGCCGTCGGGCGCGATCCGCACCGCGTTGGGGTAGGCGTCGATCGGATAGCTGCGGACCTCGGTGAGGTCGGTGGTGGAGTAGGCGGGCAGGCCGTAGCCGCTGCCGGTGCCGTCCCAGGAGGCGAGGACCTGGGTGCCGTCGGGCGTCAGGTCCAGTTGCTTGACGCTGGAGTCCAGGCTGCCCGCGACGCGCAGCGCGGCACCGTCGGCGGAGACGTCGAAGACGGCGAGCCGGCCGCCGCCGCCCGCCGCGAGCACGCCGGGCGCGGCCGGGTCGGCGGCCAGCATCGGCGCGGCGCCCAGGGCGGTGCCGTCCTGGTCGAGGCGGACCACCGGCTCGGCGCCGGAGACGTCCAGGGAGCCGAGGCCGCCGGCGTACCCGAACCAGATCCGGCCGTCCACGGCCTCCAGGTCGGCGGGGGCGTCCGCGCCGTCCAGCGGGTAGCTCGCGGTCTGGGTGTACGTCGCGGTCTCCACCGAGACGATCCGGTCGGCGCCCTTGACGGCCGCGTACACCTGCCCGGAGTCGGGTGCCAGCGCGAGGCCGGTCACGCCGGGCAGGCCGGTCAGGGTCGCCTTGACGGCGCCCGTGTAGTCGGTGACGACGAGCTTGCCGCCGCTCGGGTCGGAGACGTACACGCGCCGGTGGACGCCGTCCACGACCAGGTCGCCGACCGAGGCCACCGGGAGAGTCTTCGCGGAGTCGGCCATCGCCGTCCCCGCCGTGGTCGCGGTCAGGGCCGCGGAACCGAGGAGGACCGCGACGGTGGTCGCGATCGAGATGCTGCGCCTGCGCACAGTGCTGGAACCCCCACAGGAGAGCCCGGCGTCGGCCGGGCGTAAGTGAATGGGCCGCTTGTCCCCCCAGGCGCCGCCGCGCGGCGCGTGGACGCGGTCCGTCGAGCAGGGTATGGCATGCCAGCGACAATCGCGCAGTGGGTTATGCGTACCGCCGGCCGGTCTAGTCTGCTGGCGTGACCATCGAGTTGACCGTGCTGTCCCGGGTCGCCTGCCGTGGGCGGGAGATCACCGCGCCCCGGCTGCGCGGGCTGCTGGCGCTGCTCGCCGGGGAGCCGCGGGCCGGGTGCAGCACCGGGCGGCTGGTCGAGGGGCTGTGGCCGGACGAGGCGCCGGAGCGGCCGGGCAAGGCGGTGCAGGTGCTGGTGTCGCGGCTGCGGGCGCAGATCGGCGCCGAGCTGATCGTCAGCACGCCGACCGGGTACCGGCTGGCCCTCGACCCGGCGCGGATCGACGCGGGCGCGCTGCTGCTGCACGAGGCGGCGAGCCGCGAACGGGCCGGGGCCGGCGACCACGAGGGCGCGCTGCGGGAGGCCGAGGCGGGCCTGGCGCTGTGGGATGGCGAGGTGGCCGCCGGTCCGGCGGACGACCCGCGCGACCCGGTGGCGGCGCTGCGCGCGGAGCGCCTGGGGGCGCACCGGTCGCTGGTCCGCTCCCGGGCGCTGGCGCTGGCCAGGCTGGGCCGCCGGGAACCGGCCGCGGCGGAGCTGACCGCACTGGCCCGGCAGTCGCCGTGGGACGAGGAAGTACTGGCGGAGCTGCTGCGCTGCGAGGCGGCCGGGGCGGGCCGGGCCGCGGCGCTGACCCGGTACGAGGCGTACCGGGTGAGGCTGCGCGAGGAGCTGGGCACCGACCCGGGCGCCGAACTGCGCGGCGTGTACCAGGAGTTGCTGGGCGCGGACGTGGCACCGGTCCGGCACGGGGTGCCGCACGAGCCGAACCCGCTGCTGGGCCGGGACGCCGATGTCGCCGCGGTGGCCGCGCTGCTGCGCACCGCCCGGGTGGTCACCGTGGTGGGGCCCGGCGGGCTGGGCAAGACCCGGCTGGCGCACGCGGTCGGCCGGGCGGCCGAGCAGCCGGTCACCCACTTCGTGCCGCTCGCCGGTGTCACCGCCGACGCGGACGTGGCCGGTGAGGTCGCCTCCGCGGTGGGCGCCGGGGAGGGCCGGCCGTTCGCGGGCGGCGCCCCGGACGTGGTGGGCGGCATCGTCACCGCGCTGGGCGCCGGACCGGTGCTGCTGGTGCTGGACAACTGCGAGCAGGTGATCGACGGGGTCGCCGACCTGGTGCGGGCGCTGGTGTCGCGGTCGCGGACGCTGCGGGTGCTGGCCACCAGCCGGGCCCCGCTGGGACTGACCTCGGAGTCCGTGTACGCGCTGCCCGAGCTGTCCCTGCGGACCTCGGCGGAGCTGTTCGCGCAGCGGGCGCGGGCCGCCCGGCCGGGCGTGGAGCTGGACCCCGCGGCGGTCACCGAGATCTGCCGGCACCTGGACGGGCTGCCGCTCGCGGTGGAACTGGCGGCGGCCCGGGTGCGGGTGCTGTCGGTGGCCGACATCTCCCGCCGGCTGCGGGACCGGTTCGCGCTGCTGCGCGGCGGCGCCCGGGACGCGCCGGAACGGCACCGGACGCTGCGGGCCGTGGTCGAGTGGAGCTGGAACCTGCTGGAGCCCGACGGGCAGGCCGCGCTGCGTGCGCTGTCGGTGTTTCCCGGCGGCTTCACCGAGGACGCGGCCCAGTACGTCCTGGGCGCCGGGGACGACGTACTGGACCTGCTGGAGCACCTCGCCGGGCAGTCGCTGCTCCAGGTCGGGGACAGCCCCGCCGGGGTGCGGTTCCGGATGCTGGAGACGCTGCGCGAGTTCGGTGCCGCCCGGCGTGCGGAGGCCGCCGAGGAGGAGGCGGTGACCGGCCGTTTCCTGGCGTGGGCGCGGGACTTCGGGCGGGCCCGGCACGACATCCTGTTCGGCGGCGACCCGACGCCCGCCTGGCACCGGGTCCGTGCCGAGCAGGACAACCTGGTCCTCGCCCTGCGTCTGGCGCTGGCCCGCCAGGACGCGCCCGCCATCGCCGCGGTCACCGCCGTCCTGGCCTCGCTGTGGGCCACCGACAGCCACTACGACCGGCTCGCCGCCCTCGCCGCCGAGACCGGCGGGCCGCTCTCCCGGTTCCGTCCCGGCCCCGAGGACGTCGAACCGGCGCGCAGCGCGGCGGCGGTCTGCGCGGCCAGCCTCTTCATGGGCTACGGCCCGCACGCCGTACGGCAGCTCGTCACCCTGCGCCGGCTGCCGCCCGCGCCGCCGGACACGGTGCTGCGGGCGCTGGCCGTGGTGCTGGGCGCCGTACCGGAGATACGCCCGCCGCACTACGCGAGGCTGACGGAGCTGGCCGGGGCCCGGGAGCCGCTGCTGGCGTGCGTCGCCTCCGGGGTGGCCAGTTATGTGTGGGAGTCCGCGCAGGAGCCGGAGCGGGCGCTGAAGTACGCCCGCCGGATGCTCGACGCCCTCGGGGACCACGACAATCCGCTGCTGCGGCTGCTGTGCCACGGGCGGATCAGCGACCTGTGCCTGAAGACCGAGCGGGGCGCGGAGGCGTACCGGCATCTGCGGACGGCGCTGGACACGCTCGGCGGGTACGGGGAGTGGTCGGACGCGATCGGGGTCCGCTGGGGGCTGGTGCTGGCCTGTCTGCAGCGCGGGGAGGCCGACGAGGCGGAGCACTGGCTGAAGCTGGCGGCGCTGGACCAGCCGCCGGAGCCCGCCGCCGTCTACACCCCGGACCTCGCGGCCCGCGCGGAGATCGCGCTGGCCCGGGGGCTGACCGAGGTGGGGCTCGGGCTGTGGCGGCAGGCGCTGGACAAGCTCCGGGAGGACAGCGCGCGGCTCACCGGCGATCCGTTCATGGACCCCTGGTCGCTGGAGCTGCGCTCGGCGGCGCTCGCGGCGCACGCGCTGCACGGGCGGTTGGCGCCGGTGGCGGGGCTGGCCGCGGAGTTGCGGGCGGAGGTGCTGGCCAAGCTGTCGGACCCGGCGGGCTCCCCGGCAGGCCCGGGGCCGGTGGAGCCGCCGGGGTACGGGACGGCGCTGCTGGCGCTGGGTCTGGCCGGGGTGGCGGCGGGCGACAAGGGGGCGGTGAAGCTGGTGGCGCTGGCGGAGCGGACGCCGGTGGTGCGGCAGTTCCCCTCGCTGTCCTCGGCGCGCTCCCGGCACCTGGCCGAGCACGCCGACCGGGCGGCCTACGCCGACGCGGGGTCGGAGTACGCCGCCCTGGGGCGGGCCGAGCTGCGGGCGCTGGCGGTGCGGGAGCTGCTCAGCGCCGGGGCTCGCGCTTGAACCGGGCGGTGGACCAGAGGTAGCCGAGGACCACCAGGCCGAGCGACCAGGCGAGGGCCAGGACCGCATTGGTGGTGCCGATGCCGGTGCCCAGGAGCAGTCCGCGCAGGGTCTCGATGACCGGGGTGAACGGCTGGTACTCGGCGAACCAGCGGAACCAGGACGGCATCGCGTCCACCGGCACGAACGCGCTGCCCAGCAGCGGCAGCAGCATCAGCGGCATGCCGGTGTTGCTCGCGCCCTCGGCGTTGGGGCTGACCAGGCCGATGCCGACCGCGATCCAGGTGACGGCGAGGCTGAACAGGGTCACCAGGCCGGCCGCCGCCAGCCACTCCAGGGGCGTGGCGTCCGCCCGGAACCCGATGGCGAAGCCGATGCCCAGGACCAGGACCAGCGCGGCCAGGGTCTGGATGACGCTGCCGAGGACATGGCCGATCAGCACCGAGGAACGGGAGATGGCCATGGTGCGGAACCGGGCGATGATGCCCTCGGTCATGTCGGTGGCCACCGACACGGCGATGCCCAGCGCGGTGCCGCCCACGGTCAGCATCAGGATGCCCGGCATCAGGTACGCCACGTAGTCGGCGCGGTCGGCCGTGCCGCCGTTGAGTCCGGCGCTCATCACGTCGCCGAAGACGTACACGAACAGCAGCAGCAGCATGATCGGGGTGAGCAGGATGTTGAGGGTGAGGGAGGGGTAGCGGCGGGCGTGCAGGAGGTTGCGCCGCAGCATGGTGGTGTGGTCGCGCAGGGCGTGGGCGGAGCTGCTCATCGGAGGGTCTCCTCGGCTGCGGTGCGGGGGGTCGCGGGGTTGCCGGTGAGGGCGAAGAACACGTCGTCCAGGTCGGGGGTGTGCACGGACAGCTCGTCGGCCACCACGTCGGCGGCGTCCAGCCAGTCGAGGACGGCGCGCAGCTCGCGCTGGCTGCCGTCGCTGGGGATGTGCAGGGTGAACGTCTCGTCGTCGCGGGTGGTCTCGCGCAGGGCGGCCGCGGCCCGCTCGTAGGCCACCGGGTCGGTGAACCGCAGGCGTACGTGCCCGCCGGGGACGAGCCGCTTCAGCTCCCCGGCGCTGCCCTGGGCGACGAGCCGGCCGCCGTCCAGG
Source organism: Streptomyces fumanus (assembly GCF_014655295.1). Lineage (GTDB taxonomy): Bacteria > Actinomycetota > Actinomycetes > Streptomycetales > Streptomycetaceae > Streptomyces > Streptomyces fumanus. Next base: position 311,065 of record NZ_BNBI01000002.1, read on the forward strand.
ACGGCGATGCGGTCGGCGAGCTGGTCGGCCTCCTCCAGGTACTGGGTGGTGAGGAAGACGGTGACGCCGTCGGCGACCAGGTCGCGGACGATCTGCCACATGGTGTGCCGGGAGCGCGGGTCCAGGCCGGTGGTCGGCTCGTCGAGGAAGATGATCCGCGGGCCGCCGACCAGGGTCATGGCGATGTCCAGGCGGCGCTTCATGCCGCCGGAGTAGGTGGCGGCGGGCTTGCGCGCGGCCTCGGTGAGGCCGAAGCGCTCCAGCAGGCCGGCGGCGACCCGGCGGCCCTCCTTCTTGGGGAGGTGGTTGAGGTCGGCCATCAGGAGCATGTTCTCCTCGCCGGTGATCAGCCCGTCCACGGCGGAGAACTGGCCGGTGACGCCGATCGCGGCGCGCACCGCCTGGGGGTCGGCGGCCAGGTCGTGGCCCGCGACGCGGAGCTGGCCGGCGTCGGGGCGGATCAGGGTGGACAGGATGCTGACCACCGTGGTCTTGCCCGCGCCGTTCGGGCCGAGCAGGGCGAAGACCGTGCCGGCGGGGACCTGGAGGTCGATGCCGTCGAGGACGGTGCGGTCGCCGTACGCCTTGCGCAGTCCGGTGGCCGCGATGGCGATGTCCCGCCGGTCGGTGCCGCTCTGTGCGGGCCCGGGTCGGCCGGTGGCGGGCCGGTCGGGGCCCTGGTCTGTCGTCGTCATGCCGCAGAGCGTGCGCCCCGGGCGGTTCAACGCGGCTTCAGCCCGGTTTCAGGGCACCGGCGGGGGCCTCAGCGGGCTGAAACCGGGCCGCCTTCGGCCCAGGCGCGCAGCAGCTCCTCGCCCTCGGCGCGGGACGGGGCACCGGCGTCCCGGCGGGCGCGGCGCCAGGTGAGCGGCGGGTCGACCGTGACGGCACCGGCGGCGAGCCGGGCCAGGAGGGCGCGGGACAGGTCGTACTCGGCGGTGGTGTGGACGCCGCTGCGCGCGGCGGTCAGCGCGTTCGCCTCGACTGTGCCCTCGGCGGTCCCGATGACCACGGTGAACGGCGGGGGCTGGTCCACGTGGGTGGTCAGCAGGACGTCCACCCAGTCGCCCGCGATGGCCAGCAGCCGCCGCGCGGGGGAGCGCACCGCGACATCGCGGACGTCGAGGGAGCGTACGGCGTCCCAGGTCCAGAAGGCGCCCTGGTCGGTGCCGAGGCACTCCACGCCGTCCTTGCCCAGCCGGACGCCGGGGGCCGCGCCGGTGGGTTCGCCGCCCACGTACACGTGGTCCTCGGTGATCCAGAACAGGCCGACCATGGTCATCGTGGTGCTCCCAGGGGCTCGGGGCTCGGGTGTCTTCCCCGGGAGACGACGGAGGGCCCGGCGCGGTTGCCGCGCCGGGCCCCCGGGCCGGTCTCGTCAGGCCGTCGCCGCCGGGTCCCCGTGCCGGTCGTCAGGCCGTCGCCGCCGGGCCGACCAGTTCCGTCAGGACGTCCTCCATCGTCACGAAGCCCAGGACGGTGCCCGTCTCGCCGGTGACGGCGGCCAGATGGCTGCCGGTCGCGCGCAGCGCGGTGAGGGTGTCGTCCAGCGGGGTGTCGATGCGGACCCGGGTGACCGGGTGCAGGGCCGATCTGGGGAACGGGCGGTCGCGGTCGGCCACTCCCAGGGTGTCCTTGATGTGCAGGTAGCCCAGCAGGGTGCCGCCCGGCCCGGAGACCGGGAAGCGGGAGTACCCGGCCTCGGCGGCCAGCTTCTCCAGTTGGGCCGGGGTCACGGTGTGCCCGACCGTGCGCATCCGCGGCACCGGCACCAGGATCTCGCCGACCGGGCGGGTGCCCAGCTCCAGCGCGTCGCGCAGGCGTTCGCCGTCGGCGGGGGTCAGCAGACCGGCCTCGCTGGCGTCGTCCACCATGCGGGCGAGCTGGTCGTCGGTGAAGACGGCCTCGACCTCGTCCTTCGGCTCGACCCGCAGCAGCTTCAGCAGGGCGTTGGCGAAGGCGTTGATCCCGAACACCACCGGCCGCAGCGCCCGGGTGAGGGCGACCAGCGGCGGCGCGAGCACCAGCGCGGTGGCGGCCGGGGCGGCCAGCGCGATGTTCTTCGGGATCATCTCGCCGATCAGCATGTGCAGATACGTGGCGAGGGTCAGGGCGATGGCGAACGCCACCGGGTGGACCAGCGCGTGCGGCATGCGCACCGCCTCGAAGGCGGGCTCCAGCAGGTGCGCGATGGCCGGTTCGGCGACCGCGCCGAGCACCAGCGAGGAGACGGTGATGCCCAACTGGGCGGTGGCCATCAGCGCGGAGAGGTGCTCGAGGCCCCACAGCGTCATCCGGGCGCGCTTGTCGCCCGCCTCGGCGCGCGGCTCGATCTGGCTGCGCCGCACCGAGATCAGGGCGAACTCGCCGCCCACGAAGAACGCGTTGGTCAGCAGCGTCAGGGCGCCGATCAGCAACTGGACGACGGTCATCGGGCCGCCTCCGTCTGCTTCTCACGCCGCGGCTCGTCCGGCTGCTGGTCCGACCGCTCGTCCGGCCGGCCGTCCGGCGCGGGTACGGCCGCGGGGGCCGCCGGGGCCGTCAGGCGCAGCCGGTCGGCGCGGTGGTGCTCGATGTCGAGGACCTCCACCCGCCAGTCGCCCAGCGGCACGGAGTCGCCCTTGGCGGGGATCCGGGCGAGCCGGGTGGCGACCAGGCCGGCCAGGGTCTCGTACGGGCCGTCCGGCGCGGTCAGTCCGATGTCCGCGAGCCGGTCCAGGCGGACCGAGCCGTCGGCCTCCCAGGCGCCGGGTCCGGCGGGCTGGAGGTCGGGGGTCTCGACGGGGTCGTGCTCGTCGCGGACCTCGCCGACCACCTCCTCGACGATGTCCTCGACGGTGGCGAGGCCCGCCGTGCCGCCGTACTCGTCGATGACGACGGCCATGGTGCGGGCGGCGCGCAGTTGCTCCAGCAGCCGGTCGGCGGGCAGGCTGTCCGGCACCAGCAGGGGCGCGGTGGCCAGCTCGGTGACCGGGGTGTGCGGGCGCCGCTCGGGCGGCAGGGCGAGCACGTCGCGGATGTGGACGGTGCCGATGACCTCGTCCAGGCTGTCCCGGTAGACCGGGAAGCGGGACAGGCCGGTGGCGTGGCTGAGGTTGGCGGCGTCGGCGGCGGTGGCGTGGGCCTCCAGGGCCTTGACGTCCACGCGGGGCGTCATCACGTTCTGCGCGGTCAGCTCGCTCAGGTGCAGGGTGCGGACGAACAGCTCGGCGGAGTCGGCCTCCAGGGCGCCCTCGGCGGCGGAGTGCCGGGCCAGCGCGACGAGTTCCTCCGGGCTGCGCGCGGAGGCCAGTTCCTCGGCGGGCTCCAGGCCGAAGCGGCGGACCACGCGGTTGGCGGTGTTGTTCAGGTGGGTGATGAACGGGCCGAAGGCGGCGGTGAAGCCGCGCTGCGGTCCGGCGACCACCTTGGCGACGGCCAGCGGCCGGGAGATCGCCCAGTTCTTGGGGACCAGCTCGCCGACGACCATCAGCACGACGGTGGACAGGGCCACGCCGAGCACGGTCGCCACGGTGGGGGCGGCACCGCCCAGGCCCGCCGCCGTGAGCGGACCGCGCAGCAGCGCGGCCAGCGACGGCTCGGCGAGCATGCCGATCACCAGGGAGGTGACGGTGATGCCCAACTGGGCGCCGGACAACTGCAGGGTGAGCTTGCGTACGGCCTTCAGGGCGCCGTCGGCGCCGCGCTCGCCGGAGTCGGCGGCGCGCTCCAGGTCACCGCGCTCGACGGTGGTCAGCGAGAACTCGGCCGCGACGAAGAGGGCGCAGGCGAGGGTGAGGAGGAGGGCCAGCAGGAGCAGCAGGACCTCGGTCACCGTGCCACCCCCGCTCGCACGAGGGCCGCGGTGCGGTCACCGCGGGGTACGGCACGGCCGGTACTGGGGGGCTCCATTACGGAACGGGGCTCCTTCTACGGGTTCTACGGGATCGTGTCCCATGGTAAAGGACGGGCAAAGCCATCGTAGGCTTCTACTCGTCTGTAGAGAACGGTCCGGTCCACCCGAGTGTTCCCTGATAACTTTCTACATATCTGTAGAAGATCGGGACCGATCCCGTTCGACGACCGTACGGAGTGCGCATGGCCCTGTGGGACCGCTTCAAGGAGTCCGCGTCGCAGATGCAGACCCAGCTCGTGGCGAAGAAGAACGACCTCAAGAGCGGCGCCTTCCGCGACGCCAGCATGGCGATGTGCGCGCTGGTGGCCGCCGCCGACGGCACCGTCGACCCGGCCGAGCGGCAGCGGGTGGCCCAGCTCATCGCCGCCAACGACGTGCTGCGCAACTTCCCCGCCGAGGACCTGCGCCGCCGCTTCGAGGAGAACCTCGACAAGTTGACGGCGGACTTCGCCTTCGGCAAGGTCAGCGTTCTGCAGGAGATCGCCAAGGCGAAGAAGAAGCCCGCGGAGGCGCGGGCGGTCGTGCAGATCGGCATCGTCATCGGCGGTGCCGACGGCGACTTCGACAAGGACGAGCAGGCCGTGGTGCGCGAGGCGTGCTACACGCTCGACCTGCCGCCGCACGAGTTCGATCTCTGACCGACCCGACCGACCAGGGGGCCCCGTGTTCGGACTGAGCGAACTGGCGATCATCCTCATCATCGTCGCCGTCGTGGTGGGGGTGAAGAAGCTGCCCGAGCTGACCCGCTCGGCGGGCAAGGCCGCGCGCATCCTCAAGGCCGAGAAGCGGGCCCTGCGCGACCAGGACGCCGACGGGGCGGCCGGCCGGCGGCCGCCCCAGGTGATCCAGGGCGAGGTGATCCGCCCGGACGCCCCCGGCGCCCCCGAGGGACCGGGCGGCCCCGACGGCGACCGGCGACCGTAAAGCGAGAAGAGGTTTTTGTCGCTTTTCTCCCCTTTCGGGGCGATACTCAATGACATGAGTACGGAAGCCTTCACCCTGCTGGCCGCATCCCAGCACACGCTGAGCGTGACCGCGGCCTTCCTCGGCGGGCTGGTCATCGCCGGCGCGCTGATCTGGGCCGTACGCGTCGGTATGCGGATCATGGACCAGGAATCGCCCCGGCCCCGCGCCGACGAACACCCCAAGCCGCCGGCCGACTGGCCGGTGCGCGAAGAACGCGAGATACGGGAGCCCGACGAAGTACCCCTGGCCGCGAACGGCGGCGCGCGGCTGATGCCATACCAGCTCCATCCGGCGAGCACCCGGCGCTGCCCGGACCAGAACCGGCGGCGCTGGCTGCCGGGGTCCAGCGGCTCCTTCGGCGGCGGCGGACTGCCGCGCGGCCTGTGAGACACCGGCCCGCGCCATCCGGTGGCGCGGGCCGTGCCTCTCCGTGCCGCTAGGGGGCCAGCCAGGCCGTGGTGTCCGGGCCCAGGCGTCCGTCCTCCAGCGGCGCGCTGGTCAGCAGCACCTCGCCCGCGGGGAGGTCGACGGCGGTCTCCGACAGGTTGGTGACACACCGCCAGGTGGCCGAGCGGTCGAACCGCAGCACCCCGGGCGGCGCGTCCTCCGCCCAGGTGAGCGTCTCGCCGTCGAGCAGCTCGCGGCGGAGCTTCAGGGCCGTGCGGTACAGCTCCAGCGTCGAGCCCGCCACCCCGTCCTGGGCCTCGACGGAGTACGCCGCGAAGGACGGCGGCTGCGGCAGCCAGGACCCGCCGGGCCCGAAGCCGTACGACGGTCCGTCCACCGTCCAGGGCAGCGGCACCCGGCAGCCGTCGCGGCCCTTGCGGACGTGCCCGGTCTGCTCCCAGATCGGGTCCTGGAGCACCTCGGTGGGCAGGTCGGCCACCTCGGGCAGGCCCAGCTCCTCGCCCTGGTAGATGTACGCCGATCCGGGCAGCGCCAGCATCAGCAGCGTCGCGGCCCGGGCCCGGCGCAGCCCGGCCGCCTCGTCGACGGCCGGGGCGGCACCGCCGGACAGCAGCCAGGCGTCGGTGTCGGTGTCCGGCGGCAGCACCAGCCGGGAGGCGTGCCGTACGACGTCGTGGTTGGAGAGCACCCAGGTCGCCGAGGCCCCGGCCGCCGCCGCGTCGGCCAGCGAGCCCGCGATGACCTCGCGCAGCTCCCCGGCGTCCCACCGGGCCTGGAGGTACTCGAAGTTGAACGCCTGCCCCAGCTCGTCCGGCCGCGCGTACAGCGCCCGCCGGGCACCCGGCACCCATGCCTCGGCGACCGCCATCCGGGGCGGGGTGTAGGCGTCCAGGATCTTGCGCCAGTCGCGGTAGATCTCGTGGACCTCGTCGCGGTCGTAGAAGGGGTGGGTGCCGGGCTCGAACCGGGCGAGCGCCGCCTCGCTGCTCAGTTCGGGGGCGCCGAGGTCGCGCAGCGGCTCGCCGAGGTCCTTGGCCAGGGCGTGCGCCACGTCGACGCGGAACCCGTCCACGCCCCGGTCGGACCAGAACTTCAGGGTGCCCCGGAAGTCGGCCCGGACCTCCTCGTTCTCCCAGTTCAGATCGGGCTGCTCGGGGGTGAACAGATGCAGGTACCACTGCCCGTCGGGGACCCGCCGCCAGGCGCTGCCGCCGAAGACGGACTGCCAGTCGGTGGGCGGCAGTTCGCCCCGGGGGCCCCGGCCGTCCCGGAAGACGTACCGGTCCCGGGCGGCCGAGCCGGGCCCGGCGGCCAGCGCCTCCCGGAACCAGACGTGCCGGTGCGAGGTGTGGTTGGGCACCAGGTCGACGATGACCTTCAGGCCCAGGCGGTGCGCCTCGGCGGCCATCGCGTCGAAGTCGTCCAGGGTGCCGAGCCGGGGGTCCACGTCCCGGTAGTCGTCGACGTCGTAACCGCCGTCGGCGAGTTCGGAGGGGTAGAACGGGCTGAGCCACAGGGCGTCCACCCCGAGCCCGGCCAGGTGGGCGAGGCGCTGGGTGATCCCCTTGAGGTCACCGAGCCCGTCGCCGTCGGCGTCGGCGAAGCTGCGCGGATAGACCTGGTAGATGACGGCCTGCCGCCACCAGTCGGGGTCCTGGGAGGACAGGTCGGGGGTGCCGGCGGCGGTGCGTACGGTCACGCGGGCTCCTCTGCGATACGTGCGGGCGACACGTGTGTCACGTGCGGGCGACACGAGTAGGTCTGTCCACAACGCCGGGAAAGTGAACCCGCCGCCGGACGGAACACGGACCGCCGTTCTGTGGAGACCGCGTGAAGGCCGGAGAACTCCTCGGCCGTTTCCGCAGGTTGACAGGGACATACGGGATGACGACCATGGGGGTCCACTGTGGCCCGAGTGACCGAAGGGCCCAGTGGTTCTTCGACCACTCGTCCCCCGGGTCGGCCCGCGCACGCCCGACGTGGCTTCACGCCGTCGGCTGCCGTGCCGCCGCCCGGGTGTCTCACACGCCAAGATGGGACCCGCATGTCGACTGCACGACGTGTCATGACGCGCCGCCTGCTGGGGACGGGCGCCGCGAGCCTCGTTCTCTGCGCCGCCTCCGTCGCCTCCGCCACCGGTGCCTTCGCGCACGGCTCGCCGGGCGGCGAGGGCTGGGGCGGCGGCGGCGCCTACCGGCCGGGCACCGGCGCGGGCACCGTCACCGAGACCGACCGCTGCCAGTTCTCGCTGGACGGCACCACCTTCACCGACTCGGTCAAGGTGGACGACCAGAACCTCAAGCCGTCCGAGGACGGCAAGGTGCACATCAAGGTCCGCGCCGCCGCCGACGCCACCTCCTGCACCGCCTCGCTCGCCTCCTACCTCGCCCACGGCGCCACCTTCGCCACCTCCGGCGAGCAGGTCTTCGTCGACTTCGACACCGTGACCGTCAAGCCCGGGGAGACCGAGAGCCTCGACATAGCCGTGCCGGACCAGGGCTGCTTCGCGCAGATCGACCTCTACCGCGGTGCCGTGCGCTACGACGGCCTGCCCGACTCCGGTGACGGCGTCGAGCACGGTCCGCTGCCCAAGGGCCCGGACGGGGCGGTCATCAAGGACCAGTTGATCGCGGCCTGGAACGGCGGCACGAAGGACTGCACGGCCACCACGCCGCCGGGCGACTCCAAGCCGCCGGCCGAGTCGAAGCCGCCGGCCGCGTCCACGCCGCCGGCCACCCCCGCCACGCCGACCAGCCCGGCGCCGGGCGAGGACACGTCCCCGTCGGCGACGCCGTCGCAGAGCAAGCCGGCCACCGAGGCGCCGTCGCCGTCCGCCTCGGCCTCCACCTCCGCGCCGGCCGCCGCCGGTCCCTCCGCCGACGGTGACAGCGGCAACCTGGCCGAGACCGGCGCCGACAGCAGCACCGGCCCGATCGCCATCGGCGCGGCGGTGCTGCTGCTCGGCGGCGCCGGCATCGTGGTCGCCACCCGCCGCCGCCGGGCGACCCGCGCCTGACGCCCCCGCTGACCGGGGCCCGGGACCGTCCGGGCCCCGGTCGGCGGGCCGCGGGGCCCGGTGACGGCCCGGCCGGGCCCTTGCGGGGCGGGGACCCGGCGCCTGGTGACGGGCCGGCCGGGCCCTTGCGGGGCGGGGACCCGGCGCCTGGTGACGGGCCGGCCGGGTCCTTGCGGGGCGGGGGCCCGGCGCCTGGTGACGGCCCCGGCCGGGACCGCGCCCAGCCGGGACCGCGCCAGGTGGGGAGCGCGCCTCCGCTACCTCTCCTCCGTGTCGAAGCGGTGCCGGTGGGTGAGGACCTCCTGGGCCGCCTCGCGGACCGTGCGGCCGCCGGCGAAGGCGTGGGCGCGCAGCCGGGCCAGCGCCTCGTCGGTGCCGACGCCCAACTGGGCCATGATCATGCCGACCGCCCGGTAGACCTCGTCGTGCCCGGTGGCCAGGCCGTTCAGCCAGGACTGGCCGTCCACCCGGTCGGCCTCGTCCTCCCGGGGCAGGGCCATGAGGGCGACGGTCAGCACCCCGGCGACCAGCCGGGCGGTGTGCAGCTCGGCGGGGGTCAGGGTGCCCGGGGTGTCGCGGTAGAGGTCGAGGGTGCCGACGCACATCGCGTCCGTGCCCAGCGGCAGCGCGTACACCGCGCGGACCCCGGCGGCGGTGATCTGCTGGGCGTAGACCGGCCAGCGGACCGCGTCCGCGCCCCGGGTCAGGTCGTGGACCAGCACCGGCAGACCCGTCGCGGCGGCGTGCACCGAGGGCCCCTCGCCGAGGGTGGCCTGGATCTCCGCCAGTTGCCCGGCCCGCTCACCGCTGGCGCACAGCCGCACCGGCACGCCGTCGCCGCGCAGCGAGGCGCTCGCGCCGCTCACCGGCAGCAGCCGTACCGCCACCTCGCACAGCCTCGCGGGCACCTGGTCGGGCGGGACGCCCCGGACCCCGTCGGCGATCAGATCGACGGCCCGGGCCTGACCGGCGTCGTCGTCGGGGCCCGGTCGGCCGGGGGATGCCGGGGGGTCGTCGCTGGGCCGCACGCCCACCGCCTCCTTCACTACGCGGTCGGCCACGTCGACGGTGCTCCGGCACGCGTCACCGGTCCGGAAACGAGCCTCGGCTACCCCTGGTCGGCCGGCCGAAACCCCGGGCGGCCGGTCCGGTGTCCGCGGGTCACAGCGGCGGCTGGGCGGGGGCCGGGCCCAGCGTCGTGGTGCCGGGGGCGGTGCGGTGGCCCAGGCCCGTGCGGTACGCGTCCAGGGCCGCCTCCACCCGGCCGGTGCGGCGCAGCAGGTCGCCCAGGAGACGGCACAGGTCCGCCAGGTCACCGGCCGCGCCGGCCCGCTCCAGCAGGCTGAGCGCGCGGACGTAGTGCTCCTCGGCGGCCTCGGTGTCCCGGGCGTCCTCGGCGATGATGCCGAGCAGCCGGTGCGCGGCGGCGGCGTGCACCGCGCCGCGCTCGGAGGACAGCTCGTCCAGGACCCCGCGCAGCAGCCCGGCGGCCTCCTCGGACTTGCCGCGGCGGTGCAGCACATCGGCCAGTTCCACGGCGGCCTGGCAACTGTAGAGGGCGGCGCGGCTCTCCGAGAGCATCGCCAGGGCCTGGCGGAACTCCGCCTCGGCGCGCTCCAGCAGGCCGTTCTGCGCGGAGACGTAACCGCGCATCCAGTGGCAGTTGGCCAGCTCGGTCCGCAACTGGAGGGTGCGGTACAGCTCGGCCGCCCGGGCCAGCGAGGCGTCCGCCTCGGCGAGCCGGCCCTCGGCCAGCAGGGTGCGGGCGACGGAGCGGTGCATCCGGGCGACCAGCGCCGGGTCGCCGGCCCGGGGCGCCAGCGCCAGCGCCAGTTCGGCGGCCTGCGCGGCCCGCGCGTGCGCGCCCATGTCCATGTAGGGGCCGATCACGCTGGCGTAGAGCAGCAGCAGCGCGTCCGGGTCGTGCAGCCCGCCCCGGTTCAGCTCGTCCAGGGTGGACTCCAGGAGGTAGACGGCGTACCGCAGCTCCCCGGCGAGGTAGTGGGCGACCGCCCGGCCGCGCAGGGCCGGGACCCGGGCGGTGAGCGGGGCGCCCGCGTCGGCCAGGCGTGCCTCGGCCCGTTCGAAGTGCTCGCGGCCGGTCTCCAGTTCGCCGCTCTCCAGGGCGCACTCGCCGAGCCCGAGCAGCGCCTCGGCCGCCAGCTCGGTCAGACCGTGCTCCTCGGCCTCGGCGAGCAGCGCGCGGTAGCTCCCGGCGGCCCGCTCGGCACCGCCGGTGGCGAGGGCGCGCCGCGCCTCGGTGAGCCTCAGACGCAGGTCGGTGGCGAGGCGGGCGGGGCGTCCGGTGACCAGTTCGTCGAAGCCGACGCCGAGCCGGTCCGCAATGTACCGCAGCGCCTCGTCGGAGGGGCGGACCCGGCCGGCCTCCAGGGTGGAGACGTAGGCGGGGGTGTAGGCGGGCTCGGCGAGCTGGCGCTGGGTCAGGCCGCGGGCGGTCCGCAGGCGTTGCACCCGACGTCCGATGATCACCGGATCGTCACGTTCTCCCACGCTCAACTCCCCCTGCGGCCCTTGCCGTTCGCCCCCGACGGCTCTAGGTTAAACCGAGGATTAAGCAGGTTTAACCCGCTGCTTGACCACCCCGGGCCCGACCACCCCGGCGCACCCGCCACCGGCCGGCGGCCCACCCCCCGTTCACCCCCCTGTCCGCCCCGTCCACCCCCCGTCCCCGCCGTACCGCTGTGGACCGCTGTTGCGAGGTCGCCGTGCTCGAACGCCCACGCGCCGCCGAGCGTTACGCCCGAGGCATCGCCGCCGCCGTGGTCGCCACGGCCTGTCTGCTGCTGGCCGCCAACACCGGCCCCGCGCAGTCCGCCGAGCCGCCCGCCCCCGCCCCGCCCAGTGTCCCCGCCACCGGCGAGTGACCCCCGGCGGGCTCAGTCCGGCAGCGCCCGGCGCAGGGCCGCGTCCAGCGTCCGGGCCAGCGTCGCGTCGTCCGGCGGATCGGCCCCGAACAGCGGGCCCAGGTGCGCGGTGAACGTCTGGGTGAACGCCCCGTACAGCGGGGTGCGCGGCCGGTGCACCGCCCCGCGCAGGGCGGGCAGCAGCACGGTACGGGCGTAGGCGGGCCGGTCGGCGGCGTCCCGGGGCATCCGGTCCGGCCGCTCCCCGGTCGGCGACGGCGACGGCTTGTCCCCGGTGACCGGGCAGCGCAGCCCCGGGTCCTGGTACGCCGAGACCCGGGTCGCCGCGAAACCGGCGTCCAGCAGACAGCGTTCGCTGGCCCGGCCGGTGAGGAACCCGATCAGCTCGGCCGCCTTCCCGGCCCGCCGGGAGTCCCGGGTCACCGCCAGGTTCTGCCCGCCGAGCACGGCCCGCCCCGGCAGCGCGGTCACCCCCAACTGCTCCGCGCCGTACGTCTCGTGCAGGGTGCGGTACGCGTACGGCCAGTGCCGCAGGAAGGTGGTCCGGCCGTCGGCGAAGTCCCCGAGGGAGGCCGCCTCGTCGGACCGGACCGCCTCGGGGAGCGTGTAGGGGGCGGCGGCCCGGCGGCGCAGCTCCGCGATGCCCCGGGTCAGCGCGTCCGCGGTCGCCGTGTAGCGGCCCGTGTCGTCGGTGAGCGCGACGCCGTCCGCGGCGGACGCGAACGCCTCCACCGCGTTGACCGTCCGGCCCTCGTAGGCGGCGAGCTGGGTGGTCCAGCCCCGCTCCCGGCCCGGCAGATCGGCCTCGGCGACGGTGTTGAACAGCTCCTCCAGGTCCGCCCAGTCCGTCACGTCCCGCAGGTCGGTGGATTCCAGGCCGGCCCGCTCCAGGTCGTCGCGCCGGTAGTAGAGCAGGCCCACGTCGCTGTTGAAGGGCACCGCGTACGTCCGCCCGTCCCAGCGGGCGGTGCGCGCCACCGAGTCGATCACGTCCGCGTCGACGAGCGTCCCGGGCAGCGGGCGGACCAGCCCGGCGGCGGCGAACTCCGGTACCCAGGTGACGTCCAGGTTGACCACGTCGTAGGCGGCGCTGCCGGACTGCAGGGCGCCCAGGAGCTGGCCGCGCTGTTCGTCGGCGCTGCCGGGCAGCTCCACCAGCCGGGCGCGGTAGTCGCTGCCCGCCCGCTCCTGCCGCTCGTTCCAGGCGTCGATCAGCCGCTGCCGTACGCCGTTGCGCCCGGTGACGTCCCGGCCGCTGGCGACCACGATGTCCCCGGGCCCGAGCACGTCGGCGGAGGGCGCGGGCGCGGCGCCGTCCCCGCCGCCGGTGCAGGCGGCGAGGCAGAGCAGCACCAGCAGGGCCAGCAGGGCGGTGGGTCGCCGGGTCATCAGTCCTCCCCCGTTCCGGTGCGCGCGACCTCGTCGTGCAGGGCCGTGCCCAGGTCGTCGCCGGTGTCCAGGCAGCGCCCGCCGGTCGCCTCCGAGATCCGGGCGTCCGGCTCGCCCGCGTCGCAGCTCCCGCCGGTCAGGGACACCATCGTCACCGGCACGCCGGCCGCGCGGGCCGCGCCGATGACATCGGTGAGCCGGCCGGCGGTGAGGTGGCCGGCGTCCTCGTCGTCGGTGAGGTACACGATCAGGTCGGGCCGCTCGTCGTCGGCGCCGCGCAGCTTCATCGCGTCGAGGGCGGCGAGCAGCGCGCCGTGCGGATCGGCCTCGGCGTCCCGGACCGCGGCGGTCCGGTCGACGGTCCGCTCGGCGTCCCGGCGGGCGTGCCGGCCGAACGGCAGCAGCGTGTCGTACGGGTCGTCGCCGGTGCCGGACACCGCCCACACGGCGTACTCGTCCCGGCCGCCCAGGCCCCCGAACGACTGCTTCAGCAGCCCGGGGCCGCCGCCGGGGCCCGCCCACAGCCCGCCCATCGAGCCGGAGCTGTCCAGCAGGAACAGCACCCGGCCCGGCCCGCCCACGTTCCGGTAGCCGTCCAGCGCCGCCTCCGTCGCGTCCCGCCCGGCGGTCTCGGTCAGCCGCGACGGCGCGTGCAGCACCCCGGCGGCCCGGTCCTCGTCGAGCAGCGCCCGGTCGCCGGTCGGCTCCCGGAAGCCGTCCCGGGCGAACACCGCCTGCCCCGGCTTCCCCGCCAGCCACCGGCGGAACGCCTCGGCGGCCCCGTCCCGCGCCTCGGCGTCCCGGTCGCCGCCCTGCCAGCGCACCCGGGTGAAGACCGGCTCCAGGCCCGGTACGTCGCCGGGGTACTGGGCGATCCGCGGGGTGCGCCGCCTGCTGTCGCAGGTCACGCCGCTCTTCATCAGGAACTCGGGGACGAGGGCGGCGGTGCGCTCGTCCACCGCGTCGTCGTCGGGCAGCGCGCACAGCAGGTCGGCCGCGGTGGGCGAGGGCGGCCCGACCTGGGCGACCCGGCGTTCGGCCCCGGCCGCGTCGCGGGCGCCGGGACCGGTCTGGGTGCCGTACAGTCCGACCGTGGCGAGCAGGCCGGTGTCGGTGAACTCCGGGTCGGGCCGCCGCACCTCGGCCTCCGGGAGCCGCCCGCGCAGCGCGTCGATCATCCGGTTCAGCGGTACGCCGACCCGCTCGTCCAGCGACTCGACGGCCACCGCCTGCGGCACCGCCAGCACCACCGGCGAGTACGCCAGCGGCGTGCCGTCGGCGTCCACCCGGGCCGCGGCGTCGGTGTCCTGCGCCGCCGTCACCCGGGCCACGTCGGCGGGGCTGCCCGGGATCCAGATGTCCGGCTGGGGGCCCACGTCCCGCTGCGGGTTGACCCCGGCGCCCGGCTCCAGCCAGGCCCGGCTGCGGCGGCCGAGCGCGGTGACCGCGTCGGCGCTCCCGGCGCTGTAGACGGTCAGGCCGCTGCGCCGGCAGCCGTCGCCGGTGGTGTTCGCCTCCGAGGTGAGGTACGCGTCGGCGGCGGCCCGGACGGTCGGCTCCAGATCGGGGTCGGTCAGCACCCGCAGCTCCAGCGGCGGCGCGCACCGCGCCGGTTCCCCGGTGAGGGTGACGATGCGGTAGGAGCCGAAGCCGAGCAGGGCGAGGGCGAGCAGCGCCAGGGTCAGCAGGGCCGGGCGGCGCCGGAGCCGGGGCCGGCCCGGCGGGCCCTGGCGGCCCCGGCCGGCCGGGACCCGGGCCCGGCGGGTCCGCCGCACCGCCGCCGCGAGCGCCCCGGCGGCGGTACGCAGCAGCAGGGCGGCGCGCCGGCCCGGCGGCCTCGGCGGGTCCGGGGGTCCCGGTGGGGGCGGGAGCTCCGGCGGGGGCGGGTGCGGCGCGTCGTCCGCCGGGGCAGGGGCCCGCAGCAGCACGTCCTCCCCGGGTTCCGCCCGGCTCACCGGCTCCCACGGCTCGCCCCGCAGCGTGCGGTGGCCGCCCGCCGCCATCGCCTCGCGCAGCCCGTCCGCGAGGTCCCGGAACCACAGTTCCCCCTCGCCGTCCTTGCCGTCGCCCGCCAGCAGCCGGGCGAGTTCGGCGGTGAACGGGGTCGGCGTGTCCGGGTCGCCCGCGTCGGTGCGGTGGTTGGCCTGCACGCTCATCAGCAGCAGCACCCGGCGCTTGTCGCGGAAGGTCTCCCAGATCCAGGCCGCGTTGCCCGCGAAGCAGCAGTCCAGGACGACCACGATCCGCCGGGCCTCGCTGGTGGCGAGGACCGTCAGCACGGTGGTGAACATCTCCGCGCCGGGGAACACCGCGTGCCCGCCCGCCACCACGCTGGCGTTGCGCATCTGCAGGAACAGCTCGTCGCCCGCGCTGGGGATCGCCCCGTGCCCGGCGAAGTACAGCAGCAGCACGCCCTCGGCCTCGGCGGCGGTCTGCCGCAGCACCCGGCTGAAGTCGTCCAGCGACGGCGACCGGGCGACGGTGATCTCGCGCTCGCCGAACACCCCGGTCCGGCGCAGCGCCTCCCGCAGCCGGTTGAGGCTGTGCTTGACCGCGGGCAGGTCCCCCGGCACGCCGTGCGGCGGCTGGACGAGGTCGTACTCGGAGACCCCGACCAGCAGCGCCCGGTTCACCAGCCCACGCGGGTCGAGACCGGCCACCGGCTCACCTGTCGTCGTGGGTCACCGGATCGACACGGCCCTCGGGCGGCTCGCCGTCCTCCACCTGGCGGCGGTTGGTCCGCCAGGCTTCCACGGCCGCCTTGACCTGGTCCAGCAGTTCGCGGAACGCCACCGACGCGGCGCCCCCGACCATCGCCACCACGATCTCCATGCCGAGGCCCATCGGGGCGCCGGGCTCGTCGTCGGCGCAACTGCGCTCGTGGATCTGGAGCCGGCCGGCCCGGACCAGCTCGTCCAGCGGTTTCTCCCGCTCCAGCCATTTGCGCAGGGCGCCGATGTCGCTCTCGGTGGCGGTGCCGTCCAGTCGTACCCGGATGTCCCTCGTGGCCACTTCGTCCCCCTCAGCCATGACTCCCCATCATGACAGCGCGGCCCGGCCGGGGGGAGGGTCCGTACCGGCCGGGCGTCAGCCCCGCGCCCGCAACCAGACGGCCCGACCGGGGCGAGGGTCCGTACCGGCCGCCCGTCAGCCCCGGGCCCGCAACCGGACGGCCCGGCCGGGGCAGGGGTCCGTACCGGCCGCCCGTCAGCCCTGGGTCTGCAACTGGTCGAGCTGGCGGCGTACGTGGTCCAGCGCGCCCTCCCGGCGGCCGGGGACGCGGCTGCGCAGCTCCGCGAGGGTGACGCCCAGCTCCCGGGCGGGGCCGGGGTCGTGGATCTGGCCCCACTGGTGGTGGGCGCGGTCCACGGCGGCCTCGACGGCGGGCGCGTCCGGTGCCTGTCCGGCGCCGAGCCGGGCGGCGGCCACCGTCAGCCAGGCCCGGCAGCTCCGGACCGGGTCCCCGGCGAACATCGCCAGGTCGGCCCGGACCTCCGTCCAGTGCAGGGCAGCCTCGGAGGCGGACCCGTGCGCCTGCCCGGCGGCCCGCTCGTGCCGCGCGGCGAGCGCGTCGGCCTCGGCATGCCGGCCGGCCTTCACGGCGGCGGCGATCAGGGTGTGGGGGTCGTCGGCGGGGAGCTCCGGGGCCGCCGGCCCGAGGCCGACGGGGGCGGGCTCCCGCATGTCCGGCACCCGGCCGCCTGCGGCGGACTCCGGCATGTCCGGCACCCGGTCGGCGGCGGCGGGCTCCCGCATGTCCGGCACCCGGTCGGCGGCGGCGGGCTCCCGCATGTCCGGCACCCGGTCGGCGGCGGCGGGCTCCCGCATGTCCGGCACCCGGTCGGTGTCGGTCGCGGCGGGCGGGTCCCCGGCGGCGGGCCCCGGCGTCGCAGGCGCCAGGTCGGCGGGGACGGCGGGCCCCGGCGTCACCGGCACCGCGTCACCGCCGCTCCCGGCATGCGGGCCCTCAGCGGCCGACCGGGGCGTCACCGGCGCCAGGTCGGCGGCGGCCGGCCCCGGCGTCGCAGGCGCCGGCTCGGCAGGAGCCGGCCCCGCCTGCACCGGCACCACCGCACCGCCGGTCACACCGGTCACACCGGCCACACCGGCCACGGCGTAGGAGTCCCCGGCACCCGCCCCCGGCGTCCCCAGCACCATCTCCGTGCCGGTCGCGCCCTCCGCCGCCGCGCGGGCCAGCGCCTGCTGGTGCAGGACGTCGAGCGGCGGCCGCTGCCCGCTGCGCAGCACCGTCGCCAGGCCCCGCATGTACGCCGGGGCGCCCACGGTCCGCCGGGCCGGGGGCGGCGCGATGCGACCGTAAACGGCGTGGTTCGGCCCGCAGTCCAGCGGGTGAACCCGGAGCCACTCCCAGGTCTCCTGGTCGGCGTGGAGATCGAGCAGCAGCGTCGTCGCGCCGGCCGGCCTGAGCCGCAGTTCCTCGCGGACCCACTGCCAGGGCAGGCCGGTGTAGCGGACGGTGGACGAGGTGGTGCGGGCCAGCGCCAGGTGCGGCAGGCGCTGGCGGCGGTCCAGGTGGAGCTGCCCGGTGACGTACACGGTGAGCGGTCCCGGGGCCGCGGCGACCGCGCGCAGCCGGGTGAGGACCGCCTGCGGGTCCAGCGGGTCGGCCAGCTCGACGACGTTGGCGGTGTCGGTGCCGGACAGCACGGCGGGCTCCACCGCCGCCAGGACGGGGAGCACCGAGGCGGCGTCCACCAGGCGTCCCTTGCCGGCGGGCGCCGCCGCGAGCAGCAGCACGGTTCCGGGCATGTCCCCTCCCCTGTCGATCACGTACGGCAGCACGGTAACCGCTGCGGCTGCAAAGAGGGGCCCGGAAGGGCGAGTCTGGCCCTACCGGACCTGTGGCCGCCGTACCGCGAAGACCGTCGTGTCGTCCCCCAGTCTGCCCCCGCAGTGCCGCAGGGTGCCCTCGCGGACCAGGGCGACCAGCCGCCGCGGGGCGATCGCCCCGGGGTCGGCGGCGATCGCGCGGGCGACCTCCTCGGCGTGCCGGTAGAAGCAGCCCTGGCGGTCCCGGGCCTCGGTGACGCCGTCGGTGACGACCAGCAGTGTCTCCTCGGGGGCCAGGCGCAGCCGGCGTACCGGGGGCGGCCCGGTGCCCAGCTCCGCCATGCCCAGCGGCAGCCCGCCGGTCACCGGCAACTGCCGTACCCCGTCGGGGCCGACGGCGAGCGGGGGTTCGTGGCCGAAGACGACCGTGTCCACCGCGTCGGGCACCTCGTCGGGGAAGCCCAGCAGCACCGCGGTGGCGAAGCGGTCCCCGTCGTCGCGGCCGAGGGCGCCGGTGTGCTTGCGGTGCCGGGCCAGCCGTACCTCCAGACGATCGGCGACCGTGGCCAGGTCGGCCTCGTGGTAGCCGGCCTCGCGGAACGCGCCGAGCAGCGCCGCCGCCGTCTCCACCGCGCCGAGCCCCTTGCCCTGCACGTCGCCGACGAGGACGCGGGTGCCGTGCGGGCCCGGCTGGATGTCGTAGAAGTCGCCGCCGACCCGGGCCTCGGTGTCGGCGGCGAGGTAGACACCGGCGTGGTCGAGGCCGCCCCAGCCCGGCGGCAGCGGGCGCAGCACGGCCCGCCGGGTGGTGTCGGCGACGTCCCGCATGTGCAGCATCCGCCGCTCGCCGCGCACCCGCAGCGCACAGGCCGCCGTGGCCAGCAGTCCGCCGACGGCGACGAGGATGAAGTCGGGCAGCCCGCTCTGGTACTCGTGCGGCCAGGCGCTGTCGACCATGACGTACGTCAGGACCGAGAGCAGCGTGAAACCGGCGGTGACCCACACCCCGCACAGCGCGGCGGCGATCCCGGGGACCAGCACGATCCAGGAGATCATGCGGAACTCCCCGACGGTGTTGGCGTCGGCCACCGCGACCGCGACGAGCAGCACCAGCGGCGCGACCCAGCCGACGCCGATGCCGCGGACCCGCACCAGTTGGTGCCGGTGCACGGGGTCGGGGCGCCCGGGGTCGCGGCCTCTCACCGCCCCAGCGAAGCACGGGCCCGCGCGGGCCGCATCCTGAGTTGCCCGTGGGGCGCGCGGGGTGTGCGCTGGTAGGCGGGGGCGAGGAGAAAAGGAGTGCTCTCATGGCTCATGCGGCACCCGTGTCGTCCGGCGCGACACCCGACGTCTTCGGGCCGAGGGCCCACCTGGTGGCGAAGTGGGCGCTGCCCGTCGTGCTCGGCCTGATCTTCGGGTTCTGGGCGGCGGCCAACCGGCGCTACGGCGGGCCCATCACCGGCTGGAACCTGCTGTTCGGCTGGCTGTGCGCGCTGGTGTTCGTGGTGGCGTACGCGGTGGTGCGGGAGGTGGCCCGGCGGTTGCCGTGCGAGCGGCACGCGATGCTGTGGGCCGCGTTCACCGGCGTCGCGACGGGCTTCCTGATCAGCCAGTCGCCCTACGTCAGCCTGCTGCGGGCGGTGATCCCGGCGCTGGCGGCGGCCCTGGGCGTGTTCGTCATGCTGTTCTACCGCTACTACACCCGGGCGGACATGGCCGACCGGCACGTCACCTGAGAGGCGGCGGCGCGTCCGGGCGGGCCCGGCCGGGCCCGCCCGCGCGGTCAGCCCACCACGCCGTCCCAGTTGGTCCAGTGCCCGTCCTTCCACTCCGGGCAGGGGTCCGCGCAGTGGTCCACCCACCGCCCGTGGGTGTCCACGAACGCGGCGCTGGCCCAGCCCTGGGCGCCGACCAGCCAGTACCAGTACGGGTTGCCGTTGACGCTCTGGCCGCGGACCGCGCACAGCACGCGATCCTCGGCGCCCGGGGCGAGCCGCTGTACGGCGGCGGCGTGGCTGGTGGGCGCCTCGCGCACGGCGAGCGGGGTGGGCGAGGCGACGGTCCCGGGGACCGTGCCGCCGCGGCTCTCGGCCCGGACGGACGGCTCACCCGCCGTAGCCGTCCCGGCCGTCGCGCCCAGGGCGCCGGCGGTGAGCAGGGCCGCGGCCAGGGCCCGTGGCACGGGGCTGCCGCGCAGAACCGGGTTGATGCGCATGATCGGCTCCCATCTCCCCCGCTCCAGGTAACACCCGTTCGGGTGAGCCCTCCACCGGAGGGAGCAATGCCGCAGGTCAGAAGCGGCGGGCGCTCACCGACTACCACACCCACCGATCTCTACGGATGTCTACGGATCTCTACGGACGAGGAAGGGTTACCGCGTGCTGGACCTCGCCGCGTTCTGGCTGCCGCTGGCCGCCGTCGGCTGCGCGGTCGCCGGGATCACCGTCGCCGCCTGCCGCCGCCGCGCGCTGCTGGCCGCCGGCCTCGGCACCGCCCTGGGCGGCGCGCTGCTCGGCCTGGCCGTCGCCGTCGGCCGCCGCCTGACCCTCGCCGAGCCGCCCGGCGTCGTAGACCGCCCCGCCGCCGGGGCGGTGTACGACGCGCTCACCGCGTCCCTGCGCACCGCCGCCTGGCTGCTGGTCGCCCTCGGTGCGGGCGTCGCCCTGGTGTCCTGGCTGACCGGCCGGACGCGCCGCGCGCCGACCGGTTCCGCCGCGAGGGAACTTTCCGACCGCGCCCCGCGTCTGTGACAAAGGGCTCGCGGAGGGAACGGCCCCTCACCTGCGAGCGGAAGGCCGGTACGTGAACACGGAGATCACGGCCGCCGAGCGGAGACCCCCGGGCGGCGCCCCCGGGGAGCACCGCACCGGCCGGCGGCTGGCCGCCTGCTGCGCGGTCCTGCTCTTCGCCGCGGTCAGCGTGGTCGTCGGCCACCGCGTCGCGGACGGCGACGGCCCCACCCCGGTGCCCCAGTTGCTGGCGTTCCTGCCCTGGCTGCTGGTCCCCGTCGGCTTCGCCCTGCTGCTGTCGCTGCTGGCCCGCTCGTGGCTCTGCCTGCTCTGGGGCGTGGTCCTGCTCGGCCTGCTGGCCTGGTACCTCCAGCCGTACGGCAAGACCGGCGACCCCATCGGGCAGCCCGTCGCCGAGCTGCGCATCCTCACCTCGAACGTCGAGTTCGGGCAGGCCACCGGCGCCCTGACCGCCGCCGTCCGGGCGGAGAAGCCGGACCTGGTCTTCGTCCAGGAGTGCGACGACGCCTGCGCCCGGACCCTGCGCCACGACCTGGCCGCCGATTATCCGCACCGCCGGGCCGTCGAGGGCGGCGGCTCCGAGGGGTCCGTCATCCTCAGCCGCCTGCCGCTGACGGCCGCCCGGGGCGTCCGGGCCACCATGGGCATGCCCGCGGCGGTCGCGGACGTCGACGGCACCGCCGTACGCCTCCAGCTCGCCCACCCGATGCCGCCGCAACCCGGCCAGGTGGGCCTGTGGCGCACCGAGCTGGGCCGTCTGCGGGACGCGGTCGCCGAGGACACCCGGACCCCGACCGTCGTGGCCGGGGACTTCAACGCCTCGCAGGACCACGCCGCGTTCCGCCGCATCCTCGACACGGGGCTGCGGGACGCGGCCCGGCTGGCCGGCGCCACCCGGACGCCGAGCTGGCCGGCGCGGACGGCCCCGGCCTTCGGCACGCAGATCGACCACGTGCTGGTCTCGGAGGACTTCTCCGCCCGCGACGCCCGCTTCCTCGACCTGCCCGACACCGACCACCGGGCGCTGCTGGTCGACCTGACCCTGTACCGGGCGGGCTGACCGGCCCGGTACAGGGTCGTGGGGACGAGAGGTCAGGCGACCGCGGGTCCTCAGGCTCCTCAGACGCCGATGTCGCGGCCGTCCGCGCGCCACACCGCCACCACCGCCGGACGGGTGATCTTCCCCGGTCCGTCGGGCCAGGTGCTGGCCGGGTTCTCCACCGAGGCCCCGTCGATCTCGCCCGGGTGCTGTACGGCGACCAGGACGCGCCGGTCCTGGACGACCGGACCGCAGGTCTCGGCGCCGTTCGGCACGGTGAGGAACTGCTTCAGCTCACCGCGCCGCTCGCCCGCCGTCGCCACCCCGAACAGGCCGTCGTGGGTGCCGAGGGCGTTGCCGTCGGTGGAGATCCACAGGTTGCCGTGGTCGTCGAAGGCGACGTTGTCCGGGCAGGAGATCGGGCTGACCGCCTCCTTGGGGAAGCCCGCGAAGTACGTCGCCGGGTCCTTGGGGTCGCCCGCGACCAGGAACAGCGACCAGGCGAACTTCGTGGCGTCGGCCTGGTTCCAGCGCTCGGTCAGCTCCAGGATGTGCCCGTGCTTGTTGGCGTTGCGGGGGTTGGCCTCGTCCGCCGGGGCGTTACTGCCGACCCCGCGGTTGCTGTTGTTGGTGAGGGCGACGTACACCTTGCCGGTGTGCGGGTTGGGCTCGATGTCCTCGGGCCGGTCCATCTTGGTGGCGCCGACCTTGTCACCGGCGAGCCGGGTGAAGACGCACACCTCCTCGGCGGTCATGCCCTCCACGTGCGAGACGGCCCCGTGCGCGTCGGCCGTCACCAGCGGAATCCACACGCCGCTGCCGTCGAACTCGCCGTCGGCGGGCAGCTTGCCGGTGCCGTCGATCTCGATCGCCGGGGAGTCGCCGGTCAGCTTGGCGACGTACAGCGTGCCCTCGTCCAGCAGCGACAGGTTGTGCTCGCGGGCGGCGCGGCCGCCGCCCTTCTTCATCCGCTTGCTGCCGACGAACTTGTAGAAGTAGTCGAAGCGCTCGTCGTCGCCGGTGTAGACGACGGGGCGCCCGTCCCGGGTCAGCCGCACGGTGGCCGCCTCGTGCTTGAACCGGCCGAGCAGGGTGTGCTTGCGGGGTGTGGAGTCCGGGTCGTACGGGTCCAGCTCGACGACGTACCCGAAGCGGTGCACCTCGTTCGGCTCCTGGGAGACGTCGAACCGCTTGTCGAACCGCTCCCACTTGCGCTCGGTGGCGCCGGTGCCGATGCCGTACCGCTTGTCGGTGGCGCGGCTGCTGTTGGCGAAGTACTGGTTGAAGTTCTCCTCGCCGTGCAGGGTGGTGCCCCAGGGGGTGGTGCCGCCGGAGCAGTTGTTGAGGGTGCCGAGCACCTTGCGCCCGGTGCGGTCGGCGGAGGTCTTCAGCAGGTCGGAGCCGGCGGCGGGCCCGGTCAGCCGGAACTCGGTGGTGGCGGTGACGCGCCGGTTGAGGTGGTGGCGGTTGACGACGGTCAGCTTGCCGGTGCGCCGGTCCTCCTCCACGGCCACCACGGACAGCCCGTGCGCGGCCCAGGCGATCTCGACCTGCTCGCGGGTGGGGTTCGCGGGGTCGTAGCCCCGGAACATCAGCACCTCGTCGGTGTACTCGTGGTTGGCCACCAGCAACTGCCGGTCGCGCTCGCCCGGCAGCGGCAGCAGCGCGAGGAAGTCGTTGTTGTACCCGAACTGCCCGGCCTGCGCCTTGGCGCTCTGCCGCTCGGGGTCGAAGGCGGGCGCCCCGCGCAGGATCGGTTCGCCCCACCGGACGACGACGTTCTGCCGGTACCCGTCCGGTACGACGACGGCGTCCTCCTTGTTGGGCGCCACCGGCGTGAAGCGCAGGCCCCGCGCGCCCTTCGGCTTGGCCGGACCGTGCCCCTTGCCGGCCCCCGGCGCGGCCTGTGCCTCGGGCGCGGCACCGACGGTGACGGCACCGGCGCCGGCCGCGGCGACGGTGACCACGGCGGCGGCCCGCATCATCGAACGGCGGCTGAGGGCGCCGGCGATGACATCACCGACGTACTCGTTGTCGCTGGTGTTGGGCACCTCGTGGAAGCAGGCGTCACCACACCGGAAACGACAGGTCATGGCGGACCGCCCGCCAGGATGCGAACCGGACGGCGTTCCGATCAACGGCAGCAGCTTGCGCACTTTGCTCTCCCCTTGGATGCCCATGGTGTCCACGTGACCGTAAGAGCGCACATGTGCGAGAGCCGGGCGCCCGCGTGAACAGGGGGTGAACCCATGACAACCGGAGTGACGCCGAGGGAGGCCGGATCCAGCCCTTGACGCGGGCGCGGAAGGGGGGAGCCGGGGCCGCTAACCTTACGTGTCCGTCCTGGCCAGGGATCGACGGGCTACAACTCACGTGAAGGGTTGCGCACATGGGCATTCTCTCTCTCCTGCGAAAAGCGTTCAGCCGCTCCCGCACACCGGGGACCCCCGCCCCCACCCCCGCCACGCCCCCGCCCACAACGCCCACAACGCCCACAACCCCACCCGACCCCACCCCCGACATCCCCGAACCCCGCTCGTCCAAGGTCCACGACCTGGTAACGGAAGCCTTCGACAAACTCACCCTCCCCACCCAAAAAACCCCCGAGCCCCAAACCAGGCCGACCCCTGCCCCGACTCCAGAGCCCGAGCCCGAGCCGAAGCCCGAGCCCGAGGCGAAGGCTGAGCCCGAGCCGGAACCCGAGCCCGAGCCGACTCCCAAGCCCGAGCCCGAGCCGCAGCCCGAGCCCGAGGCGAAGCCCGAGCCCCAGGCAGCCCCGGAACCGGACCCAGAGCCGGAACCGGACCCAGAGCCGCAGCCCGCCCCGAAGGCAGAAACCGCTCCCGCTCCCGCTCCCGCCAAGAACGAACCCGCACCCGCCGACGGCGACCCCGCCCCACAGGGGCCACCCGCACCCGACGACGAAAGCGTCACGGGTGGTGCGGGTGGGAACACCCCCACCCCCGCCGAAGGCGAACCCGCACCCGACGACGAGAGCGTCACGGGTGGTGCGGGTGGGAACACCCCCACCCCCGCCGAAGGCGAACCCGCACCCGCCGACGAACCCGCCACCGCCGACACCGCCGCACAACCAAAACCCGCAACAACCACGGCCCGCATCAAATCCCGCGCCCCCCACCTCCTCCCCGCCCACAAGGCCGCCACCACCACCCTCAAAAAACACCACCTCACCGGCACCCGCGCCCGCGTCTACCTCGTCCTGGACCGCTCCGCGAGCATGCGCCCGTACTACAAGGACGGCTCCGCCCAGGCCCTCGCCGAGCAGACCCTCGCCCTCGCCGCCCAGGTCGACCCCGACCCCACCGTCCCGGTCGTCTTCTTCTCCACGGAGCTGGACGGCGTCACCCACCTCACCCTCACCGACCACCAGGACAAGATCGACAAGGTGCACGCCGAGCTGGGCCGCATGGGCCGTACCAGCTACCACGCCGCCGTGGCCGAGGTCCTCGCCCTGCACGACAAGTCGGACGACCCCGCCGCCCCCGCGCTGGTCGTGTTCCAGACGGACGGCGCCCCGGACGCCAGGACCCCCGCCACCGAGGCCCTCACCGCCGCCGCGGAGAGTCACCCGGGCGTGTTCTTCTCCTTCGTCGCCTTCGGTGACCCGGAGAACAAGGCGTTCGACTACCTCCGCAAGCTGAAGACGGACAACACGTCGTACTTCCTGGCCGGCGAGACCCCGAAGGAACTCACCGACAAGGAGATGTACGAGGGGATCGTCGCGGCCTGGCGCCCCGAAACGCGGGTGAGTCGATCTCCCGAGGCCAAGTAGGATTTCGACCATGGCGGCCACTGGATCAGAGAAGCAGGGTGGCAAGGCGTTCTACGTCACCACCCCCATCTACTACGTAAACGACGCTCCTCACCTGGGCCACGCCTATACGACCGTCGCAGGGGACGTGCTCACCCGCTGGCACCGTCAGCGCGGCGAGAAGGTGTGGTACCTCACCGGCACGGACGAGCACGGTCAGAAGATCATGCGCACCGCGGAGGCGAACGGCGTCAGCCCGCAGCAGTGGGCGGACAAGCTCGTCGACGAGGCATGGAAGCCCCTCTGGGACCACCTCGACATCGCGAACGACGATTTCATCCGGACCACGCAGAAGCGGCACACCGACCGCGTCCAGGAATTCGTGCAGGACCTGTACGACAAGGGCGAGATCTACAAGGGCGGCTACGAGGGCCCGTACTGCGTGGGCTGCGAGGAGTACAAGCTCCCCGGCGAGCTGCTCGACGGCGAGGGCGAGTACGCGGGCCAGAAGCTGTGCCCGATCCACAAGAAGCCGGTGGAGATCCTCAGCGAGGAGAACTACTTCTTCAAGCTGAGCGCGTACGGCGAGAAGCTCCTCGCCCACTACGAGGCCAACCCGGGCTTCATCCAGCCCGAGTCCGCGCGCAACGAGGTCGTGAACTTCGTCCGCCAGGGCCTCCAGGACCTCTCCATCTCCCGCTCGACCTTCGACTGGGGCATCCCGATCCCCTGGGACGAGAAGCACGTCATCTACGTGTGGGTCGACGCGCTGCTGAACTACGCCACGGCGGTCGGCTACAACGAGAACCAGGCGAAGTTCGAGGAGACCTTCCCCGCCGACGTGCACCTGGTCGGCAAGGACATCCTCCGCTTCCACGCGGTGATCTGGCCCGCGATGCTGATGGCGCAGGGCCTCCCGCTGCCCGGCAAGGTCGCCGCCAACGGCTGGCTGATGGTCGGCGGCGAGAAGATGTCGAAGTCCAACCTGACCGGCATCAAGCCGCAGGACCTCACCTCGCACTTCGGCGTGGACGCCTACCGCTGGTACTTCCTGCGGGCGATCGCCTTCGGCCAGGACGGCTCGTTCTCCTGGGAGGACTTCTCCGCCCGCTACACCAGCGAGCTGGCCAACGACTACGGCAACCTGGCCTCCCGCGTCGCCGCGATGGTCGGCAAGTACTTCGGCGGCGAGCTGCCGGAAGCCACGGCCGACGGCGAGGCGGAGCGGGCGATCCACGACGGCCTGGCGAAGGCGGTCGCGGAGGCGGACCGCCGCATCGGCGAGGAGCTGGACTTCCAGGGCGGCATCCTGGCCGTCCTCGACTTCGTCAAGCAGGTCAACGGCTACATCACCGAGCAGGAGCCCTGGAAGGTCGCCAAGGACGACTCGCCCGAGGGCAAGGCCCGGCTGGCGACCATCCTCTACACGGCCGCCGAGTCGCTGCGTGCCGTCGCCGTCCTGCTGAACCCGGTGATGCCGGAGACCTCGCAGAAGCTGTGGGACTCCCTCGGCGCCGAGGCGTCGCTGGGCGCCCTCGCCGAGCAGCGGGTCCAGGACGCGGCCGACTGGGGCCGCCTCCCGGCCGGCTCGACGGTCACCAAGGGCGCGGTCCTCTTCCCGCGTCTTGAGGAGAAGCCGACCGCGTAACGCGCTTGCCACAAGCGAGGGGCCGGGGAGGTCACGATCTTCTCCCCGGCCCCTCGCTCTGCGACGATCCCCCCAGACGCCCACATGCTCCCGGGGGGATCACCCATGGCACTGTTCGGCAACGCGCACAGCATCGACCCGCTCCAGGCCCAGCAGGAGTACGCCCGGCTGCTCGGCCGGGACGAGCGGGTCTACGCGGCCTACCTGCTGATCCGCGACACCATCCTGCTCACCGACCGCCGCCTGATCCTGATCGACAAGCAGGGCCTGACCGGCAAGAAGACGGAGTACCACTCCGTGCCGTACCGCAGCATCAGCCACTTCTCGGTGGAGACGGCCGGCCACTTCGACCTCGACGCCGAACTGAAGATCTGGCTCTCCGGCAACCCCACCCCGATCGAGAAGACCTTCACCAAGGGCGTCGACATCTACGAGGTCCAGGCCATCCTCACCCAGTTCGTCACCGGCTGAACCCACCAACGAACCCCACCCACGCCTCCGGCGCGACCGCGAGGCGGGGACCGGCGTCCCGGTACTTGGAGTCCCGGACGTGAACAGTGCCGGGAGCGTGGGCGACTTCAACGCAGGAGTTACCGTCATTGCCGCCGCTGTAACTGCTCTTGAACCACGCCAACTCGGAGGTGTCCCCAGCAGTGGCCTTGCGGATCATGTTTCTCCCAGCAGTTGCTCGATGAGGGTCAGCGACTCCCGGGGCGAGAGCGCCTGAGCCCGGATGGTGCCATACCGCAGTTCGAGGATGCGCAGGTGCTTGGGGTCGTGGACCGGCCGACCGTTGAACGCACCGTCTGAGCGACCCACCGCCGTACCGTCCGCGAACTTCAGCAGCTCGATACGCCCGTCCAGCCCGGAGTGAGTGTCACAGTTCATCGGCATCACTTGCAGTACGACGTTGTGCAACCGGCCCACTTGAAGCAGGCGTTCGAGCTGCTGACGCCACACCATTCTGCCCCCGATGGGGCGCCGCACCACGCCCTCTTCCAGGACGAAACTGAGCGCGGGTGCCGGGTCGCGTGCGAATACCGACTGCCGTGCCACACGAGCCGTGACCATGCGTTCCACGTCATCCGGCGAGTACGGCGGCTGCGCCGCCCCGATGACGGATCGAGCATGCTCTTGCGTCTGCAACAACCCGGCGATGATGTTGCACTCGTACAGCGCGATCTCGACAGCCGTGGCCTCCATCTTGGCCAATGCCCGCACCTTCTTCGGGTACCGGACCTTGGCCACATCCTCCTTCATCGCCGCGATCAGCCCATCCGCCCCCAGCACTTCGTCCGCCCTGTCCAGGAACTCAGGTCGGGGGATCCGCTTGCCGCCCTCGATCTTGTAGACGAGGGCCTCGCCGTACCCCACGGCCTTGCCGAACTCGCCGGCGCGCATCCCCACCGCTTCCCGCCGCAGCTTCAACTGCCGCCCCACCGTGGCGATCACCGCGACGCCCCACTCGTCGTCCGGATCCACCTCCCACCCCGGCTCGTCAGCCTCGGTCCTCAGGTGCCGAACCTCACCGTCCACCGACATGCGCGCCCCTCCGTCGTACCGCTCCGTACGCACCGCCCCCGACAAGCCGGACACCGCTGGACAACCAGCGGACAGTCACCGTACGCAACGGGGCGATCCCTTCACACCGTACGCACGCCCAGCCACGCTGAGTGACGTGAATGAGCAATTCCCCCCACCCGGCAGCCCGATCCACGAGTACAGCGTGCTGCTGTCACCGACACCGCGGGGCGCCCGCCTCGCCCGGCTGCTGGCCACGGAGCAACTGCGCACCTGGGGTCTCCCGTCGGACCCGGCGGCGCTGATCGTGGCGGAGCTGGCGAACAACGCGGCGACGCACGGCCGCGTGCCGGGTCGGTGCTACCGGCTGCTGCTCCACGTCATCGGCGGCACGCTCCGCGTCGAGGTCACGGACACTCGCGGTGACCGGCTCCCGCGCCTCCGCCCCCCGCAGCCGACGCAGAAAGGCGGCCGGGGCATGACCTTGGTGGACGCCCTGGCCGACCGCTGGGGAGTGATCCCGGGCCCGCCACCCTGCAAAACGGTGTGGGCGGAACTCACCGTCCCGCCCCGACAACCCGGCCACCCAGGACCCGGTCCGACCTGCGCCCCGGCTCCCGGCCGCTGCCGCGACTGCCGTACCGAGCCCGGCGAGACCGCATGAAGACATGGACGCCCGCCCCGGCGGCGCCGGATACCCTGGCAGGGGTACTCCTGGAGGACACCATGAGCACACTGCCTGAGCACGGACGCGAGCTGATCCCCCGCCCCGAGCAGACGCCCGAGGCCCTGCGCACGGCGCTCGCCGCCGTGGCTCCGGGCCGCCTCGCGGAGATGCAGGCCACGAAGGACGAGGCGTTCGCCAAGGCGGTCGAGTGGCAGTCCCTGAGCCCCGTGCAGAGCTGGGTTCTCCGCTGGGCCCGGGACATCGAGATCGCCCGCCGCCCCGACCTGTCCGCCCGCTTCGAGCACGCGCGGGGCAGGCTGGAGGACGACGACCCCGCCACTGCCGAAGAGGCACTCCGGGAGCTGACCGCCGTGCTGGACGAAGCGATGAAGGCAGTGCGCGGTTGAGCTGGAAGTGGGAGTACGCCTTCGGCGCGGAGGAAGCAGCCCGCAGGGCTCCCGCCGACTTCCTCGCCCAGGTGGAACGGAAGGCGGACGAGCTGGTCAGAGCCGCTGAGGCACTCCACCTCCACGGCCGGGCCCACCAAGGCATCGATCCGGAGGGTGCCGACGTCATCGTGCCGGGCGGCATGTTCAGATACCAGATCGTCGTACGCAGCGAGCGGGTCTACGTCGTACAGCTCACCTACCTGGGTTTTTGAGCAGCCGACCGCCCCGAGCTCTCCCCAGCCGCGCGAAAGCGCCCGGGCCCCCAAGGACCCGGGCGCTTCACTAAGCCGCTCTCCCTACTTCGGCTGCGGCTTGCGCACCGAAAGGTGCAGCTCCCTCAGCCGGGACTCGTCCAGTTCCGTCGGCGCGCCCATCATCAGGTCCTGGGCGTTGCCGTTGAGCGGGAAGGCGATGGTCTCGCGGATGTTGGGCTCGTCGGCCAGCAGCATGACGATGCGGTCGACGCCGGGGGCGATGCCGCCGTGCGGCGGGGCGCCGAAGCGGAACGCGCGCAGCATGCCGGCGAACTCCCGCTCGACGGTCTCCGCGTCGTAGCCGGCGATCTCGAACGCCTTGAGCATGATGTCGGGCTCGTGGTTCCGGATCGCGCCGGAGGACAGCTCGACGCCGTTGCAGACGATGTCGTACTGCCAGGCGAGGATGTCCAGCGGGTCCTGGCTCTCCAGGGCCTCCAGGCCGCCCTGCGGCATCGAGAACGGGTTGTGCGAGAAGTCGATCTTGCCGGTCTCCTCGTCCTTCTCGTACATCGGGAAGTCGACGATCCAGCAGAACCGGAAGACGTTCTCCTCGAAGTGCCGGGCGCGCTTGGCGGCCTCGACCCGCACCGCGCCCATGATCTTGGAGACCTCGTCGAACTCGCCCGCGCCGAAGAACACCGCGTGGCCGGCGGCCAGACCGAGCCGCTTGGTCAGCTCGGCGACGTTCTCCTCGGTGAGGAACTTGGCGATCGGGCCGGTCAGCGAGCCGTCCTCGCCGACCCGGACCCAGGCCAGGCCCTTGGCGCCCTGGGAGACGGCGTAGTCGCCGAGCTGGTCGAAGAACTTGCGGGGCTGGCCGGAGACGTCCGGCACCGGCAGCGCGCGCACGTGCCGGCCGGCGAACGCCTTGAACTCCGAGCCCGCGAAGACATCGGTGATGTCCACCAGCTCCAGCTTGGCGCGCAGGTCCGGCTTGTCGGAGCCGTACTTCAGCATCGCCTCGCGGAACGGGATCCGCGGGAACGGGGAGGTGACCTCGCGGCCGCCGCCGAACTCGGTGAACAGCTCGGTCATCAGCTTCTCGATCGGCTGGAAGACGTCCTCCTGCTCGACGAAGCTCATCTCGACGTCGAGCTGGTAGAACTCGCCCGGCGAGCGGTCGGCGCGGGCGTCCTCGTCCCGGAAGCAGGGCGCGATCTGGAAGTACCGGTCGAAGCCGGAGATCATCAGGAGCTGCTTGAACTGCTGCGGGGCCTGCGGCAGCGCGTAGAACCGGCCCGCGTGCAGCCGGGAGGGGACGACGAAGTCACGCGCGCCCTCGGGGGAGGTCGCGGTGAGGATCGGCGTCGCCATCTCGTTGAAGCCGAGCGCGACCATCTTGCTGCGGATCGCCGAGATGACCTGGGTGCGCAGCATGATGTTGCGGTGCATCCGCTCGCGGCGCAGGTCCAGGAAGCGGTACTCCAGGCGCCGCTCCTCGTTCACCCCGTCCTCGGCGTTGATGGTGAACGGCAGCGGCTGGGCGGCGCCCAGCAGCTCCACCTCGCTCACCTCGACCTCGACCTCGCCGGTGGGCAGGTCGGGGTTGACGTTCTCGGCGCCACGGGAGACGACCTTGCCGTCGACCCGGACCGTCGACTCCTTGGACAGCTTGTCCAGCGCCTCGTACGCCTCCGTACCCGGACGGGCGACGAGCTGGGTGATGCCGTAGTGATCGCGCAGATCGATGAAGAGGATGCCGCCCAGGTCGCGCCGATTGTGCAGCCAGCCACTCAGCCGGACGTCGGTGCCGACGTCAGAGGCGCGGAGCTCGCCGCAGGTGTGGGACCTGTACCGATGCATCGTCGTTCATCCAGTCTTCGCGGATCGGGGGCGGTGTCTCACGGTGGGTGTTTCACGTGAAACAACCCCAGCGTACCGGGCACCCGCGTCCGGCTTCCTCCCCATTGGCTCCCCGTCGGCTCACCGTCGGTCCACCGTTGACTCCCCGCCGGCGCCGCCGGTGACCGGTGGCAGTCCCCGATCACCTCTTCTTACAGTGGGGCAATGCGCACTGGTGAGCCCCTGCCCGCCGTGGGGGACGTCCTGGCCGCCCTCGCGACCGGTCTGTGGCACTGGAACACGGCCACCGGACTGGTCACGGTCGACGCCGAGGCGGCACGGCTGCTCGGGCTGCCCGCCCGGCGGGCGAGCCTCACCGAGGCCCAGGTCCGGGCCCGGCTGCACCCGGTCGACTGGAACGAGATCACCGGCGTGATCCGCCTCGCCTCCGCCGAGGGCACCCTCGCCGAGGTACGCGTCCGGATCATGGACCCCGAGACCGAGGGCCGGGTGATCCGCGTGGTGCGCAGCCGCTCCAAGCCCTCCTTCGACGCGGCCCGCAAGAGCTACGAGCTGATCGGCACCCTCCAGGAGGTCACCGAACCGGCCCCGGGCACCCCGGCCGGGCGCAGCGCGGTCACCGGCGACTGGCGTCGCTCGCGGGAGGCGTTCCTGCTGGACGCGGGCCGGGCGCTGGCCGAGGCCCGGTCGACGGAGGAGGTGCTCCGGGTCGCGGCCGGACTGTCGATGCCGGGGTTCTCCCCGGACGGCCTGGCGGTGTTCGGGGTGAGCGGCGACCGGTTGACGATCATCGGTCACCACGGGCAGCAGCAGGGCACCGAGCACCCGTTCATGGACATGTCCCTGGACACCGACTACCCGGCCGCCGAGGTGATCCGCACCGGCCGCGCCGTCTACCTCTCCTCCCCGGAGGAGTACCGCTCCCGCTACCCGCTCGCCTGGCCGCTGGCCGAGCGCTTCCACCGGCACTCCTGGGCCTATCTCCCGCTGACCGTGGCGGGCCGCACGATGGGTGCCTGGCTGGCCGCCTTCGCCTACCCGGTCGCGTTCACCCCGGACGAGCGCTCGGTGCTGACCACGGTGGCCCGGATGCTGGCGCAGGCCCTGTCCCGGGCGGGCGCCGCCGAGACCCAGCGGGAGCTGACCGACGGGCTCCAGCGCTCGATGCTGCCCATGCTGGGCCCCGAGATCCCCGGCGTCAGCCTCGCCGCCCGCTATGTCCCCACCGGCGGCGGGCTCCAGGTCGGCGGCGACTGGTACGACATGATCCCGCTGCCCCGGGGCCGCTTCGCGCTGGTCATCGGCGACGTCCAGGGGCACGACGTACGGGCGGCCGGGCTGATGGGCCAGTTGCGCATCGCCCTGCGCGCCTACGCCTCCGAGGGCCACCGCCCCGACGCGGTGCTCTCCCGCGCCTCCCGCTTCCTCTCCGGGCTCGCCCACTCCGACCAGGACCCGGGCGACCTGCGCTTCGCGACCTGCCTGTACGTGGAGGTCGACCCCGCCACCGGGACGGCGGAATGCGCGCGGGCCGGGCATCTGGACCCGGCGGTGCGCTTGGCGGACGGGACGGTGCTGTTCCGGGACACGGCGGGCGGGTTGCCGCTGGGTATCGACCCGGACTGCGACTACCCGATCACCCGGCTCACCCTGGAGCCCGGCGAGACGCTGCTGATGTGCACGGACGGCCTGGTGGAGACCGGCGGGCACGACCTGGACTCGGGCTGGCGGCGGCTGCGCCGGGTGCTGGAGGAGCACGACGGCGGCATGGAGGAGCTGGCCGACGCGCTGGTCCGGGCGGTGCACGGGCCCTCCTCGCACCACGACACGGGGCCGCTCGCCGACCGGCGGGAGGACGACATCGCCCTGGTGCTGCTCTGCCGGGAGGGGCCCGGCAGTACGTGCGGCGAGGGCGGCGCCGCCCCGCTGCCGCCGGTGCGCCGCACCGCGCTGTCGGTGGCGCAGGCCGAGCCCGAGCGGATCGCCATCGCCCGCCGGCATCTGCGGGAGCTGCTGCACGACTGGGCCAGCGAGGACCAGAAGGAGTCGGCGGTCCTGCTGCTCTCCGAGATGCTGACCAACGTGCTGGTGCACACCGACGCCGACGCCCTGCTGGTCGCCGAGGTCACCGGTGCCCCGGGCGAGCGGCGGATCCGGGTCGAGGTCAGCGACACCGGCGACGACCTGCCGCACCGGCGCCGGCCGGGCGAGATGGCGTCCTCCGGGCGCGGTCTGATGCTGATCGAGCTGCTCGCGGACGAGTGGGGGGTCGCCCCGCGCGGCGAGGGCAAGAGCATCTGGTTCGACCTCTACGAGTCCCCGGCGGAAGCACCGGCGCCCGTGTCGGCGTAGCGCCCCTGGAGTTCGTGGACGATCCCGAACGCGGCGGCGGTGAGCGGCACGGCGAGCAGCATGCCGAGGATGCCGGCGACCGAGGCGCCCGCGGTGAGCGCCAGCAGCACCACCGCCGGGTGCATCTGCACGGTCCGGCTCTGGATCATCGGCTGGAGCACATGGCCCTCCAGCAGTTGGACGGCGACCACCACGCCGAGCGCCCACAGCGCGATGACGAACCCCCGGTCGGCGAGCGCCACCAGCACGGCCACCGCCCCGGAGATGAAGGCGCCGAGGTAGGGGATGTAGGCGCCGACGAAGACCAGCGCGCCCAGCCCGAGGGCGCCGGGCACCCGCAGGATCAGCAGTCCGACGGTGATGCACACGGCGTCGATGAGGGCGATGATCGTGGTGCCCCGCATGAAGCCCTCGACGGCCCCGAAGGCCCGCCGGGCCATCGCCTCGGCCATGTCGCCGCCGCTGTGCGGGACGAGCGCGCGGACGGTGGCGACGGCGCGGTCGGAGTCGCGCAGGAAGAAGAAGACCAGCAGCAGGGCGAGTACGGCCATGGCGGCGGTCTCGCCGACCACGCTGACCCCGCTGATCACCCCGGAGGCGGCGGTCCCGCCGAACTTGCCGAGCAGTTCGCGGGCGTTGGAGGCCATGTCGTCCAGGGAGGTGCCGGCCGCGCCGAAGTGGTCGGCGAGGTCCTGCGCGGAGGTGCGCAGGGAGGCGACGATCTGGTCGCCGCTGTCGACGAGCGCGGCGACCACGATGTAGACCGCGCCGCCGACCACCGCGACCACGGCGACGCAGGTCAGCCCGGCCGCCAGCGACCGCTGCACATGGGCCGCGAGCAGCCGCCGGTACAGCGGGCGCAGCAGGGCGGTGCCGAGCAGCGCCAGCAGTGCGGGGATCACCGCGGTGCGCAGTTCCCCGCAGAGCCGGATGCCGACGTAGACCACGCCGGCGGCGAGCAGGACGACGGCGCACCAGGCGGCGAACCGCAGGACCGGGACGGGAAGGAGTCGCACCCCGCCAGCCGATCACGTGCCGGGCGGGCCGTCCCGTCGAGGCGGCCCGCCCGGGTGACGCGCTGTCAGTCCTGCGGTCCGGCGGCCGACATGCCGTGCACCGCCGGGACCGAGCCGAGCCGGCCCTTCTGGAAGTCCTCGAACGCCTGCTGGAGTTCGTCACGGGTGTTCATGACGAACGGCCCGTAGTGGACCATGGGCTCCCGGATCGGCCGGCCGCCGAGCAGGACGACCTCCAGGTCGGGGGTGTGGGAGTCCTGCTTCTCGTCCGCGCGGACGGTCAGCGAGGAACCGGCGCCGAAGACGGCGGTCTGCCCCAGCCGGATCGGGCGCCGCTCGGCACCGACGCTGCCGCGCCCGGCCATCACGTACGCCAGGCCGTTGAACTCCTCCCGCCAGGGCAGGGTGATCTCGGCGCCGGGCGCGAGGGTGGCGTGGACCATGGTGATCGGCGTGTGGGTGATGCCCGGTCCCTCGTGGCCGTCCAGCTCACCGGCGATGACCCGCAGCAGCGCGCCGCCGTCGGGGGAGGTGAGCAGTTGCACGCTGCCGCTGCGGATGTCCTGGTAGCGGGGGGCCATCATCTTGTCCTTGGCCGGCAGGTTCACCCAGAGCTGGAGCCCGTGGAACAGGCCGCCGGACATGACCAGGGACTCCGGCGGCGCCTCGATGTGCAGCAGGCCGGAGCCGGCCGTCATCCACTGGGTGTCGCCGTTGGTGATGGTGCCGCCGCCGCCGTGGCTGTCCTGGTGGTCGAAGACGCCGTCGATCCTCCTAGGGCGGCGTACGACCCACTTTAGTTGAGCGTTGAACTTCTTGCTACCCAGAACCACGTGAGCCCGGAGGGCATTCCCCCCGGGCTCGGCTCCGCTCCACGACCGCTCGGCCGCCTCGGCACGTCTCAGCCGTACATGCGGCGCATCGCGAAATCGACCATTTGTTCGACGGCGGTGGCGTCGAAGACCATCCGGTGCTCACCCTCCATGTCGAGGACGAAGCCGTACCCCGTCGGCAGCAGATCGAGCACCTCGGCGCCGGTGATCACGAAGTACTTGGACTCCTTGCCCGCGTACCGGCGCAGCTCCTTGAGCGTGGTGAACATAGGGATCACCGGCTGCTGGGTGTTGTGCAGGGCGAGGAACCCGGGGTTGTCGCCGCGCGGGCAGTAGACCTTGGAGGTCGCGAAGATCTGCTGGAAGTCCTCGGCGGCCATCTGCCCGGTGGTGAACGCGCGCACCGCGTCCGCGAGCGAGGGCGGTGACGGCTCCGGGTACAGCGGCGGCTGCTGCCCGTATCCGCCGGACATCGGCTGCTGGGGCGGGGCGTACTGCTGCTGCGGTCCCGCGGTCTGGTCGTAGCCGTACATGCCGCAAAGACTAGCGAGTGAAGAGTCACAGATGGAGCGGTCGGGGTTGCGGCTTATTACCGACGGGTAGCATCATCGTAGCTACTTGCTGGTACGTGACACAGGTGCGAGGAGTCAGTGCCTCGCCGATCTCTCAACGGAGCCGTCGCCATGGGGCACTACAAGCCGAATCTCCGGGACATCGAGTTCAACCTCTTCGAGGTGCTCGGCCGCGACAAGCTGTACGGCACCGGCCCGTTCGCGGAGATGGACGTCGACACCGCCCGGAGCATCCTCGAGGAGATGACCCGCCTGGCCGAGAACGACCTGGCGGAGTCCTTCGCGGACGCCGACCGCAACCCGCCGGTCTTCGACCCCGAGACGAACACCGCGCCGGTCCCGGCCTCCTTCAAGAAGAGCTACCAGGCGTTCATGGACTCCGAGTACTGGCGGCTCGGCCTGCCCGAGGAGATCGGCGGCACCACCTCGCCCCGCTCCCTGATCTGGGCCTACGCGGAGCTGATCCTGGGCGCCAACCCGGCCGTGTGGATGTACTCCTCCGGCCCGGCCTTCGCGGGCATCCTCTTCGACGAGGGCAACGACGTACAGAAGCACATCGCGAAGATCGCCGTGGAGAAGCAGTGGGGCTCCACCATGGTCCTCACCGAGCCGGACGCCGGCTCGGACGTGGGCGCCGGCCGCACCAAGGCCGTGCAGCAGGAGGACGGCTCCTGGCACATCGAGGGCGTGAAGCGCTTCATCACCTCCGGTGAGCACGACATGTCGGAGAACATCCTCCACTACGTGCTGGCCCGCCCGGAGGGCGCCGGCCCCGGCACCAAGGGGCTCTCCCTCTTCCTCGTCCCCAAGTACCTCTTCGACTTCGAGACCGGCGAGCTGGGCGAGCGCAACGGCGTCTACGCCACCAACGTCGAGCACAAGATGGGCCTGAAGGTCTCCAACACCTGCGAGATGACCTTCGGCGACCGCCACCCCGCCAAGGGCTGGCTGATCGGCGACAAGCACGACGGCATCCGCCAGATGTTCCGCATCATCGAGTTCGCCCGCATGATGGTCGGCACGAAGGCGATCTCCACCCTGTCGACGGGTTACCTCAACGCGCTGGAGTACGCCAAGGAGCGCGTCCAGGGCCCCGACCTGGCCAACTTCATGGACAAGACCGCGCCCAAGGTCACCATCACCCACCACCCCGACGTGCGCCGCTCGCTGATGACGCAGAAGGCGTACGCCGAGGGCATGCGCGCCCTGGTGATGTACACCGCCGCCGTCCAGGACGACATCCAGGTCAAGGAGGCCAACGGCGAGGACGCCTCCGCCGAGCACGCCCTCAACGACCTGCTGCTGCCCATCGTCAAGGGCTACGGCTCGGAGAAGGCGTACGAGCAGCTCGCCCAGTCCCTTCAGACCTTCGGCGGTTCCGGCTTCCTCCAGGAGTACCCGGTCGAGCAGTACATCCGGGACTCCAAGATCGACACCCTGTACGAGGGCACCACGGCCATCCAGGGCCAGGACTTCTTCTTCCGCAAGATCGTCCGCAACCAGGGCGCCGCGCTGAACTCGCTCGCCGAGGACATCAAGAAGTTCCTCGCCCTGGGCACCGGCGGCCAGGACCTGGCCCCCGCCCGCGAGCACCTGGCCAAGGCCGCCGTCGAGCTGGAGGCCATCGTCGGCCACATGCTCACCGACCTGGCCGCCACCGAGCAGGACGTCAAGAACATCTACAAGGTCGGGCTCAACACCACCCGCCTGCTGCTCGCCTCCGGTGACGTGATCGTCGGCTACCTGCTGCTCAAGGGCGCCGCGGTGGCCGCCGAGAAGCTGCCGACGGCCTCCGCGAAGGACCAGGCGTTCTACACCGGCAAGATCGCCGCGGCGAAGTTCTTCGCCGCCAACGTCCTGCCCGGCGTCACCCTGGCCCGCAAGGTCGCCCAGGGCGTCGAGCTGGACCTGATGGAGCTGGACGAGGCGGCGTTCTAGGTCTGCGGTCGACGGACGCCTGGGACAGCGGGCCGCGGGCCTTCTGTCGTAGGCGTCCGCGTCTTGGGCCGTCCGTCCTGGGCGTCCGCGTCCTGGGCCGTCCGTCACGGGCGTCGGCGTCTTGGGCCGTCCGCCCTGGGCGTCCGCGTCCTGGGCCGTCCGTCACGGGCGTCCGTGTCCTGGGCCGTCCGTCCTGGACGTCCGCGTCTTGGGCCGTCCGCCCTGGGCGCCCGTGTCCTGGGCCGTCCGCCCTGGGCGTCCGCGTCCTGGGCCGTCCGTCCTGGGCGTCCGCAGGGCGGACCGGCCGGTGCGGGCGCCGCGCCGGCCGTCCGCCCTGCCCGGGTGGCGGTGCCGCGGACCTTCACCGAACCCCGACCCGCCACCGAGGCGGGGCGCCTTATGGTGGCTGGCATGAGCAGCAGCCCCTCCCGCTTCGACCGCGGGCACACCGACGACCTGATGTCCTTCCTGGCGGCGAGCCCCACGCCGTACCACGCCGTGGCGAACGCCGCCGCCCGCCTGGAGAAGGCCGGATTCCGGCAGGTCGCGGAGACGGACGCCTGGGACGGCGGCACCGGCGGCAAGTACGTGCTGCGCGGCGGCGCGATCATCGCCTGGTACGTCCCCGAGGGCGCCGCGCCGCACACCCCGTACCGGATCGTCGGGGCGCACACCGACTCCCCCAACCTGCGGGTCAAGCCCCGCCCGGACAGCGGGGCGCACGGCTGGCGCCAGGTCGCCGTGGAGCTGTACGGCGGCCCGCTGCTCAACTCCTGGCTCGACCGCGACCTCGGCCTGGCCGGCCGGCTCACCCTGCGCGACGGCTCCACCCGGCTGGTCGACGTGGACCGCCCCCTGCTGCGCGTCCCCCAGCTCGCCATCCACCTGGACCGGAACGTCACCGGGGACGGCCTCAAGCTCGACAAGCAGCGCCACCTCCAGCCCGTCTGGGGCCTCGCCGAGACCGTCCGCGACGGCGACCTGATCGCCTTCCTGGAGGAGGAGGCCGGCCTGGACGCCGGTTCGGTGGCCGGCTGGGACCTGATGACCCACTCCGTGGAACCGCCGGCCTACCTCGGCCGGGACCGGGAGCTGGTCGCCGGTCCCCGGATGGACAACCTGCTCTCCGTGCACGCCGGGGTGGCCGCGCTGGCCGCCGTCGCCACCGCCGGGGACCCGCTGCCGTACGTCCCCGTGCTCGCCGCCTTCGACCACGAGGAGACCGGCTCCCAGTCGGACACCGGCGCGGACGGCCCGCTGCTCGGCACCGTGCTGGAACGCTCGGTGTTCGCCCGCGGCGGCGGCTACGAGGACCGGGCCCGCTCCTTCGCCGACACCGTCTGCCTCTCCTCCGACACCGGCCACGCGGTGCACCCCAACTACGCCGAGCGGCACGACCCGACGCACCACCCGCGCCTGAACGGCGGCCCGTTGCTGAAGGTCAACGTCAACAACCGGTACGCCACGGACGGTTCGGGCCGCGCGGTGTTCGCCGCCGCCTGCGAGAAGGCGGGCGTGCCCTTCCAGTCGTTCGTCTCCAACAACTCCATGCCGTGCGGTACGACGATCGGCCCGATCACCGCCGCCCGGCACGGCATCGCCACGGTGGACATCGGCGCGGCCATCCTGTCGATGCACAGCGCCCGCGAACTGTGCGGCGCCGACGACCCGTACCTGCTGGCCAACGCGCTGGTGGCGTTCCTCCAGGGCTGAGCCGAGGGCGGTCGGCGCGGCCGGAAGTGCCCGGCGCCGCATGGGTGTTGGCACCCGGGGTACCCGAACGGAGCCGGATCGACCGGAACGACCGGACAGACCGGACCGACAGGGAGGCGACACTCATGGGCCTCGGCGGATGCATCATCCTCATCGCCGTGGGAGCCATCCTCACGTTCGCGACCGACTGGGACATGCAGGGGGTCAACCTCGACCTGGTCGGCGTCATCTTCATGATCGTCGGCCTGATCGGCGTCGCGACCTTCAGCAGCATCGCCCGCCGCCGGCGCGTGATGGTGCCGCCGACGACCCCGGTCGTCGACGAGACGGCTCCCCACCACCGCGACGGCTACGGCAACGGCTACGGCGTCTGACCCCGGCGCGGGTCAGGCGTCCAGCCCGGCCAGCACCAGCGGCAGCCGGTCCGGCGCGCCCTCGGCCAGCCGGACGGGCACGCCCCAGTCCTGCTGGTGCACATGGCACGCCGGATACTCGTTGGCCGGGTCGTCGTCGCAGGACGCGGCCATCGCGGAGACGTGCAGGACGCCCTCCGGCACGGCGGGGTCGAGTTCGAGGGCGCGGGACAGCTCGGTCCCCGCGCCCTCGCCGCGCAGCAGCAGCTCGGGCGGCGTGGCCGACACCAGCAGCCGGGTCGACGGGCCGTACCGCGTGTCCAGCTTCTGACCGGCGGGCGGCTGGAAGACCACCTCCAGCCTCAGCGTGCCGGGGGCCACGTCGGTCGCCGCGCGCTGGGTGCGGTGGGCGACGCCCGCCACCCGGACCGCCTCCTCGGGCAGCCGCAGCCGGGTCAGCCGGTGCCGGGCCGACTCCACCACCACGATGTCCTCGCCGACCAGCACGGCGTCGCTGGGCTCGCGCAGGTCCGTGGCGAGCGTGGTCACCTCGCCGCTCGCCGGGTCGTAGCGGCGCAGCGCGTGGTTGTACGTGTCGCTGACCGCGACCGAGCCGTCCGGCAGCGCGGTGACGCCCAGCGGGTGCTGGAGCAGCGCCTGCCCCGCGTCGCCGTCCCGGTGCCCGAAGTCGAACAGCCCGGTGCCCACGGCCGTGTGCACGCTTCCGTCCGGCTCGACCCAGCGCAGCGCGGAGGTCTCGGAGTCGGCGAGCCAGAGCCGCTCGGGCGTCGCCGCGAGCCCCGACGGCTGCGCGAACCACGCCTCGCCGCCCGGCCCGTCCACCAGCCCCTCGTTGGTCGTCCCGGCGGTGACGGCGACCGTGCCGTCGGCCGGGTCGTACGCCCACAACTGGTGGACGCCGGCCATGGCGATCCACACCCGGCCCTCCCACCAGGCCACGTCCCACGGCGAGGAGAGGCTGACCTCACGGGCCGGGCCCGCCGTGGCGTCGCCCTGCATCCACTGCCGGCCGGTGCCGGCCAGGGTCGTCACCTCGCCGGTGCCGGGGTCGAGCCGGCGCAGCGCGTGATTGACGGTGTCGGCGACCACCACCGAGCCGTCCGGCAGCAGGGCCAGCCCTTGCGGCTCGTTGAACGCCGCCGCCTCGGCGGAGCCGTCCGCGAACCCGCGCGCCCCCGACCCGATGCGCCGCAGCACGCTCTCCCCGTCCGCGGCCAGCTCCACCACCTGGTGCCGGGTGGTGTCACTGACCAGGAAGCTCCCGGAGGGCAGCAGCAGCGCCTTGCCGGGGAAGCGCAGCACGGTCGGCTCCGGCTCCGGCGGCACGTACGGCCCGTCGCCGCGGCGCAGTGTGCCCTTCGCCTCGTGCTCCGCCTCCAGCTCCGTCACCAGCCGCTCGATCGCGTGCGCGTGCCCCTCGCCCGCGTGCTGGGCGACCACGTAACCCTCCGGGTCGATGACGACCAGCGTCGGCCACGCCCGCACCGCGTACTGCTTCCAGGTGGCCAGCTCCGGGTCGTCCAGCACCGGGTGCTCCACCCCGTACCGCTCGACCGCGTCGACCACCGCCGCGTGCTCCGCCTCATGCACGAACTTCGGCGAGTGCACCCCGACGATCACCACCGTGTCCCGGTGCTTCTCCTCCAGCTCCCGCAGCTCGTCGAGGACGTGCAGGCAGTTGATGCAGCAGAAGGTCCAGAAGTCGAGCACGACGATGCGTCCGCGCAGGTCGGCGAGGCTGTACTGGGTGCCGCCCGTGTTCAGCCAGCCGCCCTTGCCGATCAGCTCGGGGGCACGGACGCGGGCACGGCGGGCGGTCGGCGCCGGGGAGGAATCGCTCATGGCACAAGGGTGCCACCCGCCACCGACAGTCAGCCGAGCGCGTGTCCCGAGGTGGCGTCCACGTGGTCCGGCACCTCGTCGTGGCGGTCGCCGACTGGACGAGGGCATCAACCCGTTCGAGGTCGGCTGCGCCACCGAGCTGTTCGGGCTGCCCCGGCCGGAGCTGGGACGGGCGGTGCCCTGGTACGAGGTGACGGTGTGCGGGCCGCGGCCCGGGATCCGGATGAACCACGGCTTCCTCACCCTCGCCGGCCTGCCCGGTCTGGACGCCGTGGACACCGCGGACACCCTCGTCGTTCCCGGCCGGCCGGACAACGTCGTCCCGCGCGGGCCGGACGTCCTGGACGCCATCCGGCGCGCACACGCGCGTGGCGCCCGGATCGTCAGCCTGTGCACCGGCAGCTTCGCGCTCGCCGAGGCCGGGCTGCTGGACAGGCGGCGGGCCGCGACCCACTGGATGTGGGCCGACGCCTTCCGGCAACTGCACCCGCGTGTGCTGCTGGAACCGGACGTCCTGTTCGTGGACGAGGGCGACGTGCTCACCGCGGCGGGCAGCGCGGCGGCGCTGGACCTCGGGCTGCACATCTGGCGCCGGGACCACGGCGCCGAGGTCGCCAACGCCGTCTCCCGGCGGCTGGTCTTCGCCGCCCACCGGGACGGCGGCCAGCGGCAGTTCGTGGAGCGGCCGGTACCGGACGTGCCGGACGAGTCGCTGGCCCCGCTGCTGGCGTGGGCGCGGGAGCACCTCGGCGAGCCCATGACGGTGACGGACCTGGCGGCCCGCGCGGCGGTGTCCCCGGCCACCCTGCACCGGCGGTTCCGGGCGCAACTGGGGACGACGCCGCTCGCCTGGCTGACGGCCGAGCGCGTCACCCTCGCGCGGCGTCTGATCGAACGCGGTGAGCAGCGGCTCGACGTGGTGGCCACCCGCAGCGGCCTGGGCACCGCGGCCAATCTGCGGGCGCGGCTGCGGCGTGAGACGGGGCTCAGCCCCTCGGCCTACCGCCGGCGTTTCGGCCGGGGTGCCGGGGAAGCGATCACCGCATGAGATTCCTCGTGTACGACCGGCTCCTCGGGTTCGGCGACGACTACTGGATCGAGGACGACCAGGGCGCCAAGGTGTTCCTCGTCGACGGCAAGGCGCTGCGGCTGCGGGACACCTGGGAGCTGAAGGACACCCAGGGGCGGGTCCTGATCGGCATCCACCAGAAGATGTTCGCGCTGCGCGACACCATGGTGATCGAGCGGGCCGGCGAGCCCCTGGCCACCGTCCGGCGCAAGCGGCTCTCCCTGCTGCGCAACCACTACCGGGTCGACCTCGCCGACGGCAACGAGCTGGACATCAGCGGCAAGATCCTCGACCGGGAGTTCGCCATCGAGTTCGACGGCGAGCTGCTGGCCGTGGTCTCCCGGCGGTGGCTGACCGTCCGGGACACCTACGGCCTGGACGTCGTACGGGACGACGCGGACCCGGCGCTGCTGCTGGCGCTGACGGTGTGCGTGATCCACCTGGCGGAGAAGGAGCGGGAGGGGGAGGAGGAGTAGGAGGGGTAGGGGTAGGGGCCGCACGGCCTACGCCTTGCGGGGCCCGCGGAGGCCGTACGGACGCCCTACGGCCGCCTACGGCCGCGGGGTCCGCGGCGCCGGCAGGCCCAGGACCCGGTCCTTCAGGGCCGG
This sequence comes from Streptomyces fumanus, assembly GCF_014655295.1. Taxonomy (GTDB): domain Bacteria; phylum Actinomycetota; class Actinomycetes; order Streptomycetales; family Streptomycetaceae; genus Streptomyces; species Streptomyces fumanus. The sequence continues at coordinate 354,638 of NZ_BNBI01000002.1, forward strand.
GAAGCGGTCCCGGGTGGCCGCGACCGTCGCCGGGTCGAACTCGACCGTCAGGACCTCCTCGTCCGCGCCGGCCTCCGCGAGCACCTCGCCCCAGGGATCGACCACGATCGAGTGACCGGCCTGCGGAACTCCCGCGTGCGTCCCGGCCGTTCCACACGCGAGGACGAACGCCTGGTTCTCCACCGCCCGTGCCTGTGCCAGGAGCGTCCAGTGGGACCGGCGGCGCTCCGGCCAGCCCGCCGGGATCACGAGGGTCTCGGCGCCGGCGTCGACGAGACCGCGGAAGAGTTCGGGGAAACGGAGGTCGTAGCAGGTCGCCACACCGAGGGTGGTGCCGGGCAGCGGCACGGTCACCAGGTCGGTCCCGGCGCCCATCAGCACGGCCTCGCCCTGGTCGAAGCCGAACCGGTGGATCTTGCGGTAGGCGGCGGCCAGGTCGCCGGAGGGGGAGAGGACGAGGGAGGTGTTGAAGAGGGTGCCGTCCTCGGCGCGCTCGGGGATCGAGCCCGCGTGCAGCCACACGCCCGCGTCGCTCGCCGCCTTCGCCATGGCCTCGTACGTCGGCCCGTGCAGCGGCTCCGCCCCGGCGTCGAACGCCCCGAAGGCGAACGCGCCGGTGGTCCACAGCTCCGGCAGCACCACCAGGTCGGCGCCCGCCTGCGCGATCACCAGGGACGCCGCCCTGCGACGGCGTTCTTCGGCTGTTTCGTCCTCGTTCACGGCGATTTGGATCAAAGCGGCGCGCACACTACCACCGTCCTGGCATTCGAGTCGTCAACACGGGCCTACGATCGTCACACGAAAGCACTGCCGGGGTGCCGCACAGCAGCGTAACTTTGTGGGCCACCCCGTTTCGAGCGCAGCCGAGGGATGGGGGAGTTCGAGACGCCCGCCGAACCGCCGCCGATCGCAGCCACCTCCCACTGGCAACGCCGCCACAACCGCCCGTGTACCGACCGCCGAGGGGTCCCGTTCCGTGAGTCTGCATCCCACCCTCCAGCCCTACGCCGACGCCTGGACTCACTCCATCGAGGCGATATCCGAGCTGGTCCAGCCGCTTGTGGAGGCAGAGTGGAACCGCCGGACGCCGTGCCCGGGATGGTCGGTGCGGGACATCGTCTCGCACGTCATCGGCCTCGACTCGGAGATGCTCGGCGACCCCCGGCCCATCCACACCCTCCCGCGCGACCTGTTCCACGTCACCAACGACCACCAGCGCTACATGGAGATGCAGGTCGACGTCCGCCGCCACCACACGGCGCCCGAGATGACCGCCGAGCTGGAGTACATGATCATCCGGCGCAACCGGCAACTGCGCAACGACTCCCGTGACCCCGGCACCAAGGTCCGCGGCCCGCTCGGCACCGAGCTGACCCTGGAGGAGTCCATGCGCCGGCACGCCTTCGACGTGTGGGTGCACGAGCAGGACCTGCGCACCGCCCTCGGCCACCCCGGCAACCTGGACTCCCCCGGCGCCTACGTCGCCCGTGACGTGCTGCTCGCCGAGCTGCCGCGCATCGTCGCCGACAAGGCGGACGCGCCCCGCAGCTCGGCCATCGTCTTCGACGTGCACGGCCCGGTCGAGTTCCTGCGCACCATCCGCGTCGACATCCAGGGCCGCGGCACCCTGGAGACGGCCCCGGCGCTCGGCCCGGCCGCCACCCTCACCCTGGACTGGGAGACGTACGTCCGGCTGGCCTGCGGCCGGGTGACGCCGGAGGCGGTCTCCGACCGGGTCAAGGCGGAGGGCGACCCGGACCTGGCGGCGGCGATCCTGCGGCACTTCACGGTGACGCCCTAGCCGCGGGCGGGGCGGTGCCTCCCGTGCCTCCCGTGCCTCCCCCAGTGCCGTGAGAGCGGCCTGGGGGCGCGCCCGTGCCCGGCCGCGCCGGACCGCCCGGCCTCCGCGCCGACCCGGGGCCGGGCCGTCTACACCGGCACGTGCACCGTCTCCACCCGGCTCGCGACCAGCCGCTCGCGCTCCCGGCGGGCCGCCCGCCGCCGCAGCCTCAGGATCTGGCTGATCCCCACCGCCTGGAGCACGAACACGGAGGAGAACGCCACGGCGTAGTCGTCCCCGGTCGCGTCCAGCAGCACCCCGACCGCCAGCAGCGTGGTCATGGACGCCACGAACCCGCCCATGTTGGTGATCCCGGACGCCGTGCCCTGCCGCTCCGGCGGATTGGCCGGCCGCGAGAAGTCGAACCCGATCATCGACGCCGGCCCGCACGCCCCCAGCACCGCGCAGAGCACGATCAGCAGCCACATCGGCGCGTGCTCGCCGGGGTACGCCAGCGTCGCCGCCCACAGCAGCGCCGACGCCGCCACCGTCCCGAGCGCCAGCGGCAGCCGCGCCCCGTGGTGCCGGGCGACCACCTGGCCGTACACCAGGCCGACCAGCATGTTGGAGAGCACCACCAGGGTGAGCAGGTCACCGGCGGTGGCGCGGGACAGCCCCTGCGCCTCGACCAGGAACGGCAGGCCCCACAGCAGCAGGAAGACCATCGCCGGGAACTGGGTGGTGAAGTGCACCCACATCCCCAGCCGCGTCCCCGGCTCCCGCCAGGACGCGGCGATCTGCCGCCGTACGTAGGCCGCGCCCTGGTGCCGCGGCGCCGGCGGCGCGTGCCCCTCGGGGTGGTCCTTCAGGAAGAGCAGCAGCAGGACGAGGACGACCACCCCGGCGAGCGCGCTGCCCGCGAACGCCGCCGTCCAGCCGATGCCGTGCAGCAGCCGGGCGATGACCAGGGTGGAGACCAGGTTGCCGGCCATGCCGGCCAGCCCGGCCAACTGCGCGACCAGCGGCCCGCGCCGGGCCGGGAACCAGCGGGTGCCCAGCCGCAGCACGCTGATGAAGGTCATCGCGTCGCCGCAGCCCAGCAGCGCCCGGGAGAGGAGCGCCGTGCCGTACGAGGGGGAGAACGCGAAGCCGAGCTGGCCCAGGGTGAACAGCACCACGCCGATGCCCAGCACCTTCTTGGTGCCGAGCCGGTCGACGAGCAGGCCGACGGGTATCTGCATCCCCGCGTAGACCAGCAACTGCAGGATGGAGAAGGTCGACAGCGCGGAGGCGCCCACGTGGAAGCGGTCGGCGGCGTCCAGGCCGGCGACGCCGAGGGAGGTACGGAAGATGACGGCGACGAAGTAGACGGCGACGCCGATGCCCCAGACGGCGACGGCGCGCCGGCCGCCCGGGGGATCGCCGGGCAGGCCGACGGGGGCGCTCATCGGACCTCCCCCCGGGCCAGGTGCGAGAACCAGCCGACGTGCCGGCGGACGACGGCGACGGCGGCCTCCGCGTCCCCGGCGCGCAGCGCGTCGAGGATCTCCCCGTGCTCGGCGAGGGTCTTGGCGATCCGGTCGGGGTGGGAGTGCATCACGGCGACGCCCATGCGCAACTGCCGGTCGCGGAGCTGGTCGTAGAGCCGGGAGAGGATCTCGTTGCCGCCGCTGCGGACGATCTCGGCGTGGAAGCAGCGGTCGGTGACGGCGGCGGCCGCGAAGTCGCCGGCGGCGGCCTGCTCCCGCTGCCGGGCCAGCAGCCCCGTCAGCCGTTCGATCAGTCCGGGCGGGGCGGGTACGGCCTTGCGGGCGGCGTGCTCCTCGACCAGCAGCCGGGTCTCCACCACGTCCGCGATCTCCTGCGCGGAGACCGGCAGCACCAGGGCGCCCTTCTTCGGGTAGAGCCGGATCAGGCCCTCCACCTCCAGCCTCAGCAGCGCCTCGCGCACCGGTGTGCGGGAGACGCCCACGGCCTCGGCGAGTTCGCCCTCCGTGAGCAGGGTGCCGCCTTCGTAGCGGCGCTCCAGGACGCCTTGTTTGACGTGGGTGTAGACGCGGTCGGCGGCGGGTGGTTGCTTCACGGCCAGGCTCATGACCACAGGATAGATACAACAGGGACGCATGAGGTGCCCCGTCCACGATGCGGACCGCCACGTAAAGCTTCGTCCGCCTCAGTACAACCATCCGTCCCCTTGACGAGTCGCACTGACGCGGCCCCATGCTGTCCAGAGCTCAACTGGGCCGTACCGCAGGGGCATTCGACACAATCGGGGTAATGAACTTGAACATCGGCATTCAGGGCGTCCGCGTCCGCAGGGCCACCGCCGTCGCCATGACCACCGGTGCCGTGCTGGCGACCGGTGCCCTCTCGACGGCGCCCGCGCAGGCCGCCAGCGCGCCCAGCATCGTGGCCAAGGGCGGCTACGTGATGAACAACGCGAACGGCAAGTCGCTCTTCACCAAGGCGGCGGACACCCGGCGTTCCACCGGCTCCACCACCAAGATCATGACGGCGAAGGTGGTGCTCTCGCAGTCGAATCTGAACCTGAACAGCAAGGTGACGATCCAGAAGGCGTACAGCGACTACATCGTCTCCAAGAACGCCTCGTCCGCCCGGCTGATCGTGGGCGACAAGGTCACCGTCAAGCAGTTGCTGTACGCGCTGATGCTGCCGTCCGGCTGCGACGCCGCGTACGCGCTCGCCGACAAGTTCGGCAAGGGCTCGACGCGGTCGGCGCGGGTGAAGTCGTTCATCGGCAAGATGAACGCCGCCGCCAAGAGCCTGAAGCTGAAGAACACCCACTTCGACTCGTTCGACGGGATCGGCAACGGCAGCAACTACTCCACGCCGCGCGACCTGACGAAGATCGCCAGCAGCGCGATGAAGAACTCCACGTTCCGCTCGATCGTCAAGACCAAGAAGTACACGGCCAAGACGGTCACCAAGAGCGGCGGCACCCGCACCATGGCGCCCTGGACCAACACCAACACGCTGCTCGGCAGCTACAGCGGCACCATCGGCGTGAAGACGGGCTCCGGCCCGGAGGCCAAGTACTGCCTGGTCTTCGCCGCCACCCGGAACGGCAAGACGGTCATCGGCACCGTGCTCGCCTCCTCGTCGTCCACGCAGCGCAGCACGGACGCGAAGAAGCTGATGAACTACGGCTTCGGCAAGATCTGACGCACGGTACGACGCACGGCACGACGACGGTACGCGGCGCGACGCGACGCTCGGTTCGATACGCGGGTCGCAACGTGATCCGGTACGCGGTACCGCGCGCGGCACGGCGCGCGCGGTCCGGCGGCTCGCGCTCGTGCGCTGAGGCGGTCCACCCCGGCCGGGGTGGACCGCCTCCGTCGTTCACGCCCAGGTGATGAGCCGCTTGGGCTGCTCCAGGATCGCCGCGACATCGGCGAGCACCTTCGAGCCCAGCTCCCCGTCGACCAGCCGGTGGTCGAAGCTCAGCGCCAGGGTGGTGACCTGACGGGGCTTCACCTTGCCCTTGTGCACCCACGGCTGGGGCTTGATCGCGCCGACCGCGAGGATCGCGGACTCGCCGGGGTTGAGGATCGGCGTGCCGGTGTCGACGCCGAAGACGCCTACGTTGGTGATGGTCACCGTGCCGCCCTGCATCGCCGCCGGGGAGGTACGGCCCTCCCGCGCGGTGGACACCAGCTCGCCGAGCGCCTCGGCCAGCTCCGGCAGCGTCTTGGCGTGCGCGTCCTTGATGTTGGGCACCAGCAGGCCCCGGGGGGTGGCGGCGGCGATGCCCAGGTTGACGTAGTGCTTGACCACGATCTCCTGGGCGGCCTCGTCCCAGGAGGCGTTGATCTCCGGGTGCCGGCGGATCGCCACCAGCAGGGCCTTGGCGATCAGCAGCAGCGGGTTGACCCGCAGGCCCGCGAACTCCTTGTCCTGCCGCAGCTCCTCGACCAGCTTCATGGTGCGGGTCACGTCGACCGTCACGAACTCTGTGACGTGCGGCGCGGTGAACGCCGAGGAGACCATCGCCGCGGCCGTCGCCTTGCGGACGCCCTTGACCGGGATCCGGGTCTCCCGGGCGGTGTCGTACGACACCGGCGCGGGCGCGGACACCGGGCGGGCCGGGGCCCCGGCCGCCGGCTCGGCCGCGGGCCCGGTCACCGGCTCGGTCACCGGCTCCGCGGTCCGCTGCCGGGGCGCGGCGGCGGCGTGCACGTCCTCGCGGGTGACGATCCCGTCCGGGCCGGTCGGGGTGACCGTGGCCAGGTCGACGCCCAGGTCCTTGGCGAGCTTGCGCACCGGCGGCTTGGCCAGCGGGCGCTCCCGGGTGGCCGGGGCGGGCCCGTGCCCGTTCAGCTCGGACTGGACCGCGGCGGCGGCCTGCTGCGCGGCGGCGGCCTCGGGGGTCTTGCGGGGGCGGCGGCGGGTGGAGGAGGTCGCCACCCCGTAACCGACCAGCACCGGCTGGCGGCCCGCCGGCTTGGCCTCCTCGTCGGCCCCGGAACCGGATCCGGCCCCGTCCTGGGGCGCGGCCTCGGCGGGAGCCTCCGGTGCGGCGGGGGCCTCGGGGGCGGTGCCGCCCCCCACGTCCACCGTGATGATGGGCGTGCCCACGTCGACCGTGGTGCCCTCGGGGAAGCGCAGCTCGCGGACCACGCCGTCGTAGGGGATGGGCAGTTCGACGGCGGCCTTCGCCGTCTCGACCTCGCACACCACCTGGCCGTCGGCGACCCGGTCACCGACCTGCACGTACCACTTGAGGATCTCCGCCTCGGTGAGTCCCTCGCCCACGTCGGGCATCTTGAACTCGCGTACGGACCCTTCCGTCATCGTCGTCACGGCCCTCTCCTCAGTACGCCAGCGAGCGGTCGACGGCATCCAGCACCCGGTCCAGGTCGGGCAGGTACTCCTCCTCCAGGCGGGCCGGCGGGTACGGGGCGTGGTAGCCGCCGACCCGGAGCACCGGGGCCTCCAGGTGGTAGAAGCTGCGCTCGGTGATCCGCGCGGCGATCTCCGCGCCCGAGCCGAAGAAGACCGGCGCCTCGTGCACCACGACCAGGCGGCGGGTCTTCTCCACCGACGCCTGAAGGGTGTCGAAGTCGATCGGCGAGATCGACCGCAGGTCCACGATCTCCAGGGACCGGCCCTCCTCGGCGGCCGCGTCCGCGACCTCCCGGCAGAGCTTCACCATCGGGCCGTACGCGGCCAGGGTGAGGTCGGTGCCCTCGCGCACCACGCGCGCGGCGTGCAGCGGGCCGGGAATCGCCTCGGGGTCGACCTCGCCCTTGTCCCAGTACCGCCGCTTGGGCTCGAAGAAGATCACCGGGTCGTCGCTCTGGATGGCCTGCTGCATCATCCAGTACGCGTCGGAGGCGTCCGAGGGGCTGACCACCTTCAGGCCGGCCACGTGCGCGAACAAAGCCTCGGGGGACTCGGAGTGGTGCTCCACCGCGCCGATGCCGCCGCCGTAGGGGATGCGCACGACGACGGGCATCTTGACCTTGCCGAGCGCGCGGGCGTGCATCTTCGCCAACTGCGTGACGATCTGGTCGTAGGCCGGGAAGACGAAGCCGTCGAACTGGATCTCCACCACCGGGCGGTAGCCGCGCAGGGCGAGGCCGATCGCCGTGCCGACGATGCCGGACTCGGCGAGCGGGGTGTCGATGACGCGGTTCTCCCCGAAGTCCTTCTGGAGGCCGTCGGTGACGCGGAAGACGCCGCCGAGCTTGCCGACGTCCTCGCCCATGACCAGGACCTTGGGGTCGGTCTCCAGGGCGTGCCGCAGCGACTCGTTGATCGCCTTGGCCAGAGCCATCTTCTCCGCCATCTCACTGACCCCCTTCAGCGTCCGCGAACGACGCCTGGTAGGCGGCGAACCGGGCCCGCTCCTCGTCGACGAGCGCGTGCCCGTCCGCGTACGCGTGCTCGAAGAGAGCGAACCGGTCGGGGTCCGGCATGGCCCGGACCGCTTCGCGCACTCGTCTGCCCAACGCCTCGCTCTCGGCCTCCAGTTCCCCGAAGAATCCCTCGTCCGCGTGGTTTGCGGCCTCCAGGTGGCGGCGCAGCCGCAGGATCGGGTCCTTCGCCTCCCAGGCGATCCGCTCGTCGTCGTGGCGGTAGCGGGAGGGGTCGTCGGAGGTGGTGTGGGCGCCCATGCGGTAGGTGAACGCCTCGATCAGCGCGGGGCCCTCGCCGCGGCGGGCCCGGTCCAGGGCCCAGCGGGTGACGGCGAGGGAGGCCAGCACGTCGTTGCCGTCGACCCGGACGCCGGGGAAGCCGAAGCCCTGGGCGCGCTGGTAGAGCGGCACCCGGGTCTGCTTCTCGTTGGACTCCGAGATCGCCCACTGGTTGTTCTGGCAGAAGAACACCACGGGCGCGTTGTAGACCGCGGCGAAGTTGAACGCCTCGTTGACGTCGCCCTGGCTGGAGGCGCCGTCGCCGAAGTAGGCGATCACGGCCGAGTCGGCGCCGTCCATGGTGATGCCCATGGCGTAGCCGGTGGCGTGCAGGGCCTGCGAGCCGATGACGATCGTGTAGAGATGGAAGTTGTTGCCGTTCGGGTCCCAGCCACCGTTGTTGACGCCGCGGAACATGCCGAGCAGGTTGGTCGGGTCGACCCCGCGGCACCAGGCGACGCCGTGCTCGCGGTAGGTGGGGAAGACGTAGTCGTCCTCGCGGGTGGCCCGGCCGGAGCCGATCTGGGCGGCCTCCTGGCCGAGCAGCGAGGCCCACAGGCCCAGCTCGCCCTGGCGCTGGAGCGACGTGGCCTCGGCGTCGAAGCGCCGGGTGAGCACCATGTCGCGGTACAGGCCGCGCAGGTCCTCGGGGGTGATGCCGGCGACGTACGGGTCGTACTCGGGGTTTGCGACGCGCTCGCCCTCGGGCGTCAGCAACTGCACGAGCTGCGGGTCGGTGCTCTTCTTGGCGGCGCGGGTGGTGCGTTTGGTGCCGGTGGTGCCGGTCGCCTTGGTACCGGTGCCCCCGGTTTTGCCTCCGGCGCTGCGTCGCGGCTTGTGCGCGGCAGTGCTCTCCACGGTCACGTGTGCTCCTCCGTCGGTCCGGCCCCCGGGTTCGCCGGGAGCCAGTGCGGCTCACCTGCTGCCCGCCGGGGTGCACGGGGTGGGTGCGTCCCGACCGGGAGACAGGCGTGACAGGCGCCCCGGCGAGCGTCCTGCAAAAAGCACGTTACCCAGTGCTCCACATTTCTGTGAAACCCCTCCTGACCTGCGTTTTTACTTGGGTTTCCAAGTAAATCGCGAAAGTCGGGAACAGTTACTGGTCACAGCCTCGCAGGGGGCCGGAACAACGGCACGTTATCCCGCCCGGGCCGGGCGCGGGAAGAGTCGGTATGTGAGACTGGCTCCGTGCGCGATGACGGAAATATCAGGGTTTTTCTTCTCGATGACCATGAGGTGGTCCGTCGGGGTGTGCACGATCTGCTGGCCGGTGAGGACGGCATCGAGGTGGTCGGCGAGGCCGGTACGGCGGCCGACGCGCTGGCCCGGGTCCCGGCCGCCCGCCCGGACGTGGCGGTGCTGGACGTGCGGCTGCCGGACGGCAGCGGGGTCGAGGTCTGCCGGGAGATCCGCTCCCGGGACGAGTCGGTGCGCTGTCTGATGCTGACCTCCTACGCCGACGACGAGGCCCTCTTCGACGCGATCATGGCCGGTGCCTCGGGGTACGTCCTGAAGGACATCCGGGGCGGCGAGCTGCTGGCCGCCGTGCGGGACGTGGCCGCGGGCCGGTCGCTGCTGGACCCGGTGGCCACCGCGCGGGTGCTGCAGAGGCTGCGCGACGGCGCCGCCGGCCCCGGCCCGGACGAGCGGCTCGCGCGCCTGACCGAGCAGGAGCGCCGCATCCTGGACCTGATCGGCGAGGGACTGACCAACCGCGCGATCGGCGAGCGGCTCCACCTCGCCGAAAAGACGATCAAGAATTACGTGTCGAGTCTGCTGTCCAAACTCGGTATGCAGCGCCGTTCCCAGGCCGCCGCCTATGTGGCGCGGTTGCAGGCCCGGGACGGCTGACGCGCCCCTTCGGGACTTACGTCCCCGGCGGCCGGGGCGGGCGGCCCTGTTCCGGTCCCCCTCCCTCCCGCACAGTGAGGGCATGTCCTGCGACCCCCAGCTCGCCGTCGGCCTGCTCGGCCGCGCCCCGCACGGCCGGGCAGCCACCACGCTGCGGGCCCTGCCCCTCCTCGCGCCCGCGCGGCACATCGTGGCGGACGGCCGGGTGCTGCTGCGGATGCCCAGGAGCTGGGGCCACCACCTGGCGTGCGCGGGCGGCGTCGTCGCGTACGGCGCCGACAACCTCGCCGCCGCCGGGCCCGGCGAACGCCGGTGGAGCGCGCAGGTCGTCGGCCACTGCACGGCGTACGAGCCGACCGCCGCCGAGCTGGAACGGTTCGGCCCGGTCCCGCGGCCGGTGGACGGCGTCCCGTACGAGCCGGTCTACCTGTGCGTCGAGCCGCGGTTCGGGACCGTGCACCTCGCCGACGGCGACCCGCTCTGACGCCCCGAGAATCTTCTGGCGACCTCCGGCGACTCCACGGTGATCTCTCGACGACGCCACGGTGATCCCCCGGCCACCCCACGGTGATCCCCCGTCGACCCAACGGTGATCCTCCGGCGATCCCCCTGCGTTCCCCTGCTGACCGGAAGCGACCAAGGGCGACTGTCTGTGACAAAGCCCAGCTCACGGCCGCTTGCCGTGCCTACCATCTGCGGCGTGCCGCCCTTACGTGTACCACCCCCCGTGCCCCACGCGCCCCCGCTGAACGTCCTGCTGAGCCGCTACCGCGCCGGTTCCGCGCTCTCCTGCGAACCCGTCGACCAGGGGCTGCTCAACCGGGGCTACCGCCTGCGCACCACGCACGGCCGCTACTTCCTCAAGCACCACTTCGACCCCGAGACCGCCGACCCGGCGGCCATCGCCCGCCAGCACCGGGCCACCCGGCGGCTGGCCGGACTCGGCGTCCCCGTCGCCCCGCCGCTGCCGGACCGCTATGGGCGCACCGTCGCCGTGATCGGCGGCCACAGCTACGCCCTGCACCCCTGGATCGACGGCCGGCACCGCCACGGCGGCCAGCTCACCGTGCGCCAGTGCGCCCGCCTGGGCGCCCTGCTGGGGCTCGTGCACGCCGGTCTGGAGCAGGTGATGCCGGCACACCGGCGGAACCGGCCCGCACGCGCGGTGGACGCCCCGGACGCCGACCCGGCCGGCAGCGCCGACCCCGCCGCCACCCGCGCCCTCATCGACGACCTGCTCGCCCGGGTGCACCGGCACCGGCCCGCCGACTCCTTCGACGAACTCGCCCGCCACCGGCTCCTGGAGCGCCGCGCGCTGCTGGAACGCCACGCCGACCGGCGTCCCCCGCGCGGTGGCGCGGTCGGCTGGGTGCACGGGGACTTCCACCCGTTCAACCTGCTCTACAAGGACGACGCCCCGGCGGCCATCGTGGACTGGGACAAGCTGGGCGTGCGCCCCCGCGCGGAGGAGGCGGTACGCGCCGCCGCGATCTTCTTCGTCCGGCCCGACGGCGCCCTGGACCTGCCGCGGGTACGCGCCTACGCGCGCGCGTACCGGCGGGCCGCCGGGGCGACGGCGGCGCAGCTCGCGGCGGCCGTGCACCGGGTGTGGTGGGAGCGGCTCAACGACTTCTGGATGCTGCGCTGGCACTACGAGCGCGGTGACCGCCGCGCGGACCCGCAGTTCCCGGCGGCGTCCGCGCTGGCCGTGTGGTGGACCCGCGCGTACGAGGCGGTGGGCGGGGCGTTCACGGACTGAACCCCCGCGGCGGACGCAGGCGCGGGACGGTCACGCCCCCCGGGACGGCCGCGTCCGCTCAGCCGCCCAGGCCGGCGGAACGGGGCCGCGTCCGCTCAGCCGCCGAGACCGACGGGACGGCCGGGTCCGCTCAGCCGCCGAGGCCGGCGCTGTCGCCGCCGACGACGGTGCCGCCGTCCTCCTCGCCACCGCTGCCGCTGTCACCGCCGGTCGCCGGGGGCGTGGTCTGGCCGCCGCCACCGGAGGTCTCCTCGCCCGTCGGCTCGTTGGACGGCGGCTCCACCGGCGTCTCCTCGCCGGTCGGGTCCGGGGACGCCTCCTGCGTGGTCTCCTGGGTCTGCCGGTACGACGGGGTGTACTCCGGCGTCCAGTCGCCGCCCGAGCCGCCGTCGCCGCTGCCCTGCTCGGTCTCCGGGTCGGTGGCCTCGTCCGTCTCCTTGTCGGAGGACGAGGCACTCGGCTCGTCGTCCTTGGTGCTGTGCGTCGCGGACGGCGACTTGGTGGTCTTGGTGTCGCCCCCGTCACCGCCGCCGCCGTTGTTCAGCGCCAGCGCGACGCCCGCCGCGACGGCGATCACCGCCAGCACCGCGAGGATCCACAGCTTGCCCCGGCCGCTGCCCCGGTTGCCGTGGCCCTCGAAGCCGCCGTCGTCACCGCCGCCGTACCCGGCGGGCAGCACCTGCTGGGGGATCTGCGTGGTGCCCGCGCCCTGGTCGGGGTGGGGCAGCACGGCGGTGCCCGCCAGCCCGGCCGCCGGGGTGTGCCGGCCATCGTGCGTGTCCACCGGGCCGGTGTTCCAGGTGCCGGTGTGGCCGCCCTGCTCGTACAGCATCTGGAGGGCGTACTGGACCAGGCCGCGCATCTCCTCGGCGGTCTGGAAGCGGTCGTCGGGCTCCTTGGCGAGCGAGCGCATGACCAGGCCGTCCAGCTCCGGCGGGACCGCGTCGGAGACCTCGGACGGGGGCGTGGGGATGTCCTGGACGTGCTGGTAGACCACCGACAGCGGGGTCTCGCCGGTGAACGGCGGGCGCAGCGCGAGGAGTTCGTAGAGCAGGCAGCCGGTGGCGTACAGGTCGGAGCGGTGGTCGACGGCCTTGCCGAGGGCCTGCTCCGGGGAGAGGTACTGCGGGGTGCCCATGACCATGCCGGTCTGCGTCATCGTGGTGGACGCGCCGTGCAGGGCGCGGGCGATGCCGAAGTCCATCACCTTCACCGCGCCGCTGTTGGTGATGATGACGTTGGCCGGCTTGATGTCGCGGTGCACGATGCCGTGCTGGTGGGAGTAGGCCAGCGCTTCCAGGACACCCGAGACGATGATCAGCGCCTGCTCGGGGCCGGGCGCCTCGGCGTTCAGCAGGAGGTCGCGGATGGTCCGGCCCTCGACGATCTCCATCACGATGTACGGCACGGACTGGCCGCCGACGACGTCCTCGCCGGAGTCGTACACGGCGACGATCGCGTGGTGGTTCAGGCCCGCCACGGACTGCGCCTCGCGCGTGAAGCGCGCCTTGGAGACCGGGTCCTCGGCGAGGTCCGCGCGCAGCAGTTTGACCGCCACGGTGCGCCCGAGGCGGACGTCCTCGGCGGCGAACACCTCGGCCATGCCGCCCCGCCCGAGTCTGCGGGTCAGCCGGTACCGGCCGTCGCCGACCAGCCCACCGTTCCCCCAGGTGTCCGGCGCGTCCGACATACCGCCGCCAGTCGCCTCGGGGTCGGACGGGCCCTGAGCGCGCTGCTGCTGTGCCATCAGTCCTCGCCGTCGTTTCTGCCCGCGGTGCGCGCGGTGTTGTTACGGTCTCCGTCGGCCACGCTACAGCCTCCGCGCAAGCCTCCGGTCCGAGATGGGCGCCGGGACCGGCACGAGACGGACCGGTCATGAAACCCTGGTTCCGCACTGTCGTGCAAATTCTGTGTACCGGCCGTACGCCCGCGGTAACGCTTCCGCGACGCTTCTTTCGCGTACGGTCACGGAACGGGCACCGCGCTTGACGTGTCAGTGCCCTGGGGCAGACTTGGCCGGGAATAGCAGGTTGGATCAAGACATTCGACCGGCGCCCGGCCAGGCACGGGGGCCGGCTCCGGTGAAGCCGGGCGGGGGAGCGGACATCATGGGCCAGGACGGCGCGCGCAACCGGTACGCGGGACGAGCGCTGGCCGGCGGCCGCTATCAGCTCCGCGACCTGCTCGGCGAGGGCGGCATGGCCTCGGTGCACCTGGCCCACGACACCGTGCTCGACCGCCAGGTCGCCGTCAAGACCCTGCACACCGAGCTGGGTCGCGAGCAGGCGTTCCGCGAGCGGTTCCGGCGCGAGGCGCAGGCGGTCGCGCGGCTGACCCACACCAACATCGTCTCGGTCTTCGACACCGGCGAGGACGAGGTCGACTCCACGACGACGCCGTACATCGTCATGGAGTACATCGACGGCCGCCCGCTCGGCTCGGTCCTCGACGAGGACGTGCGGCAGTACGGCGCGATGCCCGCCGACAAGGCGCTGCGGATCACCGCGGACGTCCTCGCCGCGCTGGAGATCAGCCATGAGATGGGCCTGGTCCACCGGGACATCAAGCCGGGCAACGTGATGATGACCAAGCGCGGTGTGATCAAGGTCATGGACTTCGGCATCGCGCGCGCGATGCAGTCCGGGGTCACCTCGATGACGCAGACCGGCATGGTCGTCGGCACCCCCCAGTACCTCTCGCCCGAGCAGGCGCTGGGCCGGGGCGTGGACGCCCGCTCCGACCTGTACTCGGTCGGGATCATGCTCTTCCAGTTGGTCACCGGGCGGCTGCCCTTCGACGCCGACTCGCCGCTGGCCATCGCGTACGCGCATGTGCAGGAGGAGCCGCCGGTGCCGTCCTCGATCAACCGGTCGCTGCCGCCGGCCGTGGACGCGCTGCTCGCCCGCGCCCTGAAGAAGAATCCGAACGAGCGTTTCCCGAGCGCGGTCGCCATGCGCGACGAGTGCCTGCGGGTCGCCCGGTCGCTCCAGCCCGCCGCGCCGAACATCGTGCCGGACGCGCCCACGCCCAGCGGCGCGGGCGTCGGCTCCGCCGTCTTCCCGCCGGTCGACCAGGCCGGCCCGCCCGCCCAGGGCGGCGTCCGGACGCCGTACTCCCCGAATCCGTACGGCACCCCGGCACCGGCCGCGCCCGCCCCGGCGTACGGCTATCCGCAGCAGGGCGGCTACCCGGCCCCGAGCCCGGCGCCGGGGTACGCGACGCCGGCCGCCCCGCCGCCGTACGACCTCGCGCCGCCCGCGCGGACGTCCGGTCCGTCCGGCGGGGGCCGGGGCGGCAGGCCCGTCGTCATCGGCTCGGTCGCGGTCGCCCTGCTGGCCGTGGGCGGCCTGGTCACCGCGCTGATGATGAACGGCGGCGACAAGGACCCCGAGGGCGGCGGCACGGCCGGTGCCTCCGCGTCGCCCTCCCGGGTGGCGGGCTACCGCGGCCCGGACACCACCAGGGTGATCGAGAAGGAGGAGTGCACGGAGCCGGAGGAGTCGTCCAACGACCCCGACAAGATCCGGGTCCCGGACTTCGGCTTCAAGTACATCGGCTCGGTCAAGGCGTGCTTCCAGTCGGCCGGCTGGACGATGAAGATCGTCGACGTCGACGAGAACACCTACGGCGAGGGCACGGTCATGGACCAGTTCCCGGCCGCCGGCACCGATGTCGATCCCAAGGACATGCCGGAGATCCAGCTCAAGGTGTCCACCGGCAACCCTGCCTGACCGCCCGCGGCGGACATCGGGGCCCGGCGGCCTGAGCCGCCGGGCCCTCGGGTGCGGTGGGACGCCCGCCGGGCCGGTCCCCGGCGGGAGGCGCCGGGCGGGGTCCCCTTGGGGGACGGGCCGCTAGAGGTACGGGCCGCCCGAGCGGCCGCCCAGGTGCTGGCCCTCGTCGCCGTCCCCGGTCATGCCGGTCGGCAGGGCGCGGCGCATCTGCTCCAACTGGGCGCGGGCGGCCATCTGCTGGGCGAACAGCGTGGTCTGGATGCCGTGGAAGAGGCCCTCCAGCCAGCCCACCAACTGGGCCTGCGCGATCCGCAGCTCCGCGTCGCTCGGCGTCGCCTCCTCCGTGAACGGCAGGGAGAGCCGCTCCAGCTCCGCGACCAGCTCCGGCGCGAGACCGTCCTCCAGCTCCTTCACCGAGCTGGCGTGGATCTCCTTCAGCCGGGCCCGGCTCGCGTCGTCCAGGGGAGCGGCGCGCACCTCCTCCAGAAGCTGCTTGATCATGCTGCCGATCCGCATGACCTTCGCCGGCTGCTCGACCTGCTCCGTCACCGGGGTCTCGCGGGAGTCCTCGTCTCCGTCACCGCCGCCGCTCAGGGCCATACCGTCCTGGCCGACGACCAGGATCTGGGGGTTCTCCGACGACCTGTCGTTCCTCGGCATCTCCATACCGCCCATTGTCTCGTACGGGTGCGCAAGCCCTGGGGGGCGCCCCCGGGACGAGCCCGGCCGGCCGCGTACGGCGGCGCCCGGAATGCCGGAACGGTCCGGGGGCGTAAGGCTTGTTCCGTGACTCGATGGCTACGCACGCTGCGCGCGACCGGACCCGTGGGTGTCCTGGGGGCGGTCGCGCTGCTGTCGCCGTCCGCGTACGGCGCCTCCGCGCCGCCGCCGGTGGCGGCCTCGTCCGCCGCTCCGGCCCCGAGGCCGCCGGCCCCGTCCGCCGCTCCGGCCGCCTCGCGCGCCCCGTCGCCCGCCGCGTCCGCCTCGGCAGCCGGGCCCCGGGCGGCTCCCGCGCCCCCGTCGGTGGCCGCCGGTGAGCCGTCCCGGGCGGGGAGCCGGGCCGGGGAGGGGCGGCAGCGGCCCGGACGGCGGGAGACACCGGCGGCGGAGGCCGGACGCCCGGACGAGCGGGGCCGTGCGGACGTACCGCCGAAGGACGTACCGGCCAGGGACGTACGTGCCTCCGCGGAGGCCGGGCGGGATCCGGCCGGGGCCGGGCGGCCCTCGGCGGGGGCCGGGCGGCTCGGGTCGGTGCCGCCCGCGCCGCCGGTGGAGCCCGGAGCGCGGACCGTGCCCCGGGCGGGGACCGGGACCGGGACCGCGGCCGAGCCGGTGCTGCGGGTGCTGCCGCTCGGCACCGGGCTGGTGCTCATGGGCCTCGGGCTCGCCCTCGCCTTCGTCGGGCTCCGGCTCCGCCGCGGCCGGGCGTGACCGCGGCGGACCCGGTCCCCGTCCTACGCGGTGACCAGCAGGACCTTGCCGATGTGCCCGCTCTCCTCCACCACCCGGTGGGCGGCGGCCGCCTCGCGCATCGGCATCTCCCGGTCGACGACCGGCCGGAGGTGGCCGTCCGCGAACAGCGGCCAGACGTGCTCCCGTACGGCCGCCACGATGGCCGCCTTCTCCTGCGCCGGGCGGGCCCGCAGCGAGGTGGCGCTGACCGCGCCCCGCTTGGCCAGCAGGGCGCCGATGTTCAGCTCGCCCTTGGTGCCGCCCTGCATCCCGATGATCGCCAGCCGGCCGTTGACGGCCAGCGCCTGGACGTTGCGGTCCAGGTACTTGGCGCCCATGTTGTCGAGGATCACGTCGGCGCCCGCGCCGCCGGTCGCCTCCTTGATCTCGGCGACGAAGTCCTGCTCCCGGTAGTTGATCAGGATGTCGGCGCCCAGTTCGGCGCAGCGCTCCAGCTTCTCCTTGGTGCCCGCGGTCACCGCGACCCTCGCGCCCAGCGCCTTGGCCAACTGGATCGCCATGGTG
Source organism: Streptomyces fumanus (assembly GCF_014655295.1). Classification (GTDB taxonomy): domain Bacteria; phylum Actinomycetota; class Actinomycetes; order Streptomycetales; family Streptomycetaceae; genus Streptomyces; species Streptomyces fumanus. The sequence goes on from NZ_BNBI01000002.1 coordinate 371,900, forward strand.
CCGATGCCGCTGGAACCGCCGTGCACCAGCAGGGTCTCGCCGGGACGGAGGTGGGCGACCATGAACACGTTCGACCAGACCGTGCAGACCACCTCGGGCAGCGCCGCCGCCTCCTTGACGCCGATGCCCCCGGGCAGCGGCAGGAGCTGACCGGCCGGGACGGCGACCTTCTCGGCGTACCCGCCGCCGCCGAGCAGCGCGCACACCTCGTCGCCGACGTTCCAGTCGGAGACGCCGGGGCCGAGCGCGGCGATCCGGCCCGCGCACTCCAGGCCGGGGTAGGCGGGGGCGCCGGGCGGCGGGTCGTAGTAGCCCTGGCGCTGCATGATGTCGGCCCGGTTGACGGCACTGGCCGTCACCTCGACCAGGACCTCGCCCTCGCCGGGCACCGGATCGGGGACCTCGGCCCAGACCAGTGCCTCGGGGCCTCCGGGTTCGGGAATCGTGATCGCATGCATGAGGGGGACGCTACTCCCCCCGCCGGCCCGGAGCCCGCGGACGCCACCGCGGCCCCGCGAGGCCAGGGGTTCAGTCCATCGGCAGCGGGCGGGCGTCGGGCGCCACCTGGGTGCCCGGCGTCGCCCGCACGATGGTGATCAGCCGGTCCGTCAGCTCCAGCCTCCCGACGGCCGGGTCGTCGTACCCGAGCACCCGGTGTCCGCGCAGGACGCTCACCACCAGGTCGTCGACCTCGCGCGGGGTCTTGCCCACCTCGGCCTTTATGACCGGCCGTTCCACGATGTCGAGCCCGCTGCCCTGGCTGATCAGGTCCTCCATCACCATGCCGGCGGCCGGGCTGAGCACGGAGAGGCCGAGCAGCCGGCCCGCGGCGCTGGCGCTGGTGATCACGGCGTCGGCGCCGGACTGCTTGAGCAGCGGCGCGTTCTCCTCCTCGCGGACCGCCGCCACGATCTTGGCGCCCCGGTTGAGCTGCCGGGCCGTCAGCGTCACCAGCACCGCCGTGTCGTCGCGCTGGGTGGCGATGATGATCTGCCGGGCCTTGTGCACCTCGGCCCGCTTCAGCACCTCGCTGCGTGTGGCGTCGCCGACCACACCCGCGAAGCCGTCGGCCGTCGCCGCGTCGATCACCTTGCCGCTCGGGTCGACCACGACGACCTGGTCCTTCTTCAGCCCTGTCGCGCAGACGGTCTTCAGCGCCGACCTTCCCTTCGTGCCGAAGCCGACGACGACGGTGTGATCGCGCAAGGTGGACCTCCAGCGGGTCAGCCGCCATTCCTCCCGGGTGCGCTCGGTGAGCGCCTCCAGGGTGGTGCCGACCAGGATGATCAGGAACAGCACGCGCAGCGGTGTGATGACGAAGATGTTGGTCAGCCGGGCGGCGTCACCGACGGGCGTGATGTCGCCGTATCCGGTGGTGGAGAGGGTGACGGTCGCGTAGTAGAACGCGTCGAGGAGATCGACGGAACCGTCGGAGTTGTCGTTGTAGCCGTCGTGGTCGGCATAGACGATCAGCGCGGTCGCCACGAGGACGAACAGCGCCATGGAGAGCCGCTTGCCGACCTGGCGGATCGGGTGCTCCACCATTTTCCTGGGGAGTTTCACCTTGTGGGTCACGAGGTGCTCGTCCGCTTGGCGGGCGATCGCGTCCTGGCCCGGAAGTTTCACGTGAAACACCCTCCGATTGCGCCGGTGGCCCAGGGCAGGGCGAGCAGTTCGGCCTCCTGGCCCGCCCGTGCCCCGCCCGGGGGGACCACGGCCAGGGCATCGGCCGCCGCGATGCCGCGCAGCATGGCCGGTCCGTTGTACCGCAGCGGTACGGGCCCGCCGCCGCGCAGCACCACGGGGACCAGCCGGGTGTCGTGCGGGTGCCCCTGCACCGCCTCCCGCAGCGGTCTGCCGGACGGCTCCGGGGCCGGCCGGGCGGCGAGGCCGCGCAGCAGCGGTTCGGCGAGCGTGAGCAGGGCGGAGACGGCGGCGAGGGGGTTGCCGGGCAGGCCGACGAGGTGCTGGCCGTCCTGGATGCGGGCCAGCAGCATCGGGTGGCCGGGGCGCACCTGGACGCCGTCCACGAGGAGTTCGGCGCCGATGCGGCCCAAGGTGGGGTGGACGTGGTCGACGGGGCCCGCGGCGGTGCCGCCGGTGGTGAGGAGCACGTCGGCGCCGGAGTCCGTGACCGCCCGGTGCAGGGCCTCGGCGTCGTCGCCGAGGCGGCGGACGGCGATGACCTCGGCGCCGAGCGCCCGGAGCCAGGAGGGCAGCATCGGGCCGAGCGCGTCCCGGATGAGGCCGCCGTGGGGCAGCCCCTCGGTCAGCAGCTCGTCGCCCAGCACGAGGATCTCGGCGCGCGGGCGGGGAGCGACGGTGAGCGTGTCGTACCCGGCCGCCGCCGCGAGCCCCAGCACGGCCGGGGTCACCGCCGTCCCGGCCGGCAGGAGCTGGTCGCCGCTGCGGCACTCCTGGCCCCGGGGGCGGATGTCCTGCCCGGGGACGACGTCCCGCAGGGCGTGCAGGCGGCCCGCCTCCGTGCGCCCGTGTTCCGTGCGGAGCACGGCCGTGGTGTCGGCGGGGACCCGGGCGCCGGTCGCGATACGGGCGGCCTCGCCGTCGGTGAGGGGCGCGGGCGTGGCGTGTCCGGCCAGCACGCCCTTGTCGCGCACGGCCCAGGGGCCGGGTCCGGCGACCACCCAGCCGTCCATCGCCGAGGTGTCGAAGGAGGGCAGGTCGGTGAGGGCGGTGAGCGGGGCGGCCAGGGTCAGCCCGAGCGCGGCCTGAAGCGGCACGGAGACGGGGGCGCGGCGGGTGCCGCCCCTGGCGGCCCGGGCGGCGATGGCGCGGGCCTCACGCCAGGGGGTGGCGCGGCGCCGGTCCGGCCGGCCGCCGGTGGGTGCCGGGGACGCCGGGGCGCCGGGGACCGAGGGGGGAACGGGCGCGTCCTGCACGAGGGCGAGCGCCTCCTCGACGTAGAGGTCGTCGGCGTCCGTGCCGGTCCCGGCGGCGCGGGGGGTCATCCGGCGTCCGGGCGGGTGTCGGGCGTGGCGTCGGGGGCCACGTCCGCCCGTCCCCCGGCGGAACCGTCCGCGTCGGCGCCCTCGGCCTCCTCCGCCCAGCGCCGGGCGAGCGCCGCGGCCTTGCGGGCGGCCTCGGCGACCGCCTGGGGACCGCCCTGGGCCCGGCCGGCGGCGTAACCGACGAGGAAGGTGGTCAGCGGGGCCGCGGGCCGGGCCACGCCGTGCGCGGCGTCACGGGCGAGGTCGAGCAGGACCTTGGTGTCGACGTCGAGTTCGATGCCGAGTTCGTCCTTGGCGGCGGAGATCCATTCGTTCAACACGTGCTCATGCTCCCTGATCCGTGCCCTGGCGGTGGCGACGTCGTCCCAGGTGTCGCAGTCGAAGGACGAGACGGCGTCGGGTACCCGGACGAGCGAGAGACCGGCGGTCAGCTCGCGCAGCGGCAGCCCGGTGAGCCCGGCCTCCCCGCCGGACAGCGCGGCGAGCCCGCGGCGCACGGCGGCCGCCCGGTAGGCGGCCACCAGCGGCTGGTCGCGGCCGTCGGCGTCGGTGAGGACCACGCCGTCGGCGGGGCTCGCCGCGAGGGACGACAGCAGGCGGCCGACGGTCCGCGCGCGCAGGAACGGCAGGTCGGCCGAGAGGGCGACGACGTACTCCGCCGTCGTGTGCCGCAGCCCGGCGGCGAACGCGGCGAGCGGTCCGGCGCCCGGCGGTTCCTCGCGGGCCCAGACGACGGGCCGTGCGGTCGGCCGGGGATCGGCGACGACGACGGTGACCGAGGCGCCGGCGCAGGCGGTCAGCACCCGGTCCAGCAGTGCCCGACCGCCCACGCGGACGCCGGGCTTGTCGGCCCCGCCGAGCCGCCGGGCGGCCCCGCCGGCCAGCACGACGGCGTCGTACGCGACGGGCGGCGGCCCCGGGTCGGGGCCGGCGCCGGGAGTGCCTGAGGTGCCGGGGAGGCCGGGGGGCTCGTAGGCGGTCACCCCCCGAGTATGCGTGTCCGGGCGATCACAGGGAACGCGGGGGACGCGATCAGGACATGCGGGTCAGAGGGCGCACGTCCCGGCTGTGCCGGGTGACGGCGTACGGGTCACGGCGTACGGGTCACGGCGTACGGGTCACGGCGTACGGGTCACGGCGTACGGGTCACAACGTGCGCAGCAGGATCGCCGGTTGCTCCACGCAGTCCGCCACGTACCGCAGGAAGCCGCCCGCGGTGCCGCCGTCGCAGACCCGGTGGTCGAAGGTGAGCGACAACTGGACGACCTGGCGCACCGCCAACTCCCCCTCGTGCACCCAGGGCTTGGCGGCGATCCGGCCGACGCCGAGCATGGCCGCCTCGGGGTGGTTGATGATCGGGGTGGAGCCGTCGACGCCGAACACGCCGTAGTTGTTGAGCGTGAAGGTGGAGCCGGTGACCTCCGCGGGCGCCAGCCTGCCGGTGCGGGCCGCCTCGGTGAGCCGGGCGAACTCCGCGCCGAGGGACTCGGCGTCCCGTGTGTGCGCGTCCCGGACGACCGGAACCACCAGGCCCCGGTCGGTCTGCGCGGCGAACCCGAGGTGGACCCGGTCCAGCCGCACCACCTCCCTGGCCTCCAGGTCGACCGTGGAGTTCAGCTCGGGGAAGCGGGCGAGGGCGGCGGTGCAGATTCGGGCCAGCAGGGCGAGCAGGGAGATCTTCGGCCCGCCCGCCGCGTTCATCGCGGTCCGCGCCCGCAGCAGCTCCGTCGCGTCGGCGTCCACCCAGGTGGTCGCGTCCGGTATCTCCCGCCGGCTCCGGGAGAGCTTGTCGGCGATGGCGCCACGGACGCCCTTGAGGGGGACACGAACGGCACCGGGGGTTTCGGTGGTGCCGGGGGCTCCGGGGGTCCCGGTGGTTCCTGCCGTCCGGACCGGCCCGGCGGCCCCGGCGACCTCCGGTGCGGCGGCGGTCTCCGGTGCGAGGGCCGTGCCGGCGTGTGTCCGGTTCCGGGCGGCGGCGGCGCGCAGCGCGTACTCCACGTCCGCGCGCAGGATCAGCCCGTCCGGCCCGGAACCGGTCAGCTCCCGCAGATCGAGCCCGTTCTCCCGCGCCAGCCTGCGCACCAGCGGCGAGATGACGGGCACGGGCCCGTCGCCCCGCTCGGCGGCGGCGGAGTCGCGTTCACCGGCATCGCGCGACCGCCCGTTCACCCGCGCCGCGGACGCCGCAGGGACCGGCGATCCCGGGGCCGGCGTGGGCATCCCGGCCGGCGCCGGCTCCCCCGGCCGCACCCTGCGCCGCCGGGCGGGCGCCCGCGAGGTGCCGTACCCGACGAGCACGTTCCCCGAGCCCTCGGCCGCGTCGGCCCGCGCCCCTTCAGGTGCCGCGCCCGTCACCGCGGCCCCGGCCCCCGCCGAGCCGTCGACACCCGCCGCGGCCCTGGCGTCCGTACCCGCGCTCCCGCCCGCCGGGCCCTCGCTCCCCGGCTCGCCCACCGCCACCGTCAGCAGCGGGGCGCCGACCGGGAGTTCCGTGCCCTCCTCGCCGAAGCGGGCGGTGACCACGCCGCCGTAGGGGCAGGGCACCTCGACCATCGCCTTGGCCGTCTCCACCTCGACGACCGGCTGGTCGACCGCGACGACGTCACCGACCTCGACCATCCAGCGCACGATCTCCGCCTCGGTGAGCCCCTCACCGAGATCGGGGAGCTTGAACTCCAGCACCTGTGCCATCAGCTTCCGGCCTCCCATTGCAGACGCCCCACCGCGTCAAGGATGCGGTCCACACCGGGCAGGTGGTAGCGCTCCAGCATCGGCGGCGGATACGGCACGTCGAACCCGGCCACCCGCAGCACCGGCGCCTCCAGGTGGTGGAAGCAGCGCTCGGTGACCCGGGCCGCGATCTCGCCGCCCGGACCCCCGAAGGAGCCCGACTCGTGGACGACGATCGCGCGTCCGGTCCGCCGCACCGAGGCACAGACCGTCTCGTCGTCGAACGGCACCAGCGAGCGCAGATCGACCACCTCCAGGTCCCAGCCCTCGGCCCGGGCCGCCTCGGCCGCCTCCAGGCAGACGGGTACGGACGGCCCGTACGTGATGAGCGTGGCGCTCCGCCCCGAGCGCCGCACCACCGCGCGGCCCAAGGGTTCAACGGGCGCGGGCTCCTCAGGGTTCCAGGCGTCCTTCGACCAGTACAGCCGCTTGGGTTCCAGGAAGACCACCGGGTCGTCGGAGGCGATCGCCGCCCGCAGCAGCCCGTAGGCGTCGGCGACCGTCGCCGGGGTGACGACGTGCAGGCCGGGGGTGGCCAGGTAGTACGCCTCGGAGGAGTCGCTGTGGTGTTCGACGCCGCCGATGCCGCCGCCGTAGGGGACGCGGATCGTCAGCGGCAGGGACATCGCCCCGCGCGTGCGGTTGCGGGTCTTGGCCACGTGCGAGACCAACTGCTCGAACGCCGGGTAGGCGAAGGCGTCGAACTGCATCTCCACGACCGGCCGCAGCCCGTACATCGCCATGCCGACGGCGGTGCCGAGGATGCCGGCCTCGGCCAGCGGCGTGTCCGTGCAGCGGTCCTCGCCGAACTCCTTCGCCAGGCCGTCGGTGATCCGGAAGACCCCGCCGAGCGTGCCCACGTCCTCGCCCAGCACGTGCACGGCCGGGTCGGCGGCCATGGCGTCGCGCAGCGCGCGGGTGAGGGCTCCCGCCATGGTGGCCGGGCGGGTGGCGACGGTCGTCATCGCTGCGCCCCTTCCGCCTCGGCCGCCAGCTCGGCCCGCAACTGCGCGCGCTGCTCCAGCAGTTGCGGGGTGGGCTCGGCATACACATGGGCGAACAGGTCCATGGGGTCCAGCTCGGGGTCCTGGTTCATGCGGGCCCGCAGGTCGGCGGCCATGGTCTCGGCGTCCTCGCGGGCCGCGCGCACGCCCTCCTCGTCGAGCAGCCCCCGGGCGGTCAGCTCGCGCTCCAGCAGATCGATCGGGTCGTGCCGCCGCCAGGCCGCCACCTCCTCGTCGCCCCGGTAGCGGGTGGCGTCGTCGGCGTTGGTGTGCGCCTCGATCCGGTAGGTGATCGCCTCCACCAGGGTGGGGCCGCCGCCCGCGCGGGCGTGCCGTACGGCGTCGGAGAGGACCTGGTGGACGGCGACCGCGTCGTTGCCGTCGACCAGGCGGCCGGGCATGCCGTAGCCGACGGCCTTGTGGGCCAGCGACGGGGCCGCGGTCTGCTTGGCGAGCGGGACGGAGATCGCGAAGCCGTTGTTCTGCACCAGGAAGACGACCGGGGCCCGCTGGACGGCCGCGAAGTTCAGCGCCTCGTGGAAGTCGCCCTCGCTGGTGCCGCCGTCGCCGACCATGGCCAGCGCCACCACGTCGTCGCCCGTGAGCCGGGCGGCGTGCGCCAGGCCGACGGCGTGCGGCAACTGGGTGGCCAGCGGCGTGGACAGCGGCGCGACCCGGTGCTCGTACGGGTCGTAGCCGGTGTGCCAGTCGCCGCGCAGCAGGGTGAGCGCCTGGACGGGGTCGACGCCGCGGGCGACGACGGCGAGGGTGTCCCGGTAGCTGGGGAAGAGCCAGTCGCGGTCCTCCAGGGCCAGCGCGGCGGCGATCTCGCAGGCTTCCTGGCCGGTGCTGGACGGGTAGACGGCGAGGCGCCCCTGCTTGGTGAGGGCCGTGGCCTGCGCGTTGTACCGCCGGCCGGTCACCAGGCGGGCGTACAGGGTGCGCAGCAGCCCGGGGTCGGCGTCGGCGGCGGCCCCGGTGCCGAGGACGCGGTACGGCTCGGGGTCGGGCAGCAGCGGCGCGGGGTCCGTGCGGGGCCGCCAGGCGGGCGGCGGGGCTGGCCGGTACGCGCCCCGCTGCTCCATGACCGTCATGACGCACCTCCTCGTGGGAGTGGCTTCGCGACCCCTCACGGGTGTGACGGGTCTCACCTACCGATTGTTCGGTCGTCGGCACATTTTGGCTACGGGCACCCTCAGCCTGTGGACAAACGGTTCTCCACAGCCTGAGATGGACGCAGGACGTCCATGACGGGAAGGCCGGGGCAGATGGCATCTGAACAAATGGCCGAGCGGCCGGAACGACCCGGCCCCGACGGCCGCGCGGGCGCCGGCCCCGACAAAGGCTCCCCGACCCCCGCCGACCCGCCCCGGGACCCCGCCGCCCTGCCGCCGCCGCGCCCCCTGGACGCCATCGACCAGGACATCCTGCGCATGCTCCAGGCCGACGGCCGCGCCTCGATACGGTCGGTCGCCGAGCGGGTCCACGTCTCCCGCGCCAACGCCTACGCCCGCATCAACCGGCTCGTCGAGGACGGCGTCATCCGGGGCTTCAGCGCCCGCGTCGACCATGAGCGCGCCGGGCAGGGCACCTCGGCGTACATCACGCTGAAGATCGTGCAGAACACCTGGCGCGCGGTGCGCGAACAGCTCCGGGAGCTGCCCGGCGCCTCCCACATCGCCCTGGTGGGCGGCGACTTCGACGTCCTGCTGCTGGTGCACACGCCGGACAACCGGGCCCTGCGCGAGCTGGTCCTCACCCGCATCCAGGCGATCCCGGAGGTGCTCAGCACCCGCACCCTGCTGGTCTTCGAGGAACAGGACCTCGAACCCCGCGGCTGACGGCCCCGCGCACCGGCCACCCCACGCCGCCGCTCCACCGCGCAGCGCCCGGCAGTGTCAGGGCCCGCCCCCGCCGGCGGCCCCCGCCGCGTCACCCGCCGGTCCGCAGCCCCCCGAACACCAGCCGCACCACCGCGTCCACCACCTCGCGCTCGGCCGAGCCCCGGCCGTCGGGCCGGTACCACTCGACGATCGAGTTGACCATCCCGAAGACCAGCCGGGTCGCGAGCCGCACCTCCACGTCCCCGCGCACGTCCCCCTCGGCCGCCGCCGCCCGCAGCAGCTCGGCCACCCGGTGGTCGAACTCGCGCCGCCGCTCCAGCGCCCACCGCTCGGTCCCGGTGTTCCCGCGCACCCGCAGCAGCAGCGTCACGTACGGCAGCTCGGCCATGAGCACCTCGACCGTGCGCCGTACGACGTGCTCCAGTTGCTCGGCGGCGGTCCCCACGCGCGCGTGCTCCTCGTCGAGGATGCCGAACAGCCCGTCCAGGGCCCGGCTCACGGCCCGGCGCAGCAGCTCCTCCTTGCCGGAGACGTGGTGGTAGATCGAGGACTTGGAGATGCCGGCCGCCTTGGACAGGTGCTCCATGGAGGTGCCGTCGTAGCCGCGTTCGTTGAAGACCCGCACGGCGACGGTCAGCAGCGTGTCGGGGGTGTACGTGTCGCGCTTGGCGGTGGTCATGAGGGACTGTCCTCCCGCTTGTCGGAGGCGTGGGCGTGGCGGTAGAGCGCCAGGGACGGCGCGTAGCGGCCACAAGGGTCCCGCAGGTGCAACTCGTCCAAGAGGTCGTAGGCCCATTCCCGGCCGAGCGCCCGGCTCCAAGCGAAGGGACCGAGGGGGTAGTTGACGCCCAGACGCATCGCGGTGTCCACGTCCTCCTCGGTGGCGACGCCCTTGGCGACGGCGTCGTGCGCCAGGTCGATGATCCGGGCCACCGTGCGGGCGACGATCATGCCGGGGACGTCGCCGATGACGCTGACCTTCTTGCCGAGCGCCTGGAAGAGGCCGATGGCCTCGGCGAGCGTGCGGGGCGCGGTGTCCTGGGAGGCGGCCAGGGCGATCCGGGTGGCCTTGCGGTAGTCCAGGGCGAGGTCGAAGTAGACGACGTCGCGGAACTCGGCGGAGGTCTGGCCGTCGGCGAGGACGAGCTGCCCGCCGCCGGGCAGCACCAGCCGGGTGCCGTGGTCCTCGGGTTCCTCGCGGACCTCGATGCCCGCCTCGCGGATCAGCGCGAGCAGCTCGCCGGCCGGTCCGAGGCCGCCCTCGGCGACGACGTGGGCGGGCGGGTCGGCCGGTTCGGCGGTGTGCGGCTCGGGGCGGTCGGCGCCGTCCCGGTAGTCGTACCAGCCCTGTCCGCTCTTGCGGCCGAGGCGGCCGGACTCGACCAGGCGGCGCTGGGCGAGCGAGGGGGTGAACCGCGCGTCCTGGAAGAAGGACTGCCACACGGAGTGGGTGACGGCCTCGTTGACGTCCTGGCCGATGAGGTCGGTCAGTTTGAACGCGCCCATCCGGAAGCCGCCCGACTCGCGCAGCACGGCGTCGATGGTGGCCGGGTCGGCGGCCTGGGCCTCGTACACCGCGAGGGCCTCGGCGTAGAAGGGCCGGGCGATGCGGTTGACGATGAAGCCGGGGGTGTCGGCGCAGGCGACCGGCGTCTTGCCCCAGGCGCGGGCCGTCTCGTACGCGCGCGTGGCCGACGACACGTCGGTGGCGAACCCGGAGACCACCTCCACCAGCGGCAGCAGCGGCGCGGGGTTGAAGAAGTGCAGGCCGACGAGGCGGCCGGGCCGGGCGAGGGCGCCGGCGACGGCCGTGACGGACAGGGAGGAGGTGTTGGTGGCGAGCAGGCAGTCCGCGGCGACGACGTCCTCCAGCGCGCGGAACAGCTCCCGCTTGACGTCCAGCTTCTCCACGACGGCCTCCACCACCAGCGCGCAGTCGGCCAGTTCGGCGAGGTCCTCGGCGGGCCGGAGCCGGGCGCGGGCCGCGTCCCGGTCGGCGGCGGCGAGACGGTCCTTGCGCACGAGCCGGTCGAGCCGGGCGCCGATCGCGTCGGCGGCCTCCCGCGCCCGACCGGGGGCCGCGTCGTACAACCGCACGGGATGACCGGCGACCAGGGCGACCTGGGCGATGCCCTGGCCCATGGTGCCGGTGCCGACGACGGCCACGGGGCTGCTGAGGTCGAGTGCTGTCATGTGCGCGATCCTCCCGCACGGGGTTTTCCACAGATGCGGCGGTCCCCCTTGTCCCGACCGATCGTTCGGTTACTCTAGCCCTGTCCGGCCGTTCCCGCCCGGGTTCCGCCCAGGCCGTGGACTCGACGAAGAGTTCCGTCAGACGAGGAGTTGGTCCCGCATGGCCGCCGCACTGACCGCGTCCACCCTGCTCGCCGAGCACCGGCCCACCCTCGACCAGGCGCTGGAAGCGATCCGCACGCGCGCGTACTGGTCCCCGCACCCCGAGCACCCCAAGGCGTACGGCGAGGAGCACGGCAGCCTGGACGCGGCGGCGGGCCGGGCCGCCTTCGACGCCCTGCTCGGCACCCGCCTCGACCTCGGCCAGCCCGGCACCGACGACTGGGTGGGCGGCGAGGTCTCCCCGTACGGCATCGGGCTGGGCGTGAGCTATCCGCACCCGGACCTCGACGTGCTGCTCCCCGCCATGCGGGCCGGCCAGCGGGCCTGGCGGGACGCCGGGCCCGAGCAGCGCGCGCTGGTCTGCCTGGAGATCCTGAAGCGAATCAGCGCCCGGACGCACGAGTTCGCGCTCGCGGTGATGCACACCTCCGGCCAGGCGTTCCTGATGGCGTTCCAGGCGGGCGGCCCGCACGCGCAGGACCGCGGCCTGGAGGCGGTGGCGTACGCGTACGCGGAACAGGTCCGCACCCCCGAGGCCGCGGAGTGGACCAAGCCGCAGGGCAAGCGCGACCCGCTGCGGCTGACCAAGCGGTTCACGCCGGTCCCGAGGGGCATCGGCCTGGTGATCGGCTGCAACACCTTCCCCACGTGGAACGGCTACCCGGGCCTGTTCGCCTCCCTGGCCACGGGCAACGCGGTGCTGGTCAAGCCGCACCCGCGCGCGGTGCTGCCGCTGGCCCTCACCGTGCGGACCGCCCGCGAGGTGCTCACGGAGGCCGGTTTCGACCCCAACCTGGTGGCGCTGGCCGCCGAGCGCCCCGGCGAGGGCATCGCCAAAACCCTCGCCACCCGCCCGGAGATCCGGATCATCGACTACACCGGCTCGACCGGCTTCGGCGACTGGCTGGAGACGCACGCCCGCCAGGCCCAGGTCTTCACCGAGAAGGCCGGGGTCAACACGGTGGTCGTGGAGTCCACCGACGACTACCGGGGGATGCTCGCCAACCTGGCCTTCTCGCTCTCCCTCTACAGCGGCCAGATGTGCACCACCCCGCAGAACCTGCTGATCCCCCGCGACGGCATCCGCACCGACCAGGGCCCGAAGTCCTACGACGAGGTGGTCGCCGACCTCGCCCGCGCGGTCGACGCCCTGCTCGGCGACGACGCCCGGGCCAACGCCCTGCTGGGCGCGATCGTCAATCCGGACGTCAAGGCCCGGCTGGAGGCCGCCGCCGGTCTCGGCGAGGTCGCCCTCGCCTCCCGCGCGGTGACCCACCCGGACTTCCCCGGCGCGACCGTGCGCACCCCGGTGATCGTCAAGCTGGACGGCACCAAGCCGGACGACCGGGCCGCCTGTCTGAGCGAGTGCTTCGGCCCCGTCTCCTTCGCCGTCGCGGTCGACTCGGCGGCGGACGCGCTGGAGCTGCTGCGCCGGAGCGTCCGGGAGAAGGGCGCGATGACGGTCGGCGCGTACACCACCGACGCGGAGGTCGAGCGGGCCGTGGAGGAGGTCTGCCTGGAGGAGGCCGCCCAGCTCTCCCTCAACCTCACCGGCGGGGTGTACGTCAACCAGACGGCCGCCTTCTCCGACTTCCACGGCTCCGGCGGCAACCCGGCGGCCAACGCGACCCTCACGGACGCCGCGTTCGTGGCGAGCCGCTTCCGGATGATCGAGGTCCGCCGCGAGGCATAGCCCCACGGGGACCACGGCACCCCGGACGCTCAGACGGCGTGCGGCGCCCCCAGGCTCCAGTGGTACAGCGTCATCGCCACACTGGTCGCGAGGTTGTAGCTGGAGACCTGGGGCCGCATCGGCAGCGCCACCAAGTGGTCGGCCCGCGCGCGCAGTTCGGGCGAGAGCCCGCTGCGCTCGGAGCCGAAGGCGAGCAGCGCCCCGTCCGGCAGCTTCGTCCCCCGGATGTCCTCGCCCTCCGGGTCGAGGGCGTACAGGGGCCCGGCGGGCAGGTCCCCCACGGCCAGCCGCTCCACGGCGGTGGCGAAGTGCAGCCCCGCCCCGCCGCGCACCACCGCCGGGTGCCAGGGGTCGAGGGTGCCGGTGGTGACCACCCCGGTCGCGCCGAACCCGGCGGCCAGCCGGATCACCGCGCCCGCGTTGCCGAGGTTGCGCGGGTTGTCCAGGACCACGACGGGCGCGGTGCGCGGCGTCCGCGCCAGGCGCGCCAGCCCGGCCTCCCGGGCGGGCCGTACGGCGAGGGCGGCGACCTCGGTGGGATGCGGACGCGGCACCAGGGAGGCGTACGCCGCCCGCCCCACCTCGGTCAGCAGGGCGTCCAGGGTGTCCCGGACGTCCGGGGCGAGGGCGTCGGCGAGGGCGAGCGCCGCCGCCCGGTCGGCGGTCACCGCGACCGGCACCTCGGCCCCGAAGCGCAGCGCGTGCTTGAGCGCGTGGAAGCCGTCGAGCAGCACACAGGTGCCGGCCAGGCCGTGCCAGGCGCGCAGGGGGTCGCTCATGCCCCCGACCCTACGTGCGCCTGCCCGGCACCCCTTCCGTCACCGTCCCCGGAACCGGACCCGGCCTCGGCCTCGGACCCGGCCTCGGAGCCGGCCTCGGAGCCGGCCTCGGACCCGGCCTCGGCCTGGGCGTCAGCATCGACGTCCGCGTCGCCTCCCGCCACCCGGTCCCCACGCCGCACCGACCGCCCCCACCGCCGCGCCGCCCCGTCACCGACCCGGCGCAGGAAGGACGTGGGCAGGAACACCGCGTCGGCCGCGATCATCGCCAGCGAGAAGAACGGCAGCCCCAGCACCACGGCGATCACGGCATGCTCGGTCATCATGGCCGCCAGCAGCACGTTCTTCACCCGCCGGTTGAACAGCGTGAACGGGAAGGCGACCTGCACCGCGACCGTCCCGTAGGTGATCAGCATGACCATGGTGCCGCTGAACGACAGCAGGTCGCCGAGGGCCGGCCAGGGCGAGAAGTAGTCCAGGTGCAGCGGGTAGTAGACCGCGGTGCCGTCCTGCCAGCGCGAGCCCTGCACCTTGTACCAGCCGGCCGTCGCGTAGATCAGACACGCCTCGGCCATGATCACCAGCAGGGCGCCGTTGTGCGCGGTGTTGGCGATCACGTCCAGCAGGATGCGCGGCTCACCGCCCTTCGCCCGGCGCTCCACGACCCACCACAGGGCCTGCGCCAGCCACAGCGTCCACAGCAGCATCGGCACGAACCACTCGCTGCCCAGCCTCCCGGGCAACGTCACGACGGCCAGCGCGATCCCCAGGACGACCCACAGCACCGGGCCGAGCCGGTCCGGTACCCGTTCGCCACGCGCGCGTGCCGCCTCCGTGCGCCGGGCCCGGCGGGCGTCCAGCGACCAGACCCGGGCGCAGCGGGTGAAGACCAGGTAGACGCTCATCAGGTGCAGGACGTTGTCACCGCCGTCGCCCATGAAGACGCTGCGGTTCTGCAGCGACAGCACCCCGGTCATGAACAGCGCCGACGCGGCCCGGGTGCGCCAGCCCAGCAGCAGCGCCGCCGCGGACAGCACGGCGAGCGCGTACACCGCCTCGAACCAGAGCCGGCCGTCGGTCAGCATCAGCAGCGAGAACGCGCCGTTGCCGTCGATCAGCCGTTCGGCCAGCGACCAGCTCCAGGGCCCGTCGGGGCCGTACAGCTCGTGGCGGTGGGGGAGTTCGCGCAGCAGGAACAGCAGCCAGGTCGCGGCGAAGCCGATCCGGACCACGGCGGTCTGGTACGGGCCGAGGGCAGCGCCGGTGACGCGGGCGATCCCGCGGGAGACCGACAGGGCGACGTCGTTCACGCGACGCCTCCTTCCGCCTCGTCGGCGGGCACCCGCCACCAGGGCAGCTCGCGGGTCTCCGACCGGTCCGTGAGGCGCTCACCGCTCCACCGGGGCGGCGTCACCGCCGTGGCCCGGGAGCGGAACTGGACCCGGTCCAGGACGTCGCCCGGCCGGGACGCGCCCGCCCGGTCCAGCCGCATCACCGCGATCCGGCGCAGATACGCCTCGGAGAGCGAACCGCGCACGCCCACCGGCCGGTTGCCGGAGTCGTGGGTGGCGACGTAGAAGTCCCAGGCGCGGCGCAGCTCGTTCTGCTGGGTGTGGCTCGGTACCGGGTTGCCGTCGATGGCCCGGCCGTCCTGCGCGGACAGGCCGTACCAGCCGGTGGTGCGTATCCCGCCGTCGGCGGTGCGCAGCTCGGCGCGGACCTCGACGGCCACGTTCTGCTGGAGCGGGTTGGGCGCGAACAGCTTCCAGTTCTGCTCGAACTCCGGGTAGATCCACTCCTCGATCGCCCGGCCGTGCCGCTTGGTGACCGTGTTGGCGGGGGCGACGTGCAGGAACGTCATGCCGATGTGGACGCAGACCGTGACGGCCACCACGGCCAGCGCGAGCGCGGCGCCGACCTGGTAGCGCGGCGAGAGCGCGGCGACGCCGGTACGGGTGTCGGCGTCGGCCGGTCCGTCCGGTCCGTGCCGGGCGTCCGGCCCCGTGTCGTACCCGTCCATTGCGCCCCGTTCCCCGATCCCGGTCTCCGTCTCCCCGCCCGCCCCGTGCGCCACCGGACGCACCGCGGGACTCGAACGGGGGACACCTTACGGCCCTCGCCGGGGGCGGGCACGGGCTGTGGAAAACCTGACCGGGGGCGCGGCTAGAGCACGTGTCCCGGCTCGCCGGAGTCGGTGACGACGGGCTTGCCGGCGGCGGCCCACACCTGCATCCCGCCGTCCACGTTGACCGCGTCGACGCCCTGCTGGACCAGGTACATGGTGACCTGCGCCGAGCGTCCGCCGGAGCGGCAGATGACGTGCACCCGCCCGTCCTGCGGCGCGGCCTCGGTCAGCTCGCCGTACCGGGCCACGAACTCGCTGATCGGGATGTGCAGGGCGCCCTCGGCGTGCCCCGCCGCCCACTCGTCGTCCTCCCGGACGTCCAGCAGGAAGTCGTCGTCCTTGAGGTCCGTGACCTCGACCGTGGGCACACCAGCTCCGAAACTCATGCCCCCGACGCTACCGGAACCCCGCCCGGTGCCGCCCGCCCCAGCGGTTCCGCCAATCCCGCCGCACACGCACACGCCGGCTCGCCGGCCTACCCCAGCAGTTCCGCCAGCTCCGCCTCGCGCTCGCCGACCTGCGCCGCCAGCCGCTCGGCGATCTCGTCGAGCAGCCGGTCGGGGTCGTCCGGGGCGAGCCGCAGCATCCCGCCGATCGCGCTCTCCTCCAGCTCCCGGGCGACCTCGGTGAGCAGGTCCTTGCGCGCGGCCAGCCACTCCAGGCGGGCGTACAGCTCCTCGGCGCGGCTCGGGCCGGTCCGAGCGCGGGGTCCCGCGGCCCACTCCTCGGCCAGTTCGCGCAGCTCACCGGCGTCGCCGCGGGCGTAGGCGGCGTTGACCCGGGTGAGGAACTCCTCGCGGCGCACCCGCTCGTCCTCCTCCCGCGCGAGGTCGGGGTGGGCCTCGCGGACCAGCTCGCGGTAGAGCTTGCGGGCCTCCTCGCCGGGCCGTACCCGCTGCGGGGGCCGGACCGCCTGCCCGGTGAGCATCGCCGACGCCTCCGGGAACAGGCCGTCCCCGTCCATCCAGCCGTGCAGGAGTTCCTCCACGCCGGGCAGCGGCAGCAGCCGGGCCCGCGCCTCCTCGGCCCGCCGGCGGTCCTCGGGGTCGCCGCTGCGCGCGGCCTTCGCCTCCAGGATCCGGGCGTCCAGCTCCTCCAGGCGGGCGTAGACCGGGCCGAGCCGCTGGTGGTGCAGCCGGGAGAAGTTCTCGACCTCCACACGGAAGGTCTCCACCGCGATCTCGAACTCGATCAGCGCCTGCTCGGCGGTGCGCACGGCCCGCTCCAGCCGGTCCTCCGGCCGCGCGGCACCGTCCGTCTCAGCTTCCGGGGTCGTCACACGCCCAGCCTAGGGCCTGCCGGACCGTCCCCGGCCGGCTCCCCGGCACCGCGCACGCCCGCTCACCGCACGACCGCCCTTCCGACGACGACGGGACGTGTCAGACGACCCCTCAGGGCCTTCCCTTCACCCGATCTCGGCCGGTACCCGTCCCGCCCGCACCGCCGCCACCAGCTCCGCGTGGTCCGCCTCGGTCCGGTCGGCGTACGCGACGGCGAACGCGGCCACCGCCTCGTCCAGTTCCTCGCTCTTGCCGCAGTACCCGGCCACCCGCCGCGGGTCGGCGCTGTGCGCGTGGGCGCGGGCCAGCAGGGCGCCGGTCATCCGGGCGTAGTCGTCGATCTGGTCGGCGGCCAGCGCGGTCGGGTCGACGCTGCCCTTGCGGTTGCGGAACTGCCGTACCTGGTAGGGCCGTCCGTCGACGGTGGTCCAGCCCAGCAAGATGTCGCTGACCACCTGCATCCGCTTCTGCCCCAGCACCACCCGGCGCCCCTCGTGCATCGCGCCGGGCGTCTCGAAACCGGCGGTGGCCAGATGCGGCAGCAGCGCCGAGGGCCGGGCCTCCTTCACCTGGAGCACCAGCGGCTCGCCCCGGTGGTCGAGGAGCAGCACCACGTAGGACCGGGTGCCGACGCTGCCGGTGCCGACGACCCGGAACGCCACGTCCTGCACCGCGTACCGGGCCAGCAGCGGCAACCGGTCCTCGGGGAGCGTGGTCAGGTACTCCGCGAGCGACGCCGCCACCGCCGTGGCCTCCGCGTCCGGCACCCGGCGCAGCACCGGCGGGGCGTCCGTGAACCGCCGCCCGCCGTCCTCGGCCGGCTCGGTCGACCGGGCCGCGAACCGCCCGCTGGTGTTGGCCCGCGCCTTCGCCGCCACCCGCTCCAGGGTGCCCAGCAGGTCGTGGGCGTCGGTGTGGGAGACCAGTTCCTCGTCGGCGATGGCGTTCCACGCGTCCAGCACCGGGAGTCTGGCCAGCAGCCGCATGGTGCGCCGGTACGCGCCGGCCGCGTCGTGCGCCGCCGCGCGGCACACATCCTCGTCGGCGCCGGCCTCCCGGCCCGCGAGCACCAGGGAGGCGGCGAGCCGCTTGACGTCCCACTCCCAGGGGCCGTACGCCGTCTCGTCGAAGTCGTTCAGGTCGATGACCAGGCCGCCGCGGGCGTCCCCGTACAGGCCGAAGTTGGCCGCGTGAGCGTCGCCGCAGAGCTGCGCCCCGATCCGGGTCACCGGGGTGCGCGCCAGGTCGTACGCCATGAGCCCGGCCGTGCCGCGCAGGAAGGCGAACGGGCTCGCGGTCATCCGGCCGACCCGCAGCGGGGCCAGCTCGGGGATCCGGCCGCGTCCGGACTCCTCGACCGCGCGGACCGCGCCGGGCCGGCCGGCGTCCAGGTCGAGGACGGCGTGCGCGGAGCGCGGGACGCCCCGGCGCAGGGCCTTGCCCTCGGCCTTGGCCGAGCCGTCCGTCGGCCACCGCGCGAATCCCGGTACGACGGGTATCCGCCCCTCGCCCGCGTCCGCCGCCCGTCCGCCCGCTCCGGCCATCCCCGTCGCCCTCCCCCGTCCGTACGCCCACGTCGACGCGCCCCGACGGTACCTCCCGCGCCACCGCCGGCCACCCTGAGACCTTCCTCACAGCACGGCACGACACGGCCCCGGGAGCGGGCACGCGAAAAGCGGAAGCCCCGTAGGTCCGAGACCTACGGGGCTTCCGTACTGTGCGCGAGGGGGGAGTTGAACCCCCACGCCCTTTCGGGCACTGGAACCTGAATCCAGCGCGTCTGCCTATTCCGCCACCCGCGCATTGGGTGTGTCCTCCGGCTCCGTTCCTTTCGGCCCGGCGCCTTCCGACATGCAGAACATTAGCACGCGGAAGCGGGTGCGTTCACATCCGTTGCCGGGCCCCCGGCCGGAGCCCGGCCGACGTGTCGCCGACGTGTCGACGGCGGCCCGACCAGGTATCAACCTCGTACCGGTCCGGGCCGTCTCACCCGGAGCCGGGCGGGCCGCACAGCCCGGTGCGGGACACTGGTCTGCGAGCGCCTCTACGATCCTGGGCAGAAGTACGGGTAAGAGGGGCGTCGACACCCGTCGACCGGGCCGACAGGGGGAACCAGCCGATCGACCGGCGCGTGGATACGATCAGTAAGCAGTACCAGGTAAGCGGTGGACAGGACGGCAGCGACGGAGGAGGTGCCCCATGGGAGTCCTGAAGAAGTTCGAGCAGCGTCTCGAAGGTCTGGTCAACGGCACCTTCGCGAAGGTCTTCAAGTCCGAGGTACAGCCCGTGGAGATCGCGGGCGCGCTTCAGCGCGAGTGCGACAACAACGCGACCATCTGGAACCGCGACCGGACCGTCGTCCCCAATGACTTCATCGTGGAGCTGAGCGCCCCGGACTTCGAGCGGCTCAGCCCCTACTCCGGGCAGCTCGGCGACGAGCTGGCCGGCATGGTGCGCGACTACGCCAAGCAGCAGCGCTACACCTTCATGGGACCGATCAAGGTCAACCTGGAGAAGGCGGACGACTTGGACACCGGTCTGTACCGGGTCCGCAGCCGCACCCTCGCCTCCTCCAGCTCGCAGCAGCCCGGCGGGCCCGCGCCCGCCGCCCCGCCGGCGGCCGGCCGCCCCGGCGGCTACGGCTACCCGCCCGCCGCCGAACCGGCCACCGTGCCGCCGATGCCGGCCGCGCCGCCGCCCGGCGCCCGGCCCGGCGGGTACGGCTATCCGCCCGCCGCGGGCGGACACCGGCCGCCGGCCGCGCCCGCCCCGACGGCGGCGCCCGGCGGACGCACCCGCCACTGGATCGAGATCAACGGCACCCGCCATCAGATCTCCCGCCCGACGCTGGTGCTGGGCCGCAGCACCGAAGCCGACGTGCGGATCGACGACCCCGGCGTGAGCCGACGGCACTGCGAGATCCGGACCGGAACGCCCTCGACGATCCAGGATCTCGGGTCCACCAACGGCATCGTGGTGGACGGGCAGCACACCACCCGCGCTACGCTCCGCGACGGCTCGCGGATCGTCGTGGGCAGCACCACCGTTATCTATAGGCAAGCCGAAGGGTGATCCGGGGGCAATGTCAGAGCTGACCCTCACGGTCATGCGGCTGGGTTTCCTGGCCGTACTGTGGCTGTTCGTGATCGTGGCCGTGCAGGTCATCCGCAGCGACCTGTTCGGTACGCGGGTCACCCAGCGCGGGTCGCGCCGGGCCGACGGCCGGGCCCAGCAGCAGGCCGCCGCACGACAGGCGCCGCCACCGCAGCGCCAGCAGTCCAGCGGCGGCCGCGGCCGCCGCAACGCCCCCACCAAGCTGGTGGTGACCGAGGGCACCCTCACGGGCACCACCGTGGCCCTCCAGGGCCAGACCATCACGCTCGGCCGGGCACACGACTCGACGATCGTGCTGGACGACGACTACGCCTCCAGCCGCCATGCCAGGATCTATCCGGACCAGGGCGGCCAGTGGATCGTCGAGGACCTGGGCTCCACCAACGGCACGTATCTGGACCGGTCCCGGTTGACGACTCCCACACCGATTCCGCTGGGTGCGCCGATCCGCATCGGCAAGACCGTCATCGAGCTGCGGAAGTAGTGCTACGTCATGAATGAGCGCGAGCGGAGCGAGCACGCAGCGGCGGCCGGCACCCCGTCCACCGGCGCGCTCCCGACCGGAGGGTGGGCAGTGTGGCTCGACACGACCGGCTGTACCCGGAGCAGCCGACGGGCGAGGTGCGCATGAGTCTGTCACTGCGCTTCGCCGCCGGATCGCACAAGGGCATGATCCGGGAGGGCAACGAGGACTCCGGTTACGCCGGCCCCCGGCTGCTCGCCATCGCCGACGGCATGGGCGGCCAGGCGGCCGGCGAGGTCGCCTCCTCGGAGGTCATCTCCACCATCGTCGCCCTCGACGACGACGTGCCCGGCTCCGACATCCTCACCTCGCTCGGCACCGCCGTGCAGCGGGCCAACGACCAGTTGCGGCAGATGGTCGAGGAGGACCCCAGCCTGGAGGGCATGGGGACCACCCTGACCGCGCTGCTCTGGACCGGCCAGCGGCTCGGCATGGTGCACGTCGGCGACTCCCGCGCGTATCTGCTGCGGGACGGTGTGCTGACGCAGATCACCCAGGACCACACCTGGGTGCAGCGCCTGGTCGACGAGGGCCGGATCACCGAGGAGGAGGCCGGCACCCACCCCCAGCGCTCCCTGCTGATGCGGGCGCTGGGCAGCGGCGACCATGTCGAGCCCGACCTGTCGATCCGTGAGGTCCGGGCCGGCGACCGCTACTTGATCTGCTCCGACGGGCTCTCCGGCGTGGTCTCCCACCAGACGCTGGAGGACACCCTCGCCAGCTACCAGGGCCCCCAGGAGACCGTGCAGGAGCTGATCCAGCTCGCCCTGCGCGGCGGCGGCCCCGACAACATCACCGTCATCGTCGCCGACGTCCTCGACCTGGACACCGGCGACACCCTGGCCGGCCAGTTGTCCGACACCCCGGTCGTGGTCGGCGCCGTCGCCGAGAACCAGTCCCAGATCGGCGACAACGGCATCATGCAGACCCCCGCCGGACGCGCCTCCGGGCTCGGCCGGCAGGGCGGCGGGGGCGGCGAGTTCGGCCCGCCCGGCAGCGGCGACACCACCGGCTACATCCCGGCCGGCGGCTTCGGCGACTACGACGACGGCGACTTCACCAAGCCCCGCAAGGGCCGCCGGTGGGTGAAGCGGTCCCTCTACACGGTGCTGGCCCTCGCCGTCGTCGGCGGGGGCCTGTACGGCGGCTGGCGCTGGACCCAGACCCAGTACTACGTCGGCACCAAGGACGACCACGTCGCCCTCTACCGGGGCATCAGCCAGGACCTGGCCTGGGTGTCGCTCTCGAAGGTGGAGAAGGACCACCCGGAGATCGAACTCAAGTACCTGCCGCCCTACCAGCAGGACCAGGTGGAGGCGACGATCGCCGAGGGCGACCTGAGCGACGCCCGCTCGAAGATCGACGAGCTGGCGGTGCAGGCGTCCGCCTGCAAGAAGCAGGCCGAGCGGCGCGCCGCGCAGAAGCAGAACGAGAGCAACGCCAAGACCGGCGAGGGCGAGGCCCGCAGGACCACGGGAACCACTCCCGCCTCCTTCCCGTCCAAGGTGACACCGACGCCGACCGCGTCGGACGCGCCCAAGGCGTCCGAGTCCCCGTCCCCGTCCACGACCGCACCCACCTCCAGCCCCGGCCCCACCCTCTCGGAGGAAGAGCAGAAGGTCGTCTCGCTGTGCGGTAAGCAGTAGGCAAGCCGTGAGAGGCCCCGTCACACGATGAGCAGTACTTCCCCGACGCACCACACGTCCACGATCGGCGCCATCGGAGCGCCCAGCCGGCGCAACACCGAGCTGGCGCTGCTGGTGTTCGCCGTCGTCATCCCGGTCTTCGCCTACGCCAACGTCGGCCTGGCCATCAACGACTCGGTGCCGCCCGGCCTGCTGAGCTACGGTCTCGGACTCGGCCTCATCGCGGGCGTCGGCCATCTCGTCGTCCGCAAGTTCGCGCCCTACGCGGACCCGCTGATGCTGCCGCTGGCCACGCTGCTCAACGGCATCGGGCTGGTCGTCATCTGGCGCCTGGACCAGTCCAAGCGGCTCCAGGCGAGCCGCTTGTTCGTCGAGGCCGCCCCCCGCCAGTTGATGTACTCCGCGCTGGGCGTGGCGCTGTTCGTGGCCGTGCTGATCTTCCTCAAGGACCACCGCGTCCTGCAGCGCTACACGTACATCTCCATGGCGGGCGCGCTGGTGCTGCTGATCCTGCCGCTGGTCCCGGGCCTCGGGCAGAACGTCTTCGGCGCCCGGATCTGGATCAAGATCCCCGGTCTGGGCACCATCCAGCCCGGTGAGTTCGCCAAGATCGTGCTCGCGGTGTTCTTCGCGGGCTACCTGATGGTGAAGCGGGACGCGCTGGCGCTGGCCAGCCGCCGGTTCATGGGCCTGTATCTCCCGCGCGGCCGGGACCTGGGCCCGATCCTGGTGGTCTGGGTGATGTCCATCCTGATCCTGGTCTTCGAGACCGACCTCGGCACCTCGCTGCTGTTCTTCGGCATGTTCGTGATCATGCTGTACGTGGCCACCGAGCGGACCAGTTGGATCGTGTTCGGCCTGCTGATGTCCGCGGCCGGCGCGGTCGGTGTCGCCTCCTTCGAGACGCACGTGCAGCAGCGCGTCCAGGCGTGGCTCGACCCGGCCAACGAGTTCAAGCTCTCCCGGCAGGGCGTCGTCGGCCACACCGAGCAGTCGATGCAGGCCCTGTGGGCGTTCGGCTCCGGCGGCACCCTGGGCACCGGACTCGGCCAGGGCAACTCCGACCTGATCGGCTTCGCCGCCAACTCCGACTTCATCCTCGCCACCTTCGGCGAGGAGCTGGGCCTGGCCGGCGTGATGGCGATCCTGCTGCTGTACGCGTTGATCGTGGAGCGCGGCGTGCGCACCGCCCTCGCCGCCCGCGACCCGTTCGGCAAGCTGCTCGCCATCGGCCTGTCCGGCGCCTTCGCCCTCCAGGTGTTCGTCGTGGCCGGCGGTGTGATGGGCCTGATCCCGCTGACCGGTATGACGATGCCGTTCCTGGCGTACGGCGGTTCCTCCGTCATCGCCAACTGGGCGCTGATCGGCATCCTGCTGCGGATCAGCGACACCGCCCGCCGGCCCGCGCCCGCGCCCGCGGCCAATCCCGACGCCGAGATGACCCAGGTGGTCCGACCGTGAACAAGCCCCTGCGCCGTATCGCGATCTTCTGCGGCCTGCTGGTGCTCACCCTGCTCATCCGTGACAACTGGCTGCAGTACGTCAAGGCCGACAGCCTCAAGGACGACGAGAACAACCGCCGGGTGGCCATCGAGCGGTACGCCACCCCGCGCGGCGACATCATCGTCGACGGCAAGGCGATCACCGGCCACGCCACCACCGACGGCGACTTCAAGTACAAGCGCACCTACAAGGACGGCCCCATGTGGGCGCCGGTGACCGGATACGTCTCCCAGGCGTACGGCGCCACGCAACTGGAGGCCATCGACGACGGCATCCTCACCGGCAACGACGACCGGCTCTTCTTCCGCAACACGCTCGACATGATCACGGGCAAGAAGAAGGAGGGCGGCAACGTCGTCACCACCCTCAACGCCGCCGCGCAGAAGGCCGCGTACGACGGTCTGAAGGCGCAGGGCGGCAAGGGCGCGGTCGCCGCGATCGAGCCGTCCACCGGCAAGATCCTGGCGCTGGCCTCCTTCCCGTCGTACGACCCCTCCTCGATCGCGGGCAGCGGGGACTCCGACGCGAAGGCGTGGAAGGGCCTGCTGAAGGAGAACAACAAGAACGACCCGACGCTCAACCGGGCGCTGCGCGAGGTCTACCCGCCCGGTTCGACGTTCAAGGTGCTCACCGCCGCCGCGGCGCTGGAGAACGGCCTGTACGACAGCGCGGACGAGAAGACCGACTCCCCGCTGCCCTGGACCATGCCGGAGACCAGCACCGTACTGAAGAACGAGGGCGACCTGCCCTGCAAGAACGCCACCCTGCGCGAGGCGCTGCGGGTCTCCTGCAACACCGTCTTCGGCAAGATCGGCGCCGACCTGGGCAACGACAAGATGCTGGACATGGCGAAGAAGTTCGGCTTCACCGAGGAGCAGTTCGTCCCGGTCCGCTCCGCCGCCTCGGTCTTCTCCGACGACATGGAGCCCTCGCAGGTCGCGCTCTCCTCCATCGGCCAGTTCAACACCGCCGCGACCCCGCTGCAGATGGCCATGGTCACCTCGGCGATCGCCAACAACGGCACCCTGATGAAGCCGTACATGGTGGACGAGCTGCAGGCCCCGAACCTGGACACCATCGAGAAGACCGACCCCGAGGAGATGAGCAAGCCGCTGTCCGCGGACAACGCCCAGATCCTCCAGTCGATGATGGAGACGGTCGTCAAGGAGGGCACGGGAACCAGGGCACAGATCAACGGCGTCACCGTGGGCGGCAAGACCGGTACCGCCCAGCACGGTGTCGACAACAGCGAGAACCCGTACGCCTGGTTCATCTCCTACGCCAAGCAGAGCGACGGCAGCTCGCCGGTGGCCGTCGCCGTGGTGATCGAGGACGAGAACGCCAACCGGGGCGACATCTCCGGTGGCGGTCTGGCCGCGCCGATCGCGAAGAACGTGATGCAGGCCGTCCTGGACAGCAAGAAGTGACCACGGGCTGAACGGCAAGTGACTCCGCTCACGTCCGTTTCCCGTCCGCGCACGTCGCGATACCGGTCCGGTATCGGGTGACGGGCTTGGCCAAGTCACACAAAGCGAGCCGGGTACGGTAGGCCGGACGGCAGCCTCCGACCGTACAAGCAGGCCGGTCGGGACCGACGGAGAGGGCTGGTAGGTAGCTATGGAAGAGCCGCGTCGCCTCGGCGGCCGGTACGAGCTGGGCCCGGTGCTCGGCCGTGGTGGCATGGCGGAGGTTTACCACGCGCATGACTCCCGGCTCGGGCGCCAGGTGGCGGTGAAGACGCTCCGCGCGGACCTCGCGCGCGACCCGTCCTTCCAGGCCCGGTTCCGCCGGGAGGCCCAGTCGGCCGCCTCGCTCAACCATCCCGCGATCGTGGCGGTCTACGACACGGGCGAGGACTACATCGACGGGGTCTCCATCCCGTACATCGTGATGGAGTACGTCGACGGCTCCACCCTGCGTGAGCTGCTGCACAGCGGCCGCAAGCTGCTGCCCGAGCGGGCCATGGAGATGACCATCGGCATCCTCCAGGGCCTGGAGTACGCCCACCGCAACGGCATCGTGCACCGCGACATCAAGCCGGCCAACGTCATGCTGACGCGCAACGGCCAGGTCAAGGTGATGGACTTCGGCATCGCCCGGGCCATGGGCGACTCCGGCATGACGATGACGCAGACGGCGGCCGTGATCGGCACCGCCCAGTACCTCTCCCCGGAGCAGGCCAAGGGCGAGCAGGTCGACGCCCGCTCCGACCTGTACTCCACCGGTTGCCTGCTGTACGAGCTGCTGACCGTCCGGCCGCCGTTCGTCGGCGACTCCCCGGTCGCGGTCGCCTACCAGCACGTCCGCGAGGAGCCGCAGGCGCCCAGCGTCTTCGACCCCGAGATCACGCCCGAGATGGACGCGATCGTGCTGAAGGCGCTGGTCAAGGACCCCGACTACCGCTACCAGTCGGCCGACGAGATGCGCGCCGACATCGAGGCGTGCCTGGACGGCCAGCCGGTCGCTGCGACCGCCGCGATGGGCGCGGTCGGCTACGGCGGGTACGGCGGCTACCCCGACGAGCAGCCGACGACGGCCCTGCGCTCGGACTCCGGCGCGGGCGCCACCACGATGCTGCCGCCGATGAACCCGGACGACGGCGGCTACGACGAGCGGCCCGACCGGCGCCGCCAGCCGCAGCGCAAGTCCAGCACCTCCACGGTGCTGCTGGTGCTCGCCGGCATCCTGGTTCTGGTCGGCGCCATCCTGATCGGCAAGTGGGTGTTCAGCGGGGACGGCGGCACCGGCAACGGCACCATCGCCGCGCCGAACTTCGTCGGCCTGACCAAGGCGGACGCCGAGAAGCAGGCGGTCAACTCGGACCTGAAGGTCACCTTCTCCGAGGACACCTGCGAGGACCAGCCCAAGGGCAAGATCTGCGATCAGACGCCCGAGCAGGGCACCGAGGTCGACAAGCAGTCCACCGTCGAGCTGGTGGTGTCCACCGGGGCGCCCAAGGTGGAGGTCCCGGACGTCGAGGGCCTGACCTACGAGGAGGCCGAGAAGACCCTGAAGGACAAGGGCTTCGAGGTCGAGAAGAAGACCCAGGAGTCCACCGACACCCCGGACACGGTCCTGTCGCAGGACCCCGAGGGCGGCACCTCCAAGGAGAAGGGCTCCACCGTCACCGTCACCGTGGCCCGGCAGACCGCCCAGGTGACCGTGCCCGACGTGACCGGCAAGACCCCGGACGAGGCCAAGCAGATCCTGCAGGCCAAGGGCCTGGTGCTCGGCTCGCAGTCGACGGAGGAGTCCACCGCCCAGGAAGAGGGCAAGATCTTCGAGCAGAGCTTCGCCCCGGGCACGGACGTCGACCGCGGCAGCACCGTCGACGTGAAGATCGCCAAGAAGCCGGCCGAGGAGGAGCAGAAGTTCGCGATGCCGAAGGTGACCGACATGACGGTCGCCCAGGCCAAGCAGGTCCTCGGCCAGGCCGGGCTCCAGTTGGAGCGCATCCAGGGCGCCCAGGACGACAACGCCAAGGTGGTCGCGAGCAGCCCGTCCGAGGGCCAGGAGGTCAAGAAGGGCGACAAGGTCACCCTGATCGCCATCGCCCAGGGCGGCGGCAACGGCAACAACGGCGGGAACCGCAACATCGGCGGCATCTTCGGCGGCCTGACCGGCGGCGACGAGGACTGACCCGTCTCGCACGCGACACGGGAGAGCCCCGGACCCCTCGGCGTAAGGGTCCGGGGCTCTCCCGTGTGCCGTGCCGCGCGGTCCCCGGCGGGCCGCTAGCGGATCTCCTTCGGCGGTGTCCGCTCGGCGTCGACCTTCTCGGTGCGGACCAGCTCGCCCCAGACGATGTACCGGTAGCGGCTGGTGTAGACGGGCGTGCAGGTCGTCAGCGTGATGTAGTGGCCGGGCTTCTTCCGCCCCGACTCCTCGGGGATGTCGCCGAGGACCTCCACGTTGTATTTCGAGGTCTCCGGGAGGATGCCGTAGACCTTGTAGACGTACCAGGTGTCCTTCGTCTCGAAGACGATCGGGTCACCCTTCTTCAGCTTGTCGATGCGGTGGAACTTGGCGCCGTGCCCGTCGCGGTGCGCGGCCAGCGAGAAGTTGCCCTTCTTGCCGGTCATCGGCAGCTCCGCCTTGACCGGGTCGGTGTAGTAGCCGGCGACGCCGTCGTTGAGGACCTTCATCGAGGTGCCCTTCTCGACGAGGATCTCGCCCTTGGACAGGGCGGGCACGTGCAGGAAGCCGATGCCGTCCTTGGTGTTCAGCGCCCCCGGCCCGGCCCGGCCGGGCGGGTCCTGCGCCCAGGTGTCGCGCACCTCGTCCCCCCGCCGGTCCGCGTGGCGGTCCGCGACGACGTTCGTCCACCACAGCGAGTAGACGACGAAGAGGCCCAGCACCAGGCCGGCGGTGATGAGGAGCTCACCGAGGACGCTGACGGCCGCGGCGATCCGGCCCCGGCGGCGCGGGCGGTCCGGCGGCGCGGAGCCGGGCGCGGCGGTGTGCTCTTCGTGATCGGTGTCGGTGGTCGCTGCCACTGGTCATCTGCCCTTAACTGATCAGCGCATCCGGCTTGCCCTTGCTGCGCGGCCGTTCCTCGACCATCCTGCCCCAAACGATCATCCGGTACTTGCTGGTGAACTCGGGGGTGCAGGTGGTGAGCGTGATGTAGCGGCCGGGCCCGGTGAAGCCCGCCTGCCGCGGGACGGGGTCGAGGACGCTCGTGTTGCTGGGCGAGGTCACCGGCAGGATGGACGCCATCTTGTAGACGAAGTACGTGTCCTGCGTCTCCACGACGATCGGGTCGCCCGGCGCCAGCTTGTTGATGTACCGGAACGGCTCGCCGTGGGTGTTGCGGTGCCCCGCGAGCCCGAAGTTGCCGGTCTTCGCGTCGGGCATCGCCGTCTTCAGGACCCCCTCGGCGTAGTGCCCGACCATGCCGCGGTCCAGCACCTTCTTGCTGCTGACGCCCTCGGCGATGGGCACCACGACGTCCAGCTTGGGGATGTGCAGGATGGCGAAGCCCTGGCCCGGCTCGAAGGCGCCCGGACTGCGCTTGCCGTCCGCCCAGTCGTCCTGGAGGCTGCTGGCCGCCTTGTCGGCCTGCGCGTGCGCCCGCACGTTCGTCCACCACAACTGGTAGGTGACGAACAGCAGCATCAGTACGCCGGTGGTGATGAACACCTCGCCGATGACCCGGCTGGCGATGACGGCCGGGCCCGGTCTGCTGGCCCTGGCCAGGCGGCGGGCCTCGACGCGGCTACGGGGCGCCTCGGGGGCGTCCTGGGCCTCGGGGGAGGCGGCGGAGGGCCCGGGGCCCCGGCGGGCGCCCCGACGGCCGCCATGGCGCCCTTTGGCGGCCTTCCTGCGGGCCGCCCGGCCGCCGGCGGGGGCAGGGGCGGGCCGCTCGTCCGCCGGGCGGGCCGGCGGTTCGGGGATGCGCAGCGCCACGGTCTCCTCGTCCACCGGCGCCAGGTACGGCCGCGCGGGGGTCCGGTCGGCCGCGTACCCGCCGTCCCCGACCGCACCGGAACCGCCGTACCGCCGTTGCCCGTACGAGGACCCCGGGGCGCCGGCGCCGCCGCTCGCGCCGGACTCGCGCTCGGGGCGCAGCGCGGTCACGCCGTGGCCCTGCCCACCACCGGGGCGAGCCCCGCAGACCTCGCCACCGCGCCCTGGTCGCCGCACTCCGCCAGCCAGTTGGCCAGCATCCGGTGGCCGTGCTCGGTCAGCACCGACTCCGGGTGGAACTGCACGCCCTCGACGGGCAGTTCGCGGTGGCGCAGGCCCATCACGATGCCGTCGGGGGTACGGGCGGTGACCTCCAGCTCGGCCGGCACGGTGGCCGGTTCGGCGGCCAGCGAGTGGTACCGCGTCGCCGTGAAGGGCGAGGGCAGGCCGGCGAAGACGC
Organism: Streptomyces fumanus; assembly: GCF_014655295.1. Taxonomy (GTDB): domain Bacteria; phylum Actinomycetota; class Actinomycetes; order Streptomycetales; family Streptomycetaceae; genus Streptomyces; species Streptomyces fumanus. Next base: position 401,337 of record NZ_BNBI01000002.1, read on the forward strand.
CCCGGCCCTCGTGCTCGACCGGCGAGGTCTTGCCGTGCAGCAGCTCGGGCGCCCGGTCCACCACACCGCCGTACGCCACCTGCATCGACTGCATGCCGAGGCAGACGCCGAAGACGGGGACGCCGGTCGCCGCGCAGTGCCGGACCATGTCGACGCAGACGCCCGCCTGCTCGGGGGCGCCCGGGCCGGGCGAGAGCAGCACGCCGTCGAAGCTGTCCTGGGCGTGCGCGGTGGAGACCTCGTCGTTGCGCAGCACCTCGCACTCGGCGCCCAACTGGTACAGGTACTGGACCAGGTTGAAGACGAAGCTGTCGTAGTTGTCGACGACGAGAATGCGTGCGCTCACTGGTTGTCCACCGTCACATCGTTGAAGGGAAGCAGCGGCTCGGCCCACGGGAAGACGTACTGGAAGAGGACGTAGACCACGGCCAGGGCGAGCACGAGCGAGATCAGTGCCTTCACCCATGCGTTTCCCGGCAGATGCCGCCAGATCCAGCCGTACATGCCGTCCCTTCCCTCGCACCACGGCACCGGACTCACGCCGTACGGCAACAGACTAACGGCGCTACGCCCGAGGTTTCCCGGCCTCCACGGGCCCGGGCGTCCGGGGAGCCCGGCCGTCCCGGAGACAGGATCGATCACGCCGGGGCCCGGCGGCACGGATTTGTCCGGCCCTTTGTCGATCCGATACGCGGACCGTCCGCCGGCCGGAGTCCTCCCGCACCGGGATGTTCCACGTGAAACCGAGCCACCGGACGGGCGCGGCCGGGGGATCACTCCACGGGCTGGGCGTAGTGCAGGTCCACGGTGCCCGAGTAGCCGGGCAGCGTCACCGTCCCGTCGTCCTCGACCTGCCAGCCGAGCCCGTAGACATTGACGTACACCATGTAGTTCTGGATCGCCGGGGAGGCGGCCAGCGCCTGCTTCAGCTTCTCCGGGTCGCCGACCGCGGTGATCTTGTACGGCGGTGAGTAGACCCGGCCCTGGAGGATCAGGGTGTTGCCCACGCAGCGCACGGCGCTGGTGGAGATCAGCCGCTGGTCCATGACCTTGATGCCCTCGGCGCCGCCCTGCCAGAGCGCGTTCACCACGGCTTGGAGGTCCTGCTGGTGGATGACCAGGTAGTCGGGCTGGGGCTCGGGGTAGCCGGGGAGCTTGGCGGTGGCGTCCGGCGGGGCGTCGTCGAGCGTGACGGTGACGGCCCTGCCCTTCAGCTTCTGGGTGCCCGCGCGCCGCTCCAGGGCGGCGAGCTTGTCGTCCTCGGCCTGGGTGCTGTCGTCGTCGCGCTCGGCCAGGGACTCGATGTCGTGGCGGAGGGCCGCGTTGGACTCCTCCATCTCGCCGTTCTTGCGGCTGCGCTCCTGGATCAGGTCGGAGAGCTTCAGCAGGGAGGCGTCCGTGCGGATGTTGGTGCCCTTGGCCGTGTTGAAGCTGGTGAAGAAGATCAGTCCGGCGAGGGCGAAGACCAGGGCCGTGAGCACGCGCACGGGCCGGAAGCGTCGGCCGCGGGCGGCACTGGAACCCGTCCCGGGGGAGTCGGCAGAATTGCTCAACGTACCCTTATCTCCTTCGGCGCCACGGAAGCACTACGCTAACGGACGCCCGGGGGAGCGCTCAGAGTCCCCTTGTACGTTGCCCCGAGCCCGACCCAGTTCCCTGCGCGGCCACGCAGCGCATCGACAGGAGAGACCCTCGTGCCGAAGTCACGTATCCGCAAGAAGGCCGATTTCACGCCGCCGCCGGCGAAGCAGACGACGAGCATCAAGCTCAACAGCCGTGCCTGGGTCGCCCCTGTCATGCTGGCCATGTTCCTGATCGGGCTGGCCTGGATCGTCGTCTTCTACGTGACCGACGGGTCGCTGCCCATCGAGCAGTTGGGCAACTGGAACATCGTGGTGGGCTTCGGCTTCATCGCCGCCGGGTTCGGCGTCTCCACCCAGTGGAAGTGACGTCCGCCGACCGCTGAGCACGGCTCTGCCCACGGCTCTCCACCGAGTTATCCACAGCGATTTCCACAGCATGAGGAAAAGAAACGACGATCTGTGGATAACTCACCGGAGGTTGACGCCGGTGTGACAGAACCACCGGCAACCGAAAGCATGTGCGCCCCCTGTCTGACCTGCGGAAACACGGTCCGGTGACAGGGGGCACAGATGTTCTCGCACAGTGTGCACAAGATCCGCCACACGCTGTGGACAAACGGTGTGCTCAGGTGAGCTGCGAGGTTCTCACCAGGGTCAGCACGACGACTGCGACCAGCACCAGCGCACAGATGCCGTACTGGATCAGCGCCCGCCGCCGGCGCGGGGCGTGGACCATGCCGTAGCCGACCACCACGCCCGCCACCAGGCCGCCGATGTGGGCCTGCCAGGCGATGTTGAAGCCCGGGCTGAAGGTGAAGATCAGGTTGATCACCAGCAGCGCGACCACCGGCCGCATGTCCTGGTTGAGCCGGCGCATCAGGACCGCGGTGGCGCCGAACAGCCCGAAGATCGCGCCCGAGGCACCGAGCGAGGGCTGGTTGGGCTCGGCGAGCAGATAGGTGAGCGCGCTGCCGGCCAGCCCGGAGACGAGGTACAGGGCCAGGTAGCGGGCCCGGCCGAGAGCCGCTTCCAGGGGACCGCCGATCCACCACAGGCTGAGCATGTTGAACAGGATGTGGATATAGCTGCCGTGCAGGAACATCGGGGTCAGCAGCCGGTAGTACTGCCCCTCCGCGATGCCCTCGACCCCGCCGAGCAGCGGCACATAGGCCCGGCCGATCAGCTCGAAGCGGCTGGTGAAGGAGTCCCCGGCGGACAACTGGGCGAAGAAGGCGGCCAGGCACAGGCCGATCAGCACCTTGGTGACCAGCCGGGGGTCGGCCGTGATCCCGCCGCCGGCGAGGGTGCGGGGCCGGGCGGCGGCGGGGGCGGGCCCGGCGCCGGAGGTGCCGCGGACGCAGTCGGGGCACTGGAAACCGACCGAGGCGTTCACCATGCACTCGGGACAGATCGGCCGCTCGCAGCGGGTGCAGCGGATGCCGGTCCCGCGGTCCGGATGGCGGTAGCAGACCGGCAGGCTCCCGGCGTCCTGTGGGCTGCCCGCTGCCTGGTCCATGAGGTCCCCTCGAAGTCGTCGTGACAAAGCACCGCCCCGCCCATCCTTACGGACGGGCGGGGCGTTTGGTTCCCCCGGTGACCGGTCGCTCCCGGATCGGGCCCGGTCACGGCGGGGCTCAGCCCTCGCGGGTCTCCACGACGACCGACTCGATCACCACGTCGCTGAGCGGACGGTCGGTGCGCGGGTTGGTCTGCGTGGTGGCGATGGAGTCCACGACCTTCTGGCTGGCCGCGTCGACGACCTCGCCGAAGATGGTGTGCTTGCGGTTCAGCCACGTCGCCGGGGCGACGGTGACGAAGAACTGCGACCCGTTGGTGCCCGGACCGGCGTTGGCCATGGCCAGCAGGTAGGGCTTGTCGAAGGCGAGGTCCGGGTGGAACTCGTCCTCGAACTGGTAGCCGGGGCCGCCGGTGCCGTTGCCCAGCGGGTCGCCGCCCTGGATCATGAAGCCGCTGATCACCCGGTGGAAGACCGTGCCGTCGTAGAGCTTGTCCGTGGTCTTCTGGCCCGTGGCCGGATGCGTCCACTCCCGCTCGCCCTTGGCGAGCTCGACGAAGTTCTTGACCGTCTTGGGAGCATGGTTCGGCAGGAGCCGGACGTCGATGTCGCCGTGATTGGTCTTCAGGGTGGCGTAAAGCTGCTCAGCCACGATCTGCCTTCCGTTGTCTTCCTGTGACTCCCTGATCCTCGCACGGCCCGCGCCCCCCGTCGCCCAGCGGTCCGCCGCCACCACTCCCAGGTGAACCTCGGGTGCGGAAATCCGGCCGAGTGCCGCGGAGCGAGGACAGCGGGCGACGATCCGTGGCATTGTCGACGACAAGCTCCCGTTGTTCCGTATTCACCCGCTATCGAGATCGGTCCGCGCTCCGCCGAGGTCGTCCCGTGACCCGGATGCCTGTCTTCGCATGCCTGACAGGGCGTCGGCAGGCATGATCCGTAAAAGGGTGGAAAGTCGAATTACCGTACGCCACCGAGGAGGAGGAACCCGTGACCCGCATCGACAGCGTGCGCGCCGCGACCGGTTCGGCGAAGGACAGCGTGCTGCACGCCGCGGAAGTGGTGGCGCCCTACGCCGACACGGCCAAGGAAAGGGCCGCGCACTACGCACACGAGGCGCGCGTACGGCTGGCGCCCAAGGTGTCCCAGGCCGCCGACCAGGCTCGCCTCCAGTACGGCGCCCATCTCGCGCCGAAGCTGGAGCAGGCCCGGTCGCATGTGCCGCCGAAGGTCGACCAGGCCGCCCAGGAGGCGGCGGTCCGGGCCCGGCTGGCCGCCCGCCAGGCGGCCGAGTTCTCCCGTCCCCGGATCGAGCAGGCGGTGGCGGCGGCCGGTCCCGTCCGGGACGAGGCCGCGCTGCGCGGTGCCGCGGCACTGGCGGCGCTGCGCGGTCAGGTCTCCGCCGCGGAGATCCAGAAGCTGGCGCGCAAGCACCAGCGGCGCGCGAAGGCCGGCCGGGCCGCCCGGATGCTGCTGGTCCTGGGTGCGGTCGCGGGCGGCGCCTTCGCCGCCTGGAAGTGGTGGGACAAGCAGGCCAACCCGGACTGGCTGGTCGAGCCGCCGGCCGCGACGGAGGTCCCCGAGGCGGGCCACCTGACGTCGGTGGACGGCAGCGGCCCGGCCGAACTGGACCCCGAGGTGCAGGCCAAGCAGGCCGAGAACGAGGGCTCCCACACCGACGACCAGCGCTGACGGAGATCGACCCTACGGACAACGCCGCGGGGCGGGAGAGTGGGTCTCCCGCCCCGCGGCGATGTTTCACGTGGAACGTCCCTCGGACGCCCTACCCGTCACCGTCCGTAACGACGTTCCCGCAGCGAGTAGGAGCGCAGGGCGCGCAGGAAGTCGATCTCCCGGAAGTCCGGCCAGTAGGTCTCGCAGAAGTACATCTCCGCGTACGCGGACTGCCAGAGCAGAAAGCCGGAGAGACGCTGCTCGCCGGAGGTCCGGATGATCAGGTCGGACTCCGAACGCGTCTTGGAGTACAGGTGCTTGGAGATGTGCTCCATGGTGAAGGTGTCGATGAACTCGTCGATGTCCCCACCCTTGGCGCTGTGCTCGATGAGCGCCGAACGGACGGCGTCGACGATCTCGCGCCGGCCGCCGTAGCCGACGGCGACGTCCACCTTCGTCCCGCCCTGGCGGCCCTGGGTCGCCGCGGTGGCGGCCTTCAGCCGGCTCGCCGACTCGGCGGGCAGCAGGTCCAGAGCGCCGACGACCTCGACGGGCCAGGGGTTGCCCGGCACGGCCAGCCGCTCCACCACCTCGGCGATGATGTCGATCAGCGGGTTCAGCTCTTCCTCGGGCCGGTGCAGATTGTCGTCGGAGAGCATGTAGAGGGTGACGTGCTCGATCTCCGCCGAGTCGCACCAGCGGAGGAAGTCCAGCACCTTGGCGCCGCCCGCCCGGTAGCCCTCGCGGGGGTCGTCTATCCCGGACATCTTGGCCCACCGGCGGTTGCCGTCCAGCATGATGCCGATGTGCTGGGGGCGTGGGCGGCCCTCCAACTCCCTGACGAGGCGCTTCATGTACAGCGCGTCGAGAGCGGCCCGTACCTTCGCCCGCATGGTCAACCCCTTCCACCTCGTCGGCAGCGACCGAACGGCTCCGACGGCGTGAGCCACGTGACACCGCCCCGCGGCGGTGGGGGTCCTGGTGCCTTGTGGAGTGACGATATCAAGAGCGGACCGGCCGCCCCCGGCCCCGAACTCGGCCTTCAGGACCGCCTGTTCCGTCTTCCCGGAACATCCGGAACGAAAAGCCCCTCCATCTGCTTTTCCGCAGGTGAAGGGGCTCTTTCCGGGTGGAGCCTAGGGGAGTCGAACCCCTGACATCTGCCATGCAAAGACAGCGCTCTACCAACTGAGCTAAGGCCCCGGAAGTGGCGTGACCGACCGGGCGGGCGTCGCCGCGGTGGGCGCCGCGACCAAGAGTACCGGGTCGCCCCCGGTATCTCGCAAAAAGATGGGGGGTCCCGGTGCACGACCACTCTCCGTAAGATGCTCGGCGTGGTTCGCTGGAGCGAACTGCGGTTTTCGGGGCAGCGATGGGGAGACGCAATGGACGCCGCACAGCAGGAAGCCACCGCAAGAGCGCGGGAACTGCAGCGGAACTGGTACGGAGAGCCGTTGGGGGCGCTCTTCCGTAGGCTCATCGACGATCTTGGTCTCAATCAGGCTCGTCTGGCGGGGGTACTGGGACTGTCCGCCCCGATGCTGTCGCAGCTCATGAGCGGTCAGCGGGCGAAGATCGGCAATCCCGCGGTGGTCCAGCGGGTGCAGTTGCTCCAGGACCTGGCGGGGCAGGTCGCCGACGGCAGTGTGAGCGCCGCCGAGGCCACGGAGCGCATGGAAGAGATCAAGAAGTCTCAGGGGGGCTCGGTGCTCAGCAACACCACGCAGTCGACCGGCAGTTCGGGGGCGCCGACGGTGAAGCGGGTGGTCCGGGAGATCCAGTCGCTGCTGCGCTCGGTGGCCGCCGCGGGCGACATCATAGAAGCGGCGGACACTCTCGCCCCGAGCCACCCGGAGCTGGCAGAGTTCCTCCGGGTGTACGGCGCCGGCCGCACCTCCGACGCGGTCGCGCACTACCAGTCCCACCAGAGCTGACCTCCCTCCGGGCCCGACCGTCCCCGAGGGGGCGCGGCGGCTGGGCCCGGGAGCGGCGTCCGACGGGGGCGCGCGGCGGACGACGGGGAGCCTCAGGGGGAGGAGCGACGCGGAAGCCATGGGTGAGGTCTTCGCCGGCCGGTACGAACTGGTCGACCCGATCGGACGCGGAGGGGTGGGCGCGGTCTGGCGGGCCTGGGACCACCGCCGCAAACGCTATGTGGCCGCCAAGGTGCTCCAGCAACGCGACGCGCACTCCCTGCTGCGCTTCGTCCGCGAACAGGCGCTGCGCATCGACCACCCCCATGTGCTGGCGCCCGCGAGCTGGGCCGCCGACGACGACAAGGTCCTGTTCACCATGGACCTGGTCACCGGGGGCTCCCTCGTTCACCTGGTCGGCGACTACGGCCCGCTGCCGCCGGCCTTCGTCTGCACCCTCCTCGACCAGCTTCTGTCCGGGCTGGCCGCGGTCCACGCGGAGGACGTCGTGCACCGCGACATCAAGCCCGCCAACGTCCTGCTGGAGGCCACCGGCACCGGCCGGCCCCGGCTGCGGCTGGGCGACTTCGGCATCGCCATGCGGCTGGGCGAGCCCCGGCTGACCGAGGCCGACCTGGTGGTGGGGACGCCCGGTTATCTGGCGCCCGAACAGGTGATGGGCGCCGAACCGGACTTCCCGGCCGACCTGTTCGCCGTAGGACTGGTCGCCCTCTACCTCCTCCAGGGCGCCAAGCCGGACACCAAGTCCCTGGTGCGGCACTTCGCCGAGCACGGCACCCCGGGTGCGCCACGGGGGATCCCCGAGCCGCTGTGGCAGGTGGTGGCCACGCTGGTGCAGCCCGATCCCCTCGCCCGCTTCCGCACGGCGACGGGGGCGCGCAAGGCCCTGGCCGAGGCGGCGGAGCTGCTGCCGGAGCCCGGCCCCGACGACGAGAAGATCGAGATCTTCGACCAAGTCGGGCCGCTGCCACCGGGGTTCGGCCCCGACGGGCCGATCGGCCCCCGGCGAGCGGTCAGGCCGCGAACGCCGCGCGGTGCGTCGGAGTCTCAGGTGGCACGGGGACCGGGAGACCTGGACCCGGGCGCGGACACCGGCAGTTCCGGGCAGGAGCCTGTCTCCGCCTCCGACGACCCCCGTAGTGTCCCGTCCTTCCCCCAGTCGGACACCGGCAGTTTCCACCTGCCGCCCCCACAGGCCACGACCGCGACCACCGCCCTGCCGCCGCGCGACCCACGAAGGGGGCCCGAGCAGGCGGAGCAGCGACCTCAGCAGCAGCGGCCAGAATCCCCCTCGGGCTCCTCGGACTCCTCGGGCTTTCCGGACTCCCCGTACTCCCCGGACTCCTCGGGCTTCCCGGACTCCTCGTCCGCCCCGAGCTTCCCGTACTCGGCGTCCTCGCCGTTCTCGCCATTCTCGTCGTCTCCTCATGCCTCGCCCTCGTCGTCCCTCGGCACCGCACCGGCGTATCCGGAGCCCGGTCGCGTCGATGCCCCTACTGCTTCGTACACCGCTCGGGCCGCTCAGGTTCCCCCTTCCACCCCCGCCCCTTCGGGCGCACGGCGCCGCGCGCACCGGCTGCGCCGCCCCGGCCCCCCGGCGAAGGTGGCGGTCCCGGTCCTGCTGCTCGCGCTGCTCTGCTACGCGGTCGGCCTCTGGGCCCTGACCCGGCTGTGAGCGCCGATCACGCGCCCCTGCGCCGCGCCACGACCGTCCACACCCCGAGCCCGGCCAGCAGCAGGCTCCCCGTGCCGATCCCGCCGACCGCGACCGCCTTCATCGCCAGGTTCCCGGTGCCGTCCTCGCCCTCACCCTGCGGGGCCGTCGCCACCCGGTCGGTCCCGGTGACCGTGAAGAGGTCCCGCGGCACCGGCTCCCCTGCGTATCCGGGCCCCGCCCCGGCCGTGCCGAGCAGCCGGACCCGCAGGGTGAGGGTGAACGGCCCGTCCCCGAAGTCGTCCGCGACCTGCTCGGCGAGGTGCGCCACCAGGTAGTAGGAACCGGCGAACCGCATCGCGCTCACCCGTCCGGCGACGGCGTACCGGTTGTCGTACGCCACCGGCGGCACGGGGTCCAGGCCGACGGTGGCACGCCGGCCGCTGTACCCGGCGCCGGCGCTGTCGACCCGGCCGCGTACCGGATTGTGCAGGGCCAGTTGCAGCGCGGCGGTGGCGTAGCCGCTGCCCTCCGCGGTGGCGTCGAGGTCGGCGGTGGCGTACACCTGCCGTCCCCAGTCGAGGGGCACCTTGTAGAAGAGGGTCTGCCCGGGCCGGATGTCGTCGCGCCAGGCGCCCTCGCCGATGGGCGTGGCCCCGGCGAAGCCGTCCCCGCCCCGGCGGCGTACCGGCGTCCCCGCCGGGGGTTCGGGCGTCGCCGAGTCCCAGGTCTCCGGCGTGTTCCTGGTGGGCGTCCGCGTCAGGCCCGGTTCGGCGGCGGTGGTCAGTTCCAGGTCCCAGGCGTCCGGCGGGGAGTCCTGCGGCCGGGACCGCTCGACCACCAGGTAGTAGGCGCCCGCCTCCTGGCACCGGGTCGCGCCGGGGGAGACCTCGCGCTTCGCCCAGGCGGTGACCGGGCGGGGGCTGCGGGCGGCGCCGAAGTTCGCGGTGCCGGAGTCGCAGGCGCCGCCGTCGGCGTCCCGCAGGGAGACCCGGATGCCGTCGACGGCGGTGACCTCGCCACCGGACCGGGGGACGGCGGTGACGGAGACATAGGTGGTCGAGACGGCGTCGAGGTCCAGGCGGTAGTAGAGCGTGCCGTCCCGGGGAAGCGAACTGCGGTACGTGGCCCCGGCCTTCAGCCACGCGGCGTCCGCGGCGCCGTCCGCCCCGTCGATCCGCCGGGCGTCACCGGCGAAGGCGTACCCCGGGGGTGCGTCGGCGAGGGCGGCGGACCCCGCCAGTACGTCAGTGAAGGCGGACCCGGCGGGCCCAGCGGACCCCGCGGACCCAGCGGGCCCCGCGGACCCAGCGGGCCCGGCAGCTCCGGCAGATCCGGCAGATCCGGCGGACCCAGCCGACGCACCGACCGCCCCGGCCACGCCCGTCCACTGCGGACCGGCGGTCAGGCACAGCACCGCACCGACGGCGGCCAGGCCCCGCACCCCCGGCCTCGACGCCCGCCTCCACCCCCGTTTCCGCCTCCGCCCCCACGCCAACGCCCGCCACCCCTCCCGTGCACCCAACGGCTCCCGGGCCGTCCCGCAACCGGACCGTGGCCCGTCCTTGGCCCGTCCGTGGCCCGTCCGTGGCCCATCCTGCCCCGCGGCCCCGCCCGCCATCCGCCCAACGCCTACGCGCGTCCGAAACCCCACCCGGACCGGCTCCCGGGCAACACAAAACCCCGACCGTGATGACGGCCGGGGTCTGCTCAGAATCGTATGCCGGTCGGACTCACGAACCCGTGGGCACGGAGTCGGTCGCCTCCGTCCACAGATCCTGCTCGGCGCGATCCGCCTGGATCTGGCGGTACACGAGGAGCCCGCCGATGGCGGCCAGTGCGACCAGGAGAAGCTTCTTCACCGCGCGACCTCGTCTTTCGTTGACGTAGGGGACCTCTGGCGCCCGACTATACACACCGACCGATATCGATCGGTGACCTGCGTCGGGCGTCAACTCGGCGCCGCACAAGCCCCATAGAGAAGGGTGACGCCGTTCTGATCGGAGGGTGATCACACCCCCACGGACGGTCAGCTTTTGACCGCCCTCCTCCCGCCTTCGCACCTTTTGCCCTCCCGTGCACCCATCCGTGTGGTGTTCATCTGAACATCGACGCGCCACGGGCGTCGGTCCACCACTTCGCGGCGCTCATACACATCATGAGGAAAGTACGCAAATCGCCCAACCCGAAAGTGAGGGGCCATGGCCCGGAACAAGGTCATGACGCTGTGGACCACCGTCGTCACCGCCTTCCTGGCGCTGTTCACGGCGCTCGGACTGATCACCACGAGCGCCGCCGCGGCGGTACCGCGGACCGAGACCGCGCGCAACAGCGAGAGCACTCCGCAGCGGACGGCCGCCCCGGCGCCGGCTCCCTGGTCCTGGTCACGGACCGGGTCCCTGCCCCCCACGATGAAGCAGCGCATCCACGCCGAGGCGCACGGCAAGTCCCCCAGTTGCCGGCACCGCCCGCTGACGGACGCGACCGCCGCCGACCCGGCCGGCGCCGCCACCTCCGACCACTGCCGCACCGGCAACGGCTCCACCACCGGACACCGCACCCCGGCCGACCCCCCGCTCCAGCGCTGACCGGCCCACCGCGCCGGCCCTGACCGATCCGCCGCTCCAGCGCCGACCGGCCCACCGCGCCGACGCCGACCGACCCGCCGCTCCAGCGCCGACCGCCCCGGCACGCGCGCGTGCCCACCGCTCACCGCTCACCGATCCCGACGTCACGGCGATCCGCGTACCGCACCGCCCACGGACCACGAAGGCCCGGCCGCTCACAGGAGCCGCCGGGCCTTCGTCATGTCCTCCCGCGAGGAGTTGTTACGCTCCCCTGCGTGCCCAGCGCCACGGAGCCCCGCCTCGTCGTCCCGTCCAGCCAGCGGGAACGGCGGTGAGTGCCGCCGTGAGCCGGCGCGTCGTCGTCGTCACCGCGGTCCACGCCCCGTCGGCCCGCTTCCTGCCCGAGGCGTACGACTCGCTGTGCGCGCAGCGGCTCCCCGAGGGCTGGGAGTGGCACTGGGTGATCCAGGAGGACGGCGGCACGGACGCCGTCCTCCCGTACGTCCCCGACGACGCGCGCGTGACCTTCCGTCAGGGCCGGCCCGGCGGCCCCGGAGTGGCCCGCACCATCGCCCTGGCCCACGCCGAGGGCGCGTACGTGAAGATCCTGGACGCCGACGACCTGCTGCCGCCCGGCACCCTCGCCCGTGACCTGGCCGTCCTGGAGGCCGATCCCGGCATCGGCTGGACCACCTCCCGGGTGCTGGACCTGCTGCCCGACGGGACGACGGCCGGGTTCCCCGGCGACCCCGAGGCGGGCCCGATCGAACGCGGCGCGGTGCTGGACTTCTGGACGGCGAACGACTTCCGCGCCCAGGTCCACCCCGCCACCCTCTGCGTCCGCCGCGAACTGCTGCTGGCCCTCGGCGGCTGGATGGCGCTGCCCGCCTCGGAGGACACCGGGCTGCTGCTGGCGCTCGGCGCGGTGAGCCGTGGCTGGTTCTCGTCGGAGGTGGGCCTCTACTACCGCAAGTGGGAGGGCCAGGCGACCCGGCAGCCCACCCACGTGGACCCCGCCGAACGCGCGGCCCGGATGGCCGTGGTGGAGGCCAGGGCCCGGGCCCTGGCGGAGTTCGGCTGGCGGTACCCCCCGGCCGGCCCGGCGGGGGAGCCGTCCGCGCGCGCTACTCGGTGAGGGTGATCGCCTGCGACGGGCACCACTGGGCCGCGTCCCGCACCCGCTGGTCGTCACCGGCGTCCTCGCGGCCCGGCAGGACGGCGCCGAACCCGTCGACGGTGGTGAAGACGGACGGGATCCGGTGCACGCAGTCGTACGAGCCGTAGCAGAGGTCGGGGTCCACGGAGATCCTCATACGCGCTCCCGTCACGGCCGGCCGGAGACCTTCACGCCCTCCCTGCCCCGCGCGCGGACCGCCGAACCCACCGAACCGGCCCCCCGACCCGCCCGGCACTCGTAAGATCATCCGCAACACCTTCGGGGCACGTCCTGGGCGGGGGAGACGCGGTGGGGTCCGGCGAGCAGCTCATCACCATCGCCGCCGTGCTGCTCGGCGCGCTGAGCACGCACGTCACCAACCACCTGATGGAGCGGAGCCGCAACCGCCATCAGAAGCTGACCCGCTGGGACGACCGCAAGATCGACACGTACGCGGAGTACGTGGACGCGGCCAAGATGCGGATCGCGCTGGCCGCCCGGCTGTACGAGGCCCGGGAGGGCCGGCGCGACGACCACCGGCCGGAGCAGGACCTCCGGGAGGACCTGGCGGAGGGCGGCCGGCGCTGGGGATCGGCGTTCGAGCGGGTCATGCTGCTCGGCGGCGACGACGTGATCGAGGCCGGGCACGAGCTGAACACGGTGCTCGCCGAGATCGACTGGCAGGCCACGGGCGCGCTCTCCGGCAGCCTCGCCGAGTGGCGCGAGCGGCACCGCGCCGCGTTCCGGCTGATCAACGACTTCCACGAGGCGGCCCGTGCCGACCTCGGCATCCGCGGCAGCGTCACCGGTGAGAAACATCCCGAGCGTGATCTCCTGCTGCCGCCGGCCCGCGAGGCGCGAGCCGGGGACTGACCCCCGTGGTGCCCCATCGTCCGGTACCGGTCCCTCCCCTCGCGGGGACCGGTACCGGACGGTGGGCGGATCTCCCGGTCCGGCCGGCGGCCGATCCGGAGTTCGCGGCGTCATGAGGGGTGTTTCGGGGCACTGACCTGGTGGCATGTCCGGCGGTCAGGTGGCGGGCGCGCTGGGTGATGATCCTGCCCGCTGGGGCCTCGACCGTGGAGGTTCCGGTTCCCGGCTCCCTACATCGCCGCAGGTCAGACGTATAGAGTGAGTTTTCCGGTCCGGATGTCCGGTGCGAGCGAAGTGAAGGGGTGGAGACCTTGGGCTCCGACTCGGGAGCGCGCACGGCCTTCGCGGAACGTCTCGCGCTGCTCTACAAGGAGGCGGGCGATCCGCCCCTGAAGCGCGTGGCCGAGGCGGTCGTCCGGCTCCAGCGGATCGACGAACGGGGCCGTCCGGTACGGGTGTCCGCGCAGCGGATCAGCGACTGGCGCCGGGCCCGGAACGTGCCCGCCCAGTTCGCCGCGCTGGCGGCGGTGCTCCAGGTGCTGGTCCCCGAAGCGCGCCGGATCCGGCCGGTACCCGTCTCGCCCGGTCTGTACGACCTCGCGCAGTGGCAGCGCCTGTGGGAGAGCGCGGTGGCCGGCGCGCCCGCCGCCGAGGAGGCCCGGCCGCCGGAGGAGGCGGTGCCCGGCGGGGTGTGCCCGTACCGGGGGCTGGCCTCCTACCGGCAGCAGGACGCCCGCTGGTTCTTCGGCCGGGAGCGGAGCACCGACGCCCTCGTCGCCCAGTTGCGCGCGGCGGAGCGGACGGGGGGCCTGGTCATGCTCGTGGGCGCCTCGGGCGCCGGGAAGTCCTCCCTGCTGCACGCCGGTCTGGTGCCCGCCCTGGAGGACGGCGACCCCCCGGCGCGGACCGTCCTCCAGCTCGTACCGGGCGCCGCCCCGCTCACCGGACTGGCCCGGATCCTCCCCCCGCTCGTCCCGGTCGTCACCAGCCGCACCGACATCTCCCCGCAAGTCGCCCGGCGCTTACGGCGGTCCGTCGCCGAGTGGGCCCGGAAGCGGTCGTCGTCCGCGGGCCGCCCGGTTCTGATCGTCGATCAGTTCGAGGAGACCTTCACGCTCTGCCGCGACGAGGAGGAGCGGCGGACGTTCGTCCGGGCGCTGCACGCCCTGTGCACGCCGGCCGGGCCCGGGGACCCGGCCCCCGCGCAGGTGGTCCTCGGCATCCGCGCCGACTTCTACGAGCAGTGCCTCGGCTATCCCGAACTGGCCGACGCCCTCCAGCACCGCCACATGGTGCTCGGCCCGCTCACCACCGCCGAGCTGCGCGAGGCGGTGACCCGGCCGGCCAAGGCGGTGGGCCTGGAGATCGAACCGGGGCTGGCGGAGCTGATCGTCCGCGAGGTGAGCGCCGACGGCCCGCGCGGGGCGCACGACGCGGGTGTGCTGCCCCTTCTCTCCCACGCCCTGCTCGCCACCTGGCAGCGGCGCAAGGGCGGCCGGCTCACGCTGGCCGGCTACCGCGCGGCGGGCGGCATCCAGGGCGCGGTCGCGGCGAGCGCCGAGCGGGCCTGGTCGGGACTGGACCCGGCGGCGCGCACGGCCGCGCGGCTGCTGCTGCTGCGGCTGGTCCGGCTCGGCGAGGACACCCAGGCGACCCGGCGGCGCGGCACCCGGCGGCAGTTGGCGGAGGAGTCCACGGACCCCGGCAAGACGGAGGAGTCCCTGGAGGCGCTGGTACGCGCCCGGCTGGTGACGCTGGACGCGGACACCGTCGAGATCACCCACGAGGCGCTGCTGCACGCCTGGCCCCGGCTGCGCGACTGGATCGACGAGGACCGCGGCGGCAACCTGCTGCGGCAGAAGCTGGAGGAGGACGGCCGGGCCTGGGAGGAGTCGGGCCGGGACTCGTCCCTGCTCTACCGGGGGTCCCGGCTGGCGCAGGCGCACAGTTGGGCGGAGTCCGCGGGCGACACTTTCCTGACCCGCAGCGCGGTGGAGTTCCTGGCCGCCTCGGTGAAGCTGCGCCGGCGCTCGGTGCGGATCGGCCGGGCCGCGGTCGCGGCGCTGGTCGTGCTGGCGCTGCTGGCCGCCGGGTCGGCGGTGATCGCCTGGCAGCAGCGCAACGACGCGGTGTTCGAGCAGGTCCTCGCCGAGGCGGACCGCGTCCAGTACACCGACCCCTCGCTCTCCGCCCGGCTCGCCCTGGTCGCGCACAAGCTGCGCCCCGACGACGAGGGCACCGGCAACCGCCTGATCTCCATAGTCAACGCGCCGCTGGCCACGCCCCTCACCGGCCACACCGGCGCCGTGTACCTGACCTCGTTCAGCCCGGACGGGCATCTGCTGGCCACCGCGAGCTACGACCGGACCGTACGGCTGTGGAACGTCGCCGACCCGTCCCGCCCCGAGCCGCTGGGCAAGCCGCTCACCGGCCACCGGAGCTGGGTGAGCACCGCCCTGTTCACCCCGGACGGCCACACCCTCGCCAGCGCCTCCGACGACGGCACGATCCGGCTCTACGACGTGGCCGACCCCGCCCGCCCCCGCCTCGTCCGGGCGCCCCTGACCGGCCACGACGGCCCGGTCTACCTGCTGGCGTTCAGCCCGGACGGCCGCACCATGGCCTCCGCCGGCGAGGACGGCACCGTCCGCCTGTGGGACATGACCGACCTGCGCCGCCCCGAGCCGCTCGACACCCTCACCGGCCACACCGCCGCCGTGCGCTCGGTGGCGTTCAGCCCCGACGGCCGCACCCTCGCCAGCGGCAGCGACGACGCCACGATCCGCCTGTGGGACGTCACCGACCCCCGGCACACCGACCCGCTCAGGACCCTCACCGGCCATACGGCCACCGTGCACTCGGTGGCGTTCGCCCCCGACGGCCGCACCCTCGCCAGCGGCGGCTCGGACGACACCATACGGCTGTGGCGGACGGCCGACCCCGCCCACGCGGCCCCGGTCGGCCCCTCGCTCAGCGGCCACACCGGGCCCGTCTGGTCGGTGGACTTCAGCCCCGACGGCACCATGCTCGCCGCCGCCAGCGCGGACAGCACGGCCACGCTGTGGAAGGTCAGCGACCCCTCCTCCCCCTCCCAGGTCGGCGAGCCGCTCGCCGGGGCCAGCGGCGAGATGTACGCCCTGGGGTTCAGCCCCGACGGCCGTACGCTCGCCACCGGCAACGGCGACGGCAAGGTCCGCCTGTGGTCGATCCCGACCTCCGACATGCTCGGCCGGATCGGCAGGTTCCGGCCGGACGGCCGGGTGCTCGCCACCGCCGCCCGCGACGGCCGGGTCCGGCTGTGGAACGTCACCTCGCCCCGCCGCCCGGTGCGCCTCGGCGCCCCGTTCCGGCCGGGCAAGGGCGACGTACGGTCCCTGGTGTTCTCGCCCGACGGCCGCACCCTCGCCGTGCTGACCGGCAGCCGCGCGGTCCAGCTCTGGAACGTCACCGACCCCGCCCGGCCGGTCGCGTACGGTCCGCCGGTCGCCCTGCGCACCCGGTTCGCCGGGCCCGACGCGCTCGCCTACAGCCCTGACGGACGCACCCTCGCGACCGCGTTCGACGACCGCACGATCCGCCTGTGGGACGTCACCGACCCGACCGCCCCCCGCCCCCTCGGCGCCCTGCTCACCGGCCACACCGGGTACGTCAACGCCCTCGTCTTCAGCCCCGACGGGCGGACCCTGGCCAGCGGCAGCGCGGACAACACCATCCGCCTGTGGCACGTCACCGACCCACGGCACGCCACGGTCGCGGGCCGCCCCCTCGCCCGGCACATGGGCCCCGTCAACACCCTCGCCTACAGCCCCGACGGCCAGGTCCTCGCCAGCGGCGGCGACGACAACACCGTCCGCCTGTGGCACGTCGCCGACCCCGCCCACGCCGGTGAACTGGCCGCCCTGACCGGCCACACCGAGGCGGTGGCCTCCCTCACCTTCCGGCGCGACGGCAGCGCCCTGGCCAGCAGCGGCAACGACAACACCGTCCGCCTGTGGGACGTCTCCCGCCCCGCCCACGCCACCGCCATCGGCCAGGCGATGAGCCCCAACGCCAAGACCGGTACGTTCCTGTCCTTCAGCCCCAACAGCCAGATGCTCGGCGTCTCCAGCGGCACCGACACCGTCCGCCTGTGGAATCTGGACGTCGACGACGCGATCGACCGCATCTGCTCCACCACCCGGGGCGTCCTCACGGCGGAGAACTGGCACGACTACCTGCCCCGACTCGATTACGAGTCCCCCTGCGACCGATGACTCCACGCCATCCCCGCCGACTCGCCCTCCCACCACCCCGCCCTTCTTGTACCCTTGGCCACAGCCCGGCCGCTGACGTATCCCCCGTCGCCAGCGGCCGGGCGTTTCCATGCCCCGGCCGCCCGCCCCCTCCCCCGAACACGCGAAAGACCCCCAACCGATCGGTTGGGGGTCTTCTCGCTGGTGGGGCTAACAGGATTTGAACCTGTGGCCTCATCCTTATCAGGGATGCGCTCTAACCAACTGAGCTATAGCCCCGCCGCGCTCTGCGGTGTGTGTCCCGCGCGCTGACCCCTGAAGATTAGCGCACGAGGGGGGCAGTCCCAAAATCGGTTCCCGGCGTCCGTCACTCGTCCTCGGCGAGCGTCAGCTCCACGCCGCCGACGAAGCCGGCGGAGAGGTTGTAGATGAAGGCGCCGAGGGTGGCCAGGGCCGTCGCGAGGACGACGTCGATGACCGCGATGATCGTGGTGAACAGCAGGACGTTGGGCAGCGACAGGAACGACTGGAGGTCGAAGCCGTTCGACTCGTTGGAGCCGGTCGCCTCGGCGATCGTGCCGCCGACCGTCGAGAAGACGCCCATGGCGTCCATGAGCATCCACAGCACGGCCGCCGCGACGATCGTGCAGATGCCCAGCGCGATGGAGAGCAGGAAGCTCACCTTCATGACCGACCACGGGTCGGCCTTGGCCACCCGCAGACGGGCCTTGCGCACCCGCGGCGTGGTCCGCGCGCCGGTGCGCGGCCGGCGGACGGCGCCCCCGTCGGCCGGGGTCTGGTACGCCTGCGGCGGCTGGTAGGGCCCGCCGGGCGGCTGCTGCTGCCGTTCGCCCGGCAGCGGGGAGGCCGACTGCTGGGCGGCCTCCTGCTGCGCCTGGGCGCCGGAGGCGGCCGGGCCCGTGCCAGCTCCGTACTGGGTCCCCGGGCCTCGGGTGTCCGTCACAGTTCCCCCCTGGGATCCATGAGTCTCTTTCGAGAGTGAGGACGAGCGGGTGGTGGCGTCCGTTCCACGTGAAACAGAACCGTGATCGCCGGTCCCGTACGCGGCGGAGCCACGGCCGCCGCCGTCCGTCTCCGTACCTGTGGAGGTACCGGCCGAACCGGCGCCCGTGGCTCCGCTCACGATGACTCTCTCCTCGTGCTACTCGGCGGAGGGCGCCTCGCCCTCGTCCGTACCGGCGGTGGCGGCGTCCTCGGCGGTCTCGTCGACGACCACGTCGCCGTCGACTTCCTCCGCCTCGCGCCCCGCTTCGGCGTTGCGTGCGATGCCGACCACGGCATCGCGCTTGCCAAGATTGATCAGTTGGACGCCCATGGTGTCACGGCCCGTCTCCCTGACCTCGTTGACGCGCGTGCGGATCACACCGCCGGAGAGGGTGATGGCGAGGATCTCGTCGGTCTCCTCGACCACCAGCGCTCCGACGAGTTCCCCGCGGTCCTCGACGATCTTGGCGGCCTTGATGCCGAGACCGCCGCGACCCTGGACGCGGTACTCGTCGACGGGGGTCCGCTTGGCGTACCCGCCGTCAGTGGCAGTGAACACGAACGTACCGGGACGGACAACATTCATCGACAGCAGTTCGTCCCCGTCACGGAAACTCATGCCCTTCACACCCGAGGTGGCGCGGCCCATCGGACGCAGCGCGTCGTCCGATGCGGTGAACCTGATCGACTGCGCCTTCTTGCTGATCAGCAGCAGATCGTCCTCGGCGGAGATCAGCTCGGCCCCGATCAGTTCGTCGTCGGAACCGTCCTCCCGCTCCCGCAGGTTGATGGCGATGACACCGCCCGAGCGCGGGGAGTCGTAATCCTTCAGCGAGGTCTTCTTGACCAGGCCGCCCTTGGTGGCCAGCACCAGGTACGGCGCCGCCTCGTAGTCCCGGATCGCGAAGATCTCGGCGATCGACTCGTCCGGCTGGAAGGCCAGCAGGTTGGCCACGTGCTGACCGCGCGCGTCCCGGCCGGCGTCGGGCAGCTCGTACCCCTTGACGCGGTAGACGCGGCCCTTGTTGGTGAAGAACAGCAGCCAGTGGTGCGTGGTGGAGACGAAGAAGTGGTCGACGATGTCGTCTTCCTTCAGCTTCGTACCGCGTACGCCCTTTCCGCCGCGCTTCTGCGCCCGGTAGTCGTCGGTCTTGGTGCGCTTGATGTAGCCACCGCGGGTGACCGTGACGACGATGTCCTCCTCGGCGATCAGGTCCTCGATGGACATGTCGCCCTCATAGGGGATCAGCTTCGTCTTGCGGTCGTCGCCGTACTTCTCGACGATCGCGGCCAGCTCCGCGCTGACGATGCCGCGCTGGCGGACCGGGGAGCCGAGGATCTCGTTGTACTCGTTGATCTTCGCCTGGAGCTCGTCGTGCTCCTGGACGATCTTCTGGCGCTCCAGGGCGGCCAGCCGGCGGAGCTGCATCTCCAGGATCGCGTTGGCCTGGATCTCGTCGATCGCGAGCAGGTCCATCAGGCCGCCGCGGGCGATCTCGACGGTGTCGCTGCGCCGGATCAGCGCGATGACCTCGTCGATGGCGTCCAGGGCCTTGAGCAGGCCGCGCAGGATGTGGGCGCGCTCCTCGGCCTTGCGCAGCCGGAAGCGGGTCCGGCGGACGATGACCTCGATCTGGTGGTTCACCCAGTGGCGGATGAACGCGTCCAGGGAGAGGGTGCGCGGCACGCCGTCCACCAGCGCCAGCATGTTGGCGCCGAAGTTGGTCTGCAGATCGGTGTGCTTGTAGAGGTTGTTCAGCACCACCTTGGCGACCGCGTCCCGCTTGAGGACGATGACCAGGCGCTGGCCGGTGCGCGAGGAGGTCTCGTCGCGGACGTCGGCGATGCCGCCGATCTTGCCGTCCTTCACCAGGTCGGCGATCTTCTGCGCGAGGTTGTCCGGGTTGGTCTGGTACGGCAGCTCCGTGACCACCAGGCACTGGCGGTTCTGGATCTCCTCGACCTCTACGACCGCGCGCATGGTGATCGAGCCGCGGCCGGTGCGGTACGCCTCCTCGATCCCCTTGCGGCCGACCACCAGGGCGCCGGTCGGGAAGTCCGGGCCCTTGATCCGCTCGATGAGCGCGTCCAGCAGCTCCTCGTGCGACGCCTCGTAGTTCTCCAGGTACCACTGGGCGCCGGCCGCGACCTCGCGCAGGTTGTGCGGCGGGATGTTGGTCGCCATGCCGACCGCGATGCCGGCCGAGCCGTTGATCAGCAGGTTCGGGAAGCGGGCGGGCAGGACGGTCGGCTCCTGGGAGCGGCCGTCGTAGTTGTCCGTGAAGTCGACGGTCTCCTCGTCGATGTCGCGGACCATCTCCATCGACAGCGGCGCCATCTTGCACTCGGTGTACCGCATGGCCGCCGCCGGGTCGTTGCCCGGCGAGCCGAAGTTGCCGTTGGAGTCGACGAGCGGCATCCGCATCGCCCAGGGCTGGGCGAGGCGCACCAGGGCGTCGTAGATGGAGCTGTCGCCGTGCGGGTGGTAGTTGCCCATGACGTCGCCGACGACGCGGGCGCACTTGTAGAAGCCGCGCTCGGGGCGGTAGCCGCCGTCGTACATGGCGTACAGCACGCGCCGGTGGACGGGCTTGAGGCCGTCCCGGACGTCGGGCAGCGCGCGCGAGACGATGACGGACATCGCGTAGTCGAGGTACGAGCGCTGCATCTCCGTCTCGAGCCCGACGGGCTCGACACGCATCGCCAGGGCGTCACCCGCGGGCGTCGTCACAGGGGTGTTCTCGTCGGTCATTGCTGGGATAGGTCCTTCCTGGTGCGGTCAGCGGCGACCGACTCAGATGTCGAGGAAGCGGACGTCCTTGGCGTTGCGCTGGATGAAGGCGCGCCGGGCCTCGACGTCCTCGCCCATGAGGACCGAGAACAGGTCGTCGGCCTGGGCGGCGTCGTCGAGCGTGACCTGGCCGAGGACGCGGTGCTCCTGGTCCATCGTGGTGATGCGCAGCTCCTCGGCGTTCATCTCGCCGAGGCCCTTGAAGCGCTGCACGGAGTCCTCGCGGATGCGCTTGCCGGCGTTACGGCCCATTTCGATCAGCGCGTCGCGCTCGCGGTCGGAGTACGCGTACTCGAAGTCGTCCCGGCCCCACTTGATCTTGTAGAGCGGGGGGCGGGAGAGGTACACGTGCCCGGCCTCGACCAGCGGCCGCATGAAGCGGAACAGGAAGGTCAGCAGCAGGGTGTTGATGTGCTGGCCGTCGACGTCGGCGTCCGCCATCAGGATGATCTTGTGATAGCGGAGCTTCTCGATGTCGAAGTCCTCGTGCACGCCCGTGCCGAACGCGGAGATCATCGCCTGGATCTCCTGGTTCTGCAGGATGCGGTCGATGCGCGCCTTCTCGACGTTGAGGATCTTGCCGCGGATCGGGAGGATCGCCTGGTACTGCGGGTTGCGGCCGGACTTGGCCGAGCCGCCGGCGGAGTCGCCCTCGACGATGAAGATCTCGCACTTGGTCGGGTCGTTGGACTGGCAGTCGGACAGCTTGCCCGGCAGGGAGGCCGACTCCAGCAGGCCCTTGCGGCGGGTCAGGTCGCGCGCCTTGCGGGCCGCCACCCGCGCGGTGGCCGCCGCGATGCCCTTGCGGATGATGTCCGCGGCCTCGTTGGGGTTGCGGTCCAGCCAATCGTTGAGGTGCTCGTAGACGACCTTCTGGACGAAGGTCTTGACCTCGGTGTTGCCCAGCTTGGTCTTGGTCTGGCCCTCGAACTGCGGCTCGCTCAGCTTCACCGAGATGATCGCCGTCAGACCCTCGCGGATGTCGTCGCCCGTGAGGTTGTCGTCCTTCTCGCGCAGCAGCTTCTTGTCCCGCGCGTACTTGTTGATCAGCGAGGTGAGCGCCGCGCGGAAGCCCTCCTCGTGGGTGCCGCCCTCGTGGGTGTGGATGATGTTGGCGAAGGAGTACACGCCCTCGGTGTAGCCGCCGTTCCACTGCATGGCGACCTCGAGGGACAGGTGCTTGTCCCTGTCCTCGGCCTCCAGGTCGATCACCGTGGGGTGGATGACCTCTCCCTTGCGGGAGTTGAGGTACTTCACGAAGTCGACGATGCCGCCCTCGTAGTGGTACGAGACGTGCTTGACCTCGTGCTTCTCGTCCTCGCCGGCCTCGTCCGCACCGGCCGTGGCCTTCGCCGACTCGCGCTCGTCGGTGAGGTTGATCCGCAGGCCCTTGTTGAGGAACGCCATCTCCTGGAAGCGCCGGGACAGCGTCTCGAAGGAGTAGTCGGTCGTCTCGAAGATGTCGCCGTCCGCCCAGAAGGTGACCGAGGTGCCGGTCTCCTCGGTGGCCTCGTGCCGGGCGAGCGGGGCGGTGGGCACGCCCAGCTTGTAGTCCTGCGTCCACCGGTAGCCGTCGGTCTTGACCTCGACGGCGACCTTCGTGGACAGCGCGTTCACCACGGAGACGCCCACGCCGTGCAGACCGCCGGAGACCGCGTAGCCGCCACCGCCGAACTTGCCGCCCGCGTGCAGCACGGTCAGCACGACCTCGACGGCCGGCTTGCCCTCGGAGGGGACGATGCCGACCGGGATGCCGCGGCCGTTGTCGACGACGCGGACGCCACCGTCCGCGAGGATGGTGACGTCGATGGTGTCCGCGTGGCCGGCCAGCGCCTCGTCGACCGAGTTGTCGACGACCTCCTGCACCAGGTGGTGCAGTCCTCGCTCACCGGTCGAACCGATGTACATACCGGGTCGCTTGCGGACCGCGTCCAGACCCTCGAGGACGGTGATGGCACTTGCGTCGTACGAGGCGGTGACCTCGTCGTTCGAGGTGCTCGCCGCGTCGTTCACGCCGGTGTCGGTGGACGGAATGTTCTCGTTGGGGTTGCCGGAATCGGCCACGAAGCGCCCTTTCTGGCACAGCACGAGCCGGGCTCGTCGGCAGGTTGCCGGAGCGGCTGCGGCATGTTGCGTTGGTAAGCCTTGATCAGCGTTGCTCAGCGTTTCCCGGGCGGTCCCCACGATGGGGGCGGGATTGCCTTCCAGTCTACCGGTAGCACTGACACTGATGGGGGTTTGCCGGTACCTGAGTCCGCATGTGCCGCCCTGAACCGTCCTCGGCCGACTCCCGATATGCGGATGGGGGCCCCAGGGGGCTCACAGAGGCACTCAGCGCTTTGGGCCGTCAACCCTTGGCTACCGAGGACGGAGACCCCGATTCGCATCCGCGTGCGGTTGTACGACAAGGGGGCCGCAGACCGGGCGGGAGAGGGGTTGACGCGCATAGATGTGATGTCGGTCACCCCCTGTGAAAAAGGGGTCCGGAGGGGCCCCGGATCACCCGTAGGTGTCGCCGGGGCCCGTGCTGCCGGGGGCGCGCAGCGGGCCGTAGCGCCGGGGGGAGCCGCCGGGGCCGTGCACCTTGATCAGGCGGACCGAGCCGTGCCCGAGGTCCTCGTTGATCCGGGCGACCAGGGTCGGCGCGAGCAGCCGCAGGTTCGTCGCCCAGGCCGTGGAGTCGCAGCGCACGGAGAGCACCCGCTCGTCCTCGTCGTACCGCTCCGGTACGCAGTGCTTGGCCACGTCCTCGCCGACGATCCGCGGCCAGCGGCCCATCACGCCGCCCACCGCGGCCGGGGTCTCCCAGCCGCGCTCGGTGATCAGCCGGTTGATCGCCGAGCCGAGCGCCATGGGGTCGCGGCCGTCGGCGTGCGCGCCGGAGCGCAGGCCCCCGCGCCGCGCCTGCTTCTGCTGCCGCGCGGCCTCGCCACGCGCGCGTGCCGCCTCCTTGGCCGCCCGCAGCGCCACGCGCGCGAGGTCGACGCCGGAGGGCTCGGGGACCGTGCCGGGGGTCTTCTCCGGTGCCGTCCCGGAGGACTTCCCGGAGACCTTTCCGGGGGCCTGCCCCGGGTTCTTCTCGGGGGGCTCGCCGCCGTTCACGCGCGCTCCACCGTGCCCCCGGTCACCGCGTACCGCGCCCCCGCCAGGACGTGCGGTACGTCGTCGTCGACGGCGGCGGTCACCAGGACCTGCTCGCCGGGGGCCACCAGCTCGGCGAGGCGCTCGCGGCGCCGGGTGTCCAGCTCGGCGAAGACGTCGTCCAGGACCAGCACCGGTTCGTTGCCCTCCGCCCTGAGCAGGTCGTACGAGGCCAGGCGGAGCGCCAGCGCGTAGGACCAGGACTCGCCGTGGGAGGCGTACCCCTTGGCGGGCAGCTCACCGAGTTTGAGCAGCAGATCGTCGCGGTGCGGGCCGACCAGGGTGACGCCCCGCTCGATCTCCTGCTTGCGGGCCTCCGCGAGCGCGGCCATGAGCTGCTCGAACAGCTCCTCGCGCGCGTGCGCCTCGCCGGGCGCCGACGGCCGGTACTCCAGGGTGACGGGACCGCCGGCGGGGGCGAGCTGGTCGTACGCCTTGTCGGCCAGCGGCTGGAGGGCGGCGATCAGGTCCAGGCGCTGGGCGAGCAGTTCGGCGCCCGCGCGGGCCAGGTGCTGGTCCCAGACGTCCAGGGTGGACAGGTCCAGAGTGCGGCCGCCGTGCCGGCGGGCCAGCGCGGCCGACTTCAGCAGGGTGTTGCGCTGCTTGAGGACGCGGTCGTAGTCGGAGCGCACCCCGGCCATGCGCGGCGAGCGGGCGGTGATCAGCTCGTCGAGGAACCGGCGCCGCTCCCCGGGGTCGCCCTTGACCAGAGCGAGGTCCTCGGGCGCGAACAGGACGGTCCGTACGATGCCGAGCACGTCACGGGGCCTGACCTGCGAGGACCGGTTGATGCGGGCGCGGTTGGCGCGGCCCGGGTTCAGCTCCAGCTCGATGAGCTGCTGACGTTCGCCCTGCTTGACCGCCGCGCGGATCACCGCGCGGTCGGCGCCCATGCGGACCAGGGGGGCGTCGGAGGAGACGCGGTGGCTGCCGAGGGTGGCGAGGTAGCCGACGGCCTCGACGAGGTTGGTCTTGCCCTGGCCGTTGGGGCCGACGAAGGCGGTGACGCCCGGGTCCAGCGGGACCTCGACCCGGGCGTAGGAGCGGAAGTCGGCCAGCGACAGATGCGTGACGTGCATGGTCGTTCGCCGACCTCCCTCGGACCTTCTGGTTACTTCTTCTCGACCGCGTGGCCGCCGAACTGGTTGCGCAGCGCCGCGATCATCTTCATCTGCGGGGAGTCCTCCTGGCGGGAGGCGAACCGCGCGAACAGCGAGGCGGTGATCGCCGGCAGCGGCACCGCGTTGTCGATCGCGGCCTCCACCGTCCAGCGTCCCTCACCGGAGTCCTGTGCATAACCCCGGAGCTTGTCCAGGTGCTCGTCCTCGTCCAGGGCGTTGACCGCGAGGTCGAGCAGCCAGGAGCGGATGACGGTGCCCTCCTGCCAGGAGCGGAAGACCTCCCGGACGTCGGTCACGGAGTCGACCTTCTCCAGCAGCTCCCAGCCCTCGGCGTACGCCTGCATCATGGCGTACTCGATGCCGTTGTGGACCATCTTGGCGAAGTGCCCGGCGCCGACCCTGCCGGCGTGCACCGAGCCGAAATCGCCCTCCGGCTTGAGCGCGTCGAAGACCGGCTGCACCTTCGCGACGTGCTCGGGGTCGCCGCCGTACATCAGCGCGTAGCCGTTCTCCAGGCCCCAGACGCCGCCGGAGACGCCGCAGTCGACGAAGCCGATGCCCTTGGCGGCCAGTTCCCCGGCGTGCTTCTCGTCGTCCGTCCAGCGGGAGTTCCCGCCGTCCACGACGACGTCGCCGGGCTGGAGCAGCTCGGCGAGCCGGTCGATGGTCGACTGGGTGGCCGCACCCGCCGGGACCATCACCCAGACCACCCGCGGGCCGGTGAGCTTGTCCACCAGCTCTTCCAGGCTGTGCACATCGGCGAGGTCCGGGTTGCGGTCGTATCCGACGACGGTGTGGCCCGCGCGGCGGATCCGCTCGCGCATGTTGCCGCCCATCTTGCCGAGGCCGACGAGACCGAGCTCCATCAGTTGCGTTCCTTAGGGTCGCTGTGGCGTGAGAGGCACTTTCGCACCGGTGTCCGAGCCTAAACCCGGACGGTCACGCACAGTTGTGGGCGTACGCGCTCATCCGTACGCCCACCTCGCCCACAGTCTGTGGATACGCCGACGCCGGGCCCCGGAGCCGCTCAGCCGCTCAGCCGCACCGGCATGATCAGGTACTTGTACGCCTCGTCCGCCTCCGCGTCCAGCGCCGGCTTGCCGCTGAGCAGCGCCGGCTTGGTGGACGTGGTGAAGGAGAGCTGGGCCACCGGGGAGTCGATGGCGCTCAGGCCGTCCAGCAGGAAGGTCGGGTTGAAGGCGATCGAGATGTCGTCGCCCTCCAACTGGGCGTCGACCCTTTCCACAGCCTGTGCGTCGTCGCTGGAGCCGGCCTCCAGGATGAGCACGCCCTGCTCGAAGCTGAGCCGCACCGGGGTGTTCCGCTCGGCGACCAGGGCGACGCGCTTGACGGCCTCCACGAAGGGGGCGGTCTCGATCACGGCGACGCTGTTGAACTCCGTCGGGAACAGCGTGCGGTACTTCGGGAGGTCGCCCTCCAGCAGGCGGGTGGTGGTCCGCCGGCCCGCGCCCTCGAAACCGATCAGGCCCTCGCCCGCGCCCGAGCCGGACAGCGCCAGGATCACCTGGTCGCCGCTGGTCAGCGCCTTGGCGGTGTCCAGGAGCGTCTTGGCGGGCACCAGGGCGACCGCGGACGCCTCCGGGTTCTCCGGCTTCCACAGGAACTCGCGGACCGCGAAGCGGTAGCGGTCGGTGGAGGCCAGCGTCACCGTGTCGCCCTCGATCTCGATGCGTACACCGGTGAGGACGGGCAGCGTGTCGTCGCGGCCCGCGGCGATGGCGACCTGCTGGACGGCCGAGGCGAAGACCTCGCCAGGGACCGTGCCCGTGGCGTTCGGCATCTGCGGCAGGGCCGGGTACTCCTCCACCGGCAGGGTGTGGAGGGTGAAGCGCGAGGAGCCGCAGACCACCGTCGCCCGTACACCGTCTGTGGAAATCTCCACCGGCCGGTTGGGCAGCGCGCGGGAGATGTCGGCGAGCAGCCGGCCGGAGACCAGGACCGTGCCCTCCTCCTCGATCTCCGCGTCGACCGAGACCCGCGCGGAGACCTCGTAGTCGAAGCTGGAGAGGCTGAGCTGCCCCTCCTCGGCCTTCAGCAGCAGGCCCGCGAGGACCGGCGCCGGCGGACGGGCCGGGAGGCTGCGCGCCGCCCAGGCCACTGCCTCCGCGAGTACGTCGCGTTCCACCCGGATCTTCACCGTTGCCGCCTCCTGCTGTTGCCGGCGCTGCTCGCCCTGCTTCGCCTTCGTCGTCTGACCCGGTGTCGCCGGCCCCTCGCAGGGGCAGGACACCGGGGACCAGTCTGACGCACCCCACTGACAGTAGGTGCCCTTCGGGGTCAAGTCGTGACGAGGGGCGGGCGGGCACCGAGGGGCGAGTTGTGCACAGGTCCCGCTTCGATGCGAGTTCCGGGCTCTCTCTGGTCGTCGGTAGTAGTAGGGCCTGTGGATACCGTGGATAACCTCGTTTGCCCAGCTCAGACCGGAGATTTTGTCCACGGGGCCTGTGGGCGGAGCCGGTGGACAACTCGGGCCCGCTGTGGAGAACGGAAAGTTCTGCACACTCCGTGCACAGGGAGAGGCGACTTCTCCCCAGCGCCGTCCCCAGGTTTACCCGTCTTTCCCACAGCCCAATCCGGCACCTTGGTGTGACGCCTTTCACTCGACGCGGTGAGGAGGCGCGTCAGGTTGCCGAACAGTGGACAGCCCTGTGGAGAAGCGGCCGATCACTGGGGACAACCGCCCCCAGCCTGTGGGCCGCCCGTGGACAACTCCGTGCACAGCTTGTGGACCGTCCCGTTGTCCACACCCTGTGGAGATCCTTCGTCCACGAATCCACAGGGGGCTGAGCTGGAGTGATGGGTTTTCACCAGGTCTGCCTGTGGACAGGATCGGGACAACTTCCGGGTCCCCAAGGTGTGGACGGAAGAAAGTCACCGAATCTGTGGACGGTGACCGTAACCCGGCCAGAAATCGAACACGGGCTGACCCGGGGACGACGAAGGGCGCCGCCCGGATCTTCTCCGGACGACGCCCTGGGCGTCCCGCGGCGGCCTCTGAGCCGCCCACCGACCGCCCTCCGCGGCGCCCTCCAGGAGACCGCTGTCGGTCGCTCTGTCAGCCGTTCTTGATGCGGTTGGTCAGCTCGGTGACCTGGTTGTAGATGGAGCGCCGCTCGGCCATCAGATTGCGGATCTTGCGGTCGGCGTGCATCACGGTGGTGTGGTCCCGGCCGCCGAACAGCGCGCCGATCTTCGGCAGCGAGAGGTCCGTCAGCTCCCGGCAGAGGTACATGGCGATCTGCCGGGCGGTCACCAACTGGCGGCCGCGCGAGCTGCCGCACAGGTCCTCGACCGTGAGGCCGAAGTAGTCGGCGGTCGCGCTCATGATGGCCGTCGAGGTGATCTCCGGAGTGGAGTCCTCGCCGCCGGGGATGAGGTCCTTCAGCACGATCTCGGTGAGGCCCAGGTCCACCGGCTGCCGGTTGAGCGACGCGAACGCCGTCACCCGGATCAGCGCGCCCTCCAGCTCACGGATGTTCCGCGAGATCCGGGAGGCGATGAACTCCAGCACCTCCGGCGGGGCGTTGAGCTGCTCCTGCACCGCCTTCTTGCGCAGGATCGCGATCCGCGTCTCCAGCTCGGGCGGCTGGACGTCGGTGATCAGCCCCCACTCGAAGCGGTTGCGCAGCCGGTCCTCCAGCGTCACCAACTGCTTGGGCGGCCGGTCGCTGGAGAGCACGATCTGCTTGTTGGCGTTGTGCAGCGTATTGAAGGTGTGGAAGAACTCCTCCTGCGTCGACTCCTTGTCCGCCAGGAACTGGATGTCGTCGACGAGCAGGATGTCCATCTCCCGGTACCGCTTGCGGAAGCTGTCGCCCTTGCCGTCGCGGATGGAGTTGATGAACTCGTTGGTGAACTCCTCCGAGCTGACGTACCGCACGCGCGTGCCGGGGTACAGGCTCCGCGCGTAGTGCCCGATGGCGTGCAGCAGGTGCGTCTTGCCGAGCCCGGACTCCCCGTAGATGAACAGGGGGTTGTACGCCTTCGCCGGTGCCTCGGCGACGGCCACCGCCGCCGCGTGCGCGAACCGGTTGGAGGCGCCGATCACGAAGGTGTCGAAGAGGTACTTCGGGTTCAGCCGCGCGGTCGGCTCACCGGGGCCGGTGGCCGGCGCGGGCTGCGCGGCCAGCGGACCGGGGGCGCCGGTGGCCGGCCCGGGGCCGACGGGCCCGCCGCGGTGGACGTGCCCGGACCCGGCCGGCGGCTCGGGCAGCTCCCGCCGCCCGCCGCGCTGCTCGTAGTCGCCGCGCGCCTGCTCGTAGTCGGAGCGCCGCGCCTCGTACCCCGACCGGTCGGCTTCGTACGCCTGCCGGTCCGTGTCGTACGAGGGCCGGTCCGAGTCGTACGACGGCCGGTCGTTCTCGTACGACGACCGCTCGTTCTCGTACGGGGAGCGGTCGGGGTCGTACGGCGGGCGCTCGGGCTCGTAGGGCGGGCGGTCCGGCGACTGCGGGCGGTAGTCCTGCTGCGGATAGCCGCCGTCCTGCGGATACGCGTCCTGGCCGTACGAGTCCTGCTGCGGTGAGGCGTACGGGTCCCGCTCGGGGAAGCCGAGGCGCTGCTGCTGCCAGCCGTACTCGTCCTGCTGCCCGGGGCGCGGCCAGGAGCCGGGCTCGGGGCGCTGGTACTCCGACGGATAGGCGGGGCGGGCGGTGGGGAGCTGGTCCGCGCGGTGACGGCCGTAGCCCTCGTACTCGTCGCGGCCCTGCTGCCCGCCGGCCGGAAGCTCGGGTTCCTCGTAGCGCTGCTGGGGGCGCGGGGCGGGCGCCGGCGGGGCCTGGGGCTCGCCCGCGGAGTCGTCGACGGTGATCGCGATCCGGATCGGCCGGCCGCACTCGCGGCTCAGCGTCTCGCTGACGATCGGCGCGAGACGGCCCTCCAGCACGCCCTTCGCGAATTCGTTCGGTACGGCGAGCAGAGCGGTGTCGGCGACCAGCGCCAGCGGCTGGCAGCGCCGGATCCAGCGCTCGTCCTTGGACTCGACGCCCTGGCCGCGGCCCTCCCCGAGGAGCTTCTCCACCACGCGTGGCCACACTGCGGCAAGATCGGCAGGTACGTCAGCCACAGGGCACGCTCTCTCACGGGGTCCCCCGAAGGTGTGATCCGGGGACGGGTCGGGATGAAAATCGGGTCTGGCGGGGATAAGGGAACGAATCGGAGTTCAGTCACGGTAGTCAGCGTGGCCCGTGCGGTTCAAGTTGTTGTCCCCAGCCTGTGGACAAGTGTCTCCCGGCAGCCGCTGGTTTGACCGAATGGCGCAGTCCCGCGTACCGTAACCAGGTCGAGTTGTCGATGGCTGCTGCCGCCTGCCTCCGATGGGCACAGATCGCTTCAGGTGATCGGAAAGCGGTGCACACGGGCGTGACGCGAGCTACTCGTGGGCGCACGGTGACAGCCAGGACGGCACCCCGCCACCACCGATTCTTTCTGGAGCCCCCGAGTGAGCAAGCGCACCTTCCAGCCGAACAACCGTCGTCGCGCGAAGACCCACGGCTTCCGGCTGCGTATGCGCACCCGTGCCGGCCGCGCGATTCTCGCGTCCCGCCGCAGCAAGGGTCGCGCCCGCCTGTCCGCCTGATCCCGGTCAGGTCATGACGTCGTGCTGCCCACCGAGAACCGGCTGAGGCGGCGCGAGGACTTCGCGACCGCGGTGCGACGGGGTCGCCGGGCAGGCCGCCCGTTCCTCGTCGTCCACTTTCGTAGCGGTGCCACGGACCCGCACGCGCCTGGGGAGAGCGCTCCCCCGACGCGTGCGGGTTTCGTCGTGAGCAAAGCCGTGGGCGGAGCGGTCGTCCGCAACAAGGTGAAGCGCAGACTTCGCCATCTGATGCGCGACCGAGTGGACCTGTTCCCCCCCGGTAGCCTGGTAGTCGTACGAGCGCTGCCCGGAGCGGGTGACGCCGACCATGCACAACTGGCCCAAGACCTGGACGCCGCCCTACAGCGGCTGCTGGGAGGGGGCGCGCGATGAAGTACCCGCTGCTGGCTCTGATCAAGCTGTACCAGTGGACGATCAGTCCGCTGCTGGGGCCGGTCTGCAAGTACTACCCGTCGTGTTCCCACTACGGCTACACGGCCATCGACCGGCACGGCGCCGTCAAGGGGACCGTGCTCACCGCCTGGCGCATCCTGCGGTGCAACCCGTGGTCGCTGGGCGGGGTGGACCATGTTCCGCCGCGCAAGCGTCCGCGGTGGCACGAAATGCTGCGTGACGCATGGCGCGCACGCAAGGGCGGGCCCTCCGCCGCCGAACCGGCCACCGAGGGACCGACTGCTCCGACGAGTCGGTCCGGTCCCCCGAGCCCGGCCGCAGAGACCCAGTCCCATGCCCAAGGAGCATGATTAGTGGACACGATTGCCAGCCTCTTCAGCTTCATCACGACACCTGTCTCCTGGGTCATCGTCCAGTTCCACAGCGTGTACGGCGCCCTCTTCGGCCCTGACACCGGATGGGCCTGGGGCCTGTCCATCGTGTCCCTCGTGGTGCTGATCCGGATCTGCCTGATCCCGCTCTTCGTAAAGCAGATCAAGTCGACCCGGGCCATGCAGACGCTGCAGCCCGAGATGAAGAAGATCCAGGAGCGCTACAAGAACGACAAGCAGCGCCAGTCCGAAGAGATGATGAAGCTGTACAAGGAGACGGGTACCAACCCGCTCTCCTCGTGCCTTCCCATCCTGGCGCAGTCCCCGTTCTTCTTCGCCCTGTACCACGTGCTCAACGGCATCGCGACCGGTGACACCATCGGCGTGATCAACGAGCGGCTGCTGGAGAGCGCCCAGAAGGCCCACATCTTCGGTGCGCCGCTCGCGGCCAAGTTCACCGACGGCGCGTCGAAGGTGGACGCCCTCGGTTCCTCCATCACGGACGTCCGGGTCGTCACCGCGATCATGATCGTCCTGATGTCGGCGTCGCAGTTCTTCACCCAGCGCCAGTTGATGACGAAGAACGTCGACACCACGGTGAAGACGCCGTTCATGCAGCAGCAGAAGATGCTGATGTACGTCTTCCCGGTCATGTTCGCCGTCTTCGGCATCAACTTCCCGGTCGGTGTCCTCGTCTACTGGCTGACCACCAACGTGTGGACCATGGGCCAGCAGATGTACGTCATCCGCAACAACCCGACGCCGGGTTCCAAGGCCCAGGCTGCCTACCTGGAGCGCCTGCACAAGCACGTCACGCAGCACGGCAGGATCCGCCGCCGCAGCGAGCGCGCCATCGTCAAGGCCATCGTCGCCAAGGGCCGCGACCGCAACGAGTTCGAGCGCAAGTTCATCAACGGTCTGTCCAAGGCGGGCCTCGCCGCCCAGCCCGACGGCACCGTGGTGAAGAGCGAGACCGCGACCGTCACCGAGACCGCGGACGGCACGCCGACCCCGGCCGCGCCCAGGCGGCAGCAGCCCAAGCGGCAGCCCAAGGCCAAGCGCCAGGCCGGCCCGCCCAAGGCGGCCGGTGAGAGCGGAGCGTCCGCCGCGGGCTCCTCGACGACCGCGGAGCCGACGTCGCTGCGCAAGTCCGACCAGCCCGAGGACGCCAAGCCCGCCGCGCCCAAGAAGGCCGGTCAGAAGCCCGCCTCCGGTACCCGCAGCAAGGCCCAGTCCGGGCAGCGCAAGGGTCCGCAGCGGCCCAAGTCCCCGTCGAAGAAGTAAGAAGGAGTCCATCCCGTGACGGAAGGCACCATCTCCGCCGCTGCCGAGGGCGCAGACACCCTGACCCGCCTGGAGCAGGAGGGTGAGATCGCGGCGGACTACCTGGAGGGTCTGCTCGACATCGCCGACCTCGACGGCGACATCGACATGGACGTCGAGGCCGACCGTGCCTCCGTCTCGATCATCAGCGACACGGGCAGCCGTGACCTGCAGAAGCTGGTCGGCCGGGACGGTGAGGTGCTGGAGGCGCTCCAGGAGCTCACCCGCCTGGCCGTGCACCGGGAGACCGGTGACCGCAGCCGTCTGATGCTCGACATCGCCGGCTACCGCGCCCGTAAGCGCACCGAGCTGTCCGAGCTGGGCGCCAAGGCCGCCGCCGACGCCCGGAGCAGCGGCGCGCCCGTGCGCCTGCAGCCCATGACGCCGTTCGAGCGCAAGGTCGTGCACGACGCGGTCAAGGCCGCCGGCCTGCGCAGCGAGTCCGAGGGCGAGGAGCCGGGGCGCTTCGTCGTCGTACTGCCCGCCTGATCGGACCCCGCGTCCCCCGGCCCCGTCTGTTGCGCAGGCGGGGCCGAATTTTGTCAGCCTGATAGTTCTGGTGGTCTGGTGCCGGCGCCCGAGGCGCCGGCGCGGTACGGAAGGACGGTCCCCGTGACGGAGGCAGCGGAGCTTCCCCCTGCGCCCGAGCAGGCACGCGAGGTGTTCGGCGATCGCTTTGCGGACGCGGTCCGCTACGCGGAGCTGCTGGCCGAGGCCGGTGTGCAGCGCGGGCTGATCGGCCCGCGCGAAGTGCCCCGCCTGTGGGAGCGGCACCTGCTGAACTGCGCGGTGCTGTCGGAGGTCGTGCCCTCGGGGGTGACGGTCTGCGATGTCGGCTCGGGAGCCGGACTGCCCGGCATCCCGCTGGCACTGGTGCGGGACGACATCAAGATCACTCTGCTGGAGCCGCTTCTTCGGCGCACCACCTTCCTCACCGAGGTCGTGGAGCTGCTGGGGCTGGACCATGTGACCGTGGTCCGCGGCCGGGCCGAGGAGGTCATGGGCAAGCTGACGCCGGTGCACGTGGTGACCGCCCGCGCCGTGGCCCCACTGGACCGGCTGGCCACCTGGGGCATCCCGCTGCTGCGGCCGTACGGCGAAATGCTCGCCCTCAAGGGCGACACCGCCGAGGAGGAACTCAAGAGCGCGGCGACGGCACTGAGCAAGCTGGGTGCCGTGGAGACGTCCATCCTGCATGTCGGCGAGGGCATCGTGGACCCGAGGTCCACGGTCGTCCGCGTGGAGGTGGGGGAGAGTCCGGGCGGTGTGCGCTTCGCGGCCAAACGGGCGAAGGCGGCCCGGACCGGGCGGGCTCGGCGCCGCCGGGGCTAGTTACTCCACACCAGCCTCCCCCGCCCGGGGCGCCGGAGTGTCGCGGTAGTTCGGCCTCGGCGGCTGTGCATCGTGTTTCACGTGAAACGTCGCTCACTGCTGCACGGCATCATCAGTCGCGGCCGCGCTGCGGCCGAACCCCGCGACCGCAAGCCCCTCGGCTCTCTCGGCTCCCCCGGCTCCCTCGGAGACGATGCTTCCGCCGAGGGTGAGCCCCTCGCCGAGGAGGCGTCGCTCCCCGTAAGAGGTACGGAGTTGTCCACAGAGGTGGATTTCTCCACAGAACCCCTGGCCTCACTGGTTCGCGACCCCGAAGGCATGGGAGGCTCTGTTCATCGCGAGCCTGAAGTCGAGGAGAGTGAATCCTTGCGGTCCGACGCCAACATCGCGGGACCGATGACCGATCCGGTCCCCGGTCCCCGTACCGAGTCGATGGGGGCGGATGTTTCACGTGAAACACCGCCTCCGATGGACGACACTCCGATCGGTCGTGCGGCCCAACTGGCGGTGGAGGCACTGGGCCGAGCCGGCGAGGGCCTGCCACGTCCGGAGCAGACCCGTGTCATCGTGGTCGCCAACCAGAAGGGCGGGGTCGGCAAGACGACGACGACCGTCAACCTTGCCGCGTCGCTGGCCCTGCACGGCGGCCGGGTCCTGGTGGTCGACCTCGACCCCCAGGGCAATGCCTCGACCGCCCTGGGCATCGACCACCACGCCGATGTCCCCTCCATCTACGACGTCCTGGTCGAGAGCAAGCCTCTCTCGGACGTCGTCCAGCCCGTCCCCGACGTCGAGGGCCTCTTCTGCGCCCCCGCCACCATCGATCTCGCCGGTGCGGAGATCGAGCTGGTGTCCCTGGTGGCCCGCGAGAGCCGGCTGGAACGAGCGATCAAGGCGTACGAGCAGCCGCTGGACTACATTCTCATCGACTGCCCGCCGTCCCTCGGCCTGCTCACGGTGAACGCCCTGGTCGCGGGCCAGGAGGTACTGATCCCGATCCAGTGCGAGTACTACGCGCTGGAGGGGCTGGGCCAGTTGCTGCGCAACGTCGACCTGGTGCGGGGGCACCTCAACCCCGCTCTCCATGTGTCGACCATCCTGCTCACCATGTACGACGGCCGGACGCGACTCGCGTCCCAGGTCGCGGACGAGGTGCGCAACCACTTCGGCGACGAGGTGCTGCGGACGAGCATTCCCCGCTCCGTCCGTATCTCCGAGGCGCCGAGCTACGGGCAGACGGTGCTGACCTACGATCCAGGATCGAGCGGTGCCCTCTCCTACCTTGAGGCGGCCCGAGAGATCGCGCTGAGGGGGGTGGGCGTCAGCTATGACGCGACGCACGCCCACACCGGCGCCCAGAACGACCCGAGTATGGCGGAGGGGATGCAGTGAACGAGCGACGGAGGGGGCTGGGTCGCGGACTGGCTGCACTGATCCCCCCTGCCTCAACGGAGAAGTCGGTGGCCTCGGCCGCCCTGGGAGCGGCGCCGTCCGCCTCTCCCACGGCCGTACCGGGGCTGTCCACTGATCGCGGAGTGGCAGCGGCGAAGGTGGCGACCCTGCCGCCTGTTTCACGTGAAACAGAGGAACCGGCGCCGGGGTCGGCGGAGCTGCCCATGGCTCCCATGGGCGCGCACTTCGCCGAAATCCCGCTGGACTCCATCACGCCCAACCCGCGGCAGCCGCGTGAGATCTTCGACGAGGACGCGCTCGCGGAACTGATCACCTCCATCAAGGAGGTCGGTCTTCTTCAGCCGGTCGTCGTCCGGCAGACGGGCCCGGAGAGCTATGAGCTCATCATGGGCGAGCGGCGCTGGCGGGCCTGCCGCGAGGCCGGCCTGGAGGCGATCCCGGCGATCGTCCGGGCCACGGAGGACGACAAGCTCCTCCTGGACGCCCTGCTGGAGAACCTGCACCGCGCCCAACTGAACCCGCTGGAAGAGGCCGCCGCCTACGACCAGTTGCTGAAGGACTTCAACTGCACGCATGACCAGTTGGCGGACCGGATCGGCCGTTCCCGGCCCCAGGTCTCCAACACCCTGCGGCTGCTGAAGCTCTCGGCGTCGGTGCAGAAGCGGGTCGCGGCCGGAGTCCTCTCCGCGGGCCACGCCCGTGCGCTGCTCTCCGTGGAGGACTCCGAGGAGCAGGACCGGCTGGCTCACCGGATCGTGGCCGAGGGGCTCTCGGTGCGGGCCGTGGAAGAGATCGTGACCCTGATGGGGTCCCGGCCGGAGAAGGCCCAGCGCTCCAAGGGCCCCCGGGCCGGTGCCCGGGTCTCCCCGGCGCTCTCCGAGCTCGCGACCCGGCTCTCGGACCGCTTCGAGACCCGGGTGAAGGTCGACCTGGGACAGAAGAAGGGCAAGATCACCGTCGAGTTCGCCTCGATGGAGGACCTCGAGCGGATCCTCGGCACACTCGCCCCCGGCGAGGGGCCCGTGCTGCAGACGAGCCTGCTGGAGGGGGAGGCGGGGGACGCCGACTCCTGAGCCTCGGGCTGGCGGAGCAGCACGTCAGATGCTCCGCCGGTCGACGGAGCGGGCCATGTCCGGTGTGTGCCGGAACGTGGCCCGCTCTTTGCTTTCAGTCGGTTTCGAGGCAATCGCATCGTGGATACGATGCGATCAGGTATGGCGTATTCGGAGGAGCGGTACTCCTCGGAGTGGGGCAGAGGCCATGCGAACGATGAGCCGGACCGGGCTGGTGAGCGCGGGGCTCGGGCTGGGCGCGGTCGGTGGGTTCATCGGGAGCCTGCTCAGGGAACGGAGTGCACTGACAGCCGCTCGTGTCGCTGCGGGCGAAGGAAGCGAGGAACAGCCTTCATGGGGCGTCGGCTCGTACCGCTCACGCTGGACAACCTTGAGGACCTCCCCCAGCGCTGCCGCTCGTGTGTCTTCTGGGAGCTGGACCCCGTCAGCGGCGAAGCCGCGATCAAGGCGGGCACGTCCGCTCTGGAGAAGGAGTCCTGGATCTCCGCCGTCCTTCTCGACTGGGGCTCCTGCGGCCGGGTCGTCTACGTGGATGATGTCCCGGTCGGCTTCGTCCTCTACGCCCCTCCCGCCTATGTACCGCGGTCCACGGCGTTCCCCACGAGTCCTGTCTCGCCGGACGCGGTGCAATTGATGACCGCGTTCATCGTGCCGGGGTACCAGGGGCAGGGACTGGGCCGGGTGATGGTCCAGACGGTCGCCAAGGATCTGCTGCGCCGGGGGTTCAAGGCGATCGAGGCATTCGGCGACGCCCGCTGGAAGGAGCCCGCCTGCATGCTGCCGGCTGACCATCTGCTGGCGGTGGGCTTCAAGACGGTGCGCCCCCACCCCACCCATCCCCGGCTGCGGCTGGAGCTGCGGTCCACGCTGTCCTGGAAGGAAGACGTGGAGATGGCGCTCGACCGGCTGCTGGGAGCCGTGCAGAAGGAACCGGCACTCAGGCCGCTGTAAGGCGCCGGTCAGGACGAGCACGGCAAAGCGAATGGGCCAGCCCTTCCGGGTTGGCCCATTCGTGTTTCACGTGAAACATCACTCGGCGATGAAGTCCTCAAGGTCGCGGACGATCGCGGCCTTCGGCTTGGCGCCGACGATGGTCTTGGCGACTTCGCCACCCTGGTAGACGTTCAGGGTCGGGATGGACATGACGCCGTACTTGGCGGCCGTTCCCGGGTTCTCGTCGATGTTGAGCTTGACGATCTCGATCTTGTCGCCGTACTCGGCGGCGATCGCCTCCAGAGAGGGCGCGATCTGGCGGCACGGACCGCACCAGGCGGCCCAGAAGTCCACCAGTACGGGCTTGTCGCTCTTGAGCACGTCCTGCTCGAAGGAGTCGTCGGTCACATGCTTCAGGGTGCCGGCCACGGCGGGCTCCTTAACTGGTTGGTGCGTGGGGAAGAAAGGGGGTCAGACAGTGGTCTTCTCGGGCTCGGCCTTGTCCTCGTCGGACAGCGAGGCCAGGAAGCGCTCGGCGTCGAGAGCGGCGGAGCAGCCGGTGCCGGCCGCGGTGATCGCCTGGCGGTAGGTGTGGTCGACCACGTCACCGGCGGCGAAGACACCCCGCACATTGGTCCGGGTCGAGGGCGCGTCCACCTTCAGATAGCCCTCGGCGTCCAGGTCGAGCTGGCCCTTGAACAGCTCGGTGCGCGGGTCGTGGCCGATCGCGATGAACAGGCCGGTGACGGGCAGGTCCGACAGCTCGCCGGTCTTGAGGTTGCGCAGCTTCAGACCCGAGAGCTTGGGGTCGCCCTGGATCTCGGCGACCTCGCTGTCCCAGACGAAGCTGATCTTCGGGTCGGCGAAGGCGCGCTCCTGCATCGCCTTGGAGGCCCGGAGGGTGTCCCGGCGGTGGACGATCGTGACGGACTTGGCGAACCGGGAGAGGAAGGTCGCCTCCTCCATCGCGGTGTCACCACCACCGATCACGGCGATGTCCTGGTCCTTGAAGAAGAAGCCGTCGCAGGTGGCACACCAGGAGACGCCGCGGCCGGAGAGGGCGTCCTCGTTCGGCAGGCCGAGCTTGCGGTGCTGCGAGCCGGTGGCGACGATGACGGCCTTGGCCCGGTGGACCGTGCCCGCGGTGTCCGTGACGGTCTTGATCTCACCCGACAGGTCGACGGAGACGACATCGTCCGGCACCAGCTCCGCGCCGAAGCGCTCGGCCTGGGCGCGCATGTTGTCCATGAGCTCGGGGCCCATGATGCCGTCCTGGAAGCCGGGGAAGTTCTCCACCTCGGTGGTGTTCATCAGCGCACCACCGGCGGTGACGGCGCCCTCGAAGACCAGCGGCTTCAGCGACGCCCGCGCGGTGTAGAGCGCCGCCGTGTAGCCGGCGGGCCCGGAGCCGATGATGATCACGTTACGGACGTCGCTCACGGCTTGATTCCTCGTCTCTGGACTGCGTCTTGCAGGACCGGGCGAGCGCTTCTCAGTGCTCTCGCCCCACTCAACGGATCCTAAGGGGCGTGCATTCCCGCTGTGTCCGCCCACACGTCCGACGGTGCGGCAACCGGCGTTCAGGACCGTCGGAAGGAGTGCTTCAGCAGCACCTCGGCCTTGCCGGACGAGGGCTGCCCCACACAGGTGGACTCCACGATATAGACGGTGACCCGGCTGTCGTCGGAGGCGTCGGGCAGCACCACGAGCAGGGCTTCGCGTCCCCGGAAGACGCCCTCCTCGACGGCGAGCGCCGCGTCGTTGCGGCCGATCCCCTGCTGGACGCACTCGGGGACCGCGGCCCGCGTGAAGAGACGGTTCTCGGCGCCGCCCTCCGACTGCATCCCGAAGGTCTGGGGGGTCCGCCCGCCCTGCGCGGTCCGGTCGAAACTGAGCAGGTCGGAGACCTGCCGCTCCAGCCCGCCCTCGGAGAAGGTGTCCGTGCGGGTGGTCTGCTGTCCGGACTCGGGTGAGCCGTTGTCCTGGACGGAGGCCACGATGACCGAGCCCAGCCCCAGAGCGGCTGCCGCGAAGACGGCTCCCAGCGCGGCGATCCTCCGGCGCCCGGCCCGGGTGCGGTTCTTGCGCCCCGGTCCGGTGGTGGCGGCGCGTGGCCGTCCCGCCGGTGCCGATGTTTCACGTGAAACATGCG
This sequence comes from Streptomyces fumanus, assembly GCF_014655295.1. GTDB lineage: Bacteria > Actinomycetota > Actinomycetes > Streptomycetales > Streptomycetaceae > Streptomyces > Streptomyces fumanus. The sequence continues at coordinate 441,194 of NZ_BNBI01000002.1, forward strand.
CACGACCGTCTCCGTCCGGCCCGGCACCGGGCGCACCCGGCGCCGCGGTGTCCGCCGGCTCCGGTGTCGTGGCGTTCAGCAGGGCCTCCGCGGCGAGCGCGGCGTCGATGCGGCCGGCCACGTCCTCCGGTATCCGCTGCGGTCCCGGGAGGGTGCCGAGCAGTCCTCGGATCTCCTCCAGCGAGGCGTGCACCTCCGCGCACACCTCACAGGCGTCCAGGTGGCGGCGTACGGCGGCGCTCCGGGACGGGGGCAGCAGGCCCTCGGTGAGGTCGGAGATCTCCGTGACGTCCGGGTGTCCGGCCATGTCTGTCGTCGACGACGTCACGTTCGTCCACCTCCGCCCTTCACTGCTGGGGAATCGCTCGGCCCCGCGTCGGGCGGGTCCGCCTGTCGTGGTGCCGCTGCGGGTGGGACGGATGCCCCCGGCGTCCGGTTCCGCTCCGCGCCCGGCGCGGTGACCTCTGTGCCCGGTGCCGTGACTTCCGTGTTCGATGCCGTGACTTCCGTGTTCGGTGCGGTGACCTCCGCGCCCGGTGCGGTGCCGGCGCCCGGTGCCGTGACCTCCGTGCCGGGGCCCGGACGGAGATGGGTCAGCAGCGGCAGCAATCGGGCTCTGCCGCGGGAGCAGCGGCTCTTGACCGTGCCGGTCGGCACGTCGAGGATGCGCGCGGCCTCGGCGACCGGGTAGCCCTGCATGTCGACCAGGACGAGGGCCGCCCGCTGGTCGGGCGGGAGGGTGCCGAGGGCCGCCACGAGCTGGCGCCGCAGGTCGTGGCGTTCGGCCGGCGCGGAGGCCGACTCGTGCGGCTCCAGCAACTGGTCCAGCCGCTCGGTGTCGTCCACGGGCGCGGTCTTGCGGGAGGCGGCCTTGCGGGCCCGGTCCAGGCAGGCGTTCACCGTGATCCGGTGCAGCCAGGTCGTGACGGCGGACTGGCCGCGGAAGGTGTGGGCGGCACGATAGGCGGAGACCAGCGCGTCCTGCACGGCGTCGGCGGCCTCCTCACGGTCCCCCAGTGTCCGCAGGGCCACGGCCCAGAGCCGGTCGCGGTGGCGGCGTACCAGCTCACCGAAGGCGTCGGGGTCGCCGCGCACATGGCGGGCGAGCAGGTCGTGATCGCTCGGGCCGTCCGCACCGGAGCCGTCCGCCATCTCGCCCCCTCCCTCGCGGCCGATGTGCCCTAGCTGGTCACCTTGATGTCCGCCAGCCTGCCGCGCCACTGCCCGTTCGCCTGCATCGGCAGATCGGTGAGCCATACGAGGAGGTAACGGCTCTTGAGCGTCTTGTCCGGCTTGAGCACCACGGTGGTCCCGGAGCCCTCGGCGACCTTGCCGTAGGAGTCCAGGGACGTCGGCTCCGACTGGGCGTCCGCGCTCGCGGCGCGCAGTTCGACGGAGGTCTCCCCGACGAAGGTGACGGTCACCTTGCCGACCCGCTGGGCCTTGCCCAGGTCGAGGATGACACCGACGCCCGACTTCAGGCGGCCGAAGTCGGAGCTGAGGTAGTAGTCCGTCTGCCAGTACGTGGCCGTGCTGTCGTCGTAGACGTTCCCTATCTCGGACGGCTTCTCGGACTGGTCGCCCAGGGGATCGAAGTCCCGGGCCCCGCTGATCGCGATCGGCTTGCCGGACACCGGCTTCTTCGGGCCCTTGTCGTCGCTGTCCGTCGTCTGCGTGCGGTTCTGGTCGTCGGCCTTGCCGCCCCGGTCCATCAGGGCGTCCGCCAACTGCCAACTGCCCAGCCCCAGAGCGGCGATGAGCAGCGCCGAGACCCCCCACTTCAGGGCCTTGCCGGTACGGCTCTGCAGCGGGGGCGGCGGGGCCGGCACCGCCTGGGTGACGCCGGGGTGCGGTGCCGGACGGCCGTAGGTGCCCTGCTGGTAGGTCGTGTGCTGGTACTCGGGCGGGGTGGTGAACGCCGGCTCCGGCGGGCGGATGCGGGGCATCTCGCCGATCGCCTTCACCAGCTCCTCCGGCGTGGTGCACGGGGACTCGTGGCGGGAGGCGGTGGCGCCGTCGTTGGCGAGCGCGCGCATCGTCAGCTCGGACAGGCCCCGGTGGACACCGGCCCGTACCTGGTCGGGCGGGATCAGACCGAGGTCCTTGGGCAGCCCGGACAGGCCGTGCGCGTCGTTCTCGTACGGCCAGCGCTGGGTCAGCGCGGCGTACAGCAGGGCGCCGATCGCCTCGGTGTCGGTGCGCTGCGGGGTGTCGGAGCTGATGCCGCGCAGCGCGGCGTTCACGGCGAGTCCGCGGATGCGCCACTGGCCGGTCGAGGTGCGCAGCACGGCGTTGGGGTTGAGGCGGAGGTGGGCCAGGCCCTCGCGGTGGGCGGCGGCCATGGCGGAGGCGACCTGGCTGACCATCTGGTAGGCGTCGTACACCTCCAGCGGGCCGGCGGCGAGCAGCGCGGTCAGCTCGGTGGCGTCGGGGAGCCATTCGTGGACCACGTAGACGAGGTCGTCGTCCTCGACGGCGTCCAGCACCTGGACGAAGCGGGGGTCGCCCAGCAGGGCCGAGGAGCGGGCGGCGGCCAGGACGGAACGGGCCCGGGTGTGTTCCGCGGGGAGGACATGGACGCCGACGGCCCGGCGGAGCTTCTCGTCGACCGCCCGCCAACTGCTGAATCCGTCCAGACGGGTGACGCACTCCTCCAGTCGGTAGCGTCCGGCGAGCTTGTGGCCGCTGTGCAGTTCGGGAGGCGAGACCTTCCCGGACACCTCTGTCCCGGCGCTCTCCTGTGCCTCGTCGCTGTCCGTGTCCCGCTCCCGGTTGTTGGCCACCCCGTCGGCCGTGGACTGGTCCGCCTCGGCGGCCAGCGACTGCTCGCCGCTGGTGTCTGCCACGTCGACGGCAGCCGTGCTCCGTTCCGCCACCGTCGTTCCTGCCTCCCCATTCGTTGCGCGCCGGTCGGCACCCGATGCGCGCCGTCCGACGCCGAGACCAATTGTGCCCACAGTCCGCCGCTAAGCACGACACGCGGCGGCGGACGATGGTTGTGCGCCTACCCCCCGTCTCAGCGTCCCAGGCGTCCGCGGACCATGCCGACCAGCGAGTTCAGCTCCTCGATCCGCATCCGCCGGGCGGCGACGAAGAAGACGCCGAGCAGCACCGCCCCGCCCGCCAGCAGCGCGGCGAAGGAGCCGAGGACGCCCTGGCCGAGGGAGTGGCCGATGCCGTAGCAGGCCGCGCCGCTGAGCAGGGCGGCCGGCACCGAGGCGATGGCCAGCCGGGCGTAGGTGCGCGTCACCCGGGAGCCGTCCAGGTCGCCGCCGAGCCGCTTGCGCAGCCGCCGCCAGGCGACGCCGACGCCGGTCGCGTAGGCCAGCCCGTAGGAGGCGGCCATGCCGACCACGGCCCAGCGCGACGGGATCAGGAAGTAGCAGAGCGCCGAGGCGCCCGCGTTGACGGCGGCCACGATGACCGTGTTGTAGAAGGGCGTCCGGGTGTCCTCGTAGGCGTAGAACGCGCGCAGGACGACGTACTGGACGGAGTACGGGATCAGGCCGAGGGCGAAGGCCATCAGCATGTAGCCCATGTTGGTGGCCTCGGTGGTGCCCGAGGAGCCGAAGATCAGCGTGCACATCGGGATGCCGAGCGAGACGAAGCCGAAGGCGATCGGCACGATCGCGACGGCCGTGGTGCGCAGGCCCTGCGAGATGTCGTCACGGACGGCACCGGCGTCGTCCTCGGCCGCCGAGCGGGAGATCCGGGGCAGCAGCGCCGCCATCAGGGAGACGGTGATGATGGCCTGCGGCAGGCCCCAGATGAGCTGGGCGTTGGCGTAGGCGGCGAAGCCGGTGCCGTCGACGTGCGAGGACTTGCCCGCGGCGGTGGACAACTGGGTGACGACGATCGCGCCGGCCTGGTTGGCGAGGACGAACAGGAAGGTCCATTTGGCCAGGGTGACGGCCTTGCCCAGGCCGTGCCCCCGCCAGTCGAAGCGCGGCCGCAGCCGGAAGCCGGTCTCGCGCAGGTACGGGATCATCGCCAGGGCCTGGACGACGAGGCCGAGCAGGACACCGACGCCGAGCAGCCGCTGCCCCTCCGGCGGGATGCTGGTGACCTTCATCCCGGAGTCGGCGGCGGTGCCGTAGACCCAGATGAACATGCCGAGCGTCACGATGATGACGATGTTGTTCAGGACCGGCGTCCACATCATGGCGCCGAACTTGCCGCGGGCGTTGAGGATCTGCCCCATCACCACGTGGACGCCCATGAAGAAGATCGAGGGCAGGAAGTACTGGACGAAGGTGATGCCGACCTGGTTGGCCGCCGGGACGCTGGCGACCGGGTCGGACAGCAGGCGGATCAGCAGCGGCGCCCCGAAGAACGACAGCACGGTGAGCGCGCCGAGCGCGACCATGACCAGGGTCAGCAGCCGGTTGGCGTACGCCTCGCCGCCGTCGTCGTCCTCCTTCATGGCCCGCACGAGCTGCGGCACGAAGACGGAGTTGAGCCCGCCGCCGACGGTGAGGATGTAGATCATCGTCGGCAACTGGTAGGCGACCTGGAAGGTGTCGCCGAGCAGGCCGACACCGAGGGCGGAGACGATCAGCGCGGAGCGGATGAAGCCGGTGAGGCGGGAGACCATGGTGCCCGCCGCCATCACGGCGCTCGACTTCAGCAGCCCGGCCGCGCGGCCGCCCTTCTTGGCCGTGGCGGCGGGGCTGGCCGCCACCGGCTCCTCGATCCCCTGGGCGGGGGTCTCGGCCGCCGCGGGCGGCGGCGCGGGCGCGTACTGAGCCGCGTACGGGCCCTGCGGCGCCGGGGCCGCCTGGTAGGGGCCGGGTGCCTGCGGCGTGCCGTACTGGCCCTGCTGCTGCGCGTACGGGGACTGCGGCTCGCCGTACGGGCCGGGCCCCTGGGCCTGTCCGTACCCGCCGGGGGCCGCGCCGTACGGGTTCGGTGCCGGTGAGGGGCCGGGCACCGACGGCTGGTCGTCGTAGGCGGGGTGGCCGCCGCCCTGCTGCTGGTCCCGGAAGAGGTGCGCGAAGGCGTCCGGCTCGTGCCGCTCCTCGCCGGCCTGGGTGACCAGGTCGTCCACGCCCACGTACTGCGTGGTCCGCGGGTCGTCGCCGTACGGCAGGTACTGCGTCGCGCCGTCGGGCTCGGGCGCCGGGGTCTGCGCCCACACCCGAGGGTCGGGGGCGTACGGCGACTGCGGCGGCTGCGAGTACAGCGGCTGCTGCGGGGGGTAGGTGCCCGGGGGCGGCGGCGGGTGCGCGGCGCGGTCGTAGAGCGCCTCGTCGACCGGGTCCTGGGCGGCGAGGTCCTGCGCCCGGTAGGGGTCCTGGTCGTAGGCGTCCTGGAGGTACATGTCCGCGGGCGGCTGCGGCGGTACCCGGCCGTCCTCGGGCGGCGGGCCCTCGGGGTGCCCCGAGCCGCCCGCGGCCTGGCCGCGGTCACCGTCGTACGGCGCGTTCATGGTTACCCCACCTCATCGTCCCGGGCCGACCGGCCACGACATCCTCAACGGTCCACTCTCTCACCCGTCCCGGACGGGTCGGCGCTTTCCGCTGCGGTGTCCGGTGTCGGGTCACTCGGCTGCACCGGGTCGCCTGCCCGGCCGTGCGCCCCGGACTCCTCCCGGAGACGTTCCTCGGGGCCCGCCGGGTTCTCGGGTCCGCCGGCCGTGCCGTCGCCGTCCTCGCCGGGGCCGTCCTCGTCCCCGGTGCGGGCGGCGGCGCGCTTGCGCTGCTGGTACATCCGGTAGCCGGCCAGGACGAGCAGGAGGACGCCGCCGCCGATGACCAGCATCACGGTGGCGGTGATCTCCGTGACCTTCACGTCGAAGGTGACCGCCTGCCCGTACGGCTGACCGTCCGCCGTGAAGAGCTGGGCGACCACCGTCGCCTGGCCGTTGGCGTTGGCGGACGTGGTGAACTTCACCGACTGGCTGTGGCCGCCGGAGACCGTGACCGGCCGCTCCTGGTAGGCGTCGCCGCCGATCTTCAGACGCGTCGGGTTGGTCGAGGTCAGCCGGAGCACCAGGTGGTCGACGCCCTGGACCAGGTTGTTCTGCACGGTCACCGGGATGGTGGCGCTGCGGCCGGAGAGCTTGGTCTCCGACTTGTCGATCAGTCTCACCTGGCCGGTCAGCCCGTCCAGGTAGGTCTCCACGCCGTCGCGGAACGCCTGGGCCTCGGCGGCCCGGCCGCGCCAGGCCGTGGACATCCCGCGGTTCAGCGCCCGCCCGAAGGGGGTCACCACCCGGGACTCGTCGGAAAGGACGACCTTGAAGTGGCCGAGCTTGTCCTGGGTCCGGGCGATCTGCTCGAACGCCGCGTGCGGCAGCTCCTGCTTGCGCAGCTTCGCGGGGTACGAGGAACGCGTCGGCACCTTCGTCGTGGCGCCCGGGTCCGGCTTGGCCGCGGCGGCGTCCGTCAGGTCCTGGGCCTGGGACCAGGTGCCGTCCGCCAGGGCCGTCAGCGCCTCGGCCATCGCCCGGGCCTGGCTGCCGGTCGGCATCCGCTGCGGGGCGACGACGACGCTGCGCTGCTTGCCGGTCTGCAGGCCGAGCTGCAGGCTCTGCGCGAGGAACCGCTGCACGGCCGCCGTCGAGGCGGACGCCTTCGTCAGGTCGCCCTCGAACGCCGTCGACAGCCGGGCGTCCGCGACGACCGCCGTGGTCCCGCCGCCGATCGGCCGGGCTGCCGACGGCGTGTAGGTCAGACCGCCGGTCTCCTGGAGGCTGTCGCTGCGGGCGATCACCTTGTCGGCGCCCGCGGAGGTGGCCACCTTCACGATCGACGGGTCGACGGCGCCCTCCGCGGGCCAGGCGAAGTCGGTGCTCGGTTTCACGTGGAGGATCGGCTCGACCGTGTTGGCGACGACGTCCGTGGCGTCCTTGAGCTGGCTGAGCGAGCCGGTGATGTCCGTGCCGTTGTGGGCGAGGGAGGCGAGGTCCGGGTCGGCGAAGGGCAGCGCGACGACCTCCTTGTCCTCCACCGCGTCCTGGAGGTCGGCCAGCCACTGCTTGGCGACCGCCTGGTGCTTGCCGGCGGTGGTGCGGCCGTCCGCGCCCCGCACCTCGTAGCTGTGGCTCATCGCGTCGACGGAGGCCAGCAGGTCGGGATCGACCACCCAGGTGACGTCGAGGTCCTTGCCGAGGGCCACCATCTGGGCGAGGCGGCCGCCGGGGGAGATCTCCTTGGCCAGGTCCTCGTCGAGGAAGACCGGGGTCTGACTCTCGTTGGACCCGGTCTCGGCGGCCATGTGGGCGTCGGAGATCAGCGGCCACAGGAACGTCGTCTTCGTCTTGGTGCCGGACCCGTCGGGCTTCCAGGGCAGGAAGGTCCGCTGCACGCCCAGGACCTGCTCCCAGGGCTGCGCGGAGGTCTGCCCGGAGAGCGTCACGGCGAACTCGTAGACGCCCTTCTCGCCGAGGTCCAGCTCGTCGACGGGGACGGAGAGGTTGAAGTGCTCGGCGACACCGGGGGTGAGCTTGGCGAACTTGGTGCCGTACTTGTCGTCGATCTCCGTACCGGTCGCGCCCGACAGGTCGCGGCTGTCCTCGGCGACCGAGTCGATGCCCGACCGGGTGGTGATCCGCTCGCCCACCCGCAGCCCCACGTGGGCGTCGGTGACGGTCCGCTTGCCGAGGTTGGTCACGGTGCCCGACACGGTGACCGTGTCGCCGTCCCGGGGGGCGGCGGGGCTGAGCGAGTCGACGGCCACGCTGACGCCGCCCGCGTCGGAGGCGGACCGCGCCCCCTCCCGCGCCTCGGCGTGCGCGGAACCGGCGGCGGGGATCTGCACCAGACCGGCCAGCAGGGGCGCCCCGGTCAGCAGCGCCAGTGTGCGCCGTACCCGGCGGCGGGCAGGTGAGGGACTGGTCCCCTGGATGTCTGCCGCCTCGGCCACGCGCTCGCCCGTCCCTCGTCGTCGTCAGTGGTCGTCGGAATGTGCGTCCACGCATGGTAACGATGCGCGCTGAGGGTAAGTGCCGCGGAGGGCACCACAAGATCGGTACCGGGCCGGACCGGTCCCGTATATGCGCCTATAAAGGGGAGCGGGGAAAAAGGGGGTGCGCCCGGGTCCGCGCGGGCCACGTACCCTTTTCTGTTGTGCCGAACGCCAATGAAGTCAGTCCCAGTGCCCTGAGCCAGGCGCAGCACCGCGCGGTGAACGAACTGCTGCGGGTCGCGCCGGTCGCCGACGACCTCGCCCGCCGCTTCCAGGAGGCCGGGTTCTCGCTGGCCCTGGTCGGCGGCTCGGTCCGGGACGCGCTGCTCGGGCGGCTCGGCAACGATCTGGACTTCACCACCGATGCCCGTCCGCAGGACGTCTTGAAGATCGTGCGGCCGTGGGCGGACGCCGTGTGGGAGGTCGGGATCGCCTTCGGCACCGTCGGGGCGCAGAAGGAGGGCTACCAGATCGAGGTGACGACCTACCGGTCGGAGGCGTACGACCGCACCTCGCGCAAGCCCGAGGTGTCCTACGGCGACTCCATCGAGGAGGACCTGGTCCGGCGGGACTTCACCGTCAACGCGATGGCCGTGGCGCTGCCCGAGAAGGAGTTCGTCGATCCGCACGGCGGGCTGGCCGACCTCGCCGCCCGGGTGCTGCGGACGCCGGGCACCCCGGAGGCGTCGTTCTCGGACGACCCGCTGCGGATGATGCGGGCCGCGCGGTTCGCCGCGCAGCTCGACTTCGAGGTGGCCCCCGAAGTCGTCACGGCGATGAGGGAGATGGCCGGGCGGATCGAGATCGTCTCGGCCGAGCGGGTCCGGGACGAGCTGAACAAGCTGATCCTCTCCGCGCACCCCCGCACGGGCCTGACGCTGCTGGTCGACACCGGCCTCGCCGACCGGGTGCTGCCCGAGCTGCCGGCCCTGAAGCTGGAGAGCGACGAGCACCACCGGCACAAGGACGTCTACGAGCACACGCTCATCGTCCTGGAGCAGGCGATGGCGCTGGAGGAGGACGGTCCCGATCTGACCCTGCGCCTGGCCGCGCTGCTGCACGACATCGGCAAGCCGCGCACCCGCCGCTTCGAGAAGGACGGCCGGGTCTCCTTCCACCACCACGAGGTGGTCGGGGCCAAGATGACCAAGAAGCGCATGACGGCCCTGAAGTACTCCAACGAGCTGGTGAAGGACGTCTCGCGCCTGGTCGAGCTGCATCTGCGGTTCCACGGCTACGGCACCGGGGAGTGGACGGACTCCGCCGTCCGCCGGTACGTCCGGGACGCGGGGCCGCTGCTGAGCCGGCTGCACAAGCTGACCCGCTCCGACTGCACGACCCGCAACAAGCGCAAGGCCGCCGCGCTCTCCCGGGCGTACGACGGGCTGGAGGAGCGGATCGCCCGGCTGCAGGAGCAGGAGGAGCTGGACGCGATCCGCCCGGACCTCGACGGCAACCAGATCATGGAGATACTGGGCATCCGTCCGGGACCGGCCGTCGGGCAGGCGTACCAGCACATGCTGGAGCTGCGGCTGGAGAACGGGCCGATGGAGCACGACGAGGCGGTGGCGGCGCTCAAGGAGTGGTGGGCCCGGCAGGAGGGCTGAGCGCCCGGACCCGGCGTCCGGACGTAGGGGAAACGGGGTCATGTTTCACGTGAAACATGACCCCGTGTCCGTCTCGGAACCTTGTGTCGGCTCAGACTTCCTTCAGGCAGAGGACGACATCGTGGCCGTCACCCTGCTGCCAGTACGAGATCTCCGCGTCCTTGACTGCCTCGCACTTGCCGCTGTCCGTGCTGTTGTCGAACTTCTCCACGACCTTGTACTGGGCGTCGCCGGAGGAGCAGTCGACCGTCTTCAGGTCGGGCGAGGTCTGCGTGCCGTCGTTGTGCATGCAGTTGCCGACCGCAGTGGTCTCGGCGTCGCTCTGGCTGAAGTACCACTTGCCGATGCCGATGGCCACCGCGACGAGGATGAGGGCGACGATCCGCAGGGCCTTCTTCTTGAAGCGGCCGGAGGGGGCGCTGGGCGGAACGGGGGCGCCCGGCGGAATCGGAGCGCCGGGGAACGGGGCGCCGCCCTGAGGGGGGAACCCGGGCTGCCCTGCCTGCTGCGGCGCGGCCGGCTGGCCCTGGGCGTAAGGGTTCTGCCCCTGGGGCTGCTGGGGAACCTGCGGCTGCTGCGGAGCCTGCGGCTGGCCCGGCGCGAAAGGATTGCCCTGGGGCGGCGGAGTGGTCACTTGGAGGTCCCCCTCAAACATGGGTGCGTGGCGCGAACATGTCGCGCATAAGACCCACGTAAGCTATCGGGCCCCACTGACATCCCCGATACCGTGAGCCACTCCGTGTCATGGATGTGACACTGGCCGCCGCTCGAACCGGGTCATTACCACCGCAACCGCCGCGTAGCCGAGGGCGACCGTGACGACGAGCGGCACCGAGCGCCCGTCCGGCGGCAGCATCAGCGCGGCCACCCCGGCGGCGCCGACGAAGGCGACGTTGAACAGCACGTCGTAGACCGAGAAGATCCGGCCACGGAAGGCGTCGTCGACCGAGGTCTGCACGATCGTGTCGGTCGCGATCTTCGATCCCTGGGTGGTCAGCCCCAGCACGAACGCGGCCGCGAGCAGCGGTGCCGTGGCGAACGGCAGACCGAGCGCGGGTTCCAGCACCGCGGCGGCCGCCGCGCACAGGGCCATCCAGCGGCCGGGGCCGAGCCGCCCCGCCGCCCAGGGCGTGAGCACCGCCGCCACGAAGAAGCCGGCGCCCGAGACGCCCAGCGCCAGCCCCAGCAGGGCGAGCCCCTCGTCGGTGCCGGAGGTCAGGGCGTACCGGCAGAGCATCAGCAGCATCACCAGCAGGGCGCCGTAGCAGAACCGCATCAGCGTCATCGCGGCGAGTGACCGGGCCGCCTCCCGCCGGGCCGGCGCGGCCAGGTGCCGTACCGCCGCCGTCAGGTCGCGGGCGGTGCCGGCGAGGGCGGTGGCCAGCCGGGGCCGTACCAGCGCCCGGTCGGGACCCAGCAGCTCCACCGCCAGGCGCAGCGAGGCCAGCGCGCCGCACAGGTACAGCCCCGCGCCCAGCACCACCACGGCGGCGTCGGAGTCCGCGACCACCAGGCGGACGAGGAAGGCGAGGCCGCCGCCCGCCGTCGCCGCCAGCGTCCCGGCGGTCGGGGAGAGGGAGTTGGCGATCACCAGGCGCTCGGCGTCGACCACCCGGGGCAGGGCGGCGGACAGGCCGGCCAGCACGAAGCGGTTGACGGCGGTGACGCACAGGGCGGAGACGTAGAACAGCCAGTCCGGGACGGCGGCGATCATCAAGGCGGCCGTCACGGTGGCCATCAGGGCGCGCAGCAGATTGCCGTAGAGAAAGACCTGGCGGCGCCGCCAGCGGTCGAGGAGGACGCCGGCGAACGGGCCCACCAGGGAGTACGGCAGCAGCAGGACCGCCATCGCGGAGGCGACCGCGGCGGCCGAGGTCTGCTCCTCCGGTGAGAAGACGACGTAAGTGGCGAGGCCCACCTGGTAGACGCCGTCGGCGCCCTGGGAGAGCAGGCGCACGGCGAGCAGACGCCGGAACCCCTTCAGGCGCAGCAGGACGCGCAGGTCACGGACGACGGCCATGGGGCACAGCCTCACATACGGGCGGGGCCCTCGGGGGCGGCCCCGCCACGGAAAGGTCCCCGGGACGCACCGCGCCCGGGGACCTCGCGCTCAGCGGCGGGAGCGGGTCAGCGCTCGACCTCGCCGGCGATGAACTTCTCGACGTTGGCGCGGGCCTCGTCGTCGAAGTACTGGACCGGCGGGGACTTCATGAAGTAGCTCGACGCGGAGAGCACCGGGCCGCCGATGCCGCGGTCCTTGGCGATCTTCGCGGCACGCAGGGCGTCGATGATGACACCGGCGGAGTTCGGGGAGTCCCAGACCTCCAGCTTGTACTCCAGGTTCAGCGGGACGTCACCGAAGGCGCGGCCCTCCAGACGGACGTAGGCCCACTTGCGGTCGTCGAGCCAGGCGACGTAGTCGGACGGGCCGATGTGGACGTTCTTTTCGCCCAGGTCCCGGTCGGGGATCTGGGAGGTGACGGCCTGGGTCTTGGAGATCTTCTTCGACTCCAGGCGGTCGCGCTCGAGCATGTTCTTGAAGTCCATGTTGCCGCCGACGTTGAGCTGCATCGTGCGGTCCAGGATGACGCCCCGGTCCTCGAACAGCTTCGCCATCACACGGTGCGTGATGGTGGCGCCGACCTGCGACTTGATGTCGTCACCGACGATCGGGACGCCCGCCTCGGTGAACTTGTCCGCCCACTCCTTGGTGCCGGCGATGAAGACCGGAAGGGCGTTGACGAAGGCCACGCGCGCGTCGATGGCGCACTGGGCGTAGAACTTCGCCGCGTCCTCGGAGCCCACGGGCAGGTAGCAGACCAGGACGTCGACCTGCTTGTCCTTCAGGACCTGGACGACGTCGACCGGCTCCTCGGCGGACTCCTCGATGGTCTCTCGGTAGTACTTGCCGAGGCCGTCGAGGGTGTGGCCGCGCTGGACCTGGACACCGGTGTTCGGCACGTCGCAGATCTTGATGGTGTTGTTCTCGGAGGCGCCGATGGCGTCCGCGAGGTCCAGGCCGACCTTCTTGGCGTCCACGTCGAAGGCGGCGACGAACTCGATGTCACTGACGTGGTAGTCGCCGAACTGGACGTGCATCAGGCCCGGCACCTTGGCCGCCGGGTCGGCGTCCTTGTAGTACTCGACGCCCTGCACCAGCGATGCGGCGCAGTTGCCCACACCGACGATGGCTACGCGAACCGAACCCATTCCGGTTGCTCCCTGTGTGTACGAGTGAGGCCCTGACTGGGCGCTCACGTGGCGGTGTCGTCGGGCGTATCCGGCCGGGTTCGGTCCCCGGGCCGGGGCAGGTCGCCCGTCGCTCCATGTGTGGTGTCCTGCTGAGCGGTCCCCTCGCCGGCGGAACCCCTCAGGTCCCGTCCCGCCCGCTCGCTCTCGATGAGCTCGTTCAGCCAGCGCACCTCGCGCTCCACGGACTCCATGCCGTGGCGCTGGAGCTCAAGCGTGTAGTCGTCCAGGCGCTCCCGGGTGCGCGCCAGCGAGACGCGCATCTTCTCCAGGCGCTCCTCCAGCCGGCTGCGGCGGCCCTCCAGGACACGCATGCGTACGTCACGCGAGGTCTGCCCGAAGAAGGCGAACCGGGCGGCGAAGGTCTCGTCCTCGTACGCGTCGGGACCCGTCTGCGACAGGAGCTGTTCGAAGTGCTCCTTACCTTCCGCCGTCAGCCGGTAGACGATCTTGGCCCGGCGGCCGGCCAGGGGGGCGGCGCTCTCCGCGGTGTTCCCCGGTTCCTCGATCAACCAGCCGTTCGCGACCAGCGTCTTGAGGCAGGGGTACAGCGTCCCGTAGCTGAACGCCCGGAAGACCCCCAGTGACGTGTTCAGCCGTTTGCGCAGCTCATAGCCGTGCATCGGGGATTCGCGGAGCAGGCCGAGGACGGCGAACTCGAGGATCCCGGAACGCCGGCTCATCGTCGCCTCCTCTCTGCCGCGTGGGCCCTTATGCCGAGCTGATGTATCGACTCGATACATCCAGACGATAGAACGGCCCGACTCCCGGGACAAGAGGGGGTGTCGTGAACGGGATCACATCGCTGATTCATGGGAAGCAAGTTGCCTGATTTGAGGTGAACTTCGGAACTCGGGGGTTTCGGCGGTGCGTAGTCTGTGCGCCATGCAGACCACCGGGAACCGAGTGACGCCCGGGGGCGTCCCTGTCCTCGGTGCAGTACGGGTGAATGCGGCAGCAGCCGCAGCCGTACTTCGGGGGGACCGGAAACCAGCCGCCGTTGCCAGGCGCGCAAAGGTGCGCCTGCCCGAGGAGTAGTCGTTCGATGAGCGAGCACCGTCGCAAACCGCCGCAGCCGCAGGGAGGCGGACGTGCCGCGGCCCGACGCGGCCAGTCCGGCTCGTCCTCCGGCCGCCGCGCGGCACCGCGGGGCGCCACAGAATCTCCGTCCGGCGCGTACGGCCCGGGGGGTGAGGAGCGTTCCTACGGCGGCCGTGCCGAAGCCCGCCGCGCGGCCCAGCGCGGCGGGCGCCGCAGAGCGGCCGAGCCCGGCCGTGCGGGCCGGCGCGCGGTACCGGCGGGACGCGGCCGGGCGGCGGCGCCCGGCAAGAAGCGTCTGGTCGACTACCCGCGCTTCGACCGCGACGGATGGCGCCGCTGGGTGCCGTCCTGGAAGCTCGTCTCGGGCCTGTGCATCGGCTTCTTCGGCGCGATGGTGGCGGCGGCGGGCCTCGCCTACTCCATGGTCGAGATCCCCATCGTGGCCAAGACCGCCAAGGCGCAGAACAACGTCTACTACTGGGCCGACGGCGAGCAGATGGTCGCCACGGGCGGTGAGCGCAACCGCCAGATCATCAACCTCTCGCAGATCCCCAAGGCGATGCAGAACGCCGTGATCTCGCAGGAGAACAAGACCTTCTACAAGGACAGCGGCGTCGACCCCAAGGGCATCGCCCGCGCCGTGTTCAACATGGCCAGGGGCGGCAACACCCAGGGCGGCTCCACCATCACCCAGCAGTACGTGAAGAACGCGATGCTGGACGACCAGTCGCAGACGATCTCCCGCAAGGTCAAGGAGATCTTCGTGTCGATCAAGGTGGGCGCCAACAAGGACAAGGACGAGATCCTCGAGGGTTACCTCAACACCGCCTACTACGGCCGCGGCGCGTACGGCATCCAGGCCGCGGCGCGGGCGTACTTCGAGAAGGACGCCGTCGACCTGAACCCGGGCGAGTGCGCCTTCCTGGCGGCGATGCTCAAGGGCGCGACCTACTACGACCCGCTGGGCTCCCAGTCCATCGACTCGGCCGCCACCCCCAAGGCGAACCAGAAGCGGGCCCTGCTCCAGATGCAGGACACCCTCGACAAGATGGTCGAGTACGGCCATCTGAGCCAGGCCGAGCGCGACAAGTACAAGACGTTGCCCAAGTGGCAGAACCCGCGGACGAACACCCAGCTCAGCGGCCAGATCGGTTACCTCGTCGACCTCGCCAAGGCGTCGCTGATCAAGAACGACGTGGTCACCGCGACCCAGCTCGACCAGGGCGGCTACTCGATCTACACCACCTTCGACAAGAAGAAGGTCGAGGAGCTGGAGACCGCCGTCACCAAGGTCTACAAGAAGAACATCGATCCGAAGAAGCGCCCGGACACGGACACCCACGTCCAGTTCGGCGGTGCCTCCGTGAACCCCAAGACCGGTGCCATCGAGGCCATCTACGGCGGTGCGGACGCGACCAAGCACTTCACCAACAACGCCGATGTGACCGGTGCGCAGGTCGGTTCGACGTTCAAGCCGTTCGTGCTCGCGGCGGCGATGAAGTGGGGCGTGCGCGATCCCGACCTCGGCCAGGTCCAGGCACAGGACGAGCGCACCGTGGTCTCCCCCGACAGCCTCTACAGCGGCAAGAACAAGCTCAAGATCAAGAATTACGACGGCAGCGTCTGGCAGAACGAGGAGGGCGAGGAGTGGCTGCAGGTCAATGACGGCGGCGTCTCCTACGGCAAGGCGCCCGACTACAAGATCGACCTGCGCGAGGCGATGCGGGAGTCGGTGAACTCCTCCTTCGTCCAGCTCGGCATGGACGTCGGACTGGACAAGGTGAAGGACGCCGCGATCGAGGCCGGCCTCCTGAAGGAGAGCCTGGCCGGTACCTCGTTCCCCTCCTTCTCCATCGGTATCTCCGACCCGAGCGCCATCCGGATGGCGGGCTCGTACGGCACTTTCGCCTCCAGCGGCAAGCAGCGGAGCCCGTTCTCCGTCACCAAGGTGACGAACAAGGACGGCACGGTCTACACGCACGAGGTGGAGACCAAGCAGGCGTTCACGGCCAAGGTCGCGGACAACGTCACGGACGTGCTGAAGACCGTGGTGGAAGAGGGCACCGGTACCAACGCCAAGCTCACCGGCCGCGAGGTGGCGGGCAAGACCGGTACGACCGACGGCAACAAGTCCGCCTGGTTCGTCGGCTACACCCCGCAGCTCTCGACCGCCATCACCATGTTCCGCTACCCGGACGACGAGTCGATCAAGAACCGCACCTTCCTGGAGATGTACGGGACCGGTGACCAGGAGTCGATCCACGGTGCCTCGTTCCCGTCCGAGATCTTCCACGACTACATGGAAGAGGCGCTGAAGGGTCAGCCGGCGGAGAAGTTCCCGACGCCGCAGCCCATCGGTGAGGTCCTCAACGACGACCCCGAGCCGACGCCGACCCCGTCGATCACCGAGACGGAGGAGGAAGAGAGCCCGACGCCGTCCCCCTCGGTCACCGAGACGGAGGAGGAGCAGGAGTCCCCGTCCCCGTCGGCGTCCCAGTCCTGCGGCATCTTGGGCTGGAACTGCGAGAACGAGAGCAACGGCGGCTCGGACAACGGCGGCTCCGAGAACGGTGGCTCGGAAGGCGAGGAGTCTCCCTCGTCCTCCCCCTCTCAGTCGTCCTCGGAGGGGGGCAACCCGCGAGGTGGCGCCAACGGGGACATCTTCGGCGGACCGAACGGTTAGCCACCGGATCGCCCGGCTTGGGTGTTTCACGTGAAACACCCAGATGTTTCACGTGGAACAGGGCCGCCGCACCGACCAGGTGCGGCGGCCCTCGGCGTTTTCCCAGGGACGTACGGCAGGATGAGCCCCATGCCCAGTGCAGAATCGACGCAAGCGAGCGCACACCCGTCGGACCCGGTGCTGCCGACCAGGGAGGACCGGGTCGCCGCGGCCGGCAGCGAGTTGATCGGCGGCCCCATCGGCCGGCGGGCCCTGCTCGGGACGTCCTGGTGGACTCCGGCCCGGGTGATCGTGCTCGTGGCGATCGGCATGTTCGCCCTCGGTCTGGTCCAGAAGGCCCCCTGCTACAACGGAGGCTGGTTCTTCGGCGCCAGCTCGCAGTACACGCACGCCTGCTACTCGGACATCCCGCACCTCTACAACGGGCGTGGATTCGCCGACGGCCTCGTGCCGTACTTCGACAAGCTCCCCGGGGACATGCAGTACCTCGAATACCCGGTGCTCACCGGTGTGTTCATGGAGGTCGCCTCCTGGCTCACCCCCGGCAGCGGCAGCATCCAGCACCAGGAACAGTGGTACTGGATGGTCAACGCCGGAATGCTGATGGTGTGCGCCGCGGTCATCGCCGTCTGTGTGACCCGGACCCACGCCCGGCGCCCCTGGGACGGGCTGCTGGTCGCCCTGGCGCCCGCCTTCGCGCTCACCGCGACCATCAACTGGGACCTGCTGGCGGTGGCGCTGACGGCCACCGCGATGCTGATGTGGTCACGGGGCCGCTCCCTCGCCTTCGGTGTGCTCCTCGGGCTCGCCACGGCCGCCAAGCTCTACCCCTTCCTGCTCCTCGGGCCGCTGCTGGTGCTGTGCTGGCGCGCGGGCAAGTGGCGGGCGTTCGGGACGGCCCTGGGCGGGGCGGTGGTGTCGTGGCTGGTGGTGAACCTGCCGGTGATGCTGTTCGCCTTCGAGGGCTGGTCGAAGTTCTACACGTTCAGCCAGGACCGGGGCGTCGACTTCGGGTCCTTCTGGCTGATCCTGGCCCAGAACTCCTCCGACCCGCTCAGCACCGAGACCGTCAACACGCTCGCCACCCTGATGATGCTGCTGTCCTGTGCCGGCATCGCGGCGCTCACCCTGAGCGCGCCCCGCCGTCCGCGCTTCGCCCAACTGGCCTTCCTGATCGTGGCGGCCTTCATCCTCACCAACAAGGTCTACTCACCGCAGTACGTCCTGTGGCTGGTGCCGCTGGCCGTGCTGGCCCGGCCGAAGTGGCGGGACTTCCTCGTCTGGCAGGCGTGCGAGGTGGCGTACTTCCTCGGCATCTGGATGTACCTCGCGTACACGACCAGCGGGGACGCCCACAAGGGTCTGCCCACCGACGGCTACCACTGGGCGATCGGGCTGCATCTGCTCGGCACGGCGTACCTGTGCGTCATGGTGGTGCGCGACATCCTGCTGCCCGACCGGGACCCGGTGCGCCGGGCCGGTGACGACGATCCCTCGGGCGGGGTGCTCGACGGCGCGGAGGACTCCTTCGTGCTGGGACCGGCGGTCCGTCCCGAGCAGCCCGTGGCCCAGGCCGTGGGACCGCAGGTGGAGTGGGGCGCCCGACGGCCGAGCGGCGGTTCGCTCTGAGCGAACGGCCCAGGTGACAGGGGCTGGGCTCTGGGCGAGACGAGTGGCCCGGCACGACGAAGGCCGTACACGGCGGGCGGACCGTGTACGGCCTTCGGGCTGCCGGGCTTCGGCCAGCCAGCTTTCGGGCAGCCGGCCTTCGGACTGTCGGCTGCCGGGCTTGTCGGCCTTCGGCCGCGGGGTCAGCGGTCGACGAGCCGGTCGAACTGCGTGGTGGTGTGCCGCAGGTGGGCCACCAGCTCGTCACCGACCTTGGGCTCCGGCGCGTCGGAGGGCACGAACAGGATGGAGACCTGCATGTGCGGCGGCTCCGCGAACCAGCGCTGCTTGCCGCCCCAGACGAACGGCGAGAGGTTGCGGTTGACCGTGGCCAGACCGGCCCGGGCGACGCCCTTGGCGCGCGGCATGACGCCGTGCAGCGCCTTCGGGGCCTCCAGGCCCACGCCGTGCGAGGTGCCGCCCGCCACGACCACGAGGAAGCCGTCCGAGGCCGCCTTCTGCTGCCGGTAGCCGAAGCGCTCCCCCTTGGCCACCCGGGTGACGTCCAGGACGGCCCCGCGGTACTCGGTGGCGTCGTGGTCACCGAGCCACAGCCGGGTGCCGATGCGGGCGCGGAAACGGGTCTGCGGGAACTGCTGCTGGAGACGGGCCAGCTCGTCCGCCTTGAGGTGGCTGACGAACATCGTGTGCAGCGGCAGACGGGCGGCGCGCAGCCGGTCCATCCAGCCGATGACCTCCTCGACGGCGTCCGAGCCGTCGGCGCGGTCCAGCGGCAGGTGGAGGGCGAACCCCTCCAGGCGGACGTTCTCTATGGCGGCGTGCAGGTGCGGCAGGTCCTGCTCGCTGATGCCGTGCCGCTTCATCGAGGACATCACCTCGATGACGACCCGGGCGCCCACCAGGCCGTACACCCCGTCGACGGACGACACGGAGCGCACCACCCGGTCGGGCAGCGGCACTGGCTCCTCGCCGCGCCGGTACGGCGTCAGGACCAGCAGGTCCCCGCCGAAGAAGTCCTTGATCCTGGCGGCCTCGTACGTCGTGCCCACGGCGAGGATGTCCGAGCCCAGCCGCGTGGCCTCCTCCGCCAGCCGCTCGTGCCCGAAGCCGTAGCCGTTGCCCTTGCAGACCGGGACCAGCCCGGGGAACTGCTCCTGCACGTGCTTGTGGTGCGCCCGCCAGCGCGCGGTGTCGACGTAGAGCGTGAGCGCCATGGCCGGACCTGGAACCTTTCTCGTGGCTGCGGTGTATCAGAGGTATGGGAGCTGTCGGAGCCGGGGATCCGGCGAGCGTGTGGTCAGCGGCGCGACATATACATGTCGAGCGCCTTGTGGAGCAGCTTGTTCAGCGGGAAGTCCCACTCGCCGAGGTACTCGGCCGCCTGCCCGCCCGTGCCGACCTTGAACTGGATCAGCCCGAAGAGGTGGTCGCTCTCGTCCAGCGAGTCGGAGATGCCCCGCAGGTCGTAGACGGTGGCGCCGAGCGCGTAGGCGTCGCGCAGCATCGTCCACTGCATCGCGTTCGAGGGCCGGACCTCGCGGCCGATGTTGTCGGAGGCGCCGTAGGAGTACCAGACGTGGCCGCCGACGATCAGCATGGTCGCCGCCGACAGGTTGACCCCGTTGTGGCGGGCGAAGTACAGCCGCATGCGGTTGGGGTCCTCGCTGTTGAGGGCCGACCACATGCGCTGGAAGTACGAGAGCGGGCGGGGCCGGAAGTGGTCGCGCACGGCCGTGATCTCGTACAGCCGCTGCCATTCCTCCAGGTCGTGGTAGCCGCCCTGGACGACCTCGACACCGGCCTTCTCGGCCTTCTTGATGTTCCGGCGCCAGAGCTGGTTGAAGTTCTTGTGGACCTCTTCCAGGGACCGGTTGGCCAGCGGCACCTGGAAGACGTACCGGGGCTGTACGTCGCCGAAGCCGGCGCCGCCGTCCTCGCCCTGCTGCCAGCCCATGCGGCGCAGCTTGTCGGCCACCTCGAAGGCGCGCGGCTCGATGAAGTCGGCCTCCAGGTCGCGCAGGCGCTTGACGTCCGGGTCCTGGATGCCCTTCTTGATCGACGTGGCCTCCCAGCGCCGGATGATCACCGGCGGGCCCATCTTGACCGAGAAGGCGCCCTGCCGCTTGAGGTGCGCCAGCATCGGCTCGATCCAGTCCTGGAGGTTCGGCGCGAACCAGTTGATGACCGGACCCTCGGGGAGATAGGCGAGATAGCGCTTGATCTTGGGGAGCTGCCGGTAGAGGACCAGACCCACGCCGACCAGTTCACCGGTCCGCTCGTCGAACCAGCCGAGGTTCTCCGAGCGCCACTCCGCCTTGACGTCCGCCCATGCCGGGACCTGCATGTGACTCGCCGACGGCAGGCTCTGGATGTACGCCAGATGCTGCTCTCGACTGATGGTCCTCAGGGTCAGGCTCATTCGGGGCGCTCCTCGGGCTGGTGTGTCCCCATGGGTTCAGGGGCTCCGGCTCACGCGCGAAGCCTACTGCGCCCATGGGGCGCCCCGTCCGGGCGTGGGGCACCTTTGCTCCGGCCGGACGCCGGCCGGAGCGTCGCACGGTGCCCGTGCCGTGGTGCCCGGGCGTCAGTCGATGACCCCGCCGAAGAGGCCGCCGTGCGCCATGCCCAGGAGGAAGCCGACGCCCGAGGCCCCGAGCCCCAGGATCAGGCCGAAGCGCTCACGGGTCGTCTCGGAGATCCACTGGCCGTAGGCGCCGACGAGCAGCCCCAGCAGCCCGGCCCAGGAGCTCAGCAGGTGCAGATGGTGGAACCAGGCCGTGATGAACGACAGGACGCCCAGCACCAGGGTCACCGCCATGAGGCCGTCCTGCAGCGGATGGGGCTTGCCGTCGGTGGCGAAGAGGCCGCCGGCGCCGTTGGTGGGTCGCAATGCCTGTGCCATGGGCACCTCCTGCGAAACGCGGCGCATCGTAGCGCCATACACACCCGATGTGTCCAGACTGACCGCCTTTGCGGCCGGATTTCAACCGGAAGCCGGTGTGCGGGTACTGTGTACCGTCTGCACCGGTGTCTGCCCGGGACAGCCCCGAGAGCCCTGACGGTCACCCGATTGTCAGTGGCCGCTGCTCTACTGACAGACACCGAGGCGTACGCATCACAACCCTCCTGCCACGGAACGACCGTGGCCGCTGAGTCCAAAGGAGGTGGGTTCCACATGCGTCACTACGAGGTGATGGTCATCCTCGACCCCGATGTCGAGGAGCGCGCCGTCTCTCCGCTGATCGAGAACTTCCTTTCTGTCGTCCGTGACGGTGGCGGAAAGGTCGAGAAGGTCGACACCTGGGGCCGTCGTCGTCTCGCGTACGAGATCAAGAAGAAGCCCGAGGGCATCTACTCGGTCATCGACCTGCAGGCCGAGCCTGCGGTCGTCAAGGAGCTCGACCGCCAGATGAACCTGAACGAGTCGGTCCTCCGGACCAAGGTCCTCCGTCCCGAGACCCACTGAGTCCTTCACTCAGTCGGTCCGGGATTTCGAGTAGCAGCACAAGCAGCCAGCAGCAAACCCGCCGAGAGGTTCCCCCATGGCAGGCGAGACCGTCATCACGGTCGTCGGCAATCTTGTCGATGACCCCGAGCTGCGCTTCACCCCGTCCGGTGCGGCCGTCGCGAAGTTCCGTGTCGCGTCCACTCCCCGCACCTTCGACCGCCAGACCAACGAGTGGAAGGACGGCGAGAGCCTCTTCCTGACCTGCTCGGTCTGGCGCCAGGCGGCGGAGAACGTCGCCGAGTCGCTTCAGCGAGGCATGCGCGTCATCGTGCAGGGCCGGCTGAAGCAGCGGTCCTACGAGGACCGTGAGGGCGTCAAGCGCACGGTCTACGAGCTGGACGTCGACGAGGTCGGCGCCAGCCTGCGCAACGCCACGGCCAAGGTCACCAAGACCTCCGGCCAGGGCCGCGGAGGCCAGGGCGGTTACGGCGGTGGCGGTCAGGGCGGCGGCCAGGGTGGCGGCGGCTGGGGCGGCGGCCCCGGCGGCGGTCAGCCCGGCGGCGGCGCTCCCGCCGACGACCCGTGGGCGACCGGCGCTCCCGCCGGTGGCCAGCAGGGCGGTGGCGGCGGCTGGGGCGGTGGCTCCGGCGGCGGTGGCGGCTACTCGGACGAGCCCCCCTTCTAGGGCCGGGCCCGTACCCCAACTTCTTGATCACACAGGAGAAACACCATGGCGAAGCCGCCTGTGCGCAAGCCTAAGAAGAAGGTCTGCGCTTTCTGCAAGGACAAGGTCACGTACGTGGACTACAAGGACACGAACATGCTGCGGAAGTTCATTTCCGACCGCGGCAAGATCCGTGCCCGCCGCGTGACCGGCAACTGCACGCAGCACCAGCGTGACGTCGCCACGGCCGTGAAGAACAGCCGTGAGATGGCGCTGCTGCCCTACACCTCCACCGCGCGATAAGGGAAGGGTGACCGAATCATGAAGATCATCCTCACCCACGAGGTCTCCGGCCTCGGTGCCGCGGGCGACGTCGTCGACGTCAAGGACGGTTACGCCCGTAACTACCTGATCCCGCGGAAGTTCGCGATCCGCTGGACCAAGGGCGGCGAGAAGGACGTCGAGCAGATCCGTCGTGCTCGCAAGATCCACGAGATCCAGACCATCGAGCAGGCCAACCAGGTGAAGGCCCAGCTCGAGGGCGTCAAGGTCCGCCTGGCCGTCCGCGCCGGCGACGCCGGTCGTCTCTTCGGCTCCGTCACCCAGGCCGACATCGCCTCGGCGATCAAGGCTGCCGGTGGCCCCGAGGTCGACAAGCGCCGCATCGAGGTCGCCTCGCCGATCAAGACGCTGGGCGCCCACGCGACCTCCGTGCGTCTGCACCCCGAGGTCGACGCCAAGGTCAACATCGAGGTCGTCGCGGCCTGAGTGCCGGGATCGCCGCGGTAACGCGTTGATGGGGCCGCATCCCTCTCGGGTGCGGCCCCATTCTCGTGCCCGGCGTATGCGACCCCACGGATCGAACGGTCGGCACGGCTCGTGGCGGCGTGAGGTGCGGTCCAGCGGTCCGGGGTCGGGTGTTTCACGTGAAACGGTCAGCGGGTCGCGCCGGTGACGACCCACCGACCGGAGCGCGTCCGGACCCACAGCGTCACCAGCCGCACGGCCATCATCAGTGTCATCGCCGCCCAGAGGGCCGTGAGCCCACCGCCGAACTCCGGGACGAGCAGTGCCGCGGGCGTGAAGACCGCGAGAGTGATCAGCATGGCCCAGGCCAGATACGGGCCGTCGCCCGCGCCCATCAGCACCCCGTCCAGGACGTAGACCACTCCGCAGACCGGCTGGGCGAGCGCCACGATCACCAGGGCGGGCAGGGCCGCGTCCTTGACCGCGGAGTCACCGGTGAACAGGGGCAGGAACGCCGGTCGGGTGATCACGACCAGCACCCCGAGGACGACCCCGACCGCCACGCCCCACTCCACCATCCGTCGGCAGACACGCCGGGCGCCCTGGGCGTCACCGGCTCCCAGGTACCGGCCGATGATGGCCTGTCCGGCGATGGCGATGGCGTCGAGGGCGAAGGCGAGCAGGCTCCACAGGGACAGGATGATCTGGTGGGCCGCGATGTCGGCGTCACCGAGGCGCGCGGCGACGGCCGTGGCGATCATCAGGATCGCCCGGAGCGAGAGCGTGCGGACCAGCAGCGGTACGCCGGCCTGGGCGGAGGCGCGGATGCCGGCGGTGTCCGGGCGCAGGGAGGCACCGTGCTCACGGGCACCGCGGACGACGACCGTCAGATAGACGGCGGCCATGCCGACCTGGGCGATCACGGTCCCCCAGGCGGAGCCCGCGATGCCGAGACCGGCACCGTAGACGAGCGCGGCGTTGAGACCGGCGTTGGCGACGAACCCGCCGATGGCCACGTAGAGCGGGGTCCTGGTGTCCTGCAGGCCCCGTAGGACGCCGGTCGCGGCGAGCACGATCAGCATGGCGGGGATGCCGAGCGAGGAGATGCGCAGATAGGTGGTGGCATAGGGGGCCGCGGTGTCCGAGGCGCCGAAGAGTCCGACGAGGGACGGTGCCGTGGGCAGAACGACGGCGATGACGGCGGCGCCGAGCAGCAGGGCGAGCCAGATGCCGTCCATGCCCTGGCGGATGGCGGCCGGGAGGTCGTCGGCACCGACGCGTCGGGAGACGGCGGCCGTGGTGGCGTAGGCGAGGAAGACGAAGACGCTGACGGCGGTCGTCAGCAGGGCCGAGGCGACGCCGAGTCCGGCGAGCTGCGCCGTACCGAGATGGCCGACGATGGCGCTGTCGGCCAGGACGAAGAGGGGCTCGGCGACGAGCGCGCCGAAGGCCGGGACGGCCAGAGCGATGATCTCTCGGTCGTGCCGGCGCCGGGCGGTCCGCGAGCGCGCGGGGGCCTGTGTCATGGGCACCAATCTAATCTTCCACAGGTAAGTGATGCAAAGCTTTTGTGACCCTTACTTACGGTCTGGTCGTGCGTCCTCGCGCGTGCGGTGCGCAGCGATCTTGGTTCTCCTGGGGAAGTTTTTCTTCTGCACAGCCGGTGGATGGAAGAAGCGCTGGTCAGAGGCGTTCTGGCGGAAGAGAGGAGGGCTTGTTCACAGGGCTGTCCACCGGCTCGTGCACAGGTTTCGCGGAGTTCTCCACAGCATCTGGGCGGTCGTCCACATGGCCTGTGGATAACCAGATTGGCTGACGCCCTCCACGGGCCTACGGTGGTCCGGCGCCCGCTCCGTACGTCGGTTCGCGAATCGCCATAAAACCGACGCGCCAGAACCGGAGTTGGGCCTCTTATTTGTCAGTGCCGTGCCGTAGAAATGAGGGGCACGGCGAGGTCCGCACGGCGGACGGGAGGAGGTGGCTCGGTGAGCATTTCCGAGCCCTTGGACGAGCCGTGGGCCGACAGCGGCCCCAGTGATCGTCTGCCCGCCTCCCGCCGACGCGGTGACGGACCGGGGGGCCGCGAGGAGCAGCACGAGCGCGGCCGGGAGGGCGGCGCGTGGGACGGCGGGGGCGCGTCGTTCGAGCGTGTGCCGCCGCAGGACCTGGACGCCGAGCAGTCGGTCCTGGGCGGCATGCTGCTCTCCAAGGACGCCATCGCCGACGTGGTGGAGCTGCTCAAGGGGCACGACTTCTACAAGCCGGCCCACGAGACGATCTACCAGGCGATCCTCGACGTCTACGCCAAGGGCGAGCCGGCCGACCCCATCACGATCGCCGCCGAACTGACCAAGCGCGGCGAGATCAACAAGGTCGGCGGGGCGTCGTATCTGCACACCCTCGTCCAGACCGTGCCGACGGCGGCCAACGCCGCGTACTACGCGGAGATCGTCCATGAGCGGGCCGTCCTGCGGCGCCTGGTCGAGGCGGGCACGCGGATCACCCAGATGGGTTACGCGGCCGACGACGACGTCGATGAGATCGTCAACCGCGCCCAGGCCGAGATCTACGCCGTCACCGAGCAGCGGACCAGCGAGGACTACCTGCCGCTGGGCGACATCATGGAGGGCGCCCTCGACGAGATCGAGGCGATCGGCTCCCGCAGTGGCGAGATGACCGGCGTGCCCACCGGCTTCACGGACTTCGACTCGCTGACCAACGGCCTGCACCCGGGGCAGATGATCGTCATTGCCGCCCGTCCCGCGATGGGCAAGTCGACGCTCGCGCTGGACTTCGCGCGGGCGGCGTCGATCAAGCACAACCTGCCGAGCGTCATCTTCTCCCTGGAGATGGGGCGCAACGAGATCGCGATGCGGCTGCTCTCCGCCGAGGCCCGGGTCGCCCTGCACCACATGCGGTCCGGCACGATGACGGACGACGACTGGACCCGCCTGGCCCGCCGGATGCCGGACGTCTCGGCCGCCCCCCTCTACATCGACGACTCCCCGAACCTGTCGATGATGGAGATCCGCGCCAAGTGCCGCCGGCTCAAGCAGCGCAACGACCTCAAGCTGGTCGTCATCGACTACCTCCAGCTCATGCAGTCCGGCGGCTCCAAGCGCGCCGAGAGCCGTCAGCAGGAGGTCTCGGACATGTCCCGGAACCTCAAGCTGCTGGCCAAGGAACTGGAGATCCCCGTCATCGCGCTCTCCCAGCTCAACCGCGGCCCCGAACAGCGCACGGACAAGAAGCCGATGGTCTCCGACCTGCGCGAGTCCGGTTCGATCGAGCAGGACGCTGACATGGTCATCCTCTTGCACCGCGAGGACGCCTACGAGAAGGAGTCGCCCCGCGCGGGTGAGGCCGACCTGATCGTGGCCAAGCACCGAAACGGCCCGACCGCGACGATCACGGTCGCCTTCCAGGGCCACTACTCACGCTTCGTGGACATGGCTCAGACCTGATGCGCGGGGCGGCATAGCACTCCTGTCACCGCGCCCCTGACCGGCGCCGGCGGGACCCTGCTGATGCGTGGCCCGGCCGGTACCGATGACCGCAATGCCCCTGCACGCGAGTCACCGCGGCACCGTGGAAATGCGCTCGACGCCGGGTGATCCGGCGGGTGGACTGGGACCATGACGACATCTCAGGAAGAACTGCTGCCCAGTACCCGGCGGGCGCTGGCGCACCGGATCGCCGTGGCCCAGGCCGAAGGGCGTGCACCGTCGATGGTCGCCGCGGTGGTCCGCGGGGGACGGACCGTCTGGCACGGCTCGCGGACCTCGGTGGAGGGAGAGATGCCCGACGACCGGGTGCAGTACCGGATCGGCTCCATCACCAAGACCTTCACCGCCGTTCTCGTCCTGCGGCTCCGCGACGAAGGTCTGCTCGACCTCGGGGACCCGCTGGAGAAGCACCTCCCGGGCACCGGAGCCGGAGAGGCCACCATCGCCCAACTGCTCGCGCACACCGCCGGACTGGCGGCGGAGTCGCCCGCGCCCTGGTGGGAGCGGACGCCCGGCTCACTACGACCGGAACTCGCCGACGTACTGGGCGAGCGGCCCCTCCTCCACCCGGTGGGCCGGCGGCACCACTACTCCAACCCGGGGTACACCCTGCTCGGCGCCCTGGTCGAGAAGCTGCGCGGGGCGCCGTGGGAGGAGGTGCTGCGGCAGGAGGTGCTGGAGCCCCTGGGACTGGACCGCACGAGTGTCCGGCCGCGGTCGCCGCATGCGGGCGGCTGGGCGGTGCATCCATGGGCCGATGTGCTGCTGGCCGAGCCCGCGGAGGACCTCGGACGGATGGCGCCGGCCGGTCAGCTCTGGTCCACGACCGGGGACCTGGCGCGGTTCGCCGCCTTCCTGACCCACGGGGACGACCGGGTGCTGAGTGCGGAGAGCGTACGGGAGATGCGGGTGCCCGCGGCACCGGCCGAGTCCGCGGATGTCGTGGACGGTGCCACGTACGGGTTGGGTCTGCAGGTGCAGAGCCAGGGCGGGCGGCTGGTCGTGGGGCACTCGGGGTCACTGCCGGGCTTCCTGGCCAACCTCACCATCGCCGTCGAGGACGACGTGGCCGCGGTGGTCCTGACCAACTGCACCTCCGGTCCGCTGCTCGGCTCGGTGGGCGCCGACCTGGTCCGTATCGTCGCCGAGGCCGAGCCTCGCTTCCCCGAGCCCTGGCGGCCGCTGCCGCAGGTCGACGAGGCCGTGCTGGAGCTGGCCGGCCCCTGGTACTGGGGGACCCATGCCTTCGCCCTGCGCCTCACCGCCGACGGCGGGGTTTCCTTGGGGCCGCTCGCGGGCGGTGGCCGTCGCTCACGGTTCCGGGCCAACGACGACGGCACCTGGACCGGGCTGGAGGGCTACTACGCCGGGGAGCTGCTGCGTGCCGTACGACGCCCGGACGGGACCGTGAGCCACCTGGACCTCGGGTCCTTCGTCTTCACCCGGCAGCCGTACGACGAACACGCTCCCGTGCCGGGCGGGGTGGACCCCGAGGGATGGCGGGGGATCGGTTAGCAGCCCGGCACCGAGCAGGAGCAGCAGGCAAGCAGCGGAAGATGCGGGAAGTGCCCTGTTTCACGTGAAACAGGGCACGAGGGGCGGGCGGCGCCCGATGGATCAGAGCTGGAGTTTGAAGCCCACGTGCGTGGCCGAGAAGCCGAGCCGCTCGTAGAAGCGATGGGCGTCGGTGCGGCTGGCGTCGGACGTGAGCTGCACCAGGCTGCATCCCTGGCGGCGGGATGCGTCGATCGCCCACTCGATGAGCTGTGTGCCGAGCCCGCTGCCGCGTTCGTCGGCATGGATGCGTACGGCCTCGATGATCGACCGGGTGGCGCCGCGCCGGGACAGGCCCGGAATGAACGTGAGTTGCAGGGTGCCCACGACCCGGCCCTCGCGGACGGCCACGACCAGCCGCTGATTCGGGTCGGCGGCGAGCCGCTCGAACGCGGCCCGGTAAGGGCTCAGGTCGTCCGGTGACTCCCGCTGAGCGCCCAGCGGATCATCGGCGAGCATGGCGACGATCGCCGGTACGTCGTCCTCGGCGGCGGGGCGTATCTCAAGATCTCCCATGATCCGCACCCTATGCGTCGGCACCGCGACGACAAGGGCTTTCGTTACGCGGGAACCGGTGCCTTCAGTGTCTGGACGGCCTGGACCAGCGGTGCCAGATCGGGGTTCTTGGCCGCTTCGTCGAGGGCTTCCCGCAGGGCGGCGTCGTTGGTGGGCCGCGCCTCCTCCAGCAGTTTCATACCGGCCTCGGTGACGTTGGTGTAGATGCCGCGGCGGTCGGTGGGGCAGAGATAGCGCTCCAGCAGGCCGCGGTCCTCCAGGCGGGTCACCAGGCGGGTGGTGGCGCTCTGGCTGAGCACGACCGCGTCGGCGACCTGCTTCATCTGCAGATGCCCGCCGTCACCGTCGTGCTGCCTGCTGAGCACGTCGAGCAGGGAGTACTCGCGCACGCTGAGGTCGTGGCCGGCCTGCAGGGCGCGTTCGATGTGCGCCTCGATCCTTCCGTGCAGCAGGGAGAGGGCGCACCAGCCCTGGGCCAGAGCGGTGAGTGCGGGGTCCGTCGCTGTCATTGGCGTTTCCTCCGTCCGGAGCGGCTGACACCAGAGTAGACCAGAACCGCAATAGACGGCGGTTGCTTATTGCCAGCGTGTGCAACTATTGTGAACGCAATCAAAGCGCTCCTGCAATCGTCTGGGAAGGTGTCCCCCCATGCCTCTCGCGCTTCTGGCCCTCGCGATCGGGGCCTTCGGCATCGGAACGACCGAGTTCGTGATCATGGGTCTGCTGCCCGAGGTCGCGAGTGACTACGGGGTCTCCATCCCCACCGCCGGATACCTGGTGACCGGCTACGCGCTCGGCGTCATGTTCGGCGCACCGCTGATGACCGTGCTCGGCACCAAGATCCCCCGCAAGCGGATGCTGATGCTGCTGATGGGCCTGTTCATCGCCGGCAACCTGCTCTCCGCACTCGCCCCCGCCTTCTCCGTGATGCTGATCGGCCGCGTGGTCGCCTCCCTGGCCCACGGTGCCTTCTTCGGCATCGGCTCGGTCGTCGCGGCCGACCTGGTCGCGCCCGACAAGAAGGCCGGCGCCATCGCCATGATGTTCACCGGCCTGACCGTCGCCAACGTCGTGGGCGTCCCGCTGGGCACCCTCGTCGGTCAGTCCGTCGGCTGGCGCGTCACCTTCGCCATCGTCGCCGCGCTGGGCGTCATCGGCCTGGCCGGCATCGCCAAGCTCGTCCCCGACATGCCCAAGCCGGAGGGCGTCCGGCTGCGGCACGAACTGGCCGCCTTCAAGAACGTCCAGGTCCTGCTCGCGATGGCGATGACCGTCCTCGGCTTCGGCGGCGTCTTCGCGGCCATCACCTACATCGCGCCGATGATGACCCACGTCACGGGCTTCGCCGACGGCTCGGTCACCTGGCTGCTGGTCCTCTTCGGCCTCGGCATGGTCGGTGGCAACCTCGTCGGCGGCCGGTTCGCCGACCGTGCCCTGATGCCCATGCTGTACGTCTCCCTGGGCGCTCTGGCGATCGTGCTCGCCCTTTTCACCGTCACCGCCCACAACAAGATCGCGGCGGCCGTGAGCATCGTCCTGATCGGTGCCTTCGGCTTCGCCACCGTCCCGCCGCTGCAGAAGCGCGTCCTCGACCAGGCGCACGGCGCCCCGACGCTGGCCTCCGCCGTGAACATCGGCGCCTTCAACCTCGGCAACGCGCTGTCCGCCTGGCTGGGCGGCCTGGTCATCGCCGCCGGCCTCGGCTACACCGCCCCGAACTGGGTGGGCGCCGCCCTGGCCGCCGGGGCTCTGGTCCTCGCCTTCCTGTCGGCCGTCCTGGAGCGGCGGACCGACGCCCCGAGCACCGTCGTCGCGGGCGCGGTGCCCACCGCCGAGCAGCGGGCTGCCGTCCACCACTGAACCCAGGACGGCGGCGGCCATCACCGTCTGCCACCGAACCAACCCCGCGCGGCGGACCACCGTCCGCCACTGGACCAACCCCGCGCGGCGGACCACCGTCCGCCACTGGACCAACCCCGTGCGACGGACCACCGCCCGTCACCGAACCAACCTCGTGCAGCGGATCACCGTCCGCCACGGAACGAACCAGATCCACCAAGGAGAAACCCCTGATGTCCACCCCCACCACCGCCGTCGCCCCGCTGACCACCCAGGACGCCGAGGCCCTCGTCGAGGCGGCCCGCCGCGCGGCCGAGGCCGCCGGGGTCACCGTCAGCATCACCGTCCTCGACGCCGGCGGTCACCTGCTCGCCTTCCGGCGCGATGACCGGGCCGTGCTGATCTCCGGGGAGACCAGCACCCGCAAGGCGTACACGGCGCTCCAGTTGAACGCCCCCACCGCCGATCTCGTCGACGCGGTCCAGCCCGGCGGACTCTTCCACACCCTGCCCACCGCGCTGGACCGGCCGCTGCTGTTCATCGCGGGCGGCGTGCCCGTCCACCGGGACGGACGGCTGATCGGCGCGATCGGTGTGGGCGGTGGAGCCCCGGAGCAGGACCACTCCTTCGCCACGGCCGCCGTCGAGGCCCTGGTCTGACGACGACGGCGTACAGGGGCCGGAGTCCCGGTACGGCGGCGGGTCGGTTCAGCCCGCCGCCACCGTCAGGGGAGCGAACCTTCGGCTCCAGTCACCAGGCAGCTCCGTGATGCCGTACGTCATGACCGTGTTGAAGCCGACGGGCACCAGCCCGCGCTCCTTCGCCCAGGCCAGCAGCTCCTCGTGCCGTGCGTCGATGTCGGTCCGCAGCGGGCGGTCGGTGTGGGCGGCGAGCGAGGCGATCAGTGCCTTCGCCGTCTCCGTGTCGCGAGCGACCAGCGGGCCCACGACGTGCGTGTCCATGTTGGGCCAGGCGCCCGCGTAGCCGATCAGCCGGCCGCCCTCCTCGGCGACGCGCAGTTGGTCGGCGAAGGCCGGCAGCCGCGTGATGATGTGCGTGCGGTCCGTGCCGAAGACCTCCTCGTCCAGACGGAGGATCGCGGTGAGGTCCTCCGCGGTGGCCGCGCGGGTGGCGACCCGGGACCCAGCACCGTCCGGCGTGAAGTGCCCCCGCACCATCTCGGCCCGTCCGGTGGCCTTGAAGCCCAGTTCCTCGTAGAGCGGGCGGCCGTTCGGAGTGGCGTACAGGGTCAGCGGTGTGGTGCCCATCGCGGAGAGCACATGCCGCATCAGCCGACGGCCGACTCCCTTGCGGCCGTGGCGTTCGGCGACCAGCACCATGCCGATGGCCGCGAGAGCGGGGCGCCCGTGCGGTCCATACTCGGTGACGGCGCAGGCACCGACGAGACCGCCCTCGGGGTCGTCGATGCCGTAGCCCCTTCCGGCCGTGAGCAGGAGGCTCCACTTGTGCTCTTCGCGTGGCCACCTCCGGTCCTCGGACAGGTCGGCGCAGACGGCGAGATCGCGAAGCGTCAGACGGCGGATCGGCAGAGCGGTGAGGGAAGAGGTCGGCACGGAGGTCAGGCTGACCGACGCGGACCCTCGCCGTCCACCTGTTTGCCCTGAGACGTGGGAGCTTTTGGCCAAGTCGTGGTCGGCTGTGCGGCGCGTGGTCACCCCGCGTTTCACGTGAAACATCGCCGGGGGCACGCTGGCGCGCTCTCGGAAGCGGACCGATGGCGGCCGGGCAGGGCAAACGTGTCGAAGAGATCGTCCGCCCGGGGTCAGCCCAGATCATGCGCGTGCAGGGCACGGACCCCTTCGATGTTGCCGTCCAGATAGTGCCGCAGCGACAGCGGTACGAGATGGACGGAGGCGATGCCGACCCGGGTGAACGGGACCCGGACGATCTCGTACTCGCCGGCCGGTTCCTCGACCTCGGGGCCGTGCCGCTGGGCCGGGTCCATGGATTCCAGGTGGCAGACGAAGAAGTGCTGCACCTTCACCCCGGTCGTGGCGGCGTCCTCGCCGATGTGCTCCACCGTGTCGACGAAGCAGGGAACCACGTCGGTGATCTTCGCGCCGAGTTCTTCGTGCACCTCACGGTGGAGCGCGTCGACGACGGTCGTGTCCTCCGGCTCGACACCACCACCGGGAGTGACCCAGTACGGATCCACACCGGGCTTGGTGCGCTTGATCAGGATCAGGTCGTCGCCGTCCAGGAGAACGGCACGAGCGGTGCGCTTGACCACGGGTCGGACGGTCATGGGAGAAATGTGGCCCGGCTGGTTCCACGTGAAACATCCCGGAACGCCCTCACAAGACCCGGCGGACGACGCCCTACGGCGGATGTCGTAGCTCGGAAAACCGGCTCAGCTCCAGTCGGCCGCCGCCCGAAGGAGCCACTCGTGGGCCCGCGCTATGTGCGGCAACGCCAGCGTGCCGGTGCGCACCGCGAGGAAGTACGTCCGCAGCGGGGGGACCGCCGGATGGTGCAGGGCGACAAGATCACCGCGCTCCAGTGCGTCCGCGCCCAGATAGCGGGGCAGTACCGCCAGCCCGGCACCCGCGACCGCGCAGGCGAGAACCGCGCGCAGGTCGGGGACGATGACCGTTCCGGGGGCGGCTGGGCAGAGGTCGAAGACGGAAGACCAGTACCGGGCCACGAACGGCAGCGACTCGTGCACCTCGATCACGGGCACCTGCTCCAGCACGGCCATGTCACCCCCGCCTCGCGTCCCCGCACCGATCTGCTTGGCCCAGCGCGGCGCGGCGACCAGGACGAGTTCCTCGTCGCAGAGCGGGGTCGCCGTGAGCAGCGCGCCACGCGGACGGGCCGTGCTGATGACAAGATCGTGCAGTCCGGCGGCCAGCCCCTCCAGCGCCTCTTCGGCAGTGGCTAAGGAGGCGCGCAGGGCCAGACCCTGCCCGTCCTCGCCGCTCAGCTCGCTGAGCGCGGGCAGCGCCCGTTCGGCGATGAACTCGGGCGGCCCGGCCAGATGCAGCGTCCGTAAGGAGGACGCTTCGTCGAGCCCCGACTCGGCTATCTCCAGCAGGGCGTCGAGATGGGGCGCTGCCTTGTGCGCCAGTTCGTCGCCGATGGTCGTCGGGGTGACGCCCCGGGCCTGGCGTAAGAACAGGGGCCGGCCGAGCTGCCGTTCCAGGGTGCGGATCTGCGAGGTGACGGCCGGCTGCGAGAGGCCGAGCAGGGCGGCGGCACGGGTGAAGGAACCGGCCCGGTGCACGGTCACGAAGGTGCGCAGCAAGGCCAGATCCACGAAAACCCTTCCCCTCTTCCGCCCTTCTCCCAGCCCCCCGGCACCGCCCAGCCATAAAAATGGCGATGAGTCGCTGCCGCTACTGTGATTGGACACTGACACAGAGTCAACTAGCCTTGTCCGCACGGTTCTTGCGCGCGGAACCGGGGCGGTTCGAGCCACGAGGGGGGAGGCTCGGACCGCCCGCCCTTCGGCGCGCCCTTCGGCGGCCCGGGCCTTGGCAGCCCGGCCCGTCCCGGCGCCCGGACGGCGGACTGTGCCGAGACGTGCCGGACGGCGGACGTGCCGAGCGGTCAGTCCGCGGAAGCGTCCAGCGCCCGCAGAAGGTCGGCGACCAGGTCGTCGGGGTCCTCCGCACCGACCGACAGCCGGATGAAGCCCTCCGGCACAGCGTCCCCGCCCCAGCGCCCGCGCCGCTCGGCCGTGGACCGTACGCCGCCGAAGCTCGTCGCGTCGTCCACGAGCCGCAGCGCGTCGAGGAAACGGTCCGCACGCGCGCGCGTAGGCAGCGTGAAGGAGACCACGCACCCGAAGCGCCGCATCTGCTGGGCGGCGATCTTGTGCGAGGGGTCGTCCGGCAGTCCGGGATAGCGCAGCCCGGTCACCTCGGGCCGTTCCCGCAGGGCCTCGGCGACCCTCAGGGCGGTGGCGTCCTGCCGGTCGACCCGCATCTGGAGCGTGGCGATCGAGCGGTGCGCGAGCCACGCCTCCATCGGGCCGGGGATGGCCCCGACGATCTTGCGCCAGCGTCGTACCGCGGTCATCGCCTCGCCGCCGCGGCCGACGACGTACCCCAGAAGGATGTCACCGTGCCCCGTGAGCTGCTTGGTGCCGCTGGCCACGGAGAAGTCGGCGCCCAGCTCCAGCGGACGCTGCCCGAGCGGGGTGGCGAGGGTGTTGTCGACGGCGACCAGGGCGCCACGCGCGTGTGCCGCATCGACCAGCCGCCGGATGTCGCACACGTCGAGCCCCGGGTTCGACGGCGACTCGATCCACAGCAGCTTCGCCCCGTCCAGCAGATCGAGCTGGGCGTCACCACCGGTGGGCGCGGTACGCACCTCGACGCCGTACGCCTCGAGCTGCGCCCGCGCGAGGGGCAGCGCCTGGTAGCCGTCGTTCGGCAGGACGACCGCGTCCCCGGCGCGCACCTGGGAGAAGAGCACTGACGAGATCGCCGCCATGCCCGAGGCGAACACGAGCGTCTCGACGTCGTCCCGTCCCGGCGCCTCCAGCTCGCCGATGGCGCTCTCCAGCAGCGTCCAGGTCGGATTCTCGTCCCGGCCGTAGGTGTAGGGGCCGGTGGGGTCGCCCGGCAGGTGGAAATGGGCGGCGAACACGGGACCGGGCAGCGTCGGCTCGTGCTTGACCGGCTCAGGCAGCCCGGCGCGCACCGCCCGCGTGCCGTCCCCGGCCCCCTGCGCAAGCGCCGCCGCCCGCGGAAGCGCCGCTGTCCGGGGAGGCACCGCCGCCTGGTGAGGCGTCGTCTCCGCTCCGTCCGCGGCGCCCCGCTCGCCGTCCCCGGAGGCTCGCCCGCTGGTCGCGGAATCGCTCATGCCGCTCGTCCTTCCACTTGCTCGCGTACCGCGGCGAGCAGACCGCCGCTCGCCGCCTCCACCATCTCAAGGCACTCCTCGAAGCCGTCCACGCCCCCGTAGTACGGGTCCGGCACATCGAGGTCGTCGGGGCCGGCGGCGGGATCGTAGGACCGCAGCAGGCGCACCTTGGCCGCGTCGCGCTCCGTGGGTGCCAGGCGGCGCAGCGCCCCGAGGTGGCCGGAGTCGAGGGCGATGACGAGGTCCAGGCGGGAGAACCAGGAGGCGTGGAACTGCCTGGCCGTGTGGTCCAGGACGTAGCCGTTCTCCTCCAGGACGGCCAGGGTGCGCGGGTCGGCGCCCTCGCCCTCGTGCCAGCCACCCGTGCCGGCGCTGTCGACCGCCACCTGGTCGTCGAGTCCGGCGTCCGCCACGCGCGCGCGGAAGACGGCCTCGGCCATCGGGGAGCGGCAGATGTTGCCGGTGCAGACGAAACAGACGCGGTAGGTCATCGGGTCAGTCCTTGTCGGGAAGGACCATGTTCAGGGCCCAGGAGACGATCGACACGATCAGGCCGCCGAGGACGGCGGTCCAGAAACCCTCCACGTGGAAGCTGAGGTCGAGCTTGTCGGCCAGCCACGAGGTGAGCAGCAGCATCAGCGCGTTGACCACCAGGGTGAACAGGCCCAGGGTCAGGACGAACAGCGGAAAGGTCAGCACCCGCACGACCGGCTTGACCAGCAGGTTGACCAGACCGAACACCAGGGCGACGAGGATCAGCGTCCCGGTCTTCTTGCCGGTGCTGCCCCCGGTCAGGGTGATCTTGTCGACCAGCCACACGGCGACGGCCAGCGCCCCCGCGTTGGCGATCGTCTTGACTAGGAAATTCATCATGTGTCTGATCGTGGCAGACACGCACGGAAACGAACGGTGAGGCAGGGGCGGACGAGGCGATGAAGGCATTCCGGCTGGACGAACTGGAGGCGGAGCGCGCCGCCAACGACGGGGCCTACCTGCAGTTCCTGCGGGAGCGGAACATGTCGGTCGGCCTGTACGCGCTCGACGCGGGCACCAGCGACCCGCAGCAGCCGCACCAGCAGGACGAGGTGTACTTCGTCGTCAGCGGCCGCGCCGCGATCACCGTCGGCATGGAGACGACCGAGGTGGCGCGGGGCAGCGTGGTGTACGTGCCGGCCGGCGTCGCCCACAAGTTCCACCACATCAGCGAGGACCTGCGGGTTCTGGTGGTGTTCTCTCCGCCCGAGAGCTGACCCGCCGCCTCCGGGTTCCCTAGGGGATCGGTCAGGGGGAGACAAGGGCCGCGGAGCCCCCGCGCGGTCCCGCGGCGGCCCTAGCATCGAGGCAGGACGTCAGAGAAGTCCCGGTCACCGAGGGACCCGGCAGGAGTACGGGCCCGAGGTGACGGGCGGAGAGATGAGGACGAGGGCGATGCGAGAGATCTTCACGGGACTGCCGTGGTGGGTGAAGTGGATCGCGGTGCCGGTCATCGCCCTGGTCGTGTTCGGCGGCCTGATCGCCAGCGTCGTCGGCTTCGTGGTCGCACTGCTGTTCAAGCTGCTGATCTTCGTGGCACTGGTGGGCGGACTGATCTACGTCGTACGGAAGTTCATGTCCAGTTCCTCGTCCCGCGGCGACTGGTGAGGACCACGGGGCACCGGTGGGGGTGACGGCAATCACCGGTTCCCTCGCGCGAGGGAAGTTTTCCGGACCGACCGTATGCGTGCGGTGACCGGCCGTTAGAGTCCGGAACTCGACGCGGGGACGACCCCCGCGAGCGGCGTACCCCCACCCGTGTTCCCCGCACGGGGCTGCCCTCTCGCGCTCCGGGAGTGACCCATGGCCACGGCTGACACCGCACCACCCGCCCCTCTGCGCACGCTCCCCGTGCAGCCCCGCTCCACACCCCCCGCCGCGGAGGCCCCCTCTCCGGACCGGCCCTCCGCCGGGCCGCCCGCCCGGACCCCCGCCGCGAAGACCTCCGGCACGGACACCGACACCACGAGGACATCCACCTCAAGAACCACCCCCACGAGAACCTCCACCACGAGAACCTCCACCACGAGAACCTCCACCACGAGGACCTCCTCTGCGGAGACCTCCGACGCGGAAGTGCCCGTCACCGAGGTGCCCGCCGGGACGCTCATCGGTTCCGTGCAGCGGGCGATGCGCCTCCTGGAGTGCGTCGCCAGGCACCGCTCCGGCGCCCCCGCCAAGCAGTTGGCCCGGGAGACGGGACTGGCCCTGCCCACCGCCTACCACCTGCTGCGGACGCTGGCCCACGAGGGCTATCTCCGCCGTGAGAAGGGGCTGTTCTTCCTCGGTGAGGCGGCCGAGCGGCTCAGCAGCAGCGGGGCGCAGCAGAAACGTCGCGGCATGGTCGTCGACGCGCTCGCCCGCTGGCGGGACACGATCGGCGTACCGGTGTACTACGCGGTGTACCGGGAGGGGGAGATCGACGTCATGTGTGTCTCCGACACTCCCGGCAACCCGGCGGTGGAGGAGTGGGCCGACTTCCGCGAGACCGGGCACGCGCACGCCATCGGCCAGTGTCTGCTGGCCCAGCTCGACGAAGAGGCCCGCCGGGACCACCTCGCCCGCCATCCGGCGCAGCCCGTCACCCCGTACACCGTGCGGGACGGCCAGAGCCTGCTGAAAAGGCTCGAACGGATGCCTGTCGGACCGGTGACCGAGCATCAGCAGTACGCCCTGGGCACGGTGTGCGCGGCGATCCCGATCACCGTCGGCACCACACCGGCGACGATGGCCATCTCCTTGCCCGTCCAGCATGCGGACCGACTGCTGCCGGCGGCACAGCGGCTCCAGCGCGAAGTGGGGCGGCTGCTGGGGTCACTGGAAATCTCTATCAGTATCTGAAAACTCACTCCTTGTGATCTGGTGTGTACGTTAAGCAAGATGCCATGAGTGTTAGAGGTTTGATTCCCGGCCAGTCGACGGCGAATGACGGGGTAGGCGATGCGCGAGTCCGTACAGGCAGAGGTCATGATGAGCTTTCTCGTGTCGGAGGAGCTCTCCTTCCGCATCCCGGTGGAGCTGCGGTACGAGACCTGTGATCCCTATGCCGTGCGGTTGACCTTCCATCTGCCCGGTGACGCACCGGTGACCTGGGCCTTCGGCAGGGAGTTGCTGATCGACGGGGTGGGCCGGCCGTGCGGTGACGGCGATGTGCGCATCGCGCCCGTGGAGCCCGAGCCGCTGGCCGAAGTGCTGATCCGGCTTCAGGTGGGCGCCGACCAGGCGCTGTTCCGTTCCTCGGCCGCCCCGCTCGTCGCCTTCCTCGACCGCACCGACAAGCTGGTGCCGCTGGGCCAGGAGGGGGTGCTCGCCGACTTCGACGCGCACCTCGACGAGGCACTGGACCGCATCCTGGCCGAGGAACAGAGCGCCGGCTGAAGCGTTCCGGCAGTCCTACGGCGGTGGCGTAACGCTTCGCCGGGCACCGCGGAGCCTCGCAAGTCCTGCCACAACGATTCTTCAGGGACGAGGGCGCCTCGCTGGCCCTGACCAGCCCGGGGAAGCCTCGCTCCTCCACACAGCGGTGCTACGAGACTCAGAGGCGGCCTTGCCGACCTGGTGCCCCGTGCGCCGTGCGCCGTGGCTCCACCCACCAGCCGCCCGGCGTCAGCGCTTGCGGCGACGCCCCCGGGCGCCACGCGACGGCGCCGGGGCGGTGGCCGAACCCCCGGCCACCGCCCCCGGGCCGGGCCGGTCGGCCGAGACGACGAGCGCCGCGAGGGCGGTCGTCACCGGCACGGACGCCACCAGGCCGATCGAGCCGACCAGCGTCCGCACGATCTCTTCCGCGACCAGCTCGCTGTTGGCGACCGTCCCCACACTGCTCTGCGCGATCGAGAACAGCAGCAGCAGCGGCAGCGCGGCACCCGCGTACGCGAGGACGAGCGTGTTGACGACGGACGCGATGTGGTCGCGGCCGATGCGGATACCGGCGCGGTACAGCCCGCGCCGGCCCAGCGACGGATTGGCCTGGTGCAGCTCCCACACCGCCGAGGTCTGGGTGACCGTCACGTCGTCGAGGACACCGAGCGAACCGATGATGACGCCCGCCAGCAGCAGACCGCTCATGTCGATCGTCGGGTACAGACCGTGGATGAGGCCGGTGTTGTCGTCCGTGTTCCCGGTCAGTGCGGCCCAGCCGATGAACAGCGACCCCAGGACGCCGATCAGCAGCAGCGAGACCAGGGTGCCCAGCACGGCCACGGACGTACGGGCGGACAGCCCATGGCACAGGTACAGGGCGATCAGCATGATGGCGCTCGACCCGATCACCGCCACCAGCAGCGGGTTCGAGCCCTGCAGAATCGCGGGCAGGATGAAGAAGTTCAGCACCAGGAAGCTGATCGCCAGCGAGACCAGCGCCATGACACCGCGCAGCCGCCCGACGACCACGACGGCGAGCGCGAAGATTCCGGCGAGCAGGGCCAGCGGGAACCGGCGGTCGACATCGGCGACCGAGTACTGGAGGTCCTTCGGCGCCGAGGGCTCGTAGGCCACGACGACCCCCTGGCCCTGCGACAACTGCCGGGACTGGTCCGGCTGCGCGATCTCCGTGAACGTACGGCCCTTGTCCTTGCCGGTGTCGACCCGGATCGTCGCTTTCTTGCAGGTCCCGTTCGCCTGCTGCTGGGCGGAGGAGCCCTCGGCGGTGGAGGTGTCGCCGGTCGGGGGGACCCCGGAGGCGTTGGCGGACGCGCAGCTCACCTCCACGACCTTGGTGACCGTCGCCTGCTGGGTCTGCCGGTCGAAACCCACGCCGGTACGTTCGTGCGGTGGGGCGCCGCCCGGCCACAGCAGCGCGAGTCCCACGAGGACGGCGGCGGCGAACGGGACGAGGATCGCCGCGATGACCTTGCGCAGACGCGCCGAGACGGGCGCCGCGGGACCATGACTGTGCGAATGCCCGTGCCCATGCCCGTGTCCGTTCCCGTGGCCATGTCCGCCGCTGGGGCCCGATCCGCCGCCACCACCGCCAGGACCACGGCCCCCGCCGTCGGGTCCGTACCCGCCGCTTCCCGGGCCCGGCCCGTGGCTGTGCCCATGGCCCTGCCCGTATCCGTGGCCCTGCTCGTGCCCGTTGTCGCCGGGGCCGTAGCCGGTGCCCGGGTCGCGGCCCGGTTCGGGCGGGGGGAAGGAGGGATGCGTCGTGGTCACCGCCCGATCATCGCAAGAACGGAGGGGGCCCTCTGTTCACCGCGCCCGAATTGACGCTAGCGTGGAGCCACCTTTGTACACGCGGGAGCTCGGAGCACCGGGCTGAGAGGGCGCTGACCTCCGTCCCAGCGATGTTTCACGGGAAACATCACCGAAGCCGAGTGATGCATCCCACGGAACGTCGGCAGACGGATACCGCTGCGTCGACCGCCGAACCTGTTACCGGGTAATGCCGGCGTAGGGAGTAGGTCTCATGACCATCAAGGACGCACGCACGCCTGCCTCCACGCAGAACGAGGCCGGGAAGTCCATCGGCTGGCACAAGGCGTACATCGAGGGCTCACGCTCCGATCTGCGCGTGCCGGTCCGTCAGGTGCACCTCACCAACGGGCAGTCGGTCACGTTGTACGACACCTCCGGCCCGTACACCGATCCGCTCGTCGACACCGACGTCCGCAGGGGGCTGCCGCCGCTGCGGGAGAACTGGATCGTCGCCCGCGGCGACACCGAGGAGTACGCGGGCCGCCCCGTCCGCCCCGAGGACGACGGCATCAAGCACACCTCTCCGCGCGGCGGGCTGCGCAACCTCGACGCGGTCTTCCCCGGCCGCCCGCGCCAGCCGCGCCGTGGCCGGGACGGCCAGGCGGTGACCCAGCTCGCGTACGCGCGGCGGGGCGAGATCACGCCCGAGATGGAGTACGTGGCCATCCGCGAGAACGTGTCTCCGGAGGTGGTGCGCGAGGAGATCGCGGCCGGCCGGGCGGTCCTCCCGGCCAACGTCAACCACCCGGAGATCGAGCCGATGATCATCGGCAAGCGGTTCCTGGTGAAGGTCAACGCCAACATCGGCAATTCCGCGGTGACCTCCTCCATCGAGGAGGAGGTCGAGAAGATGACCTGGGCGACCCGCTGGGGCGCCGACACGGTCATGGACCTGTCCACCGGGCGCAACATCCACACCACCCGCGAGTGGGTGCTGCGCAACTCCCCCGTGCCCATCGGCACGGTCCCGCTCTACCAGGCCCTGGAGAAGGTCGACGGCAGGGCGGAGGAGCTGACCTGGGAGATCTACAAGGACACGGTCATCGAACAGGCCGAGCAGGGCGTGGACTACATGACGGTCCACGCGGGCGTGCGCCTGGCCTATGTGCCGCTGACCGCGAACCGCAAGACCGGCATCGTCTCGCGCGGCGGCTCCATCATGGCGGCATGGTGCCTGGCCCACCACAAGGAATCGTTCCTGTACGAGAACTTCGAGGAACTCTGCGAGATCCTCGCCGCCTACGACGTCACGTACTCGCTCGGCGACGGCCTGCGGCCCGGTTCGATCGCGGACGCCAACGACGAGGCGCAGTTCGCGGAGTTGCGCACGCTCGGGGAACTCAACCGGATCGCGAAGCGTTTCCATGTACAGACGATGATCGAAGGCCCGGGCCATGTCCCGATGCACAAGATCAAGGAAAACATCGACCTTCAGCAGGAGATCTGTGATGAAGCTCCGTTCTATACGCTCGGCCCGCTGACCACGGACGTCGCGCCGGCGTACGACCACATCACCTCCGGCATCGGTGCCGCGATGATCGCCTGGTGGGGCACTGCCATGCTCTGTTACGTCACGCCCAAGGAGCATCTCGGCCTGCCCAACCGTGACGACGTCAAGACCGGCGTCATCACCTACAAGATCGCCGCCCATGCCGCCGACCTCGCCAAGGGTCACCCAGGTGCACAGGAGTGGGACGACGCGCTGTCCGACGCCCGGTTCGAGTTCCGGTGGGAGGACCAGTTCAACCTCGCCCTCGACCCGGACACCGCACGGGAGTTCCACGACGAGACCCTTCCCGCCGAACCCGCCAAGACGGCCCACTTCTGCTCGATGTGCGGCCCGAAATTCTGTTCGATGAAGATTAGCCAAAGCATCACAGAGCGGTTCGGTGGTGCAATGACAGAGGAGACCACGACGGAAGAGATCGCCGAGGGCATGCTTCAGAAGTCGAGGGAGTTCGCGGAGAGCGGTAGCCGGCTGTACCTGCCGATCGCCGACTGACGGTAGGGCGAGGCGGTGCTACGTCTGTGCGTAAGGCACCGCCTCGTCTCCAACGTTGGCGTGCCGGACCGACGGCCACGCCGATCTTCCAAGCACCCAGGCATTGGCCGCTGCTGTCTGAGCGTAGCGCGGGTTACCTTCAGCCCATGGAGGCCGAAAGCCCACCCACGTGTCTTTGCCTCCTCATCACCACAATTCCCCGCCCCGCCGTTGCCACCTGCGGGTGTCGAAAAACTCCAGCTCGCCGGACGCGGCAGCGGCAGCGAAGACGTCGAAATCGATCAGGTCGGAAATCTCAAGTCTCCGTGTACGAATCCGTAGATCTTCTAGCAGATCACTGAGAGGAGGAGAACCTCGAGAGAACGACCTGGCCGTCGGCAATATCGCTGAGATCATCCAAGACAGCGCGACTATTTTCTCGTCCTCTGGTCCTTGCCAATCTGGAGCCTTTTTCATAGCTTCTACCATGCTGGCCCATGGGTGACCTGGAATTAGGTACAGATCGCTGCCGACTCGTACACCAATCTCCTTATCTGTGAACCCGTTAACGATGATACTGTCAATCGGGATGTGAACTAGTCGGCTTGGCGAAATTCCGTAGCGGTCCTGGTCGGAAGCAAGTCGTTCGAGTCCGGCCGCTAGAAGGTCAACCGAAGACCAAAGAGACCTGTCACCCCGTTTAATCCACCTGATGTCACAACGACGCTCCGACTTGTTGGCCTTCATCTCAGCTACTTGCCACACCGATAGAAAGAACTCGTCGACATGCCTGTCTCTGCCCAAACGCGTACAGATAACCGGCTCGGGATCCTCCCGTTGATCGTCGGTGCCTGCTAGCACCTTCATCACAGAAGCTCTCGATCCTCCTGGCAGCTCGCGGAGGAGGTACTCGATATGCTCCATTACTGTGCTCTCCGTCATGCGGAGTGCCTCAAACTGAAGCAAATCTTCAGCGGAAGCATGTCGGCGGGTTCCGCCTTGTTCCAGCAGGAATAGAGGCACCTTGCCGAGGCTCTGCCTCAAAGAAGGGCTAGAGATCGGCACGGAATCCTTGGCGGAGAAAATTCCAGAGATGATGGCGGCTTCGCCCGTAGCCCAAGTCAATGAGTGTGATCGGACCGACTGGAGTTCCTCGACCTCCTCGCGGATATGGTCGCAGTAAGCAGAGTAAATCTGCTCGACAACACGAGCGAACTCAGGTGTTGAATCAATCGCAGTTCTAGCTACGTTCGTACGGGGCGCGCGCGGTCCCCACGCGTTGGCCAGTGCCCAAACGCCGTATGCGCGGCGAAAGCCCGGCGGGTATCCTTCCACACGGATGCCGCCAACGCAGGTACCTGCGAGTGTGTCCGCTTCTCGCACTGGGCCCGGGAAGGGGAGAAATACCCACTCATTGAAGTATTCATTCCACCTGACGGCATATGCGATAGATAGGCCGTCGAGTTCCTTCTCGACGATCCTGATTTTCGACTTGTCAAGTCGTTCGCTGAAGTCTGCCCCAAAACGAGAAATCGTGGCCCGCAATGCGCTTCCGACAGAGTCATAGCCTACTCGGACCGGCTTACCCGAAGACGCGTCTACCGTAACCTCGCATTCGGGAAGAACGATCCATTTTTGCGCGATTTTAACGACATCCCCGACGTCTGCACTGGGCCGGATCTTAAGTCGCACGCATGTCCCGTGCGGGAGGAGGCCCTTATCAATATCGGTTTTGTTGAGGGTCCTAACAAGGTACTCACCGTGTACGGACCTCAGAGACATCTGCCGAGCTTCGTTTTCGTCAGGGTGACAAGTGACTATCTCTACTTCGTCTGCCACCATAAAAGTAGAAAGGACCCCGATGCCGAATCGGCTGATAGGGTTAAAAGTAGGGAACTTTTTTCGGAACTCAGCGTCTTGATATCGGCTTGATCCAGCTTTCAAGAGATTATTCTCGATAATCGCCTGTGTCATTCCAGTGCCGTTATCACGCACCTCGAGAGTTCTAGTGCTGGAGTCCCACTTAACAAGCACCTTCCCGTTTGATGGAGACTTGACGCCGTGCTGGAGTCTGACGGCATCGATAGAGTTTTGCATCAGTTCGCGCAGCACTACGTCTGAGTCATTGTAGAGCGTGTGTCCGGTGAGTAGGTCGAGGACCTTCGTCTGGTCAAGGGAGAATTGAAATGTTTGGGTCAAGAA
The DNA here is from genome assembly GCF_014655295.1 of Streptomyces fumanus. Taxonomy (GTDB): domain Bacteria; phylum Actinomycetota; class Actinomycetes; order Streptomycetales; family Streptomycetaceae; genus Streptomyces; species Streptomyces fumanus. The sequence goes on from NZ_BNBI01000002.1 coordinate 485,827, forward strand.
CCCCTTCGCTTCAACTCTGGACGTGTCAATGTACTTCCAGGGAAACTCGTAATTGAGCCCGTTCGCCTTGTTGCTGCGCTGGATCCAGTCGTGGCTTTTGCGTAGCTGGCCTGCGGCGTACCTGAGATAGGAGGTGAGGCCAAAGAACCCGTCCCCATCCGTGAACTTTGCATGAACACCGATAGTGTCTCGGGGTGCTGTCTCGTTTCTGTTTCCGTCATTATCCAGCCCCCAGACAGGCTTGACTGCCCGTACTGCCATTTGCTTAGCCCACTCGACCTGACTTATTGGGTCACTCGGGTTAAGCACCCTAAAGGCGATGGAGGGAGCCCTATCACGCGTAATATGGAGCAGATCAATAGTGCGCAGCAGAACGGCTGCATACTGAACGTTCGCTGACTCCTGGGAGTCATTCCCGTAGTATTGCTGAACTGGGTAAATGCCGGTGTCGTAAAGGTCCTCCAGATGATGGCTTTCACATACTTGCGCGAGATCATCGCGGAACACGGGATCGAGGGGTTGCAGAATACGCTGCACCTCGCTCATCACTGCGGTACAGATGCCAGCGGCGGGAGAATCGTCACCCACGATCCAATTCTTCACCCTCAGGGCGTGGTTCTCACGTACGAACTCTTGGTAGAGGAACCTCTCCCTATCTTCATCACTAAGCACAGCCAAGCGTGCCTCATAGTCCCGTCCGTCGGCATCGTCTGTTAGGAGTACGTCGGCTCGGAACTTATCGAAACCTGACTCGTGTCGGCTTTCGTACTCGTCTCTCGTGACCAGCATTCCCAGATCATGAAAGTAGGCGGAGAGGACAATGAGAAGCCAGTCGGCCGATGTCAAGTGCTCCTTGGTGTCGTCAGGGATCAGCCAATCTAGCTTTTCTAGCATTGCATCAATGTGCGAGACGTCGTGCTTGGTGTACTGGTCGAAAAATCCGAGTTGGCCGATCCGCCCAAGAAGGTCTTCTATGTCCTGCTTCGCTTGGAGGACACTGAAGCCGCCAAATGCGGAGTACTGCGAAGCCTGATCGGCCTTTTGTTCGGCAAGTGAAGAAAGAGACCTCATTATGACCCCCTAGGGAACTGACCTAGCGCGCGAGACTACTGGCAAGTGGTTCGTGATGAAGGCTTCCCGTTTTAGGCTAGCTAGCCGCAATCGCGCGTCATCGCACCTTCGGCAGAAGAAGGAGGCCGGCGAGTGACCACATGGTTATGATCGATACCAGGATGAACGTCAGTACATAGGTCTCATACCACCTGAATAGGTTTCCTGGTTTCGGACGCTCGCGGAAACCTGGCGCCACCATCTGGTCTGTTATGTCACATTCTTCATTGCGGTAATCAAGCCATGCAAGGGTGCCCACTACGATCTGCGTCACCGTAAAAGCGGCTACCACCGTAGTAAGCGACAGCAACCCGATAATTCCACCTCGGGCTGTATCCGGCTCTACTCCCCATTTGCGATAGCCGACGAAGAGTGCAAGCGCGGCGCCAACAAGGGTCGTGGCCAGTGTTTGATAGATCGCGAGGAAGCGATACCCATTTTCGTTGACAGCGTGAATTTGCTGCAGAATATAACGATATCGCTCCAAAGCGAACTCTTTACGCATGGCTTCTGCTTCAGGCGTGACGTCACCGGCTGTCATCATCCCCCCCAACCTCCTCGTCAGGGTAGGGCATAAGTGCTCCTGCCGTACTCGATGCGTGGAAAGTTCGTTCTGTCATCGGTGGACTAGTAGGGCGCGGGAAGAGCCCTCCCTCTGTGTACTTGGTTTGGCCTGCCGAAGGGCAACTGGCAACCTCGGGGTGGGGGATGTAGGAAATCTGGCCTCTGCAGAACGAGACGTATCGGCTGTGCGTAACAAACAGTGCATGTGGGACTAGAGGGTGGGCGTGCTTCGAGGACAGCGCTGAGCCCGCATGTCGACTGCTTGTGGGTACGGTCAGAGTGCTGTCCGGCGCACGCCGGGTTGGTCACCCACAGGCGTGCGCTGGTTGATCGCGTGCGACTAGGGGAGCTGGTACGGGCATGTCGGTTGACGCTGCTCGATCGGGTGAGGGGTTCACGTCGGCCAGGGCTGCGCAGGTGGTGAGTGCGGCGTGCCGGGTGGCTGGGTTGGACGGCAGAGGAGCTGAGCTGATCCGGCTGGGAGAGAACGCGCTGTTCCGCCTGGAGGGCGAACCCGTGATCGTGCGTGTGGCGCGGGGAGAGCAGTGGCTGCCCAAGACTCGGGTCGAGGTGGCCGTGTCCACCTGGCTGGCTCGGGAGGGTTTCCCCGCTGCGCAACTCGTTGAAGGGCTGGAGCAGCCGCTGTTGATCGACGGGTATCCAGTGACCTTCTGGCAGCTCATCGTGGAAGGTGACCGCAAGGCCACGTACGGGGAGTTGGGCGGCATCCTGCGGGATCTCCACTCCATGACGGTGCCGGCTGATGTCGTGCTTCCGTCGTTCGATCCCTTCGACAAGCAGGAATTGCGGATTCAGCGGGCGCCCATCCCGGAGGATGACAGGGCGTTCCTGCGTAAGCGCTGGCATGAGCTGCGTGGCCAGTTCGAGGAGCTGAGCTTCGAGACTCCGAAGGGGCCGGTACACGGAGACGCTCATGTGCAGAACCTCATGGTCAACGAGCAGGACGAAGTGATCCTGATCGACTTCGAGGCGTTCTGTTTCGATCATCCTGAGTGGGACCTCATGGTCACCGCGGTGGAGCACCACAGTCTTGGGTGGCAGACCGATGAGCAGTATGGCGACTTCGTGCGCGCGTACGGGCGTGACCTGCGCGACTGGCACGGCTACGACACGCTTCGCCGGCTCCAGGAGTTCGGTATGACCACGTGGCTGATGCAGAACGTGCGTGAGAGCGAGAGGACAGCGGCGGAGTACCGCCGGCGCATCGCTGCCCTGCGGGACGATGATGCCCCGCGCGACTGGCGGCCCTGGTAGCCGTTACTCGTCCTCGTCCTCGTCCAGGCGGGCGAGTGCCTCGGTCACCTGCTCGTTGAAGGCAGCAACGTGAGGGTTGGCGGCGTGCGTGCTGACCTCCGCCTGGAAGTCGGTCACGTAACGCTGGAAGCGGGAGGACTGGAGGGAGTCGCCGTCGGTGACCGCGAGGCTTGCCGTGGTGACGGCGGCTTCCAGTTCGCCGCTGAGTAGTTGGCTCTGGGCGAGCACCATGCGGCAGAAGCCGAGTGTGCGGGCGTACTGGGGGTCGGTGTTGTCTACGGCGCGTTGCGCGTGCTCGACGGCTTCCCGGCGCATCTTCAGATCGCGGAAGCAGTGGCAGAACTCGCCCAGCAGTTCCGCGTCGTCGAAGTAGGTCAACCAGGTCGGGTCTTCCGCGCTGTCGGCGCGTTCGAAGTGGCGCTCCGCTTGGTTCATGGCGGCGGCGGCGCCCGTGCGGTCGCCGGCGTTGGAGAGGGCCCGGGCTTCCATCGACCAGTAGTTCGCCATGGCCCGTGGGGTGGCCTTGCCTTTGGCGCCTTCGACGGCGGCACGGGCTAGCTGGATGGCCTGTCGATGATTGCCCAGGTAGTTGGCCTGGTGGCTGAGATTGCCGAGGATCCGGGCGCCGAACATGCGGTCATCGATGACCTGGGACAGGCGCAGGGTGGACGTGAGGTAGCGATGGGCGAGCCGATGGTTCCCGGAGTCGTAGGCGGTCCAGGCGAGCAACTGGGAGACCTCGGCGGCGGCGCCGAATAAGGCAGTGCCCACCTTCTCGCTGTAGCTCGCGTTGAGCAGGGGGAGGACTTCATGCCGGAAGTAATGGCGTAGGGCCTTATGGCCGTGACCTCCGCCGTATTTGAAGTCGAGTTGCATGAAGGTCGCGGCGGCATCCCTGATCGCGCGTACGTCGCGCATACCGACCCGTTGGTGAGCGGGCCTGTCGGCTTGGATGCCGTCTGGGCGCGAGATCATCCAGGACAGTACGGCGGAGCTGAGATCGGCGTCCGAGACGGTCAGGCGCTCGGGTGTGGCGGTGTCGGCGCGTTCCTGGGCGAGTCCGTCCAGGGTGGAGAGCACATCGTGCACTGTGCTCGGATAGCCGATCGGCGCTGGTGCTGCGGACTGCGTGTGATCGAAGAAGCCGAGATCACCGGATGTGATTCGCCGGCCCAGTCTGGTGCTCAGTACCTCCGCCATGACGGTCGCTGTTCGAGGGTGGATGCCTGCGCCGTTGCGCCATCGCTGTACCGAGACATGCGTCGTACCGAGCCTGATGCCGCGATGGGCGGCGGCGTCCTGCATACGCTTGGCAAGACCCTTGTTGGATACCTTCGCCTCGTCCATGAGGGCGATCAAGTGCGCGTTCGGCTCTCGGTTCATGCTCCCCTGCCAATCCGAGATTGACGGCGAGTGTTCATCCTGTCACAGCAGTATCGCGCCGGGGGTTCATCGGTGAACCCCTCTGGGCCTTCTTGGTGTTCACGTGGTCCCCCTGGTGAACACTCCCGCTCACAGCCCTCGCGGCGTGTACTGGTCCGCGTGCAGCAAGCGGTGACCTGACACCACCGACGGAGGCTGAGAAGGGGACGTGATGGATACGGAGAAAGCCGCGTACGTGGCGGAAGAGCTGGATGCATACGCCCACTGGTTGGCGGCACCGAATCCATCGGCTAATGCGAGTTTCCTGGCGTTGACCCTGTTCGCCGAGTGCGGCAATGCGGCCCGCATCGCGCGAGACACGGTGTCAGCGTTCCTGCGCGGCGTCATCACGGGCGATGTGGTGTATGACGCCCGGCTGGCCGTTTCGGAGCTGGTGGCCAATGTGGTGAATCACTCTGTGCCGGACAGCCATCGGTCCAGGCCCGGCGGTTCCCGCCGTATGGACGTGACGTTCAAGCTCTTCCCGAAGTGGCTCTTCATCGGTGTAACCGATGAGGACTCGACTCCTCCGCTTCTGCCGATGGGTGACGCGCTCTGCCCGGAACTGGTGGGAGAACTGACCGAGGCGGTCGTGCCGGACAGTGGCCGGGGGCTGATGATCACCCAACGCATGGCGGCGGCGGTGTGGTGGACGGCAGAAGAGAGCGGAGGCAAGACGGTTTGGTGTCGTTTTGACCTGGACGACAACTGATCACCGATGACTTCCGGGCCTTCGTCCTGTGACTACTTCCACGCGATCGGGAGTGGGCGGGGGACCGGAAGCGGCTGGAGTCTGACCCCTCTGGCCAACGGAGCGCGGCCTCTTGCGCCGGGAACCACCAGGCTCCCCTGATCCAGGGTGGGAGGTCGCGCTTCACAACCCCATACCGAGACCGGGCCACCCCATCAGCCCTGAGAAGCGAAGGGTGGCCCGGCTGGGAACACGGCGGTTCCCGGTGCCTGATGGTACCGGGGCCGTCGTGCTGCATTCCGGCCCTCGTGAAAAGAAGTTGATGCTCCGTTAGCGAGGCACGGCAGAGGTGGACGCGATGGTTGGCGCGGGTAAGGACTGGCGCGGTGATGGGCTCGACAGTCCCACAGACGTGGGCTCCGGCCTCTGGGTGCCGGGAGTCGATTACGTGGCCGGCTGGCAGGTCGCACGTGCGGCGGCGGACCGGCTGAACAGGGCGCTCCTCGGCGTGGGTTTCGAGTTGTCCGGGGTGCGGGCCGTCGCTGCCACGGATGAGGACGGGCGCGGGGTCGTCCGTCTGGCTGGCCGACCTGCTGACGTTGATCGGCTTGCCATGCTCCTGGAGTCACGCGGCCAGGGCGACGGTGGTGCGCGGTGATGGGGGCCGTCATCGGTGAGCGGGGACGGTGGGCACGTCGCCGGGTGGAGAGACTTTGGGCGGGAGCTGCCATGGGGCGAGTGAACAGGGGGCCTTACGCTCGCCCGGCGAATCGGGCAGGCACTGGTGCTGCCCGCGTTTGTGCCCGATGGGCCCCCTGTTCTTCGAGGCTCGCCCCATGGTGGCTGCCTAAAGCCTCGGAGGCCGGCGACCCCCGGCCCACCACGCCTCGGGCTCTGGCGGCCGATCGACGCCGTGCCTTCCTGGGTGTGCCGTGGTGCGGGGCGTCCGGCGACCGGACGGGACCGGCGGCCACGCCGCACGCCCGGCCGGGGCGGCCGGGCGGCCCGGCGCGCCGCAGGCGCGCCCTTGAGGAAGTGAAGACGGTTTCGACCGATCATCGCCGCCGGTCAGGCGAGGGCGCGTCGGGTGGTCTGTTTCTCGGCGGTGATCCGGTAGGCGAGTTCGGCGTGGTCCGCTCCGATGCGGAGTTCTTCGAGGATCAGAGGGCGGTCGTCGGTGCCGTGCGTGACGCGGGACAGGTGCAGGATCGGGGTCGCGTCGGTGAGCTGGAGCGTGGTGCGCTCGTCGGGCAGGGGCATGTGGGCCCGTACCGTCTCCGACCACCACAGCTTGTGCCCGGCCTGGACGAGCAGCCGGTACAGCGCTTCCGGGTGCTGCCCCGGATCCTCCGCCAGCGGTGGCACGGACTCGGCGACCTCGAAGGGGATCAGCGTCCGGTGGGTCGCGCGGGTGCCGCTGGTGGGGTCGATGAGCAGCCGGTCGCAGCCGAACAAGGCCTCTTCCTCGCCCAGCTTGAGCAATCGGCCGGTGGTCTCCGTGGTCCGGGCGCGGTAGGTGCTCGGAGTCTCGACTTCTTTCCATACGTCGCCACCCGGCATGGCGAACTGTCCGCCCGTGGCGTGCTTGATCCGGCGTTCGAGGGTGAGCGATGGCTGCCCGGCGGACCGTACGAAGCTGCCCTTGCCGTGTCGTACGTTGACCAGCCCTTCCGTCCGCAGAGCGGCGATCGCGTTGCGGACCGTGGGTCGGGAAACGCCGTAGCGGGCCATGAGCTGGGCTTCGGACGGAAGCAGGGAGTCCGGGGCGAACTCGCCCGACTGGATCGCCTCTCGGATGGCGGCGGCGACCTGCTGGTAGAGGGCTCCGGGGCGCTGGATCTCGGACATCTCGGCATCTCCGGGTCTTAGTCGTAGGCACGTCGCACGCGCGACATCACTCGTCAGCATAAGTAGTTGCACTCATGCCGTACAGGACTCCAGACTCATAACTCGTTAGGACAAGTGACGTCCCAATGAGCGTCGGGCGTCTCGATGGGCCAGGGAGGCCACAGATCATGCAGTCCATTCCCGTGGACACGGCGCGCCTCGGCGTGCTGCGGTGCGCGATCGCGCCCGAAGTGAAGCTCAGCAACCCCGAGACACAGGAGGTGAAGAAGGACCGGGACGGCAATCCGGTCTACACGGTGGCCGTCACCGTGCGGCAGGACCGGCGGCGGATCTCCGTCATCGAGATCGCGGTGAGCGGTGAACCCAAGGGCATCGATGAAGGCCAGATCGTCAAAGTCACCGGCCTGACCGCCTTCGCCTGGTCGATGGGTGACCGGCACGGGGTCAGCTTCCGCGCCGATGCCATCACCCCCGTACATGGCACGGCGACGGCACACGGCAAGGGCGGTGACGCGTAATGGGACCCGTCGTCTTCGCCCTCGCCCTCGCCGTCCTGGCCTGGGTCGTCGTCGTCGGGGACCTGATGCGCCGGCACCGTCCCGTCTGGCACTGGTACCTCGTCGGCTACCCGGCGGCAGCCTGGCGGGTGCTGCTCACCTGGCGGCGGATCGCGGTCCTCAACGACCTCGCGGTGTCCCGGCTCCCGGCGCGCACGCTGGTCGGGCATCTGCTGGTCAAGGGCGACCCGGTGCGGCCCGTCGTGCCGCGGATCTCGTTCCCGCGCCCCACACGCACGGGAATGAGCGTGACAGTAAGGCTGCACGCGGGGCAGACCCCGGCAACGTACATGCAGGCGGCCGATGCCCTGGTTCACGCGTGGAAAGTCCACGCGGTCCGGGTCACCTCCCCGGAACGCGGACTCGTGCTGCTCACCGCCATGGCCGAAGATCCGCTCCAGCGTCCCGGCTTAGCCAGCGCACCGGCCGAACTGCTCTCCGCGCTCATCGGCGCGCTGGAGAGCGGTGGGGCGTGGGTGATGAACCTGCGCCTGGTCCCGCACTGGCTGATCACCGGGTCCACCCGCTCGGGCAAGTCCACCCTGCTGGCCCGACTGATCACCCAGCTCGCGCCGCAACCCGTCGCCCTGGTCGCCATCGACTGCAAAGGCGGCATAGAACTCGGTCTGTTCGCCTCACGCCTGAGCGCACTGGCCACCTGCCGACGCGAAGCAGTCGCCGTACTGACCGCCCTGGTCATCGACATGCAGGAGCGCATGAACGCCTGCCGGGTCGCCGGAGTCCGTTCCATCTGGGAGCTGCCGGACAGGATGCGCCCGGTCCCGGTCGTCGTCCTGGTCGACGAAATCGCGGAACTGTACCTGTCCGACGGCACCCGCCAGAGCAAAGCGGAAGCCGAACAGTGCTCCACGCTGCTGCTCCGCATCGCGCAACTGGGGGCCGCGCTCGGTCTGCACCTGGTCGTCGCAGGCCAACGCGTCGGATCCGACCTCGGCCCCGGCGTCACCGCCTTGCGAGCGCAGCTCGGCGGCCGGATCTGCCACCGGGTCAACGACCCCGGTACCGCCGAAATGACCTTGGGCGACCTGAACAAGGATGCCGTCGCGGTCGCCCAAGCCATCACCGCCGAAGAACGCGGCGTGGCCGTGTGCACCGGTCCGGACGGCGGATGGAGCCGCGCCCGCTCCCATCTCACCCCCACCGACGAAGCCGTGGCGAGCGCCCGGAAGTACTCCGGCATGACTCCCCACCTGCCCGCTGTAGATCGTGCCCTGACGGCGCTGGAAGGAGACGGCGAGTGATCAGCGAAGGTACAGCGTTCACGTTCGCGGTGATCTTCGGAATCATCACCGTCCTCCTCGTGCGCTCCCGCGACGTGCGCGCCTGGGAAGCGGTCTGCGTCGGCCTCTTCGGCCTCTACCTCGGTCAGACCCCGGTGCTCTTCACCGTGCACGGACTCGTCACCTGGGTCATCAGCGGCTTCTCCCACACCTGACCAGCGAAGGGAACACACGGCCATGCCCATGCCGCGCGTGAGGTGCCCCCACTGCAAGGGCGACGGTGCCCGCAGGACCTGGACCGGACGACAGCGGCGCTGCCGCGTCTGCCGGGGCACGGGGACCATCCGCTGAACCCGTACCCACCACCACCGACCCGACCGCACAAGGAGTGATTTCCATGACCGACCGCCCGCCGGCACCCATCACCCGTGCCGCTACGGCGGCCCACCCCGGAAGGTCACCACCATCACCCCGCAGGACACCCCGGCTGACCGGCGCGCCGTCCTCGACCGCACGGCGCGCCTGCGTCAGCTCCCCGAAGCAGACCGCGACGCCATCCGGCTCGCACAGGATCCGCACTTCTCCCGCTGGCTGGAGCAGGTCGCCGCGACCGGCGGCTGTGCCCACCCCGTCCACCTGTCCGGCTCGACCACCACCCTGGACGGCACAACCGGCGAGATCCTCCACCACTACGACACCCGCAACGAACCGGGCGAACGTCTCCTCGTCCGGTGCCGCAACCGACGAGCGGCCGTCTGCCCCGCCTGCTCCCGCCTCCACGCGGGCGACACCTTCCACCTCGTCCGCGTGGGCCTCCTCGGCGGCAAGAACGTCCCCAGCACTGTCCGCCAACGCCCCCGACTCTTCATCACCCTCACCGCGCCGTCCTTCGGGCCCGTCCACCGAGCCGTAGAACGATGCCGTCCGCGCCGCGACGGTACGAGGTGCGAACACGGCCGGCCGCTCGGCTGCGGCACCTTCCACGCTCCGGACGACCCTGTCGTCGGACAACCGCTCTGCGGCGACTGCTACGACTACACGGCCCACGTGCTCTGGCACGCACACGCCTCCGAACTGTGGGACCGCTTCGTGATCGACGTACGGCGTCGCCTCGCCTCCTCCGCCGGACTCGTACAGTCCCGCTTCGCCCAGCACGCCCGACTGTCCTTCGCGCGGATCGCGGAGTATCAGAAGCGGGCGGCCGTCCACGTACACGCTGTCGTACGTCTCGACGGACCGGACGGGCCCACCGACACGCCCCCGGCCTGGGCCACTGACGACCGGCTCACCCGCGCCGTGCAAGCCTCAGCTCGTCGGGCCACCGTCCGCACCGCCTACAGCCCGGCCGTGGGCGAACTGGTGTCGCGCTGGGGCGCTCAGATCGACGTTCGCGCGCTGCAAGCCGGCGACGACGCATCCGGTGATGATGCCGTAGCCGCGTACGTCGCCAAGTACGTCACCAAGGGGGCGAGCGAAACCGGCGCCGGTGCCGATCACGCGCTCACCGCCTGGGCAGACATCGACGCAGCCTCCGTCACCACGCACGTACGCACTCTGATGCGCACCTGCTGGCGCCTCGGTGGTCTCCCGGAGTATCAGCACCTGCGCCTGCGCGCCTGGGCCCACACTCTCGGCTACCGAGGCCACATTCTGACCAAATCTCGTGCGTACTCCACCACGTACGCGGCACTGCGCGCCGAACGCGCTCGCCACGTCGGCCAAGAGGCCATGTCCGCGGCGCTCACCGAACGGCACTGGCGTTACGTCGGCTCTGGCCATACCCCTGGTGCGGCCCTGATCGCGGCTGGCATCGCGGAGGACATCGCACAGTGTCGTGCTGCGGCAGAGGACGCCTTCAGAGCCGGCGGTGATGCCGTCTGACGACGCAGAGAGACGAGCGGGGAAGGGCGGACGCTGAGGACGTGGCAGCAAGGGCGTGGATCGAGCGTCAGCTACGCGAGTCTCCCCCGCTCTCCGACGAACAGTTGCGGAGCGTGGGGGAGATCCTGGGCCTCCACCTCACTCGGAGGTCTTCCACACCGGCTTGAGCAGATCGGGATCGAACGCCTTGTTGCCCTTGCCACCTGGTACGGCGATCACCGCACTGAGTACCTTCTTCATAGCCTCGCGCTTCTGCGTGAGCGTCTTGCCTGCCCACGACTTCCTGACGTCGTCCTGGGCCTCCTCTGCCTCCGCCTTGAGTGCTTCGTGAGCCTTCTGGTCGGCTCTCAGCTCCTTGATCCGCCGTTCGAGGACGGGGAGGTTACGAAAGAACGCCTCATCGTCGATGTCCGTGTCCTCATCGTCGTGCCAGCGGCGTTCCAGTTCCCTGCGGCTCTGGAGCGCGCGCTCCAGAGCTTCCGCCTTGTCCCAGTCCGGCACGTCCTGGGCCCTGGTCGCCGCGTCATGCTCCAGTTTGGCGATCACCAACTCTTCGATGATCTCGTCCGTCTTGTCGCCGCGCTTGTAGGTCTTGTTGCACCCACCGTCCACGGTCTTCTTGCACATGTAGGCGTGCCGGTACTTGAGCCAGTCGTTCGCCTTGATGCCGATCATCTTGTTGTTGCAGATGCTGCCGTCTTCCAGGACGTTGCCGCACCGGAGGATGTTGGTCAGCAGGTACTTGTGGACCAGGCCACCACGTGGCGACCCCTTGCCCTGGCCGCGCTCTCTGATCTTGGCGGTGACGGCGAACCACTGATTCGGGGTGATGATCGCGGCCCACTCGCCCACGATGGGCTGATCATCACCGTCCCGGACGATCTCACCGTTGATCTCGCGGTAGCCGCAGAGCCTCGCATTCAACAGCACCTGCTTGACCGTCTGGTACTGGAACGGATTCCCGCGACTCGTGATGAAGCCGGCTTCCTTCCACCGTCGCGTGATCTCCGAGATCGACGCCCCGGCGATCACGTCGTGTACGGCGGTACGGATGGCGTCGGCCTCGTCCGGGCGCAGCGTCACCTTGTCGTCCTCCCACCCGAAGGGACGCCAGGCCGAAACGGACTGCCCGCGAATCGCCCGGCTGCGGTGACTGTTCCGGCTCCTCCGCTGCTTCTTCCTCGTCTCGCTGAGGGACATGGCGACCCCCACGAGCCCCTTGATCTCGAACCCCTCGGCGTACAGGTCCTGGACGCCGTTCGAGTCGTGATAGACGCGTCCCTCGTGTGAGGTGAACGCCTTCAGGTATCGCTCCCAGTCACTCGGTCGCCGGTGCAGGCGGTCGTCGTTGACGGCCATGACACCGTGTATCGGGTATCCCTCGGGCGTTGCTCCTGCCGCAAGATCGGCCAACAACTGCTCATAGTCATCCCGTACGACGCTCTCCTTGCTCGCGCTCTTGTCGTTGTCCGTATAGCGGTAGACGATCAGCCATCCGAGCCGGCGGGCAGCCTCGGCCATGTCCCGGTGCTGGTCCTCGATGCCGTGGGCGTCTTTCACACGGCCATCGAACGAGATGCGCGCGTAGCAGACAACGCACTTCAGGTTGGGGTCGGCGGCCAGCAGGGCGCGTACCTCCTCGACGGACGGTAGTCCATCCGGCACGCCTCGCAGCTTGCTGATCAGCTCTTCGCGCTTGCCCACGGTGTCCCCCTCCGGTCACTGACTGGGCTGCTGGGACGACCGTAGCGCATGTGTGGCTTCTAGTAATGCTCCTCTCGATGAAGATCTCTCAGGACATCCGCCGGGAACACGGCGGCAGCCGGACCGAGATCGAGGAGGGCATGGCCCAGAAGTCGAAGGAGTTCGCGGCGGCCGGCAACCGGGTCTATCTGCCGATCGCCGACTGACGCGCCAGGGGAATCGCCGACTGACGCGCGAGGGGAGGGGACGGACCGTGCGGCCTGTCCCCTCCCGGGTCCCTGGTGGGGCGGTCACTCCGGCCGGTGCTCCGGGCCTCCGAAGTCCGGGCTGGTGTAGTCCGGGCTGGAGTAGCTGGGGCGCGGGCCGGCGGCGGGACCGTTCTCGGGGCTGGTGAACCCCGGGCGGCCGTAGCCCAACTGCGGCATACGGCTGGACGGGGCCGGCGGCGGCGTACCGCGCAGCGCGCCGGCCGCGTCGGGGTCAGCGAGCGCGTCCTGGAGGAACGGCAGGATGCCGCGTTCCAGCAGGGCCTTCCGCCAGGCGTCCCGGGCGCGCTGCACCTCCCCGTCGAGCACCCCGTACGACGCGGCCTCGGCTGAGGGGCGGTTGCGCAGGGCGGTGGTCAGCAGTCCGGCGGCGGCGACGAGGATCGCGACAGCGGTCACCGCGCCGAACACCCATCCGGTGGTGAGCAGGGTCCGCGCGAACTCCTGACCGGGGACGAGCATCCGCAGGACGTACCCGACCAGCAGGAAGATCGCTGCGGCCGTGCCGGCCAGGACCGGTGCCAGCACGGCGATGACCGCGACGGCCCCCGCGCCGGCGGCCTCGGTGATCTCTCCCATGGTGGCGGCGAGCCCCGTGGCGTTCGAGCCGGGATCGGCGGAGCCGGATTCCGGCACGGACGACGACGGGGTGGACCGCGCCGGCTGGCGCAGTTCCTCGCGGACCTTCACATAGTGCTGGTACTCGGCCGCCGCGGCCGCGGTGATCAGGGCGGTGGCGTTGAGCGCCATGGTGCGCAGTTGTTCCGGGTTGAGCCGCTGACCGACAGCGGCCAGCTCCGGACGGTGTGGTGCGGAGCGCAGCGCCTCGTCGAGGACCCGCGCGTACTCCTGGCGGTCCTCGTTCGACAGGTGCTGCGGAACGCTGTTCATGTGCATCCCCCGATGCTCCGTAGGGCTTGGGGCTCGCATGCCAACGAGCCGTCGGGCAGAAACGGAGGGGAGCCTGCTACGGATACGCCGATGGTAGAGCGGTGACGGTACGAGGTGACAGGGGGTTTCCAGAAATTGGGTGCCGATACGCATATGCGCCGACGGCGAAGACCCGGTCCGGTGAACGCTCAGTCGGCCAGCGGCAGTTGCTGGACCAGCAGCTTTCCGGCCATGGTCACCCCGCCGTCCATCGCGATGGCGAGTCCGTCCGCGTAGACATGGGGTCCGTCGACCACCGGACCGGATTCGTCCTCGCCGTCCTCGGAGCCGACCTCGCCCAGCAGATACGGGATGGGGCTGTGGCCGTGGACGATCCGGGTGCCGCCGTACGTGTCCAGCAGCGAGCGCACGGCATCGGCGCCGCCCTCGTCCCGGAAGGAAAAGCGCTTGGTGAACTTGCGGAAGAGATCCCACACCTCGTCCGCGTCGTTGCGGGTGAGGGTCTCGTGGATGGTGTCGTTGACCTCTTCGATGGACCGGCCGTAGTCGAGGTAGGCGGTGGTGTCGGAGTGCACCAGGAGGTGGCCGTCGACCTCCTCCACCGCGTCCAGGCGGGCCATCCACTGGAGATGGTGGTCCTGGAGGCGGTCCATGTCGGTCTTCTGGCCGCCGTTCAGCAGCCAGGCCGCCTGGAAGGTGGCGGTGCCCGCGCCCGAGTTGACGGGGGTGTCGCCGAACCGCTTGGCGCCGAGCAGCAGCAGTTCGTGGTTGCCCATGAGGGCCTTGCAGTAGCCGCCGGCGGCCGCGGCCTCGGCGGACAGCCGCATCACCAGGTCGATGACGCCGATGCCGTCCGGACCGCGGTCGGTGAAGTCGCCGAGGAACCACAGCCGGGTGGTGCCGGCGCACCACTGGCCGTCGGCGTCGATCAGGCCCTGCTCCTGGAGGGCGGCCACCAGTTCGTCGAGGTAGCCGTGCACGTCGCCGACGACGTACAGCGGGCCGGGTCCAGTGGCGGGCTGCGTGGCCGGGGCGGCGGGTTCGGCGCCCGTCTGCGGTGCGTCACCCCGGTGGATGACGGGCAGGTCGCGCTCGGTGGGCGTGTACCCCTCCGGTACGGCCTCCTCGTGCGGGGGGACGACGTCACCGGGGTGTGTGCTGTCGGCGTACGGACCGGTCTCGTGGACGTACGCGGGCACCCGGAAGTCGCGCAGCGTCGCCGTCCGCTCCACCTCGGGTCCCTGACCGGCCCCCTGAGTCATCGACCCCTCCACCATCGCGCCGCATCTGCACCGCTTCGGACTGCCTGGTCGCAGCGGCCCGCGGTGTCGTGGGCCCATCATAGGAATGCGGATCGCGCTGTGTGATGACCCAGGGGTGGTGAATCAGAGCAGGACTCCGGTTCGCCGTGGCTTTCGCCCCGATTGGCCCGGGCTTCGGCCACCCTTTGGACACCTCAGGGACACCTTGCGCCCGCTTGGCCCCACCGTTCCCGACGGGCCCGCGTGTCTCACCGTGGCGTTCCCCGTCCTCGTCGTCCGCCGTCTCCCGTCCCCGGGAAGAAGGACGGCGGACGGCGGAGGACGGACGGGGACGCTGTGGTCACTCCCCCTCGGGTGAGCGCGGCGGGCTGATGGTCGTGCGCGGCGGGCGGCGCTGCGAGGAGGTCCGCACGATCAGTTCGGTCGGTATCACCTGCTCGACCGGCTGCTCCGACTCGGCCCCCTCGATGGCGTCGATGAGGAGCTGCACCACCGCGGTGCCGATGCGGCGCGGCTTCAGCGAGAGGGTGCTGATGGGCGGCTCGGTGGTGGCGTACACGGTGGACTCGCTGCAGCAGACCAGCAGCAGGTCGTCCGGTACGCGCAGTCCGTAGCGGCGGGCGGCGGCGAGCAGGTCGGTGCCGTTGGGGTCGAACAGGCCGTAGACGGCGTCGGGCCGGTCGGGGCGGGCGAGCAGCCGGTCGGCCGCGACGGCGCCCGCGCACGGATCGTGCGCCGGGTACGCCTCGTACACCGGGGTCTGGCCGACCCGCTCGCACCAGCGCAGGTACGCGGTGGTCGACAGGTGGGTGTAGGTGTCGGTGGTGGTGCCGGTGAGCAGGCCGATCCGGCGGGCGCCGGCGTCGGCGAGGTGGTCGAGGATGCCGAGGACGGCGGCCTCGTGGTCGTTGTCCACCCAGGCCGTCACCGGGAGCGTGCCGGCCGGGCGGCCGTCGGAGACGACCGGGAGACCCTGCCGGGCCAGCTCGCTGACGACCGGGTCCTGGTCGGAGGGGTCGACCACGACCGTGCCGTCCAGGGCGACGTTGGACCACACGTCGTGGCGGGAGGTCGCGGGCAGGATGACGAGGGCGTAGCCGCGCGCCAGCGCGGCCGAGGTGGCGGCCCTCGCCATTTCGGCGAAGTACGCGAACTCGGTGAAGGTGAAAGGTTCATCCCCGTACGTCGTCACGGTCAGGCCGATGAGGCCCGACTTCCCGGTGCGGAGCGTACGGGCGGCGGCTGACGGGCGGTAGCCCAGCCGGTCGGCCACCTCTCGGACATGGCGTCGGGTGGCGTCCGGGAGCCGGCCCTTGCCGTTGAGGGCGTCGGAGACGGTCGTGATGGAGACTCCGGCGGCGGCGGCGACGTCTCTGATCCCCGCCCGACCCGGCCGACTGCCTCGACGTGAGGTTTCCGCGCGGCTCACCTGGTGCTTCCCTGCTGCTGTCATGGCGAGCCGATAGTAGGGCTCATGCGGTGGGGTAAGGCGGACGCATATGCATACGTTGACAGGCACGTTTCTGCATGGTCGTGAGTGGTCAACTGCCTTAGAAGACAAGCCACTTAGCGCGTTGGACCCCTGTACGTTACGTGTCGAGGTGCGTGGGCCTGGCGAGGGTCCGATGTTGCGAAGAGGTCTCAACTCACTACTACGGGGGATGCGCGCCACGGAGTGAGCTACCGGCGCGTAGATATATGTACGGCGCGCCCCCCGAAACGTACGCCTTCGCGTGCTGTTGCCCCTGATGCCCCTGTGACGCAGGGGGCTGGTCGCACCTCTACGCGCCGGGGCCCAATCCTCATAAGGTGAGAAGTATTCGATGCCGGTGGTGGTCACGAGGAGGACTGCGGTGAGCGAGACGAGCCCCAAGCTGCGCGCCGAGCTGGAGGGAATCCCCACCTACAAGCCGGGCAAGCCCGCGGCGGCCGACGGGCCGGCGGCGTACAAGCTGTCCTCCAACGAGAACCCGTACCCGCCGCTGCCGGGCGTGATGGAGACCGTGGCGGAGGCGGTGCGGTCCTTCAACCGCTACCCGGACATGGCCTGTACGGGCCTGGTGGACGAGCTGGCCGAGCGGTTCGGGGTGCCGGCCTCCCACCTGGCCACCGGTACGGGGTCGGTCGGGGTCGCCCAGCAACTGGTGCAGTCGACCGCCGGGGCCGGGGACGAGGTGATCTACGCCTGGCGGTCCTTCGAGGCGTACCCGATCATCACGCAGATCAGCGGGGCGGCCTCGGTGCGGGTGCCGCTGACGGCGGGGGAGGTGCACGACCTGGACGCCATGGCCGCCGCCGTGACCGAGCGGACCCGGTTGATCTTCGTCTGCAATCCGAACAACCCGACGGGCACGGTGGTGCGGCGGGCCGAGCTGGAGCGGTTCCTGGACCGGGTCCCCGGCGATGTGCTGGTGGTGCTGGACGAGGCGTACCGCGAGTTCATCCGGGACCCCGAGGTGCCGGACGGCGTCGAGATCTACCGCGATCGGCCCAATGTCTGCGTGCTGCGGACCTTCTCCAAGGCGTACGGTCTGGCCGGCCTGCGGGTCGGTTTCGCGATCGCCCATGAGCCGGTGGCGGCGGCGCTGCGCAAGACGGCGGTGCCGTTCGGGGTGAGCCAGATCGCGCAGGAGGCGGCGATCGCCTCGCTGCGGGCCGAGGACGAGCTGCTCGGCCGGGTCGGGTCGCTGGTGTGCGAGCGCACCCGTGTGGTCGAAGGGCTGCGCGCCCAGGGCTGGACGGTGCCGGAGACCCAGGCCAACTTCGTGTGGCTGCGGCTGGGGGAGCGGACGGCCGCCTTCGCGGAGGTGTGCGAGAAGGCCGGGGTGGTGATCCGGCCGTTCCCGGGTGAGGGCGTGCGGGTGACGGTCGGCGAGAGCGAGGCGAACGACATCTTCCTGAAGGCGGCGGAGGGCTTCCGCAGGGAGCTGTAGCCCCTGGGCGGCCCGGTGCCGCCCCCGCTGCTGCCCGTTTCACGTGAAACCACGTGAAGCGGGCATTTTTTCGGGGTTGACGTCACAGGGGACCCCCCTTCCGATGTCGAAAAGCGGTAGGTCATAATTGCTTGTGAATGTGAACGCGTTCACAAGCGTGTCGGGTTGCTCCCTAGATAGGTGTGACATACACGCACAAAATGCCGCTGACCACGGCGATGTAAGGAGATCGACGACGTGGACATGGCTCTGGCGCCAGAGACGCTGGCGCGCTGGCAGTTCGGCATCACCACCGTCTACCACTTCCTGTTCGTCCCCCTGACGATTTCGCTGGCCGCCCTGACGGCCGGCCTGGAGACCGCCTGGGTGCGCACGGGCAAGGAGAAGTACCTCCAGGCCACCAGGTTCTGGGGCAAGCTCTTCCTGATCAACATCGCCATGGGTGTGGTCACCGGCATCGTGCAGGAGTTCCAGTTCGGCATGAACTGGTCGGACTACTCCCGCTTCGTCGGTGATGTCTTCGGTGCCCCGCTCGCCTTCGAGGCGCTGATCGCCTTCTTCTTCGAGTCGACCTTCATCGGCCTGTGGATCTTCGGCTGGGACAAGCTGCCGAAGAGGATCCACCTGGCCTGCATCTGGATGGTCTCCATCGGCACCCTGCTGTCGGCGTACTTCATCCTCGCGGCCAACTCCTGGATGCAGCACCCCGTCGGCTACAAGATCAACGAGGCGAAGGGCCGCGCCGAGCTGACCGACTTCTGGGCGGTCCTCACCCAGAACACCGCGGTCAACCAGGTCTTCCACAGCTTCTCCGCGGCCTTCCTGACCGGTGGCGCCTTCATGGTGGGCATCGCCGCCTTCCACCTGCTGCGCAAGAAGCACATCCCCGTGATGCGCACCTCGCTCCGGCTGGGCCTGGTGACCCTGGCGGTCGGCGGCATGCTCACCGCGATCAGCGGCGACACCCTCGGCAAGGTCATGTACGAGCAGCAGCCGATGAAGATGGCCGCCGCCGAGGCGCTGTGGGACGGCGAGCAGCCGGCGCCCTTCTCCGTCTTCGCCTACGGGGACGTCGACGAGGGGCACAACAAGGTCGCCCTGGAGATACCCGGCCTGCTGTCCTTCCTCGCCCACAGCGACTTCGACTCGTACGTGCCCGGCATCAACGACACCAACAAGGCCGAGCAGCAGAAGTTCGGGCCGGGCGACTACAAGCCCATCGTGCCCGTCGCCTACTGGGGCTTCCGGTGGATGATCGGCTTCGGCATGGCGTCCTTCTCGCTCGGTCTTCTGGGGCTGTGGCTGACCAGGAAGAAGTTTCTGCTGCCGGCCGCCTGGCGGACCGGCGAGGACGAGGTGCCGCACCTGGTCCTGCTGAAGAAGCCGCTCGGATCGAGGCTCACCAGGCTGTACTGGCTGCTGGCCCTGTGGACGATGGCCTTCCCGCTGATCGCCAACTCCTGGGGCTGGATCTTCACCGAGATGGGCCGCCAGCCGTGGGTCGTCTACGGCCTCTTCCAGACCCGCGACGCGGTCTCCCCCGGGGTCTCCACGGCCGAGGTCGTCATCTCGATGACCGCCTTCACCCTGCTCTACGCCGTGCTGGCCGTCATCGAGGTCAAGCTGCTCGCCAAGTACGTCAAGGCCGGTCCGCCCGAGCTGACCGAGGCCGACCTCAACCCGCCCACGAAGATCGGCGGCGACGCCCGGGACGCCGACAAGCCGATGGCCTTCTCGTACTAGGCGTAAGGGAGCTGCACAGTCATGGAACTGCACGACGTCTGGTTCGTCCTGATCGCCGTCCTGTGGACCGGTTACTTCTTCCTGGAGGGCTTCGACTTCGGAGTCGGCGTCTTGACCAAGCTGCTGGCCCGGGACCGGCCCGAGAAGCGGGTGCTGATCAACACCATCGGGCCGGTCTGGGACGGCAACGAGGTCTGGCTGCTCACGGCCGGCGGGGCCACCTTCGCCGCCTTCCCCGAGTGGTACGCCACCCTCTTCTCCGGCTTCTACCTGCCCCTGCTGGTCATCCTGCTCTGCCTGATCGTCCGGGGCGTGGCCTTCGAGTACCGGGTGAAGCGGCCCGAGGAGCGCTGGCAGCGCAACTGGGAGAACGCGATCTTCTGGACCTCGCTGATCCCCGCGTTCCTCTGGGGCGTGGCCTTCGGCAACATCGTCCGGGGCGTGAAGATCGACCGGGACCTGGAGTACGTCGGCAGCGTCTGGGACCTGCTCAACCCGTACGCGCTGCTCGGCGGCCTGGTGACGCTGACGCTGTTCACCTTCCACGGGACGGTGTTCACCGCCCTGAAGACGGTCGGCGAGATCCGGGAGCGGGCGCGGAGGCTGGCCCTGCGGGTCGGACTGCTCACCGCGGTGCTGGCGCTGGTCTTCCTGCTGTGGACGCAGGCGAACAGCGGGGACGGCAAGAGCCTGGTGGCGCTGGTGGTGGCCGTCGCGGCGCTGGTCGTCGCTCTGGTGGCCAACCAGGCCGGACGGGAGGGCTGGTCGTTCGCGCTGTCCGGCGTCACCATCGTGGCCGCCGTGGCGATGCTCTTCCTGACGCTCTTCCCGAACGTCATGCCGTCCACGCTGAACGCGGACTGGAGCCTCACCGTCACCAACGCCTCGTCCGGCGCGTACACCCTGAAGATCATGACCTGGCTCGCGGCCATCGGCACGCCGGTCGTCCTGGTCTACCAGGGCTGGACGTACTGGGTGTTCCGCAAGCGCATCGGTACCCAGCACCTCGCCGAAGCCACGCATTGAGTCCGGTCAGGGTGCGTTTCACGGACGCCGTCGTACGGCGGGTCCGGCACACGGTTTCACGTGAAACGCACCTCCGGGACGAGAGGGCATGTTTCACGTGAAACCCATCGATCCACGTCTCCTGCGGTACGCCCGCACCACCCGGCTCTTTCTGATCGCCGTCGTCGGTCTCGGCGCCGTCGGCGCGGGACTGGTCATCGCCCAGGCGATGCTCATCGCCGAGATCGTGGTCGGCGCCTTTCAGCACGGTATGACGGCGGCCGGACTCCGCACTCCCCTGCTGCTGCTGGCGGCCGTCGCCTGCGGCCGGGGACTGGTCGGCTGGCTCACCGAGCTGGCCGCGCACCGGGCGAGCGCGGCGGTCAAGTCGGAGCTGCGCGGAAGGCTGCTGGAGCGGGCGACCGCCCTCGGCCCCGGCTGGCTCGGCGGACAGCGCACCGGCTCCCTGGTCGCCCTGGCCACCCGGGGGATCGACGCCCTGGACGACTACTTCTCGCGCTATCTGCCGCAGTTGGGCCTCGCGGTGGTCGTCCCCGTGGCCGTGCTGGTCCGGATCGTCACCGAGGACTGGGTGTCGGCGGCCATCATCGTCGTCACCCTGCCGCTCATCCCGGTCTTCATGGTGCTGATCGGCTGGGTCACCCAGTCCCGGATGGACCGGCAGTGGCGGCTGCTGTCCCAACTGTCCGGTCACTTCCTCGACGTGGTCGCGGGCCTGCCGACGCTGAAGGTGTTCGGCCGGGCCAAGGCGCAGGCCGAGTCCATCAGGCGGATCACCGGCGAGTACCGGCAGGCGACCATGCGGACGCTGCGGATCGCCTTCTTGTCGTCCTTCGCCCTGGAACTGCTCGCCACGCTCTCGGTGGCACTGGTCGCCGTGACGATCGGCATGCGCCTCGTCCACGGCGACATGGCCCTGTACGACGGTCTGGTCGTGCTGGTGCTCGCGCCCGAGGCGTATCTGCCGCTGCGGCAGGTCGGGACGCAGTACCACGCGGCGGCCGAGGGCCTGGCGGCGGCCGAGGACGTCTTCGCGGTGCTGGAGACCCCGGAACCGGAGCGCGGCAGCCGTCCGGTGCCCCCGAGCGGTGCCCTTTCCTTCGAAGGGGTGACCGTCCGCTACCCCGGCCGCTCGGCCGACGCGGTGTCGGACGTCAGCTTCACCGTCGAGCCCGGGGAGACGGTCGCGCTGGTCGGCCCGAGCGGGGCGGGCAAGTCCACGCTCCTCGACGTGCTGCTCGGCTTCGTCCGCCCGGCGGAGGGACGGGTGCGCATCGGGGGAGCCGAGCTCACCGGCCTCGACCTGGCGCGCTGGCACGCCCAGGTGGCCTGGGTGCCGCAACGCCCGCACCTGTATGCCGCGACCATCGCCGAGAACGTACGGCTGGCCCGGCCCGACGCCGACGACGCCGCCGTACGCCAGGCGCTGCGGGACGCCGGGGCGCTGGCCTTCGTCGAGGAGCTGCCCCAGGGCCTGGAGACGGTACTCGGCGAGGACGGGGCCGGGCTGTCCGCCGGGCAGCGGCAGCGGCTGGCGCTGGCCCGGGCGTTCCTCGCGGACCGGCCGGTGCTGCTGCTGGACGAGCCGACGGCCGCCCTCGACGGGGCGACCGAGGCCGAGATCGTGGCGGCGGTACGGCAACTGGCGCGCGGCCGGACGGTCCTGCTGGTGGTGCACCGCCCGGCGCTGCTGGAGGTGGCCGACCGGGTCGTGCGACTGGCGGAGCCGGCCGCGCCCGCGCGGACACGGGCCGGGACCGCCACGCCGGCCGCCGCACCCGTCGAGGATCCGGCTCCGGCCGCCTCCGGCCGGCCCGCCCCCGGCGCCCGTGCGGAGGGCGGGCCGCTGGGCCGGGTCCGTGCCCTGTCCGCTGCCCGGCGCGGCCGGCTCGCCCTCGCGTTGCTGCTCGGCAGTCTCGCGCTCGGCAGCGCCGTCGGCCTGATGGCCACCTCCGGGTGGCTGATCTCGCGGGCCTCGCAGCAGCCGCCGGTGCTGTACCTGATGGTGGCGGTGACGGCGACGCGGGCCTTCGGAATCGGCCGGGCCGTGTTCCGCTACGCCGAGCGGCTGGTGTCGCACGACGCCGTCCTGCGGATGCTGGCCGACACCCGGGTCGCCGTCTACCGGCGACTGGAGCGACTGGCGCCCGCCGGGCTGCGCCGCGGCCGCCGCGGCGATCTGCTGACCCGGCTGGTCACCGACGTCGACGCGCTCCAGGACTACTGGCTGCGCTGGCTGCTGCCCGCCGGGGCCGCCGTGGTCGTCTCGGCCGCGTCCGTCGGCTTCACCGCCTGGCTGCTGCCGGAGGCCGGTGCCGTGCTCGCCGCCGGACTGCTGGCCGCCGGTGTGGGCGTCCCGCTGCTCACCGGCGCCGTCGCGCGGCGGGCCGAGCGCAGGCTGGCCCCCGCCCGCGGGCTGCTCGCCACCCGGGTCACCGACCTGCTCACCGGCACCGCCGAACTGACCGTCGCCGGGGCGCTGCCCGCGCGGGCCGCCGAGACCCGCCGCGCCGACGGGGCGCTGACCAGGATCGCCGCCCGGGCCGCCACCGCCACCGCGCTCGGCGACGGCCTCACCGCACTGATCTCCGGGCTGACCGTCGCCGCCGCCTCCCTCGCCGGAGTCCAGGCGGTCGCCGACGGCCGGCTCGGCGGCGTGGCCATGGCGGTGGTCGCCCTCACCCCGCTGGCCGCCTTCGAGGCCGTACTCGGCCTGCCGCTCGCCGCGCAGTACCGGCAGCGGGTGCGGCGCAGCGCCGAGCGCGTGTACGAGGTGCTTGACGCGCCGGAGCCCGTACGGGAGCCGGAGACTCCCCGGCCGGCGCCCGCGACGCCCTTCCCGCTCGTCGTCCGGGGCCTCGCCGCCCGCCACCCCGGGCAGGACCGGGAGGCCCTCGCCGGCCTGGACCTGACGCTGACGCGGGGGCGCCGGATCGCCGTGGTCGGGCCGTCCGGGTCGGGCAAGACGACCCTGGCGCAGGTGCTGCTGCGGTTCCTGGACGCCGACGCCGGTTCGTACACGCTGGCCGGGGTCGACGCGAGCGCCCTGGACGGCGACGAGGTACGGAAGCTGGTCGGGCTGTGCGCCCAGGACGCGCACCTCTTCGACAGCTCGGTGCGCGAGAACCTGCTGCTGGCCAGGAAGGACGCCACCGAGGCGGACCTGCGCGACGCGCTCGCGCGGGCCCGGCTGCTGGACTGGGCCGACAGCCTGCCCGACGGTCTCGACACCCAGGTCGGGGAGCACGGGGCACGGCTGTCGGGCGGCCAGCGGCAGCGGCTGGCGCTGGCCCGGGCGCTGCTCGCCGACTTCCCCGTGCTGGTCCTCGACGAGCCCGCCGAGCACCTCGACCTGCCGACCGCCGACGCCCTCACCGCCGACCTGCTCGCCGCCACCGAGGGCCGCACGACCCTGCTGATCACGCACCGGCTCGCCGGACTCCGGGACGTCGACGAGGTGATCGTCCTGGACCGGGGGCGGGCCGTGCAGCGGGGGACGTACGCGGAACTGACCGCCGTACCGGGTCCGCTGCGGACGATGGCCGAACGGGAGACGGCGTCGGACCTGCTGGTGACGGCCGGGTAGGCGGACCGGCCGCCACCGCGGCGTGCGGGGCGATCCGCTCACCCACGGTCCGACTTTCCCCCGCAAATCGACCTTATTAGGCTCAGATCATGACCGCCGAGCCGTCTCCCGGCCCTCCGCCGTCCCGGCCGGGGCCCTCCGCAGAGTCGCGGGAACGGGTGCCGAGGCTGCTGGAGGTGATGCGGTGCGTCGGCAGCGGGCCGGACCCGCGCACGGCGCTGGACCGGATCCGCGAGACGGCGGCGGCCCTGACCGGCGCCCGGTACGCGGCCATCGGGGTCGCCGCCGAGGACGGGGAGGGCCCGGCCGACTTCGGCCGGCACGGGACCGGCCAAGGTCAGCACGGGACCGGCCACGGCCGGCACGGGACCGGCCAAGGTCAGCACGGGACCGACATCCTCCGCCATGGGACTGACGAGAGGGATGACCACCGGACCGGTCCGGCGGAGCACCCGTCGGCGCCGGGCTCCCTCGGCGTCCCGATCCGGGTGCGGGGCGAGGTCCTCGGCACCCTCTGCCTGGGCGACAAGCGCGGCGGCGAACCGTTCGACGAGGAGGACCTCGTCCTGGCCCGGGTCCTGGCCGCCGAGGCGGGCATCGCCATCGGCAACGCCCG
The DNA here is from genome assembly GCF_014655295.1 of Streptomyces fumanus. Lineage (GTDB taxonomy): Bacteria > Actinomycetota > Actinomycetes > Streptomycetales > Streptomycetaceae > Streptomyces > Streptomyces fumanus. The sequence continues at coordinate 510,443 of NZ_BNBI01000002.1, forward strand.
GCTGTACGAGGCCGCCCGGCAGCGGGAGCGCTGGATCGACGGGTCGGTCGCCGTCACCACGGCCCTGCTGTCCGGCGACGACACCGACGACGCCCTCCAGGTGGTCGCCGAGCAGGCCCGCCGGCTCTCCGGCGCGGCCGCCGGGGTCGTCCTGCTGCCGGTGGACGGCGGCGGCCTGGAGATCGCGGCCGTGTCCGCGCCGAGGCCCCCGGAGACACTGGGCACGGTCGTCCCGCCGAGCAGCGGCATCGCCACCGAACTGCTCGCCGGACGGTCCGTGCGGGTGGACGACGCGGCCACCGACCCCCGCCTGGCCGACGGCCTCGCCCGCGCCTACGGCCCCGTCCTGCTGCTGCCGCTGTGCAGCGACGGACGCGTCCTCGGGGGCCTCGTCATGGCCCGCGCCCGCGGGGAACGCCCGTTCACGCGGGCGGAGCGCGATCTCGCCGACGGGTTCGCCGCGCAGGCCGCCCTCGCGCTGATGGTGGCCGAGGCGCAGCGCGACCGGGAACGGCTCGCGGTGCTGGAGGACCGCGACCGCATCGCCCGCGACCTGCACGACCTGGTCATCCAGCGGCTGTTCGCCACGGGGATGCTGCTGGAGGACGCCCAGCGCGAGGCGGCCGTCGCCGAGGTGGGCGACGGGGTCGGCCGGGCCGTGGACGGACTCGACGTCACCATCCAGGAGATCCGCTCGGCGGTCTTCGCGCTCCGGCAGCCCGCCGAGGAACCCTCGGGGCTGCGCACCCGCGTCCGGCGCGAGATCGCCATGGCCGCCGTACCGCTCGGCTTCACGCCCGCGCACCGCTGGGTCGGGCCGGTCGACAGCGCGGTCGGCGAGACCACCGGCAAGAACCTGATCGCCGCCCTGCGCGAGGCGCTCTCCAACGCCTTCCGGCACGCCGGCGCCTCCCGGATCGAGGTCGTCGTCGACGCGACCGTCACCCTGCCGGACGGCCGTCCGGGCGTCCGGCTGACCGTCGCCGACGACGGCGTGGGCCTGCGCGCGGGCGGCCGGCGCAGCGGACTGCGCAACCTGGAGCGCCGCGCCGAGTCCCTCGGCGGAGCCAGTTGGACCGGCCCCGGCATCGGACCGGACGGCGCCGGCACGACCGTCGTCTGGGAAGCGCCGTACTGAGGCCCGCGCGGCCGGGGCTGACCCGTGTGCAGCAACCGGTCCCCCGGCCGGGCGACTGGACATGACCCGGGGGCCCCGCGCGGGCCACGATCGCTGCCATGCGCTCATCCCGCCGCCATCCGCTGCTCGTCCCGGCGCTGCTGTGCGCGTTCGCCGCGCTCGGGGCCCGCCCCACCGACGCCACCGACACGGGCGCCGGGTCCGGTGCCGGTGCCGAGGTGATCCGGCTGTACGAGGACGCCGCCGCGGCGACCCGGCGGTACGAGGAGGGGCGGCGCGCGGCCGAGGCGCAGCGGGCCAGGGCGCGGCGGTACGAGAGGCTGCTGGACCGGCAGCGCGAGGAGACGGCCGTCATCAACGAGGACCTGGGCCGGATCGCCCGCGCCCAGTACCGCGGCGGCGGACTGCCGCTCACCGCACGGATGCTCCTCGCCGACGACCCGGACGAGCTGATGCGCGGTCAGCGCGCGGTGCGCCAGGCCGACCTGGCCGTCGACCGGGCGATCGGCAGGAGCCGGCGGGCCGAGGCCCGGCTCGCCGCCGACGAGGCGAGGGCCGAGGCGGCCTGGCGGGGCCTGGAGCAGCGCAACACCGAACTGGCCGCCCTGAAGCAGGACATCGCCCGCCGGCTGGCGGCGGCCCGGTCCCGGCTGCAGGGAGAGGCCGCCGCCTCGGTAGCGGCCGGCACCTGTCCCGGCGCGGTCCGCCCGGACCGGCCCGAGACGCGCTTCAGCCGCCCCTGGGTCGCGCCGGTGGAGACGTACGACCTGTCCGCGTCGTTCGGCAGCGGCGGGACCCGGTGGGCGCACCGGCACACCGGCCAGGACTTCGCGGTGCCGGTCGGCACGCCGGTGCGGTCGGCCGGCGCGGGGCGGGTGGTGCGGGTGTCGTGCGGCGGGGCCTTCGGCATCCAGGTCGTCGTCCAGCACCCGGACGGCTACTGCACGCAGTACGCCCACCTCTCCGCCGTCACCGTCGACCCGGGCGACCGGGTCGGTACCGGGGAGTGGGTCGGGCAGTCGGGCGACACCGGCAACTCCACCGGGCCGCACCTGCACTTCGAGGTGCGGGTCACCCCGGAGCCGGGGTCGGCGCTGGACCCGGTGCCGTGGCTGGCGCGGCGGGGCGTCTCCCTGTGAGCGGCGTCAGGGCCGCTGGGCGAGCAGCCGCTCGATCACGACCGCGACCCCGTCGTCGTTGTTGGCGACCGTCCGCCCCGAGGCGGCGGCGATCACGTCCGGGTGGGCGTTGCCCATGGCGTACGACCGGCCCGCCCAGGTGAGCATCTCCACGTCGTTCGGCATGTCCCCGAAGGCGACGACCTCCTCGTGGGAGATGCCGCGCTCGGCACAGCACAGGGCGAGCGTGCTGGCCTTGGAGACGCCGGGTCCGCTGATCTCCAGCAGGGCGCTGGGGCTGGACCGGGTGACGTTGGCGCGGTCGCCCACGGCCAGTCGGGCCAGGGTGAGGAAGGCGTCGGGGTCAATGTCGGGGTGGTAGGCCAGGATCTTCAGCACCGGCTCGTCGGGGAGGGGACCGTCCGGGCCGAGCAGTACCTCGGCGGGCAGCAGGACGTCGGGGACCTCCGTGTGCAGCTTCGGGTAGTCGGGCTCCTGGTTGAAGCCGTACGTCTGCTCGACCGCGTACACCGTGCCCGGCGCCGCCTCCCGCAGCAGCCGTACGGTGTCCAGGGCGTTGGCCCGGGCCAGCTCCCGCACCATCACGAACCGGTGAGCCCCGGAGCCGCCGTGCAGGTCGACCACGGCGGCGCCGTTTCCGCAGATGGCGAGGCCGTGGCCGTGGACGTGGTCGCTGACCACGTCCATCCAGCGGGCCGGGCGGCCGGTGACGAAGAAGACCTCGATGCCCGCGGCCTCGGCGGCGGCCAGCGCGGCGACCGTGCGCGGAGAGACGGACTTGTCGTCGCGGAGCAACGTTCCGTCCAGATCGGTGGCGATGAGGCGTGGACGAGCGGCGGCGGCAGGGGGCTGGGGCTGTCGAGTCGCTGAGGTCACGCGGTCATTGTCCCGCATATGCCTGCACGACCGTGCGGCGGTCCGCACAGATGTGAGGCACGGCTCCCCTGGTCACCGGCGCAGGGGGCTCGCTCGGCCCGCCCCGCCTCGCCCCGCCAGGGTCGTGGGCCACGGCCTCCGGGTCCCCGGCACGCGAGGTCCCGTCGAAGCTCGCCGCCCGGCTCGTGCCGTCACCTCAACTGCGCCGGTGCCTCCATGGCGATCCGCTCGAAGATCTTCTCGTCCACCGCGAAGTCCGACCCGGGGATCGGCCAGTGGACGACGATCTCGGTGAAGCCCAGCTCCCGGTGGCGTCCGGCGAAGTCCACGAAGGCGTCCAGCGACTCCAGCGGCCGGTTGCGGTCCGGGGTGAAGCCGGTGAGCAGCACCTTGTCGAGTTCGTTCACGTTCCGGTCGATCGCGGCGCAGGCGTCCGCCAGCTTCTCGGCCTGCCCCCGCAGCGCCCGGACCGACTGCTCGGGCGTCCCGTCCTCGAACAGCTTCGGGTCACCGGTCGTCACCCACGCCTGCCCGTACCGCGCCGCGAGCCGCATCCCGCGCGGTCCGGTCGCCGCCACGCCGAACGGCAGCCGGGGCCGCTGCACACACCCCGGGATGTTCCGCGCCTCGTGGGCGGAGTAGAAGTCACCCTCGTACGACACCGCGTCCTCGGTCAGCAGCCGGTCGAGCAGCCCCAGGAACTCGGCGAACCGGTCGGCCCGCTCACGCGGTGTCCAGGGCTCCTGGCCGAGCGCGGTGGCGTCGAAGCCCGTGCCGCCCGCTCCTATGCCCAGCGTGATCCGGCCACCGGAGATGTCGTCCAGCGAGATCAGCTCCTTCGCCAGCGTCACCGGGTGCCGGAAGTTCGGCGAGGTCACCAGCGTGCCCAGCCGCATCCGCTCGGTCACGGACGCGGCGGCGGTCAGAGTGGGCACCGCTCCGAACCACGGGCCGTCCCGGAAGCTGCGCCAGGACAGGTGGTCGTAGGTGTACGCGGCGTGGAAGCCGAGCTGCTCGGCCCGTGTCCAGGTCGAACGGCCGCCCTCGTGCCAGCGGCGATAGGGGAGGATCACGGTGCTCAGGCGCAGGCTCATGTCCCGAGCGTAAGCCGTGCCCCCGGTTTCACGTGAAACATCCCTGCCCGCGCTGATCACCGCCGCATCCGTCCAGGGCGCCGGTCCTCTCCTCGCCCCGCCGCTTCACCCGGCCGGTGTGCCGAAGAGACGCGTATCACGCGAACGATGTCGCGGACGAGGTTTGATCCACAGCAAATCCAGTTATCCACAGCGGAATTGGGGACGGCTGTGGAGAACTCGCGCCGCTACAGCGGTGGTTCGACGCGTGCGAGCGCCCGCAGGGCCCGGGGCAGGAAGCGCGAAAGGAGCCGCGCCCCGCGTGCCTCGGGCGTCACCGGTACCACGGCCTTGTCCCGCACCACCGCCTCCAGGATCGCGCGGGCGACCTTCTCGGGCGGGTAGTTCCGCAGCCGGTACAGGCGGGCCGTGCGCCGCCGCAGCCGCCGTTCCTCCTCGGCGTCCACCCCGGCGAAGTGCGCGGTGGAGGTGATGCCGGTGTCGACCAGGCCGGGGCAGACGGCGGTCACCCCGATGCCCCGGTCGGCCAGCTCGGCACGCAGGCACTCGCTCAGCATCAGTACCGCCGCCTTGGAGGTGCTGTACGCGGGCAGCGCGCGGGAGGGCTGGTAGGCCGCCGCCGAGGCGATGTTGACGATGTGGCCGCCCTGTCCGCGCTCGGCCATCCGCCCGCCGAACAGCCGGCAGCCGTGGATGACGCCCCACAGATTGACGTCGAGGACCTTCCTCCAGTCCTCCGGCGTGGTGGCGAAGAAGGACCCGGACAGGCCGATCCCGGCGTTGTTGACCAGCACGTCGACCACGCCGTACTCGGCGGTGACCTTCTCGGCGAGCTTCTCCATGGCCTGCTCGTCGGAGACGTCGGTGGTCTCGGCCCACGCGGCGGGCGCGCCGGAGGTGCGGGCCAGCTCGGCGGTGCGGGTCGCGGCCCCGCCGTCCCGGTCGACGGCGATCACCCGCGCGCCGGCCTCGGCGAACGCCAGTGCCGTGGCCCGGCCGATGCCCCCGCCCGCCCCGGTGACCAGCACGAGCTGCCCGCCGAACCGGTCGGCGTGCCGGCCGCGCGCGGTCACCCCGGGCCGGCCGCCCTCGACGGCCGTGACGAACTCGGTGATCCACGTGGCGAGCAGGTCGGGCCGGGTGCGCGGCAGCCAGTGCTTGGCGGGCAGGGTGCGCCGGGTCAGCTCCGGCACCCACCGCTCCAGGTCGTCGTAGAGCCGCGCGGAGAGGTACGCGTCGTCCAGGGGCGTGATGAGCTGCACGGGCGCGTGGGCGAGGGCGTCCGGGCGGGGGCGGCGCAGCCGGGGCCGGATGTTGTCGCGGTAGAGCCACGCGCCGTGCGCCGCGTCGGTGGGCAGGGAGCCGGTCGGGTAGTCGTCGGTCGGCACGTTCTCCAGGCGGCGCAGCAGGCCCGGCCAGCGTCGGCCGAGCGGTCCGTGCCAGGCCAGTTCGGGCAGTACCGGCGTGTGCAGCAGGTAGACGTACCAGGACTTGGCGCCCTGGCCGAGCACCTGGCCGACCCGGCGCGGGGTGGGCCGCCGCACCCGCCGGGCGATCCAGTGCCCGAAGTGGTCCAGGGACGGGCCGGACATCGAGGTGAAGGACGCGATCCGGCCCTCGGTGCGGGCCACGGTGACGAACTCCCAGGACTGGACCGACCCCCAGTCGTGGCCGACCAGGTGCACGGGCCGGTCCGGGCTCACCGCGTCCGCGACGGCCAGGAAGTCGTCCGTCAGCTTCTCCAGCGTGAACCCGCCGCGCAGCGGTCGCGGCGCGGTCGACCGGCCGTGGCCGCGGACGTCGTACGCGACGACGTGGAAGCGGTCGGCGAGGCGGGCGGCCACCTCCGACCAGACCTCCTTGCTGTCGGGGTAGCCGTGGACGAGGACCACGGTCGGCCGGCCCGGGTCGCCCAGCTCCGCCACGCACAGCTCGACCTCGCCCGTCCGCACGCGGCGCACGCGCGCGTCCCGCAATCCCGTCACGTCTCCTCCGTCCGGCCACCCGTGCGTTGCCGCCGAATCTCCCAGTTGTTAGACGCAACGTCAACAGCACGCCACGCCCGTACCCGGATCCCACCCGCACCCGAGCCCCATCCGCACCCGAGCCCCTCCCGCACCCGAGCCCGAGCCGCACCCGCATCCGAGTCCCACTCCCACCCCCGCCTCAACCCCGACCCCGACCCCGACCGACCCCGACCGACCCCGACCCGGACCCCGCCCCCGCCCTGACCCTGAGACATAGCCCTCAAGCACGGCCCCCCTAAGGTTCCGTACGACTGGAGTCGGACGCCAAGACGGCCCTCCGGGTTGACGACCGGCGTGGCGTCCGTCACTACCGTCAGGGACGTGACTGTGATCGCGACCGAAAGCCTGAGCAAGCGGTTCCCCCGGGTGACCGCTCTTGACCGGCTCACCGTGGACGTCGGACCGGGTGTGACCGGTCTCGTCGGAGCCAACGGGGCCGGCAAGTCTACGCTCATCAAGATTCTGCTGGGCCTCTCCCCGGCCACCGAGGGCCGCGCCGAAGTGCTCGGACTCGACGTCGCCACCAAGGGCGCCACCATCCGCGAGCGGGTCGGCTACATGCCGGAGCACGACTGCCTGCCGCCCGACGTCTCGGCCACCGAGTTCGTCGTGCACATGGCCCGCATGTCCGGCCTGCCGCCCACCGCCGCCCGCGAACGCACCGCGGACACCCTGCGCCACGTCGGCCTGTACGAGGAGCGCTACCGCCCCATCGGCGGCTACTCGACCGGCATGAAGCAGCGCGTGAAGCTCGCGCAGGCCCTGGTGCACGACCCGCGGTTGGTCTTCCTGGACGAGCCCACCAACGGCCTCGACCCGGTCGGCCGCGACGAGATGCTCGGCCTGATCCGCCGCATCCACACCGACTTCGGCATCTCGGTCCTGGTCACCTCGCACCTGCTGGGCGAACTCGAACGCACCTGCGACCACGTGGTCGTCATCGACGGCGGCAAGCTGCTGCGCGCCAGTTCCACCACGGACTTCACCCAGAACACCACGACCCTCGCCATCGAGGTCACCGACACCGACGAGCACCCCGACGGCACCCGCGCGGTGCGCGACGCGCTCCACGCGCGCGGGGTGAGCGTCGAGGACGGCAGCGGACTGCCCGGCGCGGGCCGGGTGCTGCTGCTCACCACGACCGGCGAGGAGACGTACGACCTGGTCCGGGACGTGATCACCGACCTCGGGCTGGGCCTGGTGCGCATGGAGCAGCGCCGGCACCACATCTCGGAGGTCTTCAAGGACAGCGACGCGGAGCGGAAGGAGGCGGTCGGCCATGGCAACTGAGCAGCCCACACCCGCCGCGGCGGGCGACCAGACCCGCATCCACAACATCGGCTACCGCGGCTACGACGGCCCGCGCCTCGGCCGCGCCTACGCCCGCCGCTCCCTGTACTCGCAGTCCCTGCGCGGCGCCTACGGACTCGGCCGGTCGGCCAAGACCAAGGTGCTGCCGATGCTCCTGTTCGCGGTGATGTGCGTGCCCGCGGGCATCATGGTCGCGGTGGCCGTCGCCACCAAGGCGGACGAGCTGCCGCTGAGGTACACGACGTACGCGGTCGTGATGCAGGCCGTGATCAGCCTGTACCTCGCCTCCCAGGCACCCCAGTCGGTCTCCCGCGACCTGCGCTTCAAGACCGTACCGCTGTACTTCTCGCGGCCCATCGAGACCGCCGACTACGTCCGCGCCAAGTACGCGGCCCTGACCTCGGCGCTGTTCGTCCTGACCGCCGTGCCGCTGCTCGTCCTCTATGTGGGCGCCCTGCTCGCCAAACTCGACTTCACGGACCAGACCAAGGGATTCGCTCAGGGACTCGTCTCCGTGGCACTGCTCTCGCTGCTCTTCGCCGGCGTCGGCCTGGTCGTCGCCTCCGTCACCCCGCGCCGCGGCTTCGGCATCGCGGCCGTCATCGCCGTGCTGACCATCCCCTACGGGGCGGTCTCCACCCTCCAGGCCATCGCGGACGTCCAGGACAGCTCCGGCGCCGTCCCCTGGATCGGCCTGTTCTCGCCGATCACCCTCATCGACGGCGTGCAGACCGCCTTCCTCGGCGCGACCTCCGGCTTCCCCGGCGGCACCGGCCCGTCGACCGCCGAGGGGCTGGTCTACGTCCTCGTCACCCTCGGCCTGATCGCCGGCTCCTACGGCCTGCTGATCCGCCGCTACAAGAAGGTGGGCCTGTGACAACCCTCAGCATCGACCACGTCTCCCGCTGGTTCGGCAACGTGGTCGCCGTCAACGACATCACCATGACGATCGGCCCCGGCGTCACCGGCCTCCTCGGCCCCAACGGCGCCGGCAAGTCGACCCTCATCAACATGATGGCCGGGTTCCTCGCCCCCTCCACCGGCACGGTCACCCTCGACGGACAGCCGGTCTGGCGCAACGAGGCCATCTACCGGCACATCGGCATCGTCCCCGAGCGCGAGGCGATGTACGACTTCCTCACCGGCAAGGAGTTCGTCCTCGCCAACGCCGAACTGCACGGCCTCGACGCCCGGGCCGCTCAGCGGGCCCTGGCCACCGTCGAGATGGAGTACGCGCAGGACCGCAAGATCGCCACGTACTCCAAGGGCATGCGCCAGCGCGTGAAGATGGCGAGCGCCCTCGTGCACGACCCCTCGCTCCTGCTGCTGGACGAGCCGTTCAACGGCATGGACCCGCGCCAGCGGATGCAGCTCATGGACCTGCTGCGCCGGATGGGCGACGAGGGCCGCACCGTCCTGTTCTCCTCGCACATCCTCGAAGAGGTCGAGCAGCTCGCCTGGCACATCGAGGTCGTGGTCGCCGGACGCCACGCGGCCAGCGGCGACTTCCGCAAGATTCGCCGCCTGATGACCGACCGGCCGCACCGCTACCTGGTCCGCTCCAGCGACGACCGGGCCCTGGCCGCGGCCCTGATCGCCGACCCGTCGACCTCCGGCATCGAGGTCGACCCGGCGGAGGACGCGCTGCTCATCCAGGCCGTCGACTTCGGCCGGTTCACGACCCTGCTGCCGAGGGTCGCCCGCGACCACGGCATCCGGCTGCTCACGGTCTCGCCGTCGGACGAGTCCCTCGAGTCCGTCTTCTCGTACCTCGTCGCGGCGTAGGAGGCCGAAGAATGTACGACCCCACAGTCGCCCGGCTCACCTACCGGGCCCTGCTCGGCCGCCGCCGGGCCCTCATCCTGGGCGCCCTGCCCCTGCTGCTGATCGTCATCGCGGTGGCGGTACGCGCCCTGACCGGCGCCGACGACCAGACCGCCACCGATGTCCTCGGCGGTTTCGCGCTCGCCACCATGGTGCCGATCATCGGTGTGATCGCGGGCACCGGAGCGATCGGCCCGGAGATCGACGACGGCTCGGTGGTGTACCTGCTCTCCAAGCCGATCAAACGGCCGACGATCATCTTCACCAAGCTGATCGTCGCGATCGCCGTGACGATGGTCTTCTCCGCGGTGCCCACGATGATCGCGGGCCTGATCCTGAACGGCAACGGCCAGCAGATCGCCGTCGCCTACACCGTCGCCGCGCTGGTCGCCTCCATCGCGTACGCCGCGCTGTTCCTGCTGCTCGGCACGGTCTCCCGGCACGCGGTGGTGTTCGGGCTGGTCTACGCGCTGGTCTGGGAGGCGCTGTTCGGCTCCCTGGTGCCCGGCGCCCGCACCCTCAGCGTCCAGCAGTGGTCCCTCGCGGTCGCCGAGAGGGTCGCCGGGGGCGACCTGGTCACCTCCGACGTGGGCCTGACCACCGCGACGGTCCTGCTGGTCGTGGTGACCGTCGCCGCCACCTGGTACGCGGGCCAGAAGCTGCGCACCCTCACTCTCGCCGGGGAGGAGTGAGGGGCGCGCGGACCGCCGGTTGACCGGTGGCGGCCGCCTTGGCCGGTGACGGTCGCCTTGATCAGTGGCGGTGGCCTTGGCCGGTGACGGCCGCCTTGATCAGTGGCGGTGGCCTGACCGGTGGCGGTCGCCTGACCGGTGGCGGTGGCCCGACCGGTGGCGGTCGTCTTAATCGGTGGCGTGCGCCCCGGCGGGGTCCGCACACTGGTCGGGTCCGCGCGCCGGGACGGGCGGTCGCTTCGAGCACGCGGCGCATCCCGCCCGCGTGGACCGCCCCTCCCGGTGCGCGCTCTGCGCCGTCCAGCCGTCCGGCGCGGGCCGGGCCGGACGGCCGCTCGGTGACCCGGCGGTGAGCGTGACCGCTCAGCCGTCGCCGAGCAGCTCCTCCAGTACCACCGCGATCCCGTCCTCGTCGTTCGAGGACGTCACCTCGTCCGCCACCGCCTTCAGCTCGGCGTGGGCGTTGGCCATCGCCACGCCCCGGGCCGCCCAGGCGAACATCGGGACGTCGTTGGGCATGTCGCCGAAGGCGATCGTGTCCGCCGCCTTCAGCTTCAGCCGGCGGGCCGCCAGCGACAGCCCGGTGGCCTTGGACAGGCCCAGGGGGAGCAGCTCGACGATGCCGGCCCCGGCCATGACGACCGTGACGAAACCGCCCGCGGTCCGCCGGGCCACCTCGGCCAGTTGGTCGTCCGACAGCGTCGGATGCTGGATGTAGATCTTGTTCAGCGGCGCGGACCACAGGTCGGACGCGTCGGTGAACGGAGTCGCCGGCAGCGACGCGCCGACCTGGTACCCGGGGCCGACCAGCACCTCGCCGTCCAGCCCGTCGCGGCTGGCGGCCAGGTACAGCGGGCCCGTCTCCGCCTCGATCTTGGCCAGCGCCACCCCGGCGAGCTGCCGGTCCAGCGTGACCGAGGTCAGTAGCCGGTGCTCCCCGGCGTGGTACACCTGCGCGCCCTGCCCGCAGACGGCCAGGCCGTCGTACCCGAGGTCGTCCAGGACGTGCCGGGTCCAGGGGACCGCGCGGCCGGTGACCACGATGTGGGCGGCGCCCGCCGCGGTGGCCGCGGCGAGCGCGTCACGGGTACGCCGCGACACCGTGTGGTCGGTGCGCAGCAGCGTCCCGTCCAGATCGGTGGCGACCAAGCGGTACGGGAAGCCCGTGCCGGCGGGGGCGTCGCTCACTTGGCCACCGGCTCCAGGATCTCCCGCCCGCCCAGGTACGGACGCAGCACCTGGGGCACCCGCACCGAGCCGTCGGCCTGCTGGTGGTTCTCCAGGATCGCCACGATCGTGCGCGGTACGGCGCACAGGGTGCCGTTGAGCGTGGCGAGCGGGCGGACCTGCTTGCCCTCGCGGACCCGGATCGACAGGCGGCGCGACTGGAACTCGGTGCAGTCCGAGGTCGAGGTCAGCTCGCGGTACTTGCCCTGGGTCGGGATCCACGCCTCGCAGTCGAACTTGCGCGCGGCCGAGGAGCCGAGGTCACCGGAGGCCACGTCGATCACCCGGAACGGCAGCTCCAGCGAGGTCAGCCACTGCTTCTCCCACTCCAGCAGGCGCTGGTGCTCGGCCGCCGAGTCCTCGGGGAGGACGTAGGAGAACATCTCGACCTTGTCGAACTGGTGGACGCGGAAGATGCCCCGGGTGTCCTTGCCGTGCGAACCGGCCTCGCGGCGGAAGCAGGGCGAGAAGCCCGCGTAGCGCAGCGGCAGCCGGTCGGCGTCCAGGATCTCGTCCATGTGGTAGCCGGCCAGCGCGACCTCGGAGGTGCCGACCAGGTACAGGTCGTCCTTGTCCAGGTGGTACACGTCCTGGGCGGCCTGGCCGAGGAAGCCGGTGCCGCCCATGGCCTGCGGGCGGACCAGCGCCGGGGTGAGCATCGGCGTGAAACCGGCGGCGGTGGCCTGGGCGATCGCCGCGTTGACCAGGGCCAGCTCCAGGAGGGCGCCGACGCCGGTCAGGAAGTAGAAGCGCGATCCGGAGACCTTGGCGCCGCGCTCGACGTCGATGGCGCCGAGCCGCTGGCCCAGCTCCAGGTGGTCCAGGGGCTCGAAGCCCTCGGCGGCGAAGTCGCGGATGGTGCCGTGCGTCTCCAGCGTGACGAAGTCCTCCTCGCCGCCCACGGGGACGTCGGGGTGGACCAGGTTGCCGAGCCTGGCGAGCAGGGCCTGGGTCTCCGCGTCGGCCGCGTCGCGCTCGGCGTCGGCGGCCTTGACGTCGGCGGCGAGCTGGCTCGCGCGCTTGAGCAGCTCGGCCTTCTCGTCGCCGGTGGCCTTGCCGATGAGCTTGCCGAGGCCCTTCTGCTCGGAACGCAGCTCGTCGAAGCGGACGCCGGACGACCTGCGCCGTTCATCGGCGGCGAGGAGGGAGTCGACGAGCTCGACGTCCTCTCCACGGGCGCGCTGCGACGCACGCACACGGTCGGGGTCCTCACGGAGCAGGCGAAGGTCAATCACGCGGCCAAGGCTACCGGTGCGAGGTGACGGCGTTCGACTCCCTATTGCCGGGCGCCGGTCAAGCCGGTTCGTCCCATTCGCCGGAACGGTGGAGGATTCGGCGGGGGATTGACCCGATTCCCTTGTGCGGAAGGGGACTTGGGGGCGCGCCGTCCACAGGAATCCACAGTCGCGGAAAGTTATCCACAGGCTGTGCGAAAGATCTGTGGACTGCCGAAACGATCATTCCGAATCGGACATCCGGGGTGAACAATGGACGAAGAATTCTTCTCCCAAACCCGCCACGGGCCCACTTTCGAGTGGGAACGCGTCCCTCCGGAGGATGGCGGGCAAGAAACAGGTGGACGAGGGGTGACCTGGAGACCTGTGGACGAAGATGTGCCCTGTGGGCCGATTTGTCGACTGGATGGCGGTTCGTTGTCGACTTGTCCCCAGGTCGAGAAGCGGACCTGTGGATAACTTCTGTGGATAACCAAAATCAGCAGATACGACGGTCGGATCCGCCGGAGCCATAGGACTCACCGGACCCATAGGACCCACCGGGCCCATAGGACCCACCAGCCCCACCGGACCCGTAGGTCTCGGTCACCCCGGCGGTCAGAACCGCCCGTCCTGGCACCGCGCGACCCAGTCCGCCGCCGCCACGAACTCCTCGTCGGACGTCCCCGGCAGCGTCGGACGCACCGCGGACGGCTCCACGCCCGCCCGCGGGTACGAACCGAGGAACCGCACCTGGAGGCAGATCCGCTTCAGCCCCGTCAGGGCCTCGGCCATCCGCCGGTCGGAGATGTGCCCCTCGGCGTCGACGCAGAAGCAGTAGTTGCCGATGCCCGCGCCGGTCGGCCGGGACTGGAGCAGCATCAGGTTGATGCCCCGGGTGGCGAACTCGCCCAGCAGGTCACGCAGCGCGCCGGGGTGGTCGTCGCGCTGCCACAGCACGACGGAGGTCTTGTCGGCACCGGTCGGCGCGGCCGGCCGGGCGGGCCGGCCCACCAGCACGAACCGGGTCTGGGCGTTCTCCGCGTCGTGGATGCCGGCCTCCAGCACCTCCAGTCCGTACCGCTCGGCGGCGAACTCACCGGCGAAGGCCGCGTCGTACCGGCCCTCCTGGACCAGCCGGGCGCCGTCCGCGTTGGAGGCGGCGGACTCCCAGACGACATCGGGGAGGTGGGTCCTGATCCAGTTGCGCACCTGCGGCTGGGCGACCGGGTGGGCGGTGACCGTCTTGATCTCCGACAGCTTGGTGCCGGGGCGGACCAGCAGCGCGAAGGTGATCGACAGCAGCACCTCGCGGTAGATCATCAGCGGCTGCCCGGCGACCAGCTCGTCGAGGGTGGTGGTGACGCCGCCCTCCACCGAGTTCTCGATCGGCACGAACGCTGCCTCGGCCTCGCCGCCGCGCACCGCGTCCAGCGCGGACTGCACGGACACGTACGGGACCAACTGGCGGGTCGCCGCCTCCGGAAGCGTCCGCAGGGCGACTTCGGTGAAGGTGCCTTCAGGGCCGAGATACGCGTAACTGGCTGGCATGGCCTCACCCTAATGCGCCGTACGCGCCCCTCGTACCGGGATCCGCCGGGGCTCACCCCTCCAGCAGGCGCTGCCCCACGTACTCGCCCTCGGCCGCCCCGCCCGGCACCGCGAACAGCCCGCTCGCCTCGTGCCGGACGAACGCCGACAGGGCGTCCCCGCGATCCAGCTTGCGCTGCACCGGCACGAAGCCGCGCAGCGGATCGGCCTGCCAGCAGATGAACAGCAGCCCCGCGTCCGGGACCCCGTCCGCGTCGAAGCCGTCGTGGTACGAGAAGGGCCGGCGGAGCATCGCCGCGCCGCCGTTCTGGTCGGGGCGGGTGATGCGGGCGTGCGCGTTGATCGGCACGACCAGGTTCCCGTCCCGGTCGGTCTTCTCCAGGTCCATCTCGGTCGTCTCGCCGCCTCCCGACAGCGGTGCCCCGTCCGCCTTCCGCCGCCCGATGACCCGCTCCTGCTCCGCGGACGACAGCTCCTCCCAGTCGTCGAGCAGCATCCGGATCCGGCGTACGACGACATAGGAGCCGTTCGCCATCCACGCCGGGTCCTTCGCGCCGGACTCCGGCACCCAGATCCGCTGCTCGAAGTCGGTGTCGGAGGGCTTGGGGTTGCGGGTGCCGTCGACCTGGCCCATCAGGTTCCGGGCCGTCATCGGGTGGGCGGTGGCGCCCGGCGACCGGTTGAAGCCGTTCATCTGCCAGCGGACCCGGGCGGCCGACCCGGCGTCCTTCTGGATCGCGCGCAGCGCGTGGAAGGCGACCAGCGCGTCGTCCGCGCCGATCTGCACCCACAGATCGCCGTTGCTGCGCGCCTTGTCGAGACGGTCGGAGGAGAAGTCGGGCAGCGGATCGAGGGCGACCGGCCGCTGCTTCTCCAGCCCGGTCCGGGCGAAGAAGCTGTGGCCGAACCCGAAGGTGACGGTCAGCGAGGACGGCCCCGCGTCCCGGGCCACGTCCGTGTCACCGGCACCGGCCGGTTCGCCCGCCATCAGCCGCCGGGCCGTGTCCGACCAGCGGCGCAGCAGCGCGGCGGCCTCTTTCCGCCCGGCGCCCGGCGCCAGGTCGAAGGCGACGAGATGGCCGCGGGCCTGCATCGGCGTGATGATGCCGGGCTGATGTTTCCCGTGAAACATCACCCGGCCCTCGCCCAGCGAGGTCAGCGGCGTGGCCCCGGCGGGCGCGGCGGCGTACCCCGCGGCGCCGCCCGCCGCGCCGAGCACGAGCCCGGTGGCACCGGCGGTACCGAGCAGCTTCCGCCGCGAGATGCCGCCCGCGGCGCCGGGCCGGGCCGTCCCGGCGGCGGGGGCCTCGCGGGAGTCGGGGGCGCCGGAAGCGGGGGCCTGCGGAAGGGTCTGGTCAGCCATGGTGCGGTTCAGCCGATCTGCGTGTTCTTGGAGACGGTCACCTGGTCGATGTCGGAGGTCCGTACCGTCGCGGCGACCTCCCAGTCACCGGCCATGGGCAACTGGACGCCGCTCGCCGACCAGTGTCCCGTGGTGATGTGGTCGGGGGCGACGGAGAGCGGCCCGATGTCCTTGGCCTTCAGGGTGAAGGCCAGCTTCAGCTCGGGGATGTCGACGGCACGGCCGTCCGGGGACTCGACGAAGACGTGCACGCTGTTGGCGCCCACGCGAGCGGGGTCGAGTTCGATCCGTACGACGCCCTTGCCGTCCTTGCCGCCGGTGTCGAAGGGCAGGTCCAGGGTGACCGCCCCGGAGGCCGAGGCGTCGCCCGAGGCGGCGGAGGACGAGGTGGCGGCCCGTGCCTCCTGCTCCGTACGCCCCGGTTCGGTCTGGGTCAGGACGGTGGTGACGGCCAGCAGGACCACGGCGACGCCCGCCTCGGCGAGCACGGAGCGGCGCAGTCCGGAGCGCCGCGGGTCGGCGTCCCGCAGCTTCTTCTGCCGCGCGGCATCCACCGCGGCCCGCTGCCGCGCGAGCTGAGCGGCCCGCGTGGCGTCTCCGACGGTTCCGGAGCGACCCGCGCTTTCGGAGGCACTCGCGCCTTCGGAGCCGTCCGCTCCTTCGGAAGCCCCTGTCCCCCCGGGGGCACCCGCTCTGCCGGAGCCGTCCGCTCCTTCGGAAGCCCCTGCTTCTCCCGACACGCCCGCCATCTCGACGGAATCCGCCCGGGAACCCTCCCCGGCCCCCGCCACCAACCGCCCCGTCCACCGCCGAGAAAAATACGCGACGCCCACCAGCACCCCCACCAGCACGATCTTGGCCAGCAGCAACTGCCCGTACCGCGTGTCGGTGAACGCCGACCAGGAGCCCAGTTGCCGCCAGGACTGGTAGGCGCCGGTCACCACCAGCGCGACCACGCTGGCGAAGGCGACCTGCGAGAAGCGGCGTACGGCGGAGGCGTCCACCGGTGTCGCCGCGGGCGCCCGGTACAGCGCGGCCAGCAGTGTGGTGAGCCCGCCGAGCCAGGCGGCGACGGCCAGCAGGTGGAGCACGTCGACCGGCATGGCCAGGCCCGCCTGGAGCCCGACCGAGGCGTGCTCGGACATCGCCCAGGTCGCGGCGAGCCCCACCGCCACCACGGTCCCGCCGACGGCGAGCCCGAAGGTGAGGTCCCGCTTCTCGTCGTCCTCCCGCTTGTCGTACGCCCCGAACAGCACCGCGACGAACAGCGCCGCCGCGGCGAGCAGCAGCAGCCGGGAGACCAGCGCCGCGCCCGTCTTGGTCTGGAGGACCTCGCCGAGCAGGCCCAGGTCGAAGATGTCGGCGACCTCGCCGGACCCGGTGTAGGAGCCGCGCAGCAGCAGCAGGGCGAGGGTGGCGGCGGTGAGCGCCAGCCACCCGGAGACCACCACCCGCTGCACGGTCCGTATCCCCGAGCCGCGCGGCCAGCAGGCGAGCACGAAGGCCGCGCCGCCGACCAGCACCACGAACCCGGCGTAGGCCACGTACCGCGCGAGGCCGTAGAGCCCGTCGACCAGCCCGCCGCCCCCGGTCTGGTCGCCGACCGCGACGGAGGTCTCGGAGGGGGCGCCGATGGAGAAGGCGAAGGCGCCGGAGACGGGGTGGCTGTCGGCGGAGACCACCTGGTAGGTCACGGTGTAGGTGCCGTCGGGCAGCCCGGAGTGGAGTGCCACGCCGTACGTGGTGCCGCTGACGTTCTCCGGGTCGCCCCGGTCGACGCGCCGGCCCTCGGGGTCGAGGACGCGCAGCGAGTCGTCGTCCAGGGAGACCGATTCGGAGAAGGTGAGCGAGACCCGGGCCGGGGCCCGGTCGACCACCGCCCCCTGCTGCGGATCGCTGCCGGTCAGCGCGGCGTGCGCGGCGGCGGGGCCGGCGGCGGCGAACAGCGCGCAGACCGCTGCCAGGAGCAGCAGTACCAGCGTGCGGGCCCGTGGGGCGGCGGTCTGCGTCAAGGTTGGTCCCCTCCCTCAGTGCCCGGCGGACGGCCGGTACGTGGCCGGCTTCACCGGCATCGCGACCGTGACGGGGTCGGAGCCGGTGAAGTGGAGTGCGACGGAGACCGTCTCACCCTGCTTCGGCCGCTGCTTCAGCTTGTCGAACATCAGGTGGTTGCCGCCGCTCTGCAGCACGAGCTCGCCGTGGGCGGGGACCGGCAGCCGGTCGACCTGGCGCATCGCCCCGTCGACCGTCTCGTGCACGGTGACCTCGCCGGCGTCGCTGGTCACCGAGGTCAGCTCGGCCGCGGCGCCGCCGTCGTTGGCGATGGTCAGGAACCCGGCCGCCATCGAGTCGGAGACCGGCTGCGGCATGTAGGCGCCGCTGACCGAGATCCGCGCGGCCGTCTTCCCCGCGTCCCCCGCCCCGGAGTCCTCCGAGCCGCACCCCGTGAGGACCAGCGCGCCGGTCAGCACCGCCGCGCACAGCACGGGGCCTCTCACGGCTTCTCCCCCTTGATCAGCTTGGGCAGGTCGGCGGTGTAGTCGTCCACGGTGGCGTCCTCGCCGTAGAGCACGTATCCCGCGTCGGTCTTCGGGGAGAAGGCGATGACCTGGGTGCCGTGCGTGGAGACGACCTTGCCGTCCTTGTCCTTCTTCGGCGCCTCGATGGAGATGCCGAGCGTGCGGGCGCCGGCCTGGATGGTGTCGAAGTCCCCGGTCAGGCCGATGACCTGCGGGTCGATGCCCTTCAGCCAGGTGCCGAGGGCGGCGGGGGTGTCCCGCTCGGGGTCGGTGGTGACGAACACCACGCGCAGTTCGTCCTGTTCGGCCTTGGGCAACTGCTTCTTCGCCACGGCGATGTTGTTCATCGTCAGCGGGCAGACGTCGGGGCAGTTGGTGTAGCCGAAGTAGATCAGCGTGGGCTTGCCCGCGGTCCGCTCGCGCAGGTCGTACTTCTCGCCCTGCGTGTCGGTGAGGACCAGGTCCGGCTTCTCGAACGGCTTGTCGAGGACGGTGGCGGCCTGCTGGGTGGCGGGGTCCTCGGAGACCACGGTGACCGGCCGGTCGGCGTCGTTGTCGCCGCCGCAGGCGGACAGGGTCAGGGAGGCGGCGGCGAGCAGGGCCGCCGCGGCGAACGTCTTCTTGCGCATAGAGAAATGTCCCAGTTGTGTGTGCACCGGCGCGCACCGGGGTCCCCCGGTCGGGGCGGGACCCCGGCGCGCGCCGGACGAGAGGTGCGTCAGGCGCCCGCGCGCCGACGCCCGGCCAACACGCCGTAGCCGATGCCCGCCGCCCCGACGACGATGCCGACGATGCCCAGGACGCGGGCGGTGGTGTCGGTCCCACCGGAGGAGTCGTCGTCGGCCTCGGCGGCGGTGGTCTCGGCCGCCGCCGCGGTGTCGTCGTCGGCCGCCGCGCCGGCCGAGCCGCCGTGGGCGTCGTCCTCGGCGTCGGACAGGTGGAGCACGGGGGCCGGGTTCTCGGGCTCCTCCTGGCCCTCCTGCGGCACCTCGATCCAGCGCACGACCTCCTTGTTGGAGTACGTCTGGACCGCCTTGAACACCAGCTCGTCGGCGTCCTCGGGCAGCGCGCCGAGGGAGATCGGGAACTGCTGGAAGTACCCCGGGCGGATGCCGTCGCCGTCCGCCGTCCAGGTCACCTTGGTGACGGCCTTGGTGATCTTCTCGCCGTGCGACTCGATCGGCTTGTCCAGCGTGCCGACGGTGACCTTGGTGTCCCAGCCGTCGACCGCCTGCGGCATCACCGACGCCAGCGGGTGGTCGGCGGGCAGGGTGACCTCCAGCTTGGTGGTGGAGGCGTTGTCGCGCTCGTTGGGGACCTTGAAGTTGACCGTCGCGTAGCCGCCCTTGGCGGCCTCGCCCACCGGCTGCACGCTGACGTGCGCGAAGGCGGGGGAGGACAGGACCAGGACGGTGGCACCGGCGACGGCGCCGGCGGCGGCGATACGGGAAGCCTTCATGACAGAACACTCCGCTTCGATGAGTTCCGCGGACTCCGGTGGAGCCCGGTGAGGGGAAGACGCGCACACGCGCGTGCCGCACGACGGCGTCCCCCTCCACCGGTGCGGCGGAGCGGCGGGCGCGTCGTGTCAGGCGGCGAGGACGAGCGCGGCGGCGGGCGGTCCCCGCCGGATCACCGAGTGCTGGAGTGCGGTGGTACGCAGCCGTACCGGCGCGAGCGGGCCGGTGCGCGGCAGGCGCGCGACCGCCCCGGCGGCGTCCGGCAGCCCGGCGCACAGCACGCGCACCAGCGCCAGCGCGGCGCGCAGGGCGCGGACCAGCGCCCCCTCGGCGACCGTGTGCGCGGAGTGCGCCGACAGTTCGACGAGCCGGGCCAGGGCCAGGTCGCCGCGGCGCAGCAGCCAGCCGGTGGCGACGGCCGCGAGGAGGTGCCCGAGCAGCATGGGCAGGGACGGCAGCAGGGAGCCCAGCCCGTCCCCGCCGGAGGCCGCCGCGTCCGCGGGATGGTGCGTGTGGGTGCGGGGGGCGAGCCGCGCGTCGGTGAGGATGCGCTGGGCCCGGGCGGGGCTGATCGCCGCCGCGGTGGTCCCGCACAACAGCTTCGCGGCCTGCTGGACCAGCGTCGCGTCGGCCTCCGTACCCGCGGCGGTGGCGGCGGCCGGCGTGCTTCCGTGCTGCCCCAGGCCGAACAGGGCGTGCAGCACCGTCTGCCCGGCCGCCAGCAGCGCCACGATCCCCGGCAGCGAACGCTCCCGTCCGGCGAGCGGCGCGGCGACCGCGATCACCCCGAGGAACCCGGCGCCCAGCGTCCACGCCGGGACTCCGGCGCAGGAGGCCAGCGAGTGCCCCGCCCCGGCCAGCACGACGCAGACCGCGGCGAACACCGCGGCCCGCAGCAACCGGAGGTCCTTCCCGGCGGGGTGGGGGGCAGTCATGGCGGCCCCATCATCGCACCGGCCCCACCCGCCCCGTACGGCAGGTCCACAAGATGCCGTACGACCGGAAGGTCACCTTCTGTAGAGGACCGTCCCTCATACACGGGGCACCACCGGGACGCATCCGCCGTATGGGCGGTCTCACGTCAACGCTGCGCTTACGGCCCGGCACACCGGGCAATACGTAACGGTATGTCGAGCCGCGGCCGGGAGGCTGGAGCATGAGCATCTGGTGGTCACTCCATCTGCGGCGCGAGGCCGCGAGCGTGCCGCTGGCCCGCCGCCTGCTGATCGGCACCATGGAGACCGCGGGCGTCGATCCCGACATCTCCTACGACCTCTCCGTCGCCCTCAGCGAGGCGTGCGCCAACGCCGTGGAGCACGGCGGGGACGGCGATCAGGGCGGCGCGGGCGAGGCGTACCGCGTCACCGCCTACCTCGACGGCGAGCGCTGCCGGATCGAGGTGACCGACACCGGGCCCGGCTTCCCCGGCGCCCCCGCGGTCCGCCCGGCGCCCGTGGACGCGGAGCACGGCCGGGGCCTGGGCCTGATCCGGGAACTGGCCGACCATGTGCACATCGGCACCGCGCCGGGCCGGCGCGGTGCCGTGGTGAGCTTCGACAAGATCCTCAAGTGGCGGGAGGACGCCCCGCTGGTGGCGGTGTGAACTCCCGCGCGCCGCTCAGCCCTTGAGGGCGGCCATCCACGCCTCGACCTCGTCGGAGCGGCGCGGCAGCGCGGCCGACAGGTTCCGGTTGCCGTCCTCCGTGACCAGGATGTCGTCCTCGATGCGGACGCCGATGCCCCGGTACTCCTCCGGCACGGTCAGGTCGTCGGCCTGGAAGTACAGCCCCGGCTCCACGGTGAGCACCATGCCGGGCTCCAGCGTCCCGTCGACGTACGCCTCCACCCGCGCGGCGGCGCAGTCGTGGACGTCCATGCCGAGCATGTGACCGGTGCCGTGCAGCGTCCAGCGGCGCTGCAGGCCCAACTCCAGCACCCGCTCCACCGGACCCTCCACGAGCCCCCACTCGACCAGCTTCTCGGTCAGCACCCGCTGCGCGGCGTCGTGGAAGTCGCGGTACTTGGCGCCCGGTCGCACCGCCGCGATCCCGGCCTCCTGGGCCTCGTAGACCGCGTCGTAGACCTTCTTCTGGATCTCGCTGTACCGGCCGCTGACCGGCAGCGTGCGGGTGACGTCGGCGGTGTAGTACGTGTGCGTCTCCACGCCCGCGTCCAGCAGCAGCAGGTCGCCGGAGCGGACCGGGCCGTCGTTGCGCACCCAGTGCAGGGTGCAGGCGTGCGGGCCGGCGGCGGCGATGGTGCCGTAGCCGACGTCGTTGCCCTCCACGCGGGCGCGCAGGAAGAACGTGCCCTCGATGTAGCGCTCGCTGGTCGCCTCGGCCTTGTCGAGGACCTTCACCACGTCCTCGAAACCGCGCACGGTCGAGTCGACCGCCTTCTGCAGCTCGCCGATCTCGAAGCCGTCCTTCACCAGGCGGGCCTCGGAGAGGAAGACGCGCAGCTCCTCGTCGCGCTCGGCGGTGACCTTGTCGGTCAGGGCGGCCTCGACACCGGCGTCGTAGCCGCGCACGACGCGGACCGGGCCGGTGGCCTCGCGCAGCCTGCCCGGCAGTTCCCGCACGTCGGCGGCGGGGATGCCGTACAGCTTCGCGGCCTCGGTGAGGGAGTGCCGGCGGCCGACCCACAGCTCGCCCTGGCCGTCCAGCCAGAACTCGCCGTTCTCCCGGTCGGAGCGCGGCAGCAGGTAGATGGTGGCCTCGTGCCCCTCGCCCTTGGGCTCCATGACCAGGACGCCGTCCTCGGTCTGGTTGCCGGTGAGGTACGCGTACTCGACGGAGGCGCGGAAGGGGTACTCCGTGTCGTTGGAGCGGGTCTTCAGGTTGCCCGCCGGGATCACCAGGCGGTCACCGGGGAAGCGGGCGGAGAGCGCGGCGCGGCGGGCGGCGGTCTCGGCGGCCTGGGCGATCGGCTCCAGGTCGCGCAGCTCGGTGTCGGCCCAGCCGGACTTCATGTTCTCGGCCAGCTCGTCGGAGACGCCCGGGTACAGGCCGTTCTTCCGCTGCTTGATCGGCTCTTCCTCGGTGGTCTCCGGGGTCTCCGGAAGCTCCTCCGCCACGGTCATCCTCCTCGATACGGCACTGGACCACCCCCCATCGTACGGTCGGACGGAAGGGGGCCCAGGGGCGAAGGACCTGTTACACCTGGCCTTACTCGAACTACATCTGGCCTTACTCGAAGCCGACCGCCAACAGGACGACGTCCTCCTCGGAGTCGGCCCGGTCGGCCCCGTCCGGCAGGACGGTCCGCAGGACGTGGTCGGCGACGGCCTCCGGATCGTGCCGCTTGGCGCGGGGGACGCCGGCCGCCGCCGCGTGCAGCCGGGCGAAGGCGCGGTCGGCCGGGTCGCCGGTGCGGCGCAGCAGCCCGTCGGTGTACAGCAGAACCGTCTCTTCAGGCTCTGCCTGCACCTCCACGCTGGGCGCCTCCCAGCAGGCCAGCATGTTCAGCGGCGCGGAGAGGGAGGTCTCCACGAACTCGGTGCGCCGGGCGCCGGTCAGCAGCGGCGGGCAGTGCCCGGCGCCGGCCAGCGTGATCCGGCGCAGCGCGGGCTCGCAGTACCCGAACAGGGCGGTCGCCGAGCGGGCCGGTTCGGTGAGCCGGAGCAGCAGCTCCAGGTCGGACAGGACGGCGACCGGGTCCTCGCCCTCCATCACCGCGTACGCCCGCAGGGAGGCGCGCAGCCGGCCCATCGCGGCGACCGCGCCCGGCCCCGACCCGGTGACGGAGCCGACGCTGAGGCCGAGCGCCGCGTCCGGCAGCGCCAGCGCGTCGTACCAGTCGCCGCCGCCGCGCGGCCCGGTGCGGTGCCGGACGGCGATCCGGACCCCGGACACCCGCGGCAGCCGGGACGGCAGCAGCTCCTCGGCGAGGGCCGCCATGCACGCGCGCGTGCGCTCCGTCTCCAGCAGCCGGGCGAGGTGTTCGGCGGCGTAGCGGACGTACAGCCCGGCCAGGTGCCGCTGCCGCTCGCGGGGCTCGGCGGGCTCGTCGTACAGCCAGACGGCGGCTCCCAGGCGGCCGGCGTCGGTGCGCAGGGGGAGCGCGAAGCTGGCGGCGTAGCCGAGGCGGACGGCGACCTCGCGCTGCCGGGGGTCCAGTCCCTCCTCGGCGAACAGGTCGGGCTCGGCGATCCCGGCCTCGCCGACCGGCAGCCCCTCCAGGATCCGCCCGTACGCCGAGGCGCCGCGCGGGACGGTCTCCAGGTGGCCGAGGTCGGCGCGGGCCAGTCCCAGGCCGGTCGTGGTGTCGGGGCCGAGTCCGTCGGCCGGTTCCAGTACGACGAGGCCGCGCCGGGCGCCGACCAGGGCGGCACCGGCCCGCAGCAGTTCCTGCGCCGCGTCGGCGAGGGAGCCCGTACGGGCCAGCCGTTCGGTCAGTTCGTGCAGCGTGGTCAGGTCGGAGACCCAGCCGGCCAGCCGGTCCTGGAGGAGGGCGCCCGGTGCGGCGGGGGAGGCCGGCCGTGTGACCGGTGTGACAGACGCGACAGTGTGTGCCGGTGGGGGAACCGTTGAATCGATTCCAGCCACTTTCGGAGGCAGCGGGGCGTTCATGGCAACCGGCTTTCCGACCGGCGCATACTGCTCAAAAGCATTGCGAACCCCCATGTCTTCTGCGCCGCCAGCAGTGTCTCCACATGTACACGCACTCGTGAGGGGATGTCCAGCATTGTCCTGCTGGGATTCCTGGTGTCCGTGGGACGTGAGCGACTTCCTTCTCGACATCTTGCGCAAAATCAAAGTTGGCTTGAAACTACCCTGGAGGACGGCTTGTTGGGGTCGACTGGGGGTGCTCCACGGAGCGTCACAGCGGTCGTGATGGGTACGTACTCGGTGAAAGCCGGGACCGGTGGCAAGCCACCCGGAACCCGGCGGTGCAACCGGGCGTCCTATCCACCGACGACCGTGCCCCATCCTCCCGTGGCGGAGGCGGAGAGAAATACGCGGGACGGCAAAACGCCAGACTTCGCCACCCCCGCGCCCCGCCCGTGCTTTTGATGGACGCAGTATGGACGGACCGGCCGCGGACGCAGCCAGTGCTCGGCCCATAGGGGTTCCCCTTGCCTCCAGCAGGGGTGTGATGCGCCAACAGCTACGCACAGCGAAGTGATCGACACATGGTGTGATGTGGACCACGGTGTTGCCAGGCGTGCAACGGAAAGGAACGAGCGCTCATGCGCGAGATCCTCGGAAGGCGACGCGGGCTCCTGTCCCAGCGCGACACAGGGCCTGACCTGCTCAGCGCGGCCCTGACCTGCGCCACGGAATGGCAGTGGCCCGTCCTCCCGGGCGTGGCGGCGGACCTGCGGGGGCGTTCCCGCTGCTGCTGCCCCGACCCGGAGTGCACGGTGCCCGGAGCGCATCCCTTCGACCCCGGCCTCCTCGCGGCCAGCACCGACGCGCGCATGGTGCGCTGGTGGTGGACCAACCGCCCGGCGGCACCGATCGTCCTGGCCACCGGCGGCACGGCACCCTGCGCGGTCTCCCTGCCCGCGCTGCCGGCCGCCCGCGCCCTGACCGCGCTCGACCGGACCGGCATCCGCCTCGGCCCGGTCGTCGCCTCCCCGACCCGCTGGTCGATCCTGGTCAAGCCGTACTCCATGGCGCAGTTGGGCGAGCTGCTCTACGCCAAGGACTTCGTCCCCGGCTCCCTGCGCTTCCACGGCGAGGGCGGCTACCTCGCGCTGCCGCCGTCGGAGACCGGCCGGGGCACCGTCCGCTGGGAGCGGGCCCCGCTGCCCGGCTCGGCCTCCCCCTGGGTGCCCGACGTCGAGGCCGTGGTCGACGCGGTGGTCGACGCCCTCACTCGTACGGGTGTGAGCGCGCCCGAGTTGTAGCGGCGCCCGGCGCGGGCGGGCCCGGTGCCCGGCCGCGGTCGTTATCGTCCGCCTCATGCCGCTGCACCCTGGAGAGCCACGCGCGGACGCCGGACGCCACCGCGCCGGTCCGGACGCCCGGCGGCTGCGGCTGTTCGCCCTGGTGGGGGTGGTCACGGGCGCGGTCGTCCTGCCGTACGCCGTGGCCACGGCCGGCTCCGAACGCGGCCGGCCGGGCGGCACACCGCCGGACCGGGACGACCGGACCGCCGGAGTCCTGGAGGGCACCGGCACCCTGGGCGCCGCCCGCGCCGGGGACGGCACCGGTACGGGAGACGGTACGGGCCCGGAGGACGACGCCGGTGCCGCCGCGGCCGCCGCGGCCGCCGCGGCCGGTGGCGGCACCCCGGCCGGGGACGGCGAGGGGCCGTGGCGAGCCGGGGGCGACGCGCCGGACGCCGGGCCCTCCCCCACCGCGACGGCACTGGCCCCGGGCCTCGCCACCACCGCGCGCTGCGGACCCGAACTGGCCTCCCCCGAGGGCATCGAGGCACAGACCTGCGTCCTCACCCAGGGTGAGCGGACCTGGGGGCGGACCTACTACCGCAATGTGACCGCGCGCCCCCTGGACGCGGTGCTGAGTCTGCTGGGGCCCGCGGGCCGCACCCTCCGCACGCGCTGCCCGGTGGCCGCCGGGGACGCGCCGGAGTCGTGCGACACACCACGGGAACGTGCCCGGGGCCCCGCGGGTTCCTACACGGCCGTCGCGGAGTTCGCGGACCGGGCCGGCTACGGCCCGCTGCTGCTCCGCACCGGAAGCAACTCCCCCGCGAGAACGGGCAGTTGACACCCGACTGCGGACCGTGAACGCCCGGAGGTACGCAAAGGCCCGGTTGCTGGCGACGGGGGATGCACCAGCAACCGGGCTACTCGAACGGTAACAAGAGATCGGCGGTTAGCAAATTCGATCTCTGCTTTTCCGGTCACCGACTGGCTTGTCCCAAGGGGGAGTTGTGACTGGAGTCACCCGCCCGGCGCGCCGCCCCCCGACCGGCCCGCCGGCGGCGGCGCGGCGCACCCGCGCGGGCGGCCGTCAACTGAGCGTGACCTGCCGGTTGGTGAGACCGCCGCGGGCCCGCCGCTCCTCCGCGGTGAGCGGCGCCTCGGCGGCCAGGGCCTCGGCGAGCCGCTCGGCGAACTCGGCGGCGGGCTTCTCCACGTCCTGCGCCGTGACCCCGCTCGGCAGGTCCCAGACCGGCACGGTCAGCCCGTGGGCGCGGAAGGAGCCGACCAGCCGGGTGCCCTCGCCGAGGGAGGACCGCCCCGCCGCGTGCAGCCTGGCCAGGGCGTCCAGCAGGCGCTCCTCCTCGTGCGGCATGACCCAGCGCAGGTGGTTCTTCTCCGGGGTCTCGCACCAGTACGCGGCGTCGACCCCCGCCAGCTTGACGGTCGGGATGGCCGCGGCGTTGGCCCGCTCCAGGGAGGCGGACACCTCCGGAGTGGCGTTCTGCGCGTCCGGGACCCAGAACTCGAATCCGTCATGCACCACTGGCTCGAAAGCGCCCTCGGGGGCGAGTACGTCCTGCAGCCGGGGTCCGTCGGCCGGCGCCCGGCGGGCCTGCACCGGGGTGCCCGGCTCGGCGGTCAGCGCGCGCCGCAGGGTGTCGGCGAGGTCGCGGCTGATGTCCCCGGAGGCCGTGTCGTTCTGCAGGCCCAGGAGGACCGAGCCGTCGTCGCGGCGCAGGGCCGGCCAGGCCATCGGCAGGACGGTCGCCAGGGTGACGGACGGGACGCCCTCGGGGAGGCCGTCCTTCAGCGTCAGCTCGACGGTGGCCGCCGGGACCAGCTCGCGCAGGGCGACCCAGTCGCACTCGCCGGGCAGCCCCTCGAACGGGCGCTGCACCAGCTCGGTCACGGCCTGTGCGGCGGCCCGGCCGTGGCATGCCTTGTAACGGCGGCCACTGCCGCAGGGGCAGGGCTCGCGGGCGCCGACCACCGGGATCTCTCCGTCGAGCTGAGGGCGCTTGGCCTTCGTCTGAGGTCGCTTCTTGGCCATCGTGGGGTCTCCCGGTTACGGCTTCTCGTACGGGCGCGAGCCTAGCCGTTCGCGGGATGAGCGAGGTGGGGCTGTGGACAACGCCGGGCGGGGCCCCGAGACCCTGGCTGTGGAGAAGCCCCGAGCCGGGAACCGGCCCCGGGGGTCCCCCGATCAGCCCAGGTCGTCGAACGCGTCAACCAGGTCGCCGAACGCGTCAACCCAGGTCGTCGAATGGGTCACCCCAGGTCGTCGAACGCGTCCGCGAAGTCCAGCCCCGGTATGTCGGACACCGCCGGGGCCGCGACCCGCGTGGCGAAGTCGGACCGCCGGTGCCCGGCGTCCGGGTCGTACACGTCCTCGTGGACGACGGCCCAGACGGTGACCTCGCCGCAGGCGTCGTCCCGTACGCCCCAGTCGTCGGCGAGCGCGGTGATGATGTTGAGCCCCCGTCCGCCGTGCGCCGTGACCGACGGGGTCGCCGGGGCGGGGCGGGTCGGACCGCCGCCGTCCGTGACCTCGACGACCAGCCGGCCGCTCGGGTCCACCCGCCAGGCCGCACGGACGTCGCCGTCACCGGCCAGGGCGTCGCCCAGTGGTCGGCCGTGCTTGCACGCATTGCTCAAAAGTTCGGAAAGGATCAGTACGGCATCGTCGATGACCGATTCCGCCACCCCACCGCTGCGCAACTGATCACGCATCCGGTGTCTTGCTTCCCCCACGCCCGCAGGGCCATGGGGTACGGCCATGCTCGACGACGTGGGCACCTCCTGTGCCACCACAAACGCCACCCCCGAGACCTCCTTCGCCCCACGCCACGGTGTGGATGCCCCATTGGCCTGAAGCGGAAACCGGCCGATCCCCGCCCGGTGACGCACTCGAAACGGGCGGATACGCTCCGAACGCGCCGGTGCACACCCCGTAAGGGGTCAGAGATCGTCGCGGCCGGTGCGGCCCAGGTGGTCGAGGACCGCGCGGGGACGGTTGGTGATGACGGCGTCGACGCCGAGCGACGCGCACAGGTCCACGTCCCGGGTCTCGTTCACGGTCCACACGTGCACCTGGTGGCCGGCCCGCTTCAGGCGCTCGACGTATCCGGGGTGGCTCCGCACGATCCGCAGCGAGGGGCCGGCGATGCCGACACCGAGAGGCAGCTTCCCGTCGCGCAGCCGGGGCGAGACGAACTGCATCAGGTAGACCGTCGGCAGCGTCGGCGAGGCCGCCCGCACCCGGTGCAGCGACCGCGCGGAGAAGCTCATCACGCGGACCGGGGACTCCTCCGCGCGGGGCGGCGCGTCCAGCCCGAACCGCTTGAGCAGCACCAGCAGCCGCTCCTCCACCTGACCCGCCCACCGCGTGGGGTGCTTGGTCTCGATGGCCAGCTCGACCCGGCGCCCGGCATCGGCCACGAGCTCCAGCAACCGCTCCAGGGTGAGTACGGAGGTCGCCTCCCGGTCCTCCGGCCGGTGCACCCAGTCCGGCTCCTCGTCGCGCACCCCGGCCCCCGCGCGGGTCTTCCAGGAACCGAAGTCCAGCGCGGCCAGGTCGGCCAGCTCCAGGGCGGAGACCGCGCCGCGGCCGTTGGACGTACGGTTGACGCGGCGGTCGTGGACACACACCAGGTGGCCGTCGGCGGTCAGGCGCACATCGCACTCCAGGGCGTCCGCCCCGTCCTCGATCGCCTTGCGGTACGCGGCCAGGGTGTGCTCCGGAGCCTCCTCCGAGGCCCCGCGGTGGGCGACGACCTGGAGCCGGTGCTGTCGTGCGTGGGTCACCGCGTCATGGTGCCACCGCGCGAGGGTAGACGGGGCACCAGGACGAGGACTTCCCGCCCGGTAGGCCCTAAATTACCGATGTAAGTAAAGGCCGGGGACGCACAGCAACGCCTTATGGTGCTCTGACGGCCCGTGGGAAAAGCTGACGGCATACAAACCGACATGTGGAGCGGGACCCCGGGTCGGCGCGCACCAGCGTGGCCGAGCGCGACCGAGTGCGACCGAACGACAGCCGTGGATCGAGGAGAGAAGCTGTGAGCACCGAGAACGAGGGCACCGCGGTACCCCCGGCCCCGTCCGCACCTCCCGTGCCGGTGGATTCTCCCGCAGCCAGCGCCCAGCCGCAGGGCGGCCCGGCCGACGCCTCCCAGGGCCGGCCGCCGTACGCGCCGCCCACGCCGCCCGCGTCGGCGGCGCCGGGCCAGCAGGGCGTCCAGGGCTCGGCCCCCGACGCCTCCTGGCCGCCGCCCCCGCCGCCGTCCACCCCGTCGTACGGCGGTCACGGCGACGGCCCGGCCGGCCCCGGCGGACCGGGCGGTCCGGGTGGTCCGGGCGACCCGGGCAGTCCCGGAGGCTGGGGCGCCCCGTACCAGCAGCCCGCGCCCGCGCCCCAGCAGCCCGCGCCGAAGTCCGGCCGCGGGCGCGGCGGCCTGTTCGCCGGTGTCCTGGTGGCCGCCCTGGTGGCGGGCGGCCTGGGCGGCGGCCTCGGCTACACGCTGGCCGAGAACAACGACGACAGCGGTTCCACCACGGTCGCCGCCTCCGACACGGGCGGCTCGCTCAAGCGCGACCCGGGCACGGTCGCGGGCGTGGCCGCCAGGTCGCTGCCCAGCACGGTCACCATCGAGGCCGAGAGCACCAGCGGCGAGGGCGGCACCGGCACCGGCTTCGTCTTCGACAAGCAGGGCCACATCCTCACCAACAACCACGTGGTCGCCGAGGCGGTCGACGGCGGCAAGCTCACCGCCACCTTCCCCGACGGCAAGAAGTACAACGCCACGGTGGTCGGCCACGCCCAGGGCTACGACGTCGCCGTCATCAAGCTCCAGAACGCGCCGACGACCCTCAAGCCGCTCGCCCTCGGCGACAGCGACAAGGTGGCCGTCGGAGACTCCACCATCGCCATCGGCGCCCCCTTCGGCCTGTCCAACACGGTGACCACGGGCATCATCAGCGCCAAGGACCGCCCGGTCGCCTCCAGCGACGGCAGCGCCGACAGCAAGGCGTCCTACATGAGCGCCCTGCAGACCGACGCCTCCATCAACCCGGGCAACTCCGGCGGCCCGCTGCTGGACGCCCAGGGGAACGTCATCGGGATCAACTCCGCGATCCAGTCCGCGAGCAACGGCCTCGGCGGCACCGGCCAGGCCGGCTCCATCGGCCTCGGCTTCGCCATCCCGATCAACCAGGCCAAGTACGTCGCCCAGCAACTGATCAAGACCGGCAAGCCGGTGTACGCGAAGATCGGCGCCTCCGTCTCCCTGGAGGAGACCACCGACGGCGCCAAGATCACCGACCAGGGCGTCGGCGGCGCCGAGCCGGTCGAGCCGGGCGGCCCCGCCGCCGACGCCGGCCTCAAGCCCGGTGACGTCATCACCAAGCTCGACGACCACGTCATCGACAGCGGCCCGACCCTGATCGGCGAGATCTGGACCCACCAGCCCGGCGACAAGGTCACGGTCACCTACGAGCGCGGCGGCAAGGAACACACCGTCGAACTCACCCTCGGCTCCAAGACGGGCGACTGACCCCCACGCCCGTGCCGACCCGTTACCCTGGTCCCCGCGCCACCGATCACGACCGGCGCGGGGTGGGTTGCCCGAGCGGCCTAAGGGAACGGTCTTGAAAACCGTCGTGGCGGCGACGTCACCGTGGGTTCAAATCCCACACCCACCGCGGAGTTATGGCCCCTGACCAGGCGAGATGGTCGGGGGCCGTTGCCGTGTCGTCAGGGGCGGGACAGGGACCAGGTCTGGAGGGCGTAGGGGCGGCCCTTTTCCTCGCCGGTGATCAAGGGGGTGTCGAGGAGGGTGAAGCCCGCCTTGGTGGCTACGGCGACGCTGGCGGTGTTCTCGGCCTCCAGTTCCAGGATCACGCGGGCCGCGTCGAGTTGGTCGAAGGCGTACGCGGTCATCAGGCGGACCGCCCGGACGGCCAGCCCCTGGCCGCGGTGGGCCGGGCCGACCGCGTAGCCGATCTCCATGGCGTCGGGGGTCCGGCGCAGCATGACCTCGCCGAGGGGTGCGTCGCCGTCGGTGGTGATGGCGAGCAGCATGGCCGTGCCGTCCGCCCGCAGTTGCCGGTCCCGGTCCAGCCGTGCGCGGGCGGCCGCGTCGTCGAAGGGGGAGACGATCGGGGTCCAGTACGCGATGTCGGGGTGGTCGAACAGCGCCGGCATCGCGGGCAGGTCGTCCTCCGTCCAGTCGCGGAGGATCAGGCCCTCCCCGGAGAGCCGTATCCGCTCGGGGAAGGGCGATGACACGGGGCTGTTCACGTGGGGGACCTCTCTGGCCGGTTCGGGACGGGACGGGATGGGACGGGGCAGGATAACCGGGGGCG
Source organism: Streptomyces fumanus (assembly GCF_014655295.1). Taxonomy (GTDB): domain Bacteria; phylum Actinomycetota; class Actinomycetes; order Streptomycetales; family Streptomycetaceae; genus Streptomyces; species Streptomyces fumanus. Next base: position 542,080 of record NZ_BNBI01000002.1, read on the forward strand.
GGTGGCGAACGACCAGGGTTTTTCCGGCGTCCGTGACGGGAGCGGGGGGTCGCCCGTTTCTCGTCGTCTCGGCTCTTGGGGGCGTCGAGGGCCAGGGGGCTGCGGGGTCGTATGGTGCGGGGGCAGGGAAGGTGCTGGTGGCGCGGCGGTCGGTCGTCGTGGGCGGGAGGGGGAACGGTGATCAGTCTGGCCGCTGTCGGGGGAGTGGCGCTGGTGGAGTTGGGGATGGCGCTGACTCCCGGGCCGAACATGATCCATCTCGCCTCCCGTGCGATCGCCCAGGGGAGGAGGGCGGGGTTGGTCGGGCTCGGCGGGACGGCCGTGGGGTTCGTGTGTTACCTGGTGGCCGCGGCCGCGGGGCTGTCCGCGTTGTTCGTCGCCGTGCCGGTGGCCTTCCTGGTGGTCAAGCTGGCCGGGGCCGTGTACCTGGGCTTTCTCGCCTGGGGCATGCTCAAGCCCGGGGGCCGGTCGCCGTTCGCGCCGGCCTCGGACGTGCCTCCGGTCTCCGATGCCCGGCTGTTCTCGATGGGGTTGCTGACCAATCTGCTCAACCCCAAGATCGCTCTGCTGTACGCCGCCCTGCTGCCCCAGTTCCTGGACCCGCAGGCGGGTCCGGCGTGGGCGCAACTGCTTCAGCTCGGCGGGGTGCAGATCGTCGTGGGGATCGCCGTGAACGCCCTGGTGGTGCTGGGCGCGGCGCGGGTGTCGGCGTTCCTTGCCGCCCGGCCGCGGGCGCTGGCGGTCCAGCGGTTCACGGCGGGGGGTCTGCTGGGGGTCTTCGCGGTGCGGACCGCCCTGTCGCGTACTCCCGGCGCCGCCTGAACCTCGCCGGGAGCGCCGGGAGCGCCGGGAGCCCCAGGGGCCTTCCGCCGGGTCCCGTCCGTCACGGCCGGTGCCCCGTCATGCGGGCCGCCGAGGCGATGGTCGCGCGGGCCTCCTGTTCGGTGAGGCCGGTGTGGACGGCCGCGTCGATCAGGGCGTTCTTGAGGGCGGGCCCGATGCCGTCCTCGTAGGCGCGGCAGGCGGCCCAGAAGAGACGGGTGTTGCGCTGGCCCTCGTGGGCGGCGAGGACGAACTGGACGAGACCGCGGCCGTGTCCCCCGGTGGCCGCCGGTGCCCGGCCCGGTCGCCGCGGCGGGGGCAGGAGCAGGCGCAGCAGGGCGGGTGGGCAGGTGGCGGGCGGCAGATGGGCGGTGCCCGGCGCCGTGGTGTAGGCACCGTGCCGGGTGACGGAGCCGGGGCCGACCAGGTAGCCGCCGGCGCCGCGGACGTCGATGCCGGGCGCGAGGCGGCCCGCGGAGTTGGGGACGGCCACGCCGGGCGGGCCGGTGAGCCAGAGGTGCCGTCCGCCGCTGGGGGTCAGCACGACCACCGTGGGCGGGATGGTGAACAGGTGCCGCAGGGCCAGTTCCCGCAGGGCGGTCGAGGAGGCGCCGTCCGGCTTGGTGTCCAGGTCGATGCCGATGAGGTGGTGCGGCGGCAGTCCGCAGGCGATGCCGTAGCCCGTGGCCCAGGGCGCCGCCGCGAACAGTTCCCGGACGCGGGCGGGGTCGGTGGCCGCGTCGTACACCCCGTGGCCCAGGCGGCCGCACTCGCCGTGGCAGGGCCGGGGGTCGGGGTCGTCGCGGTGCGGGGAGCGCAGGGCCGGCAGCTTGGTGGGGGACAGGGGGATGACGGCCAGGCCGCGTTCGGCGGCTGACAGGGCGTGTGCGAGGGCCGGCGTCCTGGCCTGCCGGTCGGTGGTGGCCATGGGTCCATGGTCGTACGCATGTTCGAGGAAGGGAAGGGGGCAGTGTCCGGCACGCGGAGGTGGCCGGGGTCGGGGCGGTGGTGGCGTAACGGTTCACCTCTTGTGGGGCTTGGGGTGTGGTGGTCCCGCATGTCCCGAGTGGGAGGACAGGGAGGTAAAAGGGTTTATCTACTTGTCCTCACGCTTGAGAGGGAATCGGAGTGTCCGAGGTGGTTCGCCGGGGGCGGGTGGGCAACTCTGATCACGCGACGTCGTGCACCACACCGAGGCGGGTGGCCAACTGCCTTGGGAAATGGCCTGGTTCAGGTATTCACGCGCGGCCGGTGGTGAGCCGGAGCGCAGCTTTCAGGAGGACAACATGGCAAGCATCCGTACCGCCCGCGTCATCGCCGCCGTCTCCGCCCTGCCCCTCGCCGCCGCCCTCTTCGCAGGCATGGCCGCCGCGGACAGCGGCGCCCTCGCGGACAACGGATCGGCCGCGATCGCCTCGGAAGCCTTCGCCGGGATCGTCGGCAGCGGCGTCGGCGGGGACAACTTCGGCAACTCGGCGACCACCCAGCAGCAGGCGGTCGGCGCGGGCGCCTCGAACCAGAGCAACACCGCGCAGGTCAACGGGTCGGCGTTCACGGCCGTCAGCCAGGGCAACGAGAACGTGGCCGTCGGCTTCAGCCCGCTGTGGTGACGGGCTGAGGGGCCGGTGAGGTGTGGGGACACCGGCGCCGGCCCCCAGGATCACCGGAGGGGGTGTTGCTCCGCGTCCGCGCGGTGGTGCTACGGCGCCGCCGCGCGGGCGTCTTTCCACGCGCCCCGCGCCCGCGCCCGCGCCCCGCGCCCGCGCCCGCGCACCGCGCCCGTGTCCCGCGCACCGCGCCCGTGTCCCGCGCCCGCGCCCGTGTCCCGCGCCCGTGTCCCGCGCCCGCGCCCGTGTCCCGCGCCCGTGTCCCGCGCCCGCGCCCGTGTCCCGCGCCCGTGTCCCGCGCCCGCGCCCGTGTCCCGCGCCCGTGCCCCGCGCCCGCGCCCGTGCCCCGCGCCCGCGCCCGTCCCCCCGGCCCGCGCCCGTGCCCCCTGGCTCGTACGCCGCTCCCGTCCCGCTTCTGTCCCCGCTCTTGTCCCCGCTCCCGTCCTCCTCCCCGGCGGAGGTACCCCCAGGGGTGAACCCGCACCCCGTCTCCTCCCCTCGTCCACCTTCAGGAGGTGCAGCGGGTGCCGGCCCTACAACCTGAGGGGGACGTGGCTTCGGGACCTGCGGCCGATCCGGGGACGCCCCCTCGCTCCTAGCGTTGAGCCATGACCACACCCGTCTGCACCAGCGCTTCGAACGCCGCTACCGCAGCGACGCGGACCCTGCCGTACCCGTCGTTCGCGTCGTACGTCAAGGCCCGTCAGCCGGTGCTGCTGCGTACCGCCCGGTCGCTGACCGCCAACCCGAGCGACGCCGAAGACCTGTTGCAGACCGCGCTCGCCAAGACGTACGTCGCCTGGGAGCGGATCGAGGACCACCGGGCGCTGGACGGCTATGTGCGCCGGGCCCTGCTGAACACGCGGACCTCGCAGTGGCGCAAGCGCAAGGTCGACGAGTTCGCGTGCGAGGAGCTGCCCGAGCCGGAGCCCGCGCCCGCCGGGGACGACCCGGCGGAGCAGCAGGCGCTGCACGACGCGATGTGGCGGGCGATCATGCGGTTGCCCGCGCGGCAGCGGGCGATGGTCGTCCTGCGGTACTACGAGGATCTCAGCGAGGTCCAGACGGCCGAGGTGCTCGGCGTCTCCGTCGGCACGGTGAAGTCGGCGGTGTCCCGGGCCTTGGGCAAGCTGCGTGATGATCCGGAGTTGGGGATCGTTCGGTAAGGGGGACCGAAAAGGAAGGGCGGCCTCCCGGCCCCGTCCGGGTGATCGATCACGCTCCCCTAGTGACATACCACGCGGTATGTGCGCAGAATCAGCGCAACCCTTGCCACCGCGTAGGCAATGTCGCCCCGGGAGGACACCGTGCTGAGCACGATGCAGGACGTACCGCTGCTGATATCGAGGATCCTGACCCACGGGTCGACGGTCCACGGCACCTCCCGGGTGACCACCTGGACGGGTGAGGGCGAACCGCACCGCCGTACCTTCGCCGAGATCGGCGCCCGCGCGGCCCAGTTGGCGCACGCCCTGCGCGCGGACCTCGGGGTCGGCGACGACGAGCGAATCGGAACCCTCGCCTGGAACAATGCCGAGCACGTGGAGGCGTACTTCGCCATCCCGTCCATGGGCGCGATCCTGCACACCCTCAATCTGCGGCTTCCGCCCGAGCAGCTCGCCTGGATCGTGAACCACGCGGCCGACCGCGTCGTGATCGCCAACGGCTCCCTGCTGCCGCTGCTCGCCCCGCTGCTGCCGCACCTGAAGACGGTCGAGCACGTCGTCGTCACCGGGCCGGGCGACCGCTCCCTCCTCGACGGCGCCACCGCCCAGGTGCACGAGTACGAGGATCTGATCGCCGGGAAGCCGACCACGTACGACTGGCCCGAACTGGACGAGCGCTCCGCCGCCGCCATGTGCTACACCTCCGGCACGACCGGCGAACCCAAGGGCGTGGTCTACAGCCACCGTTCCATCTACCTGCACTCCATGCAGGTCAACATGGCGCAGTCGATGGGCCTGACCGACCAGGACACCTCCCTGGTGGTCGTCCCCCAGTTCCATGTGAACGCCTGGGGCCTGCCCCACGCCACCTTCATGACCGGCGTCAACATGCTGATGCCGGACCGCTTCCTCCAGCCCGCCCCGCTCGCCGAGATGATCGAGTCCGAGCGGCCGACCCACGCCGCCGCCGTCCCCACCATCTGGCAGGGGCTGCTCGCCGAGCTGACCGCCCGGCCCCGCGACGTCGCCTCCCTCACCCAGGTGACCATCGGCGGCTCGGCCTGTCCGCCCTCGCTGATGGAGGCGTTCGACCGGCTCGGCATGCGGGTCTGCCACGCCTGGGGGATGACGGAGACGTCGCCGCTGGGCACGGTGGCCCGGCCGCCGGCGCAGGCGGTCGGCACGGAGGCGGAGTTCGCGTACCGCCTCACCCAGGGCCGGTTCCCGGCGGGCGTCGAGGCCCGCCTGACCGGCCCGGACGGCGAGCGTCTGCCCTGGGACGGGGAGTCGGCCGGTGAGCTGGAGGTCCGCGGCCCGTGGATCGCCGGCGCGTACTACAACGGCCCCGCGGCCGACCCGATCCGTCCCGCCGACAAGTTCAGCGAGGACAACTGGCTCAAGACGGGCGACGTGGGCACGATCTCCCCCGACGGCTACCTCACGCTCACCGACCGCGCCAAGGACGTCATCAAGTCCGGCGGCGAGTGGATCTCGTCCGTCGAGCTGGAGAACGCGCTGATGGCCCACCCGGACGTCACCGAGGCCGCCGTCGTCGCCGTCCCCGACGAGAAGTGGGGCGAACGCCCGCTGGCCACGGTGGTCCTGCGCGAGGGCGCGACCGCCGACTTCGCCGCGCTCCGGGCCTTCCTCGGCGGGGACGGCGGGATCGCCAAGTGGCAGCTCCCGGAGCGCTGGGCGGTCATCGAGGCGGTGCCGAAAACGAGCGTCGGCAAGTTCGACAAGAAGGTACTGCGGCGGCGGTACGCGGACGGGGAACTGGAGGTCACCCGCCTCTGACCACGGTCGGGCACTGTCCGGGCGCTGTCCGCGAGGACCGGTCGCCGTCGACGGCCCCCGCCGCGTACCCAGGGCCGGTCACCGCTTCCGCACCACCGTCACCGACCACCCCAGCACCAGCCACGCCCCCGCCACCGCGCAGACGCCGCCCCAGCCCCAGTGGCCGAAGGCGGGTCCCGCCAGGGCCGAGGCGAGCGCGCCGCCCGCGAAGCCGGCGACGACGTAGGCGGTGTTGGCGGTGGCCGGCGTGGAGGTGGTGGTCAGGGCGAGGGTCTGGTTGGCGACGTGCGAGGCGACCAGCGCGGCGTGCACCAGTACCGCCGCCGCGCACAGGGCCGCCATGACGTGCCCGCCCAGCCAGAACAGCGGCACGGAGACCGCGGCGAGCAGATACGCCGACCGTACGACCTTGGCGGCACCGAACCGGTCCACCAGCCCGCCGGCCACCGGCGCGACCGCGCTGGCGGTCAGCCCGAACAGGCCGAACAGCCCGGCCGCGGCGGTCGACAGGTCGTACCCGTCACCGGTCAGCAGCAGCGCCAGCGAGGTCCATACGGCGCTCCAGGCGCCGTACATCCCGGCCTGGCGCACGCACGCGCGCCACAGGTCGGGCGAGCGCCGCACCACGCGCGGCAGCGCGGCCAGCCCGGCGAACAGCGGTCCCTCGCGCCGCCGCCGCTCCGCGGGGAGGACGTACGCGGTGGCCAGGCCCAGCAGCGCGGTCAGCACCGCCGCGCCCAGGAACACCACCCGCCAGCCGTACGCCTGTCCGATCAGGCCGCCGACCACGCGGGCCGCGACGACGCCGGTGAACAGACCGCCGATGACGGCCGCGACATGGCTGGCCCGGCGGTCGGCGGGGGCGCGCTCGGCGACCAGCGGGACCAGGAGCTGCGGGACGACGGTCGCGGCGGAGGCGACCAGTACGGCACCCGCGAGCGCGGCCGTGCCGCCCGACAGCGCGCCGGCCACCAGGGCCGCCGCGGCGACCAGGGCGAGGACGGCGACCAGCCGGCGCCGGTTGACGCTGTCGCCGAGCGGGGCGAAGAAGAGCAGGCCGGCCGCGTAGCCCAACTGCGCGACCGAGGCGAGCCAGGCCACGGCCGACGGGGTGGAACCGAAGTCGTGGGCGATGAGGGAGAGCAGCGGGGCCGCGAGGTAGATGTTGGCGGCGGTGACCGCGGTGCAGACGGTGATCAGGGGGAGGAAGAGCCGCGCACGGAGGGAGCGGCCGGATCGATCGGAACGGCGGCCGGATCGATCGGAACGGCCGGAACGGTTCTTCTGGTGGGGGCCACGGCTCATCTCCCCGTCGGGCGTGGTCCCGGTGGTTGCGGCTGGTGACGACATGGGCGGGCGGACTCCTTCGCGCACACGGGCAACTAACTGGTTGGTTGGAAGAACGCGCCCGCCCCGCCCCTCATTCCCGCCACGCCAACCAAATAGTTGGTTGCCCGCCGGGACTACCCTGGGCCCATGGCAGCAAGGGACCCCGAGGCCACCAAAGCCCGGATCTTCGCGGCGGCCGTGGCGGAGTTCGCCGCGCACGGTGTCGCCGGCGCCCGCATCGACCGCATCGCGGCCGAGGCCAAGGCCAACAAGCAGCTCATCTACGCCTACTACGGCAACAAGACGGAGCTGTTCGCGACCGTCCTGGAGAAGAAGATGCTCGACCTGGCCATCTCGGTCCCGGTCGACCCGGACGACGTCGAGGGCTGGGTCGACCGCCTCATGGACTACCACGCCGCCCACCCCGAACTCCTGCGCCTGCTGTTCTGGGAGGGCATGGAGTACGGCGTCGCCGAGCTGCCGCACGAGGCCGAACGCCACGCGCACTACGCCCGCAAGGTCGCCGCCGTCCGCGACGGCCAGGACCGCGGCGTGATCACCGACGCCATCCCGGCCCCCGACCTGCTCTTCCTGCTGGTCGCGATGACCAACTGGGCGATGGTCGTCCCCCAGATGAAACGCATCCTGATCGGCGGCGACCCCCCGGACGCCGACCGCCTGCGCGCCTCGATCAAGGAGGCGGCCCGCAGACTGATCGCGCGGTAGCCGCGTATGCGCCTGTGTATGCGCCTGCGTATGTGTATGCGTACGCGTATGCCGGCACCGCTACCGGACCGCTAGTTCGTGCCGATCCGGGCGAGCAGCTCCACGATCCGGGACTGCACCTCGCTGCTGGTGGACCGCTCCGCCAGGAACAGCACGGTCTCGCCGGACGCCAGCCGCGGCAGGTCGGCCGCGTCGACGGCGGCGGTGTAGACGACCAGCGGGGTGCGGTTGAGCAGGCCGTTCGCCCGCAGCCAGTCCACGATCCCGGCCTGCCGCCGGTGCACCCGCAGCAGGTCCATCACGACCAGGTTGGGCCGGAACTGCCCCGCCAGCGCCACCGCTTCCGCGTCGCTCGTCGCCCGCGCCACCTGCATCCCGCGCCGCTCCAGCGTCGCGGTCAGCGCCAGCGCGATCTCCGCGTGCTCCTCGATCAGCAGCACCCGCGGCGGATGCTGCTCACTGTCCCGGGGCGCGAGCGCCTTCAGCAGGACGGCCGGGTCGGCGCCGTACGCCGCGTCCCGCGAAGCCTGCCCGAGCCCGGCCGTCACCAGCACCGGCACCTCGGCGGCGACCGCGGCCTGCCGCAGCGACTGGAGCGCCGTACGGGTGATCGGCCCGGTCAGCGGGTCGACGAACAGCGCCGCCGGGAACGCGGCGATCTGCGCGTCGACCTCCTCGCGCGAGTGCACGATCACCGGCCGGTAGCCGCGGTCGCTCAGCGCCTGCTGCGTACTGACGTCCGGCGCGGGCCAGACCAGCAGCCGGCGCGGGTTGTCCAGCGGCTCCGGGGGCAGCTCGTCGTCCATCGGCTGCGGACGCGGCGGGTCCGCCACCTCCACGGCCCCACCGGGACCGTCCAACGGCTCCGGCCCCTCCGCGGCGTCCTTGTCCGGCGCCCCTATGGCATACGAACGGCCGGCCCCCTCGGTTCCCGGCGCGCGGCGCGCGGGCGCGGGCGGCTGCTCGGCCGACGGATGCGGACGGGCCGCCCCGGCGGCCGGGTCGGGCGGAGTGCCCAGCTTGCGGCGGCGGCCCGAGCCGCCCGGCTGATGCGGGGCGGGCGTCGCCGACTGCTGCGCCTGGGCGGCCTGCCGATTGAACGGCACGCCCTGTCCCAGCGTCCGCACACTGATCGCCCGCCCCTGCGTGGAGTCCGGATCCACCGGCCCCGCCGCCTCCGCGGGCAGCGGCTGGGCGACGCGGGGGGCGTTCTCCGGCGGGAGGGGCGTACCCCGGCCGGGGGTGACCTGCGGCACGGGCGCGGGGGCCTGCGGGGGTACGGGTGCGCCACCGCCCGTGGCCTCACCGGCAGCGGGCCAGGGCTGGGGGGAGGGGCCGGGGGCGGCGGGGGCCGGCCTGGGGGGCGTCTGGGGCTGGGGGTGAGGCTGGGCCTGCGGTTGCGGCAGAGGCTGCCCGACGGGGGCACCCGGAGCGGGTACGCCGCTCTGGGCGGGTACGCCGGACTGGGCGGGTACGCCGGTCTGGGCGGGTACGCCGGACTGAGCGGGTCGGCCAGCCTGGCCAGGCACGCCCGCCTGAGCCGGTACGCCGGCCTGCGGCGAGCCACCGGCCTGCGGGGAGGCACCGGCCTGCGGCGAGCCACCGACCTGAGGCGACGCGTCACCGCCGGGCCCGGGCACGCCCCCCTGCGCGGCAGCCGCAGTCTGGGCACCCTGCCCCGCCACGGCCCCCTGCCCCACCACGGGACCGGGCGCCGGAACCGGACCAGCTCCCTGCGGCGGTACGACACCGCCGGGCGCCACCGGCTGCTGCCCGGTCGGCACCGGCGGCCGCACGGGTACGCCGGGCGCGACCGCCTGCACGGACGCCCCCGGAACCGGTGCGACCGGCGCGGCCGGCGCGACCGGCGGAACCTGCTGCACCGGCGCCCCCGCCTCGCCCGCCCGGCGACGGCGGCCGGTGGGCGCGCTGGTCGGATGCGCTTGCGGCGGGGTGTGGTCGTCGGCCTGGTCGTGCGGGACGGCGTCGTGCCGGCCGGCACCGTGCGTACCGTCGTCGATCAGCGCGTCCGTGGCGGCAGCGGGCGCGGGAACCCGCACCGGCCCCGCACCACTCGCCACGCCACCGGATCCGACCACGCCACCAGATCCGGCCACGCCACCGGACCCGACCGCACCCTCGGCGGCCCGGTCCGCGTCGGCCGGAGGCAGGGCGAACACCTGGCGCGGAGCCGCCTCCTGCGTGGCGGCCCGCTCGGCCGCCGAGGCGAGGGCACGGCGTCGGCGCCCGGTCGGCTGGGACGCGTCCTCGGCGGCGGCCGCACCGGCCTGCGCGGGCAGCGCCGGCGGCAGCGCGTGCTGTTCCCCGGGCGCGCGCCGCGCACGCCGCCCGGCGGACTCGGGCGTCCCCTGCGAAGGGACGGGCACGCCCTGCGGCGGTACCGTCCCGCCCAGTCCGTTGCCGGACGCGGCGGTCCCCGCCGCGTGCTCGGCGGCGGTGAGGACGGCGCCCTCGGAGACACCGGCGCCCGGTGCCTCGTACATCTGTGAAGCCGGTGCCTCGGGTACGCCGGTGATGGCGTCGCCGACCGCCCCGGTGACCGCCCCGCCGAGCACCTCGGGGGCCGCGCCCTCCGCGGGCCGCCCGCGCCGGCGCCCGGTCCCACCGGAGCCCTCGCCCGCCGTCGCCTCGGGGGCGGGCACCGCCTGCTCCGCGACGGGGGCCGTGTCCCCCGCGGCTCCCGCCCGGCGCCTGCGCCGCCCGGTCGGCACGGCCGCCGGGTCCGCCCCGGTACCGCCCGCCGGCCCGCCGTCGGCGTCGCCGTCCAGGAAGGCGTCGACGGAGGCCCGCCGGGCCCGCCGCCGCCCGCCCCCACCGGAGCCGTGCTCACCCGCGCCGATCTCCCCCGCACCGGGCACAGGCCCGCCCGGAACGGAACTACTCCCGTCCCCGGCCGGCAGGGCGGCCTGTCCGGCCGGGCCGGGCGGGGGAGCCACGGCCCCCGCCCCGCCCCCGATCGGGACTTCGAGGACGTACGCGCTGCCGCTCATCCCCGGCACGTCATGCGTCTGGAGCACGCCGCCGTGCGCCCGCACGATCCCGCGCACGATCGGTTCGTGCACCGGGTCGCCACCGGCGTACGGCCCGCGCACCTCGATCCGTACCACCTCGCCGCGCTGGGCGGCGGCGACCACGACGGTGTTGTCGAGGTAACCGCCCGCCGAGACGGGCGTGTTGCCGGTCGCGTCGACACCGGCCACGTCGGCGACGAGATGCGCGAGGGCGGTGGCGAGCAGCCGGGCGTCGACCTCGGCCTCGATGGGCGGGGCGTGCACGGCGAACTGCACCCGGCCCGGCCCGATCAGCTCCACGGCCCCGTCGACACCGGCGGCGACGACGGCGTCGAGCATCACCTTGGTCCGGGTGACACCCCCGCCCTCGGCGTCGAGCCGCTGGTAGCCGAGAACGTTGTCGATCAGGGTGGTGATCCGGGAGTAACCGGCCGAGAGGTGGTGCAGCACCTGGTTGGCCTCGGGCCACAACTGCCCGGCGTCGTCGGCGGCCAGCGCGGCCAGCTCGCGGCGCAGCTCCTCCAGCGGTCCGCGCAGCGAGGTGCCGAGGAGGGTCAGCAACTGCTCGTGCCGGGCGGCGAGCGCCTCGTACCGGTCCTTCTCGCGCTCGCCGAGCGCGGCGTACCGCTCCTCGCCCGCGGCCAGTTCCTCCGCGTGCTGTTCGCGCAGTTCGGCCAGTTCGTCGGCGTGCCGCTGGCGCAGCGCGGTCAGCTCGGCGGCGTGCTCCTCGGCGAGCCGCTCCACCTCCTCGGCGTGCCGCTCGGCCGCCTCCTCCTTCTCCTTGACGACGGCGTCGTACGACCGCCGGTCGGTGAAGGTCATCACGGCGCCGACGAGCTGGTCGCCGTCGCGGACCGGCGCGGTGGTCAGGTCGACCGGGACCTGCTCGCCGCTCTTGGCGTACAGCACCTGCCCGCGCACCCGGTGCTTGCGCCCGGAGCGCAGGGTGTCGGCGAGCGGCGACTCGCCGTACGGGAACGGGGAGCCGTCGGCGCGCGAGTGCAGGACGAGGGTGTGCAGCTCGCGTCCGCCGAGGTCGCTGGCGCGGTAGCCCAGTATCTGGGCGGCGGCCGGGTTGACCAGGACGATCCGGCCGTCGGTGTCGGTGCCGACGACGCCCTCGGACGCGGCCCGCAGGATCATCTCGGTCTGCCGCTGCGAGCGGGCCAGCTCGGCCTCGGTGTCGACGGTGCCGGAGAGGTCGCGGACGACGAGCATCAGCAGTTCGTCGCCGGTGTAGCCGTAGGTGTCGTAGCTCTGCTGCCCGGTCTGGAGGTTGGCGCTGGTGACCTCGACGGGGAACTCGCTGCCGTCGGTGCGCCGGGCGACCATCCGCGTCGGCTTGGTCCGCGCCCGGGGGTCGATGTGCTCGGGGCGGCGCATGGAGCCGGGGATCAGCTTGGAGTCGAACTCCGGCAGCAGATCGAGGAGCCCGCGCCCGACCAGGGCGGTGCCGGGCGCCTCGAAGGCTTCGAGCGCGATGGTGTTCGCGTTGACGACGGTCCCGTTGGCATTGACCAGCACCAATGCGTCGGGCAGCGCGTCCAGTATGGCTGCGAGGCGAGCAGCGCCTCGGGATGGCCTGCTGCTCACGAGACGCCTTCCTCCCTGTTACCGCACCTTGCCGACCGCGGCCATCTTGCCAACCTGCCCGCGACGTGTCACGCGAGGGAGTCTAAGGGCTGGGGTGGTGCCCGCGGCGCCGGACGGGAGGGAGGTCGCCCGACGAAGTGACCCGGAACAGGTGCCCGAGCGCCCTGACATCGGGCGACCGTCACAGGACCACCGCCGGACCCGCGAGAGACGCGCACGGCTTCCCCATGGCACCCGCATGACTCCTGCGGAGCACCCGGGGTCTCCTGCCGCGTCTCCCGCGTGGACCGGCTCACCGCCGCCGCACGCCCCTCAGGAGGCCCCGGGCGAGCGCAGCTCGGGCAGCAGCGGTACGAGCCGGTCCCAGCGCCCGATCTGGCAGCCGTCGCGCCGGTCGTACCTGGCGTCGACGGGCCGCCCGGCCCAGGTGCCGGTGACCCGCGCGGTGGCCGGACCGCCGTACTGCATGGTGCAGACGCTGCCTTCGGGCACGGGCGCGAAGACGTTCCGCCCCGCGCGCGTGCTCCGCTCCACGGCGGCACAGGCCCCCCGGGGATCGGGGTGGCTGCCCCCTCGCTGGGGACGGCAGTACACCTCGTACGTCCCGTCCACGCCCTTGCCGGCGTCGCGGACGGTGACGGTGAGCCGGTCGACGCGGTCCTCGTCCCGTACGGGCGGAGGAGCGGCGGTCCCGCCGACCGGGCCGGCGGCGGGGCCGGCGGCGGCCGTGGCCGGGGGCATGACGGAAAGGGAGGAGAGCGCGGCGGCACAGACGGCGGCGGCGCCGAGGAGGCGAGTGACCTGCAGCATGACCTGACTAACGCGCCGGCGCCCCGGACGTTGCGCACCCGGCGGAAGGGCTTTGCCCTGCGGGCCGCCTGCCTAGTACCGTGGGGGTCGATTGGTGACACCGCGCTCGACTGTGTCATCATCGGCAAGCACCGCTCGCGCTCGCCCGCGAGAGGCTGTGTTGTCTGGAGGCGTCGCCTAGTCCGGTCTATGGCGCCGCACTGCTAATGCGGTTTGGGCCTTAAAGCCCATCGAGGGTTCAAATCCCTCCGCCTCCGCACAAGATCACCGAAGCCCCGGCCCCCGGCCGGGGCTTCGTCGTTCCTCCGGCGTTTCCGCAGGTCACAAGGGGTGTGCCGAACGGATTTCACATGACGGCGGCAGTCATGTAATGTTCTTCCTGTCGCCGCGAGCGGGCCGAAAGGACCGAAAGCGGCAGACGACAACAGAACAAGCACTCGTAGCTTAACGGATAGAGCATCTGACTACGGATCAGAAGGTTGCAGGTTCGAATCCTGCCGAGTGCACAGCAGGTCAAAGCCCCCGCCGATCCTCCCGGAGGGGGCTTTGTCGTGCCGTACAGCAGCGAAGTACAGCAACCGTGTCAGCCGGTGCCGCCCATCGCATCGTCCAGCTTGCCGGTGGGGGGCACGCATCACGCAGAGGCTCGGCAGCGGCAGGGCTCCATGATCAGGCAAGGGGTGCCAGACGATGTGGCCGGCGCCCACGGACGACTGTGCCGGCGCGGCTTCCCTAACCGTGTCCGCAAAGTGCCTCCTGCCCCGCGGCGCCTGGCACGCACTCTCGTCGCACCGGACACAGCCCCGAGTACGCCCAGTACGAGGGGCTGCGTCCGGCACGCCGAAAGCACGCACCAGGCGCCGCGGGGCCCGCCCTCCGGGCGGACGGAGGGACTTTGCGGGACACGACCCAGGCGCCCTCCTCGAGACGACAAGGGTCACGTTCTCAGCCAGGCGCGCCGGTGACGGGCCACGGCATACACCTGCTCCACTTGCTCCAGGGTGAGCTTGCCAGTGAGGGGACCCAGGGCCGCCACCTCTCGCTCTTGGTAGACCCGCACGGTGTACTGCGTGGCGGCACGGTGCAGGGACGCGACGCCCACGAAGACCAGGGCAGGTTCGACAGGCACGGTGAAGTCGCAGTACCGCCCCAGTACGACTCGGACGTAATCGGCTTCCGCCTTGCTCGCGGCGGCGTACGGATACGGCTGCCCGCCATTGATCTTCGCCATGGTGTCGCCGACCCAGACCGATGCACCTCGATGGGTCTTGGTGTTGATGGCGAACACGCCTCCTGGACCGATCAGTAGGTGATCGATGTCGCCGCCGTTGCTCTTCTCGATGCCGTGAAGGACCCGCCAACCGAGCGGGCCCAGCCGTTCCAGCTCTCGCCCGACCCGACGCTCGCCGTCGAGCCCGGTGAACCAGTTGTCCCATTCCGTGGGCTGTCTCAGCAGCTTTGCCCGCAGCCGCTGTGCCGTTGACGGGCCCCGCTCGGCGATCGTTCCCAGGAGTCGGGCCCCCGGGCGGTTCCTCGCCAGGTCGTCCCCCGGAGAGAGTGGTGGAAGGGGAGCCGGTCGCTCCGCCCTGTGCGGCGGAACAGGGTGACTGTGCTGCTGCTGGGCAGGTGGAGCAGGGCGCCGTAAGGGGACACTGGGATGTTCAGGGGCGAGCGTGATTCCATCCCTAGGTGCCGCTGCAGCACGGCCAGCGCTTCGTCTCGGTACTTCGGCGCCTTGATCGTCACGACCTTCGTCGCTCGGTCCGCCCACGCGACAGCAGTCCCATCCGGAAGGTTGACGTAGAGCCGATCCTTGCCGTGTCGCTTCCACGGATTCACCGTCAGGTCGCTCACCAGTCGCCCCCTATGCCTGCCACCCCACACCTATGCCAGCAGCCGATGGCTGGATCGACAAGACCGCAGTCCACCGACCCGCACAGACAGGGCCAACCGGCCGGGGAATCTTGACCTCCGGTCATTTCGAAAGCGCAGCCCTGACGGCTCTACTGGCCGCCACTGAACAGATTGATCACTCTCCCCGCAGCAGCTCCAGCCCAAAGTCTCTGCGTCGACCTAAGCCGCGGAGACTGCAGGGGTGCCTATTAATGACGCTCCAGGCTGAAACGCATGGCATCGATCAGCCGATACCGGGCTTCTCGGTAAGCCCTCCGTGCCTCCACACATTCAGGATCTTCACGTGTGAAGCCATTGATTACGCTGTCCCGGTAACCCGCCAGCTCGTTCGCAGCGCTTATCGCAAGTCGCACAACCTTCACGGGCGCCATGAGTTCGAGCTGATGCTGCTTGGCGTACACGCCGTGCCGTCCAATGACAGTGCGCACGTTGTCAGCCCGTTCCTCAGCCGTAAGGCCAGGGTCTCGACTCGTTTGGGTGATTTCATCCCGAGCTTGTGTTAGTGCATCAACGTACTGGGCGTACGAACTCCGCATCGCATCCCTGTCGCGCTCAGAAAGGTCACGCCGCCATCTAAGATGGTCTGCGGTCAGAGTGCTGGCA
This sequence comes from Streptomyces fumanus, assembly GCF_014655295.1. Lineage (GTDB taxonomy): Bacteria > Actinomycetota > Actinomycetes > Streptomycetales > Streptomycetaceae > Streptomyces > Streptomyces fumanus. The sequence continues at coordinate 557,479 of NZ_BNBI01000002.1, forward strand.
ATGCCAATGACTGCACCAACCGCAGTCGCCGCTATCGCTGTCCACTGCATGGCCAGCAGGGTAAGGGTTAGAAGAGAGCCCGTTGCTCTGTTCAGTATTCTGTCCTAGTTCGCTGCCCTATCCCGTCCAGAGGTGGGCTGCTGAGCGGTGCTCGGCGACGATCAACGCCGTCAACCGCCAACAGCTAAGTGGCAGTATTGATCGATTGTATGGCTTTTTAGGTCAGAGGCGCTCACAAGCGGAGGACAGGGAATTATCCTTGTCGTGTCACTTTATGAAGTCTCATGCGTCACCGTCCGTGGATGATTGGCTACGCACCGGTCGAGCAGTTCCCTCAGCTTCTCGGATCCGGCCAGGAGCGACTGCACACGACCGAGGAGTACCTGATCGTTCAACGCCACCGGTCCGGGTGGTCGAAAGCAGGGCGGCTGAGGCGTCTGCCTTGCCGGACGGACGCCTCAGCGCGAGCGCAGCGTCCGGCGCACCGTGCTGATGAGGTTCTGAGCGTCAACGCCGTGCACGGCGGACTCCTGGAGTGTGTTCCAGACCTGCAGATAGGTCGCCACGCTCTCGGCATCGTCCAGCCACAGCTCCGCATGCCAGTCCTCGGCGATCACGAGCCTGTTGTCCAAGATCCAGAATCCGTTGGCTGGGGGGATCTTGAGCGAGGAGCCGAGCGGAATGATCCCCAGCTCCACGGTGTCCATGCCGATGACCCCCGCGAGCCGATCGAGTTGGCCGGCGAGGACAGACGAAGGGCAGATCAGGGCGTGCAGGGCTGGCTCCCACACCAGGGCGTGAAACTTGCGGCCTGCCTCGTACAACCACTCCTGGCGCCGCATACGGGCACGGACGGCGGCATCTGTGTCGCGGACCGAGCCGTGGAGGTCTGCGTAACGCAGGAAGATGTGGTGTGCGTAGTCGGCAGTCTGCAGCATGCCGGGAACGACAGACTCCTCCCAGGCGTAGATGGCTCGGGACCGCCCGACCTCGAGGTTCCAACTGTCCTGCACGGGCCGGTGCCCGGCGGCCAGTTGCCGGCGCCAGGAGCGGATGTGGGACTCGAAGCCCTTGAGACGGGCGTCCAGTTCATCGAAGACATCCGGCTGGCCGACACCCTCGGCCCAGGCCCGTAGGTCCTTGCTCGTGGCGGTCTGCTGGCCGTTCTCCAGCTTGTAGATCTTGGAGTGTGGCCAGCCGAGTCGCTGAGCCAGTCGCGTGCCGGTGAGCCGTCCTTCCGGGGCCGACAGCCGGAGTTCCCTCAAGCGCAGCCCGAGAGCCTGTCTGGCCTGCTGGAAGTCTGTGCTCACTGGTTCCGCTCGCTAGTGATCGGCGTCGAGTTGCGCCGCGAACTCGTCGTACGGGACGGACCCGTGCACCGCTGCGTCGCGGATCTGGCAGTACCGCAAGACGTCAGCGGGCTCCGTGATGATCTCGACGTCGTGGAAGGCGTCCTCGTCCTCGAAGCGCAGTACGGCCACCAGCCGACTGTCGAAAATCCAGAAGTCCTCCGCGGGCAGCCGGAGCAGCTCCGCGTCCTCGCGCCACAGGTTCCGCACGTCCTCGCCCGTAGCCGCGTTGCACTTCGCGTAGTCGAGCAGGAACAACTGCTCTTCGGTCGGCGGGTTGTCGATGACGCGCACCCGCCCGACGTACTTGCCGCTGGCCGTCTGCCGGCGGATGTTGGCGCACCACTCGCTGTCGAGGTCGCACGGGGCCGTGCCGGTGGAGAGGAATTCCGCGTACCCCGGATCCTCCCGGTCCGTTGCGTAACCCCGCCGTGTCTCCAGGTGCCAGGCCGAGTGCTCGAAAGTCTCGAAGAGCCGTCCGAAGTCCTCCAGGCCGATCAGCTCGGGCACGCTAACGACCTCCTTGGGCCCGTGATGGACGAGCAATTCACGCGGCACGATCACTGCGGTATCTCCGGGGCCGAAGTGCTGGAGCTGGGTGATGTCCTCGGGGTCGAGGAGCGGTGTTCCTTGGACGATGATCTCACCGGAGTCCAGATCCTCGTGGACGGCGGGGCAGCCACCGTTCTTGCTGTCGGTGCCGTTGAAGCGCAGTCGTCGTACCACGGTCGCCTCCCATGGTGTGGGCCCTGTCACCATCAGCATCACCGGCGTCGATGCGCCCGCACCACAGCGCGCACCCCCTCGTGTGAGACCACACAAGAACATTCAGCCAGAAGGGGAGAACATTCCAGAACATCACATAGCGATCAGTAACTCCCCGTCCGTACCGTCCTGTCCATGGTCACAGCACGCGACGATGTCAACGCCTTCGCAGCCATGGAATCCCTGCGCGTGGCTCTCGATCAGGCACACATCGTGCTGCCGTCACTCGGAGTCGATGCCGGCTCGCCCGCTCTTGGGCTCGTGGAACTGGGGCGTGTGCGCGCCGACGTGGCCATGCGGCTGGCAGAGGCACTCCGACACGGCGGCGACGAGTGAGCGGCACGAGTGGGCCCGGCGAGGACGGCGGTCTCCCGCCTCGGATGACCTTGCGGGTGTACACCGTGGACCGCGAAGGTCGCGTCACGAGCGACTCCGGCATTCACGGCTTCGAGGGCGCCGAAGCCGATACGGCCACAAGCTACAGGCAGGAGTTTCCTCCCTGCGCGTGCCCTTACCACCGGGCCATGAGGGCAGGGCGATGAGTGCCCCCATCGTCGACACCCGGCACGTACGCCCTGGAGTGCGCTCTCGCTGTCCACCCCGGTTGCGAGGGCCTGCACGCCAAGTGCCGCCAGACGAGGGACGCTTCTCGCCGACTGGTCCCTCACGCGTTGGGGCGGCAGTGTTCTTCAAGGTACTGGGCGGCCAGGGTGCTGGCGCGGGACAGCCAGTCGTGGAGTACGGCGATCTCGTCGGCGGAGTAGTCGGCGAAGAGGTCGTTCATCCGGGCGTAGTAGGGGGCGTAGACCTCCTCGATGCGGGCCAGTGCCGTCGGTTCCGCCGCCACCCGGACGCGGCGGCGGTCGGCGGGGTCGGGGCGGCGCGTGATGTAGCCGGCGCGTTCGAGGCGGTTGAGGATGCCGGTGACCGCGCCCGTGGTGACCTGGGCGCGGGCCGCCAGGTCGCCGGCGGTGAGGAGGTCCTCGCCGGCCTCGATGACGAAGCCGAAGCAGGTGAGGTCGGTGACGTTCAGGCCGGCCTGCTGGGCGATCTCCTGCTGGCCGACCAGGTGGGTCGCGATCAGGTGGTTCATCGCCGACAGTGCCTGTTCCGGGGTGGCGGCCGGACGCGGCGTACCTTGCATTGTCGGTTTCCTTAGTGCGTGAGGGTTTTCTGCGCTAAATTGCTTACAGCGTGAGAGATTCTGCCGGTCGGCTGCTGCGAGGGGGAACACGTGAGCGTACATCTGTATGACGAGGGGCACACCGTCGCCGGTTGGACCGGGTTCGGGATCGCGACGGCCGGGGCCGGGGTGGTCGGGCTGGGGGTCTGCACGGGCTCGGTGGGTGTGGTGGCGGGCGGGCTCGGGGTGGTGGTCGTCAGTCTGCTCGTGACCTGGGTGCTGCACCTCGCCGGGTGGGGGAAGCCGCCCGGACGTCGGCCCCGGGAGCAGTGGCCGTGGCGGGTAAGGGACGTGAGTGCGCGGGACGGGCACGAGGGGTGCCTGGGGTGCCGGATGGCCGGGCGGGGGCGGCGGGGGCCGGAGCAGGGGTCGGGTCAGGGGTCGGGTCAGGGGTCGGGGCGTGAGGCTCGGTCGGGGCCGGGGCCGGGGCCGGCGGTCATCGTCGTCGTGGGTGAGGGGGAGGCGGCGGTGCGGGAGCGGGCGGGGGACGGCGCCGGGGGATGAGCGTGGCGTCGGGGCGGGGCGTTGTCAGTGGGTGCGTCTAGTGTCGTGAGGGATGGGACAGGCGTGGACGTGCTCGGGGCTGAGATGGTCGGCGGACGGGCCTGAGCTGGTCTGGAACGGGGGGCGGCGCACCGCGCTGACCTGGGGGAAGAGGGTGGCCTTCGGGGTCGCCGAGGGGGGTGTGCGGACGTGTGTGGGAGCGCGGGGGCACGCGTGTCCGCTGCGGGCGGTCGTGCCGGGGCGGAGTACGGGGGCGCGGTGCGAGGAGTGTGCGCGGCTGGACCGGGCGCACTCCGTGGCCGCCGACACGATCGCCGACGATCCGCGGCCGTACCGCGTATATCTGGCGTGGTTCGGGCCGGGGCTCGCCAAGGTCGGCATCACCGCGGTCGAACGGGGGACGGCTCGGCTGCTGGAGCAGGGCGCGGTCTGTTTCAGTTGGCTGGGCAGCGGGCCGCTGATGGCCGCGCGGCGCACGGAGGAACTGCTCCGCGCCGCCCTCCGGGTACCCGACCGGATCCCGTACGCCGAGAAGCGGGCGGCGCGGTTCGCGCTGCCGGGGACGGAGGGCGAACGGGCGGCGGAGCTCGCGGAGTTGCACGCGCGGGCGGTGGCGCTCGGGGGCTGGCCGGAGTCGCTCACGCGGGAGCCGTTCCGGCCGGTGGATCACGTCCGGGTGTTCGGGCTCGGGGCGGAGGGGGCGGCCGTGGTCGGGGAGGTGGTCGAACTCGTTCCGGCGGGGGTGGTGAGCGGTGAGCTGGTGGCGGCGGCCGGGCCGGATCTGCACCTGGCCACGGAGCGGGGGGTGGTCGTGCTGGACACCCGGTTGATGACGGGGTGGGGGCTGGTGCCGGTCGGGGGCGACGGCGGGGGCAGTGAAGGCCGGGTCGAGGTGCCGGTGCGGGCGCTGCGGGTGGCGGGGGGTGGGGCGCGGCAGGAGGGGCTGTTCTGATGCGGGCGGGGGTGATGACCCAGTGGGCCGGTGAACCAGCACTCCCCGATGCAGAAGCGGCTGCCACGGAGCCGATCCGGGGTCCGCCGCTGCTGCTCAGCCCGGAGGCGCCGGAGAGGTGCTGAACGGTCTGTGAACGAGCCCCGTCGGTTTCTCAGATAAATCACAGGTGGGGAAAAGCGTGCTCTCAGAGCGTCCCGACAGGGTGTGGAGCATGACCACGACCTCGCCCCAGGGGCGCACCGAACTGCTGAGGCCGGACGGGAGCCCCGTCCGAGTGCTGGTGGTGGACGACGAGTTGTCGATCACCGAGTTGCTGTCCATGGCCCTGCGCTACGAGGGCTGGCAGATCCGCAGTGCCGGCGACGGGAACGGCGCGATCCAGACCGCGCGGGAGTTCCGGCCGGACGCCGTGGTGCTGGACATGATGCTGCCCGACATGGACGGCCTGAGCGTGCTGGGCCGGCTGCGGCGGGAGCTGCCGGACGTGCCGGTGCTGTTCCTCACCGCCAAGGACGCGGTCGAGGACCGTATCGCCGGGCTGACGGCCGGCGGGGACGACTACGTCACCAAGCCGTTCAGCCTGGAGGAGGTCGTCGCCCGGCTGCGCGGGCTGATCCGCCGCTCCGGGGCGGCCGACCGGCGGTCCGACTCCGTGCTGGTCGTCGGTGACCTCACCCTCGACGAGGACAGCCACGAGGTGACGCGGGGCGGGGACAGCATCCACCTCACCGCCACCGAGTTCGAACTGCTGCGCTTCCTCATGCGCAATCCGCGGCGGGTGCTCAGCAAGGCGCAGATCCTCGACCGGGTGTGGTCCTACGACTTCGGCGGCCAGGCCAACGTCGTCGAGCTGTACATCTCCTATCTGCGGCGGAAGATCGACGCCGGTCGGGAGCCGATGATCCACACGCGGCGCGGCGCGGGGTACCTGATCAAGCCCGCGGCGTCATGACCCGGCGGCGACGGCCGCGTACCCCACGACGAGCCCCGAAGCCGCGCACGCTGCGGACGCGGCTCGTCGTCGCGTCGGTGGTGCTGATCGCCGTGGTGTGCGCGGTGATCGGCACGGTGACCACGGTGGCGCTGCGCTCGCATCTGTACGAGCAGTTGGACGGGCAGCTCGGCGAGGTGGCCGCGCGCGCGACGGGCAAGTTCACGCCTCCCGGCGGCGGTCCGGACGACGCCGGGGGCCAGGGCGGCGCGGTCGGCCGGAAGCCCCAGCGGGTCGACATCACCGAGTTCGTCGCGCGCGGCCCGCAGCCGAGCTACACCATCGCGGCGAAGGTGGAGAACGGCGGCATCACCGAGGCCAAGTACGGCGACAAGTCCACGCAAGACCTCACGATGAGCGCCGCGTCGCTCGACGCCGCGCAGATCATCGCCCTCGGCTCGGTCCCCCAGGACGGCGAGGAGCACACCGTGGGCATCCCCGGCCTCGGCGATTACCGCGTCGTCTACCAGGAGGGCCCCAACGGCGCCTTCTACCTGGCCATACCGACCGCCGACGTCGACAACACCATCAACACGCTGATCCTCGTGGAGGTCAGCGTCACCGCCGCCGGCCTGCTCGCCGCCTCGCTCGCCGGCACGATCATCGTCGGCGTCGCCACCCGCCCCCTGCGCAAGGTCGCCGCCACCGCCACCCGCGTCTCCGAACTTCCCCTGCACTCCGGCGAGGTGAACCTCAACGAACGGGTGCCCGAGTCGGAGTGCGACCCGCACAGCGAGGTCGGACGCGTCGGCGCCGCGCTCAACCGCATGCTGGACCACGTCCACGGGGCACTGCACGCCCGGCAGGAGAGCGAGACCCGCGTCCGGCAGTTCGTCGCGGACGCCAGCCATGAGCTGCGTACCCCCCTGGCGTCGATCCGCGGCTACGCCGAACTGACCCGCCGGGGACGGGAACAGGTCGGCCCCGACACCCGGCACGCGCTGGGCCGCATCGAGTCCGAGGCCGGCCGGATGACACTGCTGGTCGAGGACCTGCTGCTGCTGGCCCGGCTGGACGCCGGACGGCCGTTGCAGTTCGAGCGGACCGACCTCGTACCGCTCGTCGTGGACACCGTCAGCGACGCCCGCGCGGCCGGCCTCGACCACTCCTGGCGCCTCGAACTGCCCGACGAACCGGCACTGGTCTCGGCGGACGCCGCCCGGCTCCAGCAGGTCCTGGTCAACCTGCTCGGCAACGCCCGCAACCACACCCCGCCCGGCACCACGGTCACCGCCCGGGTGCGCGGCGACGGCCCCTGGGTGTGCGTGGACGTCGAGGACGACGGGCCGGGTATTCCGGTCGAGCTGCTCCCGCACGTCTTCGAGCGGTTCGCGCGCGGCGACTCCGCCCGTACCCGCGCCACCGGGTCGACCGGTCTGGGCCTGGCCATCGTGCAGGCCGTGGCGAGCGCGCACGGCGGCGCGGTCACCGTCGACAGCGTGCCCGGCCGGACGGTGTTCACCGTGCACCTGCCCGCGCTCGCCGAGCGACCGGACCGGCAGGACGACCGTTTCCAGGTCCACTCACAGGCACAGCACAGCCTCACCACACGGGTGGAACAGGGGAGTTGAGAACAGTCGGTGTCATGCGAACCGACTCTTCTCCCGGCGATCTGCCGGCGCGGGAGCACCTCCCGGCCGCGGCAGCCGGTACGCCTGTCCTGGACGTAGTGATCCCCGTCTACAACGAGGAGAAGGACCTCCAGCCCTGTGTGCGCAGACTCCACGAGCATCTCACGCGCACCTTCCCGTACGGCTTCCGCATCACGGTCGCGGACAACGCCTCCACGGACACCACCCCGCTCGTGGCCGCGCGCCTGGCGGCGGAGCTGGCCGAGGTCAGGTCCGTCCGGCTGGAGCAGAAGGGCCGGGGCCGGGCCCTGCGGACCGTCTGGTCGGCGTCGGACGCCCCGGTCCTCGCCTATATGGACGTCGACCTGTCCACCGACCTCAACGCGCTGCTGCCGCTGGTCGCCCCGCTGATCTCCGGCCACTCGGACCTGGCGATCGGGTCCCGGCTGAGCCGGAGCAGCAGGGTGGTGCGGGGCGCGAAGCGGGAGTTCATCTCACGCTCGTACAACCTCATCCTGCGCGGCTCGCTCCAGGCCCGGTTCTCCGACGCCCAGTGCGGGTTCAAGGCGATCCGCCGGGACGTGGCGCGGGTGCTGCTGCCGCTGGTGGAGGACACCGGCTGGTTCTTCGACACCGAGATGCTGGTGCTCGCCGAGCGGGCCGGGCTGCGCATCCACGAGGTGCCGGTCGACTGGGTCGACGACCCGGACTCCACCGTGCACATCGTCCGGACGGCCACCGAGGACCTCAAGGGCGTGTGGCGGGTGGGGCGGGCGCTGGCCACCGGTTCGCTGCCGCTGGACCGGCTCGCCCGGCCGTTCGGCGACGACCCGCGCGACCGGGACCTCGCGGACGTGCCCAAGGGGCTGGCCCGGCAGCTCGTCGGGTTCGTGGTGGTCGGTGTCCTGTCGACGCTGTTCTACCTGCTGCTCTACAGCCTGTTCCGGCAGTTCGGCGGCGCCCAGGTGGCCAACGCGCTGGCGCTGCTCGTCTCCGCGGTCGCCAACACCGCCGCCAACCGGAGACTGACCTTCGGGGTGCGCGGGCGCGGCGGCGCGATCCGGCACCAGGCGCAGGGCCTGGTCGTCTTCGGCATCGGTCTGGTCCTCACCAGCGGTTCGCTCGCCGCCCTGAACGCGGCCACCAGCGACCCCGCGCACTCCACCGAGCTGGCGGTGCTCATCGCCGCCAACCTCGCCGCCACGGTGCTGCGCTTCCTGCTCTTCAGGGCGTGGGTGTTCCCCGACCGGCGCGACGACGACCACGGCTCCCACCCCCGTGGCCACCAGCACGAGCCCCCGCGGCCCGCCGCACCGGCGTACGCCACCCCGCCCGACGCACCGGCGTACGCCACCCCCGCGATCCCCCCGCACCCCCACGGCCCGCTGCCCCGGCGGTCCGTGGAGCACACCCTGCGCATGCGCCCGGTGAGCCCGGCGCGCCCGACCGACTCCGACCCGAGGGACCCCCGATGACCACGCACTACGAGCGGTACGACGGTACGGACACCCGGCCGCCGGCGCCCGCCCGCGGCAAGCCCTCGCCCGTACGGAGACTCTGGCGCGGCCGGCCCGAGGACCCCCGCTGGGCGCGCCCGGCGCTCCTCGCCCTGCTGGCGGCCACCGCACTGCTCTACCTGTGGAACCTCAGCGCCTCCGGTTACGCCAACTCCTTCTACTCGGCCGCCGTGCAGGCGGGCAGCCAGTCCTGGAAGGCGTTCTTCTTCGGCTCGCTGGACGCGGCGAACGCCATCACCGTCGACAAGCCCCCCGCCTCCCTCTGGCCGATGGAGCTGTCGGTCCGGATCTTCGGCCTCAACTCCTGGGCGATCCTCGTCCCCGAGGTCCTCATGGGCGTGGCGACCGTCGCCGTCGTCGCCGCCTCCGCGCGCCGCCGGTTCGGCCCCGCGGCCGGTCTGATCGCCGGCGCGGTGCTGGCGCTGACCCCGGTCGCGGCGCTGATGTTCCGGTTCAACAACCCGGACGCGCTGCTCGCGCTGCTGATGGCCCTCGCCTGCCACCTGGTGATCCGCGCGCTGGAGGACGGCCGGACCAAGTGGCTGGTGTGGGCGGGCGTGGCGATCGGCTTCGCGTTCCTCGCCAAGACCCTCCAGGCGTTCCTGATCCTGCCGCCCCTCGCCCTGGTCTACGCCGTTTGCGCCCCGGTCGCGCTGCGCAAGCGGCTGGGCCAGCTCGCGCTGGCGACGGTCGCGCTGGTCGTCTCCGGCGGCTGGTGGGTGGCGGTGGTCGAGCTGTGGCCGGCGTCCGCACGGCCGTACATCGGCGGCTCGCAGGACAACAGCTTCCTGGAACTGACCTTCGGCTACAACGGCCTGGGCCGGCTCAACGGCGAGGAGACCGGCAGCGTCGGCGGCGGTGGCGGCGGTGGCGGCACCGGGCAGTGGGGGGAGACCGGCTGGGACCGGATGTTCAACTCCGAGATCGGCGGCCAGATCTCCTGGCTGCTCCCGGCCGCGCTGATCCTGCTGGTGGCGGCGCTGGTGCTGACCCGGCGGGCCGGTCGGACCGACCTGGCGCGCGGTGCGCTGCTGGTGTGGGGCGGCGCGCTGGTGACGACCGCGGCGGTGTTCAGCTACATGGCCGGCATCTTCCACCAGTACTACACGGTCGCCCTCGCCCCCTACCTCGCCGCCGTCGTCGGCATGGGCGCGGTCGCCCTGTGGCGGCGGCGCGGTGAGACGTGGGTCTCCCTCGCCCTCGCCGCCGCCGTCACGGCGACCGCGGCCTGGGGGTACGTCCTGCTCCACCGCACCTCCGCCTATCTGCCCTGGCTGAAGTGGCTGGTGCTGGCCGGCGGTCTGCTCGCGGCGCTCGGCCTGGTCTTCGCCGGCCGGCTCCCGCGCCGGGCCGCGCTGGCGGCGGCGGGCCTCGGCCTGGCGGCCTCGCTGGCCGGTCCGACGGCGTACACGCTCAGCACGCTCCAGGTGGGCCACACCGGTTCGATCGTCACGGCCGGCCCGTCCGGCGCGAGCACGATGGGCGGACCGGGCGGTGGCGGCGGCCGGGGCGGCGGCTTCCCCGGCGGCGGCATGCCCGGCCAGAACCAGCGGAACGGCGACGGCGGCTTCCCGGGCGGCGGCACCCCCGGCCAGGGACAAGGCCAAGGACAAGGCCAGGGACAGGGCCAAGGACAAGGACAGGGTGGCCAGGGTCAGAACCAGGCCCCGCAGGGCAACGGCTTCCCGGGAGCGGGCGAGGGCGGCGGTGGCGGCATGGGCGGCCTGCTCGGCGGCGCCGACGTCGACTCCGCGGCCCGCGAACTCCTGGAGACCGACGCCGACGACTACACCTGGGCCGCGGCGGCGATCGGCGCCCAGAACGCCGCCAGCTACCAGCTCGCCACCGGCGAACCGGTCATGGCGATCGGCGGCTTCAACGGCACGGACCCGTCACCGACGCTGGCCCAGTTCAAGAAGTACGTGGCCGAAGGGAAGATCCACTACTTCGTCTCCGGCGGGATGGGCGGCGGCATGGGCGGCTCCGGCACCAGTACCTCCGCGCAGATCACGTCCTGGGTCGAGGCCAACTTCACCGAGGTCACGGCCGGTTCGGCCACCTTCTACGACCTGACCGAGCCCACGTAACCCCACCGACCTCACCAACCCCACCCCTGCCCCTCTCCCGGCGACCCGGACCGCCCCCACGCCCCCGCGGTCCGGGTCGCCCGGCGTCACTCCGCCGCCAGCCGCGCCGGGAACCCGCCCGTCGCCACCGGCCCCCACTTCTCCGGCCGCACCCGGATGAGCGACTTGCCCTGCTGGACCATGGCCCTGCGGTACTCGTCCCAGTCCGGGTGCTCCCCGGCGATATTGCGGTAGTACTCCACCAGCGGCTCCACCGAGTCCGGGGCGTCGATGACCTCGGCGGTGCCGTCGATCTGCACCCAGGGCCCGTTCCAGTCGTCGCTGAGGACGATCAGGCTGACCCGGGGGTCGCGCTTGGCGTTGCGGGTCTTGGCGCGCTCCGGGTACGTGGAGACCACGATCCGGCCACCGTCGTCGACCCCGCAGGTCAGCGGCGAGCCCTGGGGGCTCCCGTCGGCCCGGCGGGTCAGCAGGACGGCGCGGTGCCGGGGCCGGACGAAGTCCAGCAACTCGGCCAGGGAGACGCGGGTGTTGGTCGCGATGTTCGGTGCCATGCCGTCAGCGTAGGTCAGGGCCCGTACGAGCCCGCGTAGGCCGGACCCGCCCGATACCCGCCCGGCCGACCACCCCCGGTCAAGACCGCAACGCCTCCGCGAGATTGTCGAACACCGGCACGTCCCGGCGCAGCCCGGACAGTTCGAGCACCCGGCTGGGGACGGACTCCGGCGCGGCCACGACCCGTATCCGGGCGCTGCCGCGCAGATAATGGTGGACCTGGCTGATCAGGCCGACGCCCTGGGAGTCCATGAAGTGCGTGGCGGTCAGGTCCAGGACCAGGACCCGCAGCCGGTCGTCGCGGGCGTCGGCGGTGGACAGGACGAGGGGGAGCAGTTCACGCGCGTTGCAGAAGTCGATCTCCGCGGGGAGGGCGAGCACGGTGCAGCCCGAGAGCTCGCACGGCTCGCGCGGCTCGTACGGATTCGGGAGGAAGGTCATGTTTAGCCACCTGGCAGACGTTTCGTCCGGATTCCGGCAAGGCCGCTTCCTGACCTGTCGGCCATTCCATCACGCCGACGGCCGGGCGCGGAAGGTGGCCGGGCGGACCGTCGGCCGGGCGTCACCCCCGCGCAACCGAGCAGCTAGAGTGCTGTGCGTCCTGTGCTCGCAGTCGGGAATGTGCTGCGGAGCTCTCCTGCGCACGGTCGAACGACCGTGCATGCCGAAGAGGTTCGTGGTGACTGCGTCCGAATTTTCTGATTTGCCGCGTTTTCCAGCGGGGCTCGATCTGGCCGAGACCCTGACGGCGGCTGCTCGGGAACTGCACGCCACGGCCACCCCCAACGGCACCCTGCGCGCCGCCGTCAAGCTGGCGGTCGCCATCATGCCCGGTGCCGAGCACGCCGGCATCTCGGTGATCGAGCGCGGTCACCGCCGCCGCTCGCTGGCCTGGACCGACGAGGTCGTACGGTCCGCCGAGACCGAGTCGGAGCCGCCCGGCCGGCCCGACGGGGCGTCGGCTCCCGGCGTCCGCGCGCCGCATCCGTTGTGGGAGCAACTGTGGACGGTGCCCGTGGCGATGCTGGAGGACAGCCGGGTCGACGAGGCCGGCGGCGTCCTGGCCGGCCTCGGGCTGCGGTCCGCCCTGTCGCTGCGGCTGCGCGCCGACCGGCGCCGGCTGACCGTGCTGACCGCGTACGCCGGCCGGCCCCGCGCGTTCGACGAGCACGCCGCCCGCGTCGGCAGACTCTTCACCGCGCACGTCGGCCTGGCCCTGGACTCCTCCACCGTGCGCGAGCAGCTCACCGAGGCCATGCGCACCCGGGACCTGATCGGACAGGCCACCGGCATCCTCATGGAACGCATGGACATCGACGCGGGCGGCGCCTTCGAGAGCCTGGTGAAGGCGTCCCAGCGGGAGAACGTGAAACTGCGCGATCTGGCCCGCCGCATCGTCGACGCGCACGGCGTCCCGGGGCCCCGAGGCGTTAACGAGCGGTGACGGGATATCCGTACGGTCATGAGTCCCGAGACCCCGGACACCCTCGACCACGCCATGGTGCGCAGCCAGGGACTCGACACCCTGCTGCGTGATCTGACCGACCGAGCGGTGCAGGAGGTGCCCGGAGCCGCCGCGTGCAGCATCACGGTCCGCCGCTACGACCGACTGCTCACCCTGGCGGGCAGCACGGGCCTGCCCCGGGGCCTGGACCTGCGGCAGTACGAGAACGGCTCGGGACCCTGCGTGGACGCCGCCGAGACCGGACGCACCCAGTACGTGCCCGATGTGGCGGCCGAGACCCGCTGGCCGGCGTACATGGAGTACGCGCGCGCCGCCGGTGTGCGCTGTGTGCTGGCGCTGCCGCTGGACGTGGACGGCGAGGCGGGCGCCGCGCTGAACCTGTACGGCACCGAGCCCCGGGCGCTGGCCGAGGGGCGGCCGACGGCCCGGCTCTTCGCGGAGCGGGCCGCCGGGGCGGTGAACACGGCGCTGCGGATCGAGCGGCAGCGGGCGTCGGTGGCCGATGTGCGCACCGCCCTGCTCTCCCGCAGCGTCATCGACCAGGCGGTCGGCATCCTGATGGCCCGGGAGCGGATAGCCGCCGGGGTCGCCCTGGACAAGCTGCGCCGGGCCTCGCAGGACCGGAACGTCAAGCTCCGGGACCTCTGCCAGGACCTGGTGGCCCGGGTGGGCGGCGAGGGAACCGGCGTACCCGGGCAGAGAACGGGCGTACCCGGACCCGGCGCTCCCGGACAGGGAGCGCCGGACCGTACCTCAGGCGGCCGGCGGCAGTGAGTCGCCCTGGACCGTCTGGATGTCCAGCTCGACCCGGAGCGTGGTCCCGATGGCGGCGATGCCGGCCTGGAGGACCTGGTTGTAGTTCATGGCGAAGTCCTCGCGCCGCAGCTCGGCGGTGGCCTTGAAGGCCGCCCGGGTGCCGCCCCACGGGTCGGCGCCGGTGCCCAGGTAGGACAGGTCGAGGTCGACCGGCCGGACCACGCCGTGCAGGCTCAGCTCGCCGTGCACGGTCCAGCGGTCGGGGCCGGCCACCGTGACGCCGGTGGAGCGGTAGGTGATCTCGGGGAACCGCTCGACGTCCAGGAAGTCCGCGGACTTCAGGTGGGTGTCGCGCATCCCGTTGCCGGTGTCGATGGACGCCGCCCGGATCACCGCCTCCACCCGGGACTTGGTGACGTCGTCCGGGGCGATCTCGACCGTGCCGCCGAACTCCGTGAACCGGCCGCGCACGCTGGAGATGCCCAGGTGCTGGGCGATCGCGGCCACGCTGGAGTGCACCGGGTCGATGGTCCAGGGCCCGGGCGGCGGCAGTTCGGTGCCGCCCTGGCGGGCCAGCGTCACCGTGCCGACCTCGGCCCGGCCGCTGGCGGTCACGATCGCGCTGGACGCGGCCGGCGCGTACCCGACGGCGGTGACGATGACGGTGTACGCCCCCGGCGCCAGCTCGGTGGTGTCCCGTACGGCACCCTCGGCGTCCGCCTCGGCGCGCAGCACCTGCGTGCCGGTCATGTCGGTCACCGTGACGACCGCGTGCGACACGGCCCATCCGTCCCTGGTACGGATCCTCGCGGTCAGTCCCATCCCGTTTTCTCCCTGGAAAACCCTGTGAGCCCCTGGAAAGGCCCAGAAATCGGTCGTAAAGAAGGTCGTAAAGGTCGTGCAGTAGAAGTCGACAAGAAGCCGGCCCGTGGCGGCGGGCGCACCTCCGCTCAGAGCGCGCTCGCCACCACGGGCCGGGGTTCTCGCTACTCGCCGGGGTGGGCGAGTTCGATGTCGTGGCCGTCGGCGCCGTGGCCGGTGACCGTCAGGGCGGTCGCCACCGGCGGGTAGCCCGTCGCGATGACGGTGTACTCGCCGCTGTCCAGGTCGGTGAAGGCGTACGCCCCGTCCGAACCGGTGGTGGCGGTGCCGACCACGTTGCCCGCCGCGTCGACCAGCGTGACGCGGGCGTCGGCCAGCGGGCCGTGCGGCGCCCTGATCACGCCCTGCACCCGGGCGCCGGCCGCCAGGTCGATCTCGACGCGGGTGACGCCGGTGCCGCCGACCTCCACGGGCAGCGCCCGCGGCCGGAACCCGGCGGCGTTGACCGCCACGGTGACCGTGCCCGGCACCAGCTCGGCGAGGGAGAACTCGCCCTGCTCGCCGGAGGTCGCGGTAGCCAGCAGGTCGCCGCGGACGTCGGTCACGATGACCATGGCGTCCTTGACCGGCTGCCCGGACTCGGCGGCCCGGACCAGGCCGGTCAGCCCGCTGGTGCCGCTGAGCAGCACGTCGTAGGCGACCGGTTCGCCGTTGACCACGATGGTGGACGCCTGCGGCTGGTAGCCGTCGGCGGAAGCGATCAGGACGTACGAGCCGGAGCCCGGCGCGTCCACCGCGTAGGAGCCGTCGGCCTGGGCGACCGACCGGCCGAGCTGCCGTCCGCCGAGCGAGATCAGCGTGACCGCGGCCTGCGCCACCGGCGCGCTCTCGGCGCCGCGGACGAAGCCGCGCACCGGGATGCCGCCGGAGACGGGCGCCTGGGTCTCACCGGAGCCGGTGGCCGCCGTGGCGACCGCGGCGAGCCGCTGGGTCCGCGCGGTACCGGACCCGTCCGCCGAGGACGGGGTGGACGGCGAGGTGGCGGCGACCGCGCCGGCCGGAACCGGCTCGGGGGCCTGGGCCTGGGTCCGGGCGGCGGCCTCGGCCGGGGCCGGGGCGGCCGGGGAGGCGGAGCCGGCGGTGGCCTCGGCGGCCTGGGCCAGGGCGCCGCTGGTGCGCAGCGGGACCTCCTTGATGAACAGCGTCACCAGGAAGGCGAGGAAGGCGATCGGCGCGACGATCAGGAAGATGTCGGCGATGCCGTGCCCGTAGGCGCTCTCCAGCCACTGGCGGATGCCCGGGGGCAGCAGGTCCATGTCGGGGATGGAGCCGCCGCCGGCCGCCTTGCCCGCGGCCGCCTGCTCCTGCGGGCTGAGCTGCCCGATGGTGTCGGTGGCGTAGTGGCTGATCCGGGTGGACATCACGGAGCCGAGCACCGAGACGCCCACCGCGCCGCCGAGGGACCGGAAGAAGGTCACGACCGAGGACGCGGCGCCCAGGTCGCTCGGGGCCACCTGGTTCTGCGTGCAGAGCACCAGGTTCTGCATCATCATGCCGACGCCGAGGCCCATCAGCGCCATGTAGATCGCGATGTGCCAGTACGGGGTGTCGTAGCGCATGGTGCCGAGCAGGCCGAGGCCCGCCGTCAGCAGCACGCCGCCGGCCAGCAGCCAGCCCTTCCACTTGCCGGTCTTGGTGATGATCTGACCGGAGACGGTGGAGGAGACGAACAGGCCGCCGATCATCGGGATCGTCATGACGCCCGACATGGTCGGGGACTTGTCCCGGGCCAACTGGAAGTACTGGCTGAAGTAGACGGTGCCCGCGAACATCGCGATGCCGACGAACAGCGAGGCGAGCGACGCCAGGGTGATGGTGCGGTTGCGGAACAGGCGCAGCGGGATGATCGGCTCGCTGGCCTTGGTCTCGACGAAGCAGAAGATCGCCGTCAGGACGATCGCGCCGCCGACCATGACACCGGTCTGCCAGGACATCCAGTCGTACTTGTCGTCGGCGAAGGTGACCCAGACGAGCAGCAGGCAGACCGCGGCGGTGACGAAGAAGGCACCGGCCCAGTCGACCTTGACCTGGCGCTTGACCACCGGCAGGTGCAGCGTCTTCTGCAGCACGACGAGCGCGATGAGCGCGAAGGGCACACCGACGTACAGGCACCAGCGCCAGCCGAGCCAGCTCGTGTCGGTGATCACACCGCCGAGCAGCGGGCCGCCGACGGTGGCGACGGCGAAGGTCGCGCCCAGGTAGCCGGAGTAACGGCCGCGCTCGCGCGGCGAGATCATCGCGGCCATGATGATCTGGGCCAGGGCGGACAGACCGCCGGCGCCCAGGCCCTGGATGGCCCGCGCGCTGATCAGCATCGCCGGGTTCTGCGACAGACCGGCGATGACGGAGCCGACGACGTAGACGCAGAGGGCTATCTGGACCAGGGCCTTCTTGCTGACCAGGTCCGCGAGCTTGCCCCACAGGGGGGTGGAGGCGGTCATCGCCAGCAGGGAGGCGGTGACGACCCAGGTGTAGGCGCTCTGGCCGCCGCCGAGGTCGCCGATGATCTCCGGCAGGGCGTTCGAGACGATGGTCGAGGACAGGATGGCGGCGAACATGCCGAGCAGCAGCCCGGACAGCGCCTCCATGATCTGCCGGTGCGACATCGGAGCGTCTCCGGAGGAGCCTCCCCCGTGCTTGGCATGAGCCCGCACACCGGCTGGTGTGGTCGTTGCCATGGACTTCCTTTGCTTACGTGGTGATCGCGGGTGTACGGGTGGTCTCTTCGACCGCGGGTGGTGCGGCGGCCCGGGCCGGGGCGGACCGGCAGTCGTCGAAGCTCGCCCGGAGCCGGGCCATGAGGCGGCTGAGCTGTCCGACTTCCTCGTCGGTCCAGTCGTTCAGGCGGTGGGCGAGCAACTGCGTGGTCCGCTCGGACAGCTCGTCGAGCTGTGCCTGGCCCTCGGGCGTCAGGCGCAGGATGCGTGAGCGCTTGTCCGCCGGGTCGGGGTGGCGTTCGATCCAGCCCCGCTCGGCGATGTGGGCGACGTGCCGGCTGGTGACCGACATGTCCACGGCGAGCAACTCGGCGAGCTTGCTCATGCGCATGTCGCCGTGCCGGCCGAGCAGCGTCAGGACGGCCGCGGAGCCGCCGGGGCACTCGGGCGGCAGGATGCGACCCAGCTCGCGCTTCACGGCGCCGAAGGCGCTGAACTGACGGATCAGCTCCTCGTACTGCGCCTTCTCGGCCATCTGCACCTCCCGTATTCGTTGCTTTAAGCAACCATAGAAGCCGTTGGTTGCTGAAGGCAAATAAAGAAGGTCAGGACGAGCCCAAAACTTGGCAAAGGCAAGTATTGCGAACGTAAACGTGCAGGTGGCCGGGGGCGTGCCCGGTCCGGGTGACTGCGCGGACCCGGCCTTGGGTCGCACCGGCGGATTCGCTAGTGTCTCGGCCCATGGCTAACACCCAGGGCCCCCAGGGCAATTACGACCCCGCTGGCAGCACCCAGATGTTCCGCGCGTTCGTCGACGAGGGCGGTCCGCAGACCCCGCGGGCGGCGGCTCCCGCCTCCTCCGGCCCCCGCGTCGGCCTGATCATCGGCGTCGTGGTCGCCGTCGTGATCGTCGCGGCCGTGGCCTGGCTCGCACTGAAGTAGCGGCCGGCTCTTTCCACGCGTACGACGGCATCGCCGCGGGAGCGTCCTGGAACGCTTCCGCGGCGATGCCGTACGCGCAAGTGGGCCGTGGCTCGGTCCTCAGTCGGAGATGAGGCCCTCGCGCAACTGGGAGAGGGTGCGGGTCAGCAGGCGTGAGACGTGCATCTGGGAGATGCCGACCTCCTCGCCGATCTGCGACTGGGTCATGTTGGCGAAGAAGCGCAGCATGATGATCCGCCGCTCCCGGGGCGGCAGCTTGGCCAGCAGCGGCTTGAGGGACTCGCGGTACTCCACGCCCTCCAGCGCCGCGTCCTCGTAGCCCAGGCGGTCCGCCAGCGAGCCCTCGCCGCCGTCGTCCTCGGGGGCGGGGGAGTCCAGCGAGGACGCGGTGTAGGCGTTGCCCACCGCGAGGCCGTCGACGACGTCCTCCTCGGACACGCCCAGCACGGCGGCCAGCTCGGAGACGGTCGGCGAGCGGTCGAGCTTCTGGGAGAGCTCGTCGGACGCCTTGGTCAGGGCCAGCCGCAGCTCCTGGAGGCGCCGCGGCACCCGCACCGACCAGGAGGTGTCCCGGAAGAACCGCTTGATCTCGCCCACGACCGTCGGCATCGCGAAGGTCGGGAACTCCACGCCCCGCTCGCAGTCGAACCGGTCGATCGCCTTGATCAGGCCGATGGTGCCGACCTGGACGATGTCCTCCATCGGCTCGTTGCGCGAGCGGAACCGCGCGGCGGCGTAGCGCACCAGCGGCAGGTTCAGCTCGATCAGGGTGTCCCGGACGTAGGCCCGCTCCGGGCTGCTCTCGTCGAGCGCGGCGAGCCGCAGGAACAGGGAGCGGGACAGGGTGCGGGTGTCGATGCTCGCCGGGGCCGGCAGGGCCGGGAACTCCGCCGCCGGTCCGGCCTGGGCCGGTACGGCGTCGAGCGCCGGGACGTCATCGATGGAGCCGAGCGCGTCGAGCGCGTCGGGCGCGGTCTCGCTCTCCGCGAGCGCGAGCACCTTCGAGCTGCCCTGGTCTGCGGACATGCCACCCCCTTTGGGTCGCGGGACGGTCACGGCTGGCGCTCCCACGCCGGGAACGCAGCCTTCACCTGAATACCGGAGCCGGAGCCCCGGCAAACGCGCTTCCCGCAGAATGTCACATGTCGGCAACACGCTGTAGTGACTTGTCGACATGCGAGATGCGAATACGCCCTGGAGAAAGGGGGTCTGACGGCCTTTCGGGGGCGAACCACCGGCAACGTCCCTGGTGAGCGATTCGCTCTCCCCGGTTATCGCCCGAGCAGCCTTTCGATTAGGCGTCGATCCGATTCGCCGACCGCAAACGCTGGAAGCTACGCGCGAGTAGCCGCGAGACGTGCATCTGGGAGACGCCGAGTTCCGCACTGATCTGCGACTGGGTGAGGTTGCTGTAGTAGCGCAGCAGCAGAATGCGCTGCTCCCGCTCCGGCAACTGGACGAGCAGATGCCGGACGAGGTCCCGGTGCTCCACTCCGTCGAGGGCGGGGTCCTCGTAGCCGAGCCGGTCCAGCAGTCCGGGCAGCCCGTCGCCCTCCTGCGCGGCCTCCAGCGAGGTGGCGTGGTACGACCGCCCCGCCTCGATGCAGGACAGCACCTCCTCCTCGGTGATGCGCAGCCGCTCGGCGATCTCGGCGGTGGTCGGGGAGCGTCCGAAGGCGGTCGTCAGGTCCTCGGTCGCGCTGTTCACCTGGACCCACAGCTCGTGCAGCCGGCGCGGCACGTGGACGGTCCGCACGTTGTCCCGGAAGTACCGCTTGATCTCGCCGACGACGGTCGGCATCGCGAAGGTCGGGAACTGCACGCCCCGCTCGGGGTCGAACCGGTCGATGGCGTTGATCAGGCCGATGGTGCCGACCTGGACGACGTCCTCCATCGGCTCGTTGCGGGAGCGGAAGCGGGCGGCGGCGTAGCGCACCAGCGGGAGGTTGGCCTCGATGAGCGCCGCGCGCACCCGGGTGTGCTCCGGTGTGCCGGCCTGGAGCTCCTTGAGCTCGGCGAAGAGCACCTGGGTCAGGGCCCGGGTGTCGGCGCCCCGGCTGCTGCGCTGGGGCGCGGGGCCCTCCTGGGACGGTGCTTGAGGCGCAGTACTGGCCGGCACGGTCAACTTCACCTCGTGATCCGTCAACTCATCCGTCAACTCATCCGTCAGAAGCGGTCATAGCATCACAAGACATGTGCATTGTGTGCAAGCACCCGATAACCCCGTGTTGACGGATGAACATGTGTGAATCCATACGGTCGGAAGGACCGGCACGGAAAACGGCCCCGCACCGAAGAGGTGCGGGGCCGTCGGGCCGGGTCCGGCTAGATCTCGTAGTCGGCGATCACCCAGGTGGCGAACTCGCGCCAGAGGGCCACGCCCGCCTGGTGCGCCGGGTGCTCCAGGTACCGCTGGAGGGCGTCGGTGTCGTCCACCGCCGAGTTGATCGCGAAGTCGTAGGCGATGGGCCGGTCGGTGATGTTCCAGGCGCACTCCCAGAAGCGCAGCTCCGGAATCCGTCCGCCGAGGGCGCGGAACGCCTCGACGCCCTCCACCACGCGCGGGTCGTCGCGCTCCACGCCCTCGTCGAGCTTGAACAGGACCAGGTGCCGGATCATCACTTACCTCCGTGGGCGACCCAGGTCATGAAGTCGCCGATGGCCTTGGCGGCGTCGGAAATGCCCTCGAACCCTATCTGCACGTAGTCCGCGGCCTTGGCCGGGTCGGTGATGATCAGATACAGCACGAAGACCACGAGTACGTAGACGGCGATCCTCTTCGCGTTCACCGCCATCGCGGCCTCCCCTGTCGCTGCTGTCGCTGTAGTCGTGGCTGTCGCTGCTGTCGCAACTGCCACCGCTGTCCCGAGCGCTGGTCATGATCGCACGAAGGGCCCCGTCTGACGACGGGGCCCTTCTCAAGCGGTAGCGGAGGGATTTGAACCCTCGGTGACTTGCGCCACACTCGCTTTCGAGGCGAGCTCCTTCGGCCGCTCGGACACGCTACCGGGAGAGACCTTACCGCACGGTGGGCCGTGCTCCGAAATCGGTGCTCAGCGCCCCCGGAAGAAGCCGGTGAGCAGCCCCGCGCACTCCGCGGCGAGCACGCCCTCGATCACCTCGGGCCGGTGGTTGAGCCGCCGGTCGCGGACGACGTCCCACAGGGAGCCGGCCGCGCCCGCCTTCTCGTCCCGGGCGCCGTAGACCACCCGGTCCACCCGGGACTGCACGAGGGCGCCCGCGCACATCACGCAGGGCTCCAGCGTGACCACCAGGGTGCAGTCGGTCAGCCGCCACGCGCCGAGCCGCGCCGCGGCCCGCCGGATCGCGAGGACCTCGGCGTGCGCGGTCGGGTCGCCGGTGGCCTCGCGCTCGTTGTGCCCGGCCGCCAGCACGGTGCTGCCGTCCGGTGCCAGGACGACGGCGCCGACGGGGACGTCGCCGTCCCGGGCGGCGTCGCGCGCCTCGGCCAGGGCGAGCCGCATCGCGGGCCGCCAGGGGTCGCGCACCGGGTCCGGCGGGCCCGGTGCGTCGGCCGGTGCGGTCAGCGGACGGTCTCCAGTACCTCGGAGGCGCCCAGGGCCTCGGCGATCTCGGTGAGCGCGTCCTCGGACATCAAGCGCAGTTCCTTCTCGCTCACGCCGAGGTCCTCCAGGATGTCGGGGTCGCCCACCGGGCCGTGCGGCACGGTCGACTCGGCGGCGCCGGTGGCCGGTTCGGCACCGCCGGCGTCTTCGTCGTCGTCGGGCTCACCGTCCTCCGTGCCGTCGAGGTCGAGGGCGTCCAGGTCGGGGCCGTCGTCCCCGGGGTTCCGGCCGAGCAGTTCGTCGGTGAGCAGGATCTCCCCGTACGAACTGCGGACGGCGGCGGAGGCGTCGGAGACGTAGATGCGCGGGTCGTCCTCGCCGTCCACGCGGACGACGCCGAACCACCCGTCCTCCTGCTCGATCAGGACGAGCACCGTGTCCTCGTCGGGAGAGGCTTCCCGGGCCAGGTCGGCCAGATCCGACAGGGTCTCCACATCGTCGAGCTCTGTGTCGCTCGCTTCCCACCCGTCTTCGGTGCGCGCGAGCAGTGCGGCGAAGTACACCGTGACTCTCCCACTGGTCATAGGCGTGCCGGTTGGGGGTCCCCCCGGCGGAGGTGTGGGCGGGGAGAGCGGGCTCCGAGCCCCACCCACTCGGAATCGTGGCAGAAAGCAGGCGTTCAGGGGACGTCTTCGGCTCCCTGTGTCCGGCAGTTTCGATCGTGCCCGTTGCCGCCACGTGCGGATCGTACGCGGCTTTCACCAGCGTCCGCGCACCCCCGCCCCGGGGCAACACCGGCGCGGCGTGTGATCTTCCCGAGCGGGCGGGGGTCACCAGCGGAAGGTGCTCATCCGCAGGGCCTGGCGGAGTCTGGCCACCTTGGCCCGGCGCGGCTGGACCCGGTCGCGCAGTTCGCGGGCCTCGGCCAGTTCGCGCAGGAACCGGGCCCGGCGCCGGCGCCGTTCGGCGTCGGGGTCCGCGGACCGCCGCGATTCCTGGTCGGTCTGTCCCGCTGCTCCGCCGGGGGACGGCGTGTCGTGGAATTCCTGTTCAGGCACAGTGCCACCAATCCGCGTGCGTTCCCTGCGTCTTCCCCCCAGCCGGGTGATCGATGCCTGCGGACCGCCGGACGGGCCCGTCCGGGAGCGGGGACGTCCGGGCTCCGGGGCCCGGTTACTGTGGGGGACATGCGTCTCCACGTCGTCGACCACCCTCTGGTCGCCCACAAGCTCACCACGCTGCGCGACCAGCGCACCGACTCCGCGACCTTCCGTCGGCTCGCCGACGAGCTGGTCACCCTCCTCGCCTACGAGGCGACCCGCGACGTGCGCACCGAGCAGGTCGACATCCAGACGCCGGTCGAGCGGACCACCGGCGTGAAGCTGTCCCACCCGCGCCCCCTGGTGGTGCCGATCCTGCGGGCCGGCCTGGGGATGCTGGACGGCATGGTCCGGCTGCTGCCGACCGCCGAGGTCGGCTTCCTGGGCATGGTGCGCAACGAGGAGACGCTCCAGGCTTCCACCTACGCCACGCGGATGCCGGACGACCTCTCGGGCCGTCAGGTGTACGTCCTCGACCCGATGCTGGCGACGGGCGGCACCCTGGTCGCGGCCATCAAGGAACTGATCGGGCGCGGCGCCGACGACGTGACCGCCGTGGTGCTGCTGGCCGCCCCCGAGGGCGTCGAGGTGATGGAGCGCGAGCTGGCCGGCACACCGGTGACGGTCGTGACGGCCTCGGTCGACCAGCGGCTCAACGAACAGGGCTACATCGTGCCGGGCCTCGGCGACGCGGGCGACCGGATGTACGGGGCGGCCGAGTAGGCCGGCGGGCAGCGGCCGGCGGGCGGCGGAGGGCCGGAGGGGTCAGCGGCGGGTCTTGGCGGGACGGCCACCGGCCGGTGCCGGTGGCGGTGGGGCGGCGGCGGTCCAGGACGGCCCGGGCCCCGCATCGCGGTGGTCCTCCGAGGCCGGCCGATCACATGCCGTCCGGCGCGGCTCAGCAGCCGTTCCCCGGCCCGTCGCCCGCGCGGGTGACGGGCTCCGGCTTCGGCGTCTTGAGCGCGGCCAGCGCCCTGTCGGCCTGCGCCTTCTTCGCCAGCCCCGTGAACTTGTCGCCGATGACGAGGTCGACGGCGGCCCCCTTGCGGGCGGCGTCGGCCCGCTGCTCGGCGGCGGGAAGCTGGGTGCCGAGCACCGGCAGGGAGGTCTTCAGGGCGGCGGCGGGGCCCAGCAGGATGCCGGTGCCCTTGACCTTCTTGTCGAACCGCGCGGGCGCGTTGCCCACCTCGCCGACGCGGAAGCCGCGCTTCTTCAGCTCGTCGGCGGTCCGCTTGGCGAGGCCGCTGCGGGTGGTGGCGTTGAGCACGTTGACCGTGATCTTCCTGGGCGCGGGCAGCGCCGCGGCCGGGGCCGCCGAGGGGCTCGCGCCGGTGGTGCGGTCCGTACGGCACGCGGTCGCGCCGACCGCCGAGGCTTCGTCGCCGCCGGTGAAGACGTCGATGAGCTGGAGGGTGCCCCAGCCGAGCACACCGAGGACGGTGACGCAGGCGGCGGCGAGGAACGCGAGCCTGCCGCGCCGCCGGGAAGGCCGCATCCGCGGGTACTTGTCACCCGTGATCCGGTACTGGCCGCCCATGCCGGGAGGAGTCAGCATGCTCATGAGCGCAGCGTAGTGCGCCCGGACGGCAATGCCTACTAGATGATCATTCGACTGGACGCGGGGCCGCGCGATCCCACCCGAAAGGGCCAAAGCGCCGTCGGGGAGCGTCAGTCCAGTTCGAGAACGCGGGCGTGCAGCACCTGGCGCTGCTGGAGCGC
Source organism: Streptomyces fumanus (assembly GCF_014655295.1). GTDB lineage: Bacteria > Actinomycetota > Actinomycetes > Streptomycetales > Streptomycetaceae > Streptomyces > Streptomyces fumanus. Next base: position 582,004 of record NZ_BNBI01000002.1, read on the forward strand.
GGCGCGGACCGCGCGGTGCAGGCCGTCCTCCAGGTAGAGGTCGCCCTGCCACTTCACGACATGCGCGAAGAGGTCGCCGTAGAACGTGGAGTCCTCGGCGAGCAGGGTCTCCAGATCGAGTTGCTGCTTCGTGGTGACGAGCTGATCGAGGCGGACCGGGCGCGGCGCGACATCCGCCCACTGCCGGGTGCTTTCCCGGCCGTGGTCGGGGTACGGCCGGCCGTTTCCGATGCGCTTGAAGATCACACGGAAAGCCTACCGGTCCGGCATCCCCGGGCGCAGCCTCCCGGCCCGGGCGGTTCCGCCGGCCGTGCCGCGCCCCTGGTCAGCGCCGTGCGATCGGCCCGGCGGCGGAGGCCGTGGCGGGTCTCCGCCGCCGCGCGGCGCCGGTCAGTCCCGTTTCCGCGCCGGTGCGGGGTGCCGCGGCTCGCGCGGATCGGGGCGGGCGGGCTCGGACTTGGGGGCGTTGCGGCTGGCCTCCGCGCGCAGCAGGGCGCGCAGGACGGCATAGGGGTCGTTGAGCATGCTGGTTCTTCCTCCGTGGGTCGCGTCGCTTGCGGTCGGGTGGGGCCCGGTCCGCTCAGCAGCGCAGCACCACGGAGCGCGGCACACACGGGGCGTACGGCGGTGGCGACGGCGGCACCGGAGGGCGCCCGGCCGCGGACGGCACCGCGACGCCCGTCCGGGGCGCGGGCCGCCGGGGCAGCGCGGCCCGCCGTACGGGGGTCCGCGCCACGGCGTCGAGGACGTCGTACTCCGCGAGAGCCGTCCCCCCGCCGCCCCCGCTCCCGCCCGTGCCCCCGCCTCCGCTCTCGCCCGCCGCCGCGACGGACGCCACCGGCTGCGCCTGGCCGGCGTGCACCACCGGCAGCAGCAGCGCGAGCAGCAGAACCAGCACCCGGGGCCAGACGCACCGGCGCGGGGCACGGACCACGGGACGTACGGGACTCACGCTGGACCGGCCCCCTGGTGACCTCGCAGCGGCGACCGCGACGGTCCCGCGGGGGACGACTCGGGTACGTACGGCCGACGTGAGGAGCCGTTCGGTGCCTCGGTCATGCCTCATGCTGTGACCGGCCGCCGGGAGGCCGCCAGCCGGGCGGTCCGATCGGGGTACGGCCTACTTCCCGGCCGCCTTCGCGGCCTTCGCGGCCTTCGCCGCCGCCTTCATCTCCTGCTTGTGCGCGCGGACCTTGGCCAGCGACTCCGGCCCGGTGATGTCGGCGACCGAGCGGAAGGAGTCCGGTTCGCCGTAGACACCCGCCGCCTCGCGCCAGCCCTCCGGGCGGACGCCGAGCCGCTTGCCGAGCAGGGCGAGGAAGATCTGCGCCTTCTGCTTGCCGAAGCCCGGCAGGTCCTGGAGCCGGCCCAGCAGTTCCCGGCCGCTGCCGGCGTCCCGCCAGAGGGCCTCGGCGTCACCGTCGTAGTGCTCGACGAGGTACTGGCAGAGCTTCTGCACCCGGCCCGCCATCGACCCCGGATAGCGGTGCACGGCCGGTTTCTCGGCGAGCAGCGCCGCGAACTGCTCGGGGTCGCGGGAGGCGATGTCGTGCGCGTCCAGGTCCTCGGCGCCCATCCGCCGGGCGATGGTGGCGGGGCCCTGGAACGCCCACTCCATCGGGATCTGCTGGTCCAGCAGCATCCCGACCAGCGCGGCGAGCGGACTGCGGCCGAGCAGCGCGTCGGCCTCGGGGTCCTGGGCGAGGTGCAGGGTGACGTCCATGCCCCGATGATCGCGCGGGACCGGTCAGGTCGCGCGCCAGTAGCCCAGCGCGTTCACGCGCTGCTTGGGCAGCCCCAGCTCCTTGCGGACGTACGAGGCCAGCGCCCGGGTGGTCGCGGTGTCGCAGGCGATCCAGACGTACGGGTCGGGCGTGGCCCGCAGCAGTTCCGGCAGCGCCTCCTTCACCCGGGCCACCAGGTGGGCGCCGGCGTCCCGGCGTTCGACCGCGCGGACCTCGTGCCGGGCGGCGTCCGCGCGCAGCGGCAGTCCGGTGTGGTCGCCCTCGAACCAGACCGTGGCCGGGGCGCCGGCCAGCGTGCCGAGCAGGGAGTTGAGGGCGGGCAGGGAGGCCGGGTCGGCGACGGCGAAGACGTGCGAGGGCGCCGGGTCGGGGTCCTGGAAGCCGGTGCCCTGGACGGTCGCCTCGATGGTGTCGCTGGGCTTCGCGGCCCGCGCCCAGTCGCTGGCGCACCCCTCGTGCAGGGCGAACTCCAGGCTGAAGGTGCCCGCCGCCGGGTCGGGGTCGACCAGGGTGTAGGCCCGCTGGTGCGGCCGGCCCGCGTTGTCGAACCAGAGCCGCACCCACATGGTGGGATGGACGCCGAGGGCCCCGAGCATGCCGCCGTCGGTGAGGTGCACGCGGCGGTAGCGGGGCGTGACGTCCTCGGCGCCGGTCACCGTGAACGTGAAGTCCTTGGCACGCATCAGTTTGAGGACCGCGCCCTCCCAACCCCGCCCCTGAGCCATGTCCCCTTCACCCTTCACGTACGATTCCGCCACACGAACGTCGGACTTAGGTGAGCCTAACCTAAAGGAAAGTCGAGGCACAGGGGTGAGCGCCGAGATCTACCGCGATGCCTGGGGCGTCCCGCACCTGCGTGCGGACGGCACCCGGGAACTCGCCCGCGCCCAGGGGCTGGTCACCGCCCGGGACCGGGGCTGGCAACTGGAGGTGGAGCGGCACCGCGCCCAGGGCACCTCGGCGTCCTTCCTCGGCCCCGAAGCCCTGTCCTGGGACCGCTTCGCCCGCCGCGCCCGCATCGCCGACACCGCCCGGCGCTGCTTCACCGCCCTGGCGGAACGGGACCCGGAGACCGCCGACTGGGTACGGGCCTACGTCACCGGGGTGAACGAGGGCCTGGCCGGGCCGCCCGCCCCCGAGTTCGGCCGGGCGGGTCTCGCCCCCGGCCGCTGGGAGCCGTGGACGCCGCTGGCCGTCTGGCTCGCCACCCACATCCTGTTCGCCGGTTTCCCCGCCAAGCTCTGGCGCCGGCACATCACCGAGCACCTCGGCGCGGACGCCGTCGCCCTCTTCGCCACCGACGGCCCCGGCACGGCCGGCAGTAACGGCTGGCTGGTCGCCGGCGAGCGGACCGTCACCGGGCAGGCGGTCATCGCCGGCGACCCGCACCGCTTCATCGAGGACCCCGGCGTCTACCAGCAGATCCGGCTCTGCGGCCCGGAGTTCGACGTGGTCGGCCTCGCCGTGCCCGGCGTCCCCGGCATCGCCCACTTCGGCCACACCGGCACCGTCGCCTGGGCCATCACCAACGCCATGGCCGACTACCAGGACCTCTACCGCGAGAGGCTGCGCCGCACCGGCGCCGGTGTGGAGGCGCTCGGCCCGGACGGCGTCTGGCGCCGCGCCGCCCGGCACACCGAGCTGATCCGGGTCGCGGGCGAGGAGCCCCACGAGGTGGAGGTCATCGAGACCGACCGGGGCCCGGTGATCGCGGGCGGTCCCGAGGGCCTGGACGACGGCACCCCGCTCGCGCTCAGCCTGCGCCATCCGCCCCGCGTCACCGCCGACCTGGGCTTCGGCGCGCTGCTGCCGCTGCTGCGGGCCCGCCGGGTCGCCGACGTCGACCGGGCGCTGGACGCCTGGGTCGAGCCGGTCAACGTCGTCCAGGCCGCCGACACCGAGGGCGGCACCCTGCACCGGGTGGCGGGCCGGGTGCCGGTCCGCGCCGAGGCCAACCGGCTGGGACCGGTGCCCGCCTGGGAGCCCGGCCACGAGTGGCGGGGCTGGCACACCCCGCCCCGCGCCGGCCTGACCGACGGCGTCGCCGTGATGGCCAACCAGCGCGGCCCCGCCGCCCCGCTGGGCACCGAGTTCGCGCCGCCGCACCGCGCCGAGCGCATCGCCGCCCTGCTGGCCGCCAAGGACCGCTGGTCGGCCGCCGACATGCCCGCGATCCACACCGACACCCACCTCGGCTCGGCCGCCCCCCTCCTCGACCTGGTGGCGACCCTCCAGGACCTGAGCCCGGCCGCCACCGCCCTCCGCGACCGCCTCCTCGCCTGGGACCGCCGCATGGACGCCGACAGCACCGACGCGGGCGCCTACGCGGCCCTGCGCGGCGCGCTCGTCCGGCGCCTGGCGGCCCACCCGGCGTTCGCGGGGCCCGCCGTCCCGCCCGCCTACCCCGAGGTGTTCCAGCCCTGGCTCGCCCTGCTCCCGAGGATCGCCTACGCCCTCGAACACCTGCTGCGCGCCGAGGAGCCGTACGGCATCGACCGCACCGCCGAAGTACGCGCCGCCCTGGAGGAGACGGCCGCCGGGGCGCCCCCCGCCGCCTGGGGCGACAGCCACCGCCTCGCCCCCTGGCGGGCCCTGCCGGACGCGTCCTTCGAGGCGCCCGGCCTGGCCGGCGACCACGACTGCGTGCTGTGCACCTCGGCCGTGCCCGGCCTCACCGACCTCGCCGCACGCGGCCCCGCCGCCCGGTACATATGGGACCTGGCCCGGCGCGAGGACAGCCGCTGGGTGGTCCCGTTCGGCGCCTCGGGCGTCCCCGGCTCACCGCACCACCGCGACCAGTTGCCCCTCTGGCTCGCCGGCGATCTCGCCCCCGTCGTCACCGACTGGGGCCGGCTCACGAAGGAGACCGATGTCTGATCCCTACGTTTCACGTGAAACCGTCCACGAGCAGGAGGTCGAGGGCTTCGGCACCGTCCGCGTCCTGCCCCTCGACCCCGAGCGGGACGCCGAGGTGATCCACGCCTGGGTGAGCGAGGAACGCGCCGCGTTCTGGGGCATGAACGGCCTGACCCGCGACCAGGTCGCCGAGATCTACGCCCACCTGGACACCCTCGACACCCACCACGCCTACCTCCTGGTGACGGACGGCGCCCCGGCCGCCCTGCTCCAGACCTACGAGCCCTCGGCGGACCGGGTCGGCGAGTGCTACCCCGTCGAGCCCGGCGACATCGGCGTCCACCTGCTCGTGGCGCCCGCCGGACCGCAGGGTGCCCGGCCGGGCTGGACGGCGGCGCTGGCGTCCGTGGTCACCTCGTACGTCCTGGTCGGCCTGGACCGGACCCGGATCGTCATCGACCCCGATGTGCGCAACGAGGCGGCCATCGCCCGCTTCGTACGGCAGGGCTTCACCGCGGGCCCGGTCGTGGTGCTGCCCGAGGTCGACCTGCCGGACGTCCATCTGCCGGAGAAGAAGGCCCAACTCGCCTTCCTGCACCGCGACTCACTCGGCGGGTAGCCTCGGGCGGGTGACTCCGGTGACCCCAGAGGACCTCGTCGCGCACTACGGGCTGGAGCCCATCCCCCGGGAAGGGGGACTGTTCCGCCGGACCTGGGCCGGTCCGGAGGGCCCCGACGGCCGCCCGGCCGGCACGGCCATCGTCGCCCTGCTGACCGGCCGGCCCGGCGACTTCTCCGCCCTGCACCGCCTGCCCCACGACGAGATCTGGCACCACTACCTCGGCGACCCGCTCGACCTGCTGCTCCTCGCCCCCGACGGCACCTCCCGCACGGCCGTGCTCGGCCCCGACGTCCTGGGCGGCCAGCACGTCCAGTTGACCGTCCCCGCCGGTACCTGGATGGGCGGCAGGGTCGGCGCGGGCGGCGCCTGGACCCTGTTCGGCTGCACCATGGCCCCCGGCTTCACCTACGCGGACTACGTGCACGGCGACGCGGCCGACCTCATGGCGCGCTACCCGGACCAGGCCGCGCGGATCGTGGAACTCTGCCGCCCATGACCCTTCTGCACGGCCGGATCGCCCTGGTCACCGGCGCGGGCGGCGGCATCGGCCGGGGCATCGCCCTGCGCTTCGCCGAGGAGGGCGCGGCCCTCGCCCTGCACTGCCGTACGTCGGTGGAGGCGACCCGCGCACTGGCCGCGGAGATCGAGGCCCGGGGCGGCCGGTCCGTCGTCCTGCCCGCCGACCTCACCGACGAGGACGCCTGCCACCGCCTGATCGACACCGCCGCCGACTGGGGCGGCGGCCGACTGGACGCCCTGGTCAACAACGCGGGCGTCCAACCGGTACGGGAACTGCCCGGGATGACGGCCACCGAGTGGCGGACGGTCCTCGACGCCAACTTGACGAGCGTCTTCGCCTGCACCCAGGCCGCCGCCGAGGTGATGCGCCGCGCGGACACCGGCGGCACGATCACCCACATCGCCTCCATCGAGGCCCACGCCCCCGCCGCCGGACACGCCCACTACAGCGCCGCCAAGGCGGCGGTCGTCATGCACGCCCGCTCGGCCGCCCTGGAGTACGGCCCCTGGGGCATCCGCGTCAACACCGTCTCACCCGGCCTGATCGACCGCGACGGCCTGTCCGACACCTGGCCCGAGGGCGTACGCCGCTGGCGACAGGCGGCCCCCCTCGGCCGCCTGGGCCGCCCCCGGGACGTCGGCGACGCGTGCGTGTTCCTCGCGTCCGGGCTGGCGTCCTGGATCACCGGGCAGGACCTGGTGGTGGATGGCGGGGTGACGGCTCGGGCGTCTTGGTGACGGGGGCGGTGGCGGTGGGGCGGTGGTCGTGGTGACGGTGACGGCCCGGCCGTCTCGGTGCCGGTCGCGGTGACGGCTTAACCGGCGGGCGAGGGGGACGGCCTGGCCGTTGCGGTGAGCGCCCGGCCGTCGGTGCCCGTATCCCCTTCCCGCAGGGACGATCACGGGACGGGGTGGCGGCGTGAGGCGTGTCGAAGACCGGGGGCGTCGAGGGCGTCGAGGGGTCCGCCGCCCGGCGCTGCTGGTCACCGTGCTGGTCCTGCTCCTCCTCGGCGGTGCCGGACCGGCATCCGCCCACGCCGCCCTCACCGCCACCGACCCCGCCGACGGCACCGTCCTGCGCACGGCCCCCCGGGACATCACCCTGACGTTCACCGAGTCCGTCGGCCTGCGCGACGACTCCTTCCGCGTCCTGGACCCCGGCGGCCGCCGCGTCCGCACCGGGGAGGCCGGGCACGCCGACGGCCGCTCCGACACCGCCCGCGTCACCCTGCCGGAACGGCTCGGACCGGGCACGTACACGGTGGCGTGGCGGGTGGTGTCCGCCGACAGCCACCCCGTCTCCGGCGCGTTCACCTTCTCCGTCGGCAAGCGCTCCGCCACGGCCGCCCCCGTGGCCACCGGCCCCGTCGAGGACCCGCTCACCGGCGCCCTCCACCAGGGCGCCCGCTACCTGGCCTACCTCGCCTTCGCCCTGCTCACCGGCACCGCCGCGTTCGTCGTCCGGTGCCGCCCGCCCGACCCCGCGCCGCTGCGCGCCCTCGCGGCGACGGCCTGGTGGACGCTGCTGGCGGCCACCGTCGCCCTGCTCCTGCTACGCGCCCCGTACGAGGCGGGCACGGGTCCGGCGACGGCCCTCGACCCCGGCGCCCTCGCCGGGACCCTGACCGGCCGCCCCGGCGCCCTGCTCCTCGTCAGACTGGCGTTGCTGCCACCGGCCCGGCTCCTGCTCCAGCGGCTGCTGCGCCCGGCTCCCGGCCCCCGCACCACCGCCCTGGCCCTCCCGCCGGCCGTCGCCCTCGCCCTCACCTGGTCGGGCGCCGACCACGCCGCCGCGGGCCGCCAGGTGCCGGTCGCCCTGGCCTGCTCCGTCCTGCACCTGCTGGCGACGGCCGTCTGGCTGGGCGGCCTCACGGCCCTGCTCACCCTGCTGCGCCGCGCCCCGGACCTCCCGGCCGCCACCGTCGCCCGCTTCTCCCGCCTCGCCCTGACCGCGGTCACGGTCCTGGCCGTCACCGGCACCTACCAGTCCTGGCGCGGCCTGGGCTCCTGGCCGGCGCTGACCGGCACGACGTACGGCAGGCTGCTGCTGGCCAAGCTCGCCGCGGTGGCCGCCCTGCTGACGGCGGCGGCCCTGTCCCGCCACTGGACGAACCGCCTGCCGGCACCAACGGCCACGCGGACACCCGTACCGGCATGGGCGGCCACGCGCGTACCCCCACCGGCCGACAACCCTCCGCTCACCCCGGCACCACCCCCCGCCCCCGGCACGACCGCCCGCCGTGCCCTGCGCCGCACCGTGCTCGTCGAAGCCGCTGTCGCCGCGGTCGTCCTGGCCCTCACCACCGCGCTGACCAGCACCCCACCGGGCCGCTCGGAGACCGCCGCGGCACGGGCCGCACCCGTGGCCGCGCTGCCCCCGGCCTCCGTCACGACGATGCCGTTCGACGTCGGCACCCCCGGCGGGAAGGGCACGGTGCAGCTCACCCTCGACCCCGGCCGCACCGGCGACAACGCGGTCCAGGCCGTGGTCTTCGCCTCCGACGGCGGCCTGACCGCCGTACCCGGACTGCGCCTCTCCTTCACCCTCCCCGCCCGCGACCTCGGCCCGATCGACGCCGGCCTGACCGACCGGGGCGGCTACTGGAGCACCGACTCCGTCACCCTGCCCCTGCCCGGCACCTGGACGGCGAGGGTGACGGTCCGCACCTCGGAGGTGGACCAGGTGACCGGGACGACCCGGGTACGGATCATGCGGTAGCCCGCACGGACTCAGTGGGCCAGCGCCTCCAGGGTGGCCGCGAGATCGCCGGTACGCGGCCGGTTGTGCGGCAGCCTGCCCAGCACGGCCGCCATCCCGCAGGTACCGGAGACGGCGGAGAAGACGAGCCCGCCGCCGATCGCCGCCGACAGCCAGCGCGCCCGCGGGAAACGGGTACCGAGCGCCAGACCCGCCACGACCAGCGAACCGGCGGCCAGCCGGACCTGGCGTTCCATGGGCCAGACGGCCCGGCCGCCCGCCTCCCGCTCCACCGGCCGCCCCTGTTCCGCCCACGCCGTGGTCCCGCCGACCAGCGTGGCCGCCGGCACGTCCGCGGCGGCGAGCCGCGCGCAGGCGGTGGCGGAACGGCTTCCCGAGGCGCAGACCAGCAGCAGCCTGCCCCGGGCGGCGGCGGCCTTCAGCGCGGGCAGGGCGGTGGGCAGGGCATCGAGCGGGACGTTGTGGGCGCCGGGGAGGTGGCCGGCGGCGTACTCCCCGGGGGTGCGGACGTCGATGACGGTGTACTGGCCCAGTTGCTCGGCCACCTCGGCCGGCCGGAGGGCGACTTCTGTGCTCACGTGCTGGTGGTTCCTTGTCTCGTGATCTCGTGGTTCTCGATGGTTCTCGTCGTGGCGTGTGCCGGGCCCCGCCCGGTCAGTGCGGAACGGCCGCGTTCGGTACGGCGGCGGGGGCGGGGGCACGGCCGGTCGCCGGGCGCCGCCGCTCGGGCCGCCAGGTGGCCACCAGGGCGCCGGCCAGCAGCAGCTCGGCGATGTCCCCGGCGTAGTACATGATCTCCGCTCCCGCCCGTACCTCGGCGGCGGGTACGTGGAGGTGGACGAGGTAGCCGCCGTACATCGCCTGCGCGATCAGCGCGTGCGCGGCCACGGCCACGCCGAGGTACCCGAGCCGGGCCGGTACGCCGGGCCGGCCGGGCGCCGGGTCGGGTCCGGCGATGGCGTGGGCGAAGAGGCACCCGGACGCCAGGAAGTGGAGGCTCATCAGCCAGTGTCCCGCCGGGTGCGCCGACAGGGCGTCGTACAGCGGCGTGAAGTAGAGCACCCCGAGGCTGCCGGTGCTGAGCAGCAGGGCGACGGCCGGGTGGGCCACCAGCTTCACGGGCCGGCTCCGCAGCACGGCGGTCACCCGACGCGCCCGCCGCACCGGCAGCACCCGCAGCAGCAGCGTCACCGGCGCCCCCAGCACCAGCGCCAGCGGCGCGTACATGCCGATCAGCATGTGCTGGGCCATGTGGCCACGGAAGTCGTGGTGCGCCACCGTCCCCAGCGGCGGCAGCAGCGCGACGGCGAGCAGCCCCACCCCCGCCGCGAAGCAGAAGGCGCGCGGCCCGCTCCACCCCTGCCCACCGCTACGCCGCCGCACCCGCCACACGGCGACCCCGTACCCCCCACCGAGCACGAGCAGCGCCAGCACCGGCACCAGCCCCTCGACAGGAAGCCCGCCACCGTGCTGGTGCGGATGTTCCATCCCGCCCATGCCCATCAGGAACGCCGCCCGGACACGCGCCCACCGCGCTGCACCAGGTACCCCACCCCCACGAGCACGAGCCCGAGCACCAGGAACGCGACGTCCCACCACACCTGATGCGGCCCCCCGCGCACATGATGGATCCCGAGGATGTGGTGGTCGAGAACCCCCTCGACCAGATTGAACAGCCCCCACCCCACCAGCACCCACCCCCACAGCACCCGGGAGCCCCACACCGCCCGCCGGTCCTGGGTGACCCGGGAGTACAGCAGCCCCAGCCCCCCGACGACCGCCACCCAGCACACGGCGTGGAAGACGCCGTCCCAGACGGTGTTCATTTCCAGCCCGGACACCGTGTTCGGGTCGTAGTACTTCACGCCGATCCGGTCGTCGTCCGTGCTGGTGAGCATGTGATGCCAGCGCAGCAACTGATGCAGCAGGATCCCGTCGACGAACCCCCCGATCCCCACCCCCAGCACGATCCCCGGCGCTCGAAGGGACCGGGGCGCGACGAGATCCGCCCCTCCACCACTCGCCATCGTGGCCATCACCACTCCTCCGTCCCGGGACGTGCGTCCGGACACGGTTTCCCCCGGGAGCGGCCCCCATCCCACGACGGCCGGAATGTACGCCGGGCGGATCCGGCCATCAGGCCGTCGCTCAGCCAGGGCGTCTCCCGGACCGCCACCCCGTCCGCAGCCCTAGCCGCAGGCGCATCCGGTCGCTGCCGGGGTCTTTCCGGTCGGCCGGCCGGTGCGGCATCCGTCGCCGGTGGCGTCGGGGCCGGCGCTCTTCCCGAGGGTGTCGGCGTCGGCCTTCACGACGTAGACCTCCCACGGCTCCTTGCCGGGGCCGTGGACCCACACCTTGTCCTGGAGCGCGTAGCAGCAGGACGTGTCGTTCTCCTCGAAGGTGGCCAGACCGGCGTCCTTGAGCCGGGTGGCGGTGGCGTCGACCTGGTCGGTGGACCCGACCTCGACGCCGAGGTGGTCGAGGCGGGTCTCCTCGCCGGGCGCACCCTCGATCAGCACGAGCTTGAGCGGGGGCTCGGCGATGGCGAAGTTGGCGTAGCCCTCGCGCCGCTTGGCCGGTTCGGTGCCGAACAGCTTCGTGTAGAAGGTGATCGACGCTTCCAGGTCACTGACACGCAGGGCGAGCTGAGCGCGAGACATGACGGTCTCCCATCCGGTTGCATTGATGTCTGTCGATGCAAGATTGCGCGCTGGATCGAAGTCCGTCAATATAGAGGAATGTCGAATCAAGAGCTGAGGGTGCTCGGTCAGAGCGATGGCGCCGGAGCGTGCTGCCCCGGACTGCTGACCGCTCCCCTGGACGAGGGCCAGGCCGTGGAGCTGGCGAAGGTGTTCAAGGCGCTGGGCGATCCGGTGCGGCTGCGCCTGCTGTCGATGATCGCCTCCCGGGCGGGCGGCGAGGTGTGCGTCTGCGACCTGACCCCGGCCTTCGCGTTGTCCCAGCCGACGATCTCGCACCACCTGAAACTGCTGCGGCAGGCGGGCCTGATCGACTGCGAGCGGCGCGGCACCTGGGTCTACTACTGGCTCGTCCCGGAGACGACCGACCGTCTCGCCGGCATCCTCGCCCGTCCGGCCGGTGGGCCACTGCCCGAGCGCACCGCGCCGGCCGGAGCCGCCTCGTGAGCACCGCCGCACCCGAAGGCAACGTGGCCGGGCGCCTCTCCTTCGTCGACCGCTACCTGGCCGTCTGGATCCTCGCGGCCATGGCCGTGGGCCTCGGCCTGGGCCGCCTGGTCCCGGGCCTGGGCGACGCGCTGGCCGAGGTGACCGTGACAAGGGTGTCCCTCCCCATCGCCCTGGGCCTGCTCGTGATGATGTACCCGGTGCTGGCCAAGGTCCGCTACGACCGCCTCGACACCGTCACCCGCGACCGCCGTCTGCTGCTGCCGTCCCTGCTGCTGAACTGGGTGGTCGGCCCGGCACTCATGTTCGCCCTGGCGTGGCTGTTCCTGCCGGACCTCCCCGCCTACCGCACCGGCCTGATCATCGTCGGCCTGGCCCGCTGCATCGCCATGGTCGTCATCTGGAACGACCTGGCGTGCGGCCACCGTGAAGCCGCCGCCGTCCTGGTCGCCCTGAACTCCGTCTTCCAGGTGATCGCCTTCTCGGCACTGGGCTGGTTCTACCTCTCCGTCCTGCCCGGCCGGCTCGGCCTGGAGCGGACCGGACTGGACGTGTCCGTGTGGGAGATCGCCCGCAGCGTGCTCATCTTCCTCGGCATCCCGCTCGCGGCCGGCTACCTCACCCGCCGCATCGGCGAGAAGGTGAAGGGCCGCACCTGGTACGAGTCCAGGCTCGTCCCGCGTATCGGCCCCTTCGCCCTGTACGGGCTGCTCTTCACGATCGTCGTCTTCTTCGCCCTGCAAGGCGACGCCATCACCTCACAGCCCCTCGACGTCGCCCGCATCGCCCTGCCGCTGCTGGTCTACTTCGCCGTCATGTGGGCCGGGTCCATGGCCCTGGGCCGCGCGGTCGGCCTCGACCACCCGCGGGCCACGACGCTGGCCTTCACCGCCGCGGGCAACAACTTCGAACTGGCCATCGCCGTCGCCATCGCCACCTTCGGAGCCACCTCCGGCCAGGCCCTCGCCGGCGTCGTCGGCCCCCTCATCGAGGTCCCCGCCCTGATCGGCCTGGTGTACGTCGCCTTGTACGCCCGCCGCTACTTCACCGCCCCCGCGCTCCAAGAGGACCCCACCCACGCCTGACACCGCCACGCCGTCCGTGCTCCTCGCCCGCGTCCACAACACCGGGCGCAGACCGCGACGCGCTCTGGACGCCACCGGCACCGAGGAAAAATCCGACCGAGACGGAAACTGAGACGGAATCCGAGACGGACAACGTCGAAGGGCCCCACCGCGAACGGTGGGGCCCTTCGACATCGTGCCCGGTGAGGCACTGGCGGAGGATACGAGATTCGAACTCGTGAGGGGTTGCCCCCAACACGCTTTCCAAGCGTGCGCCCTAGGCCACTAGGCGAATCCTCCGCGGAGAACATTACATGACGTCGGGGAGTGCTTGCGAACTCGTTCGCAGGGCCCCGGATCGGGTAACCTGTGCTTCAGCCCCTCACGCGGCGCTATCTGACTGAACTCCCCCAGGGCCGGAAGGCAGCAAGGGTAGGTCGGCTCTGGCGGGTGCGTGGGGGGCGTCTGCGTTTCGCGGGCCGGTCCGGTTGTCAGTGGGCGCCTATAACCTCGTATGCGTGTCGTCTCTCGCGCTGTACCGCCGCTACCGACCCGAGTCCTTCGCCGAGGTCATCGGGCAGGAGCATGTCACCGACCCGCTGCAGCAGGCGCTGCGGAACAACCGGGTCAATCACGCGTACCTGTTCAGTGGTCCGCGCGGCTGTGGCAAGACGACCAGCGCCCGCATCCTGGCCCGGTGCCTGAACTGCGAGCAGGGACCGACGCCGACCCCGTGCGGTGAGTGCCAGTCGTGCCAGGACCTGGCGCGGAACGGGCCGGGTTCGATCGACGTCATCGAGATCGACGCCGCTTCGCACGGTGGCGTCGACGACGCCCGTGACCTGCGCGAAAAGGCGTTCTTCGGGCCCGCCCGCAGCCGGTACAAGATCTACATCATCGACGAGGCCCACATGGTCACGTCGGCCGGTTTCAACGCGCTGCTCAAGGTCGTCGAGGAGCCGCCGGAGCACCTCAAGTTCATCTTCGCGACCACCGAGCCCGAGAAGGTCATCGGGACCATCCGGTCGCGGACCCATCACTACCCCTTCCGGCTCGTCCCGCCCGGCACCCTGCGCGAGTACCTGGGCGAGGTCTGCCAGAAGGAGGGCATCCCCGTCGAGGACGGGGTGCTGCCGCTGGTCGTCCGGGCCGGTGCCGGGTCCGTGCGTGACTCCATGTCCGTGATGGACCAGTTGCTGGCCGGTGCCGGTGACGACGGTGTGACGTACGCCATGGCGACCTCGCTGCTCGGCTACACGGACGGTTCGCTGCTGGACTCCGTGGTCGAGGCGTTCGCCTCCGGGGACGGCGCGGCGGCCTTCGAGGTCGTCGACCGCGTCATCGAGGGGGGCAACGACCCCCGGCGCTTCGTCGCCGACCTCCTGGAGCGGCTGCGTGACCTGGTGATCCTCGCCGCCGTGCCCGACGCCGCCGAGAAGGGGCTCATCGACGCCCCGGCCGACGTGGTCGACCGCATGCAGGCCCAGGCGCGCTCCTTCGGCGCCGCCGAGCTGAGCCGCGCCGCCGATCTCGTCAACGAAGGGCTGACGGAGATGCGCGGCGCCACCTCGCCGCGGCTCCAGTTGGAGCTGATCTGCGCCCGGGTGATGCTGCCGGCGGCGTACGGCGACGAGCGGTCCGTGATGGCCCGCCTCGACCGCATCGAGCGCGGCGTGAGCTTCACCTCCGGGGCCGGGCTGCCCGCGGCGGGGTATGTGCCGGGGCCCGAGGCCCACGCGGGGGCGCCGGTAGCGCCGGTTCCGCCGGGTGGCGGGGCCGCTGTGGCTCGGGCGGCGGTACGGGGGGCTCAGCCCGGGGCCGCGGGGCAGCAGGCGGGACAGCCGGGCGGGGCGGGGGTGCCCGCGGGTGCCGCCGCGGTGCCGGGCGGGCCCGGCGGTGGTCCGGGCGGTGTCCCGGGTGGGCCCGGCGTTGTCCCGGGAGGGCCCGGTAGCGGTGGCGTACCCGCGTCGTCCGCCGCCTCCGCGCCCGTGGGTCCCGCGCCGCAGAGCGCTGCCCCGCAGACTCCCGCCCCCGCCGCGCCCCCGGCTCCGTCGGGCCCCGCGCCCGGTGCCTGGCCCACCGCCGCATCCGCCGGCAGTGGCGGCCGGCGACCCGGCGGCTGGCCCACCGCGGCCCCCGCGGGCGGCGGCGCACAGCCCCCGGCGCCGACGGCCTCCACCGCACCGGCACCCGCACCGGCACCGACGCCGGCACCCGCGGCCTCGCCCGCACCCGCGTCCGCTCCGGCCGCCGGTGGGCTCGACCCCCGTACGCTCTGGCCGAACATCCTGGAGGCGGTCAAGAACCGCCGCCGGTTCACCTGGATCCTGCTCAGCCAGAACGCCCAGGTGGTCGGCTTCGACGGCACCTCCCTGCGGCTCGGCTTCGTCAACGCCGGAGCCCGGGACAACTTCCTGAGCAGCGGCAGCGAGGAGGTGCTGCGGCAGGCGCTGGGCGAGCAGTTCAACGTCCAGTGGAAGATCGAGGCGGTCGTCGACCCGTCCGGCGGCTCGGCACCCCCGCCGCCCGCCGGTCCGTCCGGGGGCCCCGGCGGATTCGGGGGCGCCTCCAGCGGATTCGCCGGAGGCGGCGGAGTCGGCAACGGCGGGTACGGCGGTGGTGCCTCCGCCGCTCCCGCCTCCGCCCCCGCTCCCGGTCAGCGTCCGTCGGCGTCCTCCGCCTCCCCCGTCACCTCCGTGTCCAGACCGTCCGCCGCCGCCCCGGCGGCCGGTCCGGGGCCCGCGTCCGCTCCCGTGCAGCGGCCCTCCGCGCCCGAACCGCCCCCGGTCTCCATCGAGGACGACATCCCCGAGGACGACGACCCCGACCTCGACGAGTCGGCGCTCTCCGGCAAGGAGCTGCTGGTACGGGAGCTGGGGGCGACGGTGGTCGAGGAGATCGCCCACGAGTGAGCGGCCGCCGCACCGCCCCCGTTTCGGAGGAACGTACGAGCCGGGGGCGCCCCCGCCTTCGGAAGCCCGCACAAAGCGGCCCGGGCCGTTCCCGTTAGGCTGACCCCGTGAAGGTCCTCGTCATCGGCAGCGGTGCCCGCGAACACGCCCTGTGCCGTTCCCTGTCCCTCGACCCCGACGTCACCGCGCTCCACTGCGCGCCCGGCAACGCCGGGATCGCCGAGGTCGCCGAGCTGCACCAGGTCGACGCCCTCGACGGCGCCGCGGTGACCGCGCTCGCCCAGCGGCTCGGTGCCGGCCTGGTCGTCGTCGGTCCGGAGGCGCCCCTGGTCGCCGGGGTCGCCGACGCCGTGCGCGAGGCCGGCATCCCGGTCTTCGGCCCCTCCAAGGAGGCGGCGCGACTGGAGGGCTCCAAGGCGTTCGCCAAGGACGTCATGGCCCGCGCCGGCGTCCCCACCGCCCGTTCGTACGTCTGCACGACACCGGAGGAGGCCGACACCGCGCTCGACGCCTTCGGCCCGCCGTACGTCGTCAAGGACGACGGTCTCGCCGCCGGCAAGGGCGTCGTCGTCACCGACGACATCGAGGCCGCGCGGGCCCACGCACGCGCCTGCGAACGCGTGGTCATCGAGGAGTACCTCGACGGCCCCGAGGTCTCCCTGTTCGCCATCACCGACGGCGACACCGTCCGCCCGCTCCAGCCCGCCCAGGACTTCAAGCGTGCCCTGGACGGCGACGCGGGCCCGAACACCGGCGGCATGGGCGCGTACTCCCCGCTGCCGTGGGCCGATCCCAAGCTGGTGGACGAGGTCGTGCAGAGCGTCCTGCAGCCGACGGTGGACGAGATGCGCCGCCGGGGCACGCCGTTCTCCGGGCTGCTGTACGCCGGTCTCGCGATCACCTCGCGGGGGGTGCGGGTGATCGAGTTCAACGCCCGTTTCGGCGACCCCGAGACCCAGGTCGTCCTGGCCCGGCTCAAGACCCCGCTCGCCGGGCTGCTGATGGCCGCCGCCACCGGCAACCTCGCCGACCTGGAGCCGCTGCGCTGGAGCGACGACGCGGCCGTCACCGTGGTCGTCGCCTCCCACAACTACCCCGGCACCCCGCGCACCGGCGACCCGATCACCGGCCTCGACGAGGTGGCCGCGCAGGACGCCCCGCACGCGTACGTGCTGCACGCCGGCACCCGGCGCGAGGGCGACGCCGTCGTCAGCGCGGGCGGTCGCGTGCTGTCCGTCACGGCCACCGGCGCGGACCTCGCCGAGGCCCGCGAGCGCGCCTACCGGGCCGTCGCCCGCATCGGCCTCGACGGCTCCCAGCACCGTACGGACATCGCGGCGAAGGCGGCGGCGGGCGCGTAACGCCACCTCTCCGCCTCGCGGTGAACCCGACAGGCCCCGGCTCCGTCCCAGGAACCGGGGCCTGACCCTTGCGGTCCGTCCTTCACCCTTGCCCGTCCTTCACCCTTGCCCGTCCTTCACCCTTGCCCGTCCTTCACCCTTGTCCGTCCGCCACCTTTGCCCGTCCTTCGTCTTTGCCTGTCCTTCACCTTCGCTCGACCGCCACCTTTCCCCAGAGCCATTCCATCGAGTGACCAATGCCCCATACGGCTGACGGGCACCGAGCCCCCAACTAGGGTGCGGCGCAGGCGTTCCGGCACTTGGCCCACCGGCATTGCGATGTCAGTGGTGGATGCCACAGTGGGGGAGTGAGCACCACCGGGCAACGACAGGCCGAGCAGGGAAGGGGGTGACGGGCATGAGCGCCACGGGTGTCGAGGGGCGGGGAGCGCCGGGCGCGCGGGCCCGTGCCCTGGCCGTACTGCGGGTGCGCAGCCGGGCGCTGGCCGTCGCGCTGCTGCCCGCCGCCGCGGCCGTGATCCTGCTCGCGGGCGGGTCCACCGGCCACCTGGTGGGCGCCCCCTGGGACATCGCCCGCTGGGCGGTCTCGGCGTGCGCCCTGCTCGTCCTGCTCGCCACCGCCGGTGTCGCCCTGGTCGTCGCCCGGGCGCGGCCCGCCGTCACCCCGACGGTCACCATCGCGGAGGAATCGGCGCCGGATCTGTACCGGATGGTGCGTGACCTCGCCGACCGGCTCGACGTGCCCGCCCCTTCCGCGATAGCGCTCACCCCGGACTGCGACAGTTGGCTGGAGGACCGCACCCATCCGGCGCACGGCGGCCCGGCGCCGGACGACCGGGGCGAGGTGTCCGGCGCCGACCGGCAGCGCCGGTCGGCCGCCGCCCCGGTCCTGGTCATCGGCTCGCCCTTCCTGTGGTGGATGCGGGTCGGCGAACTGCGCGCGGTCCTCGCCCCGGTCGTCGCGGGCACCGGGCCCTCCGCGCACCCCGACATAGCCGCCGCCCGCCGGTTCGTCCGGGGGCTGGACGCGGCGGTCGCGGCGGCGTCCGTGCGGCGCCGGAGCCCGCTGTCCCGCGCGGTCTGCGCGGCCGTCGGCTGGGTGGCCCGGCTCCTGCTGCGCAACTGCCGCGAGCACGCCGCCGAGATGGAGCGCGGCGTCGCGGCCGCCGCCGCCGAGCGCGCCCAGGCCGTGGACTACGGGCTGCGGATCGTCGCCCAGGAGCAGGTCGGCCTCGCCTACGCGGGCTGGGACCGGCTGCTGACCCGGGTCGCGCTGCCCGCCTGGCGGATGGGCCGCTGGCCCTCCAAGCTGGACGCCGGCGTGGTCGCCGCGCTCACCGAGCTGTCCCGGCGCGACCGGCTGGCCGAGGGCTTCGCCTCCCGGCTGGGCGAGCGTCCCGCCTGCGACCTGCTGGAGGAGCCCGGCGCGATGGACGAGGCGGCCTCGCTGCTGGCCGCCCGCCTCTTCCACGGCGGTCCCCCGGAGTACGGCGCCGACTGGGCGCCGGTCGACTGGCAGGAGTATCCCGAGGAGGTCGTCGACCGCACCTGGCGCACCGAGGCGGCCCGGCTGCACCGCGTCCTGGACTCCCTCGGCGTCCGCCGCACCCCCTCGGACGCCGAGCCCGGAACCGACGGCCCCACCCTCGCCCGCGTCCTCGACCACCTCACGACCCACGCCCAGAACGCCCAGGGTCCCCAGCATCCTCAGGGCTCCAAGAGACCCCCGAGCCCCCAACCCGTCCAGTCCCCCCCGTCCCCCCCGTCCCCCCACCCCCACCCCGAAGACGACGACGACCTAGCCGGCACCACCCCCCGCGGTGCCGCGCTCGCCGCCCGGCTCGCCGCCGAGCTGGCCCGCGAGGAGGCGGACGGCGCCCGCCCCGCCCCCGCCCAGGCACCCCCCGCAGGTCCGCCCGGCCCCGACCCGGCCCTGTGGGACGACCGCCCGCTGCCCCTCTTCCCGTTGCAGCCCCCGCGCACCGGCCGGGAGATCCTCACCGACCACATCACCGCGATGGTCTGCTGCGCCGCCATGGACACCGCCGGCGCCGCCCCGGGCCTCGACTGGCTGGACGGCCCGTCCCTCCTGGTCAACGGCGAGCGCGCGGCCGACCTCACCCCGCGCGTCCTCACCCTGGTCGAGACCGGCGACCCGGCCCCCCTCCGCGCCTGGCTGACCGAGCTGGGCATACGCCCGGAGAAGCCCGTACGCCTGGTCTGACCGCGACCGCGACCGCGACCGCCACCGCGTCCGCCACCGCCACCGCGTCACCCCACCCGGCGGCTCCACCACGAGCCACGAGCCCCCCACCCACCCCTCTCCCCTCACCCCCGTCCCCCTCGCCCCCCTCACCCCACCCGTCCCCTCCCGGACGTACCGCTTCCACTTAAGCTCCTTCGCAACGACTAGTGACAGCACGGGTGCGGGATGTGATGTGCTGGGAGCGACCGCGCACGTGGCAATCGCGTACGTCATACGCACGACCACGGGGGTATGAGGGAGGGGAATGACCCATGGGGTCCGAGCAGATCCGTCGCTGGGAGTCCGGAGCACTGGCGCACGCCGTGACCGACCCCTTCGGCCAGGGACCCGTCCCCTGGCTCCGCGGTGACGAGGCGTACTTCGGCGACAGCGGCCAGGTCGTCCCCTGGTACGTGGACGCCGAGCAGGTCGAGGACGCTCCGGAGGAGCCCCGGCGCGGCACCCGGAGCACCGGGCGGCGGCCCCCCGTCCGCCGTGCCGCCGGCGGCCCCCGCGCCGCCGACGACGTGCGCCGGCAGATCAAGGGCTTCGCGTCCACCGGGGCGGTCGCGCCCGGCGAGGCGGTCGACTTCCACATCACCGTCGACCCGCCCCAGGAGTTCAGCGTCGATGTCTACCGCATCGGCCACTACGGCGGTGACGGCGCCGCCAAGACCACCACCAGCCCCCGGCTCTCCGGCATCGTCCAGCCCCCGCCGCTCACCGCCGACCGCACGGTCTCCTGCCACCACTGGTGGCTGTCCTGGCGGCTGCAGATCCCCGCGTACTGGCAGATCGGGGCGTACGTCGCCGTCCTGACCACCGCCGACGGGTACCGCTCGCACATCCCGTTCACGGTCCGCGACGACCACCCGGCCGACCTGCTGCTGGTCCTGCCGGACATCACCTGGCAGGCGTACAACCTGTACCCGGAGGACGGCCGTACCGGCGCCAGCTTCTACCACGCCTGGGACGAGGAGGGCCGGCTGCTCGGCGAGGCCGACGCCGCCACCACCGTCTGCTTCGACCGCCCGTACGCGGGCGCGGGCCTGCCGATGCACGTCGGCCACGCCTACGACTTCATCCGCTTCGCCGAGCGCTACGGCTACGACCTGGCCTACGCCGACGCCCGCGACCTGCACGCCGGCCGCGTGGACCCGACCCGCTACCGGGGCCTGGTCTTCCCCGGCCATGACGAGTACTGGTCCGTGCCGATGCGCCGCGCCACCGAGCTGGCCCGGGAGCAGGGCACGTCCCTGGTGTTCCTCTCCGCCAACACCATGTACTGGCAGGTCGAGCTCTCCCCGTCCCCGTCCGGCGCCCCCGACCGCCTGCTGACCTGCCGCAAACGCCGGGGCCCCGGCAAGCCGGCGCTGTGGCGGGAGATCGACCGCCCCGAGCAACTGCTGCTCGGCATCCAGTACGCCGGCCGCGTCCCCGATCCGCACCCGCTGATCGTCCGCAACGCCGACCACTGGCTGTGGGAGGGCACCGGCGCGCACGAGGGCGAACCCGTCGAGAACCTGGTGGCGGGCGAGGCCGACCGGTACTTCCCGCGCACCCCGCTGCCCGAGCACGACGAGCGGGTGCTGCTCGCGCACTCGCCGTACCCGGACGCCGAGGGCGTCCCGCGCCACCAGGAGACCTCCCTGTACCGGGCGCCCTCGGGGGCGTGGGTCTTCGCGTCCGGGACGTTCGCCTGGTCACCGGCGCTGGACCGGCCGGGCCACGCCGACCCGCGGATCCAGCGCGCGACGGCCAACCTGCTGGACCGCATCTGCAAACGCGACTGACCCGCTGTCCCCGGGTCCCCGGCCGTACGGGAGAATCGACCCATTGGACAGAACCACGGGGAGGAACCGTGTCCGGATTCGTCGAAAAGCCCGAGCCGCTGGAGGTTCCGGGTCTGGTGCATCTGCACACCGGCAAGGTGCGCGACCTGTACCAGAACGAGGCGGGCGACCTCGTGATGGTCGCCAGCGACCGCATCTCCGCCTACGACTGGGTGCTGCCGACCGAGATCCCCGACAAGGGCCGGGTCCTGACGCAGCTCTCCCTGTGGTGGTTCGACCAGCTCGCCGACCTGGTGCCGAACCATGTGCTGAGCACCGAGCTGCCGCCGGGCGCCCCCGCCGACTGGCAGGGCCGCACCCTGGTCTGCAAGTCGTTGCGGATGGTCCCGGTGGAGTGCGTGGCCCGCGGCTACCTCACCGGCTCGGGCCTGAAGGAGTACGCCGAGACGCGGACGGTGTGCGGCCTGGCCCTGCCCGAGGGCCTGGTCGACGGCTCCGAGCTGCCCGCCCCGATCTTCACCCCGGCCACCAAGGCCGAGGTCGGCGAGCACGACGAGAACGTCTCCTACGAGGAGGTCGCCCGCCAGGTCGGCGCGGACACCGCCGCGCAACTGCGGCAGGCCACGCTCGCCGTGTACTCCCGGGCCCGGGACATCGCCCGCGACCGGGGGATCGTCCTGGCCGACACCAAGTTCGAGTTCGGCTTCGAGGACGAGGAGCTGGTCCTGGCCGACGAGGTGCTCACCCCGGACTCCTCCCGCTTCTGGCCCGCCGACCAGTGGGAGCCGGGCCGCGCCCAGCCGTCGTACGACAAGCAGTACGTGCGGGACTGGCTGACCTCGGCGGAGTCGGGCTGGGACCGGACGGGCGAGCAGCCCCCGCCGCCGCTGCCGCAGCGGGTGGTCGACGCCACCCGCGCCAAGTACATCGAGGCGTACGAGCGCCTGACCGGCGTGAGCTGGAGCTAGGGCCTGTCGCGCTGGACAGACGAAAAGCCCCCGGCCGGAGCCGGGGGCTTTTCGCACTGGAGCGAACGACGAGGTTCGAACTCGCGACCTCAACCTTGGCAAGGTTGCGCTCTACCAACTGAGCTACGTTCGCATCTGCGCCGTGGCGCGAGCACCACTATACCCAACCGTGCTCGCGGGCGAGACGCACCGCCGCATGACGGTTCTCCGCGCCGAGCTTGCCGGCGGCCGAGGAGAGGTAGTTCCGCACGGTGCCCTCGGCGAGCGCGGCCCGTTCGGCGATCTCCGCGACGGGCGCCCCGTCGGCGGCCAGCTCCAGCACCTCGGCCTCCCGGGCGGTCAGCGGCGAGTCCCCGGCGGAGATGGCGTCGGCGGCCAACTCGGGATCGACGTAACGGTTTCCGGCGTGCACCGTGCGGATGATCTCGGCGAGCCGCTGGGCGCTGACCGTCTTCGGCACGAACCCGCGCACCCCCGCCGCGAGCGCCCGCTTCAGATGGCCGGGGCGTCCGTGACTGGTGACGATCAGCACCTGGCAGTCGGGCAGCTCGGCCCGTAACGATGTGGCGACCGTCACACCGTCGGCGCCGGGCATCTGGAGGTCCAGTACCGCCACGTCGGGCAGGTGCGCCCGGGCCATGGCCAGCGCCTCGGGTCCGGTGGCGGCCTCGGCGACCACCATGAGGTCGTCCTCCAGGGAGAGCAGGGCGGCCAGGGCCCCGCGGATCAGATGCTCGTCGTCGGCGAGCAGCAGCCGTACCACCTCGCTCATGACGCGGCCTCCAGCACGCCCGCCGCCGTCAGCGGCACCTCCGCCACCAGCCGGAACACCCCGCCGTCGGCGCGGCCCGCGGTCAGTGTGCCGCCCACCGCGCCGAGCCGTTCGCGCAGCCCGGCCAGTCCCGAGCCGCCGGGGCCGCGTTCGGTCCCGGCGCCGTTGTTCTCCACGGTGAGCACCACCCGTTCCCCGGTCGTCCGTACGGTGACGGCGCACCGGTCCGCGTTGCCGTGCCGCAGTACGTTGGTGGTGGCCTCGCGCACCACCCAGCCGAGCGCCGACTGCACCGGGCCGGGCAGCCCGGCGGTCTCGCCGGTCACCGCGCAGTCGATGCCCGCCGCCGCCAGCACGCCCTGGGCGCCGGTGAGTTCGGTCTCCAGGTCGGCCTCGCGGTAGCCGCGGACGACGTCGCGGACCTCCCGCTGGGACTCCCGCGCGATGCGCTGCACCTCGATCATCTGTTCCACCGCTTCGGGTCGTCCGCGCCGGGTGAGCTGCACGGCCAGCTCGCTCTTGAGGGCGATCACGGCCAGGTTGCGCCCCATCACGTCGTGCAGGTCCCGGCCGAACCGCAGCCGTTCCTCGGCGACGGCGAGCCGGGCCCGGGTCTCGCGGGCCTCGTCGAGCTGGTAGACCGCGTCGAGCAGCCAGACCGAGAAGACGGAGGTGAAGGCGAGGAACCCGGCGCCGACCAGCACCACGCACGCCGTGACCAGGACGGCCGGTCCGGGCACCCCGAGCGGGAAGGACAGCAGACCGGCGCCTGCCCCGAAGCCGACGACGGCCCCGATCACGCGCCGCCGGTCGCGCACGCCCAGCGCGAGGGCGCCCGCGCCGAAGCAGAGCACACCCCCGAAGACCGAGCCCGCGGCGGCGTCCACCTGCCCGGTGTCCGGCCCGCGCTCGGCGAGGCCGACGGCGGCGACGGCGATCAGCAGGGTGACGGCGGCCAGCGTCCACAGCAGTTTCAGCGGCTGGGGGCGCCGGCCGCGGGTCCAGTCCAGCGCCCGCGAGGCGGTCACCATGCAGACCACGGCGTGGACGGAGACCAGCAGGGCCAGCGCGCTCGCGAGCGGCGGCTCCACCCGGTCGAAGGCCGACAGACCGATCGCCACGAACTCGATCAGGCCGAAGAAGTGGAACGACCACCGGGTGTACGTCTCCACCTTCGCCGGCGTGCTCTTCCGCCGCCACCAGCTTCCCGGCCTTCTCGGTCCGCGCGGCCGCTCGCACACCCCGCTCCGCACGCTGTCCCCTCCCACGGTCAGTGCCGGGGTTCCCACCGGAACCACCGCCGTACAGCAAACACCGACAGCGCGGTCCAGGCCACCGCCCGGGCGATCGCGCCGAGCGCCTCGGCGGCGGACAGGTCGCCGGTCCAGCCGCCGCGGACCAGTTCGACGACCGGGGTGAGCGGCAGCAGTTCGCAGACGGTGGCCAACCGGTCGGGGAGCAGTTCCAGCGGGACGAACAGACCGGAGCCGAGCATCGATACGATCATCAGCGGCATCGGCGTGACCTGCGCGCTCTCCCCCGTCCGGGTGAAGGCCGCGGTGACGGCGGCCAGCGCCGCGCACATCACGAGCCCGAGCAGCACGCCGAGCACGGCGAGGTGGGGCGCGGACGGCGCGGACAGGTCGAGGAGCACGGCGCAGCCGACGGCCAGCAGCAGGCACTGGACGAGTCCGGTGAGCACGGCGGGCAGCGCGGACCCGCCGAGGATCTCGGTGTCCCGCAGCTCGCCGGTGCGCAGCCGCTTGAGGACGAGTTCCTCGCGGCGGACGACGAAGACGCCGACCAGGGCGGCGTAGACGGCGAAGAGCAGGGAGAAGCCGATCGCGGCGGGCAGCACGACGGTGCCGGGGGTCAGCCCGGCCTCGGCGAGGTCCATCTCCTCGGCCGCGGAGCGCACGCTGACCGGCAGCACCAGCGGCACGAACAGCGCGGCGAAGAGGGTGCCCTTGCTCCGCCCGAGAAGGGTGAGTTCGGCCCGGGCGAGGGCGGTCATCCGGCCGGCCGATGTGGTGGTGGCGCTCACTTGGCGTACTCTTTCGTCCCGTTGCCCCGGCCGGTTCCCTTGCCCGGGCCTGTCCCGTTGCCCCGGCCGGTTCCCTTGCCCGGGCCTGTCCCGTCGCCCCGGCCGGTTCCCTTGCCCGGGCCTGTCCCGTCGCCCCCGCCGGTTCCGTCGCCCCGGCCCGTCCCGTCGCCCCGCGTCGTCCCGGTGCCCGGCCGGGCGGTGCCCTCGGCCGCCTCCCGCGCGATCCCCAGGAACGCCTCCTCCAGCGACGCCGACCGCACGTCCAGCCGGCGCAGCTCCACCCCGGCCCGCTCGGCCCACACCAGCAGCCCGGTCGCCGCCCGCTGCAGCTCGCGGGTGCGCAGCCGTACCGTGCGCCCGTCGGTCTCGTGGCCGGTCACGCCCAGCTCGGCGAGGGCGGGCAGGTCGCCCACGAACCAGCCGTCGGGCAGCTCGAAGGTGATCCGGGACGGCTGCGCGGCGGTCACCTCGGCCGGTGTCCCGGTGGCCGCGATGCGCCCTTCGTGCAGGATGGCCAGCCGGTCGGCGAGGCTCTCGGCCTCCTCCAGGTAGTGCGTGGTCAGCAGCACCGTGGTCCCGGCGTCGCGCAGGGCGCGTACCAACTCCCAGGTCTCCCGGCGGCCTTCGACGTCCAGTCCGGTGGTCGGCTCGTCGAGGAACAGCACCTCGGGCTCGCCGAGCAGGGCGAGCGCCAGGTCGAGGCGGCGCCGCTGTCCGCCGGAGAGCTGCTTGACCCGTACGCCGACCTTGGTATCGAGCCCGACGAGCGCGAGCGCCTCCCCGACGGGCCGGGCGCCGCTGACGCAGCCCGCCCACATCCGGGCGGTCTCGGCGACGGTCAGCTCGGACGGGAAGCCGCCCTCCTGGAGCATCACACCGGTGCGGGGTCGTACGGCGGCCCGCTCGGTGTACGGGTCGTGGCCGAGGACCCGGACCCGGCCGCCGGCCGGTGCGGCGAGGCCCTCCAGCAGTTCCACGGTGGAGGTCTTGCCGGCGCCGTTGGTGCCCAGCAGCGCGAAGACCTCGCCGCGGCGCACGGTGAAACTGACGCCGCGCACCGCCTCGAACCCGCCCCCGTACACACGCCGCAGGTCGGTGACCTCAATCACGTGTTCGTGTCCGTTCGCATCCATGCCCCGAGTCTTCCGGCGCGGCGGGCCGGGCGGCAGTGCGCGCTGTCATGACTCCGTATGACAAATGTCAGACCAGGTCAGGACAGGTGGAGCAGGTCGAGTAGGTGGAGGGAACACGAGAAGACCCCGGTCCGAGGGACCGGGGTCTTCTTCCCGAGCGGACGACGAGGCTCGAACTCGCGACCTCAACCTTGGCAAGGTTGCGCTCTACCAACTGAGCTACGTCCGCAGATGCTCCCGACCGGCTTTCACCGATCGGTGCGGGCACCAGCCTACCTGATCGACGAGCGACCTCGGTACGGCGGTGCGGAGCGGGTGACAGGGATCGCACACTGCGCCTTCCCCCTGGAAGGGGGATGTTCTACTACTGAACTACACCCGCATGCCTCCGTGAGCCGGGCTTTTCGGCCCCGCCCCTCGGCGTGCTCCAGACTTTAGCTGATCACCGGGGGTGCCGCGCAAGTCGGTTGCCGCGAGGGGCGGCTGAGGCTCCGTCGGTCACTGGGCCGCGGCGAACGCCTCGTAGACCTTCTTGGGGATGCGGCCCCGCGCGGGCACCTCCATCTTGTTGGCCTGGGCCCAGGCGCGGACGGCGGCCGGGTCGGGCGCGACCTCGGTCTGCCGGTACGCCTTGCCGGACCGCGACCGCTTGCGACCGGCCTCCACGTACGGTTCGAGGGACTCGCGGAGTTTCCGGGCATTGGCTTCGTTCAGGTCGATCTCGTACATCCGGCCGTCGAGTCCGAAGGCGATCGTCTCCGCCGCTTCCGAGCCGTCGATGTCGTCAAAGAGAGTGACCACGACACGCTGCGCCACGAATATCGGTCCCTTCGTGCGGCATCCGACCGATGACATGGCACAACCTGCCAGGACGCCGTCGAGATGCCGGCTGTTCGCCAGTAATTGGGCAAAGTATCGGCTAAAGACATTTCATTTGTACAGTGCCCGGCATTGCATTGTGAAGCCCGACTAAATCTCTTGGCGTGTCCCCCGCGCAATAGGCGTCGGCGGGTCCGGCGGGATCTTTCCCGAAGCTTTTCGCACAGGACCGGCGCCGAGGCCGAATCGTGACGGGGGTCACGTACTTTCCTACAACTCTACTCGCGTAGAAATTTTGTACGGGTAGTCTGAAGGAACCTGCTCAGCACCACACACCGGGAGTGCCAGTGGCACGCGTCGTAGTCGACGTCATGCTCAAGCCGGAGATCCTCGACCCCCAGGGCCAGGCGGTGCAGCGCGCACTGCCGCGACTGGGTTTCGACGGGATCTCGGACGTCCGCCAGGGAAAGCGTTTCGAACTGGAAGTTGACGGGCCCCTCGACGAGGCCGCCCTCGCCCGCATCCACGATCTTGCGGAATCCTTCCTCGCCAACACCGTGATCGAGGACTTCACCGTCCGGGTCGAGGAAGCGGCGGAAGTCGCGGAGGCCGCGAAGTGACCGCTCGTATTGGCGTCGTCACTTTCCCGGGCAGTCTCGACGACCGGGACACGCAGCGCGCGATCCGGGTCGCGGGCGCCGAACCCGTGGCGCTCTGGCACAAGGACAAGGACCTCAAGCAGGTCGACGCCGTGGTGCTGTGCGGGGGTTTCTCCTACGGCGACTATCTGCGCGCCGGGGCCATCGCCCGCTTCTCGCCGGTCATGGACACCCTCATCGACCAGGCCAAGACCGGCCTGCCGGTGCTGGGCATCTGCAACGGCTTCCAGATCCTCACCGAGGCCCACCTGCTCCCCGGCGGCATGCTCGGCAACGACCACCTGCACTTCATCTGCCGGGACCAGAAGCTGCGGGTGGAGAACGCCGATACCGCCTGGACCAGCGACTACACCGCCGGCCAGGAGATCAGCATCCCGCTGAAGAACATGGACGGCCGCTACGTCGCCGACCGGCGCACGCTGGACGAGCTGGAGGCCGAGGGCCGCGTCGCCTTCCGCTACGTAGACGTCAATCCCAACGGCTCGCTCAACGACATCGCCGGCGTCACCAACGCCGCCGGCAACGTCGTCGGCCTGATGCCGCACCCCGAGCACGCCGTGGAGCCGCTGATCGGCACCGGCCGCACCGACGGCCTGCCGTTCTTCACCTCGATCCTGAAGAAGCTGGTCAACGCATGAGCCGGACGCCTCTGGACACGGTCGAGCACGCGACCGCGACCCCCGACGTCGAGCTGCCCTGGGCCGAACTGGGCCTGAAGAAGGACGAGTACGAGCGGGTCGTCGAGATCCTCGGCCGCCGGCCCACCGGCGCCGAACTCGCCATGTACTCGGTGATGTGGTCCGAGCACTGCTCGTACAAGTCCTCCAAGGTGCACCTGCGCCAGTTCGGCGAGAAGGCCCCCGAGAGCGACGCCCTGCTGGTCGGCATCGGCGAGAACGCCGGTGTGGTCGACGTCGGCCAGGGCTACGCGGTCACCTTCAAGGTGGAGTCGCACAACCACCCCTCCTACGTCGAGCCCTACCAGGGCGCGGCCACCGGCGTCGGCGGCATCGTCCGCGACATCATCGCGATGGGCGCCCGCCCGGTCGCCGTGGTCGACCCGCTGCGCTTCGGCGCCGCCGACCACCCCGACACCAAGCGGGTACTGCCCGGCGTCGTCGCCGGCATCGGCGGCTACGGCAACTGCCTGGGCCTGCCCAACATCGGCGGCGAGGTCGTCTTCGACGCCTGCTACCAGGGCAACCCGCTGGTCAACGCGGGTGCCATCGGTGTGATGCGGCACGAGGACATCCACCTCGCCAAGGCGTCCGGCGCGGGCAACAAGGTCATCCTGTACGGGGCCCGGACCGGCGGCGACGGCATCGGCGGCGCCTCCATCCTGGCGAGCGAGACCTTCGACGACGCCAAGCCCTCCAAGCGCCCCGCCGTCCAGGTCGGTGACCCCTTCCAGGAGAAGCTGCTCATCGAGTGCACCCTGGAGGCGTTCGCCGAGAAGCTCGTCGTCGGCATCCAGGACCTGGGCGCCGCGGGCCTGTCCTGCGCCACCAGCGAACTGGCCTCCAACGGCTCCGGCGGCATGCGCGTCACCCTGGACGACGTGCCGCTGCGCGACTCCACGCTCTCGCCCGAGGAGATCCTCATGAGCGAGTCGCAGGAGCGCATGTGCGCGGTGGTCGAGCCCGGCAAGGTCGACCGCTTCCTGGAGATCTGCGACAAGTGGGACGTCATCGCCACCGTCATCGGTGAGGTCACCGACGGCGACCGCCTGGAGATCTTCTGGCACGGCGAGAAGATCGTCGACGTCGACCCGCGCACGGTCGCCCACGACGGCCCGGTCTACGAGCGCCCCTACGCCCGCCCCGACTGGCAGGACGCCCTCCAGGCCGACGACGCGGGCAAGCTGCCCCGGCCGGCCTCCGGCGAGGAGCTGAAGGACCAGGTCCTGAAGCTGGTCTCGTCCCCGAACCAGGCGTCCAAGCAGTGGATCACCCAGCAGTACGACCACTTCGTGCAGGGCAACACCGTGCTCGCCCAGCCCGAGGACTCCGGCATGATCCGGATCGACGAGGAGACCGGCCTCGGCGTCGCCATCGCCACCGACGGCAACGGCCGCTACGCCAAGCTCGACCCGTACCACGGCGCCCAGCTCGCCCTGGCCGAGGCGTACCGCAACGTCGCCACCACCGGCGCCAAGCCGCTGGCCGTCTCCGACTGCCTGAACTTCGGCTCGCCGGAGGACCCTGCGGTGATGTGGCAGTTCGCGGAGGCCGTGCGGGGTCTCGCGGACGGCTGCCGGCAGCTCGGCACCCCGGTGACCGGCGGCAACGTCTCGCTCTACAACCAGACCGGCGAGGCCGCCATCCACCCGACCCCGGTCGTCGCGGTCCTCGGCGTCATCGACGACGTGGCCCGGCGCACGCCGGTCGCCTTCCAGGAGGAGGGCCAGCTCCTCTACCTGCTCGGCGACACCCGCGAGGAGTTCGGCGGCTCGGCCTGGTCCCAGGTGATCCACGACCACCTCGGCGGACTGCCGCCCCAGGTCGACCTGGAGCGCGAGAAGCTGCTCGCCGAGATCCTGATCTCCGCCTCCCGCGACGGCATGATCGACTCGGCACACGACCTGTCCGACGGCGGTCTGGTCCAGGCGGTCGTGGAGTCGGCGCTGCTCGGCGGCAAGGGCGCGCGGCTGATCGTCCCCGACGGGCTGGACGCCTTCACGTTCCTGTTCTCCGAGTCGGCCGGCCGCGCGATCGTCGCCGTACCGCGCTCGGAGGAGCTGCGGTTCACCGACATGTGCGGTGCGCGGGGCCTGCCGGCCACCCGCGTCGGTGTGGTCGACGGGGACACGGTCGAGGTCCAGGGCGAGTTCGCGCTCACCCTGACGGAACTCCGCGAGGCTCACGAGAACACGATCCCGTCACTGCTGGCCTGACCGGCACGGACGCACGACGACGACGGCGGCGGCGGCCCCCACGGGCGCCGCCGTCGCCGCGTCCTTCATGCCTCCCGGCCGCCCCGCCGCCGTGGCGGTGCCTCCACCGCCCGTACGGCCCCGGCGTCGCCGTAACCCCGGGCCTCCCGGCCGCCCCGCCACCATCGCCGTAACCCCTGTGCCCCCGGCCCCCCGTGCCCCGGCCCCGAGCCCCCCGACCCCCCGGGCCCCCGCCCCGCATAGGCCCCCTCATGCCTCCCGGCCGCCCCGGCCCCATCGCCGTAACCCCCGTGCTCACAGGCCCCCGCCCCGCATAGGCTCCCCCCATGCCCCCGGCCAGGAAACGCCCCCGCAGCTACGACCCCGCCCGGACCCGTGCCGCCGTGTTCGCGCAGTACGGGCATGTCCGCGCCGCCGTCGCCACCCTCACCCCCGAGCAGCTCGCCCTGCCGACCCGGCTGGGCGACTGGACCGTACGGGAGCTGGTGGCGCACTTCGGGATGGTGTTCGCGGCACCGCACCGGTTGCTCGGCATGCCCGAGCCGCCCCGCCCGGACGGGCACCTGGCCGCCTGGCCGCTGGCCATCGCCGCCGCGGCCCCGGCCATCGCCGACACCGCCCGGGAGCGCGCCGCACAGCACCCCGACCTCGACGCCCACCTTGCCGAGATGGAACGGCAGTTCGCCGCCGACCTCGACGCCCACCCCGGCACCCGGCTGCTGGATACCGGCTCCGGCGCCCTGCCGCTCGCCGACTACCTCGTCACCCGGACCGTCGAACTCGTCGTCCACACCGACGACCTCAACGACGCCGTGCCCGGCCTGGACGTCCCGCTCGACCGGCAGGCGCTGGCCGCCGCGACCCGGCTGCTGGCCGACGCCCTCGCGGTGAAGGCGCCCGGCGGCTCCACCGAGGTGCGGGTCCCGCCGTACGCCGTCGTGCAGTGCGTCGAGGGGCCCCGGCACACCCGCGGCACCCCGCCCAACGTGGTCGAGACCGACCCGCTGACCTGGGTCAGGCTCGCCACCGGACGGCTGGCCTGGCGGGACGCCCTCGCCGCCGCCGCGGTGAGCGCGAGCGGGGAGCGGGCCGACCTGGCGGGGCTGCTGCCCGTGATGGCCTGAAATCGCCCCCGTGGGACGGGAACCGGTCCCTCCGTCCGCCCGTCGAAGGGGCATGGACAGGCAGAAGCAGCGCATGACCCTGACGGCGGCCGTCGCCGTGCTCGTCCCGCTCGCGGCGGCCTGCGGCAGCGAACAGGCCGACGGCGGCAGCGGCGCGGCCGACGGCACCGCCCGACCCCTGACCGGCGTCCGCTGGGACGTGGACAGCATCACCGCCGACGGCCGGAAACACCCGGTCGCCGACGGCGCCTATCTGACCATCGGCACCGACGGCACCGCGGAGGGCAGCTACGGCTGCAACGGCTTCAGCGCCAAGGCCACCGTCGACGGCGACCGCGTCCGGCTGACCGACGCCACCGCGACCGAGCGGGCCTGCGAGGACCGTTCCATGGCCGTGGAGCAGGCCCTCGCCCGCACCCTCACCGCCGGCCCGCTCACCAGCGACGTCGACGGCGACCACCTCACCCTGAAGGCCGCCGACGGGGACACCGTCCGCCTCACCGGACACCCGGACGCGGGGTAGGGACGGTCCGCGACGGCCCTATCACCCTGAGCGCTTCCGCCACCACCCGAAGGGTGTGCGAAGACTCACTCAGAGACGGCGGACCGCCCGGGGCCGGGCCCCCGGGAGCGGCCCGCCGTCCCGCGCACCGGACCGCTCAAGCCCGCTCTGACCAGCACGGATGACCTCCGCCGCCGCCCGGCCGCCGACCGGCGGGCCACCGCGGCGGCGCCATCCCCAATTCGGACCAGTGGTCGACCTCGCCTACACTCGGAGACGTGCCACGTGGTGACGGACGACTCAGTCATGATCTGCTCCCCGGTGAGAAAGGCCCCCAGGACGCATGCGGCGTCTTCGGAGTCTGGGCTCCCGGCGAAGAGGTCGCCAAGCTCACTTACTTCGGGCTCTACGCCCTCCAGCATCGGGGCCAGGAATCCGCGGGAATCGCGGTCAGCAACGGCTCCCAGATCCTCGTCTTCAAGGACATGGGCCTGGTCTCCCAGGTCTTCGACGAGACCTCCCTCGGCTCGCTCCAGGGACACATCGCGGTCGGTCACGCCCGCTACTCGACCACCGGTGCCTCCGTGTGGGAGAACGCCCAGCCGACGTTCCGCGCCACCGCGCACGGTTCCATCGCGCTCGGCCACAACGGCAACCTGGTCAACACCGCCCAGCTCGCCGAGATGGTCGCCGACCTGCCCAAGCAGGAGGGCGGCCGCACCCCGCGCGTCGCGGCGACCAACGACACCGACCTGCTCACCGCGCTGCTCGCGGCCCAGACGGACGAGGACGGCAAGCCGCTGACCATCGAGGAGGCCGCGCACCGCGTCCTCCCGCAGGTCCGGGGCGCCTTCTCGCTCGTCTTCATGGACGAGCACACCCTCTACGCCGCCCGCGACCCGCAGGGCATCCGCCCGCTGGTCCTCGGCCGGCTGGAGCGCGGCTGGGTCGTCGCCTCCGAGTCCGCCGCCCTGGACATCTGCGGTGCCGCCTACGTCCGGGAGATCGAGCCGGGCGAGTTCGTCGCCATCGACGAGAACGGCCTGCGCACCTCCCGATTCGCGGAAGCAAAGCCCAAGGGGTGTGTCTTCGAGTACGTCTACCTGGCCCGCCCGGACACCGACATCGCCGGCCGGAACGTGTACCTCTCCCGGGTGGAGATGGGCCGCAAACTGGCCGCGGAGGCCCCGGTCGAGGCCGACCTGGTCATAGCGACCCCGGAGTCCGGCACCCCGGCCGCGATCGGGTACGCCGAGGCGTCCGGCATCCCGTTCGGCGCCGGCCTGGTCAAGAACGCGTACGTCGGCCGGACCTTCATCCAGCCCTCGCAGACCATCCGCCAGTTGGGCATCCGGCTGAAGCTGAACCCGCTGAAGGAAGTCATCAAGGGCAAGCGGCTGGTCGTCGTCGACGACTCCATCGTCCGCGGCAACACCCAGCGGGCCCTGGTCCGCATGCTCCGCGAGGCCGGCGCCGCCGAGGTGCACATCCGGATCTCCTCGCCGCCGGTGAAGTGGCCCTGCTTCTTCGGCATCGACTTCGCCACCCGCGCCGAGCTGATCGCCAACGGCATGAGCATCGACGAGATCGGCACCTCGCTGGGCGCCGACTCCCTGGCGTACATCTCCATCGACGGCATGATCGAGGCGACCACCATCGCCAAGCCCAACCTCTGCCGGGCCTGCTTCGACGGCGAGTACCCGATGGAACTGCCCGACCCCGAGCTGCTCGGCAAGCAGCTCCTGGAGACCGAGCTGGCCGCCGGGCCCGCCGCCACGGCCGCCGCCGACGCCATCCGTCGCCCGTAGCCGACCGTCCGCCACACCTGCCGTACGACACGAAGGTTCTCATCGTCATGCCTGACACAACCGGTGCCAGCTACGCAGCTTCGGGCGTCGACATCGAAGCGGGCGACCGCGCCGTCGAACTCATGAAGGAGTGGGTGCGCAAGACCCGGCGCCCCGAGGTCCTCGGCGGCCTCGGCGGCTTCGCCGGCCTCTTCGACGCCTCCGCCCTCAAGAAGTACGAGCGGCCCCTGCTCGCCTCCGCCACCGACGGCGTCGGCACCAAGGTCGACGTGGCCCGCCGGATGGGCGTCTACGACACCATCGGCCAGGACCTGGTCGCCATGGTCATGGACGACATCGTGGTCAGCGGCGCCGAGCCGCTGTTCATGACCGACTACATCTGCGTCGGCAAGGTGCACCCCGAGCGGGTCGCCGCGATCGTCAAGGGCATCGCCGAGGGCTGTGTGCTGGCCGGCTGCGCCCTGGTCGGCGGCGAGACCGCCGAACACCCCGGCCTGCTGGGCCCGGACGACTTCGACGTGGCCGGCGCCGGCACGGGCGTCGTGGAGGCCGACCGCCTGCTGGGCGCCGATCGCATCCGTACGGGTGACACGGTCATCGCCATGGCGGCCTCCGGCCTTCACTCGAACGGGTACTCACTCGTCCGGCACGTCCTGCTGAACCAGGCCGGCCTGGCCCTGGACGCGCACGTGGACGACCTCGGCCGCACCCTCGGCGAGGAACTCCTGGAGCCGACCAAGATCTACTCGCTGGACTGCCTGGCCCTCACCCGCACCACCGAGGTGCACGCCTTCAGCCACATCACCGGCGGCGGCCTCGCCGCCAACCTGGCCCGGGTGATCCCCGACACCCTGCACGCGGTCGTCGACCGGTCCACCTGGACCCCGGACCCGATCTTCGACCTGGTCGGCCGGACCGGCCAGGTGGAGCGCCTGGAGCTGGAGAAGACCCTGAACATGGGCGTCGGCATGATCGCCGTCGTCCCGCCGGACTCCACCGACGTGGCGCTGGCGACGCTGGCCGACCGCGGCGTGGACGCCTGGGTGGCCGGCGAGATCACCGAGCGCGGCGACCACCCGACGGGCGCCGCCCTGACCGGCGACTACGCCGTCTGAGCGAGGCACCACCGGTGCGGGTAGCACAGAAGCCGGCCGGTGACATCAGTCACCGACCGGTCTCGTGTTCAGTACAAGGTCAAGCGCCGCGACGATGCTGCGAGGATTGGCCGTCCTCGTCCTCCTCGTCGTCGTCCTCATAGAGGTCGGCGTACCGGGAGTACAGGTCGTCGTCGTCATGCTCATCGTCCTCGAACCGCCCGCCGCTAGGCGGTGGCGGACTCGACGTCGATGCGCCCAGCTCCTCGGCCAGGCGGGAGAGATCAGTCCCACCGCTGTTGTACTTCAGCTGGCGGGCGACCTTCGTCTGCTTGGCCTTGGCCCGGCCGCGCCCCATGGCTCGACCCCCTCAACGACGGGGCTCGACGGCCCCAGAGTCTTGACACGCGTTCATGATCCGGAACGAGCTCTCCGTGGAGAGACCGGTCCGTAGGGCTTCCACGGTACCTGAGCCCGCGCCCATACGGTACGTCGCCCGCAGGACGTGGCCGCGCCCAGGACCTTCGAGGCGCCCCGTCCTCGCTGGTCAACCGCGATTTTAACCACTTATCGGCGGCCGACCCGCCCGACAAAGTGAGAGTTCTCTCCAACTCCTGCCCGGCAGGTACCGCCGGAGCGGGACGGGGCGCTCCCGAACGGCTCCGGATCAGCCCCGTCCGCGCGCCTGCGCCATCCGCTGTTCGGCGATCCGGTCGGCCGCGGCGGCCGGCGGAATCCCGTCCTCCTTCGCACGTGCGAATATGGCCAGCGTGGTGTCGTAGATCTGCGCGGCCTTCGCCTTGCACCGGTCGAAGTCGAAGCCGTGCAACTCGTCGGCGACCTGGATCACGCCGCCCGCGTTCACCACGTAGTCCGGCGCGTAGAGGATGCCGCGGTCGGCGAGGTCCTTCTCCACGCCCGGGTGGGCGAGCTGGTTGTTGGCGGCGCCGCAGACCACCTTGGCGGTGAGCACCGGCACGGAGAGGTCGTTCAGCGCCCCGCCCAGCGCGCACGGCGCGTAGATGTCCAGGCCCGCGGTGCGCACCAGCGCGTCGGTGTCCGCCGCCGCCCGGACCGACGGGTGGCGCTCGGTGACCGCGCGCACCGCGTCCGCGCGCACATCGGTGACGACGACCTGGGCGCCCTCCGCGAGGAGGTGCTCCACCAGGTGCCGGCCGACCTTGCCGACGCCCGCGATGCCGACGGTGCGGTCGCGCAGCGAGGGGTCGCCCCACAGGTGCTGGGCGCTGGCCCGCATGCCCTGGTAGACGCCGAAGGCGGTGAGGACGGAGGAGTCGCCGGCGCCGCCGTGCTCGGGGGAGCGTCCGGTGGTCCAGCGGCACTCGCGGGCCACGACGTCCATGTCGGCGACGTACGTACCGACGTCGCAGGCGGTGACGTACCGGCCGCCGAGCGAGGCCACGCACCGGCCGTAGGCGAGCAGCAGGTCCTCGGTCTTGTCGCGCTCGGGGTCGCCGATGATCACGGCCTTGCCGCCGCCGTGGTCGAGCCCGGCCATGGCGTTCTTGTAGGACATCCCGCGCGCCAGGTTCAGCGCGTCGGCGACCGCCTCGGCCTCGGTCGCGTACGGGTAGAAGCGCGTGCCGCCGAGGGCGGGGCCCAGGGCGGTGGAGTGGACGGCGATGACGGCCTTGAGGCCGCTGGCCCGGTCCTGGCAGAGCACGACTTGCTCATGACCGCCCTGGTCCGAGTGGAACAGGGTGTGCAGTACATCAGCAGGTGCGCCGGTTACATCGGTCACGGTGGTGACTCCTGAGTAAGTTGCGCCGGTCGAAGACGGGTTCCCGTGCGGGTGGCGGGAACCGTGGCACGAGATTAGAGCCTGGTGCCGTTCTGCCGCCGCACAGTGCTCAGGATCACCTCCGCACGGAGTACGGCCGTGCGACGATTTGCCGAGATTGCCGCACGTTCGTGACCGGGTGCGGCAGGTTTTCACCGCGGTGCGCGGGGGAGGGAGCAGGCGTGCCCAAGGTGTCCTCGGTGGTCGTCCCGTACGCCGCCTACTTGCGTGTGTACGAGCCGCTGGCCGCCTTCCCGGCGCCCGAGCGCGACCACTGGGCGCGCTACGCCCGCCGTACCGACCTGCCCTCCTACCAGGACGAGCTGCGCCGCTCGCTGGCCGACCTGCTGCCCACCCCGCCGGTCCCGGTGCCGGTGCACGAGAGCGCCGACGCCTTCGTGCTGGAGGCCGACGGCGTGGTCTGCGTCTGCCCGTGGCGGACCCGGCTGCGAAGCTGGCAGGCGCTGGAGAAGCTGGCCGAGGACTTCCCCGAGCCGGTCCTCGACGCCCTGCTGCCGCCGGTGCTGCGCCGGCAGGCGGCCCAGGACTACGGGCGCTGGCTGGAGCGCAACCCGGACGCCCGCCCGTGGATCCGCACCGCCACCTGGCAGGTGCCGATCAACTGGTTCGTGCTCGTCTCCGACGCGGAGCGCGAGTACGACAAGGGCGGCGGCGATCCCGGGTCGGCGGCGCCGGTGCTGCGCTACCGCACCCCGATGGTGCAGGCCCGGCGGCGGGTGGCCCGGGGGCTGCGGGCGCTGCGCGAGGCGGTGGACGAGGGGCCGCTGATCGACGGCCTGGTGGACGTGGGGCGCTGGCTGGAGGAGTTCCACCCGCGCTCGGTGGTGGAGCTGGACTACGGGGGCCTGGTGCACGCCCTGCCGGCCGGGGCGCTGGAGGACGACCACTCCGCGGCGGACGTGGCCGAGGGGATCGAGGCGCTGCGGCGGGGCGACGGGGCGGCGGCCGGGGCGGCGTACGGGCGGCTGGTGGAGCGGTGGCGGGCGGTCCGGGACCGTCGGTCGGCGAACTGACGTTTGACGTGACGCCCGTTTTGGGGTTTCGTCACTCGCTCCGGGAGAACCTCGGGACACCTGATGCTCCGTCATGCCCCACCGGCGGGACGTAGGTCCCGATCCGGGCGTATGACTCAAGCGTGACGGACCGCACGTACCCCACTCTTGCGTCCCTTGCCCCTCCTCATGCCAAAATAGGACAAGGAGTCCGGGGAGTACTCTATCCGTCCTGCTTTGGGGGGTCTGGTAACTCCTGAACGTCACTGTGACTGATCGTCACAGTGACGTGACTGTCCGCTATGGCATGGTCCATCGGCTTCCGTCGCTGATGAACACCTGGGAGGGCAATTCCATCGGTTTGGCCGACGCGGCTGGACAGATGGTGTAGTTGTAGTGCCGAGGACAAGCCGTTCGTCCTATAACCGACTCGACTCGCGTCCGCCATTTCGGGCAACGCGGGTCAAGGTGCAGAATTTAGAGGAAAGAACCGAGAAGGTTCGGTTCTCCCGAGGAGGCCGCTCATGACCGCTCGCACCCCTGATGCCGAGCCGCTGCTGACCCCGGCTGAGGTCGCCACCATGTTCCGCGTCGACCCGAAGACGGTCACGCGCTGGGCGAAGGCCGGCAAGCTCACGTCGATCCGCACGCTCGGCGGGCACCGCCGCTACCGCGAAGCCGAGGTCCGCGCCCTGCTCGCGGGCATCCCGCAGCAGCGCAGCGAAGCCTGAACCACCGCATGACGGACGGTCCGGCCGGTCCCCCAACCCGCCCGGACGTCCCGCACCGCAGCTCCAAGCGACGCGGGGAACTGCCCCAACAGGCCCCACGCCCACGCCGTATCAGAACCTCATAGGCAATTCACAGGGTGCGTCGTCAGATCGCGCCGGACTCCGCCGGGTCCGGCGCGATCTTTTTTGTGCCTGGCGGCGGGGCCTTTCCGGTGCTCTGTGCGCGGCCTTGTCGGAGTCTGGGGGGCGCTGTCGGATCGGCTGTGGGACACCTCTGCGACCAGTGCAATTGCACATATTAAATTGACCAGTTGTAGGCGAGGCGTAAGTGCCCCTGTTTCAGAAACTGGTGCAGTGACACCCGTCACATACCGATTGGCTTGTTGGGTACGGTCTCCATGCGCTATTGGGGCGCGTGTTTCCATCGGCCCACGGCGGCACGGGTGTTGGGCGGGCGCCGGTCGTCATGCGCCGGCCGGGCTCTCGTCCTGAACGGCCGTCTGACGGCCTTTCGGGGGCGGCGGGGCGGAATACCCTCGCCGGCCGCGCCGATGCCGCCATACGCCACCTCCGGGGGCCGCACGGGGGAACGGGCCCTCCCACCGGAGTACCGAGCGGGGTGTGCGGCCGTCAAGGGCACCGGGGGCACACACGGGGGCATGCGAGAAGGCCCCCGTCTCGATGACGAGGGCCTTCAACTCACTGCGGTCCTGACGGGATTTGAACCCGCGGCCTCCACCTTGACAGGGTGGCGAGCACTCCAAACTGCTCCACAGGACCAGGTGGTGCGGCGCTTCCGTACTGCGTTGCGCTGCGAGAAGGACTCTACAGGAGGGTGAGCCACTGGTCGAACTCACCCTCCGTAGGGGCCTCCTCACGGCGCCAGCGCGTCGATCGCCTTCACGATCCGCTTGTCGGAGACGGGGTACGCCGTGCCCAGCGCGTGCGCGAAGTAGCTGACCCGCAGCTCCTCGATCATCCAGCGGATGTCGAGCACCGCCCGCGGCACCGGCCGGCCGCGCGGCATCTGCTCCAGCAGCCACGCGTACTCGTCCCGCATCTCGTGGACCTTCTCCATCCGGGTGGTGTCCCGCTGGACGTTGGCCGGCATCTGCTGCAGCCGCCGGTCCACCGCGATCAGGTACCGCACCAGGTCCGGCAGCCTCTTCAGCCCCGCCTCCGTCACGAACCCGGGCTTCACCAGGCCGTCGAGCTGCTCCCGGACGTCCTGGAGGTTGGGCAGCAGCGCGGGGCTGCGTACGGCCTTCAGGCGGCGTTCGGCGGCCTGCCAGGCGGCGAGCACCTGCTGCACCTGGCCCACCGTGCGGACCGTCGTGTCGACGATCTCCGCGCGGACCTTGTCGTACAGCTTGCGGTAGGACTCCTCGTCCCACGCCGGACCGCCGAAGTCGGCGATGAGCCGGTCGGCGGCGGCCGTGGCGCAGTCGTCGAACAGCGCCTGGATGGAGCCGTGCGGATTGGCGGACAGGGCGAGCTTCTGCTGGTTGGTCAGCTTCTCGGACGCGAACTTCGCGGGGTTGACCGGAATGTTGCGCAGGATCAGCCGCCGGGTGCCCGTCCACATCGCCCGCGCCTGCTCGGCCTCGGTGTCGAAGAGGCGTACGGAGACGGTGTCGCCGTCGTCCACCAGCGCCGGGTACGCCTTGACCGGCTGGCCGGCCCGGCGGGTCTCGAAGACGCGGGTGAGGGCGCCGATCGTCCAGTCGGTGAGCCCGGAGCGCTCCAGCGCCTCCCCGCCCCGCCGTTCCGCCGTGGCCGCGGCGGCCTGCGACAGGGCCTTTCGGGCCTTGGGCTTGAGCCGGAGCTTGAGCGCCTCCAGGTCCTTGTCCTCGGCCAGCTTGCGGCGCCGCTCGTCGGTGATCCGGAAGGTGATCTTGAGGTGGTCGGGGACCTTCGACCAGTCGAAGTCCTCCGCCTCGAACGGCACGCCGACCATCCGCTTCAGCTCGCGGGCCATCGTCACCGTCAGCGGCTCCTGGAGGGGCACCGCCCGCTCCAGGAACGCCTTGGCGTAGTTCGGGGCCGGCACGTAGTGGCGGCGGATCGGCTTGGGCAGGGACCGGATCAGCTCGGTGACGACCTCCTCGCGCAGGCCCGGGATCTGCCAGTCGAAGCCCTCGTCGGTGACCTGGTTGAGGACCTGGAGCGGGATGTGCACGGTCACGCCGTCGGCGTCCGCGCCCGGCTCGAACTGGTAGGTGACCCGGAACTTGAGCGGTCCCTGCCGCCAGGAGTCCGGATAGTCGGCCTTGGTGACCGCGCCCGCCTTCTCGTTGATGAGCATCTCGCGCTCGAAGTCGAGGAAGTCGGGCTGCTCGTGGCGCTTGTGCTTCCACCAGGAGTCGAAGTGGGCGCCGGAGACGACGTGTTCGGGGATGCGCTGGTCGTAGAAGTCGAAGAGGGTCTCGTCGTCGACCAGGATGTCCCGGCGCCGGGCGCGGTGCTCCAGCTCCTCGACCTCGGTGAGCAGCTTGCGGTTGTCGGCGAAGAACTTGTGGTGGGTGCGCCAGTCGCCCTCGACCAGCGCGTTGCGGATGAACAGCTCGCGGCTGGCCTCGGGGTCGATCCGGCCGTAGTTCACCTTGCGCTGGGCGACGATCGGCACGCCGTACAGCGTGACCTTCTCGTACGCCATCACGGCCGCCTGGTCCTTCTCCCAGTGCGGTTCGCTGTAGGTGCGCTTGAGGAGGTGGCCGGCGAGCGGCTCCACCCACTCCGGTTCGATCTTGGCGTTGACCCGGGCCCACAGCCGCGAGGTCTCCACCAGCTCGGCGGACATCACGAACCGCGGCGGCTTCTTGAACAGGGCCGAGCCGGGGAAGATCGCGAACTTGGCGTTGCGGGCGCCCAGGTACTCGTTCTTCGCGCCGTCCTTGACGTCCTTCATGCCGACGTGGGACAGCAGTCCGGCCAGCAGCGACTGGTGGATCCGGTCGCCGGGGGCGTCGTCCTCGTTGAGGTGGATGCCCATCTGCTTGGCGACCGTGCGCAACTGCGTGTAGATGTCCTGCCATTCGCGGATGCGCAGGAAGTTGAGGTACTCCTGCTTGCACATCCGGCGGAAGGAGGAGGAGCCGCGCTCCTTCTGCTGCTCGCGCAGATAGCGCCAGAGGTTGAGGAAGGCGAGGAAGTCGCTGGTCTCGTCCTTGAAGCGGGCGTGCTGCTGGTCGGCCTGGGTCTGCTTGTCGGCGGGGCGTTCGCGCGGGTCCTGGATGGACAGGGCGGCGGCTATGACCATGACCTCGCGGGCGCAGCCGTTCCGGTCGGCCTCCAGCACCATGCGGGCCAGCCGCGGGTCGACCGGCAACTGGGCGAGCTTGCGCCCGGTCTCGGTGAGCCGCTTGCGGGGGTCCTTCTGGGCCGGGTCGAGGGCGCCGAGCTCCTGGAGGAGCTGCACGCCGTCGCGGATGTTGCGGTGGTCCGGCGGGTCGATGAACGGGAACTTCTCGATGTCGCCGAGGCCGGCCGCGGTCATCTGCAGGATGACGGAGGCCAGGTTGGTCCGCAGGATCTCGGCGTCGGTGAACTCCGGCCGGGCGAGGAAGTCGTCCTCGGAGTACAGCCGGATGCAGATGCCGTCGGAGGTACGGCCGCAGCGGCCCTTGCGCTGGTTGGCGCTGGCCTGCGAGATCGGCTCGATGGGCAGCCGCTGCACCTTGGTGCGGTGGCTGTAGCGGGAGATCCGGGCGAAGCCGGGGTCGATGACGTACTTGATGCCGGGCACGGTCAGCGAGGTCTCGGCGACATTGGTCGCCAGAACGATCCTGCGGCCGGTGTGCGGCTGGAAGACGCGGTGCTGCTCGGCGTGCGAGAGCCGCGCGTACAGCGGAAGGACCTCGGTGAAGCGGTACTTCTTCTTCTCCAGCGCGTCGGCGGTGTCCCGGATCTCGCGCTCACCGGAGAGGAAGACGAGGATGTCGCCCTGGCCCTCGGCCATCAGCTCCTCGACGGCGTCGGTGATGGCGGTGATCTGGTCCCGGTCGGCGTCCTCGCCGTCCTCCTCAAGCAGCGGCCGGTAGCGCACCTCGACGGGGTACGTCCGCCCGCTGACCTCGATGATCGGGGCGTCGCCGAAGTGCCGGGAGAAACGCTCGGGGTCGATGGTCGCCGAGGTGATGACGACCTTGAGGTCGGGCCGCTTGGGCAGCAACTGGGCGAGGTAGCCCAGCAGGAAGTCGATGTTGAGGGACCGCTCGTGGGCCTCGTCGATGATGATGGTGTCGTAGGCGCGCAGCTCGCGGTCGGTCTGGATCTCGGCGAGCAGGATGCCGTCCGTCATCAGCTTCACGAAGGTGGCGTCCGGGTTCACCTGGTCGGTGAACCGCACCTTCCAGCCGACGGCCTCGCCGAGCGGGCTGTCCAGCTCGTCCGCGACCCGTTCGGCGACGGTGCGGGCGGCGATCCGCCGGGGCTGGGTGTGCCCGATCATGCCCCGGACGCCGCGGCCGAGGTCGAGGCAGATCTTGGGGATCTGGGTGGTCTTCCCGGACCCGGTCTCACCGGCCACGATGACGACCTGGTGGTCGCGGATGGCGTCCGCGATCTGGTCCCGCTTCTGGCTGACGGGGAGCTGCTCGGGATAGCTGACGGCGGGGACCCGGGCCCGGCGTTCGGCCATGCGCTGGGCGGCCCGGTCGACCTCCGCCTCGATCTCGGCGAGGACGGCGGCGCGGGCCTCCGGCTTGCGGATCTTCCGGGCACCTTCCAGCCTGCGCCCGAGCCGGTGCGCGTCACGCAGCGACAGCTCGGTCAGACGGGGGGCGAGGGCGCCGAGGGTGGGGGCGGGATGCGTAGACATACGGGTTCCAGGATCTCATCCCGGCGAAAAACGTGGCGAACGCTTTTGCTCACACCCGCCGGCGCACGCCCGGACACACAAGAACCCCCGCCGGGAGACCCGACGGGGGTGGTTGTGGCTGGGGCCGGGGTCGAACCGGCGACCTTTCGATTTTCAGTCGAACGCTCGTACCAACTGAGCTACCCAGCCGCGAGGTTTCACGTGAAACCTCAGCGGTCCTGACGGGATTTGAACCCGCGGCCTCCACCTTGACAGGGTGGCGAGCACTCCAAACTGCTCCACAGGACCAAGCGTGTGTACGACAGTGTCGCACACCGTACTGCGTGCCCCCAACGGGATTCGAACCCGTGCTACCGCCTTGAAAGGGCGGCGTCCTAGGCCGCTAGACGATGAGGGCTATCGGCCCGCCTGGGCGCTTCTCAGCGCGTCGGGGACGTGAGAAGCATATGGGATGGCGGGAGCGATCGCCAAAACGGTTTACGGAGTCCTGGTCGCGGGCCGCGCGGAGGGGCTCGGCGAGCCCTCGCTCGGGGAGGGGGTGGCGCCGGGCTGGTTCTCCTTCGGCAGATGCCGGCTGACCTCCGCCGTCGTCAGGCCCAGGCCGCCCAGCTCGATCTCGTCCCAAGCCTGGAGGTGCCGGGTGCTCCGGTCGAAGTAGAGGATCGACGCCTGGATCGGGTCGGGGTACTCGCCCTCCACCGCGCGCAGCCCGCTGCCGCCGGTGGAGCCCTCGATGCGCAGCCGGGTGCCGTACTTCATGACCTCCGTGTCCTCGTGGTGGACATGGCCGGCCAGCACCAGCGGCACCTCGCCGTCCACCTCCCGGGCGGCCGAGGGCTCATGGGCGACGGCGACGTCCACCGGGGTGCCGGCCGCGCGCTGGTCGCTCAGGGCGGAGGCCAGCCGGGCGCCGGCCAGTTCCTGGGACGCCTCGGCGCCGGGCCGGTGGTCGCGGTCGGGGGTGAACTGGGGGTCGCCGATGCCCGCGAAGCGCAGGCCGGCCACCGTCCGGGCGGCGCCGTCGTCGAGGACGTGCACGTTCTTCAGGCCCTTGAGGTAGCGCTGGGTCTCCATCGAGTCGTGGTTGCCGCGGACCCAGACGTACGGGGCGCCGAGGTCCTCGATCGGGTCCAGGAAGCCGTTCTCGGCGGCCGAGCCGTGGTCCATCGTGTCGCCGGAGTCGACGATCACGTTCACCTCGTACTGCTCCACCAGCGAAGCGATGATCTTCCAGCTCGCCGGGTTGAGGTGGATGTCCGACACGTGCAGGACCCGGATCGTGGAGGGGTCCGGCTGGTAGGCGGGGAGCGTGGAGGTGACGTCGTACAGCTTGGTCACGTTCGTCACCAGGCGGGCCAGTTCCTTCTGGTAGACGTCGAACTCGGTGACGATGCTGCGGGCGTCGCCGACCAGGGAGGGCGCGGAGGAGAGCAGCCCGGAGAACTTGGGCTCCAGCACGGAGTCCGGCTTCCAGGTCGCGTACGCGGTGCCGCCCGAGGCGAGCAGCAGGGCGAGGGCGAGCCCGCCGGCGCCGAGGGCGCGGCGCGGCCGGCGGTAGACCGCGAGGCCGAGCGCGGTGGCGCCGGAGACGACGGCGACCCCGGAGCGCACCGCCAG
This sequence comes from Streptomyces fumanus, assembly GCF_014655295.1. Taxonomy (GTDB): domain Bacteria; phylum Actinomycetota; class Actinomycetes; order Streptomycetales; family Streptomycetaceae; genus Streptomyces; species Streptomyces fumanus. The sequence continues at coordinate 626,783 of NZ_BNBI01000002.1, forward strand.
GTCGAGGGTGCCCCGGGCGACGTCGTCGGCGACCTCGTCCTGGAGCCCGGAGAGGCGCTCGGGGTGGTCGACCAGGGCCTGCGCGCGCTCGGGGTCGAGCTGGTCGACGTTGACGTCCAGGCGGACGGGCGCGACATGGCTGTCCAGGCGGAGGGCGCCCAGCGGCGAGACATTGATCTTCGTGCCGCCGGTCACGGAGGGCCGCAGCGTCATGGTGGTGTCCATCGGGCCGACCGGCACCCGGACATTGCCCACCACCAGCAGGCCCAGCCAGGCGCCGAGCAGGACGACGGCGGTCAGGCCGAGGGCGCGGGCCCAGGGGTGCGGCCGGGCGGCCAGTGCGACCGGCGCGGCGGTCCGGCGGGCGCGGCGGCGCCGGGCGAGGCAGTGCGTGGTCTTGCGGGTGCGGTCGAGGACGTGCAGGACAGCGGCGGTGACGCGGGCCATTGGGCCCGTATGCCCAGGCCCGCCGGTGGATATGCGGGGCCTCCCGCGGCTCCGCACGGAGGTGTGGCGTACCCGACAATGGGCCTGTGCTGGAGATGACGCGCGAGGAGTTCGAGGAACTGGTCGCCGAGGCGCTGGACCGGATCCCGCCGGAGCTGACGCGGCTGATGGACAACGTCGCGGTGTTCGTGGAGGACGAGCCGCCGGCGGACGACCCGGAGCTGCTCGGGCTCTACGAGGGGACGCCGCTGACCGAGCGCGGGGAGTGGTACGCGGGGGTGCTGCCGGACCGGATCACCGTCTACCGGGGGCCGACGCTGCGGATGTGCGCCACGCGCGAGGAGGTCGTCGCGGAGACCGAGGTGACCGTGGTCCACGAGATCGCCCACCACTTCGGCATCGACGACGCGCGGCTGCACGCCCTGGGGTACGGATGAGCGGGCGCGTGTCCTCTCGCGGGCGGCGGGAGTTGGGTACCACGACTCCCTGACGCCCCGGAGGTGGCTGCCGTGCGCCCCTTGAACGTACCCGTCCGTCTGGCCGCCGCGGTCGTGGCGGTGGCCGCCGCCTCCGGTTGCATGAGCGTCGGTGACGACGGTCCGGGCGGGGGCGGGCGGCCCTCGCACTCCGCGGCGGAGCCCGGCGCCGGGGCCCCCGACGGCGGTTCCGCGACGGTCGGCGGCGGCACCGGGGTCGAGGCGGCGGCCACCGGCGGCCGGCCCGGCCGGGGCGGCAAGGACGGCAAGGGCGGCGGCAAGGACGGCAAGCGGCACGCGAAGGCGGGCGCGACGGGGAAGGACCCCTCGGACACCCCGTCGGCCGCCGGGCAGAGCTCCGGCGGCAAGGACGGGGACCCGACCCGGCCGGCGCCGCCGCGGACCGCCGCCCCCGAGCCGAGCCGTACGGCGGTGCCCGAGCCGACGCCGACCAGGGAGCCGCCCGCCTCGCCCACGCCGGAGCCGACCGTGGCCGAGCCGTCCTCCTCGGCGCACGAGCCGCCGGGACCGCAACTGGGGCAGCGGGAACCGGCTCCTCGGGCGGGGGCGCCGGTTTGAGGGGCGGGGTCTGAGGGGCGGTGCCTGAGGTGGGGCGCGGGTCTGAGGAGCGGTGTCTGAGGGGCGGTGCCTGGGGTGGGCCGCGGGTCTGAGGAGCGGTGTCTGAGGACCGGTGTCTGAGGTGGGCGTACCGCCCCGGGAGCCGGCGTTCCCGCAGCGGGTGTGCCGGTTCGGGAACCGGCGTTCCCGAGGCGGGCGTGCCGGTCCGCTTCGGGGGCCGCAGGGACCCGGTTTGCGTTCCGGGGGCAGGGGTGCGTATGCTGGCAGATCGTTTGATCCCATTTGCCCGGCGCCACCGCAGAGCGCGCCGTGTGGCGCGTACTCTCTCCCTTGCCGTGGTGGACCGCATAGAGGCGGTCGTATTGCGAATCGCGAATCACGGAGTTGACGGGCGCGTGCCGACGAGAGACTCCGGAAGGTTTCGCATTCGTATGTCCATCACCAGTACTGATCACGCCGTCGTGCCCGAGAACGACGCCGAGGACACCACCCCCGCCGTCGAGGCTCCCGAGGCCCCCGAGACGTCCTTCGCGGACCTCGGTCTGCCCGAGGGCGTCGTGCGCAAGCTCGCGCAGAACGGCGTGACCAGCCCCTTCCCGATCCAGGCCGCGACCATCCCGGACGCCCTGGCCGGCAAGGACATCCTCGGCCGGGGCCGCACCGGCTCCGGCAAGACCCTCTCCTTCGGTCTGCCGACCCTGGCCACGCTGGCCGGCGGCCGCACCGAGAAGCACAAGCCCCGGGCCGTCATCCTGACCCCCACCCGCGAGCTGGCCATGCAGGTCGCCGACGCGCTCCAGCCGTACGGCGACGTCCTCGGCCTGAAGATGAAGGTCGTGTGCGGCGGCACCTCCATGGGCAACCAGATCTACGCCCTGGAGAAGGGCGTCGACGTGCTGGTCGCCACCCCGGGCCGGCTGCGCGACATCATCAACCGCGGCGCCTGCTCCCTGGAGAACGTCGAGATCACCGTCCTCGACGAGGCCGACCAGATGTCCGACCTGGGCTTCCTGCCCGAGGTCACCGAGCTGCTCGACCAGGTCCCGGCGGGCGGTCAGCGGATGCTCTTCTCCGCCACCATGGAGAACGAGATCAAGACCCTCGTCGACCGGTACCTGAAGAACCCGGCCACCCACGAGGTCGACGCGGCGCAGGGCGCGGTGACGACCATGTCGCACCACATCCTGATCGTGAAGCCCAAGGACAAGGCGCCGGTCACCGCGGCCATCGCCTCCCGCAAGGGCCGCACCATCATCTTCGTCCGCACCCAGCTCGGCGCCGACCGCGTCGCCGACCAGCTCCGCGAGGCCGGGGTCAAGGCCGAGGCGCTGCACGGCGGCATGACCCAGGGCGCCCGCACCCGGACGCTGGCCGACTTCAAGGACGGCTACGTCAACTGCCTGGTCGCCACCGACGTCGCCGCCCGCGGCATCCACGTCGACGGCATCGACCTGGTCCTCAACGTGGACCCGGCCGGCGACCACAAGGACTACCTGCACCGGGCCGGCCGTACCGCCCGCGCGGGCCGTACCGGCACGGTGGTCTCCCTCTCCCTGCCGCACCAGCGGCGCCAGATCTTCCGGCTGATGGAGGACGCGGGCGTCGACGCCGGGCGGCACATCATCCAGGGCGGCGCGGCCTTCGACCCGGAGGTCGCCGAGATCACCGGCGCCCGGTCCATGACCGAGGTGCAGGCCGAGTCGGCGGGCAACGCCGCCCAGCAGGCCGAGCGCGAGGTCGCCCAGCTCACCAAGGAGCTGGAGCGCGCCCAGCGCCGCGCGGCCGAGCTGCGCGAGGAGGCGGACCGGCTGGTCGCCAGGGCCGCCCGCGAGCGGGGCGAGGACCCGGCCGTGGCGGTCGCCGAGGCCACCGTCGCCGCGTCCGAGGCCGTCGAGGTGTCGGTGCCGGAGCAGCCCGTGGCGCGGGACGTCGAGCGGGTGGAGCGTCCCGAGCGCACCGAGCGTCCGGAGGGTGCCTCCGCGCCGTACGAGCGGCGTGAGCGCCGCGACGACCGGGGCGGCTTCCGCCGCGACGACCGGGGTGACCGGGGTGACCGTGGCGGGCGTTCGTTCGAGCGCCGTGACGACCGGGGCGGTTTCAACCGGGACCGCGACCGTGACCGTGACCGTGGCTTCGACCGCCGGGACGACCGCGGCGGCGACCGTGGTGGCTTCCGCCGCAACGACCGCGACGACCGGGGCGGGCGTTCGTTCGAGCGCCGTGACGACCGGGGCGGTTTCCGCCGCACCGACCGTGACGACCGCGGCGGCTTCCGCCGGGACGACCGTGCCGACCGCGGTGACCGTGGTGGCCGTCCGTTCGAGCGCCGGGACGACCGGGGCGGCTTCCGCCGCGACGACCGTGCCGACCGCACCGACCGTGGCGGTGAGCGCGGCGACCGCGGTGGCCGTCCGTTCGAGCGCCGGGAGGACCGCGGTGGCTTCCGCCGCGACGACCGCACCGGTCACCGGGGCAGCGACCGTCCGTTCAACCGCGACCGCCAGGGCGACCGCCCCGGCTTCCGCTCGGGCGCCGGCGACCGTCCGTACGGCCGCCGCGACGACCACCGCGGTACGTCGTCCTTCGGCCGCCGCGAGGACAAGCCGCGCTGGAAGCGCAACGGCTGATCCCCGCCGGTAGCTGATAGCCGGTAGCCGGTAGCGAACGCCGTGGCCCCCACCCGATCCGGGTGGGGGCCACGGCGTTCCCGTGTGACGTGTGTCATGTCCCACCGGTGGGCATCGCTGGGGACATGACAGAAGACGCCCGAGCGAGCGCGCCGACGACGGACGAGGAACGCCTGGCCCAGCTCGGCTACACCCAGGTCCTGGCCCGCCGTATGTCGGCGTTCTCCAACTACGCGGTCTCCTTCACCATCATCTCGGTCCTGTCGGGCTGCATGACCCTCTACCTCTTCGGCATGAACACCGGCGGCCCCGCCGTGATCACCTGGGGCTGGGTCGCGGTGGGCCTGATGACGCTGGTCGTCGGCCTGGCGATGGCCGAGATCTGCTCGGCGTACCCGACCTCGGCGGGCCTGTACTTCTGGGCCCACCGCCTGGCGCCCCCGCGTACGGCGGCGGCCTGGGCGTGGTTCACGGGGTGGTTCAACGTGCTCGGGCAGGTCGCCGTGACCGCCGGCATCGACTTCGGCGCGGCGTCCTTCCTCGGCGCCTACCTGAACCTCCAGTTCGGCTTCGAGGTCACGCCCGGCCGCACGGTCCTCCTCTTCGCCGCCATCCTGCTGCTGCACGGGCTGCTCAACACCTTCGGCGTGCGCATCGTGGGCCTGCTGAACAGCGTCAGCGTGTGGTGGCACGTCGTCGGCGTCCTGGTCATCGTCGGCGCGCTGACCTTCGCGCCCGACCGGCACCGGCCGGCGTCGTTCGTGTTCGGCGAGTTCGTCAACAACACCGGCTGGTCCAGCGGCCCGTACGTGGTCCTGCTCGGCCTGCTCATGGCCCAGTACACCTTCACCGGCTACGACGCCTCCGCCCATATGACGGAGGAGACCCGGGACGCCGCCACGGCCGGCCCGCAGGGCATCGTCCGCTCCATCTGGACCTCCTGGATCGCCGGCTTCGTCCTGCTGCTGGGCTTCACCTTCGCCATCCAGTCCTACGAGGGTGCCCTGGACTCCCCGACCGGCGCCCCGCCCGCCCAGATCCTGCTGGACGCCCTGGGCGCGACGGCCGGCGAACTGCTCCTGCTCGTCATCATCGGCGCCCAGCTCTTCTGCGGCCTGGCCTCGGTCACCGCCAACAGCCGCATGATCTACGCCTTCTCCCGCGACGGCGCGCTGCCCTTCTCCCGCGTCTGGCACACGGTCCACCCGCGCACCCGCACCCCGGTCGCCGCGGTGTGGCTGGCCGCGCTGGCCGCCCTCGCCCTCGGCCTGCCGTACCTGATCAACGTCACGGCGTACGCCGCGGTGACCTCCATCGCCGTCATCGGCCTCTACATCGCGTACGTCGTGCCGACCCTGCTGCGGGTCCGCAAGGGCGCCGCGTTCGAACGGGGCCCGTGGCACCTGGGCCGCTGGTCCCGGCCGATCGGCATCCTGGCGGTCGCCTGGGTCCTGGTGATCACCGTCCTCTTCATGCTGCCCCAGGTCTCCCCGGTGACCTGGGAGACCTTCAACTACGCCCCGGTCGCCGTCCTCGTCGTCCTCGGCTTCGCGGCGACCTGGTGGCTGGCCTCGGCCCGCCACTGGTTCCTCAACCCCGACCACGAACGCACCCGCGCCCGCGCGACGGCCCACGCGAACGCCCCCGAGCCCCTCGACCCCTGACACCCCGCACCCCCGACAGGGCCGTGTCCCCGATACCCGATCGGAGTTGCGGCCACGTCGGGCTATGCTCGGGTTGGCACCATCGCCTGGGCCCTTAGCTCAATTGGCAGAGCAGTGGACTTTTAATCCATTGGTTGTGGGTTCGAGTCCCACAGGGCCTACGGAAGCGCCCCCAGCTCAGAGGTACTTCGAGCTGGGGGCGTGCCCGTTCTCCCCCCTCCGCGCCGCCATCTGCGGGGCTAGTGGGCGTTCTCCCGGTGCCTCGGGCACTGGCACGGCGGCCATGCCGACGCGAAATGGAACGGGTCGAGAGGCGTGCGCGCGGTGACGCGTACCTCGGGTCGCTGCTCGATCACGCGGCCGTCGCGGATGCGGGTGACGCGCATGGTCATCAGCCGCACCGGCTCCGCGGTCACCGGCCGCCCCCGTGGGCGCTGTGCCGGTGCCGGGCGAGGAGGACGCGTTCGTCGGTCGCGCGGGAGTAGTCGCGCTCTTCCGTGGCCTGCGCGGCGGATGCCTCGTGGCGCGCGCAGGTGGCGCAGTGGGGGGCTGCCGGGGTGGGTGCGGGTGTTTTGCGCTCGCGCACGTCGACTCCGTTCAGTCGTCCATGCCCGGGGCCGTTCGCGCGGCCGCCGGGGTTTCACGTGGACCACGACGCTAGAGCTGTGATGTGCGGCACCTCCAGTGATGTTCACGATTGTTCGCGGGATCTGTCTGCCGCAGGGTGTGCACCCCTTGGCGCCCTTGACCGGGGTAGACGCCGTCGGTCACGGTGTGAACATCCGTGCACACAGCGAGCGTCGGAGGTAGCGATGTCACTACGGTTCATCGGCATCGACCCCAGCACTGGGCAAGGAGAGAGCCCCACCGTGTGGGTCGACGAGCGCAGGGGCGAACTGGTCATCCAGGGATGGAAGCCGGACGCGGCTACGAACGCCGAGTGCGCCGCGTTCCAGGCGCCAGGCCACGCGGTCGGCATCCCTGACCACGAGCAGGTCGTCCGGGTCCCCGCCCGTATGGTGCCGATTCTCAGGGAGGCGTGTGATGTCGCAGAGCGTGCCGAGCTTCGCTGAACTTCTCGGTGGCGCCCAGCGGTCGGCCGTCCATCTTGAGATGAGGGACTGTTACAGCGTGGCCACGGAGGTCGACGCTTTCGCTCACTGGAAGGCCACGGGGCAGGCCGACGCCGACCCCGACTCGGAGTACTGGCGGCCATGGACCGACTTGATCCGCGGCCTCGTGACCCGGGGTGTGGTGGTGCGCCGGGCCCGCATCGTGTCTGAGCCGGTGAGCGACTACATCCGGTACGAGCACGCGGGAACGGCGGCGAACGTCGCGGCCGGTGAACAGGTCCGCTGGCTGCCGCGCCGCCGTGCCTCCGACATCGCGCTGCCGGGCAACGACTTCTGGCTGATCGACAACCGGCTCGTCCGCTGGAACCACTTCACCGGCGACGGAGCTTCCGCGCCGGGCGAGATCAGTGATGACCCGGCTGCCGCGCGGCTGTGCGCCACCGCCTTCGAGGCTGTGTGGAAACGGGCAGTACCGCACGACGAATACGAGATCAGGTAACCCGAAGGGTCCAGCAACAGCACATGGCCACCTCTCCGTCCTCCTCGGCCCAGGTCGCCCGCGAGCGCGTCGCGCGGCGGCTGCGGGAGCTGCGCGCCGACGCCGGTCTGACGGGCAGCGAGCTGGCCGGCCGCTGCGGCTGGACCCACCCCAAGACGTCCCGCCTGGAGAACGGCCGCACCCCGCCGACCCCCGAGGACATCCGCCGCTGGTGCGCGGCGTGCGGTGCTCCGGATCAGGCCGAGGACATCATCGCCCAGTCACGCGACGCCGAGTCGGCCTACACGGAGTGGCGCCGCCAGGTTCGTGCGGGGCTCAGGCGACTCCAGGACAGCTACGTCGACCTCTACCGGGCCACAGAACTCTTCCGCATCTACTCGCCCACCCTCGTTCCCGGCCTTCTCCAGACCGAGGGCTATGCACGAGCAGTACTGTCCAACGTCGCCGAGCTGCTCCAGATCCCCAACGACGCCGACCAGGCCGCCGCCGCCCGCCTAGAACGCTCGAAGATCGTGCACGAGCGCGGCCATCGCTTCGTCATGGTCATCGAAGAGAGCGTTCTCTACTACCGGCTCGGAAACGATGACGCCATGGCCGCACAGCTCGGTTACCTCCTCACGGCCGGCGCCCTCCCCTCGGTCTCCCTCGGCATCATCCCCGCCGCGACTCAGCAGCGCGCCCTGTGGCCGCAGGAACTCTTCCACGTCTACGACGACCGACTGGTCTCCGTGGAATTGATGACGGCCAGGGTCCAGGTCACCCAGCCGTCCGAAGTGGAGATGTACCTGCGGGCGTTCGAGCAGTTGCGCAGCATGGCCGTGTACGGCGCCGCCGCACGAGCCCTCGTCCTCCGGGCGATCGAAGCTCTGCGCTGACCCCTGGGCGCTTCGCCGTTCGTCGGCCGGGTGGTGCGGTCACCGGCGGAGGAACCCCAGCAGGTCCGCGTTGAACCGCTCCTTGTCGCCCGGCACCAGTGCGATGCCGTGGGAGCCGCCCTCGTACACCTTGAGTTCGGCGTCGCGGACGATCTCGGCGGTCTTGCGGCCCGTGGCGTCGAGCGGGACCACCTGGTCGTCGTCGCCGTGCACGACGAGGGTGGGGATGTCGAACTTGCGCAGGTCGTCCGTGAAGTCGGTGTAGGCGAAGGCGTCCACGCAGCGCACGCCGCCCTCGATGGTCTGCGCCATCGCCATGTACCAGAAGGCGTCCTTGTTGCCCTGGGTGACCCGGTTGCCCGGCCGGTCGGCGGAGAAGAAGCCCTCCGCGGTGTCCTTCCAGAACTGCGAGCGCTCGGCGACGATGCCGGCCTTGATGGACTCGAACACCTCCTCGGGGACGCCCTCGGGGTTGGTGTCGGACCTGACCATCACGGGCGGGATCGCGGACAGCAGCACCGCCGAGCGCAGCCGCACGGTGCCGTGCCGGCCGATGTAGCGGGCCAGTTCGCCGCCGCCCATGGAGTGCGCGACCAGGGTGACGTCCCGCAGGTCGAGGGAGGCGAGCAGGTCGTTGAGGTCGTCGGCGAAGGTGTCGAAGTCGTAGCCGTCCCAGACGGGCGTGGAGCGGCCGTGTCCCCGGCGGTCGTGGGCGATGCCGCGGAAGCCCGCGTCGGCCACGGCCTTGAGCTGGTCCTGCCAGGCGTCGCCGTTGAGCGGCCAGCCGTGGATGAACACCACCGGGCGGCCCTCGCCCCAGTCCTTGTAGAAGATGTCGACGCCGTCGCGGGTCGTGCAGACAGGCATGATCAACCTTTCGCTGGTGGTCCGCCCCGCCCCTGCGAGCAGGATCGCCCGAGCGCCCGGGAGCCACCATTCGAAGCGTCACTCTCGGTATCGGCGGTCCATGGGGCCGCGGCGTGCGACGGGCGTCAGCCGGTGGGCCGGTCCGGCCGGATCAGTCGGACGCGACGCACCGCTGCGTCTGCTCGATGGGCGCGATGAGGGCCGACAGGTCGATGAGGGCGGCGTCGAGCGTGTCCATGGGGTGGGCGAAGGTGACTTCGGTGGCCGGCGCGCGGCCGTAGCTGATGATCACCTTCTGGGTCCGGTCGGACCGAGCGCTGTCGATGACCCAGTCGACGCCGTCCACGGCGAAGCACGGGTCGGTGGTGGGCCCGGGTCCGGGGATGCCGCAGCGCAGGACGATGTCGCGGTCTCCCCAGACGACGACACCGGGTGAGCCGGTGCCGTGACGGGGCTGTCCCGCCAGTTCGCCGGGGGCGCTCCCGGTGATGCGACGGCACTGGGAGTCGCCGGCCTCGGCACCGGGCCGGATGTCGTACCCGGGGTCCCTGGCGACGAGGAAGGCGGCCGTCGCCGCGGCGGTCAGGACCAGGGCTGCCAGGGAGAGGGAGACGCGCTTGCTCAGCATGTTCAACGGTTCGTCTCCCGGCGGTACGGCGATGAGGACCGGACGGCACGTTATACGGCATGGAGTGAGGCCGGTCGTGCGAGGGGAGGGTGCGTGCCCTGTGCCGTGCGGGTGACATGCTCACCGGTCATGAAGACGCTACGGGCCTCAACTGCCGCTGTCCTTCTGCTCGCTGTGCTGGTGGGCTGCTCGGCGTCGCCGGGGCCCGAGGACGAGAGCCGTGGGGCCGCGCCGCTGAAGTCCTACGCGCCGGCCGACCGGGTCGCGATGCCCGAGCTGTCCGGGGAGAGCGTGGACGGTGACCGGGTGAGTCTGAAGGGGCTGCGGGGGAAGGTGGTCGTGGTCAACGCGTGGGCGTCCTGGTGCGGTCCGTGCCGCGCCGAGGCACCGGGGCTGTCACGGGTGCACGAGGAGCTGTACGACAAGGGCCTCCGGGTGATGGGGGTGAACGCGGACACCTCCGTCGGCGCGGCGCGCGCCTTCGAGAAGGAGACGCGGCTGGCGTACCCGAGCCTGCACGACCCGCGGGGCCGTCAGCTCCTCCGGTTGCCGAAGGGCCTGGTCAACCTCGCCGCGTACCCGTTCACGATCGTGGTCGACCCCGAGGGGCGGATCGCGGCGGCGCGGATCGGGGCGATCGGGGAGGCGGAGCTGAAGAGGGTCGTCCGGCCGTTGCTGCCGTCGTCCTGAGGCGGCGCGCCGTCGCCGGTGAGGGCGCGGCTCGGCCGGCCGGGGCGGGCGGTGGCTCTCGTAGCGTGGGGGATGTCCGTCCGTCCGAGCGACCGGAGTCCGTCCATGCCGCTTCCGTACGTCCTGCTGTCCGCCGCCGTCTCCCTCGACGGGTATCTGGACGACACCGGTCCCGAGCGGCTGCTGCTGTCCGGGCCCGCCGACTTCGAGCGGGTCGACGAGGTGCGGGCGGGGGTGGACGCGATCCTGGTGGGGGCGGGGACGATCCGGGCCGACGATCCGCGACTGCTGGTGCGCTCGGCCGAGCGGCGGGCCGCGCGGGTGGCGCGGGGGTGGGCGGAGTACCCGCTGAAGGTGACCGTCAGCGGGTCGGGGGAGCTGGACCCGGGGGCCGCGTTCTGGCACACCGGAGGGGAGAAAGTGCTGCTCACCACCGACGCGGGTGCCGCGCGGGCGCGTGCGCTCGGCATCGGTGCCGAGGTCGTGGCGCTCGGGGACGCCATCGAGTGGCGGGCGGCGCTGGAGCACCTGCACGACCGCCGGGGCGTGCGGCGGCTGATGGTCGAGGGCGGCGGCACCGTCCATACGCAACTGCTGCGGCAGGGCCTCGCCGACGAGTTGCAGCTCGTCCTCGCGCCGCTGCTGGTCGGCGACCCCGGAGCGCCCCGGCTGTTCGGGCCGGGCGGGTACCAGCGGGGCCGGCTGCGGCTGGTGGAGACGCGGCGGATCGAGGACGTGGTGCTGACGCGGTACCTGCCCACCGCGCCCGGCACCGACGGTGAGGTGTCCGCCGCCGACCGGCACTGGCTCGCCCTCGCCTGCGAGCTGGCGGAACTCTGCCCACCGTCCGGCACCGCGTTCAGCGTCGGGGCGGTCGTGGTCGCCGCCGACGGGACCGAACTGGCGCGCGGGCACTCCCGGGAGGGCGGGGACGCCGTCGTGCACGCCGAGGAGGCCGCCCTCGCCAAGATCGACCCGGCCGACCCCCGGCTCGCGGCCGCGACCGTGTACTCCAGCCTCGAACCCTGCGCCCGCCGCGCCTCCCGGCCCGCGCCCTGCGCCCGGCTCATCCTCGACGCGGGGGTGCGCCGGGTCGTCACCGCCTGGCGGGAGCCGGACACCTTCGTGACGGACGCCGACGGCAGCGGGCTGCTGCGCGCCGCCGGCACCGAGGTCCTCGTCCTGCCCGCGTACGAGGCACGGGCCAAGGCGCCCAACCGCCACCTGCTGGGCTGACGGGGCCGATCGTCCTGTCCGCGTACGAGGCGCGCGCCATGGCGCGCAACCGCCACCTGCTCGGCTGACGGGGCCGATCGTCCTGCCCGCGTACGCGAGGCGCGCGCCATGGCGCGCAACCGCCACCTGCTCGGCTGACGGGGCCGATCGGCCCAACCCCGCCTGCGGGGCGGTCCCGGCCCGGGCACGCTGCCAGGGAGCCGGCCGGAGGACACGCGGAGGTGGCCATGAGGGCAGTGGGCGGACGGGTGGCGGCGCTGGTGGCCGCGTCCCTGGTGGCGGGAACGGTCGCCGCGTGCGGGCAGGAGACGGGGCACCGGGCCTCGGTACGGGCGCTGCCCGCCGACGCCGAGTTCACCCACCCCGGCGTACTGGTCAGCGAGGCGCAACTGGACACCGTACGCAAGAACACGACCGCCGGGCGGCAGCCCTGGCTCTCCGCGTACCTGACCATGCGGGACAGCGCGTACGGGTCGTACCGGTACCGGGCCCGGCCCTTCCGGACCGTCTCCTGCCCCGCGGGGGCCGCGGCCGGGCGGGGCTGCGCGGAGGAGCGCGCGGACGCCATCGCCGCCTACACGCAGGCCCTGCTGTTCGCGGTCACCGGCAAGCGGCAGCACGCCGCGAAGGCCCGCGGGATCATGGACGCCTGGTCGGCGCGGCTCACCCGGCACACCGGGGAGAACGCCGGGCTCCAGGCCGGGTGGACCGCCTCCTCCTGGGCGCGCGCCGCCGAGCTGATCCGGCACACCCCGGGCGGGGGATGGCCCAAGGAGCGGGTGCGGCGGTTCGAGAAGATGCTGCGCACCGCCCACCTGCCGAAGGTGACCCGGAAGGCCCCCGACTTCAACGGCAACTGGGACCTGATCACCACCGACGGGGCGATCTCCGCCGCCGTGTTCCTCGACGACCGCAAGACGTTCAACGACGCCCTGCAGCGGTTCCGGGAGCGGGTGCCCGCCTACTTCTACCTGGAGAAGGACGGCAGACTGCCGCTCACCCCGGCCGGCAGCAGCATCGACACCCCGAAGCGGCTCACCGCGTACTGGTTCAGGCAGACCACGTACAAGGACGGCGTCACCCAGGAGACCTGCCGGAACTTCGCGCACGTCGGCTACTCGATCGCCGCCACCGCGCACATCGCCGAGACCGCCTGGCACCAGGGCGTCGACCTGTACGGCGACGGCGTCGAGGAACGGCTGCGGGCCGCGCTGGAGCTGCACGCCGCCCAGCAGATGTCCCCCGGGCCCGCGCCCCGGTGGCTGTGCGCGGGGAAGGTCGAGCGGAACCTGGGGCCCGACCTGGAGGTCGCCCTCAACCACCTGGAGAACCGGCGCGGGCTCTCCGTGCCCGCCGCGCACCGGCTCGCCGCCGCCACCCGGCCCGCCGGCACCGACGACCTGTTCGTCTCCTGGGAGACCCTGACCCACGCCGGCAACCCGGGCCGCTGAGCACCGATGTGCCGACCGCCCCGGACATGACGTACACTGGTGACACAACGACGCGGGGTGGAGCAGCTCGGTAGCTCGCTGGGCTCATAACCCAGAGGTCGCAGGTTCAAATCCTGTCCCCGCTACTGAAGGCCGAGGGCCGGAATCCGAAAGGGTTCCGGCCCTCGGTGCGTTCCCGTTCCCGGCCTTGAGGACCGGGCCCGTCACCCGTCCGGCCACCCACCGCTCGCCCCCCGCCCCCGCCGCCGCGACCCTGGACGGACGGACGGGACGGGAAGCGGCGCGACGGCATGGGTGGCGGGAGACGAGTGGTGCGGCCTGGTGACGTGGACGAGGGACCGTACGCCCGGGCCGGCGGCCGGCTGCCCGGCGATCCGGTGCCCGACCCGGGCCTCGGCGATCCGGTGCCCGACCCGGGCCTCGGCGACGCCCCGGCCGTACCGGCCCGGAGCCGGTGGCCGGCCTGGGGCCGGGCCTTCGTACGCCTGCTGCCCGTGCTGCTGATCGCCGTCGCCGTCGCGTACGACTGCCTCACCCCGCGCTACTTCACCGCGGGCCCCCTCTACACCGCCGCGCCCCTGGTCGCCGCGCCGCTGTACTCCCGGCGCGGCACCCTGCTCACCGGGGTCGCCGTGGTCGCCGCGGTGATCTCGCTCCAGGTCACCTACGGCGTCGCCCACTACGCCGACTCCATCACCGAGCTGGTCACCATCACGACGGTCGCCGGACTCGCCGTCTTCGTCAACTCCTTCGTCCGGCGCACCGACGAACGGCTCGCCTCCGCCCGCGAGATCGCCGAGGCGGCCCAGCGCGCGGTGCTGCCCGAGCCCGCCGAACGGATCGGCGGCTTCGAGATCGCCGCCTGCTACGAGGCGGCGCAGGCCGACGCCTTCATCGGCGGCGACCTGTACGCCGTCCAGGACAGCCCGCGCGGCATCCGGATCATCGTGGGGGACGTGCGCGGCAAGGGCATGGGCGCGGTCGCCGCCGTCGCCGTGGTGATCGGGGCGTTCCGGGAGGCCGCCGAGCAGGAGGCGACGCTGGAGGCGGTGGCCCAGCGGCTGGAACGGGCGCTGGCCCGCGAGGGCACCCGGCGCGAGGGACTGGACGCCTTCGAGGGCTTCACCACCGCCGTGCTCGCCGAACTCCCGCACGGCGACGGCACCGTCCGCATCGTCAACCGCGGCCACCCGCCGCCCCTGCTGCTCTACGCCGACGGCACCCTGCGCGCGCTGGCCGCCCGGGAGACCGCGCTGCCGCTCGGCATGGGCGAGCTGGGCGTCTGGCCCGACCGGGCCGACGAGGCCGCGTTCCCCGGCGGGGCCACGCTGCTGCTCTACACCGACGGCGTGACCGAGGCCCGGGACGCGCGGGGCGTCTTCTACGACCCCGAGGAACGGCTGGCCGGCCGCTCCTTCCGGCACCCCGCCGACCTCCTCGACGCGCTCGCCGAGGACGTACGGCGGCACTCCGGGGGCGGCATGGCCGACGACATGGCGCTGCTCGCCGTACGACGGCCGTGATCCTCGTCACGTACGGTGACGGTGCGACCGCCGTCCGCTGCCCGGCCGATGCGCCGTCAGGCGGCGGGAGGACGGTGATCCGGGGTCAAGTCGCCCTGATTTCGCCGCCGGTGCGGCCTTGGTCGTGTCGAAATCGTTAATGATCAAGAGGAATGGCTTGGAATGGAGGGCCGGGGTCTATTAACGTTCGATAACGCAGCGCGGTCGTCCCAGCCGTCACAGAAGGCGGCTCCGCGCGCACGCGCCGAATCCCGCGAGGGAACCGGGGAACCACCACCTTGGGGTGAATCGGGCGTATACGGCAGTGGCCCACACGGCACGTATACGCGCGTAGGAGACCTTCCCGCTCCGAACCCGTCAGCTAACCCGGTAGGCGGAGACGGAAGGAAAGGAGCACGCCCACGTGGCGTCCAACCGGCCTGCCCCCGAGGCCCCGTTCGTGCCGACCCAGCGTGAGACCGAGACCGGCGGCTACGGCGACTTCCGCACCGGCGAAGGGTTCCTGGACGATCCTTCCGGCGGTCCGTTCGAGGAGTGGAACCCCACCGCGGACTCCGTGCGTCCCGTGCGCGGCCGGCACCGCGTCGCCAAGCAGCGCGGCGGGCTCGCCCGCAGCTCCACCGTTCTCGGCGTCGGTGTCATAGCCGCCGTCGGCGCCGGCGGCATGGCCAGCGCGCAGACCGGCAAGGCGCCGGTGTCCATCTCCCTGCCCGACCTGCCGAACGTCGGCTCCCTCATCTCCGACGACGAGGAGGAGGAGAACCGGACCGCCGAGGCGACGGCCGCACCGCTCAGTACGGTCGGCGTCGCCGCCGCCGAGGGCGAGCGGGGCACCACCGCCGGCGAGGCGCTGCGCGCCCGGATCATGGCGCAGGCCGAGCAGCAGCAGGACCAGGTCGCGAGCAAGGCCGCCGCCCAAGCCGCCGCCGCTGCCGCGAAGAAGGCCGCGGCGGACGCCGCCGAGGCGGAGAAGGCGGCCGCCGCCAAGGCCGCCGCCGCCAAGAAGAGGGCGGCGGCACAGGCCGCGAAGAAGGCCGAGGCCGCCCGGCTCGCCGCGCTCGCCGCGCAGTACGCGCTGCCGACCTCCTCGTACACCCTCACCTCCACCTTCGGGCAGGCCGGCCCCTACTGGTCCTCCGGCTACCACACCGGCCTCGACTTCGCCGCGCCCACCGGCACACTGATCAAGGCCGTGCACAGCGGGACCATCACCGAGGCGGGCTGGGCCGGGGCCTACGGCTACCGCACGATCCTCACCCTCGACGACGGCACCGAGATCTGGTACTGCCACATGTCCTCGATCAGCGTCAGCGTCGGCCAGAAGGTCAGCACCGGCGACATCATCGGCCGCGTCGGCGCCACCGGCAACGTCACCGGCGCCCACCTCCACATGGAGGTCCACCCCGACGGCGCCGACTCCGGCGTCGACCCGCTGGCCTGGCTGCGGGGCAAGGGCCTCACCCCCTGACCCGAGGTCACGGACGGTACGGGGCGTACTGCTGGTACGGGGGATACAGCGCCGGCTGGCCGTAGCCGCCGTACACCGGCCAGGGCGGCGCGGTCACCGGCACCGGCGGGGCCGTGGCCCGTGCCGCGTGGTCCAGTGCGGGGCGGGCGAGGGCGTGCCGGTGCCACAGCTCCAGCAGCAGCTCCCGCTCCCGTACCGGGAAACCGGCGCCCGCCCGGCCGGTGCGGGCCCGGTGCCGCAGGAACGCCAGCGAGGTCGCGTACGCCTCGTACTCCGCGACCGTGCGCGCCGCCGCCCGCCCGGCGTACCGGCGGGCGTACCGCCGCGCGGCGCGCCGCGCCCGCATCGACCCCAGCGCGTACGGCTCGGCGGGCCCCAGCCAGCCGGCCACCGCGTAGACCGGCAGCTCCTCGCGTACGGTGATCAGCTCGCGCTGCCGGGTCCAGACGGCGAGCCAGGTCAGCAGCGCGAACGCGGGCACCATGAAGGTCGCGTACACCGCGAGGAAGCCGTACTGGCCGAGGGACGAGGAGCCGTTCCACAGGGCGTGCGTGCCCATCGCCAGCAGCAGGCCGGTCAGCGGCAGCAGCACCCGCCGCGGCCGGCGGCCGTCGGGGCGCAGCGCGGCGAGGCCGAAGCCGATGCCGGTGAGCACCGTGAACAGCGGGTGCGCGAACGGCGACATGACGATCCGGACGAAGAAGGTCGCCGCGGTGACGGAGGCGATGCCGGTGTCGCCGGTGAGCTGGTCGGTGCCGAAGGCGTTGCCCAGGTAGAGGATGTTCTCGGTGAACGCGAAGCCGGTCGCGGTCACCCCGGCTATCACCACGCCGTCGACGATCCCGGTGAAGTCCCGCCCCCGGAACAGGAAGACCAGCAGCACCGCCGCGGCCTTCGCGGACTCCTCCACGACCGGCGCTATCACGGTGGCGCCCAGGGTGTCGGCGGAGGCCGGGTCGGCGGTGGCCGTGGCGATCCAGCGGGTGGCGAAGCTGTTGGCGACGATCGCTATCAGGGCCGCCGCGCAGGCGCCCCAGGCGAAGGAGAACACCAGGTTGCGCCAGGGGCGCGGCGCCACCCGGTCCAGCCAGCGGAAGGCGGCCAGCAGCAGCGGCACCGGCAGCACGGCCAGCCCCAGGCCGACCAGGAAGCCCTCGGTGCCGGTCTGCTCGCGCACCAGGGCGAGGATCACCAGGCCGGACAGGGCGAGCAGGGTGGTCAGGGCGGCGTACCGCACCCAGGGGCGCTGCCACCAGTGGGGACGCGCCGCGCCGCGGGGCGGGGCGCCGGGGGGACCACCGGGGGGTGCGGGGCAGGGGGGAGTGACCACGGCATCGATCCTGACGAGACGGGGGCGCCGCCCGGGCTTCAGGCGCCGGTGGGGGGCTGGTCCTGGTGTCGATGATCCACCGGGTGCGGTACGCGGCGGAAGAGCAGGTCGTTCACCACATGACCCTTGTCCAGTCCCTGGCCCTCGAAACGGGTCAGCGGACGGTACGCGGGACGCGGTGCGAAGCCGCCGTCGGGCCGGGTGTTCTCGAACGCGGGGTGCGCGGTGAGGACGTCCAGCATCTGCTCGGCGTACGGCTCCCAGTCGGTCGCGCAGTGGACGAGCGCGCCCGGCCGGAGCCGGGTGGCGGCCAGCGTCAGGAACTCGGGCTGGATGAGGCGGCGCTTGTGGTGCCGCTTCTTGGGCCAGGGGTCGGGGAAGTAGACCCGCAGTCCGGCGAGGGAGTCGGGGGCGAGCATTTCGCGCAGCAGGATGATCGCGTCGCCGTTGCCCACCCGGACGTTCTCCAGGCCCTTGCGGTCGGCGAGCGCCAGCAGATTGCCCTGGCCGGGGGTGTGCACGTCCACGGCGAGGATGTTGGTGCCGGGGTCGGCGGCGGCCATCTCGGCGGTGGCCTCGCCCATGCCGAAGCCGATCTCCAGCACCACCGGGCGGTCGTTGCCGAACAGCTCGGTCAGGTCCAGGACCCGCTGTCCGTCGATGTCCAGCCCCCATGTCGGCCACAGTCTGCGCAGGGCGTCCGCCTGGCCGGCGGTCACCCGGCTGCGCCGGGGCTGGAAGCTGCGGATGCGCCGCTCGAAGTGGGAACCGGCGGGATCGGGCGCGGGACCGTCCGGGAAGCGCGGCTCGCCCTTGGGGCGGGCGGGCGCGGGGGTGGTGCGGGTCGGCTCGGGGGTGGTCCGGGGCGGCTCGGGGGCGGACCGGCCCGGCTCGGGTGGGGTGGGGTGCGGGTGCGGGTGTTCAGACACGATGGGTCCGATTTTACGGGCGGCGCGACGGCAGGGGGTCGTCGGCCAGCGCCGTCAGGGCCCGGCGGGCCACCTCGCGGCCGATCGGGAGGGCGGCGGTGGCCGCCGGCGACGGCGCGTTGAGCACGTGCACCGCGCGGGGGGTCTCCCGGATCAGGAAGTCGTCCACCAGGGTGCCGTCGGACAGCACCGCCTGGGCGCGCACCCCGGCCGGCGCCGGCACCAGGTCGTCCTCCGTCACCGCGGGCAGCATCCTGCGCACCGCCGCCGTGAACGCCGCCTTGGACAGCGAGCGGCGCAGCTCCCCGCCGCCGTACCGCCAGTGCCGGCGGGCGATGTGCCAGGAGCCCGGCCAGGCCAGCGTGGCGCCCAGCTCACGGGGGCGGATCACGCCCCAGCCGTACCCCTCGCGGGCCAGCGCCGGGACCGCGTTGGGCCCAAGGTGGACGCTGCCGTCGATGCCGCGGGTGAGGTGCACGCCGAGGAACGGGAACGCCGGGTCCGGCACCGGGTACACCAGTCCCCGCACCAGCTCGGGGCGGGCCAGCTCGTAGTACTCCCCCCGGAACGGCACGATCCGCATCCCGGGGTCGTCGCCGGTGGCGCGGGCGATCTCGTCGCAGTGCAGCCCCGCGCAGTTGACCATGACCCGGCCGCGGACCACCTCCCCGGACCGGGTGCGGACGGCGACGCCGAGGCCGGGTCTGCGGTCCACCCGCAGCACCTGGCTGCCGTAGCGGATCTCCGCGCCCGAGGCGTCGGCCAACTGCCGGGCGACCGCCACGTAGTCGCAGGTGCCGGTGGTCGCGACGTGTATCGCGGCCAGGCCGCGGACGGCCGGTTCGTACTCCGCGATCTGGGCGGCGCCCAGCTCGCGCACCGGGATGCCGTTCTCCCGGCCGCGCTGCACCAGGGCGTGCAGGCGGGGCAGCTCGGCGCGCTCGGTGGCGACGATCAGCTTGCCGGTGACGGCGTGCGGGATGCCGTACTCGGCGCAGAACTTGACCATCTCGGCGGCGCCGCGCACCGCGAAGCGGGCCTTGAGGGAGCCCGGACGGTAGTAGATGCCGCTGTGGATGACGCCGCTGTTGCGCCCGGTCTGGTGGCGGGCCGGGCCGGGCTCCTTCTCCAGCACGGTGACCCGGGTGCCGGGCGCGGCGCGCGTGATCGCGTACGCCGTCGACAGGCCGACGATCCCGCCGCCGATCACCAGCACGTCGCAGTCGTATCCGCCGTGTCCGCGGTATCTGCCGTGTCCGCCGTGTTCGCCGTGTTCGTCGTGTCTGCCGTGTTCGTCGTGTCCGCTTGTCGGCCGCACCTGCTCCACCTCCCGGGTCCGATAGTGCACTGCGCCACTGACAATGCCCTCAAACCCGCGAGCGCCCGGCCGGGTCAGGCGGGTGCCATCAGCAGCGGGCGGGCGCGCTCGCGCAGCTCGGCCACGCGGGGCTCGTCGCCGTAGGGCTCCAGGCGGTGCAGGAGGTCCTTGACGTACTCGGTGGTGCGCGCGGAGGAGATCCGCCCGGCCACCTCCACCGCGCGCACGCCCTGCTCACAGGCGGCGTCCAGGTTGCCCGACTCCAGCTCGGCGACGGCCGACACCACCAGCCGCAGGCCGTGCGAGCGGACGAACTCCTCGGTGGGCTGGGACAGCGCCTGCTCGGTGAAGCGGCGGACCTGGCGGGGGGCCTTCAGGTCGCGGTAGCACTCGGCGGCGTCGGCGGCGAACCGGTCGTAGCCGTAGAAGCCGAGCCAGCTCGGGTCGCTGTCGCCGGGGCGGGCCCGCTCCAGCCAGCTCTCGGCCGCCTTCAGCGCGGCGCCGGCCGCCTGGGCGTCACCCGCGCGTGCGTGCGCCCGTGCCTCCACCAGGCGGTAGAAGCTCATGGTGCGGGCGGTGGCCAGGCCCCGGTTGCGCTCCACGGCGGCCTGCGCGAGGTCGACGCCCTCGTCGCCGAAGCCGCGGTAGGTGGCCTGGAGCGACATCGATGCCAGGACGTACCCGCCGAGGGGGACGTCGGCCGCCGCGCGGGCCAGGCGCAGCGCCTGGATGTAGTAGCGCTGGGCGGCCTCCTGCTGGCCGGTGTCGAAGGCCATCCAGCCCGCCAGCCGGGTCAGCTCGGCCGCCGCGCCGAACAGGGCGCGGCCCACCTCGTCGGAGTAGGCGCCGAGCAGCAGGGGGGCCGCCTCCACCCGTAAGCACTCGGGGACCATGGAGGAACGCCAGTCGCCGCCGCCGTACTTGGAGTCCCAGCGCCGCGCGTCCTCGGCGGCCTCGCGGAGCTTCTGGACGTCGCTGTGGCCGACTTTGAGCGGTGTGCCGGAGCCCTCGACGGGGCTCGCGTCGCGCGCCACCGAACTGTCGGCCGGGGTTATCAGCCACCGGGAGGCGGGCGTCGCGTAGGCGCTCACCGCGAAGGAACCGGCGAGCGACTGCCAGATGCCGCCGGAGCCCGCGCGGCGGCCGGCGAGGTCGAGCCGGTACAGCTCGGTGGCCGAGCGCACCGCCTGGCCGACGTCCCGGGGAAAGGCGAGGCCCACTTCGGGCGCGGGGTCCGCGTCCGCCAGGCCGATCTCGTGCAGCGGCACCGGGCGGCCGAGCTTCTGGCCGATGGCGGCGGCGATGAGGTGCGGCGCGGCGCCCTGCGGCACCATGCCCTTCGACACCCAGCGGGCCACCGACGTCTTGTCGTAGCGAAGCGTCAACCCGCGCTGGGCGCCAAGGTCGTTGACGCGTCGCGCGAGGCCGGCGTTGGAGATTCCCGCGAGGGCGAGAACGGCGCCGAGTTTTTCGTTCGGCCCGCGTTGCTCCCTGGACATGCGCCACCCCTCGACACAGACGGCTGCCGCGCTGGCATAACCACGCGGCATTCGTAAACCCAGCGTAGTTCGCCGCATCCCAAGCGTTAAGGGGCATTCTTCCGGATGGCGGGATTGTGGTCCGTACTGAGGTACGGGGTCTTACGCACCGTTGCCGTGTGCTCCCGATGTGTGGCCGTGCGCCCGCCCGTGCGCTCTGGCCGGGCCGTCCCGGGAGCGGTTCCATGGCCGTGCGTGGGTCGGCCCGCTGTACTGGATCCAGTGGGCTGGGGGACACCGCCGCTCTCATCCCCGCGGGCGGCGGACCGGTCCGGGAGGCGTGTCCCGTCTCCCGGACCGTACGCGGTCGGGCGGTCTGCCGGGCCTGTACGGAGCGTGTTCGAACTCCGCTCCGTGATCACGATTTGGCTGAAAATCTACCCTGCCTATTTTTGCCCACCACCCTTCCCACCACGGCAGTTGAGGGCGCGCAGGGCGTTCGGGGGGCGCGCGAGGGGGGCGCATTCGCGTCGAAGTCGCCGTCCCGGCGCGGGCGGCGGGCCCCGCGCGGACGTTCTGACGAGGGCTCGGGCGCGGCAGGGCGAGCGGCTCCGCCGACCCGCCGCCGGGGGCCCTTCATGGCAGCATGGGGAACCAGTTCGTGCGGTGCACTGGTTGTCCACAGGCTGTGGAGGCGTCGATGCGGTGGTTGGTGGGATGGAGCAGCGCCGCCACGGCAACCGCGGGCTTCGCCGGACCCGGCGGCACCGCGGGGGCCACCGGCTACGACGGCGAGACCGTGCACCCGGTGGGCTCCCAGTTGCTGTGGGGCGACCCCGACCCCCTGTGGGCGGTCGGCGACTGGCGCCCCGACGAGATCCGCGTGGTCAGCGCCGACCCGCAGACCCGGATCGCCGTCCTCGGCATCTGCGGGGCCAGCGACGAACAGCTCCGGGTCGCCCTGTTCGCCGCCCGCGGCGGCGCCCTGCGCCACCTCACCGCCTGGCCGGGCAGTTACACGGCCGTCGTCCAGGTCGGCCGCCGGATCACCGTCTGCGGCGACCTCGCGGGCGCCCGCCCCGTCTTCCACACCCCCTGGGCCGGCGGCACCGCCTACGCCACGGCCGCGCTGCCGCTGGCCGACCTCGTCGAGGCCAACCTCGACTTCCCCTACCTCGCCGCGCTGCTCGCCGCCCCCGACGTACCGGCCGCGCTGGACGACGCCACCCCGTACGACGGCGTGAAACGCGTTCCGCCGGGGCACGCGCTCATCCTGCGCGCCGGGGCGCGCGAGATCGCCGGGTACGAGCCGGTGGCCTCCCTCGCCGTGGCGGCGCCCACCGCCGACCCCGAACGCGCCGTGGACGGCGTACGGGACGCCCTCATCGAAGCGGTACGCACCCGGCTCGCCGCCCCCCGGCACGTCCCCGGCGACGGCATCGACCCCGGCCCCGTCCCCGGCATGGGCCCGGCCGAACGGCGTGCCGCGCGCGGGATGCCGGTGCCCGGCATCGGCGCCGACCTGTCCGGCGGCCCGGCCTCGGCGACCCTGGCGCTGCTCGCCGCCGGGCTGCCCGGGATGCCGGGCACCGTCCTGGGACACGGCACAGGGGCGGGGGAGCGGCTGCTGGCCGTCACCTTCAACGACCTCGCCGTGGGCGGCCGCGAGGCCGAGCTGGAACGGGCGGGCGCGCTGGCCGCCAACCCCCGGCTGCACCACGTGGTGGTCGCCGGCGGCGAGGAGGTGCTGCCCTACGCCGACCTCGACGGGCCGCTCACCGACGAACCGGCGGCCTGCCTGGTCTCCGCCGCCCGGCACCGGGCCCGGCTGGCCGCCGGCAGCGCGGACCACTTCACCGGTTACGGCGCCCGGGAGGTCCTCGACGCCCATCCGGCCCGCCTCGCCGACCTGCTGATGGACCGCAAGCGCCGCCATCTCGTCCGGCCCGTCGCCGCGCTCGCCAAGGCGGACGGCTCGGTGCTGGTCCCCGCGCGGGTGTACGCCGCGGCCCGGCGGCTGTCCCGCACCCCCTACCGGGCCGGCCTCGACGGGCTCGCCGACCAGTTGCGCGGCCGGCGCTTCGACGAGGTCGCCGACGGCGCGGTGGGCGCCTCGCTCGCCGCGCTGACCTGGGGCGGGCCCGGACCCGCGGCGCGCTGGCTGACCGGCGAGGCGCTCGCCGAAGTATCGGTTCGTCTCCAGGCGTCGGCGCAGCGGTCGGGGGTGGGGCCCGGACAGCGGCCGGGCGACTTCCGCGCGCGTGCGGCGCTCACCCGGCGGGCCACCGACGTCCGGGTGCTGGAGCAGGTCGCCGAGATCCGCTCCCAGCGGCTGCACGCCCCGTTCCTCGACAACCAGGTGGTCCGCGCCTGCCAGGCCCTGCCCGAGGCGCTGCGCGTCCAGCCCGGGTCGCGCGCCGCGATCCTGCGCACCGTCCTGGAGGGCGCCGGCGTCAGCGACCTCCCCGACGGCTGGGGCGCCCCCACCCAGGCCCTCGCCCCCGCGACCGCCCGCGCGGGAGTGCGGGTGGCGGCGGACACCCTGCTGGGCCTCTTCGACCGGCCGCTGCTGGCCCAGGCGGGACTGGTCGAGGCCCGGGTCGTCCGCAAGGCGGTACGCGCCGCCGCCGCGGGCGAACCCCTCCCGCTGGCCGGCCTCGCCGACCTCGTCTCCCTCGAACTCTGGCTGACCCGCCTGCTGGCCCGCCGAGGCACCTGCTGGACCGGCACCCCGGCCCGCGCCCGCGCGGTCCCCGGGGGCATCGCACCGCGCCGGGGGGCGCTGGGGGCGGCGGCTTCGGGAGGGTGACGGGGGGCGGCTTCGGGAGGGTGACGGGGGCGCGCCTGAGGGTGGGGATTTCCTTTGCCCTGGTGACAGTGGCCTGGTGCGGGCGATACGGGGTTGACGCGGGGTACGGCACCTGTCCCGGTGGCAGTGGCCTGGCGCGGGGCGACACGAGGTTGACGCGGGGTACGGCACCCGTCCCCGTGACAGTGGCCCGGTGCGGGGCGATACGGGGTTGATGCCGGGTACGGCACCCGTCCCGGCGACAATGACCCCGTGCGGTACAGAATCCTGGGCGTCACCCAGGCCGAGGACATCCACGGCGCCCCCGTCCCCCTGGGCGGCCCCCGCCTCCGCGCCCTCCTCACCGCCCTCGCCCTCCACCCCGGCCGCCCCGTCACCCCCGCCGCCCTCATCGACGAGGTCTGGGCCGACGACCCGCCCGAGGACGCCCCCGCCGCCCTCCAGGCCCTCGTCGCCCGGCTCCGCCGCGTCCTGGGCAAGGACGCGGTCACGTACGACACCGGCGGCTACCGCCTGACGGCGACGACCGGCGACGTGGATCTGTACGTCTTCGAGGACCGCGTACGCCAAGGCACCGCCGCCCTCGCGCAGGACCCCGCGACCGCCGCGCGCCACCTCGACCACGCCCTCGCCCTGTGGCGCGGCCCCGCCCTGGCCGACCTCCCCGACCGCGAGGCCCGCGCCGCCCGCCCGAACGCCCTGCACCTGGAGGCGACCCGCGCCCGCGCCGAGGCCGACCTCGCCCTGGGTCGCGCCGACGACGCCGTACCCCGCCTGCGGGAACTGACCGCCGCCCACCCGTACGACGAGCCCTCGCACGCCCTCCTGATCAGCGCCCTGCGCGCCACCGGCCGCGACGCCGACGCCCTCGCCGCCTACGACACCGCCCGCCGCGCCCTCGCCGAGGGCCTCGGCACCGACCCCGGGCCGCGACTGCGCGCCCTCCACACCGACCTGCTCGGCGGTACGCCTCCCCCGTCTCCCGCCCCGGAGCGGACCGGCAACCTCCGTCCCCGGCTTACCTCGTTCGTGGGCCGGGAACTCGAACTCGACGCGATCCGTTCCACTTTGCACAGGGCCAGACTGGTCACGCTCACCGGACCGGGCGGCTCTGGCAAGACCCGTCTCGCCGAGGAGGCCGCCGCCGGGCTTCCGCAGGCATGGCTGGTCGAGCTGGCCCCGCTCGACCACCCGGAGGCGGTGCCCGACGCGGTCGTCAACGCGCTCGGGCTGCGCGAGACCGTCCTGCCCGGCACCGACCGCCCGGCCGTGCAGGGCGATCCCGTCGCCCTGCTCATCGAGCACTGCGCCCGCCGCAGCCCGCTCCTGATCCTTGACAACTGCGAACATGTCATCGAGGCCGCGGCCCGCCTCGCCGAGACCCTGCTGACCCGCTGCCCGGGGCTCACGGTCCTCGCCACCAGCCGCGAACCCCTGGGCGTCCCCGGCGAGACGGTCCACCCGGTCGAGCCGCTCCGCCCCGACCAGGCCCGCCGCCTCTTCGCGGAACGCGCCCGCGCCGTCCGCCCCGACGCGGACGCCGTCCTGGGCGACGAGCCGGCGGTCGCCGAGATCTGCCGCAAGCTGGACGGGCTGCCGCTCGCCATCGAGCTGGCGGCGGCCCGGCTGCGGATGCTGACGCCCCGCCAGATCGCCGACCGGCTGGACGACCGGTTCCGGCTGCTCACCGCCGGCAGCCGCACGGTCCTGCCCCGCCAGCAGACCCTCCGCGCGGTCGTCGACTGGTCCTGGGACCTCCTGGACGAGCCGGAGCGTACGGTGCTGCGCCAGGTCTCCGTCTTCGCCGGCGGCTGGGACCTCACCGCCGCCGAGGCGGTCTGCGGCGGCCCCGTCGCCGACCTGGTCGGCGCGCTCGTCGACAAGTCCCTCGTGGTCGCCGCCCCCGACGAACGGCAGACCACCCCCGCCATGCGCTACCGCATGCTGGAGACCATCCACGAGTACGCCACCGAGCGCGCCGCCGAGACCCCCGCGCTGCGCGCCACCGCCGAGCGACGGCACCGCGCGTGGGTGCGCGCCCTCGTCGAGCGGGCCGAGCCCCTGCTCCGCTCCGCCGGTCAACTCCCCTGGATCACCCGCCTGGAGACCGAGCTGGACAACATCCGCGCGGCCCTGCACCGCGCCGTGACCGCCGGTGCCGAGGAGGACGCCGCCGCGATCACCGTGGCCATGGGGTGGTTCTGGTGGCTGCGCAACTACCGGCAGGAGGGCATCGACTGGCTCCACCGCGTCCTGCGCCTGAGCACCGCCGCCGACGGCACCGACCCGGTGGACGCCTTCCTCACCCAAACCGGCACCGATCCCGGCACCACTGCCGAGGCACACCACCCGCTGCACCCCCTGCGGATGGACCTGAGGATGCTGCACCTCTTCCTCACCCTGGAGACCGAGCCGCCGCCCGACGGCCCCGCCACCGAGCGGATGCGCCGGTACGCCGCCCTGATCCGCTCCTTCTACGAACGCCACCCCGCGCGGGCGGCGAGGATGCCCGGCATCCTCTGGCTCACCACCGCCTACTTCCTCGGCGACGCGGCCGGCATCCGCACCGCCCTGGACCGGGCCGTCGACACCTGCCGCCGGTACGGCGGGGACTGGGAGGTCGCCGTCGCCCTGATGTTCCGTACCCACCACACGGTCGACTCCCCGGGCGGGATGACGGACGTCGACGGCGACCTCGCGGAGCTGCGAACGCTCGGCCGCCGCGTCGGCGACCGCTGGGTGGGCGCCCAGGTGTGCAGCGCGGCGGGCGAGGCCGCCCTCGTCCGGGTACGGCTCGACGAGGCGCGGGCCGAGTACGAGGAGGCGCTGCGGCTCGCCCGCGAGGTGGGCGCGCACGCCGAGTCGCCGTTCCTGATCGCCCGGCTCGCCGAGGTCGCCTACCGCGCGGGGGACCGTTCCGCCGCGCTGGCCGCGCTGGACGAGGCGAGCGCCGCCGCCGACCGGTACGGCGTGACGGACGCCCGCGCGCTGATCTCCCTGCTGCGGGCCCAGCTCGCCCTCGACGAGAAGGACTTCGCCGGTGCCCGCTCGCTGTGGGCGCAGGCCGGCGCGCTGGCCGCGCGGGGCACGCCGCCACCGCAGCTCCTGGTGCTGACGCACCTGACCGACGCCCTGGTGACGGCGGGCGAGTCGGGCGCGGAACCGGCGCTGGCGAGACTGGCCGACGCCTTCCGCCTGGCCGTGGAGAAGCACTGCGCCGAGACGGTCACGGCGGCACTGGCGGACGCCGCGGCCGGTCTGCTGTCCGACCTCGGCGACGCCCGGCGCACAGCACGGCTGCTCGGGGCCGGCGACCGCTGGCGCGGCCGTCATCCGCGCCCCATGCCGGAGCGGGCGCGGGCCGAGCGGTCCGAGGCGGTCGCCCGCGCCGTGCTCGGCGCCGACCGTTTCGCCGCCGAGTACGCCCGGGGCGCGGACCTCACCCCCGTCGACGTCCTGCGCGACCTCGACGCCCGCACCCCGTGAGCCGTGCGGCCCGGCTCAGGCGCAGGTGAACCTGGACTCCGCCCAGTCGGCGAGCACCAGGGTGTCGAGGTGGCTGTGCGGCTCGACGACCAGCCGTACGGTGCTGCGGCCCGAGATGTCGACATGGACGGGCACCGCCGGGTCCCCGCCCCGCACCGTGCCGGACCGCCACAGCCGGGCGCCGTCGGCCCATACGGAGAAGCGGACCTTGCCGAGCTTCATGGTCAGGTCGTCGACGCCGATCTGGGCGTCGTAGGAGGTGCAGGAGCGGTTGAGGTCGATGGTCACGGAGGAGCGGCCGTGCACGGTCACGCCGTGCGCGTACTCCCGGCCGGCGATCCGCAGCCCCGAGCGCTGCCACGCCCAACTGCTCTCCCGCATCCGCATCTCCGGCCCGGTGCCGTCACCGGTGATGTCGTACGACAGCCCGCTCCACTGGTAGACGACCGGCGCGGGCGGCGGGGCCGGGCGCGAGGACGGCGTCGGCGTGGGGGCGGGCTTCTTGGTGGGCTCGGGCGCGGGTCCCGGGGTGGAGGTCTCCCCGCGGGACGGCGTCGACGTGGCCGACGACTCGGGCTCAGGCCCAGGCTTGGACGCGGACGAGGACGCGGAGGAGGACGTCGACGCGGGCGTGCGCGTGGACGAGGCCGCGGACGTACCGGCGGCACCCGGCGCCGATGGCTGCGGGCCCGCCGGAGGCTGGGGACGGGACCGCGCCGGCTTCTCCGGGGCCCCGGGTGTCTCCTCGCCGGACCCGGCCGCGGGCGCCGACTGGGACGGCACCGCCTCCGCCCTCGGCCGGTCGGCGGCGTCCTGGCCGGTCAGCGCGAAGACCACCGCCGCGATGCCGGCCGCCACCACACCGGCCGCGATCCCCACCTTCACCGGCGCCCCCAGCCCCTGCGAGGCCCCCGCACCGCCTCCGGCACCCGCGCCCCCGGTCGACGCCCCGCTCGACGCGGCGGCCCCCGCGGCACCGGCCGCCCCCGCACCCGCCCCGCCGGCGATGAGCGCCGCCGCCTTGGCGTACCCGGCCGCGCCGAACCAGCCGATGACGGCGAGCGGCACGACGCCGGGAATCCCGCCGGCGACCTCCTCGATCTGACTGGCGGCCAGCCGGCACTTGGCGCACTCCTCCAGATGCTTGCGCAGCCCCCGCTCGGCCCGGGTACGCAGCCTGCCCCGGGCGTACGTGCCGAGCCGGTCGGCGTAGCGGGCGCACTCCTCGTCCTCGGCGAGCGCGGCGCTGACGTGCGCCTGGAGGTACGCCTGCCGCAGCCCCTCGCGGGCCCGGCTGGCCAGCACCCGGGTGCCGTTGGCGTCCAGGCCGAACAGCGGGGCCACCTGGCTCGGCGACTCGTCCTCGACCTCGGTGTGCCACAGCACGGCCTGCCAGCGCTCCGGCAGCGACCGGAAGGCCCGTACGGCCATGGACCGCTCGGCCTCCCGCATGGCCCGGACGTCGGCGCCCAGTTCCAGGGTGTCGTCGTCCGCGACCGACGCGGCCCGCGCGGACTGCGCGGCGAACACCGCGAAGTCGTCGACCAACTGCTCGCGCCGCGCCGACTGCGTCCAGGAGGCGGCGACCCGCCGGACGCTGGTGAGCAGGTAGGCACGGACGGCGTACTCGGGGCCGGAGCCCCCGCGCACCGCCTGGAGCATCCGGGCGAACACCTCGGCGGTCAGGTCGTCCGCGGTGTGCGCGTCCCGGCAGCAGGTACGGGCGTACCGGCGTACGGCGTCGGCATGGCGCCGGTACAGCTCCTCGTACGCGCTGTCGTCCCCCGAGCGCATCCACCCGATCAGGTCGACGTCGGCCGGCGGCGCCTCAGCCGGCGGCACCAGTCCGTCCTCGTCGGGCGCACGCGCGGGACGCGGCGACACCCCGCCCCCTTCATCCCGCCGCCACTGCGCCGGAACACCGCCCCCGGCGCTCCCCGGAACACCGCCCCCGGCGCTCCCGGGACCGGCGCCCACCGGGCCGCTCACCGGTCCGCCCTGCTGGGGGACCTGTGACGGTCCGCCGGTCTCCGAGCCCTTCCCGCCGACCGAATCGTCCCGCCCGTCAACGTCCATCGCGGAATGCCCCCGCCGCCTGCCGACCACTCCCGAACACCGGGTCAGCGTGTCACAGCGGCTTTTGGCAGGAACACCACGGGCGTGACCGTCACTCGTCCGGGGGATTCACCCGGCACGCGGTAGTGAAGGCCACCCGACCGGGGAAGGATTGCCTCCTCCCCCGGCAAGGGCGGCTCTCCGCACCGCCCGGATCACCCCGCGGACCCGCCGCGCCGCGCCCGCCCACACCGACCCTCGGCGCCAGGACGGGCCGCAACCACAGCCCCCTCCAACAGCCGCCGCTCAAGACGGCCGGGACCGCAGCCCCCAGTGGCCGGCACTCAGGACGGGCCGAAACCCACACCCCTCCAGCGGCCGACGCTCAGGACGGACCGAAACCACAGCCCCCTCCAGCAGCCGCCGCTCAAGACGGCCGGGACCGCAGCCCCTCCAGCAGGATGTCCAGCAGCCGCGCCGAGGCCGCCGCCTGCTGGGCCGCGTCCGGCAGCGAGGGTGCCGCCGTGGCTATCACCAGCAGGACGTCCGACACCGACACGTCCGGCCGCAGCTCGCCCGCCTCGCGCGCCCGGTCCACGAGCCGCCCCACGACCTCCAGCAGCGCCGTGGCTCCCGTGTCGTCGGGACCGGCCGGCACCGGCTGCTCCGATACCAGCCGCAGCTCGTTGGCATCGACCTGCGTCCGCTGCTGCGGCACCCGAGGCTCACCGACCGAACCGGCAGAACCGACGGCCGCGCCCCCGCTCCCGCCCCCTTCCTCCCGCTCCTCCGCCACCCCGACCCGCAGCACCTGCGGCGGCAGCAGCCGCCCCGCGCCGGACGCCACCGAGGTGCGCAGGAACCGGGACAGTGCCGACCACGGCTCGTCCTCCTGCCCGAGCGCCGCCCGCGCCTGATCGGTCAGCCGGGCCGTCTCCTCCTCGGCTATCCGGCGCACCAGCACGTCCTTGCTCGGGAACCGGCGGTACACCGTGCCGACCCCGACCCGGGCGCGCCGCGCCACGTCCTCCATCGGCGCCCCGTACCCGAGCTCGCCGAACACCTCACGTGCCGCGCGCAGCACGTGCTCCAGGTTGCGCTGGGCGTCCACCCGCAGCGGCGTCGTCCGCGCGCCGTCCCCGCGTGAGCCGCCCGCCGTCGCGTTCAGCGCGCCGCCGGCGGCGACTGCGGACGCGGACGACCAATGAGAGTCCTGAACATGCATAGACAATCCCCCGGTAATGACGTCTCCCCCCGGAGACTCTCCCCGCCATCGAAAGCCGGAGCGTGTGCGGAACGGGCCGATTCCCGGTCCGCCCGTCGCGAACCCGGCAGCGCATCCCCCTACACCCCGTCGAGACGAACATAGTTGAGTGGGAGTCAGATCAGAAGGGGCAGACTCCGGACGGTCCCCGCCCCGATCGGAGTACGGATCGTCCACGCCCCCCGTACCGCCCCGGGTACACCCCGCGCCGCCCCCACTGACCTGCGGACCTTCCCTGTTCCCCGTCCGCCCGGCCGGCCCGGCACCTTCCCGCCGACCGGTCATACAAATTGCCGGGCCTGTGGACAAACGCAAGCGCCGGGTGCGTCATGGGATGGTGAAGGAACGTGCGCGCATTCTCGTTGTCGGTGGCGGCTACGTCGGGATGTACACGGCCCTGCGCCTCCAGCGGAAGCTGAAGGCCGAACTGCGCCGGGGCGAGGCCGAGATCACGGTGGTGACGCCCGACCCGTACATGACGTACCAGCCGTTCCTGCCCGAGGCCGCCGCCGGGTCGATCTCCCCGCGGCACGTCGTCGTCCCGCTGCGCCGCGTCCTGGACCGCTGCCAGGTCGTCGTCGGCGAGGCCCAGTCCGTCGACCACGCCCGCCGCACCGCCGCCGTCACCACCCTCGCCACCGAGGAGGAGGGCCGCGGCGCCCGCCTCTTCCGCTACGACGAACTCGTCCTCGCCCCCGGCTCGGTCTCCCGCGTCCTGCCCGTCCCCGGCCTCGCCGACCACGGCATCGGCTTCAAGACCGTCGAGGAGGCCATCGGCCTGCGCAACCACGTCATCGAACAGATGGACATCGCCTCCTCCACCCGCGACCCCGCGCTCCGGGACGCCGCCCTCACCTTCGTCTTCGTCGGCGGCGGCTACGCGGGCGTGGAGGCCCTCGGCGAACTGGAGAACATGGCCCGCTACGCCGCGCGGTACTACCACAACGTCGCCCCCGACGACATGAAGTGGATCCTCGTCGAGGCCACCGACCGCGTCCTGCCCGAGGTCGGCGCGGAACTGGGCCGCTACACCGTCAGCGAACTGCGCCGCCGCAACGTCGACGTACGCCTCGGCACCCGCCTGGAGTCCTGCGCCGACCGCGTCGCCGTGCTCAGCGACGGCTCCCGCTTCCCCACGCGTACGGTCGTCTGGACGGCCGGCGTCCGGCCGCACCCCGTCCTCGACGCCACCGACCTGCCCCGGACCGACCACGGCAAGCTGCGATGCACCGCCCAGTTGTCGATCGAGGGCACCACGCACGCGTGGGCGGCCGGAGACGCCGCCGCCGTCCCCGACGTCACCGCCGGCGAGCCCGGCCGCACCTGCGCCCCCAACGCCCAGCACGCCCTGCGCCAGGCCCGCGTCCTCGGTGACAACATCGCGCACGCCCTGCGCGGCGAGCCCCTGGAGACGTACGCGCACCGGTACGCCGGGTCGGTCGCCTCCCTCGGCCACCACCAGGGCGTCGCCCAGGTCTACGGCCGCAGGCTCAAGGGCTACCCCGCGTGGTTCATGCACCGCGCCTACCACCTCAGCCGGGTCCCCACCGTCAACCGCAAGGCGCGCGTGCTGGCCGAATGGGTGCTGGCGGGACTGTTCAAGCGCGAGATCGTCTCCCTGGGTTCACTCGAACATCCGCGAGCGGAGTTCGAACTCGCTGCCGGTGGAAAGCCTTCTCCAGAACCCCCGCACAACCCGAAGGGGTCGTCCTGACCGGACTCAGGAACTCAACCGCCCGGCCCGGCGTCTGACGGATGTCGGCCCGGTCGGGCACCCTGCCAGACTGGTCCACCACCGCGGGCGGGCCGCCGCTCACCCGCGTGGCCCCCCGGGGCCCCGGCCGGTCCCGGCCCGGCCGCCGACGACTACACCGAGGCAAGGATTCGTGAACTTCACGCGCTGGAGCGCCCGACTCCCCGGAACACAGCGCCGCGCCGCGGCGCGGACCGACACCGCGGTCTCCCCGGACCGGCGCGGAGACAGCCGGGGCGACACCTCCGTGCCCACCGCCCGCGCGGAGCAGCTCACCGACGACGCCCCGCCCGTACCGGCCGTCGACGACCTCCCGGTCCGCGACGTCCTGGACCGCGTCCCGGCCCTCGTCGCCCTCGTCCACGGCCCCGACCACCGCATCGCCTACGTCAACGACGCCTATACGGCGGCCTTCGGCGTCCGCACCCTGGGCGAACGCGCCCGCGAGGCCCTGCCCGAGCTGGCCGAACTGGGCCTCTTCCCGCTCCTGGACCAGGTCCAGCGCAGCGCCCGCCCCCGCACCCTGAAGTCCCGCAGGGCCCCCGACGGCCGCTCCTACACCTTCACCTGCACCCCGGTCACCGAGGACGGCGACCGCGGGGTCCTCGTCTTCGCCACCGACGTCACCGACCACGCCGAGGCCGCCGAGCGCCTGCGCGCCAGCGAGCGCCGCCAGCGCGAGACCGCCGTCACCCTCCAGCGCTCCCTGCTCCCGCAGGAACTGGAGGAACCCGACGACCTCCGGGTGGCCGCCACCTACCACCCCGGCGGCACCGAAGCCGCCGTCGGCGGCGACTGGTACGACGTGATCACCCTCGGCGGCGGACGCACCGCCCTGGTCATCGGCGACGTCATGGGCCGCGGGGTGCGCGCCGCCGCCGTGATGGGCCAGCTCCGTACGGCGGTCCGGGCCTACGCCCGGCTCGACCTGCCCCCGCACGAGGTGCTCCAGCTCCTCGACGGCCTCGCCATGGAGATCGACGCCAACCAGATCGCCACCTGCGTCTACGCCATCCACGACCCCAACGAGGGCAAGCTGGTGTACGCCTCCGCCGGACACCTGCCGATCCTGGTCCGCGACGAGATGGGCACCGTCCGGCGCGCCGACGAACCCACCGGCCCCCCGCTGGGCACCGGCAACTGGGTGCACGCCTCCGGGACCGTCCCCCTCACCCCCGGCTCCACCGCCGTCCTCTACACCGACGGCCTGGTGGAACGCCGCAACGAGGACCTGGACGACGGCATCGCCGCCCTGGAGCGCGCCCTGGCCGGCGCCCGCGGCACCCCCCAGGTGATCTGCGACCGCCTGGTCCGCTCGGCGGGCGTCACCGCCGACCACGACGACGACGTGGCCGTCCTGGTCCTCCAGCACCCCGCCCGCACCGGCCCCGAGCGGGAGCTGTTCCGCAACGCCGCGCTGGACCTGATCGGCGGCGTGGAGGCGGCCCCACGCGCGCGTGCCTTCGCCTCCGGCGTCCTGACGAGCTGGCGCTTCCCCGCCGACCTGCACGACCTGGGCGTCCTCGCCGCCAGCGAACTGGTCGCCAACTCCCTCCAGCACGGCACACCGCCCATGCGGCTGCGGCTGCGCCGTACCGACCGGCGGCTGATCATCGAGGTCACGGACGGCGACGACCACCTGCCCAGACGCCGCCGGGCGGAACCGGCCGACGAGTCCGGCCGGGGCATCGCGATCGTCGCCACCATCGCCTCGAACTGGGGGAGCCGCCGCACCCCGGGCGGGGGCAAGGCGGTCTGGTGCGAGTTCGCCCTCAAACCCTGACCGCCCCGGCCCGGTCAGCCTTCCCCCGCCGCTCCGGTCAGGCTTCCGCGCCGGCCACGGCCTCGGCCGGCGCACCGCCCTGCCGGACCACCCGGCTCCGGCCGGCCCACGGCCGGTCCTGCACCTCGGTGAGTTGCCGCCCCAGCCGCACCGCCAGCACCGTGATCCCCAGCGAGAACAGCAGGAACGTCACGATGTACGGCCCGTGCAGCGAGGCCGCCAGCGGCCCGCCGACCGCCGGCCCGATCGCCAGCGCGAGCTGCTTCACCAGCGCGAAGGCGGAGTTGTACTGCCCCGCCATGCCGTCCGGAGCGAGGTCCGCCACCAGCGGCGCCAGCGTCGGCGACAGCATCGCCTCACCCAGCCCGAACAGCGCGTACGTCGAGACGAACGCGGCGGTCGCCATCGCCTGGCTGCCGTGCCCGAGCCCGGCGTACCCCGCCACGGCCCACGCGACGGCCCAGATCAGCCCCACCGCGGCGATCACACGCGACCGCTTGCGCCGCTCCACGAACTTCAGCACCGCGAACTGCGCGACCACGATCATCAGCGTGTTCGCGGCCAGCGCGGTCCCCAGCGTGGAGGTCGAGATCCCGGCGGCCTCGACGCCGTACGCGCTCAGCCCCGACTCGAACTGCCCGTAGCAGGCGAAGAACAGTACGAAGCCCAGGACGCACAACTGCACCATCGCCCGGTTCCCGAGCAGTTCCCGCCAGCTTCCCCGGCCCGCGGAGCCGGGCGCGTCCGCCATCCGCGGCGCCCGCGGCATCCGCACCGTCGCCAGCACCGCGACCAGCACCAGGAACATCGCCGCCTCGATCGCGAACAGCAGCGTGAACGAGGCCGCGCTGGAGGTGTCGACGAGATGACCGCCGATGAGCCCGCCGACCCCGAGGCCGAGGTTCTGCAGGAAGAACTGCATCGCGAACGCCCGCGACCGGTTCCCGGTGTCCGAGCAGTCCACGATCATCGTCGCCAGCGCCGGCTGCATCACGGCCTGCCCGGCCCCCAGCAGCGCGGCGGAGAGCAGCACGGTGGCCGACTGTCCCGACACCCCCAGGCTCAGCGCCCCGACCGCGGCCAGGACCAGGGCGGCGAGCAGCACCGGCAGCGGGCCGCGCCGGACGATGGCCCGCCCGGCGAACGGCAGCACCACCAGCGCGGCCACGGCGAAGACGGCGAGCACGAGACCGGCCGTCACGGAACCCAGCCCCCGCACCTGCGCCACATAGACGTACAGGTAGGGGACGGTGAAGCCGAGCCCGAACGCGCTGAGTGCGTTGCCCACGTGGATCCGGCGCATCGCGGCGCCCCTCGCCCTGGTCACGTTCACCTCTCTCATCAGTTAGACATGAAGACTTAGAAGCTAAACTTCGAAGCTAAAGATTATATTCCGAAGGACTTCAAGGCAAAGCGACGCCGTGCCATACTCGGCCCATGGCCGACACCTCCGAAGCCGGCGAGCCCTCACTCGAAGAGCAGATCGCCGCCTACCAGCGCGAGTTCCAGGACCTCGACCCCCAGGTCGAGAAGATCGTGTCGGCCCTCTCCCGTCTGAACCGCCGCATGAACGTCGCGTACGGCCGGCAGACCGCCGACCTCGGCATCAGCAACGCCGACTGGGAGGTCCTCAAGGCCCTCGTGCTGTCCGGCGCCCCCTACCGGATGGGCCCGGGCGAGCTGGCCAAGCGCCTCGGCCTCACCCCGGCCGCGATGACCCACCGCATCGACCGGATGGTCACCGAGGGTCTGGTCACCCGGGAGCGCGACGAGAACAACCGGGTCCGCGTCATCGTCGAGCTGACCGGCGAGGGCCGCGAGAAGTGGCTGGCGGCCATGCGGCTCGCCTCCGTCTTCGAGGAGGACCTCCTCCAGGACCTCTCCCCGGACGAGCGCACCTCCCTCGGCGAGGTCCTCACCCGCCTGCTGCGCCGGGTGGAACACGCCCAGCCGGACGCCGGCGGCCGGCTGAGCGACCTCGACTGAAAAGATCTTGACAGGGGGTGCTTGACAGCCATCCCCCCGATCCGTAAGGTTCTTCGGGTTGCCGCAGAGCCGTAACGGTTCTTCGGTAGCACTTCCGCCGCAGCAGCGGCACCTCACACCACCAGCACGACTCTCCCCCGGGAACAATTTCGGCATGCCCGGAATTCAATTCCCGGCCTCGATTTGAAGGCCGAGGAGAGAGTCCGCTAAGGTTTGAGACGTCGGAACGGCCCAACGGCCCGGAGGACAACCCCCTCTGACGGGGAATCAGAGCCCGAAAGGATCTGATAGAGTCGGAACCGCCGGAAAGGGAAACGCGGAAGCGGGAACCTGGAAAGCACCGAGGA
>NZ_BNBI01000003.1 GCF_014655295.1 Streptomyces fumanus
CACCGGCCAGGGCGTCCCGGTCGGCCGCGTCGCAGGCTTCGACCACCACCGACACGTCCAGCGCGGCCAGCTCCTCCACCAGCTCGCCCACACCCGGCGCGTCCATCCCCCGACGCCCGACCAGCACCAGCTCACGCACCCCGTGGCGCATGGCCAGATGCCGGGCCACCAGACCGCCCAACAACCCCGTACCACCGGTGATCAGAACAGCGCCCTCACCCCACGACACTTCTCCTTCCACCACCACGTGCCGCACCAGACGCGGCACACTCAACACACCGTCCCGCACCGCCACCTCACGCTCGCCGACCACCAACGCGGCCCGCACATCAGCCAGCCACTCGTCGCCGTCCGTCTCGACCAGCACGAACCGGCCCGGATTCTCCGTCTCCGCCGACCGCACCAGACCCGACACCACACCGCCAGGACCCCGCGTCACCACCACCAACCGCGAGGATTCGAACCGCGCATCGGCCAACCAGGCCCGCACCACTCCCAACACCCCAGCAGCCGTCCCGTGGACGTCCGACCCGTCGAAGCAGGGCAGGACCACCACCTCGGGCGCGCCCTCCACCGCGCCCAGCTCCGGGTCGTCACCATCAAGCACCACCACCTGCCCCGTGAACTCCCCCTCCACCG
The DNA here is from genome assembly GCF_014655295.1 of Streptomyces fumanus. Taxonomy (GTDB): domain Bacteria; phylum Actinomycetota; class Actinomycetes; order Streptomycetales; family Streptomycetaceae; genus Streptomyces; species Streptomyces fumanus. The sequence goes on from NZ_BNBI01000003.1 coordinate 640, forward strand.
CCCCCGCCGGAACCCAGTCCAGGCGGAACAGGTCGTCGGCGGCGGTCGGACGGGCGGAAGTGACGGTGTCAGCGGCGATCGGGCGCAGGGTGAGCGTCTCGATCGAGGCGACGGGGCTCCCCGTCGCGTCGGCCAGTGTCACGCGGCTCATGTCAGAACCGGTGGGCGAGAGACGTACCCGCACGTGGGAGGCGCCACTCGCGTGCAGGGTCACCCCCTTGAAGACGAACGGCAGCCGTACCTGGTCGTCCGCCGCGTCGGTGCGGGGCAGCAGGGCGTGCAGCGTGGCGTCCAGCAGAGCGGGGTGGAGACCGAAGCCGCCCGCGCTCTGCGCCGCGTCCTCCGGCAGCGTCACTTCCGCGTAGAGGTCGTCGCCCAGGCGCCAAGCCGCGCGCAACCCCTGGAACACCGGCCCGTACATGTACCCGCTGGGGACCAGGTCGCCGTAGAAGCCGTCGAGGTCCATCGGTTCGGCACCGGGTGGCGGCCAGGCTTCCGCGGCGAGGGGTGCTTCGGACCCGCGCTCGGTCAGGACGCCGGCGGCGTGCCGGGTCCAGCCGTGGGCCGCGTCCTCGTCGGCGTCCTGCGCGAACACCGTCACCGTGCGGGTCCCGTCGGACTCCGTGGAACCGACGACGACCTGAATCCGTACGGAACCCCGCTCGGGGATGGCCAGCGGTGCTTCCAGGGCGAGTTCGTCGATATGCCCGTAACCCACCTCGTCCCCGGCCCGGATCGCCAGTTCCACGATGGCCGTGCCCGGCAGGAGGACGGTCCCGGCGACGGTGTGGTCACGCAGCCAGGGGTGCGAGGAGAGAGACAGCCGGCCGGTCAGGACGACGCCGTTCCCGTCGCCGAGCGCCATGGCCGCGCCCAGCAGGGGGTGGCCGGCCTCGGCCAACCCCAGACCGCGCGCGTCTCCGGTGGGAGCGGGACGGTCCAGCCAGTAGCGGCGGCGTTGGAAGGGGTAGGTGGGGAGGTCGGGTCCGGTGGTACGTGCGGTGCCGACGAGAGGGGTCCAGTCGACCGGCAGACCGTGGACGTACGCTTCGCCCAGGGCGGTGGTGAAGCGGCGCAGGTCGCCCTCGTCACGGCGCAGGGTGCCCAGGACGACCGCGGCATCCTCGACCGTGCCCTCGACCGGTGTCGTCAGGACCGGGTGGGCACTGGCCTCGATGAACGCGTCGAAGCCGTCCGCCAGCAGCAGACGCACCGTCTCCTCGAAACGGACCGTCTGACGCAGGTTCGTGTACCAGTACTCCGCATCCAGCGCAGCCGTCGTCAGACGCTCCGCCGTGACCGCCGAGTAGAACGGAATCCTGGGCGTCATCGGCTCAAGGTCAGCCAAGTCGGTCAGAATGCGGTCGCGGATGGATTCCACCTGCGCGGAGTGGGAGGCGTAGTCCACCGGGACCCGACGCGCCCAGACACCGGCGGCGTCGCAGTCGGCCAGCAGCGCGTCAAGAGCATCCGGCTCACCCGCGACCGTCACCGAACCCGGACCGTTCACCGCTGCCACCGACACCCGGCCCTCATACGAGGCGATCAGCTCAGCAGCGCGCTCGGCCGGGACACCAAGAGACGCCATGCCGCCCGTACCCGCCAGCTCCACGATCGCCAGGCTGCGCAGCGCCACAACCCTCGCCGCATCGCCCAGCGAGAGCGCACCCGCCACGCACGCGGCGGCGATCTCGCCCTGCGAATGCCCCACCACAGCAGCCGGCCGCACGCCGAACGACTCCCACAGCCCAGCCAACGACACCATCACCGCCCACAAGACCGGTTGCACCACATCCACCCGGCCCATCCAGTCCTCCTCCGAGGACCGCAGGACCTCCCCCAACTCCCAGTCCACGTACGGCGCTAGCGCCGCCTCACACGCCGCGATCCGCTCCGCGAACACCGGCGACTCGTCCAGCAGACCGGCCGCCATCCCCACCCACTGCGACCCCTGCCCCGGAAACACGAACACCGGACGCGACGCGGACCCCGCACCACCCACCACCGACTCACCGGCAGCCAGCTCCTCCAGCCCCGCCACCAGCTCACCGCGATCACCAGCCACCACGACACCCCGGAACTCCAACGCCGACCGAGCCGCCACCAGCGCCGAAGCCACACCCCCCAGCTCAGCCCCGCCCCGCACATACTCAGCGAGCCGCTCAGCCTGAGCCTTCAGCCCTTCCACCGACCGCCCCGACACCACGAACGGCAACACACCACCAACCACAGGCACCTCAGCAGCCTCAGCCGCCTCCGGAGCCTCCTCCACAATCACATGCGCGTTCGTCCCACTGATCCCGAACGACGACACCCCCGCACGCCGAGGACGCCCACTGTCCGGCCACTCCCGCGCCTCGGTGAGCAACTCCACCCCACCCGCGGACCAGTCCACATGCGAGGACGGCGCATCGACATGCAGCGTGCGCGGCAGCACACCGGCCCGCATCGCCATCACCATCTTGATCACACCCGCCACCCCGGCGGCGGCCTGCGCATGACCGATGTTCGACTTCAACGACCCGAGCCACAGCGGCCGTTCGGCGGGCCGCCCCTGCCCATAGGCATCGATCAGCGCCTGCGCCTCGATGGGATCCCCGAGCGTCGTACCCGTACCGTGCGCCTCGACGGCGTCGACATCGGCGGCCGACAGCCCCGCCCCCACCAACGCCTGCCGGATCACCCGCTGCTGGGAGGGCCCGTTCGGGGCGGTGAGCCCATTGCTGGCGCCGTCCTGGTTGACCGCGGAGCCGCGGACGACGGCCAGTACCCGATGTCCCTCGCGCACCGCGTCCGACAGCCGCTCCACCACCAGCACACCGACGCCCTCGGCCCAGCCCGTGCCGTCCGCCGTGTCCGAGAACGCCTTGCAGCGCCCGTCGGCCGACAAGCCGCGCTGGCGGCTGAACTCGATGAACATCCCGGGCGTGGACATCACGGTCACGCCGCCGGCGAGGGCGAGCGAGCACTCGCCGTTGCGCAGGGCCTGGACGGCGAGGTGGAGGGCGACCAGGGAGGAGGAGCAGGCGGTGTCGACGGTGACGGCGGGCCCTTCGAAGCCGAAGGTGTAGGCGAGGCGGCCGGAGACGACGCTGCCGGTGGTCCCGGTGAGGAGGTACCCCTCGGACCCGCTGGCGGCTTCGTCGAGCCGTGCGCCGTAATCCATGTTCATCGCGCCGACGAACACACCGGTGCGGCTGCCGCGCAGCCCGGCCGGGTCGATCCCGGCCCGTTCGAGCACCTCCCACGAGGTCTCCAGGAGCAGGCGCTGCTGGGGGTCCATGGCGAGGGCCTCGCGCGGGGAGATCCCGAAGAAGCCCGCGTCGAAGTCGGCGACGCCGTGCAGGAAGCCGCCGTGCCGGGTGTGGCTGGTGCCGGGTTCGGTGGAGTCGGGGGCGTAGAGGGCGTCGAGGTCCCAGCCCCGGTCGTCGGGGAAGGGGGAGATCGCGTCGCCGCCGGAGGCGACGAGGTGCCACAGGTCCTCGGGCGAGCCGACGCCGCCGGGCAGCCGGCAGGCCATGCCGACGATCGCGATGGGATCGTCGTCGGTGGCGGCCGGGGCCGGGGACGGTTCGGCGGGAGCGGGAGCGGGGGCGCCGTCGGGGTCCGCGAGCAGTTCGGTGAGGTGGCGGACCACGGCGAGGGGGGTGGGGTGGTCGTAGGCGAGGGAGGTGGGCAGTCGCAGCCCGGTGTCGGTGTTGACCCGGTTGCGGAATTCGACGGCGTTCGTGGAGTCGAGGCCGAGGTCCTTGAAGGTGCGCTGGGTGTCGGCGGGGGTGAGGGCGGTGCGGCCGAGGACCGTGGCGGCGTGCGCGAAGGTGAGGTCGCGCAGGAGTTCTTCGCGTTCTTCCAGGGGCGCCGCGGCGAGGCGTGAGACGGCTTCGGGGCGCTGGGTGCCCGGGGTGTCGGCGAGGTCGCCGAGCCAGTGGCGGGTGCGCTGGAAGGCGTAGGGGGGCAGGTCGACGCGGCGGGCGTCGGCGGGCAGGACGGGCTGCCAGTCGACGGGGGCGCCGTGGACGTGGGCCTGGGCGAGTGCGGTGCGGAAGCATTCGGGGCCGCTCTGGTTGCGGCGCAGGGTGCCGAGGGCGGCGGCCTCGGCGTCGGTGTCCTCGATGGTCTCCAGGACGGCGGTGGTCAGCACGGGGTGCGGGCTGGCCTCGACGAAGACGTCGTGTCCCTGGTCGAGGAGGGTGCGGACGGCGTCCTCGAACCGGACGGTGCGGCGGAGGTTGGTGTACCAGTACTCGGCGTCGAGGCCGGTGGTGTCCGTCAGTTCGCCGGTCACCGACGAGCAGAAGGGGATGGTCGCGGCGCGTGGCTGGATCCCGGCGAGGGCGCGCAGGAGGGAGCGGCGGGTGCGGGTGACGTGGGTGGAGTGGGAGGCGTAGTCGACGGGGATGCGTCGTGCCCACACTCCCTGTGCCTCGCAGGTGGCGAGGAGTTCGTCGAGGGCTCCGGGTTCGCCGGCGAGGACGACGGAGGCGGGGCTGTTGACGGCGGCGACGGACAGGCGTTTGCCGAAGGGGGCGATGAGGTCGCCGACGCGTTCGGCGGAGACGCCGACCGAGGCCATGCCGCCGCGTCCGGAGAGGCCGAGGACGGCGCGGCTGCGCAGGGCGACGACTTTCGCGCCGTCCTCCAGGGAGAGCGCTCCGGCGACGCATGCGGCGGCGATCTCGCCCTGGGAGTGGCCGACCACGGCGGCCGGGGTCACGCCGTGGGACTCCCACAGCGCCGCCAGCGACACCATCACGGCCCACAGGACCGGCTGGACGACGTCCACGCGCTCCAGCCAGTCCTCCTGCGGGGAGCGCAGGACGTCCCTCAACCGCCAGTCCACGTGGGGCGCGAGTGCCGTCTCGCACTCGGCGATCCGGTCGGCGAACACGGGTGACTCGTCCAGCAGGTCGGCGGTCATGCCGAGCCATTGGGAGCCTTGGCCGGGGAAGACGAGGACGGGCCGGCCGTGGGGGCGGGCCGTGCCGGTCACGAGGCCGGGGGCGGGTTCGGCCGCGGCGAGTGCGCCGAGGCTCTCGACGAGGTCGGTGCGGTCGGCGGTGAGCAGGACCGCGCGGTGGCTGTGGAGGGAGCGGGTGGAGAGCAGCGAGTGGGCGAGGTCGGGCAGGCGGAGGTCGGGGCGTTCGGTGAGGAACCGGGCGAGCCGTGCGGCCTGGGCGTGCAGGGCCTGGCCGGTGTGTCCGGAGAGGAGGACGGGCAGGGGGCGGGTGCCGGTGTCGTCCTCGTCGGTCGTGCCGGGTCGGGCACTTGCGGTCCCGGTCCCGGTTCCGGTTCCGGCCCCGATTCCAGTTCCGGCCCCGCCTCCGGCTCCGGCTTCTGTTTCTGCTTCTGCTTCTGCTTCTGCTTCTGCGACGACGACGTGGCAGTTGGTGCCGCCCATGCCGAAGGAGCTGACTCCGGCGACCCGGGGGCCCGCGGTGTCGTCGGGTGCCTGGGGCCAGGGGGTGAGGTCGGTGGGGACGCTCAGGCGCAGGGTGGTGAGGGGGATGTCGGGGTGGGGCGTGGTGAAGTTGAGTGCGGCGGGGATCTGCCGGTGGGTGAGGACGAGGGCGGTCTTGACCAGGCCGATGATTCCGGCCGCCGCTTCCAGGTGGCCGACGTTGGTCTTGGCCGAGCCCACGGGCAGGGGGTGGCCGGCGTCCCGGGCGGCGCCGAGGACCGCGCCGAGGGCGGTCGCCTCGACGGGGTCGCCGACGGGGGTGCCGGTGCCGTGGAGTTCGACGTAGCCGACGTGGGCGGGGTCGGTGCCGGCGCGTTCGTAGGCGCGGCGCAGGACGTCCTGCTGGGCGGTGACGCTGGGGGCGGTGAGCGTGTCGCCGCCGCCGTCGTTGTTGACGGCGCTGCCGCGCAGGACGCAGTGGACGCGGTCGCCGTCGGCGAGGGCGCGCGCGAGGGGCTTGAGGACGACGACGGCGCCGCCCTCGCCCCGTACGTAGCCGTTGGCGCGGGCGTCGAAGGTGTGGCAGCGGGCGTCGGGCGACAGGGCGCCGAAACGCTCCATGCGGGCGGTGGACTGCGGGGTGAGGACGAGGTTGACGCCGCCGACGAGGGCGGTGTCGGACTCGCCGGAGCGCAGGCTCTCGCAGGCCATGTGGACGGCGACGAGGGAGGAGGACTGGCCGGTGTCGACGGTCAGGCTGGGTCCCTGGGCGCCGAGGAAGTACGAGACGCGGTTGGCGATGATGCTGCGGTGGACGCCGGTGGTGCTGTGGGCGGTGAGGGCGTCGGGGCCGTCGGCGTGCAGGAGCAGCGAGTAGTCGTCGGCGAAGGCGCCCACGAAGACGCCGGTACGGGTCCCGGTGAGGCTGGCGGGGACGGTGCCGGCGTCTTCGAGGGCTTCCCAGCTCAGTTCCAGCATGAGGCGCTGGTGGGGGTCCATGGCGGCGGCTTCGCGGGCGGAGATGCCGAAGAAGGCGGGGTCGAAGCCGTCGACGGAGGGCAGGAAGGAGCCCTCCCCCGCGGTGCCGCCGATGCCCGAGCGGTCGGCGGGGGGCGGGGCGACGGTGTGGCGGCCCTCTCGCAGCAGTCGCCAGAAGTCCGCCGGTGTGTCGATGCCGGGGAGCCGGCACGACATGCCGACGACGGCGATCGGTTCGCTGCGGTCGGGGCGGGGTGCCCGGTGCGCGGACGGGTCGATGCCGGAGCGGTCCACACCTGCCATGTCTGGCCCTTCGGTTCTCAGCCGTACGCGGTTTCAGCCGCGAGGGAGCCTCGGGTAGTGGCCCGAGGCGGTTGCCGATCGCTGTCGCGGCGCGCCCGGGCGCCGGGAGGTCATTCGCGGAGTCTGACCGCTCCGGAGGGGCACTGTTCGGCCGCGGAGCGGACGACGTCGTCCAAGGTGTCCGGGGGTTCGGTGAGGAGGACGACGACGAGGCCGTCGGTCTCGTCCTGGTCGAACACCTCGGGGGCTTCCAGGGCGCACATGCCGGCGCCGCAGCAGCGGTCGCGGTCCACGTCGACGCGCATCGGGCGGCCTACCAGGCGACCGGCATGGAGGCGACGCCGTAGATCAGCATGCTGTCCCGCATGCTGACGTCTTCCTGCGGTACGGCCAGGTGCAGGTTGGGGAAGCGGTCGAGGAGGGCCTGGAAGCCGATCCGCATCTCGATGCGGGCCAGTTGCTGGCCGATGCACTGGTGGATGCCGTGTCCGAAGGAGAGCTGGCCCCGGCCGCCGCGGACGAAGTCCAGGCGGTCGGGGTCGGCGAAGTGCTTGGGGTCGCGGTTGGCGGCGAACGCCGAGAGGGTGACGGTCTCGCCGGCCTTCATGGGGCAGCCCTCGAACTCGAAGTCGTCGACGACGGCGCGGATGGGACCGTAGTGGTTGACCGTCAGGTAGCGCATGAGCTCTTCGACGGCGGCCTCGATGGTGGTTCCGCCGGAGCGCAGCAGCGCGAGCTGGTCGGGGTTGGTGAGGAGGGCGTAGGTGCCCAGGGAGAGCATGTTGGCGGTGGTCTCGTGGCCCGCGGCGAGGAGCAGGAAGCAGACGTTGGTGACCTCTTCGACGGTGAGTTCCTCGTGGGCGGCGAGGCCGCCGAGCATGTCGTCGGAGGGCTCGGCACGGCGCCGTTCGACGAGGCCCGCGAGGAAGTTCTGCATCTCCTCCAGCGCGGCGTACGCCTGCTCGATGGGGGTGTTGATGTCCTGGATGACCGTGGAATTGTGCTGGAAGACCTCGCGGTCCTCGTAGGGGACGCCGAGGAGTTCGCAGATCACCAGGGAGGGCAGGGGCAGCGCGTAGGCGGGGACGAGGTCGACGGGCGGGCCGGTGCGCTCCATGGCGTCCAGGGCGTCGTCGGCGATCTCCTTGACGCGTTCGGCGAGCTGGTTCATCCGGCGCAGGGTGAACAGGCCGGTGAGCAGGCGGCGGTACTTGGTGTGCTCCGGCGGGTCGGTGTAGACGAAGAAGCCGGGTTTGGCGGCGCTGGGTTCCTGCGGCTGGACGGGCGAGCGCAGGAGCTCCTTGCGGGAGCTGAAGCGGAGGTCGGCGAGGGCGGCGCGGACCTGGTCGTATCCGGTGATGAGCCAGCCTTCGCTGCCGTCGGGGTAGCGGAGCCGGTCGACGGGGCACTCCCGCTGGCGTTCCAGCAGTTCCGGCGGCGGATCCAGGGGGGTGGTGCGGGTGGTGGGCAGCGGGCGGGCCCCGGGCGGAACCTCGGTCATGGCGTGTGCCTTCCTGTCGCGGGTTTTCGGGGTCAGCCGAGCACTGTCACGTCGGAGTCGCCCCACAGCGCGCGCAGGTCGTGGACCAGACCGTCCGGCCCGATGCGGACCACGCCGATGATCGAGATCTGGACCCGTTTGGGATAGCTGCGGGGGCGCAGCTCGATGACGGCGGGCATGACGACGGTCTCGTCGTCGTGGGCGGCGACCGGGGTGCCGGGGCGTTCCGTGGCCCGGTCGTCGACGAGCGCGCGGGTGATGTGGGCGCGCAGGGCGTCGAGACCGGTCTGTTCGCCGGATCCGACCGGGTCTTCGAACACCACGTCGGGGGCGAACAGTTCGAGAACGTGGTCGATGTCGCCGGCGTTCATCCGGCGGCAGTACTCGAGTGCCAGCGCCTTGCGGGTCGACTCGTCGGGCACGCGGTCTCCTTCCCGGGCGGGGCGGCGGCAGAGGCGGGGCGGCGTCGGCACGCTCTGCCGCCCGCCCCAGTCTTCGAACAGGCAGGGGGCGGCACCACCCCTGATCGCACCCCTGCGCACCCCTGCGCACCCCGGGCGCCCGCCCGGGTCCGGATCGTCGCGGCCGGATGGCCGGTTCCCGTTCTTGAAGGTCATCGCGGCGTATGTAGTCACTCGGGGCCGTTCGAACGCCCTGTTACTCTGGCCAAGTTCGGACTTCAAGCACCCAGGCGCACTCTTGACGCACATGGCACGTTTCGAACAACCTCACAGCCTTGACCGAGCGTGCCGACAATGTCGTTCTGGCACCCCGTCACCGCGTGAAGGAAGGTACGGACGCATATGTTCGCCACACCCCCCACCCTGTTGTCCGCCATTTCTTGCACAGGCCCTTTTCCGCCCTTGTACAAACGCCCGGGACCGCGCCGCACGGGGGCCGTCGTCATACTCGTTGAGACCGGAACGTGAGCGCGCGGGAACGTGCGCGAGCCGCTGGACTGCTGTCGGGGATGCTGGACGGCGCCCTGGCCGGTGAAGGCGCCATCGCCACCGTCTGTGGAGCCGTGGCCATGGGTAGGACGACACTCCTGGCCGATTTCACCCGCCGGGTACGAGCCGCCGGCGGACTGGCCCTGCCGGCGGTCGCGTCGGAGTCCGAGGAGAACATCCCGCTGGGAGTGATCGCCCAACTCCTGGCGGAGGCACCGCTGTCGGAGTCGGCCCGTGAGCAGGCCGACCAGTTGCTCGCCCACGGCCGGGCCCATATGACGGGCATGCCGGACGGTCCGGTGACGAGGCTGTCCGCGGTGGACGCCCAGATCGTGCACCACCTGTCCCTGCTCCTGCTCGGTCTGGCCCCGGCCCGGCCGGTGGCGATCGTGGTGGACGACATCCATCACGCGGACGTCGCGTCCCTGACCTGTCTCGCGTATCTGGGGCGCCGGATCCGCAACACCGCGGTGGTCGCGGTGTTCAGTCACAGCGACGGCCCGGGAGACCGGTGCGCGGGGTTCGTCGAGCAGTCGCTGCGGCTGCCGCACGCGCGGGGGATCCGGCTGACGCCGCTGGACGCCGAGCAGGTGCGGGAGGTGGTGACGGACCGCCTCGGCGAGGACTGCGCGCAGTGGGCCGCGGGCTGGGCGCTGCGGGTCAGCGGCGGCAACCCCCTGCTGCTGGACGGGGCGCTGAGCGACGTCCAGGGTGCCGGGCAGTCGTCCACGGGCTACCAGCGGGCGTTCCTGTCCTGTCTGCGCCGCACTCCCGCGCCCGCCACCCAGGTGGTGCGGGCGCTGGCCGTCCTCGGCGCGCCCGAGCGGATCTCGCGGCTGCTGGGCCTGGAGGCCGGGGAGGTCGCGCACTGTCTGGCGACGCTGGAGGCGGCGGGTCTGCTGAATCAGGGGGCGTTCCGGCATCCGGACGCCGCGGCGGCGGTGCTGGCCGACCTCGGCCCCGAGGCGACGGCCGCGCTGCAGCGCGAGGCCGCGGAACTGACGTACGCGGAGGGCTGTCCGGCGTCCGTGGTGGCCGCGCATCTGCTGGCCGGGGAAGGGGTGCGGGCGCCGTGGGCGATGTCCGTGCTGGACTCGGCGGCCGCCACGGTGCTGGCCGAGGGCCGGCCGGCGACGGCGGCCGAGTATCTGCGGCTGGCCTGCCGGCTGAGCGAGGACAAGGGGGAGCTGGCGCGGATCAGGGCCGCGCTGCTCCTGGCGGAACGCCGGCTGGGCACCACCGTCCCGGAGCAGCGGGTCACCGACCTGGTGCAGGCGGTCCGCACCGGCCGTCTCAGCGGCGGGGAGACCCTCGGGGTGGTGCGGGCGCTGCTGTGGAGCGGCCGGGTGCGGGCCGCCGAGGACGTGCTGCGGCACCTGGCCGCGTCGGACCGGGCCGCCACCGCCGATGCGCCGCTGGAGCTGGATGCCGCGCGCCTGTGGCTGCGCTGCTCGTACGCGCCGCTGCTGGAGCTGCTGCCGGACGGCACGGACGACACGGACGACGGCCAGGAGCCGTCCGGCGTGCCGTCCACCACCGAGAGCCGGCGCCGCTACAACGCGGTGTCCGCGCTGGAATCGGTGCTGACCCCGGGTCCGTCGGGCCGTGCGGTGCCCAAGGCGGAGCAGGTCCTGCACGGGAGCCGGCTGCACGGCACCGACCTGGACACGATCGAGTGCGCGCTGCTGACGCTGACGTACGCGGACCGGCCCGCGCTGGCGTCGCCGCACTGCGACGAGCTGATCAGCTCGGCGGAGTCGCGCGGTGAGCGGGGCAGCGCGGCCCGGCTGCACGCGGTGCGCGCGGAGATCTGTGTGCGCCTCGGTGACCTCGCGGGGGCCGTGCGGCACTCGAGTGCCTGGTTCGACCTGGTGCCGCCCGACGAGTGGGGCATGGCGGTCGGCGCGCCGCTCGCCAGCAAGCTCATCGCGCTGACCGCGATGGGACGCGAGGACGAGGCGACGGAGCTGCTGTACGTGCCGACGCAGGAGGCCATGCTCCAGAGCCGGCCCGGGCTGCACTATCTGCACGCGCGGGGCCGGTACAGCCTGGCGATGCGGGACTGGCACAGCGCGCTGTCGGACTTCCAGCACTGCGGGGAGCTGATGGCCCGCTGGGGCGTGGACGTACCGGGGCTGATCGCGTGGCGCAACGATGTCGGGGAGACGCTGCTGGGCATGGGCGAACGCGACCGGGCGCGGGCGGTTTTGGAGGAGCAGGCGCGGTGCACCGAGCGCGGCGGCTCGCCGCGCACCCGTGGGGCGACGCTCAGGCTGCTGGCCGCGACGTACGAGCCGCGCAAGCGTCTGGTGCTGCTGCGGCAGGCCGTCGACGCGTTGCAGGAGAGCGGCGACCGCTACGAGCTGGCGCGGACGCTGGCCGATCTGACGGACACCTATCACGCGGTGGGTGAGACGCGGCGGGCCCGGGTGATCGGGTCCCAGGCGCGGATCGTCGCGGACGCGTGCGAGGCGGAGCCGCTCAGCAGGCTGCTCCCCTCGGACGGGGACCGGCCGGACAGCGAGAGCCCCGCGCCCGGGGTGGTGCTCACGGACGCGGAGCAGCGGGTGGCGGACCTCGTGGCGCTCGGGCACACGAACAGCGAGATAGCGAAGATGCTCTACATCACGGTCAGCACGGTGGAGCAGCATCTGACGCGCATGTACCGCCGGATGGGGGTCAACGACCGCACCCAGTTGGCGACTTCGCTGTTCACCGGGGCGCACCGGGAGACGGTCAAGGCGTAGCGCACGGAGCGGGCAGGGGCTGTGCGTGCCCCTGCCCGCTCTCTTGTGCTCGTTCTCTTGTGTCTCTTGTGTGCGTTCTCTTGTGTGCGCTCTTCGCGGTGCGGTCAGCCGAACAGGTCGCGGCGGCGGAACGCCACCAGCGTGGCGGCCAGGCCCGCCAGGGCGAGGGCGCCCATCACGACCAGCGGGGTCGCGACGACCTCGTTGCCGGGGAGCTTCGGCACGTGGGTGAACGGCGAGATGTCCAGGACGTACTGGCTGACCTTGAGCTGCGGTCCGACCAGGCTGATGAAGCCGGACAGCCCGAGCACACCCCAGCCCGCCGCCGTCCAGCGCGGCATCACGGCGAACAGCAGCGCGGCGAGGGCGGTGATCAGCAGGACGGCCGGGAGCTGCGCGGCCACGGCACCGAAGACGTCGGCCAGGGCGCCCCCGACGTCGTGCGCGCCCAGGCCCTGGGAGAGGCCCATGCCGAAGGCCGCGACGGCGAGGAGGACGACCGCGCCGCCCATGGCGAACGTCAGGTGGCTGAGGATCCAGGCGGCCCGGCTCGGTGTGCCGCTGAAGATCAGCTCGATGCGTCCCCCGGCCTCCTCGGCCCGGGCCCGCACGATCACCGTCAGCGCGAACACCGTCGCCAGGATGCCGAAGACGCCCACGATGGACGCCACGTACGAGTCGGCCATGTCCTGCGAGCCGCCGAGGCTCTCCATGATCTCCTGCACCCGGTCGCTGTCCAGGAGGCTGCCGACGTCGCGGACGAAGGAGCCGAACACCAGCGCCGACGCCAGGATGCCGATCGACCAGCCGAGCAGGCTGCCCCGGTGCATCCGCCAGGCCAGGCCCAAGGTGCCGAGGGTGTCGCGGCCCGCGTAAACGGGTCCGGGCCGGCTCGGCAGCACGCCCGAGCCGAAGTCCCGCCGGTCCAGGAGCCGCAGGGACAGCGCGATCAGCAGGACCGAGGCGACCACCGGCACCGCCAGGGCCCACCAGCGGTCACCGTCGTAGGGGCGTACCTGCTCGGCCCAGCCGATCGGGGAGGCCCACAGCAGCCAGGTGGAGCCCTCGCTCATGTCGGCCACCGCGCGCAGCAGGTAGAAGCCGCCGAGCAGGGACAGCGCGGCCGCGTTGGCGCTGCGCGACGCCTCGAAGAGCTGGGCGCAGACCGCCGCGATACCGGCGAAGACGATGCCGCAGCCCGCCATCGACAGACCCAGGGCGAACGCACCGCCCGCGCCGAGCCCGGTGAGGGGCAGGACGGCACCGATGATGATGCCGACCGCGATGTTGACGCCGATGACCAGTTGCAGCGCGGCGACCAGCGGCGCCCTGCGGTCGACGGCGCCCGCGGCGACCAGTTCCTGACGTCCCGTCTGCTCCTCGGCCCGGGTGTGGCGGACGATGAGGAGCACGGACATCACCGAGGCCAGGACGGCGCCGAGCACCAGCGTCCGCCAGGTGGTGATGGACCCGAGCGAGGTGCCTTGGACCTTGCCGTAGAGGGCGATCGCGCCGGACGCGGCCTGGATGCCCTCCACGAACTCCACGCGCGACGCCTCGTCGCTGAACAGGCCCTTGATGCTGGAGGCGGTGGAGACGGCGCTGCCGATCAGGGCGTAGCACCACAGCGGCAGGATGAGCCGGTCGCGGCGGGTGGCGAGTTTGGACAGTTCGGGCAGTCCCGCGAGCCCGCCGCCCTTCACTGCTGCTCCCCTGAGTAGTAGCGCATGAAGAGCTCTTCGAGGGTCGGCGGCCGGCTGGTCAGCGACTCCAGGCCGGCGTCGGTGAGCAGGCGCATCACCTTCTCCAGCGCGTCGGGGTCGACCTGGCAGTGCACCGAGCGCCCCTCCGTCCGCAGGTCGTACACGCCCGCCACGGAGTCGAGCCCGGTTAACGGACGGGCCACCGTGGCGGTGACGGTGGTGCGGGAGAGGTGGCGGAGTTCGGCGAGGCTGCCGGAGTCGACCCGGCGGCCGGCCCGGATGATCGAGACCCGGTCGCAGAGGTCCTCGACCTCGCTGAGGATGTGGCTGGACAGCAGGACGGTGGCGCCGCGTTCCTTGGCCTCGGCGATGCAGGAGCTGAAGACCGCTTCCATCAGCGGGTCGAGCCCGGAGGTCGGCTCGTCGAGGATCAGCAGTTCGGCGTCGGAGGCGAGCGCCGCGACCAGCGCCACCTTCTGCCGGTTTCCCTTGGAGTAGGCGCGGCCCTTCTTCTTGGGGTCGAGCTCGAAGCGTTCCACGAGTTCGTCACGGCGTTTCTTGTCCATGCCGCCGCGCATCGAGCCGAGCAGGTCGATCGTCTCCCCACCGCTCAGGTTGGGCCAGAGACTGACGTCGCCGGGTACGTAGGCGAGCCGCTTGTGCAGGGTGGTGGCGTCCCGCCAGGGGTCGCCGCCGAACAGCGTGACCGACCCGCCGTCCGAGCGCAGCATGCCCAGCAGGACGCGGATGGTGGTGGACTTGCCCGCCCCGTTGGGCCCGAGCAGCCCGTGCACCTCCCCTTGCGCCACCTGAAGATCCAGATTGTCGAGCGCCACGGCCCGGCCGAACTGCTTGCGCAGTCCTTGAGCGTTGATCACGTCGGTTGCGTTCACGATCGGGATGCTACAGATCCTTCACTTGTTTGTGAAGCGACTGAATGTCATGATCCTGGGAGATGATGGAGACGTGCGTGAGCTGCGCACCACGGTCGAAGGGGCTGGTGAGTTTGGCTGAAGGCAGGAACGAGGAAGCCACTCGGCACTTCGTCGAGCAGATGGCGATGCTGTTCGCCGAGTGGGGCTTCCCGAGGATGAGCGCGCGCGTACTGATGACCCTGATGACGACGGAGGAGAAGGGTCTGACGGCCGGTGACCTGTCCCAGCGGCTCGGTGCGAGCCCCGCCGCCGTGTCGGGCGCCGTGCGCCACCTCCAGCAGGCCGGTCTCATCGCCCGTGAGCCGGTGCCGGGTTCGCGCAGCGACCTCTATCTGCTGCCCGACGACGCGTGGTATCTGGGGACCGCGACCAAGCAGAGCCTGTTCACCCAGCTCATCGCCACGACCGAGAAGGGCATCGAGCCCCTCGGCGGCCCGGGCACCAAGGCGGGCGCGCGCATGACGGAGATGCGGGACTTCTTCACCTTCGCGCACCAGGAGATGGAGGGCGCCCTGGAGAGATGGCGCACCATGCGGGCCCAGCGCACCGCGTAGCGGACGGGCACCGGCGAGCACGGACTCCGGGCCCGCTCGCCGGTCTCGTCCTCCCCGGGGAACGGGGTGGTGCGGCCGGCCGGTCGCTGACCGGCGTACGAGGGGTGTCAGGCGGTGGTGCGGTTGCCTCGGCGGGCGGCGAGCGCGGCCTCGGCGCTGGGGTGGTCGGGCAGGAAGGTGTCCATCCCGGTGACGCTGAGCAGGCGGCCCAGCCGGTCGGGGATGGCCGCCAGGGTCAGGGAGCCGTCGGCGTCCTTGGCGCAGCGCCAGATGCCGATGAGGGCGCCCAGTCCCGAGGAGTCGCAGAAGGTGACGCCGGACAGGTCGGCGATCAGGTCGGGATGGCCGTCGGCGATGAGTTCCAGGGCGCGGGCCCGTACGGCGGGTGCGGCGGCGATGTCGAACTCGCCGGACAGGGCGATCACGGCCAGGGTGCCGTCGGTGAGCGGGACATCGATGTGGAATGCGTCGGTCATGGGCGTGGGTTCTCCTGCCCGACGGAGACGTCGGCGGTCGGGGCGGCGGCGCTGTGGGCGGTGGTGGTGATGCCCGCGGGAACGGCATCGGGGGCGGGGACGGACAGGGCCAGCAGGGCCACGTCGTCGCGTTCGGTGTCGGGGAGGGTGTCCAGGAGCGCGACGGTGTCGTCGATCAGGGCACCGGCGCTGACCGGCGCCGACCGCTGGGCCAGGAAATCGGTCAGGCCCGTGTCGGCGAGCATCCGGCCATCGGCGGTGCGGGCCTCGGTCAGCCCGTCGGTGTACAGCAGCAGTGCCTCGCCGGGTGCCAGCCGCAGGGTGCGTGAGGCGAAGGCGGCTTCGGCGAACGCGCCGACCAGCATGCCGCCCTGCGCGCGGGCCGCCTCGACCCGCACGCCGCCGCCCTCGACGGGGCTGAGGTGGTAGGCGGGCGGGTGACCGCCGGTGGCCAGCGTGACCGTGAACCCGCCGTCCCGGGCCGGATCGAGCAGGCCGAAGACGGCGGTGCAGAAGCGGGTACCGACCGCCGCGTCCAGCAGCAGCGCGGTGTTCAGGGCCTTGAGCGCGGCCGTGGGATCCGCGTCGACCAAGGCCGCGGCCCGCAGCGTGTAGCGGGTCAGTGAGGTGATCGAGGCGGCTTCGGCGCCCTTGCCGCACACATCGCCCAGGAAGAACGCCCACCGGCCCCCGCCCACCGGGAACACGTCGTAGAAGTCACCGCCCACTTCCTGCGGGGAGGCGGTCTTGTAGTGGCAGGCCAGCTCCAGGCCCGGTACCGCGGGCAGTGCCGGGGGCACCAGGGTGCGCTGCAGGGTGGAGGCGAACGCGGCGATGGCCGCCTTGTCCCGCTCCGCGCGCTGCCGGGCCTCTTCCTCCGCCTGGCGCTTCTCCTCCTCGACCTTGCGGCGCTCCTGCTCGGCGCGGACCGCGTTCAACGCCGACAGCCGCAGCTCGAGCTGGTCACGCACGACCGCGGCCAGGTCCCCGAGGGTGGAGGCATCGGCTTCGCTGATCTCGCGGGGACGGGTGTCGAGGATGTTGACCGTGCCCAGCCGGTACCCGTCGGCGGTGATGATCGGGGCGGCGGCGTAGAACCGTACCCCCATCGGGCCGGCGACCAGCGGGTTGGAGCAGGCGACCGGGTCCAGCAGGGTGTCGGGTATGACGGTGGGGTCATCGGTGAGCACCGCCGAGGCGCACAGCCCCGGATCGCGGCCGATCTCGCTGACGCCTTCGAGACCGTGCGTGGCCTTGAACCAGATCCGGTCCTCGTCCACGATCGTCACCGTCGCCACCGGCACCTCGAACAGCCGTGCCGCCAGCGCCGCGACTCTGTCGTAGGCGCCGTCCGGCGGGGTGTCGAGGATGTCGTAGCGGCGCACCGCCGCCATCCGCGCCGCCTCGACCGCCGCGGCCAGGGGCCGGTTCGGCGTTGTCACAGGCGGGCTCGCTTGCTCCGGCATGTTCCTCGTCTCGTCGTCCCCCCGGGAAGGCACCGACCGGACAGCCAGCCCCCCGGAACCCTACCGAACGCCCCCGGCACACCGTTCAGGAGGCGTCGGCAGCGAGGTCGAGGCCGTGGCGCGAGGGCGCGCGTACGTGCGGCTCAGGACGATGTCTCCTGGGTGACAGCCTCGTTGGAGGCATCGCCCTGAGCCGGCAGCGGGATCCGGCCCGCACCGCCCGTGGGGGCGGGTGCCGCGGCGCCGGTCAGTCCGAGACGCAGCAGCAGGAGGTCGGTGAGGTCGTGGACGGTGGCACCGCCGCGCAGCAGTTCCATGGGCGGGACGTCGATGTCGAACTGCTGGCGCAGTGAGACCAGGAGTTCGGCGGCCATCAGGGAGTCGATGCCGAGTTCGGTGAGCCGCCGGTGGGGGTCGAGTTCCTCGGGTCCCGTCTGCATGGCCTTGGCGAGGATGTGCGTGACGGCCTTCCGCAGGGCGGTGCGGGCCTCGTCGGCGGGAAGGGTGGCCAGCATGGCCAGGAAGGCTTCCTGCGACTGGCCGTCGATCTCCTCGTTCGGCGGTACGAGCAGACGGTACCGGGGCTCGTTCAGCGCGTGCGCGAAGCTGCGGGCGCGGGTCCAGTTGTAGGACGCGACGGTGGCCACGGTGGTGTTCCGGGTGAGGAGGTCGTCCGCGGCGGCGAACGCCTCGTCGAGGCCGAGCAGTTCCATGCCGACGGCGGTGACGTGGGCGGTGATGTTCTGCCGGACGACGTATCCGGTCTCGCCCAGCGCGCCCCAGGCGATGGCCTGGCCGGGCAGCCCGGCCTGGCGCCGTTGCCGGACCAGCGCTTCGAGGTAGAGGTTGCCGGCGGCGTACGGGGCCTGGTGGACGTTGCCGATCTCGGCGGCGATGGAGGACACCATCAGGAAGAGGTCGAGATCGCGACCGCGGGTGAGACGGTCCAGTACCGCGGCCCCTCGCGCCTTGGGGACAAGCACGGCGGTGAAGCGCTCGGGGGTCAGTTCGGCCAGGGGCGCGTCGTCGAGCTGCATGGCGCAGTGCACCACCCCGCGCAACCGGTACCCGCTCGCGTCGATGCCGTCGAGGAGGGCCCGCATGGCGACCTCGTCCGCCGCGTCGACGGCGTGGGCGTGCGCCTGTACGCCGCGCTGGGCCAGCTCCTCCAGCAGCGCGGAGGCTTCGGGGGCGTGCGGGCCGCGACGGCTGACCAGGGCCAGGTGGCGGGCGCCGCGGTCGGCCAGCCAGCGGGCGGTGGCCGCGCCGAAGCCGCTGAGTCCGCCGGTGATCAGATACGTGCCCTCCGGGTCCACGGCCGGATCGCGGGGGGTCGTCACCACGGCGGGGGGCTCGTCCAGGGGGTCGAAGGCGACGACGACCTTCCCGACGTGGCGGGAGTGCTGCATCAGCTCGAACGCCTCCCTGACCCGGGTGGCCGGGTAGACGCAGTGCAGGAGCGGCCGGTAGTCGCCGTTCTCCAGGTGCCGGCTCACCTCCCGGCCGAGCGCGAGCGCGGTCTCGGGCTGCTGGACGAGGGCGGTGAGGTCGACGCTGAAGAAGGCGAGGTTGTTGTCGAAGGGCCCCAGTGACAGCGGGTTGTTCTCGAGGATGTCGCGTTTGCCGAGTTCGATGAACCGGCCGCCGGGCCGCAGCAGTTCCATGCTGCGGCCCACGGCCTCACCGGCGAGGGAGTTGACGACCACGTCGACGCCCCGGCCCTGGGTGAGACGCATGATCTGAGGGGCGAAGTCCAGGCTGCGGGAGTCCAGCACGTGCCGGGTCCCGAGCCGGCGCAGCAGGTCGCGTTTGGCCTCGCTGCCCGCGGTGGCGATGACATGGGCGCCTCGCAGCGCGGCGAACTGGAGCACGGCCAGGCCGACGCCGCCCGCGCCGCCGTGCACCAGTACGGTCTCGCCCGCGCGCAGACGGGCCAGGGTCTCCAGGCCGTAGTGGACGGTGGAGAAGGCCACCGGCATCGTGGCCGCGGCCTCGAAGGTCATGCCCTGCGGGATGCGGTGGAACATCAGCGCCGGGCCGGTGACGTGCGAGGCGAGCGCCCCGACGGCCATGCCGCAGACGCGATCGCCCGCTTCCAGGCCGCTCACCCGGTCGCCCACCGCGGTGACCACGCCGGCGCACTCCAGGCCGGGCACGCGGGAGGCGGTGTGCCGCTGGGCCTCGGGGGGCAGCAGCCCGGTCGCCGTCATGATGTCGCGGTAGTTCAGCGCGGCGGCCCGCACGGCCACGGTGATCTCGTCCGGGCCCGGCGCGGCGGGCTCGTACTCCTCCCACCGCAGGGTGTAGGAAAGCCCGGGACTGTGGACCCCCAGGGCATAGGCGGGTGTCCGGCCGGTGGCGGCCGGCAGGGGCAGCACGCGGGGCACGAAGCGGCCGCCCGCGGTCAGGACGACCTCCGTCTCCTCGGTACGGGCCCGCAGTTCGTCGGCGAGCCGCCGGGCGTCGGCGCCGGGCTCGCGGGACCGCTCCAGACTGACGCGACGCACGCGGACGGCGGGAAACTCGGTGGCCACGGTGCGTGCGACGCCCCATGCGGCGGCGTCGGCCGGCGCCGTGGGTCGTTCGGGGGCGGGCAGCGCGCCGCTGGGCCGGGTGATCAGCCACAGGTGGGCGGGGTCCGCCGGCACCTGCCCGGCTGCCTGGGCCATGGCGCGCAGCAGCGCGGCCCGGTGGGCGGCGCGGCAGGTCAGTTCCCGCGGCCCGTCCGTCCCGGTGTCCGCCAGCAGGAGAACCAGGTGCACCTCGCCCCGCGCGGTGTCCAGCTCACGGGTCCAGCCCGCGGCATCCTCACCGGCCGGGATGCGCCGGACCGTGTACGGCCCGCTGCCGGTCAGGTCCGCCGCCACCGCCGCGGCCAGCGGGTCCTCGTCCGGCGCCTCGGTGCCGAGCACGACGGTGCACGGCGCCGCCTGCCCGTCCTCAGGGGCGGGCCCGGCGGCGGCGGGGCGGGGTGTGCCGGGGGCGGTGGCCAGCAGGACGGACAGGACACCCTCGACGGGACCGTTCTCTTGCACCACATCGACGAATCCGCACTGGGTCAGCAGCTCCGGCCACGCCGTGCTGGGCAGCAACGCGGAGTCCGGGCGCAGCCGGTGATCGGTGCGGTGGTGCCAGAAGCTGTCCAGGGTCCCGAAGAAGGGGGCCAGGGTTTCGGTGCGGTGGGCTTCGTACGCCAGCAGGTGACCGCCGGGTGCCAGCAGTGTGGCGATGCGCCGCACCGCGGCGGCCAGGTCGGTGCTGGTGTGCAGGGCATTGGCGGCCACGACCAGGTCGAAGCCGCCCTCGGCCAGGCCCTGCCCGGCCGGCTCGGCATCGAGGTCGTAGACGCCGTACCGCACGAAGTCGTAGGGCGCGAAGCGCTGTTGGGCGCGCGGCAGGAAGGCCGCGGACAGGTCCGTGAACAGGTAGGTGGTGCGGTCGGCCGGCAGCAGCGGCAGCAGCGCGCTGGTCATGCCGCCGGTCCCCGCGCCCACTTCCAGCACCCGCAGCGGGCGGTCGGCCGGCCAGTGCCGCACCAGCTCCCGCACCAGCTCCCGCGCGATGTGGTTGTAGGTGCGGCCGGTCGGCGCGATGTCGTAGAACTGCTCCAGGGCGTGCACCGCGCCCTCCCCGGTCAGCAGTTCCAGTCCGTCGGTCTCACCGCGGTGCACGGCGGCTCCGTGTTCGCAGTTCCGCGCGGCCATCACCAGCTCACTGCTGGAACGTGGGAAGTGGCGGGCGGTTTCCTGGTACAGGGCGCGCGCCCGTGGTGCGGTGGTCAGCCGCCATGCCCCGGGGCCGGCCGGTTCGGCGAGGTCGCGCCACTCCTTCATGGACAGTGCGTGCGCGAACCTGGCGGCGAACTGCGGTCGCAGCCCGCCCCGCACCAGGTCCTCGACGGTGAAGGGCGCCGTCGGTTCCGTCAGGTAGGTGACGGCCTCCTCGGCGAGGTAGTGCACGTACGCCTTGTCGAGCTGTTCGAGCGCGGCCCCGATCCGCAGCGGTGCGGCGGCGCGGCACAGCTCGGCGATCGGCCCGGCACAGGCCGCGGCGAGCCGGGTGGCCGTCGGCAGTCCACCGGCGGCCGGCGGCGGGGAGCCGGGCAGGGGGGCGGCCCGCAGTTCGGTGTGCTGACGCAGTACGGGCGTCTGCTCGATGTGGGACAGCCGGCGCATCCGGCAGCCGCGCAGCTCGACGCTGACGGTGCCGTCCTCGTCGGCGACGGTGATGTCCCAGCACGCCTCGGCGGCCGTGAAGGAGCGTTCACGGACATGGACGATTCCGCGCCGGGACGGGGTACGCCAGACCTGTACCAGGTCGATGGCCGCCGGCAGGTAACCGGTCCTGCCGTCCGACAGGGCGTGCGTCAGCAGCGGTACACCGGCCTGCAAGGCGCCGTCCAGCAGCGCCGGGTGCACGGTGAACCGGGACGCCTCTCCCCCGTGGTCGTAGTGGGCGAGGACCTCCCGCTCCCCGGCGTTCAGCCCGGTCAGCACGCGGAAGGCGGGTCCGTAGCCCAGGCCCACCCGGTCCAGTGCGGTGTAGTGGTCGGCGGCCGCGAGGCGTCCGGGGCAGCGCGCCCGGAGCCGGGGGACGTCCAGGTGGTCCGGGGCGGTGCCCGGGCGGGACCGTACCCGGGCCCGTAGGTGCGGACGCGGTTCGCGGCTGTGCTGGTCGGTGCTGGTGACGGTGACCGTCCCGTCGTCGGGGTTGATCGCGGTCTGCGTGTGGATGCCGGTGGCGTCCGCCCAGGGGACCACCAGGGGTGCGCTGATCCGCAGGTGGTCCACCTCGACCGGTGTCTTCAGGGCGAGTTGGCCGGCCGCCAGGATCATCTCGACGTATCCGGTGGCCGGCATGACGACCGATCCGCCGATCTTGTGGTCGACCAGCCAGGGCACCAGCGCCGGTTCGATCGCCCCGTGCCACACCGGATGCGGGCCCGGCATCCGCTCCCCCAGGAGGGGATGGTCCAGCAGGCCGCTGCCGCTGGTGCGCACCCAGTCCTGTGCGGCGCCCTGCCAGTGGCGCTTGCGCTGCCATGGGTACGCCGGCAGGTCCATCACCCGGCCGGGCACGGGGAAGTACCGGTTCGGGTCGAGGTCGGCGCCGGCGGCCAGCACCGCTTCCACCGTCTGCCGCAGTGCCGTGGTGCCGTGGGCCTCGCGGCGCAGCGTGGGCACCACCGCCACCGCCGTCCGCTGCCGCGCGGCGGCCCGCCGCAGGTAGGAGCGGAGCACCGGGTGCGGGCCGATCTCGACCAGCACGTCCGCGCCGTACTCGATCGCCGCTTCCAGGGCGGGCGCGAACTGGACGGGTGCCCGTACGTTGTTCCACCAGTGGTCGGCGCCCAGTTCCGGTCCCCGGGCCCGCTCGCCGCTCACCGTGGAGAACAGCGCGATGCGTGTCCGTGCGGGGGTCAGTCCCCGCAGGGCGTGGCACAGCGGCCGGCGCAGTGGGTCCATGGCGGCGCTGTGGAAGGCGTAGTCCAGGTCGAGGACGGTGCAGGCGGTGTTCCTGGCGGTCATGTCGGCCGCCAGGCGCAGGATGCGGTCCGCGGGGCCGGCCACCGTGACGTCGCGTTCCGAGTTGACGGCGGCCAGGGTCACCTCGGGGTGGTCGGCGAGCAGTGCGGCGGCCCGGTCCGGTGGTAGGGCCAGGGCGGCCATCCGGCCGCTGCCGGCGGTCGGTGCCTGGGCGCGGCTGCGTTCGGCGATCACCCGGGCCGCCTGCCGCAGGGTCAGGGCGCCCGCGACGTGGGCGGCGGCCACCTCGCCCACGCTGTGTCCGAGCACCGCCGCCGGTGTGACGCCCTGCCGGCGCAGCACGGTGCTCAGGGCCACCTGGAGGGCGAACAGCAGGGGCTGGGCCACCTCGGTGGCCGCCATCCGCTCGGGTGTGACGTCGCTGAGCCGCTCCGTCACCGACCAGCCCAGGTGCGGGCGCAGCGCCGCGTCCACTTCCTGTACGGCGTCACGGAAGGCGGGGTCGTCGGCGAGGAGGTCGGCGCCCATGCCCGCCCACTGCGATCCGTTGCCAGAGAAGACGAACGCCACCCGGCCGCGCTCCACCGCCGTGCCGACGCCGACGGCCTCGGCCGGTTCCGCCCCGGGCGGCTGCGAGGCGGCCCGCTCCGCGTCGGTTTTCTCCGGGGTGGACAGCGCCAGCAGCCGCTCCGCCGCCTCTCGCGGGTCGGAGGCGAGCACGACCGCCCGGTGCCGGTGCAGCTCGCGACGCCGGCTCGCCGTGTACGCCAGGTCGTAGAAGTCCGCCGGGTCGGCCGTCCTGAGCCGTTCGCTCATCCGGGCCGCGGCCTCGGTCAGCGCCTGCGGCGACCGGGCCGATACGGTGACGGGGCGCGGGGCCGGCTCATGGCGGCCGGCCGGTCGGCGGGCCGGTGGTGCGGTGGTGAGAATCGCATGGGCGTTGGCGCCGCCGAACCCGAAGGAGTTGACGCCCACCAGTGGCCGGTCCACCGGTTCGAGGGGCGTCGCCCGGGTGACCGGGGCCAGACTGAGCGCGGTGAAGTCGATGTCGGGGTTGGCCGGCTGGGTGTGCAGGGTGGCCGGGGCCAGTCCGTGCCGCAGTACCAGCAGGGCCTTGAGCAGCCCGGCCATCCCGGAGGCCGGCTCCAGGTGTCCCAGGTTGGACTTCACCGTGCCGATCGGTAACGGCGTGCTGCGGGCCGCTCCCAGGGCCTGTCCGATCGCGCGGCACTCGGCGGGATCCCCTACGAGGGTGCCCGTGCCGTGCGCCTCGAAGTACACCAGGTCCTCGGGGTCCGCCCCGGCCCGCGCGTAGACCGAGCGCAGCAGGTCCTCCTGGGCCTGGGGGTTGGGCAGGGAGACTCCCGGGGTGCGGCCGTCGCTGTTGGAGCCGGTGCCCACGATCACGCCGTGCACGCGGTCGCCGTCGGCGAGCGCGTCCTCCAGCCGTTTGAGCACCACCAGGCCGCCGCCCTCGGACCTGACGAACCCGTCGGCGTTCGCGGAGAACGCCGCGCACCTGCCGCGCCGGGACAGCATGCCGGCCTGGCAGAAGCCGACGTAGTGGTAGGGGCTGAGCAGGATGTTGGCGCCGGCGGCGAGGACGGTCCGGCTGGTGCCCTCCTGCAGGGTGCGGCAGGCCCGGTCCAGGGCGACCAGTGAGGAGGAGCAGGCCGTGTCGATCGCCATGCTGGGCCCGCGCAGGTCCAGGAAGTGCGAGAGGCGGTTGGCCGCGAGGCTGGAGGCGCCGCCGGCCATGGTGTAGGCGTTGACCGACCGGTGCCGCATCATCTGCAGCGCGGCGTAGGAGGCGTCCGAGATGCCGACGTAGACCGCGGTGTCCGAACCGGCCAGCGCCCGGGCCGGGAGCGCGGCGTCGTCCAGGGCCTCCACCGCCAGCTCCAGCAGTATCCGGTGCTGGGGGTCCATCCGGGAGGCTTCCTTCGGTGTGATGCCGAAGTACTCCGCGTCGAACGAGGCCACGTCGTCCAGGAACCCGCCGGCCGCCGTGTAGCTCTTTCCCGGGCGCGTGACGGCGGTGTCGACGAAGCGGTCACGGTCGAACCGGTCCGCGGGTGCCTGACCGATCACGTCCATGCCCTGTACCAGGACGCGCCACAGTCCGTCGAGATCGAGGACGCCCCCGGGCAGTCGGCAGGCGGCACCGACGATGGCGATCTGCGCGGCCCGTACCGGGCGGGTGCTGGCGTTCACTGGAGCGGATCCCCAACTCTTCGGCTGCCCAGGGGGGGGCAGGCGGTCAACGGCAGCCCGGATGCTGCCACGGCTGCGTCGCGCAAACGCCCGGCAAATCTGCCCGCCGAGGCTCGGTGCGCGGTCCGCCGGACGGTCCGGCCCGGACGCTGACCAGCGACGTCCGCACCCGGGGCGCCCGCCGCGCCCGGCCGGGAGGTGGGTCGCGGACTTCACCTCTACGAGGCACGCACCGCACAGGACGGTCGCCGTCCCGTGGACGCCTGCGTGACGGAACCGGCCCGCACGGGTTGAACACACACCTCGGCAGCACCCCGTCGCGCCGCCCGGAAGGAACGAGCCGCCCCGCATGGACCCGTTGACGCACGACGCACTGACCGGAATCTGGCAGCTCACCGGCATGGACGCAGGGTGGCGTCACCACCCGATCCGTGTGTCCGCCCGGGGAACCCTCATCTATCTGCCGCACGGGCACGTCTGCGTGGTCCTGCAGATCAGCCCTTCGGCACGTTTCCGCGTCCGCAAGACGATCTCCTACATCGGTCGCTTCCGTGTCGACGGCGACCACGTCGTCCACCACGTCACCAGCGGCACCTGGCCGGTGCGCAACGGCAAGGAACTCCGCCGCCGGGCGGAACTCACCGGAGAGCACCTGCGCCTCACACCGGCCCGGACACCGGGAGGCGTGTCCTGCACTCTGCTCTGGCAGCGCACGACCACCACGACAAATCCGAAGACCGAGTTGCATCTTTGACCGAGTGCGGCATGAGACGGACAGAGGCTCCTCCCGTGCTCGTCACCGGGGCGACGGGCGGGCCGGCCGCCTGGTCATCGACCGACTCGGACCACGCCGGCCCGCTACCGCCCCGGCCGGTGACCCCGTCCTGCGCGGCCTCGGCCGGTGCCGTGGCCGCGCAGGTGCCCGGCGGGGTCACGTCACGGGCACGCACTCGGCGAGCAGGTCGACGACGTCCCGCCACGCCCGTCGCGCGTGCTGGGGGTGATGACCGACCCCGGGAAGCACCCTGTGCGTGACCGGCGGGTGATGGAAGGCGTGCAACGCGCCGCCGTAGACCACGAGGCGCCAGTCGACACCCGCCTCCTGCATCTCGGCGGTGAACGCCTCCCGTTGTGCCGGCGGCATGATCGGGTCCTGTGAGCCGACCCCGGCCCACACCGGGCAGCGAATGCGCGCCGCCTCTCCCGGCCGGCCCGTGGTCAGTCCGTTGACCGTCGCGATGGCGCGCAGGTCGACACCGTCGCGCCCGAGTTCCAGCGCGATCGCGCCGCCGGTGCCGTAGCCGATGGCGGCGATCCGCTCGGGATCGGTCCGCGGCTCGGCACGGAGCACGTCGAGCGCGGCACGGCCGATGTTCCGCATCCGGCCGGGGTCGGCGAGCAGCGGCATGCAACGCGCCAGCATCTCCTGCGGGTCGGGCAGACATCGTCCGCCGTGCAGGTCGAAGGCGAACGCCACGTATCCCAGTTCGGCCAGCGCATCGGCCCGGCGGCGTTCGACATCACTGAGCCCCACCCCTTCGGGCCCGACCAGCACCGCCGGCCGGCGGCCCGCACCGGCCGGGAGCGCGAGGTGCCCGGTCATCGTCAGGCCGTCGGCCGCGTAGTCGATCGTGCGTGTCGTCACCGTCGTCATGAGCGGTGACTGTAGTGATCGCCGGGCCCGGCCCGGCCGGCGTTCTGCCACCGGCAGAAGACGGGTCCCCCTGACGCAGGCGGGCACCCGGCCTTCGAGGTCGGCGCCTCCGCATACCGTCGCGGCGTGACGTGCGAGGAGCGCACCGGCGGGTCCGGGTGTCAGGGTTTCCAGGTGCGCAGCAAGGAGGCGATCCGCTCGGCGGTGCAGCGGGGATTGCCGAGTTCGTGGGCGAGTGCCGTGAGCTGTTCGCGGGTGGGGCTGACCGGAATGCTGTTGGCCTCGAGGTACATGACGGCGACGGCGCAGGCGACGGTGAGGTTGGAGCGTTCCAGCCAGCGGCAGCGGCCCAGGGTGTGCACCAGGGCGGCGGCGCGGGCGAAGACGCCGTCGTAGACGGGGGTGTCCAGGAGCTCACCGCGGTGCCGGGCGACGGCGGCGATGGGGACGCCGTAGTCGTCGGCGGCCGGATCGCGTTGCCCGGCTCGTTCCGCTGCTTCGAGGATCCAGGATTCGTCGATGTGCAGGATCACGCGGCGGCGCCGGGCTGCTGATCGTACGGGGCGTCGAGCTGCCGCTCCAGGTCGTCGAGGAACGCGCCGTGCTCGTCGATGAGCCGCTGCGCGGCCGCCATGCCGGCGGCGCGGGCGCCGGTGGTGTCCTCGATGATCAGCCGCTCCACGTACTTGTTGAAGTCGAGCCGACGGGCACGCGCGGCGGCCTTGCCGGCCTCCAGTACGTCCTGCTCCAGCCTGACCTGCGTCTGCTTCTTCGTGGAAGTCACCCCCCTATGGTAGCAGGGTGGTACCACTCACCCCGCGACCGCGAAGTACGGCGCTTTTCCCGTTTTCCTCCCCCGCGCCCGGCCCCGGCGCGGTTGGATGTCCGTATGACCTCCGCCGAGCACGCGCGGCTGATGCGCGCCAACCAGGCGAACTGGGACGCCCGCACCCCGGTCCACCTCACCAGCCGGTTCTACGGCCTGGACGAGGACCTGGATCCGGAGCGCTGGTTCGCCGCGTTCGAGTGGGCGGACCTCGGCGAGCTGTCCGGCCGGGACGTGCTCCACCTGCAGTGCCACCTCGGCACGGAGACGCTCGCCCTCGCCCGGCGTGGGGCCCGGGCGGTCGGCCTGGACTTCTCGGCGGCGTCCGTCGCGGCCGCGCGGGACCTCGCCGCGAAGTCGGGCCTGGACGTCACCTACGTCCAGGCCAACGTGTACGACGCCCTGGCGGCGCTCGGGGACCGGCGGTTCGACGTCGTCTACACCGGCAAGGGCGCCCTGTGCTACCTGCCCGACCTCGACCGGTGGGCCGAGGTCGTGTCCGGACTTCTGCGGCCGGGCGGGCGGTTGTACGTCGTGGAGTTCCACCCGCTGCTCAACGCGCTCGGCCCGAGCCCGGGCCCGGATGAGGGGCCGGAGCTGCTGCTGCGCCACGACTACCTGGCGGGGTCCGGTCCGGTACACCGGGATGCCACCTACACCTACACCGACGGCCCGGCCGTCGAGGGCGCCACGGACTGTTACGAGTGGGCGCACGGGATCGGCGAGGTCGTCAACGCGCTGACGGACGCGGGAATGAGCGTCCGGCGGCTGCGGGAGAGCGAGGAGCTGCCCTGGCCGCGCTGGCCGCGGATGGTCCGTACGGACTCCGGCTGGTGGAAGCTGCCCGAGCCGCGGATCCCCCTGCTGTACGGCCTGCTGGCCGTGCGTTGAGCTTCCTCCCGCCGGCAGCGGTACGGCGCGAGCAGAAGTGACCCGCCGGCGGCGCCCCGTCGCTAGGCTGATCACTCGTACAGCGGTGTCGGGCACCGGCGGGGAACGGCGGCACACGGGGGGCTTGCGGTGGTGTCTGTTTTTGTCGACCGGGTCGAGCACATCGACGCGCTCGAGGGGTTCCTGCGCGAGGTCGCGCAGGGCAAGGGGGGCGTGTTCGTCGTCCAGGGTGAGCAGGGCATCGGCAAGTCCGCCCTGCTGAAGGAGGTCGCCCGGCGGACCCAGGAGCGCTCGGAGGCGGCCCCTTGCCGGATCGTCCAGGCGAGATGCCTCGGCTCGATCGGCGCGGACAACGCGTACGGACCCGTCGTCGACATCCTGATGATGCTCCAGCGACCGCGCCGGTCGGTCTTCCGTCTCTTCGGGCGTTCCGCGGCGCAAGCCGCCCCGGAACTGGTGTCCTTGGTGCCCGCGCTGGGTCCCCTGCTGAAGGCCGCCGCGCAGATCACGCAGACCGCTCTGGACTCCGGGTCCGCGCAGGGCGACGGCCTGATGCCCTATCGGCAGAGCGTGGCCCGAACCGTGGCGACGGCTCTGGCCGACGCCGCGGCGGACGGCGGACCGACGGCGCTCTTCATCGACGACGCCCAGTGGCTCGACCCCAGCAGTCTGCTGGTGCTGGAGTATCTCGTGGAGCTGCTGGAGCGCGGCGGCCAGGCCATCGGGCTGATCCTCGGGCACCGCAGCGATGCCGAGCCGGAGCCCAGGACCGTCACTGACGCCCTCGCCCGCTGGGAAGGCCAAGGGGTGCTGACCCGGCGCCGGCTCGGTGGCCTGTCCGAGCACGCGGTCACCGACCTGGTCAGAGTGCACCTCGCCGGCCCGGTCACGGCGTCCGTCCCCGCCAAGCTGATCGATCTGACGAAGGGGCACCCCGTCTTCGTCACCCAGTGCCTGGGACTGATCGGCCCGGACGGGGAATTGACGGGCCCGCTGCCCGAGACGGTAGGGCCCCTGGTCCGCGGTCGGCTGGCCGGCCTCGACCCGGCCGCGAGGGAACTGCTGGTGATCGGCGCGACCCAGGGCGAGGTCTTCGAGACCGGCGTGGTGGCACGGGTGGCCGGGAAGCCGACGGACGAGGTCGTACGGCGGTTGCACGAGCTGAGCCGGCAGCACGGGCTGATCGTGCCGGTGCCGTCGCCCGACTGGGCCTTGGACAGCTTCTCCGACCACTACCGCTTCGAGAACGCCCTGCTGCACCTGGTCGTGCAGGCCGAACAGAGCCCCGCCCAGGCCAGGAAGCGGCACCACCTGATCGCCGGCGCCCTGGCGGGGTCGGCGAGCGGCAGCGGAACCGACACCCTTCCGCTGCCGGTACGGCTGGACATCGCACGTCACTACTCCTTGGCCCAGCAGTGGGACGACGCCGAGCGGGAGCAGTTCGCACTCGCGCGGGAACTGGCCGTCGGCGGGCTCTCCTTCTCCGAGGCCGAAGCCCTGTGCCGGCAGGCGGTGGACAGCGCCCGCAAGCTGCCTCCCGCGGCCGAGGACCGCGATGCCCGGTTGGCGCGGGCGATCGAACTCCTGCTCTCCCTGACCGAGGTCACCTGGCAGGGCCGCTCGGGCCCGGCCGACGGCGAGTGCCTGGAGGGCTGGGCGCGCGAGGCCGAGGAGGCCGGCCGGCGCAGCGGCGACCTGCCCTTGCGGGCCCGCACCACCTTGCTGCACGGCAAGTGCCTGCTGCGTACCCAAGGGGTGCGGCCCGCCCTCGACAAGCTGGAGGAGGCCGTGGGGCTGGCCCAGGACTGTCAGGACCCGTCCGCGCTGTTCGTGGCCCTGGCCGAGTACGGGAGCCAGTTGCCCAAGCGCGACCTGGCGGCAGGGCTGGAGGTGCTGCGCCAGGCGGAGGAGCTGTACGAGCGTGCGGGTCTCCACGGCAGCGGTGACCCGGTGGTGGGCCACGTCCGCAACCTGGCCGAGATGCAGTTGAGCGTCAGCCTCTTCGACGCGGGCCACCTGGTGACGGCCAGGGACCGGCTGGCCGGCTGCCTGCGGCGACTGCGGACCGAGCCCGTGCACGCCGAGCTGCCCGTCGGCCTGAACTACCTGGCGCAGGTGCAGCGGGCCCTGGGACGCGAGAGCGAGGCCCGCGAGGCGCTGGAGGAGGCGCTGGCCTTCGAGGAGGCGCGCGGAGGAGCGAGCGGCTGGCACGCCAACAACATGGCCCTGCTCGCCCTGCTGCTCAGCGGCGAGCCGGGCGAGCGTGACCGCTGTATGGCCATGGTGGAGGCGGCCTGGCGGGAAACCCGGCGGACCTGGCTGCTGGATCTGGTGCCCATCGTCAGGAACCTGCGGGCCGAAGTCGTACTGAACCTGGCGGGCGGCGACCCCGCGGAGCTGGCGGCGGCGGACCGGCTGGCCGAGGAAACGGTACGGGAGGCCCCCCGGACGGGAATGGTGCGCAGCGCGGTCGCGGCCCTGATCCTGCGCAGCCGTATCCACCTGGAACTGCCGGACGCCGCCGCGGCGGCCGGGTTCGCGCGCGAGGCGGTGGCGGTCCTCGACCGGGTCGGCGACATGCCGGCGCTGCGGACGGAAGAGGTGCTGCACCACGCGTCGCTCGCCCTCCGGGCCGCCGGCAGCCCTGCCGAGGCGGACGCCCTGGCCCTGCGGGCCCGCACCGAGGTGCTCCGCAAGGCGGACCTGATGACCAACCCGGCGGACCGGGACCACTTCCTGCGCGGGGTCGTACTGAACCAGGCCGTCCTCGGCACACCGGCACCTGTCGACCCGGCCGCCGAAGACCATCGGTAGCTGCCGGCACGAACGGTGCACTGATCGCTCGGGAGGCGCCCGGGCGGTCGGCACAAGGACCTCGGAGTCCGCTCCTGCGAGGACGACGGGAGCGGGCAGCGGTGAGGCGTCCGGCACGCGCGTCCCCCGGCTCAGCTCTCGCGCGGGGCTCCGTGGCGGAGGCCGTCGAGGAGGAGACCGGTGATCTGCCGGGCCTCGTCGAGCCATCCCTCGCTCACGCGCATGGCACAGACGCCGCCCAGGGCCCGCAGCAGGGTGGGCCCGGTGATGTCGCCGCGAAGGGTTCCGGCCGCGCTGCCGGCGTCGAGCAGCCGGGTCAGGGCCTCGCCCATGCGGGTGCGGGCGTCCTCGAAGACCGGTGAGTCCGTCGCCATGATGCTCTCCAGGGCGACCGACATCCCCTTGCCCACGGCGGCATGGTCCACGAGCAGCAGCAGGAACCGCCGCAGGGCCTCCTCCGGGGGGTACTGGTCCATCAGGTCGCCGGGCGCCGCGCACAGGTCGTCGACCTCCTTGCGGTACACCTCCTCGATCAGCGCCTCGCGGGTGGCGAAGTGGCGGTAGAGCGTCCCGACGGCGACACCGGCCCGGCGGGCGATGTCCTCCACGTGCGCGTCGGTGTCGCCGTCGAGGAAGGCTCGGCGGGCCGCGGACAGCAGAGCCTCGCGGTTGCGGCGCGCGTCGGCGCGCAGCGGGCGTGATGACGGCAAGGAACCTCCATAAGGTGAGTCCGACTCCGTTTAGGTGTACCGTTCCGGAGTCAGGTTCATCTTACGGAGGGGATCTCCATGCCGAACACCGACGAGGGCCTGGACGGCCTGCGCGTGCTGGTCACCGGCGGCAGCCGGGGCCTGGGCGCGGCGACCGCGCGCCGCTTCGTCGCCGCGGGCGCGACCGTGCTGACGGCCTCCCGCAGCCGGCCCGCGGAGGACGGCGGCGCCACCTTCGTGCCGGCGGACCTCTCGACGGCGCAGGGCGTGGCCGAACTCGGCCGCCGGGTCGTCGACCAGGTCGGCGGAGTGGACGTGCTCGTGAACAACGCGGGCGCGGCCAGCGCCCCGGCGCCCACCCTGAGCCGGTCCGACGCGTCCTGGCAGGCGGACCTGGAGATGAACCTCCTCAGTGCCGTACGCCTGGACCGGGCCCTGGTGCCGGGCATGGTCGAGCGGGGCTCCGGCGTCGTCGTACACGTCTCCTCGATCGCCAGCCGACTGCCCCAGCGCACCGAGGCGTCCTACGCCGCCGCCAAGGCCGCGCTCAACGCCTACAGCCGCGAACTGGCCACCGAGGTCGGCGCACACGGGGTGCGTGTGGTCTGCGTCCTGCCCGGCTTCGTCGTCACCGAGGGCGCCACCGCGCACCTCCGGCACATGGCCGAGGCGCAGGGCGTGTCCACCGAGGAGGTCACGCAGCGGATCGTGGACCACCTGAACGTCCCCATGGGCCGCCCCGGCGATCCCGAGGACGTCGCCGAGCTGATCGCCTTCCTCGCCTCCGCCCGCGCGAAGTGGCTCACCGGAGCGCAGTTCCGCGTCGACGGCGGCATCGTCCCGACCGTCTGAACACCGGCCCCTACCAGCGCGAGGAACCCCTTCATGTCCATCACCCTGAGTTCCGTGGTCGTCGACGCCGCCGAGATCGAGACGGAGAGCGCCTTCTGGCACCGGCTGCTCGGTGGCTCGATCCACCGCACGCCGGCCCATCACTTCGTCCAGGCCCCCGGCCTCCCGGTCCTCGTCGTCCAGTCCGCCCCCGGGCACACCGCCCCGACCTGGCCGGACGGCGCCTCCCAGCAGATGCACCTCGACTTCCGCGTCACGGACCTCGCCGCCGCCGACCGCAGGGCCGCCGACGCCGGCGCCACCCGGCTGCGGCCCACCGAGGAGGTCACCGCCGAGACCCGTACCGGCGGTCGCGTCTACGCCAGCCCGGCCGGACACCCTTTCTGCCTGCGGGCGGCCTGAGACCGCCCCTCCCCCGCCGCCCGTCGGTGAACGACGGGCGTACGACGGCAGGTCGTCGACGCGTCCGGTGAACCGCGTGATCCGGTGATGCGGGACGGCGCTGATCGTCCACTGACGGAGGTCAATCCCGCGGCACCCGTCACCCGAGGTGACGGTCCTGCGCCGGTTCCGGCCCGCCGGGTGGCGGGCGCGTGCCAGCGTGAGGGGTCGGTGGTCGGCTGACGGGGACGGTGGGGCCGTGGTCAGGGGGAACTCCTTCCGGCGGGCGCGCGCGGTGCGGCGGGCCGGGCTGGCGGTGGCGTGCGGGGCGCTGGTGGTGCTGGCCGTCGTCCTCGTACGCGGCGGCGGTGACGAGGACGCCGTGTCGATGTGGGTGTCGGTGGTCTCTGCCGTCCTCGCGGTGTGCACCTTCGCACTGGACCTGGTGCGCGGCGCGGAACCCGAGGAGGCGGGTGCGGCCGATCCGCCGGCGGCCGGGCGGCGGCGGGCCGCCGACGCGCTCGCCGAGGCGGTGCGCACCCAGTGGACGGCCGAGGCACGCAGGCTCCGGCTGCCCGGCCCGGCGTCCCTGGACGTGCCGTGGTCGCCGGTCGGTCCGCCGCTCGCCGACCCGGAGTCCGCCGGTCCGGTGCCCGCTCCCCGCGGGGGCGACGGACGGCCGGACGGAATCATGGCCGCGTTCCGGGCGACCCCGTCCGGGCGGCTGGTGGTGCTGGGCGAGCCGGGCGCGGGCAAGTCCGTCGTGGCCGTACGGTTCGTGCTCGGGATGCTGGAGGAGCGGCAGGAGGGCGGGCCCGTACCGGTGCTGTTCCCGCTGGCGGGCTGGGACCCGTCCGCGTCCTCGCTGAGCGGCTGGCTGGCGGAGCGGCTGGCCGCCGACTACGGCTCACTGGCCGCCACCACGGGGGACGGCCGCACGCTCGCGCGGGAACTGCTGGACGCCGGTCTGGTCCTGCCCGTGCTCGACGGCTTCGACGAGATCCCGCCGGCCGCGCACCCGGCCGCGCTGCGCTCCCTCGCCGGCGAACTCGACTCCGGCCTCGTCACCTGCCGCACCGCCGCCTGGGCGGACGCGGTACGGCGGGGCGGTGTGCTGCCCGGCGCCCGCGCGGTACGGCTGCGGGCACTGGACCTCGCCGCCGTGAGCGCCTACCTGACCCGCACCACGGGCCGCGCCGACGCGTGGGCAGCGGCCCTGGAAGCGCCTCCGGCCCATCTGGCGCGGGCCCTGCGCTCACCGCTGGCGGTGACCCTGGCGCGCACGGTGTACGAGGACCCCGCCCGCGACCCGGCCGAGCTGGCCGACCCCGACCGCTTCCCCACGGCGGAGCGGATCGAGGAGCACCTGCTGGACGCGTTCGTACCGACGGCGTTCGCGGGGCCGGGCACGGCCTGGCATCCGCGGGCGGCCCACCGCTGGCTCGGCCGTCTCGCCCGCGACGCGACCGACTCCACCGGCGGTCTGGCCTGGTGGGAGCTGGCCACCGTGATGCCCCGGCCGCTGCGCCTCCTCGGCCCCGCCCTGTGCGCGATGCTCGGCACGGCCGCGCTCCTGGTGCCCATCGCCAAGTTCGGCGGCGGGGTCGTCGCCGACTGGGACACCCACGGATCGGCGGTCCTGAACTTCGCGGGCATCCTGACCGGCCTGTGCGCGGGCCTCGCCCTGCTGCTGCCGCCGACGCCGCAGACGCCGCAGGGGTGGCGGTGGCTCGCCCGCACGGCCCTGCGGACGACGGCCGCGGCGGCGGTGGTCGGGGTAGGACTCGGGCTGCTGGTGCCCCCGATCGTCAGTTCCCGGCTCGGCGCCGTCCTCACCCCGCGGCCCGCCTGGTACCTCAACGGCTGCTGCTTCGGCCTGATCCTGGCCATGATGTCCGCCGTCGCGGGCCTGTCCCACCGCCCCGGCCCGCTCGGCCTGCCGTGGACGGGCAGCCCCGGCGGCCCCCGGACGGTCCGCGCGCTGGGCGCGCTGGTCGTCTTCGCCGGCCTGGCGGTCTACGGCTACACCGGCGCGCAGGTGCCGGCGGCGACCTGCGTCGTGGCCGGCCTGGTCCTGCTCCTGGCGGGCCTGGGCCGCACCGACCGCCCGGCGGGGCGGTACGTCGCCCCGGCCACGGCCCTGCGCGGTTTCGCCCGGGGTCTGCTGCGGGGCCTCGCCGCGTGCACGCTCATCGGCGTGTGCGCCGGGGCCGTCGTCGGGGTGATCGGCGGCTCCTTCGCCGCCTCACGGATCCACTCGGTTCCCGACTGGAAGCCCGGCAAGGAGATCGAGGGCTGGCGGCTGCTGCGGACGGCCGACGGCGAGCGCGCCGTCCGCTCGACGGCCGCGCGGGACGTCCTGCTCGTCGAACGGGCGGCACTGGACGCGCCGTTCGCCGTGGCGCGGGGCGCGCGGATCACCCGGGACGCGAAAAAGGGCGCGTTCCTGGGGCCGGTGACGATCCGGCACTCCCCCGACGCAGGCTGGGTGACCGACTGGCCGGGCGGCCCGGCCGCCTGGCGGGGCCGCCCGGTGGACGCCCACAACCTCGTCCTGGCGCTGCCCGAACCGGTCCGGCTGTGGCTGGTACGCCGGGACGTCTCGGCCGTCGTCCTGGACGCCGTCGGCCCGCTGGTGGCGTTCGGGGTGCTGGTCGGCCTGATCGGCGGCTGCGCGTCCGGTGTGTACCGGGCCCTGGACACGCCCTCGGACGTCATCCGCGCCGTCGGCCCGCGCAGCACCCTGCGCACCGACCGCACCGCCACTGTCGTCCGCAGCGCCGTCGCGGCCCTGCTGGCGGGCGCGGTCTGCCTGCTGCTGATCGCCGTGAGCGGCCGGGGCAGCACCCTGGGCACCATGCACACCGAGCTGTGGGTGCCGGTCGGCACGTCCACGCTCGCGCTCAGCGCGTGGGGCCGCACGGCCACCGCCCGGGTCTGGCTGGCGTGGACGGGCCGGGCCCCCTGGCGGCTGATGACGTTCCTCGCCGACGCCCACCGCCGCGGCGTGCTGCGGCAGTCCGGCGCCCGGTACGAGTTCCGCCACCAGCGCCTCCAGCGCCGACTGGCCACGACCGCGCCGGCCGCGGACCGGCACGCGCCCTCCTCCCCTCCCCCGCCCTCCGACGAGGCGTTGGCACCGGCCCGTAGCACCGGGCGGAACAGCGGATGAGGAGGACTACCCGATGGCCCTCACGCACCGGACTTCGGTTCCCCGGACCGACGACTGGTCTCATGAATCATCGGTGAAGGCAGATGTGTCACCGGCCTGGCTCGCGGTGAGAACGAACACCAAGGACTGACAGCCGAGGCGGGCTTGGCAGTTGGGCTGGGTGGGAGGCAGAATCCCGCAAGTATCGAGTCACGGCGCGGTGGCTCTTGACGACGCCCCCACTACGCGAATCGAAGCTGAAGGTCTGTTCAGGGATTCACGGCTTCCGCACAGGGGTAACAGCGACACTGTCTCAGAGACAACGCGAAAGGTGCGCTCATGGCTGACTCCGCGGGACAAACGCACGGTAAGAATGGCGCCCGAGAGGTGGACCTGGAGTCGGGAGTGCCACAGCGCGCACCCTCGACCGGCGGAGAGAGTAAGCTCTGGGACATCGCCAAGAAAGTCACTCTTACGGCCACCATGGGCTCGATTTCCATCGGTTACGGGCTGAGCAACCGAGAGATTCGCGCCCTTGGATTCGGACTCCTCGCTGCCTACAACGGGGAAAAGGCAGCGGAGAGTTGGCCGGACCGTGAGGCAGCCGCACCGAACTTCGCCACTGCCCTCGGTACCATGGTGTGGGCGGCCGGAACGGGAACGGGCAACAAGGTCGCGTCCACCGTGGGGCCCGCTGTCAATGCCGCGGCGAATGCCGTCTCTGCTGCACTGAAATTCAGACGGGGCGACACAGCGGGCGGGGCCAGGGATTTGGTCGATTTCTCCGAGATGGCCGCGTTTGTGGGTGCGGGTATCACGCAGGCCCCGGCAGCGCGCGCCGTCGCCTTCTCAGCCACAGCAGTGGGATTCGCCGCCGATGCGTGGAAGGAAGACGCAGCCTTCTACGGGCATGCAGTTGGCGCAGCCCTATGGGCAGCCGGGGCCGGGATGCGGAACGATTACGTACAGGCTGCCGGAGCAGGGGGTGTGGCTCTCGCAGAACTCGGACGACTCGTCTACCCGTACCTCGCGCCACGCACTCAGGACTCCTCGCCGGAAGCAGCTCCGGAACATCCGCTTGCCGCACTGACGGCCCGGCAGGAGACGACTCCCACCGCGGTGGCCGTACCCGCTCAGGTTCCCGGCACCGCCGTCGCGGAAGTGGCGAACCGACCGCTGCCGTCCGGCCCGACCGCGGAGCCGACGAACGCCCAGTACGCTGCGCCCCACCCGGTCCAGGGAACGGCGTCTCTGTTTCTCCCCAGCCCACCCGCAGCGTCGTACGCCGACGACGCGCCCCCCAGCACCAGGATGAGGTCGCTGTCGGCTCCCGCCGGCTTCCGCTCCGCATCCGAAAGGACGGCTGCCCCGGCCTCGCTGACTCGCTCGCAGTCTGCCCAGGACCTGCGTTCACCTTCTGCTCGTCGTCGCTGACCCGCGAGATCTCGCTCCTGAGGCGGGCAACTGGGTGCTGCTGGGACGAGCAGCACCCAGCAGCCCCGCACGCCGTTCGCACGCGGAACGTACGGTGCATGCACGCGAACCGTACGTTCCGTGGGATAGGGTCCGGGCGGGAGGAGGTGCTCCATGTCCGAGTTGTTCGACGCCGTCGACGCGCTGGTCGCGTCGCGCTCTCCGCTGCCGCC
Source organism: Streptomyces fumanus (assembly GCF_014655295.1). Lineage (GTDB taxonomy): Bacteria > Actinomycetota > Actinomycetes > Streptomycetales > Streptomycetaceae > Streptomyces > Streptomyces fumanus. The sequence continues at coordinate 38,276 of NZ_BNBI01000003.1, forward strand.
GGTGGAGGAGCGCAAGCGGCTGCGTACCGCGCACGGTCTGACGCTGGACGAAGTCGCCGCCGCGCTGAAGGTGCGGCGGGCCACGGTGTCCGGCTGGGAGTCGGTGAAGAAGCCGACCGAGCCACGCGGGCCCGAACGGGAGGCGTACGCGCGGCTCTTGAACAAGCTCGCGGAGCTCTACCCCGCGCCCGCCGTCAACCCGGATCCGGCGCCCGCCCCGGAGGAGCGCACTGCGCCAGCGGACCGGGCCACGGCCCGGCCCGAGACCACTCAGCCCCACGCCGCTCCCGCCCCCGCAACCGCTCCCGCCGCCGCTGAGCCGGCCGCCGCGCGCCCGGTGCGTACCGCCAGGAGCGCGTCGACGTCGCGCCGCCCCGGTGCGAGCAAGGCGGCCCCGGCGGGCGGCACCGACCCGCGCTTCGCCAACGGTCCGCTCGCGGTCGTCGACGTCGGCGAGGACGGCCAGGTCCTCGCGTACTGCGTCGGCGGCCTGGTCCTGGACGTGCCCGCCAAGAGCCTCCCGGCCCTGGTCGACTGGACGCTGAAGGAGGCGAAGCTGGGGCAGCCGAAGCTGTCCGGTCCCGGCAAGGACGCCGACCCGCTCCTCGTCCTCACCGAAGCCGCCCTCGCGCGCTACGGCCTGCCCGCCGCCCTCACCGACGAGGAGCGGCTCGCCGGACGGCTCCCGCAGAATCACAAGGTCGTCAAGGAGTTGGCGCGGGCGGAGTGGAAGCTGACGAAGCGCGGGTTCGGGCCGTGGGCACGGATCTACCGCCCCGCGACCGGCGCGGAGCGGAGCTGCGTGCAGTTGTGCATCCCCTCCTGGCACGCGCTGGACACCCGGCACTGGGGCGGAGCCGGACAGCTCCCGCCGGCGGAACTCGCCCGTGTGCTGGGCGTGTACGCCTCCCGGGTGATGACGCCACGCGGCTCCACCGCCGTCACCGGCCTGGAGCTGATGACCGCGCTGCACCCGCCGACCCGCGCCTCCGAACCGGACGCCGACGGCACGCGGCACTCCGAACATAACCCCGGCTCGCTGGGCAAGGACCCGGTGGACCCGGCGCCGTGCGAGGCCCCCGACGGCCACCCGCTGCTGGCGGACCTGCCGCGCTTCCACGTCCGTGGCCCGGGCGAGAAGCTGTTCGAGGAGGCGTACGACTGGGCGCGGCCGATGACGGACGCCGAGTGCACCCTGCGGTACCTGGTCGGCATCGACGTGAACATGGCCTTCGCCGCCGGGGCCAACGGCCTGGTGGTCGGCCTCGGCGCCCCCACCCGCGTCAGGAAACCCGCGTTCGACCCGAAGCTGCCCGGCTCATGGCTGGTCGACCTGTCCCACGTCGACCTGTCGCGGGTGAAGGCCGGCAAGGAGTGGGTGGAGCTCGACGGCGACCTGCTGCCCAGCCCCTTCACGCCGGGGGGCGACCGCCCCGAGGGCCCGGCCTGGTACGCGACGCCGACCGTGGCGTACGCGGTGGAACTGGGCTACGAGGTGCGACCGGTCGAGGCGTACGTCCGGTACGAGAACGGGCGCTACCTGGACGGCTGGTACCAGCGGCTGCGCGACGCCTACCTGGCCACGATGGCCGACCTCGGGGTGCACCCGGACATGGCGCCGGCCGACTTCCTCAAGGCCATGGACGGCAGCAAGGAGCGCGATCCGGAGCTGGCGATCGTCGTCTCGGCGATCAAGGCGACCGTCAAGGGCGGCCTGGGCAAGCTCCGCGAACGTCCGCGCGGCGAGGGCTGGCGGCCCGGCGAGCCGTGGCGCGCCCTGTCCCGCCCCACCTGGCGGCCGGACATCCGCGCGGCGGTCATCTCCCGCACACGTGTCAACCTGCACCGCAAGATCGTCAAGCATGCGGCGGTCACCGGGCAGTACCCGGTCGCGATCCTGTCCGACTGCGTCGTCTACGCCTCGCCCGGGCCGAGCCCGCTGGACTTCCTGCCCTACCGGGACGGCAAGCCGCTGCCCGGCGGCTTCAAGCTCGGCATCAACCCGGGCCTGGTCAAGCACGAGGGCACCCAGAGCGTCCTGTGGGGCGAGGAGGTCCGGGAACGGTTCGACGCGCCGGAACTCAACCTCGCCCGGTACATCAAGGACGGCACGGTCACCGACGCCGACAACGGCGAGTAGGGGGGAGCGGCGGTGAGCCTGTTCGGTGAGGGTCTGGAGGCCGCGGTGCAAAAGGCGTTCACCCGCCCGGCACCCAAGACGGCGCCCGCCCGGATGCGGTATCTGGTCAAGCAGTTGAAGACCACCAAAGCGGTCGCGCAGACGCTCGGCGTCTCCCAGCGCACCGTCGAACGTTACGTGAAGAACCAGATCAGGACACCGCGGCCCGAGCTGGCCGCGCGCCTGGAGCGCGAGGTGACCCGGCGGTGGCAGCCGCAGGTGCGGGCCAGGGCCAGGCAGCGGGCGGCGACGACCGACGGCATCGTCATCGACACCCGCGCCCGCATCGGCTACACCGCACCGATCGGCACGACCGACGACGCCCGGCTGCGGCACGTGACCATCGCGCTCCCCCCGCGGTACGCCGCCCGCCTCTTCGACGCCCAGCAGGCCGGCGCGGGCGACCGGCAACTCCAGCAGATCGCCGCCGAGGGCCTCAAGGAGGTGTACTTCCAGGACGGCGGCCGCCGCGCCGGCTCACTGGAGGAGATCCGCTTCACCGACATCGAGCACATCGAGTTCGAGCTGTAGCGGCCACGCGTCGAGTACGGCGTCTTCCGGACCGGTGAGCCGAAGCACGGTAGATGTCGTGTCGCCTAGGCAGTCTTGTTGTCACCTGGGATCTGAGCATGCCGTCGGCCGGGTGTCAGTCGACTGACGGAGGCTGCCGGCACGGCCGCCGAGCCATTCTCGTGGAGACATCGCAACCGCCCGGAACCCGGGCGAGACCACGAGGAACAGACCATGAACACCATCGCGCAGCACTGGATCGACGGACAGTGGACCGGCTCCGGTTCGGTCCTGGAATCGATCAACCCGGCCGACGGCACCGTCGTCGGCTCGTTCTACGACGGTGGCGAGGCGGAGGCCGCGGCCGCCGTGGACGCCGCCGCCGCCGCGTTCACGGCCACCGCATGGGCGCGCACTCCCTCGCTCCGGGCGACCGCACTCGGCCGGCTGGCCGACGCCCTCGAGGCCCGGGTGCCCGAGGTCGCGGCCATGCTGTCCCGGGAGAACGGCAAGCTGCTGGGTGAGACCACGTGGGAGGTCAGCGGCGCGGTCGGGTGGCTGCGGTACGCGGCGGCCTCTGTGCGCACCCAGACCGCCGGGCGCGCCGCCGAGACGGCACCCGGCCAGTACACCCACTCGGTGCCCGAGCCGCTCGGTGTCGCCGGGATCATCTCTCCCTGGAACTCCCCCATCATGCTGACCGTGCGGGCACTGGGCCCGGCGCTGGCCGCCGGGTGCACCGCCGTGGTCAAGCTCCCGGCTCAGACGGCGCTGACCAACGAGCTCTTCGCGCAGGTCCTGGCCTCGGTCCCGGAGATCCCGGCGGGTGTGGTCAGCGTGTTCACCGAGTCCGGCAACACCGGGGCCCCGTTCCTGGTCTCCTCGGACAAGGTCGACGTGATCAACTACACCGGCAGTACGCCGGTCGGGCGCCGTATCGCGGCCGCGGCCTCCACCACGCTCAAGCGGCTCGGTCTGGAACTGGGCGGCAAGGCGCCGATGGTGATCTTTCCCGACGCCGATCTGGACATGGTGATCCCGACTGTCGTGCAGTCGCTGGTGCTGATGAACGGGCAGTTCTGCTGCACCGGCTCCCGTGTACTGGTGCACCGGGACATCGCCGACCAGGTGCGCACCCGGCTCACGAGCGCGCTCGCGCAGGTGCGGCTCGGGTCGGGCGACGACGAGAAGGCCCAGCTCGGCCCGGTGATCGACCGGGCGTCCGCCCAGCGGGTGGACGCGATCGTCGAGGAGGCCGCCTCGTACGGCACGGTGCTGCTGCGCGGCGGTGTGGTCACCGACGGCCCGCTGGCCGCCGGGGCGTTCTACCGGCCGAGCCTGATCGAGGTGGACCGCACCGACGTCCGGATCGTGCAGGAAGAGGTCTTCGGTCCGGTCCAGACGTTCGAGGTCTTCGACGACGAGGACGACGCCGTGACCAAGGCGAACGCCACCATCTACGGCCTGGCCGCCTCGGTGTTCAGCTCGGACTCGATGAAGGCCCGCCGGATCGCCCGGCGCATCCGCACCGGCACGGTATGGATCAACACCTGGGGAGCCATCAGCGAGGACTTCGAGGAGGGCGGCGTCAAGGGCAGCGGTTACGGCTACCTGTGCGGCCCGCGGGCGATCGAGGAGTTCCAGGCTCTCAAGGTGTACGTGGAGCAGGACCACACCCAGTCCGCTCACTGATCCTCCCGTAACTCGTCACCAGGGCACGGGGGTTCCGTCTGCACCGGGCAGCGGGAGGAGGCGGTATGGCACGGCAGGAGCTGGCCCGATACCTGCGCAAGCGCCGGGCGGCCCTGCGGCCGCACGAGATCGGCCTGGCGGAGACGGGCACCGCCCGCCGCACACCGGGTCTGCGCCGCGAAGAGGTGGCGGAGCTCGCCCACATGTCGGTCGACTACTACACGCGGCTGGAGCAGGCCCGGGGACCGCGGCCGTCGGCCCGGATCCTGGACGCGTTGGCCCGCGCGCTGCGGCTCGCGCCGGCCGAGCGCAGCCACCTGTTCCGCCTGGCGGGTTCGAGCGCGCCGCCCGGCACCAGCGCCGTGCGGTGGGTCCGCCCGCACGTGGCCCGGATGCTGGAGCGGCTGCCGGAGACCGGCGCCATCGTCACTGACGCGGCGTACCACGTCGTCGCCTGGAACCCCCTGGCCAGGCACTGTTCGGCGGCGACCTCGGAGACGGGACGGCGAACCTGGCCCGCCGCCGCTTCCTGGGCCGGGGGCGGACGTACGAGAGTTCCAGCGCCGAGGAAGCCGGGCAAGCAACCTGAGATGCCGAGGCATGATCTTCGTCCGGGAGCCGGGGGTGTCGGCGAAGCGGATGGCTTCGGGCTCCGTTTGCCGGTGGGTGCGATGATTGCTGGTCAGTGCGTGGCTGGTGGTTCGACTGCCTCGCGGGGCATAGCGAGGGACACGGCGGATGTGGGCGAAGTCGAGGACAGACATGGGCGTCGGCCCGACCGGACTGATCGGCCGGGAGGGCGAGCTCGCCGAGCTCGCGGCGTTCCTGGGCGTGGCCGGGACGAACGGAGCCGCCCTGCTGCTCGCCGGTGATCCGGGCGTGGGCAAGACGGCACTTCTGGACGCGACCGCCGAGCTGGCAGTGGCGCAGGGAATGCGGGTCGTCCGCGGGAGCGGCGACGAGTACGAGACGGACATCGGCTTCGCGGGACTCCATCAGCTCGTCGACTCGCTGCCGGACGAGCTCGGTCGTCTGCCGCGTTCCCCGCGGGAGGCCCTCGAGGTCGCCCTCGGTCTCGGCACGGGTCCCGCGCCGAGCCGGATCGCCGTCCTCAACGCGGCACTGTCCCTGTTCGACGAGGCCGCGAAGGAGCGGCCGTTGCTCCTCGTGGTCGATGACCTCCATGCCGTCGACCGGGCGAGCCGGGCCGCGTTGGGTTTCGTCGCCAGAAGACTGGGCGGTCGCCGCCTCGGGCTGCTCGGAGCCCAGCGAGAGGAGCCCGACACATCCGCCGGGTCCACCGGTCTGCCGGAGCTCCAGATCGCGCCCCTGGACGACGCGGACGCCCTGCGGCTGCTCTCCCGGCGCTTCGCCCACCTCCCCCGCCGGGTCCTTTCGGCCTTGGCGCACGAGGCACAGGGAAACCCCCTGGCTCTGCTCGAGTTCGCCGGGTCCACCGGGGCATCCGGCGGCCGGCACGGCCAAGGGGCGGGGTGGGCGAGCGGCCAGGGACGGGACGTGCGCGCTCTGTACAGCGCCCGCGTCGGGCGGCTGCCGCACAGAACGCGCGAGGTACTGCTGCTCGCGGCTCTCGAGGGCTCCGGCGACATCGGCGTTCTCGAGGCGGCCGGCGGGCCGGGCGGGCTCGACGCGCTCGCTCCCGCGGAGCGCGACCACCTGGTCATGGTGGCGGAGCACGGCCGTACGGTGCGCTTCAGGCACCCGCTGGTCAGGTCCGCGGTGGTCGACGGTTCCACCGGCGAGCAGCGGCGCACCGCGCACCGCCGGCTGGCCGACGCGCTGGGCGACCAGCCCGAGCGGCGCGGTGACCACCTCGCGAGAGCCACGACGGCGCCCGACGAGGCGGTCGCCGCTGACGTGGAGTCGGCGGCCCGCAGCAGTCTGCGACGCGGTGACGCCGACGGCGCGATCGCGAGGCTGCGGCGCGCGGCCGAGCTGAGCCCCGACCGGGCGGTCCGCAGACGCCGCCTGTCGCAGGCCGCCTACGTCGCCGCCTGGGTCGCGGGTCATCTGGAGGTCAGCCACGAGATCATGCGTGAGGTCGAGGGTGATCCGGCGGCCCGGTCGCTCTCGGCGGCCGCGACGGCCGGCTTCCTCGTGCTCGTCACGGAAGGGGACGCCGACACCGCCCACGCGCGGCTGATGGAGGCGATCGAGCAGGCGCCGATGTCGCCCGGTCCGCCGTCCGGCGAGCTGGAGACCGCGCTGTTCACCCTCACGCTCGCCAGTCAGTACTCGGGCCGGCCCGAGCACTGGCGGCCTCTGTCCGAGGTCCTCGCACAGTTTCCCGCGGCGTCGCCCGTCGCCGCGGCGTCCCTGGGGCGCGTCCACCACGACCTCGGCTCCCTCACCGACGGCATGCTGCGCCGCCTGGACGAGGAGATCGCGCGGCTGAGGGACCAGAGCGACGCCGACGTGGTCATCCGCACCGCCCTGACCGCCTCCTACCTCGACCGGCTTCCGGGCTGCCGCGAGGCCGTGTCCCGGGTCATACGCGACGGCGGCGCGGTGGGGTCGAGCATGCCGGCCCTGATGTTCGTCGCCCTGGACGACCTCTACACCGGCCGGTGGCAGCGGTCGGCCGACGCCGCGGACGAGCTCATCGCACTGTCCGAGGAGACCGGCTACCCCTTGTTCGCCCAGGTGGGGCAGTACATCGCCGCGATGTCCGCGGCCCAGCGCGGCGACCTCGACGCGTGCCGCCGCCACTGCGAGGCCGTCTGGGGGTGGTCGGGGCCGAGGGGACTGCGTCGGCTGGAGAACTGCGCCCACCAAGCGGCGGCCCGGGCGGCCCTGGGCGACGCCGACTTCGAGACGGCGTTCCGGCACGCCACGGCGATCTGCGCCCCGGGTGAGCTGCCGCCGTTCAACCCCGAGGCCGTGTGGTCCGCGCCGGACCTCGTCGAGGCCGCCGTGCGCACCGGGCGGCACGCGGAGGCGCGACGGCACGCGGACGCGCTGCGCGACGCCGGTGTCGGCCGCCTCTCGCCGCGGCTCGCGCTGAGCGCGGCCACGGCCACGGCGATGACATCGGCTGCCGAGGACATGGCCCGGTGCTTCGAGGAGGCACTCGCCCTGCCGGGCGTCGAGCAGTGGCCCTTCGAGGTCGGCCGGGCTCATCTGGCGTACGGCGAGAGGCTGCGCCGCCAGGGACTCAACCGCGAGGCCCGGGTGCGACTGGCCGTCGCCCGCGGCCGCTTCGAGGAGCTCGGGGCCCGTGCGTGGCAGGCCCGGGCCGCTGCGGAGCTGCGGGCCACCGGCATGACGCGGACCGGCCGGGGCAAGGCCGGTGAGGCCCTCACCCCGCAGGAGCTGGAGGTCGCCAGGCTGGCGGCGACGGGGCTGTCGAACCCGCAGATCGCGTCGCGTCTGTTCCTTTCGCCGCGGACCGTGTCGTCGCACCTCTACCACGTGTTCCCGAAGCTGGGGATCACCTCGCGGGCCGAGCTGCGCGACGCTTTGGCGGCGCTGCCTCCCGAGCCTTCGGCCACCCGGCCGTGAGAGCCACCGGGCGGGCCCCAGCACGGCCCCGGTACTGGCCTGAGCATGCCGTCGGCCGGATGTCAGTCGACTGACGGAGGCTGCCGGCACGGCCGCCGAGCCATTCTCGTGGAGACACCGAAACCGCCCGGTACCCGGGCGAGACCACGAGGAGCGGACCATGCCGTACGTCACCGCCAGGGACGGCACCGAGATCTTCTACAAGGACTGGGGTACGGGCCGGCCGGTCATGTTCCACCACGGCTGGCCGCTGAGCTCGGACGACTGGGACGCCCAACTGCTCTTCCTCCTCCACCACGGCTACCGTGTCATCGCCCACGACCGCCGGGGGCACGGGCGCTCCGCCCAGGTCGACCATGGGCACGACATGGACCACTACGCGGCGGACGCCGCCGCCGTGGTGGCGCACCTCGGGCTGCGCGACGTCGTCCACGTCGGCCACTCCACCGGTGGCGGAGAGGTCGTCCGGTACGTCGCCAGGCACGGTGCCGGGCGGGTCGCCAAGGCCGTCCTCATCGGAGCGGTCCCGCCGCTCATGGTCCAGACCGAAGCGAACCCGGGAGGGCTGCCGGTCGAGGTCTTCGACGGCTTCCGCGAGGCCGTGGCCACCAACCGCTCCCAGTTCTACCTCGACCTCGCCTCCGGGCCGTTCTACGGGTTCAACCGCCCGGGCGCGGACATCTCCCAGGGCGTCATCCAGAACTGGTGGCGCCAGGGAATGACCGGCAGTGCCCAGGCGCACTACGAGGGGATCAAGGCGTTCTCGGAGACCGACTTCACCGACGACCTCCGGGCGATCGACGTGCCCACGCTCATCATGCACGGCGACGACGACCAGATCGTCCCGTTCGCCGACTCCGCCGAGATCGCGGTCACGTTGGTCGAGAACGCGCGCCTGAAGGTCTACCCGGGGCTGTCCCACGGCATGTGCACCGTGAACGCCGACGCCGTCAACGCCGACCTCCTCGGCTTCATCGAGAGCTGACACCGGCCCGGTACCGGCACACCGCCCGCCAGCACGGAACAGAACAGGAATCATCATGACCGCAACACCCAACGGATACGTGACCGTCGTATGGGACGCGAAGGCGAAGGCGGGCAGGGAGGCCGACCTCAAGGCGTTCATCACCGCCGCCGTCACCCCCTCGCGCAACGACCCCGGCAACATCGACTACGAGGCCCACGAAGTCGAGGGCCGGCCCGGCGAGTTCGTCATCTACGAACGCTGGGAGACCCGCGCGCACCTCGACGCCCACCTCGCCGCGCCCCGCATGCGGGAACTCGTCCCGCGGATGCTGGAACTGATCGACGGTTCCATCGAGGACGGCATCCGCCTGCTGCGCCCGTTCCGTCCCGCCCACTAGCGCCGAAGGCCCGCCGGCATCGACGCCGGCGGGCCGCACCGCCGCGGACCGCTCCCGCGACAGTCCTGGCAAGCCCCCCCCCGCCCGGCGCACCGGTCAGGGTCGCGGACCCTCGGCGAAGACATCGCGGGGCACCGTCAGCCGTAGCGTGTCCTCGCCGGAACCGGGGACGGGGCGGTGGCCACCGGCCGTCGGCGGTACGCCGAAGCCGCCGTTCCTGTGCGGAGCCCTGGAGCGCCACATGGACGAGCGGGGCAGACGCCAGCGGAAGTGCGTCGCGAGCAGACGCAGCACGCAGGCGGCGGCTGCCGCGGACATCGCCGTCCGCACGTCGAGTGTGCCCGTGCCGTGCAGCAAGGACACACCGCCGGCGCCCGCCATGGCCGGTACGGCGTAGAGATCCGCGTTCCAGCGCATCAGCGTCGGCAGTTCCCTGGACACCACGCTCGCGAGGACCCCGCCGCCGACGGCCGTCGCCACGCCCAGAGCGGCGGCAGGCACCGGCCCCATGCCGTGCTGCAGCGCCTTGATCGTCCCGGTGACACTGAACAGACCCAGCGCCATGGCGTCCAGGAGCCGGACCGCCCAGGACTCCTCGTCCGGGGGCCTGCCGAAGTAGACGGCCAGTGCCGTCACGAGGGCGGCCGTCGGGTATCCGGGGTCGGTGAAGGCGACGGGGGGCACGTCCAGGACGAGATCTCTCAGCAGGCCGCCACCGAGCCCCGCGGCCTCGGCGACCACGACGGCGGCGAAGAGGCCGAAGTCCTTGCGTACGGCGAGGCAGGCTCCGGAGAGCGCGAAGGCGAAGATGCCCAGGAGGTCGAAGCAGTACTGGGCCGAAGGGGCGAACAGGTGCATGGGGGCCGGATTCTTCAGTCGGAGTGCGGTGCTTGCGGGGCCGGGCCGGCCGGGATGTCACCGGTGTCGTACGTGCCCGGGAGGCGTTCCGTGAGGGTCAACGGACCCCGGTCCGCGCCGGTTCAACAGCCGCGGCGACCGAGCGCGCCCCGTCACGGCGGCGGTAGCGGACGGCGAAGACACGGACGGCATAGGCGAGTTCGGGGATGACGGACATGCCCGGGCCCACTCGGGGCAGCCAATCACCCAAGGGACAAGGGAGGTTGGAGAAATGGTTTCGACGCAGAACCATTACGCGGCGAGCGGGACCGGCCCCGGTACGACGGCCGAGCGTCGCAACGGATTCGGGATCGCGGCGCTGGTGCTGGGCCTGTGCGCCGCCGTCCTGTTCTGGACCGTGATCGGCGGCATCGTGCTGGGAGCGCTCGCCGTGGTCTTCGGGATCCTCGGGTACCGCCGCAAGAAGCGTGGCCTGGCCACCAACGGGGCGATGGCCCTGATCGGCGCCGTCGTGGGCGCACTCGCCCTCATCGGCTCGTCGGTCATCCTGGCGGCGGGCGTCGCGGTGTTCAACTCCGACGAGTTCAAGAGCTACTCCGACTGCGTCGACCACGCGAACACCGCTGCCGAGCGCGACCAGTGCGCCAAGGACTTCCAGAAGGACACGAACCGCGACTGAGGTGCCGCGTGGTGCTGCCGGCCGCCCCCGGCGCACCCACTGTGCGACGCCCTGCGCCAACAAGCCCAGCTCCGTCCGGGTGCGGCTGCGTCTCGTGGTGGCACCCGGCCGTCACAGGCGGTGCGCGCGGGCAGGGTCTGCGACCGGCCTGCCGCTTCCCCTCACGCGGGCAGCGGCAGGCCGGCGGCGTGGAAGAGCCGGTCACGGGAGGCGGCGGCTTCCTCGAAGACGGCGTCGCCGGCCTTCAGTACGCCGTTCTCCTTGAGGACGTCACCGGCCACGACCACCAGGTCGACGTTGCCGGCGTGGCCGCCCGCGACGATCGTCGCCGCCACGTCCGTGGCGGGAAGGGTGTTGACGTGGTCCAGCCGGATCATGATCAGGTCGGCTTCCTTGCCCGGCGTCAGGCTGCCGGTGCGGTCGTCGATGCCCGCCGCGCGGGCGCCCTCGATGGTGGCGAAGGACAGCAGGTCCGCGGCGTCGAAGGTGGGCAGACCGGGGGCCCGGTCCATGGGGCCCGCGGCACCGGCGAGGACGAGTTGCTGGTAGGCGAGCGTGGCCCGCATGACGCCGAACATGTCCCCGCTGACGATGGTCTCGGTGTCGACGCTCAGGCTCGGGCGGATGCCGGCGGCCAGCAGCCGGTTGGTGGCCGGCTGGCCGAGGCCCGGCATGAAGACCTCGAGGGCGCCCGCCACGGAGGCGGTGGCGCCGTGCGCGGCCAGCATCCGCAGTTCCTCGTCGGTCGTGGTGCAGCAGTGGATGAACGTCATGTCGGCGGCCAGCAGTCCGGACTCGGCGAGCTGCCGGACGGCCTGCCGCTGGGCACCCCACTCGCCGAGCCCGACGTGCATGCTGATGCGCAGGCCCAGTTCACGGGCGAGCCGGATGTCCCGTTCGGAGACCTCAGGCGTGGACAGCTCGGGGCCGCGGAGCATGGCGTTGAGGGTGACGCGTGCGGTGTCGTCGGGCAGCACCTCATGGCGGATGCGCCGGATGTCGTCGGGGTGTGAACGGTCGCTGCCGAACTGCCACTGCTCGGCCTCGGTGGAGGGCCAGCCGTGGTCGAAGACCGCGCGGATGCCCGACTCCCAGTGCGCCGCGATGGCCGCGTCCGAGTGTTCGGGGCTGTTGCTGATGTGGGACTCGTCGCGCACGGTGGTCACGCCGCTGTCGAGGGAGAGCAGGTCGGCGGCCAGGTTGCCGATGTGGACGTCGCGGGGTTCGAAGTGCTGGCCGAGGCCGATCTGCACATGGCTGCGGTACTGCTGGTAGGTCCAGGCGGGGCCCAGGTTGCGCAGGGCCCCCTGCCAGTTGTGGCGGTGGGTGTCGATGAAGCCGGGCAGGAGGGCGTTGCCCGTGCCGTCGATGACCCGGGCCCGGCCGTCGGACAGGTCCGGTCCGACGTCGATGATCCGGCCGTCGGCGACGAGGACATCACCCACGAGGTTGCCGAGCTTGTCGTCCTGCGTCATCAGGTACGCACCCTTGATCAGGAGGCGTTCCTTGTTCTGTGAGCGCTGGTGGGGCATCGGTGATTCCTTTCGTGCCGTCCGTGGCACTGTCGTGCTCCGCTGCCCGGGCGTGGGAGAACAGCGGTTCGTGTACGGGGGGGGTGGGTGGTCGCGGGCTCACTTGCCGGCGGTGCCGCGCGGGCGCCGGGCGGCGATCCACACGGCGGCGAAGGTGAGCGACGCGCCGAGCAGGGTGAGGACGGAGGGCGAGCGGCCGCCGGAGGGGAACGCGTAGTCCAGGGCGATGGAGCCGGTGAGCTGACCGGCGATCGAGGCCATGCTCAGCAGCAGGACACCGATGCGTCGCACCAGGAAGGCCGAGGCGCCGATGAACACCACGCCGCAGAGCCCGCCGAGACAGGCCCACCAGTCGGTGGGCAGCGGATGCCCGGACGTGCCGCGGACGAGGGTCTTCACCCCCCAGGCAGCGATGAGGAACACCGCTCCGACACAGAAGTTGAGCCAGGTCGCGGCCAGCGGCGAGCCCGAGGCGGTGGCCGAGGCACCGTTGAGGGACTGCTGCACACCGAGCAGGAACCCGGTGGCCACGGCGGCGAGCGCCGGCAGGACGATCGTGGCGGGGGAAGGCGTGCCGGCGAGGCGGGGCAGGGCGGAGACGACGGCCGCCACCAGGATGACGGCCGCGCCGGTGAGACGGGCGGTGCCGGGGCGCTGTTTCAGCCCGCCGCCGATGCCCCGGGCGTCCACGATGAGTCCGCCGAGTGTCTGACCCGCTATGGCCGATACCGTGAACACGGCGATTCCGGTGATCAGGGCGGCGGTGGACTGGGCGAGGGCGAACGTGCCGCCGAGCACACCGGCCAGCAGGTAACGGCGGGGAAGCCGCCCGCCGCGGGCGGCCTCGGCCAGTGCGCGCAGGGCGCCGCGCAGCCCCGGGGAGAAGAGCGCCAGGACGGACAGCAGGACGAGGCCGCCGGAGAAGCTGATCGCCGCGGCGGCGATGCCGTCGTCGAGACGGTGGCTCAGCTCGCCGTTGAGCCGGGCCTGGACGGGAACCACCAGACCGGCGGCGACGGCAGCCCCGACGGCCAGGGGACCACCGTGCGAGGCGGCCCGGCTGGACGGCTTGGCCGAGTGCGGGTCGGGTGCGGTCGGGCGGCGGCCTGCCCCGGCGGAGGTGGCGGGAGTACGCATGTCACTTCCCTTCGGGCGCGGACCCGGCAGCGACCGGCCTGTCGACCGCTCACGGCCGGGTACCGCATGCCGCGCGGGTCGGGGTGCGGGGTTCGCTCAGAAGGCCGTGTGGGCGATGTCGTCGAGGATCGAGGGGCCCTCGGGTGTCCATCCGAGTACCCGCCGGGCAGTGTCGCCCGATGCCTGCTGGTCGAGCAGGAGCGCCTCGCCGAGCAGGCCGAGCCGGTCCAGTGTCTGCACCACGGGCTCGGCCTCGACCCGGCCGGACAGGCCGACGGCACGGCTGACCGCCTCGGTGATCTCGCGGACGGTGGGGTTCACCCCGCTCGCGCCGAGGAAGTACGAGCCGGTGGGAGCCTTCTCCAGGGCGAGCGTGTAGAGGGCGGCCAGGTCGTCCACGTGCACCGTGGCCCAGTGCTGGTCCCCGGGACCGATCATGGTGAGTGCGGGGGCACTGCCCGTGGACCGCGGTCCGGCGGCGACGAGACGCAGCAGCCCTCCGCCGTTGCCGTACACGACCGCGGGAGCGATGACGCTGGTGCGGACGCCCTCGGTCTCGCGCACGAGCGTGGCGAGGGGGACCCGCCAGGCGGTGAGCCGAGGGGCGTTCATGGGGGTCGACTCGCTGATCGCCGACCCGCTGCCGTGCAGCCACACGCCCGTGGTGTGCACGAAGGGCCGGTCCGAGTGCCGCAGGGCGCGCAGGAAGCTGGTCACCGCGATCTCGTCCACGGTCGCACTGGTCTCGTCGCCGGGCGACGCCGTGTGGATCACGCCGTCGCTGTGGGCGGCGAGGTCGTGCAGGGCGTCCCCGTCGGACAGGTCGGCGATCGCCGGGTCGGCACCCCTGGCCCGTACGCGCTCGGCCTTGTCGGCGGAGCGCACCAGTGCGGTGACCTGGTGGCCGGCGGTGAGCAGCCGGTCGAGTACTGCGGATCCGATGTAGCCGGTGGCGCCGGTGAGCAGGACGCGCATGCTGTTCCTTCCTGGAGCGGGTCGGAGAGAAAGGGAGCGGAGGTGGAGCGGGAACGGACGGGTCCGGGTTGCCGGGGCGGTGCCCCGGTGGTGGCCCGCACGACAACCCTCACGCTGACCGGCTATCGTGTCCAACGAATGTTTTCGAACGCTTCATCGTCACATCCGATCAATGGAGCCCGCGTGGATCAGAGGCGCCTGGAGTACTTCATCGCGGTCGCGGAGGAACTGAACTTCACGCGGGCGGCGCAACGGCTTCACATCACGCAGTCGACACTGTCGGCGGGGATCAAGAATCTGGAGGGCGAGCTGAAGGCCGAGCTGCTCACCCGCTCCACGCGGTCGGTCGGGCTGACGGAGGCCGGCTCGGCGTTCCTGCCCGAGGCGCGGGCCGCCATCGAGGCCCTCGACCGGGCCCGGGCCGTGGTCGAACCCCTCTCCGCAGGACTGCGCGGCAGCCTCACCGTCGGGCTGCTCAGCGGACTGACCGTCGTGGACGTTCCCGCCCTGGCCGGTGACTTCCACCGTCGCTATCCCGAGGTGCGGCTGCGCACGGAAACCTCTCAGCGCGGCACCGCCGGCTTGATCGAACGCCTCAAGGAAAGCCATGTCGACGTGGCCTTCGTGGGAGCGGAGATCGAGGACGAGGAGCTGAGGGTCAGGCCCGTCAAGCGGTACGACCTGTCCCTGCTCGTTCCGTCCGGCCACCGGCTGGCCGACCGGCCCGACGTACTCCTGAGCGACCTGGCCGGGGAGCCGTTCGTGGACATGCCCGAGGGATTCGGGCAGCGTCAGATCACCGACGACGCCTTCCGGAAGGCGGAGTTGTCCCGCCGGGTCCTGATCGAGGTGTCCGACCTCACCACCGTCGCGGACTACGTGGCGCACGGCCTGGGGGTGGCGCTGGCACCGCCGGATTTCGCGGCGTCGGCCGCCGGACCGGTCAGCGTGGTACCGGTCGCCGACGCCCGGCTGTCCTGGACCCTCGGCGTGGTGGCCTCGGCCACGAGACCACCCACGCGGGCCCTGCACGCCTTCCTGGACCTCATCCCCCACCACATCCGGCGCGACCGCCTGTTCTGAGCGGAGGGTGCGCCGGCCGGCCCCCGGTCGGCTGCGCGCCGAGGATCCGCTCGGACAGCGGCCGCTGGACGTCGAGATCGCCGCCGAGGTCGAGCGGCGAGTCCCGCCGGAGCTCACGCACGTACTCGCGTTGCGCACGCGTCATGCCGTCACCTGCCTGGTTCCCGTACCGGCGCGACGGGGAAGCCCGGCCCGGACGAGGGCGACGGTGTGCCTGCTCGTCATGGCCTCATGACCGTGCCTCCGCCGACTTGGCGTGCCGCGCCACCAGTGCCGCGAACTCCTCGGGTGCGTCGACCGGAACGATGTGGCCGGCGTCGGGCAGCAGGATCTCCGTCAAATCCCTTGCGTAGGGGGCCACTTGCCGCGCCGTGGCCTCGCCGACGGCGCCTCCGCCGATCGTGAGCACCGGAAGGGTGAACACGTTCCGCGTCACCCAGGAGGAGATCCAGTCCGCGTTCGCGGGCATCGCGCGGTAGTGCTCGAAAGCGGCCCGCAGGGACTCGCGCCCGCGGTACGCCTCGACGATCCGGGCGGTCATCGCCTCCGGCAGCCCGCGGCGGCTCCCGCTGTCGAGGAAGAACCGTATGTAGCGGTCCTCCCGTCCCTCCAGCAGGTCCTCGGCGAACCCGCCGGGCACCGCGTGGAGACCGAACCACCAGGGCGCGCCGTTCGCCGTGAAGGACTCGGCGCCGGGCAGGGTGCCGATCATCGCCTCGCTCAGCGTCAGGCTGGTCACCCGGTCCGGGCGGGTGGCCGCCAGCGCGAACGCCGGTGCGGTGCCGAGGTCGATGCCGACGACGTGCGCCCGGTCGATGCCGAGCGCGTCGAGGACCCCGGCCAGATCACCGGCCAGCTCGGTCGCCCGGTAACCGCCGGCCGCCCG
This sequence comes from Streptomyces fumanus, assembly GCF_014655295.1. GTDB lineage: Bacteria > Actinomycetota > Actinomycetes > Streptomycetales > Streptomycetaceae > Streptomyces > Streptomyces fumanus. Next base: position 54,693 of record NZ_BNBI01000003.1, read on the forward strand.
GTCGCTGTCGCCCAGGCCGCGGAGATCCGGGGCGACGACGCGGAGCCCGGCCGCCGTCAGCAGTGGCGCGGCCTCGGACCAGATCGCCCGGGTGTGCGGAAAGCCGTGCAGCAGCAGGACGGCGGGGCCGTCACCTGCCACCTCGACCGCGAGTCGGACGTCGTTCACCGGGACATGGCGGGCTCGGGCGCCCGCCAGGTAGGCAGTCAGCATGGTTCATCCCCTTCATTGGTTACCATCAGATACCAGGCGAAGATAGGAGACCGACCATGGACGGACAAGAAGGCACTTCCCGGACGCCTGGTCACCCCGGGGTGACCCCCCACCGCGGTGACCTCTTCGACGCGGCCTGCCCCACCAGGCATCTGCTCGACCGGGTCGGCACGAAGTGGACGACCATGCTCGTGCTGACCCTCGACCGGACCGGCGGCGAACTCCGGTTCGCGGAACTCAAGCGGGCCATGACCGGGATCTCCCAGAAAATGCTGACGCAGACCCTGAGGGCGCTCGAACGGGACGGCCTCGTGACCCGCCGGGTCGAGCCGTCCGTACCGCCGCGGGTGTTCTACGGGCTCACCGCGCGGGGCGCGTCGCTGGCACGCCCGCTGTCGCAGTTGCGGGAGTGGGCGGAGACGCACATGCCCCAGGTGCTGCTCGATCAGGAGGCGTTCGACCGTTCGCACTGAGCGCGGCCCGTCCAGGGCTGTCCGGGTCCGCGGCAGGTTCTCCGCCCGGCTCCGGGGCCACCGGGCTCCTCCCCCTCGGATTCCGGTTGTTTTATTGGAACGGTCGTGCCAATAATGGGGGCCCAGTCGAGGTGCGCTCACGCGAACGCACCGGACGGAAGGATCAGGTCCCCATGTCACGTGCTGTTGTTTTCGACGAGGTCGGCGGCCCGGATGTCCTGCGCTTGGTCGATGAACCAGCGGGCACCCCGGGTCCCGGTGAGGTCCGCGTCAGGCTGGAGGCGTTCGCCGTCAACCGGCTGGACGAACTGACGCGTTCCGGCGCCTCTCCGATGCCGGTCAAGCTGCCGCACGCCCGGCTCGGATGCGAGGGAACCGGTGTCATCGACGCGCTGGGAGAGGGTGTCGAGGGGTACGAGGTCGGTGACGCGGTGGTGCTGACCGCCGTTCCCGACATGACCGCCAACGGCACGTACGCGGACCACACCGTGCTGCCCGCCACCCGGATCATCGAGCGTCCCGAGAGGCTGAGCCCGGTCGGCGCGGCGGCGCTGTGGGTCGCCTACTCCACCGCCTACGGAGCACTTGTCGAGAAGGCCGGTATGCGGCCGGGCGACCGGGTCCTGATCACCGCGGCGTCCGGCACGGTCGGCCTCGCCGCCCTCCAGATCGCCAACCAGATCGGCGCCACCCCCATCGCGGTGACCCGTCACGCGGCGAAGAGGGACGGCCTGCTGGCCGCCGGAGCCGCGGCAGTCGTCGCCACCGACACCGAGGACATCGTCGAGGCCACCCGTTCGCACACCGGCGGCGCGGGGGCGGACATCATCCTCGACTCCGTCATGGGCCCAGGACTCGCCGAACTCGCCAAGGCGGCCAAGCGCTTCTCCGGCACGCTGGTCACGGTGGGCTGGCTCGACCCGCGCCCGGCCCCCTATCCCTCCGTGCCCATCACCACCCACCGCTACATGAGCTTCGAGCACGCCCTCGACACCGCCGCGGTGCGACGCATCGCCGCCTTCCTCTTCGCCGGCCTGCGCAGCGGCGCGCTCAGCCCCACCGTCGACCGTGTGTTCCCCATGGAAGACATCGTCGACGCGCACCGCTACCTGGAACAGGGACAGCAGGGCCTGGGCAAGATCGTCGTCACCACCGGGCAGGCCGGCTGAACCGGGGCATACGATGACGACGACCACGGGGCCTTCCACCGGACCGCAGCGCCCCTGACATGACGGAGGGTGAGGCATGGCCGGACGCCCCGTGGACCACGCACGGCGCGCCGAACTTCTCGACGCGGTCGTGGACTACACGATCGAGCACGGGTTCAGCGATCTGTCCTGGCGGCCCGTCGCCGCCGCCCTGGGCGTGTCGACGACGTCGTTGGTCCACCGCTTCGGCTCCAAGGAGCAGATGCTGCAGGAGATCCTCGGACGGCTGCGCGAACGCATCGTCGCCGCCGTCGGGCCGAGCCACGGCCTGCGGGCGGATGTGAGAGCCGTCTGGGAAAGAGTGTCCGACCCGCGGCGAGGAGGGGAGTTCCGGCTCTTCTTCGCCGTGTACGGACACGCGTTGCAGGCCCCGGAGCAGTTCGCGGACTTCCTCGACCATGTGGTGACCGACTGGATGAACAGCCTGCGCGAGGCGCAGGGCCCGGACACCGACCCGGTCACGGCCACCCGCACGGCCACCCTCGTCATCGCCACCCTCCGGGGACTGCTGCTCGATCTGCTCGCCACCGGCGACCGCCGAAGGGTCCACGACGCGGCCGAGGCGTTCCTCGCGACGCTTCCGGCGTAGGCCGCACCTGTCGGCCGCGGTGGCGGGCGGCCCGCTTCCGCTGCCAGTGGGACGACGAGGAGCGGTCCGCGCGGTGGGCGCCCGTCGGCGGCGGAGTCCGGTGTCCGTGCTCCGTCCGTGTCAGCCGCGGGGAAAGGCGGCCCATTCGGCGATGGCGAACCCGTCGCCGTCCCGGCGGACTTCGGCGGCTCCGGGTCCGGGCCAGTGGGCAGGGATGACGAGTTCGCGCAGCTCGGCGGCGCGGGAGAGGTAGGACGCGCGGGTCCTGGCCGCGCGCCCGGGGTCGTCGCAGAAGCAACTGTTCCACGCAGGCTCGAGGACCTGCACGGGGCTGTGCAGCATGTCACCGACGAACACGGCGCGGTCGGTGTCGGAGCGCAGGGTGAGGACGGAGGAGCCGGGGGTGTGGCCCGGTGCCGCTTCCAGCAGCAGATTGCCGTCGATGCGGTGGGAGTCCTCCCACAGCACCGCCTGTCCGGCCCGGTGGACGGGGGCGATACTGTCCTCGAAGACCAGCCTGCTGCCCGCCCAGCGGATCCTTTCGTGTTCGTCGCGCGGCGCCCGGCCGCGGCCCGGGCCGGGACCTTCGGGGTCGAAGTAGAGGTGGTCGGCCCTGGGGATCAGGTAGGTGGCGTTGGGGAAGGTGGGGACCCACTCACCGTCGCGCGACTCGGTGTTCCAGCCGACGTGGTCGTAGTGGATGTGGGTGTTGACCACGATGTCGACGTCCTCCGGAGCGACACCGGCCTCGCGCAGGCGGGCGAGGTAGTCGGTCCGCAGACCGGCGAACTGCGGGACCTGCGGGCGCTCCCTTCCGTTGCCGACACCGGTGTCGACCAGGATGGTCCTGCCCTCGCTGCGCACGACCCAGGTCTGGATGTGGCAGTGGTAGGCGTCGTCGGCGGGCGTCCAGAAATCCGGCTCCAACCACTCCTGGTTGCGCCGCCAGGTCTCCTCGTCGCTGTCCGGGATGATGAAGCGGGCCGTACGGACGGGTCCTGACCACTCGATGACACGCGTGATCTCCACGTCGCCGAGTGACATGGTTGCTGCTGTCACGTTGAGTCCTCCGGAATGCACGGGCGGGTCGCCTACGGATGCGACAACCAAGGCGACTGCGGATGCGGACGCGGACGCGGTGACCGCGCGCCGGGGGTCAGACGGGACCACCCGGTCCAGGTGCGTAGCGGGCGAGGAAGCCGAGGACGGCCTCCTCGATCACCACGCTCGCGTCGGGCTGGGCGGCGGTCTCCGCCTCGAAACCCATGACCCGCGGCCAGACCAGGAACTCCTGGATGAGGCCCATGAACTGGCGCGCCGCCAGGTAGGTGTCCGGGCAGCGCAGGCGGCCGCGACGGACCAGGTCGTCGAGGCGGCCGGCGAACGCCGCGACGAGCGGCCCCTTCCCCAGCCGGTAGAACTCGTCCGCGATCCATGGCAGACGGCACGATTCGCTCGCCACCAGCCGGGCGAAACGGATCTGGTCCGTTTCCTCGGCGAAGCGCTGGAGGGACTGGGCGAACCCGCGCAGAACCTCCTCGGCGTCCGTGTCGGCCTCGCGGGTGCCGAGCCGTCGGTCCGGGTCGGCGAACGCCGACCAGTGGTAGCGGACCATCTCCCGGAAGACCGCCTCCTTGGACCCGAAGCGGTTGTACACGGTCTGCCGCGAGAGGCCCGCGCGCTCGGCGACCCGCTCCAGGGAGACCCCGTCGTAGCGGTCGGCCAGGAACAGTTCCTTCGCCGCTCGGAGGATCTTCTCGTCGGCGGCCGACCTGCGCCGCCCGGACCTCTCGGCGGGGACATCGTCCACGTGGGCGGCGTCCAAGCCGATCCCCTCCTCCAACCGAATCTGCACTTTACAGCACAGTCTAATCTGAACTTTACAGCCCAGTACAGTTTTTCCGCGTTCGGGTGCGGCATCTTCTCCCCTCCTCGTCACTGACGGTCGGCCAGGCAGCACCTGACCGGCGGGTGAACCGGACCGTGGCCGGAAACGTTGATACAAGGAGGTGACCAGGACTGTCGCCGGAACGGACAGCGCCAGGACGGCTGCTCGCCGGACTCGTCGGCATCGAACCCGAGGACCTCGCCGCGGCTGAGACGCCCCTCGCCCAGATGAAAGGAATCAGCGGATGCCGCCCACGCAGGGCCCCTTTCGCATGCGTATCGCAACCTCCGCGGACATCGACGCCATCGTCCGCACACTGACCACCGCCTTCTTCAACGACCCGCTGTGGGCGCCGGCCTTCCCTGACACCGAACGACGCGCCGAGCAGTCGGCGGCCATGTGGCGGCTTTACGCGACCTCGGCACTGCGCCATCACTGGACGTTCGTCAGCGACCACGCGGAGGCCACGGCGGTGTGGATTCCCCCCGGCCGATCCGAACTGACCAGCGAAGAGGCCGCCGGCCTCCCGGACCTTCTGCGCCAGGTCGCCGGCCAGGACGTGGCCGAGACCATCATGAAGATGAACGACCAGTTCGCGGCCGCGCGACCGCAGCGGCCGCACTTCTACCTGACGCTGCTCGCCGTCCACGACCAGCACCGGGGTCAGGGACTCGGCATGTCCCTGCTCGCCGAAAGCCTCGCTCACATCGACGCCCTGGAGCTCCCCGCCTACCTGGAGTCGTCCAACCCGGCCAACATCCAGCGGTACGAGAGCGTCGGTTTCGTCCCGCAGGAAGAGGTCGTCGTCGCCACGGGCCAGGTCGTCACCACCATGTGGCGTCCGGCTGCCGGAAGCAGCCCGGGGGACGGCCCTGTGGACCGTCCGGCGTGACAACGACCCGGAAGAGGGGGACACTCCCTGTCCGCTACGCCTGGAAAGGTCTTGCTGGAGCCCCGGGGGACGTCAGTACTCCCGTGGCACGGTCGCCCCGCGACGGCCCAGGCCGGTGCGGCGGCGCTCGTCCGTGAGCGAGAGCAAGGAGCACACCATGGCCATCACGACCACCACTCATCTGAACTTCCGGGGCGCCGCACGCGAGGCGCTGGAGTTCTACCGGTCCGTCTTCGGCGGACGTGTCGTGGCCGTCACCTACAAGGACGCCGGCAACGTGCAGGACGAGAACGAGGCGGACTGGGTCATGTGGGGTGAGGTGGTCGCGGACAACGGCTTCCACGTCATGGCCTACGACGTGCCCGCCCAACAGCCCTGGCAGCAGGGCGAGAACCCGTTCTTCGTCTCCGTGCGCGGCGACGACGCCGAGGAGATCGGCGCCCTGTGGCAGGGGCTCGCCGACGGTTCGACGGTGGTACGGCCACTGGAGCCCGCGCAGTGGGCACCGCTGTACGGCATGCTCACCGACCGGTTCGGCGTGACCTGGGTCCTGGACGTGACCGCCTCCTACAACGGCTGATCCGGCCGACCGGTACCGGACCGGGTCCGGGCCGCCGCCGCACCCCCGCGGCGGCGGCCCGGACGGACGCCCTGCCCCGCACAGGACGAGGGGTCGGCGGGGCCCTCACCGGACGCCGCGACGAGGCCCACCTGTTCCGCACCGGGTGCGTCGCGCGCTTGCCCTTCACGTGCACGTCAGGTTCTACGGTGGCTCACATGCCCGTCCCCTACTGGGACGAGCCGAACGTCGCCCGGTGAAAGGCAGACACCCGCATGACCATGACCACGTACTACCCCGCGACCGGCCTTTCCGGGCCCGCCCCCACCGCGACCGTGTCCGTCAAGCCGCTCGTGCTGGAGGCACCGTGGCGCGGTGCGGACCTGCCCGTCCGCGTCACCGCCCCTGTCACCGGCGACCGCCTGCCCGTCGTGCTCTTCGCCCACGGTTTCGGCTCGGACCTGGACGGTTACGCCCCGCTGGTCGATCACTGGGCGTCGGGCGGCTTCGTCGTGGTGCAGGCCACCCACTTGGACTCCGAGCGGCTCGGCCTCTCCGCCGACGACCCGCGCCGGCCCCAGATGTGGCGCTACCGCGTACAGGACATGCGGCGCATCCTCGATGAGCTCGCCACCCTGGAGGCGGCCGTGCCGGGTCTGTCGGGGCGCGTGGACCGCAGCCGTGTCGTCGCGGCCGGGCACTCCTTCGGCGGCCAGACGGCCGGCGTCCTGGTCGGTCTGCGCGTCCGGGACCCGCGGACCGGTGCCGCCGAGGACCTGTCGGATGCCCGGATCATGGCCAGCGTCCAGTTGGCCACCGCGGGCAAGGGCGGCGACGAACTGACCCCCTTCGCCCACGACACCCTTCCCTGGCTGCGCGATCAGGACTTCTCCCGCATCACCGCCCCTGGCCTCGTCGTCGCGGGAGACAAGGACGACCTTCCGCTCTCCACCCGGGGCCCGGCCTGGACGACCGACCCCTATACCCTCAGCCGCGGCGACAAGAGCCTCCTGACCGTCCGCGGCGGCGAGCACTTCCTCGGTGGCGTCTCCGGTCACCGAGTGGCGGAGACCACCGACGAGAACCCCGACCGGGTCGCCCTCGTCCAGCAGGTCACCCTCGCCTATCTGCGACACGTCACCGGCATCGACCACACCGACTGGGAGCACGCCCGAACCGTGCTGACGGGCAGCCACCCGCTGGGACACCTCGAATCCAAGTGACCCTCGCCGCCCACCGTCCGGCCGGTGACCGGATCGGTGGCTTCGCGAGCGGGAATGGTGTCCTGCCCCATGCACATGGCGGGCGGGCGCCTTCCGCCCGGCCCTCGCGGCAGCGGCCCCCGCTGCCCCGGGGCGCGTTCGGCGCGGTTGATCCACTTTTCGAACAGCCACTACGCTCCTGAACAGGAACGACGGCCGCGGCCCGGGGGGCTGCGGATGCTGCGGGGGTGGTGGCATGGGGTGCCCGGTAAGCAGGTGCTGCGGCCGGTGCCGGACATGAGCACACCGCCGGCCGGGCGGCTGCTCCTGGGGCGCGACGACTTCCTGCGCGCGGTACGGGCGGGCGTCGAGCGCGCGGTCGCCGGACACGGTGGCGTGCTGCTGATCACCGGTGAGGCGGGCATCGGCAAGACGTCCCTCGCTGGCCGCGCGGTTCAGGAGGCGCGGAGCCAGGGCCTGACGGTGCTGCGCGGGGCGTGCTGGGACGCCGACGGCACTCCCGGGTACTGGCCCTGGACGCAGGTCGTCCGCAACCTGCGCAGATCCGCGCGGACGGAAACGTGGGAGGCCGCCTCGGAAGCGGCTGGGGCGGCCTGGCAGGTCCTGCTCGACGGCGGTGGGGCCGACGCCGGGGACGTGGATCAGTTCCAGTTGTTCGACGCGGTCACCACCCTGCTGGTCACCGCCGCCCAGCACCAGCCCGTACTGGTCGTGCTGGAGGACGTGCACTGGGCCGACCCGGCCTCGGTGGCGCTGCTGGAGTTCGCCGCCCAGCACCTGTCGCTGGAGCGGGTCCTGATCCTGGCCACGTGCCGGGACGTGGAGATCGAGCGGCCCGACCATCCGTCGCGCGACCGGCTGCGCTCGCTCATGACCCGGGCCACGACGCTCGCGCTCCCGGGTCTGCCGGCCGCGGATGTCGCCGAACTGATGCACCGCACGGCGGGACGGACACCGGACGACACCCTGGTCACCGAGGTCCTGCGCCGCACCGGAGGCAACCCCTTCTTCGTCCAGGAGACCGCGCGCCTGTGGGCCGGCGGCCACGAGGTGACGGCGGTGTCGCCGGGTCTGCACGCCGCGCTCCAGCAGCGGTTACGGCTGCTGGACGACCCGGTGGCGACCTGCCTCGGCGCGGCGTCGGTACTGGGGCGGCGGTTCCGCACCGACATCCTGGCCCGGGTCCTGGGCAGCCCGCCCACACAGGTACGCCGGTGGCTCGACCAGGCGACCGACGCCCACCTGGTCGAGCGGGAGTGCTCGGGAGTGGTCGTCTTCAAGCACGACCTGGTCCGCGAGACGCTGTACGGAAGCCTGGACGCGCAGCGGGCCCGCAGGCTCCACGCCGCCGCGGTGCACGCGCTGCGGGTCACGGCGGCGGCCTCGGTGGACGTGATACTCCCGGTGGAGCTGGCCCGTCACGCCCACCTCGCCTTCGAGGAACTGGACCGGGACGAGGCCGTGGACCTGATGCTGTCCGCGGCGCGGCACGCGGAGCACCGTATGGCGCACGAGGAGGCGGTGGGCCACTACGAGCGCGCCCTGGACCGCCTCGCCGACGCGGACCCCGCCCGGCGCGTGCTGATCGGCCTCGACCTCGGGCTCGCGCTCCAGGTGACCGGCGAACAGGAGCGTTCCTGGCGGGTGTTCGCGGACGCCGCCACGCTGGTGCGGGACCTGGACCGGCCGCTGCTGTTGGGACGCACCGCGCTCACCCTCTACGGCGCCGACGGACGCGGTGACACGACCATGCTGAAGCCGCGCGCCCTGCACTGGGCGCACAGGCAGCTCGTCACCCGCCCCGGCAAGACGACTGCCACGACGGCCACGACGGCGGCCGAGGGGCGCGGCCCCGGCGCCACCGGCCAGGACGCCGTACCCGCAGCACCGGACGACACCGGACTCCACCTCTCCGAGTCGCACTTGGCCCGCCGCGTCGCGGCGGCGGTGGTCGCCGAGGCCCGCGCGGTCGGCGACGACGACGCCCTGCACATCGGGCTGTGGGCGCGCATGCAGGCGGAGTGGGGTCCGCGGGGCGCGGACAGCCGGCGCGACCTGGCCGCCGAACTCGTCGCGGTGTCGCGGCGCCGCGGCGACCGCTGGACCGAGCATGTGGCGCTGTCCATGCGGTGGGTCGCCGCGCTGGAGGCGGACGACCCGCGGTTCCTCGAAGACTTCCACACCATGGTGGCCGTGGCCGCCACCGACGGCTCCCCCCGTCTGCGGCTGACCTCCGTCATCGACCGCAGCGTCGTCCACGCCATGGCGGGCGAGTTCGCCGAGGCGGCGCGGCTGCTGGACGAGTCGGAGTCCCTGAGCGTCACCGCCCCCAACTACCACCGGCACTTCCTCGCCCATCACCGGTGGGCCCTGCTCGTCCTACGGGGCGAGTTCGCCGAGGCGAGGCGGTCACTGGATGCCCTGCGGAGCCGGCAGCACCCGTACGTCCACCTCCTGGCGGCCCTGACCGAGCTGGAGGCCGGGGAGCTGCCGCGCGTGCCCGTCCCCCGGCCGGGTGCGGGAGCCGACGGGGACACGGCGCTGTTCCGGGGTCTCACCCCGCTCTGGCTGCGCTACCAGGCACAGGCGGCGGCCGCCTCGGGCGACCCGGAGTGGTGCGAGGACGCCCTCGCCGCGCTGGCCCCGTACGAGGGCCAGTGGCTGGTCTCGCTGCTGGGATGGGACATCGGCGGTCCGGCGGCGCTGTGGCTGGGCGTCCTCGACGCCGCCCGCCGCCGGTGGGACCGCGCGGTCCGCCGGCTCACCGCGGCTCTCCGCTCGGCCGAGCGGCTGCACGCCCCGCCGTGGTCCCTGCGGGCTCGGATCGAACTGGCCCGCGCGCTCGCGGAACGGGGCACCGACGGCGAACACGACCTCGCCGCCCTCCTCCACGAGGTGACGACGCAGGCGCGGCACCTGGGCATGACCCATCTGCTCACCCGCGTCGAGCACCTCACCGCACGCCCGTCCCCCGACCGGCCGGACGCCCCGTTGTGCGAGTTCCGCCGTACCGGAGAGGTGTGGCGCCTGACGTACGAGGGCCACACCGTGCACCTGGCGGACGCGAAGGGCCTGCGGGACCTGCACGTCCTGCTGGGCCTTCCCGGCCAGGACATCGCCGCGGTCCGGCTGCTGAACCCGGACGACGACACCGTGGCCACCGCGCACGGCCTGGGCGCCGACGAGGTCCTGGACGAAGAGGCCCGCCGACGCTACCGGTGTCACCTGGAGCGACTGGAGACCGAGATCGACCGTGCGGTGCAGCGGGGCGACGACGCCCGCGCGGCGGCCTACGACCGGGAACGCGCCGCCCTGCTGGACGAACTGCGTCGTCATACGGGGCTCGCGGGCCGCCCACGCCGTCTGGACGACCCGCGCGAACGCGCCCGCAAGAACGTCACCGCCCGCATCCGCGACACCCTGCGCCGACTCGACGAACAGCACCCGGCCCTCGCCGCGCATCTGCGCCGCACCGTCTCCACCGGGACGATGTGCCGTTACACCCCGGACCAGGACATCCACTGGCGGCTGTGAACCGGGGGTGTCAGAGGGGTTGCCAGTCGTGCCAGGTGCTGCCCGGCTGGTGCTGCCAGCGGTGGTGCACCCCGCCGGGATTGTTGGCGACGATCTCCAGACGGCCGTCACGGTTGCGCAGGGCCTGGATGAAGTACCCCCCGCCCCCGAAGTCCTGCCACGGCCGCCACGCCCCCGACAGATCCACCTGATAATTGTGCTGAAGGAGATCGTCGTTCATCGCGAACACCTCCAGCCGCCCGTCATGCGACTCCACCACCGCCAACCGCGCCCCCGACGGACCCCCCAACGGCTGCCACTCGAACCAGTCACCACCCGGCGTGTTCTGCCACCGATGATGAACCCCACTGGAATTGGACGCGAACACCTCCAACCGGCCGTCATGATTACGCCCCACCGCCACATGCTCACCCCCCAACCCGAAATCCACCCACTGCCGCCACGCCCCCGACAGATCCACCTGACAGGTATGCCGGAAAATCTCATCAGTCAGAGCGAACACCTCCAACCGCCCGTCCGACGCCGGCGCCACCGCAAGCCGCGCACCCCCCGGCCCACCCAACGGACACCACTCATGCCACGTACCACCCGGCGACTCGTGCCACCGATGATGCACCCCACTGGAATTGGACGCGAACACCTCCAACCGGCCGTCATGATTACGCCCCACCGCCATATGCTCACCCCCACCCCCGAACGTGTACCAATCCGCCCACTCCCCCGACGCCTTCACCTGATACCGATGCAAGAACGTCTCCCCATTCATCGCGAACAACTCCAACCGGCCGTCCGGCGCCGCCGACAACCCGATCGTCGCCGACCCCGGCCCCCCGAACGCCCGCCACCCCGACCACGCACCACCCACCTCCACCTGAAACGTGTGATACACCTGATCCACCGCCGCATGAAACACCTCCACCCGACCATCCACCGACAACCCCACCGCCAACCGCTGCCGCCGATCCGGCACCACCGGACCGACCGCTTCCCTCGCTTCCTCCAGCAGTGCGCGGGCCTTGCCCTCGGCCTGGTCGTATCGGTCGGGGAAGGCGGAACGCTGCACCTTCTGCGCTGTCTGGCCAGCGGTCAGGTTCGGCTGCTGGCTCTCGACGCGGACGGCGCGGGTGAAGAACTGCTCGGCGGCGTACGGCACGTGCATGATCTGTTCCGGTGTGCCCCAACCCTGGCTGGGGCGCTGCTGGAAGACTCCGAGCGAGTCCCGGTCGCCGCAGTCGAGGTTGTTCATATGGGACTCGACCCAGCCGGCTTCGAAGCCGGCGAGCATGACCTTGTCGGACACGCCCAGGTCGCGGCCGACGATGTAGACGGTCTTCGTGACCTCCAGGTCACGGTCCGGCGGAACGCGGCAAGGTGCCATGGCAGTACTCCTGATCTGTGTGAGCGGCGCGAGAGGTGTGAGAGGTTCCGGGGGTGTCAGAGGGGTTGCCAGTCGTGCCAGGTGCTGCCCGGCTGGTGCTGCCAGCGGTGGTGCACGCCGCCGGGATTGTTGGCGACGATCTCCAGACGGCCGTCACGGTTGCGCAGGGCCTGGATGAAGTACCCCCCGCCCCCGAAGTCCTGCCACGGCCGCCACGCCCCCGACAGATCCACCTGATAATTGTGCTGAAGGAGATCGTCGTTCATCGCGAACACCTCCAGCCGCCCGTCATGCGACTCCACCACCGCCAACCGCGCCCCCGACGGACCCCCCAACGGCTGCCACTCGAACCAGTCACCACCCGGCGTGTTCTGCCACCGATGATGAACCCCACTGGAATTGGACGCGAACACCTCCAACCGGCCGTCATGATTACGCCCCACCGCCACATGCTCACCCCCCAACCCGAAATCCACCCACTGCCGCCACGCCCCCGACAGATCCACCTGACAGGTATGCCGGAAAATCTCATCAGTCAGAGCGAACACCTCCAACCGCCCGTCCGACGCCGGCGCCACCGCAAGCCGCGCACCCCCCGGCCCACCCAACGGACACCACTCATGCCACGTACCACCCGGCGACTCGTGCCACCGATGATGCACCCCACTGGAATTGGACGCGAACACCTCCAACCGGCCGTCATGATTACGCCCCACCGCCATATGCTCACCCCCACCCCCGAACGTGTACCAATCCGCCCACTCCCCCGACGCCTTCACCTGATACCGATGCAAGAACGTCTCCCCATTCATCGCGAACAACTCCAACCGGCCGTCCGGCGCCGCCGACAACCCGATCGTCGCCGACCCCGGCCCCCCGAACGCCCGCCACCCCGACCACGCACCACCCACCTCCACCTGAAACGTGTGATACACCTGATCCACCGCCGCATGAAACACCTCCACCCGACCATCCACCGACAACCCCACCGCCAACCGCTGCCGCCGATCCGGCACCACCGGACCGTTCCACCAACTGGTCTCCTTGCGGGCCCCGGCCCAGGAGAAGCTGAAGTGGATGTGGTCGGTGTGGGGGTTGGCGCCGCGGTAGGGCTGCCATCCGGCGTCGGGGCGGTTGGCCATCCAGATGTGCCGGTTCCAGATCATGTACATGATGCCGAAGCGGCGGGCGAGGGCGTGCGGGTTGCCGTGCCGGTCGGTGGCGTGGAGCCAGCCGATCAGGTCGTCGGCGAGGTTGCCCTGGTTGCGGGCGCTCACGCCCCAGTCCCAGGCGCGGCCCTCCTTGTGTTCGCTCTGGCCTCCGCTGCCGCAGGCCCTGCTGATCCCCAGGTCGGTCGTGCCGGGGTAGGCATCGAGCACCAGGTCGCGGAAGGCGAGCAGCCCGGGTTTCGCACCGGGGTCGCAGTCGCGTTGCGGGTCGTAGGGCGCGTAAGGGTCGATGTCGGGGCCGAAATCGGGTGTCGTCGGCGCCATGCCGGGCTCCTTCGGGCTGTCTCCCCCGCCCGGTGCGAGGGTCCGTACCCCTGGTGCGCGTGATCGGAACACGCGGGCCGCCAGACGCGATCGCGCGCCCCTCGCACGACCGGACCGCCCGGCCGGGGCGCGAGCCGCGGCCGATCAGGTCACCGTCGGCGCGTCCGCGCGCCGGGGCCCATGGCCACGAGGAAGGCTTCCGCCGTGACGCATCGCAGCACGTTCCGCCGCCCGTACGTCGTGATGACGGTCGGTGTCCTGACCCTCTCCACGCTGATGTCCGCCTCCGCGGCCGCCACCGCGCGCCTCGCCCAGCACACCGGTCAGGGCGGTGCCGCCGTCGGAGAGACGGTGCGCACGCGGGCGGGGCTGGTGGCGGGGACCCGGTCGGGCGCGTACCGCGTCTTCCGGGGCATCCCCTACGCGGGCGCCCCCAAGGGGCCTCACCGGTGGGCCCCGCCCCGGCCCGTACCGCCCTGGAAGGGCGTCAGGGACGCGACCAAGCCGGGGCCGCTGTGCCCGCAGGTGCCCTCCCCGTACGCGCCGAGCGCCAGCACGGAGGAGGACTGCCTGGTCCTCGACGTCACCACACCGCCGGCGGCCGACCGGCGGCGGCCCGCGCCCGTGCTGGTCTGGATCCACGGGGACGGTGCCGTGGGCGGCGGCTCCTTCTTCGACGGGCGCCGACTGGCCGGGCGGGGACTGGTGGTCGTCAGCATCAACTACCGTCTCGGTGTCTTCGGCGGCCTGGCCCTGCCCGGACTGGAGGGGTCCGGCACCTTCGGACTGCGGGACCAGCAGGCGGCGCTGAGATGGGTACGGGACAACGCGCGCGCCTTCGGCGGTGACCCCGGCAATGTCACCGTGGCCGGGGTGTCCTTCGGCGCCTCCGCCATCGCCGGGCACCTGACCTCTCCCGCGTCCGAGGGCCTCTTCCACCGGGCCGTCATGGCGAGCGGCGAAGGCATGATGGACATGCCGGCCGGTGCGATGGGTCCGGATGTGCCGGGATACCCGTGGTACGTCTGGCGCAGCGCCCGGGAGATGGAGGACATCACGACCGAGATGACCTCGTCCCTCGGCTGCCGCGACGACCGGCCCGAGCGCACCCTCGCCTGCCTGCGCGCCCTGCCGGTGAAGACGATCCTGGAGGTGCCGTACATCATGAACGCCTTCCAGGGCTTCGGCTACGGGAACGCCACGCTCCCCCAACTGCCGCCCACGGCCCTGCGCGCGGGACGCTTCCACCATGTGCCCGTCCTGTCGGGGGCCACCCTGGACGAGCACCGCCTCTTCGTCGGGATGACGTACGACGCGGTGGGCAGGCCGTTCACCGAGGCCGACTACGATCGCGCGCTGCGCACCGCCTTCGGCGCGCGGTCGGCCGGTCGGGTGCGGGAGGAGTACCCGACGACGGCCTTCCCCTCCCCCGCCCTGGCCTGGGCCGCCGTCATCACCGACCGCATGTGGGCGCGCGGCACCCAGACCATGCACGACACCCTGGCACGGCATGTGCCGGTGTACGCCTACGAGTTCGCCGACCGTCGGGCGCCGATGTTCCTGCCGTTGCCAGGTGACTTCGACTTCGGCGCGTTCCACTCGGCGGACATCCCCTACCTGTTCGAGGACGAGGCGGCCGAACCGCGGTTCACCCCGCGGCAGCGCGCGCTGTCGGCGACGATGACCCAGTACTGGGCCGCGTTCGCCCGCACCGGCGCGCCGCACGGCCCCGGGTTGCCCGGCTGGCCCGTCTACCGCCCCGGAGACGCCGGCCGACCGTATACACAGTCGCTGGCACCGCGTCGTATCGGCCCCGTCGACTACCACCGCACGCACCACCTCGGCTTCTGGAACCGCATCTCCTGACCGGACCCCTCGACAACCGGTACGTGAACGCACGGGGCCGAAGCCACATGGGGAACGCCCCGTTGGGGCGGCTCGCGGCCGCTGGGTCCAGGCACGCGCGGGAGGCTTTGCGCCGGCTCGGTGAGCCGTGCTTGGCTCGCCCCATGAACCTCATGTTGACGGCATCCGGTGTGCGCAACGCGACACTGCGGGATGCCCTGCGGGACATGCTGGGCAAGCCGTTCGGATCGGCGAACGTGGTGTACGTTCCCACGGCGTCGGTCGCCGAGCCCGGGGACCACGAGTGGCTGATCGCCGACATCAACCGGCTGCACGGTCTCGGCTGGCGGGAGTTCGACATCCTCGAACTGAACGGCCTGCCCCGGCAGATGGTGCTCGACCGGCTGCTCCACGCCGATGTCATCTACGTCAGCGGCGGCAACCACTACCACCTCGCGCGCAGCATCACCGGCAACGGCCTGGCCGACGGCTTCCTGGAGGCGCTGGAGAGCCGCGTCTACGTGGGGTTCAGCGCCGGATCGATGATCTTCAGCCGTCACCTCACCGGCCACTCCGCCGACGTCATCGGGGACACCGCGGACCTCCACGCGCTCGGCACGACGACCCTGGAGCCGCCGTTCGGCCTCTTCGACTGGTACCTCAAGCCGCACCTGTACTCACCGGACTTCCCCGAACGGGACGACGCCTGGGCCGATCGCATCGCCGCGCGGGCGGACTTCCCGGTCTACTTCATCGACGACGACACGGCCGTCCGTGTCCGGGACGGCAAGGTGGATGTCGTCACGGAAGGGCGGTGGCGGTTCCACCCGTGACCCGGAGTACGCGCGGAGGACGGCCCCGGACGGGGCGGTGCGGCGCCCACGGCATACGGCTGCCGAAAGGCCCGGCGGCCACCCGCTCCGTCTGATCCCCCACCCGTCCGCCCCGGAAAGGCATCCGCGTGGCCACCCCCGCTCCCCCACCCTCGGAACCGGCGCCGCCTTCGCTGCTCGGCGTGTTCGCCCACCCCGACGACGAGAGCCTCCTGGCCGGCGGCGTGCTCGCCCAGCACGCCGCCGGCGGTGCCCGGACGGCGGTCGTCACCGCGACCTGGGCACCCGGCAGCCCGCGGGCCGGCGAACTCGCCGACGCCCTGGCCGTCCTGGGCGCCGGCACCCCACGTCTGCTCGGCTACAACGACGCCCGCAACCGCGAGGCAGCCCCCGGCCGGCCCCGACTCGTCGACGTTCCCCTCGACGAGGCAGTCGGCCGCCTCGTCGCCCACATCCGTGACGTCCGACCCGACATCGTCGTCGGACACGACGCCCTCGGCCAACTGACCGGCCACCCCGACCACGTACGCGCGCATCAGATCACCCTGCTCGCCGTCGAAGCGGCCGGTCTCGCCCACCTGCATCCCGACGCGGGGCCGCCCTGGCAGCCGGCCGCGCTGTACGCCGCCACACATCCCGAGTCCGGCGTCGGCCTGCTCGGGCCGCTGCTGGAGGGGGTGGGCAAGTCCGTCCTCGCGGTCCCGGACTCGTACGTGACCACCAGCGTCGACGTCACTCCTTGGGCCGGCGTGAAGTGGCGCGCGATCCTCGCCCACCGCAGCGAGACCGAACGCGAACGGGCACTTCCTGGCATTCTCGCCCGCTTGCCGGAGGCGGATCGCATCCAGATCATCCGCACCGAGCACTTCACCCGCCTCACCCCCGGCCCCGCGAAAAGCCACCCGACCCGTCTGGCCATCTGACCCGCCGCCCCGCGCAGCACGCGGTCAGTGCACCGCTTCACGGTGTTGTACTCCCCCAGCCGTCGCCTACGGCACGGACGATGGAAGATGTCCGGACCGTTGACGGCCCGTTACCCACCGCACTATGGTCTCGTCGATCCAGCGAACACCGTTCGAAATAACGAACACAAGAATCGCTCGTCCCGCTCTCGCAGTCCCTCGCGCGCCCAGCCACCGCCAGCACGCTCCGACGGCGCGGCATGAGCCACGCCCCACTGCGCTCGACTCCCCTCCCCGCACGAGGAGATGTTCATGCGTGTCCGTACCGGACCTCGTCACGCGCCACGGTGCTCCCGAGCCGCACACCCCCCGGACGCCCCATCGCTCCGATGGCGGTACGGCGGCGGGGCCGCCATCGCGATCGTCCGAACCGCCGCCGTGCCCGCCCCCACCGCGGACGTCTCTCCCTCAAGCCCGCCCTCACCGCGGCCGCCGGGCTCGCCGGTCCCCGTCCTGACCTGACCCGCCCGCCCCTCCGCACGAAAGGCCCAGCATGTCCCTGTCCTTCAGCAGACGTCAGGTCCTCCAGCTCGCGGGAACCGCGGTCGCCGCCTCCGCCGTCGGCCCCCTGCTCGGCGGTTCCGCGGCACGGGCGGCGACCCTCCCGCCGGTCCGCGCCGACATCGGGACCAAGGCGCTCCCCTTCGACCTCGGCCAGGTCACGCTGACCGCGAGCCGGTGGCTGGACAACCAGAACCGCACCGCCGCCTACCTCAGGTACGTCGACGCCGACCGGCTGCTGTACACCTTCCGCGCCAACCACGGCCTGTCCACGAAGGGCGCCGCCGCCGTCGGCGGCTGGGAGGCACCCACCTTCCCGTTCCGCAGCCACGTCCAGGGCCACTTCCTCACCGCCTGGGCGCAGTTGTACGCCGTGACGGGCGACACGGTGGCCCGGGACAAGGCGTTGTACATGGTCGCGGAGCTGGCCAAGTGCCAGGCCAACAACAGTGCCGTGGGTTTCACCGCCGGCTATCTGTCCGGCTACCCCGAGTCCGACTTCGCGGCCCTCGAGGCCCGCACCCTGAGCAACGGCAATGTGCCGTACTACACCGTCCACAAGACCATGACCGGTCTGCTGGACGTGTGGCGGCACCTCGGCAGCACCCAGGCCCGCGATGTGCTGCTGGCCCTCGCGAGCTGGGTCGACACCCGCACCGGCCGGCTCACCACCGCGCAGCGGCAGGCCATGCTGGAGACCGAGTTCGGCGGCATGAACGCGGTCCTCACCGACCTCTGCCAGCAGACCGGCGACACCCGGTGGCTGACCGTCGCCCAGCGCTTCGACCACGCCGCGGTCTTCGATCCGCTGGCGGCGGGCCGGGACGCCCTGGCCGGGCTGCACGCCAACACCCAGGTGCCGAAGTGGATCGGCGCGGTACGGGAGTACAAGGCCACCGGCACCACCCGGTACCGCGACATCGCCACCACCGCGTGGAACCACTGCACCGGCTCGCACACCTATGCCATCGGCGGCAACAGCCAGGCCGAGCACTTCCGCGCCCCGAACGCCATCGCCGGGTACCTGACCAACGACACCTGCGAGAGCTGCAACACCGTCAACATGCTCAGCCTCACCCGGGAGCTGTTCACGCTGACTCCGGACCGGGCCGAGCTGTTCGACTACTACGAGCGGGCGTGGCTCAACCACATCATCGGCAACCAGAACCCGGCCGACGCCCACGGCCACATCACCTACTTCACCCCGCTCAAGCCCGGCGGCCGGCGCGGCGTCGGCCCGGCGTGGGGCGGCGGCACCTGGAGCACCGACTACGGCACCTTCTGGTGCTGCCAGGGCACCGGCGTGGAGGTCCACACCCGGCTGATGGACTCCGTCTACTTCCACTCCGGCACCACGCTCACCGTCAACATGTTCGTGCCGTCGGTGCTGACCTGGAGCCAGCGCGGCATCACCGTCACCCAGACCACCTCCTACCCGGCGAGCGACACCACGTCCCTGCGGGTCACCGGTGACGTGGGCGGCACCTGGGCGATGCGGATCCGCATCCCGGGCTGGACCACCGGCGCCACCGTCAGTGTCAACGGCGTGGCGCAGAACATCGCCACCACCGCCGGGAGTTACGCCACCCTCACCCGGTCCTGGACGTCCGGCGACACCGTCACCGTACGCCTGCCCATGCGGACGACACTGCGGCCGGCCAACGACAACCCGGCCGTCGCCGCGGTCACCTACGGCCCGGTCGTCCTGTCCGGCGACTACGGCGACACCGCGCTCAGTGCCCTCCCCACCCTCGACACCTCCTCGATCAAGCGGACCAGCAGCACCGCGCTCTCCTTCACCGCCACCGCCAACGGGAGCACCGTCGCCCTCAAGCCCTTCCACGACGCGCACGGCCACAACTACACCGTCTACTGGCGGACCAGCGGCCTGTCCACCGTCCGGGTCGCCAACGCGGCCAGCGGCCTGGTGCTGGGCATCCAGGACATGTCCACCGCCGACGGAGGCCGGGCCCTGCAGTGGCACGACAGCGGAACGGCCGACCACGACTGGGAGCTGGTCCCCGACGGCGACGCCTTCCGGTTCCGCAACGTCCACAGCGGCAAAGTGCTCGGCGTGCTGAACATGTCCACCGCCGACAACGCCACCGTCCTGCAGTGGGCGGACAACGGCACCGCCGACCACCGGTGGACCCTGCTCGACCAGGGCGACGGAACCTGCAAGATCCGCAACGCGCACAGCGGGAAACTGCTCGCCGTCGCGAACGACTCCACCGCCGTCGGCGCCTTCGTGGTCCAGGCTCCCGATGACGGCACGGCCGACAACCGGTGGCGGATCGTGCGGTGACCACCGTCCGGTGTTCCGTGTACGCTCTGGCGGGCGGCGCACGGAACACCGGTGGGTGTCAGTCCTCGACCGCGCCGATGTGACACCCATCGCCCCGGGGACCGGTCCTTGGATCTCAGGGGCCTTCCACGAAGCGTGCGCCCGGTCCGGGGGTGCGGCAGATGTCGTCCGGGGCGAGGTGGCTGTGTCCCGCGGCGCACTCGAGGACGACCTTGACCGGCTCGTCGCAGGAGTCCGTGCCGTCGACGGGCCGGTGCCGGACGATGACCGACGGGCCCTGCGGGTCGGCGAGGTACCTGTCGCCCCATTCCAGGAGCGCCACGAGCGTGGGCCGCAGCGCCCGGCCCTGCTCGGTGAGTTCGTAGCCGAAGCGCTGCCGGTCCCCGGGCTCCTGGTAGGGCACGCGGCGCATCACCCCCGCGGTCACCAAGGTCTCGAGGCGAGTCGCCAGGAGGTTCCTGGCGATGCCGAGACGGGAGTGGAACTCTCCGAACCGGCGCGCGCCGTCCAGCGCTTCACGGACGATCAGCAGCGACCAGCGCTCTCCCACCACCGAGAGGGCGCGCGCCACCGAACAGTTCACCGGGTCGATCCGCCGCGTCTCCATGGGACGAGTGTACCCATCTGGGTTTACAAGCTGAACTCAGCCCTCGTAGGCTCCATCTGAGTTGAAAAACTAAACTCACGAACTGACGAGGGAGACCCGGCATGCCCATGCTCGACGTGTACATTCCCGACGGCGCGCTCCAGCCGGACGCCGAGGCGGCGCTGCTGAACCGCATCACCGAGATCCTCATCCGCAACGAGGGGTTCGACCCCGCCGACCCGGTGACCCGTTCCGTCTCCTGGCTCTGGCTGCACCGCCCGGCCGGCGT
Organism: Streptomyces fumanus; assembly: GCF_014655295.1. GTDB lineage: Bacteria > Actinomycetota > Actinomycetes > Streptomycetales > Streptomycetaceae > Streptomyces > Streptomyces fumanus. Next base: position 75,464 of record NZ_BNBI01000003.1, read on the forward strand.
CTACGTCGGCGGCGAACCCGCGGACGCGCCCCGCTACAAGGTCGTTCCCTCCGTCCCCGAGGGCCAGCTCGACGAGCACAAGCGGGCGCGGGTCGTCGCCGAGGTGACCGAGGCCATCCTCGACGCGGAGGGCGGTGCCTGGCCGCGGGACGCCGGCCGGATCTGGGTCTTCCCCACCGAGATCCCCGAGGGTCACTGGGGCGGCCGGGGCCGGATCACACCGCTCACGGCGATCCTCGCCCGCCTCACCGGCGACGACACCGAGCGGGCCCGTACGCTCGCACGTGAGCGGATCGCCGCCACCCGGGCCGAACACGCCCGCCTGCCCTGACGAGCGGCTCCGACGGCACGGTTTCCGCTCAGGCACCGCCCGCGACGGTACGCCGCTTCCCGTGACCGGCCGCTCGGCGCCGACTCCTCCGTCTCGTCCAGGTCGGCGTGCTCACGGGCGCGGCACGTGCGTGCGGGCCGTGCCGAGCAGGCGTGAACGTCTTGCGCGCGGCGTCCGTGTGACGGTGTGGGAGCGCTTCCATGGCGGCCGTGCGCCCGCCGGCGTGCCGGCGCTCCCCAGCGATGATCCGAGCCGCGACAGGAAGGGACGACCCCGTGTCCGTCACCGCAGGCAACACCGCGAGGAGACCACTGCGATCCAAGCTCGTCGCGCTCTACGGAGCGCTGGTGCCACTGCTCGCCGCGCTGCTCCTCGGCGCGCCCCCGGCCGCCGCCCGTACCGACGCCGCCACCGCCGCCGCCGCCGACGTGCCGTACGCGTCCCTCACCGAGGTCACCAACTTCGGCAGCAATCCCAGCAATCTCCAGATGTACCTGTACGTCCCGGAGAAGGTCGCCGCCAACCCGGCGGTCCTGGTCGCCGTCCACTACTGCACCGGCTCCGGGCCGGCGATGTACAGCGGCACCGAGTACGCCTCGCTCGCCGACCGCTACGGCTTCATCGTCGTCTACCCGTCCGTCACCCGGGCCAGCAAGTGCTTCGACGTCTCCTCGCCGGCGGCTCTGCGGCGCGGCGGCGGCAGCGACCCGGTCGGCATCAAGTCGATGGTCGACTGGGTGCTCGGCACCTACCACGCCGATCCCAAGCGGGTCTTCGCCACCGGCATATCCTCCGGCGCGATGATGACCAACGTGCTGCTCGGCGTCTACCCCGACGTCTTCGCCGCCGGCGCCGCCTTCGCCGGAGTCCCGTTCGGCTGCTTCGCCACCACCGACGGCTCCGAGTGGAACAGCGCCTGCGCCAACGGCACCGTGATCCGCACCCCGCAGCAATGGGGCGATCTGGTCCGCAACGCCTACCCCGGCTACACCGGCCCGCGCCCCCGCATGCAGCTCTGGCACGGCACCCAGGACGACACGCTGCGCTACCCGAACTTCGGTGAGGAGATCAAGCAGTGGACGAACGTGCTGGGCGTCAGCCAGACCCCGGCGTCCACCGACAGCCCCGCCGCCAACTGGACCCGCACCCGCTACGGCGCCACCGGTGACCGCGCGCCGGTCGAGGCCATCAGCCTCCAGAGCGTCGGGCACAACGTGTACGCCTACGGCATGGGCGCCCGCGTGCTCACCTTCTTCGGCCTGGACGGCCAGACCCCCGGCCCAGGGCCCGAGCCCCAGCCGTCCGGCTGCAAGGTGAGCGCGAGCACCACCGCCTGGAACACCGGCCTGACCGCCTCCGTGGCCATCACCAACACCGGCACCACCGCGATCAACGGCTGGAAGCTCGGCTTCACCCTGCCCGGCGGCCAGAACATCACCAACGGCTGGGGTGCCACGTACGCCCCGTCCTCCGGCGCGGTGACCGCGACCAATGTCTCGTACAACGGCACGATCGCGCCGAACGCCACCGTGACGATCGGCTACCAGGCGACGCACAGCGGCAACAGCGGAGCACCGACTTCCTTCACCCTCAACGGGAGCGCCTGCACGACCACCTGAGCGAACAGCCCGGCCGGCCCGCCGTGATCCGGCGGGCCGGCCGGGCCGGGGCCTTGTCCGGCCTGAGCAGTTGAGGTCAGGAAGGGACGGTGGTATTTGTCGTGTTCAGTGCAATAGAGCCGCCGCTGCCGGGTGGCAGCCCGGGACCCGGAGGTGCTGAGGGTGATCGGAAGCGTGCTCCGCGGTGCGGGGCTGTCCGCGTCCGGACCGTCCGGGCGGCGGCGGGAGACATCGTTCGCCCAGTCCCCGGGCACGACGGACGCGCTGACCGCTGCACGGGCGTCCGCCCGTGGCGGCTCCGGCGCCCCGTTGTCCCAGTGCCGCACCCACCTGCTGGGGAACAGTGCCGCCCGCGAAGCCTCGGACGCCCCTCGGCTGCGCGTTGCCGTCGTCGCCCTGCTGCTGCCGCCGCCGCTGGGGCCGGCGCGGACGCCCGAAAAGCCAGAACACGCCTCGACCTCGCGTCCCGCCCGCCTCATCGACGTCATCGCCGCGCACCGGGACTTCCGATGCCCAGCCGAGTTCACCCGGGCCCTCCGCACCGCCTACGGCACCACGCCTCGCACTCACCGGCACGCGGCCCCGCACCAGCAGCCCAGCCGTCCGCCGGGCGGCCCGGCCGGTTCCGTTCCGCCGCCGACCCCGTCACCGGGCGCCGGCATCGCTCCCCGGCCCGCGGCGGACCAGTGATCACCACCCGTCTGCACACCGACGACCTGCCCCGCCCTGACCGGTTCACGTGGTGGCACGACATGACGGTCGCCACGCTGTTGCCGACCGTGCTGCGCACCGCCCGCGCCGACGACTTCCGCGCCACAGCCGACATCCTCGACCTCGGCGCCGCACAGATCACCACGATGTCCTACCTGCCGGTGACCAGTACCCGCACCCCCGAACTGATCCGGCAGCGCGACCCCGAGTACTGGCAGCTCTCGCTGACCCTGCGCGGCACCATGACACTGTCCCAGGCCCGCAACGACACGGTGCTGCACGCCGGCGACCTGGCGCTGTACGACTCCTCCCGGCCCTTCGGCGGAGAGACCCGCTGCGATGACGGAGCCGTGCGCCACGTCGTCGCGCACCTCCCGAAAGCCGCGCTGCCCGTCCGACCCGACCTGGTCGACCGGCTGCTGGCCACTCGCCTGACCGGCGACCAAGGCTTCGGTGCACTCCTCGTTCACTTCCTCACCCAGGTGACCACCAAGGCGGGCCACTACCGACCCACCGACGCCGCCCGGCTGTCGACCGTGCTGACCGACCTGCTGGCCGCCACCGTCGCCCAGCACCTCGACAGGCCCGGGGTTCCTCCCCCCGACACCCGCGGCCACGCCTTGCTGCTGCACGTGCGCGCCTTCATCCTCCAGCGGCTGGACGACCCCGGCCTCTCTCCCGCCGGCATCGCCGCCGCCCATCACATCTCCCTGCGTACCCTGCACCGCCTCTTCCAGCAGCAGGACACCACCGTGGCCGCCTTCATCCGCCACCAGCGCCTCGAACACGCGCGCCGCGATCTGGCCGACCCGCTCCTGGCCCCGCGCCCCATCCACGCCACCGCGGCACGCTGGGGTTTCGCCCACCCCAGCGACTTCACCCGGGCCTTCCGCACCGCCTACGGCACCACGCCCCGCGACTACCGGCGCGCCGCTCACGCAGCGCATGGCACCACCGGCCGGCCGGAAGGCACCCGAGGCGCTCCCGGCTGGCCGTCCGACCAGGACCGTCCTACCGTGCCGCCCCGGGTTCCGCCGACCACGGTGGCACGCTCCTGAGCGGGCGCCGCCTCGAGGGTGGCCATCGGTTCTGGTCGAACTCACTCCTCGCGATCGCCACCCGGCCGGCCGCCTTGCTGCCGTCGGCGTCCGCGTACACGCGTTTCCCCGAGAAACCGCCGCGTGTTCGAAGCGCCACCCAGCGCATCGGCGGCCTCCCGGCGACCGCGAAAGGGGAGACCGGCACGTCGAACACGGCGCCACCCGCGTCGGCGCGACCGGCGCCGTGGCCGCCCGGCCAGGCGCCGACGGCGTCGAGGCGAAGGAGGCCACTGCGGCCGACGCGGCCGCGACCGTTCATCAGTGGCACGCGGTGTCAAGGACATGGCGCGGAGCGCTGATGCGTTCCCGTCCGCTCGTACGGAAGGGTCCGGGTCGAGAGAGGGGGACGTCCAGGTGCGTGGAGTCCGGACAGGGGGATTCATCTCTCCGCTTGACTGAATACGCCCTGAACCCGTCGTCACGCTTTCACTGTGCGGCCGGCAAAAACACGGATCAAAGGGGGACAGGATGGCACCATCGGAAAACCCGCGCTGGCAGTCGACCGAGCGAGAATGGGCCCAGCGGACCGAGACGGTAGGCGGACAGAAACTCATCGGTGCACAGGGAAAACAGGATCAGGAGTCCGCCGACGCGGCACCGCGTATCCCTCGGTTCGTCTCCCGCAGAGAGTGGAAGGCCGAGGACCCCGCGCAGACGGACACCGTCAACTTCTGGCCCGAGTGGGGCGGCATCGCGATCCACTACGAGGGTCCCGGCAAGGAACTGAAACCGCAGCACACCCCCGACAACAAACCGCCCCATTTCGACGACTGCTACTACCAGGTGCGGCGCATCCAGCACGAGCACATGCACCCGCTGCCGATCATCGGCGGCGAGAAGTACTGGGACATCGCCTACAACTACCTGGTCTGTCACCACGGTTACACCTTCGTGGGGCGCGGTCTCGGCTTCCAGCCGGGTGCCAACGGCAGCCAGTACAACAACCAGCGCTACTACGCCATCTGCGGTTTGATCGGGGCCGACGACCCCGCGCCGCCGCAGGCGATGCTGGACGAGATCAAGGCCGTCGCCGACTGGGTACGGGCGTACGACCAGGCGGGTGCCAACATCAAGGGCCGCCATGTCAAGGGACACCGGGACCTCTTCGACACCAAGTGCCCCGGCCAGCTCTACCCGTACATCGGGAAAGGCACCTTCGACTGACGCAGCGGGCCGGTGCTCCGGTCCGGCTCCGCGCCCCGTGGGAACGCGGCCCCGGTGCCGGCGGGAAGCCCGGCTGAGAGGCGAGTCAATCAGCCGGGGGACGACTTCAGGCCGAAGCCGTCGCCAGCGTCCGTGCAGGACGGCGCGTCGGTCGTACGTGCGGACCGGCGGTCGCAGGCCGGCGCGGCAAAGGGGGACCATGGACGGCACTTCGACGACGAGCGGGGCCATCGCGCGGTACGGCCTGGACGGTGTACCGGACGCCAGGACGTCCGTGCACCCCTTCACCACCGCCGACGGCCTCGGCCTCCAGATGCTCCGTTTCCGCCGCGAGCCCGGCGCCGACGTGGTCCTGCTCGTGCACGGGCTGACCTCCTCCAGCGACATGTTCGTGATGCCGGAACACCGCAACCTGGTGGGATACCTCCTGGACCACGGCTTCGGCGAGGTCTGGACGCTCGACTTCCGGATGAGCAACCGCTTCCCCTACAACACCGAGCCCCACCGGTACACCCTCGACGACATCGCCCTGTACGACCATCCGGCCGCGCTGGCCGAACTGCGCCGCCATGTCGGTGACCGGCGCGTACACGTCGTCGCGCACTGCATGGGGGCGATGACGTTCGCGATGAGCCTGTTCGGCGGCGCGGTCACCGGCATCACCAGCATGACGGCGCTGAGCGTCGCCCTGGTGGCCAGGGTGCCGTCGTGGTCCCGGGCCAAACTGGAACTGGGTCCCGTGCTGGCCGGACGGCTCGGCGGGCTGCGCTACCTCGATCCGCGCGGCGCCCACGACACCCCGTTCACCCCGGGCTGGCTGCTGTCCCACCTGGTGTCACTGGCGCACCAGGAGTGCGACAACCCGGCCTGTCACATGGCGAGCTTCATGTGGGGCAGCGGCTGGCCGGCCCTGTACCTGCACGGCAACCTCGCGCCCGAGACCCACGAGCGCATCGCCGATCTGCTCGGGCCCAGCGGGCTGTCCTACTACCGGCACCTGCGCAAGGTGGTCCGGGCCGGTCACGCCGTGAAGTACGCCCCGGCCGATCCCCGGTACCGGGCCCTGCCGGACGACTACCTCGCGCACGCGGCCCGCAACCGGACACCCGTGCTGCTGATGACGGGCGACCGCAACCACGTGTTCGGCGACTCCAACGTCCGGTGCCACCGGCGACTGGCCGCACACGGCGCGGACCGGTACGAACTGTGCGTCGTCCCCGGCTACGGGCACCAGGACCTGGTCATCGGCAAGGACGCGGACCGGGACGTCTTCCCGCACCTGCTCGACTTCCTCGTGCGCCGGGCGGCCCGACATGAGCACTGACGGCAGGACATCCGGCGGCGCCACCGGGCCCGAGCACGTCGACACGGTGGTGATCGGCTCGGGCTTCGGCGGCTCCGTGAGCGCCTACCGACTGGCCGCGGCCGGGCTCTCGGTCGTCGTCCTGGAACGCGGACGCGCCCACGCGCCCGGCCAGTTCCCCCGTACCCCCGAGGAGCTGGGCCGGGCGTTCTGGGCCCCGGCCGACGGTCTGCACGGCCTGTTCGACGTGCGCAGCTTCCGTGCCTTCGACTCGGTGGTGGCCGCCGGGCTGGGCGGCGGGTCCCTGATCTACGCCAACGTGCTGCTACGCAAGGACGAGCACTGGTTCGCCGACGCACAGCCCCTGCCCGGCGGCGGACACGAGTCCTGGCCGCTGGGCCGCGCGGACCTCGAACCCCACTACGACGCCGTCGAGAAGATGCTCGGCGCCACCCCCTACCCGCTGGACCGGACGCCGTACGACGACACGCCCAAGGCGCACGCCCTGCGGGCCGCCGCGGACCGGCTCGGGCTGGAGTTCCGGCTGCCCCCGCTGGCCGTCAGCTTCGCCCCGAGTCCGGCCGCCGACCCCGTACCCGGCCGGCCGCTCGACCCGCGGCCGTACGGGAACCTGCACGGCGCGGGGCGCCGGACCTGCCGTCTCACCGGCGCCTGCGACCTGGGCTGCAACGAGGGCGCGAAGAACACCCTCGACCACACCTACCTCTCCGCCGCCCGGCACCACGGAGCGGACCTGCGTACGGGCCACGAGGCGCTGCGCGTCCGGGCGCTGCCCGGCGGTGGCTACGCGGTGGACTACGTACGCCACGACACCACGGCGGGGCCGCGCGGGCGGGCGGCCGGGCCCACGCGCGCCACGCTCAGGTGCGACCGGCTGATCCTGGCGGCCGGCACCTACGGCACCACGTATCTGCTGCTGCGCTCGCGCACACACCTGCCCGCGCTCTGCCCCGCCCTGGGCACCCGGTTCTCCACCAACGGCGACCTCCTGGGCTTCGCGGTCAACGCCCGTGCGGACGGCCGCCCCCGCCCGCTGCTGCCCAGCCGGGGCCCCGTCATCACGGCCTCGCTGCGGCTGCCCGACGCGCTGGACGACGGCACGGGAGCCGCCTCGGGCGCGGCGTCCGAGCGCGGCGGATACATCGAGGACGGCGGCTATCCCGAGTTCGTGCAGTGGCTGGTGGAGAGCGCGCGGGTGCCGCAGGGGCTGTCGCGGGCCACGCGGTTCGCGCTGGGCCGGGTCCGTGCGCGGCTGACGGCCTCTCCGGACCCGGCGCTGTCCAAGGAGCTGTCCGACCTCCTGGGCCGGGGCCTGCTCTCCAGCACCTCCCTGCCGCTGCTCGGCATGGGGCGCGACATCCCGGACGGCGTGATGACACTGCGCGACGGACGGCTCGACGTGGCCTGGACCATGGACGCCTCGGCCGCGTACTTCCGGCGTCTGCGCGCCCATATGCGGGACACGGCACGGGCCATGGGCGCCGCCTATGCCGACAACCCCCTGTGGTACACCCGCAGGGTCGTCGCGGCTCATCCGGTGGGCGGCGCCCCCATGAGCCGCCACCCGGACGCCGGGGTGTGCGACCCGTTCGGCGAGGTGCACGGCCATCCCGGCCTGTACATCGCGGACGGCTCGGCCCTGCCCGGCCCGGTGGGCACCAACCCGTCGCTCACCATCGCGGCGCTGGCCGACCGCATGAGCGAGCGCCTGCTGGAGACCCGTACGGTCCGCAGGGCATCCCGGCCGGTGCCGGCGCGCCCGGCCGGAAACGACGAGCACCCACCGGCCGTCGGCGGCGTTGACGAGCCCTCACCGGCCGTCGGCGGGAACGGCGAGCACCCACCGGCCGTCGGCGGGAACGGCGAGCACCCACCGGCCGTCGGCGGGAACGGCAAACACCCACCGGCCGCCGACAGCAATGACGTACCCCTACCGGCCGTCGCACGCCGGTACACCCCGGCCACCTCGCTGGTCTTCACCGAGTCGATGAGCGGCCACTACACGCCCCTGGCCGAGCACCCCTGCGCCCCACCGGCCACCGGGCATGCGCCGTCGTCCCTGCGCTGCTCCGCACGGCTGACGGTGACGGTGGACGACGTACCGGCGTTCCTGGCGGACCCGGATCACGAGGCGCGGGTGGACGGCTGGCTCGACCTGCCGGGGCACGGCGGCCGCCGCCCGCTGCTCGACGGGCGGCTGGCCCTCTTCCCGGCGGACGACCTGGGCACCGGGACCGGCCGCACCATGGAGTACCGGCTGAGCCTGACCGACGGTGTGGGGCGCGGCCTGCTCTTCGCGGGCCGCAAGCAGCTCACCGAGGGTGCCCCGGCCGGGCTGTGGCGGGAGACGACGACGCTGCCCTTCCGGCTGAGCACACGGGACGGCGCGAACGGCACGGCCGCCACCGGTACCCTGCGGCTGGGTCCGCTGGACTTCGCCCGGCAGCTCGCGAGCTTCCGGGTGTCCGGGTTGGGCGCCCCGGCGGCGGTGGGCGGGTTCGGCCGGTTCTTCCTGCGCGGACTGCGGCACATCTACCTCCGAGGGAGCCCCGCATGACACACCGTCCCGACGGCAGTCCCGAGACCCCCGCCCCGGACCCGGCACCCAGGACCGTCGTCATCACCGGCGCCAGCGACGGCATCGGCGCCGAGGCCGCACGCCAACTGCACCACCGCGGTCACCGCGTCGTCGTGGTCGGCCGCTGTCCGCGCAAGACCCACGCCGTCGCCGACGAGCTGGGCGCCGACCGTCATGTCGCCGACTTCGCCCGCCTCGACGACGTCCGGCGGCTCGCCGCCGAGCTGCGCGCGGCGTACCCCCGCATCGACGTCCTGGCGAACAACGCGGGCGGCATCTTCGGCGACCGCACCCCGACCGCCGACGGCTTCGACCTCGTCTTCCAGGTCAACCATCTCGCGCCCTTCCTCCTCACCCGCCTGCTCCTGGACCGCCTCCTCGCCTGCCGGGCGTCGGTGATCCAGACGTCCAGTGCCGCGGCACGCCTGTTCGGCGAGGTCGTCCCCGAGGACCTCGGCCGCGTCACGCACCACTCCCCGCAGCGCGCCTACGGCACCGCCAAGCTGGAGAACATCCTCTTCACCCAGGAACTGCACCGCCGCTACCACGACCGGGGACTGTCCTCCGCCGCCTTCCACCCGGGCGTCGTCTCCTCCCACTTCGCCTCGGCCCCGGGCACCTTCCTGCGGCACGTGTACGGCAACCCCGTCGCCCGCCGGCTGATGACCACACCGCGGCGGGCCGCGCGCCACCTCGTCTGGCTCGCCACCACCCGCCCCGGCGTGGACTGGACCTCGGGCACCTACTACGAGCGGCGCAGGCCCGCCAGGCACCCCCACCCCCAGACCCGCGACCCGCGTATCGCCCGCCACCTGTGGGACACGAGCGAGCGCCTCCTCGCCCTCGGCCACAACTGATACGGCCGACCCGAAAGCGCCTCCCGACCCATCGGGCAGCACACGTGTGCGCGCTCGCCCACCCCCACCAGGACGGCACCCGCACCCCTGCCGCCCACCCGCGCGAAGCGAACGCGCCATCGCCACCCCGCACACCGCAATCACCCCGCAGCGGGGGCACCGCCGGACCTTCGCACGTGGTCGCGGCGCGTCAGGTCGGCCCACCGGCCGGCGTCTCCGCCGTCGCGGCTCGCCTCCGCGGACCCAGGCCCGGAAAGATCGTATACGGCATATGCCATGCACCGGCCTATCTCTCCCCTGACCAGTGACGGAGCGTGCCGATTGTTGTGGTGAGGTTTCCAGCACGTCAGGGGCCGCAAAACCCGGAGAAAAATAAGTTCTAGACACAACAAACTGGCCAAAAACAGATCCACATCGGGCGACCGGAAGGGGGAGTCTGGCTTCCGCTCGTCAGCGGGTGAGTGCGCTGAGTGAGCGTGGTGAGCACTGTCCGCGAGGGGAGTCAGACGTGGGACGTGGCAAGGCCGAAGCCGAGCGGATCGCGGCGGATGCGGCGGAACGGCTCTTCGCGGTGGGGCAGTCACTGCGGCGGGCACCGGTCACGCCGGAGCGGCGGGCGGTGTTCGAGCTGGAGCAGCAGGTCAACGACGCGCCGTACCGGGAGCGCTGGGCGCACGACAAGGTGGTGCGCTCCACCCACGGGGTGAACTGCACCGGCTCCTGCTCGTGGCAGGTGTACGTCAAGGACGGCCTGATCACCTGGGAGACACAGGCGACCGACTACCCCTCGGCCGGTGCGGACCGGCCCGACTACGAGCCGCGGGGCTGCCCGCGGGGGGCGGCGTTCTCCTGGTACACCTACTCCCCCACGCGGGTGAAGTACCCCCATGCGCGCGGCGTGCTGCTGGAGCTGTTCCGGGACGCCAAGCGCCGCCACGGCGGGGACCCGGTCGCCGCCTGGGCCGAGGTGACGGGCGATCCGGAGCAGCGGCGCCGCTACCAGTCGGCGCGCGGCAAGGGCGGCCTGGTGCGCATCGGCTGGGAGGAGGCGCTGGAGATCGCCGCCGCCGCGCATGTGCACACGCTGAAGGAGTACGGGCCCGACCGCATCGCCGGCTTCTCCCCGATCCCGGCGATGTCGATGGCCTCGCACGCGGTCGGCGCCCGCTTCCACGCGCTGATCGGCGCCCCGATGCTGTCGTTCTACGACTGGTACGCGGATCTGCCGATCGCCTCACCCCAGGTCTTCGGGGACCAGACCGACGTGCCGGAGTCGGGTGACTGGTGGGACGCGGCCTACCTGATGCTGTGGGGCTCCAACGTGCCGGTGACCCGCACCCCGGACGCGCACTGGATGGCCGAGGCCCGCTACCGGGGCCAGAAGGTGGTGGTGGTCTCCCCGGACTACGCGGACGCCACCAAGTTCGCCGACGAGTGGCTGCACCCGCACCCGGGCACCGACGCCGCCCTGGCCATGGCCATGGGGCACGTGATCCTCAAGGAGTGTTTCGTCGACCGGCAGGTGCCGTACTTCACCGACTACGTCAAGCGGTTCACCGACCTGCCCTTCCTCGTCGCCCTGGACGAGCGCGCGGCGGACGGCTGTACGCCCGGGGCGTTCGTCACCGCCGTGGACCTCGGTCTGGCCCAGGACGCGGCAGGTGAGGCCCGGCGCTGGATGCCGGTCCTGTTCGACCGGGTGACGGGCGGCCCGGCGGTGCCCAACGGCACCCTGGGCGACCGCTGGGGCAAGGCGAGCGAAGGCCGCTGGAACCTGGATCTCGGTGACCTCGAACCGCTGCTGAGCCTGTACGGCCGGCCGGAGGCCGTGACGGCGCCGGTGCTGCTGCCCCGCTTCGACGGGTCCGCCGCGGCACTGCGCCGCTCGGTGCCGGCGCTGCGCGTCGGCGGGCGCCTGGTGACCACCGTCTTCGACCTGCTGCTCGCCCAGTACGGGGTGGGGCGCGAGGGCCTGGACGGACAGTGGCCGGCCTCGTACGAGGACGCCACGGTACCGTGCACCCCGGCGTGGCAGGAGGAGGTCACGTCGGTGTCCGCGACGGCGGCGGTGCGCGCGGCGCGGGAGTTCGCCCGGACCGCGGAGCGGACCCGGGGCCGCTGCATGATCGTGATGGGGGCGGGCACCAACCACTGGTTCCACTCCGACACCATCTACCGCTCGTTCCTGTCGCTGCTGCTGCTCACCGGCTGCCAGGGCGTCAACGGCGGCGGCTGGGCGCACTACGTGGGCCAGGAGAAGGTCCGGCCCTTCGCGGGCTGGCAGCAGATGGCGACGGCGTCGGACTGGGTGCGCCCCTCGCGGCAGATGGCGGGGACACCGTACTGGTACCTCCACACCGACCAGTGGCGCTACGAGAAGCACACCGCCGACGTGCTGACCTCGCCCACCGCGTCCGGCGCCCTCGCCGGGCTGCACACCGCGGACCTGATCGCGCACTCCGTCCGCAAGGGTTGGATGCCCTCCGCCCCCACCTTCTCCGCCAACCCGCTGGAGCTGGGGCGGCGCCTGCACGAGAGCGGCGCGGATCCCGCGGCCTGGCTGGCCGCCGAACGCGACGCCGGACGGCTCGCCTACGCCTGCGAGAACCCGGACGACCCGGCCAACTGGCCCAGGGTGCTCACCGTGTGGCGGGCCAACCTGATCGGGTCCTCCGCCAAGGGCAACGAGTTCTTCCTGCGGCACCTCCTGGGCGCCTCCGACAACGCCAGTGCCCAGGAGGCACCGCCCGCGAGCAGGCCCCGCGACGTCACCTGGCGGGAGGACGGGCCGCGCGGCAAGCTCGACCTGCTGCTGGCGCTGGACTTCCGCATGACCTCCACGACCCTCTTCGCCGATCTGGTCCTGCCGGCCGCGACCTGGTACGAGAAGCACGACCTGTCCAGCACGGACATGCACCCTTACGTCCACGCCTTCTCCCCGGCCATCGACCCGCCGTGGCAGGCCCGTACCGACTTCGAGATCTTCCACGGGCTCGCCACCGAGGTCGCCCGGCTGGCGAAGGGCCGCCTCGACGTGGCCCACGACCTCGTCGCCACCCCCTTGCAGCACGACACCCCGGGCGAGGCGCCGCCGGACGCGGCCACCGGGCCCCAGTTCACCGTCGTCGAACGGGACTACACCGCCATCGGCGAGAAGATGGCGGCGCTCGGACCGCTCGTCGATGAACTGGGCATCACCGTCAAGGGCGTGACCGTGCACCCCCGGCCGGAGGTCGCCCGGCTGGCCGCGCGCTGCGGGACCGCCGCCCGCGAGCCGGTGCGCGGGCGGCCCCTGCTCGACACCGACGTCAAGCTCTGCGAGGCGATCCTCGCCCTGTCGGGCACCACCAACGGCCGCCTGGCCGCCGAGGGCTTCGAGCGGCTCGCCGAACGCTGCGGCGCCGACAGCGGGTTCACGGAACTGGGCGCCTCGGTGGCCGATCGGCGGGTGGAGTTCTCCGACACCCAGGCCCGGCCCGTCCAGGTCGGCGCGAGCTTCGAGTGGTCGGGCAAGGAGAGCCCGGACCGCCGGTACGCGCCCTTCACCATCAACACCGAGCACGCCAAGCCCTGGCACACCCTCACCGGCCGCCAGCACTTCTACCTCGACCACCAGTGGATCGCCGAGTACGGGGAGCAACTGCCCGTCTACCGGCCCCCGCTGGGACTCGACGTCCTGGGTGAGACGGCCCGCGGCGAGGACGGCGGCCGGTCGGTGACGGTGCGCTACCTGACCCCGCACTCCAAGTGGTCGATCCACTCCGAGTACCAGGAGAACCTGCTGATGCAGACCCTGGCCCGGGGCGGCCCGGTCATCTGGATCAGCGTGGCCGACGCCGAGTCGATCGGCGTCGCGGACAACGACTGGATCGAAGCGGTGAACCCCAACGGAGTCGTCGTCGCCCGCGCGATCGTCTCGCACCGGATGCCCCCCGGCACCGTGTTCATGTACCACGTCCAGGAACGCCTGGTGAACGTACCCAAGTCCGAGACCACCGGCCGGCGCGGCGGCGTCCACAACGCCCTCACCCGGCTGCTGATCAAACCGACCCACCTGATCGGCGGCCACGCCCAGCTCTCCTTCGCCCCCAACTACTACGGACCCACCGGCAACCAGCGCGACGCGGTCACCGTGATCCGGCGCCGCGCCCAGAATGTGGAGTACTGACATGTCCCGTGGCGACGCACCCCTCGGCCGGGTGATGGCACAGGTCGCGATGGTGATGAACCTCGACAAGTGCATCGGCTGCCACACCTGCTCGGTCACCTGCAAGCAGACCTGGACCAACCGGCAGGGCACCGAGTACGTGTGGTTCAACAACGTCGAGACCCGCCCCGGCCAGGGCTACCCCCGCGGCTACCAGGACCAGGAGAAGTGGAAGGGCGGCTGGCACCTCAAGCACGGCAGGCTGGTGCCGCGGGCCGGCGGCCGGGCCCGCCGTCTGGCCCGGCTGTTCGCCAACCCCGAACTGCCCTCCCTGGACGACTACTACCAGCCGTGGACCTACGACTACGAGAACCTGATCTCGGCCCCCCTGGGCGACGACGTGCCCACCGCCGCGCCCCGCTCCCTGATCGACGGCCGCCCCACCGAGGTCACCTGGGGCCCCAACTGGGACGACGACCTGGGCGGCGGCCCGGCCCACCTGGCGGACGACCCCGTGCTCCAGCAGATGAACGAGCGGGTGCGCCTGGAGTACGAGCAGGCGTTCATGTTCTACCTGCCCCGGATCTGCGAGCACTGCCTCAACCCGTCCTGTGTGGCCGTGTGCCCCTCCGGCGCGCTGTACAAGCGGATCGAGGACGGCATCGTCCTGGTCGACCAGGACCGGTGCCGGGGCTGGCGCATGTGCGTGTCCGGCTGCCCGTACAAGAAGATCTACTTCAACCACCAGTCGGGCAAGGCCGAGAAGTGCACCCTGTGCTACCCGCGCATCGAGGCCGGCCAGCCGACCGTCTGCTCCGAGACCTGCGTCGGCCGGCTGCGCTACCTCGGCGTGATCCTGTACGACGCCGACCGGGTCGGCGCGGCCGCCGCCACCGAGGACGAGCGGGGCCTGTACGAGGCCCAACTGGACTGCTTCCTCGACCCCGAGGACCCGGCGGTGCGGCGCGCCGCCGAGGACGCCGGGATCCCGCACGACTGGATCACCGCCGCCCGCCGCTCCCCCGTGCACGCGCTGATCAGCACGTACAAGGTGGCGCTGCCGCTGCACCCGGAGTACCGCACCATGCCCATGGTCTGGTACATCCCCCCGCTGTCACCGGTCGTGGAGTCCCTCACCGCCACCGGCCACGACGGCGAGGACCCCGCGAAGCTGTTCGCCGCGATCGACTCCCTGCGCATCCCGGTGGAGTACCTCGCCGGGCTGTTCACCGCGGGCGACCCCGCCCCGGTGGAGGCGGCGCTGTGCCGTCTGGCGGCGATGCGCGCCCACATGCGGCGGGTCAACCTCGGCGAGCCCCAGGACCCCGCCATCGCCCGCGCCGTCGGCCTGGACGCCCCGGGCATCGAGGCGATGTACCGGCTGCTGGCGCTGGCCAAGTACGACGAGCGGTACGTCATCCCCACCGGCTACGCGGCCCGCACCCCCGAGGACGACCTCACGCAGGGGTGCAGTCTGGGCGGACACGGCGGTGTGGGCATGTTCGACGCGGACGCCTTCCACGCCCCGCTCGCGGACGCCCCCGGGCCGCGGCACGCGGGCACCTCGCTGCGCGGCCGGGTCAACCTGCTGAACTGGAACGGCCGCGGCCGCCCGGAGGGCCTCTTCCCCGGTGGCGGGGGCGGGTCCCGGTGAGCCGCCCGGTCGTCCACCAGGCCGCCGCGCTGCTGCTCGGCTACCCGGACGAGGACTGGCACGCCCGCCTGCGCACCGTACGCGCCGCGCTGGAGCCGGTGCCCGGCGCCGAGATCGGCCTGCTGCTGGCCTTCTGCGACCTGGCCGGCGAGCAGGACCCGCTGGAGTGGGCGGCCCGGTACGTCGCCACGTTCGACCGCAGCCGGCGCCGCTGCCTGTACCTGACCTACTACACCGACGGCGACACCCGGCGCCGCGGTGCGGCCCTGGCCCGCCTCAAGGCCCGCTACCGCGAGCACGGCTGGCAGCCGCCCGAGGACGAACTGCCCGACTTCCTGCCCCTGATGCTGGAGTTCGCCGCCCGCGCCCCGGAGGCCGGGACCCGTCTGCTGACCGAGTACCGGCCCGGCCTGGAACTGCTGCGCTTCGCCCTGGCCGCCTACCACAGCCCCTACGCCGACATCGTGGAAGCGGTCTGCCGCACCCTGCCCGGCCGCGGTCCCGACAGCCGCAAGGAAGCCCTCGCGCTCGCCCGGACCGGCCCGCCCACCGAGACCGTCGGCCTCCTCCCCTACCCCCCGCACCGGCAGGAGACGCCCCGGTGAACCACCTGCACACCGCCCTGTGGGGCGTACTGCCCTACCTCGTCACCGTCCTCCTGGTCACCGGCACCGCCTGGCGCTACCGCTACGACCGGTTCGGCTTCACCACCCGCTCCAGTCAACTGCACGAGAGCAGGCTGCTCGCCATCGGCGGCCCGCTGTTCCACTTCGGGCTGCTCTTCGTGGTGGCCGGTCACGTCATCGGGCTGCTGGTGCCCGAGTCGCTCACCGAAGACGTGCACATCCACGAACGGCTCTACCACGCCAACGCGCTGCTCGTCGGCGGCACCGCGGGCCTGGCCACCCTCACCGGCCTGGCCGTCCTGCTCCACCGGCGCCTGCGCGTGCCCGCCGTCCGGGCCGCCACCAGCCGCAGCGACCGCGCCGTCTACCCGGTCCTCGGCTGCGTCCTGCTGGCCGGGCTCGCCGCCACCGCCACCACCCTCCGGCCCCACCCTTACGACTACCGGCTGGGCGTCTCGGTGTGGTTCCGCTCCCTGTTCACCCTCGACCCCGACGTGTCCGCGATGGCCCACGCCCCCTTCGTGTACCAGGTGCACGCCCTGCTCGCCATGGCGCTGTTCGCGCTGTGGCCCTTCAGCCGCCTCGTGCACGCCTTCACCGCCCCGCTCGGCTACCTGACCCGCCCGTACATCGTCTACCGCTCCCGTGGGAACCGGCCGCTGCCCTCCGCCTACCGGCCGCGGCCGGCACCGCGGGCGACCCGCTCCCGGTGAAAC
The DNA here is from genome assembly GCF_014655295.1 of Streptomyces fumanus. Taxonomy (GTDB): domain Bacteria; phylum Actinomycetota; class Actinomycetes; order Streptomycetales; family Streptomycetaceae; genus Streptomyces; species Streptomyces fumanus. The sequence goes on from NZ_BNBI01000003.1 coordinate 92,291, forward strand.
GCCCGGCGCTGCGCGACCGGTGCCGGGAGCTGCGTCCCGCGTGCTTCGCCCCCGTCATGGCCACCGGCATCGTCTCCAAGGCCCTGGCCCAGTCCGGCGCCCGGACGGTGTCCCTGCTGCTGTTCGGCATCGCCGCCGCGCTCTACCTCGCGCTGCTGGTCGCCGCGGGCCTCAAGGCCGCGTACCACCCGGACGCCCTTCGCGCCGAACTCGCCGGCCCGGACCGCCTGTTCGGCCACTTCACCCTGGTCGCCGCCGGTGGTGTGCTGGCCGGCCGCCTCGACCACGGCACCGTCCGCCTCGCCGCCGGTGCGCTGCTGGCCCTCGCGGGCACCGTGTGGGCGGCCCTGGCCGGGGCCGCCGCCCGGCTGCTGCGCCGCGGCGCGCGCACCGCGCTCCGGCAGGCGGACGGCACCTGGTTCCTGGCCACCGTCGGCCTGCAGTCGCTCGTGCTCACCGGAGCCACTCTTTACCCCAGCCGCCCCGTCCTCGCGACCGCCCTCGCGCTGTGGACCACCGGGGTCCTGCTGTACGCGGCCACCCTCACGGCCGTGGCACGGCGTCTGCGGCACGCGCCCCCCGCGCCCGCCGACCTCGCATCGCCCTACTGGATCACCATGGGAGCCGTCGCCATCAGCGTCCTCACCGGCGCCCACCTCCTCGGTCGCACCGCGCTCCTGCCCCATCCCGCGCGGACGCCCCTGGCGGTCGCGGTGACCGGCCTGTGGGCCTGGGCCACCGCGCTGATCCCCGTCCTGCTGGCGGCGGGCGTCTGGCGGCACCGGCGGCACCGCGTCCCGCTCGGCTGCGAACCCGCCCTGTGGAGCATCGTCTTCCCCGTGGGCATGTACGCCACCGCCACCGCCCGGCTCGCCGCGGCACGCCACCTCGGCCCCCTGGCCGCCGCGCGGCACCCCCTGGCCTGGACCGCCCTGGCGGTATGGCTCACCGTCACCGCGTGCCGGCTCCACCAGGTGCTCCCCGCCACGGCGTCCCCGGCCCCGACCGGGGACCGGCCGGTCGACATGCGGGACCAGGGATCGTGAGAGCTTCCCACGTCGGCGTCGGCGTCGGGGTCGGTGTCCGGGGCGGCCGGCGGCTCAGGAGGCGATGAGCGCCTGCGGAGCGGCCTGTTTGATACGGGTGTTCAGCCACCGCAACTGGCGCTGTGTGTCGGTCTTGCAGGTGTGCACGACCTTCAGCAGCTCCCGGTCGCGCGTGCCCTGGGCCGCCTGCCCCAGGACGGTCCAGGTGATGTCGACGAAGGAGGCCAGGGTGTACAGGTCCTGCAGGTCGCGCAGGAGGCCGACGCCGCCGGAGCGGGTACCCGGCAGACCGTCGGCGTGCAGCCGCTCGGGTTCGTCCTCCCGCTCCTCGCCGTACCGGTCGGCCACCGGCGCGAGCAGCTCGACGTGGGTGTCGCTCATCCGGGCGAGCGTGTGGCCGAGGTTGTGCACGTCGGGTTCGTCGGCGTGTCCGTCGGCGACCTGGCGGAAGGCGTCGGCCAGCGTCCGGGCCGCGGTGTGCTGCAGGCCGACGTAGGTGGCGAGGTGCATCGGTCAGCCCTCCGGGCCGGGGTCGGCGGCCGTGGTGCGGCCGGGGTGGTCCGCCGCGTCCCCGGGCGCTGGGGCGTCCGGCGGGGTGGCGGCTGCTTCGGCGTCCGGTGGAGTGGTGGCGTGCGGGTCGTGCAGGTGCTCGGTCACTTCCGCGTCGGGGCCGCCGGCGGTGGCCGGGACACCGTCCGGGTCGGCCGGTGCGGAGGCCGTGGTGGTGGGCGCGGGCGAGGGCCCGGTGGCATCGGCGATCTTCGTGACCCTGACCGCACCGGTCTTGAACAGCGGCTGCTTGGAGACCGGGTCCCATTCGGTGAGCGTCAGTTCGTTCGCCGCGCTCGGCTCGCCGCCCGGTGCCGTACCGTCGGAGTCGGGCCGGTCCCAGTAGCCGTAGTGGAACGGCGTGAAGACCACCCCGTCCCGGCCGCGGCCGATCCGTACCGGGGCCCGCATGACACCCCGGGGGGATTCCAGTTGCACCAGGTCGCCCTCGCGCACACCGAGCCGGGCCGCGTCGGACACGGACAGCTCCGCCCACACCGCGGGCGCGGCACGGCGGAGCTGCCGGGAGCGCCCGGTCTTGGTGCGGGTGTGGAAGTGGTAGACGGTACGGCCGGTGGTGAGGACGAACGGGTACTCCCGCCCCGGTTGCTCCGGGGGCGGGACGTAGGCGGCGGCCTTGAGGAACGCGCGGCCGTCGGGATACCGGGCGCGGTACTCCTGTTCGCTGAGCACACCGCCGGTGAGCAGGTCGTGGCCGTAGGTCTCGCAGTCCTCCGGGCGGGTGGGGAAGTCGGCGTCCGCGTAGAGGCGCTCGGTGCCCTGGGGCGCCTCCTCGTTCACCGGCCAGGGGATGCCGCTGCCGCCGCGCAGCTTGTCGTAGGTCAGGCCGGTGTAGTCCACGAGCCGGCCCCGGGTGCACTCCTTCCACGCCTCGAACGCCCCTTCCGGGTCGGACCACTTGATCAGCGGGGCGCCGTCCGCGTCCCGGAAGTCCATGCGGCGGGCGTAGTCCAGCCAGATCTCCAGGTCGCTGCGGGCCTGGCCGGGCGGCTCGACGGCCTGCTCCGACAGGTGCACAGTGCGGTTGACGTTGGTGAACGTGCCCTGCTTCTCCCCCCACAGGGCGGCCGGCAGGACGACGTCGGCCATGCGGGCGGTCTCGGTGAGGAAGCCGTCCTGGACGATGGTGAACAGCGAGTCCTGCTGGAGGATCTTGCGGATGCGGGGCAGGTCGGGCAGGGACACCGCGGGGTTGGTGCCGGAGATCCACAGCAGGCCGATCGAGCCCTGTTCGCAGTAGCGCCAGATCTGCAGGGCGTGCGTCGGCGGCGCCCAGTGCGGGATGATCATGGGGTCGACGTTCCACAGCTCGGCCAACTGCCGGACGTGCTCGGGGTTGTCCCAGTTGCGGAAGCCCGGCAGGTCCCCGTCGGCGCCGCACTCGCGGGTGTTCTCCGCGGTGGGCTGGCCGTTCATCTGCAGGATGCCGCATCCGGGCCGGCCGAGCAGTCCGCGCAGCAGGTGCAGGTTGTTCACCGCGCAGGAGGCGGCGGTGGCCTGGTGGGACTGGTAGAAGCCCTGCAGCACCGTGGACAGCACGCGCTCGGAGGTGCCGAAGATCTCGGCGGCGCGCCGGATGTCGTCGGCCGGCACCCGGCAGATGCCGGCCGCGTGCTCGGGGGTGTAGGGCTCGACGGTGGCCTTCAGCTCGTCGTAACCGAGGGTGTGCGCGGCGATGTACTGCTCGTCCAGCCAGCCGTTGCGGATGACCTCGCGGGTCAGCGCGTTCATCAGGGCCTGGTTGGTGCCCGGCAGCGGCGCCAGGTGCACCCCGCCGGTGGCCCGGGCCGCCTCGGCGACCTTGGTGGTACGGGGGTCGACGGCGACGATCCTCGGCGGGTTCGGGCCGTGGACGCGGTCCAGGACGCGCATCCACAGCACGGTCTGCGTCTCCGCCATGTTGTGCCCGAACAGGAACACGGCGTCGGTGGCCTCGATGTCGCTGTAGCTGCCCGGCTGCCCGTCCGAGCCGAAGTTCTCCTTCAGCGCGGCCGCCGCGGTGGCCGTGCACAGCCGCGTGTTGCCGTCCATGTGCGGGGTGCCGAGCCCCGCCTTGCCGATCACGCCGAGGGTGTAGTACTCCTCCAGGAAGAGCTGGCCGGAGGTGTAGAAGCCGTGGCTGAGGGCTCCGGCGTCGGTGGCCAGCAGGTGCCGGGAGCGTTCGACGATGCGGTCCATCGCGGTGTCCCAGTCGCATTCGACCAGGTTCCCGTCGGCCGCGCGGACCAGTGGGTGGGTGAGCCGGTCGGTACGGCTCCACTGCCACGACCCGTACAGCCCTTTCGGTCCCAGCCGGCCGTGGTTGACGGTGTCGGCCGCGCGTCCCCGGACGCCGACCATGCGGCCGTCCTTCACCGCGATGTCGCAGCCGCAGCCGTTGCTGCACAGCACGCAGGCCGACTGCACCCACCGGTCCACGTCCGCCTCGGCCACCGAGGCGTCCAGATGACTGTCCACCCGCACGGGCCACGCCGTGTCCCTCGCGTGCGGCGTACGCGCCCCCCAGACATCCGCGATCCGATCGGTCACAGGCGGTCTCCTCCGGCTGGCAGCGGCCACAGGCAGCCACAGGTACCCGCCCGTCCTCGGTCACAATCCGCGGGAGCGGCAAAGCCCACCGGTCGGCCCTGCGCGGCGCCGCGTCCGGACGCCGGGCCGGCCCGGGCGGGGCCGCCCGCGGCCCGCTCCCCCATCCGGCTGCGGACCCGGCCGCCGTGTCCGGCCGGCGGCAGATGTCACAACAGGGGCGGCGACTTCGTCGTAGAAGCAGAGAGTTCTCCTGGACGCCGAGACCGACCGCACGCTTCGGAGGAATCATCACCATGTCACGACCGAGACGCCGTCTGCGCTATCTCGCCGCTGCCTTCGGCGCGCTGGCCCTCACGCGCAGTCGGGGATCAACGGCCCGGAGGCCGAGGCCAGTACGGACCTGAGGTTCTGGCACTTCAACATGTGCGGCAACGTCTGCTGGCAGCCCGACGCCCCGCACAACTACCTGCCCGGCACCGACTCCCGCGGGGAAGTCACCGTACGGGCGGCCCAGATCGTGGAATCGGTCGGCAACTACGACCCGGACATCGTCACCCTGAACGAGACCTGCTACAGCCAGTACCGCGGCATCCGCGCGGCCCTGGTCGCCCAGGGCTACCACGCGACGTACGCCAGCAGCGGCACCGGCGGGCAGTGCGACGACTACGACGCCTCCGAGGGCAACGGGTTCGGCATGGCGCTCTTCTCCAAGCAGCCCATCGCCGCGCCCCGGGAGACCCACAACCTCGGCACCGAGGCCGACCCCAACCTCCTGCTCTGCGCCGACACGGCCGTCGGCTCCCGCCCCGTGAAGGCGTGCTCGGTGCATCTGACCGCCGCCTCCGCTCAGCAGCGCGCCTCCCAGGCGACGAACCTGGCGGCCCTGGCCTCCGCGTGGCACGCCACGAAGCCGGTGGTGCTGATGGGTGACTTCAACGCGGAGCCGCTGGACCCCGTCATGGACAAGTTCTACAGCCACAGCGGCGGCGAGGGCATCTTCCACGAGGCCGACGAGTCGGACCCGGACTACTCCGCGTCCTGGCCCGCGGGGGCCGTCCGGGGACGCAGCGGAGAGATCACCTTCACCTCCGACGCGACCACTCCCCCGACCCAGAAGAAGATCGACTACATCTTCCTCAGCGCGGCCGACTTCAGGGCCGTCGAAGGCGACAGCCTCTACGGCGGCGAGCGGCGCACCTCCGACCACCGGGTCTACCGCGGCGGCGCCACCTGGCAGTGAGCCCCCGCGCGCCGGCCGTCGGGAGGCCGCTCGGCACCAGCACCGAGCGGGCGGACCACTCGACGGCCGGCGAGCACAACACGGTTCGCAGCAGGCTCCGTTGCCGTATTGGGCCACGCATTCCGGCCCGTACGAGGTCCAGGACGGCGAGGCCGGCGGCGACCGCCTCCTCGATGGCCGTACGTGCTTCCTCGACCGGGCGCAGATCCGCCGCGAACCGGTCCCGCGCGTACTTCACGGCCACGGTGGTGACAGCGGCATCCCATTCCGCCGTCTCCGCGCAGGCGGCGTCGTCACCGGTGAGGACCACCATCGGGACACCGACGGCCGCCGCGGTGGCATGTGCCAGGCCGATCTCCCCCACCGGCCGGCCGTCCAGCCACATGTCCTCGATCTCGTGGCCCATGAAACTGTGGCTGAGCACCCCGAGCGCACCGGCCCGGGAGTGATACCCCACGCAGACCAGCGCGTCGTGGTCCGGGACAAGACCTTCGAGCATCCCCATGTTCTTGGGCCTGCCGCGGATGAGGCGGGCTGCCGGGTGCAGGGTCTCCGGACGGAGGTTACGCATGGGGCCGTGAGCGTCGTTGACGGTGATGTCGGTGGCCCCCGCCGCGAGCGCCCCTCGCACGGCGGCGTTGACGTCCTCCGCCATCATCAGCCGACCGCGCTCGTAGTCCCGGCCGCCGGGCTGGACGTCATCGGCGTCGACGAGTCCCGTGACGCCTTCCATGTCCGCGCTGATGTAGACCCTCACTGGCAGCCTCCCGAGCTTGATCACTCAGTAGACGCCTACCGCTGTGACCACGGTTCCTTCATCGGCCACTGAGACCGAACGTCGCCGGGTCCACGGGATATGGACGCTCGTGCGGCAGGAGCCGCCGGGCGGCCTCCAGCGCTCCGTCTCGTACATGGGCGTGGACCGTACGGGCCAGTGATGTGACGTCGGTCATGGAGACGATCCACTCGTCGGCGTAGAGACGTGCGGCTTCACCGGCGAGACCGAGTTGCAGCGATCGGTGCGGGAGCGGCCTGAGGTGCAGGTCGCGTTCGGGGTCCCACTGCACCCGGGCGGGCGCTTGTCTCAACTGGCGTCGCCAGGTGGCGTGGTCGGGGTGAAGACCGTGCTCGTAGTGGGACAGGCAGGCGTGTCGCAGGGTCCACTCGAAACCGTCCCGGGTGATCTCGACCGCGAGGACGGTCTCCTGTCCTTCTTTGCTGCCCCACCCGCAGCGGTACATCATCCACAGGAACGACGGCTTGATCCACGTCATCCGGTCCCGTTTCCATGCCGCCGGGAAACGGCCGTCTCGGGCCGCCGCCAGACCGATCACCGGCGAGTACGCCTGGTAGACGGTGATCGTGCGGTCGGTGTACGAGGCCCTGATCTGGTGCTTGGGTGGTTGAGTCACCGGACAAGCGTGATCACACGGCGTCTCGCGCGCCATCGAATTTCCGCTGCTGCGGGAAGCCACCGAGTCCGCGGCGACGGGCGAGGGCGCGGGCGGTCCCGTGAGGGCGGGGAGACCAAGAGCAACCGGGGTCAGGAGTTCAGCCTCGCCCTCGTCGACGACCGCGGGGGCATCGGCATCGGCGCGGCGCCGAGTCACCCGACGGAAGCACCGACTCCGCACGTACGGCGGACGAATTGGGTTGCGGCGGGCCCGGTGAGGCCGGTGAGGTATCTCCATGGACGGTGTCACGGAACGGGCGCGAGGGGCGGAAGCGGGCGCAGGCGCCGCCGTCACGGGCCGACCGGGTCGGCCGGCTTCCTGGCACGCGCCGGCGGTGCTCGCGGCCCTGATGCTGGCGGCCTTCACCTTCAACACCGCGGAGAACCTGCCGGTCGGACTCCTGGAGCGCATCTCCGAGAGCGTCCGGGTGTCCCTGTCGGCGGTCGGCCTGCTGGTCACCGGTTACGGCGTCACGGTGGCCGTGGCCTCCGTGCCGCTCGCCCATTGCGTACGGGCCCTGCCCCGCCGTTACGTACTCACGGGGCTGCTGGCCGCGCTGGTCGTGTCCTCTCTGGGCGCGGCGCTCGCCACCTCGTACTGGCAGCTTCTCGTGGCGCGGCTGCTCACCGCGCTCGCCCAGGCGCTGTTCTGGGCCGTGATGGGACCGGTCGCGGTGGGTCTGTTCCCGCCCGAGGTCCGCGGACGTGTGGTCGGGGCGCTGTCCGTCGCCGGTTCGCTGGCCCTGGTGCTCGGTGTGCCTGCCGGGACCTGGCTGGGCCGGCGCACCGACTGGCAGGCGCCGGTCGCCGTACTGGCGGTGCTGGGTCTTGTCTCCCTGGTGACGATCGCCGTACTGCTGCCGACCTCGCGGCCGGAGGAGGAACCCGCCGCTCGCGGAAGTCGCCCTGACGCCCGCCGGTTCGCGACGGTGCTGGCAGCCGGGGCTCTGTCCGCCACCGGGGCGTTCACGGGATTCACGTACCTGGTGAAGTTCCTCGGCGATGTGGGCGGGTTCGCCGCGAGCACGGTGAACGCCCTGTTCGTTGCTTTCGGCGTCGCTTGTCTGGTCGGGGTGAGCGTCACCGGGGCCCTGCTCGACCGCTTCCCGCAGTCGGCGCTGACCGCGGCCGTGGCCGTGCAGGCGGTGGGCATGCTCGGCCTGTACTCGGCAGGCACCGAACCGATGGCCGCGGTGGTGTTCCTGGCACTGATGGGCGGCGCGCTCGGGCCGGTGTTCATGACGACCCAGAACGCGATGCTGCACTGCGCGCCCGGCCGCACGGACCTCGCACTCGCGGCCAACTCGGGTGCCTACAACGCCGGGATCGCGGCGGGCGCCGCCCTCGGCGGACTGGTCCTGCCGCTGGCCGGCGTACGGGACACCTTCCTGGCCGGCGGGCTGCTGACCGTGGGGGCGTGTGTGGTGCTGCCCGGTGGGCGGTGGCTTCCTCGTTCGCCGGCCGCCACGGACCCCTGCGGGCCGGCCGGACTACAGAAGACACGCCCAGGAGGCCATGGCCGACATGACTGACACGACCGCTCCAGTGACGATCACCGCGATCCCGGAGGTCACCCCCGCGCACGCCGACGCCTGGCGCCAGGTCGTCACCGCGTCGCTGGCCGAGGACCTGCCCGGCGTCCCGCCCCCGACCCCGAGCCAGGCGTACGCCCGGCTGTCCCGCCCCGGACTGGGCAGCAGACTGCTGACCTGGCTCGCGTACGCCACGGACGGCGACGGTAGGACCCGGCCGGTGGGCGCGGCCACCCTGCGCCTGTTCGACCGCCAGGGGCAGGAGCACCTGGCCGAGACCGACCTGCACGTCCACCCCGACGCACGGCGGCGCGGCATCGGAACCGCGCTGCTGTCGGCCGTGGTCGCCGAGGTCCGGTCGGAGGGGCGCCGCAGCCTGATCGCCGAGACGCCCGCGTCGGGCACCGCCGACCTGTTCTGCGTACGGCACGGCTTCCGCCGGGCCCTGACCCTCCATCACCTCCTGCTGTCACTGACCGAGGCGCACCACGACCGGCTCGTCGAGCTCACCGGCACCGACCGGCCCGGCTACCGCACCGTCGCGTGGCACGGCACCGTGCCCGACGCGCTCGCGGACACCTTCGCCGCCGCGAAGAACGCCATGAACGACATGCCCACCGGCGACCTGGACTACGGCACGCTCTCCTGGGACGCCGAGCGGGTACGCGCCATGGCGGCGGTCGTGGCCGGACGCGGTGACACCCTGCTGACCGTCGCTGCCGTCCACGGCGCCGAAAGCGACGACGGTACCGCCGAGATCGCGGGCTTCACCGAGATCGTGATACCCGACGGCACGGCCACCCGCGCCCGGCAGTACGACACCGCCGTGGTACCCGCCCACCGCGGCCACGGGCTCGGCGTCTGGCTCAAGGCACACATGCTGCGCCAACTGCACGCCAAGTATCCCCAGGTCACCGAGGTCGAGACGGACAACGCCGCGGACAACGCGCACATGCTCGCCGTCAACGAGCAACTCGGCTTCCGCCACCAGCGCACGACCCACGAGTACCGACTCGCCCTCGCCGAAGGGGAGGGATCCGCATAACACCCTCCGACCGACCCAGCCGCCAGATCCGGCCGGCAGATCCGCACACACCCTCGCAGACACCGGCTGCCGAAGCTGTCGGGGCTCGCCACTCGTCGCCTGGCGGACCTGCCGAAGCTCCGCTACCCCGCCTTCGCCCCCAGCCCCCGGCCGGTCGTCCGCTCGCGCCCCCAGGCGGCCAGTGGCTCGAGCGCGTCGTTGAGACGTTGGCCGTCCTCGGTCAGCGAGTACTCGACGCGGGGCGGCACCTCGTCGTAGGAGACGCGGTGCACGACACCGTCCGCCTCCAGCTCACGCAGGTGAGAGGCCAGCACCTTCTCGGTGATCCCCGGAAGCAGCCGGCGCAGTTCCCCGAAGCGACGGCAGGGGTGCTCGTGCAGTGCCCACAGGATCAGCACCTTCCACTTGCCGCCGATCACCTCCATCGCGGTGTCGATGCCGCATACGTGTCCGTCCGGTGTGCCCGGCCGGTTCAGCGTCGTCATGCCCCACCCCTCCCGACGTGCTCGCTCACCTCGGGGTAACCACCCACTGCCAAGTGCGTACTTGATCACCCCTGGGTTCCCGACCAGCCTAACCGGCATGACACCGAACACCGTTGAGAAGACTCCCGTCACGCTGCTGGGCCTGGGCGCGATGGGCACCGCCCTGGCCCGGGCCTGGCTGGCCGCCGGTCACCCGCTCACCGTCTGGAACCGCACCCCGGCCCGCGCCGAGGCACTCGCCGCCGAGGGTGCGCGGGTCGCGGGCAGCGCGGCCGGGGCGGTCGCGGCGAACACCCTGGTCGTCGTCTGCCTGCTGGACGACGCCTCCGTCGAGGAGGCGCTGGCCGGCACCGATCTGACCGGCCGGGACCTGGTCAACCTGACCACCAGTACCCCCGCCCAGGCCCGCGCCCGTGCCGCGTGGGCCCGGGAGCGCGGCGCCCGTTACCTGGACGGCGGGATCATGGCCGTACCTCCCATGATCGGCGTCCCGGAAGCCGGCGGCTACGTCTTCTACAGCGGCTCGCCCGAGCTGTTCGAACGGCACCGGGAGACCCTGGGCGTCCCGGCCGGCACCACCTACGTCGGCGAGGACGCGGGCTTCGCCGCTCTGCACGACGTGGCCCTGCTCAGCGCCATGTACGGGATGTTCGCCGGGGCCGCGCACGCCTTCGCCCTGATCCGCAAGGAGGACATCGACCCCGGGGCGCTCGCCCCGCTGCTCGCCGACTGGCTCGTCGCGATGGCCCCGGCCGTGCACCAGACCGCCGACCATCTGCGCAGCGGCGACTACACCAGGGGGGTCGTCTCCAGCCTCGCCATGCAGGTGGCCGGCACGCCGACCTTCCTGGACACCGCCGAGCAGCAGGGTGTCAGCCCCGAACTGCTCAGCCCGTACTTCGAGTTGATGCGCCGCCGCCTGGCCGAGGGCAGCGGTGAGGAGGATCTGACGGGCGTGATCGACCTGCTGGTGCGCTGAGTCGCCGCATCCCCCGGTGTGCGGGACGGCGTCCGAGCCCCACGGTTCCGATTCCGACCGTGCGGCGTCCACGTTGCTGACCCGGCGGGACGCCCGAGGCCGGCCTCCGTCGACGTACGACGCGCGGCCGCCGCGACCTCGTAGGAGTGACCGCTGGCGATTCGCCGCTGTTCGCGTCGGCGGCCTGACCATGATGGCACCAGCCCCGCGGAGTCGTACGCGGGAAGGTGACGGATGGGAAGTGAACGTGATGGGCATGGCCGGCAGAAGTGCGCGCGAGGTCGTGGTCGTCGGTCTGACCGGGGTCTCCGTACTCCTCGGCGGGGTACTGGCCACCGCGGCGCAGGCCGTGGACGGCGGGCGCGAGTCCATGCGCGTATGTGCCCAGACGAAAGGCAAGTGGGAGGGCGCCGACGCCGGGACGCTGGCCGACTGCCACACCGCACGCGCCGCGTACGCCTCCAAGCGGGCCGAGCTGATCGAGGGCAAGGTCCCCGGCGAGGTCGCCCGGAAGTGGAGCACGACCGCCGCTGACGCGTCCCGCTCCGCCGTAGTCGACGCCGCTCGCCGCCCCGAGGGCGAGATGACCTCGGGCGAGGCCGCCACGGCCGCGATGTGGGCGGCAGTGGCGGCCGGCGCGGCCCGGCCCGTGGAGTCCGGCGCGGGCGATGTGGAGTCCGCCAGAGCCACCGGGGACAAGGGGTACAGCGGTGCCGTCCTGGAAGCCCGCCGCACCGCCAGGGCCGCCTGGCGCGCGGCCGAGGACGCCCATGCCGCCGGTGGCCGGGACGCCCGGCGGAACATCGCGGCGGACAAGGCGGAGAGCAGGGCGTGGCAGGCCGCACGGGCAGCGGGCTGGCTGGAGTAGCCGGCCCGCTGCCACCGATATGCGATGGCGGATTCGGCAGGCCGGGGTGTCGGCAGAGCGCGAGGCGACCGCATCGGAATCCCTTTGCCGACATTGCCCAAAAGGGCAGGGCGATGTGCCCTCGCGGCCCCTTCGGGATCACTCACGCGGCGACCGAAAAGGCGGTTCCGTAAGGCACTCGGTGTCCGGACGGAGGGGTGCCGCCCTGCCTCAGGACGCCCCTGCCTGGACCTTCCTGGCGATGTCCCCACAGAATAGTCATGGTTCACCGCCATTCATTCACACTCAATCAATCTTTTTTCCGAATGACTTATCTGACGACTGGTAATGTGCCCGCCGTTCCACCCTCGCACGACGCTGCACCCGATCCCGATCCTTGGATTTCACTTCATGACTGGTACGCCAGACGAAAACCCCACGAGCGCTTTCACCCCCGGCGGGCGCCGCCGGCACCGCAAGGTGAGAGTGGGCCGCGTCGGCGCCCGCCGGGCCCTCGTGCTCGCGATGGCCGTGCCCGTGGCCTCGGCCGCGCTGACCGGCACATCGGCGTTCGCCGCCGACGACACCACCTCCACGACGACGGCGCAGGGCGTGTCGCTCGACGGCCTCGACCCCGACGACGCGCAGTTGGTGAAGAACCTCACCGAGCGTGTCGCCGACCCGCGCCTGGGCACCGATGTCAGCGGCGTGGTCCTCGACGCCGACTCGGACACCGCCCTGTGGGACCACAACGGCTCCACCGCGCTGATGCCGGCCTCCAACGCCAAGCTCGCCACCGCGACCACCGCCCTGACGCTGCTGGGCGCGAACCACACGTTCACCACCAGGGTCGTCTACGGCGACGGCACCCTCACCCTCATCGGCGGTGGCGACCGCACCCTCACCAGTGACGACCTGGCCGAGATGGCGAAGACGGCCGTCGACGGCCTCAAGGCCGCGGGTGTGACCCAGGTCAAGGTCCGGGTGGACGACAGTCTGTTCGCCGAGCCGAGCCTCGCCACCGGCTGGAACGAGGGCTACTACCCCACCGAGGTGGCCCCGGTCCGCTCGCTGGTCGTCGACGGCGCCGCCGTGGCCGACACGGCCATCGACGCCGGTACCGTCTTCGCCGAGAAGCTCGCGGCGCAGGGCGTCACCATCGACGGAGAGGTCGGCCGCGCCACGGCGAAGCAGTCCGACGTACCGGTGGCGCAGCACACGTCGGCGCCGCTGTCGAGCATCGTCAAGCGGATGCTCAAGACCAGCGACAACAACATCGCCGAGACCCTGCTGCGGATGACCGCCGTGGAGATGGGGAAGCCCGCCACCTTCGAGGGCGGCGTCGACCTCGTACGCCAGGTGCTCAGCTCGTACGGCATCTCGCTCGACAACTTCGCGATGTACGACGGCAGCGGTCTGTCCCGGGCCGACCGCATACCGGCCGCCACCCTCGCGCAGCTCCTCGACTCGATCACGGAGGTCCCCGCCCTCAGCTCGATCCTGGAGGGCCTGCCGGTCGCCGGCGAGGCCGGTGCCAGCCTCGGCCCGGAGTGGGGACGCTTCGACGACGCCGACTCCCAGTGCGCCGTCGGCAAGGTGCGGGCGAAGACCGGCACCCTCACCGGCGCCATCGCCCTGAGCGGTGTGACACAGACCGAGGACGGCGAGTGGAGGATCTTCTCCTTCATCGAGAACAACTCCACCGCCGCCCCGGCCGCCATCAAGGACGCCATGGACGGGCTCGCCGCCACCGTCAACGGCTGCTGGGCCTGACCGGCCGCCACGTCCGGAACACACCGCACGGCACGGCCCGGCTGCGCGTCGCCCACCGGCGGCGCGCAGTCGCGCGACCGGGGCCGCTTCCTTCCGTAGACTCCTGCGACAGCTCTCCCCGCACGCGGCCGCTTGAGGAGTTTCGGTGAAGGATCTCGCGGACTCGATCGAATCGATGGAACAACTCGCCACGGTGTGGCGGGCGTTGGTCCTCGACCGTGATCCGGGGGCAGATGTCCGTGACCTTCCGGGCATCGCCGTCCGCTGGGCGGACTGCCGCTTCGCGTTCTGGAACTGCGTCACCTTGACCGAGGTGCGGGCCGGCGCCGCCCTCGTGGCCCGGCGCCTGGCCGAGGTGGCGGACATCATGCGGTCCAAGCGGCACCCCGGTTTCCTCTGGCTCTTCGAGGACCTCCTGGACGAGGGGGCCCGCGCGGCCCTGGACGACGCGGCCGCCGCGGCGGGCCTGCGGCTCGCCTTCCCCGGCACCGGCATGGCCGGGGACCTGCTCCCCGTGCCCGACCCGGTCCACCCCGACCTGACCTTCGTCCGGGTCCGCACCGACGACCACCTGACCGCCTACGCGGACCTCAACTCCCGTGCCTACGGCTTCCCGTTGGCCGACGGCCGCGACGGCCTGGCCGGATCCGCGCTCTGGAAGAACGGCGTGTACGCCTACCTCGGTCTGCGCGACGGTGTGCCGGTGACCTGCGCGGGGGCCGTGGAGGCGGACGGCCGGCTGTTCGTCGCGCTGGTCGCCACCGACCCCGAGTGGCAGCGGCGGGGCTACGGGGAGGCCGTGACCAGGAAGGCGCTGTACGAGGGCGCGCGGGCCACCGGCCTGACGCGCGCCACCTTGCACGCGACGCAGGCGGGAGCACCGGTGTACCCGCGCATCGGCTTCCGGCCGAACTCGCCCATCCGCTTCTACGGACTGGACGGCTGACGGCGGCACCGCACGGCCCCGCGCGGCCCTCAGCCAGCGCATCCAGTTCTTCGCCTCTCCCCTGCGAAACAGGCAGGCGGGACAAGCGGGCAGCTTTTCGACAGAGTTCGCGTTTCCGCATACTCCTCATGTCCGGCCGGCACAACAAAGGAACCCGCTCCCGCGCTCGGACATTCAGGCGACCTGTTTCCACCCCCGAGTCCTGAACCAGGGAGAGGTCAGACTCCCCTGACGTCCCGGGCTGCTCCCGGTGGGGCGGAACCGGCGGACGCGCCCGCCCTGTCACCGGCCCGTACGGCTTCGCTGACGGAGCGCACGGCGCGTGCCACGCTCGCCGCCGTAGCCGTGGCGGAAGGCTGCTCCGAGTCGTGGATGAACGCGGTGACACCACGGCGGCTTCCGACGTAGTCGACGAGGCCGCACTCGATCTGGGTCCGCAGCGCGCGTTCGTATCCATGGCGCTCGTACGCGTCGGAGTCGGCGCCGGCGATGGGCAGCAGATGGGTCGTGAGCCACTGGAGCTTCGGGTTCCGCCCCGACGCGGCCGAGTATGCGAAGGCCCAGCCGTTGACGAACACGCGGTCGATCCACCCCTTGAGCAGCGCCGGGACGGACCACCAGTACACCGGGAAGACCAGGACCAGGTCGGTGGCACGCTCAAGACGACGGTGCTCGCGGGCGACGTCGGGAGGGTAGCCGCCGTCCTGGTGGTAGGCCCGGCGGTCCGCCAGGGTGAACCTGGGGTCGAACCGCTCCCCGTACAGGTCCGCCACCTCGACGGGCCGGGGGTGGAGGTCCGCGACGAGGCGTTCCGCCACGTGGTGCGTCAGGGAGTCGGGGTCCGGGTGTGCGGTGACCACCAGGGTCAGCGCGGGGTCGTTGGTGCTCATGAACGTTCTTCCGTCAGTGGGGTCTGTGACGTCGTGACCACCACAGAACACCTACCGACCACGTCACGTACATAGGTGATCAGCCGCACTGCCTTTGTGATCGTCCGGCGGTCATGGGACCACCGTCAGCACGATCTTGCCTTGGATATGCCCCCGCGCGGCTCGCTCGTGGGCGCTGGCCGCTTCGGACAGCGGGTAGACGCTGTCCAGCCCGACCTGAAGCCTGCCCTCCTCGAACAGGCGCCCGATCTCGGCGAGCTGAGGGCCGTTGGAACGCACCTGGATGTTCGAGACCGAGATGCCCAGGCGCGCCGTCTCCGCCGGGTCGAACTCGGCGAAGAACACCGGAAGCATGGTGCCTCCGCGCTTGAGCACGGCCAGCAGGCGTGCGGCGTGCGGGCCACCGACGGCGTCGATCACCAGGTCGACGCCCCTGACCACGTCCGCGGGGCGCGTCGTGGCGTAGTCGATGAACTCGTCGGCGCCGAGCTCGCGGAGGAACCGCTCGTGCCGGCCCGAGGCCACCGCAACGACCCGCGCCCCCTTCCACTTCGCCAGTTGCACCGCGAAGTGGCCCACGCCGCCGGCGGCCCCGTTGACCAGGACCGTCATCCCCGGCGTGATCGGCACCGGCTGGTGCACCCGGCCGGTGAACGGAGATGGCACGTCGTGACCGAGATCGATCAGGTACTGCCACGCCGTGAGCACCGCCATCGGTGCCCCGGCCGCCCGTACGTGATCGACAGCGGTCGGCTTGGGCGCCAGGTCGGAAGCCGGCGCGGCCACGTACTCGGCGTACGTCCGGCCGTCGAAGCCGGGGAAGCGCAGCATGCCGAAGACCTCGTCCCCGACGGCGAACCGCGTCACGTCCGGCGCGACCGCCTGCACCACACCCGACATGTCCGTACCGGGAACGACAGGGAACTCCAGCACCGGCCTCATGTCGGCCGGCATGACCTTCATCCCCTCCCGCAGGTACCAGTCGGGTGGGTTGACGCCGACCGCGTGCACCCGGACGAGCACCTCGCCGGGGCCGATCTTTGGCATCGGCACCTCGTCGTACCGCAGAACCTCCGGCCCGCCCGCTGCATGGAACTGGATCGCCTTCATCGCACCTGTCGCTCTCTCGGTGAACCTTGCTCCGACAGTCAACGCCCGGCAGGGCACGGCCGTCCAAGGCCCATCCGGCAACCCGTCATTCCGAAACGGTATGACGCCTATCCTGGACGGGTGAACGATCTCGGGCAGGACCTGGAACTGCGACTGGTGCGTTACTTCACCGTGGTGGCGGCACACCAGCACTTCGGCCGGGCGGCAACCGATCTGCACGTGACCCAGCCGGCCCTGAGCCGCCAGATCCAACGGCTCGAGAAGTACCTCGGCGCACGGCTGCTGGACCGCACCCCCCGGGGCACCCGGCTCACTCCGGCCGGCCAGTCGTTCCTCCCCCGGGCCCAGGCCCTGCTGCGGGCCGCCCGCCAGGCCGAGCTGGCCGTGCGCGGACAGGCCGAGGCCCAGCGCATCGCCATCGGCTACGTCGAGGACCTGGTGATCACGGCCGCCGTACGGGAGCTGCGCCACCGCCACCCGGACGCCGAGATCACCACCCGGTACCTGAGCTGCCGCGAGGTCGACGCGCTGTCCGACGGGCGCGTCGACGCCCTGATCGCCCGGGCCCCGCTGCCGCTCACCGCCGACGACATCGTCATCACCCCTCTGTACCAGGAGCCCCGTGTACTCGTCGTCCCGAGCGGCCATCCTTTGGCCGACCGTGCGTCGGTGACCGCGGACGAGCTGGCCGGCCAGGAGCCGGCGCCGTGCGCGTTCGAGATGCAGGGCTGGGCCTCGTACCGCGTGCTCGGATCGGGCATGCCGCCGATGGAGAGCATCGAGAGCTACGAGGACAAGCTCGAACTGGTCGCGAGCGGCAGGGCGATCGCCGTACTGCCGGTCGGCGATCGGCGCAGCTCGCTGCGGCCCGACCTCGTCACCGTCCCGATCCAGGACGCTCCCCCGAGCCAGGTCGTGCTGGCCAGCCGCAAGGGCGACCCGAACCCGATGATCAGGAGGCTGCGCCTGGCGGCCGAGGCCGTCCTGACCGCCCCGGCGGACTGAAGCGGAAACCCCGTCGGCGGTAGTGCCCGTCGCGGAGCCACCCCGCGTCAGCCCCGATACGAGCACCGGGGGGGTGCTGGGCTCCCCGAGAAGAATCTCGGAGGGGATGTCATCAGAACAGCCGCCTCGCGCCTCTTCAGGGTGAACGGCCGTCCCTCCGGACCCGGAGGTGCGCAAACGGCCGCACACTGAAAGGTAATCGGTCGTGGAACTTCTCGGCATTCTCATGGTCGTGCTGGTCCATCTGACACTGGGCGTCACACACATGCTCGACAGCATGGCGTTCCGGATCCGGGCCCGAGGCACGGCTGAGATCATCCGTGCCGAGCACGGATCGGGGCTGTCGGACCGGAAGCACGAGACGCGGGGGAACGCGGATGTCTGAGCCGGAAGAAGCCGCCGAGGAACTGGGCAGGGTGTTCGCCCAGTACCGCGGAGAAATGTACGGCAAGGCCCGTCAGCTCCTGGATCAGGCACTGATCCCGCAGTCCCTGGCCGATTCCGACGACCTCGTCAGTGCGGCGTTCACCGCAGCGCTGCGCAAAGCGGAGCCGTTGGAGAACCCGCGCGCCTACGTGTACCAGGTGATGCGCAACGAGGTGAAGCATCTGGAACGAAGGCGATCGTCCCAGGATGCCATCGCGGCGGCCCGCGCGATCGACCCCTGGCACTGGGACAACCCACCGGTACTGCCGGACTTCAGCGACAGGGCCGCCGACCACGTGACAGTGGTCGCGGCTTTGACGAAGCTTCCTGTGCGGCAGCGGACCGCGGTGTACGCGGTCGATGCGCTGGGCTACACCCGGGAGGAGACCGCCGAAGTGATGGAGGTACACCCCGGCACCGTGGCCCGGCATGTCTCCCGCGCCAGGATCGCGCTGCTGGCCACGCTCATCGCGGTCGTAGGAATGGTGCTCCGCCTGGCGGGCGGTGGGGGGCATGACGTGGCCCTCGCGTCCGTCGGCCCCGAGTTGTGGGGTCCGCGTCGAAGCGGGGACAAGGATCCGGACCCGGACACGGAGGAATACGAAGTCTGGCGCCTCGGCGCCGCACTCGAAAGGGCGGTCCACATCGCCACCGCCGTGGTGGCGGCCGTGGTGATCCTCGTCGCGCTGGCGTGGCGGCATTGGAGATGAAACGCCCTCGTCCGTGGCATGCCGGCGGACCGGCGGACCGAGTCCGGTTGCGGGGGGCCTCGACCACCTGCTGCTGTGAACGCGCGGTCGCCGGTGACGGCCCCCTACCGGCTACCGGCCCGCTGTCCCGAGTCGGCCCGACACGGTCGGTCGGGGAAGCGGGTGTCACCCGTCGGCACCTGCCGCGAACTTCTCGATCAGTTCGGCCACGGCATCCGGAGCGCTGTAGTGCGCCGCGTGCGCGGCGTCCGCCACCTCGGCGGCGCGCCCGTCGGGGACCAACCGTGTCACGCGCCGCGTCCATGCCTCGGAGACGAGGGTGTCACCGGCCCCGCGTACGACGAGCGTCGGTACGGCGACTCGGGCCAGGTGGTCCTCGAACGCCACGTCGGCGTCCCGCAGTGCGTGGCGCAGGGACACGGCCCACCGCAGGGGCCCGGTGCGCAGGTAATCCGCCGCGGCCAGACCGAGCAGGGCCGGCGGCTCCCGGAAGGCGTCCGCGAGCAGCCCGGCTCCCTGACGCCAGACGGACACCCCCGGCGTGAGTGCCGGACCGAGCAGTACGAGCCGGTGCACCAGACTCGGGTGGCGGGCGGCCAGGGCGGCGACGACCTGGCAGCCGACCGAGTTGGCCACCAGCAGACTCGGCCCCGGTACGAGCTGCCGGTGCCAGCGGGCCAGGGCCTCGGCGGTGCGCACCACGTCCGGCGTCCGGCGCACGCAGACCCGGGACCGCACGTTTCCCGGCAGGTCCGGCACCAGCACGGTGACCCCGTTCGCCGCCAGCCGCCGCGCCAGCGGTACGAAGTAGCGCCCCGAGAGACCCAGCCCGTGCACCAGCACCACCGACGGGGCACCCGTGCCGGGCGGGGGGCCGAAGACACGCGTGAAGAGACCGTATGTCGACATGTGTGCGTCGAATGATGTGCCTACCGAGTGACTCACGCCCCGAGTTTCGCCACCATGGTGTTCAACGTGGCGGCCAGCGCGTCGAGTTGGCCTTCCGACCGGTCGCCCGGCGTCGCCTGTCGGGCGAGTTCCTCACCGGAGACGACCTCCAGGGCACCGGCGTAACGGTCGGTCCGCAGGTCGGCGGCAGACACCACCTGGGCCCGGCCCTCCACGACGACCAGGGTCGACCCGTCGTCGCCGGCTTCGAGCAACTCCCGTACCTGCTCCGGTGTGACCGGCCCGGTCGGCGCGGACGTCCCTTCGGCACCGTCCGCGCCCTGCTCGCCCTCGTCGTCCTTCACGACACCGGCGAGCGGGTCGCCCTGGCCCGTCCCGGTCCCGCTCTGCGGGGGGTAGCCCTCCGTGGCGCTCGCCGTGCCCGGCACGACCCGTTCCCGTGCCTGGCTCTCCCCACCCGAATGAGCGCCCGGCTCCTCGTCGCTCCGCGCCCGGGCATACCTGTCCCGCTCTTCCGAGGAAGGCGTCTGCTCGCTCATCGGTGTATCTCCTCACGTCGTCGGAGCGCAGTCACCACGTCACCTCGCCCCTCGCTCCTGTGCGCGCGGCCCTCCGGGGGGTCCGTGCGCCGACCGCACGAGTACCCGTGCCGCGCGGCCCCACCCACCGGCGGTTCCGGATGGCGGACCGCCCAGCGGGTCGGAGAACGGGTGACAGGGCTGCGCGCGATGTTGTCGCACCGCGGGTGAGGGGCAGAGGCAACAGGAAGGACGCTGATCGGGCGAGGACCGGGGAGGGAGCAGTCGTAGTGGACCGGATCATCGATGTGCGGGAGCCGCGGACGCCACGCGGCCGGGGCCCGCTGTGACCGGCCGGCCCCTGCTCACCTTCGGCCACAGCACCGCCGGGCGTGCCCGCCTGACCGAGCTGCTGCGCGGAGCCGGTGTGGCCGCGGTGGTGGACGTACGGATCGGTCCCGGAAGCCGGCGTGACCCCGACCTCGGCCGCGACCGGCTGGCCCGGTGGCTGCCGGAGGCCGGCATCGCCTACCGCTGGGAACAGGCCCTCGGCGGCTTCCGCAAGGTCCCACCCGACTCCCCCGACGTCATCTGGCGCAACGCCTCCTTCAGGGGGTATGCCGCCCACACCCGCGAGCCCGATTTCGTGGCGGCCATGGACCGGCTGCTCGGGGAAGCCTCCTCGGCACGGACCGCGGTGATGTGCAGCGAGGCGGTCTGGTGGCGCTGCCACCGACGCCTGATCGCCGACTTCGCCGTCGTCGCCAGGGACACCCCGGTACTGCACCTGATGCACGACGACCGGCTGGTACCGCACCCGCCGACGCCGGGCCTGCGCCTGCGCCCCGACGGTCTGCTCGTCTACGACGACACCATGGCCCTGTGAACCGGGTCCCCGTCCACCGCTGGAAAGCCGCGAGGGCCGCACGGTCGAACCGTGCGGCCCCTCGTTCCCGCGAAAGTCCGCGGGCGGACGTGTCGCGGTCAGGCGGTCAGGAGAGTGCTGTCTTCCGTACGGGCCTCGGGCAGGCGGCGACGGGCCGCCGCGAGGGCCGAGTCGATGTCCCGCGTGCCGGTCGACACGCACAGCGTGTACGTGACGTCGTCCATGCGCCGGCGCACCTCCTCGCTGCCGTCCTCCGCGTGCAGGACGCGCAGCGCCTCGTACTGGTCGATGAGGTTCCGCAGTACTGCGGGGTGTGCCATGAGCATCGGAACTCTCCCTGTTGCCGGCATTCGCGTGGGGGGTACACGAGTCTTGTGCCCCGGATCCGGGGCGCCACGCCCACGCGTTCGCCGACGCGGCCGGGACCGGCCTGCCGACCGGGGATCAGGGTGCCGACCGGGACCAGGCGTGCCGATCGGGGATCAGTCGGTGGAGAGTGCCTGGACGAGTTCGCCGACCTCGGGGTTGGACAGGGAGCGGGCGACGTCGGCCTGGGCGACCATGCCGACCAGGTCGTGCCCGTCGATCACCGGGAGGCGGCGCACCTTGTGCTCGGTCATCGTGCGCAGGATCTCCTGTACGTCGTCGTCGGCGCCGATGGTGACGGCCTCGCCCTGTGCCAGGTCACCGGCCGGACAGGTGGCCGGGTCCTTGCCCGCGCCCAGCACCTTCACCACGATGTCCCGGTCGGTCAGCACGCCCTTGAGCTTGTTGTCGGTACCGCAGATCGGCAGGGCGCCGACGCCGAGGTCCTTCATCTTGCGGGCCGCGTCCAGCACCGTTTCCTCGGCGCCCACGCACTCGGCTCCACCGGTCATGATGTCCCGTGCCTTCGTCATCGGATCCCTTCCTGCAGTCTGCGTACTCGGTACGCCGCCGTCGCGTCGGACGAGGCCCACGCGGTCTCGGCGGTTGCGGCAAGAGTTCCCGGACGGCATCGGCCGTAACATGCCGTGCTCCGGACAGTCGCGGGCATGGCGACGAGGGCTGCGGTTCGAGGACGGGGACGGCACTGACCTCTGCGTTCCGCGGCGGTCGGCACGCCCGGCACCGGCCGCGTACGTCGGTGAGCGCGGCGGCGGCTCCGGTGGCCGGACCCGCGGCCGAGCCCGTATCGGATCCGGCCCGCGTGATCCCAGGTGATGTCAGCCGGTCGTCCGGCGCCGGGGCGGGACGAAGGTGTAGAGGTCCAGGATGTCCGGCCGGGGCGCCACGCCGGGGCCGCCGGCGCGTACCCAGGCGGCGATGTCCTCGGTCGCGTCGGGGTCGTTCACCAGCCCCAGCCAGACGGGCCGGGCTCCGGCGGCCCGGCCTTCCGCGGAGGGCTGGACGACGATGACGTTGGCCTGGTCGCAGACGTCGAGACAGTCGGAGACGCGTACCGGTGCCGCGGCGCGCAGGCGTTCGGTCTGGGCCGCGTGGTCGAGACCGGGCACCTTGGGGCTGCCGCAGCAGCAGTCACGGCACACGACGATGCGGCACGGCACCGGTCCGGCGGCCGTTACGGCCCTCGTGCGGTCCGTCGTGCGGTCCGTCGTGCGGTCCGTCGTGCGGTCTGTCGTTCGTCCGGTCGGCGTTGCGGGCATGCGGTGCCGTGCCTCTCTCCGGGGAGATCCGCCCCGGGGGTCCGTGGAGGAGGCGACCGCGTGAGTCTCTGGCTCTCGGGTCGCTGCTCCTCCCGGCCTTCCCGCCCGTTGCCGGGCAGGGGCCTGTCGGAACTCGCTCGCCGATCACAGTGGCGGGACCGCGCCGGTTTTCCACCGGCTTCCTCGTCCGCCGGCGCCTTGTCGGCCGATCATCATCCCATGCCGGGAACCGTCTCGTCCCCCGCCCGAGCCGTCGGGCACCTGCCGGGCACCGACGCGGGCGTGCTCGGACCCTCCGGCCCGGGAGCGTGGGAGTTCAGTCCGCGAACGCCGCTGCGTACGACGTCACGCACGGCGTCGGGGTGGCCAGTGAGGTGACGATGTGGCCGTCGACGGTCACCGGCGGGTCGAGCGGCTTGTGCACGATCCGCTCGGAGCGGGCGCCCGCGAGTTGCTCGGCCGGCATCAGCGTCCAGCCCGCGGGGTCCTGCCCCACCTCGAACAGCACGCTGAGCATGTCCCCGGCCGGCTCCCGCGGCGGGGCGACGGGCAGGGCGGCGAGTACCGCGTCGTACATCGGTGGATCGCCGTCCCGGACCGGAAGCCGCAGACCGTGCGGGTCGAGGTCGCGGAGACCGACCGCGGGCTCGTTGGCGGCGGGGTGGCCGCGTGCGAGCACCACGTGCAGCGGCTCGGACCAGGCCCGCACCACCGTCACCTCCGTGGACGCGACCGCGCCCCGCACCAGCGCGAGGTCCAGTTCGCCGTCGCGGACGGCGTCCAGACGGGCGGTCACCGGGAGGCTGACCAGGCGTACCTCGGCCGGGCGCGCGCCGCCGCTCAGACGGCTCACCGCCCGGTCGAGCCGTTCGGTGAGGCAGGAGGCCACCCCGATCCGCAGGACGGCCGCGGGTTCTCCGGCGGCCACCCGTACCCGGGCCGCCGCGGCGAGGGCCTCGCGGGCGGCGGTGAGGACCCGTTCGCCGGCCGGGGTGAGCCGTACTCGTCGGGACGTGCGTTCGAGCAGGCGCACGCCGAGTTCGCGTTCCAGCCGGGCGATCTGCTGGCTCACCGCCGGCTGCACGATTCGCAGCCGCTCGGCCGCGCGCCCGAAGTGCAGTTCTTCGGCGACGGTCACGAAGTACTGCAGCGCCCTGAGTTCCATCCCCCTGATCTATCACACGATGTGATCGGTGCGGGGCGCTGGTGATCCTTGTTCGTACTGGTCGGCCCGGCTGGGATGGAAGCGAGCCCCCGGAGCGGTTCCGCCCGCTGGTGCCGCGGCGGGGGAATGCGTACGAACGGAGAACCAGAAGTGAGCATCACGACCCTCGGCGTCATCGGCACCGGTATGGTCGGCGCCGGCGTCGCCCGCCGCGCCGTCGACGCCGGTCTGAACGTCGTCCTGAGCAACTCGCGCCATCCCGATCTGCTGGCCGGTCTCGTCGCCGAGCTGGGCGGGCGGGCCCGCGCGGCCCGCCCGGCCGACGCCGCACGGGCCGGAGACGTGGTGCTGGCGGCCGTGCCGCTGGCCGCCCACGAGCGTCTGCCGCGGGCGGAACTCGCCGGCAAGACGGTGATCGACCCGATGAACTACGCGCCCAGACCCGACTGGGCGCTCCCCGAACTCGACCGCAACGAGCTGACCTCCAGCGAACTGGTCCAGCGGCACCTCGTGGGCGCCCGGGTGGTCAAGGCACTGCACAACATCGGTCCGCGGCAACTGCTGGACCTGCACCGCCCGTCCGGCGCCCCCGACCGCACCGCGCTGCCGCTGTCCGGTGACGACCCGGACGCCAAGAAGGAGGCCGCCGACCTCCTGGACATCCTCGGCTTCGACACGGTCGACCTCGGCCCGCTGTCCGACAGTTGGCGCAGCGAGCCCAACACCCCGCTGTACGCTCTGCCTTACGTGGGGCAGCCACCGGCCGGTCTCACCCCGCAGCAGTTCGTGACCTGGGCCCAGCAGGCACCCGGCGTCCCCGCGCCCGCCCCCCGGATCGAAGAACTGGCCGCCGCGGCGGTACGCGGACCGGCGGGCTTCCGTATGCACTGACACCACGCAACCGGACGTCGGCTCAGGACCGGGCAGCAAGCCACCGCTCGACGGAGGACCACGACATGAGCGACGAGGTCGAGCGGGGCAACGGCCTCGTCCCCGTCCACTACCACCAGTTCGCCATCAGCGACGAGGAGGGACCGGCCGGCCCCACCCTGGGCCGGCGACACAACGGCCTCGTCCAAGTCGCCGACGGGGCCCTCACCGTCCTGACCGGCATCCACACCGGCGACGTCGATGTCACCGTCAGCCTGCACCACTCCCCGCCCCCGCCCGACAGCGGCACCTGGCAGGAGATCGTCGAGGTCTCCGCGCACTCCGCATCCGGTGCCCTCATGGTCCACGGCATCATGGCCGACCTGGACGAAGACCTTCCCGTCCTGTCGTTCAACGGACCGGGCGACTACCGTCTGCGCCTTCACGCACGCGGCCGGGACACCGCCGTCGACCTGGCCCCCGACAGCATCACCGAGTGGTACCTCATCCAGGTCTGGCCGGCCCCCACCCACGAAGCGATCGTGCTGCGCCGGACCGATGCGTACGGGGGCACGGTCCGCGCCCGCTGACATCGGCCCATCACCCTCCCGCCCACCGCTCGCTCGCGGGCGGGACGATGCGCGGGGTTCGGCATCCTGGTGCCGACGCTCCCGCATCTGTCGTTCCAGTCGCGGCCGTTCGTGGCGCTCAAGTTCGTGTCAATGTCAGCGTCTGGGTGCGACGGAGAGACCGACCGGAGGAGGCGACCGGGTCGGCCGCGGTGTCAGGTCCCGGTCGGCACCCGGTCCCGTACCCAGGATGTGAAGGAGGTGAGTGGGATGCCCAGTTCGCGGGCGTACTCCGGGCGGGCGGGCTGGGGGAACTCGTTGAGTTGGGACTGGCCGAATCCCATGGGCGGCAGGCCGGCGGCCACCGCCTCCTCCTCCGTCATGTCGGGCGCGGTCAGCTCAGCGCCCAGGCGGTGGGAGAGCGCCGCGGCGATCTCCGTCATGGTCACGCGGTCGCCGGCCAGCTCCAGTTCGACCCCGTGGAACCGTTCCGGCTCGGCGATCGCCGCCGCGGCCGCCGCGCCGATGTCGTCGACGGCGACCAGGGCGAGCACCGTCTCGGGTTTCAGCAGCGTCACCAGGCCGCCCGCCACACCGCGCGGGAAGACGATGCGCTCCGAGGGCAGCAGGTTCTCCATGAGGTAGGACGGCTTGAGGATCGTCCAGGAGGTGAAGCCCGCCTCGCGCACCCGGTCCTGGATGGTGGCCTTCGCCGTGTAGTACGGCTCCATGGCCGCCCAGCGGCCTTCGATCAGGTGGGCGTGCCGCCCGGCGCCGGAGACCGAGGTGTGGACGAACTGGGGCACCCCCGCCGCGCGGGCGCTGCGGATGAGGTGCGTGGCCTGCGTGACCTCGCCCTCGAAGCCGCGTCCGCCGATGTCGGGCATCTGGACGGAGAAGACGGCGCGAACCCCGTCGGCGGCGCGGGTCAGCGAGGCGGGGTCGTACAGGTCCCCGGTGACCAGCTCGGCGCCGAGGGCCTCGACGGCCTTGGCCCGGTCGCTCGACGGGTCGCGGACCAGGGCCCGGACGGGCACCCCCGACCTGAGGAGGGCGCGGGCGGTGGCACCGCCCTGGCGGCCGGTCGCGCCGGTGACCAGGACGGGTGCGGGGGATGCGGGCATGGGAGTCCTCCAGAATCGGGGCGCAGCTAAGTGGCGGGGCCCGCCATTTAGCTGCCGGGTACGATACGGAGGCCCCCGCCAGTTAGCAACCGGAGAAGAGGACCCGTGGCCGACCAGCAGCGCGCCGACGCACGGCGCAACTACGCGCGGATCCTCGCCGTGGCCGAGCAGGAGGTCGCCGCCCACGGCGCCGATGCCTCGCTGGAACGGATCGCCCGCGTCGCAGGTGTCGGCTCGGCGACGGTGCGCCGGCACTTCCCCGGCAGACGCGCCCTGTTGCGGGCCGTGTTCGCCGAGCGGATCGAGGCGCTGAGCGCCCGCGCGGCCGCCCTCACCGACGCCGCCGACCCCGCGGCGGCGCTGCGCGACTGGCTGGCCGCGCTCACCGACTACGCCGCCTCGGCGCGCGGCATGGCCGACGCGCTGGCCCAGGACCGGCTCACCGAGCCGGAGGACGTGCAGTCCTGCGCGGCGAAACTCGCCGGGGCGCTCGAACCGCTGGTAGAACGCGCCGCCAGGGCGGGCGCGGTGACAGCGGACGTGACCGCCGCCGACCTGATCACACTGGTGACCGGCATCGCCCTCGCCACGGAACACCACCCCGACCCGGCGGCCGAGGCCCACCGGCTGCTCGACCTGACCTGGCGCGGAACCGGCAGCGCGGCGTAGGGATTTCGCCGGCGCGGGGCGTCGCTCGGGTCATGGTCGCGGTCGGCGCGGGACGGCACAGCGGGCGATACCCAGGGTCGTGAAGCATCCAAGTTGCGGAGCCGTGTTTGCATAAATGCAGGTCACGCGCTTGTCCGGTACGCGTCAAGGATGAAGTTTCGCGCACGGCCCCAGAGTTGGACCCGTCCTCTATAGAGTGAGCGCGATGGGCCGTTCTCCGCTGCTTCACGTCCCGGCCGGCCGGGCGTGGAGGCCGACCGATCCTCCCGCCCGGGGGGAGAAGCGCATGGTCGAGAACGAACCGCCGGACTACGGCCGGTGGGCCTTCTACGTCGCCTGTATGGATCTAGCCATCCAACTGGCGAACTGGCTCACCTCGTAGCCCGGCGGGTCCGTCGCAGTGGCCGCTTCCTGACGGGAGCGGCCACTCCCTGTACCCGGTCGATACGTTCCGGCCGCATCGGTTCGGGCGGTGCCCGCCCCGACGTATCCGCGAACGCATTACCTGGCGCCCTGCCAACATACCCACTCGGTTACGGCATCGCCCAGAGAACCGAAGCTCCTTTACGTGAATGGCTTTACGTCATCATCTTTCAGGGATGCTTATTACGCCGATCCGCGTCCCGCCTGCTCCAGGGCGGCTTCGTAGGCGTGCAGGGCGGTGATGACCGTGGCGCGTTCCTCGGGGGCGAGAGCGCGCATGACGCGCTCCCAGGCGGAGGCGTTGCCGGAGAGCCATTCGCCGATGGGTGCGGCGTAGGCGGAGGCGATGGCGATGATGCGGCGGCGGCGGTCGGCGGGGTCGGCGGTGCGCTCCAGGATGCCCAGCCGTGACAGTTCGCTCACCATCAGGCTGACGGTCGTCGGGGCCACCTCCAACCGGGCGGCCAGGTCGTTGACGCTGGTGGGGCCGTCGTACTCCAGGTGGGCCAGCAGCGCGAGGTGCCGGGGTGCCAGGTCCAGGCCCTGGAGCGCCGGGGGGATGGGCAGGCGCTTGGCACGGCCGACGAGCCGTGGCATGAGCAGCAGCAGGGTGCGGACGGCCTCGTCCACGGCAGGTCCGTTCGATTCCGTGGACATCGGTCACCTCTCCAGATAGCTTGAGAAACAAAGGCTTTGTAAGCAAAGGGAATGAGGGCGACTATGCCGCATCTGACCGTTCACCTTCCAGAGGACAGGCTGGCCGGCAAGGAACCCCTCCTCATCGCCGCACTGACCGACGCGATCGTCGACGTCTACGGCGACTGGGCCCGCGACCACGTGAGCATCCGCCTGTCCGCAGTCCCCGCGGGCCGTTTCGCGCGGGGCGGCAGAGCCGTGGACGCGAGCGCCTCGGTGGTCCTGGGCGTCCGCGCCGGCGTCTTCGACCGCCCCGACGCCGCACAGATCACCACGCGCCTCGGCACCGCGCTCACCGACGCGATCACGCGTGCCGTCGGCGACGACCTCCGCGCCGGCACCATGGTCGAACTCGTGGCGTCACCGCCGGAACGCACCTTCGTCGGCGGCGCGCCGACCGCATGATCCTCTCGGCTCGGCCGCCTCACGGCCGGCTGCTTGCCCTGCGGCCGCGGGTCGGGGCGGCCTTGTCCGGCCGAGCCCGGCCGTCTCGCCGGGGAAGGCGATACAGGGGATCAGGCCCGGCCGGGAGCCGGAGGGGCCTCAGTCGGTCTCCATCAGTTCCTTCAGCCGGGCCAGGTCGGCGGCGACCATGCCGGCGTCACGCTCGAAGTCGGCGTCGCTCATGCCCGGCCGTCGGCGGAGGGTGAACACCACTTCGCTTCCCGTGCCGTTGGCGATCACCCGGACCGGGTTGTAGACGGTCTCGCCGTTGGGCAGCGTGACATGGTGGTCGAAGACGCCCAGTTCGTTGCGCGGCGCGAAGGTGATCTCGACCCGTCCCATGGGGGAAGACTCCGCGACCCAGCGGTCCTCGACCTTCTCGATGGAGCCTCCCAGGCCGTTGGCCCACGCGGGCAGGTTGGCCGGGTCGGATGCATAGGCGTAGACGGCGTCGGCGGTGCGGTCGATGCAGGTACTGAGATGACGTGATGCTTCACCGGTGTGGTCCATGGCCGGAACGGTAACGGACCACGGCCGCCGTCCTCTTGAACGGATCGGACGCGCAGGCACTGCTCCGCCGCATACGTGCCCCACGCGGGTGCAGGCGGTGCCGGGCATGTGCGGAGGGGGCGTGCCCATCGGGGTCGGGCGAGCGCGCTCGGGCGCCGGACGGTCGGTCACGTCCGGCGCCCGTCGCGTGGTGTGCGACCGCTCGCTCAGGGCTTCAGGAGGGCCTTGATGGCGCGTCGTTCGTCCATGGCCCGGTAGGCGTCGGCGACCTGTTCGAGCGGCAGGGTGAGGTCGAAGACCCTGCCGGGGTCTATGCGGCCGGTGAGCACGCGGTCGATCAGGTCGGGCAGGAACTCCCGGACGGGGGCGGGGCCGCCGCGCAGGCCGACGTGGGAGTAGAACAGTTCGGTGCCGTCCACCGCCACGCCATGGGGGACGCCGACGAAGCCGATGTTGCCGCCGGGCCGCGTGGAGCGCAGCGCCTGCCGCATGGACTGCTCGGTGCCCACGCACTCCAGGACGCGGTCGGCGCCGATGCCGCCGGTCATCTCCTTGACGCGGGCGACGCCTTCCTCGTCGCGCTCGGCGACGATGTCGGTGGCCCCGAACTCGCGGGCCAGTTTCTGCCGGGGCTCGTGCCGGGACATGGCGATGATCCGGGACGCGCCCAGTTCCTTCGCGGCGATGACCGCGCACAGGCCGACCGCGCCGTCGCCGACCACCGCGACCGTGTCGCCGGGCCCTACCTCGGCGGCGACCGCCGCGTACCAGCCGGTGCCCATCACGTCGGAGCAGGCCAGCAGACTGGGTATGTGCTCCTCGGCCGGCTGGTCGGGCGTGGCGACCAGGGTGCCGTCCGCGAGCGGGATGCGGATCCTCTCGGCCTGGCAGCCCCCCGCGCCGACGAACTCGCGGTGCAGGCAGTTGGTCTGGTAGCCGTTGCGGCAGTTGGCGCAGGTGTTGTCCGAGGCGAAGAAGGAGCCGACGACGAACTGGCCCGGTCGCAGGGTGCTCACCTCGCCGCCGACTTCCTCGACGATGCCGACGTACTCGTGACCGAACGGCGTCGGCCCCTCGACCGGGTTGATGCCGCGGTAGTCCCACAGGTCCGAGCCACACACACAGGTGGCGACGGTACGGATCACCGCGTCCGCCGGGTCGATGATCTTCGGGTCGTCGCGCTCCTCGAAGCGGACGTCCCCGGGGGCGTGGAGAACGGCTCCGCGCATGATGGTGCTCCTTACGGTCGTGCGGGTGGGGTTCAGCGGCGGGTGCTCACGCGCGGACCGGCGTACTCGTCGCCGCTCACGCGCTTGAGCCGGTCGACCTCGTCGGTCTCCCACAGCGCGATGTGTGTGTCCATCGGGCGACTCCTCGGCTCTCGAACGGTAGGGAATCCGGGCACTGCCACTTCTGTGGCCGAGTACCCGTCCCGGCAGCGGCCACCACCGAGGAAACCGCAGGTCACATGCGGGCGGAAGGTACGGTCGTCACACGCACCGAGGCCGGGCGGGCGGCGCCCGGCGACAGCGGTCCACGGAACTGCCCGCACGCCCCGGCACCGGGGCCCCAGCGCCCGTACCGCGCTCACCGCCGAGGCCGTCCAGTCGTCCACCTCTTAGAAAAGGTCCCGTCCTCGACGGCCGGCTCGCGGCCTCCCCGACGGTGATGTTGTGCAGATTCTTGACGGCAGTGACGTTTCTACCTAGGTTCCTCCTGCGTCGGCAACAGCCTCAGGAGCCCATCGTGCAGATGTCCCCCTCCCCTTCCGCAGCCGGTCAACCCTCGGACGGCAACCGCCAGTTGCGTCGCGTGGCCCTGTCGGGCCTGCTCGGCACCGCCGTCGAGTTCTACGACTTCCTCGTGTACGGCACGGTCGCCGCGCTCGTCTTCGGAGATCTGTTCTTCCCCGGCGCCGACCCCGCGGTCGGCACCATCGCCGCCTTCGGCACGTTCGCCGCCGGTTATGTGGCCCGCCCGCTGGGCGGCATCGTCTTCGGCCACTTCGGCGACCGGATCGGCCGCAAGTCGATGATGCTGCTGACCATGGCCCTGATGGGCTGCGGCAGCTTCCTCATCGGCGTACTGCCGACCTACGACACCATCGGTGTGTGGGCGCCGGTCCTGCTCGTGGCCCTGCGCGTGGTGCAGGGGCTGGCCATCGGCGGCGAGTGGGGAGGCGCCACGCTCATGGTCGTCGAGCACGCCGAGCGGGGGCACAGTGCCCGGCGCGGCCTGTGGTCCAGCGCCACCCAGCTCGGTGCCCCGCTCGGCTCGGTGCTGTCCACGGGCGTGGTCACGCTGGTCTCCTCGCTGCCCGACGACGACTTCCGTACGTGGGGCTGGCGGGTGCCGTTCCTGCTCAGCATCCTGCTGCTGGCGGTCGGTCTGTTCGTCCGGCTGAAGGTCGCGGAGAGCCCGCTGTTCGAGCAGGTGAAGCCGGAGCCGGCCGCGCGGCCGCCGATCGTGGCGGTGCTGCGCCGCCCGGTGCCGGTGCTGCGCGCGGCCGGGGCGGGCATCGGCGCGTTCACCGCCCAGTCACTGCTGGCCAGCTTCATGATCTCGTACGCCGTCGACCACGGTTACAGCCGGCCGCAGGTGCTCACCGCCGTGACCGCCGCCTCGTGCGTCGCGCTGCTCGCGCTGCCCGCGGCCTCCGCGCTGTCCGACCGGGTCGGTCGGCGTCCGGTGGTACTGGCCGGGGCGATCGCCTCGGCGGCGCTCGCCTTCCCGGTGCTCGCCCTGGTGGACTCCGGCTCCCCCGGCCTGCTGATCCTGGCCCTCGTACTCGGCCACGGCCTCGCCCAGTCCACGATGTACGCGCCGCTGGGCGCCCTGCTCACCGAGATGTTCGGCACCGAGGTCCGCTACACCGGCGCCTCCCTGGGCTACCAGAGCGCGACCCTGATCGGCGCGGGCTTCTCCCCGCTCATCGCGAGCAGTCTGGTCGCCTCCGGCGGCGGTGGCAGCACCCCGGTCTCCCTGCTGCTGTGCTGCGGCGCGGCGATCACCGCGCTCACCGTGTGGCAACTGCGCGAGACCCGGACGAACACCCTGGGCGCCCCCGCGCCCGGCACCACGACGACCAGCACGTCCAGCCCCGAAGGGACCCTCCGTTGAAAGCCACGACCCTGCTGGTGACCCTGGCCCTGCTGACCTCCGGCGCCCTCCCCGCCCAGGCAGCGGCGGCGGACGACGACGCGCACGTGGAGGGCCGGCTGCCCTCCGGGGCGACCTACCTGATGGACATACCCGCCGCTTGGAACGGCACCGTCCTGCTCTACAGCCACGGCTACACCGCCGCCGACTGGCCCAACCCCGCCCAGAACGCGCCCGACGCGAAGACCCGGGACACCCTGCTCGACCAGGGGTACGCGCTGATCGGCTCCTCCTACGCGACGACCGGCTGGGCGGTCACCGACGCCGTCCCCGACCAGCTCGCCACCCTGGACCTGTTCACGCGGCGGTTCGGCACCGCGCGGCGGACCCTCGCCTGGGGCACCTCGTACGGCGGGTTCGTCACGACCGTGCTGGCCGAGCGGCACGCCGACCGCTTCGACGGCTCGCTGTCGCTGTGCGGGCTGCTGCAAGGCGGGATCGCCAACTGGAACAACACCCTCGACCCGGTGTTCGCGCTGAAGACCCTGCTCGCCCCCGGCAAGGACATCCCCCTCACCGGCTTCACCGGTTCCGTCCAGGCCCAGGCCGCCGCACGCGCCCTCGGCGCCGAGGTCACCGCCGCCCAGCAGTCCCCGACCGGTCGCGCCCGTACCGCACTGGCCGCCGCCCTCCAGCACATCCCCGGCTACAACGACCCCGCCCAGCCCGAGCCCGCACCGGCCGACTGGGACACCCAGCAGGCCAACCAGTACGCCGCCGTCACCGCCCTGGTCCAGTTCCCCGCGTTCGCCTGGCGGCAGGAGGCCGAACACCGGGCCGGCGGCAACCCGTCCTGGAACACCGGTGTCGACTACACCGCCATGCTGCGCCGGTCCCCGCTCTACAAGGAGGTGACCGAGCTGTACAAGAGCGCCGGACGGTCGCTCGCCGCCGACCTGGCCGTCCTCAACCGGGCACCGCGGATCTCCGCCGATCGCGAGGCGGTCCGCTGGATGCGCGACACCAGCGTCCTGACCGGCCGGCTCGCCGACCCCCAGCTCACCGTGCACACCACCGGCGACGCGCTGATCCCGGTCTCCGCCGAGAGCGCCTACCGACGGGCCGCGGCAGCGGCCGGCAGCGGCAGCAGGCTCGCGCAGGCGTACGTCGACGCACCGGGCCACTGCACCTTCACCCCCGGCGAGACCGTCGCCGCCGTCCACACGCTCGAGGACCGCCTGGCCACCGGCCGCTGGTCCACCGACCCCGGCGCGCTCAACGCCCGCGCCCGTGAGGCGGACGCGACGACGCCCGAGCCGCGCTACGTCCGCTACCGCCCGGCGGCTCACCCCCGGCCCTACGACCTCGCCCACCCCGGCGACGCCCGGCACTGACCCCGTACGCTCCCCCGCCACGGCCGCAGGGCGCCGGGTTCACCGATCGGCCTGCGGCTCCGCGGGGACGGTGTCCAGGACGGCGTCCGCGAGCTGCTTGGCCGGGGCGTCGTACTGGGCGGACAGGGCGCGGAAGACGCGTTCGGCGCGGATGGCGGGCCAGTCGGCGGGGAGGTGCTGCGCCGGGAGGCGGGGGTCGGAGCGGACCAGTTGCAGCCAGTCGGTGTGCAGCAGCAGTTGCCGGGCGAGGTCGTCGGACACGTCCGGCACGGGACGCGGGCGGTCCCAGCGGCCGAGGAAGGCCCGGTAGCGCGCGGCGATGCTGGCGATGTCGAAGGCCCGGCTCATCAACTGGGCGGCCTCCGTGGGCCGCGCCGCGTGCGCGTTCATCACGTTGAGGTGGTCCTCCAGACCGAGCCCGGCGACGACGGCGGGGACGTCGATGCGGCCCGGCGCGATCCACAGGCCGTTCTGCAGGGAGCCGAACCCGGCCCACACCAGACGTGAGCGCAGGTCGTGCCGCTGGCTGTGCCACGCCTCCGGCATGGAGAAGGCGACCAGGGTCCACGTACCGTCCCAGTCCCGGTTGACCGCCCCGGCCCCCCAGACCCGGTCGTGTCCGTCCCGGAGCACCTCGCTGGAGCGCGGGGTGAGCCCGAAGTACATGCGGCGGCCCCGCCGGTGACGGACCAGCAGGTCGCGTTTGACCATCCGGGCCAGGGTGGAGCGCACCGCCTCCTGCGAGACCCCCATCCGCGCGAACACGTCGATGACGCTGCCGGAGTACACCGCGCTGCCGCGGTCCAGGACGTAGAGGCCCAGGAAACTGAGCATCAACGACTGCGGCCGGACGGGTGCCGCGGCGCCCTCCTCGTCCCTCATCACCACGTCTTCGTTCGCGCTGGTCACCCGGCTCAGTCTAGATCCCGCCCCGGCCGCGCACCGCCGTACAGCTCGCGGCCACCGCGTCCGCGAAGCTCCGCGCCAGCGGGGAGAGCGCGTCCCAGCGGCGTACGGCCCAGCCGACCGGCAGCGGCCGCAGCGCCGGAACGGGGACGAGCCGCAGCGGGCCGCCGTCGGCGGGCGCGGTCAGGCCCGGTACGGCCGGGACGACGGCGTGGCCCAGGCCGAGTTCGGCGAGGAGCAGGGCGGTGTCCCAGTCGGCGACGCTGGTGTCCGAGCCGGTCCGGACCCCCAGTTCGGCGAAGCCGGTGTCCAGATGGGCGCCGGAGGTGGAGTTCGGCGGCAGCCGGACCAGGCGGATGCCCGCCAGGTCGGCGGCGTCGATCCGGGGCCGGGCGGCGAGCGGATCGTCGGAGCGCACGGCGAGCACCCAGGGCAGTTCGACGACGGGCCGCTGCTCGATGCCGCGCACCGGGCCGCCGACGGTGACCCAGGCGAGGTCGGGGTCGCCGGCCAGGAGGGCGTCGAAGCAGCCCCGGCTGGAGGTCTCGGTCTGGAACTCCAGGCTCACCTTCGGATAGCGCCTGCGGAAGGAGACGATCGCCTCGGCCATGAAGTGCCGGACGGTCGTGCCGCCGGTCGTGATCCGCACCGAGCCGCCTTCGCCGTTCACGAGGTCGCCCAGGCGGCGCAGCGCGAGGTCGAGCCCGGCGATCCCGTCGGCGGCGGCCTCGCACAGGACCCGCCCCGCCGCGGTGGGGACGACCCCGCGCGGCCGGCGCTCCAGCAGGCGCACGCCCGTCTCCCGTTCCAGGCGTTTGACGTGCTGGCTCACGGCGGACTGCGTACAGGACAGGTCGCGGGCCACGGCACTGAGGCTGCCGGCCCGGCACACGGCGACGAAGACACGCAGGTCGTCCAGGGTCACGGCACCCAAGCTACACCTGGGGTGAGGGGAGCAATTCCCAGGATTGACTTGGGTGTTCGGGTGCCGGACGATCCTGGCAGGGCCCAGGCGGCAACCCGTCCGCCGCCTTCGTACGGATCCGGACCGGCGAAGGCACCGGACGGGTGCCGACCACCCCCTCGCCGAAGGGAGACGGACACCATGCCCGCTCTTGCCGCCTCGACCGACCGCGCCGTCGCCCTGCTGCGTGAGCTAGGTGCCGCGGATGTCGCCCACCCCGGCGGCACCCTCCTCGTCCACCTCCAGCACGTCCAGGCGCGGCTGGCGAGGTGGCAGGCCCGCCCGGCCCTGCAACTCGCCGGTCTGTGCCACGCGTTCTACGGCACCGACGGCTTTCCCACGGCCCTGCTCCCGCTGGACCGTCGCCATGAGCTCGCAGCGGTGATCGGCACCGAGGCCGAGTCGCTCGTGTACCTGTACGCCGCGTGCGACCGCGAGGCCACCTATCCGGCCCTCGACCGGGCCGACGCCGCCTTCCACGACCGGTTCACCGGCCGCTCCCATGTGCCGGGGGCGCGGTCGCGCCGGGACTTCGCCGAACTGTCGGCGGCCAACGAACTCGACCTCGCCGTCACCGACCCCGCCTTCCTCGGCACATGGGGCCCACCGTTGCTCGCCCTGTTCACCAGGGTCCGCCATCTGCTGAGCCCTGACGCCTGGCTCGAGTGCCGCACCCTCCTGTCCGCCGGTCCCGGCGGGTCGGCGCGGGAGGCCGACCGGCGCTGAGGCGGCGGACCACGGGCGGGCGGCTGCTATGATCCCCGAGTCGGCCTTCGGCGCCCCGGACTGGGTGCGCGCGGAGGCTTTTTTCATGCCTTCCGACACCCCTGCCTCCAGCACACCTCCCACCACCTACCGTGACCTGCTCCGCAACCGCGAATTCGTCGGCCTGTACGTCAGCTTGACCCTGACGGTCGCCGCGAGCACCTTGTCGGGTTTCGCGCTCGGCACACTGGTCAGCCGGCGGACCGGGTCCCCGTTCCTGACCGCCGTGAGCATGTACGGCGCCACCTTCGCGACGGTCCTCGGCGCGCTGACGCTGATGTCGGTCGCGGACGGAGGCCGTCCCCGCCGGACCCTCGTCGTACTCCAGTGCGTGACGCTCGCGGGGGTCGCCGCCCAGGCGGTTCCCGGGCTGCCGCTCACCGCACGGTTCGGTCTGCTCCTCGTACTGGGGTTCTTCCAGTCGCTGGGCACGGGCGCGCGGATGGGGCTGCTCGCCGAGGTGGTGCCGGTCTCCGCGTACGCACTGGCACGTTCGCTGATGAACATCACCTCCGGCGGCATGGCCGTCCTCGGTTACGCCGTCGGCGCCGTCCTCGTGAGCTGCCTGAGCCCGCATCAGGTGTTCGTCGTCGCGGCGGCCCTGACCGGGGCGGGGCTGCTTCTGGTGGCCGGGACCGTCCGGGAACGCTCGGTCCGTCCGCCCCGCCGGCCCGGACTGCGCGAGACCTGGTCGACGAACACCGCGCTGTTCTCCCGGCCCGGCCCCCGCGCGCTGCTGCTGAACCTGTGGGTCCCCAATGGTCTGATCGTCGGCTGCGAGGCTCTGTTCCTCTCCTACGCCCCGCACCGCGCCGGAGTTCTGCTGGCCGCCGGATCGGCGGGCATGCTCCTCGGTGACCTGGCGGTCGGGCGACTGCTCACCGCCGGGCGGCGGCGCCGTTGTGCCTTCGCTCTGCGGCTGCTGCTCGCCGTCCCCTACCTGCTGTTCGCCCTGCACCCGCCCGTCCTGGTGGCGGTGGTCGCGGTGTTTCTCGCCGGCACAGGCTTCGCCGCCACCCTGCCGCTCCAGGAGCGGCTCCTGGAGCTGACTCCCGATCCGGTCCGTGGTCAGGTGCAGGGAGTCGAGTCGGCCGGCCGGATGACCTGGCAGAGCATCGGAGCCGCGATCGCCGGGGGCCTCGCCCAGTACGTCCCCGCCGGCACGGCCATCGCTTCGCTGGCCGCCGTCTCCGTCGCCGTCACGGTCCTCTCCCGGCCGTTCGTCGTCCGTGTCCGGCTCACCGAGGGGGCGCGCGCCCGGTGGTTCTCACCTCACCTCACAGAAAGGCAGGTCAAGGCGAGTACCGGGCGGGACGCTCATCTCGGGCACGGCGCTCGGACAGCTCGTTCTCAGGTCGTTCGGCCAGAGTCACCGTCAGATGCCCGGCCACCGGGACCGGGCGACGACCAGGGAGTCAGCGACGATGACCGGACTGGACCTGAACGGGACCACGGCACAAGGACCTGAGCAGCGGAGCGGCCGCCATGCCCGTGCGGACCGTCGTCAGTTCATGCGGAAGGTCTTCTTCGCCTCGGGAGCCACCGCCGTGGCGACGATGGGCGGTGCGGGGGCCTGGGCGGCGCTCGCCGACGACACCACCACGGCCGGCGCCGGGGCCGCCGCCTCGCCCGGCGGTGCCCCGAGCGGGGCGCCCGGGGGCGGGGCCGGTGGCGGCCCCGGCGACCAGGGCATCACCGAGGACTTCTTCGGTCTGACCACCGACGGCAAGCGGGTCACCGACCTGTTCACGATCCACTCCACCGGCGTGGCGACCGCTCCGGTCATCAGTGCCGCCGAAGCCTTCCTCGCCGGTCTCACCGACGACCAGAGGACCTCCACGCAGTTCACCGTCCACTCCACCGAGTGGCGCCTGTGGAGCAACGTCGACTCCTACGCCCGCCAGGGCGTCTCCCTCGCCGACCTCACCGGCACCCAGAAGGCCCTGGGGACCGCCCTGCTCGAGGCGGCCCTCAGCGCCGACGGCCTGGAGACCACGGAGAAGATCCGCAGGATCAACCAGGCGGCCGGCGAGGCGATCGGCAACACCGACGCGTTCAACGAGGACGCCTACTACTGGACCGTCATGGGCACCCCGTCCGCCACCGAGCCCTGGGGCTTCCAGTTCGACGGCCACCACCTCGTCGTCAACTACTTCGTCCTCGGCGACCAGGTCGTCATGAGCCCCTGCTTCTGGGGCTCGGAGCCGACCGAGATGGAGATCGACGGGACGACCGTGCGGGTGTGCCACGAGGAGGTCGAGGCCAGTCTCGCCTTCGTCAACTCCCTCACCCCCGCCCAGCGCAAGACCGCCATCGCCTCCGCCACCAAGTCGAACGAGTCGATGAAGGCGGGCGCGTTCTCCGACAACACCGTCCAGGCGTACGAGGGGCTGCGCGGCAACACGCTGAGCACCGCCCAGCGGAAGAAGCTGCTCGGCATCGCCGAAGCGTTCGTGGGCCGGGCCAGGGCCGACGCCGCGAAGGTGCGGATGGCCGAGATCGCCCGCCACCTCGACGACACCTACGTCACCTGGGCCGGTGGCATCGCCGACGACTCCGCGTTCTACGTGCGGGTGCACAGCCCCGTGGTCTGGATCGAGGTCGACTGCCAGGCCCCCGGTCCGCTGGCCGGCGCCTACGACTCCACCCAGGGCACCCCGACGCAGAAGCACGTCCACGCCATCATCCGCACCCCCAACGGCAACGACTACGGCCGGGAACTGCTCCGCCAGCACTACCTGACCTCCCCCCACCACAACTGAACCGCTCGGGCCCGCCGTCCTCCTGTGCGGCCGGTCATCGCGTCCCGGACCGGAGGCTGAGCGCCGCCTGCCGCCCGGTGCGGCGGGCGGCGCTGTCGGCGGTAGGCGTGGCCCGGGCGATGCGGACTTCGGGGCGGACTGGGCCTGCTTCTCGAAGGGCTGAGGGCTCGACGTCAGGCGATGTCGCCGTCGCCGAACGGCGTCGTGACCGCCGGGCGGAAGCCGCGCTCGCGCGGGCGGGCGCGGAGCACCGCGCTACCGGCGCGTGGCGTACGCGCGGATGAAGGCGTGCACACCGTCGGCCATGGTCCGGCGGACCTTCTCGGGGTCGGCGGTGGCGGGCACCGGGTGGCGTTCGTAGGCCAGCAGGACGGTCAGGGCGCTGAAGTGGTCGGCGGCCAGCCGCGGGTCGTCCGTGTCCAGGAGGCCGGCGTCGGCGAAGTGCGCGATGCGGTCCGCCAGTTCCTGTGAGGCCGCCTCCGTCGCCAGGTCGTCCGTGGTGGTGGGCGTCCGCAGGCGCTCCTGGGCGACGAGGGCGAAGGCGGCGGCGTAGTCGGGGGAACGGACGATCGACGTGCCCAGGTCGACGGCGAACGCCGTGAGCGCCTCCTCCAGTTGCGGCACGGTCGTGATCCGCGCGTCGGTGGGGAGGTGCTCGTCGAGTGCCCGGCAACTGGTGGCCAGCATGGAGTCGGACGCGGCGGTGAGGATGGCGAGGAAGAGCCGACGCTTGTCGCCGAAGTAGTCGTACACGGTGCGCTTCGAGACCCCGGCGCGGGCCGCCACGGCGTCCATGCTCACGCGGTCCACCCCCTGCCGCACGAACAGGTCCCGTGCCGCGGCGAGGATCGCCGCACGCTTCTCCGAGGACCCTTCGCGCACCGCCTTCCCCGGGTCGACGGCGTTCGCGCTCGTGTTCATGTCCACCTCCACGGCCACTCTACACCGTGCAGTTTACTTACTACACTGCACGGTGTAGTGTCGTCCGCGTTCGCAGGACTCCGCGGCTCCCGCGCAGCACGTCACCCCCTTGGAGATCTCTGGCCGGCCGGCCCACCGGCGCGGCCAGAAAGGATCAGGCCACCATGACCGAGACCCGCCACCCCCTCCCCCGGCGCTCCGCGCTCGTCTCCGGCGCGAGCATCGCCGGCCCCGCGGTCGCCTACTGGCTGCACCGCTACGGCTTCGACGTCACCGTGGTGGAAAAGGCGGCCACCGTACGCGGCGGCGGCTACCCCATCGACATCCGCGGGACCGCCGTGGAGGCGGTGCGGCGCATGGGCCTCCTCCCCCGGTTGCGGAAGGCCCACGTCGACACCCGCCGCATCACCTTCCTCGATCCCGACGGAGACGCCGTCGCCGCGCTGCGCCCCGAGTCCATGGCCATCGGCGCCGACGGTGACCTCGAAGTACGGCGCGGTGATCTGACCGAGATCCTCTACGACGCCGTCCGTGACTCCGTCGCGTTCGAGTTCGACGACTCCATAGCCGCCCTCGACGACCACCCGGACTGCATCGAGGTCACCTTCCGCAGCGGCGCCCGGCGCACCTTCGACGTCGTCATCGGCGCCGACGGACTGCACTCGCACACCCGTCGGCTGGTCCTCGGCCCCGAGGAGCGCTTCCACCACTACCTCGGCGCCTGCTTCGCCGGCTTCACCCTGCCCAACCACCTCGGGCTCGTCTCCGAGGGCCTGCTGTGGAACGCCCCCGGCCGGTCCGCCGCCCTCTACGCCGTCGGCTACGGACAGGACGTGTTCGGGCTGCTCACTTTCCGGCGCTCCGACCCGCCCTTCGACGCCTTCCGCGACCCCGAGGCGCAGCGCGAGCTGCTCGCCGCCACCTTCCCGGACGACCGCTGGGAGATCCCCCGGATCGTCGCCGAGATGCACACCGCCGACGACCTGTTCTTCGACGTGGTGAGCCAGATCCGGATGCCCCGCTGGTCCGCGGGCCGGGTCGCACTGGTCGGCGACGCCTGCTACGCGCCGTCCTTCCTGACCGGACAGGGCACCAGCCTCGCCCTGGCCGGCGCCTACGTGCTGGCCGGCGAACTGGCCACGCACCGCGACCACGCCGAGGCGTTCGCCGCCTACGAGAGGGTGATGCGGCCGTTCGTGACCGCCAACCAGGCGCTCGCGGGCGACGGCGACACCGAGCTGTTCCCCGCCACCGAAGAGGCCCTCCGGCAGCGCAACACCGCCCTGCGCGCGCTCTCCGCCCTCCCCGCCGACCGGCCGCACGCCGAGTACAGCGCCCTCACCCTGCCCGACTACGACTGAGCACGGCGGCCGGTCCGTCCTGTGGCGGTGTTCCGGGCCGGCCCCTACCGGTGCGCGGGCGCGCGCCCCAGCACCGCCACTGCCAGGGCACCTGCCGCGAGGGCGCCGCCCACGTACATCACGGCCCGGACGCCGGCCCCGTCCGCGACCAGGCCCCCGGCGAACGCCCCCAGCGCGATCGCGCCGTTGAACACGCCGGCGAACAGCGCCGAGACCGCCTCGCGGGCGTCACCGGCCGCCCTGAGCAGCCACGCCTGCGTGGTCACCGAGACCCCGCCGTAGGCCAGCCCCCAGACGGCCAGCAGCACCCCGGCCGTGACCACCGGACCGTCGAGCAGCGGCATCAGGCAGACCGCCACCGCGAGGACCAGCCCGATCACCACCAGCACAGCGCGCGGCGAGCGCGTGGCCCCCGCCCCGGCGGCGAAGTTGCCCAGCACCCCGGCCACCCCGTACACCAGCAGCACGGTGCCGATCACCGACGCCTCGGCCCCGTAGAGCCGCTCCAGGGCGGGGCGTACGTAGGTGTAGGCGGCGAAGTGACCCGTGACCAGGAGCGCCACCGCGCCGAGCCCGGTCGCCACCGGCGGACGGGTGCCGAGCCG
Organism: Streptomyces fumanus; assembly: GCF_014655295.1. Taxonomy (GTDB): domain Bacteria; phylum Actinomycetota; class Actinomycetes; order Streptomycetales; family Streptomycetaceae; genus Streptomyces; species Streptomyces fumanus. The sequence continues at coordinate 134,083 of NZ_BNBI01000003.1, forward strand.
CAGCACGCCGCCGAGCCGGACCTCCTGCTCGGGCGGCAGCCTCGGCAGCGACACCGCCAGCGCGGCCAGCACCACCAGCGCGAGGGCGGCGGCAGCGGCGAACGCGGCACGCCAGCCCGCCAGTTCACCGAGGTAGGTACCGGCCGGGACGCCGAGCACCGAGGCCACCGAGATGCCGCCGAACACCAGCGAGGTGGCCGGACCCACCGACCGCCCGGGGACGAGACGGACCGCGAGACCGGCCGCGACGGCCCACACCCCGCCCATGCCGGCGCCGACCAGGACCCGGGCCGCCACCATCACCGCGAAGTGCGGGGACCAGGCGGCCAGCAGGTTCCCGGCGGCCAGCACCGCCATCAGGGCGCACAGCACCACCCTGCGGTCCAGCCGGCCCAGCGCCGGGGTGAGCAGCGGCGCGGACACTGCGCCCATCACGCCCGTGACCGTCAGCGTCAGCCCGGCCGTGCCCTCCGTGACGCCCAGCGCCGTGCCGATCGGTGTGAGCAGGCCGACGGGCAGCATCTCGGAGGTGACCACCATGAACGTCGCGCCCGCCACGGCGGTCACCGCGGGCCATCCTCCGCCCCGCTCTCCGCGCGGACGGTCCTGGGTCACACCTGTGAGTTGCCGACTCTGTGCCATGCCGTCAGCCAACCGGCCGCGGACCGGCGGAACAACGGCCGATCTCTCATGGTTCCATGAGCTGGGCTACTCGATCGGCATCGCACAGGGGGTCGGCCATGGGCACGCTGGAGATCCGCGAGCTGGAGGCGTTCCTCGTGCTCGCCGAGGAACTGCACTTCGGCCGCGCGGGTGAACGCCTGTTTGTGTCGCAGAGCCGGGTCAGCCAGTTGCTGAAGTCCCTGGAGGCCCGTATCGGTGCCCCGCTGGTGGAGCGCACCAGCCGCCGTGTGCGCCTGACACCGCTCGGGCAGACCTTCCTGTCGTCGCTGCGCCCGGCGTACGAGGCGCTGCGGGCGACGGTCGAGGAGACCCGGGCCGCCGCCCGCGGTACGGGCGGGGTGCTGCGGATCGGCTTCCAGGGCACGATCGACGACCAACTGGCCGGTGCCGTGGCCCTCTTCGAGGAACGCCGCCCCGCCTGCGCGGTCGAGGTGGCGGAGATCGCCCTGTCCGATCCGTTCGGGCCGGTGCGCCGCCAGGAGGTGGACTGCGCGGTGGTACTGCTGCCGGTGGCCGAGGACGACCTGGTGCTCGGGCCGGTGTTCTCCCGGCAGTTGCGGGTCCTCGCCCTCCCCGCCCGGCACCCGTACGCGTCCCGCGCCTCCCTCTCGGTGGAAGAGCTGGCCGACGTGCGGTTGATCGGCGTGCGGGGCGATGCCCCGGACTACTGGCGCCACGCGCAAGCCCCCCGGCGGACCCCGGACGGCCGGCCCATCCCGGCCGGTCCCCTCGTCAACACCCTCCAGGAGGGCCTCTCGCTGGCCGCGGCGGGCCGGGGAGCGATGCTGCTGTGCCGCTCCAGCGCCGAGTACCACGGGAGCGGCCGCAGTTCGCTGGCCTTCGTGCCCGTCGAGGGCCTGCCCGGCTCCCTGCTGGGCCTGGTCCTGCGCCGCGCCTCCAGCTCCCCCCAGGCCCGCGCCTTCGCCCAGGCCCTCGCCGAGACGCTCACCGAGCCGCCGCACGGCCTTCGTCCGTCGCGAAAAGACGCTGGATCACCGGGCACGTCCCCGCTTACGGTGACGCCATGAGCGATCACCCGGAGACGCCTGTCGCGCCCGTCGAAGCCTTCGAACCGCCCTACTACGTCGCCGTGTTCGCCACGGTGCGGACCCCGGACCAGACCGGCTACGGCGAGACCAACGCCCGCATGGAGGAACTGGTCAAGGACGTCCCCGGGTTCCTGGGCATGGACCACGCGCAGACCCCCGGCGGGCTGGGCATCACCGTCGGGTACTTCCGTGACGCCGAGGCCCTCGCCGAGTGGCGGGACAACGCCGAGCACCGCGCGGCACAGCGGCGCGGGCGGGCCGACTGGTACCAGAACTACACCCTGCATGTGGCGAAGGTGGAGCGGAGCCACGGATTCACCCGCGCGCCGGGGTAGTGCCGGGACGGACACGGGGCGGGGCGCGCGGTCACCGCGGCGTCGGCGGAGCCCGCGCGGGCAGTGCCTCGCCCCCGGCTCAGTAGATGCTCAGGCCGTACACGGCGAGTATCTCGACCACCGGCTGATAGTAAGTGACGCCCCCGCTGGCGCAGTTGCCGCTGCCACCGACGATGATGCCGAGGGCCGTACCGCCGGAGAACGCCGGGCCGCCCATGTCTCCGGGCTCTGAGCAGAGGTTCGACCGGAACAGGCCGGACACCACGCCGCCGCCGTAGTTGACGGTGACGTTGACCGCCTGGACGGTTCCGCAGCGGTAGCCCGAGGTCCGTCCGACGTGGCAGATCTGCTGCCCCACGGCCGGGCTGGCCGCGGCGGTGATGTCCTGGACCCCGCCGCCGCCCAGCGAGATCTCGCCCGGGTAGGAGACCGTCGTGTTGGTGTACCGGATGACCGCGTAGTCGTTGCCCGGGAAACTCATCCCCGCGGTGACACCGACGGCCGTGGTCAAGGTGGAGTCGGCGTACCAGGTGCTGCCGACGCTCCCCACGCACCAGCCGGAGACCAGGGCGTACAGCGTGGAACCGGACCGGGCGTTGAAGCCGACGGTGCACCGGGCGCCGCTCGCGCTGTAGAGCGTGTTGCCGCCGCGCACCACGACGGCGCCGGCCCGTGCCTCCCCCGCCCGGGCGTCCGGCCCGGCTGCGATGGACCAGCCGAGCAGCAGGGCGAGGATGAGCGCGGCCCGCAGGACGGTCCCGGCGGGGCTGGCGAAACGAGCAGGGTTCACGGCGGCCTCCCACAGCGTGTGCCCGCCATTGTGAGGCTCGCGGGCCCGCACGGTCAGACCGAAAGCCGCCAGTCACGCGACGCGACCGGCCCCCCGCCGCCGCTCCCGGCTTCGGCTCGCCCGGCAGACGACCGGTTATCCCATTGACAGCCTCGTACACCATGGCCGGAACCGACCCGCCCGCGTGCGAGTCTCACAGTCCGGACAGTTGAGGTATCCATGCTGGCCTCGGGCTTTACACAGGAGTAACACTGAGGGCCGGCCGTTTCCGGTGCGGTCGGTGCGATGCGCCGGCCCCGCTCCGGGGCGGCCCGTCCTGCGCGCGGCAACGGCGCCGAGCGCTCCTCACCGGTCGCGTACCGGTGGCAGCCGTGTCAGAGAGGGACCCTGTGACGACCCGAGACGACAGCAAGAGCCGGCTCGACGCCCTGCGCGTCGAGATCGAGCGGCGCAACCCGGCCCAGCCGGAGTTCCACCAGGCCGTGCACGAAGTGCTGGACACGCTGGCCCCGGTGCTGGCGGCCCGGCCGGAGTACGCCGAGCCCGGTCTCATCGAGCGGCTGTGCGAGCCGGAACGGCAGGTCATCTTCCGGGTGCCCTGGCAGGACGACCAGGGCCGGGTGCACGTCAACCGGGGTTTCCGGGTGGAGTTCAACAGCGCGCTCGGTCCGTACAAGGGCGGTCTGCGCTTCCATCCGTCCGTCAACCTCGGCATCGTCAAGTTCCTCGGCTTCGAGCAGATCTTCAAGAACGCGCTGACCGGCCTGGGCATCGGCGGCGGCAAGGGCGGCAGCGACTTCGACCCGCACGGCCGCAGCGACGCGGAGGTCATGCGGTTCTGCCAGTCGTTCATGACGGAGCTGTACCGGCACATCGGCGAGCACACCGACGTACCGGCCGGTGACATAGGGGTCGGCGGACGCGAGATCGGCTACCTGTTCGGGCAGTACCGGCGGATCACCAACCGCTGGGAGGCCGGGGTCCTGACCGGCAAGGGAGCGGGCTGGGGCGGCTCGGCGATCCGGCCCGAGGCCACCGGCTACGGCAGCGTGCTGTTCGCGGCGGCGATGCTGCGCGAGCGCGGCGAGGACCTGGAGGGGCAGACGGCGGTCGTCTCCGGCTCCGGCAACGTCGCCATCTACACCGTCGAGAAGCTCCTCGCCCTCGGCGCCAACCCGCTGACCTGCTCGGACTCCAGCGGGTACGTCGTCGACGACAAGGGCATCGACCTCGAACTGCTCAAGCAGGTCAAGGAGGTGGAGCGCGGGCGGATCAGCGAGTACGCCGAGCGGCGCGGCGCCTCCGCGCGCTTCGTGCCGGACGGACGGGTCTGGGAGGTGCCGGCCGACATCGCGCTGCCGTCCGCCACCCAGAACGAGCTGGACGAGAACGACGCGGCGACCCTCGTGCGCAACGGCGTGAAGGCGGTCGCCGAGGGCGCGAACATGCCCACCACCCCCGAGGCGGTGCACCTGTTCCAGCGCGCGGGCGTCGCCTTCGGCCCCGGCAAGGCCGCCAACGCGGGCGGGGTCGCGGTGAGCGCGCTGGAGATGGCGCAGAACCACGCCCGTACGGCCTGGTCGCCGGCCCGGGTGGAGGAGGAGCTGACGCACATCATGAACGACATCCACGCCACCTGCCACGAGACCGCCCTGCGCTACGGCGCCCCCGGCGACTACGTCACCGGCGCCAACATCGCCGGCTTCGAGCGGGTCGCGGACGCGATGCTCGCCCAGGGCGTCATCTGACGCGGACCCGCCCGCGCGGCTGTCCACGGACGGGGTGTCCGTGGACAGGGCCGCGGTTCCTGTCGGCTCCGGGACGCGGGTGGCGAGGGCCCGCCGGGCCACGTCGGAGCTGACGGCTCGGGAGTCGATCCCGTGCGGGACGCCGGGGTTCCTCCGGCGGAGGACCGGTGTCAGGCGGTGGGCGGGACGACGACGACCTTGCCGTGCACCGCGCCCTGGGCGGCCCGTGCGTGCAGGGCCGGCAGTTCGGCCAGCGGCACCCGCTCGGCGACCTCGACGCGCAGTTCGCCGCTGTCGACCAGGGCCACCAGGTGCGCCAGTTGGCCGGCGTCGCTGCGGACGAACAGGTCGATGCCGCGCACGTCCCGGTCCTCGTCGCTGGGGGCCGGCATCCATACCGTGGTGTTGACGAGGACCCCGCCGGGGCGGATCACGGTGACCAGGGCGGCCAGTTCGGCCGGGTCGACCGGCGCGAGGTTGAGGGCGATGTCGACCGGTTCGGTCACCGCCGCGGTCACACTGGTGGCGGTGTGGTCGATCACCTCGTCGGCACCGGCGGAGGTGACCGCCGCGCCGCTGCGCGGGCTGCCGGTGGCGATGACGTGGGCACCGGCGTTCTTGGCCAGTTGCACGGCGTAACCGCCGACCGCGCCGCCGGCCCCGTTGATCAGTACCCGCTGTCCGGCCGTGAGCTTGCCGTGGTCGAACAGCGCCTGGTACGCCGTCAGGCCCACCAGGGGCAGGGCGGCGGCGTCGGCCAGGGGCACGTTCTCGGGCGCCGCGGTCAGGGCCTCGGCGGGGGCGAGGGCGTACTCCGCGGCGGCTCCGGGACGGTCCATCGGCAGGAAGCCGACCACGTCGTCGCCGACGGCCAGGCCGGTCACGCCCTCGCCGAGCGCGTCGACCGTGCCGGCGATGTCGATGCCGGGGGTGTGCGGCAGCTCCGTCGGGATGGGGCCGCGCATGAAGCCGGCGCGGATGTTGCCGTCCACGGAGTTGAACGAGGTGGCGGCGACGCGGACCCGGACCTGGCCGGCGCCGGGAGCGGGCTGCTCGGTGTCCTCGTAACGCAGGACGTCGGGGTCGCCGTACTCGTGGAAACGCACTGCCTTCATGTCGGTACTCGCTTTCATCGCGATCGATGCTGCTTCGAATTCGAAGCAACTGTTGAGGAGCGTACATCTGCTTCGAATTCGAAGCAAGGGGTGGGGTCGGTCAGTGCCGGTGCGGACGCATCGCCGCCGCCAGTTCGGCGGCGGCCCGGCCGATACGGGCGTCCAGCTCTCCCGCGTCGCCGTCGGAGGTGCTCTGCCGGTCCGGGGGTCCGGCGACGACGACCGTGGGGACGGGATCGGCGCGCAGGCCGGTCAGACGCCCGCGCAGGACGTGCGCGAGGCCGGGGGCCGGCCGGTGCGGGCCGGTGTGCAGCGCCAGGAGCACCGGCATGCCGGCGAGGACCCGGTCCCCGAGGACGGCGAAGAACGAGTCGAACAGCTCGCCCGGGGACGCGGCGAGCACCGGGGTCGCCACCACCAGCCCGTCGGCCGCCGCGACCGCCGCGACCGCCTCCCGCAGGTCGAGGCTGGCGCGACCGTGGGCGGCGTGCTGGGCGAGGTCGGCCGCCAGCCGGTGCAGCTCCACCACCTCCACCTCGGCGCGCGCACCACCGGCCGCCAGTGACCGGCACACCACCTCCACGACCCGGTCCGCCAGCAGCCGGGTCGGCCGCGGACGACCGGCACCGGCACCGGCGCTCACGACGGTCAAGGACACCGGGCTCCACCCGGCGGTACTCATGCCGGCACCGCGTGCACGGCCTCGTCCCCGTGGCCCGGCCGCGCCGCCCTCACCGCGCGGACCCGGACCGCCGGTCCGTCCGGCCGGTCGACGCGGCGCCGGGCGGGGCGCCGGTGACAGCGCCGCCGGTCCGCTCGACATGCTGCTGGTCCTCGCGCGGTGCGAGGCAGGGGATGCTCATGGCCGGTCCTCGGGACTGTGCGGGCGGCGGCGCCGTCCTCCTTCCCGCAACCCTGCGCCGCGTCGCTGCCCGATCACCAGGTTCCGCGGTGCTCAACAGCGTCCAGAACTGCCCACCCGGTGCGGCACCCGCACCCACATCCTTCGAATTCGCAGCAGTAGACTCAGGTCATGTCTGATTCGCCGCCCTCGCTCAACCCCGTGCAGCTCGGCGCCTACTTCGACCTGATCGAGGTGACCAGCCTGCTGCGGCACGCCGTCGAGCAGCAACTGCGCGAGACCGGCGACCTCAGTTATGTGCAGTTCCAGTTGCTGGCCCGCCTCGGGGACTCGCCGACGGGCAGCCACCGCATGACCGACCTGGCCGACGGCGTCGTCTACAGCCGCAGCGGCCTGACCTATCAGGTGAGTCTGCTGGAGAAGGAGGGTCTGGTCGTCCGCGCCCCCTCGCCGGACGACGAGCGCGGCGTCACCGTGACCCTCACCGGCGCCGGACGCGCACTGCTCGCGAAGGTGCTGCCGGGTCACGTCGAGGTGGTCAGAAGCCTGTTGTTCGCCCCGCTCGCATCCGAGGACGTCGAGACCCTCGCCGGCCTGCTGGCGCCGGTACGGGACCACATGCGTTCGGCGCCCCCGCGCTCGGCCGCGCCTCGCCGCCGCAAGGGCGGGGCGTAGCGGCCGTCGCCGTCAGGCCGCTCGGCGGGCGTACCGCGCCGGCGTCACCTGGTACTGCTTCTTGAAGGCCCGGATGAAGTGGCTGCTGTCGGTGAAGTGCCAGCGCGCGGCGGCCTCGGAGACGGTGAGGCGGGTTCCGGGAACGCTGAGCGCCTCGGCCGCCTCCGCCAGGCGCCGGCGGCGTATGTAGGCGCTGAACGACTCGTCGAGTCCCGCGAAGGCCCGCTGCAGCGTGCGTACGGAGACGTGCAGGTGCGCGGCGATGGCGGCCGGGGACAGGTCCGCGTCGGTGAGGCGGGTGTCCGCCAGGTCCTTGGCCGCCTGGGCGAGCGCCGGGGTGAAGGTGGGCTCGCGGTCGTCGAAGTGGTCGAGGACCAGCCCCTTGGCCAGTTCGATCAGGGCGGTGCGGGACGCCCGCGCGGCGGCCGGGCCGAGATCGCCCACGGTCCGCTGGACCATGGTGGTGTGGGCCATCAGGACCTGCGCGGCGGGCGAGGTGGCCGGACCGGAGCGGGGCCTGCCGGAGACCAGGGAGCGCAGGGCGTCGCCGGGGAAGATGAAGATGCGGCTGGCGCTGTCGGCCGTGGTGTGGAAGTGGTTCTCCCGTACGACGTGGTGCATGAAGTAGGTGCCGGCCGGGATGCGGGCGTCCCCGCCCTGGTCGTGCGGGTCCTGCAGGGCCAACGCGCCCCGCAGTCCGACGTACAGCCTGATGTGGTCGTGCTCGTGCGTGCCGACGGCCCGGGTCCTCAGGGGCGAGGAGCCCCAGAGTTCGTTGACGGCGGTGTCGTGCAGGGTCACCGAGCGCATGGTCCCCTGGAAGCCCTCGACCGTGGCGGCGTCGAACTCCGGCAGGGGGTAGCTGTCCCCCATGCGGTCGTTCCAGGTGTCGATGAACGACTCCCACGTCTCCCGGCCGGAGCCGGTGGCTTCGGCGTCGACGGCGAACGTGCCCACCTTCCCGCCCGGGCCGAGGAAACGCGGTCTGTCGCTCATCCGTCCTCCTCGTCGATGATGATGTCGCCGGTGTCCCATCCGGTGTCGTCAACGTACACGCCTTCCATGAACGGACGTTCTTACTCTGGCTGCACCGACCGTTGATGATCACCGTCCGCGGGTGTGGCCGGCCGAGCCGCCGCCCCGCGCTGCGGCGCCACCGCGGATGTCGTGCCCCGTGCGCGGTCGTCATCGCCCGGCGCCCGACCCCCCTGACCGAACTCCCGAGGAGACGAACCCGATGATTCCCGACGACGACCCGACCCGGTCGCTGACCGTGGCCCACCCGGACGACCCCGGCACGACCTACGTGTCCCTGGTGGGCAACACGTACGCCATGCTGGTCACCGGCGAGCAGACCGACGGCCGGTACTGCCTGATAGACATGCGCGTGCCGGATGGTGGCGGCCCGCCGCCGCACCGGCACGACTTCGAGGAGATGTTCACCATCCTCGAAGGCGAGATCGAGTTCACCTTCCGCGGCGAGAAGCACACGGTGACGGCCGGGTCCACGATCAACGTCCCGGCCAACGCGCCGCACCACTTCCGCAATGTCTCGGGTGCGCCGGCCCGCATGCTGTGCATGTGCACCCCGGCCGGGCAGGACGAGTACTTCCTGCGCATCGGTGACGTGGTCGCGGGCAAGGACGCGCCGCCGCCGCGGTTGTCGGAGGACGAACTGGCGGAGCGCCGCCGCCGCGCGGCCGAGCTGGCCTCGACCTACCGCAGCGAGTTCCTCTGACCCGGCCCAGGCGCCCTGGGTGCTCGGCCGGGCCCGGGTCCGTTCCGGTCCGCTGAGTCGTCCGTCCCGGAAAGCTCCGGTACGTCCGGTGCGCCTACTGCGACCGCTATGCGATGAGGAGCGCGGAGTGACAGCCGTCGGACTGGCGGACCGGCTGGCCGCGGCGCGAGCCGGTGCGCTGGTCGGCCGGGAGCCGGAGCGGGAGGTGCTCGACCGGATGCTGTCGGGCGCGGCGGACGCCCCGCTCGTGGCCTACCTGCACGGCCCCGGCGGCATCGGCAAGTCGTCGCTGCTGCGCCACGCCGCGCGGCGGGCCCAGCTCGGCGGGCGCCGCGTGGTGCACGTGGACGGCCGGTTCCTGGGCGCCGATCCGCGCCAACTGGCGGAGGCCGCCGCACCGGCGTGCGCCGAACCCGGCGCGGTGCTGCTCATCGACAGCTTCGAGCAGTGCCGGTCCCTTGAGGCGTGGCTGCGCGAGACCCTGCTGCTGCGGCTCGCCGACCGGGCGGTGGTGATCCTGGCCGGCCGGAACGCCCCCGACGCCGAGTGGTCGCTGGACCCCGGCTGGGCGCGCCTGTTCACCGCGCTGGCCGTGCGGCCGCTGGACGCCGCCCGGTCCCAGGCGCTGCTCGCCGCCCGGGGGGTTCCCGCCGGACGGCGCGACGCCGTGGCCGCCTTCGCCGGCGGCAACCCGCTCGCCCTGTCGCTGTCCGCCTCCGTGCCCGCCCCGGCACCGGGCACGCCGTGGGAGCCGACCGGCGACGTGCTGGCGACCCTGGTCGAACGGCTGGTGGGCGACCTGCCCGGCGCCGTCCACCGGCGCGCCCTCGAAGTCGCCGTCCAGGCGCACGTCACCCGCGAACCCCTGCTGCGCGCGGTGCTGGGCGACGAGGGCACCGACGCGGTGTTCTCCTGGTTGCGTCAGTTGCCCTGCGTCGAGGTCACGCCCGAAGGGCTGCACCCGCACGACGCCGTGCGGGCGGCCTTCGCGGCCGATCTGCGCTGGCGGGACCCCGAGCGCTACGACGACGTACGGGTCCGTGTCTCACTGGCGGGCCTGCGGTCCGTACGCGCCGCGACCGAGGACGACGCGCCGCTGCGGGCCGCGGAGTGGATGTTCCTCTTCCGCGACCAGGGCGACCCGGACCATCCCTACACCTACCGGGCGTACCCGGATATCGAGGACACCCCGCTGCGGCCCGAGGACGTGCCCGGCGTGGTGCGCCTGGCCGAGGACGCGGAGGGCCCGGCCTCGGCGGCCGCGGTCGCGTACTGGGTGCGCCGGCAACCGGCGGCCTTCCGCGTCCACCGCTACAAGGGCTCCGCCGCGCCCGTGTCGTTCACGGCCCTGCTGCGGCTGGACACCCCGCTGGCCGAGGACCGCGCCGCGGACCCGGTGGTCGCGGCGGTCTGGGACCTGATGGCGGCGGTCGCTCCGCTCGCGCCGGGCGAGCATCTCGGCATCCGCCGCTTGGCGGTGCAGCGCGGCCACCAGGGGCCCCTGAGGGAACTCATCACCCGGCGCGCCATCGGCGAGGAGATGCGGGCCCACGGACGCGCGGCCACCTTCACCGTGATCGAGGACGCCGACCGGTGGGGACGCCACCTCGCCGAGGCCGGGATGCCGGAACTCGCCGCCGTGGCGGCCGGCGGGCGGCTCCACCACGTCTTCGGCCGGGACTGGCGGCGGCAGACGGTGGAGCAGTGGGTGCGGCACCGGGCCCGCGCCGCGCACCCGCCCGTGGCGACCTGGCCCGCGACCGCCGCCCCGAGCGGCCCGGCGGGCCCGGTGCCGCGCGCGGAGTTCGCGGAGGGCGTGCTGGAGGCGCTGCGCACCTGGCACTCGCCGCGCGCCTTCGCCACCAGTGTCCTGCTGCGCTCCCCTCTCGTGCCGCGCGGCTGCGCCGACCCGGCCGCGGAGCTGCGCGGTGCCGTCCTCGCCGCCCTGGACGCGATCCAGACCGACCCGGCGGGCGTCAGGGCTCACGAGGCCCTCACCGCCACGTACATCACCGCGTCCCGCACCCACAAGAGCGCCGCCCGGCGCCTCGGGGTGCCCTACGGCACCTACCGTCGCCATCTCGCCCTGGCCAAGGAACGGCTCATCGCACAACTGCTGCGGCAACCGGCCATGACCTCCTCACCGCGGCAGGAGTGCCCTGAGGGAAGCCTGTCACCCTGATACGTCGTTCAGTCGGCCTCGGCGCGTCGTCGCGCCCGGCCCGTACCGGGGCGGGGGGACCGGATGCGGTCCCGGGAGGGGGCGCGCGGGGGCCGATGTCTGGTCCGGGACTCGGCCGGCCCCCTACGCTGGGCCGGTGATTCGACGGAGTCTCACCGAACTCGGCCGCGCGCGCGTGGTGTTCGTGACGGTCGTTGTGTGCTCGGCGGCAGCGGGCCTGGGGGTACTGCTCTGGCCGGACTCCGGCGGCGGGGGCCAACCGTCCCCCGGCGCCACGGCGCCGGTCAGGAAACTGCCGGTCGTGGTCGACTCGGCGGTGCCGGGGCTCATCGACGCCGACACCGACCGCTCGGAGATGGGCCTGCCGTCGATGCCCGGCGACGACCCGCTCACCGAGCGGGCACTGACCGAGATCCAGGAGAGAACGCTCGTCATGGCCGGGATCCGCGCCGACGTCAGTGCCGCGTGCGAGGGCGGCCGGGTCCTGCCGAAGGCCGGGCACAAAACGCTGTGCACGGTCACCTACCGGGGCGTGGAACTGACGTGGGACGTGTGGGTCTCCGACGTCGCCGGGTCGGGGGCCGGGCAGTTGTACTGGTACGACATCTACCCTCCCGACTCGGGCCTGCTGCTGGCCGACGCGGTCTACGGCCGGTTCTGGAACGAGCACCACAAGACCGCCGAGGAGCTGCGCTGCGACCGGATCCCCGCTGTCAAGACGGTCGAACTCGGTGCCGACACCGGCTACGCGTGCCAGTACCTGGACACGGCGGATGCTGACACGCCCCGCTGGGTGACCGAAGAGGTCCTCGCGGACACGACCGGTCCCGTCTTCCGCGAGCCCGAACAGCGGGACACCTCCGGCTCCTGAGGGCGCCGCGCCCTCGGGAGCGAGCCGCGCCCCGGCCGGCCGAGGGTCACGGCACACGTCACGCCTGGGCGGTGGGACGTACGTTGATCTCGCCGATCTCGACATCGCCGGGCTGCTCGACGGCGAAGGCCACCGCGCGGGCGACCGCCGCCGGAGGGATGCCCACCGCGTCCATGTTCTGACGCGTCCGCTCGCGGAGCCGCGGGTCGGTCATGGAGTCGGCGAGGTCGGTGCGGACGTATCCCGGCGAGATGGCTGTCGTGCGCACCACCCCGTCGGTGGACTCGGTGCGCAGCCCCTCGTGCAAGGTGCGCACCGCGTTCTTGGTCGCCGCGTAGACGGCCATCGAGGGGGACACGGTGAGACCGGCCACGGAGACGATGTTCACCAGGTGGCCCGCGCCCTGCTCCCGGAAGACGGGCAGCGCCGCGGCGATGCCGTGCAGCGCGCCACGGAGGTTGACATCGATCATGGCCGACCAGCTCTCGGTGTCGAGGTCGGCCAGCGGGCTGATCGGGGCGATGCCGGCGTTGTTGACCAGCACGTCGAGACGGCCGTACCGGTCGACGGTGGTGGAGACCAGGCGCCGCAGGTCCTCGGCCCGGGTGACGTCGACGACGCACGTGGTGGCACGGCCGCCCTGCCGCTGGATGTCCTGGGCGACGGCGTCGATGCGTTCGCCCCGTCGGGCGGCGAGGACGACCGCGGCGCCGCGTTCGGCGAGGAGGCGGGCCGTGGCCTCGCCGATGCCGCCACTCGCTCCGGTGATGGCGACGGTCTTGCCGTGCAGAGAGAGCACTGCTGCCTCCAAGTAAAGTGGACACGTGTCCGGTGTGCGACTCACCCTACCGGACACGTGTCCATTTGTGGTGAGGGTGGCATCGGGAGAGGCCCATGAACGTCAGGAGCGGTCCATGAAGGCGCCACGCCGTCCGGACGCCGCACAGAACCGGACCCGCATCGTGGAGGCCGCCCGCGCGGCCCTCGCCGAGTCCGACCACGTCCACCTGAACGAGATCGCCAAGCGCGCCGGGGTGGGACAGGGAACCCTCTACCGGAACTTCCCCAGCCGCGAGGCGCTGCTGGCCGAGGTCTACCGGCGCGATGTGGAGGAACTGGTGGCCGCCGCCTCCGCTTTGCTGGCGGAACACGAGCCCGTGGACGCCTTGCGTCACTGGCTCGACCGGGTGATCGACTACGCCGAGGTCAAGCGTGGCGTCCTGGCCGCGCTGGAGCCCGCGGCCTGGCAGGATCTCGTCGCGGACAGCCACCACCCCATCGAGGGCGCCCTCGGCCGTCTGCTGGAGGCCGGGAAAGCGGCCGGTTCCGTCCGCGCGGACGTGGACGCCCGCGGGGTCCTCCAGCTCATCGCCTATCTCGGGCGGCTGGACCGGCAGGAGTGGGACTCGGCGGCGCGGCCTCTGATGAACGTCGTCCTCGACGGTCTCACCCGGTGACGGCCCGCCGGACGGTTCACGGCCCGCTCCGGCGCCGACGGCAGGCCACCGCACCGGCACCCGCGGTCGGTCAACGCCGCGCCGCCCACCGGGTGTTGCCCCGCCCTGCAAAAATGCACGAGCGAACGCGCCGCTGCCCGTAGACTCCTGACGTGGCATTCATCAGCATTCCGCACTACTGCTTCCTGTGACCGGAAGACGCTGAGGGCGACGCCGGACGGCGCCGCCCTCCCCGGTGTGCCTCTCGCGCGCACGACGTCCCCGCCGAGGCGGTGACGTCCTGAGTGCGCGCAGGCCCGGTCTTCTCCCCTCACCCCTCAGTCAGGAGTGCTTCGTGCCCGTGTCGCTTCCCCCTGCCCTGCACCTCTCCCTCGACCTGCTGCGCTGCCCGGCCTGCCGGACCGGCCGGCTGCGGCCCCGCGACGGCGCTCTGCGCTGTCCGGCGGGCCACACCTTCGACATAGCCCGCCACGGCTACGCCGGACTGCTCACCGGCGCCCGCGCCACCAGCGGTGACGACACGGCCATGGTGCGGGCCCGGGACCGGTTCCTGTCCACCGGCGCCTACGCGCCCGTCCGTGACGCCGCGGCCCGCCTGGCGGCCGGTGCCGTGACCGGGGAGGCCACCGTGGTGGACGCGGGGTGCGGCACCGGCTACTACCTGGCCGGTGTGCTGGACCGGCTGCCCGGCGCCCGCGGCCTGGGGCTGGACACATCGGCCCGCGCGCTGCGCTCGGCGGCCCGTGCCCACCACCGGGCCGCCGCGGTGGCCTGGGACGTCTTCCGGCCCTTCCCCCTGGCCGACGGCGTGGCCGATGTCGTGCTGGACGTGTTCGCCCCGCGCAACCCGCCCGAGTTCCACCGTGTACTGCGCCCCGGCGGCCGGTTGATCGTGGTCCGCCCCACCGGTCGGCACCTGGCCGAACTGCGCGGCACGCTGCCGTCGATGGTCACGGTCGACCCGGTCAAGGAAGAGCGCCTGCACCGGGCGCTGGACCCCTTCTTCACCGCCGCCGTCACCGAACAGGTGGAGTACCGCGCCGAACTGACCAGACACGAGGCCATGGATCTGGTGGCGATGACACCGAGCGCCCGCCACACCAGCCGTGCGGCCCTGGACGGCGAGGGTCCGCTGCCCGGCCGGGTCACCGTCTCCGTACTGGCCACCGCGTACCGGCCCCGCTGACCGGTGCGAAGGCGCGCTGCCGCTCTCAGACGGCGGTGCGGTGGCGGGCGGCGCTGGTGAGGCGTTCCCAGTTGCGGTGGCCTATGTCGGCCTTCTGCTCCTCGGTGAAGGGCGCGTTCTCCAGGAAGGCACGGGCCCGGCCGCCGCTGGTGTCGACGTAGGGGAAGCCGCCGGGGCGGAAGCCGTAGGTGAAGGGGTAGTCGGTGGAGTACAGCATCCGGTCGGTGCCCATGACCTCGGCGGTCCACCGCAGATAGCGGGGGCTGTTGGTGCCGCTGCCGGCGACCCAGAAGTTCTGCCGGAAGTAGTCGGCGAGCGGTCGGCGCAGACCGCCGGCCTCGGCGAAGAAGCCGGTGTGGTCGAGGTAGAAGAGGACGATCTCCCCCCAGTGTCCGGCGATGATCTGCAGGTCGGGGAACCGGTCGAAGGTCCCG
Source organism: Streptomyces fumanus (assembly GCF_014655295.1). Classification (GTDB taxonomy): domain Bacteria; phylum Actinomycetota; class Actinomycetes; order Streptomycetales; family Streptomycetaceae; genus Streptomyces; species Streptomyces fumanus. The sequence continues at coordinate 149,209 of NZ_BNBI01000003.1, forward strand.
TTGAAGATCATGCGCAGATACTGGACGCCCAAGTCGTAGTACCAGCCGATGCCCGCCCCCGCCAGCGCGGTGCCGATGGGTCCGATGCCGGAGTAGTAGGCGTCGACGACCGGTGCGGGAGGCATCTGCGGGTGGAAGTGCAGGGGGACGCCCAGGTGTTCGGCGGCGGCGTACAGCTCGTCGTTGGCGGGGTCGTCGGCGAGCCGGTTCCCGGTGCGGCCGTACAGCATGGCCCCGGGGAACCCCAGTTCCGTCACGGCGCGCTCCAGTTCGGCCGCGGCCGCGGCGGGCGACTGCACGGGGATCGCGGCGAACGCCTGGAAACGGTCGGGGCGGGAGGCGACGATCTCGGCGAGCTGGTCGTTGGCGTCCCGGGCCACGGCGATGGCCTCGACATCGGGCAGGTCCTGCACTCCCGGACTCGCCAACGACAGCACCGCCACGTCGATGCCCTGGTCGTCCATGTGCGCCAGCCGCCGCTCACCGTACTCCAGGAGATTCCGGGCGACGGGACCGTCACCGAAACCGCGGGCCGGGATCCGCGGTGATCCGTTGCGCTCGTACGCCTCGTGGACGGCGGGCACGACCACCGTCTCCTCCACCCCCACGATCCGCAGACGATCAGCCATCACGCCACTCCTCACACGCCGATACAGACGATACACAAAGCACGATACCATCGTTACTAACGACGGAAACAGTGATTTCGTAACGTCGATAACAGTGGTCGGCACCGGATCGGTCCGAGGGCCGGTCAGTGGTGTCCCTGGACGTCTCCCAGGGTCGACGCGGCGACCGGGTCGCCGTGCGGGAAGTCGCCCGGGGGGATGCCCGGATGGTGTCCGTCGGGTGCTGGGGCGGGGGCCGTGTCGGCTCCGAGCGTCAGACGGGAGACGATGCGGTAGCGGTCGCCGCGGTAGAGGGAGTGGACGTATTCGACCGGGCGCCCTCCGGTGTCGGTGGTCAGACGTTCGAAGAGGAGGGCCGGGGAGAGTTCCGGTACGTCGAGTATCTCCGCCTCGGCGCGTGTCACCACCGTGGGTTCGATGGTCTGGGTGGCCTCGCTCACGTGGATGCCGTGGTGGGCGCGCAGATGCTCGTAGAGGTCGCCGTGTTCGAGTTCGCGGGCGGTCAGGCCGGGCACGAGGTCGGCGGGGATGTGCAGGTGCTCGATGGCCATCGGCGCGGCGTCGACCAGGCGCAGCCGGGCTACGTAGACGATCCGCGCGGCGGGTGAGAGGCGCAGCCTGCGGCCCACCCGGGCGCCCGCGGGGACCGTGGTGAACTCCAGCAGCCGGCTCGCCCAGCTCCCCGACGCCTGGGGCACGCCGAGCGAGTGGTGACCCGGCACGAGTTCCTGGGTGATCTTCTCCGGGGCGACGAACATGCCCCGGCCGTGTTCGCGGACGAGGACGCCGGCGGCGACCAGTTCGTCCACGGCCGCCCGCAGCGTCGGCCGGGACACGCCGAGCCGGGCGCACAGGGTGCGCTCGGAGGGGATGGCGTCCCCGGGGCGGCGCTGTTCGACCATCTCCAGTACGGCGTCGCGGACCCGCTCGCGTTTGAGTACGCCGCCGGCCCGGTCCGCCCGCCGCCCGCCGCTGCCGGGGGGCGGTGCGGCGGGCGGTGCCCCGGGGCCCGTCCCGGGGCCGTCCGGTCGGGCCGTATCCGGTGCTCTGTCACCCATCCGTGCCGTCCCCTCCGGTGCGCGCACCGCCCGTACGCGGTTGACCAGTTGTCGCCGTCGTGGCCTCAACACTGTACGGATCAGGACCAGTTCGCGCCCGCTGGTAAAGGGAGCGGCAGGCTGCGGATTTCCTCGGTGGAGCGAACATCCTTGTGTACCAAGGGGGTTGACGGACTCATTGGTCCATGCCAGTTTCGTCCAGCATCAGCAGGTCATCTGTCCAGTTGGTCACTGGTCAGGTCCCTGGTGGGTGCTGTCCCTGCCGCGCGCCATCCAAGAGCTCCCCTTGAGGTGAACCGTGAAGTTGCGCTTGCTCGCCGGCGTGTCCGTGCTCACGCTGACCACCGCCCTCAGCGCCTGCTCCGGCGACGCCTCCGGCGGCAGCGGGGACGGCGGCGCGTCCTCACTGACCGTCTGGCTGATGCGGGACAGCGTCTCCGCCGCCTTCCAGAAGGAGTTCACCACCGCCTTCACCACGGCACACCCCGACATCGACCTCACGATCCAGACACAGGAGTGGGACGGCATCGGCCAGAAGGTCACCGCCGCTCTCGCCAGCAACGACGCACCCGATGTCATCGAGGTCGGCAACACCCAGGTCGCCCAGTACGCCCAGAGCGGCGGACTGCTCGACCTCACCGGCAAGAAGGCCGACCTCGGCGGCGGCACCTGGCTCAAGGGACTGGCCGAGCCCGGCTCCTGGGAGGGCAAGCAGTACGGCATCCCGTACTACGCCGCCAACCGCGTCGTCGTCTACCGCAAGGACCTCTTCCAGCGGGCCGGTGTCGACCCGGCCGCCCTGCGGACCCGCGCGCAGTGGCTCGCCGCCACCAAGAAGCTGAACCGGGGCGGCCATCAGGGCATCTACCTCACCGGCCAGACCTGGTACGCGCTGGCCGGGTTCATCTGGGACGAGGGCGGTGACCTGGCCGTCCGGAAGGGCGGGCGCTGGCAGGGGGCCCTGGACACCCCGCAGGCCCTGGCCGGGATGGAGTTCTACCAGGAGCTGCAAGCGCTCGGCAAGGGGCCCAAGGACGCCGACGAGGCCAACCCTCCGCAGGCCGAGGTCATGGCCGAGGAGAAGGTCGCGCAGATCATCTCCGTGCCCGGCGGGGCCGACATCGTCGCCGAGCAGAACCCCGCTCTCAAGGGCAAGCTCGGCTTCCTGCCCATCCCGGGCAAGACCGCCGACCGGCCCGGCGCGGTCTTCACCGGCGGCTCCGACCTGGTGATCCCGGCCGCCTCCCGGCACCAGGACGCCGCCTACACCTTCGTCAAGGAACTCACCGGCGACACCTGGCAGAAGAAGCTCGCCCTCGCCATGAGCTACGTACCGAACAAGACCTCCCTCGCCTCCGCCGTGGCCTCCGACCCCGGAGCCGCCGCGATGGCCGCCGGCGCCGCCCAGGGCCGGGCCACGCCCAACACCCCCGGCTGGGCCGCCGTGGAGGCGGAGAACCCGATCAAGGACTACATGACCGCCGCCCTCACCGGCGGCGACATGAAGCGGGAGGCGGCGAAGGCGTCCGAGGCGATGACCCGCGCGCTGAACAGCGCCTCCTGACGCACGGCTCCCATCCGGTCGACGACATCCGGTCGACGACCGCCCCGTACGAAAGGAGGAGCCGTGTCCGCCGTCCGAGAGCACACCGTTCCCCGCCCCGCCCGTCGCCGGCCGGGCCGCACTCCCCCGCCGCCCGCCGCCGGCCGTGCCTGCGGCGACCGCGGCGGCCCCTGGCCCTACCTGCTGGTGGCACCCGCCGTCCTCGGCATGCTGTATCTGCTGCTCTACCCGCTGGCCCGGGCCGTCCTGATCTCCTTCCAGGACTTCCGCCTGCGGGAACTCATCTCGGGGAACGCCCGATTCGTCGGCTTCGCCAACTACCGGACGCTGCTGACCGATCCTCGGTTCTGGACCGTCGTGCGCCGCACCTTCCTGTTCATGGCCGTCAACGTCGTCCTCATCATGGCGATCGCCCTGCTCGTGGCGCTGATGACCCAGCGGCTCGGCCGGGTCTGGCGTACCGCCGTGCTCAGCTCCCTGGTGCTGGCCTGGGCGATGCCGGTGGTCGCCGCCACCACCGTCTTCCAGTGGCTGTTCCACTCCGAGTTCGGCGTCGTCAACTGGGCGCTGACCTCCCTCGGGTTCGACTCCTTCGAGCGCTACCCCTGGTTCGCCCACGGCACCGCGGCCTTCGCCATCCTCGTCACCCTGGTGGTGTGGCAGTCGGTGCCCTTCGCCGCCATCACCCTGTACTCGGCGCTCACCACCGTCCCCGCCGAACTCCACGAGGCCGCCCGCATCGACGGCGCCGGCGCCGTGCGCGTCCTCAGGTCGGTGACCCTGCCGATGATCCGGCCGATCGTGACGCTGGTGTGGTGCCTGGAGGTGATCTGGACGTTCAAGGCGTTCGTGCAGATCTGGGTGATGACCAAGGGCGGCCCCGGTGACGCCACCACCATCCTGCCCGTCTACGCGGTGCAGACCGCGCTGTCGAGCCAGCGCTACGACCTCGGCTCGGCCGCCTCGATGGTCACCGTGGTCCTCATGTCGGGCGTCCTGGTCCTGTACTTCCGTCAGATGTTCCGGCAGGAGGGCGAGCTGTGAGCGCCGCGCACGCCACCGGTCCGGTCCGCCGCACCCCCGCCGCCCAACTGCGCCGTCTGCCGCTGCACGCGGGGGCCGCGCTGACCGTGCTGATCTGCCTGTTCCCCGTCTACTGGATGGCCGTCACCGCGTTCAAGCCGTCCCGTGACATCCAGTCCGCCGATCCCCGGTTCGTGCCGCACGCCTGGACGCTGGACCACTTCCGCACCGCCGTGCAGGCGGACGGCTTCGCCCAGTTCTGGCGCAACAGCCTGCTGGTCACCGCCGGGGCCGTCCTGCTGTCCCTGGTGGTCGCGCTGGGCGCGGCGTTCGCCGTGGCCCGTATGCGGTGGCGGGGACGGCGGCAGTTCGTCCTCGCCGTCTTCGTCGCCCAGATGGCACCGTGGGAGTCGCTGATCATCCCCGTGTACATCATCGCCCGCGACACCGGCATGCTCGACCGGCTCGCCACCCTCACCCTGATCTACTTCATGGTCACGCTGCCGTTCACCATCATCGTGCTGCGCGGCTTCATCGCCACCATCCCGGCGGAGCTGGAGGAGGCCGCGCAGGTCGACGGCTGCACCCGCCTCGGGGCGTTCCGGCGGGTCGCCTTCCCGCTGCTCGCCCCCGGTCTCATGGCCACCTCGCTCTTCGGGTTCATCACCGCCTGGAACGAGTTCGCCTACGCCAACTTCCTCATCATCAAGAACCAGGAGAACCGGACCCTGCCGGTGTGGCTCTCCTCGTTCCAGAACACCTTCGGCACCGACTGGGGCGCCACCATGGCCGCCTCCACCCTCTTCGCACTTCCCGCCCTGGTCGTCTTCCTGGTCCTCCAGCGCCATGTCACCTCCGGTCTCGCCGCCGGAGCCGTCAAGGGCTGAGGCCCGCCCCGCGCACCGCGCCCGACCCCGGTAGCCCGCCCCCTTCCCGGAAGGCCGCCCCGCCCGTGCCCTCACCTCACCGCGAACAGACCCTGCTGCCCCGGCCCACCCGGGTCGTCGCCCGCTCCGGCCACTTCCCCCTCGACGCCGGCACCAGCATCCGCACCACCCGCGACGCCGAGGGCGCGGCCGACCTGCTGCGCACCCTTCTCACCCCCGCCACCGGCCTGCCCCTGCCCTCCTCGCCGACCGGCGCCATCACGCTCGCCGTCGACGCGGGACTGGCCGGCCTCGGCCGGGAGGGGTACGGGCTGACCGTCTCGCGGCACTCCGTCCTGCTGCGTGCCGCCCGGCCCGCGGGTCTGCTCCGCGGCGTGCAGACCCTGCGCCAGCTCCTGCCGCCCGAGGCGCTCGCCCCGGCGGCGGCCGCCGTCCGCCGCGAGCGGTGGGAGGTGCCCTGCACCGAGATCACCGACGTGCCCCGGCACGACTGGCGCGGCCTGATGATCGACGTGGCGCGGCACTTCCACGACGCCGCCACGCTGCGCCGGCACATCGACCTGCTCGCCCTGCACAAGCTCAACGTCCTCCACCTCCACCTCACCGACGACCAGGGCTGGCGGATGCCCGTGCCCGCCTTCCCCCGCCTCACCTCGGTCGGCGCCCACCGGGCCGAGTCGATGGTCGGCCCCGACGGCTCCACCCGCTTCGACGGCCGCCCGCACGGCGGCGCGTACACCCGCGCGGAACTCGCCGGGCTCGTCGCCTACGCGGCGCGGCGCGGTGTGTCGGTGGTGCCGGAGATCGGGATGCCCGGCCATGTCCGCGCCGCCCTCGCCGCCTATCCGCACCTCGGCAACCACCCCGGGCGCGCCCTCGACGTATGGACCCGCTGGGGTGTCTGCGACACCGTCCTCGGCGTCCACGGCGAAGCCCTCGACTTCCTCCACGCCGTCCTCGGCGAGGTCATGGACGTCTTCCCCTCGCCCTACGTCCACCTCGGCGGGGACGAGTGCCCGACCACCGAGTGGGAGCACAGCCCCGCCGCCCGGGCCCGCGCCGCCGCGGAAGGGCTGCCCTCGCCCGCCGCCCTGCACGGCTGGCTCCTGGGCCGGGCGGGTTCCCATCTGCTGGAGCACGGCCGCCGTCCCGTCGGCTGGGCCGAGCACGGCACCCGGCTGCCGCCCGGGTTCACGGTGATGAGCTGGCGCGAGCCCGCCCACGCCGCCGACGCGCTGCGCCGCGGCCACGACGTCGTCCTCACCCACCACCGCACCACCTACCTCGACTACGCCCAGGACGACGCGCCCGACGGTCCGCCCGCCCAGCCCGGCCCCGTGGTGGACCTGCGCACCGTCCACGCCGGCGAGCCCGAACCGGTCGCCCCCGGCACCGGCGGCGGGCGGGTCCTCGGGACCCAGGCGCAGATCTGGACCGAGTTCGCCCCCACCGCGGCGGACCTCGACCGCCTCGCCTACCCCCGGCTGTGCGCGCTGGCCGACCGGGCCTGGAGCGGCCCCACCCCCTGGCCGGACTTCACCGCCCGGCTGAGCGCGCACACCGCCCGGCTGGACGTCCTCGGCGTCCGCCGTCACCCCGCCCCGGCCGCGCCCCGGACCGCCGCGGCGACCGGCAGCGGTACCGCGTCCTCCGCATAAGCCGACTCCCCCTCACCGAAGAGAGGACACCACTGTGACCAGCAACGGAACCCCGCCCACCGGGCGGCGCCACGGTCGTCTGCGGGCCGCCGCCGCGGCCTGCGCCGTCACCGCCCTGGGCGCCACCGCGCTCGCCGCCCTGCCCTCCACCGCCAGTGCCGCGGGCGAGCTGTCGGTGCAGTACCGCACCAGTGCCACCGGCGCCACCGCCGACCAGAGCGAGCCATGGTTCAAGGTGCGCAACACCGGCGCCGCCGCCCTGCCGCTGAGCGAGGTGAAGCTCCGCTACTACTTCAAGGCCGACTCGGCCGGTGCCGCCTACCGCTTCGGCTGCTCCTGGGCCGTCAAGGGCTGCGCCAACGTCACCGGCACCTTCGGCACCCTCGCCCACCCCACGGCCACCGCCGACCGCTACCTGGAGATCGGCTTCACCGCCGGCGCCGGCTCCCTCGCCCCCGGCGCCGACAGCGGTGACCTGCAACTGCGGTTCTACCAGTCCACCTGGCAGTCGCTGCGGCAGAGCGACGACTACTCCTTCGGCGCCGCCCAGACCGCCTACGGGGACTGGACCAAGGTCACCGCCACCCGCGCCGGCACCCTGGTGTGGGGCGAGGCCCCGGCCGGCAACACGCCCACCGACCCGCCGACCACCCCGCCGCCCGGCTCCGGCACCCTCTGGGACGACTTCGGCTACACCTCGTACAACGATCCGAGAATCTCGGCCAACGGCTGGTCGGTGCGCGCCAACTCCGGCGGCCCCGGCGTCCCCGGAGCCACCTGGGACCCGTCCAACGTCACCTTCGCCGACTCCGGCGGCAGCACCGTCATGACCTTGGAGACCTCGACCGACGGCACGGCCGCCGGCACCGAGCAGACCGAGGTGCTCACCAAGACGACCAAGTTCCGCAACGGCACCTACGCGGCCCGGGTGCGGTTCAGCGACGCCCCGGTCTCCGGCCCCGACGGCGACCACCTGGTGCAGACCTTCTTCACCATCAACGACCTCAAGGCACCGATGGCCGACGACTACGCCGAGTACGACTTCGAGTACCTTCCCAACGGCGGCTGGGGCGAGCCGTCCAGCATCCTCTACACCACCTCCTGGGAGACCTACGATCCCGACCCGTGGCAGGCGGTCAACCAGCACACCGAGGACCGCCGGAGCTACGCGGGCTGGCACGACCTGGTCCTCACCATCGACGACAGCGCCGTCAAGTACTACGTCGACGGGCAGTTGTTCGGCACCCACGACGCCGCCTACCTGCCCGAGCGCCCCATGTCGATCAACTTCAACCAGTGGCTGATCGACCTCGCCGGTCAGCCGTCGACCACCCCGCGGGCCTACCGGCAGCAGGTCGACTACGTCCTGCACGTCAAGGACCAGGTCCTGACCCCCGCTCAGGTCAGCGGTAAGGTCGCGGCCTACCGGTCGGCGGGCACCGCCTTCGAGGACACCGTCCCCACCCCCTAGTACGCCTTCCGCCCGGGAGCCCCCCCGGCTCCCGGGTGACGCCGCGGTACCCGGCGGGCGTGGCGGCTCAGTGCAGGGTCTGGGCGGCGTACAGGGCGCCGAGGGCGGTGGCGAGGGTGCCGAGCAGGAGCCGCAGGAGGCGTTCCGGCAGCCGGGGCTGGAGGCGGGCGCCGAGGTAGCCGCCGATCAGTCCGCCGGTGCCGCAGGCCAGGCCGAGCCACCAGTGGGGGGCGACGTCCCCGGAGCTGACCAGCGACAGCAGCGCGAAGGCGGCGGCGCCGACCAGCGAGGTGGCGAAGGTGGCGGCGAGCGCGGCCGGGGCGACGCGGGCGACGGGCAGACCGCGGCCGACGAGGACCGGTCCGAGGATCGAGCCGCCGCCGATGCCGTAGACGCCGCCGACCACTCCGACCGCCAGGGCGAGGCCGGTGAGCGCCCGCGGGGTCAACTCCCGGGCGTGCGGCGGGCGGTGGCGGGCCGGGGTGAGGGTGCGCAGGCACAGCCACAGGCCGAGCGGCAGCAGCAGGGCGGCGATCAGCAGCCGGAAGACGCCGGGCCCGGGGAGGGCGAGGACGCGGAGGGCGGCCCCGGCCACCACGCCGGGCAGGGTGCCGAGCACCAGGCGCCGGGCGAGGTCGCCGCGCAGCGCGCCGTCGCGGCGGTAGCGCCACAGGGCGCCGGGTCCGGCGACGACGTTGAACAGCAGGTTGGTCGGGGTGACCGCGGGGTCGGGCACCGCGAAGACGCTCATCTGGACGGGCAGCAGGAACACCGCGCCGGACACCCCGACCGGGGCGGTGACGGTCGCGATCAGCAGACCGGCGGCCAGCCCGCCCGCCAGCGTCCAGTCCACCGCCGCCCCCGTTCGCCGCTCACCCGGCCGGACCCCGGTCCCCCGCCGCCGGGCGGCCCGCCCGGCTTGCACCTGACGCCGGTGTCAGGTCCTAGCGTAGTGCGCGCCGGCACTCGCCGGACATCCATCCCCCTCACCTCACGCACGGCCGGTCGCCCTGGCCGCGTGGAAAGGCAGAGCGTCATGCGCGCAGTCCGCTATCACGAGTACGGCGGTGTGGAGACCCTCGTGGTCGAGGAGGTGCCGGACCCGCACCCCGGGCCCGGCGAGATACGTATCCGCGTCGCGGCGGCCGGGGTCAATCCGGTCGACTGGAAGGTGCGTTCCGGCGCGGTGCGCGAGGTGCTCCCCGTGGATCTCCCTGCGATCCCCGGGCGGGACGCCGTCGGTGTGGTCGACGAGGTGGGCGAGGGCGTGCGGGGCGTGCGCGTCGGTGACCGTGTCTTCGGGCTGGGCGGCGTCACCGGTGCGACGGCGGAGCTGGCCGTGCTCTCGGCCTGGGCCCCCGCGCCCGCCGCGTGGAGCGACGAGGAGGCCGCCGGTGCCGCCCTGGCGGCCGTGACCGCGATGGGCGGGCTGACGGCGCTCGGTCCCCTGCGGGGGCGCACACTGCTGGTCGAGGGCGCCGCCGGAGGCGTGGGCAGTGCCGCGGTCGAGATCGCGGCGGCCCGGGGCGCCACCGTGATCGGCACGGCCGGCGAGCGCAATCACGCCTTCCTCGCCGCGCTGGGGGCCGTCCCCACCACCTACGGCACCGGCCTCGCGGACCGCCTCGCCGCCCTGGCCCCGCACGGCGTCGACCTCGTGCTGGACACCGCCGCCTCCGGGTCCCTGGCCGATCTCGTCGCGATCGCCGGCGACCCCGCCCGCGTGGTGACGGTCGCCGACCATGCCAACGCCGGGCGCCTGGGGGTGCGGGTGGCCAACGCGGAGAACGACCCCGCGCTCCTGGCCGCGGCGGCCGAACTGGGCCGGCAGGGCCGCTACACCCCGCGCGTCGAGCGGACCTACCCGCTCGAACGGATCGCGGACGCGCACGCCTACGGCGAACGCGGACACACGCGCGGGAAGATCGTGGTCCGCCTCTGAGCGCCGGACCGCCGCGCCGGGCTCAGGCCGGCTTGCGCCAGACGGAGATGTGCTTGGCGGAGTCCTGGGTGAACGGCGTACCGTCCCAGTCCGCGACCCGGCGTTCGAGTTCCAGACCGGCGATCCGTGCCATCAGGTCGAGCTCCGCGGGCCACGCGTACCGGTGCCGGGAGCTGTCGCGGCGGTAGCGGCCGTCGTCGCCGTCGCGGGTGAAGTGGTGGGAGACGAGGACCTGCTCGACCAGGTCGAAGGTGTCGAAGCCGAGATGCCGTTCGGAGACGTCGAACGGCACCGCCACCTGGCCGGGCGGCAGCAGCCGCAACGGCGGCACGCCCAGCTCGATGACGAACCGGCCGCCGGGCCGGAGATGACGGGCCGCGTTGCGGAAGCACTCGACCTGCTCGTCCTGGGTGAGCAGGTTGCCGATGGTGTTGTAGACGAGGTAGACCAGGGTGAACTCGCCGGGGACCACGGTGGTGGCCATGTCCCCGATGGTCACCGGGAGCTGACTTTCGTCGATCTTGCGGCGCAGGACCGCCGCCATGTGCTCGGACAGTTCGATGCCCACGACCGGCACGCCGCGCCGCCGGAGCGGGACGCCCACGCGTCCGGTGCCGATGGCGAACTCCAGCGCAGGGCCGTCCCCGGCGAGTTCGGCGAGGAAGTCGAGGGTCGGTCCGAGCACGGCGGCCGAGGACATCTCGGTCTCTTCGGCGTCGTAGCGGTCGGCGGTCGCGCGGGTCCACAGTTCACTGCTGGTCACGGACGGCTACTCTGCCGAGCGGCGAGGGCCGCTGTCGACGCATTTTTTCCTGCCGCCCGGCGCGAGCGGGCGGTCCGGACGACGACGCCGCCGGTACGGGCCGGGGTGCCTCACTTCACGCTCATGTGCAGGCGCAGGACCAGGCCCTGTGCCGACGACCGGATCTCGACCAAGTCGCAGAGCTGATGCATGATCCACACGCCGCGTCCGCCGGTCGGCGCGTACGGGTCGGGGCGGCGGCGGCCCGTCAGGGGGTCGGCCAGCCGGCCGCGGTCGCTGATCTCCGCGACCAGTTCGCCGTCGGCCCGCCACAGGCGCAGCCGGCCCTGGCCCCCGCCGTGGCGTACCGAGTTGCTGGTGGCCTCGCCGATGGCGAGGAGCCAGTCCGTGCGGCGTTCCGGCGACAGGCCGGCGGCCGTCGCCCAGTGGTCGGCCTCGTCGCGCACCCGCGCCAGGTCCTCCCTGCCGAACGCGAGGACCACCGCGTCCCGTGGCTCGGGCAGCGGTACGTCGCAGTCGCGGCAGACCTCGCGGGGGTCGGTGTAGCGGGCACTGGCCCGGTAGGCCGCCGAGTCGCCGACGACCGGGTGGGTGCGGTACGCCTGGGCCAGTACCTCCTCGGGCAGCGCGGTGTCGTAGGGACACAGGATGCTCAGGCCCCGGCCCTCGAAGGCCAGGTTGATCAGGGCCTCGTGCCGTGTGGCCTCCCAGCTCTCGGCCGGGGTGCGCCCGACCCAGATGGGTTCCCCCACGATCGACACCGGCCTGGCGTCCCGCCCGGGGCGGTCGGCGAACTCCTGCAGCATCGACAGGATGCGTCCGGGATTGCGTCCCGCGTCGGTCATGTCCACCCACATCACGCGCTCGTGCTCGCCGTCGAAGAACTCCTTCAGCAGCTTCAGGCGGGCGCCGGGCACGGCCACCAGCACGTCCTGCCCCTCGTCCAGGGCGCCGCGGACGAAGCCCCCGACGCCGTCGAGGTACTCGTCCTCGGTGGCGTAGAACAGGGCGGGGTGGAAGAAGGGGGCGAGCCGGTCGGCGTGGTCGTTCATCAGCGAGTCCGTCGTCATCGGTCGAGGACCTCCACCGCGGAGCCGAACTCGGGGAACAGATCCAGCAGCCGCCGCAGAGGCGGCGGGGCGTGGCGCACCCCCAGCGGCGGGCCGGCCGGCCGGTCGGCGACCGCCGCGGCCAGGGTGGCCAGCGAAGCGGTGTCCAGGTGCCGCAGGCCCGCGAGGTCCAGTTCCACCCGGGCGGTCGGCATGCCCCGGACGGCGGCGGCCGCGGCGGCGACGGCCTCCCGCGTGTCGTACCCGGCGGAGCCGGACAGGCGCAGGCCGGGACGGTCGGTCAGCGGCGTCACCCGCAGCACCGGCCGGCCCACCGGACCGCCCCGGTTCGCCGGGTGGGCGCCGACCAGGACGTCCACGCGGTCGTCGGGCAGCAGGCGCCGGTCGTAGAAGCACCAGGCGGTCAGGGGCAGCCGCTCGAAGACCTCCTGGTGGATGCGGAGCTCGTACTCCAGGAGCCGGTCCGCCCCGGGTATGTCACGGGCGCCCCAGGACATCTCGCCGATCGCCCGCAGCCCGGCGTACCCCCGGGCCGCGGACTCCTCCACCGCGTCGTACCACAGCCCGATCATCGCGTCCGGGTCGAAGCCGGTACCGGCGAGATACGTCTGTGCCGCGGTGGAGACGGAGAGCTGGCCCCGCCGCTCGGCGGCCACCGCGTCGATGCCCGCGTCGCCGAGGGTGCGCAAGACCCGGCCGGGGTCGGTGGTGTCCGCGAAGTACTTGATCTCCTCGTCCCGCGCCAGCCCGTCCCGGACGAAGGCGCACAGGTGGGCCGCCCACTCCTGGTCGTCGGCGAAGACCACGCTCGAGTGGTGCCCCGTCCCGGGCTCCCGTTCGGCGGGAACAGCCGCTCCCGGCATTTTCACCACGCTGCCCCCGCTTCCTGGATCCGGTCCCTTCCATGGAAGCACACCGGACGGACGGCGCCGCTCCCCGGCCGCGCCCCCGCCCGGCCCGGGGCCGCGCTACAGGCCATGGACGGTGGTGAGGTCGCTCAGTCCCGAGATCGTCAGCACGGGCGCGAGCAGCGGCGTGGCCACCAGCTCCACCCGGTCGGCGTGGGCGAACAGGACGTTGAGGCCGGCGCTGTCCAGGTATTCGACCCCGGTGAGGTCGAGGAGGACCGGGCCCTGCTCGGCGTCGAGTGCCTCGGCGAGGACGTCCGTGTTGGTCATGTCGATCTCACCGACGGCGGTGAGCAGCAGGGTGCCGTCGGCCCGTCGGCCCGGGGTCAGGGTCAGGGGGGTGGTCATCACGCGATCCTCGTGTGCATCTGGACAGTGGTGCCGGCGGCGCCGGAGGTGACGGTGACGTGCTGCATCATCGCTTTCATCAGGGTCATGCCGCGGCCGCGGTGCGCGTTGGCCTCGGGCTGCGGTGTCTTCCACTGTCCGCTGTCGGTGATGACCAGGCGCAGATCGTCCACGTACGCCTCGGCGCGCAGCCGGACGATCTCCCCCGGGGAGTGGCGGTGGCCGTGCTCGATGGCGTTGGCGCAGGCTTCCCCGGCCGCGACCAGCACGTTCTGCGCGGTCTGCGGGGGGAGCTGGCAGCGTTCCAGCCAGGTCCGCAGGGCCTGCCGGACCGGCGCGAGCTGCGAGGACTCGGCGGGGAAGGCCACGTCCAGCGGTGCCGGGTGCCGGTACAGCAGCAGGGCGACGTCGTCGTCGTAGCCGTTCTCGGGTGCCAGCCGGGACATGACCTGGGTGGCGAGATCGTCGACGGCGGCGTCCCGGCCCTCGTGGACGGCCTCGCCGGCCTGGTCGATGCCCACGCTCAGCGGGCGCCGGCGGCGCTCGACGAGACCGTCGGTGTACAGCAGCAGGGTGGCGCGTGCCGGGATCGTGCACGTGCCCTCGGGGCGTACCCGGCCGGGCCGGACCGCCAGCGGCACGGACCGCCCCTCCTCCAGCAGGCGGGTGGTGCCGTCGTGGTGGACGAGGATGCCCGGCGGGTGCCCGGCGCTGGAGTAGGTCAGCAGACCGGTGTCGGGGTCGAGGACGCCGCAGAAGACGGTGGTGCACAGCGCCCCGGAGACGCCGGCGGCGAAGCGGTCGAGGGCCATCAGGGTCTGGGCGGGGCTGGCGTCCTGCAGCAGCAGCGCGCGGCAGGCGCTGCGGAGCTGGCCCATGACGCTGGCCGCCTCCAGTCCGCGGCCGACGCAGTCCCCGACGACGATGCCGATCCGCCCGTCGGGCAGCGCCACCGTGTCGTACCAGTCACCGCCGACCTCCAGTGGGCGGGTGGCCGGTTCGTAGCGGACGGCGAAACCGTCGGGCAGGTCGGAGGGGCCGAGGATGGCCCGCTGCAGGGCGATGGCGGTCTCGCGCTGCTGGTCGATCTGGTGGACCCGGACCAGGCCCTGGGCGAGGTGTCCGGCCAGCAGCGACAGCAGCAGTTGGTCCTCGTGCGTGAAGGGCCGGCCGGCCCCCAGCTCCACCCACAGCACCATCGGTCCCTCGGGGTGCTCCACGGCGATGGCCGCGCTGGTGTGGTCGGTGACCGGGGTCAGCGGCGGCCGCTCGCGCAGGGCGGTGAGCGCCTCGCGCCGGTCGGCGGGCAGCTCCCGCCAGTGCGGTGCGCTGCCGGTGCCGGTCACGGCGGGTTCCGTGTGGTGGCCGAAGACGACGGCCAGGACCTGCCGGGCCCGCCACAGCTCCTTCAGCTCGTTCAGGGCACCGGTGAGTGCCTCGGGCACGCTGGTGGCCTGGGACACCTTGAGGCTGAGCGCCGCCAGGGCGCTGTCCCGCTGGACCACGTAGTGCTCGGCGGTGACGTCCCGGAAGGTGCCGACGACCACGCGGTGCCCGGTGTCGGGGTCCTGGGCGTGGTTGAAGGCGACGTCGATCCAGAGCCGGTGCCCTTCCCGGTGGGTGACGGGGACCGTGTAGCGGCCGTGTCCTTCCGCCACCAGACCGGCGAAGGCGCGGGCGACCTGCTGGTGGCCCTCGGGGTCGCTGTCGGCCTGCGGCCACCAGGGGTGGATCGGCCGGTAGGGCAGGTCCTCGGGGCCGTAACCGAGGATGTCGGTGAACGCCGCGTTGATCTCCACGACCGCGCCCTGCTCGTCGCAGACGAAGAACGCCTCCTGGAGGGACTCGACCAGCGCGGTGCGCCAGCGGGCGTGGTGGGTGCGCAGCCGGGACAGCTCCACCGTGGCCCGTACCCGGGCCAGCAGCTCCGCCGCCGCGAACGGCTTGACGAGGTAGTCGTCCGCGCCGGCCTGCAGGCCCTCGATGGAGGCTTCCTGCCCGGCCCGCGCGGACAGCAGCATCACCGGTACGGCCGCGGTGCGCGGGTCGCCGCGCAGCTCGCGCACCAGGGACAGCCCGTCCAGGCGGGGCATCATGACGTCGCTGACCACGAGGTCGGGGGCGTCCGCGCGCACCGCCCGCAGCGCCTCCCGCCCGTCGGTGACCGCCTCGACCTGGTAGCCGGCGCCGCGCAGGATGCGGGTGAGGTACTCGCGCATGTCGGCGTTGTCGTCCGCGATCAGCACCCGTGCCGGTACCTCGGGGCCCGAGGGGTAGGGCGCGTCGCCGGTCTCCGGCACCGCCGGCGCCCCCGTGGCGGAGGTGCCGGCGGGCAGCCAGCGCAGCGCCTCCAGGACGTACGGCTCGGCGGTGGTCGAGGGGGCGGCGTCGGAGGCGGCCGGGGCCAGGGCGTCGTCCGGGAGGTGTCCGGTGCCGAAGGGCAGGCGGACGGTGAAGCGGGTGCCCTCGCCGAGCGTGCTGACGGCGGTGATCGTGCCGCCGTGCAGGCCGACGAGTTCCTTGACCAGGGCCAGTCCGATGCCGCTGCCCTCGTTGGAGCGCGAGCGGGCGGTCTCGATGCGGTGGAAGCGTTCGAAGAGCCTGGGCATCTCCTCGGCGGGCACGCCGATGCCGGTGTCGGCGATCGTGACCACGGCGTGGCCGTCCTCGGCACGGACCGCGACCCGGATGGACCCCTCGAAGGTGAACTTCAGCGCGTTGCTGAGCAGGTTGAGGACGACCTTCTCCCACATGCCGCGGTCGATGTGCACCGGCTCCGCCAGCGGGGGGCAGTCGACGTCGAAGGCGAGCCCGGCCTTGTCCACGGCCGAGCGGAAGACGCTGGCCAGCTCGGCGGTGACCGCCGACAGGTCGACCGGCTCGTACCGGGCCTGCATCCGGCCGGCCTCGATGCGGGAGAAGTCCAGCAGGCTGTTGACGAGCTTGCCGAGCCGGAGGCTGTTGCGGTGGATGGTGTCGAGTTCGTCACGCACCCGGGGGTCGCCCGCGGCGAACCGTGTGCGCAGCTCCTCCACCGGCCCCATGATCAGCGTGAGCGGGGTGCGGAACTCGTGGCTGATGTTGGAGAAGAACGCGGTCTTGGCCCGGTCCAGCTCCGCGAGCTCCTCGGCCCGGCGCTGCTGGGCCTCGTAGCTGCGCGCGCTGGAGATGCCGGCGGCGATGTGTCCGGCGACCAGTTCGACGAAGCCCCGGTAGCCCGGGTCCAGGTCCCGGTACCGGTTCAGTCCGGCCACCAGGAAGCCGTACGGGGCGCCGCCCTGTTGCAGCAGCGGTACGACGAGGGCCTCGGTGGGCGGCTGCGGCCGGCCGCCGGTGGGCAGCCCGGCGAACCCGTCGCCCTCCAGGGCCACGGTCACGGACTCACCCCGGGCCGGCGCGTCGACCGGCCAGGGCCCGGTCGTGCCCGGTGACAGGGTGGCGGGCGCGGCGGGGTGCGGGCCGGTCAGGCCGGCGGACGCCGCGAGCCGCGCGGTGCCGTCCGGCTCGAACAGGTAGGTCAGCGTGAAGGGGAGGTCGTGCAGGTTGCGGCCGAGCTGGTGCGCGGCGAAGGCCAGCATCTCCTCCTCGGTCCGTACGACGCTGGGGTCCGAGCCGAGGTCGCGCAGCGTCGTCATGCGCCGCCCGCCGATGACCCGCTCGGTCTCCTCGCTCACCACGCACAGCATGCCGACGACCGCGCCGGAGTCGTCCCGCAGCGGGCTGTAGGAGAAGGTGTGGTACGTCTCCTCCTCGTATCCCGCGCGCTTCAGGAAGAGCAGCAGCGCCTCGTCCCAGGTGGCCTCGCCGGTGCGCAGCACCGTGTCGATGCGCGGGCCGATGTCGTCCCAGATCTCCGCCCACACCTCGCTCGCCGGCCGGCCCAGGGCCCAGGGGTACTTCTGCCCGAGGGTGTCCCGGCGGTAGGCGGCGTTGCAGAAGAACGTCAGGTCGGGTCCCCACGCCATCCACATGGAGAACCGGGAGGAGAGCAGGATGCTCACCGCCGTGCGCAGGCTCTGCGGCCAGCTCTCCGGCGGTCCGAGCGGGGTCGCGGCCCAGTCGACCGCGGCCAGATCCCGGCCGATCTCCGGGTCGGCGGTGAACACCTCGGCCACCGCGGCCGGCGGCCGGCGCCCGGCGTCTGCAGAACCTGCCACAGGAAACCCTTTCGTCCACACCGCTCGGCCCGCGGCCGCCAGTCGGCCGCACCACCACCGTCACCGCCCCCGGGCCGGGACGGGGCGGGCCTCCCGCACCGGTCGACGGCCCGAGCGGCGCCACCCGCACGGCACGCCCCTTACCCCGGGTAGCGTGACCGTCCCCACCTCGCGCAAACGACCGCTTCGTAGGATAGACGGATCATCCGGGGGCATCAGCACCGGGCACGGGTGCACCATCACGCAGGAGGCCGCAGGGCTATGACACCGAATGCGCCAGCTCGTCTCCTGGCCCTGGCGTCCGACGGGGACAGACGCTCCGCCCCGGTCCGCGAGTATCCCGTCGCGGAGGCGTCGCCCAGTCCCGCCCTGGACCGGATCGCCGCGCTGGCGGCCCGGATCTTCGGCGCCCCGATGGCCGGCGTGACGCTCGGTGACCCCGACCGCGCGCGGCTGATCGCGTCCCACGGCCTGGCGGACACGGCCGAGGCGTTCCGCCTGCCGGGGCTGCCGGTCCTCGGCGGCCCGCGGCCGGAGGCGTTCATGGTCACCGACGCCCTCACCGATCCCCGTACCGCGGACCATCCCCTGGTACGCGGCGGCCTCGGCGTCCGGTTCTACGCCGCCGCGCCGATCGTCACCGCCGGGGGGCAGCGCCTGGGCACCGTCAGTGTGCTGGACACCCGCCCGCGCCATCCCGGCCGCGACCGGCTCGACGCCCTGCGGGACCTGGCGGCGCTGGCCATGGAGGAACTCGAGCTGCGCCTGTCGGCGGTGCGCACGGTGGCCGCCGAACGCGCCCGCCGCGCCGACGCCGAACGCCTGGCCCGCACCCTGCAGCGGACCCTGCTGCCGCCGACGCTGCCCTCGGTGCCCGGCCTGCGCTCGGCCGCCGCCTACCACACGGCCTCCCCGGACGAGGTCGGCGGCGACTTCTACGACCTGTTCCCCCTGGAGAACGGCCGCTGGGGCCTGTTCATCGGCGACGTGTGCGGCAAGGGCGCCGACGCCGCGGCACTGACCTCGCTCACCCGCTACACCCTGCGCGCCGCCGCCATCTACGACCCCGACCCCTGTGCCGTGCTGGCCAACCTCGACGCGGTGCTCAAAGGGGAGCAGCAGGACGGCGGACCGCGGCACTGCACCGCCCTGTTCGGTGTGCTGGAGCCGGCCCCCGGGGACGCCTTCACCGTCACGCTGGCCGGCGGGGGCCATCCCCCGGCCCTCGCGGTGCGCGCGGACGGTACGGTGGAGCCGATCTCCACGATCGGCGGACAGCTCATCGGCCTGCTGCCCGAGCCGCGCTTCGTCCGGACCACCACCCGTCTGGCTCCCGGTGAGTCGCTGCTGCTGTACACCGACGGTCTCGTCGAGGCCCGGACACCCGACGGCGACATGCTCGGTCAGGAGCGGCTCGCCCAGCACCTGGCGGCGGCCGGCGCGTCGTCGGCCGACCGGTTGCTGCACACTGTGAGCGGCCTCCTGGGCAGCCTGGGGCCGGGCGTCGGCGACGACACCGCGCTGCTCGCCCTGTCCGTACCCGTACCGCCCGCATCATCTCTTCAGGAGAACCGGTGACCGAGCCCACCCTGACCGTCGAACAGCAGATCCACCAGGCAGGTCCCGTCGTCCTGACGGTGACCGGTGAACTCGACCACCACACCGCCCCCCAGCTCTCCCAGGCGCTGGACCACGCCCCCCTCGGCGACGGCAGGGCCCTGGTGATCGACCTGTCCGGTCTCGCCTACTGCGACTCCACCGGCATCACCGTGCTGGTCACCGCCTACCACCGCGCCCAGTCCGCGGGCTCCTCGCTCAGCCTGGCCGGTCTCAGCCACGATCTCACCCGGGTCTTCCAGACCGTCGGCCTCGACCAGGTGTTCACCCTGCACCCCGGCCTCGACGACGCCCTCGCCGCGCTGCGCCCCTGACCTCCGGGGCCGAGGCGGGGGCTCCGCCGCCGGCCGGTCACATCTCGGGCACCGCCGAGGCGGCGGGCGCCGGTGCGGCGTCACCCGTCGCGGGGCGGGTCCCGGAACCGTGGCGGCGCTGGTGTGCCAGCAGTCCGAGGAACCCGGCGAGGAATCCGCTGATCAGCCCGGACACGGCGTGGTTGGCGGCGTTCGCCCCGGCGCTCGACGGCACCCCCACGGCCAGATAGTTGACCAGAGCGCTCATCACCGCGCCCATCACCCCGCCGATCGCTCCGCCGACGACCGAGGCGCGCATCGCGGACGGCCGACCGGAAGCCCGCCCGGGACGGCCCGGCACCGGCGCCTCGACACCGAGCACGCCGTCCAGCGCGAGCGGCCCCGGCCCGGCCAGCAGCACGACCAGGAACGCCGCCGCCATCATCAGCGGGAACTCGATCCCCGCCCCGCTCGCCGCCCCCTCCTGGGGTGTCATGAACCCGGTGTCCGCGTCGACCAGTGCCATCGCCAGACACAGATGGGCGGTCAGCAGCAGCGCGGTCAGCCGGGACAGCAGCCCGAGGACGAGGAAGACCCCTCCGGCCGTCTCCCCCACCGCGACCGCCCAGGCCGTCACGGCCGGTACGGGCACACCCATGCCCCCGAGGAACGCGCCGAACCCGGCCGGTCCGTCGACCAGCTTGTCGAGGCCGTGCACCGTCATGACGGCCCCGGCGGCGAGCCGTGCGACCGCCGGCGCCACGGACGGGAACCGATGGGCCGGGGCGACACCGACGGCACGTCTCAGGCTGTCCGACCGGTAAGCGGGCATGGCGGGTTCCTCTCCCACGGGTGACGGGTGCGTACGCCGGTACCGGCCCGGACGGTGCGGCGGGCAGGGCGGTGCCCCGGCGGACTCGACCGCGTGCCGCCGCGGCCGGGCGGGGCCGTTGACGTATGCGTCACTGTGCGGTGTGCCCGCGCCCGGGGGGAATCCCCCGGCGCATCGGAACCGCTGATGGCGCGCATCCACGGGGTGGATGGGGTGCCGTCGGGTCAGCGGCCCGGGTACGGGGTCCCGGCCCCGGCGCGGGGCGGTACCCGGCTCATGGGCGGGGGTTGGTGCGGGTCCACCGCGGGCGGGCGTCGCCGCCGCGGTGTCCGGCCACGGAGGCGCAGCGCCGGCACACCCGCTGCACCCGGTCGGCCGCGCCGCCGGATTCGGGGAAGATGTCGGGCCAGGTGACATGGGGGAAACGGATCAGTCGGGAACGGCTCAGCGAGAGTCCGCACACGGTCTCGTTCCGGCCCGGCTGCCAGGCGTGCACCTCACCGGAGGGCAGCCTGCGACGGCCCTCCTCCTCGTCGGTCCACTGGCCGGAAGCGGCGACGACGTACTGCTGGCGTTTCATGGTGCGGACCACCTGGCGATCATCATCCGGTTCCCCGTGCTTGCTCGTCCTTGGTCGGCGAGTGCCGCGCCGGCCGCTTCTCACACCTCCGCGCGGTGCCGACGGGGACGCGCATCCCCCGGCCCGCCCGGGGGACTCGGCAGGCAGTCCCCCGGAAAGGAACCGACATGTCCACTCCCCATGGCGACGAAGAGCTGTCCCACCCGCTGGAGCAGGTCACCGGCGAGAAGGACGTACCCCCCGAAGAAGAGGCGTCCGGAGGTGACGAGGGCGCCGCCGGCCGCGAAGGGCAGGCCGGCCAGGACACCGACGAGGCACACCCGGAGCAGGACGCGACCTGACGGCCGGGCCGCCGCCGGGCGGGCGGGCACGTGCGCGCCCGTCCGGCGCAGTCGTGCTGGCCGTGCGGCCGGGCCGAGGTCAGGGTGGAGGTGTCCGGCCGTTCCGCCGGCCTCTCCCCCTCACCGAAGGAGCACGGTCATGTCCGAGCGCAACACCCTCATCCGCAGCCTGCACGATCTGGGCCTGGCCGCGTGGTTCGGCGGCTCGCTCATGGGCGCCGTCGGCCTGAACGGCGCCGCCCACGACGAGGGCGGCACACAGACCGCCACCGACCGGATCTCCTCGTCGGGGTGGGCGAAGTGGACGCCCGTCAACGCCGCCGCGATCGGCGCCCACCTGTTCGGCGGCGGCGGTCTGCTCGCCGCGAACGCCCACCGGGTCGCCACCCAGCAGGGCGTGGCCGCCTCCACCACGGCCAAGACCCTCGTCACCGCCGCCGCCCTGGCCGCCACCGCCTACACCCGCGTCCTGGGCAAGAAGATCGAACTCGCCTCCTCCACCGACCCCTCCGACGTGGAGAAGGCGCAGCAGCACCCCGTCGACCTCGGCAAGGCACGGCGGCAACTGGTCTGCGCCCAGTGGGCGGTCCCGGCCCTGACCGGCTGCCTGGTCGTCCTCAACGCCCTGCACGGGGAGCAGCAGCGCCCGGTCGAGCAGGTCCCCGGCATGTGGCAGCGGGCCCGCTCCATGACCCACCTCACCTCCTGACCGGCCCGCGCGGCACACGGTGCCGCGCGGCCGGCCGATGACCTGGCCGATGGCGGGTACTGATCGGGCATGGCTGAAGTGGTGCAAGCAGGTCTGTGGGGACTGGTGGCGGGTTCGGCGCTGCTCCTCGGTGCGGCGGTCGGGTACGGGCTGCGGGTCCCGCAGAAAGTGGTCGCGACGGTGATGGCCTTCGGGGCCGGGGTGCTGCTGTCGGCGGTCAGTTTCGAACTGGTCGGCGAGGCGTACGAGCAGGGCGGGCTGGCTCCCGCGGCGATCGGTACGCTCTCCGGCGCCGTGGCCTATACGGCGGGCAACATCTGGCTGGCCCGCCGCGGCGCCCGGCACCGCAAACGCTCCGGCCACCACCCGGGCCGGGCGCAGCCCTCCGAGCAGCAGCAGAGCGGTTCGGGTCTCGCGATGGCCTTCGGTGCGCTGCTCGACGGGGTCCCGGAGTCGGCGGTCATCGGTGTGAGCCTGCTCGACGGCGGAGCGGTGAGCCTGGTGACCGTGGCGGCGGTGTTCATCAGCAATGTGCCCGAGGGCCTGTCCAGTTCGGCCGGGATGAAACAGGCGGGCCGCGGCAAGGCGTACGTCTTCGGGGTGTGGGGTGCCATCGCCGCGGCGAGCACCCTGTCGGCGGTCCTCGGCTACACGGTGGTCGGCGGCTTCTCCCCCGCGGTGATCGCCGCCGTGACCGCGGTGGCGGCCGGGGCGATCCTCGCGATGGTCGCCGACACGATGATTCCCGAGGCGTTCGAGGACGCGCACCTGGCCATCGGACTGGTCACGGTCAGCGGCTTCCTGGTCTCCTTCGCCCTCTCCCACACCTGACGGAAGCGCCGGAAGGCGAAACGGCGGACGGGTCGAGGGGCCCTCTGGTGCGACCTGGGTCGAGAGGGCCCTCTGGTGTGACCTGCTCATGACATTCATCCTGTACGTGGTGGGCCGCGGCCGGCTGTCCGGCGGCGGCCCGCCGAGTGCGACGCACAGTCCGCGATGAAGTCTGCGCACCCAAGGGAGCCCGCATGGCCACACGTATCAGCCGCCGCACCGTTCTGGCCGCAGGCGCGGGCGCCGCCGCCGGCCTGTCCCTGCCCGGCGTCGACGCGTATGCCGCCGACCGGAGGACCACCCGCGTGGGATACACCCTGAACGCCCAAGTGCTCGACGGCGGCGAACAGGTCACCTCGATCACCCTCAGGACCGCCCGGCTCGGCCCGGTCGACCCGGCCGGCCTGACCACCGGCACCTTCGGCGTGCACGCCCGGGCCACCAGCCCGATACCGCTCGGCGACGACGTCGTCTCCGGCACGTACGACGTCGACCGGACGGTGACCGCCGTCCGGCTCGACCACCGCGGCGACATCGTGCTCGACCTGAGCCACGGCGAGGGGCGGACCGGGGGCGGCACGCTGGGCTACCTCGCGGGCCGGGGCCGCAACGTGCTGCTCGACCTGGACTACACCCTCACCCAGCACGCGCCGATCCCCCTGCGCGGCCACCGGTCGGTCGTCATCGGCGAGTTCGTGCGGGAACCCGGGCTGTCCGACCGCGAGGTGGACGCGTTCAGCTCCCACGTCTCCGGCTCGGGCATGAAGTACCGGCTGTACTCACCCGCCCGCGCCCACTCCTCCCGGCGGAGCGGGCACCCGCTGATCGTCTGGCTGCACGGCGGGGGCGAGGGCGCCTCACTGCCCGACCACTACTACGACAACGAGACCACGCTGCGGGCCAACCGCGGCGCCCTGGGCTTCGCCACCCCCGAGGCGCAGCGCGTCTTCGGCGGCGCCTATGTCGTCGCCCCGCAGAGCACCTCGTACTGGATGGAGGACGGCCCCCGCTTCGCCCCGCTCATCCACGAGATCGTCCGCGAGGTCACCCGCGCCCACCGCGTCGACCGCGACCGGATCTATGTCGCCGGGTGCAGCAACGGCGGCTACATGAGCCTGAAGATGACCACCGTCTATCCCACCCTGTTCGCCGCGTCCGTGCCGATCTGCGGCGTCGTCACCTCGTTCCCGGCCGGGGGCGCGCCGCTGATCCCCGACCCCGAGCTGGCCCGGATCACCACCCCCACCTGGCTGGTCACCTCCCGGGACGACACCACGGTGGACCCGCGGGCCAACACCGTCCACGCGCACGAGCTGATCCCCGGCTCGCTGATGACGCTCTACGACGACGTGACCTGGAACGGCTACCGCTTCCCCGGCCACTGGTCGTGGATCTACGTCGCCCGCAACGACCCCCGCGTCGACGGCACCCGCATATGGCAGTGGATGGCCGCCCAGCGCCGGCACTGAGACCTCGGCGGACGGGCCGGCGGGTGACACACGGTGTCGCCCGCCGGCCCGTCCGTCGTTGCGGCGGCCACGGATCCGGCGCACGACGACGGTCGGCCGGCGGCCCCGCCAGTGCGCCGGTCACGCGCTCCGCCGACCGGATGCCCGCGGGCCCGTTTCCGGGCCGCGCGCCGGGAAGGGCGTGCCAGAGTAGTCCCGGACAATCCACCTCAAGGTGCTCGGCTCGTGCGGAATGCCACGCGGAGGACGACATGGCGGCAGCGGAAGACCCGGTGGGCGACACCCTCACCCGCGGGGACCGACGGCGCGAAGACCTCGCCGTCCACCACGGGACGTCAGGCGTCCGCCACGGGACCCCAGACGTCCGCCATGGAACCTCAGGCGTCCGCCACGGAACCTCAGGCGTCCGCCACGGGACCTCAGGGGAGCGTCGATGGACGTGACGGCTGTGGCCGTGGCCGCCTCGCGGGCCATCGAGACCGACGGGAACCATCCGCTGTTCGAAGACGACTTTGCCGCGGAGTTCGTCCGGGCCGCGGGTCTGTCCGAGGTGTTCCCGGTCAGCCACACCCAGATCGGGCGACGCGAGGACGCCGAGAACCTGCGGGCCCTGGCCCGGGTCACCGCGTTGCGCACCCGGTTCCTGGACGACTACTTCGCCGAGGCCGCGCTGGACCAGGTGGTGCTCCTGGCGGCGGGGCTGGACACCCGGGCGTTCCGGCTCGCCTGGCCCGCCGGGTGCACCGTGTTCGAGATCGATCACGGCCCGGTGCTGGACTTCAAGCAGACCGTGCTCGACGACGCCGACGCGCGCGCGAGGTGCGACCGGCGCCCGGTGCCGGTCGACCTGCGGACGGACTGGGGCGGCGCGCTCCTCCGGGCCGGGTTCAATCCACGGCGGCCCACGGCGTGGCTGGCCGAGGGCCTGCTGCCCTTCCTGCCGCCGGCCGCCGAGGAGAAGCTGCTGGACCGGACGGACGAACTGTCGGCGCCCGGCAGCACGATCGCGGTCTGGGCGACGGCCGCGGACATCCGCGGCGCCGACGCGGCCGTACGGTCGACGATCGCCGGCTTCGGGATCGACATCGACCGCATCACCCACACCGAACCACGCCGCGACGCCCGCGCACACCTGGCGTCCCTCGGCTGGACGGTGACCGAGTCCACCGTGGACGAACTGGGTGAACGCTACGGGCGCCCGCAGCGCCACCACCCGGTCACCTTCTTCACCGCGACACTGGCGTGAGGCCGGCGCGGACCAACCGGCAAGCACGAAGCGGGGAACCATGCAAACGCGGAACATCGGCCGGCTGCTGGCAGACGCGGCGCGGTCCCACCCGACCGCCACGCTCCACTACCACGGCGCCACCGGCGTGCGGCGCAGCGGCTACCCGGAACTGCTGGACGAAGCGCTCCGCGCGCTGACCGGCCTGCGCCGGCACGGTCTGCGCCCGCACGACACCGTCCTGCTGCTCCTGGACGAGGCCGGGTCGTTCCTCCCGGCGTTCTGGGCCTGCGTGCTCGGCGGCTTCGTCCCCTGCCCGCTCCCGCCCGGCGCCAAGGACGCCGACCGGGACCACCACCGGCACCTGCACGAACTCCTGGACCGGCCGCTGCTCGTGGCCGACGAGCGGCACCCCCTGCCGGACGTGCGCGTCGCCCCGTACGAGGAGCTGGCGCGCCACGAACCGGCGACCGGCACCTACGACGCCGGTCCGGAGGAGGTGGCCGTCCTGATGCCGACCTCCGGATCGACCGGCCGGCCCAAGGCGGTGATGCTCACCCACGGCAACCTCCTGGCGTCGATGCCCGCCAAGAACGGCTTCCACCGGTTGACGCCCGCCGATGTCTCGCTCAACTGGATCGGCTTCGACCACGTCGCCGCGCTGCTGGAGTGCCATCTGCTGCCGCTCTTCGCCGGGGCCTCGCAGGTGCATGTGCCGCCGTCGGCGATCCTCGACCAACCGCTCGACTTCCTGCGTCTGATCGCCCGGCACGGGGTGACGGTCACGTTCTCCCCCAACTTCCTGCTGGGCCTGCTCAACGCGGACCGGTACCGGCTCCCCGACGACGTGGACCTCTCCTGCCTGCGGCACATCGTCAGCGGCGGCGAGGCCGTGCCGCTCGCGACCGGGACCGCGTTCCTGGAGAAGTTCGGGCTGCCCCACGGCGTGCTGTGGCCCGCGTTCGGCATGACCGAGACCTGCGCGGGCAGCGTGTACTCGCTCGACTTCCCCGACGCGGACCGAGGGCAGGAGTTCGCCGCGGTGGGCCGTCCGGTGGAGAACCTGGACATGCGGATCTCCGACGACGGCGAACTGCAGCTCCGCGGGCCGATGATCACGCCCGGCTACTACCGGAACGAGGAGGCCACGAGGGCGGCGTTCACGGCGGACGGGTGGCTGCGCACCGGCGACACCGGGCGGATCGACGACGGGCGGCTGACGCTGCTCGGCCGGAACAAGGACAGCATCATCGTCAATGGCGTCAACTACTACAGCCACGACATCGAAACGGTGCTGCACCAGCTCGACGGCATCGTCCCGTCGCACATCGCCGCCTTTCCGATCCGGCCGCCGGGCAGCGACACCGAGCAGCTCGTCGTCGCCTTCCACCCGGCCACCGACGACGACCGGGCGCTGTTCGGCCTGCTGACCGCCGTCCGCAGCACCGTCGTCATGCACTGGGCGTTCCGGCCCGCGCTCGTCCTGCCCCTGCCCCGCGAGGAGTTCGTCAAGAACAGCCTCGGCAAGATCTCCCGGTCGGCGCTGCGGGCCAAGGTGGAGGCCGGCGAGTACGCCGACGCCATCGCGCGCGCCGCGGACCTGGTGCGGCGCCACCGGGGGGCGTACGCGCCACCGCGCACACCGACCGAGGAAGCCCTCGTCGGGATCTACGCCGAGCTGTTCGACATGGCACCGGACGACATCAGCGCCACCGCCGACTTCTTCGACCTCGGCGGCACCTCACTGGACGTGCTGAAGCTGCGCCGCGCCGTCAGCAGCCGTCTCGGGGTGCCGGACCTCGAGACCAGCACGCTGCTGACCGCGCCCACCGTACGCGCGCTCGCCGAGCACCTCACCGGCGGCGCCCGGGGCTACGACCCCGTCGTGCCGATGCGCGACGACGGCGACCGGACGCCGCTGTTCTGCGTGCACCCCGGCGCGGGCGAGGTGCTCGCGCTGCTGGACCTGAGCCGGTACTTCGCCGGCGACCGGCCCTTCCACGCGCTGCGCGCCCGGGGGTTCGGCGAGGGCGAGGCGCCGTTCACGTCGCACGCCGAGCTGCTCGCCACGTACACCGCGGCGATCCGGGCCCGGCAGCCGCACGGCCCGTACGCGCTCGCCGGCTACTCCTCCGGCAGCATCGTCGCCTTCGCCCTGGCGCAGGAGTTGCAGTCCCGGGGCGAACGGGTGGCGTTCTTCGGCGCGATCGACTTCCCGCCGCTGCTGCGCCCGCTGCTGCCCGGCCTCGACTTCCCCGTCACGATCTCGGTGCTGGCCCTCTTCCTCGGCCTGATCACACCGGAGCAGTCACGGGCACTGCCCGACAAGCTGCGCGGCCTGCCGCCCGAAGACCAGCTCGCCGAGGTGATCGGCTCGGCGTCGGAGCGGCGGCTGGCCGAACTCGACATGGATCTCCAGAAGTTCACGGACTGGATGATGCTGGCCGAGTCCCTGAAGGCGGTCCGGGCCGAGTACGAACCGAGCGGGACGGTACCGGAGATCACCGTCTTCCACGGCGCCGAGCCCCCGCCGCTGCCGATGTTCGACAAGCTGCCGGCCGAGGAGGCCCGGGCGCTCTGGCTCGACCTCCTGCGCGACTGGGACAAGTTCTCCGACCGGCCCGTGCGGTACGTCCAGGTCCCCGGCGAACACCACATGCTCACCACCCGACCCCATGTGATCACCCTCCAGGCCCGACTGCGCCGAGCGATCGACCGCTGCCTGGGCGACACTCCCCCGGCCTGACCCCGGCCCGCATCGGCATCCTTCCCGCGGCGGGGTGAGGCCCTAACGTCGCCTGCGCTGTCCACTCTGCTGCTGGGGCCACTGCGAACCGGACGGTCCATGGTGCCCCCGGGTGCCAACGGCGCCCTGCAGCGGGCCACTGGGGTTGTAACTGCCGGCGCCCTGCGAGCCGACGGGATTCATGGCGGCGGGGCCCGGCTGGTCGGTGGGCCCGTAGGACTGGGCGTACTGGGCGTACCGAACATCCTGGAGGCCGTAGCTCGGGGTGAACTGGATGTGGCCAGTACCCCATGACGTGGTGGCGGACGAGGTGCCGTAGGGATTGGGCGCGTACGAAGCGGTACCCGCGTACGAAGCGGTTGCCGGGTACGACGCGGTTCCCGGGTACGACGCGGCGCTGAAGTCCGAAGCGGAAGCCCCGTACTGCTCGTCCGACGGGTGGTGCGTGTCGGCCGACGAGTCGGACGAGTACGCTGCGGAGGTCGGTGACTGTATCGCGGATTCGGGTTGGATCTGGAAGCCGTTGTCGAGGTGGGCGGTGAACGCCGCCGGGCTCAGGGGGTGGCCGTAGCCCTGAGTCACGTCGTCGCTGTCACTGTCGCTGTTGGGAACGGTGCTCGTGCTGGTGATGTGGTAAGTCTCCTCCCCGACTCCTTCGAGTCGCATCCTCTCCATGGCCGCGTCCAAGCTGATGGGGTCCCGGAGGGGGGGAGCGTCCGGGAGCGGGTGGCGCAAGGTCTCCATCGCCTCCCTGCGGAGGTCCCGCCCGTCGGCGATCTGGCTGTAAGTGACGGAGCCGGTCTGGATGTTGTCGAGCCCATAGGTCTGCGGGTTCGTGACCCTGGCCTGCAGCGGCCACGTGTCGATGTGTGCTGACTCGGGACGGTTCGGCGGTCCGATGATGACCATCGCATGTCCGGGCTCAAGGTCCGCACGCGTCACCTGGGTTCCCTCGAGCCTCATGTTCGCTTCCGTGAAGGCGTAGGCACTCTGGTCGTCGCAGGCGCCGGCTTTGGCGTGTGCCGCGAGCACCGCGGTCTGGCCCAGCCACGTCGGCATGTCGGCGGTGGGCACCCTGATGTCCTCGTTGAACAGGACCTCCAGCGCGTCATAGCTTTGACCACCGCTGTTGGCGATGTCGCTGATCTGGTTGGACGCGAACGGAACGGCCTCCATGGTGTCTTCGGTGATACTCCTGGCGTATTCGCGGCGCGCCCGGTACAGCTCCTTTTCCTGTTTCGGTATCGACTTGAGAAGCCGACGGTCCGCACTCAGGCTCTCCCGGTCCCTGCTGCTGCGCGCTCTTCCCTCGGCGTTGCGGAGGATCTCGAGCACCGTCTCCCGGTCGGTCTTCTGGCCGGCTCTCAGCTCCCGGAACCTCTGGTCACCCTCCGGATTCCCCTTGGCCCAGCCGATTCCCCTCTGCTCGAAGGCGTCCAGCTCGATGAGCCTGTCGATGGCGGCGGTGAAGTTGGTCCTCTCTTCCGGGCGGTTCCTGAGCCGGTCCCGTACGCGCTGCCGGATATGCGGAAGCTGAGCACGGTCTTGATCCAGCTTCCGTTGCATCTCGACCATCTGAGCCGGGGTCGCGTTCGGCACAGCCGTCTCCTTTCATCCCCATCTGGTCCTAGAACTACGGTGGGGGCCACCGAGGGGTTCAACGCGACGCGTGTTGTTCTCGCCGAGCCTCTGTGGGCGGCTACGGCGTATGCCGTCGTTCCTGGGAGGCATGCCGCAAGCGTGTGGCTGCCATTCGTGTCCCGGGCGATGTCCGCCCTGATTCGCCCTCATGTGCCCTGCGTGGCGGTCCCGCGCCGCTCCGCCGGTTTCCGCTGACTTCCTCCGCGGCCCGGTCGACCGGGAGGGCCTGACCACCGCCCGCGCCTTCACCGAGTCCGGGGCCGCCGTGGTCCTGGCCAACTGTGTCCACGACGGCGTCGCCGACGGCGGACACCGGGCGCAGCGGCCCGCCGGGTCGCGAACGCAACGGAAGCGCGCCCGACCCGCTCCCGGCCCCCGGGCGCGCCGGCCGGCTGAGCTGGGGCCGTTCGTATCGCTGCGTGGTTCCTCTGTCGGATGCCTGTACGGGAGCCGACGCGCCGGTGTACGGTCTCGGGCCGACGCCTTTTGGGAGCGCTCCCAAAAGGATTCCGCTTCGTCGAGGAGAGATGCTGTGAAACGCATGCTGGCGTTACTGGCGACCTGCGCGACGGCCCTGGGCCTGACGACGCTGGCCGTCCCGCAGGCGGTGGCCGCCACCGGCTGCAAGGTGGACTACACCGTCACCAGCCAGTGGGCGGGCGGCTTCCAGGCCGGGGTGAAGATCACCAACCTGGGCGACCCCGTCAGCAACTGGACGCTGAAGTTCACCCTGCCGGACGCGGGACAGAAGCTCACGCAGGGCTGGAACGCCACCTGGTCCCAGTCCGGCTCCACGGTCTCCGCCACCAACCTGGACTGGAACCGCACCCTGGCCACCGGCGGCAGCACCGACCTGGGCTTCACCGGCACGTTCACCGGCTCCAACCCCAAGCCGAGCGCGTTCACGCTCAACGGCGTGGCCTGTACCGGTGACATAGGCGGCGAGGATCCCACCGACCCGGGCGACTCGACGCCCGTCGGCACCAACGGGCAGCTCCACGTCTGCGGCGTGAACCTGTGCAACCAGTACAACCGGCCCATCCAGCTCCGGGGCATGAGCACGCACGGCATCCAGTGGTTCAGCAAGTGCTACAACAACGCGTCCCTGGACGCGCTGGCCAAGGACTGGAAGTCGGACCTGCTGCGCATCGCCATGTACGTGCAGGAGCAGGGCTACGAGACGGACCCGGCCGGCTTCACCAGCAGGGTGAACAGCTACGTCGACATGGCCGAGGCCCGCGGGATGTACGCCCTGATCGACTTCCACACCCTGACGCCGGGCGACCCGAACTACAACCTCGACCGCGCCAAGACGTTCTTCGCCTCCGTCGCCGCCCGCAACGCCGCGAAGAAGAACGTCATCTACGAGATCGCCAACGAGCCCAACGGCGTGAGCTGGACCGCCATCAAGAACTACGCCGAGCAGGTCATCCCCGTGATCCGGGCCGCCGACCCGGACGCCGTCATCATCGTCGGCACCCGCGGCTGGTCCTCGCTGGGCGTCTCGGACGGCTCCAACGAGACCGAGGTGATCAACAACCCGGTCAACGCCACCAACATCATGTACGCGTTCCACTTCTACGCGGCGAGCCACAAGGACAACTACCGCGCCGCGGTGAGCCGGGCGGCCTCCAAGCTCCCGCTGTTCGTCACCGAGTTCGGCACGGTGACCGCCACCGGCGGCGGGACGTTCGACCGGACCAGCACCACGGCCTGGCTGGACCTGCTCGACCAGTTGAAGATCAGCTACGCCAACTGGACCTACTCCGACGCCAACGAGAGCAGCGCGGCCTTCAAGCCCGGTACCTGCAACGGCACCGACTACAGCAGCAGCGCCGTACTGACCGACTCCGGGGCACTGCTGAAGAGCCGTATCAGCACCCCTGACTCCTTCCCCACCTCCTGACCGCCCCACCCGCGACTGGGAGCGCTCCCGAAAACGGGGCGCTCCCGGTCGGCTCGGTCACCGGGCAGTGACCGTGCTCGCCGGCGCCCTGGCGGCGTCGCTGGTTCCGGCGGGCACGGTCCGAGCCTGCCGCCCGCCGGTGACCCGGCGGGCGGCAGGTGTCACTTCAGGTGCCGGGTGAAGAACCGGGCCGCGGCCTCGCCCGCGAAGGGCGGTACGCCGGTGTGTCCGCCCATGTTGGCGTGCAGCGTCTTCTCCGGGGAGCCGAAGGCGTCGAACAGGTCCAGGGCCGCCTGCCGGTCGTTGCCCTCGTCGTCCCACTGCAACAGGACGTGCAGCGGGATGGTGACCCGGCGGGCTTCCTCGAAGCTGGCGCGCGGGACGAAGCTCCCGGCGAAGAGCACCGCGGCCGAGATGCGCGGCTCGACCACCGCCAGTCGGGTGCCGAGGGCGATCACTCCGCCCGAGTACCCGACCGGGCCGCCGACCTCGGGGAGCGCCAGGAAGGCGTCCAGGGCGGCCCGCCATTCCGGGGCGGACGCGTCGACCAGGGGGAGGACGAGCGCGTCGATGATCTCCTCGCCGACCGGCCGGCCGGCCTCCATGGCCCGGCGCAGGTCGGCGGCGGCCCGCTCGGCGGCGGGCCACCGCGGCCGGTCGCCCTTTCCGGGGAGTTCGATGGTGGCCGTGGCGAAACCGTCCGCCGCGGACCCCCGGGCCCGCTCCACCAGCCGGGGATACACCCTGCGCAGCCCGAGCGGAGGAGGGCTGAGCAGGATCAGCGGCACCGGCGCGGCGGCGGACGCGGACACGGGCGTCCACAGGAAGCCGGGGATGTCACCGAGGGTGAACGCGCGCTCGAGAACGGTGTCGTCGAGCCGCCGTTCGGAAGTGAATCGCATGGTCGTGCCTTTCGGGAGGGCCAGAAGACGGCGCTCCCGGACGACCTACCGCCCGACCGTGACCCCGGAGGAGAGCACCCCTGTCGATACGTTCACGGGTACCACCTCCTCCTGACGCGCACGGCCACCGGAAACCTAGCAGCCGCTGCCGTGGGTGCGTCAACGGTGCCGTCACCGCCGCCCGGTTCCCCGCGCGGAGAGCCGGGGCAGTTCCGTGTCGACGACGAAGCCGATCTCGACGACCTGGCCCGGCAGGGTCAGGTCGGTGACGCCGAGGACCGTACTGGCCGGGCGGTGGTCGCCGAAGTACGCCAGGTTGGCCTCGGCCAGGGCAGCGGCGTGCTGCCGCAGGTCCACCACGTACAGGGTCTGCGAGACGATCTGGTGCCGGGTGGCGCCGTAGTGGTCCAGGACCTTGTCCATGTTGGCGTGGGTCCGCCGGAGCTGGGCCGCGAAGTCGCCCGCGTGGCGGAACTCGCCCGCGTCGTCGAACGAGAGCTGACCGGAGACGTGGATCAGTTGACCGGACCTGATCGCCTGGGCGTAGCCGAAGTCGCTCTCGGCCGGGATGCCGAAGGCGAAGACATCGATGGGGGCCATGGTGGCCGTCCTTCCGTCGTGCTCTCTTGTGGTTACTCGGGAACTGTAGGAGAGTGACGGTTGACCTGGAAGAACGCACTTTTCGGTGACTGGGGAACCAGATGGTGACCAAGCGACTGCTCAAGGGACTGCCCGAGGACGCCGACCTGCGGCGCGCGGACTCGCTGGCGCGGGAGATCTTCTCGGACGTGGCCAACAAGTGGGCGCTTCTGATCATCGAGGCGCTCGGCGAGCGCACCCTGCGCTTCAGCGAACTGCGCGACGAGGTGGAGGGCGTCAGCCACAAGATGCTCACCCAGAACCTGCGCATGCTGGAGCGCAACGGCCTGGTCGACCGGAAGGTGCACCCCACCGTGCCGCCGCGCGTGGAGTACACCCTCACCGGGCCGGGCCGGGGCCTGCTCGCCGCGGTCGACGCCATCTGCGGCTGGACCCACCAGCACCTCGGTCACATCGAGGGCGCCCGCCGCCGCTTCGACGCCTGACGGCCCGGGGCGACCGCCACGGGCGCCCGCCGCGTCACGGGACGAGGACGTCCTGGTCCCCGCCGCGCCACTCGGCCAGCAGGACGGTGGCGTCGTCGTCCATGGGCCCGGGGTGGTGGTCCAGTACGGCCTGCATCAGACGGCGCAGGGTCTCGTGCAGGGTGAAGTGGCCGGAGTGGTGACGCAGCACGAAGTCGACGAAGCGGTCGCGGCCGAACTCGTTGCCCTCCGCGTCACGGGCCTCCACCACACCGTCGGTGTAGAGCACCAGCCGGTCACCGCGCTGCAACTGCTCGCGGCAGACGGTGATGGGAAGCCCCAGGCCGGTGCCCATGGGGCCGGCCGGCGGACAGGTCAGGGTGGTGCTGCCGCGCTGGTCGCGGATGAGCAGGGGCAGGTGGTGGCCGCGGTTGATCCAGGTCAGTACGCCGGTGGTGGTGTCCAGGTCGGCGAGGATGCCGGTGACGTAGCGCCTGGCGCCGAACTGCTCCATCAGGGTGCGTTCCACCCACCGGCTGGCATCGGCCAGGGAGGCGCCCTGGCGGCGGGCGTTGCGGCAGGCGGAGACGGCGACGTTGGCGGTGATGCCGGCGGCGGTGTCGTGTCCCATCGCGTCGAACACCGCCAGGTGCAGGGTGGTGCCCGCCAGCGCGAAGTCGAAGGCGTCGCCGCCCAGGTCGTAGGCGGGTTCCAGGACGGCGCCGACGGTGACGTTGTGACCGGCGTACGCCGGGGGCGGCATGAGGTTCGTCTGCATCTCCGCCGCCACGTTCATCGGCGCGCTGCGCACCAGCCGCGCGTAGGAGTCGCTGAAGGAGCGCTTGCTCAGCAGCAGCAGCGCGATCACCGACGCCACCTCGCTCAGCACCTGCTGCGGCTGCTCGCCCTCGGCGACGTCCGTGCGCAGCACGCCCAGCCGCTCCACCCCGTCGGTGATCGGTGTCCACCACCGCCGCCGGCCCTGCCGGGTCCCGGATTCCGCGATGCTCTCGACCCGCTGCCAGGCCCGGCCCGGCAGCGTGCCGTCGACCCGCACCTCCTCGCCGCCCTCCCCCGCGTCCAGTCCACGGCCGGTGACCTCGCGCATCACCTTGTCCTGGAGGTCCACCAGGAACATGGCGCTGTCGTGCAGTCCCACGGAGGCGGTGCGCTCGGCCACCAGGCGGGGCAGCGCCTCCAGGTTGGTCGTGTGGGAGAGCTGGACCAGGTCCACCAGCATCTCGGCCGTGCGTCCGCGATCGGTCACATCCACCAGTCTCCCCCGTGCCATCCGGATCAGCTTCCCCCTTCGGGGTGACGGGCGGTTCTTCGCCGGCCGGGGCCGGCGAAGAACCCGAGAGGCTGTCTCCCCAACCTCTCGTCCGCCCGAGTCACCCTTCCTCCTGCGTCCACACACCCGGCTTGCGGCCGGCGGTGGTCGTCCCGTGGCCAGTGCCCTCCTGGCGGGGTACGCGGGACGCGCCGGGTTCCGCGGTGCCGTCCCGCCTCGGTGTCGGCGGGGCGGGTGCCGGGGGTGTGGTGCCGCCGGCGAGGCCGAGACGGAGGTGGACGAGCCTGGCGATGTCGGTGAGGGTGCCGTTGGCGCTGCGGAGCGGTTCCATGGGCGGGATCTCCACCTCGTAGCGGGTCTGGAGGGTGACCAGGAGTTCCGTGGCCATCAGTGAGTCCAGGCCGTAGCCGTCCACGCGCTGGTGCGGGTCGATCTGGTCCGGGTCCAGGGGTCGCGGCGGCCCCGGAGGATGCCGGGGAGCTGGTGGGTCTGGTGGGCGAGCAGTGTCTGCCCGTGCACGAACGCCGATGCCTCGGTCGAGGCCCGTGCCGTCACCTCGGGATACCGTACCGGCGTCGCCACCAGGCGGAACCGGCCGTCGGGTTCGGGCCGCAGGGCGCCGCTGCGGCGCAGTGCCGGGGTCAGCAGTTCCACGAACCTGACGTGCCGTTCGTCCAGTCCGTGGGCGACCAGGTCGGGCCTGCTCCAGGGACCGGAGTGCGGGACCGGCTCGGCCAGCGCGGTGCCGAACATGGCGGTGATGGCGTCGGTGACGAGTTCGACGCCGGCCCGGTGCAGGGCCGGGTAGGAGCCGTTGGACAGCATGACCCGTTCGCAGCCGAACCGATGGGCCGGGACCAGGCGGGCGCGCAGGCCCCGCTCGGAAGCCCGGCGCCGATGACGACGACGGTGTACTCCTCCGCTGACGCGCCCCGCCCTGGGTGCGGCGCGTCGGGGGCGGGGGTGGACGGGTCCATGGGCGAGCTCCGGTGCGAGGGTGCGAGGTCCGCGGGGTGGGGCCGGCGCGGTACGGGGCGCCCGCGACCACGCTATCCGGCGGCACCCGCGTCACCGGCCCGGTTCGCCCGTCCGGGGAGGCGTCCGGGGCACGGGAGTCGACCGCGCGGACCGACCGGGCCGGACGCGGAGGGAACCCCGGCCGTGGCACGGCCGGGGTTCCCCGGGGAGGTGGACGCCGGTCAGCGCTGCAGGGTGAGCACGCCCGGCCGCCACGGCAGTTGGTCGTAGGGACCGCCCGCGCTGGGGGACTTGCCCTGGTAGAGGAACTGCAGGTTGCAGGGGTCGATGGTCATGGTCTGGTCGGGGTTGGTGCGGACCAGGTCACCGTGGCTGATGTCGTTGGTCCAGGTGGCACCGCTGTTGGCCTTGCCCGCGAAGGGGTTGCTCTCGCTGGTGGCCTGCGGGGTCCACGTACCGTTCAGGCTGGAGGCCGTGAACGAGCGGAAGTAACGCCCGTTGGCGCCGATCGCCTCGACGATCATCAGGTACTGGTTCTGGCCCTGCACCTTGTAGACCTGCACCGCCTCGAACAGGTTGTTCGTCGAGTCGCTCATGATCGTCGTGTACGAGGAGCCGAAGTTGCCGGGGAAGTTCCCGATCGGCATGCTCGCCCGGTAGATCTTGCCGTTGTCACCGGCGAAGAACAGGTACATGTTCTGGCCGTCGGCGATCAGCGTCTGGTCGATCGGCCCGGTGCCGGAGCCGGAGATGCTGCCGGTGAACAGCGGCTGCGGCGCGGACCAGCCGTTGGGGTTGGTGGGGTCGCTGGAGGTGCGGTAGATGAACGGCCACGAACCCCACTGGTACGCCAGCACCCAGATGTTCTTGGGCGCGAAGTAGAACAGCGTGGGCGCCACCGCGGCCTGGTTCATGCCGGTCTGCCGGGCCGAGGCCATGTCCGACCAGTTGGTGAAGGGGGCGAACGCCATCGAGCCGTACGACGATCCCGACACGTTGGTGCCGTAGACCAGGTGCTTGCCGTTGTAGACGACGTTGGTGAAGTCCTTCAGCGCGGCCCACCCGTTCGCCGGCTGGGCCAGCGCGCCGGTGGACGACCAGCGGTACGTCGACGGCAGGGCGCAGGTGCCGTTGCCGCCGCCCGAGGACAGGCCGGTCCACTTCTGGTTGCTGCCGCCGTTGCAGGTCCCGATCTGCACCGCCGTGCCGTTGGCCGTGCCGGCGCCGGCGGCCTCCAGGCACAGTCCGGACTCGACGCCGACCACCGTGCCGTCGGAGTTGATCCGCCACTGCTGGTTGGCGCCGCCGGAGCAGCCCCAGATCTGCACCCGGGTGCCGGCCGCGGTGGCGTGGCCCGGGACGTCCAGGCACTTGTCGCCGTACACGGTGAGCTGGTTGCTGTCCGTCGACGTCCACTGCTGGTTGGTCCCGCCCCAGCAGTCGTAGAGCTGCAGGGCCGTGCCGTCGGTCTGGCCGCCGCCGACCACGTCGAGACATCTGCCGGAGCCGGTGCCGCGCAGGGCGCCGGTGGCGGCCGCCTGGGCCGGGGTGGCGACGAGCATCGCCGCCAGCGCGGCCAGGACCGCGCCCACGGTGGCGACCACCACGGACGCGTGTCTGCGGCTGACATGTCGTTTGCGCATGGGACCTCATCTTTCGTGTGTGAGCGGTCCGGTCGGTTCCGTCGGGGGCTGTTCCGACCGGGTTCAGGGCGTGGCCAGTTCGAACCGCGTGACGCGGACCGAACCGCCGAGCGCCCGGGTGGCGTAGGAGAAGAGGGCGAAGCGGTAGCCCATGAAGAACCGCCAGTCGTTGCCCATGGAGAAGTCGGGGCCCAGGCGGGTGAACGTGACGCCGTCGGTGCTGTAGGAGAACCTCCCCGGGCGGGCCGATCCGGGGCGGATGTCGGCGCTGGCGCGCAGCCAGACGCGGGTGCCCGTGACGGGCGCGCTCGCGGCCTCGTAGCCGGTGCCGGTGGTGTTCCAGTTGGTGTCCATGGTCAGCCCGTTGACCATCACCAGCCGGGTGGTGCCGCCCTCGCGTTTGAGGCCGATCCAGGCCGAGGAGTCACGCAGCAGGGCGAGTCCGGCCCGGTCGCCGTCGGTCATCGCCGAGTGGTCGAGCTGGACGGTGGCGGTGGAGGTGGGACCCTGGATGCGGTGCGTGAGGGTGTTGCGGGCCCAGTACAGGTCGTTGGTGACGGTGGCGGTGCGCAGGGTCAGGCCGTTGCCGAGCGACCACTTGGTGTTGTCCGGGTTGTGGTTCCACTCCCACCTGGGTTTGAGGGAAGTGCCGTCGAAGGCGTCGACACCGGTCATGGGGGTGACCTGGCGGGGCGGGGCCGGTACGGCCGGGCTGGGGTAGGTGGTGCCCCAGGCCCCGTTCACCGTCTGGACCACCGGCCAGCCGTCCGAGGTCCAGGTGACCGGGGCCAGCGCGGGCATCCGGCCGCCGGGGTAGGCGTCGACGAAGGCGAGGTAGTACCAGGCGCCGCTCTGCGTCTGCACCAGGCCGCCCTGGTGCGGGACGCCGCCGCCGGAGATGGGCCCGCGCAGGTCGAGCAGCACCTGCCGCAGGGTGTACGGGCCGAAGGGGCCGCCCGACGACTTCAGGATGTACTGCCCGTTGGCGGGCCGGGTCAGGAAGATGTAGTACTGCCCGTTGATCTTGTAGAAGCGGGAGCCCTCCAGGGTACCGATGCTCGACGGGGTGGTGAACACCTGCTGGGTACGAACCTGGCTGCGGCCGTCCGGGGACAACTGGGCCACGCTGATCGTGGTGTTGCCGTACGCCACGTACAGGGTGTCGTCGCTGTCGACCAGCAGTCCCGCGTCGTAGTACGGCGTGCCGATGGTCGTCAGCCGGCTCCAGGGTCCCTCGGCGGCCGTCGCGGTGTAGACGTACGTCCGGGCGAAGTCGATCTGCCCCAGCCAGTAGAACGTCCTGTTGCTCGGGCGGTAGGCCAAGGAGGACGCCCAGATGCCCCGGACGTAGCCGCGGGCGCCGTTCAGGTCGTACTTGGCGCCGAAGTCCAGGACCGGTACCGAGTGGCCGGCGATCTCCCAGTGCACCAGGTCGTACGAGCGCAGGACGGGCGCGCCCGGCGAGTAGTGCATGGTCGAGGCCGAGGCGTAGTAGGTGTCCCCGACCCGGATGACGTCGATGTCCGCGAAGTCCTGCCAGATCACCGGGTTCGTGTACTCCCCCGCGGCGAGGGCGGGCTCCCCGACGGGGGCGGAAGCGGCGCGGGAGGCGCCCGCTAGCGGGAG
This sequence comes from Streptomyces fumanus, assembly GCF_014655295.1. GTDB lineage: Bacteria > Actinomycetota > Actinomycetes > Streptomycetales > Streptomycetaceae > Streptomyces > Streptomyces fumanus. Next base: position 188,381 of record NZ_BNBI01000003.1, read on the forward strand.
GACGGCGCCGGCGGCGAGACCGGTGGCGGCCGCCAGGGCACGGCGGCGCGAGAAGGACTGCTCTGGCCATGGCCATGACATATGCATCGTACGGCGCACCCCTTGCGGCTCGGCGGTTGCGGTGGATGTGCGGACGTGCCGGTGGTTTTGTTCGAGATGTCGAACGCAAGTCGAGGTATCGAGCAACTTGGATGGTAGGCAATCAGTGAACGGCGTCAATAGTTTTCGCATGGATCGCCGGTACAGCCGAAACATTCGTCGTCATGGAAGTGGCGTTCCCGCAGGTGGGGGCCGTGAACGACCGCCCGTACAGGCGCGATCACCGCGTCGGCGGCGGAAACGGGCGGGTTACGCCGGTGGTGTTGACACGGCAGGTCGGCTCCTTGAGTATCTGCGGGCACCTACGCATTTCCGAACGGCGTCCGAAATTTCGACCCCCGGGTCAGGGGGTTCCTCCGGAGAAGGAGTTCTCGGTGCCCAGACGAACAGGCGGACGACTCTTCCGCCTTCTCGCGACCGCCGTCCTGACGGTCACCGCGTCCGTGACAGCCTCCGCCCACTCCCCCGCCACGGCGGCGCCGGGCAGCCCGGCGCTCACCCCGCCGCTGGGGTGGAACAGTTGGAACAGCTTCGGGTGCGGCATCACCGAGGCCCAGGTGCGCCAGGCCGCCGACGCGATGGTGTCCTCGGGCATGCGGGACGCCGGTTACCGGTACGTCGTGGTCGACGACTGCTGGTTCGACCCGCAGCGCGACGCGGCGGGGAACCTGCGGGCCAACCCGACCAAGTTCCCCAGCGGCATGAAGGCGCTCGGGGACTACATCCACGGCAAGGGCCTGAAGTTCGGCATCTACCAGGCGCCGAACGAGCGCACCTGCGCCCAGGCCACGGGCGGTTACCCGGGCGCCACCGGCAGCCGGGGCCACGAGGCGCAGGACGCGGCCACCTTCGCGTCCTGGGGTGTCGACTACCTCAAGTACGACTGGTGTTCGTCGAGCGGCACCCGTGACGAGCAGGTGGCGCGGTTCACCCTCATGCGGGACGCGCTGCGCGCCACCGGGCGGCCGATCGTCTACAGCATCAACCCCAACAGCCTGCACGCCATCACCGGCGCCACCTACAACTGGGGCGAGGTCGCCGACCTGTGGCGCACCACCGAGGACCTGCTCGACATCTGGCAGAACGGCAACACCAACAGCTATCCGATGGGCGTCGGCAACGTCCTGGACGTCACCGCGCCACTGGCCGCGCAGAACGGGCCGGGACACTGGAACGACCCCGACATGCTCGTCGTCGGCCGTCCCGGCCTGACCCTGACCGAATCCCGCGCGCACTTCGCGCTCTGGGCGCTGCTGGGTGCCCCGCTCATGGCCGGCAACGACATCCGCACCATGTCCGCGGACGTGAGCGCGATCCTGCGCAACTCCCGTCTGCTGGCGGTGAACCAGGACACGCTGGGCGCGGGCGGACGCCGGGTGCGCGACGACGGGAACACCGAGGTGTTCGCCAAGCCGCTGTCCGACGGTTCGGTCGCGGTGGGCCTGTTCAACCGGGGCGGCGGCACCGCGACGGTCACCACGACGGCCGCGCAGGTCGGCCTGTCCGGCGGGCCGTTCACCCTCACCGACCTGTGGACCGGTGGCACGTCGAGTACGTCCGGGCAGATCTCCGCGAGCGTCCCCGCGCACGGCGTGGCCGTGTTCCGGGTCACCGGCGGCACCCCGCTGGCCGCCACCACCGCACGGCTGCGCGGCGGCGCCTCCGGCCGCTGCGCGGACGTGGACAACGCCTCCACCGCCGCCGGGGCCACCGTACTGCTGTGGGACTGCCACGGGGCCGCCAACCAGTTGTGGACCACCTGGGCGGGCGGTGAGATCCGGGTCTACGGCGACAGGTGCCTGGACGCCTACGACCAGGGCACCGCCAACGGCACCCGGGTGATCACCTGGCCCTGCAACGGGCAGAACAACCAGAAGTGGACCGTCGGCTCCGACGGTTCGATCCGCAACGTCCACGCCGGGCTGTGCCTCGACACCGAGGGCGCCGGCACCGGCAACGGGACGCGGCTGGTGCTGTGGAGCTGCACCGGGCAGGCCAGTCAGCGGTGGAGCCGCGCCTGAGCGTCCGCCGTACACGGTGGTGGCGGCGCCGGTCGTCCGTGGCTCAGCGCCGGGGCCCTTCGGGGACCGGCGCGGTCCACGGGGCCGGCGCCGTGCCGTCGCTCCAGGCCCGCAGGGCCGCCCCGTCCACGCAGACGATGCCGCACTGTTCGGCGTACTCGACGGCCGGGGCCGTGAAGTCGCTGGTGGTGACGATGACGGCGACATCGGCCTCGTGGACGGTGTAGCAGGTGCCCCCGAACCGCTGGAGGTCCTGGGAGCCGACGCGGTTGCCGTCGCCGTACCGCTTGCACTGGATGACGATCCGCCGCCCGTCCGGCGCGACGGCCAGGACGTCGGCGCCGAGGTCTCCCGCGCCGCCCACCACCTCGGCCCGGGAGCATCCGTCCCGTTCGCACAGCGCCGCGATCGCCTGCTCGAACTCGTCGGGGTCCAGGGTCGCGTAGTCGAGCGTCTCGCCGAGCGTTTCGCCGAGTGGTTCGTCGGGTGCTGGCTCGGAGACGAGCGTCGCGGAGGCGTCGGCCGCCGCTCCGCCGCCCGGCAGCGGGACGGTCGGTTCCGCCGCGGTGTGGCCGGTGCGGGGCGCGGGCACGGCCGGGGACCCGGCCCCGCCGGGCGCCGCGGTGGCCGGGGCCGGGGTCTCCAGTACGTCGAGCGCCGTGTGCGTCGCCTCCTCCAGCGCCACCGCGGCCTGGTGCGCGGCCCGCTTGGCGGAGAACCCGCGCCGGTGCCGCCGCAGACACAGGTGCAGGACGGCCGCCGTCACGACGAGGGCGAGGACGATCCCCCACCCCGGGCGGTGCCGCAGGGCGGCGGCCGCCCAGCGGACGGCGAAGCCCATGATGATCACCAGGAGCGCGAGCAGACCGAAGAACACGGCGGTCGCCCGCAGATCGAAGGACCGTCGGCGCTCGCTGAGCCGTATGCGGCGTGTCCGTGACATCACGCGAGACTCCCTCCCCTGGTCATCGGCAAGATCACAGAACCGCCTGCCCCGAGATCACCGACTTGATCGCTTTTCCGGCGACCGGGCCGGGAGCCGACGGGCTGGGCGGTCGCTTCACGAGGCCGTGCGGGGCGGGTCCTCGGTGGCCGTCACCCGGGCTGGTCGCGGCGGGCGGTGGCGAAGCGGCGCTGGTAGGCGGTGGGGCTGAGGGACAGTTCCCGGGCGAAGACGCGGCGCAGGCTCTCGTAGCTCGGGAAGCCCGCCAGGGACGCCGCCCGGGTCGCGGTGTGCCCCTGGTCCAGCAGCGACTTGGCGATGTCGAAGCGGATCGACTCCACGTACCGGGCGGGTGTGGTGCCCATCTCCTCGCGGAACAGCCTGGTGAGGTGGCGCGTACTGACGTTGAGCCGCCCGGCGAGTCCGGTGAGGGAGTGGTCGCCGGCCGGGTCCGCGGTGACCAGGTCGACGATCCCGCGCAGGGCGGGTGACCGGGGCGGCGGGCCCTGCAGCGGGGCGGAGAACTGCGACTGGCCGCCCGCCCGTTGCAGGTAGACCACCAGGGAGCGGGCCACCTCGCGGCTCAGGTCGGGACCGTGGTCCTCCTCGACGAGGGCGAGCGCGAGGTCGATGCCCGCGGTGACGCCCGCCGATGTGTAGGTCGTGCCGTCGCGGACGTAGATGGCGTCCGGCTCGACCCGGACCTGGGGGTGGCGGGCGGCGAGTTCGCCGGTGATCTTCCAGTGGGTGGTCGCCCGTTTGCCGTTCAGCAGGCCCGTCGCGCCGAGGACGAAGGCACCGGAGCACACGGAGGCGACCCGCCCGGCCCGCGCCGCCAGGTCCCTGGTCGCCTCGGCCAGGTCGGGCGCGACCGGCGTCCTCGGATAGATGTCCCCGCCCGGCATCAGGAACGTGCCGGGGTCCGGCTCCCGGGCGGCGCTGCCCTCGACGGCGATGCGCATCCCGATCGAGGAGGTGACGTCGGCGCCCGACGCCGACACCAGGGCGATGCGGTAGTCGGCGCCGAGCAGGTTCGCCTCCCCGAACACCTCGCCGGGGCCGGCGACGTCGAGCAGTTTCACACCGTCGTAGACGAGGACCGCGACCCGGTGCGAGCCGGCGTTCACCGGACCGTCCCGGGGTGGCCGGATTCGAGGGGTTCGTGGCCGGACCGAGGCGGCGCCGGGGGCCCTGTGATCGGCATCGTGGGAAACGTACGCACGGTCCACTCGCAGCACATCGCACCGGGGAGCACGGACATCATGACCGACATCATCGCAGGGGTGGAACTGCCCGATACCCCGGCCGTCGCGGCGGCCACGGAATTCCTCACGGAGCGGACGAATCCGCTGATCTTCCATCACTCCCGGCGGGTTTTCCTCTTCGGTTCCCTGCACGCCCGGGACCTGAACCTCCGGGCCGATCCCGAGTTGCTCTACGTCTCCGCGGTCTTCCACGACGTAGGTCTTCTCGTGCCTTTCTCCGGCACCCCGCAGCGTTTCGAGCTGGACGGCGCGGACCACGCGCGGGAATTCCTGCTCGCCCGGGGTTTTCCCGGCGCTGCCGCCGAGGTGGTCTGGAGGGCGATCGCGCTGCACACCACCCCGGGCGTGCCCGGCCGGATGGAACCCGAGGTCGCCGCCACCCACTACGGCGTGCTGACCGACGCGGTCGGCTGGGGGCTGGACAGGCTGGCGGGCGACCGGGTGGAGGAGGTCGTCGCCGCTCATCCGCGCGGTGATTTCAAGAGGGAATTCCTGCGGGCATTCGTCGACGGTCTCAAGGACCGCCCGGACACGACGTACGGGACCGTCAACGCGGACGTCCTGGAACACTTCGTCCCCGGATTCCGGCGTACCTCCATGGTGGAACGCGTCCTCGACGCTCCCTGGCCCCGGTAACCGTCGCCACGGCAGCACACCACGACAGAAAGGCAATACCATGCGCGCCCTCACCGTCCGCGATCGCGAGGCCGGGACCGCCGGACTGACCCTCGAGGAACTCCCCCGTCCCCATGCCGCCGAGAACGACGTCGTCGTGCGCGTGCACGCGGCGGGCTTCACCCGGGGCGAGCTGGACTGGCCCGCGACCTGGACCGACCGCGCCGGCCGCGACCGCACCCCGAGCGTGCCCGGCCACGAGGTCTCGGGGGTGGTCGCGGAACTCGGCTACGGAACGACCGGCCTCACCGTCGGCCAGCGGGTCTTCGGGCTGACCGACTGGGCCCGCGACGGCTCGCTCGCCGAGTACGTCGCCGTGGAGGCCCGCAACCTCGCCCCGCTGCCCGCCGACGTCGACCATACGGTGGCGGCGGCGCTGCCGATCTCCGGGCTGACCGCCTGGCAGGGCCTGTTCGACCACGCCCGGCTCGCCACCGGCCGGACCGTCCTGGTCCACGGTGCCGCCGGCGGGGTCGGCTCGATCGCCGTCCAGCTCGCCCGCGAAGCCGGAGCCCGGGTGATCGGCACGGGCCGCTCCGCCGACCGGGACACCGTCCTCGGCCTGGGCGCGCACGCCTTCCTCGACCTGACGGCCGACGGGTGGGCGGAGACGGACCAGGTGGACGTGGTGTTCGACGTGATCGGCGGTGCCGTCCTCGACCGCTCGGCCGCCCTGGTCCGTCCCGGCGGCACGCTCGTCACCATCGCCCATCCGCCCACCGTGCGCCCCGAGGACGGGCGGGCCCTGTTCTTCGTGGTGGAACCCGACCGCGCCCGCCTGACCGACCTCGCCGCACGCGTGCGGGACGGCCGGCTGCGGGTCCGGGTCGGCGCGGTGCGGTCACTGACCGAGGCGGCCACCGCCCTGGCCTCGCGGCAGCGCGTCCCGGGCCGCACCATCATCCGCGTCACCGAAGGCTGAGGGCGGGCCCGCCCCGCGGCCGTGTCACTCCGCCCACGGCGAGTCGAGGACGGTGCGGACGAAGTCCCCCCGCCGGAAGCCGGGCACATAGTGCTCCAGCACATCGGCCTTGACGTTGCCGAAGGTGGTCTCCGGCCGCGGGCGGACGCCGTCGGTGAAGGCGGTGAGGATGCGCCGCTTGAAGTCGGGGCGGGGGTGCAGGGCGACGATGTCCTGCCGGTCCGCGTCGGAGACCGCCGCGTACCCGATGCCGAGGACGTCGTACTCGACGCCCGCGGTGACGAGCGCGACCTCCGGCTCCATGAACTCGGGGATGCCGGGGGTGGTGTGCAGGGCGATCGCCGTCCACACCCGCCGCACGCTGTCCTCGGGCACGCCGTGCGACTGCAGGAAACGCCGGGCCTCGTCGGCGCTGTCGACCTCGAAGCGGCGTCCGCTGGAGCGGAACTCCTCGTTGAGGCCGAGGTCGTGGAACATGGCCCCGATGTACAGCAGTTCCGGGTCGAAGCCGAGGTCGCGGTTGCGGCCCTGGAGGCTGCCGAAGAAGTACACGCGGCGGGAGTGGTGGTAGATCAGCTCGCTGGTGCGGTCCCGGACCAGTTCCGTGGCCTCGCGGGCCAGCCTGGTGTCGGGCACGGGGATTCCGGCCACCAGGGTCGCGTCCTGGGTCATGGCCTCTCACCTCATCCTTCTGCGGCTCCCTCACGGAAGCCCTCTCGGGAGCGTCCCGGGCCTGATCCCGGGTCCGGCACCACCGCAGTCTGCTCCGCCGGGCACCGCGCCCACCACGTCCGTAAGGCCATGTCTCCCACGCATACGGACATCACCCGGACGGTCAGGAGCCCCCCGGCGGAGCGCGCGGGCTCAGGGCGAGGGCCGGTCGGTGCGGCGGTCGTACTCCCGCTGGTGCGCCTGGATCTCGTCGGCGTGGGCGACCGTCCACGCGTACAGCGCGCCGAACGGCTCCCGCAGGGACGCGCCGAGCGGGGTCAGGGAGTACTCCACCCCGACCGGCGAGGTCGGCAGTACGCGGCGCACGATCATCCCGTTGCGTTCCAGGCGGCGCAGGGTCTGGGTGAGGACCCGCTGGGTCACGCCCTCCAGGCGGCGCTTGATCTCGTTGAACCGGCGTGGCTCGTCCAGGACGGCCATCACCATCATCGACCACTTGTCGGCGATCTGGTCGAGGATCGGGCGGCTGGGGCAGTCGACGCGGTAGACGACGCCGCGGGTGTCGGAAGCGGTCATGCAGGTATCCTCCGCGATCCTTGAGATGCCGAAAGTGCGTTATTGACGCTGGTCTCCGGTGACCGCACGGTGAGTATGCATCAGGAACCTAGATGCCTACCAGGTACCGATCGGAGACCCCCATGAGCCAGGACACCCGCGCCTACCCGACCCTGCGGGTGACGCGCGAGGACGGCGTCGCCCGTGTCACCCTCGACAACCCGCCCGTCAACGTCCTGGACGTCGCCCTGATGGCCGACCTCCGGCATCTGCTGACCACGCTGCGGGACGACGGTTCGGTCCGGGTGATCGTGTTCGAGAGCGCCGACCCGGAGTTCTTCATCGCCCATGTCGACATGTCGCTCGTCGACGCGCCGCACGCCTTCGACGAGCCGGCGGCCGAGGTGCCGGACGGCGTCAACGTCTTCCAGGGCCTCGGGGAGCTGCTGCGGCACCAGCCCCAGGTCACCATCGTCAAGCTCGCCGGGCTGGCGCGCGGCGGCGGGGCGGAGTTCGTCGCGGCGGCGGACATGGCGTTCGCGGCGATCGGCCGGGCCGGGATCGGCCAGATCGAGGCCCTCATGGGCATCGTCCCCGGCGGCGGAGGCACGCAGTACCTCGCCCAGCGGGTCGGCCGCAACCGCGCCCTGGAGGTGGTGCTCGGTGCCGACCTGTACGACGCCGAGACCGCCGAGCGCTACGGCTGGGTCAACCGGGCCGTCCCCGCCGGTGAACTGGACGCCGTGGTGGACAGACTCGCCCGGAACATCGCCGCGCTGCCCGAGGGCGTGATCGCGGCGGCCAAGCGGGCCCTCGCGCCGGCGGACCTGGCGGAGGGGCTGCTGCGGGAGCACGACGCCTGGGCGGGCCAGATCGTCCGTCCGGCGGCCGAGCGGCTGATCCGCGGCGGCCTGGCCCACGGCGCCCAGACCCCCGCGGGCGAGCGCGACCTGGAGGGCCTGCTCCGCGCACTGGCCTGAGCCGGCGGGCCCGTTCACCCGGGACGCGCCGACCCGATGGGCCGGTACCGCCCCACCCGTACCGCCCTGTCCGCCTCCTCGCCGAGAATGGCACGCATGACAGCCGAAGCGAGCGAGGTCGCTCTGAGCAAACAGGAACTCCGCGCGGTGACCGCCTTCGCGGCGGCGTGTGCCGAAACCGTGCTGGAGGTGTTCGAGGCGGATCAGCCGGACGACCCACGGCCCCGGGCGGCCATCGACGCCGCGTGGGCCTTCGCCCGGGGCGGGGAGCGCGGCAGGGCGCTGCGCGACACGGCGTCGGCGGCGCTGAAGGCGGCCAGGAGCGCGCGTACGCCCGCCGCGCGCGAGGCGGCCTGGGCGGCGATGTCGGCGGCGGGCGCCGCCTATCTGCATCCGCTGGCCAAGGCCACTCAGGTCAGGCACATCCTCGGGGCCGGTGCCTACGCGGCCAGGGCGGCCGAGCTCGCGGCCGGTGACGATCGCGGTGCCGGTGCCGGGCACCTTCGGCGGGCGGTGGCGTGGGCGACGCCGGTCGTCGTGGACGTGCTGCGGCGCTTCCCCGCGGCGCCGGACGGGGGCGGGCGGGTCGGCGAGCTGACGCGCGTGCTGGACGCGGACCTCCGGTCGCTCACCTTCACCGGGTAGTCCCGCGGCGGCCGTCGCCCGCCGCGTCACCGTGTGCGCGGCCGTCCGCACGGCACACCGCCCCGGCGCGGACGCGGCTGCGTCCGGCCGGGGCGAGCGCGCTGGTGCGGATCAGCGGATGGAGGTGGTGCGGTGTTCCTTCATCGCGGCGCAGTTGGAGCCGGTCACGTCGACGGAGACGTTGCCGATGCTGCCGCCCCAGTCGACGCAGTGGCCCTTGCCGTAGGCGTAGGCGGGACCCGCGTAGGACGTGTACTTGCCGTAGTCGCCGTCACCCTTGTCGGTGTCCGGGATGTAGAGGTAGGCGGACATGTCGACGGCCGTGCCCGTGGTCTTGCGGATGGTCACGACGCAGTTCTTGCCGTTGGCGGAGTTGTAGGTCAGGTAGACGGTCCCCTTGGTGCCGACGGGTACGGAGTTCACCGTCTTGTAGCCGCTGCCGCAGACGGTCCCCGGGGTGACGCTCGCGGCGGCCGAGGCGGGCGCGGCGAGCACGGTGGTACCGGCGAGCGCCGCCGCCGTGACGGCGACCGCGACGAGCGTGGAACGGATCGATGCCATGTTTCCCCCTACTACGGTCCGGGAGCCGGTCATTGCTCCTGTTTGGTGTGACCCGTGGGGTACGCAAAGGGTTGTGCGGAAATCAGCCGGGATCGCGCCCGGCGTCCGTCAGCGGCCGAATTTGGCGATGGCGGCCGGGGTGACGGGCGTGAAGAAGTTGACGAGATGGCCGTCGGGGTCACGGACCAGGAGCGAGCGGTTGCCCCAGGGCATGGTGGTGGGCTCGTTGAGGATGTCGGGGACGAAGCCGGTCAGGTGTTCGTGCACGCGGTCGACGTCGTCGACCAGGAACTCGATGATCACGCTGCGGTTGTCGGCCGGGTGCGCGGAGCCGGGCGCGAACAGCGGGACGGTACGGGTGCCGGCGACGGCGAGGGTGGCGTGGGGGGTCCTCAGTTCGGCGAAGTCCTCGGTGGACCAGGTCGCCGGAGTCCCGGTGGCCCTCTCGTAGAACGAGACGAGGCGGGCGACATCGCCGGTGATGATCCGGATCGAGACGAAGTCCATGGTGCTGTTCTCCTGAAGACGTGAGGTCGTTGCCCTGCGCACGTTAGAACGATTACTGGACAGAACCCGCCCGGTATTCGCGTTAGTCTCGCCGCATGTCCCGACCCACCGGCCGCGTCCTCACCCTCCTGGAGCTGTTGCAGTCGGGCGGCACCCGGACCATGGCCGAACTCGCCGACCGGCTCGGCGTCGACGGGCGTACCGTGCGCCGGTACGTGGATCACCTGATCGACCTCGGTGTGCCGGTCGAGGCCGTGCGCGGCCGGTACGGCGGCTACCGCCTCGCCCCCGGCTACCGCCTGCCGCCGCTGATGTTCACCGACGACGAGGCGCTCGCCGTACTGCTCGGACTGGTCGCCGGCCGCCGGGCGGGGCTCGTGCCCACGGCGGCGACCGCGAGCGAGACGGCGGCGGCCAAGATCCGGCGGGTCCTGCCCGAGCGCCTGGCCCGCAGGCTCGCCACCGTGCTGGAGACCCTCGCCTTCACGGAACCGTCCGATGAGTTCCCCGCCCCCGACGCGGGCGTCCTGCTCACCCTCGCCGACGCGGTGCGCCACCGCCGGCCGGTCTCGCTCCGGTACACCGACCGCGACGGCCGGCGCACCGACCGCACGCTGCACCCGTACGGGGTGGTGGCGCACGCGGGCCGGTGGTACGTCACCGGTGCCGACCCCGGGGCCGGTGCGGACCGGACGTTCCGGCTCGACCGCATCGCCGATGCCCGGGCCCTGCCCGGCGAGTTCGCGGCGCCCGGCGGGCCGGATCCGGTGGAGCGCGTGCTGACCGGGTTCGCCACCGCGCCGTACCGGCACGAGGTGACCGTGCGGGTCCAGGGGACGGTCGAGCAGATCCGCGCCCGGCTTCCGGCCGGGATCGCGAGCGTCGAGGAACCCGCGGCCGGGGCGGGCGAGGGCTGGCCGCGGGTCGAGATCCGGGCGGAGCGGCTCGACTGGCTGCCTCCCCTCCTCGCCTCCCTCGACCGGCCCTTCGTCATCGAACGCCCCGGCGAACTGCGCGACCTCGTCATCGCCTTCGCCGACCGCCTCGCGGCCCGCGCCCGCGGTTCCTGACCGGCCCGGGCGGTGGCACCGGCGAGGCGTCGTACCGTCTCCGGCGGGCTCAGGGCACCAGCACGATCCTGCCGAACACCCTGCCCGCGTCCATCTCCCGGTGGGCCCGGGCCGCCTGGTCAAGGGGCAGCACCTCGTGCACGACCGTGCGCAGCTCCCCGCGGGCGGCGTCGGCGAACTGCGCCGCCCGGACGGCCTGCCGGTCGGGGCCTGGCACGGTGTCGGCGCTGAACGCGGCGAACGACGGGGACCTGCGGAAGTTGGCGACGAGCCGGGTGCCGAAGTCGGCCGGGGGCTGCCCGCCGACCACGCCGACCGCCACGTACCGCCCGTTGGGGTTCAGCCTGTCCACGAAGTCGGGGAGCCGGGGACCCCCGACGACATCGAGCACCACGTCGACGCCGGCCGGCGCGTCCGGGCCGCCGTCGCCGGAGCGGTCCAGGACGTGGGTGGCGCCCAGGTCCCGCAGCCGGGCGCCGCGTTGTGCCGAGGAGGTGGTGACCAGCACCGCGCCCGCGCCGGCCCGGGCCGCGAGCTGGACCGCCGTGATCCCGATGCTGCCGGCCGCGCCGCGCACGAGCACCGCCTCACCGGGCGCCGTACGGGCGCGCTCCAGGGCGTAGTGGGCGACCACGCCGGAGCCGCCGAGCGTCACCGCGTCGGCGGCGGTCAGGCCGTCGGGCAGCGCGAGGACGTCCCCGAGCGCGGCGACGGCCTGCTCGGCGTAGCCACCGGACAGGCCGGTGAACGCCCACACCCGGCGGCCGATCCACGAGGTGTCGACACCGTCTCCCACGGCGGTGACGCTTCCGGCGACCTCGCTGCCGAGAAGGTGGCCCTCCCGGAAGCCGTGGGCGGCCAGCGTGCCCCGGCGGATCACGGCGTCCACGCCGCCGACGCCGATCGCCTCGGTGGTGACGCACACCTGCCCCGGTGCGGGGACGGGCGCGGGCAGATCGGCCACCTCCAGTCCGGCGGGGTCTCCGAACGCCTTGATCACGACGGCTCTCATCTCTGCTCCTCGGGTCGGGCCGGTGCGGGCGACGGACCGCGCCACCGCCATGGGACCGTAGGAGAAACTCCCGTCCGTCCGGCCGAAGTGAGACGTGATGACCGTCCCTTTGACTCGCCCCTCGCGCTCCGACGCCCGCGACAACCGGGCCCGCATCCTGGAGGCGGCCCGCACGGTCTTCGGCGAGGAGGGGCTGAGTACGCCCGTGCGCGAGATCGCCCGGCACGCGGGCGTCGGCCCCGCCACGCTGTACCGGCACTTCCCGACCAAGCGGGACCTGATCACGGAGACCTTCGCCGAGCAGCGCCGCGCCTGCCACGCCGTGGTCCGCGACGCCCTCGCGGACCCGGACCCTTGGCGCGGGTTCCGGGGCCTGGTCGAGCGGATCTGCGAACTGCACGCGCGCAGCCGGGGGTTCGCCGACACCTTCATGGCCGCCTACCCGGAGGCCGTCGACTTCGCCGCCGACCGGGAGCGGACGCTGCGCGCGGTGGCCGAGCTGGCCCGCCGGGCCCAGCGGGCGGGCGCGCTGCGGAGCGGTTTCGTCGTCGACGACCTGGTGCTGATGCTGCTGGCCCACCGGGGCGTCCAGGACATTCCGCGTGCCGACCGGCTCGCGGCCTCGCGCCGCTTCGCCGCCTTTGTGATCGAGGCGTTCCGCGCCGCCCCGGGCGCGGAGGCGCCGGCACCGCTGCCGCCGGCTCCCCGGCTGGGTCTCGCGCACCCGCCGGTCGCGCCGTAGGCCCGGCCCGCGTCCGGGAGGGGTCCGCCTGGTGGCCGGTTCCCCGCCCTGTCGCGGGGCGCGTTCTCGTCTTGGTAGAGGACACGACCTGACCTCGACTGCCGCCATGGTGAGGGCATGACCGTCCTCGACCAGCGCGCCCTCAACCGCGCCACCCTCGCCCGTCAGCACCTGCTCACCCGCGCCCGGACCTCCGTACCCGAGGCGGTGGCCCATCTGTGCGGGCTGCAGGCGCAGGAGCCGCAGGAGCCGTTCACCGGGCTGTGGTCCCGGCTGGCCGGCTTCCGGCCCGCGGACCTGGACGACGCCCTGACCGGCCGTACGGTGGTGCGCACCCACCTGATGCGCCGCACCGTGCACCTGGTCACCGCCGACGACGCGCTCGCCTGGCGGGCCCGTCACGACTCCATGCTGCGCGGGCGCGTGCTGGCGACCTACCGGCGGGAACTGGCCGGCCTGGACCTGGACGAGATCGCCGCCGCCGGCCGCGCGGTCATGGCCGACCAGCGGCCCCGCACCATGAGCGAACTCGTCCAGGCCCTCGAGGACCGCTGGCCCGGCCGGCCGCGCCGCGCCCTGGGCGAGCTGCTCGTCGCCGCGCTCGTCCCCATGGCCCAGCTCCCGCCGCGCGGCCTGTGGCAGCGGACCGCCGGGGTACGCAACCTGCCGCTGGCCAGTTGGCTGGGACGGGACATCGCGCCCCTGCCCGCGGCCGGCCGCGATCCCGTCGGGCAGCGGATGCTCCGCCGCTACCTCGCCGCCTTCGGGCCCGCCAGCAGCTCGGACCTGCGGGCCTGGTGCGGTCTCACCGGTCTGCCGGCCGCCGTCGAGGCCGCCCGGGACGACCTGGTCGTGTTCCGTGACGAACGCGGCCGCCGGCTCCTCGACCTGCCCGACGCGCCCCGCCCCGACCCCGACACCCCCGCCCCCGTCCGGTTCCTGCCGGCCTTCGACAACGCGATCCTCGGCTACCACGACCGCGGTCGCGTCATCGACGCCGCCCACCTCCGGCTGTCCGTCGAGGGCCACCGCACCGTCCTGGTCGACGGACGGGTCACCGCCACCTGGACCGTACGGGACCACCGCCTGGAGATCGGTCCGCTGCGCCCGCTCACCGCCCCGGAGCGGGAAGCCGTCCACACCGAGGCCGAGGAGCTGGCCGCCTTCCTCGACGCGGGCATCGAGGACATCCGCCTCCATCCGGACCGGACGCGCGCCGCGTCCTGCGCCGGGCCGTCCGGCGGGCGGGGCCCGAAGGGTGGGAAGATCACGGAAATTGACCCGTCAACGATCAACTCTGTGTGAGGCTTTGCCCATGACTCAACCGCATGACGACGTCCGAGCCAGGCTCCAGACCGACCGGCCGCACTCCGCCCGGGTCTGGAACTACCTGCTGGGCGGCAAGGACAACTACCCCGTGGACAGCGAGGCCGGTGACGTCATCCTCTCGACGTTCCCGGAGTTCGCGGCCGTCGCCCGGCAGCAGCGGCGGTTCCTCGCGCGTGCCGTGCGCTTCCTGGCGGGCGAGGCCGGCGTCCGCCAGTTCCTCGACATCGGCACCGGACTGCCCACCGCCGACAACACGCACGAACTGGCTCAGCGCATCGCCCCGGAGAGCCGCATCGTGTACGTCGACAACGACCCCCTGGTCCTGGTGCACGCCCAGGCGCTGCTCACCAGCAGCCCGGAGGGCGCCTGCGCCTATGTCGACGCCGATGTCCGGGACCCGGAGCGGATCCTGGCCGAGGCGGCGAAGACCCTGGACCTCAGCCGTCCGGTCGCCCTGACGATGCTGGGCATCGTGGGGCAGATCTCCGACGCCGACCGCCCCGCGGAGCTGGTGCGCACCCTGCTGGACGGTCTGCCGGCGGGCAGCTACCTCGCCCTGAGCGACGGCACGAACACCAACGAGGCGCTCAACAGGGCGGTCGAGGCGTACAACGGGCAGTCGGCCAACACCTATCACCTCCGGTCGCCGGAGGAGATCGCCACCTACTTCGCCGGGCTCGACCTGGTGGAGCCGGGGGTCGTGGCCACGGCGACCTGGCGTGCGGAGGACGGCCGGCCCGAGGAGACCGCGGCCGACGTCTCCGTCTGCGGGATCGCCGTCAAGCGCTGAACGCGGGGCCGGGCCGCGCCCGTGACGGCGGGTCAGGGCCGCGGCCGGGCCTTCGCGGGCACGGCCGCGGTGTGGCACAGCAGCAGGCAGACGTCGTCGTCGCGCTCGGAGTCGTGCAGCGTCTGCTTGAGCAGCGACTCGGCCGCGGCGTCCAGGTCCTGCTCCAGCTCCGCCGTGCTCAGCACCCCGAGCGCCCCGGTGAGCAGGCGCGTTCCGGCGTCGACGCCCTGAGCGCGGCGTTCGACCAGCCCGTCGGTGTAGAGCACCAGGGTCGAGCCGGGCGCCAGGTGGACGGTGTGGTCCCGGTACTCGTACGGCACCGGCACGCCCAGCATGACGCCGGGTTTGGTGTCCAGGGTGCGGACCGCTCCGTCGGGGGTGCGCACGACGGCGGGCGGGTGCCCGGCGCTGGCCCAGTGGACCCGCGGGTCGCCGGGGCGGAAGCGGGCGATGACGGCGGTGGCGTACAGGTCGGGCTGCTGGTGGTGGAGCAGCCGGTGCAGGCGGGTGAGGAGCTGGGCGGGGCCCTCGCCGTCGACGGCGTAGGCGCGCAGCGCGGTGCGGAGCCGGCCCATCATGACGGCGGCCCGCAGCCCGTGGCCGGTGACGTCCCCCACGACGGCGAGCAGGCTTCCGTCGGGCTGCGGGAAGACGTCGTACCAGTCGCCGCCGATGTTCAGGCCCCGGGTGGCGGGCAGGTAGCGGGCGGCCAGCAGCAGGCCGGGGGCGGCGGGCAGCTCGGTGAGCTGGGCGCGTTGCAGGGTCTCGGCGGTGTCGCGGTGGTGGGCGTACAGGCGGGCGTTCTCCAGTGCGGTGGCGGCCCGGTGGGCCACCTCGACCAGCATGACCGTCTCGTCGGGGTGGAAGCGGGGGCCGGGCGCGGTGAGGGTGAGCACGCCCAGTGTGCGGCGCCCGACGAGGGGGATGCACAGCAGGGCGCGGCCGGGGGCGAGGGCGGAGGGCGGCTGGTCGTCGACGCCGGGCAGACCGCCGGCGTGGGCGGCGGCGTGCTGGGGCCGGCCGCTGCGGGCGGCGACGACCGCGGCGGCCGGGCGTCCGTCGCGGACCGGGGCGGTGTCGTCGTCGAAGAGCCAGACGTCGATCCGGTGGGCGTAACGGGGGACGAGGAGTTCGGGCAGTTGGCGCAGCACGTCCTCGGGGTTGAGGGAGGCGGTGACGGCGGCGCTGGCGTCGGCCAGGAAGGTGAGCAGGCGCCGCGCGTTCTCGGCCTCGGACCGGGACGCCCGCTCGGCGCGCAGCAGTTCGCGCTGGGCCAGCGCGGCGGCGTCCAGTTCGGCGTGCAGGGCCAGGACGCCCTGGTTGGTCTGGTGGAGTTCCTCGCGGTGGAAGCGGACCAGTGCCTCGGCGTCGGCCAGCTCGGCGAGGATCCGCGCGGTGTCGTCGCCGGTGGCCGACAGGGCCTCGGCGCGCGCCCCGTCGTCCAGGGCGGTGAGCGGCCGGTCCGGCTCGGGGACGGGGAGGGAGCGCCGCCACGGCGGTGTGCCGTCCGCCCCGCTCCGGGCCGGTCGCACGGTGACCTGGAGGTATCCGCCGCCGTCCGCCGTCCGCCCGCGGCGGACCACGGCCCGCCAGGTGCCGCCCTGGTCGAGGCAGTGGCGGAGCCGGGCCGTGAGACCGGCCACGAACCGGGTGCGGTCGAGCAGCGGCGCGCCCGCGTCCGCGGCCAGCCCGGCCACGGCGGTGCGGACCCGGGCGGCGTCCGCGACCGAGGCGACCGTCCAGGTCCCGGCGGCGGTCATGGGCGCCGGTCCGCCGCTCGGGGGGCCAGTACGGCCACGCTGGTGTCGTCGCGCGCGGGGCGGGCGGCGCTGCCGGCGTCCCGCAGGAGGGCCACGGCCACCACGGCCGGGTCGCGGGCGAGGAGTCCGGCGTCGCCCGGCGGGGTCCAGCGGCCGGGCAGCCCGTCGCCGTGCCGGACCGGGACGCTGTTCCGCCCCCACGGGCACTGCTGTACGGGCACGGCGGCCGGCCGGTGTCCGCCGACGAGGCCGGGACGGGACTCCAGCGGCCGCCGGGCGCCGTCGGTGCGGAGCCGGGCGCCGACGGTGCCGACTCCGGCGAAGGCGAGCCGGCCGGTGTCCAGGCCGAGTTGGGCCACGGCGACGGCCGCGCCCCGGGTGGGCCGCGGCGCCGTGTCCAGGTGCCGGAGGAGGCCGGCGGGCGGCATCCGGGCCGCGTGGCGCGGTTCCCGTTCCGCGGCGGTGGAGGCCCGGGCCGCCCGGGAGCCGTGGCCGAGACCGTCGGCGAGCATCAGGGTCGGGCGCGCGCCCGCCCGGACCAGGCTCCAGGCGTCACCGGACTCCTCGGCCCGGGCCAGGGGCACGGTGACGCCGCCGGCGCGCCGGGCGGTCGGCGCCTCCCGGCCGGAGCGGGCCACGGCGACCGTTCCCCGGCCCGGCGTGCCGTGCAGGTCGAAGTCGTCGGCTGTCCGTCGGCGGGTGCCCGGTCCCGCGCCCAAGGAGCCGGTGCTGCAGCCGTGGCGCAGCGCGGCGGGCACGTCCGCGATGCCCGGGCCGTGGTCGGGGGAGGCGCCCCGCAGGCACCCGCCGGGGAGGCCGGAGCCGGTGTCCGCGCGGTGCACGAGGTCTATCACCGTGCGGCCGCCGCCCGTGTGCCGGAGCGGATCGGTGGCCGGTTCGGTGGCGACGAGCGCGGCGTCCGCGGTGCGTTCCGGTGCGCGCCCGGCCCCGGCGCAGGCGGCCTCGGCCGCGACCCGGACGTCCCGCACGCGCGTGGCGCCGAGCACCGGGGTGTCCCGGACCCGGCTCATCAGGGTTCCGCGCGGGGCCGCGGCATGTCGGTGGCCCAGACGACGATGGTGACCGTGGTGCCCTGGCCGGGGCGGGTGTCGACGGTGAGGTCGTGGACCAGGCGCCGGGCCCCGCTCAGGCCCAGGCCGAGGCCGCCGCCGGTGGTGTAGCCGTCGGTCATCGCCTGGTCGAGGTCGCGGATGCCGGGGCCGGTGTCGACGAAGGACAGGCGCAGCCCGTGGGCGCTCCCGTCCTCCAGCGCGGTCACCTCGACATGGCCGCCGCCCCCGTGGATCAGGGTGTTGCGGGCCAGTTCGCTGGCCGCGGTCACCAGTTTGGTCTGCTGTACGAGGCCGAACCCGGACTCGGCGGCCACCCGCCGCACATGCTGGCGTACCCAGGCCAGGTCGGAGTCCGAGCCGATCGGCAGGCAGGCCCGGACGGTGTGGTGGGAGACACGCATCACGCGCCCCCCTGACGCGCGCGCGGACCGGAGGGGGTCCGGCCGAGGAGGGCCAGGGCCTGTCCGACGTCCAGGACCGTGGTCAGTTCCGGCAGGGTGAGGCCGAGTTCGACCAGGGTGACGGCCACGGCGGGCCGCATCCCGGCGAGGACGGTCCGGGCCGCCAGCAGTCGGGCGGTGGAGGCGATCTCGGCCAGGACGCGGGCCAGGAACGAGTCGACGACCTCCACCCCGGAGATGTCGATGACCACGCCGGCCACGGGCTCGCGCGCGACGCGTTCGGCGATGTCGTGCTGGAGCCGCTCGGCCGCGCTGTCGTGCAGGTCGCCCTGGAGGGTGACCAGGAGGACGTCCCCCAGGGCCAGGACCGGCACCGGGGGCGGAGGGGGTTCCGCGAGGGGTGGGTTCACCGCGGGACCGCACCGACCGGCGCCCCGGCGGAGACCGCGATGCCCTGCTGCCGCAGGACGTGGGCCAGGGCGTCGGCGAGGCTGTTGCGGGTGGGGATCGTGCCCAGGTCGATGCCGAGGTGGACGATGGTCTGCGCGATGGCGGGCCGGATACCGGAGACGATGCATTCCGCGCCCATCAGCCGGGCCGCCGCCACGGTCTTCATCAGGTGCTGGGCGACGAGCGAGTCCACGGTGGGTACGCCGGTGATGTCCAGGATGGCGTACCGGGCCTGCTGGGTGACGATCGCGTCCAGCAGGTTCTCCATCACGACCTGGCTGCGGGCGCTGTCCAGGGTGCCGATCAGCGGCACGGCGACGATGCCGTGCCACAGGTTGATCACGGGGGTGGCCACTTCCAGCAGTTGCTGGCGCTGGCGCTCGATGAGCTGCTCCCCCTCGCCGAGGGCCGTCTCCATCACCACCAGGCGCAGGGTGCCCATGAGTACGGTGAGGGCGAGTACGCACTCGTGCGCCTGTTCACTGGAGGGGTCCTCGAACTCGCCGCGCAGCAGGGCGGTGGCGGGTCCGCGCAGGGCGGCCACCTCGTCGGCGACCCGGGCGGGGCCGGCTCCGGCGCGGGAGCGGGAGCCGGCCATGCGGCCCAGTTGGTCCCGGACCGGGCCGAAGCCGGGTGCCGCGACGTTCTCCAGGGCTCCGTGGGCGGCCACCGCCGACAGGGCGTCCAGCACCGCCTTGCACGCTTCCACGGCCTCGTCCCGGGAGACGGTGAACACCGTACGGAACAGTTCGGCGTCGGCCCAGCGCTGGGCGATCTGCTCCTGCCTGCGCCGGAGGAACTCACCGACCCATCGCGCCGCCGACTCCGGGACCGTGTCCTGCTCCGGCACTTGCATCGTCTCCCTTGGTCGGGGGGGGGCCGGGTCGGCCCGTCGAGGGCGGCAGGCGGTCACCCGATCATTGCCGCATGACAAACATTAGCCCCGGGGGCGCGGCGCAAACAACGGATGATCGCCAGGGGCCACGAAACCCACACGATCCGGCACCGTCACCGCCCGTGCCAGTCCAGGCACAGCACCAGGGCGTCGTCGTCCGGGACGGAACGGCCCCGGTGGCCGGTGAGTTCGCGCAGGACGGCCCTCGGGACCTCGGCCGCCGGCAGCAGCCGCGTGGCCGCGATCGCCCGGGTCAGGGCCGCCTCCCCGTAGGTCTCCCCGCCCGGGGAGGCGACGGCGTACACCCCGTCGCTGACGAAGACGAGACGGTCGCCGGGCTCGACCTGGAACTCCTGTGCGACGTAGTCGGTCTCCTCGAACATGCCGAGCGGGAGCTGGGCGTCGAAGCGGATGCGCTCCACGGTGCCGCCGCGCAGCCGCAGCAACTGGGGGGAGCCGGCGTCCACCACCCAGGCCCGCCCGGTGGCCAGTTCGAAGTCGAACATCAGCACCGACAGGTAGCAGCGTCCCCGGTAGTGGGCGTAGACCGCCTGGTCGGCCAGGGCGGCCTGGTCGGCGATGGGGATTCCGGCGCGGCGGGCGTTGCGCAGGGCGTTGATCGCCAGGTTGGTCAGCAGGGACGCCTCTATGCCCTCGCCCATGCCGTTGGTGACGTAGAGCATGAGGTGGTCGGCCGTCGCGGACCAGTCGAAGTTGTCGCCGAAGATCGCGTAAGCGGGCTCCAGTTGCGCGGCCAGTTCGTACTCGGGGCGGACGCAGGAGCGGCCGGGCAGGAGCTGCCACTGCATCTCCGCGGCCAGGGTCAGCCGGTCCCGGCGGCGGGCCTGGAGGTACAGGTCGGTGTCCCGTTCGGCCACGACCACCTCGTGGGCGAGGATCTCGGCGATCTCCGCGAGTTCGCCCAGGCAGGCGTCGGCGTGCTCGCCGTCGTCGAGGGTCACCGACAGCACGCCGAGCCGGTCGCCGCGCACCGTGACGGGCAGATGGAGGCGGACCATGCCGTCCGGGGCGCGCTCCGTGAAGGGCCGCTGGGCGCCGAACGCCCGTCCGGCCGGGCTGTTGTGCACCGACACCGGTTCCAGGGTGTGCGGCAGCACCGACACCGGCTGCAGCACGGTCAGGCCGTAGTCGGCCATGAACAGCTCGACGGACTTGGCCGCGTACTGCTCGGCCAGCACGCGGCGGACGGCGTCGAGCAACTCGTGGGGTGCCGCTGTGCGGAGGGCCCGCTCAACGGCCACAAATCTGTTCACAATGGGTGACACACCGTCCTTTCGCTGGGTGGGCGCGAGCCCCGTCCGGGCGGCGGAAACGCCCCGGATCGGCCACGGCGGTATGGCCAGTCATCTTTTATCCGCCCGCGCGGCTAGTACGCTGACAGCCGTCCTGATTCCTGCGAGAGTATGACTGTGACTGACTTCCGCCCCCGCCCAGAGCCGAACGAGGTCGCGCGCGTGACCTCCACGGCCGCGGAGCTGCTGGAAGTCCTGTGGAGCCGGGCCTCCACGGCGCCCGCTTCCGCTTCGCAGCTTCGCGTGCTGTTCATCCTCGAACACCACGAGGGCATCAACCTGCGCACCCTCGCCGACGCCCTCGCCTCGACACCGCCCTCGACCAGCCGGCTGTGCGACCGGTTGCAGGCCGCCGGGTTCATCGAGCGCGAGGGGAGCCCGTCCGACCGGCGCGAGGTGCGGCTGCACCTCAGCAGCCGGGGCCGCGCCTTCCTCGCCGATCTGCGCGGACGCCGGGAGCGGGCGCTGCAGACGGTCCTCGACCAGATGCCCGCGGCCCGGCGGACGGCGCTGCTGCAGGGACTGGAGGCGTTCTGCGCCACGGCGGCGGCGCAGATATACGACGCGGCGGAGGACTCGGACAGCCGGACCGCCTGAGCGGCACGGCGCCGCGTCCGGCCGCTCGCCGTTCGCGGGGGCCGGTGCCCGGCGCGCGGAACGGCCTGAGCCCACCGGCACATTCCAGATCCTTCCCCCGGTCGCACACGTCCGACATCGTACTTTGTTGCCTGACGACTATCGTTGTCAAATGGCAACTTTCCCGCTCCCGGTCCGCCCCCGCCGGTGCGCGCCGAGGACGGCTCGGTCTCGTCGGCGGGCATGACCGAGGGAGGGTGCCGGTCGCCGGACCGGCACCCTCCCCCTCCCCGGCTCCCCCCGGTCGAACGGTCGCCGCGGGCGGGTCCTTCCCCCTGGGACCGGCCCGCGGCGACACCACCGAGCCTGGCCCATGGGATCTTGTCCGGCAACGGCCTGCCCCGTCCGGGACAGCGGCCGGGCTGTCCGGGCTGGTCCGGGGGTCGTCCGGAACGGCCGAGGCGGCGCGTCCGACGTGGCCGGGACGGGCATTGCCGGGTGTGAAACGGGTGACGACAATGACGTAATGGCGATCATGGATGGCGCAGAGCCCGGTGCGGCGCGGACTCCGGCCGACTACGTCGCACTGCTGCGGCGGCTCAAGGAGCACAGCGGCCTGACCTACCGGCAGTTGGAGGAACGGGCCGCCGAACGCGGGGACGTGCTCGCGCGCAGCACCCTGGCGGACGTCCTGCGCCGGGAGGCGCTGCCCCGCGCCGAGCTCGTCGCGGCACTGGTCCGGGCCTGCGGCGACGAGCAGCACCTCGACGCGTGGCTCGCCGCCCGGGAACGGCTCGCCGAACGGGAACGCCTCGCGGGGACGGACCGGCCGGAGGCCGACCAGGAGGCCGATCGCCGCCCGGAGGACGACCGCGCCCCGGGACCGGACCGCCCCGCGCGGGCCGGGGCCGGTGACGGCCGTTCGCGTACCGTCTCGCTCATCGCGCTGGCCTCGCTCGGTACGGTCCTGCTGCTGGCGCTGACGGTGATCCTGCTGCCGCGCGACGACGAGCCGGACCGCTCCGGCGGCGGCGACGCGGACGCCTCCATCGGAGCGGCCGTCACCCCCGTGGCCGCCGGACCGGAGCCCGGCTGGTCCCGGATACGTCCGCTGCGGGCGCCGACGCTGTGCCTGACCGACGGTGAGGCCCGGGTGAAGGGCGAGTCCAAGGTGGTCGCGGTGCAGCGGCCTTGCGCGGAGGCGGTGCCGCCGCGCACGTACCTCCAGCGGGAGTCCGACGGCCTGTACGTCATCAAGTGGGAGAACCCGAAGGAGGGCACCGGCTGTCTCACCGTCCTGGACGAGGGACCGTTCCGGGGCATGCTCGAACCGTGGAACTGGGTCCAGTGCCAGGACGGCAGCGGTGCCCAGCGGTTCCTCATCGAACGCGCCCCCGGCGGCGCGCGGGACCACTGGCGGATCCGCTCGACCCAGGACCCGGACCGCCCGTGCGTCACCCTCCGCACGGCCACCGGGGAGGCCGGCGAACCGGGCGCGCCGGCCGTCACCCGGCGGTGCGCGACGCGGGACGCCGACGATCAGGTGTTCGTCATCGGACCGGAGTGACGCCCCGGTTCCCCTGCGGTACGTCTGCCGGGTCGAGTCGTGCGCGAGGGCTGCCGTCGGGCGCCCGGGGCCGCCACACTGTGGGGTGCGGTTCTGCACGACTCAGCGACGGGGAACGCATGCGCGACGACGACGTTGACGACGACGTTTCGACGGGAGGCCGCGCCGGGGACGGCACGGTGGAGGTGCTGCTGGTCGTCGTCCCCGACCCGGAACTGGACGCGGAGGCCGCCGAGCGCCCGGTGCGGCGGTTGCGGTCCGAGATCGCCGCCCTCGACGTGGACGCGGTCCGCCCGGTCCCCGCCGGCCCGGTGCCGGACGGTGCGAAGGGCGCCGACCCGGTGACGGTGGGGGCGGTCGTCGTGGCGCTGAGCGCGTCCGGCGGGGTCTTCACCGCCCTGATCGACACCGTACGGGACTGGCTCGCCCGGTCCGCCGCCCGGCACCGCGTCTCGCTGACCATCGACGGCGACACCATCGAGCTGGAGCACGCCTCCGGCACCGAGCGGCGGGACCTGATCGACGCGTACATCCGCCGGCACTCGGGCGGCTAGCGATGGGACGCCGGCTCGCCCTGCTGATCGCCACGTACCGCTACCAGGACGCCGGGCTGCGGCAGTTGACCGCGCCCGCGCACGACGCGGAGGCGCTCGCCGCCGTGCTGAAGGACCCCGACATCGCGGGGTTCGAGGTCACCACGCTGATCAACGAGCCGCAGCACCGGGTCGGTGAGGCCATCGGCGACTTCTACCGCGACCGGCGCCGCGACGACCTGACCCTGCTGTACTTCACCGGCCACGGACTGAAGGACGACGACGGGCAGTTGTATCTGGCGATGACCGACACCCGCCGGGACAGCCTGCTGTTCACCGGGCTGTCGGCCGAGCGGATCGACCGGGCCATGTCCGGTTCGATGTCCCGGCAGCAGGTACTGATCCTCGACTGCTGCTACAGCGGGGCGTTCCCCGCCGGACGGATCGCCAAGGCCGACACCGCCGTGCACACGCTGGAGCGCTTCCAGGGCCGCGGCCGTACGGTGCTGACCGCCTCGGACGCCACCCAGTACTCCTTCGAGGGCGACCGCGTGCACGGCGAGGCCGCCCGGTCGGTGTTCACCCGCCATCTGGTGGCGGGCCTGCGCGACGGCAGCGCGGACCTCGACGGCGACGGCGACATCACCGTCGACGAGCTCTACCGCTACACGCACGAACGCGTCGTCCAGGAGATGCCGCGGCAGCGGCCCAAGAAACAGGACGACGTCGAGGGCCGCACCGTCATCGCCCGGAACGTCAACTGGACGCTGCCCGCCTACCTGCGCCACGCGATCCGCAGCCCGATCGCCGGTGACCGGCTGGCGGCCCTGGACGGACTCGGCCATCTGCACCGGATCGGCAACGACACCGTGCGCCGGCGGGTCCTGGAGGAGCTGCGGCGGCTCGCCGACGACGACAGCCGGCTCGTCTCGGCGGCGGCGACCGCGCGGCTGCGGTCGGTGCGGTCCGGGGAAGCCGGGGGCGAGGAGACCCGGGGCCCCGCGGAGGACGCTTCCGCCGAGGCGCCGCGCCCGGCCCCGCGTGAGGTGCCGGCGCGTGAGGCGCCGGCGCGTGAGGTGTCCCGGCCTCCGGTCGGCGCCCCCGCGCCCCGGGTGCGGCGTGGCGTGCGGCGCCGTACCGTGCTGCTCGGCGGAGTCGCCGCGGCCGTCGCCGCCGCCGTCCCCACCGCGATCGCCCTGTACGGCTCCGGCTCCGACGGGGAGTCCGGTGGGTCCGGCTCGTCCTCGGCGCCCGCGCCCGACCCGGTCACCTCGGTGCTGTTCAGCCCGGACGGCGGGACACTGCTGACGGCCGGTTACCTCGACCCGGTCGTCCAGCTCTGGGACCCCGCCACGGGCCGGCGGACCGGCACCGTCACCTTCGGTGAAGGCCCCACCGGGGTGTACGCGATGGCCCTCGGCCGGGACGGCGAGGTCCTCGCCGAGGGCGACGGGGACAACGCGATCCGGCTCCTCGCCCTGCGCACCCGGCGCGTCGTCCGGACGCTCACCGGCCACACCGAGCACTTCGCCACCGACGGCACCGGCGGCAGCGCGGTCTTCGCGGTGGCGTTCAGCCCGGACGGCAAGACCCTCGCCAGCGGCGGCGTGGACGAGACGGTCCGGTTGTGGGAGAGCGCCACCGGGCGCGCCACCGCCGTGATCACCGCTCACACCGGTGCCGTCCGCTCGGTGGCGTTCAGCCCGGACGGCAGGACGGTCGCCAGCGGCAGCGACGACCGGACCGTGGGCCTGTGGAAGGCGTCCGACGGCCGGTCCGTCACGACGGTCGCCGGTCTCGACGGCGAGGTCAGGTCGGTGGTGTTCAGCCCGGACGGCAAGACCCTGGCCATCGCCCACGGCGGGCCGCCGACCCTGTGGGACGTGGCCACCGAGCGCGGCACCTCCCTCGGGAGCCTCCGCGACGGAGCCGAAGCGGTGGCCTTCAGCCCGGACGGCGAGACCCTGGCCGTCGGCACCTACGGCGGCGCGGTCGTCCTGTCGGAGGTGGCCACCACCCGTACCCGGGCCACGCTCGAAGGCCACACCGGGGAGATCGCCGACCTGGCGTTCAGCCCGGACGGGACCACCCTGGCCAGCGCCGGCTACGACGGGACCGCCCGGCTGTGGGACCTCACGACCCGGCGCACCGCCTTCACGCTCACCCCGCCCACGCCCACCCCCTCCTGACGCGGCGGTCCGGCGGCCGGCCGGGTGCCCGCACGCCCCGCGCGGGCGCCTATCGTTGCCGCCATGACATCCGCAGCCACCGCCACCACCCCCGACACCGCCGGTACCGCCCTGGTCACCGGGGCCTCCCGGGGCCTCGGGGCCGTGATCGCCCGGCGTCTCGCCGCCGAGGGACATCCGGTCGCCGTCAGCTACCGGTCCGGGGCCGAGGCGGCCCGAGAAGTGGTGGCGGACATACGTGCCGCGGGCGGCACCGCGGAGGCGTTCGCCGCCGACGTGACGGACGAGACCGCCGTCACCGGCCTGGTCGCGGACGTGACCGCCCGCCTCGGCCCGGTCACCACCCTCGTCGTCAACGCCACCGGCCCGCAGCCCGAGTCCGACCCGACGACGGTGACCTGGGACGACCACCTCGCCCAGCTCACGTTCTTCGTCAAGAGCCCCACCTTGCTGATGCGGGCGGTGCTGCCGGGCATGCGGGAGCGCGGTGGCGGCCGGATCGTCCAGATCGGCTCGGACATAGTGGAACGCTTGCTCCCCGACATGTCGGCGTACGTGGCGGCCAAGGCCGCCCAGCACAGCCTGACCGAGTGCTGGGCGCGCACCCTCGGCCCGTACGGCGTCACGGTGAACACCGTCGCGCCGGGCTGGATCCCGGTCGAACGGCACGCCTCGGCGACCCCCGAGTCACTGGCCTCCTACGCCGCCGACGTACCGCTGGGGCGCATCGGCCGGCCCGAGGACGTCGCCGCCGCCGTCGCGTTCCTCGTCTCGCCGGAGGCCGCCTTCGTCACGGGCGAGCGGATCAAGGTCAACGGCGGCCATACGCTGGGCTAGTCGGCGGGCGGCCGTCGTCCGGGCCCGGGCGACGGCCGTATATCGCGGGCGTATGCGAAACGGCATACGGTGTCGCAACCGGCCGCCGTCTGCAATGGGCGCATGAACCGCGACGTTTCCCCGCCGGCACCGTCCCGCCCCACGGGCGGAACCGTGCTCCCCGTCCTGATGGTCCTCGCACTGGCGGCGGCCGCCTTCGTGCTGCGGCGGCCGCTGCTGATGTCCGCCCCGGCGTGCGTGTCGGGGCGGTGGCACGGCTGCCTCGACACGTTCAACGGCGTGCTGTTCGTCATGCTGGTCACGCTGCCGCCGGCCGCGCTGGTGGCGTGGGCCCTCGCGCGCCGGCGGCGGGCGGCCGGGGTCGCGTCGGCGTGGCCGCTGTCGCTGGCCGACGTGGGCCTGGTGCACGGGACGGTGCCGTTCCTGTGGCTGACCCTGATGCCGGGCGCCGAACCGGGGGCCGCCCCGGCCCAGGTGAGCCTGGTGCCGCTGCGGGACCTGGTCACCATGGGTCCGCTCGGCATCGCCGGCAACCTGCTGGTCTTCGCGGCACTGGGGTGCTTCGCCCCGGTGCGGTGGGCGGCGCTGGCGTCCGTGCCGCGGGTGCTGGCGCTCGGCGCGGGCTGCTCGGTGCTGGTGGAGACCGCGCAGTACGTGCTGCGGCTGGACCGGGTGTCCTCCGTGGACGACGTGCTGGTCAACGCCGCCGGTGCGGTGCTGGCCGGGCTGGCCTCGCGCCGCTGGTGGCGCCCCCGGGCGGCGGCGCCGTCGGACCGCCGGCCGAGCCCCGCGCCGGCGGCGGCCCGCTGAGCCGCGTACCCGGGGAGCGGGAGGCCGGGCGGGCGGCATCGCATACGACGGCGATATGCCGTCCTGCCTAGGCTGCACCCATGCGCGTACTGATCGTGGAGGACGAGCCCTACCTCGCGGAAGCCGTCCGGGACGGACTGCGGCTGGAGGCGATCGCCGCCGACATCGCCGCCGACGGCGACACCGCCCTGGAGCTGCTCGGTGTGCACTCCTACGACCTCGCGGTCCTCGACCGTGACATCCCCGGCCCGTCCGGCGACGAGGTCGCCCGGCACATCGTCGCCTCCGGCAGCGGCATCCCGATCCTGATGCTCACCGCCGCCGACCGGATCGACGACAAGGCGTCCGGGTTCGAGCTGGGCGCCGACGACTACCTCACCAAGCCGTTCGAGCTGCGGGAGCTGGTGCTGCGGCTGCGGGCGCTGGACCGCAGACGCGCCTACGCCCGGCCCCCGGTCCGTGAGATCGCGGGGCTGCGGCTCGACCCGTTCCGCCGGGAGGTGTTCCGCGACGGACGCCATGTGGCGCTCACCCGCAAGCAGTTCGCCGTGCTGGAGGTGCTGGTCGCCGCCGAGGGCGGGGTGGTCAGCGCCGAGGAGCTGCTGGAGCGGGCCTGGGACGAGAACGCCGACCCGCTCACCAACGCCGTCCGCATCACCGTCTCGGCGCTGCGCAAACGGCTCGGCGAGCCCTGGCTCATCGCCACGGTGCCCGGCGTCGGCTACCGCATCGACACCGGCGCCTAGAGTGCGTACGGCACCGATCCGCACGACCCCCGCAGGAGCACCGTGATGAACCTCCGTACCCGCCTGGCCCTGCTGTTGGCGCTGGGCGCACTGCTCAGCGGATGCGGGGCCGCGCCGGATCCGGGCCCCGGCTCCGGTCCGGGCGGGGAGAAGCCGTTCTGGCGGGCCGAGTTCGGCGGGGCGGCGGGCACCCGGCCGCCGGAGAGGTCCTGGAACACCGAGATCGGCAACCGGGACGCCGAGGGCTGGGGCAACAACGAGTTGCAGTACTACACGGACGACCCGGCCAACTCCGCCCTCGACGGCGACGGACACCTGCTGATATCGGCGCGGCCGGCCCCCGCCGGTTCCGAACTGCCCTGCTACACACGGAAGTTCTGCCCTTGGACGTCGGCCCGTCTGACCACCGAGGGAAAGGTCGCGCTCACCCAGGGACGGGTGGAGGTCCGCGCGAAGCTGCCCACCGGCACGGGGCTGCTGCCGGCGATCTGGATGCTGGGCGACAACGGGGTGGAGTGGCCCGGCCAGGGCGAGATCGACATCTGCGAGGTGGTCGGCGGGGAACCGCGCACGGTGTACGGCACCGCGCACGGGCCGACCTACTTCAACGAGCACGGGATCGGCGGTTCCACCACTCTCCCGGCCGACGCCTCACGGGCGTTCCACACCTACGCCGTCGACAAGCGGCCGCACCGCATCACCTGGTCGGTGGACGGCAAGCCGTACTTCACCCTGACCCCGAAGAAGCTGCCCGCCGCCCGCGACTGGGTCTTCGAGGAGGACCTGCACCTGCTGCTCAACGTGGCCGTCGGCGGCGACTGGCCCGGTCCGCCCGACGCCTCCACACCGTCGCCCGCGACGATGACCGTCGACTACGTGCGCTTCTACGGCGAGGGCCAGGCGTGACCGTGCCCCGCGCCGGGTGGGCGTCGCCCGCCCGGTGCGGGCGGCGGGCCGCCGGTGCGCGGGGCTACGGCCACAGCAGGTGGCGCTGCCACTCGGCGGCGGGGTGGGGGCGTTCGTACCGCAGCCGCTGGTGCCGGCGGCCCTTGTCCGCCTGCCAGAACTCGACGTGTGCCGGGACGACGGTGTAGAGCGTCCACTCGGGGCTGACCGCCCCGGGGTCCGACTCGACGCGGGCCAGCGCCTCCCGGAGGACCCGGTCGCGTTCCTCGATGCCCGGCAGGTGGCGGCTCTGGCGGCCCAGCAGCGCCTCGGCGCGGGCCGGGGCGGACCGGGCCAGCAGGTCGGCGGCGCTCTCCTCCGGGGAGGCGGGCTCGACGGTGCCGCGCAGCCGCACCTGGCGGCCCAGCAGGGGCCAGTAGAAGGTGAGGGCCGCGCGGGGGCGGGCGGCGAGCTGGCGGCCCTTGGGGCTGCCGGCGTGCGCGGCGAACTGCCAGCCGCCGCCGTCGACGTTCTTGAGGATGAGGACCCGGGCGTCCGGGCCGCCGTCCTCCCCCACGGTGGACAGCGTCATCGCGTGCGGGTCGGGCACGCCCGCGGCGACCGCCGCCCGCAGCCACTCCAGGAACAGCTCGACCGGGTCGGCGGGAGCGTCCTCGGGGTCGAAGTGCGCCAGCGGGCCCGCGAACACGTCGAGCCCCCGCAGCCACTGCCGTACGTCCTCGACCCGCCCCGCCGCACCCTCGGCCACCGTGCCGCCCCCTCGATCAGTCGTTCGCCTCTGGTGTCTCCCACCTTATCGGCGCCGTCGTCCGGCCGTGGGTGCCGCGGACGGCGGTGCGGTGCCGTGACCGGGGTCGCCCGGGGTGTCGGCGCGTCCGTGTCTTCCCCCGTGCCCCGGCGGGCGGGGAAGCTGTACCGCGTCGGGCCGGCTCGTGTCCGGCCCGGATACGTCCCGCGACCGCCAGAGGAGTCCCCGTGCCCGAGCAGCAGCCGATCCTCGTCCTCGACCCCACCGGCTCCGACCACCACGCCGAGCACGAGGCGTTACGGGCCCGGGGGCCGGCCACCCGGGTGGACATCCTCGGGGTCACCGCCTGGTCGGTGTCCGATCCCCGGCTCCTCAAGCGGCTGCTGACCAGTCCGCAGGTGTCCAAGGACGCGCGGGCCCACTGGCCCGGTTTCGCCGAGGCCGTCTCCCGTTGGCCGCTGGCCCTGTGGGTCGCGGTGGACAACATGTTCACCGCCTACGGCGACGACCACCGCAGGCTGCGCCGGATGGTCGCGCCGGCCTTCGCCTCCCGCCGGATCGGCGCCATGGCACCGGTGGTGGAGGCCATCGTCACCGAACTTCTGGACGGGCTGGCCGCCCTGCCGCCCGGGGAGCCGGTGGACCTGCGCGAGCGGCTCGCCTACCCGCTGCCCATCGCGGTGATCGGCCGGCTCATGGGCGTGCCCGAGAGCCGCCGGGAGGGCTTCCGGGCCATGGTCGACCGGGTGTTCTCCACCACCCTCACCGCCGAGGAGAGCGCCGCGAACACCACGGACCTGTACGCGTCCCTGGACCGGCTGATCGCGGCCAAACGCGCCGAGCCCGGCGACGACATGACCTCCCTGCTGATCGCCGCCCGCGACGACGAGGGCGACGGCGGCGGCTTCACCGACGGCGAACTGCGCGACACCCTGCTGCTGATGATCAGCGCCGGGTACGAGACCACCGTCAACGTCATCGACCAGGCGGTCACCGCGCTGCTGACCGACCCCGAGCAGCTCGGTCACCTCCGCGCCGGCCGCGCGGGCTGGGGCGATGTCGTCGAGGAGACCCTGCGCCACGAACCGTCGGTCAAGCATCTGCCGCTGCGCTACGCCCTGGCCGACATCCCGCTGCCGGACGGGCGGACGATCGCCCGGGGCGAGGCCATCCTCGCGTCGTACGCCGCCGCCAACCGCCACCCCGACTGGCACGGTGGGACCGCCGACCGCTTCGACGTCACCCGCGCCTCCAAGGAGCACCTCGCCTTCGGCCACGGCGTGCACTTCTGCCTCGGTGCCCCGCTGGCCCGGCTGGAGGTGGCCACCGCGCTGCGCATGCTGTTCGACCGCTTCCCCGGCCTCCGGCTCGCCGTACCGGCCGAGGAGCTGCGGCCCCTGCCCACGCTGATCAGCAACGGTCATGTGACGCTCCCCGTCCATCTGGGCCCGGAGGCCGGCTGACCCCTGCCGTCAGGGGGCCAGCAGCACCAGCTTGCCCCGCACATGCCCCGCCTCGCTGACCGCCTGCGCCTCGGCGGCCGCCGCGAGCGGGTACGTCGTCACCGGTATGCGCAGCCGTCCCGCCACGGCGAGGCGGGCGTACCGGGCCAGGTCCTCGCCCGCCCGGTCCGACGCGGCGCCGCCGGCCGACAACCGCACCCCGTGCAACTGGGGCGCGTCGGTGTCGGCGATGGTCAGGACACGGTCCGCCGTACCGCCGCGCAGGGCGATGGACTCCGGCAGCCCGCCGCGTCCGGCCACGTCGAACACCGCGTCGATGCCCTGCGGTGCCGCCTCCCGGACCCGCTCGACCAGGCCGTCCCCGTACGCGACCGGGACGGCGCCCAGGGAGCGGAGGTAGTCGTGGTTGGCCGGGGAGGCGGTGCCCACGACGGTGGCGCCGAGGGCCCCGGCCAACTGCACCGCCGCCGAGCCCACCGCGCCGGAGGCCCCGTGCAGCAGCAGGGTCTCCCCCGCGCGCAGGCCCAGTTCGGCCAGGACCCGTTCCGCGGTCGCCCCGGCGACGGGCAGCGCGGCCGCCTGCGCCCAGTCCAGCTCCGCCGGTTTGGCGGCGAGGTCGCGGACGATGGCGTACTGCGCGTAGGCGCCGGTCCGGGTCCGGCCGAACACCTCGTCGCCGGGCCGGACTTCGGTGACGCCCTCCCCCACCTGGTCGACGACGCCCGCGAACTCGCTGCCCGGGACGGCCGGGAGGGCGGTCGGGAACCGGTCGCGCATCGAGCCGCTGCGGATCCGCCAGTCGATCGGGTTGACCGAGGCCGCGACGATCCGCACCCGCACCTCCCCGGGCCCGGCCTGCGGTTCCGCGACCTCGCGCAGTTCCAGAACCTCCGGGCCGCCGAACCGCTCGTGGACGATCGCCTGCATGGACATGTGCCGGTGCTCCTTGCTCGTTCTGGTCTCCGGACGCCCCTCGTGCGACGGGCGCCGGACTCCAGCCTCGGTTCCCGAGCGGGGCGCGCGGCCCGGTCGTTCGGACGGTTCCGCCCCGCCGAACGGCCGGGTGCCCCCGGGCCCGCCCGTCGTAGGCTCGGGGCATGGCCGCCGCAGACCGCTCCACCGCCGACTCGCCCCTCCTCGGCGCGGTTCCCGCGCTGCTGCTGGTGAGCGAGGTGCTCCGGGCCCCGCTGGGCGACATCCTGAGCCGCCTGTCCGAGGTCCTGGACGCCGTCGTACCGCACCCGGCCGCGGCCGAGCTGGCCACCGACTGCGCGTTCGCGCCGTTCCGGACGGCCGGCCGGGAGGAGGTGGCCGCCCGGATCACCAGCGCCGAGCTGGCGCCGCTGTTCGCCTCCGTCCCCGCCGGCCGGCCCTGGCAGGGCACGGCCGCCGTCGGCGGCACGGAGCGCCCGGTGCTGGCGGTGCTGAGCGACGTCACCCCGCGCAAGGCGCTGCTGGTGCTGGTCCGGGACGACGCGACCGCGCTGCCCGAGGAGACGACCGGGGCCGTGCAGGCGCTGTGGGACCTCGTGACCGCGCACCGCAAGCGGTTCTCCGCCGAGGCGGCGCCGGGACCGCTGGCCCGGTCGCGGGCGATGGCCGGTGAGCGGGCCCGGGTGATCGCGGAGCTGGGCGACGCGCACACCGCCGCGCTGACGGGGCTGCTGTCCGTGCTGCGCGCCCGGGACCTGGACGACGCGGTGGCCCGGGAGCGTGCCATCGACCTCGCGGTGACCGCCCTGGCCGAGCAGCGCGCGGCGGCGGCCCGGGACAGCGCGGCGGCGGAGGAACCGGCCGGGGAGGCGTTCGATCAGCTCGCCGCCACCTTGCGGCCGCTGCTCGGGCACGGCCCGGTACAACTGGAGCTGGCGCCGCCGGAGCCCGGTCAGCGCGACCGCGCGCTGGCGGCGGGGGTGGCGCACGCCGCGCGTGCCGTGGTCCGCGCCACCGTCCTCGCGGTGCTGGAGCAGGACCCGGTCCACCGGGTGCACGTGAGCTGGCGGGTGAGCCCGACCGAGCTGCGGGCGACCGTGCGCGACGACGGCCCCGGCGATCTGACGTCCGCGGCGCTGGCGGCCCGCCGGGTCGGGGAGCGCCTCGACGCGCTGGACGGCCGCCTGGACGTCGACGCGGTCCCGGGCTGGGGGACGACCGTCACCGCGACGATCCCGCTCGCCCCGCCGCCGGTCGCGCTGCCGGACCCGCTCGGTCCGCTCGGCGAGCGGGAGGTGGAGGTGCTGGCGCTGCTGGCGCGCGGCCACCGCAACCGCGCGATCGCCCGGGAGCTGCACATCAGCGAGTCCACGGTGAAGTTCCACGTGGCCAACATCCTGGCCAAGCTGGGCGTGACGACCCGCGGCGAGGCGGCGGCCCGCTTCCACGCGGCGGCCTGAGACCGCCGGCCGCGCGGCCGGAGCACCGGGCTCCGGGCCGCCGCCGGGCGGGGGGGCATCCCCCGATGAGGACGTACGGCCCCCCGCCCGGCCCGGCGCGCGGGTGTCAGGCCACCGGGGCCATGTCCCGCTGGGTGGGGATGGCGCCCGTCAGCGGAGTCGGGTCCGGGGTGGCCGCCAGCACCCGGCGGTAGACCGCCTCGTACCCGGCCGCCATGGTGTCCGGCTGGAAGTGCTCGATGACGTGGTCGCGGCAGTCGCGGGGCTCGATCGCGGACGCCGCCTCGATGGCCGCGGGCACTTCGGCCACGTCGTCGCGGACCAGCCCGGTGACGCCGTCGACGACCACCTCGGGCACCGAGCCGCGGCGCAGGGTGACGACCGGGGTGCCGCACACCATGGCCTCGATCATCACCATGCCGAACGGTTCCTCCCACTGGAGCGGGAAGAGCAGGCAGTGCGCGCGGGACAGCAGCCGCTTCTTGCGGTCGCCGGTCACCTCGCCGAGCCACTCCACGCCGGGGCCGAGCCGGGGCTCGATCTCGGCCTTGAAGTACTCCTGTTCGGCGGGTTCGCTGCACTTGGCGGCCAGCTTGATCTCCCGGCCGGCGGCGCGGGCGGCGTCGATGGCCAGGTGCATGCCCTTGTCGGGGGTGCAGCGGCCCAGGAAGAAGACCCAGTCCTCCTTCTCCCGCCGGTAGGGGAAGTCGCCGGCGCGCAGCGCGTTGTGCACGGTGCCCGCCCAGTTGAGGTCGGGGGCCTGGGCGCGCTGCGAGCGGGAGATGGCCACCAGGTGCACGCTGTCGCCGAGGTACCGGTAGTAGTCGCCGGGTTCGCCGTCCAGCGGGCCGTGCGTGGTGACGACCGTCGGGACGCTCCGGCCGCGGGCGAGCAGCGGTCCGGCCAGGGTGTGGTCGTGCACGACGTCCACGTCCAGGTCGGCCAGGAGGTGGCCGGTGGCCGCGGTGTGCAGCACCTCCGGCAGCGGCTCGCCCAGGCGGGGGCCCTGCGGTACGTCGTAGGCGCGCAGGATGCGCTGGGCGCGGGTGCCGTTGCGGCCCGCCGCGATCAGGGTGACGTGGTGGCCGCGGGCGACCAGCGCGTCGGTGAGGTCGGCGCACATCGCCTCGATGCCTCCGTAGCCGCGGGGCGGAAGCTCGAACCACGGCGGCGCGACCATGGCGATACGAAGCGGCCGGTTGCTCAACGCAGCTCCTTTCCTTCAGTCGTCCGCCCGCCGTGCCCGCACGGGGGCGCGGGCACGGGGGGATGCGTGGGGCCGGCCGCGGGCGGCGTCGGCCGCGGCGGCGCTCCGGAGCAGAGGTCTGGTCGGGGCGCTTGCGGGCGGTGCCGGTCAGCCGGCGTCCGGCGGGTCCACCGCGAGGCACCCGCAGGGCGTGCCGGACGTGCGCATGCCGGACGGCAGGCCGGTGACGGTGACCGCGCCGTCGGCGTCCACGGCCACGCCCACCCGGGCGTCGCCCACGGGCACGTCGGTCAGCTCCAGCGGCCCGTAGCGGCCCGGCAGCGCGGGGTCGAGGCGGAGCACGCCGTGCGGCACGCACACCTCGGCGCCGAGGAGCACCCGCAGAAGGTGCACGGGGGTGGCCGACGCCCACGCCTGCGGGGAGCAGGCCGCCGGGTAGGGCACGGGCCGGGCGTACTCGGCGCGGTCGAAGCCGCACAGCAGCTCCGGGAGCCGTCCGCCGAAGGCCGTGGCGGCGTCGAGGACGGCCTCGGCGACCCGGCGGGCGTGGCCGGTGAAGCCGTAGCGCCGCAGTCCCGCGGCGGCGATGCCGCTGTCGTGCGGCCACACCGAGCCGTTGTGGTAGCTCATCGGGTTGTACGCGGCCATGGAGGCGGCCAGCGTGCGCACGCCCCAGCCGCTGAACAGCTTCGGGGAGAGCAGGTGTCCGGCGACCGCGGGGGCCTTGTCGGTGTCGACGATGCCGGTCCACAGGCAGTGCCCCATGTTGGAGGCGAGCGCGTCCACCGGGCGCTTGTCGCCGTCCAGGGCGTGCGCGTACCAGCCGCGTTCGGGGAGCCAGAACCGCTCGTTGAAGCGTTCCTTGAGGCGGGCCGCCCGGTGCCGCCACTTCTCGGCGCCGGACGGGTCGCCGGTGTGCTCGGCGAGCAGCGCCCGCGCGCGGTAGGCGGCGTAGACGTACCCCTGGACCTCGGCGAGCGCGACGGGGGGTTCGGCGAGGCGGCCGTCGGCGCTGTTGACGCCGTCCCAGGAGTCCTTCCAGCCCTGGTTGGCCAGGCCCCGGTCGGTGGAGCGGCGGTACTCCACGAAGCCGTCGCCGTCCCGGTCGCCGTGGGTCTCGATCCACTCCAGGGCGCGGTCGGCGTGCGGCAGCAGTTCCCGTACGGCAGCGGGCTCGACGCCCCAGCGGCACAGTTCGCCGAGGAGCATCACGAACAGGGGGGTGGCGTCGATGGTGCCGTAGTAGACGGTGCCGCCGAGGGCGAGGGACGCCTCGACGCCGAAGCGGAGCTCGTGCGGGATCTTGCCGGGTTCCTCCTCGGTCACCGGGTCGGTCTTCGTGCCCTGGTACCGGGCGAGGGTCTGGGCGGTGCCGAGGGCCAACTGCGGGTCCAGGGGCAGCGCCATCCACGCGGTGAGCAGGGAGTCGCGGCCGAACAGCGCCATGAACCAGGGGGCGCCGGCCGCGACGACGGGGGTGTCGGGGCGGCCGGGGTCGAAGATGCGCAGCGCGCCGAGGTCCTGGCGGCTGCGGCGCAGGGTGAGCGCGAGCGCCTCGTCGCCGACGCTCAGGCGCGGCCCGGTCTCCCGCCACTCCATGCTGCGCACCGAGGGCGCGGCCTGCTCGACGGGCCGTTCCAGCGGGAACGAGGTCGGGGTCTCGACGCCGTCGATCTCCGGGGTCACCAGCACGGAGGTGCGCCAGGTGCCGCGGGGCGGCACGACCGCGCGGAAGGTGAGCTGGCCCGGGGAGCAGATGGCCTGGTCGGCGGCGATCCGCACGCCCCGGCTCTCCCCGCGCCACTGGCGGCTCATGGCGAGCGTGCCGTCGCCGTAGTCGACGCCGTACTGCCCGCGCGGGCGGACCCGGCCCTCCTTGACCTCGAAGAGGTCGGCGAAGTCGGCCTCGACGCGCAGGGTGAGGACACAGGCGGCGGCCTCGTTGCCGAGGTTGCGCAGCACGATGTCCTCGCGCATGCCCGCGCCGACGAAGCGGCGCCGCTCCACCAGGACGGTGGCCTCGCTCTGCCCGGGGCGCGGCCGGGCCCGGCCGAGGAACAGGGCCTGGTAGGGCTCCTCGGCGATGACGGAGAGCGGGTCGACCTCCTCGTCGTCCAGCCGCAGTTGCCACCCGGACAGGATGCGGGTGTCGCGGTGGAACAGCCCGTGGGCGGTGCCGGGCGCCAGGTCGCCGCCCCGCTCGGAGAGGCAGAACGACGACCCTTCGATCAGTGTCACCGCGTCGCCGCCGCCCTGGGTCGCTTCCCCGGCGAACGTCCAGCCCTCGCCCATCGATCACCTTCCCGTCATGAGAGTCGTACGGACGAAACCCGTGAAGAGGTTTGATCGATCACTTTTTATACGATGGTGCTCAACTTTCCTGCAAGTGGGGGCAGGTGGGGCGGCGGGGCGGGCGGGTCAGCCGGCGCGGTGCACGATGTGCCCGCCGGTCACCGTCAGCCGTACCGGCGCCTCGGCCACCTCGTCGGCGGGCGCCTCGACGGGGTCGACGCCGAGGGCGGTCAGGTCGGCGCGGCAGCCCGGGGTGACGCGTCCGGCGACGGCGGTCTCGCCGGCCGCGACGGCCGCGTGGCTGGTGCAGCCCTCCAGGGCCTGGAGCCCGGTCAGGCCCGCCCGGTCGGCGGCGGCGCCCCGGGGGGCCCGCGCGGTGGCCAGGACGGACCGGGCGTCGTAGTGGGCGATGGGCCAGTCGGAGCCGAGCGCGACGATCGCGCCCGCGTCCCGCAGGTCCCGCATCCGCCAGGCCCGCGCCGCCCGGGCCGCGCCGAGCCGCTGGGACCACTCGTCGGTGCGGTCGGCGCGGGTGTAGTCGGTGTGCGGGGGCTGCATGGAGGCGATGACGCCGAGCCGGGCGAACCGGGCGAGGGTGTCGTCCGGCACCGACTCGATGTGCTCGACGCGGTGGACGAGCCGGGCCTCCGGGCCGAGCGACTCCACGGTGTCCAGGACGTGGCGGACGCCCGCGTCACCGATGGCGTGGGTCGCGGTGCGCACCCCGGCCCGGTGCAGGGTGCGCACGGCCTCGCTGTAGGCCCGGGGGTCGGGCCAGAACGCCTCGGTGCCCTGGCCGTGGCAGTCGGGCTGTTCCAGCCAGGCGGTGCCGCCCTCGACGGTGCCGTCGATGAAGAACTTCACCCCGCCCACCCGCCAGTGCCGTCCGGCGCGGCTCTGCAGGGCGATCAGTTCGTCCAGGGCGGCGGTGTCGTCGCCGGGCATGCACCAGGGGGCGAAGCGCAGGCGCAGCGGCAGCACGGTGTCGCGGGCCACGGCGGAGACGAGGTCCAGGTCGCCGAGGTCCATCACATGGGCGCCGGTGAGCCCGGTGGCGGCCATCGCGGACAGCAACTCGACCAGCCGGACGCGCCGTTGCTCGTACGAGGGGCGGGGGGCGACCGCGGCCACCAGGTCCATCGCCGCGTGCTCCACCAGGTGCCCGGTGAGCCGCCCGTCGGCGTCGGTCGCCAGGTGGGAGCGCTGGGCGAAGGCGCGCGGGCCGCTGACCCCGGCGGCGGCGAGCGCGGCGCCGGTGACGAGGGCGGAGTGCCCGTCGTACAGGCGCAGGAAGGCGGGGGCGCCGCCGAGGACGTCCTCGATCAGGGCCCGGTCGACGGTCCGGCCGCCGAAGACGTTGTGGTCGAGGCCGTGGCCGAGGACCCAGCCGTCGATGCGCTCGGCGCCCGCGAGGACGGCCCGCAGCTCGTCGAGACCGGTCACCTCGGAGAGGTCGGTGCCGGTGGTCATGTCCAGTCCCCACACGGGGTGGCTGTGCCCGTCGACCAGTCCCGGCACGAGGGTGGCGCCGGCCAGGTCGACGACCTCGGTGCCGGTGCCGCGCCAGTCGCGTACGTCGGTGTCGTCGCCGACGGCCGCGATCAGACCGTCGCGCACGGCGACCGCGGTGGCGTGCGGGCGGCGGGGGTCGAGGGTGCGGACCTCGGCGTTGGTGACGACCAGATCGGCGGTGGGCATGTGCGGGGACTCCTCGGTCGGTACGGGCGGTCAGTCGCGCGGGAGCGCGGACTCGGTCGCTGTCGGGGTCGCGGGCAGGGGATCGGGTACGGGTTCGGCGCCGAAGCCGGCGTACACCTCCGGCCGGCGGCGGCGCAGCCAGGCGGCGAGGGCCAGGCCGGCCAGGAAGACGGCCGGTACGACGGTGGCGAGGACGGTGTTGACGGTGGCCGAGGCGCCGGTGAACAGGTCGAGGTGGGTGATGACCAGGACGATGGCGGTGGCCAGCAGCACCGCCGCGGCGACGGGCGCGACCACCGTGCGCAGCGCCCCCTCCTGGTGGCTGACGCGGCGGAAGTACAGGGGGACGGCGAGGGCGGCGAGCAGTTGCAGCGCCATCAGGCCGAGCATGCCGGGGGTGTTGACCCAGAGCAGCAGTTGCCGGTACGGGTCGGCGCCGGCCGCCGCGAAGACGAGGACCACGGCGGTGCCGAGCACGGTCTGGGCGATGCCCACCCGGTAGGGCGAGCCGTGCCGGGGGTGGACCCGGGCCAGTGCCCTGGGCAGGACGCCCTCCTCGGCGAGGGCGAGGCCGTAGCGGTTGATGGCGTTGTGGAAGGCCAGCAGGGAGGCCAGGACGCTGGTGACGATCAGGACGTGCATGGCGTCGGCCGCCCAGCCCCCGACGTAGGTGGTGATGGCGGAGAAGAACAGTCCGGCGGGGTCGCTGCCGGCGGCCTCGACGACCCGCTCGTCGCCGAACGCCTGGACGGCGGTCCAGACGATGAAGGCGTAGAACAGGCCGAGGAAGCCGACGGCGAGGTAGGTGGCGCGGGGCACCGTGCGGTCCGGGTCGCGGGCCTCGCGGCGGTAGATGACGGTCGACTCGAAGCCGGTGAACGCGGCGAAGGCGAAGGCCAGTACGGCGGCGGTGCCGGGCACCAGCACGTTGCCGGGGGCGAAGGAGGCCAGGGAGAGGCCGTGGGCGCCGCCCTCGATCAGTACCCCGGCGGCGAGCAGGGCGAGGATGCCGGTCTCGGCGACGAGGAGCACGCCGAGGACCTTGGCGCCGAAGTCGATGGAGCGGTACCCGCCGTAGCCGATGACCAGCAGGCCGGCCAGGGCGACGGGGAGCCAGGGCAGGTCCGTGCCGGTCAGCGCGAGGGCGGTGTCGTGGGTGGCGCTGCCGAGGAGGCCGTAGACGCCGATCTCCATGCCGTTGTAGCCGACCAGGGCGAGCAGGGCGGCGCCCACGCCGGCGGCGGGGCCGAGTCCTCGGGTGATGTACGCGTAGAAGGCGCCGCCGCCGCGGACGTGCCGGCTCATGGTGGTGAATCCGACGGCGAAGACGGCGAGGGTGAGGCCGGCCAGCAGATAGCCGACGGGGGCGCCGATCCCGCCGAGCACCAGGGCGAGCGGGGCCACCCCGGCCATGACGGTGAGCGGGGCGGCGGCGGAGACGACGAAGAAGGCGATGTCGCTGGTGCCGAGCGCCCCGGTGCGCAGGGCGGGCGGGGTGCCCTCGGCGGGGCGGGGGCTGGAGGTGGTGACGGGCACGGGAGGGCCCTTCTGGCAGCGGAGGGTCAGGGGGCGGGCGTGCGGGGTGTCCGACGGCAGTAAATCTAAAGGCTTTCGGTTTCCGCAATGTAACCTCCTCTTCGGACACCTGGGAAGACCCCGGAGGGGAGCGCACGACGTGGGACGGCCCCGCACACCTCTGTTGGACCGACGGCGCATCACGGCCACGGCACTGGAACTCGTCGACGAGCAGGGCGAGTTCAGCGTCCCGCAGATCGCGCGCAGGCTGGGGGTGCAGACCGGGTCGGTGTACCACCATGTGGACGGCCGGGACGGCATCGTGGAGCTGCTGCGGGAGCGGATCGCCGAGGCGATCGACGTGACCACCCTCGACCTGCGCCCCTGGGACACGGCCCTGGAGTCCTGGGCCCGTTCCTACCGGGCCGCGTTCGCCGCGCACCCCCGGGCCATCCCCCTGCTGATGATCAACCCGGTGCGGGCGCCGCGCGTCCTTCAGCAGTACGAGCGGGCGGTGGTGCTGCTGCGCGACGCGGGCTTCCCGGTCGCCGAGGTGATGCCGGTCATCGGGGCGCTGGAGAACGTGGTCCTCGGGTCGGCCCTGGACCTGGCGGCCCCCGCCGCCATGTGGGAGA
This sequence comes from Streptomyces fumanus, assembly GCF_014655295.1. Lineage (GTDB taxonomy): Bacteria > Actinomycetota > Actinomycetes > Streptomycetales > Streptomycetaceae > Streptomyces > Streptomyces fumanus. Next base: position 229,176 of record NZ_BNBI01000003.1, read on the forward strand.
TCGGCGACGCGGCGGCCACCCCGCATCTGGCCGAGGCCCTGGACGCGGCCGGCGGCGACCGCGCCGACCGCGCCTTCGACCTGGCCCTGCACGGCTTCCTCACCCACGCCCGCGCACGGCTCGCCCGGCACACCGGGAGCCGGACGGAGTGACCCGCGGGGTGGTGCACGCGGGTCAGGGGTGACCCGCCGGGTCCGGTCAGGGCCGCCGGAACGCGCTCACGTCGAACCGGAGGGCCACCTTGTCGCCGATCAGGACGCCGCCCCGGGTGACGCCCCAGTCCGTGCGGTCGAGGGTCGCGGTGCCCGTGAGGGCGATGCGGAAGACGCCCCGCGGGTCGGGTCCGGCCCCGGTCAGGTCGCAGCGCACGGTGACCGGGCGGGTGACGCCGCGGACGGTCAGGGCGCCGGTGACCGCGAAGGCGTCCTCGGCCACCTGCTCGATCCGGGTCGAACCGAAGGCGATGACCGGGTGCGCCTGCGTGTCCAGGAAGTCCTTGCCGCGCAGGTGCTCGTCGCGCCGCCGGTTGCCGGTGCGGACGCTGTCCGCCCGGACGGTGAGCCGGACGGCGGACCGGGACGGGGTGGCGCCGTCCAGTTCGGCGGTGCCGTCGAACCCGTCGAACCAGCCGCGTACCCGGCTGACCAGCGCGGCCCGCGCGACGAAGCCGATCCGGGTGCGGGAGGTGTCGAGGACGTAGTGGCCGGTGAGTTCGCCGGGCCGGGCCGTGGTCGTCATGATGCTCGCTCCTGGGGCGGGAAGTGAAGTGACAGGGTGCCGGTTCAGGGGTTACGACGACACGGCCGCGCGGGATGTGAGGCGGGCGGCCGGGCTCACACTTCGGGGCGCCGCTCCGTCGAAGCGGTGAGAGCACACGCGACCGAGGGAGCTTCCGACACCATGACCACCCCGTCCGATCCGGACCTGAGCGCGCTCACCGGCGAACGGCACCACCTGATCAACCTCGCCTACCGGTTCCTCGGCTCGCTGGCCGAGGCCGAGGACGTGGTGCAGGAGACGTACGCCCGCTGGTACGCCATGCCGCCCCGGCAGCGGGAGGACATCGCCTCCCCCGGCGGCTGGCTGACGACCGTCGCCAGCCGGATCTGCCTCGACCTGCTCGGCTCGGCCCGCGCCCGCCGCGAGCGCTACGTCGGCGAGTGGATCCCGGAGCCGGTGCCCGACGGCACGGAGTGGATCAGCGGGCGGTGGGGCGGCACGGCGGTCGACCCGGCCGACCGGGTCACCCTGGACGAGTCGGTCGACATGGCCTTCCTCGTCGTCCTGGAGTCGATGACCCCGGCCGAGCGCGTCGCGTTCGTCCTGCACGACGTCTTCCGCTACTCCTTCGCCGAGGTGGCCGAGATCGTCGGCCGGACCCCCGGGGCCTGCCGGCAACTGGCCGCCTCGGCCCGCCGCCGTCTGCGCGCGGCCCGCCCCGCCACCGTCCCGGTGGCCCGGCGCGCCCATCTGGTGCGGGAGTTCAAGCGGGCCTGGGAGGCGAAGGACATCGAGGCCCTCGTCGGGCTGCTGGCCCCCGACGCGGTGGCGACCGGCGACGGCGGCGGCGTGGCCCAGGCGGCGCCCCGGCCGGTCCGGGGCGCCGAACGGATCGCGCGCTTCCTCACCGAACGGGCCCTCGCGGTACCGGGCGTCACCCTCCACGAGTCCACCGTCAACGGCCGGCCCGGCCTGGTCGCCCGGCTGGACGGCGCCACGGTCGCCGTGCTGGCCTTCGAGGTCACGGACGACCGGATCGGCCGGATCTGGGCCGTGCTCAATCCCCGCAAGCTCCGGGCGTGGACGGCGGGTTGAGCCCGGCGAGCGGCGGCCGGCGGCCGGCCCACGGGTGGGCCAGTTCCAGGAGGCGGGCGGCCCGCAGCAGCAGGTCCTCCCGCCAGGGCGCGGCGACGAGCTGCACGCCGACCGGGAGCCCGGTGGCGTCGTCGTGGTGCACGGGCACCGAGATCGCGGGCTGTCCGGTCACGTTGAACACCGAGGTGAACACCCCCATCGGGTAGCTGTTGCGGAACGCCCGCAGCGGATCGTCCTGCGGCCCGGCCCACCAGGAGCCGATCCGCGGCGGCAGGCACGCCGTGGTCGGGGTGACGAGGAGGTCGAACCCGGCGAGGAACCCCTCGACGATCCGCCGCGACAGGTGCTGGGTCCGCCGCACCCCTTCCGCGTACGCCCAGGAGTCGGTGGCCCGTGCCGCCGCGCGCAGGGCGCGGTTGTGCGGCTCGACCCGGTCGGGGTCGGCGAGCGGGACGCCGGCGCCGCCGATGTTCCAGATGGCGGTGAACGCGGCGACGAGTTCACCGGCCGGGGGCAGCGGCAGCGGGGTGTCGACGATGTGGTGACCGGCCTCTTCGAGGGTCCGGAGCACGGTGTCGACGGCCGCCGCGCAGGCCGGGTCCACGTCGATGCCGTCGAGGGGCGCGTCGGTGAGCACGCCGATCCGCAGTCCGGCCGGCAGGTCCGTCTCCAGCACGGCGGCGAAGGGCCGCCGGGGGGTCGGCGGCGACCACCAGGCGCCCGGGTCGTGCCGGGCCAGGACGTCGAGGACGGCGGCGGTGTCGGCCACCGAGCGGGTGACCGCCCCGCTGGTGCCCAGCCCCTCCACCAGTACCGTGCCGTTGGTGACCAGGCCGCGGGTGGGTTTGAGGCCGACCAGGCCGGTGCAGGAGGCGGGGACGCGGATCGAGCCGCCGCCGTCCTCGGCGTGGGCGAGGGGCGCCATCCCGGCGGCGACGGCCACGCCCGCCCCGCTCGACGACCCGCCGGGGGTGCGCTCCGGGTCCCAGGGGTTGCGCGTGATGCCCAGCGCCTCGCTCTCGGTGAAGGGCAGGGTGCCGAACTCGGAGGTCGTGGTCTTGCCCAGCAGGACGAACCCGGCGTCCAGGAACCGCCGTACCACCGGGTCGGACTCCGCGGCCGGTTCCTTCCCGGCCCCGGCGGAACCGTAGGTGGTGGGCCAGCCGGCCACCTCCACCAGGTCCTTGACCGGCAGCGGCACCCCGTGGAACGGCGGGAGGTCGTCCGCCGAGCCGGCCCGCGCCACCGCGTCGGCCGCGGCGGAGGCGGCCGCGCGGACCTCCTCGTCGGCCCGGTGGCAGAAGGCGTTGAGCCGGGGGTCGAGTGCGTCCGTACGCCGCAGGTAGCACTCCGCCACCTCGACCGGGCTCACCTCCTTGCGCCGTATGGCGGCGGCGAGTTCGACGGCCGGCGTGAACGGGTCGATCGACGAGGACATCACGAACGCTCCTTTCGTCCAGGGGGGGTCGGTGCCGTCAGTGTGGTCGCGGACCGGCCGTCGCGGCTTGGATGAATGTCGGGTTAACGTGACGCCGTGCGAGCGCCGGGAACGGATCGGGACGCCGCCGCGGTGTGGGAGATCACCATCCCCTCGCGGCCGGGAAGGCTGCCGGGTGTCAGCATGGCCGGGTTCCGCGCCCGCACCCCCGACCCCGTCGACCTGGGGGTGGTCCCCTACCCGGCGGTCACCGTGGCCCTGGACCTCGGCGACGGCCTGCTCGTCGCCGACGAGGCCAACGGCCGCCAGGAGAGCGGCAGTTCCGTGGTGGGGCTGGCGCCCGGCGGGGTGCGGGGCCGCGGCCGCGGCATCGAGTGCCTGCAGATACGGCTGTCGCCGGTCGTCGCCCACGCGGTGCTCGGCACGTCCGCGGGGTGGGGCGGGTCGGTGGTGTCCCTGGACGACCTGTGGGGCCGCGACGCCGCGCGGGTGCGGGAGCGGTTGCGGGCCGCCCGCTCGTGGGACGAGCGGTTCGCGCTCGCGGAGGCCGAGCTGGGCCGGCGGTGCGAGGCCGGGCGGGCGGTCGACGCGGAGGTCGCCTACGTCTGGGGCCGGACGGTCGCCGCGCGGGGCGCGGTACGGGTGGAGGAGCTGGCGGACGAGGCGGGCTGGAGCCGCAAGCGGCTGTGGTCCCGGTTCCGGACCCAGATCGGCCTCGGTCCCAAACGGGCGGCCCGGCTGGTCCGTTTCGACCACGCCGTGCACCGGCTCGCCGCCGGGCACGGTGCCGCGCGGGTGGCGGCCGAGACCGGCTACGCCGACCAGTCGCACCTCCACCGGGAGGTGACCGCCTTCGCCGAGGCGACGCCCACGGCCGTCGCCGAGGCGCCGTGGCTGGCGGTCGACGACCTCGCCTGGGCCTCCCCCGCGTATCTGACGGCCGCCCGCCCGATCAGTCCCGGTGGGCGCCCACGTCGCCGTTGACGGTGGTCAGCGTCATGACGGGGCCGTGCCCGGCGCCCCGCACCGGGAGGTCCACGCCGGTCCGGCCGTTGCCGGTGCGGGCGGTGACCCGGTAGGCGGGGCTGCCGTGCGGGACGGTCGCCTCGACCGAGCCGTTGGCGGTGGTCCCGGTGACGGCCGACGGGGCGGTGGCGCAGCCCAGGAGCACGTCCCCGTTGGTGGTGCGGGCGGTGAGCCGGTCCGCGGCGAGGGCGGCCGTCCGTACCGAGCCGTTGCGGGTGGACAGCCGTACGGCGGCGTCGTCGCGGCCGGAACGGGTCACCGTGACATCGCCGTTGACGGTGGTGAGGTCCAGCGCGGCGGCGACCCCCGCCACGTCGATGCCGGCGTCCCGGGCGGTGGCGGTGACCCGCGTCCCGCCGGGGACGCCCACCGTGGGCGTACGGGGGCAGGGGCCGGCGTCGCGGTCCCGGTCGGCGCAGGTCAGGTCGAGGGTCCAGGTGCCGTCGCGGTGGGACCAGCGGGGGTCGGCCCGGTCGTCCACGGTGATGTCCCGGCCGTCGGCGGGGCGCAGCCGCAGTCCGTCGCCGGTGGTGATGACCAGGGCCGCGCCCGGGGTCAGGGCGACCGGGTGCGCGTCCGCCCCGCCGCCGTCGCCGTCTGCGCCGCCGCACGACACGGCGGCCGGGAGCACGGCCAGGGCAACGGTCAGGCGCAGCAGGCACTTCGGTGTCATGCCGGTGCGGGTGCCCCGGCCCGGCGCCCTGATGACCGGGCGCGCGGCACCGCGGGGTACCGGACAGGACGTGTCCGCTACCCGTGCGCACAATGGGCGGCATGCAGAAGACGTCCTCGCGGCTGCTCGCGCTGCTCTCGCTGCTCCAGACGCGCCCGGACCGGTCCGGTGACGACCTCGCCGAGAGGCTGGGCGTCACCGCGCGCACGGTCCGCCGCGACATCGGCCGGCTCCGCGACCTCGGCTACCCGGTCACCTCCGTCAAGGGCCCGGCCGGGGGCTACCGTCTCGACGCGGGTACGCGGCTGCCCCCGCTGCTGTTCGACGACGGTCAGGCCGTCGCCCTGGCCGTCGCGCTGCGGACGGCGGCGGCCGGCAGCGGCGCGGTCGCCGAGGACGCCGCCCGCGCCCTGACCACCCTGCGCCAGGTCCTCCCGCCCCGCCTGCGCCACCGCATGGACCTGCTGAGCGTCACCGCCGTCCGGCCGCCCGGGGACCGGGACGCCGACCGGACCGACCCGGAGGTCCTCATCGCGCTGAGCCGTGCCGTCCGCGCCCGGGAGGAACTGCGCCTGGACCACCGCGACGGCTCCGCCGAGCGGCCGCGCCGGGTGCAGCCGCACCACCTGGTCACCCGGCGGGGCCGCTGGTACCTGGTCGCCTGGGACCTCGACCGCGAGGACTGGCGGATCTTCCGCGCCGACCGGGTCCGGCCCCGCACCCCGACCGGCCCCCGTTTCGCACCGCGCCCCCTGCCCGGCGGCGACGTCGGCGGCTTCGTCACCGGCAGGCTGCGCGGCGGCGACGGGACCACGGCCGACTGGCCCTGCCGGGGCGTCGTCGTCCTCGGCCGGCCGGCCGCCGAGGTCGCCCCGTTCGCCCCGGACGGGATCGTGGAGGAACTGGGCCCCGACCGCTGCCGGCTCACCCTCGGCTCCTGGTCCTGGACCGGACTGGCCGCCGCCCTCGGCCGCTTCGACACCGGCGTCGAGGTGGTCGGTCCGCCCGCGCTGCGCGAGGCGTTCGCGACGCTCGCCGCCCGGTACGCGGACGCCGCCCGGCCCCGGCCGTGACCGGAGGCGGCCGGAAGTCGCCGTACGGGCCTGGTGTGGCGGCAGGGAAAGCGGATACCGTCACGGACGGCGCACCGCAGGGCAGGACCGTCCGGTTCCGCACCGCCTCCCTCCCCCACGGCCGCCCCCGACGGGCCGGCCGGAGCCGCGGCCGAACGCGCTGCGGTGCCGCCGTGTTGCCAAGGAAGCGCCACCGCCGTGCAAGCGTCCTCGCTCCTGGAGCCGACATGTTACGACGCCGCTGGACCGGTCCCCTGCTGCTCCTCCTGCTGCTGACCGTGCTGGCCTCACCCCCCGCCGCCGCCTCCCCCACCACTGCCGACGCCGCGTCCGCGGTCCCCCTGCCGTCGCTGAAGGCGACCACCACCCAGGTCGCCTCCGGGCTGCGGCGCCCCACCGGCATCGCCGCCCCCGACGACGGCACCGGCCGGCTGTTCATCACCGAGAAGCCCGGCACCGTCCGCGTCTACCACCCGGACACCGGCCTCGCCGACACCCCGCTGATCGACATCACCTCGGCCATCGACGAATCGGGCAACGAGCGCGGCCTGCTCGGCATCGCCCTGCCCGCCGACTTCGCCGAGAGCCACACCGTCTACCTGGCGTACACCGCCAAGCCCGACGCCGCGGTCACCCTCGGCCGCTACCGCCTCGACGAGAACCGGCTGGAACCCCTGCTCTCCCAGCCGCACACCGAGTACAACAACCACAACGGCGGCCAGCTCGCCTTCGGCCCCGACGGCAACCTGTACTGGAGCATCGGCGACGGCGGCGGCTCGGGCGACCCGCTGCGCGCCGGGCAGCGGCTGGACACCCTGCTCGGCAAGATCCTCCGGATCGACGTCGGCCGGGCCTGCGCCCCGCTGGCGTACTGCGTCCCCGAGGACAACCCGTTCGTCGACACCCCCGGCGCCCGCCCGGAGATCTGGCTGTACGGGCTGCGCAACCCGTGGCGGTTCTCCTTCGACGCCGCCGACGGCTCGCTGTGGATCGGCGACGTCGGCCAGGGCCACTGGGAGGAGATCGACCACCTCGCGCCCGGCCGGGGCGGGGCGAACCTCGGCTGGTCCTGCTACGAGGGCCTGGAGAAGTTCGAGGGCGGCAACTGCCCGCCCGGCGAGCAGTACACGAAGCCGGTCTTCACCTACTCCCCCTACACCGGCGGCTGCTCGGTGATCGGCGGTCAGGTCTACCGGGGCTCGCGCTACGCCGGTCTGCTGGGCGGCACGTACATCGCCACCGACTACTGCTCGTCCACGGTGTGGGCGCTGCGACCCGACGGCCGGGGCGGCTACGAGCAGGCCGAGATCGGGCAGTTCCCCACGCAGGTGACGACCATCGGCACCACGGCCGAGGGGGAGTTCTACGTGGTCAACGACCTGCCCGGCGGGCTGCACCGGGTGTCGTTCAGCCGCGAGGAGCCCACCTGCCGCGTCGACCGCACGGTGCGGTCGTGGGGCACCGGCACGACGGTCGACCTCACCGTCACCAACACCGGCAGCACCCCGGTCGACGGCTGGACGCTGAAGTTCCCGCTGGCGTTCGGGCAGACCGTGATCTCCGACTGGAACACCGACCTCACCCAGCTCAGCAACACCGTGACCGCCACCAACGCCGCCCACAACGCCACCATCGCGCCGGGGGCGAGCGTGACCCTCGGCTATCTCGCCAGTCACACCGGCGACGCCTCGCCGCCCCCGCGGTTCACGCTGAACGACGACGCCTGCGCCATCGGCCGCTGACCGGTTCCGCTAGACGGTCTCCTCGGCCCTGGCCGGCACCGGCGCAACGGTGGGCGCGCGGCGCCACGGCGTCCACCAGTTGGCGCGGCCGGCCAGGGCCATCACCGCGGGGACCAGCAGCACGCGGACCACGGTGGCGTCGAGCAGCACCGCCAGGGCGAGGCCGGTCCCGATGGTCTTCAGGAGCTGGAGCCGGGAGGTGGCCAGGGCGCCCATGGTGACGGCGAAGGTCAGGGCCGCCCAGGTGAACAGGCGGGCGCTGCGGTCGATGCCGCGGGCCACGGCGGCCGGCCCGTCCCCGGTGCGGTCGTACTCCTCGCAGATCCGGGCCAGCAGCAGGATCTCGTAGTCCATCGACAGGCCGAAGGCGATGCAGAACAGCAGGACGGGGACGAAGACCTCCGTGTAGCCGGTGACGGTGAACCCGCCGAGCAGGCCCGCGAGACGGCCCTGCTGGAAGACGAGGACCACCGCGCCGAAGGAGGCGGCCAGGCTGAGCGCGTTCAGCACCAGCGCCTTGACCGCCAGGACCGGGCGCCGGGTGAAGGCCAGCACGAGCGCCGCCATCGCGGCGGCCACCAGGCCCAGCGCGAGCGGCAGGCGGGCGGTGACGGCCCGCTGGGTGTCGGCGAGCCGGGCGCCCGGGCCGCCGACGAGCACCGGGGCCGGGGCGGGCAGCGCCCTGAGACGTTCGGCGAGGACGCGGTTGGCGGGTGCGTAGATGTCCGCGCCGGTGGTGACCGCCAGCCAGGTCGCCCCCCGGCCGGTGAACTCCCGCCGGTCCGGGACCGGTCCGACCCGCCGGCCGTGCGCGTACCTGCCGGTGGCGGTGGTGACGCCGGTGACGCCGGGCCGGGCGGAGACGCGGCGGGCGTAGCCGTCGAGGTCGCCGGGGTGCCGGGCGGCGTCGAACCGGGGCAGCACGACACAGGCCCGGGTGAGCAGGTCCCAGGCGTCGAAATCCGCCCGTACCGTCTGGCCGGCGCGGCGAGTGTCGGAGTCCGGCGGCAGGATGCGGTCGTCGGCGAGGCCGAAGCGTACCTGCAGGAACGGCGAGGCCAGGACGAGCAGCCCGGCGGTGACCGCGACGGCGACCACGAGGGGGCGGCGGGCGACGCGCGAGGCGGTCCGCCCCCAGGCACCGAGCGGCACGGCCCCGGCGGGGGCGGGGGCGGGGACGGGGCGCCGGCGGCGGGCGAACGGGTCGTAGCGGTCCACGGCGTCCCCGCAGGCGCGCAGCAGCACCGGCAGGACGAGGAGCGTGCCGGCGGCGGCCAGGGCGACGACGATGACGCCGCTGTAGGCGACCGAACGCAGCACGGCGTGCGGGAAGGCCAGCAGCGCGGCGAGGCAGGTGGCGACGGTGGCCGCGGAGAACAGCACGGCCCGGCCCGCGGTGGCGAGGGCGACGGACAGCGCCCGGGCCGGGTCGGTGCCCGGCCGGCCGCGTTCCTCCCGGTAGCGGCTGAGCAGGAACAGGCAGTAGTCGACGGCGAGGCCGAAGCCGAGCGCGGAGGCGATGTTGATCGCGTAGGCGGACAGCGGCAGCCAGGTGTCCAGCAACCGCAGCGCGGTCCAGGTGCCCAGCACCGCGAACGCGCCGACCAGGACGGGCAGCACGGCGGCGACGGCCGACCGGAAGACCAGCAACAGCAGCAGCGTGGTCAGCGGCAGGACCAGCAGTTCGGCGCGGAGCTGGCCGTCGGCCGCCTGCCGGGCGACGGTGGCCCGTACGGCCGCCTCACCGGTCGCGGTCACCGCCAGCGGCCCCGGCCGCCCGGTGACGGCGGAGACGATCCGGGCGGCGGCGGGGGTGGTGCGCTCCTCGTCGCCGCGCAACCGTACGGCGATCAGGGCGCTGTTCCCGTCCCGGGAGCGCAGCAGCGGCCGGGGCCCGGGCCGCAGGTCCGTCCAGTAGGACACGACCCGCGCCACGTCCGGGTCGGCCGCCACGCGCCGGGTGAGCCGCTCCCCCGCCGCGCGGACCCGGGCGGTGTCGACGGCGGCGCCCGGTCCCGGCGCGCCGGACGGTCCCGGGCGTGCCGCCGCCACCAGGACCAGATCAGGGCTCCCGGCCCGGAATTCCGCCTCCACCAGCCGTTCGGCACGCCGGGATTCGGCCGACTCGGGGGTGATCTCGCCGATCACCAGCCGGTCGTGCAGCGGCGCCCCGAGCCATGCCGTCAGCGCGGTGGCGGCCAGGGCGAGGAGGAGCAGCGCCACGTCCCTTCCGCGTCGCTCGGGTCGGGGCTCGGTACGGCGTCGTCGGCGCACGCGGTCTCCTTCTTCCGGGCCCGGTCGGGCGGGGGCGGCCGCGTCCCGTCGGGCTGGTCCGTCCGTGTGAACTGCGGGGCGGGGGCGGTACGTACGGCGGCGGATGTCCGGTTGGGGCGGTGGGCGGCACGTTCGGGGCCGCCGTCGCACCGGGAGTCGACATGCGCCTGCTTCTCATCCGCCACGGCCGGACCCGCGCCAACCAGGACGGCGTCCTGGACACCGCGCCGCCCGGCCCCGCCCTGACCCCGGCGGGGCGCCGGCAGGCCGCGGCGCTGGTGGACGCGCTGGCCGGGGAGGACATCGGCGCGCTGTACGTCTCGCCGCTCACCCGGGCCCGGATGACCGCGGCCCCGCTCTCCGCGGCCCTCGCCCGTCAGGCCGTGGTGCGGGCCGGGCTGCGGGAGGTGGAGGCCGGTGCGCTGGAGGGGAGCACGGCGCCGGAGGACATCGGCCGCTACGCGGCGGTCGCGGCGGCCTGGGCGGCCGGCCGGACCGGCGTACCGATGCCGGGGGCGCCGTCCGGGGCGGCGTTCTTCCGCCGCTTCGACGGCGTCGTGGCGGAGGCGGCCGGCTGCGGGGCGGAGGTCGTCGCGCTGGTCACCCACGGCACGGCCGTCCGCGTCTGGACGGCGGCGCGGACGGCGAACGTCTCCGTGGACTTCGTACTGGAGCACGAGGTGTCCAACACGGGTGTCGTCGCGGTGGAGGGCACCCCGGAGACGGGCTGGCACACGGTGTCGTGGTGCGGCACCGCCCTCACGACCGACGCGCTGTCCGGGACGGGGGGTGCGTGAACGCCGCGGCCCTTCCGGGCGGCGTACGGCTCCGGGGGTGTTCGGCGGGCGGGACGTCCGGGAGCGCCCCCCGGGTCGCGGCGCGCCTCGGCGGCGGGGCGTCCGAGAACGCCGTGGTCCCTCCCCGCGACTCAAGGTTCCGCCCGGCACGTGTCGCGTCCCGGGCGGGGCGCCGGGCGGTCGGTGAAGGGCTGGCCGGAGAGGGCGGCGATGGCCGTCATCGTTCTCAGGGTCGTTTCGCGCAGTGCGGCGGTGGTGGGGAAGCCGTCGGGCCGCCGGTCACCCGGCAGCGCGCCGAGCGGCCGGCCGAACCGGATGCGGACGGGGTGCGGGCGCAGTCCGGCCGTGCCGAGGGGCTGCACCCGGTCGGTGCCGCTGATCCCGAACGGCACCAGCGGCACGCCGCAGGTGAGGGCGAGGGCCGCCGCGCCGGGGCGGCCGCGGTAGAGCCGTCCGTCGGGCGACCGGGTGCCCTCGGGGTACAGGGCGAGGGCCCCGCCCGCGTCGAGGACGCGCCGGCCCCGGTCGAGCGCCTCGCGCGCCGCGGCCGGCCCGGCGTCCCGGTCGACCGGCAGGAAGCCGAGCCGGCGGCAGAACCCGGCGACGGCCCGCCCCGTGGGGCCGGTGCCGGTGAAGTACTCCCGTTTGCTCAGGAAGACCAGCCGCCGCCGCACCGCCGCCATCAGGAAGAACGTGTCGCAGGCGGCGAGATGGTTGCCGGCCAGCAGCACGGGCCCGCCGGCCGGGACGTGTGCGGCGCCCTCCACGGTGATCGGGCACCAGGCGGTCCCGACCAGCCGCATCAGCGTCCGGGTGCCGTGGTAGACGTGCACGTACCGTCCTCTCGGTCCGGGGCCACCACGTCCGGTGCCAGTCGGCCGAGGGCCCGCTGCCAGGCCCCGGCGAGCTGCCGGGCCGCCGGCAGCGCGGCGTCCGCGGTGAACGCGCAGACCGCCTCGTCCCGCCACAGGGTCAGCACCGGCTGGTAGGGGAAGTCGGCGGGCAGGCAGTTCAGTCCGGTCAGGCGGCGGGCCCGGCGGCCGGCGAAGCCCAGGTCGGCGGCGGAGTGGAGGATGGTGGTCTGTACCCCGCAGCGCGCGAAGACCCGCTCCGAGAAGGCGCGGGTGCCCGCCGGGCTCAGCCGTCCGAGGGCGTGGCCCAGCGCCCAGCGGACGCCCGGGTCGCGCAGCGGCCCGGTCCGGCGGGCGATGATCCGCACCCGTTCGGCGAGGTCCCGCTCCCGCCAGGGGACGTCCAGCAGCGCGAGGGCGAACCGGTTGCCGCGGTAGGGCGTCGGACCGGCCGGTTCCAGGGCGACGGGCACCCCGATACCGCGCGGGCGGCGCCGTTCGGCGGTCCAGCCCGTCGGGTCGGCCGCCTCGGCCGCCGCGGACAGGGCGCCCAGGTGCACGTCGAGGACCGAGCAGTCCAGCGCGCGGGCCGCCGCGCGCAGCGCCGCCACGGGGACGACGGCCCGGGAGAGCACGCGCCGTCCGGCCGGTGCCCCGGGGAGCAGCGGCCGCCGGGGCGCGGGCCGCAGCAGCTTGGCCGAGGCGCCCAGGTTGCGCGCGTACCCGGCGGCGCGCGACGCGGCGGGCGGCCGTACCGGGTCCCTCGCGGGCAGCGGCGCGGCGCCGGGCTCGCGCAGGGCGAACAGCAGGCGGGCCAGCCGCAGCGCGCTGGTGCCGTCGTGCAGGGCGTGGTGCCCCCGGTAGCACAGCAGGTGGCCGTCCGCTCCGGCGCCGGTCACCAGCCAGACGCCCCAGGGCCGCCGCGCGCACGGCGCGACCTCGTTGACCAGCGCGTCGTACGCCGCCGGCCAGCCGGACGCGGCCCCGTCCGGCACCGCCAACTCCCGTACGTGGGCGTCGAGATGGTCCTCGCAACCGGTCAGGGGCGGCAGCAGGGGGAGCCGGGCGCGCAGGTGCTCGCGCACCTCCTCGCGGGCCGGTGCCGGGCCGTCCATCTCCAGGGCCGCGCCGATGTGGAGGTAGTGGGCGTCCCCCGTCATCGCGCCGATCGCCCGGTCGACCGCCGGGTACAGCGCCTCGTCGTCCGCCACCGGGACCCCTTCGTCCGTGCTCCTCCGCACCGTCACCCGCCGGCGGCCAGGTCGGGCCAGACCAGGGTCGTCGCGCCCCAGGTGAGGCCGGCGCCGAAGGCCGCGACCGCCACCCGCTGTCCCGGGGCCAGGGCGCCGTCGCGGACCGCGTGGTCCAGCAGCAGCGGCACGGAGGCCGCGCTGGTGTTGCCGACGTGCTCGATGTTGGACAGCCACCGCTCCTCGGGCACCTTCATCCGGGTGGCCAGCGAACGGGAGATCCGGGCGTTGGCCTGATGGATGGCGAAACGATCCACCTCCGCCGGCGTCCAGCCGGCCTTCTCCACCGCCCGGGTCAGGGCCCCGCCCAGGTGTTCCAGGGCCCGCCGGAAGACCTCCCGGCCGTCCATCCGGACCCGGGCGCGGGGTTCCTCGGCCGTGTACCGGTAGCGGGTGCGGGAGCCGCCGCGCGGTACCTGGATGAGGTCGGCGCCGCCGCCGTCGCTGCCCAGCACGAACGGGCCGAACGCGCCGGGTTCGCCGGGCCGGCCGGCCCGGACGACCGCGGCGGCGGCACCGTCCCCGAAGATCGGCCCGGTCGCGGGGTCCCGGGGGTCCACGACCGCGGACATGGTCTCGGCGCCGATCACCAGGACGCGTGCGAAGGTGCGGGCCGCGATGCAACCGGCCGCCAGCGACAGGCCGTACACGAAGCCCGAGCAGGCCGCCGACAGGTCGACCGCCGCCGCTCCGGACAGTCCGAGCCGCGCCGCGACCTCGGGGGCGCAGGGCGGGGTGACCCGGTCGGGCGTGGCGGTGGCCAGCAGCACGGCGTCCACCTGGCCGTGCCCCTGCGACTTCAGCGCCCGCGCGCCCGCCTCCGCGGCCAGGGCGACGGTGGCCGTCCCGTCGTCCACCCGGCGCCGGCTGCGCACGCCGGAGCGCTGGTGGATCCAGGCGTCGCTGACCCCGAGCGGCCCGGCCAGCTCGTCGTTGGGCACGACCGTCGGCGGCAGCCAGGAGCCCAGCCCGCACAGCACCGCCGCGGGGACGCCGTCGCTCGCCGGTGCCGTCATCGGGCGGCGGGCTGCCGGCGCGACTCCAGGTACGCGGCGACCTCGCCGATCGTGCCGAGGCCCGCCAGTTCGTCCTCGTCGGCGTCGAGCCCCAGTTCCTCCTGCGCGATCATGACCAGTTCGGTGACCGCCAGGGAGTCCAGTCCGGCCGCTTCGGCCGGGGCGTCGGGCCGGACGGCGTCCGCCGGCAGTTTCAGGCGCTCCACCAGGGTGTCCCGCAGCCACTCGTACATGGTTCTCCTCGGTCCGGTCGCTCGGCGGTACGCCGTCCGGCGCTCCGCGGAGGCCAAGATTCCACACGCCGCCCGGACCACCGGACGATCATCACTCCCACGGCTGACGACGCGGGACAGGTGAACTCCTTCGGGTGACGGCCCGCCGGAACGATCCGGCGCCCAACGTTTTTCGGCTCTTTCCCGCAAAGAGCGATACCGCTGACTTGTCCCGGCATAGCATGTGCGCGAAGTGTGCAGACCGAGCACAATGAGCACACAACCCAGCGGTGCCCAGGGGGGGTTACGGGGTGATGGGGACACCTGTGCGCGCTGCCGGGAGCGCCTGCCGATCCGGCGTCTGACGTCTGCTGCTCCACCGTCCGGCCGGTCATGACCCGACGGACACCAGTCTGTTCACCACAGGACCCACAGGGGGGTTGGTGTGTCCGAGAGATGACCACTTCACGTCTTGCGGCGCTCGACCGCGACGACCCGTCGCTGCTTCCGCTCGCCCGACGGCTGCTGTCCGTCGCGGAGTCGGGCCTGCCGTCGATGCTGCTCCCCGGCAAAGAGGCGTTCGCCTTCACCCTGGCCGGGACGCGGGCGCCCGACGGCTCCTGGCGGGTGGAGCAGCGCGGCACCAGCAGGCGGTACGCCGCCATCACCGCGCTCGGCGTCCAGTACCTGCCCGAGGACCGGCAGCGGGCGGTGCTCGGGGGGCGCACCGCGCAGGAGTTCACCGGTCTGCTGGTGGAGTCCCTGCCCTCGGTGACCAACCTCGGCGACGCGGCGCTGATCGCCTGGGCCGCCGCCGACACCGGGCACCCCAAGCTGTCCGACGCCCTCGCCCGGGTCGAGGCGCTGGACCACCGGGACCGGCCGCAGTACACCGTCGAGGCCGCCTGGGTGCTGTCCGCGCTCGCGGCGGCCCGCGACTCGGCCGACGTGGAGGGGCACTTCACCGCGGCGCGGGACCGGCTGCTGCGCTCCCGGACCGGCGGCAGCCCGCTCTTCCCGCACGCCACCGGGCCCGGCCTGGTGCCCGGCTACCGGGCGCACGTGGCCTGCTTCGCCGACCAGACGTACCCGCTGCAGGCGCTGGCCCGCGCCCACGCCAGCGGCCCCGGCGACCCCGAGGCGTTGGCCGCGGCGCAGGCGTGCGCGGCCCGCATCTGCCGGCTCCAGGGCACGGGCGGCCAGTGGTGGTGGCACTACGACGCGCGCACCGGCGGGGTGGTGGAGGGCTACCCCGTCTACAGCGTCCACCAGCACGCGATGGCGCCGACCGCCCTGTTCGACCTCACCGAGGCCGGCGGCGGCGACTTCGGCGCGGCCGTCCGCAAGGGACTGCGCTGGATGACCGACGTACCGGAGCTGGCCGGCCGCCCCGGCGGGCAAGAACCCTTGATCCTGGACGAGTTGGGCGTCACCTGGCGCAAGGTGCACCGGGGGGACCCGAGGAAGGCGGTGCGCGCGGTGCGCGGACTGGCCACCCGGGCCGTGCCCGGTGTGAGACTGCGGGTCCTGGACCGGGTGTACCGGCCGCTGTCGGTGGACCGCGAGTGCCGGCCGTACGAGTTCGGCTGGATGCTGCACGCCTGGCTGGGGGGCCGGATATGAACGGGCGCCGGACACTGTTCGGGTTCGAGCTGGACCCGCTGACCATGGACCAGACCGTCGAGCGCTGCCTCGCCGCCGTCCGCGAGGGCCGCAGGCTGGAGATCGGCGTGGTCAACGCGGCCAAGCTGGTCACCATGCGCCGCGACCCGCGGCTCGCCGAGGCGGTGACCAACTGCGACCTGGTGCTCGCCGACGGGCAGGCCGTGGTCTGGGCCGGGCGCGTGCTGGGCGCCCCGCTGCCGGAGCGGGTCGCGGGCATCGACCTGTTCCTGCGGCTGCTGGCGGAGGCCGAGTCGGCGGGCCTGTCGGTGTACTTCCTCGGCGCCCGCCCGGAGGTCCTCGACGAGATGCTGCGCCGGGTCGCCGACCGGTTCCCCGGGCTGAAGGTGGCGGGCAGCCGGCACGGCTACTTCTCCGACGCGGAGCAGCAGGCCGTCGCGGACGCGATCGCCCGCAGCGGCGCCCAGTTGCTCTTCCTCGGCATGACCTCGCCGAAGAAGGAGCTGTTCACCGCCGCCCACGGCACCCGCACCGGCGCCCTCGTGGTGCACGGCGTCGGCGGCTCCTTCGACATCCTCGCCGGAGTCACCCGGCGGGCCCCCGAGTCCTGGCAGCGCCGGGGCCTGGAGTGGCTCTACCGGGCGCTGCAGGAACCGCGCCGGCTGGGCCGGCGCTACCTCACCACCAACGCGGCCTTCGTGCTCATGACGGCACGCGAGCGCCTGCGCCCCGGACCGTCGGCCGCCCCGGCGAACAGGAGTCACTGATGCGCGTCGTCGTGGTCGGACAGGGATACGTCGGTCTGCCGCTGGCCATCCGGGCCGCCGAGACCGGACACGAGGTGATCGGCTACGACGTCGACACCCGGCGGATCAAGAGCCTCGCGGCCGGTGAGTCCTTCGTGGAGGACGTCTCCTCCGCACGGGTCCGCGCGGCCCTGGACAACGGCACCTACCGCCCCAGCGACTCGGCACGCGACTGCGGCGGCTTCGACGTCGCCGTGGTGACCGTGCCCACCCCGCTCCACGAGGGCACCCCCGACCTGCGGTACATCAAGGAGTCGGCGGTCACCCTCGCCCGCTATCTGCGCCCCGGCGCCACGGTCGTCCTGGAGTCGACCACCTACCCGGGCACCACCCAGGAGCTGTTCGCGCCGATCCTGGAGGAGGGCTCGGGACTCACCGCGGGCAGCGACTTCCGGCTGGGCTACAGCCCCGAGCGCATCGACCCGGGCAACGCGGTGTGGGGCTTCAAGGAGACCCCCAAGGTCGTCTCCGGGGTCGACGAGGCGTCCCTGGAGGCCGTCCAGGGCTTCTACGCCGGGCTCGTCGACACCACCGTGCCGGTCCGCTCGCCCAAGGAGGCGGAGCTGGCCAAGCTGCTGGAGAACACCTTCCGGCATGTGAACATCGCGCTGGTCAACGAGATCGCCATGTTCGCCCGGCACCTGGACATCGACGTCTGGCAGGCCATCGACGCCGCCTCCAGCAAGCCGTTCGGGTTCATGAAGTTCACCCCCGGCCCCGGGGTCGGCGGCCACTGCCTGCCGATCGACCCCTCCTACCTGTCCTGGCGGGTGCAGCGCGAACTCGGCCAGAGCTTCCGCTTCGTGGAGCTGGCCAACGACATCAACAACCACATGCCCGAGTACGTGACCCGGCGGATCGCCGACCTGTTCAACACCAGGCGCCGGTCGGTCAACGGCTCCCGGGTGCTGCTGCTCGGCCTCGCCTACAAGAAGAACACCGGCGACGCCCGCGAGTCGCCCGCGCTGCGCGTCTCCCAGCTCCTGCTGGACATGGGCGCGCAGGTCCGGGCGGCCGACCCGCACGTGGTGGAGAGCCTGCCGGTGGACACCCGGCTGGTGCGGGTCGAGGTCGAGGCCGAGGAACTGGCCGCCGCCGACGTGGTGGTGCTGCTCACCGACCACGACTCCTTCGACTACGACCTCATCGCCGAACACGCCCCCGTCGTCCTCGACTGCCGCCGCAGGCTGCCGTCCGGACCCACGATCGAGGTGCTCTGAGCAATGCCGCGCATCATCTGTGTCGCCGGGGCGCGCCCCAACTACATGAAGATCAAACCGGTGATGGACGCGCTGGAGCGCCGGGGCGCCGAGGTCCTCCTGGTCCACACCGGCCAGCACTACGACCCGGCCATGAACGACGTGTTCTTCGCCGACCTCGGCATCCGGCCACCGGACCGCTTCCTCGGCGTCGGCTCCGGCAGCCACGCCGAGCAGACCGGCCGGGTGATGACCGCGTTCGAGCCGCTGCTCGACGAACTCTCCCCGGACCTCGTCGTGGTGGTCGGCGACATCAACTCCACCCTGGCCTGCGCCCTGGTCACCGCGAAGGCGGGCCCGCTGCTGGCGCACGTCGAGGCCGGACTGCGCAGCCGCGACTGGTCCATGCCGGAGGAGGTCAACCGCGTCGCCACCGACCGGGTCAGCGACTATCTGCTGGCCCCCTCCCCCGACGCGGCCGGCAACCTGCGCGCCGAGGGCTACCGGGAGGACCAGATCCACCTGGTCGGCAACGTCATGATCGACACCCTGCTGGCCAACCTGGAGCGCGCCCGCGCCTCGGACGTCCTGGACCGCTCCGGGCTGACCCGGGGCGGGTACGGCCTGGTCACCCTGCACCGGCCCGCCAACGTGGACGACCCCGGGGTGCTCGCCGGGCTGCTGAAGGCGCTGGGCGAGATCGCGGACCGCTGCCCGCTGGTCTGGCCGGTGCACCCCCGCGCGGCCGGCCGGCTCGCCGAACTGGGCGTGCCCGGCGGCATCCGGCTGGTGCCGCCCGCCGGATACCTGGACTTCATCGCGTTGCAGGACGCGGCCCGGATCGTGCTGACCGACTCGGGAGGTGTGCAGGAGGAGACCACCGCGCTCGGCGTGCCGTGCGTGACGCTGCGGGAGAACACCGAGCGGCCGGTCACCGTCGAGGAGGGCACCAATGTGCTGGCCGGACGGGACCCGGCCCGCGTGGTGCGCACCGTGCACGGGGTACTGGACGCCCCGCCCGCGCCGCGCCGGCCCGAGCTGTGGGACGGCCGGGCCGGCGACCGGATCGCGGAGGTGCTGCTGCGCGGCGGCACCGCGCGCACCCGGCCGCGGCCCACCGACCTCCCGGAGACCGCCCCCGGACCGGAATCCCTGGCCCGGTCCGCACCCATGGACCGAACGTTCCCCATATGATCCGCTGGCAACAAATGACCGTCGAACGTGTGGTCGCTAGGGGGAACCACCATGGATCTCGCTGAGATCTTCCGGGTGCTGCGCAGGCGCTGGCGGGTGCTGCTGCCCGGACTGCTGCTGACCTCGGCTCTGGTGGCCGCCGTCACCGTGCTGGTCCCGGTCGACTACCGGTCGCAGAGCACGGTGGTCCTGCTGAACTCCGAGAAGGCCACCCGGGCGTACGACGGCAACCCCTTCCTGAGCACCCAGACCTCGCTCACCGGCATGGCCGACAGCCTGGCCCGCAGCCTCACCTCCGACGACGCGCTCAGGGAGCTGAAGTCCCGGGGCGCCCGGGGCACGTTCGAGGCGAAGCTCGCCGACAACGCCCAGGGGCCGCTGATGTGGCTCACCGTCACCGGCACCGACCCGGACACGGTGCTCGCCTCGGACAAGATCCTGACCGCGTACGCCAAGGAACGCCTCGACGAGTTCCAGCGGCGGCAGTCGGTCGACCCCCGGGCCATGATCCGGATGACCACGATCGTGCCGCCGCAGAAGCCGGTGGCGCAGTCCAAGGCCCGCCTCCAGTACATGATCATGGCCGGGTTGCTGGGGCTGGTCCTCACCCTGGTCGCCGTCTTCTACGTGGAGGCCCGCAAGCGGCCGCGGGCACCGGAACCGGCGGCGCCCGGCCCCGCCCCGGCGGAGCGGGAGACGGCGGCGCCGGACCCCGCTCCGGCCGCGGACGAGACGCTCGCCATCCGCCGGCCGCCGAGCTGGTCGCGGACCGCCGGGGACGACGGCACGGACACCGCGCGGACCGGGGCGGCCCGGCCGGTGGCGACGGTGCCGTCCGCAGCGCAGCCACGCGACGAGGAGTCGGGTCATGGACACCGCCCGCGCTCCGGACAGTGAACCGGGCGAGGCCGGCGAGGCCCCCGCTTCCGGCTCCTTCGGCCGCAAGGTCCGGTCGGCGGCCCGCTGGAGCCTGATCAACACCGTCGTGCTGCGCCTGGGCAACTTCGCCACCGGCATCGTCCTGGCCCGCTTCGCCCTGGGCCCCGCGGAGTGGGGGGTCTACGGCCTGGCCCAGACCGTGCTGCTGGTCCTGCTCTCCGCCAACGAGCTGGGCGTGGGCCTGGCCATCGTGCGCTGGGAGGGGGACCCCCGGCGGTTCGCGCCGACCGTGCTCACCCTGAGCACCCTCTCCAGCGGCCTGCTGTACGTGGCGCTGTTCGCGGCGGCACCGGCGGTGGGCGGTCTGCTGGGCTCGCCGGACGCCGCCGGGGTGCTGCGGGTGATGTGCCTGTGCGTGGTGATCGACGGGATCGCGCAGGTCCCGGCGGGCTTCCTGACCCGGGAGTTCGCCCAGGGCAAGCGCATGGTCATCGACACGCTGAACTTCGTGGTGAGCACCGCGGTGACGCTGCTGCTGGCCTTCGCCGACCGGGGCGCGATGAGCTTCGCCTGCGGGGCGGTGGCGGGGAACCTGGTGTCGCTGATCGGCTGCCGGCTGGCCGCGCCCGGCACGCTGAGGTTCGGCTGGGACCCGGGGCAGGCCCGCGCGCTGCTGCGGTTCGGGCTGCCGCTGGCCGGGGCGAGCATGCTGGCCCTGGCGGTGGTCAACGTCGACACCATGGTGCTGGGCGCCGCGCTGGGCAATGTCGCCCTCGGCTTCTACGTGCTCGCCTTCAACATCTCCGGCTGGCCGGTGCGGATCATCTCCGAGGCCGCCCGCCGGGTCTCCTTCGCCGGGTTCTCCCGGCTGGCCGGTTCCCCGGCCGCGCTCGCCCAGGGGTTCAGCCGCGCCCTGGGCGTGCTGATCACCGGCACGGTCCCGCTGTGCGTGCTGCTGGCGGGGCTCGCCGAGCCGGTGATCCGGCTGGTCTACGGCAGCCAGTGGACGCCCGCCGCCGGGGCGCTGCCCTGGCTGATGGTCCTCGGGCTGATCCGCATCGGCAGCGAACTGGCCTACGACTGCCTGGTCGCCATGGGGCAGCGCCGGTCCCTCTTCCTGGTGCAGGGCCTGTGGCTGGTGGCCCTGGTCCCGGTGCTGCTGGTCGCCGCCCGGCTCAACGGCGTCGTCGGGGTCTCCCAGGGCCATGTGCTGGTCGCCGGGGCGCTGGTGGTGCCCGTCTTCCTGGTCGCCCTGGGCCGTGGCGGGATCGGGCCCGGCCTGATCGCCCGGGCCTGCGCGTGGCCCTTCCTCGGCGGCGCGGTGATGGCCGCGATCGTCCTCGCGCTGCGGCACCCGTTCGGCGACGGACCGCTCGGCCTGCTGGCCGTCTCCGCCGTCGCCCTGACCGGGTACGCGGTGTGCGTCCTGCCCAGCCGGGACTTCCTGCGCGGCACCGGCCCCGGGGACCGGCGCCACCGCGGCCGGCACCGGATGTCCGCCCCGGTCCCACCCGCCCCCCAGGACACGAGGTGAGCCCGATGACCCGGCACACCGGCCGCAACCCGCTGGCCGCGTTACTGCTCACCGCCGTGCTGGCGGTCCTGGCGGCGGCCTGCTCGGAACCGGCGGGGTCCGCGGCGCCGCCCTGCCGGTCCGGCGCGCCGGCCTGCTCCCCGAGCACCACCGCGCCGCCGCCGAGCCCCGAGCCGTCCACCCCGGCCGTCGGCCCGCCGAGCGGCCCGGCCACCTCGCCCGCGCCCGCGTCCCCGGCGACCAGCCGCCCCGGCACCCCGTCCCGCACGCCCTCGGCCGGAGTCGACGGTTGTGCCTCGCCGCGCGCCTGCGGCTTCCCCGACGCCGCCGGCACCGGCCACCGCACCGCCCCCAGGACCCGCAAGTCCGGCCATCTGACCGTCCGTACCGACGGGGCGGTCATCCGGGGCTGGGACCTCGCCGGGTCGCTCGACATCTACGCGGACGACGTCACCGTCATCGACAGCAGGATCACCTCGGACAACTGGTGGGGCGTCAACCTGCGCCCCGGCCACCGCGGCCTGCGCGTCCTGCACTCCACCCTCACCGCCGTCCCCGGCGAGGGCCCGGACAACGGCGGCGTCGACTACGCGGTGTCCAACATGGGGACCAGCCCCGTCGAGGTCGGCTGGTGCGACGTGTCGGTGTTCGGCGACGCCCTCTCCACGGGACAGGGCGACCTGCACGACAACTACGTCCACGACCTCGCCCCCTTCGTCAACCAGGGCGGCGAGTGGCAGCACACCAACGCGGTGATCAGCGGCGGCGGCAACACCGGGCACCTGATCGTCCGGCACAACACCCTGCTCAACCCGACCCGCGTCGACCAGGGGGCGTCCGGCGGCATCGGCCTGTTCCCGGACAGCGGCCCGGTCCGCAACGTCACCGTCGACCGCAACTGGATCGCCGGGGGCGCCTACGCCCTCTACGCCGGCGGCGAGGGCGCCACCGGCATCCGCGTCACGGACAACGTCTTCTCCACCCAGTTCCACCCCGCCTCCGGCGGCTACGGCCCGGTCGCCCACTGGAACGCGGACGGCACCGGCAACGTATGGCGCGGCAACCGGATGTCCGACGGCCGTCCGGTCCGGCCGGAGCCGGCCGCGTGAGCGCCCGCCGGGTGGCGCGCGCGCCCTGGATCCTGCTGAAGGCGCTGTTCGGCTGGCTGGTGCTGTTCGAGGCCAGGAACAAGGTGGTGCTGGCCCCGACCGCGGTGGCGCTGCGCCGGTTCGAGGACGCCGAGACCCGGCGGCTGGCCGCCGCCGGTCCGGTCCCGCCGCCGGCGCTGGTCGCCACGGTGATCGCCACCCACCGGCGCCCCGAGACGCTGCGGGCCGCGGTCCGCTCGGCGCTGGACCAGACCGTCCGCGACCAGGTCGTCATCGTGGTCGACGACGGCGCCGGACTGCCCCCGCTGCCCGCCGACCCGCGGCTGTTCGCCGTCTCCCTGGCGCGGAACACCAAGGTGGCCGGGGTGGTGCGCAACGTGGGCATCCGCCTCACCCGGTCCCGGTACGTGGCCTTCCTGGACGACGACAACCTGTGGGAACCCGACCACCTCGAACGGGCCCTGGCCGTGCTGCGCTCCCCCGGCGGCCCCGACGGCGTCTACACGGCCCTGCGCCGGGTCCTGCCCGACGGCAGCGAACGGGACGTACTCTCGGTCCCCTACGACCGGCGCCGGGCCGCCCGCGAGGCGTTCCTGGACACCAACGCCTTCGTCGCCCGCCGCACCCGCGCGCTGCGCTTCAGCCGCCTGCGCCGGACCCCGGAGGTGCTGCCCCGGGAGGACTGGGAGCTGATCCACCGCTACGCCCGCCGGCACCGGGTGCTGCACCTGCCGCACCCCACCGTCCGCTACCTGGTGAACCCGTCCAGCTTCTACACGCGGTGGCGACCGACCAGGTGAGAACCGATCCGTTTCCCGTCCCCGACCACAGGTGGTTGATCCCATGCCCCACTCCCGCGCCCTGCGGAACAGATTCGTCGACGCGCCCGGCTCCCTGGGCGAACGGCTCCGGCTCGCCCGCTGGGAGCGGTTCCGGCGCTGCTTCCCCGGCATCGAGAACATGAGCGTGGTGGACCTGGGCGGCACCGCCGAGATGTGGCTGCGCGCGCCGGTGCGCGCCAAGCACGTCCACCTGATCAACCTGGAGTCGCACCCGGCCGGCCTGCCCGACTGGATCACCGCGGAGAACGCCGACGTCACCGACCCGGAGGTCGCGGCCGGGCTGAGCGCCGAGGGCGGCTACGACCTGGTCTTCTCCAACTCGACCATCGAGCACGTGGGCGGCCACAGCCAGCGCCGCCGGTTCGTCTCCGCCGTCGAGCGACTGGCGCCGCTGCACTGGGTGCAGACGCCGTACCGGTACTTCCCCGTCGAACCGCACTTCGTGGCGCCCGGGTTCCAGTTCCTGCCGCTGGCCGCGCGGGCGCGTCTGGTGCGGCGCTGGCCGCTGGTGCACAGCCGCCCGGACAGCCCGGAGTCGGCGATGGACGCCGTGGTCAACATCGAGCTGCTGACCCGGGCGGAGCTGCGCTACCTCTTCCCCCGGTCGGTGATCCTCAGCGAGCGGGTGCTCGGCGTGCCCAAGTCCCTCATCGCCGTACGGAACAGGGCGGCCTGAATCCCGGTCAGGGACCCGGCGTCGCCCGCAGGGCGCCGGGCCTGGCCAGCGCGGCGGCGGCCGCCCGGGCGGCCGGGCGGCCCAGCGCGGCCCGCGAGGTCTCCCGCAGCAGCACGGCGGCCCGGAACGCGGCCGTGGCGAGCGGGCCGTGCCGGCGCCGGTACAGCCGGACCCGGTTGAGGGTGAGCAGGGTCCACAGCCGGGGCGAGACCTGGGAGTCGCCGCCCAGGTGGACGGCCTCGGCGGTCGGCTCCAGACGGGTGGCGAAGCCCCTGTCCCGCGCCCGCAGGCAGTACTCGGTCTCCTCCGAGTAGAGGAAGAACGACTCGTCCCACCGGCCGCAGACGGCCAGGCAGTCGGCCGATACGGCCATCAGCGCGCCGGTCGCCCAGTCCGCGCGGGTGGGCTCCCGGTAGGCGGCGGGGTCGGTGACGATCTCGCTGAGCGCCGGGAAGCGGCCGGCCCGGGTGTTGCCGAGGACCGCCTCGCCCAGCGCCCGCAGCACGCCCGGCTCCCGGCGCAGCGAGTGCTGCGGCACCCGGCCGCCCTCCTCGTACAGCAGCGGGACGACGATGCCGACGCCGTCGACGAGGCCGTCGACGAGGCGCTTGGCGCAGCCCTGCCGCATCCGGATGTCGGGGTTGCACACCAGTACGGCCCCGTGGTCGCCGGCCGCGTCCAGGGCGGCGTTGACCCCGGCCGCGTACCCGGCGTTGCGGCCGGTCTCCACCACGACGGCGCCGGGGGCCAGCGTCCGCAGCAGGGCGACGGTGTCGTCGCAGGAGTCGTTGTCGGCGACGACCAGCCGCCAGTCGAGGCCGGCCATGCCCTCGGGCAGCGCGGCGAGGAAGCCGGGGAGCACCGGGGCGCTGTTCCAGGTGACGACGACGACGGTGACGGGGCTCATCGGGACTCCGCGAGTTCGGGTAGCGGGGCTTCGGGGGTCTTGCCGGGTGCGCGGACGGCGGCGGACGCCTCGGCGGCCTCGGCGGCCTCGCGGCGGATGAAGCCGAGGAAGCTGCCGCCCGCGCCCAGCAGCAGGAAGAACATGCCCGCGTACATGGGGAAGCTGAGGGCGTCGAAGGTGGCGCTGATGACCAGGGCGACCAGGGCGGAGGCGAGGAACGCCTGGCCCAGTTCGCGGTCCGACTCGGTGCGGGCGAGCCGGCGGACGGCACCGCCGGTGTGGATCTGGGTGACGATCAGGGCGAGGAAGGCGAGCAGTCCGACGACGCCCATTTCGGCCAGGATCAGCATGTACTCGTTGTCCGTGAAGAAGTACAGGTCGGGGGTGAAGGTCCCGAACCCGCGCCCGAACCAGGGGTGTTCCTTCAGGTAGGGCACGATGGCGCCGTACTTGACGGTGCGGGCCTGGGTGCTGCTGTCGGAGTCGGACAGGAAGCTGGCGAACAGGTTGGTGATGGTGCCGATCAGCCCCGGCACGATCACCTTGAAGCAGGCCACCGCGCCGAGGATCAGGCCGATCGCGGCCCAGCGGCGCTGCGGCTTCCAGCGGGGCACCAGCACCAGGATCGCGATGAACGCGCCGATGATGGAGGTCCGGGACACCGTCAGCGGCAGCGCGCCCGCCATGACCGCCACCGGGCCCCAGCGGCGCACCGCCCCGGCGTGCCGGCGCACCGGGTCGAACGCCTGGTGCACGGCGAAGGGCACCAGCAGGGCCAGCATGCCGCCGAACTCCAGCGGGTGGGCGGTGGTGGAGCGCGGCCGGGTGAAGGAGCCGCGGTCCATGGCGCTGATCCCGGCGCTGCTGGACTGCAGCCCGGGGATGCTGAAGGAGTCGGCGACGTTGGTGGCGGCGAAGAAGTCGTAGTAGCCGATCAGGGCGACGACCGTGCCGAGGACGACGAGCCGCCGCATCAGGGTCTCCAGCCGGTCGCGCTCCTGGATGCCGGCCGAGGCCAGCACCACCAGCGCCACCCACACCAGCAGCCCGATCAGGCCCCGGTCGGCGCCGAGGATCTCCTTGTGCGCGCTGCCCCGGCCGGCCGCGGTGAGGTAGGACAGCAGCACCGCCGCGGCGAGCGCGCACATGACCACGCGCGGCAGTCTGGTGCCCCGCGCGGGCAGGATGCGTCCGCCGAGCCAGGTGGCGAGGTACCACAGCAGGCCGAGCAGGGCGAAGACGTTGGCGGGGGTGCCGACGCCGCCCAGCGCGGGCAGGGTCAGGTTCGACGGGACGAAGACGGCCAGCACCAGGTAGCCGGTGAGCACGGTGGTGGCGTCGAGCCGGCGCACCAGCAGGCCCTTGGGGCGCTCGGGCGGCCGGGCGCGGTGGCGGCGGGGCACGTATCCGGCCAGGGCGCGGCCCCGGCGGCGTACCACGGCGACGCCCTCGGCCAGGATGGACAGCAGGAACGCGGCGACCAGGCCGACGATGACGACGGCGGCGATGCCCTGGTAGCGGCTCTTGGACCGGGAGACCGGTGGCTGCGGCTGCACCACCGGCGCGGACTGGACCGCGTACACCGCGGGCACCTTGGAGGCGTTCTGGAGGGCGGTCAACTGCTCCCCGGCGAACCCGGTGAGGGTGGTGGTCTCCCGGTACACCTTCGCCGCGTCGGTGCCGGTCACGCCGAGGGTGAGCAGCGGGCCGTCGGCGTCGGCCGCGAAGGCGACGGTGTACGGGTCGGTGACGCCCCGGGAGCGCAGTTCCTTCGCCGCCTCGGCCGACTGCAGGGTGCGGATCAGCACGTCGGCGGTGACGACCAGCGGACCGCCCGCGTTCGACAGCGGGTTGCCGAAGGTGGGCGGGAGTTCGGCGGTCGCCGTGGAGTCCAGCAGGGTGACCGAGCTCTGCGACTCGTAGGTCACCGGGACGGTCCGGTACAGGTACAGGCCGGCCAGCAGGCTGAGCAGGGTCAGCGGGACCACGAAGTACCAGCGGCGGCGCATGATGGCCAGCAGGTCGGCGAGGCTCATCGGCTCTCCCCCCGGTCGCGGGCGGCGGGGCCGGGCCGGGGGGCCCGGGTCCGGCGCGAGCCGGGTGATTCGGTGGCGGCGGGCCCCGGCGCCTGCGAGGATCGGTGCCGACGGAAGGATTGCCTGTGTCGCCCCGTGACGTCGCCGAAGCGCTGCTCCGCCGCTGGTACGTACTGCTGCTCGGGCTCCTGCTGACGGCCGCCGGAGCCTATCCGGTGCTGCATCCCGCGCCGCGGTACGTCAGTTCGGCGGTGGTCGTCCTCAAGCCGCCCGCGACCGGCAACCAGCCCAACCAACTGACCAACCTCCAGCCGCCGTTGGCCACCTTCTCGTACGGGGTCGTGCAGCGGCTGCGGTCCCCCGCCGGCCGCGCGGAACTGGCCGCCGCGGGGGTGCGGGGGCCGTACGAGCTGATCCCGCGCAACAGCGGCACCAGCGCCACCCCGCAGTATCTGATCCCCTCGCTCCAGGTGCAGGCGCGCGGGGCCGGGGCCGCCGAGGCCGACGCGGTGGTCCGGCGGATCATCGACGTCTACACCCGGCACGTGGACGGCATCCAGGCGGCCGAGGGCATCGCTCCGCGTACCCGGATCAGCGCCTCGGTGCTGGTCGCGCCGAGCGCCGCCCCGGTGGTGGGCGACCGGACCCGGGGGCTGGCCGGGACGGCGCTGCTGGGCGGGACCGCCTCGGTGCTGGTCGCGCTCTGGTGCGACCGGTGGGCGCGGCGCCGCGCCCAGGGGCGTGGCGGCCGGCCGGAACCGGTCCGCGGGGCCGGCCGGGTTCCGGTGGCGGGCTGAGCCGAACCGGGCGCGCATCAGATCCCGCGCCGCTTCCAGGACTCCCACCACAGCCACTCCCGGCCGCGCTCGGCCACCGCCGACCAGATCAGCGGCTGGAGGTAGGGCATGGCCCTGGGGCCGATCCGCCGGCGCAGCCGCAGCGCGCGGTACTCGGGCAGGCGCCGGTACCCGGGCAGGCAGTGTTCGGCGAAGGCCACGCACTCCTCGACCGGGACGACGGCGGTGCGGCCCCGGTCGTAGGCCCGGTAGGCGCGGCGCAGGGCGAACCGGGCGAGCCGGGTGTGCACCTGCTCGGCGAGGCGGTCGGCGTCCGGCAGCCGGTCGCCGCACTTGGCGAGCACCGAGTCGAAGGCGACCAGCCGCTGGCGCAGGTCGTCGAGCTGCCCGCCGAAGTCGGTGGTGGACATGTTCTGCCCGTGCACCCGGTAGAACGCCTGGTCGGCGCCGCGTACGTAGCCGACGTCGGCGTGCGCGGCCAGCCGCATCCACATCTCGATGTCCCCGGCGTGCGGGAGGGCGGGATCGTAGCCGCCGACCTCGCGCTGGAGGCTGGTGCGGACGACGACCTCCGGTGAGGTGATGCAGCCGGTGCCCTCGCGGAACCGGCGCTCCAGCCACCACCGCCCGGGGTAGACCACCGAACCGGTGGCGCGGGTGCGGGCCTCGGGCAGCGGTCCGCCGTGCCGGAAGCGCAGCGGCCGCCCGTAGGCGAACCCCGCCTCCGGGTGGGCGTCCAGCAGGGCGGCGGCCCGGACCAGGGCGCCGGGCACCAGCCGGTCGTCGGCGGAGAGCAGGGCCACGTAGTCGCCGTCCGCCCACTCCAGGAGGCCCTCGTTGTAGGTGGCGATGTGCCCCTTGTTGGTCTCGTGGACCCGGACCTCGATCCGCGGGTCGGCGGCGGCCAGCTTCCGCGCGACCTCGGCCGAGTCGTCGGGCGAGGCGTCGTCGATGACCAGGACCCGGACGTCGACGCCGTCCTGCTCGTCGAGGACGCTGCTCAGGCAGTCGGCGAGGAAGTGGCCGTACTTGTAGCAGGGGATGACGACACTGACGGTGCTCATCGTGGGTGACCCATCACTTCTTCGGGCGGCGGACGGATGCGGCGGTCAGGGTCCAGCTCCGGGACTCCACCGCCTCGCGGTGTCCGTCCCGGGCCTCGACCGTGATCCGGAACCGGGTGCCGTCCGGCAGCGGCGTGGAGAGGTGGACGGCGGCCCTGCGGCTCGCCCGGTCGTACGAGGTGACGGCCTGGACGCCCAGCTTCTCGGCGGCGGCCCGCTGGGCGCCGGGCAGGATGTCCAGGCTCGCCCGGACGGAGGACACCTCGGCGCCGGCCGGCACGGTGAGCGTCAGCGGGTGCGCGGCGTCGGCGGTGTACGTCACCGTGGACGCGGTCGGCTCCGCGGTGCCCTCCGCGCCGAGTGCGGCGCCCGGGTCGTCGGCGGTGAAGACGGGGCCCACCCAGTAGTTCGCCGAACCGTAGGAGCCGGTGGGGAAGGCGGGGTCGGCGCCGTACTTGTAGCGGCCGTTGGGGTGGGCGGCGGTGTCGGCGGTGGCGGTCAGCGGATAGGACTGGTGGGCGGAGGCGAAGTAGCCGCCGTCCACCGCGTACCGGCCGTTGGGCGCGTGGTAGGAGGCGATGTACGCGGTGCCCGCGGTGACCTTGACCGGGGTGGCGAAGACCAGGGTCTGCCAGCCGGAGGCGGTCTCGTCGACGAAGGTGCCGCCGGCCAGCAGCGTGCCGTCGTCGGACCACAGGCTGCCGGTGTGGGGGCCGGTGTTGCCGGTGCCCTTGTAGAAGGTGACGCCGGTGACCCAGCCGTCGGCCGAGGAGGTGAACCGGGTGCCCAGTTCCACCGAGTTGGTGTCGGCGGTCATGTCGGTGACGGCCGGCTCGGCGGACGGGCCCCACAGCGTGCACGGGCAGGTGACCGGGGGCGGGGTGGAGCTGGTGGTGAACGACCAGGTCACCGGTTCCGGCATGGTGTTGCCCCAGACGTCGGAGGCCCGTACGGAGGCGGTGTAGGTGGTGTGCAGGGACAGTTGGGTGGACGGGGTGAAGGTCACCCGGTCCGCCGCGGTCACCTTCACGGTGCCCGGCACGGTGGTGCCGCCGGGGCCCCGCACGGTGAACGTCAGGCCGTCGGAGTCGACGGCCGCGCTGAGCACAGCGGAGACGGAGGCCGTGATCGGGGTGTCGGTGGCCCCGGAGGTCGGTGAGGTGGAGGTGACGGTGGGCGGGACGGTGCTGGCCGTGGAGGTGTCCAGCACCACGTCGACCCAGTAGTTGCTGCCGTCGGACTGGGTGGAGGGGAAGGTGCTGGCGGAGCTGTACTTGTAGACGCCGTTGCCGCCGTCGGTGCCGGACTTCAGGGCGGTCAGCGGCGCCAGTCCCGCGTCCTTGCCGGTGAAGTACCCGGCGTCGTAGGAGTAGCCGCCCTTGGGGGCGAAGTAGGAGGCCACGTAGGTGGTGTTGGCCTTGACGGTGACCGGGGTGGCGAAGTTCAGCGTCTGCCAGCCGGAGGCCGTCTCGTTGCCGAAGGTGCCGGTGGCCAGCCTGGTGCCGGAGGCGCTCCACAGGCTGCCGGTGTGGGTGCCGGTGTTGGCGGGCGACTTGTAGAACCGCACCCCGGTGATGGAACCGGCCACCGTGGTGCGGAACTTGACGCCCAGCTCGACCGAGCTGCCGTCGCCCGAGTTCAGGGTGCCGGGCACGGACGAGGCCGGCCAGACGGTGCAGGGGCAGGTCTGGGGGCCGACGGTCAGCGCGATGGTGGTGACGGCGCCGATGTTGACGCTGTCGTCGACGGCGCGGACCTTGAGGGAGGCGGTGCCGGGGGCGGTCGGGGTCCAACTGTAGGACCAGGACGCCAGTCCGGTGGCGGCCTTCCAGGTGGTCCCGCCGTCGGTGGAGACCTCCACGCGGGCCACCACGCCGCCGGTGTCGGTGGCGGTGCCCTTGATGGTGACCGGTTTCAGCGCCGGTACGGTGGCTCCGGCGCTCGGCGCGGTCACGGTGACGGCCGGGCCGGTGGTGTCGGTGGAGGCGGTGGCGGCGACGAGGTTGCTCTGCCGGGTCAGCGGCTGGACGCCCATGTCGGCCAGGACGTTGACGGTGGCCTGCTGCATCCGGGCGTCCTCGGTGACCACGGTGTCCTCGGGGTCGTAGGTGGGGATGTTGGTCAGTCCCCAGGACCACTGCACGGTCCCGGTGCCGAACACCAGGGCCCCGGAGTCCTGGTCGCGGAACTCGACCAGGCTGTGGGTGGCGGTGCCGTTGCCGTAGACGTTGCCCCAGTCCATGCGGAGCTTGCCGTCGTCGATGTCGACGGTGGTGGAGGAGACGTCGATCGCCCCGGCGGGCCGGGTGCTGTTGTCGATGTCGCTGTCCCACTCGTAGCCGAGGGTGCCGGTCGGGAAGGTGGCGGTCTGGCTCGCGCTCAGCCCGGCGATGGAGGTGTTGCGCCAGATCCGGTTCCTGCCGTACGAGCCGGGCACGGTGATGGCGTCGGCGCGGTAGCCGTTCACGGTGAACATGGAGCCGGTGAGGATGTTCGGCGGCTGGTACGCCTGCCCGTACTGGGTGCTGGCCGGGTCCATCCAGGTGCCGGTCCAGGTGCCGCTGGGGTCGGCGACGCCGTTGTTCTGGGCCATCTTGGTCATCTTGTAGCAGACCAGGGTGCGGTTGGCGGTGTTGGTGCCGTCGTTGCTGGGGGCCAGCCGGGTCTTCCAGAAGACCTCGTTGCCGCTGAAGAAGCCCTGCCGCACCCCGGCCTTGCGGGCGTTGAGCACGTTGGTGTACTGGCTCTGCGTCCAGTACTCGTCGTGGCCGGAGGAGATGTACACCTTGTGCTTCTTCAGCAGGGTGGCGCCGTTGACCGACACGTCCACGCCGGACAGGTAGCTGACGTCGTAGCCGTTGCGTTCCAGCCAGGACAGCATCATGTACTCGGAGCCGTAGATGCCGTTGTCGCCGCCGATGTCCAGCGGCCGGTTGTAGCTGACCTCGTAGGCCCGGCCGTCCGGCGCGGGTCCGGCACCGCCGTACAGGTCCTGGCCGCCGTAGTCGTTGTACGCCTGCCAGGTCTGGTCGCTGGTCTGCACGACGATGTCGGAGGTGGAGGCGTCGTCGCGGACGACGAACGGGTACGGCATCATGCCGTCGCCGTCGGTCTGCGCGAGGTTGGCGATGTAGAGGCCGGAGACGGCGTCGGCGGGCACGGTCCAGGTCGCGGTCACCGGCCAGTTCCCGCAGTCCACCAGGCCGGTGCTGCTCTTGGGCAGGCAACCGGCGGGCTTCGTCGTGTAGTTGGCCGGGTACGTCACCTCCGCCTGGGCGGCGGTGGACATCCGCCGGGCGCCGTCGCCGCCGTACCAGCCCAGCCGGTAGACCTCCACGTGGTACGGCACCGGCGACTGCACCTTGAACTGGACGGTGTCACCGGCCCGCACGCTCTCCTTGGTGGTGAAGCCCTTGATGTCGCCGTAGGCGTTGGGCGCGAACCAGTCGGTGGTCGGGCTGCCCGGCTTGGAGTTCTCGCAGACGATCGGGTTCGAGCCCGTACCGCAGGGATCGGCCACCGCCTGCGCGGATGCCGCCGGCGGGAGCACCGCCCAGATCAGCGCCGCCACGACGGCCAGGCGGGTGCCCCGGATCCGTCTCGTCCATCTGTTCATGTGTACCTCTCAGCGGTGCTGTGCGGGCCGTGCGGGGTGGGGCGGTGGGGCCGGTCGGCGGCCTTCGGGGGCCTTCAGCGGCCTTGAGTGGTCTTCGGCGGTCTTCAGTGGCCGAGGGCGCGGGCGAGGACGTCCACGACGCGCTGCTGCTGGCCGGGGGTGATCTGCGGGTAGAGCGGCAGGGACAGCATCCGGTCCGCCGCCCGCTCGGCGTGCGGGAAGTCGCCCCGCGCGTACCCGAGGTACCGGTACGCCGGGGTGAGGTGGACCGGGTCGGGGTAGTGCACCCCGGCGCCGATGCCCTCGGCGCCCAGCTTGCCGACGACGGCGTCCCGGTCGGCGCCGGTGACCTGGACGACGTACAGGTGCCAGACGTGGGTGGCGCCCGGCGCGGTGACCGGCAGGACGACCCGGCCGGCCGCGGCGAGGCCGGCGAGGAGCGCGTCGTAGCGGGCGGCGGCGGCGCGGCGGGCCGCGTTGCCCTCCGCGAGCCGGGCCAGTTTGGCGCGCAGGACGACGGCCTGGAGGGTGTCGAGGCGGCTGTTGAATCCGGGCACGTCGTGGCGGTACTTGGCGACGCCGCCGTGGTTGGCGGTGGCGCGGACCAGGCCGGCCAGGTCCTCGTCGTCGGTCAGGACGGCGCCCGCGTCACCGTAGGCGCCCAGGTTCTTGCCCGGGTAGAAGCTGGTCGCCGCGATGCCGCCGCGGCCCGGGGTCCGGCCGTCGCGGGTGGCGCCCTGGCACTGGGCGGCGTCCTCCACGATCCGGACGTGCCCGGGCAGGCGGTCCGCCAGCGCGGCGACGTCGGCCATCTGCCCGTACAGGTGGACGGGGACGACCGCGCGGGTGGCCGGGCCGGCCGCGGCGAGGGCCGCCTCCGGGTCGAGGAGCAGGGTGCCGGGCAGGCAGTCGGCCAGGACCGGGCGGGCGCCGATGCGGGCCACCGCGCCGACGGTGGCGATGAAGGTGTTGGCGGGCACCACGACCTCGTCGCCGGGTCCCACCCCGGCGGCGCGCAGCGCGAGTTCGACGGCGTCGGTGCCGTTGGCGACGCCCACGCAGTGTCCGACCCCGCCGAAGTCGGCGTACTCGCGTTCGAAGAGGCGGACCTCCTCGCCGCCGATGAACGCGGTCCGCGCCAGCACCCGTTCGAATCCGGCCCGTACCTCGTCGGCGACCTCCTCGTGGGCCG
Source organism: Streptomyces fumanus (assembly GCF_014655295.1). Taxonomy (GTDB): domain Bacteria; phylum Actinomycetota; class Actinomycetes; order Streptomycetales; family Streptomycetaceae; genus Streptomyces; species Streptomyces fumanus. The sequence goes on from NZ_BNBI01000003.1 coordinate 262,817, forward strand.
CCGCGAGGTCGACCAGCGGAATACGGTTCATCTGACGGGTCCCCCCTGTGCGTACGCGGTGCGGGTGTCGAGTTCGGCGAGCGCCGGGGCGGGCGCGGCGCGCAGCCTGCGGGCCGGGCTGCCCACCCAGACCTCGCCCGGCGGTACGTCGTCGAGCACGCCGCTGCCCATGCCGACCAGCGACCAGTCGCCGACCGTGGTGCCCTCCCTGACCAGCACCCCGGAGGCCAGGTAGACGCCCCGCCCGAGCCGGACGTGCCCGCCGAGGCGGACCCCGGCGGCGAGGGTGGCGAAGTCCCCGATCACGTCGTCGTGGGTGAGCACGGTCCCCGGCATCACCGCCACGTGCGCGCCGACCCGGACCGCGGCGGTCAGCACGCAGTGCGCGAGCAGCACCGAGCCGGGCCCCACGGCCGAGCTGGCGGAGACCGACGCCGCCGGGTGGACGACGGTGGCGTACCGCTCCTCGGGCAGGCCGAGGCGCCGGACCAGGCGGGCGCGGGCCGCGTAGTCGCGGACGTTGCCCACGCAGATCACCACCCGGGCCCGGGGCAGGGCGTGGACGAGGTCGCAGTCGCCGAGGACGGGCACGCCGTCCACCTCGGTGCCGTGCAGGGCGGGGTCGTCGTCGAGGTGTCCGCGCAGGGTGAACCCGCCGGTGGCGAGCGCCGCCTGGGCGGTCTCCCGGGCGAATCCGCCGGCGCCGACGATCAGCAGGTCGGTCATCGGCGGGCCCGTTCGCCGAGTGCCGCCACGACCCGGTCCTGCTGGGCCTCGGTCATGGTGTGGAACAGCGGCAGGATCAGCGAGTCGCGGCTGAGGCGCTCGGTGACCGGCAGGGGCGCGCACGGGTGGTCCGCGTAGGCGGGTTCGAGGTGGGCGGCCATGATGCCGCGCCGGGCGGAGACACCGGCCTCGGCGAGCGCGCCGAGCAGCCCGTCCCGGCCGCCGGGGAAGTCCTCGTCGAGCAGCACCCAGTAGGACTGGAAGTTGCCCTGCCCGTGCGCGGGGTCGCGCACCGGGGTGAGGCCCGGGACCTCGCGCAGCAGCCGGTCGTAGCGGGCGGCGAGTGCGCGGCGGCGGGCGATCATCGCGTCGAGCCGGCCGAGCTGGACCAGGCCGACCGCGGCCTGGATGTCGGTCATCCGGTAGTTGAAGCCGACCTCCAGATAGCTCTCCAGGACGGGCTTGTCGCTGGCGTGGCGTTCGGCGGCCGAGGCGTTCATGCCGTGTTCGCGCAGCCGGCGCAGTCGGGCCGCGGTGCCGGCGTCGTCGGTGGTGACCATGCCGCCCTCGCCGGTGGTGACCAGTTTGCGGGGGTGGAAGGACCAGGCGGCGAGCAGCGCGCCGTGGCCGACGGGCTTGCCGCCGACGGTGGCGCCGATGGCGCAGGCCGCGTCCTCCACCAGGGGCAGGCCCCAGTCGGCGCAAGCGGCGCGCAGCGCGTGCACGTCGGCCGGGACGCCGCCCTGGTGGACGGCGAGGACGGCCCGGGTGCGGGGGGTGCGCACGGCGTCGACGGTCGCCGCGGTCACGTTGCCGGTGGCGAGGTCGACGTCGGCGAAGACGGGCTGGGCGCCCACGTACCGTACGGCGTTGGCGGTGGCGATGAACGACAGCGAGGGCACCACCACCTCGTCGCCGGGCCCGATGCCGAGCACGACCAGGGACAGGTGCAGGGCGGTGGTGCAGGAGCTGACCGCGACGGCGTGCTCGGCGCCCACCCGCTCGGCGAAGGCCCGCTCGAAGGCCGCGACCCTGGGGCCCTGGGCGACCCATCCGGACAGCACGGCGTCGGAGGCGGCGCGTGCCTCCTCCTCGCCGAGCCAGGGGATCATGACCGGGATGCGGTCCGCCGGGCTCACTGGGCGGCCTCCCGCTCCGCGCGCCACCACCGGACCAGGTCGTCCAGGCCGGTGCGCAGGTCGATCCCGGCGGTGAACCCGAGCCGCTCGGCCGCCCGGGAGGTGTCGGCCAGGCGCCGGGTGACGCCGTTGACCGCGCGGGCCGGGCCGTGCTCGGGCTCCAGGCCCCGGGCGCCCATCGCCGCCAGCAGGGCCTCGGCCAGGTCCTTCAGGGAGGTCTCGGTGCCGCTGGCGATGTTGAACACCTCGTCGGTGAGGTCCGCCTCGGCGGCCAGCACATTGGCCCTGGCGATGTCGCGGACGTCGACGAAGTCCATGGTCTGGGTGCCGTCGCCGAGGATCAGCGGCGGCTCGCCCGCCTCGATGCGCTCCATCCAGCGGATGAGGACCTCGGTGTAGAGGCCGTGGATGTCCATCCGGGGGCCGTACACGTTGAAGTAGCGCAGCGCCACGTAGTCCAGGCCGTACATGGCGTGGAAGCTGCGCAGCATGCCCTCGTTGAACGCCTTGGCCGCGCCGTAGAAGGTGTCGTTGTTGTAGGGGTGGTGGCGTTCGGTGGTGGGGAAGGTCTCGGCCATGCCGTAGACGGACGCCGAGGAGGAGGCGACGACCTTGGCGACGCCGGCCTCGGCCGCCGCCTCCAGCACGTTGAAGGTGCCGTCGACCAGGACCTCGTTGGCCAGCCGGGGTTCCTCCGCGCACTGGGTGATGCGGATGGCGGCGAGGTGGAACACCAGGTCGGCGCCCTCGGTGACCTTCCGCACGGTGGCGGTGTCCCGGATGTCGCCCTCGACGACCTCCACCACGCCGCTGGTCAGCGCCTGGGCGAGGTTGGCGCGCCGGCCGCGGACGAAGTTGTCCAGCACCACGATCTCGCGGGCGCCGCCCGCCGCCAGGAGGTCGACCAGGTGCGAGCCGATGGTGCCCGCTCCCCCGGTGACCAGGATCTTCTTGCCTTCTACGGTGCTCAACTGCGGTGCCCTCTCGATGGGTTCGGCGGTGGTGCCCGGGAGACGTGCGGTCAGTGGCCGGCGCGCAGGCCGACGACCGCGCCCTGGAACTGGAGGCTGCGGGAGGCCGCCTCCAGGATGTCCAGCACCCGCAGTCCCGCCCGGCCGTCGGTCAGCGGCGCCCGGCGTTCGCGGACGGCGTCGGCGAACTCCTCGACCATGGAGCGCAGCGCCTCCTTCTCGCCGAGGGCGGGGGCGACCATGTCCCCGGAGCGGTACGACACGAGCATGTCGCGGCGTTCGTCGACACCGATCTCGTGCGGGGAGGCGAGGTCCACGCCCCGGTCGTAGACGGCCACCCGCTGGAGGGGGTTGAGGTCGTCCCAGAGCAGGGTGCGTTTGGCGCCGCCCACCATGGTGGTGCGGACCTTGGTCGGGGAGAGCCAGTTGACGTGGACGTGGGCGATGGCGCCCGTGTTGAGCCGGAGCGTCAGATAGGCGACGCAGGCGTGTCCGGCGCCGATCGGGTCGGCGCCGTGGGCGGCGACGGCGACCGGTTCGACGGTGTCGGGGAGGATGAAGTCCAGGATGGACAGGTCGTGCGGGGCGAGGTCCCACAGGACGTCGATGTCCTTCTGGACGAGTCCGAGGTTGATGCGGACCGAGTCGACGAAGTGGATCTCGCCGAGTTCGCCGGAGCGGACCGCCTCCCGGATGCGGCCCACGGCCGGGGTGTAGCAGTAGGTGTGGTCGCACATCAGGGTCAGGCCGCGCTCCTCGGCCTCGGTGACCAGGCGCATGCCGTCGGCGTAGGTCGCGGCGAGCGGCTTCTCCACCAGGACGTGCTTGCCGGCGCGCAGGGCGGCCAGGGCGATGTCGAGGTGGGTGCCGGCCGGGGTGGCCACGGCGACGGCGTCGACCTCGGGGTCGGCGAGGACGGCCGGGTAGTCCGCGGTGGCCTGGACGGTGGAGTAGCCGCCGAGGACCCGCCGGGCCCGCTCCACGTCGAGGTCGCACAGGTGGCGCAGCCGGAAACGGTCGCTGGCCTGGAAGTTGCGCACGAGGTTGGGGCCCCAGTAGCCGGCGCCGACGACGGCGACCCCCAACGGCTGCTGTGTCACGTCGGTCTTCTTTCCTCGGTCCATCAGTAGGCCCCCGTTCCGCGCACCACCGCGGACCCGGTGCGCGCCAGGATCGACAGGTCCAGGCCCATCGACCAGTTGTCGACGTATCCGAGGTCGAGGCGGACGGCCTCGTCCCAGGGCAGGTCGGAGCGGCCGCTGACCTGCCAGAGCCCGGTCAGGCCGGGTTTGACCAGCAGCCGGCGCCTGAGGTCCGGCGGGTAGCCCTCGACCTCCTCGGGCAGCGGCGGGCGCGGGCCGACGAGCGACATGTGGCCGCGCACCACGTTGAGCAGTTGCGGGAGTTCGTCCAGGGAGCTGCGCCGCAGGAACGCGCCGACCCGGGTGATGCGCGGGTCGCCCTTGACCTTGAACAGCAGGCCGTCGCTGTTCTGGTTGAGGTGGGCCAGTTCCGCGCGCAGTACCTCCGAGTCGGGGCGCATGGTACGGAACTTGAGCATCGTGAAGTGATCGCCGTAGCGGCCCACGCGCTGCTGGCGGAATAGGGCCGGGCCGGGGCTGTCCAGCCGGACGACGAGGGCGACCAGCAGCATGGGCAGCGCCAGCAGCAGCAGGAGCACGGCGGCGCAGCAGCGGTCCAGTGCTTCCTTGGGCAGCCGGGCGGCTCCCGAGAGCCGGGGCGCCTTGATCCGCAGCAGGGGCACGCCGCCCGCGGGCCGGACCGCCAGGCGGGGCGCGGCGATGTCGGCGAGCATGGGGGCCAGCAGGAAGTCGACGCCCTGCGCGGCGGCCGTCCAGGACATGCGGCGCAGCACGGAGGAGTCCAGTCCCTCGCTGGGGAACACCACGACGGTGCCGATGCCGAGGGCCCGGACCACGTCGGTCATGTCGCCGACGCCGCCGAGCACGGGCAGCCCCGCCCTGCGGATCTCCGAGGCGTTCTCCGGGTCGCTCAGGCACACCCCGGTGACCTGGAGTTCCTGGGCGCCGCCGCGTCGCATCACGGCGACCAGTTCCAGGACGGCGCGGGCCGGGCCGACCAGGAGGGCCGAGCTGCGTTCGCGGCCCCGCGCCCAGCGGCGGTGCAACCGGCGGCGCAGGACCCAGCGGGCCGGCAGGGCCAGCCCGGCGAGCGGCAGCGCGCCGAGGGCCATGTCGTGCAGCAGCGCCGGATCGTGGGTGACCAGCCAGTACACGGCACCGGCCAGGGCCGGCAGCGTCAGCGCGCCGCGCAGGACCCGCCGGTACTCCTCGGCGCCCAGGCCCAGGACGCCGCTGTCGTAGGAACGGTGGGCGACCATCATGACGATCCAGGTCGGCGGCAGCACCAGGGCCACCGTCCACCGGCCGTAGGCACCGTGGATCACCCCGGACGCGGTCACGGCCACCAGGCCGTCCGCCACCAGCAGGACCGTCCGGTACTTCCGCTCCCAGGGTCTTCGGCGGGCTTGCGGACGTCTGCGTTCCACTTCCACCGGCTCGTGCGTGACCTCAATGGTCATGGCCCCCACCACACGCGCAGCTCCCCCCGACCGCGAGCATGCGGAACGTCAGTCACACGTCCGCAGCCAGGGCTGGATCGACACCGGTGTGTCTCCTCCACACCCCGGCACCGACGTACGAGACAGCCTTGGCGGTTCCCCAACCGCCGCCTGGCCCTTGCCTGTTGGTACATCCTTGCTCGCGCGCCGGCTTCGAGGGCCGCGCTCCGGCATGCGGTGCGCGGACCGTTCCCCTCCCCCAACTCCGGCCCAGCGGACGTCAATCTAGACTATTGACCGCAGTCGCGGGAACAGTTGGACTAAACACACCTCGCGCGGGTACGGCCGGCCGCATACTGCCGAGGTGACGAGCATTGTGATCCCGGCGCACAACGAGGCGCGGGTGATCGGCCGGCTCCTCGAAGCGCTGCTGGCCGACTCCGGCGAGGACGACACCGACATCGTGGTGGTGTGCAACGGCTGCACCGACGACACCGCGAGGATCGCCGCCGGGTACGGCCCGCGGGTACGGGTCGTGGAGATCCCCGTGCCCTCCAAGCACGCCGCCCTGCGCGCGGGCGACGACCACGCGCTCGGCTTCCCCCGGCTCTACGTGGACGCCGACGTGGTGCTCACCTCCGCCGGGGTGCGGGCGCTGACCGGGCCGCTGACCGACGACACCTCCGGCGTCCTCGCCACCGCTCCCGCCCGGCGCGTCCCGCTGCGCGGCTGCGCCTGGCCGGTACGGGCCTACTACCGGGTGTGGCAGCGCCTGCCGGCCGTCCGCGAGGGCCTGTTCGGGCGGGGTGTCATCGCCGTCTCCAAAGAGGGCCACGCCCGGATCGCCGCGCTGCCGCCGCTGATGGCGGACGACCTGGCCGCGTCCCTGGCGTTCACGCCCCGGGAGCGGCGCGTGGTCGACGCGGCCGAGGTGGTGGTCCGGCCGCCGCGCACCTGGCGGGACCTGATGAGGCGGCGGGTCCGGGCCGCGGTCTCCACCACCCAGCTCGAACAGCGGCAGGGCCCGGGGAGCCCCTCGGCACGCACCGGTGTGGCCGACCTCACCGCCCTGCTGCGCCGGGAACCGGAGCTGCTGCCCTGCGTGGCCGTGTTCCTCGCGGCGGCGCTCCTGGCCCGCCGCAGGGCCGCGAAGGCCGTCCGGGAGCAGGACTTCGGCACCTGGCTGCGGGACGACAGCAGCCGGCAGGACTGAGCGCACCGCACGGGGGGTTTTCCGTCCATGTACCTCACCGACCGCTCCGCCCCGCCGGAGGCGGACACCGGACCGGGCCGAAGACGCGGCCGGCGGGCCCGGGTCGCCCCGGTCGTACTCGTCCTCGGCACGGTCAGCCTGATCACCGACGTCTCCTCGGAGATGGTCACCGCCGTGCTGCCGCTCTACCTCGTCACCACGCTCGGCTTCAGCCCGGTGGCGTTCGGCGCCCTCGACGGCGTCTACAACGGCGTCAGCGCGCTCGTCCAGCTCCTGGGCGGCCATCTCGCCGACCGGGTCCGCGACCACAAACTGCTGGCGGGGCTCGGGTACGGGCTGTCCGCCCTGTGCAAGCCGCTGCTGATGCTGGCCGGTTCGGCCGCCGCGCTCGGCACCGTCCTGGCGCTGGAGCGGACCGGCAAGGGCCTGCGCACCGCCCCGCGCGACGCGATGATCTCCCTGTCCACGCCGGTCGCCCACCAGGGCCGCGCCTTCGGTGTGCACCGGGCGATGGACACCACCGGCGCACTGCTCGGGCCGCTGGCCGCGTTCCTCATCCTGCGCGCGGCGGCCGACGGCTACGACGCGGTGTTCGGCGTCAGCGCCTGCGTCGCCACGCTCGGCGTGCTCGTCCTGGTGCTGTTCGTGCCCGGCCGGCGCCGGCGGCCGGAGCCGCCCGGGGCCGGCACCGCCCCGAGCACCGCCCGCCCGCCGGTACGGCTGCGCGAGGCGCTGGCGCTGCTGAGACTGCCCCGCCTGCGGGCGATCGCCTGCTGCGCCGCGCTGCTCGGGCTGACCACCGTCAGCGACGCGTTCGTATATCTGCTGCTGCAACGCCGGGCGGGCATCGGCGAGGAGTGGTTCCCGCTGCTGCCGCTGGGCACCGCCGCGGTGTTCCTGCTGCTGGCCGTTCCGCTGGGCGCGCTGGCCGACCGGATCGGCCGGCACGTCGTCTTCCTCGCCGGGCACCTGGGCCTGCTCACCGCCTACGCCCTGCTGCTGTGGGCCCCGGCCACCCCCCTGCTCGTGCCACTCGTGCTCGGTCTGCACGGCGTCTTCTACGCCGCCACCGACGGGGTGCTTCCGGCCGCGCTGGCCGGGATCGTGCCCGAGCACCTGCGCGCCAGCGGCCTGGCGATCGTGGGCACCGGCCAGGCCCTGGCCCGGTTCGGCTGCTCGCTGGGGTTCGGCGCCGCCTGGACGATGTGGGGGGACGGCCCCGCGCTGACCGCCGCCGCGATCGGCCTGCTGTGCTGCGCGACCGTCGCCGCCCTGGTGCTGCGCCCCGCCCGCCCCACCCGATGACCACCACCCGACCAGCAGCGAGGACCCCGATGACATCGCTACGCCGCCGCCTGTTCGTCCTCGTCGCGGCGGTCCTGGTGCTCGCGGGCGCGGCGACCGGCATGGTGCTGCGCGCCGCCGACCGCGCGGACCGCGCCGACCGCCCGCGAGCGGGCGACCCCGCCGTGAGCGGAGGGCCGGTGACCCTCGGGCAGCGGGACCGGCTGGCGTTCGTCAACGGCACCCCCGGCCCGCACCGCACGGCCGTCACCACGGTGCCCGCCGCCGACCCGGAGGGCGCCCGCACCGCGTCCGGCCTGAAGTGCGCGCGGTTCTACGCGGCGGCCGGCACCGGCGTCTGCCTGCGCTCCGACCCCGGTGTGCTCAAGCAGCGCAACCGCGCCCTGCTGCTCGACTCGCGCCTGCGCGTCCAGCGCACCTTCGCCCTCGCGGGCACGCCGAGCCGGGCCCGGGTCTCGCCCAGCGGCCGCTTCGCCGCCTGGACCGTGTTCGTCTCCGGCGAGTCCTACGCCTCGACGTTCTTCTCCACCCGGACCTCGATCCTCGACACCCGCACCATGCGGCTCGTACCGAGCCTGGAGGAATTCGCCATCACCCTGGACGGCGAGCCGTACCGCGCCGCCGACGTCAACTTCTGGGGCGTCACCTTCGCCACCGACGACGACACCTTCTACGCCACCCTCAACACCGCCGGCAAGACCTATCTGGTGCGCGGTTCGGTCTCCGGCCGCTCGGTCACCACCCTCACCGAGAACGTGGAGTGCCCCTCGCTCTCCCCCGACGGCACCCGGGTCGCCTTCAAGAAGCGGGTGCTGTCCCGGACCGACCTGTGGCGCGAGTACGTCCTCGATCTGCGCACCCTGCGCCGGACCCCGCTCGCCGAGCGCCGCAGCGTCGACGACCAGGCCACCTGGCTGGACGACGACACCCTCGCCTACGCCCTGCCCGCCGACGGCGCGGTCGGCCGCAGCGACCTGTGGACCGTACCGGCGGACGGCACCGGCGCCCCCCGGCTGCTGCTCGCCGGGGCGTCCTCCCCGGCGCCGCTGTGAGCCGTCCGCGCGGGTTCTCCCGCGGCGCTGTCGCTCCGGCCGCCGCCCGTTCGACGTCGACCGTCCCGGTGTGACGCACCGCCCGTTCCGGCGCCGGTGACCCCAGCACCCTCCTGAGCCGGTCAGGAGGTCGCGGGGCGGTCCGAATCCTGGATCAGGGAGCGGAGCAGGGCGTGCTGGCGGCGGACCTGGTCACGGCCCCGGTAGGGCTCGCGCCGGCCCTCGTACTCGCTGGAGAGCCAGCCGCGCCAGCCGGCCGCTCGCAGGGTGGCGACGATGTCGGGCCAGGGGATGTGCAGGTCGGTGAGGGTGTCGTCGATCTCGAAGAACTTGGCCTGGATGAAGTGCACATGCGGCAGCACCTCGGCGAGGTCCGCCATGGGCACGGCGAGCGGCTCCAGGAACGCCGGGCGCTTCTTGCCCTCGAAGCCCTCGTGGCCGTCGTCGACCGGCGCGGTCTGGAAGATGCCGGTGTCGATGAGCAGCTTGAAGTGGTCGCTGCCGGTCCGGTCGATGAAGTCGAGGTAGCCCTGGGTGACGGGGTGCTTGATCGGGGTGGGGCTGTGGATCTCGGGGCAGATCACGATGTCGAGGTCGGCGGCCAGGTCGAGGACGCCTGCCACGGCGGGCTCCCAGACGGGGTGCGGGTCGAGATCCGGGGTGACCACGCCGAACTTGGGGCGTACGGAGGTGAACCCGAGCAGCTTGGCGAGCCGGAGGTCGCGGGCGAGCTGGGCGCGGGCCTCCTCGGCGGTGAGGTCGCGGTCGCGCCACATGGCGGTGTCGACCCAGGAGCCGTAGTTCGTCGGCGTCAGCCCGTACCGGTCCAGCAGGCGGTGCCAGGTGTCGACCCAGGCCGGGTCGGGCTCGGGGTAGCCGGGAATGTTGCCCTCGCCGAGGATCTCGATGCCGGTGGCGCCGAGGTCGGCGATGTCGGCCATGGCGTCCTCGAGGGTCATCGAGGTGTAGAGGTCGCCGGAGAAGCTGTAGAGGGAGACGCCGTGGCGCAGCCCGTCGGCGGGGTCGGCGCCGGGCACGATCGTGGCGGTGGCGGCGGAGCGGAACACGGAGGGTCCGGCGACCTCGGGGATGTAGGGCCGGCGCAGGTGGACGGCGACCTCCACGCGGTGGGTGCCCGCGCTCAGGCCGCCCGGGTGGTCGACGCCGAGCACGGCGGTCTCGTCCAGCGGCCACCGTACGTCGGTGGAGGCGCGCAGTTCGTCGAGCGTGAAGGTACGCCCTTGCAGCGTCCAGCGCTGGGCCTCGCGCGGGAACGCCCGGCCGTCGACGGTCACGTCGGCGCCGTCGACGAGGCTGCCGGCGACGCCCCGGTAGTTGGGGTTGCGCAGCAGCATCTCAAAGCCCGTGACACCGGTGTCGCCGGTCGTGTTGCGGAAGCCGCGCTGCTGGATGATCGGGCGTTCGAGCATGGTGGTCCTTCGGTACGGAGAAAAAGGGTGGGGGCGGGGGTGCAGGGTGGGGGGTGTGAGATGTGCGGGGTGCGGGGGTGCGGGTCAGGCGGGGTGTTCGCGGTTCTCCAGGCCGTACAGGGCCATGCAGGCGGCCTGGGCCAGGCAGAGCGCGACGGGGAGTCCGACGAAGGCCCACTCGATGGCCCGGCCGGCCTCCGCCGAGACGTGGTCGGCGCGGTATCCGCCCCAGGCCAGCGCCCACGCGAAGAAGGCGCCGCCGAGTGCCGTGCCCACCTTGGTGGCGAAGCTGTAACCGGCGTAGAGGAGGCCCTCGTCGCGGCGGCCGGTGAGGGTCTCGTGGTGGTCGACGGTGTCGGAGACGAGCGCGGGGGCGGCGACGAAGCCGAATCCGCCGAGCAGGTTGGCGACGAGGAAGACGGTGAGGAAGACGGCCGGCCGTCCGTCGAGGAAGAACAGCGGGACGTACAGGGCGGCGGTGGCGGCGAGGCCGTAGTTGATGCCGCGGCGCTTGCCGGTACGGCGCAGGAACCACGGGGTGAGGACCGAGCCGACCAGGGCGGAGAGGGAGAAGGTGAGCAGGATGTAACTGGTGGCCCAGGCGTCGTGCAGGACGTCACGGGCGTAGTAGACGGCGCCGGCGGTGATGATGCCCAGGCGGACGAAGGCCAGCAGGGACGCCGTGCTCACGCCGAGCCAGTGGCGGTTGCGGGGCAGTGCCGCCAGGGCGCGCCAGGTGGCGGCCTCCCGGGGCACCGGCGGTGCGGGGCGTTCCCGGCACAGCAGGGCGACGATCCAGTACAGCAGGGTGCCGACGGCGCCCAGGACGACGGCCATGCCGGTGAAGCCGCGGCCCCGGTCGTCGCCGCCCAGGGCCTGGACCAGGGGCATCACGGCGAGGGAGACGGCGATCAGGCCGAGCGAGGCGCCGATGAACCGGTAGCCGCTCATCTTCAGACGGGTGTCGGCGTCGTCGGTGAGCATGGGCAGCATCGCGCCGTAGGGGACGTTGACGAGCGAGTGGCTGATGCCGACGGCGACGAAGGTGGCCGCCGCCCAGACCACGGCGGTGGTGCCGCCGCCGGGCGAGGTGAAGGCCAGGGCGAAGACGACGCCCAGGACGGGCGCGGCGAAGATCAGGTAGGGGCGGGCGCGGCCGAAGCGGCTGCGGGTGCGGTCCACGGCCAGCCCGACCACCGGGTCGATGACCGCGTCCGCGATCCGGCCGAGCAGCAGGATGGTGCCGGCGGTGGCGGCGCTCAGGGCGGCGACGTCGGTGTAGAAGAACAGCAGGAACGCCGTCAGGGTGGTCCAGGTGAGGTTGGACGCGAGGTCGCCGAGGCCGTAGCCGAACTGGGCGGCCCGGGACAGGGGGCGCGGCCCGGCGGAGGACGGGGTGGCCACACCGGTGGCGGGAGAGGGCACGGCACTCATCGTCGAGTCCCTTCGGGAGACAGAGGGCGTGCCGCCGCTGCGCCCGGAAGTCGGGGAACGGGGGGCGGCCGCCGATGACCGCGGCGGGCCTCGTCCGGAGTCCGCTCGCTGTCGACGGAACTTATGCACGCCATCAGCAGAAGTCAATGCTTCTGGGGTACCCATAGGGTCGCCATCGACAGGACGGATGGTGCAGGCCGGGGCATCGGCCCGGCGGTCGCCGGTGAGGTGTGCGCGTTGCCGGCCTGCGCGTCCGGCAACGCACCCCCCGCCACCCGCAGCGTCACACCCCGGCCACCAACCGGTCCGGCTCGACCGCCGACGGCCGCCCCCCGGGGGCCCACGCGGCGAGCGCGTCCGCCGACAGCAGCATGTCGACGGCGAGGTGGGCGCCGCCCACCACACCCCCGGTGTCACCGGTCACCGCGGCCCGTACCGTCAGGTCCGCGGCGGCCAGCGGCAGCGCCCGGCTGCGTACGGTGTGGTCCGCGACGCGCAGGAAGGTGTCCCCGCCGGCCACCGCGCCGCCGCCGAAGACCACGCAGTCGGGGTTGTAGAAGTTCACCAGCGCGGCCATCAGGCTGCCGATGCGCTCCGCGGCCCGTGCCACCGCCGTCAGGCACCACGCGTCGCCCGCGACCACCCCGCGGCCGATGTCGGCCGGGGTGATCTCGCCGGTGGCGCGGTGGATGTCGGCGAGGTAGCGGCTGCGCCCCTCGTGGACGGCGGTCACCGCGTCGCGGGCCAGCGCCCAGCCGCCCGCCAGGGCCTCCAGGCAGCCGGTGCGCCCGCACCGGCACATCACGGAGTTGTCCTCCAGGACCCGGGCGTGCCCGATGTCGCCGGCGGCGCCCTTGCTGCCGCGGTGCACCCGGCCCCGGCTGACGACGCCCGCGCCGATGCCGGTGCCGGCCTTGACGTAGATCATGTGCTGGTCGTCGTCCAGGCCGGTGCTCCTGGCCTCGCCGAGGGCGAGCAGGTTGGCGTCGTTGTCGACCCAGACCGGCACGCCGTGGCGCCGCTGCATCCGGCCGCGGATGTCGTACCCGTCCCAGCCCGGCATGATCGGGGGCTGCGAGGGCCGGCCCGTGGCGAACTCGACCGGTCCGGGCACGCCGATCACCACCGCCCACAGTTGCGCCGGGTCGTGTGCCTTCAGCAGCTCGGCGAAGTACTCGTCGAGGAAGTCGAAGGTCCGCTCGGGGCCGTGGGCGACCGGCCACTCCAGGTGGCGGTGGTCCAGCACCCGGGCGTCGAGGTCGGTGACGGCGACGTCGAGCGCGGCGGCGCCGAGCACCGCGGAGAGCACCAGGCCCTCCTCCGACCGGAAGCGCAGCCGCCGGGGCGCCCGGCCGCCGCTGGACGGAGCGACGTCGGCGTCCTCCAGGAGGCCGAGGGAGATGGCCTCCTCCACCCGCTGGGAGATGACGGTGCGGCCCAGCAGCGCGGCCGCGCCCAGTTCGGGGCGGGTCCGGGCCCGGCCGCGGCGCACCAGGCGCACGACGGTGGCCAGGGCCTCGTACTGGTCGATGGCGGTGGGCGGTCGGCGTGACATGCGGACATCATCGCGCACTTCCGCCGGAACGAGGTCCGCACTTGACGACTTTTGCATGTGACGTGCAATAGTGGCGCTCGCGGCTCAGCCGTCGTTCGTTCGTCATCGCTCACAGGACAGAAGCCGGAGGCTGCCATGACGCAGCAGATTCAGGCCGCGGTCGTGGGGACCGGATTCATGGGGTCCGTGCACGCCCGCGCCGTCACGGCGGCCGGAGGCCGGGTGCGGTGGGTCGCCGGCAGTTCGCCGGCCCGCGCCCGCGAGCTGGCCGGGGCGTCGCCCGGCGCCGAACCCGCCACGTTCCAGCAGGTGTTGGACTCCGACGTGGACGTGGTGCACATCTGCACGCCGAACCACCTGCACCACGACATGGCGCGGCGGGTGCTGGAGGCCGGCAAACACGTGGTCTGCGAGAAGCCGCTCGCCCTCTCGGTGAAGGAGGCCGCCGACCTGGCCGGGCTCGCCGAGCGAGCGGGGCGGGTGGCCACCGTGCCGTTCGTCTACCGCTACTACGCCTCGGTACGGCTGGCGCGTTCGATGATCTCGGCCGGCGGCCGGGGGCCGTGGCTGCTGCACGGCTCGTACCTGCAGGACTGGCTCGCCGACCCGGAGGCGGACAACTGGCGGGTGGACGGCGCCCGGGGCGGTGACAGCAGGGCCTTCGGCGACATCGGCATCCACTGGTGCGACCTGATGGAGTTCGTGACCGGGCAGCGCATCACGGCGCTGCGGGCGGTGCTGGGCAGCGCCCATCCGGTGCGCGGGGGCCGCCCGGTGACCACCGAGGACGGCGGTGTGATCTCCTTCCGCACCGACGCGGGCGCGCTGGGCTCGCTGGTCGTCAGCCAGGCCAGCGCCGGCCGCAAGAACCGGCTGTGGTTCTCCTTCGACGGCCCCGACGCCAGTTACGTCTTCGACCAGGAGCGTCCCGAAAGCCTGTGGGTCGGCGGCCGGGACGCCAACCGCGTACTGCTGCGCGACCCCGCCCACGCCGGCGGCCGGGCGGACGCGCTGCCCGCCGGGCACCCCCAGGGCTACCACGAGTGCTTCGCCGACTTCGTCGCCGACACCTACGCCGCCGTCCGGGGCGAGGCCCCCGACGGACTGCCCGGCTTCGGCGCCGGTCTGCGCGCCGCCCGGCTGACCCAGGCGGTGCTGGACTCGGCCGCCGACACCACCGACTGGACGGAGGTCCCCGCGTGAAACTGGGCATGCTCACCGCCTGTCTGCCCACCTGGCCGCTGGAACGCGTCGCCGCCTGGGCGGCCGACACCGGTTACGAACGCCTGGAGGTCGCCGTCTGGCCCGGCACCGGCGGCCGTGACTTCGAGGCCGCCCACATCGACGTGGCCCGCTTCGACGCGGCCGAACACGACCGCGTACAGGGGCTGTTGCGGGAGACGGGGCTGGAGATCTCGGCGCTGGCGTACTACGAGAACAACCTCCACCCCGACCCCGGGCGCCGCGCGGAGATCCGCGCCCACCTCAAGCACGCCGTCGACGCCGCCCGGGCGCTGGGGGTGCCCTACGTCGGTACGTTCATCGGCCGGGACCCCTCGCTCAGCGTGCCGGACAACCAGCGCGAGGCCGAGCGGGTCCTGCCCGAACTCGTCGACTACGCGGGCGAGCGCGGGGTACGGCTCGTCATCGAGAACTGTGTGATGGAGGGCTGGCACCCCGACGGCCACCCGGGCAACATCGCCTACTCCCCCGAGCTGTGGGAGTGGATGTTCTCCCTCGGCCTGTACCTCAACTGGGACCCCTCGCACCTGATGTGGCTCGGCATCGACCCGCTGGCCACCATCGCGCCCTACGCCGACCGCATCGCGCACGCCCAGGCCAAGGACATCGAGCTGGACCCGGTGGCCCGCAACCGCTACGGCTTCTTCGGCACCACCGCCAAGAACGGCGACCCCTGGGCCACCGGCTGGTGGCGCTACCGGGTGCCGGGGCGCGGCCAGGTCGACTGGGCCCGCGTCGTCGACCGGCTCTACGAGACCGGCTTCACCGGCACCCTCTCCGTCGAGCACGAGGACCCCCTGTGGGGCGGCACCCCGGAGAAGGTCTGCCAGGGCCTCACCATCGCCCACCGCACCCTGCGCCCCCTCGTGGTGGCCTGACCCTCACACCCGGAGCTCCCCCATGTCCCTCCCTTCGGCACCCGCCTACGACCTCGTGGTCGTCGGCAGCGGCCCCACCGGCAGCGCCTACGTCCGCGAGGTGTACGAGCGGCACCCCACCGCCCGCGTCCTGCTCCTGGACGCCGGCCCTCGGCTGACCGACGACCCCGGCCGCCATGTGAAGAACATCCCCGACCCCGGGGAACGCGCCCGCGCCCAGCGCGCCTCGGAGGGCCCCGGCCCGGCAGGCCGCCCCGGCACCCGGCTCCTCGGCGCGCCGGAACTGCCCGCCGCCGCGCTCTCCACCAACGTCGGCGGCATGGGCGCCCACTGGACCGGCGCCTGCCCCCGCCCCGGCGACGGCGAGCGCATCGGCTTCCTGCCCGCCGCCGAACTGGACGCCGACCTCGCCCGCGCCGAACGGCTCCTGCACGTGGACGCGCACGTCTTCGACGGGGCGCCCTTCGCCGACGAGGTGCGCGCACGGCTCTCCGCGCTGTTCGACCCCGGCCGGGCGGCGGACCGGCGGGTGGCCGCGATGCCGCTGGCCGTCACCGCGCGCGCCGACGGCGCCCATGTCTGGAGCGGCACCGACGTGATCCTCGGCGGGGCGGCGCACGACGAGCGGGTGGAGATCGCCGACCGCTGCCTGTGCCTGCGCGTCGACCTGGACGGCGACACGGTGACCGGGGTGACCGTACGCGACCAGGTCACCGGCGAGGAACGGGGCGTCGGGGCCCGCGCGGTGGTCGTCGCCGCGGACGCCCTGCGCACCCCGCAGTTGCTGCACGCCTCCGGCGTCCGCCCGCCCGCGCTGGGCCGGTACCTCAACGACCAGCCGCAGATCGTCTACGCCGTCCGCCTGCCCGACGACGTGGTCGCCGCGCACCGTGCCGTCACCGGCCGCACCCGGGACGAGGACGGGGCGATCGTGCCGCAGAGCGGGGTCAGTTGGGTGCCGTACACCGACGCGCAGCCCTTCCACGGGCAGGTCATGCAGCTCGACGCCTCCCCCGTGCCGCTCGCCGACGGCGTCGAGGTGGCGCCCGGTGCCGTGGTCGGCCTGGGCTGGTTCTGCGCCAAGGACATCACGCCCGAGGACCGGGTGGAGTTCTCGGACACCGAGACCGACGCCTACGGGCTGCCCGCCCCGCGCATCCACTACCGCTACACCGACGCCGACCTCGCCGCCATCGAGCGGGCCAAGCGGGCCGTCGCCGAAGCGGGCGCCGCCGTGGGCATCCCCCTGGACGACTCCCCGGTCCTGCTCCCGGCCGGCAGCTCCCTGCACTACCAGGGCACCACCCGCATGGGCCCCGCCGACGACGGCACCAGCGTCTGCGACACCCACAGCCGGGTGTGGAACATCCACGGCCTGTGGCTCGCCGGCAACAACGTCATCCCCACCGCCACCGCCTGCAACCCGACCCTGACCTCGGTCGCCCTCGCCGTGCGGGGGGCCCGGGCCCTGGTGGAGCACCTGGGGTCGGCGGTCGGCCACGTGGCAACCCCGGCCCGCTGACACGGCCCAGCGCGCCTCACGACAGAATGCCCGCGCTCCGTGCGGCGGCCAGCCAGTCGGGAAACTCCCCGAGGAGCTGGTCGTAGAGCCGATGGTCCGGGATGGCCCGCGGATTGCGTCCGGCGTGGAAGAAGCCCGCGTTGTCGACGGCACGGTGCGAGGGGACGGCGAGTGTGTCCAGCTTCCGCAGGAACGCGAACTCGTTGTCGTCGGGGTCGCCGAAGCCGATGAACTGCCAGAACAACGGAAGACGGGCGGCCTTGCAGAGGTAGCGCTCGGCGGCGGCCTTGCTGGTGGGGCCGCCGTCCGTCTGGAAGACGACCAGTGCGGGGCACCGGCAGCCGGACTCCATGTAGTGGTCGATGACCGCGTCCATGGCCCAGTGGTAGTTGGTGCGCCCCATGTGACCGAGGTTCTGGTGCAGCTTGTCGATACGCCTCCGGTGCCTGCCCAGCGTCAGATCCGTCGAGCCGTCGACGTCGGTGGAGAAGAAGACCACCGGAACGGTGCCGTCGTCATCGAGGTGGGCCGACAGTGACAGCACCCGTTCGGCCAGGTACTGCATGGTGCCGTTCCGGTAGTACGGGCGCATGGATCCGGAGCGGTCCAGTACGAGGTACACCGCGGCCCGCACATCCTCCAGCCCGTGCCTGCGCACACTGGCGCCCGCTGTCTTGTACAGGCTCACCAGATCGGGAGCCTTCTCCAGCACCTTGGTCAGGCTGATGGCCGCGGCGCCGTCACCGCCGTCCGTGGAAATCATGCGTCCAGAGTGGCGTCCCGCCGCTGGATACGAGCGGCATTCACCGATTCGATGCGAACGGATTGGATCGGACGCGCACCATTACGACGCTGTGCCCCGCGCGGCGTCCTCCTTCGGTTGCGGCTTCATGGCACCCCGCCCACGCGTACGGTCCATCTCCCGCCATTCCGGCCGCAGTCCAGCCAGGTTCGTGGTGAGGAAGTACGCGGCGGCGCCGGCGAGCAGCACCGGCACGAGTCCGACTGCGGTCACCGCCGCTCCGGCGATCAGTCCGCCGAGCGGAATGCCGGCCCAGGCCAGCGAGTCACCGAGCGCGTTGACCCGGCCCAGCATCCGGCGCGGCACGCGCTCGACGAGGACGGCCCCCAGCACCGGGTTGATGAAGCCGGCACCGAGCCCACCGACCGCGATGACGGCCAGTACCACCGCCAACGGGGCGTCGAGGGCGAGGATCAGGAACCTCGGTGCCCCGAGCACGAGGAACCCGGTGAGAACCACCAGCCGCCGCCGCAGCCGGTGCGCGACCACTGCGGCGATCAGGCTCCCGCCGACCGCTGCGGCCCCCATCACACCGCCTGTCAGGCCGATCGCGGTCGGCCCGATGCCGGACTCCCTGGCCCAGACGGGTACGAGCACCGAGTTGAACGCCGCGTCCAGCAGATTGGTGATGGCGACCATGACGATGACGGTGAACAGCAGCGGCTCGCCGCGCAGGAAGGTGAAGCCCTCGCCGAACCGCCGCCAGTAACCCGGTTCCGTTCCCCCGGCCGACGAGGGGACTTCCTCGGTCGCGTACCCCATGCCGCGCGGCAGGACGATCTTGATGATCACAGAACCGAGGGCGAAGCAGCCCGCGTTGACTGCGAGTCCGGTCAGGGGACCGAGCAGCGCCACCAAGGATCCGCCGACCGCCAGGCCAACGGTGGAGGCGAGCCGCTCGGTCACACCGGCCAGACCGGTGGCCCGCTCCAGAGGCACCCGGCCGCGCTCGGCCGCCTCCGGGACCATCACCTCCTTCGCCAGGTCACCGGGCCCCCGGGCCGCGCCGATCAACGCGACCAACACCAGCAGAAAGGGAAAGGACAGCAGGTCCAGGGCGTGGGACAGAGGAACCGCGACGGCGGCGGTCGCACTGGCCAGATCGGTGGTCCAGGAAACGGCCCGCGGGCCGATCCGGTCCACCAGCGGCCCGGTGAACGCCTTGACCACCACGTAGGGAGTCATCTCACAGAAGGCGACCAGTCCGGTCAGGGTGGCGCTGCCGGTGGTGACGAGGACGAACCAGGGCAGTGCCACTACGGAGATCCGAGTGCCGGTCAGCGACACGGCCATGGCCGCCAGCACCCCGCCCAGCGGCCGTAAGGACCTTCTGCCGGGTATGCCACCGGCCCCCGTGGCGTCATCGCTCATGACATCGGGCTCCCTTTCTCTTCCTGAGGGCCGGAAGGAAGCGATGACGCGGCGAACGCATCCGGTTCGGACAGGATCTGCGTGATCACGGTGACCCGTCCGGCTTCCTCGCGCGTGAGCCGCGAGGTCCAGTCGCTCATGGCGAAGGTGTTCCGCCATGTGCAGGCCGTCGTCCGGCCGCACCGGGCTGCCCACTGCATCAGCCATGCGTCACACGGTAGACCGCAAAGGGTTCTTCGCAAAGAGGCACTCGTGAAGGGACCTCGCACGTAGGTGAACACGAACACACGCTTCATGTAACGAAGCACGAACACACCGTTGCGGCTGTCCTGATTCCCTCCCTCCGAACTGGCGCAATCACGTGCAGGACCTCCGAAGCCCCGCCGAGCCGCCCGTGGGGTCAGTCCCCCGTGCGAGCTACACGCAGGTGTCCACCGGAGGGTGATGCTTTCGGGCCGTCGAATTCATAGCTTTCTCACAGATCACGGCCCCCCGGTCGCGGAATTGGCGTAGAGGAAAGCACATGACCGATCTGCACCGTACCCTGTCCTGGCAAACACTGATGGCGGAAAAACAAATCGCTCGCGAGGAAAACGACACCTTGACGTATCAAATGTCGAAAGACTGGTTCGCCATTGTGACTCCACTGCGGGGCTCGTGCCAGATCGAAGGTCGAGACGACTCCGGCCGACGACGCACCACGCTCATGGCTGGAGATATCTGCCGGATCGTGCCCAACAACCCGGTCCGGCTTACTCGCGCACCGAGAGAGCGCCTGCCATTAGAAGTCGCATATATCCAGATGCCTGCGGAGATCCTTCGGCACGCCAGGGATGCACAACCCACCACCACTGTGCGTGACCTGTCCACATTGCACACGTTACGCGCCTTCGAACCGCACGTCGCGTCGATTATGACGGAAATGCTGCACGCCCGGACGACGGGTGCAGGTGACCATTACGCGGCCAGCGCAGCCCGCTACCTGGCAGCATATTTGCTCCACCCGCGTCACCGTGCATCGCCCAGTGCGGGAGGTCTTAGCCCGGAACAACTGCTCGCAGTGACCACATACATGGAGGAGAACTTGGCGTCGAACATCACGCTCGATCAACTGGCCAAGGAAGCGAGCATCAGCCGATACCACTTCTTACGCCGATTCTCCACCAGCACGGGAAAGACACCTATGCGCTACCTGACAGAATTACGCATCGATGCAGCACGTCATCTGCTCGCAGTAGACAGTGAGACGATATCCCAAGTCGGCAGGCGCTGCGGCTTCCCCAACGCGGAGAATTTCGCCCGCGTGTTCCGCAGGCACGTGGGGTGCTCACCATCGCAGTACCGGCAGCGCGGGCAGCGTGGGTGACTCACAAGCGTACCGATCGCGTATCCAGTGACGGACCAGGAGTCACCGGCTCGCTGGCGAGCGCGTCCAAGCGATCGGGGGGACTTTGCCGGCCCCCTGCCTGTCGCCGGGTAGTCCGTGCCGGCGTAGAGCATCGGGTCGGCCGGGTTGATGCACGGTCCGCCCTCGATCCACGCACGAATACGCCGTTCCACCGTTCGACTGCCGCAGCGGATCCGGCCGCGGCGCATGAGCGACGGCCCGCGTTACGAGCGCGCGCCCCGATGTCCCGTAACGGCGGAGAACCCAGAGGAACCGGCATCGGGGCTGCGGCATGCTGATCACGGAATGGCCGACGCGGCGAGGCTGAGGAGACACACGTGAACCCTTTCGACGATCCGGACGGGGAGTTCCTCGTACTGGTCAATGACGAAGGCCAGCACTCCCTCTGGCCTTCCTTCGCCGACGTCCCGGACGGCTGGACGGTGGCGCACGACCGCGACACCCGGGACGCCTGCTTGGCCTACGTCGAACGGAACTGGACCGACATGCGCCCCAAGAGCCTGATCGAGGCGATGGAGGGCTGATGCCTGCGGCTGCCGGGCTGTCGCTGGTCTGTGTGCCGTTCGCGGGCAGCGGGGCCTCCCTGCCGCGAGCCGACATGGCGATACACGGCAACTGCGGCCCCACGTCCCGCCCGCCGCTGGACGTGATGGTCACCGCGCTGCGCGACGGCGAGGGTACACACTCCTGACAGCCGATCAGCGCGGGCTGTCGGACGTACACCGCGGGGCGTTCCGCTAGGCCGATCTGCCGAGCGCCCACCTGTAATGGCGCTTATCCGATGCGCTGGCTGGCCGGGGGGCCAGCACCCAATGAGCGAAGCATCTTTGGCGACGCACAGCCGCCGCTCAGGCATCACTCACCCTGCGACAGCTCGACCCGAAAACCCGGATGCCTGCCTGACGCTCCAGGGCCTGCCGAGGCGGGGGGCCTGCACCTGCAGGTTGGTTCAGGGCGACACGACCCTCACCCACACGCATCCGGCTCAACTGGCTCAGCCGAAATTCTTTCCGCGGTCTCCGTTACTCGCTTTTTCTGTTCGCAGGGAGTCTCTGACGCTGCGCGATTCACGCTCCGGGCTCGATATGAAGCCGAGGCGGTAGGCAAACAACGCCACCTCCACTCTGTTCCTCAAGCCGAGTTTGGTCATGATACGGGAAACGTAGGATTTTACCGTATTCTCGGACATGTCGAGTTTTCGGGAGATTTCTCGGTTCGAGAGACCGCTGCCGATATATGCGGTCACCTGCAACTCGCGCTCATTCAGCTCCGCGAGTTCTTCCGGCGGCGACGTGGGGTCATGGACGGGCAGAAAAGTGTACCTCTCGAAGAGCTGCCGTAAGAGCGCCGGGTCCAGGAAGGCATCGCCCTCAGCCGCAGCGGTAACGGCTGTCCTGAGCACCCATGCCTGTGAGTTCTTGAACACGCACCCCCGAGCGCCGGCCCGCATCGACTGGACGGCTGCATCTTCGGAGAATCCGTCCACCATGACGATCACTGCGCCGTGCTGTCCCCGTCCCGTGCGTGTCCGGCTGAGTGAAAGCAAGTCGCGCGTCAGGCTGCCGTAGTCGACGAGTGCAACATGCGGTTTCTCTTCCGTAACGGCATCCAGCAGTTCCTCACCGGTCTGAGCTTCAGCCACGATGCTGATGTGGTCCTCGCGCTCCAGGAGGGCCCTTATCCCGATCCGCGCGAATTCATGCGGATCGGCGATGACAACACGAATCGGACTGAGTGAATTCCATTCCATTGATCGCCGCTCAAGCATGTATAGAGGCAACTTTCTGGCGGTCGATGTCTCCATTGCTTTTTGTAACGGCAGCTCTTGATGGGCCACCGGAACTGGCCCACACAACGCGAGACGATCGCGTGCCGAGCCCTGACGCCGCGTGACAGTAATGTCAGGTGAACTCATGCAGCGGGTTTTTCAGTACGATGTCCGGATCCTTCTCGAGTGATTCGGTTACCACTCGGTAGTACATCGTCTTCCGCCAAGCCGTCTCTGGCGTTGCCGGAATGGCGCGCCCGGAAGTGTGAGCAAGAAGGTAGTGGGAGAACACTACGCTGCCTGCGGCTCCTCTTACCTCAACAGGCTCCCCCAGGGGCACATCCCGCGGATACGGTGCACTTCCAGCAGGATAGTTGTACACAGCCCGCACCCCATGCACTGCCAGGTGATCGCCGAGGATCAGATGGGATCCGGGCCACACGACCAGGTTGCCCATACCCGTACCTCTGAAGTCGGTCAACCAAATACCGACCTGAATTGAAAAGGGTACAGGCTTCGCCTCCCGATTAGGGTCGAGCCCGTCAATGTGCGGATAATGAGCAGGGACGTCCAAAGTGTGCGGTACGGTCGTAATGAGCTGTGGCGGCGGTGGAAAAAGGGAAAAGAACTCGGGGCCGAGGAGCTGATCCACCAGGCTCTTGATGCCCACAGCCCGATAGAACTCGATAAAGGCATCCCCCCGCCGCCCGCAGGGCGGATTGAAGCTGTGGCTTCCTATATAGGATTCCGGGACGGGATTCTCCCTCAGTTCGTCATCGAACAGTTCAATACCCCGCCGCAGATGTTCACCGGTTACGACATCAGGAACTACAACGAACCCGTTTGCCAGGAATGACTTCCTCATACTGTCGGTAATGTGCACCATGCGAAGGCTCTCCTGTTCCCGACCTGGACAGTACGTTTCGTTTCACGCTCAACAGTTCCGGCAGCCGATCCTTGCGAGTGGCGCCCATGGTGGGCCCCGCTGCACTTCCCTGCATCGTCAAGTCCGCCGCGGCTCGCGGCTGAAGGGCAGGTCACGTCAGTGACCGCGGGCTTCGAGCGGATCTGTGTCCGTCCTTCGCGTAGCGCCGGCCGCCCGGTCGAACTGGGCGGCCTGGATCTCGTACAGGCCCCGGAAGTACCCCTGAGGCCGACCCAGCAGCTCCCCTGGCGTGCCGGATTCGACCAGGCGGCCCTGGTCGAGCACGTGTACATGATCTGCGTGGCGCACTGACGCCATTCGATGAGTGATCAGGATGACGGTCTGTCCTCCCGCTGCCAGTTCTCGGATCTGGTCGAACACCCGTTGTTCTTCACGGGCGTCAAGGGCGGCGGTAGGTTCGTCGACGATGAGGACCGGTGCGTCCCGGTAGTGGGCTCGGGCGATGCCCAGGCGCTGCCACTGGCCGCCGCTCAGTTGGTGGCCTCCCTGATACCCGCGGGCCAGCAGAGTTTCCCAACCCTTGGGGAGACCCGCGATCACAGGGCTTGCCCCCGCCCGGTCGGCGGCAGCGTTGAGCCGGCTCTCGCCGCCGGAGACGCTTGCGTCGCCGATGACTACGTTGACGCGAGCGGTGAAGGGCCAGCGCTTGAAGTCCTGGGCCACCATCGCGATCCGGCTGAACACCTGCTGCCGATCGGCCCGGCAGGTGGGCACACTGTCCCAGAAGACGCTGCCTGTGTCCGGCAGGTAAAGCCCGGCAATCAGTTTCACCAGGGTGGACTTGCCTGAACCGTTCTCACCGACCAGGGCGGTGATCCGCCCTGTCGGGATAGTGAGGGACACGTCGTCAAGAGCCGGGCGTGCCTGCGGATCGGTCCCGGGATAGCGGAAGGTCACCTGGTCGAATCTGATGTGACGGGGGTGTTTCGGCACATCCAGGCCGCCGACCGGTATCGCCCAGTCGGCGGCGTGAACACGCAGGCGTTCGAGGTCGCCGACGAACAGGCTCTCGTCGTAGAGACTGTTGATCGACTGCACCATACGGCCGAGGCCGGCTGTGGTGGTGCGTAGGGCGAGCACGGCGGTGCCCACCACCGACAGTGCCATAGCGCCGAACCAAGCAAGGGCACCCAAGGTGACATAGGCGGTGGCGGAGGCCAGCCCGGTCAAAGCCGCCGCCCACAACCCGGTGCGCGCGTCCAGAGTGGCCAACCGGGTCTGTTCGGCCTCGGAGCTGGCGGACATGTTACGGAAGTGCTTGAGCAGGAAAGGCCCCACCTGGTGGACGCGAATCTCCGGCGCGGCTTCCACGGCAGTGAGTTCGGTGCTGAGAAGACGGCCGGCGCGCGTGTGCTGCACCCAGGTACGGAAGCTCTCGTACCGCCGGCGGGCGGTGATCAGCGTCCCCCACATGCGTGGCACGGCCATCAGAGCCAGCAACGGCAGCAGGACCGGGTGCAGCACAGTCAGTACGCTCGCGGCGGCGACCATGGAGAGCAGCGTGGTGATTGCACTCGTGCAGTGGCTCACCATCCGACGGGCGGCGTTCGCCCCGTACTGGGCGGTGTCGAGAAGCCGCCGGAACCCGTCGTCTTCGAGCGCGGCCAATTCCACCTGAGCGGCACACGCCAGATACTGCTCGGTGGCGACCCGTTCCACCTTGGGTTCGAGTCGCCCTGAGCCGTAGGTCGAGGCCGCGGCAAGCACAGCGCCCAGTACGGCGGTGACGGCGACCAGAATGAGTGGCGGAAGGGCCTGACGGAGGCGGTCGGTCACGTCGGCCTCGGCCAGTACAGATGCGAGAGAAGCGTTGACCGCGATCAGGCCGATGGCCTGCACGAGCCCGCGTCCGATCTCCGCTCCGGCGACTACCCGCACCGCTGCCCGGTCAGCTTCTCGCGCGAACCGGATGGTGGTGCGGACGATCGGAGGCAGGGATCGCACCACCGACCACAGGCCGAGCCGGGCGAAGGCGCCGCCGTGAGTGCTCGAACCGTCGACGTAGAGCAGAGGGCCGCCGAATAGAAAATACTCGGAAGAGGAAGTTCCGGGCTTTTTGTGGATCCGCACGGCTACCTCGTTGCGTCAGGTGGAGAGGTGAGTGAAGCAGCTAGGGGACCTCCATCAGGAGTTCCGCGCCATGATGTCGACGAAGCTCTGCATCAG
This sequence comes from Streptomyces fumanus, assembly GCF_014655295.1. GTDB lineage: Bacteria > Actinomycetota > Actinomycetes > Streptomycetales > Streptomycetaceae > Streptomyces > Streptomyces fumanus. The sequence continues at coordinate 288,287 of NZ_BNBI01000003.1, forward strand.
GCGTAGTTGCGGCACCCATTCCTGGACGAACAACCACTGACCATTCGGGTTCACTTCGAGAAAAATGTGCTCGTCGTCGGGTGTGACGATGAAGTCGAATGCCCCGAAGCGCAGGCCGAAGTCATCCAGCATCTTGAGACACGCGTTCGCTATGGAATCGGGGAGTTCGCCCACGGTCGCGTGCGGCAACGAGTCCTGCCGGCGCCAGTCGAAGCGGGTGAGATCACTTTTCTGGGACTCGATTTTGCAGGTAAAAATCTGGTCCTCGAACACGGTGACTCGCAACTCGTGCTTCTTCTCTACGAACTCCTGGAACATGCAGGCACTCTCCCGCACGCTGTCGACGTGCTTCATGTCCTCGTCGGTGAACGGCCGGACGAGAGGCAGTCCGGGTACAAAAGTCTCGGGCGTGTACTCGTCCTCCACCTCGCCGGGCAGCAGGAATGGCCCAGTCATCGACTTGAATACGATCTTCTGGGAGCACTCGTCATAGAAGTTCCGCACGTCGTCGGGGTTGTTGGTGATGATGGTCTTCGGCGAAGTGAGCCCGAGATCGGCGCCCTTGACCATCTGCACCATCTTGTTGGCGGCTCGACGAATGTTGTGCGGGTTACTCATCCAATAGATGTCGGGATTACTGAGAAGCAACTCCCACATTCCCCGCATGGCGTACTCACTCTCCCGCCTGGCGTACGGGTACTGAACCCGGGAAAGTGACTTGGACGGGCGGGAGGTGTAGGGTTTCCGCCACCAAACGGCCTTGATGTCTTCGAGGTCGATCGTTCCGCCCTCGGTGTGCAGCCTGGTGGACCACTTTCCCTTACGGAACACCGACTCGATCTGCGCGCGCTGTGGAATGTCCTCAGGATAGAAGAAAACCGACTCCCGGCCCTTCCTGCGAAGGATTTCCGCCGCAGCGTAGGCTGTCGTGTCCCATCGGGCCGTGACGATCAGGATCGTTGCGTTTCCCATAGAATTTTCCTTATCTCTTCGTCGACATACATGGCTGCCGGAATGCGAATCGGGGCGAGCCGCCGGACGCTACGGAGACCCGCCCCGATTCAGTAGACCTCTAAATGCCGCACACGGCGGAATCACCGGGTGCACGAGGTCGCGTCAGGATGTGTCCCGGACGCCTACATCACTCGTCGTCCCACTGCCACTCGGTGTCGCTGTCCGTGTCAGGAATCGTGTTGGTGCTCGAAGGGCCCGTGCTCGTCCCCGTGTTGGTCTGGGTGGACATGCCGACCGTTACGAAGCTCTCCTTCGGCTCCGGGTCCACGAGGTACTCGATGAGCTGGTCGAGCTGGCGCCGCGCGTCCGGGTCTGCGAGGACGTCCATGGTGCCGTTGATCGGCTCTACTTCACTCAGCAGATGGCCGGCCATGACCTGCGGTGTGGTTGCGGTTGTCATGAGTCTCCTTCTTCGCTTCTATGCTCTTGGATTCGGGCACATGCATTCTGGCTGATCTCGTTAGGCAGTCCCTTCGTCGCACTTCAGCCACCAGCTACGGCGGCCAGGATCATTACCGTGCTACCGGGCGCAACAGCGGAGTCCACTCGACTCGGGCTGCATATGTCTTCGCCGCTGACGTAGACACGGACGAAAGGTAAGGGCTGAAACTTCTCATCGACGATGCGCCCAATGAGGAGGGGAAACATGTCGTGCATGTTTTCCAGCACCTGCCGTATCGTTCCTGCAGGTACCGAGAAATACCGTGCACCCCCAGTGAACTGCGCCAAAGACGAGGGTAGGGAGACATGGATTTCATCCACGTTGATCACCTCGTATATGTACGTGATGGACGTCGCGTGAACGTCGCCCGCTCAGGCTGAGACCTCGGAGGGAATCAATCTTGGAATACTGTTCCCATATTTGTAATCGAGACCGGGGCAAACCACCCTGACCACTGAGAAGACATCAGGCTCAGTGGACATGTCGGCCACGATCGGCGGCATTCCTGTGAGCCTCTCGACCCGTCCGGCGACCTCTTGCAGTTCTGTGTCGAGGTCGTCGTGGAATGCGCCGTACCCCTCGGTCACCTCGGAGAAGGGCAGCCCTGTGACCGCAGACAGTGCGGGGTCAAGAAGATGAGGCGGTTGGTAGTCGGACGGCAGATTGTCCCGAGTGGTGGCGATTCTGGTGAGACGCGTCTGGGCCGCCTCGGTAATCGCACGGCTCATCGCGACCGTGACGTCCATATGAGCACCGGAACCCGCCGCGACAAGCGGGTAGAGAGGGGACCAGATGAACGCTACAAAGACGGGAATCGACAGATCATTGCGGATCATGGCAACCTCGCACTGGGTGCCTGCACCCGCCAACTTGTCAAGCAGTGACACAAGGTGCGCATCGTGAACCGTGGACAGATCGATCGGTACCCGGGAGTCCACTCCGGTGGGGTTGAGGCCGGCTAACGCATGGCGTTCGACCACCTCGTAGATGCCGTGAAGGCACGCCTCCACGAAGGTGTTACCTGACGCGAGGCCGTTGGACGTTATCCTGAATATACGAGGTTCCCAGAAGCTGCTGCCAACGAACGACATGCGGAGCAACTGGACCGGAAGCGGCACTGGATCACCCCCCGTCACCGTTCGGCCGTGAGTCCAGCCGAGCCGCACGTGGTCGAGTGGCTGCTTGAAGGCCGGCACACTCAGGGCCCGCATGGGGTAGGGCAATGCGAGGTCGCGTGCAGTCGCTTCGAACTGAACAAAGTCAAAGTTCTCCGCATGCCATAGTTCAATCGATTCCATTGCTGCGGATATTCGGGCCAGGAGCGGGGTGGTTCCCTTTCCTTGGGAGGTGCCGTAAGTCTCCGACAGGGGACGAACCGCGACCATCACAGGAATACCGATATGATCCAAATGTGTCACGTCCGCGACACGGGTGATACCGAACCCCTTCAAAAGTGGTTCGATACGCGACCAGGTCTCTTCGGCCGTCATGGCGCGATGCGTACCACTGAGAACGATTTTCCTGGTCATACCGATTCCACTCGCAGATGCGTCTGCTCCTTGATGGCACCGATGACGAACGGCTGAAGGATCCGAACCGCCGTCGCAATGTTTGGAATACCACGACTCCGGTACTCGCGCGACAACGCGTCGGGCGGTATACCCCATATACTGCACAGTAGGATCTTACTGGCCTCTTTGGAGAGCACGCTCGGGTCCTTCTGGCGCACACTCCCCTGGCTCCTGCCGCTGAATTCGTTCATCTGGCGCAGGTGCCAGGCAACGGTCTCGATATCCGAAGATTTCTCCGAGCTCAGCAGTAACTCTACTTCGAACGGATCGCTCAGATCGGGCATCGGGCAAATGAAGTCGTACAGCCAGCTTTTTCCCTCACTTGCCCCCGAATCTGGGAATCCAGTCACACCGATTCGCTTGGCCAGGCAGTCCGAGAAACTGTGCGTAAGCATCTCGCTCGAACCCCCATGGTCACGTCGGTAGGTCTCCTCCAGGTACCGCTCCCAGACCCGCGCGTAGTGGGGATTGAAGATCTGCTGGTACGCGAGACGCTGACTCAGCGGCGGGTCCCCGGTCATTCCGACGAAGTGGTTGCTCCAGGAGCGAAGGAACAACGTCTTCCAGCCAGAGCCCCGCGCTCCCGTCACCCGTCCGACGGCTCCGGTGGCTTCGGCGGTGACCAGGCGATGCGCTAGCTCCACGGCAGCAAGACAGTCCCTGCGCTTCTGATCGAAAACGTGCGGATCTTCAGCCGTGCGTCGCTCGTACCATTCCGCCAGCTCGGGCCAGCCGGCCCGCAAGAGCTCAAGGACACGAGCCTGCGTTCGAGAAGCGTAGTACTCGGAACGAAGGACCGAGATGATGTCGCCGATGTCCGTCTCCCGCACGACTCCAGTTGTGCTGGCGACCTGTACCGCGGTGTACAGGTTCACGAGAGGAACGCTCAGGCTCGAGTACGGCGCTTCTTCTTCGTGGGCCACTGCCACCGCATCGTCGCCGTCGAACACACCGGAAAGATAGAGATCGTAGACGGCTCCGATGCCTCGCATCCCGAAGGCGCTCAGTTCCAAAGCTCGTAGAGCACCGATACTCGCCGCGCCGATCACGGTCACGCCTCGGTCCAGTGCGTATAAGTATTCTTTGTGTCGTAGGCCCAACTTGTGGTGGTAGAACCCGTCGACGACAACCGCCACATCTCCGGATTCGATGCTTGCCGAGAAAAAGTCTCCGTGGGCAACGGGTGGGTGTATCACCACGTCTGGACAGTGTCGAAGTATCTCGTCTCTCGGACACGTAGGGCCAACGTAGACATGAATCTTGCCGTCTGCCATCGGTCATCACTCTTTCAGCGTTACGCCGAGGCACCAGCCCTTATTGCTGACTGCTACCGTGAGAAAGGGCGAGGCTTACGGTAGAGAGTTTAACGAAAGCGGAACGAGAGAGTCTGCTCAAGATTGCGCGGTCCGTGCCCGATGTTGCGGTGCACCCCACGGCATCGGGGACAGCGCCTTCCCCCTACGGGCAGGAATCGCACTTCCGACGCTTCCTGCCGAGCCTCCTACGTGTCGCCGTCCCCGAGTCACAGCAGGTCAGGCCCCATCCGAGGTATGGCAGCGTCTGCCGGCGAGTCCGGGAGTCAGAGGCGAACGTTTCTGTGACTGGGCCCACCGCGGCATCAACAGGCCCGACGAGATCGCCTTTTGCCTTGCCTGCGCTCCACTGGGGTGCGGCCTGGACCAGTACGGGTCCGCCGCTGCGTGGGCTGTTTCCTCGCGGTGATCCCCGTGCAGAAGACATCCCCGCCCCCAGGCCATGGGGGCGGGGAGGCCGAGACGCACCGGACCATGTCGCGGACCAGTTCGCCCTCGGCGGCGAAGAGATGTGCTCATGCGGGGATACGGGTCGCTCGGCAGCGTTTCCGGTCCACGGTCCAGGACTCGGGGGTGAGGCTTGCGGTCGACCAGGGCGTGGCCGCGAGTGGCGGCCCGGGCGGCGAGGACGCCGATCTGGGGGCCGCCGGGATGTCACCCGGACGAAGCGGGCTCCGGTCCGCGGGAACAGTCCTCCCAGTACTGTCCAAGCCCCGCTACACTCCTCACCGCCCAGGACTCCGGCTGGACCATTACGCGGGGAACATCAGCGGCCAACTCACCTCGGTGAGGTCTGTCACCGTGTAATCGGCATGCAGCAGGGCCTGGGGCGGTTGAGAGGTAGCCACGCCGATGCAGCGTGCGCCGGCAGCTTTGGCCGCGGTAACTCCGGCCGGCGAGTCCTCGAATACGACCGCCTGGCTGGGTGGAACGTCCAACCGCCGACTGGCGGAGAGGTAGCCTTCCGGGTGCGGTTTGCCATGCCGCACATCCTCCGCTGCCACGATGAGTTCGAACATGTCGTGCATCGCCAGTTGGTGCAGGGTCGGCTCGATGTCCCGGCGACGCCCAGAAGAGACGACGGCCATCCGAACTCCTTCGCTGTGCAGGAGTCGGACCAGTTCCACGGCGCCTGGAACTGGGGCGATCGGTGGAAGGGCCGGGGAGGAGTAGTAACTCACGGCCTCGGCATACAGTTCCTCCACTGTCCCGCCCGGGAACAGGTGGAGATGTTCACCCAGGACCTCCTGACCTCTCCTACCGGAAAAGGTGAGGAGCAGCGACTCGTCGTAAGGGACGCCATGCGCCTCGAACAGCAGGGTCCAGGCTGCGCGGCTACGTGCCTCGGTGTCCACCAAGGTTCCGTCCATGTCAAACAGGGCCGCGTGCGTCATGACTGCGCCTCCTCGCCCCGGAGGCCGTCGAGAGCGAGATATTCATCGTGCCACGGGCGCTGCCGCTCAAAGGCCGCGCAAGCGGCGATGACGTCCACATCATGAAATCTCGGACCGACGATCTGCAGGCCGACCGGTACGCCGTTCCCGGAACGTCCGGCCGGGACGCTGGCGGCAGGGCTTCCTATCAGGTTGAACGGAACCGTGAGTGACCAGCCAACCACAGGGTCGACGGGCTGCCCGGCAACCTCTCGTGGCCCAACAGTAGTCCGGTTGCTCGCATTGGGTATTCCTGTCACGCCGTTCACCGGGCTGACGACGAGGTCGTAACTCTCGAACAAGTCTGTGAAGGCATCGAGGACTTGAGTGCGCATAATCTCTGTCATGCGGAGATCGAGGGCGGACAGTTTTCCTCCCGCCATCACACTCTCAATGTATCCGTCGTCCACCACCCCACGAAAGTCATCAACCATGTTCGTGCCCTGGCGGCGGGAGAACTCCGCGGACTCCGCATGACACACGGACAGGAACCTGCGCCACATCGCTGTGATCTCTCCGTGCGGGACCGGGAGCTGAAAGTCCGCCTCGACGACCTTGGCCCCTGCTTCGGCCAGCGCCGGAAGGGCGGCCCTGGCGACGCGCTCCACTTCGGGCTCGACGGGATACCCGCCCAGGTCGGGCACGTAGGCAATGCGCTTGCCGCTCAACGAGCGTGTCAACCCGCCGGTGAGTTCGTCCTGAGGCGTGAAGGAGTACGGGTCGCGTGGGTCGCCGCCTGACATGGCGTCCAGTGCCACGGCGCAGTCCGCCACGGAACGGCTCAGGACTCCGTGGCACACCTGAGGGCTGTACCTGCGGAAGGCGTTGGGCCGCGCCGGCACCGCGACCCTTCCGAACGTCGTCATCATGGTGAACACACCACAGAAGGCCGCGGGGATGCGAAGTGAACCACCTCCGTCCGAACCGTGGGCGAGCGGTACGAGCCCCTCGGCGACGGCAGCCGCGCTGCCTCCCGACGAACCGCCCGCGTTCATCGCCAGGTTGAAAGGCGTGGATGTCGGTCCGAACAACGTGTTGTCAGTGACGGCCTTGTAGCCGAACTCAGAGGTATTCGTCTTGCCGACCACGATCGCCCCGGCCCGCTGAAGCCGGGCGACACTCAGAACGGTGTCCTTCGCGATCCGGTCAGCGAAGACGCGGGAGCCGCGGGTGACCGGGATGCCGGCTACCGCATCGAGGTCCTTGACCCCGATGGGCACACCGTGGAGCGGGCCCGTGGTCTCACCGGCGAGAACAGCGCGTTCTGCCCGCTCAGCCGCCTCCAGCGCCTGGCCGGCGCAGACGGTCACGAAAGCGTTGACCGATTTGTTGCGCTGCTCGATGCGATCAAGTGAGTCACGGACCAACTCGACAGGAGAGAGTTCGCGAGCGCGGACCAGGCGGGCCATCTCTATCGCTGACAAGTTAGCGATCTCTTGCATGCTCTTCCTTTCACGGATGAGGACTGAGGAGGCTGGCCGCTTGGCTGGTGCGCCGGATGGCGAGGGCCGCGCCGAAGCAGGCGGCGCACAGCGATGCCAGAGTGAGAGCGATTGTCGCTGGTTGCCCTGGCTGCACGGCCACTCCAACGACGGCCGGAACTGCCGTATTTCCTGCCGTACAGGCAAGCATGAAGACGGAATTGGCGCGTTGCGGTACCGTGGTGATTCGAGTCAGCCAGGCGATTACTGTCGGAAATACGGGCCCAATGACCAGACCCGTGAGCGCATATGGCAAGAATCCTAGGCTCGGGACCGCTGCCATGGCAAGGAATACGAGGGCAGCTCCAAGATAGCACGGGAGTGTGTTCTGCGGAGCGCATCTGCGCGTCAGACTTGGCAGCACGAAGCGCCCGACGGTCATACCTGCCCAGAAACCCGAAGCGCCCAAAGCTGCATCCGATGGGCTCCAGCCCGACCAGTTCAACTGCGTCGTTACCCAGGCTCCGATGCTGGTCTCCAACCCGGCGTAGAGAAAACCTAGGAACAGGAATGTGGCGATGAGCGGGAATCCGAGGCCCAGACGTTTCTTCGCTCCTCCGTCAACCGCATGAGAGCGTGAAGTCGGCATCTCCAAAGCAGTGGCACAACGCAGCACTGATATGCAGGGCAGCGTCAGTAGCGCGGCGGACAGTGGAAGGGCTTGGATGTTCCACCTGCCGATTCCTCCGGCGATCAGCGGTCCACAGATCGTTCCCACTCCGAACACGGCGTTGAGGCGGCTCACCGCCACGACGCTTTCTGATCCGAACCCGCGGGCGAACGCGGTATTCAGCGACAAGGCCAAGCCGCCGTACCCGCATCCCGTGACGGCGGCGAAAGCGGAGAACGTCTCCCAAGAGGAGCTGAGAGCCATACCCGCTGCTCCACAGACGAAGCACAGCAACATCGCCGCAATGGCTCTGCGCGGGGCGAGTCTCCTTCCTGTCGCACCCAGGAACATGGTTGCCGCTAGGGCGCCGCCGTTGTACCAGGTGACGATGCGGCTCCCGTTGCCCTGGAGGTGAAAGCGCTCCTGCAGGAAAGGAAGAGAAGCTCCGAAGGACGCAGTCATGACCCCTAGGACGAGACACAGTGCGTATGCACCAAGAGCAGCACCCGGCGCAATGTGCGGATGGGCCACGGCTTCCGTCGACAGGCTGTCGCCCTGGTCATCTGCCGTGAACTCACGGCAATCCTTCGGCATGACCCCTAGGACCGATCTAAGGGCAACGGCCGTCGCCGCAGCCATGACGGCCGTGCGGCGTCAGCACAATAGGAATGCTCTGATCTGTACCTGGCAGGGCGTATGTCCTCTGTGAATAGGTCCCCATACATGGCTCTCCCCGTCCTCGCACCCGGATCACGCCTGACCCCTTGCTTCGGCCTCCGCAAGGCAACGGTAGGGCTGGGCCTGATGGCACAGTTGACCAAGGTTGCCGAGCACGAGCCGATTATTGCTTCCGCGTCCTCGATGTCACTCAAGGAAGCGGCGGGGTCGATAGCGCTGCTTTACGGTTCTGCGGTTCGGCGTCGTGTAATGCGGACTGCCCAGGTGCGGGCCGCGTCAGGCGATCGACGCCGTGGCGATCTGTCGTTCGGCGGCCCACGCGGCGATATGGGCGCGGGAGCGCAGACCGAGCGCGATCCGGATGTGGCGGAGATGCGTTTCCACCGTGCGTTCCGACACATACATCCGAGCCGCTACCTGGCGGTTGCTCAGCCCCTGAGCCACCAAGGTGACCACGTCCTGCTCCCGCCGGCTCAGCGGGGTGTCCAGCGCAGTCTCGGTGGCCGCACCGCTGCTTTCAGATCCCATCGCGATCGACAGGACGTGCCGGTGCCGCATCATCTTTCCCTCGGTGATCGCCGCGTCGACCCGACTGGTCGTCAGCGCCTTCAGCGCCGCGGCACGGGCAGTCCGAATGCGATCCCGCCACCAGTTCCCGCCCCACGTGGTGCCGCCGCCGATCGTCGTGGCAGCCTCGATGAGCTGAAGCGCCTTCTCGAACTCGTGGGCACGTGCGGCGGTGACCCCCAACCCCTCAATGGCCACGACGGCCTCGCGCGGCTGGTCGGCGCAACTGCGCAACGACTCGACGAAATACGCTTCCGCCGCTGACAGGTCACCCTGTTCCAGAGCAAGCATGCCGGCCGTCTCCAGGGCCATCCGCAGTTGCCGTGGCGGTATCCGGGTTCGCAGCAGCGGCAGTACCCCGGTGATCGCCTTCTCGGCGGACCTCAGATCGCCGTCCTGGAGCTGGTACCGGGCGAGTCCGCTCCGGCACAGGGCGGTCAGCGTCCCATCGTGCAGGTGGTGACTGATTTCGAGGCACTCCGTCAAATCCGCCACCGCGTCGTCCCGCTCGCTCACCATCGCGCGCAGGGCGCTCCGCTGGAGCAGCAGCCGTCCGAGGACCGGCGGACGGTCGTACCCGCGCTCCACCTCCACCGCCCGCCCGGCGTGGCGGAGGGCCGTGCCGAGGTCGCCTCTCCACGCCGCGAAAGCCGCCATTGCCTCCAGCGCGATGCTGCTGTACCGGGACACTTCCGGCGTTCGGTTCACCACGCTCGACACCAGTTGTACGGCGTTCTCCGACGGCCCGCGGCTCAGTTCGACCGCGGCGAGCGCGCCGGCCAGGAGCTGTCGCCGTTCGTCGGTGTCGTCGTCCGGCTGACGAAGCAGGTGCTCGAGATTGCCGCGCTCCTCGGTCAGTCGCCGCAGCTTGGAAGGGTGCACGACGGCCTGCTCCTGCAAGGGGGCGGATAGCGTTGTCAGCCAGGCCGTCATTCGTTCGTACGCCTCGGTGTCCTCCTTCTCGGCGATCAGCCGCTCGTGCCCGTGGTGCCGTAAGCACTCCAACAACCGGAAGCGGGCGGGGCCGTTCTGTTCCGGGCACGGGACGATGAGGGACTTCGTGCTGAGAGCGACCAGCAGATCGGGCACGTCCGATACCTCGTCGGCGCGGTCGACCAGCGCGGCGGCTCCGTCCGCTCCGAACCCGCCGGGCAGCACCGACAGTTTGCGGAACAGGGACTGCTCGGGTGGGCTCAGCAGGTCGTAACCCCAATCGAGTGCTGCCCTGAGGCTCTGGTGCCGGTCATCGGCCAGGCGCCACCCGCTCGTCAGCAGCGACAGGGGGTCGTCCAGCCTCGCCACGATCTCGGAGAGCGGCAAGGCCCCTGTGAGCCGTGCGGCCATCTCTATGGGGAGCGGGAGGCCGTCCAGCCGCCGGCAGATCTCGCCGATCTGGGCCGCGTTGGCTTCCGTCAGTTGGAAGCCCGGTGCCACGGCGCGCGCCCGGTCCAGGAAGAGGCGGACCGCGTCCGAGCGCAGGCACCTTGCCAGTGCCGCGTGGTCGTCGTCCTGGGGTGTGGCCAGTGCGGTCACCGAGAAGACGGCCTCGCCCGGGAGGCGCAATGGCTCACGACTGGTGACGAGGACTTTGAGGTGGCCGAGGCGGGGCAGCAGATGGCCCAGGAGCAGACCGCACTCGTCGAGGATGTGCTCGCAGTCGTCGAGGACCAGCAGGTGGCTCGAGCTGCCCCGGCCCGAGCCGTGCTGTGCCGTGGCGGAGGTCAGGCCGTCGAGAGCTCTCATGACGCGTTGCCGAAGCTCGATGGCGTCGGTGACCTGCCCAAGCCGCACCACGGCGGCCTCGTACCGTCGGCCGCGTCGTGCCCGACCCGCGATCTCCAGCGCCAGCCGGGACTTTCCCACTCCGGCCGGCCCGGTCAGGGTCACCAACAGCGCGTGGTGCAGCAGTCGGCCTACCTCGACCGTCTCGTCCGCGCGGCCCAGAAAACTGCTCAGTTGTATCAGCGGCGCTCCCCCGTCCGGGGCGTTCAGTCCGCTGGACTTCCGTCTCTGCCGGTAAGAGCGCTGTCGACATGCGTTGGAGCAGTACCGGATGCGAGAACGAGGCGCTTTCGGGGTTCTGCTCTCTCGAAGGGGAGCACTGCACATCTCACACGTGTTCACGCTATGAGGAGCCACTTCGACTGCCTTCCGGGATCAGCACGTCAAGGCCGGTGACTCCTCCGACGGCAGTTGCGCATCGTCGAGCACGATGAACGGGTCCCGCACGACCGCCCGGACGACCGCTTGGAACTCCTCGATCAGCGCGCGCATCGTGCCCTCCTCGAACACCTCCGGTGAGTAGACCAGCACCCCGTCGAACTGGCCCGGCCCGGTGACGACGATCTGCATCTCCAGGTCGAACCTGACCCTGATGTCGGGGATGAGGTACGCGGACGTGGCCAACCCCTCGAAGGCCGGCAGGTCGTCATCGGTGAGGCCGAGGAAGGCACCCATGTGGGCGTTGGTGTTGTTCTGGACCTCGAAGAGGATCCCGAGGTCCGCGGGTCTCCCCTCCGGGTTCTCCGCCCGCAGACGGCCGAGCGCGTCGCTCAGCGTCGCCTCCTGATGCGCGAACGCACCCAGCACGGCGGTGCGGACTTCGCCCAGCAGGTCGACGAACCGGGGTTTCCCCGGTAGCCGTGATCGAATGGCGAGCAGGTTCACCAGGTTGATGATCAGCCGCTCCCGTTCGGGCGAGGTGCGTCCGGAGACGACGGTGCCCACGGTGATGTCCTCGCGCCCGGTGCGGCGGCGGAGCACGGCGTGGAAGACCGCGACGGCGGTCATGAAGCCGGTGGCCCCGTACTCGCGTCCGACCTCCACCAGACGCTTCCCGAGCGAGTGCGGTACGGAGAAGTGCAGCCGGACGCCCAGTCCGCTCGGCACGGCAGGCCGCAGCCGGTCGAGGGGCAGTTCGCAGGGCAGGGCGCCGGCGAGCTGGTCCGCCCAGTACGCGGTCTGCTTCTCGATGATCTTGTTGTCGATGGCTGCCTGCTCCTCGGCGGCGAGTTCGGCATAGCCGAACTCCAGTGGCGGGAGCAACCGGTCAGGGTCGCTGCCGTGGCATGCGGCCGCGTAGCCGATCTCCAGCTCCCGGAAGAACAAGGACACCGACCAGTCGTCGAAGACGACGTGATGGCCGACGACCAGCAGCACGTGATCGTCCTCGGCCACCTTGACCAGTGCGATCCGCAGGACCTCGCTCGCCAGATCGAACCGCCGCCGCGAGAACTCGACCGAGAACTCGGACAACCGGGCCGATGCCTCGTCGGTGCCGGTCAGGTCGACCGCCTCCACGGCGAACGAGTCCGGCTCCCGCACCTCACAGGACAACTGCCCGTCGTCGTCGAGACGCAATGCACAGCGGAGCGACTCGTGCCGGGAGACCGTTCCACGGATCGCCTTGAGCAGGGCTTGTTCGTCCAGCTCTCCCCGCATGCGCAGCCCGGTCGACACATGGTAAGCACTCGCGGCGGCCATCTCCTCGGCGATCCAGAGGCGCTGCTGTCCCTGGACGGGAGTCGTCCACACTGGCGACACGACATCACTCCTATCCGGCTTCTTGATGTGGCCGACCGGCTTTTCGACATGGCCGACGGCTGGAACCAACCGAACGAACGCGCCGACCGGCGGGCGCACCGGGAGCGGTCGATCACGTTCGAGTCACCGTTCCGGGCCCCGGCCGGATTCGTTCAGTTGCCAGGTGAACCCACCGTGGTCTGCTGCATCAGCGCGTCGACTCGGGCCGCCAACTGGTGGAGTTGCGGACACTCGTAGAAGGAGTTCAGGGGGACGTCGACGCCGAAGGTGGCCTTCACGGCTTCCCGTACCTGAGGAACGGTCAGGGAGTCACCGCCGAGCGCGAAGAAGTCCGCGTCGTGGCCCTGCGGCTGCGCGTCGAGGATCCGCCACCAGATGATGGCCAGTTCCCTCTCGGTCGTACTGCGGGCGGCGGCATCGCGCCCGCCGGATTCCCGGGCATCGGAGGCCAGGGCGGGCAGCCGCTTCCGATCGATCTTCCCGGACGTGGTCAGAGGCATCTCGTCGAGAACGACGAACCGCGCCGGCACCATGTTCCGCGGCAGCCGTTGCGCGAGTGCCGCCTTGAGCTGGTCCGGTGACACGTCGGCACCGTCGCTGAGTTGGACGTAGGCCACCAGTTGGGATCGTTCCTCGTCGACCTCCCTGACGACGACCCCGGCATGCACGATGCCCGGCACGTCCAGCAGGGCGGCCTCGATCTCACTCAGTTCCACCCGCACACCGCGGATCTTGACCTGGTGGTCCACCCGCCGGTGGAAGACCAGCTCGCCGTCGGCCGTCCTGCGGGCCAGATCGCCCGTCCGGTAGATCTGGACCCCGGGTTCGCCGTGCGGATCGGGGAAGAAGGCCGCGGCGGTCAGCTCCGGGTTGTTGAGGTAGCCAGGTGACAGGAAGCGACTGCGAACCCACACCTCGCCGAGCTCGCCATCGGCCACCTCGTCGCCGTCGGCGGTGCGCAACATCACCTCCCGCCCTGGCAGCGCACGGCCGACCGGCACCACCGACTCCAGCTCGTCGGCCGGGGTGACCAGGTGGAAGGTGGCCAGGATGTTCTCGGTCTGGCCGTACATGTTGTAGATGTCGGCCCGCGGGAAGGCGGCGCGTATCTTCGACACGAGTGCCGGCCGTAGTTCCTCCCCCGTGATGGTGACCACCCGCACCTCGTCGAGCGCAGCCGCGCCGGCGCTGTCCACGGCGTCGATGAGCGCGCGGTAGAGGCTGGGCGCGGTCTCCAGGTGCGTCACCGCGTGGCGGCGGATCCACTGCGCGACCGTGCGCATGTCCGACCTGGCCTCAGGATGGGGCATCACCAGGGTCGCGCGGCTGCGGATCGCGGAGAAGATCTCTATGTAGGCCGCATCGTAGGTGAGGTGTGCCCACTGGAACTGCCTGGCGCCCGGGCCGAGGCCGACCCGGTCGGCGAACCACTCGGTGAGCTGGTCGATGTTGCCCCGCGTCAGGACGATCCCCTTGGGCGTTCCTGTCGAGCCGGAGGTGTAGACGACCGTGGCTGTGTCCGCCGGCAGCGTCGCCGCACCGCGGTCACGGCTCATCCGCTCGATGAAGGCCGCCGAGGAGTCACCGATCCGCAACAGGCCCAGGTTCAGCTCGGCCAGCTCTGCGACCAGCCGCTTGCCCCCCTGGCTGCTGTCGGTCAAAAGGTACCTGGCTCCGCAGTCGCGGACCACGATGCGGTTCCTCGCGGCCGGCTGACTGCTGTCCAGCCACACGAAGGCGGCACCGACCTCCAGCGCGGCGAACATCGCGGCGACCGCGTCCGGTCCGTGCTCGACGCTCATCGCCACGGCTTCATCGGGACGCAGGCCGATGTGGGCCAGCACGTCGGAGTACTGGGTGACACGGCGGCGCAGGTCACCATAGGTGCACACGCCATCGTCCGTGATGATCGCCGGGCGTTCGTCGTCCTCACGGATTCCACTCAGGTGGGCCAGGACCTTGGTGGTGTTCGGTTGCACGCTATCGCCCTTCAGTCTGATGGACCGGATGGTTGTTCCAGCACGTCGCCAAGTCCGCTCGAAGCAGTTCGGTGACGATGTCGCTCAGTTCGGCGGCGTGCGCCGAGGCGATGAGGTGCGGCGCCGGCAGTTCGTTCATGGTGAAGACCGACTCCGTGTACTGCTGCCACTGCGCCATCTCCGCTGTGCCGATCTCGCTGTCGTGGGTACCGGCGATCGCGTGTACCGGGCACCTGAGCGTGGGCCGCTCCACCACCGGCACCTGGCGCAGCAGCTCGAGGTCGGTCCAGACCCTGTTCAGCACGACATCGCGGAATTCGGCGGAGTCGAGGATCTCCTGCGCGCCGCCGTCGGTGCGGAGCAGCAAGTCGGGCACCTCCTCGCGGGTGATCGCGGGAATCGAGGTGAGCAGGTGCGGTGGGGAGGCGGACAGCACCGCCAGGGCCAGTACGGGCAGGCCGGGTTCGAGTTGCCTGGCGACCTCGGCCGCGAGCAGACCACCGAAACTCTGTCCCAGCAACGCCATCGGCACCTCTGGGTCGGCGGCTGACCGGAGCACGTCGGTCATCTGGGCGACCAGTTCCGGCAGGCTGGTCGGGGGCGGCTCTCGGTGGCGGACGAACCGGCCGGGCAGTTGAGCAGCCCACAACTCCGTGTCGGGTGGAAGGGCGGTGCTCAGGGCGGAGAAATGGGTCGCCGCACCGCCGGCGTGCGCGAAACACACCAGCCGGAACTTTGGCGCCCGCCTTGGATGAGGTATCCAGAACCACGAACTTCTCGCGTCGGGATGCATGAATAAACGCATCTCCCGGAATAGGTTGACAACACCGCCCATCGGACCCGATGGCAACGGAAAACCGGCCTCAGATTACGATCGGCCCGCGTTACGGTCAAGCGAACGTGCAGATCGCACCGAGGACGGCGTCTTTCGTGTACTCCTACGGACACGAAAGTTGGTCCCTGCTGGTCTTTGGTCGCATGTTGTTGACGATCAGCGACCTCTGTTCATAGCTTGGTTTTGCTTGGGTACTGCCGAGTGAGGAGAAGTTCCCTAGTATGAATGATTCAGGCGAATCCGAGATGCCTGCGGGAACGCTGGTAGAAGTCCTGAGAAAACGTTCAGCCGATTCCCCGGACGACATGTTCTGCGCGTTCCTGTCCGGCAGTGTGGAGGCCGCGGAGCAGGCGAGCTGCGCGGAACTCGACCGCGCGGCCCGGGCGCGTGCCGTGCTGCTTCAGCAACGCGGTATCGCCGGCGGCAACGTCGTGCTCGCCCACCCGTACGGTCTCGAATTCGTCAACGCCTTCGCCGGGTGCCTGTATGCGGGGGTCACCGCCGCACCGGTGAAGATGCCGCGAGGCCAACGCGACATCGACCGGCTCCGCCGCGTCGCCGACGCGGCCGGGACGCGGATCGTGCTGACCACCGGGCAAGCACTCCGGGAAATACGATCCCGTTTCTCCCACGCACCCGAATTGCAGGACCTGGTCCTGATGGAAACGGACGGTGTCCCGGATGAGCTGGCCGACGCATGGGTCCCGCCGGACATCGACCGGCAGCACATCGCGATGCTGCAGTTCACTTCCGGTTCGACCGGGCGGCCAAAGGGCGTGATGGTCTCCCATCGCAACTTGATCGCAGACGCCGAACTCATCGATCAGACCTGGCACATGCGGGACGGCGGGGTGGTGGCCTCCTGGGTCCCGTTCCACCACGACCTCGGTCTGGTGTACAGCATCGTCGCTCCCTGGGTCCTCGGTGTTCCGGCTTATCTGATGTCACCGGCGTTGTTCGTCAGGCGCCCTCGACGGTTGTTGGAGGCCGTTTCCCGGTTCAAGGCCACGCACATCAGCGGTCCCAACTTCAGCTTCGAACTGTGTCTGCGCGACGCGCCGGCCGACCTGGGCGAGTTGGACCTGTCGAGTCTGCGGGTGGTGGTCAATGGCGCCGAAGTGGTGCGCGAGCGCACCGTGCGGCGATTCGCCGAGACGTTCAAGCCCGCCGGGTTCGATCCGAGGGCGATGTGCGCGAGCTACGGAATGGCGGAGTCGACCCTTGTGGTCTGCGGCTCGCGGGCCGACGAACACCCCAAGGTCCGGTGGTTGTCCGCGTCGGCGCTGCACAACGGCCAGGTCTCCGCGGTCGCTCAGGACGATCCCGCCGCCGTACCCGTCGTGAGCTGCGGACCACCGATGCCGGGCGTCGACATCCGCATCGTCGATCCGCACACCCTGCGCGAGCTGGCCGATGAGGAGATCGGCGAGTTGTGGGTGCGGGGTCCCTGCGTCGCGCAGGGCTACTGGAACCGGCCGGACGCCACCCGGGAGACCTTCCAGGAGCACATCGCCGGACAGGAGCACGACGGCGCATTCCTGCGCACCGGCGACCTGGCGTTCCGGTACGACGGAGAACTGTACATCTCCGGCCGGCTGAAAGACCTGATCATCGTGGATGGGCAGAACTACCATCCGGAGGACATCGAATCCGTCGTCGAGGATTGCGATCCCTCGCTGGCGACCGTCTCGTGCGCCGCCTTCCCCGTCGAACGGGACGGCGCGGAGCAGGCGGCGGTGGTCGTCGAGATCACCGCGCGCACCCTGGCCGACACCACGGCCGACCAGTTCGCCGAACGGGTCAGGGACGTGATCTGGAACCGGTGCCAGCTACCGGTCGCCGAGGTGGCCGTGGTCCGCAGGGGAACCCTGGCCAAGACCTCTAGCGGCAAGATCCAGCGCTCCGAGAACCGGCGGCTGCTGGAAAGCGGTGGCTTCGACGGGCAGATCGTGGCTCGCCTGCGCGCCGGACGGAGCGAGCCGGCGCACAGCACACGTGCCGCGCCGCCGGCCACTCCCCTGAGTCTGGTCCGACCGATGGTGCGGCTGGCGCTGTCCCGGATAGCCGGCGTCCCCGCGGAACAGATCGCCGACGACCGGCCGTTCGCGCACTACGGACTGACCTCCGTAGGCGCGCAGCAACTCGCCGTGGCGGTCGAGGCGGTCATCGGTCGGTCGATCGACGTCACCATGGTGCTCAATCACCCCACCGTTGAGGAGTTCACCGAGGCGCTGGGCCGTTCGGAAGAGGTGGTGTAGGAATGGATCCGATGGCGGCTGATCACGGTGATCGCGACATCGCAATCATTGGTATGGCATGTCGTTTCCCCGGTGAGGCGAGGACGGCCGAAGACCTCCTGCGGCTTTCGCTCGATGGTGTCGACGCGATCACAGAAGTGCCGGAATTCCGGCAACTCGGTGATCTGTACTCGCCCGATCCGGGCGAGCCGGGACGGACCAACACCCGGTGGATCGGCGCTGTCGACGGGATCGACCGGTTCGACGCCGAGTTCTTCGGCATCACGCCGCGGGAAGCCGAACAGATGGATCCCCAGCAGCGGATCCTGCTGGAGACGGCGTACGAGGCGTTGGAACTGGCAGGGGTTCCGCCGACGAGCCCGCAACTGGCCGCCGGGGGCGTGTTCTGCGGCATCAGCGACAGCGACTACGGCCGGCTGCTCGGCCGGCAACTGACCGACCTCGGTGGGCACTTCGTCACCGGTCATGCCGGTGCCATCGCAGCCAACCGGCTGTCGTACGTGCTGGACATGCACGGCCCCAGCATGGCCGTGGACACCGCCTGCTCGTCCTCCCTGGTGGCCGTGCACCTCGCGGTGCGTGCGCTGCGCGAGGGAGACTGCCCGCTGGCCCTGGCCGCCGGGGTGAACCTGATACTCGCGGCCGACGACTGGGTGTCCTTCTCCCACGCCGGCATGATGTCCCCGACCGGACGGTGCCATTCCTTCGGTGCGGACGCGGACGGTTTCGTCCGCGCGGACGGCTGCGGCGTACTGGTGCTCAAGACGTTGGCCCAGGCTCAGCGGGACGGCGACGAGATCCACGCGGTGATCCGCGGCAGCGCGATCAACCAGGATGGGGCCAGCAACGGCCTCACCGCCCCCAACGGCCCGGCGCAGGAGGCGGTCTACCGTGCCGCGTTGGCGGATGCCGGAGCGCGTCCTGAAGAGGTCGGCTATGTGGAAGCGCACGGGTCCGGTACCCCACTGGGCGATCCGATCGAGTTCGGCGCCCTCGCCGCGACGTACGGGAAGGCACCCGCGGGAAGCCCTCCGTGTTACGTGGGGTCGGTGAAGTCCAACATCGGACACACCGAGGTGGCCGCGGGATTGGCCGGCATCATGCGACTGGTGGCCTGCTTGCGGTCCGGGCGCATCCCGGGTCTCCTGCACAACGAGGAACTGAACCCTCGCGTGGCGGAGAACAGGGGGCGGCTCGATGTCGCCCGACAGAACATGCGCTGGCCCGACGGACCCGGTCGTCGGATGGGCGCGGTCAGCGCGTTCGGCTTCGGCGGCACGAACGCGCATGTCATCGTCCAGCAGGCGGAACCGGTGCCCCACGTCCCGTCGGCACCCGCACCGCCGACACTGGTGCTGCCGCTGTCGGCCAAGGGCAAGCAGCCGCTGCGGGAGCTGGCGCAGCGCTACCTGTCCCGGCTGTCCGAGGACGGTGGCGCGGCGGCAGCGGACCTGTGCTACAGCGCCTCCGCGCGGCGCGCCCACCACCCGGAGCGCATCGCGTTCAGTGGACGGAACGGCGCCGAGCTGCGTCAGGCAGTGGAGTCGTATCTGGCGGGCGGAGCGGCGCCGGACACCGCGGACGGACCGGTCTGGCGGGACAGCGTCTTCGTCTTCCCGGGACTGGGACCGCAGACGAGCGGGCTCGGTGCGGCGCTCCTTTCGGAGCCGACGCTGGTCGAGCACGTTCGCCGCTGTTCGGACGCCTTCGCCCCGTTGCTGGACGTGTCCCTGTTCGCGTTGCTGAGCGAGGGCGGCCCTGAGGTCAACGAGGTAGCGCTGGCCCGGACGGACATCGCGCAGGCTCTGCACTTCACCGTGCAGAGCGGGCTGGCCGAGCTGTGGTCGTCGTTCGGCCTGCGGCCGGCGGCTGTGATCGGGCACAGCGCGGGGGAAGCAGCCGCCGCGTATGTGTCCGGCATGCTGGACTTCGACGCCGCGGTGGCGCTGGTCGTCGCACGCGGGACGGTCATGCAGCACGCTGCCTGCGATCTGCGCATGGTGGCGATCGCCGCCCCACCGGAGAAGATCCGCGACCTGCTCGCGCGCTGCCCGGAGGGCGTCGTCCTGGCCGTCGACAACGGGCCGAGCAACGTCACGCTGTCCGGCCCGGCCGAGCCGGTCGAGGAACTGGCCGCACAGTTGAAGGCAGACGGCTACCGGTGCCGGTTGCTGTCGATACGATTCGGTTCCCATCACCCCGATCTCGCACCCGTCGGCGAGGAACTCGCCCGCCGCGGCGCCGGCGCCGCGACCGGCCCAGCGTCCGTCCCGCTGTTCTCCTCGATCACCGGCGCTCTGCTCGACAGCACGCAGATGGATGCCGCGTACTGGGGTCGGGGCATCGTCAACACCGTGCAGTTCCGCTCCGCCGTGCAACAGGCCGCCAACATGGGGTTCACCAGTTTCCTCGAGATGAGCCCCCGGCAGGTACTGCTCGGCCCGGTGCACACCAGTGCGGCCGCCGTAGGCGTCCGGGCGAGCGTGCTGCACGCGCTCGGTGAGGACGAGGAGGGCACCGTGTCCGCGCGGGCCGTGCTGCCCGAGCTGTACGTCCGCCGCGCTGACCTCGACTGGTCGGCGGTGTACCCGGGCGGGCGTTTCCTGCCCGGCACTCCGTCGTATCCCTGGCAGCGCATCCGCCACTGGGCACTGGACAGCCGGACGCCCACCGGCACCGAACCGCCACAGGAATCAGTCAGGAGGAGCAAGGTGCCCGCAACACAGGAGCAGGCCCTCACAGAGGTGGCAGACGCGGTCTCCGTGGTCTTGAAGTACCCGAGGGAAAAGGTCACGCAGGAGTCGTTCTTCCTCGAACTGGGCGCGGACAGCATCCTGCTGCTCCAACTGGTCACCACGTTGAACAAACGTCACGGCACGTCCTTCAAAGCAACCGACCTCTTCGAGAAGTACCAGTCCGTCGGTGCTCTCGCGACCGCGCTCGCCGAGTCCGGTACCTTCCGTGCGGACACCCCCAGCGAGCCCGAAGCCCCCGCCGTACCGGTTCAGCAGGTTCCCGCACCGGCCGCGCCAGGCGGCCTCGCCGTACCCGTCCAGCAGATCACCGCGCCGCCCGTCGCCCAGGGCTCCGTCGTACCGGTCCAGCCGTTCACGGCGCTTCCTACGGCCACCGGCCTCGACGCGGTGGTGCACGACCAGCTCGCGCTCATGCGGCAGCAGTTGGCCCTGCTCGGCGGCGCGCCGGCCGTCCAGGTCCAGGAGGCCGCGCCCGCCGAGGAGCCGGCCCCGCAGCGCACCGCACCCGCCAGTCCCGCTCCACCCGCGACCACCGCGCCCGCGACACCCGCGACCACCGCGCCCGCCGGACCCGTGACCATCCCCATCCCCGTACCGGCGGCCGGAGCCAGGTCCACGGGCTCGACCGGCAACCGGCTCACCGGCAAGCAGCGGGCCTACGTGGACTCCCTGGTGCAGCGCATGGAGGAGCGCAGCCCGCAGTCGAAGAAGCTCGTCGCCGCACACCGCGCCCGCATGGCGGAAAGCCGCCCGTGGGGCAACTTCCGGCCCGAGCTCAAGGAGCTCAACTTCCCCATCCTGATCGACCGGGGCCGGGGAGCCCGCTTCTGGGACCCCGACGGCGCCGAGTACATCGACTACTGCGTCGGCTTCGGCGTCCACTTCTTCGGCCACAACCCCCAGTTCATCCAGGACGCGATCGCGGAGCAACTGCCGCGCTCGTTCATGCTCGGCCCCCAGGTGGAGACCACCTACCGGGCCGCCGAGACGTTCTGCCGGATCACCGGGCACGACCGGGTCTCCTTCTGCAACACCGGGTCGGAGGCGGTGATGGGCGCGGTACGCCTCGCCCGGCTCGCGACCGGCCGGCGGAAGGTGGCGTACTTCGAGAAGTCCTACCACGGCATCACCGACGGGGTGCTCGGACGGAGCGGTGAGGAGATCGGCAGCGTCAGCCCGATGGTGGACGGGGTGTCGCCCGGAGCACTGCTGGACACGGTCATCCTGCCGTACGACGACCGGACGGCCTTGGACTACATCGCCGCCAACAGCCACGAGATCGCCGCGGTCGTCTGCGAACCGATCCAGGCGCGCAACCCCGTGGGGAACCCGGCCCCCTTCTTACGTGAACTGCGTCGGCTGACCGAGAAGACCGGCACGGTGCTGATCTTCGACGAGATGATCACCGGGTTCCGCATGCACATCCGTGGTGCCCAGGGGCTGTTCGACATCATGCCGGACCTCGCGACGTACGGAAAGGTGCTCGGTGGGGGCCTTCCGGTGGCCGCGATCGCAGGCAAGCGGGCCCTCCTGGACGGGCTCGACGGCGGCAGTTGGAACTACGGCGACGACAGCGCTCCGGACGCGGAGACCACGTTCTTCGGGGGCACGTTCCAGAAGCACCCGCTGGCGATGGCGGCAGCCAACGCCGCCCTGGAGTACCTGGAGGAGCACCAGGACACTGTCTACCCGGAGATCAACGACCGGACCGCCCGGCTGGTCGATGCGATGGACGATCTGTTCGTCCAGCACGAGGTGCCGTACTCGCTGGCGGCCAGCGGCTCGCTCTTCCGCTTCCAGTACCGCGGAATGTCCAACCTGTACCACCCGCTGCCGCTGGAGATGCTCTACCACAGCATGCTGGCGGACGGCATCTACATGTGGGAGGGCAGGACGTTCTTCATGTCCACCGCCCACACCGACAGCGATGCCGAGCGCCTGATCGACGCGGTGGACCGCGGCCTGCACGACCTGCGGAAGGCGGAGTTCCTGGACGCCGTCGCCACCCCGCCCCCGGTGCGGACGGCGGACCGCTGGCGGATGTCCGCCCAGCAGCACGAGGTGTGGGAGGTCAGCCAGAAGCTCGGACCCGAGTCGGTCTGGTACAACGAAACCCTGGTGCTGAAGCTCACCGGCGAGCTGAACCTGCCGGCACTGGACGCCGCGCTGAACGCGGTACGGCAACGGCACCCGGCACTGCGCGCGGTCTGCTCCTCCGACGGGCACGACCTGGTCCTGGCCGGCGGCGCCGAAAGCGCGACACCCGTCCACGAGGTGGCCGAGACAAGCGATCTTCAGGCCGTGATCGACGAGTACGCCAACACGCCGTTCGACCTCGTGGAGGGACCGCTGTTCCGTCCCACCGTGCTGCGGCATTCCGACAGCCACTACCTACTGGTCTCGGCCCACCACCTGGTCTTCGACGGCACCTCCATGGTCGCCGTGTTCGACGACCTCGCCGACGGCTACACACGTGCCACACGAGGGCTGGCTCCGGTGACGATGCGGGGCGCACGGTCGCAGCCGACGCCCCAGGAACCGTCGGTCGAGGAACGGCGTGCGGCGCTCAGCTACTGGCGGCAGCGCCTGGACGCACCTCCCGCGGCGGCGTGGGACGCCCCGGACCGCCCGGCGAGCGCGCCGGGGACCCGGCAGGAGCTGGAGTTCGGCCCGGAGCTGTGGACGGCGCTGGTGAAACGGTGCAAGCAATTGCGTTGCACACCGTTCATGGCGGTCTTCAGCGCGTTCACCGCGGCGCTGCACGAGGTGACCGGCCGCGACGACCTGGTGGTCAGCACCCCGCTCGACCAGTGCCGAGGCGAGTCGGAACAGGACTTCGTGGGGCACTACGTCAGCTACGTTCCGGTGCGCAGCCGGCTCACCGACACCGACTTCCCGGCGCACCTTCGGCGCTTCAGCAGAATGCTCGGCGAGGACCTGGCCAACGGGATCCTGCCGCTGGAGGACGTTCTGGTCGATCTCGCCGACCGGGGGAAGCTCGTCGACCCCTGGACCGGCCGCCAGCAGTTCACCTCCGTGGTGTTCAACCTCAACCGCCCGATGCCGACACCGACGATGGGCGACCTGGATGTCCAGGTGAGCATGCCGTCCACCATGGAGGCGATGTTCGATCTGCTCTTCGACATCATCCCGATGGAGGACAAGGTGTACGTGGAGATCGTGCACCGCGACCAGATACCCGCGGACGACGTCGCCCGGCTCTGGACGCGCTGGCTGGAGCTGGTGCGCGAGACCGCGGACGGAGCGTCCTGAATGCCCCGGCACGACACCGAGTCCATCGCCGGCCTGCTGCGGTCGGCGGGGGACCGGAACCCCCAAGCGGTGGCGGTCCGCACGCTGGACCGGGAACTCACTTACCGTGAACTGCTCGGCAAAGCCGATGCGATCGCCCGGCGACTGGACGCCTTGGGGGTACCGGTCGACGAACCCGTCGGCCTGTTGCTGCGGCGCACACCCGAACTGATCGCGGCACTGCTCGGCGTGTTGCTGTCCGGCCGGACCTACCTGCCCTTGGACGCCGCCCATCCCGCGGACCGGATCGCCTTCCTGCTGGCGGATTCGGGGGCGCGGCGGGTGCTGGTCGACCAGGACTGCGCCGGTTCGGTGCCACCAGGGCCGTGGACGCTGATCGACGCCGACGCGTGCATGGCCGACGACCACGAAGGTGCACTGCCGTTCCGTACGACGATTCCGGGGTCGACCGCACTGGTCATCTACACCTCGGGCACCACCGGCAAGCCGAAGGGGTGCTGGATCACCCACCGGAGCCTGGACAACTTCGTCCGTTGGACCGTCCAGCACTGTCCTCGTGACACATTCGAGTGCAGCGTCGCGGCGACCTCGCTCTGCTTCGACTTCTCGGTCGCCGAGATCCTGCCGGCACTGGTCGTCGGCGGTTCGGTGCTGGTGCTGAACAACCACATGGAGCTGGCGGACCTGCCGGCGCACGTGCAGCCGACGCAGATCAACGGTGTGCCCAGCGTGCTGAGTGACCTGGTACGCGACCGGCCGCTGCCGAGCAGCGTGCGGCTGGTCACCCTCGGCGGCGAAGCCGTGCCGCCCAGTCTGGTCGCCAGGCTGCTCGACAGCGGCGTTCCCCTGGTGCGCAACGTGTACGGGCCGACCGAGACCACCGTGGTCGCCACATCGACGTATCTCACCCGTGCCGACACCGATCGGACATGCTCGCTCGGCGATCCCGTCGACGGGGTGGAGATCTACCTGGTCGACGACACCTTCCGACCGGTTCCCGACGGGACCGTCGGCGAACTGGTGATCGGCGGCATCGGCGTCAGCAACGGTTATCCCCGGCTGGCGGCCCTGACCGCCAGCAGGTTCGTCGCCGACCCCTTCTCCAAAAACCCCGGCCGTCGCGTGTACCGGACCGGGGACCATGCGCGGCGCACCGAAGACGGCCGGCTGGTGTTCGTCGGCAGGCGTGACCACCAGGTCAAGATCCGCGGTGTGCGGATCGAGCTCAGTGAGATCGAGCAGGTGCTGATGAGCCACCCCTCGGTGTCGACGGCCGCGGTGGCGGTCGCCGGTACCGGACCGGGGCAGTTCCTGCTGGCCTACATATGGCCCGCCGACCACGGTGACCCGCCGACGGTCGCCGAGCTGAGCGCGCACGTCAAGGCCGAGCTGCCGACGGCGCTGTGGCCGGCCCACTATGCGTTGCTCGACGAGCTTCCCCGTACCACGAACGGGAAGGTCGACCGCTCACGGCTGCCACGTGAACCGCAGTTCCTGTCCGACGGTGTTCCGGGGGCACCTGGCGTCGCGAACGAGGAAGTCGCGCTGCTGGAGCGGCGTCTGGGCGAGATCTGGGCGAGCGCGTTGAAGGTTCCGGCGGTGCGGCGCGACGACAACATCTACACCCTGGGCGGCAGTTCCCTGACCCTGATCAGGGTCAGGGCCTCGATCGCCGCCGAGTTGGGGATGGAGGTGCCGATGTCGGTCCTCATCGACTGCCCGACCGTGGCCGAGCTGGCCACCGAGCTGCTCGACGAGTTTCTGCTGACCCTGACATGACGCGGCGAGGTGTGGTGCCGAGCGGACTGTTGTCAACTGCATGGCCGACATTGAGGAGAGCTGGAGAGACATGCGTGCCGAGAGCCTCATCGGGTCGACGTCGCGAAGGGCGGATCGATGACCATCGAAAACCAGACGGCTGTGCTGGCCGGGCTCGGTACCTGCCTTCCCGTGCGGGAAGTGGACAACGCGGAGCTGGTGGAGCGCCTGGGCGCCAGCGATGCCTGGATACGCGACAGGACGGGCATCGCCGCACGGCGGATCGCCCCCGCCGACCTGTCACTGGCCGACCTGGCCGTCGCGGCGGGCGGGAACGCGCTGAAGTCGGCCGGTGTCGCCAAGGCCGACGCGGTGGTGGTGGCGACGTCGACCCCTGAGCGTCTGCTCCCCGCTGTGGGACCGCAGATCGCCAGCACGCTCGGCCTCGGTCACGCGGCCGCGTTCGACGTATCCGCGGGGTGCTGCGGTTTCGTCTACGCGCTGACGGTGTCGGCCGGTCTCATCGCGACCGGCCTTGCCGAAACCGTCCTCGTGGTGGCCCCGGAGAAATTCTCGACGGTTGTCGATCCGACCGACCGCACCACGGCGGTGCTGTTCGGCGACGGTGCCGGAGCGGCCGTGCTCAGGAGCGGCCGGCGCGACGAGCCGGGGGCGCTGCTCGCTGTGGACTGGGGAAGCGATGGCACCGCCCGCGACCTGATCCGGGTGCCTGATCGGCGGGACGGCTATCTCTCGATGACCGGCAAACGGGTCTACCTCAAGGCGATCGAGCACATGACGAGTTCGACGCTGCGAGTACTCGACCGGTGCGGCTGGGCGACCAGCGAGGTCGACACCATCGTCCCGCACCAGGCGAACATGCGGATCATCCGGGCCGTGGCCCAGCGGCTCTCGGTGCCCGAGAGCAGGACGCTGTGCACGTTGGAGCGAACCGGGAACACCGGGGCCGCGGCGGTTCCGCTCGCCTTGACGCGGGGGCAGGCGGACGGGGTGGTAGGCGCGGGCGACCGCATGGTGCTCACGACCTTCGGCGCCGGGCTCGCCTGGGCATCGGCCGCACTGGTGTGGCCGGAGATCACCGCGGTCGAATCAGAACTGTGAGAGAGGAAACCTCATCATGATCTATGACTACCTGCGCACCCTGCTCCAGGAGACCTTCCGGGTCGACGGCGAGATCACGCCGGACAAGAGCCTCGGGGACCTCGACCTCGACTCGCTGAACACGGCGGAGATCTGTGCCGCCCTGGAGGACGACCTCAAGGTGTCCATCGACGACGAGGAAGTCACCCAGGCAACCACCCTGAGTGAGCTGGCCGATCTGTTGCAGAGCAAGGGCGTCGTCCTCGCCGGATGACCCCGCGGGCACCAGCGGCGGAGTGGCGCTGCGGCACATCTCCCGGTACCGCAGCGCCTGTAAATGTGATGGACATCACACGGGGTGGGGTGGAGGCCACTCAATTGGGTTCGACGGGGGCCGGCCGGACTGGGCGGCTCTGTTTTTGGGCTCCGAGAGGGTGAGCAGGGACCCTTCGGTCTTCGATTCGGTGCCTGTGGTGGGTCCGGGTCCGCCGTGCGTGGTGTCGCCGCGGCGGGGTGTGTCGTGCCGGTGTCCCGCCGGCCCTCTCCGCGGTAGTTCGAGGCGGGGAACGCGCTGCGGGCCGTCTTGTCATTCGTTTCTCTGTTTCCGGCGGGAGTCGCGCCGGGCGTCGCTCCGATTTGAATTACCGGTATCGATAACCTGCGGGCGTAAGGCCCCGGTAAGCATGTCAGTGCCACAGGAAAGGCGATTGATTTCAACCGGGTTGCAGAGAACACTGGATTACGTAAAGGGGGCGGTGATCCACGGAAGGGAGGTGGCGAATCATGGGTGTCAAGATGACGATGACCACCCGATGCTCGGTTTCCCTGCAGCGGGAGCAGCTACGGATGGTCATCATCGTCGTCGTCCTCGTGCTCTGGCTTGTGCTGGCGCAGGTGCACGGGGCTGCGACGCCGGTTGACGCGCTGTTGATGCGCATCTGAGGAACCTGTCCGTTCCTCGCGAAGGGCGGTTGCCAACGGGGCGGCCGCCCTTTCGCCTTGCCAGATTAGCGCGGAAAGGGCGAGGGGTGAAGTCCTTTCCCGCGCCGACTCGGCCCCGACGCTTGAAACTGCCCGGTAATGTCTTCGCTCATGGCCCGAAAGGGCGGGATTCGAAGACATCACGTCGTCAGAATGCGCCGAAAGGCATCGATGCCCTGCTCGTCGGTGGCCATGACCGGGCCGGCCTCGGTTTCGATCCAGGCGTGGAACCGGTACGGGTCGGCGGCCGTGCCGATGCACCACGTCGTCCGGCGTCTGCGCAGGGCCAGCAGCGTGAGCGCGGCCAAGGAGGTTTCGAGGCAGGCCGCGCGTCCGGGACAGCGTGCGGCAGCCTGTCGTACCGCTGCCAGAGCCGCCGCGGCCTGGGTCCCGGTGGCGTCGAGCCGGCACCAGTGGTGTGAGGTCCAGCGCACCACCCGCAGGAGCACAGGGAAGGGCAGCCGGATCAGTACCAGGGCGATCAGCAGGCAGAGCAGTCCCAGCGGAGAAGTGCGGGGGCTGGGCAGGCGGCCCGGGCGGGGCGCCTGCGCCCCGGGATCGGCCGCCATGGTCACCTCCGCTGTGTCGGCTGCGCTGCGTGCGTCGTCGGCGAGGGGATGCGCGCGACGTGCCGGGACGGCAGCGGTTCCGGGCGCGCCCGGGCCGTCGCCCGGCCCGTTCCCGGTGGCCGCTACGGGTTCCTCGCCGGGGGGCGGGTCCCCCTGCCCGTCCGCGGGACAGGCGGTGAGCAGACCGCGTTCGAGGAGGGCGTCGGCCAGTCGCCGCGCGTCGTGACGGATCAGGTCCCCGCTCAGCGCCGGGAAGTGGTGCGCCGTCACGCGGACGCCCGTCTCGAAGTCCCGGCTGCGACGCCACTCCCGCCACAGTAGTCCCGCCACGGGGTTCATGGCGAAGCAGTGCCCCGAGCGGGTGTCCAGCAGTACGGCCTCTCCGTGGTCGCCCGGGCTCTCCTGCACGAAGTCGGGTACGTGCAGCCGGTTCACGGCGCCTCCCCGGCCGTACCGAGACCGTCCAGCCAGACGTCCACCCCCACCAAGCGGTTGAGCGCGGAGAAAGGGGCGGCAAAGCCGTGTACGGCGGCGTCCAGGTCGGCGATGACGCGTGCGGGCTCGATGACGCCCAGGTCGGCGAGCGGCGAGCGGGCCAGCCGCGCACGCAGATCTGCCGCGGCGCGGCGAACACCCCGGTAGTCCTCGGCCGCGTAGGCGCCCTTGGTGCGCCGGTCCAGCACGGCGTCGGGCACCGCACCGGCCAGCGCGGCCCTCAGGAGCGGTTTGACGGTGAAGGGGTCCGCCTTCGCCGGCGTCGGCAGGCTCATCGCCGCCCGGACGACGGCCCCGTCCAGGAAAGGTGCTTGCGGCCACACCCCGAACGGCCGGGCCACGTCGACCAGGTGACTGTGCAGGCCCGCCGAGGTGTGCAGTTCGGCGAGGGCTGCGCGCGTGCCGGGACCCGGCCCCGGCCCTTCGCGCCGTATCCGCCCGGCCCGCTCGACGGCCAGTTCGGCCAGGTCACGGCGGGCTCGTGGGGTCAGCCACGCAGCCTCGGGGCCGGGCGGCGGCCACCAGGCGATGGCGTCCAGCCACTGCGGCGGATGCGTCGGCGACTGCTCCAGCCGTGCGGCCAGGTCGTGCAGCGCCCGGTGGATCGGGGTACGGGCCAGCCGCACGGCCCGACGGGCGATGGCGGCGGGGGCCACGCGGCGCAGCCTGCCCAAGGCGAGGGCGTCGTGTGCGAGACGGCCCACCGCCCGGCCCGCGGCCACCTCGCCGAGGTGTGCGGGCGGGGCGGTCAGCAGGGCGTCGCCGCCCTCACCCGTCATATGGACGCCGCCCCCTCGGCTCGCGATGTGACTCAGGCGGCAGCGGAGCCGGGCGACGATCGCGGTGGACGGATCTGGCTGGTCCGGCCGTCCCCGCGCGCTCAGAGCGGCGTACGGCAGTGACGTATCGCCGCCCACGGTCTGGTGCAGCCGGACGGCGGCCGATGCGCGGGCGTGCCGCACGGCGTGTTCCAGGTCGCCCGCCGGGGCTCCCGGATGGTGATAGACGAAGGCGTCCGGTGGTTCTTCCGCCGCCTGCGCGGCGAGGAAGGCCAGCGAGGTGGAGTCCAGGCCGCCGCTGAAGTCGCAGGTGACTCGGGGGGCGCCGTGCACGCGGAGGGTGACGGCCTGCCGCAGGGAGTCGCGCAGCCGGGCCGCGGCGTCCTCCATGCAGGCGTCGGCGTCGGGGCCGGGTGCGGCGTAGGACCGGGTGACGGCGGTCGTGGCGCGGTCGACGTGCAGGGCCTCACCGGGGCCCAGCCGGTGCACGCCGGTGAGGGCGGTCCGTGTTCCGACGAGTTCCGGCACCGCGGGGCAGGCGATGTGCGCCGCGAGCGCCAGGTCGTCCGGGGCCGGCTCCCGTCCCGTCAGGGCGGCCACGGCGGTGGCGCGGGTGGAGACGACGGTACGACCGTCGCGGTGTGCGTAATAGAGCGGGAACTGACCTGCCGGGTCGGTGTAGGCGGTGAAGCGGCCGCGGTGTTCCAGCACCAGCAGCAGGTAGGCCCCCGGCCACCGGGTCAGTGCCTCCCAGTCGCCGTCGTGTGCGGAACGCCTCAGGTCGTCCTCCATCCGTGCGGGGCCGGCCAGGCACTGGCCCACGGCGACGACTCCGGCCCGCTCCGTCGCCGCGGTGCGCACCTCTCCGGCGTGCCAGTCACCCCATGACCACAGCCGGGGGTCGGCGGCCCAAACCTGTGCGGCCGGCGCCGGTGGACGGGGCCCCGGCGGCAGGATCGCCGCGACGACCGGTCCGGCCGGCAGGCGGACGCCGAGGTCACCGGTGTCCGGGCCGGTGCCGGTGATGCCGGTCGTGCCGGGGTAGACGGCCACGGCGACTCCTACCAGTAGTACTGGGCGTTGGCGTCGGCGTTGCCGTTCGGGGAACTGCCCAACGTCAGGTCACGGACGTGTCCGAGAGCGACGAGGGAGGGGGACACATAGGCGGCGTCCTGGTCCGGGGGCGGCCCGTCCGGGAGCGTTCCGCTTCCGCCGTCGGCAGCGCAGCCGGACAATTGCTCGAACAATCTCTCATAGGACATGGGGCCGCCTCGGGTCACGGGCACGGTTTACCTCACCAGGAAGGACAAGGCACAAGGGAGTGGCCTTTCCGGCCACCGGTCCACATGAGCGCAGTATGCCACGGGATCTTTAGGCGCAGCCGGGATTCAGCAAGCCGTGCACGCAGCGTCTGACCAGCGGGTATTCCCTCGTCTTTCGGACCGGTGAACGGCACGGGCACCAGCCCGTTCCTGGTGTGCGGCACGCCCTCCGTGCAGTTCGATATCGGCGGCGTCGGCAATTGAAGCCGATATCGCGGCCGGCTTGGCGCGCGTCCATCATTTCGAAGGGCCAAGCACGGCAGAGGCACCTCACGGAATTCGATCGCCGCGGCACAGCGCCCGCGACCGGGTCACACCGTGCTCTTCGGGCTCTCCTGACCGCGCAGCCCGAGGACGAGGGCCCCCTGGGCCTCGGCCCGCGTCCCCAACTCACTCAGTTCCAGGATGGAGCCGGAATCCTCGGCGACCGCGCCGGGGAGGGCGAAGCGGTGCAGCGACTCCTTGCAGCCCTCCAGGAGCAGGTGGCACTCCGTGAGCTGGCCGCCCACGACCACGACATCGGGGTTGAGGAGATTGCACAGTTGGGCGAGGAGGGATCCCAGGGTGCGTCCCGCGTCCTTGATCACGCGCATACAGACGGGATCCTGCTCCCGGGCGGCCCGGATCACGTCCTCCAGGTGCTCGAAGTCCGCGGCGCCCGTCCTGGTGCGGGCCTGGCGCACCCGCTGCACCAGTGCTTCCGCGCCGATCACGGTCTCCAGGCAACCGCGGCCCCCGCACTGGCACATCACACCGTCCGGCTCCAGGGTCAGGTGGCCGATCTCCCCGGCCATTCCGCCGCGTCCGCGGAGCAGGTTGTTGTGGATGATGATCCCGGCTCCGGCGCCGGTGGAGACCTTGACGTAGATGAGGGTCTCCGCGTGTTCCCGCCGGCTGTACGTCTGCTCGGCCAGCGCACCGAGGTTCGCGTCGTTGTCGATGACCGCGTGCACGCCGAGCCACTCCCCCAGGTCCCGCGCCGGGTGGTCGCCGTTCCGCCAGGGGTGGAGGACGGGCCGCGTGAACTCGTTCGTGCGCGGATCGATCATCCGCGGCACGGCGATGCCGAGCGAGAAGACATCGGACAGGGTGCAGCCGGTGTCCCTGACCGCCTCCCCGATCAGGTCCTGGACGTCGGGGCGGGCGCGGTTCCAGCCCCGGCTCACCCCTTCCGCGTTGGCGCGGACGGACACGGTCTCGTAATCCTTGTCCAGCCTGCGCGCGACCACCGTGACGTGGTTGAAGCCGACGTGCACCCCCACGCCGACCAAGTCGGTGGGTACCAGGCACACCTGGCCGGCTCGCCCCCCGTCCGTCCGGGCGCCGGTCACCAAGCCTTCCCCTTCCAGTTCCCGGACCGCGGTGGACACCGTCGCCTGGGAAAGCACGGTGCGCCGGGCGATACCGACCTGGGAATCCGCCTTGATCGCGATGGCCAGCAGTACCTTCCTGCGGTTCTCATTGCGTTTCGGTGATCCGGCTAACCCGTTGAAGAAGTCGCGAATGCCAGCCATGACGCCCCCCTTGCCTGCCCCCGCAGGCAGGTCGCTTCCCCCTCGACCGTAGCAGGTGGATCTTCGAATTGAAGGAGGGGTGACTTCGATTGACATGGCGATCACCGCGGCCACCCGAAGTCCACAATCCGAGCACGTCCGGCAACCATGATGGGAATTGACCGAAAATGACATTCGGAGGCCGGGCGGTTCATATGAATGTCCGATCATGCATACGGTTGTGCGTACGCCGTTCGGGGGGGTGAGGAAGGCCGTTTTGGCCGTTACCAACACGACCGAAATACATGTGTTCGAAATCCCGACCGGCTCGTTGAGCCACAGGAGCACGGCCCGGAGTGAGGACTCCGAGCCGGCTCGGGTCAGGAGGCGTGCTGTGAAGAGGTTCCTGGGACGGGTGCGGATGGCGGAGCCGGAGGTCTCCGACGCCGAGGAGGAACTCTTCGGCGGTCCCTTGCGCTACGACCTGGGCTGGTCGGAACACGAGCGCGCCAGGCTGGACTTGACGATGCTGTCGGCGCTGCGCTCCATGCCCAGGCTGGTCGGGGCGACGTTGCGGATGGCATGGCAGGCGGACCGGCGCGCGCTGCTCACGGTCGCGATCAGCGAGATCGGACAGGGTCTCGCCGCGGCCATCGGGCTGCTCGCGGTCAACGCCGTCATGCACGCGCTGCTCGGCTCCGGCACCCCCGGGCAGCGGCTGCACGCGGTTCTGCCCGGGCTGCTCGCCGCCGCCGGAGCCGCGGTGGTCAACTCGGGCCTGGCCGGATGGTCCACCTCGCGGGCGGGCCGGCTGGAGCCGCTGGTCGAGCGGATCGCCACGACCCAGTACCTGGCCGCCGCCGCGTCGGTCGAGCTGGAGGCCATCGAGGACCCGGAGTTCCGGCGGTTGATCGATGTCGCCCAGTACGGCGCCGGATCCGCCCGCCGCATGATCAGTGCCTGCGTCGCCGCGCTGAACGGGACCATCTCCCTGATCTCCACGGCCGGCGTGCTCACCATCCTCCACCCGGTCCTGCTGCCGATGCTGATCCTGATCGCGGCGCCGCGCGGCTGGGGCGCGATGCGGGTGGCGCAGGAACGGTATGTGTCGGTGATGAGCTGGGTCGAGCACGTACGGGCCAGCCGCCTCATCGGTAACCTGCTCACCGAGCGCACCGCCGCACAGGAGGTGCGCATCCACGCCGTCGGGCCGTTCCTGCTCAGCCGCTACGAGCGGATGGCCGAGAGCGCCGAGGCCGAGCAGGAGCGGCTGGCCGCCGGCAAAGCCGTCACCGAGTGGGCGGCCGCCGCGTTGTCCGGCCTCGCCATGGCGGCGACGTACGCGACCATGTTCTGGCTGATCATGAGCGGGCACATGAGTCTGGCCGTGGCCGGGACCGCGGTCATCGCCGTCCGGTCCGGCTCGGCGAGCCTGGGCGCGCTGGTGATGAATGTGAACCAACTCCACGAGGAGTCGCTCTACGTCCGCGACCACGCCCGGTTCCTGGACGAGGCGGCACGGCGCACCATCCCCAGCGGGGGCGGCCCCGTCCCGGCACAGGTGAGGCAGGTCGTCCTGGAGAGTGTGAGCTACCGCTACCCCGACCGGGAAGTCCCGGCCCTGGACGAGGTCTCCCTCACGCTGCCCATGGGCTCGGTCACCGCCGTGGTCGGCGAGAACGGCTCCGGCAAGAGCACGCTGATGAAGGTGTTGTCGGGCCTGTTGCTGCCGCAGACCGGGACGGTGCTGTGGGGTGAGGCCGACATCGCCTCCCTGGACCGCTCCGAGGTCTTCGACCGTGTCTCCCTGCTCACCCAGGACTTCCAACGCTGGCCCGTGACAGCGGCGTTGAACATCCGCATCGGCCGACCCGCCCGGCCGGCCGACCCCGAGGACCTGCGGCCTTCCGTGGACTACGCGGGTGCCGGCCCGGTCGTCGCCAAGCTTCCCGAGGGGCTGCGCACCCTGCTGGCCCGGATGTTCCGCGGCGCGAGCGAGCTGTCGGGCGGCGAGTGGCAGAAGATCGGCCTCGCCCGCACCCACTGGCGCAGCGCCACCTCGGATGCCGACGGCGTGCTCATCGTGGACGAGCCCACCTCCGCCCTCGACCCGGAAGCGGAGATCGCCGCCTTCGACCGCATCCGCCGGCTCGCCGCACCGAACCGGGCCGTCGTGCTGGTCACCCACCGCATGTCCGGCGTTCGCCATGCCGACCGCATCTACGTTCTGCACCACGGACGGCTCGTCGAGCACGGCAGCCACGACGAACTCATGGCCACCCGAGGTCGCTACGCCTCGATGTTCGACGCGCAAGCCGCCCAGTACGCCCCGGCGGGGACCATCCCCCGCCCCGGCTCCCCCACCGTCGCGGATCCCGCATGACCTCCTCGCCCCGCTGCGCCGCATCCCGGTACTTCAGCAGGTCAGTGAGGATTCCTCCGCGGTTTCAACGGGACCGTGGGCAGCTCGGGGGCAGGAAGCGGGTCGCCGTCGTAGCCCTCGACCGAGCCGAAACGGTCCCCCGACACCCACGCATCGCGTGCCCGCGAGATCTCTTCGGAAGACCGGCCGATGAAGTTCCACCACATGACGATCTCCTCGCCGAAGGGCGGACCGCCCAGGAGGACGAGGCGGGCGGTGTCGGGGCCGGTGTTCGTGAGGGTGAGGCGGGGGCGGCCGGGGGCGGCGTAGCCGAGTTCGGCGGGGTCGAGGGGGGTGTCGTCCAGGCGGACGGTGCCGGTGTCGACGAGGAGGCCGTGTTCGAAGCCGGGGTCCACGTCGAGGGTGAGGGCGGCGCCGGGGTCGAGGGTGAGTTCGGCGCCGAGGAGGGGGGTGAAGGTGGGGACCGGCGAGGTGTCGCCGGCGAGGGTGCCGAGGAAGACGCGGGCGCTGCCGCCGTCCAGGGGCACGGGGACGGGGACGTAGTGCTGGAAGTCGGGGGCGGTGTCGCGGTGGGCGTCGGGCAGGGCGACCCACAACTGGACGCCGTGCAGGACCGTCGTGCGCGGGGTGGACACCTCGGAGTGGCTGATGCCGCGGCCGCCGGTCATGAGGTTGAGTTCGCCGGGCCGGACGTAGGCGTGGCTGCCGAGGCTGTCGCGGTGTTCGATCTCGCCGCTGAACAGCCAGCTCACCGTCTGCAGACCGGTGTGCGGGTGCGGGGCGACGTCCATGCCGCCGGTCGCGGACACGTCGTCGGGCCCGTAGTGGTCGGCGAAGCACCAGGCGCCGATGAGGGTGCGGGCGCGCTGCGGCAGGGTGCGGCGGACCGGCATCGCGCGGGGGCCGCCGAGCGGCACCTGCCGGGCGGTGAGGACCTCGATCGCGGCCGTGCCGTCGCCGCCGGACCCCGCCGCACAGCGCAGCTCGGCCGGCTGCGTCTCGGTGTTACTCACAGGTGCTGCCCTCCCCAAGAAACGTTCGACTTTCAACATCCACCCGACGATGATAGGTCCAGCACCGAGTGATCACCCGATGAAGGGAAGCACATGACGGAGACGGCCAAGGTGAGATCGGGCGACCGGGTCTTCATCGACAAGCAGCATCCGGCCGCCTATCGCGCGCTGGTCGCGGCCGCGGAGGCCGTGCGGGGCGCGGCGGACGCCGCCGGGCTGGACCGGAGCCTCGTCGAACTGATCAATCTGCGGGTCTCCCAGCTCAACGCCTGCGCCTACTGCCTGGACCTGCACACCCGCGCGGCACTGCGGGCCGGTGAGACCACCCAGAGGCTGGGTGTCCTGGCGGCCTGGCGTGACACCGAACTGTTCGACGCCCGGGAGCGCGCGGCCCTCGCCCTCGCGGAGGCCACCACCCACCCCGCCGACGCCGCCGCGGGGGCCACCGCGTACGCCGAGGCGCGGGCCGCGCTGACCGACGACGAGATCTCCGCGGTGATCTGGGCCGCCGTCACCATGAACGCCTTCAACCGGATCTCGGTGATGAGCAAGCACCCCGTACGGAAGAGTCCGGTGACCCCCGCGCGGTGATGGCGCTCGGCGCCCGGTCCGCCAACACTGGGGGCAGGCGGGCGACGGGGAGGGACCGGCATGACGGCACGGGCGGAGGCGGAGGGGCGGGCGGCACCGCCCGAACGGCGGCCGGAGCTGGACGCGTTGCGGCTGCTGGTCGTCCTCGGGCTGGTCTTCTTCCACTCGGCGCTGGTCTTCGCCGCCGACAACGACTTCTACGTCAAGAACGCCGAGACTTCCCAAGCCGTGCTGATCGTGGCCGGGTTCGGGGTGGTCTGGGCGATGCCGCTGCTGTTCCTCATCTCCGGGTTCGGCGCCCGGCACTCGCTGCGGCGCCGCGGCACGGGCGGCTTCGCCAAGGAGCGGCTGCTGCGGCTGGGGGTGCCGCTGGTCTTCGCGACCGTCGTGCTCAATCCGCTGCCGCAGTGGCTGCGGCAGCGCGCGGCCGGCGTCGGCTACGACGAGTCGTACCTCGGTTTCCTGCCGCACTTCTTCGACGTACGGCTGGAACTCGACGAGGCGCCGTTCGTCGTGCAGGGCGAGCACTTCGAGACCGGGCACCTGTGGTTCGTGGTCCTGCTGCTGGCCTTCTCCCTGCTGCTGGTGCCACTGCACCGGTGGCTGCCGCGCGAGCGGGTGCGCCGGGCCGGTGAACGGGTGGCGCGGGCGGCCGGGCGCCGGCCGGGCGTCGTGCTGCTGCCCGCGCCGGTGTTCTCGGTGTTCTGCGCGTTCGCGCGGATGGAGGAGGACTACGCGGGCTGGCACCGCTGGTCGTACCTGCTGTTCTTCCTCGCCGGCTGCGCGCTCGCCGGCGAGGACCGCTTCCGTACCGCGATGCGGCGCGCCGCCGTGCCCGCGGCCTGGATCGGTGCGCTGCTGTTCGTGGCGTCCGGTCCGGGCTTCGCCGTGATCGAGGAGCCGTTCACGGAGATGACCGTCCCGGCCGTCGTCACCCGGGCGCTGTTCGGGGCGGCGGGGTGGTGCCTGGTCGTCGCCATCCTGGGTCTTGTCGACCGCCACCGGCTGCGACGGCTGACCGGCCCGCCCGGCCCGCGGGGCCCATCGGGTCCACCCGGCCCGGTGCGGAGCGGAGAGGCGGCGGGACGGCGGCGGCGCGTGTACGGCTATCTCGCCGCCGCCGTACTGCCGTTGTACGTGCTTCACCAGCCCGTCGTCGTCGCCGTCGCCTACTTCGTGGTCGGCTGGTCCGCGCCGATCCCGGTCAAGTACGCCGCGCTGGTGGCGATCGCCTTCGCGCTGACCCTCGCCGGGTACGAACTGGTGGTGCGGCGTACCCGGGTGACCCGTTTCCTGTTCGGGATGCGCTGACGGGCCGCCGGGCGGGCGTCGTGACGGTCCGCTCCGTTACGTCGTGAGGTCCACCAGGACCTTGCCGACCGTGTGCCCCTCCACCGCGCGGTGGGCGTCGGCGGTGCGGGCGAGGGGGAAGCGGACCAGGGGGAGGCCGTGCTCCTCGCCGACCGGCAGCGCGCCGTCCTGGAGCGCGGCGGTGACGTCCTCGACGGCCGCGGTACGCGCGTCCTGGCCGGCCGTGTAGAGGATCAGGAACTGGAGGCGGGTGTTCAGCACCATGTGCGGCAGGACGTCGAGTTCGACGGGCTTGCCGCCCTCGTTGGCGTAGACCGCTATGGTGCCCCGGGTGCGCAGCACGGCCAGGTCCAGGGCGAGGTTCGCGCCGAGCGCCACCTCGGTGACGATGTCTATGCCGTCCGGGGCGGCCTTGCGGATCTCGGCGGCCGGGTCGCCCTCGCGGTAGTCGACGACGTGGTGGGCTCCGGCGGCGGTGGCGAGGCGGGCCTTCTCGGGGCCGCTGACCGTGCTGACCACGGTGGCACCGGCCCAGCGGGCCAACTGGATCACCGCGTGCCCGACCGCCCCGGCGCCGCCCGCCGCGAGCACCACCCTGCCGTCGAGCGCCCCGGGCGCCAGCCGGCGCGGCCCGTCCTCGGCGACGGTGAGCGCCCGGTGCGCGGTGAGCGCCGGGACGCCGAGCGAGGCGCCGACGTCGAAACCGGCGTCGTCGGGGAGGGGTACGGCCCGGTCGGCGGGTACGACGGTGTACTCGGCGGCGGTGCCGGTGGGCCGTCCGGCGGCGGCCATGAACACCCAGACCCGCTGCCCCGTCCGGCCGGGGTCGACGCCCTCGCCGACGGCGTCGACGGTGCCGGCGCCGTCGAGGTGCGGGGTGACCTCGGGGAACCGCTTGGGGTGGCCGGGACCCGAACGGGCCTGCCAGTCGGTCGGGTTGACCCCCGACACGGCGACCCGGACACGCACCTCGCCGGGACCGGGCTCGGGCAGGTCGCGGTCGACGAGGCGGAGTACGTCGGGGCCGCCGTTGTCGCGGTAGACGATGGCCTTCATGGTCCGTCGTGTGGGCATGGTGGTCCTCGGAAGGTGTGCGGTGGCGCGGGGTGGTTGGTTTCGGTCGGGGCCGCGGTGTCCGGTAGGGGGTGATACCGGGATGGGGGCCCGGCGACAGGACGGGCGGTCCCGGTCAGCCGAGGAGGATCCGGCTGGAGCGGGAGCGCACGGCGTCGAGGGTGGCGAGGGCGGCGGCGTCGAAGGTGATGCCGCCGGCGGCCACGTTGGCCTCCAGGTGGGCCGGGTCGGCGGTGCCGGGGATGAGCAGGACGTTCGGGGCGTGGTGCAGCAGCCAGGCGAGGCCGACCTGGGAGGGCGTGACACCGAGGGACTCGGCCACCGCGCGGACCGCCGGTTCCTCGGTGACCTTGGGCAGGCCCGGCATCGCCCCGCCGAGCGGGAAGAACGGCACCCAGGCGATGCCCTCGGCCGTACACAGCCGCAGCATGTCCTCGTCGTCGCGGGAGACGAGGCTGTACGCGTTCTGTACGCAGACGATGCCGGCCGGCAGGGCGCGGCGCAGCCCGTCGAGGGTGACGCAGCTCAGGCCGATCGCGCCGATCTTGCCCTCGTCGCGCAGGGCGGTCAGGACGGCGAGCTGGTCGTCGAGATCGACGATCTGATCACCCTCGGCGCGCACCCCGGGGCCGGTGTCCAGACGGCGCAGGTTGACCACCGCGAGCCGGTCGGTGCCCAGGCTCCGCAGGTTGTCCTCGACGGCGGCGCGCAGTTCCGCCGGGCGCTGGGCGAGCCGCAGCGGCATGGGCCCGCCCGGGTCGGGGGCGGCACCGACCTTGGTGACGACCATGACGTCGTCCTCGGGGCGCAGTGTCTCGCGGAGTACGTCGTTGGCGAAGCCGAAGCCGTAGAACTCGGCGGTGTCCACGTGGTCGACGCCCAGTTCGACGGCGCGGCGCACCAGCGCGACGGCGTCCTCGCGGCGGTCGCGCAGCCGCTCCAGTTGTAACGCGCCGTAGCCCACCCGGAAGACGGTGCGGCCGGCGAACGGTGCGGTCGGGTCGGTCATGAGGGGGTCTCCTCGGTCGATTCGGTTGATTCGGCTGCTTGATCGGGTTCGGTCGGTCCGGTCGGTTCGGTCGATCCGGTCGGTGAACGCAGGGCGGCGTAGAGCAGTTCGGCCTGGTAGAGCGCCATGACCCGGTGGGCGATGGGGGCGGCGTGCTCCCGGGCGCCGGCCGGGTCGTGGTGTTCGACCTCGATGAGCCAGGCCGTGACGCAGTCGTGCAGCATGGCCCGCATCCGGTCGGTCATGTCGGTGACGACATCGCG
This sequence comes from Streptomyces fumanus, assembly GCF_014655295.1. GTDB lineage: Bacteria > Actinomycetota > Actinomycetes > Streptomycetales > Streptomycetaceae > Streptomyces > Streptomyces fumanus. The sequence goes on from NZ_BNBI01000003.1 coordinate 328,182, forward strand.
GACGACCGGGTCGGTGGTCGCCTCGCTCCAGGTCTGGACGCCGACCCGGGCCGCGGCCGGGTCGATCGCGGCGACCAGGCGGTCGAGCAACTCGTCGGGGCCGGGCGGGGGCTGCTCCGCGGCGTACTCGCCGAGGGCGTCGGCGCGCCGGGCGAGCACCTCGCGGGCGGTGGCCCGGACCAGGTCGGCCTTGTCGCGGTAGTGCGCGTAGATGGAGCCGGCCGAGAGGCCGGACTCGGCGATGATGTCGGCGATCGAGGTCCGCGCCAGGCCGTTGCGGGCGAAGCAGCGCAGGGCGGCCTCGGCGATCTGAGTACGCCGGAGTTCCTTGCGCGCATCGGTGAGTCGCGGCACCACAGCCCCCACAAAAAGAATACGTGTTTTCCTTGCGGAGCAGCCTAACAGAATGGCTGTTCCTTTTGCGAGGGCTACGGTCTGCGGGGCGGCGCGGCCTCAGCCGGTGCAGGCGTCGGTGGCGGGGCCGGGTGCCCCGAACCACCGCGGGAGGTGCTGGAGCAGATCCCGTCGGGAGTCGCCGACCCAGGCCACGTGGCCGTCCGGGCGGAGCAGTACGGCGGGGGCGTCCAGTTCCTCGGCGGTGTCGGTCACGTGGTCGACCCGGTCGGCCCAGCCCGTCACCGAGAGCCCGCCGGTCCGGTCGAGGAGCAGGCCGCGGCCGTGCCGCATCCGCGCGTAGAGGCGGCCGTGTCCGAGGGTCAGGTCGCGGAGCCGGCGGCCCAGGAGTGCGTGGCCCGCGCCGAAGTCGTAGCGGACGGCGATGCCGGTGATCTTCTCGATCAGGTGGCGGTTGACGTTCTCGTACTCGGCCAGTTCCGCCATCAGGCGGCGCAGGGCGCGGGGACCCGGCTCGGTGGACATCAGCTCCATCTGCGCGCGGGTGGTGGTGAGCACGTCGGCGGCCACCGGGTGCCGTTCGGTGTGGTACGTGTCCAGCAGACCGTCCGGTGCCCGACCCGCCACCTGCGCGGCCAGCTTCCAGCCCAGGTTGAAGGCGTCCTGGAGGCCGAGGTTGAGGCCCTGCCCGCCGGCCGGCGGGTGGACGTGGGCGGCGTCGCCGGCGAGCAGCACCCGGCCGACCCGGTACCGCTCGGCCAGCCGGGTCGCGTCGCCGAACCGGGCGAGCCGGCGCGGCGAGTGCGCGCCGAAGTCGGTGCCGGCGAACGCCCGCAGCCGGCGCCTGACCTCGTCCAGGGTCGGCGGGGTCGTCCGGTCCTCGGCCACTCCGTCGGCGGGCACCACGACGCGGTACAGTCCGTCGCCCTCGGGGATGACGCCGAACAGCAACTGGGTCTTGCGGACCTCGGCGACCACGGCGGCCACCGTCTCCCGGTCCGCGGTCAGCTCCACGTCCGCCAGCAGCGTCTCGACCTTGCTGGGCTCGCCGGGGAAGCCGACGCCGAGCAAGGTGCGGACCGTGCTGCGGCCGCCGTCGCAGCCGACCAGGTAGCGGGAGCGCAGCCGTGTGCCGTCGGCCAGGGCGACGCTCACCCCGTGGTCGTCCTGCTCCAGTCCCACCACCTCGTGGCCGCGCCGGATCTCGGCGCCGAGTGCGGTCGCGTGCTCGGTGAGCAGCCGCTCGGTGACCGGTTGCGGGACGGCGAGGACGTACGCGTGGGCGCTGTCCAGGTCGGACGGCCAGGAGCCGCTGAGACCGGCGAAGTAACCGCCGGCCGTGAACCGCCGGCCATGTGCCAGGAACCGGTCCAGCAGGCCGCGCTGGTCCAGTATCTCGATGCTGCGGATGTGCAGGCCGCGCGCCCGGGGTGCCTCGGACGGCTCGGTCTCCTTGTCCAGTACGAGCACCCGTACGCCGTGCAGACGGAGTTCGCCGGCCAGCATCAGGCCGGTCGGTCCGGCACCGGCAACGATCACGTCGATCATGGATACGCCCCTCCGCGGGTTCTGACCGGGGCGGTGATTGTGCGGCACGACGGGGGCCTTGCCGCAAGGTCCCCCGTGGGCTATACGTTGAGAGTGGCAAGGAGTGGGTGTCGGCCCTCCTTGCCTTTTCTCTTTCCCGCGTCTCTCTTCCCCGCGGTGGTCCACGGGCGATTGTCAGTGCCCGGTGGGAGTGTGGACAGCAACAGGATCCGTGGAAGGGAAACCACGCCATGATCACCACAGACTTCGCCCCCGGCTCGCCCTGTTGGCTCGACCTGGGCGCGCCCGATGTCCCGGCCGCCGCCGCGTTCTACGGCGCGGTGCTGGGCTGGGAGTTCGAGTCCATGGGCGGCAGCGAGGAAGCGGAAGGCGGGATGTTCCGCAAGGACGGCAAGATCGTCGCCGGGCTCGGCAAGCTCACCGAGGAGGGTGCCCGCCCCGCCTGGATGATCTACTACAGCGTCACCGACGCCGACGCCACCACCCGGGCCGTGGAGCAGGCGGGCGGCACGGTCCGGGTCGCGCCGACGGATCTGGACGGATGGGGCCGGATGGCACAGTTCAGCGATCCGCTGGGCGGTCAGTTCGCCGTGTGGCAGCCGGAGGCCAGCCGGGGCGTGGAGCTGGTCGACGCGCCCGGCTCGCTGAGCTGGACCGAGCTGTACACCAGCGACGCGGCGGCCGCGAAGGAGTTCTACGGCGGGGTGCTCGGCTGGCGGTTCTCCAACACGGAGCTGCCCGGCGGCGGGGGCACATACTCCCTGATCACGCCCGCCGGACTGGCCGAGGAGCGGATGCACGGGGGCGTCATGGAGGTCCCGAAGGAGGGCCTCGACCTGGCCGGCGGCCGTCCGTACTGGCATCCGGTCTTCGCCGTGCCCGACTGCGACGCCGCCCTCGCCCAGGTCACCGAGCATGGCGGCCGTGTGCAGATGGGTCCGGAGGACGCGGAGGGCGTCGGCCGCCTCGCCGTCTGCCTCGACCCGGCGGGCGCCGACTTCGTCCTTCTGACCCCGGCCGGGAGCTGACCCCTGGGCGGTCCGCTGCCGGCCGGACCGCCACCCCGCCCGGAACCGGACCCCGCCGGGTCCGCCCGGGGCAGGACTACTCCGGCGGCGCGGCGGTACCCGTGCGGTCGGCCCCGCGGCGGGACCACGACAGGTGGCAGCCCGGCGGGGCGGCCGGGACACTGAGGGGACGAGCTTGCAGACGGGCGGGTCATGAGCACCATCGAAGAGACGACCGAGATCGCGGTGCCGGTGCGCACCGCCTACAACCAGTGGACGCAGTTCGAGGTCTTCCCGCGGTTCATGTCCGCGGTGCGCAGCGTCGAGCAGGTCAGACCCGCCGTGACGCACTGGGTCGTCGGGGCCGGTCCGCTGCGCCACGAGTTCCGGACGGAGATCGTGGAGCAGCGGCCGGACGCGTACGTGGCCTGGCGGAGCCTGGACGGGCGGCACCGGGGCGAGGTGACGTTCCACGCCACGGCACCGGAGCGGACCTCGGTGACCGTGCGGATACGGACGGAGCGGCCCGGGCCCGTGAACCTGCTCGTCGGCGCGACGGGGCTCCCCGGGCGCCTCGTGCGGTCCGAGCTCGCGCACTTCAAGGAGTACATCGAGGGCCAGGGGGAAGAGAGCGGGGCCTGGCGGGGCAGGATCCGGGGCGGTCATGTCCAGCCGCCGCACCCGCACCCGCCCAAGCGCCGGGTTCCGCACTGGCCCGTCGGCTGACCCGCCGGGCCACGCACCCGACCCCCTGACCGGCTCAGGGGCTGCGCGACCCCGGCTGATCCACCTCCCGGAGAGCGAGAGAGACCCGTCTGATGCAGAAGCCACCGAGCGAAGAGGCCCCGGACCAGCTCACCGTGACCCCGCCCAAGAAGTGGGCGACGGGCGTGCCCGCGGTCGCGCACGCGCTGGAGTACTCGCTGGAGGAGACCTCGCCGCAGCGCGCCGGGGTGACGCTGCTGACCATGAACCAGGTCGACGGCATCGACTGCCCCGGCTGCGCCTGGGCCGACCCCGCCCCCGGCCACCGGCACCGCAACGAGTACTGCGAGAACGGCGCCAAGCACATCAACGACGAGGCGACCACCCGTCGTATCACCGCCGACTTCTTCCGCACCCACTCCGTGACGGACCTCGCGCAGCGGTCCGACCAGTGGCTGAACCAGCAGGGCCGGCTGACCGAGCCCATGGTCAAGCGGCCCGGCTCGGACCACTACGAGCCGATCTCCTGGCACGACGCCCTCGGACTGTTCGCCACGGAGCTGCGCGGACTGGACTCGCCCGACGAGGCGGTCTTCTACACCTCGGGCCGGGTCAGCAACGAGGCCGCGTTCATCCTCCAGTTGTTCGCGCGGGCGTTCGGCACCAACAACCTGCCCGACTGCAGCAACCTGTGCCACGAGTCCAGCGGCTTCGCCCTGCACGAGACCCTCGGCACCGGCAAGGGCACGGTGAGCCTGGAGGACCTGCACCACGCCGACCTGATCTTCGTGGTGGGGCAGAACCCGGGGTCGAACCACCCGCGCCAGCTCTCCGCGCTGGAGCAGGCCAAGCGCAACGGCGCCCGGATCATCGCGGTCAACCCGCTGCCCGAGGCGGGGCTGCTGCGGTTCAAGAACCCGCAGAAGCCGCGGGGGGTGATCGGACGCGGCGTACAGATCGCCGACCGGTTCCTGCACATCAAGATCGGCGGTGACCTGGCCCTGTTCCAGGGGCTGAACCGGCTGCTGCTGGAAGCGGAGGACGCCCGTCCGGGCACCGTCCTCGACCAGGACTTCATCCGGTCCAGCACCGCCGGTTTCGAGGAGTTCGCCCAGTACGCGCGGTCGGTCGCGTGGGAGGACATCGTCAGCGCCACCGGACTGACCCGCGAGAAGATCGAGTCGATCCGGGACGAGGTGCTGCGCAGCGACCGGGTGATCGTCTGCTGGGCCATGGGCGTGACCCAGCACAAGCACGGCGTGCCCACCGTCAGGGAGATCGTCAACTTCCTGCTGCTGCGCGGCAACGTCGGCCGGGCCGGCACCGGCGCCTGCCCGGTGCGCGGGCACAGCAATGTGCAGGGCGACCGCACCATGGGCATCTGGGAGCAGATGCCCGACACCTTCCTGGACGCGCTGAAGGAGGAGTTCGGCTTCGACCCGCCCCGCGCGCACGGGCTGGACTCGGTGAACTCGATCCGCGCCATGCGCGAGGGCCGGATCAAGGTCTTCCTCGGTGTCGCGGGCAACTTCGTGCGGGCCGCCCCCGACAGCGACGTCACCGAGGAGGCCATGCGGCGCTGCCGGCTCACCGCGCACATCTCCACCAAGCTCAACAGGTCGCACACCGTCTGCGGGGAGACGGCCCTGATCCTGCCGACGCTGGGCCGGACCGAGGTGGACATCCAGGCCACCGGTGAGCAGTTCGTCACCGTGGAGGACTCGATGAGCGAGGTGCACCTCTCGCGCGGCCGACTGAAGCCCGCCTCCCGGCTGCTGCTCAGCGAGGTGGCCATCCTGTGCAGGCTGGCCGACCGCACCCTGCAGGGGCGGCCCGCGATCCCCTGGGACCAGTTCGAGGCCGACTACGGGGCGATCCGGGACCGGATCTCCCGGATCGTGGTGGGACTGCACGACTTCAACCGGCGGGTGGTCCGTCCCGGCGGCATCCGGCTGCCGAACCCGGTCAACGAGGGCGCCTTCCACACGGCCGCGGGCAAGGCCCTGTTCACCCGGAACGACTGGCAGGCGCCGCGGGCGCCCGAGGGGCACCTGCTGCTCCAGACGCTGCGCTCGCACGACCAGTGGAACACCGTGCCGTACACCACGAACGACCGCTACCGGGGCATCCACGGAAGCCGCCGGGTGGTCCTGGTCAACCCGGACGACATCACGGACCTCGGACTGGCCGAGCGGCAGCGGGTGGACCTGGTGAGCGTGTGGTCGGACGGCACGGAGCGCCGCGCGCCGGGCTTCGAGGTGGTGCCGTACCCCAGTGCGCGCGGCTGCGCGGCGGCCTACTACCCGGAGACGAACGTGCTGGTGCCGCTGGACAGCGTGGCCGACATAAGCAACCAGCCGACGTCGAAGGGGCTGGTGGTCCGGCTGGAACCGGCGGGCACGGCGGCGGGCGACGGGGCACGGCCCTGACCCACCCGGATTGACGTGCGATTTTCGGGTCGACTAGGTTCTTCCGTGGCCGGGAGCAGGTGCCGGCCCGGAGACATGCCCAGCCGGTAGGCCGGCGCCCCGCGCCGCAAGCCCGGACCGAGTCGCCAGGACCGCTGCCGCGTCCGAGGCGGGGACATGTCCTTAACGGGAGCCCGTACGTCATGCGTCGCCATCGTGCCCTTCACGGTCCGTTCTCCGCCCTGCTCGGCGTCACCGCCCTGCTGCTGACAGCCTGTTCGGGGACCGCCCCGGACGACTCCCGGGACACCCGCGCGGTGACGCCGCCGCCGGTGGGCGCCGGGTTCGACTACCAGCTCGGCGGGCCCTACGCCCCGCCCGCCGGGGTGGAGGTCGTCGTCCGCGACCACACCGCGTCCCCCGCCCGGGGGCTCTACAACATCTGCTACGTCAACGCCTTCCAGGCCCAGCCGGACGCGGAGCGGGAGTGGGACACCGACCTGCTGCTCCGCGACGGCGACGGCGACGGCGACGGCGACGGCGACGGCAGTGGTGAAGGCGGCGGCGAGGTCGTCATGGACGAGGACTGGGGCGAGGCGCTGCTGGACATCGGCACCGCCGAGAAGCGGAAGCGGATCGCGGCCAGGGTGAACGGCTGGATCGACGACTGCGCCGCCAAGGGCTTCGACGCCGTCGAGCCCGACAACTACGACAGCTTCACCCGCGCCCCCGAGGGGCTGCTGAGCGCGGACGACGCCGAGGCGTTCCTCACGCTGCTCGCGGCGCACGCGCACGCCAGGGGCCTCGCCATCGGCCAGAAGAACACCGCGGAGCTCGCCCCGGACCGCGAGGAGGTCGGCCTCGACTTCGCCGTGGTGGAGGAGTGCGGCCGGTACCGGGAGTGCGGCGACTACACCGACGCGTTCGGCGACCACGTCCTGGTGATCGAGTACGACCGGCGGGGCCTGGAGCGGGCGTGCGAGGGCTGGGGCGACGACATCAGCGTCGTCCGCCGCGATTTGGACGTCCTGCCCGCCAGACGCCCCGGCCATGTGCGCGAGACCTGCGCCGACGTGTGAGGACCCGTCGTTCCGGCGCCGCGTGGTCCGTTCCGCCCCGATGACGTCACCGACGCGCTGTCACCGCGTCGACCACCTCGGGGTGTGGCGCGGGTGACGCCAGGTCACTTCCGGCGCAGGCGGTGCAGGGCGTACTGGGTGGGATCGAAGGCGGTGAGCTGGCGGCGCCAGGTGTCCCAGTCGGGGCCGACGGTGCCGCGGGCGGCGGCGACGATGCGGACCAGCGGCAGGTTGCGCTGTTCGCCGCCGTGGTCGGCGAGGCCGCGCGTCCCGGCGTCGGCGGCGTCGTCCCAGCGCTCCAGCGCGATGTGGGCGACCAGTTCGGCCTCGCAGCCGTCCTCGAAGAGGGCCTCGGCGAAGTGCCGGTCGGCGGGCAGGCCCCGGAAGCCGTAGAACGCGCGGCGGGCGGCCTCCACCTCCTCCAACGCCTCCTCGTACCGGCGGAGCGCGATCAGCAGCCAGGCGCGGTGGACGTGCGGTGCCCAGGCCCGCTCACCGGTCCGGTCGGTGACGGCCGCCAGCTCCGCGCGCAGCGCGTCCTCGTCGACCGGCAGCCGGCCGCGTCCCCGCGCGTAGAAGGGTTCGACCGGCTCCTCGGCGGGCTGGGGGCCGGCCGGTGCCTGCGGGCCGGACCCGAGCCGGGCCAGGTTCTCCCGGCCGTAGGCGACCGGGTCGAACGCGGCGAGTTCCTTCTCCGGGTCCGTCACCTCCTGCCAGACCATCACCGGTCCGAGGGTGCCGCGCCCCCAGCGGGCCAGCTCCCGCAGCCGTACGGTCTCCGGGTCCCGGCCGAGCAGGTCGATGCAGCGGTCGGCCGCCGTGTCCGCCGCCACCCACTCCCGCCGGGCGATACGGGCGGCACAGGTCACCAGCGTGGCCTCGCGCAGGATGCCGCGGAGCGCGCCGAGCGGGACGGTCCGGCCGGCCGCCTCCAGCCTCGCGGCCTCGGCGGCCGCCACGGCGGCGGCGAACCGGCCCATGGCCAGCAGCGACCAGGCTTCCCGTATCCGCAGCTCGCCGATGCGCCTGCGCACCGCGTCCAGTTCCCGTCGCAGTTCCTGGTCTTCCATCCCGCCTCCGCAGCCCGGGTCCGACAAGTCGCCCGCCGCGCCGGCGCGGCGGGGCCGCCGTCCGATCATGCCCGATCCGCCGCCGCGGCACCTCTACTTCAGGGCGGCGCCGATGATCCGGTCGGTGACCGGGTTGGACCCGGTGCCCTTGGCGTCGGTCGTGTTGACCGAGTACACCAGCGTGCGGCTGAGGTCGCGGGTCGCGGCGACGAGGGTGCTGTAGCCGTAGCGGGCACCCGACTTGCCCCAGAACACCTTCCCGCCGGTCTCGAGGCGCTGGAGGCCGGCGCTGTAGGTGGCGCCGTCGAGGCCCGGCGGGGTGGTGAACATCTCCTCCAACTGCGGTCCGGGCACGATCCGTCCCCGGAACAGGGCGGTGATCAGCCGCTCCAAGTCGGCGGTGGTGGAGATCATGTCGCCGGCCGCCCAGCGGTCCGCCTGGTTCCACTCGGTGACGTCGACCAGCTCGGTGGAGCCGTCGGGCCGTTGCACCGCCTGGTAGCCCCGGTTGTGCGGGCCGTGGATCCGGGGGTCGGTGCCCGGGAAGTACGTGTGGTCCATGCCGGCCGGGCGCAGCACGAGGCGGGTGGCGGTGGCGGCGTACGAGCGGCCGGTCACCTTCTCGATCAGCAGGCCGAGGATCGTGTAGTTGATGTTCAGGTAGTGCTGGTCCTCCCCCGGGCCGAACTCGGGGGTCTTCGCGAGCGCCGAGGCCACCACCTGGCGCGGGGAGAGGGTGTCGAAGCGGTGGGCGTACACCTCCTCGAAGGTGGTGCCGAGCCCGTCGCCGGGCTTGATGCCGCTGGTGTGGTCGAGCAACTGCCGTACGGTGATCGGCTTGTTCCAGGCGGGGGTGAACAGGTCGGGGAGGTAGCCCTGGATCGGCGCGTCCAGGTCGACGCGGCCCTGGGCGGCCAGCCGCAGCACGGTGGCGGCCGTGACGACCTTCGTGGTGGAGCCGGCCCGGAAGCGGGCGTTCGGGTCCGCCGCCCTGCCGTCGCGCAGATCGCGCACCCCCGCGCTGCCGCGCCAGGTGCCGTCGGTGCCGCCGACCCGGACCAGGGCGGCGGTGGCATCGGCGTTCGGCAGCCCGGCGAGGGCGGCACCCAGCGCGACCGGGTCGGGCCGGGCCGCGCGGTCCGGGGCGGCGGAGACGGCCGCGGCGGACGGTGCGGCGAGTGCCGGGGCGGCCAGGGGGCCGGCGGCGAGGGCCAGGACGAGGGAGGCGGCGAGGACAGGGGTACGGGCGCGCATCTGTTGCTCCAGGGTGTGGCGCGACGGGTGGTGTGATCATCCTCGGTGGGCCTCCCGGCCCGGGGGATCGTCGGCGGGGAGGAGCCGGACCCTGGGCGGCTCCCACGCGACATCCGGGTGAGCCACGGGAGTTGTCCGGGTTCTCCCCTACGGAGACCCGGTCGGCGCGGCGGGCCGGTCCCGGACCGGCGACGGCCGCCGTCCCTGGGTCGGCGTCGGACGGCGGCCGTCGGCGCGAGACCCGCGGAGCTCCCCTGTCCGTGGTGCCTCGCGCTGGACCGTCCTCGCGGCGCGTGGAGCGCGCGGGACCGCGCCCCCGTCTCCAGCGCCGCCGCGAGGACGAGGCCGGGGCCGGTGGATCGTTCGCGTGACACGGGCTCCGGCCGGCCTGGGCGGGCGGGTGCCGTGGCGAGGTCTGGGCCTCCGGCATGCCGTACGTAGTCGTCCCGCCCTACGGGACGAGTAGCCGATCTGACGGTGTGAAACCTCCGAATATGGCGACGGCATGACGAGCGCGGGACGGCGGTAGGCGGAACACGACGCGCCACACGGGACGGCCCGCGACACCCACGACGCTCGCGACGCCCACGACCGCCCGCGACGCCCACGACCGCCCGCGACGCCCGCGACCGCCCGCGACCGCCCGCGACCGCCCGCGACCGCCCACGACCGCCCGACGCGGTGATACGCGCGACCCGTCGCGCTTCCCCGCGTCGGGCCGGAGCGTGCCGCCGGGTTCATGCGCCCCCGTGAGCCCCGGTTGCTTCCCGGGCCCGGCTCCCCCGGGTTCACTCTCCGGACGGAGTGGCAAGGCTCGTCTCAGGCCGCAGGCGTGACCCGCGGTGCCGCCGCGACCGCGCCGTGAAGGACGGAGACGGACCCATGACCGCTCACCAGACCGCGTCGCTCCTCGTCGGCCTCGCCGTCATCGTGCTGCTGGCCCGATCGCTCGGCGCGCTGGCCCGGAGACTGGGCCAGCCCGCGGTGATAGGCGAAGTGCTCGCCGGGGTCGCGCTGGGCCCCACCCTGTTCGACGGCGTGGTCTCCGAGACGCTCTTTCCGGACACCGTGCGCCCGCTGCTCAGCGCGCTGGCCGCGGTCGGGGTCGCGGTGTTCATGTTCATCGTGGGCCTGGAGTGGGACGCCACTCTGGTGAGGGGCAGCGGGAACCTGGCCGCGACCGTCTCGCTCAGCTCGGTGCTGCTGCCCTTCGGGCTCGGCGCGACCCTGGCGCTCTATCTGATGGAGCGTCACGAGGCGGACGATCAACTGGCGTTCATGCTGTTCATGGGGATCGCCATGTCGATCACGGCCTTCCCGGTGCTGGCTCGGATCCTCACCGACCGGGGCATGGCCCGGACGCCGCTCGGCGTGGTCGCGCTGGCCTGTGCCTCCATCGACGACGTGCTCGCCTGGTCGCTGCTGGCCGCCGTGGTCGCCATCAGCGGCGCGGCCGGTCCCGAGCAGTGGCGCATCCTGCTCGCCCTCCCTTATCTGCTGGGGATGCTGTTCGTCCTGCGTCCCCTGCTGCGGCGGTTCGTCGCGCGCCGGGCCGGACTGCGGCTGACACCGACCGTGTTCGCCTGTGTGCTGGCGGGGCTGCTGCTCTCGGCCGCCGCCACCGAGTGGGTCGGCCTGCACTACATCTTCGGTGCCTTCCTCTTCGGCGTCGTCCTGCCGCGCGGCGGCACCGAGCCGCTCCGGGGCGAGGTGCACAACCGCCTCGGGCAGATGAGCGCCACCCTGCTCCTGCCGGTGTTCTTCCTGGTCACCGGCCTCCAGGTGGACCTCTCCGGGCTCGGTGCGGCCGGACTCGGCGATCTCGCGCTGATCCTGTTGGTGGCGGTCGGCGGCAAGTTCGCCGGCGCGTTCGCCGCCGCCCGGCTGCACCGGATGCCCGGCCGGCAGGCCGCCGCGCTCGCCACCTTGATGAACACCCGCGGCCTGACCGAACTCGTCGTACTGAACGTCGGACTCCAACTGCACATCCTGGGCGAGGAGTTGTATTCGCTCATGGTCGTCATGGCGGTGGTGACGACCGCGATGGCGGGCCCGCTGCTCACCTGGATCCTGGGCCGCCCGTCCGACACCGACACCGACACCACCGTGACCGGCCAGGCCCCCGAACCAGCGGTGGACCGGGCCGTGTGACTCAAGTGAACCGACCGGAATCGGCCGGGGTCGATCGGGGTCGATCGGGGTCAGTCGGCCCGCGGGCACCCGCCTCACCCCGGTGCCCCGTCGGGCAACCGCCTCACGCCGGATAGGGTTCGGTCTCGCGCGCCGTGCGAAGTGCCCGTGCCCACCAGGCGAGTTGCTCCAGCAGGGTCTTGGCGCGGGCCGGGGCCTCGGGGTCGAGGGGCCGGCCGTCCTGCCAGGCGGTGAAGTAGTTGGGGAAGGCCAGTCCGTCGCGGACGGTCACCGCGTGCAGTTCGGTGAGCACATTCTCCAGGTGCAGCACCGCGTGCCGGCCGCCGGCCGCGCCGCCGTAGCTGACGAAGGCGACGGGCTTGGCCGTCCACTGGGTGAAGTGCCAGTCGATGGCGGCCTTCAGCGAGGCGGGGTAACTGTGGTTGTACTCCGGGGTGACGACCACGAACGCGTCGGCGCCGTCGAGCGCCGAGGTCAGTGCCGCCATCCCGGCGGGGCGCGGGTAGTCGTCGCCGGCCGCCTTGGGCGACAGGGCGGGCAGGGTCAGCGGAATGTCGATGTCGGCCAGGTCGACGACCTCGACGTCGAAGCCGCCGTGCAGACGGGCCTGTTCGGCGACCCAGGAGGCCACCACCGGGCCGAACCGTCCCTCCCGGACGCTCCCCACCAGGATCACCAGCTTGTGCGTGTTCTTGTTCATGCCCCCACCCTGCGCTTCCGTCCCGGCGGCAACCAGACCGGCGTCAGGCTGGCCCCCGCAGGGCCAGGCTGGGCCCGGCGGACGGTGATCGGGCGGCGTAGAATGCCGGTATGGGGACGCCGTTGGGGGACTTCGTCCGAGCCAGACGTGACAGCACCCGGCCGGAGGTGCTGGGGCTGCCGGAGTACAGCCGCCGCAGGGCACCGGGGCTGCGGCGGTCGGATCTCGCGGCGCGGGCCGGGATCAGCGTGGAGTATCTGACGCGGATCGAGCAGGGCCGGGACCGCAACCCCTCGGCAGCGGTGGTGAACGCGCTGGCCGACGCCCTCGGCCTGGACGCAGCGGAACGCGACCACCTGCGCTACCTCGCGAAGATCACTGGCGGTGCCTGCCCGTCCCACACCCGGCCCGTGCCCGCGCCCCGCGACGTCCGCCCCGATGTCCGGCGGACCCTGCGGCTGCTGGAACCCGGCATCGCCGTGCTGACCAACCGGCTCGGCGACCTGCTCGCCCACACCAGCACGTTCGCCGCGCTGGTGGACGGGACCGGGCTGCTCGACGCGGACGCCCCGAACCTCACCCGGTACGTGTTCACGGACGCCCGCGCCCGGACGTTCTTCACCGACTGGGCGGACGTGGCCGACGAGGTGGCCTTCGACCTGTGGCGGGGCCCCTCCGTCGAGCACGCCGAGTGGCTCACCGCCGACCTCGCCACCCACGCCGGGCCCGACTTCACCCGGCGGCTGCACCGGCACGTGCTGCCCCGCCGTGGTGTCCTGCGCCTGAACCACCCGTCCGGGACGGGCCTGCGGCTGCACCGCGAGATCCTCGAACTCGCCGCCGACGGCCAGCAGTTGGTCGTCTACCTCCCGGCGGACGACAGCACGGCACAGGCCGTCGACGCGCTGCTGCGCCCGCGGCACGCCCCGCTCCGCGCCATCTCGTAGCCGGGCCGCCGTACCCGACGCCGAAGCCACCGGGCAGCCTCACCTCCCGGCGTCGTCCCCCCGCTCCCCCGCCAGGCGCCGGCCGACCCGGGCCGCCGTCTCCCGGAGCCAGATGTGCGCCGCGTCGTGGGTGTGCACCGGGTGCCACCACATGGCCTCCCGCAACGGCACGGCCTCGTACGGCGGCTCCAGTACGCGCACGGCGGCCAGCGGTGTCATCAGGTGGGCGAGCCGGGACTGGATCAGGGCGATCCGCCGGGTGCCGGCCACCAGCAGCGGCAGCAACTGGAAGCTGTCCACGGAGACTTCCACCCGCGGTTCGACGCCCAGCATCCCGAGCTGGCGTACGGCCGGCGCGTCGTAGGTGCGCTGGTAGGTGACCCAGGGCAGCTCGGCCAGGTTCCGCCGGGTGAGCCGGTCGCCGACGTCGGGGTGGTCGTCGGCGACGAGGAAGACCCAGCGGTCGCGGTACAGGTCGGTGGCGGGGAAGCCGCTGATCACCCCGTGCGGCATGAACAGGCCGTCGGTGGCGCTGAGCAGCGCCGAGGTGTCGTCGACGACGGTGGGCGGGCTCTGGGTGAAGCGCAGCCGGATGCCGGGGGCCTCCGCGTGCACGACCCGGGCGAGTTCGGCGCCGAAGACGGCCACGGCGTAATCGGAGGCGAGCAGCTTGAACTCGCGGCTCTCCCGCGCCGGGTCGAAGTCGGCCTGGCTGGCGAAGAGGCGTTCCAGCAGGTCGTAGGCGGTGGAGGTGCGGTCCAGGAGGACCTGGCCGAGGGCGGTGAGTTCGTAGTGGCCGCCGACCCGGGCCAGCAGGTCGTCGTCGAAGTGGCGGCGCAGCCGGGCGAGCGCCGCGCTCATCGCGGGCTGGCTGAGCCCGACGCGCTGCCCGGCGCGGGTGACGTTGCGTTCCTCCAGCAGGGCGCGGAGCGCGACGACGAGGTTGAGGTCCAGGCGGGCCAGGTTCACCGGGCTTCCCCTTGCTGTAACTCTCCGACCAGGAGGTATCCGTCAGGTGGATGGCTGCGATCCACACAATCTATTTCCGTGATCACGGGTGGCGGGTCCAGATTAGTCACACCGCAATCAGGAGGACATGTCCGTGAAACCTGAACCCGTATCCGCGCTGTTCGCCGGATCGTTCGCCCTCGCGACTCTCTCGGCCCCGGACGGGCCGCAGTTCCCCGCCCTGGTCACCCCCGACGCGCGGGTGACCGACCTCCGGGTCGCCCTCGCCGACGAGGCGCTGACCGTGCGCGGTCTGCTGGAGGACTGGGCGGCCACCCTGCCGAGGCTGCGGGCGCTGGCCGCCGAGGACGGGCCGCGCCGGCCGCTGGCGGAGTTCCGGGTGCACGCCCCGGTCGAGCCCCGGCAGGTGTTCCAGTCGGGGGCGAACTACCGGCAGCACGTCATCGACCTGCATGTCGCCCACCGCGCCCCGGACGACGACCGTCCCGAGGAGGAGCGGCGCGCGGAGGCCGCGGAGATCATGGACCGGCGGGCCGCCGAGGACCTGCCGTACGTGTTCATCGGCCTGCCCAGCGCGATCACCGGCCCGTACGACGACGTGGTGCTGCCCGCCTGGGCCGAGAAGCCGGACTGGGAGCTGGAGCTGGCGGCCGTCGTCGGCCGGCCCGCCTACCGGGTCTCGGTGGAGGAGGCGCTGGAGTACGTCGCCGGGTACACGATCGCCAACGACCTCACCGACCGGGCGACGGTCTTCCGGCGGGACATGCCGCAGATCGGCACCGACTGGCTGCGCAGCAAGAACGCGCCGGGCTTCACCCCGCTCGGCCCGTGGATCGTGCCCGCCGAGTCGATCGCCGACCCCGGTGACCTGCGGGTCACGCTGAAGCTGAACGGCGAGACCATGCAGGACGAGTCCACCAAGGACATGATCTTCAACGTGGCCCGGATGGTCTCCTACGCCTCGCGGACCGCCCGGCTGCTCCCCGGCGACCTGGTGCTCACCGGCTCCCCGGCCGGCAACGGCATGCACTGGGGCCGGCTGCTGCGCGACGGCGATGTGATGGAGGGGTCGGTCACCGGGCTCGGCACCCAGCGCACCCGCTGTGTGGCGGAGGACGCGTCATGACCCTGGACCGCACCGACCCGGAGGGGTCGATCGCCCGCGCCGCCGAGGCGTACTCCAACTGGGGCCGCTGGGGCGAGGACGACGTGCTGGGCACGCTGAACTTCCTCGACGAGGCCAAGCGCCGCGAGGGCGCCGCCCTGGTGCGCCGGGGCGTCAGCTTCAGCCTGGCCCAGCGGTTCGACATGGACGGCCCGCAGAAGGGCTGGCGGCGGCGGACCAACCCGGTGCACACCATGCTGGACACCGGCGTGGACGCCGCGCTCGGCAACCAGGGCTTCCCGCACGGCATCGGCGGCGCCGACGACGTGATCGCGATGCCGTTGCAGTGCTCCACCCAGTGGGACGGGCTCGGGCACATCTTCGACCACGGCAAGGCGTGGAACGGCCGCCCGGCCGAGCGGGTCGTCACCTCCGAGGGCGACCTGGTCACCGGCATCGAGCACATGGCCCCGCACGTCGCGGGCCGCGGTGTGCTGCTGGACGTGGGCCGGGTGATCGGCACGGACGGCGAGCTGCCGGACGGGTTCGCCGTCACCGAGGAGCACCTGACGGCGACCGCCGAGGCGCACGGGGTGACCGTGGGCCGCGGTGATCTGGTGCTGGTGCGCACCGGGCAGCTCACCCGGGCCCGCCGCGAGGGCTGGGGCGACTACGCGGGCGGGCCCGCGCCCGGACTGTCGTTCACCACGGCCGGATGGCTGCACGGCACCGAGATCGCCGCGATCGCCACCGACACCTGGGGGTTCGAGGTCCGACCCAACGAGTTCGAGCACGCCTTCCAGCCGCTGCACCAGGTCGCCATCCCCAACATCGGCCTGCTGATCGGCGAGATGTGGGACCTGGACGCGCTCGCCGCGGACTGCGCCGAGGACGGTGTGTACGAGTTCTGGCTGACCGCCGCGCCCCTGCCCATCACCGGCGCGGTCGGCTCGCCCGTCAGCCCCGTCGCCGTCAAGTGACACCCGAGGAACGAAGGAGTTCCCATGACCGCACCCCGTAGGGTCCTCGTCGTCGGCGGCGGCGCCGCCGGCAACGCGACCGCGATCCTGCTGCGCCGGGCCGGCCTCGCCGTGGACCTGATCGAGGCCAAGGACGACTGGAACGCCACCGCCGGCTCCGGCATCACCCTCCAGGGCAACGCCCTGCGCGTGCTGCGCGAACTGGGCGTGTGGGACCAGGTGGCGGCGTCCGGCTTCGGCTTCGACGCCGTCGGCCTCACCGCCCCCGACGGCACCGTCCTGCACGTCGAGGCCGGTGCGCGCACCGGCGGGGACGACCTGCCCGCCACCGTCGGCATGCAGCGCCCGCGGCTCCAGCAGATCCTGATCGACGCGGTCCGGGCCAGCGGGGCGAGCGTCCGGCTGGGCACCCGCGCCGACTCCTTCGAGCAGGACGGCGACGGCGTCGACGTACGCTTCACCGACGGCACCGAGGGCCGCTACGACCTGGTGGTCGCCGCCGACGGGCTCGGCTCGGCCACCCGGGCCGCGATCGGCGTCACCGACCGGCCCGAACCCACCGGCATGGCCATCTGGCGCGTGGCCGCCCCCCGCCCGGCCGGGCTGACCCGCACCGACCTGGCCTACGGCGGCCCCGCCTACATCGCGGGCTACTGCCCCACCAGCGAGAGCACGATCTACGCCTACGTCGTCGAGGCCAACCGCGACCGGGCGTCCATCCCGCCGCGGTCGTACGCCGAGGAGATGCGCCGGCTGGCCTCCGCGTACGGCGGGTTCTGGCCGGAGATCACCGCGCACATCACCGATCCGGCGAAGGTCAACTACACCTGGTTCGACCGCCTGCTGGTGGAGGGCTCCTGGCACCGCGGGCGCGTGGTGCTCGCCGGTGACGCCGCGCACTGCTGCCCGCCCACCCTGGCCCAGGGCGCCGCGCTGTCCCTGGAGGACGCCTGGGTGCTGGCCGAGATGCTGACCGGCACCGAGACCTGGGACGACGCGCTGTTCCGGGCGTACTACGAGCGGCGGATCGCCCGGGTCCGCCCGGTCGTCGAGGCGTCCGTGCAGCTCGGCCGGTGGCAGCTCGACGGGGTCCGCGACGCCGACGTACCCGGCCTGATGGGCCGCGTCATGACACTGCTCAGGGAGCTGCCGTGACGTCACCGACCGTGGACGTGCACGCGCACGTCCTGCTGCCCGAGGTGGAGGCGCTGGTGGCGGGGCTGCCGGGGCTGGCCGAGGCGCGGGCGCTGGACGCCCGCCGCAACGGCCCCGAATCCCTCGCGGTCAGCGGCCCGATGGTCCGCGAGCGCATCCCCCGCCTGACGGACGTGACCGTGCGGCTCGCCGCGATGGACGCGCAGGGCGTGGACGTACAGGTGGTCAGCCCGTCGCCGTCGCACTACCACTACTGGGCGGACGAGGACACGGCCCGCGAGGTGTGCCGGCTGGCCAACGAGGCGACCGCCGCGCACTGCGCCCGGGCGCCCGAGCGGCTCAGGGGGCTCGGGCTGGTGCCGCTCCAGCACCCCGGGCTGATGCCGGAGGCGCTCGACCACGCCCTGGCGCAGGGCCTGCTCGGGGTGGAGATCTCCAGCCACGCCCCCGGCCGGGAGCTGTCCGATCCGGCGTACGAGCCGTTCTGGGCGCGGGCCGAGGAGACCGGGGCGATCCTGTTCCTGCACCCCTTCGGGTGCACGCTCGACGAGCGGCTGGACCGGTGGTACCTGTCCAACACGGTCGGCCAGCCCACCGAGAACGCCGTCGCCCTCTCCCACCTGATCTTCTCCGGGGTGCTGGACCGGCACCCCGGGCTGAAGCTGATCGCGGCGCACGGCGGCGGCTATCTGCCGACCCACATCGGCCGTTCCGACCACGCCTGGTCGGCCCGCCCGGACGCCGGGTCCGGCTGCGCGCACCTGCCCAGCAGCTATCTCAAGCGCCTGTACTTCGACTCCCTCGTGCACGATCCGCACGTGCTGCGGGAGCTGGTCCGGGCCGCCGGCGCCGACCGGGTGCTGCTCGGCTCCGACTTCCCCTTCGACATGGGCACCGAGGACCCGGTCGCCGCGCTGCGCGCCGCCCGGTTGCCCGAAGCCGACTTCCACGCCGTACGGGGCGGCAACGCCGCCGCCCTCCTGAGGAAGGACTGACACCATGCGTCTGCTCACCCATCTGAGGCACGTCGACCTCGCCGTGCCCGACTACGACAAGCAGCTCGACTTCTACTCCGGCGTCTGGGGCCTGACCAAGGTCGCCGAGGACTCCGGGATCTCCTTCCTGGCCGCCGAGGGCTCCCCCGAGCAGTACGTCGTCCGGCTGCGCAAGGCCGACGAGAAGCGTCTGGACCTGGTCTCCTACGGGGCCGCCAGTGCCGCCGACGTCGACACGCTCGCCGAGCAACTGCTCGCGGGCGGCGTGCAGTTGATCACCCAGCCGGGGAAGGTCGACACCCCCGGCGGCGGCTACGGCTTCCGGTTCTTCGACGTGGACGGCCGCACCATCGAGGTCTCCGCCGACGTCGAGGTACGCCGGCACCGCAAGATCGAGGAGAAGGAGGCCATCCCGGTCAAGCTCTCCCACGTGGTCCTCAACTCCCCCGATCTGAACCGCACCCGGGAGTGGTACGAGCGGCACCTCGGCTTCGCGCTGTCGGACACGCTCAGCTCGCCGCGCATGGGCGAGGTCATGCACTTCATGCGGATCAGCAACCAGCACCACTCGATGGCCATCGCCCGGGGCCCGCACACCGCCCTGCACCACATCTCCTTCGAGATGCGCGGCCTCGACGAGTACATGCGCGGCTCCGGCCGGGTCATCCGCGCCGGGTACCGGAAGATCTGGGGTCCGGGCCGGCACATGGCCGGGGACAACACCTTCACCTACTTCCTCGACCCGCAGGGCAACACCGTGGAGTACACCACCGAGCTGGAGCTGCTCGACGAGGACACCTGGCACCCGCACGTCTACGACTTCTCCCAGCCCGAGGTCACCGACCAGTGGGGCACCGCCAACCCGATGAACGAGCTGATCGCCAAGGAGTCGTTCAACGACCCCGACCGCGGTGTCTTCGTCGCCCCGCCGGTCTGAGCCACCGCAGCCGACGGCCGGGGACCCGCCACCCGCGCGTCCCCGGCTCCCCCCTCTCCTCACCTCTGCCTCAGGAGTCCCATGCGTTTCGCCGCCTACGAGTACCGGCAACGCCACCAGGTGGCCGTCGTGGAAGCGGACGGCACCCTCTACCCGCTGCCCGGGGTCACCTCGCTCACCGCGCTGCTCACGGAGACCGGCGGGCTGCCCGGGCTGCTCGCCGCCGGCGCGGCGGCCCTGGACGTGCCGCCCGGCCCGCACGTCTCCCAGGTCCGGCTGCTGCCCCCGCTCCAGCCGACCTCCGTACGGGACTTCGTCACCTTCGAGGAGCACGTCGAGGGCATACGCCGTTCCGTGGACGGCGCCGCGGGCGTGCCCGAGCAGTGGTACGCGGCGCCGACCTTCTACTTCACCAACCCGCACGCCATCTACGGCCCCGGCGACGCCGTCCCGGTGCCGCCCGGTTGCACCGCGCTCGACTTCGAGCTGGAGGTGGCCGCGGTCATCGGCCGCGAGGGCCGCGACCTCACCCCGGAGCTGGCCCGCGACCACATCGTCGGCTACACCGTCTTCAACGACTGGTCCGCCCGGGACCTGCAGTCCGCGGAGATGAAGGTCGGCCTCGGCCCCTGCAAGGGCAAGGACACCGCCACCACCCTCGGCCCCTACCTGGTCACCGCCGACGAACTGGAGCCGCACCGGGACGCCGAGGGCCTGCTGAAGCTGGCCCTGACCGCCGAGGTCAACGGCGAGAAGGTCGGCGAGGACCTGCTGTCCCACATGAGCTGGACCTTCGAGGAGATGGTCGCCTACGCCTCGCGCGGCACCCGCGTGGTCCCGGGCGACGTCCTGGGCTCGGGCACCTGCGGCAACGGCGGCTGCCTGGCCGAACTGTGGGGCCGGCGCGGCGAGCAGAGCCCGCCGCCGCTCAAGCCCGGTGACACGGTCACCCTCACCGTCGAGGGCCTCGGCACCCTCACCAACACCGTCGTCCCCGGCGCCGAACCCGTCCCCCTGCCGGCCGGCCGGCGGCACCGCCGGGAGCGGCCGTGAGCACGCCCCCGGGAAAGCTGGCGGGCAAGGTCGTCGTCGTCACCGGCGCGGCCCGCGGCCAGGGCGCGGCCGAGGCGGCGGCGCTCGCCCGCGAGGGCGCCCGGGTCGTCGCCACCGACGTGGACCCGGACGGGGACTGCCGCCGCCTCGACGTCAGCAGCGAGCCGGAGTGGGCGCGGCTCGCCGCCGAACTGCGCGCGACGTACGGGCAGGTGCACGGCCTGGTCAACAACGCCGGGATCACCTGGCGGGCCCGGGTCGGCGAGGTCCGGCCCGAGGACCTGGCACGGGTGCACGCGGTCAACGTCACCGGTCCGCTGCTGGGCATCCAGCACCTGGCGCCGCTGATGCCGGCCGGCGCCTCGGTGGTCAACGTCGGCTCCTCGGCGGCCCTCACCGCGCACTACCCGGTGGCCTACACGACCAGCAAGTGGGCGCTGCGCGGCCTGTCCAAGGCGGCGGCGCTGGAGCTGGGCCCGCGCGGCATCCGGGTGAACACGGTCCACCCCGGCTACATCGAGACCGACATGACCGCCTCCGCCGCCCCGGCGTTCCGGGAGGCCAACGTCCGCGAGACCCCGCTGGGCCGCACCGGCACGGCCGACGAGGTGGCGCCGCTGGTGGTGTTCCTGCTGTCGGACGAGTCGTCGTTCATCACCGGCGCGGAGATCCCCGTCGACGGCGGGCTGACCGCGCACGGCGGTGTCAAGTCGGTCTCCGACGCGCTGCGCGAAGGGGGCGGCGCGTGAAGCGGCTAGCGGGCAAGGTCGCGCTGATCTCCGGGACCGCGCGGGGCCAGGGCCGGGCGGCGGCCCTGCGGTTCGCGGCGGAGGGCGCGCTCGTGGTCGGCGGCGACCTGCGCCACGAGGAGGCCGTCGAGACCCAGCGGCTGATCGCCCGGGAGGGCGGCACCGCGCTGACGCCGCCCGGTCCGCTGGACGTCACCGACGAGGAGTCGGTGCGCGCGTGGGTGGCGGAGGCGGCGGAGGCGTTCGGCGGCATCGACATCGTGTACGCCAACGCCGGGGCGGTGCGCTTCGGGCCGATCACCGAACAGCCGTACGCGGACTTCGCGTTCACGATGCGTGCCGAGCTGGACTCGGTGTGGCTGACCGTCCGGGCGGCCTGGCCGCATCTGCTGCGCAGCCGGGGGTGCGTGCTGACGGTCGGCTCGACCGCCGGGCTGACCGGCTCGCTCACCAACGGCCGGACCGCGCACTCGGCGTCCAAGGGCGCGGTGATCGCGCTCACCCGGCAACTGGCGGCGGAGGGCGCCCCGTACGGCGTCCGCGCCAACTGCGTCAGCCCGGGGATGATCGACACGGAGGGGTCGCGCGGCGATCTGCTCGCCGAAGACCATCCGATGCGCTCCATCGCCCGGCACATCCCCCTGGGCCGGCTCGGCGTCCCCGAGGACGTCGTGAACGCGGCCGTGTTCCTGGTCTCCGACGAGGCCGCGTACGTCACCGGCGCCCATCTCGTGGTGGACGGCGGCTGGTCCGCCGTGCTGCCCGGCGCCGACCCCACCGGAAAGGAAACCCGCACGTGAACAAGGTCCGCGACAGTGCCGCCGAGGCGGTCGCCGACATTCCCGACGGCGCCTCGCTGGCGGTCGGCGGCTTCGGCCTCAGCGGGGTGCCCGAGGTGCTGATCCGCGCGCTGTACGAGCGGGGCTCGACGGGGCTGCGGGTGGTCTCCAACAACTGCGGGGTGGACGGGCGCGGTCTCGGTGTGCTGCTCGCCGCCGGGCGGATCGCCCGGGTCACCGGCTCCTACGTCGGCGAGAACAAGGAGTTCGCCCGCCAGTACCTCAGCGGTGAGCTGGAGGTGGAGCTGACCCCGCAGGGCACGCTCGCCGAACGGCTGCGGGCCGGCGGCGCGGGCATCCCCGCGTTCTACACCCCGGCCGGGGTCGGCACCCAGGTCGCCCGGGGCGGTCTGCCCTGGCGGTACGCGGCCGACGGCACGGTCGCGGTGGCCTCCCCGGCCAAGGAGACCCGGGAGTTCGCCGGCCGCCCGTACGTCCTGGAGCACGGCATCACCACCGACTTCGCCCTTGTACGGGCCTGGCGCGGCGACCGGCACGGCAACCTGGTGTTCCGCAAGGCGGCCGCCAACTTCAACCCGCCGGCCGCCATGGCGGGCAAGGTCACCCTTGCCGAGGTCGAGGAGCTCGTCGAGCCGGGCGAGCTGGCCCCCGACGCGGTGCACCTGCCGGGCGTCTACGTCCAGCGGGTGGTGGCGCTCAGCGCCGAGGAGGCTGCGGACAAGCGGATCGAACGCCTGACGACCTCCGCGTCGTCGACCCGAGGGGCGGTACGCGACTGATGGCCTGGACCCGCGACCAGATGGCCGCCCGCGCCGCCGCCGAACTCACCGACGGCTCCTACGTCAACCTCGGCATCGGCCTGCCCACCCTGATCCCCGGCCACCTCCCGCCCGGTGTGCGGGTGGTCCTGCACTCCGAGAACGGCATCCTCGGCACCGGCCCCTACCCCGCCGAGGACGAGGTCGACCCGGATCTGATCAACGCCGGGAAGGAGACGGTCACCGTGCTGCCGGGGGCGTCGTTCTTCGACTCGGCGCTGTCCTTCGGGATGATCCGGGGCGGTCACATCGACACCGCCGTGCTGGGCGCCATGCAGGTGTCCCAGCACGGTGACCTGGCCAACTGGATGATCCCCGGCAAGATGGTCAAGGGCATGGGCGGCGCCATGGACCTGGTGCACGGGGCCCGCCGGGTGATCGTGCTGATGGAGCACACCGCCAAGGACGGCAGCCCCAAGATCCTCCAGGAGTGCGCGCTGCCGCTGACCGGCGAGCGGTGCGTGCACCGGATCATCACCGACCTCGGCGTCCTCGACGTCACCGAGGACGGCCTGGCCCTGGTGGAGACCGCCCCGGGGGTCACCGCCGAGGACATCGCCGCCCGTACCGACGCCGTGGTCCGCACGGCGTAAGGGGGGCACGGCGCCGTACGCCGCCGCCCGTGCCGGTGGCGGCGCGGGCGGCGGCGGACACGGTCGTCAGGCGGCGGACACGGAGAAGTAGTGCCCCTTGTCCAGGTCCTCCAGGAGGCCGGGGTGGACCGGCTCCCAGTCGAGCAGTTCGCGGGTGAGGGCGCTGGACGCCGGGCAGTCCTCGCCGACGAAGCCGCCGAGCATGGTGAAGTGCGCCGCGGCCTCCTCGGGGGCGACGGAGGCCACCGGCACGCCGAGGTGCCGGCCGATCACCTCGGCGATGTCGCGCAGGGCGACGCCCTCCTCGGCGGCGCCGTGCAGCATCGAACCGGCGGGGGCCCGCTCGACGGCCAGGCGGAACAGCCGCGCGGCGTCGAGCCGGTGCACGGCCGGCCAGCGGTTGGCGCCGTCGCCGACGTACCCGGCGACGCCCCGGTCCCGGGCGGTGGCGACCAGCGCGGCCAGGAAGCCGTTGTCGCCCTCGCCGTGGCAGGTCGGGGAGAGCCGCACCACCGAGGAACGCACCCCGCGGGCCGCGAGGGCGAGCGCCGCGTCCGCAGTGGCCGCGCGCGCCGAGAGCGTCGTGCCGCCGAAGCCGGCCGTGTCCCGCTCGGTCGCGACCCGCCCCGGGGCGACACCGGCCAGCCCGGAGGCGAGCACGAAGGGCCGGTCCGAGCCGGCCAGCGCGTCGCCGAAGGCGTCGACGGCGCGGCGGTCGGCCTCGGCGGCCCCCAGGTAGTCGCCGGTGAACGCGATGTCGTGCTTGAAGGCGAGGTGGATCACGCCGTCCGAGGCGGCGGCCGTCTCCCGGAGCACGTCGAGGTCGTCGAGGGTGCCCCGGACCACGTCCGCCCCGGCCCCGGTGAGGGCGGCGGCGGACGCCTCGGAGCGGGCGAGCCCGACGACCTGGTGGCCGGCGTCGAGGAGTTCGGGGACGAGGGCGGAGCCGATCCAGCCGGACGCGCCGGTCACGAAGATGCGCATGGGAGTTCTCCAAACGGACGGGAAGCAACCGATGTCAGCCGCTGACATAGACGGTACCAGGCGATGTCAGCGACTGCCATCGCGTTAGGATCCCCCCATGAGCAGATGGCAGCCGGACGCGAAGGGACGCCTCGCGAAGGCCGCGCTGGAGCTGTACTGCGAGCGCGGATACGAACAGACCACCGTGGCGGAGATCGCCGGACGGGCGGGACTGACCGAGCGGACCTTCTTCCGGCACTACGCCGACAAGCGCGAGGTGCTCTTCGACGGGACCGCCGCCCTGCAGGAGCTGTTCACGTCGGCGGTGGCCGCGGCACCGGAGGAGGCGGCGCCGATCGAGGCGGTCGCGGCGGGCCTGGAGGCGGTGTGCGCCTCCTTCGCCGGCCGTACGGAGTTCGCCCGCCGCCGGCACTTCGTGATCGCGGCGACCGCGGAGCTCCGGGAGCGCGAGCTGATCAAACTCGCCACGCTGGCGTCCGCGCTCGCCGCGACCCTGCGCCGGCGGGGCGTTCCCGAACCGGCCGCCGGGCTGACCGCGGAGGCGGGCGTGGCCGTCTTCAGGATCGGCTTCGAGCGCTGGGTCGCACCGGGCGAGGACCGGGAGCTGGCGCAGGTGGTACGGGAGTGCCTGGCCGGACTGCGGACCGCCGTCGGCGCCGCGTAGACGGCCGGGGCCCGCCCGGGGCCCCGGCGGGGCGGGTCCGGGCGGGCCCCGGCGGTGCTGCCGCGGTCCGGCGCGGGTGCGCTGGTGCCGTTATCCGGCGTAGGTCTCGAACTCGGCCACCTGGGGGGTGCCGGTCGAGCCGGTGATCTCGAAGGTGATCTTCTTCAGCGAGGTCTTGGGGAAGGTGGCGGTCCCCGCGCCGCTGCCCGAGGCCAGGACGGCCCCGGTGTCGGCGTTGAGCAGCTTCCAGGTGCCGATGCGGCCCGCGGCGCCCGTCGTCTCCCGGATCCTGGCCGTGGAGACGGCCGTGGCGGAGTCCCACTTGACCGAGACCGAGCCGGTGGCGCCGGCCGGCGACCAGTAGGTGCTCGGGTCACCGTCGCGGACGTTGCCGTAGCTGGTGCCGCTCGCCTTGCTGGAGCCGTCGGCACCGGCGGAGAGGCTGAGGTTGGTGCCGGTGGGCTCGCCCGGACCGGGGGTGCCGGGGTCGGTGGGCGTGGGCGTCCCGGGGTCGGTGGGCGTCGGACTCGGCGACTGCGGGGTGCAGTTGCCGTCCGAGACGCGCAGCCCCTTGTTGGCGCCCGCCGTCCGGCTCACCACGTCGGGGACGCAGGACGCCTGGTCGAGAGTGTAGGCGTAGGGGATGCTCACCGTGGTGTTGGACTGCGGGTCCGGTCCGGCCGGGTTGGTGTCGCCGCCGGGGCTGCTCCAGGTGACGTTGTCGAAGATGTTGCCGCTGACCTGCCAGTAGCCGGCCTGGTCGGTGTAGAAGGTGCCGAGGACGTCCTTGGAGTCCTCGAAGTAGTTGTGGTCGACCTTGGCGCGGGCGCCGGCCCGGGAGTTGATGCCGGACTCGTTGAGACCGGCGTAGTGGTTGTTGTAGATGTGCGCGATGCCGCCGCGCAGCAGGGGCGTACGGGAGTCGATGTTCTCGTACAGGTTGTGGTGGAAGGTGACGTAGCCGTTGGAGCGGTCGCTCTCGCTGGAGCCGATCAGGCCGCCGCGGCCGGAGTTGCGCAGGATGCTGTAGGACAGGGTGACGTACTGGGTGTTGTCCTTCATGTCGAAGAGTCCGTCATAGCCCTCGGACTCCCCGCCGGACGCCTCCAGGGTGGCGTGGTCGACCCAGACGTTGCGGACGTCGCTCTCCATGCCGATGGCGTCGCCGCCGTTGGAGGTGGGCGAGCCGGACTTCTTGACGTTCCGGACGGTCACGTTCTGGATGATGATGTTGCTGGATTCACGGATGTGGATGCCGACCTGGTCGAAGACCGCGCCGCCGCCCACGCCGACGATGGTGACGTTGCTGATCTGCTTCAGCTCGATCACCCCGGCGGCGGTGCTGCAACTGGAGCCGGAGACCTTGCTGGTGTTGCCGTGGTTGACGGTGCCCTCGACCTCGATGGTGATCGGGGTGCTGCTGCTGGCCCGGCCGCACAGGGCCTGGTGGATCGCGGTGCCGGTGGTGGCGCGCACCGTCCGGCCGCCCGCGCCGCCGGTGGTGCCGCCGTTCTGGGTGGCGTAGCCGGTGGCGCCGCCGGTCGCGGCCGATGCCTCGGGCGTCGACGCGACCGCCCCGAGCGCGGCCGCGAGGGCCGCCACGGCCGTGGCCGCGGACAGCCGTAGAGCGACTGGTCGTCTCATCCTGACGTCTCCTTGCCTGGAATGCCGGGTGTGGTGCCGTAGCCGCCCCGCGCGCCCGCCGCCGGGCCGGACCGCCCGCCGGCCGGCGGGAACGCGCGTGCGTGCGGGGCGGGGCGCCGGTGCCGCGGCGGAGCTGGTCCGGGCGCGGTGCCGGTCGTGCTCCCGTTGCCTCGGTGACATCGCCGGCGGGGCCGGGGCGGACGGCGCGGCGGGTCGTCGTCGCGGGGTACGTCCTCGGTTCCGTGGCGCGTCGGTTTCCTGGGTGAGACCCCGCGGTGGATCGGTGGCGGCTCGTGCGGAACGCGGGGCGGGAAAGCGCTTTCCGTCCCGGAGGATAGAGTGGCCCGCGAGACAGTGGCAAGGGTTTGCGCAGTCATGGATGTGATCGGCCTTCAGCCCGCTGTTCAGTTGGCGTTCTTCTCCGGGTCTCCGGCGCGCCGCCTCACGCCGCCCGGACCACCTCCGCCGGGGCGGCCCTGAGCGCCCGCCGGGTGGGCAGCTCCACCGTCAGGAAGGACGTGACCGCCACCGTCACCGCGGTCAGCGGCAGCAGCCAGACCGGGCCGGCCGGCCAGGGCCGGCCGAGGAAGCCCTGGCCGAGGAAGGCCAGCGGCAGCGCGGACAGGGCGAGGCCCGCGGCGAGCGCGGCGGCGGTGGTCACCGCCGACTCCCGGCGGGTCATCGCCAGGATCTGCCGGGGCGTGGTGCCAGCCAGTCGCAGCGCGGCGATCTCGGTGCGGCGCTGGGCGGTGGCGGCGACGATCCGGTTGGCGACGCTGAGCAGCAGGTAGCCGATCAGGACGACGACGAGCGCGAGGTTGATCCACACCTCGGGCGGCGTGTCCCGCCCGGCCGTGGCGCCGCTGCCGGTGCCGGTCAGGGCGAGCCCCGGGTGGGCGGCGGTGTATCCGGCCAGTGCGCGTCCGGCGGCGGCCGAACCGTCGGTGCGCACCAGCAGGGACTGGGCGGCCGGGTCGGCCGTGGTGTGCCCGGCGGCCAGGTCCCGGGAGAGGACCACCGGCCCGAAGCCGAGGCCCCGGGAGTACACGGCGACCACCCGGGCGGTGACCCGCGCGCCGTCCCCGAGGACCAGCCGCACCTCACGGCCCGGTCCGGCGTCGCGCGGCCCGGCGACCTCGCTGCTGACGGCGACGGTGTTCCCGGTGAGCCGGTCCAGGCGGCCCTCGCGCACCCCGAGGTCCAGGACGGCCGCCGCGCCCGGCGTGAGCACCGAAGCGGTGGCCGCCTCGCTCTCCGTCTCGCCGAACTGCCGGTACGGCCACACCACCGTGGTGGTGGCCACCGGTTCCGCCGCCCGCACCCCGGGCAGCCCGAGCACGGCGGACCGGGTGCCCTCGGGCAGGCCCCCCAGGGCGGGCGCGGTCAGCCGGTGCTGGGCGAGGGTGCCGGCCCGGGTGTCGCCGGAGGCGGCGGCCAGCACGGTGGTCTGCGCGAAGGTGTACGTCAGCACGAACACGACCGCCATCGCCAGCGGGCTGACCACCCCGGACAGGCGCTGCGCGTACGCCCGTACGTTGGCCAGGGCGAGCCAGGTCGGGGCCGGCGCGCCGGGCCGCAGGCGCCGTACGGCCGCCGTGCCCGCCGCCCTGACCAGGGCGGGCCCGGCCAGTGCCAGGCCGATCGCGGCGATGATGCCCGCCAGCGAGGTGGCGGCGGCGCCGAGGGCGGTACGGGCGAACAGCGGGACGGCGGAGAGCCCGCTCGCGGCGACGATCAGCAGGGCCCCGGCGGTGGTGCGGCCCGGCGAGGACGCGCGGGGTTCGCTGCGGGACTCCGCGACCGCCTCGGTGGCCGGCATCCGGGAGGTGCGCCAGGCGGCGCAGTGGGCGGAGAGCCGTACGGCCGCCGCGGTGAGCAGGACCGTCGCCAGGGCCGGGAGGGGGCCGAGGACCAGGGGCAGTCCGGCGGGCAGGACGCCGCGGTCGACGAGTGCCCCGCGGAAGGTGTCCGCCAGCAGATAGCCGAGCGCCAGGCCCGGGGCCAGGGCGACGGCGGCGACGACCGTCGACTGGGCGGCGGCCAGCTTGCGGATCTGACGGGGTGTCGCTCCCACGGCCCGCATCAGCGCCAGGTCCCGGCGCTGTCCGGCGACGGCCACGCCGAGCGCGCCCGCGGTGACGAACCCGGTGATCAGCAGGACGATCCCGGCGAGCGACCCGGCGAGCAGGACGAGCAGCGAGCGGGCCGCGCCGTCGCCCGGCGCCACGGCCTCGCCGCGCTCGCCGCCGGTACGGACCTGGAGCCCGGTGCCGGCCACCTGGTCGCGGACCACCGCCGCGAGGTCCTCCCCGGCGCCGGGTGCGGCGCGCAGGCCGATCAGGTCGACGGTGCCGGCCCGGGGCCCGGGGGCGCTGGCCGCCCGTCCGGCCAGCTTCAGGGCCGTACGGTCGGCGAAGTAGACGCCCGCTTCCGGCGCGTCGACCACGGCGGTGACCCGGTAGGGCGCGGCGGGGCGGCCGGCGACGACGGCCCGCACGCGCGTGCCCACGTCCAGGCCCGCCGCCGCCGGTACGGCGATCTCGTGCGGGTCCGCCGGTGCCCGGCCCTCGATCCGGGGGCCGGCGAGCAGCCGGGTGGAGGACCAGCCGTGTCCGGCCGTACCGGCGTCCTCGCCGGCCGGCAGGGTCCGCCCGGACCGCAGGAGGGCGGCCGGGAAGCCGATGTCCCCGACGGCCGCGGTGACCCCGGGCAGTCGGCCCAGCTCTCCCACCAGGCGGGCGGGGACGGTGGCGCGTTCGGGCAGGGCGACGGGGAGGTCCGCGTCCGGCCGGTACCGCTGGTCGGCGGTGACCACGACGTCCGCGCCGGCCAGCCGCCCGGGCGGGAGGTGGGAGCGCAGGCCGGTCTCGGCGAGGACACCGGTGGCGGTGATCAGTACGGCACCGCCCAGGACGGCGCAGGCCACGGCGAGCAGGGCGGTGATGCGGTGCGCGGTCATGCGCAGGGCGAGGTGCAGCATGGTGTCTACCTCTCCGCCGACGCGACGAGCCGGTCGGTGAGTTCGGGGGCCGGCGGTTCGGGCAGGTGGTCCGAGGACGGGTGCGCGGTCGGGCGGGGGACGGGGTGCCGCATCGGTCAGCCCTCCCCCAGCGCGACCAGCCGGTCGGCGAGTTCGGCGGCCGACGGTTCGGGCAGGGAGTCCACGACCCGGCCGTCGGCCATCACCAGGGCCCGGTGCGCGCGGGCGGCGGCGGCCGGGTCGTGGGTGACCATCACCACCGTCTGGCCGAGGTCGTCGACGAGGCCGCGCAGCAGGTCCAGGACCTGCCGGGCGCCGCGCAGGTCCAGCGCCCCGGTCGGCTCGTCGGCGAACACCACGGCCGGGCGGGCCGCCAGCGCCCGTACCAGGGCGGCGCGCTGTTGCTGTCCGCCGGAGAGTTCGGCCGGGCGGTGGTGCAGCCGGTCGGCCAGGCCGACGCGTTCGACCAGGGTGTCCAGCCAGGCCCGGTCCGGGCGGCGGCCGGCCAGCCGCAGGGGCAGCGTGATGTTGTCCTGGAGGCTGAGCGAGGGGATCAGGTTGTACGCCTGGAACACGAACCCGACGTGTTCCCTGCGCAGTTCGGTGCGGCGGGTCTCGTCCATCCCGGCGATCTCGTGGCCGTCGATGCGGACGCTGCCCTCCGTGGGCGCGTCCAGTCCGGCGGCGCAGTGCATCAGCGTGCTCTTGCCCGACCCGGAGGGCCCCATCACGGCGAGGAAGGTGCCGTGCCGCACGGTGAGGGTCACGCCGTCGAGGGCGCGCACTCCGCCCGGGTACGTCTTGCCGACGCCCGTCAGCGCGATGGCGGGCGCCTTGCGGCCGGTGCCGGGGACGACGGCGGTGCTCATCGGCGCCCGCGCAGGTTGCGGACGACGAGGGTGCCGGCGGCCAGGAGGGTGACCGTGCCGCAGGCGAGGTTGAGCCAGACGGAGGTGTCGCCGTAGGAGGTCGCCATGTTGGCGACGGCGCTGAGCACGACGACCGCCCAGAGCAGGGTGCGGACGAGGTCCTTCCGGCCGGCGCCGCTCGCGGTGCCGCCCTCGGGGGTACTGGTCAGGCGGTAGGGGTCGGTGTCCGGCATGGCAACTGTCTCCTGGGTCCGGGTCGGTCGGTTCCGTCTCCGTCGACGCTAGGGGCCGGGGGTGCGCCCGGCCGATCCCGCTGTCCGCCCGGTTCGGGGTACAGCAGGCTGTACTTTCCGGGGGTCCGCCTGTCGGCGGACGGACCGGCGCTCTAGGGTCGGTGGCCGAGGAAGGAGGGTTGATGACGACCCGGAGCACGACCGAGGCACCCGGCGCGGGCGCCGGCCCCAGGAAGGCCGCGGCGCGGACCCTGCGGGACGCCGGTGCGGCGCTCGCCCAGCTCGCCCGCGGCCTCGGCACCGCCGTCCCGGCCCTGGCCGTCCTGCTGCTGGTGGTGCTGGCCGCCGTGACCGCGCCGCTGGGCGTGGGGCTGCTGCTCGCCGCCGTGCTGCCCCGGGCGCTGCACGCCCTGGCCGGGCGGGAACGGGCCCGGCTGACCCGCGTCGGACCCGAGGTGGTGCCGCCCGACCCGCCGCCGGTCCGGCTGCGGCAGGCGCTCACCGACCCGACCACCCGGCGGGAACTGCGCTGGCTGGTGCGGCACGCCACCCTCGGCCTGGTCCTCGGGCTGCTCGGCGTCTACCTGCCGATCGCCGCCGTCCGGGACACCCTCTTCCCGCTGCTGTGGCCGGTGGCGCCCGCCGACGCCACCAGCACCTCGCTGGGGTTCGGCACCGCCCGCACCTGGCCGGAGGCGGCCTCGGTGACGCTGCTCGGCCTCGGCTGGACCGCCATCATCCTGGGTCTCGGCCCGGCCCTGGCGCGGCTCCAGGCGAACCCCGGGCGGCGGCTGCTGTCCGCCGGTCCCGGCACCGACCTGTCGCTGCGGGTCGCCGAGCTGACCGCGACCCGGGCCGCCGCCCTGGACGCGCACGCCACCGAGCTGCGCCGCATCGAGCGGTCCCTGCACGACGGCGCGCAGAACCGGGTCGTCGCCGTCACCGTGCTGCTCGGCGCCGCCCGCCGGATGGTGGCCCGCGACCCGGCCGGCGCCGACGAACTCCTGGAGCGGGCCCAGTCGGCCGCCGAACAGGCCCTGGCCGAGCTGCGCGGGGTGGCGCGCAGCATCCTGCCGCCGGTCCTCTCCGACCGGGGTCTCGCGGGCGCCGTGTCGGGGCTGGCCGCGGACTGCCCGGTGCCCTGCCGCACGGAGGTCGACGTGCCCGAGCGGTGCGCCGCCTCCGTCGAGGCCACCGCCTACTTCGTCGTCGCCGAGGCGCTGACCAACATCGCCAAGCACAGCGGCGCCCGGGCGGCCGTCGTCACGGCCCGCTCCCGGGGCGGCAGGCTGCGGCTGCGGATCGAGGACGACGGACGGGGCGGCGCCCACGAGGACGGCGGCAGCGGCCTGGCCGGCATCCGCCGCCGGGTCGCGGCCCATGACGGTACGCTCACCCTGGCCAGCCCACCGGGCGGCCCGACCCTTCTTGAGGTGGACCTGCCATGCGGATCGTGATAGCCGAGGACGACCCGTTGCTGCGGGAGGGCCTGGCGCTGCTGCTGCGCGCCGAGCAGCTCGACGTGGTCGCCACCGCCGGCACCCCCGACGGGGTGCTCGCCGCCCTGGACGAGCACGAGCCGGACGTCGCCGTCCTCGACGTACGGATGCCGCCCAGCCACACCGACGAGGGCATCCGCGTCGCCGTGGAGGCCCGGCGGCGGCGGCCCGGCCTCGCGGTGCTGGTGCTCTCCGCGTACGTCGAGCGGGCCTTCGCCACCGAGCTGCTCACCGGCGGGGTGACGGGCCTGGGCTATCTGCTGAAGGAACGGGTGGGCCGGGTGGAGGAGTTCCTCGACGCGCTGCACCGGGTGGCGTCCGGCGGAACCGCCATCGACCCGGAGGTCGTCGCCCAGCTCTTCACCCGGTCGCGGCAGGACAGCAAACTGGAGCGGCTCAGCCCGCGCGAGCGGGACGTGCTGGCGCTGATGGCGGAGGGGCTGGGCAACACCGCCATCGCCGGGCGCCTGGTGGTGACCGAGGGAGCGGTGCACAAGCACATCCGGTCCATCTTCGCCAAGCTCGACCTGTCGCCGGCCGACCAGGTGGACCGGCGGGTGGCCGCCGTCCTGCGCTATCTGGACGGCACCCGGTCGCGGGCCTGAACAGAGCGTCGGGCAGGTCTCGCACCTGCATTTCCCCGCGGGGAGCGGGACGTCTTGCTTTAGACGACCAACGCCTGACCGTCACCGCCAAGAGCGGCGGGCCGGTCAGGAAAAACCGTAACCGGGCCGGGCCGGCGGCGCACGCCGGCCCGGCGACCGGGGGGTCTCAGCGGGCCTGGGCCCGCGCGTGCGGATCGGTGCCGTTGAGGGTCTGCACGACCTTGTCGTAGTCGCCGCGCGCCTCGGCGTGGCGCAGGAACTTCACCCGCTCGACCAGGATCTCCCCGGCGTCGGGCCGGTCCCGCAGCAGCTCCATGACCTCGGCGACGAACTCGTCGAGCGGCATCGCCAGCTCGTTGTCCTCCTGGCCGGGCAGCAGCGCGGTGCGCACGGACGGCGGTACCAGCTCCAGGACCTCGACGCCGGTGTCGGCGAGCTGCAGCCGGATCGACTCGCTGAGCATGTGGATCGCGGCCTTGGAGGCGTTGTAGCTGGGCGTGGCCGACAGCGGGACGAAGGCCAGGCCGGAGGAGACGGTGAGGACGGTGGCCCTCGGCCGGGACCGCAGGTGCTCGATGAACGCGGCGATGAGCCGGATCGGCCCGAGCACGTTGGTGGTCACCACCTCCTCGGCGGAGGCGAGGAACGAGGCGGGGTCGTGCCAGTCCTCCACCCGCATGACGCCGGCCATGGTGACCAGCACGTCGAGGTCCGGGTGCCGGGCGAGCACCTCCGCCGCGGCCGCCGTGATGCTCGCGGCGTCCGAGGTGTCGATGCGTACGGTGTCGATGCCGGGGTGCCGGGCGGCGATCTCGGCCAGCAGGCCGGTCCGCCGGCCGCCGATGACGACGGTGTTGCCCCGGGCGTGCAGTTCCAGGGCGAGGGCGAGGCCGATGCCGCTGGTGGCACCGGGGATGAAGACGGTGTGTCCGGAGAGGTTCACGCGGTGGTCTCCTGGTCGGTGCCGGTGTCGTCGCCTTCGAGCAGGGCGCGGGTCAGGACGGTGTCCCCGATCCCCCAGCCGCCGTCGGGAACCTCCTCGACGAGCACCATGGTGGTCGCGCGGGCCCGCTCGCCGTAGATCTCGGCGTACAGGTCGGTGGTGCGGTGGACGATGAGTTCCTTCTGCTGCGCGGTGAGTGTGCCCTCGGGCACCTTGAAGTTCGCGAACGGCATGTCGTGGCTCCTTGTGTCGTGGTGACGTCTCCACGATGGGCGCCCGGGCCGGGCGGAGCCAGTTGCCGCGTACCCAGGGGTCGGCACCCCCTGGCTGGGCCGGGCGGCCGGCCGCACACTGGGGGCATGGACCTCGCTGAACTCGGTGCTTTCCTCAAGTCGCGGCGCGACCGGATCCGTCCGGCCGACGTCGGTCTGCCCACCGGGCCCCGGCGGCGGGTGCCGGGGCTGCGGCGGGACGAGGTGGCGCACCTGGCGGGGGCCTCCGTCGACTACTACATCGAGCTGGAGCGGGGCGGCGCGCAGCCGTCCGAGCAGATGCTCGCGGCGCTGGCCCGCGCGCTGCGGCTGACCCAGGACGAACGCGACCACCTGTACCACCTCGCCGGGCGCCCGCTGCCGTCACCGGGCGGCCCGGCGGCCCATGTCCACCCCGGCATGCTGGACCTCCTGGACCGGCTGACCGGCACCCCCGCGCAGGTCATCACCGACCTGCACGTCACGCTGGTGCAGAACCCCCTCGCCGTGGCCCTGTTCGGCCCGGCGCCCGCCGCCGACTCGCCCGGGGCGAGCCTGGCGTGGCGCTGGTTCACCGACCCGGCGTCCCGGCACATCTACCCGGCCGAGGACCACGCCCACCAGTCCCGGCAGCTCGTCGCGGACCTGCGGGCGGCGGTCGGCCGGCGCGGCGCGAAGGACCCGGAGGCCGCCGCGATGGTGTCCGGACTGCGCGCGGCCAGCGATGAGTTCGCGGAGCTGTGGGACCGGCACGACGTCGCCGTCCGCCGTGCCGAGCGCAAGCGGATCGTGCATCCCCGGCTCGGGGTGATCGAGGTCAACTGCCTCACCCTGTTCAGCGAGGACGGCCGCCAGCGGCTGCTGTGGTTCACCCCCGCCGTCGGCACCGAGTCCGGCGCCCGGCTGGAACTGCTCGGCGTCCTCGGCACCCAGGACCTGGTGCCGGAACACTCCTGAGCGACGGGGCGGGAAGCCGTACCCCTAGGGTGTGGCCCATGCCTGCCACGTTGAGTTCCGCGAGAACCCGCGCCGCACTGCGCACCACCGCGCGTTTCTCCGCCGAGTCGCTGCTGGTGCTGGCGGCGCTCGCGGTCGCCCTCTGGATCCTCGGCCGGATGTGGTCGGTGGTGTGGCCGCTGATCATCGGCCTGCTGCTGACCACGCTGACCTGGCCCCTGGCCCGTGTGCTGCGCCGGCACAAGTGGCCCCCGGCGCTCGCGGCGTCGGCGGTGACCGTGCTGTTCCTGCTGGTCATAGCCGGCATCGTGACGCTGATCGCGGTGCCGATGGCGTCCCAGACCGACGAGCTGACCGACGGGGTCACCGAGGGCATCCAGAAGCTGCGGGACTGGGCGGCGGGCCCGCCGCTGAACATCGACGACAGTCAGATCACGCACGCCGTCGACTCGGCGATGGCCCGGGTCCAGGACAGCGTCGGCACCATCACCACCACCGTGGCCACCGGGATCAGTACGGTCGTCAACGGGCTGATCACCGCCGTGCTGGCGGTCTTCCTGATGTTCTTCTTCCTCAAGGACGGGCCCCGCTTCCTGCCGTGGCTCGCCCGCCAGTTGCCCGGCCGGCTCGCCACCGACGTCCCGGTGGTGGCCGCGCGGAGCTGGGAGACGCTCGGGTCCTTCGTCCGCTCCCAGGCGCTGGTCGGGCTCCTCGACGGTGTCTTCATCGGCCTCGGGCTGTGGATCCTCGGGGTGCCGCTGGTGCTGCCGCTGGCGGTGCTCACCTTCGTGTCGGCGTTCGTGCCCATCGTGGGCGCCCTGTTCGCCGGGTTCGTCGCGGTGCTGATCGCCCTGGTGTCCAACGGGCTGACGGACGCGCTGATCACCCTCGCGATCATCGTGCTGGTCCAGCAGTTGGAGGGCAACGTGTTCCAGCCGATCATCCAGAGCCGGGGCCTGGGGCTGCACGCTGCGGTGGTCCTGCTGGCGGTCACCCTCGGCGGCAGCCTCGCCGGGATCGTCGGCAGCCTGCTGGCCGTGCCGGTCGCCGCGCTGATCGCGGTGGTCTGGAACTACGTACGCGAACAGCTCGGCGACGAACCGGACGGCCCGGACCACCCTGACACCCCGGGCGGCCCGGACCGGCCGGAACCCGTGCCCGGACCGGCCGCCGCCGGGTGAGCGGGGCGGGGTCCGGCGTCGGGGTCACTTCTTCTTCTTGAGTGCGGAGGGCTTGTGGACGGCGGTCCGGCCGGACTTGTCGCTGCGCACCTCGTACTGCGGGTCGTCCGGGGACGCGTCCACCGTGCGGCCGGCCGCCTCCGTCCGCTCGGTGATCTTCTTCTCCACCCGTCCCTCGGTCTCGTTGCCGTGGCTGCTCCAGGCGACCTTGTCGCCCTTGTGCGGCCGCTCGTCCCGGTCTCGGTTCTTCGCCATGCCGTGCTCCCTGCCGCCGGTCCGGTCCCGGCTGTTCGCCGTACTTCCAGCCTGCGGGCAACCGGCCCGTCCCGCACACGCGGGGCGTCAGCCGCTCCCCGCCGGGGTGAACCGGACGGGCAGGCTCAGCGGGCCCCGGATCAGCAGGCCGGGGCGCCAGGTGAGGGCCGCCGGGTGGATGTCCAGGGCGAGGCCGGCGCAGCGCTCCAGCAGGGTGCGTACGGCGATCCGGGCCTCCAGGCGGGCCAGCGGCGCGCCCAGGCAGTAGTGGATGCCGTGGCCGAACGCGACATGGCCCCGCGCGTCGCGGCCGATGTCGAAGCGGTCGGGCTCCGGGAACCGCGCCGGATCGCGGTCGGCGTCGGCCAGGGCGATCAGGACCAGCTCACCGCCGCCGGGGACGGTGGTGTCGCCGATGGTGACGGGTTCGGTGGTGAAGCGGTACGACGGGGTCTCCACGGGACCGTCGTAGCGCAGCATCTCCTCGACCGCCGCGTCGATCCGGCTCAGGTCGGCGCGGAGGGCGGCCAACTGGTCGGGGTGGGTGAGCAGGGCGAGGACGCCGTTGGAGATCAGGTTGACGGTGGTCTCGTGGCCGGCGACCAGCAGCAGCCAGGCCATGCCGAGCAGTTCGTCGGGCGACAGGGTGTCGCCGTCCTCGTCCGAGCCGTGGATCAGGGCGCTCATCAGGTCGTCGCCGGGGTGCTGCCGCTTCTCCGCGACCAGCTCCACGAGGTAGCGGGCCATGGCGGCGGCGGCCGCCGCGCGGGCGTCCGGGTCGGTGCTGCTGAGCGCGTCGTTCGACCATGCGCGGAAGGAGCGGCGGTCCAGGTCGGGGACGCCGAGGAGGTCGCAGATGACGGAGATGGGCAGCGGGAAGGACAGCGCCTCGACCAGGTCGGCCCGGCCGTCGGGGGCGGCGAGCATGGCGTCCAGGAGGGTGTCGGTGGTCTTCTGCACGCGCGGGGCGAGTTCCGCGACCCGCCGGGCGGTGAACTCACGGGCGACCAGTCTGCGCAGCCGGGTGTGGTCGGGCGGGTCGGAGCCGAGCATGTGCCGGCCGGAGGAGACGGCGCCGAGCTTGAAGGACGGTGCCGCCTTGTTCCAGTCCTTGGACAGCCGGGGGTCGGCGAGGGCGGCCCGCCCGGCCTCGTAGCCGACGACGAGCCACGCCTCGGCGTTGCCCTCCGGCATCCGGATGCGGTGCACCGGGCCCCGGGCCCGTAAGCGGGCGTAGACGGGATACGGATCGCGGGCGAACTCCTCGCCGAGGGCGGCGAGGTCGACGATGGTCATGGGGCGGTCACCTTCCATGGGCCGGTCGCGGTGTCGCGGTGTCGTCTCCGGACCGCGGGGTGCCGTGCCGTGCTCCCTTCGCTTCCGTACCCCCTGCTCCCGCGGTGGCCGGGAGAGCGACCGTTCCAGCATGGTCGCCGCGTTCCGTCCGGTCCAGAGCGCGGTCCGGCGGGAGGGCGTCCCGCGTCACCGGTCCGCGTCCGACCGCACCGGCGCCGGCCGCGGCTCCCGTCCGGGCGTCCGGTGCGCGGCGTGCAGGAGGCAGGAGGTGGCCACCACGAAGGGCCACAGGGACTGCACGGCCGTCACCGCGCGTTCGGCGACGCCCATCGCGCCGTGCCGGTGCATCTCGACCAGGAACCAGGCGCCGCCCACCGCCATCACCGCGGTCGCGGCGAAGGCGGGCGCGGGCCTGAGCGCCCACGGCGCGGCGTCGCCGCCGGTGGCGGCCAGCACCGGCCAGAGCGCCAGCAGGGCGAAGCCGATCACGGCCACCGCGCCGTGGCGCAGGGAGCCGCCGCTGCTCGGCGCGGGCAGCGCCGCCACCACCAGCGCGGCCACCCCGCCACCGGCCAGCGCCAGCCGTCCGGCGGTGGCCGCCACCCGCAGCCCCCAGGCGGTGAGCAGGTGGCAGACGCCCAGGCCGAGGAAGGCGCCGTTCATCACCCAGTACCCCGGGGTCCCGTACGCCGCCAGGACGCTGATCGTCTCGGTGACGGGGTCGTAGCCGCCGCCTTCCATCGCCGCGGCGACGGCCCAGCCCGCGATCAGCAGGACCGGCGCACTCCCCGACGACAGCAGCACCCACCTGGGAACCCTTCTCACCGGACCACCATAAAGCGGACAGCCCCCGGCATAACGGTCGCCGCTTCGACGTCCGTCGAAAAGCCGCCGCCGCGCGTGCGGGGTGCGGGAGGGTCGTGGTGCGGCGGCCGCGCGGGCCGCCGCACCTTCGAAGGGATCGCCATGACCAGCTCTCGACGTGACCGCCGACACGACCGCCGCCCCGTGGCCGTACTCGCACTGCTGGCCGGCCTGGCGGCGGCGGTCGCCGGGATCGGTGCCTCCGCCGCGTCCGCCACGGGGGACGGGGGCCGAGTGGTCGCCGGGGCGTACGACCCGAACGGCGTCTACGACCCGAACGGCGCCTATGACCCCAACGGGGTGTACGACCCGAACGGCGCGTACGACCCGAACGCGCTGACCCGCTGACCCGGCGGCGCCGGGTTCAGCAGACGCCGTCGCCCGGCTTGGGGTTGCCCAGGCCGAAGAGCGGGCGCAGCTTGAGGCCCACCCAGGTGCCGGCCAGGGCGAAGGCGCCCCAGACCCAGCCGCTCAGGCTGCCGGAGGCGATGCCCGCGAGGTAGGCGCCGATGTTGCAGCCGCCGGCCAGCCGGGCGCCGATGCCCATCAGGACGCCGCCCAGCACCGAGGCGACCGCCGTGCGCCAGGGGATGCCGCGGTGCAGGGCCCAGGTGCCGCCGAGCGCGGCGGCGACCGCGGCGCCGATCATGATGCCGATGTCGGTGAGGCTGGTCTTGTCGGCGAGGACCGGGCCGGCGAGCATCGCGTCGTTGCCGGGCTGCCGCCACCAGGTCCACTGTTCCGGGTGGCCGCCGAGCGCACCCACCAGTTCCGAGCCCCACAGGCTGAACGCGCTGGTGATGCCCCAGGCGCCGCCGGACACCAGCAGGACGCCCGCGCCGAGCACGGCCAGCGCGAGGGCGCCGACGGCCAGCGGCCAGGAGCCGCGCACCGCGCGCAGGGCCGCGCCGCGCGCGGAGGGCACCGGGCCGATCGGCGGCGGGTTGCGGCGGGCCTGGATCCGGCGGGAGACCCACACCACCAGCAGCAGTACGGCGATGGTGACGGCCCAGGATCCGAACCAGCCGATGTGGTCGGCGAGGACCACCGGCCGCCAGGCGGGGAGGTCCTTCCACAGGTCGTACTGCCAGGCGGCGAGCGTCGCCCCGGTGATGAACCCGGCGAGGGTCAGCACCACCGAGGTCTGTCCGGAGCCGACGGCGAAGAGGGTGCCGGAGGCGCAGGCGCCGCCGAGCTGCATGCCGATCGCGAAGAGGACCGACCCGGCCACCAGGCCGACCCCGAGCGGCCCGGCGGAGGGCGCGGGCTGGGCGCCGAACAGACCGGTGCCCGTGCCGATGAGCAGGGCGAACAGGGTGGCGGTGGTGCCGAGCAGCAGGGTGTGGGCGCGCAGTCCGGTGCCGTTGCCGACGGCGACCAACTGGCGCCAGGCGGAGGTGAAGCCGAACCGGGAGTGGAAGAGGGCGACGCCCAGGCCGAGGCCCAGCAGGAGCAGGACGCCCGGCTTGGCGCCGTGCGCGGACCAGACGTACGCGGTCAGCGCCACGGCCGGCAGCGCGGCCACGGCGAGCGGGGTGCGGCGCACCGGGGGCAGAGGCGGTGCGGCGGGCCGGACGGAGGAGGTGGGGGACGGGGTGAACAGGCCGGTGGGCACGCGCGGCGGCGCGGGGGCCCCGGCGGGCGGTGCGGTGGTCACGGACGATCTCCGGGGTGGGGCACGGGAACGACGGGTGGGGGGACGGATGCCGGGCCGACGGCGGCGCGCGACGCGGAGGCGCCGGGGCGTCCGGGCTCAGGGATGCGGAGGCCCCGGGCGCGAGGACGGGGATGCGGAGGCGCCGGGGCGCGGAGGTATCAGCACGCGGAGGCGTCACGGCGCACGGAGGCGTCAGGCGCGGCCGGGGCGGTGTTCAGCGGCGACAGAGGCCGTCGTCGACGCACCACGCCGAGTTCGCGAAGAGCGCGAGGCACAGCAGCGGAGCCGAAGCAGACATGCGTGCGAATATAACGGAACGATCGACTCCGGAAACCCTTCCGTCTCGCCATGTGGACGATTCTTCGAGACAGCGGCGGCTGAAGTACTGCGTTCTCGCGGGCCTGCCGGGCGGGCCGGCGGCGTCCCGTGCCCGGCCGGTGGCCCCCCGGGTCAGGTGAGGACGGTCTCCCAGGTGTCGACGGCGTAGTGCACGGTCATGCCGTGGCGGCCGTACAGGCGGGGGGCGCCCGTCGTGTTGGCGGTGTCGACGCCGAGGCCCACGGTGTCGCGGCCCCGGGCGGCGAACGCCGCGAAGGCGTGGCGCAGCAGCAGGCCGCCGAGGCCCCGGCCGCGGGCCTCGCGCCGGACGCCGAGGCTGCGTATCCAGCCCATCGCCGCGCGGTCGTCCCGGGCGAGCAGGAACCCGGCGTCGCCCAGGTCGTCGGTGGCGGCGATCCACACCAGGGACCAGTCCAGCCCTCCGGCGTCGATGTCGTGCAGCCACTGCCGGTACGTGCGCGGCTGGAAGTCGAAGTGCCCGGCGAACGACGCCTGGTACAGCTCGTGCACCCGCCTCCGGTCCGCCTCGGTGGCGCAGGCCCGCACCCGCGTCCCGGCCGGGGGCCCGGGCGGCAGGTCCCGCGCCGGGTCCAGCGGCCGGTGCAGTACGTGGTAGCGGCGTACGGTGTGCCAGCCCCGGGCGGTGAGCAGGGCGGTGTCGGTCGTGGGCCGGGTGTTCAGGTGCAGGTGGACGACGGCCCGCGCGGCGCCGTTCGCCCGGGCCACGGCCAGCGCGCGGGCCTCCATCGCCGCGAGCATCTCCAGCCCGGCCCGCTGGTGACCGGGCAGCACGTAGTGGTCGATGTCGACGCGCTCCCCGCCGGACTCGTCCCACAGCAGCCCGTACGCCACCGGCACACCGTCCTCGACGGCGACCCAGGAGTCGCGTGCCAGGTCCCGGTCGGGGTGCTTCAGGTCGGCCTCGACGGTGTGCTGGTCGGTCTCGGGGCGGCCGATCTCGATGCGGTCGATCTCGTTGAGCAGGGCGGTGAGGGCGGGGGCGTCGTCGAGCGTGGCCGGCCGCAGGAAGGCTGGGGACATGCCGGAAAGCGTCGGGGGGCGGGACCGGCGCCCGCAAGGCGATTTCCCGGTCGGGTCACCGTCGCCCCGCCCCGCCCCGCGTCTCAGTCCTCCGCCACCAGCGCCGGGGTCGAGCGGGTCAGTACCTCGCCGCGGAAGAAGGCCGGGCTGCGGTGGCGCATGACGGTCATGACGACCAGGCCGAGGGCGAGCAGGCCGACGCCGATCACGAAGACCGAGCCGACGCCGAGGACGGACGATCCGCTGCCGTAGGCCGGGTCCCACATGTCGGCCAGCGTCTTGACGAAGACCGCCGCGAGCAGCAGCCCGCCGACCACCGGGAAGACCCCCTTGAACAGCAGGTCGCGGCCGGAGGCCCGCAGGTCGGCGCGGAAGTACCAGGCGCAGGCGAAGGCGGTCAGCGCGTAGTAGAAGCAGATCATGAGGCCGAGCGCGTAGATCGTGTCGACCAGGACGTGTTCGCTGACCAGTGTCATCACCGTGTAGAACACGCCGGTCGCGACGCCCGCGGTCACCGTGGCGCGGCCGGGGGTGCGGAAGCGCGGGTGCACCTCGGCGTAGGAGGCGGGCAGCGCCTCGTACGCCGACATGGCCAGCACCGTACGGGCGACGGGGATGAACGTGGTCTGCAGGCTGGCCGCGGCCGAGGCGAGGACGGCGACGAACAGCAGGACGCCGAGCGCGGGGCCCATCACCGGACCGGCCAGGGCGGCGAAGACGTTGTCCGAGGTCTCGGGGTTGGCGAGGCC
Source organism: Streptomyces fumanus (assembly GCF_014655295.1). Lineage (GTDB taxonomy): Bacteria > Actinomycetota > Actinomycetes > Streptomycetales > Streptomycetaceae > Streptomyces > Streptomyces fumanus. The sequence goes on from NZ_BNBI01000003.1 coordinate 370,570, forward strand.
GAGGCCCTGGTCGCCGGAGCCGACGGCCATCTGCGCGGCGACGCCGGTGGCGAGGTAGGAGCCGACGAGCACCACCATGGCGACGAGCGCGGCCCGGCCGGGCGTCCGGCTGCTGCCGCTGGTCTCCTCGTTGGCCGTCAGACAGGCGTCCCAGCCCCAGTACATGAAGATGGAGAGCGACAGCCCGGCCGTGAACGCGGCGAACGACTGGACGGCGAACGGATTCAGCCATGACCAGGAGAAGTCCGCGGAGGTCGGGAAGTCCGCGTCGCCGGCCTTGGTGAAGGCCATGGCCACGAAGACGGCCAGGACCAGCAGTTGGAGCGCGACCAGGGTGTACTGCAGGCCCTTGGTCGCGGTCATCCCGCGATAGCTGATCACCGTGGCGACGGCGATCAGTGTCAGGCAGGTGACGATGTGCACGGCCTTGTCGCCGTCGAGGCCGGCCACCGCGTCACTGCCGGTGATCTCGCCCGCGAGCAGCCAGAAGTACGAGGTCGCCACGCCCGCCAGGTTGGAGAGCACGATGATCGTGGCGATGACCAGGCCCCAGCCGCACATCCAGCCCACGCGGGGCCCGAACGCCTTCACCGTCCAGGTGAACGAGGTGCCGCAGTCGGGCATGGCCTTGTTCAGCTCGCGGTAGGCGAAGGCGACCAGCAGCATCGGCAGGAACCCGGCGAGGAACACCGCCGGCATCTGCGGGCCGACCTCGCCGGCCGTGGAGCCGAGCGTGGAGGTCAGGCAGTAGACCGGGGCGACGGTGGAGACACCGATGACCGCGCTGCCCAGCAGGCCGACGGAATTCCCGCTCAGGCCCTTCGCGCGCATGCCGTCGGCGGGGGCCCCGTCGCCCTTGTCGGTGGCCCCGGGCCGTACGTCGAGCTGAGTCATGAACGAGACGTTAAATCCTGCGGTTTCCGTGGTGTCGGTTCCGCGACGCGATCCACCCGCCCGTCAGCGCACCGTCACTTCGCTGGCGATAGCGACTTCCCACCTTTCAATCGATGGCAGAGTCTCGATCATGTCCGACAGCTCACAGGCCGACTGGTGGGTGTCCGGTATTCGGTAACCGCAGCGGTGGCCGAATCTCGCCCTTCCCCCCTTGCCTCATGATCTGCGTCACACCGGGAGTGTACGTTCGTACGCTCGCGGGGTAGGGTCGCCGTCATGCCGCCGACCGACTACTTCGCAGGCGACCCGCGCAGCAACCTGGAACGGATGCGGGCGGGCGACCTCTACATCGCCGACGACCCCGAGATCGCCCGCCGCCAGCAGCGGGCGGTGCGGCTGGCCGCCCGGTACCAGGCCGCCTACGCCGAGGACGCCGGTGCCGCCCGGCCGCTCCTCGGGGAACTACTCGGCTCGCTGGGCGAGGACGCGCACGTACGACCGCCGCTGTACGTGGACTACGGCGACCACATCGCGATCGGGGCGCGCACCTTCGTCAACTACAACCTGACCGCGCTGGACGTCGCGGCGATCACCATCGGCGCGGACTGCCAGATCGGACCGAACGTCCAGTTGCTGACGCCGACGCATCCGCTGGAGCCGGGGCCCCGGCGGGACAAGCTGGAGGCGGCCCGGCCGATCACCATCGGCGACAACGTGTGGCTCGGCGGGGGCGCCATCGTGCTGCCCGGGGTGACCATCGGGGACGACTCGGTCATCGGCGCCGGCGCGGTCGTCACCAAGGACGTGCCGCCGGGTGTGGTCGCCGTCGGCAACCCCGCCCGCCCGGTCCGCGACCTCTGACCTCCGGTACGCCGACTCCGCCATGGCCACCGGACACACGGACCCCCACCGCCGCGACCGCATCCTCGACGCCGCCCTCGACCTGATCGCCGAGGAGGGCGTCGCGGGCGTCTCCCACCGGAAGATCGCGTCCCGCGCGGGGGTCCCGCTCGGCTCGATGACGTACCACTTCGACGGGATGGACGAGGTGCTCCGCGCGGCGTTCCGCCGGTTCACGGACCACATCGTCGCCGTCTTCGACGCGCACCTGGCCGCCCCGGCCGACCGGGAGGAGGCGAGGGCGGCGGTGGCCGATCTGGTGCACCGCCTCTCCGAGGGCAGCCGCCGGGACCTGGTCCTCACCCAGGAGCTGTACACCCTCGCCGCCCGCCGTCCCGCCTACCGGGAACTCACCCACGAGTGGATGGGCCGCAGCCGGGTCCACCTGGAGAAGCACTTCGACCCGGACACCGCCCGCCAGCTCGACGCGTTGATCGAGGGCCTCACCCTGCACCGGGCCCTGGCCGCCGCACCGCACGGCCGCGCCCTGACCCTGGAAGCCGTCCGGCGCATCACCACGACACCCGCCGAGCGGGCCCCTCAGCCGCCCGTGCGGCACGGAACCTGACCGCCGTGCCGCACGGGCCCCGGCCACCCCGTCCCCTCCCCCGCCCGGCGACGCCCCGTCACGGAATGTCGCCCTGCCAGTCGAAGCGCCGCGCGTCCGTCGGCCGGGGCGCGTACACGGAACGGCCCCCGGGTCCGTACCGGCCTATCTCCGTCGGCAGCGCGACACCCGCGCCCGGGTCGCGGGCCTCGGTGACGTCCAGGAGCAGGCCGTCCAGCGGACCGCCGACCAGTTGCGCGTACGCGCGTCCGGCCCGTGGCCCGGGATCGCCGTGGTCGGCGCCGTAGACCCGGCCGTGCATGAACTCCGCCTCATCCATGCCCCGAAGCCTCGCATCCGCCACTGACATCCACGGCCGCACCGCGGCCCCGCTGTCCACGGCCGGCGTCCGGGCCGGGGGGATCCGCGCGTCCGTCACCGGGGCCCGGCGTACGGCAGGATGAGCACCATGAGCGTAGTCAAGATCAACGTACTGACCGTTCCCGCCGAGCAGCGGGAGACCCTGGAGAAGCGCTTCGCGTCGCGGGCGCACGCCGTGGAGAACTCCGACGGCTTCGAGTGGTTCGAACTCCTCCGGCCGGTCGAGGGCACCGACACCTACCTCGTCTACACCCGGTGGCGCGACGAGGAGTCCTTCCAGGCATGGATGGAGGGCCCGATGAAGACGGCCCACCAGGGCGGCGACGCCCCGTCCGGCGACCGCCCGAAGCCCGCGGCGAGCGGCTCCACGCTGTGGTCCTTCGAGGTCGTACAGCAGGCGGGTCCGGCGGGCGCGTAGTCCCCGCCGGGTCGCGCCGCAGGGCACCCCGGGTCCCCGTCCCCCGACGCGGGCCCGGGGCACCGCCGCTCGCCGGCCGCGGACCGGCGCCCGCCCCTCCCCCGCGTCACCCGGCTCACGCCTTCCTGAGGGTGATCGCCTGGGTGACGGCCGCGCCGACCGCCAGGAAGCCCGCCGCGACGGCGAGCGGGCCCGCCGTGGGCACCAGGGCGTCCGCGGAGTCCGAGGCGTTCTGCAAGCGGGTGAGCATGATGTTGACCGGCGAGACGCCTCTGCCCAGCAGCGCGGCCAGCAGGAGCACCAGGGCGAGGACGAGCGCGTAGCCCTGGCGTCGGAACACCAGCCGTGAGCAGACCAGTCCGATGGCCATGCCGGTGAGAGCACAGGTGAGTTGGGCCTCGACCCCCAGGGCCAGGTCCGCGGGGCCTGGTGTGTGGGTGCCGAACATCAGCGGCAGCAGCAGACCCGCGGCCGCCAGCAGCAGGCACCACACGGCGGCCGTGCCGACCGTCGCGAGCAGCACCCGCAGATGGCTTCCGGCGCTGACGACGACGATCGAGCGGTGCGCCCGGTCCTCCAGGCCGAGCAGGGCCATGGTCAGCCAGACCGAGCACGGCAGCATGGCCCCGGCCACCGAGGCGTAGGTCGCGGTGAGCGGACCGGCGTCGCTGCCGGTGAGCACGGCCACCAGACCGACGAACAGCAGCAGCGGCGCGACGCAGCGCTGGGACAGCAGCAGCACCGTGAACAGGTAACGCACCAGGGCGGTCACAGCGCGGACCTCCTCATGTCGAACCGGTGACGAGGTCCGCCCGCGGTTCCGGTGAGGCCCGCCACCGACCACCGGTGGCGCAGCGCGGTCAGCAGGACGGCGTCCAGGTGCTCCCGCGCCACTCGCAGCACGACCTCCCCGTCGCGCGAGGCGGAGTCGTCCACACCCGGCAGCGCCGACCAGTTGACTTCCGCCGGCCTGCCGCCCGCGGGCGGCACCGCCAGGACCAGCTCGACCACCGCCGCCCCGCGCCCGCCGCGCCCGCCTCCGTGCGAGGTGACCCGGCCGTCGCTGATGACGTGGACGCCCTCGGCGTGCGTCTCGGCGATCGCTTCGCGGTGGTCGGTGAAGACCACCGCCCCGCCCTGTGCGGCCGTTTCGCCGATGAGTTCGGAGAGGACACCGTGGGCCGAGGCGTCCAGACCCGACCAGGGCTCGTCGAGGACGAGCAGGTCGGGCCGGACGAGCAGGGCCTGGGCGAGCGCGACTTTCTGGGCGTTGCCCTTCGACAGCGTGCGCAGCGGGGCCTCCCGCTCGCCCACCAGGGACAGCCGCTCCAGCAGGTGGTCGCCCCGGGCGCGGGCGGCTGAGGTGGACAGGCCGCGGATGCGCCCCAGGTGGGTGAGGTAGGAGAGCGCCGAGACGCGGTCGTGGGGGGTGAAGCGGTCCGGTACGTAACCGATGTGCGTCAGTCGGCGCGACACGCTTCCGGAGGTGGGCCGGGACAGTCCGGCGAGGATCCTCAACAGGGTCGATTTCCCCGAGCCGTTGCCGCCCACCACCGCGAGGACATCACCGGCCGAGATCCTCATGTCGACGTCACGCAGGACCCACCGTCCGCCGCCGTACCGTTTGCCGACCGCCTCGCAACGTAACAACGCGTCCCTCCCTGTGGCCTGAGCACCGGCCCGTCCAGTCTGACGGACGGGAGACCTCGCCGTTCCTCCCGACGAAGGCCGCCGGGGCGAGCGTCCGCGCGGTGGTCGGCGGAGGGTGGCGCTCCGGGTGGTCGGGGTAGCCAGGCCGTCGTCTTGGCGGAGTCCGGCTGTGCGACCGGGAAGCTGTCCGGTGCCCCGGTCGCGCGGCGGGCCGTCGTGCCGGGCCGGCCGGGGCCGTCGTCCGCGCGGTGCGGTGGGACCGCCGCCGAGCGCGGTCACCGCCGTGGCCGGGACCCTCCCGGCCACCCGCCATCCGTCATGATCATGCGGGCTCGTACACTGCCCTTGTCCTGTGAGGCGTTGCCCGTGCACACCGTCGAACCCGACGCCGGGCCGGCGCCGCACAGGGCGTCCTGACGGGTTTTCGGGTCCGCCCGCCCCCCTTCGCAGCACGGGTGGGTCCGAGCCCCCTCCCCCCTCGTGAAAGGTGAACCACCATGGCCCTCGGGCTGCTTCGGCGTCGACGGCACCGGGATGCCGCGCACGCGGCTCTCACGCTGCCCCTCCCGGCCGGCGCGGGCGCCGTCGGCCGTACCGTGCTGGACCCGGTCGACCAGCCGCTGGCCGGGGCCGATGTCACGGTCACCGCGCTGGACACCCACCGGGTCGTCGCCCGCGGCACCACCGACCCCTACGGCCTGTTCCTGGCGGCGCTGCCCGCCGGCCGCTACAGCATGCTGATCGTCGCCGAGGGCCTGGAGCCGCACCGCGAGAGCCTCGATGTCACCGAGGGTGTCAGCGAGCCCCCGTCGGCCGTCCGGCTCCAGCCCGCGCGGCAGCTCGCGCTCCCGCCGGCCGGCAACTGGGTGTTCGACCCGCCGCACACGGCGATCCGGTTCATCGCCAAGCATGTGGGCATGGCCCATGTGCACGGCCGTTTCGAGCGGTTCGACGGTGCGGTGCACATAGCCCCGGACATGTCCGGCTCGCGGGTGCAGGTCCGGATCGAGGCGGCCAGCATCACCACCGGCAACACCACCCGGGACAACCACCTGCGCTCCGCCGACTTCCTCGACGTGGAGCGCTACCCGTACATCGACTTCGTCAGCACGCGGTTCGCGTTCCGCGGCGGCAGCAAGTGGACCCTCAACGGCACCCTCACCATGCACGGCGTGACCCGCTCGGTCGCGCTGGACACCACCTACCTGGGCACGGTCAACGGCGGGTACGGCGAGGAGCTGCGCTGCGCGGCCCTGGCCACCACCGAGCTGCACCGCGAGGACTACACCCTCAACTGGCGGTCGATGCTGGCCCGGGGCATCGCCGTGGTCGGCCCGACCGTGCAGTTGGAGCTGGACGTGCAGGCGATGTACCGCACGCCCGACACCCCGACGCCGCCGGAGTAGCCGCCCGGCCCGCCGCGGGCCCGGGTCACGCCGTGCCCCGCGCTTCCGCCCGGAACCGCAGCGGCGTGCGGCCGTCGTGCCGGCGGAAGAACTTGCCGAAGTCGCCCGGATCGGCGAACCCCAGGTGCCGGGCCACGTCGGCGGCCCCCAGGTCGGTGTGGACCAGCAGCCGCTTGGCCTCCAGCACGATCCGCGCGTCCAGGTACGCCTTGGCGGTGGACCCGGTGGCGGCGAGGGTGGCGCGGGTGAGGGTACGGGTGCTGTAGCCGAGGGCCGCGGCGTAGTCGGCGACGCGGTGGGTGCGGGTGAAGTCCCGCTCCACCGCGGCCCGGTAGCGCTCGAAGGGCCCGTTCCGCCCGGTCGCCGCCACCGCCGCCGGGGGCGCGGCGTGGGTCAGGCGCAGCAGCAGCACCGACAGCAGCGCCCGCAGCGCCTTGTTGTGCGCCTCCAGCGGCATCGCGCCCACGTCCGCGTACTCGGCGACGAGGTGTTCGCGGGCCAGGTCCACCGGGCGGGCCCGGGCGCCGTCCGGGACCACGGGCGCCGTCGCGTCGGGCGGGTCGTCGGGGACGAAACCGGGCCGCCAGATCACGATGAGCCCGTCCGCCACCTCCCAGGGCCCCTCGGGTCCCGCCGCGAACTGGTGGACCTGCCCCGGGCGCACCCACAGCCAGCCCCCCGGCGGAACGACGTGCCGGGTGAAGTCCACGGTGTGGTCCAGCGGCGGCGAGCCGGGGTGGACGTGGATGAGGTGGTGGAAGGCGGGGCGCTGCGGGCTGGACAGGTCGATGCCCCGGCGCCGGCCCCGGGCCCGCAGCTCGGCGAAGTCGACCACGTCCATGCCGATCGGCGCGCTCAGCGCCGGCCGGAACGCCACCTCCGTGATCGCCCCGGCGTCCCGTGCCATGTCTCCCGCACCCTCCGCACCTGACCGTTTTTTCCCATCGGTTGTCCTCAGCGTACCGCCCCTCGCCAGGAGCGCCTCCTAGCGTGAAGGGGAGACGAAGCGGGGACTGACCGAAAAGGAGCAGGTGCCGTGCGGTTGATCGTGGCGATGACGGGGGCCACCGGCGCGCCCTTCGGGGTGCGGCTGCTGGAGCGCCTCGCCGACCTGCCGGACGTGGAGACGCACCTGGTCGCCAGCCGCTGGGCCCGGGCCACCGTCGAGCTGGAGACCGGCCGCACCATGCGGGAGGTCGCCGCGCTCGCCGACGTGGCGCACGCGCCCGAGGACCAGGGCGCCACCATCTCCTCCGGTTCGTTCCGCACGGACGGCATGGTCGTCGTCCCCTGCTCCATGAAGACCCTCGCGGGCATCCGCGCCGGGTACGCGGACGGCCTGGTCGGCCGGGCCGCGGACGTGACGCTGAAGGAGCGCCGGCCGCTGGTGCTGGTGCCCCGCGAGACGCCGCTCAGCGAGATCCATCTGGAGAACATGCTCGCCCTGGCCCGCATGGGCGTGCGGATCGTGCCGCCCATGCCCGCCTTCTACAACCACCCGGCGACCGTCGAGGACGTCGTGGAGCACATCGTCTCCCGCGTCCTGGACCAGCTCGGCCTGCCCGCCGACGGCGCCCGCCGCTGGGACGGCATGCGCGCCGCCCGCCTCGACGGCCCGCGCCGCGCCTCCTGACGCCGCACCCGCACGTCCCACCGCTTCGCGCCCCTCACCCCGAACGCAAGGAGACACCCCCCTCATGCCGTACGACGACCTGCGCTCGTTCCTGGACACGCTGGAGAAGGAGGGACAGCTCCTGCGGATCACCGACGAGGTGCTCCCGGAGCCCGACATCGCGGCGGCGGCCAACGCCGCGGGCCGCATCGGCGAGGGCGCCCCCGCCCTCTGGTTCGACCGGGTGAAGGGCTTCACCGACGCCCGGATCGCCATGAACGTGCACGGCTCCTGGCGCAACCACGCCCTCGCCCTCGGGCTGCCGAAGGAGACCTCCCCGCGCGAGCAGGTCGAGGAGTTCGCCCGCCGCTGGGACGCCTTCCCGGTCGCCCCCGAGCGCCGCGCGGAGGCGCCGTGGCTGGAGAACACCCTCACCGGTGACGACGTCGACCTCTTCCGGGTGCTGCCGCTGTTCCGCCTCAACGACGGCGACGGCGGCTTCTACCTCGACAAGGCGGCCGTGGTCTCCCGGGACCCCGCCGACCCGGACCACTTCGGCAAGCAGAACCTGGGCACGTACCGCCTGGAGGTCATCGGGCGCGACCGGCTCGCCCTCCAGCCGGTGCCGGTGCACGACATCGCCCAGCATCTGCGCACCGCCGAGGAGAACGGCGAGGACCTGCCCGTCGCCATCACCCTCGGCAACGACCCGGTCGTCCCGATCGTGGCCGGGATGCCGCTGCGCTACGACCAGTCGGAGTACGAGATGGCGGGCGCCCTGCGCGGCGCCCCGATGCCCATCGCCACCGCCCCGCACACCGGCCTGGACGTCCCCTGGGGCGCCGAGGTGGTCATCGAGGGCGTCGTCGAGTCCCGGAAGCGGCAGATCGAGGGCCCGTTCGGCGAGTTCACCGGCCACTACTCGGGCGGCCGGCGGATGCCGGTCATCCGTATCGAGCGGATCTCCTACCGCACCGACCCGGTCTTCGAGTCCCTGTACCTCGGCATGCCGTGGACCGAGTGCGACTACCTGGTGGGCCCGAACACCAGCGTGCCGCTGCTGAAGCAACTGCGCGCCGAGTTCCCCGAGGTGCGCGCCGTCAACGCGATGTACACGCACGGGCTGCTGGTCATCATCTCCACGGCCAAGCGGTACGGCGGTTTCGCCAAGGCGGTCGGGATGCGCGCCATGACCACGCCGCACGGCCTGGGGTACGTCTCCCAGGTCATCCTGGTCGACGAGGACGTGGACCCGTTCGACCTGCCGCAGGTGATGTGGGCGCAGTCCGCCAAGGTGAACCCGAGGGAGGACGTCGTGGTCATCCCGAACCTGTCGGTGGTCGAACTCGCCCCGGCCTCCCAGCCGGCCGGCGTCACCAGCAAGATGATCATCGACGCGACGACCCCGGTCGGTCCCGACGTGCGCGGCAACTTCGGCACCCCCGTCAAGGACCTGCCCGAGACCGCCGAGTGGGCCGCGAAGCTGCGCACGCTGCTCGCCGGCCGCTGAGCCCACCCCCCACCTGGAAAGGACCGGATCATGTCTGTTCCGCACACCCCCGACTGCCCCCGCTGCGCCGGGGACGCCGTCACCACCGTCACCACCTCGCCCGTCCCCGGTGTCTGGGAGGTGCTCCAGTGCCCCCGCTGCCTCTACATGTGGCGGACGACGGAGCCGGAGCGGCGCACCAGCCGGGCGGCGTACCCCGCGCTGTTCCGGCTGACGGAGGAGGACATCGCCTCGGCCTCGGAGGTGCCGGCGGTCCCGCCGCTGCGCACCCGCTGAGCACGCCGCCGGGGCTCACACCAGCAGCAGGGACTTGCCGACGGTGGTGCGGCGTTCCAGCGACGTGTGGGCGTCGGCCGCCCGGTCCAGTGGGTGGGTGGCGCCGACGACGGGCCGGATCCGGCCCCGCGCGGTCAGCGTCAGCGCCTGTGCGAGCAGGTCCCGGACGGTGGCCCGGTCGGGCGGGCCGTCGGCCAGGGCGTTGGTCACCCGGATCCGCCGCTCGGCGGCCAGGCGGGGGTCGATGTCGGTGAAGGCGCCCCCGGAGGTGCCGTAGGTGACGAACCGGCCGTCCTCGGCCACCGTGTCGAAGGCGGCCCGGCCGAGGTCGCCGCCCGCGCCGTCGAAGGCGAGGTCGACCCCGGCCCCGCCGGCCGCCTCCCGCACCCGGTGCTGCCACCCGTCCGCCGAGTAGTCGACCACGGCCTCGGCGCCCAGTTCGCGGGCCAGGGCGAGTTTGCGCCCGCCCCGGGCGGCGGCCACGACCCGGGCGCCGGCGTCGCGGGCCATCTGCACGAGCAGCGACCCCGCCCCGCCGGCCGCCGCGGCCACCAGTACCCACTCGCCCCGGGCGATCTTCGCCAGGCGGGCCAGGGAGAGGGCGGTGACCCCGTCGTGGAGCACGGCCGCCGCCTGAGCCGAGCTCACGCCCTCGGGCACCTCGACGACCTCCGTCACGTCGGCGGCCATCCGCTCGGCGTACCCGCCGCCGAAGCGCCGGGCCGCGACATGCCGCCCGAGCCACGCCGGGTCGACGCCCTCGCCGACGGAGAGCACCCGGCCCGCACCGCCCCCGCCGGGCACGTAGGGCGGCCGGACGGGGAAGACGTCCCCGCCCCAGCCCCGGCGCAGCAGGGTGTCGAGGTAGATGACGTCGGCGGCGGCCAGTGCCACCACGACCTGCCCCGGACCGGCCACCGGGTCGGGCACCTCCTCGGGCACCAGCACCTCGGAACCGCCGAACTCCCGTACCCGTATCGCGCGCATCAGGACCACACCCCTCGTCGGAACCGGCAACGCACGCCAACCTAGAACCTCGACCAAAGTCGAGGTCAACCGCGCGGTCGCCCCGTCGACACGGCTCCGGGCGGCGTGCCAGAATCGCCGCCATGACCACCCACTGGTTCGACGCGACGACGGGACCCCTGTGTTGTCCCGGTCGAACCGGGTGTGAGCGCTCCGGCCGATAGCCGCCCGAGCCGCACCGGTGTCCCTTCCCGTGGACGCCGCGGAGCACATCTCACCTCATCTCACGTGACGCACCCGGCAGCGCCGCACGACGGCGGCCCTGTTCCCGGCCGTCCGCCGCCGTCTGCCGTCCGACCGCCACCGGCCCGTCCGCCACCGGACGGAGAAGAGAGGACCCCCATGACCGCCACGGCCCCCGCACCGGCGACCGCGCTGCGCGCAGCCCGCGTCCCCGGGGACGGATTCCATGAGGGACCGCGCGTCCTGCGCCGACTGCCCGACACCTGGGAGGAGCGGCCCTACGAACTCTTCCGGCTGGTCCCGCTGGCCCGCACGATCGGCGCCCGGATCGAAGGCGTGGACCTGTCCCGGCCGCTGACCGGCGCGCTGCGCGCGGAACTCGACCGGGCGCTGCTGGAGTGGAAGGTGCTGTTCTTCCGCGCCCAGCACCTCACCGCCGACCGGCAGCGCGCCTTCGCCCGGCACTGGGGCGAGCTGGAGACCAACCCGCTGCTGGCCGCCGGTTCCCGGGCGGACGTGGTCCGCTTCGACAAGGGCGACACCGCGAACCCGACGTTCGAGAACGTGTGGCACGCCGACGTCACCTTCCGCGAGCGCCCCGCGCTGGGTGCCGTCCTCCAGCTCCGCGAGGTCCCGCCGTCCGGCGGTGACACCCTGTGGGCGGACATGGCCGCCGCCTACGACAACCTGTCGCGGGAGGTGAAGGACCGTATCGACGGGGCTTACGCGGTGCACGACTTCATCCCCGGGTTCGCCCGTTTCACCCCGCCGGAACGGCTCGCCCCGTTCCAGGAGGTGTTCCCGCCCGTGGAGCACCCGGTGGTGCGCACCCACCCGGTCACCGGGCGGCGCACGCTGTTCGTCAACGCCTCCTTCACCACCCGGATCGTCGGCATGGACCGCGACGAGAGCGACCGGCTGCTGCGCCACCTCTTCCAGCAGGCCCATGTCCCCGAGTACCAGGTGCGGTTCCGCTGGGGGCCCGGGGACATCGCCTTCTGGGACAACCGCGCCACCCAGCACTACGCGGTGAACGACTACGGCCCGCACCGCCGGGTCGCCGAGCGCGTGGCCATCGCCGGCGACCGGCCCTACTGACCCCTCCCTTCCCCTCTACTGGCCGCGCAGGCCGCGCACCAGCTCGCGGGGCAGTCCGTGGGTGTCGTGCAGGTAGTGGTAGTCGTCCTCGTCCAGGGGTCCGCGGAAGCGCGGCCGGTCCAGCACCCGCCGGCCGCGTTCCAGGAGCCGCCGGAACCGCCGTTCCTCGTCGAGCAGCACCTCCCGCACCGACGGCACGCCGGCCAACTGCCCGAAGTGGTCCAGGGTGTGGCCGATCAGCTCGACGGGCAGGTCGGCGAGGGTCCGTGACGGTTCGTCACGCAGCAGGACGGTGAGCAGCCGCCGCACCAGCCGGCGCGGTACGTAGCCCCGGCCGGTGTTGGCGGGCCGCACCCCGTCGCCGAGGACCACCACGAGGGAGCGCAGATGGTCGCAGACCAGCCGGAACGACGGTTCGTCCAGCGGCCACAGCGGCGGAAGGAGGCGCCGCCAGGGGTCGAACAGGTCGCAGTCGAAGACCGAGTCCCGGCCCTGGAGGAGGGCGGCCAGCCGCTCCAGGCCGAGGCCGGTGTCGACGTTGCGCCGCGGCAGCGGCACCAGCGAGCCGTCGGCGAGGCGGCGATGACGCATCATCACGTGGTTCCACACCTCGACCCACCGCTCGTCGCGGGTCGGGGCCGACTCGGGCGGGGTGTCGCCGGTCCACAGGAAGATCTCCGAGTCGGGGCCGCAGGGCCCGGTGGGGCCGTTGTCCCACCAGTTGTCCCCGGCGGTCCGCTCGACCGGGACGCCGAGCCGCTGCCACAGGTCGAGCGAGTCGGTGTCGGGGCCGGTGCGGTCGTCGCCGCCGAAGACGGTGGCGTGCAGTTGCCCGGGGTCGATGCCGAAGCCCTCGGTGAGCAGGCCGTACGCCCACTCCAGGCTGGCCGGGCCCTCGTAGTCGCCGAGCGACCAGGTGCCGAGCATCTCGAAGACGGTCAGATGGGTGGGGTCCCCGACCTCCTCCAGGTCGGTGGTGCGCAGACAGCGCTGCACGTTGACCAGCCGCCGCCCCAGCGGATGCGGCCGGCCCTCCAGATAGGGGGTGAGCGGGTGCATACCGGCGGTGGTGAACAGCACGGGGTCGCCGGGCGGCGGGAGCAGCGTCGAGCCGGTGATACGGCGGTGGCCGCGCTGCTCGTAGTACTCGACGAACGTGCGGACGATGCGCGGGGTGTCCATGGGGTGGCTCCTTCGCGGGAATGCGGTGGAGGCACCGGAATCCGGGTCCGCGCCGGGCCGGAACGGGGGCACGAACGCCACGGGTCCACCGGCGGGCCGTTTCCGGTCGCCGGGGAGAGAGGGGGAAGGACGTCAGGCGGCGGCAACCGGCGAGCTGGTCGCTCGCGCGGTCGCGGTGAGACTCCGGCCGATGACGTTCATGATTCAACGGTAACAGGGGGGACGGGGGCGGGCATCCGGGTTTTCCGCGCGGGTGCCCGGAACACCGATGCCCGGTGCCCGGAAGCGTGCGCTTCCGGGCACCGGGCATCAGCCGGTCACCGGTCAGGCGGGGGTGATGTTCTCCGCCTGCGGGCCCTTCTGGCCCTGGGTGATGTCGAACGTCACGGCCTGGCCTTCCTGCAGCTCACGGTAGCCATTGCCGTTGATGTTCGAGTAGTGCGCGAAGACATCGGGGCCGCCCCCGTCCTGCGCGATGAAGCCGAAGCCCTTTTCCGAGTTGAACCACTTGACGGTACCGCTGGCCATGCCTAGCCCTTTCGGTCAGTGTCGGATCCGCACCGCGCGGACCCGGAGGTGATCGTCTTGGTCTTCAGGCACTGCACAGCGAAAACGCCCGCACCGTGGCGCGGGCAGTACGGTCCAACCACGACATCTGTCTCTGACGCTACAGGGCGATGGGCAACCTCACCAGTGAAGTTCGCCGACAGATCAACCGGAGACGATTTTCGTGAACCTCGGCGTGTCGATATTGCCACCGGAGGCGATGAGCCCTATGCGGCGCGGTGGCCGCTCGACGCGCCCGGCCAGCAGGGCGGCCAGCGGGGTGGCGCCGCTGGGTTCCAGGACGATCTTCAGCCGCTCGAAGGCGAACCGCATGGCGTACGCGATCTCCTCGTCATCGACCAGCGCGATCGCGTCGACCAGGCGGCGGTTGATCGCGAAGGTGATCTCGCCGGGGGTGGCCAGGGCCTGGCCGTCGGCGAGGGTACGGGGCACGGGCACGGTGACGCGGTGCCCGGCGGCCAGGGAGCGCAGGGTGTCGTCGCCCGCTTCCGGCTCGACCCCGATCACCCGGACGGCGGGGTGCAGGGCCTTGGCGGCGGTGGCACTGCCCGCGATGAGTCCGCCGCCGCCGACCGGCACGACCAGGGCATCGAGTTCCCCGGTCTCCTCCAGCAGCTCCAGGGCGGCGGTGCCCTGGCCGGCGATGACGTCCGGGTGGTCGTAGGGCGGGATCAGGGCCAGTCCCCGGTCCGCGGCCAGGGCCTCGCCGAGGGCGGTGCGGTCCTCGGTGTAGCGGTCGTACGTGACGATCTCGGCGCCGTACCCGGCGGTGGCCTCGCGCTTGGAGCGGGGGGCATCCTCGGGCATCAGAACGACGGCGCCGGTGCCCAGCTCGCGGGCGGCGAGCGCGACGGCCTGGGCGTGGTTGCCGGAGGAATAGGCGGCGATGCCCTTGGCCCGCCGGGCGGCGGGGAGCAGGGCGGCGGCGTTGTAGGCGCCGCGGAACTTGAAGGCGCCGATCCGCTGGAAGTTCTCGCACTTGACGAAGACCTCGGCGCCGGCCGCGGCGTTCAGGGTGCGGGAGGTGAGGACGGGGGTGCGGTGGGCGACGCCCGCCAGGCGCGCGGCGGCGGCGCGGACGTCGTCGAAGGTCACGGCGGGGGCGGAGGCCATGGGCGGTCCCTCACTCGGTGGGGTCGTAGCCGGTCGCCCGGGCGGCGCCGGTCCGCGCGGCGCCGCGGAAGTCGAGCGCGATCGGCGCCCGGGGGCCCGCCCGGCGGCCCGGCGCCCCTCTGGACGGGGATTCCGGCGCTGGGCCGAGAAAGGCTAAGCGGGGCCCGGTGACGCTGTCCAGGGCGGCCCCGGACACACCGGCGGGCCCGGTCGGCGCCGGGCCCGCCACCGCCGCGGAGGCGGCTACTGGCCGCTCTCCACCTCCAGCTCGCCGCCCTGGTGGTTCTCCACCTTGCCGGCCCAGGTGAGGCCGTCCTCGCCGCCGACGTTCATGTACTCGGCGCCGCTCTGGTGGCTGAAGTAGCCGCCTTCCAGCTCGAAGCCGAACGGGGCGTCGGCGGCGCAGGCCGGCCCGGCGCCGATCACCGCGGTGGCCAGGGACAGCAGCCCGGCGGCCGCGAAGGTACGCATACGCATGTACGTCTCCACAGAGTCGGAGGAGTTGGACCTGGCCATGCCTTCCCCCGCTCCCGTCCCCGGCGGCGCGCACCCCTCCGACGATCACCCGAACGACCTGCCCCGGGCCACCCCGTCGGCGCCGGTTCCCGGGCTCAGGGCGGTCCGTCCGGGTCACCGCCGGCCGGCCGCCGGGGCGGGGGGTCCCCGGCGGTCAGGTGCTCCAGCGCCTCGACCAGTTCCTGGCACGCCTCCTCCACCGAGCGCCGGGTGTTGCGCTGTTCGGTGATCAGGGCCGACAGCAGGAGCGCGGTCAGGGCCATCGTCCCGTTGAACGCCTGGAGTTTGATCATCACCTCCACCTCCGACAGCCCGGCGAACGGCCCGGTCCGGTCCGTCGCCGCGACGGTGGCCAGCACGGAGGCGAACAGCGCGCACAGCATGCTGCCCGCGAAGCGGAACCGCAGGGCCGCCCAGACCAGCAGCGGGAAGACCAGGAACAGCACGCTGACGGAACTCCGCGTGGCCACCGGCACCAGGACCCCGGCGATCACGGTCAGCCCCGCGGCCTCCCCCCACCGGGCCGGCCGGGGCGGTGCCCGGCGGGCCCCGTACAGCAGGAGCAGCAGCGGCGTGACGATGACGACGCCCATCGCGTCCCCCACCCACCAGGCCAGCCAGACGAGCGGCAGCCCGGCCGGGTCCAGCTTGCCGGTCAGGGCGAGCAGCCCGGCGCCGGCGGTGGCGCTGACCAGCATGCCGGTGAGCGCGCCCAGGAAGACCAGCAGAACCCCGTCGCGCAGCTTGCCCAGGTCGGTGCGGAAGCCGGCCGCGCGCAGCATGAGGTAGGCGCAGACGGGTCCGGCGGTGTTGCCGAGGACCACCCCGGCGGTGGCGGGCCGCAGCGGGCCGAGGGACGCGACGACGAGGAGGGCGCCCAGGGCGATGCCCGGGACGCAGCGCGGTCCGAGGACCAGCAGACAGGCCAGGGCGACGCCGGTGGGCGGCCAGACCGGGCTGACCACCGCCTCCTCGGCGACGAGCCGGCGCAGCAGTCCCAGCCTGCCGGCCGCGTAGTAGCCGGCCGCGACGGACAGGGTCTGCACGGCGAGGAGGACGAGGGGCCGCGTCCGGCCAGGGATGCCCAGCACAGCAGCCATGAGACACCGGCCCCGCCCACGCGGCCAGACGGACACCGCCGACCGCGTCCCCTCAGCCCCGCAGCGCACCCGCACGGTCGTCGTGGGCGACCACCAGGACCGCCGCGTCGTCCTCGTGGCCGACGCGCTCGGCGTTGCGGATGACCGCGGCGGCCAGGGAGTCGGCCGCCATGCCCGCGACGGCGGCGATCCCGGCGAGCCGGACGACCTGGTCGAGCCCCTCGTCGACGGTGAGCGCGGGTCCCTCCACCACGCCGTCGGTGAGCAGGATGAAGACGCCGCCGGTGGTGAGCCGGTGCCGGGTGACGGGGAACTCCATGCCCTCCTGGACGCCGAGCGGCGGCCCGCCCTCGTCCTCGGAGACCCCGGACCTGCCGTCGGCGGTCGCCCACACGCAGGGGACGTGTCCGGCCCGCGCGCTCTCCACCAGGCCGGTGGCCGGGTCGAGCCGCATGACGGTGCAGGTGGCGAAGAGGTCGCCGCCGAGGGTGAGCAGCAGGTCGTTGGTGCGGGCGAGCAGGTCGCCGGGGTCGCTGGTGAGGGCGGCCATGGCCCGCAGCGCGACCCGGACCTGCCCCATGAAGGCCGCCGCGTCTATGGTGTGCCCCTGCACGTCGCCGACGCAGAGGCCGATCCGGCCGTCGGGCAGGGTGAAGGCGTCGTACCAGTCGCCGCCCACGTCGAGCCCCGAGTGGGCGGGCGCGTACCGCACGGCCAGGTGGAAGCCGGGGACGGCGGGCATCTCTCCGGGGAGCATGCCGCGCTGGAGGGCGACGGCCAGCTCCACCCGGGAGCGCTGCCGCTCGGCCTGCCGCCGGGCCTGGGCGGTCAGCGATCCGAGCCGGGCCAGCAGCTCGTCGCCGTCGTGCGGGGAGCGCTTGCGGAACATCGGCCACTCCGGTGGATGAGCCCGCTCAGGACGTTAATCCGGTCGGTGCCGTTTGTCATCCGCCGCCGGGCCGCCGGGCGGCGCTCAGCCGACGGGGTCCGGGGTCCAGCGCGGGGCGCTGCCGGCCAGGCGGCAGGTGAGGAAGTACAGGGGTATGGGCGGTGTGTACGGGGAGCCGGTCCGGGGCGCGTGGATGAGGCGCGGCCGGTCCGCTGCCGGGTGGGGGCGGTGGGTGCGGGTCCAGGACGGGTCGGTCAGCCGGCCGCCGACGGCGTAGGCGCTGCTGGGCGGCCAGACGACGCCGATGTGCGAGCCGGCGGGGACGATCCACCACCAGCGCAGGTCGTCGCCGAACACGCAGCCGGCGCGGGGCAGGCAGGCCAGCGCGCGCTCGCCGTGTTCGTGGGGCAGGCCGACGGCGTCGTAGCCGAGGGCGGTGGAGAACCGGGCGGGGATGCGCAGGCGTCCGGTGCGCTCGGGCGGGAGGTGCCGCGGGAGGGGTCGGTCCAGGTCGGGTCGGTGCGGTCGGTCCATGGGGACGGTTCCTTCGGCCGAGTGGGGGGTGGGCCTGGGACGGCGGTGG
The DNA here is from genome assembly GCF_014655295.1 of Streptomyces fumanus. Lineage (GTDB taxonomy): Bacteria > Actinomycetota > Actinomycetes > Streptomycetales > Streptomycetaceae > Streptomyces > Streptomyces fumanus. Next base: position 388,421 of record NZ_BNBI01000003.1, read on the forward strand.
CCGCCGGTGGTGCGGGGGCCGGGCGGTGGGGCGGCCCGGAGGTCGTGCCCGGAGGCGAGGCGGTCGGGGCCCGGGGGCCCGGGGAGTCGACCTGGCTGCTCGCCTCCGGGTGGTCGCGGTGGCCGAGCCCGGTCCGGTGGTCCACCGGACGGCTCGGCCCCGCGCGGCCGCCCGGCGCGCTCGGCCGGGGGGAGCCGAGGGGAGCGGCACGACTGGAGTGAGGGGTGCTCGGGCAGTCGGCGCAGCGGACGGGAGGAGAGGCCCGCTCCTTCGCCATGACCTTCCGCCCCAACTGCGTGTCCCGGTCCGGATCTTGGTCGTGACCCGGACGGTGATCCCACTGTGGCACTTCGTGAGCGCCGTCCGCAACCGCCAAGTTGAAAATTGCAAGTGGCCTTGTGCATGCTGCATGCGGCGCCCGCCCGACCCGCATGTGTCCCCGCCGGACGAGCACATGAGACGGTGGGGGAACCGTGACAGCCTGGAGCAAGGGGGGCGAGGTGTGACCGAGGTGACCGACTGGGGCGGTGCGCCCTCCGTGCTGCGCATGATCCTCGGCAAGCAGTTGGAGGAGCTGCGCACCCGGGCCGGGCTGAGCTACGAGGAGGCGGGCGCGGCCATCGGGGTCAGCCACTCCACGATCCGCCGCATGGAGGCCGCGAAGGTCGCCCGGCTGCGGCTGCCGGACGCGGAGAAGCTCCTCCAGGTGTACGGAGTGACGGACCAGCAGGAGATCGACACCTTCCTGAAGTCGGTGCGGGAGGCCAACAAGCGCGGCTGGTGGCACACCTACCGCGATGTGATGCCGGACTGGTACGCCGCGTATCTGAGCCTGGAGCAGGCGGCGTCCCAGATCCGCGCCTACGAGCCGCAGTTCGTGCACGGGCTGCTCCAGACCGAGGCGTACACCCGCGCCCTGCTGACCGCCGGGAACCCGCACGCGCCCGCCTCGGCCACCGAGCGGCGGGTGGCGCTGCGGATGCGCCGCCAGGAGCTGCTGGCCCGGCCGGCCCCGCCGAAGCTGTGGGTGGTGATGGACGAGACGGTGCTGCGCTGGCCGGTCGGCGGCGCGGACGTGATGCGCGCGCAGATCGGCCACCTCATCGAGGTGAACCGGCTGCCGCACGTGACCTTGCAGATCATGCCGTTCGCCGGCGGGCCGCACCCCGCGCTGCCGGCCGGGGCCTTCGACCTGTTCCGGTTCCGGGCCCGGGAACTGCCCGACATCGTCTACCTGGGCGGTCTGGTGGGCGCCGTCTACCTGGACAAGGCCGACGACGTGCTGGTGTACCGGGAGGCGTTGGACCGGCTGGGCGCGCAGGCCACCCCGGCCGGGCGGACCGAGGCCGTCCTGGACCGGATCCGCCGGGAACTGTGACGTCGGCCGGACCGGGCCGCCTTCCGCCGCGAAGTGTGCTTACGTGAGGGAGCTTTGGCCAGACGCGACGAGCTGAAGGGGAGACCGAGGGTGCCCGACAACGGATGGCCCGCCGACCGCATCGACACCGAGAACGCGCACTCCGCGCGGATCTACGACTACATCCTGGGCGGCAAGGACTACTACCCGGCCGACCAGGAGGCCGGTGACGCCATGGCCCGGGAGTGGCCCGCCCTGCCGGTCCACATGCGCGCCAACCGGGACTGGATGAACCGCGCCGTGCGCTGGCTCGCCGAGGAGGCCGGGATACGCCAGTTCCTGGACATCGGCACCGGCATCCCCACCTCCCCCAACCTGCACGAGATCGCGCAGTCGGTGGCCCCCGGGGCGCGGGTGGTGTACGTCGACAACGACCCGATCGTGCTCACCCTCTCCCAGGGGCTGCTGTCCAGCACCCCGGAGGGCAGGACGGCGTACATCGAGGCCGACTTCCGCGACCCGGCGAGCATCCTGGGCGCGCCGGAGCTGCGGGACACCCTCGACCTCGGGGAGCCGGTGGCGCTGACGGTGATCGCCATCGTGCACTTCGTCCTGGACGAGGACGACGCGGTGGGCATCGTGCGCCGGCTGCTGGAGCCGCTGCCGCCGGGAAGCTATCTGGCGATGTCCATCGGCACCGCCGAGTTCGCCCCGCGGGAGGTGGCGCGGGTCGCCCGGGAGTACGCGGCCCGGAACATGCCGATGAGGCTGCGCACCCTGGAGGAGGCGCACGAGTTCTTCACGGGTCTGGAGCTGGTGGAGCCGGGCATCGTCCAGGTGCACAAGTGGCGCCCCGACGGCACCGGCGAGCAGGACGTGCGCGACGAGGACATCGCCATGTACGGGGCGGTCGCCCGCAAGCCCTGACCCGGTGCCCCCGGCCCGGGGGTCAGTGGACGACGGGCACCGCGCCGGGGCCGGCGGGCAGCAGGGCCCGACCGCCGTGCGGGCAGTGCACGACGCGGTCGCCGAGGCCGAGCCGGTCGGCCTCGGCGAGGAAGTCGGTCAGCGGGGAGCGCATCACCGTGTAGTCGCCGTAGTGCACCGGCAGCACCCGCCGGGGATCGAGGCGGCGGGCGAGTTCGGCGCCCTGCGCGCCGTCCATGGTGGCCAGGAACCCGCCGGGCAGCGTGGTGCCGCCCAGGTGCAGCACGGCCAGGTCGGCGGCGGGGAAACGCCGGGTGATCTCGTCCAGCCCGTCGTACACCAGGGTGTCGCCCGAGATGTAGAGGCGGAGGCGGACCGGTCCCCCGGCGGGGCCGAACTCCAGCATGCTGCCCATCACCGGGGGCAGCAGCCCGCGCAGCAGCGCCTGCCCGGCGTGCCGGCCGGGCAGGGCGGTGACCCGGACCTGCGCCCCGCCGCGCCGCAGCGTGAACCCCTGCCAGGTGCGCAGGCCGACGGTGCGCGGGAAGCCGTGCAGCACCCGCAGCCGGCGGGCGGCGTGCGGGGTGGTCAGCACCGGCACCGCGCGGTCCAGGTGCCGGCGGGCCCGCCGGTCCCAGTGGTCGCCGTGCAGGTGGGACAGCACGATCCCGTCCAGTCGGGGCAGCTCGTGCACGTCCAGGGCCGGTTCGGTCAGCCGCCTGCTCAGCAGCCCGTACCCGAGGTAGGCGTACTGGCCGCGGTGCAGGAAGTTGGGGTCGGTGAGCAGGGTGAGCGGCCCGTACGACAGCAGGACGGTCGCGTTGCCGATGAAGCGCAGGTCGAGCGTGTCGTCGGCGGGGTGGTCCGTGGTACGCGGCATGGTGATCGCCTCCCCGGCCGGGAGTACCCCGGCGCGGGGCGGGTCACACGCCGCCGGCGGGGCGGCGGGCGGTGGCGTGCAGGTGCTCCGGGGCGTCCAGGGCCACGGTGTACCGGTGCCGGGCCGGCCGGCCGCACCGGCCGCGGTCAGCACCCGCTTCCCGGGCGCCGCCACCGGGCCTGACCGGAGCCCCGCGTCCCGTGAAGTCCCCCGGCGCCGGGCGCGTGATCCCGGGCAGGGGTTGGAACCGGGGCCCGACATGCCTAGCCTTGGCCTGTGGATGCCCCGACACTGCTCGCCATCAGCGACCTGCACATCGCCTACGCGGAGAACCGCGAGATCGTCGAAGGATTACGGCCGCAGCACGACGGCGACTGGCTGATCGTCGCCGGTGACGTCGGGGAGGTCTTCGCCGACGTGGAGTGGGCGCTCGGCCTGCTCGCCGACCGGTTCGCCAAGGTGATCTGGGTGCCGGGCAACCACGAGCTGTGGACGCCCCGCGAGGACCCGGTCCAGTTGCGCGGCGAGGCCCGCTACCGGCGCCTGGTGGCGCGGTGCCGCGAACTCGGCGTGGTCACGCCGGAGGACGAGTACCCGGTGTGGACCGGACCGGGCGGCCCGGTGGTGATCGCCCCGCTGTTCCTGCTGTACGACTACTCCTTCCGGATGCCGGGCCTGGCCACCAAGGAGGAGTCGCTGGCGCGCGCCTACGAGGCGGGCGTGGTCTGCACCGACGAGTTCCTGCTGCACCCCGATCCGTATCCCGGCCGGGAGCACTGGTGCTGGGCGCGGGTGGCGGAGTCGGAGCGGCGGCTCCAGGACGTCGACCCGGCGCTGCGCACGGTGCTGGTCAACCACTGGCCGCTGGTGCGCGAGCCCACCCGGGTGCTGCACTACCCGGAGTTCGCCCAGTGGTGCGGCACCGACCGGACCGCCGACTGGCACGTCCGCTACCGGGCCGCGGCGGTCGTCTACGGGCATCTGCACATCCCCCGGACCACCTGGTACGACGGTGTCCGCTTCGAGGAGGTCTCGGTCGGCTACCCGCGCGAGTGGCGCCGCCGGACCACCCCGCCGGGGACCCTGCGTCCGGTGCTGGACCGGGTCCTGGACTGAGCACCCGGGCCCGTCCGTCCGCCCTCGCGCAGCCGATCGTGCGGCCAACCGCACGGGGACGTTCAGCTCGCCGTCAACGCCCGGACACGGCCGGGGATCACCGTTGCCGCCGAGTCACTTCCCCAGCGCTGGAGGGCAGATGGGTACGGCAGGGCAGCACACCCCGGGCAGACGCGCGCTGTTGCGGGCGGCGGTGGCCACCGGCGCCGTGACCGCGGCGGCCGGAGCGGTCGAGGTCGGCACCGCGGGGGCGGCGCGGGCGGCGGGCGGCGGGTTCGACGCCGGGAGTCCGCGGTTCACCCTCGCCGTGCTGCCCGACACGCAGTACCTGTTCGACGCCGACAGCGCCGACCCCGCGCCGCTGAAGGAGACGTTCCGCTACCTGGTGGCCGAGCGGGCCGACGCCAACATCGCGTTCCTGGCCCATCTCGGCGACGTCACCGAGCACGGCACCGAGGACGAGATCGAGCGGGCCGCGGACACCTTCCGGCATCTGCACGGCAAGGTGCCGTACAGCGTGCTGGCGGGCAACCACGACATCGCCTCGGCCACCGACGACCAGCGCGGCGACTCCCCCTACCTGGCCGCGTTCGGGCCCCGGCGCTACGCCTCGATGCCGACCTTCCGCGGCGCCTCCCCGGACGGCTACAACAGTTGCCACGTGGTGCGCGCCGCGGGCCGCGAGTGGCTGGTCCTCGCCCTGGACTGGCGGATCTCCGACCAGGGCCTGGCCTGGGCGCGGGGGGTGCTCGACGAGCACGGCACGCTGCCCGCCGTGCTCACCACGCACGACCTGGCCTTCGCCGACGACCGGGGCGACGCCCGGCTCTCCGACCACGGCCGCCGCCTGTGGGACCGGCTGATCCGCGGCAACGATCAGATCTTCCTCGCCCTCGGCGGCCACTACTGGCCGCCCGGGCGCACGGTCCTGACCAACGACGCCGGCCACGAGGTCCACCTCCACGTCACCAACTACCAGGACCGCTACTACGGCGGCGCCGGCATGATCCGCACCTACGGCTTCGACCTGGCGCGCGGGGTGATCGACGTGGCGACCTTCGCGCCCTGGTTCCTGGCCCGGGACCCCGCGCGGCGGACCCCGCTGGAGGCCGAGACCGTCGAACTGACCGGCCCCGCCGACCGGTTCAGCCTGAGCATCGACTTCGCGGAGCGCTTCAAGGGCTTCGCGCCCGTCACCCCGACGAAGCCGCGCCCCGCGTCCGCGGTGATGCCGCGCGGCACGGTCGCCTACTGGCGGTTCGACACCCCCGGCGGCGGCGCCGGGGCGCCGGTCGCGGACGGCACGGTCGTCCGCGACCTCACCGGCCACGGCAACGACCTGACGGTCCGCCGGATCGGCGCGGGCGGTCCCGGGGTCCTCACCTGGTCCCCGGACCACCACCCCGGCCAGCCCGCGCACGCCAGCCTCCGCTTCGACGGCGGCACCGGACCCGACCGGGGCGCGATCCTCACCACCGGGGCCCGAGCCCCCCTGAACAGCGAGAAGTTCACCAAGGGGTACACCATCGAGACCTTCGTCCGGCTCCCCGAGCCGTTCGAGGGCGACCACGCCTGGATGGGCATCTGGAGCTGGGAGGGCCGCAACGGCGACGCCGGCAAGACCACCGGCTGGTCCCCGCTGGAGCCCACCTGCAGCCTCAACCTCTCCCCCGAGCGGTTCCTGCAGTTCGTGGTCTATCCGCACCGCCAGGACGCCGACCCCACCTCGTGGAGCCACGCCCTCCCCACCGGCCGCTGGACGCACATCGCCGTCGTCAACGACGGCCGCCGCACCGTGATGTACGTCGACGGCTCCCGGATCGCCCGCAACCCCGCCCAGGCGTCGACCGGCATCGCCACCCTCGGCAAGCCCTTCGTGCTGGGCGCCACCCAGTTCGACGAGCGCTACGGGCAGGGCTTCTACGGCTGGATCGGCGACACCCGGATCGTCGGCCGGGCGCTGCGGACCGGCGAGTTCCTCACGTCATGACGTCGGACCGGCCGATGAGCCGAGGAAGGGGCCATCGGGGTGGTGCGCGGTCGGTGCCGCAACCGCGCGGGCGCCCCGGTGGCTCTTCCCCGGTGTCCGGCACCCTCGTGGAAGGAGCCTTCCGGTGAGCATCATCGCCTTCGAGCACGGACCGGCGCGGGCCTACGTCGACCCGTACGTCCGCGACGACGCGGCGGACCACCCGCTGCCGCCGCCGCACCCGGCCGACCGGATCGGGAGCGTCGTCGGCCCCCGGGACCGCCGGAAGCTGGACCTGCACGCGGCGCTCACCGCCGCCGGGATCCCGCCCCGCCCGGCCGACCGCGAGGCCATCGAGCAGCTCAGCGCCCTGCCCGGCGAGGTCAGCGACACCGTCCGGCGCTGGCTGCGGCACTCCGTCCGGCAACCGGGCGACTGAGCCCGCCGCGCCGGAATCCGGTTGACCGCGGCGGCGTACGGCGGGTCGGACGACGCTCCATGGACAGTGCGCGGACACCCGTGATCGACGGGGAGCTGGTGCGGCGGCTGGTGGCGGGGCGGTTCCCCGAGTGGGCGGGGCTGCCGGTGGAGCGGTTCCCGTCCGGCGGCACGGTCAACGCGGTGTACCGGCTCGGCGCGGACCTGGCCGTACGGCTGCCGCTGACGGAGTCGGGGGCCGGGGACGTGGCGCTGGAGCGGCAGTGGCTGCCGAGGCTGGCGCCGCACCTGCCGGTCGCCGTGCCCGAGGTGCTCGGGCACGGGGAGCCCGCCGAGGGGTTCCCGTGGCCGTGGTCGGTGTACCGGTGGCTGCCCGGGGAGAACCCGCGGGCCGGGGCGCTGGACGATCCGGTCGCCCTCGCCGGGGACCTGGCCGGATTCGTGACGGCGATGCGGAGCATCACTCTGCCGGGCGCGCCGCGGGCCCACCGGGGCGGGCCGCTCGGTCTGCTGGACGCGGGCACCAGGGCGGCGATCGCGGAACTGCGGCTGCTCCCGCAGGAGGGCGTCGACTGCGACGCCGTGACCGCCGTGTGGGAGGAGGCGCTGCGCGGCCCCGGCCGGGACGGGCCCGAGGTGTGGCTGCACGCCGACCTGATGCCGGGCAACCTGCTGGTGGCCGGGGGCCGGCTGACCGCGGTGATCGACTTCGGCTGTACGGGGCGGGGCGACCCGGCGTGCGACCTGTTCCCGGCGTGGAACCCGCTGCCCGCCGACGCGCGGAAGGTCTTCCGGGAGAAGCTCGGGGTGGACGAGCCGGCCTGGCGGCGCCGCCGGGCCCGCACCCTCTCGCAGGCCCTGATCGCCCTGCCGTACTACCGCAACCGCAACGAGGCGATGGCCGGCAACGCCCGCCATGTCGTCCGGGAGGTACTGGCGGAGACGGGCTGAGACCGGCCCGCCCGTGGACGGGCCGGAGTCAGGGGAACGCCGGTCGCGCGGGCGGGGTCAGGGCCGCGCCGCGCCGGCCGCCGTCGGCACGGGGGGCGTCGAGGAGGCCGACCGAGGCCGTGGTGCGCTTGCCCACGGCCGCCCGTTCCGAGGCGAAGCTCTGGCAGAGGGCGATCACGATCTCCAGGCCGTGCTGGCCCACCCGGCTGGGGTCGGGGTCGCGTGCCACCGGCAGCGTGGGGACGCTGTCCCACACCGTGACCCGTACCTCTTCCCCGGCCAGCTCCAGTTCCAGCAGGGTCGGGCCCGGCGCGTGCTTGCAGGCGTTGGTGAGCAGCTCACTGACGACGAGCTGCACGACGTCCACGGCCCGGCGCGACACCGGCAGGCCGTGCTCCGACCGCAGCCCCAGCAGGAAGTCCCGTGCCATGTCGCGCGCACGCGCGATGTCACCAGGTGCTCCCTCGTACGCCGCCGACCTTCTGACCGGTCCCTCCTGGAGCCGGTCGTCATTCCGGGCAGCCTTGTCCATCCGATCCGCCCACTTCCCGAGCCACGACCGTTACGGCAGCCGTCTACCCAGAAAACCGTGAAGCAACGGACCGGGGCCCCGTCCGATCGGGTGGCGCCGGTCACCTCCGCCCCCGGGCGGACCTGCCCGAACGGTGGTCGTCGCACTGAACCACTACTAAACTTAACCGGTTTTGTCACCTGTGTTGTCAACCCCCATGTCTCCCCCTAGCCTCTTCCCCGATTGGCCGGGCCGGGCGCATTACGGCGCCCCGATCTCCCCTTTTCATTTTTTCGGCGCCACGGATTCCCGCTGCCCGCCCGGAAGAGGAATGCACCCGCGTCGGACGACCCTTCGGGAGCGACATGAGAAAGAGACTGGCCACCGTGGCCGGGGCGGTTCTGGCCCTGGCCGCCGCGCTGACCGCAGCGCCCCCCGCCACCGGCGCCGCCGGGGCCCCGGGGTTCCAGGTGAGCGACGGCCGGCTGCTGGACGCGAACGGCAACGACTTCGTGCTGCGCGGGGTGAACCACGCGCACACCTGGTACCCGGACCGCACCACCCGGGCCCTGCAGGACATCAAGGCGCTCGGCGCCAACTCGGTGCGCGTGGTGCTGAGCACCGGCGACCGCTGGACCAGGAACGACACCGCGGACGTGGCGTCGGTGGTCGACCGGTGCAAGCAGAACCGTCTGATCTGCGTGCTGGAGGCGCACGACACCACCGGCTACGGCGAGCAGAGCGGCGCGGCCACCCTCTCCCGCGCCGTCGACTACTGGGTCTCCGTCCAGGACGCGCTGCGCGGTCAGGAGAAGTACGTCATCGTCAACCTCGGCAACGAGCCGTACGGGAATTCCGGGTACGCCGCGTGGACGGCGGACACCAAGAACGCGATCGCCCGTATGCGGGCCGCCGGATTCGACCACACCCTCATGGTGGACGCCCCGAACTGGGGACAGGACTGGACCTTTACGATGCGGGACAACGCGGAACAGGTCGCCGCCGCCGATCCCGACCGGAACACGGTGTTCTCGATCCATATGTACGGCGTCTTCGACACGGCGGCCGAGATACAGGACTACGTGAACCGGTTCGTGTCCCGGAAGCTGCCGATCGTGATCGGCGAGTTCGGCGACGCGCACTCCGACGGCAACCCGGACGAGGACGCCATCATGGCGACCGCGCGGCAGCTCGGCGTGGGCTACCTCGGCTGGTCCTGGAGCGGCAACGGCGGCGGTGTCGAGTACCTGGACATGGCCACCGGCTTCGACGCCTCCCGGCTCACCGCCTGGGGGCAGCGGTTCTTCAACGGGGCCGACGGCATCCGGCAGACCGCCCGCGAGGCCAGTGTCTTCGGCACCGGGGGCGACACCCGGGCCCCCACCGCGCCCGGCACCCCGACCGCCACCGACATCGGCCCCACCGGTCTGCGGCTGACCTGGCCGGCCGCCACCGACGACACCGGCGTCACCGGCTACGACGTGGTCCGGCTGAACGGCACCCAGGAGACCCCGGTCACCTCCAGCACCACCACCGGCGCCACCCTGACCGGTCTGACGCCGTCCACGGCGTACGTCTTCGCCGTCTACGCCCGGGACGCGGCCGGCAACCGTTCGCCGCGCTCGGCCGAGGTGCGGGTGACCACCGCCGCGGCACCGGACACCGGCAACTGCGCGGTCGGCTACCGGCTGAGCGACTGGGGCACCTCGTTCAACGCCGACGTCACCGTCCGCAACACCGGCACCGCCCCCGTCAAGGGCTGGAAGCTGGAGTTCGCCTTCCCCGGCGACCAGAAGGTGAACTCGGCCTGGAACGCCAAGGTCACCCAGGAGGGCCGGCAGGTGCGGGCCACCCACGAGTCCTGGACCGAGACGATCCCGGCGGGCGGCTCGGTGAGCTTCGGTCTGAACGGCTCCTCCGGCACGGGCAACGGCGTCCCGGCCGCCTTCACCCTCAACGGCGTGCGCTGCGCCGTCCAGTGACACCGGCGCCCCGCCGCACGCCCCACGGCCCGCGGCGGGGCCCGCGACGGTACGTCCCTCTCCGTCGTTTTCGTCGGCCACAGGGCGGGAACCCGAGGTCACCGGTCCCCGACCAGGACCGACGAAGAGAGAGGCAGACACCGTGAACCAGCCGCAGAACCCCGCCCACCGGCATCCCGAGCCCGATCTCCCCGACCAGGAGCAGCCGCACCCCGGCTGGACCGGGCCGATGGACCCGCCCCCGGACCACGGCGAGGAGAGCTACCGGGGCAGCGGCAAGCTGGAGGGCCGCAAGGCCGTCATCACCGGCGGTGACTCGGGGATCGGGCGGGCGGTGGCCCTCGCCTTCGCCCGCGAGGGCGCCGACGTGCTCTTCACCCACCTCGACGCGGAGAAGGAGGACGCCGAGGAGACCGTACGGCTGGTCGAGGCGGCCGGCCGGCGCGCGGTCCCGGTGCCCTGCGACATCCGCGAGGAGGCCAACTGCCGGTCGCTGATCGACCGGGCCGTGGAGGAGTTCGGCCGCATCGACATCCTGGTGAACAACGCCGCCTACCAGATGTCGCAGCCCGACGGCATCGAGGCGATCTCCACCGAGCAGTTCGATCGCGTGCTGCGCACCAACCTGTACGGCATGTTCTGGCTGACCAAGTTCGCCCTGCCGCACATCCCGGAGGGCGGCAGCGTCATCAACTCGGCGTCCGTGCAGGCGTACAAGCCGAGCCCGCACCTGCTGGACTACGCGATGACCAAGGGCGCCATCGTCACCTTCACCCAGGGGCTGGCCCAGATGCTGGCCGAGCGGGGCATCCGCGTCAACGCCGTCGCCCCGGGGCCGGTGTGGACGCCGCTGATCCCGGCGACCATGCCGGACACCGTGGAGTTCGGCAAGCAGGCACCGCTGGGCCGGCCGGCCCAGCCCGCCGAGATGGCCCCCGCGTATGTGTTCCTGGCGTCGCAGGAGGCGTCGTTCATCACCGCGGAGATCGTCAACGCGACCGGCGGCACCCCGCTTCCGTAACCGAGGGGCGGGCCGATGACGACGCTGTCCGAGACCGTCCTGGTGCCCGGGGAACCCGCCGGTCTCCCCGGCGACTTCGTCTCACCCGCGCCCGCCCGCGCCGTCGCGCTGTTCACGGACGGCGGCGGCAGCTCACGGCAGAGCCCGCGCGACCGCAGGGTCGCCGCGGAGCTGCGCGAGGCCGGGTGCGGGACGCTGCTGGTGGATCTGCTCGGCGAGTCCGAGGACGGCGCGGGGCCCCGGCCGGCCGAGCGGCACCTCGACATCCCGCTGCTGGCCGGGCGGCTCGTCGCCGCGATCGACTGGCTGGCCACCTGGTCGCACGGCCGGGGCCTGCCGGTGATCCTCTGCGGGGCGGGCACGGGCGCGGCGGCCGCGCTGGTGGCCGCGGCCGACCGGCCGGAGCGGGTCCTGACCGTGATCTGCCGCGGCGGGCGGCCCGAGCTGGCCGGTGCCGCCCTGGAGCGGGTACGGACCCCGGTGCTGCTGATCGCCGGCGGGTACGACACCGAGGTGCTGCGGGCGAGTCACGGGGCGGCCCGGCGCCTGCGCGCCCCGCACACCCTGCACGTGGTGCCGGGCGCCACCCACCTCTTCGAGGAGCCCGGCGCGCTGGAGGAGGTCGCCGACACCGCCCGGCTCTGGTGCGAGCGGCACCTTCCCGATCCGGGGTGACGCGGTGAGAGGATGACGCCGTTCGCGCGGACGGGACGGCAAAAGGGGGCGGGCATGGCCGTGCTCGTGGAACCGGGGACGCCGGCGCAACTGCTGGTGGTGCAGCACACGCCCGGCGGCGGTCCCGGCCGGTTCGGTGACTGGCTCGCCGCCGACGGGATCGGCCTCGACGTGGTCCGGGCGTACGACGGCCAGGCCCTCCCCCGGCGTCTGGGACACGCGGGTGTCCTGGTGCTCGGGGGCGGCTACCTCCCGGACGACGACGCCTCGGCGCCGTGGCTCGCGCCCACCCGGGCGCTGGTCGCCGAGGCGCTGGACCGGGCCGTGCCGGTGCTGGGCATCTGTCTGGGCGGGCAGCTCCTCGCGCACGTCGCGGGCGGCACCGTACGGGGCCGGTACGGCAGGCCCGAGGTCGGCAGCACGCCGCTGACCCTGCGCGCCGAGGCGGCGTCCGACCCGCTGCTGCGGGGGCTGCCGCGCCGGGTGACCGCCGTGGAGCACCATGTGGACGCCGTCACCGCGCTGCCGCCGGGGGCGGTGTGGCTCGCCGAGAGCGAGCACTGCCCGTACCAGGCGTTCCGGGTCGGTGACGCGGCCTGGGGTGTGCAGTTCCACCCCGAGGCGGACGCGGCCCGGGTGCGGTCCTGGGACCCCGGGCAACTGCGGGCACGGGGCCTGGACCCGGAGGAGCTGGTGCGCGCGGCGGAACGGGACGAGCCCGCGGCCACGGTGGTGTGGCGGGAGGCGGCCCGCCGGTTCGCCGGGCTGGTGCTCGGCCGGGGGTGAGCGCCGCCGATACCCGGTGGCGCGGGCGGGGCGGCCGGTGGCAGGCTGGCCGGTCATGGTCGACCGACAGTTCTCCGAGGCGCGGCTCGCCGCGCTGTACGACCTCTTCTCGCCGTGGGAGGACCGCGACGACTTCGCGTTCTACCTGCCGCTGGTCAGATCCGCCCGGTCCGTCCTGGACGTCGGCTGCGGCACCGGCACCCTGCTGCGCCGGGCCCGGCGGGACGGGCACACCGGGCGCCTGTGCGGACTGGACCCGGCGGCCGGGATGCTGGACGTCGCCCGGCGGGACGCCGGTGTCGAGTGGATCCACGGCGACCTGACCTCCGTACCCGGCTGGGACCGTGAGTTCGACCTTATCGTGATGACCGGGCACGCCTTCCAGGTGTTCGTGACCGACGAGGAGCTGCGGGCGGCGCTCGCCGTGATCGCCGCGGCCCTCACCGACGACGGGCGGTTCGTGTTCGAGACCCGCAACCCGCTGGTGCGGGCCTGGGAGGAGTGGCACCTGCGCTACAGCGGCGAGGTGGTGGACGCCGCCGGCACGGTCGTCCGGGCGGTGTGCGAGGTGGACCGGCCGGTCCGCGGCGACCTGGTCTCCTTCACGCACACCTACACCAGCCCCGCCTGGGACGCTCCCGAGCGCAGCTCCAGCACGCTGCGCTTCCTGGACCGGGCCGGGGTGGCCCGGTTCCTGGCCGGGGCGGGCCTGGCCGTCGAGGAGCAGTACGGGGACTGGGACCGCGGCCCGTGCACCGACTCCGCCCCGGAGATCATCACGGTCGCGCGTCCCGTGCGCCGGCCGGTCACGGGCACGGGGTGACGCCGGGCCCCCGGCCGTCCCGGTCGCCGGACGCGGCCCGCCCCTGCGGCGGGCCGGTGGCGAGGTGGTCCGGGACGGGCTCGGGGTCGATCAGCCGGTTGAGGCGGCGCGGCACGTCGAAGCCGATGAGCGCGATCACCGTCAGGGTCAGGCCGCAGGTGAGGACGGCGAGGGCCCGGCCCAGGGACATCGGCCCGGCCAGTTCGGCGCCGAGCACCGGGGCGACGGCGCCGCCGAGCGCGCCCACGTTGTAGGTGAAGCCCAGGGACGCGGCCCGGGTCGCGGTCGGGAAGTGCCCGGCGATGTACCTGGGCAGCAGGCCGGAGATGCCCTGGAGGCAGGCGAGCATCAGGAACAGCAGCACGCCGAGGCCGACCAGGCTGTCGCGGACCGCGAAGACCGGGAACACGAAGGCGAGGCCGGCCAGCAGGGTGCAGCCGTAGGCCCTGCGGGTGCCGAACCGGTCGCCGAGGAACCCGGCGGCGACGCAGCCCGCCATGGTGCCGAACCCGGCCCAGTACAGGGCGTCGCTGACCTGCCCGGGCGTGAAGCCCAGCTCGGTCTTGAGGTAGGTGGGCAGCAGGGCCTGGACCGGCCAACTGTAGAGGAAGGCGCAGAAGACGGTGGCGCAGAGCGCGAGCAGCAGCAGCCACCGCCGCCGCCCGCCCAACTGCACCGCGAACGCCACCAGACTGGCCGCCGCCAGTACGGACAGCAGCGGCACCGCTCCCGCGCCGAGCGGGGTGAACACCGCGAACAGCGCCGCCGTGGCCACGGCCGTCAGCAGGGAGTTGACGGCCGCCCGGCGGGGGCCGGCGAACAGCGGCCGGAACGGGTTGGGCCGCTCGGCGGCGGCGCCCACCCGGGCCTGCCAGTCGTCGGCCTCGGGCAGCGCCCGGCGCACCCAGAGGGCGACGGCCACGGGGAACAGGCCGATGTAGAACAGCCAGCGCCAGCCGTGGGCGGGCACCACCTGCTCGTACACCTCGGCGGCGAGCACACCGCCGAGGGAGAACCCGGAGATGAGGAAGCCGGAGGCGCGGTTGCGCAGCCGGGCGGGCCAGCTCTCCAGGACGTAGGTGGCGCTGGCGCTGTACTCGCCGGCCATGCCGGTGCCGATGAGCAGCCGGGCGGCGAACAGGCTGGTGTAGTCCCAGGCGAAGCCGCAGGCGAAGGTGCCGGTGGAGTACAGCAGGATGCTGGCCACCATGGCGCTGCGGCGGCCGAACCGGTCGCCGAGGGCGCCGAGCACGGCCCCGCCGAGCCAGCGGGTGACGAAGGCACCGGAGACCAGGCTCGCGGACTCCACCGCCGTCAGCCCGAAGTCGTCGGCGATCTCGGTCAGGACCAGGGTGATCAGGACGAAGTCGAAGCCGTCCAGGAGATAGCCGAGCCAGGCGGCGAAGAAGGACTTCGCCTTCCGCCGGGTGATCTCGCGGTACCAGGGCGTGCGGGCGGGGCGCGCGGTGGGCATGGCGGCTCCCATGCGGGTGGGGGGCGGGCCGGGCGGCGGGCCCGGCCCGGGTCACAGGAGTCCGGCCTCGGCGAGGTGGGTGCGGACCCGGGCCACGGCCCGCTCGTCGAGGGGGATCTGCGGGGCGGCGGTGGCGGGGCAGTCGATCAGCCCGAGCAGATGGGCGGCGGCCTTGAACGCGCCGAGCGCCGAGGAGTTGGGGCCCATCCGGTCGGGGTCGCCCGCCTCGGTGAGGGCGAACAGGGCGGCGAGCCGGTCCTGTTCGGCCTTGGCGGCGGCCCAGTCCCCGGCCCGCGCGGCGGCGTACAGCCGTACGTAGCCGCGGGGGTCGACGTTGCCGAGTCCGGGGACCACGCCGTCGGCGCCCGCCAGCAGGGCGGTGTCGACGGTGAGTTCGGAGCCGGTGAGCACCGTGAAGCCGGTCGTGGTCCGGCGCGGGTCGATCAGCAGGCGGCGCAGTGACGCGTCGTCGCCGCTGGAGTCCTTCAGCCCGGCGAGCGTGCCGTCGGCGGCCAGGTCGAGCACCACCTCGCGGGGCAGCTCGGTGTGGACGGCGACGGGGATGTCGTAGGCGAACAGCGGGCGGTCGGCGGCGGCGCGGATCCGCCGGAAGTGGCCGGCGATCTCGGCGGGGTGGGTGCGGGCGTAGAAGGGCGCCGTCGCCACCAGCGCGTCGGCGCCCGCCCGGACCGCGTCGGCGGCCCGGTCCAGCACCCGGGGCGTGGTGGTCTCGATGACCCCGGCCAGCACGGGGACGCGGCCCGCGACGGCGTCGACGGCCGTCTCCAGGACGGTGCGCCGCTGGGCGTCGGTGAGGTAGGCGGCCTCGCCGCTCGACCCGAGCAGGAACAGGCCGTGCGCCCCGGCCGCGATCAGATGGCCGACGAGGCGGCGCAGCGAGGCGGTGTCGACCTCGCCCTTCTCGGTGAGCGGGGTGATGACCGGCGGGACGACGCCTCGCAGGGGCGCGGGAAAGGTCATGCGGCCTCCAGGTGGTGCGGTGGTGCGTGTCCCTCCGCCGGCCCGTGCGCGGGTCGGCGAAGGGACGTAGGACGTCTACGTCCTGTCAGGGTGTCACACGGCCCGGCGGCGGCGCAGGCGGCGTTTCCCGCACGGGGGCCGTGGTCAGCCGGCCGGTGCCGCCTCCCGTTCCAGGACCGTGCGCAGGCTGTTCGGGGGGCGGCCGGTGATCCGCCGTACGGTGTCGGTGGTGCGGTCCTCGGCGCCCTCGGCGACGGCCCGGTCCAGGCCGGCCAGCAGTGCGGCGAACTCCGCGGGCAGCAGCGCCGCCAGGCGGTCCCGCATCCCCTGGTAGCCGAGGTGCCGGTGGACGACCGGCCGGCCGGTGACCTCGGTGACCAGCGCGGCGACGTCGTCGTAGCTCAGCGCCTCGGGGCCGGTGAGGACCAGGTCGGTGCCGGGCGCCCGGTCGCCGGTCAGGGCGTGGGCGGCGACGGCGGCGATGTCGTCGGCGTCGACGAAGCCCACGCGGCCGGTACCGGCGGCGGTGAGGATCTCGCCGTCCTCGCGGATGCTGCGGGCGTGGGCGTGGTCGCCGGTGAAGTTCTGCATGAACCAGGAGGGCCGCAGCACCGCCCACTCCTCGAACAGCTCCGGCAGCGCCCGGTGCACCTGCCCCACCGCCGGGCCGCCCTCGGGGACGGCCGAGGCGCTGAGCAGCACCGCGCGCCGCACCCCGGCGGCGCGGGCCCGCCGCAGGAAGGGCAGCATGACCGCGGCCGGGTCGGGGTCGCCGACGGGCGGCACCAGGTAGACCCGGTCGGTGCCGACCAGCGCGTCGCCGTGGGTGGTGTCGTCGTACCAGTCGAAGCGGACCGGGTCCGCGCCGGGCACCGGGGCGGCGCGGCGGCTCGCGGCCCGGACCCGGTGCCCGGCGGCCAGCAGGCGCGCGGCGGTACGGCCGCCGGTGGTGCCGGTGGCCCCGGTGACGAGGACGGCGGCGCTCATCGGGCGGACCCGGCGAACTGTGCGCCCTCCTGCTGGAGGACGAGGGGGTTCCAGTAGTCGCGGTAGGAGGTGATCAGCCCGTCCCGGACCGTGATGACGGCGATGTACGTCATGTCGTAGGGAGCGCCGGTCCGTACCAGGCTGCCCACGGCGCGCATCTCGACGACGATCGTGCCCGGCTCGGTGGTCTCGTGGATGCGCAGGTCGGGGAAGTCGCGCAGGTCGATGTGGTCGGGGTAGTCCCGCATGTAGGCGGCGACGGCCTCCTTGCCCTCCAGGCGGGCGGGCCAGCCCTCGGGGGCGAACGGGAACTCCATCGAGCAGTCCTCGGCCCACAGGCCGAGCCAGCCCGGGATGTCCTTGTCCAGCAGCAGGCGCAGGCTGTGGCGGAACAGCTCCGCCGGTGAGGTGTGCGCGGACATGGGTGTGGTGTGCTCCGTTTCCCTGGATAAGATGCGGACCCGCGGTCCGTTTCACCGACAACAATACGGACCCGTGGTCCGTTTTTCAATCGAGAGGAGCCCGCGCGTGGCCGAGCGCAGACCCCGCAAGGACGCCGAACGCAACCGGGCGGCCGTCCTGGCCGCCGCCGACGCCCTCTTCGCCCGCTGCGAGCGCCCCGAGGACGTCACCATGGCCGACATCGCGGCCGAGGCCGGAGTCGGCAAGGGCACCCTCTTCCGGGCCTACGGCGACCGCGCCGGACTGATCCGGGCGCTGTACTCGGCGAAGCTGCGGCCGCTGCGGGAGGCCGTCGAGGAGGGCCCGCCGCCGCTGGGACCCGGCACTGACCCGCTGGAGCGGGTGCCCGCGCTGCTCGACGCCGTGCTCCGCTTCAAGCTCGACCACCGCCACCTCGCACTGGCCCTGGAGAGCGACGGCGGCGGCAGCCCGTACGGGGCCGAGCACTACGACCGGTGGCACACCCTGCTGCGGACCACGCTGGAGGGGGTCCCCGGTCTGGCCGACGGCGACTTCGCCGCGCACGCGCTGCTCGCCGCCGTCCGCGCGGATCTCGTCGAGCACCTGGCCGGGCAGGGGGTGGCGCGGGAGGCGATGCGCGCCCGGCTGGCGCAGTTCACGGCGCGGTTCCTCGGCGCCGGGCATTGACCGGGGCGCTCCCGCCCGTGATCATCGCCACGGACCCAGGGCGGCAACCGGGCTCCCCGCTCCCGGTGCGCCGGGGCGGCCGGGCAGGTGCCGACCCGCCGACAGAGAGGACCCCGTCATGTCCCGCACCATCGCCGTACTCGGCCCCGGCGGCGTCGGCGGCCTGCTCGCCGCGCTGCTCTCCCGGGCCGGCCACCGCGTGATCTGCCTCGCCGGGGAGGAGACCGTCCGCGCGCTGCGCGAGCACGGTGTCCGGGTGACCAGCCGCCAGTACGGTGCCTTCACGGCCCGGGTGGAGGCGGACACCGTGCTGCGCGAACCGGCCGGCCTGTGCCTGGTGTCGGTCAAGCACGGCGCGCTCGGCACCGCCCTGGACCGGGTGCCGGCGCCACTCCTCGGCGACGGGCTCGTCCTGCCCTTCCTCAACGGCGTGGACCACATGGCCGTGCTGCGCGGGCACTTCGGCACCGACCGGGTGGCGGCGGCGGTGATCCGCGTCGAGTCCGCCCGCACCGCGCCGGGCGTGATCGAGCACCACAGCCCGTTCACCGACATCGACCTGGCCGGGTCCGCCGAGCGCCTCGATCCGGTGGTCGCGCTGCTCGAAGCCGCCGGGACCCGGGCCCGGGTGCTGCCGGACGAGAACGCCGTGCTCTGGGGCAAGCTGGCCTTCCTGGCCCCGTTCGCCCTGCTGACCACCCGCTACCGGCTGCCCATCGGCGCGCTGCGCACCGAGCGGCGCGCGGAGCTGACCGCCCTGGTGGCGGAGGTCTGCGCCGTCGCCCGGGCCAGTGGCGGCGGCACCGGCGCCGAGCGGGTGCTGGCGGGCTACGACGGCTTCCCGGCGGACGGCAAGTCGTCGATGCTGCGCGACGCCGAGGCGGGCCGGCCGCTGGAGCTCGACGCGATCGGCGGGGCCGTGCTGCGGGCCGCCGCCCGGCACGGCGTCCCGGTCCCGGTGACGGAACGCCTGGTGGCCGAACTCGCCGCCGGCTGAGGACGGCGGGGCCGCGCAGGGGGCGGCGGCACCGGCCCGCACGCCGCCCCGCTCCCGGGCCGGCGTACGGGCCGCCGCTCACGTCAGTCGACGATCACCGTGCCCCGCGGCACCGGGGCGGGCTTCGCCGTGAGGGCGCCGCCGAAGTTGCCCTCGACCTCGGCGCGTTCCGCCGCGTCCGGGTAGGGGTTGGTGCACGCGGTGCCCGCGCTGGAACCGGACATCAGGCTGGAGCAGGGGCCGGGCTTGCGGTCCGGCAGGCCCAGGATGTGGCCGAGTTCGTGGGAGGAGATCCGGACCGTGTTGTACCCCTGGTTGACGGCCTGCCGTCCTATGTAGACGGTCCCGTTGCCGAGCGAGGTGGGCAGGGCGCGGGGCCAGCCGTTGTCCGCGAGGACCCGGACGTTGGCGCGCTGCCCGGCCGCCACCGGGCGCAGTTCGACGGCGTCGACGCTCTCGTTCCAGATCGCCGCGCCCCGGTCGACGGCGGACCGGAACTCCGCGGCGCCGCTGGCGTCGTAGGTGACGACCCGGGCGGCCGCCCCGGCGGGTTCGGCGGGAGCGGCGAGGGCCTGGCCGCCCGCCAGCGGGAACGTCACCACCAGCGCGGCGGCGAGTCCTCTGGTCAGCGTACGGATGTGCATGGTCGACCTCCTTGTGGGGGAAGGCAGTCGTGCTCATGACAGTTCAGGTTCCAGGGCACCCTGCCCGCCGGAACCGGGCGCCAATCCGTCAGTTCGACCGACCGTCACGCCGTGCACTCCGGTCCCGGCCGTCCGCGCGGCGCGCACACCGCTGCCCGGCGCCGTCGGGTCCGGGGACCGACCGCGCCGGGCAGGAGCGGGGGCACTCAGTCCCGGTCGGTGTGCTCGCGTACGACATCGCCCTTGACGGCGTCGATGTCGTACGTCGTCTTGTTCCAGTTGCCGGTGTCGACGACGTCGACGGACCAGACCAGGCGCTTGTCGTCGTTCTCGTCGAGTTCGACGGAGGTGACGGTGCCCTTGGTCTTGCCGGTGGCCGTCTTCACGGCCTGCTGGGGGGTCTGCTTCGCCTTGTCGAGCCGGTCGGCGATCTCGCTCTTGTCGTCCGCGTCCTGGTCGGCGGCGAGCTGGGAGCGGAACACCTTGCCGGTGACCGCGTCGATGTCGATGTCGTGCACGGTGCCGTCGGGGGCGGCCACCTTGGCCGCCCATTCCGGGGCGCCCGAGGACGGGGCGGGGTTGGGGGTGGACGGACTGGCCGAACCGGACGCCGAGGGCGACTCGCCGGAGACGCGTCTCAGCTCCAGCTCGGTGAGTTTGCCTTTCGGTACCTCCTTGACCGCGGTGTCGGCCGCCTTGTCCCAGGTCACCTTGGCCTGGGGGACCAGGGCCTTGCGGTCGGCCTGGTCCTCGGTCATCGAGGACTCACTGGCCGAGGGGCTGCTGGACGAGGGACTGGCGGTGGCCGAACCGCTGGCGGACTGTCCGCTCGCGGACGGGCTGGTGGGGGCGGCGGCGACCACGTCGGCGCGGGTCGTTTCCGCGTTCCCGCAAGCGGTCAGCAGCAGGGCGGAACTTCCCAGGGCGCAGATCAGGGCCGCCGGACGGGCGGAGAGAAGACGTCGCACAGAACTCATGTGATGGTCGTTAACCGTGCTGTCCAGCCATCACGCCGGGTGTCGCCGGAAACCACCTGGATGGCCGGGTGGGGACGACCCGGCCGGCCCTCAGGCGCAGGCCCAGGCGGACATGCCCTGGATGTCGGCGAGCCGCTCGGCCACCGCGATCTGCTCGGCGCGGGTGGCCAGATCGGCGCGCGGGGCGTACTTCAGCCCGCCGGCCGCGGCCCAACTGGAGGGCTTGAACTGGAGCCCGCCGTAGTGGCCGTTGCCGGTGTTGGCCTGCCAGTTGCCGCTCGACTCGCACGCCGCGATGGCGTCCCAGTCGGTGCCGCGGTGGCCCGGGGACGGGGCGGCGGAGGCCATGGCCGGGGCGGTGCCAAGCGCAATCGCGGCCGTGACGGGGACCAGGACCGCGCGGACGGAGCGGCGGACGAGGGCGCCGCGCTGGGTCGTCTCAGGGTTGTGTGACCACATCATGGACAGACTGTTGCACGACGTGACGGAGCGTGCGGGCACGGGACAGGCGGGGGTACGCCGGATGGCGGCACGGCGTACGGCCTCCCGCGCACCGGATCGCGCGCCGGCAGAGGGCGCCGCGTACCGGAGCAGGGTGCCGGCACCTGTCGGCCGGGGCCGAAACGTGCGGCCGGTAGCGTCCCGTCCATGCGGACCACCCCGGATGCCGGAGCCCGGCCATGACGCCCCTGGAGATGACCGCCGTGCTGCTCGCCGGCGCGGTCGGCGGCGCCCTCAACACCGTCGTCGGCTCCGGGACGCTCGTCACCTTCCCCGTACTGCTCGCCGTCGGGCTGCCGCCGGTCACCGCGACGGTCTCCAACGCCCTGGGCCTGGTGCCCGGTTCGGTCGGCGGGGCGATCGGCTACCGGCGGGAGCTGACCGGCCAGCGGCGGCGCGTGCTGCAACTGGCCGCCTGTGTGCTGCCGGGCGGGCTGGTCGGGGCGGGGCTGCTGCTGGCGCTGCCCGGCTCCGCGTTCGACCTGATCGTGCCGGTCCTGGTGGGCCTGGCCCTGCTGCTGGTCGCGTGCCAGCCGCTGATCGACGCGCGGGTGCGGCGGTGGCGCACGCGGACCGGCGGTGCCGCCCGGCGGGACGGCGGTCCGGCGCTCGCCGCCGGGCTGGCGCTGGCCAGCGTCTACGGCGGGTACTTCTCCGCCGCCCAGGGCACCGTGTACCTGTCGCTGATGGGCGTCTTCCTCGACGAGTCCCTGCAGCGGCTCAACGCCGTCAAGACCGTCCTGGTCGGCGGCGTCAACGCGGTCGCCGCGGTGTTCTTCCTGTTCGCCGCCGAGTTCGACTGGGCGGCCGTGCTGCTGGTGGCGGTCGGCTCGGCGGTCGGCGGGCAACTGGGGGCGGGATTCGGCCGGAGGCTGCGCCCGGCGGTGCTGCGCGGCGTGGTCGTGGGCTGGGGCGTCGTCGCGCTGGTGCTGCTGCTGGCGCGCTGACCGGCCGGCGGTCGTGACAGCCGCCGAGGGGTGCGGCCACACTGGTGGGCCGAGAGGGGGTGGTCCGGTGGAGGACGGCCGGGAATCCGCACGGAAGGTGGACCGGGGACGGGAGCGGCCGGGCTGTCCGGTCGGCCGGGCGCCGGACGGGACCTGGCAGGTGCGGGAGTACGCCGTGGCCCGGGAGGTGCTGCGCGCGCCGGACACCGTGCAGGCCGGGCTCGGCATCGAGACCGTGCGGAAACTGCCGCGCCGCATCCGCCGGCCGGTGCTGTACCGCGACGGGCCCGAGCACCGCGAACACCGCCGCCAGACCGCCCGGTACTTCACCCCGCGCCGGGTCGACGAGCACTACCGCGGCCTGATGGTGCGGATCGCCGAGGAACAGGTGGCGCGGTTGCGGGCGGCGGGCCGGGCCCCGCTGTCGGACCTCGCGTTCGACCTGACGATCGGGGTGGTCAGCGAGGTCATCGGGCTGCGGTACAGCCGTCCCGGCATCCGCCGCCGGCTGGAGCGGTTCTTCCCCGAGGAGTTCGGCGAACCGGGCCTCACCAGTGCGCGCGGCCTCTACTGGCTCTTCCGGCAGAACACCAACTGGCTGCGCATCCACCTCGCCGACGTCCGCCCCGCCATCCGCGCGCACCGCCGGGCGGAGCACGACGACCTGATCTCCCATCTGCTCGCCGAGGGCTGCTCGGACGCCGAGATCCTCGGCGAGTGCCTGACCTTCGCCGCGGCCGGGATGGTCACCACCCGGGAGTTCATCTCGCTGGCCGCCTGGCACCTGTTCACCGACGAGGCGCTGCTGGCCCGCTACCGGGCGGCGGAGGAACCCGAACGGCTGGCGGTCCTCCAGGAGTTGCTGCGGCTGGAGCCGGTGGTCGGCACGCTGCGCCGCCGGGCGACGGCCGCGCTGCGCCTGCCCACGCCCGACGGGCCCGCCGAGGTCCGCCCCGGTGAGTGCGTCGAGGTGCTCCTGGAGGACGTCAACACCGACCCGGCGGCCGTCGGCGCCGATCCGCTGCTGGTCCGCCCCGACCGGGACATCGCGTCCGGGCCCGGGCGGGCGGGGCTGTCGTTCGGCGACGGGCCGCACCGCTGCCCCGGGGCGCACATCGCCGTACTGGAGACCGATGTCCTGCTCAGCCGCCTGACCGCCCTCGACGGCATCCGGATGGCCGGGCCGCCGCGCGTCGCCTTCCAGGAGGCCATCGGCGGCTATGAGATCCGGGACCTGACCGTGGCACTGGACTGAGCCGCACGGCCGGGCCCCCGCCTCAGCGGGCCGGTTCCCGCTCCACCGGGAGCCACAGCTCGGCGTCGGCGTGCGCCCCGTCGTCCGACAGGACCGTGCGCAGGATCTCGGGGCCGGGCCGGCCGCGGTAGGGGGTGGACGGGAACCACTGGGTGAACACGTCCGCCCACAGCGTCTGGATCGCCTCCGGTGCCGGCCCCGAGGTGGTGAAGACCGCCCAGGTGCCGGCCGGGACGCGCAGCGCGGCCGTGTCCTCGGGCGGGTCCGCGGCGGTGATCACCCCGTGGTAGTAGTCGAGTTCGGTGCCTTCCGCCCGGCTCGGGTCGAGGCCGTCGCAGACGGCGACGATGCCGTGCGGCTCCTGGTCCGACAGCTCCTCCAGTCGTCGCAGGGTCTCTGTGCCTATGCCGCGGACGAAGTCGATGATGGCCTGGTTGGGGCCCGAGTGGATCAGGGGGACCCGGGTCCTGGGGCCGACGACGGTGAAGTCCGGCTTGTCGATGACGCGGTAACGCATGCTGCTGCTCCCTTCGATGGTGAGGCGGAAGGCCATCCGGGGCTGGGAGCTGAGCGCGGCTCCGGTGCGGCGGGCCTCGCCGGGTCCGACGCCGTGCACGGCGCGGAACGCCCGCGCGAACGCCTCTCCCGAGCCGTAGCCGTAGCGCACCGCGATCTCCAGCAGCGTCCGCTCGCCCGCGAGCACCTCCGCGCCCGCCAGCGTGAGCCGGCGCCGCCGGACGTACTCCGACAGCGGCATGCCCGCGAGCGCGGAGAACATCCGGCGGAAGTGGTACTCCGACGTGGCCGCGACACGGGCCAGCTCGGCCGCGTCCACGGTCCCGTCGAGATGCTCCTCGATGTGCTCCATCGCCTGGTTGAGCCGCTCCAGCACGCCCGTCCCCTCTCCTTCTCGCCGTCCGCCACGCTAGGCGGCGGGCACGGCGGCGGACCCGACATTCCGTGCCGGGTCCGGTCGGGTGGACGGGGTGGGGCCGAAGGGAGGTGTGCAGGTGGCGGCGCGGCCGTCCCTTGCCGCGCCGCCACGCCCCTGCACCTTCCCGCGACAGGCGAGTGCCCACCGCGCGGGCGCGCACACCCGGGTTCCCGGCGGAGTCCGGGGACGACCACCCGATCGGCGGAAGAGTGACCCGCCCGCCATCCGCCGCTCGCCGCTCGCCGCTCGCCGAGAACGACGCCCGCCCCGCCGGGAGCGGCGGGGCGGGCGTGTGAAGGGGGCGCCGGGTCAGGCGTTCAGGGCGGCGAGGACGACCTCCTTGGCCTCGTCCTGCACCTGGCGGAGGTGGTCCGGTCCGCGGAAGGACTCGGCGTAGACCTTGTAGACGTCCTCGGTGCCGGAGGGGCGGGCCGCGAACCAGGCGTTCTCGGTGGCCACCTTGATGCCGCCGATGGAGGCCCCGTTGCCCGGTGCCTCGGTGAGCACCGTGGTGACCGGCTCGCCCGCCAGGGTGTCGGCGGTGACCTGCGCCGGGGAGAGCTTGGCCAGCTTGGCCTTCTCCTCCCGGGTCGCGGGCGCGTCGATGCGCGCGTACGCCGGTTCCCCGAACCGGGCGGTAAGGTCGGCGTAGTGCTCGGAGGGCGTCCGGTCGGTGACGGCGGTGATCTCGGAGGCGAGCAGCGCCAGGATGATGCCGTCCTTGTCGGTGGTCCACACCGAGCCGTCGCGCCGCAGGAAGGACGCCCCGGCGGACTCCTCGCCGCCGAACCCGAGCGAGCCGTCGACCAGCCCGTCCACGAACCACTTGAAGCCCACGGGCACTTCGACCAGCCGGCGGCCGAGGTCGGCGGCGACCCGGTCGATCATCCCGGAGGAGACCAGGGTCTTGCCGACCCCCGCGTCGGCGGGCCAGTCGGCGCGGTGGGCGTACAGGTAGGAGATCGCGGTGGCGAGGTAGTGGTTGGGGTTCATCAGCCCCGCGTCCGGGGTGACGATGCCGTGCCGGTCGGCGTCGGCGTCGTTGCCGGTGGCGATCCGGAACCGGTCCCGCTGCTCGATCAGGGAGGCCATCGCGTACGGCGACGAGCAGTCCATGCGGATCTTGCCGTCCCAGTCCAGCGTCATGAACCGCCAGGTCGGGTCGGTCAGCGGATTGACCACGGTCAGGTCCAGGCGGTGCTGCTCGGCGATCCGGCCCCAGTAGGCGACGGACGCCCCGCCCAGCGGGTCGGCGCCGATGCGCACCCCGGCGGACCGGATCGCGTCCAGGTCGAGCACGGCCGGCAGGTCGGAGACGTAGCTGCCGAGGAAGTCGTAGCGGCCGGTGCCGGGCGCGGCGAGCGCCTTGGCGTACGGCAGACGGCGTACGTCCTTCAGGCCGCCCGCGATGATCTCGTTGGCCCGGTCCTGGATCCAGGAGGTGGCGTCCGAGCCGGCCGGGCCGCCGCTGGGCGGGTTGTACTTGAAGCCGCCGTCGGCGGGCGGGTTGTGCGAGGGGGTGACCACCACGCCGTCGGCGAGGCCGGAGGTGCGGCCCCGGTTGTGGGTGAGGATGGCGTGCGAGACGGCCGGGGTGGGCGTGTAGCCGTCCGCCTCGTCGATCAGGACGGTGACGTCGTTGGCCGCGAAGACCTCCAGGGCGGTGACCCTGGCCGGCTCCGACAGGGCGTGCGTGTCGGCGCCGAGGAACAGCGGGCCCGTGGTGCCCTGGGCCGCGCGGTACTCGCAGATGGCCTGGCTGGTCGCCGCGATGTGGTCCTCGTTGAACGCCGCCGCCAGCGACGAGCCGCGGTGCCCCGAGGTGCCGAACGCCACGCGCTGCCCCGGTTCCGCCGGGTCCGGGTGCAGCGCGTAGTACGCCGTCACCAGCCGGGCGACGTCGATCAGGTCCTCGGCTCCGGCCGGCCGGCCGGCCCGGTCATGCTGCATGCGCCCACTCCTCCGCATCGTCGTACATTCGCTCGCTGCCCTATCTTCCCCGGACCGCCGGTCACCTGCGCGTCCGGGGGCCGGGGCGGGGCGGGGCGGAGGGACCGGGCCCGTCGGCGCCGCGCGCGGGCCGGCGGACGGACGGGGTCCGGGTCGGGTGTGCGGGTCAGATGCGGCCGCCGGTGAGCCGGGTGAGGGGCCCCTGGGGCTGGCGTCCCGCGCGCCGTCCGGCCGCGTAGGAGGCGGCGGTGAGCACGGTCAGACCGGCACCGACACCGGCGGCGACGGCCTTGCGGTGGGCGATGACCGTCCACGCGGTCTTGGCGGTGGCGGCGACCTGACCGGAGGTCGTGATGATCGCCTGCCGGCCCACCTCGACGCCCTTGGCGGCGCTCTGCACGGCTCCGGTGGCCGCCTCGGCGGCACGGCCCGCGCCCGACCCGGCGGCTGACGCGGCGTCACTCGCCGTCGACTTGGTCTTGTCGGCCGCCTTGCCCGCGGTGTCCCCGGCCTTGTCGGCGGCGTTGCGCGCCGTGCGGGACGCCGGGGCGGTGGCCTTGTCGGCGGTCTTCCGCGCCGTGGACTCGGCGGTCCGCTCGGACTGCTGGCTGCTGTTCTTGGTCGGTTCAGTCATGGACATCGCGTTGCCTCTCGCCGCTTGCGCAAACGCCTCTGTCGATGCCTGTTTCGGCCGAAACCTGGCCGGAACACAGCCGTCTCGCGCCGGGCCGGTCCCGGGCGGGTAGAGGTCTCGCAGTTCACACGCCCGCGCGTCCGCACCGGACGGCGGGCCAGGGGCAGGGGGCCGGCTCCGATGGCATCGTGGCGCGGCACGACCGGCGGGGACGGCTCGCCGCGCGCCCGACGGCGGCGCACGGTGCGGCTGTTGCGGGCCGAGGGGCGGCAGGGGCCAGGGTTCCGCGAGGTGTTCCCGGCGCTGGCCGGGCTGGTCCTCGTGCTGTGCGCCGCGGTGGCGGGGCTCGCGGCCGGTTACCGCGTCCTCGGCATCGGTGTGCCGGCCGCCTTCCTCGTCCTGCTCGCCCTCGCCGTCCCGTTCGTCCTGCGGCGGCTGCGCCCCGCGGCCCGGCGTCGGCGCGGCT
Source organism: Streptomyces fumanus (assembly GCF_014655295.1). Classification (GTDB taxonomy): domain Bacteria; phylum Actinomycetota; class Actinomycetes; order Streptomycetales; family Streptomycetaceae; genus Streptomyces; species Streptomyces fumanus. Next base: position 415,714 of record NZ_BNBI01000003.1, read on the forward strand.
ACTACACCACGCGGGAGATCGCCGAACTGGACACGCCGCAACTGGCGTCGGCCGTGGCCCGGATGCTGCGCCGGGACGGCTGGTCCGCGCACCCGCCGGCCGGCGATCGGGTACGTCCCCGGGTGCGGGCCCGCCACCCCCGGGGCCTGCGCCTGGAGGTGGCCTTCCGGCCGGTCGCCGAACCCCTGCCCGACGAGGAACCCCGCCGGCCGCCTCCCGGACACGCCGAGCCGCTCGTCCGACTCGTCGTCCACCGGGGCCGGTTCACCGACCGGGACGTGCGGTGGGCGAGCCGCCGGAGCGGCGTCCGGCTCATGGACGGGGCGCTGCTGGGCCGTTGGGCGCAGGGCACGCCCCTGGAGCGGCTGATCGACCTGGACGGGGAGCGGGGCGTGGGCGACGACGGAACCGGCGAGTGAACGGACCGGGCGGCCTGCCTACCGCTCACGCCGGTCGCGCGGGCGTCCGGGGCGGCCCGGGCAGCGCGGAGTGGACGGCGTGGTGCACGGCTCGGGCCAGTCGGGCGCCCCACTCCGAGCGCGGCCCGGCGAAGGCGTGCGCCCCGGCGCCGGGCCCGGGGACGCGGGCCGCGACGCACACCGCGTCGGTGGGCGTGCCGGAGCAGTCGTACCCCGCCTCCACCAGCGCCTGCACCTTGGCCTCGGTGGCGGTCAGCACGGCGTTGACCAGGGCCGCGTCGGTCAGTGCCACGGGCACGGCGACGACGGTGTTGATCGTGCCGGGCGCGGGGGTCCCGGCGGCGCCCGGGGCCGGGGAGGCCGCCCAGCCGCGTACCGAGACGCCCGCGGTGACGACGGCCTCCACTCCCCCGTCGGCCGCGCGGCCGGGCCGGGTCACGTCGGCGGCGGTCATCAGGCCGACGCCGGAGCCGTCGGCGCCCGCGGCGCGGGCCAGCCCGGCCAGGTGCCGCGCGGGGTCGGTGCGCCGGTAACCGTGCGCGACCTGGGCGTTGAGCACCCAGGCGCGGTCACCGACACCGCCGCCCAGCACGGCGCTGCTGACCATCCGCCAGCCGGGTCCGGCCCGCCACAGCAGGGCGTGCAGGTCCTCGCCGTCCTCCCGGCGGACCAGGCGCTCCCCCTCCAGCAGGCGCGGCGGGCCGGTACGGACGGGCGGCAGGACGGCGGACACCGGGGGCGGCTCCTTGCGACGGACGGGCGACGGATCGGGCGACGAACCGGACGATCGTACGCGCCCGCCTGGCCGGGCCCGCCCGGGTGCCGGTGCGTACGGGGTGCTAGGCCGTGTCCGCAAAGTCCCTCCTGCCCCGCGACGCCCCGCGCCGGTGCAGCGACGGACCCTGCCGGACGGCTACCGCCGCGCCATCATGGCGCACCGTCAGGCCGTCCGGCCGTCGAGGGTGGACCCGGCCATCGCCGAAGCGGTGGATCGGCAGACCGCCGCGATGCGGGAGCTGAGCCGCCGTGCGTTCCCCGAGCCGGACGTCGTCGCGGACGCTGCGCCCGCCTCGATCGTGGCGGGCGCAGCGCCGCCGCCAGGAGGCCGGAAGGGCTGTGAGGGCCGCTCGACGGGTCGCGTACGGACGACTACGGTGTGAACCTTTGTTCTATTTAGTGATTGTTCAGGATCGGTACGAACACCAGCAGTCCCGGTCGTCGCTTCCCGCAACGTGGCGGCGGAGGGCATCGTTGGGCAGCACACAGCAGGAGGGGACCAGTGAGCGACCGTAGTGCGATCGAGTGGACCGAGGCGACGTGGAACCCGACCACGGGATGCGACCGTGTGTCGGAGGGCTGCGACAACTGCTATGCACTGACGCTGGCGAAGCGCCTGAAGGCGATGGGCTCGCCGAAGTACCAGACGGACGGTGACCCGCGGACCTCCGGTCCGGGTTTTGGGCTGACGGTCCATCCGGACGCCCTGCGAGTGCCCTACGGGTGGAAGAGCCCGCGCACGGTGTTCGTGAACTCCATGAGCGACCTCTTCCACGCCCGGGTGCCGCTGGACTACGTGCGCCGGGTCTTCGAGGTGATGGCCGACACCCCGCAGCACACCTACCAGGTGTTGACCAAGCGGGCGCGGCGCCTTCGGCAGGTCGCCGGCCGGCTGGAGTGGCCGGACAACCTGTGGATGGGGGTGTCGGTGGAGAGCGCGAAGGAGTTGGCGCGCGTGGACGACTTGCGGCAGGTGCCGACGGCGGTGCGGTTCCTGTCGTGTGAGCCGCTGCTGGGACCGCTGGACGGGCTCGAGCTGTCGGGGATCGACTGGGTGATCGCGGGTGGCGAGTCCGGGCGCAGGCACCGGCCGTTGGACGAGGCGTGGGTCGCGCAGATTCGGGACGTGTGCCAGCAGGCCGGTGTCGCGTTCTTCTTCAAGCAGTGGGGCGGCCGCACGCCGAAGGCCGGCGGCCGCGTACTGGACGGCCGCACCTGGGACGAAATGCCCCAGCCCGCGACGGTATAGCACCGCGGGCCGCAGATGGCTTGGTCAGGGGCGTGCGGGCTGCACGACCAGAGCCCGGGTCTTGTCGCCGCCGACACCTGTAGTGGGTGTCTTGCCCTGGCTGTGCAGGTACTTGACGGCCTTGCGGGCGGCCGGATCGGTGACCTGCCCGAAGTAGTCGCCGAACACGGCCAGGGTGTGGTCGACCAGCCGGACCGGGCGCCCCGCGCTCAGCAGTCTCTCCAGGTTGGCGGCCATCGCTGGGACGGCTTCCTTCTCCACGGTGGCCGGGTCGGGCCGCAGGACGGAGACAGCGGAGAACAGGGCGTCAGGGTCGTCCCGGGTCTCCTGCAGTTCCAGGGTCTTCCACCATTCCGCGCGGGCCCGGGCCACGGTGTCGCCGAACACCCACAGCCCGTACTGGCTACGGGTGGCGAACACCAGCCGGTAGACCGCGCGCTTGTGCGGGGCGTGAGAGACCGGCACCGAATGCACGAGCATGCCGGTGCGGCGGGCCAGGCGGCGGGCGTACTCGGCTGCCACCGCCTCAATGGCGTCCTCCGCAGCGCCGACCTGTGCACCGGGGGCCGCCGCCTCGGCGAAGTACTCTCGCCACCAGGCGCCCCCGCAGACCTCGTCGAAGCGCCGCAGCGAGGTCTCGTTGCCTTTCGGCGAACGGACGTGCCCGCCCAGCCGCCACACCGCCATCATGCTGAAGTTCATCAGCAGCTCGGTCGCCGGTTTCTTGTCCGGCCGCTGTCTGGCCAGCACGTCCACGAGCCGGTCCTGGGGCAGCACCAGCCCGCACGGGTCCAGGAAGAGAAAGAGCGGTCTGCCTGCTGCCCGCCGGACGACGCTGTCGAGCACCCCGTCGACCTCACCGCAGTGAGCGTGCGCGACGACCCCCTGGCGGCGGTAGCCCTCCACGACGTCCTGCAGCCGCTGGAACGACCTGGCCCGCGCCTCGGTGAAGAAGCCCTCCACCGTCACCCCGTGGCTGGCGCGGAAGTAGGAGGCGACCCGGAGCGCGAGCTCCGCCGAGGCTGGCGCGCCGTTCTCGTAACGGCCCTCGCCCGCGTACCCATCCAGGTAGACCACCCGTTTGTCGTGCGACTGGCCGCTCAACATGCCGCCGAACTGCGCCAGATAGCGCTTCAGCAGATCATGTTTGAAGACGCTGGGCAGTGCTTTGTCTTTCCAGTAATCTCCGCTCGTTCCTGTCGACATGACCCCCACCTCGCCACGGTCCGGACAACCGTTCCGCTACGAATCGTCAGCCACGCACCGGAGTCCGACAAGAGGTGAATTGCCTAACCCCCGCAGTTCTGGCCCGGCGGTGCTGCTTGAGAGCCCACCGCGCCCGGGCACGATTGCAGGGCGTAACCCGTTCGAGTGGCAGACCCGCCATGCATCGGTACCGCGCTGGCCAGGCCCCGGGCCACCGTCCCAGTCTCGTGACCTCCTCATTTCCGTCCCAGGCCGAACCGACAGTGTTGATCAACACCCGGCGTTCGGCTTCGTCGCGGGCCAGCAGCCTGGCCAGGATGCCGACCTCGAGGTCGAAATCCTTAGGCGGGCGCACTGCCGGTGAGCGGCGGAGTGGAGCCGTTCCTCGTTGTATCAGGTGGCCTATTGGAAGCTCGCCCGCTCGACCTGGTCAACGTCCCGCCACGGTCCTTGCATCTCGATCAGCTCGGCCTTGAAGGTGCCGTTCAGGGCCTCGGCCATCGCGTTGTCGTAGCGTCCGCGACCGAGCCGACCGAGGCTGAAGCCCCGATCTCGGACAGCCTCTCGGTATACCGGATTGATACGTATTGCGACCCGCGGTCGCTGTGATGAATGAGGCCGGAGTCCTTCTTGATCCGGCGCCTCCACAACGCCATTTCCAGCGCATCCAACGGCAGTTCGGTCCGCATGTGGTTCGCGACCTGCCAGCCGACAATCATCCGCGAGTACACGTCCAGGACGAACGCCACGTACGCCCAGCCGGACCAGGTGCGTACATACGTCATGTCCGCCACCCACAGATGGTCCGGATGTGAGGCCGTGAAGTCGCGGTCGACCAGGTCCGGCGGCCTGGGTGCCGACGGCTCCGGCACCGTGGTACGGCGACGCTGCCCGCGGATCACGCCCTCCAGGCCCAGCTCACGCATCAGCCGCTCGACGGTGCATCGGGCCACGAGGACGCCCTTGCGCCTGAGCGCGCGGGTGATCCGGCGGACACCGTAGGTGCCGCCGGACTCGGCATGGACCTGTTCGATCAGCGGCATCATCTGCTCGTCGCGCAGCCGGCGGGCCGACTTCGGCCGTTTCCTGCGCGCGTAGTACGCCGACTCCGACAGCCCCAGCACCCGGCAGGTAGACCCGACCCCGAGACCCTTGTCCTTGAGGTGCTCGATCACCTGGTCGGCCTCGTCCGGGGACGTTCGACTTCCGCCGCAAAAAACGCGCTCGCGGCCTTAAGGGTCTCGCAAAGTTGCCTCAGCTCTTCCCGCTCGGCGGTGGTCAGCCGGTCATCGCGTTCGCCGGTGTCCGCCTCGGCCTGGCGGACCCAGCCGCGCAGGGCCTCCTTGTGGAGGCCCAGGTCCTTCGGGCCAGGACCATGAGCCTGGCTTCAGGTACTCCACCAAACCGGGGGCAGCTCAGGTAGCGGGTGGGTTGTTCGCGGTGGTGGTAGCAGGGGGTGCGGAAGGTGGCGCCAGCGCCCTGGTAGGCGCGGGCGGCAGCCACCGGTGAACGGCCACCGCGGCCGACCTGGCGCGACACGCCGCGCGCCGGAAGAGACCGCCGGGACGGCAGGAGGTGGAGCGCGCCTCCGCCGGGGATCCGGCCGGCCTCGTCGGGCGCGGTGCGTGTCGCGATCACCCGGGTGCCATTGACGACGGGACGCCACTTCAGTGACCATCCGCTGTTTTTTAACTACGCTACGGAGTCATCATGTGCATCACACCACAGGGAGGCAGACGATGCTCAGCCCCAAGCCCGAGTTGGTCTGGCAAGGCCGGGTACACCTGGGCGACGAGCCCGGTGTATACGGCGACTCCTGCTACTCCGGGCTCGCCGTGGACATCCCCTTGACCCTGCTGAAGACCGACCCCGGCGGAGCGGACACGACCACGCTCCAGATCGTGACGGAGGACGTCGAAACGTTCGCCGGCTATCCGGGGCACCTCATCACCGTGGTGCTCTACGAGCCGGAGCCCTCCCAGCCGCTCCACTTCAGGGAGGTGGAGCTGGCGAGCACCCGGCTGACAAGCGCGGACGACAACCGCGTGAACGTCAGCATCAACCTGGCGAACAGGCCCTCGCCCGCTCGCGTCAGCGTCCGTGTCCGGGTGGACACGGAGGTGCCGGCGGGACTGTACGACGACTTCGTGGTCACCCGGCTCAGCAACAAGTCGTCGAACTACACGTGGGTCGCCTCACTGGGCTTCCCGGCCTGACGCAGCAGGCGGACCCGTGAATTCCTTGCTGCCCGCCCTCGTCCACAGCCATGCAGGTTCCTGGCATGACTGTGGCGTGGCGATGCTCCTGCCCGACGGCGGGATCGTGGCGTTGGCGTCCGAGCGCGTCGGGGAGCGGCGCAAGCACAGCTGGGACCCCCGGCCCGCCTACTACCATCTGCGGTCTCTCCCCGCCTATCAGCCGTACTTCGGCGGCCCGGGCGACCAGTTCGTGGACAACGTCGACGGGCTGCACGTCGACGACCACCATCGCAACCACGCCGCGAGCGCGTTCCACGGCTCCGGTTTCGAGCAGGCCGCGGTGCTGGTGGTGGATGGCCAGGGCTTTTGCGGGGACCGCCTGGTCACCACGTCCATCTGGGCGGGGACCGCCGCGGGCCTGCACCTGGTGGAGGAGCAGGCGGACCCGGGCGGGGTTTTCGCGGCACGTTCGATCGGTCACTTCTACAGCGCCGTGGGCGCCCTGGCGGGGATGGGGCGACTGCACGACGAGGGGAAGACGATGGCCCTCGCCGCGTACGGCCGGCCTTCGCGTTTCCTCGACAGGCTGCGCGTGTTCGCTGGGACGGAGGAGGACGGCGGTTACCGGATCGATCCGAGGTTCACCACGACGGTGCTGGCCAACACCCTCGGCCGGCAGTACTACGGGTGGTCGGCGCCCTCGCCGGAGGACCAGGCCCTGTGGGACGACCTCGTCGCGGCACGTGCCCGGCCCCCGATGGCGGGCTGCTTCGACCAGGACGACATGGACATCGCCTACGCCGGCCAGGTGATCCTGGAGGAGATCGTTCTCGGCCTGGCCCGCCGGGCCCACCGCTTGACCGGCAGCACCCGTCTCTGCCTCGCCGGCGGTGTCGCGCTGAACTGCGTGGCGAACGGGCGGGTGGCCGGGGACGGGCCTTTCGAGGAACTGTTCGTGGTGTGCGCTCCCGGCGATGACGGTCAGGCCGTGGGAAAGCTGTTTCTGGACGTGAAACGGCGCGCGCTGCCCGTGGACACCACGATGCATACCGCCTACTACGGCCCGGAGTATTCGGCGGCACAGATCGAGTTGGCCGTACGGGAGGCAGGAGCGAGCGTCGTGTGCGTGCGCATGGACGACTCCGACCTCCTGCCCGAAGTGGCCACCCGGCTGTCGAACGGAGAGGTGATCGGCTGGTGGCAGGGACGGTCGGAGCTCGGCCCGCGGGCACTGGGCCACCGCAGCATCCTGGCCGACCCTCGCCGGCCCTGGATGCGGGACCACATCAACTCGTCCGTCAAGGAGCGCGAGTGGTTCCGGCCACTCGCCCCGATGACCGTCGAGGAACGGGCCGGGGAATTCTTCGAACTTGATCAGCCGAGTCCGTTCATGGCGCGCGCCGTCAAAGTACGCCCCGGCGTGCGTGCGCTGATCCCGGCCGTCACCCATGTCGACGGTACGGCCCGTGTGCAGACCCTGCGCCGCAGTCAGGATCCGCGTTGCTACGAACTACTGGAGCGCTTCGACGAACGCGCGGGCGTGCCGATCCTGCTGAACACCTCGTTCAACCGGCGTGACGAGCCCTTGGTCGAGACGCCGTCCGACGCGTGCCGGGCCTTCCTGGACATGAACCTCGACGCACTCGTCCTGGAAGACCGTCTCCTGGTCAAGCAGGGTGCCCGGTAGCGCTTCCGGCCGGTCGGATCCCCAGAACGTTCCGCCGGACGGCCTTCCAACGGTCGAACTGCTCGGCGCGGACGGTACGGATCTCCAGCGCGTCCTCGTCGGAGGGCGCCGAGACCTCGGTGCCGTCGGGAAAGAAGACGGCGCTGCGCCCCAGGTAAATGGTCCCGTCCTCCTCCGCGCCGTGCCTGTTGCAGAAGACGCTGACGACCTGGTTCTCCAACGCCCTCGCCTGGTGGATGATCCGCAGGAACTCGACCGACACGGTGGAAGGGCTCAGTACCAGGTCCGCACCGGCCGCCGCTGCGGAACGAGCCGGCTCGGGGTCGACGATGTCCAGGCAGATCTGCACCGTGCTCGGCAGGCCCGCGATGTCGACGATCCGGTGCGAGGCCCTCCCCCTGCTGAAAACGTCCAGTTCGGCACCGAACAGCCTCGTCTTGTCGTGCACGGGGAAGACCCTGCCCGACTCGATCACCACCGCGCGGTTGAAACTGTTGCCGGCGGAGCGCACGGGAAGGCTTCCGACGAAACTGATCCCCTGCTCTGCGGATGCGGCAAGCAGAGGTCCGAGCTGTCGCGCCAGCTCTCCTTGGCCGGAAAACACGCGCGAGTGCGCTCGATAGCTTCCGAGGAAGAACTCTGGCAGGACGACAAGCGCCTCCGTGACCCCGCGAACCGCCGAACGGATGAACTCCACGTTCTCCTTCTCCGAACGGACCTGGGGGGCGAACTGGAGAAATCCGACCTGCACCTCGTCACGAACCGGTCCCGCTTCTCCGGGTTCGCCTCGCCGCCGGGTCGTCTCGGAAGGGTTCGGGCAGGGGTACGTGATGTTGCTCATGTTCCTGACTTGTGGGGGCTCGCGACGAAACGGAGCCCACGGGTGCCGGGCTCGGTGTGCAGAGGGCACGAAGGGCAGACAGCGTGAAAGCGTACAGTTCGAACACCGGAGACGGAGTGCAGTGGGCCACACCGTCGGGCCCGACCGGCTCCGCGCGGCTGCGGCGGACCTCGCCCCGGGATGCGGTCCGGCGCGGGCCGCCGCCGGTTCCGCATACGGTCGGCCGTGAGACTCTCCCGAGAGTCGATCCGGGCGACGTGATGCGGAACACGGACCGTACGGCGACCGTCGGCGTCCGCAGAGCCCACGGGCCGGTCGCCCGCCGCCCCCGGACCGCCCCGCCGCACGGGCTCTCCCGGAAACTGCCGGCGAACGGCCCGTGTACCGGTCGACCAGACCCTGTTCTGAAGGAGCGGCTCCGGCGCACCGCCATATGCACGGGACCGGCGTCGGCACCTGCCGGAGTAGTGGGTCCTTGGATACCTGCTGGTGCTCGGGGTGGTCACTGCGGGCGTGGTGGAGGGGTTCGTCGATGCTTTCGGTGTGCTGGTAGGGCTGGAAGAGAGGGGAGGAGGGCGGTGGCGAGTTCAGTTTGTGGGGCGTTGAGGCGGCTGGGGGCGCGGGCGGGCGAGGAAGGCGCCGCACGGGGCCGGCCTTGTGCATCATGCCCTGGTCGCCGCCCGGAGAGCGGCGCGACCGGACGAACAGGCCGCCGGGAAGGAGCAGCCGGAGCGGTGCACCGGCGCGGTCGTGCGCCTCAGCGGCTGTGAGCCGCCCGAGCTCGGCTACGCGATCCGCATGATGCTGGCCGAGCGCGGCATGGCCGCCGCTGCCGCCGGCGGCAGCGTCCTCGCGTCCTTCGATGGCGTCATCGCCGCGGCCGTGCCGGTACTCGCCGGGATGTCCGGGCCGTGGCGTTCGGCGCGGCACCAGCTGCCCGGACGTTGCCCCGGCGCCCCGTCTGGGGCAGAAAGCTGCTCCGGAGTGCGCCGGAGCTGGTCGCGGCCTTCAGCGAGATGGCGCGGCGCGAACGTCCGCATGCCCGGCCCGGGGCGCATTGGCGCTGGCCCCGGTAAATTTCTTGACACGCTTATGGGACCAACCTGGCCACCAGTCACGGCAAGCACCGTTGCAGTACTAGCGGCGCGAGGTCAGGCGCCGGAGCGCGCGGTCGGCCTCGGTGGCCTCTCGTTCGGCCCGGTCGAGGGCGTGCGCGGCGTCGCGGTGGCGGTGCTCGGCGCGGTCGCGGTCCTCGTCGGCCCGCCGCAGTTCCTCGCGGGCCCGGCGCAGTTCCCGTTCCAGCTCGGTCACCCGCCGCTCGGCGGCCTCCCGGCGGTCGCGCGCGTCCTGGCGGGCGGCGTCCGCGCCGGCCTGCTCGGCGCGTGCGGCATCGAGCCCCCGCACCGCCTCCTCGGCCGCCTGCCGGGCCCGTTCCGCCTCTTTCCGCCGCTTGCGCCGCCGCTCGGCCAGCTCGTCCCGGACCCGCGCCTTGCGCTCGGCCTCCGCCTCGGCCCGCGCAGCACGCTCGGCCTCGGCCTCCGACCCGGCCCGCGCAGCACTTCCCGCCCCGGGCTCCGCCCCGGCCCGCGCCGCACGTTCATCCCCCACCAACGCCCCCTTCCCCTCCCCCGCCGAGAATCCATCACCCGGAAAGGCCGACGGCGGGGTGAGCGCGGTGGTCAGGCGGCCGGAGGACCAGTGCCCGGCGGCCTCCTCGTCGGCCAGGACCGCGGTCAGGGTCGACTCGACCTCCTGGCGTACGGCGTCCGACAGCCGGTGTCCGGCCTGGTCGGCCAGGTCGGCGGCCTGGCGGGACAGCGCGGCGACGACGCGCCGCCGCGCGGTCAGCGACTTCAGCTCGGCGGCGTCCAGGGTGCGGTACGCCTCGCGCAGCGCGCGGCCCAGTTCGAGCAGCTTCGCGGCCTCCTCGGGGCGGGAGCGCAGCAGCAGGTTCGCCGCCCAGGCCGCCAGGGTGGGGCGGCGGGCGGCGCGGAGGCGGCGGGCGTCCTCGGCGCGCCCGGCCGTCCGCGCCCGGGCGGCGAGTTCCTCGCGGCGGGGCACGAAGGCGGGCGGCGGGGTGGTGTAGAGGGCGTCGAGCGCCGCCTCCACGTCTTCCGCGTCCTCGTCCGCGCCGCGTCCACGGCGTTCCCGGTCTGCGCCGCCGCCGCGGCGCGCACTCCCGCGCTGCACGGCACCAGGCTCCCCCGGTGCGGGCGCCCGCGCACGCCGTGCCGAAGCGGGCGTCCAGTACCCGGACGACCCGGCAAGAACATGGCGGATGCACCTACCGTGCGGTGCGGACGGTGTCGTCCGTACCCGAGAGGAGTTCGCGCATGGCCGGGGAGACAGCACAGCACGCGGCGGACGGCCCGGTGCCGCCCGTCGTCCGGCTCCGGGACGTGAGTGTCCGCCGCTACACCACCGACCAGGTGATCCTGGACGCCGTCGACTGGACCGTGCGGCCCGGCGAGCACTGGGCGCTGCTGGGTGCCAACGGCGCCGGCAAGACCACCCTGCTGCGGCTGCTCGGCGCGCTGATGCACCCCACGACCGGCAGCGTCGAGGTGCTGGGCGCCACCCTCGGCCGGGTCGACGTGCGGGAGTTGCGCGCCCACATCGGACACGTCACCTCGGCCCAGCGGGTCCCGGAGGACCTCGGCGCGCACACCGTGGTCCTGACCGGCCACACCGGCACGGTGCAGCCGCTGTGGCGGATGTACGACCAGCGGACCCGGGAGCGCGCCCGCGAACTCCTGGCCGAACTGGGCATCAAGGAGCTGGCCGACCGGCCGTACGGGGTGTGCTCGGGCGGGCAGCGGGCCCGGATCCTGATCGCGCGGGCGCTGATGGCGGACCCCGCGCTGCTGCTCCTGGACGAGCCGTTCAACGCGCTGGACCTGCCCTCCCGGGAGGATCTCATCGAGGCCGTGCACCAGTTGGCCGAGGGGCGTCCGCACCTGGCCACCGTGACCGTGACGCACCACCTGGAGGAGCTGTCCCCGGCCATCGGTCACGCGCTGCTGCTGCGGGAGGGCCGGGTGCTGGCGCGGGGGCCGGTCGGCGAGGTCCTCACCGGGGAACGGCTCACCGCGTGCTTCGGCCGGCCCATCACCGTGGCCCGGCGCGAGGGACGCTGGGCGGCCTGGTCCGGCCGGTCCGGGAGCACGCCGCCCCCGCCGGCCGGGTGAGCGGCCGGCGGCGGGGCGGGGCTCTCCGTCCGCCCGTCGGTCACTCGGACCGGCCGAGCCACAGGTCGGGGCCGAACACCTCGTAGTGGACGCGCTCGGCGGGCACCCCGCGGCGCAGCAGGTCGCCGCGGACGGCGCGCAGGAACCGCAGCGGGCCGCAGAGGTACGCGGTGAGTCCCGGGGGCAGGTCCAGGGCGCCGAGGTCGGCGCGTCCGGCCGACGCTCCGGCCGGTGCCGCGTCGCCGGGCTCCTCGTAGAAGAGGTGGAGCCTCGCGCCGGGGAGGGCGGCGGCGAGGGCGAGGTGCTGGTCGCGGTGGGCGTGGTCGGCCGGGGTGCGGTCGGCGTGGACGACGGTCACCGGGCGGCGGTCGCCGGTGCCGGCGAGGTGGTCCAGCATCGACAGCATGGGGGTGACGCCGATGCCGGCGGAGGCCAGCAGCAGCGGGCCGTCGCCCTCCGCCAGGACCAGGTCGCCGAAGGGCGCGGACACGGTGAGGACATCGCCGACGCGGGCGTTCGCGTGCAGGTACGAGGAGACCTCGCCGTCCGGTCCGGCGCCGCCGCGGACCCGCTTGACGGTGATGCGCCAGTCGTCGCGGCCGGGGGCGGTGGAGAGGCTGTACTGGCGTATCTGCCGGGCCCCGTCGGGGAGTTCGACCTGGACGCTGACGTACTGGCCGGGGCGGAAGGAGCGCGCGGGGCTCCCGTCGGCGGGGCGCAGGGCGAGGGAGACGGCGTCCGGGGTCTCTTCGTGGCGGGCGACGATCTCCATGGGCCGCCGGACATCGCCCTCGGCGGTACCGGCCTCCTGGTAGAGGCGGGTCTCGATGGCCGTGAGCGCGTTGGCCATCAGCCAGTAGACCTCGTCCCAGGCGGCGGCGACCTCGGGGGTCACCGCGTCGCCGAGCACCTCCGCGATCGCCGCGAACAGATGCCGGTGGACGATCTTGTACTGGTCCGAGGTGACGCCGAGCGAGGCGTGTTTGTGCGCGATGCGGGCCAGCAGCGCGTCGGGGCGGGCGTCGGGCCGTTCCAGCAGCAGTCCGGCGAAGGCGGCGATGGAGCCGGCCAGGGCCCGCTGCTGCTCCCCGTTGGCCTGGTTGCCCCGGTTGAACAGGTCCCTCAGCAGCTCCGGGTGGGCGTCGAACAGCCGCCGGTAGAACAGCCGGGTGATGTCGTCGATGGCGGCACCGACGGCGGGAAGGGTGGCCCGGACGACCGGGACGGACTGTTCGGAGAGCACGGCGACTCCTTAATAGGTAGATGATCTTCGTGTTTAAGCGGGTGCGGAACCCCCGGCGCGGGCCGGGGGTCTCAGGCGGGCGGGCGGTTCATGAGGCCGACCAGGACCGGCCCCGTCGGCGAGGCCACCAGGTCGGTCACGGTCAGCGGGTCGAGGGCGGCGTAGAACGCCTCCTGCGCGGCCCGCAGCGCCCCGCGCAGCCGGCAGGCGGCCCGCAGCGGACAGGGCGGATCGTCGTCGCAGCCGACCACCTCGACGTCCCCCTCCAGCTCCCGCACCAGCCAGCCGACCGAGGCGCGCCGCCCGAGCGCGGTCAGCGCCAGCCCGCCGCCGCGCCCGCGCCGCGCCTCGACCACGCCGAGGTGCTGGAGCCGGGTGACGGCCTTCGCCGCGTGGGTGTACGGCACGCCCATGGCGTCCGCCACCTCCCGGGTGGTCAGCGGGGCGTCGCCGTCTCTCATGACCGCCAGGCGCATCACGGAACGGAGGGCCAGGTCGGTGAACTTCGTCAGCCGCACCTCCCGGACGCTAGCAAATACGCATGTACGATGCTTCTTCGGGTGTCGGGTTCCGGCCGGTGGAGTGCGTCACGCGGGCGGCCCGGCGGTGGAGCGGACCGAGGGACGGTGACCGGGATGACGGGACGGGACGGCGACGGACCGGACCCGGCGGCAGCGGCAGCGGCGGCCGGCCAGGCGCCCGCGCCGCGGGTCCTCACGGACACGGCCGCCCTCGCGGCCCTGCCGGACGCCCCGTCCGGCGCCCTGTGGAAACTGGCCGAACCCGGACGGCAACTGGACGCCAACGTGGTCCACCTCCCGCCCTCGGCCCGGGTCGCCCCGCACACCGAGCCCGACCTCGACGTCCTGCTGCTGGTCCTGTCCGGCGCCGGCACCCTGCTCGGCACCGACGGTCCGCGCGGCCTGCGCGCCGGTGAGCTGGCCTGGCTGCCGCGCGGTGCCGAGCGCGGCATCGAGGCGGGCCCCGACGGGCTGACGTACCTGACCGCGCACCGCCGCCGCCCGGGCCTGAGCATTCGGCCCCCGAGCGACACGCGGAACACGGGCGGCTGAGCGCGCCGGTGCGCGACGCGCGGGGCGCCCTCCGTTACGGCTGTCCCGCCGCACGCCCCGCCTCCGCCGTTTCGCCTTGACCTTCGCCGCCGTTTTCGCCGTCCGGGCCCGGGAGCCCCAGGGCCAGGTTGCCGACGTGGAGCAGGTCCTCGTGGCGGCCGGCGAGGAAGGGGATCCGGTCCGTGGGGCGCATGGTGCCGGTCGGGCAGGCGCCCAGGCCGAGGTCCGTCGCGGTGAGGCAGAGCGTCTGCACCAGGCACCCGGTGTCGCGGTAGATGAGGCTCAGCGCCAGGCCCTCGTACTTCCAGCCGGTGCGGGCGGCGTGCGAGGCGAGCAGCAGGCTCGCGGGCGGCGGCTGCGTCATGTACGCCGGGAGGGTGACCGTGGCGTCCAGCACGGCCGCCAGCCCGTCGTCCCAGGGGGCCAGCCGGTGCAGGGCGTGGTCGAACGGGTCGTAGTGGTAGGCCCCCGGGGCCAGCCCGGACACCTCCCGGGCGACGACGTACACCTCGATGCTGTGCCGTCCGCCGCCGGACGGGGAGGGGCGCCGGGTCTGCTGGAGCCGGTGCGGGCCGATGCGGCCCCGGACGCGGGCCGCGCGGGCGAGGAGCACCCCGAGGCGGTCGAGCGGCAGCGGTACGGGGGCGAAGTCGCGGACGCAGCGCCGGTCGGCCAGGACCTCGCGCAGCGGGCGGCTGGGCGGTGCGTCGGCGTCGGTGTCGGTGTCGGTGTCGGTGTCGGTGAGCCGGACGGTCTCCGTCGCCTCGGGGTGGCTGAGCCGGGCCGGGGGCGGTGTGCCTTGCTGGGTGCCGGGGGCGGGGCCCTGTCCGGCGCGGGCGTGGGCGGCGAGTTCGTAGGGCGTCAGGCCGTGTGCCACGGGGGCGGGGCGGGAGGTGGCGCGGATCAGGCCGGCGTCGGCGAGGTGTTCCAGCGTCCGTCGGGTGCCGGAGCTGTCCTGGCCGGTGCCGTCCGGGGCGGCCCAGCGGGCGTGGGCCTCCTCGGCGGTGAGCGGGCGGTCCAGCAGGTCGAGGAGGGCCAGCAGGCGGGGGCGCGCGGTGAACTTGCGCCATCGGCGGCAGTCGACGAGGACGGGTCCCGCCCCGTCCTGCCATTCGAGGAGCAGGTCGGGGTTGCGCCGGTAGCGCACGGGGCCGGACGCGCCGGTGTCACCGGGGCCGCTGTCGCCGGTGCTGTGGGCCGGGGGTGCGGAGCTCTCCGCGGCACGGGTCGTCACGGTTCCTCGGTGCCTCTCTGTCGGTCGGGGTGCCGGGCGCGGCCGCGGGACGGAAGGCTGCCGCGGGGCCAGGGCGGCGCGGGACTCACAGGAAGGGCAGGGGCAGCGGGTTGAGCTGCTCCTCCGTCAGCGGGGTCTCGCGGACGCCCATGGCGAGCGGCGCCCGGAACACCCTCGGTCCGCCGCGGCGGTGGAAGTCGCTGCGCAAGGTGATCGGGCAGAGTCCGGGCACCACCGTCCGGACGACCGTCACCCCGCACTCGGCCACGTCGACGGGGGTGATGTCCACGGCGATCGTCTCGTGTCCGCGCGCCGCGAGCCGCCGCACCGCCTCCGTGACGTCCGCCGGCAGCCCGGCGGAGGGGCGTGCCGCCGGTACCGGGAGCAGCGGCCCCTCGTCCCAGAACGCCAGGTGGGCGAGCCGGTCGGGCGCCCAGTAGAAAAGGGAGAACTCCTTGAGGGTGGACAGCACGTCGCCCGGGGCGGGGATGGTCTCCCCCGCGTCCAGGTTGTCCTGCCACAGCCGGGCGCCCGCCCAGCCCAGGCAGCCCTCCTCCAGGGCGCCGAGCAGGGCGGCGTGCGGGTCGAGGTCCGCGCGGGCGGAGTGCGTGACCACGGGCCGCCGTTCGGTGTGGCGGAGGAAGCGCACGCCGACCGCGGGGATGCCCAAATCCGTGGTCAGGTCCTTGGCGGTGACCGTCACGCCCTGGGCGCGCATGCGCTCCACGATGCGGCGGGCCGGTCCGTCGGGCAGTCCGTCCAGGTCGAGGGTGGGCAGGACGAGCCGGTTCTCCCAGAAGACCACGGACGCGTCCCTCTCGACGGCCTCCATCAGGCCGCCGTGCACCGCGTGGTGGAAGCTGCCGCCCGCCGCGAGGCCGGTGGAGATCGGGTCGTACCAGGCCCGGTGGCCGGGCGGGAAGCGGTAGGGCAGGTAGACCGCGCAGGCGGGGACGTACCGGGTGCGGCCGGTGGTGAGGGACCGGCCCGGTACCCAGTCGATCTCCGCCTCCGGGTCGTACGGGGCCAGGCGGTCGTGGCGGTCGTACTCGGCCGGCGAACCCAGGGGCAGGGAGCGGGGGTCGACCGCCTCCTCGCCCAGCGCGGCGGCGGAGGCGCGGACCAGTCCCGCCGGGTCGTAGACGCCGGCCGCGTACCGTTCCAGGGTCTCGCCCACCGCGCACACCCGGGCCGTCACCGGGTCGTTCTTCACCGCGCCGCCCCGCGCCTCGGCCGTGACCGGCGAGAACCAGTGCGTCTTGGTCATCCCGGCCGTCCGCGCGTACGTCGTCTCCCCCAGCGCGTCGTCGCGTTCGTCGACCAGCAGGCGGAGCACGATGCCGGTCAGCTCGTCCACCGCGCCGCGCATCCGCTCCCAGCTCACCGCGGCGTCGATGTGGTCGGGTTCGTCCGCGCGCCGGGGCGGCGTGACGTGCGCGGCGCAGGCGGGGCAGCCCGGCAGGTGGAACAGGTCGTGCTCGGCGCGCTCCAGCGAGCCGTGCTCGACCTCGGTCAGCCTGCCCCGCCCCGTCGGGGGCGCGTCCTCCGGTGTCCCGTGCTGTCCCTGCGGTGTCCCGTGCTGTCCCTGCGGTGTCCCGTCCCGTCCGTGCGGTGTCCCGTCCTGTCCGTGCGGGGTGCCGGACGTCAGGAGGGTGAGGACCTCATGGGCGAGCAGCCCCGCGGCGACCGCCGTGCTCGGCCAGGTGCCGGTGTCCGCCGCGCCGAGCAGGACGCCCAGCGGCAGGTCGGCGATGGGCTGCCAGACGTGGTTGGCGCGCAGCCGGCGCACCAGGCAGACCGGGCAGGGCGTACGGGGCGGGGTGAGGGTGGCGTAGAACAGCCGGGTGGGCGTGTCGAGGTAGGTGACCAGCGGTGTACCGGCCTCCAGGGCGGAGGCGACCCGGCGTACCAGGTGCTCCTCGGGCAGCGAGAGCGGCAGCACCGCGGCGGCCGCCCGTCCGGTCCGGTCGTCGGGGACCGCCGTCAGGCCCATGCGCTCCAGCAGCGCGCTGACCTCGCCGCCCAGTCCCTCGGGGGCGACGGCGACCGGCCGGTCCGCGTCGAGCGCCGCCGTCTCCCCGTACAGCGGGTGGACGAGCCGGCCCCGCTCGTGCGCGAGTCCCCGGGCGCGCAGTCCGTGCACCACCTGCTCGGGGACGGCGTCGGCCGGTACGGCCTCGCCGCCGGTCGCGGGGACGGGCACCCGGGCGGGGACGCGCAGGGTGCCGGTGCTCGCGCAGACGTAGAGGTGGTCACCGCGCGGGACCAGACGTACGTCGGGCCGCAGCTCGGTGGGGGCATGGGCATCCAAGGGGGCCGCCTTCCGGGAGGGGTGGGGGCCGGCGCACCCGGCACAGCGCCGGGCGGCGGGCCCGCGGTCACGCACCGCGACGCGCGAAACGCCCCCGGCAGCGCGGTCGCGCGCGGCCAGGGGCGCGGAGCCTCAGGAGGCTACCGGCGCGCTCACCATGTCGGTGGGCTCGGGAGCCGCCCAGGACAGACAGCTATGACCCGCGAACGCCTCCTCCGACTCCGGAATGACCATTTCCTCGAACAGCGCTTCGCCGTCCAGCTCTACGGGGGGTTTTGTCTGCTGCATGTTTCTGCCCTTTCGCTCGCGTGTCTTGTTTCTTCTTCGCTGAGCACTGCAACCGCGCAACCGCCCAGGGCAGGTTCCGCGATTCCATTCCAGATGCGCGGCCGCCGGAAAGACAAGGAAACGACGGACTAACCCCCCTAGCAGGTGGAAAGGAAGCTTTCGGGGCGCGCACGGTAGCCAGGGGGCGCGCCGCGGCGGTGGTTCCGAGCCGCCGGGGCGAGCGGCCGCGTGACCGACACCACAGCCTCCGGCCGGCACCGGAGGGTTTGCTTCCGCAGGGAGTGGTGAGGCGGCAGAAATGCCGACCGCCTTCCTCATCTCCGTAACCCCGGTAAGACGCGTGAACGCCGGTGCGCGTTGCCCAGGAGACGCGATGGGGGCGGTGTGACGGAGGCCGTCCGGACCGCGGAGGCCCCCGCCGCGGCCACCCGTCCCGCCCCCCGCCCCGCGACCGGTACCCGGGCCGAGCCGGCCGCCCGGCGCGACGCGTTCTTCGACAACGCCAAGTACCTGGCGATCGTGCTCGTCGCCGTCGGACACGCCTGGGAGCCGCTGCGCGACGACAGCCGCGCGGTCACCGCGCTCTACACGCTCGTCTACGCCTTCCACATGCCGGCGTTCATCGTCATCTCCGGGTACTTCTCCCGGACCTTCGACGCCAGCCCCGGCCGGATCAAGCGGCTGGTCACCGGGGTCGCCGTGCCGTACGTCGTCTTCGAGACCGCGTACACCCTCTTCACCCGGTGGAGCGACGGCGAACCGGACCGGCCGATCAGCCTGCTGGACCCGCTGTACCTGACCTGGTTCCTGGCCGCGCTGTTCGTCTGGCGGCTGACCACGCCGTTCTGGCGGAGCGTGCGGTGGCCGCTGCCGCTGGCGCTGGCCGTGGCGATGCTGGCCACGCTCTCCCCGGACATCGGCGACGACCTCGACCTCCAGCGGACCCTGCAGTTCCTGCCGTACTTCGTGCTGGGCCTGAGCCTGCGGCCGGAGCACTTCCGGTGGGTGCGCCGCCGGGCGGTGCGGCTGCTGGCGGTGCCGGTGTTCGCGGGGGCGCTGGTGGCGGCGTACTGGCTGGCCCCCCGGTTCGAGTACGCCTGGCTGTTCCACCGCAGCAGCGCCGAGCGGTTCGGGGTGCCCGCCTGGTACGGGCCGCTGATGACGCTGGCCCTGTTCGGCTGCTCGCTGCTGCTCGTCGCCTGCTTCCTGGCCTGGGTGCCGGGGCGCGCCACCTGGTTCACGGCCCTGGGCTCCGGCACGCTGTACGGCTATCTGCTGCACGGTTTCGTCGTCCAGGCCGCCAACCACTGGCACTGGAGCCGCGCCGGGTGGGCGCGGGAGCCCTACGGCGCGGTCGTGGTCACCCTGGTGGCCGCCGCGGTGGTCACCCTGCTGTGCACGGCGCCGGTGCGGCGCGTGTTCCGGTGCGTGATGGAGCCGAGGATGGACTGGGCGTTCCGGCGGTCCGGCGTCCAGACCGCTGCACCGCGGCGGTGACGCGCGTTCCCCGGGGCGTCGGGCTAGGTTGGGGGAACCCGGCCCGGCCCGGCGGCCGCGCCCACCAGCCGCCCCGAGGACCGCCTTCGAGGAGAGCGCCCGCGTGAACCGGTTCCTGCGCCCGTTCCACTCCCTGTGGGACCGGCTGGCCGCCACCGCCCTCGTCCGGCGCGGCCGGGAGCTGGAGCTGATGCACCGGGCCATGGGCTTCGCCACGATCGCCCTGGTCACCCTGGCGCCGCTGCTGATCGTGGTGGCCGCCGCCGATCCGCTCGGGCGGGGCGGCTTCGCGGCCTGGCTGGCGGACGGCATGGGGCTGTCCGGGCGGTCCGCGCGGGTGCTCACCGACATCGTCAGCCCGCCCCGCGAGGTCATCGGCACCACCAGCGTCTGGGGCGGTCTGCTGCTCGCCGTCTTCGGGGTGTCGTTCGCGGCGAGCGTGCAGAACGGGTACGAACGGGTCTGGGGCCTGCCGTCGGGCCCCTGGCACCGGGTCTGGCGGCAGCTCACCTGGGTCGTGGTTTTGACCGGGTACCTCTACCAGGAGGTGCAGACCCGGACCACGCTGCACGGCTCGGCGCGGATCGCGCTGTCGACGGTGACCGGCGTGCTGTTCTTCTGGTGGGGCCAGTACTTCCTGCTGGGCCGTCAGGTGCGCTGGCGGGACCTGCTGCCGGGGGCGATCGCCACCATGGCCGGGCTGGTCGGGCTGCGCGGCTTCTCCTACCTGGTGTTCACGCCGCTGATCCTGGACAACGCGATCAGCTACGGCACGGTCGGCATCGTGCTGGTGGTGGAGTCCTGGCTGATCGGGGTGGGGTTCGTGGTGTTCGGGGGCGCCCTCGTCGGCCACTGGTTCCACGAGCACCACTGGTCGACCCGGGGCGGCCGGAAGCGCGTCGGCCGGCGCCGCCCGCCGCCGCGGTCATGACGGACGGCACCCCTACCCCGTCCGGTCAGGTTCACGAGGGCCGCGCGGCGCCCAACTCGCCCGCGTGGGCGGGCCGATGGGCGGCGGACGTACGATGATCGTCCACCGCGGCGAAGCGTCACCCCGGACATCGGAGCCTGCCATGACGACGGACAGCACCCGGCCCCCGCACATCGACACCAGCAAGGCCCATCCCGCGCGGGTCTACGACTGGCTGCTGGGCGGCAAGGACAACTACCCCGTCGACGAGGCGGTCGGCGAGACCCTGCCGCCCGAGGCCCGGGACGCGGCACGGCAGAACCGGGCGTTCATGCACCGCGCCGCCGCCCACCTCGCCGCCCGGGGCGTCGACCAGTTCCTCGACATCGGCACCGGCATCCCCACCGAGCCCAACCTGCACCAGATCGTCCAGCGGACCGTGCCGGCCGCCAAGGTCGTCTACGCCGACAACGACCCGATCGTGCTGCGGCACGCCGAGGCCCTGCTGGTCAGCCACCCCGAGGGGGTCACCGACTACATCCAGGCCGATGTGCGCGACCCGGACGAGATCGTGCGGCACGCCCGGGGCGTCCTCGACTTCGACCGGCCGATCGCGCTCTCCCTGATCGCCCTGATGCACTTCGTCCCCGACGACCAGGACGCCCACGGCATCGTCCGCAGGCTGGTCGGCACCCTCGCCCCCGGCAGCCACCTGGTCCTCTCGCACGCCGCGATCGACCTCTTCCCGGAGCTGGCGGAGCAGGTCGTCGCCCAGTACGCCAAGGCCGGCATCCGGCTCGGCTTCCGCACCCGGGCCGAGGTCGCCCGGTTCTTCGACGGACTGGAGCTGCTCCCGCCCGGCCTGGTCACGGCCACCGAGTGGTACGGCCCCGGGCAGCAGGCGCCCGAGCCCGAGGACAGCGGCATCTACGCCGCGGTGGCCCGCGTTCCCTAGGTCCGGTCGGCCAGGCCGTTCCTCAGGCCCCCGGGCCCGGTCAGCGCCGGCGGCCCCGCGCCGCCCAGCCGCTGCCGATCCCGGCGACGTGCAGGGCCACCAGGGCCAGCCCGACGAGCATGAAGTTGGTCGAGGTGAAGACGTCGTTGGTCGAGATGTCCGCGGCGTTGATCAGAAAGGCGATGAGGAACAGAACCGCTCCGACGATGGCGAGCACGAGTACCTCCTCTGGCGGACGGCGTCCTTCGCCGCCGTGCCACCCGTATGCCCCCGCCCCGGCCCCGAACACAGGTCCGACGGCACCCCCGGCACACCCCGTACAGTGGAACAACGGTCCTTTCCTGGACATACCTCACGCCGCGGAGCCCCCATGCACCACCCGTCCACCTTCGAGGACAACGGCTCCGGCACGCTGTTCGGGCTCGACGCCCTGACCGGGACGGCTGCCGAGGAGCCCTCGTTCCGCGACTCCCCCGCCGCCCGCCGGATGCTGCCCGTGCGGGAGATCCACGCCGAGCCCGCGGCGGCCGAGTCGGCGCGCGGCCGGCAGATCATCGCCCGCTTCCCCGGGGCCCGGCTGATCACCGTCGACTCCCACTGGCGCATCCCCGGGCTGCACGGCAACGAGGGCAACGTCGACCGCTGGGTCCGCGTCAAGGGCGAGACCCTGGTCCTCGGCGAACGCAAGACGCTCACCACCCGCCCCAACGGCCGCTCCGCCGACTGGATCGCCCCGGGCGCCTCCAACGGCTGCGCGATGGCCTGCGCCTACTGCTACGTCCCGCGGCGCAAGGGGTACGCCAACCCGATCACCGTCTTCACCAACATCGACCGGATCATCGCCCACCTCGGCCGGCACCTCGCCCGCCTCGGCCCGAAGACCGAGCCGAACCAGTGCGACCCCGACGCCTGGGTGTACGACATCGGCGAGAACGGCGACTGCTCGGTGGACGCCCTGGTCAGCGACAACACCGCGGACCTGGTGCGCGCCTTCCGGCAGTGGCCGACGGCCAAGGCGTCCTTCGCCACCAAGTTCGTCAACCCCGACCTGCTCGCCCTCGACCCGCGCGGCCGGACCCGGGTCCGCTTCTCCCTGATGCCACCGGACGACGCCCGGCTGCTCGACGTGCGCACCTCCCCGGTGGCCGAGCGGATCGCCGCCGCCGCGGACTTCCTGGACGCCGGGTACGAGGTGCACTTCAACCTCTCGCCCGTGGTGATCCGCCCCAACTGGCGGGAGGCGTGGGCGGAGCTGCTGCGCCACCTCGACGACGTGCTGCCCGAGCGGGTGAAGCGACAGGCCGCCGCCGAGGTGATCATGCTGACGCACAACCGGGACCTGCACGAGGTCAACCTGGGCTGGCACCCCCGGGCGGAGGAGGTGCTGTGGACACCGGAGCTCCAGCAGGCCAAGCGCTCGGAGAACGGGGCGCTCAACGTCCGCTACCGCAACGCGGTCAAGGCGGAGGCGGTACGGACGCTGCGCGCGCTGATCGACACCCACGCGCCCTGGCTGCGCGTCCGCTACGCCTTCTGACCCGACCGGCCAGGTGAGGCGGACCTAAGATCCGATAACGTTGATCGTGCAACCACCTGTGCACGACACCCCCGGGAGCCGGCCTTGCCGCACACCACCGACACCGCCGGCCGCGTCACCGGGGCGGGCTGGGCCGAGCTGCGCTCGCCCGAGGAACTGCGCGCCCGGCTGGGCGAGCCCTGGCCGATCGTGATCGACAAGGTGCACGACCGGCTGACCGACGAGGACCTGGACATCCTGGCCCGCTCGCCGTTCTGCCTGCTGGCCACCTCCGACGCGCGGGGCAACTGCGACGTCTCGCCGCGCGGCGACGCCCCGGGCTTCACCCACGTACTGGGCCCCAGCGCCCTCGCCCTGCCGGACCGGCCCGGCAACCGGCGCGGGGACAGCTTCCACAACATCCTCGACAACCCGCACGCGGGGCTGCTGTACCTGATCCCGGGCGGCAAGCAGGTGCTGCGGATCAACGGGCGGGCCCGCATCCTCACCGACGCCCCGTTCTTCGACGCGATGGCGCGCGACGGGCGCCGTCCGGACCTGGCCCTGGTCCTGGACATCGACGAGATCTACCTGCACTGCCCGCAGTCCCTGAACCGCTCGGGGCTGTGGAAGTCCCCTGCCGCGCGGACGAGTTGAGACCACCGCCCGGGACGCCGGGCGAGCGGCGGGGCGGTGCGCCGGGGGCCGCCGCTACCAGCACTTCTTAGGTTAGGCTAACCTTCGCCTCGTGAGATCAGGTGAAGAGGCGACCGACGGCTCCCGGCTGCGCGGTCATGAACTGACGGCCACGGACATGACCGTGTCCTACGACGGCGTCGACGTCGTCCACGGCGCGGCGCTCACCCTCCGGCCCGGCGAGGTGACCGTCCTGGTCGGCCCGAACGGCAGCGGCAAGTCGACGCTGCTGCGGACCGTCGCCCGCCTCCAGCGCCCGCGCGGCGGCACCCTGCGGATCGACGGGGACACCGACGGGCTGGCGCTGACCTCCCGTGAGTTCTCCCGGTACGTCGCCCTGCTGACCCAGGGCCGGCCCACGCCCGGCGGGCTGACCGTACGGGACGTCGTGGAGTTCGGCCGCTACCCCTACCGGGGACGCTGGGGCCGGCCCGACCCGGACGGCCCGGCGGCGGTGGACCGGGCGCTCGCCCTGACCGGCGTGTCGGACCTCGCCGACCGGGGCGCCGACCATCTGTCGGGCGGCCAGTTGCAGCGGGTCTGGCTGGCGAGCTGCCTCGCCCAGGAGACCGGCGTGCTGCTCCTGGACGAGCCCACCACCTATCTCGACCTGCGCTACCAGGTCGAACTCCTCGATCTGATCCGCGACCTGGCCGACGACCACGGCATCGCCGTCGGCGTCGTCCTGCACGACCTCGACCAGGCGGCCGCCGTCGCCGACCGGATCACCCTGCTCCAGGCGGGCCGGATCGTCGCCGACGGCCCGCCCGAGGACGTCCTGACCCCGGAGCGGCTCACCGCCGTCTACGGCATCCGCATCGAGGTCGGCCCCGACCCCCTCACCGGCCGGCTGCGCACCCGCGCGATCGGCCGTCACCACACCCGACGTGAAAGGCTCGGCACCACCTCATGAGACGCGCTCTCCTCACCGCGGCCACCGCCACCGCCGCGGCGCTCACCCTCGCCGCCTGCGGCACCACCGAGCCGGCCGCCGACGGCAAGGCCGAGAAGTCCGCCGGGGCGATCACGCTCACCGACGGCACCGGCGCGAAGGTGAAGCTCGACGGCCCGGCCACCAAGGTCGTCGCCACCGAGTGGAACGTCGTCGAGAGCCTCGTCTCGCTCGGCGTGCGGCCCGTCGGCGTCGCCGACGTCAAGGGCTACCGCACCTGGGACTCCGCCGTGCCGCTGACCGGCTCCCCCAAGGACATCGGCACCCGCGGCGAGCCCAGCACGGACACCGTCGCCGCGCTCGCGCCGGACCTCATCGTCGCCACCACCGACCTGCCGGCCTCCGCCGTGAAGCAGTTGAAGAAGATCGCCCCCGTGCTGTCGGTGAAGTCCGCCGACGGCACCGGGCAGATCGACCAGATGCTCGAGAACGTCGACCTGATCGCCGAGGCCACCGACACCACCGACCGGGCCGCCACGGTCCGCGAGGACTTCCAGGCCAAGGTCGCCGAGGGCAAGAAGGCCCTGGCCGACGCCGGTCTCGCGGGTGCCGACCTCGCCTTCGCCGACGGTTACGTCACCTCCAACCAGGTCTCCATCCGCCCGTACACCGCCACCTCGCTCATCGGTGAGGTCAACGAGGCGATCGGGCTGAAGAACGCCTGGACCGTCAAGGGCGACGCCGCCTACGGCCTCGGCACCACCGACGTCGAGGGCCTGACCGGGCTGCCGAAGGACACGCGGTTCGCGTACATCGGCAACGACCAGGACAAGAACGCCACCCCGTTCACCGGCGCGCTCGCCAAGAACTCGGTGTGGAAGTCCCTGCCCTTCGTCGAGGCCGGCCACGTGCACCGGCTGGACGACGGCATCTGGATGTTCGGCGGCCCCGGGTCGATGTCGGCGTACATCGACTCCGTCGTCGACGCGCTGACGAAGTAGCGAGGCCATGGCCGTCACCGCAACGAAACCCGCCGTCCGGCCGCCGGCGGCTCCCACCTCCCGGTCGGGCGCGGCCGCGGTGACGGCCGTGCTCGTCCTCGTGGTCGCCGTGCTGGCCGTGCTCGACCTCACCCAGGGCACCTCCGCCGTCGGCCCCGCCGAGGTGTGGAAGGCGTTCACCGGACGGGCCGACGCCTCCGACGCGTCGGTCGTCGTCGCCTCCCGGCTGCCGCGGGCCGCCGCCGGACTGCTGGTCGGCGCCGTCCTCGGGGTGGCCGGCGCCGTCCTGCAGACGGTCAGCCGCAATGTGCTCGCCTCGCCCGACACCCTCGCCGTCAACGCCGGTTCCTACCTGGCGCTCGGCCTGGTCGGCGCCACCGGCGTCTCGCTGCCGCTGCTCGCCTCCTCCGGCGTCGCCTTCGCCGGCGGACTGGCCGCGGCGGCGATCGTGCTCGGCCTGTCCGGGCTGGGCACCGGCACCGTCCGGCTGGTCCTGGCCGGCACCGCGCTGATGCTCGGCCTGAACTCCGTCACCGAGGGACTGCTCCTGCTCTTCCCCGAGCAGACCGAGGGCCTCTACCAGTGGAACCAGGGCAGCATCGGCCAGAACGGCTTCGACGGTGTGCTCCAGATGCTGCCCGTCGCCGTCATCGGTCTCGTCGGGCTGCTGCTGACCGCCCGCCGGATCGACGCGCTCGCCCTCGGCGACGACGCGGCGCGCGGCCTGGGTGTGCCCGTGCGGGCCACCCGCGTCACGGTGGTCGTGCTGGCCTCGCTGCTGTCCGCGGCGGCGGTCACCCTGGCCGGGCCGATCGGCTTCGTCGGCCTGTGCGCGCCCGCCCTGGTGCGGCCGCTGGCCCGCCGGTTCCGCGGCTTCGCCCGCTCGCGCGGGAGCCTGCCCGCCGCCGCGCTCACCGGCGCGGTGCTGGTCCTCGGCTCGGACGTGCTGCTGCGGGCGCTGGTCCCGGCCGACCTGTCGGTGGCGGTGCCCACCGGCGTGGTCACCAGCCTGGTCGGCGCGGTGTTCCTGGTCGCGATGGCGCTCCGGCTGCGGGACACCGCCGGGGCCGGCGCGCCGGAGCGGCTGCGCATCCCGGGCCGGACCGCGTTCCTGGCCGTGCTGGCGGTCCTCGTCGTCGCCGTGGTCGGTGTCGCGGTCGCGGCGGTCCTGATCGGCGACAGCAAGCTGCTGCTGGGCGATGTCGCCAACTGGGCGCAGGGCCGGGCCGGGCGGGCCGTCTCCTTCGTGCTGGACACCCGGGTGCCCCGGGTGCTGGCCGCGCTGTGCGCCGGGGCCGCGCTCGCCCTCGCGGGCACGCTGGTGCAGGCGGTGACCCGCAATCCGCTCGCGGACCCGAGCGTCCTCGGCGTCTCGGGCGGCGCGGCGCTCGGCGCCGTCCTGCTGGTGACGACCGCGCCCGTCGCGGCGGGCTGGAGCATCGCCGGGGCCGCGTTCGCCGGGGCGGGCGTCGCCGCGCTGGTGGTCTTCGGGCTCGCCGCCCGGGGCGGGTTCCAGCAGAACCGGCTGGTCCTGGTCGGCATCGGGGTCGCCTCCGCGACCACCGCGACGATCAGCCTGCTCATCGTGCTGACCGACCCGTTCAACGCGACCAAGGCGCTGACCTGGCTGTCGGGGTCCACCTACGGGCGGTCCCTGCCGGACGTGGTCCCGGTGGCCCTGGCCCTGATCCTCGGCACCGCGTTCGCCGTCGCCCGGCGCACCGAGCTGGACCTAATCTCGCTGGACGAGGACACGCCCCGGCTGCTCGGGCTGCGACTGGCGCCGGGCCGTCTGGGGTTCCTGGTGGTGAGCGTGCTGCTCAGCGCGACCGCCGTGGCCTGCGCGGGCACCATCGGCTTCGTCGGCCTGGTCGCCCCGCACGCGGCCCGCGCCCTGGTGGGCCGGCGCCATGTCCGGGTGGTCCCGGTCGCGATGCTGCTCGGCGCCACCCTGGTCTGCGCGGCCGACCTGCTGGGCCGCACGGTGATCGCCCCGGCCCAGGTGGGCGCGGGACTGATGACCGCGGTGATCGGCACGCCGTACTTCCTCTACCTGCTGGTGCGCAGCCGCCGCTGAGCCGCCGCGGGCGGGCTTGTTAGACGGAGAGTCAAGTTACTCAACCGTAATATGCCGGGTGCTACCCGGGGTAACCCCTGTCTCGGTACGGTCCCGTCACCCCCACCGGTGCAGCGCTTCCCCAGGAGGTCCGCCATGCCCGCACGCCCGACCCTGCTCGCCGCGGCCACCGCCGCCGTCGCCCTCGCCCTCGGCGCCCAGACCGTCCCCGCCGCGGCGGCCGACGCCTCGGCGTCGGTGATCTCCCGCGGAGTGCGGATACCGGAGTTCTACAACCCGCCGTCGACGCTGCCGGGGGCCGACGGCACGCTGGTGCGCACCGAGCCGCTCCGCCTCGCCCTGAGCCTGCCGAGCCTGGGCGGCCCGCTGCCGGGCCGGGCCACCCGGCTGATGTACAAGTCCACGGACGCCGGCGGCGGCCCGGTCGCCGTCACCGGCGCCTACATAGAACCGACCGCCCAGTGGCGCGGCGACGGCCCCCGCCCGCTGGTGGTGGTCGCCCCCGGCACCATGGGCCAGGGCGACCAGTGCGCCGCCTCGATGGGCCTGGAGCACCCGCTGCGGCTCAACGGCGAGACGGTGTCGGTCGGCTACGAGGACCTGTCGGTCTACCGGCTGCTGGCCCGGGGCGTCGCGGTCGTCGTCACCGACTACGTGGGCCTGGGCGCCACCGACCGGCTGCACACCTACGTCAACCGCGTCGACGGCGCGCACGCCGTGCTGGACGCCGTACGCGCCGCCCGGTCCCTGGAGTCGGCCTCCGTCACCGAGGACTCGCCGGTGGGGCTGTTCGGCTACAGCCAGGGCGGCGGCGCCACCGCCGCGGCGGCCGAGCTCCAGCCGTCCTACGCCCCCGACGTGGAACTCGCGGGCACCTACTCGGGTGCGCCGCCCGCCGATCTGACCGAGGTCACCGAGGGCATAGACGGCAGCGACCTGGCGGGCGCGCTGGGCTGGTCGCTCAACGGCTTCCTGCAGACCGAGCCGGCGCTGCGGCCGATAGCCGACCGCTACCTCAACCCGGCGGGCCGGAAGGCGCTGGAGGACCTGTCCACCGCGTGCGTGGGCGACGCCCTGTTCGGCTACGCCTACCGGCGCAGCAGCTCCTGGACCACCACCGGGCAGTCGCTGGGCGAGATCATCGAGGCCGAGCCCGTCCTCCAGGCGTTCCTGGCCAAGCAGCGCATCGGCACCCTCAAGCCGGCGGGCCCGGTCCGGGTGGCCACCGGCGTCAACGACGATCTGGTGCCGCACGGCCAGGCCCGACGGATGGCCGCCGACTGGTGCGCGCTGGGCGGCAAGGTCAGCTACGACCCGGTGCTGCTGCCCAGCGTCGGCAACTCCCTGCTCAACCACTTCGGGCCGCTGCTGAGCGACCAGGGCGACGCGATCTCCTGGCTCACCGACCGGCTCTCCGGGGAGCCGGCCGGGTCCAACTGCCGCGCCCTGCCGCTGCTGCCCTGAACCGCTCCCGGCTCACTTGGTGGTGAGCATGCCCTCGCGCAGCTTGGCCAGGGTGCGCGAGAGCAGCCGGGAGACGTGCATCTGGGAGACGCCGAGCCGCTCGCCGATCTGCGCCTGGGTCAGCTCCTCCACGAACCGCATGTGGATGATCTGCCGGTCGCGGTCGGCGAGCTGGGCGATCAGCGGGGCGAGCGCGTGGAAGTCCTCCACCAGCTCCAGCGCCGCGTCCTCGGTGCCGATGAAGTCGGCGAGCACGGTCTCGCCGTCCTCGCTGCCGCCGAGCGCGGCGTCCAGGGAGGAGGAGTTGTAGCCGTTGGCGGCCAGCCGGGCCTCCACCACCTCGTCCTCGGACAGGCTCATCAGCTCGGCCAGTTCCTTCACGGTCGGGGTGCGGCCCAGGCGGCTGCGCAGCTCGTCCGTCGCCTTGGCCAGCTCCACCCGCGCCTCCTGGAGCCGGCGCGGCACGTGCACCGCCCAGGAGGTGTCGCGGAAGAACCGCTTGATCTCGCCGACGATGTAGGGCACGGCGAAGGAGGTGAACTCCACCTCGCGGGTCAGCTCGAACCGGTCGATCGCCTTGATCAGGCCGATCATGCCGACCTGCACGATGTCCTCGCGCTCCTCCGGACCCCGGCTGCGGAACCGGGAGGCCGCGTACCGCACGAGGGACATGTTCATCTCGATCAGCGTGTTGCGCGCGTACTGGTACTCGGGCGTGCCCTCCTCCAGCACCGCGAGCTGGTCGAAGAAGAGCCGCGACAGCTCGCGGGCGTCCTTGGGGGCCACCTTCGAGGGGTCGGCGACCGTGGGCAGCCGGACCGCTTCCTCCTGGACGTCCGTCTTCCGCGTCGTCGCCGCCGTCATGATGTGCCCTCCCGAGTCGTCCGGTCCCCGTGCCGTGCCGGTGCGCGCCGGCAACAGGTCGCTTACCCCGACTTCGCCCGGACAGTCCTGGTGACGCTCGTCACATCCGGAGGTGCGGACCGGGGCACCTCCGGTCCGGGGGCGGCCCCGGGACCGGTCGGTACGATCGCGGCGGCGGGCGAGTGAGGAGCGGTCGTGACGGCCAGACCCAGGATCAAGGACGTGGCGGAGTACGCGGGCGTCTCCCCCAAGACCGTCTCCAATGTGATCAACGACTTCGAGCATGTGTCGGAACGGACCCGGGCCGCCGTCCGGGAGGCCATCGAGGCGCTCGGCTACCGCGTCAACCTGGCCGGACGGCAACTGCGCCGGGGCCGTACGGGCATGATCACGCTGGCCGTGCCGGAGCTGGACATCGCCTACTTCGCGGAGCTGGCCCAGCGGGTGACGGCCGAGGCGGACCGGCGGGGCCTGACCGTGCTGCTGCACCCGACCGGCGGGGTGCGCGAGCGGGAGCTGGCCGCGCTGCGCGGCTTCGACGCGCAGTTCTCCGACGGAGTGGTGCTCAGCCCGCTGGCCCTGCTCCCCGAGGACCTGGCCGGACGGGACCGGCGGCTGCCGGTGGTGCTGCTCGGGGAGCGGCCCGCCGACGGGGGCACCGACCACGTGGGCATCGACAACGTCCGGGCCGCCCGGGAGGCCACCGAGCACCTGCTGGCCCGGGGCCGCCGCCGGATCGCCGTGCTGGGCGGCGCGGTCCGGGGCCGGCAGGGCACCGGCAGGCTGCGCACCGACGGCCACCGGGCGGCGCTGGCCGCGGCCGGGCTGCCGTTCGACCCGGCACTGGTGGTGCCGGTCGCGGAGTACCACTGGCGGGACGGCGCCCGGGCCGCGGCCGGGGTGCTGCGGGCGCCCCGGCCGCCGGACGCGCTGCTGTGCATGAACGACCAGCTCGCGCTGGGCGCGCTGCGGGCGGCGCACGAGGCCGGGCGGTCGGTGCCGGGCGACCTCGACGTGGTGGGGTTCGACGACATCGAGGCCGCGCGGTTCAGCGTGCCGACGCTGACCAGCGTGGCGCCGGACAAGGAGGCGATCGCGCGGGCCGCGGTGGCGCTGCTGCTGGCCCGCGTCGACCGGCCGGAGGCGGCACCGGCCCGGGACGAGGTGACCGGGCACCGGCTCGTCGTCCGGGAGAGCAGCGGCGGCCCCGCCCGCCCCGGCGCCGGCTCGCGGTAACGGGACCGCTTCCCCTCCCCCGCCACCTGTTCGGCCCTGCCCCCGCCGTCCCGTCCGTCCTGCGTGGTCCGGCGCACACCAGCGGCCCCGTGTGGGCGCGGTCAGCCGGGGCAGCAGCCCTGGCGTGCGCCGGACGATCAGTGCGGCACAGAATTCGCTCAGGCGAAAGCAGTGAACGGAACAGAAAGGCGGCAGTGTGGTCGACGCCAAGCCCGACGGCCGGTCGGGTCCCCTGGGCCGGATGAAGACGCCGAAAGCAGTCGCGAAGCTGCCCCGGCAGGTCCGGGACGAGCTGACCCGTCGGCTGCGGCGGAACAAGGGCGCCTTCCGCGAGGAGGACGTACAGGTCGTCGAGGCGCCCCTGCTCAAACGCGCGGTGGGCGCCTCCGCGCTCGGCAACTGCATGGAGTGGTTCGACTTCGGGGTCTACAGCTACCTCGCCGCCACCCTCGGCAAGGTGTTCTTCCCCGGCGCCTCCCCGGGCGCCCAGCTCATCTCCTCGTTCGCGACCTTCGCCGCGGCGTTCGTGGTCCGTCCGCTGGGCGGTCTGGTCTTCGGCCCGCTCGGGGACCGCATCGGCCGGCAGAAGGTGCTCGCCACCACCATGATCATGATGGCGGCCGGCACCTTCGCCATCGGCCTGATCCCCAGCTACGCCACGATCGGCATCGCGGCCCCGGTGCTGCTGCTGCTCGCCCGGATGGTGCAGGGCTTCTCCACCGGCGGCGAGTACGGCGGCGCCACCACCTTCGTCGCGGAGTACTCGCCGGACCGCCGCCGCGGCTTCCTGTCCAGTTGGCTGGATTTCGGCACCTTCGTCGGCTACGCCCTCGGTTCGGCGCTGGTCACCGTGCTGAACCTGGCGCTCAGCGACGACCAGATGCTCTCCTGGGGCTGGCGGCTGCCCTTCCTGATCGCCGGCCCGCTGGGCGTCATCGGCCTCTACATGCGGATGAAGCTGGAGGAGTCCCCCGCCTTCCAGCAGCAACTGGACGAGCACGAGAAGAGCCTCGCGCAGGAGTCGGCGGGCAGCGAGTTCCGCACCATCGTCCGGCGGCACTGGCGGCCGCTGCTGGTCTGCATGGGCCTGGTGCTGCTCTACAACGTCACCAACTACATGGTCACCGGCTACCTGCCGACGTACCAGACCGAGACGCTGGGCCGCTCCAGCAGCTTCGCCGATGTGCTGGTGCTGATCGGGATGCTGTGGATCGTGGTGCTGATCACCTTCCTCGGCCGGCTCAGCGACCGGGTGGGCCGGCGTCCGCTGTACGCGGGCGGCGCGGCGGCGATGATCGTGCTGGCGGTGCCCGCCTTCCTGCTGCTCAAGGCGGGCGGCACGGCCGGGCCGGTCCTCGGGGTGCTGCTGCTGTCCACGCTGCTGGCCTGCTTCGCCGCGCCGAGCGCCGCCACGCTGCCCGCGCTGTTCCCGACGGCGGTGCGGTACGCGGCGATGGGCATCGGCTTCAACTTCGCCGTCGCCGCGTTCGGCGGCACCACCCCGCTGTTCACCGAGGCCCTGGTCAATGTCTCGGGCGACGACCTGGTCCCCGCGTACTACCTGATGGTGGCCGGTGCGATCGGGCTGATCACCGTGAAGTTCCTGCCGGAGAGCGCGCAGGTGCCGCTGCACGGTTCGCAGCCGATGGTCGGGTCGCGCACCGAGCAGCGGGAGCTGATCAGCACCTCCCAGGAGCTCTACCGCTTCTCCAAGGAACGCTCCAAGGTCCGCTGACCCCCGCCCGGCGCGGCGCGGCGGCGCCGGGACAGCGCGCCCGACCCGAGGGCGACCCCGGCGCAGACCAGGGCGCTGCCCGCGGCCTGGGCGGGACCGTAGGCGCCGGTGCCGGCCAGCGGGGCGGTACCGGCGGCGGCGACCGGGATGAGCCCGGAGAACAGGGTGGCGCGCTCGGCGCCGAGCCGCCGCAGCCCGCTGTACCAGCAGACGAAGCCGACGACGGTGACCACGACCGCCTGCCACAGCAGCGCCGCCGCCTCGGTGCCGTCCGGCACGCGCAGCCACCCGGCTCCGTCGGCCAGCACCCCGGCCGCCGCCGACTCGGCGGCGGCGATCGCGCACACGGCGGCGGACAGCAGTTTCGGCCCCAGCGGACGGACGACGGGCACGGCGAGCACGGCGAAGCCGACCTCGCCGAGCAGGGCGCAGCCGGAGAACGCGAGCCCCGCGCCGTCGGTGCGGCCCCAGCCCTGCACGGTGAACGCCCCGACGGCCACCAGCAGCGCCCCGTACAGCACCGGGCGCCGGGGCCGGCGGCCGTCCAGCAACGGCACCAGGACGGCGACCACGACGGGCGCGCAGCCGACCAGGACGCCGGGGACCGCCGGTTCGGCGGTGCGCTCGGCGGCGAGGACGGCCAGGTTGAAGCCGACCATGCCGACGGCCGCGAGCAGCGCCAGTCGCACCCACTGCCGGGGCCGCAGCGCGGCCAGCCTCCTCCTGGCGTCGGCCCGGTCGAGCAGCGGCACCAGCAGGGCGCAGGCGAGCGCGTAGCGCAGGAACTGGCCGCCCGCGTACGGGTAGGCGCCGAGCAGGCTGTTGGCGGTGAAGGAGCCGCCGACGAGGACACAGGCGAACGCGGCGGACAGGGCGCCGCGCGTGGTGGTGGCGTTCATGACAGCGACGGTAGGGACCGCGGTGGTCCCCCTTCGAGGACCACTTGGCGGGCGCTGTCGGGGACCAATCAGCCGCGGTCAGATGTCGTGCCGCGGCGGCCGGTCGGAGTCGGGCCAGAGGTAGGGCAGGTCGTCGGGGACGCCGGGGAAGAGCGGGGCGTAGGTGTCGGGGTCCTTGCGGACCAGGGCCGAGCGGTGGCTGACGTGGAAGGCTTCGTCGCCGAGCCAGGGCGGCAGCTCCCCGGCGCGGGCCAGCGTCGCCTGGTCGCGCACGGGCGCGCCGGGGTGGAGGTCGGCGAGCCCGGCGACGAGGGAGGCGGCGACGCTGTCCTGGTGCCCCAGCTCCCGCCAGACCCGGCAGATCTCCAGGCCGTAGCGGACCAGGGCCTCCTCGTACCCGGTCCACATCCGCACCGCCGGGTGCCGGCGCCAGCCGTAGCCGGGGACGGTCAGGCCGCGCAGCACCTGGAGCGCCTCGACGCGCTGTTTGCCCAGGCGGCGGCGGTCCAGGACGAGGGCCGACTCGTGGAAGCCGGGGTGCGGCAGGAAGGTCTGCACGGTGTGCTCCTCGCGGGTCAGCCGGGGAAGAGGCCCCGGTCGAGGAGGTGCCGGCGCCGTTCGGCGTAGGCGAGGTCGTCGCGCCACAGGCGGCCGGCGGCGGCGCTCATCAGGGGCCGCAGGGCGGGTGCGAGCCGCCGGGCGAGGGCGAAGCCGGGCCGGTCGGAGGTGGCGAGGACGGCCTCGGTGACGGCGGTGCGGGGCCGGCCCAGGTCGTCGGGGGCGAGCGGGGTGGCGTGGGTCTCGACCACCGAGCCGGTGCCCTCGCCCTCGGTGATCCGCATGACCACGGTACGGGGTCCGGGCGCGGTGAACTCGGCTCGGACCGGGACGACCAGGCGCCGGGTGACCCGGAAGGAGACGTCCACCGTGAAGCGGTCGTCCGCGTCTCTCCCGCCGGGTTCCGCGACCACGGTGAGGTCGGTGAAGGAGTACGGGTGGAACCAGGCGCCGTGCCAGGGGTCGAGGCGGTTGGCGAGCACGTCCTCGGGGGCGCAGCGGCCGACGCCCCGCCACACCGACCGGACGGCCGAGGCGAGCGGCGGCCGGACCGGCGGCGCGGGGGCGTCGGTGGGTTCCTCGCCGCCGGCCCGGTCCAGGCGGACCCAGGCGAGCACGCCGTCGTCGTGGACGGGGAGGGGTTCCCATCCGGCGTACGGGGTGCCGTCGAGGGCGAGTCCGTGCCAGTGGCAGACCAGGGTGCCGCACCGCACCGGGCTGCCGGCCAGCGGGGCGCCGAGGTGCGGGCAGATCCCCGGTCCGCCGACCAGGCGGCCCCGGGCGTCCCGCCACAGGACGACCTCGACGCCGGCGACGGTCTCCGCGAGCGGCCGGCCGGGCCGGGCGCCGGGGGCGGCGCCGACGACGTACCAGTTGCCGCCGGGGCGCGCGAGGGCCCGCTTCAGGGCCGCGTCGATGACGGCGGGCCGGGCCTCGCGCCAGGTCGGCCGCTGCCGCTCCCAGCGCACCGGGCGGCCCAGCCGCAAGGGGTAGCGGCCGTTACGGGGTTCAGTGCTCATCCGTGTCCTCCCGCGGGTCGTGGGTGCGGCGGGCGCGCAGTTGGGCGGCGAGCGCCCGGGTGAGCCCGTCGGCGGCGACGGCCGCGCGGCGCCGGCGCGGCACCACCGCCCGCCGGTGCAGCACCGCGTGCCCGCCCTCCCGGATGGTGTCGAGGATGTTGCGGTACAGCACGTAGGCGGTGCGGATGCAGGGCCGGGCCACCGGGTCCAGCATGGCCAGGCCGGGCGCGGCCTGGCGGTAGACGGACCGGGTGAGGTCCTCGGCGGCCCGCAGCGCGGCGGTGATCCGCGCGTCGTGGCGGCCGGTGCGCCGGCTCCACTCCAGCAGGGCCCGGTCGGCGCCGTGCGCGGCCAGCAGGTCCGCCGGGAGGTAGACCCGGCCCCGGTCGAGGTCCTCGCCGACGTCCCGCAGGAAGTTGGTCAGTTGGAAGGCGACGCCGAGGGCGGCGGCGTGCGGGGCGGCGGTGGCGCGGGCGGTGACGGTGCCCAGCACCGGCAGCATCTGCAGGCCGATGACCGCGGCCGAGCCGTGCATGTAGGCGCGCAGGTCGGCGTAGGTGGCGTAGTCGGTGACCGTGAGGTCGCTGCGCATGGACGCCATGAAGTCGGTGAAGTGCGCGGGGTCGATGGCGTACCGGGCGGCGGTGTCGGCGACGGCGAGGACCACCGGCTCACCGGCCGGGCGGCCGCCCGCCAGGGCCGCGCGCAGCCGGGCGTCGAGCCGGTCCAGGGCGGCGGCGCGCTCGGCGGCGGTGGCGTCCGCGTGGAGGTCGTCGACGATGTCGTCGGCGTGGCGGGCGAACCCGTACAGGGCGTGCACGGCCGGCCGGCGGTCGGCGGGCAGCAGCCGGGTGGCCAGGAAGTAGGTGCGGCCGTGGCGGGCGTTGAGCCGCCGGCAGCGGGCGTAGGCGGCGCGCAGGCGGGGGTCGGTGACGCCGGCCGCGTCGAGTTCGCGGCGGGTCACCGGGGGCCGCCCGGCCGGCCGGTGATGCGGGCGGCGGCGAGCTTGCCGGAGAGCAGCACGGTGGGCACGCCGACGCCGGGGGTGGTGCCGCAGCCCGCGAGGACCGCGTTGGCGGTGCCGCGCACCAGGTTGCGGGGCCGGAAGGGGCCGGTCTGGGCGAAGGTGTGGGCCACCGAGAACGGGGTTCCGGCGGCGTGCCCCAGGGCGGTCCAGTCGGCGGGGGTCACCAGGCACTCCTCCTCGATGGCGGCGGCCAGTCCGGTCAGCCCCCGGCGTTCCAGGGTGGCGAGCAGGCTCGCCCGGTAGCGGGGCCCGAGGGCGTGCCAGGTGTCGGCGGCCGGTCCGATGTCGGTGTTGGGGCAGGGCGCGAGGACGTAGTGGAGGTGCCGGCCCTGGGGGGCGAGCGTGGGGTCGCCGGCCGTGGGGCGGGTGATCAGCAGGGACGGGTCGCTCATCAGGGTGCCGGTGCGGGTGAGTTCGTCGAAGGTGCGCTCCCAGGCGGCGCCGAAGGACAGGGTGTGGTGCGCCAGGTGGGGCCAGGTGCGGGTGGTGCCGGCGTGCAGGACGACGGCGGACGGGGCGTGCCGCAGACGGACCGGGCGGCGCGGGCGGCGGCCCAGCAGCTTGTGGACGACCGGCAGGTCGGGGGTGAGGACGACGGCGTCGCAGGGCACCCGGCCGGCGGTGGTGACGACGGCGGTGACGCGGTCGCCGGAGCGTTCCAGCGCGGTGACGTCCTGGCCCAGGCGCAGCTCGGCGCCGGCGCCGGCGGCCGCGGCGGCCAGCGCCCGGGGCAGCGCGTGCATGCCGCCGCGCGGGAACCAGACCCCGGCGACGGTGTCCATGTAGGCGATGACGGCGTACGCGGCCAGCGCCCGGGCCGGTGCCACCCCGGCGTACAGGGACTGGAAGGAGAACACCCGGCGCAGCTTCTCGTCGCGCAGGAACCGGCCGATGCGCGCATCCAGCCTGCCGAAGCCGCCGAGGGCGGCCAGCTTGGCCAGGTCGGGGGTGAGCAGACCGAGCGGGGAGTCGAAGTTGGCGTCGATGAACCGGCGCCGCTGCACGGCGTACAGCCGGGTCAGCCAGGTCCGCAGCCTCCGGTATCCGGCCGCCTCCCGGGCCCCGGCGAACCGTTCGACCTCCGCCTCCATGGCGGCCGCGTCGGTGTGCACGTCCAGGGAGCTGCCGTCGGCGAAGCGGGCCCGGTAGGCGGGGTGCAGCGGGATCAGGTCGACGTGGTCGCGCAGCCGTTCGCCGACTGCCGCGAACGCCTCGTCGGCCAGGTCCGGCATGGTCAGCACGGTGGGCCCGGTGTCCATGCGGTAGCCGCCGCGCTCCAGGCGCCCGGCCCGTCCGCCGGGCAGCGCCTCGCGCTCCACGACGGTGACCCGCCGCCCGGCGCCGAGCAGGTGCAGGGCGGCGGAGAGCCCGGCGAGCCCCGCGCCGACCACCACGACGTGATCGGTGCGCCCGGGCACGGTCCGGGTCATCGCGGCCCCCGGCGGGCGCGTACCCGGCCGGGTCGGGTCCCCTGCATCCCGTGTCCTCTCGTCGCTGGGCTCGCCGGAACGGTACGGCGCTACACCTTCCCCGGCCGGGAGAGGCGGCACCCGGGTTGGTCCGATCACGTACGCCGCTCACCCGCGCGGCGGACACCCGGCGCGCCGCCCGCCGCGTGCCCCGGTCCGGGCCGGGCACGCGCGGGGCATACTCCCGGGCGGCGGGCCGACGGCGAGGAGGCGGGTGTGCGGGACGCGGACATCGTGATCGTCGGCGCCGGGGCGGCCGGCCTGTCGCTGGCGCACCGGCTGCCGGTGCCCGCGCCGCACCGCCCGGCCCCGTCCGTCGTCCTGCTCACCGCGCCCGCCGGGCCGCTGACCCCGCCCGCGCGGACCTGGTGCTTCTGGGAGCCGGGCGCGGGCCGCTTCGACCGGGCGGTGACGGCGTCCTGGGAGTGGCTGCGGGTGCGCGGCCGGGACGGGACGGTGGTGCGGCGGCACATCGCGCCGGAGCGGTACAAGATGATCCGCTCCGACGACTTCGAGGCCCTGGTCGACTCCGATCTGGCCGGGCGCCCGGGGCTGCGGCGCCTGACCGCCACGGTCGGCGCGGTGACCGCGCTGCCCGGCGGGGGCGCGCGGGTGCGGGCCACCGGTGCGGACGGCGCCCCGCTGGAGCTGCGGGCCCGCTGGGTGTTCGACTCCCGTCCGCCGGAGCGCCCGCCGCCCGCCCGGACCCGGCTGCTCCAGCACTTCCGCGGCTGGTTCGTGCGCACCGAACGGCCGGTGTTCGACCCCGGGGTGGTGGAGCTGATGGACTTCCGCACCCGGCAGCCCGAGCGGGGCCTGTCCTTCGGGTACGTCCTGCCCACCGGCCGCCGCACGGCCCTGGTCGAGTACACCGAGTTCGGGCCCGCCCCGCTCACCCCGGAGGCGTACGACCTGGCCCTGGACGACTACACCGGCCGCGTCCTGGGCGCCGGGGCCGCCCGGGTCCTGGCGACGGAACAGGGCGTCATCCCGATGACCGACGCCGCCTGGCCCCGGCCGTCCGGACCGGTCTTCCGGATCGGCGTGGCGGGCGGGGCGACCCGGCCCGCCACCGGCTACACCTTCGCCGCCGTGCAGCGGCAGACGGAGGCGGTCGCCACCGCCGTGCGCGCCGGCCGCCACCCGGCGCCGCCGGCCGCGCACCGGGGCCGGGCCCGGCTGATGGACGCGGTGCTGCTGCGCGCCCTGGACACCGGCCGGGTCGACGGCCCCGACCTCTTCCTGCGCCTGTTCGCCCGGGTGCCGGCCGGGCGCCTGCTGCGCTTCCTCGACGGCCGGACCGGGCTGTACGAGGACCTCGCGGTCGGCGTCCGGGTCCCCGTCCCGCCCATGCTGCGCACCGCGGCGGAACTGCCCTGGCTGCGCCGCCGCCCCGCCCCCTGACCCAGGAGCCCCGCCCATGCCCCCGTACCCGTACCTCACCGTCCCGCGAGCGGGCCGCGCCCCCCGGCCGCCGGGCCGGGACCGGCGGGCCCGGATGCTGGCGCCGCCGCCGGGGCGGGAGCGGATCGGCGGCGGGGCGCCGTCCGTGGGGGTGGTCGGGGGCGGCATCGCGGGACTGGCGGCGGCGGCCGTGCTCGCCGAGCGCGGGGTGCGCGTGGTGCTGTACGAACGCGAACCCGTGCTGGGCGGCCGGGTCGCCGGGTGGCCGGTCGCGCTGCCCGACGGCACCCGGGCCACGATGAGCCGGGGCTTCCACGCCTTCTTCCGCCAGTACTACAACCTGCGGTGCCTGCTGCGCCGGACCGACCCCGGCCTGGACCGGCTGACCGGGCTGCCCGACTACCCGCTGGTGCACGCCGACGGCTTCCGCGACGGCTTCCGGCGGGTGCCGCGCACCCCGCCGTGGAGCGCCCTCGGCTTCGTCGCGCTCAGCCCCAGCTTCGGGCTCCGGGACCTGGCCGCGCTGCGCCCGGCCGCCGCGCTGCCCCTGCTGGACATCAGCACCCGCGCGGTCCACGCCCGCTACGACCACGTCAGCGCCCAGGACTTCCTGGACGCCCTGCGGTTTCCCGCCGCCGCCCGGCACCTGGCCTTCGAGGTGTTCTCGCGGAGCTTCTTCGCCGACCCCCGGGAGCTGTCGGCCGCCGAGATGGCGCTGATGTTCCACATCTACTTCCTCGGCTCCAGCGAGGGCCTGCTGTTCGACGTGGTGCGCGAGCCGTTCCCGCAGGCCCTGTGGGACCCGCTGGCCGGGTACCTCGCCGCGCACGGCGTGGAGCTGCGCACGGCCACCGAGGTCGCGTCGGTACGTCCGCTGCCCGGCGGCGGGCACGAGGTGGACGGCGGCTCCGGCACCCGGCGCCACGACGCCGTCGTGCTGGCGCTGGACACCGGGGGGCTGAAGGCGGTGGTGGGCCGCTCCCCCGGGCTCGGCGACGCCGGGTGGCGGGAGCGGGTGGCGGGGCTGCGGACCGCGCCGCCGTTCCTGGTCTCCCGGCTCTGGCTGGACCGGCCGGTGGCACCGGACCGCCCCGGGTTCCTCGGCACCGGCGGCTACGGGACGCTGGACAACATCAGCGTCCTGGACCGCTGGGAGGGCGAGGCGGCCCGCTGGGCGGCCCGGACCGGCGGCTCGGTCGTCGAACTGCACGCCTACGCGCTGCCCGCCGCGGCCGTCCCGGACGTCGAGGCCAAGCGGCTCGTCGGGCAGTTGCACCGCGTCTACCCGGAGACCCGGGACGCGGGGGTCGTCGGCGCCCGGCACGAGTGGCGCGCGGACTGCCCGCTGTTCCCGGTCGGCGGCTACCGGGACCGCCCCGGCGTCCGCACCCCCGACCCGTCGCTGGTCGTCGCCGGGGACCTGGTCCGCACCGGGCTGCCGGTCGCCCTGATGGAACGCGCCGCCACCTCCGGAATGCTCGCCGCCAACGCCCTGCTGGCCCGCTGGGGCGTCCGGGGCGAGACGCTGTGGACGGTGCCCGACCGGGGCCGCTCGCCGCTGCTGCGCGCCCTGGCCCGCGCGGGCGGCGCCGCGCACCGGCGACGGCGCGGGGCGTGAGCCGCTACCGCCCCGGTGCCGTCCGGTCCGCCCGGCCGCCCGCGCCGAGCGGACCGGTCGGGTCGAGGACGCCCCGGGCCTCCAGCCGGGCCACGTCCCGCCGGTACACCCGCAGCACCAGGGACGGCAGCGCGGCCCGCGCCATCTGCCCGAACCGCACGAACCCGGGGACGTACACGGCGGTACGGCGGCGCTCGATCGCCCGGACCAGCCGGGCGGCGACGTGCTCGGGCGAGCTGATGCCCCGGGCCGGGCGCGGCAGGCCGGCGCGCACCTGGCGCAGGACGGCGTACCGGTCCGCGTCGCGGATCATGTCGGTGTCGATCCAGTTGAGGTAGGCGAAGCCCACCGCGACCCCGTGGTGGACGACCTCGGCGCGCAGCGCGTGGGCGAAGGCTTCGACGCCCGCCTTGGAGGCGCAGTAGGCGCTCATCATGGGGGCCGCGCCGATCGCCGCGGAGGAGCCGATCTGGAGGTGGTAGCCGGCCGTCTCCAGCAGGTCCGGCAGGAAGGCGCGGGCCGTGTGGGCGCTGCCGATGAGGTTGACGTCGACGACCCGGCGCCAGGCGTCGGGGTCGGAGGTGAGGAACGCCTCGCCCCTGGCGATGCCGGCGTTGGCGACGACCACCGAGGGCGGGCCGAGCCGGGCCCGCACCCGGCCGGCCGCCTCGTCCAGCGCCGCCGGGTCGGTGACGTCGGCCTCGCAGGTCACCGCCGGGGTCGGCAGGGTGGCGGCGACCGCGTCGAGGCCGGGCTTCTCGTGGCCGACCAGGGCGAGCCGGGCCCCGCGCCCGGCACAGGCGCGGGCCAGCGCGGCGCCCAGCCCGCGGGCGGCTCCCGTCACCACGACGGTACGGTCACGCAGCGGGCTGTCCGTCATCGCCGGCTCCTTATCCGATCAGACGCCGGTCGCCGCTGCGGTCGCGGCGGGTCAGCAGGCGCTGCAGCCGTTCCGGGGCGGCCCAGCGGTTGCGGCGCAGCACCGCGCGGGCGGCGTTGGCGCCGGGCGCCCCGTGCACGCCGCCGCCCGGGTGGGCGCCGGCCGAGGCGAGGAAGAGCCCGGCGACCGGGGTCTCGGGGCGGCCGGTGCCGGGCAGCGGCCGGAAGAACAGTTGCTGGTGCATGGCGGTGGTGCCGCCGTTGATGGCCCCGCCGTGCAGGTTGCGGTCCATGGTCTGCAGGGTCGGCGGGGCGAGGATGCGGCGGGCGCGGATCACCGAGCGGAAGCCGGGCGCGAACCGCTCCACCTGGCGTTCGACCCGGTCGGCCATGATCTCCTGCTCCTTGGCGTCCCACCGTCCGGTGAGCCCCTCGTCGCCGGCGTCGCCGCGGACGTCGTGCGGGAGGTGGGTGTACGCCCAGGCGGACTCGGTGCCGTCCGGGGAGCGGGACGGGTCGGCGGTCGTCATCTGCCCGAACAGCGAGAACGGCCGGTCGGGGATCTGCCGGCGGCTGATCTGGGACATGAACCGGGTCAGCTCGTCGACGCCGTCGGCCAGGTGCACGGTGCCGGCCCCGGCCGCCTCCGGGGAGCGCCAGGGCACGGGTCCGTCCAGCGCCCAGTCGACCTTGAAGGTGGCGAAGTCCCACTGGAAGCGCCGCAGGTCGTCGAGGACCTGGGCGGGCAGGTCGGCGGCGTCGACGAGTTCGCCGTACAGGGCGGGCACGGACACGTCGGCGAGGACGGCGTGCCGGGCGGTGACCGTGCCGCCGTCGGCGGTGCGTACGCCGACCGCGCGGCCGTCGCGGACCAGGACCCGCTCGACCCGCCGCCCGCAGGTCAGGGTGGCGCCCCGGGAGCGCAGCCGGTGGACCAGGGCGGCCGTCAGCGCGCCCGCGCCGCCGACCGGGACGGGGAAGCCGTACGTCTGGCCGAGCATGGACATCAGCCAGCCGAAGCCGCCGCTGCCCGCGGCCTCGGGCGCGAGGTCGGCGTGCAGGGCGTTGCCGGCCAGGATCAGCCGGCCGCCCTCGCCCCGGAACTCCTCCTCGCCCAGGCGGCGCACCGGCAGCACCAGGGTGCGGGCCAGCCGCAGCCCGCCCCCGCCGCGCAGCCGGGCGGCCAGCCGGGCGGTGGCCCGGACCGGCGGGAACGGCGTGAACAGGGCGTCCAGGATGTCCCGCCGGTTGCGTTCCCACACGTCGTGCAGCCGGTGCCAGGACCGGCCGTCGCCGGGGGCGAAGGCGTCGAGGGAGGCGGCGGTGGTGCGCACGTCCCGGTCGAGGACCGCGCAGGTGCCGTCGGTGAGCGGGTGGGCCAGCACGTGCGGGGCGTGGCTCCAGCGCAGGCCGTGGTCCTGCAGGCGCAGCCCGGCGAGGACCGGCGAGGCGGCGGCGAGCGGGTAGAAGGAGCTGAACAGGTCGTTGACGAAGCCGGGGGCCACCTGGTCGTCGTGGCGCAC
This sequence comes from Streptomyces fumanus, assembly GCF_014655295.1. GTDB lineage: Bacteria > Actinomycetota > Actinomycetes > Streptomycetales > Streptomycetaceae > Streptomyces > Streptomyces fumanus. The sequence goes on from NZ_BNBI01000003.1 coordinate 458,667, forward strand.
CGCCCCGCCGGGTTCGGGCTGCTCCTCCAGGACGTGCACGTCCCAGCCGGCGTCGGCCAGCAGGTTGGCGGCGACCAGCCCGTTGGGCCCGGCGCCGATCACGACGGCGTCAGGCACGGCTCGCTCCGGGCCGCGCGGAGGCCGTCCCGGGACCGGCCGCGTGACCGGCCTCGGACTCGCACAGCTTGGCCAGCCGGGCCAGCATGGCGCGGTGCCGCAGATGGATCAGCAGGTCGACGCCCGTGTTGTGGACCAGGCCGCCGGGGCCGCGCAGCGGGTGCTCGTCGACGAGGACGAGGGTGTCCCGGCCCCAGGGGCGCAGCTCGATGGCGATCCGGGCGGTGCCGAGCGGGCCCGCCTTGGCCTCCAGCTCCAGCACGGAGCCCTCCTCGCAGCGCCGGACGACCGTCTCGTTGGTCAGTTTCAGGGGCCCGAGGGGCACCGCGTACCGGATGGTGGAGTCCACCTCGGGCCAGTTTCCCCGGTCGGGGGTGACGTCGGAGGTGCCCACCACCCACTCCGCGTACCGCTCGCCGTCCGCGAGCACGGCCCACACCTCCTGCGGGCTCGCCTGGATCAGTCGATGCCGAACTGCCACGCGCTCCTCCAAGTTCCCGGATCGCGACTGCCGCGTCCCGCACTGAGTGCCCCGTCCGGGGCCGGCCAACCGGAGCACGGCGGGCGCGTTACGGGAGGCGCCGCGCGCGGCGGGGTGACCTCGCCGCTCGCCGCCGTCGGCGCCCGGAGGCCACGGGCGGGCGCGGCTGCCCCGGCCGTGGCGGCGAGCCGCCACGCGCGCGTTACGGGAGGTGGTGCCGCGCTCGGGAGGGATGCGCTGGCCGTCCGTTGCGGTTGCCGTCCGGAGGCCACCGGTGACCATGGGCCCGACCCGGACCTTCCGGCGAGCCGCCACGCGCGCGTTACGGGACGCGCCGCGCGCGGGAGGGATGACCTCGCCGCTCGTTGCCGTTGCCGTTGCCGTCCGGAGGTCGCCGATGTCCATGGAGCCGGAGCCCGCCCTGCGGCAGGCCGTCGAGGCGGTCGCCGCGCTGTCGGCGGACGCGACGCCGGTCGCCGAGCACACCGCGGGCGGGCTGTGGCGGCTGCCCCGGGCCGCCGACGCCGTGACCCGCGCGCTGCGCTCCGGTGACCGGGCGGTGCGCGACCGGGGCTGGCTGATGGTACGGACCCGGGTGGCCGAGGAGATCGGCTCGGGCCGCGACTGGACCCGGGAGGCGGCCACCTGGCTGGCGTGCGGGGACGCCCGCTGGGAGGAGTCGGCCCGGATCACCGCCGATCTGGCGTGGCGGGCGCGGGCCGAGGGGCGCAGCGCCCTGCTGTTCCTGACCGGCGGCCACGTGGCCGCGACCGATCCGGCGACGCCGTACGGACGCGCCCTGTGGCACTGCTTCCTGACCACCCTGCGCTACGACTTCCGCTGCGCGGCGATCGAGGAGTTCTTCACCGGCGTGGACCGGCCCCTGGACCCGTACAGCGAGGCCATGCGTGCCTTCGCCCTGCTCGGCCGCTCCCGCCCCGAGGGGCTGGGACTGCTGACGGCCGTCATGGCCCGCGCGGCCCACGACGAGAAGGTCGTGCACGCCCTGCTGCACGGGCTCTGGCTCGGCGAGGACCTGCCCGGACAGCCGGAACGGATGCTCGAACTGCTCCGCGCCCCGGCCTTCGCCGACGGCCTCGGGGCGGAGGCCCTGTACCGCAGGGCGTCGGCCCTGCGTCGGCTGCGCCGGTTCGACGAGGCGCTGACCGCCGTGCAAACCGCCATCGACTCCCTCGACCCCGGTCAGACCGTCGTCCACGCCGACTGCGTCCGCGAACGCGCCCTGATCCTCGCCGAACGCGATCTGCACCGCGACGGGGGGACGCGCTTCGGCTGACGGGGTGGGAGGGGGCGGGACGCGGGGCTGCGCGGAGGGGAGACGCTCAAGTCATCGCATTGGCATGGACCTATCAACATCGGCTCGCTAAGCTGCCCTCCTGAGAGCGCTCTCACACCGTGGTTGTTCCACCACCCCCACCCTGCTGGAACGACGAGAGGCATCCCCCTCCATGAGACGCAGCAGATTCCGGCACGCCGGACTGGCCCTCCTCCTCGTCCTCGGCGGTTGGACCGCCGCCGGTTCCCTGCCCGCCGCCGCGGACGACTCCCCCACCCCGCCGGCCTCCCCCGGCCTCCTCCAGGCCATGCAGCGCGACCTGGGCCTGACCCGGGCCGAGGCCGAGGACCGGCTGGCGGCCGAGCGCCGCGCCACCGACCTGGAACCGGCGGCGCGCCGGGCCGCCGGTGACGCCTACGGCGGCTCCTGGTTCGACGCCGAGGAGGGCCGGCTGACCGTGGCCGTCACCTCCGACGCCCCCGCCACGACGGTACGGGCCGTGCGGTCCACCGGCGCGGCGGTCCGCACCGTCGAGCACAGCGCCCGCGCCCTGGACACCGCCCGGGCCCGCCTCGACCGGCTCGACGCGCCCCCGGGCGTCAGCGGCTGGCACGTCGACCCGGCCGCCAACTCCCTGGTCGTCGAGGTCGTCGCGGCCGAGCGCGCCGACAACGATGTCCGGCGCTTCCTGGACCGGGCCCGCGCGGCCGGTCCGGTCACCGTGCGCACGGTGCCGGGCACGCCGCGCACGTACGCGGCCGGCACGGTCGGCGGCGACCCCTACTACACGGGCAACGTGCGCTGCTCCATCGGTTTCTCGGTGCACGGCGGGTTCGTGACGGCCGGTCACTGCGGCGGGCCCGGGGCCGGGGTGAGCGGCTGGGACCGCTCGTACATCGGGACGTTCCAGGGCTCCTCGTTCCCCGACAACGACTACGCCTGGGTCAGCGTGGGCAGCGGCTGGTGGACGGTGCCGGTCGTGCTCGGCTGGGGCACCGTCCCCGACCAGCTCGTGCGCGGCTCGGCGGAGGCGCCCGTCGGCGCGTCGGTCTGCCGGTCCGGGTCGACCACGCACTGGCACTGCGGCACCGTGCTGGCCAAGAACGAGACGGTCAACTACAGCCAGGGTGCCGTCCACCAGATGACCAAGACCAGCGTCTGCGCCGAACCCGGTGACTCGGGCGGCTCGTTCATCAGCGGCGACCAGGCGCAGGGCGTCACGTCCGGCGGCTGGGGCAACTGCTCCAGCGGCGGCGAGACCTGGTTCCAGCCGGTCAACGAGATCCTCAACCGGTACGGGCTGACGCTGCACACGGCCTGATCCCACCCCTGTCCGGGCCCGCGGCCCGGTACCGCCCCCCGTCCGGGGCCCGTTCGCGCGGCGGCGGGTCCCGGGCTCATTCGTAGTACGGGACGGGCTCACGCGGGGTACGGGCCCCGGGCTCACTCGGGATACGGGTCGCGGATCTCGCCTCCCCGGGCGGTGCTCAGCCGGCGGTAGGCGGCGCGGGCGTGGACCACCCGGGCCAGGGCCGTGCCGGCCACGGCCGCGGCGAACAGGCAGGCCAGCCAGAGGGTGTCCCGGGAGCCGGTCCAGGTGAGGGTGCCCGCGGGCGGGACGGCGAAGCCGTTGAGGGACAGCCAGCACAGCACGGCCGTGCCGGGGGCCGCCGTGAACCGGGCGCAGAGCCCCAGCAGGCCGGCCAGCAGGGACAGCACCGACAGGGCGAGGCCCGGGCGGCCGGGCCCGACGACGGTGTTGAGCACCGCCACCAGGACCAGCGCCCCCGCGAAGGCCGCCGCCCACACCAGGGGGGCCGCGACGGGCCGGGGAACCGGCCTCGGACCACTGCCCAGGGGCACCCACTCGATCATGCTGACGGCTCCTTCCGGTCCCGGGCGGCGTCGGCCACCGCCGGCCCTCCGGAAGGATTGTCCTACCGAGGGCCGGTCCGGGCGGCGGCCAGGGTGACCGGACGCACCACGGGACCCGGCGGGGCCGCCTACCGCTCGGCCTCCACCGGCCGGCGTGCCGGAGCGGGTTCCGCCGCACTGTCGTCGGGCGGCGCGCCCCCGGCCGGGAGCGGTACCCGGGCGGCGCGCAGGCCGGCCGCGAGCACCTGGGCCCGGCCGGCGACGATGGGGCCGAGGACGGCGAGCACGAGGACGTATCCGGCGATGAAGGGCGCGAGCCGGGGGTCGAGTCCGGCGCTCGCGGCCATCGCGGCGAGGACCAGCGCGAACTCGCCGCGGGCCACCAGGGTGGTGGCGATCTCGGCGGCCGGTTCGGGCCCGTAGCGGTACAGCTTGGCGACGCACAGCCCGGCGAGGACGTTCATGACCAGGGTCAGCACCGCCGCCGCGGCGACCGGTCCGGCGACGGAGGCCAGGTCGCCCGGGTCGATGGCGAGCCCGAAGGCGAAGAAGAAGATCGCGGCGAAGGCGTCGCGCAGCGGGTGCACCAGTTCCCGCACGCGCGGCCCGGAGGGCGTCCCGGCGATGATGAGGCCGACCATGAACGCGCCGATGGCGTCGGCGACCCCCAGCAGCTCGGAGACCCCGGCGACGAAGACGGCGGCGCCGAGGAAGCTGATGACCAGCAGTTCGTCGTCCCGGGTGGCGATCAGGCGGCCGACGAGCCGGGTGCCGAAGCGGGCCGCGGCGGCCAGCAGCAGCAGGAACCCGAACGCCTTGCCCGCCTGCAGCGCCGTCTCCCCGGCGCCCTGGGCCCCGCTGATGACCGGCTGGAGGGCGGCGAGGTAGAGGGCGAGGAAGATGTCCTCCACGACGATGACGCCGAGGATCAGCCGGGTCTCGGGGCGGCCGAGGCGGCCGGTGTCGATGAGGATCTTGGTGACGATCGCGGAGGACGAGATGCCCAGCACCCCGGCGAGGACCAGGGCCTCCCGCGTCCCCCAGCCCAGGGCGAAGCCGAAGCCGAGTCCGGCGCCGACGTTGAGCAGCAGGTAGACGCCGCCGGCGGTGAGCAGCTTGCGGCCGCCGCCGCGGAGGTCGTCGAGGTGGAACTCCAGGCCCAGGTAGAACAGCAGCAGCACCAGGCCGAGCGCCGAGAGCATCTCGAAGTCGTGCGCGTCCTGGACCAGGACGACACCCGGGGTGTGCGGGCCGAGCAGGATGCCGGCGAGCATGAACAGCGGGATGGTCGGCAGTCCGATCCGGCCGCCGAGCCGGGCCAGGACGGCGGCGGCCAGGAAGGCGCCGCCCATGGCGAGCAGGGTGTCAGCGTGTCCCACGGCTCACCGCCTTCGACCGCGCGGCGGGTCGGGATCTCTGCGTGTTTCGGGGATGGATGCGGGTCCTCCTCGGTCTGTCGTCGTGCGGCCGGAAGACACCGGGCACGGGGGTGTGGGGGGCGGCTCCGCTGCCGTGGGAGCGCGGAGCGCGGCGTTCCTCAACCCTCACCGGACGGGGCGGGGGAGGCCATCGGGGTCGGCACCCATTTCCCCGGCCGGTCGACACCCACGCGCGCCCGCCGGTCGTCGACACCCACACGCGTCCGCCGGTCGGCACCCACGCGGGACCGGTCGCCGACGCCCGTGCGGGACGGGGCGGACCCGGAGGCGGGCCGCAGCCGACTCGGGGATCCCGGCTGCGGCCCACCGGCCGACCCGGACGCGGGAGGACGGCACGCCCGGGTACTCCCTTCGGCTTCCCGGGCCCCCCGCCCCGACACTCGGCCGGGCGGGTGATCGGTCCCCGACGGGTCAGGACGCGCGGTGGGTCATCGCACGGGCGAGGGCGTGCAGTTGCCGGCAGGCGTCCGCGGTGGGCCGGGCCTGGGCGAGGGCGCGCAGGGCCGCCGCCGACTGGCGGTGCGCCTCCTCCTCGGCGGCCCGCCGTCCGCCGGTCTCCTCCAGCAGGCGGCGGGCGAGGGCGATGTCGTCCGCGCCGAGGGGGCCGGGGGCGCGGTACAGGTCCCGCAGCCGACGGGAGGCGGCGCCGGGCGCGGCGAGGGCGGCGACCACGGGGAGGGACTTCTTGCGGGCGGCCAGGTCGGCGCCCACCGGCTTGCCGCTGAGCGCGCTGCGGCCCCAGATGCCGAGGATGTCGTCGGCGCACTGGAAGGCCACGCCGAGGCGGCGGCCGAACTCGCGCAGCCCGGCCACCCGGTCGGGGTCCGCGCCGCCCAGGACGCCGCCGAGGGCGCAGGCGCAGCCGATCAGCGCGCCGGTCTTGCCGGTCGCCATGGCGAGGTAGTCGGCCACCGACACCTCGGACGCCTGCTCGAAGGCGACGTCGCGGCTCTGGCCCTCGACCAGTTCCAGCAGCGCGCCGACAAGTTCCTGGGCGGCGGGCCCGTTTCCGCCGGGGGCGTCGGTCAGCGCGCGCAGCGCGGCGACGAGCAGCGCGTCGCCGGTCAGGACGGCCGCGGGGGTACCGAACAGCGACCAGGCGGCGGGGCGGTGGCGGCGCAGCGCGTCGCCGTCGATGACGTCGTCGTGCAGCAGCGTGAAGTCGTGCACCAGCTCCACCGCGACGGCGCCGGGCACCGCCGCCGAGGGGCGCGCGCCGACCGCGAGGGCGCAGAGCAGCGTCAGCGCGGGCCGTACCGCCTTGCCGCCGCCGGGCGCCGCGGAGCGGGGAGCGCCGTCGGCCTCGCACCAGCCCCGGTGGTAGCGGGCCACCAGGCGCTCGGCCGCCGGGAGTGCCTCGACCGCCGCCCGCAGCGCGGGGGTCAGCGCCTCGTCGACCCAGTCCAGGCGCGGGAAGTCGGCAACGGGGGCCGAGTCGGTGGACTGCGACACGGACAACTCCTCACACGGGCGGGACGGAAGAGGCGGACCGGAACACGGGCGGGACGAAGAGGCGGACCGAGCCGGGGCGGAGACGGTCCGCCGCCGGACCACCGGGCCACCCGGCCGCCAGGCCGCCAAGCCACCCGGCCACCCGGCCACCCGGCCACCCGGCCACCCGGCCACCCGGCCACCCGGCCAGTCAATCGGCCGACCCCGCCGCCTCACCGCCCCGCAGCACCGCACCCGGCCAAGAATCACCACAGCAGCGCAGCTCCGCCCCCCCCGCCGCCCGTACGTACGCCGGCCCCGCCGCGGGCTGCGGCGGGGCCGGCACAGGGTACGAGGAGGACGTCACCGCTCCACGGGTCACCGGGCACGTGACCCGCGGGGCGGCCACCGTCGCTGACGGGTCGTCAGCACGGCGTGGTAGCCATCAGTTTCTCGAAGGAGGCCATGCAGTCGGGGCAGTGCCGTGCCCGTTCACCGTCGGTGGCCGCGACGCGTTGGCGGAGTTGCTGACCGCACAACGTGGCCGCGGCCTGCTTGGCCATCACATGCCACACCAAGGCTCCGCCCGGCTTTTCCGGGCCCACACACATCTCGTACATCTCGGCCTCCCAGGGTGGACGCCGCTGTCACCCTCAAGGAGACACCGGATCGGCCGTGACCTGAAACGTGCGGGGTCCAATCGGGTGAACGCCCCCCTGCGGCCGGGGCGGAGACAAGACCCGGCGGGCCACCCGCCGGAGAGAAAACGATCAGCCATCCGGCCCCGCACGTGTGGCCACCTGACGTCCCGTCGGAACGGCGGACCGGCCGGTCCTCGCTCAGGCGCTGACGGCGTCCTTGGCGCCGGCGGGGGCGCGGACGCCGGTGAGGACCACGCCGCTGCGGGGGCGGGTGGGCATCCGCCGCAGCGGGATGGACAGGTCCTGCTCGGGCAGCGTGTACTCCAGGCGGGCCAGCCGGACCGCGAGGGCCTCCAGCAGGCCGACGGTGACCCGTTCGCCGGGGCAGCGGTGGCCGGTGCGGGGGTCGCCGCCGCCCTGCGGTATCAGGTCGTCGGCCCGGACGGCCCGGTCCAGGAACCGTTCCGGGCGGAAGGCGTACGGGTCGCCCCAGAGCGCCTCGTCGTGGTTCTGCCCGTAGACGTCGAGCAGGACGAGGCCGCCGGCCGGCAGGGAGTGGCCGTGCCAGGTCAGATCGCGGACGGCTCGGCCGCCGAGGAACGGCGCGAACGGGTAGAAGCGCCGCACCTCGTGCGCCCAGGCGGTGGCGAAGGCGGCGTCGCCCGACCGCAGGGGCTCGCGGTGGTGCGGCCACCGGTGCAGGGCGTGCGCGGAGAAGGCGACGAACCAGCTCACGGCGGTCGTGGGGCGGATGACGTTCAGCAGTTCCACCGCGGCCGTCTTCGCGTCCAGCGGCTCGCCCGACAGGTCGCGGTGGCGGACCACCCGGTCGAGCATCGAGCCGTCGGGCGCGGTGGCCGCACCGGCGCGTACGTCCTCGACCAGGCGGGCGAGGCGGTCCTGCTGCCGGCCGCGGGCGCGGCGGGCCCGCCAGTGCCGGGGGCCCGCGGTGGCGAACCCGTCGACCATCGCGAGCAGGTCGGCGGCGGTCCGCCGGGTCTCCGGCGCGTCGGCGGCGGGGAGCCCGGCCCAGCGGCCGACGCCCTGGGAGAGGGCCACGGCGGCCTCGTCGAACAGCACGACGCGGGGGCGTCCGCCCCAGGAGCGGACCGCCTCGTCCCAGGCCGCGGTGACGTGCTCGGTGACGCCGGCGACGCTGCCCGGGTCGAGCAGCGGCAGGAAGTACTCCTTGCGGGCGCGGTGGGGGGCACCGTCGAGGGTGTGCACCGCGCCGTGTCCGAAGAGGGTGCCGAGCACCGGTTCGGGCAGGGCGCCGTGCCGCCGGACACGGGTCTCGTCGTAGAAGAACCGCACCGCGTCCGGTCCCCGCACGGCCAGCGCGGGCCGGCCCATCAGCCGGGTCGGCATCACCGGTCCGGGGCTGTCGCGCATGCGGTTGGGCAGCCACGCGTAACCCTCGGCGAGCAGCGGCAGGGAACGGTCGATCAGGGGGCGGCGCTGTGCGTTCATGGCGCACGGGTGCCCCCGGCCGGTCCCGGGACACCTGGGACGGCCGGGGCGCGAGGGGCGTTCAGGCGGCGCTGTGCCGGGCCTGTTCCTCCAGGCGCAGCAGGCTGGTGTCGAGGGCGTCGGTGACCTCGCGGGGGCCCGGGTCGTGGTCGTCGTCGAAGAACGACAGGTGCACGATCACCTCGCTCTCCCCGCTGCCGATGCCGGCCACCTGGAGCCAGCCCGCGTACGCGCCTCCCTCGCGGGTGCCCCACTCGACCCGCATCTGCTCGGGCCGGGCGCGCAGCAGCGCGGCGGTGTCCGCGCCGGTGCGGTCCTCGTGCACGGTGACGGCGGGCGGGTCCTCGACGTGGACGTGCAGGGCACGGGGCAGCCAACTGTCCATCCGGCCGGCGTCGGCGGCCTCGGCGAAGACCCGGTCCGGCGGGACGGGCATGGTGCGGGAACGCTCGTACTCGGTCATGGGCACACCCCTTCTCGGCTCGGTGTCGTACCCCGCACCGCGTGCCCGGTACGGCGCGGCCGAAGCGTCCGGGCGCGGTCCCGCTCGGCGCGCGGGCGGCGGCGCCCGGTGCCAGACTGCTGCGCGGACGTGCCCCACCACCGCGACGGGTTCCCGACGAGGGGAGACGAGGTGACCGCGCAAGAGCCGGGCGACACGCTGCTCCAGGAGTTCCTCGCCGACCCGGAGCATCTGACGATGGACCTGTCCACCGTGGTGGCGCGCTGCGCCAAGGCGATGTGCCTCCAGCACGCCGTGGTCTACCTCACCGATCTGCAGCAGCGCCACCTCGTCCCGCACACCGACGTGGCCGCGTCGCTGCCCATCGACGGCTCGCTGGCGGGCTGGGCGTACCGCACCCAGTCGCTGCGGGTGGAGGAGGCCGAGACGGAGGGGGTGACCGCCTGGTTCCCGCTGCTGGACGGGGCCGAGCGGCTGGGGGTGCTGGCCGTGAACCAGACGGCGCTGACCGCGGGCTCGCTCACCCGGGGCCGGGCGCTGGCCTCGCTGCTGGCCATGCTGATCTCCTCCAAGCGGGCGTACGAGGACTCCTTCGTCCGGCGGACCCGCACCGAGAAGATGCAGTTGCCCGCCGAGATGCTGCGGGCCTTCCTGCCGCCGCGCACCATCGGCAACGCCCAGGTGGTGTCGACGGCCGTGCTGGAACCGGCGTACGAGATCGGCGGTGACGCCTTCGACCACTCGCTCACCGAGACGGCGCTGCACACCACCGTGCTGGACGCCATGGGGCACGACCTGGCGTCCGGGCTGACCAGCGCGGTGTCGCTGGCCGCCTGCCGCAACGCCCGGCGCAGCGGTGCCGACCTGCCCGAGCTGGTGGAGTCCGTCGACCACGCGCTGGCCACCTGGCTGCCGGACAAGTTCTGCACCGCGGTCATCGCCCAGCTCGACCTGGCCACCGGGGTGCTGCGGTGGAGCAACTGCGGGCATCCGGCGCCGCTGCTGATCCGGGACGACCGGCTGCTCATCGACGCCCTGGAGCGCGAACCCGATCCGCCCATGGGCCTGCCCGCGAGGCTCGCCTCGCGGCCCCGGCAGATCCACGAGTACTCCCTGGAGCCGGGCGACCGGGTGCTGATGTACACCGACGGGATCACCGAGGCCCGCACCCGGGAGGCGAACCTGATGGGCCTGGAGCGGTTCGCGGACTACGTCATCCGGGCCACGGCCGGCGGCGAGCTGGCACCGGAGTCGCTGCGCCGGCTGATCCACTCGTTGCTGGACGCGCAGACCGACCGGCTGCGGGACGACGCGACGCTGCTGATGTTCGAGTGGCGGCCCCCGCTGCGCTGAGCGGGGGCCGGGCGGGTCTCACACCGGGTGGCCGTGGTCGCGCAGCCACCGGTGGACGGTGTCCTTGTCGCCCGGGGTGATCCGGACGGGCGCGTCCACCCGGGGTCCCTCGTCCGCGTTGAAGGCGGTGTCGGTGACCCGGGCGGTGACCCAGGTGGCCAGGTCCTCGGCGGCCCGGCCGGACAGTGAGCCGTCCCGCCAGCCCGCGCGGGCCCGTTCGGCCGCGGTCCGGTCGTGCCGTTCGGTCTCCGCCAGCCAGGCCGTCACGACCCGCTCGACGGTCGCGTCCCGGGCGTCCTGCTTCTCGTTGCTGTTCATGCCGTCCGGGTGCCCACGGCGGCGCGATACGCCCCTCCCGGGCCGCCCGGGCCGTGTCGGCGGTGCCGTGCCGGGTACCCGCACAGCCACGATCGACCGGAACCACCGGGACACCGGGAAAGGGGACAGGAATGACGCAGCCCGCCGACGAGCACGCTCTCGACCCGCGCGCCGGCGTGTCCGAGCTACGTCCGGCGGGGGACGCCGTACTGGTGCCGGCCGCGGAGATCCGCGAGGAGGATCTGCCCGCCGACCGCAACCAGGCGATCCTCCAGGCGGCCAAGCAGGTCGGGGCGCTGCTGAAGAAGACCGGGCTGCCGTTCGCGCTCGCGGGCAGCGTCGCGGTGTACGCGCACGGCGGCACCCAGAACCTCCAGCACGACGTGGACTTCTGCATCCGGCCGCAGGACGCCGACGCGGTGGCCGGGGCGCTGGCGGAGGCGGGCCTGACCGTCTACACGCCGCCGGAGGACTGGCTGCTGAAGGCCACCTGCCTCGGCCAGCAGGTCGACCTGATCTTCGAGCTGGCGCACGAGCCGGTCAGCACCGAACTCCTGGACCGTGCCGAGGAGCTGTCCGTCGACTCGGTGCTGATGCCGGTGCTGTCGCCGACCGATCTGCTGGGCGGCCTGCTCGCGGCCTTCTCCGAGCACCACTGCGACTTCGGCGCGGTCCTGCCGATCGCCCGCACCCTGCGGGAGAAGATCGACTGGGACGCGCTGCGCCGCGCCCGCGGGGACGAGCCGATGCCCGCCGCCTTCTTCTACATCCTGGAACGGCTGGAGATCGTTCCGCCGAAGGAGGACCACTCATGAGCGACCCCGTCGCACCCCGGGAAGGCACCGGCGGGAACGTCGAGTACCGCGTCGCCCACCTGCACGACCGGCTCGCCGCCGAGGAACTGGGCGAACTCGGCGTCCGGGCGGAGATCCGGGCCGGGGCGATCGCGGTCACCGGCACCGTGCCGTCGGCGCAGTGCCGCGAGACACTGCTGCGCGTCGTCCGGGAGGAGCTGACCGGGCTGACCGTGCACACGGACATCGTGGTCGCCGCGACCACCGGCCCCGACCACGCGGAGGAGCTGTGAACATGCGCGTCGCCGCCGTCGGTGACATCCACATGGGGGCGGACAGCCAGGGCCTGCTGCGGCCCGCCTTCGAGACCCTGGACGACTGTGCCGACCTGCTGCTGCTCGCCGGTGACCTGACCCGGCACGGCACCCCGGCGGAGGCCGAGGTGGTGGCCCGGGAGGTACGGGACCTGCCGGTGCCGGTGGTGGCCGTGCTCGGCAACCACGACCACCACGACGAACGGCCCGAGGAGGTCACCGCGATCCTCCAGGACGCCGGGGTGACGGTCCTGGAGGGCACGGCGACGGTCGTCGAGTGCGCCGGGGCCCGGGTGGGCATCGCCGGGACGAAGGGGTTCGGCGGCGGGTTCGTCGGGCGCAGCGCCGGGGAGTTCGGCGAGCCGGTGATGAAGGAGTTCGTCCGCACCACGCGGCGCAGCGCCGACTCGCTGTGCGCCGCGCTGAAGGACCTCGACGGGCAGGACTGCGCGGCGCGGATCGCGCTGACGCACTTCTCCCCCGTCGCCGACACCCTCGCGGGCGAGCCGCCGGAGATCCACCCGTTCCTCGGCAGCTATCTGCTGGCCGAGGCCATCGACACGGCCGGCGCGGACCTCGCGATCCACGGCCACGCCCACCTGGGCTCCGAGCACGGCATGACGGCCGGCGGGGTCCGGGTGCGCAACGTGGCCCAGCCGGTGATCCGGCGGGCGTTCAACGTCTACCACCTGGGCGGTGAGGGCTGACCGCCCGCGCGGCGCCTACTCCACGGCGGTGGCCCGTCCGAGGGTGGTGACCTCGGACGGGTACCGCGCGACCGGTATCTCCCGGAAGCCGAGCCGGTCGTAGAAGGCCCGGGCGGAGGTGTTGGCCGTGGACATCACCAGGTGGACGCGGGGCACCCCGCGCTCGTGCAGGGCCTTGAGGAACCGGTGCATGAGGGCCCGGCCGTGCCCCTTGCCCTGCCACTCGGGCAGCAGGTCGATGTGCAGATGGGCCGGGTGGTCGGCGAGCTCCGGGGCGATCATGCGCTCGGGGTCGTGCAGCAGCCCCGCCATCGTCTCGTCGGGGCCGGCCGGCGGGCCCTCGGGCGCCGGGTAGCGGCCGGCGACCCGAGGCAGCCAGCGGGTACGGAACTCGGTGACGAAGCGCGGGGTGTCGGCGGTGCCCAGGATGTAGCCGACCGCGCGGCCGGTGCCGTCGTCCAGCACGAAGGCCAGCTCGGGCTCCAGGTGCACGTACGGGGCGGCGAAGATCGCGGGCAGGATGCCCGGGTCCCGGTAGACGGGCCGGGCGTCCAGGCCGTTGTGGGCGGTGCGGACGCAGATGTCGTCCAGGGCCTCGGCGTCCTCGGGACGGTACGGGCGTACGGTGGCGGTCGCAGACGTGGTCACCGCAGTATCGTGCCTGCTCTGGGAACGTACCCACAATGCCTTTCCGCCACCGGCCGCGCGGCGGGTACGGGCCCGGGGCCGGCGGCCGGGCGGAGCGTCCGGCCGGAGCCGGCTCGGGAGCCGTGCGGCGGCATTCCGCCGCCGCACGGGTGGCGTGCCGAATGGCGGCGGCCCGGTGGGGAACCCGGCGGTCAGCGAAAGGCGCGACCCCTGAGCCGTCTGGAGAAACACCATGAGTCTTCTGCGCGTGGCCGGCCGTCCGATGCTCGCCTCGATGTTCATCGCCGGCGGTCTGCACTCCTACCGCCGCCCCCAGGACGTGGCCCCGGCGGCCGAGCCCGTCGTCCGTCCGCTGGCCGAACGGGTCTCCGCGCTGCCGGACGGCACCGAGCAGTTGGTGAAGATCAACGGTGCGGTGCAGGTGGTGGGCGGTGTGCTGCTGGGCATCGGACGCTTCCCGCGGCTGTCCGCGCTCGCCATCGCGGCGACGGTGGTGCCCACCACCCTCGCCGCGCACCGCTTCTGGGAGGCGGAGGACCCGGGCGAGCGCGCCCAGCAGCGCATCCAGTTCCTGAAGAACCTGTCCATGCTCGGCGGCCTGCTGATCGCGGCCGACGACACCGGCAGCGCGCCCTCGGTGCTGTGGCGCGGCCGGCACGCCGCGCACGAGCTGCGGCGCGACGCCCGTCTGGTACGGCGTTCGGTCCGGGCGACGGCGCGGCCGGCGACCGCCGCCGGGAGCGTACGGGCGAAGCTCGCCCACTGACCCGCCCTCCGGTGTGGACCTGCCCGTGCCGTGGCCCCGGTGGTCACGGCACCGGCGTGTCCGGGGTGCCGGGGGTGCCGGGGTCGCACAGCAGGTCCAGGGCGAGGGCGGCGGTCCAGGAGAAGTGGCGGGCGCCTCGCGGGGTGCCGGTGACGGGGTCGACGTACTCGGCGAACGCGGTGCGCCCGGCCTCGGTGAGCACGGCACGCCGCAGGCGCTCGGCGTCGGTGTCCAGACGGTGGGTGCGCAGGCCCCGCTGGATCAGCCAGGCGGTGTTGAACCAGGCGGGGCCGCGCCAGTAGCGCTGCGGGTCGAAGGCGGGGCCGGTGAGGTCGTAGCTGGGGACCAGCCCGGTGGCCGGGGCGCGGAAGCCGGGGCCCGTGAGGGTGGCGCGCAGCGCGGCGGCGACGCCGGCCGGCAGGTGCGGGACGATCAGCGGGACCAGGCCGGTGACCGCGCGTTCGGGGACGAGGGTGTCGGTGCGCAGGTCGCGGGCGCGGAAGAGACCGGCGTCGGCGTCCCACAGGCGGGTCACCAGGTGCCGGGTGAGCGCGTCGGCGCGGGCGGTGTGCGGGGTGCCGTCGCGGCCGAGGGCGCGGGCGGTGGCGGCGAGGGCGTGCTCGCCGGCGATCAGCAGGGCGTTGAAGCAGGGGTCCTCCAGGGCGAACCCGTGGGCCGCCCGCCGGTCGTCGTAGCCGGCCTCGCGGTAGTCGGCGGCGAGGCGGACGTAGCGCCCGTAGTCGAGGTCGGTGGGCCGGTCGGCGGCCCGGCCGTGGGCCAGGTCGGCGCGGCGGAAGGCGTCCGGCGGGGCGGGCTCGACGCGGGCGAGGGCGCGGTCCCAGCAGGGGCTGTTGTCGGTGCCGGGCTCCCAGGGGTGGACGACCGCCGCGAGGCCCCCGCCGCCCAGGTCGCGGCGGGTGAGGAGGTAGTCGTGCCAGGCGGTGAGCCGGGGGTAGAGCCGGGCGAGGAAGCCCCGGCGGCGGGACCGGTCGGGGTCCGCCCGGTGCACCAGCCAGGCGGCCAGGGCGTGCACGGGCGGCTGGACGATGCCGGAGGTCTCCGGGGCGGGGGGCGCGCCCGCCGGGTGGCCGGCCCGGGAGGACCGCCAGAAGCCGGGGCCCGGAAAGTAGGCGTCCTCGGGGACGGCGGGGTTGAAGACGATGTGCGGGACCCGGCCGTCGGCCCACTGGGCGGCGAACAGCGACTCCAGTTCGCGCTGGGCGCGGCGGACCGAGAGGTGGCGCAGGCCGATGGCGACGAACGCCGAGTCCCAGCTCCACTGGTGGGGGTAGAGGGTGCGGGAGGGCACGGTGGAGGCGCCGGTCCAGTTGCCGAGGAGGACCCCGGTGGCGCCCCGCCGCAGGGCCTGGTCCGTGCCGGGTGCGGGCCGGACCGGCCGGTCGGCGAGCGAGGTCACGCGCCGGACCTCCCGGGAGGAAGGGCCGGGTCGCCCGACTCGCGTGCCGGGCCGGGCGGTTGGGCGGACGGCGGTACGGCATCGCCGGGCTCGGCGGCCTCCGTCCGGCGGGGGCCGGTGAAGGGGACGACGCGTTCCACGGATGGCTCCGGAAGGGGGATGCGGGTGCGGTTGCGTCGACAATAGCCCTTACTTATGTCGTGTCAACACGCAAAACTGATGCGGTGATGTCTGATGAGTAGGCGTAAGCGGCACGGAAGCACCCGTACGGGGGACCCGGCCCGCGTTAGCCCGCCGGGGCCCGGGAAACCCGATGGTCGTGGCGCACGACTCGGCGTCACGAGCCGCGCGGAGGTGAGGACATGGGACACGGCGGAAACGTCATCGACGAACTGACGACCGATCACCGAGAGGTCGCGGAACTCTTCGGGAAGATCGAGGCGCTGCCGTCCGGCCACAAGGACCGCAAGCTGTACGCGGATCAGGTCACGATGGAACTGGTCCGGCACTCGGTGGCCGAGGAGGCGTACCTGTACCCGGCCGTGCGCCGGCACGTGCCGGGCGGGGACGCCATCGCGGACAAGGAGCTGGAGGAGCACGCCGAGGCCGAGCAGCTCATGAAGGACCTGGAGCGGCACGCGCCGGACGACCCCGAGTTCGACCGGCTGGTCACCCGGCTGATGCGGGAGATCCGGGCGCACATCGCCGACGAGGAGGGCAACCTCTTCCCCCGGCTGCGGGAGGCGTGCTCGCCGGAGGCGCTCGACGAACTGGGCGACAAGGTCCGGCAGGCCAAGAAGACGGCCCCGACCCGGCCGCATCCGGCGGCCCCGGACAAGCCGCCGATGAACAAGATCCTGGCACCCGGCGCCGGCCTGGTCGACCGGGTCCGCGACGCGCTGACGGGACGCGGCAAGCCGGAGTGAGCCGCCGCCGGTACCGGTACAGGGGCCCGCCGCATGACAGCGGCGGGCCCCTTGTCGTGGGGCGACGAGGAGCGCCGCGACGGGGTCGGGGGCGTCGCGCGCCGCTCCCGTACGTGCGCGGGATCAGCCGCGTGTGCCCAGCAGCGCCGCCACCGCCCCCGTCACCTCGTCGGGGTCGGGCCCGTCCGGCCCCGTCGTGGGGGCGCCGGTGAGGACCGCCGTGGGCACGCGGTACGTGTGGGGGGCCGGGGTGGTGAGGGAGACGACCGGGGTGCCGACCGCGTCGGCCAGGTGGGCGGGGCCGGCCGAGGCGGTGACGACGGCGTCGGCGGCGCGCAGCACCCCGGCGAGTGCCTTGGCGGTGGTCCGTCCGCCGAGGTCGACGGCGATGTCGCCGCTGACCCGCCGGGTCAGGTCCGTCTCGTCGGGTCCGCCGGTGACGACGACGCGGTGTCCGGCGTCGCAGAGCCGGGCGACCAGCGCCGCGCCCCGCTCGGCGGCCCAGGCGCGGCCGGGCTCGCCGGCGCCGGGGTGGACGACGACGTACGGGCCGTTGCCGGTCAGGGCGGCGGTGTCGGGGGCGGGCCGGACCCGGAGCCGTCCGTCGTCCCCGGCGCGCAGCCCGAATCCCATGGCGACCGCGGCGTCCAGGGCCCCCGCCGCGTCCGGGCCGCCGTCGGCGGGGTCCGCGCCGGGGCCGATGTGCCGGACCCGGGCCGTGCGCAGAAGGCGGGCCGGGGGCAGCGGGCCGTCCGGGTCGGGGCCGATGTGCCGCACCCGGGCCGTGCGCAGGAGGCGGGCCGCGGGCGGCAGGCCGTCCGGGTCGGGGCCGAGGACGAGGGCGACGTCGTACGCCTCCTGCCGGAGCCGCCGGACCAGGCCGGCCGCCGGGGACTCGGTGCCGTCGCGGGTGTCGTCCCAGACCACCACGTCGTCGACGTGCGGCAGCAGCTTGGCGGCGGGGGCGCCCCGGGCGCCGCAGAGCATGGTGACCCGGCCCGCGCGGGTGGCCACCGCCCGGACCGCCGGGCCGGCCAGCAGGACCTCGCCGAATCCGCCCGGGTGGGCGACGAGCGCCTTCATGTCCAGTACTCCTCCCCGTCGCGGCCCACCGCGGCCGGGACGGTGCCGGTGCGGTCCGTGAGCGAGGCCACGGTGCGGGCGAGCCCCTCGGTCCAGGGCACGGCGGGCATCCAGCCGAAGATCTCGTGGGCGAACCCGGTGACCGGCCGTGGCGGTTCGGGGACGTCCGCGGCCGGGCCGGTGACGGCCGGCGGGGTGGCGCAGCCGGTCAGCTCCAGCACCCGGCGGGCGATCTCCAGGGCGGTCGGCGCCTCGTCGCCGCCGAGGTCCACGGGCCGTACCGACCGGCCGGCCGCGACCCGGAGCACGCCGTCGACCATGTCGTCGACGTAGCACAGGGAGTGCCGCCCGCCGCCGTCGCCGGGGACGGTGACCGGTCCGCCCGCCAGGGCCTGCGCGAGGAAGGTGCTCGGTACGCCGCCGTCGTCCGTGCGCATCCGGGGGCCGACGGTGGCGAACAGCCGGACGGTGCCGGCCTCGGCGCCGGGACCGGCCGCGTGGGCGGCGGTCAGGGCCTCGGCGAAGCGGACGGCCTCGGCGTACACCCCGAGCGGGCCGAACGGGTCGGTGCCGCCCTGCGGGGCGGGTCCGTCCGGCAGCGGGGTGGAGGCGAGCAGGAAGCGGGCGCCGTCCCGGTCGGCGGCGGCCAGCGCGGCGCGGGTACCGGCGCTCGCGGTGTCCAGCAGTTCCAGCGGCCGGTCCGGCCGGGCCACCGGGCAGGGGCCGGGCCCGGCGAGGTGCAGCACCAGGTCGTACGGGCCGTCGCGGGAGCCGACCGCGCCGGGTTCGGTGATGTCGCGCTCCAGGAAGCGGAAGCCGGGGCGGCCCGCGAGGTGGGCGACCTTCTCGGCCCGGCCGGTGGAGAGGTCGTCCAGGCAGTCGACTTCGACTCCTGAATCGAGCAGGCGGGTGCACAGGTGGGAGCCGAGAAAGCCCGCGCCGCCGGTGACCAGGGCCCGGGTCCAGGGCGCCCGGCCGTCCGGCCGGGCGCCGTACGCCGCCATCGGCATCATGAGGACGACCTTCCTTCCCCCGCTGCGCTGACGAGCGGGTCCCGGGTGCCCCACCGAGTCGCTTTCATAACCTGACGGCTACCGCGCCCCGTGGGCCGGGCCGGGCCGGGCGGCCGGTGCGTCAGGTGCGTCCGGTCAGGCGGCCAGCGCCTCGCCCGGGTCGAGGCGGGTGAGGAGCTGGGCGTGGTGCAGCGCGGTGACGGGGGCCAGGAGGTCGGGGTGGCGCAGCAGGGCGGCGGCGCGGCGGTCGCCGTCGTCGGGGGCGAGCAGGCGGCGGAACTCGGCCGGGTGGCCGCCCTCCCCGGCGAGCGCGGCGACGGCCCGGCCGGCCAGGCCCGGGTCGGTGAGCAGGGCCGCCGCCCAGCTCGCCACGACCTCGTCGACCCAGGTGCGCCAGGCGGGCCCGTCGGGATCGTCGGCGCCGGTGACCCAGTCGAGCCGGGCCGAGCCGCCGGGCCCGGCGAGGCCGAGCAGCGCGATGTCCATAGGGGTGGGGTAGCGCAGCCGGGCCGCGACCGTGACGGCCTGGCGGGCCTGTACCTCGCAGAGCGCGGCGGCGAGCGCGCCGCCGGTGGCCGGGTAGGCGCGCGTCAGCCACTGGGTGGTCGCGGCGATGACCGGGGAGAGATCTGCGTGCACTGCGGGAACGTCCCAACTGCTCTTCGACTCCAAGGGGACCTGCGGGAACGGTAGCCCGCGTCCCGGGCCGGGCGACATGGCCCGAAGCGCACGGATCGCGCGGCTTCGGACACACCCGCCGATTCCGTACATCCCGGCCCGTACGCCCCGTACGCCCCGTCCCGCGGCCCGCGCGCCCGTCCCGTCTGGACGCTCCCGTCCCGGCCCGTACGCCCCGCCCCGGTCGGTGGTGGTCGTCCGGGGATGCGACCCTGGATAGTTGTCGATCATGTGAGCCGGTCCGGTTCACCGAGGGAAGGAACCCCGCTGAGCAACGCCGTCCTCGCCGAAGCCGTGCCGGTCGTCCTGCTGCTGGGGGTGCTGGTCTTCGCCGTCGTCCGCCCCCGGGGCCTGCCGGAGGCCGCCGCGGCCGTGCCCGCCGCCGCGCTGGCCGTGGCGCTCGGCACGGTCACCCCGCACGCGGCCTGGGCGCAGGTGCGCAGCCTGCTGCCGGTCGTCGGGTTCCTGGCGCTGGTGCTGGTGCTGGCGCACCTGTGCGCGCGGGAGGGCCTGTTCGAGGCGGCCGGCGCGGTGGTGGCCCGCCGGTGCGGCGGCAGTCCCCGGTCCCTGCTGGCCGGGGTGTTCGCGGTGGCCTGCGCGGTCACCGCCGTGCTGAGCCTGGACGCCACCGTGGTGCTGCTCACCCCGGTCGTCCTGGCGACCGCCGCCCGGGCCGGCGCCCTGGCCCGTCCGCACGTGTACGCCACCGCGCACCTGGCGAACTCCGCGTCGCTGCTGCTGCCGGTGTCGAACCTGACGAACCTGCTGGCGTTCACCGCGAGCGGGCTGACCTTCACCCGGTTCGCCGCGCTGATGACGCTGCCGTGGCTGGCGGCGATCGCCGTCGAGTACGCCGTCTTCCGCCGCTTCTTCCGCATCGACCTCGGGCAGCGGACCACGCCGGAGGACGCCGGTCCGGCGGACCGGGCCGTTCCGCGCGTGCCCCGTTTCACGCTGGTGGTGCTGGCGCTGACGCTGGCCGGGTTCGCGGTGGTCTCGCTGGCCGGTCAGGAGCCCGCGTGGGCGGCGCTGGGCGGGGTGGCCGTGCTGGGCGGCCGGGAGCTGCTGCGGCGCCGGACCACGGTACGGGAGCTGGTCGGCGCCGCCTCGCCGCTGTTCTGCCTGTTCGTGCTGGCGCTGGGCGTGGTGGTGCAGGCGGTGGTGTCGGGCGGGCTGGCCACGGGGCTGGCCGAGCTGCTGCCGCTCGGCGACGGGCTGCCCGCGCTGCTCGGGGTGGCGGCGGTGGCCGCGCTGCTGGCCAACCTGATCAACAACCTGCCGGCGGTGCTGGCCCTGCTGCCGCTGGCCGCGCCGGGCGGCCCTGGCCCGGTCCTCGCGGTGCTGATCGGCGTGAACCTGGGTCCCAACCTGACCTACGTCGGCTCGCTGGCCACCCTGTTGTGGCGGCGCATCCTGCACCAGCACGGCATCGCCGTGGACCTCGGCCGCTTCACCCGGCTCGGTCTGCTCGCCGTACCGGCGACGCTGCTGGCCTCGACGGCGGCCCTGTGGGCGTCACTGCGCGTGCTCGGCGGGTGAACCGGGCCACCGGGCGGCACGTTACCGGTGCCGGCTCGGCGAACGGCCCTCGTCCGAGCCCGCCGGCCCCCCTCACCACGGCCCGCTCGTGACGGTGGGCCGCCGGACCGCCTCCGCGCTGTCCCTCAGGTGCAGGGCGACGCCGATCAGGGTGCGCAGGGCGGAGGGGCGCAGGTGCTGGGCGCTCTCGGCGGCCAGCACCAGCAGGCAGGAGGCGGCCTGTTCGACGACGGAGACGGGCAGCTCGCCGTGGTTCTCCTCGGCACCGCGGAAGGCCCGCCAGGGCGCGGCGGCGCCGTCGATGGCCCGCTGCACCGCGTGTTCGAGGTGCTCGGCGGCCTGCTCGCACACGGAGCTGGGCAGGATGATCGTACGGGGGAACGCTGAACTGGTCATGGTCTCACTGCTCCCCCGCGACCGGGCCGTCCGATCGGCGTCGGCGGCCGTTTTCACCGGGTCGGCGGGACACCCCTCGGGCAGCCGGGCGGTCGTAGGGTGGCGGCGTGGACACGACGACGGGTGCCTCCCCCATGGCGGACGGTGACGGGCCCGGGGCCGCGGCGGCCCGGCTGGCCGGCCGGGCGGTGACCGGTGAGCGCCGGCGGTCGGGGGCGCTCGCCGAGGTCACGCTCGACGGCGGGCTGCCGGAGCCGGCCGGGCCCCCCGAGCCGCCCGCGCGGCTGCACGGTGACCTGTGGAACGGCAACGTGCTGTGGGGCGCCGACGGCGAGGTCCGGCTGATCGACCCGGCCGCGCACGGCGGGCACCGGGAGACCGACCTGGCGATGCTGCGGCTCTTCGGCTGCCCGCAGCTTGGAGCCGCGCACCCCGGTCGGGGAGCTCGATGACCTCTCCGGGCTCGGCTGGCCGGTATGGACGGACACCTTGGAGCGTGACCCCCGATGGGTCGTCTCCATCGACGGTAGCGCCCGCCGTCTCTTGCGGATCGTCCGTCTCGACGAGGCTCAGACCGCAGTCCAGAACGAGTTGTTCGACTCGGGCGTCGGCATCCCCTTGGACGACTTCCTGTGGTCGACGGTTGAGGGTCAGCGCCCGGTCATCCTCTGCGGCCCGTTGCGCGGGGAGTCCACTACCGAGGCCATGGCCGCCCCGCGAGCCGCTGGCACGCTGCGCGGCATCGCTGCTCGCTGCCTGATCTCCTGACCGCACAACCGCTGCTGGCGGCAGCAACGGGGCGGTCCGACTTCGATGACACGGACTCGCGTTGGTCACCTTCACTGACAACCGGTCGACGATCAGTGGCACGGGCAGCGGCGGACGGCGGCATGCCTGGTGGGCAGGCGGCGGAGCGGAGTGTCACGCTCCCGTCGCGGGGCGCCATGAACAGGCGTCTGCGCAGGTCAGTGCGTGTTTTCAGCGAGCGTGACACCCACCGTGACACGAGCGGGGCCGACGTACAGGAACTGTCAGTCCTTGATGCGGTACAGCGCGGTTAGGCCGTTCCGGTTGTCACCGGAATCGGGAAGACCGTGGTTCGTGACAACAGAGATGCGACATCCCGTCGGCCGGGATGTCCCAGCAGCGATCAGGACACTGCGGAGTAACCGGACGTCATAGGCTTCGCCTTGGGCACTGGCGCGCACTACCTCCGCGACGCCCCTCTCCATGCGCCCGTTCTCGTGTCGCGGCCGACGGCTGTTCGACCACCTCCGTGAGGAGCACGTCGAGCTGGAGCTGGTGCGGCGGCTCGAGGGCCGCGATGTCACGCACCTCCGCTACCGGCTGCTCCGGACCGGGGAGGCGGCGTGAGGACGCTCTTCGTCTCGTACCGCGTCACCGGTCTGGAGCGCTCCCCGCGGTTCTGGACCGCTCTCGGGTACGGCGTGCTGGGCCGGGTGGAGACCGGTGACGGGAGCCGCCTCGTCGTCCTGCAGTTCCCCGGGGAGACCGCGGCTTCGCTGGAGCTGGTGGACGTGGGCAGCGGGGTCGACCACCTCGCGATCCAGGTGGACGGCCTGGCCGGCGCCCTGGAGGCGCCGGCCGGGGCCGGTCTGGATCCGGGGCCCGTCCAGCGTCCGGGTGGCGCCGCGGGCCCGCGGACCTCGTGGCTGACGGACCCGGACGGGTACCGGATCGAGCTGGTGGAGTGGCCGGCCGGGCACTCCGACGGGATGACGGCGGCGGACTTTCCCCGACCGGGTGGACGGTCCTCTCCCCCGGCGGCCGTCGCGGCCCGCGTTCACCCCTGGCCGGTCATCCCCGGGTCAGTCCGGTTCCGTCGTCCGGATCACCATCAGCTTGGTGACCTTGCCGTCGTCGTCGACCACGTCGCGCACGTGACGGAAGCCCAGGCGGCGGCACATGGCCAGGCTGGCGGCATTGTCGGCGCCGACCATGCCGTATGCCTCCTTCAGGCCGAGGTTGCCGGCGGCGTGGCGCAGCAGGCCGCGGACCACCTCGGTGCCCAGGCCGCGGCCCCAGTAGGGGGGTGCGAGGGCGGCGACCAGTTCGTGTCCGTCGACGTTGCCGGTCTTCTTGACCTCCGCGTGCCCGACGAACTGCTCGTCCTGCCAGAGTCCCCACACGTCGAACATCCGCTTGGGGTAGACGTCGTCGAGGATGGCGCGGAACAGGGTGCGGATGTCCGCCTCGGGCACGCGGTCCTGGCCCATCCAGCGGCAGACCTCCTCGTCGCGCAGGAGCTCCACGAAGTGGTCCTCGTCCTCGGGTCGGTAGGGGCGGAAGGTGAGTCGTTCGGTGTGCAGGACCGGTGTCATGCGGGCTCCTCGGGCAGTGCGGGCAGGCGGGCGGCACCGGGCCGGGGCGCGTCGTCCCGGGTGCGCCCCGGCCCGGTCCCGCCGGGTGCGTCAGGCTTCGGCGTTCTCCATGCGTTCCCGCAGGCTGCGCGGGCGCATGTCGGTCCAGACCTCGTCGACGTAGGCGGAGCACTCGGCCTCGGTGCCCTCCTTGCCGACGGGCTGCCAGCCGGCGGGCACCTCGATGTCGGCGGGCCACAGCGAGTACTGGTCCTCGTCGTTGCGCAGCACCTGGTAGCGGGTGTTCTCGTCCATGTCCGTCGGTCTCGCTCTCTGGGTCGTGGCGGGCGGGTCGTTGCGGTGGGTCACGGGTCGGTGGTCCGGTGCGGTGGTGGGGCGCGGCCCACGGGGTGGGGGGTCACCGGCGCTCGCGGGCGTGGTGGGCGATGTGGCGCAGGGCCCGGGCGAAGTCCTCGGCGGCCCGGCGCACGGTGTCGGTGGCGTGCAGGGCGGGCCGGTGGTGCCAGGTGAAGGACAGCCGGCCGCGCTGGACGGCGCCGACGATCTCCAGCGGGTGGGAGCCGCTGTCGCGCGGGTCGTGGTGGCGGCCGAACGAGCCGTGTTCGGCGCGGACCAGGCCGTCCCCGGGGTTCTCGGGGCGGGAGTCCCACTGTCCGAGGTAGTTGAAGACGACCTGTCCGTGGGCGGCGCGTCCCAGGCGCTCGCGCACCTCGGGCGGACCGAAGGTGCGCAGGGCGCCGAAGCCGAGGCCGTTGCCGGGTACGGCGCGCAGTTGGCGGCGTACGGACTTCACCAGGGTGCGCCAGTCGCGGTCGGGGCCGAGGTCGGCGGGTTCGGGGACCTGGAGGGCGACGGGGTGGACGGTGGTGAACCAGCCGACGGTGCGGGTCAGGTCGACGTCGTCGAGC
This sequence comes from Streptomyces fumanus, assembly GCF_014655295.1. Lineage (GTDB taxonomy): Bacteria > Actinomycetota > Actinomycetes > Streptomycetales > Streptomycetaceae > Streptomyces > Streptomyces fumanus. The sequence goes on from NZ_BNBI01000003.1 coordinate 483,083, forward strand.
AGGTCCTCGCGGCCGTGTCCCTCCAGGTCCAGGCGGACGTCCTCGTGGCCGGTCCAGCGGGCCAGGGCGAGGGCGAGGGCGGCGAGGAGGACGTCGTTGACGCGGGTGCGGTAGGCGGTCGGCGCGGCGCGCAGCAGCGCCTCGGTGTCCGTCTCGTCCAGTTCGACGGTGAGGGTGTCGACGGTGCCCGTGTCGGGGCCCTCCGGTGTCCCGGAGGGGAGCGGCTCGGTGTCCACGGCGCGTTCCCAGTAAGGCAGTTCGTGGTCGAGGGCGCCGGAGGCGACGTGGGCGGCGAGGCCGCGGGCCCAGTCGCGGAAGGAGGTGGTGCGTTCGCCGAGGGCCACGGGTTCGCCCTGGACCGCCTGCCGGTAGGCGGCCTCCAGGTCGTCGCGCAGGATGCGCCAGGAGACGGCGTCCACGACCAGGTGGTGGCCGACCAGGAGGAGGAAGTCGGGCCGGTCGGCGGCGCCGGTGAACAGGGCCGCCCGCAGCAGCGGGCCGCGCGCGAGGTCGAAGCCGGTGTGCAGGTCGTCGGCGGCCTTCTCCATCGCCGTGTCCGCGTCGGTGGCGGTGAGGCCGCCGAGGTCGTGGCGGGTCAGGAGCCCGTCGCGGTCGGTGTCGCCCGCGGGCGGGTTGTACTGGCGCCAGCCGTCCTGGTCGGCGGTGAAGCGCATGCGCAGGGCGTCGTGGTGGTCGAGCAGGGCGTTGAGGGCGGTCTCCAGGGCGGTGGCGTCCACGCCGGGGGCGAGTTCCACCAGCAGGGACTGGTTGAAGTGGGCGTGGCTGGCGCGCTGTCCGGTCAGGAACCACTCCTGGATCGGGGTGAGCGGCACGTCCCCGCTGACCGCCTCCTCCCCGGTGTGCCGGGGGGCGGTGGTGACGACGCCGGCCAGTTCGGCGACGGTCTGGTGGGTGAACAGGTCGCGGGTGGTCACGTGCAGGCCGTCGCGGCGCAGCCGGGAGACGACCTGCATGCTGAGGACGGAGTCACCGCCGAGGTGGAAGAAGTTGTCGTGCGCGCCGACGTCGGCGACGCCGAGGACGTCGCCCCAGATGCGGGCGACGCGGCGTTCGGTGTCGGTGCGCGGGGGCGTGTGCGGCCCGGTGGCGGAGTGCGTGGGCCCGGGTTCGGGCAGGGCGTTGCGGTCGGTCTTGCCGTTCGGGGTGAGCGGCAACCGGGCCAGCGGCACGAACGCCGTGGGGATCATGTGTGCCGGGAGCAGCCCGGCGAGGTGGTCGCGCAGTTCGGGTACGGGCAGGGGGTCCGGGGCGCCGTCGGCGGGGACGACGTGGGCGACCAGCCGGGCGCCGGAGCGGCCGTCCGGGTCACTGCCGCCGGCGCGCACGGTGACGACCGCGTCGCGCACCAGCGGGCTGCCGCGCAGCGCGCTCTCGATCTCTCCGGGCTCGATGCGGAAGCCGCGCAGTTTGAGCTGGGCGTCGGCGCGTCCGGCGAAGCGCAGGTCGCCGTTGGCGTCCCAGCGGGCGCGGTCGCCGGTGCGGTACATGCGTTCGCCGGGGGCGCCGAACGGGTCGGCGACGAAGCGGGACGCGGTCAGCCCTGGCCGGTGGAGGTAGCCGCGGGCCAGCCCGGGTCCGGAGACGTAGAGGTCGCCGGTGACGCCGGGCGGGACGGGGCGCAGGGCGGCGTCGAGGACGTGGACGCGGGTCGCGCCGGCCGGGCGTCCGATGGGCGGGGCGGCCGCGCCCGGGGTGAGCGGACCGGTCCAGGTGGCGACGACGGTGGCCTCGGTCGGGCCGTACGAGTTGATCATCCGTCGCCCTGGGGCCCACCGCTCGACGAGGTGGGCGGGGCATGCCTCGGCGCCGACGATGAGGGTGCGCAGGTGCGGCAGGGTGTCGGCGGTGGCCGGGTCGACCGTCGCGAGGGCGGCGGGCGGGATCAGGGTGTGGCTGACGCGCCGCCCGGCGAGGACCTCGGCGAGGCGTTCGCCGACGAGGGGGCCCTCCTCCCCGGTGAGCAGGGTGGCGCCGCTGAGCAGGGACACGCACAGCTCCAGCACGGAGGCGTCGAAGCTGGGTGAGGCGAACTGCAGGACGCGGTCGCCGGGGCCGGCGTCGTAGCGGTCGGCGGCCGACGCGGCGAAGGCGGCGAGGCCGCGGTGCGTCACCGTGACGCCCTTGGGGGTGCCGGTGGAGCCGGACGTGTAGATCACGTACGCCGGGTGGTCGACGGTCAGCGGGGAGGTGCGGTCGGCGTCCGTGGGCGCGGTGTCCGGGCCGTCGGCGTCCCACACGGCGGCGGGGTCGTCCAGGACGAGCCAGGCGCCGGCGTCGCGGAGCATGAACTCCCGGCGCTGCTCGGGGTAGTCGGGGTCGACGGGCAGGAAGGCGCCGCCGGCCTTGGTGACGGCGAGCTGCGCCACGACCGTCTCGGCGCTGCGGGGCAGGGCCACCGCCACGATCCGCTCGGGGCCGGTGCCCCGGGCGATGAGGCGGTGCGCCAGCCGGTTGGCGGCGCGTTCGACGTGCGCGTACGTCAGTTCCCGGCCGTCGGCGTCGGCCAGGGCGACGGCGTCGGGGGTGCGGGCGGCCTGTCGTTCGAACAGCTCGGGCAGGGTGGCCGCCGGGACCGGGCGGGCGGTGGCGCGGCCCTGGTCGAGCACGGCCTTGAGCGTCTCGTCGGTGGCGAGCGGCAGGGCGCCGAGCGGCCGGTCGGGGTTCTCGGCGACGGCACTCAGGAGGATGCCGAGCTGGTCGGCCATGCGTTCGGCGGTGGCCGCGTCGAAGAGGTCGGTGTTGTAGGTGAGGACGCCGTGCAGTTCGCCGGTGCCGGTCTCGGCGAACTCGAGGGTGAGGTCGAACGCGGCGTGCCGCAGTTCGGTGTCGATGTCGGTGACCTGGAGGCCGGGCAGGTCTAGGGCGGCGGCCGGGGCGTTCTGGAGGACCACCATGACCTGGAACAGCGGGGTGCGGCTGGTGTCGCGGACCGGCTGGACCTCGTCCACGACCTGCTCGAACGGTGCCTCCTGGTGGGCGAAGGCGTCCAGGACGGTCTCGCGGACGTCGCCGAGGAACTCGGGGAACGGGCGGTCGGGCGTGACGCGGGAGCGCAGCACGAGGGTGTTGACGAAGAACCCGACGAGGTGCTGGACCTCGGCGCGGTCGCGGCCGGAGGTGACGGTGCCGACGGTGATGTCCTCGCCGCCGGTCAGGCGGGCCAGGTATGCCTGGGCGGCGGCGACCAGGGTGGTGAACAGGGTGGCCTGCCGGTCGCGGCCCACCCGGGCGAGGCGGCGGGTCGTCTCGCGGGGCAGGGCGAGCCGCACGGAGGCGCCCCGGTGGGTGCGCACCGCGGGGCGGGGCCGGTCGGTGGGCAGGTCCAGCGTCTCCAGCCCGGCCAGGTGCTCCTTCCAGTACGCGAGGTGGTCGTCGGTGCCGCGCCCGCGCTGCCAGTGGGCGTAGTCGGCGTACTGCACCGGCAGCGGCGGCAACGCGCCTGGCTCCGCGCCGAGTTCGGTGCGGTAGTAGTGGGCGAGGTCGCCGGTGAGCACGCCGGTGGACCAGCCGTCGGTGACGATGTGGTGCAGGGTCAGCGTCAGGACGTGCTCGTCGTCCGCGAGCCGGATCAGGCCCGTCTGCAGGAGGGGGCCGCGCCGCAGGTCGAAGGTGCGGGCGCGTTCGGCATCGAGCAGGTCGGCGAGCCGGGCGTCGCGTGCGTCGCCGGTGAGCTGCGACAGGTCGTGCAGGGTCAGCGGGATGTCCCCGGCGGGGTGGACGATCTGCACGCCGTGGCCGTCGGCCGCGTCGAAGGTGGTGCGCAGTGCCTCGTGCCGCTCGACCAGGGCGCCGAGCGCCGCGGTGAGGGCGGGCACGTCGAGCCGGCCGCGCAGCCGCAGGGCCAGCGCGGTGGTGTACTCGCCGCTGCCGGGCGCGAACTCCTCCAGGAACCACAGGCGTTGCTGGGCGTACGACATCGGGGCGGGCGTGTCGCGGGTGACGGGGGTGATCGTCGCGGGCGGGGTGTCGGCGGGGCGTTCCTCGGTGAGCAGGGCGGCGAGGGCCTCGGGGGTCGGGTGGGTGAACACCGCGCGCGGGGACAGGTCGGTGCCGAACGCCTCGGAGAGGCGGACGGCGAGGCGGATGCTGAGAATGGAGTCGCCGCCGAGCTGGAAGAAGTCGTCCCGCACGCCGGGGCGCGGCACGGACAGGACGTCGGCGAGGACGTCGGTGAAGACCTCCAGCGTGCGGCGCTCGGCGTCGGTGCGCGGCTCGACGGGCGCGTCCTGCGCCGCGCCGGTCGCGGGGTCCGGCGCGGGCAGGGCCGCCCGGTCGACCTTGCCGTTGCGGCTGAGCGGCAGTGCGGGCAGGACGACGAACGCCGACGGCACGAGGTAGTCCGGCAGGGCGGTGCGGGCGAACTCCCGCAGGGACGCGACGTCTTCGGTGCCGACCACGTAGGCGACCAGGCGGCGGCTGCCGGGCCGGTCCTCGCGGGCGAGCACGGTCACGTCGGTGACGCCGGGGTGTCCGGCGAGGACGGCCTCGACCTCGCCGGGTTCGACGCGGAAGCCGCGGATCTTCACCTGGTCGTCGGCGCGGCCCAGGAACTCCACGGTGCCGTCGGGGCGGCGGCGGGCCAGGTCGCCGGTGCGGTACATGCGGCTGCCGGGCGGGCCGGCCGGGTCGGCCAGGAAGCGGGCCGCGGTGTCGCCGGGGCGGCCCAGGTAGCCGCGGGCCACGCCCTCGCCGGAGAGGTACAGCTCGCCCGGGCAGCCGGGGGGCACGGGCCGCAGCCGGCGGTCGAGGACGTGCACGCGCATTGCGTCGAGGGGGTGGCCGATGGGCACGGTGTCGGGGACGGCGGCCGCGTCGGCGAGCGGGAAGGACGTGGCGAACGTCGTCGTCTCGGTGGGGCCGTAGCCGTCCACGACGGTCAGGTCCGGGCAGGCGGCCAGGACGCGGCGTACGGCCGCGGCGGGCACGACGTCGCCGCCGGTCCACACCTGGCGCAGGCCGGTGAAGCAGTCCGGGGCGTCCTGGGCGAGTAGCCGGAACAAGCCGGCGGTCAGCCACAGCGCGCTCAGGCCGGTGTCGCCGATGAGCTGCCGCAGCAGGGCGGCGTCCAGCGGCCGCGAGGGGGCCACGACGACGCAGCCGCCGGTGAGCAGCGGCGCCCACACCTCGAAGGTGGCGGCGTCGAAGGCCACCGGGGAGTGCAGCAGCACCCGGTCGCTCACGCCGCCGGTGAAGCGGCTGTCGGTGGCGAGGGCGGCCACGTCGCGGTGGCGTACGGCGACCGCCTTCGGCTCGCCGGTCGACCCGGAGGTGAACATCACGTAGGCGAGCCGGTCGGGGTCCGCGGGTGCGGCGGCGGGCGCGTCCGGTACGGGGGTGCGCGCGGCGGTGACGTCCTCGGCGGTCAGCCGGACCGCCGCGCCCGCGCGTCCGATCAGCGCGCGGAGCCGGTCCTCGGGGGCGCGGGCGTCCACGGGCACGTAGGCGCCGCCCGCCTTGAGGACGGCGAGCTGGGCGACGACGAGGGCGGCGCAGCGGTCCATCAGCAGGGCCACCCGGTCCTCGGCGCGCAGTCCGCCGGCGAGGAGCCGGGAGGCCACCGCGTCGGACCACTCGTCGAGTTGACGGTACGTCAGGTGCGTGTCGCCGTCGCGCAGCGCGGGTGCCTCAGGGGTGCGGCGGGCCTGCTCGGCGAAGAGGGCGACGGGGCTGCTCGGTCCGGTCCGGCGGGCGGTGGTGTTCCACCGCTCCAGCAGGGCGCGGTCGTCCTCGGTCAGCGCGTCCAAGCCGGTCACGTCCGCGTCGGTCTCCAGGGCGTCGGCGAGGGCGCGCAGGACGACGGTGAGGCGGTCGGCGAGGTGGTCGGCGGTGTCCGCGTCGAACAGGCCGGCGTCGTAGGCGAGGTCGAGGCCGAGGCGGTCACCGAGGTGGGCGCGCAGGCACAGCGGGAAGGTGGGCGCGTCCTCGGCGCGCACCTCCTGGACCTGGACGCCCGTGCGGGCGGTGGCGGACTCGTCGACGGGGTAGTTCTCGAACACCACCATGCTGTCGAACAGCGCCTCGCCGGCCGGGACCTCGCTCAGCGCCTGGATGCGGGGCAGGGCGAGGTGGTCGAAGCGCCGGGTGTCGCTCTGGTGCTCCTGCACCGCGCGCAGCCAGGACGCCGCTCCCCCGCCCTCCACCCGGACGCGGGTGGGCACGGTGTTGATGAACATGCCGATCATCGACTCCACGCCGGGCAGTTCGGCCGGGCGTCCGGAGACGGTGGTGCCGAACACGACGTCGGCGCGGCCGCTGTGGCGGGCCAGGAGCAGCGCCCAGGCGCCCTCGATGACGGTGTTCACCGTGAGCCCGGCGCGGGCGGCGCCCTGCCGCAGCCGTGCCGAGAGGTCCTCGTCGAGCCGGCGGCTGGTGAGGGCGGCGGCGCGGGCGCGGTGCTCCTGGGCCGGTGTGCGGTCGTAGGGCAGCGGGGTGCGGGCGGCGAACCCGGCGAGCGTCTCGGTCCAGTGGGCCTCGGCGGCGGTCTCGTCCTGGTCGTGCAGCCAGCGCAGGAAGTCGGCGAAGGGGCGCCTGACCGGTGCGGGGGCGGCTGGGCCGCCGGTGAGGGCGGCGTAGCGCTCGCACACCTCGGTGAGGAGCCGGCCGGTGCTCCAGCCGTCCAGGATCAGGTGGTGGGAGGACCACAGGAGCAGGACCTCGTCGCCGGGCAGTGCGGCCAGCGTGATGCGGGTGAGGGGTGCGGTGGTCAGGTCCATGCCGGTGGCGCGGTCGGCGGCCAGCAGGTCCTCGGTGGCCGTCGCCCGCTCCTCGGCCGTGAGCCGGCGCCAGTCCAGGTGGGTGACGGGCAGCTCCACGTGCCGGTGCACGACCTGCACGGGGTGCGGCAGGCCCTGCCAGTGGACGCTGGTGCGCAGGGCCTCGGTGCGGTCGGCGACCTGTTGCCAGGCGGCGGCGAAGCGCTGCGGGTCGCTCACCCCGGACAGGCGGACGGCCACGCGGTCGCAGTAGGCGCCCGCCGTGTCGACGAGGCCGTGGAAGAGCATGCCGGCCTGCAGCGGGGTCAGCGGCAGGACGTCGGCCACGTGCCGGCCGGAGCCCACGAGGCGGTCCAGCTCCGGCTGGCCGAGCCCGGCCAGCGGGAAGTCGGACGGGGTGCGGCCGCCCGCGTCCGGGGAGGCGCAGTGGGCCGCGATCTCGCGCAGCGCCGCGCACATCTCCTCGGCGAGCGTGCGGACGGTGGCCTCGTCGTAGACGGCCGGCGGGTAGGTCCAGCCGAGTTCGAGCCGGCCGTCCTGCACCACGCCGGTGATGTCCAGCAGGTAGGACCGGGGGGCGTCGGGGTCGGTGTCGGAGCCGGCCGGGGGCAGGGCGGCGGCGTACAGGCCGCTGCCGCCCGCGTCGGCGTCCCACCGGCCGTGGTAGTTGAAGCCGACCCGCGGTGCCGGGGCGCCGGCCAGCGGGCTGTCGGGCAGCAGGTGGCGCAGCGCACCGTGGCTCAGGCCGCGCAGGGGCACCGCGCGCAACTGCTCCTTGACCGAGCGCAGGGTGTCGTGCCAGCCGGCGTCGGGGGCGGTGGTCAGCGCGAGCGGGAACTCGGCGGTGAACCAGCCGACCGTGCGGGACAGGTCCAGGTCGTCGAAGAGGTCCTCGCGGCCGTGGCCCTCCACACCGACCAGCACGCTGTCGCGTCCGCACCAGCGGGCCAGGGTGCGGCCGAGGGCGCTGAGCAGGACGTCGTTGACCTGGGTGCGGTAGACCTCGGGGACCTGGCGCAGCAGGGCCTCGGTGGTCTCCGGCTCCAGTTCCACGGTGACCGTGGCGGCGGTGCCGTGGGTGTTGGGTCCGGTCCGGCCCGCGGGCAGGTCGGCGGGTGCCTCGGCGGTGCGCCGCCAGTGGCCGAGGTCGCCGTCCATCGCACCGGAGCGGGTGTGGGCCTCCAGCCGGGCCGCCCAGTGGCCGTAGGCGGTGGTGGCCGGGGGCAGCTCGACGGGCTGTCCGGCGGCGGCCTGCCGGTGCGCGGTCTCCAGGTCGCCCAGCAGGATGCGCCAGGAGACGCCGTCGACGGCCAGGTGGTGGACGGTGAAGAGCAGTTGGGCGGGTGCGTGCGGGCCGCGGTCGAGGAGGAGGACGCGCGCCACCCGGCCCTCGGTGGGGTCGAGGGCGGCGCGGGCCTCGTCCGCGAGGCGGACCGCCTCGGTCTCCAGGGCGGGGCCGTCGAGGCCGGTCACGTCGTGCCGGGTGACGGTGCCGTCCGGGACGCCGGGCAGGACCTCCTGGCGCCAGCCGTCCTCGGTGCGGCGGAAGCGGGTGCGCAGCGCCGGGTGGTGGCGTACGACGGCGTCGGCGGCGGTGCGCAAGGCCGACAGGTCGGTGCCGGGTGCGAGTTCGAGGCGCTGCGACATGGTGAAACGCAGCGGCTCACCGGGGGTGCGGCCGTCGAGGTACCAGCGCTGGATGGGGGTGAGCGGTGCCTCGGCGGGGGCGGTCGTGCCGGTGGTGGCCGGTGCCGACTCGGTGACGCGCAGGGCGAGTTCGGCGACGGTCTGGTGGCGGAAGACGTCCTTGGTGGTCAGCGCGAGGCCGGCCTGGCGGGCCCGGGAGACGATCTGGATGCTGAGGATCGAGTCGCCGCCGAGCGTGAAGAAGTTGTCGCGTGCGCCCACCCGTTCGACGTGCAGCACGTCGGCCCAGATCGCGGCCAGCGTCTGTTCGGTGCCGGGGCGGGGCGGCACGTAGGCGGCCGTGGTGCCGGGCTGGACCGGCGGGGCGGGCAGGGCGCGCCGGTCGGTCTTGCCGCTGGTGGTGCGCGGGATCCGGGTCAGCGGCACGAACGCCGCGGGCACCATGTGGTCCGGCAGGGTGCGGCGCAGCGCGAGGCGCAGCTCGTCGGCGGCCGGGGCGGTGTCCCCGGCGGGCACCAGGTACGCCACGAGCATGCGGCGGCCCGCGTGGTCGCGTGCCGTGACGACGGCGTCGGCGACGTCCGGGTGGGCGAGCAGCGCGGCCTCGATCTCGCCGGGTTCGATGCGGAAGCCGCGGATCTTGATCTGTTCGTCGGCGCGGCCCAGGAACTCCAGCAGCCCCTGGGCGTCGCGGCGGGCGCGGTCGCCGGTGCGGTACATGCGCTCCCCCGGCGCGCCGAACGGGTCGGCGAGGAACCTGGCGGCGGTCAGGCCGGGCCGGCCGAGGTAGCCGCGGGCGACCTGGGCGCCGGCGAGGTACAGCTCGCCGGGCGTGCCGGGCGGTACCGGGCGCAGGGAGCCGTCGAGGACGTAGGCGCGCAGGTTGGCGCCGGGCCGTCCGATGACCGGCCGGTCGGGGCGGTCGGTGACGCGGCCGTAGGTGGCGTCGACGGTGCACTCGGTGGGGCCGTACATGTTGTAGGCGGTGACGCCGAGTTCGGCGGCCGCGCACAGCTCGCGCCAGGTGTCGGGGCCGGTCGCCTCGCCGCCGACGAGCAGGACGCGGGGGTGGTGGCGGCCGGGGGCGAGGAGGCCCGCGGCGAGGAGTTCGCGCAGGAAGGACGGGGTGACGTTGACCAGGTCCAGGTTCCGGTCGGCGATCCGCGCGCAGAACGCCTCGGGGTCCAGGCGCACGTCCTCGTCGATGAGGTGGACCTCCTGGCCGAGGGCGAGCAGCAGCGGGCCCTCCCAGGAGGTGTCGAAGGAGAACGAGGCGCTGAGCGCGGCGCGCAGCCGCCGCCCGTCCGCGGTGTGCGGGGCGACGAGCCCCGCGCGGTGGTCGTGGCAGAGGTTGACCAGGTGGCGGTGTTCCACGACGACGCCCTTGGGGCGGCCGGTGGAGCCGGAGGTGTAGATCATGTAGGCGGCGTGCCGCGGGAGCAGCGGGGCCGGTCGGTCGCGGTCGGTGACGTCGTGGGCGGGCAGCCGGTCCCAGGGGGTGGCGCTCAGCGCGTCGGCGGTGAGCACGACGCGCGGGGCGGCGTCCTGGAGGAGCCCGGCGGCGCGTTCGGCGGGCAGGTCGGGGTCGAGGTGGAGCAGGGTGGCGCCGGACTTGGCGACGGCGAGGACCGCGACGACCAGCTCGGAGGTGCGCGGCAGCCGGACGGCGACCACCCGCTCGGGTCCGGCCCCCAGGGCCAGCAGGTGGTGGGCGAGCCGGTTCGCGCGGTCGTTGAGGGCGGCGAAGTCGAGGGTGGCGTCGCGGGCGACCAGCGCGGTCGCGTACGGGGTGCGGGCGGCCTGGGCCTCGAACAGGGCGGGGTAGGTGGTGTCCGGGACGGGGAGGCGCACGCCCTGCCCGTCGTGCAGCACCCGCCGCCGCTCGTCGGGGGTCATCAGCTCCAGCGCCCGCACGTCGCGGTCCGGGTCGCGCACCGCCGCCTCCAGCAGCAGGCGCAGGCGGGCGGCCAGGCCGCGGACGGTGTCCTCGTCGAACAGGCCGGTGTCGTACTCCAGGTGGCCGGTGACGCCGCCGTCGCCCTCGACGAAGTCGAAGGCCAGGTCGAAGGTGGCGTGCCGGACCGGCGGCAGCAGCGGCTCGGCGTCCAGGCCGGGCAGTTCGGGTGCCTCGGCGCCCAGGTTGTGCAGGGCGACCATGACCTGGAACAAGGGGGTGCGGCTGGTGTCCCGTTCGGGCTGGAGGACGTCCACCAGCCGTTCGAAGGGCACGTCCTGGTGGGCGAAGGCGTCCAGGACGGTGCCGCGCACCTGCTCCAGCAGCGCGCGGAACGACGTGCCGGGCCGGACCTCGTTGCGCAGCACCAGGGTGTTGACGAACATGCCGACGACGTCGTGCAGTTCGGGGCGCTCACGGCCCGCGGTGACGGTGCCGAGGGCGAAGTCGTCCTGGTCGGCCCAGCGGGACAGCAGGACCGTGCAGCCGGCGAGGAGGGTCATGTAGAGGGTGGCGTCGGCCTCCCGGCCCCGCTCGCGCAGCCGGTCGGTCAGCTCGGCGGGCAGCGTGAAGGTCACCAGCGCGCCGTCGCGGGAGCGGACGGCGGGGCGCGCCCGGTCCGTCGGCAGCTCCAGCGGCGGTACGCCGGCGAGCCGCTCGCGCCAGTGGGCGAGTTGCCGCTCGACCTGGTCGGTGCGGGCGCGCTGCCAGGCGGCGTGGTCGGCGTAGCGCACGGGCAGGCCGGGGAGTTCGGGGCGGCGGCCCTCGCGGGCGGCCGCGTACAGCTCGCCCAGGTCCCGGCCGAGGACGCCGAGGGACCAGCCGTCGGTGACGATGTGGTGGACGGCGAGGGCCAGGACGTGCTCGTCGTCGGCGGTGCGGGCCAGGCGGGCGCGCAGCAGCGGCCCGGCCGCCAGGTCGAACGGCGTGGTGGCCTCGCGCTCCAGCAGGTCGTCCAGCGCGGCCGTCGGGTCGGCGGCGGTGGTGAGGTCGTCCACGGTCAGGGCGGCCGGGTGCGGCGGGTGCACCACCTGCCGGGGCTGCCCGTCGTGTTCGGCGAAGGTGGTGCGCAGGGACTCGTGGCGGGCGACGAGGCCGTCCAGGGCGGTCCGCAGGGCGCGCTCGTCGAGCGGGCCGCGCAGGCGCAGCACGGACAGCGTCGTGTACTCGGTGCTGCCGGGCTCGAACCGGTCGAGGAACCACAGGCGTTGCTGGGCGTACGACAGCGGCGCCGGGGTCTGCGGGGCGGTCGCCGGGATCGCGTCGGCGGGCGTGGCGGAGGTGTGGCCCACCGGGTCGCCGAGTTCGGCGGCGAGCGCGGACACGGTGCTGTGGGTGAACAGCACGCGCGGGGACACCTCGGGGCCGAACGCGGCGCGCAGCCGGGCGGTGACGCGGACGGCGAGGATGGAGTCGCCGCCGAGCGCGAAGAAGTCGTCGCCGGCGGACACCTCCTCGACGCCGAGGACGTCCGACCAGGCGGCGGCGACCGCCCGTTCGGCGGGGGTGCGCGGTGCGGTCCGGTCGGTGTCGGCGGCGTAGCCGTCCGCCGTGGGGGCGGGCAGGGCGCGCCGGTCGAGCTTGCCGTTGACGGTGAGCGGGAGGGCGTCCATCGGGACGTAGGCGGCGGGCACCATGTGGGCGGGCAGCAGCCGCTCCAGGTGGGCGCGCAGCTCGGCCGTCGGCGGTGTCGCGCCGCCGGTGCCGACGACGTGGGCCACCAGGCGGCGGGTGCCGGAGGTGTCCTCGAACACGCCGACGGCGGTGTCGGCGACCCCGGGGTGGGCGTGCAGGGCGGCCTCGATCTCGCCGGGCTCGATACGGTAGCCGCGGATCTTCACCTGGGCGTCCGCGCGGCCCAGGTACTCCAGGGTGCCGTCGGGCCGCCACTTCGCCCGGTCGCCGGTGCGGTACATGCAACTGCCGGCCGGGCCGAACGGGTCGGCGAGGAACCGGGTGGCGGTCAGGCCGGGGCGGCCCAGGTAGCCGCGGGCCAGGCCCTCCCCCGCGACGTACAGCTCGCCGGTGGCGCCCGGCGGCAGGGGGGCCAGGTCCGGGTCGAGCACGTACACCCTCAGGTCGGGTATCGCGACGCCGATGGGGCTGGCGGGGCCGTGCGCGGCGGTGGCGGGGTCGAGCGGGGCGTGGGTGACGTGCACGGTGGTCTCGGTGATGCCGTACATGTTGACCAGCCGCGGGGTGTCGGCCGGATGGCGGGCCCACCAGTCGGTGAGCCGGCCGACGTCGAGGGCCTCGCCGCCGAAGATCACGGTGCGCAGGGCCAGGCGGGCGCCGGTGTCGGGGTGTTCGGCGTCGGCGCGGACGAGCGGGTAGAACGCGGACGGCGTCTGGTTGAGGACGGTGACCCCTTCGTCGGCCAGCAGCCGCAGGAAGTCCTCCGGGGAGCGGGCGGTCTCGTCGGGCACGACGACGAGCCGGCCGCCGTGCAGCAGCGGGCCCCACAGCTCCCACACGGAGAAGTCGAACGCGTAGGAGTGGAACAGCGTCCACACGTCGTCCGGGCCGAAGCCGAACCACGGGCGGGTGCGGGTGAACAGGCGCACCACGTTGGCGTGCGGGACGACCACGCCCTTGGGGCGGCCGGTGGAGCCGGAGGTGTAGATGGCGTAGGCGGGGCTCTCCGGCAGGGGGCGGCGGGCCGGCGCGGGGCCGGTCGCCGGGCGCCGGGCCAGGTCGGCTTCCTCGTCCGGGGCGTCGAGGAGGACGACGGGCACACCGGTGCCGTCGACGCGGGCCGCGGTGCCGGTGGTGGTCACCAGGGTGACGGGGGTGGCGTCGGCGAGGAGGTGGGTGATGCGTTCGGCGGGCGAGTTCGGGTCGATCGGCAGGTAGGCGGCGCCGGTCTTGAGCACGGCGAGGACGGCGACGACCTGGTCGGTGGAGCGGGGCAGGGCGAGGGCGACGAACCGTTCGGGCCCGGCGCCGAGTTCGGCGAGCCGGTGGGCGAGGCGGCCGGCGCGGGCGTCGAGGGTCGCGTAGTCCAGGTGCTCGGTCCCGCAGGTGACGGCGACGGCACCGGGGGTGCGGGCGGCCTGCGCCTCGAACAGGTCCACGAGCGTCTCGGCGGGGCGGCCGGACGCGGTGCCGTTCCAGTCGGTGAGGATGCGGTGCCGTTCCTCGGCCGTCGTCCAGGCCAGGGCGCGCAGCGGCCGGTCGGTGCCGTCGGCGAGCCCGGTCAGGAGCAGGCAGAGCCGGTCGGCGAGGGCGTGGACGGTGGTCGCGTCGAAGAGGTCCGGGTCGTGGGCGAGGTCGAAGCCGAGGCGCTCGCCGTGGTAGGCGCGCAGCACGAGCGGGTAGTTGGTGGCGTCGCGGGACGAGACGTCGGCGAGGCGGATCCCGGACCCGGCCGTGCGGGCCTCGTCGAAGGGGTAGTTCTCGAAGGCGACCATGCTGTGGAAGAGCGGGCTGCCGGACGGCACGTCGCTGAGCTGGGTCAGCTCGGCGAGCGAGGCGGCGGCGAACCGTCTCGACTCGGCCTGGGCGTCCTGGAGTTCGCGCAGCCAGTCCCCGGCGGGGCGGGCCGGGTCCACGCGGACGCGGGTGGGCACCGTGTTGATGAACATGCCGACCATGGACTCGACGCCGGGCAGGTCGTCGGGCCGTCCGGAGACGGTGGTGCCGAACAGCACGTCGTCCTGGGCGGCGTAGCGGGACAGCAGCAGCGCCCAGGCGCCCTGGACGACCGTGTTGAGGGTGAGTCCGGCCTCGCGGGCGGTGCGGGCGAGACGGGCGGACGCCTCCGCGTCCAGGCCGGCCGTGTGCAGGGCGGCGGAACGGGCCCGGTGGGCCTCGCGCGGGGGCCGGTCGGTGGGCAGCGGAGTGGGTTCGGCGAAGGCGGCGAGGACACCCTGCCAGTGGGCGCGGGCGGCGTCGGGGTCCTGGTCGGCGAGCCAGCGCACGTAGTCGCCGAAGGGCCGCCGCAGCGGCGGCCGGGACTCGGTGCCGGCGGTGAGCGCGGCGTACTCCTCGCACACCTCGGTGAGCACCTGGGCGAGGCTCCAACCGTCCAGGACGATGTGGTGGGAGGTCCACAGCAGGTGCAGGCGGGCGTCGGGCAGCCGCACCAGGGTCAGGCGCATCAGCGGCGCCGCGGCGAGATCGATGCCCCGGGCCAGGTCGTCGGCGCGCAGCCGGGTCAGGCGCTCGGCGCGTTCCACCTCGTCGAGCTCGCGCCAGTCGAGGTGGGTGACCGGCACGCGCACGTCGCGGCGCACGACCTGGAGGGGGACGGGCACGTCCTCCCAGACGACGCAGGTGCGCAGGGCGGGCGTGCGGTCGGTGACGCGCTGCCAGGCGGTGGCGAAGGCGTGCGGGTCGGCGACGCCGTCGAGGAGCAGGCCGGCCTGGTCGACGTAGACGTCGTCGGGGCCGCCGACCAGCCGGTGGAAGAGCATGCCCTCCTGGAGCGGGGTGAGCGGCAGCACGTCCTCCACGTCGCGGCCGTCGCCGACGAGGCGGTCCAGGCGCTCCTGGTCGAGGCGGGCCAGCGGGAAGTCGGACGGGGTGCGGCCGCCCGCGCCGGGCCGGGCGCAGTGCTCGGTGATCGCGGCGAGCGCGCCGGTCATGCCGTCGGCGAGGGCGCTGACGGTGGTCTCGTCGTGCACCTGGTCGCTGTAGTGCCAGGTGAGGTGGAGCTCGCCGTCGGTGACGACGGCGGACACGTCCAGCAGGTGGTCCAGCGGTGTGTCGGGGGCGATGTCGCGGCCGGGCGCCGCGCCCGCCGGGGCGAAGTCGCCGCCGTCGGCGGCCTCCCACTGGCCGTGGTAGTTGAAGCTGATCTGCGGCAGCGGTACGTCCTTCAGGGCGCGGGCGGCCGGGTCGGGCGAGCCGAGGCGGGCCAGGGCCTCGTACGTCAGGCCGTGCCGGGGCACGGACCGCAGCCGCTCCTTGACCGCCTTGAGGGTGGCCCCCCAGTCGGGCGCGACGGACGGTCCGGCGGGCGCGAGGGTGACGGGGTACTGGGCGGTGAACCAGCCCACGGTGCGGGACAGGTCCAGGGTGTCGTCCTCGCGGCCGTGGCCCTCGAGCAGGACGGTCACGCGTTCGGCGCCGGTCCAGTCGGCGAGGACCCGGCTCAGCGCGCCGAGCAGCACGTCGTTGACCTGGGTGCGGTAGACGGCGGGCACCCGGCGCAGCAGCGCCTCGGTGGTGGCGCGGTCCACGCGGGTGTCGAGGGTGCGGACCGAGCCGGCCCGCGGGGTGCCGGGGCGGTCGACGGGCAGGGGGGTGCGGGGCTCGGCGGCCTCGGCCGTCCAGTGCGCCAGGTCGGCGTCGAGGTCGCCGTCGCGGACCCGGCGTGCGAGGTGCGCGGCCCAGTCGGTGAACGGGGTGGCGACGGGCTCGAGCCGGACCGCCTCTCCCCCGGCCGCCTGCCGGTACGCCTCGGCGAGGTCGGCGAGGAGGATGCGCCAGGAGACGCTGTCCACCGCCAAGTGGTGCGCGGTGACGAACAGTCGGGGTCGCTCACCGGTGCGCGTGAACAGGGCGGCGCGCAGCAGGGCGCCGGCCTCGGGGTCGAGGGCGGCGCGGGCGGCCGTGGCGGCCCGTTCGCGCTCCGCCGCCGGATCGGCGGCGCCGGAGAGGTCGTGGCGGGTGAGCAGTCCGGTGGCCGGGCCCTCGCCGGGGTGCTGCCGCCAGGTGCCGCCCGCGCGGGCGAACCGGGTGCGCAGCGCCGGGTGGTGGGCGGCGAGCGCTTCCAGGGCGCGCTCCAGGGCCGGCTCGTCGAGGTCGTACGGCAGGTCCAGCAGCATCGACATGGTGAAGTGCCGCAGCGGGCCGTGGGTGGCGAAGAACCACTCCTGTACGGGGGTCAGCGGCGCCGGGCCCTCCTCGGCGGGGCGCCGGGGCGCGGGCACCCGGTCGGTGCGCGCGGACGCGGCGGCGGCGAGGTCGGCGACGGTCTGGTGGCGGAAGACGTCCCGTGAGGTCAGGTGCAGCCCGGCCGCGCGGGCCCGGGAGACGGCCTGGATGCTGAGGATGGAGTCGCCGCCCAGCTCGAAGAAGTTGTCCGTCACGCCGACCCGGCGCGCGCCGAGCACCTCGGCCCAGATGCGGGCGAGGGTCTCCTCCTCGGGGGTGCGCGGGGCGACGAACTCCCGATCCCGCTCGGTGCCTTCGAAGTCGGGCGCGGGCAGGGCACGCCGGTCGACCTTGCCGCTGACGGTCATCGGCAGGGCGTCGAGCACGGTGAAGGAGGACGGCACCATGTGGTCGGGCAGCACCTGCCGCAGGGCCGTCCGCACCTCGCCCGGGGCGGGCCGGGCGGCGGGGCCGGCGGGGACCAGGTAGGCAGCGAGCCGGACGTGGCCGTGCGGGTCGGTGACGGCGACGACCGCGGCGGCGGCGACCTGGGGCAGGTCGGTCAGGGCCGCCTCGACCTCGCCGGGCTCGATGCGGTGGCCGCGCACCTTGACCTGGTCGTCGGCGCGGCCCAGGTAGTCCAGGCGCCCGTCGGCGCTCCAGCGGGCCAGGTCGCCGGTGCGGTACATGCGGGTGCCGGGCGGGCCGAACGGGTCGGGCAGGAACCGGGCGGCCGTCAGTCCGGGCCGCCCGTCGTAGCCGCGGGCCAGTTGCGCACCGGCCAGGTACAGTTCGCCGCCGACGCCGGGCGGGACGGGCCGCAGGCGGTCGTCGAGGACGTAGGCGCGCACGTTGGGCAGCGGCCGGCCCACGGTCGGCGGGCCGTCGCCGGATATCCGGCAGGCCAGCGCGTCGACGGTGCACTCGGTGGGGCCGTAGAAGTTGTACGCGGCCACGTCCCGCCGTGCCGCCAGCTCCCGCCACAGGGCGGGGCCGACGGCCTCGCCGCCGAGCATGAGGACGCGCGGGTGGTGGCGGGGGTCGGTGAGCAGCCCGGCGGGCAGGAGCTGGCGCAGATAGGTGGGGGTGAGGTCGAGGAAGTCGATGCGGTGCTCGACGACGTACTCGACCAGGGCGGCGGCGTCCAGCCGGGTCGCCTCATCGACCAGGTGCAGCGGGTGGCCGTCGGCCATCAGCAGCACGCCCTCCAGCGAGGTGTCGAAGGAGAACGACGCCGTGAGCGCCACCCGCAGCGGTCCGCCGCCCGCCTCGGCGACGAAGCCCTCGCGGTGGCCCGCCAGGAGGTTCGCCAGCGACCGGTGGGCCACGGCGACGCCCTTGGGGCGGCCGGTGGAGCCGGAGGTGTAGATGACGTACGCGGTGGTGTCGGGGTGCGGGGACGGCAACGGGGCGTCGGCGGGGGCGTCTTGGGCGTCGTACGCCTCCCGCAGCGCGGCCTCGTCCAGGACCAGCGCGGGGCGCGCGTCGTCGAGCAGGAACCGCACCCGGTCCTCGGGCAGCGCCGGGTCCAGAGGCAGGTAGCCGGCGCCGGCCTTCCAGACGGCGAGGATCGCCACGATCATGTCGGCGGTGCGCGGCAGCCGGAGGGCGACCAGGCGTTCGGGGTCCGCGCCGCGCGCCACGAGGTGACGGGCGACGCGGTCGGCGCGCGCGTCGAGCGTCGCGTGGTCCAGGCGGACGTCCCCGGCGACGAGGGCGGTGGCGTCCGGGGTGCGGGCCGCCTGCCGGGCGAACAGCTCGGGCAGGGTCTCCTCGGGGACCGCGAGCGCGGTGGCGTTCCAGTCGTGCGTCACCTGCCGCTCCTGCTCGGGCGAGAGCAGGGGCAGGGCGCCGAGCGGGCGGTCGGGGTCGGCGGCGGCGCCGTCCAGGGTGCGCAGCAACTGGTCCGCCATGCGTGCGGCGGTGGCCGCGTCGAACAGGTCGGTGCGGTACTCCAGCAGGCCGGTCAGCCCGTCGCCGTCGGGCACGAACTCGACGCTCAGGTCGAAGGTGGCGGCCCGCCGGGGCACGGCGACCGGGGAGGCGGACAGGCCGTGCGGGTCGGGTGCGGTGGGCGGTGCCGGGTGCAGCAGGACCATCACGTCGAACAGGGGGTTGCGGCCGGCCTCGCGGGTCGCGCCGACGGCCTCGACCAGCCGCTCGAACGGCGTGTCGCCGTGCGCGAAGGCGTTGTTGACGGTGTCCGCGGCGGCGGTGAGCAGGTCCCGGAAGGAGCCGCCGGTCTCGACGCGGGTGCGCAGCGCGACGGTGTTCACGAAGAACCCGACGGCCCGCTCCAGGTCGGTGCGGCCGCGGCCGGGGGTGAGCGAGCCGACGGTGATGTCGTCCTGCCCGGACCAGCGGGCCAGCAGGGTCTGGCAGGCGGCGACCAGGGCGGTGAACAGGGTGGTGTGCCGGTCGGCCGCGAGCTGCTTCAGCCGGGCGGTGGTGGTGGCCGGGACGGTGAAGGTGTGCACCGCGCCCGCGCCGGACTCCTCGCCGCGGCGGGGCCGGTCCAGCGGCAGTTCGGGGGCGACCGCCCCGGACAGGTGCTCCTTCCAGTACGCCAGGTGGCGTTCCAGCCGGGCCCCGGAGAGCTGCTCGCGTTGCCAGACGGCGAAGTCCGGGTACTGCGTGGCGACCGGCGCCAGGGCCGGGCTCGCGCCCCGGGCGAGGGCGTCGTAGGCGGTGATCAGCTCGTCGAGCGCGACACCCATGGACCAGCCGTCGGTGACGATGTGGTGGGCCGTCAGCAGCAGGACGTGCGCGTCGGGTGCCTCCCGCAGGAGCAGGGCGCGCAGCAGCGGCCCGGCCTCCAGGTCGAAGGGGCGCTCGTACTCGGCGACCAGCGCCGCCTCCAGGTCGGCGCCGGCCGTTCCCGTGAGGTCGTGGACGGGCAGCGGGAGCGGTCCGGCGGGGTGCACCCGCTGCGCCGGGGTGCCGTCGTGCTCCTCGAACGTGGTGCGCAGCGCCTCGTGCCGCGCCACCACGTGCTCCAGTGCGGCGGCCAGGGCGGTGTGGTCGAGGGCGCCGGTCAGGCGCAGCGCGACGGCGCTGTTGTAGCGCGGGTCGCCGGGGCGCAGCCGGTCCAGGAACCACAGGCGCTGCTGGGCGAAGGACAGCGGCAGCGGGCGGGTGCGGTCGGCGCGCGGGATGGCCTGCCGGGCGGTGCCGGCGGCGGCCCGGCCGGCCAGCCGGCGGCGGAGTGCTTCCTGGAGGTCCTGCGGAAGGGCCTCGGCACGGTTTCGCTTCGAAGACGTCATGGTCGTCCGGTCCTCACCGTTCTTCGTGGTCGCTGTCGCCGCGTGCGGCGTCTTCGAGTTCGCTCAGCACCTGTTCCTCCACCAGGTCCGCCAGGGCGGCGACGGTGCGGCCCACCAGGACGTCGCGCGGCGTGAGGTGCACGCCGAAGGTGTCGTTGGCGCAGGAGGCGATGAACAGGGCGCGCAGGGAGTCGCCGCCCAGGGCGAAGAAGTCGTCCTCGGCGCCCACGGTGGTCTCCAGGACCTCCTCCCACATGGCGGCGACGGCCTCCTCGGTGGGCGTGCGGGGCGGTACGTGCGCGGCGTCGGGCTGCCGC
This sequence comes from Streptomyces fumanus, assembly GCF_014655295.1. GTDB lineage: Bacteria > Actinomycetota > Actinomycetes > Streptomycetales > Streptomycetaceae > Streptomyces > Streptomyces fumanus. Next base: position 502,818 of record NZ_BNBI01000003.1, read on the forward strand.
GTCTCCGGGGCGGGGGCGGGCAGCGCGGACCGGTCGGTCTTGCCGTTCTCCGTGAGCGGGAAGCGGTCCATCGGCACGAACGCCGAGGGCACCATGGGGCCGGGCAGGGTGCGGGCGGCCAGGGCCCGCAGGTCGGCGCCGGTGGGCGGTTCGGCGCCGGGGGCGACCAGCACGTGGGCCACCAGGCGCGGCAGCCCCGGCTCGTCCTCCCGCACGCTCACCACGGCGTCCAGCACCGCCGGGTGGCGGACCAGGGTCGCCTCCACCTCGCCGGCCTCGATGCGGTGGCCGCGCAGCTTGAGCTGGTGGTCGGTGCGGCCGAGGTAGTGCAGTTCGCCGCGGGCGTCGCGGCGGACCAGGTCGCCGGTGCGGTACATGCGGGCGCCGGGCGGTCCGAACGGGTCGGCGGTGAAGCGGGTCGCCGTCAGACCGGGACGGTGCAGGTACCCGCGGGCCAGGGCCGGTCCGGCCAGCCACAGTTCGCCGGGCACCCCGTCGGGGACGGGGTGCAGGTGGGCGTCGAGGACGTAGGCGGCGGTGGCGGGCAGGGCGCGGCCGACGGGCGGTGCCTCACCGTCCGGTGCGAGCGGATCGGACCAGGTGGCGACGACGGTGGCCTCCGTGGGCCCGTAGGAGTTGATCATGCGGTGGTGGGGTGCCCAGCGGGCGACCAGTTCGGCCCGGCAGGCGTCGGCGCCGACGATCAGGGTGTGCAGGTCGGGCAGGGTGCCGGGGGTGTCCGGCGGGAGGGTGGCGAGCGCGGCGGGCGGCAGCAGGGTGTGCGTGATGCGCGCGTCGCGCAGGACGCCGGCCAGTTCGTCGCCGAGCAGCGGCCCGGGCGGCGGTACGACGAGGGCCGCGCCGTGCGGCAGGGACATGCACAGCTCCAGCACCGAGGCGTCGAAGCTGGGCGTGGCGAACGCCAGCACGCGGTCCCCGGCACCCACCTGGTAGTGCGCGGCCTCGGCGGCGGCGAACGCGGCCAGGCCCCGGTGGGTGACGACGACGCCCTTGGGGGTGCCGGTGGAGCCGGAGGTGTAGATGACGTAGGCCGGGTCGTCGAGGTGCAGCGGGCGGACCCGGTCGGGGTCGGCGGGTCGGTGGTCCGGCGTGCCGTCGGGCGGCGCGGCGAGCAGGCCGGCGACCTCCTCGGCGGTCAGGGTGACGGCGGGCCGCGCGTCGCGCAGCATCAGCGCGACCCGCTCGGCCGGGTAGCCGGGGTCCACCGGGAGGAACGCGGCGCCCGCCTTGGCCACGGCGAGCTGGGCGAGGACCATGTCGGCCGAGCGCGGCAGGACCAGCGCGACGATGTCGCCGGGGCCCGCCCCGCGGGCGATGAGCCGGTGCGCCAGCCGGTTGGCGCGGGCCTCCGCCTGCGCGAAGGTGAGCGTGGACTCCCCGGTGTCGAGGGCGGGTTCGCCGGGCCACCGGTCGACGGCGGCCTCGATCAGCGCGGGCAGCGTGGCGGGGGGCGGCGGCGCCTGCTGCGGGCGGGCGGGTCCGTGCAGCAGCCGGTGGCGTTCGGCCGGCGGCAGCACGTCCACCGTCCGCAGCGGCTCCTCGTCGCCGGAGGCGGCCAGGGCGGTCAGGGTGTGCATCAGCCGGGCGGCCAGGGCCTCGGCGGTGGCCTCGTCGAAGTACCGCGGGTCGTGTCCGAGTTCGACGGTCAGCTCGTCACCCGGCGAGATCACCACGGTGAGCGGGTAATTGGTCGCCTCGCGGGCGTCGAGGCCGTGCACGCGCACGCCGTGCGCGCCGGCGGTGGCGTCGCCGACCGGGTAGTTCTCGAACACCAGCAGGCTGTCGAACAGGGGGGTGCCGGCGGGTACGTCGCTCCACTGGTGGAGGTCCGTCAGCGGTACGTGGTCGAAGCGCCGGTCCTCGGCGCGGGCGGCCTGCAGCGCCCGCAGCCAGGCGGGGCACGGGGCGGACTCGTCCACGGTGACCCGCGCGGGCAGTGTGGTGATGAACAGGCCGGTGATGGTGTCCGCGCCCGCCAGGTCGGCGGGACGGCCGGAGACCGTGGTGCCGAAGCACACGTCCCGCCCGCCGCCGGAGCGCGCCAGCAGCAGCGCCCAGGCGCCCTGGACCAGGGTGTTGAGGGTGAGCCGGTGGCGGCGGGCGAAGTCGGTCAGCCGGGCGGTGCCGGCCGCGTCGAGCCGCTGCGACAGCCAGGTGCCCGACCGGGCGGCGGCGCCCGGGGCGGGCCTGCGGTCGTACGGCAGCGGGGTCGGCACGGCGTACCCGGCGAGGGCGGTCTTCCAGTGCTCCTCGGCCGCGGCGCCGTCCCGGCCGGCGAGCCAGGCGGCGTAGTCCGCGAAGGGCCGCCGGGCCGGGAGGCGGGGCTCGGTCCCGGCGGCGAGCGCGGCGTGCGCCTGGAGGACGTCCGACAGCACGTGGAAGACGCTCCAGCCGTCCAGCAGGACGTGGTGGAAGGTCCACACCACGCGCACCTCGTCCGGGCCGATCCGGATCAGGGTGACGCGCAGCAGCGGGGGGCGGCCCAGGTCGATGCCGTGGGCGCGGTCCTCGTCGAGCAGGCGGCGCAGCGCGCCCTCCCGCTCGGCCGGGTCGAGGCCGCTCCAGTCGAGGCGGGTGACGGGCAGGGGCACGTGGCGGTGCACGGTCTGCAGCGGGACCGGGACCCCGGTCAGGGCGACGGCGGTGCGCAGCACGGGCGTGGCGTCCACGACATGCTGCCAGGCGTCCGCGAGCAGCGCGGGGTCGCGCACGCCGTCGGCGACGAAGGTGATCTGCTCGACGTACAGGCCCTCGCCGGGCTCGTCCATGCCGTGCACGACCATGCCGGTCTGGGTGGGGGTGAGCGGATAGACGTCCGTCACGGCGTGGCCGTCGCCGACGAGCCGGTCGACGGCGGCCTGGTCGAGGGCGGCCAGCGGGAAGTCGGACGGGGTGCGGCCGCCCGCGCCGGGCTCGGCGCAGTGCGCGACGATCCGGCGCAGTTCCTCCGCGGTCTCCTCGGCGAGGCGGGCGACGGTCTCCGGCCGGTGCACCCCGCGGGAGTACGACCAGGTGAACTCGAGGCGCTGGTCGGTGACGCGGCCGAGCACGTCGATGAGGTGGGGCCGCTCCGCCGAGCGGTCCATGCCGCCGGTCAGTCCCTCGTGGGGCGCCCGCAGCAGGCCGTCGCCGCCGGCGTTCCGGTCCTGCCGGCCGAGGTAGTTGAAGGCGATCTGCGGCAGGGCGGGAAGGCCGGCTCCCGCCGTCGGGTGCAGGTGGCGCAGCGCGCCGTAGCCCACTCCCCCGCGCGGTACGGCCCGCAGGTTCTCCTTGACGGTCTTGAGCGCGGTGCCGAGGTCGGCGTCGCGGGGCACGTCGAGGCCGACGGGGAACATGGTGGTGAACCAGCCGACGGTGCGGGAGAGGTCGACGCCGTCGAAGAGGTCCTCGCGGCCGTGGCCCTCCAGGGCGACCACCACCCGGTCCTGTCGCGTCCAGCGGGCCAGGACCCGGCCGAGGGCGGTCAGCAGGACGTCGTTGACGCGGGTGCGGTAGGCGTCGGGCACCTCCTTCAGCAGGCGCCGGGTCTCCTCGGCGCCGAGGCCCACGGTCACGGTCTCCTCGTCGGCGGCGGTGTTGGCGCCGGCGAGGTCGGCCGGCAGGCCGGTGGGGCGCAGGGCGCTCCAGTGGGCGACCTCGTCGTCGAAGCCGCCGTCGGCGGTGTACGCGGCCAGGCGCCGCGCCCAGTCCCGGAAGGACGTGGTCTTCGCGCCGAGGTCGGGTGTCCCGCCGGCGCTCAGCGCCCGGTGGGCGGCCTCGAGGTCTTCGAGGATCACCCGCCAGGACACCGCGTCGACGACCAGGTGGTGGGCGGCCAGCAGGAGGACGGCCGGCCGGCCGCCGTCCCGGTGGCACAGGGCGGCCTTCAGCAGGGGCCCGTCCGCCAGGTCGAACGCGGAGCACAACCCGGCGGCCACGTCGGCCGGTTCCCGCGGGGCGCGGTGCACCTCCAGGTGGGGTGCGGTGCCGGGCGGGGTGCCCACCTGCCGCCACCGGCCGTCGCCCGAGGGCTCGTAGCGCATGCGCAGCGCGTCGTGCTGCTCCAGGACCGCCGCGAGGGTGGCGCGCAGCAGCGCCTCGTCGGTGTCGGGCGCCACCTCGAAGGAGACGGCCTGGGTGAAGTGCGCCGGGTCGCCGGTGAGGGTGTCGAACAGCCAGTGCTGTACGGGGGTGAGGGGGACGTCGCCGACGACCGGGCCCTGGTCGGCCGTGGCGGTCGCGGGGCCGGCCGGTGCGGTGTCCACCGCGGCGGCGAGCTCGGCGATCGTCTGGTGGGCGAACAGGTGACGGGGTGTCAGGATCAGCCCGGCGCGGCGGGCGGCGGAGACGATCTGGATGCCGAGGATGGAGTCGCCGCCGAGTGCGAAGTAGTTGTCGGAGGCGCCCACTTCGGGCACGCCGAGGACCTGCGCCCAGATCGCGGCGAGGGCCTGCTCGGTCGCGGTGCTCGGCGGCCGGGTGTCCTGCGGGGTGACGGCGGCGGACCACACCGGTTCCGGGAGGGCGCGCCGGTCCAGCTTGCCGGTGGCGCCCAGCGGCAGCCGCTCCAGCGGCACCACGGCCGCGGGGACCAGGTGGTCGGGCAGGGTGCGGGCGAGGAACGCGCGCAGCTCGGCCGGTGCCGGGAGGTCGCCCGCGCGGGGCACGGCGTAGCCGACGAGGCGCTTGTGGCCGTCGTGCTCCACGACGCGGGCGGCGGCCGCGGCGACCTGCGGGTGCCGGGCCAACGCGGCCTCCAGCTCGCCGAGTTCGATGCGGAAGCCGCGCACCTTCACCTGGTCGTCGGAGCGGCCGAGGTACAGCAGGTCGCCGTCGGCGCTCCAGCGGACCAGGTCGCCGGTGCGGTACATGCGGCTGCCGGGCGGGCCGAAGGGGTCGGCGAGGAAGCGGCCGGCGGTCAGGCCGGGCCGGTTCAGGTAGCCGCGGGCCACGCCGGTCCCGGCGAGATACAGCTCGCCGGGCGCCCCGACGGGCACGGGCCGCATGCGGGCGTCCAGGACGTAGGCGCGGGCGCCGCCGACGGGCCGGCCGATGGGCGGCACCCGGTCGGGGTCGGCCGGGTCGCAGGTGAAAGCGGTGGCGTAGACGGTGGCCTCGGTGGGGCCGTAGATGTTCATCACCCGGCAGCCGGGGACCGCCGCGCGCACCTGCTGGACGGCGCGGGCGGGCAGGGCCTCGCCGGCCAGGACGACGGTGTCGGCGCCCACGCGCACGGTGTCCTCGGCGAGCAGCCGGCCGAGGGCGGACGGGACGGCGCTGAGCAGCCCGGCCCGCCACGGCCCGGACCGCTCGGCGAGGGCCAGCAGGTCGCGGACGACCTCCACCCGGCCGCCCGCCAGCAGCGGCGAGAAGATCTCGAACACCGACACGTCGAAGTTGAGCGAGGTCGACGCCACGACGTGGGCGAGCCCGCGGCCGCTGAACTCGGCGGCGGCCCAGTCGGTCAGCGCCACCACGGAGGCGTGCGGGACGACGACGCCCTTGGGCCGGCCGGTGGAGCCGGAGGTGTGGATGACGTAGGCCGGGTGGTCCGGCAGCAGCCTGCCGCGCCGCTCGCCGTCGCCGACGGGCGTGGCGGACGCGGCGGCGAGCCGGGCGGTCCAGTCGGGGTCGTCCAGGGTGATCCGTGTGTACGGGCCCTCCGGCAGTTGTGCGGAGGTCTCCGCGCTGGTGATGACGGCGTCGGGGCGTACGTCCTCGAAGAGGAACGCGATGCGCTCCGCGGGGTAGCCGGGGTCGACCGGCAGGTAGGCGGCGCCGCTCTTGAGGACCGCGAGGAGCGCCACGACGAGGTCGGCGGTGCGGGGCAGGGCCAGGGCGACGAACCGCTCCGGTCCGGCGCCGGCCCCGATCAGCAGGCGGGCGAGCCGGTTGGCACGCTCGTCGAGCTGACGGTAGGTCAACTCCTCGGTGCCGTGGAGGACGGCGGGCTCATCGGGGGTGCGGGCCACCTGGTCCGCGAAGGCGTCCGGGAGGGTGCGGCGCGGCAGCCGCGCCCCCGGTCCGGCGAGGCGGTCCAGCAGGCGGCGTCCGTCGGCCGGTTCCAGAGGGGTCAGCTCGGCCAGGTCGCGGTCGGCGTCGGCGGCGAACTGGGTCAGCAGGGTGCGCAGGCTCGCGCCGATGCCCTCGACGGTGGCCGCGTCGAAGGCGGCCGGGTCGTAGTCGAGGCTCACGGTGACGTCGTCGCCGGGGGCGACGACCACGCTGAGCGCGTAGCTGGTCGGCTCGACGTCGCGTTCCTGCTCGACGGCGAGTCCGTGCCGGGCCAGGGCGCCCGCGTCGAACGGGTAGTTCTCGAAGACGACGATGCTGTCGAACAGGCCGGTGCCGCCGGGGACTTCGCTCCAGGACTGGAGCTGGGCGAGGGAGACGAAGTCGTGGCGGCGCGACTCGGACTGGGCGGCCTGCAGTTCGCGCAGCCACTCCAGCAGGGGGCGCCGCCGGTCGACGCGCAACCGGGTGGGCAGGGTGTTGATGAACAGGCCCACCATCGAGGTGACGCCGGGCAGTTCGGCCGGGCGGCCGGACACGGTCGTGCCGAAGACGACGTCGTCGCCGCCGCCGTAGTGGTGCAGCAGCAGGCCCCAGGCGCCCTGGAGCACCGTGTTGACGGTCAGCCCGGCCCGCTGGGCGGTGTCCCTGAGCCGGGCCGACACCTCCTTGCCCAGGGCGACCCGCACCGTGCCCGAGGAGGACGCGCCGTGGGTGCCGGCGGAGCGCCGGTCGCGGGGCAGTTCGGTGGGTACGGCGAACCCGGCGAGGGTGTCACGCCAGTGCCGTTCCGCCCCGGCGGTGTCCTGGGCGGCCAGCCACTCCAGGTAACGGGCGAAGCGGGCCCGGTCGGGCACCCGCGGACGGCGGCCGGCGGTGCGGGCCGCGTACCGCTCGCACACCTCGTCGAACACCTGGGCCGCGCTCCAGCCGTCCAGCAGCACGTGGTGGAACGTCCACACCATGCGCACCCGGTCGGGGGCCAGCCGGATCAGGGCGAGCCGCATCAGCGGGGCCGCACCGAGGTCGATGCCCGCCTCGCGGTCGGCGGCCAGCAGCGCCTCCGTCTCGCGCGCGCACCACTCGGGGGTCCGTCCGGTCCAGTCGTGGTGGGTGACCGGAACGGCGGCCCGCTTCTCCACCACCTGGAGGGGTTCGGCGGTCTCCTGCCACACCAGGCGGGTGCGCAGGATCGCGTTGGCGTCCGCCGTGTCCTGCCACGCCCCGGCGAGGGCGTGCGGGTCGGTGACTCCGTGCAGGACGACCTGCACCTGGTTGACGTAGGTGCGGCCCTGCGGGTCCATCAGGCTGTGGAACAGCATGCCCGCCTGCATGGGGGTGAGCGGGTACACGTCCTCGACGCCGCGGCCGTCACCGACGACGCGGTCCACGGCCGCCTGGTCGAGCCGGGCCAGCGGGAAGTCCGAGGGGGTGCGGCCGCCGGCCCGGGGAGTGGCGCAGTGCGCGACGATCTCCTCCAGCGAGCGCAGCATGCCCCCGGCGAGGGAGGCGACGGTCTCCTCGCGGTGGCGGCCGCCGCTGTAGTGCCAGGTGATCTCCAGTTCGTCGTCCTCGACGCGGGCCACCACGTCGAGCAGGTGCGGGCGGGGTGCGCCGGGGTCCTCCGCGCCGTCCAGGCCGCCGGGCACGGCCCGGACCAGCTCGGCGTCGGCGGCGGACCAGTCGAAGCGGCCCAGGTAGTTGAAGCTGATGCCGGGCAGCGGAGCTCCGGCGAGCCGTTCGTCGCCCGCGAGGTGGCGCAGGGCGCCGTAGCCGATCCCCCGGTCGGGAACGGCCCGGAGCTGTTCCTTCACGGCCTTCAGCGCGGCGCCCCAGTCGCCGTCGGGCAGGTCGAGGGCGACCGGGAAGAGGCTGGTGAACCAGCCGACGGTGCGGGACAGGTCGAGGTCGTCGAACTGCTGGTCCTCGCGGCCGTGGCCCTCCAGTCCCACGGCGACGGTGCTGCGGCCGGTCCAGTCGGCCAGGACGCGGCCGAGGGCGGTCAGCAGGACGTCGTCGACGCGGGTGCGGTACACGCCGGGGACCTTGCGCAGGAGGTCCTCGGTGCGCCGCCGGTCGAGGCGTACGGTCACGGCGCGCAGGTCGGCGGCGGTGTTGCCGCCGTCGAGGTCCACCGGCAGGGGTGCGGCGCAGTGCCGGGAGACGTCGGCCCAGTGGGCGCGCTGCGCGGCGAGGCCGGCCTCGCCGGTGCGTGCGGTGAGCCGCCGCACCCACTCCCGCACGGACGTGGTGCGCTGCGGCAACCGGACCGGCTCGCCGTCCTTGGCCTGCCGGTAGGCGGTCTCCAGGTCCTCCAGGAGGACGCGCCAGGAGACGCCGTCGACGATCAGGTGGTGGGCCGTCAGCAGCAGGCGCGGGGGCCGGCCGCCGCCGGTGAACAGGCGTGCGGCGAGCAGCGGCCCGGTGTCCAGCCGGAAGCCGGTGTGCGCCTCGTGGGTGAGGCGGGCCTCGGCCCCTGCGGCGGCGCCCGCGTCCTGGCCGCTCAGGTCGTGCGTGCGCAGCAGCTCCGGTACGCCGGCGTCCGCGGCGGTGTACTCCTGGCGCCAGGTGCCGTCGGCGGTGCGGGTGAAGCGGGCGCGCAGGGCGTCGTGGTGGGTCCACAGCGCGGCGAGTGCGGTCCGCAGGGCGCCGGGGTCGACGTCCTCGCCGGTCTCGACGACCACCGACTGGTTGAAGTACTCCGGGCGCGGCGGTGCGGCGTCGAGGAACCAGTGCTGGATCGGGGTGAGGGGTACCTCCCCCGCGACCGTGCCGGTGCCCGCGACGGTCGCGGCGGCGCCGGTCGACGCGGCGGCCAGGGCGGCGAGCGTGGGGTGGCGGAACAGGTCCCTCGGGGTCAGCGCGAGCCCGGCGGTGCGGGCCCGGGAGACGACCTGGATGCTGACGATGGAGTCGCCGCCCAGCATGAAGAAGTGGTCGTCTAGGCCGACGCGTTCCACGCCCAGCAGGTCGGCCCAGATGCCGGCGAGCACCTGCTCCGCCTCCGTGCGCGGCGCGCGGTAGGCGGTGTCGGCCGCGGCCGACCACTCGGGCGCGGGCAGCCGGCGCCGGTCGACCTTGCCGTTCGTGGTCAGGGGCAGCTCGGCGAGGGGCACGAATGCGGCCGGGACCATGTAGTCGGGCAGTTCCGCGGCCACGTGGGCGCGCAGCTCGGCCGTCGGCGGCACGGTGGCGCCGGGGGCCGGCACCAGGTGCGCGACCAGGCGCTTGCGTCCCTCGTGGCGGGAGACCGACACCACCGCCTCGGCGACCGCCGGGTGGGCGGTGAGCCGGGCCTCGATCTCGGCGGGCTCGACGCGGAAGCCGCGGATCTTGATCTGGTCGTCGGCGCGTCCCACGAAGTGCAGGTCGCCGTCGGCGCTCCAGCGCACGATGTCGCCGGTGCGGTACATCCGTCCGCCGGGCGGTCCGTAGGGGTCGGGGAGGTAGCGGGCCGCGGTGGCGCCGGGGCGGCCGATGTAGCCGCGGGCCAGCCCGGCGCCGGCGAGGTACAGCTCCCCCGGCACGCCGGGTGGCTGGGGCTGGAGGGCGCCGTCCAGGACGTAGGCGCGGGTGTCGTCGAGGGGGCGGCCGATGGGGAGGGCCGCGGGCAGGGTGTCGCCGGCGCGGAAGGGCCGCCGGGTGGCGAAGGCGGTGGTCTCGGTGGGGCCGTACACGTCGACGACGGTGAGGTCGGGGCAGGCGTCCAGCACGCGCCGTACGGCGGCGCCGGGCACGGCCTCGCCGCCGGTCCACACCTCGCGGGCGCCGCTCAGGCAGGCGGGGTCCTCCTGGGCGAACAGGCGGAACAGACCGATCGTCAGGAACACGCTGCTGACGCCCTGTTCGGTGATGGCGTGGCGTACGGCGGCGGCGTCCAGCTCCCCGGGCGGGGCGAGGACGGCCGTGCCGCCCCGCAGCAGGGGCACCCACAGCTCGTAGGTGGACGCGTCGAAGGCGTGCGGGGAGTGCACGAGGACGCGGTCGTGGTGCGCGAAGGCGCGGTCGAGGGCGAGCGTGGCGACGTCCCGCTGCCGTGCGGCCACGCCCTTGGGGTTGCCGGTGGAGCCGGAGGTGAACATGAGGTACTGGACGTTGTCCGGGTGCACGCGCGGCACGGTGGCGAGGTCCGCGGTGGGCCCGCCGGTGTCCAGGTCCGGGCGCAGGACGTGTCCCTCGGGGAGCAGGTCCGCGGCCGTCGCCTGCCACTCGGCGTCCGTGAGCAGCAGGCCGGCGCCGGCCTCCGCGAGCATGGTGCGCAGCCGGTCGGCGGGGGCCCGGCCGTCCAGCGGGACGTACACGCCGCCGAGGCGGGAGAGGGCGAGCTGGGCGACGACGAGGGCGGTCGAGCGGTCCATGAGCACGCCGACGGCGACCTCCGGGCGCACTCCGAGCGCGGCGAGCCGGCCGGCCAGGGCACTCGCCCGGGTGTCGAGGTCGCGGTAGGTCAGCCGCTCGTCGCCGGCCAGCAGGGCGACGGCGTCGGGGGTGCGTTCCACCTGTGCGGCGAAGAGGTCCGCAGTGGTGGTGACGGGCGCGTCGGTGGCCGTGTCGTTCCAGGTGCGCAGCACCTGCTCGCGGCGGGCGTCGGTCAGCAGGGAGAGCCGGGCGGGGACGGATCGCGGGGCGGCGGCGAAGTTCTCCAGCAGGACGGTGAGGTACTCGGCCATCCGCTCGACGGTGGCGGCGTCGAAGAGGTCCGGGTCGTAGCCGAGGCGCAGGGCGAGTTCCGTGCCGGGGTAGGCGACCAGGCTGAGCGGGTAGTTGGTGGTCTCGATCCCCTCCAGGCCGGTCAGCCGCAGGCCGTGGGCGGCGGCGAGGTCGTCGTCGACCGGGTAGTTCTCGAAGACGACGATGCTGTCGAACAGGGCGGCCCGTTCGGGCAGGTCGGTGTACGCCGTCATCCGGTGCAGCGGCACATGGTCGTGGCGCCGGTCCTCGCTCTGCTCCTGCTGAAGCCTCGCCAGCCAGGTGAGCAGCGGCTCGTCGCGCGGCACCCGCACGCGGCTGGGCAGGGTGGCGATGAACAGGCCGGTGATGGCGTCGGCGCCGGGGAGCTCGGGCGGCCGTCCGGACACGGTGGTGCCGAACACCACCTCGTCGCGGCCTGCCTGACGGCTCATCAGCACCGCCCAGGCGCCCTGGACGAGGGTGTTGACCGTCAGGCCCGCCGTCCTGGCCACGTCCAGCAGGGACTTGGTGACGGCCTCGGGCAGGGTGACGCGCACCGCCGCCGTGGACTCCGCGCGGTGGCTCTCGCGGGGCTCGCGGTCGAAGGGCAGCGCGGTGGTCTCGGCCAGCCCGTTCAGGCGGGCCCGCCAGTGCCGTTCGCCCTCGGCCGCCTCGGTGTGCTCCCGCAGCCAGGCGACGTAGTCGCGGAACGGGCGGCGCTCGGGCAGCACGAGCGGTGCGGCGCCGGACAGGCCCGCGTGGCAGGCGAAGACGTCGGACAGCACCTGGAACAGGCTCCAGCCGTCCAGGATCAGGTGGTCGAAGGACCACACGACGCGCACCGCGCCGTCGGAGACCCGGGCCAGGACCAGGCGCTGGAGCGGGGCGCGGGTCAGGTCGACGCCCCGGGCGCGGTCGCGGTCGAGCAGGTCGCGCAGCCGCTCGTCCTGCTCGGCGGCGGTCAGGCCGCGCCAGTCGGCGGACTCCACCGGTACAGCGGCCCGGCGCTGCACCGCGAGCAGCGGCTCGGGAACGTCCTCCCACACCACCCGGGCGCGCAGCACCGGGGTGCGGTCGGTGACCCGCTGCCAGGCGTCGGCCAGCACCGCCGGGTCGGGCACACCGTCCAGGACGAACGTCAACTGCTGGAAGTACACGCCGCGGTCGGCCTGAGAGAGCCGGTGGAAGAGCATGCCGGCCTGGGTGGGCGTGAGCGGGTGGACGTCCTCCAGGCCGGCCGGGTCCTCGCCCGCGATCCGGTCGACGTGGCTCTGGTCGAGCCGGGCCAGAGGGAAGTCGGAGGGGGTGCGTCCGGCGGCGCCGGGCCGGGCCGCGTGCCGGGCGAGCCCGGCCAGCGCGTCGGCGTAGCGTTCCGCGAGGTCCGCGACGGTCTCCTCCCGGTGCAGCCGGTCGGAGTAGAACCAGGTGAACTCCAGGCTGTCGCCGTCGAGGCGCCCCACCACCTCCAGGGGGTGCGGGCGCGTCGAGGCGGGGTCGGCGTCCAGCTCCAGCGGGCGGGCCAGCCCGCGGAACAGGCCCTCCCCGGAGGTCTCGGACAGGCCGAACCGGCCGAGGTAGTTGAAGCTGATCTGCGCGCTGGTCGCCGGGAGCGGTGCGCCGTCGCGGCCCGGCAGGGTCAGCGCGCCGTGGCCGATGCCGTGCCGGGGCACCGCCCGCAGGTGCTCCTTGACCCGCTTGAGCACGCCGTCCCAGTCGTCCTCCGGCGGGACGGCCAGGGCGACGGGGTGGCGGGTGGTGAACCAGCCGACGGTGCGGCTGGTGTCGACGTCGGCGAACAGGTCCTCGCGGCCGTGCCCTTCGACGTCGACCAGGACCCGCTCCTGCCCGCTCCAGCCGCACAGCACCCGGCCGAGCGCGGCGAGCAGGACGTCGTTGGCCCGGGTGCGGTAGGTCTCCGGGAGGGTCCGCAGCAGCAGGTCGGTGTCCTCGGCGCCGATCCGCACCGTCACCGCGCGCTGGGAGGCGTACGTGTTGGTGCCCTCCCGGTCGGTGGGCAGGGCCGCCGGGGCGCCCTCGGTCTGCCGGGTCCAGTACGCCTTCTCCGCGGCGAAGCCGCCGGCGGCGGTGTGCGCGGCCAGCCACTCGGCCCACTGCCGCAGCGGGGAGGACTTGCGGGGCAGCGCGGCCGCGCCGTCCCGGCCCTCGCGGCGGGCGCGGTAGGCGAGTTCGAGGTCTTCCAGGAGCAGGCGCCAGGAGACGCCGTCCACGACGAGATGGTGCACGGACAGGTGCAGGACGGGCGGCCGTCCGTCGCCCCGGTCGTGCAGGACGGCGCGCAGCAGCGGACCGCGGTCCAGGTCGTACCGGCCGAGGTGCGGGGCGTCGGTGTCCGGACCGGTGTGGCGGACGAGGCGGCAGCGCGCGGCCGGGCCGTCGATCAGCCACCGGACGCCCGATCCGTCGGCGAGGAAGCGGGACCGCAGCGCGTCGTGGTGGGCGACCACGTCGTCCAGGGCGGCCTGCAGCGCGCTCTCGTCGACGTCGGCGGGCAGGTCCAGCGACAGCGTCTGGGCGAAGTGCCCGGCCCGCTCGGCGGCGCTGTCGAAGAGCCAGTGCTGGATGGGGGTCAGCGGCGCGGCGCCGGTGGCCTCGACGGGGGCGGCCGGGGCGGTTCGGCGCCGGCTGCCGGCCTCGTCGGCACGGCGGGCCAGGGCGGCGAGCGTCTGGTGCTGGTAGAGGTCGCGCGAGCTGATCGTCAGGCCCGCCTGCCGGGCCTGGGCCACGACCTGGATGCTGAGGATGGAGTCGCCGCCCAGCGCGAAGAAGTTGTCGTCCGCGCCGACCCGCTCCACCTGCAGGACGCCGGCCCAGATGGCGGCCAGGGTCCGTTCGGTGGTGGTGCGGGGCGCGACGTGGCGGGCGGCGCGCTCGGCGGGCGCCGGGTCGGGGAGCCGGGCGCGGTCCAGTTTGCCGTTGGGGTTGAGCGGCAGGGCGGGCAGCACCACGACGGCCGACGGGACCATGTAGTCGGGCAGGGTCCGCCCGAGTGCCCGGCGGACCGCCTCGGGCTCCACCGTGGCGCCGGGGGCGGGGACGACGTACCCGGCGAGGCGGCGGTGGCCGTCGCCGTCACGGACCGTGGCGGCGGCCTCGGCGACGCCCGCGCAGCCGCGCAGCGCCTCCTCGACCTCGCCGAGCTCTATGCGGAAGCCGCGGACCTTGACCTGCTGGTCGACGCGGCCGAGGTACTCGAGCTGGCCGTCGGCGCTCCAGCGCACCAGGTCGCCCGTGCGGTACATGCGCTCCCCGGGAACGCCGAACGGGTCGGCGACGAAGCGGGCCGCGGTCAGGCCGGGGCGATGCAGGTACCCGCGCGCGAGCCCGCCGCCGCCGAGGTACAACTCGCCGGTGACGCCCGGCGGCTGGGGGCGCAGCAGGTGGTCCAGGACGTAGGCGCGGGTGCGGGCGACGGGGCGCCCTATGGGCGGGGCCTGGTCGGGGACGGTGCCGCCGGAGAACCAGGCCGTGGCGTAGACGGTGGCCTCGGTGGGGCCGTAGATGTTCGCCACCTCGGCCGCGGGCATGGCGTCGTGGATGTCGCGGACGGTGCGGGCGGGCAGCGCCTCTCCGGCCAGGACGACGGTGTCCGCCGCCAGGGCGCCGGCGCCGCCGAACACCCGGGACAGCGCGGACGGGACGCCGCTGAGCAGTCCGGCCCGGTGCGGGCCCGATCCGTCGGTGGGGGCGGGGAGGTCGGCCAGGGCCGTGAGGTCGGCGACGACTTCGACGCTGCCGCCGGCCAGCAGGGGGCACAGCAGCTCGAAGACGGACACGTCGAAGTTGAGGGAGGTGGAGGCGACGACGTGGGAGAAGCCGCGCTCGCCGAACGTCTCCCGGGCCCAGGCGGCCAGCGCGGCCACGCCGCGGTGGGGGACGACCACGCCCTTGGGCCGGCCGGTGGAGCCGGAGGTGTAGATGACGTAGGCCGGGTGGGACGGGTGCAGCGGCGCCGTGCGGTCGGCGTCGGTGAGGTCGGCGTCCGTGCGGTCGGCGTCGGCACCGGCCGGGTCCGCGAGGTCGGCCGCGGTGCCGGACGTGGTGCCGGCCAGGTTGGGTGCCACGTCCTCCAGCAGCAGCGGCTCGCAGTCCTCCGGCAGCGCGTGCGCGGTCTCCCGGGTGGCGAGGACGAGGGCGGGGGCCGCGTCGGTGAGCATGAAGCGGATGCGCTCGGCCGGGTAGGCGGGGTCGACCGGCAGGTAGCCGGCGCCCGACTTCAGGACGGCCCACAGCACCGGCAGCAGGCCGGCGGTGCGCGGCAGGCACAGCGCCACGAGGGACTCAGGACCCGCGCCGCGCGCCGCGAGCAGACGGGCGAGGCGGTTGGCGCGCCGGTTCAGACCGGCGTAGTCCAACCGGGCGTCGCCGCAGGTCACAGCGGTGCGGTCGGGCGTCCTGGCCACCTGCTCCTCGAACAGCGCGGGGAGCGTGGTGTCGGCGGCCGGGTCCGCGGCCGACGCGGGCGGGTTCCAGGAGTCCAGGAGCACGCGCCGCTCGTCGTCGGACAGCAGCGGGAGGTCGGCCAGGGTCCGCTGCGGGCCGTCCGCCATCCCTTCGAGCAGGTGGCGAAGTTGCCGGGCCATCCGGGCCACGGTCGCCGCGTCGAACAGGTCGGTGTTGTACTCGACCGTCAGCTCGTGTCCGCCGTCGGCGCGCGGCGCGAACTCCAGCACCAGGTCGAAGCGGGCGGCCGGGCGGGGCAGCGGGTGGTCCTCGATGCGCAGTCCGGCGGCGACCGGCGGCCGGGCGGGAGCCGCCTGCTGCACCACCAGCGCCTGCACCAGCGGGGTGCGGCTGGGGTCGCGGGGCGGGGCCAGCTCCTCCACCACCCGGTCGAAGGGCACGCCGTCGTGCGCGAACGCGTCCAGCACGGTCGCGCGCATGCTCTGCACGAACCGGTCCACCGTGGCGGCGTCGTCGACCTCGCCGCGCAGCACGACGGTGTTGGCGAAGAAGCCGGTGACGTCCTCGAGTTCGCGGCGGTCCCGCCCGTTGGTGACGGTGCCGAACGCGACGTCCCGCTGACCCGAGTAGCGGGCGAACAGCACGGCCGCCGCCGCGGCGAACACCGTGAAGACGGTGGTGTCGCGGCCCGCAGCCAGTTGCCGCAGCCGGTCCGCCAAGTGGCGCGGTACGTCCTGGCGGTGGGCCGCGCCCGCGGTGGTGCGCACCGCGGGCCGCGGCCGGTCGGTGGGCAGGTCGAGCTGCTGGAGGCCGGCGAGGTGGCGTCTCCAGTAGGCGAGGTCGTCGGCGTGGGCGTCGGCGGAGTGCCGCCCGCGCTCCCACAGCGCGAAGTCCGGGTACTGCACCCCGGGTTCGGGCAGCCCGTCGGGGTCTCCCGCGGCCTCCGCGCGGTAGAGCGCGGCCAGGTCCCGGGTCAGGACGCCCACCGACCAGCCGTCGGTGACGATGTGGTGCTGGGCGAGCAGCAGGACGTGGTCACCGGCTGCCCGGCGGACGAGCAGCGCCCGGGTCAGGGGTCCGGTCGTCAGGTCGTGGGGCCGGCGCAGCTCCTCGGTCAGCAGGCGCGCGACGGCGCCGTCCCGCCGGTCGGCCGGCACGTGCCCGACGTCGGCGGTGCGCAACGGCAGGTCCGGCTCGGGGGCGACGCGTTGGACGCCCTGTCCGTCGACCGTGGCGAAGGTGGTGCGCAGGGAGGCGTGGCGGGCGGCGAGCCGGTACAGGGCGCGTTCCAGGGCCGGCGTGTCGAGGGGGCCGCGCAGGCGCAGCGCCACGCCGGTGTTGTACTCGGTGCCGCCGTCGGTGAGGTCGTCGAGGAACCACAGGCGCCGCTGGGCGCTGGAGAGCGGGACGGGCTCGGAGCGCGGGGCGGCGGGGATCGGCTCCGGCGGGGCGGCGGACGGCTCGGCGGTCAGCGGGGCGAGCGCGCCGACGGTCCGCGCGGTGAACACGTCGCGCAGGGTGAGCCGGGCGCCGGACGCCTCCCGGATGCGGGTCAGCACGCGGGCCGCGAGGATCGAGTCGCCGCCCAGGTCGAAGAAGTCGTCGTCGAGGCCGACGGTGTCGACGCCGAGGACGTCGGCCCAGATCGCGGCCAGGGTCCGTTCGCCGTCCGTGCGCGGGGCGACGTGCCGTTCGGCCGGCGCCGCGCCGGGGGCGGGCAGCGCCCTGAGGTCGATCTTGTTCTGCGGGGTGAGCGGCAGCGCGTCCAGCACGACGATCGCGGAGGGCACCATGTGCGCGGGCAGGGCGGCGGCGAGGGCGGCGCGCAGCCGGGCCGGCTCGGGTCCGCCGGCGGCGTCGGCGGGGGTGACGTAGCCGATGAGCCGGCCGCGGCCGGGCTCCTGGTCGCGGACCACGACGACGGCCTCGCGGACCTGCGGGTCCCGGGTCAGGGCGGCCTCGATCTCGCCGGGTTCGATGCGGAAGCCGCGGACCTTGACCTGCCGGTCGGCGCGGCCGAGGAACTCCAGCTCGCCGTCGTCGCGCCGGCGCACCCGGTCGCCGGTGCGGTAGAGCCGGGCGCCGGGCGGTCCGGCGGGGTGGGCGACGAAGCGTGCCGCGGTCAGTCCGGGCCGGTTGAGGTAGCCGCGGGCCAGTCCGTCGCCGCCCACGTAGAGTTCGCCCTCACCGCCGGCCGGCACCGGGCGCAGCGCCGCGTCCAGGACGTGGGCCTCGGTGCCGGGCAGGGGGCCGCCGATGGCGGGGGTACCGGTACCCGGGGCCAGGGGGCCGGTCCAGGTGGCGACGATGGTGGCCTCGGTCGGCCCGTAGGAGTTGATCATGCGGCGGCCGGGGGCCCACCGGTCGACGAGGGCGGCCGGGCACGCCTCGGCCCCGACGATCAGGGTGCGCAGCGACGGCAGGCCGCCGAGCTCCGCCGGGTCGGGCAGGGTGGCGAGGGCGGCCGGCGGTATCAGGGTGTGGGTGATGCGGTGTTCGGCCAGGACGGCGGCGAGTTCGTCGCCCAGCCAGGGCCCGTGCGGCGGGACGACCAGGACGGCGCCGGACAGCACCGAGATGAACAGCTCCAGTACGGAGGCGTCGAAGCTCGGCGAGGAGAACTGCAGCACCCGGTCGCCGGGGCCGACGGCGTACCGCTCGGCGGCCGCCGCGGCGAACCCGGCGATGCCCCGGTGGGTGACGGTGACGCCCTTGGGGGTGCCGGTGGAGCCGGAGGTGAAGATGACGTACGCGGCGTGGTCGGGCCGCACCCCGCTGACGTCCGGGTCCGCGTCCGCGTCCGCCGGGTCCGGCTCCCCGCCTTCGCCGTCCAGCAGCGCGCGGACCCGGGCGAGGTCGTCCAGGACGACGGCGGGTACGGCGTCGGCGAGCATCAACTCCCGTCGTTCCGCCGGGTAGTCGGGGTCGACGGGGAGGAAGGCCGCCCCGGCGAGGGCCACGGCCAGCTCGGCGGCGATCAGTTCGATCGAGCGTGGCAGGACCAGGGCCACGGTCCGCTCCGGTCGGGCGCCGTGCGCGGCGAGGTGGGCGGCGAGCCGGCCGGCCTTGCGGGCGAGTTCCCCGTAGGACCAGGTGCGCCGGCCGTCGGTGACCGCGGGGGCGTCCGGGTCGCGCGTCACCTGCCGGGTGAACAGCTCACCGAGCGGCACGTGACGGGCGGCGGCGTGAGCGGGGGCCGGCCGGACGGAGCCGGCCGGCGGAGGCGTGGCGGGGCGCTGGGCGTGCAGGTCCGTCATCGGGGTGCAGTCCTTCGGGCGGTGGCGGCGCGCGGGCCCGCCGCGCCGCTCCACGGCGGCCCGTGGGCACACCGGAGCGGGGCGGGAGTCCTTGCGTACGGGGCGGGTGCGGGTGCGGGGCGCGACCGGGCCGTGCCGGTGCCGCGCGATCGGACGGTGCGGGTCCGGGCGTGCGGTCGGACGGTGCCGGCCGGCGGTCGGCCGGGGTGCACCGGCGCGCGACAGGTCGGCGTGGGTCGCGCGCACGGCTCGTCGGCGTCGTCCGCGCGCACGGTCGGTCGGCGTCGATCGCGCGCACGGGGGACGTCGCGGGGCCCGGTGTTCGGCTCGTCGGTGCCGGGGGCGGGCGGCGGGTCGGCGCCTGGGCGGCGCGCGGTCGGCCGGTGCCGGTACGGCGGGTGATCAGCCGATGCCGGTGCGGCGCGCGGTCAGCCGGTGCTTATTCGGCGCGCGGTGCGCCCGGATATCTGCAGGCGGTCGATGGCCCCGGTGACCGGGTCGCGGTGGAAGCGGCCGCCCGGTTCGAGCCGGTCGGTGGAGGGGTCGACCAGGTCGCAGGACAGGTCCGCGTAGCACACCAGCGGCAAGGGGTAGTCGCCGTCGACGGACAGGGTCGGCTTGCCGTCCCCGTCGGGCTTGACCTTGTACTCGATGCCCCCGTTGCGGTACGTCCCGGCGCAGTCCGGGAGGGTCACGGCGGGTCCGCGGCGGGTGTCGGCGGACGGGCCGGTGGGCACGCGGACGCCGGTGACCCGGGTGAGTTCCGCGGCCAGGTCGCGCCACAGGGCGGTGGCGGCGCCGGCGTTGCCGGTGAAGGCGACGACGGTGCCGCTGTCGGCGTCGGCCCGCAGGTGGCAGGAGGTGCCCTGCGCGTTGCCGTCGTGGCCCCACCACGTGCGGCCGCCCTGCTCGAAGAGGGCGAGGCCCAGGCCCCAGGAGTCCGCCAGCGCACCGGCGTCGGCGGCCGGTTCGGGCCGGCGCATCCGGTCGGCGACGGCGGCCGGCAGCGCGGTCGATCGGCCGATCAGGGCTCTGCCCAGCGTGACCAGGTCCTCGGCGCTCGCCAGCAGGGCTCCGGCCGGGGCCTCCACCGGGGCGAGGTTCTGGTGGGCCGGGCGCACCAGGCCGGTCGCCGTGTTGAGGGCGTGGCCGCTGGCGAGCGGCCGCGCGGGGGCGGTGTCACCCAGGAAGGCGGGGACGATGTCCAGGGGTTCCAGGACGAGTGCCGTCACCGCTTCCTGCCAGGTCATGCCCGTCACTTCGGACAGAATGCGGCCGGCGGCGACGTAACCGGCGTTGGAGTACGAGAACCCGGTGCCCGGGGCGAAGAGGGCGTTCCGGGCGGTCCAGACCGTCGAGAGGTAGCGGGCGGCGGTGGTGCCGACGGCGCTGTCGGAGTCGGGGCCGGTGGGGAGGCCGGCGGTGTGACTCAACAGGTGACGGACCGTCACGTCGGGAAGCTCGCCCGGCAAGTCGGGCAGCAGGTCGCTGACGGGCTCGTCCAGGTCGATGTCGCCGTCGTCGGCGAGGAGCAGGACGGCCGTGGCGGTGGCGACCTTGGTGACGGAGCCCAGGGGGACGGCGGTCCGCGCGGTGAACGGGGTGTTCGCCAGCGCGTCGGCCGTGCCGGTGTGCAGGCTGAGGAGGTGGGTTCCGGTGTGGACGGCGAGTTGGGCGCCGGGCACACGGTGGATGCGCGCGAGGGAGTCGAGGTGACTGCGCAACTCGTCGGGTGAGGGGGTCGATGGCCGGTCGGTGGCCGGCGCGGCGGTCGAGTAGGGCATGGGGACGTCACTCCTGGTGAGAGCGGGTGCGGGTGAGCGGACGCGCCGGCCCGCGGTGAGCGGTGCGGGGGTGCGCGTCGACGTGCTTTACGGCCTGGTGACGACGATCGGCAGGTGGCGCACGCCGACGATGACGGCCGGGTTCTGGTACGTCACGTCGTCGTACGAGGGCACCGCGATGGTGGGGAAACGATCCATCATCATCTGCAGGGCGATACGGGCTTCCAGCCGGGCCAGAGGGGCGCCGAAACAGAAGTGGATGCCGTGCCCGAAGGTCAGATGGGGGTTGGGATCGCGGGCCGGGTCGAAGACGTCCGGCGAGGTGAAGCGGGAGGGGTCGCGGTTGGCGGCCCCCAGGTGGACCATCAGCAGGGTGTCGGCCGGGATCTCGTGGCCGCCGAGTTCGACGGTGCGGGTGGTGCGCCGGCCCAGCTCGGGGAAGGGCGGGAGCCAGCGCAGGACCTCCTCCACGGCGACGGGCACCCGGGCCGGGTCCTGCCGCAGCGCGGCGAGCGTGCCGGGGTGGCGGTCGAAGGTGACCACGGCGTTGCCGAGCAGCGCGGTGGTGGTGATGTGCCCGGCGACCAGCAGCAGGGCCACGAAGCCGACGATCTCCTGGTCCTCCAGGCGCGTCCCGTCGACCTCGGCGGACAGGAGTCTGCTGGTCAGGTCGTCACCGGGGTCGGCACGGCGCCGGCGTATGTGGTCCAGCACGTAGCCGTTCATCTCGCGCACGGTCGGGGCGATGGCCTCCAGCGCCTTCTCCAGGTCGGCCATGTCGAGGCTGTCGCCGAGCTGGTCGCCGCCGAAGAGGGTCGCGGCCCACTCCTGGAACAGCCGGTGGTCCTCGGCGGGGACACCGAGGAGTTCGGCGATCACGATGATCGGCAGGGGGTAGGCGAGGGTGTCGACCAGGTCGAAGCGGTCGCGGTCGGCGACACCGTCGAACAGCCGGGCGCAGATGGCCTCGATGCGCGGCGCGAGTCCGTGGACCACGCGCGGGGTGAATGCCTGGCTCACCAGGGTGCGGAGCTTGCGGTGCTCCGGCGGGTCCATCCCGACGAAGTTGCCCTGGGTGAAGGTCTCGAAGTCCTCCTGGGTCGGGGCGATCGGCGTCATGTCGGAGGAGTACGTCGCCGGGTCCGACAGGATCGCCGCGACGCCCTGGTGGTCCACGACGTGCCACTGCCGCCGTTCCTCGTCGTACGTCACGGGCCCCGCGTCGCGTAAGGACCGCCATCTTCCGGGTAAGGCGTCAAGGGGCGATTCGGCCCCGGGCAGTTGTGTGCTTGTCACCGTTTCTCCTTGGATGAGGACGCGCGGGCCCGGCGGTGGGCCACCGGCGGTGCCGTGTGGTCGGCCGCGGGCAGCGTGGCCGTCACGGTCACGGCCGTCGGGCGGTGGCCCCGCGGGGTGGTGTCGCTCCGTGCCAGGTGGCCGGTGCGTGGCCCGGCCGGGTCGGCCGGCTGCGGGCGGCGGCCGGTCAGCCGCCCGGACGTGGCCGGTCCGGCCGGTCAGCGGACCTGGGGGCGGAACGGGGACGGCGGGGCGGCGGTCGCGAGCGGGCCGGACGCCCGCCGGGCGGCGGACCGACCCGCACGTGCGCGGCCCGGCACCCTGCGGCCAGGACACCTTGCAGACACCACTACGTCCCCCCAGTGATCTCTCACGCGCAGCGGCTCTGCGCGGACTCCCCTGTCTCACGTCGTACGAGTGAAGAATGCGCTTCGACACAGTTCGTCCGGGCCGAGTGCGCTCACAGTTTTCACGTTGGGTCACCGGAAGGCAACCCCTCGAGATCGAAGGGGGTGGCCGTTCAGCAACCCGCCAATGACCGCGTGTATCCCGCCGTTTCACACTCAAACCCGGGGTGTGGCAGAAAAATCGGCGCGCGTCCAGACTCCCCGTGTACCACCTCCCCGAGCCGCCGTCCGGGTCGCACGACGGCCGCCGGAGGGCCCACCGACTCGGCCGGATCGAGGGATTGACAGCGCTGCCGTCCGCCGCCGCCTGCCCTGCCCGGGCAGGTCACTTCCCACCGGAGCGCGGGCTGCGGAGCCTCTCCGGGTAGCACCGGGAGGAGGTGCCGACAGCGGCCCGGACGGCCGCTTGCTTGTCAACGAGCGCTTCACTGCGCGCTGCTGGGGAACCGTCACCGGGAACGGACGAATCCCCAGGCGCACGCGGCTGCCGGCGAATCAGCGGCGCCTCTCCGGCTCATGTCGATACACATATCCGCATCCGCCGACATTCGCCCGCTTTCCTGCTGCCCGAAGGTGTCAGCGGACGCGCATTTTTTTCCGCCAGATGATGTAGCCGAGGATCATGTCCTCCTGCGGCCGCACTGCAGCGTCCCGTCCAACTCCGGGTAGCACAAGGCGGGGAGCCGGGTTCGGCGCGGCGGAGTAGACGCTGCTGGTCGGCCTGGAGACCCCCGCGAACGTTGTCAACCGCCGCCCATAAACCGATCCGAACTGCCGTTCCACACGGTCATACCCGATGGGAAGTGGTCGAGGTCGGTCGCGGTTCCCGGGCTCGGCGCGGTAAAGGTTCGGCAAGTGGCGGCGGGAGCCCGGGAACCCGGCCCCGTACCTCTCAACGGTCGGGCTTCCCACAGGACACTCTGCTGGAGGTACGGCGACTCGACGCGGACGGCCCAGCCACGGCGGCGGGCGTGAGCGGCCAGACCCAGGATGTCGAGGTTGATGCCCGCGTCGGGATCGTCGGCGCGGTCGGCGACCTGGGAGGAGGCATGGTGGGCTTCGAGGGCGTCGGCGAGGGCCAGGTCGAAGCTCTCCTCGTCGCCCTCCACGAGCTGGGACAGCAGTACGGCCGGCGGCATGGCGAAGCCCCGGTCCTTCGCCTTCTCGTCCTGGTCCAGCGCCCGTCGGGCGGCCCGCTCGGGATCCGTGCCCCTCAAGTAGGCGTGCAGGGCCTTCCGGTACGCGGCGAAGGCGGAGCCGTCCGGCCCGGTGGACAGGGGTCCGGTGAGGACCAGGGGCGCCAGGTCCTCGCGCACGCCCGTGATCAGGGCGAGGGACGTGGCCCTGTGCCAGGCGCCGGGCCGGCGGCTTCGCCCCGCCGGGCCCGGTAGCGCAGCGGGCGACCGTCGAGGGTCACCTCCACCTCGGTCCCGGGCTCGGCGAGGGCCATCCGGAAGACGGCCGACGCCGTCCGGGAGACGAGCCGGAGGCCGGCGAGCACGGCGTCCGTGACGCCGCCGGGGGCAGCCGCACGCCACTTGAACAGGCGCTCCTGATCGTCCAGGGCCCACACCAGCGCCGAGAAGGAGGGCGGCTCGTCGTCGGTGGAGGTGAGCGCGTCGGTGCGCACGGCAGGCGTCCAGCCCCGCGTCCGGTACGTCAGCGCCGCCAGGGCGAGGGGGACCAGCGGAAGCAGGCTGCTCGGTGCGGCCGAGGAGCCTGCGTGCAGGCGGGGGTGGGCCAGCAGCACCTCGGTCAGCGCGGCGTCGAAGGCCGGGCGGTCCCCGGCGGCCAGGGCGCGCAGCGTGCGCAGGGCCGTGCTGTCCGGCTGGTCGAGCAGTGGCTCGCCGGTCTCGTCGGCGCGGACACGGATCCGTCGCAGGGCGGCGTCGACGGCGGCGACCTCGGCCGGTGCGGTCGGCGCCCTTGCCCCGGAGGACGGCCAGGCAGAGCGCGTCGACCTACGTCCGGGGGCTGAAGTGCTCCACGGGGGCGTCGTCGCCCGCGTCGTAGCCCGTGCCGACGTTCGTTCGTGAAGTCCTCACGCGCAGCCGACACAATCGGCTTCTCGGGACAGCGTAGGTGCCCGTACCGACAGGGAGATCCGGGGGCGGCCGCCCGGTGTCTGCGCCTCACCGCTCCCGGTCCGTGCACGGCCCCGCGACACCGCTCGCCGGCGAACGCAGCCCCGCCCACTCGCGTTACTTGGGTGCCCGGCCACATCACCACCCAGGCCGGGCACCGCCGACGGCAGCACCTGCACCCATCCCATCGCGCCCCCACGGGAGGTGGCGCCGCTCGCCGGGGGCCGGCCGGAACGCGTCGGCGTGCACCAGCTCTTCCCGCTGCTGGTGCACGCCGTGCTGTTCGGACGCGGTTACGCGGAACAGGCCCTCGCGGTGGCGCGGGCGGCGCTGTCCCGGGGGTGAGTCACCGGGTCACGACGTGCCGCTCGTCGGGGACGCAGTGGGTCATGGTGAGGCCCTCCACGTCGCGCGGCGGGTTGTTGCCGAGGTCGGCCAGCCGCTTGCGGTCCTCGTCGGTGAGGTCCTGGCTGGCCAGCGGCTCCAGTCCGGCCACGTCCTCGGGGCTGATGCCGATGCCCTCGCCGACGCGCAGCCCGAGGTCGTTCTCGACCAGCAGGAAGTGCCACACCATCCGCTCCTGGATCGGGCGGGGACACTGCGAGAGCAGGTTGACGAAGTTCTTCACCAGGTCGTCGCGCTCCCACTGCTCCATCAGGCAGTAGCGCTGCCCGGCCTGGAGGTAGTCGTTGGTGCGCGGGATGCGCTTGCGGGTGACCCGGCCGCGGATCTCCGGTCCCTGCTCGTCGTGCGTGGGGTACTGGGCCTCGCGCAGACCGCCGGTGATGGACGGCTCGTAGTTGACGATCGGGTTCTCGCCGCCGCCGTCCTGGTGGTACGCCATCTGGCCGTCGCGCTGGTTGGTGCGCACGGTGGCGTTCTTGGCCTGGTTGACGGGGAGCTGAAGGTAGTTCGGGCCGACCCGGTAGCGCTGGGTGTCGCTGTACGAGAAGGTCCGGCCGACCAGCATCTTGTCGTCGGAGAAGTCCAGGCCGTCGACGAGGACGCCGGTGCCGAAGGAGATCTGCTCGTTCTCGGCGAAGAAGTTCTCCGGCATCCGGTCCAGCACCATCCGGCCGACCGGCTTGGGCGGGAAGTCCTGCTCCGGCCAGGTCTTGGTGTCGTCCAGCGGGTCGAAGTCCAGCTCCGGGTGGTCGTGGTCGTCCATCATCTGGACGAGCAGCTCCCACTCCGGGTGGTCGCCGCGGGCGACGGCCTCGTAGAGGTCCTTGGTGGCGTGGCCGGTGGCGTTCGCCTGGACGTTGGCGGCGTCCTCCTCGGTCATGCTGCGCACGCCCTGCTTGGGCATCCAGTGGTACTTGACCAGCTTGGTCTCCCCGGCCGCGTTCACCCACTTGTAGGTGTTGACGCCGAAGCCCTGCATATGGCGGTAGTCGGCGGGGATGCCGCGCGGGCTGAACAGGTTGACCAGCATGTGCATGGACTCGGGCGTCTGCGACATGAAGTCGAAGATGCGCCGGGGCTGCTGCTCGAAGGTGACCGGGTCGGGCTTGAGGGCGTGGATGACGTCCGGGAACTTGATGGCGTCCCGGATGAAGAAGACGCCCAGGTTGTTGCCGACCAGGTCCCAGTTGCCGTCCTCGGTGTAGAACTTCACGGCGAAGCCGCGCGGGTCGCGGGCCGCCTCGGAGGAGTCGCGGCCGCCGATGACGGTGGAGAAGCGGACCGCCACGTCGGTGCGCTTGCCGCGCTCCTGGAACAGCTTGGCCCGGGTGTAGCGGTCGATCGGCTCGTCGCCCCAGGCGCCGTACGCCTCGAAGAAGCCGTACGCGGTGACGCCCCGGGCGTGCACCACCCGTTCGGGGATGCGCTCCCGGTCGAAGTGGCTGATCTTCTCCAGGAACTGGTAGTTCTCCAGCGTGGCGGGCCCGCGGGCGCCGACCGTGCGCTGGTTCTGGTTGTCGTAGACGGGATGCCCCTGCCGGTTGGTGAGCACCTCGCGGTCGTCGCCGGCGGCGGATCCCTGGCTGGCTACGTCGGTCATGTCGCTGAGCTCCTTCGACTCGTGGCCGCCGCCCGGAGGGCATCGCGGCGGAAGCGGCCGTCGGCCGGTCGCGTGGGCGGCCCGGGTACCCGGCCCCGGGACGTCAGTCACCTGCGACACTCGCATGCCCTCGCGTACCCCGCGACCGGCCGGACACCGCCGGTCGGCGCATCGTGGAGCCATGACGACGGGTCACCGCGGGCGGGACCGCCCCGGGCCGTTCACCCTCCCGGGGCGGCGGCGGCCGGGGTACGGCGGCATCCCGCGCGACGGCCCGGGCACCCCGTCGGTACGGGGGCCCGGGCCGCGCGGTGAGCGGTCGTCACCGGTCGTTCAGGCGGGCGCGCAGCAGTTCCTTGCCCAGCTCGGCGCCCTTGCGGCTGTCCGCCTGCGCCTTGCGGAACAGCTCGGCGACCTCGGTGTCCTTCTCGCGCTCGGCGTCCTTGATGTAGCTCTCCAGCCGCAGCGCGTTGCTCAGGCACGACTCGACGTACCAGACCAGGTTGTAGTCCTTGTCCTGGGTGCCGGTGACGCCGCCGGTCTCCGCGCTGGTCATGGGGTCCTCCTCCTGGGTGCGTCGTCCGTTGTGTCCGCCGTTCCTTGCGTCCCCCGTCCGTGGTCGCCCGGGTACCCGGGCCGGGACCGGGCACACCGCGCGGAACCGGCCGCGCGCCGGGCGACCGAGCGATTCGGCCACCCCCGCAATGTCCCACCGGGACACATGTCCCAGTGGGACATTTTCGGGTGTACGGTGGGCTCATGACGGCGACGAAGCCCCTGGACGACCCGGACGACCGGCGGCGGCGCAAGGCGCGGCGGACCCGCGACGCGCTCGCCACCGCCGCCTGCGACCTGTTCCTGGAGCAGGGCCCGGCGGCGACCACGGTGGAGGCCATCGCCGACCGCGCGGACGTCACGCGCCGCACCTTCAGCCGGTACTTCACCGGCAAGGAGGAGGCCGCCCTCGACTTCGTGCGCCGCGACGGCGACCGGATCAACGCCCTGCTGCGGGCCCGCCCCGCCGCCGAGCCCCCGCTGCTCGCCTATCGCGCGGCGGTCCGGGACTGGCTGACCGACCGGCGGGACCCGCCCTGGCACACGCGTCCGCGGATGCGCGCGCTGCTGGCCCTGGTCGACACCGAGCCCGCCCTGTTCGCCGCCTACCAGCGCATCCGGGTCGACGCCCAGGAGGAGTCGGTCCGGATCGTCGCCGCACGGCTCGGCACCGACGCCCTCGGGGACGTCCGCCCGGCCGCCGTCGTCGACGCCGCCGCCGGAGTCCTCGTCGCCGCCCTGCGCCTCTGGGCCCGCGGCGGGGAGCACCACCCGGGAGCCGGAGACCTCGCCGCCCTGGTGGAGCGGGCCTACGACGCCCTGACCGACCAGGTCGCAGCCGCGACCGCCCACAGCACCACGGAAGAGTGACCGCACCATGACCACTTCGGACATCACCGACTTCGCCGCCGAGTTCACCGGCCGCACCGCGTTCGTCACCGGCGCCGCCTCCGGCATCGGCCTGGCCACCGCCCGCCGCCTCGGCGCCGGCGGCGCGAAGGTCGTCGTCGCCGACTACAACGCCGAGGGCGCCGAGCAGGCCGCCGCCGGACTGAAGGCCGAGGGCATCGAGGCCGCCGCCGTCGACCTGGACGTCACCCGCCCGGAGTCCGTCGAGGCGGCCGTGCGGTTCACCACCGACACCTTCGGCGGCCTGGACCTCGCCGTGAACAACGCCGGCATCGGCGGCCCCAGCGCCCCCACCGGCGAGTACGACATCGCCGCCTACGACCGCGTGATCCGCACCAACCTCGACGGCGTCTTCTACTCCCTGCGCCACGAACTGCCCGTGATGGCGGCCGGCCGGGGCGGCGCCATCGTCAACGTGGCCTCCATCCTCGGCTCGGTCGGCTTCCCCGGCTCCCCCGCCTACGTCGCCGCCAAGCACGGCGTGGTCGGCCTGACCAGGACCGCCGCCGCCGAGTACGCCGCCCAGGGCATCCGGATCAACTCGGTCGGCCCCGGCTTCATCGAGACCCCGCTGCTCGCGGCCATGGACCAGGACGCCTACGCCGGCCTGGTCGCCCGGCACCCGGCCGGCCGCCTCGGCCGCCCCGAGGAGGTCGCCGAGCTGATCGCCTTCCTGCTGTCCGACCGGGCGTCCTTCGTCACCGGCGGCTACCACCTGGTCGACGGCGCCTACACCGCCGTCTGAGCCACCCCACCGACGGGGGAGAACAAGGGAGTCCACCATGAAGGCACTGCAGTACCGCACCGTCGGGGCACCCCCCGAGGTGGTCACGGTCCCCGACCCGGAACCCGGACCCGGCCAGGTGCTGTTGAAGGTCACCGCCGCCGGCGTGTGCCACTCCGACATCGCCGTGATGAGCTGGCCCGCCGAGGGCTTCCCGTACGAGCTGCCGCTCACCCTCGGCCACGAGGGCGTCGGCACGGTCGCCGCGCTGGGCGCCGGGGTGACCGGGCTCGCCGAGGGCGACGCGGTCGCCGTCTACGGCCCCTGGGGCTGCGGGACCTGCGCCAAGTGCGCCGAGGGCAAGGAGAACTACTGCCTGCGCGCCGGTGAGCTGGGCATCCACCCACCCGGCCTCGGCCGGCCCGGCGCCATGGCCGAGTACCTCCTGGTCGACGACCCCCGGCACCTGGTCCCGCTGGACGGCCTCGACCCGGTCGCGGCGGTACCGCTGACCGACGCGGGCCTCACCCCGTACCACGCCATCAAGAAGTCGCTGCCCAAGCTGGTGCCGGGCAGCACGGCGGTGGTGATCGGCGCCGGCGGCCTCGGGCACGTCGCCATCCAGTTGCTGCGCGCCCTCACCTCCGCCCGGGTCGTCGCCCTCGACGTCGCCGAGGACAAGCTGCGCCTGGCCCGCGAGGTCGGCGCGCACGAGACGGTGCTGTCGGACGCCGGGGCCGTCGAGGCCGTCCGCCGGATCACCGGACCGGTCGGCGCGCAGGCCGTGTTCGACTTCGTCGGCGTGGCCCCCACCGTCAAGACCGCCGCCGGCGTGGCGGGCGTGGAGGCCGACGTGACGCTGGTCGGCATCGGCGGCGCGCCGCTCCCGGTGGGCTTCGGGCTGACGCCGTTCGAGGTGTCGGTGTCGGCGCCGTACTGGGGCAGCCGGAGCGAGCTGCTGGAGGTGCTGGCGCTGGCCCGCTCGGGCGCGGTGTCGGTGCACACCGAGACGTACTCGCTGGACGAGGCGCCGCTGGCGTACGAGCGGTTGCACGAGGGCAAGGTCAACGGCCGTGCGGTGATCCTGCCGGGCGGCTGACCCTCCTTGCGGGGCGCGACCGGTCCCCCGGCCGGTCGCGCCCCGCCGTACGCCTGGTCCGGGCGGGGGCCGGGTCCGTTCGGCCGCCGCGCGGGAGCGGGCATAAGCTCGGCGGATGGCGAAGTACTTCGACGTGCACCCCGACAACCCGCAGCCGCGCAGCATCGCGCAGGTCGCCGACAGCATCCGCGCGGACGCGCTGATCGCGTACCCCACGGACTCCTGCTACGCGCTGGGCTGCCGGCTCGGCAGCCGTGACGGCGTGGACCGCATCCGGTCGATCCGGCACCTGGACGACCGGCACCACTTCACCCTGGTGTGCCAGGACTTCGCGCAGCTCGGGCAGTTCGTACGGATCGACAACGACGTGTTCCGGGCGATCAAGGCGTCCACGCCCGGCAGCTACACCTTCATCCTGCCCGCGACCCGCGAGGTGCCGCGGATGCTCCAGCACCCGAAGAAGAAGACCGTCGGCGTGCGCATCCCCGACCACGTGGTCGCCCAGGCCCTGCTCGCCGAGCTCGGTGAGCCGCTGCTGTCCAGCACCCTGCTGCTGCCCGGCGAGGAGGAGCCGCTGACCCAGGGCTGGGAGATCAAGGACCGCCTCGACCATGTGCTGGACGCGGTGGTCGACTCCGGCGACTGCGGGACCGAGCCGACGACCGTGGTGGACTTCTCGGGCGGCGAGGCCGAGATCGTCCGCCGGGGCGCGGGCGACACCTCCCGGTTCGAGTAGCCGGGCCGCGGGGGCGGGTGGCGCGGGCGGCGGCCGGGCGTGCCACGATGACCACCGTCCGCCCGGCTCGCGGACGGACCGTGCGACACACCCCCACAGGAAGGCAGGCGAGCCATGACCGCCGTACAGGGAACCGCTGTCGACGTCCCCACCGAGGACGGCACCGCCGACGCGTATCTGGTCCATCCCGGGGACGGGGTGCCGCGTCCCGCGGTCCTGTTCTACATGGACGCCTTCGGACTCCGGCCGCACCTGCGGGCCATGGCGGACCGGCTGGCCGGCGCCGGTTACACCGTGCTGGTGCCCAACGTGTTCTACCGGCACGGGCGGGCGCCGGTCGTGGAGCTGCCCGAGTTCATCGACCCGGTGGCGCGGCCGGAGATCTTCGAGCGGCTCGGCCCGGTCTTCATGTCCCTCACCACCGAGGCGGCCGTGCGGGACGCGGGCGCCTACCTGCGGTACCTGGAGCGGTGCCCGGCAGCGGCCGACGGGCCGGTGGCGCTGACCGGGTACTGCCTGGGCGCCCGGCTCGCCCTGCTGACCGCGGGCAGCCACCCGGACCGGGTGGCGGCGGCGGCCGGCTTCCACGGCGGGCACCTGGCGACCGACGAGCCGGACAGCCCGCACCTGCTGGCCGACCGGATCACCGCCGAGCTCTACTTCGCCCACGCCGACCAGGACCAGGGCATGCCGCCGGAGCAGCAGGAACGGCTGGAGGCGGCGCTGACGGCCGCCGGGGTCCGGCACCGCTGCGAGGTCTACGAGGGCGCGCGCCACGGCTACACCCAGGCCGACACCGCCGCGTACGACGCGGAGGCGGCCGAGCGGCACTGGGCGGCGCTGCTCGACCTGCTGAAGCGGACGTTCTGAGGAAGCCCGGAAGCAGGGTCCCGGGCTCCACCCCGAGGGGCGTTCCAGGTCGGCCGCGGCGGGCTCTTGCAATTGCACGCCGGTCCCCGTAGATGTGGTTCCAGCCACAAGGGCCATGGCTCTGGGGGGAGTTGGCGTATGGAGGGCACGGTCGACGGGTTCCGGTACGGGCTGGTCACGCCCGTCGCGGCCTATGCGATGGCCTGTCTGGGCGGGGCGCTGGGGCTGCGCTGCACGGTCCGGTCGCTGTCCGGCGCCCGGCCGCGGAAGCCGGGCTGGCTCGCGCTGGGCGCCGCGGCGATCGGCTGCGGCATCTGGACGATGCACTTCATCGCCATGATGGGCTTCCAGGTCGCGGAGACCCGGGTCCGCTACGACGCCGGTCTCACCCTGCTCAGCCTCGCCGTGGCGATCGCCGTGGTCGGCGCCGGCCTGTTCGCGGTCGGCCACCGCGGCTCCCGGCCCGGCACGCTGGTACTCGCCGGGGCGGTCACCGGGCTGGGGGTGGCCTCCATGCACTACCTGGGCATGGCGGCGCTGCGCCTGGACGGCGACATACGCTACGACACCGTCACCGTCGCCCTGTCGGTGGTGATCGCGGTCGCCGCGGCGACGGCGGCGCTGTGGGCGGCGGTCACGGTGCGCGGGTTCCTGGCGAGCCTGGGGGCCAGCCTGGTGATGGGCGTGGCCGTGTCCGGGATGCACTACACGGCGATGTCCGCGGTCAGCGTCCAGGTGCACCACAGCGGCGGTTCCTGGGCCGGTGACTCGCCGGCCACGCTGCTGCCGATGCTGCTCGGCCCGGTGGTCTTCCTGGTGGTGGCCGGGGCGGTGGTGATGTTCGACCCGCTGCTCGTCCTGGGCGAGTCCGAGGGGCGGCGGCCGGCCGGCCGCCGCTCCCGCGCGGCCGCCGTGCGGCCCGCCGGGGGCCGGCCGCGGGGCGCGCACCGGTCCTTCGGCCACCGCGGCTGACGCCCGCGCCGCCGCGTCACCAGCGTCCGGGCGCGCTGCCGGTGATCGCCTCCGAGGGGCGGCCGTCGACGCCGACGGGGACGTCTCCGGCCAGCATCACCCGGTGCATGATCCGGGGGTGGTCCAGGTGGGCGGTGTCGGCGGGGGCGAGGTGGATGGTGGCCCGGTTGTCCCAGAAGGCCACGCTGCCCGGCTCCCAGCGGAAGCGGACCGTGTACTCGGGCCGGGTCGCCTGCTCCAGCAGCAGCTCCAGCACGGCCCGGCTCTCGGGGCGGGACAGGCCGGTGATCTGCTCGACGTAGTAGCCGTTGACGAACAGCACCCGCTCCCCCGTCTCCGGGTGGACCCGGACCAGCGGGTGGACGGTGGCGGTCTGGTGGTCCAGGAGGTGCCGGACATAGGCGTCGTCGCCCGGCCGGGGCTGGTAGCCGACGCCGAGCCGGTGCTCGGCCCGCAGCCCGTCCACGAACCGCCGCAGCGGCGCGGACAGTCCGGCGTAGGCGGCGGCCAGATTGGCCCAGGTGGTGTCGCCGCCGTACGGGGGTACGGTCTCGGCGCGCAGGATCGTCGCGGCCGGCGGGTCCACCCGGGCGCCGTGGTCGCAGTGCCAGCCCCGCAGCAGGGTGTGCCGGCGGCGGGCCAGCCACTCGTCGTGCGCCATGCCGAACCGGCCGCCCAGCTCCAGCCGGTCGGCGGTGGTCTCGATCTCCGGGACGTCCGGCGGCGAGGCCCTGCCGCGCCGGGGCAGCACCACCGGTTCGCCGAACCGCCGGGCGAGGGCGACGTGTCCGGCGTGGTCCAGTTGCTGGCCACGGAAGAACACCACCTTCCAGCGCAGCACCGCGGCCCGGATCGCGGCGGTCTGCGCCTCGTCGAGCCCGGCCGCCAGGTCGACGCCGGTGATGTCGGCGCCGATGTGCCCGGCGGCGGGCCGGATCCCGATGCCCGTGGCCCGGTCCCGCGGGGTCCTGTCCGTCGTCATGCGCGCTCCGCTCGGTCGTCCGTGCCGGTGTCCACCCGTGATCGTGACAGGCCGGGCCGCCGCCGGCCACGGTGCCCGGCGGGTGCGGTTGATCACGGCCGCCTCGTCGCGGAGGCTTGGGGGGCGGCGCCGGACGGCCGCCGCGCCCGTACCCGCACGACGGAAGGTTCTACGTGGTGATCAGCATCCCGGCACATCCGCTCAACGACGGCACGGCACTGCCCGCCCTGGGGCTCGGCACCTGGCCGATGGACGACGCGGAGGCGGAGCGGGCGGTGGCCGAGGCCCTGGCCATGGGCTACCGGCTCATCGACACGGCGGCCAACTACCGCAACGAGCGGGGCGTCGGCCGCGCCCTGGCCGCCTCGGGCGTACCGCGCGAGGAGATCGTCGTCACCACCAAGCTGCCCGGCCGGCACCACGGTCACCGGGAGACGCTCGCCTCCTTCGAGGAGTCCCGCGCCCGCCTGGGCCTGGACTACGTGGACCTGTACCTGATCCACTGGCCGCTGCCCCGCGTGGACAAGTACGTGGACTCCTGGAAGGCCATGATCGAGCTGCGGGAGCGGGGACTGGTCCGGTCGATCGGGGTCTCCAACTTCACGGCGGAGCACATCGAGCGGCTGGAGAAGGAGACGGGCGTGCTGCCGTCCGTCAACCAGATCGAGCTGCACCCGCTGCTGCCGCAGGAGGAGCTGCGCGCCTTCCACGAACGCAAGGGCGTGCGGACCGAGAGCTGGAGCCCGCTGGGCCGCGGCGGCGGCCTGCTGGACGACCCGGTGATCGGCTCGGTCGCCGAGGCGCACGGGGTGACGCCCGGCCAGGCGGTGCTGCGCTGGCACGTCCAGCTCGGCGCGGTCCCCATCCCCAAGTCCGCCGACCCGGCGCGGCAGCGCGCCAACGCGGACGTCTTCGGCTTCGAGCTGGACGCGGACCAGATGCGGGCCGTCGCCGACCGGGCCCACCGGCGGCTGGGCGGGGACCCGGAGACGCACGAGGAGTTCTGAGGCGGCCGGGGCGGGCTCAGCACGGCGGCAGCGGCTGCTCGGCCCAGATGGTCTTGCCGGTGCCGGTCTGCCTGCTGCCCCAGCGCTGGGTGAGCTGGGCGACCAGCAGCAGGCCCCGGCCGCCCTCGTCGTAGGCGTGGGCGCGGCGCAGGTGCGGGGAGGTGGAACTGGCGTCGGAGACCTCGCAGATGAGGGTGCGGTCCCGGATGAGGCGGAGCTGGATGGGGGGTTCGCCGTGCCGGATGGCGTTGGTGACGAGTTCGCTGACGACCAGTTCGGTGACGAAGGCGGTCTCGTCCAGGCCCCAGGCGGTGAGCCGGTCGGTGGCGGACTGCCGGACGGCGGCCACCCGCGCCGGGTCGGGTGGGACGTCCCAGGTGGCGACCTGGTCGGCGCCGAGCGCGCGGGTGCGGGCCAGCAGCAGGGCGACGTCGTCGCCGGGTTCCTCGGGCAGCACCGTCTTCAGGACGTTGTCGCACATGGCGTCCAGCGAGGCGGCCGGCGCGGTCAGGGCGCGGCACAGCTCCTCGGTGCCGCGGTCGAGGTCGCGGTCCCGGCCCTCGATCAGCCCGTCGGTGTAGAGGGCGACCACGGAGCCCTCCGGGAGCTGGACTTCCGTCGCCTCGAACGGCATCCCGCCCACGCCGAGCGGCGGCCCGGCGGTCATCGGGATCGGCCGGGCGGTGCCGTCGGGCCGGAGCAGGGCGGGCGCGGGGTGGCCGGCCGCGGCCAGGGCGAGGCGGCGGGAGACGGGGTCGTAGACGGCGTAGAGGCAGGTGGCGCCGAGTTCGGCGGCCTCCCCGTCGCCGTCGTCGGAGGCGAGGTGGCTGACCAGGTCGTCGAGGTGGGTGAGGAGTTCGTCGGGCGGCAGGTCGACGTCGGCGAGGGTGCGCACGGCGGTGCACAGACGGCCCATGGTCGCCGAGGACGGGATGCCGTGGCCGACCACGTCGCCGACGACGAGGGCGACCCGGCTGCCGGAGAGCGGGATCACGTCGAACCAGTCGCCGCCGATGCCGGCCGCCGACCGGGAGGGCAGATAGCGGTGGGCGACCTCGACGGCGGCCTGTCCGGGCATGCCCCGGGGCAGCAGGCTGTGCTGGAGGGCCAGCGCGGTGGCGCGTTCCCGGGCGAACCGGCGGGCGTTGTCCACGCTGACGGCGGCGCGGCTGGCGAGCTCCTCGGCGAGGACCACGTCGTCGGCGACGTACGGCTGTTCGCCGGCGGCGCGGGCCAGGACCATCACGCCGAGGGTGGTGCCGCGGGCCAGCAGCGGCACGGCCAGGGTGGAGCGGATGCTGTCGCGGAAGCCGCGCTGGTCGGGGGCCTGTTCGTTGCGGACCCGCACCCAGCGGTCGAAGTCGGGGTCGCCCGGCCCGGTGAGCACCGGCCGGGCCTCGCGGACCGCGCGGGCGGGCGCGGAGTACGGCGGGTAGACGCCGCTGTCGCCGAGGCGGACGGAGGTCTGCCTCGGGCCCTGGGCGGTGACCCGGTGGGCGACCCGGCGCAGCACGAGGTCCTCGGCGGCCACCGCGTACGGCTCGTCGGCGCTCAGTACCCAGTCGAGCAGGTCGACGCTGGCGAAGTCGGCCAGGCGCGGCACCAGGAACTCGATGAGTTCCTCCGCGGTGCGGACGACGTCGAGGGTGGTGCCGATGCCGGCCGCGGCGGCGTTCAGCAGGCCGAGGCGCTGGCGGGCGCGGTGCTGTTCGGTGCTCTCCAGGCCGGCGACGGCGACGGCGGTCACCTCGCCGGAGGGGTCGCGGACCGGCCACATCTCGATGATCCACGCCTGTTCGCCGAGGACGGAGGAGGCGGGGGTGAAGGTCTCGTAGCGCACGGGCCGGCCGGTGTCGGTGACCTGCCGCAGATGCCGGCGGAAGTCGGGGCCGCCGGCGTCGACGCCCGCCATGACCTCCGGCAGCGGCCGGCCGATCAGCTCCCGCTCGGTCAGGCCCATCCGGCGCAGGGCGGTGTCGTTGACGCGGAGGTAGCGCTGCCGGGTGTCGTGCACGGACATCGACAGGGATGCCTGCCGGAACGTTTCGCCGGTGAGGACGAAGGGGTGCTCGCCGGGGTGCTCGGCGGTGATGGCGTAACCGCCGGGGGTGCCGTCCGCGGCGAGCAGCGGCCAGCTCCGCAGGGTCAGTGCCACGGTCGAGCCGTCGCGGTGCCGGATCAGGACGGTGCGCGGCGGCGCGGTGGCGCCGGGGGGCGTGGCGCCGGGTGCGGTGGCGCCGGGGGGCGTGGCGCCGGGTGCGGTGGCGCCGGGGGGCGTGGCGCCGGGTGGGGGGTCCCCGGCGAGCAGCTCCCGGGCGGGTCGGCCCACGGCCTCCTCGGCCGGGTAGCCGGTCAGCCGCCGGGCGCCCTCGCTCCACCCGGTCACCGTGCCGTGGGCGTCGACGATCGCCGCAGCGGGGGCCTGCTCCATGTCGTCCAGGATCATCCCTTTGCGGCCGGCTCTCAACCGGGAGGGGTGCCGGTGGCGGTCGGGGGGTGTGGTGGGGGGTGGGTTCGGAGGTGGTTCGGGTGCGGGGTGGTGGGGGCTGGGCGCGCAGTTCCCCGCGCCCCTGAGGGCGAGTGGGTGGGCGTCGGTCGTGGGGCTGGGCCGCGTTCCTGAGGGCGAGTGGGGCGGCGTCGGTCGTGGGGCTGGGCCGCGTCCCTGGGGGCGAGTGGGTGGGCGTCGGTCGTGGCGTTCAGGGGAAAGTGGGGGGTGGGGGGCGTGGGGGTGGGGTGGTGGGGCGAGATCTTCAGGCGTGGAGCTGCCGCTGATTCCTCCCATGCTGGCCACGCCCGGGTCGCTGCCGCCCCCCGCGCAGGACGCCCGGTGGGCCTACGAGACCAAGCAGGACGGCCAGCGCGTGGTGGCGTACCTGCCCGGCGACGGCAGTGTGCGGCTGCGCGCCCGGTCCGGGCAGGACATCACCGGCGCCTATCCGGAGCTGCACGCCCTCGGCGCGGCGGTCGGCGCCACCCCCGCCGTGCTGGACGGCGAGGTGCTGGCGCTGGACGCCGAGGGCCGGGCCGACTTCCAGTTGCTCCAGTCCCGGATGGGCCTCGCCCACTCCCCCGGCCGGGCCGCGCACCGGGCGGCGACCGTCCCGGTGCACCTCGTGCTGTTCGACGCGCTGCACCTCGGCCGCCACTCCCTGCTGCGCCGGCCCTACACCGACCGGCGGGAGCAGTTGGCGGGCCTCGGGCTGAACGGGCCGTCCTGGTCGACCCCGGCCGCCCTGGTCGGCCACGGCGAGCAGGCGCTGCGCGCCACCCGCGAGCACGGCCTGGAGGGGCTGGTGTGCAAGCGGCTGGACTCGGTGTACGAGCCGGGGGTCCGCTCCCGGGCCTGGATCAAGATCCGGAACATGCGCAGCGAGGACGTGGTGATCGGCGGCTGGCTGCCGGGCCGGGGCCGGCTCACCGGGCTGCCCGGCGCCGTCCTCGTCGGCCAGCGCGCCGGGGGGAAGCTGCGGTACGTCGGCGGGGTGGGCACCGGCTGGAGCGAGGCCGAGCGCACCGAGCTGGCCGGGCTGCTGCGCGCCGCCGGCACCGACCGGTGCCCGTTCGATCCCGTGCCGGCCGTGCCCGGGGCCCGCTGGGTGGTGCCCCGGCTGGTGGGCGAGGTCCGCTACAGCACCCGTACCCGGGAGGGGATGCTGCGTCAGCCGTCCTGGCTGCGGCTGCGTCCGGACCTGGCGCCGGAGGAGTCGGCGGCGGACGTCCCCGACGATCTGGTGTGACGCGAGCACAACAGTTGGGCTGATCTTCATCACGGGGACGCCCACGCCCTCTTGGCACGGCTGGGCAAGGACGGGATTCTGAACTCCCCCGCCCCCCACAGCCGTTGGGCTGCGCCCATGAGGAGGACGCAGTGTCGCCGAGCATGTCCCGGACCCGCCGCGGGAGATGGCTGACCACGGTCGCCGGAGCCGTCGCCCTGGTCGTCGCCTTCCCCGCCACCGCCTTCGCCGCCCCGCCCCCGGCGCTGCCCGCCAACGCGGAGGCGGCCGAGCTGACGTACCAGCCGGCCTTCGACTACGACACGGACGGGTGCTACCCCACGCCCGCCATCAGCGCGGACGGCACGGTCAACGCCGGCCTGAACCCGACCGGCGCGCTCAACGGCAACTGCCGTGACGCCGCCGACCTGGACAACACCAACAGCTACTCGCGCGCCAAGTGCGACAACGGCTGGTGCGCCTACCTGTACGGCCTGTACTTCGAGAAGGACCAGGCACTGCCCGGCAGCAGCCTCGGCGGCCACCGGCACGACTGGGAGCACGTCGTGGTGTGGGTGCGGGACGGCCAGGTGCAGTACGTGTCGACCTCCAACCACGGCTCGTTCACCGTGCACGCCCGCTCGGCGGTCCGCTTCGACGGCACGCACGCCAAGATCGTCTACCACAAGGACGGCATCAGCACCCACTGCTTCCGCCTGGCCACCTCCGGCGACGAGCCGCCGGAGAACCACAAGGGCACCTGGCAGTACCCGCCGCTGGTCGGCTGGAACGGCTACCCGGCCGGGGTGCGCGAGAAGCTCAGCTCCTACGACTTCGGCAGCGCGAACTTCGGTCTGAAGGACGGCAGCTTCGCCTCCCATCTGACGGCCGCGAAGCCCGCCGGCATCTCCTTCAACGCGGGTGCCTGACCCGAGGGCCACTATCGTGTCCGCATGACCGTTCCCGAACTGATCCGGATCGTCTCCCGTGACTCGCCCATGGCGCTCGCCCAAGTGGCGCGCGTCCAGGGCGAGCTGGCGGCCCTGCACCCCGGGGTGCGCACCGAGGTGGTGCCGGTGCGGACCACCGGTGACAAGTGGCTGGGCGATCTGGCGCGGGTCGAGGGCAAGGGCGCCTTCACCAAGGAGGTCGACGCCGCGCTGCTGGCCGGCGAGGCGGACCTCGCGGTGCACTGCGTCAAGGACGTGCCCGCCGACCGGCCGCTGCCGGCGGGCACGGTCTTCGCCGCGTTCCTGCGCCGCGACGACATCCGCGACGCCCTGGTCCACCCCGGCGGGCTCACCCTGGACGAACTGCCGGCCGGGACCCGGATCGGCACCTCCTCGGTGCGCCGGGTCGCCCAACTGGCCGCCTCCCACCCGCATCTGAGGTGCGTACCGTTCCGCGGCAACGCCAACCGGCGGCTCGCCAAGCTGGCGGACGGCGAGGCGGACGCGCTGCTGCTGGCGGCCGCCGGGCTGGAGCGCATCGGCCGGACCGATGTGATCAGCGAGATCCTCCCGCCCGAGACGATGATGCCGCCGATCGGCGCGGGCGTCCTGGCGCTCCAGTGCCGGGAGGACGACCACCGGCTGATCGACGCGGTCAGCGGCCTGGGCCACCCGGACACCCACCGCGAGACCACCGCCGAACGCATGTTCCTGCACGTCCTCCAGGGCCACTGCAACAGCCCGATCGCCGGTTACGCCCGGGTCGACCGCACCGGCGAACTCTCCCTGCGCGCCTGTGTGTTCACCCCGGACGGCAAGACCCGGCTGAACGCCCACGAGTGGGCCGGCCGGCTCGACCCGGCCACCCTGGGCACCTCGGTCGCCGTCTCCCTGCTGCGCCAGGGCGCCCGCGAGATCATCGACGGCATCCCGCACTAGGGCCTGTCGTCAGGCGGTGCCCTCCTCGGCCTGGTCGCGCAGGAATGCGCCGATCTGGTGCGCCAGCTCCTCGCGCCCGGCGGCCGGGCAGCCGCCGGCGGCCGGTGCGTCCGGTCCGACGCCGCCGGTCCACAGCGCCCGGCCGGTCCACTCCTCGTCGACCCGCAACTGCACCTGGACGTCGACCCGGTCCAGTTCGGCCTCCGGGCCGGCCGCGTAGAGCACGGCGGTGACCCGGCGCAGCGGATAGACGTCGAAGCCCTCGACGAACCGGGAGTTGCGCCAGTCCAGGAACGCGGCCTCGCCGTCGGGGCCGATCCGCACGTCGATCTGACCGTCCTCCAGATGGATGCCGAACTTCCGCTCGCCGCGGTTCTCGGCGGTCACCCGGACCCGGAAGTACGTGAGCCCCTCCGCGGCCTCGTCCCGCCCGCGCGGCGGCTCGGCCCGCTCGACCCGGTGGACGCGGACCCGCAGTCCGGGGTGATCGTCGTACTCCTGCCAGTCCCCGACCACGTTCGGCTCGTACACGGTACACCTCTCGACCTCTTGGAGCTGCTTCCTATCTGTGTGCTCAGTGCACTGTCAAATGCGCGGAATGGGCCGTGGCCAGGGAGTTCGCCCGTTTTGCTCGGTGATCAAGCGCTGCGCAGGAACGATCCCCCGGCGGCCGCCCGCGGGCCCCGGACGGGGCGTGCCGCACATCACGTTCCGGGCGGGTACGGAGCCTCCTGCTCCGCTTCGCGGACCTTATGTCCTGCTATATGGGTGATTGTTTGGCAATATGTGTATCCGGGAATGCGCATGGAAGCGCTTCGGACCCCTGCTGAAGGAGGTGCGCATGACGCGTATCGCCGGCAGAACCAAGCCTCACCCGCATGACGACGCGCCGGACACGAGCGCGGACTTCGAGCGCCTCGCCGGACTGCCCCAGGGCCCGGAGCGCAAGGCGCTGCGGGACGAGCTGATCCGGGTCTGGCTGCCCATGGCCGAACGGATCGCCGTCCGCTTCCGGGGCCGCGGGGAGAGCCTGGAGGACCTGTACCAGGTGGCGGCCCTCGGCCTGGTCAAGGCCGTCGACCACTACGATCCGGCCCGCGGCCACGCCTTCGAGGCGTACGCCGTGCCGACCGTGACCGGCGAGATCAAACGGCACTTCCGCGATCACATGTGGACGC
Source organism: Streptomyces fumanus (assembly GCF_014655295.1). Classification (GTDB taxonomy): domain Bacteria; phylum Actinomycetota; class Actinomycetes; order Streptomycetales; family Streptomycetaceae; genus Streptomyces; species Streptomyces fumanus. The sequence continues at coordinate 543,393 of NZ_BNBI01000003.1, forward strand.
TGCACGTCCCCCGGCGGGTCCAGGACCTGCGCAACCGGGTGCGGCGCGCGGCGAAGGAGCTGGCCCAGACCACCCCGGGACGCGCCCCCACGGTCGCGGAGATCGCCGAGCACGCGCAGCTCACCGCGGCGGAGGTGAGCACCGGCCTGGAGGCCCTGGAGTGCTTCACCGCGCTGTCGCTGGAGGCGGAGATGCCCGGCACCGACGGCTACGCCCTCGGGGACGCGCTCGGCGCGGTCGACCCGGCCTTCGACACCGTGGTGGACCGGGTCGCCGTACGGCCCTGTCTGCAGGCGCTGCCCGAGCGCGAGCGGACCATCCTCTACCTGCGCTTCTTCCGGGGGATGACGCAGAGCCACATAGCGCGGCAGCTCGGCATCTCCCAGATGCACGTCTCCCGGCTGCTCAGCGGCTGCTTCGCGCAGCTCCGCGAGGAGATCCTCACCGAGCCCCGCTGACCGGGCCCGGCCGGCCGCGCCCCGGCGCCGCGCGGCCGGGCCCGGTCACCACGGCGGCGGCGCGCCCGGTATCTGGGTGGGGCCGTGCCGGTCCAGGGCCTCCTCCAGGGCGGCCCGGATCTCGGCCGGCAGGGCGCCGGTGCGTGCCCAGGCCAGGATCAGCTCCGCGACACTGCGCAGTTTGACGTTGGTGTGCTGGGAGACCTCCTTCAGCACCGCCCAGCCCTGGTCCGGCGTCACCCGGCCGAGCGCGACGACCATGCCGATCGCCTGGTCGACCACGGCGTGCGAGACCACCGCCTGCTGGAGCTGGCGGACCTGCTCGCGCAGTTCGTCCGCCGGGTCCGGCGCCCCGTCCCGGGACACGCCCGTCTGCGGGGTACGGCGTCCCGCCGTCCGTGCCGCTCGGTGCCGCTTCGCCGCGTCCGTCGTCGTCACTGGTCACCCTCCCTGCCACTGAGCCGTACGGGGCGATACGCCGCCGTTTCGCTGGTTCCGTCGGGGTACTCGGCAGGCGCCCCCAGCCGGTCCGGCTGGACACTGGTACGCGAGCCGGTGACTGCCGGTGGACGAGACCAGGACGCGACTGCCATGAATCACGACACGACCTCTCCCGCCGGTGCCACGGACCGCCTGACCACCCGGTCCGTGTTCGGGGCGCCCTGCTGGGTGAGTCTGACCAGCCGGGATCTGAAGGCCACCGAGGAGTTCTACTCCGCGGTGCTGGGCTGGCAGTGGCGGCCCGCCCGGCTCGGCGACAGCTTCCGGATCGCGCTGGCCGACGGGGCGCCGGTCGCCGGGATCGCGGCGGTCGCCACCATGTGGCAGATGGCGGTGGCCTGGACCCCGTACTTCGCCGTGACCAGCGCGGACCAGGCGGCCGGGCGGGTGCAGGAGCGCGGCGGCACCTCGGCGGTCGGGCCGATCTCGCTGCCGCCGGGCCGGGCGGCGCTGCTGGCCGACCGGGACGGCGCCACCTTCGGCGTCTGGGAGGGCGAGCTGTTCACCGACTGGGAGACCTGGCGGCGCGCCCAGCCGGCCTTCATCAAGCTGCACACCCGGGACGCCTTCGACGCCGCCATCTTCTACGGCGAGGTGCTGGACTGGGCCTCCGGCCGCCCCGGCGCCTGCGAGGTCGGCTACGAGGGCGGCGAGGTGGTGCTGCGCAGCAACGGGGACGTGGTGGCGCGGATCGAGTCCGGCGCGCTGGAGGCGGCGCCCGATCCGACCATCCGGCCGCACTGGCAGGTGCACTTCTTCGCCGCGGACGTCGCCGCCTGCGCACGGGCCGCGGAACTGCACGGCGGCAGCGTCCTGTCCGAGGCCGCCGGCGAGGCGGTGCTGCGCGATCCCGACGGCGCGCCGTTCACGGTCACCGCGCGCCGCGGACGCTGACCCCATCCCGGTCACCGGCCGGACCGGCCGCAGCGGGAGGGCCGGGACAGCAGCACCAGGCTGCGCGGCTCCACGGTGACCACCGTGCCGGCCTTGTGCTCGGTCTCGTCGGGGACGCCCTCGGGGTCGGCGGTGTCGACCAGGGTGGTCCAGCGCTCGCCGTAGGTGTCGTCGGGCAGCCGGAAGCGGGTCGGCTCCCAGTGGCTGTTGAACAGCAGCAGGAAGGAGTCGTCCACCACGGGCCGGCCGCACGGATCGGGTTCGGCGATGGCGTCACCGTTGAGGAAGACCGCGACGGCGTGCGCGTCGGAGCGCTGCCAGTCGTCGTCGGTCATCTCCCGGGCGTCCGGCTGGAGCCACACCAGGTCGGGCAGCGGCTGGCCGGCGTGGGTGACGGTCTCGCCGCGGAAGTAGCGCCGGCGCCGCAGCACCGGGTGGGCGGCGCGCAGGCCGATGACGTGCCGGGTGAACTCCAGCAGGCCGCGCTGTTCCCCGGTGAGCCGCCAGTCGATCCAGGAGATCTCGTTGTCCTGGCAGTAGGCGTTGTTGTTGCCGCGCTGGGTGCGGCCCAGCTCGTCGCCGTGGCAGAGCATCGGAATGCCCTGCGACAGCATCAGGGTGGCCAGCAGGTTGCGCTGCTGGCGGGCGCGCAGCTCCAGCACCGCCGGGTCGTCGGTGTCGCCCTCGGCGCCGCAGTTCCAGGACCGGTTGTGGCTCTCGCCGTCGGCGTTGTCCTCGCCGTTGGCCTCGTTGTGCTTGTCGTTGTACGAGACCAGGTCGCGCAGGGTGAAACCGTCGTGCGCGGTGACGAAGTTGACGCTCGCGCGGGGGCGGCGCCGGCTGTGCTGGTACAGGTCGGAGGAGCCGGTCAGCCGGGACGCGAACTCGCCCAGCGTGTGGTCCTCGCCGCGCCAGAAGTCCCGTACGGCGTCGCGGTACCTGCCGTTCCACTCCGACCACAGCGGGGGGAAGTTGCCCACCTGGTAGCCGCCCTCGCCGACGTCCCAGGGCTCGGCGATCAGCTTGACGCGGCTGATCACCGGGTCCTGCTGGATCAGGTCGAAGAACGCCGAGAGCCGGTCCACCTCGTGGAACTGCCGGGCCAGGGTGGCCGCGAGGTCGAAGCGGAACCCGTCCACGTGCATCTCGGTCACCCAGTACCGCAGCGAGTCCATGATCAACTGGAGTACGTAGGGGTGCCGCATCAGCAGGCTGTTGCCGGTGCCGGTGGTGTCGTAGTAGTGCTGCCAGTCACCGTCGACCAGGCGGTAGTACGAGGCGTTGTCGATGCCCCGGAAGGAGAGGGTGGGGCCCTGCTCGTTGCCCTCGGCGGTGTGGTTGTAGACCACGTCGAGGATGACTTCCAGGCCGGCCTCGTGCAGCGCCTTGACCATCGCCTTGAACTCGGTGACCTGCTGGCCCCGGGTGCCGTGGGCGGCGTAGCCGTTGTGCGGCGCGAAGAAGCCGATGGTGTTGTAGCCCCAGTAGTTGGACAGGCCGCGGGCCTGGAGGACGCCGTCGTGCACGAACTGGTGCACCGGCATCAGCTCCACCGCGGTCACCCCCAGCGAGGTGAGGTGCTCGACGATCGCGGGGTGGGCCAGCCCGGCGTAGGTGCCCCGCAGTTCGGGGGGTACGTCGGGGTGGGTGCGGGTGAGGCCCTTGACGTGGGCCTCGTAGATGACGGTGTCGGCGTAGGCCCGCCGGGGCGGGCGGTCGTCGCCCCAGTCGAAGAACGGGTCGGTGACCACGCCCAGCAGGGTGTGCCCGGCGCTGTCGGCGGGGTCGGGCCGGCCCGGTGTCCGCTCCAGCAGCGAGGGGTGGTCGTCCATCGTCCCGTCCACCGCGCGGGCGTACGGGTCCAGCAGCAGCTTGGCCGGGTTGCAGCGGTGGCCGACGGCCGGGGCCCAGGGGCCGTGCACGCGGTAGCCGTAGCGCCGGCCGGGGCCGACCCCGGGGAGGTAGCAGTGCCACACGAAGCCGTCGACCTCGGGCAGCGGGACGGTGCTGTGGGTGCCGTCCTCGTCGACGAGGACCAGGTCGACGCGTTCGGCAACCTCGCTGAACAGGGCGAAGTTGGTGCCCTGGCCGTCGTAGACGGCGCCCAGGGGGTAGGGGTGCCCGCTCCAGACGGGCACGCCCTGCCAGTTCGGCCTCGCGGCGGTCACCGGGCCTCCTCCAGGAGGCCGTCGACGAGCGCGGTCCGGTCGGCCAGTTGGGCGACCGGCATGATCTCACGCGGCAATTCCAGCCCCTCCTGGGTGATCGGTGTGGGTGCCGTGGGCACCAGCGGGACGCGTTCGCCGGCCCGGGCGCGCTGCGAGAACCAGATGACCCTGGTGCCGGTGTCGGTGGCGCAGCACCCCCAGCCGTCGCTGGTCGCGGCCAGGTGCTCCAGGCAGTCGCGCAGGTCCTGATCGGGACGGAGTCCGTGGTCGTTGCCCCCGACGGCCGTGATCAGGTGCTGGCCGTTCCACCACAGCTCGATCGACGTGTGCTTGTCGCCGGCGTGCTCGTCGATGGCCCGGAGCAGCATCTCGGCGCCGCCGCAGACGGGCTGCACGAGGTTCTCCAGGTCCCAGAACCTCAGGTGAGCGGCCAGGATGCGCCTGACCTGTCGGACCCGTTCCGGACTGACTTCCACGTCGAGGTGGTAGTAGCGGGGGACTGCGGTCTTCATCGTCGTTGACTCCTCACCGCGAAGCTCTCGCTCCTTCCCGGTCCTGGCGGACCGGGCCCCCGAACACGAAGCGTGAGCGGGCATCGCTTCTGAGTCACTCCAGCGTGGGAGCAGTAGTCCATTCGTGCAACACGAGCGGACGGCCGGCCCGGCCCCGGGACCCCCGCCCCGAATGGTTGAAGATCCAACAAGACGCTGGGTTGTCACCCGTGCACCATGTGTGAAGTACTCACCCGTTCCGTCGAGTCCCGGAAGGACAGAGGGCCCCCATGCTGCTGCCTGCGAAAGCCGAGGTCGCCCGGGAGTTGCGGCGGTACCGGGCCCGGGAACGGATGATGCTCGCCTCGCCCGCCGACCGCTCGGTGCGGGCCGCCTTCGAGGACTCCGGGCACAGCCTGTGCGCGCTGATGGGCAAGCGGTGCGCGCGGGAGGCCGCGGACGCCGCCGAGCGCTATCTGCGTCCGCCCCTGGTGACCCACGCCCGCGAGCAGGACGACCGGTCCCGCGCCGCCCGCGCGGCACGGCGGGGCCCGCCGGCGCCGGACCGGCTCACGCAGGAACGGTCCGTCCAGGACCGGCCGTCCCAGGACCGGCATGTCCAGGACCGGCCGTCCCAGGACCGGCCGTCCCAGGACCGGCCGTCCCCCGGCCGGCATGCCCAGGACCGGCCTGCCCCGTCGGGGCGGAAGACCCCTTCCGGCGCGGCTTGACCCCCTGGCCGGGCCCCGGGCCCGGCCCCGAGCAACGGCGGAGGTGAGAGGCCGATGAGGACGACTTCGACGATCGGGCGCATTCCGGTGCGGGACGTCCATCCGGTGGTGGACGGCGGCAGGCGCCCGGCGAAGGCGGTGGCGGGCGAGACGTTCCAGGTCACCGCCACCGTGTTCCGGGAGGGGCATGACGCGGTGGCCGCCGATGTCGTCCTGTGCGATCCCGACGGCCGGCCCGGCCCGTGGACGCCGATGCGGGAACTGGCCCCCGGCACCGACCGCTGGGGCGCCGAGGTCACCCCGGACCGGCCGGGCCGGTGGACGTACCGGGTGGAGGCGTGGAGCGATCCGCTGGCCACCTGGCGCCACCACGCCCGGATCAAGGTCCCGGCGGGGATCGACGTGGGCCTGGTCCTGGAGGAGGGCGCCGAGCTGTTCGCGCGGGCCGCGGCGGGCGTGCCGCGCAAGGCCGGGCGGGCGGTGGTGCGGGCCGCGGCGGCGGCCCTGCGCGACGACGAGCTGCCGGTGCGGACCCGGCTGGCGGCGGCGCTGACCCCGGAGGTGGACGCGGTGCTGGCGCGGTATCCGCTGCGGGAGCTGGTCACGGCCTCCGAGCCGCTGCCGCTGCTGGTGGAACGCGAACGCGCCCTGTACGGCGCCTGGTACGAGTTCTTCCCCCGCTCCGAGGGCACTCCCGACAACCCCCACGGCACCTTCCGCACCGCCGCCCGGCGGCTGCCCGCCATCGCCGCCATGGGCTTCGACGTCGTCTACCTCCCGCCCATCCACCCCATCGGCACCACCCACCGCAAGGGCCCCAACAACAC
>NZ_BNBI01000004.1 GCF_014655295.1 Streptomyces fumanus
GGGCGTCCAGGTCCCGGTCGGCCAGGTACCGGGCGGCGGCGAGCTGGTTGACGGTCGGGCGCGGGCCCGCGCGGCGCGGGCCGCGGCGAAGAAGGCGGCGGCCCGCCGGGCGGCGGCCCGGAAGGCGGCGGCCCGGCCCAAGCCGCGGGCCAAGCCCCGCTCCCAGCCGAGGCCGCGGCCCAAGCCGCGGCAGGTGCAGCGGGCGGTGAAGAAGGTCGCCAAGGAGGTCCGGGAGGAGGCCAAGGAGAGCGCCAAGGAGGAGGTGCAGACCCAGATCCAGGGCGAGAGCTGCGAGTTCAACAGCTTCCGGCCCGGAACGCTGGTGCTGATGGCCGACGGCTCCACCAAGCCGATCGAGAAGGTCAGGGCCGGCGACAAGGTGGTGGCCACCGACCCGAGGACGGGGAAGACCACCGTCCAGACGGCCGCGGCGACCATCACCGGCAAGGGCCGCAAGGACCTGGTCCGCATCACCCTCAAGGTCCATGACGGCTCCTCCGCCGCCAAGACCTCGACCACCACGGTCACCGCCACGGCCGGCCACCCGTTCTGGGTGCCGACCCTGCGGGAGTGGGTCGACGCGGGTGACCTCGAGCCCGGCCAGTGGGTCCGGACGTCCTCCGGCACCTGGATCCAGATCGCCACGGTCGAGGCGTGGACGGCGCCCGTGGCGACGGTCCACAACCTCACGGTCACCGACGTCCACACGTACTACGTGCTGGCGGGGCCGGTCCCGGTCCTGGTGCACAACGCCAAGTGCAAGACCGTCGCGGAGAACGACGCGGGCCGGTTCGGGGACCTCAACCCCGGTCAGCCCGGTGACGGCCTGGAGGCCCACCACATGCCGCAGGACGGTCTCGGCTTCCTCGCCCGCAACGAGGGCGGCGCCATCGTGATGAAGGCGTCCGACCACGCGCTGACGAGGACGTACAAGAGCCGGGGCCGGCGCACCAAGCGGCTGGAGGCGGGTCTTCCGTTCCGTACGGTGCTGGCGCGCGACATCTGGGACATGCGCCGGATCGGGCAGATCCAGTACGGCGATCCCGGTTACTTCAACACCGGAATCCGGCGGCTGCTCGCCTATTACCGCAGAATAGGCATGATCTAGCCCCGGCGGACGCCCGTGGCACGGAATATTCCGTGCCACGGGCGCTCTGCTATCGTGGCCGCATGTCCCGGTCCGCTGAATTGCTGCGACGTATACGCGAGGACGAGAATCTCACCGAACTCCTCGCCCACCACTTCGAATTCGACATCCGGCGCACCGCATACACGGACGCCCCGCGGCTCGCGTCCGGCGCGCCGCTGGAAATGATTGCCGGGGATTTCGCGGGCGGCGCATTCTATGAGAGCGGCGACGGAGCCGACCGGCCGGTGTGGTATGCCGGAAGTGAAGGCGAGGCGGGCATTATCGCCCCGGATCTCCGCGAAGCGCTCGTCCTTCTGATCGGCCTGCCGTACTGGCGGGACTGCCTGAAATTCTCGGACGACGGCGACCTGGACGCCATGCGGACCGCCGCCTCCTTCCTCCAGCGCGACCTGCTCGCCGGCGACCCGGAGCTGCCGTCCGCGCAGCGGCGGGCCGCCGAGGCGCTCGGGCTGGCCGTCGAGCCCGTACCGGTCCTGGTGGAGCGCCTGCACGCGACCGTGCGCGACACCGGTTCCGCCGACCTCTTCCTCGACGACACCGGGGAGTACGACGGACTGTTCGGCCCGTTCCCGCCGAGCCGCAACCCCCGCTGGCGGTGACCGCGCCCGCCGTTCGGATGGCGGCGGGAGGGCGGCACGGTGCCGTCGGCCCGGGTCCGGCCCCGCCGGGTGCCAGGGTCGGACCATGGACATCGGGTACAAACTGGCCTCCGAGGCGTTCGGACCGGAGGAACTCATCCGCCAGGCGGTGCGCGCCGAGGCGGCCGGCTTCGACTTCGTCGAGATGAGCGACCACTTCCACCCCTGGCTGGACGTGCAGGGACACTCCTCCTTCACCTGGACCGTGCTGGGCGCCATCGCGGCCAGGACCGAACGCATCGGCCTGGTGACCGGCGTGACCTGTCCCACCGTCCGCTACCACCCCGCGGTCGTCGCGCAGGCCGCGGCGACCCTCGCACTGGTCTCCGGCGGCCGGTTCGTCCTCGGCGTCGGCTCCGGCGAACGCCTCAACGAGCACGTCGTCGGCCCCGGCTTCCCCGAGACCGTCCGCGGCCGGCACGAGCTGCTGCGCGAGGCCCTGGAGATCATCCGCCTGCTGTGGCGCGGCGGCTACCACTCCTACGAGGGCAAGCACCTGCGCCTGGCGGACGCCCGGGTCTTCGACCTGCCCGAGCAACTCCCCCTGATCGCCGTGGCGGCCAGCGGCCCGAAGTCGGCGGGCATCGCCGCCGAACTCGGGGACGGCCTGTTCGCCACCGAGGACAAGGCGTCGATCGTCCGGCACTACCGGACCGCCGGCGGCTCCGGACCCGGCTACGCGGAGGTGCCGATGGCCTGGGCCCCGGACGAACGGTCCGCCGCCGAGGAGGCCCTGCGCACCTCCCGGTGGGCGCTGACGGGGTGGAAGGTGATGAGCGAACTGCCCAACCCCGCCAACTTCGAGGCCGCCACCACCACGGTCCGCGTCGAGGACATCCTGGGCAAGTTCGCCTGCGGCCCCGACCCGGACCGCTACCTGGCGGCCGCCCAGCGGTACGTCGACGCGGGCTTCGACCGGCTGGTGCTGCAGAACGCGGGCCCCGACCCCGACGGTTTCATCGACTTCTACCAGCGCGAACTCGCCGAGCCGCTGCGTGCGTTGCGCCCGTCCGGCGCCGCCTAGGCGGGCCGTCTCACCGGCCCACGGGATCGCCCTCGCCGCCGTCGCCCGGGGCGCGCAGGACCGCGTGACCGCCGTGATCGAGCGGCGTCCCCAGATGCAGGCGGGACGCCTCCCGGCCCGTCGCCGCGTCGACCAGGTGGACCTCGCCGTGGCCGCCCCGGGTGACGGCGACCCAGTCGGACCCCGGCGAAGCGGCCACCGCCCGGCGCTGGACGCCCTCCCAGGGGGTGCCGCCGCGCCGGGGGGCACCGGCCATCGCGGGCAGGGGGACGCGGCGGGCGGTGTGAGCGGCGTCCAGGAGGATCAGTTCGTCGCCGTCGGGATGGATACGGGTGAAGGCGGTGTGGTGCCGGGCCAGGGCCAGGCGGAACACCAGGCCGGGGCCGAGTTCGGTGCGTACCGTGCGGCCCGTGCCGAGGTCGTGGCACCACGCCTCGTTGGTCCACTCCGGCCACCGCAGCGGGTCCCCGGGGCCGCCGCGCAGCGTGGACCACAGGGCCCGTCGCCGGGGGTCGAGGCGCAGGTACCAGCCCCGCCCGGACGACCCCCACGGGAGCACCGCCTCCGCAACGAGCGTGTCACCTTCCCGGCGGGCCCGGTGCACCCCCTCGCCCGTCGCCGCGAACACCCGCCCGGCCTCCGGGTCCTGGGCGTCCCCGTGCCCGTCGTCCGGCAGCGGCAGCCGGTGGTGCGGCTCGGCCACGGGGCAGCCGGGCGGGGCCGCCAGCAGATCGGCGAAGCTGTGCGCGGCCAGCGCGCCGGGCTCCCGGTGCCGCAGCACGACCAGCGGATCGCCGCCACCCAGCACCGTGACGCCCGGCTCGCCCGTGCGGGTACGGACCCTCGCCACCTCTCCGGTCGCCCGGTCGACCACCGTCACCAGGTCCGACCAGGGCGTGCCGTTCGCGCCCAGACCGGTGGTGACGGCCAGCCGGCGGCCGGCCGGGTCGCCGGCCAGGTGCTCGGCGGGCACGGCCACCGGGACGGCGGATTCCACCAGCCGCTCGCCGTGGGGATCGAGCACCAGCAGCTCGCCCCTGCGGTCGTCGACACAGGCCACCCGCCCGCCCGGCAGCGCCAGGAACCCGGCGTGCTCGGAGAGGTGACGCCCGGTCAGACGCCCGATCCGCTCCCCGTCCGGCACGGTCAGCACATGGACGGACCCCGCCCGGTGATCGGCGACGAACAGCACGGCGGGCGGGACGGCGGTGGTCATGGGGCCTCCAGGGGCACATAGCGGCGGACAGCGGCGGGCACGAAGCGGCGGACACACGGCGGCTTTGTGAAAACGATTATCATGTATCTTCGTGGCGTTCCGGCTCCCCGAGAAGAAGCGAGGGCTTCGATGCTGCGCTCACCGTCCCGATGTGTCCGAGGCTGGATCGCCGCGGTGGCACTGATCCCGCTCCTGGCCAACTGCGGCACCTCCGCCGGACCCGCGGGCGCGGACGGCACCCCCGCCCCGAGGACCGAGGTCACGGTCGAACCCATCGAGGCGACCACCCGGCTGACCGACACCGCGGGCGTCGACGTCTCCCTGGAGGAGCGGCCCGAGCGGATCGTCTGCCTCTTCGCGCTCTGCGACGACATCCTCACCGAACTGGGCATCGTCCCCGTCGCCACCAACAGCGCGCTGCTCGCCCACCCCGGCTTCCTCGGCGAGCGGAAGGCGAAGGGCGTCGACGTCATACCCGGCGGGTTCATCGCCCCCGAGGTGGAGGCGATCCTCTCCCACAAGCCCGACCTCGTGATCGGCCTGGGCGACACGCACGGCAAGCTGGCCCCGGCGCTCAAGGACGCCACCACGTTCTGGGCGATGCAGCCCGAGTCCTGGCAGGACAGCGTGGGTTACCTGCGCGATGTCGCCGCGCTCACCGGCCGCACCGCCGAGGGCGAGAAGGCGGAGCGGGCCTTCCGCGCCAAGCTCGCCGCGGCCGAGAAGTCCCCGAGCGAGAAGACCGCCCTGGTCATCTACGGCAGCGACGAGAACTTCGGCGTCGCCACCCCCGACACGGACGTGACCGCCAGCCTGTTCCCCAAGCTCGCCGACTACCCCTGGAAGTCCCGTGGCGTGGAGGGCAGTTACAGCCTGGAGGAGATCCTCGCCGCCGACGTCGACGTGCTGTTCGTCGAGACGATGAGCTTCGGCGACACCGACGGCACCCTCTCGGAGAAGCTGGCCGACAACCCCCTGTGGGGCAGGATCCCCGCGGTGCGCGAGGGCCGGGTCCACGAGGTCGACTCCGAGGTGTGGGCCAAGGGCCGCGGCACCCGCTCCCTGGGCATCGTCCTCGACGAGGCCACGGCCGCGCTGCGATGAGGACACCCGAGCCGGACGCGAGCACGCCACCGTCCGCGCGCCGACGCGTCGTCTCCGCTCAACTCCTCCTGCTCGTCGTGCTGTTGGCCGCGTCGTCCATCTGCGCCCTGAGCCTCGGCACCCCCCGGGTCCCGCCGCATCTGCTGCCCGGCGCGCTGCTGGACGGGGACACCACCCTCGCCGGCCTCGTCGTCGGCGAACTGCGCGTCCCCCGGCTGGTGCTCGCCCTGATCGCCGGCACCTGCCTGGGCGCGGCGGGGCTCGTCCTCCAGGAGGCGCTGCGCAACCCCCTGGCCGTACCGGAGATGCTGGGCGTGTCGTCGGGGGCGGCGCTCGGGGTGGCCGCGCCGCTCGTGCTGTCCCTGTCGCTGCCCGCCGTCGTCCAGCCCCTGCTGGCCATCGGCGGGGCCGCGCTCGGCGGCGGGCTCACCCTGCTCGCCGCCGGGCTGGGCCGGGGCCCGTCCGCCGTCCTGCTGACCGGCGCCGCGGTCGCCGCCGCGCTCCAGGCCGCGCTGCTGGTGCTGATGGTCATGGCCGACCAGCTCGACCTCCAGCTCATCTACCGCTACTTGCTCGGCTCCCTCTCCGCCCGCACCTGGGACGACGTCACCGGACTGTGGCCGTGGCTGCTGCTGTCGGTCCCCGCGCTGGTGCTGTGCGCGCCGGTGCTCTCGGTGCTCAGGCTGGGCGACGAGGACGCGCGGGCGCTGGGCGTGCGCGCCCGGCGGGCCCGGCTGGCGGCCCTGGCCATCGCCGTCGTGCTGATCGCGCCGGTGACGGCGGTGTGCGGGCCGGTGGCCTGGGTCGGGTTCCTCGCGCCGCACCTGGCGCGACGGTTCGCCCCGGCGGCGGGTGCCGTGCGCTGGCTGCCCTGGTCCGCGGCCTGGGGCGCCGCCGTGGTGGCCGTCGCCGACGTACCGGCCCGGCTGGCCCTGGCCCCCGTGGAGACCCCGGCCGGCGCCTGGACCGCCCTGCTCGGCGTACCGGCGGGGGTGGCCCTGCTGCGGTCGGGACGACGCGGATCGGGCGGCGGGCGTGCGGGAGGTGGGCCGGCGGTCGGAAGACGTGCGGTCGGTGGGCGTGCGGCTGGTGGACCCGCGGGTGCGCCGTCCGTGTCCGCCGTCCGCCCCGGCGGGACACCGGCGCCCGGCCCCCGGAGCACGGAGGGGGCGCGATGAGCCGCCGTCTCGCGCTGCTCGCGGTGCTGGCCGTGCTCTGCGCCGGAGCCGAGCTGGTGGCCGGGCGCGGTATGGCTCCGGGCGCCGTCTGGGACGTACTGGCCGGGGGCGGTGACGCGACGGAGCGGCACATCCTGCTCCAGCTCCGGGTGCCCCGGCTGCTGGTGTCGCTGGGCGCGGGCGCGTGTCTCGCGGTGGCCGGGCTGGTCCTGCAGTCGGCCCTGCGCAACCCCCTCGCCGGGCCCGAGGTGACGGGCGTGACACCGGGCGCGGTGCTCGGAGCGGTCACCGCGACGGGGCTCGGGCTGGCCGGGTGGGACTCGCCCCTGGCCGTGGTCGTCGCCGCCTGCGCGGGCGGCTGCACCGGGGCGGCGCTGCTCTGGCTGCTGGCCGGGCGCGGCGGCGGCGACCCGGCGAGCACCGCCGTGCACGGGGTGCTGGTGTCGGCGGTGCTCGGCGGGCTCACCGCCATGGTGCTGCTGGTGGCGCCCGGCGAACTCGGCAGCGTCGTCCAGTGGCTGATCGGCACCACCGAGGGCCGGGTGTGGCAGCACTGGCACCTGCTGTGGCCGTGGGCGCTGGCCTGGGGCACCGCCGCCTGGCTGCTGGCCGGCCCGCTGACCCTGCTGCGCTGCGGCGACGACACCGCCCTGGCCGCCGGGCTGTCCGTCCGGCGGGCCCGCACCCTCGCCCTGCTGTGCGCGGTGGCGCTGACGGCGGGCGCGGTGGCCGCCGTCGGCGCCCTGGGCTTCGTCGGGCTGCTCGCCCCGCACCTCGCGGTGGCCGTCCTCGGCGCCGACCTGCGGGTGACCCTGCCCGGCGCGGCCCTGGTGGGCGCGGTCGTGGTGGGCGGGGCGGACGCGGCGGCGCAGCTCTTCTCACGCCTGCCGGTGCCCGCCCTGGACTCCGGGCGGCTCGTCCTGCCGGTCGGGGCGCTCACCGCCTGCCTCGGGGCCGTGCTGCTGCTGATCGTCGTACGCCGCACCCCGGACCGGACGTTCTGATGTCGACGGAGGACAGACCATGACCGAACCCGTGGGGATCCGCCTGGAGGGCATCCACTTCGGCTACCCCGCCCGGCCCGTGCTCCAGGGCGTCGACCTGACGGTCCGGCCGGGCGAACTGACCGCGCTCACCGGCCTGAACGGCTGCGGCAAGTCGACCCTGCTGCGGCTCGCCGCCGGACTGCTGCGGCCGCACCGGGGACGCGTCCTGCTCGGCGGGGAGGACCTCGCCCGGCTCTCCCGGCGCGCCACGGCCCGCCGGGTGGCCCTGCTGCACCAGACCGCCCCCGCCGTGCCGGGCATGACGGTACGTCACCTGGTGCGCCAGGGGCGGTACGCGGCCCGGGGCCCGCTCGGCATGCTGCGCGAGGGCGACGATCCCGTCGTCCTCCGGGCGCTGCGCGACGTCGGGGTGGAGCAGTGGGCCGACCGGGAGGTCGACGCCCTCTCCGGGGGTGAACGGCAGCGGGTGCGGCTGGCGATGGCGCTCGCCCAGGACACCCGGGTGCTGCTGCTGGACGAGCCGACCACGTACCTCGATCTGCACCATCAGCTCGATGTGCTGCGGACGGTGGTCCGGCTGCGCGCGGAACGCGGCCTGACGGTGGTGATGGTGCTGCACGACCTGGGCCACGCCGCCCGGTTCGCCGAGCGGATCGTCGCGCTGCGCGAGGGCCGGGTGGTGGCCGACGGGACACCGGAGGAGGTCGTCACACCGGAGCTGCTGGCCGATGTGCTGCGGGTGGCCGGCCGGGTGGGCCGGGACCCCGAGGGGGGCTGGCCGGTGTGTTACCCGGATCACCCGCTGCCCGATCATCCGGTGCCCCAGAACACTAGAATATGAAAATCATATTCACTAGAGTGTTGTTCGCGGCGCTCGACCGGGTGCCGCAACCGCCTTCCTCACAAGGAGAGTTCATGGACAACGAGCAGGTCTTCACGCCGATCGCCGACCCCGGTCAGCTCGCCCACGACTCCGCCTCCCACTCCAACGCCCTCGTCGAGAACCCCTTCGACGACACCGAGGAGTGAGTGCGAGCTGATTCCTGACCGTGGGCCCGCCCGTCGCCTTGCGGGCGGGCCCACGCCCATTCCGCAGCCAGACCCCCCTTCTCCCAGGAGGACCACCGACGTGTCCCGCAGTCAGCTCGCCCCCGGTGTCGAGGTCGTCGCCGTGCCCGGAAGGGGGCTCGCCGTCCGCACGGCCGACGGGGAGTTCCTCGGCGTCCGGACGGCGGACGCCGACGAGGACGCCCTGCTCGCCCGGCTCTCCGGCGCCGCCCAGGACCCGCCGGACGGGAAACTCGACCGGCTGGTGCGGGCGTTCGACGAGGCCGGGTACCTGGCCGGGGAGGCGCGGAGCCCCGGATGGCCGGCGGCCCGCCGGGACGTCCGGCTGCTGGGCGCCCCGGCGCTGACCGGACCGCTCGCCGCCCACCTGCGCGCCCTGGGCGCCGCCCCGCGCGCGGCGGAACCCGGCCGCTCGCCGGTCACCCTGGACGAGCTGCTCGACGGGGACCCCGCCGCCGTCGTCTGGTGCCTCGACGGACCCGTGCCCGACGGGCTGTGGGCGGCCGCCGACCGGCTGCCCGAGCGGGGCGTGGCCTGGCTGCGCTGCCACCGCGAGGGCTGGCAGGCGTACGTCGAACCGCTCGCCGCCGGCCCCGGGGACGTCACCTCGGCCCAGGTGCGGGCCCGCCGGCTCGCCGCCACCCCCGCGCACCGGGAACTGGCCGCCTACTGGAGCGGCCCGCGCACCCGCGGCCTGCCCGTGCCGCTCGGTGTCCCCGCGGCCGGGCTCCTCGCCGCGCTGCTCGCCGACGACCTCACCCGCTGGGCCACCGCCACCGACCCCGGCGCCCTGCCCGCCCGGCGGCGGCTGCGGCGCGTGGACCTGCGCACCCTGACCGTCACCGAACACCCCGTGCTGCCCGTCCCCGCCGTCGCCCCGACACCGGGGACGGCCGGATGACACCCACCACCGCGGCCGTCGCGGGGCTCGCCACCGACGTGCACCTGCCCGACGGCGACGGCCCCTTCCCGGCGGTCCTGGTCCGCACCCCGTACGACCGGCGCCGGCACCGGGCCGAGCTGCGGGGCTGGGCGCGCCGCGGGTTCGCCGCGCTGGCACAGGACGTACGGGGCCGGCACGCCTCGCCGGGGGAGTGGCACCCGTACCGCGACGAGGCCGCCGACGGGGTGGCGACCGTCCGCTGGATCAGACGGCAGCCGTGGTCCGACGGGCGGGTGGTGGCCGCCGGCGGCTCCTACGCCGCCCACTGCGCCCTCGTCCTCGGCACGGGCGCGGACCCGGAGGCCCGGGCGGACGCCGTGGTCGCCGCGGTGCCCGCGCTGGGCGCCGCCGAGACGGCCCGGGAACCCTCCGGCCCCGAACGGCTGCTGGCGCGCGCCGCCTGGTGGGCCGCCCACGGGGACCGGCCGGACTCCGACGAGGCCGCCCTGGAGCGGGCCCTCGCCGCGGACCCCGCACTCCTCACCCACCTGCCGCTGACCGGCCTGCCCGAGCGGCTCGGACGGGACCTGCCGTCCTGGCCGGGCCTGTGGCGGCGCGGACGCGGACGCCTCCTGGCGGACGCCGAGCGTGCCGGGGTGCCGCTGCTGGCGGTGGGCGGGCACCACGACCACTTCACCGAGGACACCGTCGCCCTGTGGCGGCGCTGGGGCGGCCCCTCGGCACGGCTGCTGCTCGGCCCCTGGGGCCACGCCCTCGGCTCCGCGCCGGGCGCCGACGCCGACCCGGCACACCGGGTGAACCTCGGCGACCTGTACGCGCGCTGGGCCCGCCGCGCCCTCGACGGCGACCTCGCCCCCGGCCGCCACGGCGCGGTCGCGCTCGGCGGCAGTCCCCGGTGGCTGCCGGCGGACACGGAGGGCGTACCGCGTACCCAGGACCTGCAACTGCTGCGCGGCGCCCGCTTCACCGCCGATCCCGCCCGGCCGGTGCGGTCCGGGGACCTGACCGTCCCCGCCGACGGACCCCCCGACCGCTGCCTGCTGGTCACCCCGCCGCTGCCGCGCCCGCTGGACGTGGTCGGACCGGTACGGGTGCGCCTGCGGGCCGCCGCCGACACCCCGTCCGCCGACTGGGCCGCCCGGCTCGTCGCCCTCACCCCCGAGGGCAGGGCCGAGCGGCTCGCCGTCGGGGTCGTCCGCCGGGACCGGCCGGTGGGGGAGCGGGCCGGGTTCACCGTGGAACTCGGGCGGCTCTCCCGCCGACTGGCCGCGGGCGTCCGGCTCCGGCTGGAGATCGCTGGACACCACTTCCCGGCCCACGCCCGCAACCCGCACACCGGCGACGACCCGGTCACCGCCGTCCGGCTGCTCGCCTCCCGCCGGGAGGTCGACCCGGCCGCGGTGGCCCTGCGCCTGCCCGTCCTCACCGCCCTTCCCGCCCCCACCGACCCCGCCAAGGAGATCCTGCGATGACCGCGCTGCCGCCGGAAGCACTCGTCGACCCCGTGTGCGGCATCGTCCGCAAGGTCAAGCCCGTCGAACACCCCGTGGGTGCCCCGCCCCGCTACACCGCGCTCACCGCGGAGATATCGGACGCCCGCAGACTTGGCCTGTGGCCCGCCGACCGGGTGTCCCTCGGCACCACCTTCGGCGACCCCGGAGCCGCGCGGATCGCCGCGATAGCCGAGGGCGTCGAGCGGTACTGCGGCAACCGGGTGCCACCGCCCGGCCACCCCGACGCCCCGCTGCGTGCCACGGCCGCCGAACTCACCGACAAGGGCCTGCGGCTGTACGGGCCCGGCGACCTGCCCGCCTACGCCGACTGGCAGTACGCCCAGGAGGGCTTCCCGTACCGCCCCTTCACCGCCGACACCCCGGCGCTGTGGACCCGGGGCACCGAACCGCTGCCCGGCGGGGGGACCGCCGAGGTGTGGGCGCCCGTCGCGCTCACCCACCTCAACTGGCGCCAGGGCGAGCTGCGCGCGCTGCCCCGCACGCACCACCTCAACTACGCGGGCATAGCCACCGGACAGGGCCTCGACGACGCGGTCGAACGCGCACTGCTGGAGATCGTCGAACGCGACGCCCTGGAACTGTGGTGGCACCTCGACGGACCGGCCCGCGGCATCGACCCGGCCAGCGTCCCCGGTCTCGCCGACGACCTCGCCGGATCGGCCCTCGACGTGCACCTGGTGGAGATGGCCTCCGAGTTCGCGCCCTGCGTGGCGGCACTCGTCCACGACCCCCGGCTCGGCCTGTACGCCGCCGGGTTCGCCTGCCGGTACGACCCCGCCGAGGCCGCCCGCAAGGCGGTCCTGGAAGCCGTCCACACCTGGGTCTTCACCCAGGGCCTCACCGACCCCGACGGGTGGGTCTTCCAGGCCGTGGAGGCCGGACTGCTCGCCCGGGGCCTGTACCTGGACCACCGCGCGGACCGCCGCTACCTCGACGCCTGCGGGGAACGGTTCGAGCGGGTCCGGGACCTGGGCGCACACGTCCAGGTGTGGCTGGACGAGCGGATGGCGGCCGAGGCCCGCCGGTTCACCGACCCGGCGCACGGCACCGTCCCCGTCGACGCGGTGGCACCCGGCGACCGGACCCGGCTCGACCGCGCCCTCGCCCGCGGCGGCCACCGCGTGATGACGTTCGACCTCACCACCGAGGACGTGGCCGAGACGTCCCTGCGGGTCGCCCGCGTCCTCGTCTCCGGGCTGCTGCCCAACGCCCCCGCCGCCTTCGGCTACTTCGGCTGCCCGCGCCTCGCCGACGCCGCCCTCGCCCGGGGCTGGCGCACCCAGGCACCGACCGGCCCGGAGGACTTCACCCTGGCTCCTCCGCCGCACATGTGACGGGCGGTACGGAACCGATGAGCGGCCCACCGCCTCTCCAGGGACCCGACGAGGCCGGCCTCGTCGCCGCCCTCGCCCGCGCCCGTTCCGCGGAACCCCCCGGTCCGGACACCGCCGCCGGGCCCGCCGTACGGGCCTGGCCGGGACCGGCGTACCCGGTGCCCGAGGCCGGACCCGGGGAACTCGACCTGCGGGCGCTGCTGCGGCACTCCCTCGCGGCCGCCGACCGCACCGGACGGCTGCGGCCGGCCCCCTCCGCGGGCGCGCTGCACCCGGTCGACGCCGAACTCGTCACGGGCGGCGGCTGCCCCCTGCCGCCCGGCCGCTACGGCTACGACCCGCTGCGCGACCGCGTCCACCACCTCGGCCCGCCGCCCGACGGCACCCCGCCCGGCGTGACCGTCGAACTCTCCGTCACCCCCCGGCGTACCGTCTCCCACTACGGCCACCGCGCCTGGCCGCTGCTGCTGCTGGACACCGGGCACGCCCTGGCGGCGGTGTGCCTGGCGGCCGGTGCGCTGGGCCCCTGCCGGGCCGTGCCCCGGATGGACGGCCGCGCGGCCGGCCCCCTCGCGGCGGTGCACCTCACCGTCCCCGGCCCGGCCGACCGCGACCGGCCGCCGGAACCGGGCGGGCTGCCAGCACCGGGCGGGCCCCCGGAACAGGGCGGGCCGCCAGCACCGGGCGGGCGCCCGGAACCGGACGGGCCCCCGGAACCGGACGGGCCGCCAGCACCGGGCGGGCCCCCGGAACCGGACGGGCCGCCGGAACCGAGCGGGCCGCCGGCCCGGCGCAGTGCGCCCCCCGAGGCGCTGCGCGGCACCCCGCCGCCGGAGGCGCTCGGCGCGGTCCTCGCCACCGCCGTGCGGGCGTCCGCCGGGGAACTGGGCTGGAGCGCCGCCGTCGGGGAACCCCGGCCCGGACTGGTCCGCCCCCACCCCGACGGCCGGTCACCGCGCCGGTACGCCACCGGCGACGCCAGGCCGACGCTGGCCGTGTGGGCCGCGGGCCAGGCGTGGCTCGCGGGCGCGGGCGCGGTGCTGCTCGCCCACGGCTGCCCGTCCGACGCCGACGCGGCCCGCATCCGCCGCACCCATCTGCGCGCCGGTTACGCCGTCCACCTCGCCGACGCCACCGCCCGCCGGCACGGCCTGGCCACCCGGCCCGTCGGCTCCTGGCAGTGCGCCGACCTCGGCGCCGCGCTCGGCGGCCCACCGGGCCGGGACTGGATCGTCCACGCCCTGGCCCTGGGCACCGGCCGCCGCGCCGGCGAGCGGGGGACGCCGTGATCAGCGCGGGCCTCGCACGTCACGCCGGCGAGGGGGACACCCCGTGACCGTGCGCGCACCGGCCCTCGCCACCCGTCCCGCCGACGAGAAGAGAACCCCGTGATCGTCCACCCCGAACTCCGCCGCGCCGCACGCCGTGCGCGCGGCCCGCTGCGCGCGGCCACCCTGCTCCAGGGCGCCGTCACCCTCACCCACCTGGCCCAGGCCGTCCTGCTGGCCGTCGCCCTGGCGGGCCTCGCCCGCGGGGACACCGACCGGCTGCCGCCGCTGCTCGGCGCGGTCCTCGCCGTCGTCGCGGCCCGTGCCGCGCTCGCCCACGCGCAGCGCCGCACCGCCACCCGCGCCGGAGCCGAGGTCAGGGTCGCGCTGCGGGACGACCTCCTCGCCCACCTCGGCCGGCTCGGCCCCGCCCACCTGACCACCGCCCGCGCCGGAGCCGTACGCACCACCCTCGTCGACGGCGTGGAGGGCGTCGACGCCTACGTCTCCCGCTACCTGCCCCAGCTCCTGGTCACCGTGACCGTGCCGCCCCTGGTGCTCGCCGCCCTCGCGGCCGTCCGGCCCGCCGCGCTCCTCGTCCTCGTCCCCGCGCTGCTGCTCGCCCTGGCCGGGCCGCGCGCCTGGGACCGCCTGCTGGCCGAGCGCGGCAAGGACCACTGGGACACCTACGAGGGACTCGGCGCCGACTACCTCGAAGCGCTCCAGGGCATGCCCGCGCTGCGGGCCGCCGGCGCGGTCGGACGCACCCGGGAGCGCCTGGAGCGGCGTTCGGCGGCGCTGCACCGGGCGACCGTCGCCAAGCTGCGGGTGTCCCTGGTGGACACCGGCATCACCGACCTGGCCGTGCAGGGCGGCACCGCCGCCGCAGCGCTCCTGGCCTGCTGGTCGGCGGTCACCGGCGCCACCGCGGCGACCGGCACCTACCTGATGCTGCTGCTGGCCTCCGAGTGCTTCCGGCCGGTCCGGGACCTGGCCCGCGAGTGGCACGCCGGATACCTGGGCGCCTCCGCCGCGGACGGCATCGCGGCCCTGCGCACCGCCCCGCCCGCCGTCCCCGACGAGGGCACGGCCCCCGCGCGGTGGCCCGGCCCGCCCGACGTACGGTTCGAAGACGTCGACTTCACCTACGACGGCGCCGACGCGCCCGCGCTGCGCGGGGTCACCTTCACCGCCGAGGCGGGACGGACCACCGCGATCGTCGGACCGTCCGGCGCCGGCAAGAGCACCCTGCTCGCCCTGCTGCTGCGCCACCACGACCCGCGGGGCGGCCGGGTCCTCCTCGGCGGGCGGTGCGCGAGCGAGTACCCGCTGGACGCGCTGCGCCGGAACATCGCCGTCGTCTCCCAGGAGACGTACCTCTTCCACGCCACCGTCGCCGAGAACCTGCGGCTGGCCCGGCCGGACGCGACGGACGAGGAGCTGACCCGGGCGGCCCGCGCCGCCGGGGTGCACGACGAGATCGCCGCTTTGCCCGACGGTTACGGGACCGTCCTCGGCGAACGCGGCGCCACCCTGTCCGGCGGCCAGCGCCAGCGGCTCGCCCTCGCCCGGGCGCTGCTGGCCGACGCCCCGGTGCTGGTCCTGGACGAGGCCACCAGCGCCGTCGACGAACGCCGCGAGGCGGACATCGTCCGGGCGCTGCCGGACGCCGCGGGCGGCCGGACCGTCCTGGTCGTCGCCCACCGCCTGGCGGCCGTCCGGCACGCCGACCGCATCGTCGTCCTCGACGGCGGCCGGGTCGACGCGATCGGCGACCACACCGCCCTGGCCGGCGCCGGCGGCGTCTACGCCCACCTCGTCGAGGCCGGGCACGCCCACCGGGAAGGAGTGCCCGCGTGAGCACCGCCGTCCCCGACCCGGGCACGCCCGCGGGCGGCTCCCTGCGCGCCCTGCTGCCCGCCCTCGCCGCGCACCGCGCCATGACGGTCCGCACCTGCCTGGCCGCCCTCCTCGAACAGGGCTCCCTGGTCGCGCTGCTGACCCTCGCCGCGCACACCGTGGGCACCGCCGTCATCGAGCACCGCGCCCCCTCGCCCGGCACCGTCACCGCGCTCGCCGCCCTCGTCCTCGTCCGCGCCCTGGCGACCTGGCGCGAGATGGACCTCTCGCACGACCTGGCCTACCGGGTGCTGGCCGCCCTGCGCGTCCGCGTCTTCGACGGACTGGCCCGCAGCGCCCCCGCCCGGATCGCCGGCCGGCGCAGCGGGGACCTCGCCGCCACCGCCATGGCGGACGTCGAGGCACTGGAGTTCTTCTACGCGCACACCACCGCCCAGCTCCTCGCCGCGGGCGCGGTGTTCACCGGGGGAACCGTTCTGCTGGCGGCGACCGAGCCGTGGCTGGCGGCGGCGGTGCTGCCGGTCGCCGCGCTGCTCGCCGCCGCGCCCTTCGCGGACGCGCGCGGCCTTAGGGCGCGGGGCGACCGCACCCGTACGGCCGCCGCGAGGCTGTCGGCCGACACCGTGGAGACCGTCGACGGGCTGCCCGAACTGCTCGCCGCCGGCCGACTGGCCGACCGCCGCCACCGGCTCGCCGAGCGCGGCCGGCAGCTCGGTGCCGCCCAGCGCGCCGAGGCCACCCGGGAGGCCACCGCCGCCGCCGTCCGCGATCTGCTGACCGTGCTCGCGGTCCTCGGCGTGGTCGCCGCCGCGGCCCGGTCCGTCACCGCCGGCCACCTGCACGGCGCGTGGGCACCGGCGGCCATGGCACTGGCCCTCGCGGTCCTGGGCCCCGTCGCCGAGTCGGCCAGGGCGCTGAGCCGGGCCGTGGCCCTGCGCGCCGCCGCCGCCCGGGTCGACGCCGCGGTACGGGCCCCCGCGCTCGCCCCGCCGCCCGCCGCCCCCCGCCCGCTGCCCGACGGCCCGCTCGGCGTCCGGCTGCACCGGGTGGGCTTCGACTACGGCGCCGGACCCGTCCTGCGCGGCCTGGACCTGACGGTGCCCGCCGGACGGACCCTCGCCCTGGTCGGCGCCTCGGGGGCCGGGAAGTCGACCTGCGCCCATCTGCTGGCCCGGTTCTGGGACCCCACCGAGGGCGCGGTCCATCTGATCCCCGGCGACGGCGACCCCGTCGACCTGCGGGACGTCGACGACGCCGAACTGCGCCGCGCGGTCGCCGTGGTCGGCCAGGACACCCCCCTCTTCCACGGCACCCTCGCCGACAACCTGCGGCTCGCCGCGCCCGACGCGGACGACGACCGCCTCGCCGAGGTGGCCCGGCTCTGCGGCGTCGACCGGATCGCCCCCCTGGACACCCTGGTCGGCGAGCGCGGCGCCACCCTCTCCGGCGGCCAGCGGGCCCGGATCGCGCTGGCCCGCGCCCTGCTCACCGGGCCCCGGGTCCTGGTCCTGGACGAGTCCACCGCCCACCTGGACAACGCCGGGGACGCCGAGCTGTCCGCCGCGCTGCGCTCGGCCGGCCGCACCACCGTGGTCATCGCCCACCGCCGCGCCACCGTCCGCCGGGCCGACCGCGTCGCCGTCCTGGAAGGCGGCCGCATCGCCGAGGAAGGCACCTGGGAGGAGCTCACCGCCCGCCCGGACAGCGCCCTCAACCGGATCCTCGCCGGCACCACGTGACCGGCACACGCGGCGGCACCGGTGGCCAAGTCCGGTCGGGGGCCCGTCACTTCATGATCTACAACGCTGTAGAGTTCACCCGTCCGGCGGTGTCATGGCGCCGGGCCGGGAGCGGAACGGGCGTCGGCGGGCGACGGGGCAGGCGGCGGCCCGGTGAGGGAGTGGGGCACCCCGATGACACAGGAGACGACGGCCGGCGCCCGCCGGAGGCTGGCGGAGCGCTGCCGTGCCGTGACGGAGGCGCGCGGGTTCGCCGTCGCGGTCTTCGCGCTCATCCTCGGCAACGCGCTGCTGCTCGGGGTGGAGACGTACAGCGGAGCCGTCGAGCGCTGGCACGGTGGGCTGAAGCTCGTCGAGCACGGCTTCCTGGCCGCCTTCACCGCCGAAATCCTGCTGCGCCTCGGCGCCCACGCCGACCGCCCGAAGGAGTTCGTCCGCGACCCGTGGAACGTCTTCGACGTCCTGGTGGTGCTGTGCGCCTTCGTCCCGGTCGTCCGCGAGAACGCCACGGTCCTGCGGCTGCTGCGGCTCGCCCGCGTGCTGCGCGCCGCCCGGTTCCTGCCCCAACTGCGCGTCGTCATGGTCGCGATGGCCCGCAGCCTGCCCGGCACGGTGAGCTTCCTGCTGGTCGGCGCCCTGCTGCTGTACGTGTACGCCATGGTCGGCTGGGTCTTCTTCGCCCCCGACGACCCCGAGCACTACGGCTCCCTCGGCCGCGCGGTGCTGACCCTGTTCCTGCTGATGACCCTGGACGGACTCGGGGACGCCGTCCGCACGGGCCTGGAGATCTCCCGCTGGAGCATCCTGTACCACGCCTCCTACGTCCTGCTCGCCTCGTTCGTCCTGGTCAACGTCCTGATCGGGGTCGTGCTCAACTCGCTGGACGAAGCCCGGGACATGGAACGGGACGCGGACGAGCGCACCCCGCCCGCACCGCCCGCCACCACCCCCGTGCCCGGCGATCCGCACCGCCTGGTGCGCGAGCGCATCGCCAGGGCACGCCGCGCCCTGGACGAACTGGAAGAGAGCCTCGGACCGCTCGCCCCGCCCCGCGCGGCGCGGGAGGACCCGAGCGAGCGCCGCACGCCCCCGTGCCGCGGAGCCCGCCCGGTACCCGCCCGTCATCCGTTCGGCCCGCCCGGGGCGGGCGGGGCCGCCGGGGGCGGTGCTCCTGGGGCACACTGAGGACATGGGCGACCTCAGTGCCCCGGGAACCCCGGCGCGGCGGCTGCCCGGGCGCCCGGAGAGTGTGGCGGAGGCCCGGCACTACGTGCGGGCCGCCCTCCACGACCTCGCACCGGACCTCGTGGACACCGCCCAGCTCCTGGTCAGCGAGCTGGTGACCAACGCCGTCCTGCACGCCCGCACGGAGGTCGAGGTCTCGGCCCGGGTCACCGGCGACACCGTCCGGGTGCGGGTGGCCGACCGGCGGCCGGACCGCGTCCTGGTGCCGCACGACTGCCCCTCCTACGCCGGTACCGGGCAGGGGCTCGCCCTGGTCGGGCTGCTGGCGCACCGGCACGGCGTGGTCACGGACGACCGGTCCAAGACCGTCTGGTTCGAACTGCGCCCCGGCACCCCGGCGCCGGCCACCGCCGGATGGGACGTGCCCGTGCCGCCCGCCGGCGCCGAGACGACCGTGACGCTGGTCGACGTGCCCGGCGCGCTCTACGCCGCCTCGCAGCAGCACCGGCACACCCTGCTGCGCGAGGCCGGGCTGGCCCTGGCCGCCGGCGACGACATCGGCGTACCACCGGACGACCTGCGCACCGCGCAGGACATGAACAACGCGGTCACCGCCGGGGTCACCGGGGCGCTGCGCCGGCAGCCCGCCGGGGCGGAGATCCGCTCCCTGCCGCTGGCGCTGCCGCCGGACGCCGCGCCGGCGGTGCGCACCCTGTGCGACGTGCTGGAGGCGGCCGAGGACGCGGCCCGTGAACAGCGGCTCCTGACCCTCCCGGCGCTGCCGCGCAGCCGGGTCTTCCACCACTGGCTGTTCGACCAGATCACCGGGCAGCTCGCCGGCGCTCCGCCCACCGCCTGGACGGTGGTCCCCAGGGAGCCGGGGGCCAGCCCCTCCGAACTGGTGCCGTGGGACCCCGGGCAGGTGCGGGGCAGCCGGGTCCCCACCATCGTCGCCGACGAGCGCAACGTGATCATCGCCGTCAACGGACCCGCGGGCGACCTGCTCGGCCACGGCCCGGACGACCTCGTCGGGCAGCCCCTCACCGTGCTCATGCCGGAACACCTCCGGAAACGCCATGTCACGGCGTTCTCCGCGCTGCTGCTCAGCGGGCAGCCCCGCATCCTCGGCCGGTCGGTGCCGCTGCCCGCGCTGCACCGCGACGGGCATCTGGTGCCCGTCCGGCTGTTCATCCAGACCCAGGAGACCGCCGACGGCCGGACCGTGTTCATCGGCCAGCTCACCCCCCGGGCGACCACCCCCGAGTCCCCGGCGGACCGCTCCGGCCGGGTACGGAACGCCACTCCGCACGCGCCGACCGGGCCGCCGCCCGAGGCCATGCGCGGGACCGGCTCCGGCCCGGGGCACGGCCGGGGCAGCATGACGGCGGTGGAGCGGCTGTCACTGCTGGCCGAGACCGGGGCCGCGCTCAGCAACGCCTCCGACCTGGAGGAGGGCCTGCGGCACGTGGGCCGGATCCTCACCGCGCGGCTGGCCGACTGGTGCGCGGTCGACCTGTTCACCGAGGACGCCGAGCTGGACCGGGTCTGCCTGGTGCGCCGCGGCCCCCGGGGACCGTGGTCGGGGGAGTACGAGGGCCGGCTCCCGCCGGTGACCGAGAGCGCCCGCGGACCGCTGGCCCGGGCCCTGCGCGGCGCGGGCCCCCTGCTGCTCGCCGGGGAGCCGCCGCCGGACCAGGTGGCCGGCCCGCTCGACACCCACTACCGGGAGCTGTTCCGGGCGCTGGGGACGAACAGTGCCGTGGTGGCGCCGCTCAGGGTGCGGCGCGAGGTGATCGGCGCCCTCACCGTCGCCCGGGACGGGCAGGGCCGGCCGCTCACCGAGGAGGACCTGCCGCTCGTCGACGACCTGGTGCGCAGCCTCGCCCTGGGCGTGGACAACGCCCGCCTGTACCAGGCGACCCGGAACATCGCCCAGCGCCTCCAGCACTCCCTGCTGCCCGTCCTGCCCGAGGTCCCGCACCTGGAGCTGGCCGCCCGCTACGCGGCCTCGTCCACCACCGCGCAGGTCGGTGGGGACTGGTACGACAGTTTCGTGGTGCCCAGCGGTGACACGGCGGTGGTCATCGGCGACGTGACCGGGCACAACCTGGACGCCGCCATCGCCATGAGCCAGTTGCGCAGCATGCTGCGCGGCATCGCCGTGGACCGCCAGGAGCCGCCCGGCATGGTGCTGCGCCGCCTGGACCTGGCCAACCACACCCTGCACCGGGAGGCGACGGCCACCTGCGTCTACGGCCTGGTCAAGGGGCCGGAGCAGGGACCCTGGGAGCTGGTGCACTCCTCGGCCGGGCACGTACCGCCGCTGCTGATCACCGCGGAGGGCCGCACCCATTACCTGGAGGACGGCTCCGGGCTGCTGCTCGGCATGGACACCGGCATGCCCCGCCCCCAGGCCCGCGACGCGCTGCCCGCCCACTCCACGCTGCTGCTCTACACCGACGGCCTCATCGAGCGCCGCGGCGAGTCCCTGGACCGGGCCATGGACCGGCTCCGCCGGCACACCTCCGCCCTGGTCCACGAGCCCCTCGACGTCTTCTGCGACGAACTCCTGATCGGGCTGGGCGCCGACAACGACGACGACATCGCCCTCCTGGCCGTCCGCCCCGCCCCGCCGCCGCCCTGACCGCGTGCCTCCACGGGCGGGGGCGGTGTCTCACCCGCCGAGCCGGGGCGGGACCCAGGCGTGGTGGCGCAGGATCATGCGGATCGCGGTGCGGGAGGGCGTCAGCCGCATCGCCGTGTCGCGCAGGGCGCCGGCCAGCGGGTGGGAGAGCTGGTGGCCCATCCGTCCGGCCTGCCGGGCGGCCCGCGCGACGGCCTGGCTGCGGGGGCGGCGCTCGGCGTCGTAGCGGGCGAGCGCGGCCTCGACGGTGGGCGCGGCGGCCAGCGCGGCGGCCAGCGTGACCGCGTCCTCCAGCGCCTGGCAGGCACCCTGGCCCAGGTTGGGGGTCATCGCGTGCGCCGCGTCGCCGAGCAGCGCGATCCGGCCGGCCGTGAACGACGGGAGCGGAGTGCGCAGCTCGGTGACGTCGTGGTGCAGCACGTCGGAAGGGCGGGTGGCGTCCAGCAGGGCCGGGATCGGGTCGTGCCAGTTGCGGAACCGCCGGCGCAGCTCCGCCAGCGGGTCGGCGAACCGGGTCCGGGCGGGCAGGGTCAGCACGGCGTGCCACTCGGCCCGCCCGTCCGTGAAGGCGATGTGCCCGAACTCGGCGCCGCGGCCCCAGGTCAGCTCGAAGTCGGTGCGCGGGTCGACCGGCCGCTCGGTGACCGCGCGCAGCACGGTCGAGCCGCTGTAGACCGGGCCGGGGTGGTCCGGGAAGAGGCGGCCGCGGACCTGGCTGGCGACTCCGTCGGCCGCCACGACCAGATCGGCGTCCAGCACCGTCCCGCCGCAGTCGACCCGCACCGTCCCCGGGCCGGTCTGCCGCACCGCCGCCGCCTCGGCGCCGATCAGGAGCGCCTCGCCGGGCAGGGCCTCGCGCAGCAGCTTGTGCAGGGTGGCGCGGGGGATGCCCATGATCGGCGTACCCACCGCCCGCTCCAGCGCCGCCCCGTCCATCCGGGCCAGCCAGCCTCCCCCCGGCGTGCGGGTGCCGCCGCTGTACTGGCCCCGCGCGGCGTGCCGGACGGCCTCGCCGACGCCCAGTTCGTCCAGTGCCCGCAGCCCGTTGGCGGCCAGCGAGATGCCCGCTCCCGCGTCGCCGAGCACGGGCGCGCGCTCCACGACCGTCACGTCCCAGCCGATGCGGCGCAGACCGATCGCGGCGGCCAGCCCGCCGATGCCCCCTCCGACGACCACTGCTGTGTTGCCCATGGCGCACCCTCATTCTTCTACACCTGTAGAAACGGAGGCTACCCGAGGCTCTACAGGTGTAGAAAGGGGGGTATGGCTTCGGAACGGCGCACCCTCCTCGCGGACGCGGCCCTCGACGTGCTCGCCGACGAGGGCATCCGCGGCCTGACCCACCGGGCGGTCGACCGGCGGGCCGCGCTGCCCCCCGGCACCACCTCGGCCTACTTCCGCACCCGCGCGGCACTGCTGACCGCTCTGGTCACCCGCCTGGTCCGGCTCGACCAGGCGGAACTGCACACGGCCGCCGGGGAACTCGGGCCCCTGCGCACCGCCGCGGACCTGGTGGACGGCCTGGCTCTGCTCACCCGGCGGCGGCTCACCGGCGAGGGCCGCCGCCGCTCGCTGGCCCGCTACGCCTGCGCCGTGGAGAGCGTGCGCGACCCCGAACTGCGCGAGATCCTCGTGCCCCGCGAGAACGCCGGCCGCGAGGCGGTCCGGCAGTTCCTCGCCGGACACGGCGTGCCCGACCCGGACGACCGCACGCACACCTTGCTGACCTGCGTCGACGGCCTGGTCTTCGACCGCCTGGTGAGCGACGGCGGCGAGGTGCCGCGCACCGCCCTGGAGGGCCTGGTCGCCGCCGCCCTGCGTTAACGCCACCGCCCCCCGTGTCCGGGCCGGGCCAGGGCACGGGCGCGACGGCGCGGGTGCGGGTCCCGGGGGCCGGCCGCCGGGTCCCGGGCGGTGCCGTCGGCGCCGCCGAGTTCCGCCAGGCCCGGGATCGGACGGCCGTAGGGGGAGCGGGCCGGGCGGTCCAGCAGCTCGTAGACGCGCCGCTCGGCGGCCTCGCCCAGCACGTGCTCCCAGCGGCACGCCTCGGCGTGCGCCTCCTCCCGCGCCAGCCCGATCACGTCGATCAGGAGGCACTCCGCCAGCCGGTGCTTGCGCAGCACGCGCGTGGCGAGCCGCCGGCCCTCCGGGGTCAGCTCCAGGCGCCGGTCGCCGGCGACCCGCAGCAGGCCGTCGCGGGCCATGCGGGCCACGGTCTGGCTGACCGTGGGCCCGCTCCGGCCCAGGCGCTCGGCGATCCGGGCGCGCAGCGGGACCACGCCCTCCTCCTCCAGCTCCAGGACGGTACGGAGATACCGCTCCGTGGGATCGATGAGGCGGGACATGCCGCTGGTCAGGCGGGCGTCTCGGCGGTGGCGGTGAGCACTGCCCGGCCGAGGGTGTGACCGGACATGGTGAAGCCGAGCAGCGCCGGTGTGGTGTCGGCCGGGACGCCGAGGGAGGCGACGTCCAGGGCGTGCACCACGACGAAGTAGCGGTGCGGGCCGTGCCCGGCCGGCGGGGCGGCGCCGAGGTACCGGGCCGCGCGGGCGTCGTTCGGCAACTGGAAGGCGCCCTCGGGCAGCCCCGAGCCGGTGTCGTCCCCGGCGCCCTCGGGCAGCGCGGTGACGGTGGCGGGGATGTCGGCGACCGCCCAGTGCCAGAACCCGGACCCGGTGGGGGCGTCGGGGTCGTAGACGGTGACGGCGTAGCTCCTGGTGCCCTCGGGCGCGCCGCTCCAGGACAACTGCGGGGAGACGTCCTTGCCGCCGGGGACGCCGGAGGAGAGTTGGGCGGCCGGCCACGGGGCGCCGTCGGTGACGGTGGTGCTGGTGACGGTGAAGGACGCCGCCTCGGGGAGGCGGGCGAAGGGGTCGTTGGCGCGCATCGGCGTCGTTCCTTCCGGATGGGGCGGGCTGGGCTGGGGTGCGGTGGACCGGCGGCGCACGCTCGCGCCGCCGGTCTCGGCTCGGTGCCGACCGCTGAATCGACAGTAACACGGATAATCGATTATCCAAGGGATCGTCTACAGTGGGGGCATGACTAAGACGGCCCCCAGCTCCGCCCCGACCGGGAAGCGGATGCTCTCCGAGCAGGTCTACGCACACCTGCGGGACGCGATCATGCGCGGCGACTACGCCCCGGGCGACGCCCTCAAACCGCAGGACCTCGCCAAGCAGCAGGGGGTGAGCCTGGCCGTCGTACGGGAGGCGCTCGTCCGGGTGGTCGGCGAGGGGCTCGCCGACCGGCTGCCCAACCGCGGGTTCGCCGTACCGGCCTTCTCCGACCGCCGCTGGCAGGAGATCGCGGAGGCCCGCCGGACCATCGAGCCGGTCGTGCTGCGCCTGGCCGTCGAGCGCGGCGACGTCGACTGGGAGGCCCGGGTGCGGGCCGCCCACCACCGCCTGGCCCGCACCCCGCCCTATGTGCCGGGCGAGGGCGAGCACTACAGCGCCGCGTGGGCGGAGGCCCACCGGGTCTTCCACCGCACCCTGCTGGAGGGGTGCGGCAACCCCGTCCTGCTGGAGACGTTCGACCGGCTGTGGACCGCGAGCGAGCTGGCCCGCCGCTGGGCGGCGCAGCGCACCCCCGGCCGGGACGGCGCCGACGAGCACCGCAGGCTGGAGGAGGCGGCGCTGGCCCGCGACGCCGACACCGCGGCCGAGGTGCTCACCCAGCACCTCACCCGGACCGCGGCGGCCCTCGACCCTGCCGGACCCGCCGCACAGCGGACCCCGTAGGCGGGCCGGCCTACCGGGAACGCCGCGCCGCCCGGTCACGGGCGGCGTCGTGGGCCTCCCGCAGCAGCCGCAGCACCGTGTCCCCGGTCCGCTCACCGGGCACGACCACGCAGACCCAGCCGAGCGCCCCGTACACCGGGTGCGGCAGCACGGTGTCGGCCACCGCGTAGTCGGGACGGGACCCGGCGGCGCCGGGGGTCCGCCCGGTGAGCCGCCGGAACCCGGCCCGGCCGACCTGGACGTTCACCCGCCAGCGCCCCGGCGGGTCGAGGTCGGAGGCGGTGTCGTCGGGGTAGTCCTTGGTGACGATGGTGCCGTACGGCTGCCCGTGCCGCGGCACCCGCCCGTCGGGGGCGTAGTAGAAGAAGGCGTCCCCCCACGCCAGTTCCGGGAAGCCGCTCCCCGGCCCGGGGGTCAGGACGAGCGCGCCGTCGAAGCCGCGCACGGCCGCGATGATCTGTTCCATACTCATGGTTCGAGCATGACCTTCAAGTGCTGGTGGGGGGTTGGCCGATGACCGGGCCGGTACCGCTCCGGACGACGGACGTCGCCAGGGCGTCCGGATACTCGCCGCAACAGGTCCGCGACCTGGAGCGGCTCGGCGTCATCCCCCCGGCCGCCCGCTCGGACAACGGCTACCGGGCCTACACCCCCACGCACGTACGGGCCCTGCGCGCCTACCGGGGCCTGGCGGACGCCGTCGGACCGGTCGCCGCCCGGCAGACGCTCGCCCGGCTGCGCACCGCCACCCTCGCGGAGGCCGCCGCGGCCGTCACCGACCTCCATGTACGGCTCGCACGCGAACGCGACGAGGCCCTGCGCGCCCAGCGGGCCCTGGACGCCATCCGCCACGAGACCGGCCCCGCGCCCGAGCCGGCGGGCGACACCATGACCATCACCGAACTCGCCGGCGCGCTCGGCGTGCGCCCCTCCACCCTGCGGTTCTGGGAACAGGAGGGGCTCGTCCGCCCCGAGCGGGTGACCTCCCTGCGGGCCCGCCGGTACGGCCCGTCGGCGATCGGGGCCGCCCGGATCGTCACGGCACTGCGCGCCGCGGGCCACGGCGTCCCCGCGGTGCGCGAGATCATGGACTCCCTGCACCGGCTCGACGGCCCCGGCCGGGCCCGCGACATCCTGCGGCGCCGCCTGGACCGGATCGCCGGACGCACCGTCGCCCTGCTGCGCGCGGGCACCGACCTGGCGGCCGTCATCACCTCCGCCGGCGAACCGCCGGACCCCTAACCGATCAGCTCGCGCACGAGCGCCGCGACCTGTTCCGTCTCGATGAGGAAGCCGTCGTGGCCGTACGGTGACTCGATCAGCCGGAGCCGGTCGGCCGTGCCGATGCCCGCCGCCAGCTCCGCCTGCTGGCCCGGCGGATACAGACGGTCGGAGTCGACCCCGGCGACCAGCGCCGGGGCGGTCACCCGGCGCAGCGCGGACCGCACACCGCCGCGGCCCCGGCCCACGTCATGGCTGTTCATGGCCTCGGTGAGCACCACATAGCTGCCCGCGTCGAAGCGGCGCGCCAGCTTGGCCGCGTGGTGGTCGAGGTACGACTCGACCCGGTACCTGCCCCCGGACCACGGGTCCTCCCCGTCCTGCGCCGCGCGGCCGAAGCGGTCCTGGAGCTCCGGCTCGCTGCGGTACGTGACATGCGCGATCCGCCGGGCCAGCCCCAGCCCGGCCCACGGTCCCCGCCCGGTGCCGTGGTAGTGGCCGCCGTGCCAGTGCGGGTCCGCGCGGATGGCGTGCAGTTGCGCCGACGCCCAGGCGATCTGCTCGGCGCCGGCCGCCGCCGTGGTGGCGAGCAGCAGCAGCGCGCCCGTCCGCTCCGGGTAGGACACCGCCCACTCCAGCGCCCGCATGCCGCCCATCGACCCGCCGACCACCAGGGCCCAGCGGTCGATGCCCAGCGCGTCCGCCCAGCCCGCCTCGGCCGCCACCTGGTCGCGCTGGGTCAGGAACGGGAAGTCCCCGCCCCAGCGGCGCCCGGGCCGCCGCTCGGTGGACGGCCCGGTGCTGCCCTGGCAGCCGCCCAGCACATTGGGGGCGGCGACGAACCAGCGGTCCGTGTCCAGCGCCAGCCCCGGACCGACCAGCCCCTCCCACCAGCCGGCGGTGGGATGGCCCGGCCCGGCCGGCCCGGCGACATGACTGTCCCCGGTGAGGGCGTGCAGCACCAGCACGGCGTTCGACCGGTCCGGCGCCAACCGCCCCCAGGTCTCGAACGCCAGGCGCAGACCCGGCAGTTCACCGCCCGCCTCCAGCGCCAGCGGCCGCTCGCGCACGTACCACCGCCGGTGCCCGGGAGGGTCCCCCTCCTGCCAGCCGCCCGAGGCCGGCGGGAGGGGGACCTGCGAAGGTGTCAGTACGGTGTTCAGGACGCGCCCTTCGCCGCCCGGAACCCGGCCTCCAGGTCCGCCTTGAGGTCGGCCAGGTTCTCGATGCCGACCGACAGCCGCACCAGGCCCGGCGCGGCACCGGTGGCCGCCAACTGCTCCTCGTCGAGCTGGCTGTGGGTGGTGGACGCCGGGTGGATGATCAGGCTGCGCACATCGCCGATGTTGGCGAGGTGGCTGAACAGCTCCACCGCGTCCACGAACCGCTTGCCCGCCTCCACGCCGTCCCGCAGCTCGAAGGAGACCACGGCACCGGCACCGCGCGGCAGATACCGCTGCCCGGCCTCGTACCACTTGCTGGAGGGCAGCCCCGGGTAGTGCACGGCGGCGACCTCGTCGCGCTGCTCCAGCCACTCGGC
Organism: Streptomyces fumanus; assembly: GCF_014655295.1. Classification (GTDB taxonomy): domain Bacteria; phylum Actinomycetota; class Actinomycetes; order Streptomycetales; family Streptomycetaceae; genus Streptomyces; species Streptomyces fumanus. The sequence continues at coordinate 27,335 of NZ_BNBI01000004.1, forward strand.
CAGCGCCAGCGCGTTCGCGGAGTGCCGCTCGATCCGCAGGCTGAGCGTCTCCACGCCCTGGAGCAGCAGGAACGCCGAGTGCGGGGAGAGGGCGGGCCCGAGGTCGCGCAGCAACTGCACGCGCAGCTTGACGGCGAACGCGCCCGGGCCGAGGGCCGGCCAGTACCGCAGGCCGTGGTAACTGGGGTCGGGCTCGGTGAAGTCGGGGAACCGGTCGGGGTGCGCGCCGAAGTCGAAGGTGCCGCCGTCGACCACCACACCGGCGATCGCGGTGCCGTGCCCGCCGAGGAACTTGGTGGCCGAGTGCACCACGATGTCCGCGCCGTGCTCGATCGGCCGCAGCAGATAGGGCGTCGGCACGGTGTTGTCCACGATCAGCGGTACGCCCGCCTCGTGGGCGACGTCCGCGACCGCCCGTACGTCGAGGACGTTGCCGCGCGGATTGCCCAGCGTCTCCGCGAACAGCGCCTTGGTGTTCGGCCGGACGGCCGCCCGCCAGGCCGCGAGGTCGTCCGGGTCCTCGACGAAGGACACCTCGACGCCCAGCCTGGGCAGCGTGTGCCGGAACAGGTTGTAGGTGCCGCCGTACAGCGAGGCGCTGGAGACGACGTGGTCGCCGGCGCGCGCCAGGGTGAGCAGGGCGAGGGTCTCCGCCGCCTGCCCGGAGGAGAGCGCCACCGCCGCGACCCCGCCCTCCAGGGCGGCGATGCGCTGCTCGAACACGTCCTGGGTGGGGTTGTGGATGCGGGTGTAGATGTTGCCGGGCTCGGCGAGCGAGAACAGGTCGGCGGCGTGCTGGGTGTCCCGGAACACGAACGACGTCGTCTGGTAGATGGGGGTGGCGCGGGCGCCGGTCGTGGGATCGGCCACCGCACCGGCGTGGACCTGCTTGGTCTCGAAGGACCAGGCGGAGCCGTCGGGCCCGGCGGGGCCCTCGTCGGGGGTGTGACCGGCGGTGACGGAGTCGATCGGCTGGGACATGGTTCTCCGTAGGGGATCGGGCGGCCACGGAACGGGCCGGGGTGGGGCGCGGGGACCGCTGCCGCCGCCCCGGCCGGGAGGCGGGGCGGGGACGCGGGGAGGCACGGACGGCACCAGGGCCGCCGGGGAGGCGCCGAGGACTCGGCCTCGGGGCGGAGAGGAGCGCGTCAGGAAGCGCGCGTCAACAACACGAACCCGGGCGCCGGCACAGGTCGATGACCAGGCGTCGCACGAGGGGTTCGGACATCATGGGCTCTTTGTACCGCACGGCCCGGCCGCCCACCAAGAGGTGTCCCACTTCCTGGACGCGCCCCGTACCCCCCCGCGCCCCGGCCCGGTGTGCCGGATCAGGCCGCCGGCTTCCAGCCCAGCGCGGGACCGAGCAGGCGGGCCGTGTCGGTGAGGATCTGCTCGTAGTCCTCCTCGTCGAAGGTGAACGGCAGCGCGAAGGCCACCTCGTCCACCTCCCGGAACGCCGCGTGGGCGGCGAGGCGTTCGGCGATCTGTTCGGCCGGGCCGACCAGATCGGGGGCGAACAGCATCCGGGCCGGGCCCTGCGGCCGCCGGGTGCGGGGCAGCCGCTGGGCCGCGTACTCCTCGTACTTGGCCCGCTGGACGGCACTGGCGGAGTCGGTGGGGATCACCACCAGGCCCTGGGAGACCCGGGCGGCGTCCCCGTCGGGGTGGGCCGCCCGGAAGGCCCGGATGTGGGAGAGCTGGACGGTGGCGAAGTCCTCGGACTCCTCGGCCCGGACCACGCTGCTGGTGAGCAGGTTCATGGCGTTCTCCCCGGCCCAGCGGGCCGAGCGCAGGCTGCCGCCGCCGTACCACATACGGGCGCGCAGACCGGGGGAGTGCGGCTGCACACGGTCGGAGTAGCTCTCGATGCCCTCCGTGCCGCGGAAGTCCGTCACCGGCTTGCCGGAGATGTGGTCCAGCAGCCGCCGCACCCGCGCGTACCCGAACTCCTCGCTGCCGGCGGTGTCCGGGTACAGGGCGTCCCTGACCCGCTCGTAGTGCATGGGCGGGCCGCTGCTCACCCCCGGGTTGAGGCGTCCGCCGGACAGGATGTCGACGGTCGCCAGGTCCTCCGCGAGCCGCAGCGGGTTCTCCCAGCCCAGCGGGGTGACCGCGGTGCCCAGCTCGATCCGGCGGGTGCGCTGGGTGGCCGCCGCCAGGACCGCCACCGGCGAGGCGATGCCGTACTGGAGATGGCGGTGGCGCACCCACGCGCTGTCGTAGCCGAGTCGTTCCCCCGCCTCCAGCAGCCGCAGGGTCGACTCGTGGCCCCGGCCGGGGTCGTCCTCGTCGAACAGTCCGATCGTGAGGAACCCCAGCCTCCGCAGCGGTCTGCCACCCATGGTCATCCGAATCCCACCCTCCGCTTTCCGGGACATCGAGGTCATTGTCACCGAGCGGGGAGGGCCGCGCCCGGCCGCGGCGGGCGGGACGGCGGCCGGGCCGTGGTTGTTCATGAGACCGCAACACCCGGTCTCACCCTGCGGAACGCGTCCGCCCCGGCGGACGCGTTCCGCCCACGGGTCAGTCCAGCGGCCGGATCGTGATGTCGCGGAAGCGGACCGTGTTGCCGTGGTCCTGGAGCCGGATCGCCCCGGCGGCCGGGGACTCGGCCCGTCCGGCGGCGGTGGGGCCGTCGAGGGCCACGTCGTCGTGGACCTTCTTGCCGTTCCACACCACGCTCACCCGGGCGTCGGCGGTCTTGCGCCCGGTGTCGTCGAAGCGGGCCGCCCGGAAGACGATGTCGTACGTCTGCCAGGTCCCCGGCGCGGTGGCCGCGTTGAGGTCGGGTGCCTTCTTCTGGTAGAGCGCCCCGGCCTCGTCGGTGGCCGGTGTGGTGTCACCGTAGGAGTCGAGGATCTGGAGTTCGTAGCGGTCCTGGAGGTAGATGCCGCTGTTGCCGCGGTCCTGCCCGGTCACCTCCGGTGGCAGCGCCGGTACCCGGAACTCCACGTGCAGCGCGAAGTCCTGGTACGCCTCCTTGGTGCGCAGGTCGCCGCAGCACACCTCCATCGACCGCTCCGCGGCCAGCGGCCAGGCGGTGGCCCGCCCGTCGGTGTGCTGCCACTGCGCCTGGGAGGCGGCGGTGCCGTCGAAGAGGGCGACCGGGGAGCCGTGCGGGCGCACGGTGATCAGGTCGAGGTTGACGTGCCCGGTGTCCCCGGGGTCGTACCGGTAGGAGAGGGAGTGGTGACCGGCCCGCAGGCGCAGCCGTTCGGTCCGGGTGGACCAGGTGTCCCAGTCGCCGGTGGAGGGCAGCGAGGTCTGCCGCACCTTCTTGCCGTCGGCGTACAGCGAGAGGGACTTGGTGCCCTCGAACGGGTTCGGGCCGTTGGAGTAGCGCAGGCCGATGTCGTACGTGCCGGTCTTCGGGACCGTCACGTCGAAGGTGGTGGCCACCTTGCCCTCGGTGGCGTAGCGGTCGACGAAGCCGCTGCCGGAGTAGCCGGTGTGGTCGGTGTTGATTCCGGCGGTGCCGGTCAGGGCGGCCTCCTCGGCCTCGTACAGGGTCGCGGGGGCGGGCTGCCTGCCGGGCATCTCGTTGAGCGTGTACCAGGCTTCGGTGCTCCACAGCGACTCGCCGGACGCCGAGGTGAAGGGGCGCGGCGAGCGCACGTGCACCACCCGGTCCGGCTTGAGCCCGTCCAGCAGCAGCCGGACGGTGCGGCCGTCCTTCGACAGGGTCGCGGAGCGCACCGGAAGCCGTTCCTCGGCGATCTTCGGGCCGCCGTAGTCGGCGGTCGGGGTGTAGCGCCACTGCTCGGCCCGGTACCGCTCGGCCAGCTCCGCCGCGGTCCCCTCCGACACCGGCTGGGTGTACGTCAGGTCGAAGCCGCCCGGTACCGCGCGCATCGACTTGATGTCGAAGGTGTTGCCGCCGTTGGGGGTCAGCTTCTGCAGCCCGAACTTGAGCTTGCCCTCCTGGCCCCAGTTGCCGTCGGCGCCCAGGCCGCCGGTGTAGATCGCCCCGTCGGGGCCGAGGACGGTCCGGTTGACGCCGGCCTCCAGGCCCTGGGTGTAGCGGAAGACGGCGCCCTGGTACTGGCCCTTGACCTTCTCCAGGTAGGCCCGCTGGAGGCCGCCGTAGGTGACGTCGCCGACCAGCATCTGGCCCGCGAACCGGCCCTTCGTCAGATACAGCGGGGTGGAGGGGGAGTTGCCGATCTCGTTCTGCGGGAACCACAGCACCGGCCGGGTGACCGGGTGGTCGTCGAAGGGGCCGGCGGGCTCGGTGTAGTGGTTGAAGAAGCGGTCCTGCTCGATCTGCACCAGCTTCGACGCGGGCAGCCAGCCGCCCTGGTTGTCGGTGGCGAACAGCTTGCCGCCGGGCCCCCAGCCCAGGCCGTTGGGCGTGCGCAGCCCGCCCGCGACCGGGCTGATCTTCCCGGTCCGCTTGCTCACCTTGTACGTGACCCCGCGGTTCGGCGCGGGCTGCGGGACGGTGGTGGCGCCGCCGTAGTTGATGGCCACCGAGAGGTTCACGTAGAAGTAGCCGTCGCGGTAGAGCAGGCCGAACGCGAACTCGTGGAAGTTCCCGCCGTACGGCCAGGTCGCCACCGTGCGGTACTCGTCGGCGACCTCGTCGCCGTCGTCGTCCACCAGTTGGGTCAGCTCGTGCTTCTGCGAGACGTACAGGGCGCCGTCGACGTACTTGATGCCCATGGGTTCGCGCAGCCCGCTCGCCACCTTCTTCACGGTGACCTGGTCCCGGCTGGTCCTCCCGGTGACGTTGTCCAGCAGGTACACCTCGCCGGCGGTCTGCTCGCTGCCGCCCCAGGTGCTGATGGCCAGGCGTCCGTCGGGCAGCCAGTCCATGCCGCTGACCTGCGGTTCGAAGCCCTCGGGGCGCAGGTCGGTGAGGGTCAGGTCGGGGCGTACGGAGGTCAGGGGCAGGCCGTCGCCGGGGGTGTCGCCGCCGGCCTCGCACTCCTTGCGGCCCGGCGCGGTCACCCGGACCACACCGGCGTCGGTGGTCAGCGCCTCGGTGGGCACGACGCTGAAGCCGTCCGCGCCCGGCGGCCGCCAGGACAGCCGCAGTTCCTGTCCGCCGTCGCGTTCGAAGTGGTCGATGCGCAGCGGGTGCGCCCCGGCGGTGAGCTGGACCGTGCCGTCCTTCGGCTCGGCGCCGTGCAGGCCGTCGTGGTCGACGACCGTGCTGCCGTCGATGGTGAGCCGGGAGCCGTCGTCGCTGGTGAGCCGGAAGACGTAGGTGCCGTCGCTGGGGGCGACCAGGTAACCGGTCGCCTGCGTCACGAAGTGGTCCGCGAAGCCGCCGAAGTCGGCCTCCGTGGACCAGTCGACCGTCGGCATCAGCTTGTCGTGGTTGGGGGTCTGACCGGGCTTGAGGGTGCAGAGCTTGCTCAGCGGGGTCTGCACGTCGAACACGCGCAGGGTGATGCCGGGTTCCTGGGGCGGGATGTCCGAGGGGGCGGCGAGGGCGGCCGGGGCGGCGGACAGGCCGCCGGCCAGGATGCCCGATGTCAGCAGCAGGACGACACGTCTGCGCAGGCGCGGCAGCAGACGGTGGCGTTGGCGCATTGGTCCTCCGTGGGGTGGGGACCGGACCGTGCCGGAAATCGCTCCGGTCATGAGCGGGCGGGCTGCAGTTCCGCCGTCAAGGTAGGAGACTTCTGCTTGACATGTCCATACTTTGTCATCGCCGTGTTGAAAGTCCGGCGCCGCCGCTACCGCCCGGCGGTCGCGTCCGGTGCGCCGTCGACCGCGATGCCCAGTTGGCCGGCCACGCCGGTCAGGGCCGCTCCCAGCGGCAGCGCGACCCGGGTGACGGCGTGCCGGTCGCCGCGGGTCGGGTCCCGGTTGACGATCAGTACCGGCTTCCCGGCGTCGGCGGCCTGCCGGACGAACCGCAGCCCCGACATCACCGTCAGCGAGGACCCCAGGACCAGCAGCGAGGCCGCGGCGCGGACCAGGGCACGGCAGTACTCGACCCGGGCCGGCGGAACGTTCTCGCCGAAGAACACCACGTCCGGCTTGAGGACGCCGCCGCACAGCGCGCAGTCCACCACCCGGAAGTCCCCGACCTGCTCGTCGTCGAGGTCGGCGTCACCGTCCGGGTTGATCCCGGCGGCCACCGGCGCGAAGTCCGGGTTGGCCGCCGTCAGGCGCCGGGCGAGTTCCCGGCGCGGGCTCAGGGTGCCGCAGGAGAGGCAGATCACGCGGTCCAAGCTGCCGTGCAGCTCGACCACGCCCTCGCTGCCGGCCGCCTGGTGCAGCCCGTCGACGTTCTGGGTGATCACCCCCGTGAGCAGGCCGTGCCGCCCGAACGCGGCCACGGCCCGGTGCCCGGCGTTGGGCAGGGCCCGGCCGAAGGTGCGCCAGCCGAGGTGGCTGCGCGCCCAGTACCGGCGCCGCGCCTGGAGACTGCCGGTGAAGTCCTGGAAGGTCATCGGCGTGTGCCGGCTCAGGCTCCCGCCCTCGCCCCGGTAGTCGGGGATGCCCGACTCGGTGGACAGGCCCGCCCCGCTGAGCACCAGCACCCGGCCACCGCTCAGCGCGTCGGCGACCGGCGCCGGGTCGGTGCTGCCCGGCGGCAGGTCGTCGGTGGGGGTCCAGCTCAGAGTGGGGCGCATCCGCATGCCGCCAGGGTACGGAATCCGGACGGACCGGCGCCGGGGTCAGGGGGTGACCGTCGGTGCGGGGGGAGTCCAGCGCCGGGTGCGGGGCACGCCGGCGGACACCCCGAAGTCCTTCTTCAACTGCTCGGGCACGGCGTAGTGCATCACCCGGCCGCGGGTGAGGGAGGACAGCTCCAGGACCGAGGTGAGGTGGCCGAGCCGGTCCAGGGCCCAGGCGCCCAGCGGCGAGCGGTCCTCGATCGTCTCCAGCACCCCGAGCAGGTGCGGGACGACCCTGGCCACGCCGTCCCACGCGGTGCGGGGCACCTCCAGCCAGTCGGCGCAGGTGTCGCCGACCAGGTGGCGGATCAGGGCGGAGACGACCGGGTCGAAGAAGGTGCCGGGGACGACCTCCTCGTAGAGGTCGATGAGCTGCCGGGTCAGACGGGCGCCCTCCTCGGAGGGGCCCATGTGCCGGATCATGTACAGGTCGAGGAATGCGCGGGCCTCCTGCAGCGTCTTCGGTACGGCGTCCTGGTCGACGCCGAGCATGGCGCCGACCACGCGCCAGGCGTAGAAGTACGCCTCGGCGCCCTCCGTGGACATGTGGATGCCCAGCCGGTGCAGGCTGTCCAGGACCAGCAGGGAGAAGAACATCTGCCCGCCGATCATGTCCTCCTGGCAGATCGGCGTCCCGAGGGCCTCCGTGTCCCAGCGGCCCTCGCGCCTGAGGTGGTGGCGGATGGCGGCGTGCAGCAGGCGGACCTTCTGCGCGGCCGGGAGGAAGCGGCTGCCCGCCTCGAAGGCGTCCGGCCGCATCAGGTACACGGTGAACTGGCCGGTCTCCGCCATCCGCTTGGACGGGTAGTTGAGCCCGTGGGTGGTGGCCAGCAACTTCGCCACGTGCGGCACGAGGTAGCAGGCGGGCATGGCGGCGAAGGACAGCGCGGTGGAGATGTGCACGTCGTTGTCGATGAAGAACAGCCGGGCCCGCTCCATCTCCTCCCAGTCCACCCAGTCCGGCGGGACGGCGGTGGCCCGCAGGTACTCGCGGGCGACCTCGGGCAGTCCGTCGGGCAGCGGTGAGCCGGCGGTGGAGACATGGCGCATCAGCGTGTTGAACCGGCCCACCTCCCCCCGCTCGAACAGCGTGGCCACCACGGCGTCGGCGAGTTCGTCGCCGTCGTGGCGCAGGGCGTCCAGCGCGCTCTCGGTGCAGGTCATGGCAGCGGCCCTTCTCGGTGGTCCGCGCGGTTCGGCGGGGGGCCGGGCGCGGGGTGGTCGGTGGTGGGGCGGGTCCGTGAAGACCGGTCCGTGGCTGAGCCGGTCAGTGAAGCGACCGGTAGCGGAGCGGCTCAGTGCACGCGGTCGGTGGCGGAGCGGGCGAGGGTGGTGAGGGCCTGCCGGGCCGGGTGCGGCAGGACGGCCCCGGCCAGGTGGCCGAGGGCGGCCCGGACCCGTGTGTCGATCATGTCCTCGACCCGCTGCGGCGCCTTCAGCGCGGTCATCAGCGCGCGTACGTCCCCGAGGTGCTCGTCGGTGAGGTCCCGGCGGCCCAGCAGCCCGGCGAGGCGCTCGCGCTGGGCGGGCCGGGCGGCCTGCCAGGCGCAGGCCAGCAGGGCGGTCGGCCGGTGGCCGCGCAGGTCGTCCAGGCCGGCCTTGCCCGTGCGCCGGGGGTCGCCGAACAGGCCCAGCAGGTCGTCGCGGAGCTGGAACGCCTCGCCCAGCGGCAGCCCGTACCCGGACAGCGCGTCCCGCAGCCCCGGGCCGGCGCCGGCCAGCAGGGCGCCGATGAGCAGGGGCTGCTCCACGGTGTACTTGGCGGTCTTGTACCGGATCACCTTCACCGACACCTCCGGGTCGGGGTCGGTGCCGGTGCTGAGGATCTCCAGGCACTCGCCCGCGATCAGGTCCCGCGCCAGCTCGGCCCAGAGCGGGCGGGCCCGGGCCAGATAGGCGGCGGGCAGACCGCAGGCCGCGAACATCTGGCCCGCCAGCGCCATCAGGTGGTCCCCGACCAGCATGGCCAGCGACCGGGCGGCGGCCCGCGCCCGGGGCCGCCCGGTGACCGCGGACCGCAGGGCGATGTGCGCGGTGGGCAGGTGGTGGCGGAGCGGGCTGTCGTCGATCAGGTCGTCGTGCACGACCGCCGCGGCGTGGACCAGTTCCAGGGAGGCGGCGGCCCGCACCAGGGCGTCGCTGTCGGGCTGCCCGGCCGCCCGCCAGCCCCAGTAGCAGAAGGCCGCCCGCAGCCGCTTGCCGTGCCGGGCCGCCGCCCGCAGTTGCCCGGCGACCGGTGCCAGGCCCGCGTCGATGGCCAGCAGGTGCCCGGCCTCCTCCGCCAGGAACCCGGCCAGCAGGGCGTCGACGCGGTCCTTGAAGGCGGCGGCGTCCCAGGGCTCAGACATCGTCGCCGGACGCCGCCCGCCGGGCGACGACGTGCTGGGCCAGCACCTCCAGGTGGGCGGGCGGCACGGAGGCGTACCGGTCCAGCGCGATCCGGCCGCGGGCCATCAGGTCGCGCCGCGCCTCCCGGGCCAGCTCCGGCCCGTCGGAGCGGCGCAGCAGCCCGCGCAGCGTGCCCACGGCCGAGCCGACGGTGCTCACCGCGAGATCCGCCAGCCCCGCCACGAGCTGCACGGCCTGCTCGGCCGGGTCACGGTCGCCGGACGGCGTCGATGTCATCCCCATCCCCCTGGTCCCTGGATCGTCGGTCGGGTGCGGCGGCTTCCGGATCACCGGGTCGCCGGTCACAGCATGGCCGCGGGGTCAGCACACGCGACCCGCATTACCCCATCGAGTGACACCCGAGGTTCGTGTTCGTATCGCCTGTTCGGGGTAGGACCGGCAGAGGAAGGGAACCGGCCGGACCCGGCTGCCCGGCCCGCGTCGACACCAGGAGAGCCGAGGGAAGGAGCCGGACGTGGACTGGTACCCCCTGCGGCTGACCACGCCCGTCAAGCAGCACGTCTTCGGCGGCCGGGCCATCGCCGACCGCCTGGGCCGCTCCGGGCTGCCCGGGGGACGGATCGCCGAGACCTGGGAGGTCAGCGACGTCGAGGGGGAGGGCGCGACGGTACGGGAGGGCCCGCTGGCCGGCACCCCGCTGCGGAGACTGACCCTGGACCACCCCGACGACCTGGTCGGACGGGGCTGGCGGGGGCCGCACTTCCCGCTGCTCACCAAGTTCATCGACGCCGCCTCGCCGCTGCCGGTGCACCTGCACGCCGACGACGCCGCCGCCCGTGCCCAGGGCGAACCCAACGGCAAGACCGAGGCGTGGCACATCCTCGACGCCCGGCCCGGCGCCACCGCCCTGGTGGGCGTGCGGCCGGGGGTGCGGCGCGAACGCCTGCGCCGGGCGCTGCTCGAACAGGACTACGACGCCGTACTGCGCCGGCTGCCGGTACGCGCCGGACAGACCCTGTACGTCCCGGCCGGCACCCTGCACAGCTTCGGGCCGGGCACCCTCGTCCACGAGATCGAGCAGACCTCCGACCTCCAGGAACACGCCATGCCGCACCGCATGGAGGACGGCGCCGCCCTCGACGACGACCAGTGGCACGCCAACATCGACGCGCTGCTGGAGCAGTGGAAGCCCGAGCCGCGCCCGCAGTTCGTGCCGGGCCTGAGGCTGCCGGTCCACGAGGACGCCCAGCGGGTGGTCCTCTGCGCCGGCCCCTACTTCGCCCTGGAGCGCTGGCAGGTGGCGGCCGGCGCCGTCCTGGAGCACCCGTTCGGCACCGCCCTGCTGGTGAGCAACGCGGGGGCGCCCGTCTCCCTCACCTGCGACCCGCACACCCTGACCCTGGGCCGGGCGGAGACCCTGCTGCTGCCCGCCGCGCTCGGCGGCGTACGGCTGCGCGGCCCCGCCGACGTCCTGGTGGGCTACCTCCCCGACCTTGAGGAGGACATCCGCCGCCCCTTGCGCGCGGCCGGGTACGGCGAGGCCGCCGTCGCCGCGCTCGGTGAGGGCCTCACGCCGCCGGGGACACCCGGTACAGGCTGACCGGCACGGTCGGCGCGGTCGGCGCCCAGCGGTGCGCGGGCACCCGGCGCGACGGCGGGAGGACGGCGTCGATTTCCTGTGTCACGGCGCTGTGACGGCGGCGTCCGGATCGGGTGACCTCATCGAACCCTCCGGCGTACCCGTCCGTCGTGCAGGTCGAGAACGCGGAGACGACGGCACCCGCCGCGCACCGCTCACCGACCGAGAGGACCACCTGTCATGAACCGCCGCCTGCGCACCGCCCTCACCGTCTCCGCCGCCCTGACCGCCGGAGTGCTCATGAGCGCCTGCGAGATCGGCGGCAGCGACGCCGTGGACGAGCCCGCCACGACCACCGCCGCCGGGACCGCCACCCCCGGGACCACCGGCTCGTCGAGCCCCGCCGCCGCGAACGAGGGCGACACCACGGACGAGTCGAGCGGCGGCACCGGCACCCGGGCGGACAGCGGGTCCGCCTCCGCCGCGGCCGACACCTCCCAAGTCGGCCAGCTCTGCGGCAGCAACGACCTGTCCTGGTCCGCCCAGCCCATGACCCAGGCCGGCGGCTACTACCGGATCAGCGTCCGGGCCAAGTCCGGCATCACCTGCGTCCTGCCCGGCGGGCTGCCCGTCATCGCCTTCGGCTCCGGCGGCATCGAGGCCGGCCCCGCCGAGCAGGCGGCGGGGGAGGAGATCACCCTCAGCGGTGCCAAGACGGCGTACGCGGGCGTCAGCCCGAAGAGCACCGGCGGCGACACCGGCGTGGAGTACACCAGCGTCATCGTCTCCGTCAGCGGGGACGACCCCCACCCCGTCTCCCTGAAGGTCCCGGCCGTCGTGGTCGACAAGCCGATCGTCACCAACTGGCACACCGACCCGGCCGACGCCGTCCCGTTCACTTCCTGAGGACCCCGCCGCCGGCCGGGGCGGTCCGCACGGTGGCCGGAGCGCCCGGCCGGGGGGCGGGCCGGCCGCGGCGCAGCAGAGGAGCCTCGACGACGGCGTACGAGAGCAGGGCCAGGACGGTGGTCAGAACCACCGTGGCGGACAGCCGTCCGTCCGCCACGCCGAGGGAGGCCAGCAGTCGCACGACCGGGTAGTGCCACAGGTACATGCCGTAGCTGAGGTTGCGGCCCACCCAGGCCAGCGGGGACAGGGACAGCAGCCGGGACAGGAGGGCGTCCGGGCGCAGTTCGATCCCGGCGACGAGGGTGGCGGACAGCGCCGCGACCGCCAGGAACCCGACGGTGTACCAGACGCCGGTCCACCCGCCCAGGCCGGCGGTGACCGGTACCTGCCAGGCGGTCAGGACCAGCAGGGCGAGGGCCGGCCAGGCCAGCCGGCCGGCCCACCGGCGCAGCGCCTCCAGTCGGGGATCGCCGGCCCGGAGCCGGGCCAGGACGACGGCCACCAGGGCACCGGCGAGCAACTGGTCGGCGCGGGTGTCCGTGCCGTTGTAGAGGCGGTGCGCCGCGCCGGGGTGCCACAGCGCGTACCGCCACAGCACCGGCAGCGCGCACAGCACCGCCGTGCAGAGCAGCACCGTACGCGCCCGCCACCGCCGCAGGAGGAACAGCAGGACCGGCGGCCACAGCAGGTAGAACTGCTCCTCCACGCCGAGCGACCAACTGTGCGCGAGCGGCGCGGTCAGGTCGGAGTACGGACCGGCCTCCCCGGCGCGTACGACGTTCACCACGAACAGCGCGGCGAGGCCCGCGGCCGCCCAGGCGCCGTCGAAGGCCCACAGCGAGGTGAGGGACAGCGCCGCGCACACCGCGCAGACGGCCAGCAGCGCGGGGACGAGCCGCAGCCAGCGCCGCCGGTAGAAGCCGCGCAGGTGGATGCGGCCGGTGCGCGCGTACTCGGCGAGCAGCAGCCGGGTGATGACGAAGCCGCTGATGGTGAAGAAGACGTCCACCGCGACCGATCCGCCCGGCAGCAGGTCGGGCCGTACGTGGTAGACGAGGACCAGGGCTACCGCCAGGGTGCGCAGTCCGTCAAGGCCGTTCACCCGGCCGGCGCGGGCCGCCGCGGACGGGAAACCCCGGTCGGGGAGCGGCCGTTCACCGGCCGTCGCCGGCGCGCTCTGTGCCCTGTCCATGAAGAGAACCGCTTCCCACCCGCCGATTCCGCCGCTGGAGAGACTTCTGCTACCCGGCAACCGGTAGGTCACACGGGCCCCTTCGGGCCTGGCGGCGTCACTACGACCTCGCCGCCGTGCCCGTGGAGGTGGACCGGATCGTCTTTCCGGTCTCCATCCACGACGCCGAGAACCGCGGGCAGAGCTTCGGCCAGGTCCGCGACGCCTTCGTCCGCGTGGTCGACCAGACCGGCGGCGCCGGCCGGCCCGTTGTGGTGCCGGGATCATGGCCGTAGAGTCCGGGCATGTCCCTACGTGTCCGTCTCCGCCAGGCCCTGCCCGAAGCGATGCGCGCCCGCGACAAGGCCGCGGTCAGCGCCCTGCGGTCCACGCTCGCCGCGCTGGACAACGCGGAGGCGGCACCCGTGACCGAGGCGGACCTGCGGGGCGTGGCCCTGGAGCAGTCACCGGTCGGGGCCGGCGCCACCGAGGCCGCGCGGCAGGAGCTGACCGAGCGCGGCGTGGCGGAGATCGTACGGGCCGAGGCCGGCGAACGGCTGGCGGCCGCGGCCGGTCTGACCTCCCCCGCGCACGCCGACCGCGCCGCCCGGCTCCGGGCGGAGGCCGCGGTCCTGCTCCGCTTCCTCGACGACCAGGACACCCCCGGGAACGCTTAGCCGCGGGCCACGCGGAACAGCACCCCGGCCCGCAGCGGCCCCGGGGGCGCTGCGGGGTCCTCGAAGTCGTCCGCCGGGTCCCGGGTCATGCCGATGCGGCGCATCACCGCCTGGGACCGCAGATTGGCGGCCGTCGTCACCGCGAGGACCTCGGCCAGCCCCAGGGTGCCGAAGCCGTGGTCCAGGACCGCGCGCGCCGCCTCGGTGGCGTAGCCGTGGCCCCAGGCCGGCCGGGCCAGCCGCCAGCCGATCTCGACCCCGGTGAACGGCAGGCCGTCGTCCACCCGGTCCAGCCCCGCGAAGCCGATGAACCCGCCCGTGGACCGCACCTCGACGGCCCACCAGCCGTACCCCCGGCGCGCGATGTCGCGCCGGAACCGCGCCACCGACGCGTCGCTCTCCGCACGGCTGAGCAACGGCCCCAGGTGCTCCCGCACTTCGGGGTCGGCGTTGATCGCCGCCCACGGGGCGAGGTCGGAGTCCCGCCACGCACGCAGTACGAGACGCTCGGTACGCAGTTCGGTCATGGCGCTCAGCCAACGCGAGCCCGCCGGGCGCCGCAAACCCTTTTCGTCCCGGCGGACCGCGGTCAGGCGTCGGCCCCCCGGCCCGGCACCGCCGCCAGCAGTTCGCGTGTGTAGGGGTGGGCCGGGGCGCTGAACAGGGTGTCGGCCGGGGCCTGTTCGACGACCCGGCCCGCGCGCAGCACGACCACGCGGTGGGCGATGCGGCGGACGACGGCCATGTCGTGCGAGACGAACAGGTACGACACGCCGGTGTCGGCCTGCAGGTCGACCAGGAGCCGGAGGATCTGCGCCTGGACGGAGACGTCCAGGGCCGAGACCGGCTCGTCGCAGACGACCAGGTCGGGGGAGAGGGCCAGCGCGCGGGCGATCGCGACGCGCTGCCGCTGGCCGCCGGAGAGTTCGGCGGGCCTGCGGTCCCGTACCGACGCGGGCAGCGCCACCCGGTCCAGCAGCGCGGCGACCCGGGCCGCGCGGCCCGCCCGGTCGGTGACGCGGAAGGCGCGCAGCGGCTCGGCGACGATGTCGCCCACGCTCTGGCGCGGGTCCAGGGAGCTGTACGGGTTCTGGTACACCAGTTGGGCGCGGCGGCGCAGCGCGCGCAACCGGGCGCCGCGGGCGTCGGTGAGGTCCTCGCCGTCGAAGACGATCCGGCCGGCCGTCGGCGCGGTCAGGCGCAGGACCAGGCGGGCCGTGGTGGACTTCCCGGAGCCCGACTCGCCGACCAGGGCGACGGTCTCGCCGCGGTGGACGGTCACGGAGACGTCGTCGACCGCGCGCAGGGTGCGGGGGCCGCCGGCGGTGCGGGGCAGCGGGAAGTTCTTGGTGAGGTGCTCGGCCACCAGCAGCGGGACGGGGGCGGAAGGCTGCGGCGGGGCGATCGGGGCGGCGTCCAGGCGGGGCACGCTGTGCAGGAGCCGCCGGGTGTAGGGGGCGGTGGGGGAGCCGAGGACGCGGGCGGTGGGGCCCTGTTCGACGATCTCGCCGTCGGACATGACGGCGATCCGGTCCGCCCGGTCGGCGGCGACCCCGAGGTCGTGGGTGACGAGCAGGATCGCGGTGCCGGACTCGCGGGCCAGGCCCTGGAGGTGGTCCAGGACGGACTTCTGCACGGTGACGTCCAGCGCGCTGGTCGGCTCGTCGGCGATCACCAGCCGTGGCGCACCGGCCAGCGCGATGGCGATCAGGGCCCGTTGGCGCATGCCGCCGGAGAGTTCGTGCGGGTAGCGGCGGGCCTGGGTGGGCGGGTCGGGCAGCCCGGCGCGGGCCAGGAGGTCCAGGGCCCGCCGGGCCGCCGTACGCCGGTCGGCCAGCCGGTGCACCCGCAGCACCTCGGCGACCTGCGGGCCGATCCGCTGCACGGGGTTGAGGGAGACGGCCGGGTCCTGCGGGACCAGGCCGATCCGGGCGCCGCGCACGGCCCGCAGCGCCTTCTCGGACAGGGCGGTCAGGTCCTGCCCGGCGAACAGGATCCGCCCGGCGTCGACCCGGCCGCCGGGCGGCAGCAGGCCGGTGACCGCGTGCGCGGTGGTGCTCTTGCCGGAGCCGGACTCGCCGACCAGGGCGACGATCTCGCCCGGCGCCACATCGAGGTCGACACCGCGTACGGCCGGGACCGGGCCGCCCCGGGTGGTGTAGGAGACGCGCAGTCCGCGCACGGACAGCAGGGAGGTGGAGGTCATCGCCGGCCGGTCCCTTCCCCGTCGAGCGCGCGGGAGACGCGGTGCACGGCGAGGACCAGCACCGCCACGGTCAGGCCGGTGAGCGTCGACACCCACCAGGCGTCGGCCAGGTAGTCGCGGCCGCCCGCGATCAGCGCGCCCCACTCGGGGGCGGGCGGCGGCGCGCCGAAGCCGAGGAAGCTCAGCGACGACACCGCCAGCACGGCCGTGCCCAGGTCGAGGGTGGCCAGCACGAGGACGGGACCCAGCGCGTTCGGCAGGACGTGCCGGCCGAGGACGGCGTACCAGCGGGCGCCGGACAGCCGGGCGGCCTCCACGTACGCGGTGTGCCGGACCCGCAGCACCTCGGCCCGCATCACCCGGGCGAACCCGGCGACCCCGGCGACGCCCACCGCGAGCGCCACCTGCACCGTGCCCCGGCCGAGCGCCGTGACCACGGCCAGCGACAGGAACAGCCCGGGGACGGCGAGGAGCACGTCGACCAGCCGCATCAGCACGGTCTCCACCCACCCCCCGGCGAACCCCGCCACCAGCCCCAGCCCGCTGCCCATCAGGAACGCCACGGCGACCGCGAGCACGGTGGCCTTCAGGGAGAGCGCGGCGCCGTGCACCACCCGCGCGTACAGGTCGCGGCCGAGTTCGTCGGTGCCGAACCAGTGCCGCGCGCCGGGCGGCCGGAGGATCTCGGCGGGCGCCCCCCGCAGCGGGTCCCGGTCGGTGAACAGACCGGGCCAGAACGCGGCGAGCAGCACCGCGGCCAGCACCAGCAGGGCGAGCACCAGCCCCGGGCGGCGCAGCCAGAAGCGCAGCAGGCGCCGTCCGTCGCGCCGGGGCGCGGCCCGCCCGGCGGGCTCCCCGGGGCGCCGCAGGCCCGCCCCGGCCGAGGGGTCGGTGGTCAGTGCCTCGGTCACGCGGGGCTCCTTCGGACGGAGGTGACGATACGGCGGTCGAGCAGCGGGTACGCCAGGTCGACCAGGAGGTTGATGAGGACGAACACCAGCGCGCCGAACACCACCACGCCCTGCACCACCGGGATGTCCTGCACGGTCACCGCGTCGGTGGTGATCCGGCCGAGGCCGTTGCGGGAGAAGACGTTCTCCACCACCACGGCGTTGGCGGTCAGTTGGCCCGCCAGGACGCCGACCACGGTGAGCGCGGGCAGCGAGGCGTTGCGCAGCGCGTGCCGGAACCACACCCGGGCCCGGCCCGCCCCCTTGGCCCGCGCGGTCCCCACGTACGGCTCGTCCAGCACCTCCAGCAGGCTCCGGGACAGCACCTGCGCCACCAGCACCGCGGCCGGCACCGCCAGGGTCACCGCGGGCAGCACCAGCCCGGCCGCGGTGTCGTTGCCGAACGCCGGGAAGAGCGGCACCCGGAACGAGAGCACCTGGATGAGCATCAGGCCGACCCAGAAGGCGGGCAGGGAGATGCCGACCGAGGGCAGCGACAGCAGCAGGTTGCGCAGTTTGCGGTGCCGGGTGAAGGTCGCCGCCAGGGCCAGCGCCCCGCCCCCCAGGACCGCCAGCGGCAGGGCGACGGCGGTCAGTTGCAAGGTGGGCGGCAGGGCGTCGGCGAGGGTGTCGGCGACCGGCCGGCCGGTGGCGACCGAGGTGCCGAAGTCACCGCGCAGCGCGTCCCCGAGCGAGGCCGCGTACCGCACCGGCAGGGGCCGGTCGAAGCCGTACTCGGCGCGCAGCTCGGCCAGCCGCTCGGGGGTGACCTGGGTGGAGTTCAGCCCCGCCCCGGCCATCGCCGCCACCGGGTCGCCCGGCAGCAGGTCGAGCAGCAGGAAGGCCAGGGTGTACGCGGCCCAGAGCACGCCGGCCGCCTGCGCGAGCCGCCACAGCAGGTAGCGTCGCATGGTCGTCACTCACTCACTTCCGTAGCGGAGCGCTCAGCGCTTCCAGGTGTCGTGCAGCCGTATCCCGCCCGAGGCGCCCGGGGTCAGGCCGTGGACGTGCCGGGAGACACCGATGAGTGCCTCCTGGTCGACGATCGGGACCACGTACGCCTGGCGGACGATCAGCCGCTGGGCGCGGGCGACCAGCTCGTCCCGCTCGGCGGTGTCGGTGGTGGCGGCCTGCCGGTCGAGCAGGGTGTCGAGCTCGCCGCCGGGCAGCCGGTAGGAGTTGACCTGGTGGGTGGAGTACAGGGTGCGCAGCGCGTCGGGGTCGGCGCGGGTCAGGTCGCCGCCCCACAGGGCGTCGTAGTCGCCGGTCTTGATGGTCTCCGGGAACTGGGTGACCTGGAGCTGCTTGATCACCAGCTCGATACCGACGTCCTTGAGCTGCTGCTGGACGAGTTCGAGCGCCGACCCGTAGGCGCCGGCGTTGCTGAAGGACACCACCGTCAGGCTCAGCTTGCGGCCGTCCTTGCGGCGGATGCCGTCGCCGCCCTCGGTCCAGCCGGCCTCGGTGAGCAGGGAGGCGGCCCGGGCGGGGTCGTGGGCGAGGCCGGCGGACAGGTCGGTGTAGCCGGGGGTGGTGCGGGACAGGACGCTGGTCGCGGCCCGGGTGCCGGTCGGGAAGACCGCCGCGGCGATCTCCGCGCGGTCGACCGCGGCCTGCGCCGCCTGCCGCACCCGGGCGTCCCGGGTGAGCGGACGCCCGTTGTTGAAGCCCAGGTTGAACACCACGCCGGGGTTGGCGCGGCGCACGACCCGGGCGTTGCCGCGGCGCAGCACCCCCTCGTCCTGCCGGCGCACCCCGCCGATCGCGTCGACCTGTCCGGAGCCGAGGCTGCCGGCCCGTACGCCGGACTCGGCGACCACGGTGAACTTCACCCCGTCGAGGTAGGCCGCGCCCTTCTTCTTCCAGGCGGCGGAGCCCCAGGAGTACCCGGCGCGCCGCTCGAGCGTGAGGGACTGGTTCTGCCGGTACCCGGAGACGGTGAACGGGCCCGAGCCGTGCACGCCGTCGGCGCACCGCTCCTCGGGGGACTTCGCCACGTCGGCGGGGGAGACCAGGCCCAGCCCCGGGGTGGACGTGGCCTGGAGGAACTGGGCGTTGGGCCGGTCGAAGACGACCTCGGCGGTCAGCTCGTCGACGACCCGGGTGCCGCGGTAGCCGTCGAGGTAGCCCTGCGCGAGGATGGCCAGGCCGCCCAGGTCGGGGATGGCGTCGAAGTTCTTCTTCACCGCCGCGGCGTCGACGGGTGTGCCGTCGCTGAAGGTCGCCCCCGGGCGCAGGTGGAAGGTGAAGGACCGGGCGTCGTCGCCGACCTCCCAACTGCGGGCCAGCCAGGGCACGATGCGGCCGGTGGCGGGGTCCTGGTCGGTGAGCGAGTCGACGGTCTGGCGCAGCGCGTACAGGGTGTCGCTGCTGCCGACCTGCTGCGGGTCGAGGCACCCGGCGTCGGTGGCGACGGCGAAGGACAGTGTGCCGCCGGACACGGGCGGGCCGCTGCCGGCGTCCGCACCGCCGGAGGCGGCGCCCCCACAGGCGCTCGACGTGGTGACGAGGGCGAGCATCAGGGCGAGGGACGAAGCCGAGCGGCCGGGGCTCGGACGATCCTTTGTCACGGGTGGTGTCTCCTGCGGACGAGTGACGTAAAGCCGGGAAGGGCGGGGCGGAGGCACGCGGCGACGGATGCCGGGGGGCCGTGTGGGGGAGCGGCCCGCCGGGAAAGACCGTGGAGCCGGCGCGCCGGAGGATCGCGGCCGGCGGCCGCGGGGGGTCAGGCGGTGCGGCGGGCGGCGGGACACCCCGCGCTGTTCACGCGCCGCAGATCGATGTGGCGGCGCGACGACAACAGGGTGCGGGCCGGTGCGGGCACGGCCTCGAACACGGTACGGCGAACGGGGAAAGGCGCGCTGCGCATGGCTGCTTTCCTTCCCCGTGAACGGCCCGGCCGTGCTGAAACCCGATAACGGGCGTACCGTAACCAGGCGCGGGAGGGGCCGTCAATGGCCTGTTTCAGTGGGTGGGAATTTCCGTGGCATCATGAGCGGAAAGCCGAGCAGCGTCCCGGAAAGGAACGACATGGCCTTGCCCAACGACGATCTCCTGACCACCATCCAGGCGGAGCGAGAGATCTACCGGACCTTCTACAAGTTCTTCCGGGTGGTGGACACGGGACGGTACGAGGAACTCGTGGACTGCTTCACCAAGGACGCGCTCATCGAGTACGACGTCATGCCCGGGCCCACCCAGCGCTTCCACGGGCGCGACGAGTTCACCGCCTTCATGTCCGCCGGCCGGTCCTACCGGCGTGAGCCCACGGTCGCCCATGTGCTGGGCCAGACCCTGATCGAGTGGACCGACGGCCGCCCTCACCTGCAGGCTTACGCCACGGTCTGGCACTGGAGCGCCACCCGCACGGTCGACGGGCGGCACCGTCCCGCGGACTGGACGGTGGTGGGTCTGGTCGAGGACGACTTCGAGCAGGAGGACGGCCGCTGGCTGATCAGCCGCCGCCACGTGGCCCCGGTCGCGGGTCTGGTCGCGGCCGGCCGGGGACCGGTGTGACCGGTTCCCCGCCCTGCGCCGTCCCTTTCCCCGCTCGGCGGGGCGAGGTATTTCGGCCGCGCGACTCCCGGTTATTCGGATACATCGGTGACACTTATTCGGGAAGAGTGGTGACAGATGTACGGGAACACCGGTGACGGTCGTCCATGGACATCGGTGACTTTTGTTCGGATACTTCGGTGACATTCGTTCGGATACTCCGGTGACACCTTTCCGGAGTGGGCGCCCTTTCTCCGTCCGGTGCGGAGGGAGGGCGTCCGCTTTTGTTTCGCCTGTGGCGTCGTTCACGTTTCGCGGGAAAAACCCCCGGTCGGCGCCCGGGGAATCGCCCGCTCCCGCCGGGAGTCGAACAATTATTTGACACGCCAGCAATGTTGACCGTGTACCGTCGATCCGGTTCTGCCGAGAACGTGTCCCGTCCATGCCGTTCCCACCCGTGTCCGCCAGGTGCCCCCGGACGACGATGTCCGGACGAGAGCCCGGCGGTGCGACCACGAGCCGGTGACGCCCGTCCGCCCGCGTCACCCGCCGGGAACACCCGAGCACCACGGCCAGGAACCGGACACGCCCCGGTGGGCACATCACGCCGATGCCGAGGGGGAAACGATGACCGAGACGGTACTGTCGACCGGCCGGCCGGGGAACGGCAGGGGGCCCTTCCGCGAGGGCTCCCCCGTCTACATCCCCGGACGCCTCGACACCGACGAGCCCGTACCACCCGACGAGGTCTGCCTCTCCCTGCACAGCCTCGAACTCGCCAACCTGGGGGTGCGCCGCGCCCTGGTCCACGAACAGGTGCGGACGGTCCTCGGCACCCCCGACAAACGCGGCCACCCGTACAGCATGTGGCTGGCCGTCACCACCCTGCTCTACACCGGGGACCTCGTCCACGCCCACTCCGAGTGCCGCCAACTGGCCCGGGACCCGCGCTGGCTGGGCTCGGCCCGCCACCAGGAGCTGCTCACCCTGCTGCGGGCGCGGATCAGCCTGCTGGCCGGCGACGGCGTCAAGTCGGCGGCGCTGCTCGGCGACGCGCTGGTGCGGGGTCTGCCCACCGCCCTGACCGCCCTCGCCGCGGCCTGGCTGGTGGAGTCCCACGTCCTGGCCGGCGACCCGGAGGCCGCCCACAAGGTACTGCTCGCCCACGACCTGGCGGGCCGGCTCGACCCCGAACTGCCCGACGCGGCCCATGTGCTGGCCGCCCGGGGTGCGCTGCACATGGCGACGGGACGGTTCCAGCACGCGCTGGACGACCTGATCGCCTGCGGCCGGGTGCTGACCGCGCAGAACGTGGCCAACCCCGCCGTGATCCCGTGGCGTTCCCGGGCCGCGTTCGCCGCGCTCGCCACCCGCCGCCGCGACCTGGCGCTCGCCCTCGCCGCCGACGACCTGGCCGCCGCCCGCACCTGGGGCGCACCGCGCGGCATCGGCCTGGCCCTGCACGCCGTGGCCGTCACCGGCCGCGACGAGTGCGCGGTGGCGCTGCTGGAGGAGGCGGTCGAACTCCTCGACCTCGCGCACGCCCGCGCCGAGCTGGTGCACGCCCTGCACGACCTCGCTGAACTGGGGACCGAACGCGGCGACCCCACCGCCGCCCGGGCCCGGCTGGAGACGGCGTCCGCGGTCGCCCGGGAGAGCCGCAACGGCCTGTGGCCGCCCCGTCTGGAGGCCGCGCTCAACCGCCGCGACCACCCCGAGCTGACCGCCCAGGAACTTCGCATCAGCGAACTGGCCCGCGCCGGATACAGCAACCGGCAGATCGCGGAAACCCTCTTCCTGGCCGTACGCACGGTGGAGTTCCATCTGTCGAGCGTCTACCGGAAACTGGGGGTCTCCGGCCGGCGCGGCCTGCAGTCCGCGCTGGGCCCGCCACCGTCCTGACCGCCTTTCCCCGACGCGCCGTCCTCCTTTCCGGAGGGCGGCGCGTTCGCGTTTCCCGCAAACGTTCGCGTTTCCCGCAGGACGGCACCGCAACGGACCCTGTGGTCCGACCGTAGATTCCACGGGCATCTCTTGTACCGGCACCCGTGCGATGCGAAGGTCGATGACATCAGGCCACGCACGAACCCTCCACGGAAAGGGTTTCCCCGCCCATGCCCGAGCAGCCGGAACTCGCGGATCTCGTGAAATCGCTCACCGAACGCGTACGAGAACTCGAAGACGTACGGGAACTCAACCGACTGCGCGCCGAATTGCCGCGCCGCATCAACGACGGGCACTGGGACCGGGTCGGGGAACTCTTCTCCCGCACCGCGCACCTCGACTACGCGCACCTCGGCCAGGCCGCCGGACGGCCCGCGATCACCGAGTACTTCGCCGCGCTGCCCGGCCGCATCCAGCAGGACAAGCCGGGCTCGGCCCTGCTGGTCAAGCAGTTCGTGCACGGCCACGACGTGGAGGTCACCGGCGACCGGGCCACCGGCGTGGCCTTCTTCGAGGAGCGGGTCGTCTTCGACGACGAGAGCGCGATGGTGGCCGGCCGGTTCAGCGACACCTACGTCCGCGAGGACGGCCGCTGGCTCTTCTCCCGCATCGAACTCGACCTGTACTGGGTCCTGCCGCACCACGAAGGACTCGTCCGCAAAGCGCCGCCCGCGAAAGGCTGAGGGACATCACCGTGCTGCAGAAGAACACGACCAAGCGCCTCGGATACTGGCTCCTGCACCTGCACCGCCTTTTCGACGAGGCGACCGGACGCGCCCTCGCCGGCGAACAGCTCGACCGGCGCCAGTGGCAGGTGCTGCACGCCATCAGTATCGGCGTCGACGAAGTCGCCGCCATCGACGCCGCATTCGCGCCCTTTCTCGCGGTCGACCGGGCCGCTTCCTATCAGCCGGTCGTCGAGGAATTCATTTCCCGCGGCTGGGTGGTCGGCGCCGGGGAGAAAATCGCTCTCACCGAGGCCGGGAACGCGGCCCACGAACGCGCCGAGAAACTCGTCAACGCCCACGCCGCCCGCTCCCTCACCGGCATCACCCAGGAGGAGTTCCTCGCCGCCAACGACGTCCTGGCCCGTATCGCGGCGAATCTCGAAAGCGAATAGCGGGGCCCCGCCATGACCCCCACCCCAAGCCGCCACCGCCGGAGGCCCTGATGCCGCACCCCACCGCACCGACCCGCGACGAACTCGTCGCCGCCGCCGCCAAACTGGTGCCCCTGCTGCGCGCCCGGTCCCTGTGGATCGACGAGCACCGGCGACTGCCGCCGGACGTCGTCACCGCCCTGGAGGACTCCGGCCTGCTGCGCATGCAGATCCCCGCCCAGTACGGCGGGTACGAGTCCGACGCCCGGACCTTCGTCGACGTGCTCGCCGAGATCGCCAAGGGCAACGGCTCCGCCGCCTTCTGCCTCTCCGTGTACGCCTCGCTCGGCTGGATGACCGCCCTCTGGCCCGACCAGGCACTCGACGAGGTGTTCGCCGACCCGCACGTCCGGGTCAGCGGCACCACCGCGGCCACCGGCACCGCCCGCCGCACCCGGGGCGGCTACCTCCTCAACGGCACCTGGCGGTTCAACAGCGGTGTCCTGCACAGCCAGTGGAAGATCAGCGTGGCCCTGCCCGAGGACCCGGGCGACGGACCCCCCGTCCCCCTGTTCTGCCTCACCCCGGTCGCCGACCTGCGCATCGAGGACGACTGGCACACCATCGGCCTGCAGGGCTCCGGCAGCGTCACCACCGTCGCCGAGGACGTCTTCGTCCCCGAACACCGCGTGATCACCGGCGCCGACTTCTACCAGAACGTCTCCCGCTCCCGGGTCAACGCCCCCAAGGCGCACTACCGCGTCCCCGTCCTGGTCACCACCAACGCCATCCAGAGCGGCCAGTTCGTCGGCGCCGCCAAGTACGCCCTCGCCAGCTTCCTCGAACGGCTCCCCGGCCGCCCCCTCACCTACACCGACTACGCCTCCCAGCGCGAGGCGCCCCTCACCCACCTCCAGGTCGGCGAGGCCGCCCTGCTCATCGAGGACGCCGAGGCCCGCGCCCACCGCTTCGCCGACCTGATCGCCGGCAAGGTCGCCCGCGGCGAGCCGTGGAGCACCGAGGAACGGGTCCGCGCCCGGGTGCAGATCGGCTGGATCGCCCGGCAGTCCAAGGCCGCCGTCGACATCCTCGCCTCCGCCAGCGGCGGCTCCTCCATCCACCGGGACGTGCCGGTCACCCGTATCCAGCGCGACCTGCACGCCGCCTCCCTGCACGCCATGATCACGCCCGGCGTCAACATCGAGCTGTACGGCAGGTCCCTGACCGGCCTGGAACCCAACACGGCCTACCTGTGAACGAGCAGCGAGGGGAGACCCGTATGGACGCCTCCGTCATCGTCGTCGGCGCCGGACCCGCCGGACTCATGCTGGCCGGGGAACTGCGCCTGGCCGGCGTCGACGTCCTGGTGCTGGAACGCCTCGCGGAACGCACCGGCGAGTCCCGCGGCATCGGCTTCACCGTGCGCACCATGGAGGTCTTCGACCAGCGCGGCCTGCTGCCCCGCTTCGGCGACATCGAGACCAGCACCGCCGGCCACTTCGGCGGACTGCCGCTGGACCTGACCGTTCTCGGCGCCGCGCACGGCGCCGCCCGCACCGTCCCGCAGTCCCGCACCGAGACCGTGCTGGAAGCCTGGGCCCGGGAACTGGGCGCCGACATCCGGCGCGGCCACGAGGTCACCGCCCTCACCGAGGACGCCCACGGGGTCAGCGTCACCGTCGACGGCGCCCCCACCGCGCTGCGCGCCCGGTACGTCGTCGGCTGCGACGGCGGCCGCAGCACCGTCCGCCGCCTGGCCGGCTTCGACTTCCCCGGCACCCCCGCCACCACCGAGCTGTACCTCGCCGACGTCCGGGGCGTCGACCTGCCGCCCAAGATGACCGCCGACCCCTCCGCGGGCGGCCTGGTCATGATCGCCCCGCTGCCCGGCGGCATCACCCGCGTCATCGCCGCCGAACGCGGCACACCCCCCGTCCGGCGCACCGGCCCCCCGGAGTTCGGCGAGGTCGCCGACGTCTTCAAACGGCTCACCGGCACCGACATCTCCGCCGCCGAACCCGTCTGGGTCAGCGCCTTCACCGACGCCGCCCGCCAGGTCACCCAGTACCGGCGCGGCCGGACCCTGATCGCGGGCGACGCCGCACACGTCCACCTCCCGGCCGGCGGCCAGGGCATGAACACCTCCGTCCAGGACTCCGTCAACCTCGGCTGGAAGCTGGCCGCCGTGGTCAAGGGCACCGCCCCCGACAGCCTGCTGGACACCTACCACAGCGAACGCCACCCCGTCGGCCGCACCCTGCTCACCAGCACCCGCGCGCAGAGCCTGCTCATCCTCGGCGGCGACGACGTGGCCCCGCTCCGCGAGGTCCTCACCGAACTCCTCGGCCACACCGAGGTCTCCCGCCACCTCGCCGCCCGGGTCAGCGGCCTCGACATCCGCTACGACGTCGGCGCCGGCCCGCACCCCCTGCTCGGCGCCCGGCTGCCCCGCCTCGCCCTCGACCACGGCACCCGGCGCCGCACCAGCACCGAACTGCTGCGCACCGGCCGCGGCCTGCTGCTCGACCTCACCGACAACCCCACCCTGCGCCGCCGCGCCCACGCCTGGACCGACCGCGTCGACATCGTCACCGCCACCCCGCGCGAGGTCCCCGGCGAGAGCCCCCTGCACCGCACCACGGCCGCCCTGGTACGGCCCGACGGCCACGTCGCCTGGGCCGCCCCCGGCAGCCACCACGACCTGCCGACGGCGCTGGAGCGCTGGTTCGGCCCGGCCCGCTGAGCCGGCCCCACAGGAAGCAGAAGGAGAACCATGCACAGCACCCTGATCGTCGCCCGGATGGCACCGGAGTCGGCCGAGCACGTCGCCGGTCTCTTCGGCGCCTTCGACCGCACCGAGATGCCCGGCCGGATGGGCACCCGGCGCCGGCAGTTGTTCAGCTACCGCGGGCTCTACTTCCACCTCCAGGACTTCGACGGCGACGACGGCGCCGGCCGGATCGAGGAGGCCAAGACCGACCCGCGGTTCATCGCCATCAGCGAGGACCTCAAGCCGTACATCGAGGCGTACGACCCGGCCACCTGGCGCTCGCCCGCGGACGCCATGGCCCACCGCTTCTACGAGTGGAGCGCCCGATGACCGCACCGTCCGCGCGGCGCGTCGTCATCACCGGCATCGGCGTCACCGCCCCCGGCGGACAGGGCGCCAAAGCCTTCTGGAACCTGCTCACCGACGGCCGCACCGCCACCCGGCGCATCTCCCTGTTCGACCCCGCGCCGTTCCGCTCGCAGGTGGCCGCCGAGGTCGACTTCGACCCCGTGCTCTCCGGGCTCTCCCCGCAGGAGGTCCGGCGGATGGACCGGGCCGCGCAGTTCGCCGTGGTCACCGCCCGCGAGGCGGTCGCCGACAGCGGACTGGCCTTCGAGACCGTCGACCCGCGCCGCACCGGCGTCACCATCGGCAGCGCGGTCGGCGCCACCATGGGCCTGGACCAGGAGTACCGCACCGTCTCCGACGGCGGCCGCCTCGAACTGGTCGACCACACCTACGCCGTACCGCACCTGTACCAGTACATGGTGCCCAGCTCCTTCGCCACCGAGGTCGCCTGGGCGGTCGGCGCCGAGGGCCCGGCCACCGTGGTGTCCACCGGCTGCACCTCCGGCCTGGACGCCGTCGGACACGCCGCCGACCTGGTCCGCGAGGGCACCGCCGACGTGATGGTGGCGGGCGCCACCGACGCCCCCATCTCGCCCATCACCGTCGCCTGCTTCGACGCCATCAAGGCGACCACCCCGCGCAACGACGACCCCGAGCACGCCTCCCGGCCCTTCGACGCCAGCCGCAACGGCTTCGTCCTCGGCGAGGGCTCCGCCGTGTTCGTCCTGGAGGAACTCGGCCACGCCCGGGCCCGCGGCGCCCGGATCTACGCCGAGGTCGCCGGGTTCGCCACCCGCTCCAACGCCTTCCACATGACCGGGCTGCGCCCCGACGGCAAGGAGATGGCCGAGGCGATCCGGGTCGCCCTCGACGAGGCCCGGCTCAACCCCGAGGACATCGACTACGTCAACGCCCACGGCTCCGGCACCAAGCAGAACGACCGGCACGAGACCGCCGCGTTCAAGCGCAGCCTCGGCGAGCACGCCTACCGCACCCCGGTCAGCTCCATCAAGTCGATGATCGGGCACTCGCTGGGCGCGATCGGCTCCATCGAGATCGCCGCCTCCGTGCTCGCCATCGCCAACGACGTGGTGCCGCCCACCGCCAACCTGCACACCCCCGACCCCGAGTGCGACCTGGACTACGTGCCGCTGACCGCCCGGGACCAGCTCACCGACGCGGTGCTGTCGGTGGGCAGCGGCTTCGGCGGGTTCCAGAGCGCCATCGTGCTCGCCGACCCCGAGCGGAGGTCCCGATGACCCGGCGCACCCTGGTCACCGGACTCGGTGTGACCGCCCCGACCGGCCTGGGCGTGGACGAGTACTGGGCGGCCACGCTCGCCGGCCGCGGCGCGATCCGCCGGGTCACCCGCTTCGACCCCACCCCCTACCCGTCCCGCCTGGCCGGTGAGATCGACGGCTTCGACGCCGCCGCCCACCTGCCCGGCCGGCTGCTGCCGCAGACCGACCGGATGACCCGGCTGGCGCTGGTCGCCGCCGACTGGGCGTTCGCCGACGCCGGCCTCGACCCCGCCCACCTGCCCGAGTACGACGTCGGGGTCATCACCGCCAGCCACTCCGGCGGCTTCGAGTTCGGACAGAACGAACTGCGCGCCCTGTGGAGCAAGGGCGGCCAGTACGTCAGCGCCTACCAGTCGTTCGCCTGGTTCTACGCCGTCAACAGCGGCCAGATCTCCATCCGCGGCGGGCTGCGCGGACCGAGCAGCGTGGTCGTCAGCGACCAGGCGGGCGGCCTCGACGCCCTGGCCCAGGCCCGCCGGCAGATCCGCAAGGGCACCACCGCGGTGATCGCCGGCGCGGTCGACGCCTCGATCTGCCCGTGGGGCTGGGTGGCCCAGTTGACCAGCGGCCGGCTCAGCACCGCCGACGACCCCGAGCGCGCCTACCTGCCCTTCGACGAACGCGCCGCCGGGCACGTACCCGGCGAGGGCGGGGCGCTGCTGGTCCTGGAGGACGCCGGACACGCCCGCGAGCGCGGCGCCCCCCGGGTGTACGGGGAGATCGCCGGGCACGCCGCCAGCGTGGACCCGCGCCCCGGCAGCGACCGCGCCCCCACCCTCCAGCACGCCGTCGAACTCGCCCTCGCCGACGCCGGACTGGACGCCGGTGACATCGACGTGGTCTTCGCGGACGCCGCCGCCGTCCCGGACCTCGACCGGGCCGAGGCCGAGGCCATCACCAAGGTGTTCGGTGTCCGGGGCGTGCCGGTGACCGCGCCGAAGACCACCACGGGCCGGCTCTACTCCGGCGCCGCCCCGCTCGACACGGCCGCCGCGCTGCTGTCGATCCGGGACGGCGTGATCCCGCCGACCACCAACTCCCTGCCCTCGCCCGCCTACGACATCGACCTGGTGACCGGCGCCCCCCGCCCGGCCCCGGTCCGCGCCGCCCTCGTCCTCGCCCGCGGCCACGGCGGCTTCAACTCCGCCCTGGTCGTGCGGGCCGCCGACACCCCCTGAAGGAAGGGCCGTTCATGGCTGCCACCGCATTCACCCTCACCGACCTCAAGAACGTCCTGCTCCAGGCCGCCGGCACCGACGACGCCGCCGCCCTGGAGGGCGACATCGACGACCTGCGCTTCGAGGACCTCGGCTACGAGTCGCTCGCCCTGCTGGAGACCGCCGGGCACATCGAGCGGACCTACGGCATCAGCCTCGACGAGGACGCCTTCGCCGCCGCCGACACCCCGCGCGCCCTGGTCGACCTCGTCAACACCCATCTGTCGGCCGCCGGCACCGTCCGGCCGTGACACCGGCCGCCGCGAAAGGACACGGACACATGACCGACAACGCCAGGGTGGCCCTGGTCACCGGCGCCACCAGCGGCATCGGCCTGGCCTCCGCCAGGCTGCTGGCCCAGCAGGGCCACCGGGTCTTCCTCTGCGCCCGGGACGCCACCGCGGTCGCCGACACCGTCAAGACCCTGCAGAACGAGGGCCTGGACGCCGACGGCACCACCGGCGACGTCCGCGACCGGCAGCAGATCACCGCCGTGGTGCGGGCGGCCGTCGCCCGGTACGGCCCGATCGACGTGCTGGTCAACAACGCCGGCCGCAGCGGCGGCGGCGTCACCGCCGACCTCCCCGACGACCTGTGGGACGACGTCCTCGCCACCAACCTCACCAGCGTCTTCCTGGTCACCCGCGAGGTCCTCACCACCGGCGGGATGCGCCACAAGGACCGCGGCCGGATCATCAACATCGCCTCCACCGCCGGCAAGCAGGGCGTCGTCCTGGGCGCCCCCTACTCGGCCTCCAAGCACGGCGTGGTCGGCTTCACCAAGGCCCTGGGCAACGAACTCGCCCCCACCGGCATCACCGTCAACGCCGTCTGCCCCGGCTACGTCGAGACCCCCATGGCCCAGCGGGTGCGCGCCGGGTACGCCGCCGCCTACGACACCACCGAGGACGCCATCCTGGAGAAGTTCCAGGCCAAGATCCCCCTCGGCCGCTACTCCACGCCCGAGGAGGTCGCCGGGCTGGTCGGCTACCTCGCCTCCGACACCGCCGCCTCGATCACCGCGCAGGCCCTCAACGTCTGCGGCGGCCTCGGCAACTTCTGACCGCCCGACCCCCCTGCCATGAAGGAGAGTTCACGATGACCGTCCGCGAGGCCGAGCACGCGATCACCGTGCACGCCCCGGCCGCCGAGGTCTACCGGCTGCTCGCCGAGGTGGAGAACTGGCCGCGCCTCTTCCCGCCCTCGGTGTACGTCGAGTACCTGGAACGGGAAGGCACCAAGGAGCGCATCCGGATCTGGGCCACCGCCAACGGCGAGGCCAAGAACTGGACCTCCCGCCGCGACCTGGACCCCGAGGGGCTGCGCATCACCTTCCGCCAGGAGGTCTCCGCCCCGCCGGTGGCCGAGATGAGCGGCACCTGGATCGCCGAACCGCGCGGCGAGCGGGAGACGTACCTGCGGCTGCTGCACACCTACCGGGCGGTGGACGACGACCCCGAGGGCCTGGACTGGATCGACCGGGCCGTCGACCGCAACAGCCGCGAGGAACTGCCCGGCGTCAAGGCCGGCCTGGAGGAGACCTCCCGCACCACCGAACTCACCCTCTCCTTCGAGGACTCCGTCCAGGTCGACGGCTCCGCCAAGGACCTGTACGACTTCGTCAACGAGGCCGACCGCTGGACCGAACGGCTGCCGCACGTCAGCACCGTCACCCTCACCGAGGACACCCCCGGCCTCCAGGTGCTGCGCATGGACACCCGCGCGGTCGACGGCTCCACCCACACCACCGAGTCGGTACGGGTCTGCTTCCCGCACCACCGCATCGTCTACAAGCAGACCACGCTGCCCGCCCTGATGACCCTGCACACCGGCCGGTGGGACTTCCGCACCGGCCCCGACGGCACCGTCACCGCCACCTCCCAGCACACCGTCGTCCTCAACCCCGACACCATCACCACCGTCCTCGGCCCCGACGCCGGGATACCGGAGGCCCGCACCTTCATCCGCGACGCGCTCGGCGCCAACAGCCGCGCCACCCTGGAACACGCCAAGCGCTACGCGGAAGAACGGCGTTGACCCCCACCGTGGCCGTCGTCGGAGCGGGCCCCGCCGGCCTGCTCCTCGCCGGCGACCTGCGGGCCCGGGGCGTGCCCACGGTGGTCCTGGAGCAGCGCACCGAGCCGATGACCGAGTCCCGGGCGTCCACCCTGCACGCCCGCACCATGGAACTGCTGGAGGAACGCGGCGTCCTGGACCGGCTCGGCCCCCTGCCGGACGGCGGCCCCGGCCACTTCGGCGGCCTGCGCCTGGACCTGGCCGCCGCCGACCCGGCGCACCGGCACGCCGGCCAGTGGAAGTGCCCGCAGACCAGGCTGGAGGCGGTCCTGGCGGAACGCGCCGTGGAACTGGGCGCCGACCTCCGGCGCGGCCGGCGCGTGGTCGCCCTGCGCGACCTGGGCACCCGGGTCGAGGTGGACACCGTCGGCCCCGACGGCGACCGTTCCCGGCTGACCTGCGCCTACCTGGCCGGCTGCGACGGCGAGGACAGCACCGTCCGCCGTCTGGCGGGCTTCGGCTTCGCGGGCCGCGCCGCCCGCCGCGAGATGCTCCGCGCCGATGTCGCCGGACTGGACATCCCCGACCGCCGCTTCGAACGCCACCCGCGCGGCCTGGCCACCGCGCACCGCTGGCCGGACGGCAGCACCCGCGTCATGGTGCACGTCTTCGGCGCCGCCCCCGCCGAGCGCACCGCACCCCCGTCCTACGAGGAGATCGCCGCCGCCTGGGCCGAGGTGACCGGCGAGGACATCCGGCACGGCCGGCCGCTGTGGCGCAACGCCTTCGACGACACCCGCCGCCAGGCCACCCGCTACGCCCGGGGCCGGGTGGCCCTGGCCGGCGACGCCGCCCACGCGCAGATGCCGGTCGGCGGCCAGGCGCTCAACCTCGGCCTCCAGGACGCGGCCGCCCTCGGCACCCACCTCACCGCGCCCGTCCCCGACCTCGACGCCTACGACCGGGAGCGCCGCCCGGTCGGCACCCGCACCCTGACCGACATCCAGGCCCAGTCGTACCTGCTGCTGGGCGGGCCGGAGGTGGAACCCGTGCGCCGGCTCTTCGCCGAGCTGCTCGACCTGGGGCCGGTCCGCCGCCACCTGGCCCGCCGTATCAGCGGGCTCGCCCCGCCACCGGACCCGGCACCCGCGGCCGGGACGGCACCGACGAAGAAGACGACGACGAAGAAGAGGAGTTCCCCCATGGGCAGGCTGACCCAGAAGACCGCGCTGGTGACCGGCTCCAGCCGGGGCATCGGCCGCGCCGTCGCCCGGCGGCTCGCCGAGGAGGGCGCGCTCGTCGCCGTCCACTACGCCACCGGCGAGGACGCGGCCCGCGAGACGGTGGAGTCGATCGAGAGCGACGGCGGCCGGGCCTTCGCGGTCCGCGCCGAACTCGGCGTCCCCGGCGACGCCCACGAACTGTTCCTCGGCGTCGAACAGGGGCTGAAGGAACGCACCGGCGAGGCCGCGCTGGACATCGTCGTCAACAACGCGGGCGTCACCACCCCGGCCGGGGTGCAGCCGGAGGACGTCACCCCCGAGGACTTCGACCGGCTCTTCGCCGTCAACGCCAAGGCGCCGTTCTTCGTCGTCCAGCGGGCGCTGCCGCTGCTGCGCGACGGCGGCCGGATCATCAACATCTCCTCCGGGCTCACCCGCTTCGCCAGCCCCGACCAGGTCGCCTACGCCATGACCAAGGGCGCGATCGAACAGCTCTCGCTGCACCTCGCCCGGCACCTCGCGCCGCGCGGCATCACCGTCAACAGCGTCGCCCCCGGCGTCACCAACAACGGCAGCGACCTGTTCGACATCCCCGAAGCGGTCGCGCAGATGGCCCAGTTGTCCGCGTTCAAGCGGGTCGGCGAGGCGAACGACGTCGCCGACGTGGTGACCTTCCTCGCCTCCGACGAGGCCCGCTGGGTCACCGGCGCCTTCATCGACGCCACCGGCGGCACGCTGCTGGGCTGACCGGCGCACCGAGGACCAGGAAGGACCCGACCACCGATGACCACCGTGCCGTACCCCCGCTTCGAGGACCGCCCGGACGACCCGGGCGACCCCGGTGAGCCCGGCGATCTGCGGGCCCTGGTCGCCCGGGTGTTCACCACCCCGCTGCGCCGCCCCGCCCCCGCCCCCCGCCCGCCCCTGCTGCGAACGGAGACCTGACGATGGACGTGGGACTGCTCTTCGACCTGCGCAACCCCGCGGCCTGGCACCGCCCGTGGGCCGACCACTACGCCCGCTCGCTGGAGTACGTCGAGGAGGCCGACCGGCGCGGCGCGGGCGGGGTGTGGTTCACCGAACACCACCTCTTCGAGGACGGCTACCTGCCGCAGCCCCTGACCTTCGCCGCCGCCGCGGCCGCCCGCACCCGCCGGGTCCGGATCGGCACCGCCGTGGTCCTGCCCAACCTGCACCGGCCCGCCCAGTTGGCCGAGGACGCCGCCCTGGTCGACCTGATCAGCGGCGGCCGGCTGGAGATCGGCTTCGGCGCCGGCTACCGGGTGCCCGAGTACCGGCTGTTCGGCGCCGACTTCGACCGGCGCTTCCGCCAGGTCGAGGCCAACATCCGCGAGGTGCGGCGGCTCTGGGAGGAGGGCGGCATCACCCCCGGCCCGCTGCAGTCCCCGGTCCCGCTGTGGGGCGGCTTCTACGGACCGCGCGGCGCCCGCCTGGCCGGCCGGCTCGGCGTCGGACTGCTGCACATCAACCACCGCACGTACGTCCCCTACCGGGAGGGCCTCGCCGAGGGCGGCCACGACCCGGACACCGCCCGGGTGTCGGACCTGCTGCCGGTCATCCTCGCCGACGACCCCGAGGCCGCCTGGCCCCGGGTCGCCCCGCACCTGGCCCACCAGATGAACACCTACCAGCAGGGCTCCGTGGAGGGCACCGACCTGCCCCGGCCGCCGCTGCTGAAGGCCGGGGACTTCCCGCAGCCGCCCGCCGCCGACGGCTCCTGGTCGCTGCTGGAGATCCTCACCCCCGAGGACGCCGCCACCCGCATATACGAGCGCGTCCGGGGGCTGCCGGTGCGGCACCTGATCTTCTGGGCGAGCATCGCGGGCATGCCGGACGACCTGGTCGTCCGCAACATCGAGCTGATCAGCGAACGGCTGCCCGCCCTGCTCGCCGAGCGGGCCGCCGCCGACACCGCGACCGCCCGGGTGCCCACCCGTGGCTGAGGCCCGCCTCGCCCCCGCCCGCACGGCCGCCGGCGACCGGCGCCTGCTGTTCGTGCTCTCCGGCAACATGGTCCTGGACGCCGTCGAGGTGTCCGTGGTGCTCGTCGCCCTGCCGTCGATCGCCGCCGACCTCGGCCGGTCGGTGTGGGCCGTGCAGTGGCTGATGACCGGCTTCGCCCTGGGCTTCGCCGCCGTGCTGCTGCTCGGCCCCCGCCTGACCGCCCGCTGGGGACTGCGCCGCTGCTACCTCGCCGCGCTCCTGGTCTTCGCCGCCGCCTCGGTGGCCGGCGGGGTCAGCGACACCCTCTGGGTGCTGATCGCCGCCCGGCTGGTCAAGGGGGGCTGCGCCGCGCTCACCGCCCCGGCCGGGCTGGCGCTGATCGCCGCCACCTACCCGGACGGGCCCGCGCTGCGCCGGGCGGTCTCCGTGTACTCCCTGTTCGGCGCCGCCGGGTTCACCCTCGGCCTGCTGCTGTCCGGCCTGCTCACCCCGGTGAGCTGGCACTGGACCTTCCTCTTCCCCGCCCCCGTCGCCCTCGCCCTGCTCGCCTGGGGCCTGCGGGTCGTCCCGCGCACCTCCCGCCGCGAACCGCCCCAACTGCGCCCGGCGGTGCTGCGCGACGGCGGCCTGCTCCGCTCCACGCTGGGCGCCGCCACCCTCAACGGCAGCTACGCCGCCCTGCTGCTCCTGGTCACCTTCCACGCGGCGGACCGCTTCGGCTGGCGGCCCTGGCAGCTCGCCCTCGCGCTGCTGCCGGCCTGCGTCCCGCTCGCGGTGTCCGTGCCGTTCGCCGGCCGGCTCACCGGCCGGTTCGGCACCGCGGGGCCGATCGCCGCCGGAGCCGGGGCCGCCCTCGCCGGACTGCTGCTGCTCCTGCTGCGCCCCGAGCCGGCCTCGTACGCCACCGGGCTGCTGCCGACGCTGCTGCTGGTGGGCGTGGCGTTCGTGCTGTCCTTCGCCGCGCTGAACCTCCAGGCCACCCGGGGCCTGCCGGCCGAGGCGCGCGGCGCGGCCGTGCCGGTGTACCAGACCGGTGTGCAGGCGGGCGGCGTGGTGACGCTGCCGCTGGCCGCCGCCCTGCTCACCCACGGCTCCGGCCACCGGCCGGCGCTGCTCGCCCTCGTGCTCGTCCAGGCGGCCGGCCTGGCCGTCTCGCTCACCGGCCTGCGCGGCCGCACCCCCAAGGGAGCCCCCTGATGACCGACCGACCGACCCCCCTCGTCGCACCCCCGCTGCACCTCGCCGTCATCATCGGCAGCATCCGCCCCGGACGGTTCGGGCCGACCGTCGCCCGCTGGTTCGCCGGCCAGGCCCGGCAGCGCGAGGACGTCACCGTGGACCTGGTCGACCTCGTCGACTACCCGCTGCCGCTGGAGAAGGCCACCCCCGGCGACCCGCCCGACCGGGCCACCGCCGACCTGCGAGGACACCTGGCCGAACGCCTCGGCCGCGCCGACGCGTTCGTGGTCGTCACCCCCGAGTACAACAACACCCTCCCCGCGGCGCTGAAGAACGCCATCGACTGGATCTTCGACGAGTGGGCGGCCAAGCCGGTCGGCTTCGTCTCCTACGGCGGGATGAGCGGCGGCCTGTGGGCCGTCTCCCACCTGCGGCACGTCTTCACCGAACTGCACGCCGTACCGCTGCGCGAACAGTTGATCTTCCATCAGGTGTGGAACCGGTTCGACGGCGACGCCCCCCGGGACGCCGAGGACAGCGAGGTGGCGGCCAAGACCCTCCTGGACCGCCTGGTGTGGTGGGGCGAGGCCCTGCGCGCCGCCCGCACCGCCCGTCCCTACCAGCGCTGAGCCCGGCCCGTGGCATCCGACAGAAGGGTTCACCCGTGACCAGCCCCTACGACCGGCCCCTGCGGTTCGGCCTCGTCCTGTTCACCCCCGCCACCCGGGCCGACTGGGTGGCCAAGGCCCGCGAGGCGGAGCGGCTCGGCTACGACGTCGTCTCCGTCTCCGACCACCTCGGCATGCCCGCGCCGCTGGCGACCGCCGCCCTGCTGGCCGAGGCCACCGAGCGGATCCGCATCGGCACCCTCGTCCTCAACACCGTCTTCTACCGGCCCACGGTCCTGGCCCGGGAGATCGCCACCCTGGACCACCACACCGGCGGCCGGCTGGAGATCGGCCTCGGCGCCGGGTACGACAAGGCCCAGTTCGACCGGGCCGGACTGCCCTGGGTGCCGGCCGGGAAACGCGTCGACCACCTCGAACGCACCGTCCGCGCCCTGCGCGAGACCTTCGCCGCCCCGGACACCGTCCCGCCCCCCGTCCGCCCCCAGGGCCCCCCGATCCTGATCGCCGGCCGGGGCCCGCGGGTGCTGAGGCTGGCCGCCGAGCACGCCGACATCGTCGGCTTCACCGGCACCGCCCCCGTCCGCGACGGCGAGGGGCTGAAGCTGGGCGGCCCCGAGGAGATCACCGCCCGTATCGACGAGGTCCACGCCCTGCTCGGCGACCGCGCCCCGCGGGTGGAGCTGAACATCCCCGTGCACCGGGTGCTGCCGTCGCTGCCGTCCGGCACCGTCACCGACGTGTGGCAGAACGACCTGGCCCCCGGGCAACTGGCCGACCTGCCGTCCGTCCTGGTCGGCTCGCCCAAGGAGCGGGCGGACCAACTGCTGCGGCGGCGGGAGAAGTACGGACTGAGCTACTTCAGCGTGCTCGAACCGGAGATGGAGGCGTTCGCCGAGGTCATCGAGGAACTGCGATGAGCGCACCGCAGGAGGGCGCGACGCTGGAGATCGCCGTGGACGAGGACCGGTGCGTGGCCGCCGGGCACTGCGTCGTCGCCGCCCCGGAGATCTTCGACCAGCGCGAGGAGGACGGGGTCGTGGTCCTCCTCGACCCCCGGCCGCCCGCCACCGCCCAGGACACCGTGCGGGAGGCCGCGCTGCTCTGCCCGGCCGCGGTCATCCGCGTCCTGCGGGCACCGTCGTGACCGCCGACGTGCTGGTGGTCGGCGCCTCGGCGGGCGGGCTCGCGGTGGCCGAGGGACTGCGCCGGCACGGCTTCACCGGGACCATCACCCTGCTGGAGCGGGAACGGGAACCGCCCTACGACCGGCCCCCGCTGTCCAAGCAGGTGCTCGACGGCCGCTGGCCGCCCGAGCGCGCCCAGTTGCGCACCGGGGCCGAACTGGACGCCCTCGGCGCCGACCTGCGGCTCGGCGCCGAGGCCGCCGCGCTCGATGTGCCGGGCCACCGCCTCACCCTGCGCGACGGCACGGTCCTGGGCTACCGCACCCTGGTCCTCGCCACCGGCCTGCACGCCCGCCGTCTGCCGGGCCGGCCGCCGGTGGCCGGGGCGTACACCCTGCGGAGCCTCGGCGACAGTGCCCGGCTGCGCGCCGGTCTGCTCGCCGCCCGCCGGGTCGTGGTCGTCGGCGCGGGCGTGCTCGGCTGCGAGATCGCGGCGACCGCCCGCGGCCTGGGCCGCGAGGTCACCGTGGTGGAACCGGCCGCCCACCCCCTGCTCGGGCTGCTCGGCCCCGCGCTCGGCGCCGAACTGGCCGCCCTCCACACCGAGCACGGCGTACGCCTGCTCACCGACACCCCCGCGACCGGACTCACCGGCGAGGCGGGCCGGGTCACCGGGGTGCGCACGGCGTCCGGGGCGGTGCTGCCCGCCGACGCCGTCGTGGTCGCCGTCGGCGGCCGGCCCGCCACCGACTGGCTGGCGGGCAGCGGACTCACCCTGGACGACGGCGTGGTCTGCGACGACCGCTGCCGCGCCGCGCCCGACGTGTACGCGGTCGGTGACGTCGCCCGCTTCGGCGCCGGACCCGGCACGCGCGGGGTGCGCCTGGAGAACCGTACGAACGCCACCGAGCAGGGCCTGTACGTGGCGGCCGAACTCCTCGGCGCGGCCCGGGGCCCCTACCGGCCCGTGCCGTACGTCTGGACCGACCAGTTCGGCACCCGGATCCAGGTGCACGGGACCGTGCCCGCCGGCGCCGCGGTCCGGATCGCCGAAGGCTCGCTGCGGGAGCGGAAGTTCGTCGCCCACGCGGTGACCGGCGGACGCCTGGTGGGCGTCGTCGGATGGAACAGCCCCGGCCGGCTGCGCACCGCGCGGGCCCTGCTCACGGCCGTCGCGCCCGCCCCCGCACCCCCCTCGACGACCGCGACGACCCCGACGACGACGCTGACAGGAGACCCATGACCGCCGCCGTGCCCATGCCGCACAACCGCCGCCCCGACCGCTGCCCGTTCCGCCCCCACCCGGAACTCGAACGCCTCCGCGACCAGGAGCCGGACCTGCCCCGGGTGCGCACGTCCAATCCCCAACTGGGCGAGTTCGACGCCGTCCTGGTCACCCGGTACGAGGAGGTCCGCCAGGCGCTCGCCGACCCCCGCTACGAGGCCGGGTTCGCCTTCGACGGCACCGGCCCGCGCACGGTGATGAACCAGCCCGGCATCCTCCTCAACTACGACGGCGCCGAACACACCCGCTACCGGCGGATGCTCTCCGGCGCCTTCACCGTCAAGCGGGTGCGCTCGCTGGCCCCCGCGATCCGGCGGGTGGTCGACGAGCAACTGGACGCGCTGGAGCAGGCGGGCCCCGGCGCCGACCTGATCGAGACGTTCGCGGGCCCGGTGCCGCTGCTGGTCATCTGCGAACTGCTCGGCATCCCGGCCGAGGACCGCGACGGCATCCAGCGCCGCAGCGCCACCGGCACCGACGCGTCGGGCTCGCTGGAGACCCAGTTGGAGAACTTCGCCGCGATGGCCGCCTACATGGGCGAGCTGGTACGCCGCCGGCGGGCCGAGCCCGGCGACGACATCCTCGGCGACCTGATAGCCCGGCACGGCGACGAGCTGAGCGACGACGAACTGATCGGGATGGGCAACAGCATCCTGGTGGCCGGCCACGAGACCGTCACCGCCATGATCGGGCTGAGCACCCTGGCGCTGCTGCGCGAACCCGACCAGCTCGCGATCGTCCGGGACGACGAGGAGGCCGCGCCCTCGGCGGTCGAGGAACTGCTGCGGCTGCTGGCGGTCGCCCCGCCGCTGGTCCGGCAGGCCGCCACCGACCTCGACCTGGGCGGCCGGCCGGTCAAGGCGGGGGAGCGGGTGCTGCTCTCCACGCTCGCCGCCCACCACGGCACCGCCCTGGTGCCCGAGGCGCCGGACCGGCTCGACGTACGGCGTGCCCCGGTGCCCCATCTGGCCTTCGGCTACGGCCCCCACCAGTGCATCGGGCAGCAACTGGCCCGGCTGGAGCTGCGGATCGCGCTGCCCGCCCTGCTGCGCCGCCTGCCCGGACTGCGCCTGGCCGGTGACGGCGACGCGGTGCGGTACCGGAACGACGCGCTGGTCTTCGGGGTGGCCCGGCTTCCGGTGGCCTGGTAGCGCACGGCGGCGCCGGGCGGGGTGTCCATGGGGGCACCCCGCCCGGCTGTTCGCCGCTCACGCCTCGGTCAGCCGCCCGGTGCGGCGCAGGATGGCGTGCACGGTGGACACGGCCGGCACCCCGGCCACCCCGCGCCGCACCAGCTCGTTGTGGATGCGGCGGGCGCCCCACCGCGGCCGCTCGTCGCGGATCCGCACCACCAGCGCCTCGATCTCGCCGGCGGTGCGGGCCGGGGAGTTCCGGGGCCGGCGCGAGCGCGGGGCGAGACCGGCCGGGCCCTCGGTGCGGTAGCGGGCGAGGTAGACGTAGAACGTCTTGCGGGAGATGCCGTGGCGGCGGCAGACCTCGGCCACGGTCAGCCGTTCCCGGTCGGGCGCCAGCAGGATGTCGAGCCACTGCTCGGACGGGGCCGCCTGCGCGCGCCCGGCGGTCCGCTCGGTCGAGGTCGTCACCTCTTCTCCCTCACCTTCTGCCTCTGCCCGGCGGTCACTCGCCGGTGCGGTGCGAACCCACGGGCGGGGCGGCCGGCTCGGCGTCCCCGGCCGGCCCGTCTCCGGCCGGCGGCACCGCGTCCGCGCGTCCCGGGATGAACAGGCTGGCGACGACCATGACGCCCAGCGCCGCCACCACGGCCAGGTACGCGTGCCGGAAACCGGAGCGCGGATCGTCGGCGCCCGCGTTCTGCATCAGCAGCGCCACCACCGCGATACCGATGGACGCGCCCAACTGGTTGAGCATGTACAGCACCGAACTGCCCTGCGGCACCAGCCGCGGCGGCAGGGTCCGGTAGACCGACCCGATCACCGGCGCCCCCGCCGAGCCGGTGCCGATCCCCAGGGTGAACGCGGCCAGCAGCGGCCACAGCGGGGCGGTCCCCGCGTCGAACCGGCTGAAGGCCAGCGAGCTGAGCAGCGCCACTCCCGCCCCGGCCAGGGCCAGGTTGCGCGAGCCCCACCGGTCGGAGAGCCGCCCGGCCAGCGGCATCACCAGGGCCGAGCCCACTCCGAACGGGGCCAGCCGCAGCCCGGACTCGAACACGCCGTAGCCGCGCACCTGCTGGTAGTACAGCGGGATCACGAAGATGCTGGCGAAGGTGGCCAGGCCCAGCACGGCCGCCGCGACGACGCTCGCGGTGAAGCTGCGCCGAGTGAACAGCCTGAGGTCGATCAGCGGCGGCTGCCCGCTCTCCCGCAGGGCGTGCGCGGCGTACCCGGCGAGCAGGACCACGGCGGCGGCCAGCGGCAGCAGCACCTGCCAGGTGGTGAACGAGCCGCGCTGCGCCACCTCCGACAGGGCGAGCACGCCGGACGCCACACCGGGGCCGATCAGCGCGACGCCCAGCACGTCCAGCCTCCCGGCCGCCGTGCCCGTGCCGGGCGGGTCGACGGGCAGGGTCCGCCGGGCCAGGACGAAGGCGACCACGACGATGGGCACGTTGACGAAGAACATCCAGCGCCAGTCCAGGCCCTGGAGGATCAGACCGCCGACGATCGGGCCGAGCACCGGGCCGGTGGAGCCGACGATGCCCATGATCCCCATCACCCGGCCGACCTGCGTGGGACCGGCCGCGCGGGCCAGCAGGGTGAGCATCAGCGGATCGAGGATGCCCGCGCCGACGCCCTGGACCACGCGGAACACGATGAGGCTGCCGATGTTCCAGGACAGTCCCGAGGCGACCGATCCGGCCAGGAACAGCACCAGTCCGAACAGCCACAGCCGCCGGCCGCCCACCCGCTCCACCGCCCACGCGGTGACCGGGATGGTCACGGTCAGCGCCAGCAGATAGCCGGTCGAGACCCAGCCGGTGGTGCTCAGCGTGGCGTCGAAGCGCTCGGACAGGGTGTCCACGGCCACGGCGGTCATGGACCCGTCGAGGATGCCCATGATCCCGCCGACCAGGATCACCCCGATCATGCGCCGTAAGGCCGGGTCGAGCCGTTGGTCCAAGGGGGTGGAAGGGGTGGTCATCATCGTCTCCCGGACAGTCGCACTAACTGAACCCGCCGGTTCAATATGAACCAGCGGGTTCAATTTAGCAATCCTACGAGGATAGAAACAGTCCGGTTCGGAAGACTGAATCCGTCGGTTCAGTTCGAGCGGTCGGCGGCTACCCTGGGGGCATGGCATCGGCAGCGGCAGTACGGACGGCCCCGCGCGGGCGCATCGACAAACGGCAGGCGATCCTCGACGCGGCCTTCGACGTCTTCGCCGAACACGGCTACGCGCAGGCGCTGGTACAGGAGATCGCCGAGCGGGCGGGCGTCGCCAAGCCGACGGTCTACAACCACTTCACCGACAAGGAGACCCTGTTCCGGGCCACCCTCACCGCCGCCGCGCACGCGGTGATGGACGGCAACATCGCCACCCTGGACCGGATGCGCTCACCCGGCGAGGACCTGCGCGCCACGATGAACGAGGTGGCGTACCAGTTGGCGCGCTCCTGCTGCGACCGCCGCTCGCGCTCCCTGCGCTGGCTCACCTACGCGCAGGTGGCCCGCTTCCCCGACCTCATCGAGATCGTCCAGGGCTGTACGTCGGTCCGCATCGCCGAGGCGATGGCGGACCGGCTCGCCCGGCTCACCCTGGCCGGCCGACTGCGCCCCTGCGACCCGGCCGTGGCCGCCGAGCAGTTGCTCGCCCTGGTCACCGGCCCGCTGGAGACCCGCTCCCGGCTCGGCACCCGCAAACTGACCGCCGCGGAGCTGCGCGCCCTGGCCGAGTCGGCCGTCGACACCTTCCTGCGCGCCTACGCCGCCGATCCGCGGTGACCGCGTCCCGGCCCGCCGCGCGGACTCGCTGGTAAACTGGGGGCACGCTTCGACACCGCCGGGGTCCGTGCCAGCAGGCACGGACCCCGGCGCGTTCCGGGCGCCCCCTCAGGAAGGTCTGCCCATGAACGCGAAGCCGCCGCCCACGACCGGTTCTTTCGCCGCGCTCGGACTCCCCGCGGCCCTGCTGACGACGATGACCGGCCTGGGCATCACCGAGCCGTTCCCCGTCCAGGCGGCGGCCCTGCCCGCCGCGCTGGCCGGCCGGGACGTCCTCGCCCGGGCCCGGACCGGCTCCGGCAAGACCCTCGCCTTCGGGCTCGCCCTGCTCACCCGGACCGCGGGAGTGCGCGCGGAGCCGAAGCGCCCGCTCGCCCTGGTCCTGGTCCCCACCCGGGAACTCGCCCAGCAGGTCACCGACGCGCTGGAACCGTACGCCCGGGCGCTGGAGCTGCGCCTGGCCACCGTGGTCGGCGGCCTGTCCGCCAACCGGCAGACGGCGGCGCTGCGGGCCGGTGCCGAGGTCGTCGTCGCCACCCCGGGACGGCTGGCCGACCTGGTCTCCCGCCGGGACTGCCATCTGGACCGGGTCCGCGTCACGGTGCTCGACGAGGCGGACCGGATGTGCGACCTCGGC
Organism: Streptomyces fumanus; assembly: GCF_014655295.1. Taxonomy (GTDB): domain Bacteria; phylum Actinomycetota; class Actinomycetes; order Streptomycetales; family Streptomycetaceae; genus Streptomyces; species Streptomyces fumanus. The sequence continues at coordinate 69,963 of NZ_BNBI01000004.1, forward strand.
TTCCTGCCGCAGGTGGCCGACCTCCTCGGCCGGGTCCGCCCCGACGGGCAGCGGCTGCTCTTCTCGGCCACCCTCGACGGCGACGTCGACCAGTTGGTGCGCGACCACCTGCACGACCCGGTCCTGGCCGCCGTCGACCCGGGGGAGAGTGCGGTCACCACCCTGGAGCACCACGTCCTGGTCGTGCACCCCGCCGACAAGTACGCGACGGCGACCGAGATCGCCGCGCGGGACGGCCGGGTGCTGATGTTCCTGGACACCAAGGCCGGCGTCGACCGGTTCACCCGTCATCTGCGGGCCGCGGGGATCTCCGCCGGCGCGCTGCACAGCGGCAAGTCGCAGCCGCAGCGCACCCACACCCTCGCCCGGTTCCGGGAGGGCGCGACCACCGTGCTGGTCGCCACCGACGTGGCGGCCCGCGGCATCCACGTCGACGACCTCGACCTCGTCGTCAACGTCGACCCGCCCGCCGACGCCAAGGACTACCTCCACCGCGGCGGACGCACCGCCCGCGCCGGGGCGTCCGGCAAGGTGGTCACCCTGGTCACTCCCGACCAGCGGCGCGACGCCAACCGGACGATGTCCGAGGCCGGAGTCCGCCCGGCGGTGACCCAGGTGCGCTCCGGCGAGCAGCGGCTGACCGACCTCACCGGGGCGAGGCGCCCGCCGGCCGGCGGGCGGGGCAGCGGGGGCGACGCGCCCTTCCGGGGCCTGGGCACCCGCCCCGGCCGCCCGGCGAAGGAGTCCCGCCGGACCGCCGAGGCCCGCCGGACGGCGGAGGCGCGGGCGGCGGCACGGGTACGCAAGGGCCGCTGAGCGCGCCACCGTGCCCCGGGGCGCGACCTCACCTGCGGGTCGGGGCCGCGCCACCGTGCCCGGGGGCGCGACGTCACCTGCGGGTCGGGGCCGGCTCCGGCCCGGCGGGCAGCGGTGCCGGGCGGCGGGGGAGCAGCAGTGGGGTCGCCAGCAGCAGGACGCCGGCCAGGCCGATGGCCGTGCGCGGGCCGAGCACTCCGCCCAGTACGCCCCACAGGGCGGTCAGCAGCGCGGTCGACGCCTTGGCCGTCACCGACCAGGCGGACAGGGCGCGTACGACCCGGTCGGCCGGGAGGCGCTCCAGGCGGCAGGTGGCGCAGACCGGGTTGAAGACCCCGCAGCAGAGGATCAGCGCGAGTTCCACGCCGATCACCAGCAGCAGCCCGCCGGTACCCGGCCCCAGGAAGGCCAGGCCGACCGGCCACAGGGCGCGCAGCGCCCCGGAGCCCACCAGGACCCGGTGCGATCCGAACCGGGTGACCAGCGGCCGGGCCAGCCGTGACCCGAGCAGCCCGCCGACCGAGGGCGCGGCGAAGGCGAGCCCGTACTGCCACGGCGCGAACCCCAGCGGGCCGAGCATCAGCACCGCCAGCAGCGGCTGGGTGGCCATCACCAGGCCGTTGAAGACGGCGGTGCTGAGGAACAGCGGGCGCAGCACCGGGTCGGCGAGGAGGTACCGCCAGCCGTCCAGCAGTTCCCCGGCCCGCATCCGCGCGGCCGGCCGGGGCCGTGGGCGCGGTTCCCGTCCGTCCGTCGCGCGGATGCCCAGGGCGGAGAGCAGATAGCTGACCGCGTCGGCCACCACCGTCGCCACCGGCCCGAGCAGCCCGATCAGCGCACCGCCCAGCGGCGGCCCGACGATCGTCGCCGTCCAGGCCGTCGACTCGAACCGGGCGTTGGCCAGGAGCAGGTCCTCGGCGGGCAGCAGGGTCTTCAGATACGCCCCAAAGGCCGCGCGGAACGTGATGTCGGCCGCCGCGACCAGCACCGACACCAGCAGGAGCTGGACGAAGGTGAGCACCCCGAGCGCGTACGCGGCGGGGACCGTCAGCAGCGCCGCGCACCGCACCAGGTCCGTCGCGATCAGCACCGGCCGCTTGCGGCGGAACTCCACCCACGGCCCGAGCGGCACCGCCACGGCCGCGCCCACCGCCGACCCCGCGGCGGAGAGCGCCGCGACCTGCGCCGGCCCGGCGTGCAGCACCCGGATCGCGATCAGCGGGAAGGCCCCGAAGGCCAGCCAGGTGCCGAGCGCGCTGGTCCCGTACGCCGCCCGGAGCCACCCCAGCGACCGCCCCGGCTGCTTCCCGCTCCCCATCCCGGCACCCTCCATCCGTACAACCGACCCGCGACCGGGAGCATCGAACCGGGCACCGGAGCCGCAGATCAAACAACCGCGGACCCGGCGGCCACAACCACCGGTTGTGCCCCTAGGGTGCCGGGATGGACCTCGACACCGTGCGGACCTTCGTCGCCGCCGCCGACGCGGGACAGTTCCAGGAGGCCGCCGCCGAGCTGGCCGTCACCCAGCAGGCCGTCTCCAAGCGCGTCGCCGCGCTCGAACGCGAGCTGGGGGTGCGGCTGTTCACCCGCACCCCGCGCGGCGTCCGGCCGACCATCGACGGGCAGGCGTTCCTGCCGCACGCGCGGGAACTGCTCCGGGTCGCCGACCGCGCGGTCGCCTCCGTGCGCACCGGCCGCCGCCCGCTGCGCGTCGACGTGATCGCCTCCCGCAGCGCGCAGGCGGGACTGCTGCGCGACTTCCACCGCGCGCACCCCGGGATCGACCTCGACGTGGTGATGCTCTGGGACATCGACACGGCCGTCGGCGCGATCCGCTCCGGCACCATCGACGCGTCCTTCCGGGCCGTCGCCGCCCCCGGCCGGCCCCTGCCCGAGGACATCGCCGCCGTCCGGGTGCTGGACGAGCCGCTCGACCTGCTCACCGGCCCCGGGCACGCGCTGGCCGGCGCCCGCTCGGTGCCCCTCGCCGAGCTGGCCGGGCACCGGATCTGGATGCCCGGTGCCGTCCCCGGCACCGAGTGGGCCGCCTACTACGACGACCTGGTCGCCGAGTTCGGCCTGACCATCGAGGCGACCGGGCCCAACTTCGGCTCCGACGCGCTGCTGGACACCATCGCCGACACCCCCGCCCTGGCCACCTTCATGGGCGGCCGGACCCGCCTCGTCTGGCCCGCCGGGCACGGCCTGCGCCGCGTCCCGGTGACCGACCCGACGCCCGTCTACCCGCACTGCCTGCTGTGGCACCGCGACAACCCGCACCCCGCCCTGGCCACCCTCCGCGCCCACCTCGCCACCGCCACGGCCGGCCGGGCCACCGGGGAAACCTGGACCCCGGACTGGGCCCTCCGGCGCTGAATCCCCCGCCACCGGGCGCGCTCGTCCCCCGCGGCGAGGTCCCGCGGCTCACCCCCGCTCCCGGCCCCCGGCCAGGACCGCGGCACGCCGGAACTCGCTCGGGCTGGTGCCCCGGACCCGTTTGAACGCCGCGCTGAACCCGAACGGGTCCGAGTAGCCCACCGCGCGGGCGACGTTGGCGACGGTCGCGGACTCCCGCTCCGCCAGCAGGTCCGCCGCGAGCGTCATGCGCCAGCGGGTGAGGTAGGTCAGCGGCGGCTCGCCCACCTGCTCGGCGAACCGCTTCGCCAGCGTCGAACGCGACACCCCGACCCGCTCCGCCAGCGCCGCGACCGTCCACGGTGCCGCCGGCTCGGCGTGCAGCAGCCGCAGCGCCTCCCCGGCCACCGGGTCCCGCTGGGCCGCCCACCACGCCGGGGGCTGGCCGCCGGGCCGGTCGAACCACTCGCGCAGCGTGCACACCAGCATCCAGTCCAGCAGCCGGTCGAGCACCACCTGCTGCCCCGGCGCGTCGACGGCGACCTCGGCGGCGAGGTGGTCCAGCACGGGGTCGGCCGTGCCCCCGCCGCCCACCCGCAGGACGACGGGCAGCGCGTCCAGCAGCCGGTGACTGATCGCGCCCCGCACCGGATACGCCCCGACGATCAGGGTCGTCGCCCCCTCGCCGTGGCCGTCGTGCCAGCCGAGCCGGTGCCGGGTCCCGCCCTGCTCGGGCGTCGCACAGTGCTCCCCGCACGCCACCGGTTCGGCCCGGGTGCCCGGCTCGTCGACGAACATGAACGTCGTCGGACCGCGCACGACGACCGTCTCCCGGGCCCGCAGCGGCTCGGGCGGCCCGCCCTCCGGCACGATCCAGCCGTCCCCGCCCAGCACGGTGCACAGCGTCAGCGGCGCCCCGTCCACGAAGTGCAGCGCCCACGGCGGGCGCAGCGCCGAACTGCCGAACAACGACCCGTGCGCCCGCACCCCGCGGATCAGATCACTGAACACGTCCACCCCGCCCAAGGTAGACGACTGCCCAGCGGATCCGGCTCCCGCCTACGAGAACGTCCGGGACGGCCGGGTGCGCGCGGGGCCGTGAGCGCCCCGCCCGCCGCCCGGCTCAGTGGGTCCTGAGGGCCGCTCCCCCCGGTTCGAGGCCGTGGTCGTGGACGTAGCGGGCCAGGGCGACGCGGGAGCGGATGTCGAGCTTTCCGTAGATGCGCCGCAGGTGGTAGTTGACCGTGTGCGGGGAGAGGTGGACGCGCTGGGCGACCTGGCGGTTGGTCAGGCCCCGGGCGACCAGGCCGGCGATGGTGTGCTCCATGTCGGTCAGGGGCTCCGCGGGGCGCGGCGGGGCGGGCTGCCGCTGGTGGGCGGTGGCGTCGACCAGGGTCATCCGGCCCACGTGGTCGCGGGTGGTCCAGGTACCGGTGGGCCGGGACGGGGCCAACTGCGGCCGGGCGTCCGGCGGCACCTGGCGTTCGTTCAGCAGCTCCGTCAGGTCCTGTGCCGCGCACGCCCGGGTCCAGGCGTCCGGATGCTCCGCCGCGACCCGCGCGATCCCGTCCGGGTCGCACTCGTACAGCGACCGCGCGTGCAGGGCGGCCAGTCGGACGGCGGGCGCGTCGGGGTTGTCCGCCGCCAGCCTCTCCACGGTCCGCAGGGCGGTGTCGGCGAGCGCGGGGTCGCCGGCCCGGCGGGAGAAGCGGACGAACCAGGCCGCCGCGCCCGGCTCCGCCAGCAGCAGCGGCCGCGAGGACGGCAGCGGCACGGGGGCGGCGGCGAGCAGCCCGGCCGCCTCGCGGACCTCGTTGCGCGCGGCGTGCAGCAGCACGTCCAGCCAGTGGCAGCGCAGCGCCAGGTGCGGCACCGCCTCCAGGGCGGCCCGGTGCTCCCGGCAGCGGGCGAGGTGCCCGGCGGCCGACCCGGTGTCGCCCGCGAGCAGGTCGGCGCGGCACAGCGTGGCCGACGCCCACGCGGCGAGGCCCGGCAGCCCGCCGTCCGCCGCGGCCGACCGCACGCCCCGCGCCCGCCGCCGGGCGGCGTCGGGCTCCCCGGCCCGCAGCGCCGCCGCCGCCCGCACCAGCTCCGCGGCGAGCCCGAACACGGCGTCGTCCTTCTCCGCCGGCACCCGGCCGAGGAGGTCGCGCGCCTCGTCGAGGTCGCCCAGCGCGACCAGCTTGGCCGCGAGCGCCAATCGGGGGTACGCGCCGCCGGCCGGCGGCACGGGCGGCAGGGGCTGGTCGACGGCGAGGCGGCCCCAGCGGACGGCCTCCGCCGTACGGCCCTCGGCCCACTCCAGACCGGACAGGACCACCGCGGCCGTCCGCGCGGCCTCCGGCCCGGCCCCGGCCAACTGGTCGATCACGGCGTCGGCCCAGGCGTCGGCGAGCGGCACGGAACCGGCCGCCGGACCGGTCCGGTCCGCCGCGAAGGCCGCGCCCGCGTGTCCGCCCGCCAGCACGAAGTCGGCCATCAGGCCCCGCAGGACCAGCTCCTCCGGGGCCGGGAGCCGCCGGTTGAGGGCGCTGCGGACCAGCAGCACCACCGACTCGGTGTGCCCGGTCCGCAGCAGCGTCCGGATCGCGCCCGTGGTGCCCGCACCGCCCGGCAGCACCGCGCCGTGCCGCTCCCGCGCGCCCTCCCGGCGGCCCAGCTCGGCCAGGCCCAGCTCCGCCGGACCCGGGTCCGCCGGGCCCAGGCCGGACGGATCGTGGGCGGCGGCGCCCGGCCGGGCCGCGCAGCGCCGCGCCTCCTGGTGCAGGGCGTCCCGCACGGCCGCCGGGATCGACTCGTACACCGACCGCCAGACCAGCGGCTGCTGGAAGCTCACCCCGTCGTCGGCGAAGGTGAGCAGCCCGGCGGCCACGGTCTCGTCGAGGGCGGGCAGCAGCGCGGCGGTCCCGGTCCCCAGCATCGCCGCGGCCTGCGACAGCGGGAACGTACGGCCCAGGATCGTACCCACCCGCAGCAGTTGCACCGACTCCTTGGACAACTGCCGCAGATGCTCGTCGACCGCCGCCCGCACCCGCGCCGGAAGCTGCCGCGGGGTGAGCCGGATCAGCTCGCCCCCGGGACCGATGCGGCCCTCCTCGGCCAGCCCCTCGACCAGCTCCACGATCAGCCGGGGATTGCCGTGCGCGCAGTTCACCACGTCCAGCAGCCCGGCCGTCGGCGGGACGCCGATCAGGTCACGGACCAGGCCCCGGACCGCCCCGCCGGTCAGCGGCGACAGCTCCAGCACGTCCACCCGGGCCCCGGCCGCCGCGCACGGAACGGCCTGGGCGGTGGCGGCGCGGGCCAGCAGCAGCGTCGGCGACGGCGCGGGCTCCTGCCGTACCGTGCGCAGCAGGGTGTGCAGCTCACCGGCGGTCAGTGCCGCCACGTCGTCCAGCACCAGCAGCGCCCGGTCGCCGGGGGAGTGCGGGCGGTGGCCCGGCAGCAGCGCCCTGAGGTCGCCCGTGCGCGGGTGGTGGACGGTCAGACCGCGCTGCCGCGCGTGCCGGGCCGCCTCGCTCAGCAGTCTGGTCTTGCCGATGCCGGTCTGGCCGCTGACGACCAGGACCCGGGGCGCGTCGTGTTCCGCCCGGTCGAGGAGGCCGGCGATGCGCCGCTGCTCCTCCTCGCGCCCGTGCAGCCTGACTTCGGGCATGTGTACCCCCGTGACGACGTCCAGGACCAGGGACCGCCGGACCGGGGATCGCCCGGACCGCCGTACCGGGAATCAACCATTCCCCATACGGCGGCCCGATGCGGTGACGCCCCTCACAATCACGCCCGATTGTCTTGTTTCGCTACGGTCCCCGGGGTAGCGGGACCGCGCCGCGCGGTCAGCCCACGGCCGCGCCCAGCACCTCCGTCAGCAGTCCGCCCACGATGCGCGGCCCGTCCTCGGTCAGCACCGACTCGGGGTGGAACTGCAGGGAGGCGAAGCCCTGGCCGCGCAGCGCGTGGATCTCGCCGGTCGCCGCGTCCCGGCTGGCCTGCACCACGCCGACCCCGGGGCGGTCGAACTTGTCGTCGTCGCCGCGGGCCGCGAACGTGTTGTAGAAGCCGACGCGTTCCCGGCGCCCGAACAGGTCGATCTCCTGCTGCACGCCCTGGTTCGGCACCGGGCGGCGGACGATCTCCAGGCCCAGCAGGGTGCTCAGCACCTGGTGGCTGAGGCAGATGGCGAGGAATGGCCGCCGCTCCCGCAGCAGCGTGCCGACGGCCGACCGCAGATGCGCGATCTTCGGATCGTCCGCGTCGCGCGGATCGCCGGGGCCGGGGCCCATGACGACCAGGTCGTACCCGTCGAAGCGGTACGGCTCGTCGAAGCGCCGCACGGTCACCGCGGGCCCCATCGCCCGCAGTTGGTGGTCGATCATCGAGGTGAAGGTGTCCTCGGCGTCGACGACCAGCACCCGGCGCCCGGCCAGCGACGGCACCGCGCGCCCCGGTCCCTCGCCGGTGCCCAGCCAGAACCCGGCGATGGTCTCGTTGCGCCGGGCCAGCGCCTCGCGCACCCGCGGATGGTCGGCGAAGCGGTCCGGCCCCCGGAACTTCAGCGCGGAGAGCAGACCGGCCGCCTTCGCCCGGGTCTCGGCGACCTCCGCGCCGGGGTCGGAGTGCCGCACCAGGGTGGCGCCCACCCCGATCCGGACCCGCCCGCCGGCGTCGATGTCGGCGGTGCGGATGAGGATGGTGGAGTCCAGGGTGCGGCCACCGTGCTCGTCCCGGCCGATCAGGGCCAGCACACCGCTGTAGTAGCCCCGCCCCTCCGGCTCGTACCGGGAGATCACCTTGGTGGCGCTCTCCAGCGGGCTGCCGGTCACCGTCGGCGCCAGCAGCGTCTCGCGCAGGATCTCGCGGACATCGCGGCCGGTGCGGCCCTCGATGAAGTACTCGGTGTGCGCCAGTCGGGCCATCTCCTTCAGGTACGGCCCCACCACCCGTACGCCCGGCTCGCAGATCCGGGCCATCATCTTCAGTTCCTCGTCCACCACCATGTACAGCTCGTCCGACTCCTTGGGGTCGGCGAGGAACGCCATCACCCCGGGCAGCGCCGGGCCGGAGGCGGGATAGCGGTACGTGCCGCTGATCGGGTTCATCACGGCGGTGCCGTCCGCCAGGCTGATGTGCCGCTCCGGGCTGGCCCCGACGAACGTCCGGCCGCCGGTGTGCACCAGATACGTCCAGTACGCCCCGGACTCGCGCTCCAGCAACCGCCGGAAGAACGACAGCGCGCTGTGCGGCCCGTACCCGGTGATGTCGGCGACGAAGGACCGCTTGAGAACGAAGTTGGCGCCCTCGCCCCGGCCGATCTCCTCGTCGATGACCGTGCGCACCAGACCGGCGTAGCGCGCGTCGTCCGGCTCGAAGCGCTCACCGGCGAGCGCGACGGGCCGGTCGGGGAGCCGGCCCAGCGCCTCGGCGAGCGGCAGGCGCTGCTGGGCGGCGACGGTCATGGTGAGCAGCGGCGCGCCGTCGTCGGGGGCGGCGAACCCGCGCTCGCGGACCTGCCGGTAGGGCACGATCGCCAGCACCTCGTGCCCGGCCCCGGCCCCGGCCGCCGGTTCCGGCAGCGGGATCGCCGCGAGCGTGTCCACCTCGGACATCTCGCCGAGCAGGACCTCCAGGGTGTCACCGGCCCGCTCGGGGCGGTGCAGCAGCGCGTACGCGGGCGGCCGCTCCCGCAGCACCCGGGTCAGCAGATCACCGGTCATCGCAGCCCGCCTCCGTCCGGCCCTTCCGCTCCGTCCGCCGCGGCCGTGTCCAGCCCGGACAGCAGGGACTTGGCCGTGACGACCTGGGCGCAGCGCCCGGCCGCGTACTCCAGCGCCATCCGGTGGTGCGCCTCGGAGAAGTCGGCGACCGCGTCGGCCACCAGGAACGTCCGGATGTCGTGGGTGAACGCCTCCACGGCGGTCATCAGCACCCCGACATGGGCGTACACCCCGCAAAGGACGAGCTGGTCGCGGCCGTGCCGGCGCATCCGTTCCAGCAGGTCGGTCCGGAAGAAGGCGCTGTAGCGCCACTTGGTCAGCAGCCAGTCGTCCGCCGCCGGCGCCAGCTCCGGGACGACCTCCCGGTCCTCGGGCGCGGGGGTCATGCCCGGACCCCAGAAGTCCAGGAGCAGACCGCGCTGTTCGGGGGTCATCCCGCCGGGCTGGGCGGTGTAGGCGACCGGTATGCCCAGGGCGGCACAGCGGTCACGGAGCAGGGCCGCGTTGCGCACCAGGTCGTCGCCGGGGGCCTGGCCCGCCGGGAACGACCGCAGGAAGAAGCGCTGCATGTCGTGGATCAGCAGGACCGCGCGATCGGGGTCCACCGCCCAGTCGGCGGTGTTCGGGGGCAGTTCGCCCTGCGTGGGCATCGGGTACGGCACGGTGGGGGGAATCCCTGCCATCGGTTCTCTCGTGTTCCTTCCGTTTCCGGTCCGCCGGGTCAGCCGCGCCACGCGGAGGCGACGGCGATCGCCTGGCGCGGGTTGAGTCGGGGGTCGCACAGGCTCGTGTACTTGATGGCGGTGTCCTGGAGGTCGTCCTGACCGGCCACGCACTCGGTGACCTCGTCCGGGGTGGTCTCCAGGTGCAGGCCGCCCGGGACGCCGCCCGCGCCGGTCACCGCGGCGTGGAACTCCTCGACCTCCTTCACGACGGTCCGCACCAGCCGGGTCTTGAGGCCGCCGGGGCCGGTCACCGTGTTGCCGTGCATCGGATCGGTCAGCCACACCACCGGGTGGCCCGCGGCGCGCACCGCGCCGACCAGCGGCGGCAGCCGGTCGCCCACGACCTCGGCGCCCATCCGCGCGATCAGGGTGAGGCGCCCCGGCTCGCGTCCGGGGTCCAGCCGTTCGCAGAGCGCGAGCAGCTCGTCCGGGGTCATGCCAGGGCCGACCTTGCAGGCCACCGGGTTGGCCACCGAGGCGAGCAGGGCGACATGGGCGCCGTCGAGCTGCCGGGTGCGCTCGCCGATCCACGGCCAGTGGGTGGAGGTGAGCAGCGACCGGCCGTCCGGCTGGCGCCGTACCAGCGGCAGTTCGTAGTCGAGCAGCAGGGCCTCGTGGCTGGTCCACACCGGGGCGCCGGGCCGGGTCCGGCCGCGCCCGGCCGGCCAGCCGAGCAGTTCCATGACGGTCCCGGCGGCCAGGTACCCGGTCAGCAGCCGGGCGGGGTCGGGGCGGCGCAGCTCCGCGTCGGGCTCGGGGGAGTTGACCATGTGGCCGCGGTAGACGGGCAGTTCGACGCCGCCCACGATCTCGGTGGGCCGGGAGCGCGGCTTGGCGAACTGGCCGGCCAGCCGTCCCACGCGCAGCACCGGGCGGTGCGCGGTCATGGCCATGGTGCCCGCCAGGACGTCCAGCAGGCCCGCCTTGCGGGCGACGTCCTCCGGGGTGCACTCGTCCCAGTCCTCCGCGCAGTCGCCGCACTGGACGATCTGCAAGGTGCCCGCGGCGGCCTCCGCGAGATGGGCGCGCAGCTCCGTCACGTCCTCGTAGGTGACCAGGGGAGGCGCGGAGCGAAGTCTCTTCCGTACGTGTTCGACGCCCTCGGGGTCGTCCCAGTCGGGCTGTTGCAGGGCGGGGAGTGAAGCGATGGATTCCGTTGATACGGCCATGCCGTGACGGCTCCGTCCGGGTGTGTGGGGGGTTCGGCTTGTCGTCGGGGTCCGCCCGGTCAGGCGCGGCCGGGACAGTCCCCGGTGCCGTCGAGCGCGCCGTCCTCCAGGGCCGCCCGGGCCACGGCGGAGGCGACCGCGGGCATCACCCTCGGGTCCAGCGAGTGCGGCACGATCCGGTCCGCGGCCAGGTCGGCGGCGGCGACCTCCGCGATCGCCTCGGCGGCGGCGAGCTTCATGCCGTCGGTGATCCGCCGGGCGCCCGCGTCCAGCGCGCCCCGGTAGATCCCGGGCGAGGCCAGCGTGTTGATCACCTGGTTGGGGAAGTCGCTGCCCCCGGTGCCCACCACCGCGGCGTACCGCGCGGCGATGCGGGGGTGGATCTCCGGTACGGGATTGGACAGGGCCAGGACGATCGCGTCCGGGGCCATCGAGGCGATCAGCTCCTCCGGCACGGTCGCGCTGGACACCCCGACGAACACGTCGGCGCCCCGCAGCGCCTCGGCGAGCCCGCCGCGCAGCCCGCGCGGATTGGTCCGTCCGGCCAGCGCGGCCTTCGCCGGGTTCAGACCGGCCCGGCCCGGCACGAGGATGCCCCGCGAGTCCAGCACGGTGACATCGGTGAGGCCCGCCGCCAGCAGGATCCGGGCGCAGGCGACCCCGGCCGCGCCGGCCCCGGAGACGACGACCCGCTGCCGGGTCAGCGGCCGGCCGACCACCGCGCACGCGCCGCGCAGTGCCGCCAGCACCGCGATGGCCGTGCCGTGCTGGTCGTCGTGCATCACCGGGCAGTCCAGCGCCTCGGTCAGCCGCTCCTCCAACGTGAAGCAGCGGGGCGCGGCGACGTCCTCCAGGCTCACCGCGCCGAACGACGGGCGCAGCCGCACCAGCGTGTCGACGATCTCGTCCACGTCCGTGGTGTCCAGCACCAGCGGGATCGCGTCCAGCCCGCCGAACTGCTTGAGCAGGGCGGCCTTGCCCTCCATCACCGGCAGTGCCGCGGCCGGTCCGACATCGCCCAGGCCGAGCACCGCGGTGCCGTCGGTGACCACGGCCACCAGCCGGCCGGCCCAGGTATAACGCTCCGCGAGTTCCGGCTCCCGCGCTATCGCCTTGCTGACGGCGGCCACGCCGGGGGTGTACGCGATGGACAGCGCCCGGGAATCGTGGAACGCGGTGGTGACCCCCACGCTCAGTTTTCCGCCTTCATGAGCAGCGAACACCTCGGCGTCCGTCACCGGGTTGTTCACCCCGACTGCGGTCATGGTGAAACCCCTTCTCTTGGGCAGGTCACCAGGACGCTAGTCGAACGTGATGTTCGGCCGCACTACTCGACCGGGTAATCCACGGGCTCCGGGCGTTCTACCCACATGAGTAGTGGCCCCTGGAAGAACGAGGAAACACAATGGTCGAACACTTCGGGTACCTGCTGGCGGTACCTCCTTCCGGAACACCTCCCCGGAACTCATTTCCGTACGACGAGAGCCGCGAAGAAGCCGCACCGAAGCCGCGAAGAAGCCGCACAGAAAGCGAGCGCCGAATGCCGACACTCATCATCAGTAATCAGCGCACCGAGGAAATGGTGGGTGACCTGGAACTGCTGGACCCGGAATACCGGCTGTACGTGGGCAACCAGGCCCAGCGCATGGCCTGGTGCCTGCGGGACGGCGACGTCCTGGTCCTGCCCATGGCCGTGAGCGAGGAATTCCTGCGCTATGTCACCGCCGCCCTGGGCATCGCCCGCGACTCGGTGCGGGTGCTGGTGCCGCCGCCCGGGCGGCTGGGGGAGGGCGTGCTCTCCCAGGACCGGCTCACCGACGAGGGGTTCCTCACCGCGCTGCGGGAGGCCGTGCAGGCCCACGGCGTCGACCGGGTGCTGCCCTTCCACTTCGACAGCTCCGTCGCCGAACTGACCCGTACCCTCGGCCTGGACAAGGCCACCCCCGGCTTCGGCTTCCTCGACCAGGGCGGCGGCAGGCTGCTGAACAGCAAGGCCACCTTCCGCGCCCTGGCCGGCGGCACCGGCGCCCCGGTCCCGCCGGGCGGGGTGTTCTCCTCCCGGGAGGAAGCGGGCGCGTACCTGTGGGAGCGGCTGCTCTCCCAGGGCCAGCCCGCCATCCTCAAGCAGGACTTCCACGTGGCCGGCTTCGGCAACGAGATCGTCAGCCCGGTCCCCGGCGTCGACCCGCTCGGCGCCCAGCGCGCGGTGGTGACCGCGAGCCGCGCCGACCTCGACACGTATCTGACTGAGCGCTGGCCCTGGCTCACCGACGGCGGACGCAACCGGGTGGTGATCGAGCAGTACGTGCCGGAGTCCGCCCCGATCTACGCCGAGGTCCGGATCGAGGAGCACGGCGTGGAGTTCACCGGACACGGCGAGATGCGGATGAAGCCCGTGCTCAACGGCCTCATCGTGCCCGCCCCGTCGGCGGAACTGCCCGCCTTCCCCGGCTTCCTGGACGCGGTGCGGAAGCTGTGCCGGCCGATCCACGCGATGGGCTACCGGGGCATCGTCAGCATCGACGCGATCGTCACGCCCGACCGGAACATCCTCATCAACGAGTTCAACTGCCGTACCGGCGGCTCCACCCACATCCACCGGATCGGCGAACGCGTCGTCGGTGACGACTACTTCGAGGAGCGCGTCCTGGTCGAGCTGCGCCGCTGCACCTTCCCGCCGTTCGCCACCGCCGTGCGCGCGCTGGCCGAGCACGGGCTGGCCTACGACCCGGAGGCCCGCACCGGCGTGCTGATCACCGTCGACGACAACAGCCCGTCGGGCGGCTTCGGCGAGTACTGCGTGGTGGCCCGGGACGCCGGGCAGGCGCGGGAACTGGAGCGGGCCGTCGCCGACGTGCTGACCCCGCTGTGCGCGAAGGGCTGATCGCATTGTCCTCCGCACGACCCCGCTACCGGGAGCTGATGACCCGTGACCTCCTGCTGTGGGCCCTGATCTCCCTCGCCAGCAAGGCCCCGGTGGCCATGGCCCCGCTGGCCCTGGTCTTCCTCAGCCGGGAGAGCCCGGGCGGCTACACCCTGGGCGCCAGCCTGGCCTCCGCGTACGTGCTCGGCGAGGTGGTCGGCGCCCCCCTGCTGGGGACCCGGCTGGGCCGCGGCCGGATGCGCCGGGAGCTGTCCGCCGGGCTGCTGGCGGGCGCGCTGGCCTTCGGCGCCCTGCCGTTCGCGCACTCCGCGCCGGCGCCGGTCCTGCTGGCCCTGGCCTTCCTGGCCGGCGGGGCACCGGCCGCCTGCCCCGGCGGGCTGCGGGCCTCGCTGACCAAGCTGGTGGGCGAGGACCTGGTGCCCCGCGCGCTGAGCGCCGAGGCCACCCTCACCCAGTGCATCTGGGCCGCGGCCCCCGGCCTGGTGGTCTTCCTGGCCCTCCAGGTCCACCCCGGCGCCCCGCTGCTGCTGGGCGCGGTGCTCGCCGCCACCGCCTCGCTGCTGCTGCTCCGCCTCCCGGAGCCGCGGGCGGCCGAGCCCGCCGGGCGCGCGGCCGCGCCGATGACCCGGACCCTGCTGTCCGGCTGGCCCGTCTACCTCACCAGCGCGGCCGCCATGGCGATGCTGGCCACCGCCGAACTGGTGCTGCCCGCGCTGCTGGAGGACCGGCACATCGCCGTCGGCTGGTCGGGCCCGCTGCTCGCCGGTTTCGCCCTGGCCAGCGCGGCCGGCGCGCTCTGCTACGGCCTGCGCACCTGGCCCGGCTCGGTACGGGTGCAGAGCCTGGTCCTGCTCGCCGTCACGGCGGCCTGCGTCTGCCTGATCACGCTGCTGCCGGGCCTCGGGGGCATCGCCGCCGCGCTGCTCCTGGCGGGTGTCTTCCAGTCCGGGGTGATGGTCACCCGCAACCTCAGCCTCCGGGAACGGCTGCCGGAACACGCGCACGCCGCCGCGTACTCGGTGATGTACGCCGTCCAGGGCGTGGGGTACAGCGCCACCGCGTCCCTCTCCGCGGTGGCCCTGGACCTGGCGACCCCCTCGGTGGCGATCCTCGGCGGCGTGGCCATCACCCTGGTCATCACCGCCGTCAGCGCCTTCGCCGAACGCGGGCCGAAACCGCGCACCGCGGCGGAACCCCCCACGTTCGCCGACGCCGACCACTGCGCCTGACGGTCCCGGGCCGGCCGACGCGGGTGTGCCGGCCGGCCCGGGCCGGCACCCGGCGCCGAGCCGGAGCACCCCCCTACCGCCGTACCACCCCCTACCGCCGTATCACCCCCGGCCGGCCCCCCGGTATGACGCCCCGCCGCCCGTCGCCCCCGTAGCCTCCTGCCATGTGCCACGCGCAGCCCCCGGTCACCACCGCCGACGCCCCCCGTCCCGGCCCTCCGCCGCGCATAGGCTGGGGCACATGATCTCGGCGGAGGAGAAGCCCTCGGGCGCGGTGCTCGCGGGGGCGTCGCGGCGGTGGGTGCGGCTGCTGCCCTGGGCCCTGGCGTTCGTGCTGTGCTGCGCCCTGCTGCCCACCACCATCCAGGTGCTCAGCGCCGACTACGGCCTGAACGCCGGGGCGGCCGGCGCGCTGGCCGTACCGCAGGCGGCACCGCTGCTGCTCGCCGTCGTCCGCCCGCTGCGCGCCTGGTACGTCGTCTTCGTCGCGGACGTGGCCGGGGCGCTGGTCCTGCTCACCCTCGACTTCCCGGAACGGCTGCTGTGGCCGTTCCCGCCCATGCAGATCGTCGGCTACATCGGCCTCTGCCTCGCCCTCGGCCTGCGCGAGTCACGCCGGACGCTGATCCTGGTGTGGCTGGCGACGGCGGCCGCCAACGCCGGGCTGATGGCCGTAGCCCCCCACGGCGCCAACGGCATGACCGCGCTGCTGACCATCCTCAGCGGCGTCACCCTGCTGCTCACCGGCGCCCTGCGCGAGCGGCACGAGGCGCAGCGCGGGCTGGCCGAGCAGAAGACCATCAGCGAGGCCGAGCGCGGCCGGCGGACCCTGCTGGAGGAACGCGCCCGGATCGCCCGGGAGCTGCACGACGTGGTGGCGCACCACATGTCCGTCATCACGGTGCAGGCGGACACCGCCGCCTACCGCCTCGACCGGCTGACGCCCGAGACACGGGAGGAGTTCACGTCCATCGCCTCCGCCGCCCGCGAGTCGCTCGGCGAGATGCGCCGGCTCCTCGGCGTCCTGCGCAACGAGGACGCGCACGGCGAACTGGTGCCCCAGCCGGGCCTGGCCCGGATCGGGCAACTGGTGGAGGCGACGGTCCGGGCGGGCGTCCCGGCGCAGTTCACCCCCTGCGACGCCGATGTGCCCGAGGCGGTGGGCCTCTCCGCGTACCGCATCGTGCAGGAGGCCCTCGCCAACGTCGTACGGCACGCGCCGGGCGCCCCGACCCGGGTGTCGGTGTCCGTCGCCCGGGACGGCACCCGGCTCACCGTCCTCGTCGTCAACGGCCCGCCGCCCGAACCGCCCGCCGCGCCCCTGGAGTCCAGCGGCACCGGGCACGGCCTGGTCGGCATGCGGGAACGGGTGCGGCTCGCGGGCGGCACCCTCGACACCGGCCCCCTGTCGGACGGCGGCTTCCGGGTCGCCGCACAACTACCCCTGACCGAAGAGGACCTCACGTGACGACGCGCGTCATCATCGTCGACGACCAGGCCATGGTGCGGGCGGGCTTCGCCGCGCTGCTGGCCGCCCAGAGCGACATCGACGTGGTGGGGGAGGCCCCCGACGGCGCGCGGGGCGTCGAGCTGAGCCGGCACGTCCACCCCGATGTCGTGCTGATGGACGTGCGGATGCCCGAGATGGACGGCCTGGAGGCCGCCCGCCGCATCCTCACGCCCCCGCCGGGCGTCACCCACCGCCCGCGCGTGCTGATGCTCACCACCTTCGACGTCGACGACTACGTCTACGAGGCACTGCGCGCGGGCGCCAGTGGCTTCCTGCTGAAGGACGCCCCGCCGGCCGACCTGATCGCGGCGGTACGGGTGGTGGCCGCCGGGGACGCGCTGCTCGCCCCCTCCGTGACCCGCCGCCTGATCGCCGACTTCGCCCGGCAGCGCCCCGCCGCCCGGGGCAGGCCCGCGCTGCGGCTCAAGGCCCTGACCCAGCGCGAGACCGAGGTCCTCACCCTGGTGGCCCGGGGCCGCTCCAACACCGAGATCGCCCAGGACCTGGTGCTGGCCGAGCAGACCGTGAAGACGCACGTGAGCCGCGTCCTGACCAAGCTCGACCTGCGCGACCGCGCCCAGGCGGTGGTCTTCGCCTACGAGTCGGGACTGGTGACCCCGGGGGAGTAGGCCCCGCCGTCACCCACCCCTACCGGGGTAGCACCCGCGGATCGGCTCCCCGGTACGACGCCCGGCGCACGACCGCCCTCGCACACTCCTCCCCGTCACCAGGAGATCGCGAAAGGGCGGAACATGAGGCTACGCAGCGGCAGGCGGCAGCGGACGGCGAACGCACCGGAGGGGCCGGCCGGCACCCCCGGTGCCGCCGTCGAACTGCGCGGTGTCCGGCGGCAGTACGGCCGGGGCACGGGCGCGGTGCACGCCCTGGCCGGTGTCGACCTGGCCCTCCCGCGCGGCACCTTCACCGCGGTGATGGGTCCGTCGGGGTCCGGCAAGTCCACCTTCCTGCAGTGCGCCGCCGGACTCGACCGGCCCACGGCGGGCTCCGTGCGCCTGGGCGGTACGGAGATCACCGGCATGACCGAGAACGAGCTGACCGAGCTGCGCCGCAGTTGCGTCGGCTTCGTCTTCCAGGCGTTCAACCTGCTGCCGTCGCTGACCGTGGAGCAGAACGTGCTGCTGCCGATGCGCCTGGCCGGCGAGCGCCAGGACCCGCGCCGGGCGGCCGAGGTGCTCGCCCGGGTCGGGCTGGCCGGCAAGGAGCGGCGCCGGCCCGCCGAGCTCTCCGGCGGCCAGCAGCAGCGCGTGGCCGTCGCCCGCGCGCTGGTCACCCGCCCGGACGTGGTGTTCGCCGACGAACCCACCGGCGCCCTGGACACCGGCACCGCCGCCGAGGTCCTCGGCCTGCTGCGGCAGGCGGTGGACACCCTCGGCGCCACCGTCGTCATGGTCACCCACGACCCGGTCGCCGCCGCCTGGGCCGACCGTGTGCTGTTCCTCGCCGACGGCGCCCTGGCCGGCGGCCTGGAGGGCGGTTCGGCGGAGCGGATCGCCGCACGGATGACGGCGCTCACCGCCCGTACCCCCGGCACGGACGCGATGGCGGGGGCGGTGGCATGAGGCGCCCCAACGGGCTGGCCCGCGAGGCCGTCCGATTCAGGCCCGCGTCCTTCGCGGGGACCTTCCTGGCGCTGCTGATGTCCGCGCTGATCGTGTCGGCCTGCGGCATCCTGCTGGAGACCGGCCTGCGCGCGTCGGTGCCGCCGCAGCGGTACGCGGACGCACCGGTCGTCGCGGCGGCGGACCAGTACCTGCCCCTGGTCACCGGCAGCGGCGAGGACCGCGAGGAGGAGCACGTCCCGCTGCCGGACCGGGCCCGGGTGGACGCCGCGCTGGCCGCGCGGGCCGCCCGCGCGCCGGGCGCGGCCACGGCCGTCCCCGACTTCACCTTCCCGGTCCGCGGTACGGACACCGAACCGCCCGTCCCGGGCGGCGTGCTGACCGGTCACGGCTGGGGCTCGCACGTCTTCACCGGCACCGCGCTGAGCGCCGGCGCCGCGCCCCGCGAGGGCGAGGTCGTGCTCGACACCGGTACGGCCCGCGCCGCGCGGGTCACCCCCGGCGACACGGTCGCGCTGCGCACCGCCGCCGGGCAGCGGGACTTCCGGGTCTCCGGCGTCGCCCGGGCCGGCGCCGGGGACACCGCACCCGACACCGGGGCCGCCGGTGCTGGTGCCGTCGCCTGGTTCGCGGACACCCAGGCCCCCGCGCTCGCCGGCCACCCCGGCAAGGCGGACGCCATCGCCGTACTGCCGCGGCCCGGCACCGACACCGAGGACCTGGCCGGCTCGGTACGCGCGGCCCTGGCCGGCTCCGAGGCCCGGGTGAGCGTCGGCGACGACCGGGGCGCCGTCGAGGACCCCGGTCTCGGCCACGCCAAGGAGACCCTGTTCGGCATCGGCGGCTCCTTCGGCGGCATCGCCACCCTCGTCGCGATCCTCACCGCGTCCGGGACCGTGGCCCTGTCGGTGGCCCAGCGGGCCCGCGAGTTCGCGCTGCTGCGCGCCGTCGGCGCCACCCCCCGGCAGGTCCGCCGGGCGGTCGCCGGGGAGGCGCTGCTGGTCGCGCCGCTCGCCGGGATCGCCGGCTGCCTGCCCGGCATCGGGCTCGCGCACTGGTGGTTCGGGCAGTTGCGGGAGCGCGGCGCCATCCCGGAGGGGGTACGGGCGCACGTCTCCGTCCTGCCGCTGCTGGCCGCCGTCGCCGTCGGACTGCTCACCGCGCTCGTCGCGGGCTGGACGGCCGGGCGCCGGCCCGCGCGGACCAAGCCGGGGCAGGCGCTCACCGACGCCTCGGTGGAGAAGCTGCGGCCCGGGGTGATCCGTACCGGGCTGGGCGTCGCCGCCCTGGTCGGGGGCGGGTTCCTCACCGGCCTGTCCGCCTCCTCCACCGGAGGGGACGCGGCGGGCGCCGCCCTCGGTGTGGTGATGCTCTTCATGCTCGCCGTGGCGCTGCTCGGCCCGCTGGTGGCGCGGCTGTGCGCGGGCCTGTTCGGGCTCCCGCTGCGCGGCGCGGGCCCGGCCGCCGGACTGGCGGTCGCCAACTCCCGTACCAACGCCCGCCGTCTCGCCTCCGCGATCACGCCGATCGTGCTGGCCATGGCGTTCGCCTCGACCCTGGTCTTCATGCACACCAGCGAGGCCCGGGTCGCCGACGGCCAACTGCGGGCGGGCATCACCGCGGACCACGTGGTCACCGACCCGGCCGGGCTGCCGGCCGGCGCGGCGGCCCGCGCGGCCCGCGCCCCGGGTGTGACGGCGGCCGTCGGCCTGCTCAACACCGAGGTGCTGATCCCGACCGGCTCCGGCGAGTTCAAGGCACTGGAGGCAGCGGCGGTCCAGGGCGTCACCGGCTCCGCCGCGGACCTGGCGAAGGTGCAGGACCTGGACGTGCGCGAGGGCAGCCTGCGGCGGCTCGGCACCGGCCGCATCGCCATCGACCGGACCCTGGCGGCCTCCACGGGCGCCGGGGTCGGCGACCGGCTCCGGCTCCACCTGCCCGACGGCACCGAGGCCCGCCCCGAGGTCGTCGCGGTCTACGGCCGGGGCATCGGCCTGGCCCGGGTGACCATGGACCGGGCGTCCCTGGCCGGGCACGTCACCTCGGAGTTCGACAGCACCCTGCTGGTCCGGGGCGGCTCGCGGCAGTCGCTCGGCGCGCTCGGCCAGGTCACCACCGCCTCCGGCTACGCCACCGGGCGGAGCCTGGACGCGAAGCTGGGCGCCTGGTCCAACAACACCATGGCCGCGGTCCTCGGCGGCTTCGCGGCCGTCGCCGCCGTCAACACCCTGGTGATGACGGTCCTCGACCGCCGCCGCGAACTGGGCACGCTGCGC
Organism: Streptomyces fumanus; assembly: GCF_014655295.1. GTDB lineage: Bacteria > Actinomycetota > Actinomycetes > Streptomycetales > Streptomycetaceae > Streptomyces > Streptomyces fumanus. Next base: position 90,221 of record NZ_BNBI01000004.1, read on the forward strand.
CTGGTCGGCTCCACCCGGCGCCAGGTGCTGACCATGCTCCAGTGGGAGGCCCTGCTGGTCGCCGTGGTCGGCCTGGTCCTCGGCTCCGCGATCGCCGCGGCCACCCTGATCCCGATGATGCGCGGCATCACCGGCGAGAACCCCTACGTACCCCCGCTGCTGTACGGCTCCTTCGCGGCCGCCGCCGTCGGCCTGGCCCTGCTCGCGGTCACCCTCCCGGCCCGGGCGGCACTGCGCCGCCGGCCGTGACCCCCGCACATCGCACGGGAGCCGGCCCGCGGCCGGCTCCCGCCCCTCCCACCTGCCGAAAGGACCTCATGACCATGACCTCGGCTCCCCCGGCGCGCCTGGGGAAGTCCGCCGTACGGGCCCTCGGGCTGCTGGCGGTCGCCACCGGTGCCCTGGAGTCGGTGGTGTCACCGACCCTCCCGCTCCTCCAGCGCGAGCTGGACATGAGTCCGGCCGAGGGCGCGCTGCTCAGCATCGTGCTGCTGATCACCGGCGCGCTCGTCACCCCCATCGCGGGCAAGCTCGGCGACCGCTACGGCGGAAAGCGCGTCATGATCCGGCTGATGGCGGTGGTCTCGGCCGGTGGCCTGGTCTCCGCCCTGGCGCCCAGCCTGCCCGTGCTGCTGGCCGGTCAGATCCTGCAAGGGGCGATGGTGGGCGCGCTGCCCCTGTCGTTCGTCCTGGTGCGCGCCCATCTGCCCGCGGGGGAGGCGAAGGTGGCCATCGGGGTGGTCAGCGGGCTGTTCGTCGGCGGCGGCATGGCGGGCACGCTGGCCGCCGGTCCGGTGGCCGAGCACCTGTCCCGGCACTGGATGTTCGCGCTGCCGACCCTGGCGGTCATCGGCGCCACCGTCCTGGTGCACCGGCTGCTGCCGGGCGATCCGCCGGGCCGGCCGGGCGCCGGCGGCCTCGACCTCCCCGGCCTGCTGCTGCTCAGCGGGACGCTGGTCACGCTGATGCTCGTCCTAGCGCTGGCGCCCGACGTCGCCGCGCACCCCCTGCCGCTCGCCGCCCTCGTCGTCCTGCTGGCCGCCTTCACCACCGGGTGGGTGGCCGTCGAACGCCGGGCCGCCGCGCCGATGGTCGACCTGCGGATGCTGGCCCGGCCGGTGATCTGGAAGTCGTGCGTGCTGACCTTCGTGATCTGCCTGGGCACCTCGATGGCCGTCTACCTCGTCCCGCAGCTCCTCGCCGTGTCCGGCGACACCTACGGCTTCGGCGCCGGCGCCACCGCGATCGGCTTCTACCTGCTGCCCGGCACGGTGGCCGCGACCCTGGCCGGGCCGGTCAGCGGCATGGCCGCGCGGCGCTTCGGCTCCCGTGCCGTGATCCTGGCCGGCATCGCCCTGATGGCCGCCGGGCTGCTCGCCCTGGCGGCCGTGCACAGCCAGATCTGGCACCTTGTGGCCGGCAAGGCGCTGATCGCCCTGGCCAACGGCCTGTGCGTCACGGCCCTGGTGACCGGCGCCGCCACCGCCGTCGACCGGGGGGACACCGGCATCGCCACCAGCCTGGTCCTGGTGACCCGGGTGCTCGGCTACGCCGTGGGCGCGCAGATCGGCGGCGCCCTGCTCACCGCCGCGACCCCCGCCGGATCCGACGTCCCGGCCGAATCGGCCTACGTCACCGGCTTCCTCATCGCCGGCGCCGTCACGGCGCTGGCCCTGCCCGTCGTCCGCACCCTCCGCAAAGGAGCCGGGGAATGACCCGTACCGATCAGCCCAGCCGCCCGCGCGGCCCCCGACAGCGCCGGGTTCTGGTGTCCGGGGCCGGGATCGCGGGCACCGCGCTCGCCTACTGGCTCACCCGCCACGGCTGCGCCGTCACGGTGGTGGAGAAGGCGGCCACCGTGCGCAGCGGCGGCTACCCCGTCGATGTGCGGGGCGCCGCACTGGAGGTGGTCCGGTCGATGGGCCTCCTGCCCGGACTGCGGGAGGCCCATGTCGACCTGCGCAGGCTGACCTTCCTGGACCGGGATGGCGGCGAGGTGGCCTCGCTCCACCCGCACGCCGTCACCGGCGGCGTCACCGGGGAGGACCTGGAGGTGCGCCGCGGCGACCTGACCGACGCGCTGCACTCGGCGGTCCGCGACGACGTGGAGTTCCTGTTCCGCGACTCCATCGACACCCTCGACCGGTCCGGTCCCGGCGTCGACGTCACCTTCCACGGGGGCGGCCAGCGCACGTACGACCTGGTGCTCGGCGCGGACGGCCTGCACTCGCGCACCCGGGAGCTGGTGTTCGGCCCCGAGGATCGGTTCCACCGCTACCTCGGCTACTGCTTCGCCGTGTTCACCGTGCGCAACACCCTCGGGCTCTCCCACGAGACGGTGATGTGGAACACCCCGGGCCGGGCCGCGGCGCTCTACGCCGTGGGGGACAGCGACGAGGTGCACGCCTTCCTGACCTTCGCCCACCCCGAACCGCCGGTGGACTCGCTCCGGGACCCCGAGTCCCAACGGGCCCTGGTGGAGCGGGTGTTCGCCGGCGCCGGATGGGAGGTGCCGGGCCTGCTGGCCGCCCTGCGCGAGGCGGACGACCTGTTCTTCGACCGGGCCGGCCAGATCCGGATGCCCCGCTGGTCGCACGGCCGGGTCGCGCTGGTGGGCGATGCCGCGTACGCGCCCTCGTTCCTCACCGGGCAGGGCACCAGCCTCGCGCTGACCGGCGCGCACCGGCTCGCCGCCGCCCTGGCCGGCCGGGACCACGGCACCGCCTTCGCCGCCTACGAGCACGACGTCCGGGAGTCGGTGACCGGCACCCAGGACCTGGCCGGGCGGGGCGGCGCCACCCTCTTCCCGGTCACCGCCGAGGCGCTCCGGCGGCGCGACGACCGGCTGCGCGGGCTCGCCGCCGCCCCGCTACTTGCCCACCAGGAAAGCCAGGAGTAACTTTCCTGGTGGGAAAGTGAACCGATCAGGGGAGGCGGCGGCCGTGAGCGCACCGGTGGATGCCGAACAGGCGTGGCGGGACCTGCAGCGCATCCGGGTACCGCAGGAGCGGGTCTACGACGAGCTGGAGCGCTCCGGTTCCGGCGGCCCCGGCGCCACCTGGGCGACGGCGGCGCTGATGTGGGTCTTCCTGGCCGGGCTGGGCCTGGACCCGCCCCGCTGGGCGGTGGTGACGGCCACCGCCGGCTACGTCGCGCTGCTGGCCTGGCTGGCCGTGCTGGCCAACCGGCGGCGCCCGATGCGGCTGCACCGTTCCCGCTACGACTGGCGGTCGTCCGTCACGTTCTTCGCGGGGGCGCTGGTGACGGGCGGCACGGTCCTGGGGACCGGCCGTCTGGTCGAGCCGATGGAGCCGCTGCCCGGCAGCCTGGTCCGGGCGACCGTGTCGGCGGCCGTGTTCGTGCTGTTCCTGATACCGGCGAACCGCTGGGCGACCGGCTCGCTGCGCACCCGGGCGGAGGCGGGCCGGTGAGCATCCCCACCGGCTTCGACGAGCTGATCCACCCCGCCACCCGCCTGTCCGTGGTCGCCCTGCTCGCCGCCACCGAGTGGGCCGAGTTCGCGTTCGTCCGCGACAGCCTCTCGCTCAGCGACTCCGCCCTCTCCAAGCAACTGCACACCCTGGAGGAGGCCGGATACGTGGAGATCCACAAGGAGGGCGGCGGTCGCAAGCGGCGTACCCGGGTCCGCCTGACGGACCGCGGCCGCACCGCCTTCGAGGGGCATGTGGCGGCGCTCCGGGCCATCGTCGAGGGCGCGGCCTCGGCGCCGCCCGGCCCGGCACGGTCCGAGGCGCGGCCCGGGGCGGCGGCCCGATGACGGCGCGGCTCCCGGCCGAGCCCGTGATCCGCGCCCGCGGCCTGACCATGACCTACGGCGCCCTCGACGTCCTGCACGGCGTCGACCTGGACCTGCACCGCGGCGAGGTCCTCGCCCTGCTCGGCCCCAACGGCGCCGGCAAGACCACCACCGTCGAGATCCTGGAGGGCTTCCGGCGCCGCACCGCCGGTGACGTCCGCGTCCTCGGCACCGACCCGGAGCGCGGCGGTGACGCCTGGCGCGCCCGGATCGGCCTGGTCCTGCAGTCCTGGCGCGACCACCGCCGCTGGCGGGTCGCCGAACTGCTGACGCACTTCGCCACGTACTACGCCGACGCCCGCGACCCCGCCGAACTGCTGGACCTGGTCGGCCTCACCGAGCAGGCCGGCCGGCAGGTGGACCGGCTCTCCGGCGGCCAGCGCCGGCGACTGGACGTGGCGCTCGGCATCGTCGGCCGCCCCGAGCTGCTCTTCCTGGACGAGCCGACCACCGGCTTCGACCCCGAGGCCCGGCACGAGTTCCACCTCCTGATCGAACACCTGGCCACCGAGGAGGGCGTCACCGTCCTGCTCACCACGCACGACCTGGCGGAGGCCGAGCGGCTCGCGGACCGCATCGCGATCCTGGTCGGCGGACGGGTCCGGGCCCACGGCACCCCCGCCGAACTGGCCCGGCGGGCCGCAGCCCGGGCCGAGGTCCGCTGGACCGCCGACGACGGCACGCCCCACCGCCGGCGCACCGAGGACCCCTCCCGGCTGGTGTGGGAACTCCACCGGGACGCCACCGGCCCGATCGCCGGCCTGGAGGTCCGCCGCCCGACGCTGGAGGACACCTACCTGCACATGCTGCACCGGCAGGACGAGGACGCGGAGGTACCGGCCGGATGAAGGGACCACACATGACGGGCCACCCGCGGGCCGGGCTCCGGCGCGGCCTCATCGAGCTGGGACATCTGCTGCACAACCCCAAGGAACTGGCCGGCCACCTCTCCAACGTGGTCATCGCCCTGGTGATCGCCGGGTACATCGGCGACGAGGTGCCCGGCACCCGGACCCCGATGTCCCACCTGGTGCTCGCGGGCTTCGCCGCCTACCTGCTGTTCCAGACCGGCCTGGTCAACCTCCCGCAGATGCTCGTGACCGAACGCGAGGAAGGCGCCCTGCTGCGGCTGCGCGCGACACCCGGCGGGATACCGGCCTACCTCATCGCCAAGTGCCTGCTGATCGTGGCCACCGCGACCGGCACCCTGGTCCTGCTGCTGGCGGCCGGGGCGCTGCTGGTGGACGGGCCGCTGCCGCACGGGCCGGGCGACTGGCTGACGCTGCTGTGGGTCACCGCGCTCGGCCTCCTCGCCGTCGTCCCGCTGGGCGCGGCCATCGGCGCGGTGCTGCCCAACCCGCGCGAGGCCCTGGCGCTGATCATGCTGCCCACGATGGGGCTGCTGGTCACCTCCGGGATCATGTTCCCGATCACCTCGCTGCCGGGCCCGGTCCAGCAGGTGTCCGCGCTCTTCCCGCTCAAGTGGACGGCCCAGGGCCTGCGTGCGGCGCTGCTCCCGGACGGCGCCCGCGCCGCCGAGGCGGCCGGCTCCTGGGAACTGCCCCTGGTCGCCGGGGTGCTGGCCGCCTGGGCCGTCGCCGGGTTCCTGCTCGCGGTGCCCCTGCTGCGCCGCGCGGCCCGCCGCGAGTCCGGCTCCCGTCTGTCCGCGCGCCGGCGCCGGGCGGCGGCGAACGGGGCGGTGCCCGCGGAGGGCTGAGCGGCCGGCGGACGGCAACCGGGTCAGGGGGTGACCCGGTTGCCGCCGAAGGTCACCACCAGGCGGCCGTCCGAGCCGAAGGACCAGCCGAGCGCGCCCGCGTACGCGGAGCAGCGGGAGCCGTTGGTGCCGGTCCAGAACTGGTTGGAGCCGTCCGCGTTGCCCACCGTCTTGTCGTTCGACCCGTCGCCGTCGCTGCGGCACGAGACGTTGTCGCGGAACACCGACGTCCCGGCGTCGAAGGAGAAGTTGCGCTGGGCGTTGTCGATGCTGACGTTGGCGGTGACCGTCATGGTGCCCGGGTTCCGGTTGTAGGTGAACCCGTGCTTGCCGTTGTCGTAGGCGATGTTGCGGCGCACGACGTGGTCGACCTTGATGTCCTCGCCGCCGAGCTTGTAGCCGTTGCGGTCCCCGCTGGAGTTCTGGGTGCCGTCGGAGAGGGTGCCGTTCTCGTAGGCGAGGGAGTCCTCGATGGTGACCGGGCCGATGGGGCCGGTGTCGGTCTTGGTGTAGAGGTCCCAGCCGTCGTCGATGTTGTGGTGGGACACGGCGTACCGGAAGACGTTGCCGGAGCCGACGGTGAGCTTGGCGGCGAAGCCGTCGGCGTCCTCACCGTCGGAGTCGGCGTTGTCGTGCGACTCCGCGCTGAGGATCAGGTTGTTGGCCGGCCACTGGTCGCGGGGTGTGTCGGAGGTGGCCCGGGAGAGCTGCAGCCCGGTGTCGCGGTTGTAGCGGGTCACCGTGCGCTCGATGACGTTGTTGCTGCCGCCGACGAAGATGCCGTTGTCCCCGGCGCGTTGGACGACGAGCCCCTTGACGTGCCAGTAGGACCCGTTCACCGCGAGCCCGCGGTTGGCCGAACTCTCCGACTGCGCCGAGAAGTCGAGCACCGGTGTCTCGCCCGGGTAGGCGGTCAGTTCGGTGCGGTCGCCCGAGGTGCCGCCGGAGCCCTTGGGGAGGGTGACGGTCTGCGCGTAGCGGTAGGTGCCGCCGCGTACGTAGATGGTGCCGCCGGGAGCGATCCGGGAGATCGCCGAGGTGAGGGTGGTGGGGCTGGACTGCGTGCCGGACGCGCTGTCGCTGCCGTTCGGTGCCACGTACAGCACGGTGTCGGCGGCGGTCTGCGCGGTGGCGCCGCCGGTCAGACCGACGAACGCGCCGCTGAGCAGTCCGACGCAGGCCAGGACGGGCCGTGTTCGCATCGTGTCTCCAGGTGTGAGTGGGGGAAGAACTGGAGAAAGCGCTTTCTCGACGGACCCTAGAAGTCTGCCGTGAGCACGTCAATAACCGTGTATATGATTTCCGTTCACCATCATGAACGTCGGGGGTGATCCGCCGACGACCGTTCACGCCTGCCGCAGCGTCGCGGTGGCGATCTCCAGGAAGTCGCGCAGCAGTTCGTCCCGCCGGTCCGCGAGGACGGCCAGGCAGGTCTCGGCGCCGGGGGCGTCCGTGACGGGCAGATGGACCAGGTCGGGCCGGGAGTAGGAGCGCGCGACGCTCAGCGGGAGCAGTGCGATGCCGTGCCCGGTGGCGATGAGCTCGAACTTCTCCTCCAGGGTGGACGTCCGCCGGTTCGGCACGTCGAGCATCCGCTCGCCCTCCAGGTCGGCCGACCCGATCCGGCCCCGACCGGCCAGCGGGTGCGCCGCGGGCAGGCAGGCGACCCGGGGCTCCCGGCCGACGGGCACGGTGCGCAGCCCCGAGTCGTCGAACGGCCGCCACAGGTACGCCACTTGGGCCCGGCCGTCGCGCAGCGGCGCGTCCTGCTCCCACCAGGTGGCCGGCACCACGTCGGTCTCGACGTCCGGGTGGCGGGAGGTGAACGCCCGGATCGCGTCCGACACCCGCAGCCCGGGGGAGAAGGCCACCGCCAGCCGCCGCACGCCCCGGTCGGCGGCGCGCACCCGCCGCACCGCCGCGTCGACGGCCGCGAGGATCCGCCCCGCCTCCTCCTGGAGCTGTCTCCCGGCGGCGGTCAGCTCCACGCTGCGGGTGGTCCGCACCAGCAGGGCGCACCCCAACTCCCGCTCCAGCGCCCGGATCTGGCGGCTGAGGACCGGCTGGGTGATGTAGAGCCGCTGCGCCGCCCGGCCGAAGTGCCGGTGCTCGGCCACCGCGGCGAAGTAGCGGAGCTTGCGCAGATCGAGATCCATGCCTCCAGGGTATGGATCGCCGGAAAGGGCATTGGACGCGGCGGACGGCACCGCCGGAGACTCGACACATGATCGTCATCACCACTCCCACCGGCCGGATCGGCAGCCGGCTCCTGGACCTCCTGCTCGACCGGGCCCCCGCCCGCGGCGAGGAACTCCGGGTCGTCCTGCGCGACCCCGGGAAACTCCCCGAGGCGGTCCGCGCCCGCGTCGACGTCGTCACCGGCTCGCACGGCGACCCCGGGACCCTGGACCGGGCCCTCGCCGGCGCGGACGCCGTCTTCTGGGTGGCCCCGCCGGACCCGCGGGCCCCGAGCCTGGACGCCATGTACTCCGGATTCACCCGCCCCGCCGCCACCGCGTTCACCGCCCACGGCGTCGGCCATGTCGTCGGCGTCTCGGCGCTCGGCCGCGGCACCCCCGTCGCCGGCCGCGCCGGACATGTGACGGCGTCGCTGGCCATGGACGACCTCATCGCCGGTACGGGCGTGGCCTACCGGGCGCTCGCCAACCCGGCGTTCATGGACAACCTGCTGCGGCAGACCGCCGCCCTGCGCGACCGGGGCGTGTTCACCGACACCGTCGCCGCCGACCGCAAGGCGCCGCTGGCCGCCGCCCGGGACATCGCCGGGGCCGCCGCCCGCCTGCTGCTCGACCGCTCCTGGACGGGCACCGGCGAGGTCCCCGTCCTCGGCCCCGAGGACCTCTCGCCGAACGACATGGCGCACATCATGTCCGAGGTCCTGGGCCGCCCGGTCCGCTACGAACGGCAGTCCCTCGACGACCTCCGCGCCTCCCTCACCGGGTACGGCTTCGGCGCCGCGATCGTGGACGGGTACGTCGACATGATGCGCGCCGTGGACGAGGGGCTGAACGACGGCGTGCCGCGCACGGAACGCACCGCGAGCCCGACCACCTTCCGCCAGTGGTGCGAGGAGGTCCTCGCACCCGCGGTCCGGGCCTGACCGCCTCCCCACCCGCCCGCACCGGCCCCGCTGCCGGATCGGGACGCGCGGCCGGGCCAGGGTCAGGGCGTCCCGCCGGGTCTCACAGCGCCGCGCCGGTCTCCTCCGCGAGCCGCTCCACCAGGCGGTCCTGGAACGCCGTGTCGTGGACCGCGGGGTGCGGCTGCCGGAGCCGGCGGTGGTACCAGTATCCGCCGGTCGTCAGGGCCTCGGGGTCGTCGCCGGTGGCGAGCCACACCTGGGTGCGGTGGCCGAGTTCGAGGTCGTCCGGCGCGTGCGGTCCGCCCATCTTCGTCGGCACCCAGCCCGGGTCCACCGCGTTGCTCGGCACCCCGGGCCGCAGCCGGGCCACCGCGGCCGCGAGGGCGGTGACGTACAGCTTGCTGTCGGCGTACGAACCCGGGCCGGCGCCCCGCCAGTCGGTGCCGTCGAGGGCGGGGCGCCCGTCGAGGTGCGAGCCGCTGCTCACGTACACCAGGCGGCGCGGCCCGCGCAGCAGCGCCGTGAGCAGGTACGGGGCGACGATGTTGACCGGCATGACCGCCGGTCCGCGCCACACGCCGGCGTTGTGGACGACCGCGTCGAGCGGCTCGGCGTCGTTCAGCTCGTCGGCGATGCGCCGTACGGCGTCGCGGTCGGTGAAGTCGCCGACCACCAGCCGTGCGCCCCGGCGGACCAGCGGGCCGAGGGCCGCCGCCCGCTCCTCGTTCCGGGCGTGCGCCACCACCTCGTGCCCGGCGGCCAGCAGGGCGTCGGCCGCGGCCCGTCCCAGACCGTCCGCGGACCCGGTGACCAGGACCCGGCTCACCTCCGCACCGCCCCTCGCCCGGGGCCGGACGTGTCGGCTCGTCGCATGGGGTGTCCTCCTCGTGTACGTGGCCGCCCGCTCGGGCCGCGGAACCGCCCCGCGACCGTGATCGCCGCCGTGCCTGGGGCCAGCCTACGGAGAAGGCGGGGCACGGCGAGCGCGGACCGACGCACCTGCCCACGGAACCCCGCCCGCCGTTCCGGCGTCCCCTCACACGAGGGACGGCCGCCGATCATCCGGGAGAGAGCACGTGGCGAAGAAGGACCGCACGACGGACGCGGCGGAGCGGGACCGCGAGAAGTGGATGGCCCGCTTCCAGGTACGGCTGGCCATGCGACCGGGCGTGGACCGGGCCATCGTCCTCCAGGCGGTCAAGGAGGTCACGGCCCACTGCGCGGAGACCGGAGAGCACCCGCGCACCGCCTTCGGCGACCCGGACCGCTACGCCGAGCAGACCGCCGCACGCCTGGTACCGGCGGACCGCGCGGCCCGCGAGGAACGGCAGAACGCGGTGCTGAACGCCCTCGCCTCCGTACGCAGGAAGGCCGAGGACATCGCCGGACTGTGACCGGCCGGGGGGCGACCGCCCGCATCGGGTCAGAGGACGGCTCTCTCCTCGGTGACCATGACCGCCACGGAGTCCAGGTCGATGAAGGCCGCCTCGTCCGGGTGCACCAGTTTCCGGTAGTTCTCCGAGGCGAAGAACGCGTCGTGGTCGGCCCAGTTCTCGAACCAGATCTCCGTCAGGCCGTCGTAGGCGGGCCGCGGGTAATTCTCCGCGGGCACCGGATGGGACACGGTGTACTTGCGCACATAGCGCCGCGCCTCCGGGATGGAGCTGAACAGCGGGGCGTGGTGCTCGCGGTGGTACGCGACGAACCGCTCGAACGACATCCCCTCGACGCGGTTGATCAGGAACACGAACTTGATCACTGGCTTCGGCTCTCCTTCTCGGGACGGCGGCGCCGGCGACCGGATGCGCGGGGCGCCGGGCCGCGTGGCTGGCGTTAACCTAAACCCTCACATCGATGTGAGAGGCAAGCCGCTGTGACCCGGCACACCGTCAGGAGGCGACATGAGGATCGGTGAACTGTCCGCCCGGACCGGAGTCAGCCGGCGGTTGCTGCGCTACTACGAGGAGCAGGGCCTCCTGGTCAGTACGCGGTCGCCCAGCGGGCAGCGCCACTACGGCGAGGAGCACGTGGAGCGGGTGCGGCTGGTGCGGGAGTTCCTGGCGGCGGGCCTGTCCAGCGGCACCATCGCCGAGATGGTGCCCTGCATGGCCGAGCCCAGCGTGGCCGGAGCGCGGCGAGCACTGAAGATCATGAACCGGGAGCGGGCCCGGCTGGCGGCCGCGAGGGACGCGCTCGCCGCCGCCGGTTCCGCGCTGGACCGGCTCATCGAGACCAATGAGAAGTACCTGGCGGAGCGAGGCTCCCGGCCCTGACCGTCGTCTCCGCGGTCCGCCGTCAGCGGGTGGGCTCCCCGGGCCCGGCCGTGACCCCGGGCCCGCGTGCCGTGCGGTAGCAGCCGTCGAGCGGGACGCTCCTCGCACAGGTCACGCCGCGCATCGAGCGGCCCTCCTCGGGAACGGGCTTCGGCAGTACGGCACCCGGCCACCCGGGGACAGCCGGTGGCTCAGCCGACGGGCTCGCCCGCGGGGCCGCTCGCGCCGGTGACGCCGCTGTCGGGGCCCAGCGAGTGCTCCTCCCAGGTGAGCACCCGCCAGCCCGTGTCGGGTGTGCCCGACAGGACGACGATGCCGGTGTTGCGCAGTTCGTGCGCGGTGGCGAACTCGACGTCGACGTTGGCCGCGCGGGCTGCCACCCAGGTACGGATCGCGGCGCCGTGGCTGACCATGGCGACCGTCTCCACGCCGGTGCCCGCGGCCTCGGCGACGACGGCGTCGAACCGCGACAGGAACTCCGTCCCGTTCTCCCCGCCCGGCATCCGGCGCTCCGGCTCGCCCGCCGCCCAGGCGAAGGAGGTGGTGAGGTAGATGCCGATCGCCTCGTCGTCGCCCCGCATCTCCAGCTCACCGGCCGAGATCTCGCGCAGCCCGTCCCGTACGAGCGGCTGGTGCCCGGTGCGGGCGGCCAGCGGCGCGGCGGTGCGGTGGGTGCGCAGCAGGGTCGAGACGTACAGCGCGCCGATGTCCTCCCGCGCCAGCGCCTCCGGCAGTGCCTGCGCCTGTTCCTCCCCCAGCGGGGTCAGTCCGGGGCCCGGCACGGCGGTGTCCAGGAGGTGCTTGACGTTGGAAGGCGTCTGGCCGTGGCGAATGAGCAGCAAGCGCATGTGTGCGTCGGTCTCCAGATACGTCGGTGCGGGACCTCCCCACTCTGCCACGGCCCCGGTCCCGCCTACCGCCGGGCCGTCCCTCGGCTCCGTCCGCGCAGGTCGTCGATGCGGGCGAGCACCGCGTCGACGTGCGGGCCCACCCGGTCCCTCAACTCGGGGCTCCAGGTCTCCTCCTCGTAGCGGCGGCCGAGGTACAGGGACTTCGCGTGCTCTAGGACGGGACGGTGTTCCGGGGCGAGGCGGGCGAGCGCCCAGTCCGCGGCGGCGTCCTTGGGGCGGATCTCGCCGGTGGCGAGGGTCGTCCACACCCGGGCGAGGGTCAGCAGGACGTTGCGGGTGTCACCGGCCAGGTCGGCGAGGAGAGCGGGGACGCCCAGGAGGCTCGCGCGGACCAGGTCGGTGTGGGGTACGGGGTCGAGGAGCCGGGCGGGCGGCGGGCCGGTGAGGGGGTGGTCGCCCGCCAGCACCGCGCCGATGGCGAGGGCCAGGTCGGGCATCGGGCCGGGCCGCGGGGGACCGGTCGCCAGGAACTCCTCGCGCAGCCACTCGCCGTACAGGAAGTCGCCGGTCGGCGGGAACCGCCAGGGCCGGACCTCGGCCTGGACGACGACGGTGAGTTCGACCGGCCGGAGCGCGGCCGTGCTGCCGGAGACCTCCAGCAGGCCGTCGAGGAGCGCCCGCCGCCGGCCGTCGTCCAGGCCGCGCCGAGTGACGGCCAGCAGGTCCAGGTCGCTCGCCGGGCGCAGCCCCCCGAGCACGGCCGAACCGTGCAGGTACAGGCCGAGCAGGTCGGCCGCCAGGACGCCGCGCACCAGTGCGGCGGTCCGCCGGAGTTGGTCCACGGCATCGGTGCCGGCCATCACCCGCCGGGCCGGGGCGGCGCCCGCCCGGCGGGTCACCGGGTCCCCACGGGGCGGGCGGTGCCGTCGGCGACGGCCCGGAGCTTGTCCGGGGTGGCCACGGTGTGCAGGGCGGTGATGCGGTGGTCGGCGTCGAAGTCGAAGGTGACGGTGGCGAGCACCCGGTCCGGTCCGCGGAGGACGATGCCCGGGCCGCCGTTGACCTCGACGAGTTCGGCGGTGATGCCGGCGGGCTCGATGCCCTGGTGGGCGACGGTGCCGATGGCGGCGAACCAGGCCGTCACCGTGGCCGCGCCCACGACCGGGCGCAGGGCCTGGCGGACCTTGCCGCCGCCGTCGGTCCACAGGGTGACGTCCGGGGACAGCGACTCCAGCAGGGCGTTGACATCGCCCCCGGTCGAGGCGGCGAAGAACCGCTCGGTGACCTCGCGCTGCCGCGAGCGGTCCGCCGTGAAGCGCGGCCGGCGGGCCCGTACGTGCTCCCGGGCGCGGTGCGCGGCCTGCCGCACCGCGGCCTCGGAACGCTCCACCGCCTCCGCGATCTCGGCATGGCTGAAGCCGAAGACGTCCTTCGGCACGAACACCGCGCGCTGAAGCGGGCTACGGTCGGCGGACGACCACGTGATCCGGGCGTCCGCCTCCCGGACCCGGGTGAAGCGGCCGGCGCGCGGCCAGAACGCGCCCGAGGCGGGCAGCTTCTTCATACGGCCGCAGGCGGCCGGGGGGAGGCGGTCACCGCTTCCTTATACCGTGCCGCCGTGCGGCCGGTGAGGAATATTCTCCGGGAGCCCTCGTCGGGGTGGCCGGCCCGGCGGCGGCCGCCTGCGGCGACACCCGCGTACCGCTCGCCCATCGTTCCGCCTTCCGCCGCTCGGTGCTGACGACCACGTGAGGGAAGGAGGCGGCCCGTTCGTGACATCGGGGCGGTGTGACGCGTGACACAACGGCGTACGGCGGTCAGGACGGCTGGACCTCGTCCCAGAGCGCGAGGGCCTGGGCGGGGTCCGGGCTCACCAGGCGGTCCAGGCCGGCCAGCGTCATCGTGGCCCACCGGCCGGCCCGCGCCCCCGTCCGTTCCTCGAAGGCGCGGACCGCCGCGTCCAGGTCACCGGGGCCGGAGGCGGCCAGGGACTCGGCGAGTTCGGCGCCCTCCAGCATCGCGAGGTTGGCGCCCACGCCCAGCGGGGGCATCAGGTGGGCGGCGTCGCCCAGCAGGGTCACCCCGGGGACGTGCGGCCAGGTGTGCGGCGCGGGAAGGACGTACAGGGGCCGGTGGGCGAAGGCGGTGCCGTGGCGCAGGAGGTCCAGGAGGGGAGCGGCCCAGCCGTCGAACAGGGCGAGCAGGCGGGCCCGTACGGCCTCGGTGCCGGCCGTGCCGAGGTCCGTGGGCCGGTCCGGTTCCGTGCGGAACTGGGCGTAGACCTTGACGTGTCCGCCGCTGTTGCGCTGGGCGACCAGCGCGCGGTTGACGCCGTACGCCGCCAGGGAGCCGTCGCCGACCAGCCGGGCCAGGTCGGGGTGGCGGGTGTCGATGTCGTCCAGGGCGGTCTCCACCAGGGTGACGCCGGTGTACCGGGGCGTCGCGGACGAGACCGCCGGGCGGACCCGGGACCAGGCACCGTCCGCGCCGATCACCAGGTCGAACGTCTCCCGCCGGCCGTCGGCGCAGCGCACCGCCACACCGTCCCGGCCGCCCGGCACCACCTCGGTCACGGCCCGCCCCCACTGGACCTCCAGCGGCCCGAGCAGCAGGTCACGGAGGTGCCCGCGGTCGATCTCGGGGTTGGCCCGGTCCTCCGGGCGGGGCCGCCAGTCCCGCAGGACGGTCCCGTCCGGGTCCAGGACGCGCATGGCCTGCCCCTCCGGCCGGGACCGCGCCGTGAACTCCTCCAGCAACCCCGCCTTCTCCAGGGCCAGTTGGCCCATGCCCTCCTGGAGGTCCAGCGTGCCGCCCGGGGGCCGGGCGTCGGGGGCGGGATCGCGTTCCAGGACGGTGACGGGGTGACCGTGACGGTGCATCACGCGGGCGAAGGTGAGACCGGCGGGGCCACTGCCGACCACGGCGATACGGGGACTCACGGCGACACGGGGACTCATGGCGCCCCAACCTATCGTCCCGCCGTCGTCCGGCCGGCGCGGTGGCTCTCCGGTGGGCCCAGGTAGCTCGGTTCCAGGCCGCCCGTGTCGATCACGATCCGCTGGACGATCACCGTCGGGTCGACCATCCACAGTTTCAGGGTGTGGGTGCCGGGGCCGGACAGGGCGTGCTCGGTGACGGTCAGGTTGGTGTTGTCCGAGGTGTTCCGCTCCCACTGCTTGTTCATCGACGTGTCGTCCGCGCCCGTCGCCCGGGTGACGTTGACCGTGCGGGGCGTCGCGCCGTCGAACGACACCGCGTACCGCAGGCCCTCCGTCGGCAGCACGTTGTTGCGCGGCGACAGGTACACCAGCACCCGTACCGTTCCCGGGTCCGTGGTCAGCGTCACCTCGTACTCCAGGCGCGGGCCGTTGCCGCCCGGGGTGCGGCTCGGCGCCGTCACCGGCCACGGCGTCATGCCGGACCCGGTCCGCCCGATGTCCGGCAGTTCCCGCCAGGTGACCCCGCCGGTCTCCACCGCGCGGGTGGCGTGGGCCGCCTCCATCGCCACGTATCCCGACGCCTCCACGAACCCCCGGCGGCCTTCGCGCACACCGAGCCGCGGGTGCTCGACGCGCGCGGTCACCCGTACCGTGGCGCCGCCCGGCCCGCGCACCGTCAGCGGCACCTCCGTGGTCCCGCGCGGCGCGCGGCGCCAGTCCACCCGTACCGTGGCGCGCACCTGGTCCGTCACCCGGCCCCGGGCGGGCTCGACCGTCAGCCAGGGCACCGGTGACTCGATCCGGTAGGCGAACGCCTCCCGGCCCCGGTTGAACACCTCGACGTACGGGTCCGGCGCGGTGCGGTACGGGCTCAGCGCGGGCAGCACCGCGGGGGCGTCCGAGGCCGGCCACCACGCGTCGGAACCGTCGATGCCGACGCCCATCTCCGCCCCGGCCGGCACCTCGACGCGCTTGACCGCCGGGAACACCTCGTCGGGCAGTGCCACATGGTTCGGTGTCTGCGGCTGCTGCCAGGGCGCGTCCGGGCCGTACCGCGCGACATCCCCGTAACCGATCTTCGGCTGGGTCTGGAAGCCCTTCCACTTCCCCCCGGCCAGCTCGTTGTTGTAGTGGTCCGACAGTGCCTGGTCGTCGGCGAAGCGCGCGTCGGTGGCGTCGGCCAGGGCGTTCGTCCCCGCCCGGCCCTGCGCCGCGTAGTGCAGGTTGGTGAACTCCGCCTCGCGCAGCGCGTACAGGTTCGCCGTCGCCTCGACCTGGTAGCGCACGAGCTGGAAGTAGGCGTCCTGGTGCTCGGCGGGCAGCTTCGCCCCGATCCGCTCGGCGCGGGCCGCGAGCCGCCGCCACTCGGCGGTGACGCGCTCCAGCTCCCGGTAGTGGTTGAGGTGGTACGGGCTCTGCCGGTCGTCGTAGACCACCGCGGTGGAGTCGGTGGCCGGGTCCTTCGCCGGGTCCAGGGTGATCCGGCGGTTCAGCAGCTCGGGCTTGCGGCGGGCCTGGAGCACCCCGTACGTGTGCAGCACCTCGGCGATGGCGGCGGCGTACCGGGGGCCGAAGTTCTGCTCCGCGTAGGCCCGTTGCCACTCGTCGAGGCGGTCCAGCGGCCAGCGGTCGGGGGCCCAGGCGTAGTCGAGGAAGAACTGCAGGGGCAGCTCGTGGTTCTTCATGTCGCCGACGTTGACCACCCACAGCCGGTCCACGCCGTAGGTGTACGCGAGGTGGAGCTGTTCCCAGGTGGAGACGAGGTTGACGGTGTCCACCCACTTGTAGTTGCGGCCGCCGCCGACGTAGTCGAAGTGGTAGTAGATGCCGTAGCCGCCCGCGCGCGGCTCGGCCGACCGGTCCGGGAGCTTGCGCAGGTTGCCCCAGTTGTCGTCGCAGAAGATCACCGTGACGTCCTCGGGCGGGCGCAGGCCCTCGGCCCAGTACCGCTGGACCTCCTTGTAGAGGGTCTGCACCTGCGGGATCCCGGTGAGCCGGTCGGCCCCGGCCTCCTCGGCGAGGATGCGGCGCTGGGCGGCGAGGATGGTCTCCATCAGCTCGATGCCGTCGCCGTCGGGCAGGCTGACGTCCCCGTTGCCGCGCATGCCGAGGGTGACGACGCCCTCGAAGTCCTGCTCCAGCATGCGGCGGATGCCGTCGCGCCAGTACGCCTCGATGGCGGCGCGGTTGCGGCGGTAGCTCCACTCGCCGGTGCCGCCGTACGGGTCGTGGCCCGGCACGGTGATGTTGCCGGCGGCGTCGCGCTGCGCGGCGACGGCGTGGCGGTTCCACTCCTCGATGCCCCGCATCATCGGCGCCTCGTGTGAGGTGCCCATGACCACGCCGTAGCGCTTGGCGGTGGCGTGGTTCTCCGGGTCGTCCTCGGCGAACGCCCGGCCCCACACGGCGGGCCACAGGTAGTTGGCCTTCAGCCGCAGCATGACCTCGAAGACCTTTTCCCAGAACTTGCGGTTGAAGCCGTTGGGGTAGCCGGGCGCGAGTCCGGGCCCGAAGTACGCTGGCGCCCAGGTGCCCAGTGCCGGGTTCTCGTCGTTGACGAAGAACCCGCGGTACTTCACCGCCGGGGTGCCCTGGGTGTGCCGGCCGGGCAGCACGTACAGCTCGTCGTGGCGGTGCGGCGGTACGTCGTCCCAGAAGTGCCAGGGCGACACCCCGATCTGCCGGGACACCTCGTACGCCCCGTAGATCGTCCCGCGCTGGTCGCTGCCCGCGACGACCAGGGCGCGCCGCACACCCGGCAGCGGATCGCGCACGACCTGCTGCACCGAGGTCTCCCACTTCCCCGCGATCCCGGACACGTCGAGTTTGCCGGCCTCGGCCAGAGCGTCGATCAGCGGGCTGCGGCCCAGCGTGCCGACCAGCACCACGTCCCGCGCCCCCGTCTCGCGCGGGTGGTGCGCGACGGCGGGTTCGGTGCCGGTCACCCGGCCGATGTCGGTGCGCAGGTCCCCGACGACCCGCAGCACACCCGGGTGGTCGCCCTCGTCGACCACGAGCGGCGCCGCCCGTCCGCCCGCCACCAGCGGAAAGCCGCCCTCGACGGGAACGAAGGACACGAACCGGCGGTACGGACCGGACCCGGCCCCCGCTCTCCCGGCGGCGGCGCCCGGCCCGAACGGCGAGGCCGGGGCGGCGGCCGCGGGGGAGGGGACGGCACCGGCGGCCACCGCGGTGGCCACGGCCGCCGCCAGCACCGTACGCCGGCGGGGGGACGGGGAAGCGGGGGCGCCGTCTGCGGCAGACGTGCTCATGAACTGACCTCCGGGAGGGACGGAGCGGAACGGCCGGACGGAACGGCCGGGCGGGTCGGGCGGGTGGGTCGGGCGGGCAGGCAGACCGCATGGGCCGATCGGACGGGGAAGTGCGCGTGGCGCTACCGGAACAGCCGGACGGGCACCGCCTCGGCCAGCAGCCGGTAGCCGTACGGGTTCAGGTGCAGGTGGTCGCCCACGTCGGCGGCGGGCAGCAGGCGCCGCGGGGCGTCCGGCGCCCGCACCGCCGCGTCGAAGTCGATCACCGCGTCGAAGCGGTCGCTGTCCCGGATCCACGCGTTCACCGTCCGCCGGGACTCCTCGCGCAGACCGGCCGGGTCGTCGTACATCTCGTTGCCGCCGAACGGCAGCAGGGTCGCCCCGTACACCTTGATGCCCTGGGCGTGGGCGCGGACGACGATCTGCTCGTAGGCGGCGATCAGCCGGGCCGCGACGTCCTGTTGCGCGGCGGGCGTGGCCGGTGCCGTGCCGATGTCGTTGACCCCTTCCAGGATCACGAGCCACGCGACACCGCTCTGCGCCAGTACGTCCCGGTCGAGCCGGGCGAGCAGGTTCGGACCGAGTCCGTCGTTCAGTACGCGGTTGCCGCCGGCCGCCTGGTTGAGCACGGCGGTGTCCACCGCGCCGCCGGGCCGGGACCGCAGGCGGTCGAAGAACTGGTCGGGCCACCGGTCGTTGCCGTTGGTGGTCGAGCCCCGCCCGTCGGTCAGCGAGTCACCGACGACCGCGATCGCGTCGGTACGCGCCGGAGCCCAGGTCTCCACCCCGCTGAGGAAGTACCAGTGGTCGGTGGGTGTCGCCCCGGGCAGGTCCACGGCGTCGACGTGCCGGCCGGCCAGCAGGTGGGACGTGGTCCGCGACCCGGGATGCGAGGTGATGTCCAGCGACGCCTGGCCCTCGGCCAGATACGTCGTCACCGTCAGGTTGCCGCCCGCCGCCACGCGGAACGGCAGGGGGTCGGACACCGCCTGCGCGCCCACCGGCACGACCGTGGACCGGGCGCCCTGGAAGGTGACCGGGCGGGCCGAACCGGGCTCGATCCCGGCGGCCCCGGCCCGTCCGCCGGCCGGGCGCGCCACCGACACCGAGGTGAGCGGCAGCGGAGCGCCGCCGAAGGCGTTGGAGAAGCGCAGCCGGAGCCGGTCCCCGCCGACCGTGACCCGCACGGTCTGGCGCAGGGTGCTGTCGACGAGGACGGCCTTCTCCTGGGTGAAGGGCGCCGGCGGCATGTTGCCGGGCTCCGTCAACTGGGGCATCGTGGCCCAGGTGTTGACCCAGTGCCGTGCCCCCGGAGCCGCGCCCGGCAGACTCGACGCGCCGCCGGTCGAGGCCGCGGTCATCAGCGCGACCACGAGCAGTGCCAGAGCGGCGAGGGTGCTGATCCATGACGTGGCGGTCCATGACGTGCTGGTCCATGACGTTCTTCGCACGGTGGTGCCGTCCCTTCCTGGCGCCGACCGTCAGCGGGGGCAGCTCCGCGAACCGCACAGCCGGGCACGACGACGAAGCCTTCCGAACAGGCGCGTTGACGCGGGGTTCGCAGGCGCTTTCAGTGGCTCTCAGGAAACGACGACGACGTTAGGCAGCGGACTTTCGACACGTCAAGGCGTGCGACGTCGAAACATTCCGAAAGGCCGAATGCGCTTTCCTCCGCTGCGGCTAAGGGTATTGACCGCGTGTCGACGGGCCGTTAGGTTCCGGCGCGGATGCGTGTTTCGGGTCGACACACGAAACTTTCGAAGGGGGTGTGAACGGGAGAGCCACGCCTCCCGCGTCGGGCTCGTCGGCAGGCGTGGGTCTTTCCCGGGGACGGCGCACGGACCGGTGGCCCGGCCGGGACAGGTCAGAACATCGCGATGGGGTTGACCGGTACGCCGGTCAAGCCGTGGATGCGGGGCGGGGCGACGGTGAGCAGGAAGCTGTAGCGCTTCAACCGCGCGCACAGCTCCGCGAGGTCGTCGAGCCGGGGCACGTCGATCAGCGGCATCGCCATCCGGCCGAGCGCCACCGCGTGCAGCGGGGAGGGTTCGTCCGGGTTCAGGGGAGGAATCGCGTCACCCCTGTCGGGGGCGACGACGGCGACCCCGCGGCGGTGCATCCAGCGGATCGCGTCCATGCCGATGCCCGGGCTCGGTGTGCCGTGCGGCCCGCTGCCCGTCCAGCCGAGCCGGACCACCAGCGCGTCACCGGAACACACCTCGACCCCCTGCCGCTCCTCGGCCTGTTCGAAGTCCCGCGAGGTCACCTCGTAGGCGGGCGGAAGGGGGCCCTCGACGGCCAGATCGAGCAGGACCCCGCGGGTCACTATCCCGGCGGCGAACGCGGTCGTCGACGCGTGCGTGATGCCGAAGGGGGTGACGACCTGCTCCCTCGGGCGGCCCGGGTAGACCTGGTCGTCGGTCGACCAGTGGGCGAGCGCGTCGAGGTGCGTCGAGTGCCAGTGGTGGTT
This sequence comes from Streptomyces fumanus, assembly GCF_014655295.1. GTDB lineage: Bacteria > Actinomycetota > Actinomycetes > Streptomycetales > Streptomycetaceae > Streptomyces > Streptomyces fumanus. The sequence continues at coordinate 110,663 of NZ_BNBI01000004.1, forward strand.
GTAGACCAGCGACAGGTCGGCCGCCACCGGTCCATCGCTGTGGGACACCATCTGCTGCACCGGCGACGCCTTGGCCGTCTCGGGCGCGAACGGGCTGAAGAACATCGCGTCCGGTGCGATCGGCTGGGCCAGCGACACCCACTGGCCGGTCCGGGCCTCCGCGGCGGCCCGGGCGCGCACCTCGTCGGTGATCAGATTGAGGGTGCCGAGCTGGTCGTCCGCTCCCCAGCGGCCCCAGTTGTCGGGCAGATCCGTCTTGTTCGCATCGGTCATGGTGGGGTTGGTCCTTTCGTCGTGGTGGGCAAGTCCTCCCCGCCGTCTCCCTGCCGTACAGGGGCTCACAAAAAGAATGTCTGTTCTCCTTGTTGGGGATGCTAACAGAATGGGCGTTCCTTTTGGGAGGGGTCGCGGTCTTCGGGTGACGGCATGTCCTGGTCCCAAGGTCGGTGCGGGGACGGGGCCTTGGGCCGATGCGCGGCCCGGCCCCCGGGGCCGATCCTTCAGGTCGTCCGTACGCACCGAGGAGGAGTCATGCGGGTGGAGCAGGTGGACTGGGTGGAGATCCCGGCCGGGACGCTGCGTCGGGGGACGCCGGTCGAGGAGGTGGCGGAGGTGGCCCGCCGGTACGCCGACACCGGCGTACCGGTGGAGTGGTACATGAAGGAAGCGCCACGTACGGAGGTGCACGTCCCGGCGTTCCGGATCGCCCGCACTCCGGTCACGGTCGGCCAGTGGGCGCCGTTCGCCGCCGCCACCGGCCGGGTGGTCCCCCGGGCTCCGGCCGACCATCCGGTCACCGGCGTCACCTGGGAGGCGGCCACCGCCTACTGCCGGTGGCTCGGGGAGCGGCTCGGCGGACTCGGAGTGCGGCTGCCCACGGAGGACGAGTGGGAGCGCGCCGCACGGGGCGACGACGACCGGGAGTTCCTGTGGGGCGAGGAGTACCGCACCGGCCTGGCCAACCTCGTCGACCTCGGCATCGGCACCACCACGCCGGTCGGCTCCTTCCCGGAGGGCGCCGGCCCGTTCGGGGTGCTCGACATGGCGGGCAACGCCGACGAGTGGACCTCCACCCGGTACGCGCCCTACCCGGGCGCGCCCGCCGAGGTGCCGGCCACCGAGGACTGGGCCTTCGACCCGCACATCACCCGGGGCGGCGCGTTCCGCCACGACCGGGACCTGGCCCGGTGCGCCCGCCGGCACGGCGCGTACGAACGGGACCTGGCGGCGATCGGCGTCGGCTTCCGCCTGGCGGCACCGGCCGCCCGGTGACATCCCCTCAGCGGCGCGCTGCCCTCCTCAGGAGGCGGCTCGCGCGTCGTGGGTCTCGCGGGCGGCGAGGACCTGGTCCATGTGGGTCTGGGCCCACTCCCTGAGTCCGCGGGTCAGGTGGTGGAGCGAGAGGCCCAGGTCGGTCAGCTCGTAGGTGACGGTGACGGGGACCGTGGGGGTCACGGTGCGGGTGAGCAGGCCGTCGCGTTCCAGGGCCCGCAGGGTCTGGGTCAGCATCTTCTGGCTGACGCCGGCCAGCAGCCGGGCGAGTTCGGAGTACCGCATCGCCCTCGGGGCGGGGGAGGTGCCGGGCGGTGCGGACGCGTCCTCGCCCAGCGCGCACAGGATCAGGACGACCCACTTGTTCGAGATGCGGTCGAGGAGTTGGCGGCTGGGGCACATCGCCAGGAACGCGTCGTACTCCGTCCGGGCCCGCGCCCGCTCGTCGGCCTTCGTCGTCGCCATCGGTCCCGTCCCCGTTCGCTCGGTTCGTTACGCACTTCAAGGTGCCTACTTCCCCATGGAGAGTAACCCGCCAACACTGGTGCGCAGGGGGTCGGAGACACCGCCCCCGGCGAAAGAAGAAGTGAAAGGCACGCAGATGAACACGTCCTCCACGGCTCTGCCCGGTGGCACCTGGACGCTGGGCGACGCGACGGTCACCCGGTTCGGCTACGGCGCGATGCAGCTCGCCGGCCCCTGGGTCATGGGGCCGCCCGCCGACCGCGACGGCGCTCTGGCCGTCCTGCGCGAGGCGGTCGGCCTGGGGATCACGCACATCGACACCAGCGACGCCTACGGGCCGCGCGTCACGAACGAGCTGATCCGCGAGGCGCTGCACCCGTACCCGGAGTCGCTGTTCATCGCCACCAAGGTCGGCGCGACCCGCGACGCGCAGGGCAACTGGCCCACGGCCCGGCGCCCCGAGGACCTGCGCAAGCAGGTGCGCGACAACCTCGACTCCCTCGGCGTCGAGACCCTCGACCTGGTCAACCTGCGCATGGGAGACGCCCAGGGCACCCGGCCCGGCCCGATCGCCGAGGCGTTCGAGACCCTCGCCGAGCTCCAGCGCGAGGGCCTGATCCGCCACCTGGGCGTCAGCAACGTCACCGAGGAGCAGGTCGCCGAGGCGCGCGGCATCGCCCCGATCGTGTGCGTGCAGAACATGTACAACCTGGCCCACCGGCACGACGACGACCTCGTGGACCGGCTCGCCGCCGACGGCATCGCCTACGTGCCGTACTTCCCCCTGGGCGGCTTCACACCGCTGCAGTCCGAGACCCTCTCGCGGGTCGCGAGCCGACTGGCGGCGACGCCGATGTCGGTCGCGCTGGCCTGGCTGCTGCGGCGTTCGCCGAACATCCTGCTCATCCCCGGTACGTCGTCCGTCGCCCACCTGCGGGAGAACGCCGCGGGCGCCGGACTCGCTCTCTCCCCGCAGGACATGGCCGAACTGGACGGCATCGGCCGCCCCTGAGCCGCCGCGCCGGGCTCCCGCGCGGCGGCTACGCGGGGCCCGGCGGCAGGTGGACGGTCATGACGAGGTGGCAGGTCCCGGTGCCCGCGCCGCGGTAGGTGTGGGAGGTGTCGCCGTCGAAGGCGGCCGTCTGCCCGGCCTGCAGCGGGTACTCGGTGCCGTCGACGACGAGCACCATCTGCCCGGCGGTGACGCTGACGGTCTCGGTGACACCGGCCTGGTGGGGGTGGCTGGGGTACTCCTCGCCGGGCTCCAGCGTCCAGCGCCAGACCTCGGTGGGGGCGGGGCCGCTGGTGGTCAGCATCAGCCGGGCCTCGCTGCCGCGCGGTCCCCGCCACAGCGGCGTCACGGCATCGGCGCCGACCACCCGGACGCGTCCCTCGGGGCGGCCTTCCAGCAGCGCGGAGACGGAGACGCCGAGGGTGTCGGCGAGTCGGACCAGGGTGGCGAAGTTCGGGTTGCCCTGGGCCTTCTCCAGTCCGACGAGGGCGCCCTTGCTGACCCCGGCGCGGCGGCCGAGTTCGTCCAGGGACAGGCCGGCCCGGGTCCGGGCCGAGCGGACGTTGTGGGCGAGCGTCCGCAGCGCCGCCTCGGTCTCGGTCATCGCTGTCACCTCTTTCGCGTCTCCGCGTCTCCGCGTCTCCGCGTCTCCGCGTCTTCGCGTCTTCGCACAATGGTCACCACACTGCACCGCGCGGTCGTTCGGTTGACGTCTTCCGGTCGATGCGTTGTACGGTGTGGTCGTTCCGTTGATAGTAAGGGATGTCCCCGTGATCGCTCTGCTGCTGGCCCTGGGCAGCTCCCTGGCCTACGGCTGCGCCGACTTCCTCGGCGGTCTGGGTGCCCGCAGGGCCCATGTCCTGCGGACCGTCATGGTCGCCGCCCCGGCCTCGCTCACCGTGGAGCTGCTGCTGTGGCCCTTCCTCGGCGCCTCCTTCGCCCCCGCCACGCTCGGCTGGGGCGCGGCCTCGGGAGTCGCGTCGGCCGCCGCGTTCGCCCTGCTCTACCGCACGCTCGCGATCGGCCCGATGAACGTCCTCTCCCCGGTCACCGCGCTCGTCTCGGCGATGCTGCCGGTCGCCGTCGGGCTGCTGCAGGGCGAGCACCTGGGCCCGGCCGGGACGATCGGCCTGCCGCTGGCGCTGGCCGCCGTGGTGCTGGTCAGCGCCGGACACGGCAGCGGCGGCGCCCGTCCGTCGCGCACGGCGCTGCTGCTGGCCCTCGGCGCCGGGGCCGCCATCGCCCTGCAACTGGTCTGCCTGCACCAGGCGCCCGCCGACAGCGGCGTCGGCCCGCTGATCACAGGTCGTGCCGTCTCCTCGGCGGTCACGCTGGCCGCGGCCGGCCTGCTGTACCGCAGGCTGGGGGCGGAGCGGCCCGCGTACGCGATGTCGGCGGCGGCCGGTGTGCTGGACTCGGTGGCCAACCTGCTGTTCCTGCTCGCCGCCCGCGGCGGTGACCTGGCGGTCGTCGCCGTGATCACCGCCCTGTACCCGGCGGGCACCGTCCTGCTCGCCCGCGGTGTCCTCGCCGAACGGATCCACCGCGGCCAGCTCCTCGGCCTGGGCACGGCCGCGGTGGCGGTGAGCCTCCTGGCCCTGGCCTGATGTGCGCCGACCGCCACCGGCCCCCTCGCCCCGTCCGAATCCCGCCCCCCGCTCCCCGTCCCGGCCGGGCACCCGTCGTCGTCCCCACGCACTTCACCGCTGTACGGGCGACGTTTCAAGCGGCAGGTGAAGGTGGGCCCGGGCCCGCTCGCCCGGGCGGCCGCGATGATGAACGCCGCGATCTACGACGCGGAGAGCGCCTACCAGCGGACCTGGCACACCCTGAAGTACGAGCCCTACCTGGAGGCGCCGAAGTACTCGGGAGCGCCGCTGCTGGAGGGACCCCAGGAGGAGGAGCGGGTCATCGGGCACACCGCCCGCACCATCCTGGTGCGGCTCTTCCCGGGCCAGCAGACGCTCATCAACACGCGCTTCAAGGAGCGGTTCGGCCACGAGTGGACCGACTTCGACATCCTGAAGCCGCTGGTGGCCGAGCCGGTCGCCGAGCGGATGTGGAACGCCCGCTACACCGACGGCTCGGGCGCGGGCGGCTCGTACTCCCCGGAGAACAAGCCCGGTGCCTGGCGGCCCACCGGCAACGCCGGATGCACCTCCGACGGTGACGCCGTCGACCCGAAGTGGGGACTGGTGACCCCCTTCGCCCTCACCTCCGCCACGCAGTTCCGGCCCGCCACACCGGAGACCTACGGCACGTACGAAGCCCTGGTGGCGAGCCCCGCCTACCGGGCCCAGGTGGACGAGGTGCGCAGGCTCGGCTCGGTGAACTCCACCGAACGCACCACCGACCAGACCGCGGCGGCCTGGTTCTGGGCCAATGACGCGGACGGCACCTACAAGCCTCCGGGACAGATCCTCGACATGACCCGGATCATCGCCAACCAGCGCAACCTCGACGTGTACCCGACCGCGCGGCTGTTCGCGCTCGTCTCCCTGGCGATGGCGGACGGGGCGATCGCCGAGTGGGACGTGAAGTACCAGACGCCGATCGACCTGTGGCGCCCGGTCTCCGCGGTCCAGGTGGGCCTGAACGACCCGACCTGGCAGCCGCTGGGCAACACCCCCTGCTTCCCCGCCTGGGCCTCCGGCCACGCCACCTTCGCCGGAGCCTGGGAAGCGGTGCTGACGGACGTCTTCGAGACCGGCCAGATCCCGTTCACCGCCTCCACCGACGACCCCAAGTCACCGGTGAAGAACCGCACGTTCAGCAGCTTCAAGCAGGCCGCCGAGGAGGACGCCAACAGCCGCCTCTGGCTCGGGGTGCACTACCGCTGGGACGCCGTGGACGGCCTCCAGCTCGGCCGCAACGTCGGAACGTACGTCGTCCAGCACGAACTTCAGCCCCTCTGAGCGCACCCGGCAGACCGGTCCGGGTCGGGCCCCGGTCCGGGCGCGAGCCCGTCGGGGCCCTCTCCCGTCGGCGTCGGGGCGGGGTCAGGTGCGGCGGGCGGCCCAGACGGTGCGTTCGGTGCGGACCGTCAGGTCGTCGCGGCGCAGGATGCCGTGCGGGCCGTCGGGGTCCAGGAGCCGGTCGAGCGCGGTGAGGTCCTCGGGGGAGAGCGCGTCGGCGACGGCACCGCCAAGGCGCCCCAGGACACCGAGGGCGTAACGGCCGATCACCGCGTCGCGGGAGCCCTCGACGCGTACGGCGACGGTGCGTTCGCCCTCGACCGTGAAACCGGCGGCGGTCAGCATCGGGCCCCAGTCGGCGCCCCGGTGCGGCAGATGCCCGGCCTGCAGGCGGTCGGCCGCGGAGTGCAGGCGCTCCTCCAGACCCGGCCGGTCCTCGGGGGCGTCCTCGGGCAGGAAGCGGGGGTGGCCGGCCAGCTCGACGACGGCGAACAGGCCACCGGGCGCCAGCGCGTCGTGGACGGCGCGCAGGGCGAGGTCGGGGCGGGCCATGTGGTGCATGGACGCCGACGCCCACACCAGGTCCGGTGAGCCGAGGTCGGGCCAGGCGGTGTCGTCGAGGTCGGCCTGCACGGTGCGTACGCGCTCCGCCAGACCGCGGGCACATGCCTTGGCGCGCAGGTGCTGGAGGTGTCCGGCGGAGGCGTCGACGGCGGTGACATGCGCGTCGGGGAACCGGTCCAGCAGGGCGAAGGTGCCGGTGCCCGTGCCGCAGCCCAGGTCCGTGATCCGGCGCGGGGCGGTCCGCAGCGGCAGCCACGCGGTGATGGAGGCGATGTGCTCGGCGAGGACCTCGGCGTCCAGGTCGAGGATCTCGGCCAGGCCGTCCGGGTCGTGGCTGTGGCCGTGGTGGGTGTGGTCCGGGCTGGCGTGCTGGGGGTGCGGCTGGCTTTCAGGCATGCCTCCACCGTAAGCGCGTCATGCGGCAGGGGCATGATGGCTCCCGGAACGCGCAAGGAGATCGGCCTCGGTGTTGCGCGGCGCGCAAGGTCCGCCGTCGCGCCGCCCCGCTGTCAGGCGTCGGCGCCCCGCGTGTCGGCGGCGTCGGCCTCGCGCTGGTGGCCGCGCCGGGCGTCGCGGTCGAAGATGCCGAGGATCTCGCACGGCCCGCCCTCGGCCCCGATCGCGTGCGGCGTCATCGTGGGGAACTCGGCGGCCTGGTTGGTCTCGACGCGGAAGCGGCGGTGGCCCAGCATGAGGACCGCGGTGCCGGACAGGACGACGAGCCATTCGCGGCCCGGGTGGGCGCGCATACGGGCCAGGTTCTCCGGCGGCGGCTCGGTCAAGCGCCGGCGCACCACGCTCATGCCGGGGTCGCCCTTCACCGGCCAGCGCATCGCGCCGTGGGTGCCGTCGATCATCGGGCTGATGATCACGTCGTCGTCGGCGGTCTCCACGAGCTGATCGAGCGTGGTGTCCAGGGCGCGGGCGAGCGTGACCAGTTGATCGAGGGCGAGGCGGCGCTGCCCGTTCTCGATCCGGCTCAGTGAGGACTGGCTGAGGTGGGCCCGGGTGGCCAGTTCCTCGAGGGACCAGCCCTGGGCCACGCGCAGGGCGCGGATCCGCTTGCGTACGAGGCTGTCCAGACCGCCATCTTCTTGCGTCATACGCAACATCGTATGCCCGGCGTGCAATCGCCGATTAGCGTCGCCACGCGGACGGGCGGTGCCGGCCGGGTTCCGGGTTCCCGGTCCCCGCTCGTTCGGCGAACCGTTCTCCTCACTCCCGCACCTCGACATATCCCTATGTCCACACATCCGTATGGAGAGACATCCATGAGCACGAACCAGCGCGCTCGAGCCGCCGAAGCCGAAGGCGGCGGGGACGCACCGGACGCGCGCCGGCTCCGCACCATTCTGATCGCCGTCTCCCTCGCGCTGATGGCCGTCGTCGCCTCGGTGAGCGGGCTGAACGTCGCGCAGACCCACATGGCCGTGGAGTTCGGCGCCTCGCAGGGCACGGTCCTGTGGATCATCAACGTCTACACCCTGGCCCTGGCCGCGCTGCTGCTGCCGCTCGGTGCCGTCGGTGACCGCCTGGGCCGCAAGCCCGTGCTCGTCGCCGGGCTGGGTGTCTTCGGTGCCGCCAACGTGGCCGCGGGGGTGGCCCCGACCGCGGAGGTGATGCTCGCCGCGCGGGTGGCCGGTGGTGTCGGCGCCGCGATGATCATGCCCATCACCCTCGCCGTCATCACCTCCACCTTCCCCGAGGAGCGACGCGGCAAGGCGATCGGCGTGTGGACCGGGGTCGCCGGAGGCGGCGGCATCCTGGGGATGTTCCTCTCCGCGCTGCTCGTCGACGCCGCCGACTGGCGCGGGCTGTTCGTGCTGCCGGTGGTGCTGGTCGCGGTGGCCCTGGCCCTGACGCTGAAGTCCGTCCCCGACTCCCGCGAGATACCGGCCCATCGCTTCGACGCCGTCGGGGCGCTGGTCTCCGCCGTCGCCGTGGTCGGCCTGATCTTCGTCTTGCAAGAGGGCCCCGAGCGCGGCTGGACGGCCCCCGGGACGCTGACCGGTCTCGCCGTCGGTGTCGTCGCCGCCGTCGGCTTCGCCGCCTGGGAACTGCGCCGCCGGGACGCCGCCCTGCTGGACGTGCGGCTGTTCCGGGAACGCGGTCTGGCGGGCGGCTCGGTGACGCTGCTGGTGGTCTTCGGGGTCCAGGCCGGCTTCGGTGTCGTCCTCTTCCCGTTCTTCCAGGCCGTCCTCGGCTGGTCCGGCCTGCGGTCCACGGCGGCGCTGATGCCCATGGCCGTCATGATGATGGCGGCCTCCGGTGCGGCCCTCAGGCTCGCCGGGCGCACCGGTCCCCGCGCGGCCATGGCGGCGGGCGTCGCGCTGGCCGGCGTCGGCATGACGCTCATGGCCCTGTTCGTCTCCCTCGACGGCGGCTACCTGTCCATCCTGCCCGGCATGCTCGCCACGGGCATCGGCATGGGCCTGTCGATGACCCCGTCCACCGAGGCCATCACCGGTTCCCTGCCGCGGGCGAAGCAGGGCGTGGCCTCCGCCCTCAACGACGTGACCCGCGAGCTGGGCACCGCGCTCGGCGTCGCCCTGCTCGGCGCGCTGGTGGCCGGCGGCTACCGCGACGCCGTCGACGACCGGCTGCGCGGCATCCCCGAGGGGCCCGCGGACACCGCCCGGGAGGGGGTCGCCAACGCCGTCGAGGCGGCGGGCGGCGCCGGACCGTACGCGGGGGACCTGCTCCACGCCGCCCGGCAGTCCTTCGTCGACGGATGGCGGCAGGGCATGTGGGCGGGCGTCGCCGTCATGGCCGCCCTGCTGGTCTACGTGGTCTTCCGCGGGCCCGGCGGCGGGCTCCGGGCGGGTGCGGACGGGGCACCGGACGGCACCCCCGGCTAGGGAGTGACGCCCGGCCGCCTTCCCCGGCGAAGCGCGGACGGAGGCGGAACGGCGGGCTCGGGCAGCGTCCGGAAGAGCAGGCCGGCCAGTACGGGCAGCAGGATCAGCGGGGTCAGGGCCGTCTGCAGTGACGTGCGGTCGGCCAGCACGCCGATGGCCGGGGCGAGCAGGCCGCCGACGCTCACGGTGAGGCCGAGCGTGATACCGCCGGCGGTGCCCGGTCGGGAGGGCAAGTAGTCCTGGCCCAGGGTGACTTGGAGGGAGAAGGGGACGTACAGCCCGATCGAGGTCAGGGCGGTGAACAGGTAGCAGGCGGGGCCCGGGACGAGGACCAGACCGGCGAGCGATCCGGCCGTCAGCAGGTACGACCAGGAGCAGACCCGCACCCGGTCCCACCGGTCGGCCAGCACACCGCCCAGCACGCTGCCCACCGCACCTCCCAGGTAGAGCAGGAACAGCACGGCGGTGCCGGCCCCGCCGGAGCCCGTGCGCTCGGTGGCGTACAGCGCGAGGAAGGTACCCAGGCCGGTGAAGACGACCGAGCGGCACACCACGGCCAGGGAGAGCCGTACGAACGACGCGGTGTCGTCCCGGGCCGGCCCGGGGGGCGCGGCCGTGCCGGACGGCCGGGTCTGCCGTGCGCGCAGCACGGGCAGGCAGAGCGCGGCGCCCACCACGGCCGGCAGCAGGAGCAGTGGTGAGCGGCGCAGCCCGCCGGCGGCGGCCAGGGCGGCGACCGCGAGCGGGGCCAGCGCGAACCCCAGGTTGCCGCCGAGCGCGAACCACCCCATCGCGCGGTGGCCGCCGCCGGCGGCGAGCCGGGCCACCCGCGCGGACTCCGGGTGGTACGCCGCCACCCCGAGCCCGGAGACGGCGACCACCGCGAGTGTGACGGCGTAGGAGTCGCTCACCCCGCTCAGCGCGACGCCCAGGCCCGCGAGCAGGGTGCTGACCGGGAGCAGCCAGGGTCTGGCCCGGCGGTCGCCGAGCACGCCGAACAGCGGCTGGGCCAGCGAGGACAGCGACGAGGCCGCGAGCACGACCCCCGAGGCGGCCGCGTAACCGTAGGCGCGCTCGGTGACGAGCAGGGGCACGAGCGCGGCGACGGACCCCTGGTAGAGGTCGACACAGCCGTGCCCGACGGACAGCAAGGTGATGGGGTGGGTTCTGCGCACCCCGTCATCCTGGGCGGCCCCGGGCGTGTCGCGCTTCCGATAAGCTGCCACGCGATGACGGAAGTCCGCCACGCTCCCGTGGCCCCTACTCGTACCCGGCACTTGCCCCCCGGTGGGGAGATCGACGCGCACCGGCACGACGACCATCAGATCGTCTACGCGGGCCGGGGGGTGCTGACCGTCACCACCAGTGCCGGTTCCTGGGTCGCCCCGGCGACGCGCGCCCTCTGGATCCCGGCCGGCACCGTCCACGCCCACCAGGCGCACGGCGACCTCGACCTGCACCTGGTGGGGCTGCCCGCGACGGAGAACCCGCTGGGCCTGGAGAGCCCCGCCGTGCTGGCGGTCGGCCCGCTGCTGCGCGAGCTGATCATCGCTCGCGCCCGCGCCGGGGACGGCGACACCCCGGAGGGAACGCGGCTGCGCGGGGTCCTCCTCGACCAACTGCGGATCTCCGCCCGGCAACAGCCCCTGCACCTGCCGATGCCGTCCGATCCGCTGCTGCGTGCGGTCTGCGACCTGCTGCGCGCCGACCCCTCGGACAACCGGACCCTCGCCGAGTGGGGCAGGCTGGTGGGAGCCAGCGACCGCACGCTCTCCCGGCTGTTCGCCAGGGAGCTGGGGATGACCTTTCCCCAGTGGCGCACCCAGATGCGCCTGCACCGCGCGCTGGTGCTGCTGGCCGAGCGGACACCGGTGACCCAGGTCGCGAACCGGTGCGGATGGTCCTCCACCAGCGCCTTCATCGACGTGTTCCGCCGCGCCTTCGGCCACACACCGGGCACGCACGCGCGGCGACCGGGGCCCCGGCGGCTTTAGCCCGCCCGTCCTGGGCCCCCGGTGGTCTTGCCCCGCCCGACCGGGTGCCCCGCCCGACCGGGGCCCCGGCGGCTTCAGCTCACCGCTGCGAGCACGTCCCAGACCCGCCGTTCCCGGCCGTGCGGGTCGTCGACCTGGCGCCACTCGGCGTCGATGCGCATCGTGGTCCTGCGCCCGGTGTCGTACGGGTCCCAGCCCGGGTCGCCGGTCCTCGCGAACCGCACCCAGGCCGCGTGCGCACGGGCGGCGAGGTCCGCGGGGGGCCGGTCCGGGCCGAGCAGGGCGGCGGGGCCGTGCAGTTGGGGCAGGTGCGCGAGGTCGAAGACGAAGGGCAGCTCGATCGCGTGGGCGGCGCCCAGCGCGCCGTCCAGCGCCCGGGAGCGCCAGGCGAACTCGTAGGCGTACGTGGCGGACCGGGCCCGCGCGGCGTGTGCGTCGGCCAGGGCCCGGCTGCCCGCGCCGAACAGCGCGTCGCCCATGATGGCGGAGCGCAGCTCGCCGAAGGACGCCCCGGGACGGGCCCGCCGGTAGGTCTCGACGAGCCGGTCCGGGTCCGGGTGCGCACGCGCCGCCGCGTCGGCCACGTCCTCGGCGGTCGAGCCGGCGTACCGGTCCACCGGGACCAGATAGAGGTTGCCCTCCTCGGCGTTGGTCCCGATCAGCAGGTCCACGTCGGCGCCCGGGCCGGCGGCGACGGACGCGGCGGGCTGGGTGTCCAGGACCAGGCTGAAGGGGCTGAGCCCGATCAGCGGGTCGCGGCGGGACACGGTCCCCAGGTCGATGCCCGCGAGCCCGGAGGCGGCCGCCACCAGGCGCTCGTCGGAGAGGTCCGCGAAGGCGTCGGCGTGGGGTGCGACCCCCAGGGCGCGGGCCGCCGCCCGGGTGACACGGGCGGCCTGCTCGGTGCTGAACGCGCCCAGACCGCTGCCGCTCTGGAGGATCGCCCGGCGCAGCAGCCCCGCGGCCCCGGGGGTGGCCAGGACGCCGCCGACGACGGTCGCCCCGGCCGACTGGCCGAAGAGGGTGACGTTGCGCGGGTCACCGCCGAAGGCGGCGATGTTCTCCTCGACCCAGCGCAGCGCGGCGACGACGTCGAGCAGGCCGCGGTTGGCGGGCGCGCCCGGCAGGTCGAGGAATCCGGCGATGCCGAGCCGGTAGTTGAGGGTGACGAGGACCACGCCGTCACGGGCGAAGGCGGACCCGTCGTAGAGCGGGGACCGCGTGGAGCCGGCGACGAATCCGCCGCCGTGGACGAACACCATGACCGGCAGGCCACCGCCGCCGTCGGCGGGTGCGAAGACACTGACGGTGAGGTAGTCCTCGCCGCGGTGCCAACCGGTGCCGAAGTAGGGGGACATGTCGACACGGCCGAGCCGGCGCTCGGACTGCGGGGCGGTGGGCCCCGGCGCGGTGGCGTCCCGTACGCCGTCCCACGGCTCGTGCGGCCGGGGCGGCGCGAACCGGCCGGCGCCGCGGGGCGGAGCGGCGTAGGGGATGTTCAGGAAGGCGGCGGTGTCGCCCCGGCGCAGGCCGCGGACGGCTCCTGACGCCGTGGTCACGACGGGGTCGGGATGGCGGTTCACGGTGGTGCCTCTCCGCGGGCCCTCAGGCCCGCTCGGTGTACGGGGCGAACGGCGCCCAGCCCTTGATGGCGAACTTGCTTCCCTCGCGCACCACTTCGGCGGCGCCGTGGCCGCCCAGGTGCGCGGGGACGACCAGCGCGTTGTGGTCGGCCGCCCAGCCGAGCACCTTGCGGCGGGTGGCGCGGGCGCCCGCGGGGTCCTCGCAGAAGCAACTGTTGGCGTCCGGTTCGAGGATCTGCACCGGGCTGTGCAGCAGGTCGCCGACGAACACCGCGCGGTCCGTCCCGGAGGTGAGGGTCAGCACCGAGGAGCCGGGGGTGTGTCCGGGAGCCGCGTCCAGGCGCAGCGCGGCGTCGATCCGGTGGCTGCCCTCCCACAGCAGCGTCCGGCCGGCCCGGTGCACCGGCGACACACTGTCCTCGAAGACGTTCTGGTTGCCGCGGCCGAGCACCGGCTCATGGCCGTTCTCGGGGTTCCAGAAGTCGAAGTCGTCCTTCGGCATCAGGTAGGTGGCGTTGGGGAACGTGGGCACCCACTGCCGGTCGTCCAGGTAGGTGTTCCAGCCGACGTGGTCGACGTGGAGATGGGTGTTGATCACGATGTCCACGTCCTCGGGCTCGACGCCCGCCCGGGAGAGGTTGGCCAGGAAGTCCGTCCGCAGACGGCTCCAGACCGGCGCGTACGGGCGCTCCTTGTGGTTGCCCACACCGGTGTCGACGAGGATCGTCCGGCCCTCGCTGCGCAGCAGCCAGGTTTGGATCGCGGAACGCACGATGTGCGTGTCCGGGTCCAGGAAGTGCGGGCTCAGCCAGGACTCGCCGTCCTCCCACACCTCCTTCGGGCTGTCCGGGAAGAAGGTGCCGGGCGTCAGGTCGACGGAGCCGAAGTACTCCCACACCCGGGTGACGGTGACATCGCCGAGAGTGATCTGGTCCATGAAGGGTCCTCGGGAACGCGAAGGATTTCCTGGACCGTACGAGCCGCCCCGGCAGCCGGGGTATCCGTCACGTGACTGCACCCGCCCGCCCGCGCCCCGGGCCGGGGGAGCGGCCGCTTGTACCCTGGCCGGGGCAGGGCGAGACGGCTCCCGTGCGTGAGCCAGGATGCGTGGAGACCCCGTGGACGAGCACACAGGCGGCCCCGGTGCGGCGCCGGAGGCGGACGAGCCGTTCGTCGGCCGCGACGCCGAACTGGCACACCTGCTCCGCGCGGTGCGACCGGCGTCCACCGACCGCGTGGTGACGCTCGTCGGCGCGGCGGGCCTGGGCAAGAGCGCCCTGCTGGACCGGGTGGTGCGCCGGGCCGAGGCCGGCGGTGTGCGCGTACTGCGGGCCGAGGGCAGCGAGTCGGAGGCCCGCCTGCCGTACTCCGCGCTGCACCAACTGCTGCGTCCGCTGCGGGCGGAGCTGGACCGGCTCCCGCACCGGCAGCGCACCGCCGTCGAGGACGCCTTCGGTACCGGACCGGCGGCGCGGGCGGGCCACCCCGATCCGCTGCTGATCGGGGTCGCCGTGCTGGGCCTGCTGTCGGCCCTGGGCGACCGGCGGCCCGTCCTGCTGGTGCTGGACGACGCCCAGTGGTGCGACCGCGCCTCCCTGGAGGCACTGTCCTTCGCCGCCAGACGGCTGGACGGCGAACCGGTCACCCTGCTGATCGCGGCCCGCGACGGCGACCGCGTCGCCGGATTCGACCGGCACCGGCCCACGCTGGTGCTCCAACCGCTCGACGACGCCGCGGCGAACCGGCTGCTGGACCAGCAGCCACGGCGGCCCACCGGCCGCACCAGGGCACGCGTCCTGGACCAGGCGGGCGGCAACCCCCTGGCACTGGTGGAACTCGCACGGGCGGCCACCGAAGTGCCGGCCGCGGGCCCGCTGCCCCTGTCCGAGCACCTGGAACGGCTCTTCGCCGCCCGGCTCGACGGCCTCCCCGCCGACACGACACGGGCCCTGCTGCTCCTGGCCGCGATGGACAGCGCCGACGCGCCGATCGCTGTCGCCGTGGACGGCGCCGACGGGTCGCTCGCCGTGCCGGCTGCCGTGGGGAACGCCGACGGGCCGCTCGCCGTCCCGGCCGCCGTGGAGTGCGGCGACGGGCCGCGCGCCGTGCCGGCCGCTGTGGAGAGCGGCGACGGGCCGCGCGCCGTGCCGGCCGCTGTGGAGAGCGGCGACGGGCCGCTCACCGTCCCGGCCGCCGTGGAGAGCGCCGACGGGCCGCTCACCGTCCCGGCCGCCGTGGAGAGCGCCGACGGGCCGATTGTCCTCCCGGCCGCCATGGACAGCGCCGACGGGCCGATTGCCCTCCCGGCCGCCATGGACGCCGCCGATGCGCCGCTCGCCGTCCCGGCCGGACCGCCGCCCACCGAGGACGACGTCTGGGCCCCGGCCGAGCGGGCCGGGCTGGTCCGGCGCACCGGCCGCGACCTCCGCTTCCGCCACCCGCTGGTCCGGTCCGCCGTGTACCACGCCGCGCCCCCGGACGCCCGGCGCGCGGCCCACCGCACGCTCGCCGAGCTGCTGCGGGACGAACCGGACCGACGCGCCTGGCACCTGGCGGCCGCCTGCCCGGGACCCGACGCGGAGGTCTCGGCGGAGCTGGCGCGGACCGCCGCCCGGGCCCGCCGCCGCGGCGGCCACGCGGCGGCGGCCACGGCCCTCCAGCGCGCCGCGGACCTCGCACCGCACCGCGCGGACAGCGCCCGGCTGCTGGTCGAGGCCGCCTCGGCGGCCGTGTTCACCGGTGACCTGCCCTGGGTCGAGGAACTGACCGCCGCGGTCCGCGCCCGCACCGACGACCCCGCTCTGCTGGCCTCCGCCACCGTGCAGGCCGGCCGGCTGGCGGTCCTGACCCAGCGCCACACCACGGTCTTCGCCCGGCTGACCGACGCGGCCGAGGCACTGGCGGCCTCCCGCCCCGCCACCGCGCTCGACCTGCTCGCCGACGCCGCCGTGATCCGCTTCTACTCCGGAGCCGACACCCAGCGCCGCCGCATCCACGACATCCTGGCCCGCCTTCCCGACGACGCCTCGACCACGGTCCCGCGCACCTGGGTGAGGGCCGTGTCGGATCCCCTCGCGGTCCGGGCCGAACTCATCGCCGTACTCCCGGGGTTGGCCGCCGAGGCGGCGGACCGGCCGGAACGGCTCACCGCCGTCGGCATCATGGCGTGGCTGCTGGACGAGACCCCGGAGGCCGTGCGCCTCTTCGACCGGGCCACCGACCGCTGGGCGGCCCAGGGAGCGCTGCCGGAGGGACTGGGCGGCGCGATCGCCTGGGCCTACGCGGAACGGGGACGCTGGGACCGGGCCCGGGACGCCTGCGCCCGCACCCTCGCCGTCGGCCGGGCGGCCGGCCTCGACCACGCCGTCGCCTGCGCGAGCGCGGTGGACGCCTTCCTGCTGGCCCACCAGGGCGACCCGGCGGCGGCCCGGGATCGCGCCGACGAGGCGCTCACCCTGATCGACCCGCTGGAGAGCCGCTCGGTCGCGGTCTACGCCCGCCGCGCACTGGCCGCCGCGGCGGCGGTGGACGGCGCGTACGAGACCGCCTACGACCAGCTCCGCAGGGTCTTCACGGCGGACGGCACGCCCGTGCACTACCACGCCTCCGCCCCGGCCCTCGCCGACCTGGCCGCCGCGGCCGTGCGCACCGGACACCACGAGGACGCCGCCATGGTCGTCGAGCGCTGCGCGCGCACGCTCACCGGCCGGGCCTCGCCCCGCCTGCGCGCGCTGCTCGGCCGGGCCCGTGGCCTGCTGGCCGCCCCCGAGGACGCCGAACCGCACTTCCGGGCCGCCCTGGCCGACCCGGTCCTCGCCCACTGGCCCCTCGAACGCGCCCAGACCCTGCTCGACCACGCCGCGTGGCTGCGCCGCCGTCGCCGTATCGCGGAGGCGCGGGCGCCGCTCACCGACGCCCTGGAGATCTTCCGCCGCCTGGGGGCCCACCCGTGGCTGGAACGGACCCGGGCCGAGGCCCGCGCCGCCGGACTCGACGTCACGGACACGGTCCCCGACGCGCTCGCCCGGCTCTCCCCGCAACAGCAGCAGATCATCAGGCTCGCCGCCCGCGGGCTGACCAACCGCGAGATCGGCGAGCGGCTCTTCCTCTCCCCCCGCACGGTCGGCTCGCACCTCTACCGCAGCTTCCCCAAACTGGGCATCACCACCCGCACCCAGCTCCGCGACCTCGTCGAGGGCACCCTGGCGACGGCCGGACGCGGGGAGTGAGACGGGCGGTGAGGCTCCCGCCGACTAGGAGCCGGACGGCCCGATCTCTCCCGCGAAGACGATGATCTGGTCGATGAGGCTGCGCCGCAGATGGACGACGTCCGTTCCGGCCAGGCGGGGGCCGCCGTCCGGCGTGGTGAAGACCCACTGGTACCTGGCCCACTCGTCCGGCATGTCCACCGCCGAGCAGCGCACCATCGTGCCGGTACCCGCCGGGTGGTGCCGGATGTCCAGCACGAACCGTTCGACCGCCTCGATCCCGTCACTGCGGCCCAGCGGTCCCCAGAGCACCACGTCCGACGTGAGGGCCTGGGAGAGCAGGCCGGTCACATAGGCGTCGTCCGGGGCGTTGAACGCGGAGATGAAGGTGTCGATCGCGGACCGAGCGGCTGCTTCCTGCATGCACCAGTAATACCAGGCCGCTCGCGGCTCGTTCGTCCCACCGGGGACCGTGTGCACCGTGCGGCTCATGGGTCCTGCCGGTCCCGTGGGGCTCATTACCCCCGGGGTAATCGACCGCCGCGCAGATCACCGGCAGGATCGACCACATCGACGGAACCCCGTCAGGACCCCGCCGCAGTCACGAGGAGCGCCATGACCGCCAAGTCCACCGCCCAGGCCGCGAGTTCCCCGTCCGAGGAGACCCGGGCCGTGGTGCGGGAGTTCCTCGCCGCGCGGCTGGCCGGGGACACGGAACGGCTCACGGCGCTCTTCGCGGACGTGGTCGACTGGCAGCTCGCCGAGAACCCCGCCGTGCCGTGGATACGTCCCCGGTCCACCGCCGCCGAGTGCGCCGCCCAGTTCACGGAGCTGATGGAGCACACCGTGCCGGAGGACGCCCGCGCCTCCGTGGACGCCTTTCTCGTCGACGGCACCGACGCCGTGCTGACGGGGCATGTGTCGGGGACCGTGCGCGCCACGGGCAAGTCCTTCGAGGGCCCGTTCGCGCTGCGGCTCACCGTCGAGAACGGCCGGATCACCCGGCACCACCTCTACGAGAACAGCCTGTCGATCGCCGCGGCCTGCACACCGTGAGCAAAGGCGGGGGCGGGGCGGGGCGGGGGAGGGCCGTACCCGGTGTGCGCGGGCGGCCCGCTCCGGACAGCCATCCGCGCTGTCCGGGGCCGGCCGCCGCCCATGTGCCCGGTGGGCCCGGCTCACCCGATGTTCATGTCCACGTCGGTCACGTACCAGCGGTCACCCGTCTGGGTGGCTTCGAACGCGATGTCCAGGTCCCCCGACCCCAGACCCGTGGAGTTGGCCAGCACGACCTCCTCCAGGGTCTGCCCGTCGACGGTGATCCGGTCGGCCGGGATCTTGGCCTTGCCGCCCTCCGCCGTGACCTCGTTCACCTCGACGGCCGGGTGTCCGCCGGCCTGCTGGGGCTTGAAGGTCGTACGCAGCCGGTCGGTGACGGTCTTCACCTGCTCCGACGCGGGGGAGCCGCTCGCGCACGCCGCCCCGGGATCGCCGGTCGCGGGCGCCGACCCGGTGACCGAGGGGCCCATCACCAAGCACGCCTGTTCGGTGTCGCCCTCGATGACCGCGGTGATCAGGGTGCCGACCGCCTCTTCGGGGCTGGACTGCGCGCCGGCCGACGACCCGGAGACGGTCGCTCCGGTCTCCTCCGCCTTCGGTGGCTCGACCGTGGCGGACACGCGCGCGGCCGGCTTGCCGGTGGAGGACCCCCCGTCGTCGTCCGAGCATCCCGCGAGCGCTGTCAGCACTGCTGCCAACGCGACTCCCGCGCCCCACCTGGCGGTCCCTGTACGGCTTCTGTATGGCACTGTTCTCCGCGGCCTTCCCGTGGACGTCCTGACTTGCGAGGCACCACTCCGGGGCCCGCCGCCGTCCCGTCGGCCCGTGGCTCCACCGGAGCACCACCGGGCCGGCCGCGACACGGCGGCAGGGCAGGGGTGATTGCCGTCGTCGGACGTGAAACGGGGCGCGGCGGCAAATGGTTCACCCGAGGCCGGACCGGCCCGGTCAGGACGACTCGCGCACCACCAGTTCCGTCGGCAGTGTCACCTGCTGCCGGGCCGCGCCGTGCTGGGTGATGCCGGTGAGGATGCGGACCATCGTGCGGCCGATCTCCTCCACCGGCTGACGCACCGTCGTCAGGGGCGGATTGGTGTGCCGGGCGAGGATGGAGTCCTCGAATCCCACCACCGCGACGTCGCGGGGTGTCCGGCGCTTGCGGCGGCGCAGTTCGGCCAGCGCGCCGACCGCCATGAGGTCGGAGGCGGCGAACACGGCGTCCAGGTCCGGGGCCCGTTCGAGAAGTGAACGCATCGCCCGACCAGCGCCTTCCTCCGTGAAGTCGCCGACCTCCACCAGGAGTTCGTCCGCGCGCACCCCGGCCGCCTCGTGCGCGGCGCGCCAGCCGGCCAGCCGGCTGCGGCCGACGTCCATGTCCAGCGGCCCGGTGATGGTGGCGATCCTGGTCCGGCCGCGCTCCAGCAGATGCCGCACCGCCGCGGCGGCGCCCCCCGCGTTGTCGGCGTTCACATAGCTCAGCCGCTCGCCCGCGTCCCGGCGGCCGGCCAGCACGGTGGGCAGGCCCATCTCCTCCAGCATGCCGGGCAGGCGGTCCTCGGCGTGCACCGAGACCAGCAGCACCCCGTCGACCCGGCGCGTCGCCACCGACTCGGTGAGATGGTCGCGTTCGGCCTGGTCACGGACGAGCATGAGCTGCAACTGGGTCTGGGTCTCGGCGAGCGCGCCGCTGACCCCGCGGATCAGCGCGGCGAAGAAGGGCTCCGAGCCGAGCTTGCTCTCCGACTCCGGGATGACCAGGGCGACGGCGTTGGTGCGGTTGGTCACCAGGCCGCGGGCGACCGAGTTGGGGACGTAGTTCAGTTCCTTGATCGCCGCCAGCACCCTCGCGCGGGCGTCGTCGCTGACCAGGCCGGAGCCGTTGACGACGCGGGAGACCGTGGTGCGGCCCACGCCGGCCCGGGCGGCGACCGTTTTGATCGTGGGACGTCGGTTGCCGCTCATGTGCTCCCTTCCCGGCGGCCGCGGCAGCGCGGCGGCGAGGGTGACCGGTAACAACTGTTGCAGACGAAATTTTCGGCAGGAGGCCGCTTAGCTGCGGAGACGAGCCCGGCGGCGATTGATCCGACCAAATATTGCGTTCACGTCATTGACATGACACCCCGCTGCCGTGAGTCTTCCATGCATCGGTGGGCACGTTCCCACTCCGTTGTGGGCACGTTACCACTCGCTGTCAGAGCCGCTGTAGTCATCGCAGATCTGATCACTCCGATGCGTCAGCGACGCCGCTGGGAGGAGATTCGTGGGCACTTTTGGTTCGTTGCGTACGAAGGTGGTGGTGGCGGGCGCTACCGCCGCCGCCCTGTCACTCGTTGTTGGCTGCAGCAGCAACGACTCGGTCACCGACGGTGGGAAGAAGAACGGCAAGACCGTCATCACCATGGGCCTGTTCGGCGTGATGGGGATGAAGGAGACGGGACTGCTGGAGCGGTACGAGAAGGAACACCCCGACATCGACATCGAGGCCGAGGTGGCCGGTGACGAGCAGACCTACTACACCGCCCTGCAGACCCACCTCGCCGCGGGCAAGGGCCTGAAGGACATCCAGGGCATCGAGATCGGCCGGGCCAAGGAGATCACCGAGACCCAGGCGGACAAGTTCGCCGACTTCTCCGGCATGGCGGGCACCGACCACTTCCTGCCCTGGAAGCAGTCCCAGATCACCACCAAGGACGGCAAGGTCCTCGGCCTGGGCACCGACAGCGGTCCCATGGCCGTCTGCTACCGCAGGGACTACTTCGAGAAGGCCGGCCTGCCCACCGACCGCGACGAGGTCGGCAAGCTGTGGCAGGGCGACTGGAAGAAGTACGTCGAGGTCGGCCGCACCTTCAAGGAGGGCTACAAGGGCGGCGAGGTCGCCTACATGGACTCGGCCAGCGGCCTGTTCAACGCCATGGTCTACGGCTACCCGCAGCAGTACTACAACGAAGACGGCGATCTCATCTACGACAAGAACCCGGCCGTCAAGGACGCGTGGAACCTCGCCTCCGACGCCGCCGAGCAGGGGCTGACCGCCAAGCTCCGCCAGTTCCAGCCGGGTTGGGACCCGGGACTGGCCAACGGCACCTTCGCCACCGCCGTCTGCCCGGCCTGGATGCTCAGCAACATCAGCGAGTCGGCCGGCCCGAAGAACAAGGGCAAGTGGGACGTGGCCCGGGCCCCCAAGGGCGCCAACTGGGGCGGCTCCTTCCTCGGCGTGATCGACAAGAGCCCGGTGAAGGAGGAGGCGAAGAAGCTGGTCGCCTGGCTGACCGCACCGGAGCAGCAGGCGTACATCTTCGAGAAGATCGGCAACTTCCCGTCCTCGCGCGAGGCGCTGGAGACCAAGGAGGCCAAGCGGGTCACCTCGGAGTACTTCAGCGACGCGCCGATCGGTGAGATCTTCGGTGCCGCCGCGCAGGAGATCCCGGACGAGCAGGTCCTCGGCCGCAAGGACGGCACGATCAAGGACACCTTCTCCCAGGGGCTGGCGCTGGTCGCCGAGGGCACCGCGCGCGACAAGGCATGGGACACCACGATGCAGCGGATCGAGAAGGCCGTCGGCTGACCGCCGGAACCTCGGTCGCCCCGGGCGCGTCCGTACCGGCCCGCCCGGGGCCCGGCACCGACCATCGCTGTCAGGAAGGGAAGTACCGGTGGCCACCTCCACCTCGAACGCCTTGGCCGGCGGGGAGCGTCCAGGCCCGTCCCCGGCCCCCGACGGCGGGGGCACCGGCCGACGGCGGCGAAGCGCACTGCTGCACCGGCTGGACCTCAAGGGCGCGCCGTACGCGTTCGTCGCGCCGTTCTTCATCGTCTTCGCCGCCTTCAGCTTCTACCCCCTCGTCTACACCTCGTGGATCTCCCTGCACCGCGTCGAACTCGCCACCCTCGACGTCATGGAGTGGGTGGCATTCGACAACTACGTCGAACTCTGGGGCGACTCACGCTTCTGGAACGCGCTGTCGAACACCATCACCATCGGCGTCATCTCCACGGTGCCGCAGTTGCTGATGGCCCTCGGCCTGGCGCACCTGCTCAACTACCGCATGCGGGCCTCGCTGTTCTTCCGCGTGGCCTCGCTGGTTCCGTACGCCACCTCGGTCGCCGCCGCCGCGCTGGTCTTCACCATGATCTTCGAGCGTGACTTCGGCATGATCAACTGGGCGCTGGGCTCGGTCGGCATCGACCCGGTGGACTGGGAGGCCGACAAGTGGCCCGCGCAGGTGGCGATCTCCACCATCGTCATCTGGCGCTGGACCGGCTACAACGCGCTGCTCTACCTGGCCGCCATGCAGGCCGTCCCGGCCGAACGGTACGAGGCCGCCGCCATCGACGGCGCCTCCCGGTGGAAGCAGTTCACCCATGTCACCGTGCCCGGGATCCGCTCCACCATCGTCTTCACCATCGTGCTCTCCACGATCGGCGCCACCCAGCTCTTCGGCGAACCGCTGATCTTCGGCCAGGGACCCAACGGAGTCACCGGCGGCGCGGACAACCAGTACCAGACGCTGGGCCTGCTGCTGTACGAGGAGGGCTGGAAGAACTACCAGATGGGCCGCTCGGCGACCGTCGCCTGGGCGATGTTCCTGCTGCTCGTCCTCGCCTTCGCCGCGCAGCGCCTGATCAAGTGGCTGCGTTCCCGTACGTCCTGACCTGGAGCCGACATGACCACCAACAGCCTCCCGGTCCGGACGGACACCCCGGTCCGGACCCCCGCGGCCGGGCCGGCCGGCCGGGCCGGACGCCGCAAGCTGCTGCACCCGCGCGCCGGCCGCCAGCACCACGCCGGCCCGCTCGCCTACGTCCTGCTCGTCGTCATGGCGGTGCTGTCGATCTTCCCGCTGTACTGGACGATGGTGGCCGCCTCCACCGACAACAGCCGCATCAGCCAGACCCCGCCGCCGTTCGTGCCGGGCCCGAACCTGTTCAGCAACCTCGCCCGCGCGTGGGACGAGGCGGCCATGGGCAAGGCCATGGTCAACAGCCTGATCGTGGCCGGGGTGATCGCCCTGTCCACGGTGATGTTCGCGACGCTGGCCGGGTTCGCCTTCGCCAAACTGCGGTTCAAGGGGCGCAACGTCCTGCTCATGCTGGTGATCGGCACCATGATGGTGCCGCCGCAGTTGGGTGTCGTCCCGCTGTTCATGCTGATGTCGGAGCTGGGCCTGGCGCAGCAACTGCCCGCCGTCATCTTCCCCACGCTGGTGAGCGCGGTCGGGGTGTTCTTCATGCGGCAGTACCTGGCCGAGGCGCTGCCGGACGAACTGGTCGAGGCCGGACGCGTGGACGGCGCGCACTCGTTGCGGATCTTCTGGAGCATCGTGCTGCCCATCGCCCGGCCTGCGATGGCGGTCCTGTTCATGATCACGTTCGTGCATGCGTGGAACGACTTCTTCTGGCCGTTCGTGGTCCTCGACATGACCAACCCGACCGTTCCCGTCGCCCTCACCCAGCTCAGCGCAGGCTATGTCCGGGACCAGTCGCTGATCATGGCGGGCGCGCTGCTCGGCACGCTGCCGCTGCTGGCGATGTTCGTCGTCTTCGGCCGCCAGATCGTCAGCGGCATCATGGCCGGCGCCGTCAAGGGCTGACCGGCTCCACCGGCCCGGGCGCCCCCGTCCGGGCCCGCAGGGCACCGGAGCCGTTCACCGTACGGCCCGCCGCCGTCTCTCCGAAAGGACTCATGTGGTCACCGCAGCACAGCACAGCGGGCCCGGCCCTGACGGGACCCGGGTCTTCCCCGAGGGCTTCCTCTGGGGCTCCGCGACCGCCTCGTACCAGATCGAGGGGGCCGTCGCCGAGGACGGCCGGACGCCGTCCATCTGGGACACCTACGCCCGCACCCCGGGCCGGGTCCGCAACGGCGACACCGGTGACATCGCCACCGACCACTACCACCGCTGGCGCGAGGACGTCGCCCTGATGGCCGAACTCGGCCTGGGCGCCTACCGGTTCTCCCTCGCCTGGCCCCGCATCCAGCCCACCGGCCGGGGCCCCGCCGCGCAGCGCGGCCTGGACTTCTACCGGCGGCTCGCCGACGAGCTGCTGGACCGGGGCATCCAGCCGGTCGCCACCCTCTACCACTGGGACCTCCCGCAGGAGCTGGAGGACGCCGGCGGCTGGCCCGAGCGCGCCACGGCCGAGCGGCTCGCCGAGTACGCGGCCCTCGCCGCCGACGCCCTCGGCGACCGGGTGACGACCTGGACCACCCTCAACGAGCCCTGGTGCAGCGCCTTCCTCGGCTACGGCTCCGGGGTGCACGCCCCCGGCCGCACCGACCCGGTCGCGGCACTGCGCGCCGGACACCACCTCAACCTGGGCCACGGCCTCGCGGTCCAGGCGCTGCGCGACCGCCTTCCGGCCACCGCCCAGGTCTCGGTGACGCTCAACTTCCACCACGTCCGCCCGCTCACCGGAAGCGACGCCGACGCCGAGGCGGTCCGCCGGATCGACGCGCTCGCCAACCGGTTCTTCACCGGCCCGATGCTCACGGGCGCCTACCCGGAGGACCTGATCAAGGACACCGCCGCGCTGACCGACTGGTCCTTCGTCCGCGACGGCGACCTCGGGCAGATCCACCAGCCGCTGGACTTCCTCGGCGTCAACTACTACTCGCCCACCCTCGTCTCCGCGGCCGACGGCAGCGGCGTCCACACCTCGGACGGCCACGGCAACAGCGACCACAGCCCCTGGCCGGGCGCCGACACCGTCGCCTTCCACCAGCCGCCCGGCGACACCACCGCCATGGGCTGGGCCGTCGACCCGGCCGGCCTGTACGAGCTGCTGCGCCGACTGTCGGCCGACTTCCCGGACACACCGCTGGTCATCACCGAGAACGGCGCGGCCTTCGACGACTACGCCGACCCCTCCGGCAACGTCAACGACCCCGCCCGGATCGCCTACGTACGCGGCCACCTGGCCGCCGTCCACCAGGCGATCACGGACGGCGCGGACGTACGCGGCTACTTCCTGTGGTCCCTGCTGGACAACTTCGAGTGGGCCCACGGCTACAGCAAGCGCTTCGGCGCCGTCTACGTGGACTACCCGACCGGCACCCGCATCCCGAAGGCCAGCGCCCGCTGGTACGCCGAGGTGGCCCGCTCGGGGGTCCTGCCCGGCGCCTGACCGAGCCCGGTGCGGCACCGCCTCGTCACGCCTCTCCGCGCGGTGCCGCACCGCCGAGTCCGCCCCCGGCCCGGCCCGGGCCGGGGGCGGGCGCAGGTCAGCGAGGTGCCCGGCGGCACACCCGCCGCACGAGGGCCCCTTTCCGGTGCGGCATACTCACCGGATGAGCGCACGCACGTCCCCGGCCGCCCTGCCGATCACGATACGGAGGGCCGTGGCGCGGGACGCCAAGCGTCTCACGCGGCTCGTGCGCGGCTCCGGCGCGTACGCGGGCAGGTACGCCGCCGCCGTCGCGGGCTACCGGGTCGGGCCGGACTACCTCGAGGCCCACCGCGCCTTCGTGGCCGTCGGCACCGGGGAGTACGACGGCCGGGTCCTCGGGTTCTACTCGCTGGTCCTGGCGCCACCGGAGCTCGACCTGCTGTTCGTGGCCGACGACGCGCAGCGGCGGGGCATCGGGCGCCGGCTCGTCGCCCATATGCGGTCCGAGGCCCGTGCCGCCGGGGTGGACCGGGTCAAGGTCGTGTCGCACGTGCCCGCCGAGGACTTCTACCACCGCGCGGGTGCGGTGCGCACGGGTACGGTGCTCGCGGACCCGCCCGCCGTGCCGTGGGACCGTCCCGCGTTCGAGTTCCGCATACCGTCCCGCTGACGCGTGCGGAGCCGGGCCGGACCGGCACGGGGACGCCGGCCGCCGGGCGGCATCGCGGCGCACCGGCGCGGCGCGCCCTCACCCCGGGCCGGTCACGTGCGCCTCCTCGCTGTCCGAGCCGGGGTTCCCGTCCCCCTCGCCCGCCGCCGGGTAGACCCGCGCCAGCAGCTCCCGCAGTTGCGTCCAGAGGGCCGGTGACGCCGCCAGGACGTCGCCGCCGGGAGGCCAGGTGCCGGGGGTGGGGCCGGTCAGCGCCCCGACCGTGCCGCCGGCCTGGTGCACCAGGAGGGCTCCCGCGGCGCAGTCCCACGCGTGCAGCCCGGGGGCCCACAGGGCGTCCGCGCGGCCGGTGGCGACCTGGGCGAGCGCGGCCGCCGCGCTGCCCCCGCGCCGCAGATCCCGTACCCGGGGCAGCAGGACACCGACCGCGGGGCCGGCCAGGGGGCGCTGCGCGGGCCGGCCGAAGTTGAGTTCCACCAGAGCGCGGGAGAGGTCCCGCTTGCGCAGCGGGGCGACCGGTGTGCCGTCGGCGACCGTGCGGGCACCCGCCCGGGCCTCGGTCAGCGCACCGACGGCGGGCTCGACGACCACGCCGGCCAGCAGCCGGCCGCTGTCCGCGTCGGCGGCGGCCACGCTGACCGCCCAGTCGGGACGCCCGTACAGGTAGTTGGTGGTGCCGTCGATCGGGTCGACGATCCACCGCACCCCGCCATGCCCGGCGGTGGTCCCCTCCTCCTCGCCCAGCACCGTGTCGTCCGGCCGGTGCTCGCTCAGCACCGCGCGTACCGCCCGCTCGGTGTCCCGGTCGGCCTGGCTCACCAGGTCGTCGGGGCCCGCCTTCTCCTCGATCAGCAGTTCATGGGCGGCGGCGCGCCAGGCGGCGGCGGTACGGGCGCCCGCCCGGGCGGCGGCGCGGGCGACGGCCAGCAGGGCGTCCAGGTCCTCCGGACCGGCGGGGCTCACCGGCGTTCCTTCCGCAGGGCCTCCCAGGTGGCCGGCCCGACCACCGCCCGGGCCAGCGCCGCGCCCGGAACCGCCACCAGGGGACGCAGCCGCCCGGACGGCAGCCCGATCGTGCTGAGCGAGCGGCTGCTGTAGACGAGGTGGGCGGCCATGACGGCCAGCCAGGGCAGCAGGGCGGCCAGCGGGCGCGGCTGCCCGGTGAGGGCCAGGACCAGGAGTTGCGGGGCGGCCCCCGCGAGCAGCACCAGGGGACGCCGTGCCGGGAGGAGGACCACCGCCGCCGTCGCGGCCGCCCCCAGCAGCGCGGCCACCAGGCAGTGCTCCGGTGACGCGGGCGCGCCGAGCAGGACGCCGGTCACCGCGGAGGCCGTGCCCGCGACCAGCAGCGCCAGGTTCCACGGGGCGGTCCACGGGGTACGGCGGCGCAGCGGCGCCCAGTCGGCCGGTGCCGCGTCGGTGCGCGACGGCAGCCAGCGCACCAGCGCCAGCAGGTGCTCACGGGCGTGCTCGGCCCGCGCCGTCCAGATCAGCCTGCCGTGGTCCGCGGCGGCGAACGCCAGGCTCTCCAGGACCCATCTGCTGGTGACGAACGCGACCCCGAACGCCCACAGCGCCACCGCCGCGGCCACCGCGAGCGCCGGGCGGCGGCCCAGGTCGACCGCGAGCGCCAGACCGGTCATGCCGCGCACCACGTAGCCCGCGCCGACCACGATCCACAGGGCGACGACGGCCGGCCGGGCGGGCGGCGGGACCGTCGCGGTCCGGCCCGTGCCCCTGGCGCGCAGGACCTCGTAGACGACGGCCACGCCGAACACCGCCGCGGTCACCGCCCAGACCACCCCGGCCAGCGGCGCCAGTACCAGGGCCAGGACCGCCACGGCGGCCAGCCGCGCCACCGCGACCGCGCAGCTCGCGCCGACGCGGGCCCGGACCCGTTCGAGCGGCCCCGGCAGGCGCCCGCGGTCGTGCCCGGCGGGATGGCTCTGGTCGGCGACGAACCCCCGGACGTCGTTCCACTGGTAGCGGGCGGGATAGACGAGCAGTTCCAGCACCCCCCAGACGATCAGGGCCCGCACCACCGTCCGCCCCGTCACGTCCGCGCCCGCCGCCACGGCCAGCAGGAACGTGAACGGCATCAGCAGCCCCTTCACCGCGTCCTTGGGCCGGGGCATCACCAGGTACCCCAGCATCGAGCGCGGCCGGGACCCGGCCGGCCGCCCGCCGTCCAGCCGGTCTCCGTCCCGCTGCCCGCCGGCGGCCGGTCCGGGCGCCGCCGGCCGGGCGGAGGCGGGCACCGGGAAGCCGTCCGCCTGCTCCACGCCGGTCACGGGGCCACCCGCACCGTGTCACCGACGAGGTCCGCGGCGAGCCGCCCCCAGTCGGACCGCACCCAGGCGGCCCCGGCCCCGGACAGCCGCGCGCTCCGTTCGGCCCGCTCCTCCTCCGGTACGAACTGCACCAGGCCGGCGGTGGCGATGCCCGCCGCCACGGCGGACGCCGCTCCGGTGGCCGAGTCCTCGACGGCGAGCGCCTCCCGCGGGGCGACACCGAGTTCGGCGAGAGCGTGCCGGTAGACGGCCGGGTCCGGTTTGCTGGTCGGCACCGGCAGGCTGTCCTCGGCGCTGAACCGGCTGCCCGCCGGCAGCAGCCCGTCCAGGCCGCTGGCGGCGAAGCACGCGGCGAGCCGCGTGAGCGCGCTGGAACTCACCACGGCCAGCCGGTAGCGGCGGCCCAGCGCGGTCACGGCCGCCACCACGTCCGGCCGGGGCGTCAGCACCCGCCCCAGGTACGCCGTCACCTCCCGTTTCTCCCGCTCCACCCACGCCTCCAGCTCGGCGGGGTCCAGGCGGACGCCCTGGCGTGCGGCGAGGTCCTGGGCGGTGGTGCGGAAGTTCTTGCCGGTGGAGGTGAGCCGCAGATGCTCGGGGGAGAAGTCACCGGTGAGCCCGAAGCGGCGGGCGAAGTCCTGGGTGACGACCGCCGAGGCGACGTACGCGGGCTCCTCGGAGGGGAACAGGGTGCCGTCCGCGTCGAGCAGCAGCGTGGAGACGCCGGTCAGGTCAGGGGTGCTCATGGGGCTCCAAGGGTCGGGGGAGGGCGAGCCGGTCCGGCGCGGCCAGCGCGGCGCGCAGTGTGCTGCCGTCGGCGAACGCGCCGGCCAGGGCTCCGCGCAGCACGGCCACGCTGCCGGCGTCGTCGGCGAGGCCGCCGAACACGTCCCGCAGGGCCAGCAGCGGCCCGGGATCGTCACCGCCGCGCCGGGCGGCTTCCCGCAGTTCGCCGGCCCGGGCGTCCTGTACGTCGATGGGGGCGCCGTCGAGGTCCGTGCCGCGCAGGTAGCGCAGCCACGCGGCGACGGCGAGGGCGAGCCGGGCGCGCGGCCGCTCCTGGGCGTACGCGGCGTGCAGGGAGGGCAGCAGGTAGTCGGGCACCTTGGTGGAGCCGCGGCGGCACAGCCGGGCCAGCCGGTCCCCGATGCTGGGGTTGCGCAGCCGCTCCAGCACCGTGTCGCAGTAGGCGTACGGGTCCATGCCCGGGACGTCCGGCGGCAGCAGCGGGGCGATCTCCGCGCGCATCAGACGCTCCACGAAGCCGGCCACGGCCGGGTCGCTCATGGCCTGGTCGGTGGTGCGGTGCCCGGCCAGGTATCCGACGTAGCCCAGGGCGCAGTGGACCCCGTTGAGGAGCCGGCTCTTGATGAGTTTGTACGGGGCGACGTCGTGCACGAAGAGGGCTCCGACGCGGTCCAGCGGGGGCCGGTCGTTGCAGAAGTCGTCCTCGATGACCCACTGGGTGAACGGTTCGGTGATCACCGGCCAGCGGTCGCCGACGTGGAAGTCCTCCTCGACCTCGTCGCGGTCGCCGGGTGAGGTCGCCGGGGTGATGCGGTCGACCATGCTGCCGGGGAAGGAGACCCGCTCCTGGATCCACCGGGCCAGTGCGGGATCGCGGCGTCCGGCCAGGGTCGCGGTCGCGGCGCGGGCGGCGGCGGCGCTGTCGGGCAGGTTGTCGCAGGACAGCACGGTGAACGGGGCCTGGTGGGCGCGCCGGCGCCGGTCCAGGGCGTCGACGATCACGCCGAACACCGAGTCGGCGCCCGCGCAGGGACCGTCGGGCAGGACGTAGCCGTCGGCGGTGATCGTCAGGGTCACCAGGCGGATGCGCGGGTCGGCCAGGCGCCGTTCCACCGCCGTCCGGTCCTCGGCGAGCAGGAGGTATTCGACCATGCTGCCGATGACCTTGGCCGTACTGTCCTCGCCGTCGCGCTCGACGACCGTGAAGAGGTTGTCCTGCGCGTCCAGCACCTCGCCCATCTCGGGCCGTCGCATGCCGACCCCGATCACTCCCCACCGGGTGAAACCGAGCTCCGCGAGGTGGTCGAAGTAGACCTCCTGATGGGCCCGGTGGAAGCCGCCGACACCGAAGTGCACGACGGCCGGTTCGATCCGTGCCCGGTCGTAACCGGGTGTCTCCAACTGGCCGCCGGACGTCGCGTCCAGGGTGCGGTTGTTCAGCGCCGGAACAGAGGGGGGTGATTCTGACATCGCGTACCTCGGTGGGATGCGGGGTGTTCCGTCGCCGCTGCGACGTCACCCGCCGGCCGCCGGGGGCGCGGTCAGGGTCCCGGAAGGCCGCGGACCGGCGGCCGCGCGGTAAGACCTGATGCGGCCGGCTGATCCGGCCGTCGGTGTCGGAGTACCGCCGCACATGCATCCGAAACGGTAATTTCATCCCGAATTGTTCTGTCGAGGGGGCCGGCTCGGCCCCCGCGCCGGAAGGAGCCGGGCGCCGTTTCGGCCCGCCTGCCCGTGCTACTCGGGCCTGGCACGGATCCGCACCTCGCGGACCGGTTCCAACGGGACGCCGGACCGGCCACCGCCAGGACACGCAGGGAGACATGTACGAGGAGGACAGTGATGGACCACGCCCGAGTCCCTGTACTGGAGGCACTCCAGGAGTTCCGTCGCCGCGGCGACGTGGTGTACGGACCTCCCGGCCACAAACAGGGCCTGGGCGCCGATCCCCGTGTCGTCGACATCGTCGGCGAGGGCGTCTTCGCCTCCGACGTGCTCTCCCTCAACGGCCTCGACGACCGCCGCGAGTCACAGGGGGTGCTGGCCCAGGCCCAGGAGCTGATGGCCGACGCCGTCGGCGCGGAGCAGGCGTTCTTCTCCACCTGCGGCAGCTCCCTGTCGGTGAAGACGGCGATGCTGGCCGTGGCCGGACCGGGCGAGAAACTCCTCGTCTCCCGCAACGCCCACAAGTCCGTGATCGCCGGCGTCATCGTCAACGGTGTCCACCCCGTGTGGGTGCACCCGAAGCTCGACGCCGAGCGGCACCTGGTCCACCCGCCGGAGCCGGACGACGTACGCCGGGCGCTGCGGGAGCACCCCGACGCCAAGGGCATGCTGCTGATCACACCCACGGACTGGGGTTCGTGCGCCGACATCCGGGGCATCGCCGCCGTCTGCCACGACCACGACGTCCCCCTGATCGTCGACGAAGCCTGGGGCGCTCATCTGCCCTTCCACCCCGACCTGCCGGCCTGGGGCATGAACGCCGGTGCGGACCTCGTCGTCACCAGCGTCCACAAGATGGGCGGTGCCATCGAGCAGAGCTCCGTCTTCCACCTCCAGGGGGACCGTGTCTCGGCCGAGGTGCTGAAGCAGCGTGAGGACCTGCTGGGCACCACCAGCTCCTCCTCCTTGGTGTACGCCACCCTCGACGGATGGCGCCGCCAGATGGCCGAGCACGGACCCGATCTGCTCGACACCGCGCTGCGTCGCACGGCACGCGTCCGCGAGGCCGTCACCGGGATGCCCGGCCTGCGCCTGATGGGCCAGGAGGTCGTCGACCAGGGGCTGACCACGGAGCTGGATCTGCTGAAGATCACCATCGATGTCCGGGAACTCGGCATCAGCGGCATGCAGGCCACCGAGTGGCTGCGCGCCCACTGCCAGGTCGACATCGGCTCCTCCGACACCTGCCGGATCAGCGCGCAGATCACGCACGCCGACGACGACCGCACGGAGAACCTCCTCGTCGACTCCCTGCGCCGCCTCGTGAAGCACGCCGGCACTCTGGAGGACCGGCCCCCGGTCCAACTGCCCGAGCCCCGCGCGCTCCAGCTCGAACAGGCCATGCTGCCGCGCGACGCCTTCTTCGGCACCGCCGAGCACGTTCCGGCCCGGCAGGCGGTCGGACGCGTCGCGGCGGAGATGATCAGCCCCTATCCGCCCGGTGTCCCCGTCGTCGCTCCGGGCGAGGTCATCACCCGGGAGGTCGTCGACTACCTGACCAGCGGGGTGGCCGCCGGCATGCTCGTCCCCGACGCCGCCGACCCCACCGCCGAGACCCTGCGGGTGGTGGCCCGCTAGGAACGGCCGCGGGCCCCGGGGACGGCTCCGGGGCCCGCGGCGGGTGCGGTGGTCAGGCGCGTTCGACGAAGAACTTCTCGTGCTCACCGCCGTTGGCCTTGATCTGGCAGTTCACCGTGCCCCCGGGCCCCGTGGCGGCGGTGACCCCGCTGTCGGTGACCAGGCGCAGATAGATGTCCGGGAAGGCCGCCGACTCGAAGGAGAAGGAGCCGTCGGACTGGGGGCGGGCACGGAACTTCTCGTAGGGACCGACACCGACCTGGCAGTTGACCTTTCCGCCGCCGGCCATGGTGGTGGGAACGCCCCTGCCGTCCATGCGCAGGAACACGTTCGGGAAGGCCGCCGACTCGAAGGCGTACGTGCCGTCGGACTGGGGACGGCTCTTGAACGTCGTCCAGGCGCCGGTGCCGTACTGGCAGTTGACCTTTCCGGACCCGTCATCGGCGGGAGCGGTCACTCCGGTGCCGTCCAGTCGCAGGAAGATGTTCTCGAAGAATGTCGAACGAATCGTCACCGGCGTGTCGCCGGTCTTCGCGAGATCAGTTGCCGATAACGGCATGAGACCTTCCCCTCTATTAGTTTCGGAATTAACGTCCGAGACCTCATCGGGCGGCATGAAAAACCTGCGCCACAGCGGCACGGTGTTTCCGCGCCGCAGGGTGCGCCGACGAGATCTCTCCTGTGCGGGGCGACGGGACCTACCGGCTCAGTGCCTGGTCAGGACCGTACGGTGGCTGCGGTGGGACGCTCGGCCGCCCGTCACGAGGAGGCCGGCATTCCGTAAGGCGTGGCAACGACGACGTAATCGCCTTTCATGTTTCCGCCCCCTTGTCGGTCCCTGCTCCTGCGGGTCCTGAACGAAATGTATGCGGCTCTCCACGGACTGTCCATACACGGGACGGTGCATTTGCGGGCCATATCCGGGCTCCTCTGACACCCCGTCACCCGCTCGGGACGACTCGTGTCGCAATGGGTAGGTCCGCGGGTCACGCGCGGCTGTCCGCGCCCCCGGGGCATCTGGCGCGCGGAAGTGCCCAACAGGCACCATGGCAGGCGGTGTTCGGCACGCACCGGCCCCGCCCTGGACCGTCACCGGCGGCGTCCGGCAGTGACGACCAGGACAGGAAAGGGGCGTACCCATGCCTGAACGCGTCGGCGCTCACCGGCCCGCCGCCGTCGTCATCGGCGCGAGTACGGCGGGTCTGCTCGCCGCCGCCGCGCTCACCGAGTCCGCCGATGTCACGATCGTCGAACGCGACACCCTCCCCGCCGGTCCCCGGCCCCGGCGCGGCGTCCCGCAGGCCCGCCACGCCCACCTGGTGTGGAGCGGTGGTGTGCGTGCCTTCGAGGAACTGCTCCCCGCCGTGGTGGACGAGGTCGTGGCCAGGGGCGGCCGCCTCATCCACGTCATGGGCGACATGGTCTCCCGCGCCCCCAACGGGATCTGGTTCCGCCGCTTCACGGCCACCCGGCACCGCAACCTCGTCTGCTCGCGCGACCTGCTCGACTCCGTACTGCGCGCCCGGGTCCTCGCCGACGACCATGTCACGGTCCGGCAGGCCCACACCGCCGTCCGGTTGACGGGCGACGCCGGACGGGTCACCGGCGTACGGATGCGCGGCGGCCAGGGGGAGGTCACCTTGGCCGCCGACCTCGTCGTCGACGCCTCCGGCCGGGGGTCCCGCGCCCCGCGCTGGCTGACCGGCCTGGGCCTGCCCGGGGTCACCGAGCGGGTGGTCGACGCGGGCGTGGTGTACGCCACCCGTCTGTACCGCGCCCCGGACGGCACCGCGACGGCCGGTTTCCCCCTGGTCAACGTCCAGGCCGATCCGACCGGAGCGCCGGGCCGGGGCGGCATCGTCCTGCCCATCGAGGGCGGGCGTTGGATCGTCACGCTCGCCGGCACCCGGGGCGGGGAGCCGAGCGGTGATCCGGCGGCCTTCGTGGACTTCGCCCTCCGGCTCGGCCATCCCGTCATCGGGGAACTGCTGCGCGACGCCGAACCGCTCGGCGGGGTCGCCACCACGCGCGGCACCCGGAACCACCGCCGCTACTACGAGAAGATGAGGAACTGGCCGGAGGGCTTCGCCGTGCTCGGCGACGCGACGGCCGGGTACAACCCCGTCTACGGGCACGGCCTGACGGTCGCCGCCCAGTGCGCCCTCGCGGTGCGCGACGTCCTGCGCTCGTCCGCGCTCACCACTCCCGGCACGGCTCGCCGCCTTCAGCGTGCCGTGGCCCGTCCGGTCGGGGTGGCCTGGGACCTCGCCGTCGGCCAGGACGCCCACTACCCCGGCGCCACGGACACGCCGCCCACCGTGCCGGAGCGCCTCCTCGCCCGGTTCCTCGACCACGCGGTGGCCACCGGGGCCCGCAACCCCCGCGCGCTCGGGGCCCTGCTGGACGTCATGAGCCTGGAGAAGCCGGTCAGGCGGCTGTTCTCGCCCGACCTGCTCGTCCCGATGCTGCTGGGCCCGAAACGCCCGCCCTTACCGGGCCCGCCGTTCACCGAAAGGGAACGGGAGATCGCCTGGCGGGGGCGGTGACCCTTCCACGCCCGGCGTCCGCGGCGAACCCGACGGCACCTCCGACGCACTGGTCGGTCAGGTGGTTCACGCCGCCCGGTCCCAGTGGTCCGGGCGGGTGTCGTCGTCCGGCGGGTGCTGCGCGGCCTTCTCGCGCGCCCGGAGGACGGCCCAGGTGAGCGCGGCGGCGCAGGTGAGGTACCAGGGCAGCAGCCACACGGCGTGCCACCAGGCGGCCCGTGGGGCGAGGAGGAGGTGTGTGGCGGCAGTGGCCATACCGGCGGCCAGGCTCCAGCACAGCAGGCGGCCGGCCCACCGGACGGCGCGGGTGAGCCGGCCCGGGGTGCGGTCGCGGCCTGGAGCGGTGCAGGAGGCGCACGTGCCTCTGCCGGGCGTGCTCATCGCAGCGGTGTCCTTCACAGCAGGAGTAGGTGCCGCGGGCTGGGGGACCACGCATGCGGGACGGCGTAAGTGTGCCTGCTGTGTGTCCGGGCGGACAGCGACGACCGTGCCCTGGCTGTCTGTCCAGGACAGTTTTCCGGCCGACCGGTGAGGCGTCGTGACCAGCAGGTACGCGTGAGGGCCGCTGTCCGGGGGCCATTCGGGCACCTGTGAAAGTGGCTGAAAGAGGCCGCTGGCTGACCTGGGGTTACCGGATGAAAGCCGAGGTCGAGGCTTCCGGCCACCCTGAACCGCGGGCTCGCCAGCAGAATCGTCAATTCCGCCGAATTGCCGGGGTGGTCGGGGTGCTTTCGCCCCTGATGGGCCGCTGAAGCGGCGGGGCTGATTCCGGCCCGTATGCGGACGGGAATCGGGGGGACGCCGGGGTGCTCAGCGGGGGAGTGTCACGGTGATGCGGAGCCCGCCGGCCGGGCGCGGGGTGAGGGTGAGGTCCTCGTCGTGGGCCTCGGTGATGGTCTTGACGATGGCCAGACCGAGGCCGACCCCCGCCTGCCCGGTGTGGACGCGCTCGGTGCCGCGCTGGAAGGGCTCGGTGAGTGTCGAGACCAGTTCGGGGGTGAGCTGCTCGCCGGTGTTCTCCACGGTGAGCACCGCGGAATCGTCCTGGACACCGGTACGGACCCACACGGTGCCCTGGTCCGGCAGGTTGTGCACGATCGCGTTGTGGACGAGATTCATGGTGAGTTGCCGCAGCAGCGCGGGTGAACCGCCCGTGGGCGCGATGTCGCCGCTGGTCTCCAGGGTGATGCCGTGCTTCTCCGCGAGCGGGTGGAGCGTCTCGGCCGCCTCCTCCGCGACCAGGGACAGGTCGACCTGCTCGCGGGTGAAGGACCGCTGGTTGGCGCGGCTGAGCAGGAGCAGTGCCTCGGTGAGGTCGATGGCCCGGGCGTTGACGGTGTGCAGGCGGTCGACGAGTGCGCGGGTGTCGTGGTGCGGGTCGGCGCGGGCCACGTCGAGGAGCGTCTTGGAGATCGCCAGCGGGGTGCGCAGCTCGTGCGAGGCGTTGGCGGCGAACCGCCGCTGTTCCGTGACGTGCGCTTCGAGCCGCGCGAGCATCATGTCGAAGGCGTCGGCGAGCTCGCGGAACTCGTCCCTGCGGCCCGGCAACCGGATCCGGTGGGACAGCGACCCGGCCGACACCATACGGGTGGCATGGGTGATGCGATCCAGCGGAGCGAGCATACGACCGGCGAGGACCCACCCTCCCAGGAGGCCGAAGACCAGCAGGAACACCATCACCGCCGCCGCCGTCGGGGCGAAACTGCGCAGGAAGAGGGTGCCCGGAGTCAGTCTCACCGCCCCTGACTCATTGGTCTGCCACCACCCCTGCCGCAGCAGGAACACCCCCACGGCGACGAGCAGCAAGGCACCCGTGAGCATGAGGAAACCGGCGTAACTCAGGGTGAGCTTGAGGCGCACGCTCAGGCCGGACCGTCGCACCACGGCCCCTGTCCCCGGATGACGGCCGTCCTCGGTCCTCAGCACACCCATGCGCCCAGACTAGGAGCCGGCACCTATCGCCGGCGTATCGAGAACCGCATACGCCCAGGCAACCCCCCGCCGCGTTGACTGCCGCCATGTCCTCCAGCGCACCAGTGACAGCGACGGCCGGGAAGATGGCCGTCAGGCCGATCGGCACCGCCGAGCATATGGCGTTCGTACGCGCCCAGCGGTCGGTCAGCTTTCTGCAGGCCCCCGCGTGGGCCCGGGTGAAGACCGAGTGGCGGGGCGAGTCCCTCGGCTGGTTCGACGGCCGGCGCCTGGTCGGCGCGGGGCTCGTCCTGCACCGGCCGGTGCCGCGGATCGACCGCCGCACGCTGGCGTACCTGCCCGAGGGCCCGGTCATCGACTGGAGCGGCGAGCTGGGCGCCTGGCTCGATCCGCTGGCCGCGTATCTCAAGGAGCGCGGCGCGTTCGCGATCCGGCTCGGCCCGCCGGTGGTCACGCACACCTGGAGCGCCGCCCAGGTCAAGGAGGGCCTCGCCGATCCGGGCCGCGGGCGGCTGACCGACCTGCCCTGCCACCGGGAGGAACCGGTCGGCGCCCAGGTGAGCCGCACCCTCCGGGAGGCGGGCTGGCTGCCCCGGAGCCCACGGGACGGATTCGGGGTCGGGCACCCGCAGTTCAAGTACGAACTCCCGCTGGCCGGCAGGACCGAGGACGACCTGCTCAGGGGCATGAACCAGCAGTGGCGCCGCAACATCAGGAAGGCGGCCGGGGCGGGCGTCGAGGTCCGGATCGGCACGGGTGCGCACGACCTCAAGGCGTTCCACGACCTCTACGTCCACACCGCCGAGCGGGACCGCTTCACACCCCGGCCGCTGCGCTACTTCGAGACCATGTTCGCGGCACTGG
This sequence comes from Streptomyces fumanus, assembly GCF_014655295.1. Taxonomy (GTDB): domain Bacteria; phylum Actinomycetota; class Actinomycetes; order Streptomycetales; family Streptomycetaceae; genus Streptomyces; species Streptomyces fumanus. Next base: position 148,053 of record NZ_BNBI01000004.1, read on the forward strand.
GCGCCGAGGACCCCGACCGGATCAGGCTCTACCTCGCCCACCACCGGGGCGAGTTGGCCGCCTGTGCCGTCCTGGTCCGGGTCGGCGCGCACGCGGTGTACGCCTATGGCGCCTCCGCCACCGGCAAACGCGAGGTGCGCGGCTCCCACGCCTGCCAGTGGGCGATGATCCGCGACGCGCTCACGGCCGACTGCGACGTGTACGACCTGCGCGGCATCACCCCCACCCTCAGCGCCGACGACCCGCACGTGGGCCTCGTCCGGTTCAAGGCCGGCATCGGCGGCCGGGCGGTGCGGTACGTCGGCGAGTGGGACCTGCCGCTGCGGCCGGTGCTCTACCGGGCCTTCGACCTCTACCTGAAACGCCGCGGACGCTGACGACCGCGCGGGCGCGGGAGGGGGCGGCGCCGGGGAAGCCGGACGCCGGCCGGACGCGTTGCGACCCACTACCGCGCCCCGCGCCCGTCCGGGCCCGTTCCGGGCAGCAGCACCCGATGAGACGAGTGAAGCGGCGTGCGGCTTGCCCGGGGCGGAACCGGAGCCCAGCATGGAGGAATCCGGACGGGAGGCGACGGAGGACTCTCATGGCTCCGTACTTCGTCAACAGCACCGACACCCTGGTGTCCGACGCGCTCGCGGGCTTCGCGCGGGCCCATGCGGACCTGCTCAGCCTCGATCCCGACCACGGGTTCGTGACGGCCCGCGCCGCGTCCCCGCACCGGCGGGTCGCCCTGCTCTCCGGTGGCGGTGCCGGGCACGAGCCGATGCACGCCGGGTACGTGGGCCGGGGCATGCTCGACGCCGCCTGTCCCGGCCGGGTCTTCGCCTCACCGCACAACCGCCAGGTCTACGAGGGCTCGCTCGCCGTCGCCCGCGCCGAAGGCGTCCTGCACATCGTCAAGAACTACACCGGCGACCGCATCAACTTCGGCATCGCCGCCGAGCGCCTGGCCCACCGGGGAATACCGTGCGCACGCGTCCTCGTCGACGACGACCTCGCCTCCGACTGCGAGCAGATAGCCGCCGGCCGCCGGGGGACCGGTGGCACCGTCCTCATCGAGCGGATCCTCGGCGGCGCCGCCGACACCGGCCTCGGTCTCGCGGAACTCCAGCAGCTCGGCGTCCGCTTGGCCGCCCGCTGCCGCACCCTCGCCGTCGCCTCCGCCGCCCACACCGCCCCCACCCTGGGCAAGCCCGCCTTCCGTGTCGCCGCCGGCGAACTCGAGTACGGCGTGGGCATCCACGGCGAGCGGGCCAGGTCGACCATCCGTCATGCCCCGCTCGCCCGCCTGGTGGAGCGGATGACCGGCGAGCTTCTCGGGGCCCTCGCCCCGAGGCCGGGCACCGCGGCCATCACCCTGGTCAACGGGCTCGGCGCGGTGACCCCTCTGGAGCTGTACGCCGTCCACGGCGAACTGGCCCGGGTCCTCGACGCCCAGGGGATCGTCCTCGCCCGGAGCCTGGTCGGCGACTATGTCACGGCCCTCGACATGCGTGGTTTCTCTCTCACCGTCCTCTTTGCCGAACCGGCCGACCTCGCCTACTACGACGCGCCCGTGCACACCGCCGCCCTCCGCTGGTGAGCCGGCCCGACCCGGTGACCCCGACCATCCGCCCGGCACATCCGGGCACGACCACGGGAGCAGTCCTTGACCACCACTGACCAGGCACTCTCCACCGGCACCTGGATGCGCCGCTTCGCCGACACCGTCCGCAGCACACAGGCCCAGCTCACGGCCCTCGACCAGCAGGTCGGCGACGGCGACTTCGGCACCAACCTGTCCGCGGGCACGGTCGCCGCCCTGACGCGCCTCGATGCCCTCGACGCCCTCACGCCCCTGGACGCCTGCGGTGCCACGGGGGCCGCCGCGGCCCTGGAGGCGGCGGCCACCGCCTTCCTCGACGAGGTCGGCGGCACCAGCGGCCCCCTGTTCGGCCTGCTGCTCCAGTCGCTCGCCGCGTCCGTCGCCGAACTCGGCCTCACCACCCCCGCCCTGACCCGGGGGGTCGTGAAGGGCCTGGCCGCCATCCGCCGCGTCGGCGGAGCCGCGCCCGGTGACAAGACCCTGGTCGACGCCCTCGCCCCCGCCGCCGCGGCACTGGAGGCGCTCCCCGCCCGGACCGTGCCCGCCGCCGCCCTGGATGCCGCCGCCGAGGCCGCCTGGCAGGGTGTGCGCGACACCGCCCGGCTCCGCGCCCGGATGGGCCGTTCCAGCTACGTCGGCGCACGCGCGGCCGGTGTCCCCGACCCGGGAGCCGTCGCGGTCGCCCTCTTCTTCGCCTCGGCCGCCGGGTCGGTCGAGGACGTCACCCCGTACCTGAGCGCCACCTGGGGCACCGCGGCCGGTCCCGGTGTCGGGCACACCCCGTCGGGTTCGGCGACGCCGTGACGAGACGCCCCGTGCCCGGAGCCTCGGCCGGGGTTCACGTCGTCGGGGTGTCCGCCTGCCGCGGCCCCTGCTGCCGCGCCCAGGCCAGTAGCTCCGGCGAGTGCAGTGCGCTGACCCACAGGTCGGCGCGGGAGGCGTCCTCCTGACTCGGCCGAGGCCCCACCCCGAGCACCCGCAGCCCCGCCCGGCGGGCCGCCTCGATCCCGGTCAGCGAGTCCTCCACCGCCAGCGCCCGCTCCGGCTCGGTGCCGCAGAGCCGGGCGGCCGTCGCGTAGACGTCCGGCCAGGGCTTGGGGCGTACGGCCCCCGGGACGGCGGGGTCCGAGCCGTCCGGTGCGGCCCGCAGCACGGAGGAGCCGGGCACCTGCGTGGGGACGACCACGTGGGCGAAGTGGCGCAGCAGGCCGGCGCGGCTGAGGCTCTCCTCCACGACCTCCCGCGGGCAGTTGCTGGCCACCGCCAACGGCAGCCGCCCCGCGAGGAGCCGGACGAACTCGACCGCCCCGGGCATGGTCGCGGGGTCGTCGGCGACCAGCGAGAGGAAGTGCTCCAGCAGGCACCGGGCGAGGTCGTCGGCGAGTTCCGGTTTGTGCGTCTCCTCGGCCATCAGCCGCCCGCAGTCGGCGTAGTACACGCCCTTGGCGCGGTCGGCGAATCCGGGCGGTGGTGTCAGCCCGAACTCGCGGAAGGCACGGTTGCGGGCGACCTGCCAGTGCCGTTCGCTGTCCATCAGAGTGCCGTCGCAGTCGAGGACGACGGCTTCGGACGACCAGCCGAGAAGCGGATGAGCATGGGTGGCCATGAGTCCTCCAGGAGAGAAGCGGTTCGCGCTCGTGACGTGATCGGTGCGGACGAAGCGGGGGACTCCCGGCCGACGGGCGGCACGACGGGATCCGGCACCGTCCCACGAAGCACAGACATCGCGGCTATACCGGCACGAACGGGAAACCTGATCGCAGCCACGTTATTTTTGCGCCCTTCACCGGGGCAATCACCGAGGCGAGCGATCGACAGCGGAACCGGAAAGGGATAACCGCGCGCAGAAATTCCCGGGCGGTCGTACGGAATTCCGTCAAGTCCGCTTCACCGCAACGTCGTTGATACGTGCGCAGGGAAATCGGCACGCGTCGACCGGAGAGCGGTGCGTTCACCCAGGTGGCCGACCGTCATGCGGGAAAGTGAGTGATGATTACCCGCAGGCATGGGCGCCCGAACAAAGAAGCCAGGAGGACACGGGGAACGAGGAATTATCACCGGCGTGCGCGGGCGCATTTATTTCCCGGTCGCCACGGGAACGCCGAGTGAAAACGAGCAGCGCTTTGCGGCGGCACGCCAAAGCGGCTCACCGGCCGGCGTCGCAGGAGCCGTCGAGCGGAGGCGACGTATCGCGGGCGTATCGGGAAACCCATACGCTCCGGCAACGGCACCCCGTCTTGACTGGCGCCATGACCCACAGCGAAAAGACCCGCATCACGCTGTACGGGTGCGGTCCGGACGAAGCGGCCCTGTTCCGCGAGTTGGCGCCCGCCCTCGATGTGCGGCCGGTCATCACCGACGCACCGGTCTGCGCGGCCAATGCCGAACTCGCCTCCGGCAGCCGGTGCATCAGCGTCGACCACAGAACGCCCCTCACCCACGAAACCCTGCGCGCACTCGCCCGAATCGGCGTGCGCTACATCTCCACGCGGAGCATCGGATACGACCACATCGACGTGGCGTACGCACGGCGCGCCGGAATGCTCGTCGAGAACGTCTCCTACTCCCCGGACAGCGTGGCCGACTACACGCTGATGCTCATGCTGATGACGCTACGGGACGCGAAAGCCATGGTCCGGCGCACCGACGCGCACGATTACCGGCTGAGCGGCACACGCGGAAAAGAGCTGCGCGACCTGACCGTCGGGGTGGTCGGAACGGGCCGTATCGGCACGGCGGTCATGAACCGGCTGAAAGGCTTCGGCTGCCGCATCATGGCCTGCGACGAACGCCCCGCAGCGAATCCCGGCACCGCGGTCGAGCACGTCCCCCTCGACGAACTGCTGCTCCACAGCGACCTGGTCACCCTGCACACACCACTCACCCCGCACACCCGCCATCTGCTCGACAGGCGGCGCCTGGCGCTGATGAGGAACGGCGCACTGATCGTCAACACCGGGCGCGGTGCGCTCATCGACACCGAGGCCCTGGTACGGGAATTGGAGAGCGGCAGGCTGGGCGGCGCGGCCCTGGATGTCATCGAGGGCGAGGAAGGCATCTTCTCCACCGACTGCCGGGACAGACCCCCGGGGAGCACATCGCTGCTGCGGCTGCAGCAGTTGCCGAACGCGCTCATCAGCCCGCACACCGCCTACTACACGGACCGCGCCCTGCGCGACACCGTGCGGAACTCCCTCACCAACTGCCTGACGTACGAAAGCGGGAACCAGCATGGCTAGGCTGAAGGTCGGCATCCTCTTCGGCGGCCGCTCCGAGGAGCACTCCGTCTCCGTCAAGTCGGCGCGTGAGGTGGCCCGCAGCCTCGATCCCGACACGTACGAACCCTTCTACATCGGCATCACGACAGACGGAGCCTGGAAACTGTGCGCCGGTCCCGAGGCGGGCTGGGAGAGCGGCGACGGCCGCCCCGCCGTCCTCTCCCCGGCCGGCGACACGCACGGACTGCTCGTCCTGGGGGAGGGGCGCTACGAGACGATCCGCCTGGACGTCGTGCTGCCCGTGCTGCACGGCACCCACGGCGAGGACGGCGCGATCCAGGGCCTGCTGGAACTCTCCGGCATCCCCTACGTGGGCTGCGGCATCCAGAGTTCCGCCCTGTGCATGGACAAGTCCCTCACCTACCTGGTCGCCCGGAACGCGGGAATCACCACACCGGACTTCCGGATCGTCACCGCGGACGACACCGTCGACCCCGCCCAGCTCACCTGCCCGGTGTTCGTGAAGCCGGCCCGGTCGGGATCGTCGTTCGGTGTCACCAAGGTGTCCCGGCCGGAGGAACTGCCGGGTGCGGTCGCGACGGCACGACGGTACGACGCGAAAGTGCTGATCGAGGAGGCGGTCATCGGCCGCGAGGTCGGCTGCGCCATCCTCGGCGACGGCCCGGAGCCGTGCACGGGCGAAGTGGACCGTATCGCCCTGTCGCACGGATTCTTCCGGATCCACCAGGAGGACGCCCCGGAGACCGGCTCCGAGAACTCCGCGGCGATCGTTCCCGCCGACATACCGGAGGAGTCACGGCTCCTCGTACGGCACACGGCCATGGCCGTGTACCGCGCCCTGGGCTGCACCGGCCTCGCGCGGGTCGACCTGTTCCTCAAGGACGACGGGGAGATCGTCCTCAACGAGGTCAACACCTTCCCCGGCATGACCTCCTACAGCCGCTACCCGAGGATGATGGCGGCCGCGGGCCTGCCCCTGTCCGAAGTGCTCGACCGGGCGGTGTCCCTCGCCCTGACGGGACAGAACCGATGAGGCCGGCGCAGGCACCGGGGGACGACTTCGCCTTCGTGGACGAACTGGTGCCCGGCATCCGCTGGGACGCCAAGTACGCCACCTGGGACAACTTCACCGGCAAACCGGTGGACGGATACCTGGTCAACCGGGTCGTCGGCACCAGGGCTCTGTGCACGGCGCTGGAACGGGCCCGCGAGCGGGCGGAGGAACTCGGGTTCGGACTGCTGCTCTGGGACGGTTACCGCCCGCAGCACGCCGTCGACTGCTTCCTGCGCTGGTCACGGCAGCCGGAGGACGGCCGGACCAAGTCCCGGCACTATCCGCGGATCGGCCGGGCCGACATGTTCGCCCAGGGATATGTGGCCGCGAGATCGGGCCACAGCCGGGGCAGCACGGTCGACCTCACCCTGTACGACGCGGCCACCGGCGAACTCGTCCCCATGGGCGGCGGCCACGACCTGATGGACCCCCTCTCGCACCACGACGCACCCGGCATCACCCCCACCGAGGCGCGGAACCGGCAGCGCCTGCGTTCCCTGATGGAGACCTGCGGTTTCCGTGCGTACGCCTACGAGTGGTGGCACTACACCCTCGCCGACGAGCCGTACCCGGACACCTACTTCGACTTTCCCGTCCGGTAGCTCACGGTGCGGGGCGGTGCCGCTACGCGCGGGTGCCGTCGGCGGGGCCGTCGAGGAGGGTGACCAGGGGCCCGCACATCGGCGGGGTGCGGTCCGTGCCCGAAGAGCCGTCCACGACCGAAGTATCTCGATGGCGAAGGTTGTGGTGGGCGGGGAGGGGTACGCGGTGCTGGCCAGTCACAGGGACGGAGGATTCCGGGATGTCGAGACCTGGCCGGTGGCGCTGGCTGCTTCCCGCCGTGGCCGTGGTGGTGTGGCTGCTGGCCGGCGGGGCGCTGGGCCCGTTCGCGGGCAAGCTGGGCCAGGTGGCTGGCAACGACCAGGCCGCCTTCCTCCCGGAGACGGCCGAGTCCACCCGCGTCAACGAGCTGCGGCGCGGCTTCCAGAAGGACGAGACCGTGCCCGCGATCGTCGTGTGGGTCGCCGACTCCGGGAAGATCACCGCCGGGCAGCGCGAGCAGGCGGCCGAGGCGGTGCGGGCGGCCGGACGGGTGACCGGGGTGGCCGGACCCGGCAGCCCGCCCCTCGGCTCCGAGGACGGCCGGGCCCTGCAGTCCGTGCTGCCCCTGCGGGCCGACCTGGACGATCAGGTGGGCCCGGCGGTCGACGCCATCCGCGCGGCCGCCGGACAGGTGCCCGGCACCCGCGCCCACGTCACCGGCCCGGCGGCGACGCAGGCGGATCTGTCGGAGGCGTTCGCGGGGATCGACGGGGTCCTGCTCGGCGTGGCGCTGAGCGTGGTGCTCGTGATTCTGCTGGTGGTCTACCGCAGCGTGCTGCTGCCGCTGGTGGTGATCGTGACGGCCGTCTTCGCGCTGGCGCTGGCCTCCGGCGTCGTCTACGCGCTGGCCGACCGGGACGCCGTCCGGGTCGACGGCCAGGTGCAGGGCATCCTGTTCATCCTGGTCATCGGCGCGGCCACCGACTACGCGCTGCTGCTGACCGCCCGGTTCCGCGAGGAACTCGGCGCGGGCCGGGACCGGTGGGCGGCGATGAGGGTGGCGTGGCGGCGTTCGGTCGGGGCGGTCACCGCCAGCGCCGCCACCGTGGCGCTCGGGCTGCTCGCCCTGCTGGTCAGCGACCTGACCAACAACCGGGCCCTCGGCCCGGTCGGCGCCATCGGGGTCGTGTGCGCCGTGGCCGCCGCGCTGACCTTCCTGCCCGCGGTGCTGGTCCTGCTGGGCCGCGCCGCCTACTGGCCCGCCCGTCCGGCTCCGGCCGCCGCACACGGCCGGCGGGGGCTGTGGCGGCGCGTCGCCACCCTGGTCGACCGCCGCCCCCGCCGTGTCTGGGCCGGCAGCCTGATCGCCCTGGCGGCGTGCGCCGCGTTCTCCCCGCTGCTCAAGGCGGAGGGCGTGCCGCTCGACGAGATCTTCCTGCACGACGCCCGGTCCGTCACCGGGCAGCGGGCGGTGGCCGCGCACTTCCCCGGCGGCGCCGGGAACCCGGCGGTCGTCATCGCCCGCGCCGACCGCGCACGGCAGGTGATCGACGCCGCCGGCGGCACGAGCGGCGTGGCCCAGGCACTGCCGGTCGGCGCGGACGGCCGGCCCGGCGCGGGCGAACCGCTCGTCGTCGACGGCCGGGTGCGGATCGACGCCACGCTCAGCGCCGCCGCCGACAGCGACGCGGCCAAACGGACGATCCCGCGGCTGCGCGAGGCCGTCCACGCCGTGCCCGGCGCCGACGCCCTGGTGGGCGGCTACACCGCCGAGCAGTACGACACCCAGCGGACCTCCGCCCACGACCGCACCCTGATCATCCCGATCGTCCTGGCCATCGTCCTGCTCATCCTGATCGCCCTGCTGCGCAGTCTGCTGCTGCCGGTGCTGCTGGTCGCCACCGTCGCCCTGAACTACCTCGCCACCCTCGGGGTGACCGCCCTGGTCTTCACCCACGGCTTCGGCTTCTCCGGCACCGACGCCTCCGTGCCGCTGTACGGGTTCGTGTTCCTCGTCGCGCTCGGCGTGGACTACAACATCTTCCTGATGACCCGGGTCCGCGAGGAGGCCCGCCGGGACGGCAACCGCACCGGCGTGCTGACCGGGCTCACCGCGACCGGCGGTGTCATCACCTCGGCCGGCGTCGTGCTGGCCGCCACCTTCGCCGCCCTGGTCGTCATCCCGCTGGCGTTCATGGCGCAGATCGCCTTCATCGTCGCCTTCGGCGTCCTGCTCGACACCCTCGTGGTGCGCTCCCTGCTCGTCCCCGCACTCGTCCGCCACATCGGCCCCACCGTGTGGTGGCCCCACCGCGGCATCCGACCCTGAAGCCCCCGAAGAAGAGGACCGACGACCATGACCACCCCCGCCCGTACCGCTCGCAGCCACGTCCAGCAGGCCGCCCTCGCCGTCGGCGCCGTGTTCCTGCTGGTGGGCATCCTCGGGTTCATCCCCGGCGTCACCACCCACTACAGCGCCATGGAGTTCGCCGCCCACCACTCCCACGCCAAGCTCCTGGGCGTCTTCCAGGTGTCGATCCTGCACAACATCGTCCACCTGCTGTTCGGCATCGCCGGCCTGCTGATGGCCCGCAGCGCCCCCGCCGCCCGCAACTACCTCATCGGCGGCGGTGTCATCTACCTGGTCCTGTGGCTGTACGGCCTGATCATCGACCACGACAGCGCCGCCAACTTCGTACCCGTCAACACCGCCGACAACTGGCTGCACTTCCTGCTCGGCGTCGGCATGATCGCCCTCGGCGTCCTCCTCACCCGGCGCACCGCGCCCGCCGCCACGCGCTGAAGCACGGCGGATCCGCCCCCGCGCGCCGCCGGTCGACGGCCGACGCACGGGTACGGACCGCCAGGGGCCGCCCGCCCGGTCAGTCTCGGCTGACGGTCGGGCGGCCCCTCGTGTGCGGGGCCCCGGTCAGCCCGTGACGGACCGGTTCGCCCCGGCATGTGAGACGAATCACATGCGTCGCGAAGGGGTCGAAACGGGCGGGAGACGGGGGCGCCGACCGGAGGCGAGGGAGCGGGCGGGGTCCGGCCGCAGGTCGTCGGGGGGGAGCGCGACCGCAGTGTCCGCGGGGGTGATGTGCGACGAGCAGGCGTCGCGGTCGCGGCGGGCTGCGCAGGGTTTGAGGGGCAGTTGGGGTGTGGTAGTTCGGGGGGTGTGGCGTCGGGTCGGGTGTCGTAGGTGCTGGTCTCCAGGGTCCGGCGATGACGGGGGGTACGGCGTGTTCGTCGCCGGCGATGCGTCTCGCGGCAGCACACCGATACACGGACCGCGCACGGACGGCCACCGACCGGAAACCACAGCAGAACGGACGACGAACATGACAGTTGCCGACGGCGGCAACCTCTGGCTCCGCCGGTTCCACCCCGCCCCCGACGCCCCGGCCCGGCTGGTGTGCTTCCCGCACGCGGGAGGATCGGCGAGCTTCTACTTCCCCGTCTCAGCCGCGCTCGCCGACGACTGTGATGTGACGGCCCTCCAGTACCCGGGCCGCCAGGACCGGCGCACCGAACCGAACGTGGACGACATCGGCGTGCTGGCCGACCGGATAGCGCCCGAGCTGGTGCCGCTGTTCGACCGGCCGGTGGTGTTCTTCGGGCACAGCATGGGCGCGATCGTCGCCTTCGAGGTCGCGCGCCGCCTCCAGAGCGGCGGCCGCACCCCCGCGCTGCTGTTCGCCTCCGGCCGGCGCGCCCCGTCGACGCGCCGCGTGGAGAACGTGCACCAGCGCGACGACGACGGGCTGGTGGCCGAACTGAAGGCGATGAGCGGCACGGACGCCCAGGTGCTCGGCGACGAGGAACTGCTGCGCATGGTGCTGCCCGCCATCCGCAGCGACTACCGGGCCATCGAGACGTACGCTCCCGTGGAGGCGACCGTCGACTGCCCGATCACCGCCCTGATCGGCGACGCGGACCCGAAGGCGACGGTCGAGGAGGCGGAGGCGTGGCGAGCCCACACCACAGCCGGGTTCCACCTCCAGGTCTTCGACGGCGGCCACTTCTACCTCAGTTCACGGGCGGCCGAGGTGATCGCGGTGGTCCGGGAGGCACTGCGCGACGCCGTGGCCGTCGCATAGACGCGAATCCCCAGGGCGAGCGAGCGACGGCGGACGGGGGCGGACGGTCTTTCTGTCCGCCTCCGCACTGGTGGGCTGCCCGGCGCTTCTGTCACTGTTTCGTCGTGATGTGGAGACCGTGCGCAACCGAAGCCGCCGGGCGAGGGTCTGACAGGCGGGAAGTCCACCACGGGCGGTCTGCCGTCCGCTTCGACAGTTTCACAGGGAGGGGTCGACCGGCCATGGGAGACACAAGCAGACGCGGTGCCGTCGTACTCGGGGTCACCGCACTGATGGCACCGCTCACGCTCGCGCTCGGCGCCGCACCGGCCCAGGCGGCGAGCTGCACCACGCAGACCGGGCCGTACCAGAAGAAGGTCGAGAAGTTCCTCGGCCGTCCGGTCGACGGCAAGCAGTCCGCCGCCGACTGCAAGGCGATCAGCGCCTTCCAGACCAAGCACGGCATCCAGCCCAACTACGGCTACGCGGGCCCCGTCACCTGGGGCGTGATGGACCTGATGCAGAAGCAGAAGGCCGTCGGCAAGAAGCCGAACAAGTCGGGCAAGTGCCCGACCAACAAGGGCCGCATAGCCTGTGTGAACCTGACCCTCCAGTTGAGCTGGATCCAGGACGGCAAGGACCTCGTGTACGGCCCGGTGCCGGTGCGCACCGGCCGCGACGGCTACGAGACCCGTACCGGCCTGAAGAAGATCTACTGGCGGCACATCGACCACCACTCGACCATCTACGACGTGCCGATGCCCTACAGCCAGTTCTTCGACGGCGGACAGGCGTTCCACTCGGTCGGCGTCAGCATGTGGAACCCGCCGGGCTCGCACGGCTGCGTCAACATGACCAAGACCGCCGCGAAGAAGTACTGGTCGCTGCTGAAGACGGGCGACGACGTGTACGTGTACGGCCGCAAGCCGGGCACCTGACCGAGCACGCGGACAGCGGAGGGCGGGCGGGCCGCACGGAACCCGCCCGCCCTCCGCTCGTCCGGCCCGGTACCGGCCGCCCGCCCCGCCTCAATCTCAGAGCCTTCTGAACTGGCGCGGCTAGCGTCCCGTGCATGGTGCGCGATTACCTGATCATCGGGGCCGGACCGGCCGGACTGCAGCTCGCCGCGGCACTCGAACGCGACGGACGTGACTACGTCGTCCTGGAACGGGGCGACGGCCCGGGGACCTTCTTCACCCGCTTCCCCCGGCATCGCCGGCTCATCTCCATCAACAAGGTGCACACCGGGTACAGCGACCCGGAGCTGCGCCTGCGCATGGACTGGAACTCGCTGCTCGGCGACGACCCGGAGCTGCTGTTCACCCGGTACAGCGAGGACTACTTCCCGCGCGCCGACGACCTGGTGCGCTATCTCACCGACTACGCCGAACGCACCGGCGTCCGCGCCGAGTACGGCACCGAGGTGGTCCGCGTCTCCCGCCCGGACGGCGACTTCACGGTCGAGGCCGCCGACGGCCGGAGCTGGCGGGCCCGGCGGCTGATCGTGGCCACCGGCGTCTCCCGGCTCAACGTCCCCCCGATCCCCGGCATCGACCTGGCCGAGCGCTACGACGACTTCGACACCGACCCGGCCTCCTTCACCGGCCTGCGGGTGCTGGTCATCGGCAAGGGCAACTCGGCGTTCGAGACCGCCGAGTCCCTGATGGCGAAGGCCGCCGTCATCCACGTGGCCGGCCCGCACTCGGTGAAGATGGCCTGGCAGACCCACTTCGTCGGCCATCTGCGGGCGGTCAACAACAACTTCCTCGACAGCTACCAGCTCAAGTCGCAGAACGCGGTCCTGGACGGCACCGTGGAGAGCGTCGAGAAGGCCCCCGACGGCGGGTACCGGGTGGTGTTCCGCTATGCCCGTACCGTCGAGAAGCTGCGCGAACTGCGCTACGACCGGATCGTCCTGGCCGCCGGCTTCCGCTTCGACGCGAGCGTCTTCGACGACACCTGCCGCCCCGCGCTCGTCATCGACGACCGGTTCCCCGAACAGACCGCCGCCTACGAGTCGGTGAACGTACCGGACCTGTACTTCGCGGGCACCCTCACCCAGCAGCGGGACTTCAAGAAGTCCACCAACGGCTTCATCCACGGCTTCCGCTACGGCGCCCGGGCCCTGCACCGCATCCTCGGCACCCGCTACCACGACCTCCCCTGGCCCGCCCGGACGCTGCCCGCCGCGCCGGAGGCGATCGCGGACGCCGTGATCGAGCGGGTGAACCGCTCCTCCGGGCTGTGGCAGCAGTTCGGGTTCCTCGGCGACGTGGTCGGCGTGCACGGAGACCTGGCCGTGTACCAGGAGGAGGTCCCGCTCGACCTGGTCACCGGCGGCGGACTCGGCCCCGCCGGGCACCGGTTCGTCGTGGACCTGGAGTACGGGCCCGGACACGCCGACGTCGACCCGTTCGACGTCACTGTCCCCCGGGTCGCGGAGAACGACGCCGAGCACGCCGGTGACTCCGTCTACCTGCACCCCGTGGTCCGCCACTACCGCGACGGCGTCCTGGACGCCACCCACCACCTGGCGGAGAACCTGGAGAACGACTGGGACCTCCCGGCCGTCCACCGGCAGCCGCTCACCGCGTTCGTGAAGGAGTGCCTTGACTGAGCCGTTCCCCGGGGCGGTCCTGGACCTGCTCGACGCGGCGGGCGACCGCGTGGTCTTCGAGCACCTGGGCAGGAAGGTCACCGGCGCGGCGCTCCTCGCGGACGTACGGCGGATCACGCGCGGCCTGCGGCGGCACGGCGTCCGCCCCGGAGACGGGGTCGCCCTGCTGCTGGGGGTGAGTCCCGAGGCGTTCGCCGCCGTCGTCGCGGCCCACACCGTGGGCGCCCGCGTCGTCGGCGTCCGGCCGGGGCTGACCGAGCGGCAGCGCGCCCACCTGCTGACCGACGTCGCCCACCGGGTCACCGACCGTCCGGACGGCGGTGCGGACACCCCGGCGCCCGGGTCCGTGCTGCGCCTCGCCGACCTGCTGTCGGCCGCGGACGACGGCGTACGGCCCCGGGTCACCGCCCGGCCCGGGGACGTGGCCCGGCTCATCCACACCAGCGGCAGCACCGGTCTGCCCAAGGCGTGCGCCCAGACCTACGCGGCGATGACCGCGGCCTGGGCGCTGCGCCCGGACGCCTGGCCGCCCGCCGTCCGCGAACTGGCCGCCCGCCTGGACCGGTTCCTGGTCTTCGGCACCCTGGCCAGCCAGGTCATGCTGGAGTACGGGCTGCTCACGCTCGCCGCCGGCGGCACCCTGGTCACCGCCGACCCGCCCGCCTTCCCCGACGCCTTCGTGCGGCTCCGGGCGACGGCCAGCGTGATCACCGTCGCCCGGCTGAACCGGCTGGTCGCGGCCCAGCGGGAGGCACCCGTGGACCTGGGTTCGCTGCGCGCCCTGATGGTCTCCGGGTCCCCGCTCGGACCGGCCCGGCTGCGGGAGGCCGCCGAGGTGCTGGGGCCGGTGGTCTTCCACGGCTACGGCCAGACCGAGACCGGCATGATCTCCATGGCCACCCCCGCCGACGAACCCGGCTCCCTGGGCGTCCCGCCCGTCGAACTGGAGGTGCGGGACGCCGAGGGCCGGCCCGTGCCGCCGGGTACCGACGGTGAACTGTACGTCCGCACACCGTCGCAGAGCAGCGGCTACTGGCGCGAACCCGAGCGCACCGCCGAGGTGTTCACCCCGGACGGCTGGGTCCGCACCCGCGACCTCGGACACCTCGACGGCGCGGGCCGGCTCTGGCTCACCGGACGCACCCGCGACGTGGTCATCGTCAACGCCAACGTGTACTACACCGGCCCGGTGGAACGGCTGCTCGGCACCCACCCGGCGGTGGCGGAGGCGTATGTCACCGCCGTCCCCGACGACAGCACCGGGGAGGCCGTGCACGCCTTCGTGGTGCCCGCCGCCGGCCGGACCCCCGCCCTTGCCGAGCTGCGCGCCCTGGTGAGCGAGCGGCTCGGCGAGGCGTGCGCGCCGGCCCGGCTCACCCTGATCGACGAGGTACCGCTCACCCCCGCCGGGAAACCCGACAAACGGCGCCTGGTCCAGGGGAGTTGAGCGGACGAACGGCCCGGCCCCCCGCGCCGGGCCGTTCTCTCAGTGGCTCTCGGCCGCCACGACCGGCGCCGGGTCCGGGCGGCCGTCCCGCTCGCCGCGGGGCCGCTCCCGCCGGTCGATCCACGTCAGCAGCGGCGTCGCCATCACGGTGGTGACGATGGCGACCACGACCAGCGCGCTGAACATCGCCTGCGTCACGATGCCCGCCGCCAGACCCAGGTTCAGCGCGATGAGCTGCATCAGGCCCCGCGCGTTCATCAGCGCCCCCACCCGCAGCGCCACCCGGTTCGGCTCGCCCGCCACCCGGGCCGCCAGCCAGCAGGCGCCGAACTTCCCGGCGATCGCCACCAGCACGCAGCCCGCGGTGAACAGCAGCACCGGCCCGGTGCCCAGCAGCGTGAAGTCGGTGTTCAGCCCGGAGTAGGTGAAGAACAGCGGCAGGAACAGCCGCCCCACCGGCTCCAGCGTCTGCACGCTGCGGTCCAGTTGCGGTGAGCGCGGGAAGACCAGACCGAGGCTGAACGCGCCGAACACCGCGTACAGGCCGATCTCGTCCGCGTACCAGGCGACCAGGAACAGCACGCCCACCAGCACCAGCAGCAGGTTCTCCGGGGTGGCCCGTTCGGCCAGCGGCACCGTGCGCCCGTGCAGCCGGGCCACCACCGCCAGCACCACCAGCAGCCCGAAGCCGCCGCCGACCGCCAGCGACACCAGCCCGGCGCTGCCGCCCGCGATGCTGAACACCCCGGCGAGCAGGATCCAGGCCACCGCGTCGTCCACCGCCCCGGCCCCCAGCGACAGCGAGCCGTGCCGGGTGCCCGCCAGGTTCCGCTCGGCGATGATCCGGGCCAGCATCGGGAACGCGGTCACCGCCAGCGCCACGCCGACGAACAGCGCCGAGACGGCCAGCGACACATCCGGTGCCATCACACCGGTCCGGTCGCCGACGGCCACGATCAGCAGGACGCCGAGCGCCACCGGCACCAGGACCCCGGCGGCCGAGACCAGCCCGGCCGGGCGGGCCACCCCGCGCAGCCGGTCGACCCGGAAGTCCCAGCCGACGTGGAACATGAACGCGACGAGGCCGATTTGCCCCACCACGTACAGCACGGGCCGCAGGTCCTGCGGGAAGAGCCCGGACTCCACACCGGGCAGCAGCGCGCCCAGCACGGAGGGGCCCAGGACCACCCCGGCCAGCATCTCGCCGACCACGGGCGGCTGCCCGACCAGACCCAGCAGGCGGCTCACCGCCCGGCACACGATCAGGATGACCACGACGGCGAGGAAGAACGCGGGGGCCAGATCCGTGGCGCTCATCTGCCTTTTCCTTCCGGGTGGGGGACCGGGCAGCGCCCGGCCGGGGGATGCTCCTCGAAATAGCGGGTCGCCAGGCGCAGATGCCGGGCGTGCAGCACCATCACCGTGCCGAGCACCAGTTGCCGTACTCCGCGGGTGACGTCCTCCACCGCGTCGCGCAGCCGGACGAACCGGCGCAGCAGCGTCAGCCGCGGCCCGGGGGCCAGGCCGAGCGGGATCAGCAGGCAGGGGGCGCGGTGCGGGTTGGACCGGGTGTGCGAGGCGGTGGAGTCCAGCCGGTAGCGGCGCAGCACCTCCCGGACCGCGGCCCGCAGCACCAGCGGCGACAGCCGCCACGCGGGACAGGGCCGGTTGGCGGCCACACCGAACGGGATGTGGTGGGCGTCCCGGACGGACAGCGTCTCCCAGCGGTCCGGGTCGAACACCTCGGGCCGGTCGTAGCCGGTGGCGTGGTAGTCGGGATAGCTGAAGCACACCACCGTCCCGGCCGGCAGCACCGTCTGGGCGTCCAGCGGGATCTCCCCGCTGGTGATGCGGTGCGCGATGCCGAACAGCGGGTACAGCCGCATCGTCTCGTCCAGGACGCGGGTGAGGTACCGGTCGTCGCCGGGGTCCGCCCGCAGTTGCTCCTGCACGCCGGGGTGGCGGGCCAGCGCCAGCAGGACGTGCGCGGTCGCCTCGGAGAGCTGCACCACGGCCGTGTTGAAGAAGGTGCCCTGGAGGTAGTGCACCTGCTCGGGCAGGGACAGCGAGGCCGGCAGCGCGTGCGGCACCTCCCCGGCCGCCACCCGCTCGCGCAGGTACGCGGTCAGCTTCGCCCGGCGCCGCGGGTGCCGCAGCCCCGTGCACTTCAGCGCGTCGATCACATCCCCGGCGTGCGCGGTGATCAGGTCCCGGGCGTGCGCCGGACAGGGCTCCTGGAAGACCAGCTCGTAGGCGAACTCGGCCCACGCCGGCATCACCAGGTCCCGCAGCCGCACCAGAGCGATCCGGGAGTCCGGTACGCCGTCCAGGGCACGGGCGACGGCACCGGTGGCCGCCGCGGTGAGCGCCGCCGACCCGCCGGCCAGGATACGGCGGGTCGTCGCGGCCACCTCCTCGTACCGTTCGCCCGGCTCCAGGTGCTCCTGGTGCACCTCCGGGCCGGGCGCGAGCCAGTACCAGAACAGGTCGGACAGGCCCGCCCCGGCGCTGCGGCCGTCCGCCGCCGGATGGGCGTAGACCCGCTCGAACACCTCCGGCCCGTGGCCGGCGTCCGGCAGGGTCACCGCGCGGTCGCCGTTGACCTTCTCGAAGATGCGCCCGCGCAGTGCCACCACCCCGCGCGGCAGCCACCAGCCCCGCGTCGCCGAGCCGTTCACCACGTACCGCCCTTCCGGACCACCATGTCCCGGGTCAGATCGGTGTTGCGGCGCCCGCCGCACAGCGCGAGGGTGTGGTCGTACTCCTCGCGCAGCGCCGCCAGGACGCGGCGCACGCCCGGCTCGCCCTCGGCGGCCAGCCCCCACACCACCGGTCGCCCCACGCCGACCGCGCTCGCGCCGAGCGCCAGGGCCACGGCGATGTCGCTGCCCCGGCGCACCCCGCCGTCCAGCAGCACCGGCACCCGGCCCGCGACGGCGGCGGCGACCGCGGGCAGGCAGTCCAGGGCCGCCGGTACGGCGTCGCACTGGCGGCCCCCGTGGTTGGAGACGAACACCCCGGCCGCGCCGTGCTCCACGGCGAGCCGGGCGTCCGCCGGGTGCAGGACGCCCTTGAGCAGCACGGGCAGCGCGGTCCGCCGGACCAGGTCGTCGAGGTCCGCCCAGGACACCGCCGGGGACATCGGGATGTCGGTGAGCGCGCCGGGCGGGGCGCCGGGCAGGTCCCGCATGTTCTCCGCGGCGTGGCCCGGCGGCAGGTCGGTGAAGCCGTTGCGCAGGTCCCGGGTGTGCCGGCCGAAGGCGGGGGAGTCGACGGTGACCACCAGCGCCGTGCAGCCCGCCTCCTCGGCGCGCCGCACCAGGGCGTGGGTGACCTCCCGGCGGGGGTGCGGGTAGAGCTGGAACCAGACGGCCGCCGCCCGGTCCCGGCCCCGGGCCGCCGCGACGACCCGCGCGACGGCGGTGGTCGAGGCGGTCCCGGTCACCAGCACCGCGCCCTCCGCGGCGGCGGCCCGCGCCGTGGCCTCCTCCCCGTCCGGGTGCAGCAGCCGGTGGAACGCGGTCGGCGCCACCAGCACCGGGGAGGCGCCGGGCGCGCCCGGCAGGTCCACGGCGGTGTCCCGCCGCTCGCCGCCGCGCAGCACCCGCGGCAGCAGCAGGTAGCGGTCGAAGGCCCGCTCGTTGTCGGCGAGGACGCGTTCGTCACCGGCCCCGCCCGCCACGTAGTCGTAGTGGACGGGGTCCAGTGCCTGCCGCGCCTTCGCGTGCAGGTCGCGCAGGATCACGGGGTCACCGGTGCGGCGGGGGAGCGGTGCGCGGCCAGGAACGCGCGCAGCGGGGCGCGGTGGAAGGACTCGCTGTCCCACTCGTTCTCCAGGTTCTCCGCCAGGTGGTACTCCGCCACGAACGCGCCGTCCCGGTACCAGCGCACGACCGGATGCAGATAGCGGCCGTCCAGACCCGCCGTGTCCTGCTGGGACTTGCGGCCGGCGGTGACGTCGAACGGGTCGACGCGGTCATGGCCCTCCCCGTACTCCAGGGTGATCACCGCGTGCCCCGCCACCTGGCCGAACTCCCCGGCGGCCACCGCGTCCGGCACATGACCGACCGGGACCTCCTCGGCGTAGCGCCAGGTGCCGTCCGGGGCGAGCAGCAGCAGGTCGCCGAGGACGCCGAACTGCTGCCACAGCGCGGAGGACCGGTTGACCCGGGTGATGACCGCGTCGACCGCCCGCTCCGGATCGGTGCCCAGCCCGGTCACCGGCCACGGTTCGCCGTCGTAGCGCCGGCGCAGGGTGCGGTGCAGGGCGCGCACGGTGTAGCGGAAGCCGTGGATGAAGCCGGTGGTGGCCTTCTTGAAGTCCCGGCCCTGCATCAGCGTCCCGGCGAAGTACAGGCCGGGCACGTTGACCGACTCGCCGACGGCGGTCAGCGCCGGGAAGCGGCCGTTCACCGTCAGCTCCGGCGCGCAACTGCCGTCGAAGACGGAGGTGTCGGCGCGGAAGCCGGTGGCGACGATCACCCGGTCGTAGCGGATCTCCTTGACGACGTCGTCGGCCCGTTCGAAGGCGACCGGCACCCGGAAGCCGTCCTCGGCCTTGCGGATCTCCAGCACCCGGCCGTCCAGCAGCGCGTTCTGCGACTTCAGTTGGTAGCTGTCGAGGAAGTTGTTGTTGACCGCCCGCAGATGGCCGACGTAGTGCGTGCGCCACGCCATCGGCAGCGACCCGGAGCCGACGACGTGGATGACCGCCGCGTGCTCCATCAGGCTGTCGGCCGTCTCGAAGGCGGAGTTGCCCCGGCCGATGATCAGCACCCGCTGGTCGGTGAAGGACTCCGGGTCGGGGTCGAACGCGTCGTAGCGCTCGGCCAGTTCGACGCCGGGGATGTCCGGTACGTTGGGCAGCGGCACCCCGGTGGCGGCCACCACGCGCCGCGCCCGCCAGGTCCGGCCGTCGCGGGCGGTGACGGTGAAGCCGTCGGCGTCGCGGGAGACCCGCTCCACGGCCGTGTCGTAGTGGACGCGCACCCCGGTCCGGGCGGCGAAGTCCGACAGGTAGCGCAGCATGTCGTCGGCCGGCGGGAAGTAGCGCCGGCTGTACCGGGTGAACAGCAGCTCCGGGTCGTCGCTGAGCAGCGAGTTCCAGTCCATCCGCAGCCGCAGCTCCGGATCGTCGTATCCGGTGTGCACCTTGTTGGTCGAGATGAGGGTGCGGTGCCGGGGGAACCGCTGGAAGAACGCGCCGGGAACGCTGCCGCGCTCCAGGACCACGTAGTCGGCACCGTCACGTTCCAGGGCGGCGGCGAGTTGCAGTCCCGCGGGCCCCGCTCCGATGATCAGGTAGTCGTGCGCCATGGCCCGGAAGCTATCCACCGCAACTCAGAGGGCTCTGAGATTCCCCGCCTACGGTGACGACCGTGCCCACCCTCACCGACTCCGTCACCCTGACCGGCCCCCTGGACCCCGGCGCCCTGCGCCGCGCGACCGCACCGCTCACCGTCACCGTCGACGCCGCGGCCCGGGCCCGGGTGGAGCGCGGCCGGCGCCTGTTCCGCGCCCTGCGCGAGGACGGCCCGGTGTACGGCGCCACCACCGGCTTCGGCGCCCTGGCCGGCTACCCGGGGCGCGCCGACGAGGCCGACCAGTGCGACAACACCCTCGCCCACCTCGGCGCCGGGCAGGGCCCGGACCTGCCGCGGGAGGTGGTCCGCGGCGCCCTGCTGCTGCGCACCTGGTCCCTGGCCCAGGGGCACTCCGGTGTCTCGGCCGAGGTGGTGGACCGGCTCGCCGCGATGTTCGCCACCTCCTTCGCCCCCGCCGTCCCCCGCTACGGCTCGGTCGGCGCCAGCGGCGACCTCATCCCGCTCGCCTACGCCACCCAGGCCCTGCGCGGCCGGGGCCACGCCTACCTGGACGGGCGCCGGACGCCCGCCGCCGAGGCGCTCACCGCCGCCGGGCTGACCCCGCTCACCCTGGACGGCCGGGACGCGCTCGCCCTGGTCAACGGCACCTCCGTCACCACCGCCGCCCTCGCCCTGGCCCGCGACACCGTCCGCGCCGCCCACCGCGCCCTCACCGACCTCACCTGCCTGCTCGCCGACCTGCTCGGCTGCGACCCCGGCTTCCTCGACGCGGACCTGCTGCGCGCCTACGGCCACCCCGGCGTCGGCACCGTCGGCACCCGGATGCGGCACGCCCTCAGCGGCGTCCGCCCCTCGGGCACCCGGCCGCTGCAGGAGCCGTACAGCATCCGCTGCGCCCCGCAGCTCCTGGGCGCCGCCGAGGACGCCCTGGCGTACGTGGACGGGGTGGTCGCGGCCGACCTGCGCGGGATCAGCGACAACCCGATGTTCTTCGCCGGGGACGCCGGGGACGCGGTGCCGGGCAAGGTGGTGCACGGCGGGAACTTCTTCGGCCAGCCCGCCGCGTTCGCCGCCGACCTGCTCGCCACCGTCACCGCCCAGCTCGGCAACCTCGCCGAACGCCAACTGGACCTGCTGGTGGACCCGGCGCGCAACGGCGGACTGCCGCCCATGCTCACCACCGCCCCCGGCGTCCAGCACGGCCTGCAGGGCGTGCAGCTCGCCACCACCGCCTTCGTCGCCGAGATCCGGCGCAACGCCGTGCCGGCCGCCGCCCAGAGCCTGCCGACCAATCTGCACAACCAGGACGTCGTCCCCTTCGGCACCCAGGCCGCGCTGCGCTCCTACGACCTGGCCGACCTGCTCGGCCTCCTCGTCGGCTCGCTCGGCCTCGGTCTGCGCCAGGCCGCGCACGCCGGGGCCCGCCGGCCCACCGCGCCGGGCCCCGCCGCCCTCCTGGACGCCCTGGAGACGGCGATCGCCCCGGTGGAACCGGACCGTCCGCTGGACGCCGACGTACGCGCCGCCGCCCGGCTGCTGCTCACCCGCGACCTGCCGTGACCGGCGTCGACCCGGTGGCCACGGGCGGGGCGGCGCAGGAGGGCAGCCGGATGGTGAACCGGGCGCCGCGGCCGGGCCGGCCCACCGCGGTGACCGTGCCGCCGTGGCTCGTCACCACCTCGCGCAGCAGCGCCAGCCCCAGCCCGTACCGGCCGCCGTCCCCGGCCCGGTGGAACCGCTCGAACAGCCGCTCCGCCTCGGCCGGCGCGAAACCCGGCCCGGTGTCCGACACCGTCAGCTCCACCGCCGTACCCGAGCGGGCCAGCGCCACCTCGATCCGCCCGCCCGCCGGGGTGTGGCTGATCGCGTTGGACAGCAGCTCGCCCACCGCCCGGCGCAGCGCCGACTCGATCCCGCCGACGTACAGCGCGCGGTGCGCGCCGTCCACCGTGACGGCCAGCCCGCGGTCCCCGGCCCGCTCCGCCTCCTCCGCCACCACCGACCCGGCCAGCGCCGCCAGGTCCACCGGCGCCCGCTCCGCCGGCCGCGCCGGGTCCGCGGTCAGGGTCGCGGAGAGCAGCAGGTCGTCCAGGACCGCGCCGAGCCGCCCCACCGAACCGACCAGCCGGTCCAGCCCCGCGCGGTGCTCCGCCGGCAGCTCCGCGGCCCGCGCCTGCCGGGCCAGCACCTGTGCGCGGGTGTACACCCGGGTCACCGGGGTGCGCAGCTCATGACTGGCGTCCGCGACGAACCGGCGCTGCCGGGCCAGCGCTTCGGCCAGCGGCGCCACCGACAGCCTGCCGAGGACCGTGCCCGTGACGGCCGCGGCGACCAGCCCCACCAGTTCCGCGACGCCCAGCGCGTACCAGAGGTGCCGGCGGTCGGCGAGCTGGAACCGCATGTCGAACACCGCCTGCACCACGTTCCCGTCCGCGCGGACCTGACTGCGCACCCGGTAGACCGTGCCGGCCCGGTGCACCACCCGCTCCACCGCCCGGCCGGTCCGGCGCGCCCGGTCCAGGTCGGCCCGGACCGGGAACCCGTCCGGCGCGTTGGCGAGCGGGGCGACGCCGTCCGCGTACAGCCAGGTGCACACCGGCGGGCTCGACAGGTCGCCGCGCGAGGCTCCGTAGCGCAGTTCCCGCCACACCTGGTCGCTCTGCGCGCGTGTCATCACGGCGTCCGCGACGAGGCCGACCATCACCATCAGCAGCGTGATGATCGCCGCGGTGATCACGGCGATCCGCAGCCGGGCCAGCCGCACCTCCGTCCGCTCCGCGAACTGCGAGAACCTCACAGCGCCCCCAGTTTGTAGCCCAGGCCGCGGACCGTGCGCACCACCTGCCGGCCCAGCTTGCGGCGCAGGTAGTAGACGTAGGTGTCGACGATGGACGAGGCGGGCGCCTCCTGGAAGACCATCCGGCGCAGCTCCGTGCGCGAGTAGACGGTGCCGGGCCGGGAGGCCAGCGCCCACAGCAGCGCGAACTCCCGGGCGGCCAGGGCGATCCGCTGCCCGTCGGGCAGTTCGACCTCGCGCGGGCCGACGTACAGCCGGCCGGCGCCGATCCGCAGCACGTCGGTGACGTCGAGGGAGCGCCGGCACAGGGCGCGCACCCGGGCGGACAGCTCGTCGAGTTCGAACGGTTTGACCAGGTAGTCGTCGGCGCCCGCGTCCAGGCCGTCGACCCGGTCGTTGACGGTGCCCATCGCGGTCAGCAGCAGCACCGGGGTGCGTACCGCGCGGGAGCGCAGCCTGGCCAGCAGGTCCAGGCCGTCCAGCACCGGCAGCCGCCGGTCCAGTACCAGTACGTCGTACTGCCGGGTGAGCCCCAGGTGCAGGCCCCGCTGCCCGTCGGTCGCGGTGTCGACCCGGTAGCCGTCGTCGCGCAGTACCTCGGAGAGCATGTCGGACATCTCCCGGTCGTCCTCGACCAGCAGCAGCCGTCCCGGCTCCCGTCCCTGTCCGTGTGTCACCGTGCGGCTCCTCTCAGCCCCGCCTCGTCCTCAACTCCCGCGCGGCTCACGGAAGTTCCGCTTCCGCGGCAGATGGCCGAACGAGGATTCGACCGGCGGGGTCAAGCTAGCGCGTACCGGCCGCATCCGGACCGGCCGCGTCCGCCGGTGGCCGGAAAGAGACGCCCGTACAACCCTTCCGGTCCTTCGCGGGTCCAGGAGGCACGACGAGGTGGGAGACGCCCGCGCACACCAGGTCACAGGGATGGCCTAAGATCCGTAGGCCCCTCACCTAAAGATCAAGTAAGAGGATGTACACGTCATGACCGTCCGCGCCCCCCGCCGTTCCCTCCGGGGCATATCCGCCGTTGCCGCCCTGCTCGCGATCGGCGCGGCCGGCTGCTCGGACGTGTCCGACGCCGTCGACAGCGCCAAGGACGGCGCCAAGAAGGTGGCGCGCCAGCGCTCGGTCTTCTCGCTGGACACCGGCGACTGCTACAACCCGGGCGGCAAGGCCGAGGGGACCGCGTACACCGTGGAGATCGTGCCGTGCACGGAGCCGCACGTGGGCCAGGTGGTCGGCGAGTTCACGATCGACGGGGGCGGCAAGTACCCCGGCGACGGCAAGGTCTCGGCCGCCGCCGACACCCGCTGCCCGGTCGAGGCGCAGAAGTACGCCCCGGACACCTGGGCGCTGCCCAAGGGCGCCGAACTCTTCTACTACACCCCGACCAAGGAGAGCTGGGCCACCGGCGACCGCGCGGTCAGTTGCACCTACACCGCCCAGAAGGGCACGCTCAGCGGCACGCTGGACACCGTGAAGTCCCTCAGGCCCGAGCAGCTCACCTACCTCAAGGGCTCGAACGCCGTGTACGAGGCGCTGTGGGCGAACCAGCCCGAGGCCGACACCGTCGAGGCGGACCTGGCCGGATACAAGGCGCAGGCCAAGGCCGTCGCGTCCGCCCTCGACGCGCATGTCGAGGGCCTGGACGGCATCGAGGGCGCCGAGGTCGGCAGGCTCCGCTCGACCCTGGCGAAGGCGGCCGGCGACTGGGAGAAGGCCGCGAACGCCGCCGACGCCGACGCGTTCTACCTCGCCTACGACCCGGCGTTCACCGGCATCGACCCGGCCGAGTCGGTCGCCGCCCGCAAGGAACTGGGCCTGGCCACCACCGTCCCGGCCGACGAGGCCGAGGTCTGGGCGGGCTGACCCGCCGGCGGGGCGGGGCGACGGCCCCGCCCCCGTGCCGCGGGATTCACCCGGCGGACGTCCACGGCTGCGGATCGTGCGGCGGGTCGCGCAGGATGCCGGCCGTGATGTCGGCCAGTGACCGGCCGGTGCCGAAGGCTTCGGCGCGCATCCGGGCCAGGGCGTCCTCCGGCGCCAGACCCTGCCGGGAGGCCAGCGCCCCGACGGCGCGGGCGGTGTCGAACCAGTGGGACCGGACGATCTCCTCCGGTTCCCAGGCGGGCGGCCGCCCGCCGCTCAGCAGCATGTCGCGGGTGGACATGAGGGCGGCCGACACCGCCTCGGCCACCTCCTCCGCCTGCTCCAGGTCGTGCGCGTCCAAGGCGTGGGCGCGACGCGCCAGCAGGTCCACCGACCCCAGGACGTAGTCGCCGAAGAACAGGGGCAGCGCGTAGACCGACACCACCCGCGGCAGCTTCTCGCGCACCGAGGCGCCGAACAGCGGCCAGGGCGTCACCTCGTGGCGCAGGTCGTCCACCGCGACGGTCTCACCGCTGTACGCGGCGCTGAGACAGGGGCCCTCCAGCACCGTGAACTGGATCTCCTCCAGCACCAGGGCGTCGTCGTCGGAGGCGGCCAGCAGTTGCCGGGCGGGGGTGTCGGTCAGGAGCGAGAGGGTCGCGCCGTCCACACCGAGCCCCTCGCACACCGCCGCGCAGATCCGCCGGGGGATCTCCTCGGCGCGCGTGCCGGCGGCGACCTCGGCGACCAGCCGTGCCGTCTCCATCGCTCTCGAGGTCATCCGGCACTCCGCTCCCGCTGTACGCCCGGTACGGATCGGTGTGCGTGCCCGGGGCGCCGTGACGCCCCTGTGTGCTGAAGAGTGGCCATGTGAGCGAAGTACCCGGAGCCGCACGGAGAACGCCCGTGTCCCGCGGCCCACCCGCCGGAGCCCGGCGCTCCTGTTACCGAATGCGGACAGATACGAGTGAACGACCCCCCATCACGGGGCCATCTTCTGGGGCAGCACGAAACAGCCGACGCGGCCGGCCACCCCGCGAGAACCGGGGAAGGCGCCGCGTCCCTACTCTGCCGACCATGGGGGCTTCCATCATGACCACGCACCGTCTCCTCCGTACCGTCCGTTCCGCCGCCCTGGCCGCCGGCACCGCCGCGCTGGCGCTGGGCCTGACCGCCTGCGCCGGTGCCGACGGCGGCCCGAAGGCGGCGGGCGGGGACCGCACCGCTGCCACCGCCCAGGGCCGGTCCACGTCCGTCGTGGACGGCGACGGCGGTGCGCAGCAGATCACCAGCCGGACCACGGCGGCCGGCGCCCGGCAATGCCACGGCGACGAACTGCTGGTCACCGCCGTCCACCGGTTCGCCGGCCGGCAGGGCGACCACCTGCTGGTCACCGCGTCGAACGAGGGCACCGAGCCCTGCTGGGTCACCTCGTACCCGGCCGTGGTGCTCGACTGGAACACCGACAACGTCGCCCTGCCGCACGCGAAGCAGGACGCACCGGGCGGCGACCGGCACCTCACGCTCCGCCCCGGAGGCAAGGTCTACACCGCGGTGAACCTCTTCGACCACGGCACGCGGAGCCGCACGGCACGGTCCTTCGCCCTCGCGCTGCGCGGCCCGGACGGCCACGCCGGCCCCTACTACTCCGTCGACGTCAAGGGCCGTGACGCGCGGTTCCGCTGGACCGAGGCCGACGTACTGAACTGGAACACCGAGAAGCCGTACGACTTCTGACGCCTCCCCGGCCTCCGCCGGCACCCCGTGGCCCCGGGCCGCCCGTCAGCTCGGGGCGGAGTCGTCCGGCGGCAGGATCTCGACGTACCCGTCGGTTCCGTGGACGCGGACGCGCTGTCCGTCGCGGATGAGCCGGGTCGCCTGTGCCACGCCCACGACGGCGGGCAGGCCGTACTCGCGGGCGATCACCGCGCCATGGGTCATCAGCCCGCCGACCTCCGTCACCAGCCCCGAGACGGCGACGAAGAGCGGCGACCAACTGGGGTCGGTGAACGTCGTCACCAGGATGTCACCGGGCCGCAGGTCGGCCCGCGCCACGTCGTGGACGACACGGGCCCGCCCCTCGACGGTGCCGGCGGAGACCGGCAGACCGGTCAGCGCACCGGCCGGCACGTCGTCGCGCCGGTACGTGCCGTCGAGGGCCTCGCCGTCGGAGGTGAGCACCCGCGGTGGGGTGAGCGCCCGGTAGGACCGGTAGGCGTCCTTGCGCCGCTCGATCAGGCCGGGCTCGACCCGGTGCGAGCGCACGGCGTCGCGGAGTTCGTGGAAGGTGAGGTAGAAGGCGTCCTCCCGCTCGGCGAGCACCCCCGCCCGCACGAGTCGCCCGGCCTCCCGCAGCAGCGCCTGCTTGTAGAGGTAGGTGCGGCTGACGATGTCGTACTTGGGGTACTCCCGGTACCCGATGAAGGTCCGCACCCGGTCGATCATCCGCTTGGTCTCGGCGGCCTTCCGGTCCCCGTCCGGCAGCGACCGCAGGCGGGACAGCACCTCGTGCTCCTTCTCGCGCGCCTTCCGGCGCCCTTGTGCGAAGCGCCGCTCGGCGGCGCCCGGTGCGAAGGCCCGCACATTGTCGAGGATCAACGGCACCAGCGCGGCGGGCTGTTCGGCCCACCGCGGCCTGGTGATGTCGATCTCGCCGACGCAGCGCATGCCGTACCGGCCGAGGTAGGTCTCGATGGCCTCGCGGGCCGCGCCGCCGCCGGGGAGCCGGGCCAGCTCGTCCAGGAAGCCGTCGTCCTCGACGCCTTCCAGGAACGCCACCACCTCCGGGTGCGGGCGCACGGCGTCCGCGACATCGAGCAGTTCCAGGCCCATCCGCGAGGTGATGTTGCCGGGGGCCGACAGGGTGAGGGTGTCGGCCGCGTTCTTCTCGCCCAGCCACTGGAGCAGGTGGTCGTTGAGCCACCAGGTGGCCTCCATCCCCGCCATGATCACCTGGATGCTCAGCGGATCGCTGAGGACGCGCTTGTGCTCCGCGAAGGCGTCGAGCAGGAAGTCGAACAGCTCCGGTCCGGTCCGGGTCCGGATGTCGCGTTCCAGGGCGGCGAGGGACGCCCGGCTGCGTGCGATCAGTTCGGTGACGACGGCCGGATCGGTGTCGAGGGGAGCGGGCGGTGCCCCGGCCGGCGCCCCGCCGCGGCCGGCGCCCGGGTCGGGGAGGGCGGCGAGGAGATCCTCGCGGTCGAGGAGGGTCTCCAGGGCGTTCCTGGTCAGCGGATCGCCCTTGCCGATGACGTCCAGCAGCCCGGCCCGGGCGGCGGGCGCGGCCAGGCGCGGGGTGACGTCGACGAACAGCCTGCCGCCGGCCTCGTGCATCGGCACCATGGCCGTCATCCGCCACATGGACAGCCCCAGGGGCTTCATGGCGTCGGTCATCATCTGCTGATGGCCGACGGAGAGATAGACGCGCGGGCCCGCGTCGGTGGTCTCGGGCACCGGGAACAGCGTGGTGATCGGCCGGCTCTGCACGATCTGGAACTCGTCACCGGTCAGGCACCACTCGATGTCCTGCGGGCGGCCGAAGTGCTCCTCGATCCGCCGCCCGAGCCGGACCAGCCGGACCACCTGCTCGTCCGTCAGCGCCGGCTGCCGCTGCCGCCGCTCGTCGATCCGTACCTCGTGCGTACCGCCGTCGGGCAGTGCCTGCACGGCACGTTCCTTGACGGAGATCGTCCGGGTGACGATCTCGCCGTCGCGGACGGTGAAGACGTCCGGGTTCACCAGCCCGGACACCAGGGCCTCGCCGAGGCCGAAACCGGCGTCGACGGTGGCGACCTTGCGGTTGCCGGTGACGGGGTCGGCGGTGAACAGGATGCCGGACGCGTCCGGGAAGACCATCCGTTGCACCACCACGGCCATCCGGACCGCACGGTGGTCGATGCCGTTGCGCGCGCGGTACACCACGGCCCGCTCGGTGAACAACGAGGCCCAGCACCGGCCGATGTGCCGCAGCACCTCCGCCGGTCCCACGACGTTCAGATAGGTGTCCTGCTGGCCCGCGAAGGAGGCCGTCGGCAGGTCCTCCGCCGTCGCACTGGACCGGACGGCCCAGGCGGTACGCTCGCCGAGCCGGCCGAGCGCCCGGGTGACCGCCTCCGCGATGTCGCCGGGCACCGCGACGCCCTCCACGGTCCGGCGGAGCTCGGCGCTGAGGGCACGGATTCCGTCCCGGTCGTCCGGGTCCAGGGCGGACAGCTCGTCGAGGCGGTCGCCGATCCCGGGTTCCGCGGCCAGGACGCGCCGGAAGGCGTCCGTCGTCACGCAGAAGCCGTCCGGCACCCGGATGCCCTCGATCCGGGACAGCGCCCCCAGGTGCGCGCCCTTGCCGCCGACGACCGCGGCCCGCGGCTCGGCGGCCGCCCGCAGGTCCAGCACGTACTGCTCGGTCATGATGATGCGATACCTCCATGGCAGCCGTGCCCCGCCGCACTGCGCTGGTCGGTGGAACTCCCGGCGCCCGAGATCCGGGGAACCTCTGCCCGGCGCCGTTCCCGTCCGTGGCCGCACCGCTCGTCCCGGCGATCACCGGGTCCGTCGTTCGCGCAGGTGGCGGCCACGGCCGACGATTCTGCGGCACCGCCCGGGCCTTGTGGCAAGCCCCCATGCCTGCTATACGTTAGGAGAGGCAGGGAGCGGAACTCCCTGCCTTTGTCATGGGTACGTGCCTGGCGCGGACGCTGCCGGGGCTGCCCCGGCCCGGAGGCACTCGGCGGTCAGGCCGCCTTGCAGTGGTCGTCGGCGCTCAGCGCGGTCCGCATGTGCTGGAAGCGATCGAGGTCCGCCCAGGTGTCGCGGTCGGGCGGAGCGGGCCGGCGACGCCCCACGGCGCAGGCCCAGACGCCGGCCACGACACCGGCGAGAAGCGGGACGAGCAGCCACAGCACGGCGCTCACGGTTCTTGCCTCCTTAGAGGTCAGGGGACGGACGGCTGGCCGGGCGGTGCGCCGGGTCAGGTCGTGAGCTGCCGGGGCGCTCCGCCGGACACGGCGATCCTGCGGGGCTTGGCGTGCGCGGCCAGCGGGATGCGCAAGGTGAGTACGCCGTTGTCGTAGACCGCCTCGGCCGCCGCCGTGTCCAGGGCGTCGGACAAGGTGAGATGACGGGTGAACCGTCCGACGGGGCGCTCGGTGAGCACCGGCCGCGCGCCGGCCGGGATGGGGGAGGGGCGCTCGGCGCTCAGCGTGAGGGTGTCGCCCTCCGTGGTGAGGTCGATGCTGGAGCGGTCCATGCCGGGCAGGTCGAACTGGAGGTAGAACGCGTCGTCGTCGCGCCAGGCGTCCACCGGGATGACCGAACTGCCCGTACGCGTCAGTTCCCGCGCGAGCCGATCCAGATCACCCAGAGCGCCGGTACGCGCAAGCATGCCTGTGTCTCCCTTCACTGTGACGCGGTGCTTCCGGGCCGCCCGCAGGGACTGCGACGGGCCTCGCGGACGCCCCTCATCCATATAGCGCACATCACCTTCCCTGCCAAGTCCACGCTAGAAGAAGTTGACACCATGGCACTCAACTTCTGTCCGCGCGGAAAGGAGCGGCGGAGCCTCACGAGCCCTTGGTACGGTGCGCCGATGGCAGAGATCAAGAAGTTCCAGGTCACCTTCGACTGCGCGGAACCCGAACGTCTCGCGCGCTTCTGGTGCGAGGTGCTGGGCTACGTCGTCCCCCCGCCGCCGAAGGGGTTCGACACCTGGGACGACTACACGCGCGCGCAGCCCCCCGAGCAGCGGGGTGCGTGGTTCGCCTGCGTCGACCCCTCGGGAGTGGGCCCGCGGCTGTACTTCCAGCGCGTCCCCGAAGGAAAGGCCGTCAAGAACCGCGTCCACCTCGATGTGCGGGTCGGCACGGGACTGGTGGGCGAGGAACGCCTCGCCGTGCTGGAGGCCGAGTGCGCGCGTCTGGTCGCGCTCGGCGCGGTCCACGTACGGACGCTGTACGACGGCAACGACGCGTGCATTCCGATGCTGGACATCGAAGGCAACGAGTTCTGCGTCGACTGACGGCTCCGCCCGTTCGGCGCGGACCGGCTTCGGGGCAGCGGGACACCCCTGCGGTCCCCCGCTGCCTCCCGCCGTCCGCCGGTCAGGCCCGGACCACCGGTGCTTGCAGTTCCGTCACCCAGTCGTCGCGGTTCTCCGGGCACTCCAGGTTGATCTCACGGGGGTACCCGGTCGACCGGTAGCCGTTGGCGTCGATCCAGCGGGCCAGGGTCTGGGCCGTGGGGAGCACGGTGTCCATCGAGCCGCGGTGCACGATGGTCGCCGCCCGGTCGAGCGGCGGCAGATCGACGATGCGGAAGTCGCCGTCCTGGACAGGGGCGGCCACCTGGACGGCGGCGTGCACGGTGATCCGGCCGCCGCCCTCCGGGGCGTCCTCGTAGCAGGCCACACCGGGGCCCGTGGGCGCGACACCCGCCGCCTCCAGGCGCCGGAACAGCTCGTCGTAGAGCGGCCCGATGACCGGGCCGATGTCCTCCGGCGCGTAGCTCGCGGCCGTCGCGGTCAGCTCCGCCACCCGTACGGCGGGGACGTTCTTGAGGACGACGTCGTCGGTGGGCATGTGCCCCTCGCTCTCGATCGCTCGGAGCCTCGCCTCGACCTGGACCAGCCGGGTCCGGGCGACCGCCATCGCGGCCTCCAGTTCGGCCCGCCGCAGCCGCAGCATGCCGCGCAGCTCCTCCGTGCCGACCTGCTCGTCCACGATGTCCCGGACCTGCTGGAGGGTGAACCCCAGATTCTTGAGCGCGATGATCCGGTTGAGGCGGGCGAGCTGGGCCGCGGTGTAGTAGCGGTAGCCGCTGGCGGGGTCGACGTGGGCCGGGCGCAGCAGTCCGGTCGCGTCGTAGTGACGCAGCATGCGGACCGAGACGCGGCCGTGCCGGGCGAAGTCTCCGATGGTGAACATGATGTCTCCGAGCCGACCGCCTGACACGGTGTGAGGGTCAAGAGGCTACCCGGCTGCCGCCCCCGGACGACCGCGCCCCTACACCCCCGTCCTGATCTCGATCAGCTCGGGGCTCTCGAGGACGCGCAGGGAGAACCGCCACAACTGGCCCTCGTGGGTGCTCACGTAGACGACGCGGTGGACGCTGTCCAGCGCGACGCCGAGCGGGGAGAAGGCGCCGCTGCTCTTGACGACCACTTCCCGTTCCTGGCCGCTGGCCAGGTCGACCCGGTAGAGGACGTCGTTCCAATGGTCACCGACGTAAGCCGCGCCCGCGCCGTCCAGGGCGAGGCCGCCGCTTCGCTGCGTGGAGGACGGGGCCACCGGGCGCGGCGTGCCGGATGTGCCGGCCTCGATGTCGATCTCCCGCAGGGACTTGGTCTCGTCGAGGTTGCCGGTGTACGCCTTTCCGCTCCCGTCCAGATCCACTGCCGAGGTGAGGTTCCCGAGGCCCTCGGCGAGTACTTTCGGCCGGCTGTCCTTGCTCCGCACGTCGACCTCGTAGAGAAGTCCGTTCGAGGTGGTGACGTAAGCCTTCTCGCCCGCCTTGTCCAGCCGGATGCCGTACGCGTTGCCGACGTCCGCGATCTTCTCGGGGTGGCCGCTGGAGAGCCGCACCCGGAGCAGGTGACCCAGGTTCCGCACGGTGATGTACGCGTTGCCCTTGCCGTCCAAGGCCACACCGCCGAGTTGGCCCAGGCGGGCGCCGGCGGTGCCGCCGGTCATGACCTGGCGCTTGATGTGGGTGGTCAGATCCACCGAGTACAGCTTGCCGTCGTCGGTGACCACGTACGCCTTGTCGTGCGCCACGTCCACCGCGACGTCCGGACAGGATCCCATTCCGTCGGCCAGCAGGACGGCGCCCTCGGTCTGGTGGTAGGTGTCCTTCAGCGCCTTCTCGGTCTCCTCGCTGATCTGCGGCTGGTTCTCTTCGCCGATCTTCGCCGAATCCGTGAAGACCTTCTGACCGGCCGACGTTTTCACGCTCGACGCTGCCGTGCCGGACGTCGACTTGGGGTCCTCGCTGACCTTCCGCTGGCCGTCGGCCGCCGACTGGAAGTTCTTGAAGTGCGGTTGGAGGAAACCCTTCATGACATCCAGTGCCCCGTGCGCGGTCTGCCGCGGCTGCCACGGATCACGGCCGCTCTCGATGCTGCGCACATACGCCGATACGTCCCCCGAGACGCTCTCCTCGTCCTCGTCCCAGTGGCCGTCTCCGGTGCCAGGAATGCCTTTCCTGACCTCTTCGGCGGACTTCTCGGCATCACCGGCCCGGGCTTTTCCGCTGCTGAAGGCATGGCCGAAACCGCTGTTACCGCTGTCGGAGCCGTTGTCATCAGACATGAGCTCTCTCCCTGCTTCCTCGCCGGATGTGGGTCAACCCTTGTAGAACGGTGCTTCCTGCTTCTCGTAGCCGTCGCTGAGTTCCAGGTTCTCGAGTTCGAAGACCTCGGCCTCCCCGGCGAGGACGGAGACGATCTCGGCCTCTCCCTTCTGTGTGAGGTACTTCTTGCCGTCCTCGATCAGTTCGAGGAGGTCGACCGCCCGCGCGACGACTTGGCAGTACTCCTCGGGAGGGGTCTTGCCGCTGCGGTCCTGGGTCTGGGCGCGACAGCGTGTCCGGGAATCCTCCACTCCCGACACGGCTTGGATGCTGGAGTACTCCACCGGCTTGTCGTAATAGAGCGCGACGAAGCCCCCGAAGGTGATGGGAAGCTCATAGTCGAACTTGCTCACCTTGCGTCGCTGCGTGGCCCGTACGACCGCCCGGCTCCCCACTTCCCCGCTGAGCGAGAACGATCCCTTGAACTGGGTCGTGAACGAGCCGCTGACCGACGCGCTGATGCCGAGCATCAGTTGGGCCGACAGCTCACCGGTTCCGGTGGCGGTTCCCGTGGCGGCCGACGTGCTGGTCGCCTGCGACTGCGACTCCACGTCGACGCCCTGGTTGTCCCGGCTGTTCTTCAGCGTGACCTTGTGCGACTTGTTCATCGCCATGCTCTGCTGGAGTTGCTGTTGCAGGGACGCGGTCGTCTTCGCCCCGAAGGTGAGCTGCACCTGCCCCTGGAGCGACCAACTGATCGTGTTCGACACCGAGAACTCGAATCCGGCGGTCCAGGTGATCGGGCGAGGGTCGGTCCGGTTGACGAACGTGTTCTGGTAGATCACATCAGGTGGAGGCTGCTGGATGTCACTGCGTTCCTCGATCAGCGGTACGCCGATGTTCATGTAGGTGGTCCAGCCGCGCTGGTGCGCGGAATCCCCTTCGGGGAAGGCGCCGTACCGCACCTTGTTGATGGAGAATCCGGTAGGGGCGATCCACTCATCGGGATCGCTGGGTGAGTTCTTCTTGAGCCGCCCCCGTACCGCGTTCCATTTCTCCTGAACCTGGCTCCACTCCGCGGGCTTGTCCTTCTCCCGGCTCATGTCCTCCCACTTCTTCCACTTCCTCAGGATGGAGGGGGGTTCGCCGGTGAGGATGTTGAGTTCCCTCTGGTTCTTCTTGGTCAGCGGGTGGCGCATGAACCTGGTGGGCTTGTAGGTCTTGCCCACCACGTGGTCACTGGCAGTGCCGGTTGCCTTTGACGTAGGGGTGTCCATGTCTGCGTGCCTCCTGCGGGTAGCCCTCGTTCCGTGCTACCCGGCGGTGCGGAGCGGCAGCCTCCCGGGCACCCTTGTCGAGGGGCGCGTAGAAGCGGGCGGGGTACAGGGGAGCACGCGGATATTTGTCAGACAATCGGAATTAATGCACTCCGACCCGCTGCCGATGCCGTCCCTCACGAAGCCCGAACGGGCGTCCCGTCCGGGGCGAACGAGCGGGAGAAGGTGAAGGCGCGCGGCGCAGGGCCGTGATCGTGCAGGTGTTCCAGCCTGGAGACCCCGTCCTGCCAGGTGGGTGTCACCTCGTCACCGACCCACCAGCACGTGTGATTCGGCTGGCCCGCCCTCTCGAACCAGTCGTAGCGCCTGGTCAGCGCCGTACGGTGCGGGCCGGTGTAGACGGCGTCGAAGGCGGAGCGCGGGTCGGTCCAGAGCGAGAGGGTCGCGGCCAGGGCGGCGGTCTCCGCCGTACGCCCTTTGCCGTACCAGGCCGGTACGGCGAACTCCCCCCACGCGCCCCAGTCCGCCTCGAAGAGCACGCCCCGGTCACCGTCCGCCGCTTCGGCGTGCGCGAGGTACCCGGGGTGCTGACTGATCCGCCGGTAGACGGCCTCACCGATGGCGTAGAACTCGTCCGTGCGGGGCGAGGGATCGGCGAGAGGTGAGGTCAGGACGCCGAAGGTGTACAGCGCGAGGTGGGGCATGGGTCTCTCCCTGACTGGGGTGCCTGATGCGCACTCGATCCGGTGGCTGCCGCGGGTGGCCCGGCTCAGCCCGGTGAGAACCCCTGTGCGACCGCCGACGGCCGGGTGAAGGTAGCCGCCCCCGCGGCTGCTTGTCGAAGTTGCGCTTTCGCGGTCCAGGTGGCCTGCCGACCACCGCCGCCTCCGGCTCCCTCGGATCCCGTTCCGGCCCCTCCCCTGCGGTAAATCACGGGCCCGCCGGCCCCGCGGCGTGCTACCTTGCCGGACTTTGCTCCGGCCGGAAGGAGAAGCATGGCCGTCCCCTCCCCGCACAGCGGGTTCCTCAGCGAGGTACTGCCCCGGATCAGGCAGGACGCACGGGTGGCCGGGGTCGCCGTCGCGGGGTCGATCGCGGGGGGACACCCCGACGAGTACTCCGACGTGGACCTGATCGTGGTCGTCGAGGACGAGGCGTTCGACCCGGTCATGAGGGAACGGCTCGCGCTGATCGGCTCCTGGACCGACCTGGTGGCCGGGTTCACCGGGGAGCACGTCGGCGAACCCCGCCTGATCATCACCCTGGTCGGGCCGCCCCTGCTGCACGTCGACTTCACGTTCGTCCGGGTCCGCGACGTCGCCGAGCGCGACGCGGACCCGGACATCCTGTGGGACCGGGACGGCCGCCTGGCCGCCGCCCTCGCGGACCGGCCGCCGGCCGCCCCGCCGCTCGACCTCCAGTGGATCGAGGACCGGTTCTGGATCTGGGTGCACTACGGTGCGACGAAACTCGGCCGTGGAGAACTGTTCGAGGTCATCGGCTTCCTCGCCTATCTGCGCGAGACCGTCCTGGGGCCGCTGGCCGCCCGCCGGGCGGGCGCGGCCCCCCGCGGCGTGCGGCACCTGGAGACCCTCGCACCGGCCGAGGCGCGCGACCTCCGGTCGACCGTGTGCGGTCACGACCGGACCGACGCCGGACGGGCGCTCCTCGCCTGCGTCGGGCTCTACCGCCGGTGGCTCGACGACACCGGGGCGGCGGTCGAACGCCGCCGCCACGCCGAGGAACTCGCCGTGCGCTACCTCCACGACATCCTGGCCCGGCAGAGCTGACGCGGCGGGGGATCAGCCGCCGATGTCCGACTCCTGCGCGGCGGCGACGATCGCCGTGGCGTCCTCGGGCAGCAGGTATCCGGCGTCGACGGAGCCCTGCGCGGCCGTGCGCACCTTGTTCACGTAGTCGGCGTGGGTGGGGTAGAGGCGGCTGAGGTCAGGCTCCGCGGTGGGCGGGAAGTTCGGGTCGGACGGGTCGCCGTCGTCGTGCCGGTCCCACGGGTCGCTGTCGCCGTTCCACGCGTCCCGGGCGCCGTACAGACCGCAGAAGACGCCGCTGCCGGTGGTGTCCCGCGAGCCGGTGAGCGTCCGGGTGGGCACGGTCACGTCGGGCAGCCGCACGCCGCCGCCGGCCAGCCCGGTGGCGGGGTCACGCAGTACGGTGCTCAGGGGCTGCCCGCTGGGCGGCCGGTTCCCGCCCCGCGCCCAGGCGGCCAGGTGGCGCAGCGCGGCGTTCATCGCCCAGTGGCCGGGCCCGTCGTTGAAGGGCGCGGAACCAGCGGCGCAGTCGGCCGACGGCGCGGCCGCACCCGCCGACTTCTCCACGGTGGGCTGACCGAGGTCGTAGGCCCACTGGTCGCCGTGGGCGGTGCCGGCCAGTTCCCAGTGCACCACGCTGCCGGTGTCCGGCTGCCGGGCGATCGCGGCGGCGGGCACGTCGGTCTCGGTGAGGACGACGAACGTCGGCACCGTCAGGTCGGTCCGGATCCGGGACGGATTGGGCATCAGCAGGGTGTCGGCGAGCGCGCCGCTGATCGGGGCGGCGACCGCGCTGTTGCTGTGCACCATGAAGCCGTCGTAGACCTTGGAGACCGGCTGCACGGCGTTGACGTACGTCGTCATGAAGCCCGCCGACTGCGACTCGCCGTCGGCGAGCAGGGTGCGGACGGGCAGCCCGCCGAGCGGGTCGGGTCCGTTCGGGCTGCGCAGCGCCTGGCCGGCCTGGGAGAAGATGTCGTAGGCGAAGGCGTCGCCGGGGTGGACCAGGCTGCCGTACCGGGCGGGGTCCCAGCCCTTGAGGCCCTTGATGTCGCCGAGCCCGCCGTTGACGCCGACGGCCTGGGCGGAGACGCCGACCCAGGCGTACCCCTGGCGCAGCAGCTCCTCGCGCTGGAACCAGTAGTCCGGGGAGAGTTCGATCTGGCCGCTGACGTTGAGCCACTCCACGACCACCGTGCCGTTGAACTCCGCCGGGTCGGCCGGGCGGCGCACCAGCATGCGGCTCTTGTACGCGGCGGTCCCGGACGCGCGGACGTTCCAGCGCCCGTCCGAGGTCCACAGGCCGGACTTGCCGTACGAGGTGGCGGTGCCCGAGAACAGGTACTCGCTCTCGGTGTAGCCGAACGAGCCGAGGTCCTCGGCCGCGGCGAGGAAGGGGAAGCCGTGGCTGCCGGCGGGCGGGACCGTGATCACGGGGCTCGCGGTCACGGCGGGGGACGCGCCGGCCGGGGCGGTCAGCGGGGTGCTCAGCAGGGCGCCGCAGAGCAGCGCTCCCAGTGCGGTGGCGGTGACGGACCGCCGGGTTAACCGGGCGAGTAGGTGCACGGGTGCCTCCGGGAGGGGTTACCAGTGGGCCGACCGCAGTCTCGGCGTACCGCCGCGGGCTGCCATCGGCGAAACCACCGGCCCTCGTCCGGCCGCCGGTGGCACGTCCGTGCGTCGGCGCGTCAAGGGACGGGACGGGGCATGCCTTCCTTGGGGTGGTTTCAGCGGGCCGGAGCCGCCGTCGGCGAAAGGAGGCGCCAACACTGGCCAGGGGTGGCACGGGCCACCGGGGAAGGGGGCGCGGCATGGCCGGCGGCACGGTTCTGATGGCGGTGGCGGAGCGTCCGGAGGACGGGGGAGCGGCGGCCGGGCAGTGGGCGCGGATCGCGGAGGAGATCCGGGCGGGCGGGCTGCGGGTGCGGTGGGCGGTGAGCGCCGCCGACGCCGAGGCGGTCCTGCGCACGGAGGCCGGACTGGCCGCCGCGGTGGTCGCCTGGGACCTGCGGTCCGGGACCGGGGAGGACGAGCCGGGAGGCGCGGCGGTACTGCGCCGGATCGGACACCGGTTCCGTGAGCTGCCGGTGTTCCTGGTCATGACGGGGGAGGGGGTGTGCGAGCTGCCGCTGTGGGTGTCGCAGACGGTGGTGGGCTATGTGTGGCCGCTGGAGGACACCCCGGTGTTCCTCGCCGGACGGATCGCCTCCGCCGCGCGGGCCTACCAGGACGCGCTGCTGCCGCCCTTCTTCAAGGCGCTGCGGCGCTTCGACGACGCGCACGAGTACTCGTGGCACACCCCGGCGCACTCCGGTGGCGTCGCCTTCCTCAAGTCCCCCGTGGGCCGGGCGTTCCACGACTACTTCGGTGAGCGGTTGCTCCGCAGCGACCTGTCGGTCTCGGTGGAAGAACTCGGCTCGCTGTTCGAGCACACCGGCCCGATCGGGGAGGCGGAGCGCAACGCCGCGCGGATCTTCGGCTCCGAGCACACCTACTTCGTCCTGCACGGCGACTCCACCTGCAACCGGCTGGTCGGGCACTTCAGCGTGGCCCGCGACGAGATCGCCCTGGTGGACCGCAACTGCCACAAGTCGATCCTGCACGGCCTGGTCGTCTCCGGCGCCCGCCCGGTGTACCTGGTCCCGGCCCGCAACGGCTACGGCCTGGCCGGGCCGCTGCCACCGGCCGAGGTCGCCGCCGGATCGGTGGCGGCGAGGATCGCGGCGAGCCCGCTGGCGGACGGCGCGGTGTCGTCGCGCGCCCAGTACGCGGTGTTCACCAACTCCACGTACGACGGGCTGTGTTACGACGCGGTGGCGGTGGCCCGCGCCTTCGCGGCCGGCACGCCCCGGCTGCACTTCGACGAGGCGTGGTTCGCGTACGCCCGCTTCCATCCGCTGTACGCGGGCCGCTACGGCATGTCGGTGGACGAGGGGAGCTTCCCGGGCCCCGACCGGCCGACGGTCTTCGCGACCCAGTCCACCCACAAGCTGCTGGCGGCGCTGTCCCAGGGTGCGATGGTGCACGTCCGGCCCGCCGAGCGGGCACCGGTGGAGCCGCACCGGTTCAACGAGACGCTGATGATGCACGGCACCACGTCACCGCTGTACCCGATGATCGCCTCGCTGGACGTGGCCGCGGCCATGATGGACGGTCCCCAGGGCCGGTGGCTGATCGACGAGGCGATCACCGAGGCGGTCCGGTTCCGCCAGGAGATGGTCCGCATCGGGCGGCGGATCGAGACCGCCGGGGACCGGCCGCCCTGGTTCTTCGGGGTGTGGCAGCCGACGGAGGTGACCGACCCCGCGGACGGGTCACGGATGGCGTTCGACGAGGCCCCGGCGGAACTGCTGGGGACCGAGCCGGCCTGCTGGCACCTCGCACCCGACGCCGACTGGCACGGCTTCGCCGGCCTGACCGACGGCTACTGCATGCTCGACCCGGTCAAGGTCACCCTGACCTGCCCGGGGCTCGACGCGGCCGGCGCGATGGACGACTGGGGCATCCCGGCCCGCGTCCTCACCGCCTACCTCGCCACGCGCGGCATCGTCGTGGAGAAGACCGACAGCTACACCGCGCTGGTGCTGTTCTCCATGGGCATCACCAAGGGCAAGTGGGGCACGCTGCTGGACGCCCTGATGGACTTCAAGGACCTCTACGACGCCGACGCCCCGCTGGACCGGACGCTGCCCGGCCTGGTCGCCGCGCACCCGCGGCGCTACTCGGGAGCGGGTCTGCGCGGCCTGTGCCAGGAGATGCACGACCACCTGCGCGGCGCCCGCCTGACCGAACTGCTCGAAGGGGCCTTCACGGACCTGCCCGAACCGGTCGCGGTGCCCCAGAGCTGCTACCAGCGCCTGATCCGCGGCGGCACGGAGCGGATCTCCCTGGCGGACGCGCCGGGCCGCGTCGCCGCGGCGATGGTCACGGTGACCCCACCGGGCATCCCGGTCCTCATGCCGGGCGAGAGCATCGGGGAGGCGGACGGCCCGCTGCTGCGCTACCTCGGTGCCCTGGAGGCATTCGACCGCCGCTTCCCCGGCTTCGGCAGCGAGACCCACGGGGTGACCCGCGCCCCCGACACGGGCGACTACCTGATCGAGTGCCTGCGCCCCGACGGACAGGAAGGGCCGGCCGGCGCCGCGACGCCCGCGCAGCGGCAGGGCGAGGGCAGCGAGCACCGCTCCCCTGAACCCCGGTGACCGCCCGGCACGCCGGTCAGGCGAGGGCCTCGTCGAGGGTGTCGTGGATGTCGAGGTGGGGGGTGACTCCAGTGATGTCGCAGACGCGGCGGACCTGGGGGGAGGGAGCGGCCAGCCGCAGGGTGCCGGTGTGGTGGGTGAGGATCAGCAGGTTGAGGAAGGAGGAGTCGGCGAAGGTGACCCCGGAGGCGTCCAGGATCACGGCGGAGTGGTGGGCGGCCGCGGCGGTCAGGGCGTCGGTGAGGGGCTTGATGGACTGCGTGTCGAAGCTGCCGCGGGCGGTGATGACGCACCGGCCGTGCAGTTCGCGCTGGTGCACCTCGGCCGGGCGCAGGGCGCGCAGGGCGCTCGGAGCGGCCGGTGCTCCCCGGCCGGAGCTGATCGTGGGGGCCGGCACCGCGGCCTCGTCCCAAGGCACCTTCGCCACTCCTTCTCCTGGCTGCTCTCGAGTGAGAGCACGCGGCTCTCCGGTCTCTCCAACGAGAGAGCACTAGTCATTCATTGCATGAAATCTATGTCCTGTAAATGGTTTCTAGCAAGCCAGGTCCTCTAAGATGCTGGTCATGGTTGGAGTGCCCGAATCACACAGCGGATGGACGTTCATCACCAGCCACGCGCGCGTCCTGGCGGCCATCGCGAACAATCCGAACACGCGTATACGGGAGATCGCTGCGCACTGCCGGCTGACCGAGCGGGCCGTGGCGCGGATCATCTCCGACCTCGAGCAGGACGGCTACCTCTCGCACACGCGTGAGGGACGGACCAACACGTACCGGATCCAGCCCGACAAGGTGCTGCGGCACCCGGCCGAGGCCGGGCTGACCGTCGCCTCCCTGCTGTCGCTGCTGGTGCAGGACGAGTCCGACCGCAGCAGGCCCCCGGCCGTGCAGCACTGACGGCCGCGCACGGCGTCCGGTCGGTGCGGCGGTCGTGGGAGGGCAGGGTGCCGTGGCACCGCGAGCGGACGCTCACCCCGGCGATACGGGCGCCCCGGTGGGCCGGGCGATCTCCGCGCTGACGGACCGTAAGAGCGTGTGCGGCAGGGGAGTCCGGCGGCGGCGGTCGAAGGACGGGGACAGGGCCAGGGGCGACGTGGCGGAGCGCGCCCGCTCGGTCGTCCGACGGCGGCCGGCTCCGGTGGCGCACCCGTACATCGCGGGCCGGCCTCCGCCCGCGCCGGACCTCCGCCGGACCGGCGGCATGGCACTCCGACACTCGCCTGACCCGGACACGCCAACGGGGTGCGGTGCGGGAGACTGGTCCCATGGGACAGCCGATGACGGTCCGCGAACTGCTGGCACGGCTGAGCGAGGCCGTCGGCGCGCGCGGGCTGAGCCACTGGGCGGCGCAGTGCGCCCGGGTGTGCGGGCTCGACGGGCTCTTCGTCTCCCTGCGGCCCGGCGGGGAGCTGGTGTGGTTCAGCGACGACACCAGCGCGCGACTGGCGGACCTCCAGTTCACCCTGGGCCAGGGGCCGGAGGTCGGCGACACGGCCGACGCCCCGCTCCAGGTGACGGACCTGGCCGCGGACGACGCCGGCCGGTGGGGGAGGTTCGCCGCCGAGGCCGCCGCGCTGGACGTACGGGCGGTGTTCGTCTGGCCGGTCCGCTCCGGCCAGGTCCAACTGGGAGAGCTGACCGGATACCGCCGTACGCCGGGACCGCTGAGCGCCGGGCAGAGCGCCGCCGCGCTGCGCATCGCCGACTCCCTGGCCGACCGGCTGCTGGCCTGGCGGCCGGACACCGACGACCCGCGCGACGGACCCGGCACCGCGGGCGCGATCGAACTGCACCGGGCCGAGGTCCACCAGGCCACCGGCATGCTCGCCGCACGGTACGGCATCTCGCTCGACGAGGCGCTGCTGCGGCTGCGCGCGCACGCGTTCGCCGGCGGCCGG
Source organism: Streptomyces fumanus (assembly GCF_014655295.1). Lineage (GTDB taxonomy): Bacteria > Actinomycetota > Actinomycetes > Streptomycetales > Streptomycetaceae > Streptomyces > Streptomyces fumanus. Next base: position 190,026 of record NZ_BNBI01000004.1, read on the forward strand.
TCCCTCACCGACACCGCCCGAGCCCTGCTGCACGGACCGCCCCCCGACACCTGACCACCCGGCACGAGCCCCCCCGCTCACACCGGTGACCCTTTTCCGGAGCCAACGCCATGAGCAGGGAAGAGAAGATCGCGCGGACGTTCGTCCACCTCGCCGACAGCCTCGTGGACGACTACGACGTCATCGACCTGTTGCAGCACCTCACCCTCAGTTGCCGCGACCTCCTCGACGCCACCGACGTCGCGGTCCTGCTGGCCTACCCGGGTCCCGACCTCTACAGCCCGGTGCCCTGCGATCCGAGCCCCGCCCTGGCCGCCGTGCTGGACCCGGCCGCCCGCCAGGGACCCGCCGTCGACGCCTGCCGCACGGCCGCCGCCGTCGCCCCCGGCCCCCTCGCCACCGCGCCCGCCGCGTGGCGGGACTTCACCGAGGCGGCCCGCCGCACCGGCTACACCCACGCCGCCGCCGTCCCCGTACGCCTGCGCCGGGACACCCTCGGCAGCCTGCTCCTGCTGAGCACCGGTGACGGCCCGCTGCCTCCCGCGGACCTCCGGCTCGCCCAGGCGTTCGCCGACGCCACCGCCCTCGGCCTGCTCAACGCCCGCCCCGCCGGGCGGCCGCACACCATCAGCGAGCAGCTCCACGACGCCCTGCACAGCCGCATCGTCATCGAACAGGCCAAGGGCTTCCTCGCCGAACGCGATTCCCTCAGCGCCGACGACGCCTTCGCCGCCCTGCGCGACCACGCTCGCCGGCACGGCGTGCCCCTCACCGAGGTGGCCCGCACCGTCGTCACCACCGGCCGCCTGCGGCCCCCGACCGCCACCGGGAACTGACCGGCTCATCGCCGGAACACACCGCGCCGCCGACTCCCCGACGGGCTGCCGTCACCGGACGGGAGCGGCCCGTCCCCCGGTCGTCGTAAGGTGTGGGGTCGCCGCGTGCGCGGCGGAACAGTGACGAAGGAGTGGAGGACCGGTGCCGGAACAGGCCGTGGCGCGCCCCGTGGCGCGGACCGAGGTCGAGCAGCGCAAGCAGCGGCTGCGACGCCGGATGGAGCGGTTGATCGGCATCGCCGCCACCGAGGGCAACCTGCTGACCCCGCTGCGCAACGGCGACGAGATCTTCCCCGCGATGCTCGGTGCCGTGCGGACGGCCCGGCACACCATCGACATGATGACCTTCGTCTACTGGCGCGGCGACATCGCCCGCCAGTTCGCCGAGGCGCTCGCCGAGCGGGCCCGGGCCGGCGTACGGGTACGGCTGCTGCTGGACGGCTTCGGCGCCCGCCAGATAGAGCGGCACCTCCTGGACGAGATGGACGCGGCGGGGGTGCAGGTCGCCTGGTTCCGCAAGCCGGCCTGGGTCTCGCCGTTCAAGCAGAACCACCGCTGCCACCGCAAGGCCCTCATCGTCGACGAGCACACCGCGTTCACCGGCGGCGTCGGCATCGCCGAGGAGTGGTGCGGCGACGCCCGCGACCCCGGCGAGTGGCGCGACACCCACGTCGAGGTGCGCGGCCCCGCCGTGGACGGCATAGCCGCCGCCTTCGCGCAGAACTGGGCCGAGTGCCACGACGAGCTGTACGACGACCGGGACCGCTTCACCGGCCACGACCGGCACGGCGACGCCACCGTCCAGGTGGTGCGGGGCTCGGCCAGCATCGGCTGGCAGGACATGCAGACGCTGATCCGCCTCATGCTGACCTCCGCCGAGGAACGCTTCCGGCTGGCCACCGCCTACTTCGCGCCCGACCGGTACTTCATCGACCTGCTGTGCGCCACCGCCCGCCGGGGCGTCGAGGTGGAGATCCTGCTGCCCGGCCCGCACACCGACCAGCGCGCCTGCCGGCTCGCCGGACAGGCCCACTACACCGACCTGCTCGACGCGGGGGTGAAGGTCCGGCAGTTCCAGCCGACCATGATGCACGCCAAGATCATCACCGTGGACGGGGTGGCGTCCCTGATCGGCTCGACCAACTTCAACCGCCGCTCCATGGACCACGACGAGGAGGTCATGCTCGCGGTGCTCGACGAGAACTTCACCGCCACCCTGGACGGCCACTACGACGAGGACGTCGCCCGCAGCGTCACCATCGACCTCGACCGCTGGAAGCGGCGGGCGGTCCTCCAGCGGGCGGCGGAGCTGGCCGTGACGCCCATCCGCCGCTTCCTCTGACCCGTCCGCCGCCCGGCGGCCTCCTACGCCGGGGCGGCCGGGGCGCCCAGGGACCAGCCGGAGACGTCGCTCACCCGCCCGCGCCACAGCGGGCAGGTCGGCGTCCCCGGCGCGGACAGGAACGTGACGTCGACCAGGTGGGCGAAGTCGTGCAGCCCGCCCGGGCCGGCGTCGTCGAGGGTGTTCTGCACGGTGCGGGGCAGCAGCACGACCTGCTCGGCGTCGTCCTGGTCGCCGACGGCCCGCGCCACCACCCCCTCCCAGCGCTCGGCCCAGACCCGGCCCGCGACCAGGCTGCCGCTGACGATGCCGCCCACCGTCGTCAGGGTCACCGCGACGGCGGCCCCGGGCTGGGCCTCCACCAGCCGCAGCAGCATCTCCAGGTGCGCGTCGGGCACCGGCAGGCCGGGCTCCGGCTCCCCGTTGCCGCGGTCCTGCGTGCTCATACGGTTCCTCCGGGTCGTGCGTTCTCCTGGCCGGGGTGGATCCCCGGACCGTCGTGGTCACCGGCCAGCGGCGTGGGGGAGAGGACGGCCGGTTCCTCCCCGGGCTCCAGCAGGGTGTCGGCGGCGCCGACGATCAGCGGGTCCGGCTTGCCCACCGCGGTGTGGTCCTTGGCCGGGTAGTCGCAGCGGTCCAGCAGACTGCGCATCGCCTCCAGTCGGCCGCGCCGCTTGTCGTTGTTCTTCACCACCGTCCAGGGGGCGTACGGGGTGTCCGTGGCGCGGAACATCTCGACCTTGGCGGTCGTGTACTCGTCCCAGCGGTCCAGCGAGGCCAGGTCCGTCGGCGACAGCTTCCAGCGGCGCACCGGGTCGACCTGGCGGATGGCGAAACGGGTGCGCTGCTCGGCCCGGGAGACGGAGAACCAGAACTTCACCAGCAGGATGCCGTCGTCGGTCAGCATCTGCTCGAACATCGGCGCCTGCCGCAGGAACCGCTGGTACTCCTCCTCCGTGCAGAAGCCCATCACCCGCTCCACGCCCGCCCGGTTGTACCAGGAGCGGTCGAAGAAGACGATCTCGCCCCGGGCGGGCAGATGCGACACATAACGCTGGAAGTACCACTGGCCGGCCTCCCGTTCGGTGGGCTTCTCCAGGGCCACCACGCGGGCACCGCGCGGGTTCAGCCGCTCGGTGAACCGCTGGATGGTGCCGCCCTTGCCGGCCGCGTCCCGGCCCTCGCAGACCACGACGATCCGCTGGCCGGTGTCCTTCACCCAGCGCTGCATCTTCAGCAACTCGATCTGCAGGACCCGCTTCTGCCGCTCGTACTCGGCCCTGCGCACCTTGCGGTCATAGGGGTGGTTCTCCCGCCAGGTCTCGATGGGGGTGCCGTCGGCGTTGAGCAGGACCGGCCGCTCCGGCCGCCGCTCGTTCACCGTCAGGCCGTCGAGAAGCTCGTCCTCGGCCACGTGCTGCTCTCCTTGCTCTCCCGCCGCCGATCAGAACCGCATGTGCCGGCGGGCCCGGCGCCCGGCGGAGCCGCTGCGGCCCACGGCGCGCGAGCTGGAACTGAAGGGCTTGCTCAGCAGGCGGCCCAGCGGACCGGGGGCCTTGGACCCGGTGCGCGAACCGGCACCGAGCGCGCGCTGGGCACCGTTCTGCGGGTGCCGGGACAGCCGGGGGAGCAGGAAGGCGAGCACGGCCAGGACGACACAGGCGCCTATCACGCCGACGATCATCACGGGGGACTCCAGGGGTCTCGACGGTGAAGCCGGACACGGACGCGCACCGCGCGCGCCCGCTGTCCACCGCGTGCCCCCTCGCGCCGGGAACAGTCGCCCGTCCTGCCCGGGCACCCGAGCCCGCGGGCGATCAGCGTTCCCTCAGGACGAGTTGGCTTGGCCGCTCGGCGACCGGACGGGCTTCTTCGACACGCGGGTGGTGCCGGCGTCCAGGCGGGCGCCGTCGGTGCCGGCCGGCGCGAGCTCCGGTACGGGGACGCCGTGCAGGTCGACGAGGACGGAGTGGGGCTCGCCGGGGGCGAAGGCGTGGCGTTCCCCCCACTGCCGCAGGGTGAGAACGACGGGGAACAGATCGCGGCCGGCCTCGGTGAGCACGTACTCCGGACGGCGGCCGGACGGCGCGGGGCGCCGCGCGAGGAGCCCATGGGCGGTGAGCTTGCGGAGGCGGTCGGTGAGGATGTTGCGCGCGATACCGGTGCGCCGCTGGAACTCGGTGAACGACCGTGCCCCGTCCATCGCGTCGCGCACGACGAGCAGGCTCCACTTGTCGCCGACCAGGTCGAGCGTGCGGGCGACGGGGCAGCCGGGATCGGTCCAGTCGGGGTCCGGGACACCCGCGGTGGTGCGTGCCATGCCATCTCCCTATGAGTTGCGGATTGAAACCATCATGCCGTACGGTCCGAACAGTTGCGATCTGCTACCGATCGGATCGGGGTGCGATGAACGTATGGCGGCGGTTGCTGCTGTCCGCGGTGGGGGGTGTCGCCGTCTCGGGCGTCTACGCCGCGCAGCCGGTTCTGGAGCCGATGGGACGGAGTCTGGGGGTGCCGGCCGGACTGACGGGGTGGCTCGTCGCGGCCGGCCAGTTCGGTTATCTGGCGGGGCTGTTGCTGCTGGTGCCGCTCGGTGACGTGGTGGACCGGCGCCGGCTCATCGCCGGGCACCTGGCGGTCACCGCGGCGGGCGCGGCGCTGACCGCCTCGGCGACGGCCGGGTGGGCGGCGTTCGCGGGACTCGGGGCGGCCGGGGCGTTCGCGGTGGTGGTGCAGACCACGGTGGCCTATGCCGCGTCGGTCTCGCCGCCCGCCGAACGCGGACGCGCCATCGGCGTGGTGACCTCCGGCGTGGTGGTCGGCATCCTGGGCGCTCGGGTGGTCACCGGCGCGCTCGCGGAGAACTGGGGCTGGCGGAGCGTCTACGCCGTGCTCGCGGTGCTGTCCCTGCTCCTCGCGGCCCTGGTCCTCGCCGTCCTGCCGCCGGAGGAGCGCGCAGGCCCGCCGGTGCGGTATCGGCAGGCCGTCGGCTCCCTCGGCGGACTGTTCGGGCAGCGCGTCTTCCTGACCCGGGGGCTGACCGCGTTCTTCCTGTTCGCCTCGTTCGGGACCCTGTGGAGCGGACTGTCCCTGCCGCTGGCCGGGCCGCCCTGGGAGCTGAGCGAAGGCCGGATCGGCCTGTTCGGGCTCGCCGGGCTGGCGGGCGCGCTCGGCGCGGTACGCGCGGGCCGGTGGGCGGACGCCGGACGGGCCGCTCCGGTCAGCGGGGGCGCGCTGGTCCTGCTCCTCCTGTCCTGGGCGGCGATCGCGCAGTTGCCGCGGTCGCTCTGGCTGCTCGCCGTGGGGATCGTGGTCCTCGACTTCGCGGTCCAGGCCGTGCACGTCAGCAGCCAGCACCTGCTGACCACCGTGCGTCCGGACCGCCCCAGCGGCGTCATCGGGGGCTACATGGTCTTCTACTCGCTCGGCTCGGCCCTCGGCGCGGCCGCGACCACCGCCCTCTTCACCGCCCATGGCTGGACGGGCTCCAGCCTCCTCGGGGCCGGGTTCGCGGCCTGCGCGCTGGCCGTGTGGGCGGCGGACCGGTGGCTGCCGAGCCGCCCGTGAGCACCCGGCCTCTTTTCGCCGGCGCCCGGGTGACACGGACCCCGGCGTCTCCTCGCCGGGGCCCGTGTCACCCGGGCGCCGGCGGCACCTCGCGGGGCGGTGCCGTCGAGGCGCGTACCACCAGTTCGGTGGCGAGTTCGAGGTGGTGGGACTCGGCCTTCTCGCCGTCGGCCAGCCGCAGGGCGATGCGCAGCGCGGTGGCGCCCATCTCCCGCAGCGGCTGGCGCACGGTGGTCAGCGGCGGCGACGCCATCCGCGCGACGCTGGTGTCGTCGAAGCCGACCACGCTCAGGTCCTCGGGGACGCGCAGGCCCCGGGCGCGCGCGGACTCCACGACCCCGACGGCGATCTCGTCGTTGCCCGCGAAGACCGCCGTCGGCGGCTCGCGCAGGTCCAGCAGCGCGCCCGCGCCGAGCAGCCCGCTCTCGTAGGTGAAGTCCCCAGTGCGGACATAGGCGTCGGGCACTCGTGCCCCTTCGGCCTCCAGGGCGGCGCGGTAGCCGTGCATGCGGGCCTGGTTGCACACGGCCATGGCCGGTCCGCCGAGGTAGGCGACGCGGCGGTGGCCCAGCGAGAGCAGGTGCCGGGTCGCGGCCAGGCCGCCCGCGAAGTTGGTCGCCCCGACGCTGTGCACCCGGTTGTCCGGCAGGTGCAGCGGGTCCAGTACCACCAACGGCAGCCCGGACCGGGCCAGTTCGTTCAGATGGGCGGTGGTGTAGACGCTGGTGACCGCGATGACGGCACGGCGTCCGGCCGTGGCCAGGTTCCGCGCCCAGTGCGGGGCGAGGGACGCCTTGCTGACCACCACCGAGGCCCCCAGCTCGGCGGCGGAGTCGACGATGCCTTCCAGGGTCTCGGCCACATAGGACGTGAGGCCGCCCTTGAACTGGACCTCGATGGTGGGGCTCTCGACCGCCCCGGTGTGGCGGAACACGGGCGCGAGGTAGGCGTGCTGGTGCAGCAGCTCCTGCACCCGGGTGCGGGTGTGCGGGGCCACGTCACCGCGACCGTTGACCACTTTGGACACGGTCGCGACGGAGACCCCCGCCGCCTGGGCGATGTCCGCCAAAGTGGTGCGCCTGGCGTTCGGTGGCATCGGTTCCTCTCCGTCATCACCTGCTCCGACAGTGTGTCAGCCGCTATCGTCGCAGCACACCCGTTTTGTCGGCCACCCTTTTTCGAAATGTTTCGACGTTTGCCGACGCACCCGAATGTCGTTTTCGTCCTGAAAAGGGCAGTAGAATACAAGGGGATAACGGCCCTGCACACGCCTTGACGGGGATTCAGCCGGAGCCCTAACTTGCACGGACAGAGCCCGAACGAATCATTTTCGAAAACCTTTCACCCTGACTCACGAGAAGCCGGTGGCTCTCGAGTGCGGAGAAAAGACATGGCGCTCTCCCGACGTACCCTTCTCGGCCTGGCCGCCGGCGTGCCGGTCTCCGTGGCGCTGGCGGGCTGCGGCTCCTCCGGCCCCGGCAAGAGCGGCGGCGCGGCCACCTACTGGTACCTGAACGGCCAGCCGCAGGAAGGTGTCCGGGCCGGCGCGGTGGACGCGTACAACAAGGCCCACCCCGACGGACGGATCAACGACACCACCTTCCAGAACGACGCCTACAAGACGAAGATCAAGACCGCCATCGGTGCCGGGCAGGCGCCCACCATCATCTGGGGCTGGGGCGGCGGCACCCTGCGCACCTACGCGCAGGCCGGCCAGGTCGAGGACCTCACCTCGTGGTTCGACGAGCACTCCGAGGTCAAGAAGAGCCTGTTCCCGTCCTCGTTCGGCGCGGCGACCGTCGACGGCAAGATCTACGCGATGCCGTGCGAGACCGTGCAGCCGATCATCCTCTACTACAACAAGAAGGTGTTCGACCGGGTCGGCGCGGAACCGCCGAAGTCCTGGGACGACATCATGGCGCTGGTGCCCCGGTTCAACGCGAAGGGCATCGCGCCGTTCGCCCTCGGGGGCCAGTCCCGGTGGACGAACATGATGTGGCTGGAGTTCCTCTTCGACCGCATCGGCGGCCCCGAACTGTTCCAGGCCGTCATCGAGGGCGAGAAGAACGCCTGGTCGCACCCGGACGCCCTCACCGCCCTGGCCAAGGTGCAGGACCTGGTCAAGGCCGACGGGTTCATCAAGGGCTTCTCCTCGATCACCGCCGACTCCAACGCCGACCAGGCGCTGCTGTACACCGGCAAGGCCGCGATGATGCTGCACGGCGCCTGGTCGTACGGCATCCAGCAGGCCGACGGCGGGGACTTCGTCTCCAGCGGCGGCCTCGGCTACATGAACTTCCCGCCCGTCGAGGGCGGCAAGGGCGATCCGAGCGACACCGTCGGCAACCCCGCCCAGTACCTGTCCATCTCCTCGAAGGCGAGCGCCGAACAGAAGAAGATCGCCAAGGACTTCTTCGCCACCGGTGTCCTCCAGGACCAGGAGGTGAAGAAGTGGATCGACAACGGGTCGGTCCCGATCAAGCTGGGCACGGAGAAACTGCTGGCCGCCTCCAAGAGCGCCGACTTCCTCCAGTTCACCTACGACGTCGCCAGCAAGGCCAAGGTGTTCGGCCAGTCCTGGGACCAGGCGCTCAGCCCGACGGCCGCCGAGACCCTGCTGGACAACATCGTCAAACTCTTCCAACTGTCCATATCGCCCAAGCAGTTCGCCGCCAACCTCAACGCGGTCATCGGAAAATGAGCGCGCTCACCGGCCGCCCGCCGCGCCGCGAACCGCGCAGCGTCCTGCCGTGGCTGGCGGCACCCGCCCTGGTGGTCTTCGTCGGCTTCGCCGTGATCCCGCTGATCGGCGTCTTCGCGCTCAGCTTCACCACCTGGGACGGCATCGGCGCCATCCACCCGTCCGGGCTGACCAGTTGGCGCGCGGTGCTCACCGACCCCGGGCTGCCGCACGCCCTGTGGGTGACGTTCCTGGTGATGGCCGTGTCCTGGGCCGTGCAGACGCCGCTGAGCGTGCTGCTCGGCGTGTTCCTGGCCGGCCGCCAGCGCTACCGCGCGGTGCTGGGCGTGGTGTACTTCGTGCCGCTGATGCTCAGCTCCGCGGCGATCGCCATCGCGTACAAGGCCCTGCTGGACCCCAACTTCGGGCTCGGCGCCGGACTGAAGATCGACGCGCTCAGCAAGGACTGGCTGGGGCGCCCCGGGCTCGCCTTCGCCGTCGTCGTCTTCGTCGTCTCCTGGCAGTTCGTCCCGTTCCACACCCTGATCTACCAGGGAGGCGTCCAGCAGATCCCGGCCTCCCTGTACGAGGCGGCGCAGATCGACGGGGCCGGACGCGTCCGGCAGTTCTTCAGCATCACCCTGCCCCAGCTCAAGTACACCGTCATCACCTCGTCCACGCTGATGGTGGTCGGGTCGCTCACCTTCTTCGACCTCATCTTCATCCTGACCGAGGGCGGCCCCGGCGACGCCACCCGGGTCCTCGCGCTGGACATGTACAAGCGGGGGTTCCAGGCCAGCCTGATGGGACCGGCCAGCGCCATCGCCGTCATCCTGGTCCTGGTGGGCCTGGCCCTCGCCCTGCTGCTGCGCCGGCTCGGCGGCCGGGACGCCGGTGCGAGCCAACTCGAGGGGGCCTGACGTGACCACCACACTGACCGAGCCGCGACGGCCGCAGCAGACCGGCCACGGCGAGCGGCGGCACACCCCGGGCCGTCCGGCCCGGCGGCGCAACTGGGTGGGCGGCCTGGCCGGATGGCTCTGGCTGGTCGTCGTCGCCGTCCCCCTGTACTGGACCCTCATCACCAGCCTCAAGGCCCAGAGCCGCTACTACGCCAGCAACCCGCTGGTGCCCTCGGCCGACCCGACCCTGGACAACTACCGGCTGGTCATCGAGTCCGACTTCCTGCGCTACTTCCTCAACAGCGTCGTGGTCACCGCCGGCGCCGTGATCCCGGCGGTGGTGTTCTCCTTCATGGCCGCCTACGCGATCGTCCGCGGCTGGCGCATGCGACTGCTGCGCGCGGTGAACGGCCTGTTCCTGATGGGCCTGGCCATCCCGCTGCAGGCGACCGTGATCCCGGTCTACCTGATCATCATCAGACTCAACCTGTACGACAGCCTGCTGGCCCTGATCCTGCCGTCGATCGCCTTCGCCATCCCGCTGTCGGTGCTGGTGCTCGCCAACTTCATCCGCGACGTGCCCAAGGAACTGTTCGACTCCATGCGGGTCGACGGCGCCACCGAGTGGACGACCCTGTGGAAGCTGGCGGCACCGCTCACCCGCCCGGCCATCCTCACCGTGACCATCTTCAACGCGCTGACCATCTGGAACGGCTTCCTGCTGCCGCTGGTCCTCACCCAGAGCCCCGACCGGCGCACCCTGCCGCTGGCGCTGTGGACCTTCCAGGGCCAGTACGGGGTCAACGTCCCCGCCGTGCTCGCCGCCGTCGTCCTCACCACCCTGCCCGTCCTGGTGCTGTACGCGTTCGGCCGCCGCCAGTTGCTCAGCGGTCTGACCGCCGGATTCAGCCGTTGACCGCCGTGATCCCCGCTCGTCTACCTGTTCGCCCGGCACGCCCCGGCAAGGGCCTGACGGGCGTGGGAGGAAAGTGAACGCCGAAGTGGCTGTAGAGAGCACCCCCGAGACGCCCCTGTGGAACGACCCCGCCCGGCCGGTCGCCGACCGGATCGACGCCCTGATCGGCGCGATGACCCTCCAGGAGAAGACCGCCCAGTTGTACGGGGTCTGGGTGGGCGCCTCCGACCAGGGCGGCGAGGTGGCCCCCCACCAGCACGACATGGAGGAGGCCGTCGACCTCGACGCCCTGCTGCCCACCGGACTGGGCCAACTGACCCGGCCGTTCGGCACGGTGCCGGTCGACCCCGCGCTGGGGGCGCTGTCCCTGGCCCGCACCCAGGCCCGGATCGCCGCCACCAACCGGTTCGGCATCCCCGCCCTCGCGCACGACGAGTGCCTGTCCGGCTTCGCCGCCTGGACCGCCACCGCCTACCCCGTGCCGCTGTCCTGGGGCGCCACCTTCGACCCGGACACGGTGCGGCGCATGGCCGCCGCCATCGGACGCGACATGCGCGCGGTCGGCCTCCACCAGGGACTCGCGCCCGTCCTGGACGTGGTGCGCGACGCCCGCTGGGGCCGGGTCGAGGAGACCATCGGCGAGGACCCGTACCTCGTCGGCACCATCGGGACGGCGTACGTCCAGGGCCTGGAGTCCGCCGGGATCGTCGCCACCCTCAAGCACTTCGCCGGCTACTCGGCCTCCCGGGCCGGCCGCAACCTCGCGCCCGCCTCGGTGGGCCCCCGGGAGCGCGCCGACGTGCTGCTGCCCCCGTTCGAGATGGCGATCCGCGAAGGCGCCGCCCGGTCGGTGATGAACGCCTACACCGACACCGACGGCGTGCCCTCGGCGGCCGACGAGGAACTCCTCACCGGGCTGCTGCGCGACACCTGGGGCTTCGACGGCACGGTGGTCGCCGACTACTTCGCCATCGCCTTCCTGAAGACCCTGCACGGCGTCGCGGCCGACTGGGCCGGCGCGGCCGGCGCGGCGCTGCGGGCGGGCATCGACGTCGAACTGCCCAACGTCAAGACCTACGGGGCGCCGCTGGCCGAGGCCGTGGCCGACGGCCGGATACCGGAGGCGCTGGTCGACCGCGCCGTGCGCCGGGTCCTCACCCAGAAGGCGGCGCTCGGGCTGCTCGACGCCGACTGGGACCCGCTGCCGGCCGGCCTGGCCGGGGCGGACCTGGACGACCCCGACGCCCTGCGCGGCCGGATCGACCTGGACGGCCCGGAGAACCGCGCGCTGGCCCGCACGGTCGCCGAGAAGGCGGTGGTGCTGCTGAGCAACGACGGCACCCTGCCGCTGGCCGGGCCCCGCCGCATCGCCCTGGTCGGACCCAACGCCGACGAACCCACCGCCGTCCTGGGCTGCTACTCCTTCCCCCAGCACATCGGCGTCCGCCACCCCGGCACCGCGGTCGGCATCGAACTGCCCACGCTGCGCGAGACGCTCGCCGCCGAGTTCCCCGACGCCGAGATCACCGTCGCGCGCGGCACCGGCGTCGACGACGGGGACCTCTCCGGGCTCGCCGAGGCCGCCCGGGTGGCCCGCGAGGCCGATGTCGCCGTGGTGGTGCTCGGCGACCGGGCCGGCCTGTTCGGGCGGGGCACCAGCGGCGAGGGCTGCGACGTGGGCACGCTGGCGCTGCCCGGCGCGCAGCAGCGGCTCCTCGACACCCTGCTGGACCTGGACACACCCGTGATCACCGTGCTGATCGCGGGACGCCCGTACGCGCTGGGCCGGGCCGTGGCGGAGTCCGCCGCGATCGTGCAGTCCTTCTTCCCCGGCGAGGAGGGCACGCACGCGATCGCCGGGGTGCTCAGCGGCCGTACCGAGCCCTCCGGGCGCCTCCCGGTCAGCGTGCCGCGCGAGCCGGGCTCCCAGCCGGCCACCTATCTCGGGCCGCGGCTCGCGCACGCCGGTGAGGTGTCCAGCGTCGACCCGACCCCGGCGTTCGCCTTCGGGCACGGCCTGTCCTACACGCGGTTCGACTGGACGGACCTGACCGTGGACGCCGAGCGGGCCCCGACGGACGGCGAGTTCACCCTCGCCTTCACCGTCCGCAACACCGGCGCGCGGGCCGGGACCGAGGTCGTCCAGCTCTATCTGCACGACCCGGTCGCCTCCGTCGTGCAGCCGGTGCAGCGCCTCATCGGCTACCACCGGCTCGACCTGCGGCCGGGCGAGGCCCGGCGGCTGCGGGTCACCGTCCCCGCCGACCTCGCCTCCTTCACCGGGCGCGACGGCCGGCGCGTCGTCGAACCCGGCGAGCTGGAGCTGCGACTGGCCGCCTCCAGCGCCGCGCCCCGACTGACGGCCAGGGTCACGCTGACCGGAGCCGAACGGCACGTGGACCACACCCGGCGTCTGCACGCCACCATCGTGCCGGAGCCGCCCGCCCGGAGCTGAACCGGGCGCGGGACCGACCGCCCCGGCGCCCGCCGAGGCGGTCGGCCGCCGGGCTCACAGCACCCCGCGCCGGGCCAGGCCGCGCATCAGCTCCCGTACCCCGTACGTCCACGGCGGGGCCTGCTCGCTGGGGACGACGGTGTTGACCAGGGCGCCGAGCCGGGGACTGGAGATCCGTACGACATCGCCGTACTCGTGGGTGAAGCCGCCGCCGGGGGTGTGCCGGTCCTCGGTGGGGGCGAACAGCGTCCCGGTGAACAGCACGAAGCCGTCCGGGTACTGGTGGTGCGGACCGTGGGTGGCGGCCACCAGGTCCAGTACGTCACGGCTGATCTCGCGCAGCGAACTGCTGCCCCGCAGCACATAGCCGTCCGGGCCGTCCACCCGCAGCTCGATGTCGAGGGTACGGACGGCGTCCAGGCCGAAGCCGTCGTCGAGCAGGCGGACGAACGGGCCGATCGCGCAGGAGGCGTTGTTGTCCTTGGCGCGGGAGAGCAGCAGGGCGCTGCGGCCCTCGATGTCGCGGAGGTTGACGTCGTTGCCGAGGGTGGCGCCGCGCACCCGGCCGCGCGAGTCCACCACGAGGACGGCCTCGGGCTCGGGGTTGTTCCACACCGAGGCGCCGAGCACACCGATGTCGGCGCCGGTGCCCACCGCGGACAGCACCGGTGCCTTGGTGAACACCTCCGGGTCCGGGCCGATGCCGACCTCCAGGTACTGCGACCACAGTCCTTCGGCGACGAGCAGTTCCCTGGCCCGTTCCGCTTCCGGGGAGCCGGGGCGGACGCCGTCGAGCGCGCCGCCGATCACCTCCCCGACGCGGGCCCGCACTCGTGCCGCCCGCGCCGGGTCGCCGCCCGTGCGCTCCTCGATGACGCGTTCCAGCAGGCTCCGGGCGAAGGTGACGCCCGCGGCCTTGATGACCTGGAGGTCGACGGGGGCGAGCAGGTGCGGCACGTCGCGGCGCCCGGCCGGTGCCCGGAGCAGTTCCTCCAGACGCCAGGTGCGGCCGCCGTCGGCCTCGCGGACGACGGCCGCCGCGTCGTCGCGTTCCATGAGGTCGGAGACGGTGGGGGCGACGGCGGTCAGGTCGACGAGGTGCTCGCCGCGGACCGCGGCCACGCACGGCCCGTCCGCTTCCGGGTCGTGGACCCGGGCGACGAGGGCGGCCCGGCCGGCGTCCTCGGGCAGGACGGAGCCGGGGGTGAGGAGCGGACGGGGGCGCGCTGCTGCCGGTTCCACGGTCGGGTGCTCTCCTGGGGGCGGGGGGCGTGGGCGCTCGGGGGCGGGTTCAGTGGGAGTCGCGGGGGACCTCGTGGCCCCGGCTGCCGCGCAGGAAGCCGAAGTCGGCGCCCCGGTCGGCCTGTTCCACGTGCTGCGTGTAGAGCCAGGTGTAGCCGCCGGTGTGCCGTTCGGCGGGCGCCTTCCACTCCTGGCGGCGCCGGGCGAGCTCGGCGTCGTCCACGTCCAGGCGCAGGGTGCGGCGGGGGACGTCGAGGACGACCGGGTCGCCGTCGCGCACCAGGGCGAGCGGTCCGCCGACGGCGGCCTCGGGCGCCACGTGCAGCACCACGGTGCCGTAGCCGGTGCCGCTCATCCGGCCGTCGCAGATCCGCACCATGTCGGTGACGCCGGCCTTCAGCAGCTTGGCGGGCAGCGGGACGTTGGAGACCTCGGGCATGCCCGGGTAGCCCTTGGGGCCGGCGTTGCGGATGACGATGACGGTGTTCTCGTCGACGTCGAGGTCCGGGTCGTCGGCCACCTCGTGGTAGGACTCGGGGGAGTCGAAGACCCGCGCGGGGCCGCGGTGGGTGAGCAGGTGCGGTGAGGCGGCCGACTGCTTGATCACGGCACCGTCGGGGCACAGGTTGCCGCGCAGCACGGCGATGCCGGTGCCGGCGGGCTGGAAGGGGGCGTCGAGGCCGGTGATGACGTCGGTGCCGACGCGTTCGGCGTGCTCGGTGTTCTCGGCGACGGTGCGTCCGGTGACCGTGACCGGGTCGCCGTGCAGCAGCCCGCCGCGGAGCAGCTCGGCCATGACGGCGGGCAGTCCGCCCGCGTAGCAGAAGTCCTCCATCAGGTACTTGCCGCTGGGCATCAGATTGACCAGGGTCGGCACCGCGCGGACCAGGTCGTCGAAGTCCCGCAGGTCCAGGTCCACGCCGACCCGGCCGGCGATGGCGGTCAGGTGGATCACGGCGTTGGTGGAGCCGCCGATGGCCGCGTTGACCCGGACGGCGTTCTCGAACGCCTCCCGGGTCAGGATGTGCGAGGGCCGCAGGTCCTCCTCCACCATCCGGACGATGCGCTGCCCCGCCGCCTGCGCGGTCTCCATCCGCCGGGAGTCCACCGCGGGCCAGGCCGCCGAGCCCGGCAACTGCATGCCGAGCGCCTCGGCCAGGCAGGCCATCGTCGAGGCGGTGCCCATGGTCATGCAGTGCCCGTTGGAGCGGGCCATGCAGCCCTCGGCGAAGAAGCACTCCTCCTCGGTCATCCGGCCGGTCTTCAGGTCCTCCTCGAACTTCCACACATGGGTGCCGGACCCCACGTCCTGCCCCCGGTACTTGCCGTTGAGCATCGGGCCGCCGGTGACCATGACGGCGGGCAGGTCGACGCTGGCGGCGCCCATGAGCATGGCGGGCGTCGTCTTGTCGCAGCCGGACAGCAGCACCACGCCGTCCAGCGGATTGGCCCGGATCAGCTCCTCGACCTCCATGGCCATCAGGTTGCGGTACAGCATGGCGGTGGGGCGCATCAACGTCTCGCCGGTGGCCATGGTGGGGAACTGCAGCGGGAAGCCGCCGGCCTGCCACACACCGCGTTTGACGGCCTCGGCGACGCGGGTCAAGTGGGCGTTGCACGGGGCGAGTTCGGAGGCGCTGGTCGCGATGCCGATGACCGGGCGCCCGTCGAACACCTCGTGCCCGAACCCCTGGTTGCGCATCCACGAGCGGTACACCATCCCGCCGCGGCCCCGTGCGCCGAACCATGCCTGGCTGCGTCGGTTCCTCTGCTGACCTTCGGTCATACGGCACTCCCGTGGCTCTGGCGTCGTCCGCTCCGCGAGGGGCGCTGTCGGGCACGGACCCGGGGGCCGTACCCTGTCACGCAATCATTAAATGATTCGATGAATGGCGTCCAGGGGGCGGGCAGAGATCGTGGTGCACTTCCGGACCATGCACCAGCGCGTGGTCGACGAACTCGGGCGGCGGATCGCGGCCGGCGCCTGGCGGCCGGGGGAGGCGCTGCCGGTCGAGGACGCCCTCGCCGCCGAACTCGGCGTCAGCAGGGGAGCGCTGCGGGAGGCGGTCAAGGCGCTGGAGGCCAAGGGGATGCTGCGGGTGCGCCCGCGCACCGGCACGCGCGTGCTGCCCGCCGGGCAGTGGAACCACCTCGACCGTGACGTGCTGCGGTGGCAGCAGGCCGGGGACGCCGCGGCCCTGCTGCGCGACACCGGTGAACTGCGCCGGATCGTCGAGCCCGAGGCGGCCCGGCTCGCCGCCGGCCGGGCCGGCCCCGACGACGTACGGGTCCTGGACGAGTACCTGGCGGCCATGGAGGCCGCTGCCGCCGAACCCGGTCGCCGCGGGTACGTCGAGGCCGACACCGCCTTCCACCGCGCGCTGCTCGACGCCAGCGGCAACCGCCTCCTCGGCTCACTGGGCCGCGCCCTCGACATCGCCCTGGAGCACAGCTTTCTGGTCAGCACCCGCACCCCCGGCGCGGTGGAAGCCTCGCTGCCGCGCCACCGTGCCGTGGTCCGCGCCATAGCGGCCCGCGATCCGGGGGCCGCGGCGGCCGCGATGCTGACCATCGTCGAGGCCGCCGCACAGGAGATCGCCCGCTCGCCCGCGCGACCGGGCGAGGCCGACTGACCGCCGGGCCCGGTCCGGCCGGCCCGCGGTGGGCGCCGGCGGTCAGGCCGGCACGGACTCCTCGGCCAGGAACTTCTCCACGTACTCCAGCGCGAGCTGGTCGAAGGCCGCGTACTGCGCCTCTCGCTCGGCGCCCGCCACCGCGTCGCCGATCCGCAGATTGCCCTCGGCGTCGACCCGCTGCGGACGCTCCTCGGCATCGGTGAGCAGGCCGACGGCGGAGTGGGCGAAACCGCAGTAGTAGGCGATGCCCTCGCTCAGATTGGTCTCCAGGATCTTCCGCATCCCCTCCGTGACGAGGTCGTCGGCGGTGGCGCCGGCCAGGCCCAGCCACAGGATGCGCTTGCCGGCCAGGCGGGGCTTGCTGCGGCCGTAGGCGAACCCGTAGTTCCACACCCGGTCGATCCAGCCCTTGAGGAGGGCGGGCACGCTCTGCCAGTACACCGGGAAGACGGCGACGACGACATCGGCGTCCAGCACGCGCCGCATATGGGCGTGCACTTCGTCCGAGTACCGCTTGTCCCGGTCGCCCCAGTCCGGCTGGTCCGCCACCGTCATGCGCGGGTCGAACCCCTCGGCGCGCAGATCGAGCAGGTCGATGCGGTAGCCGGCGGCTTCGAGCCGGGCGGCGGCACGGCGGGCGGTGTGCGCGGTGAGGGAATCGGCGCGGTGGTGCGCGACGACGACGAGGGCGGTTCTGGCACGGCTGTCCTGCTGCGGCACGGTGTCTCCCGGATGGCCCGTTCGATCGGTTGATGAACTCAGTACAGCCCGGGCGGCATGGATGATCCATGGGAGAAGCCCTCCAGAACATAGGAGAACGTCTACGGTGGGTCCGTGGATCTGCTGAGTTCGCTGCTGAGCGGCATCCGGGCCGAGGGCTCGGTCCTCACCCGCGCCGTGCTGACGGTGCCCTGGACCATCCGCTTCACCGACGCCGTGCCGCTCACCATGGTCAGCGTGCTGCGCGGCGGCGGCACCCTGCTGCTGCCCGACGGCACCGAGCGCGCGGTCGGCGCGGGCGACACCGCCATCGTGCGCGGCCCCGGACCCTTCCACCTCGCCGACCGGCCCGCCACCGCGCGCGGCCCGCACACCGCGTACGAGATCGCCTGCTTCACCGAGCCCAAGGAGCCCACCGCCCAGGCACTGACCGGCATCCGCTGGGGCACCGACTCGGCGGCGGCCACCGCGCTGATCGTCGGCGCCTACCGCGCCTCGGACCACCGCCACGAGCGGCTCCTGCGGGCGCTGCCGCCCGTCCTGGTGGTCGAGGAGGACGCCGAGGTCTGCGCCTGGCTGGAGACGGCCGCCGCCGACGCCGCGGCGCACACCCCCGGGTCGCAGGCGCTGATGGACCGGCTGCTCGACTGGGCCCTGGTGTGCACGCTGCGCACCTGGTTCGACCGGGCGGGCGCCGACGCGCCCGTCTGGTACCGGGGCCTGGCCGACCCGGTCCTGGGCCCGGCCCTGCGGGCCTTCCACGACCGGCCCGCCGAGCCGTGGACGGTGGCCTCGCTGGCCGCCCGGTCCGGTGTCTCCCGGGCGCTGTTCGCCAAGCGCTTCACGCAGTTGATGGGCTGTCCGCCCCTCGCCTACCTCACCGAGTGCCGCCTGGACGAGGCCACCGCACTGCTGACCGGCACCGACCTGAGCATCGGCCGGATCGCCCGGTCCGTCGGCTACGCGGACGCCTTCGGGTTCAGCGCCGCGTTCAAACGCCACAAGGGGATGAGCCCCAGCGCGTTCCGCGCCACGGCGGCTCCGGCGGACCCCGGCCCGCCCGCCCGGGGCGAGCCGGCGCCGTGCGGGCGATGACGCCCCCTCCGTCACCGCCCTCGGCAACGGCCCGCCGGGCACGGGGACGCGCCTCGACCTGCGGTCGGCGACCGGCACGGGGCGCTCGTCCTGCGGTCAGCAGCCGGTACGGCAACGCGCTCGCCCCCGGTCAGCAGCCGGTACGGGAACGCGCTCGCCCCCGGTCAGCAGCCGGTACGGGAACGCGCTCGGCCCCCGGTCAGCAGCCGATGGGCGAGGAGTCGACGGCCACGTCGTCGAACCACAGGGTGTCGTCTCCCGATCCGTAGCTCTCCCAGCCCAGCTTCAGCGCGGTCGGCCGGGGCGGCGTGGTGCGGGCGAGCCACTGCTGGTCGATGTCCTGGGTGGGGACGCCGTCGGCGTGCAGACCCGGGACCTGTTCGGTGCCGAGCCAGGTGTCCAGGCCGGGAGCGGTGGTGTCGATGGCGAACCGCAGGCACTGCCAGCTCCCGGTCGGCAGCGGCCGGCTCAGCGCCACCCCGGCCGGGCTCTGCGCGGGCAGCGTGGCGTCGTCGCTCTCCCGGTTCCACTGCAGGGCGCCGTTCTGGCCGCCCACGCGCAGGCTGCGCCCGCCCTGGGAGGAGTCGGGCAGCGAGACGAAGGTGACGTGCGCGGAGGGCAGCGCGGTGGTGTGCCGCACCCACATCCGTACGTACATCACCGGACCGACCGCGGACAGGTCCGCCATGGAGCTGACGAAGGCGTGGTTGCAGTAGCCCGCCTTGCCGTCGACGCGCACCGACCTGCTGCCGCTGTGCGCGACCGCGGTGTCCACGGCGGCCGTGCCCGTGCCCTGGCAGTCGGGTGCGGTGAAGCGCCAGGTGCCGGACGGCGCGGAGCCGGTCTGGTCCTCGAAGTCCGTGCAGATCACGGCCGATCCGTCGCAGTCCGAGGCGGGCGGCGGCGTGGTCGGCGGCGGGGTGGTGGGCGGTGGCGTGGTGGGGGGAGGGGTGCCGTTGACGGCGCAGGGCACGCCGTTGAGGGCGAAGTCGCTGGGCGTGGGGGCGGACGTGCGCCAGGTTCCCTGGAGGCCGAAGTCGGCGGTGCCGCCCGTGGCCAGCGCGCCGTTCCAGTTGGTGTTCACGGCGACGACGGAGCTGCCGGTCTGGGTGACGGTGGCGTTCCACGCCGAGGTCACCTGCTGGTCACCGGCGTGCGTCCAGGTCAGACGCCAGCCGGTGAGGGCCGGGCCGAGGTTGGTGATCTTGAGCTGCGCGGTGTAGCCGCCCGTCCACTGGTTCACGGTGTAGTCGACCCGGCAGCCGGACTCCGCGCCGCTGGCCGTCAGGGCGGTCAGGCCGGACGCGAGCAGGGCGACGGCCGCGAGCAGCGCCGCGACCGTCCAGGAGCGGCGTGGGCGGCGCGGTAAGCGCCGGAGAAGGGCGCGCATGGGATACCTCCGGTGAGGAGAAGGGCCGGGGGAGCGGTCCCGTCCCGGGGTGGAGAGCCAGGGGCGGAGGACCGGGGTGGGAGCGCTCCCACGAAATCCGTCGGTCCGAGAACGTACACCGGTGCGTCCACCGCGGCCAGGGATAGGACCGCCGAACTGTTTCGGCGTACGCCGGCCGCCGCCCCCGGCCCCGGCGGTTAGGGACGGCGGGTCCCGGACTCCGGGGGCATGGATTCCCCCGCACGGGGCATTCGAGCGCTGATCGACGTGCCCGGTGGTGAGCCGTGGTGCCGGTTCCGCACGGCGCGGTCGGCCGCCTGCGGAGGGAAGTGGAGGAGAGGGGTCACCGTGATCATTCCGGCGGAGAAGGAACTGCGTGCCGTACTGGCCCGATTCGCTCAGGCGCGGATCGAGCACGACGTGTGCCCCACCGGCCGCACCAGCCGGGCCCTGGAGGACGCGACGTACACCCTGTGCGTGCTCACCGGAGCCCGCACCGCCGAGCAGGCCCTGCTCGCTGCCGACGCGCTGCTGGAGCGGTACCGCGCGAACCGGCCGAGCGGCGTCCAGGAGGAGGAGACGCTGGCCGCCTAGCCGCCCCTCGACGCGGGCCCCTGCCTAGGTCGTGGCGGGGGCCCGCAGGGTGAACAGGACCACGTCGTCGTCGTTGCCCGCGGGCCGGACCCGGTGCAGGAGCTGGTCGGTGAAGGCCGGCAGGGGACGGTGGACGAGGGCCGCGGCGTGCCGGCGCAGCCGGTACAGGCCCTCGTCGAGGGAGTGGCCCGGGGCCTCGATCAGGCCGTCGGTGTAGAGCAGCAGGGTGGACCCCGGCGGGAGCGCGGCGGTCGCGTCGGGCCGTGGCTGGTGGGTGCCGGTGCCCAGCAGGATGCCGTGCCCGTCCGTCAGGTAGTGGGCCAGGCCGTCGTGGGTGACCAGCAGCGGCGGCGGATGACCGGCGTTGGTCCAGGACAGGAACCACTGGCCGTCGTCCGTCTTGTCGACCCGGCCGAAGATCATGGTGGCCATGGGGACGTCGGCGATGTGCATGACCGCCTGGTCGAGCCGTTCGACGATGCGGCTGGCAGGCTCCTGCTGGATCCAGGCGTAGGCGCGGACGATGTTGCGCAGTTGCGCCATCCCGGCCGCGGCGTCCAGGTCGTGCCCGACGACGTCCCCGACCGCGAGGGCGGTGGCACCGTCGGAGAGCGGAAAGGCGTCGTACCAGTCCCCGCCCACCTGGGAGGCGTCCGGCGCGGGCAGATAGCGGGCGGCCATCTCCAGGCCGGGCACCTGCGGCAGTTGCGGCAGCAGATGGCGCTGCATGGTCTCGGCGACCTTGCGCTGGCGCTGGTAGAGGCGGGCGTTGTCCAGGGCGAGACCGGCGCGGCGGGCGATGTCCTCCAGCAGGGCGAGGTCGGCCGGGGTGAAGGGCTGCGGTGTCTCGGAGCGGCCCAGGGTCACCGCGCCCAGCACCTCGCGGGCGCTGCGCAGCGGCACGATGGCCGCGGAGTGCATGCCGGTCGCCTTGAACAGACGGCGCTGTTCGGCCGTGATCCCGGAATCCGGCGGCTGCTGGTACGTCCCCGGGCCGGCCAGGGTGGAGGCGACCCCGCGCAGCGCCCGGGACAGGGGCATCGTGGAGTGCTGCGGGACCGGCGGCATCGGGCCCTGGAGTTCCTCGTGGTACGTGACGGCACCGTTCTCGGCGTGGGCCACGACGGCCCGCCACACCTCGTCGCGTTCCCTGATCAGGTCGACGATCACCCAGTCCGCCAGCCGTGGCACCACCAGCGACACGAGCCGGTGCACCGTCTCGTCGGCGTCCAGGGTGGAGGTCAGCCGCGTGGTCGTCTCGGCCAGCAGCGCCAGCCGCTCCAGCTCCGACAGCGGCCGCGCCACCCGCTCCGCCGACCCGCTCGGCGGTTCGACGATCTCGGGGCTGTGGAACAGCACCAGGGTCACCCGCTCGTGGTCGACGAGGCCCCGCGGGTCCAGGGGAGTGGTCATCCAGGAGACGGGCAGTGTGCTGCCGTCCCCGCGGGCGAACCACTCCCGCTCCGCCTGGGCCGGCCGGCCCGCGAGGAAGGTCGGCCGCATCGCGCACCGCGCCCTGGACATCGGCTGGCCGTGCGCGTCGCGGTGCAGCAGGTCGTGCGCGTCGTGGCCGACGAGTTCCGTGGCGGACCGGGCCAGCACGTGTTCGGCGAGGGCGTTGACGGCGATGATGCGGCCCTGCTCGTCGACGGCGTAGGCCGCCGTGCCCAGGGCGCCCAGGACCGCGACGAGCTTCGGGTCCGTCCCCCCGGACGGGGGCCCGGACACAGTGCCCGCGGAATCCGGTACGGTCATCCGCTTCGCCTCCTCGTACGCCGGCCGGTCACCGTCTGCCCTCATTCTGCGTCCTGTCCCGGGTGCCCACTGCCCGTAGGGAGGCAGCCACACGCGCGTGCCGACTCGCCGTGACCTTACCGGTGCGGCCGGTGACGGCGGCCGCCCGCCCCGGTCGTCGAGCGGCTCGCCCCTGCCAGGGGGTCCGTGCCTGGTCGGCGTGGGGTGCGTCGGCGTCGCTCTGGTCCGCGCCACCCAGGCCCGCGCCACCCTCGCCCGCGCCTGCGGAACGCGTCCGCGCCACCCTCGTCCGCGCCGCGCACGCCCACACCGTACGCTCCCGCGCGGCACGCATCCGTGCCGCCCGCGTCCGCGCCGCGCACGCCGCGCGTTCCCCGCGCCGCCCCGCTCGCACGGCGCGCACTACACGGCCGCGAGCCCCCGCCCCTGTGGGACACCGCCGAGCCGGGCCGATCAGACCGCGGGCGGCGTGGTGGTGGCGATCGCCGCCGTGTGGCGGGCGGGGTCGCGGGAGGTGGAGACGCCGAGGCCGGCCAGGAAGCCCTCCAGGGCGAAGATGCCGGCGCCGAGACTGATCGGGTTGCCGGTGAGGGCGGACGTCTCGAAGCGGACGCTGTGGAAGGCGGGGGCGAAGGTGTGCCGGGCGGCCAGCGCGGTCGCCGCGGGGACCAGCCAGCGGCCGAGCAGGGCGGTCACCCAGCCGCCCAGTACGACGACGGCCGGGTCGAGCATGTTGACAAGCGTGCCGATCCCGACGCCGAGGTAGCGGGCGGTCTGCCGCAGCACCGCCTCCGCGACCGGGTCCCCGGCCGCCAGCGCTTCGGCCAGGGCGGTGATGGTGGCCGTCTGGCTGTCCGGCCGCAGCAGGGGACTGCCGGGCACCCGCTCGCGCAGTTGCCGCATGATGCCGGGCGCCCCGACGTACGCCTCCAGGCAGCCGCGGTTGCCGCACCGGCACGGCCGGCCGTCGATGACGACGGTGGAGTGGCCCCACTCGCCGGCGGCGTTGCCGGTGCCGCGCACCAGGGTGCCGCCGACCGCGAACCCGGCCCCCACGCCGGTGCCGAGGGTGACGACCGCGAGGTCGCGGGCGTCGCGGCCGGCGCCGAACCACAGCTCGGCCATGGTGCTCGCCTTCAGCGGGTTGTCCAGGTAGAGCGGCAGCGGCAGGCGCGGGGACAGCAGCTCGATGAAGGGCACCTGCCGCCAGGCGAAGTTGGGCGCGAACACCGACACCCCGCCGGCCCGGTCGATCCGGCCGGGCACGCTGACGCCGATGCCGACCACGTCGGCGCGCGGGACGCCGGCCGTGCCGAGCACGGCGCCGACCCCCCGTTCGATGCGGTCGATGACGTCGCCGGGGTGGTTGTGCCCGGTGTCCAGGGCCTGCCGGTCGGAGGCACGCGGCTGCAGGGCCAGGTCGAACACGTCGGTCTGGACGTACGTCTCGGACACGTCGACGCCGACCACGAAGCCGCGGGCGGGGTTCACGGCGAGCCGGGCGCGGGGGCGTCCGCCGCCGGAGTCCTCGGTGCAGACCTCGCCGATCACTCCCCAGTCCAGGAGTTCGCTGACGACCGTGGCCACGGTCGGGGTGCTCAGACCGGAGGCCGAGGCGAGGGAGGACCGGCTGGCGGAGCCGAGCGCGTAGATCTGGTGCAGCACCTCGAACCGGCTGGCCCGGCGCACATCACGGGAGGAACGTATGCCCACGGCGATCAGTCTTCCAGGCGCGGACCGCGATCGGGCACCCGTCGGGCGAGGCGGCCGCGAACCGTCATCGGCGCTCGCGGTCTTGACGCTGTCCCGGGGGCTGGTTAGCGTCGCCAGCACTTCGTCTGACGGTTGAACGATGGGTCAGGCGAAGCCCTGGACCCGGCAGCGATGGGAGCGTGCGACGCCCGTGACCGGTATACCGAACCGCCGTGCGCTGGTGGTCCGTGGCGGCTGGGAGGGCCACGACCCCGTCACCATCACCGACCTCTTCCTGCCGTTCCTCAAGGACCGGGGTTACGCGGTGGAGACCGCGGACGACCTCGCGGTCTACGAGGACGCCGAACGGCTGGCCGCCACCGACCTGGTGGTGCAGTGCTGGAGCATGGGGGAGATCACCGCCGAGCAGAGCCGGAACCTGTCGGCGGCCGTACGGGCCGGCACCGGCTTCGCCGGCTGGCACGGCGGCATCGTCGACGCGTTCCGCGGCGACCTGGACTACTTCCTGCTGACCGGCGGCCAGTTCCTCATGCACCCGCCCGGCTTCGTCGACCACGTGGTGAACCCGGTGCCCGAGCGGTCCGGCCACCCGGTGCTGAGCGGCATCGGCGACTTCCGGGTGCACACCGAGCAGTACTGGGTCGCCACCGACCCGTCCATCGACGTCCTCGCCACCACCACCTTCACCGAGGACGCGGACCACGACACCCCCGTCGTCATGCCCGCGGTGTGGACCCGCCGGCACGGCACCGGACGCGTCTTCGTGTCGACCATCGGCCACAAGGCGGACGACTTCGACGTCCCCGAGGTGCGCGCGCTCACCGAGCGGGGACTGCTGTGGGCGAGCCGGTGAGCACGCTGCGCATCGGCATGGTGGGCGCCGGCAACATCAGCGGCCAGTACCTCGCCACCCTGGCCCGGACACCGAACCTGCGGCTGACCGCGGTGACCGACCTCGACCCGGCGCGCGCCGCGCGGGCGGCGGCGGGCACCGGCGCCGTAGTGGCCGAGGACCTGCCCGGACTCCTCGCGCACGACGACGTGGACGCCGTGCTCAACCTGACCGTGCCGGCCGCGCACGCCGAGGTCGCGCTGGCCGCGATCGCCGCGGGCAAGCACGTCTACGGCGAGAAACCGCTGGCCGCCGACCGTGCGGAGGCGTCCGCCGTGCTCGCCGCGGCGCGCGCGGCCGGGGTCCGCGTCGGCTGCGCGCCGGACACCGTGCTCGGCACCGGCGTCCAGACCGCCCGCCGGGCCGTCGACGACGGACTGATCGGCACTCCCGTGGCGGCGACGGCGTTCATGACCGTCCCCGGACACGAGAGCTGGCACCCCGACCCGGAGTTCTACTACCGGCCGGGCGGCGGGCCGCTGCTCGACATGGGCCCGTACTACCTGTCCGCGCTGGTCCACCTGCTGGGCCCGGTCACCGCGGTCACCGGGGCCGGCTCCGCGCCGCGCGCCGAGCGGGAGATAGGCAGCGGCCCGCGCGCCGGGCAGCGCTTCCCCGTCCAGGTCGACACCCATGTCACCGGCATCCTGCGGCACGCGGGCGGCGCCCTGTCCACCCTGGTGATGAGCTTCGACGTGCACGCCTCCCGGCTGCCCCGGATCGAGGTGTACGGCACCGAGGGCTCGCTGTCCGTCCCCGACCCCAACCACTTCGACGGGCAGGTCGAGCGGTACGCCGCCGACCAGCGGGAGTGGCAACCCCTGCCGGTGTCCGCCGGGTACCGGGATGCCGGACGCGGGACGGGACTGGCCGATCTGGCGGACGCCCTCGCCGCCGGAACACCGCACCGCGCCTCCGCGGAACTGGCCGCGCACGTACTGGAGGTGATGCTCGGCCTGCTGGACTCGGCCGACCAGGGCCGCACCCTGCCGGTCACCGCCTGCCCGCGACCCGCCCCGGTCGACCTGACACCCACCGGCGCGGACACCGACCTGGACAGCGGCGCGGACACCGTGCCGGGCCCGCGCACCGCCGCCCCCCGGTAGGCCCGTCACCCTCGGCCCGGTCCTGGGGTGTCAGGGGCCCGAGCCGGGGTCGGGGTGGACGGGGTCGCTCAGACCGGCCCGCGCCGCCTCCAGTTGGGCGGCGAACGCGATGCCCAGGAACAGCGCGACCCCGGTGAGGTTGGCCCACAGCAGCAGAGCCACGAACGCCGTGAGCGGGCCGTACACCGCGCCGAAGGAACCGCTCTTGGCGACGTACAGGGTCAGCAGCCAGGTGGCGCCGACCCACAGCACCAGGTGCACGGCCGAACCGAACGCCAGCCAGGTGTACCCCGGCTGGTCGCGCCGCGGTGACCAGCGGAAGATGACCGCGGAGGCGATCCAGGCGAGCACCGCGCCGAGCGGGAACCGCAGGGCCGACCACCAGACCGGCATCCGCGACCAGCCGAACGCCTCGGCCGTCGACCGGCCCACCGCCTCGCCCGCCACCAGGACGAGGAACCCCAGCACCATGGGGACACCCGCGGCGAAGGCGAGCAGCAGGGCCCTGCCGTACTTCGCCGGGAAGGGCCGGTCGCGTTCGATGCCGTAGATGCGGTTGGCACCGCGCTCCACCTGGCCCATGGCGGAGGCCAGGTTGAGCACCGAGAAGGCGAGGCCGAGCCAGAGCGCGACCGTGCTCCACACATCGGAGTGGGCACTGCGCCGGGTCCCGGCCAGCACCTCCTCGACCACCTCCGCACTGGCGCCGGGCACGATCCGTCCGGCGGTCAGCTCGATGATCCTGCCGACGCTCTCGGTGTGCGCGGCGGTGGCGACCCCCACCAGGGCGATGGTGAAGGGCACCATGCCGAGCACGATCTGGAAGCCGAGGCCGCGCGCGTTGGTGAAGCCGTCGGCGTACCGGAACCGCGCGAACGCGTCGGCGAGCAACTGCGCCCGTCCGTAGCGGCGCAGTGCGGTGAGGGCCTCGTCGCCGGAGAGCTCCTCCCCGATCATGTCCCGGGTCTGCGGAACGTGTGTGACCGTCCCCATCGTCTGCGTCTCCCTCGTCCCCCGGCCCGGGGACACCGTGTGCCCGGCCCGTCCAGGGATACCGTGTGCCCGGCCGCGCCGGTTGCAGGCGTACCCCTGGGCGGCGGGCCGCCCGTTGCGGTCACCGGGTGACGCACACGAACACCCCCGTACACGCTGAAGGCTCCCGTCCTGCGTACAGGGAGGGAGCCGTCAGCGGATACGGGGGAGTCGTGCCGTCAGCGGGTCACGCGTGACGGTGCGAGTGGCGGTTGCCGGTGACCAGGCGGTAGAGGAAGAGCAGGATGACGGAACCGACGATCGCGGCGATCCAGGTGGAGAGGTCGAAGAACCCGTCGATGGAGTCCACGCCGAAGATGACCTTGCCGAGCCAGCCGCCGAGCAGACCACCGGCGATGCCGATGAGCATGGTGATGATGATGCCGCCCGGGTCCTTGCCCGGCATCAGGGCCTTGGCGATCGCGCCGGCGAGCAGGCCGATGATGATCCAAGCGATGACGCCCATGGTGCCTCTCCGTTTCGTATAAAGAATCTGTCAGTTCATCGTCTGCACCGAACGCGCCCGGACAAACCTCTGGTTGTGCCAAGTGTTTTTCCGGCCCGTGGGTGTGGCCCGTGACACCGGCACCGACTGCCGTCCGTGTCACGGCTCATGGGGCACAGGGCTGGTCCGGCCGGCCGGCCGGGGAGTGCGCACACCGGCGAGTTCCGCCGCCCGGGCCGTGGACTCCGGGGTGGGGCCGAGCCACTCGCACACCAGAATGGTGGCGTCGTCGTAGAGGTGTCCGTCGTGGTGGTCCAGGACCGCGCGGGTCAGCCGCCGTAGTGTCTCCGGAACGGGCAGGCCGTCCGCGTGGTGGCGCAGGATGAAGTCCGTGAACCGCTCCAGGCCGAACTCGGTGCCACCGGCCGTACGGGCCTCGGTGATCCCGTCGGTGTACAGCACGATCCGGTCCCCGGGCTCCAGTTGCTCCTGGCACACGGTCACCTTCAGCCCCAGGCCGGTGCCCATGGGATGGGCGGGCCGG
This sequence comes from Streptomyces fumanus, assembly GCF_014655295.1. Lineage (GTDB taxonomy): Bacteria > Actinomycetota > Actinomycetes > Streptomycetales > Streptomycetaceae > Streptomyces > Streptomyces fumanus. The sequence continues at coordinate 217,888 of NZ_BNBI01000004.1, forward strand.
CAGGACAGCACGGTGTGCCCGCGGTTGCCGCGGATCAGAATCGGCGGGTGGTGGCCGCGGTTGACCCAGGACAGCACTCCGGTGGAGGTGTCCAGATCCGCCTGCACGCCCGTGACATAGCGCTGGTAGCGGTACTGGTCGATGAGCGCCTCCTCGATCCGTTCGGTGATCTCCACCAGACCGGCGCCCTGGCGGCGTGAGTTGCGGCAGGTGGCCATCGCCAGGTTGGCGCTCAGCCCGGCCGCCATGTCATGCCCCATGGCGTCGAAGATCGCCAGGTGCACCACGTCACCGGAGGTCGAGTAGTCGAAGGCGTCCCCGCTGGTCTGGTAGGCCGGTTCCATCGAGGCGGAGATCACCACGCGCCCGTCCGCGTACGCGTGCGGCTGCATCAGGTGCCACTGCATCTCGGCGGCGATGTTCATCGGCTTGCTGCGGGTCAGGCGGGCGAAGGCGTCACTGCTGCTGCGCTTGCTGTGCACGATCAGCGCCACCAGCGAGGCCAGACGGCTCATGTCCGCCGCGGCCCGCTCGTCGTCCAGCGCGGTGGTGACCCCCAGCACACCCAGGCGCTCGGCACCGTTCAGCAGCGGCACCCACCACTGCCACGCCGTCCGTCCGCCGTCCGCCGGCTCCACCGGGCCGTCCCGCACGACATGCCCCAACTGGTACGCCCGCCCGGCGAGCGTCCCCTCCATCGACAGTTCGTGCGCGCACGGCCCCTGCCCGGCGTCCAGGCCCTCGCCGGTCAGCAGCCGCAGCGCCCTGCGCTGCAGGTCTCCCAGGTAGATCAGCACCTGGGAGAAACCCGCGGCCCGCGCGTGCTCGGTCGTCCTCGCCGGCAGCAGCTCCAACGGCATGAGATGGCTGTCGGCCAACAGCCCGGCCAGCATCCGCCGCCCGCCGACGTCACGATCCACGTCACGCATGCCGGCACCCCCGTCCGCCTCGGTCGTCACCCATGTCCTCCTCTGCACGGTTTTCGTCTGCCCGCTGCCCCGCCCCCCACCCGAAGACCATTTTTTCCTTCCGCCCACCGCCGGTCCCCGCCCGGCCCCGGGGCCGGCACGTACGCCTCGGACCGGCCGGACCGGCTCGCGGCCGCTGGGGCGGGTCCGGGTCTACTCTGTGAGGGCCATGGTGCTGCTGTTCGCCCGTGGTTCTCCCTCCTTCATCACCGAGGTGCGACGCAGAGTGCAGGAAGTTCGATTCGACCTCTCAGCCTTCGGTCTCAGTGAGACCGCCCGGTGCGGGGCCCGCCTGCGGGAAGCCGTCAGGACCACCGACTCACCGGCCACGGCGGCGCAACGGATCGCCGACTTCCTCTACGACAGCCTGCGCGACGGACACGACGGCCCCGCCTGCGGCGCGGTGGGCGTCTTCGTCATCGACGCGCCCGACGCCTCGGGAGACCCCACCGGGAACGGCCCGCGTTACGCCCTGGAGGGATACCGCGGCCCGCACCCGGCCCGGCCCGGCGGCCCGGCCGGGTCCGACGCGCTGGACCCACCCGCACTGGCATCCGGCACCGCCCACGAGACACCCGCCCTGCACCGGCTGCTCGAACGCCTCGCGGTCACCGCCCAGGACGCCCAGGACACGGACGGCAGCGCGCCGCCCGACGGAACCGGCCCGGCCGTGCGGGTGTCCGACCTCCAGCCGGACGAACTGGAGGATGCCCTCCCCGAACGGGACGTCCGCCGCGCACTGGCCTACGGGGGAACCCTGTCACCGGGCCGGCGCTACGCGGTGGTGCTGCTGTGCCGGGTCCCGCTGCCCGACGGGACCGCGGCGCTGTTCCGCACCATCGCCGGCAGCACGCGCCTGGCGCTGCTGTCCGGCCACCCGGCGGCCCCGGCCGTGCGGGCGGACGCCGTGCGCGCCCTCCTGGCGGACCTGGAGCACCTGACGGGAGAACGGGCCGCGGAACTGCAGACGGTGGTGACCGAGCTGCGCTCCGCCGCCACGGAGCTGCGCCGGTCCCAGCGGGAGCTGCAGCAGCGGGAGCGGGAACTGAGCGAGGAGGCCGCGATCGTCGAACTGCTCCAGGAGGTCGGCAGCGGACTGGCGGCCGAACTGGACCTCGACGCGCTGGTCCAGCACGCGGTCGACGCCGCCACCCGCCTGGCCGGGGCGGCGTTCGGCGCGTTCTTCTACAACGTGCTCGGCGAGACCGGGGAGTCGTACCTGCTCTATGTGATCTCCGGCGTGGACCGGTCCGCCTTCGACAAGTTCCCCATGCCGCGCAACACCCAGGTCTTCGAGCCCACCTTCCGGGGCCTGGGCGTGGTCAGGTCCGAGGACATCACCGCGGACCCGCGCTACGGCCACAACGCGCCCCACCACGGGATGCCGGAGGGGCACCTGCCGGTGCGCAGCTATCTGGCCGTACCGGTGATGGCCCGGGGGACGGTGCTCGGCGGGTTCTTCTTCGGCCATCCGGACCCGGGGGTCTTCACCGAGCGGCACGAACGCCTGATCACCGGGGTCGCCGCGCAGACCGCCGTGGCACTGCAGAACGCGCAGACCTACCGCCAGGAACGGGAGGCGGCCATGGAACTGCAGCGCCACCTGCTGCCGCGGCTTCCCCGCGTCGACGGCATCGCCAGCACGTCCCGGTACCTGCCCGCCGCACGGGACCGCGGCGCCGGCGGTGACTGGGTCGACCTGATACCCCTGGCGGACGGCGCGCTGGCACTGGTCGTCGGCGACGCGATGGGCAAGGGCGTCCGGGCGGCGGCGGTCATGGGCCAGATTCGCACGGCCTGCCGTGCCTACGCGCAGCTCGGTCTCGCCCCCGCCGAGGTGCTGGAACAACTGAGCGTCCTGCTGGACGACATCGCTCCCGGTTCCATCGCCACCTGCGTCTACGCGGTGCTCGACACCCGCCGGGACCGGCTGCGGCTGGCCGTCGCCGGGCACCTGCCGCCGGTCCGGCGCGACCCGGGCGGCAGCGCCCGGTTCCTCGACGAGAGGGTCGGGCCGCCGTTGGGCGTGGGCCGGCGCCCTTACCAGGAGCAGGATGTCGCCCTGCCGCCCGGATCGCGGCTGCTGCTCTACACCGACGGCCTGGTCGAACGCCGCGGGCGCCCCATCGACGAGGGACTGCGGCTGCTGCGGGAGCTGGTGGCCGGGCCGGTGGGCGAGATCGAGGCCGACTGCGACTCCTGGCTGAACGCCCTGGCCGACGGCGAGCACGACGACGACATCGCCATGCTCTACCTGCACCGGCCCGAGGACGCGGCCCAGCAGGCGGCGGTGGCGCGGGAGTACGCCCCCGTCTCCGGCGCGGTCCCCGACGCCCGCGACCTGGTCTCCCGGACCATGCGCGAGTGGGGCCTGCGGCACCTGGTGAACGACATGATGCTGATCGCGGACGAGATGGTCGCCAACGCGGTACGGCACGCCCGGACACCGCTGCGGGTGGAGCTGAGGCGGTCGGGGGAACGCGTCGTCCTGGAAGTCACCGACAGCAGCACCGAGGAACCCCGGCTGATCGTGTCCCAGCCCGGCGAGTTCGGACACCGGGGCATATTCCTGGTCGACGCCATCGCGACCCGCTGGGGCACCCGCCCGATCGACGGCGGGAAAGTGGTGTGGGCGGAGGTGAAGGCGTCGTGACCGCGCTCCCCGGCCCCTTCCCCGACCCGCTCCGACGGACCCGTCCGCCCCGTCTTCAGCAGACTTCAGGAGAGCTGCCCCGATGACCACCCCGCCCGCTCCCGACGGCCCCCGGCCCGCCGCCGGCCCACCCCTGGCCGGGCCCGGCGGCCTCCTCCCCGCCGGGCCCACCCTCTCCCTCGCCTCGCACCGCGGCCCGCACCACGCGATCGTCACCGTGGACGGTGCCATCGACTACCACACCGCGCCCCAGTTGCTGGGACATCTGTCCACCCCGGAGACGCAGGGCGTCCCCCTGCTGATCCTGGACCTGGCCCGGGTGGACTTCTGCGACTCCAGCGCGCTGGGGGCGTTCGTCGAGATCCAGCGCCGCCGCTCGGCCGCGGGACACCGGTTCGCGTTGACCGGCGTCCAGTTGGAGGTCAGGCGGATACTCGAACTCACCCAGCTCACCTCGGTGCTGCCGCTGCACGCGACGGTCGAGGAGGCCCTCGCCGCGAACCGTCCCTGACCCGGAACGGGCCACGGCACACAGAGCGGTCCGGGCATGCGGAACGGGCCGCCGTGTCCTGCCCTGCGAGGACACCGCGGCCCGTACGTTCCGGGCGCCGGCCGGTCAGACGGTGCTGAGCAGGCCCGTGCGCAGACGGCTCAGCAGCCGCGACAGCAGCCGGGAGACGTGCATCTGGGAGACCCCGAGACGCTCACCGATCTCCTTCTGGGTGAGTTCCTCCACGAACCGCCAGTGGATGATCTGCCGGTCGCGCTCGTCCAGCTCGGCGATCATCGGGGCCAGGGCGTGGAAGTCCTCGACCAGTTCGAGGGCGGCGTCGTCGGTGCCGATGAAGTCCGCCAGCGCGGCCTCGCCGTCCTCGCTGCCGTTGATGGCGGCGTCGAGGGAGGCGGAGTTGTAGCCGTTGGACGCCAGCCGCGCCTCGGCGACCTCGCTCTCCGGCAGGCTCATCAGCTCGGCCAGTTCCTTGGTGGTGGGGTTGCGTCCCAGTCGGCTGCGCAGCTCCTCGGTGGCGCGGGCCAACTGCACGCGGGCCTCCTGCAGGCGGCGCGGCACGTGCACGGCCCAGGAGGTGTCACGGAAGAACCGCTTGATCTCACCGACGATGTACGGCACCGCGAAGGAGGTGAACTCCACCTCCCGGGAGATCTCGAACCGGTCGATGGCCTTGATCAGACCGATCATGCCGACCTGGACGATGTCCTCCATCTCCTCCGGGCCCCGGCTGCGGAACCGGCCGGCCGCGAAGCGGACCAGGGACATGTTCATCTCGATCAGCGTGTTGCGCGCGTACTGGTACTCGGGGGTGCCCTCCTCCAGCGTCGCCAGCCGGTCGAAGAACAGCTTCGACAGCTCCCGCGCGTCCTTCGGCGCGACCTTGGAGGGGTCCGTGACCTCCGGAGCACCCACCGTCTGCCTCGCAGTCTGCACGGTCGTCGCCATGTTCCGCCCCTACCAGTAGTCCGTTCTCATCACCGGTCCGTTGTCCGGCGAACCGGCGTCTACCCCGGTGGCGAACAGGCATGCCTGCCGAATCCCCACCAATTTCGGATCCGCCTCAGCGACCGGATCCGCGTCGGCTTCCCGGTCCGCCGGTGACCTACAGTGGCGGGGATATGGACGAGGCACTGCGGATACATGGGGCGCTGGAGCGGCTCCGGGGGCGTCTGGCGCGCGAGGAGCGGCTGATCGTCGGGCTCTCCGGCGGGGTGGACTCCTGCTTGCTGGCGGCCGTGGCGGGGGAGGTGCTCGGCGAGCGGGCGGTGGCCGTCACGGCGGTGTCGCCGAGCCTGCCGGCGGCGGAGCGGGAGTTCGCCCGCTCCTTCGCCCGGGCCCGTGGTCTGCGGCACATCGAGGTGTGCACCGACGAGCAGGACCGCCCGGAGTACCGGGCCAACGGCGGCGACCGCTGCTACCACTGCAAGAGCGCGCTGTTCGACGCCCTGGCGCCGCTCGCGGAGCTGTCCGGGGCCGCCGTCGCGCTGGGCACCAACCTCGACGACCTGGGGGACCACCGGCCCGGTCTGCGGGCGGCCGCCGAGCGCGGTTCGGTCGCGCCGCTGGTGGACGCCGGCCTGGACAAGGCGACGGTCCGCGCCGTGGCCCGTCTGCTGGAACTGGACCTCGGCGTGGCGGACAAACCGGCGGCCGCCTGCCTGGCCTCCCGGGTGGCCTACGGGGACCCGGTGACCCCCGAGGTGCTGGCCCGCGTCGAACGGGCCGAGGCGTCGGTGAAGGCGCTCGGTTTCGCCGACTGCCGGGTGCGGGCCCACGCGGAGGGCACCGTGGCCCGGCTGGAGCTGCCCGCGCGGGACATCGACCGGGCGGTGACGGTACGGGCCGAGCTGGACGCGGCGGTGCGCCGGGCGGGCTTCGTGTTCTGCGCCCTGGACCTGGCCGGCTTCAGCAGCGGCCGGATGAACGTCCTGCTCGGCATGCCGGCGGTGCGCGGAGCGCGGGCATGAGCGCGGGTCAGGGACCGCAGGACGGGCCGGGCTTCGCCGACCTGGGGTTCGCCCGGGTCGACACCGCGCGGGAGGCCCGGCAGGGGTTGCCCGAGGTGGTGTACGGGCCCGGCAAGACCGCCGCCGAGGTCACCGCGATCGTCCAGCGCCTGCTGACGGCCAACACCGGGCCGGTGCTGGTCACCCGCGTCGACGCCGGTACGGCCGGTGAGGTGCTGGGCGAGGTGCCCGGCGGACGGTGGGACGAGGCGGCCCGCCTGCTGGTGTGGCGGCCCGCGCCCGCCGGGGAGTTCCGCCTCTGCGTGGTCAGCGCCGGCACCTCCGACGGCCCGGTGGCCGCCGAGGCCGCGGCGGTGGCCTCGGCCGTCGGCCTGCGGGTCGAGGTGATCCGCGACGTGGGCGTGGCCGGGCTGCACCGGCTGCTGGCGGTCGCCGGCGAGCTGCGCCGGGCCGACGCGGTGATCGTCGTGGCCGGCATGGAGGGCGCCCTGGCCAGCGCGGTGGGCGGGCTGGTCGCCGCCCCGGTCGTCGCGGTCCCCACCTCCACCGGGTACGGCGCCTCACTGGAAGGCGTGACCGCGCTGCTGGCCATGCTGTCCTCCTGCGCGGCCGGGCTGACGGTGGTCAACATCGACTCCGGGTTCTCCGCCGCCATGGCGGCCTTCCGGCTCGCCCGCGCCACCCGGCGGCCCCTGTGATCCTCTGGCTCAACCCCGCCACCGGCCTCTCCGGTGACATGCTGCTGGGCGCCCTGCTGGACCTCGGCGCCCCGCTGGACGAGGTGCGCGCCGCGGTCTCCGCCACGGGGCTGACCCACTGGAAGCTGGACGCGGAGCGGGTCGACGTGGACGGCATCCGCGCCACCCGGGCCCGGGTGGACGTGGCCGACGAGGCCACCGAACGGCGAGCGGCGGAACTCGTCCAGCGGGTCCGGGCCGCTTCACCGCCCGCCGTCGCCGCCCTGGCCGCGCGGGCCGTCACGGCCGTCGCGGAGGTGGAGGCCGCCCTGCACGGCGCCGACCCGGCCGAGGTGCACCTGCACGAACTGGGCGGCCTGGACACCGTGGTGGACACCGTCGGCGTGGCGGCGGCGCTGCGCGCGCTGGACGTCACCGAGGTGCACAGCGCACCGGTCGGCGTGGGCAGCGGTGAGGTACGTACCCGCCACGGCGTCCTGCCGGTGCCCGCGCCCGCCACCATGGCCCTGCTGACCGGGGCCCGGGTGCGCGGCATCGACGTGACCGGCGAGACGGTGACCCCGACCGGCGCCGCGCTGCTGAAGGCCGCCGGCGCCGAGTACGGGCCGATGCCCGCGATGCGCCCGCGGCGGACCGGATACGGGGCCGGGACGAAGCGGTTCCCGGGCCGCCCGAACGTACTGCAGGCCGTGCTCGGCGAGGCGGACGCCGCCCCGGACGGTGACGAGCTGGTGCAGTTGGAGACCAACCTCGACGACGTGACCGGCGAGCTGCTCGGGCACCTGGTGGCCAGGCTGCTGGACGAGGGCGCCCTGGACGCCTGGGTGGTGCCCGCGGTGATGAAGAAGGGCCGGCCCGCCCACGTCGCCCATGTGCTGTGCCGCCCCGCCGACACCGGCCGGCTGCGTGAGCTGCTGTTCGCCGAGACCGGCACGCTCGGCGTACGGGACCGGCGCGTGCACCGCACCGCGCTGCCCCGCACCGCGACCACGGTCGACGTCGGCGGCCACCCGGTGCGCGTCAAACGCGGACCGCACGGCGCCAAAGCCGAGTACGAGGACCTCAAGGCGGCGGCGCGGGCGCTCGGCCTGCCCCTGCGCGAGGTCGCGGCACGGGCCCTGCGCCCCGGCCCGTGAGGGACGCGGGCGGCCCCGTCGAGCCACCTGGTGACGACCTCGCGGCGCGGCGCCGGCGGGCCGTGTAGCAGCACCGTCGGACCGGGGCGACGCTGGCCTCGGTCGGTCCGGGTGAACGGGACGTGACAAGGTGGGCCGTTGGCTTTTCCGTCGCGTGCGGTGCGATGCTGCACGCGAAGGGTGCCCCGGTCCCGCGGGACCGCGGCACCGTGGGGCGAGGAAGGATGAGTGGCGAAGGTGGAGGAGCTGGGTGCGGCCGTGGCGACCGCCCGACGGCTGGCCGAGGACGTTCTGGCCCCACGTGCGGCAGCCGTGGACGCCGAGCGCCGCTGGCCGGCCGAAGGGGTGGCCGCGCTGCGTGCCGAGCTCGGGGGCCTGGTCGTCCCGGAGAGCTGCGGCGGCATGGGACACGGGCTGCTGGCCGTGGCCCAGGTCGGGGAGGCCACCGGACGGTCCTGCGCGTCGACCTCCCTCTGCTTCGGCATGCACCTGGTCGCCTCCGCGGTCATCGCCGCCAAGGCCACCGGCGACCAGCGGTCCCGCTACCTGAAGTCGATCGCGGCGGGCGAGCACCTGACCACGCTGGCGCTGTCGGAGCCCGGCACCGGGGGAGAGTTCTGGATCTCCCGGACCGAGATGACCACGCACGACGACGACCTCCGGCTGACGGGTGCCAAGAGCTTCGTCACCAACGGCGGGCACGCCGACTCCTACGTGGTCTCCACGGTCGCCGCGGACACCGAGGCGCTGCCCGGCCAGTTCTCCTGTGTCGTGGTGGACCGCGACACGCCCGGCCTGGTCTGGGGCGCGCCCTGGCAGGGCATGGGAATGCGCGGCAACGCCTCCGGCGGTCTGACCCTGGACGCCGCCGTCGTCCCCCGCAGCCGGCTGCTCGGCGAGGAGGGCGACGAGATCTGGTACGTCTTCAATGTGGTCGCCCCGTTCTTCCTGATGGCCATGGCCGGCACCTATCTCGGCGTGTCCGCGGCCGCGCTGGAGGAGGCCCGTCGGCATGTGCTGGGACGGCAGTACGCCCACAGCGGCGCCGACCTGGCGGCCAACCCCCTCGTCCAGCACCGGCTGGGCACCATGTGGGCCCGCGTGGAACGCACCCGCCGGCTCGTCTACCAGGCGGCCCTGGAAGCGGAGGCGGGAGGCCCCGAGGCGCTGCTCGGCCTGTGCTCGGCCAAGGCCGAGGTCGCCGAGACCGCCGAGCGCGTCATCAACGACGCGCTCACCCTGACCGGCGGCATCGGTTACGCCCAGGACGGTCCGCTGCACCGGCACCTGCGCGACGCGCGGGCCGCCCATGTGATGGCCCCGCTCACCGACACGCTGCGGACATGGACGGGCCGGGCCTTGCTGGGACGTCCGCTGCTGGGGGACTGAGGTGTCCGCCCTGCGCTGCCGCGTCCTGCTGGCGGGACTGGACGACGCCGCGGAAGCCGCCCTGCGTACGGAGCTGGCCGCGGACGCCGAGATCGTCCGGATGGCGCACCCCGCGGCCCCGGGCCCCGACGGCGCGGGACGGCCGACGCTGCTGGTCGTGGGCCCGGCCGTGACCGCGCCCAACGGCCTCGTCGCCACGCTCAAGTCCCGTATCCCGCAACTGGGCATCGTCATGCTCGTGGACGACACGGACCGGCAGCAGACCCAGATGCTCTCCCTGCTCGCCACCGAGGACCGCCGGGTCGGCGTCGAGGACCTGCACCTGCTGCCCGGCACCGTCCGCGCGGCGCTGGAGCAGCTCGTACGCGCCCACAGCTACCGCGCCACCCAAGCCGCCCTCCAGCGCACCCTGGAAGCGACCAGCGCACCCGTCCGCCAGCCGGGCGAGCAGTTGTTCGGCCCGCTGTTCCACCAGAGCCTCATCGGCGCGCTCGCGGTGGACGACGAAGGCCGCATCACCGCCTGGAACCGCAAAGCGGCCAGGACGCTCGCCCTGAGCAGCGCCTCCATCGGCTGCCCCCTGCCCGACCTCTTCCCCGGACACGTCCGCCCCCAACTGGCCGGCCACCTCGCGGCGGCCGACGAAAGCTCGCAGCAGTCCTCGCTGTTCTCCCGGATCGTCGACGGCAGACCGCAGCTCCTGCGGATCGGCACCCAGCGGACCACGGCGGCCGACGGCACGCTGTACACGCTCGTCGTCCTGGAGGACATCACCGCCGCCACCGACATGCGGCGGGAACTGGCGGAGCGGACCAGCCACGCCCTGCTCGCCGGTGATGTGGCGGACGCCATGACCAGCAACGCCCCGCTCCCGGAGCGCCTCCAGCGCTGCGCGCAGGCCGTCGTCGACCGCCTGCACGCCGCCTTCGCCCGGGTCTGGGTGCTCAAGCCCGACGAGGACGTGCTGCACCTGATGGCCAGCGCCGGCCTGTACACCCACCTCGACGGCGGGCATTCCCGGATCAAGGTCGGACAGCTCAAGATCGGCCTCATCGCCGCCGAACGCCGCCCCCACCTCACCAATTCCGTCATCGGCGACCCCCGCGTCAACGACCAGGAGTGGGCCGAGCGCGAGGGAATGACGGCCTTCGCCGGATACCCGCTGATCACCAACGGTGAACTCATCGGCGTGATGGCCCTCTTCTCGCGCGAGCCGCTGCCCTCGACCGCGCTGGACGCCCTGGCCGGCATCGCCGACCGGATCGCGGTCGGCGTCCGCCAGGACCAGTTGCTCAACCGGCTGCGCACCACCACGGAAGCGCTGCAGGCCCCCCTGCTGCCCCCCGCCCTGCCGGCGATGCCCGGCCTGGACGTCGCCGTCCGCTACCGCGCCCAGGGCGACAGCCTGCAGATAGGCGGCGACTTCTACGACGTCTTCCCCCTCGACGACGGCCGGTGGGCCCTCGCCCTGGGCGACATCTGCGGCAAGGGCCCCGTCGCGGCCGCGGCCACCGGCCTGGTGCGCCACACCCTGTGGACCGCCACCCAGCAGGACCCCGCGCCCGGCTATGTCCTGCCCCTGGTCCACCGGGCCCTGCGCCGCGACAACAGCCCCTTCTGCACGCTGGTCTACGTCCTCATCGACCCGCGTGCCGACCCGGGCCCGCGCGTGCAGGTGACCTCCGCCGGGCATCCGTACCCGATCCTGCGCCGCGCCGACGGTGCCACCACCCTGCTCCAGGAACACGGGCCGATGCTGGGCGTCTTCGACCACCTGCACCACCCGGTGCGCTCCCTCGACCTGCGCCCGGGCGACACCCTGGTGCTCTACACCGACGGCTTCACCGAGGGGGCGGGCAACTACCGCTCCCGCGAGCCGGAGGACCTCGCCGAGGAGGTCCAGGCCCTGAGTGTCTCCCCCGACGGGAGCCCGGCCGAGGAGATCGCCGGAGCGCTGTTCGCCTCGGCGCTGGAGCGGTGGGGCGACAAGCGCCGCGACGACCTCGCTCTGCTCGCGGTCACCGCGTCGCCGTAGACCGTCTCAGGCGTCTTCCCGGGGACGCGAGGCGTCGGCTTCCCGCTGATCAGCGGCCTCGAAGGTGAACAACTGGTCGAGTCCGACGATACGGAAGACCCGCATCAGGTCGGCACCGACACCGGCCAGGGTCAGCCGCGAGCCGCCCGTCACGGCACGGCGGTGGATGTGGACGAACACCGTGATGCCCGTCGAGTCGCAGTAGGTCAGCCCGGACAGATCGAGCACCACACGGGTGCCCTCGCCGAAGGGGACCAGGTCGGCGGCGCCGGTGAGCCGCTCGGCGTTGCCGTAGTCCAGTTCCCCGGCCACCGCCAGCACGATGGCACCGGACGGACGGACCTCGCGGGTAACGGTCAGCGAGTGGTCGGTCACCGTTCCTCCATGTGCTGACGATCGTGTGCGACGGGAACGCGAGGAACGGCCATCACGCGTCGCTCCCTCCCGGTCCTTCCCGTACGGCCAGGAGATTACCCGGTGACCGGGGAAGCCGGTGGCCCTCCGCCGAGGCCACCCGTGCCGGACCCGGGCCCTCTGGGCTGGTTAGGCTGCCCGGCATGAATCCGGCCATGATCAGCAGCAGGACCACCGAGCCCGTCCTCCTCGGCGCCGAGGAACTGACCTGCGACCCCGAGCGGGAGGCCCGGTTCGCCGAGTCGGCCCACCGCATCCTGGCGGAGCTGGTCGCCGGGGGCGCGGCGCTGGGCTGGCTCGAACCGCCCTCCCGGGACGAGGTGGCGCGGCTCATCGGCCACGTCGCCTCGGCGGCACGGGCCGGGGACGCGGCCCTGCGTGCCGCCTGCCTCGGCGACCGGCTGGTCGGGTTCGGGTACTGGCTGCGGTACGCCCGGCCGACCCACCGGCCGCACGCCGACCTGGAGAAGGTCGCGGTGGACGCCGCTGCCCACGGCCGCGGCGTGGGCCGGACGCTGGTGGCCGCCCTGATCGCCGATGCCCGGCGGGCGGGCATCGAGACCCTCACCCTGGACGCCCGGGGCGACAACGCCCACGCCCTCCGCCTGTACCGGTCGCTGGGCTTCACCGAGTACGGCCGACTGCCCGACTTCGTCGCCGTGGGGGAACGCCGCTACGACAAGGTCTTCTGCATGATGAAGCTAAACACGAACTAAACCGATCTGGGGGTGAGGCATATGCCTCCGGGTCCTTCGGTGATTTGCCTTCTGAGGGCAGACCTCGGGGCTGCTATACCGGTTCAATAACGAACGCCTTCTGGCGTAAACCTGGCCCCGCCCCATGGTTAACGTGATCGGGTGGATCTACTGGAACCGATCATCAAGCCCTATGCCTGGGGCTCGCGCGAGGCGCTCGCCCGGTTGCGGGGCGGTGACGTGCCGTCCGCGGGGCCCGAGGCGGAACTGTGGATGGGGGACCACCCCGCCGGGCCCGCGGGTGTCACCCGCGACGGCCGCGCCCGCACCCTGACGGACGTGGTGCACGACGACCCCGAGCGGGAACTCGGCGCGGACTGTGTGGCCCGGTTCGGCGGCCGGCTGCCCTTCCTGCTCAAGGTGCTCGCGGCCGACCAGCCCCTGTCCATCCAGGTGCATCCCGATCGCGAGCAGGCGCTCGCCGCGTTCACCGCGCAGACGGCCAACGGGGGAGAGGGCCCCTACTCCGACGACTGGCCCAAGCCCGAACTCCTCTACGCGCTCAGCCCCTTCGAAGTCCTCGCCGGGTTCCGCGACCGCGCCCAGGCCGCCGCCGTACTCGACGGCCTCGGTGTACGGAGCCTGCGCCCCGTGATCGGACTCCTCGGCGCCGAGGGCGAGGGCACCGGGCTCATGGCGGCTCTGCGGACCCTGCTGGAGTGGCCGGAACCGGACCGCGCGTCCCTGGTGCGTGAGGTCGTGGCGGCGAGCGCCCGCCTGGCGGACGCGGCCGGGCCGCACGCTGCGGCGTACGGCGCGGTGGTGGCCATGGCCCGGCACCATGCCGACGACATCGGTCTGGTGGCGTCGCTGCTGATGCGCCATCAGGTCCTGGACGCCGGAACCGCGCTGTACATGCCGGCCGGCGGACTGCACGCGTACGTGCGGGGAGTGGGCGTCGAGATCATGGCGGCCTCGGACAATGTCCTCCGCGCGGGCCTGACGACGAAGGAGGTCGACGTGCCGGAGCTGCTGCGGATCACCGACCCCACGGTCCGGGTACCCGTCGTGGAACCGGGCGAGGTCGCCGGCCGGGGGCGTACCCATGTGTACGACTGCCCGGCCGAGGAGTTCGCCCTCTACCGTACGGAACTCACGGCCACGCCCGTCCCGCTGGTGCCGTCGGCCGGACCCCGCATCGTGCTCTGCACGGCCGGGGACGCGCGGTTGCGGAGCCCGGACGGCGGGGTGCTCACCCTGCAACGGGCGGACTCCTGCTTCGTACCGGACTCCGACCGGGGAGTCACCGCCGAGGGCACCGGGACCCTGTTCGTGGCGGGCACCGGACTCGCCGTCCACCGCCCCCGGCGTCTCCCGGACGGACCACTCAGGCACAGACACACCGCCTGACATCGTTGTCATCGGTCAGTTCCGAACAGAGGAATGAACACACAGGTGTACGCGGCAATAGACATCGGCGGTACGAAGATCGCGGGCGCGTTGATCGACGACGCGGGCGAGGTCGTGGAGCGGACCGAACTGCCCACGCCCGCCCGGGAGTCCGCCTCCCGCCTCAGTGCCACCGTCGACCGGGTGATCGACGCGCTGGCTGCCCACCCCGCCTGGCGCGCGGTGCTCGGCATGGGCATCGCCAGTGCCGGGCCGGTGGACACCGCGGCCGGGACCGTCAGCCCGGTGAACATCCCCGCGTGGCGATCGTTTCCGCTGGTCGAGAGCGTGCGGGCGCATCCCCTGGTGTCCGGTGCCATCGATCCCGTACTGCTCGGTGACGCGGTGGCGGTGGCGGCGGCGGAGCACTGGCGCGGTGCCGCCCGGGGCGTCAGGAACGCCCTGTGCATGGTGGTCTCGACGGGCGTGGGCGGCGGATACGTGCTCGATGGCGCGCTGCACCCCGGACCGTCCGGCAACGCCGGGCACATCGGGCACATCCCGGTGGACCTGGACGGCCCGCCCTGCGTGTGCGGCGGGCGGGGGTGCGTCGAGGGGTACGCGAGCGGCACCGCGATCGCCCGGCACGCGGTGCGGCTCGGCTGGCGGCCGCCGGCGGGCCGGGAGGCGACCGCGGCGGACGTGGCCGTCGCGGCCCGCGCGGGCGACGACCGTGCCCTGGCCGCCTTCGACCGGTCCGCCCGGGCCCTGGCCGCGGCCATCGCCGGGAGTGCCACCCTGCTGGAGATCGAGGTGGCGGTGATCGGCGGGGGAGTGGCCCAGGCCGGTGACCTCCTGTTCGCCCCGCTCGGCCGCCACCTGCGCGGCTTCGCGGTGCTCGACTTCGCCCGGCACGTGGTGGTCCGCCCCGCCGAACTGGCCCGGGACGCCGGCCTGGTCGGCGCCGCCGCGGCGGCCCGCAGCCGGGTGCTCGACGGCGGCGCCCCGATCGCCGCGGAGTGAGGCAGGGCGGGGACGGTTGGTGCGGGGGACCGGTCGGCCGCGGTCCCCTGGCGCCGGGTGTCCGAGGTGCGCGAGGGAGGGCCGCTCCCGGCGCCACCGTCGTCGTACGAAGCTGACGAGGGGGCCACGGCATCGTGCCGTGGCCCCTCCATCCGCGCGTCTACGAGGGTTACCGCTCCGGCCGGGGCGGCGCGGTCGAGCCGCGGGGTACGAGCCGGGGGGTCGCCGCGGGCCGGGAGGCGATGTCGTCCCCCGCGATCACCTGGAACAGGGCCTGGGCGACCTTGGCGCCGAAGGTGTGGACGTCATGGCTCATCGCCGAGAGGGTGGGGTGGGTCAGCCGGCACAGTTGGGAGTCGTCCCAGGCCAGCAGGGACAGCTCGTCGGGGACCGCGATGCCCATCTCGGTGGCCACGCCCAGCCCCGCCACGGCCATGATGTCGTTGTCGTACAGCACGGCCGTGGGCCGGTGGGCGGACAGCAGCAGGGAACGCGTCGCGCGGGCACCCTCCTCACCGGAGAAGTCCGTCTCCATGTGCTGCCCGCCGTCGAGGCCGAGTTCGCGCATGGTGCTCTGGAAGGCGTCCGCCCGGATGGCGCTGTGCCCGAGGTCCGTCGGGCCGCCGACGCGGGCGATGCGCCGGTGCCCGAGCGCGGCGAGGTAGCGGACGGCCTCGCCCACGGCGGTGGCGTCGTCGGTCCAGACCGACGGGAACCCGCCGGTGAGGCTCGGGTGCCCCACGGTCACGGCGGGCAGCTTGAGCCCCCGCAGGGGTTCGATGCGGGGGTCGGCCTCGCGCAGGTCGACCACGATCGAGCCCCCGATCTGGCGCTGCCGCCACCAGCGTTCCTGGAGCTGGATCTCCTCCTCCAGGCTGCCGACCAGACGCAGCAGCAGCGAGCAGTCCCGCTCGGCGAGCACGCTCTCGATGCCGGAGATGAACTCCATGTAGAACGGCTCCAGGCCCAGCAGCTTGGCAGGCCGGCAGATGGCCAGGCCAATGGTGTCGACCGCCTGCCGGGACAGGCTGCGCGCCGAGGAGTTCGGCGCCCAGCCCAGTTGCCGGGCCACGGCGAAGATCCGCTCGCGGGTGGCCTCGGAGACTCCCGGCTTGTGGTTGAACGCCAGGGACACCGCGCCCTTGGACACCCCGGCGGCGGCCGCCACGTCCTTGATGGTGATGCGTTCGGTGGGTGCGCTCACGCCGGTGCCACGCAGAAGAGGGCCGCTCGCACGGCGTTCGCGCCCGTCTCCGCGGCGCCCCGGACGGTCAGCCGGACCTGTTCCCCGGGCAGCAGGGTGCGCAGACCGGTGTCGCAGACAGCGGCCGGTCCGAGACGGTCGGGCTGGAGGAGCAGGTCCCGTACGAGTGTGCGTGCTGTCACCACGACATCGAGACTACCCGCACCGGCGCCGAGCGAGGACGACACGGTGACGTCGTACTCCGGGGCGGGGTAGGCGAAGTCCTTGTCGGTCACCGGGAAGTACACGGCGCGCAGCTCCTCCGCGTCCGCGATCAGGAACTCCTTCGCGGACGCGGCGTCCGGCACCAGCTCCGGCGCGACCGGCTGCCGGTGCACGGCGCGCGGACCGGCGCTCAGGTCGAGGACCTGCCGCGCCAGCACGGTGCCGTCCGCGTGCAGGCGGCGCAGGGTCACCGCCACCGGCCAGGGCTCGGCCGCTTGGTTGATCACGGCGAGCACCGGCCCGTCCGGGCCGGGCTGGACGGTGAGGAGGCGGTCGGCGTAGACGCGGCGCAGCTCGTGGTACAGGGGCTTGCGGCGGCCGTCGCCGTCGATCGCGGCCCAGGAGCTGACCGGCCAGCAGTCGTTGAGCTGCCAGACGACGGTCCCCGCGCACACCGGCCAGTGCGCGCGCCAGTGCTCGATGCCGGCGGCGACGGCGCGGGCCTGGACGAGCTGGGTGAGGTAGTGCCAGCGGTCGAAGTCGTCCTCGGGCAGCGGGAAGTGGCGGGCGACGCCCCGGTCCAGCTTGCCGTTGCCGTCCTCGGCCTTCTGGTGGTGGAGCATGCCGGGCGAGTCCGGCGCGAGCCGCTCCCCGGGCAGCGCGCGGCGCAGGGTGGCCAGGGCAGGCGGCGCCTGCCAGCCGAACTCGGCGACGAACCGCGGCACACTGGCCCGGTACTCGGCGTAGTCCTGCCGGTTCCACACCTCCCAGGAGTGGTGGGTGCCGTGGGCAGGGTCGTTGGGGTGGTGGTCCCAGGACCCGGACCAGGGGCTGCCCGCGGCGTAGGGCCGGGTCGGGTCGAGCTCGGCCACCACGCGGGGCAGCAGGCCCAGGTAGTAGCCCTCGCCCCAGGAGTCGCCGGCCAACTCCGGCTCCCAGTCCCAGTCGCGGAAGCCCCAGAGGTTCTCGTTGTTGCCGTTCCACAGGACCAGGGAGGGGTGCGGCATCAGGCGGACAACGTTGTCGCGGGCCTCGGCCTCCACCTCTCCGCGCAGCGGCTGCTCCTCCGGGTAGGCGGCACAGGCGAAGAGGAAGTCCTGCCAGACCATCAGGCCGAGTTCGTCGCAGGTGTCGTAGAAGGCGTCGTCCTCGTAGATGCCGCCGCCCCAGATGCGGACCAGGTCGATGTTGGCGTCGGCGGCCTGGGTCAGCCGGGTGCGGTAGCGCTCGGGGGTGACCCGGCTGGGGAAGACGTCGTCGGGGATCCAGTTCACGCCCCGGGCGAAGATCCGTACGCCGTTGACGACGAAGGTGAAGCCGGTGCCCTCCTCGTCGGCGGAGCGGTCGAGGGCGACGGTGCGGAAGCCGATGCGGCGCCGCCAGGAGTCCAGCGGCCGGCCGCCGGTGTCACGGGTGCCGTCGGTGCTGTCGATGCCGTCGGTCGTGTCGAGGAGGGACACCTGGAGGTCGTAGAGGGGCTGTGCTCCGTGGCCGCGCGGCCACCACAGCTCGGGCTCGGGCACCTCCAGCGTCAGCACGGCCTCGGTGCCGTCGACCTCGGTGCGTGCCGTGACGCCGGCGACCGTCGCGTCGAGGGCGAGGCGGCGCCCGGCGCCCCGCCCGGTGCGCTCGATGTCGACGCGCACCTCGACGCGGCCGGTGCCGTCGGTGACCGTCACCAGGGGCCGTACGCGCTCCAGGCGCGCGGTGGACCAGCGCTCCAGGCGCACCGGCCGCCAGATCCCGGCCGTCACCAGGGTCGGTCCCCAGTCCCAGCCGAAGCCGCAGGCCATCTTGCGGATGTACTGGAACGGCTCCGGGTAGACGTTGGGCCGGTCCCCGGTCAGCCGGCGGACGGACTCGGCCTCGTCGTAGGCGGAGGCGAACTCCACGCGCAGGTCGCCGTGCCGGCCGGTGACGTCGAAGCGGTAGCGGCGGTGCATGTTGCGGGTGCGGCCCAGTTCCCGGCCGTCCAGTGTGATCGTCGCGGCGGTGTCGAGGCCGTCGAAGACCAGGTCGGTGCGCTCATGGCCGTCCGCGGCGGTGTCCTCGGCGGCGAGCGGGCGGTGGTAGGTCCAGGCCCGGCGGCCCACCCAGGCGACCTCGTTCTCGTTCAGCCCGAGGAAGGGGTCGTCGATCACTCCCGCGGCGAGCAGATCGGTGTGGACGCAGCCCGGCACCTGGGCTCGCAGCGCCTTCCCGTCGTGCTGCAGGCTCCAGCCCTCGGTGAGCTGAACGGCTTCCTTCATTGCGTCTCCTCATGGCGGAACGGGACACGGTTTCGCGTACGGCGCGACACAACTTAACGCCTCCGTCATGAACCGGTCTAGCCCTGCTTTTCCGCGACAGAGACACAAAGCCCCTGGTGGTAACAGGGTTAAGCATCGCAGACGGTGACCGCATGTAACGATTGAGTATCGCGGAGGCTCCTTGAGCTTTACCGGTTCACGAACCGGCTGCCATAGTGCCCGCACGACACCGAAGCCCGAGCCGTGATTCTGGAGGAGTGGGGCGCATGGGGAAGAGAATGCTGAGCGTGGCGGTGCTGGCGACCACCGCGATGACCGTCGCGGGGTGCGGCGGCGGGGGGACGCCGGACGCCGGCGAGACGGCCGCCGCGCCGCTGAACCCGGCGAGCGTCAAGGGCGACATCACGGTGCTCACCAACCGCACCGACCTCGTGAACGACGGCACCATGAAGAAGTACGCCGCCGAGTTCAACAAGGTCTACCCCAAGGTCGAGGTCAAGTTCGAGGGCATGACCGACTACGAGGGCGAAGTCAGGATCCGGATGAACACCGACGACTACGGTGACGTCCTGCTCATCCCCGGCGCGGTCGCCAAGGGCGACTACCCCAAGTTCTTCACCCCGCTCGGCAGCGCGTCGTCGATGCGCGCGAAGTACCTGTTCACCGACCGCACCAACGTCGACGACAAGGTGTACGGCATCGCCTCGTTCGGCACCGCCAACGGCCTGGTCTACAACAAGGCCCTGTGGAAGAAGGCCGGCATCACCGACTGGCCGGCCTCCCCCCGGGAGTTCCTGGCCGACCTGAAGGCCATAGCGGACCGGACGGACGCGACGCCGTACTACACGAACTTCAAGGACGGCTGGCCGCTCAGCGACCAGTGGACCAACGGCGTCGGATCGGTGAGCTGCGACAGCCGGGCGTCCGACAAGCTCGCCGAGACGGACGAGCCCTGGTCGAAGGGGTCCGACCTCCAGGTCATCGACGGTCTGCTGTACGACATCGTGCACGGCAAGCTGTCGGAGAAGGACCCGGCCACCACCAACTGGGAGCAGTCCAAGACGCTCCTGGCCAAGGGTGAGATCGGCAGCATGATGCTCGGCTCCTGGTCGATCAGCCAGATGCGGGCCGCCGCGCAGAAGGCCGGGGAGAACCCGGACGACATCGGCTTCATGCCGTTCCCGGCCCGGTCCGGCGGCCAGTTCTGCTCGACCCTGGTCTCCGACTACCAGCAGGCCGTCAACATCCACTCCGACCACAAGGCCGCGGCCCGGGCCTGGATCGACTGGTTCACCGAGAAGTCCGGGTACGCCGCCACCCAGGGCGCCGTCTCCGCGCTGAAGGCCGACCCGATGCCGAAGACGCTCGAAGAGTACGTTGACAACGATGTCAAGATGGTGGAGCGCTCCGAGAAGAGGACGGCCGAGGTGAACGCCATCGACAAGGCCGCCGAGATCGGCCTCAACCAGAAGGACTACCGCCAGAAGCTCGTCGACATCGCCCGCGGCGCCCAGAGCGGGTCC
Organism: Streptomyces fumanus; assembly: GCF_014655295.1. GTDB lineage: Bacteria > Actinomycetota > Actinomycetes > Streptomycetales > Streptomycetaceae > Streptomyces > Streptomyces fumanus. The sequence continues at coordinate 237,946 of NZ_BNBI01000004.1, forward strand.
CTGGAGGACTACTTCGACGAACTGAACCGGCGCTGGTCCGAAGCCAGGCAGAACGCCGGCTCCTGACCCCCGCCGAGGTACGGGTCCCGGCGGTGCCGTCACCGCGGCCGGGACCCGGCGCCACAGCGCCGCAGCGGACGACGAAAGGCCCTGGCCCTCTCATGCCCCGAACCGATTCCACCACCTCACCGCCCGTACCGGCCCCGCGGGACGCCCGGCCGGTGAAGCAGCACGCCGGCCGCCGGGCCGCAGCCGGACGCTCCCGGCGCGAACGGACCCTGCGCCGGCTGACCCCGTGGCTCTTCCTCGCGGTCCCGCTGGCCCTCCTGGTGACCTTCACCTATGTGCCCGTGGGCAACATGCTCTACTACAGCTTCACCGACTGGGACGGGGTCAGCCCCGACCGGAACTTCGTCGGCGGCGAGAACTACGCCGAGGTCTTCACCCGCCCGGAACTGCTGCGGGTCTTCGCGGTGAGCCTCTACTACCTGGCGGCCTCCGTCGTCCAGATCGCCATCGCCCTGTACTTCGCCACGGTCCTCAGCTTCGACCTGCGCTTCCGCAACCTCTTCAAGGGCATCCTGTTCTTCCCCTACCTGATCAACGGCGTCGCGATCGGGTTCGTCTTCCTCTACTTCTTCCAGGACGGCGGCACCCTCGACTCGATCCTGTCCTGGTTCGGCGTCGGTACCGACCACGCCTGGCTGGGAGACCCCGCCTCGGCGAACATCTCGCTGGCCGGTGTGTCGGTGTGGCGGTTCACCGGACTGAACTTCGTGCTCTTCCTGGGCGCCATCCAGTCGATCCCCGGTGAGCTGTACGAGGCGGCGCAGCTCGACGGCGCCGGCCGGTGGAAGCAGTTCCGCCACATCATCGCCCCGGGCATCCGGCCGGTGCTCAGCCTCAGCGTCATCCTGGCGATCTCCGGCTCGCTGTCGGTGTTCGAGATCCCCTACATCATGACCGGCGGCGCGACCGGCACCTCCACGTTCGTCATCCAGACCGTGAAGTACGCCTTCCAGTTCAACAAGACCGGCCTGGCCTCGGCCTGCGCGGTGGTGCTCCTGGCGATCATCCTGCTGATCACCTGGCTCCAGCGCCGCCTGGTGCCCGACGAGAGGGTGGACCTCGTATGACCGTCACCGCCACTGTCACCGCCCGGCGCGGGCCGCGCCGCCGGGTGCGCGTCTCGACCGCGCTGACCTACCTGGTGCTGATCGCGGCGAGTCTGGTGACCCTGGTCCCGCTCACCGTGGTGTTCCTGACCTCGCTGAAGACCTCCGAGGAGGTCACCGGCGGCCACAGCGCCCTGGACCTGCCCGGCGACTGGCTCAACTTCTCGAACTACCGGACCGCGTTCACCAATGGTGAGATGCTCACGGCCTTCGGGAACACCGCCTTCATCCTGCTGTTCTCGATCACCGGTACGGTGCTCATCGGCTCGATGACGGCGTACGCGATCGACCGGTTCGACTTCCGGCTCAAGAAGGCGGTCATGGCGCTGTTCCTGATCGCCACACTGGTGCCGAGCGTGACCACACAGGTCGCCACCTTCCAGGTCGTCAACAGCTTCGGCCTGTTCGACACCCGCTGGGCGCCGATCCTGCTCTACATGGGCACCGACATCGTGTCCATCTACATCTTCCTGCAGTTCATCCGGGGAATCCCGATCTCGGTCGACGAGGCCGCGCGGTTGGACGGCGCCAGCGCCTTCACCATCTACCGCAAGATCATCTTCCCGATGCTGAAGCCGGCGATCGCGACCGTGGTCATCATCAAGGGCATCACCACGTACAACGACTTCTACATCCCGTTCCTGTACATGCCCTCCGAGGAACTCGGCACCATGTCCACGGCGCTGTTCCGCTTCAAGGGTCCCTTCGGGGCCCAGTGGGAGACCATCTCCGCGGGGGCCATCCTGGTCATCGTCCCGACCCTGGTGGTGTTCCTCTTCCTCCAGCGCTACATCTACAACGGGTTCGCGCAGGGCGCGAGCAAGTAGCCCGCCCGCGCCGGGTCGAGGTGGGGGAGGGCCGAGGGGACCGGCCTTCCCCCACCGACGCGGCGGGGGGCAGGTGTACGGCGGTCGACGCCTCGGGCCGGTGCACTCAGTAACTGTCGTAGCTCGGCTCGCCGTTCGTCCGGTAGACGCCCACCACGGTGCCGCCCTTCGTCGTCGACACACTGACCGGCGTCAGCGCGGTGGGGACCGCTCCGTCGGCGAACAGCCGCTTGCCGCTGCCGATGATCACCGGGTGGATGGTCAGCCGGTACTCGTCGACCAGGCCGTGCCGCATCAGGGTCTGGGCGAGGTCGCCGCTGCCGATGACGCCGATGGGGCCGCCCTCGGACGCCTTCAGCTCCCGTACGGCGTCCACGGCATCGCCCCGCAGCAGCGTGGAGTTCCGCCACTCGACCGAGGTCAGGGTCCGCGACGCCACGTACTTGCGCATGCCGTTCATCCGCTCGGTGAACGGATCGCCCGGGTCGGCACCGGGCCAGTACGACGCGAAGACGTCGTACGTCTTGCGGCCGAGCAGCATCGTGTCGAAGCCGTCGTACCAGCCGGCGATGGCCGCGCCGACCTCCTCGTCGTCCACCGGCTTCTGCCAGCCACCGTGCCGGAAGCCGCCCTCGGCGTCCTCGTCCGGACCACCGGGGGCCTGCATGACGCCGTCCAGGGTCAGGAACGTGCAAACGATGATCTCGCGCATGGTGCGCTCCCTTCGTCGAGGGGTAGACGCACCGGCCGCCGGAAAATCATCGGCGGTGCCCGCACCCGGCGCGGAGCCGGAGGCGGGCCCCGTCGCGGGCGGTGCCCGTCCGTGACGTCACAGGGCTCCGGCGTCCCGGGCGGTCCACACGCTCGGGTAGATCGGCCGGAAGCCGAGGTCCCGGCGGATCCGCTGGTTGGACATGATGCCCAGCCACGGGTCGGGGTCCGTGAGCTCGTGCAGCCCGGCGGGCACCTCGACACCGTTGAGCTGGTACAGCTCGACCGTGGTGACGGGGGCGTCGTCGGCGATGTTGTAGATCCGGCCGGCGATGCCCGGCGCGTAGAGCAGGCGCATCAGGCCCTGGGCGACATCCGCGTGGTGGGCCATCTGCAGGCGCTGGTGCGGCGCCCAGCCGGATGCCCAGCGCAGGGAGTCGGCGAGGTGCGGGTCGCCCTCGCCGTAGACGAAGGGAAGCCGTCCGATCCGCATGTCCAGGCCCTCCAGCGCGAGCAGCTCGCGTTCGGCCTCGGCCTTGGACGCGGGGTAGGCGCCCCACATCGCGCCGCCCGGCCGGCTCTCGTCCTCCTCGGTCAGCGGGCGGCCCCGTCCGAGGCCGTACACGTTGCTCGTGCTGACCTGCACGAACCGCGCGACGCCCGCGCGCTGAGCGGCGCGGCCCAGGGCCACCGCGGCGTCCCGGTTGACGGCCCACGCCTCCTCGTCCGGCACCCCGCGGAAGGAGGCGGCGACGTTCACCACGGCGTCCACGCCCGCGAGCGCCTTGCCGAGCGACTCCTCGTCGCGCATGTCCCCCACGGCGACCTGAGCGCCCAGCTCCGCGAAGTGCTCGCCGCGGGCCGCGTCCCGCACCAGGACCCGCACCTGCTCGCCCGGCTGCCGCTGGGCCAGCAGCCTCGGCACGAAGCGGCGTCCGACCTGTCCCGTCGTACCGGTCACCAATGTCAGCATGATCTGCTCCTCACGTCCGAACCGTGTCGCCTTGTCGTCGGTGACCAGCCTCGGCCGGGGCGGGGACGAGGGGGAGAGACCTCCGCATCAGGGGATCGCGAGTCCCTGGATAAGCCGGCCGGTCTCCCGCACCCTGGAGAGGTGAACCGAGCCGAACTCGCCGACTTCCTGCGCCGCGCCCGTGCCCGCCTGGACCCCTCCGACGTGGGCCTGACGGCCGGAGCCCGGCGCCGTACGCCGGGGCTGCGCCGCGAGGAGGTGGCTCATCTGGCCGGCATGTCCGTGGACTACTACACGCGGCTGGAACAGTCCCGGGGCCCGCGTCCGTCCCGCCAGATGCTCACCGCGCTGGCCCGCGCCCTGCGCCTGACGGAGGACGAGCGCGACCACCTCTTCCACCTCACCGGCGAGGAGCCACCGCGCCGGGAGGCGACCGGCACCCATGTGCGCCCGGGGCTGCTGCTGGTACTGGACCGGCTGCACGACACCCCGGCGGCAGTGGTCACCGACTGCGGCGAGGTCCTGGCGCAGAACGCGCTGTCGCGGGCGCTGAGCGGGGACGTCCTCGCCCGCCCGCCCCGGGAGCGCAACTTGATCCGCCGCTTCTTCCTGGACCCGGCGGCCCAGGAGTTGTTCCCGCCCGAGGACCGCCCGCAGCGCGCCCGCGAGCAGGTCGCCGGACTGCGAGCGGTGGCCTCGGCCCGCCCCGCGGACCCCGAACCGGCCGCGCTCGTCGCCGAACTACGCTCCGCGAGTGAGGAGTTCGCCCGCCTCTGGGACGAGCACGAGGTCGCGGTGCGCCGGGCCGCCACGAAACGCTTCCGGCACCCCGCGGTCGGCATCCTCGAACTCGACTGCGAGATCCTCGTCCACTCCGACCACAACCAGCAGCTCGTCATCCACACGGCCCGCCCGGGCACGGACTCGTACGAGCGCTTGCGGTTGCTGGGCGTGGTGGGCTTGCAGGACCTGACGCCGACGGGCTCCTGACCCGGTGCGCGCCCCGGCCGTCCGAGAGGGGTGACCGGCGTACTGCGCGACATGACCGAGCCGTGCCTTCCCGCGGCCTGCGAAGAGGTGGATGACAGTGAGCGCCCTGATACGGAAATGCGCCTCCTACACCCGGGGGCGCGACGCCAGACAGGCCGGCCTCTACCCCTACTACCCCAGCTTCGCCGCGCGGGAGGCGGGCGTCGCCCGGATGACCGGCGGGCGCGAGGTCGTCATGTGCGGCTCCAACGACTACCTGGGGCTCAGCACCGACCCGCGGGTCGTCGCGGCCGCCGCCGAGGCCACGGCCCGGTACGGCGCCGGGTGCACCGGCTCCCGCCTGCTCAACGGCAACCTCGACCTGCACGACCGTCTGGAACGGGAGCTCGCCGACTTCTTCGGCAAGCCCGCCGCGCTGGTGCTGACCACCGGCTACCAGGCCAACCTCGGTGCTGTGGCCGGGCTGTGCGGACCGGGCGACCTGGTCCTCATCGACCAGCAGGCCCATGCCTCCCTGATCGACGCCGCCCGGCTCAGCCGCGCCAAGATCCAGTGGTTCGCGCACAACGACCCCGACGACCTCACCGGCAAGCTGCGGCGCACCGGTCACCGGGGCGGGGTGCTCGTGGTGGTCGACGGCGTCTACAGCATGGCGGGCGACCTCTGCCCGCTGCCCCGGCTCGTGGAGTCCTGCCGGGAGTTCGACGCCACCCTGCTGGTCGACGACGCGCATGGCGCCGGTGTGCTCGACGAGGGGCGCGGCACCTGCTCCCACTTCGGCCTCACCGACGAGGTGCCGCTGGTCACGCTCACCTTCTCCAAGGCGTTCGGCTCCATCGGCGGTGCGGTCCTGGGCGAGGAGGAGGTCGTCGAGTACCTCCGCCACCACGCACGCGCGCTGATGTTCTCCGCGAGTGCGAGTCCCGCCGACACCGCCGCCGCGCTGCGGTCCCTGCGCATCCTGCGGGAAGAGCCCTGGCGGTGCGCGGCGGTCGCCGGCAACGCCGCGTACCTGCGCCGCGAGCTGACCGCGCTGGGCTACCGGGTCGGGGCCGGCGTCACCCCCATCGTCCCGGTGGACACGGGCGACGAGCCGGCCACGCTGGGCGCCTGGAACCTGCTGATCGAACAGGGGGTGTACGTCAACGCGGTGCTGCCCCCGGCCGCCTCACCCCGGCTGCGCACCAGTTGCACGGCCGTGCAGACGCGGGAGCAGCTCGACCGCGCGGTGGCCGCCTTCGCGGCGGTACGGGAGCGGGTGCCGGGGCTGACGGTGGCGGCGGCCGGGTGACACCGGCCGTCGCCGGGCGGGGACGCGCGCCGTCCTGCCCGTTCCGCCCGGCGCGTCGGCCAACGGCCGCGGGTTCCGCCACCAGGACGGCACCCGCGGCCGCCGGTCCGCCGGACGAGGGTCAGCCGCTGACCGTGATGGTCGAGCTTCCGCTGCTCTGGTAACCCTCGGTGGCCAGGATCATGTAGTACCTGAACTGGCCCAGGTTCAGGCCCGCGCGGGCCCACGCGTCGAAGTGGTTGCCGGTGGTGATGGTGCCGGAGCCACTGGTCACCTTCGACTGCCGGACGCTCCAGTACTGGTCGAAGGTGCGGGTGCCCTCGACCGAGGGGGCGTTGTACCGCGTCGTCTTGTAGATGTCGTACGTACCGCCGTCGCTGTAGACGGTGCCCCGGTACTCGCCGGTGGGCCGGAAGCTGCCCCAGTTGTCGACGATGTAGTACTCCACCAGCGGGTTCGACGTCCAGCCGTAGAGGCATCCGTAGCCGTTGCCCGACGGGTTGAAGTAACCCTGGTAACGGACCGTCCTGCGCCCGCCGGTGTTCCAGCCCTTGCCGGCGACGAAGTTGTTGCAGTTGGTCCACCGGGTGCTGTAACTGCCGCCGCCGTTGAGCGTCATGGAGACGGAGCCGCCGCCGTCGGTCCAGAACGAGTAGTACATGCCGTCGTAGCCGGTCTGGCTGGTGGTGATGGTGGTGGCGGCGTGGGCGGTGCCGGGCAGCAGCAGCCCGGACGCGGTGGCGAGCGCGACGGTGCCGGCGCCACCGAGGAAGCCTCGTCGGCTCAAACCGCTGAAGGGAGCGGGGTTCTGCTGGTTCTGGTCCTGCCTTGCGCCGTCCTGCTGCATGCGTCCTCCCGATGAAGGCTGGTGGGGGTCGAACGGCTGCTGCCGCCCGCGGCCTTGCGGAAACGGCGGGGGTCGCCCCTCGTCGCCTCACGAGAGGGGAGCGACGGTCTCCTGCCGTTCGGTGGCCACAGTTTTCGTAGAACGCCATGAGCCTGTCAACAGTTTCGGCAGTGTTTCGGAAACATGCCTGACACGGGGGAGGCGGGGGAGGGCTGGAAAGCCCAGGTCATGCCGCTCCTCGCGGGGGCGATCCAAGGAATGGGGAGGAGTGAGCGAAGAACGTAACGCAAGTACGGGAGCATTGCCCGAAACTTTCGAACGCGACCCCGTACGCCGGGCCGGCGGACGGCGGCCCGTTCGGCACGGTCGTGCCCGGGCAGCTCATCCCCTCCGCGAGAGCCCACCAGCACGTGCCCCGTGCTCCGTCCGCCGCACCGACGCAGGTGAAGTGGCCGCACGGCTCGGGCTCTATGGTCGAGGTCGCCCTCACGTCCAGCTCGGTGCCGTCCCTCCGGGGTCCCCGAAGGGCACCGGCCGACCGGTGAGCGCGTCCAGGAGAATGCGGTCACCGAGCGGCCGCGACAGTCCGACCCTCACGTTCTGTTCGATCATGTCGGCGGGACAAGCTCCGCGTTCGACACCCTTGACCGAGGCGGACAGGACCACGCTCTCACCTGTCTCCAGCGCCGTCACGACGGGACCGTCGTCACAGGACCCGTGCGTGGCCCTCACCGTCACGGAGCGGCCGTCTGCCGCCGTCCCGGTCAGCCGGGGGATGCTCCTGAGACCGCCGGCAGCCCCTTGCCTGGCCCGTCCGATCGGCGGCTCGGGAAGCTTCGACGGGGTGACGGCGACCCGCTTGAGCGGGGTGTCGTAGTGCTCCAGCGTGAACAACCACGCGGGAACGGTCGCCTTGCCGCGGCTTGTCACGATGGTTGTCGTACCGAGCCGGGCCCCGGTCACGGTGAGGTGGGGTCCGGCGCTGCGGTCGAGGGCGAAGGATCGGTACGCCTTCTTCGATCCCATCAGTGGGCGAGTGAGTTCCTCCCCGTCTCCCCAGTCCACCTTGCCGAAGGCGGAGGGCGTGCGGGGCAGTTCGCCGTCCAGGACGAAGTTCCTCGTCTCGAAGGCCCGTTCGTCCGCCGCACCGCGCCAGCCGGAAACCGGCTCCTGCACCGCGTCGGCCATCGGGTAGTAGCCCCGCGCCCAGGTGGCGGCGGCTGCGGATCCCCGCCAGGCATCGGCTACTTGACGGGCGCGCTCCTCCCGTACGCGCGGCGACTGAGCGTCCGCACGTCCGTCGTCCGTGCGCTGATCACCGCCGCAGCCGGCGAGGAGGCCCGCGCTCAGCAGTGATGCCGACAGCAGGCGGAGGGAGTGCATCGGTCGCGTATTCATGACGTCCTCCGTGCGGTCGACGAGAGGCTGGCTACGGAAGGCAGAGGGGCGGGGATGTGCAGCCCCAGCGCCGACCCGCTTCACACCTTCGACGCGGAGGGGCGCATCCGGGTTCACCGCGACGGTGACCGGCTTTCGCCAACCGATCCCCGGGGGCACCGGACACGCGCTCGCCGTGCCACCGGGCCCCGTGATCGTTCACCCCCCGGTCACGACCGCGCTGTTGACGCGCGTAGCGCTTGGGCTCAGGCTGGGGCTGATCGCCGCCGCGAGAGCGGTGGGCGCACCGACGAACCGGAGGTCTGGATGTTCAGACGGATCGCACGGCTCCTCACCGCGATTGTCATGATCGCGTCAGGCGCGGTGGTGGGCGTGGGCGCCACCGCGGGCACCGCACACGCCGACGAGTGTTACACCTGGAGCCGCACCCTTTCCCAGGGCGCCTCCGGCAGCGATGTCACCCAGTTGCAGATCCGGGTCGCGGGCTGGGTGACCTCCGGCGAACGCCTCTCCTACGACGGCCAGTACGGCGCCCGCACGGCCGCCGCCGTGCGCAAGTTCCAGGCCGCGTACGGACTCACCGCCGACGGCGTCGCCGGGCCGGCGACCTTCAGCAAGCTCTACGCGCTGCAGGACGCGGACTGCACCCCGGTCCACTTCTCCTACGCCGAGCTCAACCGCTGCAACTCCGACTGGTCGGGCGGCGCCGTCTCGGCGGCCACCGCCAAGGCGAACGCGCTGAAGACCATGTGGAAGCTGGAGGCGATGCGGCACGCGCTCGGCGACGTCCCGCTCACCATCTCCAGCGGCTTCCGGTCCTACGCCTGCAACAGCGCCGTGGGCGGCTCGTCCACCAGCCGCCACCTGTACGGCGACGCCGCCGACCTGACCGGCTCTCCCACGCTCTGCCGCCTCGCCCAGCAGGCCCGTACGCACGGCTTCTCGGAGATCCTCGGCCCGGGCTACCCCGACCACAACGACCACACCCACGTCGCCCTCGACCCCTCCCCCTACTGGTCCGCCCCCACCTGCGGCATCTGATCGACGGCGCCGGGGCCGGCCAAGACCGCGCGCGGGTCCGGGTCGCTCAGGACGACCCCGCGCCACCACCGGCCCCGCTCCGAGCCCCGTGCCGCCCGGACGTCACGACATCCGCAGGCGTTCGGCGATGTCGGCGAGGTGGCGGCCCTGGTAGCGGGCGGCCTCCAGGGTGGCCGCGTCCGGCGTCTCGCCGCCGCCGCTGGCCCAACTGGTGCCGTAGGGGTTGCCGCCGGCCGCGAACAGCAGCGGGTCGGTGTAGCCGGGCGGCACGATGACGCATCCCCAGTGGTAGAGGACGTTGTTCATCGAGAGGATGGTGGACTCCTGCCCGCCGTGGCGGTTCATGGCCGAAGTGAAGCTGGTGGCGGGCTTGTTGTGGAAGACGCCGGCCTGCCAGAGGCCGCCGGTCAGGTCGATGAACTGCTTCAGTTGGGACGTCACGTTCCCGAACCTGGTGGGGGTGCCGAAGGCGTAGGCGGTCGCCCACTCCAGGTCCTCCAGCGTCGCCTCCGGCACCTCGTCCTTCGTGGAGTCGACGTGCGCGCGCCAGGCGGGGTTGGCGTCGATGGCCGTGTCGGGCGCCAGCTCGTGGACGCGCCGCAGCCGGACCTCCGCGTCGCGCGCGGCGGCGCCCTCCGCCACCGCCTTCGCGAGCTGGTGAACGTTTCCTGTGGCGCTGTAGTAGATCACGGCGACACGCACACTCATGGCACACTCCTGAGCACGGACGGACAGCGAACCGGAACCCTCACTGTCGCGCCGACGCCCCGCGCCCACCGATGACACGCCGCCGCGTGAGCCGCTGTCCGCCGAACGCACCAGTCGGCGCAGGCTCCGCCGGCCGGTCCGGCGAGTCCGACGGGTTCCGCCGGTCCCACCGTTCGCCGGGCGCGCCCACCGCGCCCGCCGTGTCCGGCCGGCCCCCGCGGTGCCGGGCGGCTCAGATGCGCCAGGAGCGCAGCGCGTCCGCGATGTCGTAGATCTTCAGCGGGGTCTCGCGGGCCTTCTTGATCAGGTCGGACAGCGCGCCGTACGGCGGGTCGATGCCCTCACCGGACTGGTCGAGGTACTGGGTGGTGACGAAGGCCGCGAAGAGGCTGTTGCGGTGGGGGAGCGGTTCGAGCCGCACGATGGTGTGCAGCAGCGCGGCGGCCCGCCACGCGGCGTCGGGGTTGGACTCGGCGAGCGTCGGCGTGCGGGTCTTGTGCCGGGCGACGGCCGCGACCAGGGCCGAGTAGTCGGTGACGGACACGTCCTCGTGGCCGAGGGCGATGTCCTGGACGTCCAGGAGCCAGGAGACATCGACGTACAGGGTCTCACTCATCAGGCGGCCGTGGCTCCCTGGTTCCGCTCGGAGGGAGGGACCTCGTCCGGGAACGCCGCGTCGAACTCCTCGCGCAGCCTGTCCGCCCAGGACGCGGCGCCCGCCACGAACCGCTTGCGGTGCATCTCGCGCACGCCCAGGTCGTGCAGGTACTGCTTGAGACTCTTGCCCTCGGCGGCGGCGGCGGCACGCACGCCTTCCATCTCTTCCTCGGTGAAGGACACGTTCAGTGACGGCATACCCGCATGGTACCTACTTGGTGCCTGCGGAAGGAAGCGGAGCGGGCGACGCCGCCACCCGGGAACGGATCGGGGCGGGGCGCGCCCGCGGCATGCCGTTCTGCCCGCCGTCGCATCCGTTGACAGGGGCATGATCTCCCACCCATCCTGGGAGCGCTCCCACCCATACGCCCCTTTCCAGCCGTCCTTGCCGTCGGCCCCTGGGAGGACCCCCATGGCCTTACCGCACCGTCCCGGCCGGCCCAGGCGCTCGCGCCCTCGCCGTCTCGTCCGCACCGCCGCCCTGGCCGCCGCGCTCGCCCTGCTGTCCCCGCTCGGCCTCGCCGGCCCCGCCTCCGCCGCCACGCGGGAGGTGCCCGCCGCGGACGTCGAGGTGACGGTCAACACGCAGGCGTCGCTGGGCCGGCTCGCGGACACCGCGCGCGGGGTCAACGCCGCCATCTGGGACTCCCACATGAACGACCCCGAGGTCGCGTCCCTGATGAAGCAGGCCGACGTGGGAGCGATGCGCTACCCGGGCGGCTCGTACGCCGACATCTACCACTGGCAGACGCACACCGCGCCCGGCGGCTACGTCGCCCCCGGCACCGGATTCGACGCCTTCATGGGCACGGTCCGCGCCACCGGCGCCCAGCCGATCCTGATCGCCAACTACGGCTCGGGCACGCCCGAGGAGGCGGCCGGCTGGGTCCGGTACGCCAACATCACCAAGGGTTACGGCGCGAAGTACTGGGAGATCGGCAACGAGATCTACGGCAACGGCCACTACGGCAGCGGCTGGGAGCACGACGACCACGCCGACAAGAGCCCGCGGGAGTACGCCCGTCAGGTCCGCGCCTACGCCGCCGCGATGAAGGCCGTCGACCCCACCGTCAAGATCGGCGCGGTGCTCACCGCACCGGGCGAATGGCCCGACGGCGTCATCGGCCAGGGCGACCCCGGCGACTGGAACCACACCGTGCTCTCCCAGGTCACCGACGTCATCGACTTCGTGAGCGTGCACTGGTACGCGGGCGGCTCCGACACCACCGCCGACGCCGCCCTGTCCCGGCTGTCCCGGCTGCCCGGCGAGCTGCGCGAGGTACGCAACCAGCTCGACCGGTACGCGGGCGCCGACTCGCCGCGCATCGGCATCGCCCTCACCGAGGTGAACACCAACACCGGCGGGGCCCTGCTCACCGCGCGCCCCAACGGCCTGTTCGCCGCGGACGCCTTCGCCACGGCGCTGGAGAACGGCGTGTTCAACGTCGACTGGTGGAACACCCACAACGGGCCGGGGGAGATCCACACCGTGGACGGTGAGACGGACTACGGCGACATGGGCATGCTCTCCAGCGGCGCCTGCGGCGACGGCGTCTGCCAGCCGCCCGCGAACACGCCGTTCCACCCGTACTACGGCATGAAGATGACGAGCGAACTGGGCACCGCGGGCGACACCATGGTCGCCGCCGGGTCCTCCGCGCGGGATGTCTCCGCGCACGCCGTGCACCGCCGCGACGGGCGCCTGAGCGTCCTGCTCATCAACAAGAACCCGGACGCCGCGCGGACCGTCGGCCTCAGCTACCGGGGCTTCACCCCCTCCGCCGCTACGCCCGAGGTCAGCCGCTACGCGCGCGGCGACAGCGACATCACCGACGTCACCGGCAGCGGGGCGACCGCGTCGCGGGTCACCGTGCCGCCGTACGGCATGATCACCGTCACCCTCGGCCCGAAGGCCGGTACGGGACCCGGCGCCTCGGCCGCCGGCACGGCGGGCACGCCGAAACTGGAGGCGGTCACCGACACCACGGCGCGTCTGTCCTGGGCCGGTGCGCCCGGTGCCGCCCGTTACCTGGTCCAGGAGCGCGACGGGACGCACACCTGGGTGGTCGGCGAGACCACGGGTACCTCCGTGACGCTGCGGAACCTGCCCGCGGGCAGCACCCACACCGTCAACGTGCTGGCCGTGGACGCCTCGGGCAGGCTCGCCGCACCGTCCGGTCCGCTGACGTTCACCACGGGCACCCCGTCCGACGCCGTCTGCGCGGTGACGTACCACCGTGACTCGGGGTGGGGCAACGGGTTCGTGGCCACGGTGACCGTACGGAACCTGTCGGACACCCCGGTCACCGGCTGGACGCTCGACTGGGACTGGCCGACGGACGGCCAGTCCGTGTCCTCCAACTGGAACGCCGCGTTCGAGCAGACCGGCCGGCACGTCCGGGTGACCGCACCGGAGGGCGCGGGACCGCTGGCCCCGGACGGCGCGTCGACGGCCTCCTTCGGATTCGTCGGCGCCAACGACGGCCCCAACCCCGACCCGACGGCCTTCCGGCTCAACGGCGCGGTCTGCTCGGGCGGTTGAGACCCGCCCCGGTCCGGGAGCGCGCCGGCGACCTCCCGGACCGGGACGCTCAACACCGGGGGTCCGGGCGCCCGGGCTGCTCCGACCGCTCAGCGTGCTGCGGAGCCTGCCGTCGAGGCGCCCGGTGAACCGGACCTCGCTGACTGCCCGGCGGTGGTCGCCGAAGGCGCTGACCGGGGTGGGCCCGGGGCAGGAAGAGGGCCAGGAGCAGGCCGATGGCCATCGCGCCGGTCGCGATCAGGAAGGAGACGCGGAAACCGTGCAGGGTCGGGACGGTGGAGCCGTTCCCGTGATGTGCGGTGCCGGCGAGGACCGCGCCTGTGACAGCGCTGGAGATCGCGGCGCCGATGGAGCGCATCAGGGTGTTGACGCCGGTGGCCGCGCCGGTCTCCGAGGCGGGTACCGAGGCGACGATCAGGGCGGGGAGGGAGGAGTAGGCGAGGCCGATGCCCGCGCCCAGGACCACCACGACGACGAGGCTCTGCCAGGCAGCGCTCATCAGGCCGAGCCCGGCGGCGTAGCCGACCGCGGTGACCGCCATGCCGAGGATCAGGGTGGCCTTGGGCCCGTGCCGCGCGGACAGCCGGGCGTGGACGGGGGCCACGCACATCATGGTCAGGCCGAGCGGCGCCATCAGCAGGCCCGCGGCCACCATGGACTGGCCGAGGCCGTAGCCCGTGGACCCGGGGAGCTGGAGCAGTTGGGGCAGGACCAGCGTGACGACCAGGTAGGAGCCGCCGACCATGACCGAGGCGAGGTTGGTGAAGAGCACCGTGGGGCGGACCATGGTGCGCAGGTCCACCAGCGGCGCCTCGCGCCGCAGCTCCGTCACGGCCCACACGGCGAGCACCACGGCCGCCGCGGCGGACAGCGCGAGGGTGGTGCCGGAGGTCCAGCCCCAGTCCCCGGCCTTGGTGACCGGCAGCAGGAAGAGGACGAGACCGGCCGACAGTCCGGTCGCACCGAGGATGTCGAACGTGCCCTGCGTGCGGGTCGGGGACTCGGGGACGAAGCGGAGGGTCAGGGCGACGCACAGGACGCCGAGGCCGGCGGCGCCGTAGAAGAGGACGTGCCAGTCGGCGTGCTGGGCGACCAGGGCCGCGGCGGGCAGGGCGAGGCTGCCGCCGACGCCCATGGCGGAGCTCGCCAGGGCCATCGCCGAGCCGAGCTTCTCGCGGGGCAGCAGGTCGCGCATCAGACCGATGCCGAGAGGTATCGCGCCCATGGCGCAGCCCTGGAGGGTCCGGCCCGCGGTCATGCTGAGCAGGTCGCTGGTGAGGGCGCTGACCAGCGAGCCGGCGACCATCGCCAGGAGGCTGAGGATCAGCATGCGGCGCTTGCCGTAGAGGTCGCCGAGGCGGCCCGTGATCGGCGTGGCGACGGCGCCGGAGAGCAGGGTCGAGGTGATGACCCAGGTGGCGTTGCCCGGCTCGGTGTCCAGCAGGTGCGGCAGGTCCTTGATCACCGGGACGAGCAGGGTCTGCATCACCGCGACCACGATGCCCACGAAGGCGAGCACGGGGACGAGGGCCCCGCTCGCTCGGGACGGGGGCCGGTCGGCCGGCGTGTGCGTCATGGGGAGGAGCCTCCTGACCGAGAGATGGGTGGTGACGGCGGGAGACAGGCGGCGGCGGGTGTGCCGTCCGTCACCCGCCGTCCGCCACCCGCCACCCGGATGAGGTCGCGGCTCACTCGAAGGCGGACGCACTCTTCTTCCGGTTCGCCGTTGCCCATGGGCCGATGGCGAACCTGCCCCCGTCCCGTCGTACTTCCAGGGCCCCCGCGCCGCCGAAGTGCGCGGGAACGAGCAGCTCCCGTTCGTCGGCCGCCCGCCCGAGGATCCGGCGGCGGCTGGCCACCGCCTGTTCGGGGGCCAGGCAGGCGCTGCTGTTGCAGCAGGGGTGCAGGATCTGCACCGGACTGTGCAGCAGATCTCCGACGAAGACCGCCCGGTCGCTGCCGGAGGCGAGGCGCAGCACGGACGAGCCGGGCGTGTGGCCGGGTGCGGACTCCAGGGTGAGGTGTTCGTCGATGCGGTGGTGGCCGTCCCACAGCACGGCCTGTCCGGCCCGGTGCACAGGCGCGATGCTGTCTTCGTAGATCAGGCGGTCGACTTCCTGCGCGCCGTTCCCGTACGCGTTGTCCGGGCCGTAGTGGAAGTCGTCGGCGGCCGGGATGAGGTACTGGGCGTTGGGGAACGCCGGTATCCACTGCCCGTCCGCGTCGACGGTGTTCCAGCCGACGTGGTCGACGTGGAGGTGGGTGTTGACGACGACGTCGACCTCCTGAGGGCGGACCCCGGCCCTCGCCAGGAGGCCGAGGAGGTCGCTGCGGGCGTGGTGGAACGGCCCCATGCCCGGCCGCTCGCGCCCGTTCCCCGCTCCGGTGTCGACCAGGACGGTCCGGCCCGCGCTGCGCAGCACCCAGCTCTGCAGCGCCAGCACCACCGAGCCGCTGTCCGGCTCCCAGTGGTCCGGCGCCAGCCAGTCCGCGTTCTCCCTCCACACATCGGCGGCGGCTCCCGGGAACATGTCGGCGGCGGGCAGGAAGGGCTCGTGCCACTCGACCACCCGGATGACCTCGACGTCCCCGAGCACCATGCGCTGCACACTCTCGTTCTCGTTCATCACGCGACCGACCTTAGGACCGGCCGAACGATCGTCTCAATGCGCATCCTGCTCAAGGAAATACGCATCCATCTCATCGCTCATACGGCGGATACCCTGGGCGGATGGATGTGGTGAGCGATGCGATCTCCGCCGTGCACCTCGGGCACCCCTGGTTCCACCGGCTGCGGACGAGCGGGAACTGGTGCGCGCGATGGGATCCGTACGACGGTGCGGGGTTCTACGTCGTGCTCAAGGGCCACTGCTGGCTGCTGACCGACGGCAGCGCGCCCGTACCCCTCGGTGTGGGTGACGCGGTGCTGCTGCCCCATGGCACGGGTCATGTGATCGCCGATTCCCCGGTCGACGCGGGGGTCGCGCGGGAGAAGGCGGTGCCGTTCGCGCGATGGCTCGCGGCGACGGAGCCCACAGCCCAGTCCGGTCGCCACGAGACGGAGCTGCTCTGCGGCACGTACTGGCTCGACTGCAGCCGTATGCATCCGCTGATGGCGGAGCTGCCCGAGGTCGTCCACCTTCCCAGCCGGGTCGGCGGCCACCTCGAACTCCGTGCCGCCATCGATCTGCTCGCCGGTGAGCTGGACGAGATGCGGCCCGGCTCCTGCGTGGCCCTCCCGAACCTGCTCGACCTCCTCCTCATCTACATGATCCGCGCCTGGATGAGCGAGGCACCCAGCGGCGTCTGGCCCCGCGTACTGGGCGACCCGGTGGTGTCCGCCGCCCTGCGGGCGATGCACGCGGACCCGGCCGCGCCGTGGAGCAACGACCGTCTGGCGGCGGAGGCGGGCGTCTCCCGTCCCACCCTGGCGCGCCGGTTCACCACCCTCGTCGGCCGCCCTCCGATGGCTTACCTCACCTGGTGGCGCGTGATCCGCGCCGCCACCCTGCTCCGCGACACCCCGGACACCCTGGCCACCATCGCCGGCCGGGTCGGCTACGGCAGCCCGTACGCGCTCTCGCACGCCTTCCAGCGGGAGTTCGGCACCACACCGGGGCGGTATCGGGCACAGGCGGCGGGGCGGTCCGCTGACGCCGGAGCAGAGTGACCGCCGGAACACGGCCGGACAGGTACGTCCTCCTGTGCGGCGGACTCAAGGCGCGGTGCGGTTCCTGGCGGTGGCCGTGCGGTGGACGGTGGCGCGGCAGGGGTGCTCTCCGTCGAAGATGTCGGTCAGCGGCCACTGCGACACCGCGCCGAAGACCACCGCGGCGGTCGCCGCCCAGGGGGGCGGGTTGCCAGGGGAACGGCCCGTACGGGATCGTTCATCGGAGGAAATGCTTTCTTTCGAGTTGGTGAGGTGAGGGATCCGCCCGGCGGGTCCTCGATACGTGGTTTCCACCCGAGCGCAGACGGCCGCAGACCCGGAACCGGACTTCCCGTGGGGCGGTGCCCCCTGCCCGGTCCTGGTCGCCGACCCGGCCGGCCGCGTGGTGCGGTGCAACGACGCCGCTCAGGCACTGCTGCCCGGGGCCCGCCCGGGGTCCCGGCTGGCCGACGCGGTCCCGGCCTGGCTGGCCGCCGCCCACCAGGCGGTCTGCCTGCCCGGTCCGCGCACCGCGGGGGAGCCGGACGCCCCCTGGTCCGGCATGATCGAAGCCCGCCGTCTCCGGGCGCACCCCAGCGTGCGGCAGGACGGCGCGGTGGCGTGGTGGCTGGTGGACGACACCGACCACCACCTGGCCCGCGAGGCCCTGCGCACGGAGCGGGAGCGCACCGCGTTCCTCGCCAGGACGTCCAGCACCCTGCTCTCCTCCCTCAACCTGGAGCGCTGCATGGACGTCACCGCGCAACTGGCCGCCGAGAGCCTCGCGGACGCGGCCCTGGCCATCGCGCCGGCCCGGGGCCGCCGGCTGCCGGTGGTGACCTGCCTGCGCGGCGCCGCCCCCACCTCCGCACTGGAGGCGGTCGACGCCGACGAGGTGCCCGGTCTCGGCGAAGCCCTGCGCGGGTTCCCGCCCGTGCCGTCCCGGTGGATCGACCCCGCCGCCGCCCCGGCCTGGCTGATCCCCGAGGACTTCGGCCCCGTCGGGGCGATCGTGGTCACCCCGCTGCCCGGGCACGGCGTCCCGGCCGGCGCGCTGGTCCTGCTCCGCAAGGAGGGCGGCGCCGCCTTCACCGAAGAGGAAGAGGTCTTCGCCCGCCTGTTCGCCGCACGCGCCGGGGCCGCGATGTCGGCCGCCCGCCTCTACGCGGAGCAGCGGGCCATCACCGAGGTGCTCATGCGGGAGCTGCTGCCCCCGGTGCTGCACCAGATCACCGGAGTGGACCTCGCCGGCAGCTACCGCCCCTCGTCCGACCACGAGCGCATCGGCGGGGACTTCTACGACGTGCACCCCGCCACCGCGGCGGGCGAGCCCTCGCTGGTGACCTTGGGCGACGTGTGCGGCAAGGGCCTGGAGGCCGCCGTCCTCACCGGCAAGATCCGCAACACCCTGCACGCCCTGCTGCCCCTGGCCGACGACCACCAGCGCATCCTCACCCTGCTCAACACGGCGCTGCTCAACGCCCACACCACCCGGTTCGCGACCCTGGTCCTGGCCTCCGTCGCCCGCCACGGCGACGCGGTGCGGGTGCGGCTGACCAGCGCCGGCCATCCGAGCCCGCTGATCGTCCGCGCGGACGGCACCGTCGAGGAGGCCGACACCCGCGGCACCCTGGTCGGAGCCCTGCCGGACGTCCGCGCCCGCACCACCACCGTCACGCTGGCGCCGGGGGAGTCCTGCGTCCTGTACACCGACGGCATCACCGAGGCCCAGGGCGGACCGCTGGGCGACGCCTTCTACGGCGAGGAACGCCTCAAGCGCGCCCTCGCCGGATGCGCCGGAATGCCGGCCGAGGGCATCGTGGAACACGTCCAGATGCTCGCCTCCCAGTGGCTCGGCAGCCGCGGACACGACGACATGGCCGTCGTCGCGATCTCCGCCCCCCGCTCCCCGCACCGCGACGCCGGGCACGACCGCACCCCCGGCGGGTGCGCCGCATGAGCCCGGGCACCCCGCCCCGGCTCCCCGACGACGAGCGCCTCCGGGACCTGGCCGGCCGGCTGTGGGACGCCGTGGCGGCCGGGGACGAGTACACCGCCACCGGCACCGTCCTGCGCGCCCTGGACGACGGCCTGGACCCGGAACACGTCCTGCTGGACGTCATCGCGACGGTCCAGGGCAGGGTCGGCGAACAGTGGGCCGCCAACCGCATCAGCGTCGCCCAGGAGCACGCCGCGACCTCCATCAACGAACGCGCCGTCGCCGCGCTCGCCCTCCACCCCGCCGCCCGCACCACCCCTCACCGGGGCCGGATCACGGTGGCGTGCGTGGACGGCGAATGGCACGCGCTGCCCGCCCGGCTGGTGGCCGAGGTGCTCAAGCTGCGCGGCTGGCGGGTGGACTACCTCGGGGCGCAGGTACCCGCCCCGCACCTCATCTCCCACCTGCACACCACCAAGGCCGACGCGGTCGCCCTGTCCAGCTCGATCGCCACCAGGCTGCCCGCCGCCCACGCGGCCATCACCGCCTGCCAGGCCATCGGCGTCCCCGTCCTGGTCGGCGGCGCCGCCTTCGGACCCGACGGCCGCTACGCCCGGCTGCTGGGAGCCCAGGCATGGGCCACCGACGCCCGCACCGCGGCCGACCGGCTCGCCGCGGGCCCGCTGCCGTGCCCGCAGCCCGACCCCCGGCAGGGGGACGACCTGCCGCACCTGGCCGACCAGGAATACACCATGGTCGTCCGCGGCAAGGACGCGCTGGTGCGGACCGTCTTCCTCGCCCTGGCGGACGCCTTCCCCGCCATGCGCGGCTACGACGACACACAGCGCGAGCGTACGGCGGAGGACCTCGCGCACATCGTGGAGTTCCTCGCCACCGCCCTCTACCTCGACGACGACGGCCTGTTCACCGGCTTCATCGCCTGGACCGCACACATCCTGCGGGCCCGGGGAGTGCCCCCGCAGTCCCTGCCGCCGGCCCTCGCTCTCCTCGCCCGTGAACTGAAGGACTTCCCCCGGGCGGTCCGCATCCTGCGCCGCGGAACCGAGACCCTCACCACCGACCACCCCACCCCCGGAACGCCCGCATGACCACGCTGCCCTCCGCCCTCCGCCTGACCACCACCGGCACCGCGGACACCGTCCGCATACAGATCACCGGAGACCTCGACCACGACCACGCCGACCTCCTCCTGGACGAGGCCACCGCCCAGCTCACGGCCCGGCCGGGCATCCGCGAACTGCGCCTGCACTGCGCGGAGATCGGCGCCGTCGACTCCATGGGACTGTCCGTCCTGCTGATGATCGGCCGCCGCACCGCCGCGGCCGGAACCCGCCTGTACCTGGACGACCGGCCCGCGAGACTGACCCGGCTCCTCGACCTCACCGGCACCCTCGACCACTTCACGGCGAGCGGGATGTGACCGGCCGCTGAGCGCCGCCGGGGCGGGACCTGCCGCGCGCGGGGCCCGGACCGGCCGGACCCCGCGCGCAGGGTGCTCACGAACCCTCGTACCTCGTGCTTACGGGGTGTCCAGCACCGTCCCCGTCAGCACCGGCGCGCCGGGCAGCGGCTCGGCGTTGTCGTCGGTCATGGCCAGGCGCATCGACTCGGCGGGCTCGGCCACCTGGTCCCGCACGGTCGGCACGATGAAGTCCGCGCTGGTCTCGCCCGGCGGGATGTTCAGCCACACCCACAGGCTCGCGTCGGACAGCGGCCGCTCGGGGTCGGGTCCGTCGCCGGCCCAGTCCGCGAGCCACTGCGGGTCCACGTCGTGGGTGGACAGCTCGGCGCCCTCGGTGACCGGAAGCACCCGCACCGGCTGCCAGAGGTTCACCGCCGTGGGCGCGTCCACGGACAGCCGCCAGGTCAGTGTCTCCCCCTCGGTCACCCGGTCCGCGACCGGTGACAGGGTGAACACCGGCGCGGGGTCGTCGTTCTCGACGGTGAGCCCGCCCCGGTGCTTGCCGACCACCGCGTTGTGGACGGCCTTGACGGCGATGTCGTGCGCCACGTCGTAGCCGTAGACCGTGTCGCCCTTCACCTCGACCGGCACGTCGATCGCCTTGGTGCCCGGCCGGACGGTCACGAGGCGCTGCTCGGCCCGGCCGGTGTCCGGGTCGAGGACGTACACGCGGACCTGCCCGCTGCCGTGCCCGGAGATCTTGACCGGGATGCGGTAGGTGCGCGTGCCCGAGTCGCCCTCCTTGACGATGGTGCGGCCCACGTCGACGCGCGGCAGTGCGGCGGCCTTCACCGCCGGGGTGCCGGGCGCCCAGCCCCAGGCGTCCATCAGCCAGGCCCGCCCGGACCGCGAACGCGGCGTCAGTTCGAGGGACTTGACGTGCTTGAGGTCGAGTCCGGCCCGGGTCGCGGCGGTCAGCGGGATGCGCAGCTCCTGGGCCCAGTAGGAGGAGGTGCTCGCGGAACCCGGGAGTCCGTCCACCCGGACCGAGCCCAGTGTCACCTTGCGGCGGGAGGAGTCGGTGACGGACACGTCGAACTTCGTGCCGGTCGTGTTCGGCGGGACGAAGACCCGCAGGGCGAGCTTCTGGGAGCCGCGCAGGGAGACCGGCCGGGCCGGAGTGACGCGTGCGGCACTGCCCGGCGCGGACCACTTCAGGCGCACCGCGCTACGGCCCGTCTCCTGTTCCGTCTCCCACCACGCGAAGTGCGGTGACGCTCCAGGGGTCTTCGGGTCCAGGCAGGCCACCGCAGGGTCGGGGTCGATCGCCGAGCACAGTCGGGCGCCGGTCACCTTCGCCCCGCCGTCCGGCAGGAAGCCACCGCCGCGGTGGCCGCCGACCGCGTGGGTCAGCACCCGGGCCGGGTCCGCGGACGGGGCCCGCTTGCCGGAACCGTCGAGCAGCGGACGTACCCGGTCGTCCCCGGCGAGGAAGAGCCGGGCCGCGGCGGCGATGTACGTGGCGCCCGCCTTGTGCTGCTGGGCGGCGGTCAGCCGGGTCGCGGCCCCCGGCGTGCACACCGGGTCCGGATCCTCCGGGTCGGTCCCGAAGTCGTCGGCGGCCGGTGCGACGGCCTCACCCGGAGTCCACTCGCTGTTGAAGTAGTTGTGGTTGGCGCCGACCACGTAGACCGCGCTGTGCAGGGCCGTGCCCCGGCTGATCCCGCGCGTGCCGTCGACGTAGTTCTCGCCCTGGAGGTCCGACACATCGCCGTCGCAGCCGGGCAGCAGCGTCACGGACGGCACGTCGGCGACCGGGTTCTGGCCGAAGATCGTCGGTCCGATGAGCACGGTCCCGCGAATCTTCCAGCGCACCGGGCCCCGGTGGCCGTCCTCGGCGGCCGGCGGCGGGTAGAGGCTGTCCATGGCGGCCCGGTTGACGCCCTCGCCACCGCGTGAGTGGCCGACGAGCAGGACACGGGAGAGGTCCGCCTTCGCCGCCTTGCGTACGACGGCCGGGGCGGAGGAGCGGTGGGCGGTCCAGTCGGCCCAGCGGGCGAGGTGCTCGCGCACCAGCGTGGACCGCGCCTGCGCGCCGGCGTCCTCGGCCTGCCAGTCCTGGGCGTTGATGCCGTTCGCCGAGATCGACACCGTCACATAGCCCTGGGAGGCCAGCAGTTGCTGGTCGCGCAGGTAGCCCAGGTGGCTGGGGATCGGCTGGTAGCCCTTCGCGCAGGGCCAGTCGCCGGTCACGTCGTCCTCGGAGCCCGGCTTGTAACAGGTGCCGTGGCGGCCGTGCAGGAACAGCGCGAGCGGCCGGCTGCCGGTGGCCCCCTTGGGCGCCACCACCTCGGCGGTCATCTCCACCGGGGTGGCGAACCCGGGCAGGCGCACCGGATCGAGGTCGTACGTCCCGGTGACCGTGCGGTACGAGCCGGGCAGCCCCGGATCGACGCCGTTCGCCGGCGCCTTCGCGGGTACGCGTGCCACGCCCGGGCCGGACCCGGGCGGGTCGTCGGCCGCCGCGTCCAACCGGCGTCCACCGGCCGTCACCTGAAGGTCCGTCAGTTGTCCGGGCGGGGTCCCGCCGAGGGCGAGCCGGAAGGTCTTGCCGTCCCTCGTCGGCTTCGGCGCCCCCAGCAGCCGGTCCCCGGCACGGAACTCGACCCGCGCGTCCCCCATGGGCACGGCGTCCGGCGTACGCCAGACCAGCTCACGCTTCCCGCCCTTCTCGTCGATCCGCCACCCCGGCGGAAGGGAATCGCCGTCCGCCGTCGCGTTCGACGGAAGCAGCGGGTACGGCTGTTCGTCGGCCTGTGCCGGTCCGGGCAAGCCCGCCAGGGCCGCCAGGACCGCCACGGCGGTCACACATATTCGGGCACGGATCAAAGGTTCTCTCCTCAAACCACCGTACGCAGACGTCCCGTCGGTCCCGGGCGCCCCTCGCGTCACCTAGGACGGGGGAGAGGTGCGGGTGGGTTGTCCCTGAGGAGACACCGGTTCTCGGGAGAGGGATGTGATCAAGCCAGTGCGTCGGTCGCTCACCGATGCGCCGCGCCCTGCCCGCTCTCAGTCGAGCAGTCCCGCCTCCTTGGCCAGCACCGCCGCCTGGACGCGGTTGGTGCAGTCGGTGCGGGTGAGGATGTTGCTGATGTGGGCCTTGATGGTGCCGGTGCTCAGGTGGAGCCGGGCGGCGATGTCGGCGTTCGACAGGCCGGTGCCCAGCAGTCGCAGGACGTCCCGTTCGGTCGGGGTCAGCTCCGCGACCCGGCGTGCCGCCGTGTCGCTGCCGTGGTCCGGCCGGGCCCGGAACTCGATCAACTGGCGGGTGATCTGCGGGGCGAGGACGGGGTGCCCGGCGGCGGCGCGGCGTACGGCGTCGATGAGGTCGTGCGGACCGGTGTCCTTGAGGAGATAGCCGTGGGCTCCGGCACGCAGGGCGGCGGCCACGGTCGGTTCCTCGCCGAACGCCGTCAGCATCACCGCCCGGGTGCGGGGCGCGTGCCGGGTGATCCCGGCGAGGGCGGCGATGCCGTCGCCGGGCATCCGGATGTCGAGGAGGGCGACGTCGACGGGGTGGGCACGGCAGGCTTCGACGGCCTCCTGCGCGTCCTGCGCCTCGGCCACCACACGGATGTCGTCGGCGTTCTCCAGGATCAGCCGTATCCCGGCACGCATGAGCGCTTCGTCGTCGGCGATCAGGACTCGGATCATCGGCTCAGTGTAGAGCCGCCAAGATCAGCAGGGCGATGGTCCCGGCGGTCACCGGCAGCAGGACCAGCAGCGCCGCGCAGCCACCGCCGAGGAGGCGGGGCCAGGTGAGCACGTCCGTGGGCAGCGGGGGCCGCGAGCCCGCCCCGTCGGCGACCGGCCGGGGCGGCACGGCGTACGGGGGCGGCGACGCGGGCCGCACGGGTATGCGGGCAGTCAGGGCGAAGCCGCCCTCCGGGCGCGGCCCGGCGTGGAGGGTGCCCCCGAGCAGGCCGATCCTCTCCCGCAGGCCGACGAGTCCGCTGCGGCTCCCGCCCCCGGGCGAACGGGGCGCCGGCGGGGCGTCGTTGACGACGGCGATCAGCACCGTGTCCCCTTCGTCCCGGTACACCACACGTACGGGCGCGCCGGAGGCGTGCTTCAGCGCGTTGGTGAGCCCTTCGCGGGTGACACGGTGCACGGCCTGCCTGGTACGGGGGTCCGGGTCCGTCGGCCCGGCCGCCTCCCAGTGCAGCTCGGCGTCGACCCCCGCGCTCCGGGACCCCGCCACCAGGGCCGCGAGATCCTCGCGGGTCCCGCGCTCGCCGGTGTCCGCGTCGGGCTGGTGGCGCAGGACGCCGAGGATGCCGCGCAGCTCCTCCATGGCCGTCCGGGCGGTGGAGTGCAGCAGCTCGGCCTGGGCGGCCAGCGCGGGCGCCTGCCGTTCGGCGGTGAGCTGGAGGGCCCCGGCGTGCACCGACAGGAGGCTGATGCGGTGGCCGAGCAGATCGTGCATCTCGGCGGCGATGCGGGTCCGTTCCTCCATGCGGGCCGCCTCCTCGGTGAGGAAACGGGCGTGTTCGAGATAGGCGTTGCGCTCACGCAGCAGCCGCGTCAGTGGCCGCCGGCGCCCCATCATGAGGCCGGACAGCGCGGGCAGCACGATGAACAGCGCACCCAGGCCGAGACTCCCGGCCAGATACGGCTCCTCCGGGACCGCGGTGGCGACGTGCACCGCGAGCAGCACCAGCACGACACCGGCCCCGCTCGCACCGATCACCCCCCAGGCACGCCGTGCGGGAGCGATCCGGCGCACGGCGGACCACACCACGTACGGCACCGCCACCGTCGCCCACACGTTCTCCCCGGCGACCACCGGCACGCAGCCCAGTACCGCCAGGGACGGGTATCTGCGCCGCGCGGGCACGAGCAGCGCCGTCCACACCCCCAGCAGGACCGAGGCCACCGGGTGGGACGGCGGCACCAGCGGAACCGGCGCCAGTGAGCACAGCAGGACCAGACCGGTCAGTACGGACTCGGTGACGACCGTCCGCCGGGGCGCGCCGCGCACCGCCTCCTGGACCGCGGCGACCTCGCGGCGCAGCCGCCTCCCCGCTCGTACTGCCGGGTTCATCGTTCCTCCGTGTGGATGCCGCGCCGCACGGCCACTGCGGTCGTACGCGGCTGTTCTGGTCGTAGGCGACACACGCGCCGACCGGCGTGGTCTCAGGCGCTGTGTTCCGCTCCCCGGGGGACCCGCAGCTCCGGCTCCGCCCGCAGCCCGGCGACATCGGCGCCGCTCTCGGTCAGCACGCGGTCGATCTCCGCGAGGGACTCCGCGTCCGTGGCGGTCCCGTCCAGGAGCGCGGCCAGCAGGTGGGTGGTGCCCACCGTGGGCGAGCCCGTGGTGGCGGCGATGAACTCGGTGACATGCAGGAGCCGCTGGTCGAAGTCGGCGGGGCCGTCGGACTCCGGAGGTACGCCCTCCGCGATCCCGGTGGTGGGGAGCAGCACGCGGGCGACAGTATCGTGCCGTACGCCGTGCCGGCGCAGGAACTCGGCCCCTCGGTTGGCTCCGGCGAGGTCCTCGGGCAGTTCGCGTCCCGCGACCGTCAAGGACCGGTCCAGTGCCAGGATGCCCAGCAGCACATCGACGGGCCGCGGCCCCGGCGCCCCGCGCCGTACCGCCGACCGCCGTGCCTCCGTACGCACCGCGCTCACCACCGCGGAGCCGAACCCGGCGCCGCCCCCGGCCATCCAGGCGATGACCTTCCGGGTCAGCGGGTTGCCGCTCTTGCCGAAGGTCCCCGCCTTGCGCAGCAGCAGAACCGAGCCGGGCTCCGGCGGTTGCTCGGCGCCCCGCAAGGCGTCGAGCGCGGCCGGGGCGGACGGAACGTCCAGCCTCTTCGTGACCAGGGCCTCGTGGGCGCGGGTGCCGGGCAGTTCGACCAGTGCCCGCGCCACATGGCGTACGCGGACGGAAACGGTGCCCTCCTCCCATGCCGCCGCCAGCGCGTTGCGCAGGCAGGTGCGCAACGCCCCGGTCATCGCCGGGAGTTCGAGGCTCGCCCGCTCCTCTTCCGGCCTCTTGCGGTTCTTCCAGCGCAGCCTGCGGGCCTCCTCCTGGCGGACCTCCCGCCAGCAGGCGTCGATCTCCCGGTCGTCGTCCGGTCCTGCGGCGGTGCCGTCACCCGCGTCGTCACTGACCCACACGGAGGTTTCCCGGCTCATGATCCACCCGCTGAGCGTGCCGGCGGCCCTCCTGCCGGGGGTGATCGCGGCACCCGCGGCCGAGTCGCCCGCCACGAGCGCGCTCAGCAGGCTCTCCGTACCGATGTCGTCGCGTTCCTGCCCGGCCGCCGTCCGTACGGTCTCCAGCAACAGCTCGACGACGTCCCGCTCGAACTCGGTGGTGGCGCCGGTGCCGTGGCCGGACGTGCGCTGCTCCATCGGGTCTCTCCCTCTGCGTGGGGTCACCTTCCGGACGGCAACGCTAGCCACGCGTCTCCGGGCTCCGCCTCGGCCCACCGGCCACACTCGCCGGCCGACCGGCCAGGGTTCCGGTCCGACCGGCCAGGCAACCCTGCCGGACGTCACGACGTCCCAGAGGTCGAGCGTGACCGGGGCGCTCCCCGGCCGGCGCGCGACGGCAAGCGACCGAGCGTCCAGGAGGCACACCGAACATGCAGGTGAACGTGGAATGGGTCGACGCCCGCGAGAGGCTGCCCCGGCTCGGGGAACCCGTCGCGGCGGCGATGTTCGGCACCTGGCCGCGGGACTTCCACGACCGTTCCGTCGCGGGTGAGGACTACTGGCTGGTCAGGCCCATGGTCTTCCACGACCTGTACATCCCCGCGACCTTCCGGCCCCAGTCGGAGGACGAGAGCCACTATCACGACTGTTTCGTGGACTCCGACGGCATCATCCGCTACCCCCCGGGCGGCCCGAGCGAGGACCACGTCACCCACTGGGCGGCGCTGCCGTTCCTGCCGGGGCTGCCGGTGCACGCGGCAGACGGCCCGGAAGCGGGCGCAGCCCTCCGGCGGGCCCGCGAAGCCACGGGCCGCCGGTAGCCCGGGAGGCGACACACCGCCGTCGGCCCAGCCGGCCGGAGGGGATACTGGCCCTTTCACACGGGCCGTGCACCGGGCGGACGCCGGCGAACGGCCCGCCTGCCGCCGACGGCAACGACGAGGAGCGCTTCCAGTGACCAGCGACACCCGCAGAGGACCGCCCACTGCCGGCAGCGAACGCGAGACGCTGCGGGCCTTCCTCGACTACCACCGCGCCACCCTCGCCATGAAGTGCGAAGGACTCACCGACGAGGAGCTGCGGCAGCGGTCGATGCCGCCGTCCACGCTCTCGCTGCTCGGTCTGGTGCGGCACATGGCGGAGGTGGAGCGTGCGTGGTTCCGGCGGGTGTTCGAGGACCACGACGCACCCATGGTCTGGTCCGACAGGATCGACTTCCAGGCGGCGTACGACGCGAGCGCGTCGACCCGGGACGAGGCGTTCGCGGCTTGGGAGGCCGAGGTGGCGAACTCGCGCCGGATCGAGCGGGAGGCGGAGTCCCTGGACCGGACCGGGTATCAGCCCCGCTGGGGCGAGGCGGTGTCGCTGCGGATGGTGATGGTCCACGTGCTCCTGGAGTACGGCCGTCACAACGGGCACGCGGACTTCCTGCGTGAGGGGATCGACGGGACCGTGGGCGCCTGAGTCCACGGACCCGTCGTCCGGGTGCCGCCGCGTGGGTGGCCGTCGGAGCACGGCCGAAACGGCACCGCCCCGGCGGTCAGTCGAGGATCGCGGTCGCTTCCACCTCGACCAGGACATCCGGCTCGAAGAGGTAATCGACACCGATCAGGGAGGCCGGCGGGAAAGGAAGCCGGAGCCCGATCTCGTCGGCGACGGCTTGTACGCCGTCCATGAAGTCGCCGATCTTCTCCGGGCTCCACCGGGTCACGTAGAACGTCAGGCGCAGGACGTCCGCGAACGACGCGCCCGCGCCCGCCAGCCCGACGGCAGTGTTGCGCAGCGCCTGGGCGACCTGCCCGGCCAGATCGCCGGGGGCGACCGGGGTTCCGTCGGCCTTTCGCGCGATCTGCCCGCTGACGTGGACGTGCCTCGTCCCGGTGCCCACGGCGACATGGTGGTACGGGGTCGGCTGCAGCATGCCTTCCGGCGTGAAGTACTGAACAGTCATGGTCTTCTCTCCTCCAAGAAAGTATCCGTAAGCTACCTAGTGCAAGAAGGACACTTCAACGAGACCAGGTTTCGCCATGGATACCGACGACGAACTCCGCATCGAGGCGCCGCACCGCGAACTGCTCGACCAGATCCTCGACAAGTGGTCGCTCAGTGTCATGAACGAACTCTGCGAACGCCCGTGCCGCTTCAACGAACTGCGCCGGGCCATTCCCCAGGTCACGCAGAAATCGCTGACCGCGACACTGCGGCGGCTCGAACGCAACGGCGTGGTCGAGCGCGAGGTCGTCTCCACCCGCCCGGTGGCGGTCGTGTACCGGATCACCCCCCTCGGCAAGACCCTCCGGCACCCCGTCGACGTGCTGCTGATGTGGGCCTCGCAGCACATGTCCGCCATCGAACGCGCACGGGAGAACTTCGACAGGCAGGAGGAAGAAGCCGACCTCTGAGCGGCACCGCTGAGCGGACCGCGCACCGGAGGAACCGGTGGTCGGCCGGTGTGCGCCGGTGTGTGCCACCCGCACTCGTTGAACCGCTGCCAGGGCGCAGCCCGTTGTAGGCCACCGTAAGCAGCACAGAGCCAGCGGTCGGCACGGCGCGGGCCCGGCTCCGCCCTTGAGGAGGTACACATGAAGTCCTGGCGTTCACGTATCGCCGCCGTCGCCGTGGTCGGTGTCGCCGCGGTCACCATTCCGCTGACCGCGGGCTCCGCGTCCGCCTCGGCCGCCAAGGCGTGTCCCTGGCCCACCTCCGGCGGCTGGTGCAACATGGGCGGGAGCAAGTCGTACGAGGAGTGCCAGTCGGAAGGACAGTACGACGTCACCTACAACGGTTGGAACGAATACCTCTGCATCTGGGACGACAACTACCAGGGCTGGCTGGAGTGGCTCCGCTGAGCCGGCGCCGGGTGCCGTCGACGGACCGGCGCACCCCACGAGCACTGCCTGACGCCCTTACGGGTTCCCTGCCGGTCGCGGTGTTCCGGTAGAACCCAGAGCGTGGACGAGGCGAGACGGACCGCCACTTCGCAGGAGGTGGCGGTCTTGTCGTACCTGGTCGCCGTGGCGGGGGGGAAGCCGGCCAACGGCCGCCGCCGTCGCGGACGGGGCGGATCCTCCTCGGGGAGTTTGTTGCGTCCGGGGGCCGGGAGGCGGGGGATTGGTGTAGACCAGGAGGGGGCGGGTGTGGCCGGCCCGGTCGGTGTCCGAGGAAGGAGTGTGTTCGATGCGCAGAACCACGGTCTTGCCCGGGGTCCCGAGTCTGCCGCCCGGTGCGGGGGAGGTGGCGCTGCACCGGCTGGAGGTGGCCGGGCCGGACGACCCTCCGTTCGCCGCGGGGACCTTCGAGGAGGTGGGGCCGCTCTCTCGGTGGGACCAGCCGCACCGGCACACCTTCTACGAGATGGTGCACGTCACCGCCGGTTCGGGAGTCCACGTCGTCGATCTCGCCAGATGGCCGCTGCGCCCTCCGCAGTTGGCCGTGGTCCTGCCCGGTCAGGTGCACCACTGGGAGGGCGGCCGAGGTCCGGAGGGATCGCTGGTGCTGTTCACCGAGGACTTCCTGGTGGACCATCCCGGCGACCGGGAGGTGCTGCGACGGCTCGGCGCGCGGTGCTGGTTCGCCCTGGAACCGGAGCACGACCGGGCGATCGGGTCCCTCTTCGCCGAACTGGCCGCGGAGTACCGGCAGCGCGCGGCGGGCCACGAGAGCGTGCTGCGGTCCCTGCTGCACGTGCTCGTCCTGCGCGCCGCCCGGATCCCCGGGCCCACCGGGTCCGCCGGACGCGCCGCCGGTCCGCGGGCCCGCGGCCGTGCGGCCGCGGTGGCCGAGGCGTTCACGGAACTGATCGCCCGCTCCGAGGCGGCGGGGTGGAGCGTGCGGCAGTGCGCCGACCGGCTGGGGGTCACGCCCGGATACCTCACACAGGCGGTGCGGGCCGCCACCGGCCGCCCGCCCGGCAGGCTCCTGATCGAGGCACGGGTGTACCAGGCGCAGCAGATGCTGGCCCACACCCGGTTGTCGGTCCGGCAGGTCGCCGCGCGCATCGGCTTCAGCGATCCGGCCTACTTCGGCCGGTTCTTCCGGCGCGAGACCGGCAGCAGTCCCGGAGCCTTCCGAAATCACCACAGCCGCCATCACCAGTCCCTCGAAGCCTCGTCCGGGCACGCCTAGTTTCGTTGCCCACCACCCCCCGTTTCGAGGAGAAGACATGGACGGAGCAGGCACGCACGGCGCGGGCCCGGACGCCCCCGGAGCCGACCGCGAGGCGGCGTCCTCCCGGCTGGTGCGCCGCAAGACGGTGCTGCGCGCGGCGCTCGCCGCAGGCGCCGCGATCCCCGTCGCCCTGGCCGGCGGCCCGGCGCTGGCCCGCACCTCGGCGGCCAGCGGCACGGCTCCCGACCTCACCCCGTCCTGCGACGACGGCGACGACCCGACCCCGGAGCAGACGGAGGGCCCGTACTTCAAACCGAACTCACCGCAGCGCACCAGTCTGCTGGAGCCCGGCATGTCCGGCACCCGGCTCACCGTGACCGGCTACGTCTTCGGCCGCGCCTGTCTCCCCGTGGCCGGCGTCCTGCTGGACTTCTGGCAGGCCGACGCCAACGGAGCCTACGACAACACGGGTTTCCGGCTGCGCGGGCACCAGTTCACCGACTCCGGCGGCACCTTCACGCTGACCACCATCGTGCCGGGCCTGTATCCCGGCCGCACGCGCCACCTGCACGTCAAGCTGCAGGCCCCCGGCCATTCGGTCCTGACCACGCAGCTCTACTTCCCCAACGAGCCGCGCAACAACACCGACACGATCTTCGACCCGCGGCTGCTGATGACCGTACGGGACGGAGGCGGCGGCCGGGAGGCGGCGTTCGACTTCGTCCTGGACGTCGCGCAGGACCCCGGGCCCGGCCCGACCCCGCCGCCGGGCGGGACCTGGGCCGTGGGCGTCGCCTACCGGATCGGCGACCGGGTCACGTACGCCGGCCGGTCCTACGCCTGCCTCCAGCCGCACACGGCTCAGCCGGGCTGGGAGCCGCCGGCCGTACCGGCCCTGTGGCGCGCGGCCTGAGAAACCCGCCGGGCACCCGCCAGCGCGTGCACACCGAAGACCGCCACATGGGGGAGTAGGGGAGGGGCGGGACACCACCTGCCCCTCCCCTCGGCGGCTCGTCGTCCGTATTCCTGCCCCGGGGGGGAGGGAGGGAAGGACACGGGGACGGGGACGCGGGAAGTCAGCGCTTGGTGACTGATACTCGGCACCATCTAGGCTGACGCGATGACTGATGAGCAGGAGCGGGCGCAGCCGTCGGGCGTGTGGGCCACGGCGGTGGGAGTGGCCAGGGTACGGGCGCTGGAGACCGAGCGGGAGAACGCGCTCTTCCGGGACCCGCTGGCGCGGGCCTTCGCCACCGCCGGCGGTCTGTGGCCCTCCCCGCCCCCACGGCCCGACGACGGTGACGAGGCCGCGCGCCGCCGCCGGCTGGCCGTGTCGTTCTCCATCGTCATCAGGACGAAGTTCCTCGACGACCTGTTGCGGCGGGCCTGCGCGTCCGGGGTCCGGCAGGTCGTGCTGCTCGGCGCGGGCATGGACAGCCGGGCCTTCCGGATGGACTGGCCCGAGGGCACCCGGCTGTTCGAGGTCGACACCGCCGCCCCGCTGGACTTCAAGGCGTCCGTACTGCGCCAGGAGCAGGCCGTCGCACGCTGCGAGCGGATCACCGTCGCGGTGGATCTGCGTGAGGACTGGCCGGGCGCGCTGGCCGCCGCGGGGCACGACCCGGCGTCGCCGACCGTGTGGATCGCCGAAGGACTGCTCATCTATCTGCCCGAGGACGCCGTGGAGTCGCTGCTGGCCCGGATCAGCGCGCTGTCGGCGACGGGCAGTTGCCTGGGGCTGACGTTGGGCTCGCGCGGCGTGATCGAGCGCTTCGGCGCGGACGCCGTGCCGGGGTCGGCGGCGTCCATGTGGGTTTCGGAGATGCCCGACGACCCGGTGGGCTGGCTGGCCGGGCACGGCTGGGAGGCCAGCAGCCACACCTTGTTCGAGTGCGCCGCCGCCTACGGCCGCCCGAGCGGCACCGCGCCGCAGCACGATGAACGACCCGGCGGCCTGATCTCGGCGGTCCGCCGGTAGAGCGCTCCGGCTTATTCAGGAATCGGCCGGGAGATCGACGATCGGCTCAGGGCCGCGAGGGTGGCGTCCAGGTCGGTCGGGGTGGGCCGGTTGTGGGGCAGCTTGGCCAGGATCTTGGCCATGCCGCAGGTGTTGGTGAGGGCGGAGAAGACCAGGCCGCCCGCGACGCCCGCGGAGAGCCGGCGGGCCGCCGTCCAGCGCTGCCCGGCGATCAGGCCGGTCAGGACGAGGGAACCCGCGGCGAGGCGGACCTGGCGGTCCATGGCCCAGGGAGTGCGGGGGCCGGCCGGGCGGTCGGTGTCGTGCCCGAGCCGGGTCCAGGCGGTGGTGCCGCCGGTGAGGGTGGCGGCGGCGATGCCCTGGTCGGCCAGGCGCCGGCAGGCTTGGGCGGAGCGGGTGCCGGAGGCGCACACGAGGAGCAGGTCGCCGCGGTCCGCAGCGGTGCGCAGGGCGGGCAGGGCGGCATCGAGGTGGTCGAGGGGGATGTTGTGGGCGCCGGGCAGATGGCCGGAGGCGTACTCGCCGGGGGTGCGCACGTCGATGACGGTCAGCTCGTGCAGGCGTGCGGCGGCCTGGTCGGCGGTGAGGGCGGTGGTGGGTGACACGGGGTTTTTCCTTTTCTCGGTGCGGGTCACCCCTTCGGTAGGATACCCAAGGGGGTATCTCGAAGGAGTGTGGGTTGTGGAACTGGCGATGGCGGCCGAGGAACTGAAGACGGTGGTCAACCGGCTGCGCCGGGCGCAGGGTCAGATCGCCGGGGTGATCAAGATGATCGAGGAGGGGCGGGACTGCGAGGACGTCGTCACCCAGCTCGCCGCGGCGTCCAGGGCTCTGGACAAGGCGGGGTTCGCGATCATCGCCACCGGTCTGCAGCACTGCCTGACCGACGCGGACATGGCCGCCTCCGGTGACCGGGAGCAGATGCGTGCCCGGCTGGAGAAACTGTTCCTGTCCCTGGCCTAGGCCGGGGTGCCTTGACGCCGGTCATGTGTGTCCGTCTCCTCAGGTGAGCGCGTCGATGAGCATGAAGGCGGCCACGGCCAGCAGCACGAGCGCGAAGGTGCGTTGCAGCAGGGGGCCGGTGACCTTGGCGGCCAGGCGTCTGCCGTCCCAGGCGCCCAGGATCGCCGCCCCGGTGAAGGGGCCGACGACCGTCCAGTCGACGCCGGCGGTGGTGGCGCCGCGGGTGGCCAGGGCGGCCAGCGCGTTGGTCGAGATGACCAGCAGGCTGGTGCCGACGGCGGCCCGCATCTCGAACGCCAGCACGGTGACCAGCGCCGGGACGGCGAGGAAACCTCCGCCGACCCCGAGCAGCCCGGTCAGCGCGCCCAGCCCCGCGCCGGTCCCGGCGGCCTTGGCGGGCCTCGCCCCGCCGACCGCCGGGTCGGTGGCGGTGGGGCCGGGCGCGGTGGGGTCGGGCCCGGTGGGCCCCGTGGAACCGGTGGCGGTGGGGTCGGGCCGGGTGCGGCCCGGGCGCAGCATCGTGACGGCGGCGAGTGCGGCGACGGCCGCGAACGCGGCGGTCAGTACCGGCTGCGGCAGACGCGACGCGGCGGCACCGGCCGCGGCCGCGGGCAGCAGTCCGGCCGCGGCGAACAGGGCACCGGCCCTCCAGCGGACGTTGCCGGTACGGGCGTGGGCGTACAGGGCGGTCAGCGAGGTGGCCGTGACGATGATCAGGCCGGCGGTGGTCGCGGCGGCCGGGGTGAAGCCGAGCAGGTAGATCAGCGCCGGGACGGCCAGGACGCTGCCGCCCCCGCCGAGCGCGCCGAGCGCGAGCCCGACCACCGCCCCCGCGATCAGAGCCAGGAGCAGTGCACTCACGCTATGGCACCCTCGTTGCCGCCCGGACCGACGACCGGCAGCCCCGCACGCGCCCGAGCGGTCAGGCCGGCGGGGACACCGTGACGGTGGACGAGGGGCAGGCGCAGCGCGTCGGGTGCGTGCCCGGCGTTCCACTCGGGTGGTTCCCGTACGTCCAGCAGGACGGCGGTGCCGTCGCTGGTCCGCTGGTGGGCCGGTCGGGGAGTGAGGCGGCCGGGGCGGCGCCGCAGGGGCGACAACATCAGAGGATCTCTTTCGTGCGGGTGGTGCGGTAGGGCGGGTCAGCCGGCGCGGCCGGGGCGGGTGAGGGTCAGTCCCGCCTCGGTGGCGGCGTCGAAGCCGTCGTCGATGGCGACCACGTCCCGGCCGGCGGCGTCCAGCAGGGAGGCGGCGATGGCCGCGCGCATCCCGCCGGCGCAGTGCACCCACACCACACCGTCCGGCACCTCGCCGATGCGGCCGTGCAGCTCGTGGAGGGGAAGGTGGACGGACCCGTCGACGTGGCCGCCCGCACGCTCCGAGTCCCGGCGTACGTCCAGGACGACCACGTCGTCGCCGCGTTCACGGGCATCCGCGAGGTCGGCGAAGCGGGCGCGGGGGAAGGAGGCGAGCCGCTCGCCCGCGCGGATCCAGCCGGCCGAGTCGCCGGTGGCGGCGGCGGCCGGGCGGTCGATGCCCACCCGCGTCAGCTCCCGCTGCGCGGCGGCGATCCGCTCCGGGGTGTCGGCGAGCAGGGTGACGGGCCTGCCCCACGGCATCAGCCAGGCCAGATAGGTGGCGAGCCGGCCCTCGCCCTCGAAGTTGTACGACCCGGCCACGTGCCCCTCGGCGAAGGCCGTGCGGCCGCGCAGGTCCACCACCCACTCGCCGGCGGCCAGTTGGGAGGCGATCTCCTCGGCGTCCGCCCGCCTCGGCGGGGTGAGGTCGACCGGCGCGGGGCCGGCGGCGTTGACCGGGCCCATGTGCGCGTAGTAGGCGGGCACGTCGTCCAGCCCGGCGAGCATCCGGGCGACGAAGGTGTCCGCGTCCAGGGTCAGCGCGTCGTTGGCCGCCCGCTCCGCGCCGATCGTGGTCGCGTCCCCCTGGGCCTGGGAGGAGGAGCAGAAGCTGCCGAACCCGTGGGTGGGCAGCACCGGCACCGCGTCGTCCAGCTCGTCGGCCAGCCGGTGGGCGGAGGCGTGCTGGGCGCGGGCCAGGTGCTCGGTCAGCCGGGGCTCGACCAGATCGGGGCGGCCCACGGTGCCGATGAGCAGGGAGCCGCCGGTGAACGCCGCCACACCCCGCCCGTCCTCGGTCAGGGCGTAGGAGGTGTGGTGCGGGGTGTGTCCGGGGGTGGCGATCGCGCGCAGCACCAGCCCCTCGTCCACCGTCACGGTGTCACCGTCGGCGACGGGGGTGCGGGCGAACGACACGCGCGCCCCGGCCGGCACCAGGTACCGGGCGCCGGTGACGCGGGCCAGCTCCAGGCCGCCGCTGACGTAGTCGTTGTGCAGGTGGGTCTCGGCCACGAAGGCGATGCGCACCCCGCGGCGGGCCGCCGCGGCCATGACCTGGTCGATGTCCCGCGGCGGGTCGACGACCACCGCGGCACCGGACCCGCCGGCCAGGTAGCTGCGGTTGCCCAGGCCCTCGCATTCCAGGGTGTCGACGAAGAACACGGCTCATGACTCCTCTCGGGTGACGTACCCCGGGGGGTATCTGACCCTCACCCTAACAGGGATACCCAGGGGGGTATTCCGGAAGGTGTCCCGGCCCGGTGGAGAGCGCCGTCCTCGATGCGTCACCGGAGACGCCGGCGGGTACCCGGTGGGGTACAGGGAAATGAGCCGTTCCGCACTGTCCGGGAGTGCCCGTGTCCTACGACCGCACCGTCCGCCTCGGCACCGACTTCGACACCGCCGTCACCGCCGTCCGCGAGGCCCTGGCCGATCAGGGCTTCGGCGTCCTCACCGAGATCGACGTCAAGGCCACCCTCAAGGCCAAGCTCGGCCACGACATGGAGGACTACCTGATCCTCGGCGCCTGCAACCCGCCGCTCGCCCACCAGGCCCTCGAAGCCGACCGCAGCATCGGACTGCTGCTGCCCTGCAACGTCGTGGTCCGCCGCGACGGCGACACCACACTCGTCCAGGCCCTCGACCCGGGCACCATGGTCGCCCTCACCGGCCTGCCCGCCCTGGAGCCGATCGCCGCCGACGCCACCACCCGGCTCGACGCCGCCCTCGCGTCCCTCACCTGACCCGCCCGGCCGAGCGCCGGACGACCCGTGCGCGCTGGGCCGGCCGTACCGCTCCCCGTACGGGCCGCGACGACCGCGGCAGCGGTGTCCCCGTGGTCACCCGGTGGGCCGGTAGTAGGCCGCTACGGGCCCGCGCGCCTCGTCGTGCAGGGCCGGACCGTCCTGCGGCACCGCCGGCCAGGCGCCCGACGCCGGGTTGAGCGCGACGAGTTGCTCGGTCGACAGCGCGTACACGACCCGGCCGATGCCGGAGCGGACGATGCCGCCGTCGCACATGCCGCACGGCTGGCAGCTCGTGTACAGGGTGGTACGGGCGGCCGTGTCCGGGGCGAGTTCGCGGGCCGCCCAGCGGGCGAGCTTCAGCTCCGGGTGGGCGGTGATGTCGCGGTCCCGACGGACCGTGTTGTGGGCTTCCGCGAGGACGGCGCCGTCCGGTCCGGCCAGAAGGGAACCGTACGGCGCGTCACCCAGGGTGACCGCATGGGCGGCGATGCCGATGGCGCGCCGCAGCAGGGCCTCGTCGGCCGAGGTGATCATGATCGAGTGCTCCAGTGGGTGGCCACGGTGGTGAGCGCCCGCCACGCCGCGTCGGGCCGGCGGGTCTCTTCCGGGTCTCCGTGGTAGGGGTCGAGTACGACGGTTTCGGCGCCCAGCAGGCGCAACTGGTCGAGATCGTCGAGGATCTGCTCGACGGTGCCGACGCCCGCGCACCGGTCGGGGGCGTCGACCGGCGCACCGGTGACACGCAGGGCGATACGCGGCGCGAACCCCGGCAGCGCGTGCCGCCGCAGAACCTCGCGCATGCGGGGAAGGGTCAGCCGCAGCGGATGCCAGGCGTCACCGAACCTCGCGGCACGCCGCAGGGCCGCCCCGCTGTGACCGCCGACCCAGACCGGAACGCCGCCCTCCCGGCGTCCCACCTGCCCGGCCTCCCGCAGGACGCCGAGACACTCGTCCGTCAGCCGGCCGCGCGCGCCGAACGGCACGCCCAGCGCCTCGAATTCCCGCCGGGCCCAGCCGACCCCCACCCCGAGGACGAACCGACCGCCGCTCAGCCCATGGAGGTTGGCCGCCATACGGGCCACCAGCAGGGGATGCCGGTACGGCAGGACGAGCACCGTCGTGCCCAGTCGCACCGTGGTGGTGAGACCGGCCAGCCACGACAGGGTGGTGAACGGCTCGTAGAACGGTTCCGGGTACCGCTCGGCCACGTCCGGGGTGACCGCCACATGGTCCGACACCATGAGGACGCCCAGGCCGAGGCCCTCCGCGAACCGCGCCCATTCCCGCAGGACACCGGGATCGGTCCCCGGGCCGAAGTTCGGTACATTGACGCCGAGTTGCATGGCCCGAGGCTATCCCGGTGATTACGCCCCACGGAACGGAATCTTCCAGGCGTATCCCCGACTCCGCCGTGAATCTGCTGCTACTTTCCTCCCATGGCCGGGAATCTTGACCACGTCGACTGGGCGATCATCGAGGAGCTGCAACGGGAGGCCCGCATCTCCCTCAGCGAACTGGGCCGCCGTGTGAACCTCAGCCCGTCGGCCACCACCGACCGCGTCCGCAACCTGGAGGCCGCGGGCGTCATCACGGGCTACCGTGCCGAGATCGACCTGGCCAAGGTCGGCTACCCCGTCCTCGCCGTGGTCCGCCTCAAATACCCGGGCAACCGCCACGAGCCGCTGCGCCGCCTGCTCGCCGAACGCCGCGAGATCCTGGAGTGCCTCCGGACCACCGGCAACGACTGCTACACCCTGAAGGTGGCCGCGACCTCCATGGAACACCTGGAGACCCTCATGGACGAACTCGCCGGCTTCGGCAGCACCACCACGAACGTCGTCTACAGCCAGACCCTCCCTTACCGAGGACCCATCGCCCCGAACTGAACGACCACCCCCCCGGGGCTGCGACCGTCCGACGTCGGCAAAGTGCCGGTCAGCCACACTCCTTGCCGTTGAGTGTGAACGCCGCGGGCGTCCCGGCGGGGGTGCCCGTGCCCTGGAATCCGAAGGTGACGCTGGAGCCCGGTGGGATCGTGGAGTTGTGCGCGGCGTTCGCGGCGGTGACGTCGGATCCGGTCTGCGAGACGGTGGCGTTCCAGGCGTTCGTCACCTTTTCGGTGCCCTTGAACGAGAAGCCGAGCCGCCAGCCGTCGACCGCCGCCGTGCCGGTGTTGCGCACGCTGACATCGGCCGTGAAGCCGCCGTTCCAGGTGTTGGTGACGGTGTAGGTCACGGCGCACGGGGCCGAGGGGGATGTGGGCGTGGGTGTAGGGGTGGGCGTCGGAGTCGGAGTGGGGGTCGGGGTGGGTGTGGGAGTGGTGCTGCCGTCGGGCTCCGCCCCCCACTGCGTGGCCGAGCCCTCCGCCAGCACGATGTGCGGCGCGTCCACCGGCGTACTGCCCGGCGTGGTCGGAAGGGCCTGGTAGGACCAGTCGTTCGCGGGGTTCCACGCGCCGGCCGAGGTGATGCGGAACTGCACCTCCTTGCGGTACGCCGACTGCCCCGCCGGCGCGATCACCGCGTTGGAGCAGTCCACGGTGACGAAGTAGACGTCACCCGCGAAGTGCGTCGGGCCGGTCACCTTGCCGCACTGGTTGTAGTTGGTGGTGGTGCTGATCTGGTCGGGCGTGACCGAGCCGTCGAGGGTGAAGTAGTAGCGCAGCGAGGCATGCGTCAGCGCGCGTGCGGGCCAGGCCGACTTGTTGACCAGGTACGCCTTGATCTCGGTGAATCCGGCGCCCGAGGCGTTCACGGACGCCTGGACCGAGATCTCGGAGCCGTCCGGTTTCTCGGCCTGGGGGAAGCCGGCCAGCGGGCTGCCGCCGTACTCGGCGTACAGCCGGGCCAGGGCGCCCGTGAAGGCCGCGTTGTAGTCGGTGGCCACCTCGTTGTTCACGTAGTTGGACCGGTCGTCGGTGTACGCGTCGTCCGCCGAGCTCGGCCCGCCGACCAGCGCGCCGTACAGGACGTGCCGGTTGTCCGCCGGATTGGTGAGCTGGTCGGTCCACGAGCCGTGACTGGTCCGGTGGTGCGGCTTCGTCGGCGGGTTGGCGCCGAAGCCGACCACGTAACTGGACTTGCGCGGGTTGTCGCCGAGCGCGTAGTCGATCTGCCGGACCGCGAAGTCGTGGTAGCGGGCCTTGCGCACCGGGTCGCCGGTCAGCCAGTCGGAGTACGACAGCGCGGCGAACGCGGTGTTGGCGGCGTACCGCAGCGATCCCCAACTGTCGAGGACCGCCTGCCCGCCGGGCGAATAGCGCACCTTGGCCCCGTTGACACCGACCGTCCACCAGTCCAGCCAACGGTTGGTGTCGTCGATGTACCGCTGCTTGCCGGTGAGCTGGGCGAGGAGCACGTACGAGCCGTAGGAGGTGTCGTCCCAGGAGAGCGTCCAGCGGTAGGAGCGGGTGGTCGTCTGGGGCTCGGTCGACAGCTTGTCGTAGGCCGATTCGGCCTTCGCCAGGTACGTGGTGTCACCGGTCGCCTTGTAGAGCCAGATGGCCCCCCAGACCAGCTCGTCGTGGTAGCCGCTCCAGGAGTTGTAGTACGCCTGCGCGTCGGTGATGCAGTCGCTGTACTTGCCGCGGTAGGCGTCGGCGAACGCGTACAACTGCTTCGCGTGGGTGAGCAGCTTGCTCGCGTACGCCGGGTCGCTGTCGGCGAACACCATGGAGGAGGACGCCATGGCCGCGGCGGTCTGGCCCGCGAGGTCGGAGCCCGGGCAGGAGGCGTCGATCTTGTACGCGGGCCGTGCCATCGGCATGACTTCGGCCGGCCCCCACCACTTGTGGTCGTCGGCGCCATTGCCCACCTGGCCGTACAGCACGTTCGCGGACGGGTGCGCCTTGATGAAGTAGTCGTTGACGAAGCGCAGGTTGTCCTGGAGGTAGCGGAGCTGGCCGGAGGCGGCGTAGGCGGACTTATGCTCGACGCCGCCCCAGGCCAGCATGGTGGCCGAATACGCCATGGGCAGGCCGAACTTGACGTGGTCCCCGGCGTCGTACCACCCGCCGGTCAGGTCCAGCCCGGCGTCCTTGCCGTCGCCGAGGGCGGAGTCGCCGCGCCAGGAGACGCGGTTGTCCTCCGGGAGCTTCCCCGACCGCTGCGCCTCGTAGAACCAGAGCGACTTCTGCAGCGCCTCGCCGTAGTTGAAGGCGGCCGACGCGGCGGAGGAAGGGCCGGCGGCGGCCGACGGCAGCAGCAGACCGGCGGTGACGGCCATCGCGGCTCCCCACGCGCTCACCAGCCGGGAGCGCCGGACACCGGCCGGGCCTGCCGGGCGGACCTCGGGGGCCGCCGCGGGGGACGTGGAGCGTCTTCGGGAGATGAGGGAAGTGAGGGAGGAGAGCGGGCGCAACGGACGTTCCTTCCGTGCGGGGAGGGCGGCGGGCGGTGCTCTGGCGCGGTGGTCCGGGGTGGGGACGGGGATCGATGGGAGCGCTCCCATCACTGGTTCATGAAGCCAGCGCGCACGGTGACTGTCAATATCCCGCGCGTACTTCGGTCCGGAGGCCGCGTCGACGGACCGGGGCGGGCGCCGCGTCTTCCGCGATTCGGGTGGCTTCGCCGGCAGCCGACCCCGTCGAGCGGTGCCGGCCGTTGCGTACCGCGTCGAGGACGGAACGGGGCCTCCCGTCCGGCGTCGCCGGTGTGGAAGGCCCCGCTGTCCCGCGGCGGATGCGTGCGGGGTGATCGCGCCTGCCGCGGCTCAGCCGCCGCAGGCCGCGCGGATGCCGTAGAAGGCGGACAGATACTTGGCGTGATAGTCCGCGCTGGTGATACGGACGAAGGCTTCGTCCGCCGAACGCAGCGAGGAACCGGTGAGGTTGGCGCTGCCGGTGTACACGCGGGGCGTGATGTCACCGTTGTAGTCGCCGTCGATGAGTATCTCCTTGTTGTGCGGGCGTACGTCGATGCCGGGGCCGTTGGGGATCGAGCACTTCCGGTGCTGGATGCCGGCGTTGTCGAGTGTCTTGACGACGTCCGCCTGCGCGGAGGCGTAGATGATGTCGATCCAGCAGCCCTTGGCGCGCAGCGCGGCGAGTTTGTCGGCCACCTGGATGCGTGAGTCGTTGAAATACAGCATCACGATGCGGATGTCGGTCTGGTGGCGCTTCCCGTCGGTGCCGGTGTAGCCGCATGACACCTCGTCCAGGGCGTTGACGATCGTGTCGGTGGCCGGGTTGTTGTACGAGGAGTCGCCGCGCGGGAAGAAGAAGGCGCGGTAGGTGGAGCCGGTGGGCGTGGAGAAATAGGCGTGGTTGTCGCCCCCGGCCAGGTGGCGGCCGGCGCGCAGTTGGCTGTGGTAGTCGGCGTAGCCGTCGTAGACGGTGCTGTCGACGAAGGTGACCGCGTCGTTGAAGGACTCGACCTTGTACCAGTCGGTGAGGTTGGACGAGGTCTGGAAGACGACCTTGTTGTAGACGGTGTTGTCCGCGAACGGGCCGATCCTGGAGAAGAGGAAGAACTTGTTGTGGTTGTAGGCCGGGCCGGGCGGGGCCACGCTGAGGCAGCCGCGTTGGACGTCGTCGACGCCGTCGGCGTCCTCGTAGAGGTCGTCGCAGACCACGATCCACGAGGAGGAGGTGTCGTTGGTGCCCAGTGCCTTGCGCAGGGCCTGGTAGGCGGGGTTGGTGAACTCCTTGCCGTCGCCGTCGACATAGGTGGAGTCGTCCACGATGAGGCGGACGTCGACCCCGCGCTGGTGGGCCGCGAGCAGCGCGTCGGCCACCGCCTGGTCACGGAACTCGAACATGGAGCCGCGGATCTGCTGCCCGGCCGGGGTCGCGTCTATGAGCCGTATCAGTTGCGTGAAGACGGCTTCCTGCCGGTCGGCGCTGCCCAAGGGGTCGTTGAACACCGGCCCGTTGATCACGGGCTTGGTCGCCGCCGCGGCCGCGGTGGGCGTCGCCAGCACGGTACCCATCAGCAGCGCGAGCAGTGACATCAGGGTGCCGAGGAACAGGCAGCCGCGTCGGGACCGGCGCAGGGAAGCAGCCGGAAGGGTATGGATCATATGGGGTGTCTCCGAAGGCATGAGGTCGTGGACCGGGTGAGGCGGTCCGTGGCTGCGGGTGCCGGACGCGGTCCGGTCGCAGGGGTGCGTGGCGCCAGGACGACGCCCGTGGAGGGAGAGCTTGCTGGGCGCCGCATTGTTTCGCAGCCCCGTTCGGGCACCGAAACAATGCCCGGCCCCGGTTTTTCCCCGCCCCGGACGCCTCGTGCTGCGTGGCCGCTTCGGCTTCGCGGGGTGAGGGGAGGCGGTGTGGCGGGGCGTCAGGAGCGGCCGGTTGTTCCGGAGACGGGGCCGGTGCGGTGGTGTGTGCCCGGAACGCGCCTCACCGCTGTGGCGATGACGTGTTGTGATGGTGCCGTGACCAATGCTGTCGAAGAGTCCAACCGGCGTTTGCTCCGTGCCCGGGACGCCATGGACCGCGCCTATGCCCAGCCCTTGGACGTCCCGGCGCTTGCCCGTATAGCGCACGTGTCCCCGGCCCACTTCAGCCGCACCTTTCGCGCCACGTTCGGTGAGACTCCGCACCGCTATCTGCAGCGGCGCAGGATCGAGCGCGCCATGTTCCTGCTGCGCGAGACGTCACGCAACGTCACGGAGATCTGCTTCGACGTCGGCTTCGCCAGCCCCGGCACCTTCAGTCGCACGTTCCACGACATCGTCGGCTGCTCGCCGAGGCAGTACCGCAAGCAGGCCGTCACCACGAACGTGCCCACCTGCTTCACCATGGCCTGGACGCGGCCGGGCCCCGCACGGCCGGCCGACTGAGCAGTTCTGGACAAGTATTCGCGCGGCCCGACACCTAGCGTGGAGTCCATGTTCACGGCCATCACACACTCGCAGATCTACGTCCTCGACCAGGACGAGGCCCTCGACTTCTACGTGGGCAAGCTCGGCATGGAAGTCGGCGCCGACGCCGACCTCGGCTTCATGCGCTGGCTCACCGTCAACGTGCCCGGCCGGCCCGACCGGCAGATCCTCTTGGAAGAACCCGGGCCGCCGCGTCTGCCGGAGGAGACCGCGCAGCAGGTCCGCGCTCTGCTGACCAAGGGCGCCGCCGGCGGGCATCTCATCCTGAGCACCGAGAACTGCCGCAAGACGTACGAGACCCTGCGCGGCAAGGGCGTCGACATCACCGAGGAGCCGACAGAACGCCCGTACGGCATCGACTTCGGCCTCAGGGACCCCTTCGGCAACAGCATCCGTATCACCCAGCCGACAGCCTGACCCGGTACTCGGCTTCAGCGGGTGACCGTGACACGAGGCCGACGTCGACTGCGCCGATGCCCAAGGAAGATCCCTGCCCGCTGTCATATCGCGCCTCGTGCACGAAGAGACCCGCCACGACACGACAGAGGAGAACCAGTGATCAGGACCATAATCACCACCGTTCTGGCGGCCGTGAGCGTCGCTGCCCTGACCTCAACCGCCGTACCCGGCGCCGCGCGGGCGGCCGGCGTCGACCG
Organism: Streptomyces fumanus; assembly: GCF_014655295.1. Lineage (GTDB taxonomy): Bacteria > Actinomycetota > Actinomycetes > Streptomycetales > Streptomycetaceae > Streptomyces > Streptomyces fumanus. The sequence continues at coordinate 281,971 of NZ_BNBI01000004.1, forward strand.
GGAGTCGGCGCATGCCGCCGGGACCACCGCTGCGGCTCCCGGGCCGGGAAGCGGGTCGACCGATGTGTCGCCGCAAGCCTGGACCGACTGTCCGCAGACGTATTTCTGCGTCTGGGTCGACGTCAACTACCAGGGGCCCAGAGGCCAGTTCCAGGGCTCCAACGCCAGTTGGGGAATGTTCGACCAGGCTGCCTGCCGATCGGGCACCTGGCACGACTGCGCCTCGTCGGGCTTCAACAACGGAACGAGCGGCATGGGCGTCGTCGTCTGGGACGAATCGGGTCAGTACGGTCTTACCCGCTGCCTTCCGAAGGGCTGGCGTCACCCCAACTTCACCCAGGTGCACTGGGAAGGCACCTCGACGCCCATCAACGACAGGATCTCCAGCAACGAGTGGTCCTGGAACTGCCACTACTGAACCGACCCGCCCGCGGACGGACGAGGGGCATTCGGTCATGGAATCTCGGCGACGGACGACCGTCAGGGAAAGGGCAACCGCCCTCTTGGTGATCGCATGGGCCACGGTCCTGATGTGCCTCGCCGGATGCGCCGCGGGTACGGCCTCCCGGCCGGACCCCGCGGCGCCCTCGGCGCGGACGCACGAGCGCGCGGCCGCCGTCCTCACCGTCGACGCCACCACGCTGCGGCAGCGCTGGCGGCTGTTCAACGCCCAGCAACTGCTGGACCAGCGGTGCATGAGGAGACTGGGCCTGCGGTACTCGATCACGAGCGCGGGCCCGGAGCCGCCTTCCGGGGTCACCACGGCCGACGTACTCGGATCCAGCCCGTCGTCCGGTTACGGGGTGTCCCCGGAGAAGGGCGGGGTCTCGGGCGAACCCGCGCAGGACCGGTACGTGCGCTCCCTGCCCAGCGCCGAACGGGAACGCTACGTCACCGCTCTCAATGGACCGGCCGACCAGGCGGCCTCCCTGACACTGCCCAGTGGCGACAAGGGTTTCTACGCCACCGGCGGCTGCACGGCTCGGACACAGGCGTACTTGTACGGCAGTGTGCGCGCCGCGTTCGAGGACATCCTCGTACCCCAGGACGTGAACGGACTCTTCACCGGATACCTGGCCCACGACCGGCGGTACGGGACGGCGCTCGGCCAGTGGCAGCGGTGCATGGTGGCGTACGGGAGCACGGCACGGACCCCCGCGGCCTTGATCCAGTCGCTGAGGGCCGAGGCGGCGCGGCACACGAGTCCCGCAGCGCTCGACCGCCACCAGCGCGCGGTCGCGACGGCGGACCGGCGATGCGACGCCAGGAGCGGCCTGCGCGCCACGCTCGCGGCCCGGCGTGCGGCCTTCCTGCGACAGCAGCCCCGATCGGTGCTGTCACGGCTGGAGGGTGTGTGGCGGATCAGACAGCAAGCGCTCCAGCGAGCGGCGCTTCAGCGGTGTCGTCCGTGCCGGTGACCACCGCCGCGCACTCCGGTCGCATCAGGCGCCCTCGCCTCGCTGTGCCGGCGCGTGGCGGTGCGGTCAGGTCACGCGTGCTCTCGCATCGAGGATGCTCCGTGCGGTCGCGAGCACGGCCTGCTCCGGCGGGCGCGGTGCCCAACCGAGCACGCGCTGCGCCTTGGCGTTCGTCGCGTCGCGTGGGATGCCGAGCATCGACAGGCTCAGGCGGACGTCGTCGTCGAACACGGCGGCGATGCGCACGATCCAGTCGGGGACGGTCCTGGTGGGGACCTTGCGCGCGGCGTCCCCGAGCCCGTTCCGCAGCGTCCGCGCCATCTCGGAAAGGGTCATCAGCCCGGCAGTCGCGATGAAGCGTTCGCCTGCGGCGCTGGTGTGCGTCATCGCGCGCACGTGGAGATCGGCGACGTCGCGGGCATCGACGATCCCGACCGTGGCCCGCGGCAGCACGGGGACGCCTCCGTCGAGCAGTCGCGCGATCGCCCCCACGGAGGTGCCGTAGTCGCTACTGAGTACCGGCCCGAGTATGCCGGTCGGATTCACGACCGCCAGTTCGAGGCCCGCACGGTCCGCGAAGTCCCACGCGGCGCGCTCGGCGAGGGTCTTGGACTTGGCGTACGCGGTCACGCCGCGGCCGGTGAGGTCGGTCCAGACCGTCTCGTCGTAGGGCGTGGTCGTCGGTGCGTGCCCGTAGTCGATCGCCGCCAACGACGAGGTCAGCACGACCCGCTGGACGCCGCCGCGCAGTGCGGCGCGCAGCACGCGTACCGTGCCGTCGCGGGCCGGCACGATCAGGTCGCTCTCGTCGGCGGGCGGTGCGGCGGGGAAGGGCGAGGCGACGTGCAGTACGTGATCGCAGCCGGCGACAGCGGCGTCCCATCCCTCGTCCGCGGTGAGATCCGCCCGCACGGTCTCGACGTCGGTCGCGGCCGTGCCGCCGCCCGCGGCGACCATCGAACGGACGCGGTCGGCGCCGCGCTCGGAGCGCACGGTGGTGCGCACCTGGAAGCCGTCCTGCAGCAGGCGCAGGACGCAGTGCGCGCCGAGGAAGCCGCTGCCGCCGGTGACGAGCACTCGGGAGTCCGTCATGACCGGTTCCTCTTCTCTTCCGTGCCGGTATCGGAGAGCCGGCCGTCCGTCCTGATCGCCGCCCACACCGCGGTGAAGCCCGCGCGGCAGCGGCTGTCGAACTCTTCGGGCTCGCGCGACACGGCCTCCATGGTCGTGGCCGCCAGGGCGCCCACCGTGGCCACGAGGAACTCGAGGGGCTGGTCGGCGAAGGGCCCACCGGCCTGTGCCTCCGCGAAGAGCGCGTCCGCGCCCTGCATCGCGGCGACACCGTCACGACGCGTCTGGTCGGTCAGCTCATGGGATGCCTCGATCAGCATCAGCACGCGCTGCTTGTCGGGGTCGGCCGCTCCCCATCGGATCCACCGCCGCCAGCCCTCCCAGGCGCGTTCCCGCAAGGGGCCGTCGGAGATGGGCGGCTCGACCACCGCGGCGGCGAGGTCGCGCTTCAGGTGCAGGTACAGCCCGTTGAGCAGCGCCGTCTTCGTCGGGAAGTAGTTGAACAACGAGCCGACCGAGAGTCCCGCCTCGGCCGCGATCGACGCGGTCGGCGCCGCCAGCCCGTCGCGTGCGATCGCCCGTGTCGCACCCTCCAGCACCGCCGCGCGGCGCTGGTCGCTCAATGTCCGTGGCATCGACAACCCCTTAAACGACTGAGTGGTCAGTCGTTTATAGCACCGTTGACGGCGAGCCGGTACCTCAACTGCCCGCGAACGACCGCGGATTGCCGGTGTCCGGCGTCGCGGTCCGGCGTTCCGGGCGGGGATTGCGCCGCCACCGCGATACGTGTACTGCGCAAGTACGGAGCTAGGGTGTAACCGGGGCCGTAGGCGCTCTCCAGGGGAAGCGCAGTGACCACCGGGGGGAAGAAGAGAAGGAGAACTCAGCACGTGAGCAGTACTTCGACCACATCGCGCGCCCTGTTCCTCGAAGAGTTCGGCAGTCTGCCGAGGCTCGGGGAACGCACCGTGCCCGAGCCGCGCCCCGGGTACACCCTTGTCCGGGTGGCGGCGGCCACCGCCGCCCATCTGGATCTCAACATCCTCGACGGGCAGTTCGGCATCCTGCCCGAGCTGCCGTTCGTTCCCGGCACTCAGGGCAGCGGCTACGTCCTCGCCTCGGACACCCACCCCGAGGGTGCCCTGGTGCGGCTGCGCGGTGAGGGGATCGGCCTCCACCGTGACGGCGCCTGGGCCGAGCACGCGCTCGTGCCGGACGCGGCCGTCGAGGTCATGCCCGAGGGCACCGACCCCGCGCTGGCCTGCGTCTACTTCTCCCCGGTCGGCACCGCCTGGGCGACCGTCCACACGATCGCCCAGGTACGGCCGGGGGAGCGGGTGCTGGTCACCGGCGCGTCCGGCGCGGTCGGTGCCGTGGCCGTGCAGCTCGCGGCGCGGGCCGGCGCGGAGGTGATCGGCGCGGTCGGCCGCCCGGCGAAGCTGCCGCACGTACCCGGCGTCGCCAAGGCGCTGCTCGCCTCCGACCTCTCCGAGGAGGCGATCGGCGGCAAGGTCGACGTACTGATCGACACGGTCGGCGGCACGATCCTGCGTGACGCCCTCACCCTGGTCCGCCCGCGTGGCCGGGCCGCGCTCCTCGGTTACACGGCCGGCCGTGAACTCACCCTGGACCTCGCGGACTTCTTCCTCGCCGACGTCTCCCTCCTGCCCGTGAACATGATGACCCGCACCCCGGAGGTCGCCCCCGAGGTGCTGCGCCTGCTGCCGGACCTGTCCTCGGGTGCGCTGACGCTGCCGTACGAGCGCTATCCGATGGACGCGCTCGGCGAGGCGGTGGAGCGGCTCCGCTCGGGTACGGCGGTGGGCAAGATCGTGCTCGACATGGAGTCCGCCGGCCGCTGAATGCGGGTGCTGTCCCGCCGCGGGACCGTGTGAAGGCCCCCTCCCGCCGGAGGGGGCCCTCGCGCTCGACAGGTCAGGACCGCGGCGACGCGGGGGCAGCCGAGACATCGGCCCCGGTGCGGCGGGCGGCGAGGTCAGTGTCCTCGGCGCGGCTCCTGGACCCGGCTCTTGGTCGACTCGACCACCGGGTCGAGATTCCTGAACTGCTCGGTGTAGGAGCCGACCGAGATGCCCTCGACCTTCCGCTCGGCGGCGAGCTGCTGGAACGACGAGCTCTTGGAGGCGGTGGTGAGGATTCGGGCGGCGCTGCGCTGGAGATCGCCCAGACGCATCGTGTAGCTGCTGTCGGCCGGATAGTCGCCGGCCAGGCTCACCGTGTAGGAGACGACCGGGGTGGTGGCGTCACCGGGGGTGGCGTACCGGACGTCCGAGACGGTGATCGCGGCCTTCTGGGCGGCGGTCAGCGCGGTGGACTCCAGCAGCGTCCGGACGGAACGGTAGGCGTCGTCGACCGAGGTGAACCCGGCGTCGGGCGTGTACGTCCGGTGGTTGATGGCGTCCACGGTGGTGGTGCCGGACAGCGGGGTCTTCGACAGGTCGGTCCTGCTGTCGACGGTGGTGGAGATCGTCGTCCCGCCGCCGGCGGCCAAGGTGAGCGCGCCGAGCCGGAAGCTGTAGCTGGGGGTACCGGTACTCTTGACGGTCCTCAGGTGGGCGGGGAGGCCGTTCAGGTCGATGACGGGTGCCGTCTTGACCGTCGCGTTGACGATGTCGGAAGGCTTCCCGCCGGGTTCGATCAGGTCGTTGCCCGCGTACATGGTGCCGGTCGCGCCGTGTGCACCGTCCCAGTCGCTCATCACGGTGCCCTGGAAGCCCCATTCACCGCGCAGCAGATCGGTGAGAAGGTCGTAGTCGCCGGACGCGTAGGTGTTGTTGATCTTGTTGTAGGAGCTCATCACGGCCATCGGCTGAGCGGCCTTCACCGCGATCTCGAAGCCCTTGAGCTCGATCTCGCGCATCGCCCGCTCGCCGACCACGGTGTTGCCGCCGCTGCGGCCGGTCTCCTGGTTGTTCCCGGCGAAGTGCTTGACCGTGACACCGGTGCCCGGATTGCTCTGCACGCCCTCGGTGGTGGCGGCGGCGGTGAGGCCGGAGACCAGCGGGTCCTCCGAGTAGTACTCGAAGTTGCGGCCGTTGAGCGGGTCGCGGTGGATGTTCATGCCGGGCGCCAGCCAGAGCTGGACACCGAACGCCTCCATCTCCTTGCCGATCGCCGTGCCGACCTTCCGGAGCAGGTCCCGGTCCCAGGTCTGGGCGAGCAAGGTACCGATCGGGAAGGCCGTGGCGTACTGGTAGGTGGCGGGGGTGGTGGCGATCCGCTGGGTGAGGCGGAGTCCCGCGGGTCCGTCGGCGAGGGTCATGCCGGGGATGCCCAGGTTCTCGTAGGCGCCGGTGGTGTAGCCGGCGGCGCCGACGGCGGACGGAGTGGTGCCGCCCGCGCTGGTGCCCTCCACGAGGGTGGCGAGCTGCGTCACCGACAGGCCGGCGACGAACTGCTCGACGGAGATCCTGCCCTTGGCGACGTCGTACAGCGTGTTGGCGGGACTGGTCCTGACGTACTCGACCTTCTCACCGGTCTTCGCCCGGTAGGGGGCGCCGGTGCCCTCCCAGTTCTTCTGGTCCTTGTCCAGGTGGACGGTGGTCGAGGAGATCTTCGCCCCGTCGAGCGCGTGGTACGGGGAGGAGGCGTCGACGGTGACGTCCTGCTCGTACGGCGAGGCGTTGTGCTCGGTGCGGAACGACCTCGGTTCCAGGGTGATCCGCTCGGCGTCGGCGATCTCCTTCTTCTCACCGGAGTAGGTGTAGAAGTCGGCCGGGTCGGCGGCCAGTTCGCTCGCGGGTTTCCGGTCGGCCAGCTCGGTGTGGACCTGCTCGGTCACCACGCGCTCGGCCAGGGCGAGCCGGGCCGCGACATGGGTGTTCCGGGAGGAGTCGCCGACCCGGACCACGTAGTCGCCCGCGTCGAGGACGTAGGCGGCCCGGGACTCGTCGTAGGAGGCCAGCGAGGTGGTGTCGAAGCCGATGGTCACGGTCTGCGAGGCCCCGGGAGCCAGGTCGTCGGTCTTCGCGTAGCCCGCCAGTTGCTGGTACGCCTTGTGCCGACCGGTCTGCGGGGCGGAGACGTACACCTGCACCACCTGGCTGCCGCTGTAGCGCCTGCCGGTGTTGGTGACCTCCGCGGTGACCCTCACCTGCCGCGCGTCCGCGGTGACCTGCCGCACCCGGATGTCGAAGCCGGTGTACGAACCTCCGTAACCGAAGGGGTAATTGACGACGGAGGCGGGGTCGGGGGCGAGGCGGCGGTAGAAGCTGTCGAAGTAGCGGTAGCCGACGTAGATGCCCTCGCTGTACTCCTCGGTGGTGGAGTTGCCGTCGTTGTCCGCGAACGTCGCGGAGGCAGGGTAGGCGGAGTAGGACGACGCCCAGGTGTCGGTGAGCTTCCCCGAGGGGGTGACGGTTCCGTTCAGTACGTCGACCAGGGCGTTGCCGCTTTCCTGGCCGGCCTGGCTCATCAGCAGCATCGCGTCGAGCGCGAGGCCGCCGGACGGATCCTTCTCCGCCTTGTTGATCCGCTGGTAGAAGCTGGTGTCGATGACGCCGCCGGAGTTGATGACGACGACCACTCGCCGGTACGTGCGGCCCAGCAGTGCGAGGTTGGCGCGCTCGGTGTCGGCCAGCTCGTAGTCGCCCTTGCCGGACGAACGGTCCTTGCCCTCACCGGAGTTGCGGGCGATGACGTAGACGGCCGTGTCGGTCCGGGCCGTGGGCCGCGCGGTGTCGGCGGTGAGCGGCTGCTCCACCGAGGAGTAGTCGATCGTCGGGCCGAAGATGCCGCCGTCGGAGCCGATGCCGCCGTACTCGGTGTCGTAGGCGGAGGTCATCGCGGACCAGTAGGCACTGTCCGTGGTGATGGTGTAGCCGGCGTTCTCCAGACCCTGGCGGGCGGTGACCGTCGCCCGGTTGTTGACGGCGCCGGAGCCGGTGCCGCCCTTGACGGTGACGTAGGCGCCGACCCCGTACAGGGCGACGTTGCCGGACGACGCGATGGGCAGTGCCTGGGCGTGATTCTCCATCAGGACCATGCCCTGCTCCGCGGCGGAGCGGGACAGGGCCGCGCCGGCCCTTTCGAGTGCGCTCGGCGCGGGCTCGGTGGTGGCGGCTCCGGCGGGCACCGTCCCGCCGGTCAGCAGGGCCGAAACCACGACCGAGGCTGCGGCTGCCACGGTCGCTACGGTCACGGCTCGGGGCCGGGAATTTCTTCGTGGGGGGTTCACAGACAGCGTCCTCTCTGCCTTGTCCGGCCGGGAGCCGGACGCAGGAGGAGGCTAGGAGGCAGCTTTCGACGCGTCAATAAATGAAGGCGTTGTCCATCTCGTGGGGTTCGTCGGTTCACCAGTGGTACTCAAGGCTGGTTTCTGGATGCATCTGATGCACTCATCCGCTGCAGCCGTCGTCGGCGCTCGCATCCGGTCTGCTGTGCCGTGCCGTCAGTGGCAGAAGAAACGCATGGTCAGAGGCGTTCGGTGCGCTGTTCTCCGCCGTGTGCTCGGTTCGCTCCCATGGCTTCCCGGTGAATCGTGCACACCTGGAACGCCGACTCGGTGCCGCGCTTTTCCCACTCCTGTAGCCGATGCGTTCTTTTCTCGCGCCGGTCCGCTGAACGGACCAGTAATGTCGCACGCTGCCCGTTCGGAAAAGACGCTCAGCGGAGTCTGAGTCCGTCGACGACGACGTTCAGCATGCGGTGCAATTGAGGGCGCTGCTCCGGTGCGCCGGCGACGGAGAGCAGACCGGAGAGGATGGCACCCACCTCGACCGGGTCGATGTCGCCGCGTAGTTCTCCTGCTGTGGTGCCGGCTTCGAGCAGCATCGCCAGGATCTGCTGGACCTCGTCGCAGACCGGTCCGGTGCCGAAGCGGCCGGAGGCGCTCATGGCGACCAGCGCCTCGCAGATGCCGCGTCGCTCGCCGGCCCAGTCGGCGAACCGCAGCATCCACGCGTGGAGGGCCCGCGCGGGCGGTTCGGTGGCCAGCAGGGTGCGCGCCTCTTCACGCAGGGGCCGGATCTGGTCCCGGTAGACCTCTTCGACCAGGTCCTCCCGGGTGGGGAAGTGCCGGTACAGGGTGGCGTTCCCCACTCCCGCGCGCTTGGCGATCGCGTCCAGGGAGATCGCGCGTCCGGACGCGAAGGCTTCGGCGGCCGTGGCGATCAGATGCTCGCGGTTGCGCTGTGCGTCGGCGCGCAGGGTGCTGCGTCGAGGTGTCATGACCTTCGCCATCGTGAGGTGTCGGATGAGGCCCGGGAACGATTCGGGGACGTCCCCGGTTCAGTGTACGCTGAGGGAAACGGGGAGGTCCCCGGTTGCGGTGATCTCCGCCATCGCGTCAGCGAGACGGAAGGTCTGCCCTGCCCGCAGCGCCGGGCCTGCCCCGCCATCCGCACCCCTCGAACGCACGCGGCACACCTGACAGGAGAACCCCGATGGCACTCACTCTCGACACTTATCGGCTGCTGGGCCGTTCCGGACTCCGGGTCTCACCGCTGGCGCTGGGCACGGCGACCTTCGGCACCGAGTGGGGCTGGGGCGCCGAGCGCGACGAGGCGCGCAAGCTCTTCGACCGCTACACCGAGCTCGGCGGGAACTTCTTCGACACCGCCAGCACCTACACCAACGGCACCTCCGAGCGGCTGCTCGGCGAGTTCGCCCGCGCCGACCGCGACAAGATGGTGCTGGCGACGAAGTACTCGACGCTGCGCCGGCCCGGTGACCCGAACTCCGGGGGCACCCACCGCAAGAGCATGCTGGCGTCGGTGGAGGCCAGTCTGCGGCAGTTGAACACCGACCACATCGATCTGCTCTACGTGAACGTATGGGACTTCAGGACACCGGTGGAGGAGATCCTGCGGGGCCTGGACGACCTGGTGAGGCAGGGCAAGGTGCTGTACGTGGCGATCTCCAGCGCCCCGGCCTGGCAGGTGTCGCGCATGCAGGCGATCGCCGACCTGCGCGGCTGGTCGCCCCTGGTCGCCCTGGAGACCGAGTACAGCCTGATCGAACGCACCGCGGAGCGCGACCTGATACCGATGGCACGCGAGATGGGACTCGGCGTGGTTCCCTTCTCCCCGCTGGGCGGCGGGGTGCTCACCGGCAAGTACAGCCGGGCGGACCGGAACCCGGCGGACTCCGTCGTCGGCGAAACCGCCGGCAACCGCAAGAGCCTCAACGCCGCCCTCGGCTGGGTCACCGACCGCAACCTCGCCATCGCCGACGCGGTGAAGGAGGTGGCCGCCGAACTGGGCCGCACACCCGCCCAGGTCGCACTGGCCTGGACCCTGAACGCCCCGGGCGTGACGGCACCCATCATCGGCGCCCGCACCATCGCGCAGCTCGACGACAACCTGGGTGCCCTGGAGGTCGAGCTGACTCCCGCCCATCTGGCCCGCCTCGACGAGATCAGCGCCATCGACCTCGGCAATCCGCACGACCTGCTCGCCGGCGCGCACATCCGCGCGGTCACCACGGGCGACATGAAGATCGAGACCCGCGGCTGATGCGCCGCACGAACAGCGACATACCGCTATATCGACCCGTTGTCGATGAGGGAATGGAGCAACTTCCGTATGGGTGAGTACAGCGGCGGAAACGTGGTGATCACGGGTGGCAGCAGCGGGATGGGGCTCGCGCTGGCGGAACTGCTGGTGCGAGGCGGAGCCCGGGTGCTGATCACCGGTCGTTCCCAGGCCAAGCTCGACGCGGCACGCGAGCGGCTCGGCGAGAACGCCGTGGCCGTCCGGGCGGATGTGGCCGCCCTGCCCGACCTGGACCTGCTCGCCGGCCGGGTGAGGAGCGAGCTCGGCTCGATCGAGGCTCTGTTCGTCAACGCCGGTATCTCAGCCCTCACGCCCCTCGAGTCGACGACCGAGGACGCGTACGACGAGCTGTTCGCGATCAACGTCAAGGGCGCCTTCTTCACCGTGCAGAAACTCGCCCCGCTGCTCAGCGCGGGCGCCGGCGTCGTCCTCACCACCTCGATCGCGAACGTCATCGGCATGGTGGACACCAGCGTCTACGCGGCCGGCAAGGCGGCGCTGCGCTCGATGGCCCGTTCCTTCTCCCGCGAGCTGCTTCCGCGGGGAATCCGGGTCAACGCGATCAGCCCGGGCCCCATCGACTCGGGGATCCTGGAAACGATGAACCTGTCCGAAGAGGCCGCCGACCAGTTCCGGGCGGAGCGGACCGCGAGCAACCCCATGAAGCGCTACGGCACCGTCGAGGAGTTCGCCAAGGCGGCGGCGTTCCTCGCTTTCGACGCCACGTACACCACCGGCGTCGAGCTGGCCGTGGACGGCGGCGAGACCCAGCTCTGAGCCTCACCCGGGGATGCCGCCGGAAGGTGACGTGCGGCCGGCGCGCGCTGACCATGACGCGTGTGACCTCTGCTTCGCCGTGAGGCCCGGATGGTCCGGCCGGTGCCGTACGGCGAAGCAGAGGCACTCCCCCCGGGAGCGGGTTGTTCACCGCTCGTGTCACCGATTTCAGCGGGACGGGCATTGTTCAGCACGCGGTCGCGGCGGTCGAACAATGGCCGGAGGTGATCTCTGCGCGGGCCCGTCGGGGCGGATACGTTGCCTCCCGGGGCGGTTCCGAGGAAGCGGCGCAGGGGGGGGTGCGGTGGCCGGGCGTCCTGAGGCGCCGGTGGATCCGGGGGCGGGGCCGGTGCAGCGGCTGGCCTATGAACTGCGCAAGCTGCGCAGCGAGGCGGGCGGGGTCACCTACCGGGTGCTGGCGCAGCGGGCGGGGTACTCCGTCACGGCGCTGTCGCAGGCAGCCGCGGGTCAGCGGTTGCCGACCCTGCCGGTGGTGCTGGCCTACGCCGTGGCGTGCGGGGGCGATCCGGTCGAATGGGAGGCCCGGTGGAAACGGACCGTCGACGCGGTGGCCGCCGCCTCGGACCGTGCGGAAGACGGCACCGGGACCGGGACGGTGCCGCCCTACAAAGGGCTGGCGCGGTTCGAGGCGGAGGACCGGGACCGGTTCTTCGGCCGTGAGCGGCTGCTCACGGAGGTGCTGGAGCTGCTGCGCGGACGGCGGCTGACGGCCGTGTTCGGCGCCTCGGGCAGCGGCAAGTCCTCCCTGCTGCGCGCCGGCGTCATCCCCGCCCTGCGGCAGAGCCAGGACGCGGCGCTGCGCCCGGCCGTCATCCGCATCCTCACCCCCGGCGAGCACCCTGCCCGCACCCACGCCCGGCTCCTGGCCCCCGGGGAGCCAGGGTCCGAGTCCGAATCCGGCGGCGCGGACACCTTCGTGGTCGTCGACCAGTTCGAGGAGGTCTTCACCCTCTGCCAGGACGCGGGCGAGCGCTCCCGGTTCATCGACCTGCTGCTGGCCGCCTGCCATCCCGGGAGCCGGTTGCGGGTGCTTCTCGCGGTACGGGCGGACTTCTACGGCCACTGCGCCGGACACCCCCGCCTGGCCGAGGCACTGCGCGACGCCCAGTTGCTGGTCGGCCCGATGAACGCGGCCGAAGTGCGCGAGGCGATCGTCAAGCCCGCCGCGGCGGCCGGCCTGAGCGTGGAACGGGCGCTGACCTCCCGCCTGGTGGAGCAGGTCACCGGCGCGCCGGGCGGGCTGCCGCTGCTGTCGCACGTACTGCTGGAGACCTGGCGCCGCCGCCGCGGCAGAGTACTGACCCTGGCGGCCTACGAAGCCGCCGGCGGCCTGGAAGGTGCCGTCGCCCAGACCGCCGAGGAGGTCTACAGCCGCCTCACCCCGGTCCAGGCGGCCGCGGCGCGCCGGGTGCTGCTGCGGCTGGTCACCCCCGGCGACGGCACCTCCGACACCCGCAGACCCGCCCCGTACGCGGAAGTGCGGGACGCCGGCGAAGCGGAGGCCGCCCAGGTGGTGGAGGCGTTCCTCCGGGCGCGGCTGCTCACTCTGGACGAGGGCACCATCGATCTGGCTCATGAAGCACTGCTGAGCGCCTGGCCCCGCCTGCGGGCCTGGATCGAGCAGGACCGCGACCGTCTGCGCGCCCACCGCGGCCTCACCGAGGCCGCACGCTCCTGGGAGGAACTGGACCGCGATCCCGGCGCGCTGTACCGCGGCATCCGCCTGGCCGCCGCCCGGGATCACTTCGGCTCCGGGCGGTCGGCGGATCTCACCGCGGCGGAACGCGCGTTCCTCGACGCGAGCACGGCCGCGCAGGAGAAGGAAGAACGTGCCGCGGCCCGGACCGCCCGCCGACTGCGTCTGTTCACGGCGGCGCTCTCCGTCCTGGTGGTCCTGGCGGTCACGGCCGGACTGCTGGCCTGGCAGCAGAGCCGGGCCAGCGACCGGCAGCGCCGGGACGCCGACGCCGCGCGGCGCGCCGCCGTCTCCCGCGAGTTGGCCTCCCACTCCGCCGCCCTCATCGGCACGAACGTCGATCTCGCCGCGCTCCTGGCCGTACAGGCGTACCGCACCAGCCCCACGGCACAGGCCGCACAGAGCCTGTACGCCGCGGCGGCCGTGCCCTTGCGCCGACGTCTGACGGGCCATCAGGGCCCGGTGCTCTCGGTGGCGTTCCGCTCCGACGGCCGCCTGGTGAGCGCCGCCGACGACGGTACGCTGCGCCAGTGGGACGCCTCTGCCGGGCAGCTCCGCCGGACCGTTCCGGGCAGCGCCTACAGCGCGCCGAGGTTCGCCCCGAACGGCCGCCTTCTGGCCACGGCGGGTCTTGGCGGCGGAGTGGAACTGCGGGACACGGTCACCGGCCGCGTCCGCAAGCGGCTGGCCGTGCACGATCCCGACATCATGGCGGCGGCCTTCAGCCCGGACGGCCGCACCCTCGCCACGGACGGCCGCTCCGGTACGGAACTGTGGGACACGCGCACCGGCCGACGCCGCGCCGCCCTTCCCGCCCCCGCCCGCGCGACCCGCTCGGCGGCGTCGAGCCGCCCGGACACCGGCGCGGTCCTGTCCTGGGGGTTCAGCCCGGACGGCCGTACGCTCGCCACCGGCGGGAACGGGGTGGAGCTGTGGGACGCCCGCACCGGCCGGCACCTGAGGAGCCTGCCCGGACCGGTCTCCCCGGTCGACGCGCTGGCCTTCGGCCCCGACGGCCGTACGCTCGCCACCGGCAACGACGACGGGGTGGAGCTGTGGGACACCCGCACCGGCCGACGGCGCGGCGCACTGGCGCAGTACACCGGCCCGCTCTCGTCCCTGGCCTTCAGCCCCGACGGCCGCACCCTGGCCACCGGCAGCCACGATCACACGGTCCGCCTCTGGGACACCGGTTCCGGCCGCCTGGACAGCAGCCTGACCGGGCATACGGGCGCGGTCCTCACCCTGGCCTTCAGTCCCGACGGCCACACCCTGGCCACCGGCGGCGCCGACCGCACCATCAGGCTGTGGAACATGCCCGACAGCCCCTCCCGCACCCTCCTGTCCCGGCACCCCGGACAAGCAGTCACCGCGGTGTTCGCACCCGGCGGCCGCACCGTCGCCACCAGCAGCACCGGAGATGCGGCGGTGCGACTGTGGGACACCGCCACCGGACGTGTGCGGGCCGGCTTGCGCTGGCCCGGGAAGACGGACCCACCGGCCGTCGCGGCCTTCAGTCCCGACGGCCGGACCCTGGCCACCCTCAGCGCCGCACGCGGCATCGAGCTGTGGGACCCGGCCACCGGCCGACGCCGCAAGGTCCTGACCCAGTACACCGACAAGCCCTACGCCCTGGCCTTCAGCCCGGACGGCCGTTCCCTCGCCGCCAGCAGTCTCGGCCGCGGAGCGCAACTGTGGGACCCGGTCACCGGCCGTCTGCTCAGCAGCCTGACGGCGTCCGGCACCGCGGTGCCTGCCCTGGCCTTCAGCCCCGACGGCCGCACCCTCGCCACAGGCGGCACGGACGGTTCCGTGACACTGCGCGATGCCCGGGCCACGTCTCCCGGCCGGATCCTGACCGGCCACACCGGAGCGATCCTCGCCCTGGCCTACAGTCCCGACGGCCGCACCCTCGCCACCGCGGGCGAGGACCGCACGGTACGGCTGTGGGACCCGGCCACCGGACGCACCCGAGGCACCCTGCCCGGACACACCGCACCCGTCGACGCCCTGGCTTTCAGCCCCGACGGCCGCACCCTCGCCACCGCGGGCGAGGACCACACCGTACGGCTGTGGGACCCGGCCACCGGCACCGCACGGCTCACCCTCTCCGCCCACACCGCACCCGTCGACGCCCTGGCCTTCAGCCCCGACGGCCGCACCCTCGCCACCGCCGACGACCACAGCACCATCCGGGTCTGGAACGCGGCCCTCCCCACCCCCACCACGGCGATCAGCCGCATCTGCCGAGCCGTCCACCGCGACCTCACCGCGCAGGAACGCACCCTCTACCTACCGGACCACCCCGCCACCCCTCTCGGAGAACCGCACTGCTCCTGACGTGCGCGTCACGGGGGTGGAAGGCTGAGGGCGCGGCGCACGACGGAGCGCAGCCAGCGGTGTCCGCCGTCGGCGGAATGGCGCGGATGCCATGCCATGCCGATCTCCACCGGTGGCAGTGCCAGCGGTATCTCGATCAGGTGCAGGCCGAGGGTCACGGCCACGTCCGCGAACGGGCAGGAACCGGCGTCGGTTGCGCTGACGGGGACGAGACAGACCAGGTCGGTCCGGGCGGCCAGGGTCATGGCAGCCAGATGGCTGGGCAGTACGGCCGCGACGCTCCGGCGCAGGTCCAGCCCGGCCAGCGCGGTGTCGATCGGTCCGGTGACGCGACCGCGGCGGCTGGCGATGACGTGGCTGGCGGCGGCGAGCCGGGCGGGGGTCAGGGGCTGCCGGGTGAGCGCGTGCCCTTTCCGGACGCCGAGGCTCATGTGCAGGGTGGTCAGGGGCTCGGCCCGGGTCTCCGGGTCGATGTGGTCGAGGACGCCGATCTCCAGGTCGATCCGTCCTTCCCGGAGCGCGGCGCTGCCTTCCAGTTCCTCGTCCCGGAAGCGGACCGACACCCCGGGCGCCTCCCGGGCCGTGATCGTCAGCAGCCGCGGCATCAGAGCCGCCGAGACCACGTCGGCGGCCTGGAGGCCGAACGTCCGGCGCAGCGTGGTCGGGTCCACGTCGGCGCCGGGCGTGAGCAGCGCGTTGAACCGCCGTACCACCGCCGCCACTTCCTCGCGCAGTTCCTGTGCGCGAGGGGTGGGCACCATGGCCTGCCCGGCGCGGACCAGGAGCGGGTCACCGAGCAGCCTTCGCAGCCGGCCCAGGGTGCGGCTCATCGCCGCCGGGGAGGTGTGCAGCCGTTCAGCGGCCCGGGTGACGCTCTGCTCGGCCAGTAGGGCATCCAGCGCGATGATCAGGTTGGCGTCGGTGATGTGACCGTTCATCAAGACCATTCATAGCCGATCCGGATGCGGACGCGATACGTCGCGGTGGGCGTCCTCGCGGTTGCGCGGCCGGCCGTGGTGCCGGGCCTGCCGGCGCAGGCACAGGAGGCAATGAGCCGGGCACTGTCTCGCGCGGTGCCGCCGGCCAGCGATGTTCCAGTACGCGCAAAGACCTCGTGCCCAGACGCCCATGGCGGCGGCCCCGCAGCGGGGCACACCATGGTGCCGATCGTTCCGGCGGCGGACACCGCCCGGACATCGGCCCCGTACTGGCTCAGTCGGGGCGGCTTCGGCGACTCCGCCGGACCTATCCCGGAAGAGGAGAAGGATCGTGACCAGCCGTAGGACTTTTCTCGCGGGTGCCGCGGGTGCCGCGGGCGCCGCGGCGGCCGCCGGTGTGGCTGCCGCCCCAGGCATGGCAGGCGCCGCCGACGCGGCACCGGCGGTTGCCGGGTCCCGTCACCGGCCCGGCCTGCCGCGTCGTGGCGACCAACTCGCCGTGGTCAGCCAGAGCGGCCCCACCGTCACCCTGTTCGACGCCGTCGACCACCACGTCCGGGCCGAGCTGACCCTGGACCGTGAACCGCACGAACTGTGCTTCGACGCCGAGCGCCGCCTGCTCTACTGCAGCCACCCGTACACAAGCGGCTTCTACGACAAGAACGACGGCCGGAACCACATTCTCAGCGTCATCGACCCGGATGCCGGCAAGGTCGTCGACATCATCGACCTGTCCCCCGAACACGGCCCGCACGGGCTCGTCCTCGACCCGGCCCGGCACCGGCTGTACATCAGCGTGGAGGGCAGCCCGTCCCGCCCAGGAGGAATCCTGATCATGGACACCGCCACCCGCCGCGTGCTGGGCAGGGTCGACACCCTCGCTCCCGGACCCCACTGGTTCGCCGTCGAGCCCCGGAGCCTGCGAGCGTACGCGGCCAACAAGGAGGCGCCGTTCGTCACCGTGGTCGACTTGCGCACCGGTGCCCTCGTCCGCAAGGTCGAGGTCCCCGGAAGCGAGGGCATCTCGGCCGGCCCGGACGGCTCGATGGTCGCGGTGGTGAGCCCCAAGGCCGACCTGGGCCGTCTGACCGCACCGCCCGGACTGCGACTGATCGACACCGGGACCAGCGAGATCGTCCGGACCCTGCGCACCGAGCACGCCTTGACGCCGGTGCACTGGACGAGCACCGGCCTGCTGCTGGCCGGAGAGGTGCTGGAGGGACCGGACCCGAACAACCCCCGCGTCGACATGCCCGGCGGACGACTGCACGTGTGGGCCGGCAGGTCGGCGGCCACGATGGAGCACGTGGGCAGCGTGGAGGTCGGCGCCAATCCGCTCAACGTGATCACCACGCCCGACGGCGGCCGAGCCTATGTCTCCGCCATCGTCGACTCCACGGTGAGCGTGGTGGATCTGCGCGATCCGAGCCGGCCCGCCCTGCTCGACACCCTCTCGATCCCGCGCGCGGGCGCCTGGGGTGCCCACGGCCTGGCCTACGTCCCTGCCCGAAGCCGACGTTGATCCGGCCCGCCACAGCGGGCAGCCGCCGGTGCCGTGGCCGCCGCCGGACGTCTCGGCCGTGACGGACGGGTCGGCGTACGAGGTCTCGCACCTGTTCACGTACCCCCGGCTCGCGTCGTACTCGCGCCGGTGCTCGGCCACCGCCCTGCATCGCATGGCCGCGCCGTACGCTTCGTTTTCCTCGAACACCGGCTGCTTGCGTTACCGCGCGGGCCGCATCGAGCGCCGCCTTGTGCCCGACGCACAGCCGGGCGAGCGCCTCGCCGTCCCGCTTCACCAGCGCGTCGAGCAGTGCCGCCCTGGAAGGCACCATCCTCGTCGTACGGAGGACTCGCCCAACCCCATGAGCCCGTTCGTACGGGTGCCGGAGCGTGTCCTCGGTGGGGCGCGCGAAGGTGTGTCTGCCCTCGCCTGTCATCTCCGCGGCAGGGCGACGGGGGCGGTATACCGTAGGGCCGGTCCTCGCCACCTGGTGACGAGGACCGGCCTCTTGTGCGCGACGGACCGGACGGTTCTCACCGCCGCCCGTGCCGCACTTGCGGCCCTGCGCTCAGATCACCTTGCAGGGCTTTCGGGAAGCCGGCCCGGCGGTCACGTCACTGACCACGACCCGATGGTCGTTGTTCGGTGTGTTGCCCAGCCAGCACTGCTTGGTCTTCACCGCGCCGCGGGACAGGAGATAGTCGAATTTCTTGCCCACACCGACCTGCGTCCCGTTGCACCGGCGATCGTAGCTCTGTCCGCAGTACGGGTCGGCATCCCGGAAGCCGTTCGCCCAGACCGGCGCCATCTCCCAGTAGTAGAGCGGCATCTGCGGCGGCTTCGGTGCAGTCCACGGCTGCGCGTTGAGGTCACCGGCAATGATCGAGTTCGGCGTACCCGGGACGAGCTCCGACAACTGCAGGAGCTGCGAATGGCGCAGATCGGCATCTGCCCCGTCACTGAGCTGCGTGTTGAAGATACGGACCTTCTTTCCCGCCAGACGCGTCTGGAACATCATGAACTTCCGCCGCTCGAGTCCGTCGGCTTCGCGGTAGAGCGCGGTTTCCGGGGCCACATCGATCTTGGTGCCCTTCGCGACCAGAATCGCCTGCTCGAGCTGGCCGGTGCAGGCAGGGTCGTGCACCGGATCACCGAGGTCGGGCCAGTCGGAGTGGAAGACCTCGTACTCGAGATGCAATGGCTGTCGCTTCAGGATAGCGGCGGCTTCGTTCACCTCGTTCCGGCAGGATTCCTGCAACAGGACGATCTGCGGCTTGAACCGCACGATCTGGTCGACCAGGCGCTGTGTGGTGCCATTCAACTGGCCGTTGGAGTTCCAGGACATGATCCGATTCTTTTTGACCGATACCGCCTGCGTAGCGAGTGAGCCTCTCCCTTCCTCTTGTGCGGCGAACGCGGGCGTCATCACCCCGGCCGTCATGAGCAGCGCCAGTCCTGCCATTGAAGTGACAGAGCTGTGCCATGAACTCTTCATCCTTGTCCCCCTGTGAGTGGTGGCGCTCGCAATGGCCCGCGAGCCCGCAGCCCACGAAGATTTCGCCTGCGGAAGCGGCGGACTAGGTGCCTTGCGCCTGTCGGGTGCCGACTATTCACCGCACCCGCCTTGCGGGCA
Source organism: Streptomyces fumanus (assembly GCF_014655295.1). Lineage (GTDB taxonomy): Bacteria > Actinomycetota > Actinomycetes > Streptomycetales > Streptomycetaceae > Streptomyces > Streptomyces fumanus. Next base: position 300,883 of record NZ_BNBI01000004.1, read on the forward strand.
AGCTGCCGGCTTGTCCGGGTGCTGTCCGGGACAGGCCCGGACAGCAAAACAGCAGTTCGGCTGCCGTCTCGGACAGCAGCATTCGGAGCTGCGGGTGTGCCCGGGCATTCACCACCATGGTCGCGGGGGCACGGGCCGGGACGGGGAGCACACGCGTATGCGGCGCTGGAGCGTGTGCTGTCGGATGTCTGTCCTGGACGACCGGATGCGACGCTCCGCGGCGAGCCGTCCCTCACGGCACCTCACCTCGTCGGCCGTGCTCTTGGCGGCCGGCGAGGCTGTGATCGTGCGGAGCCCTGGCAACGCCCCGCGGATGCTCACCTGATGCAGTCGGGCCTGGATGTGCCGGTGATCGAGGCGGAGGCTGACTCGCTTGCCCTCGCCCGGTACCGCTTGTTCCGGGGCGGAGGCACGGCCCACGTCCCGTCAGCCGTCCTCGGCGGTACGCCGGTCCAGTGCCGTGTGGTCGATCTTGCCGTTGGGCAGGCGGGGCAGGGCGGGCAGGGTGACGAGGCGGGTGGGCAGGGCGGCGGCGGGCAGGTGGGTCAGGAGGTGCGCGCGCAGGGCGGAGGGGTCCGGGGGAGGGCCGTCGGGCACGAGGTAGGCCACCACCCGGGGCCGGCCTCCGCGGCGGATGCCCACCCCGGCCTCGGTGATCCCGCCGTAGGCGGCCAGGGCCTGTTCGATCTCGGCGCGTTCGATGCGGGCGCCGCCGAGTTTGAGCTGGTGGTCGGCGCGGCCGTGGAAGTGCAGCAGGCCGTCGGCGCCGACGGCGACCAGGTCGCCGGTGCGGTAGACGCGCCGGCCCTCGTGTTCGGTGAACCGCGGGTCTCCCGGGGGCCCGTGGGCGACGCCGGGGCCGCCGATCCACAGTTCCGCGGGCTCGGTGGTCGTGCCGCCGGCGCCGGCGGGGTGGTAGAGCCGGGCGCCGGGGGCGGGGCGGCCCAGGGGGACGCGGGGGGCGCGGGCGTCCTGGGGGGTGCAGAGGTGCACCGTGGACCAGACCGTGCATTCGGTGGGCCCGTACTCGTTGTACAGGCGCGTCTCCGGCAGCGCGGCGGTGTGTGCCTCGACCAGGGCGGGAGGGCACACCTCGCCCGCGACGATGGTCGTGGTCAGTGAGGAGAGCCGGGGGGCGAGGCGGCTGCGGAGCAGCAGGGCGTACAGCGACGGGACCATCAGCAGGTGGGTGGCGCGGTGCCGCTGCGCGGCGCGGGCGGTGGCGAGCGGGTCGCCGGGGCGCTCGGCCGGGATGAGCAGGAGGCCGCCGGTGGCCAGGGTCCACCAGATGCCCGCCATGGAGCTGTCGAAGGAGATCGACGAGCACAGCAGGAAGGCGCGCGGGGGCTCCCGGTAGGAGGCGATGCGGGCGGCGGTGGACCAGCCCAGGGCCCGGCTCGGTACGGTCACCGGCCTGGGCGGGCCGGTCGAGCCGCTGGTGAAGCAGGTGTACGCCGTCTGACCGCGGTGGCTTCTCACCGGCCCCGGGAGGGGCTGCCAGGCGTCGGGTACGGGCCGCACGCCCGGTGGCAGCCCGGTGGGGCGGCCGGGAGGACACACGGCGTACCGTGCGCCGGCCCGGTGGACCATCGCCTGCCGGCGGGCGGCGGGGAAGTGCGCGTCGACGGGCACGAACCGTGCTCCGGCCCGCAGTACGCCGAGCATGGCCGCCACCGCCCACCGTGACAGCGGGGCGTGCACGACCACCGCCTCGCCGGGGAGGGTGCCCAGTGCCAGGAGCCGGGCGGCCACGGCACCGGAGCGGGCGGCCAGTTCCGTGTAGTCGAAGGCGCCGTCCCGGTCGGCCACCGCCGGTGCCGGGCCGGACAGGTGCGGTTCGACGAGGTCGAGGATGTGCGGTGCGGGGTCCGGGGGCGGGGGAGCGGCCGGGGCCACCGGCAGCGGCACCAGCGGCACGGTCATCGGCCGGCGAGCCGGGTCAGCGCGGTCAGGAACCCGGCCTCGGCCGCGCGCATCCACCGCGGGCCGAACAGGTGGCTGTCGTAGGTGACGTACACCTGCGGTGTGGTGTCCCAGCGGACGGTCCAGGCGAACGGGACGGGGATCACCTGCGGCGGCAGACTCTGGTCCGGCAGCGCGACCAGGGGCCGGGCGCCCGGTTCGCGGGGCGGCGCGAGCGGCGGGCGCGGGATCATCTGGAACACCGGTGGCACCCGGGCGCGGTCGGTCAGCCGCGCCGGCATCTCCGGTGCCGCCCCGAGCACCGGCACCCACGGGATGTCGTGCGCGTACGCCTCGCGGCAGCGCCCGTCGATGTGGCCGCGCAGCGCGTCCAGGTCCTGGCCGGTGTCGTCGACGCGGATCGGCAACACGTTGAGCAGGAAGCCGACCGTGTCCCACTCGGACGGGATCCGCCCCGCGGTGATCACCGGGACCAGGGTGTCTCCCGGAGGCAGCACGCCGCGGACGAAGGCGGTCATGAGCAGCGCGAAGGGTGTGGAGCGGGCCCGGCGCGCGGACTGCCGTACGGCCAGGGCCAGATCGGGGGCGAGGGTGAAGCGGTGTACCGCGGGCGGTCCCGGTTCGGCGCCGGGAGTCTCGCAGGGCAGCCCGAGGCCGGCGATCCCGGTCAGGCGCTCCCGCCAGTACGGCAGCACCTGGCGGATCCGCTCCTGCCAGGCCCCGCCGCGGTCCTGCGCCGCGATGTCGGTGTACTGCAGGGGCGGATCGCCGAGCACGCGACCGTCCAGCCGGGCGGCGTAGGCGTCGGCCAGATCGCGGGCCAGGACGTCCTGGGACCATCCGTCGACGGCGATGTGGTGACCGACCAGCACCAGCACCGGGTCCCCGCCGTCGTCCGGGAGGCACAGCTCGGCCCAGAGCAGCGGGGGTTCGTGCGGCGGGCGGGGGCGCACCGCGGCGGCGGCGATCCACTCCCGCACCGGCTCACCGGCCGGCAGGCGGGTGACGTCCAGCCGGGCCGGCATCGGCGCCAGCACCTCCTGGCGCAGGCCGTCCCCGTCGCGGACCAGACGGGTGCGCAGCGCGCCGTGGCGGGCCACCACGTCGTCCAGCGCGGCCCGCAGCACCGCCACGTCGGTCCCGGCGGGGAGCCGGTAGGCGGCCCGGACGGTGAACCGCGGGTTCATCACCGTGCCCGGCAGCATGCTTTCCACCAGGCCGAGCAGTTCCTGCGCGTACGTGGCTGCGTGGACGGCGGGCTCGCTCACCGCTGCTCCTTGCCCCGGCCGCGGAACCCGGCCCGCACCGGCATCTGTAGGTACCCGGACAGGAACGTGGAACGGGCGCGTACGGGCTCGCCCGCGAGGCGCAGTGACGCGTACCGGGCGAACAGCTCGGCGAAGAACAGCCGCAGCGTGACCCGGGCGATGCCCGCGCCGACGCAGTAGTGCGGGCCGGCCCCGAACGCCAGGTGCCGGTTGCCGGACCGGGCGGGGTCGAAGACGTCCGGACCGGCGAACACCGCGGGATCGCGGTTGGCCGCCCCCAGCCACGCGACCACCGCGTCGCCCGCGGCGACCGGTACGCCCGCGAGCACGGTGTCATGGCGGGCGTGGCGCATGAAGTGCCCGGCCGGCGACGCCCACCGCAGCGCCTCTTCGACACCGCCGGCCAGCAGACCGGGATCGGCCGCCCACGCCTCGTACCCGCCGTCGCGGCTCAACTCGGCCACCGCGGCCGTGGGTACGTGCGCCAGGGTGACACCGGCGCCCAGCAGCAGGCTGTAGCAGTTGGAGAGCACCTCGCCCGGAGTGAGCCGGACGCCGTCGACCTCCATGGCGAGCAGCACGTCGACCAGGTCCCCGCGCGGCCGGCGCCGGCGCTCGCGCACCAGGTCCGCGAAGTAGGCGAACAGCTCCCGGTGCGCCCGGTGCAGGGTCGCCGCCGGCCCCTGGGGCAACTGCACGGCCGGGTCCTCCTCGGCGGCCGACATCAGCGCCAGCCTCACCAGATGCGGCCGGTCCGCCTCCGGCAGCGACAGCAGCGGCCCCAGCACGGTGAGCGGCAGCAGGCCGCAGACCGCCGCGAGATCGAACTCGGGCCGGTCCCGTCCCGGCAGCAGGGCACGGATCCCGTCCCGGATCACCCCGGTGTGCGCCTGCACCGACCGCGGCTTCAGCGCCCGGTGCAGCGGGGCGCGCATCCGGTCATGACGCGGCGGATCGGTGACGGCCAACTGCCGCCCGCCGGCCGGGTCCCCCCGGCCCAGCAGATTCAGCAGCGTGCCCCGCTCGGAGGTGAAACGGGTGTGATCCGACAGGACCCGCTGCACATCCTCGTACCGCACGACCGACCAGAAACCCGGACCGCCGGTCCCGGGCTGCCAGTGCACCGGGTCCGCCCGCCGCAGCGCGCGCCACACGGCATGCGGATCACCCCGTGCGTACAGCGCCGGATCCGCCAGGTCCACGGTCATCCGTCCGCCCCCGCCGTATCCGGTGCCCGGCGCACGGCCTCGGCCAGCGCGGCGACCGTCGGCGCGAGGAAGACCGCGGCGGCCTCGATCTCCACCCCGAACTCGGTGTCGATCGCCACCTGCACCTCGGCCGCGAGCAGCGAATCGCCGCCGAGTTCGAAGAAGTCGTCCTCGACACCGACCGGGGCCACCGCCAGATGCTGCGCCCACAGCGCCGCGAGCCGCCGCTCCGTCTCCGACCGCGGCTCCACATACGGACCGCTCATACCCAGTTCGTCCCGTGCGATGAACTCCTCGTGCAGGGCGCCGCCGTCCACCGATGACCACCCCCATGTGTCCGGATACCGTCGCCGCCCCAGTCTGTGCGCGGAAGGAACCACACCGGGAGACCAATACGCGCCAGGGCCCCCGGCACGCCGGCGCGCGGGCACGCGGCCGGTCGAACGCCCACGGACGCAGCGGACCCCGGAATGTCCGGCGGGCGCGAAGAGGTGACGGTGTTCGGCGCCGGCGCCCGCCTTCGCCCGTGGCCCCTACGACAACCGGCGGTTGACCACTCTTGCGAGTGATTTCTTCCCTGCTGTCCGGGTGACCGTGGGACTCTGCCTGGTAACCGCCGTGGCGGTGACGTCCGGCGCCGCGGCAACCGCGATTGGGGAACCCGATGAGCCCGTCCACGCCTGTACTGCCCGATGTACTGCCCGAGACCGCTGATGTCTTCGATCTCGACCTCCGCGAGATCGTCGGCCCCGAGACCGACGGTGCCCTGATGAACTTCACACAGCAGGGGTGCGAGACGGTCTACAGCCAACTCATCTGTCCCCCGGAGTCGTACGTCGGCTGCTGACCGGGCCGGTCCCCGGTGCCGGCCGGTGTGGCACCGCTCCATCGGCCGGCCGTGGGAAGTGTGCGAGCGCGGGGGAGGGAGGCCGCGTGACCGGTACGGCGTCGCCTTTCCGGTGTGCCGGGCTCGGTTTGTTACGTGTCCCGGTGCACCCCGCGTACCGGGCCGACGAGACCCGGTCCCACCCCGCGGACGCCGGGCCCGCGCACCGGGCCCGGCGGCTGGCGGGTGACCCGTTGGTACGCGAGGCGGTGGAGGTTTCCAGCGGCTCGCTCGCCGCCCGCCTCGACCGGTTGTCCGATCCGGTGGGCGAGGAGCCCGGCGAGCGGGTGGCCCGGCGGGCCGCCGCGGCCCTGGCCCGCTACCGCCTGCGCATGGCGACCCGCGCCACCCCGTTCGGGCTGCTGGCCGGTGTGGCCGCCGTCGACTTCACGGGCGGTGCGGAGGAGACGACGGTGCGGCTGGGCAGCGGTCACCGGCGTGTCGTGCGGCCTGACCGGGCCTGGCTGACCTCGCTGGTCACCGGGTGGGAACGCCGGGTCGAGGTACTGCGGCACGTGCGGGTGACGGTCAACAACCTGTGCTTCACGCGCGGTGACCGGCTCGTGCTGCCCTATGTCCCGGACTCCGCCGGGCCCACCGAGGGCCGGACGGTGCAGGAGGTGAGCGTGCGTCACACCCCGGCCGTCCAGGAGGTGCTGTGCGCGGCCCGCACCCCGGTACTCTTCGCCGACCTGGCCGACCGCCTGCACCGGGCCTTCCCGGCAGCGCCGCCCGAGCGGGCCGAGGAGATGCTCGTACAGCTCGTCTCCCAGGAGATCCTGCTCACCGAACTCCGCCCCCCGCTGGAGGCCCCCGACCCGCTCGCACACGTGACCGCGTGCCTGGCGGCGGCGGGCTCCGCCGCCGAAGCGGAGGCGCTGCGGGCCGTCGCCCGCGACCTCACCGCCTACGCCGGGACCCCGCTCGGCGAGGGCCGCGCGGCCTTACGGCGGGCCACCGCCTCGATGCGCCGGCTGCGCCCGGCCGACCAGGTGGTACAGGTGGACCTGGCGCTGGACGCCGACATCAGGCTCCCCCGTACGGTGGCCGAAGAGGCCGAACGCGCGGCCGCGCTCCTGTGGCGTCTGGCACCCGCCCCTCCGGACGACCGGCTCGACCACTACCACGCCGCCTTCCTCGAACGGTACGGCACCGCCCGGCTCGTCCCGGTCGCCGAACTCCTCGACCCCGACCGGGGGTTGGGGCCCCCGGCCGGCTACCGGCGTCCGCCCGGTCACCGCACGGCGCCCCGGCCCCGGCCACCGGACGCCGAGCGGGACCGGGTCCTGGCCGCGCTCGCCCAGGAGGCGACGCTCACCGGCACCGGCGAAGTCCTGCTCGGCACCGGCCCCGACGACCCGGTGCTGGCCGCGCTCGGCTCCGACGACGGGGTGCCCCCGCCCTCGCTGGAGCTGAACACCCAGGTGCTCGCCGCGTCACCCGCCGCGCTCATGGCGGGCCGGTTCCGGATGGTGGTCGTGGCCGGGGGTGCCCGGGCCGGCGCCACCTTCGGCCGCTTCGGCCACCTCCTGCCGCCCACCGCGCAGGACGCCTTGGTCCGCCTCGCCCGGACCGCTCACGGCACCGCAGCCCGCCCCGTGCAGATGGTGTCCGCCTCCGCCCGGTCCCGAGGCGGCAATGTGGCCCAGGGACCACGCCGGTTGGATCGGACGCTGCCGGTCGGGGTGTTCGCCGACCGCGACGACCCGTCCGTCCTCGCTCCGGAGAACGTCCTGGTGGGTGCCGACACCCGGCGGCTGTTCGTCGTGGACGGGGCCGACGGACACGAGGTGGCACCGGTCGTCCTCCACGTCCTCGCCGACCGGTGGAACGCCCCGAATCTCGCCCGGTTCCTCCGTGAGGTCTCCGGCAGCGGCGTACGGGAGTGGCAGGAGTGGCAATGGGGCTCCGTCTCCGCCCTGCCGTGGCTGCCCCGCGTGCTCAGCGGCCGCACCGTGCTGTCACCGGCCCGCTGGCGCCCGGCCGCCACCCTCCTCGACCGGCGGGCCACCTCGGCCCAGTGGGACGCAGGCGCCCGGCAGTGGCGCGAGCGCTGGCACGTCCCCGACCGGGTGTACGCGGTCCACCGCGATCACCGGCTGGAACTGGACCTCACCGACACCGAGCACCTGCGCCTGCTCCGCGGCGAGCTGGCACGGCATCCGGATCTCGTCCTCACCGAAGCGCCGGCGGCGGCGCCCGGCGCGTGCGGATGGCTCACCGGGCCGCAGGGCGCTCACCGCAGCGAACTGGTCATCCCCCTGGTGCGGGTCCCCGATGCGGCACCCGTTCCCGCCCCGGCGACACCGCACCGGACCGCGGCAGCCTCCGCCCGCGTCCGCCCGCGCACCCACCTGCCCGGCGGTGAGTGGCTGTACGCACGGCTCCACGGGGCGCCGGAACGGCAGCGGGACATCCTCACCGGCCATCTGCCCATGCTGACGGACACCCTCCCTTCCCCGGTGGACCGCTGGTTCTTCGTCCGCTACCGCGACGGCGACGACCATCACCTGCGTCTGCGGTTCCACGCCGGCACCGCGGCCGGCGCCCACGACCTGCTGACGCTGCTGCACGACTGGGCGGCCGGCCTGCACACGGCCGGTCTGATCGCACGCCTGACCCTGGACACCTATGAGCCGGAGACCGAGCGCTACGGCGGACCGCGGGCCCTGATCGCGGCCGAGCGGGTGTTCCACGCCGACAGCCTCGCCACGCTCGTACAACTGCGGCTGACGGAGAGCGGCAGCCTGCCGGCCGACCCCCTTGCGCTGGCCGCGGCCGGCATGGCCCACCTCGTACGCGCCTACTGGCCGGACCCGCCCGGCTCCGCCGACACCGACGAACCACCGTGGCTCACCTGGCTCCTGGCCACCCGTCCCGAAGACGAAGAGCGCGTGCACTTCCGGCGCACGCGCCGCGAAGCGATCCGCCTGGTCGACGCCTACGGCGACTTCGACGGACTCGGGGCCCTGCCCGGCGGCCCCGTCCTGCTGGCCTCCTGGCACCGCCGCGCCGAGGCGGCCGCCGCCTACGGCCGACTGCTCGGACACGAAGGACCACCGGGAGCCGCGCCGGAAGTACTCCGCTCCTTGCTGCACATGCAGCACAACCGGCTGGCCGGCTTGGACCGGCACGCCGAACGGGCCTGCCTCGCCGTGCTGCGCGGCGCCGTCGCGGCCCACCGCGACCGGCGGCGATGGGCATGACGGCGCCCCTGCCGCGCACCGCGCTCGGCCGGCGGGCGGCGCGCGTCACGGCGACACTGGCCGAGCGCCTCGCGGATCCGGCGGGCGTGGCCGCGACCGCCACCGCCCCCGGCAACCTCGACCACCGGCCCGGCCGGCCCCCCGCACCACCGTTCCGTGCCGCGTCACTGGCCGAGGGACACGCCGGTATCGCCCTGCTGTTCGCCGAACTGGCCGCCAGGGACGGCACACCGCGCCACCGCGCCACCGCGCACGCCCACCTGACGGCCGCGACCGCGCACCTCGCCTCCAGCCCGGACCAGGGGCTGTACCACGGCGCCGCCGCGGTGGCGTTCGCCGCGGCCACCGCCCGCCGGACCACCGACGACTACGCCGTACTGCTGTCCCGGCTCGACCGGCGGGTGTCGGCGGCGCTCGGACGGACGCTGGCAGCCGAGGAAGAGCGGATGCGCTCCGGCCGGCCCGGCACCTCCGCCCGCTCCTACGACGTCGTCAGCGGCGCCACGGGCCTCGGCCGCTATCTGCTGCTGCGCGGCGAGCCGCACCGGGCACTGCTGACCCGCACCCTGTCCTGCCTGGTACGCATGACCGAGCCGGTCACCGCCCACGGCCGCCGGGTCCCCGGCTGGTGGGTGCCCCACGGCACGGACGGCCCGTTCTCCCACGTCTTCCCCCGCGGCCATTTCGACGTGGGTCTGGCGCACGGGGTGCCGGGGCCGCTGGCGCTGCTGGCGCTCGCCCACCGCGCCGGGGTCCGGGTACCGGGCCAGGACACGGCCATCACCGGCATCGCCGACTGGCTGCTGCGCCGGCGCACCCCCGCCGCACCGTGGCCACCGGTGATCGGCTTCGACCAGCACACGAGCCGTACCACGCGGCCACCGCCCGGCCGGACGGCGTGGTGCTACGGCACCCCCGGGGTGGCCCGAGCCCTGTACCTGGCCGGCCGGGCTCTGGACCGCCCCGACTGGTGCACGGCGGCCCTGCGCGCGCTCACGGAGGCCCTCGCCGCCCCCGGCGAACTGGTGGACTCCGCCCTGTGCCACGGCTGGGCCGGCGTCCTGCACGTCACCTGGCTGATGGCGCATGACAGCGGAAACCCTCAACTGGCGGGCAGCCTGCCCTGGCTGGCCGAAAAAGTGCTGAACGACTACGACGCCGACGCGCCGTTCGGATACCGGTACCGCTCGCCGGGGCAGCAGGCCGCGATCGACCGCGCCGGGTTTCTGCAAGGCGCGGCCGGGATCGCACTGGCGCTGGACGCGTACGCCAGGAACCTCCCGCCGACGACGCGATGGGACGCGGCCCTGCTGCTCACCTGAACCGCCCAGCCGCCTCCGGAGCCCGTCGCGCGTACGGGATGAAGCTGGCCTGCGGGGAATCGACGCAGACGTCAGGGGTACTCCCCGCGTACCACCATCCACCCCGCGAGAGAGAGTCATGACACAGACCATGGGAAACGGCGAGGGCAACCGGTTCTGCAAGGCGTGTGGCACGCCGGCCGAGGACGGCAAGCTGTGCGACCACTGCGGCGCCGTCCTGGACCTCCCCGACGCAGCGGGCCTGGTCGAGGACCAAGGCGCGGCGGTACGCCGTGACTTCGAGGAACGCGGCCGGCGGTGAACCGATCCGTTGAACGGCGGACACCGGGGTACACGGGCCGCCATGACATCCACAACCGATCGCGTCATCTCCTTGCGGGCCGTGCGGCAGATGCGCCGGGTCCGTGCCTTCTACGCGGGTGGCGTCCTTCTGTGGGCGGTGCTGACCGTCTGGACCGCCTGGCAGATGCCCGGCACCCGGCAGATGTGGGTCTCCGCCCTCCTCCTGGCCGTCTTCAGCGGTCTCCTGCTGACGACCTCCCTGTGGCTGCACCGCCTGCGGACCGAGGACGCGCCCCGGCGCCCGGCGCACCACGCCGCACCGCGCAAGGCGACCGCCTCACGCCACGCGCATGCCTGACGCACCACCGGCGGGGCGGTACCACCCGCCGGTCCGGGCGTCATCGCGTTCCCCCGCCTCGGCATCCGGCCGGACCGCCTCCGAGTGCCTCCGCAGCCGGTGAGACCGTCCGTTTTCGGCCGTCTCTTGAGGGCCGGGAGGCAAGGAGCGGGCAGGGGGTAGGCGCACAGGTATGAATGGCACACGACGTCGACAAGATGATCAGCGCGTACAGGAAACCCGCGCCCGGGGAACCATGCGGGTGTGGCAGTGGGCCAGGTGGGCGGCGCTTGTCCTCGCGGTCGCCTGGGCGGTGAACGGGGTCGTCCACCTCCTCCAGGGCGAGCAGGGCCGGGACCTGTGGTGGCCCCTGGTCAGCACCGTCATCTGGGCAGCGCTGACCGTGTACGGCTTCAGGACCTACCGCCGGATCAGGACGACGACCCTGCCGGCCATCACCGGCCGCCCGTCCGCCTGACCACCCGGCCGCACCGCTACCGGTTCACCGCCCGCATCCCCGCTTCGTCGTAACGCTCTCCCGCCGCCTCCGGCAGCTCGGCGGCGATACGCGCCAGGTCGTCCTCGGTCAGCTCGATGTCGACCGCCGCGGCGTTCTGCTCCAGGTAGGTGCGGCGTTTGGTACCCGGGATGGGCACCAGGTGCTCGCCCTGGGCCAGCACCCAGGCGATGGCCAGTTGGGCGGGGGTCACCTCCTTCTCGGCGGCGATCTCCTTCACCTTGGCCGCGAGCCGCAGGTTCGCCTCCAGATTGGCGTCCTGGAAGCGCGGATTCTGGCGGCGCCAGTCGTTCGCGTCCAGCTCGTCCGGAGTGGTGAACCGTCCGGCGAGGAAGCCCCGACCGAGCGGCGAGTACGGCACGAAGCCGATCCCCAGCTCCTCGCAGACGGGCAGCACCTCGGCCTCCACGTCCCGCGACCACAGCGAGTACTCGCTCTGCACGGCGGTGACCGGGTGCACGGCGTGAGCCCGCCGGATGGTCTCCGCGCTGGCCTCGCTCAGCCCGATGCAGCGCACCTTGCCCTCGGCCACCAGCTCGCCCAGCGCGCCGACGGTCTCCTCGATGGGCACGTTCGGGTCGACCCGGTGCTGGTAGTACAGGTCGATGTGGTCGGTGCCCAGGCGCCGCAGGGAACCGTGGACCGAGCTGCGCACATGCTCGGCGGAGCCGTCCTGGGGCCCGATGGTGCTGGTGTCGCCGGGTACGGCGTCGTCCATCCGGTAGTTGAACTTGGTGGCGATCACGTACTCGTCGCGGTGGCCCCGGATCGCCTCGCCGACCAGTGACTCGTTGGTGAGGGGGCCGTACACCTGGGCCGTGTCGAGGAAGGTGATGCCGAGGTCGAGGGCGCGTCGGATGGTGGCGACGCCCTCGTCCTCGTCGGCGGAGCCGTAGAACGCGGACATGCCCATGCATCCCAGGCCGATGGCCGACACCTCGAGCTCCCGCAGACTGCGCTTGTCCATGACGTGTCCCGATCCTTCCCGCGTGTTCGTCCGTCGTCCCGGCGGCGCGTGCGCCACTCGTCCATCTAGCGACAGATGACGCCGACCGGCATCCCGAACCGGTGCCGTCACGACGCTACGGCTTGGAGTGCGTTCCAGCGCAAGCGCGCCCGGCGGCCGCCCGGCCGACCGGACATGCGGGGGGCCGGGGCGGGGAAGACGCGTCGAGCACGGCACCGGGTGTCGGTACGGTCGGTGCCGCGGGGCCTTCCGGCCGGTTCCGGTCCGGGAGCGACCCGGCGGGTGCGGGAGCGGCAGACCCCGTACTCAGTGATCGTCGCGGCCCGGTGCGGCAGCGACCCGTTGACGGTGACCGGCGGGAAAGGGCAGACAGGACATGAGCGACGGGGGCCGGCCGATCATGCCGGAGACGGTGGACAGTCCGGCGCTGCGCACCCAGCCGCGCGGCACGGCGGCCCAGTGGCTGTTGCGGCACAAGGTGCGGCCCGTGGGCCCCGCCGCGGGCGAGAGCCACGCCGAGTCGCAGCCGTGGTGGAAGGTGATGTGCCTGACCGGCGTCGACTACTTCTCCAGCCTCGCGTACGTCCCCGCGATCGCCGCCACGGCCGCCGGAGCCGTCTCACCGCTCGCGACGCTGCTGATCGTGGCGTTGACACTGCTGGGCATGCTGCCCATGTACCGGAAGGTGGCGCGGCAGAGCCCGGACGGCGCCGGGTCGGTCGCCATGCTGGAGGACCTGCTGCCGTTCTGGTGGGGCAAGCTGTTCGTCCTGGTGCTGCTCGGGTTCGTGGCCACGTCATGGATCATCACCATCACCCTGTCCACGGCGGACGCCACGGTCCACGTGATGGAGAACCCCTTCTTCCCGGCCGCGCTCCACGGCCACCAGGTCGCACTGACCGTGGTGCTGTTGCTGCTCCTGGGCGGGGTGTTCCTGCTCGGGTTCAACGAGGCGGTCAGCGTCGCCATCCCGCTGGTCGCCGTCTTCCTGCTGCTCAACGCGGTCGTCATCGCCGTCGGCCTGGTCCACGCTTTCACGACCGGCGGCGCCCTGTCGGGGTGGACGGACGCCCTCGCCGACACCGGGGGCGGCTTCGGCGATCTCGCCGGCCCCGCCGTGCTCGCCTTCCCGCTGCTCGTGCTGGGCCTGTCCGGGTTCGAGACCGGCGTGAGCATGATGCCGCTGATCGCGGCCGACGGCGCGGACCCCGGGCAGCGGCTGCGCGCGCGCATCCGCAACGCCCGCCGGCTGCTCACCACGGCCGCCGCGATCATGAGCGTCTACCTGCTGGCCGCGAGCTTCGTGACCACCGTCCTCATCCCGAAGGACGAGTTCGAGCCCGGCGGCGCCGCCAACGGGCGGGCGCTGGCCTGGCTGGCCCACGAACAGATCGGCGAGGCGTTCGGCACGGTGTACGACATCAGCACCATCCTCATCCTGTGGTTCGCCGGCGCGTCCGCCATGGCGGGGCTGATCAACATCGTGCCGCGCTACCTGCCCGACTACGGCATGGCCCCCGAGTGGGGGCGCGCGGTGCGGCCGGTCGTCCTGGTGTACACCGCCCTGTGCGTGCTGATCACGGTGGCGTTCGACGCCGACGTCGACGCCCAGGCCGGCGCGTACGCCACCGGCATCCTGGCGATGATGGTCTCCGGGGCCTTCGCCGTCACCGCGTCCGTCGCACGCGGCCGCCGCCGGGCCGCCACCGCGGGCTTCGCGGTGCTCACCGCGGTGCTGTTCTACGCCCTGGCCGCCAACATCGTCGACAAGCCCGACGGCATCGCCATCTCCGGGTTCTTCATCATCGGCATCGTGGCCGTCTCGCTGGTCTCCCGGGTGGCGCGCACCACCGAACTGCGCGCCGACCGCATCGTCTTCGACGACGCCGCGCGCCGCTTCGTGGCCGACACGCTCGCCCACGACGACGCGATCAACATCATCGCGAACCGCCGCGACGCCGGGGACGAGGCCGAGTACCGCGCCAAGGAACGCGAGCAGCGCGGGACGAACCATGTGCCGGGGCGGGCGGACGTGCTCTTCCTGGAGATCGACGTGGTCGACCCGTCGGACTTCAGCGAGACGCTCACCATCCACGGCGTCCGGGTCGGCGACCACCGGGTCCTGCGCGCCGAGGCACCGGCCGCGCCCAACGCCATCGCGGCGATCCTGCTGGCCCTGCGGGACGCGACCGGCGTACTGCCGCACTGCTACTTCTCCTGGGCCGAGGGCAGCCCGCTGGCGCACATGTTCCGCTACTTCCTCCTCGGCCGCGGCGACACCGCCCCGGTCACCCGAGAGATCCTGCGCAGCAACGAGCCCGACCCGCGGCGGCGGCCCGGCATCCACGTGGGCGGCTGACCACCGCCCGCGTGCGCACCGGTTCCAGCTCGGTCAGGAACCGGCGATCGACGCCGACGCGCCGAAGGCCCCGGCAGCGGCGAACAGGAGCCGGCCGGTGGCAAGGGCGGTACTGTCCACGGCGCGACCGGAGTCGGCCATTATGAGCGGCCCCCGGGACTCCCACCCCCTACCGGGCACGCCCGTCGGACCGGCGTCGGCGCAGGTCGTCGAGGTGGGGGTGTCGATTGGCCGAGAAACGCCCCGTGAGGTTCCGGCCACGGTGCGTAAGGTGCAACGGTCATATCGGTGGTTACTTCAGAGGACTGGTGCCTAAGGTCTGCTTGCTTCCGGTTCACAGTGGCACCGAGCTCAGGGGGAAACGATGTCGTGTGTCATGCCTGTCCTGAAGCGGGCACTCGACAGGACCCCGCTGCTCCACCTCACCGTCGCCTACCGAGGACGCACCCGGCGACTGGCGCTGAAGCTGGAAGGGCACGGTCCCAGCGGCTCGGTCAAGGACCGCAGCGCCGTCGGGCTCGTGCGGGCCCTGCACGAGGAGCGGCCGCTGACTCCGGGCACCGTGGTGGTCGAGTCGACCTCCGGGAACCTCGGGCTGGCGCTGACCCGATTACTGCGCGCCGTCGACTGCACCTTCCTCGCGGTGATCGACCTCAAGACCCCGCCCGTCACCCGCCGCATGCTGGAGGCCGACGGCGCCCGGGTGCTGGTGGTCGACGAGCCGGACGGCCAGGGCGGCTATCTGCTGAGCAGACTGCGCACCGTACGCGAGTTGCTGGCCCGCAACCCCGGCTACCGCTGGCCCAACCAGTACGAGAACTGGGCCGCCCCCGAGGTGCACCGCACCACCACGGGCCCGGAGATCACCCAAGAGGCGGGTGCGGAACTCGACGCGGTCTACGTCCCCGTCTCCACCGGCGGCACCCTCTCCGGCATCGCCTCCCACCTGCGCGAGTACCGCCCCGACGTCGCCCCGGTCGCCGTCGACGTACGCGGCTCACTGGCCGTCGCCGGCACCGCCGGACGCCGGCTGATACCGGGCATCGGGGCCAGCCGCCCCTCCGCCTTCCTCAAGGGCGCGGACAGCTACGACCGCCTCGTCCAGGTCGACGACGTCGAGGCGATCGCCGTCTGCCGCATCCTCGCCGAGGACCTGGGGCTCGCGCTCGGCGGATCCAGCGGCTGCGCCGTCCGCGCGGTGGTCGCCGATCTGGAGAACGACCCCGCGCCACGGGGACTCGCGGTCTGCGTGGCCGCCGACGGCGGCGCCAAGTACCGCGACACCCTCTACTCCGACGACTGGGCGAGCGCACAGGGCATCGCCGAAGAGACAGCCGCCGCGAAGGCACGGCTGCGCCGCGAGGGCCTGTTCTTCACCCGGCGGGAACCGCACCACCTGGAGCACCGGCACCTATGAGTACCAGCACCACGCCACAGCGGCGCGAGCGCCGCCGCGACTACCGGCAGTTCCTTCCACTGGTCCAGGGCGCGACCCTGATCGAGTGGACCGGGACCGGCCTGTTCCTCGCCGTCTCGACCATCTACTTCGTCAAGGTCGCCCACCTCAGCACCTCCTCCGTCGGCATCGGACTGACCATCGGCGGCGCGGTCGCCGTGCTCGCCGCCCTGCCCATCGCCCGGCTGTCCGCACGCTTCGGCCCCGTGCCCGTACTGATCGGCGTCATGCTGCTGCGCGCCCTGGCCACCCTCGGCTATCTGTGGGTGGCCGGCTGGTGGAGTTTCCTGCTGGTCGTCACCCTCATCGCCGTCACCGAGCAGTCCTCGCCCCCGCTGGTCCAGGCGTATGTCGGCGCGCGGGCGCCGGAGAGCCTGCGCGCGAAGGTGATGGCCGTCCAGCGCACCGTCGTCAACCTGGGCATCAGCCTGGGAGGACTGATCGCCGGTGCCGCCCTGGGGTCGGGCTCGACCGGCGCGTTCCGGGCGCTGCTGATCGGCGGCGCGGTCGCCTACCTGATCGTGGCCGCGGTGTTCGCCACCTCACGCGACCAGGGCTCGGCCGGCACCGTCGCGACGACGGGCGTACGGGAACTCCTCAAGGACCGGCGGCTGCTGGGCTTCACCGCGTACAACGCGCTGGTGTCGCTGTGGATGCCGGTGCTCAACGTGGCGTTCCCGCTGTGGCTGGTGACCGCCACCGAGGTACCCGAGCGCTACGTCGGCGTCCTGTACGCCGTCAACACCGTGCTCTGCATCGCCCTCCAGTACCCCCTCAACCGCTGCTACCGCACCACGCGCCGGGCCTGGCTGTCGTACGCGACCGCGGCGGCGCTGCTGAGCTGCGGCGCGCTGGCGTTCGCCGCCGCGCCGGGCTTCGGGACGCGCGGCGCACTGCTGACGCTGGGCGGCGCGGTCGTCCTGCTGACCTTCGCCGAACTGCTGCAGGTCGGCGCGTCCTGGACGCTCTCCTTCGACCTGGCTCCCGAAGGGGCGCGCAGCGCCTACCTGGTGCTGTTCAACACCAGCCGCACCGTCGCCAACCGGGTCGCCGGCCCGGTCCTGATGACGGGCGTGGTACTCGCCCTCGGCAAGGCCGGCTGGATCGCGCTCGCCGCTGTGCTCCTGCTGGGCGCGTTCATCCCCCTCGCGGCGCTGCGCGGGGCACGCCGCGCCAGGCCCCCGGAACCCGCGCACGCACCGAAGGCACGTACCGGCCACTGACCCCCGGTCCGCCGGGCCGCCCCCGGTCCGAGCATCCCCCCCACCCCGGCCAAGGAGGCCCCGCTCCCCATGGACTTCGAGCGATACCCGGACAGCCCCTACCTCCACCTCACCCGCGCGGACGTCATCGAGGCCGCCTGCGGCGTGGACATCGTGGGGACGGTGGCCGAGGCGCTGATGCTGCACAGCGCCGGGCAGACCGCCCTCCCCGAGGAGGCGTATCTCGGCTGGACGACCCCGCGGGGCGACTCCGCCCGGCTGCTGGCCATGCCCGGCGCGCTGCTCCAGGACGGCCGCCCGCCCGTCGTCGGCATGAAGACCATCAACGCCTCACTGGGCAACCCGGCCCGAGGCATCCCGCGCTCCCAGGGCTTCACCCTGCTGCTCGACCCGGAGACGGCACGGCCCGTCGCCCTGATGGAGGCGGCCTACATCAGCGCCATGCGCACCGCCGCGGTGACCGCCCTCGCCGTACGCCACCTCGCGGTGCCGTCCCCGCGGAAGCTGGCGCTCATCGGCTGCGGGGCCCTCGCCCAGGCGCACGCGGCGCTGCTGCTGCGCACCGTGCCGACGCTGCGCACCCTCGCGCTCCACGACGTGGCGCCCGACCGCGCCGAGGCCCTCGCCGCGTACGTCGCCTCGCTGCCCGAGGGCGCGAAGGTCGAGACCGTGCCGGCCGGGAGCGCACGCGAGGCGGTGCGGGACGCCGAAGTCGTGGTGCCCGTCACCACGGTGACGCAGGGGTACATCGAGCCCGACTGGCTGCGGCCCGGCGCGCTGGTCTGCCACGTCTCGCTGGACGACCTCACCGAGGCGGCGGTGCTCGCCGCCGACACGGTGATCGTCGACGACTGGAGCCTGGTCCGCGACGACCCGCGCCGCCTGCTCGGCCGGATGCACCGGGCGGGCACCCTGCTCGGCCCCGACGGCGCCCCCCGCGACGGGGTGACCGCACGGCCCGGCGCCCGCCGGGTGGACGCCGTCCTCGGCGACGTGCTCGCCGGCCGCCACCCGGGCCGCCGCCACCAGGACGAGACCATCATCAGCAATCCCTTCGGCATGTCGATCCTCGACGTCGCCGTCGCCGACCGCATCCACGCCCGCGCCGAGGCCGCCGGTCTCGGCACCCGGCTCACGCTCTGAGGGGACGCACCATGGCCATCGACCCCAATGTCCAGGAAATCAACCGCACCATGTGGTCGTACGGGGAGTACCGGAAGGTCGCCGACCTGCTGCGCCCCGGCGCGGTCGAACTGATCGAGCGGCTCGCCCCCGGGCCCGGCCTGCGCCATCTCGACGTCGCCACCGGCAACGGCAACGTGGCGCTGCTCTCCGCGCGGCGCGGAGCGACGGTGACCGGGCTCGATCTGACCGACGAGTTCTTCTCCGACGCCCGCGAGCGCTTCGCCCGGGCGGGAGTGGAGGTGGAGCTGCACCGCGGCGACGCCCAGGAACTCCCGTTCGCCGACGCCTCGTTCGACCTGGTGACCTCCACCTACGGGGTGCAGTTCGCGCCCGACCACGCCGCCTCCTCCGGGGAGATGGCCCGGGTGCTGCGCCCCGGCGGCCGGATCGGCATGTGCAACTGGACGGCGCGGAGCTGGACGGCGCACTTCCAGGAGATCCTGTCCGCCTACTTCCCCTCGCCCAACGGCCATCAGGGGCAGCCGATGCTGTGGGGCTCGGCGGACTACCTCGCCGAGCTGTTCGGCCCCTCCTTCACCGTCACCGCCGAACGCAGGGAGCTGTTCTACCCGTTCGCGACCGCCGAGGACCTGGTCGCCTTCTTCGAGAACTGCTTCGGTCCGTGCATCGCCGCGAAGAACACCATCTCCCCGCCGTCGCGCTGGAAGGAGTTGCGCGCCGAGATGGTCGAGATGACCGAGGGCTTCCACACCACCGACGAGCGGGGGACCGGAGTGCCCGTCGAGTACCTGCTCGTCGTCGCGGAGAAGAGGGGGTCCCGGTGACCGGCCTGCCCACGCGCTATCCCGACCTGCCGCTGGCCGAAGGGGCCCGGGAGCGGGCCGTCGCCGCCGCGCTGACCCGCGAGGAGCCCTACCCGCTGGGCGAGGGCGTGCACGCCCACGTCGAACGGCACGCGGCCGCCCGGCCCGACCGCACGGCCATCGAGGACGGCGAGCGGAGCCTCAGTTACGGCGAGCTGGCCGACCGGACGCGGCGGATCGCCGCCCGACTGGCCGCGGCGGGCGTCACGGGCGGGCAGATCGTCGCGGTCGGCGGGCGTCGCGGCGCCGACGTCGTCTGCGCCTTCCTCGCGCTGGAGGTGCTGGGCGCCGTCTACCTGCCCGTCGACGCGAGCTGGCCCGCGGCCCGCGTCGAAGCGCTGCTGAGGGACAGCGGCGCGGTGCTGCTGCTCACCGTCGGCGGCCCCGCCGACAGCGGCGAACTGGTCAAGGGCGCGCAGGCGGCCGGCGTACGCACCACCTCCCCGGCGCCCGCGGACACCCACCGCACCGGCCCGACACCACCGCCCACCGACACCCACCGCACCCGCCCGTCCCCGCCGCCCCCCGACGAGGTGCGCTACGTCCTCTACACCTCGGGATCGACCGGCCGCCCCAAGGCCGCGGTCGTCGAGCACCAGGGAATGCTCAACCACCTGTGGGCCAAGGTCGACGACCTCCGGCTGACCGCCGACGACCGGCTGGCACAGACCGCGCCGCTCAGCTTCGACATCTCCGTCTGGCAGATGCTCGCCCCCCTGCTCGTCGGCGGCCGCGTCCAGATCTTCGGCGACGACCAGGCCCAGGACGGCGCGGCGCTGCTGGAGGCGGTACGCCGCGGCGGCACCACCGTCCTGGAGGCCGTGCCCACCCTGATCCGCTTCCTGCTGGACGCCCAGCAGAGCGCGGGCACCCGCCCCGGGGCGCTGCGCTGGATGATCGCCACCGGCGAGGAACTGCCGCCCGCGCTGGCCCGCCGGTGGCACGAGGCCCTTCCCGGTATCGCGCTGCTCAACGCCTACGGACCCACGGAGTGCTCGGACGACGTCACCCACGCCGTCCTCGGCCCGCCCGGCCCCGGCGTACGCCATCTGCCCATCGGCACGCCCATCGGCAACGCCGCGCTGTACGTCCTGCGCGCCGAGAACGGCCGGTGGCACGCCTGCGAGCACGGGGAGACCGGCGAGCTGTTCGTCGGCGGCCTGGTCGTGGGCCGCGGCTACTTGGGCGACCCGGAGCGGACCGCGCTCGCCTTCTTCGCCGACCCGTTCACGGACGGCGGCGGGCGGCTGTACCGCACCGGCGACGCGGTACGGGTGCGGCCGGACGGCCAGGTGGAGTATCTGGGCCGGGTCGACCGGCAGGTCAAGCTCGGCGGCGTCCGCATGGAACTCGCCGAGATCGAGGCGGAACTCGGCGCCCACCCCGCGGTCGCCGCCTGCGCGGTCACCGTACGCGCCGACGGCGACGAGGGCGCGCTGGTGGCCCGCGAGAGCGCGCACGCCCCGGCGGCGGGCCACCAGCGGCTGGTCGCGTACGTCACCACCCCCGGCCAGGAGGTGGCGGAGGAGGCGCTGCGCGCCCATCTGGCCGAGCGGCTGCCCGCCCCGATGGTGCCGCACACGTTCGTGGTCCTACCGGGACTGCCGCTCACCCGCAACGGCAAGACCGACTACCGGGCCCTGCCCGCACCGCCGCGCCGCCGCCGCCCCGACACCCGTCCCTTCAGTGCGCCGCGGACCGAGGGCGAGGCCGCGATCGCCGCGCTCGTCGCCGAACTGCTGGGCTGCGGGCCGGTCGGCCGCGACGACTCGTTCCTGGCGCTGGGCGGCGACTCGCTGCAGGCCATGCGGCTGGTGGCACGGTTGCGGGAGACGGGAGCGACGGTGAGCCTGCGCGAGGTGCTGCGCGACGGCAGCCCCGCCGCGCTCGCCGCACTCGGCGCCCGGGTCCCGCCCGCCGGGGACGGCACCGCCGTCGCGCACACGGGCGACGCCCCGCGCACCCGCCCGCTCACTCCGCAGCAGGCCGGCGTCTACTTCCACTGGCGACTGGACCCGCACAGCCCCTACTACAGCTACCAGGGCTCCCTGGAGCTGACCGGTCCGCTGGACGTGCCCCGGCTGGCGGCCGCCTGGCGGCTGCTGCTGGCCGAGAACCCGCTGCTGCTCGCCCGGTTCGCCGAACCGGACGAGACGCAGGGCGACGAGGTGGTGCACCACTTCCCGCACTGGGACGTGCCGCTGCCGGAGCGGCCACGGGAGATCACGGCGGACGCGTACCGGAAGCTGGCGGCCGAGGAAGCCGCCCGCCCCTTCGACCTGCTGTCCGAGCCGGCGCTGCGCGCCGGGCTGTTCCAACTGCCGGACGGACAGCACCGCCTGCTGGTCACCATGCACGAACTCCTGCTCGACGGCTGGGGCGCCACCGTCCTGTTCCAACGGCTGGCCGAGCTGTACGAGCGGCGGCCGGCCGCCCCCGACCCCGAGCGCGCCACCCGCTACGACCGCTACCTCGACCACCTCGACCGGGTACTGGCCGCCGAGGAGACCGCCGAGGCGGGCCGGTACTGGCGGCGGCAGCTCGCGGGCGACCTGCCGGTGCTCCAGATCGCGCAGAAGCCGCGCCCGGCCGCGCCCACCTACCGGGGCGCGATCACCGAGGCGGTGCTGGACGAGACCCTGACCCGACGGCTGCACGAGACCGCGCTGTCCGCCTCCGCGACCCCGTTCGTCCCGCTGCTGGCCGCGTACGCGCTGACCCTCGGCTACTACGGCGACGCCGACGAGGTCGTCGTCGGGGCGCCGATGGCGGGCCGGGAGCGGCCGGAGACCGCCGAGGTACCGGCCTTCATGCTCGCGATGCTGCCGCTGCGGCTGCGCATCGACCCGGCCGCGACGCTCGCCGAGTTCACCGCCCTGGTCCGCGACACCGTGTACGACGCGTACGCCGCCGCCGACCACCCCTTCGTCTGGACGCTGCGTCAGCTCCCCGCCGCCGCCCGGAGCTCGGCGGCGACCCCCGTCTTCCAGACGATGCTCAACATGCTGCCGTACCCGGCCCGCGCGACCACCGCCGCCGGTGTCGGCTTCCGCTTCGTCGAACTGGACACCGGCTACACCAAGTACGACTGCGCGCTCTACGTCCAGCCGCACGGCCCCGACCGGCTCCTGCTCCAGTACGCCTACCAGCAGGAACTCCTCGACGAACCGGTCGCGCGCAACGTCCTCGAATCCACGGTGATCGCGCTGGAGGCCCTCACCGACCCGCGGCGCGCCGCGCACACTGCCATCCGATCCCTCGACCTGCTGCCCGGAGGCGGACCGTCATGACCACCCCGACCCTGCTGAAACGCTTCGCCGCGCAGGTGGCGGCCCGCCCCGAGGCCGTCGCCCTGCGCCACACCGGCACCACGCTCACCTACCGCGAGCTCGACGAGTGGAGCGGCCGGCTGGCCGCCCAGCTCGCCGCCAAGGGCACCCGCCCCGGCTCGCTGGTCGCGCTCGCCGCCCAGCGCGGACCCGCCGCGGTCGCCGGGGTGCTCGCCGTGCTGAAGACCGGCGCGGCCTACCTCGGGCTGGACCCGGCCATCCCCGTACGGCGCCAGCGCCGCATGGTGGAGGAGACGGGACCGGGGGCGGTGCTGGCCGAGCCGGGGCTCGACCAGTTCCCCACGCTGGACGCGCCCCGCGTCCGGCTGGCCCCGCTCGCCGACGGCCCCGTGCACGACGGGCCCGAGCAGGAGCCGGACGACGACGCGCTGTTCCACATCGTCTACACCTCCGGCACCACCGGGAACCCCAAGGGCGTACGGATCAGCCACCGTTCCGTCCGCGGCCGGCTGGAGTGGATGTGGGCGGACCACCCGTTCCCCGAGAACGCGGTGCTGGCGGTGCAGAAGTCGCTCGCCCTCGTCGCCTCGCCCTGGGAACTGCTCGGCGGCCTGCTCCAGGGCGTCCCGTCCGTCGTGCTCAGCACCGAGGAACTCCTCGACCCGGTGCTGTTCGCCGCCGCGGTCGCCGAGGAGCGGATCACCCACCTCTACCTCACCCCGCACCTGATCGACGGACTGCTGGAGGAGAGCGCCAGGCTCCCCGGCTCCCACCAGCCGGTGCTGGTCACCAGCGGCGCCGACAGCCTGCCCGTGCGGACCGTCCACCGCTTCCGGGAGGTCTGGCCCGACGCCACGCTCCTCAACCTGTACGGCATGACCGAGACCGCCTCCAACGTCGCCGCGTACGACACGGCCGCCCTGCCCGCGGACGCCGGACGCGTACCGGTCGGCCACGCGGTGGCGGGCGCGTCGCTCTCGGTCCGCGACCGGCACGGCCGCCGGCTGCCGCCCGGTGTCACCGGCGAGGTGTGGGTCAGCGGGCCGCCGCTCGCCCTCGGCTACCTCGGCGGCGACGGCGAGGACCGCTTCACCGTCGACGACCGGGGCGTACGCCACTACCGGACGGGCGACCGGGGCCGTCACCTCCCGGACGGGGCACTGGAGATCACCGGCCGCGCCGACAACCAGATCAAGGTGCGCGGCTACCGGGTGGAGCTGGAGGAGATCGAGTCCACCCTCCGCAAGGCACCCGGCGTCACCGACGCCGGGGCGTATGCGGAGGGCGAGGACGGCGAGCCGCGCATCGTCGCCTGCGTCACGGCCGAGGAAGAGGTGAGCACCGCGGCCCTGCGCGGATATCTGCGCGACCGGCTGCCCGACTACATGCTGCCGGCCCGCCTCCAGCAGGTGCCGCGGCTTCCCCTGGGCCCCAACGGCAAGCTGCACCGCGCCGGGCTGCGCACGCTCGTCGCGGACATCGGACCGGAGCGGACCGCGGGCTTCACGCCGTCCGACGCCACCGAGGCCGCCGTCGCGGCCCTCTGGGAGGAACTGCTGGGCGCTCCCCCCACCGACGCGGACCAGAACTTCTTCGACGCCGGGGGCCACTCGCTGCTCGCCGTCCGGTTCGCCAACCGGCTGGCGAAGACCGCCGGCCGGCGCGTCCCCCTGCGCCGCATCCTCGCCGCGCCCACCGTCGGCGCGATCGCCGCACTCTGCCGCGAGGCCCAGAAGGAGGCACGGGCATGAGCACTTCCTGGCTGAGAATCCGCGACGAGGAGACGAACGGCGGCCGGGCCGGCACGCTGGCGGTCTGCTTCGCACCCACCGGCGCGCACGGCTCCACCTTCGCGAGCTGGCACGGGCAACTGCCCGACGGCATGGCTCTGGCGCTGGTCACCCCGCCCGGTAGGGGCACCCGGGTGGACGAGGAGCCGGTCGTCGACATGGCCGGGTACGCGGACGCGGTGGCCGCCGAGCTGCGGGAGCGCGCGGCGGGCCGGCGACTGGTGCTGATCGGGGTGAGCCTCGGTGCGCTGCTGGCGTTCGAGGTCTGCCGCCGCCTGGCGGCGACCGGGCTGCCGGTGGCGCGGCTGTGCGTGGTGGCCGGGCAGTCACCGAGTGACTTCACCGGACCGGGCGGCGAAGTGACCCTCCAGGACGCCCGCGCCTTCGCGACCGGGACCGGGCTGACCGACCCCGAACTGCTGGCCGACCCCGAGTTCGAGGAGGTGCTGCTCCCGCCCGTGCAGGCCGATCTGACCCTGGCCGCCCACTACGACGGCCGGGGGAGCACCCCCGTCCATGTCCCGCTGCGCGCGGTGTGGGCCCTCGACGATCCGCATGTGCCGGAGGCCGCCGTCCGGCGGTGGCGCGAGTGGACCACCGCGGACTGCACGGTGCTGTCCGTACCGGGCGGCCACTACGCCCACCAGGAGAATCCGGCAGCGGTCCTGTCCGCCTGCCTGGACGGCCTCTCCGGCACCGCCGGTCCGTCCCGGCGGGCCGTGCTCGGCGGCGGCGCGGCGGTCGTCTCGGGCACCGTGCTCGCCCTCGGTGCGACGACGGCCGCCGCGCCGAAGGCCGCAGCCGCACAGCCGACGGCGGCCCCGGCCGCGGGCGACGCCTTCGACGGCGACCCCACCGATCCGGTGCGGCTCGCCGTCGCGATGATCCGGCAGAACACGAGCAACCCCGGGGACGGGGCGATCACTCTGCCGTACGCGCGGATGCTGGAGGAGATCTTCCGCACGGCCGGGGTCGCCACGGAGATCGTGCCCACCCCCAAGGAGGGCAACGTCCACTTCTTCGCCCGCGTCCCCGCCGACGGCGGCTCGGCGCGCGCGAAGCCCCTGGTCCTGCTCGGCCACTCGGACGTGGTCCCCGCGACGGGGGACACCTGGACCCGGGAGCCCTTCGCCGGGGAGATCGCGGACGGCAGGCTGTACGGCCGGGGCGCCCTCGACATGAAGGGGGTCAACGCCGCCTTCGTCGCCGCCCTGTTGCGCCATGTGCGGCAGGGCACGCGCTTCGACCGGGACATCGTCTTCTGGTCCGACTGCGACGAGGAGCAGGGGCCGTACGGCGTCCGCTGGTTCCTCACCGAACACCCGGACAAGGTGACGGCCGGAGCGGTCCTCACCGAGGGCGGCTGGGTGCTCGACCAGCGGGACGGCAGAACGCCCATGATCGCCGCGCTCACCTGCAACGACAAGCGCTCTTTGCTGCTGCGGCTGGAAGCGTCCTCGTACGCCACCCACACCTCCAAGCCGTTCGGCGGACAGGCCCTGATCCGGCTGGGGGAGGTGCTGGAAGAGCTCGGAAGCTGGCGGGCCGCCATCCGCCCGAACGCGCTGTCCCGGACGTACTTCGCCGAGCTGGCCCAGGCGACCGCGGACCCGGCCCTGGCCGCCGCCGTACGGGAGATGCTCGACGCCCGCACCGAGGAGCGGCGGAACCGGGCCGGCCATGAGGTGGTACGGCTCAGCGACACGCCCGAGCTGCACAACGCGCTGCTCCGCACCACCTTGGCGTTCACCTCGGCCAAGGCCGGCTACTACCCGAGCATCGTGCCCGGCACGGCGACGGCGGAGTTCCGGGCGGCGTTCCTGCCCGGCGGCGACGATCCCGGGCGGATCGTCGCCGAACTGCGCGCCCTGATCGGCAACCGGGCCACGCTGACGGTGGTCGGCAACCCCGGGGAGAGCGAGGAGCAGGCGCTCGACCGGCTGCGCGGCTATCTGGCGGTTCCGGACTCCAGCTACGACACGGACGTCTTCCGCGCCTGGCAGGAGGCCGTGCGGCGGACCCACCCCGGGGTGCGGGCCACGGCCGGCCAGTTCGAGGCGGTGACCAGCGCGGTGCCGTTCCGCGAGCAGAACGTGCCGGTCTACGGCATGTACCCGTTCACCGTGACCCGGGACATGCTCAAGCGGATGCACGGCACGGACGAGTACATCGGCGTCGAGGCCCTGCGGCAGGGCACGGAGACGGTCTACCAGCTCCTGGCGGGGCTGCGCGCCGGAGCCTGAGCCACGCGGTTCCGGTGCGGGGGCGGCGTACACCCCCGCACCGGAACCGCGGCCCCGTCGCGTCGAGTCCCGTACAGAGGTCTTGACCACTCGATTGGTCTGGACCATGCTGTGGCGCGCTCCACTCCATCCTCACCCCCGGAGGCAGTCGTGGACCGCTCCAGACCTCTCACCCTGCTGCTGGCGGGCGCGCTCGCCGTCGGCGGGCTCACCGCGCTCGCACCGACCGCCCACGCCGCCGACTCCGAACTCGCCCGCAACGGCGGCTTCGAGGCCGGCCTGGACGGGTGGAGCTGTACGGCGGGCAGCGGTGCCGCCGTCACCACCCCCGTGCGCAGCGGCACCAGGGCGCTGCAGGCCACACCGGCCGGCGGCGACAACGCCAAGTGCTCCCAGACCGTCACCGTGCGGCCCAACGCCACCTACACACTGAGCGGCTGGGTCCGCGGCAGCTACGTGTACCTCGGCGTCACCGGCACCGGCACCACCGACGGGTACGACTGGACCCAGTCCGCCCCCGACTGGCAGAAGCTCACCAAGACCTTCACCACCGGCGCCAGCACCACCTCGGTCACGATCTACACCCATGGCTGGTACGGCACCCCCGCCTACCAGGCCGACGACCTCTCCCTCCTCGGACCCGGCGGCGACCCGGTCCAGATCCCCGCCGCCCCCACGGGCCTCACCGCCGGCACCCCGACCGCCACCTCGGTGCCGCTCAGTTGGCCCGCCGTCGCAGGAGCGACCTCGTACAAGGTCTACCGGGACGGCAGCCCGGTCGGCACCGCGACCGGCACCTCGTACACCGCCACCGGGCTCAGCCCGAGCACCGCGTACTCCTTCCAGGTCTCGGCGGTCAACAGCGCGGGCGAGTCCGCGAAGTCCGCGGCTGTCACCGCCACCACGGCTGCCAAAGGCGGCGAGGGAAGCGGCGAGCTGCCCGCCCGCGCCCTCGTCGGCTACCTCCACGCCAGCTTCGCCAACGGCTCCGGCTACACCCGCATGGCCGACGTACCCGACTCCTGGGACGTCATCAACCTCGCCTTCGGTGAGCCCACCTCGGTGACCTCGGGCGACATCCGCTTCGGCCTCTGCCCGGCCACCGAGTGCCCCGGCGTGGAGTCACCCGCCGAGTTCAAGGCCGCCATCAAGGCCAAGCAGGCCGCCGGCAAGAAGGTCCTCATCTCCATCGGCGGCCAGAACGGACAGGTGCAGCTCACCACCCCGGCCGCCCGCGACACCTTCGTCTCCTCCGTCTCGAAGATCATCGACGAGTACGGGCTGGACGGCCTCGACATCGACTTCGAGGGCCACTCGCTCTCGCTCCAGACCGGCGACACCGACTTCCGCAACCCCACCACCCCGGTCGTCGTCCACCTCATCCAGGCGATCAAGACCCTCAAGGCGAAGTACGGATCGAAGTTCGTCCTGACGATGGCCCCGGAGACCTTCTTCGTCCAGCTCGGCTACCAGTTCTACGGCTCCGGCCCCTGGGGCGGCCAGGACCCGCGCGCCGGCGCCTACCTGCCGGTCATCCACGCGCTGCGCGACGACCTCACCCTGCTCCACGTCCAGGACTACAACTCCGGCCCCATCATGGGCCTGGACAACCAGTACCACTCGATGGGCGGCGCCGACTTCCACATCGCCATGACCGACATGCTGCTCACCGGCTTCCCGGTCGCCGGCAACGCCGAGCGCTTCTTCCCCGGCCTCCGCCCCGACCAGGTGGCCATCGGCCTGCCCGCCTCCACCCAGGCGGGCAACGGACACACCAGCCCCGCCGAGGTGAACAAGGCCCTGGACTGCCTCACCAAGAAGCGGAACTGCGGCTCCTACCAGACCCACGGCACCTGGTCGTCCCTGCGCGGCCTGATGACCTGGTCGATCAACTGGGACCGCTTCAACAACTGGGAGTTCAGCCGGAACTTCGACGCCTACACCTGGAACTGACGGCCCACCCGGCGAGGTGACGGCGCGGCCCGTCACCTCGCCGGTGTCCACCGGAGACGTTCCCATCCCGCTACTCAGTGATACTGTGTACTGGTATTCGGTACCACGTAGTACCGGCAGGGCTGAGGAGCACCCGCGATGGACGACCTGACGGAGATGCTGAAGGGCACGCTCGAAGGATGCGTGCTCGAAATCATCGGCAGCGAGGAAACCTACGGGTACGCCATCACTCGCCGGCTGAACGAGCTCGGCTTCGCCGACGTCGTCGAGGGGACGGTGTACACGATCTTGCTGCGGCTGGAGAGGAACGGGCTCGTCCAGGTGACGAAACGTCCGTCCGGGGTGGGTCCGCCGCGCAAGTTCTACGCGCTCAACGACGCCGGGCGCGAGGAACTCGCGAGGTTCTGGGCGAAATGGCAGTACCTCTCATCACGCATCGACAGGCTCAAGGAGGGCGGGAGATGAACTTCTGGGAGAAGATCACAGGCAGCGATCTCACCAGGGAGTGGCAGGCGTTCGGAGCCCGGGTCGAGGCTCTGCCGGACGACTACCGGGAGGCGTGGGACCAGATCGTCGCCCACCTCTTCCCGTACGGGGACTTCACCGGCCGCAACCTGACACCGATCCTCGACTCCGCCCTGGGGCTGCTGGAAGTGTCGGCAGCGGACGGGCAGAGCGTCCACGAGGTGCTCGGCGACGACATTCAGGGCTTCTGTGCGGCGCTGGCCGGCGGAGCTGGGGCCCGGACGTACCGCGACCGGTGGCGCGAGCAGTTGAACAGGAACGTCGCACGGAAACTGAGCAGGCTGGGAGGCTGACGTGAGCATCCAGGACATCATCGAAGGCAAGAAGCAGTGGCGGGCGCACACTGCCCGGGTCAAGGCGCTCCCCCCGGACTACCAGATCGTCTACAAGGAGATGCAGAAGTACCTCTTCAAGGTCGGGCCCGTCAGCCTGTCCGACGGCTCTCTCCTCCCCGGAATCGTCGACTTCTTCGAGGAGGGTGCCGCCGAAGGCAAGGGAGTCCTGGAACTCATCGGCACCGACGTCGCCGCGTTCTGCGACGACCTGATCAAGGACTCTCCCACCTACGCGGACGCCTACCAGGAATCCATCAGCGGGGAACCCGGCGCGAAAAGGCAGTGACAGCCGCGCCCGGTCCCCCCGGGGCGGTCACCCTCCCATGGACGCGGGCACCTCGACCGTCCCGGCCACCTCGACCGTGCGCAGCCCCTCCCGGCGCATCCGATCGGTTCCCCAGGCCCCGAGCGAGCTGAGCGCCTCGTTGAGTGTGCGTCCGTCTTCGGTCAGGGAGTACTCGACGCGAGGCGGTACCTCGGCGTACACCTCGCGGTGCACGAGGCCGTCCTCCTCCATCTCGCGCAGATGCTGGGTGAGCATCTTCTCGCTCACCCCGGGCAGACCGCGGCGCAGTTCGGCGAACCGGCGCACGCCATGGGCCTGCAGTTCCCAGAGGATCAACCCCTTCCACTTGCCGCTGACCACGTCGAGCGCGGCGTCGATCCCGCAGATGTACGGACCCCGCCTGGGCGCCTTCGCCATCCCGCCCACCCCCTTACAGAAAGGTAAGTACCGCAGAAAATAGTAGGTACTTCCGGCCGCGACGGCATTCTCCCAGCATGGAGACGTGAACGAACGACACCAGCACACCAACACCGTCACCGTGATCGGACTCGGCCCGATGGGCCAGGCGATGACCCGCACCCTCCTGGCCGCCGGCCGTTCCGTCACCGTGTGGAACCGCACCGCCCACCGGGCCGACGGGGTCGTCGCCGACGGAGCGACGCGCGCGGCCACGGTCCGCGAAGCGCTCGGAAGCGCCGGCCTCGTGATCCTCAGCCTCACCGACTACCGGGCGATGTACGACCTCCTCGGCAGCGCCACCGACGCGCTCGCCGGCAAGACCCTGGTCAACCTCAGCTCCGACACTCCCGATCGCTCCCGCGAGGCGGCGACCTGGGCGGCCGGCCACGGCGCGGCCTTCCTGACCGGGGGAGTGATGGTCCCCGCGCCGATGGTCGGCACGGAGGCCGCCTACGTCTACTACAGCGGCAGTGCCCAGGAACTGGAACGCCACCGCGAGACGCTGACGCTGCTGGGAACACCGAAGTACCTGGGCGACGACCCGGGGCTCGCCCAGATGATGTACCAAGCCCAGCTCACGGTGTTCCTGACGACCCTGTCCTCCCTCATGCACGCCACCGCGATGCTGAACACCGCGGGCATCAAAGCCCGGGAAGCCCTGCCGGAACTGCTCGTCACCGCCGACTCGATCGGCGACATGCTCAGGGCGGGCGAGGAACACCCCGGCCTCGCGCTGGACGCCGGAGAACACCCCGGTGACCTCAGCACGGTCACCATGATGGGCGCGACCACCGATCACATCGTCGAGACCAGCCGGGCACTGGGCCTCGACCTCGCCCTTCCGCTGGCCGTGCAGTCCCACTACCGGCGCGCGATCGAGGACGGTCACGGCACCGACAACTGGACGCGCATCATCGACAGCATCCGCCACCCGCGCTGACCCCGCGCACCCCAGCACGTCACCTGATACCGGCCGGGGCCGCGCCGCTCCGCAGGTAGACTGCCTCGGTGCGCACGGTCGAGCTCCTGTTGGACGAGGCAGCGGAGCTGGTGGTCCGCGAGGCATGGCGGCGGCTGGCGGACGCGGGGCTGCCCAGTCAGGCACGGCACAGCTCATCGACCAACAGCCCGCACCTGACTCTCGCCACCTGCCCGGAGCTGACCGGTCCGATCCGCTGGGAACTCGCCGAGGTGGCCGCTCTCCTGCCGCTGCCGGTGCGGTGCACCGGTCTGCTCCGCTTCGAGCGGCCCACCTCGGTACTCGCCTGGGGACTGGACCTGGACCCGGCGCTGGACGATCTGCACCGCCGCGTCTGGGAGGCGGTGGCCTCGGACAGCCCACCCGAAACCCTCAACCCGCTGCACCGGCCGGGACGCTGGAAGCCGCACATCACCCTCGGCCGGACCCGGCGGGCCGGCGCCTTCACCGACCGGCGGATCCCGGACCTGCTGCCGGCGCCGCCGCTGTCCTTCCGGATCACCACCCTGCGCAGCTACGACACCCGCACCGGCGCCCTGGAAGTGCTGGAGCCCCGCGCGTGAGCCCGTTCACCTTCCGGTGCGTCCCGCCGTCCCGGCGCCCCGGTGACTCGGCGGCGAGCACGCGGAATCAGTGGGAGAAACGCCCATCGCCGCCGCGCCGCGCCGCGCGGGTGGCGCGCAGCGATGCCAGGAGCCGGAGCCGCTCCGCGTCGGCGCTGCCCGGCTCGGCGGTGAACACCAGCATGACCGGCCCGGGGGCACCGGGCAGCGGATAGGTGTCCCAGTCCAGGACGATGTCGCCCGTCCCGGGGACCCGGAAGGTCTTCGTGCCACTGACCGATCCGCGTACGTCGTGCCGGGCCCACAGCCGCCGGAACGCGGCGCTGCGGATGCTCAGTTCACCGATGATCGCGGTGGCACGGGGGTGGGTGGGGTCGGTGGCGACGGCGGCGCGCATCATGCCGATGTAGTCCAGGGCCTGCCGCTCCCAGTCCGGGCAACCGCGCTGCCCGGTCAGGGTGTCGTCGAACAGCAGCAGAAGCATGTTGAGCCGGTCGGGCGGATAGGCGTCCGGGTCACCGAGCAGCGCCTGCGCCAGCGGGTTCCAGTCGAGCAGGTCGAGATGCCTGCTGAGGACGACCGCCGGGGTGTCCATCACCCGCAGCAGCCGCCGGGTGCTGTCGGGCACCCGCTCCGGGGCGCGGTCGACCCGGGCGAGCATCGGCCGGCGGGCGGCGTGGGCGAGGGTGAACAGGTGCCGGCGTTCCCCGTCGTCGAGGCCGAGCGCGTCGGCCAGCGCGTCCAGGACGTCGTCGGAGGGGCGTACTTCCCGGCCCTGCTCGATCCGCTGGTAGTAGTCGGTGCTCAGCCCGGCCAGCAGGGCCAGCTCCTCGCGCCGCAGACCGGTGACCTTGCGCCGGCCGCCCGGCTCCAGGCCGACGTCGTGCGGACGCAGCCGGCCGCGCCGGGCGCGCAGGAAGTCACCGAGCTCACGAGCGTACGGACGAGAGGTGCTCATGCGGTCAGTGTGCCGCCTCGCCGGGCGCCGAAGGTAGGTCCCGGGGACCTAGGCAGCCGAGAACGACCGAGCGGGCCCGGATCGCTCCTAACGTCGTCGGCCCGGCGCACCGACACCTCAGGAGCAGCAGATGACCGGATGGACCACCGACCGCATCCCCGACCAGCACGGCCGGGTCGCCGTCGTCACCGGTGCGAACTCGGGCCTCGGCCTGGTCACCGCCACCGAGCTGGCCCGCCACGGCGCCCACGTCGTCCTCGCCGTCCGCGACACGGCCGCCGGCCAGGAGGCCGCCCGGCGGATCGGCGGCGACACGGAAGTGCGCGAGCTGGACCTGGCTTCCCTCGCATCGGTACGGGCGTTCGCCGCGAAGCTGGCCACCGACCACCCGGTGATCGACCTGCTGGTCAACAACGCCGGCGTGGTCCTGCTCGGCCCGCGCCGCACCTCCGCCGACGGCTTCGAACTGCACCTCGGCACCAACATGCTGGGCCACTTCGCGCTGACCGGCCTGCTGCTCGGCAACCTGGCCGCGGCGCGGGGAGCCCGCGTGGTCGGTCTCAGCTCGATCACCCACAAGACCGCGCGTCTGGACTTCGACGACCTGATGTTCACACGTGGCTATCGGGCCGCTTCCGCCTACGGCCGGTCCAAGCTCGCCACCACCGTCTTCGGCGTGGAACTGGACCGTCGCCTGCGTGCCACCGGATCGCCGGTCGCCAGTGTGCTGGCCCACCCGGGCCTGACCCGCACCAACCTGACTCCGCGGGCCTGGGAGGACCGCGGCCGACTCGGCCGGGTGATCGCGTGGGCCGGCCTGCTGGCCACCCAGCCGGTGGAGCAGGGCGCACAGCCGCAGTTGCGCGCCGCGACCGACCCCGAGGTGCGGAGCGGCCAGTTCTTCGGGCCGGCCGGACCGTGGGAGACCCGGGGCCGGGTCACCGAGGCCCGGCTCAGCCGGGAGGCCGCCGATCCGGACGCCGGCAGGCGGCTCTGGGCGGCGGCCGAGGAACTGACCGGCGTCCGCTACCTGTGAGCCGACCGCACCGCCGGTCGGGCGACGGTCCGCCGTGCCCCGGCCCGCAGGGGGCGTCATGCGCCGCTCGCCGCGCCTGGGGACCGTACGACTCGTACCGGGACAGCGCCCGTGGTCAGCCGGAGGGCTCCGGCGGGGCCGGCGTTTCCGGCTGCTCCTGTGGAGGGGCCGGTACGGGGCACGCGTCGCCCGACTGCGTCCTCGCCCATCCGTCCCCGATCACCTGCAGGCTGCTGGGCGCGGCGGGACGGCGCGCGGTGTCGCCGCGGGCTTCCGCGTCGGCGCGGGGGACGGCGGTGGGGATCGGCGAAGCCGCGTACGTCACCGTGCACGTCAGTTGGAGCAAGGCCCGACGGCTCAGCGGAGCCGTCTCACCGGGGAGTTCGACGAAGAGGACGCCGCCTTCGATCGCCACCCGCGGCGCGTCGGTCAGGCGGGGCAGCTCCGTGGTGGCCGTCGCGGCCCCGATGGTTGCCGACTCCTCGAACAGCAGGCGTACGACGGCCTTGAGGTTCCTGGCATCGTCGACCCGGCGGGGAAAGGGCGTCAACTCCCCGTCCCGCAGGAAGAAGAGGGAGATGGTGGCGGGCGCCGAAGGTGGCGTCGCACTGGGGGAGAACATGCCGCTCGCCGGCGCACCGGCCTCGATGACATCGGACGGGGGGACCCCGCACGCCGTGAGCGCGACCGCGGCCGCGGCCGTGAGCCCGGACAGCAGCGCCGCCGTCCGCGAGCCCCTCACCGGGTGCCCCCGTCGGCCTCGGTGCCGGTGCCGGTGCCGTCGCGGTGCAGCGGGAGTTCGACCGTGAACACCGCGCCGCCCCGGGGCAGGTTCGCCGCCCGGATGCGTCCCCCGTGCAGGCGTACGTTCTCCGCCGTGATGGCCAGACCCAGCCCGCTGCTCTCGCTCCTGGCCCGCGAGGTGCTCGCCTTGTAGAACCGCTCGAAGATGTGCGGCATGGCCTCCTCGGCGATCCCCGGTCCGTTGTCGCTCACCTCGATGACGGCCCACGCCATGCCCGCCCCGTCCACCCGCACCTCCATGGTCAGCCGCACGGGCGGCGCTCCGTGCCGCAGTGCGTTGCCGATCAGATTGGCCGTCACCACGTCGAGCCTGCGGGGATCGACGCGTGCCCGGAGCTCACCCGGCCCGGGCAGTTGGGTCTCCACCTGCTCCGGCCGCCACCGGGAGGCGACGGTGCGCCGTACGGACTCGGCCAGGTCGATCTCGTCCCGGTGGAGTTCGGCCGCCCCCGCGTCGAAACGGGAGATCTCCATCAGGTCGTTCACCAGTCCGCTCAGCCGGTTCGTCCCCTCGCTGATGAGCCGCAGCGCCTCACCGGTCTCCCCTTCCCGCTCCAGGTCCAGCACGTCGGTGACCGCCGACATCGCCGCCAGCGGTGTGCGCAGCTCGTGGGAGACGTCCGCCACGAAGCGGCGCCCCTGGGCCTCCAGACGGCGCAACTCCCGTACGGTCCGCTCCAGTTCGGCCGCCGTCTCGTTGAAGGACTGGGAGAGATCGGCCAGTTCGTCGGAGCCGGTGACGTCCAGCCGGACGTCGAGATGCCCCGCGGCCATCCGGCGCGTCGCCCGGCGCAGCGCCCGTACGGGACGCAGTACGCCGCTCGCGGCGAGCAGCGCCAGGACGACGGCGAGGCACAGGGCCACCAGGGTGGCCCGCTCGATGCCCGTGACCATGGCCTCGACGTACCCCTCTTCGGTGGTCTGCGGGACCTCCAGGTACATCACGAGCCCGGATAGCCTGGTCTCCAGGCCCTCGCCCCAGGTGTACGTGACGGGCATGCCGACGACGAGACGAGGCCGCCCGTCGACATTCCTCCGCTGGAACACGGCGACACGTCGCTCCCGGACGGACCGGAGCATCTCCGGGCTCGGCTCGACGAAACCGGCGCTCGGCGCGTAGGCGCGGTGCCCGCCGTACGTGGCCATGATCCGCCAGCCCGACGAACGGTTGGCGTACAGCACCTGGTCCACCGCGGACTGGAGGTCCGCCTGGTCCGGGGCGATGGGGATCGAGGGCGCGACGGCGTCGACGCTGATACGGAACTGGTTGATGACGGAGTCCTGGCTCTGCTGGAGCACCCCCGTACGCGCCTCACGGAAGGCGAGGGCCCCGGTGCCCAGGGAGCTGGCCATGGCCACCAGGACGAAGGACGTCAGCAGGCGGGGGCGCAGACCGCGCAGGGGGAGCGGGATACGTGCGAGAGCCGCCCGGAGGAAGCGCCGGGGGCCGGCACCCGGTACGGCGGTGTAGGGCTTTTCAGCAGGGGAGACCGCAGATGCGGTTCTCCGCTCCCCGGCGGCCTTCCGTCTCCGTACGGTCCTCCGCGTCCGCGTGGGCGTCCGGTCGCTCATGAGGTCCCGAAGCGGTAACCGAATCCGCGGACGGTCTGCACGTACCGGGGATTCCTGCCCTCGCCGAGCTTGTTGCGCAGTCGCTTCACACAGGCGTCCACGAGCCGTATGTCACCGTGGTAGCTGTGTTCCCAGACCGCTTCCAGGAGCTGCTGGCGGCTGAACACCTGGCCGGGCGAGGCCGACAGGGTCAGCAGCAGCCGCAGTTCGGAGGGGGCGAGGGTGACGGGTTCGCCGCGGTGCGTCACCACGAGCCCGGCTCGGTCGACGACCAGCTCGCCGTGCGTCTCCGCCCGGGGACGGGTGCCGTCCGGCAGCGACGCGTCCTGTCTGCGCAGCACGGCCCGTATCCGTGCGTCGAGCACCCGGGCCTGCACGGGCTTCACCACGTAGTCGTCCGCACCGGTCTCCAGTCCCACCACCACGTCGACGTCGTCTCCCCGGGCCGTCACGATGATGATCGGCACCTGGTCGCGGTCCCTGATCCGGCGGCACACGTCCAGACCGGACATGCCGGGCAGCATGAGGTCGAGCACGACGACGTCCGGCCGGAAGGGGAGGAGCTGTTCCAGCCCTTCCTCACCCGTCTCCACGGCGAAGACCTCATGCCCCTGATGCCGCAGACCCAGTTGGACGGCCCTGCGGACATCCAGGTCGTCCTCGACGATCAGAACCCGTGGCATGTCGGCAGTGTAAGCAGACCGGATGAGATGACTGTCCCGGCGAAGACCCCTCTCCGATCGCTGTTACACAACGATCACACGGGCCGGGGAACGCGGGCGTCGTTATCTTTCCGTGACAGCGCCGGCTCAGGGCGATCATCTGGAATCCCCACATTGAGCTGCCATGTATGCGGCACAACAGCGGCAATCCCCACCCGCCACCGGCAACACCGCCACCGGCAGCACCGTCACCGGCGGCACCGCTGCCGGTCACCGCGCCGGTCGCCGACGCCGGTCCGCCCATCGCCGGGTGCGGCCGCGCCGCCGGGGCCGGAGCCTGCTGATCGGGCTGCTGGTGGCCGCCGGCCTGCTGGGTTCGGCGGCGTACCTCCTGGAAGGCGGGCGGAGCGACGCATCGCGCGGTGCGCCGCACCCGCGGAGCATGCACGCCACCCCCACCCCCACACCGTCCCCCTCCGCCTCCCCCTCTCCCTCCGCGAGCCGGACCGGGATCGAGGTCCCCCCGAAGGGCAGCGGTACGTTCGTCACCGCGCGGGCGAGCGGGGAGACGGTGGGCAGCGGTTCCCGCCCGGTGCGCTACGTCGTGGAGGTCGAGACCGGCCTCGACATCTCGCCGTCCCAGGCGGCCAACGAGATCGCCGGGATACTCGCCGCCCCACGGGGCTGGACCCACGACCCGGACAACGCGTTCCGGCTGGTGGGCGCGGGATCGCCGCACGACATCACGATAAGGATCGCGACACCGGCGACCGCGGACGCCCTGTGCTGGGCGGGCATCCAGCAGGACACCGGCGGCGAGTACAACTGCGAGGTGCCCGGAGGGGTGGTGGTGAACCTCAAGCGCTGGGTCAAGGGCTCGCCCACCTTCGACGGACCGATCCATGACTACCGGGCGCTGATCATCAATCATGAGATGGGGCACTTCCTCGGTCACTCCCATGTGACCTGCGGGGGCACCGGGCAACTGGCCCCCGTGATGATGCAGCAGATCAAGGGCCTGCACGGCTGCGTCGCCAACGCCTGGCCCTACGACGAGAACGGTGACTTCATCACCGGGCCGCCCGCATGACCGGCGCCGCTGATGCCGAAGCGCGCCTCGCCGCTGGGCGAGGCCGGGGACTATGAGGTGGCGTCGGCCCACAGAGCGGTGCTGTGGGCCCCGATGAGAGCGTCGATGCGGGTGAGTGCGTCACCGACCGGCTGCGGGTCGAGCCGGCGTCCGTCACGCAGGCGCAGTGCGACCTGACCGTCAGCGGCCTCCTTGGCACCGATGACGGCTTGGTAGGGAACCAGTCGGGCCTCTCGGATGCGGGCGCCCAGGCTGCCGCGGTCCGGTCCCGCGATCCGGGCCCGCAGTCCCAGACGGGTGCAGCGCCGGGCGAGGGCCGCGGCGTCCGGCAGTTCGGAGTCGGAGACCGGGAGGATCACCATCTGAGTGGGGGCGAGCCAGGCAGGGAAGGCCCCGCCGTGCTGTTCGATGAGATGGGCGACGGCTCGTTCCACGCTGCCGATGATGCTCCGGTGAACCATGACCGGGCGGTGCCTGGCGCCGTCCGCGCCGATGTAGTGCAGGTCGAACCGCTCGGGCTGGTGGAAGTCGACCTGGACGGTGGACAGGGTGGACTCCCGACCGGCGCCGTCGGTGACCTGGACGTCGATCTTGGGACCGTAGAACGCGGCCTCCCCCTCGGCCGCCTCGTAGGTCAGGCCGGAGCGGTCCAGGACGTCGGTCAGCAGTGCGGTGGACCGCTGCCACTTCTCGGGTGCGGCGACGTACTTGCCACCGGGCCCCGGGAGGGAGAGCCGGTACCGAGCGGGGGTGATGCCGAGCGCCTCGTACGCCCGGCGGATCATCTCCAGCGCTGCCTGCGCCTCCTCGGTGACCTGGTCCAGGGTGCAGAAGATGTGTGCGTCGTTGAGCTGGATGGCCCGCACCCGGGTCAAACCGCCGAGCACGCCCGAGAGCTCGGCGCGGTACATGCCGCCCAGTTCGGCCATCCGCAGGGGCAGTTCGCGGTAGCTGTGGGAGCGGGAGCGGTACATCACCGCGTGATGGGGGCACAGGCTCGGCCGCAGGACGACCTGCTCTCCGCCGAGGTCCATCGGCGGGAACATGTCGTCGCTGTAGTGCGCCCAGTGCCCCGAGATCTCGTACAGCTCCCGCTTGCCGAGGACCGGTGAGTACACGTGCTGGTAGCCCGCCTGCCGCTCGGCGGTACGGATGTACTCCTCCAGGGTGTGCCGCACCGCCGCGCCGTCGGGCAGCCAGTACGGCAGGCCGGCGCCGATCAGCGGATCGGTGTCGAACAGGTTCAGTTCACGGCCGAGCTTGCGGTGGTCGTGCGCGGTGGTCATCGCGGTCTCCCTGCTGGTTGCGGAGCAAGCGACCGGGCCTACGACGAAGCCCCGGGGCACTTGCCCCGGGGCTTCGGATCAGAACATCTGTCAGCGCGCCGGGACACTCTCCGGCGTCGTCGTCACAGCGGCGCGCTTCATGCCCCAGACGTTAGCAGGACACAGCGATGCCCACACGGCCATTCCCCGTCAGGAGTGCCCGGGTATCCCGCTCGGTGGCGCTCCCCCTGACCGCCATGCCCCCCGGGCCGCTGGGCGCAGTTCTCCTGATGCTCCGTCAGTAGGGGCGGTGCCCTCAGGTGGCGTGCCTGCCGCGCTCCTTCGGGCGTGCGCCGCCCGTACCGGCGCGAGCGGGGCGACCATGGGCTCGTCAACGCCCCGGACCGCTTGCCGGACCAGGGGCCCGCGGACGCCGGCACATCGCGGGCCCGGCGGCGAGCAGCGGGGCGCCCGCCGCCCGAACAGGAGAAGGCCATGCACCTCGCACACCTCCGAAGACGCCCGCGCCCCCTGCGGACCACCGCGTCCCGCACCGCGGGCCTGCTGCTCGTCCTGTCCCTCCTCGGCATCGCGCCGATGGCCCCGACACCGGCCCGGGCCGCCACCGCGTTCTCCGCGAAGGTCGACTTCGCGACCGCCGCCACCGTCCCGGTCGACGGCCACGTCCTCGACTACGGCCAGCCCTACGGCGCCCGCACCGGCACGAACCAGGGCACCGGGCTCACATACGGCTGGGTGGGGCTGGCGGACGCCACGCCACTGGACCTGACGGGCAACGGCCGCGACCGGGGCGCCGCGGAGCCCGACCGGCTGCTCGCCACGTTCATGCACATGCAACTGCCCGCCTCCTCGACCGGTGTCAAGACGCCCGGCCGGTGGGAGATGGCGGTGCCGGCCGGCACCTACTCGGTGACGGTGGCCGTGGGCGACGCCACCAGCCTGGACAGCGCGCACACGATCCAGATCGAGAACCAGAACGCGGTCGACGGCTTCGTCCCCACCTCCGCCGAGCGCTACCGGACCCGGACGTCCCAGGTGACGGTCACGGACGGCCGGCTGACCGTCAGCCCGCTCGGCGGCAGCAACACGAAGATCGCCTACCTCACCGTCACCCCGCTCGCCGACGCCTCCGCCCACCCGGAGATCCGGACGGTGACCCCGGCGAACACGGCGACCGGCGTCACCCCGACCGGCAGTGTGGTGGCCGACCTCCGGCTCGTGGGGCCCGGGGTGGACGCCGCGACCCTCACGACGTCCACCGTCACCCTGACGGAGTCGGCGACCGGCACGGCCGTACCCGCGCACGTGGTCACCAGCGGCGGGGGAGACGTCGTCAACCTGTCGCCGACCACCGGTCTGAAGGCGAACACCCGCTACCGCTTCACCGTCACCGACGGCGTACGGGACCTGGACGGCCGCACCTTCATCCCCTGGCGTTCGGTGTTCACCACCGGCGCGGGCGCCGGCACCGGCACCGTCGCGTTCGACAAGGTCGCCACGGCCGCGACCGGCAAGAGCTTCGCCTCCGTACTGAAGGGCCCGGACGGCAAGCTGTACGCGTCCACCCTCGACGGCTACATCATGCGGTACGCCATCGCCGCCGACGGCACCCTCGGCGCCGCGGAGACGATCTCCACCGTCCGCGCGGACGCGACGGCCCGCGGACTGCCGGGGGCACCCGCCCGCTCGGTGCTCGGGATGGCGTTCGATCCCGCGTCCACCCCCACCAGCCCGATCCTGTGGATCACCTCCAACACCATGTACGCCGGCGGCACCCCGAACGAACCCGACTGGTCCAGCAGCATCGCCAAGCTGAGCGGGCCGAACCTCGCCACGTACACCGAGGTGATCAGCCATCTGCCGCGCTCGGTGAAGGACCACGAGACCAACTCCCTCGCCTTCGGCCCGGACGGCGCCCTCTACGTGACGCAGGGCGCCCTCAACGGCATGGGCGCCGCCGACCCGGTCTGGGGCAACCGGCCCGAGCACCTGCTCAGCGCGGCGGTGCTGCGCCTGGACCCGGCCAAGCTCCCCGCGTCCGGCGCCGTCGACGTACGGACGGAGAGCCCGGGAACGTACGACCCGTTCGCCGCCGACGCGTCGCTGACCCTCTACGCGACCGGCATACGCAACGCCTTCGACCTGGTGTGGCACAGCAACGGCCATCTCTACACGCCCACCAACGGGTCCGCGGCCGGCGGCAACACTCCCGCCACCCCCTCGCCGCTGCCCGCTGCCTGCACGGGCCACCGCATCGACGCGGCGACGGCCGGACCCTACACCGGCCCCGCCGTCCCGGCGCTCACCTCCAACCCGGTCGCGGAGACCGACTACGTCTTCGACGTGAAGAAGAACCGGTACTACGGGCACCCCAACCCGGCGCGCTGCGAATGGGTCCTGGCCGGCGGCAACCCCACTTCGGGCACCAACCCGTTCGAGGTCACCGGCTACCCGGTGGGCACCCTGCCGGACCGCAACCTCGATCTGGCGGGGATGTACGACGCCGGGCCGCACGCCTCCGCGAACGGTGTCGTGGAGTACCGCAGCGACACGTTCGGCGGCGCGCTCAAGGGCAGGCTCCTGGTCGTGCGGTACAGCAGCGGCCAGGACATCGAGACGTTCGGTGTCGACGCACAGGGCCGGTTGTCGGCGCCCACGGTCGGCACGACGGGCTTCACCGGCTTCCAGCAGCCGCTCGACGTCACCGAGGACACCGCGAAGGGCACGCTGTACGTCACGGAACTGGGCGCGTCGAGGATCACCCTGCTG
Organism: Streptomyces fumanus; assembly: GCF_014655295.1. Taxonomy (GTDB): domain Bacteria; phylum Actinomycetota; class Actinomycetes; order Streptomycetales; family Streptomycetaceae; genus Streptomyces; species Streptomyces fumanus. Next base: position 342,446 of record NZ_BNBI01000004.1, read on the forward strand.
CGGCCCAGGGTGTCATCGTGAGGAACGGGGCCCGGGGCGGGGGCAGGACCCACGGCTGAGCCCCGGCCGCCGGAGCGACGCCCGCCGTCGCTCCGGCGGCCGGGGGAGGCGGGCGCGGCCGGGAACGCCGCCGCCGGGCCGGACAGAAGACGCCGCGACCGCCCAGAAGCCGCCGCGGAACGACGCTGGGCCCACAGCCTGGCCGAGCGACGCACCGCGGCCGGAGGCTCAGGAAACAGCCACGTCCGCGGGCGCGGTCCAGTTGGTGGCTCGGATCCACTCGGCCAGGTCCAGAGTGGCCGGCTCGATCGAGCGCACCACCGCGGGGTCCGAAGGGTACTCCGCCGCCTTCGCGAACTCCTGGAACATCACCTTGTCGAGGTCGCTGGGCAGCACGCTCAACGGGAGGGCCTCGTACCGTGCCGGGAGCCCGGCGCGTGCGCCGAACGCCGCGGCGATCTGCGGGCCCGTCAGCTCGTCGCCGACGAGCTCGATGACTCCGCCGGGCGCCTCCGCGGTGTCGAGCAGGAGCGCGGCGGCGACCCGGCCGACGTCCCTGACCGAGATCATCTTCAGGGCGACGTCCTCCGGCAGCGGCAGCCTCAGCACGATCTCCCCGTGCTCCAGGCTCGGTGCCAGCACGCTCGCGAAGTTCTCCATGAAGGCGGTCGCGCGAACCATCGAGGCCCTGAGGCCGGACTTCCTCAGGTACTCCTCGATCGAGTGCTTCGAGTCGTGGTGCGGCACACCCCGCTCCCGGTCCGCTCCGAACACCGAGTTGAACACGACGTGCGGGACGCCCGCCTCGACCGCCGCGTCGATGAGCGTGGTACCGATGCGGATCTCCGCCTCGACCTCTTGGAGGCTGTTCGCCTCCGGAGTCATGAAGGAGAACCCCTCGACCGCCGCCAGCGCGGTGGCCACCGACGCCGGGTCGTCGGCCCGGACGGCCGCCAGCTCGACGCCGCGGGCGGCCAGCGCCTGAGCCCGGTCGGACCGCGGGTCGCGGACCAGAGCCCGCACCCGCGCCTTGTGGTCCAGCAGCGCGTCGACCACCGCCCCGCCCTGCTGTCCCGTCGCGCCGAAGACTGCGATCGTGCCGGTCGTCCGTGGGTTCATCGCTGCCACCCTTCACTAGTTCATGGCGTGAACGAAATTAGTTCACGGCATGAACTTCGTCAAGGTGCCGGTACGGCAGGACCTCACGGTGTGGTGGATCGGTTCGAGGTGGGTGCGGAGAGGTCCGAGGTGTCCACGATGGCGGTGGCCACGCGCTCGAAGTCGCGCTGGTCGTCGGCGTCGAGGTTCCCCGCGATCTCGGGCAGGCGCTTGGCGACCTCGGCGAAAACGGCCTCGGCGAGCACCTTCCCCGTGGGCGTCGCACTGACCATGACGACCCGTCGGTCCTGCGCTGAACTCGCCCGGCGGGCCAACTCGCGCCGCGCGGTGCGATCGACCAACTGGCTCAACGCGTTCTTGGTCATACCCAACGACGCGGCGAGGTCGGCCATCTGCCGCGGCTCGTTCCTGACCGCGCAGAGCAGCGTGGCCTGCGAGGGGGTCAGGTCGAACTCGGCGCAGATCTGCGCGTACTTGCGCTGGATGAGGACCGAGAGCCAGAAGAGCTTGTCACCATAGTCCACGCCGACCTCCTCGGTCCGATGGCGAACGATCAGTCCTGCTCGTCGCGGGCCTGCGGACCACGCCACTCCCGACCACGTTGATCGACTCACCCTGTTCCTTCACCCTCAGTATCCGGCAAAGGCTGTCGACATCCTCCACCGGCCCCCACAGCGGGCGCATCGGAATTCGTTGCCGCTCGTGACGGTCGTCGTCTCGTGCGCACGCGCCCGCCAGAGGCCGTGCCACCCCGTACGGCGGGGCCCGACCGGCAGGCCGGTGACCACGCGTCAGGGTGGTGTGCCCTGTGCGCCCGAAATGACGAAAAACGGAAGGTAAATCAGTCCGACGGGCAGAGCGACGCCTTCCGTCGTGCACGATGTTCGGCGTGACCGTGAAAGTGGTGGCGGCCCGGCCTGCGGGACCGTTTGCTGAAATGGTGGCCGCTGCCGCCGAGTCGGGCCTGCCTCGCGATCCGCTGCCGCCGCATCGCCGCGACCCGGCCGCCCGCACCGCGAGGGCGGCCTCGTGAGCGCCTTCGTCGACGAGCAGATGGTGCGGCTGCGGGACCCCGCGCAGTTGGCCGCCCTGGTGGATCCGCCGGGAGACACCGAGCACGCCCGGGTCCGCGCGCTGCTGGCCGCCATGTACACCATGGACTTCGCGACCGTCCGGGACGTCTCGGACCTGCACGTGCGGCAGGTGGAGTTCCAGCGGCCCGTGGTCGCCGCCCGGCGTACCAGCGGGAACTGGTTCCGGTCGACCCCCGCGTACACCAGGACCGAGGTCGCCCTGGAGCAGCGGGATCCGCTGGCGCCGCTGTGGGTGGATCTGTCGGCCGAGATCGATGTCACGCTGCTGCTCGAGGTCGACGGCGGCGCGGTGGAGTCCGTCGTCACGCGGGAGATCACCGGGGTGACCAGCCTGGACGACTTCCGCAGCCGCTTCCGCTTCCTCGACGTGGACGCGTTCCTGCGCAAGCACGACATCACCACCGTCGAGGAACTGCGCGAGGCGTTCCAGTACCTGCTCACCGAGATCCATCTGCGCGCCCCGGGGCCGTTCGACCCCGACGACCCGGCGAACAGGCACCCGTACGAGCTGCGGCTCGCGATGCTCATCCGGGACACCGTGGACGTCGCGTCCCTGCTGCGGGACGCGAAGCTGGCGCGGGCCGCCGTGGAGAGCGCGGTCCTGCCGGGCGAGGCCGGCGGGGCGGAGATCCGGACGCCGTACGCCCCGGTGCTCCTCATACCCGCGGCAGTTGCCCCGGGCGGGCCACTGAGCACCACCGCCCTGGAGTCGTTCTTCGCCGCCGAAGGAGTGCTCGCTCTCTTCGTCTGACGCCCGGCACCGGGCATGCGGGAGCCATGCCCCGACCGCCGCGCCCCCGCACCGGCGGCCCGGCCGGCGCCCGCCACCCCGCGGGCGGAGGAGACCGGCGCGGCCGTGATCCCCGCCCCCGTGACCGCGAACCCGCCCCGCTCCCGCGCTCAGCCACGGGCAGCGGGCAAGGCCGCGCCGCAAGCCGGCGGCCCCGTTCCACCGACTGAGCACCGAGCGAGCATGGAGACGGAACATCGATGACTGTCCGCTATATCCGGGTGAACCCGGTTGCCGACCTGTTCGCGCCCGCGGTGCGTGCGTACGGCAACGTCGCCGTGGTGGGCCAGGTCCAGCCCGCCGCCCCGGCCCCGGCCGCGCCGACCGCCGCGGCGGCCTCCGGCGCGGGCCTGGGGGTCGGCAACTACCGCTACGCGGTGACGCTGGTGACCGCGCAGGGCGAGACCGAGACCGGCGCCGAGGCCGCCGTCGCCACCACCACGGGCAACCAGACCGTCAACCTCACCGCCATCCCGACGGGCGCGGCGGGCACCGGCACCGTGGGCCGCCGGATCTACCGCACCGCCGTCAACGGGCCCGCGGGCTCCGGGCAACTGCTGGCGAAGATCGATGACAACACCACGACCACCTTCAGCGACACCGTGCCGGACGCGCGGCTGGGCGACGAGCCGCCCGTCGTCCGCCCGAACACCCCGACCGCCTTCACCGACCCGGCCGAGGCCCGCCGCCGCGTCCCGGGCCCCCTCGGCGAGTCCATCGCGCTCGCCTTCGCACAGTCGCCGGGCCCGACGCTGGTCTACGGCGTGCGCACGGCCGGGACGGCCGGGACGGACTGGGGAACGGCCCTCGGCACGGTGGCGGCCCTCGACGTACAGCTCGTCGTCCTCGCGAACACCGCTGTCGACGGCACCACCGCCGCACCGAACGGCGCGATCGCCCAGCTCGCCGGCCACGTCACCAGCGTGTCCAGCACCGGCGGGGACGGCCAGGAGCGGATGGGCGTGGCCATGCTCGCCAAGGGGTCCACGGCGACCTCCGTCGTCACCGGGAGTCTGGCCAGCGAGCGGATGGTCTACCTCGCCCACAAGAGCGACCAGGACGCGGCGGCGGCCCTGGCGGGGGTGATCGCCGGCTACGAGCCGCACATCTCGATGCTGCTCAAGCCGGTCAACATCACCAGCGCGCCCCTCACGCCCGCGGAGATCGCGACCATCAACGGCACCGAGACCTTCGGGAGCGGTCCGGCCGGGAACGGCGTGAACTGGCTGGTCGACCCCGTGCTGATCCCCGGGCACGGCACCTACCTCGGCGAGGGCTACACCGGCGACCCCGGCGGCAAGAAGTACATCGACATCGTCCGCACCGTCGACGACGTGTCCTTCCGCCTCAAGGCCCAGCTCATCAAGACCATCGGGACCCTGCGGGTGAGCCGCACCGGGCTGCGCACCCTGGAGGCCCGGATGGAAGCGGTGCTCCAGCCCCTGGTGCAGAGCGAGGTCATCGAGGGCTTCGAGATCACCTCGCCGCTCAAGGCGCTGCTCGACAAGGACCCGAACACCCTGACGGAGGCCGAGCGCGCCCGGATCGACGACGCGCAGGCCCAGCGCGTGGTCGAGGTCCTGGTCTCCGTCGACTACGCCGGGGCGGTCCACCGCCTGTCGATCACGCTCAAGTTCGTGTAGGAGGACCCGCGACCATGGCCGACTGGAACACCCGCCTCGAGGTCAAGCTCGGCGATCGGACGATCACCCCGATCACGAACTTCACCCCCACCTTCAACGTGCCGCACACCGTGGTGCACAGCCTGGAGCAGGACAACACCGGCTACGTACGGCAGCCCTTCACCTTCACCTTCACGATGACCGTGCCGGCGATCGCCTCGACCGTCGCCGACCTCACCGAACTGGCGGTCACCGGCGCCGAGTTCGCCGTCACGGTGGCCGAGAGGCGCGGCACCGACTGGGCGTTCAACGCCATGAAATTCGCCCGCTGCGTGGTCACCTCGGCCTCGCCCAGCAACGTGGTCGTCGACGGGGTGCCGCAGGCGAACTTCACCTGCATGGCACTGACCGTCGGCGTGGAGGACTGACCGTGGCAGGCCCCGGCGACACCGCCCTCCCGGCCGCCGGGCCACCAGCCCCGGCCGGCCGGGGCGCGGCGGTCCACTACTACTTCCCGGTCGAGGTCGAGGTGGCCGGCGACGCGGACGACGCCCTCGTGCAGCGGGTCGTCTCCGAGGTCTTCGCGCAGCTCGACCGCGAACTGGCGAGCCGGCAATGACCAATCCGCCGGTGCTGGTCGGCGCCGTCCCGCTGCTGCATGTGCAGAGCATGTCGATCAGCCAGGGCTACCGGATCGAGCGGATCCTGGGCAGCCGCTGGTCACAGGCGACCCAGCCGACCGTGAAGACGATCGCGATCGAAGCGATCCTGATCGGCCCGGACCGGCTGCTGGTCAAGAAGGCGCTGGAGGCGATGGCGCTGACCAGCCGGGCGCTCGCCGCGGCCGCCGGGCCGCTGCTGGCGGTGGCCGGCATCCCGGTGGTGTCCGGCCTGACGATCAGTCTGGACATGCAGATCACCGATCTGCGCATCACGCAGAGCACGACGAAACGGGAGGCGCTGGACGTCTCGCTGAGCCTGCAGCACGTGCCCCGCTCCAACCTCTCGGCACTCGCCGGCGAGGCGGCGGACATGGCGCTCGCGGCGGGCACGGCGGCCTCCCGGGCCGCGCCGCCGCCCAGCCCGGCGCCCCGCAGCCCCGGCCCCCCGCTCTAGGGCCGCCCCGGCCCTCCCCAGTCACCCGTATCCGTCTGGAGTCCGGATGAGCGAACCACCTTTCCTGCGTCTGCCCGTCGACCCCGACGAGGGCTTCCCGCAGTCGTTCCGGCTCTCCTTCGAGGGCCGCTCCTACGTCTTCGGCCTCCAGGTCACGATCGCCGAGGAGGCGCTGCCGGACGCGAGTGCCCCGGCCGGCCTCGGCACCGTGCTGGAACTGCCGGGCGACGGCGCCTTCCTGGTGGTGTCCGTGGTCCGTGAGGGGACCGCGGAGGGCGTCACGCTGCTGCGCCGCAAGGTGATCCCCGGCCTGGTGTACCGCGCGGGCGAGCTCGCGCTGGTCTTCCGCACCGTCCGGATCGCGCTGGGCAACCTGAACGGCGCCGGCCGGTGGGGTTCCGAGGTGGTGGCGGGGGTGGCGCTCGCATGAGCCTGGTGCTGTGGCACCGCGTCCACGTCGAGCAGGCGTCCGGCGGCGGGGGCGGTCTGCTCCAGGCGGCCGCCTCCTTCGCCGGGTTCGGCGGGCTGCCGCTGACGGTGAGCAACGACGTGTACGCCGGCGGGCTCGTCCTCGACGCGAAGGTGACCGTCGAGATGGGCGAGGGCGCGACCGCAGACACGTTCCGCGTCACCCTCTACGACCTGCCCGCCGACACCGTCCGGCAGCTCCGGTCGGGCTACGCGTCGGACGGGCTGAAGGTGACGATCCGGCTCGGCTACTTCGACGACCTGGGCACGCGGTTCGGCGCGCGGCCGGTGATGACCGGGCGGGCCACGGAGGTGACCACCGGGATCGGCGACGGCGGGCTGACGGAGACGGTCATCGAGGGCCAGGAGGAGGCCGGTCACCTGCTGCGCAACAAGCCGGCCAGGCTGGACCGGCCGGCCGCGCTGCCCCGGATCAAACTGGTCCGCGACCTGCTGCCGGCCGGGGTGGACCTGGCGCCCGGCTCGACGATCCCCGGATCGGTGGGCGATGTCAGCGTCTGCTCCGGCAACACCCTCACCGCGCTCCAGCAGCTCGCCGCCGACGCGGACGTGCCGATCGTCGTACGGGACGGCTCGGTCCTGCTCGGCGACGCGGTCGGGCGGGAGTCCGCGCCCGTCCAGGTCGATCCCGACCGGAACCTGGTCGCCCGCGCGGACACCCAGGCCGAGGGCCCGGACATCCCGGCGCAGGGCGCGGCGCCCGCCGTACGCACCGGTCTGGAGGTCACCGTTCTCGGGCACCCCGAGCTGCGCGCCGGGCAGACCGTCACCGTGACCGGGCTCGACGACGTCCCGGACGGCCCGCTGCGCATCGGCCGGCTCACCCACACCTACGGCGCGGCCACCGGCTACACCTGCCGGCTCACGCTCACCGCGGTCGCGCCGGGCAAGCGGGCCCGGCTCACCGGCGGTGTGCGCGGCGTGGTGGACCGCATCGGCGACGTGGTCGAGCGCGGCCGGTCCGACCACCCGGCGATCGACGTGGGCGAGGTGACCGCGTACCGCCCGGGCAAGGACGGCAAGCACGTCACGGACCTCCACTACGGCCAGCACCCGCAGCCCGACGTGTCCACGCCGAGCGTCGCGAGCCCGGTCGACGACGACGTGAAGCTGCACGCCAAACCGCTCGCGGCACCCTTCGCCTTCCACAAGGTCGGCCTGATGACCCCGGTCTACCCCGGGATGCGCGCGCTGCTCGCGCACAACCGCGGCGCGGTGGACGACGCCGTCGTCGCCGGCTGGCTGTGGTCCCGGCAGTCGGGGCACGAGCCGCCCGGCAACGAGCCCGGCGACTACTGGCTCGCCCTGCCCACCGAGCTGGACGACGACGGCCTGCCCACGGGCAAGGGCGCCAACGACCTGATCGACGCCGCCGGCCGCAGGACCGTGCAGGTGCGGGCGCTGCACGTACTGGTCGGCGCACGGAAGCTGCCGGAGGTCGGGAAGCGGCCCGAACCGCCGGCCGACGACACGGTGACCATCGAGCACCACTCCGGCACCAGGATCGAGATCTCGTCCCAGGGCCAGGTCACCGTCACCACCGACGACAAGTCGCTGACCCTGACCAACGGCAAGGTGTCGCTCCGACTCGACGGCGCGAGGGTGGCGGTGTCCTGATGCCGAAGGTGCTCACCGCCGCCGCCCAGCTCGTCTGCGCCCACCAGGGACTGCTGACGGTGCGGGCGTCCACCGCGGCGCTCACCGCCGGCGGGTCGCCCGTGCTGGTGCAGGCGGACATCCTCGCCGCGACCGTGACCGGCTGCACGAACAACGGCCCCGGGCTGAAACCCTGCCTCAAGGTGACGGCGGTCGTCACCGGGCAGAGCCGCACACTCACCGTGTCCGGCCAGCCGGTGATGCTGGACACGGCGCTGGGCCTCACCGACGCCGTCCCGCCGCAGCCGGTGCTGTGGCAGGTCCGCAGCGCGGGCCAGACCGTGCTGGAGGCGTCATGACCAGCCCCGCCCCGCCGCCCGGGGACATCCTGTACGGCTGCGGCTTCCGGCTCCAGGACGGCGACCTCGTGCTCGCCGCGGACCCGCGGAAGGCCGAGCCGCAGATGGTGCACGGCCTGGCCAACCTCGAACAGGCGCTGACGCTGCGGCTGCTCACCCCGTTCGGCACCGATCCGCTCAACGCCGGCTACGGGCTGGACGTGCGGGGGGCGTTCACCGGCGCCCACGACCGGCGCACGGCCAAGGAGCTGATCCGGCTCGAAGTGGTGCGCACCCTCGGCTCCGATCCGCGGGTCCGCGAGGTCACCGAGGTGCTGTTCGACGACGACCCGCAGTTCGTGACCCAGGTGCTGGCGGCCGGCGGCCGTCCGTCCGACCACCGCACGCGGCAATGGCAGGTGCTCGTGACGGTGGAGACGGTCCAGAACGTCACGACGTCGGTCCTGATCGATGTGGAGTTCTGAGCGATGACCGAATACGGGGTGACCAGGGACGGCTTCGTCGTCAAGGGCATCGACGCCATCATGGACGACACCCGGGAAAGAGCCCGGCAGATGTGGGCCACCCTCGGTCTGACGGCCGACCTCAGCGCCACCAGCCCGCTGACCAAGCTGATCGAGGCCGCGGCCATGGAGGACGCCGAGCTCTGGAAGCGGCTGCAGGACTACTACTACAGCGGCTACGTGTCCACCGCGACCGGGGACAGCCTCGACCTGCTCGGCAAGGACGTCGGGCTGCCGCGCCGCGACCTCTTCGCCACCGGGAAGGTCACCCTGTCCCTCACCGGGGGCCTGCCCGGCCGTACCTACGTCGTGCCGGAGGGCATCGTCCTGGTGGCCCCGTCCCTCGGGCAGTCCTTCGCGACCACGGCCACGGCCGAACTCACCGCCGCCGCCCCCGCGCGGGACGTGCCGGTGCAGGCCCTCGCCCGCGGCACCGACGGCAACGCCAAGAAGGACAAGATCACCGCGATCGACCCCGCATACCGCGCGGCCTACCTGGCCGACTTCGGCCCCGCCGACGTGACCGTGCACAACGCGGCGGACCTCACCGGCGGCGAACGCCACGAGGACGACGACACCTACCGCGGCCGGCAACTCGGCATCGCCCGCACGGTGTGGACCTCGGAGGCCGTCCAGCAGGCCGTGCTCGACGTCGACGGCGTCGTGGACGTGCTGGTCTCCGACCCCTTCGGCGGGGTGGACGTGTCGCAGAGCGTCTTCGACGAGTTCTCCTTCGCCGAGCGGCTGTTCAGCGCCGAGCGGCGGATCGGGGAGCCGTACACCTTCGACGTGGTGGTGGCGCACGACTACCGCTGGCCCTGGCGCACCACCGGCGCGGTGCCGGGTCTCTTCGAACGGGTCCGGAAGGTGCTGGAGGAGGTCCGGCCGCCCGGAGTGCACCCGAACGTCCTGGAGGCCGACCACATCGACGTCGGTGTGCGCGCCCTCGTGGTCGTCGAGCGCGGCTCGGACGAGGCGGCGCTGGACCGGGCGATCCGCTCCCGGCTCGCCGGCGCCCTCGGCACCCTGCGGCTCGGCGGCGACGTGCTGTACAGCCAGGTGGTCAGGACCGTGGTCGAGGTGGAGGGCGTACTCGACGTCCAGCGCCTGCACCTGCGCCGCCACCCGGCGGCGTTCGGCCGGATCACCTTCGGCGAGGTGGTGTTCCAGACCACCTCGGTGGACGCCGCGGTGGGGCAGAACCTGGTGATGGGCCCGACCGAGCTGCCGGTCTTCCGCCCCGACGCCGCCCTGCACGACCTGGAGCTGGTGACGCCGTGACGCTGCCCGCCGAGCTCGACCTCGCCTCCGTCGCCCGCGGCGCCGCGGGCCGGATGTCCCGCCGCCTCACCGCGCCCTTCGCGGCCGGCGGCGACGTGCTGCACCTGACGCTCGTGCCGGCCGCCGGCGTACCGGATGCGGCCGATGTCGGCGGATACGACTTCACCGACCACGTCGCCCGCTTCGGCGCCCTGCCCACCCCGTCGTACGTGGTGCGCACCCTGCGCGACCTCGACAGCGACACCCGGGTGAGGGTGCGCGTCGCGGATCCGGCCCTGGCCGGCGGCGCGGACGCCGCGGAGGTGATCCTCCCGGCCGGCGCCCTGGCCGGCGAGTCGGTGCCACTGCCGCTGCCGGCCGGCGCCACCGACGCCGCCCGGCTCACCCGGCTCACCGTCGCCCGCCGGGCCGGGGCCGGCTTCGTCCCCGCGCCCGGCGCGGTGGCGGACCAGTGGGCGGTCACCGCGCTGCTCGGCCACACCGCGCGCCTGCTGTGGGTGCTCGGCGCCGAACGGGACGTGCTGCGCCGCCAGATCGCCAGGACCGCCACCCAGCGGCAGCTCGCCACCGCGTCCGGCGTGAGCCTCGACCTGCTCGGCGCCGACCTGGCCGTGCCGCGCTTCCCGCCGCTGGCCCACTCGGTGGACGACGACACCGTCGCGCTCTACCACCTGGACGACGTGCCCGGCGCGCCGGTCGCGGTGGAGGACTCCACCGGTCGCTTCCCCGGCCGCACCGCCCACCACGGGACGCTCTCGGGCAGCGTCACCCTGGGCGCCCTCGGGCGGTACGGCACCGCCGCCGCCTTCACCGGTTCCGGTGCCGTGACGGTCACCTCCGCCACCGCCTTCGACGTCCCCGCGGACGCCGCGCTGACCGCCGAGTGCTTCGTCAGACCGGACGCCGACGGCCCGGACGCCCGGATCCTGGCCCGCCGCGCCGCGACCGGTGCGGGGTGGTCGATCGAGCTGGGCGCGTTCGGCCGCGGCCTGCCCCGGACCGTACGCGCCACGGTCTGCGACGGCATCCGCGAACTGGTGCTGTACGGCGGCCGCCAACTGCGCACCGACCGCTTCACGCACATCGCCCTCGTCCTCGACCGGGCCGAGGGCTCGGTCGCGCTGCTGCTGGACGGCGCACCGGCCGACGTGCGCCCCGCATCGGAGCTCGGCGCGCTCACCGCCGCGCAGCCGCTGGTGATCGGCCCCGGGCCGGGCACGCCGCTGCGGGCCACCGTCGACGAGGTGCGCGTCAGCCGGGTGGCCCGCCGGGGCTTCGCCCCCGTGCTCGGCGAGGACGACGACCACTACCGGCGCCGGCTGAGCATCTTCCGGACGTGGACGCTGCCCACCCCGGCCGCGCTCACGGCCGTGCTCAACGGCCTCGTCGGCAAGATCGGCGGCGTGGCCGACCCGCTCGTCGTCGACGACACCGATTCCCCCGCCGACCGCGGCCACCTGATCGTCCGGGTGGTGCCGGCGGCGCTCCCGCCGGGCGAGAGCATGGACGCCACCGGCCGCCGCGGGGTGGTGTCCGAGGACGACCTGTACGGCGACGCGGACGACCTGGCGATCGACCCGGCGCTGCTGCTGAGACACGACGCGGCCGACGTGGACTACGGGCCCGTGACGTCCGGCGACCCGCGTCTCATGCAGCCGCCGCTGGCCCGGATGCTCGACCGGCTGCGCACGATGACCGGCGCCGCGGGCCGCCTGCACGTCGTGGCCGCCTGGACCCCGGACGCCGCGGACGCCCGTGCGGCGGGCCGCGCCGTCGTCCTGCGGCACGGCGCGATCGCCGTGCCCGAACTCGCCGCGCTCGCCCACCGGGCGGGATTCGGGCTGGTGCGGACCCTGCCGGACGCGACCGGGGTGTACGCCTCCTGCGCCCCGGGCACACCGGTCGTCATCGGCCTTCCGGGCGCCGCCGGGCAGGACATCACCGTCGAGGCCGGCTCGACCGTCACCCTGGCCGCCTCGCCGGTGCCGCCCGCCGCGGCCGACCTGCGCTGGTCGGTGGCGGCCGGCGGGGTCGGGGTCGCCCCGGCCGCCGCGGGGCGGGCCACGGTGACCGCGGTGACCCCCGGCCCCGCCGTGATCACCCTCGACGTCGTGTCCGGTGGGTTCGCCGCCACCGCCTCGGCCGCGGTACGCGTACTGCCGGCGACCCTCGCCACGGGCGCGTCGATCTCCGCCGACGGCACCCTGGGCGCGGGCCGGGACGCGGCGGGCGCTCCCGCCGAGCGCTTCGACCCGGCCTTCCTCGTGACGTTCACCCACCCCTCGGTCACCGCCGCCACCGCGGACGCCGGCCGGATGCAGCCCGGCACGGCCGGCCGGCTGCGCGCACTGGTGAGCGGCCTCACCGGCACGCTCACGCTGAGCTCGGGTTTCGTCCCGGTGCCGGCGGGCGGCACGCCGACGCTCGCCTCCCAGGGCCGGGCCCTCACGATGCGGCACTCCGCGCTGTCCGCCGGACGGCTCGCGGCGCTGGCGCACGCCGCCGGCTTCAGTTGGGTCACCGTGGACGGCTCCGACGTCAAGGTGCTGCACCGCGCCGAGGACCTGGTCGTGGTCAGCGGATCCGGCGAGGTCGAGGAGGGCGCGGACATCACCCTGCAGGCGGCGCCCGCCCCCTCGGCGGTCTCGGCGGCCACCCGCCTGATCTGGTCCACCGGGCCGCTGGACCCCACGGCCGGGCGGGCGGAGGTGGCGGGCGCGGCGCCGAACACCTCCCGGCTGACGGGGCGGCGGGCCGGCCGGGTCTGGGTGCAGGCCGCCTACCGCGAGGCGGGGGCGAACGGTCCGTACGCGCTGCGGGTACGGCTGGCCGGAACGGTCCCGGCCGGCGCCAAGATCACCCGCGACCAGTACGAGCTGATCATGAACGTCGTGCACGCCCTGCACCCGCTCGGTGTCGAGGTGCTGACCCGTGACATCCGCCCGGCCGTGGTCGAGCTGGCCGGCCGGCCGTCCCTCGACCCCGTCTACACGTATCCCAAGTTCCGCCTGCACCGCTCCACCGCGCGACTGGATCCGGAACAACTCCGAAAGGGCCTCGACACATGACTGGCGTCTCCTTCACCCCGACCTTCCAGCACACCGACTACGTCGACAACCGGGACCGGGTGCAGGCCGGCGGCCCCAACGGCTTCAACGCCCGCTTCCGGGCCCTCCAGGCCGACCTCGGCAAGCTGTCCGAGGTCATCACCGAGGTGGACGGCGCGCTTCAGACCCGGCTCTCGGCCGGAACGCTGATCGACACGACGGTCACGATCCCCGCCTTCAACGCCGGCCCCCCGGCCACCGGTGGCGTGTCTGACGTCCAGCTCGGCTCGCTGCTCCCGCTGACCAGCCACGCCTTCCACTTCGTCAGCGTCCGGCCGGGCGCGGCCTTCCTGAACGCGCAGGTCACCTGGCAGGAGATGGCCTTCGCGGCGGACACCGGGACGAGCGCGCCGCTGATCGCCCGCATGCTCCGCCTCCAGCACCAGCGGCCGATCGCCGTCACCGTCTCGGTCCGCGTCCTGCGGCTCGAGATCCAGAGCTGACATCACCACCGAGGAGAGGACACACCGATGCCTTCACAGAAATGCATGGACAACGTCAACAGCTCCCCGCCGCCGGCCAACGTGTGGTGCGGTGACGACATCTGCGCCGCCGCGCAGCAGACCGTGGACAAGCACTGCGAGCTCAACGGCCACCTGCCGGACGACCCGTGGATCATGTTCATCCCCGGCGACACGCCCGGCACCTACAAGCAGTGCTCGTGCTGCTGCAGTTGCTTCGGCCAGGACACGCCGATCGAGGCGCGGCCCGGCGAATTCGTGAAGGTGCAGGACATCAAGACCGGCGACAGCATCCTCGCCGCCGGCGCGAGCCTGGCGTGGCAGCCCACGCAGGTGTCCTTCGCCTCCGGCATGGAGACCGCCCAGCCCGCCTTCCCGGTCCTGAACGTCGTCTTCGCCTACGACACCGAGGACATCCGCGCCCTCCAGGTGACCGACGACACCCTGTTCCTGATGGCCGACGGCCTGCTCAAGTCGGCGGGGGTGCTGGTGCCCGGCGACCGGCTGCGCCGCGCCGACGGCGGCGAGGCCGAGGTCTTCGGCCCGGTCACCAGGAGCCTGTCGGTCGGTGTGCACTCCCTGGAGATGGGCCCGTTCGACGGCGTCAACCTCGACGGCCACCTGCTCAGCACCTACGGCGTGGTCACCGCCGACCTCTCGGTACAGCGCATGCACAGCAGCGGGAACCTGCGGAACACCGACATCATCGACCCGATCGTCTTCGACGAGAACACCCCGGTGGCGGGAACCGAGGAGTACCTGCTCAGAAACCGGGCGCACAGCACCTTCCTGGAGGACGTCCGGGCGGCCGGTATCAGCCTCCACGCCTCGGCCCTGGAACCGCCCCGGCCGCTGGTCACCATCCCGCCCGGGGCGAAGGGCTTCCTCACCAACGACCAGGCCGAGCAGATCCGCGACGGCGCCCCGCGGTTCTCCTCGACCAACACCTTCCGCATCACCGTGACGGAGCGGCTGATCGACCTGGCCCGGCCGCGGCACGGCGACGTGGTCATGCTGATCGACTGGAACGACAGCCTGCCCGGTGCGTACGCGTGGACCCAGCTCCGGCAGAAGTACGTGGTGCTGAGCGGTGGCCTGCTGCGCATCAAGGCACTCACCGAGGCCGGGCTCGCGCTGGTGCTCTCCCACGCGCTGGCCTACCACGACGGCGCCGAATGCGTGGGCGAGGCCGATCACGCGGCCATCGAAGGACTGCGGGGGATCTGGACACCCGCGGTCTTCCCGACGATGTGCGAGCGGGGCCTCGCCGAGATCACCACCGTCTTCGGCTACGTGGACGAGGCCGCGGGCAAGGGGGACCCGCGCAACCGCTGCGAACAGCCCTCGATCGACTGCCGGTTGGAGTCCTACGGCGCCGCCATGCGCATGCAGCCGGTACCCGACTGCGCCCTGAACGCACCCGTGCAGGAGGACTGACGGAATGCTGGCCGAACTGGAGGAGAGGCTGGACGGCCTGGAGTGGGAGCAGGCCCGAGCGGCGGCGGCGGAGTACGTCGGGCTGCCCGGCCCGCTCCCCGCACCCGCGCTGCGCCGGGCCATGGTCGAGGACACCTACTGCTTCGTCCTGCTGGCCTTCCGCGGCAACCGGTCGCGGCTGCGGGAGCTGGTCGAGCACCCGGGCAACCGTCCGTACGAGCTGCCCGAGGACTCCGCCCCGGAGACGGCGGAGGCGGAAACGGAGACGGAAGCGGAAACGGAGACGGCCACGGCCACGGCTGGGGTGGCGAACCGCTCGACCGCCGGGCTGGTCGTGGAGGCGGGCAAGGCGCTCAACCGCTGGGCGGCGGCCGGTTTCCGCACCGTGGACCCGGAGACGTACGAGCGGCGGACGGCGGCCTGTGCGGCCTGCCCGGAGCTGACCGAGCCGCCGGTCAAGTGGGTCTACAAGGTCGCCATGGCCAAGACCGGTGACGACCGGGTCTGCGGCGCCTGCGGGTGCGTGGCCTCCCGCAAGGCCCGCCTGGTCAGCGAGGGGTGCCCGCGCCGTGATCCGGCGGATCCCGGACTGACCCGGTGGGGCGAGCCGTTCACGACGGTCTGAGGAGGGGCGTGGCGTGAGCGACGGCCGCGCGCGCGGACCGGCGGCGGCCCGCGCGCTCACCTTCCCCCTCCGGCTGCGCTGCACGGGCGCGGGCGCACTGCTGGCCGCCGAAGGGCTGGAGGACGCCGTGGCCCGGGCCCTGAGCCGGGCCTTCGACCGGGCCCAGCAGGCGCTGCACGCCTCCGCGGTGGTGCTGCACCCGCCGGAACTGGTCCGGGGCGAGCTCACCGCGGCCGAGCGGTCCGCGCTGCTCGGCCGGGTGAGCCGGGCGGTCGAGCAGGCCGCCCGGGCGCGGTCGCTGCCGACGGTGCCCGCCGGCAGCGGGGTACCTCCGGGCCCGGCGGGGCGGGCGGCGGCGGAGCCCTGGCGCGTCGAGACCACGGTGGAATTCCGGCTCACGCCCCGCCGGTTCTTCGAGATCCGGCAGCAGCACGCCGCCCGGGACAGCGGTTCCACCGACCCCGCCGACCCGCTGGAGCTCTACTTCCCGCTGCTGGACCAGCCGGTGCCGGCGACCGCCTGGGTGACCGAGGTGCTCGACGAACGCGAGGCCGGCGCGCACGGCCAGGAGGTCCTCGGGCGCTTCGCCGCGACCCGGCGGCCCGACGAGTACGTGTGGTCGGTGCACGGCTGGGACGAGCTGCGCGCGCTGTTCGTGCGCGCCGCTCCCGAAGTCGCCGACCGGGTCCCGGCGTTCACCACGCGCGGCTTCGTCGTGGAGCGGCCCGGGCCCGCGGAGGGCGAGCGGCAGCAGGTGCTGCGGCCCGGCGCGTGGACGCTGTCGGTCTTCCTGCCGCTGCCCGGCGTCGTCCTCGCCGACCTCGTCGCACTGGGGGAGGTGGGGGCCGTGGACGTGCCGCTGCGCGAGGCGGCGGCCCTGGGCACACCGGCGGACTTCGCCGCCGAGGCCGGGCTCGACCTGCCCGCGGCGGTACGGGACGCACCGGAGGTGCCGGTCGCCGTCGTCGTCACCCCGTTCACGGTCCGGCGCCGGATCCACGAGCGCGCGCTCGCCGCGCTGTTCGCGCAGTACCGCCGCGAGCAGTTCGGCGGCCGGCTCGGTGCCGTCGTACCGCTCACGCGGTCCGCGACCGCCGGGCTGGGCCCGGCCCTCGGGACCTTCCTGGCCGCGCGGGCCGGCTCGGGCGGGGCGCCCGCGGGCGGCTTCTGGCCGCCGGGCAGCACGGGCGTGAACCTCACCCCGCTGGTCGGGGACGTACGCAAGCAGGTGCTGCGCACGGCGAACGCGGACCTCGTCCGCGCCGAGGCGGCCGAGGCGGAGCGCATTCTGCGGACGGAGAACGGCATCTGGAGCGCCGACCGGGACGACGCGCTGCGCGGCTTCCTCACCCGGTGGACCACCAAGGTGCACGACGGGGAGCTCTTCGGACTGCTGCTCGACGAACTGGAGCGGCGCGGCGGGCTCGACGCGTTCGTGCGCGCGGTCCGCGGCCTTCCGGCGCTGGACACGCCGCTGAAGCGGGATGTCGTCGCGCTCGCGGACCGGGACCCGCGGATCGCGGCGGTGGCGGGGGACATCGAGTCCCTCGTCCGCGACATCGTGAAGCACCACTACGACGTGGACGCCCAGGAGATCCTGCTCGACCGGGACCCGGGCCGCAGGCTCCGCGCGGCGGGCCGGAGCAGCGACGACCGGGCCGGTGTGGTGGCGGTGGTGGAGCCGTACTACGCCGAGTTCTCGCGGATCCTCCAGCCGAAGCCGGAGATCCTGGACCGCCTGCGCGAACCGACCCGCAAGAAGGTGTCCGAGCTGGTCGGCCGGATGGTCTGCCGGCCGGGCGAGCGGATGACCCGCGAGGAACTGCTGCACAGGGCCACCCAGGAGGCCGCGAGGGAGCTGCCGCCGCTGGAGGAGAAGGACCTCGTGAAGGTCACGCTCCTCAAGTCCGTGCGGGTGCTGAAGCTGGAGCGCCGCCGGGAGCGCGGGATCGACGAGGTCTACGTGCACTACCAGCCGGTGCAGAAGGTCGGGGACAACCCGTGGATGCCCGCGGGGGACGTACGCGTCCAGGTGCCCGCCGCCTTCGAGGCGTACCTGACCACCTATCACGTGCGGCATCTGGAGAGCGCGCTCACCGTCCTCATGATGGGGGAGGCGGTCGTCCTCGGCGGTGTGATGATCGTCGAACTGGGTGTCGCCACCGTCGGCCAGCTCTTCTTCTTCGTCAGCATGCAGGTGGTCGTCCACCACTTCACCACCGACGCCGAGGACCGGACGCTGGAGGGCTATCTCGGCGCGGCGCTCAAGGGCGAGCTGGACGCGGTCGGCTTCAAGGGCCTGTCCGGGGTGGTCAAAAGGCTCGGCGGTTTCGCCGCGGGGCAGCTCGTCACACGCGAGCTGGTCGGCCAGGTCGCGGCCAAGTGGATCGTCTACGGGCTGCGCGGCGTCGCGACCGCGACCGGCGTCGGCGGCCTGGAGGCCACGTACCAGTTCGGCGACGACCTGGTGCACTACTCGCACTGCGACGGCTGGTCCGACCCGGGCAGGTACTGGGACCGCTTCACCACCGGCTTCGCCATGACGCTGGCGTTCGAGTTCCTGGCGGTGCCCGTCCTCTCCCCGCCCCTGCGCCTCGCGCTGGAGAAGGCCACGACCGCGACGCAGGCGGCCCGCGCGCTGCGGGCGAGCGGCAAGCCGCTGCGCGAGATCGCCGGGCTGCTGCTGCGGGGTGCGGAGGCGGTCGAGGCCGCGGTCGGCAGGACGGTCGGGAACGAGGCCGGGCCCGCGATCGCCCGGGGGTTCCGGCAGAAGGTCGGCGACGTCCTGAAGGCGCTCGGGCGGGAGTACGAGTCCCGGGCCGCCGAGTCGCTGCGGGAAGCCTACGGGCCCGAGCCGGGTGGCGAGGCGTCCGGCAGGCTCCCCGGGGCACGGCCCGAGCCGCGGCCGGAGGCGGCGCCCGAAGCGCGACCCGGGGCAGCAGAGCGCGGGACCGCACCGGAGAGCGCCGAAGGCGGGACACCAGGGCAGGCGCCGGCGGAGGCCCCCGCGATCGAGCCCGAGGCGCCGCCCGCGCCGGCCCCGCCGCGCGAGCGGCTCGCCGACGTCCTGCGCAGGCTCGCGGACCGCGGTTTCACCAAGGAGGACGTGCTCCTCTTCAAGGGGCCGCGGAAGCGGCTGTCGGCCGAAGTCGCCCGCCGGGTCGAGCAGTTGCTGGAGAAGTACGCCCCCGAGGAGGTCCGGGCCCTCGGCCGCCAACTGGCGCTGCGCAAGGTCTACCTGAGCAAGAAGTGGGTCGCGCGCATCCTGGAGCACATGCCGCGGGGCAGGCTCGGGGCGGCGATCGCCGAGAAGGAGCTGCCGGTCGAGGACGCGGCCATGCCGCAGATCGTGTCCGAGGAGGACCTCGCCGATCTGTCCGTCCGCGACAAGGAGCCGCCCCGCACCAAGTACGGGCCCGGCGGACTGGAGAAGCCGCTGCGGGACGTGGTGGAGACGCCCGGCAGCCGCGCCCTGCGCAGGTCGCTGGTCGCGCGCGACGGGGCGGAGCCGCCGGAGGGCTACCACGCCCACCACATCGTGCCCGAGAAGGACTTCAGCCCCGGTCTCGACTGGCTGCGCAACCGGCTGGCGGAGGCGGGCTGCGGCATCGACGAAGCGGGCAACGGCGTCTTCCTCGCCGGGTCGAGGTCCACCGCCAACCCCGAGCTGACCCTCCTGCACAACTCGTACATCCACGCCGGCAGGACCAAGGAGTACGCCTACACGCTCACCTTCCGGCTGAGCCACCTCAGGGGTGACGCGCTGCTCAGGGAGGTCGAGGCCATCGGCGAGGAGATGCGCTGTGGCGGATTCAAGATCATGGAGATCCCGTACGGCTGGAAGGGAAAGTGGGAGCCGGGAATGGCCGTCCCGTCCGGCCGCAAGGCGACGCCCGAGTGGATCGAGGAGTGACCGGGGCGCCGCACCGCGGCGGGAAGGCACCCGCCGACGGCACGGCGCACGGCCGGACCACCCACGCGGCCGTGCCGCCGGCCATGGCGGTGCCGATGGTGACGACCTCGTTCACGGTCGTCTGCGAACCCTGCGCCGGGCGGGGTGTTCAGCGTGCCGCCGTGAACGCCGGGGCCAGGTACCGGGCGCCCTCCCGCACGCCCCGGACGGTGATCGTCCCGGTGGCCGGCAACCGGGCGAGACGGGAGCCGGTCAGGCACGCGTTCTCCGGCCGGGAGGCGTACCGGGTGGCCGCCCGCGGCACCGGCACGACCAGGTGCCCGGGCGCCCCCAGCGTCTCGGCGACGACCGAGGCCCAGGCGGCACGGCTCACACGGTCCGGCCCGCCCAGATGGAGGACCGGCGGCAGGGCCGCGCCGGCGTCCAGCAGGGCCGCCGTCACCTCCGCTACGTCGTCCACCAGCACCGGGGTCGTCCACTGGTCCCGCGGCACCCTGACCTGCTCGCCGCGCCGCAGCCGGTGCGCGCACGCGGCGAAGAAGTTGAGCCATTTGCCGGCGTCCGCGGGCTCGTGCCCGTAGACCAGGCTGACCCGCAGCACCACCGCGTCCGCCGCCGCGTCGAGCAGGGTCCGTTCCGCCCGCAGTTTCGCGCGGCCGTAGGCGTTGGCCGGGGAGACCGGGGCGTCCTCGGGGTTGTCGGGCCGGGACCCGTCGAAGACGTTGTCGGTGGAGATCATCAGCAGCCTCGCGTCCCGGGCCGGCGCGGCGAAGTGGGCGGCCGCGGCGGTGTGCGCCGCGAGGGCCAGGTCCGGGTGCTCCTCGCACCATGTGACGTCGGACGGGCCGTGCACGAGGACGATGCGCCGCGGGTCCAGTCGGGCCACGAGCCGGCCGCAGGCCGCCGCATCGGTGGCGTCCAGGGCGTGCCACCCGAACCCCGGGAGGTCCGGAAGGTGCTCCGGGCGGTGCCGCGAGGTGACGGTGACCGGCTCACCGGCCGCCGCCAGCCGTCGCGCGATGCCCGTGCCGACGAAGCCGCTGCCGACGACGAGGGTGCCCCCGGCGCTCACCGGGCACCCGCCGGGGACGGCCGGGACATCCGGTCGGCCAGCAGTCTGCCGGCACCGATCAGTCCGTGGTCGTCGTCCGGTTCGCCGAGCGACACCATGGCGTCGACGGCGTCCGCGTCCAGACCGAAACACCCCAGTCTCACCAACTCGCCCACCAGCAGCTCCCGGTAGCGTTCGCCGACCGCCAGGGCGAAGCCGCCCATCACGATGTACCGGCACACCCCGACGGAGGTGAAGACGGCCCCGATCGCCTGCGCGAGATGCGTGAGGGTGCCGCGCAGCACCCGCGTGGTGAACTCGTCGCCCTCCCGCGCCGCGGCCGCGACGGCCGGGTTGTCGATGCCGGGCACACGGCCGCCGCAGCGCGCGGCCAACCGGGACCGGGCGAAACCGGCGGGGTCGGCGTCCGCCGCACGGCGGACCGCGGCGAGCACCCCCCGCCCGGAGGCGATCGCACCGAGATGGCCGCGCGCACCGCAGTCGCACAGCGGCGCCCCCGGGGACGGATCGCACACCCAGTGCCCGAGTTCGCCCCCGTGCCCGTCCGCGTCCAGCAGCACCTCCCCGCCCCGGAAGACCTTGTTGCCGATGCCGGAACTGACGGTGATCAGACAGAACGGCTCGGTCTCGGTCGCCGCGTAGCGCCAGGCCGCGGCGGTCAGGTCGTTGACCACCACGACCGGTACGCCGGTCCGCTCCGTCAGGAGCTGCCCCAGCGGCAGCGGGTCACCGCGCCGACCCCACACCGTGGGAGCGGCCAGCACCAGGCCGCCGGCGGAGATCGGCCCGGCGAAGGCCACGCCGACGGCGCGCGGCGCCGTCCCCGCGGTGTGCCGGCCGACCTCGTGGACGATCTGGTCCACGACGCGGCGCTGCAGACCGGCCACCGGGTCCCCCGGATGACGGGCCATGCCCTCGACCGGCACCCGGCGCACGCGGGAGACGGCCGCCGTCGCCGGGTCGTAGCTCCCGGTCCGCAGCGTCGTGCCTCCCACGTCGAGGACGGTGAAGAGGTTCTGGGGCCGCCAGGGGTCCGCGCGGTGCGCCGGACCGGCGGAGAGACGGTCAGACTGCGGGATGGTCACGGAGCTCCTCCTCGAAGACCAGAAGCCACAGCTCGGCGGCCGAGTCGTTGACGAGGCCGTGCTCGCCGTACGGGCGGTTGACGACGACGTCCCCGGCGCCGACGCGGAACGTGGCTCCGTCCCGGTACATCAGCCCGCTGCCGCTGAGCACGACGTACGTCTCACGGTCCAGGGCGTGCCGGTGGCGCCCTATGGACGTGCCGGGCGGCAGCACGGCGAGGTCGATGAACTCCGCGCCCGCGCCGCCCTCGGCGCGGGCGAACAGGCGGTGCGCGAGGATCGTGCCCAGCCCGCCGTGGTCGTGCTCCTTGCCGCGCAGGAGCGTGCCGAGGTTCACCACGTCCCGGGTGGTCACCGAGCGCCCCCGTCGCGCGCCAGCGCGTCCAGGGCGGCCCGCAGCACGTCGGCGGGCAGGTCCTCCAGCCGCTCCACGAAGTCCGCCTTGCCGATGCCGGTCGGCACGACGAGGTGCAGCTTGCGTCCCCGTCGCTGCCAGGAGGCGTGCAGGGCCCGCGTCATCAGCTCCGGCGTGCAGGTGGCCGGGTCGAAGACGGGGAGGCCGATGCGGCGCAGCAGCGTCACCACGCGCGCGCAGCTCTCCGCGTCGACGAGCCCCAGCAGCCGGGCCACGTGTGCCGACAGGGCCATGTCGACGGCGACCGCCTCGCCGTGTTCCAGGCGGTGGCCGCCGGCCGTCTCGATCACCGGGCTGAAGGTGTGCCCGAAGTCGACGAGCCGGGCGAGGTCGTGCTCGCGGAGATTGGGGCAGAGCTCCTCCATCATCAGCCGCATCGACGTGCGCAGCACGTACGTCTCCAGCGCGCCGTCGGAGGAACGCAGGAAGGCGTCCGGGTGCTCCTCCAGCGCCCGGAAGAGGTCGGAGTCGAGGATCACGGCCATCTTCACGATCTCCGCGAGGCCGCAGCGGATCTCCCGGGCCGGCAGCGTGGCCAGCAGGGCCGGGTCGTTGAGCGAGGCGTGCGCGGGGTGGTAGGCGCCGAACATGTTCTTGGAGTCCAGGGCGTTGACGCCGGTCTTCACGCCGACGCCCACGTCCACCTGTCCCACCAGGGTGGTGTTGACCTTGATGTAGCGGATGCCGCGGGCGTACATCGAGGCCGCGAAGCCCACGACGTCCGCGACGATCCCGCCGCCCACGGCGAGCATCACCCCGTGCCGGTCCAGGCCGGACGCCTTGGCGACGGCGCACACCCGCTCCACCGACGTGAGGGTCTTGTTCCGTTCACCGCTGCCGATGGTGTGCACGCTCCAACTGCCCGGCTCCAGCCGGGCGTCGAGGTAGGCGCGCAGCCGGTCCCCGTAGAGACGGTCCACCGTGGGTCCGACGAAGGCCACCACGCGCCGTCCCGCCACATAGCCCGCGAGGAGCGGGTTGCGGGGGTCGAACACCCCGCCGGTGACGTCCACACGGTAGCGCGTGCCGTCCGGCGCCAGCAGGTCGAAGCCTCCGGAGTCCTCGCGGACCCCCTCGTACCGATCAAGGGCCTGGCCTGACATCTCTCTCCTCGGTCTTCGTTCCGTGCGGTTCACCGTCGGCGAACACGCGGGCGACGGCCTGTACACCGGGATGGCCGGGCAGGTCCTCCAGGGGCACCGGCCGGCCCTGCCCGTCCGCCACCGGCAGCCTCCAGTTGGGGTGCAGGTCAGCGGTACCGGGCAGGTTCTGGGGCCTGCGGTCGCCGGTGGCGTCCGGCAGCCAGACCCCGAGCAGGGTGGACGGGGTGCGGGTCAGGAAACGGTGCAGGGCGACCAGCTCGCCGTCGGCGTCGGGCAGCAGGCCCTGCCGGCGCAGCTCCGCCAGCCAGCCGTCCCGCTCGGCCGCCGCCCGCGCCTTCTCCTCCGGTTCCGGGTGGGTCAGCAGCCCCAGCCGGGCCCGCAGGTCGACGTGTTCGCCGCTCAGCCATGCGGTGGTCGTCGGCAGGTCGTGGGTGGTCAGCGTGGCCAGGCAGTTCCTGCGCCACTGCCGCGGCGGCAGCGGACCGTGCCGTCCCTCGGAACCGCCCAGGTATTCGAAGCGCTGTACCGACGTGCCGAGCACGCCGCGCGCGGCCAGTTCCTCGCGGACACCGCGCTCCACCGTGCCGAGGTCCTCGCCGATCACCGCCACCCCGGCCCGGTGGGCCTCCAGGAGCAGTACGCCGAGCATGGCCTCGGCGTCGTAGCGGACATAGGTCCCCTCGGACGGGGGCCGGCCCTCGGGCACCCACCACAACCGGAACAGCCCCATGACGTGGTCGACCCGCAGGGCCCCCGCGTGCCGCATCCCGGCGCGCAGCAGCTCGGCCAGCGGCCGGTACCCTTCGGCGGCCAGCGCCTCCGGCCGCCAGGGCGGCTGGCCCCAGTCCTGACCGAGCGGATTGAAGTCGTCCGGCGGGGCCCCGACGCTCATCCCGCCGGCCAGGCAGTGCTGCAGCGCCCAGGCGTCGGCCCCCTCGGGGGCGACGCCCACCGCCAGGTCGTGCACCAGGCCGATGTCCATGCCCGCGTCCTTCGCCGCGCGCTGCGCGGTGGCGAGCTGCTCGTCGGTGATCCACGCCAGCCAGCGGTGGAACGCGACGGCTTCCGCCAGTTCCGCGCGCGCCTCGGCCACCCGCGGCGACCGCGGGTCGCGCAACCCCTCGGGCCAGGACCGCCAGGCGCCGCCGTGCACCTCGGCCAGCGCGGACCAGGTGGCGAAGTCCGTCAGGTCCCCGCCCTCGCGGGCGGTGAACGCCTCCAAGGCCGCACGGCGGCCGGGCGGGGCCGGCACCCGGTACACATGGCGCAGTGCCTCGAACTTGAGGGCGCGCACCGCCTCCCGGTCGATCAGCGTCCCCCCGCTGAGCACGCGCTCGTTGAGGGCCCGTGCCCGGGCGGCGCAGGAGTCCACCGCGCGGCGGGCCTCCCGGTCCAGGTACCGGTACTCCGGCACCTCCTCCACCCGGACGTGCATCGGGTCCGCGAACCGCCGTGAACTCGGCCGGTACGGCGACGGATCGGGCAGCGGGCCCGGCTCCACCGCGTGCAGCGGCCCCAACTGGACGAAGCCGGCGCCCAGCGCGCGGCCGGACCAGGAGGCCAGCTCGGCGAGGTCGGCCAGGTCGCCCATGCCCCAGGACCTGCGGGAGAGCACCGAGTAGAGCTGGACCAGGAAGCCCCAGCCGCGCCGCTCGGGCACGGGGATGCGCTCGGGCACCGACAGCAGCGGAGCGGACGCCCGCCGCCGGCCCGCCACGGCGTGCAGGACGTGCGCGCCCGGCGGCAGCGGGTCCCCGGGAGCTGCCTCGCCGCCGTCCTCCAGGGTGACGCGGGCCTCGGCGCCGCGCGGCAGTTGCGGCCCCGCGGCGGATCCGGCCCGGACCACCAGGCAGGGCGGAAGCAGCCTCTCCGCGTCCGCCGCGCGCCGGGCGGCCAGGGCCCGCCGGGCGGCGTCCGGAGTGCTGGCGTCCACGCCGCACGCGGCCAGGACCGCGACCAGGGTGTCCGCGGCGACGGTGACGCGCTCACCGCGGTCGGTGACGTACGCGGTGCTCACGCCGTGTGCGCGGGCCAGGTCCCGCAGGGCCGGGCCGGGCGCGGTGGGGCGGGTCACGGACGGCCCCCTTCCGGCGCGAAGAGGCGTTCGAGGACGGCGGCGACCCCGTCCTCGTCGTTGCCCGGGGCGACCTCGTCGGCCATGGCCCGCAGATCGGGGTGGGCATTGGCGACCGCCACGCCGTGCGCGGCCCAGGCCAGCAGCGGGATGTCGTTGGGCATGTCGCCGAAGGCGACGGTGTCGGCGCCGGTCAAGCCCAGCAGTTCGGCGGCCCGGGCCACACCGGCGCCCTTGTCGGTGCCCGCGGGCAGGACCTCCACCATGCCCTTGACCGAGTGCACGACGCTCACCTCACCGTCCGTCAGCCGTTGCGCGACGGCGGCCAGCCGGTCCTCGTCGACGTGCCGGTGGTGCAGGATCAGCTTGTCGATGGGCGCCCCCCACAGCCGGCCCGGGTCGGTGGTCACGTCCCAGCCGTGGCGGACCCGTTCCCCGAAGCCGGGGGTCACCTTGAACCGGCTCTCCGGCGGCGAGGTGACGACGCCCAGCTCGACCGGGCCCAGTTCGGCTTCGACCTTCGCGACGACGCCGCGGGCGAGATCGCGGTCCAGGGACACCGAGGACAGCAGGCGGTCCGCACCGGCGTCGTACAGTTGCGCGCCCTGGCCGCAGACGGCCAGCCCCCGGTAGCCGAGGGCGTC
This sequence comes from Streptomyces fumanus, assembly GCF_014655295.1. Taxonomy (GTDB): domain Bacteria; phylum Actinomycetota; class Actinomycetes; order Streptomycetales; family Streptomycetaceae; genus Streptomyces; species Streptomyces fumanus. The sequence goes on from NZ_BNBI01000004.1 coordinate 368,351, forward strand.
CAGGAGCTGCCGGCAGGCCACCGCGGGGCGTCCGGTGACCACCAGGTGGTGGGCGCCGGAGGCGGCGACCCGGTCCAGCGCCCGGCGGGTGCGCGCCGACACGGTCAGGTCGCTGCGCAGCAGCGTGCCGTCGAGATCGGTCGCCACGAGCCGGAACGCGGGTGCGCGGGTCGGCACGGTGTCCCAGACCACCCGGCCGGAGCGCAGGGTCACCATGGCGACGGCGTGACCTCCCACCGGCGGTCCGTCCAGGGTCCCCGTGAACACGCCGTCGCCGCCGGCGGCGAGCGGCCGCAGCACGGCACCGCCGGAGGCGGGAGCGGGCTCGTCGGAGGCGAGGACCTCGGTGACCGACTCCAGCGGGGGGCGCGGAGCGCCGGCTTCCCGCGCTTCACCGTCCGCGGCAGCCGTGACCCCGGGTGCCGCGGACGCGGTCGCCGTGACCTCGGGTGCTACGGACGCGGTGGCCGGGGCCCCGGGTGCCGCGAGCACGGTGGCCGGGCTCGGGGCCTGGGCGGCGGGTGCGGTGGGGGAGGCGGCCGCCGGGGCCCGGCCGGGGGCCGTGTCCGTCGTCGCGGATGCCTCGACCACCAGCTCGACCCGTTCCGCTTCGGCGTGCGCGTACCGCACGTGCCAGGTGCCGTCCGCGGCGGCGGTGAGCCGGAAGCGGTCCGCCTGCCGGGCCCACAGGTCCGGTCGGCCCGCCCGCCGGGCCAGTTCGGCACAGCGGGTGAAGTCCCCCCGGTGGTGGGCCGAGGTGAACAGTCGTTCCCAGTCGTCCGCCGCGAGTTCGTCGACGCCGCACCCGAGCACGCGGGCGAGGGCGGTGGCGTCACCGCGTTCCGTCGCCGCCCGCGCGATCAGCTCACGGTGCTCGGTGCGGGCGGCGGGCGGCAGCGCCTCCAGCCAGCCCCGCTCGATCAGTTCGCCGGCCGGCGGCTGCGCGCGCTCGCCGCGCAGCAGACGTTCGTAGGCGGCCAGACGCAGATCCGCGCTGCGGGCCCAGGTGAACGAGCGGCCCAGGCGCCGGGCGTTGCCCGAGAGCCGGGCGTAGGTGCCGGGTGCCGTGCGGAAGAGCGTCACGGCCTCGCGTATTCGCCCGGCGAGGGCCCGGGCCAGCCCCGGGTCGTCGTCGCGGAAGGAACCGGGCACGGCCAAGCCCGTCGCGTCCGGGTCGTCGAGGGGCCGCCCGTGCCCGAAGTGGGAGGTCACCCGCTGGGCGGTGGCGATCGGCACCGCCCCGCAGGCCATCGCCTCGGCCTGGGCGATGAGGAAACCGTCCAGCTCGAACTTGGACGGATACACGCAGAAGTCGGCGCTCGCCGCCTGCTCGAACAACGTGTCCTCGTCGGCCAGCCGCCACTCCAGACGCAGTTGTCCCGGAAAGCGGTCGGCGAGCCGCTGGAACGCGGCGTTCGCCACCGTCGCCGGCGCGTCACCGCCGCCCCCGGTCGAGCAGCGGATCACGAAACCCACCTCCGGATCCCCGGCCAGCACCTCCTCCACGGCCCGCATCAGCTCCAGTTGGCCCTTGTGGTGCACCGCGTAGCGGGCGGCGTGGTAGAAGACCGGGCCGGTGCCCGTCAGACCGAGCGACCGGCGCACCGCGGCCCGGTCCACGGCCTCCGGGTCGCGCGCCAGCCAACTGTCCGCGATGCCGCAGCCGCCGGCCAGCAGCCGGTCCGGGCGTTCGCGCAGCCGCCGCGCCACGGGCAGCGACTGGAACAGGGCTTCGAACGGCGTGTCCTGCCAGGTGACGTAGTGGTCGCGCTGGCCGGAGGAGACGAAGTCGATCAGATCCGCGCGGTCGGCGATCAGCGGGAACACACCCACGTGGTCCGGCCCGTACTCGACGTGCATACGGGTGCCGGCCAGCGCCCGGGCCATGGTGGCCAGGGGGGAGTCCTCGGCGGGCGGTGGCCCGTCCAGGGCGTCGAGGTCCGGTCCGCGGACCCCGAACAGCTCCAGCAGCCGTTCCACCTGCGGCCGGTACACCTTCTGCGTGACGGGGGCGTTCGCGGCGATCGTGCTCACCGTCCGGTACCGGTCGTCGTCGGCGAGGACCGCGGGCAGCAGGTAGTGGTAGTAGGGCTCGAAGCCGTGCACGACCACCGGACCGTCCGCCAGGTGGCGCTGGACGAAGCGCAGGCCGCCGACCTGGAAGACCAGCGGCTTCAGGTACGCCAGGTCCCGTCCCTCCAGGGCCGGGGGCGGGTAGAGCCGGTCCGGCAGCAGGTCCAGGAAGGCGTCGGACAGCAGATAGACGTCCACGCCGTCCTGGCGCAGCAGGTGGGCGCGGGTGTCGAGGGCGAGACCGGTCTCGGCGGGCCGGCCGGGCCACACCTTGGGGTCGAGCACCAGCGGCACCGTGTGCTCGTCGCGGTAGTCGAGTTCCCGGACGTCGAACCGCTCCCGCAGGGCCCGGAGGTGACCGTGCGCGGGTGTGACCAGCGAGACGCGGTGGCCGCGTGCGGCGTACTCACGGGACAGGTTCCACACGAGCGGGGACAGCCCGCCGCGCATCAGCCGGTTGTCGAAGCCGCCGCACTCGAAGGAGAAGGTGACGATGTGCACGCGCGGGGCTCCTTCACTCCGCCGCGGCCCGCGCGCGGGCGCAGGCCGCGCGCAGACCGGGCAGGTCGATGAACTCGGTGTGGGTGCCGGCGGCACCGCAGGCGAAGGCCCCGGACACCGATCCGGCCAGGACGCACTCCTCCACCGGCCGCCCCTCGAAGTAGGCGTGGAGGAACGCGGTGACGAAGGCGTCGCCGGCCCCGTTGGAATCGACGACGGGCCGCTCCGGCCGCACGGCCGGGAAGTGGCGCACCCCGGCCTCGCCCCGCACGAGCACGTGGCAGCCGTCCGCACCGTCGGTGGCCACGACGAAACGGGCCCGGCCCTCGTCGAGGATGCCGTGCAGGACCTCCGGGAGCCGGTCGTGGACGGCCGCGGCGCTCATGAAGACGTAGTCGGAGGCGAGGGCGTAGGTGCGGTGGTGGGGATCGGCACCGTCCCAGTCGTGCAGGTCGGTGGAGCTGGTCACCCCGAGCCGGTGGACGTCCTCGTACAGATCGCGGTTGTGCCCCACGATGGAGAGGTGGACATGGCGCGCCCGCTCCAGGTGGGGCAGGTAGAAGGCGCGCGGCAGCCGCAGGTCCGCGGGGTGCCGGGAGTCGTAGAAGGAGAAGCGGCGGCCCTGCGCGTCGACCAGGTTGACGCCGCGCGGGGTGCCGTGCGGGGACACCACGTGGCTGAAGTCCAGACCGTGTCCGGCGTACGCGGCGAGCACCGCGTGACCCTGGGGATCGTCGCCGAGGAAGTCGATGAACTTGGTGGTGAGGCCCAGGGCGTGCCAGCCGAGCGCCACGCCGTTGCCGGTGTGCGCCACGTAGTCGTACACCGGGGGCACGTGCAGCGAGTCGCCCGGGGGGACCTCCAGTTTCTCGACCGGGACGACGGTGTCCACGCCGGCTCCGCCGACCACCAGGACGTCGTAAGGGGACTGGTTCATGTACGGGCTCCTTCCGCGACGGCCGCGGGGTCCTCGACCCGCTGCACCTGTCCGTTCTCCAGGACCACCGCCGAGTCGATGTCCTGACCGGGGCCGACCGCGGCACCGGGCAGCAGTACGCTGCGCCGGACCCGGGCGCCCGCCCCGACGGTGACTCCGGGGAAGAGCACGCTGTGCTCCACCCGGCCGTTGTTGACGAGGTCCGCCGGGACCAACGAGGCGACCACGCCCGGGGAGTCGGCCACCCAGCCCCGGTCCACCCCGGGCCGGACGGTCCTGGGCATCCGTTCGACCGGGAGCGGGGCCCGCGGGCCGCCGGCCGCGAGCATCAGGTGCGCCCGGTGGTAGCGCTCGACGGTGCCGATGTCCTCCCAGTGGCCGGCCACCTCGTGGCCGCGGATGTCCTCGCCGCCCGCGAGCATCGCGGGGATGACGTCCCGGCTGATGTCGTGCTGCCAGTCGGTGCCGTCCAGCTTCTCCAGGTAGCGGTGCAGCACCGCGGCGTCGAAGACGCAGAACGCGGCGAACACCAGGTCGCTGGTCGGTACGGACGGCTTCTCCACGAACTCGGTGAGCCGGCCCGCCCGGTCGAAGCGGACCATCCCGAACAGGTGGACCCAGCGCCGCTCGATCCGCTGGTAGGCGACGGTCAGGGCGGCGCCGGAGGCCCGGTGCTCCGCGATCAGCGGCCGGTAGTCGAAGCGGTAGACGTGGTCCGCGTGCAGCACCAGGACCTGCTCGCGGTCACCGCCGAAGACGTGCCCGGCCTTGCGGATCAGGGCGTCCGCGGTACCGCGCTCGGCCGGCCAGGTACGGGCGGGCAGCTCACGGGGGAGCCCGGCGCCCGCGGCCCGGTAGGCGTCGTCGTACGGCCCGAAGTGCACCCGGAAGCCCGGGTCGCGGTTCCACACCCGGTGCAGGTCGTCCATCAGCCGGCGTTCCTCGTACTGGGACAGCAGCAGCACTTCCCCCAGTCCCGAGTCGCGCGCGTTGGCGAGGCTGAAGTCGATCAGGCGGCAGGCGCCTCCGTACGGGACGAGCGGCTTCAGGCGCCCTTCGCCCAGCGGCCCCATGCGCCGTCCCTCGCCGCCCGCCAGCAGCACCGCGCGTACCCCTGCCCGCTCAGCCATGACGGGCCTCGTCCCAGGTGACCCGCCCGGAGGACAGCGTCAGCAGCAGTCGCGCCCCCGGCCGCGGCGGCGGTCCCTCGAACACGCCGGGCGCGGTGCGGCGCAGCTCCCGCACCCCGGGCAGCGCCCGGACCGCCGGGCCGCGCGGGGCCGGGACCACCAGCTCCACCCGCTCGGCGTGCGGCAGCCGGTACACCAGTCCGCCGTCGCCGCCGACCGAGCACCGCTCCCGCAGGGCGCGCACCTCCTCGGCGGTCACCGCGGCCGGGTGGCCATCCACGATCCGTTCGCAGGTACGGAAGTCGGCCCGCTCCCAGGCCGCGTGGAAGAACCGGCGGGCGACCGGGGCGTCGACGGGGGCGCGGCGCGCGTACGCCGCCGGGTCGCCGTGGGCGAGGGCCGCCTCCTCGGTGATCTCCTCGTCCTTCAGCAGGTCGAACCAGCCGAGCCGCAGGGCGCGTTCGGCGGGCAGCTCGGCCGGCTCGCCCCGCCACAGGCGGCCGAACGCGGCGAGATGCAGGTCCGCGCAGTGTTCCCAGGTGAACTGCCGGGCGACCGCCGCCGCGCGCCGGGACAGCTCACGGTAGCGGGCCGGGTCGTCGGACCACAGCGCCACCGCCTCCCGGATACGCGCGGTGAGCGCGGCGGTGAGCAGCGGGTCGTCCTCGGCGAAGGAGCGGTTGACGGCCAGGCCGGTGGTCTCCGGCTCGGGCCGGGCGTGCCGGAAGTGCGCCATGCCTTCCTGCGCCGTGGCGATGGGCACCGCCCCGCACACCATCGCCTCGCCCTGGGCGATGAGGAAGGTGTCCATCTCGAACTTGGAGGGGAACAGGCAGAAGTCGGCGGCCGACGCGTACTCGAACACCCGCCGCTCGTCCACCCGCTCCGACTCCAGGTGCAGCCGCCCCCGGTGCCGCTCGGCGACCTCGCGGAAGAAGGGGTCGTCGAGCGGGGCGCCGGAGATGCAGCGCACGACGAAGTTCGCGGCCAGGCCCTCGCCCAGCACCCGGTCGACGGCGCGCATCAGCTCCAGTTGGCCCTTGTGGTGCAGGGCGTAGCGGGCGTTGTGGAAGAACGTCGGCAGCGCGGGATCCAGTCCCAGCCCGTCGAGCACCGCCGTCCGGTCCACCTCGCCCGGGTCCCAGGCGAGCCACTGGTCGGATATGGCGCAGCCGCCGACGAACATCTTGTGCGCGTTCTCCTTCACGGCCCGCGCCAGGGGCAGGTGCGCGAAGAGCGCCTCGAAGGGCGTGTCCCGGAAGGAGGCGTAGAAGTCGAGCTGGCCGGGGGAGAGGAAGTCGATCAGGTCGGCGTTCTCCAGGACCAGCCGGTAGACGGCCACGTGGTCCGGCGGGTACTCGTAGTGCAGATGGGTCAGTTGCTGGTACTGGCGCACCGCTTCGAGGTCCGGCCCGGCCGGCGGCTGCTCCCGCGGCAGGCCGTCCGGTGCGCCCAGGAGTTCGAGCAGGCGCCGGACCTCGGGCGCGTAGACCTGCTTGGTGATCGGCATGTTGCTCTGCACCGTGCTGACGACGTGCTTCGTCGGGTCGTCGCGCAGCGCGGCCGGCAGCAGGTAGTGGTAGAAGGGCTCGTGGGCGTGGACGATCGCCCGCTCCCCGCCGAACCAGTGGCGCAGGAAGCGCACGCTGTCCGCCTGGAAGACCAGCGGCTTGAAGAAGACCAGGTCGCGGCCCTTGGTGGAGTACGGCGGGTAGAAGGTGTCCGGGAGCCGGTCGAGGTGCTCGTTGGACAGGAAGTACAGGTCCACGCCGTCGAGGCGGATGCGGTGCGCGGTGGTGCGCACGGGCAGTCCGGTCTCGGCGGGGAAGCCGTGCCACACCTCCGGGTCGAGGACCAGCGGGAGCACGTACTCGTCCGAGTAGCCGAGGTCCTCCACCTGGTACCGGCCGCGCAGGTCGTCGAGTCTGCCGTGCGCGGGAGTGACGAGGGAGACCCGGTGCCCGCGGGCGGCGAACTCCCGGGAGAGGTTCCACAGGTACACCGAGGTGCCGCCCTGCAGGAAGGTGTGGTCGAAGCCGCAGCATTCGAAGTAGGTCTCGATGATGTGCATCGGGGGCTCGGTCACGTTCACGTCCTTGCCGGGAGGGTCGGGGCCGGGGTGCGGGCGCCGAGCGCGAGGGCGTGGCGCAGGTCGATCGCGGCGTGGTAGGGGCGGGCGTGGTCGGTGTTGTAGGCGAGTTCGTGCAGCAGCCGGTCCAGGTAGAGCAGCCGGCGCAGGGGGTCGGCCACCGTGCGTCCCAGGAGCAGCCGCAGCACGTGCGCCCGCCAGACGTCGGCGGCGTGGAAGACCAGGTGCGGTACGGAGCGCTGTCCGGGCGGCCGGTCCCGGGCGCCGTCCAGCGCGTCCCGCATCGTCTCCATGGAGTCGACGCCGAGGCGCCGTGCGCTCTCGAAGGCCGCCTCGTCGGCGGTGAAGTACTCCAGGGCGCGCTCGACGGCGATCAGGTCCTGGACCGGCGACTGCGCGGCCCAGCCCGGCTCGCCGGGACCGAGGGCGGGGGTGGACATGTCGATGACGTTCATCGACCAGCCTCCGTCGTCACGCGGCCGGCACAGCAGGTGGGACAGGTGCAGGTCGCCGTGGCACGGTCCGGAGGGAAACCCCGCCGGAGCGGCGTCGAAGGCGCCGCGCAGCGCGGCGGCCTCCTGCCGCAGGGCCGTGAAGGCGGCGGTGCGCGGGGCCTCGGGCAGGTCGATGTCCGCCGCGGCCAGTGCGTCCGTGCGGGCGGTGGCCCGGGCCAGCATCTCCCGTACCGGGTACGGCGGCACGGGACCCCCGCCGAGCCGGCCGGCCAGGTCGCGGTGGAAGCCGGCCAGGAAGCGCCCGGCGTCGCGCAGGTGGTCCGCGAGCGGGCGCAGGTGCGCCCGCACGACGTCGTCGAGCGAGCCGGGGGCCCGTCCGCCGGTCACCTTCGGCCACAGGGACCGCAGACTCCGTCTCAGCGGCAGGTCGATCCCGTCTCCGGGGGCGTACCGGTAGAACACGCCCAGCGGGCGGTGGGTGCCGTCCGCCGGGTCGACGTAGGCGTAGTCACCCGCCCAGTCGGGGGTGCGGCCGGTCCCGGTCATCAGCCGCAGGAGTTCCGGCTCCCGGACGGTCTCGTCCAGCCTCCGGTAGGTCTTGTGCACGTAGGCGGTCCCGCCGTGCTCCACCAGGGACAGCACGTTGGAGGACCAGCCCCGCTCGAACGGCAGCCGGCGTACCGAGCGCGCGGGGAGTCCCGCGCCGCGGAAGAGCACCCGGCCGCCGCGGGCGGTGGGCAGCCGGCGTCCGGCGCGGACCGCGTCCAGCACGGCCGAGTCGAACTCGACGCCGCCGTGCGCCTCTTCGGCGCCGTACCCCGTGGGCGCGGGCCGCACCGGCATGAAGTAGCGCCGTCCCGACACCGGCCCGCCGACGGCGGCCACCACCAGCAGGCGGGCGGTGGCGCCGAGGTCCGCGTGGTCGACGCACTCGAAGCGTTCGGCCCGCCGGCCGTCCTCGGGCATCCACGGGGCGGTGCGCAGTAAGGGGCCCAGATCGTCGTTTCTGATCATGGCAGGCTCAACTCCCGGTCATTTCGTAGCGGTTGACGCCGCGGCGCCAGACGGTCAGCGCGAGGGCCAGGGCGCCGGCGGTCACCACGGGCAGCCAGCCGAGCAGGCCGGTCCCGCCGCTCAGCAGGTAGACGCAGGGCACGTAAGCGGTGAAGGCGAAGGGCAGGACCCAGGTGAGCAGGGCCTTCAGCGAGGGGTGGTAGATGTCCAGGGGGTAGGCGGAGAACTCCGACACCTGGTTGGCCGCGTACATCGCGGGCATGCTCGTCACCGTCCAGAAGGACAGGGAGGCGAAGAGCAGCTTCACCGAGGTGTGCAGCAGCGCCCCGCACAGCACCAGCACGGGCGCCAGCACCCACTGCACGGGGCTCGGCGACAGGCCCAGCTCGCTCCCCGCGTATCCCACCAGGACCGCGCCGACGACGAGTTCGCCGAGCCCGTCGGGGTGGAAGAAGCGCTCCGACAGCAGGGAGAACAGCGGGTCGACCGGCCGGACGAGGTAGCGGTAGAACTCTCCGCGCTGGACCAGTTTGCGGCCCAGTTCCCACAACTGGTCGGTGAAGAGGTGGTCGAGCCCGCGCGGCAGCAGGGAGAACCCCAGCAGGAACAGCACCTCGTGGTACGACCAGCCGCCCACCGCGGGGACCTGCCGGAAGACGAGGCCGACGACCGCCGTCTGGATGCCGACCCGCACCAGGAAGGCGCCCGCCCCGAGCACGAAGTCCATGCGGTACGCGGCCAGCCGGTGCAGGCCCACCCCGCCCAGGAACCAGGCCAGCCGCAGGTACCGCGTCACGGTGCGCGTCATCCGCCGAGCACCTCCAGTTGTCCCAGGGCGGCGCGCCACAGCGCGGCGCACAGCAGCGACAGCCCGGCCGCCCAGGCCGCCTGCTGGACGAGCACCCCTGCGGCGTCCGCCCAGCCGTCGTAGCGGCCGAGCAGCAGGGTCAGCGGACCGTCGACCATGCCGCGGAAGGGCAGGACCTCCGCGAGCGCGGCCAGCGGGCCCGGCATCAGCGCGAGCGGTACGAGCTGTCCGGCGAAGAAGGCGACGACGCTCTGCTTGACCATCCGCACGCCCCAGGTGTTGGTGGTGAGGAAACCCGTCATGCCGGTCAGCAGATTCACGCAGAACGCCAGCAGCACCGACAGGGCGGTGGAGACGGCGAACAGCAGCAGGTCCGCCGGCCGGGGCGCGGTGAGCGGGACGAGCAGCGCGAACAGGCCGAGGACCGGCAGGCCGACCAGGACGGCGTTGGCCCCCACCACGGGCAGGCAGGCGAAGAACCGCAGCACCGGGTAGCTGACGGGGCGCACCAGCATGACCGCGACGTCACCCCGGTACACCTCGGCCGCGACCTCGTCGTCCACCCGGTTGGTGTGCAGCACCTGCAGGATCTGGGCCACCAGCAGGTAGGTGGTGATGTCCGCCACGGTGAAGCCGCCGGGTCCGCGGCCGGGTGTGCCCGCGTACACGGCGCGCCACAGGAAGACGGTCACCGCCGCGCCGGCGGCCGCGGTCATCGCGGTCATCACGAACATCGAGCGGTACTGCAGCAGGGACTGCAGGCCGCTGGTGGCGAACGGCGTGTAGCGGCGCAGGCGGGCGGTCACGCGGCACCGTCAGGTGTACGGCCGGCCCCGTCGGGTGTGCCGCCGGGAACGCGTGCGCGGCCGTAGATCTTGCGGAGCACGTCCTCCAGGCCGGGTTCGGGGGCGTACCAGTCGGCGAGGTCGAAGTGGTCCAGGAGGAAGGTGAGGACCTGCCGGGAGGTGTAGCGGCCGGCCGGGTAGTCGACGCGGACCCGACCGCCGTCGTCCGGTGTGACGCGCACGCCCGGCAGACCGGCCTCGACTCGGGCGCGGACGGTGCCGGTGGCGGTGCCGTCCCGGTGGTCGAAGACGACCGAGCGGTGGTCGGCGGTGCGCAGCAGGTCCTTCAGGGTCCCCTGGTGGACGACCCGGCCGTGGTCGACGACCAGGGCCCGGTCGCAGATGGCGCCGATGTCGGCGATGTCGTGGCTGGTGAGCACCACGGTGGTGCCCAGCTCCCGGTGGGCGCGGTTGACCAGGTGGCGCACCGCGTCCTTGAGCACCATGTCGAGGCCGATGGTGGGCTCGTCCCAGAACAGGACGGCGGGGTCGTGCAGCAGGCTCGCCGCGATCTCGGCGCGCATGCGCTGGCCGAGGCTCAACTGCCGTACGGGGGTCGAACCCAGCGCGTCGATGTCGAGGAGCTCCCGGAACAGGTCGAGGTTGCGCCGGTAGACCGGCCCGGGGATGTCGTAGACGCGGCGCAGGATGCGGAAGGAGTCCGGCACCGACAGGTCCCACCAGAGCTGGCTGCGCTGGCCGAAGACGACGCCGATGGTGCGGGCGTTGCGCTGCCGGTGCCGGTACGGCTCCAGGCCGGCGACCGTGCAGCGGCCGGAGGTGGGGGTCATGATGCCGGTCAGCATCTTGATCGTGGTCGACTTGCCGGCCCCGTTGGCACCGATGTAGGCCGTCTTGGTGCCGGCCGGTATCTCGAAGGAGACGTCGTCGACCGCGCGGACCACGCGGTGGCGGCGGGTGAGGAGGGTGGAGAGGCTGCCGAGCAGGCCGGGTCTGCGTTCGGCCAGCCGGAACTCCTTGACGAGGTGCTCCGCCACGATCACGTCATCACCCGTTCCAGGGCCTTCTCCAGCAGCCGCAGACCCTCGTCGAGCAGGGCCTCGTCGAGTGTGAACGGCGGGGCCAGGCGCAGCATGTGGCCTCCGAGGGAGGTGCGCAGTCCCACGTCCAGGGCCGTGGTGTAGACGGCCCGGGCCGTCTCCGGCGCGGGGGTGCGGGTGACGGGATCGGTGACGAACTCCAGGCCCCACAGCAGTCCCAGGCCGCGCACCTGGCCCAGCCGGTCGAAGCGGGACTCCAGGACGCGCAGCCGGTCCTCCATGATCTCGCCGAGGACGCGTACGCGGTCGATCAGCCGGTCGCGCTCGACGACCTCCAGCGTGGCGCGGGCGGCGGCGATGCCCAGCGGGTTGCTCGCGTACGTCGAGGCGTACGCCCCCGAGGTGGCCGCTTCCGGCCTGCGCAGCAGCTCCGCGCGGCCGGCCAGAACGGCGAAGGGGAACCCGCTCGCGGTGCCCTTGGACAGCATCGCGAGGTCCGGTTCGACGCCGAAGAGGTCACTGGCGAGGAAGGCCCCGGTGCGGCCGCCGCCGGTGAGCACCTCGTCCGCGACGAGCAGGACGCCGCTCTCCCGGCAGGCGTCCGCGATGCGTTCCCAGTAACCCGGCGGCGGCACGATGACCCCCGCCGCGCCGAGGACGGGTTCGAAGACCAGCGCGGAGACGTTGGGCTTCTCGGCGATGTGCCGGCGCACCAGCGTCGCGCAGCGCACGTCGCACGACGGGTACTCCAGCTCCAGGGGGCAGCGGTAGCAGTAGGGGCTGTAGCCCAGCACGCTGTTGCCGCTGAACGCCTGGTGGCCGATGTCCCAGTGCACGAGCATCCTGGCCCCCATGGTCTTGCCGTGGAAGCCGTGGCGCAGGGCGCCGATCCGGTTGCGTCCCGGCGGCGCGGTCGCCTGGACGACCCGCAGCGCGGCCTCGACCACCTCCGCGCCGGTGGAGAAGAACGCGTAGGTGTCGAGCCGCTCGGGCAGCAGCCTGGCGAGCAGGTCCAGCAGGTCGGCGCGGTCCGCGGTGGCACTGTCGTGGACGTTCCACAGACGGCGGGCCTGGGCGGTGAGCGCCTCGACCACCTCCGGGTGCCCGTGGCCCAGGGACTGGGTGAGGGTGCCGGCGGCGAAGTCGAGGTACTGGTTGCCGTCGAGGTCGGTCAGCACGGGGCCGCGCCCCTCGGCGAACACCCGGCGTCCGTGAACGGCTTCCTCGGAAGCGCCCGGCGCCAGATGCCGGGCCTCCCGTGCCAGGTGCTGGGTCTGCCGTAAACCTGTCATCGCTGTCCTTGCTCGTCGGACCGGCTGTACGCGATCACCGGCGAACTGCGGTGTGACACACCGCGGTTGGCCGTTCGCCTTGAGTCAAACACTTGAACGCGGATGGCTGCAAGGCTTTGCGGATCGTTTCAGAAACTTGTTGCGGGGAGGTGCGGCAGTCTGCTTGAGTCGATGTGCCCACGGCGACACCACGCCTCTCATGCGAGGAGAGACCTGTGAGAAAACGCCCCCTGAGCGGTCCGCCTCCACGGAGGCCGCGGTGAAGGCCCTGGTCCTGGCAGGTGGAACCGGCAGCAGACTGAGGCCGTTCACGCACACCGGCGCCAAGCAGTTGCTCCCCATCGCCAACCGGCCCGTGCTCTTCCACGCGCTGGACTCCCTCGCCGCGGCGGGCATCCGGGAAGTCGGCGTCGTCGTGGGGTCGCACGGCCGCGAGATCCGCGAACTGACCGGTGACGGTACGGAGTTCGGATTACGCATCACCTACGTGCAGCAGTCCCGCCCGCTCGGCCTCGCGCACGCGGTGCGCATCGCCCGCGACTTCCTCGGTGACGACGACTTCCTGCTGTACCTGGGCGACAACTACCTCCCGCAGGGGGTCACCGACTTCGTGCGCCTGGCCGCCGCCGACGCCGCGGCGGCCCGGCTGCTGCTGACCCCGGTGGCGGACCCGTCCGCCTTCGGGGTCGCGGAGGTCGACGCCGAAGGCAACGTGCTGCGCCTGGAGGAGAAGCCCGACACTCCGCGCAGCGCGCTCGCCCTCATCGGCGTGTACGCCTTCAGCCCGGCCGTGCACGAGGCGGTGCGCGCCATCGCCCCCTCGGCACGCGGCGAGCTGGAGATCACCCACGCCCTGCAGTGGATGGTCGACCAAGGGCTGCGGGTGCGCGCCGAGACCACCACCCGGCCCTGGCGCGACACCGGCAGCGCGGAGGACATGCTGGAGGTGAACCGCCACGTCCTGGACGGGCTGGAGGGCCGGATCGAGGGCAAGGTCGACGCGCACAGCACGCTGATCGGCCGGGTCCGGGTGGCCGAGGGCGCGGTGGTGCGCGGGTCACGCGTCGTCGGCCCGGTGGTCATCGGCGCGGGCGCCGTCGTCAGCAACTCCAGCGTCGGCCCGTACACCTCCATCGGGGAGGACTGCCGGGTCGAGGACAGTGCCGTCGAGTACTCCGTCCTGCTGCGCGGCGCGCGGATCGAGGGGGCGTCCCGCATCGAGGCGTCCCTCATCGGCCGCGGCGCCGTCGTGGCCCCGGCCCCCCGTCTTCCGCGAGCTCACCGCCTGGTGATCGGCGACCACAGCAAGGTGTACCTCACCCCATGAACACAGCGATCCTCGTCACCGGCGGAGCGGGTTTCATCGGCTCCGCCTACGTCCGCCACCTCCTGTCGCCCCGGGGGCCCGGGGGCACGGCGGTGACCGTCCTCGACAAGCTCACGTACGCCGGCAGCCTCGCCCACCTCCACGCGGTGCGCGACCACCCCGACCTCACCTTCGTCCAGGGCGACGTGTGCGACGCGTCCCTGGTGGACGCGCTGGTCCGACGGCACGACCAGATCGTGCACTTCGCCGCCGAGTCGCACGTCGACCGCTCCATCGCCGACGGCGGCGCCTTCGTCCGCACCAATGTGCTGGGCACCCAGGTGCTGCTCGACGCCGCGGTCCGCCACGGCGTGCGCACCTTCGTGCACGTCTCCACCGACGAGGTGTACGGCTCCCTGCCCCAAGGGGCCGCCAAGGAGAGCGATCCCCTGCGGCCCACCTCGCCGTACGCGGCGTCGAAGGCGGCCTCGGACCTGATCGCCCTGGCCCATCACCGCACGCACGGACTGGACGTCCGGGTGACCCGTTGCTCGAACAACTTCGGGCCTCACCAGTACCCGGAGAAGCTCATCCCGCGCTTCCTGGCCCGCCTGCTGTCCGGCGGCACCGTTCCGCTCTACGGCGACGGACGGTACGAGCGCGACTGGCTGTACGTCGACGACCACGTCCGGGCCGTCGAACTCGTCCGCGTGTCGGGCCGGCCGGGGGAGGTCTACAACATCGGGGGCGGCACCTCGCTGTCCAACCTTGAGCTCACCCACCGGCTGCTCGCCCTGTGCGGCGCGGGCCCGGAGCGGATCGAACATGTCGAGGACCGCAAGGGGCACGACCGCCGCTACGCGGTCGACCACAGCAAGATCACCGCCGAACTCGGATACCGGCCCCGCACCGACTTCGCGACCGCCCTGGCCGAGACCGCCCGGTGGTACGAGCACCACGCGGACTGGTGGCGTCCGCTGCTCGCGTCCGCGTGACGCCGGACCGGGACCACGGGACCTCGGCCGCCCCGGTGTACCGGGTCCGGGTGGTGGCCGGCGGGTCAGCGCCGGTCCGGCGGGCGCCGGCCGTCCCGCGGAGCGGCGGCGGTGGACCCCCGGACCACCAGTTCCGGCATGAGGACGAACTCGGTGCGCGGCGGCGTTCCGGACATCTCCTCCAGCAGCGCGTCCACGGCGATCTGCCCCATCGCCTTGACGGGCTGTCTGATCGTGGTCAGCGGAGGGTCGGTGAAGGCGATGAGCGGCGAGTCGTCGAAGCCGACGACCGAGAGGTCGCCGGGGACCGCGAGGCCCCTCTGGCGCGCGGCCCGGACAGCGCCGAGGGCCATGATGTCGCTGGCGCACACGACGGCCGTGCACCCCCGGTCGATCAGCGCGGACGCCGCTGCCTGGCCCCCTTCCAGGGAGAACAGCGAGTGCTGGACCAGTTCCCCGGTCTCCTGCTCGGACAGCCCCAGGTGCTCGTGCATACCGACGCGGAAGCCCTCGATCTTGCGCTGCACCGGCACGAAACGCTCCGGCCCGAGCGCGAGCCCGATGCGCCGGTGCCCCAGCTCGGCCAGGTGCGCCACGGCCAGCCGCATGGCGGCCCGGTCGTCGGGGGAGACGAAGGGCGCGTCGATCCGGGGGGAGAACCCGTTGACGAGCACGAAGGGCACCCGCTGCCGGTGCAGCCGGTCGTAGCGTCCGGTGTCCGCGGTGGTGTCGGCGTGCAGCCCGGAGACGAAGACGATGCCGGCCACGCCGCGGCCCACGAGCATCTCGGTGAGTTCGTCCTCGGTCGAACCACCCGGCGTCTGCGTGGCCAGGACGGGTGTGTACCCCCGGCGCGTGAGCGCCTGCCCCATCACTTCGGCCAGCGCGGGGAAGACGGGGTTGTCCAGCTCCGGTGTGATCAGGCCGACCAGCTCCGCGCGCCGCTGCCGGGACGGGTGCTCGTACCCCAGCGTGTCGAGCGCGGCGAGCACGGAGTCGCGGGTGTCCGTGGCCACACCGCGCGCGCCGTTGAGCACGCGGCTGACCGTGGCCTTGCTGACGCCCGCCTGGGCTGCGATGTCGGCGAGCCGCATGGTCATGGCAGGGCACTTTACCCGCTGGTCGCCGCTGTGCCCACTGAGAGGGGGAAGCGGTGCGACCGCGCCGTGCGCCCGTTCGCCGTCCGCATCCTGTCTGAAAAACGTTGCAGTAAATTGCCGCAATGGCTTTCGGTGTCCTTTCGTCCCTGTTACGTTCCTGGCAACCCCGGCGCCGCACAGGAGCGGTTGGCGTGAGGCCCTCGGCGCTTCCGCCCGATTCCGGGACATCACAGGGGAGTTCACAATGCGGCGTGGCATTGCGGCCACCGCGCTGGTCGCGGCTCTGGCCATGACGGCTTCGGCATGTGGCGGGGACGACGACGGCCGGGACGGTGCCGGCGGGAGCAGCGGGGAACTGTCGGGAACCGTCACTTTCTGGGACACCTCCAACGAGGCGGAGAAGGCGACGTACCAGGCCCTTGCGGAACGTTTCGAGAAGGCGCACCCGAAGGTCGACGTCAAGTACGTCAACGTGCCGTTCGGCGAGGCGAACGCCAAGTTCAAGAACGCGGCGGGCGGCAACTCCGGTGCCCCGGACGTGATGCGCACGGAGGTGGCCTGGGTCGCGGACTTCGCCAGCATCGGCTACCTCGCCCCGCTCGACGGCACGGCCGCCCTCGACGACGCGTCGGACTACCTCCCGCAGGCCGCGGCCAGCACGAAGTACGAGGGGAAGACCTACGCGGTCCCGCAGGTGATCGACACCCTGGCGCTCTTCTACAACAAGGAGCTGCTGAAGAAGGCCGGCGTCCCGGCACCCGCCTCCGTCGCCGAGCTGAGGACGGCCGCCGCCAGGATCAAGGAGAAGACCGGCGCGACCGGCCTCTACCTGCGGGGCGACGACCCGTACTGGTTCCTGCCCTACCTCTACGGCGAGGGCGGCGACCTGGTCGACGAGAAGAACAAGACCGTCACCATCGACGACGGGCCCGGTGTGAAGGCGTACCGGGTCCTCAAGGAGCTGGTGGACAGCGGAGCGGCCATCACGGACGCGTCCGACGGCTGGAACAACATGCAGAACGCCTTCAAGTCGGGCAAGGTCGCCATGATGCTCAACGGTCCGTGGGCCATCGAGGACGTCAAGGCGGGAGCCCGGTTCAAGGATCCCGCCAACCTGGGAGTGGCTCCCGTCCCGGCCGGCAGCGCCGGTCAGGGATCACCTCAGGGCGGGTGGAACCTGTCGGTGTACGCCGGCTCGAAGAACCTCGACGCCTCCTACGCCTTCGTGAAGTACATGAGCTCCGCCGAGGTGCAGCGGGAGACCACCGAGAAGCTGAGCCTGCTCCCCACCCGCACCTCCGTCTACGACGTGCCGGCCGTCGCGGAGAACGAGATGGTGAAGTTCTTCAAGCCGGCGGTCGACAAGGCCGTGGAGCGGCCGTGGATCGCCCAGGGCAACGCCCTCTTCGAGCCCATCCGGCTGCAGATGGCCAACGTGCTGGCCGGCAAGACCAGCCCGGAGAAGGCGGCGTCGAGCACCGGCGACGCCTACCGCAAGCTGCTCAGGGACTACCAGTAGGCCACGGGAAGGCGGACCGACGACCCATGGCTGTCGAGACCGGCCGGACGGTGACGAAGGCCCCGGGCACCCAGGGTGCCCGCGGCCGGACCCACCGCACCGGCCACAAGAACCCCAGGACCCCGGGACGACTGCGCAGGGCCCTGGCCACCCACTGGTACGCCTGGAGCATGGTCGCCCCCGTGGTGGCCGTGATCGGCGTGATCATCGGATACCCCCTCGCGCGCGGCGTCTGGCTGTCCTTCACCGACGCCGACGAGGCCAACGTCGAGCGCACCATCGGCGTCAACCACATCCCGGCCACGTACGAACAGGTCGGACTCGCCAACTACCGGGCGATCCTCGCCGACGGCGTCTTCTGGGACCGGCTCGGCTGGACCGTGGTGTGGACGGTGAGCTGCGTGGCGCTCTCCTTCGCCCTCGGGCTGGCCCTGGCCGTCATGCTCAACCGCACCTTCAAGGGCCGCACCCTGTACCGCACGGCCCTGGTGCTGCCCTGGGCGGTACCGGCGTTCGTCTCCGTGTTCACCTGGCGCCTGCTGTTCAACGAACGCAGCGGCCTGTTCAACGCACTGCTCACCGGCGCCGGGTTCGACCGGATCTCCTGGCTGAACGACCCCACCTGGGCGAAGATCTCCGTCATCGCGGTGAACGTCTGGGTCGGCGTGCCCTTCATGCTCATCGCCCTCCTCGGCGGCCTCCAGTCCATTCCCGGAGACCTCTACGAGGCCGCGGAGATGGACGGGGCGAACCCCTGGCAGCGCTTCCGCCACATCACCCTGCCCGGACTGCGGTCCGTCTCGAGCACGGTCGTCCTGCTCAGCACCATCTGGACCTTCAACATGTTCCCGGTGATCTTCCTGCTGACCCGGGGCGGCCCGGGCGACGCCACCGAGATCCTGGTGACGTACGCCTACCGCCTGTCCTTCGTCGTCAGCCCGCGGGACTACTCCACGTCCGCCGCCTGGGGCGTGCTGATCCTGCTGCTCCTGGCACTCGTCACCGCGGCCTACCGCCGCGCACTGCGCAAGCAGGGAGACACCTGGTGACCGACACGATCACGCGCACCCCCGTACGCACCGGGCGGCCGGCCTCCGGGCGCGGGCGCGGCGAGCGCGGCCCGCTGGCCCTGCTCGGACTGCACCTGGCGCTGCTGACCGCCTCCGTCGTCGCGGTCTTCCCCCCGCTGTGGCTGCTGGCCACCTCCTTCAAACCGAAGACCGACGCGTTCGACACCTCGCTCGTCAAGGACTTCACGTTCGGCAACTACAGCCATGTCGTACGCGACACCGACTTCCTGTCCTGGCTGCAGAACTCGCTGGTCGTCGTGGGACTGACCACGCTGATCGGCGTCTTCGTCTCCGCCACCACCGGCTACGCGGTGAGCCGTTTCCGCTTCCCCGGCATGCGCCCCCTGATGTGGATGCTGCTGCTCACCCAGATGTTCCCGGTCGCGGTGCTCATCGTGCCGCTGTACAACCTGCTCGCCGGCCTAGGGCTGCTCAACCAGCCGATCGGGCTGGTCGTCACCTACCTCACCGTCGCCGTGCCGTTCTGCGCCTGGATGATGAAGGGCTACTTCGACGGCATCCCGGTCGAGATCGACGAAGCCGGCCGGGTCGACGGGCTTTCCCCGTTCGGCACGTTCTGGCGGCTGGTACTGCCCCTGGCCAAGCCGGGACTCGCCGTCACCGCCTTCTACACCTTCATCACCGGCTGGGGCGAAGTGGCCTACGCGTCCGCCTTCATGACCGGCGAGGAGAACCTCACGCTCGCCGGAGGGCTCCAGACGTTCGTCAACCAGTACACGAGCGACTGGGGCGCGCTGACCGCGGCCGCCGTGATCATCGCGGTCCCCGCCGCGCTCGTCTTCGGACTCGTCCAGCGGCATCTCGTCTCCGGTCTGACCGCAGGCGCCACCAAGTCCTGACCGTCCCCCAACGCAGGCAGGAGAACCATGACCCAGTACCTTGCCGAACCCGGCACCCGGACCCGGCCCTCCGGTCCCGGCGAGCGTCCGCACTGGTGGCGGGAGGCCGTGATCTACCAGGTCTATCCCCGCAGCTTCGCCGACAGCGACGGCGACGGGGTGGGCGACCTCCAGGGCATCCGCTCCCGGCTGCCGTACCTGAGGGACCTCGGCGTCGACGCCGTCTGGCTCAGCCCCTTCTACGTCTCGCCCCAGGCCGACGGCGGCTACGACGTCGCCGACTACCGGGCCGTCGACCCCGTGTTCGGGACACTGCTCGACGCGGACGAACTGATCCGCGACGCGCACGCCCTGGGGCTGCGGGTCATCGTCGACGTGGTCCCCAACCACTGCTCGGACCAGCACGACTGGTTCCAGCGCGCCCTGCGCGAGGGCCCCGGCTCCCCGCTGCGCGACCGGTTCCACTTCCGGCCGGGACGCGGGACCGCCGGTGAGGCTCCGCCCAACGACTGGGAGTCCGTCTTCGGCGGCCCCGCCTGGACGCGCACGAAGAACCCGGACGGCACACCGGGGGAGTGGTACCTCCACCTCTTCGCGCCCGAGCAGCCCGACTTCAACTGGGACAACCCGGCCGTGCGGGACGAGTTCCGCTCCGTCCTGCGCTACTGGCTCGACATGGGCGTCGACGGCTTCCGCGTCGACGTCGCCCACGGCCTGGTCAAGGCCGCGGGACTGCCCGACATGGGGCGCACCGGGCAACTGCGCCTGCTGGGCACCCAGCCCCTGCCCTTCTTCGACCAGGACGGCGTGCACGAGATCTACCGGTCCTGGCGCCGGATCCTGGACGAGTACCCGGGAGAGCGCATCGGCGTCGCCGAGGCGTGGACACCGAGCCACGAACGCACGGCCAACTACCTGCGGGCGGACGAGCTGCACCAGGCGTTCAACTTCCACTACCTGGGAGCCGGCTGGGACGCCGGCGCCCTGCGCCGGGCCATCGACGACTGCCTCGACGCCATGCGCCCGGTGGGCGCGCCCAGCACCTGGGTGCTGTCCAACCACGACGTCGTCCGGCACACCACCCGCCTCGCCGTGGACAGCCCCGAGCAGGGGGCGCGCCGGGCCCGCGCGGCGACGCTGCTGATGCTGGCCCTGCCCGGGTCCGCCTACCTCTACCAGGGCGAGGAACTCGGCCTGCCGGAGGTGACCGACCTGCCGGACGAAGTGCGCCAGGACCCCTCGTTCTTCCGGGCCAACGGGCAGGACGGGCTGCGGGACGGCTGCCGGGTACCGATCCCGTGGTCGGGGACCGAGGCGCCGTACGGCTTCGGACCCGTCGCGGGCGGACCGAGCTGGCTGCCGCAGCCGGAGAGCTGGCGGCACCTGTCGGTCGAGGCGCAGTCCGGTGATCCCGGCTCGACGCTGGAGCTCTACCGCAGGGCCCTGGCACTGCGCCGGGAGCACCCGGCCCTCGGGGCCGGCGACGGCGTCGAGTGGCTGGAGGCCCCCGAGGGCGTGCTCGCTTTCCGCCGCACCGCGCGGGGCCCGGGCGACCAGGCCCGGGACGGCGACCTGGTCTGCACCGTCAACCCGACCGGGGCGTCGGTGCGGTGGACCCCGCGGGGGCGGCCGCTGCTCAGCAGTTGCGAGCCGGTGACCGGGGGCGAGGCGGCGGTGCTTCCGGCGGACAGCACCGTCTGGTGGGCGGTGTGACCCTCTCCCTGGCGCGGGGTGCCGAGTACGGCACCCCGCGGCTCACCGACATCGCCGCGCAGGCCGGGGTGAGTGAGGCCACGGCGAGCCGCGTGCTCAACGGGAGACCCGGCGTCGCCCCCGCCACCCGGCGGCGGGTGGTGGCCGCGCTCGACGTACTCGGCTACGAGCGGCCCGTACGGCTGCGCCAGCGCAGCGCCGGCCTGATCGGGCTGGTGGTCCCGGAGCTCACGAACCCGATCTTTCCGGCTTTCGCGCAGGTCATCGAGCAGGTGCTGGCCGGGCACGGATACACGCCCGTGCTGTGCACGCAGATGCCCGGCGGGTCCACCGAGGACGAACTGGTGGAGCAGATGGAGGACCGGGGCGTCACGGGCATCGTCTTCCTGTCCGGGCTGCACGCGGACATGACGGCCGACCCGGTCCGATACCACAAACTCGCCTCCCGCGGCATGCCGTTCGTCCTGGTGAACGGCTACAACGAGCGCATCACGGCGTCCTTCGTGTCGTCCGACGACCGGTCCGCGGTACGGATGGCGGTGCGGCACCTGGCCGACCTGGGGCACACACGGGTCGGACTGGCCGTCGGCCCCACCCGTTTCGTGCCGTCACGGCGGAAGGCCGAGGGCTTCCTGGCGGCCGTGCGCTCCTTCTGCGGGGTGTGGGGGGAAGAGGCCGAAGCGCCCATCGAGCGCACCCTGTTCACGGTGGAGGGGGGCCACGCGGCCGCGGCGGCGCTGCTGGACAAGGGGTGCACCGGCCTGGTCTGCGGCAGCGATCTGATGGCCCTGGGAGCGATCCGCGCGGTGCGCGAACGAGGGCTGTCGGTTCCGCACGACGTCTCGGTGATCGGGTTCGACGACTCGCCGCTGATCCCGTTCACCGACCCACCGCTGACCACCGTGCGCCAGCCGGTGCAGGCGATGGCGACCGCGGCGGTGGGGGCGCTGCTGGAGGAGGTGGGCGGAACCCCCGTGCGGCGGACCGAGTTCGTCTTCCAGCCGGAGCTGGTCGTGCGCGGTTCCACGGCGCGGCGCGGCGGGTGAGCGCACCGGCCTAGGGAGGCTCCGCAGCCGGCCCTGGTCGGGGCTGCGGGGCGGCATGGAGGCTGCGGAGCCCCGGCTGGAGCCCGGTCCGGCGGACCGGGCGCGTGGGCTCCGGCATCTGTCGGAACCTCCGGGCCGCCGGACCGGGCGGTGATTGAACGTAACACCTCTGAAACGCTTGCGAAAGTCTTTGCAGAGCATCAATTCTCCCCCGCGCCAGTGATGTCGAGGTTCCCGGAGGGGGATGCAAGAGTCCCGTCGCGAAGGGTTGACCGATGGTGAGGGGGCTCGTACGGTCTCGATCGCAACAACTTGCTGACGCGTTTCAGCAAGAGCCCCACAGGACCTGCCGGGCAAGGCGCGTTGCTGCGTGAAGGTCCTCTCATCCGCATCAGGTGGATCAGGAGGAACCATGGCCAACAAGACCGTGGCCACTGCACTCGCCCTCGTGGCGGGAGCCGCTGTGGTCGTCACGGCACCCGGAACCGCGCAGGCGGACCCGCCCGGCGACAAGGACGTCACCGCCGTGATGTTCGAGTGGAACTTCGACTCCGTCGCGAAGGCGTGCACCGACGACCTCGGGCCGGCCGGGTACGGGTACGTGCAGGTGTCACCGCCGAACGAGCGGGTCCAGGGCCCGCAGTGGTGGACCGCGTACCAGCCTGTCAGCTACAAGATCGGCACGAGACTGGGCGACCGCACCGCCTTCAAGAACATGATCGACACCTGCCACGCCGCCGGCGTCAAGGTCGTCGTCGACACGGTCATCAACCACATGGCCAACAGCACCGGCACCGGAACCGCGGGTTCTTCCTACAGCAAGTACAACTATCCCGGCCTGTACTCGTCGTCCGACCTGGACGACTGCACGAGGGACATCGACAACTACGGGGACAGTTGGAACGTCCAGCACTGCGAACTGTCCAGCCTGCCCGACCTGGACACCGGCGAGGAGTACGTCCGCAAGACGATCGCCGGGTACCTGAACGACCTGCTGTCCCTCGGCACGGACGGCTTCCGCATCGACGCGGCCAAGCACATCCCACCGGGTGACCTCGCCAACATCAAGGGCCGGCTCAGCAACCCGGACGTCTACTGGAAGCAGGAGACCATCGGGGCGCCCGGCGAGGCCGTGCAGCCCGGCCAGTACACCGGCACCGGTGACGTCCAGGAGTTCTCCTTCGCCAAGGACCTCAAGCGCGTCTTCTCCGGCGAGAAGCTGGCCTACCTGAAGAACTTCGGGGAGGCGTGGGGCTACGTCCCCAGCGGCAAGGCCGCCACCTTCGTGACCAACCACGACACCGAGCGCCACAACACGACGCTGACCTACAAGGACGGGGCCGCCTACACCCTCGCCCACGTCTTCATGCTGGCCTGGCCGTACGGCTCACCGGACGTCCACTCCGGCTACGAGTTCGGCAGCGACGCGGGCGGTCCCAACAACGGGCAGGTCAAAGCCTGTTACACCGACGGGTGGAAGTGCCAGCACGCCTGGCGCGAGATCGCGAGCATGGTCGGCTTCCGCAACACCGCCGGCAGCGCGGGTGTCACCAACTGGTGGGACAACGGCAACAACGCCATCGCCTTCGGCCGCGGTGCCAAGGCGTACGTCGTGATCAACCACGAATCCAGCGCGCTCGACCGCACCTTCCAGACGTCACTGCCCGCCGGCACCTACTGCGATGTGCAGAGCGGCAAGACCGTCACCGTGAACGGCTCCGGGCAGTTCACCGCGACCCTCGGCGGCAACACGGCGCTCGCCCTGCACACGGGGGCGACCGACTGCTCCGGCACCGACCCCGGCCCGACCCCGGACCCCGAGACCGGCACCGGCGCCTCGTTCAGCGTCGACGCCACCACCACCTGGGGCCAGAACATCTACGTCACCGGCGACAACGCCGCGCTCGGCAACTGGAACCCCGCCGCCGCCCTCAAGCTCGACCCGGCGGCCTACCCCGTGTGGAAGCTCGACGTCGATCTCCCGGCCGGCACCCCCTTCGCGTACAAGTACCTGCGCAAGGACGCCTCCGGCAGCGTGACCTGGGAGAGCGGCGGCAATCGCACCGCCACCGTCCCGTCCAGCGGCAAGATGCTCCTGAGCGACTCCTGGCGCAACTGACCCAGCCCAGCGCTCCATCTCGCCGACCGAAGGACCGCCCGGTCCGCCTCCCCAGAGGCGTACCGGGCGGCGCGCCTTGTCCGCGCCGGCTCCCGCCGCCGCGCACCGGGCGGCCCGCCCCGTTCGAACGGTGAGGAGAAGAAAGGCCCCATGACCGGTTTACTGTCCCGGCGCCGAACCGCCCGATGGCCGGCCGTCGCACTGATCCTGTCCGTGCTGCCGGCCCTCCCGCCCACCACCCCGACCGCGGACGCCGTGACCCCGCGGCCGCCGTCCGATCACGCGCTCGCCCGCACACCGGCGCGCCCCGCCCCGTCGCGCGAGCAGTTCTACCTGGTGCTGCCCGACCGCTTCGCCAACGGGACCACCTCCAACGACGAGGGAGGCATGACCGGCGGCCGCTCGAAGACCGGCTACGACCCGACCGACAAGAACTTCTACCAGGGAGGTGACCTGAGGGGCCTGATCGAGAAGCTCGACTACATCAAGGACCTGGGCACCACCGCGATCTGGATGGCGCCGGTCTTCAAGAACCGGCCCGTGCAGACCATGAGCGGCACCGAGATGGCCAGCTACCACGGCTACTCCATCACCGACTTCACCCGGGTCGACCCGCACTTCGGCACCAACGCCGAACTGGCGGAACTCGTCGACAAGGCCCACGCCAAGGGCATGAAGGTCTTCTTCGACGTCATCACCAACCACACAGCCGACACCGTCGACTACGCGGAGAAGACGTACGGCTACCGCTCCAAGGGAGCGTTCCCCTATCTGGACGCCGAGGGCCGCCCCTTCGACGACGGCTCCGGCATGCGCGAGATCGACGAGGACGGCTTCCCGTACACACCGCGCCCCGGCACCGGAGAACACGACACCAAGGTGCCGGCGTGGCTGAACGACCCCACGATGTACCACAACCGGGGCGACTCCACCTTCGCCGGTGAGAGCGCCCTGTACGGCGACTTCAAGGGCAACGACGATCTGTGGACCGAACGGCCCGAGGTGGTCGAGGGAATGCGGCGGATCTACGAGAGGTGGGTCAAGGACTTCGGCATCGACGGCTTTCGCGTCGACACGGCGAAGAACGTCAACATGGCCTTCTGGACGCAGTGGGCCACGGCACTGGACGCCTACGCGGCCCGGCAGGGGAAGCGGGACTTCTTCATCTTCGCGGAGGCGTTCTCGGCCGACCCCGTCGTCATGGCGCCCTACCTGACCGAGGGCCGGCTCGACGCCACGCTTGACTTCCCGCTGCAGGCCGCGCTCCGCAACTACGCGTCACGCGGCGGTCCCACGCGCGACCTCGCGCACGTCCTGGCCCAGGACTACCGCTACACCACGGACAAGGCCGACGCCTACGGCGAGGTGACCTTCCTCGGCAGTCACGACATGGGCCGCATCGGCGGCTTCATCAGCCAGGACAACCCGGGGGCGGACGATGCCGAGCTGCGACGCCGGGACCGGTTCGCGCACGAGCTGATGTTCCTGTCACGGGGCAACCCGGTGATCTACGCGGGCGACGAGCAGGGCTTCACCGGATCGGCGGACGATGTGTACGCCCGGCAGACGATGTTCGCGTCGCAGGTCCCGGAGTATCTGGACGACGACCAGATCGGTACGGAGCGTACGCATGCCTCGGATGCGTATGACCCGACCCATCCGCTGTACCGGTCGATCGCGGAGCTGTCGGAGCTGACGAGGCGGCATCCGGCGTTGCGGGACGGTGTGCAGCAGGAGCGGTACGCCGATGACGGCCCGGGGGTGTACGCGTTCTCGCGTACGGATGCCGGGCAGCGGGTGGAGTACGTCGTGGCGGTGAACAATGCGTCGACGGCCCGGACGGTGGAGGTGCCGACGTACTCGGCGCGGATGGACTTCCGTGGGGTGTACGGGTCGTCGGCGCGGGTGCGCAGTGGTGCGGACCGGAAGGTGCGGGTGGAGGTGCCGCCGTTGTCGGCGGTGGTGTTGAAGGCGGCCGGTCCGGTGGCCCGTGCGGCCGGCGGGCCGTCGGTGTCGGTGTCGGCTCCGGCGGCCGGTGCGAGCGGTGACGTGGAGGTGTCCGCCGAGGTGGGCGGTGGCGGGCTGAACCGGGTGGTGTTCGCCGCGCAGGTCGGCAACGGTCCCTGGCGGACGTTGGGTTCCGCCGACCACGCCCCGTACAAGGTGACCCAGCACCTGCCGCAGACGGTAGGTGCCGGGACAGCGCTGCGCTACAAGGCCGTCGTCGTCGACAGTGCGGGACGCACCGCGAGCGACACCGCCGCCACCACCGCCGGACAACCCCCCGCCCCCGAGAAACCGACCGCGAAGCGACACCATGCGGTCGTCCACCACCGCCGGACGGACGGTGACTACGACGGCCTGCTGCTGCGGACCGCCGACGGTACGACGGCCCGGTTCACCGGCCGCGACGCCTACGGGGCCTTCGCGTGGATCACCCCCGGCTCCGGTACCGACGCCATCCGGTTCACCATCGAGAAGGACGGAGTCCCCGACGGACCCGAGCGCGTCCTCGACGTCGCCGTGTCCGGCGAGGTGTGGACCGAGCAGAACAGCACGACGGTCCTGAAGGCCAGACCCAAGTCCGCCTACCCGCCCCAGGACGGCACCAAGGCCGTGCTGCACTACCACCGGCCCGACGGCGACTACGAGGGATGGGGCCTGCACACCTGGACGGGGTCCGCCGACCCGCCCGAGTGGAACGACCCCATCCGGCCGGTGCGCGAGGACCCCTTCGGGCTCGTCTTCGAGGTGCCGCTGAACCACGGAGCCGCCTCCCTCAGCTACATCCTGCACAAGGGGCAGGAGAAGGACATCCCCGACGACGAGGCCCTCGACTTCTCCCTCTACGGGCACGAGGTCTGGCGCGTGGCGGGCGACCCCACCTATCTGACGCCCTCTCCCGGCGGCGCCTTCGGCCTCGACCTGCGCGCGGCGGAGGCCACCTGGATCGGTGACGACACCGTCGTATGGGCGGGTGAGGGCAGCGGCGTGGCCAGTCAGCAACTGGTGTACGCCACCGAGGGCAACCTCACGATCGAGAACGGAGCGCTGACCGACGAGGGACAGTGGCTGCGGCTCGTACCGACCGAGCTGACCGAGGCCCAGAGGTCCCGCTACCCCCAGTACGCACAGGCGTCGGCGTTCCGCGTGGACCCCCGGGACCGCGACCGCGTCGGCCAGGCACTCCGCGCCCGGCTGATCGCCACCCAACGCGCCGACGACGGGGCCCTGCTGGGCGCCACCGGCGTACGGATCGAAGACACCCGACCGGAAGGAACCGGCAAGTGATCGGCTCGCTCCCCAACCGAAGAGGCCGGAGAAGACGAGGAGGCGACCCCGGCGGCACGCACCACGGAACCGTGCCGGGACCCACGGCCGCCCCCGCGGCCATGACCGCCGCGGTCGTCGTGGCCGCACTGCTCGCCACGGCGCTGGGCACACCCCAGCGGGCAGCCGCGGCACCCCGGCCGCCCGGTCCGCCGTCCGACGCCCGGCTCGCCGCCGAGCCGGCCCGCCACGACCTGACCCGGGAACAGGCGTACTTCCTGCTGCCCGACCGGTTCGCCAACGGATCCCGTGCCAACGACCGCGGAGGGCTCGACGGCGACCGGACCACGACGGGATTCGACCCGACGGACAAGGGCTTCTACCAGGGAGGTGACCTGAGGGGAATGATCAAGAAGCTCGACTACATCAAGGACCTGGGCACCACCGCCATCTGGATGGCGCCGATCTTCAAGAACAAGCCGGTGCAGGGCGGTGGCGAGTCCGCCGGCTACCACGGCTACTGGATCACCGACTTCACCCAGGTCGACCCGCACTTCGGCACCAACGCCGAACTCGCCGAACTCATCGTCAAGGCCCACGCCAAGGGCATGAAGGTCTTCTTCGACGTCATCACCAACCACACCGCCGACACCGTCACGAACGCCGAGAAGAAGTACGGCTACCGCTCCAAGGGCGCCTATCCCTACCTCGACACCCAAGGACGCCCGTTCGACGACAGCTCCGGTATGGGCAAGGTCGACCGGGACAGCTTCCCCTACACACCCGTGGTGAACGAGGACGAGGCCGACACCAAAGTCCCGGCATGGCTGAACGACCCCACGATGTACCACAACCGGGGCGACTCGACGTTCGCCGGCGAGAGCGGCCTCTACGGCGACCACACCGGTCTCGACGACCTGTGGACCGAACGGCCCGAGGTGGTCGAGGGCCTGGAGAAGATCTACCAGAGGTGGGTCAGGGACTTCGACGTGGACGGCTTCCGCGTGGACACGGTCCGCAACGTCGACATGCCGTTCTGGACGCAGTGGGCGACCGCGATCGACGCCTACGCCGCGAAGAGGGGACGCGAGGACTTCTTCGTCTTCGGCGAGACCCTCTCCTCCGACCCGGCCGTCACGGCGCCCTATGTGACCGAGGGCCGGCTCGACGCCACGCTCGACTTCCCGCTGCAGAACGCCATCCGCGGCTACGCCTCCCAGGACAAGCCCGCGAGCACCCTCTCCGGCGTCCTGGCCCAGGACTACCGCTACACCAGCGACAAGGCCAACGCCTACGAACAGGTCACCTTCCTCGGCAACCACGACATGGGCCGCATCGGCGGCTTCATCAGCCAGGACAACCCGGGTGCGGACGATGCCGAGCTGCTGCGCCGGGACCGGTTCGCGCACGAGCTGATGTTCCTGTCACGGGGCAACCCGGTGATCTACGCGGGCGACGAGCAGGGTTTCACCGGGCCGGGCGGGGACAAGGGTGCCCGGCAGACGATGTTCGCGTCGAAGGTCCCGGAGTATCTGGACGACGACCAGATCGGTACGGAGCGTACGCATGCTTCGGACGCGTACGACCCGACCCATCCGTTGTACCGGTCGATCGCGGAGCTGTCGGAGCTGACGAGGCGGCATCCGGCGTTGCGGGACGGTGTGCAGCAGGAGCGGTACGCCGATGACGGCCCGGGGGTGTACGCGTTCTCGCGTACGGATGCCGGGCAGCGGGTGGAGTACGTCGTGGCGGTGAACAATGCGTCGACGGCCCGGACGGTGGAGGTGCCGACGTACTCGGCGCGGATGGACTTCCGTGGGGTGTACGGGTCGTCCGGGCGGGTGCGCAGTGGTGCCGACCGGAAGGTGCGGGTGGAGGTGCCGCCGCTGTCCGCGGTGGTGTTGAAGGCGGCCGGTCCGGTGGCCCGTGCGGCCGGCGGGCCGTCGGTGTCGGTGTCGGCTCCGGCGGCCGGTGCGAGCGGTGACGTGGAGGTCTCCGCCGCGGTGGGCGGTGGCGGGCTGAACCGGGTGGTGTTCGCCGCGCAGGTCGGCAACGGGCCCTGGCGGACGCTGGGTTCCGCCGACCACGCCCCGTACAAGGTGACCCAGCACCTGCCGGAAACGGTGCGTGCCGGGACACCGCTGCGCTATAAGGCCGTCGTCGTCGACAGTGCGGGACGCACCGCGAGCGACACCGCCGCCACCACCGCCGGACGACCCCCCGCCCCCGAGAAACCGACCGCGGTGGACCGTCCCTACGCCGTGGTGCACTACCGGCGGACGGACGGCGACTACGACGGCTGGCAGCTCAGGTCGTCCGCGGGAACCGCGGACTTCACCGGCCGCGACGCCTACGGAGCCTTCGCCTGGGTGAAGCTGGACGACGGTGCCGGCGACGTGACCTACACCGTCGAGAAGGACGGCGACGCGGACGGTCCGCGGCGCACGCTGGAGGTGGCGAAGACAGGTGAGGTCTGGATCGAACAGGGGCAGGACGGACAGGCGGTGACCGCGCCCGAGGGCGCCTATCCGCCGCAGGACGAGAAGAAGGCCGTCCTGCACTACCACCGCGCCGACGGCGACTACGACGGCTGGGGCCTGCACACCTGGACCGGTGCGGCGAATCCGACGGACTGGTCGAAGCCGCTGCGGCCGGTCGGCAGGGACAGCTTCGGTGTGACCTTCGAGATCCCCCTCGCCGACGGCGCCACGTCCCTCAGCTACATCATCCACAAGGGTGACGAGAAAGACATCGCCGGCGATCGGTCCCTGGACTTCGCCACCCACGGCAAGGACGTCTGGCTGATCGGCGGAAGTGCCGACTACCTGCTGCCGACCGTGGGCTCGGCCCCCGACCTCGACCTGGGCGCCTCGAAGGCCCAGTGGATCGACGCGGACACGGTGGTGTGGAACGTCAAGGCCACCGACGCCACCAGCCAGCAGCTCGTGTACGCCCCCGAGGGCGACATCACCGTCGAGGACGGCGCCCTCTCCCACGAGGGGCACTGGCTGCGTCTGGTGCCGACCACCCTCAGCGATGCCCAGAAGGCGAAGTTCCGGCACCTGAAGGACGGCACCGCCTGGTCCGTCGACCCCCGTGACCGGGACCGGGTACGGGAGGCGCTGCGCGGCCAGCTCATCGCCACGCAGCGGGCCGCCAACGGCGCGCTGCTCGCGGCGACGGGTGTCGTCACGGTGTGAGCCCCGGCGGTCCGCGGGATCGTGCGCTCCAAGTCCCTGGGCCGCGCCTCCTTCGACAGCGGCGACTGGTTCGACGCCACCCACGGGAACCGCGCGGACGGCAACGGCTTCGGCCGGGGGCTGCCGCCGGCCGCCGGTGCTGACCGCGTGGTCAGGACGGTCACCTACACGAAGAGCACCGGCACCTTCGAAGTGCCGGGCCGTACCGTGGCGGTCTTCACGCGCTGACAGGAAATGGCCCACGAAGTGCCCGTACCGGCAGACCGGTACGGGCACTTCAGTATGTGGGGGTCGGCACCGGGACGGGGGCGGGACGACAGCTTTCGGTCTTGTCGCGGCTGTCTCACCGAGCGCCGGAATGTGTTCGTCCATCGACGACAACGCGGCCTGGTGGCAGGTGTAAGACGTGCCGCTTCATCCGGCGGTAACCATACTCGCTCCGCGGGTTCGTCCGTCCGGCTCTGTCCTGTCATCCCGCGGCGTGATGTCGACTCCCGCCACTGAGCTGCGTGTTCATGAAGAGCCGCGTCTCCCGGAGGCGTGGAAACCAGCACCGCAGGTTGCTGAAACTTACCGCAATACTTTTCATCCCCTGCTGGGCCCTCGTACTCTGAGGGCGTCCGTTCAGCAAGTGAAGGGGAGCACTCTGATGAAGCGGTTTGTGCGTTCAACTTTCGTTACCTGCGCGATGGCTCTGGCCCTGGCGACCCCCGCCACGGCGGCCCACGCCGAGTCCCAGGAGGGTGCGGAGAACCAGACCCCCGCACCCTCTTGCCTGACGTACAGCCCGGGATGGCGCTACACGTTCGTGATCAACGACTGCTCGACCGCCTACACGGTGAAGGTCCTTTACGGCGACGGAACGGACGTCCCCTGCCAGGAGGTGGCTCCGCGGAACTGGTTCACCTTCCCGGGCTACGGAACCGAGGGGAACACGGTCGAGGGCATCGTCCTGTGCGACCACGCCGACGGCGCCTGACCGCGGTCGCACAGCACAACGAGCGTGCGCTCCCGGCCGGCCGGGAGCGCACGCTGTCTGCACTTGTTCTCCGGGCCGGTCCGGCCCCTGTGAGCGCCGGAGAAGCGGTCGCCCAGATGAGACGACCGGCCGCCGGCCACGGATTGTCAGTGCCCTGTCTTACGCTCCCGCCTGGCCAGTTACGGGCAGGAGGGGTGCAGTGGAAGCTATTCGCCGGGGTGACAGAGGCAAGCAGAAGGCATGGGTGTGGCTGATGGTGCTGACCGCGCAACGTGGCCTGTGCGTCTATTGCGGCCGCTCCCCGTCCACCACACTGGACCACGAACGGCCGATCGCCGGGGCGGGCCACGACATCTGGTGGAACTTCGTCCCTGCCTGCAAGCCCTGCAACCTCCGGAAGAGCAAGCACGAGAGCGCCGCGCATTGGGCCGCGGACATGGACATCTGCCACCGGTATCCGGAGTTGACGCGCTCCAAGTGGAGGATGAGCCCGAGGGTCTTCGCCGGCATCACAAGGCGCGTGGAACGCGTCCAGCGAGAGATCGCCGACGCGGATCGCCGCGAGTGGTTCGAGCTGCACTACGGCGAGGAGAAGTGGGGGAACAAGACTGATCTGTTCAAGATCCTTGATCGCTGCAAGGCGGAACTCAAGAGGTACCCGCACTACCCATGGCGGACCCCGAAGGTCAGGGAGCTGGAGGGGTACTGCACACGTCTGATCTGCTGCGGTCACTTCCATCCGCAGGCGAGGCTTCTGCCCGCGTTCCTGGAGCGGGAGGAGGTCAGGGCCTTTCAGCGGGCCGTCTTCAACGAGCGCGCGCACGAGGGCGAAGTGCTCGGCCGCCTCATCCGGGAGTACCTCGCTGACAGGGGACGCGCTCTCGACGACGAGGCATAGCCGTGCAGGCGAGAGAAGAAGGCGGCACAGCACGTCGCCGCCACTGACCCGCACGAACACCAGGGTTGACTGGCCCTTCCTCGGAGCTGCCGCGTTCGACCTGTGAACCCCGTCGTGCGGGGACACGGTCGGGCAAGGAATACTGGCGGGCGCCGGGGCCGAGGGCTATCCATCACATAGTCCTCGGCCCCGGCGCCGGGCATCAGCGCCAGGTGTCGTTGACGGTCAGGGTGCCGGTGGACGGGGTGACGACGGTGCGATGGTCACCGTTCTCCCAGGTGACGGAGCCGTCGGGATTTTTCGTGAGGTACTTGTACTGCACGGTGGTGTTGGGCGGCAACTGATGGGCGCCGGTCCACAGCGGGTTGGTGGCGGAGTCGGTGGTGAGGGGAACGGCCTTGGCCGGGTCCCAGTTGCCGAGGTCGGGCAGGTTGCCGGCGACGTAGAGGTTCTGGCCCCAGGTGGTGGCGGCCGTTACGCGGAACGAGGCGGAGACGGGGCTGACGTTCCAGATGTCGTAGTTTCCCGGCGCGTCCGGCGAGACGGTCAGGGTGCGGTTGGGAATGCTCTCCCACGTCACTGTGCCGGTGGGAGAGCGCTTGAGGTACTTGTACTGCACGGTGGTGCCGACGGGGAGCTGGACACTGGTCGACCAGTTCGGATAGGAACTCGCGGTGGTGCCCAGGGGGACGGCTTTGGCCGGGTCCCAGGATCCGAGCTGCGGAACATCGCCGGTGACGAGGAGGGTCTCCCCTTCCGTGGTGGCCTGCACATGGAAGGTGACCGAAGTGTCCTGGGCCGTGGCCGCCCGGGCGTGAGCTGCCGTGCCGGCGAGCAGTCCGGCGAGGAGCACAGCGAGCGCGAGCAACGGCCGCAGGGCGGCGGGCACGCGGTGACGTATCGAAAGCATGACATCCCTTCGATGGAACGTGGCGGCGGATCCACGCCCGCCAACCGCGCACATCCCAACACAAGTTGAAGCCAAAGGGTGACTGCCTGCGCTCGAAGCGTTCAATCATGCATGTGATTCGGCCGCGATACCCGCCTCGCCTTGCGGCTTCCTTAAAGGTCTGAATGAACTCCCGGGTGCAGGGGCGACGAGCCGATCAAGCTGGTCGCGGAAGGAAGCGACCTCCTGCGGTCACCCGCGGCTTCACCCACAAGCCGCCTCACGTCGGTGACCAGGCATCCGCGTAGACCGCCCTGGCCTTGCGCAAGATGACGCAAAACTTTTCAAGCACACCGGACGGCCGTCGAGCCCCTTCGGTGGCCGGTTCGCCGTACACCGTGGCAGTTGTGCGCACGGCCCGCTCTCCATGTAGTCGGCGTAGGCGTGCCCCGGCCGGGGCCGTACGGGTCTTATGGTCCGTCACCCGGGCGGAGTTGACGTCGTTCTCGCGGGGAACGACGTCAACTCCCTGACGGGCCGGGCGCGGTCGCTGCAGCCGGCGGAAGAACGCCGCAAAAGTCACTCCAGGTTCGGCATCACGACCCGCTCCGAGCCCTCCTCGTCGCCACAGTGCTTCCCGGCACACCTCTGTCGCGGAACCCCCCGAACCGGCCGGGCGGTCCCGCGACAAGCCCTTGGTGATGCTCAGCAGGACGGTGAGTTCATGATCTTGATGGCGGTGACGACCCAGTCGTTGTTGTCGACGATGGTGTTCGGCGCCAGGCAGAGCGTCCCGCCGTGGGCGTAGTACAGCAACGCCCCGTCGTCGTTGCGCGAGTTGAACACCCACTCGGAGTTGCGGCTGCGCGCTCCGAGATTCTGGGGACTGCTCGTGATGTCCTTATAGGTCGCGGTGGGCTTCTTCGCATTCCAGTCGGCGTCGGTCAGGTAGAAGCAGACGCGCGGATAGGTACACCCATGGGCGGTGTTCGCGGAGGCCGTGGGAGCCGTGCTCAGGCCGACGGCGGCGAGCGAGGCCGCTGCCGCGCCGATGATGCCGATGCGCTTGATGACGTTCATGATTCCTCCTCGTCGTTACGGCACGCTACTGCCCGCTGCCGCCCGGGCGGGCCGGGTCGGTGGTGGGTTCACCCCGTCGAAGGAGCGGCTCCGGCGCACCGCGGCCGACGGCGCGCGGGACCTGTCGGAGTGATGGTCCTGGGGTGCCTGCTGGGGCTCGAGGTGGTCATGTGCGGGCGTGGTGGAGGAGTCGTCCGCCACAGGCGATGCCCCGGCGGGCCCGGGCGGTGTCGCCGAAGTCGGACAGGGGCCGACCGGCGTCGACGGAACGGCCCGTGCAAGCGGGGCTGGAAACCCGCAGCTCTACGGCGTCAGTCGCCACCTTCAGCACCCTCTGCGTGACCGAGGCGCGGGGCCGGGGCGAAGCCGGCGCCGGAGTCCACCGCGCCGCACTCATCCTCTGGCTCCGCTGACACCCGGTACTGCGAACAGCAGTCACTCTCGATGTGGGTGCTCGCCGCGTCGAAGGGTGCCGACTGGCCCGTGTTCAGCGGTCGGTGGACCGTGAAGCCCGAGCCGCCGCGACGCGGTCCGCGATGTGGTCGATGACCACGGTGACCGCGCGGCGGTACGGGGTGGCGTCCTGGTTCACCTGCGACAGGAGCATGCCGCCCTGGATCGCGGCCAGCAGCGCGACCGCGAGCGCCGTGACGTCCTCGTCGGCTCCGAGGTCGCCGCGCTCGCGCATGCGGGCGAGTCCGGACTCGATCGCCGCCTGCCACGCGGCGAACCCCGTCGCCAGGCCGAGGCGAGCCGAGGGGTCGATGTCCGACAACTCGCTCGCGAGCGAGCCGATCTCGCACCCTCCGGCGCAGTGCACCGCGTCCAGGCGGACGGCGGCGCGCTCGCACCACTCACGCAACGCTTCGATGCTGTCGAGGTGGTCGAGCAGGGGCCGCTGCTGTTCGAGCTTCACGGTGCTCTGGTACTCGATCACCGCCGCCGTGAGGCCCTTCTTGTCTCCGAAGTAGTGGTAGATCTGCGAGGCGCTCACCCGAGCCCGGCGCTGCACGTCGGGAATGCTCGTGCCGGCGACCCCCTGCTGGAACATCAGCTCGGCGGCGGCCTTCAGGATGCGCTCTCGCGTACGACGGCCGCCCTCCGTGCTCGCCGCCTTGACCCGGGTCTCGACACTGCGCGTCTGCATGGGAGTCACCCTACCAAAGATTGGAATTGACTTTCCAACTTCGTGATCCCTACGGTTGGAGCGTTCATTCCAAGATCGCTTCAGCGCCCGTGAAAGGGGCAGCTCATGGCCCTCGACCCGCAGATACAGACCGTGCTCGACAGCCTGGCCGCGACCCCGTCGCCCGCGGCCAACACCCTCACCGTGGCGGAGAACCGCGCCGCCGGCCGGGCGTTCGCCTCGTTCGCCGATGACGTCGTCCCGGTTCGTGCGGTCCGCGACACGGCCTTCCGCAACGGCGACCACGACGTCCCGATCCGCATCTACACACCCGAGACGATCCCGACGGGCTCGCCCGCTCCGGTGACCGTGTTCTTCCACGGCGGCGGCTGGGTGTTCGGGGACCTCGACAGCCAGGACCACTTCGCCAGGGTCGTCGCGACACGCTCGAGGACCGTCGTCGTCTCGGTCGGCTACCGGCTGGCGCCGGAGCACCGGTTCCCGGGGGCCGTCGAAGACAGCTACGCCGCGCTGCGGTGGGTCGAGCGGAACGCCGGTGCCTTCGGCGCCGATCCGCTGCGCATCGCCCTGTTCGGGGAGAGCGCGGGAGGCAACCTCGCCGCCGTCACCGCGCAGGAGGCGAAGCGGCGCAACGGACCGGCCGTCACCTTCCAGGCCCTCGCCTATCCCGCGACCGACCGCTTCGACGACAGCGCGTCGATGTACGACAACGCTGCCGGACCCCTGCTGACACGGCCTTGGCTCGAGTGGTTCTGGGGCGTCTACCTGAACACCCCCGACGAGGGCGCCGACCCCCGTGTGTCTCCGTTGCGCGCGGAAGACCTCACCGGGCTCCCGGCCGCGTTCATCGTCACCGCCGAGTACGACCCACTGCGCGACCAGGGCATCCGGTACGCGGACGCTCTCCGCGAGGCCGGCGTGCCGGTGACGCACCGCCCGGTCCGGGGAGTGCCGCACGCGTTCCTGTCCTTCACCCGTGACGTCCAGGTCGCGCGCGACGTACTGAACGAGATCGGCGACGCCATCGGCGCAGCCTTCGCGCACGGGGCAGGCGGCCCGACGGTGAGCACACCCACCTCGGTGTCGACGACACCGGCATCAGAGGAACGTGCCCAGTCGGCCCCCGCACCGGCCCGGACGATCCCTCGGCCCACCGTGCCGCCGACGGTGACCGGCGACACCTCACCCGTCAGCTCATAGACACACGCCCCGCTCGGCTCGCGGTCGCGGCCCGGCCGCGGAGGGAGGCGGATCGCCTTCGTGTCGCCCGTGCAGGGTGAGGTGTGTGCGCCAGTACGCGGCAACCATCGTCGCACTCGGGGCCTTCACTGAGGCCGAATGCGCAAGCTACGGAACCGTGAACAGCTAGAGTGCGGACGTGGCGCGATGAGGGGGGCACGGTGGCCAAGGTCAATATCAGTCTCGACGCCGAACTCGTAGTGGAAGTAATGGTGCTGGCGGGGATCGGTTCGCCCCAGGACGCGATCGAGGCGATCGTGCGGGACTACATCGCCCGTGGCCACCGCACGGAGGCCCGCACCGAGCTCAAGGACCAGAACCTGCGCGAGCTCGACGTCAAGCCGCAGGAGCCGCAAGGCTGAGCCCCGCCCGAGCTGCCGCTCGAACCGCCAGGCGACGCATCCAGGAGTCCGCCGGGGCAGACGGCGAACGGGGAGCCACGGGACAGCCCTGGCGCGAAGGCGGAGCCGAAGCGACACGGTTACGGTGCCCGGTTGCGCGGCGAGCGCCCGCGCGGTTGCGGGGCCGGGCCTTCCCGAGGGCTCGGGGAAGCCCAAGGCCGAGACCGCCGCCCGGTTCGCCGAGTGTGTGGCACGGCCGGGCATGAGTGTTGACCGGCGGGATACTCGCAGGTCATGACCGTGCTGACAGCGATTCGTGAGACAGACCGGAGCGTGTCCAAGCGGCTGGCTGCCAGTACCCCGCCCGCCCTCCACCGGACGCTGTCGGCAGTGGAGGAGGCGGCGGAGGGCACCAAGTTGTGGTGCGGCGCGGCCGTGGTGATGGCCTTGACGGGCGGCTGGCGCGGCCGCAAGGCCGCCGCCGCGGGCCTGACCGCTGTAGTGGCGGCACAGCTCATGGCCAACGGTGTGTGCAAGCAACTGGCCGACCGCCCCCGGCCTCCCGAGCAGTGGTTCCCGCACGACGAGACCGAGGACCGTCCCGACTCCTCCTCCTTCCCTTCCGGGCACACCGCCGCCGCCACCGCTTTCACCGCCGCGGTGGCCCTCACCTGGCCGGCGGCCGGTGCCCTGTGCGCGGTGCCGGCTGCCCTGGTGGCCGTCGAACGCGTACAGAGCGGAGCCCACTACCCCAGCGATGTCGCGGCTGGCGCCGTGGTCGGCCTGGCCGGTGCCTGGCTCACCCGCCGCGCCCCGCGTCTGATCGCGGGCCGCCGTCTGAAGCGGCCACTGCGCGAGGCCGTCCGCGTGGTGCACCCGTCCGGCCGCGGATGAGGCCCCCGCCGAGCAGGGCGTACGGTTTTAGCGGATCCAGTACCGTAGGTGCCCGCTCATGGGGCCGGACGGCCCGCAGCCCCGGTTCCGGCGCCGGGACCCCCGGCCGGGTTCGTGACTGCGTCCGGGTGGTCTGCGGCCTCGCATGGCGGGGGCGCGACGGCTCACACGGCGCTGGGCCGCACCATGTCCGCGTACGGGTTCCAAGGCTTGCGGAACCCGCGGGCCGTCACTCCGTCGGCCCGAGCACCTGCCGGGTACGTGCCGCACCGGCGGCAACGGCCGGTGTGCCCTCACGCGGAACACACAGGAAGGCATCTCCTCCATGCCGAAGGTCCAGCAGCCACTCACCGACGACAGCATCAAGGTGCGTCAGCTCAGCCACTACCAGTTCAGTTGGGTGGCCGGGGAACCCGGGAGGCGCGGCACGTTCACCCTGCAGCTCGTCCTGGACGAGGGTGCCTGGGAAGAGGTGCTCACCGTGGACGCCGAGGACGCCGACGTGCTGCAGGACCTGTTGGTGAACACCGGGACAGTGCATTACGACGTCTCGCGCCGCACGCTGATGTTCGGCGTCACCGCCACCGGTAGCTGACCCGACGCGAGCACCGGGCCCGGCCTCCGCGCGGCATCGCTCCGGACCGTCTGGCGGCTTCGCCGGCCGACCTCGACACGATGGCCGAAGCCCGGCGCGATCCGTCGGCGTGTACGGCCGGACGCAGGCACCGATCGCGATCACCCGCCGAGCACCGAGGGGCGGGCCTCGGTCCTGATCGACGGCTGATCACGCCTCGCCGTGGTCGAGGAAGCCGGTGATCCGGGGCCACAGGTCGGTCCAGAGTTCGCTGGTGTACTCGTTGTCGTGCCCCAGTCCGGCCACGGTCACCAGTCGCGCGTGCTCGGCGTGGTCGGCGACCTCCTGGGCCTGGGCAACGGGCACCACTTCGTCGATATCGCCGTGGATCAGCAACAGGGGCGTGCTCACCCCGGCCAGTGCCCGCAGCGGTTGCCGGGCCGGGTCGGCGAAGTAAGAGCGAAGGTCCGCCGGCTCGATGCCGGGATCGACCGGCAGCACCGTGTCCGGGGCGGGCCGGTAGAGCCCCATGATCAGCACGGCCCGCTGCCACAGCGCTGGCTCGCGGGCCACCGCCAGCAGGGCGGCGTACGCACCCCTGCTGGTGCCGGTGATGCTGACCCGGGACGCGTCGATCTCCGGCATGGCGGCGAGATAGCGGGCAGCCGCCAGGACATCGTCGACGTCCCGGCCGCCCATCTCCAGCCGGGCGGCGTGGTCCGGGCCGTGTCCCGGGGTGCCGCGATGGTCGACGGTGAAGACCGCGAAGCCCGCGGCCCGCAGCGGGGCATGTTCGCTGATCTGCGCGTAGCGGCCCTGGTCGTCCAGTGCCCCACCGGAACCGGAGGTGCACACGACCACCGCGGGGAACGGTCCGGGGCCCGCCGGCAGGCTGAGGTGGCCGTAGACGGTCAGGCCGTCCGACGAGACGAACTCGTGCGTGGTGAGGTCGGTCAGCGAGAGGGTGGGCCGGGACGCCGCCTGGCCCAGCTCGTTGGCGAGGATGGCGGTCAGCCCGTCCAGGGTCAGATTCCGTTGCAGGCGCACGGCCGGGACCGCCACCCCGAGTTCGTTCTGCAGCAGCACCCGCAACTCGACGCCCGCCAGCGAGTCGACGTCCACCGACTGTCCCGACCGGACCTGCTCCCCGGACAGACCGGTCACCTTCTCGACCAACGGTGTGACGAGGCCGGGCAGCAGGGTGACGCGTTCCTCCGGGGTGGCCTCCCGTAGCAGTTGCGGTACCGACGTGCTCTGGTCGCTGTCCAACGCTCCGGCCGGCAC
This sequence comes from Streptomyces fumanus, assembly GCF_014655295.1. Taxonomy (GTDB): domain Bacteria; phylum Actinomycetota; class Actinomycetes; order Streptomycetales; family Streptomycetaceae; genus Streptomyces; species Streptomyces fumanus. The sequence goes on from NZ_BNBI01000004.1 coordinate 408,019, forward strand.
CAGGTTCTGGTAGCGCGGCAGATGACGGAGCTGGGGATTGGCCTGGGCCCAGCGCCGCCAGTCGATGCCCGCCACGGAGCCCTCCACGGTGCCGGTGCGCAGCAAGGTCTCCAGCTCGGCCATCACCCGCGTCGGCGGGATGCCCAGATGGCCGTTGATCCGCAGCACGTTCTCGACCGAGCTCCGGCTGGCCGCCGCCCCGACCTCGTCGACCATGCCCCAGTTCACGCTGGTGGCGGCCAGCCCTCGGCCGTGCCGGTAGCGCGCGAGGGCGTTGAGGAATTCGTTGGCCGTGGCGTAGGCGCCGGTGATCGCCGATCCGAGCTGCGAGGCGAACGAGGAGAACAGCACGAAGTGGTCGAGCTGGTCCGCCCGGGTCTCCAGGTGGAGGTTCCACGCCCCGTCGGCCTTCGGTCCGGTCGCCGTGATCAACCTGTCGGCGTCCAGATCGGACAGCAGCGCGTCGTCGAAGTCCGCCGCGGTGTGGAAGACGCCCTTGATCGGTGGCATGGTGGCCCGGACCTGGTCCAGGACCTCCCTGACCCGTCGGCGATCGACCACGTCGGCCCGCTCGACACGGACCTCCACGCCCCGCTCCTCCAGCTCGGTGACCGCCCGCCTGACCTCGTCGGTGGCGATGCCCCGCCGCCCGACGAGTACGAGATGCGCGGCCCCGTGGCCGGCCAGCCATCGGGCCGAGGCCAGGCCCAGTCCGCCGAGGCCGCCGGTGATCACGTAGGTGCCGTCGGTGTCGATCAGTGGGGTGGACACCGAACTGGCCGGCACGCGCACGGTCTCGCCGGTGAAGCGCACCACGATCTTGCCGATGTGTCCGCCGTGCGCCATCGCCCGGACCGCGTTCTCCACCTGCCCGGCCGGTACCTCGGTGACCGGCAGCGGGTCGAACAGGCGCTGGTCGTAGCAGTCCGCCAAGGCACGCATGCCGTCCTGGACCAGCTCCGGCCGCAGTCGCATCATCTGGTCGTAGTCGAAGGCGTGGAAGGAGAGTCCGCGCTGGAACGGCGCCAGCCGCAGTGACCGGCCGGCGGCGATGTCGGTCTTGCCCACCTCGACGAACCGGCCGAACGGCCGCAGCAGGTCCAGGCTCCGGTGCAGGAACTCGCCGGACAGCGAATTGATCACGACATCGACGCCCTCACCGCCGGTCAGCGCCAGGATGTCGTCGGCGAAGGAGGTGGACCGGGAATCGGCGACCCCGGCGACGCCTTCGGCGCGCAGGAAGTCCCGGCGCTCCGCACTGCCCGCCGTCGCGTACACCTCGGCCCTCAGCGACCGTGCGATCCGGACCGCCGCCAGGCCGACACCGCCGGTCCCCGCGTGCACCAGCACGCGCTCTCCCGGCCGCACGCCGGCCAGCCGCACCACCGCCTGGTACGCGGTGATCGCCGGGAACAGCGACGCCGCCTGGGCCAGGGACATCGTGTCCGGCCTGCGGGCCACTCGGACCTGGTCCAGGGTGACGTGCGAGCGGAACAGGTCCCGGCCGTGTGCGAAGACCTCGTCCCCGGCCTTCAGGTCCGACACGGCGGCGCCGACCCGCACGACGGTGCCCGAGCACTCCATGCCCAGGGTCTCCTGCGAGTAGCTGCCCTCCATCGCCTCGGCGGTGAGCAGTCCGGTGACCTTGAGGACGTCCTTGAAGTTGAGGCCGACATGGGAGACCTCGATCTCGACCTCGGTCGGTTCCGGGGCCCGCCGGTCGATCGCGGTGAAGCCGAGTCCCCCCGCACCCGTGTCGCGGGCGACCAGCCGTACCGGGACCCGTTCGGTCGGCACGGTCATATGGTGCAGCTCGGACCGGGCATCGGCGTGTTCGATCCGGCGGACGTGGCGGACCCCGCCGCGCAGAGCCACCTCTTCCCCGTCCTCCCTGGTCAGTTCGGCGACGAGCGCGTCGATGCCGGCCGGCGAGTCCAGGTCGATCAGCCGGCACCGCAACTGCGGGTACTCGGCGTCGACGACCCGGCCGAATCCCCACAGCGCCGCCGCGAACGGATCGGTGGTGGCGTCGTCGGCCGTGACGCTCTGGGCGCCGGAGGTGATGATGAACAGCGGCACCGGCGGCAGATTCTGCACCAGTCGCAGCGGGTGCGCGACGGCCGTGCAGGCAGCGCTGCCGGGGGTCTTGGGATCGTTGAAGTAGACCACGCCACGGCACGTCGGGTCGATCCCGTCGTACTCGGGCGACAGCAGGTGCAGGACGTCGCCGCCGTCCTCCCGGAGCGCGCGCACCAGATCGGCCGCCTCTGGTCGTGAGCCGATGACGACCCAGGTTCCCTCGGCGCTGCCGCGTTCGGCCGGTTCCGGTCGCCAGACGTGTTCGTAGTACAGGTCTTCCGATCGCAGCGGCTGCTCGGTCCGGTCGTCGGGCAGGGCCCGCGACCGCAGTCCGATCACTTCGGCGGCCACCTCGCCGTCGTCGGTGTAGAGCGTCACATCGCAGTCGAACTGTCCGGCGGCGGTGTCGAGCCGGCCTCGCCCGTGCAGCCACAGCCGGCGGCCCAGGACGCGGTGGAAGCGGAGTTCCGCCAGTCGGGCCGGTATGTAGGTGCGGCGGATGCTGTCGTCGATCGCCAGTGCGCCGACGAGCATGGCGTGCAGCGAGGCGTCGAGGGCGGCCGGGTGCAGCCGGTATCCCCGGCGGTCCAAGGAGGCGATGTCCAGTTCGGCGAAGACCTCCCCGGTCTCCGCTCGGAACCACAGCCGGCTGATCCTGCGGAACGCCGGGCCGTAGTCCAGCTCGGTCCGGTCGCGCAGCAACCGGTAGATCTCGTCGCGGCCGAGTTCCGGCAGCGAACGCGTGAGTCGCTCCAGCGTGCTGGTCTGCCGCCGCGGTGGGCGTGGCCGTACGACGTCCGGGTGGCGGGCCTGGGTGTGCAACGTCCACTCCGCGTCGTCCCGGTCACGGCTGTGCAGGGTGATCAGACGCTGCTCCGGGTCGTAGCCCGAACGCAAGGTGGCGATGGCCTGCGGGGCGAGGGCCAGCGGGTGGGGGAAGACGACGTCGGTGAGCACACACGGTTCCTCGTCGGGGAACAGCGCGAGCGCCGCCTCCAGGTAACCGGTGCCGGGGAAGACCGCCGTCGACCCGATGCGGTGGTCGACGAGGTACGGGAACGCGGCGGGCGACAGTTCGACGTCACGGACCAGGTTGGTCGCGCCGGTCGGCCGCCCGGCCAGCCGGGGGCCGTCGACGCCGAGCCGGGCCTGGCGGGAGGCCGTCGACTCGACCCAGTGGCGCTCGCGCTGCCAGGGATACAGCGGCAGGTCGAGGTGTTCACGCGGGCCGGGATGCACTCGTTCCCAGTCCGGGTCCACCCCGGCCGCGTACAGGCCACCGAGTGCTTCGCCGAGTTGCCGCCGCTGCGGCCGGCCGCGCAACTGGGCGGCCAGCCGTACGGCGTCGCTGCCGCGTTCGGTCAGTGCTTCGTCGATCGACGCGGCCAGTACCGGGTGCGGTCCGATCTCCATGATCGCGCCCGGGGACCGGGCCAGCAGCTTGTGCAGTGCGTCGGCGAAGCGCACCGGTTGCCGGACGTTGCGCCACCAGTAGTCGGCGTCCATCCCGGTTCCGTCGACCCGGTCGCCGAGCACCGTGGAGAACAGGGGGATCGTCGCCGTACGCGGTCGGATACCGTGCAGAGCCGCGAGCAGCGGTTCGTGTATCCGGTCCATCTGGTGGCTGTGATAGGCGACTTCGACGCGCAGCGGACGGACCGAGGCCCCCACCGCTCGCAGAGCCGCCGCCACCTGGTCCATCGCCTCCTGGTCGCCGGCCAGTGTCGTCGCGTTGGCACTGTTGATCGCCGCGATGCTCACGCCGTCGACCAGATGGGGCCCCACCGCGTCGGCGGACAGGTCGACGGCGGCCATGACACCGAGGCCGGCCAGGCCGGCCTGCAGACTCGCGCGCTGGACGCTGATCGTCAGCGCGTCCTGCAGTGTGTACACGCCGGCGGCGTAGGCGGCGGCCACCTCGCCGACGCTGTGACCGACGATCATCGTCGGCTCGATGCCCCAGTCGCGCCAGATCGCGGTCAGTCCGGTCTGCACGACGAAGTTCGCCACCTGCGCGTACAGCGTTTCGGTGAGCCGGGACTCGGCTTCCGACCGGAGCAGTTCCTCGGTGATCGACAGTCCGAAGGAGGCGAGGATCTCGTCGCACTCGGCGACCACCGCCGCGAATCGTGGGTCGTGGAGGAGCAGCTCACGCCCCATGCCCCACCACTGCGGCCCCATGCCGGTGTAGACGAACGCCAGCTCGTCGCACCGGTCACGGCGTCGGGCGTTAGCCACCAGGCGCAGCTTCCCCGCCGCCTCGGCCGGATCGGCGGCGACCACGAACGTCCGGACGGGATGGTGTTCGCGGTTGCGGGCAGCGGCCCGGGCCGTCCGACGCAGTGCGGGGGCATTTGGCTGGTCCATCAGGGACGCGTACGCCTCGGCCAGCGCCTGCAACGCCTCCGGGCTCCGGGCGGACAGCGGCAGCACCCGCGGCGAGCCGTCATCGGGGTCGGTGTCCTCGGCCATCTGTCCGGGGGCGTGTTCCAGCACGGCATGGGCGTTGGTGCCGCCGACGCCGAAGGAGTTGACACCCGCCCGGCGGGGACCGTCCTGCTCGGGGAAGGGCGTGAGCTCGGTGGGCACCCGCAGTGGCAGCCGGTCGAAGGGGATCTTCGGGTTCGGCCGCTCGAAGTGCAGGTTCGGCGGAACGGCCCCGTGGTGCAGGCAGAGCGTGGCCTTGATGACGCCGGCCACCCCGGCCGCCGCCTCGGTGTGACCGATGTTCGACTTCACCGAGCCGATCAGGTGCGTCCGGTCGGATCCGTTCAGTACGTCCCCGATCGCGGTGGCCTCGATCGGATCGCCGACGGCGGTGCCCGTGCCGTGCGCCTCGAAATACCGCACCGACAAGGGATCGACGCCACCGACGCGGCACGCCTGGCGGATCACCGCCCGCTGCGCTTCGCCGCTGGGCACCTGGATGCCCGGGGTGCGGCCGTCCTGGTTCACCGCGGTGCCACGGACCACCGCGTGGACGCGGTCGCCGTCACGCAACGCGGCAGCCAGTGGCTTGAGGACGACCAGTCCGGCGCCTTCGCTGCGGACGTACCCGTCGGCCCGGTGGTCGAACGACTTGCAGCGGCTGTCGGGCGACAGGAACTGGCCCTTGGCCATGAGGGTCGTCGTCGCGGGCACGCCCATCACGTTGACCCCGCCGGCCACCGCCAGGTCGCACTCACCGCGGGTGAGCGCGACACACGCCTGGTGGAACGCGACCAGTGACGACGAGCAGGCGGTGTCCATGGTCAGCGCCGGTCCGCGCCAGTCGAAGAAGTACGCCAGCCGGGCGGCCAGCATGGTCATGCTCACCCCGGTCGGTGTGGCCGGGCCGATCAGTTGGCGGTTGGCCTCGGACAGGTGCAGCATCGCCGCGTCGAAGGTGAAGCCGCCGATGTAGGTCCCGACCCGGTTCCCGGCCGTACGGGAAGGCGGGATCCCCGCGTTCTCCAGCGCCTCCCACGTGACCTCCAGCAGCAGCCGCTGCTGCGGGTCGAGCGCGGCGGCCTCCCGCGGCGAGATGCCGAAGAAGGCGGCGTCGAAGCGGTCGATCGGGTCGGTCAGGAACCCGCCCTGCCGGACGAACATCCTGGCCGGTGTCGCCGGGTCCGGGTCGTAGAAGGACTCGGCGTGCCACCGGTCGGCCGGGATGTCGACGATGGCGTCCCGGCCGGTGGCCAGCAGCTCCCAGAAACTCCGTGGATCGTGGACACCACCGGGATACCGGCAGCCGATACCGATGATCGCCAGCGGCGGGAGGAGAGCCGGTTCGGGCGAGGGAACGTCAGATGAATTCATAGAATCTTCCACCAGGTCCGCGCACGCGGATCTCCGACGGTTACCCGGGTTCGATCTCTACTGGGAGGGCCTCACTTCTTCGGCGGCGGCAGGGGGGACACCCTTGTCAACGTGTCCCGCTTCCGAGCGGTTCACCGTTGTGGCACCCCGACACGGGCGGACTCAGCCCATGTTGGCGAAGGTGAGCTCGGCCACGACCCAGAGGCCGAGGAGCTGGAGTCCCAGAGCGCCGGCCGCCGCTCCCAACGCGGCGCCGTTGGTGAGTCGGCGCCGCACCAACCGGTACACAGCGACCGTGACGGCTGCGACAACGAGGAGCAGAATTACGGAAAGGGGCATATCTACCTCTACGAACGGATTGCAGCTTGACCGTAAGAGCGCACCCGCACCACAGCGTCTGCGCGTCTCGCCCGTCTAGACGAAGTCGGTCGTGCATTGGTTCACCGGGTCTGGAGCGCATCGGGGGGGGAGAGAGAGCCGCAGCAGTACTCCGTTGCTTGAACGGGGGGCAGGTGGACCGGTGGGATCGGGTCGGACGGGTCGCGGCGTACGGGGCGGCACTGGCGCTCACGCCCTACCCGCTGATCAAGGTGTCGTGGGTGGTCGGTTCGCTCCTGGGGCTGCTGCCGGTCGGGACCGGGTTCGGCATGGCGGAGTGGGTGGTGCTGAACAGCGCCACGATCGGTACGGCAGGCATCAGGATCTCGGTAGCACTCGCGCTGGTGCGGCCGTGGGGGATGCGCCTACCAGGAGCGCCGCTGACTTTCTGCGCCTGGGTGGGAACGGGGTTCCTCGTCCCGGTGTTGCCGTACGCCGTTCTCAAGCTGCCGTTCACCTTGTACCTGGCGGTCGCGCGACCGGCCGATGCGGACCTGCCGGAGAACCTCCCGCTCGCGGCGGTCCTGCACCTCGCGGCGGTGGGAACGGGCGCCGCGATGCTGCGAGCGCTCGTCAGGGCCGCGCGGTCCTCGGGGCCGTCCTCTCGCGTGTCCGGGCCGGCCGGTGTCTGTCCGGGACACCGGCATCCTGGCTGGTAGCGAGGGGGTGGGCTGTCCCGGACAGGATGAGAGGTGCCGCTGTGCGGCCGCCGGCCCTACCTTCTCTCCGCATGGACACATCACGCAGAACGTTGCTCAAGGGCATGGCCGCGGCCCCACTGGCGGGCCTCGCGGGCGGACTGGTGGTTCCCGCGGCCGCGCACGCGGCGCCGCTGCCGACGTCGGGATACCGGCTCACGGGCCGCGACCATCCGCTGTTCGCACCCCAGTACCCCTACGAAGGAGTGATGCGGCGCCTCGCGCCCGACCTCGGGCCGGCCGTACCGCTCGCGGCAGTGGCGGCGGCGGCCAACCGGACCGCGGACCGCGTCACTCGGTGGCCCACCCCGTCCGGCGATCCGGGCCGGCCGTACCGCTTCGACGTGCCGCCGCAGCGGCGTCTGGCCGGCCACTCGTTCCGGTGGGACGCGGACGACTTCACGGACGAGCGCTGGCGGCCGCAGGGCATCACCCAGGACTACGACGGGGACGGCACGAGCCCCGCCAGAACACTGCTCGTGTCGTGGTACGCCCGTGGCAGCGCACGCGACCAGGGCGCCCGGCTCACCGTCGTCAACTGGTCGCCGACCGGCGCGATCACCTACCGCCACGTCCTGCTGGTCGAGCCGTTCACGGAACGGGACGACCAGGACGAACTGCGGGACGACATCGGCGCCACGGACATCCACGCCGGCGGCATCGCCTGGTACGGCGACCACCTGTACGTCGCCGACAGCGGCTATCTGGCGACGGGCAGCATGCGGGTGGGGATCAGGGTCTTCGACCTGCGGAGGTTCTTCAAGGTCACCCGGGGGCCCGGCATCGGTCGGCAGCCGGACGGGAAGACGTTCCACGCTCACCGCTACGAGTACGTCCTGCCGCAGATCTACGGCTACAACTGGAGCGGCACCGCACGGGACCTGACCTTCTCCCAGCTCTCCGTGGACCGCACGGCCAGCGGTCCCGGCCTGCTCGTCAGCGAGTACGCCACAACCGGCGCCCCCCGGCTGGTCCGCTGGCCCTTCCTGCCGGCGGGCGGTCTGCGGCCACGGGCGGAGTGGGCCGCCTCGGTACCGCGGGGCGTGCGCACCCAGGGAGCCGTCAAGGTCGGCTCCACCTACTACCTGACGACCAGCAACGGCTCCCGCAGGGCCGGTGCGCTGCGCACCTGGAGGAGCACCTCGGGCGCGACCGTCCGGCACAGGTCCCGGCTGAACATCGGCTGCGAGGACCTGAGCTACGACGGCAGCGGTTCCGGAGCGCTGTGGACGCTGGGGGAGTACGCGAACGACGTGGGCCCGGACGACCCCAGGGCTCCCTACAGCCGGTACGTGTACGCCGTACGGCCGTAGGCGCGGGCGGCGCCGGGACTCACTGCCAGCGACACCGAACCGAGTGACCGCACCCTCGTTCCTCACGCCTCGTCGAGGGTTTCGAGCAGGCGCTCGTAGGCCGGCTTCGGCCGCAGGGCCGCGTCCCACGGCAGGGAATCGGCCGTGCGCGGGGGATAGGTCCCGGTGTCGGCGGTGGAACCGTACCGGTCGGTGAACCCCCAGGTGGAGAACGATGTGCAGTTCGGCTCCTCCAGGCAGACCCGCAGCTTGCCCGCCATCTCGTCCGCCTGGATCCGCCGTCCGTCCTCCTCGTCCTCACCTATGGGGACGTCCATCTCCGACACCCGCGCCTGGACCCCGAGTTCCGCCAGATCCCGCAGATGGCCGCGGAAGGTCTCCGGGTCGACGCGGTCGCCGGGTGCGTACTCATGGTTCTGGAAACCGACGCCGTCGATCGGTACGCCGCGTTCCTTGAGCCGCCCGACCAGCTCGTAAAGGGCGTCCCACCGCTCGCCTTCCTCCTCGACCCCGTACTCGTTGAGGAACAGCCGTGCCGTCGGGTCGGCCCGGTGGGCGGCCCTGAACGCCTCGTCGATGTACTCCTCGCCCATGGCCTCGAACCACGGGCTCTGCTCGGAGCGCAGACCGAGATCGCCGTTGGTGTAGCTCTTCTCGTCGTCGGACATGGGCTCGTTGACCACATCCCATTCCGCGACCTTTCCCTTGAAGTGCCCGGCGACCGTGGCGATGTGCCGGAGCATGGTCCGGCGTACCTGCTCGGGGTCGTCGTCCTCCCGCATCCAGGTGGGCAGGGCCTCGTGCCAGACGAGGGTGTGCGCGTGCACCTTCATGCCGTTCGCGCGGGCGAAGCGTACGAGCAGGTCCGCGTCGCGGAAGTCGTAGACGCCCCGGCGCGGGTGGAGGAACTGTGGTTTGAACGCGTTCTCCGGAGTGAGCATGGAGAACTGGCTCCCCGCGAGCGCCCGGTAGCGTGAATCGGTGAGCAGCGGGTTCTCGGCCAGGGCGGTGCCGACGTCGAACGGCCGCCCCACGTCCGCGGCCCGCGCACGCAGCGAGTCGTCGGACTGCTCCTGGCGCAGCCGCGGCGCCTTGCTCACACGGAGCGAGTCACCGCTCTCCGCCCGCGCGGTCAACTGCGTCAGACGCCACCCTTCGCGGCGTTCGTCTTCGCCCGCGTCCGCTTCCAGACCGAACCAGACAGTGCCCTCGGCGAATACCCCCGGGTCCCGCACGGTTCCCAGCCGCCGCCCGTCGGCTGTCACACGGAAGGTGTCACCGATGCTCGACACGGCGAGCGTCACCGTCCCGGAGCAGCCGCAATCGAGAACCTTGGAGGTGGCCGGGTCATCGCCCTCGCCGTCCCATATCTGTACCTTCACTTGTCCGTCAGCGGTCACGCCGACGCGGAGTGAGGGCCGCTCCTGCCGCCACTCGTCGTAGATGACCGGTACCCGGCCGTACAGCCGCAGCCATGAGTCGCCGCCACCGTCACCCACACCGGACATGCGCGCGGTGACGGTGAAGTCGCCATCGGACCTGAGATGCGGGCCGGCCAGGTTCAGCGGGGGGTTGGGCCGGCCGCCGGAGGAGTCCTGCTCCACGATGTGCCGGTCCAGTGCGCTGACCCGCAGGACGCCGTTCCGCGCGGTGGTGCCCGGCATCCGCGTCCAGTCGTGGTGGCGCAGCAGGTCTTCGTCGTCTCCGCCTCCCGCGCCTTCGCCCTGCCCCGTGCACCCGGCGGCCACCGCCATGACGAGCACCACGGCGGTCAGCCGCTGCCACGTCCCCCCACCAAGGCCCACGGCCCCTCCCACTCCCTTGCTCAAGACGAAGACGAGATCAACGTCTCGGAACCGGGCCACAGTTCATCACACCTGAGGTGCGGGCGATGACGAACGGGCCGTGATCGGCGTCCGAGAGATGAACGCGGAGATGAGGTCGGATGTCTCGTCGGGGCGTTCCAGGGCGATCAGGTGCCCCGTATCGGGGAAGTGGACGAGTTCGGCGTTGGGCAGTGTGCTTGCCAGGTGCTCGGCGATCTGCTGGAAGTCGCCGACATCGCTGGTGCCGATACCGACCACGACGGGGACGTCAATCTTCGCCAGATCCTCGTCGACGGCGGGGTCGAGGTCTTCTTCGTACTCCTCGGCATGTTTCTGATGCGCCAGGGCCACCCGCATGGATTCCCGGACAGCCTCGGCATGCTCCCTCAGCCTGCCGTCCCAGGCCCGGTCGGGGCCACGGACCCACATGTCCATGCTGACCTGAACCGCGGCGCCGAGATCACCGGCTCCCAGGGCCGCCTCCTCCGCCTCGGCATAGCGTTCCATGGCCCCGGACCAGTCATGACCGGGCCGAGGAGGCGCGAGCAAGACCAGCCCCCGAACCCGCCCGGGACGCACAGCCGCCGCCTCCAGCGCCACCTTGCCCCCGTACGAGGCGCCCACCAGCACAGCCTCCTTCACCCCGCAGGCGTCCATGACCGTGAAGAGGTCATCGACATGCCGGAAAGGTCGGGTGGCCGGCGAGGACTCACCGAAGCCCCGAAGGTCATAGCGCACCACCCGGTGAGCACGCCCCAGAACCCCTGCAACCCCGTCCCACATCCGGTGATCGGTGACACCGGCATGAAGCAGCACCACCGCGCCCTCACCCACGCCGTCCTGCTGAACCCGCAGATGCCCACCGGGAACTTCAACACGTGTACTCGTCACACTTCTCCCCACACTGTTTCGCTCCGGCTGCTCCTGGCTGCTGCCGACGTGTCCTCGAGCGCCGCCTTCCGCCCGCTGCGGACCACCCCGGTCAGCGCCCCGTACGGAAGCGTCGGCGATGATACGGTCCTGCGCATCCGAGGTGTTCCGCACGCCCCGCAGGGCCGGGTGGGCGAGAGCGGTGGGCGTCAGGACGGGTCCTCCACCGGTGCGGTGTGACGCCATGCCGCGGTGACGGGGTGTCAGCTCGCGGGTGCTGCGCCCGGGTCCGCCGCCCGCACCGGCGCACGCGGCCGTCCGGTGGCAGCATGCTCCTCATGAAGGCAGCGTTCATCGAGCGATTCGGCCCGGCGGAATCCATCCGCTTCGCGTCCCTCCCCGACCCCGAACCGGGGCCCATGGAGGTACTGGTGGACATCGGCGCGACCACGGTCAACCCGGTCGACACCTTCATCCGCTCCGGTGCCTGGCGCACCCCGGTGACCTTTCCGTTCGTGGTCGGACGCGACCTGGTCGGCACGGTCGCCGCGGTCGGCGCGGGCACGGCCGGCTTCTCCGTCGGCGACCGGGTGTGGTGCAACAGCCTCGGGCACGGCGGGCGGCAGGGCGCGGCGGCCGAACGGGCCGCCGTCCCGGCCGACCGTCTCTACCACCTGCCCGACGGCGTGCCACCGGAGCAGGCGGTCGCCGTGGTGCACCCGGCGGCCACCGCCTACCTCGCGCTGTTCACCCACGGCGCCCTGCGGCCCGGTGAGACCGTCCTCGTCGTGGGGGCCGGCGGGAACGTGGGCAGCGCCGCGGTGACGCTGGCCGCCGAGGCCGGGGCGAGGGTGCTGGCCACGGCCCGCGCCGAGGACGAGGAGCACTGCCGGGCGCTCGGCGCGGAGGGCTTCGCCGACTACCGCGCCCCGGACCTGGCCGACCGTCTGCGGGCGGCGGCGCCGCACGGCGTCGACCTCGTCGTGGACGCCGCCGGGCGCAACGACCTGGAGGGCGCCGTCGACCTGCTCGCGCTGCGCGGCCGTGTCGTGGTGCTGGCCGGCCTCGACTCCCGTCCGCTGCTGCCGGTCGGGCCGCTGTACCTCAAGGACGGCACGGTCACCGGGTTCGTCATCTCCCGGGCCACCGTCGCCGAACTCGCCGAGGCGGCCCGCGCCCTCAACCGGCTCCTGGTACGCGGACGGCTGCGGGCCCGGGAGGTCGAGGAACGGCCGCTGAGCACCATGGCCGAGGCGCACGCCCGACTGGAACGCGGCGAACTCCACGGCAGACGGCTCGTCCTCCGCCCCGCCCTGGACACCTGACTCCGCACGCCCCGTCGCGCCGTGCCGTGGCTGCCGGAGGTCCTTCGCCGCGATTAGACGCCGTCCCGCCGTATCGGACCCGTCACCCCGCCGGGAGGCACCCTCGCGATCGGGTTGGGCCCGCTCCGGGCCGGGCGCGGGCCCGTGCGGGCCCATGGTTTGCGCCGGTGATCCGGACCGGGGCGCCACCGGCCCCGAGCCGGGCCGACCGGTCCGCCGCCGGCCGGCGTGCCGCCCCACCTGGCCGTACCGTGCCCGCGCGGGCCGCGGGGGCACGAACGGGCCCCGCCGCCCGAGCGTCGGATTCACGCCAACTGTTGCCCGCGGGCATGACCGTCCCCCCGCCGGGTATGTGGGCTCGCTGCCCGAGTCCCGGCTGCGCTCACGCCGCCGACGCGGCCGCCGGCCGGTGCCGTCCGAGGTGATTCGCCCAGGCCCGCCCATGCGGGGCCCGGCGAAAGGATTGCGCCGTGCGCGTCGGGACGGCCGCGCTCTGGCATATTCAGTCGGCGACCGTGCCCGAGTAGCCCCTACATTCCCGCCATCCCGGTCACCGGAGAGTGTCCGAAATTTTTCTCAGTGAGCGCTTGACGTTTTGCGAACGCCACGGGACGAATGCGGTAGAGGATCTTCCATTTTCTTCTGACGTGCCGGTTCGCGGCCCTATCAGGTTTTGGTTGCAGCGCTTGTCCGTGGACTGTTAAGCTCTCGTTGCCCTGGAACAATTGTCCGAAATTTATCGCACAAATGTCTTGTTCCGCGAGCTTCACGCGGGTAGGCGGTAGTCCACGGGGGTGGCCTTGAGCCGATCATTACTTCACTGCGGTACCAGGTGATCCACCTCCTGTTTTTCATGCCATTTCGTAAAGCTCTGGACTTGCACACAGGGGGATGGCTCATGAACGGTCAGCTCAAGGCTGACACCATCGATCTCATGGCGCGGCAGTCTGCCCAACTCGTTTCCCTCAGCGCGTTGACCCATTTCGTCTCCCCCCGGCTCTCCGGACCGGACAGCGCCCATGTCCGGCTCCTGGCCGAATCGGAAGCCGACCTGCCGCCCATACTCGTCAATCGCAGAACGATGCACGTCATCGACGGAATGCATCGCGTACACGCCGCGTATCTGCGCGGTCAGAGCACCATCGAAGCGGTTTTCTGCGATTGCGACGAAGCGGAGGCGTTCGTACTCGCCGTGAAGGCGAATGTCGCCCACGGACTTCCGCTTCCACGCTCCGACAGGAATGCCGCCGCCGAACGTATCATCAACTCCCACCCGGAATGGTCCGACCGGGCGATCGCCTCGGTGACCGGGCTGTCCCACAAGACGGTCGGCGCGATCCGGCGCCGTGCGAGTGGGGAAATTCCCCACTCGCCCACCCGGCTGGGGCGCGACGGCCGGGAACGACCGGTCGACGCCGCCGAGGGCCGCCTCCAGGCCGGCCGCATCCTCAGCGAGCGCCCCGGCGCCTCCCTGCGCGAGGTCGCCCGGGAGGCCGGGGTCAGTGCCGCCACCGTCCGGGACGTCCGGGACCGCCTGCGGCGGGGCGAGACACCGGTGGGCCCGGCCCGGCGCGGGGGCGGGGCGCCCGCCGGCGTCACCGGGTCCGAGGCGGCCGGCACGGCCCCGGTCCCGCCGCCGCGCGAGGTGGCCCGCATCCACGGCGGGTCCGACCCCGGACCCGACCTCGGTGAACTGGTGCACAGCCTGCGCAAGGACCCCTCGCTGCGGTTCTCCGAGTCCGGTCGCACCTTGCTCCGGCTGCTGGATGCCTGCACGGTGGGTCCGCAGGAGTGGACCCGCATCAGCGAGAACGTCCCGCCGCACCGCGTGGAGAGCATCGTCACGGCGGCACGCGAGTGCAGCCGGGCGTGGCAGGACTTCGCAGCCGAGCTGGAGCACCGCTCCGGCCGGCAGGCGTCCGGCTGACGCCGCCCCTCCCGTCCACTCCCACGGGCCCGGTGCCCGTACGCCCCGCGCGGTCCACGTCCCGGCGCTCAGGGAAGGCAGGCATGACGATCAGCACTGTGACGGACTCTCGCGAGGCGGACGCACGGGCCCTCCTCGCCTCGTTGCTGGTGCCCGACCCGCCCCCCTTCGCCCTGCTGCGCAGAGCGGGCGCGGGCACCGGCGAGGTGGAGGTGCTGACCGGCGAGGTGACACGGGTGACGGCCCTGGCCGACCTGCCGGCCCCCGCCGACGGCGGCGCGGACCCGGCGGACGTCCTGGCCGTCATCCCCTTCCGCCAGGTCACCGAGCGCGGCTACGCCTGCAACGACGACGGGGAACCGATCCTGGCGCTCACCGCCCGCCGGCGCGCCGCCCTACCCGCCACGCTCGCCCTGGACCTGCTGCCCGACGGGGAGGTCGGCCTCGCCGACGCCGGGTTCGACGTCGGCGACGACGACTACGAGAAGGTCGTGCAGAAGATCCTCGACCAGGAGATCCGGGCCGGCGAGGGCTCCAACTTCGTCATCCGGCGCTCCTTCCGGGCGACCGTGCGCGACTACCGGCCCGAACGCGCGCTCACCGTCTTCCGGCGGCTGCTGACCCTGGAGCCGGGCGCGTACTGGACGTTCGTCGTGCACACCGGCGACCGCACCTTCGTCGGCGCCTCCCCGGAACTGCACGTACGGGTCGCCGACGGGGTGGCCCGCATGAACCCCATCAGCGGCACCTACCGCTACCCGCCCCAGGGCCCGGACCTCCCGGGCGTCCTGAGCTTCCTCGACGACCGCAAGGAGACCGAGGAACTGTTCATGGTGGTCGACGAGGAGCTGAAGATGCTCGCCCGGGTCTGCGACGGCGGGGCCCGCGTGCACGGCCCCTACCTGCGCGAGATGGCCCGGCTGGCGCACACCGAGTACCTGCTGGAGGGCCCCACCACCCGCGACGTGCGCGAGGTGCTGCGCGAGACGATGTTCGCGCCCACCATCACCGGCAGCCCGCTGGAGAACGCCTGCCGGGTGATCGCCCGGCACGAGGAGAGCGGACGCGGCTACTACGGCGGCGCCCTGGCCCTGCTCGGCCGCGACCCGGCCGGCCGCGCCACCCTCGACTCGGCGATCCTCATCCGCACCGCCGAGATACGCCCCGGGGGCGACCTGCGCATCGACGTCGGCGCCACGCTGGTCCGGGACTCCCGCCCCGCCGCCGAGGTCGCCGAGACCTGGTCCAAGGCCGAGGCACTGCTGGCCGCCACCGGCCTGGAACGACCGGCCGGCACCGCGCCCCCCGCACCCCCGGGCGCCCCCGGCTCCCTGGCGCGCCACCCGCGGGTCGCCGCGGCCCTGGAGCGCCGCAACACCGGGCTGTCCGCCTTCTGGCTCGGCAAGGAGGACCACGGCGCCGGCGCCCGCCGGGTGCCGCGGGCCGGACGCATGCTGATCGTCGACGCCGAGGACACCTTCACCGACATGCTCGGCCACCAGGCCCGGGCGCTCGGCGCCCACGCCGTGGTCCGCCCCTGGACGCAGGTGCGCCCCGAGGACCTGGACGGGTACGACTGCGTGGTGCTCGGCCCCGGACCCGGTGACCCCCGGGCCGGACACGACCCCAAGGTCCGCCGGATCACCGACCTGACCACCCACCTCCTCGCCCGGGGCGTCCCCTTCGTCGGCGAGTGCCTGAGCCACCAGGTGCTCTGCGCCCTCCTCGGCCTCCCCCTCTTCCGCCGCGAACGCCCCCACCAGGGCACCCGGCGCCGCATCGACCTGTTCGGACGCGTGGAGACGGTCGGCTTCTACAACTCCTACGCCGCCCGCCACGACACCGGCCTGCTGCGCTCCCCGCTGGCCGACGGCCCGGTGGAGGTGTGCCGGGACGCCGCGAGCGGCGAGGTGCACGCGGTGCGCGGAACGCGGTTCGCCGCCACCCAGTTCCACCTGGAGTCGGTCCTGACCGAACACGGCACCGACCTCCTCGCCGACCTGCTGGACTGGGCCCTGCGCGACCCCGCGGCGACCACCGGAAGCGACGGCGAGCGGTGAGCGGCGACACCATGCGCGACACCCCCGGCCGGCCCTGGCTGCCCGGCGGCCCGGCCGCCCAGCAGCCCGACTGGGCCACGCACCCCGCCTACGCGGAGAGCTGCGCCGCCCTGGAGTCCGCGCCCGCCCTGGTCGACCCGGCGGACCTGGACCGCCTGCGCCGCACCCTCGCCGTGGTGGCCGGGGGAGGGGCGACCGTGCTGCAACTCGGCGACTGCGCGGAGAGCTTCGCGGAGACCGGCACCGACCACGTCCGGACCAAGACCGCCGTGCTGCACGCCCTGGCCGACGAGGTCGCGGCCGGCACCGGCGCCCCGGTGCTGCGCGTGGGCCGCATCGGCGGCCAGTTCGCCAAGCCCCGCTCGCACCCCTTCACCGAGGTCGGCGGGGTGCGCCTGCCGGTCTTCCGGGGCCACCTGGTCAACGGCGAGGGGCCGACCCACGAGGACCGCGCGCACGACCCGCGGCGCATGGTCCGCGCCTACCGGGCCAGCGCCCGGGTGCTGCGCGAACTGGACCGCGAGCGCAGCCGGCGCGCCGCCCGCGCCCCCGGCTTCGACGACGGGCCCTGGTCCAGCCACGACGCCCTGGTCATCGACTACGAGGCCCGGCTGGTGCGGACCGCGGACGGCCGGCGCTTCCTCGGCTCCACCCACCTGCCCTGGCTCGGCGACCGCACCAGGGCCCCGCACTCCGCCCACGTGCGGCTGCTGGCCGCCGTCGGCAACCCGGTCGCCCTCAAGCTCGGCCCGGGCACGGACCCCGCCGAACTGCGCGAGGTGTGCGCGCTGCTGGACCCCGAGCGCACCCCCGGGCGCCTCACCCTGATCGCCAGGATGGGCGCGGACCGGGTGACCGCCGCGCTCCCCCCGCTGGTGGCCGCCGTCCGCGACGCCGGACACCGCCCGGTCTGGCTGAGCGACCCGATGCACGGGAACACGGTGCGCGTGGCCGGGGTGAAGACCCGCCACCTGACCGACCTCGTGGACGAGGCGACCCGCTGCAAACACGTCCTGGAACAGGCCGGGGAACACCCCGCCGGACTGCACCTGGAAGTCGCCGCATCGGACGTCACCGAATGCCTGGGCGGAAAGGTCGACGGCGTGGAACGGCTGGCCGAGCGTTATACGACACTATGCGATCCGCGGCTGAATCCGGACCAGACCGCCGAATTGCTGCGCGCCTGGATCCGGGCTTAGGAATCCGTAGACTCGGTGCTGCCCGGCCGCGGCCGATTCGCCGACTCAGGCGGCACCCCCTTCTGTTCCGGAAGGCGAGAACCAATGATCGAAGACAAGGAATTCCCCTGTCGGGTCGCCCTGGTGACCGGAGCGGCCGGCGGAATAGGAAGCGCCATCGCGCGCGCCCTCGCCGCCCGGGGGACGGTGGTGGCGGTCGTGGACCGGGACGCCGCACGGCTGGCCGCGCTGACCGACGAACTCGCCGAGGACGGCCTCAAGGCCGCCGCGTTCCCCGCGGACGTCTCCGACGCCGACCAGGTCGAGCGGGCCGTCGACCGCATCGAGGTCGAACTCGGCCCGGTGGACCTCCTGGTGAACGCCGCCGGGGTGCTGCGCCCCGGCTCCGCGGTGACCATGACCGACGCCGACTGGCGGGCCGTCTTCGCGGTCAACCTCGACGGCGTCTTCCACTGCTGCCGGGCCGTCGCCGCCCGTATGAAGGAACGGGGCGAGGGCGCCATCGTCACCATCGCCTCCAACGCCGGCCGCGTGCCGCGGCTGCAGATGGCCGCCTACGGTGCCTCCAAGGCGGCCGCGTCCTCCTACACCAAGTCCCTCGGCCTGGAGCTGGCCCAGCACGGCATCCGCTGCAACGTCGTCTCGCCCGGCTCCACCGACACCCCCATGCTGCACGCGCTGTGGTCGGACCCGTCCGACCGGCAGCTCACCATCGAGGGGTCCAGCGCCGCCTACAAGACCGGCATCCCGCTGCGCCGCATCGCCGAGCCCGCCGACATCGCCGACGCCGTCCTCTTCCTCGCCTCCGCCCGTGCCCGGCACATCACCATGCAGGACCTGTGCGTCGACGGCGGCGCCGTCCTGGGAGCGTGAGGAGACCCATGGCCATCCCCGCCATCGCCCCCTACCCGATGCCCACCGCCTCCGACCTGCCGAAGAAGCAGGTGGACTGGGTGGCGGACCCGGCCCGCTGCGCACTGCTCCTGCACGACGTCCAGGCGTACTTCCTCGCGCCCTACGACCACGGCAGCGCCCTCTACACGGAGTTGCTGGCCAACCTCGTCGCCCTGCGGCGGCGCGCGGCCGAACTGGGCGTCCCGGTCGTCTACTCGGCGCAGCCCGGCGGCATGACCCCGCGGCAGCGCGGCCTGCTGCACGACTTCTGGGGACCGGGGATGTCCGCCGCCGCGTCCGACACGGCGATCGTCGAGGAGCTGCGGCCGGCCGAGGGCGACCTGGTCGTCACCAAGTGGCGCTACAGCGCCTTCGTCCGCTCGCCCCTGCGCGAGTTCCTCGCCGAGACCGGGCGCGACCAGCTCATCGTCGGCGGCGTCTACGCCCACGTCGGCTGCCTGATGACCTGCGTCGACGCCTACAGCTCCGACATCCGGCCGTTCCTCGCCGCCGACGCCGTCGCCGACTTCGGCGCCGAGGACCACCACCTCGCGCTCGACTACGCCGCCCGCTGCTGCGCGGCGGTCCACACCACCGCGCAGCTTCTCGACCAGCTCGCCGTCCCGTCCGCAGGGGAAACGCCATGAGTGCCACCGAGACCTTCCGCGTCGAGGCCGCCACCGCGGTCACGGCCGACCCCGCCACCGTGTTCGCCTACGTCAGCGACCTCTCCCGCAGCGCCGAGTGGAGCCCCGAGTGCCGGGGCGGCCGCTGGACCTCGGGCGAGCCGGCGGCCGTCGGCTCCGTCTTCACCGCGGTCAACCACCGCGACCCCGACGTGGTCGCCTGGGCGCCCGTGGCGCGCGGGGAGTGGACCACCGAGTGCGAGGTGGTCGAGTCCAGCCCGCCGCGGGTGTTCCGCTGGGCCATGCGGGACAGCGGCGGCCGCGCGCAGGAGAGCGTATGGTCGTTCACGGTCGCGCCGGAGGCGGACGGAAGCAGGCTCACCCATTCCTTCTGGATGGGCGAACTCACCGAAGGAATGCGGAAGATCACCGCCGGAATGAGCGAGGACGAGGTCCGCGCGTTCCTCGACGAGTGGGCGGAGAAAATCCACGGCGACATGCGGCAGACCCTCGACCGCATCAAGACGCATCTGGAAATCCCCACGACGCATTCCTGACGGCACCGGCGGCACGGCACGCCGAAAGGCGGCCGGCGCCGCGCGCGGACGCACGCGGAAGGTGACAGCACCGTGATCCTGCAACGCATCGGGAACAGAGGTCTGTTCCTGGGGTCTTTCTTCGACGGCGCCGCCGAGAAGAGCCCGTACCAGAGAATCACCCTCGACCACGAACTCGACGTCGCGCCGGAACTCGGCAGCGACCTCACCGCCTACGCCTGCGCGAACCTCGTCGCGGAGCTGGCCTGCGCGCTGCGCGACCTGCACGTGCGCCCCGGCGACAAGGTGGCGGTGTTCAAGCGGGACTGCTTCGACATCTTCCTGCTGATGTGCGCCGTCGCCCGCATCGGCGCGGTCCCCGTCGCGCTCTCGCCCAGCCTCAAGGGCGAGGTCGTGGCGCAGTTGCTGGAACGCTGCGACCGTCCCCACCTCATCACCGACGAGGAGACCTGGACGCGCGTGCTGCCCGCCGGCACGGCCAAGCGCTGCGCCCGCGTCTTCCTGGTGACCGGCCGGGCCGAGGGCACCACCGAGCTGCGGCGCGACCCCGGTGCCCGCCCGCGCCCCTTCGCCCGGACCCGCACCGACCGCCCCCAACTGCTCACCCACACCTCCGGCACCACCGACGTGCCCAAGCTGGTCGTGCACACCGCCCGGTCGCTGCGCGCCCGGTACCGGCCGCAGGCGCTCGGCGCCCGGCTGCTGATACGGGGCCGCGAGACCCTCGCCGTACGGGTCTCCTTCGTCCACTCGCGGCTGATCACCGCGCTCGCCATCGCGCTGGAACGGGGCTTCCCCGTCGTCATCACCAAGGACGCCGACCCCGGGCGGATCGCCGACATCTTCGCCCGGGTCAAGCCCGGCATCCTGGAGGCCCACCCCAACACCTTCGTGGAGTGGGAACCGCTCGCCGACGACCCGCGCGGCCCGCTCTCCAACGTGGTGGCGCTCAGCTCCACCTTCGACGCCATCCACCCGCGCACGGTGCGGCGGATCCTCGGCGCCTCCCGGCGCCGGCGCCCCTTCCACCTCCAGCTCTACGGGCAGAGCGAGATCGGCCCGACCGTGGGCCGGGCCACCTCCCGGCGGCGGGCGCTGTCCGTGGACGGGCGGTGCGTCGGCTGGCCGTTCCCCGGCATGACGGCGGTCCGGGTCGTCGACCGCGACGGCGTCCCCGCCGGCCCCGACAGCCCCGGCTACATCGAGGTGCGCTCCGACGGCCGCGCGCTCACCTACTTCGGCGAGGACGCGCGCTTCCGGGCCCAGCTCGACGACGGCTGGTGGCGGATGGGCGACGTCGGCTACCGCACCCGCTGGGGCTGTCTGCACGTCTCCGACCGCGAGGTCGACGTCATACCCGGCTTCGGCAGCGCCCTGGAGGCGGAGGACCTGCTGATGTCCAGGCTCGACACGCTGCTGGAGGTCGTGGTCGTGCCCGGCGAGGAAGGGGCGCCCACCCCGGTCGTCGTCACCCGCGACGGCTCCCCGCTGGACACCGCCCGCTGGGAGCGGGCCGCCGCCTCCCTGCCGCCCATGCGCCCGCCGGTGCAACTGAGCCTGGCGGAGCTGCCGCGCACCGCCACCGCCAAGGTGCAGCGGATCGAACTGGCCCGGCAGCTCCGGGCCGCCGGCCCCGCCCGGCCGACCACGTAAGGGGAAGGTCACCTTGTCGCAGCGTAAGACAGCCGACCACGAGCGCCTGTTCGGGTGGCTGGACGATCCCGTCGACGCGCGCGGGATACGGTTCCGGCTGGACGACGGCTCCTGGCAGCGGCTCACCTACCGGGAGCTGGCCCGGCGCACCCTGGGGGCCGGCGCCGCCCTCGCCGACGCCGGGGTGCGCCCCGGCGACGTGGTGCCGCTGGTGGTGCCCGGCGGAGAGGACTTCGTCACCCAGTTCTTCGGGCTGCTCGCCATCGGCGCCGTCCCCTCGGTGCTGCCGCTGCCGCTGGCGCTGCGGGCGGGGGAGGGCTACCAGGCTCAGTTGAAGGCCATCACCGCCCGCATCCACCCCCGCCACGTCGTCGCGGACCCGCGCTACCACGACGTCGTCGGCGAGAACGTGGCCCGGATCGGCGGCGGCACCGAGGTGCTGGCCCCGCAGTACGCCGACCGGCCCGAGGAGGCCCCGCGCGCCTGGGGCGACCTGGCGGTCCTCCAGTTCACCTCCGGCTCCCGCGGCTCACCGCGCGGACTGCGCATCTCCATCGCCAACATGGCCGCCAACCTGCGCATGATCCAGGGCTGGATCGACCCGGTCGGCCACGGTGCCGTCACCTGGCTGCCGCTCTACCACGACATGGGACTGGTCGGCGGCCTGCTGGGCGCGCTGACCCTCCAGGTCGAACACGCCCTGATGCGCCCGGAGCAGTTCGTCCGGGACACCCCGGGCTGGCTCACCGAGTACGGCCGCACCCCCTACACCAGCATGTGCATGCCCAACTTCGGGTTCGAGCGGGTCCTGGCCACCGTCCGGCCCGAGCACCTGGAGGGGCTGGACTTCTCCGCGCTGACCGGCGTCATCAGCGGCGCCGAGCGGATCGACCCCGCGGTGATCGCCCGGTTCGCCGCCCTGCTCGCCCCGCACGGCTTCCGGGCGCGGGCCCTGATGCCCGCCTACGGGCTGGCCGAGGGCACCCTGGCCGTCACCGGCGTCCCCAAGGCGCGGGCGCCCCGGCTGGCCCGGGTGCGCGGACTGGAGCGGCGCCTGGGCGAGAAGCTGGACGTCGCCGAGGTCGTCGAGCTCACCACCGAACCGGTCGACGAACCCTGGAACTGGCAGGTGAGCTGCGGCCCGCCGCTGGGCGACACCCGCGTGGAGATCCTCGACGAGGACGGCGTGGCACAGCCGGAGGGCGTCCTCGGCGAGATCTTCGTGCAGGGACCCGCGGTCGCCGAGGGCTACGTCGACGCCGCGCCCGAGGACCGGGAGAAGCTCGACGACGGCAAGCTGCGCACCGGCGACGCCGGATTCCTGCTCGACGGCGAGCTGTACGTGGTGGGCCGGCTCGGCGACAGCGTCAAGATCAACGGCCAGAGCGTCTTCGTCGAGGACATCGAACTGGAACTGGTCGCCTCCGGACTGGTCTCGCGCCGCTGGGCGACGGTCGTCGCCGGCGTGGTCCGGGGCGAGCCCAAGGTGCTGCTGGTCACCGAACGCCCCCTGGGGGAGCGGCAGGAGGAGGCGCTGTCCGTCATGGCCGCGTTCACCGGCGGCACCCGGCACGCCGAGGTGCTCTGCGTCAAGCGGGGCTCCATCCCGCTGACCTCCAGCCGCAAGCCCCGCCGCCGATCGCTGTGGCTCGCCTACCTGGCGGGTGAACTGAAGGAGCGTACGAACTCGTGAGTGTGGTGGCCGCACCGGCACAGATTTCCCGCCTGTTCACGGCCGGGCCGTTCGGCGAGCACGTGGACCGGGCCCGCGAACGCGTCGCGGCCCTGCTGCGGCGGACCTTCGACCCGGTCGCCGAACAGGCCGAGACCGAGGGCCGCTACCCCCGCGACGCCCTGCTCGGGCTGGGCGCCGCAGGGCTGTTCCGCGAGCGCTGGGCCGGGGCCGGGCCCGCCGAGCCCTACGGCGACCCCGGCCTCGGGGTGATCATCGCCGAGGAGAGCGGCCGGCTCGGGCACGCCAGCCTGTCCGTCGGGCTCAGCCTGCACTGCGAGACGGTGCTCTCCGTGCTGACCCGCTTCGGCGACACCCCGCTGCTCGCCGAGTACCGCGAACAGGCGCTGGAGGGACGGCTGGTGGGCTGCCTCGGCGCCTCCGAACCGACCGGCGGATCCGACCTGAACGGCGTACGCACGGTGGCCCGCCGCACCCCCGACGGCTGGCACGTCACGGGCGAGAAGAAGTACCTCTCCCTCGGCCTGGTCTGCGACATCGCCCTGCTGC
The DNA here is from genome assembly GCF_014655295.1 of Streptomyces fumanus. Classification (GTDB taxonomy): domain Bacteria; phylum Actinomycetota; class Actinomycetes; order Streptomycetales; family Streptomycetaceae; genus Streptomyces; species Streptomyces fumanus. The sequence goes on from NZ_BNBI01000004.1 coordinate 431,467, forward strand.
TGTGCCGCCTGGACGAGGGCTCCGGACCGGTCGCCGGCCGGCTCGGCCTGCTGGCCGTGCCCCGCTCCGGGCTCACCCCCCGCAAGCGGCTCAGCAAGGCCGGCACCGCCGGCCTGGACACCACCTGGATGGCCGTCGACGCCCACGTCCCGCCCGAGGCACTGGTCGGACGGCCCGGCAGCGGACTGATCGTGGCCACCTGGGGCCTCAACCACGAGCGGCTCTCGATCGCCGCCCAGGCCGTCGGCGGCGCCGCCCACGCCATCGGCCTGGCCACCGCCCACCTGCACCGCCGGGAGCAGTTCGGCAGGCCCCTGTTCGAACAGCAGGCGCTGCGGCTGCGGCTGGCCGAGCTGTCCTCCCGGCTGCTCGCCCTGCGCTACGCCGTCTACACCGCCGCCCAGGGGGTCGCGGTGCCCGGTGCGACCGGCACCCGCGAGATCGCGGCGCTGAAGACCACCGCCGCCCGGTTCGTCGAGGAGGTGACCAGCGAATGCATGCACCTGTTCGGCGGCCCCGGCTACCTCCCCGACGAGACCCCGATGTCCCGCCTGTGGCGCGACTCCCGGCTCGCCCGGATCGGCGGCGGCACCGACGAGATGATGTGGGAGCTGGTCGCCGGCGGACTGGTGCCCGACCACGCCGCCTACGACGAAGGTGTCGACCTCGGATGAAGCTGCTGCTGACCGGAGTCACCGGACAACTCGGGACCGCCGTCGCCGGCCTCGCCCCGCAGCGCGGCGTGCGCGTCGTGCCGCTGGTGCGCCCCGCCCGCCCCGGACAGGTGCCCTTCGAGCGGGCCTTCCCCTCGCTGGCCGCCGACCGCGTCACCGGCGACGTCCGCCGACCGCTGTGGGGCCTGGAGGACGCCGTTCTGGACGAGCTGGCGGACAGCGTCGACGCTGTCGTCAACCTCGCCGGGGACACCAACTGGGCGGGCAGCGGACGCGACCTGTACGCGGTCAACGTGCTGGGCGCCCGCAACGGCCACGACCTCACCCGCGAGCTGCAACGCCGCTCCGGCCGCCGGATCGTCTACGCCTACGCGTCCTCGATCTTCGTCGCGGGCGGCACCCTCGGCCGGATCGCCGAGGCCCCGCTCGCCCCCGACCGCCACCGCACCGCCTACGAGCACAGCAAGTGGCTGGCCGAACGGGAGCTGGAGCGGCGCCACACCCCCGGCGAACCCGACGTCCTCATCGCCCGGATCGCCGCCCTGCTCGGCGACTCGGCGACCGGCGCCACCCGCCGCCGCAACTCCCTGTACCTGCTCGCCGAACGCTGGGACGAGCTGCCCGGCCGGGTGCTGCCCGCCATGCGCGGCGCCAAGGTCGACGTCCTGCCCCGTGACGTGGCGGCCGGCACCCTGCTGGACGCGGTGGCCGGGCTGCACCGCGGCGGGCCGCGCCCCGAGCCCGTCTTCGCCCATGTGTCGGCCGGTGAGCGGGCCCCCGGCATCCGCGGTCTGCTGGAGGTGGCCCGCGCCCTGTCGCCGGTCACCTTCGGCAAGTGGCTGCGGGTCGTGCCCGCCTCGGCCGAGCAGGTGCTGTGGCTCTCCGCCCACGCTGAACGGGTCCTGCCGCTCTCCCAGGCATGGCGCAACAGCCTCACCGGGCTGCGCTACATCGGGCTGGACCGCGTCATGGAGCGCGGGCGGCTCGCGGAACTCGTCGATGGGCCGCTGCCCGAACCGTCCACCGAAAAGCTCGCCCGGCTGCTGTTCGACATCCCCGAACCACCGCGGCCCCTGGCCCCCGCCGACAGCGGATTGTCGAGGTTCCTGGCATGAACGTGTTGATCCTGGGCGGCTCCGGATTCCTGGGCGCCGCCGTGGCGCAGGCGTGCGAACGCGCCGGCGCCGATGTCCGGGTGCTCTCCCGCTCCGGCCGTGCCCCCGCGGGCGAGGGACTGCGCGGCGACGTGCGGATGCCCCGCCTCGGCCTGTCCGCCGCCGACGCGGCCCGGGTCCGGCAGGAGACCACCCACGTGGTGCTTTGCTTCGGCTCGGTGTCCTGGACCTCCGGCCCCGGCGAGGTCCTGGAGACGCACAGCTCCGGCATGCGCTCCGCCCTGGCCTTCCTGCGCGAACTGCCCGCCCTGCGGCAGGCCGTGCACGTCTCCTCGCTGCTCGCCCTGGGCCGCGCCGAGGGCCGGGTCACCAACCGCGAGCTCTACACCGGCCAGCGCTTCCGCAACTGGTACGAGTACGGCAAGTACTGCGCCGAGCGCCTGGCCCGCGACGCCGACGACCTGCCGGTGGGCATCGTCCGCTTCGGCCCCGTGCTCGGGCCCGACCCGCGCGGCGGGCGCCCCGACACCCGGCACGGACTGCCGGTGGCCTTCCCGCACCTGCTGGCCGGCTACCCCGTGCACCTGGCCCGGCGCGGCGACTTCCCCTGCTGGGTCACCGACGTCTCCTCCGCCGCCGAGATCGTCCTGAAGGCGCTCGGCACGCCCATCGGCCGGGCCACCTGGAGCTGGTTCGACCCGGCGCTGCCCACCCTCGCCGACGTCTTCACCGAGGTCTGCCGGCCCTGGGGAGTCGTCCCGAAGATCGTGGAGGCCGGCCCGCTGGGCCGCTTCACCCGCCTGCTCGGCGAGCGCCTGGGCACCCCCCGGGAGCTGGTCGACTACACCGAGCCCTGGTTCGACCTGGACGTGGACGTGCTCAAGGAGATACCCGAACCCTGGCCGGTGCCCGACCCGGACTACCTCGCCGCCACCGGCCGGGCCCTGCGCGACGGCACCCGGAGGAGGGCTCTCGCATGACCCGGCCCGACCAGCCCCGGCCGACCGCGCCGGCCCCGTTCGTACCGGTCCAGCCGACCGCCTCCCAGCACCCGCCGGCGCCGCCGGCCGCGCCCGACCCGCGGCCCCCGTCGGTGGACACCGATCCCCACCCGTACTTCCGCGTCTACTCCGCGGGCAACTTCGGCGAGGTCGCCCCGCAGCGCCTGTCGCCGATGTCCTGGTCCCTGGTGGGCGACCCGATGGAGCGCGGCACCCGCGCCCTGGCCCGCCGGCTGTGGGGCCGGCCCGCCTGGGCCGAGGGCGGCCACTACGTCTTCGTCGGCTACTTCGGCTGCCGCCCGTACCACAACCTGGCCGCCTACTGCCATCTGTCGGCCTCCATCCCGGGGCTCAGCCCCAGCGACGTCACCGACGCCTACTTCGAGGGCATCGACTCCCCCGAGGAGGTCACCGCGCTGCGCTCCGGCCGGGCCCGCCAGTGGGCGGGCAGCGCCAAGCTGCTGGGCGAACTGCGCGACGTCGGGCCCCGGCTGCGCTCCCTGGAGGAGCGGGTCGCCGAGCTGGAGTGGGGGCTGCAGGCCGCGACCACCACCGACAGCCCGATCGCCCTGGCCGGCGTGCTCCGGGACGCCCTGCCGGTGCTGGAGGACGCCTGGGCGGCGCACATCCTGACCACCTCCGGACTGGTCCCGGTGCGCGCCCTGCAACGCCGGGTCTACGGGCGGCTGCTGCGGCACGGCGAGGAGATCGCCCACTGGCTGACCCGCCCCCGCGAACTGGTCTGGGACCGCCTGCACACCGCCGCCGCCACCCTGGACCCCTACGGCCCCGGCGACTTCCTCGCCTCCTCCTTCTACGAGGTCGCCGACGGGCAGGCGCCCTGGCAGGACTACGCCGTCCGGCACAAGCAGGTGGCGTCCGGCAGCGGCGAGGCCGGCATGGCCGCCGTCGACCCGGCCGAGGCGCTGGCCGGCATGGTCTCGCCGTGGCGCAGCCGCACCGTGCGGGCGCTGGCCACCGCCGTCGGCGAGATGATGGCCGGGCGCGAGCACTCCAAGTCGCTGGCCATGCGCACCCTGCACGTCTACCGCCGGCTGCTCCCGGCGCTGGCGACCTCGCTCGGCGGCGACGCCGACCTGTGGCCGTACCTGACCATCCGGGAGTTCACCGACCTGGCCACCCGGCCCGGCCTGGTCGAACGGGCCCGCCCGCGGGTCGAGGCATGCCGCGCGGCGCTCGCCACGCCGATGCCCGAACACCTCGACCTCAGCGGCGACGACGGCGTCATCCGGCCCTGGCTCAGCCGCACCCCCCAGGGGCAGCGCGGCGTCGCGCCGGGCATCGGCGTGGGCACCGTGATGACCCCGGAGAGCGAACCGCCGGACGAGCCGGTCATCATCATCTGCTCCTCGGCGGACGCGGACATCGCCCCGCTGCTGCCCTTCGCCGAGGGCGTGCTCAGCGAGCGCGGCAGCGACCTGTCGCACATCGCCATCCTGTCCCGCGAGTACGGCATCCCGTGCGTCGTGGGCTACCCCGGCGCGGCCTCGCTGCCGGCCGGCACCACCGTGTCCATCAACGGCAGTACCGGAGAGGTGACCATCCTTGACGCTCCCTGACCCCACCCCCGCGGCCCCCGCCACCGGCGGCAGCACCGACACCCTGACCGCCCTGGAGGAGGTCTACGCCCAGATCAAGCGGGTCCGGCGGGACCTGCGCCCCTCCGACCGGATCGTGCAGGACCTGGAGATCGACTCCCTGGCCACCCTGGAGATCCTCCTCGGCCTGGAGGAGCGCTTCGGCGTCTCCCTGGTGGACAACCCCCGGGCCGCCGGGGTCACCACCGTCGGCGACCTGGTCGCCCTCCTCGACGAACTGCGCGCCGCGCGCCCCTCCTGACCCACCGCACCCGGCGGACCACCCCCTCACTCACGACGGGAGATGACGTGCTTCCCGATGCCACCGCGTTCGACGCGCTGCACCTGCTGGCCCTCAAGGGCACGGCACCGGCCGACCTCCTCGCGGCGGGCCTGCGGCTCGGCGCCGAGGACGCCCGGGCCGAGCTGGAGAAGCTGCGCGCCGACGGGCTCGCCACCCACGTGGAACGGCGCGGTCTGTGGCGCGTCACCCCCGAGGGGCGGCAGCGGCACGCGGCGCTGCTCGACGAGGACCTCACCGGCGGCGCCCGGGACCGGCTGCGCCCGGGCTACGAACGCTTCCTGCCGGTCAACGACCGCTTCAAGGAGCTGTGCACCCGCTGGCAGTTGCGCGACGGCACCGCCAACGACCACACCGACCCCGGCTACGACGCGGCCCGCGTGGCCGAACTCGGCGCCGTGCACGAGGAGACCACGCCGATCGTCGCCGAACTGGCCGCCGTCCGCCCCCGCTTCGCCCGGTACGCGGACCGGCTGACCGGTGCGCTGGACCGGCTGCGGGGCGGCGAGACCAAGGCGTTCACCGGCGTGCTCTGCGACTCGTACCACGACGTCTGGATGGAGCTCCACCGCGATCTGCTGCTCTGCCTGCGCATCGAGCGGGAGGCCGAGGAGCGCGCCAGGGGCGCCCGGTGAGCGCCGGCGCCCCGGTGCGGCGGCTCACCGCCGCGGCCGGCGACGGGGACCGCGCCACGCTGGGCGGCAAGGCCGTCGGACTCGCCGCCCTGCTGCGGGCCGGCGTCCGCGTCCCCGACACCTGGGTGGTGCCGGTCGGTGCCGAACCGGCCGCCGCCGACCTCGCCACGGTCGCCGCGCACGCGCCGCGCTGGGCGGTGCGCAGCTCGGCCACGGTCGAGGACGGCACCGGCCTGAGCTACGCGGGCATGTTCCGCAGCGAACTCGACGTCCCCGCGGCCGGCCTGGCCGCCGCGGTCGCCGCCGTACGGGACTCGGCTCGCAGTCAGCGGGTCGCCGCCTACCGGGCGCGCAGCGCCGCGGCCGGCCCGGAGGCCGGCATGGCGGTGCTGCTCCAGCCGTTCCGCACCCCGGTGCGCAGCGGACTGTGGCTGGGCCGCGGACCCGGCCGGGGCCGCCTGGAGTGGACCGACGGCAGCGGCGAGGCACTGGTCTCCGGCGCCGTCACCCCGGCCTGGGAGGAATGGGCCGACGGCAGTCGCACCGCGGGCTCGGCGCCCACCGCGCTGAGCGACGCCGGCCGGCCGGTCGGCGCGGCCTGCGTCGCGCTCCAGGAACGGCTCGGCAGGCCCGCCGACCTGGAGTTCGCGCTGCTCGACGACGGGCTGGTGTGGCTCCAGTTCCGCCCGATGACCGCCGAGCTGGGCACCCCGTCCGAGCGGCCCGCCGGGGACGGCGCCGACCTGGTGCGCGGCACCGCCGCGGCCGCCGGCCGGGCCACCGCCCGCGGCCTGCGGCTGGACCACGCCGACGACCCGCGGTGGGAGCCCGGCGCGGTCCTGCTGGCCGAGCGGACCGACCCGGACTGGGTCCCGCTGATGGCCGAGGCGGCCGCGCTGGTCACCGCCGAGGGCGGCATGCTCTGCCACGCGGCCATCGTCGCCCGCGAACTGGGCGTGCCCTGCGTGACCGGGGTGGGCGCCGACGCGCTGGCCCGCCTGGCCTCCGGCCGGCCGCTGGAGGTCGACGGCACGGCGGGGACGGTGGCCGTCCGGTGACCGCGACCCGCACCGAGCTGGGCGACCTGGCCGAGGAGCAGCAGGACTTCGCCGCCCTGCTGCGCTCCCTCGCCGACGCCGACTGGCGCCGCCCCTCGGCCGCCGCGGGCTGGACCGTCGCCGACCAGGTGGCGCACCTGGCCGACACCGAAGAGGTCGCCGCCGACACCCTGACCGGCGGGGAGCGCGCCTTCGCCGTGGCCGTGCCGCGCCACCGCACCGCCGAGGAGTTCACCGCCGCCGGCTGCCGGCGCGGCGACGGGCTGGGCCCCGCCCGGCTGACCGCCTGGTGGGAGGAGTCCGCCGCCCGCACCCGCCGGCTGCTCGCCGCACGCGACCCCGGCGACCGGGTGGCCTGGGGCCTGGGCATGACCGCGCGGACCTTCGCCACCGCCCGCCAGATGGAGCACTGGGCGCACGGCCTGGACATCCGCGACGCGCTGGGCCGCCCGGTGGACGAGCCCGCACGGCTGCTGCGGATCGCCGCCCTCGGCCACTCCACCCTGCGGTACGCCCTGGCCCGCGAACGGGTGCCCTGGCCCCGGGGCCGCAGCCTGCGCCTGGAACTGACCGCCCGGGACGGCACCCGGCACACCGTCGGCCCGGCCGACGCCACCGACGTCCTGCACGGCCCGCTGCTCGCCTGGTGCCGCACCGCCACCCGGCGCTCACGCGCCGACCCGGCCGCCTGGCGGGCCGACGGCGAACTCGCCGCCCTGGCACTGCGGTACGCACGGGCCTATCTCTGACACGAGACGGTAAGGTGACCGAATGGTCAAGGTGGAAAAACAACTGACAATTGCCTGTACACCGGAAGCCTTTCTCGACTTCGTCATGGACGTCGAACGCTACATCGACGTCGACGACAAGATCGCCTCGATTTCCTGGGTGCGCCGGGACGGCAATCTCCTGGAGTTCAAGTTCCAGCCCAGACTGCCCGGTCTGCCGCTCCCGGAACCGAAAGCGGTCGCCCAAATGCGACTCACCCCGGGCAAGTGCATCGACATCGAACTGGCGCCGCTTCCGCAGAACAGATTCAACCACCGCATGGCCCGCTTCGCAGCCCGCTTCGCCTGCGAACCGGTGGACGGCGGCATCCGGGCCTCCCGCATGATCTCCTTCCAGTTCAACCCGTTCTCCCGCTGGCTGCTCGACCCCGTGCTGCGGCGCACCATGCCCGCCTCGGTCGAGCGTGAACTCCGGTTGAGCAAAGCGATTCTGGAAAACCGCCCGAGCGGCTAGCCTCTGGTGCGCGAGGCGCGCAGTCCGACGACAGGGAAAACCCATGGCGATATCGGCGAACCACAAAACACCGGACGCGGACGGGGAGCGGCACGCCCATGTCATCGTGATCGGCGCGGGGCTGTCGGGAATAGCCGCCGCGGTGAAACTGCGCCGCGGCGGCATCACGGACTTCCTGGTCCTGGAGAAAGCGGACCGCGTCGGCGGCACCTGGCGCGAGAACACCTATCCGGGCTGCGCCGTCGACATCCCCTCACCGGTGTACTCCTTCTCCTTCCACCCCAACCCCGGCTGGACCCGCAACTTCGTCGGCCAGCCCGAACTGCTCTCCTACATCGAGGACACCGTCGACCGGTTCCACCTGCGCCCGGCGCTGCGGCTCAACACCGAACTGCTCGAAGCCTCCTGGTCGGAGGAGCGCCGGCGCTGGGTGCTCCGCACCGACCGGGGACGCTACGTCGCCCAGCACGTCGTCTTCGCCTCCGGCCTGCTGCACGAACCGGTCGTCCCCGACCTGCCCGGACTGGACACCTTCCCCGGTGAGACCTTCCACTCGGCCCGCTGGAACCACGACGTCGACCTGACCGGCAAGCGGGTGGCCGTCATCGGCACGGGCTGCTCGGCCATCCAGCTCATCCCGGAGATACAGCCCCTGGTGGACGAGCTCCACGTCTTCCAGCGCACCGCCGCCTGGGTCCTGCCCCGGCTGGACTTCCCGGTGCCCCGGCCCGTGCGGGCCCTGTTCCGGGCCGTACCGCCCGCCCACCGCCTCTTCCGCGCCGTCTGCGCCGCCGTCATGAAGGGCCTCGGCCTCGTGGTGCGCCACCCCGGCGCGGCCCGGCTGCTCACCCCGCTCGCCAAGCTCTTCCTGCGGCGGCAGGTGCCCGACCCGGCGCTGCGGGCCCAGCTCACCCCCGACTTCACCATCGGCTGCAAGCGGCTGCTGCTGTCCAACACCTACCTGCCCGCGATGACCCGGCCCAACGTCCGGCTGCTGCCGCACGCCCTGACCGCGGTCGACGGCAACCAGTTGATCGCGGCCGACGGCCGGCGCGCCGAGGTGGACGTCATCGTCTTCGGCTCCGGCTTCGAGATGCGCCACCCGCCGATCGCCGAACGCATCCGCTGCCGCGACGGCCGCCTGCTCTCCGAGGTGTGGAAGACCCGCAGTCCGGAGGCGTACCGGGCCACCACCCTGCCCTCGGTGCCCAACGCCTACCTGCTGCTCGGCCCCAACATCGTCATGTACCACTCGCTGCTCGCGCTCGCCGAGGCCCAGCTCGACTACGTCGTCGACGCCATCCGCACCGCTCGCGCGCACCGCATCGACGCCCTGGAGATCCGGCCGCAGCCCTTCCGCGCGTACAACGACGAGGTGCAGCGCGGCCTGTCCACCACCGTCTACAACACCGGCGGCTGCAGCAGCGTCTACCTCGACGAGCACGGCAAGAACTTCGTCACCTGGCCCTGGACGGTCAAGAGGCTGCGCAGCGACCTGGCCCGGTTCGACATCGAGAACTACGACACCACTCCCGCGGAGCACTGAATGTACGACTACACGCAGTCCCTCAGGCGCAGTGACGCCAGCCGGGACAAGGTGCGGCAGCGGACCGAGATCGACCTGCGCGGCCGGCGGTGGACCCTGCTGCCCGACGTGTTCTCCCCGGCCGACACCAAGTCCAGCCTGGCCCATCTGGACCTGCTGAAGTTTCCGGTGGACGGCACCTTCCTGGAGGTCGGCTCCGGCACCGGGCTGATCGCCGTCAGCGCCGCCCTGGCCGGCTGCCGCGCCGTCTGGGCCACCGACCTCAACCCCGCGGCCGCCGAGAACACCGCGCTCAACGCCGCCCGCTTCGGGCTCGCCGACAAGGTGACCTCCGTCCACAGCGACCTCTTCGACGCGCTGCACGACGCCCCCGCGTTCGACGTCGTCTACTGGCACTCCAACAACGTGTGGGCGCCGCCGGACCTCGACTACTCCGTCCACCAGCGGGCCTACGTCGACCCCGGTTACGAGGCCCACCGCCGCTACTTCCGCGAGGCGCCGGATCACCTGGCGCCCGGCGGCCAGGTCCTGATCGCGCTCAGCAGCCGGGCCCGCCGCGCCGAGCTGGAGGAGCTGGCGGCCACCGAGTCCCGCCGCCTGGTCACCGTCGACTCCACCACCGTGCAGGAGCCGGAGGGCCCGGTCGTCTACGAACTCATGGAAGTCGTCACCCTCTGACGCACCGTCCGAGAAGAGGCCCCCCTGTGATCTTCGACAAGCTGCTGAGCCTGCCCGGCGACGCCGATCCCTGGATCGTCGACCACCAGCCGATCATCGTCGCCGCCGAGGACGAGCGGATCCCGCCCGGCGACGTCGCCGACGCGGCCGCCCGCACCGCCACCGCCCTGCGCGCGCACGGCATCGTCCCCGGCGAACGCTGCATCGTCTGGCTGGAGTCGCCGACCGACATCATCGTCGCCTACGCCGCGCTGACCGCGCTCGACGCCGTCCCCATCCTGCTCAGCCCCACCCTGCCCGGCCCGGTCGCCGCCTCCATGGTGCGCGGCGTCGACGGCATCACCGCCGTCATCGCCGCCGACGAGCTGCTCGCCACCGCCCGGGAGGCGTTCCCCGGCCTCGGCCGCGTCGTCGACTGGCGCGAACTGGCCGCCGAACTGCCCCGCCACCGCCGGCTTTCCCGGCGCCGCGAGACCGCCACCGACGCCCCCTACGTCGTCGTCCACACCTCCGGCACCACCGGCACCCCCAAGCTCGCCGAGTGCTCCAGCGCCAGCATCCGCTTCAACGCCCGGGTGCAGGCGGTCATCCACTTCCTGTCCCGCCTCGACGGCCACCTCGCCCTGGTCATCTCCCCGGTGCACGGCCGCACCGTGGTCGGCATCCTCGCCGCCCTGATGCGCAAGGCCCCGCTGATGCTGCTCCAGGACGACTCCCCGGAGAACGTGGACCGGATGCTCAAGCGGCACCGCCCGGTCTACCTGGAGACCCACCCGAACACCTTCCGCGCCTGGCAGCACCTGGCCCCGGGCGGCGCCTTCCGCTCGGTCCGCTTCTTCGGCGCCGGCTTCGACGTCATCCACCCCGACACCGTCGACGCCCTGCTGCGCGGCTCCGACCACCGCTTCGCCGTGTGCGTCGAGGTCTACGGGCAGAACGAGACCGGCCCGATCGCCATCCGCAGCCACCTCAAGGGCCTCCAGCGGCCCCTGCGCACCCTGCGCCGGCTGCGCAGCTCCCGGCTGCTGCGCGGCCACCCGGCCGGCGCGCACTTCCCGTTCTGCCGGATCCGCATCGTCGACGACTCCGGCCGCACCGTGCCGGCCGGCACCCCCGGACGCATGGTCGTCAAGACCCCCGGCGTCTTCTCCGGGTACATCAACCGCCCGGACCTCATGTCCAAGAACTTCCCCGACAACCGCTGGTGGGACACCGGCGACTGGGGCACCAAGTCCCGCACCGGCCGCATCACCCTGATCGACCGCCAGGTCGACAAGGTCTCCGGCGCCATCAGCGGCATCGGCATCGAGGACATCCTGCTGGAACGCTTCCCCGAGTTCCTGGAACTGGTCGTCCTGGAACGGGAGGGCCGCCTCCAGCCGGTCCTCTCGCTGCGCCCCGGCACCGAGTTCCGCAAGCAGGCATGGGAAGCCGCGGTGCGCCGGCTGCCGCCCATGACCGAACCCGTCGTCATCCCCGACGAGGACTTCCCCCGGACCGTCACCGGCAAGATCCAGCGCGACCAGCTCAAGCGGGCGCTGGCCGGCCGTGACCTGTCCATACGCCAGTGAGGGAGCGATCAGCATGACCGCCACCAGCGCCTCGCGGGCCGGCCGGAGCCCGCTCACCACCAAGGCCCTCGGCTACGCCCGGCTCGGCAAGGCGCGGATCTACCACCACGCCTACGGCTGGATCCTCGCCCTGCTCCTGCTGCGGCTGGACGGCCACGTCGGCGGTGACACGGCGGCCGCGCTCGCCCTGACCCTGCTGATGGTGCTGGCCACCCAGTGGGCGGGCGGCGCGGCCGACGACCTCGGCGGCTACCGCGACGGCAGCGACGCCCGCAACTACGCGGGCCGCCCCGCCACCACCGTCGCCAAGAAACCCCTGCTCACCGGGGCGCTGACCGAGTCGGAGGCGGTGCGCTTCGGCATCGTCATGTGGGTGATCGCGGTGGCCGCGGGACTCGCCGCCGTGGCCACCCTGGACGGCACCGCCCCGCCGGCCGCCGTGCTGGTGATGCTCGTGGGCCAGATCGCCTCGGTGCAGTACTCGATCGGCCTGAAGCTCAGCTACCTGCCGGGCGGCCTCGAAGTCACCATCTTCTACGTCATCGGCTGCATCGGCCTGGTGCCGTACTGGCTGATCGCCGGCCACGTCACCGCGGAGGCCCTGCTCACCGCCGCCCTGGTGGGCGTCTGGTTCCTGCTGATCGTCTCCTACGGCAACGCCTCGGACCGGGTGGGCGACTCCGAGGTCTCCCGGCACACCCTGGCCGTGCTGCTGCCGATGGGGGCGTTCAAGGTCTACCTGGCCCTGCTCTTCGCCCTCAGCGTCACCCTGCTGGCGCTGCTGTTCACCACCACCCGCTTCGACCTGGCGCTCGGTCTGACCGCGGTACCGGTCGTCGTCCTGCACGCCGTGCAGCTCTACTACGGCGCGGGCAAGGAGGAGTGGCGCAAGGCCAGGTTCATCGGGCTCAGCTCGGTCGACCTGGGCTGCCTCGGACTGGCGCTCGCCTTCCTGCTGGCCTGATGCCCGACGCCCGGGGCGCCGGGTCCCGGCGCCCGCGGGAGACACCCGAACGATCGAAGGGAGGGCGGCGCACGTGCCGCGTCTGCTGAGCAAGGAATGGTGGGAACAACGGGTCCTGCGCATGTACGACTCCTGGCGCGACCCGGTGACCTGGCACGTCACCGCGACCCCCGACGGCCCGGGCGACCTGCGGCAGTTCCGGCGCCGCCGGTTCGCGCTGCTGGTGACCTACAAGCGCAACGGCGACGCCGTGCCCTCGGCCATGTGGTTCGGGCTCCACGACGGCCGGGCCTACCTGCGCACCGGGCTGAACTCCTGGAAGGTGCGGCGCATGCGGAACAACCCGCAGGTGCTGTTCGCGCCGTCCAACATCCGGGGCAAGCCCAAGGGCGCGGTCATCGAGTGCACGGCCCGCATCCTGCCCGACGAGGAGAAGCCCCGCGCCGCGCGGATCATCGCGGACGCCTACGGCGCGGGCCGCAAGCTGTACGACCGCACGGTCGCTACGGTGTACGAGGAGGCCGCCTACATCGAGATCACGCCCAACGCCCTGCTGGAGGCGGAGGCACGGGCGAAGGCCGCCAAGGGACCGGCCACCGGCCGCGGGCCGGGTGCCCAGCCGGCCCGCGACTGAGCCGGCCCCGCGCACGGGCGGGCCCGGGGGACCATCCCCCGGGCCCGCCCGCGTCCGTACCCGCCCGAGCGCCCGTACGGAGACCTGGCGGCCCCCGGGCGAGTGCCGACGGGCGCGCCCCCTCACCCGTCGCCGGCGTCCTCGCGCAGCCCGACCTTGGCGTGCAGCGCCCGCAGCGGCCTCGGCGCCCACCAGTTGCCCTTGCCGACCAGCCGCATGAACGCCGGGACCAGGGCGCCCCGCACCAGCGTGGCGTCCATCAGCACGGCCAGCGCCAGCCCGATGCCGATCGCCTTCATGTAGACGATGCCGGACATCAGGAACCCCAGGAACACGATGGCGATCAGCAGCGCCGCCGCGGAGATCAGCGAGCCGGTGCGGGCCAGCCCGCGGGCGACCGCCGCCTCGTTGTCGCCGGTGCGGTCGTACTCCTCCTTGATGCGGGAGAGCAGGAACACCTCGTAGTCCATCGACAGCCCGAACGCGATGCAGAACAGCAGCACCGGCACGGTCCAGGTGATCGAGTCGGTGACCACGAAGTCGCCGACCACGCCGTCCAGGTGCCCATCCTGGAACCCCCACACCAGCACGCCGAGCGTGGCGCTCAGACTCAGGCAGTTGAGCACCAGGGCCTTCAGCGGCAGCAGCAGGCTCCCGGTGAACAGGAACAGCACCACGAAGGAGCTGGCCGCGATCACCCCCAGGGCGAGCGGCAGCCGCGCGTTCATCGAGTCGATGGAGTCGGTCAGTTCGGCCGCCGGCCCGCCCACCCGCACGTCGTACGGTGCCGGGCTGTCCCGCAGCCGCTCCACCAGCTCACGGCCCTCCTGCGACAGCGACTGGTCGCGCGGCACCACCGACAGGTACGTGCTGTCCTCGGCGCCGAAGCGCTCCGCGTACGGCGTCGGCGGCTGCACCAGCCGCCCCGCCGCGAAGGTCCCGGCCTCGCTGTCCACCCGGGCCACCCCCTCCAGTTGGGACAACCGCTCGGCGTACGGGGCCACGTCGCGCTCGCCGCGCGCCGGAGTGTCGCTGAGCACCACGTTGAGCGCCTGCGTCTCCTGGGCCCGGAAGGCGCCGCGGATCTCGTTGCCCACCTGCCGCGACTGACTGCCGGACGGCAGCACCCGCTCGTCGGGCAGGCTCAGCCGCAGATCGAGGAAGGGCGCCCCGAGCAGCAGCAGCACCGCCGTCACGGCACCCGCGACCAGCAGCGGCACCCGCATCACCCCGACGGCCAGCTTGTGCCAGAACCGCTCGCCGTCGCCGGCCGTCCCCGGCTGCGCCGACCGGCGCCGGCCCACCAGCCGCCCCTTCTCGATCCGGTGGTCCAGCACCTTCAGCAGGGCGGGCAGGAAGGTCAGCGAGGACAGCGCCGCCAGCAGCGCCGTCGGGATCCCGGCGTAGGCGAACGAACGCAGGAAGTAGAAGGGGAACACCAGCAGCGCGCCCAGCGCCAGCGTGACCGTCACCGCGGAGAACAGCACCGTGCGGCCGGCCGTGCGCAGGGTCCGCGCGATCGCCTCGTCGGTCCCCGCCCCCCGGCCCCGTTCCTCGCGGTACCGCTTGACCAGGATCAGGCTGTAGTCGATCGCCAGCCCCAGCCCGAGACCGGTGGCGACATTGCTCGCCAGCGCCGACACCTCGGTGAACAGCGTCAGCACCCGCAGCACCATCAGCACCGACAGGATCGTCAGCGCGCTCACCAGCAGCGGCACCAGGGCGGCCACCACACCGCGGAACACGAACAGCATCACGATCAGCAGCACCGGGAAGGTGACCGCCTCGATCTTGACCAGGTCGGTCTCGGTGGTCTCCGACATCTCCTTGTCGGCCAGCGCGTTGCCGCCCACCCGCACGTCCAGCCCCTGCGGCCGGTGCTCGTAGCGGCTCTCCAGCCGGGCGAAGGTCTCCTGGACCTGGTCCTCGTCCCCGGAGATCCGGGCCATCAGCAGCGCCTTGTCACCGTCCCGGGAGCGCAGCGGCTCGGCCCGGCCCAGCGACCAGTAGGAGACGGCCTGTTCCACCCCGCGCTCCCGGGCGACCTGCTCGGTCAGCCGGGCCCCCGCGGCGGCCACGGCGGGGGAGTCCACGCCCCGTTCGTCGGAGACCAGCAGGACCAGATCCGGGGCGCCCGCCCGGAAGGTGTCGTCCATCACCCGCGCGGTCCGCGCCGACTCCGTGGAGCCGTCGACGAACCCCCCGGCGGACAGTTCCTTGAACACGCCCCCGCCGACCGCACCCGCGATCACCAGCAGCGCACCGGACAGGTACAGCACGAGTTTGCCCCGGCGACAGGTGAACCGGGCCAGTGCGGCGAACAAGCGGCTAACCCCTCTCCCGCTGCGGCCCACCGGACCTGCCGGACCTGCCGGACTTCGAGAGGTTCACCCGCAGCGCGCGCAGCAGTGTGGACGGCGCCGACAGCGCACTGGGATGCGTGCGCATGTACGTCACCGAGTTGAACCGTACCGCCACCTCACGGTCGGTGATGGAGGCATTCGCTATCTGCTCGGCGAACCACTTCGTGACGCGGTAGCCCCGCGGGTAGGGGCCGTGCACGTCCGGCCGCGCCAGGTCCGCCGCGGTCGACACCTGCCAAGCGGCGTCCACCACGACCCGCTGGGCCGCGAAGAAGTCCCGGGCGGGCTGCCGCAGGTCCGGCGCCGACCGCAGGTACCGCGAGAGCGCGGACGCCTGCAGGGCCGCCGAGGACATGCCCTGCCCGTAGATCGGGTTGAACGAGGCCACCGCGTCCCCGACGCTGATCAGCCGGGCCGGCAGCCGCTTCAGCAGGTGGAACTCGCGGCGGCGGCTGTCGGCCTGGTGGTAGGTGGAGATCTCGCCGAGCTGCTCGCCGGTGACCGCCTCCCGGTACACCGGCGGCAGTTCGCCGCACAGCTCGCGGAACTCCGCGACGTCCCGGATGGGCGGCTGCTTGCCGTAGTTGGCCAGCGTGATCAGCCAGCGGTCGTCCTCGATGGAGGTGATGGCACCGCTGGCCACCCGCGGCGGCACCGCGGTGGGGGTGCGGTAGGCGATGGCCGCCGCCAGCTCCGGATCGCTCTGCGTGCGCCGGAAGTACCCGGTGGCGTAGTCGATGCCGATCAGCATCCGCCGCATCGCGGGCCGCTCCCAGCCGCCCTTCTCCAGCCAGTCGCCGAGCTTGCTCGCCCGCCCCATGGCGTCGACGACGAAGTCGGCCTCCTCCACCCACTCCTGCCCGCCCGCGTCCTCGCCGGCGGCCGGACCGCAGCGCACCCCGGTCACGGCGTCCCCGCGGAACTCCAGCCCCTTGGCCCGGCAGGTCAGCACCTTCACGTTGGGCAGCGCCAGTGTACGGCGGCGCACCAGCGCCTCCAGGAACGGCCGGCTGCACGACAGCAGCCCCATCCGCCCGTCACTGACCTTCGGCACCCCGTCGGCGTAGGCCCGGATGTTGTACGGCGAGGAGATGACCGCGCCCAGCGCCTCCGCGTCCGCCTCGAACCCCGGGAACATGCGCCGCAGTTGCACCCGCCCCCCGTGCATCAGCGTGTGCAACTGCCCGTCGTGCGGTGTGCCCGGGCGGGACGCCACGCCCTCGGGCAGGTCGTCCCGTTCGATGATGACGACGCTCTCCGCGTGGTCCGAGAGCACCCGCGCGGCCAGCAGGCCCGCCATGCTCCCGCCGAGCACCACGGCCCGGCCGAGCACGACCTCGGCCTGGGCGAGGGGCTCGTCGGTACTGAGTTGGGCGAAGACGCGAGCGGGTGACTCCAACACGAGGCCCTCCAGACCGGTGTACCTGCATCGTCCAGTCACTGCGGGGAGGGCACGGACCCGGTCCGACGAGGGGCGTCCCACCCCGGCACCCCATGCTTCACGGCCCCCGTGACCATCGCAAGTACCCACTCGCATGCGCCAGTTGCCCACCCGTTGCGCCCGCACCCCGGTACGCCGTACCGTGCCAGAGCGCCGCCCCCGCCGGGGGACGAGGCGGTAGCCTGCCGCGCAGCCGCCGTCCCTGAGCACGATGCCGGCTCACGGGGTCGCGGGTCGACCGGACGCGGCAGTCGACGGCCGCGGTGAGACTCACCGGCGAGACCACCCCCGACCGTCGCGGAACCTGACCCGGTACCGAGCACGAACCACCGGAACAAACGCTCAGCCGGCTGCCGGTGGGGAAAATGCGGTGCGTGCCGGCACCACGCTGGTCAGACTCGCTGACATGACTGAGAAGATCACTCGCATCAATCCCGAGCATCTGCATGAGACACCCGGCTACCACCACATCACCGTGGTGGAGACAGGCCGTACCGCCTATCTGGCAGGGCAGTGCCCGCTTGATCGCAACGGTGACCTCGTCGGTGTCGGATCCCTCGAGACACAGGTCGACCAGGTCGTCGCAAACGCGCTCGCTGCCCTGGCAGCGGTGAGTGCCCGGCCTGAACATGTGGTGCGGTCGGTGATCTACGTGCGGAGCGATGAGAGGGACGTTCTCGGAGCCGCATGGCGTCGACTCACCGAGTCCGCCCTGAGTCCGGCGTTCACTACCGCCAGCACACTCTTGGGCGTTGCCCAGCTAGGCTTTCAGGGACAGCTCGTCGAGGTGGACCTCACCGTGGCGCTGCCTGACTGACTTCGAACGACGCGTCGACTGGACAGCCCATGCCGGTCGCCGCCCACATGGAGTCCGTGCCCGGCCACGAAGACGAGCGGCTGCGGCGGCAGCTCACCAGGGAACCGGGCCGTGCTCGTCGAAGAAGCCGCCGGTCGGCCCGTCATCGGGCAGCGTGGCGAGCCGGACGACCACGACCGCCCCGTCGGCCGCGGTGCGGGTGAGGCCGGGGAACGCGGTGGTGAAGTCGGTCGCACACGGCCCCGGATCGGCGGCGTTGACCAGGATGTTGCGGCTGCGCAGTTCCTTGGCGTACTGGACGGTCAGCGAGTTGAGTGCGGTCTTGGACGGGACGTACGCGACCAACGGGGGCCGGGTGGTGAAGTAGTCCTCGGGATCGGTCATCCGGGCGATGGAGCCCAGTCCACTGCTGACATTGACGATCCGGGCGGCGGGGGAGCGGGTGAGCAGCGGCAGCATCGTGGTGGTCACGCTGATCACGCCGAACACGTTGGTCTCGAACACCTCGCGTACAGCGGTCAGTTCGGCACTGGCAGGGCTCTGGGCGGCGAGGTCGCCGGAGATGCCGGCGTTGTTGACCAGGACGTCCAGCCGGCCGAAGCGCTCCTCGATCCAGCGGGCGGCGGACAGGACGCTGGCGTGGTCGGTGACGTCCAGGGTGACCGGGTACACCCGCGGGCCCAGTTCGGCTGCGGCCGCCGCACCGCGGTGCGGGTCGCGCGAGGCCAGCAGGACGTTCATGCCGAGCGAGGCGAGCCGGGCCGCGACCTCGCGCCCGATGCCCTTGTTGGCGCCGGTGACCAGGGCAGTGGTGGTTTCTGTCATGCGTTCAGCCCACCACGGGGGCGGCCGGGAGATCCAACACCGACCAGGTACGCAGCGATACCGTGAGGGTATGGAAAGTCTGGAGGTCCGCGAGCTGGTCTACTTCACCGCTGTCGCCGAGGAACTGCACTTCGGTCGGGCGGCCGCCCGGCTGGGGATGACCCAACCGCCGCTCTCCCGTGCCATTCAGCAGCTCGAACGACGGCTGGGTGTAGCCCTGCTGCAACGCGGCAGCCGCCGGGTCGCACTGACCGAGGCGGGGGCCGTCCTGCTCCGCGAAAGCCGTACGGTGCTCGACGCCGCGTCGGCCGCGGCGCGCCGCACCCAGCGGGCCGGCCGCACCGACCCGCATCTGGTCCTGGTCATCAAGCCGGGCGGCGACGGCGGCCTGCTGCCCGCGATCCTCGACGCCTATCAGGCCGAGCCGGGTGCGCTGCCGGTCGAGCTGGTGTGCAGCTTCGGCGAGCGTGAGACCCTCCTGCGGGAGGGCCGTGCCGACGCCGCCCTGCTTCACCGCCCCCACCCCGACCTCACCGGCCTGGACACCCAGGACCTCCTGACCGAGACCCAACTTCTCGTGATACCCCGTTCGCATCGCCTCGCGGGCCGCACCCGGGTCAGCCTGAACGACCTAGCCGGGGAGCCCCTGCCGCGCTGGCCGGGCACACCTGAGGGCGGCTCACACGGACCCGAGGTCCACGACCTCGGGCAGCTTCTCCACCTCATCGCCTTGCGCCGCATGGTCGCCGTCCTCCCCTCCTCCATCCGCAACCAGCTCCGCGACGACCTGGTCGCTGTCCCCGTCGACGATGCCGAGCCCACCACGCTCGTCCTGGCCTGGCCCGAGCGCGCCACCTCCCCAGCCCTGGCCGCCTTCGTCCGCGCGGCCGCCGCCGTGGCGGCCAAGGCGACGGGCCACGACGGGTAGAACGGGAAGGCACGCGGGGTGGGAGACGCCCTCGCCCCTGCCCGCAGGCATGCGACCACTCCAGGACGCCCTCACGGCCACCGTCGAGCCGAACCAAGCCACTAGCTGATCCGCTCCCTCGTACGTGCCCCGGTCCTTCCCGGCGACCGGTCGGGGACTGCTTCGGTTCGACAGGTCGGCGCCCTGCTCGCGCTGGCCCTGCCCACCTCCGCCGGGGCCACCACACACGACGGGGCGCCGGCGGCCCGGCCGGTGCCGGTGACGTCCTCGTAGTCGTCGGTGAAGGTGTTCTCGTACGCCCCCCGGTCTCCGGGCCGGAGAGCGGGGCGACCGGGACGACGGTGCGCTTCATCGGCGTCGACGAGCAGCTCGGGCATCCGCGGTTCGGCGCCGGCGCGTCTGTGAGGACGGTGTGAGGTGGCGGGGCCGGCTCAGGGTGTGATGACGAGCTTGCCGCCTTTGGAACCAGTGCGGCGCTCGAACTCCGCGAGGGCCGGGATGGCACTGTCGAGTGGCACCACGCCGGCAACGGGGATCCGAAGGAATCCCTGTTCGGCAGCCCGCACCATCTGCTCGACATCGGCCCGGTCCGGGTTGGCGACCAGCACCTCGTAGGGCCCCGGCAGGGCGGCTCGTACGAATTTCGCCGGCGCGGGCCGGATGTCGACGATGTGGCCGCCTGGCTTGACCATCGTTTTGGCCGATTTGAGCGGCAACTGGCCCGAGGTGTCGAGAATGACGTCGAACTGCCGGGCGTAGCGGCTCGGATCGAAGTCGAACTCGACGATCGGAGAGAGCCCGAGGCCGTGAGCCTCCTGAACGGCGGTGTCACGGCAACTGCCGCCGACCGAGGCACCCAGCATCTTGGCGAGTTGGACGGCCGACCGGCCGACCGCGCCGAGCGCACCGGCGACGAAGACGGATTGCCCGGCCTTCAGCCGGCCGTTCTTGGTCAGCGCCAGGTACGCGGTGATGGCGGGCGTCGGGAGTGCGGCGGCCTCGTCCCATGACAGGTTCCTCGGCTTGCGCACGACCGACTTCTCCTCGACGAGGACCACCTCGGCAAACGCCCCGGCCGCCTTGATGCCCGCCGCCCCGATGACCTCGTCACCGGGGCGAACCTGGGTGACACCGTCGCCGACCGCCTCGACGATGCCCGCGAAGTCGTGCCGCAGTGCTCGAGGGAACTTGCGGCCGGTGACCAGTTTCAGTCTGCCCTGGCGGATGCCGATGTCCATCGGGTTGAGGGCCGCCGCCTTGACACGGACCAGGACCTCGCCTCTGCCGGGCCGAGCCGGCTGGAACTCCTCCAGTCGCATGACGTCGGGGCCGCCGTACTCGTGGTACTGGATGCGCTTCATGTCGCCGTCCTCCCCTGTTGATGTCCCTCAGTGACATCAAACTAGCGGCAGTACTGCGCCATGGCCATCGTCGACAACGTGATTAATGTCTCTGAGAGACATGGCTAGTGCGCGGCATTGAGTGCCCGTAGCGCGGCCGTCGTCTCGGTGATAATCAGCGGCAGGGACCGTGTCTCGCCGTCGGCCAGCCACTGCGTGAACGCCGTCCTGAAGATGAGGACGCCGGACTCGGCCGCGAGGGTGGCCGCGAGATCGGGGACGCCCCGTTCCCGCATCGCGTCGCCGACGCTGCGGGCGAGGACGGCGAACTTCTGGCGCTCTCGCTCCAGCAGCGCCGGCTCCGCATCGATGATCGCCTGACGCGCCCGCGCCTGCTCTCTCGGCAGATGCGTGAAGGTGTCGGCCGCGCGGGCCAGCGCCAGCCCGATGAGCCCCATCGGTGACTCGCCGGGGGGCGCCTCGGTCACCCCGGCGACCAGATCGGCTTCGATGCGGTCCTGACCGGCGAAGAAAACGTCCCTCTTGTCAGGGAAATGCCGGAAGAAAGTCCGGCGGTTCAGTCCGACGGCTTCCGCGATCTCCGCTGCCGTCGTCCGCTCGAAACCCTGCCGAGTGACCAGTTCCAGCGCCGCGTTCTGCAGGCGCGCCTGTGCGTCAGGTTCCCATCGAGCCACGTATTCCTCCACCCGACTTTGATGGCACTCCGAGACATCGTACGTCGGATCAAGATGTCCGCAGGTGAGCGCGTGCGGCACGAGGCCGGGCGGTGGGGTGCACGCGGCACCGAGTGTCGTTGGCACCTGACCCCGGGCGGACGGTGCCGGTATCAGCCAGGCACCGAGGTGGGCGCCCGTCCGGCCGTCACACGTCGCCGGAGCTATTCTGCAGCAGCCATGACACGACGGCTCGTACGGCACCCGAGACCGCCGCACCGAGCAGAGCGAGCGCTGCCTTGAGCGTGTACCTGCGGTTCATGGTCGTTCCCTTTCCGATGCGGGCGCGGGCCCGGAGCTGACCGGTGACGACCACGACTCTCCGGGCACCGGGCGGTGTTGCTCCAGGAGCTACGCGTTGTGAATCCTGTGGGACACGGCGCCGGCACGGCCGGGGGAGAGGGGAGCGGGGACGAGTGGAGCGTCAGGTACCGGCGGACGAGGAGTCCGGCGCGACGGTGCCGGGTGAACTGCTTCCGCACGACGACACGACGGATCGCGTCGGCGCGAGCATCGGCCTGCGCCCCCTCACGGCGGATCTCGGCCCCGAACGCCGCGCCCTGGCGATCGAGCTGCGCCGGTCCTTCACCGTCCTCGGGCTGTCTGTGCGCGCCTACGCCGCCGCACGGCATCACAGCGCCAGCAGCGTTAGCCGCTATCTGAGTGGTGAGACCGTCGCACCGGACCACTTCGTCGCCACGCTGATGGACGACGTCGGCCGGACACTGGGCCGCCCGATGTCGGTTCAGGCCCGCGCCCGGATGACCGGCCTGCAACGGACGGCGCTACGAGCGACGGACAGCCGTTCCTGGAAGGTGCAGGACCTCGAGGACCGACTCGCCGCTGCCCTGCAGGACGCCCAGGTCGCCAGGACCCAGGCCGACGCGGTGGCCACGCTGCTGCGTCTGGAGCGGGAACGGGCCGCGGGGCTGGAAGCGGAGCGGCAGGAACTCGCCGTGGCCGTGGCCGCCCATCAGGCGGAGGACACCGAGGTCGAGGTGGTGCGGGCGGAGCAACACCGGGTGCGCGCCGAGCGTGACGCACTGCTCCGCCGGGTCGCCGACCTGGAGGCCGCCCTCGATGCGGCCGAGCAATGTGTCGCGCGCACCGAGCAGCGCTGCGCGCGGAGGGAACGCGAACTCCTCGCCGCCGAGGCGGAGGCCGCCGCCGGACAGGACCGCGACCGGCAACGGCAGGAGGCCGGACACGTCCGGCTGCGCGCCGCCGCCGTACGGGACCGGGAAGCGGCGCCCGCGACGTCGTACGCGACCGGACGCGGTCTGGAAATGGCTCCTGCCGTCACCATCGTCGACGGCGACCCCGACCGGGGCTGGGCCGAGGAACTGAGCTCCACCTTCCAGACGCAGGGGCACTTCGTCACGGTCGTGCCGTGGAACCCGAGGGTGAAACGGAACCCCGGGCCGTTGCTGGAGCAGGTGATGGCAAGGCAGCCCGGACCGGTACTGCTGCTGCTGAACGCCATGCACCTCACCAGGGCGGAGATCACGGACGATCACTGGGACCAGGTCTTGTCCCGGTTCACCGCCGAGCAGCGCGTCCGTCTCGCTGTCGTGTGGGTAGGGCCCTCCGATTCCCTCCCCGCGCCCCTCGAGGCCCTGCGCGCGTGCCAGTTGACGGACGATCTCGCCAGGGACGATGTCCAGGCACGCGTACGAGCGCTCCTCGACCGGTCCGGGCAGGGCGCTTTCCGCGCGACCCCGCGCGTGTGGGGCGGCGTGCCGAACCGGAACGCCGCCTTCACCGGGCGCGATGCGCTCCTCGGCAACACCCGCCGGCTGCTCCGGGAGGCGCGCGTGGTCACGCTGTACGGCATGCCGGGCATCGGCAAGACGCAGATGGCCACTGAGTACGCCCACCGTTTCAGCGGCGAGTACGACATCGTGTGGTGGATCCCTGCGGGGCCGGGCAGCGCCGTGGGGCAGGGGTTCGCCGGACTCGCCCGGGCCCTCGCCCTCCGCGCCGGCGTGCGGTTCACCACGCAGGTGGCCGCCGCCCGGGACGCGCTGCGCGGCGGCGTGCCGTACCGGCGCTGGCTGCTGGTGCTGGACGGTGCGGACGAACCGGACGAGGTAGCGGGCATGGTGCCGGAGGGCCCCGGCCACGTACTGATCACCTCACGCAACCCGGAGTGGAGCGAGCACGGCAGCACCCTGCTGGACGTGTGCGGGTACAAGCGTGACGAGTCCGTGGCCTTCCTTCATCACCGGGCCCCGCACCTGCCCGGCACCGAGGCGGACAGGCTGGCCGACGCGGTGGGGGATCTGCCACTGCTGCTCGACCAGGCCGCCCTCCGGCTCCAGGAGTCGGGCCTGCCGGACGAGGAAAGCACGGAGCTCCTCGGTACCACGCTCGACCTCGGTGACCTGCCCGTCTCCTCCGGCTACCCGGTGCCCTTCGTCACCTTGTGGTCAGAAGTGCTGGACAGGCTCCGCACCACGGCCCCCGAAGCCCACGACCTGCTGCGCCTGTGCGCGTTCTTCGCTCCCGGCCCCGTCCCCGTGCATCTCCTCGATCAGATGCCCCGCCGCGAGCTGCCCGGAGGGATCGCCGCCCTGCTCGACGAACCGCGCCGGTGGAACAGGGCCGTCCACGCGCTGCGCCGGTGCTCCGCGGTCCGTACGGAGCCCGACGACACGACCGGCCGGACGATGTCCCTGCACCCCGTGGTGCAGCGCATCGTGCGCGACGCGATGCCGGAGGCGGAGCGGGACGGGCTCGCCGGCGTGGCACGGCGCGCGCTCGCTGCGGCGGACCCCGGCGAGCCCGCGGACATCACGACGTGGCCGCGGTACGCGGATGTCCTGCCCCATCTGCGCCACGCGGACGCTCACCTCGGCGACGGCTCCGACGAGCGGCGGCTGATCCGCAACTGCCTCGTCAACCTGAGACTGTCGGGGCGGTGGGCGGCCGGCGTCGAACTCGGCGAACAGGCCCTGCAGGCCCTGCGCGACCGAACCGGCGGCGATGACGATCCGGCCGTCTGGAACCTCATTCACCAGTACACGCCCTTGCTGTGCGCCCTCGGCGACTACCGCAGGGCCGAGGAGCTCGACCGCGCCGCCGCGGAGAGCGCCGCCCGCGTCGCGGGACTCCAGGACCCACGGTACGTCCAGGCGACGGCCCGCGTGAGCGCCGCTCTCCTCGGCAGCGGGGCCTACAGCGACGCCGTCCCCGGGCTGACGGCCGCAGCGGAGACTTTTGCCAGGCTCTTCGGCGAGACCGATCTCCGGACGGTGGACGCCCAGCTCCGCCTCGCTGTGGCGTACCGCGTGCTCGGCGACTACGGACGGGCCCTCCGACTGGACGGGAAATGCGTCGACGTGTACCGGCGGCAGGTGGGCCGGCACGACATGAGCTGCCTGGTGGCGGAGACGCACTACGCCGTCGACCTGCGGCTGCTGGGCCAGTACCCCGAGGCGACCTCCGTCCAGCGCCCAGTCGTGGATGCCGCCCGTCACCTCCTGGGCCGGGACCACCCCGTGACGCTGCGCGCCGAACACTCCCTCGGCCTGTGCCTGCTGGAGCAGGGGGACCGGACCGCAGCGGGTGGCCTGATGGCCGGCGCGCTGAGACGGGCCCGGGACACCGTGGGCGAGCAGAGCCCACTGGCGCTGGTGTTCGCGTCCAGCCTGAGCTGCTTCCAGCGGGCGTACGGCGACCTCGACATGGCCGCCGAACTGAGTGCCCGGGTCGTTGCCCACTGTGAGGCGCGGTTCGACGAGGGTCATCCCTGGATCGCCGGAGCCCGCGCCAACCACGGGCTCGTTCTGCTGGCGAGCGCAGACCTCACCAGGGCGCGGGCCCTGCTCGAGCAGGCGCTGAAGGACATGCGCGCAGCGGTGGGCGAGGACCATCCCTGGACGCTGGGCTGCGCGGTCGGCACTTCAGTGGTGCGCGACGAACTGGGGCGGAAAGAAGCCGCCGTCGCCCTGAGCCAGGACACCGCCGACCGGGCCGTCACGCTCCTGGGCAGCGGCCATCCGCTGAGCCTGCAGGCGCGCCTGGCCCACGCCGCCACGCTGCGCTCGTCTTCGCCAGGTGCGCCGAGTCACCAGCTCGAGAGGGAGACGCTCGCGGATCTCGCGGCCCTGTGGGGAGCCGACGACGAGCGGACCCTCGCCGCTCGCCGACGGGCCCGGGCGTACTGGAACTTCGAGCCGCAAGTCGTCTGAGGGCATGCGGGTGTCAGTTGGCGGTGACAGGACCGAGCCGGCGGAGCGCACGGTCGACTGCAAGATCACCGCAGGATCACAGAGCATTCCGACGGCATCGAGCGGGACGCGACGTCGTCGGTGACCCTGACCGAGCGGAGACATCAGCCACCGCGGCCAGGAGGGGGCGTGCCGTGGAAGCCGACCGCACCGGCCCGGTTCCGTACCCCTGCGCGTACGGGACCGGACCTCGCTGAGCGTGCCCGGACTCATGGGCTGTGTTTCTCGAGGTAGATGGAGGTGAACACGGCGACCTTGGCGCGCAGGGCCCAGGGGTCGAAGGGCTTGCTGATGTAGTCGACAGCGCCGGCCGCGTATCCCCGCGCGGAGTGTTCCGAGTCCACGCCCATGGCGGTCAGGAAGATGATGGGGACGTCCCGGGTCCGGGGCCGGCGCTTGATGTGGGCACAGGTCTCGTAGCCATCCATCTCCGGCATCTGTACGTCCATGATGATGACGGCGAAGTCGTCGTGGTCGAGCAACGCCTTGAGCGCCTCCCGGCCGGATGAGACGGTCACGAGCTCCTGGTCGAGCGTCGCGAGAACCGCGGTCATGGCGAGCAGGTTGTCCGGCTGGTCGTCCACGACGAGGATCTTGGGCATGCTCTGCGGCATGGCGGGCAGCCCGGCCGCCGTGGTTGCCTGCTCGACGGCGGCCAGTTGGCGTTCGAGCAGATCGCAGCGGCCCTCCGCCTCGGCACGTTGGGCCTGCGCCTCCCGAAGGTCCGAGCCGAGCCGCTCGACTTCCTGCTGGAGTTCGTCGCGTTCGGCGATGAGATCGGACACGTCCGGATGCGCCGACGCCAGTTCGTCCGCCCGTTTCTGTGCCGCGATGCGGTCGGCCTTCAAATGGTTGAGCCGTGTTTCGAGGTCGGCGATCCGCTGCGTCCGGTCCAGCAGAGCGTCGCCCAGGACATCACCGCGGACGCTGGAGCGCCGGGAGACCCGGTCGGCGTCGGCCAGTTGCTGCTCCAGGATCTCCACCGCGTGCTTGGGGGAGGAGGCCGCGTCCACGGCCGTTCCGTACAGACCGCGTACCAGTTCGATGGCCTCCGTGGTGACCGCCGTCCCGCGGTACTCGGCCACGTCCGCGAAAAGGTCGCTGATCACTTGCCAGGGAGGTAACCGGGTGCCGTTCAGGTAGCGCGAGACGGTGCCCGGGTCGAGCCTGCGCCGTGCCGCGTACCGCCGGACGGAGACCTGTAGTCCTTCGAACAGTTCTCGCAGAGCCTGGGCGAGTGCGCGTGAGGCGTCGTTGAGGTCGTCCCCCAGAGGCCGCAGCTCAGCCATTGTTCTCTCCCTCTCCGGCGCCGGGGTCCGAAGGCCCCGCGGGTCCGATCGCGGTGGCCTCGGAGTCGATGAGACGGTTGAAGAACGGGACCGCCAGCCCCGCGGCGGCGAGCCCCGCGAGCAGGCTGCGCGGCGTGTTGTCCCCCGCCAGTGCCGTCAGCCCGCCAGCGGCCGCGCCGGCCAGCACGGCGAGGAGGAACACCAGCGTCGATCTCAGCGACAGCAGAGAACGGTCCACCACACACTCCATTCGTTCGACTGCGGAACCTGTTCACCCTCCCAGCGGATTGTGGAAGGGGGGCATCCAGAATGAACGAACCTCAGGGTGTTGCGGCCGGCGATCGGGGAAAGTGAGCGCTGCGGGGTTCCGCTGCAACGACCCGCCACTCCGTTCATAGGACGTACCGGCTGGTCACGGAGCCGCTGTGATCGCACGTTGCCGAGTGTTGCTCTGCAACGCTGCTGAAGTCCGGCAACGCGGCGGGAGTCTCGACTTCACCCGAACGGTGACCGGTGCGGCATCCGATCGGAACGACTCACGCCGTCGGCGGCCGGGCGGAGGGTGCGGCACGGTCGACGCACCGGTCCAGGGTGTCCTCACCTCTTCATCGGTTCGAGATGCCTGACCGGTTCCACGCCTCGCACGAACGACCGCCCACCGAAGAGTGCCCATGGGCAACACGGTGAACGGTCGCTTCCGCTATCGCGGACTCAGGTGCGGGACAGCACGTTGAGCTGCCCCGGGAAATCGGTCCCGAAGCAGCTCCCGTGTCAATTGGTGCGTGCGGGGACCTGCTTCATGTCGTCGACCACGGCTCGCTGCAGGACAGCGCTGGTGAAGAGTACGGTTCCGGGCTTGATGAGCTTTTCGGGACCGCTGGCCTTGCTCACCTGGACGGACCGCTGGCCCAGGAAGACATGGGTGTGCTTGTCGAAGATCCATTCCTCGCGCTGGCCGCTTGTCTCGTCCAGCCGGGCGATCGCCACGCCACGCCGGCCGACCGCGTCGACGGCGTCGTTCACGGCGACGACGCCGGGAATCTTGGCCGCGGTCTTGAACAGCGCCTTGGCGAGGTCGGCTGGGGGGTAACTCTCGCCGAGCAGGTCGCCGATCGTGGCGAACGCCTCCTGCTCGGGTGAGTTGCCGTGCCCCTTGGTCTCCTTGTAGATCTTCGCAAGAAGGGTGTCGGGGTCGGTGGGCAGCTTGGTGAGGTAGTCGTAAGAAGGGTGATTCAGGCTGGCGACGGGTGTGTTGCCCTGCTCGTCGGGAAGGCTGAGGGTTTCCCCTTCGGACCTGTCGTTGACTGCGGGGTCGATCAGCCACCCCTTCGTACCGTCGGGGGAGTACCACACCTGGCGCTTGTGCAGGGCGTGGCTGGCGAGGCTGCTCTTGTCGTCGACGGTCTTGACGAACGTGTCGGCCACCTTCGACTCGATGTACACGTACTGGCCCGCCTCGACGGTGGGGTGGTCGTCCTTCGCCGCCACAAGGGAGACCTGGTCGAGCAGACGGCTCACCCCGTTCGGGCTGGCGGTACCGATCTGCGTGGTCAGGACCGGCCCGGTGGCGAGCTGGCGGCCTCCGTCCCCGTTCCCGTCCCCGCCGGTCATCGCTGTCCCGGCGATGACGGCCGCGGCCACGGCGGCGGCCAGGGCCGGCAGGGCGATCGCCGGGCGGACCGGCCGGAGCCGGCGCGTCCTCGCGGGACTCGGGGAGGTCTCCCGCGTGCGCTGTGCCTGCTCGATTCGTGCCATCAGAAGCTCCTTGTGGTACTCGTGACGGCCCACCGGCAGGTCGCGCGATATCTGGAACAGCAGCGTTGCGGCTTCCTCGGAATCACCCGGGCGGGGCCGGGGCATGTTCGCGCTCATCGGTTTCCTTCCTGTGCGGGCCGGACGGTGGTGATCCAATCACCTGTTATCTGTCGGCCGGCCGGTTCGACTTCCCGTCCTCCGCGGACTTCTTCGGATCGGTCCGCCGGACCGGTGTGCGTCGCGTGAGGAAGCGGGCCGCCCCGGGTGTCGATGGCATCCGTCGCCGGAGCAGCGGGCTGCAGCAGTTCGACGTCCGCGAGGGAGCGCAGCTTCTTACGGGCCCGGAACAACCGGGAGGCGACCGTGCCCACCGGGATGTCCAGCACCTTCGCCGCGGACTCGTAGTCCAGTCCTTCTCCCACGCACAGCGCGATGACCTCACGTTCGGGTCTGCGCAGCCTGGCGAGCGCTCGGAGGGCCACGGCCAGCCTGCGCTGGTCGTCGACCTGCTCGGTCACCTCCTCCGCGTGATCCGGCACGTTCAGTTCGGCGGCAGCGGTGGCGAGCACCGCCCGTCGGTAACGCCGGTTGCTCCGGTACTGGTTTCGCGCCGTGTTGGTGGCGATGCCCAGCAGCCAGGGCCGCAGTGAGCCGCCTTCCGCGTCGATCCTGTGACGCAGCCGCCACGCCTCCATGAAGGTGGTGGCCATGACGTCCTCGGCCGTCGACCAGTCGGCGGTCAGACGGAAAGCGTGGTTGTACACGGCACGTGCGTAACTGTCGAACAACTCGGCGAATGCGGCCGGTTCCCCCGCCCGTAGCCGGGAGCGCATGTCAATGCTCATTTCTGGGACCTGTCGGATTCGCGGCTCCACTTCCCGTGACCTGCGTCACGTTCAGGGCGCGGTACGGTACGCGGCGGCCGGACGACGTACGGCATGCCGCGTTGTGGAAAAGGGTGTCCGCGCACCGCACGGCCCGGTCACCGGCCGTGGCCCGGCGCTGCAACGCCCGGTTGAGCTTCTTCGTCACATCGCGCAGGAAAGCGAAGTCACCCCTGGCGAACGGAACCTCCGCGCAGCCGACACCAGTGTCGGGGAAGAGGGCAGGGTGCCGACCACGATCACGTCGGCGTCGGGACTGAGCCGTCTGATGTCGGCAAGAGCGTCACGGACACGGCCCTCGGCACTGTTCCCGCGGTGGTGCGGTCGCCCGTGGCGTCCGTGACTCCGGGAAGTCCGGCGCCGAGGCTAGGAGTCACCGAGGGCTACGTAGTCCGGGCCGTCCGTCGAGGACGCGGCCGGCGTCCGGGCGAAGGCGGAGGGGGCAACTCCGGGCCGCAGCGCGGCCCCGGCCACGGTGATCGCGGCGAGGGTTCGGTATGCGGGCGGCAACCGGTGGGTGAATGGCGTCATGACGCCTCCTGGTGGTGTGGACGGTGGGGGCAGCGTCACGGCCCGGGCCGACCGAGGGTGTTGCCATCGCCGTACGGGCCAGTCCCTGGCATACGGCGTGCTCCTGCTCGCTGACAACGGTCATGTGCTGGGCCCGGTTCACCGGCAGCCGGGCATCAGGAGCGCAGATGCCCCCTCCTGTCCCATCGGACGTGGCAGCAGCCGCCACGACGGGCGGGCCGGTACGGCGGCCCCTCGTCCTGCTCGCGGTTCCCATCGCCGCAGGACGGAGCACGGGCCGCTAGGGCATGGCCGTGCCGCCTCCGGCGAGGCCGGTGCGCCATGCCCAGGCAGCGATCTCCACGCGGTTTCTGGCGGCGAGTTTGGCCTGGATGTTGGCGAGGTGGGTTTTGACCGTGCCGCTCGTGATGGACAGGGCCGCGGCGATCTCGGCGTTGGTCATGCCCTCGGCGAGCAGCATGACAACGTCCTTCTCGCGCGGGGACAGCCGGGTGGCGGGCGCCGCCCGGGAGGAGGAGGTACGAAGCTGCTTCAGGAGCCGCACGGTGATCGATGGGCTGACCATGGCATCACCGGCCGCGGCCGCGCGGACCGCTTCGGCGAGCAGGCGTGGCCCGGAGTCCTTGAGGATGAATCCGCAAGCCCCCGCTTCCACCGCACGGGTCAGGTAGTCCTCGTCGTCGAAGGTCGTCACCATGACGACCTGCGGCCGGTGCGCCATGTGGGGCCGGGTGAGCTGACGCAGCGCGTCGAGGCCGTCCAGCCGGGGCATCCGGATGTCCATGAGGACCACGTCCGGCCGGTGCAGTGCGCTCATCTCCAGGGCTTGGAGGCCGTCCTGGGCGTGCGCGACGACCTCGATGTCGCTCTCGGCGGAGAGGATCATGGCCATGCCGGTGCGGACGATCTCCTGGTCGTCGGCGAGAAGTACCTGGATCACGGAAGATCCCTCCACACGCTGCTGAAGGGAATGCGGGCCCTCACCCGCCATTGTCCCTGGCTGTCGGGGCCCGCTTGGAAGGTGCCGCCTTCGGCCGCGACGCGTTCTCCGAGCCCGATGAGACCGTACCCCGCCGTGTCTCCGCCCGGGCCGGGCCGGTCGTTGACGATGTCGAGCGCGGCGGTCCCCGAGTGGACACTGAGCGTCACGGACACCTTCCGGGAACCCGGTGCGTGCTTGCGTACATTGGTCAGCGACTCCATGACGACCCGGTGCACCACCGCCATGGCCGCCGCGGGCAGACTGTCGACCGGCCCTTCCTGCAGCAGCCGGGCCCGCCCGCCGCCGGGCAGGACGAAATCAGCCACAAGAGAGCGTAGCTGCTCGATGTCTCCCGCCGGTACGAGCCCGGCCTCGGTCCGAAGCCCGCTCACCATGTGCCGCAGAGCCCTGAGAGCCTCCGCGGCGGTCCGTTCGATCTGGCCCAGCGCCGAGGTGGTCATCTCCGGCCTGGACGCCGCGACCACCTGGGCCCCCTGCGCTTGCACGACGATGCCCGTCACATGGTGGGCCACGAAGTCGTGCAGATCACGGGCGAAGGCGAGCCGCTGCTCCAGACGCACCTGCTCGGTGTGACGCCGACGCTCGACAGCCACCAGCCGGGCCACGAGGGCCCCGACCAGTGCGGTACCCACGGCGAACGCGCAGAACAACGTCACGAGGAGGCTGTTCTCGCTCACCTCGACGGCCACCGGCCGCACGACCACCGCCGCGCACAGCACAACAGCCGCCACGGCAGCCGGCCAGGCAGCGCCGTGCCGGACGGTGACGGCCAGTACCACGATGAGCGCACTGACCTCGAACAGGGTGTATGCGTCGGCACGCCCGGCCGACGATCCCCGCTGTCCCGCCGTGATGTGCATCCACGTACTGCATCCGAGAGACACGGCACCCGCGATCCCTCCGGCCACCGCCAACACCCACGGCCCCACTCGCGACCGGCGCAGCACCCGGACCGGCGCCACCAGGAACGGCGCCGCGGCGGAGAGCCGTACCTGCGGCGCGAGAGCGGACCGGAAAACGCCGCTGCGGTAGTCGGCAGCGAGCGCCAGCACCAGGACGGCTCCCACGGCACCTGTGCCGAGACAGACCAGCGCGCCACGCACCCAGGAGGAGCGTCGGCCGAGAAGGAGGGAATGCATGCCCGCAGCCTACGGAACCGGCCGCTCAGGCCCCTCTGCCGAAAGTCGTAGTGACACAGCGGGTTTCCCTCCTCCGACAGATCCGGAGCGGCACCCCGCACGGACACCATCGGTCAGGACGATCCGCACACGCTTCGCCGCAGAAGGAATGAAACATGAACTTCCAGACACAGATACCCACAGCCGCCGTCCTCGGCCCGGCGCTCCTGATCTTCGCTCTGTTCGCCCTCGCACGCCGACGAGGCAACGCCCCTGGGTGGCGCGGCGGGCCGCTGGTGCTCCGGGTGGTCCTGGCGCTCTACGTGGGAGCGGTCCTCTCCATCACGATCTTCCCCCTTTGGATCTACGGCGGCATTTACCGCAACGAGGCGCCCTGGACGAACCAGATTCAATTGATCCCGCTGCTCATGGCGGACGTCACCATGATCCCCAATGTCGTCATGTTCGTCCCGCTCGGCTTCCTCCTGCCCTTGCTCTGCCACCGTCTTACCGGTGCTCGCACCGTCGCGTTCTGTGCCCTCGCCAGCCTCGGGATCGAGCTGGCACAACTGTTGCAGTACATCGCGCTCGGCAACGGACGCGCCGTCGACATCAACGACCTGATCGCCAACACCTTCGGTGGTCTCCTCGGCTACGCGGCCCTGCGCACCGTGCGGCGCACCGCCGCCGCACGCGCCGCACTGAAGAAGTCGTCCCGATCGCCCAGCACCGGACTGTGAAGCCTCGGTCCCGAGGACCGGGGGCCCGGGCAGAGCCGGCCGCGAGGCACAACAGGAACTCCACAGCCGGCTCCACGCGCGCGCCCGCGCCGAGTGCGGGCGGCTCGCTCGCAACGCCGCCAAGCTCCAGGACGGCCGAAGCAAGGGACGGCGACCCTCTGGAATGCGGACGAGAATCCCTCGGTCACCTCACCGAAGCCCGAGCGGGCCGAGCACTTGGTCAAGGCCGCCGGTACGGGACAAGTGGCCGTCCTCGTCGGGTTGGTGTCTCGGGAGCGGCAGCCGGGCAGCCTCGTTGACCTCTGCGAGGGCCTGGGCGTCTGCTGCCGTCAGGCCAGTGCAGGGGCAGCCACGGACAACGGGCCGAACCACGGCCCCCGTCACGGGCATTGTCAGTGCCTGTTGGTAGAACTGCGGTCACAGCGGAACGTCCCGTCCCCTTCACTCTTCACAGGAGCAGCCGCATGACCATCGGTTCCCACCTCGACGCGTTGTACCGGCTGCCCGCCCACACCTTCCCCGGCCCCGACGAGCGGACGGACGACCTCCCCGAGGCGGACTCGGTCGCATGGCGCATCACCAGCGACGTCTACGGCTCCGACGAGGCATGGACCAATGCCTTCGCCCGGTTCCGCGCCACCGTCGACACCACACGCGTGCGGGCGCTCATCGTGGGCGCCTGGCAGGAGGCGTATGAATACGACCCGTCCGACGTCATCGAGGCGCTGGTGGCCGCACGGGACGACTTCCCCGCGCTGCGGGCCCTGTTCCTCGGTGACATGGTGATGGAGGAATGCGAGATCTCCTGGATCAACCAGACCGACGTCTCACCGCTGCTCAGCGCCTTCCCCGAGCTGGAGGAGTTCGGCGTCCGCGGCGGGACCGGACTGCGGTTCCCCGCCCTGAGCCACTCGGCACTGCGCAAGCTGACCCTGGAGTCCGGCGGGCTGCCCGCCGAGGTCGTCCGCGGAGTCGCCCACAGCGACCTGCCCGCTCTGGAGGTACTCGACCTGTGGCTGGGCATGCCCCACTACGGCGGTGACAGCGAGGCCGGCGA
Organism: Streptomyces fumanus; assembly: GCF_014655295.1. Lineage (GTDB taxonomy): Bacteria > Actinomycetota > Actinomycetes > Streptomycetales > Streptomycetaceae > Streptomyces > Streptomyces fumanus. The sequence goes on from NZ_BNBI01000004.1 coordinate 465,541, forward strand.
CCTGGAGCCCATCCTCTCCGGCGCCCGGCTCCCGCGCCTGCGCCACCTGGCCCTGTGCAACAGCGAGATGCAGGACGCCGTCGCCGCGGCGGTCGCCTCCGCCCCCGTCGTCGCCCGCCTGGAAGTGCTGGACCTGTCCATGGGTGTCCTGACCGACGACGGAGCCGCCGCCCTCCTCGCCGGGCAGCCGCTCACCCACCTCAAGGAACTCGACCTGCACCACCACTACATCAGCGAACCGCTCCTCGAGCGCCTGCGGCAGACGCTCGAACCCGCTGGCGTCACCTTGGACCTGGACCGCGACGACGCCGACGAGCACCAGGACGGCGACGGCACGGTGTGGCGGTACGTCGCCGTGGGCGAATGAGCACCATGGGCGAGCACTCCGGCCGTGCCCCCGGCCGCCGCTTCGCGGTCGTGGGCAATCCGGACAACCGCCGGGTCACGCTGTTCGCCGAGGCGGTGCGCGCGGCCGGACTGCCGGCTTCACGCGTCGTTCCCTGGGCGAACGTACTGCGCGCCGGGGGAGCCGAGTTCGACGCGGGGGAGATCGTCCGTATCGACTCCCCCGGGGAGGACGCCGACGTCGACCGGATGCTCCGCGGCGTCGAGGATCCCACCCGGGTCGAGGGGGCGGCCCGGTGGTACGCCGGGTTCACCGCCGCGCTGCGTACCCTGCGCGGCGGCATACGACTCGACGACCCCGACGACCTGGCCGTGCTCTTCGACAAGCGGCGCTGCCACGCCGTCCTCGACGCCGCGGGCGTGCCGGTCCCCGCCTCGCCCACGTCGGGGCCGGGGGCCGCGCCGGTCCGCGGCTGGGACGACGTACGGACGCTGATGCGGGAGCACCGGATGCCCCGGCTGTTCGTCAAACCCGCGCATGGCTCATCCGCGTCGGGCGTGCTGGCGGTGGAATCGGCGGGAGGCGGGCGCATCCGGGCCACCACCTCGGTGGAACTCGCGGCGGACGGGCGGCTCTTCAACTCGCTGAAGGTGCGCCGCTACGAGCGCGAGGAGGACATCGCGGCCATCATCGACACGCTCGCTCCCGACGGCCTGCACCTGGAACGCTGGCTGCCGAAGGCGTCGCAGCAGGGCCGCGCCGCGGACCTGAGAGTCGTCGTGGTGGCCGGCCGAGCCACCCACGCGGTGGTGCGCACCAGCCGTTGGCCGCTGACCAACCTCCACCTCGGCGGCAGCCGGGGCGACCTCGACACGGCCCGGCAGGCCGTCGAGGCGGCAGGCGCCCGCTGGACCGACCTGCTGGACGTGTGCGAGCGGGCCGCGGCCTGCTTCCCGCGCACCCTGTCCGTGGGCGTCGACCTGTTGCCGGCCGTCGGATGGCGCAGAGCCGCCGTCGGCGAGGTCAACGCCTTCGGCGATCTGCTGCCCCGGCTCACCGGCCTGCCCGGCAGCGGAGCGGAAGGACTCGACACGTATGCCACCCAGGTCGCGGCCGCCCTGCTCGCTCACGGCGGCCGCCCCGCCGAGTGACCACGGACACCGCCACCCCGACGAGCACGGCCGGCCCAACCGCAACCGCAGCCGGCACGACCGGCACAGCCGGCAGACCAGCACGACAGCACGCCGACAGAAGAGGAACCAGCGCCCATGCCGTCGCCCGCACCGACCCCCGAGCCGCTCCCGCCCACGCCGGAAGCGGGCGAACCGGACATGAACGAGATCGTCGGCAGCCACGACCTGCTCCTCGTCACCCTCGACACCCTGCGCTACGACGTCGCCGCCGAACTCGCCGCCGCGGGACGCCTACCGAACCTGACCCGCCACCTGCCCGGCGGCCGATGGGAGAAGCGGCACGCCCCGGGCAGCTTCACCTACGCCTCGCACCAGGCGATCTTCGCGGGCTTCCTGCCCACCCCGGCCGCGCCCGGACCGCATCCGAGACTGTTCGCGGCGAGCTTCGCGGGCAGCGAGACCACCGCCCCGAAGACCTTCGTCTACGACACCCCCGACCTCGTCTCCGGACTGGCGAAGGCGGGCTACCACACCGTCTGCGTCGGAGGGGTGGGCTTCTTCAACAAGCAGGGCCCGCTCGGCTCGGTCCTGCCCGGGCTCTTCGAGGAGTCGCACTGGGAGCCGGAGTTCGGCGTCACCTCACCCGCGTCCTTCGAGAACCAGGTGGCTCGCGCGGAACGCGTCATCAGCGAACTCCCGGCGGAGCGACGGCTGTTCCTCTTCGTCAACGTGTCCGCCCTGCACCAGCCGAACTGGTTCTACCGGCCCGGCTCGGCCCGGGAGGACGGCGACACCCGCGAGACGCACGCCGCCGCGCTGGAGTACGTCGACCAGCACATCGGGCGACTGTTCGCCGCGGCGAGCAGCAGGCGCCGCTGCTTCGCGATCGTCTGCTCCGACCACGGCACCGCCTACGGTGACGACGGCTACACCGGCCACCGTCTCGGGCACGACTGCGGCTGGACCGTGCCCTACGGCCACTTCGTCCTCGAACCCGCACCTTCCACGACCGCATCCGCGACGCACCCCGACACCCGCCCGACCGAGGCCGCCCGATGACCACCACCACCGCACCTCCGACAGCCGCGACCCGAACCGGGGCCACCCCCTACCAGAGCTACGTCTACGCCTACCCGCACAAGACGGCCTACCGCCCCCTTCCCCACCGCCCCACGCTCGACTCCCTGTGGGCCGCCGAACCGAAGGACGCCGTCTCCCTCTACCTGCACATCCCCTTCTGCGAGGTCCGCTGCGGCTTCTGCAACCTCTTCACCCGCATCGGCGCCCCGGACGGCCTGACCGGCGCCTACCTGGACGCCCTGGAACGCCAGGCGGACGCCGTACGCGAGGCGCTCGGGGACGGTGACGAGGTCCGCTTCGCCACCGCGGCGTTCGGCGGCGGCACCCCCACCTTCCTCACCACCGCCGAGCTGGAACGCCTCTGCGACATCGCCGAGCACCGCATGGGCGCCGATCTGCGCGCCGTTCCTCTGTCGGTCGAGGCGTCGCCCGCCACCGCCACCGCCGACCGACTGGCCGTACTGGCCGCCCGGGGCGCCACCCGTCTCAGCCTGGGCGTGCAGAGCTTCGTCGACTCCGAGGCCCGCGCCGCCGTACGCCCGCAACGCCGCGCCGACGTGGAGTCCGCCCTCGGGCGCGTCCGCGACGCGCGCATCCCGGTGCTCAACATCGACTTGATCTACGGCATCGACGGCCAGACGGAGGCCACCTGGCGCCGGTCCCTGGACGCGGCCCTGGCCTGGCAGCCCGAGGAGCTGTACCTCTACCCCCTGTACGTGCGCCCCCTCACGGGCCTCAGCCGCCGCGGCGGCGGCCCCGACCCCGCATGGGACGAGCAGCGGCTCCGGTTGTACCGCGCCGGCCGGGACCACCTTCTCGCGCACGGCTACACCCAGCATTCCATGCGCATGTTCCGTCGCGCCGATGCCCCGCCGCATGGCGCCGACGACTACGCGTGCCAGACGGACGGCATGATCGGCCTCGGCTGCGGTGCCCGCTCCTACACCGCCGCCCTGCACTACTCCTTCGACTACGCCGTGGGCATGCAGGAGATCCGCGCCATCATCGACGATTACGTGGGCGCCACCGACTTCTCCCGCGCCGAGGTCGGCTACTCCATGGACGCGTACGAGGCCCGCCGCCGTCACCTGCTGCAGTCGCTGCTCCAGGCCGAGGGACTGCGCCTCGACGACTACCGGGCCCGCTTCGGTGGTTCCCCCGCCGACGACTTCGCTCCCGAACTGACCGCGTTCGGCGCACTGGGCTGGCTGGCTGACGGCGACCCGGAGACCCTCCGGCTCAGCCCGGAAGGACTCGCCCACTCCGATGCGGTCGGCCCCGCCCTGTTCTCCCCGGCCGTGCGCGCCGCCATGGCCGCGTACGAGAGGAAGTGACCGGTCGGCATGGACCTCACCCTCCTCTATCGCGGCCCGCTCGCCTCCTGCGACTACGACTGTCCCTACTGCCCGTTCGCCAAGCGCCGCGACACCGGTGCCCAACTGCGGGCCGACCGCGCCGCCCTGCGACGTTTCGCCGCCTGGGCCGCCGACCGGACCGAGGACAGCCTGTCCCTGCTGTTCACCCCCTGGGGCGAGGGTCTGGTGCGCTCCTGGTACCGGCGCGCCCTCGCGGACCTCTCCCGTCTGCCGCACATCCGGCGGGTGGCGATCCAGACCAACCTGAGCTGCCGCACCGACTGGCTCGCCGAGGCCGATCCCGAGACCATCGCCCTGTGGTGCACCTATCATCCGGGCCAGACCCCCTACGACCGCTTCCTGACCAAGTGCCGCGACCTGGCGGCACGCGGCATCCGGTTCAGCGTCGGCATCGTGGGACTGCCCCAGCACCTGGAGGCGGCTCGCCGGCTGCGCGCCGACCTGCCGGAGCATGTCTACCTGTGGGTCAACGCCGCCGAAGGCCACTGCTACACGGACGCCGAAGCGGACCTGTGGACGGCGCTGGACCCGCTCTTCCCGTACAGCCGTCACCCGCACACCAGCGCCGGTCTGCCGTGCCGCACCGGCGACTCCGTGATCTCGGTCGACGGTGACGGCACCGTCCGCCGCTGCCACTTCGTACCCACCCCGCTGGGCAACCTCTACGACGGCTCCTACCGCGCCGCCCTGCGCCCGCGTGCCTGCCCGCTCGCCGTCTGCGACTGCCACATCGGCTATGTGCACCTGGAGACGCTGCCGTTGTACGACGTCTTCGCCGGCGGAGTGCTGGAACGGATCCCCGCGCGGGGCCCGGAGTCCGGGCCCGCTTCGGGACCGTCAGCGATGCGTCCACCGACACCTGCGGTGCCCCAGCGGACGTGACACTCTCCGAGCTCGCGGTGGAAGCATTCATCCGGATGGATAGTCTCTCGGGCCGGTGCTGACCGTGGGTGCGAGGTCGAGGCGCTCGGGCGTCCGCTCCGGCTGTAAGGGGGAGACCAAATATATTCCTTGACACGAATATTCGTTGTCGTGAATACTGCTGCCATGGACGAACTCCTCCACGCGCTGGCCGACCCGGCCCGCTGGCGCCTCGTGAGCCTGCTGGCCGAGCGCCCCCGCTCGGTCGGGGTGCTAGCCCAGCTCGCCGGAGCACGCCAGCCGCAGACGACCAAACATCTGCAGACCCTTGAGCGCGCGGGCGTCGTCACCTCCCAGCGCACGGGCCAGCGGCGCATCTACGCGCTCCGGTCCGCTCCCCTGCGGGACCTGGCGGGTACGCTCAGCCGGCTCGCCGACACCGCGGACCAGGCGGACGGCCCGCAGGCAACCTATGACCGCTACGGGCGCAGCCTGCGCACGGAGCGGCTCGCCGCGCAGGAGTCGGGGTGGGCCGACGGCCGCTCGTTCACGTTCCACCGGTCACTGGCCGGACGCCCCGAGCTGATCTGGCGTTTCCTGACCGAGACCGCTCTGCTCGCCCGCTGGTGGACGCCCGACGACCTGCGTATTTCCGAGCTGGTCTTCGAAGCCCGAGCGGGTGGGCGGATCGTCCAGGAGTACCGCGATGCCGAGGACTCCGACGGCTCGGACCCGGTCGCCGGGCGCGCGGAGGGAGTCGTCGTCGACGCACGCCCCTGTGAGCGCCTCGCCTACCGGCTCTCCCCACAGCTTCCCGACGGCACTCTCGCCTTCACCGCCCACGTCGATCTGGCTCTGAGGCCGACGAACACCGGCACGGACCTCGACGTCCACTGGCGGATCACCGACAGCACGGTCGATTCCGCGGACTTCATCGCAGGCATCGAGGTCGGCTTCGGCCAGAGCCTCGACAAGCTCGCGGTGAACCTCGCCGCCCACTCGCACGACATCATCGGCACCGACCCCGCCACAAGGAGCACGACGTGACACAGCAGACCGCCGGCCGCCGGGTCGTCACCAACATGAGCCTGTCCCTCGACGGCCACTATGCCAAGCCGGGCAACCCGCTGGACATGGGCTGGGTGATGCCGTACGCGGTCACCGACATCGCCCGCGACCATCTGACGAGCCTTTGTGAACCGGCGACGACGGCCCTGCTCGGGCGGGTCAACGCCGAGGGATTCCTCGGATTCTGGCCCACCGTCATCGGCATGCAGGGCGCCGACCCGCGCGACGAGAAGTTCGCGCATTGGCTCGTCGACACCGACAAGGTGGTCCTCTCCTCCACCCTCGACCAGGCGCCGTGGGAGCGGACCACGCTCGTCGACAGGCCGACCGCCGAGGTGGTCGCGGACCTCAAGGCCACCGAAGGCGGCGACATCCTCGTGCTCTCCAGCGCAAGCGTCATCAAGGCACTCCTGGCGGCCGGCCAGGTCGACCGACTGGCTCTCACGATCTTCCCGGTCTTCCTCGGCGGCGGGCCACGCCTCTTCGACGACGGCCTTCCCACCGGACAGTGGACGCTCGTCAGCCAGGCCGCCGGCGAGCACGGCACCCTGGCCCTCGTCTACGACAGAGTCCGCTGACCCAGCCGCACAGCGCCGCGACCGGTGATCTCATCAACAAGGTGGCGTGGAAGGAGTCCCGTCAGCCTCGGGGCCGGTGCTCACCGCATCGAGAGGCCCACGGGGCGGCCTTGGGCGCATGACCGGTCCCACGTCCACGTGTCGCCGGTGGAGCTGGTTCCCGTACCAGCCCGACGAAGCCTGCCGGTGGAGCACTTCGGAGAAGCCTCCTGAGCGAGCACGGGCCAGGTCCTGCCCCAGCGTCGATCGTCGTCTGGGCGAAGAAGCTCTCGGACGAAGACTGGCGCGGCCTGACCGCGCTGTTCTGGTCCAACGTCGACCCGTACGGCACCTTGCGCCTGGACTTGGACAAGCGCCGCGACCTGGGGTCGTCCGCCGCCGTGCCCGGCTCTCGCACTCCAGCGGACGCCCCCGTCCGATCAGCCCAGGATCTCGATACTTGCCCTCACCGACCCGCTGTCGGCTCTCCCCGCATCGCCGGCTGCGCCTCGTCGGCCCCGCCGGAGCCCGCCGCCACGTCGGCGCCGCCGTGCTGCCCGTGCTTCCTCCGTCCGCCCAGCAGCACCAGGGAGAGCCCGGCCAGAGCCCAGGCGCTGAGCGTGAGCATCGGTCCGCTCGCCGCGTTGCCGTCGAAGAAGGCGACGGAGCGCAGGAGTTGTCCGCCCGAGCCCACCGGCAGCCACTGGCCCAGCACACCGACCGGCTCCGGCAGCAGCTCGGGCGCGGAAGTGACGCCGGAGAACGGGTTGCCGAGGAAGACGTTGAGCACAGTCCCCAGGCCGATCCCCGAGACGCCGAGCACGGCTGCCAGCCCGGCCACCGTCGCGCTGCCTGCCAGCGCCGTCAGCGCGAAGGTCCCGGCCTCCGCCCACCAGTTGCCGCCGAGGATGCCGAGCCAGTCGTCCGTGATCGCGGTGCCGACGAGGCCGATGCCGGTCGCCGTGCCGACGAGGGTGATGACGGCACGCGAACCGCGCAGTCCCAGCAAGGTGACCCCGGCGCCGGCCATCACGCCGGCCAGGGCCAGCGGCAGGACGCTGGAGCCGAGCGCGGAGCCGCGCGGGTCCTCTTTCGGCGCTGCCACCACGTCATCGGTGACGGGCTCTGCACCGGAGGGGGCGTTCTCTGCCGCGGCCGTGGTGAGGAGTTGAGCCACCACCGGGCTCGCGGCGCTGGCAGTCAGGACCTTCAGGCCGTTGGGGGTGAGCACGAAGGCGCCGTAGATGTCTCGCTCCTCGATGGCCGTACGGGCTGCGCTCTCGGTGGCGTAGGTGGTCACATCGAAGGCGCCTTCGCGTTCACCGAGCCGCTGCGCAAGCTGAGCGGTGGCGTTCGGCGGGCCGGCCGCGCCGATCGGCAGCTCGCGGGGCTGCAGGCGGGCGTTGGGCCAGACGAACGCCATGATGGCGAGAGCGATGACCACCGGGATCAGGACGATCGCCGCAACGGTCTTCCGGTTCTGGGCGTCAGGCATGACGCGGACCTCTCATGCGACATCTCGAAGAAGGATCGTTCGTTTTAATCATGCCGCCACCGTCCTCCAGGCCATCCACCTTGTCAAGAAGGAACGTTCGCTTTACGTTGGGGTCATGGCACGTGTACCCCAGTCCCACCTCGACGCAAGACGCCGTCAGATCCTGGACGGCGCCAAGCGCAGCTTCACCCGCAACGGCTTCCACGCCACCTCCATGCAAGACGTGCTGACGGAGACCGGCTTGTCCGCCGGCGCCGTGTACCGCTACTTCCGCGGCAAGGACGAACTCATCGAAGCCGTCGCCTCGGAGGCATTCGCCGACGTCAGCGCGGCCTTCGAGACGGCCGTGCACGGTGCACCACTACGGCCGCTGCACGAAGTCCTCACCGGGGTACTCGATGCCGCCCTCCGGGAACAGGGCGAGAAGGCGGGCGCCACCGACCCGCAGGCATTCCCCCGCCTGGTGATCCAGGTCTGGGGCGAAGCAGCACGCAACGAACCCCTGCGCAAAACCCTCAGCGACGGGTACAGCCGGATGCGCGGCATCTGGGGCGAGCTGATCAAGGACTATCAGGAGGCGGGGCAACTGCGCACCGACGTCCCGACGGACCACATCGTGCGTACGCTGCTGGCCGTGATCCAGGGCTTCATCATCCAGCGAGCCCTGTTCAACGAGGACGCGGGCGAGGTCATCGGCGATGGACTGCGGGCACTGACAACCATGCAGGCCAAGGAGTGACCTACCCCATCGCCCGGGCCGACGCCCTCGGCCTACGGGTCCGGACGGAAACTGATGTCGGGCCGACGTCGGACGGAGTACGTCGACACCCTCACGCTTTACCAGGCCAGGGCCGACCGTGCGTGGCTCCGGGGCGGCGTTTCATGGGTGGTCGCTCGTGAAACACCCCACCGTTTGCCGGGCCACCTGCGGCAATCATGTTTCATGAGTTGTTGCAGACAACTGGACGCCTGTAAGTCCATATAAGAAGCTCAGCGGTCGTCAGTGACGATTTCAAGCGCGTGGAATTGCACGACTGCCCGATGTCCACCTGCGTCTACGGAGGCGTGGCCTGCCAAAGAGCTGTTCCGCAAATGATCTACGGCGTGCGGACTGACCAGCCCGTTTCTCCGTTATCCGGCCAGGGTGAGGTTGTGCAGGCGGGCGATGCCGAGCATGGCGTGGTGGACGCCGTCGCCTTTCAGGCGGCAGTCGCGGAGGATCTTCCACGCCTTCACGCGGGCCAAGAAGTGCTCGACGCGGGAGCGGACCTTGTGGTGGGCGCGTTGTGTTCGCCCCCTCAGGAGGGGAGTTCGGCCTGGCCGCGCTCACGGCGGTTGAGATGGCCAGGCTGGTGCCCCGGTAGCTGCCGTCTGCGATAACCGTGGTCCTGCCCACGGCATCCTTCGCGCCGGGCAGCTCCCATGCCTTGCAGTCATTGCGGTTGCCGGGCAGCGGCCGGCCGACAGCGACCACGAGTCGGGGGTCGGCATCGACGACGACTTGGTAATTGGTCGAGTACCGGTAGTTTTTCGACTGCTCGGCGATGGTGTGGTCGCGGGTAGGGACCAGGGTTCCGTCCACGATCAGTACGGTGTCCTTGCGAAACCGCTTGCGCGGCAGGAGCGCGAGCGACGGGCCGAGATGGTTGATGATGCGGTCAGATGCAGACTTCGCAATGCCGAACAGCGGACCGAGCTGCCGCAAGGTTAGATTCGTCGGCCCTTTGCGGACCGGATCCGCGCCCTCTCGACGTAGCGCAGTGAGCAGCTCGCCGAAGTGACATGGGCTGAGCCCGGTGAATGGGGCTGTCCAGGACGGCTCGGACGCCGTGATCACACCAGGCACAGCGAGGTCGTCTCAACGATCGATGCTGTGGAACGATGATCGGCATGGCAGGTCAGGTCTGGGTGTCACTCATATCGTTGGGCGGCGTTGTCCTCGGCGGCGTGTTGTCCTACCTCGTTCAGCACAGGACTCAGCTATCAGCGGAACGTGCTGAACAGCAGCGGCAGCGGATCGCGTTGTCGGAGACCCGACGCGCGGAACGGCTGGCGCTGCTGGAGCGGTTCATCGAGGTATCAGCAGAGGCGGAACGCTGCGCCTACACCCGGCCGTCCGAGTGGGAGGACACCGATGACTGGTACCTCACGACCCGGGACGTCATGTACAGGTTGTGGGTCGCTGATCGACTCCTTCGCATCCAGTTCCCCCTGACCGTGCATGACGCCGCACACGCGCACTTTCTCGACCTCAACAGGACGGTGTGGCGCGGTTTGCCTGACGGTGAGAGCGTGCGGGACTACCTGGAGGGCAACCGGTCGGCGTTTCTCGACGCGGCCCGCGAGGTCATGGGGTAGCGCACCGCTGACTCCCGGAGATCCTTTGCGGGACAGCCCTAGGGTTACCCGGAACTGGCGCCGCCCGACGGTGACGAGCAGCGCCTGGAGGATGCCTGGAGCGTCCTCGTCCGACGGCACGACATGCTGCGGGCAGGGGTCTCGGCCGACGGGTACCAGCGGGTGCTGCCCGAGGTGCCGCGTTATGCGACACGGCGTGCGGAGGCGCGCGGAGCCGACGACGAGCGGGCGCGGCGGCTCGTCGAGGAGATCCGCGCGGAGATGTCCCACCGGGTGCGGCCGACGGACCAGTGGCCGCTGTTCGAACTGCGTACCACCCGCACCGCCGACGGACTGCTCCTGCACCTCGCGGTCGACCTGCTCATCTGCGACTACGGCAGCATCCGGATGCTCCTCGGTGAACTGCACGAGTTGTGCACCGGTCCCGGCTCCTCAGAGGCGGACGGAGTGGAGGCCGGCGAAGCGGCTCCGACGTGCCGTGACTACGTGCTGGCGGCGCGCGCCGCCCGCCAGGGCACCCGTCACCAGCGCGACAGGGACTACTAATGGAGCCGGTATCGACGATCTGCCTGCCCGCCCCCGAACTGCCCCTGCGCACCGAATCCCTGAACGCGCCGCCGCGATTGCGTCGGCTCGGCACGCGGCTGACGACACCTCAGTGGACGGCCCTGAACCGACAGGCAGCCCGCGCGGGTGCGACCGCCTCAGGAGTGCTCGTGCAGGCGTTCGCGCAATCCGTGGGGCCCTGGAGCCGCAGACCGCCTTTTCACCGGGACGTCCGGGAGGGACCGATCCCCGACGACGTGGTCGAGGACATGTTCGGCGCGTTCGCCGCCCTGGTCACGGAGCTGGCCGACGGCGACGGCGTCCGGCAGGGGATGGATCCGGTGGAGCTGCCCGCCCACCAGCGCGAGCGCCTCGCCCGGGTCAACGCGACCGAGGACCCGCGTTCTGCCGACCCGTGCACGCCGAGGTCATGGCCCAGGCAGAGCGTACCCCCGGGCACCAAGCCGTCATCACCCCCGGACGCACGCTCGACTACGCCGAACTGGCCGCCCGGACGCGTGCCGTCGTATCGGCGCTGACTCGCTCCCGCACCGTCAGCGAGGTACCGGCGGCCGTCGTCATGGACAAGGGCTGGGAGCAGGTGGTCGCCGTCCTCGGCGTGCTCCTCGCCCGCGGCGCCTACCTGCCCGTCGACACCACCCAGCCGGCGCTGCGCCGGGACACCGTGCTCCGGGACGCCGGGGTGCGCCGGGTCCTCACGCAGTCCTGGCTGGCGCCCACCCTCGGTCTGCCACCGGGGACGGCGGTCCTCTCGGTCGACACCGTGGAGCCGGCCGTATCGGACGCGACGGCGGTGGATTCACCGGCGGCAGCCCCGGACGACCTCGCCTACGTCATCTACACCTCGGGTTCGACCGGCACCCCGAAAGGCGTGATGATCAGTCATGGCGCGGCCCACAACGCCGTGGACGAGATCAACTCCCGCTTCGGCGTGGACCCGGACGATCGGGTGCTGGGGCTGGCCCAGATGGGCTTCGACCTGTCGGTGTACGACATCTTCGGCCCCCTGTCGGTCGGCGGCGCCCTCGTCCTGCCCGAGGCCGGGCCCCGCGGGGCATGCCTCTGTTCAAGCACTGCTGACGCGGGGCGTTGGTGGCGCCCCATAGGAGGGCGTCACGGATGTCACGGTCCTGAGTTGCCTGGGTCAGCTTGTTAGGACCACGAGGCGCGCCGGAGGGGCCCGAAGCGAACGAGGTACATCGCTCGGAGAAGTTCGCGTCGCTGGAGACCACGAATTCGGTGAGGGCCATGCAGCCATGGCACATGGGCACTGACGAAATCCACCATGTCCCCGCTGTCCGGGAGCCCATCCGGACAAGGCGCTGATCAGCCCGGACAGTGCGGGACTGTCCGGGACAGCCGGTTGCCGTTGTTCCTCCGTGCCCGACCACGCACAGTCGTTCCACCCGGTCCGCCTACCCCTTCCGAGGGATGACGAGGAGAAGTCATATGCGCAGGACGATCACAGCTTCGGTCACGAGAAGGAGCCGGAGGATGCTGTACCTGCTCGCCGCTACGGGGTCAGCTATGGCGCTGGCACTGACTCCCACCGCCGCGCAGGCGCGGGCGGCAAGCACCGTCGCGGGCTTCAGCTACGGCGACTGTTACGAGGCCGGCGGCTGGTACGAGTACACGGCCGACGGACAGGCCGGGGGCTACCCGAAATACGACACCGACGGATCTATCGAGGTCATCCAGTACGAAGACTGCAACTGGATCGACAAGGGGATCCTTCAGTACTCCGGTAAGAAGTGGCAGAACGGAGCATGGACGACCATCAGTTGGAGGCAGGTCCCCGACCCCTGGGTGGGGGGAGACGGTGGAGGACCCGGGGAGATCGACTACTTCGTCGACTTCAACGACGTGCGTGATGTCCGCTTCCGTGTCTGCAATGTCCACGACGGCATCGTGGACGGATGTGGCACCGTATCCTAAGCCAGCCTTCCGGCAGGTAGTCACGGACACTGAGGGGAAGGGCCCGGCGCGTGCTTGTGCCGGGCCCTTTCTCGCGTCCGAGTGGTGGCGGAGAAGCCCAAATCTCGCGATCGTCGGCACTGCGGCCCCTGCCACCCCGGCAACGACTCGCACTGACCGCCCCGCAACAGTGAGCTCCTCGGGTGCCAGCCGCACGGCTGGGGCCCGAGAGCACGCCCGGGTGAGATGTCAGCGAACCGGTCCGCGGCCCGGTTGCGGCCGCCAGGATGAGGCGAGTGACCACCAGCACCGCAGACCTCTGACACCCCTACCGCCGCGCCCGTGCCACCAGTGACCGTGCCCTTCCCGATACCTGCTACTGGAGTTGGACCCAGGACGCCGGGGCCCGGCCCTGAGGCCCTCGGTGACCTGACCGGCTGCTGCGTGGGCGACCTCAGCGCCGGCGCAGCCCGGCACGCGGCACATCTGGCGGTCCACCACTAGCCCGCCCAGGTCACCGCCGTCGATGGCTCACCCGCCCAGCACGCCATGGCAACCGATCTCTCGCCCACCTCACCCCGCGCCTGCGCATCGTGCAGTCCGGCGCGGTGTTCGCCGGCGAGCCTGGCCGCGACGGATGCCCAGCGTCCCGCTCCTGGCTTCCGGGTGGGCCGCGACGCTTGATCCCTGCCTACCCCCATGGGTCTTCGCCGCCAGTAGTTCCAGCAGCGCGAGGGGCGCCTGGCTGGGGGCGGCGGAGCGGTCTTGGCGAAGACCGTCTTGAGGCGCCGGTGTGCGTCGACTTCGGCCTCGCACTTGGGGCACGTCGCCACGTGCGTGGTACCCGCGCGCGGGCGTCCGGTCCGAGTTCTCCGTCCACGAGTACGGCCAGACGGCCGCCCAAGTGCCGCAGTACTTCAGCTTGTCTTTTGACCTCTGTGCGCTTGTACCTGCGGGGTGCCTCTCCGTGTGGCGCGTTTTTGATCACGCGGAAGGAAAGAGCTGTTCGCGCACCCACCCGGGATCGGGGTTGGTGTGTGGCTGGCCCGCCACGATGACGGTCGGCACGGTCTCGTTGCCGTCGTTGGCTGCTCTCAGCACTGCGGCTCCTGCCGGGTCGCGCCAGATGTTGGCCCAGTGCAACTGGCGGGTGCTGCGGCCCAGTCGGATGCGCAGTCGGATGCAGTACTTGCAGCCCGACCGCCAGAAGACGACCGGTCGGCCGTCGGCCGCGCTGCGGTGTTGTGCCTCCCGCGCGTCGATCGACCTCGGGGAAATGATGGGTGAGTACATGCCTGCGAACGCCAGGAAAGCTAGCAGGAGTGCTGCGGCTGTGCGGGGGCTCCCCGTAAGAAACTGCCCAGTCGCGACGGCTGAGCCGCTGAGCACAAGCACTATGGGCAGGATCCAAGTGCGCATCATGGTGATGCAGGCTATCGATGAGTCGAAATGCTCCTCGAACTAGGTCGCTCACCTAGGTGTTCGTCGGACGCTGAGGCGGCCTTCGTCTGATTCTGTGCTCCGGCCAAGGATGCACGTGACCACGACGAAAGCCGTGAAGGTGAGTTTGCTGCCTGATCACGCCCCGGGGGGAAGCGTTCGCGAAAGCGTCACGCTTCCGGCAGCACTTACTCGACTGTCTGACCGCTCGCGGGGATGAACTGTCGGCCTCACGGATGCGCTGCCGTATGCGGACGGGTCGGTGAGGGGGGCCTAATACTGTCGGCTTAGTACCGGCGGGGAGACGGCGCCATGTACGACGCCCTGAACAAGGGGAACATCGACGTATCCCGCCTGCGACAGGTGCTGGCCGTCCTGCCCATGCCGCAGGCCGCCGACGGCCGCTTGGTGCTCGTGGTCGACGTCAGCGACTGGCCCCGCCCCGTTGCTCCCACTCGCGCCGACTGCCTGTTCTGCCATGTCTACGGCCAGCCGGGCACGGACTGGTCCGAGGACCGTCCGTGCCCGGCTGGCCGTACTGGTTCGTCGCTGCCCTGGAAGGCCGGACGTCTGGTCCCAGTTGCTGGACACCGTGCGTCTCAGCCAGGCAGACGATGTCGCCGAGGTCACCGCCGATCAGGTCCGCCGGGTGGTCGTAGATCTGATCGAGATGGGCCGCTGGCACCCCGGCCGGCCGCGACATCCTGATCGTCTTCGACGCCAGCTACGACACCCCTCACATGGCCCACCTCCTGGCCGGCGTGCCCGTGAAAGTCTTGGGTCGGATGCGCACGGACCGGGTGATGCGCAAGCCCGTCCCGGTTCCGTGGATCTCCCCGCCTCAGGGCGGTCGGCCGCCGGAGCACGGCAAGGAGTTCCGCTTCGCCAAGCCGGAGACCCAGGGCGAGCCGGACGCGGCCACGGTGCAAGTCGCCGACAGGTACGGCACCGCCCGCGCGATGGCCTGGGCCCGCATCCACCCCCACCTGACCGCCCGCTCCGCCCATCAACGCGGGATGACCCCGGTCGGCCAGGAGCTGCGCGCAGCCCGCACTGCACGCCTCGACCGCCGACCGGGACGCCGCCCGTGTCCTGCTGCCAGCGGCCAAGGACCGTTTCGGGCGGTTTGGCAGCGCACCTGGCACCACACCCGCCACACTCGCGGCGGAATCCCGACCGGTGAACCTCTGCGTCGCCTCTTTCCGCCGCCGTCAGTCAGATCCAGTGGAGAGCAGGGCCGGGCGGCGGAAGCCGGGGCGGCGGCATCGGTGAGGTGTTGGCCGGGCGGTCGGTCCTGCGGCAGCCACCCGTTCCGAGGGGTACGCGCAGACAGCCGATCCAGCTCGCCGGTCCGCCGGCAGCCACGGCCATGCCCGCCGCCGGAGGCCGTGCTTCTCGTCTGGCGGTATCACGGTGCGCGGTGTCCGGCGGGGACCGACAGTGGAGACGCGGGTCAGGTGTGGTCCGCGCTGTTTCGGCTCCCTGCCTGGCCGTGCGGGAGCCTCTGTCGGCAGAGGAGACACTGATGGCCGCAGTTCGTACTGCTGATGTCGTGATCGTGGGCAATGGTGTGCTCGGGCTGTCCGTGGCGGTGGAGATCGCGCGCCGGGCACCCGAGACGCAGATCGTCGTGGTGGGTCCGCCGCAGCGGCCCATGTCCGCCACCGCCGCGGCCGGTGCCATGCTCAACTGCTTCGCCGAGGTCACCCGCTACACCGCCCGCCACCCGGCCGCCGTGGCCCGCTTCACCCTGGCCCGGCAGGCCCTCGACATGTGGCCGCAGTGGCTCAAGGAACTGGAGCAGGACGCCGGTCCGGAGGCAGGCGCCGCCGTACGGGCCTCGCACCGGCCGGGCACCTTCGTGGTGATCAGCGGCAGATCAGGGACGATCGCGGCGGAGAACTTCCAGGCGATCCGTGACGCGGCGGTCCAGCACGGCGAAGCCCACGATCTCGTCGACCCTCATGACGTCCAGGGGTACGCCCCCGCGCTGGACGCGCGGCCCTGGCAGGTGCTGCACCTGCCGCGCGAGGGCTCCGTGGACGCTCGCGCCCACCTGACGGCGCTGGAGGCCGCAGCCGACGCACTCGGCATCCGGACCGTGCCGGACACGGTCCGGTCGGTGCTGACCGACGGCGATGCCGTCGACGGAGTACTGCTCCAGGACGGCAGCACGCTGGCCACCCGCACCGTCGTACTCTCCGCCGGAGCCGCCTCCGGCAGGCTGGCCGCCGACATCCTGCCGCCCGGCGCCGTCCCCCCGATGCTGCACGGAACCGGCGCGTCCCTGGTGGTCAGACGCACCCGCACGACCGGCCCCGGTGCCCAGCACGTACTGCGCACCCCCAACCGCGCCGCTACCTGCGGTCTGCACCTGGTGCCCCAGGCCACCCCCGGCGAACAGTACGTCGGCGCCACCAACCTGATCACCTGCGACCCCATCAGCGGCGCCGAGTACGGTTCCACCCACGCCCTGATGCGCGAGGTCGCCGAACAGTTCGACCCCGAGCTGAGGTTCTCCCACATTCAGCGCTGGATGGTGGGAGCCAGGCCCATCACCCTGGACTGCTTCCCCCTCATCGGTACCTGCTCGCTGCGCGGACTGATCCTCGCCACCGGCACCTACCGCGACGGCTTCCACTGCTCCCCGGCCATCGCCCGCCACCTGGCCGCCACCGTCCTGGACACTCCGGACGACACCGGCACGGACCTCACCTGGTTCGCCCCCGAACGCCCGCCCATCCAGACCGTCCCCGCCGAGGACGCCGCCGCCGAGGCCGCCGAGCACATGTACGACGTGATGTACGAGCAGGGGTTGTCCGTCGCCTACTTCGGCGGGGCCCCCTTGCGGGAATGGGCCCAGAGGCGCACCCAGGAACTCCACGACCGGCTCGGTGAGCCCGTCGCCCTCGCACCCGAGATCATCATCCCGCAGTTCCTCACACCGAAAGCCAGCGACTGCCCCGACGACGGTGTCACCGCACTGAAGACCTACCTGCATGCGGCTCGCGCCCACCACGGCCCGTGGAGGAGCCAGGACAGCCAGGACGCCGTCCCGCACGAACAGGACGGCGCGTCAGCCCAGTAGGCGTGTCACAACGGCGGTGGCGCGGTCCGTCATCGGCAGGCCGACGCCAGCGCGCCGGTCGAGGGGATCGTCCCTTTCTCGTGCCGACAGGTGACGGGCGGACCGGACCTGGTGCGCGGCCAGGAGGTGTCGTGCTCTGGCCCGTCGTGGGTGAGACGGCCATGTCCGCAGCAGGGGTGCTCGGCAGTGTGTCCCAGCAGCGCTATGAGGCGATCGTGGCCGAGGTGCGCGAAGTGGTCGCACAGCAGTCGAAGGGGCAGTTCCGGATCGGGGACTGTGCGCTGGAGGTGGAACCGATACGCTCGCGCGGCGGTGATACCGGCGATGCGCAGTTCACGGTGCGGCAGTCGCTGATGGGGCTGGCTGAGGACATCGGGGTGCCGTTCAGCACCGTGAAGCACGCGCGGTGGACGGCGTCGCGGTGGCCCAAGGAGTACCGGGAGCCAGTGGTCTCCTGGACGGTGCACCGCATCCTGGGCGGGATCGAGGACGGACAGGAGCGGTTAGCCGCGATCAGGACGCCGCCCGCGGGCCGGGGGCGATGAACGCCGGACGAGGCCAACCGGCGGATGGGCCGCCGGGTGGACAATCCCGTCTCGCCGCAGCAGAAGGTCACCGCGATCCACTCGCTGGCGCGGGACGACCAGGTCGCTGCCCAGGTGACCGGGGATCTGCTGCGGCGCCCGCAGGTGGCGACCAAAGTCCCCGTGGTGGACAAGGTCCGGGTGGTGGAGGAGTTCACCCGGGATGAGGGGATCGCCGCCCAGGTGACCACGGGCCTGCTGCGTCGCCAACCTCACCCCAAGCCAGGTCCGCGCCGGGCTGGGGATGCTGCGCGACGTCATCGCCGAACGCGGCTGGCCCGCGCTGATCCACACCCGCACGGACGGCTACCAGTTCACCGCCGACTGGGAGGAGCTGGAGGCGTATGAGGTGGCGGTGATCCGCGAGACGCTCACCGCGGTTCGCCGTCTGATCACCGGCACCGTCGCCCCGTACACCGCCCTGCACCCCGGCGACGAACGGGTGCGGCACATCATTGCTCAGCTCAACTCGGTCGAGTCCACCCTCAGCCTCCTCGCCTGACCCACGGCCGGAAGGAAGGACGCACCCATGCGGAGCCGGTGCTACCCCTCGGACACCGGACGCCGAGTGGGCGCTGATCAACCCGCTGCTGCCGGTGTCGGCCTGCCGCACGCCACGCGGCGGCCGGCCGGATAAGCATCCGCGCCGCGAGATCGTGGACGCCCTGTTCTACGTGCTGGACTCGGGCTGCAAGTGGCGGGCCCTGCCCGCCGACTTCCCCCCGTTTCAGACCGTCTACGCCTTCTTCGCCCGCTGGTCGGCCGCCGGGATCTGGGAGAAGGTCCGCGACCATCTGCGGCGCCACGTGCGACGGGCCCTGCACCGGCCACCGC
Organism: Streptomyces fumanus; assembly: GCF_014655295.1. Taxonomy (GTDB): domain Bacteria; phylum Actinomycetota; class Actinomycetes; order Streptomycetales; family Streptomycetaceae; genus Streptomyces; species Streptomyces fumanus. The sequence goes on from NZ_BNBI01000004.1 coordinate 484,242, forward strand.
ACGCGGTGGCCGCCATCGTCGACTCCCAGAGCGTGAAGGGAGCCGACACCGTCGGCCGCCACAGCCGCGGCTACAACCCGGCCAAAAGGATCAACGGCCGCACACGGCACATCGCCGTGGATCTGCGCGGCCTGCCCCTGTCGGTGATGGTCACCCCGGCCGATGTCAGCGACCGGGACGCCGGACGCGAAGTCCTGGTCCGGCTGCGCGCGCAGCACCCGCAGATCACCATCGTGTGGACCGGCTCCGCCTACGCCGGCACCCTCGTGTCGTGGGCGAAGTCGGCCCTGCACCTGACGGTCGAAACCGTGCACCGCCCCAGGGACGCGGTCGGCTTCGTGCTCCTGCCGCGCCGCTGGATCGTGGAGCGCAGCCTGACATGGATCATGCACTCGCGGCGGCTGGTCCGCGACTACGAACGCCTGCCCCGCCACCCCGAAGCCATGATCACCCGCTCCGCCATCAGGCTCATGCTGCACCGCCTCACCCGACGGTCACCGCACCCCCCCGGCCGCCCATCCGCGGCCGGGAGAGGCACTGCGACCGGCCTGAGCAACTGCCGCTCGAACCACACCAGACCAAGCCTCCGACGACCTGGACGCCATCTCTGCCCGGACAGGCCGAGCGGACGGCACGAAGGACGGCGTGCAGCACTCATCCGAGCAGGTCTCACACACGTCCACCGTCATGTGCGGCCCGGCCGCCACCATGACAGCGCCCACAGAGCGCAGGGCCGGACGCGCCACGCTTTCCGGTACTTGCGGTGCCGTTGGATCGGGGAGGAACCGATCCAACGCCACCGCTGGTGCACGCGCGGGCGGCTGGTCCGCGACTATGAGTACCTGGCCCGCCATGCCGAAGCGGCGGGGCACCAATCTGTGTGCGTCGGTGAAGTTCTCGAGGACTCAATCAAGAGTGGGCAAGAATTCTGCCGAAGCCGCCATCTTCGGCCCGAGCTCTCCCACAGTGTCGGTGACAGGTTCGGCGTGGGCAGCGGCAGCCGTACTGAGGCAGACGGCGAGGCCGGTGGCGCCCAGGACGCCGAACCGTACGAGCCACGTGCCGCTGCGGCGGGCGAGGTCGGTCTCACGAGAGGGGTGAAGCTGTTGCATCAGGTTCCTTTCAGACATTGTTGCTGGCCAGACGGCCCGGGATTGATCAGGTGACGTTGAGCAGGCCCAGGACCGTGGTCGGGGACGGGTGGTTGGCCTGATCCACGACGCCGCACTGCCGGTGGCTGTTGTCCTGGGGGCCGATGTTGTAGGTCGGGGACAGCACGGCGGCGGCCCCGTAGCTGTTGCTGCGGCAGTCGATCTTCGGCTGAACCGTGTGGCTGTTGTCGCTGGTGCCCGCAGAAGCGACACCGGACGCCCCCGCCACCGCCGCCAGGCTCAGCGTCGTCAGGGCCATCACGTTGCGGATCTTGCCGCTCATCACACACTCCGTTGTCCCGATTACTGGTACGCCTGGAGTAGCGGACGCCTTAAATCAGAAGACACGCTCCGTCGGAGAGATCGACCGTACTGCGGACCTGACGAATACTCACGCGTATATGCCTCCATCACCCCCAAGCCAGGGCTGCTCCGCACCCCCCGGGGTGTCCGTCCGGGGCACACCCGTGTGCAGCACGTAGACGATCGCGTGCAGAGCCGTACGGTCGTCGCCGGCAGCCAGCCTGGATGCCGCCGGTGCCGCGGCGCGGGGCAGGGGAGCGGCACGGTCCCCGGGCAGTCCAGTTCGAGATCGGTGATGGTCAGTGCCCTCGCCGAGCGGGTCTCCGCGTCATCCCTGCGGTGATGAGGATGCGGGTATCGCGTGGAACGCTTGCGTGCCGGTGAACGGCAGTATCGTCGATACCTGCGAGCCCCCGTACGGACGCTGCGCGGGTGGTACGGACCCGCGCTGTGGACGCGGACTCGGGCGGCCACGGCCAGCACCTCCTGTTCCGGTGCGGCCAGTTGGGAGCCGCGTCCGCTCGCGGGCGAGGAGTCGCCGGATGAGGCAGCGGGGCGGCTCACGTGTCCAGGAGATCCCACCACCAGCGGATGGACGGGTAGGGCAGCGGCTGGTGGTTGGTGGGTTCGGAGCGCTCGGCCGTGAGTCCGCCGTGACCGAAGGTGTAGGACAGGGCGTGGGGATCCTGGTCTGGTTCGATGGAGTCGGTCTTGCGGTGGTAGGTGGTGTGGGGTGTGAGGAGGTATTCGGCGTACCCGCGGATCATCTGGCCGAGATCGGCTACGTAGGTGCGGACGTCGTCTCGGGCGGTGGGCAGGTACTTTTCGCTCAGCCGCACGAACAGGCACATGACCTGGTCGCGGAGCCGCACGGCCTGATCGAACGCCTCGGGCAGGGTGCAGTGGTGCTCACGCAGCAGGAGATCGACCAGGTTGACGGGCGCTCGCCGGGGGGCCTCGTCCGGGTGCGGTGGCCGGCCCAGGGCGTGTTCGCGGGCGTACGAGAAGATGTCGTTGTCCCAGCCGATGAGCAGTGTCGCTGCCTGGGACAAGGCCCGCAGCTCGGGCACGGTCAGCAGCGGTGTGGACAGATCGGGCTCCCGTGTCATTTCGACCAGCAGAGGGATGAGGGGGCCGCCTGCGCTGTCGCTGCGCATCAGCACGTAGTGGTCCAGGGTCGGCTGGGCTCCCGCCAGTGAATAGGCGGTGTGCCGTAGGTGTCCGAGCCATCCGTGGCGGTGCGCGTTGACCCAGCGGGCGGACAGCAGGGGCCCGAGACAGGCTTGGACACGGTGGGCGAGGTCGGTCCACATCGCCAGGAAGGGCGGTTCCTCTGCCGATTCGCCGGCCGGGCGCTGCGGGACGGAGCCGTCCATCGCCTGCAGGGTTCGGGCGATCGCATCGGATGCCAGCATGAGGTCGCCGGCGACCGGGTCGGCCTCCAGCACCAGCATGTCGAAGTACCCGTGCAGGATCGCGTTCTGCGCAGCGAGGGCGAAGCGGTCGCTGCCGGATGTGGTGGGCAGGGCGAGGCAGGCCATCGCGGGCAGGTTGTAGTCGGTGAGCATGGACCGCTGGTGGGGGATGAGACGGGGGCCGAGGTCATCGAGCCAGGTGCCGATCCGGGCGGTGAGGATGTCGTAGTCGGGGTGCGGGGTGGTCGCGTAGGGGATGTACAGCGGTGGGATGTCCAGTCGGATCGGCGAGGGCGTGGTCCGTCCGGTCACCGGTGCCTCCTTGCCGAGGCGGTCGCGGTCGTGGAGGGGGTGCCGGTCGCGGTGTCCTGGATGGAGTGCAGGGCGTGGGTCAGGCCGCGGAGGATGAGTGCGGCGGTGACACTCTTGACCTCGATGGGGAACATGCGTGGTGAGGAGCCGTCCAGACAGGCGGGGATGTTCCCGTCGGGGTCTTGCCGCGCGCACAGGTAGGAGGCGCCTTCGTGCAGTCCGGTCCTGATGCCGGCCATGGCCAGGGCTGTCAGGGCGAAGCCGGTGCTGACGGGGTTGCTCATGTCGGTCGGGGTGTAGCCCCACCCGCCGTCCTGGTGGCGGGTGTCGATGAGCCGCTTGACGGTGCGCTGGATGACGTTACGTGCCGCGTGCGCGGTGCGGTCGGGCAGGACGCGCGCCTCCAGCGCATCTTCGAGGGCGTGCACCGCGCGCATCATGGAGGCGGCCTCGCTGAGGTGCCAGTCCACGTCGAAGGTCCCGTCCCGCTGCTGGCTGTCCATGAGGAACCGGGCACCCCGGGTGATCCGTGCGGCGTACCGGCCGGGGTCGTGCTGGGCGAGCACACTGAGCGCTTCACCGGTTTGCGCGACGGCTGAGGGGTTGCCGTAATTGTAGATCGGGTAGCCGCCGTCAGGGTTCTGCAGCGACTCCAGGTACGCGCAGCCCCGGGTGAGGTGGTGGGCGTAGCGGTGCCGATCGATGCGCAGCAGTGTCTCCAGTGAGAGTGCGGTGGTCTCCACGTCGGTCTGCTCGGTCAGGGGGTTGTAGGTCCAGCCGCCGCTGGGAGTCTGCGTGGACACCAGCCATCGGCCCATGCGCGCCTGCAGTTCGCTCTCCACTCCGGCTTCGACCAGGGACATGCCGCCGAACCCGGTGCACTCGATGCCGGGGGTCAGGCTGAAGCCGCCGTCGGGCCGCTGGGCGGCCAGTAGCGGGGGCAGACCGTTGCGGATGTGCTGTCGGTAGCCGGGATACCGGCGGAGCGCGTGCAGGGCCATGAGGTGGACGAGCAGATTGCCTTCCCAGAGCCGGCCGGTGCCGACCGCCGTGGCCAGGGTGGTCAGCTCCTCCTCGGTCACCCGCTCCGGGTGCCCGAGTCCGTGCAGGATGAGGCACTTGCCGGCAGTCATCTCCACCTGTTTCCAGGACTGGAACTGCCGTGCTTCCAGCGCCGAGTCCTGCGGGAGGACTACTGTGTCGATCGCTTCGGCGGCGTAGAGGATGCTCTGCAGCAGCACGCGTTTGCGTGCGGCGGTGAAGTGATGGAACCCGTTCATCAGCCCGTCGACGACCTCGGGCCCGAGCGGTGGGCGCCGGTCGAGCACAGCGGCCAGCAGGAGCTGGTCCACCGCTGAGAGCCTCGCGGTGGCCCGAGATCCGGCCAGGAACCCTCGGATCCTGGCCTGCACGGCGGGTTCCGTCCGCTCGGCTTCCAGCAGCCGTAGCATCAGCGCCGATTCCAGGACCCGGCTCTCGCAGTGGCTGAAGACTTCTCCCTCCGCGGTGACCATGGTCGCCAGGTGATCGGTCAGACGACGGTGCGAGCGGCGGATCTCAGCGATCGGCTTCAGCGGCAACGGGCTGGCCTGCATCGTCACGTCCCTTTCGTTCTTCGCATAGGCGGTGGGGGCGCGCGTGTCCGGGTTCTGCCAGGTCACGCGTGCGGGGCAGAGGCTGGGGGTGGGCCACGGCGCTGCCCCGGTCGTGGCCGGTGACCGCCTGGCTCAGGGGGTACTGCCGCGGGGAGGCCCGTCGGCAGACGGTGCGCCGTGTGTCGCCTGGGCGGGCGGGGCTTTGACCGAGTGCCAGTAACCGATGACGAACCAGCGCGCGCGGCCTGCCCTGGCCAGGGCTTCGCAGGACTGGCGTACGTATTCCTCGCCGGCGGTGAGGGTGGGGCGGTTGGCCAGTGCCTGGGCCCGTGCGGCGAAGATGTCCCAGTTGCGGGAGGTGCCTTCGAGTTCGCCGATGGCCGTCACCCTCAGCCCTGCCTGCTCCAGGTGGTGCTCGAGTTCTCCGAGGGTGATCAGGTTCGGCAGTGCGTAGGTGCGGCACATGGGTTCGATGTACTGGGCGTAGTCCTCGCTGGTGATGCCGTCCCGGCACAGCCAGTCATTGCCCAGGAACACCCCGCCCGGTTTGAGGACCCGGGCGATTTCCCGGTGCACGGCGGCCTTGTCCGGGGCGTGGCACATGGCCTGCAGGTTGTAGGCGGCGTCGAACTCCTCGTCGTCGAAGGGCATGTCCATCGCGTCTCCGTGCACGAACCGCACGGCCTCCGACAGGCCCTGTTGTGCGGTGAGTTCGCGTGCGATGTCCACCTGGGGCGCGGCGATGGTGATACCGGTGACCTGTGCCCCCGAGCAGGCGGCGATCGTGCGGGCGGGCCGGCCGATCCCGCATCCGACATCCAGAACCTTCCAGCCGGGGCGGAATCCGCCCTCCTCCGCCAGTCGGTGTTCCAGCCGCTGTGTGGCCTCCGCGACGCTTTCCTGCCCCTGGAACGGAGGCAGATGAAACGAATCGGACCACGATTCCCGGTACAGCGGCGTGGCGATCGTGTAGTAGTCCGGCACCATTTCCGCGTAGCTCGCTGTGCGCGTCGCGCGGGTCTGGGTCCTTTGCAGAAAACGGCCGAAGTCCATGGCGCTTCCCTCCACAGCGGGTGTCGGCCTGGTGTCCGGTGTGCTGTTTCACGCCGGGCGGATGCGGTTCATGAGGTTCCTTGGATGGCGGCGTCGGTGATCTGGCGCAGGATCTTCAGCGCGGGAGGCGGTAAGGGGGCTGTCCGGCCGCCCCAGGAGAAGGCTGGAGATACGCCGGGAGACGTCTTGATGGTGGCTGGCCTTCCGGCGCATCTCCTCTCCGCTCTCCGGCGAAAACCCACCACAGATGATGCGCGGCAGCCTCCGGTGCTGGCTCGCTCACCAGCTCCGGCCTTCACTCATCGGTCACCGTCCGTGCCCACGGTCGCCCGCGCGCCTGCCCGATCCCGCGGACTCTGGAGACAGTCATCGGGCACCCTCCGGTCGTCACGGCCCGGGCAGCAGCTCTGCCCTCTGGGCTGCACCAGCTTGACAAACACCCATCAGCCGCCAAAAGGGCGCATTCCCGGCCTCCTGTGCGAACAGGCGATTCCGAGCCACGTCAGATTTCCCCCACCCTCCGCACCGTCCGAGACATATGTCCCAGTGGGCCGGGGTGTCCCGAATGTGCGCCCCTCCGTCTGCTCACACGGCTCATCCGGCACCCTTGGCATCCCGTGTGCGCAGTACGCGCCCGGTCCCGTCTGCCGAAAGACGGCGGGAACTCTCAACCTCCCCGCCGGTGTTCGGCAAAAAGGGCTCCTGGCGGCCGGTCAGTACGGCGAGGGTTCCGGGCTCGGGTACTGGCGAGCTCGCGCAATCATCCGTCGCCAGTTGTCCGTGGAATCCAGCCTGCTGGTGACCGTGTGTGGCGGTGCTGGGACAGTATCTGTGCACCGCCGCAGGTGCTGGATATCTGCTTACTCCTTTCGCTACGAGCTTCTCGACGTGTCGGCTTGTGTTTCATGCGTTGCCGACCGTCCCCATGGGATGACCGAACTGCGCCCCCCGTATGCGCCATTTACCTACTCCCACCTCTTCGCTCACCTGTGCGCTCCCGTAGCTCCTGCGGAGTCGGGCACGCTGCTTACAAGACTGTCTGCTCACCTGCACCGGACTCCGCTGGCCTCGTTGAGGTGGTCTGTATGTGCCCTGTTGCCCCCACGGCTGGGCTTTCTGGCGGCGAAGGAGAAAAGAGACTGGATCCGGACTGGGTCCGGTCGGCTGTCGATGCCGTCCTGACCGCTTTCCTTCAGGCAAGAGCAGGCAAGGAGATCGAAGGAAGCCGCCATCCAGATCTCGGTACGCCGCTGCTGGACTTCGTGCAGGCCGGCGGAAAGCGTCTGAGGCCCTTCTTGACCATGCTGGGCTGGCATGCGGTCGGTGCGCGTGGGACAGAGCGAGCGGCGCTGTATCTGGCTGCCTCTCTCGAGTTGTTCCATGTCTTCGCACTCATTCACGACGACGTCATGGACGGATCGGAAACCCGGCGAGGTCACCCCTCGCTCCACCGAGCGCAAGGCCGGCGTTTCGCGAGTCTGCTGGCTTGCGCCGGTCACACACGTCCCGTCAAGGACGTCACGCGCCGCCTGGGGGAGGGAGCGGCCATCTTGATCGGGGACGCTGCTCTGGCATGGTCCGAGGAGTTGTTCTGGCGCGGTGATCCTGCCCCTGAGCAGTGCGCCCGGGTGGTTCCGTTGCTGTGCCGCATGCGCACCGAACTCGTGCACGGGCAGTACCTCGACCTGGAAGCGTCTGCACGTGCCATGGTCACGGTGGAGGAGGCATTGACGATCGCACGGTACAAATCGGCGAAGTACAGCGTCGAGCATCCCCTGCACTTGGGGGCTGCGCTCGGTGGAGCTACCCCTCAAGTACTCGAGGCCCTGTCCGCCTACGCACTACCGGCCGGTGAAGCCTTCCAACTACGAGATGACCTGTTAGGGGTCTATGGCGATCCGCGCCAAACCGGCAAGTCGGCCTTGGACGATCTGCGCGAGGGCAAGAAGACCGTACTGGTCTGTCTGGCACGGCAGGCGGCCGACGCTGAGCAGCACCGCGTGCTGGACACGCTGCTGGGTCGTGGCGACCTGGACGAGGAAGGTGCTGATCGGCTCCGGGCCGTCTTGGAGGACACCGGGGCTCGCATGCGGACGGAGAGCATGATCGCGGACCGGGCACGGCAGGCAAAGGCCGCTCTGCGGCAACTGCCCGCCAATGCGGCAGTGCGGGCGTCTCTGCATACGCTGATCACGCGTCTTGTCCAGCGCGATGTCTGAACGGGTACTGCGGCCAGGGCAGGGCACGACGGGCGGGAAGTCGCCACCGGAGCCTTCCGCCAGCCGACGCGGTCAGGGAAAGAAAGGACGAAGTGGCAACTGAGGGTCCGAGTGGGAAGTTCGGTGTCAGCCCGGTACGTCTGTTCTCCGTGCCGCTTACCCGCGGGGTCAGCCCGGACCTGGTAGATGCGCGCTCATCATCACGCGTGGATGAGGAGGACGGGGCTGTGCCTGACGGCACGCGCCGCCCAAGGGGTGGCTTCATGGGAAGCGCACCGAGCTGCCACGGTCACGGATCGAGGGGGCAGGTCCTTGACGCTGCCGTCGGAGGCGCGGCGGACCCAGGGGTGCCCGCCGAAACCGGTTGCGGGGTAGAAGCAGACATAGCCGTCCGGACAGGCGATCTGGACCTGGGCGGCGCGGGATTCGCTGGAGGCGGAGGCCGGGACGGTCGGTGGCGGGAGGGCGGCGGCCGCAGCATGTATCAGGTTCTTCAGCACGTCCTACAGGTACTGCCTGCGGCCGCCCGGGTGGGTCGGGCCGGCAGCGGGTTCACCCCGGGAGAGCGCCTCCAGCGCACGATGACAGAGCCGTCGCCACGCAGAGCCTGCTGCTGATACGAGATGCGCGGGGTGCCATTCCGGTCTCCGGGTGCTCACCGGTCGGCGGAAGGAGCGCATCAGGTCGTCGCACACCGCGCCGGCCACACCCCGGCCAGGCTCCCCTATGACGACCTCCCCCTGAGCATCGACCGCATCGCCGCAACCGATCCCGCCCGGGTCACCGAGCTCCGGGTCGCCGCCCGCCGAACCCCCAGCCACTGGACCCCGCCCTGCACCACGGAGTCCGTTGGAACTCGATATATCCCGATTGTCCGCGAGGATGAGTGCGGCGACGCATATGACCGAACGGTCACTGGCTTGCGTACGTTCCCTCATGCCACGTTCGTGGAGGTAGAGAACCGGTTACGGGAGCTGAGAATGCTGGTGACAGAGTTCAGCACCGAGAGGGTGGCAGCCCCAGAGCGATTCGATCTGTTCGTTGATATCACTGACCGCTCTCACATGGCCAACTGGCTGCACAGCGAGGATCAGGACGACTTCCGGGCGAGGATGAGGAGCCTGGATTTGGGAGAGTTACAGGTCTCCACGATGTCATTTTCTCATCTGGGGATCACGCGGAGCGCGAAGCTGATCCGGCAGTCCGACCCCGAGGCATACCAGATCAACTATTTCCTGCGTCAAAAAGGATCTCTCTCCGCAGCCGGAGCCGATACGGTGCTGCATGAAGGTGATCTGGTGATGATGGACTCCAGCCATCCCTACCGTGGAGATGTCCGCGCCACCGGGGAGAGCTGGTCGCATGTGACCGTGCAGTTCGCCCGAAGGCTGATGCCGTTCCCGGAGAAGGCGGTGCGGCGCCTACTCGGTGTCCCGATCAGCGGGCGTCACGGGATGGGCGGGGTGTTCACCCGTTGGTTGTCCGACCTGAACGTACGGGCTGACGAGTTCACTCCGGCCGACGTTCCCACCCTCGCCTCGGTCACCCTGGACCTCCTGGCCTCCACCATCGCCCGCTCTCTGGGGTCTGAGGATGCACTGAGTCCGGAGACTCGCAGGAACGCTCTGCGCGTCCGAATAAACGCGTTTGTCGAGCAGCACCTCGATGATCTGAACATGACCCCTCAGGTCATTGCTGACGCCCACCACATCTCCCTGCGCCAGCTCCAGCAGTTGCTCGCCGAGGTCGACGTTTCGCCGGCGGCATGGATACGCCACCGCCGTCTGGAACGTTGCCGCCTGGATCTGGCCGACCCCCACCTGAGCACCCGCCCGATCCAGGTCATTGCCGCCCGCTGGGGCTTCACCGATCCGCCGCACTTCAGCCGTCTGTTTCGGAGCGTTTACGGGATGTCACCGCGGGACTACAGGAACGCGTCTTCCAGGATGTGCGCGAATCGCCAACATCCCTGCGCGGAATGACAAGGTCTGACGTTGCCGGCCTGGGCATCCTGAACGTCAACGATCCGAACGGCCCTCAGTCGGCCCTTGTCCGAGCGGCCCAGAGCGTCGGTGCCGGACCAGACCTCATGAGGACGTGTCCTCCGCTCAACTCACGGCGTCGGCTGCTGCGGCGAGCCCGCTGTTGCACCCGCCCATCGGCACAGCAGTCAGAGCCGTCCACGCCCTGCTCACCTGCACATACCCAGGGTGAAAACGATTCAGTAGGAATTGACCAATCAAGGGAGAACAGTGGGACAGACACGATGGGTTCTAGCCTTCGATGGGGCATGTAGCACCTGCTCGGCCATCTCCGCGTCCGTGTCAGAGGCGTGCGCGGACAAGCTGGAGGTGATGCCACTGGAACATGACGACGTCCAACGGTGGCGACAGAGCAGCATGGGTGCCGACCCGAAATGGGCGCCCACACTGCTGCGCGTGAACGGGGACGAAGCAAAAGCCTGGACAGGCCCCGCCATGTCCTTCACGCTGGCCAGGCATCTCGGTCCGCAGGCGACAGTACGGGTTCTGCGGGCACTGGGAAGACTGCGCCATGGAACCAGCGAGAAATCTTCGGAAGTCGCTGGGCCCGGAATTGGGCGTAAGCGTTTCCTTCAGATGAGTGGTGGCTTGGGCGTCGCCATTGGGCTGACCCTGACCGGCCGGACTCCCGCCTTCGCGCGATCCGATCGCACTGCAGCCGACTCCTGGGTTGCGGCGAACTTGGACCGTCTGCCGCGCACGTACGAGGAGATCGTCCGGCACACGGTGCCCTACCGGAAAGCGATCGTAAAAGCGCTGTCTCCCGAAGAGCGCACCGCAGTCTGGCTCGCGAACATCGATCGCTACCGCCAAGATCATCCCCACGCCACAGCCGCTCAGATCCAGGTCATGGATGACGCTTCCACCCTGGCTGCTCGCGTCTTCGTGTCACCCGGAGACCACACCGAGGAGATGCGCAAATTCAGTGAGCGGGCCAAGGAGGCACTAGGTTTGCGGGAAGCCGAAGCCATGGCCATGAGCATCGGTCCCGCCGACCCGCCCGCGATCCAGGCCCGGTCTGCCGATTGTTCTTGCTCAACTCAGGACTGCACGTGCTGTGCCGGTGGCTACTACTGTCTGCGCGGCGGTTGCACCGTTATCCCGTCGGATTGCGGTCTGTTCTGGTTGTTCGATTGCAATGGCCGGTGCGGCTGAGCGGCCGCCTAAGGCCGGGGAGTTACTGAGCCCTTTTCATCGCGGCGTCTGAGGAGCAAAAACAGGCTGGTCAGCGTGGTGGTGACGTGACGAAGCCCTTCGTCGTTGGTGTGGTGATCTCACTCAGCACGCCGACCGCCGGGGGGCTTCGTTGGTTCCGTACCCTTCCCTGCTCGACGTCCCGTACAAGCTGGTCGAGCATGTCTCCTAGCTCGTCCATATCCGAAGGTGTGAGCTCTGCTCAGGTTCTGCCAGTGCTGGTCCGTCTGCGCTGGAATGTGAAGCTGTCTCAGCTTGTGGCGGGATGCATGGTTCTTGTGTCGACTGCGACGCCACGGTCGAGATCGGCAACGGCTGGTCGTCCTGCGCCACCATCCACGATGTCCGCGACGAAGCCTCCTCCGGACCCGGCACCGCCGCCCTCGCCGAGGTCGAGCGGCACCGCGCCAGCGAGCTGTTCGCCGACGCGGTCGGCGAGTACGCCCAGGTCCTCGCCGCCGGCGTCACCTTCACCCGCCCGAAGACACCGTGCCGTAACCCGCTCGCCCGGAAGGCACGTGCGGCCTGATGAGCCGGGACGGCTGCACCTGCAGACGCCGCCTCACCAAGCGCGGCATCCACAACCTCAACTAGGTGCAGCAGCGTTGTCAGTGACGTCGGGCATGATCGGCGCGTCAGTTCTTCTCAGAGGGCGGGGCACTATGCCGATCACGGACCAGCAGGTGGCGGAGCATGCGTTTTTGCGGCAGTTGTACGCGGACTCATACTTCCCCGATCACGTTGTCGACAAGGGCCGGGTGATCTTGCTGCGGCTGTGTGAGCGGATTGAGGCTGAGCGGCCGTCGGATCTGTCGGCTCTGTATGCACTCACCCAGGCCGCTACGGAGGAGTTCAACCTCTTGGAGGCGGAGTTCGAAGCAGCCGGGAGTGAGATCGAGACGGTCGCGCGGGAAGTGATCGCTGAGGACTTCTGGTTCGTCGCGTCCGCCTACGGGTTCACGGACGCGGACGTAGAGGAACTGATCGCTACCCGGGACTGGTGAGCAACGTTCGGAAGCGATCCAGCCGCTGGTCAGAGCCATTCGTTGAGGGCCGCGATCAGCAGGGTCGCTTCGCAGCGGACGGCGAACCTGTCATACCTCGTGGCCACGGTCCGGTGGCGCTTGAGGCGGTTGATCCCGCACTCGACGCGGCATGCCGCTCGCGGTAGTCGGCCCTGTCGAACTTCGGTGGCCGACCGCCTCGCGAGCCGAGTCTGCGACGGTGGCGGACGCGGTCCGCGAGGCACCGAGATGGTCGCCTCGATACCGCGTCGTCGCAGGTAGGAACGGTTACGGCGGGAGCCGTAGACATCGGCGGCCCGCACCCGGTCGGGTCGTCGGCGAGGCCGACCGCGTCCCAGCCGGGGAACCCGGATCGCTTCCAGAACGGGCTCGAACTGCGGGGAATCGCCCCGTTGCCCGGCGCTGATCAGCACGGACAGCGGCTTCTGCCCCTGTCATTCGCTGAGGGTCCAGTTGGCTGTGAGGGAAGAAGCACTCCCCAGGCGAAGAGGCGTCCGCATGTCCGCCTCGAGGGCGGCAGCCGGTCGGTGGCCTCCCAGGCCGGGGCCGTGCTGGTGGTGGAGACGGTCCGGCCCTGGCCCTGGGCGCCAGGATGCGGACGTTCCTTCCGGACGATCGGCCGCATGCCCTTTGGCCAGCCGGCCAGGCAGTCGCTGCCGGCGTCGATCTCCGCGCCCTGGGCGCCGTCGCGGATGCCGCCGTCGGGTTCCACGGCCGGCGTCCAGGCCGAGGCCGGCACCTTCAGGACGGCCTGATGGAGGGCATCGGTGATGGCCGTGCCGACCGAGTACGACAGCCACGACCCGCGCTTGGTGAGCCAGGCGACGAGGGTGTGGGTGCCGCCGTCGGAGTCGGCGCGGATCAGCGTCTTCCGTCCCCGCCGGTACTGTTTCGCGGGCTGGGAAGGCCGAGGCCGAGGCCGACGTGCCGCGGAGTCGGAGGAGGAGCGGACGACTCCTTCGCTTCAGGCTGCTTCCCCGCGCGCGTGCCGCAGCGCCTCGTCCTCGACCGTCACGTCCACGACGACCGGCTTGCCGCCGGAGATCCGGTACTCACCGTGCACCGGTTCGCCCCCGTCTCCGTACGTCCGGGGCGACAGCGGGAGAAGCCGTGCCGTTCCCGGCAGTTCGCGGTCCCGTCGCCCGGTGTCCACGTGGTGGTATTTATCGATTGCGGGCGACCTGTCGGCAAGATGTTCGGAGGACAGTGGTTTCTGGCTACATTTTCGTCGTTCCCATATTCGCGTGGGAGGGCATCTGCCGGTGCCGCGGAACGATGCTGGTGATAGGGCGATAGTGTTCCGCTCCAGCGGCTGGGGGGACGCGAAACCTCCCGTGCGAAATTGCGAACAGGGCATGTGGGGGGCATGGAGAAATTTCTCGGTTCATCGCGTCGTTCGTTCGACATCTGGAGTGAACTCCCCCCGTCCTTCCGGGAAAGCGTCCTGGCCCGCCCGGCCGCCGACGTGCGGAGCGTCCATGACGGGATCAGCGGCTCCAAGGGGACCTGGCGCCCCGTGCGCCCGAGTTTCGTCGACCGGACCCACTTCGATGAACTGGGACGCGTTTCCGCACGTCTCATGCGGTTGATCCTCGATGCCTGCCGCCGCCGGGCCGCCACGGTCGGCGAGCTCCAGGACGTGCTGGGCGTGGACGAGACCGACACCCCGCTCCTGTCCCGGGCGGAACCGCTGGGCGAGCACCTGCTCGTCGCGGCGCGCCCCGACATCGTCTACCGGTCCGGCGTCCCCTATTTCGTGGAATTCAATATCGACGGGGCGCTCGGCGGCACACTCCAGGCCGACCTCCTTGCCGCGCGATTTCGCGCTCTCTATCACCGGCTTCCCGGCGGGCACCGCATAGACGCCCCGCCGTCCGCCGTGGATTCCCGTTTCGCCGAAATCCGTACGTCACTGGGACTTCCGGAAGGCTCCCGGGTCGCCATTCCCGTGTTCAGCAAAGGCGCGGCGCCCGGACTCGAAGACCCCGACGCCTTCCTCGCCTGGCTGGCCCCCATGTGCGAGAGCGGCCGACGGCACGGCATGGACACCGTCGCCTGCACGATGGACCGGCTGGAGACCGGTGCGGACGACGTCCTGCTGCTCGACGGGCAACCGGTGGACGCGGTACTCCGGCTCTTCCTCAGCGCCGACCAGCCGCCGAGCCCGGGCCTGGACGCCCTGCTGCGCGCCGTGCGCGCCGGCCGGGTGCGGATGCACACGTCCGAGGCCACCTGGCTGCTCAGCGACAAGTCCACGATGGCCTGGCTCTGGACCGACAAGGAATTCCTCCCGGAGGACGACCGGCGGCTGGTCGAGCGGCACCTGCCCTGGACGGCCCTGTTCCCCGGCCACGGCCGCCAGGGCGACGAACTGCTGCGGTACGCCCTGGCCCACCGCACGGAGCTGGTCCTCAAACCCACCGGCGGCTACGGCGGCGGTGGTGTGGTCCTCGGCCCCGAGACCGGCGACGAGGAGTGGCGGGAGGCGCTCGACCACGCCCGGTGGGCCGGACGCCACATCCTGCAAACCCACGTGACGCCGGACCGGCTGGCGCTGGACTTCCAGGACCAGGAGACCGGTGCCGTGGAACACGCCCAGGTGCCCTTCGTCGTCGGCCCGTTCATGTTCGGCCAGGCCCCCTCGGGCGTACTGGTCCGGCACGGCGTCCCCGGCGGCGGACCCGTCCTCAACGCGCACCACGGCGCCCTGATGAGCTCCGCGGTCCTGGTGGACCGATGTTGAAAGTCCTCCGGAGGGGACGGGACACCCCGGGGAACGAGCGGCTGGGTCCCACCTTCCGGCTCTTCCAGTCCGCCGTGGTCTCCTCGGACCTCGCGGACGGCATCTACAAGATCGCGGTTCCGCTGCTGGCCCTCGGGATCAGCCGCTCCGCGCTCGCGGTCAGCGCGGTGGGCCTCGCCGTCCGGCTGCCCTGGCTCATCGCCACCCTGCCCGCGGGGGTGCTCGCCGACCGGTACCCGCCCCGGACCGTGATGCGCTGGGCGTCGGCGCTCCGGCTGCCGCTGGTGGCCGTCATGTGCGTCCTGGCGGCGACCGACCGGCTGCCCCTGTGGGTCCTGATCGTCACCGCCTTCCTCATCGGCTGCGCCGGCACCTTCGTCGACGTGGCCGCCCAGTCCCAGTTGCCCCGGCTCGTGCCGGTGGGGCAACTGCGCAAGGCCAACGCCTCCCTGCAGTCCACCCAGATGTTCCTCGCGCAGCTCATCGGTCCCGCCCTCGGCGGCTATGTGGTGGCCCTGGGCTCGGGCGGCGGACTCGCCGTGGTGGTCGCCCTGTACGTGGTCACCGTCTGGGCGCTCGGGCTGCTGCCCGCGGCCGTCGAGCGGGCGACGGCGAGCCACGCCCGCCAGACGCCCGCACCGGTCCCCGAGGACGGACGCCGATCGTCGCTCGGCTCGCTGATCGCCGAACTCGGCGACGGCCTGCGCTACTTCCGCGGCCGCAAGGACCTCGCCAGGCTCGCGACGGCCGCCGCCGTCAACAACCTCTCCTACTCCATGTGCCTGACCATGCTGCCGCTGTGGGCGGTGCGGCCCGGACGGCTCGGACTCTCCGAGACCGGCTACGGGCTGCTGCTCACCTGTCTCGCGGTCGGCAGCATCCTCGCCGGACTGGTGGCCGGAAGGGTCCTGAAGGCGGTCGGTGACGCACCGGTCATGCGGTTCGGCGCACCGGTCCTCGGCGTCTGCTTCCTCGCCCTGGCCGTGCCCGCCGTGCCCGTCGTCGCCCTGGGCCTCTTCGTCTACGGGCTGGTCTCCATGGTCTGGAACGTGGCGGTGACCTCCTACCGCCAGGCCACCGTGCCCCTGCCCCTGTTCGGACGGGTGAACGCCGCGTACCGCTGGCTGACCTGGGGGGTCATTCCGTTCGGTTCGCTGGCGGGCGGCACCCTGTCCGCCACGGCCGGCCTCACCTGGGTCTTCCTGACCGCGGGCGCCCTGCCCCTGATCGCGGGGGCCCTGCTGCCCCCGCCCCGGCCACAGGCGGCACCCGCACCCCCGGACACCACCGCGCCGACGGCTCCGCCCGCCTCCGAGCCCTCCCGGGCGGGGGAGCGCGTCACCGAGCTCGCGCGGCCCGGAGAACGTGCCGCCGAGCCCACTCGGCCCGGTGAGCGAGTCACCCAGCCCATCCGGCCCGGGGAACGCGTCACCGAGCCCGCGCTGCCCGGGGAGCGCGCCGCCGAGCCCACCCGGCCCGGGGAACGCGCCGCCGAGCCCACTCGGCCCGGAGAGCGCGTCACCCAGCCCACTCGACCCGGGGAACGCACCGCCGAGCCCACGCAGCCCGGAGAGCGCGCCGCCGCCTCGGCGGACGCCCCCGCCGACGCCCCCACCGAGACGTCCGGTCACGCTCCGGGCCCGGTGCGCGCCGGCCGTCCGGACCCGGGGCGCCGGGAACCATCGCCCGCCGACGCCCAGGACACAGCGCCCGCCGACCGGGCCTAGGCGTCCCGCGCGGCGGGGGACCGACCCGTCCACCGGACGTTCCCGCGCCCGCTCACCTCTCGTCCCGCTCCAGTACCGCAGTCCGCCCCGCCCCGCACCGACCACACGGAAATGGTGTCCCCGCATGTCGTTCCTGCATGACCTGCTCACGGCGCAGGCCACCTCGGCCCCCACCCGCACCGCCGCTCTCCTCGGAGACTCGTCGGCCACCTACGCCCAGGTGGAGGCGGAGGCGGACCGGATCGCCGCGGCCCTCGCCACCCGGGGGGTCCGCCCCGGCGACCGTGTCGGACTGCACATGTCGCGCTCCCTCGCGCTGCTGCCCGCGCTCTTCGGCATCCTCCGCGCCGGTGGCGTCTGCGTCCCGGTCGACCCGGAGGACCCCGCCGAGCGCCGCTCCGCCATCCTGGAGTACTCGGGCGCCGCGACCATCCTCACCGAGCGCGCCCTGCTGGACGGGCCCGCCCCCGCCGGCACCCGGCAGACCGCCGTCGAGGACCTGCTCGACGCCGCCGTGGAACCGCTCCCCGGTCCGGTCGCACTCGCCCCGGACGCGCTGGCGTTCATCTTCTACACCTCCGGTTCCACCGGCGCGCCCAAGGGCGTGATGCTCTCCCACCGGGCCCTGCTCAGCGGCCAGCGCTGGCTCCAGCGCACCTTCCCGCTCGAGCCCGGCGACCGCCAGTTGCTGCGCACCACCCTCAGCATCACCAACCTGGTCCGCGAGGTGTTCTGGCCGGTGCTCTCCGGCGGCACCGTGGTCATCGTCCCGCCGGGCGACCACAAGGACCCCGACCGGCTGGTCGAGCTGATCGGCAGCGGTTCCGTGACGACCCTGATGGTCGTCCCGGCGCTGCTCTCCGGCATCCTGGAGAACCCCGGCTTCGCCGCGAACACCTCGCTGAAGTACGTCTTCTGCAGCAGCGACGTGATGCCCGGCGCCCTTCCGGAGAAGTACTTCGCCACCGGCCCGTCCGCCCGGCTGTTCAACGTCTACGGACTCACCGAGGCCCTCTACAGCACCTACTGGGAGTGCCTGCCCGGTGCCGAGTACGACGGCTTCGTGCCGGTCGGCCACCCGGCCGAGCTGACCCCCAGGGTCCTCGACGCCGACCTCGCCCCGGTCCCGCCGGGCGAGACGGGCGAACTCTGCCTGGCCGGCGTGGGCATGGCCGAGGGCTACGACCGGCTGCCCCAGCTCACCGCCGCCAAGTTCGCCGAGACCGGCGGCGGCCGGGTGTTCCGCACCGGCGACCTGGCGCGGCAGTCCGAGGACGGCCGCATCGAACTCCTCGGCAGGATGGACGACCAGGTCAAGATCGCCGGCTACCGGGTGGAGCTGGGCGAGGTCGAGGCGCGGCTGCTGGAGGTCCCCGGTGTCACCGGCGCCGTCGTCTCCGGGCTGCGCGGCGCGGGCGGACACCAGCGGCTGGTCGCCCACCTGACCTGCGGGCAGGAACCGCCCACCGCCGCCGCGATCCGCGCCCACCTGGCCGACCGGCTGCCGTACTACATGGTCCCGGCCGCCTTCACCGTCATCGACACGATCCCGCTCACCCACAACGGCAAGGTGGACCGCCGTTCCCTGCACGAACTGCCGGGCGCCCACCTGGAACTGGCCGAGGAGTACACGGCCGCGCGCAACGAGCTGGAGAGCTACCTGTGCGCGCTGTGGGCCGAGATCCTGGAACGGCCCGCCGTCGGCATCCACGACAACTTCTTCGCGCTGGGCGGCGACTCCATCCAGGGCTTCCTGGTCAGCGCCAAGGCCAACCGCGACGGCATCCGTCTGAGCGCCACCCAGGTCTTCGCCACCCCCACCATCGCCGAGACCGCCGCCCTGATCGAGGCCCAGGGCGGCTCCGGCCCCGCGCCGTCCAACTCCTTCGAACCGCGGGGCTTCACCCTCGCGGCCGACGACCTGGCCGCGGTGCGCGCGGCCGCGGCCGACCCCGACGGCATCGAGACGGTGTACCCGCTCACCGAGATGCAGAAGGGCATGCTCTTCCACTCGCTGCTCGACCCGGACTCCGGGGTGTACTTCGAGCAGTTCCTGTACGCGGTCGACGGCGAGGTCGACCTCGACGCGTATCACCGGGCCTGGCAGCGGGTCGTCGACCGGCACGAGATCCTGCGGGTCTGGATCGCGACCAAGGGCCTGTCCGAGCCGCTCCAGGCGGTGCAGCGCACCGCCGAGCTGGAGTGGACCGTGCTCGACTGGTCCGACCGCACCGAGGCCGAGCAGGCCGCGCTGCTGGAGCGTTACCTCGACGAGGACCGGCACCGCGGCTTCGCGTACGACCGGGCGCCGCTGTTCCGGCTGACCATGGTGCGACTGGGAGCCACGACGTACAAGCTGGTGATGAGTTACCACCACCTGATCCTCGACGCGTGGTCGCTCTTCGTCCTGCTGCGCGACTCCCTGGAGATCTACCACTCCGGTCTCGAGGGACGGCTGCCCGAGCTGCGTCCGACGCGTTCCTTCGGCGACTACGTGTCCTTCCTGGAACAGGAGGACATCAAGGGGGCCCGGGACTACTGGCTGGAGCGGCTGGCGGGCTTCCGCCGCCCGACCGTCATCGGCCGTTCCGCGCGGCTCGGCCTCTCCGCCAGCTCCCAGGAGATGCACGCCGAGGCCCGCCTCGACCTCGGCGAGGAACTGACCGAGCGGCTGCTCGCCTACGGCCGCGCCCACCAGTTGACCCTCAACTCCCTGGTGCAGGGCGCCTGGGCCGTGGTCGTGGGCGGGTGCAGCGGCCAGGACGACGTCTGCTTCGGCATCACCATCACCCACCGCCCGGTGGGGCTGGCCGGGGTCGAGGACATCGTCGGCATCTTCATCAACAGCCTCCCGATGCGGGTGAACCTGGAGCCCGAGCAGCCCATCGGCCACTGGCTCCAGCAGATCCAGCGCACCCAGGTCGCCGCCCGCTCCCACGACCACTACCCGCTGCCGCTGATCCAGCAGCGCACCGACCTGCCCAGCGGACAGCCCCTGTTCGAGTCGCTGCTGATCTTCGAGAACTTCCCCCGGGGCACCGGCTGGACCGGCCGGGGCGGGCTGGACGTGCGCCAAGAGCGCTACGTCGGCTGGACCAACTACCCATTCGCCATCGAGGCGATGCCCGAGGAACAGTTGTTCTTCCAGGTCAAGTACGACCTGGCGTTCTTCGACGCGGAGTCGGTGGACCGGGTCCTGGGCGCCTTCCGCGGTGTCCTGGAAGCCATCGCCGACGGCGGTACGACCACGGTGGGCAAGCTCGCCGAGCACATCGCGGCGAGCCGGCCCGCCCCGGCGGCCGGTCCCGGGACCGCGGACGCCGGCGCGCCGGCGCCGTTCCCGGCCCGCGGCACCGCCGCGACCGCGGGGATCACCACGGCCCCCTCCACCGAGGACGAGACCGCGCTGGCCGCGATCTGGGCGCAGGTGCTCCAGGTCGAGCAGGTCGACGTCCACACCCCGTTCCTGGCGCTGGGCGGCAGTTCGCTGGCGGCCATGCGGCTCGTGGCGCTCGCCCAGGCCGAGGGCTTCGACTTCGAACTGAGCGAGCTGTTCGCCGAGGACGGCACCGTCCACCGGCTCGCCGCGGACGAGGACGGCGACGGGCGGTAACGGCACCGGGGGAAGCGGTGGCCCCGGCACGGGCGGGGCCACCACGGGCGCGACGACGGCCACGGGCCGGAAGGGTACGGCGAGGTGGAAGACACACAGCGGGGCACGGGGGAGCGGGACACGCCCGGGCTCCTTCGGGAACTGGCCGAGTACGGCGTCATGGTGCGCTCGCGCCGCGGCAGGCTGTCCGTCGACGCGCCGCCGGACGCCCCTCGGCAACTCCTGGACCGCCTCACCGCCGCCGGCCGGCCGGTCCTCGACACCATCGCCGCCCACTCCGGTCTGCCCGGCCCCGCGGTCCCGGCGGCGGGGACCCGGCCGGCCGGGTCCCCGTTCCCGACCACCGATCTGCAGAGCGCTTACCAGGTCGGCGAGTCGGACTTCCCCGAGCTGGCCACCGCGGCCTACGTCGCACACGGCTTCGAGGTCCCGGACCTCGACCCCGTACGCTGGCGCGACGCGCTGCGCGCGGTCCTCACCCGGCACGAGATGCTCCGCGCGGCGGTCGGCCCGGACGGCCTCCAACGGGTCGTACCGCTCGACGACGACTGGGGTCCGGTCCGGGTCGACTGGACTCACCTCGACGCCGCCGACGCCCGCGCGGCCTTTCCCGGGGAACGGCGGACGGCGGCCGCGCTGCTGCCCGGCCTGGCCGACGGACCCCAACTGGGCTGCGCCGTCTACTCCGCCCGGGGCACCACCCTCGTCCTGCTCTGCCTGCGGCTGTTCGTCCTGGACGCCCGCTCGATCGGGCTGATCTGCCGGGACCTGGCCGACGCCTACGCGGGCCGGGCCTTCGCCGGCCCGGCCGCACCGCCCGGGTACTTCGCCCGGTACGCCGAGGCCCTCGCCGCCCACCGGGACAGCCAGGCGTACCGCAACGCGGTCGCGCACTGGCAGCGCCGGATACCCACCCTGCCGGGACCGCCGGCCCTGCCCGTCCTGTCCCGTCCCGCGCGGGCCCGGTTCGCCCGGGTCCGCCACCGGCTGCCCGCGCCGGTGTGGGACAGGCTGCGCGAACGGGCCCGTGGTGCGGGCCTGTCGGCCAACACCGTGCTCTGCGCCGCCTATGCCGAGGTGCTGCGCCGCTGGTCGGGCCGGCGTTCCTTCACCCTCACCGTCCTCGTCGCCACCCGCGCCATGCTGGCGGCGGACCCGGCGGGCACCGATGCGCACCGGACGCGTGCGTGGGCAACTTCGGCAGCACGCTGCTGCTGGAGTGCGACGGCACGGCTGACACCTTCGCCGAGCGCGCCGGGGCCCTGCAGCGGCGGCTGATGGCGGACCTGCCGCACACCTGGCTCTCCGGGGTGGAGCTGGCCCGGCGCGCCCGCCGCGGTCGTCCCGGTGCCACGGTGGGCAGCCCGTTCGTCTTCGCCTCCGGACTCGACGACGCGGCGTCCGACGCGCTGCCCCCGCACCTGTCGGCCGAGGGGTGGGAGCTGGTCTTCAAGTCCATGCACACCCCGCAGGTCCTCCTCGACCACCAGGTCTCCGAGGAGGACGGGGAACTCGTCTGCACCTTCGACCACGTGGCCGACGCCTTCCCCGAGGGCCTGGTCGAGGAACTGGCGACCGCCCACGCCGACCTGCTGGGCCGGCTGGCCGGGGACGCCACGTCCTGGTCGGCCCCGCACCCGCCCCCGCTGCCCGAGGCGCTGCTGGCCGCGCGCACCGCCGCCAACCGCACCGCGCGCCGCTTCCCGGGCGGCGGGGTCCTGGACGGGCTGCGTGAGGGTGCCGCGCGCCACCCGGACCGCATCGCGTTCCACGGCACGGACGGGAAGACCACGTACCGGCAGGCCGCCGACCGCGTGGCCCGCACCGCCGCGGCGCTGCACGCCTGCGGGACGGCCCCCGGCGAACCGGTCGGCGTACTGGCGCGCAAGAGCCCCGGCCAGTACCTCGCCGCCCTCTCGGTCGTCGCGGCCGGCGGCGCCTACGTGCCGCTCGGCGTCGACTGGCCGCCCGCCCGGCTCGACGACCTGCTCACCCGGCACGGCATCGGCAGGGTGCTGGCCGACGCGGAGGGGGCACGGCTCCTCACGGAGCTGCGACGGCCGGTCGACGTGCTCGCCCTCGACGCCGCCGGACGGCGGGACGCGCCGGCGCCCCTGCCCGTTCCCGCCCCCGACGACCTCGCGTACGTCATCTTCACCTCGGGCTCCACCGGTACCCCCAAGGGCGTCGCGATCCCGCACGGCGGCCTGCTCAACACCGTCCAGGACATGGTCGAGCGGTTCGGTGTCGGTCCCGACGACCGGCTGCTGTCGCTGTCCGAGCTGCACTTCGACCTCTCGGCCTTCGACCTGTTCGGCGGCGTGTACGCCGGCGGCACCGTCGTCGTCCCGCCCAGCGGCCCCCGCCCCGACCCCGACCTGTGGGCGCACTGGGTGCGGCACAGCGGCGCCACCGTCTGGAACACCGTTCCCGCGCTGCTCGAAATGCTCCTCGACCACCTCGGCGAGGAGCGCGCCGCCGAGGTCCTGGGCGGGCTGCGGCTGGTCCTGCTCAGCGGCGACTGGATTCCGCTCGGCCTGCCCGACCGGGTCCGGCGGGCCGCGCCCGAGGCCGAGGTGGTCGCGCTGGGCGGGGCCACCGAGGCGTCCATCTGGTCCAACTACCACGTCGTGGACCGGATCGACCCGTCCTGGAAGTCCGTGCCGTACGGGCTGCCCCTCGCCAACCAGCGCTACCACGTCCTCGACGCGGACTTCGCGGACGTGCCCCACTGGGTGCCCGGCGAGCTGTTCATCGCCGGCGACGGACTGGCCACGGGGTACTACGGGCAGCCCGAGCTGACCGCCGCCCGCTTCCCCACCCACCCCCGCACCGGCGAGCGCCTGTACCGCACCGGCGACCACGCCCGCTACCGGCCCGACGGCACCCTGGAGTTCCTCGGCCGCCTCGACAGCCAGGTCAAGGTGCGCGGCTACCGGGTGGACCTCCTGGAGGTCGAGCAGAAGCTGGCGGAGCAGCCCGGCGTCCGGGCCGCGGCCTGCGTCGTCACCGGCACCGGTGCCGCCGCCCGTCTGATCGCCTTCCTCGTCACCGAGGACCCGGGCGACGGGAGCACGGACGCCGCACGGACCCCGGGTCCGGCCGCGCTGCGGACCCGGCTGGGCACCACCCTGCCCTCGTACGCGGTACCCAGCGCCTTCCACACCGTCCCCGCCCTCCCGCTGACCGCCAACGGCAAGCGCGACGCCCGCGCCCTGCTCGCCCTCGCCGAGGCGCAGGCGGCGGGCGACGGGGGCTCCGGCCCGGCCGCCGCCCCCGGGCGCGCGCCGCGCACCGAGCGGGAGTCGGCACTCGTCCGGCTCTGGCGGGAGGTGTGCGGGACGGCCGTCCACTCGGTCGACGACGACTTCTTCGCCTGCGGCGGCAGTTCGGTCTCCGCGGTCCGCCTGGTCCGCCGGATCGAGGAGGAGTTCGGCGTCCGGCTGCCGCTGTCCAGCCTCTTCGAGGCGAGCACCGTCGCACAGCAGAGCGCGCTGCTCGACCAGCGCGCCGACGGGCTGCTCGTGCCGATCCGACCGGGCGACGGAGCCGCGGTGGTCCTCGTCCACCCGGTGGGCGGACACCTCCTCGGCTACCGCGCCCTGATCGACGCGCTGCCCGCCTCGTACGCCGTGTACGGTCTGCAGGCCCCGCCCGCGGACCGGCTCCCCGCCACCCTGCCCGAACTGGCGGAGGAGTACGCGAGGGCGACCGCGGCCCTGGGCCGCCCCGTCCACCTGCTGGGCTGGTCGATGGGCGGCGTCCTGGCGGCGGAGACCGCCCGCCGCACCGACCTCGTCCGGCCCCTCTCGCTGACCCTGGTCGACAGCTTCGTGTCCGCGGCGCCGGGCGGGGACCTGGACGAACGGGCCGCCGCGGCGGGCTTCTTCACCGACTACCTCGGGCAGCGGGACGGCGCCGCGGAGATCTCCGTACCCGCCGGCCACCCGGACCCGTTCGGACACCTCGCCGCGGCCCACCTGCCCCAGGAGCCGCCCGGCGCCCTGCGCGGCCTGTACGGCCAGTACCGCGCCCTGTACCGGCTGCTGCTCGACCACCGCCCGCGGCGCCTGCCGCGGGACTGCCCGCTCCTGGTCGTACCGGCCGAACGGGAGCGGCCCGACGCCTTCCGGGGCCTGACGCCGCTGCACCGGCACCCGGCCGGTCTCGTCCCGCCCGGCGCGCGGATCCGCCCCCTGCCCGAGACTCACTACTCCGTGGTCCGCGAGAAGGCCGCCCGGCGGCTCGCGGAACTCTTCCACGCCCGCACAGCGAAGGAATCGGCATGACCAGCAGAACGATCAAGGACATCGTGGTCCTCGGCGAGTCCGAGCCGGAGAACGTGCGCCAGGTGCGCAAGGGCCCGGACCGCTGGATCTCCGGCGAACTGGCCATCACCAACACCCTGCACTTCACCAGCCCCGACGGCGCCTTCACCTCGGGCATCTGGGAGAGCACCCCGGGCACGTTCCGCGCGGTGTACGAGGAGGACGAGTTCTACCACATGCTCCACGGCCGGGTGGTGATCTCCGACGACGACGGCAACGCCCGCACCTTCGTCCCCGGGGACACCATCGTCGTCCCCGCCGGATTCACCGGCACCTGGGAAGTCCTGGAGCCCACCAAGAAGTTCTACGCCCACTACCGGCCGGTGGAGGACGGCCGGACCGGCCCCGCCGTCCAGGCCGGCTGACCCGGAGGAAAGGAACACCATGACCACTGCCCCGGGCGGGGGACACCCGCACCACCGGCTCCTCGGTATCGGCTTCGGCCCCTCGCACCTGTCCATGAGCGCGCTGCACGCCACGGCCGGGCCGGCCGCCGCCGGGACGGGCCTGCACTTCCTGGAGTCGAGGAACGCCTTCTCCTGGCACCCCGACATGCTGCTGCCCGGCGCCCGCATGCAGGTCGCCTTCCTCAAGGACCTGGTGACGCCGAGGGATCCGACCAGCCCGTACAGCTTCGTCAACTACCTGGTGTCCAAGGGGAGACTGGAACCCTTCCTCAACCTGGGCACGCTCAACCCGACGCGGCGCGAGTACGTCGACTACTTCCGCTGGGCGGCCGGCCGGCTCGCCCACTACGTCACCTACGGCAGCACCGCCGAGGCGATCCGCCCGGTGACCGGCCCCGACGGGCGGGTCACCCGCCTGGAGGTGGACCATCGGGGCCCGGACGGCACCCGGCGCACCGTCTCCGCCGACCATGTGTCCCTGGCACCCGGCGGTACACCGGTCGTCCCGCCCGGCGTCGAGGCGCGCACCCTGCAGGACGGCACCGTCTTCCACAGCAGTGCCTTCCTGGCCGGTGTCCGGTCCTTCCACGACCGCGGTCGTGAACTGCCCTACCGCTTCCTCGTCGTGGGTGCCGGCCAGAGCGCCGCGGAGATCTTCCGGTATCTGGCCGGCGAGTTCCCGGCCGCCGAAGTCACCCTGGCGCACCGCGGGTTCGCGCTCATGCCCGCCAACAGCAGCGCCTTGGCCAACGCCATCTTCGACCCGGCCTCCGTCGACCTGTTCCACGGCGCCGGCGCCGTGCGCCGCCGGAGCATCCTGACCGAGCTGCGGGGCACCAACTACGCCGCCGTCGACGACGAGGACATCACCGCCGTCGCCGGACTCCTCTACGACCAGGAGGTGCACGGCGGGCAGCGGCTGAAGCTGCGCCGGTTCACCGAGCTGACCGCGGCCCGCACGGAGGGCGGCCTGGTCACCGCCGCCCTGCGCGACCTGCTCACCGGCACCACGCGCGGCGAGCGCTACGACGCCGTCGTGCTGGCCACCGGCTACGACTTCCGGGAGGCGCGGGGCCTGCTGGCCGGCGTCGACCCGTACCTGCTCCGCGACGAGGACGGCGAACTGCTCGTCGACCGCGACTACTCGGCACGCACCGACGCGTCCTTCGCACCGCGTATCTTCCTGCACGGCGCCGCCGAACACACCCACGGCCTGACCAGCACGCTGCTGTCCCTGCTCGCCCACCGCGCCGGAGACATCCTCGACGCGGTCCTCGACACCCCGGCCGCCGGCCACCAGCACCTCACCACCCCACGGCTCGAAGGAGTCCACGTATGAGCGACATCCGTATCCAGCGGCGGGCCGACGCCCTCGTCAAGGAGGAGTACGGCTGCGCCTTCCGGCGCATCCTGCCCTGGGAGTCCAGCGGACCCTCGGACACCGGCATGGGCGTCTGTACCGTCGCGCCCGGTACGGCCACCACCCCGCACTCCCACGAGGACCACGAGCACTTCTACGTCGTGCGCGGCAGCGGCCACGCCGAGGTCGACGGGGCCCGCACGGAGATCGCCGCCGGTGACGCCCTGGTGGTGGGAGCCCACCAGCGGCACCACTTCGAGAACGCCTCGGACACCGAGGAACTGGAGATGGTGTCGGTCTGGTCCCTCGGCCCCTTCGGCGCCGGTCCCGCCCCCGAGCAGCCCGCCGGGGAGGACCGGTGACCCGGACCCCGCGCCGCTTCCTCGTCACCGCCACGCCCCCCACCACCAACGGCGACCTGCACGTCGGCCACCTCTCGGGCCCCTACCTGGGCGCCGACGTGTTCAGCCGCGCTCAGCGCATGCTGGGACACACCGTCCTGT
Source organism: Streptomyces fumanus (assembly GCF_014655295.1). Classification (GTDB taxonomy): domain Bacteria; phylum Actinomycetota; class Actinomycetes; order Streptomycetales; family Streptomycetaceae; genus Streptomyces; species Streptomyces fumanus. The sequence continues at coordinate 511,232 of NZ_BNBI01000004.1, forward strand.
ACGCGTCCGGCGGCGACGACCACCAGACGTACGTGGTCACCACGGCGCAGCGGCTGGGCCTCGACCCGGCCGAACTGGCGGCGCGGTGCAACCGCGAGATCGTCGGCACGCTGGAACTCGCCGGCATCGACATCGACGCGTTCACCAGCCCCGACGACGCCTACCGGGCCGGGATACGGGAGTTCTTCACCGGCCTGCACCGCGCGGGCAGGCTGAAGACCCGCACCTGGACGTTCCCGTACTGCGGGCGGACCGGCCGCTACCTGCTGGAGGCGTTCGCCACCGGGTACTGCCCCGAGTGCCTGGTCGGCACCTGCGGCGCGATCTGCGAGAACTGCGGACACCCCAACGACGTCGACTCGCTACTCTTCCCCACGAGCACCGGCGCCGAACCGGACACCGCCACCGAGCCGCGCGAGGTGGAGATCCTGGTCCTGCCCCTGGAGGAGTACCGGGAGCGGTTCACGGAGTTCTACCGCACCCGGCGCGCCACGATGCGCCCGCACGTGCTGCGCTTCGTCGACGAGATGCTGTCCCGGCCGCTGCCCGACTTCCCGGTCAGCTACCCGGCCGACTGGGGCATCCCGGTCGGCATCGACGGCTTCGACGGCCAGGTCTTCAACGTCTGGGCCGAGATGCTGCCGGGCCTGAGGCACATGGCGGAGGCCGCGCGGGCCCGTCGCAGCCCGGGGACGCCCCCGGACGTGTGGGCCGCGGACTCGGGGTTCGAACTCGTACAGTTCCTCGGCTACGACAACACGTTCTACTTCTCCTTCGCCCATCTCGGGCTCACCTTCGCGCACGGCGGCCTGACCGAACCGGCCGCGATCGTGACCAACGAGTTCTACCACCTGGACGGAGCCAAGTTCTCCACCAGCCGGCGCCATCTCGTCTGGGCCCGTGACCTGGTGGGGAAGTACGGCTCGGACAACGTGCGCTTCCACCTCGCGCTCGGCAATCCGGAGCACCAGCCGGCCAACTTCACCGAGGCGGACTTCCTCGACACCGTACGCACCCGGCTGCACACGCCGCTGCGGGCCATCGCCGCGGCCCTGGCCCCGCACACCGGGCGTCCCGTGGCGGCCGCGCCGGGGACCGAGGCGCTCCTGGACCGCTACCGCGACCGGATGCGGCGTGCCTACACGCTGGAGTCCTTCTCGATGCGGCAGGCCGCCGAGACCACCGCGAACCTGCTCGCGCTGCTCGCCGCCCGGGCACCGGACGATCCCGGGTTCGCCGTCGCGGGCCTGCGCGCCCTGGCCACCGAGGCCGCACCCCTGGTGCCGGGCCTCGCCGCCGCCGTCGAGGCCCGCTGCACGGCCGCGGCACCGGGCACCGTGCCGGAACTGACGGACGTCCTCCCCGTCCCGCTCTGAACCTCCGACCGGCCCGCGCCGCACCGGACCTCCCCCCTCCACGACCCCTAGGCAGAACCCATGCACATCGCGTTCGTCGACTCCAACCCCGCCGCGCTGGAGGCGATCCGGCTGGCCAAGGAGGCCGGTCACCGGGTGACCTACCTCCAGTCCGCCGACCCGTTCTATCCGCCCACCGAGAAGAACCTGCGGATCGTCGGCTCCGTGGACCACCTGGTCGACGGCCTGGTCACCACCGACGCCGAGACCGTCACCCGGGCGCTGGCCGCCCGGCACGCGGTCGACCCCATCGACGTGGTCACCGCCCAACTGGAGCTGAGCGCCGAGGCCGTCGCCGTCGCCTGCCGGGAACTGGGCCTGCGGGGCACGGCGACCGACGGCGTCCTCACCGCCCGCCGCAAGGACCGGTGCCGGGCCGTCCTGGAGAAGGCCGGGCTCGCCTCCGCGCGCCACGCCCTCGCCGAGACCGAGGAGGCGGTCCTGGCCGCGGCCGAGGAGATCGGCTACCCGGTGATCCTCAAGCCGCCGTCGGGCGCGGACAGCCTGCTCTCCTACGTGGCCGCGAACGCCGACGAGGCCGCCGCCGGATGCCGTGGGGTGCTGACCGGACTGGACGCGGTGCCGGTGCAGTGGCATGAGCAGTTCACCCGCGGCGTCCTCGTCGAGGAGTACCTGGTCGGCACCCTGGTCTCGGTGGAACTGGGCGTCCGGGACGGGGAGTTCTTCCCCTTCGCGGTGTCGGGCAGGTTCCGCTGGGCCGAGGACGAGGTGGTGGAACTGGGCTCCTACATCCCCGCGGCGCTCTCCGCGCAGCAGCACGACGCCTGTGTCGCGTACGCCGTCGACGTGTGCCGGGCGATCGGTCTGGACCTGGGCGTGTTCCATCTGGAGATCATGGTGACCGCGCGCGGGCCGGTCCTGGTCGAGGTCAACCCCCGTGTGATGGGCGGTGCCCTGCCCACCATCTACCGGCACGCCACCGGCACGGACATCTTCTCCGCACTGCTGAGCATCCTGGAGCCCGGTGCCGAGGTGAGCCTGCCCGGCCCGCTCGAGGGCTGCGTCGGCGGGCGCAAGGTGATGGCCCGCGACGGCGGCACCCTGGCCCCCGGTGCCTCGCTGGAGTGGATCGCCGACCAGCCGGGCGTCCTGGAGGTCGTCGGCTTCGACAGCTACGGCACCGGGCCGGGCCGGACGGTCGCCGCGGGCCAGATCGTGGCCCGCTTCATGCTGCGCGGCCCGGACCATCCGTCCGTGGTGCGGACGGCCGAGCGGATCCTGCGCCGGTTGGAAGAAGATCTCGGTATTGCCCTGATGATCGGTGAGAAGGACTGACCATGACCTCCCCATCCTCCCCCTCCGCCACGGCACCGGCCCCGTCCGACGCCGGGGGACCGCCCGGCCTGCCGGGCGCGCTGGACGGCCCCCGGCTGGCGGCCGCGGCCGCCGAGTACGGCACCCCGCTGTGGGCGTACGACGCCGGGACGATCCGCGGGCAGATCGACCGGCTGCGCCGCTTCGACGTCATCCGCTACGCCCAGAAGGCATGCTCGAACCTGCACATCCTGCGTCTGATGCGCGAGGAGGGCGTCCACGTCGACGCCGTGTCGGAGGGCGAGATCGAGCGGGCGCTCGCGGCCGGATATCAGGTCGGCGGAGCCGACGAACCGATCGTCTTCACCGCCGACCTGCTGAACCGCTCCACGCTGCGCCGGGTCGTCGAGCTGGGCATCCCCGTCAACGCGGGTTCCCCCCAGATGCTCGACCAGATCGGCCGGGCCGCCCCCGGGCACCCGGTCTGGATCCGGATCAACCCCGGTTTCGGCCACGGACACAGCCGCAAGACCAACACCGGCGGCGAGCACAGCAAGCACGGCATCTGGCACGAGCACCTCCAGGAGAGCCTCGCGCTGGTCGACCGGTACGGGCTCGACCTGGTCGGTCTGCATATGCACATCGGCTCCGGGGTGGACTACGGCCACCTGGAGTCGGTCTGCGAGACCATGCTCAAGCAGGCCAGGCTGGCCGACCGCGACATCCGGGCCATCTCGGCGGGCGGCGGCCTCTCGGTACCGTACGCGCCGGGCGACCGGGAGATCGACACCGACCGCTACTTCGACCTCTGGGACGCCGTCCGCCGGGAACTGGTCTCCCATCTGGGCCACCCGGTCCGGCTGGAGATCGAACCCGGACGCTTCCTGGTGGCCGGATCCGGGGTCCTGGCCGCCGAGGTCCGGGCCCAGAAGCCCATGGGCAGCAACTACTTCGTCCTGGTCGACGCGGGCTTCAACGACCTGATGCGGCCCGCGATGTACGGCAGCAACCACCGGGTCTCGGTCCTCGGCGCCGACGGCGCCTTCCGCGACGCGGACGCCCGCGACACGGTCCTGGCCGGCCCCTTGTGCGAGTCGGGGGACGTCTTCACCCAGGTCGAGGGCGGCGACGTGGAGCCGGTTCCACTGCCCCGCACCGAGATCGGCGACCTGGTGGTCTTCCACGACACCGGCGCCTACGGGGCGAGCATGTCGTCGAACTACAACTCCCGACCGCTGATCCCCGAGGTCCTGGTCGACGGCGCCGAGACCCGCCTGATCCGCCGCCGCCAGACGGTCGCCGAACTGCTGGCCCCGGAACTCGACGCCCAGCCCGGCTCTCGCGCGGCCTTCACTCCGGAACGGGGCTGACGCAGGCGCCCCGGCGGCGTGCTGGTGACCTCGGACGACGGGGGAGTGGACCGCGACGACCCGGTCGAGGTCGCCTTCGGGGTCGGCCCGGGCGAGCAGGGCGGTGCAGACCTTCTCCCCGGTGCCGTCGACGGGCCGACGCCCGCAGCCGGTTGTGGGCGCCTTTCCCCCGCGGCTATGGTCTAGACCTAGCAAGACAGGTCCGGACCAACGCTTCCCGACCCCCGAGCCCGCGGCGGCGGTTTCGATGTACGGCGAAGGACGTGGCATGGCATGAGCGCGAAAAGACGAGTAGCTGTCGTCGTCGGCGGTACGAGCGACGGCAAGGACACCGACAGCGGCGACGCCGTCTTCCGCGGCGGCCACGCCCGGCGTACCAAGTGGGGCGTGACCGGTGACCAGCCCGGCGCCGGCCAGTGGGGAGTCCGGGCCGACCCGCGTGTCCGCCCGGCCTGAGAGCGGACGCGCGGCGCTCCCCGGGACGCGGCCCGCCACACCCGGGGCGCGCGGGCCGGCCCGCCCGGCCCGGACGGACGCGCGCAGACATGGAGCACCCGGCGTCACGCTGTCGGCGGCGGGGCCTTCGTCAGGAGGGGCAGGTCCGTGGAGACGGCACAGCCGGTGGAGTCCTGGGCGGAGTTCGGGCGGCGGCTGCGGGCCTGGCGCAGACAGGCCGGACTGACCCAGTCGCAGCTCGGACTGAAGGTGGGGTACCACCACAGTCTCATCAGCAGGCTCGAGGCGGGGCTGCGCGAACCGCCGGCCGGGCTGGCGGGCCGGCTCGACTCCGTCCTGGGGACCGGCGGCGAGCTGGCCGCGGTCGTCGCCGCTCCGGGCGGGACGCCGTACCGCCCGCAGCGGCCGCCGGCGGACCCCCGGCTGTTCGCCCCGGTGCCGGGCGGCGGGGAAGCCCCCGCCGGCCAGTACGGGCTGGATCCCGTGCTGTGGCCGTCGGAGCTGCCCGCCGAGGGACTGGCGTGCCCGCTGCACGGCACGGTGGGCTGTGCGGTGCCCGACCTCGCGGGGGCACCGCACCTGCTGGACGGGCTGACCGCGTCGCAGGGCGGGTCCGACGGCCTCCCGTGCAGCGAGCCGGAGCTGCTGCACACGCTCACCGCTGTCCTGGCCTGTCTGATCCGCGGCGCGCTGCACCGGGGCGCGTCCGACGGCCTGACCACGGTGGAGCGGCTGTTACGGGCACTGGTGCGGTGGGCGGGGGCGGTGAACTCCACCGGCCGGCTGCCGTACGGGCAGCTCCGGCTGGCCGCGCAGTACGCCCAGGTCGCCGGGCGGCTGCGGATGCAGCGCGGGCAGAGCAGCATCGGCATGGCCTGGTTCGGCCACGGCCTGAGCTGGGCGGACGCGGTGCACGACGTCCTGGGCCGGGCGACCCTGCTCAGTGACGTGTGCACCCTGGTCCGGCTCGACCGGGACGCCGGATCGGCGCTCGCGTACGCCGAGGCCATCGGCGCGGTGGACCCCGGGCGGCGGTGGGTGGTCACCCTCTCCCACCTGTACCGGGCCCGCGGGCACGCGCTCGGCCACGACGCCGCCGAGTGCCGACGGCACATCTCCCTGGCGCGGCGCGGATTCGCCCGCCTCGGCCGGCAGGACCGTCTGGAGGCGCCCTGGCTGTCCGGCGCCGAGGGCGAGATGAGGGTGGAGTCGGCGATCGGCGGGGCGCTGCGCGACCTCGCCGCCGTGACCGGCGACCGGGTGACGGCGCGGCGTGCCGTCGACGCCACCGCGCGGTCGCGTGCCCAGTTGCCGCCGCTGATGCGGGAGACCCGGGTGCTGCTCACCCTGCGTCTGGCCGACTGCTGGGCGTGCGCGGGTGACCCCGGCGCGGCGGTCGCCCTGGCGGCCCCGGTGCTCGACGAGGCGGTGTCCTCGAGCGAGTTGGTGACCAACGCCGAGTTGCGCGGACTGCACGGCAGACTGCTCGCCCGCTGGGGTGACGTACCGGAGGTCAGGGAATACCGCGAGCGGCTGCCCGTTCCGGGGATCTGAGCGCGTCCCGCCGCCCCCGCGCCTGTGCCGGTTTTTGCCAGGACGGGACGGCGGGACCGCGGCCCGTTGACCCGGACGCGGGGCGGTGTGAGGGTTCGGCCAGCCCGGTGGCGTGGCACGCCACCCCGGCGCGGCACGGTCGGAGACACCGACGTACCGCGGACACCGGCCCTTTGATTGGCATGAGCATGCCAATAGGGGGGCGGGTGAGCCCCACGACCTCTCACAAGGAGCAACGATGCTGAGAAAGCTGGCGGTGGCCGGGATATCCCTGGCCCTGACGCTGGGAGGGGTGGTGATGCCGGCCGCCTTCGCCTCGGCCGCGCCCCACGCCGCGCCCCCGGCGGGCAAGCCGAGACCGACCCCGGTCGCCAGAGCCGTCGCGGCCGCCGACCAGGCGGCACGCAGCGGCCTCGACACGCTGGCCAAGGGCCCCGAGGAGCAGTACGACCGGCGGCAGGTCACCCCCTGGGTCAAGGGCCTGTACTCCGTCGCCTACGAACGCACCTACCGGGGCCTGCCGGTGGTGGGCGGGGACGTGGTCGTCCTCGCCGACGGCGACGGCGGGATCCGCTCGGTCCAGTCCGCCACCAAGGCCAGGATCGCGCTCTCCACCAAGGCCCGGGTCAGCGCCGCGCAAGCGGTCCGCACCAGCCGGGCCAGGCTGGCGAAGACCGAGAAGGTCGACTCCCGGCGGCTGGTCGTGCGGGCCCGGGGCGACCGCGCCACCCTCGCCTGGGAGACCGTGCTGACCGGGCGCACCGACGCGAACGCCCCCAGCCGGCTGCACGTCTTCGTCGACGCGCGCACCGGAAAGGTCGTCGACGCCTACGACGACGTACGCACGGGCAGCGGAAACAGCAAGTGGAACGGCCCTAACCCGCTGACCATCGACACCTCCCGGTCGGGCTCCTCCTACGTGCTGCGCGACACCACCCGGCCCGGACTGCAGTGTTCGGACTACAGCGGCGGCCTGTTCACCAAGGCGACCGACACCTGGGGCACCGGCAACCCCACGAGCAAGGAAACCGGCTGCGTGGACGCGATGTTCGCCGCGCAGAAGGAATGGGACATGCTCAAGAACTGGCTCGGCCGCAACGGGCACGACGGCAACGGCGGCAGTTGGCCGGTCCGCGTCGGCCTCAACGAGCTGAACGCGTACTGGGACGGCTCCACCGTCACCATCGGCCGCAACAGCGCCAACGAGTGGATCGCCGGGCTCGACGTGGTGGGCCACGAGTTCGGCCACGGCCTGGACTCCTTCACTCCGGGCGGCGCCAACCACGAGAGCGGGCTGGGCGAGGCGACCGGCGACATCATGGGCGCCCTGACCGAGGCGTACGCCAACGAGCCGGCGCCGTACGACACCCCTGACTACACCGTCGGCGAGGTGATCAACCTCCAGGGCCGCGGCCCGATCCGCAACATGTACAACCCCAGCCAGGTCGGCAACAACCCCAACTGCTACTCCTCGTCGATCCCCCAGACCGAGGAGCACGCCGCGGCCGGCCCGCTCAACCACTGGTTCTACCTGCTGGCCGAGGGCTCCAACCCCGGCGGCGGCAAGCCCTCCAGCCCCACCTGCAACAACTCCACCGTCACCGGCGTCGGCATCCAGAACGCGGGCAAGGTCTTCTACGGCGCCATGCTGCTCAAGACCAGCGGCATGACGTACAAGCGCTACCGCACCGCCACCCTCACCACGGCGAAGAACCTCGACGCCAGTTGCGCCCTGTTCAACTCCACCAAGGCCGCCTGGGACGCGATCAGCGTGCCCGCGCAGACCGGCGACCCGGCCTGCACCGGGGAGCAGGCCGACTTCTCGCTGGCGCTCAGCCCCACCTCGGGTGACGTCGACGCGGGCTCCTCGGCGCGCGCCACCGTCAGCACCAGCACCGTCTCCGGCAGCGCCCAGCAGGTCTCGCTGACCGCCTCCGGCGCGCCGGCCGGGGTGAACATCTCCTTCAGCCCGGCGACGGTCACCTCCGGCAGCAGCTCCACGATGACGGTCTCCACCTCGTCGGCCACAACCGCCGGGACCTACCAGATCACGGTCACGGGCACCGCCGGTACCAGGACCCACACCGCCCAGTACACGCTGAGGGTGGGCGGCGGCGGCACTCCGTCCACCCCACCGGACGTCGACGTGGCCAAGGTGCAGGCACACCTCACCCAGTTGAACACCATCGCCTCGCAGAACGGCGGCAACCGCCGCTCCACCTCGGCCGGCTACCGGGCCTCGCTCGCCTACGTCAAGGGCCGGCTCCAGACGGCGGGCTATACGGTCACCGAACAGAGCTGCACCTCCGGCTGCACCGCGGGAGCGGGCAACAACCTGATCGCCGAGTGGCCGCGGGGCGACGCCGACAACGTCTACATGTTCGGCGCACACCTCGACGGCGTGTCCGCCGGGCCCGGCATCAACGACAACGGCTCCGGTTCCGCCGCGCTCCTGGAGTCCGCGCTGACTCTGGCGCAGTCCAACCCCACCCTGAAGAACCGGGTCCGCTTCGCCTGGTGGACCGACGAGGAGCAGGGCCTGAACGGCTCCGACTTCTACGCCCGTTCGCTCTCCACGACCGAGCGCGCCCGGATCAAGGCGTACTACAACTTCGACATGGTCGCCTCGACCAACGCGGGTTACTTCGTCAACAACCTGAACTCGGCCGCCTCGGGACCGCTGAAGGCGTACTGGGACTCCCTGGGGCTGGCCCCGCAGGAGAACGTCGAGGGCCAGGGCCGCTCCGACGACTACTCCTTCCAGCAGGTGGGCATCCCCACCTCCGGCTACGCCACCGGCGCCTCGGCCGTGAAGTCCGCCGCCGAGGCGGCCAAGTGGGGCGGCACCGCGGGCCGCGCCTACGACCCCTGCTACCACTCCGCCTGCGACACCACCAGCAACATCAACGCCACGGCGCTGAACCGCAGCGCGGACGGGATCGCGTACGCCATCTGGAAGACCGCCGTCGGTGACGCACCCGCACCGGCCGACGACTTCTCGATCTCCGCCAACCCCGCCGCCGGCACGGTCTCGCCCGGCTCGTCCGCCACGGTGACCGTGTCCACCGCCACCACCAGCGGAAACGCCCAGAACATCAGCTTGTCGGCGTCCCGCGCTCCGGAGGGGGTGAGCGTGTCGTTCAGCCCTTCCTCGGTGACCTCCGGCCAGTCCTCGACGGCCACCGTGCGGGTGGCCGCGGGCACACCGGGCGGCACGTACACCCTCACCATCACGGGAACGGGTGAGACCAGCCACACCACCACCTACACCCTCACCGTGCCCGGCGGCAACGGCGGCGACACCACCTGGCAGGTGGGCGCCACCTATGCGGCCGGTGACGTCGTGACCTACGACGGCGTCAGCTACCGGTGCCTGCAGGGCCACACCGCCCACCCGGGCTGGGAGCCGCCGAACGTCCCCGCCCTGTGGCAGCGCGTCTGACCGTCGCCACACGGCAGGACGCACACGCACGAGCGCGCACACCGGCCCCGGCCGGTCCCCGTGGGACGGGACCGGCCGGGGCTGCGTCATGCGCGGCCCGGGCCGGAGCCGACGGTGTCGCTTCGGGAGGACGGGCGCCGAGGACCACGTGAGCGGGCCGCAGCCGGCAGGCGAACCCTTGGGCGACGACCCGGCCGGCAGCCCGGTCGGGAGACCCGGCAGGAGGACCGCTGAGGAAGCCGCGGCAGGAAACCCCGGTCAGGAACGCCCCGGTCAGGACGCCCCGGTCAAGCGAACGCGGGCATGATCCGCTCGTGGATCATACGGAGCTGGGTGTCCACGTCGGCCACATCGGGAAGGTCGCGGCCGGTGAACGCCTTCACGAGTGTGCGGTCGGTGAGCGCGCAGATCACGTGGTTCACCCCGGCGGGGGCGATCTCGCGCCGGATCTTGTCCAGACACTCCTCCGGCGTGCCCGCCACCGAAAGGCGTTCGGCGACCTCCGGTGACGTCAGCTCGATGCCGCGGGCGAGATCACCGCTGGCGATGGCCTCGATGACCGGCTTGAGCTCGCCCGGCTCCACCCCGTTGCGGAGCAGTTGTTCCTCGGGCATGGAGGAGGCGTAGATGCCGACCATGCTGCGCGCCGCGTCCTTGGCCGCCGCGGAATCGGGGCCGGTGGCGAAGACGACCCAGGCGCCGATGTCGAGCGACTTCCAGTCCCTGCCCGCGCGTTCGGCGCCGGCCCGGATGTGGCGGACCGCGTACTCGTATGCCTCGCGGGTGTAGCTGAGGGCGTGGTGGCAGCCGTCGGAGAGTTCCCCGGCCGCCTCGAAGGACTTCGGCCCGCGCATCGCGCCCAGCTTCAGCGGCACCCGCTCCTGCACGGGACGGGCGAAGGTGAACAGCCCGTCGTAGGCGTAGAACTCGCCGTCGAAGGTGATGCTCCCCTCGTCCAGCAGGGTGCGCACCACGTGCAGGGCCTCTTTGACCCGGGACAGCGGCCGGGTGCGGGCCCAGTCGATCCGGTACTGCGCCAGCAGCCCGAAGTTCCCGCTCGACAGGACCCCTTCGGCGCGTCCGCCGGACAGCTCGTCCAAGGTGGCGAGGGCCTGCGCGATCAGCGTCGGCTCGCGCAGCGTCACCGGGGACACGCTCGGCCCCAGGCGGATCCGGCTGGTGCGGCCCGCGGCGGCGGCGAAGAGGAGCCACAAGTCCTTGTGCCAGGTCTCGTCGGCGGCGTAGCAGGCGTGGAAGCCCAGTTCGTCGGCGAGGCGGATCGATTCGAGCGACTCGGCGAGCGGGTAGTCGGGGAGCATGGCATAGCTGAACTTCACGGACGCCTGCCTTCCCAGGGAGCGATCGGCGGTACGGGTGGGTCCCGCGCCTGTCTTCCCCCGAGGATGTGGAGGAACGGCGCCACCTGTCCAGAGGAACACGTGTGTCGGCACGTCCCCCCGCGGCCGGGCGGGGGAACACAGCGTCTTCCCGTGGAGCGTGCGGTCGCCCCGGCGGCCTGGCAGGGTGTTGACGAACTCCTACGCGCCCCCTTCCAGAAGTCACCGCCACAGGACGGCATCCCGAGCCGAGCCCACCACTGCCGTGATCGCCGTCGCCGCCCACAGCCGAGATGCCCCAGCTCGGCTCCCGTCCGTACCACCAACTCACCGCTGTCAGGCCGGGGATACGATGACCGGGTGAACGGATCGAAGGCACCGGCCGACTCCGATGCGCCCGCTTGGCGGCCCGGCGCGCCGGGTGCCTTGCTGTCACTTCTGGGGACCGATGAGAGGGCCGTGGCGTTTTTTGCCGGCGTCGCGGATCTCGACGCGACGGACCCGGACTCTCACGAGTTGGAAGAGGGGGTCCGGCTCGCCTCCGGGGCCCGGCTGGAGCAGTTCGCGCGAGCCGGGTCGGGGGACGCGTACTGCTTCGTCGGCGAGGGCGGTGAGGAACGCCCCGTGGTGTATGTGAGCCTCGACGGCGAGGCCGGCCTGCTCGCGCTCGGACTGCCGGAGTTGGTGCGCCTGTGTCTCGTGGCGCCGTGGTGGCGAGACGCTCCGGGCCGGACGCCCGAAGAACTCCGGGCGGTCGCCGACGAGTACCGGGAGGACCTGCCTGACTTCGATCGGCGACGGGAGCATGCGGCCCGGGCGCTCGGTATCGACCTGGATGAGCTGCCATCCGAAGCGACGGTCCTGGCCCGGCTCGTGGAGCGGTCCCGGGGACCGATGGCAGCGGCTTGCCTCGTCGTCGGGCACGAGGGCGATCCGCTCGACCCCCTTTTCGACGCCGCCCGCCCCTGACCGACCGGCCATCGAACTGGCCTTCAGCCGAACCCGGGCCGGCGCGGACGACTGCAGCGATGAAGTCCTCGACCACTTCACCGGCGACCGGTGAGCCACCGTACAGGGCTGGCCGCGATGGCGGGGCTGCTCTGCGCCGGTGGCGCGGCGGTCATCGCCCTGAGCGCCGCGACGGAAGCGGAGCCGCAGCCCACTCCGCCGCGAGGAACGTGGTGGAGAACGACGGACCGAACCCGTGCTTCCACTCCTTGCGCAGGGTTATGGCGTCCTTGGCTGTGTGCCGACACGCGGCGTACACGGTGTCGACCGGCTCGACGGGCAGACGGACGTGGACCGACTTCTCCCGCACGCACCGGCCGAACGGCCCGGCGCTACGGGCACTTGGCAGATCGCCACGCCCTGCCGTCACGTCAAGCCGCCAGGCCCACGCGAACCGGTCAGAGGTCGTCTGCGCTTCGTGAGCGGTTCGCATCGCGAAGTCGCTGCGTCCATCAGCGATCGAGCGGCGCGCCCCTCCCGGAGAACGCCGGGACCCCGGCCGAGGGCAGAACTCAGCGACCGGGGTCTTGGTGTTCGCACTGGTCAGACGGGGTCGTGTGGTGCGCTTCCGCTGCCGGGAGGCTCAGTCTCTGCGCAGGACCTCCGCAGGCAGCCACCGTTCACCCGTTGGTTTTCTGCACCCCCGCATACGTGATGGTGTCGCTGGAGGCGCCGCACCATCGCGCGCTTCTGGCGTTCGGGCCCGGCGTCTTCCAGGGTCCTTGTGCGGTGTAGATGCTCCCGGTGGACCGTTTGCAGGTGATCGTGACCCGGAACTGGCCGTTCCCGCTCGTGCAGGTGGCCTCACCGAGCCCGTTCGTATACTTCCTGGCCGTGCAGCCGGACGGAGCCGCGATGACGACATCCGTCGTGCCGGGCGCGAGACGGAGCTCGTCGCGGGCGGCCCCCGTCAGGCTCTGCGACTGCGCGGCCGCCACCCCCGGGACACCGATCGCGAACGCACCGACTGCGAGGATCCCCGCGCCAAGGACGCGCATACGGTTTTCGAAGAACACTGGGCCTCATCCCTTCACAGCGACTGACCCCTACGTAAGGTCAGGTCCTCACGGCAAACGCCCCCGACACCGGCCAGGGCACGGCCACCACAGCAGAATCCGACATTCTCGACATCTCCTGTCGGCTGCGACCCGCTGCGTTCCAGAAGTCAGGCCCGCCGTCCTGGGACCCTCCCGACGTGACGAGCGCAGGCCGAGCCCGGCCCATGATCATCTGTGCACTGAAAGGTGAAACAAGCGGCCCGCGAATACGCGACACCGCACCATGTGAGCCCACCAGTCCCGGCCGGACCATCGGTCGTCGGCCTTGAGGGGACCCGGCCCCGTCCCGGATCAGTTGAGGAGAGCGCTCAACCGCCCGCTGTTGGCGACCTGTTCCAGCTCGTCCAGCGCGGCCACGGCGCTGCGTGCTGCCTCCGGGTCACGCTCGCTCAGGCCGCTCGCCGCGAATTCGTCCTCGTCGAGCCGCAGAACGGTGGCCGCGTCCGCGGACACCCACAAGTCCAGATCGAGGTCCTCGACGACGAGCTCCTTGCCGTCCAGGACGCTCGGCCTGGTGATGTCGCAGTACCAGCCCTTGAGGGCACCGTCCGCCGAACGCACTTCCTTGACCGCGTACCAGCGATCGCGCCAGTAGCGCTCCACGAACACATCGCCAGGTTCGAAGCGCACGAAGCCGAAATCCCGTACGTCCGGAGCGGCCCAGTCCGCGCGGACCGTGATCCGTGCGCCGTCGTCCGCGAGCAACTGTGCCGGGTAGCGAATCTTGGTGCGGCCTGCTTTGACCAGGACGACGTCCACCGTGCGCTGCCCGGCAGCGTGCTCGGACATAACGGGCCTCCGTGTGTCAGATGTCGTAGCCGAACCCCGTGAAGATCATCGGCATCATACGGTTGTCCGCCGCGTCGTACGTCGCCAGGCCAGGCCAGGGAATGGGCACCCGTGTCAGCGGTGCCGCTAGGTGAGGACTGGTTTGGTCTGGACCATTGCTCTCCGGGCCGGTGTGGGGGAAGCTGCTCACCAAGCGCCGGATCATCGCGACCGGAACGCCCGCACGCTCGCCCCCGGAACAGGAAGGCAGCACCACACCCATGCGCAAAGCGATCTCGACCCTGAGCTTGACCGGACTGCTGGCCGCGGCCGCCCTGCTGCTCGCCCCGTCCGCCCAGGCCGCCGGCCTCGTCTACGTCGGCATGTACCCGACCGCCGCCGCCTGCGACGCGGCCGGCAAGGACTACGTGGCACGCGGCCTGACGACCGGCTACTTCTGCGACGTCACGCCGTACGCCAGCCGCCTGTCCATCTGGGGCTGACCGTACCGACTCCCGCCCAGCCGGACTCCCGGCACAGGGACGTGACCGCCCACCCCGCGGCCGGGCGGAAGTCGAGGTATGGGTGCGCCGCGGCAGACGCTCGCTGCCGCGGCGGGCACCGGCTGCGACCCGGATACCGACGACGTCGTCCAGGATGCACACGGGACAAACCCTTGGCGGTTGTCCTCTCCGGAACTGACGCGGAAGGCGGCATCGACTGGTCCATGGTGAGCATGGACCCCACCTCCTGCCGGGCCCACCAACACGCCGCGGGAGCACGTGAGAAACCCCTGCGGCTTCCGGGAACAGGCCGTCGGGGTGGCGGCTGGCGTCGTCCCAAGGAGCTGGGGCCACGATCTCGTTGCTTCGGGCGCACTGGCCTCGTACGGGGCACGCGCGCGGCCGGGAGTCGCCCCGTCGCTTCGCGGGAACCGGATGCGCACCAGCGGCCGTCGTTCAGGCCCGGGTGTAGCCGCCGTCGGCGAAGAGTTCCGCGCCGGTGACGAACGACGAGGCGTCCGAAGCCAGGAAGAGGGCGGCCTCGGCGATCTCCTCGGCGTCGGCCAGCCGCCCCAGTGGCACGGTGGCCTCGGCGAACTGATCGGCGGCCGGCCCTGCGGCACCCAGCAGGCCAGGGGTCCGCGTGGGACCAGGGCTGAGCACGTTGACCCGGAACCGGCGCTCCCGTGACTGCCGGGCCCAGTTGTGCACAAGGTTGCTCACCGCCGCCTTCGAGGCGCTGTAGACCTCGAGCTGCTCATTGGGCCGCACGCTGTTGCTCGAACCGACGACCACGATGGAGGCGTTCTCCGCCAGTAGCGGGAGCGCCTTCTGAACGGTGAAGAGTGTGCCCTTGACGTTGACAGCGAGCGTAAGGTCGACGTCCGCCTCGGTGTGGGCCCCGAGCGCGGCGTCCGCAGCGATTCCCGCGTTGGCCACCAGCACGTCGATGCGTCCGGCCTCCTCGCGGACTCGCGCGTAGAGCGCGTCCAGGTCGGCCAGGTCCGAGACGTCGGACCGTACGCCGGTGACTGCGGGACCCATCTCCTCCACCGCTGCCTCGAGGCGGCCGGTGTCCCGGCCGGTCACGAAGACCCGTGCGCCCTCCCGGACGAAGCGGTGGGCGACGGCCAGCCCGATCCCGCTGGTCCCTCCGGTGATCACGGCCACCTTCTCCTGCAGTACGCCTGGCATGTCGAACCCCTTCAGTTCTGGAATGGATCGTCCACAACATAGGCAGTAATGGACGACCGAGTCAATAATGGTTAGGCTGAAACCATGCCGAGACCACGCGCATTCGACGAACGCCAAGTCCTGGAGCGGGCCCGGGAACAGTTCTGGGCGACCGGCTATGCGGGGACCCGGATGGACGACATCGCCCAGGCGACCGGCCTGGGCAAGGGCAGCCTGTACGGCGCATTCGGCGACAAGGGCAAGCTGTTCCACCGCGTCTTCGGCGACTGGTGCACCGCAGTCGTCGAGGTGGCCGAAGAGCGGCTGGCAGGCGGCCCGGACGCGGAGGCCATGACCCGGCTGTCGGAATACGTGCACCTCATGGCGGAGAACACCGCCTGCGACACCGAGCGCCGCGGGTGCCTGCTGGCCAAGGGAGCGGCGGAACTGGCCCACCGCGATCCGACGGTCGCCGCACGCTCGGCCGAGACCATGACGGCACTGCTGGCCCTGCTGCGGACGGAGATCAGCGCCGCCCAGCGCCACGGCGACATCGACAGCGCCGCGGATCCCGAGCGCCTGGCGGCACTGCTGCTGACGGTGGTCCGCGGTATCGAGGCGGTAGGCAAGGCCGGCCTGGACCCGGAGACGCTGCGGAACATCGCCGACACCGCACTGGCGGTCCTGCCCATGCCCGGGGGTCAGAAACGCCCTGCAACCGGGCACAGTCCGGCCCGCGAGAACTAACTCGGTGCCATCACAGCCGCCACTTGATCCGCCGGTCAGGCCCTGGTCCCTGGTGTGTTCGTGACCGCGCAGGCTCGCCGGGTCCTTCAGGCGTGGTGGCGAAGGGGCGTCCGTCCCGATCGAGCGCTGCTTCAGCCGGTTCGAGAGCTTCCGCGGCCTCGGGACGGCCTTGCCGGTGCGGCGCTGGGTGCGGATGCGCCGTGACCAACGAGAACGAGAACGGCCGCCTGACCTGGATCTCCGCCGCCCCGCCCGGCCGCACCCACGACAACACCGCCGCCCGCCACGACGCCCATCCGACCCACCTGCGCGCCGCCGGCCTCGGGGCACTGCCTGACCTCGGCTTCCGCGGCCTGGACAACGGCATCCTCGACCACACCAGCACTCTGACTGCAAGCTCGAGTTGGCGAAGGCGCAGTGGAACCCGGCGCCACCCCGAGGCGGCACTCGGGCCCTCGGCCTGCACGGATTCACCCCACGGCACGAAAACGGTCCACCGACTCCGTCGGCGGACCGTCATGTCCTCGAGGCTAGCTGTTGAAATCGACGTAGAGCTCCCAGAGGTCCGAGTAGTCCGAGTAAACGCAGTACCAGCGGGAGTACCCGCTCAGGCTGCCGGCGATGTTGCACTCGAACTGATTGAGGTATGAGCCGTAGTGCCCCCACACCTGGGTGGTCGGCGGCGTGTTGACGGAGACTGCGGCGCTGGCGGACGGCCCGGCTTGGATCGGTGCGGCCTGCGCGGGTGCGGCGAGGACACCGAGGGCCATGACGGCCCCTAGCGCCGCACCAGCCAGAGCATGACGGGTACGCATGATCGACTCCTCATCTACCGAGTTCATGGTGCTGGCTGCACTATGTACGGGGAAGACCGACGCGGTCCGACAGCCCTGGCTGGTCACCTGATCGCCCGAGGGCTGTCGGGCTTCCCGTGCTTGCTCCACCAGGTTCGGGCGGCGGGTCGGGAAGGTCGACTCGTTTCGGGCTGACCCGAAACGACCGTATCGCTGAGACTTCCTGGGTGACCTTACGGATCCACTTCACGGTTGAAGCCCTGGCCCGCACCCACCTGGCCTCGGGAGTACGACCGCTGCTGGAACTGGATCTATGCATCCGGCTGCTGCAGGAACGAGGTCATCCGGTGCGGTTCGACGCATGGCGACGGCGGGTGGCGCCGCGTCTGCGGCCGCAGCTAACGTTGCTGTTCGACTTCATCCCGGCGCTCGGGCCGTCCCCGGATTTCCTGGACCTGAGCCGCGCCGAGAGTCCGGGCGACTTCCAGCAAAGGCTCAGCTCGACGCCGGCGCGCCGCGTTGCCGAGGATCTGGAGCGGTGGGTCTCCGGCCTTCAGCACGTGCCCCGAGCAGCGCGGCAGCTAAAAGAGGACACCTCGCTCGTTCTCCGGCTGGCCCAGGCCGTGCACACGGCGCACGAGATGCTCGTCGCGCCGTACTGGCCTCGCATCGAACAGCTCGCCAGCGCGGACCGGGCCCTGCGCCTGCGGCAGTTGGCGGAGCACGGCGTCGAACGCCTGCTGAGCGAGCTCAACCCCCGCTACATCACCTGGTCATCGCCAGTGCTGCATCTGACGACGGCCTCCAAGCGCGAGGGCGACATCCACCTCGCGGGACGCGGGCTGCTCCTCGTTCCGACCGTGTTCGGTGCCCGCTGCCCGGCCTACGGCGACCCAGGCGACGGCCAACCATGGATCACCTTCCCCGTCAGGGACGGCGTGCACGCCACCACATCCCCGGCCGTCGTCACCGCCGGAACCCCGAGCAACGCCCGGTTGTCCCTGGACGCGCTGCTCGGCCGCACCCGCGCGACGGTCTTGTGGGTGATAGCCGAGCACACCGGATGCACCACCACCCAACTGGCGGCACTCGCCGGCATTTCCCCTCCGAGCGCCAGCGAGCACGCGAGTGTGCTGCGCAAGGCGGGACTCACCAGCCTCACCCGAGAAGGAAAGACGGCCCGCCACGCCATCAGTCCCTCTGGCCGAACCCTTCTGAACTCCGCTGGCGTATGACCTTGTCCGACGTCGCCGGCGCTTTCACTGCCGGTCGAGGTGACGGGGGTACCGACCTCGTAGGCGGCCGTGAACCGGGACGAGGCCGAGGCCGTAGCGATCGAGCCCGCCGGAGTGTGGCCGGGAGTCTCCCCCAGGGAGGCGGAAGAGGAGCCCTCCCAGGTCCGCGGCCCGACCGGACGGGAGATCGGCTGATGGCCCTGCTCGATCTCGCGGCCGGCCTGGGCATTCGTATCGACGGCGCGGACTGGACCGTGGGGGAAGTATCCCCGCATCTTGGGCGGGTCGTCCTGACCGTCGGTGACGGGAACCGTCGGGTGCGGCCGATCGGCTGGTTGGTTGAACGGCCAGGAGAGACCCCTTGCTTTCAGTTGCACAAGGGATTTGAGGCGTTGCAGGCGGTCGGCGCGGATTGCTGTGGCTTCCGCCCTGTGGGCAGGTTTGCTCTGGTATGCACGGCGCACTGTACGTGGACATGACCACCCTAGAGATACTCTGTGCGCCCTTCCGGTCCCTCAAGGTGACGGAAATGATGAGGGCACCGCACATGAGCCAGGTGATCCGCAGTCCCCTGTCCCGCCGGGCGGACTGGCGGCGAAGGAGGTCAGGGTGTTGCTTCTCATCTCCCCGGACGGTGTCGAGGAGGCTCTCGATTGTGCGAAGGCTGCGGAGCATCTCGACATCGTCGACGTGAAGAAGCCCGATGAGGGCTCTCTCGGCGCGAACTTCCCCTGGGTCATCAGGGAGATCCGCGACGCGGTTCCGGCGGACAAGCCGGTGTCCGCGACCGTGGGGGATGTCCCGTACAAGCCCGGCACGGTGGCCCAGGCCGCGCTCGGCGCGGTCGTCTCGGGGGCCACGTACATCAAGGTCGGCCTCTACGGGTGCACGACGCCCGATCAAGGCGTCGAGGTCATGCGTGCGGTCGTCCGTGCGGTGAAGGACCACCGCCCCGAGGCGCTCGTCGTCGCCTCCGGATACGCCGACGCTCACCGCATCGGCTGCGTCAATCCGCTCGCCCTGCCCGACATCGCCGCTCGGTCCGGGGCCGACGCGGCCATGCTCGACACCGCCATCAAGGACGGGTCGCGGCTGTTCGACCACGTGCCGCCGGACGTCTGTGCCGAGTTCGTCCGGCTGGCCCACGCGTCCGGTCTGCTCGCCGCCCTGGCGGGCAGTGTCAGGCAGGCCGACCTCGGTCCGCTGACCCGCATCGGCACGGACATCGTGGGGGTGCGCGGAGCGGTCTGCGAGGGCGGCGACCGCAACGCTGGGAGGATTCAGCCGCATCTGGTGGCCGCCTTCCGCGCGGAGATGGACCGGCAGGCCCGACAGCACGCGGCCGGCGTCCCCGCGGTGAACTGACCACTGGCATGCCGACATCCGAGTCCGATCGCGTTCCCGGGCGCCCCGCGTGTTCCGCCGTCGTCGACCCGGCCACCGGGGAGACGTGCGACGAGCCCCCCGGCCAGCAGCCTGACGAGTTGGACGCCGTGGCCGACCGGGCCCATCTGGCCCATCTGGCCCATCGGGCCCATCTGGCCCACCGATCCTGGCTCGGCTGGCGGACCGGTCCCGTCGTATGCACCACTGCGTTGCGCCTGGCGGCCCACGCCGTGGAGGCGGTCGGCGATGACCTCGCTCGGCCGCTCACCCGCGAACAGGGCAAGCCCCTGGCCGAGTCGTACGCACAGGCCGCCCGTACGGCGGCCCGCCTGCGCTACTTCGCCGACCTGGCCCCCAGAACCCGGCGGATCGTCGACGGCCGGCCGGTGCGCAGCGAGACTCTGTGGCGACCGCTCGCGCCCGTCGCGGCGATCGTGCCGTGGAACTCCCCCCTCCAGCTCGCGGCGGCGAAGTCCGCACCCGCGCTCGCTGCGGGCAACACCGTGGTCCTCAAACCGTTCCCGTCCCCCCAGTCGGCCAAGGCCGAGCAGGTCACGAAGCGGGCCCTGGCGGACGGGGCCCGGGCGGCGGCCGGCGGCCACCGGGTGGCCGAACGGCTCGAACGCGGCCCGGCCTGGATCGGCCACCACGCCGAACCGCCCCTCGCCCAGCCCTTCGCAGGCATCAAGAACAGCGGTGCCGGCATCGCCGGCGGGCCGTGGGGGTACGGCAACCTCCGGCCGTTCGTCGCCCACCGCCCGCAGGAGGTCGGACGATGAGATGCCGGGCGGCCGTACTGCGCTCGTACGAGGGCCCCTTCACGGTGGAGGAGGTGACCCTGCGCACGGAACCCGCGGACGGTGAGATCCTGGTCGAGATCGCGGGCTGCGGGATGTGCAGGACCGATCTCGCGGTCCGGCGATCGGCCGGCCGCAGCCCGCTGCCGGCGGTGCTCGGCCACGAGGGGGCCGGGGTCGTGGTGCGGACGGGCGGCGGCCCGGACACCGCGATCGGCGTCGGTGACCACGTCGTACTGAGCTTCGACTCCTGCGGACACTGCCGCAACTGCCGCGGCGCGGCCCCCGCCTACTGCGACTCCTTCGCCTCCCTCAACCTCTTCGGAGGACGCCAGGAGGACGCGCCGCGGCTCACCGACGCGACCGGGGGAGCGCTGGCCCCCCGCTGGTTCGGGCAGTCCTCGTTCGCCGAGTACGCGCTCGTCCCGGCCCGCAACGCCGTCCGGGTCGACCCCGCACTGCCCGTCGAACTGCTCGGGCCGCTCGGCTGCGGCTTCCTCACCGGCGCCGGAGCGGTGCTGAACGCCTTCGGCGCCGGCCCCGGCGACACCCTCGCGGTCTTCGGCGCGGGAGCGGTGGGCCTGGCCGCGGTGATGGCGGCCACCGCCGCCGGGGCGCTGAGCGTGGCCGTCGACCGGCATCCCGGGCGGCTGGCCCTGGCCGAACGGTTCGGCGCGATCCCGCTGCCCGCCCAAACGGCCGCACTGCCCGAACAGATCCGGCGGCTGACCGACGGCGGCGCGCAGTACGCGCTGGACACCACGGCCTCGCCCCCGCTCATCAACGACGCACTGCGGGCACTGCGCCCGGCCGGCAGCCTCGGCCTGGTGGCACGCCTCCACACCGCGCTGCCGCTCGACCCGGGCACGCTGGACCGGGGCCGCAGCATCCGTCACATCTGCGAAGGCGACGCCGTACCCGGACTGCTGATACCCCGGCTGACCGGGCTGTGGCAGGCAGGACGCTTCCCCTTCGACCAACTGATCCGCACCTACCCGCTGGCAGACATCAACGAGGCCGAACGCGACTGCGACGCGGGCCGCGTGGTCAAACCCGTACTCCTTCCGGCGGGAAAAAGCCGATGAGCGAGGCATGCCGCATCCGGCAAGCAGACACCTCGCGCTCCCCACTCCCACCAACGGAGGAAACATGGCCGGCGCGGCACCGCAGCACACGGACGCGGAAGGCGTGGACGCAGGCGTGGGGCTGACCGCCCTCCTGGTCGCCGCGGCACGGGCGATCGAGACCCACCGCCACGACAGCCTGGCCCAGGACATCTACGCGGAACACTTCGTGCGCGCCGCCCCGGCGTGCGCAACCTGGCCAGTGCGCATCCAGCAGGTCCCGGACGGCGACGGCAACCCGCTGTGGGGGCGGTTCGCGCGCTACTTCGGCCTACGGACCAGGGTCCTCGACGACTTCCTCCTCCGGTCGGTCCGTAGGAGCGCCCGCCAAGTCGTCCTGCTGGGCGCGGGGTTGGACACCCGCGCCTTCCGCCTGGACTGGCCGTCCGACTGCGTGGTCTTCGAGATCGACAGAGCGGGCGTACTGGCGTTCAAGCATCAGGTGCTCAAGGACCTGTCGGCCACCCCCAAGGTGAAGCGCGTCCCCGTACCGGTCGACCTGCGCGCCGACTGGGTCACCGCGCTGACCACCGCCGGCCTCGACCCGGCCGCACCGAGCGTCTGGCTGGCCGAGGGACTCCTCTTCTACCTGCCGGGCCCCATCGAGACGTACCTCATCGACACGGTGGACCGGCTGACCACCCAAGGCAGCGCACTGGCCTTCGAAGCCAAGCTGGAGAAGGACCTGCTGGAGTACCGCGACAGCCCGATCTACACGGCGACGCGAGAACAGATCGGCATCGACCTGCTCCACCTCTTCGACAAGGGACCACGCCCCGACTCCGCGGGCAGCCTGACGGCCAAGGGCTGGTCCACCTCGATGCACAGACCCTTCGACTTCACCCGCCGGTATGGACGTGGCCCCCTGCCCGAGCCCAACGATGCGTTGGAGGGAAACCGGTGGGTGTTCGCGCACAAGCCCTCGCCCTGATGCCCGCGACGCTCACGACGACGTCCGCCCGCAGGCTGAGGGCGGGGCCCGTCGCAGGCCCCGCCCGGTGGGACGCGTCCCGATGGAAGCGGCAGTCCGGCCACGTCGTAGCGGTGCCGCCCACGGCCGGAAAGCGCTGACGGACCTGTCAGTCGGCTCGGGGAGCCACCAACTGGTCGCCCGGGATACCGGCCAGGTCCGGCGCGTAGTAGTCCTTGATGCCGGCGGCCCACGTAGCCACGGTGATGCGGTCCTCGGCGTCCGGGCCGAAGGCGTCGAAGAGGGCGTGGACGTTCGCCTCCTCGAAGCCGATCGCCGTCATCAGCGAGACGAAGAGGGGACGCTCGATCAGATCGTCCCCGTCGGGGTCGCCGAGTGCGGAGAGGGCCTCGGCGAACTCGGCGATCGTGGGACCAAAACGCTCGGGGTCGAGCACGAACGGACGGAACTCGTCCACGGTGATCACACCGTCGCCATCGGTGTCCAGTTCAGTGGCCAGCGTCGTCCAGTAGCGGCGGAACGCGGCCCGGATGGCAGCCTTGGCGGCGTCGTCCGAAGCGTCCGCCGCCTCCAGAACACGGCCCGTCATCAGATCGAAGTCGTCGGAGTCGATGACTCCATTGCCGTTGGCGTCGAAGAGGGAGAAGACCAGCTCGACCCGCTTGGCGGCCTCGTCTCGCATTTTCCATCACCTGTCTGCTGCGACCCGACGATGTCGGGCCTGGGCCAATAGGGGCCTCCACTCGACCGTGTCGGGACACACGGCAATCACCCGGCAGCCGCACTGATGCAACCAACCGGACCACGATGTCAGCGGCCTCGACTGCCCTTCCCGACCCAGCACGCGTAGCGGCCATGACCCATAGAACCGCCATGACGAGCCGCAGACTCTCGATCTTCACATCTAGCGACAAAAGGACTGCTGGATGAGCGTATGTGACACATCGGATGCCTCGCCTGCGCCAATCAGACTGCTCCGGTCGACCCTCTTCATCCCCTTCATCCGCTGATCCGCTCATCCGACTGCGGTGGTGGCAACCCGTGTGCTTCGGCTCAGTCCGGCAGGCCGCCGCCGTACAGCGTTCCGGCGGCGGCCCGCTTGCGAATCGGCACCACGAATACGAGGCCGAAGACGACCACGCCCTGCCCACCCCGGCACGGGCAGGCCGAACGTATCGACGGTGATATGTCGCTTGCGGCCGTTGCTGCTTTCGCGGCATCGTAGCCACGGCTGTTCCTGCCGACGGTAGAGGGCGCCTTTGACCGGCTGTGAGTCCACGATCAGCGTTACCGGGTGGGGGCAGCGGCCTTTACCGGTACGGATCCTGCGGCGGAGCTGGTCACGGATGTAGGTGACGACCCCGGCCCGGTTCGACCGCCAGAAGAACCCGTAGACCGTCTCCCACGGAGGGAAGTCCGCAGGCAGGGCTCGCCACTTCGCGCCGTTGTCGACGATGCAGCGGATGCCGTCGACGATCCCCCGCCGCGGCCACGGTACTGCACGGGGACGAGCCCGTTGTCCCGCCCGGCTTCGCCGCTCACGTGGCGGCCTCCGCCGGGCGGTGGCTTCAGTTCTCTACGTGGGGGCTGTTGAGGGCGGCGCCGAAGTAGCCCTTGATACCGCGTACGGTGATGCCGGCGCTCTTGCCGCACAGGTCCACCGAGCCCTTCAGGACGGGGCCGGAGGCCGAGCCGCGGGCGACCCACACGCAGCCGTCGGAGTTCTCTGTGGGAGCACCGACGACCGTCTCGGCCCTGCCGTCCTTGTTGAGATCGACGAGGTGAACGGCCGAACCGAATCCGTCACCGGCCTCTGCGGCCCCGGGAACTCCGGCGGTGTCCTGGTGGTAGCCGGCCGCCTTGGCCGTCGTCAGGCCGGAGGCCGAGCCGCGCAGGAGAACGGCCGAGCCCGCAGAGGTGAGTGAGCCGAGGCCCTCCTCGGGGACGCCGACCAGGACATCGGCGTACTTGTCGCCGTTGACGTCGCCGACGCTGAGGGACTGCCCGAACCAGTCTCCCCATTCCGCGCCGCCGGGGACGCCGGCGGTATCCTGGTGGAAGACTTTCGGCTTCTGTGTGGGGGTGATGCCCTGGGCGCTGCCGTAGAGGATTTGGATCTCACCGCCTCGGTGGGCCGCGGGGGTGGGTGCGTTGAAGTAGCGGTCGTCGCCCGCGATACCGGTGACGAGGTCGCCGTACCCGTCGCCGTTGATGTCGCCGATCTGTCCCGCGTGGCCGTCGGCCAGGGGCAGCTCGACTCCGGGGTTCACGCGCGGGTCCTCGGGGTCGGCGGCGCCCGCGTCGAGGGTCACCGGTCCCCGGATGTCTCCGTCGGTGGGACCGGCGAGATAGAACCGTTCGGCCCTGCCGTCGCCGTTCACATCTCCCATGACCACGCCCCGGGCGTTCTCCCGCCATTCGAGATAACGGGAGGCAGCGGCGCCGCTGCGGGTGAAGGGGCCGCGGTAGGAGACGGTGTTGCAGGCCGAGCCGATGCCGACCTCCGGGGCGCCGTCACCGTTCATGTCCCCAGTGGCCAGGGACATGCCGAAGCGGCAGTAGGTCCAGCCCTCGCCGTAGTCGGCCGTCGGGGCGATGTTCGCACCGCCCGACAGTCCCTTCGGCCCGCCCCACACCACGGTCACGGTGCCACGCGAATCGGCATCACTGACGCCCTCGCCCGGGGCGCCGACGAGGAGGTCGGCATAGCCGTCCCGGTCCAGGTCCGCGCTGGCGACCGTCCGCCCGAAGCGGTCGGATTCCTCGGGGCTGCCGGGAATCCCGGCCGTGGCCTGGGTGAGGACGGTGCGGCGGGCGGTGCTCACCGAGGACGCGGAGCCGTACAGCACGACCACCGCACCGGCTGCCTCCACGGTGCCGGCTGCGGCGCCGGGCGCGCCGACTGCCAGGTCCCGGTAGCCGTCACCGTTGAAGTCGTCCTGCACGGTGGCCGTGTTGGCACCCTTGAAGGGTGCGGCGGCGGACGAGGACACCGGGACAAGAGTGACGGCGACGGAGGTGGTGAGCACGGCGGCCGCCGCCGTGACTGCTCTGCGCAACAGAACTCCTTGTTCGTACAACGGACATGCCGATGACACGCCAGCCCCACGAAAAGTTGTACGCACCGGCACGCCGACATTCGACGACCCGCACCATCGCCCATCCGATCACCGGCCGAAGGATGTTCAGAACCTCTCGACAGGCGGGTCCTGCTTCCCCCGCCCACCGGCATGAACACGGCTCGGACGCAGCGTCCGTGCCCCCGTGGAACGCCGCGCAGAGCGACAGAGGCTACGGGTGGCTGTGGACCCGGCAGCGGGCCAGGTCCGGCTTGCGCCAAACACTCCCGTCAAGATAAAACGCCCTTTCAGGGCTTATATGCGGTTACTAGAGCGAAAGTGAGGAATTCTCCACGGTCTGTGGTGAGCATGTCGATAACGGGCTGGTTCGCGCTCTGTCCATCGGGATGGTGCTCAGCGCCGGCTCGGGCCCACAGCAGCCAGTCCTGCCAGGCGTCCTGCTGCAGCCGCGCGGATGTGACCTTCACCAACTCGGTGATGTCCCACTGGAAGCGCCACCACTCCGCCGTGTGCCAGGCGATCGCTTCCCAGCCGACCACTTCCTTGATGTGCGGTGGAATCATCCCGAGTTCACGGATCTCCCGTGTCATGGCGGGAGTCGCCATGCCCAGTTGTCCCCCTGGCCGGAGGAAGCGCAGCAGGTAGGGTAGGAAGTTGTCCGCCGTACCGAAGTACTCGAAGGCGTCCACGCTGACGATCGCGTCGAAGCTCTCCTCCTCGAACGGCAGGGCGTGCGCCTCCGCGCGCACCGCCTCTACCTGGTCGCCGACACCTGCCTCGGCGAAAACCTGTGCCGCCTGTTCCGGGGCGATCCACAGGTCGGCCGCGACGACGTCGACTCCGTACTCGCGGGCCAGGAACACCGACGTCGCGCCCTTGCCGGAGCCGAGGTCGAGGACCCGCATGCCCGGACGCAGGTCGAGATCGTGGGCGAGGTCTTCCAGCAGCCACAGCGGGTTCGGCCCCATGTCGAGGTCGAGCAACCAGGCGGGGTCATACCGGGAGGAGCGTGGATAGCGGTCCGGACGTACGAGATCGGTCAAGGCGGTCACGAGCACGCACCCAAGTCGATCGTATGCCCGGCCGCAACCCGTTTTGGCCTTCCGGTGTCGCTGTTGGCTCACGTGGGACGGTGAAGGGGGCAGTCGTATATGCCTCACCCGCGGCGTCCCGCTGTGCTGGCAGCCGGCCGCCCTCGGCCCGGCCGCCCCAGACAGGCTCACCACCTGGCTTGTCGTCGCGGTTGCCAGACACCGGCCGGCCGACGGCGACGACCAGCCGGGTGTCGGCGTCGATGACGACCTGATGATCGGTTGAGTACCGATAGTTCCTCGACTGCTCGGCGACCGCGCGATCACGCGTGGGCAGCAGGGTGTCGTCAACGATCAGCACAGCGTCCTTGCGGAGCCGCTTGCGGGGCTGCAGTGCCAGCGACGGCCCGAGGTGGTCGCTGGTGCGGTCGGCCGCGGACTTCGAGATGCGAACAGCGGCGCCATCTGCCGCAGGGAACGGGGCTGTCCATGACGACTCCGACGCCGTGATCGCACCAGCCATGCGGCAGATCATTACAGTTGCCGACACGTCTCCCTGCGGCTGATCCTGGGCACCGAGAAAGAGGGCAGGATGGGGATCATGCTCTTGGCAGGAGATGGTGATGTGACCAGCCCGGACCTCTCCTGGTCCTACACCGGCTTCCACATGTTCAGGAAGTGGGTGGCCCACGCAGAGGGGGTTCACGCTTGCTGAGATGAATGGATTCGGTGGAGGCCATACGTGGAGCAGCACCTCCACTACGCTGGCGCCGTTGCTCGACCATCCAGACGATGACGACTCGCTCACGCCTGCTCAATGCGCAGCCATGCTGCCCAGGCTGGAGACGATCATCGATCAGCTCCAACACGGGGACGACCCCGTTCTCCAGCGACGTGTCGACGACACTCGCCAACTGGTCACCGTCATGAGGACTGCTTGGGCAAGGACGTCAAGCTCATCTTCGGCTGATCGCCGCAGGCAGTCTCCCGTCCGAGATGACCAGCAGTTACGGGACAGCGCTTGGGCGCTCTCGTGAAGGTCGACACCGTCGATATGGATGCCTGTGCGGCTCTGACTCGTCGTCTTCGGGAGGAAGGCACTGAAGCGACGATGCACACCGACTACCTGCGCAGCGAGGCCCAGGAACGCGCCCTTGGCCCGACGCGTCGACGGACGATGTGCGGCGCTGGTGATTACGACGTAATCACCGAGACCGCAGGCAGCGACGGACTGACACAGGAGCGCGCAGAAGCAGCAGAGCTCTCCCCGCTCCCGGAGGAATAAGCTGCTGCAGGGCAGCGTGCGACCCCATCGCCAGCGGTCACGCGGCCCGAACCATCCGCACAAGAGTCAGGGGAGAGCACGGTCTCCGTTGCCCTGCAGACCGCAGCGGGCGAAGCGACCAGTGCAGGGGGACAGCGGTCCAAGCGCTACCCCTACGAGAACGGCGTCTACGCAGCGCAGCACCTGATCCACAAGATGCCACCGGACGAGTTCACCATAATGCTCGATCTGCTCATCAAGCACAGGAACAGCCAGACCGCGCGCGCCGGGTAACGTCCCACAACCGTCGGTGGCCCGCCGCAGGGCAGGCGGTGGGCCACTGGCATGGCGCAGACAGAACACGTGGAGCTGCGCCGCTGTGCCAGAGATCCGAACTTCCCTACCATACTCGGCCCCGTCACCCGCCCGGACGACGTCGTACTGTGCCGCACCGACGTCGTCGCCACGGCCCAGTCATGACCTCTGCGATCGCCGCATCCATCCCCCGCACTCGTCCTGACCGGAGTGCCTTGCAGGGCTACGCCGCTTGCGATCCGGCAGGCCGCGACCTTCAGCTCCTGGTCAGCCTCGTCGGCACCCATGGTGTCGACGAGGCCGACGAGGCCGTCCCCCGCCTCGGTGCTGCCCCTCGGGCCCAGGACGGCGTCTCCACGGTCGACAAGGCCAGGCGCGTATGGCGACGGTCGTCGTCGCCACCGACTTCGTCCGCTCCAAGCACACCGATCCAGTCCAGCAGGAACTGTCAGATTTCCCCGTCCGCTCTGTTCCGGGTGCATGTTGGGTTGGGCGGACGCACGTAGGAACGGCACCTACGTGCGGTCGGGGTCCGCCCCTTGGAAGTAGAGGTGACCGTGGGAGGCGATCGCGAACTCGGCTGCCGCGGCCAGCTTACGTATCGTGCTGTTTTTCTTGTCGGCGGGTAATTCGTTCAATTCGGCGATAAATTGTACGAGTTGCACCTCGCTGAACATCGTGTCGCCGTAGCGGCTCACCGCATGCAGAAGGCTGTCCTCAGGGGATGCCTCGCACAGGGACAGGAAGGTCTCCGTCCGGTCCTCGTGTGTCCTGGCCATGCGCGAGTGGATCTGGTCCTCCACGTAAACGACAAGCGGCATATGGTTCATCTTCCTCGGTCTTGTCCTGATGCGTGTCGCGGGTCGGGGGCGGATATTTTCCACCCCCGACCCATGGGTGTGAGTCTCAGTCCCCTGTGATGTACAGATAGCCGTGACCCAAGACCGCCTGCTGCGCCAACTTGGCGAGCTGACACATCACCGAGCCGAAGATGCTGCGCGGCCTACTGCCCGCCTACCGTCCTCACACCGCCCGTTGGTCACTGGCCTACCTCACCACCGACCGCCACCGCCCACCTATCACTGCCCTCGACCAGCAGCCACCAGCCGACCCGAGCGCACCCGCCGCGCCCCGGCCTGCGGACCTGGGGCCGGGGGAGTGGGAGATACCGCGTGTGCCGCTGCAGTACGACCGGGCCGTCCTCGTGGCGCGGCGGTCCGCGAGAAGCTGCGCGCCGCCGTCGCCACGCGCGGCGGGGCATATGACGTCGTCCGGCACCAGTAGGCGGCGATGCCTGAGCAACTGCTCGCGGCCGAGCCGGCCGACCCAAGAGCACGACGACCAGGAGCAGGGCCCTGGGTGCAAGGGAGCACTCGACCTGGCGGCGCTGCGGGCCCTGCGGGAATCCGCACGGATGTGGAAGCCCTCGGCACGGCCGAGCGGCTGCGGCGCCTTGAGGACGTCGTCACCGCGGCGGCCGGCCAGGCCCGTGCCACGATGAACCGCGCACCGCGACGACGCCGACAGGCCGCGCCCGGTGCGCGAGGACCGACCGGCAGGCGCACCGCCCGCAGGAGCCCGGACCGCACCGCAGCCGGGAGGCCGGCTACTGAGTGCACCCGGTGCCGCACCCACCCGGTGTGCGCCCGCCGCAGGTCTTCTTGCTCACGGCCCGTGTCAAGGCGAAACCCGCCACCCTCACCGGGTTCCCAAGCGACCCTCGCCGTTCGGATCTGCTCCGGGCGGTGAGGGCCGCTTTCCTATGTCAGCGCCTTGCTGCGCGTAATGGGGTCGGCCCAGGGTGCTCCGTCGCAGTCAGAGACTGCGATCACGGATCAGGCATGACGATGTTTGACATGGACCATGCTTCCATGCCCATGCCTGTCGGGTTCTTCCACGTCAAATCCCGCCGATGCGAGGATGCCCATCAAAGCGGTCCGCATGCAGTTGAGTACCTGGGTGTGGTGCCGGACCACGCCAGGGGGATTGGCGAAGTCGATTCCTTGTGCGAACAGTGCGAGCGCCTCATCTCTCAGGTCTTCGCCCGTCTCCCAGTCCACGAAGACACCGCCCTCGATGAACGGCTCGATGTGGACTGCTGCTCCGGGTATGACGTCCGCGCCCCCATCGCTGAGGTCTGCTCGGTAGGCAGGAAGACCGGCTTGGGCCAGTTGCTGGCATACCTCGTTGGCCAGCCTGTTGCGCTCGGCGATGACCTCCGGCGATGCCTTCGCGGGCAGGTCGTCGAATCGGGACTCACTCATGTGCCTCTTGCTCTCCTGACTGCTTTACATTCGTCGAGGAGCGTGTCGCGTGCCCGCCGGCCTCTGCAACGTATTTGGCCAACAGCGCCTTCGCCGCCGACTCGTACGAGGGGTGATACGGAACCGAGTAGGTGACGGGAGTGCCTTCTTTGAGGGCACCGGTCAGCGCGGAGGCGCAGTCCGGGCAAGGCTGCCGCTCAGTGTACAGAGCGGTGATCTGGGTGGCCTGGAAACCTTTGTCCTTCAGCTTCTCAAGGATCGCCGTCTCCGAGTGGCCGGTGAAGCCGCTGCTGCCGATCACCAGGTCACCGGTCTTGGGGTCGTTCCAGCCCGGTACCCTCGCTACCGCCACGTTGTGGTCTGCCCCGTAGAAGCCGGACTCCACCCTGAACGTGTACGCCTCGTGACTCAGCTCGTCACTGTTGTAAAGGACTATCGACGTGGGACACCCGTCGATGGCGGACGCCCGGGATGCCAGTGATGCCCTCCTGCCGCACGCTTTGACGAACGAGTCGAGTCCCTTGGTGCCGATTTGCACGACAACGTCCTCGGCCAGGCCGAGCGCACGCAATGCCTGGTAGGCATCGGAAAAGCCGATGCCAGTGCGTGCTGCGGCGTCCACCGCCTTGACGGCGTCCGCGATGGGTTTGAGGATTTTGCCGGCGAAGAGGCTGGCGACGTCGACGGCGGCCCAGGCGCAGCTTCCCCAGCTTCCGTTCTCGCCACCGGGGGTCACCTTCTGGGCGCACTTGATCCAGCTTCCGAAGAGGATGTCGATCGGGTCGACGCCCTGCTGGTACTCGGCGATGGTGATGGTGTGGGTGACCTGGGTGGACA
>NZ_BNBI01000005.1 GCF_014655295.1 Streptomyces fumanus
CCGACTCCACCGGATCCAGCTCCGCCCGGGTCGCATCCCCGAACGGATCCCTGCCCTGCCAGCCAACGGTCCACAGACCGAACGTAAACCTGTCCTCGGGAGTCGGGTTGAAGCGCTTCGACATGGTGCGGCCCTTGCTGTCGTACCGCCCGGCTCCCGTGCCGGGACGGTTTTGTTTGATGGCATGACTAATACGTCACGGACAAGGTGCCGCGCTAGTCCCAAGTGACGCCCGTCTCTCGGTTCCGGGGGGTGAGGAGGGTGCTCTCGTCGGTAATCACGCCTGCTCAGCGCGGGAAGAGTCGCTTCGGACCCCTGGTGGCCGAATTTGTTTTGTGTACGATCAAAAGGCTTTCGAGACGTCCGCGCTCCCATCCGACCGCTCTCGCCCCCACCCCCGAGGAAGACTATGAAGTTCACCGACGGCTTCTGGCTCGTCCGCGACGGTGTGCACCTCTCGTACGCCACCGAAGTACGGGATGTACGCGCCCAGTCGAAGCGCTTCACCGCCCATGCCGCCGTGAAACGGGTGACGCGCCGGGGCGACACCCTGAACGCGCCCCTCATCACGGCCGAGTGTTTCTCCCCGGCCGAGGGCGTCATCGGCGTCCGGGTCACCCACCACGCGGGCAAGCGGCACCCCGGCCCCGAGTTCGCGCTCACCGGCGACCCGGACGGGGCCGGCGAGGTCCGCCAGGACGGGCCCGTCACCGAGCTGACCAGCGGCCCGCTGACCCTGCGCCTGGACCGGTCCGGCCCGTGGACGCTCACCTTCCACGACGCGGACGGGCGGGAGCTGACCCGCGCGGACGCCAAGAGCACCGCGTTCGCCACCACCGACCAGGGCGCCCACCACATGGTGAGCCGGCTCGCGCTCGGCGTCGGCGAGCAGATCTACGGCCTCGGCGAGCGCTTCACCCCGTTCGTGAAGAACGGCCAGGTCGTCGACATCTGGCAGGCCGACGGCGGCACCAGCAGCGAGCAGGCGTACAAGAACATCCCGTTCTACCTTTCCTCGCGCGGCTACGGCGTCTTCGTCAACCATCCGGGCGCCGTCTCCTTCGAGGTCGGCTCGGAGTCGGTCGGGCAGGTGCAGTTCAGCGTCGAGGACCAGACGCTGGAGTACTACGTCGTCGCCGGCCCCGCCCCGAAGGACGTCCTCGCCCGC
This sequence comes from Streptomyces fumanus, assembly GCF_014655295.1. Classification (GTDB taxonomy): domain Bacteria; phylum Actinomycetota; class Actinomycetes; order Streptomycetales; family Streptomycetaceae; genus Streptomyces; species Streptomyces fumanus. Next base: position 1,169 of record NZ_BNBI01000005.1, read on the forward strand.
TACACCGCCCTCACCGGCCGCCCCGCGCTGCCCCCGGCCTGGTCCTTCGGCCTCTGGCTCACCACCTCGTTCACCACGGACTACGACGAGGCGACCGTGACGTCCTTCGTGGACGGCATGGCCGAGCGCGGCATCCCGCTCTCCGTCTTCCACTTCGACTGCTTCTGGATGCGCGAGTACCAGTGGTGCGACTTCGAGTGGGACCCGGACGTCTTCCCCGACCCGGAGGGCATGCTGGCCCGGCTGAAGGAGAAGGGCCTGCGGATCAGCGCCTGGATCAACCCGTACATCGCCCAGAAGTCCCCGCTGTTCGAGGAGGCCGCGGAGCTCGGCCACCTGGTGCGCCGGCCGAACGGCGACGTGTGGCAGTGGGACCTGTGGCAGGCCGGCATGGGCCTGGTCGACTTCACCAGCCCGGACGCCCGCGCCTGGTTCCAGGCCAAGCTCAAGCCGCTGCTCGACCAGGGCGTGGACACCTTCAAGACCGACTTCGGCGAGCGCGTGCCCACCGATGTGGTCTGGCACGACGGCTCCGACCCGGAGCGGATGCACAACTACTACACCCACCTCTACAACCAGACCGTCTTCGAACTCCTGGAGAAGGAGCGCGGCCAGGGCGAGGCCGTCGTCTTCGCCCGGTCGGCGACCGCCGGCGGCCAGCAGTTCCCCGTGCACTGGGGCGGCGACTGCTGGTCCTCCTTCGGCGCCATGGCCGAGTCCCTGCGCGGCGGGCTGTCCCTGTCCCTGTCCGGCTTCGGCTTCTGGAGCCATGACATCGGCGGCTTCGAGGGCACCCCCGACCCGGCGGTCTTCAAGCGGTGGCTGGCGTTCGGCCTGCTCTCCTCGCACAGCCGGCTGCACGGCTCCTCGTCGTACCGGGTGCCGTGGGAGTTCGGCGAGGAGGCCGTCGACGTCGCCCGCCGCTTCACGCTGCTCAAGCACCGGCTGATGCCCTACCTGTACGGCGCCGCCGTCGAGGCGCACCGCACCGGCGTGCCCGTGATGCGGCCGATGGTGCTGGAGTTCCCCGGCGACCCGGCCTGCCGCCCGCTGGACCGACAGTACATGCTCGGCCCCGACCTGCTGGTCGCCCCGGTGTTCAGCGAGGACGGCGAGGTGGAGGTCTACCTGCCGGAGGGCACCTGGACGCACCTGCTCAGCGGCGAGCGGGTCACCGGCCCGGCCTGGCGCACCGAGCGGCACGGCTACGACAGCCTGCCGCTGTACGTCCGGGAGGGCGCCGTCCTGCCGCTCGGCGCCGACGACCAGCGGCCCGACGGCGACTGGCTGGACGGGGTGACGCTGCTCGCGCACCCCGCGGCCGGGGACGCGTACGCCGCCGAGGTCACCGTCCCGGACCTGACGGGCGCGCCGGCCGCGACCTTCCGGGTGCGCCGCGACGGCGATGTGCTGCGGGTGACCGCCGAGGGCACGGACCGGCCGTTCACCGTCCAGGTGGCCGGCGGGGAGCGGGCCGAGGGCACCGGGGAAGTGACGGTGCCGCTCGCCTGACCGCCGGGTCCGCGGGCCCCGGAGGTGCCGCCTCCGGGGCCCGGGGCCGTGCGGGTCAGCCGGTCGTGAGGTGCTCGCCCAGCACCGTGCGCAGGGAGCGCGGCTCGCGGCCGATCAGCTCCGCCAGCGTCGGGTCGACGGTCGCGAACTCCCCGGCCCGGGCGGCGGCGAAGATGCCCAGCAACTGGTCCGCCACGGGGGCCGGAGTGCCCTGGCCCGTCAACCGCTGCCGGAACTCGTCGTCGGAGACGGTGACCCTCTTGATGCCGCGGCCGGTCAGGTCCTCGACGACACCGGCGATCTCCGCGAAGTCGAGCGCCCGGCCGCCGGTGAGCGGCGGGGTGGGGCCCTCGAAGCGGCCCTCGTCCAGCAGGACGGCGGCGGCCGCGTCGGCGAGGTCGGCGTGCGCGGTCCAGGCGACCGGCCCGTCCGCGGGCAGCGCCACTTCCCCGGAGTGCGGCGCGTGGCTCACGAAGTGCGCCGCGCTGGTGGCGTAGAAGCCGTTGCGCAGCGAGGTGAACGGCACGCCGCAGGTGCGCAGCGCCTCCTCGGTGGCGGCGTGGTCGCGGCACGCCTGGAAGCGGGAGGAGGCGCCGGCCCCCATCTGGCTGGTGTAGACGATGCGCCGGGCGCCCGCGGCGACCGCCCCCTCGATCGCGGCGAGGTGCTGCGCGACGCACTCCTCGCCCATCTTGTCGACCGAGACGAGGAGCACCTGGGAGGCACCCTCGAAGGCGTGGGCGAGGCTCGCGGGGTCGGCGAAGCTGCCCTGGCGCACCCGCACGCCCCGGTCGGCGAACGCCTTCGCCTTGCGCGGGTCGCGGACGCTGACGCCGATCCGCTCGGCGGGCACGCGGCCGAGCAGGCTCTCGACGACCCGGCGGCCGAGCTGCCCGGTGGCTCCGGTGACGATGATCATGATGCGCTCCCGTGGCATGACAGAGGGGCATGACAGAACTGTTTCCGATGGAATCGCTATGACGTTATCACCGTTACTAACGGCGAAACCACTGCTCACGTATCATCGATTCATGTCATCTCGGGAGGAGACCCGGCAGCGGGTCGTCGAAGCCGCCATCGACCTGCTGACGCGCGGCGGGCGCGACGCCGTCACCACGCGTGCGGTCGCCGACGCGGCGGGCCTGCAGCCGCCGGCCATCTACCGGCTCTTCGGCGACAAGGAGGGACTGCTGGACGCCGTGGTCGAGCACGGCTTCGCCGCGTTCCTCGCCACCAAGCGCGTCGACCCGGACCCGCCGGACCTCATCGAGGACCTCGAGCGGGGCTGGGACACCGCGGTCGAGTTCGGGCTGGCCAACCCGGCGCTGTTCACGCTGATGTACGCCGAGCCCACCCGGACCGGCTCGGCCGCCTACCGGGCCGGCATGGAGATCCTGATGGGCCGCGTCCGGCGGCTCGCCGCGGCCGGCTGGTTGCGCGTGGACGAGGCGCTCGCGGCGCAGATCATCAACGCCACGGCGCGCGGCGCGGTGCTCACCTGGCTGTCCCAGCCCGCGGACCGGCGCGATCCGGCCCTGCTGAGCAGCCTGCGGGAGGCGATGGTCACCGCCGTCACCAACCAGCGGCCGGCCGTGCCGGACGACGGGGGACCGGCGGGCGCCGCCCGCGCCCTGCGCGCCGCGCTGTCCGACCGCACCCCCCTCACCGGCGCGGAGCGCCACCTGCTCGGGGAGTGGCTGGACCGCCTCGCCGCCCAGGGGTGAGGGGCGGTCAGTCCCCGGTCGTGCCGTCGATCAGCTCGCGCAGGATGTCCAGGTGCCCGTTGTGCCGGGACGTCTCCTCGATCAGGTGCATGAGGATCCAGTTGAGGGTGACGTGGCTGCCGTCCCGCACCGGCCGCTTCGCGGTGGCCGACAGGTCGGTGGCGGCGACCAGCTCCCGGTACCGGGCGCTCTGCTCCTCGTACGCCGTGAGCAGTTCGGCGATCGGCGTCGTGGCGCCGATCCGCATCTCCCGGTCGGGGTCCTCGTCGGTCCAGGGGCCCTCGTCCTCCTCGCCGAGGAACACCACCTGGAACCAGTAGTACTCGACCCAGCGCAGGTGGCTGATCAGCCCGCCCGGGGTCATCAGCGGGGACGTGGCCAGCGGGGCGGTGCCGGTCTCGCGGGGGGCCAGTCCGGCGCACTTGGCGGCGGCCGTGGCCCGCGCGTAGTCGAGGAAGGTCGTCAGCGTCGAGCGCTCGTCGTAGGCGGGAGGCATGTCGGTTCGTGTCATCGGGCCAGGGTCCCAGCAATCGGGGGGCGGGTCGCGGCATTTACCGGCGGGCGGGGTCCGTCCACCCGCCGCCCCGCCTGGGTCCGCGGTCCTTCCGCACGCCCCGCCCCCGTCCGTACACCGCGGGCTCCTCCGCGTACCCCGCCCCGTCCGCACGCCCCGAACCCCTCCGCGTACCCCGCCCCCGTCCGGGCCCCTACCTCAGGCCCCGCCTCCGTCCGGCGCCAGGTCCGGTGGCCGTTGCTCCCGGCCGCCCGGGTGGCGGTGGCGCCAGATCCAGAAGACCGCGCAGGACACCAGCGCCCACCCGGCCAGCACCAGGAACGGGAACGCGTGCTGGTGCCCGGCGAAGTACACCGCCGTGTGCTGGGCGTTGACCGAGGCGCCGGGCGGCAGCCACTGGCCGATCACCCCCAGCGCCGACGGCAGCAGCGGCCAGGACACCGCGCCGCCCGAGGACGGGTTGCCCAGCAGGATCATCACCCCCCAGGTCGGCAGCATCGCCCACCGCCCGACCAGGGTGTTGAACATGGTGAAGGTCATGCCGCTGGCGAACATCGTGAACGCCAGGATCAGCCACGACTCCACGAACGGCAGGTCCAGCGCGCCCAGCAGCCAGTCCACGACCGCCGCGATGGCGAACCCGCCGAGCAGCGCGTACGCGGCGGTGAACGCGATCCGCTCCAGCGGGGTCAGCGCCCGCGCGTGCACACTGAGCTGGATCGCGCCGACGAATCCGATGATCACCGCGGCGAGCGAGATGTAGAAGATGGCCAGACCGCGCGGGTCGCCGTCCTGGAGCGGGTTGACGTCCCGGACGGTGACCGACACCCCGGTGGCGCGCCCCACCGCCGGGGCCGCCTGCTCCAGCAGCTCCGCCACCGAGGACCCCGACGCCGAGGACACGTCGAGCAGCACGTGCTGCCCGTTGTCCCGCAGTTCGAAGACGCCGAAGACCTTCTGGTTCTCGACGGCCGCCAGGGCCGCGTCCCGGGAGTCGTACACATGGGTGCGCACCGAGGAGTTGAGCGCCTCGCCCAGCCCGGCCAGGAACGCCCGGCCCCGCGCCTGGTCGTACGAGCCGACGACGGCCGTCGGCAACTGGTGCGGGGTCGGATCGGCCATGGTGTACGTGTACGACCCGGCGAACAGGCCGGCCGCCGCCGCGAGGATGAACACCAGGACGACGGCGGGCCACCACGGCGTCTTGCGGAACCGCGCCCAGCGGCCCTCCGGCGCCGGGGCCGGGGGCCGGCCGTCGGGGGCCGTCTCGGGATTGTCGTGCACGTTCGCCCGTCCTCGGGTCGGCGGACCGGGCCTACGCCCGTACCAGCGGTGTGTCCACCAGGTGTTCGGCGAGGAACCACGCCTGGAGTTCGTTGGTGCGGATGACGTCCGAGACGAGGATGTCGTTGGTGCCGTCGTCGCCCAGGTCCTGCACCCGCGCGGCGGCGTCGTGGGACTCGACGAGGATCAGCTCGTGCGCCTCCAGCAGCCGCGACAGCATCGCGGGCACCTCCTCGACGCCGTCCGGCGCCCGCGGCACCGTGGTCAGCTCCGCGACATGGCGCGGATCGCCGACCGCCACCCCGCCGAGGGTCTGCACCCGCTCCGCCATGGTGTCGATCAGCGCCAACTGCTCACCGGCGTGCTTGTCCAGCAGCAGGTGCAACTGGTAGAACGTCGCCCCGCGCATCAGCCAGTGGTACTTCTTGTACAGGTCGTGCAGGATGCGCGTGTCCGCCAGGACCTTGTTGACCCGCTGGCAGGAGTACAGGCGGGCGTCCATGGACAGCGCCACGGGGAACTGCTTGACGGTGCCGAACTCCTGGACGATCCGGCCCTGCTGGTGCAGCCACGGCTGACTGCCGTCGGTGTGCTGGGCCGGACTCGCCGGCCGCGGATCGGTGCTCACGCCTGGACTCCTTCCACGGGGGGCTGACGGGGAGTGCCGGTGCCTCGCGCGACCGGCCCCGGCCCCCTGCGACAGTCGACCAGCAGGCCGCGGGGCCCGCAAACGCTGCGGCCCGAGTGAGGCACCCGCCCGGAGGGCCGGATTCCGCCCGAACCGTGCAAGGGGGTTGTCCGGGCTTTCGCCCGGCGCCTAGGGTCACCCCGGGTGCAAGCGCTTTCTCCCGTGCGGGTCCGGCCCGTACCGCACCCGCCCCGCTCTTCGCCGGCGTCCGAGGAGGACCGCATGTCCCCGCACCCCGTCCGCCGCCGGGTGGCCGTCGTCGGCACCGGTGCCATCGTGGCCGGCAGCCATCTGCCCGCGCTCAGGGCCCACGCCGACCGGGTGGAGCTGGTCGCCGCCGTGGACGTGGACCCGGCCCGGCTGGACGCCTTCCGGGCCGTGGCGGGCGCGGAGGTCGCCGGGTACCCCTCGACCGGGGCCATGCTGGACGCCGTACGCCCCGACCTGGTGCTGATCGGCACGCCGCCGTCGCTGCACCGGGAGCAGACGGTGGCCGCGCTGAAGGCCGGTGCCTGGGTGCTGTGCGAGAAGCCGCTGTGCCTCTCGCTCGCCGAGTACGACGACATCGCGGCGGCCGAGGAGGCGTCGGGCGGGTACGCCTCGGTGATCTTCCAGCACCGGTACGGCTCCGGCGCGGCGCACGCCCGGGAGCTGATCGCGGGCGGTGCGCTGGGCGCCCCGCTGGTCGCGCACTGCCAGACCACCTGGCACCGCGACGCCGCCTACTACGCGGTGCCCTGGCGGGGGCGCTGGGCCACCGAGGGCGGCGGCCCCACCATGGGCCACGGCATCCACCAGTACGACCTGCTGCTGCACCTGCTCGGCCCCTGGGCGGAGGTCCGGGCGATGGCGGCGCGGCTGGTCCACGACACCGAGGGCGAGGACGTCTCCACGGCGCTGGTGCGGTTCGCGAACGGCGCCCTGGCCACGGTCGTCAACAGCGTCCTGTCACCGGACGAGGTGAGCCGGATCCGCGTCGACTGCGCCGACGCCACCGTAGAGCTGACCCACCTGTACGGGCACCGCAACGACAACTGGACGTACACCCCCGCCCCGCACGTCGACCCCGCACGCGCCGCCGCCTGGCGGACCCCCGCCGCCGACGTACCCAGCTCCCACACCGCGCAGCTCGGCGCCCTCCTCGACGCCTGGGACGCGGGGGCGCGGCCCCCGGGCAGCGGTGCCCAGGCCCGCGCCACCCTGGAGTTCGCCGCCGCCCTCTACAAGGCGGCGTTCACCGGGCGGCCGGTGCGCGCGGGCGAGATCGTCCCCGGCGACCCGTTCTATACGGCCATGCACGGCGACCACCCCGACTGGGCCCCGAAGGAGCGCGTGTGAGCATCCGCGTCACCCACACCCACGGCGAGGACATCACGGTCACCGCGGGCAACGGCACGGAGATCCTGCGGTACGTCTACCGCCCCGACCCCGACCCGTTCGAGTCCCGCAAGCCCTACGCCCACCCGGTGCGCACCCTCGCCGGGCGCACGGTCACCGGCTACCGGCCCAGCGACCACCGCTGGCACAAGGGCGTGCAGATGACGGCCAGTCATCTGTCCGGGCAGAACTTCTGGGGCGGCAACTCCTACGTGCCCGGCCGGGGTTACCTGCGGCTGCCCGAACGCGTCGGGTCCATGCGGCACGACGGGTTCGCCGCCCTGGACGTCCAGGACGGCCGGTTCGCCCTCACCGAGCACCTCACCTGGGTCGCGCACGAGGGCGCCGAGTGGGCCCGGGAGGAGCGCGGCCTGAGCGTCCACTCGGTCGACGCGGTGGCCGGCGCCTGGGCCCTGGACTGGTCGATCCGCCTGACCAACATCCGCGACGCGCCGCTGGTGTTCGGCTCCCCGACCACCGCGGGCCGGGAACTGGCCGGGTACACCGGGCTCCAGTGGCGCGGCCCCCGCGACTTCACCGGCGGCACCGTCCTCGCCCCGGACACCGACGCGGGCGCCGGGGACCTGATGGGGCATCAGAGCCCGTGGCTGGCGTTCACCGCCGAGCACGACGAGACCGACGGACACTCCACCCTCGTCTTCGCGCACGCCCCCGAGAACCTCGACGGGAGCACCGCGATCCACCCTTCCCACTGGTTCGTCCGCGCCGAGCCCGTCCCCACCGTCGCCTTCTCCTGGGCGTTCTTCGAGGAGTTCACCCTGGAGCCGGGGGAGTCCTTCGCCTACCGGTACCGCCTGGTGATCGCCGACGGCGCCTGGGACCGCGACCGGGTCGCCGCCCACCTGGCGGGGCTGCCGTGGTGAGGCCCGCCCTCCCGCACCCGCTGCCCGGCGCGGTGGGCCTGTCCCACCTCAGCGCCTACGGCTGGGAGGCCGCCGACGAGGTGTGCGGCGGCAGCCCCCATCTGCACCTGGTGTGCACGGAGGCGTACGTCGTCACCGGCGGCCGGGGCGCGGTGCAGACCCTCAGCCCCGATGGCTACCGGGACATCACACTGGAGCCCGGCTCCCTCGTCTGGTTCACACCGGGCACCGTGCACCGCATGGTGCCTCGCGGCGAACTGCGGGTGACGGTGCTGATGCAGAACACCGGTCTGCCGGAGGCCGGCGACGCCGTGTTCACCTTCCCGCCCGAGCTGCTCGCCGACCCCGGGGCGTACGCCGCCGCCGCGGCGCTGCCGCCGGGCATCGGGCCGGAGACGGAGGCCGCCGCCCGGCGCCGCCGGGACCTCGCCGTCGAGGGCTACCTGCCGCTGCGCGAGGCCCTGCTGGCCGGGGACGACGGCCCGCTCCGCCGGTTCCAGCGGGCCGCCGCGCGTCTGGTGCGCGACCAGGTGCCCGCCTGGCGGGAGCTGTGGCGGGCCGGTGCGCTCGCCGCCGCCGAACGCACCGGCGCCCAGCTCGACGCCCTGGCGGCCGGGGACTTCGCCCACCTCGACGCGGCCGGTGCCCACCAGGCCGCCCCCACCCGGATCGGCGGCTACGGCATGTGCGGACGCCGGGACGAGTACACGCTGCCGGGCACGACGACCCCGCAGTGACCCGCGTGACAAGTGTCCCGGGCGGAACGGAAGTTAACGGTGCATTAGGACGTGAGCGGTGTGGAAGACGATCTGCTCGCCCATCATCTTGTCATGAACCTGCGGCCCGACGGGCGGGTCGCGGCCTCATGGAGGTGTGGAATGCACCGCAGACTCGCCACCGCTCTCACCGCCTCGTCCCTGGCCCTGGCCACGGTCGTCGGCGCCGCCTCGGCGGCCACAGCCGCCCCCGCCGACAAGCCCCAAGTGCTCGCGAGCTGGACCCAGACCAGCGCGTCCAGCTACAACGCGTGGGCCGCCGCCCGCGCCGACCAGGGCGCCTGGTCCGCGTACGGCTTCGACTGGTCCACCGACTACTGCTCCACCTCCCCGGACAACCCGCTCGGCTTCCCCTTCAGCACCTCCTGCGCGCGGCACGACTTCGGCTACCGCAACTACAAGGCCGCAGGCGCCTTCGACGCCAACAAGTCCCGGCTGGACAGCGCCTTCTACGAGGACCTCAAGCGGGTGTGCGCCCGCTACACCGGTGCCACCAGGACCACCTGCGACGGCACCGCGTGGACGTACTACCAGGCGGTGCGGGCCTTCGGCTGACACCCGCCGCCCGGGGCCGCCGCCAGCGCGGCGGCGGCGCTCGCGAGGCCCAGCACGGCGCCCGCGGCCACGTCGCCCGGGTAGTGCACGCCGGTGTGCACCCGCGCGTAGCCGACCGCTCCCGCCAGCGCCCCGAGGGGTAGTGCCGCCGTCGGCAGCACCGTGCCGACGGCGGCGGCGAACGCCACCGCGGCCGCGGTGTGACCGGACGGGAACGACGCCGAGGCCGGCATCGGCACCCGCCGGTCCACCGTGACCCGGGCCGCCTCCCGGTCCGGCCGGGACCGGCGCACCAGCCGCTTGCCCAGCAGGTTCGCCGAACCGGAGGCCAGCGCCAGCGCCGCCACCCCGAGGAACGCCGCCCGGCGCGGCCGGTCCCCGCCCAGCGCTAGGGCGGCGGCCACGCCCAGCGAGATCTTCGAGTGGTCGGCCGCGTGCGACAGCCCGCGCAGCGCCCGGTCCAGCGTGGGCGTGGGGGTGGCGGCCACCGCCGCGTACAGCGCCCCGTCCAGGGCCCGCAGATCCCGCAGCACGGCGGCCGGACCCCGGCGGCACCGTACGGGGGCCCCGGCGGCCCGGTGCGCCGTGTCGGCGCGGGTCGGTTCGGTCATCGGCTCCTGCTCCACGGGACGGGTCGGCACCAGCCTCGCCGGTGTGCCGCGTCGGGGGCGCCCCGGTGGGGCCCGTTCGGGTGACCGGGGCCTGTCCGGCACGTCCCGTCGCCGGGACGGCGGCCGGCACGGTCCGCAGATGCCGGCCGCGGCGGCGCGGCGGCGGGTGTGCGGGTGTGCGGGGGAGTCAAGCCGGCGGGAGTCAAGGCGGCGCCGCCACCCGGGAGTTCCGTCGGCGACGGACCCGGGCGGCGGCGGAGTACGCCCCCAGCGACACCCCGTGACGGCGGAGCCGAAGGAATCAGCGAGCGGCGGCGGGGTCGAGGGGGTCAGCGGGCCCCGGCGGAATGCGCCCCCAGCGACACCCCGCGACAGCAGGGCCCAGCGGATCAGTGGGCGGCGGCGCGGAAGGAGCGCAGCCGCAGTGAGTTGCCGACCACGAAGACCGAGGAGAAGGCCATCGCCGCCCCCGCGATCATCGGGTTGAGCAGCCCGGCCGCGGCGAGCGGCAGCGCGGCCACGTTGTAGGCGAAGGCCCAGAACAGGTTGGACCGGATGGTGCCGAGGGTCCGGCGGGCCAGGCGGATCGCGTCGGCGGCGGCGCGCAGGTCCCCGCGGACCAGGGTCAGGTCCCCGGCCTCGATCGCGGCGTCCGTGCCGGTGCCCATGGCCAGCCCCAGGTCGGCCCGTGCCAGCGCGGCGGCGTCGTTGACCCCGTCGCCGACCATCGCGACGGTCCGGCCCTCGTCCTGGAGGCGCTCGACCACCTGGACCTTCTCCTCGGGCAGCACCTCGGCGATGACGTCCTCCGGCGCGATGCCGACCTCCCGGGCGACGGACTCGGCGACGGCCCGGTTGTCCCCGGTGAGCAGGACCGGCCGCAGCCCGAGGGCGCGCAGCCTGCCGACCGCCTCCGCGCTGGTCTCCTTCACGGCGTCGGCGACCTCCAGCACCGCCCGTGCCGCACCGTCCCAGGCCACGATGATCGCGGTCCGCCCGGCGGCCTCCGCCCCGGCCCGCGCCCGGGCCAGTGCGGCCGGCAGCTCCATCGCCCACTCGGCGAGCAGCTTCTCCCGGCCGACCAGCACCGCGTGGCCCTCGACGACGCCCTGCACGCCGAGTCCGGGGACGTTGGCGAAGTCCTCGGGCACGGGCAGCGCGCCCAGCCTGGACCGCGCCCCGTCGGCGACGGCCCGGGCCACCGGGTGCTCCGAGGCGTGCTCCAGCGCTCCGGCCAGCCGCAGCACCTCGTCCTCCGTCACGCCCTCGGCGGGGTGCACGGCGAGCAGGGTCATCCGGCCGGTGGTGACGGTGCCGGTCTTGTCCAGGACGACGGTGTCCACCCGCCGGGTGGACTCCAGCACCTCGGGGCCCTTGATGAGGATGCCGAGCTGGGCGCCGCGCCCGGTGCCCACCATCAGCGCGGTCGGCGTGGCCAGGCCCAGGGCGCACGGGCAGGCGATGATCAGCACCGCGACGGCGGCGGTGAACGCGGCCGTCAGCCCCGCGCCGTTGCCCAGCCAGAAGCCGAGGGTGGCCAGCGCCAGAGCGATCACGACCGGCACGAACACCCCGGAGATCCGGTCGGCGAGCCGCTGGGCGGCGGCCTTGCCGTTCTGCGCGTCCTCCACCAGCCTCGCCATCCGGGCGAGCTGGGTGTCGGCGCCGACCCGGGTGGCCTCGACCACCAGCCGGCCGCCGACGTTGACGGTGGCACCGGTGACCGTGTCGCCCACGGACACCTCCACCGGCACCGACTCGCCGGTGAGCATCGAGGCGTCCACGGCGGAGGTGCCCTCGACCACGGTGCCGTCGGTGGCGATCTTCTCGCCGGGACGCACCAGGAAGCGGTCGCCCGCCTTCAGGTCGCCGGCCGGGACGCGCTCCTCCCGGCCGTCGCGCAGCACGGTGACGTCCTTGGCGCCCAGTTCCAGCAGCGCCTTCAGGGCGGCGCCGGCCTTCCGCTTGGAGCGGGCCTCGAAGTACCGCCCGGCCAGGATGAACGCGGTCACCCCGGCGGCGGCCTCCAGGTAGATGTTCCCGGCGCCGTCCGCGCGGGCGATGGTCAGCTCGAAGGGGTGGGTCATGCCCGGCCTCCCGGCGGTGCCGAGGAACAGGGCCCACAGCGACCACAGGAAGGCCGCCGAGGTGCCGACCGAGATCAGCGTGTCCATGGTCGCCGCGCCGTGCCGGGCGTTGGTGGCGGCGGCCCGGTGGAAGGGCCAGGCGGCGTACGTCACCACGGGCGCCGCCAGGGTCAGGGACAGCCACTGCCAGTACTCGAACTGGAGGGCGGGCACCATGGCCATCGCGATCACCGGCACGGCCAGCGTCACGGCGGTGACCAGCCGCTGCCGCAGCGGGCGCAGGGCGTCGTCCGGGTCGGCCTCCGGTGTCCCGGCGTCCTTCCGGGCGGGCGGCTCGGGTTCCCGCGCGGTGTACCCGGTGGCCTCGACGGTGGCGATCAGGTCGCGCACCGAGATGTCACCGGCGTAGCTGACCTTGGCCTTCTCGGTCGCGTAGTTGACGGTGGCGGTGACGCCGTCCATCCGGTTGAGCTTCTTCTCGACGCGTGCCGCGCACGAGGCGCAGGTCATGCCGCCGATGGCCAGCTCTACCTCTGCCGTGGTGCCGGTCGTACGGGTGGTCATGGGTGCTCCTGGGAGGAGGTGGCCGGCCGGGGCCCGGGGCTCGGGCCCCGGCCGGACGGGGGCGTGCGGGTGGCTCAGACGCGACCGGTCAGCTCGTAACCGGCCTCGTCGACGACCTCGGCGATCAGCGCGTCGTCCGGCTCACGGGTGCCGGTGACGGTGACCCGCCCGGCCTCCAGGTCGACCGCGACGCCCGTGACACCGTCCAGGCCGCCGATGGCCTTGGTGAGCGTGTCGCGGCAGTGGCCGCAGGTCATCCCGGAGACGGCGTACGTGGTGGAGACGCCGACGGCGGTGGCGGTGGCGGTGCCGGTCGAGCAGTGGCCGTCGGGGGAGCAGCAGGACGAAGACATGGGTCCTCCGGTCGAGTGGGATGGCGATAGTCTCTTGCCCCTACCCGGTAGGGGTATAGGCGGTGGGCCGAAGTCATGTATACCCCCAGGGGGTACGGGAAGCAAGGCGTCGAGTCGCTTGACTTGATACCCCCTAGGGGTATGGTGAGCTGCATGGAGGACCCCGGCGCCGAACCGCCGGCCCCGCACCCGAGGAGACGACCGCCATGAACACCGCACTGAGGATCACCGCCTTCACCGCCGCGCTGGCTGCGACGTTCGGCACCGCCTACGGTGTCGGCCAGGGCCTCGGCCCGGTCGTCGAGGACAGCGCCCCCGCCGCCCACGGCACGCACGGCGGCCCCTCCCCGGCCCCGGAGGGCGGCGACGGACACGCCGGGCACCAGGGCGCGGACACCGCCCCGGCCGGCGGACTCCAGGTCTCCGAGAACGGCTACACCCTGGACCTGGCCACCCCGCGCGTCCGGGCCGGCGAGCGCACCGAACTGCGCTTCACCATCCGCGACGACCGCGGCCGCGCCGTCACCGCGTACCGGCGCGAGCACGACAAGGACCTGCACCTCATCGTCGCCTCACGCGACCTGGTCACCTACCGCCACCTGCACCCGGTGCTCGGCGCCGACGGCACCTGGCGCAGCCCCGTCGACCTGCCCCGCGCGGGCGGCTACCGCGTCTTCGCCGACTTCACCCCGGCGGCCGAGGGCGCCGAGAACCTCACGCTCGGCGCGGACCTCGCCGCCTCGGGTCCGTACCGGGCCCAGCCGCTGCCGGCCCCCCGCGCCACCGCCGAGGTCGACGGCTACCAGGTCGAGCTGACCGGCACCCTGCGCCCGGGCCGGGCGAGCGAACTGCGGCTGACGGTGCACCGCGACGGCAAGCCCGTGGCCGACCTCCAGCCCTACCTCGGCGCCTACGGCCACCTCGTCGCCCTGCGCTCCGGCGACCTCGCCTACCTGCACGTCCACCCGAACGGCGAGCCCGGCGACGGCACCACGAAGCCCGGCCCGGCCGTCTCCTTCACCGCCACCGCGCCCAGCGCCGGCACGTACCGCCTCTTCCTGGACTTCCGGCACGAGGGCAAGGTCCGCACCGCGGCGTTCACCGTCCGCACCGGCGCGCAGTCCCCGGCGCACACCGAGGAGGCCGGGGGCGGCCACGGACACTGACACCGGGCCGGGGCGAGCGCCTCGGACGGTGACCACCACGAGCCTGGATCAGACGGTGACCACCACGAGCCTGGATCAGACGGTGACCACCCTGACCCCGGCCTCCTCCAGCCGCCGTACCTCCTCCGGGTCCGCCGCCGTGTCCGTCACCAGCGTGTCCACCGCCCCGGCCGGGCAGATCCGGGCGAACGCGCGGCGGCCCAGCTTGGTGGAGTCCGCGGCCACCACCACCCGCTCGGCCCGCTCGCACAGCAGCCGGTTGACCGCGGCCTCCGCCTCGTCGTGGGCCGCGGCCCCGTGCGTGGCGTCGAGGCCCACCACGCCCAGCACCGCCACATCGAGCGTGATCTGACCCAGCACCCCGTCCGCGAGCGGCCCGACCAGCTCATAGGACTGCGGCCGGGCCACCCCGCCGGTCAGCACGATCTTGAACTGGGGGCGGACCGCCAGCTCGTTGGCGATGTTCAGCGCGTTGGTGACCACGGTCAGCGCGGGCGTACCGGAGGCCAGATCGGCGCGCACGGCCAGCGCCCGGGCCACCTCCGTGGTGGTCGTGCCGCCGGTCAGCCCCACCGCCTCGCCGGGCGCCACCAGAGCGGCCACCGCCCGCGCGACGCGCTGCTTCTCGGTGGCCCGCCGCGCCGTCTTGTACCGGAGCGGCAGTTCGTAGGAGACCCCGTGGACGACCGCGCCGCCGCGCGTGCGCACCAGCATCTGCTGCTCGGCGAGCCCGTCGAAGTCCCGGCGGATCGTCGCGGCCGACACCCCCAGCTCGGCCGCCGCCTCCTCGACCTCCAGCCTGCCGCGGTCCACGAGCAGCTCCAGCAGCGCCTTCCAGCGGGCGTCGCGCGACATGCGCCCTCCGTCGTCTCGGTCCTGCGGCGACCCTAACCCACGTACTTCCCCCCGCAAGATGCTTGTTCGTGCTCGAAAGCGCGCGGTACCTTGCAAGAACAGTCACCGCTGGGGAGGGTGCGCCCATGACGCATGTCGAGGACGAACTGCGCGGCCAGCCGGAGTGCTGGGCACGGGCCGCGGCGGAGGCGGAACGGTACGGCGGCGCGTTGCCGCGGCCGGGGGAGCGGGTGGCGATCGTCGGCTGCGGCACCTCGTACTTCATGGCCCGGTCGGCCGCCGCGCTGCGCGAGGACGCCGGTCACGGCGAGACGGACGCCTTCCCCGCCTCCGAGTTCCCCTACCGGCGCGCCTACGACCGGGTGGTCGCCCTCACCCGCTCCGGCACCACCACCGAAGTACTGGACCTGCTCGGCCGGGTGCGGGGCCGCACCCGCACCACCGCGATCTCCGCCGACCCGGACAGCCCCGTGACGGACGCCGCCGACGAGGTGATCGTGCTGGACTACGCCGACGAACGCGCCGTCGTGCA
Organism: Streptomyces fumanus; assembly: GCF_014655295.1. GTDB lineage: Bacteria > Actinomycetota > Actinomycetes > Streptomycetales > Streptomycetaceae > Streptomyces > Streptomyces fumanus. Next base: position 16,651 of record NZ_BNBI01000005.1, read on the forward strand.
GACCCGGTTCGCCACCACCGCGCTCACCCTGCTGCGCGCCCACGCCGGCCGGCACACCGACGCGGCCGTCGCCGACGCCCGCACCGCGCTCGCCGACGACCTGCCCGAACGGCTCGCCGACCGCACCCAGTTCACCTTCCTCGGCCGGGGCTGGACGGTCGGGCTGGCCGACGAGGCCGCGCTGAAGATGCGCGAGGCGTCCCTGTCCTGGGCCGAGTCCTACCCGGCGATGGAGTACCGGCACGGTCCCGTCAGCGTCACCACCCGCACCACCGTGACCTGGATGTTCGGCGCACCGCCGAAGGGACTGGCCGAACAGGTCGGCAGGACGGGCGGGCTGTGGATCGCGGGCGGACTCGACCCGCTCGCCGAACTGGTCCGCGCCCAGCGGCTCGCCGTCGCCGTCGCCGCCGCCCGGGGCCTCGACCCGGACCGGCCCCGCCACCTCACCCGCTCGGTGATCCTCGCCCCCTGACGCCCGGGAAAGGACGAGCGTGCCCCTCGCCACCACCGGTGACCTGGTCACCCGGGCCGCCGCCGCGGGCACCGCGGTCGCCGCCTTCAACGTCGTCACCCTGGAGCACGTCGAGGCCGTCGTCACCGGCGCCGAGGCGGCAGCGGCCCCCGTCGTCCTCCAGGTCAGCGAGAACGCGGTGAAGTACCGCCAGGGACAGCTCCGCCCGCTCGCCCGCGCCGCCGTCGCCGCCGCCGAACGCGCCGCCGTGCCCGTCGCCCTCCACCTGGACCACGTGGTCAGCGACGCCCTGCTCCGCCGGGCCCCAGACGCCGGGTTCAGCTCCGTCATGTACGACGCCTCCCGGCTGCCCTACGCCGACAACCTCGCCGCCACCCGCGCCGCCGCCGACTGGGCGCACGCCCAGGGGCTGTGGATCGAGGCCGAGCTGGGCGAGGTCGGCGGCAAACACGGCGAGCCGCCGCTGGACGCCCACGCGTCCGGCGCCCGCACCGACCCCGCCGAGGCCCGCGCCTTCGTCGCCGACACCGGAGTGGACGCCCTGGCCGTCGCCGTCGGCAGCACGCACGCCATGACCACCCGTACCGCCGCCCTCGACCAGGGCCTCATCAAGAAGCTGTCGGCCGCCCTCGACGTGCCGCTGGTGCTGCACGGCTCCTCCGGCGTCCCCGACGCGGAACTCACCGCGGCGATCGCCGGCGGCATCGCCAAGGTCAACGTCGGTACCGCGCTCAACACCGCCATGACCGGCGCCATCCGGGACTTCCTCGCCGCCCACCCCGACGCGGTCGACTCCCGCGCGTACCTCGCCGCGGGCCGCCGGGCGATGACCCGGACGGTCACGGACCTGCTGCGGGTGATCGGCGGGACCGCGTCCTGACCGGCGGGACCGCGTCCTGTCCGGCGGGACCGCGTCCTGACGGTGGGCTACTTCCTGACCGCCCTCAGCACCACGAACTTCGGGTCGCTCGCCACCAGCCGGCAGTTGCCGAACAGGCGCCGCAGCTTGACGTGGTAGCCGAGGTGCCGGTTGCCGACCACCCACAGCTCACCGCCCGGCGCGAGTGCCCGCCGCGCCCCGGTGAACATCCGCCACGCCGTGGCGTCGGTGGTCGCCTGGTGGGAGTGGAACGGCGGGTTGTTCAGCACCAGGTCCACACTGCCGTCCGGCACCCCGACCAGCCCGTCGCCGACCCGGAACTCCGCCCGCCCCGGCGCCCCGTTGGCCCGGTACGTCGCCTCCGCCGAGGCCACCGCCTGGAACGACTCGTCGGTGAACAGCACCTCGGCGTCCGGATCGGCCAGCGCCACCGCCGTACCGACCACACCGTTGCCGCAGCCGAGGTCCACCACCCGCCGGGCCCCCGGGCCGGGCAGGTGCTTCAGGAAGAACCGGGTGCCGATGTCCAGCCGGTCGGCGCAGAAGACGCCCGCGTGGTTCACGACGGTCCGCCCGGCCACCGGACCGGCGTCCTCGGGCAGCCGGTAGGTCAGCGGCCAGCGGCCGGCGGGCCGCTCCCGCGCGGGGTCCGGTGTGCAGAAGATCAGCCGGGCCTTCTTCCGGGCCAGCGAGGTCCGGGTCGGCCCGAGGACCCGCTCGAACAGCTCCAGCGTCGAGGTGTGGATCTCCTTCACCATGCCGGTGCCGACCACCACCGTGCCCTCGTGCACGGCGGGCGCCAGCCTCAGCAACTGGTCCTCCAGCAGCGCCAGGCTCTTGGGCACCCGCACCAGCAGCACGTCGATCCGCGCGGGCGGCGGGTCCTGCGTGGTCAGCAGGTGCACCGCGTCCGGCGCCACGCCGTTGCGGGCGAGGTTGGCGCGGGTCGCCTCCTGGGCGAGGTGGGAGTCGGTGATCTGGGTCGGCCGGTGCTCCGCCAGCGCCGTGACCAGCGCGCCCCAGCGGTCGCCCAGGACCACGACCGTGCCGGACAGCGGGACCTCCCGCTCCGCGAGGTGCCCGAGCAGATACTCGTCGGAGGCGTCCCAGGCGCGCAGCGGATCGCGCGGGTCCGCGGGGAACCGGGCCAGCAGCGGCGCGCCCCACTCAGTCGTCATACGGTCGTCCATCGTGCGTCCAGGCTAGCCGAGCCGCAGGTCGGGCCCGGTCGGGCAGGATGGCGGGCATGGACGCCGAGCTGTTCCCCAGGGCCCGTACCACCGTCGCACCCGGTGCCGTCCACGTCCCCGACTGGCTGGACCCCGCGGAGCAGCGCGAGCTGCTCGACGCCTGCCGGCAGTGGGCGCGCCCGCCTGCGGGACTGCGGACCGTGCGCACCCCCGGCGGCGGCACGATGACCGCCCGGCAGGTCTGCCTCGGCCGGCACTGGGGGGTCGTGCCGAAGTGCCCCGCCTGCGGGCGAGCCGTACGGGACAACCCGGACTGCCCCGGCCGGCACGAGTACCCGTACGCCTACTCCCGCACCGCCGTCGACGGCGACGGCGCCCCGGTCAAGCCGTTCCCCGCCCGGCTCGGCGACCTGGCCCGCCGCGCGGTCGCCGACGCGCTGGGCGGGCCGGCCCCGGCGGCGTACGACATCGCGCTGATCAACTTCTACGGCCCCGGCGCCCGCATGGGCATGCACCGCGACAGCGACGAGGACGCGGACGCCCCCGTGGTCTCACTGAGCCTCGGCGACACCTGCGTCTTCCGGTTCGGCAACACCGAGACCCGGACCCGCCCCTGGACCGACGTCGAGCTGCGCAGCGGCGACCTGTTCGTGTTCGGCGGGCCCGCCCGGTTCGCGTACCACGGCGTACCCCGGGTGCACCCGGGCACCGCGCCGGGGGAGTTGGGGCTCACCGGGCGGCTCAACATCACGCTGCGGGTCAGCGGCCGGTAGACCCGCCGCCCCCGCGACCATGGGAGACTCACCTCCATGAGCGGCAAGGCGGACCCACGGAGGGCGGGGGACACGGGCACCTCCAGGACGAAGCTGGACCGGGGACGCGGTGCTCTCGGGCCCGCCCTGGAGCTGGTGCACACCGGACGCGCCCCCACCCGCGCCGTCCTCACCGCCGAACTCGGTGTGACCCGGGCGACGGCCGGCGCGGTCGCCGCCGAACTGGAGGCGCTCGGCCTGATCCGGGTCGACGCCCGGCCCGGCGCCGCCGCCGGTTCCCAGGGCCGCCCCTCGCACCGGCTCCAGCTCGCCGAGGACGGCCCCGTCGCCCTCGCCGCCCAGGTGCACGCCGACGGCTACCGCGCGGCCCTGGTCGGACTCGGCGGCCGGATCGTCGCCACCACCCCCGGCTGCGAGATCGTCGACGCCGACCCGGCCAAGGTCCTCGCCTCGGTCGTCGAGGCGGGCGCCGACCTGCTGCGCCGCACCGGACGGCGCTGTGTCGGCGCCGGACTCGCCGTGCCCTCGGCGGTCGCCGAACCGGAGGGCCTGGCGCTGAACCCGCTGCACCTGGCCTGGCCGGTCGGCGCCCCCGTCCGGCAGATCTTCGCCGAGCAGGTGCGCGCCGCCGGCCTCGACGGCCCCGCCTTCGCCGCCAACGACGTCAACCTGGCCGCGCTCGCCGAACACCGGCACGGCGCCGGGCGCGGCGCCCGCGACCTGCTGTGCGTGGCCACCGGCCACCGGGGCGTCGGCGGCGCCCTGGTCCTCGACGGCCGTCTGCACTCGGGCAGTTCCGGCCTCGCCCTGGAGGTCGGCCACCTCACCGTCAACCCCGACGGCCGCCCCTGCCACTGCGGCAGCCGGGGCTGTCTGGACGTGGAGACCGACCCGCTGGCCTTCCTCACCGCCGCCGGACGCGAGCCGGGCCCCGAGGTCTCCCTGCTCCAGCAGTCCATCGACCTGATCCGCGGCCACTACGCCGACCCGGCCGTGCGCGCCGCCACCGAGGCCCTCATCGACCGGCTCGGCCTCGGTCTCGCCGGGCTGGTCAACATCCTCAACCCGGACCGCATCATCCTCGGCGGACTGCACCGCACCCTGCTGGACGCCGACCCGGAGCGGCTCCGCGCGGTGGTCGCCGACCGCAGCCTGTGGGGCCAGAGCGGCAGCGTGCCCATCCTCGCCTGCACCCTGGACCACAACAGCCTGGTCGGCGCCGCCGAACTGGCCTGGCAGCCGGTCCTCGACGACCCCCTCGCGGTCCTCGGCTGAACCGCCCCGGCCGCGCCACCGCTGTCGTACGACGGCCTGGGCCCCTCTCCGGCGGCACCCTCGACCCGCTCTCCGCGCCCGCCGGCGAGCAGTTCGGCCGTACGGCGGCCAGGGGCGGCCCCGCGTCGGCCGGGGCCGCCGGCCCGGGCCGGCGGCCCCGTACCCCGTGGACGGGGAAGGGGTCACCGCCCGGTCAACCGGCAACGGCCGAGCGGGCGGGAGCGGGTCGCGCCCCGCGCGGGTCCGCCCCGCGGCCGGCCGGGGCGAACGCGTCGGCGGGCACCTCCTCCACCACCCGCCGCGGCGGACGCGCGGAGCGCGACGGCAGGTGCGCAGGGGTGGAGAGCGTGAACCAGACGACCTTGCCGGACTCGCCGTCCGGCCGGGCCCCCCAGCTCTCGCTCATCGCGGCCACCATGGACAGGCCGCGCCCACGGGTCGCGAGCGGATCGGCGTCGTCCACCACGGGAAGACGCGGATCGTGGTCGCGCACCGAGACCGTGACCCGGTCGGGCAGCAGCTCGATCCGCACGGTGCACGTCTTGTCGGGACGCGCGTGGAGGTGGACGTTGGTGAGCAACTCCGTCACACCGAGCACCGCCCGGTCGATCAGAGGATCCAGATGCCAGTAACGCAACTGCGCAGAGACGATTCTGCGGACCTGGCCGATCCGCGACGGCAGGGCTTGCAGCTCCACCGCGCAGTGCCTGCTTGGGTGACTGATCACGGCTGCGACTCCCCGACATAGAGGTCCGGAAGAACACGGAGTACGGATCCAGCAGGCGCTCGTGTCACACCACCGCCCGCTGTCCTGGCCGGCGGGCTGGTTCGCAGCGTTGTCGCCGGTAAACCCAGAGTGACGTGAGACCAGCGTGGCGCACGGGGTGAGGTGCCGCAACTCACGGACATCTCAGCCGTCGGAGGACGGGACGTGCCGCTCACCGCCGGGGCACGCCGGTATCCGGCCCCCGGCGGCGGACCGGCGCCGCACTGCCCGCGCCGCCCGCGCCGGGGCGCTCTCGGCCCCGGCGCCGTGATCGCCCGGGAGGGCGGTCCCGCCGCCGTGACCGCCCGGCGAGTCGACCCGGTTGCCGTGACCGCCCGGCACGTCGCCCCCGCCATCGCCGATCCGGACCTGTCCCGCCCGGGTCGGTGAGCGCAGCCGCTCGTCCCCGCGTACCCCTCGGGCGGTGAACTCCGGGTCCGCCATGCGCCGCCGTCCCCTCGCGCGTCGGTGTGCCGGACCGGGCTCAGGGGGGCCGGTACCGGCTCGTGTCGTGCTGTCCGTGGATGCCTCCGTGGCGGGACTTGGTCCCATCCGCTGTGCAGTCTGCCCGCCCCCGCCGCCCGGCACCAGTACGCGCGGGGGCCTTCCACCGAGCCCGGGGACCTCGCGCGAATGCGCCCCCCGATGCGCCCTTGTACCCCGTCGCAGGGCCTTCCCTTTGAGCCACCCAAAGAAGTGTTTATGCAGGTGAGAAGCGTGCGCCAGGTGCTTATGATCGGAGGTGCCGGTCGCGCGACGCGCCGTCGGCGCGCAGAGCGAAGGAGCCCCGCCGTGAGCACCCCCCAGCCCCTTTCGACCGGCCTCACCCTCGACGTCGACCGCAGCGACGCCGCCTACCGGGCGTGGCTGAAAGAAGCCGTCCGCAAGGTCCAGGCCGACGCCAACCGCTCGGCCGACACGCACCTGCTGCGCTTCCCGCTCCCCGAGCCGTGGGGCATCGACCTGTATCTGAAGGACGAGTCGACCCACCCGACCGGCAGCCTCAAACACCGCCTCGCCCGCTCCCTGTTCCTCTACGGACTGTGCAACGGCTGGATCCGGCCGGGCCGTCCGGTCATCGAGGCGTCCAGCGGTTCGACGGCCGTGTCCGAGGCGTACTTCGCCAAGCTGATCGGTGTGCCCTTCATCGCCGTGATGCCGCGCACGACCAGCGCCGAGAAGATCCGCCTGATCGAATTCCACGGCGGGCGGTGCCACTTCGTGGACGACTCCCGGAAGATGTACGAGGAGTCCGCCCGCCTCGCGGCCGAGACCGACGGCCACTACATGGACCAGTTCACCTACGCCGAACGCGCCACGGACTGGCGCGGCAACAACAACATCGCCGAGTCGATCTTCCGCCAGTTGCAACTGGAGCGGTTCCCCGAACCGGCGTGGATCGTCGCCACGGCCGGCACCGGCGGCACCTCGGCGACGCTCGCCCGTTACATCCACTACATGCAGTACGACACCCGCGTCTGCGTCGCCGACCCCGAGAACTCGTGCTTCTTCCACGGCTGGACCACCGGCGATCCGGACGTCACCTGCGAGGGCGGCTCCCGCATCGAGGGCATCGGCCGGCCCCGGATGGAACCCAGCTTCGTGCCGGGCGCCATCGACCGGATGATGAAGGTGCCGGACGCCGCGAGCGTCGCCGCCGTACGCGCCCTGGAGCGGGCCATCGGCCGCCGGGCGGGCGGCTCCACGGGGACCGGGCTGTGGAGCGCGCTGAAGATCGTCGCCGAGATGGTGGCCGAGGGGCGCCGGGGCAGCGTCGTCACCCTGCTCTGCGACCCGGGCGACCGCTACCTCGACAAGTACTACTCCGACACCTGGCTCGCCGGCCAGGGCCTGGACATCACGCCGTACACGGCCGCCGTGGACCATCTGCTGCGCACGGGCGAGTGGCCGGAAGGACTCGGCTGACACCCGGCGGACGGCGGTCCGACACGGCGACATGGCGGTCCGGCGCGGCGGCACGGAAGTCCGGCGCGGCGGGCGCCGACGGGGGCGGTGGGCGGCGGCGGAAGCGGCTGGCGCCGGCGGATCCGGCTCAGCCGGTCTCGTCCGGCCCGCCCGCCGCGGCGGTTCGGCCGGTCTCCTCCGCCTCCCCCGCCACCACCACCCGCAGATGCTCCGCGACCTCCGCGCGTGCCTCCTCGGGCAGCCCCGCATCCGTCACCAGGGTGTCCACCTGATCGAGGGACGCGAACGAACTCAGGCCCACCACACCCCACTTGGTGTGGTCCGCGATCACCACGACCCGCCGCGCCGACTGCACCAGCCGCCGGTTGGTCTCGGCCTCCGCGAGGTTCGGCGTGGACAGCCCGGCCTCCGCCGAGATGCCGTGCACGCCCAGGAACAGCACGTCGAAGTGGAGCGCCGCGATCGCCTGGTCGGCCACCGGCCCCACCAGCGAGTCGGACGGGGTGCGCACCCCGCCGGTCAGCACCACCGTCGCCGTGCCCGGCCGCACCCCCGCGCTGCGCTGCGCCGCGTGGAACACATCGGCCACCCGCACCGAGTTGGTCACCACCGTCAGATCCGGCACCTCGACCAGCCGGTGCGCCAGCGCGTACGTCGTCGTGCCGCCCGACAGCGCGATCGCCGCGCCCGGCGCGACCAGTTCGGCCGCGGCCCGCGCGATCTCCTCCTTGGCGGTCGGCTCCAGGCCCGACTTGGCCTCGAACCCCGGCTCGTGCGTACTGGCCTCGACCACCGGCACCGCGCCGCCGTGCACCTTCTCCAGCACGCCCTGCCGGGCCAGCGCGTCGAGGTCGCGGCGGACCGTCATGTCCGACACGCCGAGCTTGCGGGTCAGCTCGTTGACCCGGACACCGCCCCGGCGCCGCACCTCGTCGAGGATCAGGGCCCGCCGCTGCTCCGCGAGGAGGTTCTGATTCTCGCTCACGTACGCTCCGGTCCTTTCGCCGCAAAACCGCCCGACACGCCCGGCACACCCGCTGCCACGAGGGCGTTCGCCCGCTCCGGTGCGCCGACGTCTCATCCTCGCACGCCCCGTCGCGCACCGCGCCACCGCCTTCGCGTCACGCACCGGTCACCCCCGCGCCCCCCGCCCGTCACACGGTTCGGGGAGATTCCGTGCGAGCGGGTGTACGCCGTGCGCAGAACCGCCATCCTGGTGCCCGCAGCACACAGCCGACGGCGCGTCACGGGGGATGGGCGAGACAGTGGAACAGGCGCACGCACAGGCCACGGGGGACACGGACACCCGGCACGACCCCGGCCCACGGCCCGACAGCACCGGCACCGCCCTGGAACTCCTGGTGCACGGAGTGGGCGGCGCCACACCGGGGGAGATGCTCGACGACCCGCGCACGGTCCGGGTCACCGGCGACGACATCGCGGCCGTCTTCCGGCGCACCGAGGACGCCGACGCCGAGTCCCGCCCCGCGGACTACCGGGACAAGCCGGTGCCGGAGGCGTACGTCTGGTGCAACCTCACCTCCGGCAACGGCACCCGCGCCCTGTGGCTGCTGCTCCTGCCGTTCATGGTGGCCAACCTCGCCCACTGGATGCGGCCCGCCGCCGAGGGCCGCCGCCCGGCGCGGCTGTACGGGCTGCTGGTCCGGCTCTGCGGGCTGACCCTGACGGTGCTGCTGACCGCCGCCGCCTGCGAGGTCGCCCTCGACCTCGCCGCCTGGCAGTGCGCGGGCACGCGCGCGTGCGCCGACCGCCACTCCTGGCTGGGCTTCCTCGCGCCGGCCGGGCCCGACGCCGGATGGTGGAGCCTGCCCGGGCGGCGCCTCGCCCTCGCCGCCGCGGTGCCCGCCGCCCTCGTCGGCCTGCTCTGGTACCTCTCCCTGCGCACCTGGCGCGCGTACGAGTCCCAGCGGCCCCTGGAACACGACCCGGAGCCCGACGAGGCGAGCGGCCGCACCGCGCTCGGCCGGCCCGGATTCTGGTACGGGCGCCGCCTGGTGGCCCGGCTGCGCGCCGCGCACACCGCCGCCGGGCTGCTCACCGTAGCCGTCGCCGTCGCCGCGCCGGCGGCCCGCTTCGACCACCGGCCCGGCGGCCCCGCCCTCCTGGACGCCCTCGGTTGGCTGCTGGAAGCGGCGCTGGCCGTCTGCGGCGTGGCCGTGGTGACCGTCGTCTGCCGCCGGGGCCGCGGCGAACGGCGCCTGGACCGCCGGCTCGACCGCAGGCTCGTACGCCGGCTCCCGCTCGCCGCCCTGGCCCTGCTGCTGCTCGCGCTGCCGTACGCGGGCTGGGCCCGCCCGGGGTGGGCCTCCGCCGGGCGGCTGCCGGTCGAGCACGCCTTCGGCGCCCTCGCCCTGGTGCAGGGCGCCCTCGTCATCGCCCTCGCCGTCGTCGCCCACCTGCTGCACCGCACCGGCTCCGACCCGCGCACCGCCATGCGGGGCCTGGGCGGGCCCGCCGTCGCCATGCTGGCCTGCGCCCTGGGCGGCGTCATGTCCGGCGGCGTCGCCCAGCGCGTGTCGGACTGGCTGGACGGCACCGGCACCTCCCTCGCCGGGCCCCCGGTCCTGCTGACCTGGCAGGCGTCGGTGATCCCGCCGCTCCTCCTGGTCGTCCTCGCGCTGTGCGCGCTGCTCGCCCGCGCCACCTGGCGCACCGCCCGCGCCGAACGCGCCGCCGTGGCCGCCGACCACCCCGAAGGGCCCGGCGACCCGGCACGCACCCGCCGGATCGCGACCGTCCGCGCGATGGCCGGCCTCACCGACCGCGCCCCGCTGCTGATCGCCGTCGTCTCCGCCGCCACCTTCGTGCTGGGCGCCGGCGCCCTGGCCGGCGCGTTGGCCACCGGCCGCACCCCGGCGCACGCCGCCGAGGGGACGTACCCCCTGGTGCACGGTGGCGCGCAGACCGCGCAGGCGCTGGGCTCCTGGCTGATCGGCCTCGGGTTCATACTGTTCGTCACCTTCGGCCGCCGCGCCTACAAGGACGCCTCCGCGCGGCGCACCATCGGCATCCTGTGGGACGTCGGCACCTTCTGGCCGCGCGCCGCCCACCCCTTCGCGCCGCCCTGCTACGCCGAGCGCGCGGTGCCCGACCTGACCTGGCGGATGGCCACCTGGACCCGCGCCACCGGCGGGCGGCTGGTCATCTCCGGCCACTCCCAGGGCAGCGTCCTCGCTGCCTCGGCGGCCTGGCAGCTCGCACCGTCCGACCGGGCCCGCGTCGCCCTGCTCACCTACGGCTCCCCGCTGGAACGCCTGTACGGCCGCTGGTTCCCGGCCTACTTCGGGCCCGCCGCCCTCGCCTCGCTGCACCAGGAGGTCGACTGCTGGCGCAACCTGTACCGGCTCACCGACCCCATCGGCGGCCCGGTGCGGCTGCCCGGCGAGTGCGGCCCCGCCGTCGACCGGGCGCCCCTGAAGGACCCCCTCGCCTACGGCCGCACCGCACTGCATCCGCTGCCCTCGCCGATCCTCGGGCACTCCGACTACCAGGCCGACCCGGCGTTCGCCGAGGAGCGCGAGCGGCTGCTGGCCCGGCTGCGCCCCGGGCTGCCCGCGCCCCGCCCCGGCGGCGACGGGCCGGGCACGGTACCGGCCGCCGACGGCGGGCATCAGGGCTGCGCGGGCAGGTCCTCCGCGTAGAGCAGGGTCAGGTCGTCGGTGCTGGGGTCGGCGACCTGCGCGACCCGGCTGGCGTGCCGCTCCACCATCGCCTCGAAGGTCTGCCGCGCGGTCCGGCCGTTGCCGAACGCCGGGCCCTTGGGCAGGGCCGTGAAGTACTTCAGCAGCGCCTCGGACGCGCCCGGCGCCAGCCGGTACTCGTGCTCCTCGGCCTGCTGCTCCACGATCCGCAGCAGCTCCTCGGGCCCGTAGTCGCCGAAGGTGATGGTCCGTGAGAAACGGGAGGCCACGCCCGGGTTGACGGACAGGAACCGCTCCATCTCGGCCGTGTAGCCCGCGACGATCACCACGACCGCGTCGCGGTGGTCCTCCATGAGCTTCACCAGGGTGTCGATGGCCTCCTTGCCGAAGTCCCGGCCCGCGTCCTCGGGGGAGAGCGCGTACGCCTCGTCGATGAACAGCACACCGCCACGCGCCCGTTCGAACGCCTCCTGGGTGCGGATCGCCGTCGAGCCGATGTGCTCACCGACCAGGTCGACCCGGGAGACCTCCACCAGGTGGCCGTTCTCCAGGACGCCGAGGGAGGCCAGGATCTCGCCGTACAGCCGGGCCACCGTGGTCTTGCCGGTGCCGGGGGAGCCGGTGAAGACCAGGTGCCGCTTGACCGAGGCCGCCTTCAGGCCCGCCTCCTGGCGGCGCCGGCCCACCTCGATCATGTCGATCAGGGCGCGCACCTCGCGCTTGACGCTGTCCAGGCCCACCAGGGCGTCCAGTTCGCCGAGCACGTCCTGGGAGGAGCGGGCCGGCCCGGCGGGCGGCGCGGCCGGGACGAGGGGCTCCTGCTCGGTGCTGCGCTGACCGGGGATCGAGCCCAGCAGCCCGGTGGAGCGGCCGACCGTCTCCACGGCCGTCTCCCGGACGGGCGGCGTGCGCAGGCTCGCGCTCTCGTCGCTGGTGCACTCCTCCACCAGGGGACCGGCGTCCGGGCCCGCCTCGGACCCGCCGTCCGCGAACTCGTACCCGCCGCGGGCGCACCGCTCGGTGCGGCACTTCTTCAGCGTCGTACGGCAGTTGTCTATGACGTGGAAGCCGTAGCCGCCGCTGCCCGTCACCCGGCAGCCCAGGAAGCTGCCCCGGCCCCCGGCCGACACGTACACCCCGGCCTCGGCGGGGGAGTCGATCACGCACCGCTCGATGGTGGGGTCGGCGCCCTTGGTGACGATCACGCCGGTACGGGTGCCGTCCACGGTGCAGTTGTTCAGGGTGCCGCCGCTGCCGTGGTCGCGGAACCAGGCGCCGGTCGCGGCCTCGCGGATCCGGCAGTCGTCGAGCTGGGCGGTGGCGCCGTCGCTCACCGACACCGCCGTGTTGCGCACCTGGGTCAGGTCGCTGTCGACGACGTCCGCGCGGGAGCCGCGGTCCAGCACGAACAGGGCGTCCGGCACGTCGTGCACCCGGCAGGAGTCCAGGACGGCGGTGGCGCCGTCGCTGACCCAGACGGCCGGGTAGTCGCCGGTGCTGTCGAAGATTTCGCACTGGTTGGCGTCCACCCGGGTGCCCGGGTCCCACACCGACAGGCCGTTGCGCCCGAACTGCCGCACGGTGGTGCGGGTCAGCGTCAGGACCGAGCGGGAGCGCAGGTCGACCGCGTTCTCCGGGATGTCGTGGATGCGGCAGTCGGCGAGGGTGAGCACCGCGTCGGTGTCGAGCGTGACGCCGTCGGCGGTGGTGCGGTGCACATCGCAGTCGGTGAGGTGGGCGGTGGCCCGGGCGGTCACCTGGACGCCGCTGCCCCGCACCTCGTACACCTCGCAGCCCACGGCCTCCAGCGCGGAGCCCTCGCCGGTCACCGTCAGCCCCGAGCCCGCCGCGTGGTGCACCCGGCAGCGCTCCAGGCGGGGGTGGCCGCCGGAGCGCACCGCGACACCGGCCTGGCCGGCCGCGACGACCTCGCACTCCTCGAACACCCCGCCGCCGCCGTCGACCACGGCGATGCCGACGCCCGCCGGGTTGTCGACGGTGCACCGCCGCGCGGTCGGCCGGGCGCCGCCGCGCACCTCGATGCCGGCCGCGGACCGGGTGACGACCCGGACGTCCAGCAGTTCGGGCGTGCCCTCCTCGACCAGCACGGCCGGGGCGGCGGCGTCCTGCCCCTCCACGTGCAGGTCCTGGACCACGGCCGAGGCGCGCACGGTGAGCGGCACCCCGTCCGCCGGCGCGATCCGCACCGAGCCGTGGGCTCCCTCCGGCCCGCGGAGCGTCACCGCGCGCTGGACGACGAGATTCTCCCGGTAGGTACCCGGGGCGATGGTGAGCACGTCACCGTCCGCCGCGGCCTCCAGGGCGGCGGCGAGCGATGCGTACTCACCCGTGCGGCGCCGCCACCGCGACGTGCCGGTGTGCGTCACCTGGACCGTGCCCTGTGCCATGGTGTTGCTCTGCCCCCACCTCGTCGTACTGCTGGCCCGGTCGCCGCCGGGATGTCCCTGCGGCCCGTCCACGCGCGGGTCGTGCCGGAACGGATGCCGGCCGGCTCCACCGTAGCGCGCGTGCGGAGTGCCGGTTGACCGGAGACGGAAGCCGGTCAGATGCCGGTGCCGGTCCGCCCCCAGTCCGGGCCCGCCCGGTCCCATGCCTGGTCCCACCGCGCGTACCGGCGCCGGACCATGCGCCAGACGATCAGCCGCCGGGCGCCCTCGGTCAGCCCGGCGGCGGCCAGGGTGGCGCCGAACCCGGCGAGGACGGCGTGCGTGGTGGCGGTCGCGGTGTCGAGCGGACGGGCCACCAGCCGTCCGTGCGCGTCGGTCCATATCGCGAAACGGTCCCCGGCGTGCGGGGCGGCCAGGCCCGCCAGGAGCGGCCCGCGGTGCCCGGTCCCGTCCGGGGCCGTCCAGTCGGCGAGGACGCGGCTGCGCAGGTCTCCCGCGGCGGCGTTCTCCGGGTCGGCGTCCAGCGGGGAGCGGTCCAGTTCACGGACGACGGTGGCCGTCACCCGGTGGTGGGTCACGCGCTGGTCGCGGACGGACCGCTCCAGGGCGTCGCCGGCCGCGCCGCCCACCAGCACACCGGCCACGGGCGCGGCCAGCACCATCAGCACCAGGGCCACCAGGGCCACCCATGCCTCGGCCAGATCGGTCGTGCGGCGCAGCGGATTGTGCCGCCAGCGCCAGAGTCCCCCGATCGCCCGCACCGTCCGCACCCCCTTCCCGCTCCGTGATAACCCCCGTCGGAGCAGCGCACGCGCGGGTCCGCAGAAGAGAGAGCGAGATCACCTCCGGACGGACCCCGCCCGCGCCCTCGCGGATCTCTCGTGCACTTCTCCCGCGATGCCAACGCGCGGGCCCCCGGGGAGGGTTCCCGGCCGGGGGCGACGCGGATCACCCCACGCGGATCACCCCACGCAGATCACTCCACGACGGTGAACGGATCGCCGACGCGGATCGTGCCGCGGGAAAGCGGCACCAGGTTCTGCCCGAAGACCAGCCTGCCGTCGCGGCGCCGGTGCCGGCCGAGGGTGTGCAGGGGCTCCCGGCCGCGATCGGCGGTGCCCTGGTCGGTGGTGGTGACCACGCACCGCCCGCACGGCTTGGCGACCCGGAAGGCGACCTCCCCGATGGTGACGCGCGACCAGGTGTCCTCGGCCCACGCCGCGGTGCCCGACACGACCACGTTCGGCCGGAACCGGTCCATGGGCAGCGGGCCCTCGTCCGCGTGCTCCCCTTGCGCGATCAGGGAGTTGAGGGCGTCGAGGGAGGCGCTGGTGGTGAGCAGCAGGGGGAAGCCGTCCGCGAGGGAGACCGTCTCGCCGGGCAGCGCGTACGCCGGGTCGACCGGGCGGCGCGTGGCGGGGTCGTCCAGGTACACCAGACGGACGTCCGCGCCGGCGTGCGCGCTGCACCAGGCGTGCGCGGCCGGGTCCTCGGCCGGCACCACCTCGACCTTGTCGCGGAACAGCTCCACCGTGACCGTCCCCCCGGACGGCGGGACCGGCACGGTCAGCGGCTCGGCCCCGGGCGCGGACAGCCGCAGGCCGCCGCCGGGCAGCGGCTCGGCGGCGGCCAGCGCCAGACGTGGCCGCTGGCGCTGTGTGACGACCTTCCCCCCGTCGTCGACCAGCATCCACCGGCGGTCTCCGGCCAGTCCCCAGGGCTCCACGACGGCCTCCTGGGGTGCCGGACCCCGGAACGCCTTGACCGGATGGATGTGGATCGACTGCAGTCGTTCGTTCCCCATGCGCCCATCGTGCCAGGTGGCACCGACAGCCGGGGATGCGGCTCAGTAGCCGCGGTACTGCTGGTTGTTGTACGGGTCCTGGTACGGCGCCGGCGCGGGCCGGGGCGCCGCGGGGCGCATCGCCTCGTACCCCGCCGGGGCGGGCGCCGCCGGGC
Organism: Streptomyces fumanus; assembly: GCF_014655295.1. GTDB lineage: Bacteria > Actinomycetota > Actinomycetes > Streptomycetales > Streptomycetaceae > Streptomyces > Streptomyces fumanus. Next base: position 31,965 of record NZ_BNBI01000005.1, read on the forward strand.
GCGGCTGCTGCGGCTGCTGGGGGCCGGGGTAGCCGCGGGGCGCGCTCGCCTGCTGCGGGATGTACGGGGCGGGGGCCTGCTGCAGCGGGGCGGGCTGCGGCGCCTGCTGCGGGTAGCCGTAGGCGGGCTGGGCCGGGGCCGCCGGGAGGGCGGGCAGCGCCGAGGGGAGCGCGGGCAGGTGGCCGCCCGGAGCGTCGTAGGCGGCGGGGACCCGGATCGGGGCGATCTGCGGGGTGCCCCGCTCGGCCACGAGCGAGTCGTAGATCGGGGTGTCCGGGAAGGAGGCGGAGTAGTAGCCGCCGCCATAAGTGGAGCGGGGGGTGGTCATGGCACATAAGTTAAGCCCACGATGTGCTGGTTGGGGAGACCGATAAGAGGGTTGTTTTCCGCGTCGGCAGTGACCTTGGACCCTCAATGCGAGCGAACTTGACGAAAAAGGGCATGCCAGAGTTGTGATTTTCTGGTAAGGGCCAAGTTCCGGGCGGGTTACGGGCGGTGGACCAGGCCGGGCGCGGCAGAATTGACGGACCGCCGGGACCCGGCCCGGCCTGCCGACACCTGATGGGGGCGGACATGTCAATGTCGAAAGGGGCCAACACCCCGGTGCCGACCACGGCGCTGCGCGTCGAACTGGGGTGGACTTCCGGACCCGGTGTCCCCGACGCGGACGCCTCGGCGCTGCTGCTGGTGAACGGAAAGGTCCGCTCCGACGCGGATTTCGTTTTCTACAACCAGCCGGCGCACTCCTCCGGGGCGGTGCGGCACGAGGGCAAGCGCGACGCCGGCGGCCGGGTCACCGACACCCTGCTCGTCGACCTCGCGCGCGTGGAGCCCGCGATCGAGACCGTCATCGTCGCCGCCTCCGCCGACGGCGGGTCGTTCGGGCAGGTCCCCGGCCTCTACATCGAGGTCCGGGACGCGGACCGGGGGACGGTGGCGGCCCGCTTCGACAACCCGGGGGCGACGGTCGAGACGGCCTTCGTGCTCGGCGAGTTCTACCGCCGCCAGGGCGCCTGGAAGTTCCGTGCCGTGGGGCAGGGCTACAGCAGCGGGCTGGAGGGCCTGGCCACGGACTACGGGATCACGGTGGACGAGCCGCAGGCGGCGGGGGCCCCGGCGGTACCGCCCCCCGCCCCGGCGCCCGCCCCCGCTCCCGTTGCCCCGCCCGCTCCCGTCGCCCCGGCCCCGGCCTCCGCCCCCGGCACGCCGACCGGCACCCCGTCCGCCCCGTCCGCCCCGGCCTCCGCTCCGCCCGCGCAGCCCGTGCGGCTCACCAAGGTGACGCTCACCAAGGCGGCGCCCTCCGTGTCGCTGACGAAGCAGGGCGGCACCTCCGGCGCCCTGCGGGTGAACCTCAACTGGGAGGTGCGCAAGCAGTTCTCCGGCTGGGCGCGCAAGCTGGGCCGCCCCACGGCCCTGCACAGCGACCTCGACCTGGACCTGTGCGCCCTGTACGAACTGGCCGACGGCAGCAAGGGAGTCGTCCAGGCGCTCGGCAACGCCTTCGGTGCGCTGCACCAGCCCCCGTACATCCACCTCGACGGCGACGACCGCACCGGTGCCGTGTCGACCGGCGAGAACCTCACCGTCAACCTCGACCACAAGCAGGCGTTCCGCCGCATCCTGGTCTTCGTCACCATCTACGAGGGCGCGCGCTCCTTCGCCGACCTGCACGCCACGGTCACCCTGCAACCGCAGTACGGCGCCGCCATCGACTTCTCGCTCGACGAGTGCACGGTCCCCTCGACGGTCTGCGCCCTCGCCCTGATCACCAGCACCGGCAGCGACCTGGTCGTCCAGCGCGAGGCCCGCTACCTGGTGCCGCAGCGCGGGGTCAGCCCCCAGCGGACGGTCGACCAGGCGTACGGCTGGGGGATGAACTGGACCCCCGGCCGCAAGTGACCCGCCCCGGCCCTCACACCTCGTCGGCCACGGCGTCCGGACGCGCGTAGGTGCGGCCCTTCCAGGCCGCGCCCCGCCCCCGGTAGTGCCGCACCGCCGAGTCGACCGTCATCAGCAGGTACAGGAACGCGGTGAACGGCAGCAAGGGCGCCAGCCACAGCGGCTGCCGGTAGTAGCGCAGCATCGGCAGGTACGTCCCCGCCATCACCAGCCAGGCCGACCCGCCGAGCACCGCGCCCGCCGCGCTGCCGGCCACCGCGCCCGCCACCAGGGCGACGGGCGGCACCAGGTACACCAGGGCCAGCCCGAGGACCGTGCCGGCGAGCAGCAGGGGGTTGTGCCGCAACTGGGCGTACGCGCTGCGCGCGACCATCCGCCACAGGTCGCCCAGGCGCGGATACCGACGCACGCTGTCCACCCGGTCGGCCAGCCCCAGCCAGATGTGCCCGCCGCCGCGCTTGACGGCCCGGGCGAGCGCCACGTCGTCGATCACCGCGTGCCGGATGGCGTCCGGGATCCGGGCCCGCTCGGCCGTCTCGGCCCGCAGCAGCACGCAGCCGCCCGCCGCCGCGGCCGTCCGCGACCCCCGCCGCGCGATCCACCGGAACGGGTAGAGCTGCGCGAAGAAGTAGACGAAGGCCGGCACGACCAGCCGCTCCCAGACGCTCGCGACCCGCAGGTGCGCCATCTGCGAGACGGCGTCGAAGCCGCCGGTACGGGCCGCCGCCACCAGCGTCCGCAGGCTGTCCGGGGCGTGGGCGATGTCGGCGTCCGTCAGCAGCAGGTACTCGGGCTCACGCGCGCGTGCCAGCGCGATGCCGTGCCGGACCGCCCACAGCTTGCCGGTCCAGCCCGCGGGCGGCTCGCCGGGCGAGGACACGGTCAGCGGCAGCCCGCCCCGGCCGCGGGCCAGCTCGCGCGCCAGGTCCCCGGTGCCGTCCGTGCTGCCGTCGTCGACGAGGAAGACCTCCGCCCGCCCCGGATAGTCCTGGGCGAGCAGCGAGGGCAGGCTGTCCGGCAGCACCGCCGCCTCGTCCCGGGCCGGCACGACGACGCACACGGTCGGCCACGCGTCGGGGTCCCGGCGGGGCGGCAGCCTGACGTCGGTGCGCCAGAAGAAGCCCTGCAGGAGCAGCAGCCACAGCCAGGCGGCGAGCGACACGGCGGCGGACCAGACGACGGCGATCACATGCGCAGTCTGCCCCACCGGACCGGCCCCGCGCGGCCCATCGACTATCGTGGCCGGGTGAAGATCGCGCTCATGGACTCCGGAATCGGTCTGCTGGCGGCCACCGCCGCGGTACGGCGTCTGCGGCCGGACGCCGATCTCGTGCTCTCCCTCGACCCCGACGGCATGCCCTGGGGCCCGCGCACCCCCGAGGACCTCACCGGACGCGCCCTGGCCGTCGCCGAGGCCGCCGCCGCCCACCGTCCGGACGCCCTGATCGTGGGCTGCAACACCGCCAGCGTGCACGCGCTGCCCGCCCTGCGCGCCCGGCACGAGCCCGGGCTGCCGGTCGTCGGCACCGTGCCGGCGATCAAGCCGGCCGCGGCCGGTGGCGGCCCGATCGCCATCTGGGCGACGCCCGCCACCACGGGCAGCCCCTACCAACGCGGGCTGATCGAGGAGTTCGCCGACGGCGTGCCGGTCACCGAGGTGCCGTGCTGGGGACTCGCCGAAGCCGTCGAGCACGCGGACGAAACCGCGATCGACGCCGCCGTCGCGGCCGCCGCCGCGCTCACCCCGGAGGACGTAACGACCGTCGTCCTGGGGTGCACCCATTACGAGCTGGTCGCCGAACGCATCCGGGCCGCCGTGCGGCGCCCCGGCCGTCCGCCCGTCGTCCTGCACGGCTCGGCCGGCGCGGTCGCCGCCCAGGCGCTGCGCCGTGTCGGCGCCCGGCCCGCTCCCGGCGCCCCGGCCGAGGGCGGCCTCACGGTGCTGCTCAGCGGACGCGAGGGCGCGCTGCCCGCACCGGCCCTGGCGTACGAGGAAGGCAAACTGCTGCGCGCGGTCACCCCCGCGGGCTGACCGCCCGGCGGCCGGTGGTCCGGTCGGCGCAGTCACCCTCCGCAGTGCGGTACGCGCGGAGCGGAAACGTGAGTAACCTCTTAGCCATGAGGGACCACCGCCATGGCGAGCACGCTCCCCACCCCGACGTCTGGACCGGCCGGGCCACCAACCGGGTCCAGTGGCTGCTGGCGCTCGTCGGCGCCGCCTGCCTGGCGCTGGGCATCGCGCTGGCCGTCGACTCCGCCTGGGAGTCCGGCATCGCCCCGCTGGCCATGGCGGTCGTCGGCTGCATCGCGGCCGGCCTGCTGGTCCTCTTCGGCACCCTGGCGTTCGTCCACGTCGCGCTGAAGGTGGACCGGGAGTGCCTTGAGGTGCGCTGCGGCCACATCGGCGTCCCGCGCCGCCGCATCCCGCTGTCGCATGTCGCCGGCGCCGAGTTCGCCCCCCTGGTCACCCCCCGTCACTGGGGCGGCTGGGGGTACCGCTGGCGGCCCGAGAAGGGCACCGCCGTGGTGGTCCGGCGCGGCGAGGGCGTGGTCCTGCGCCTGTGGGACGGCCACACCTTCACGATCACGGTCGACGACGCGGAGGCGGCCGTACGGATCATCAGGGACCGGCTGCGGCCCACGGCGCCGGGCACGGTGTACTGACCGGCGAGCACCGGAGCCACCGTCGTCGTGGTGCGTGCGGCCGGGCGCCTTCGGCGCGTCGACACGGCCCTTCACGCCCCCCGTCGTGCCGTTTCGTCCCGGAGCGGGCGGGCCGTGGCCAGGCCCGCGAGCAGTCCGGCGCCCACCGAGACCGCGGTGAAGCTGAGCGCGTTGCCCACCGCGGCGAACGCCGCCAGCGCCGTGAGCGCCACACCGGCCGTCAGCGCGACGGGCGTGGCGCGCGGCGAGCGCGACAGGGCGTACAGCACCCAGCAGAAGGCGGCACCCAACAGGACGACTCCCACGACCCCCTGTTCGGCCGCCGCCTGAAGGGGCGCCGAATGCGGTTTGCCGTCCGGCAGCGAGAGCCGGACCGCCGTCGCGCTCAGCTCCCCGAACCGCCCGGGACCCACCCCCAGGCCGGCCTCCGCGCGGGCCATCGCCACCGCGTCGCCCCACAGCCCGACACGGTGGGCCGGCAGCCGGTCCTCCACCACGGCACCCGGCCCCTTTGGCAGCCTGCCCTCCGCCACCGCCCAGGGCAGCGCGGTCACCAGCGCCCCGGCCAGACCGAGACCGGCGACGGCCGGGCCCCGGCGGCGCACCCGGCCGGCGGCGAGCGAGCACAGCAGCACCCCGGCCGCCGCGACGCACCCGACGGCCGAACCCAGGGCCGCCGCCGTCGCCGCGATCCCCGCCGCCAGCAGCCACAGCGCGCACCGCGCGGCCGGCGCCAAGCTGCCCCAGGCCGCGCAGCACGCGGCACCCGCCGACAGGGCCAGCAGCGCGGCGGTCGCCCCGGCGTGCCCGAGCGGGTCGGTGATCCGCGGACCGGGCGCGAGATGCGGCACCGCCACCGTCAGCCCGGCCCCGGCCAGCGCGGCGGCACCGGGCGCGGCCACCGGCAGCAGCGCGCCGCAGATCCGCCCCACGGCGTACCCGGCGGCCACCGCGAGCACCGCCAGCAGCACGCCCTCGGGGCGGCCGTGCCGGGCGGCGGCCGTGACCAGGGCCCAGACGGCACAGCTCCCGAGGACCAGCACCCCCGCCACGTCCACAGCGCCACGTCCGTCACCGCCGGCCCGCGTCCCGGCCGCCGACGTCACCCCCGTGGAACCCACCGCGTCCCCCGTCCCCCAGTCGTCCCCCCGGACCGGCGGCACCCACCGCGGGGCGCAGCCGGGACTCCGGCTCACCGTAACGGCTGGTGGCCGGTTCGGGGACGGGCCGTGCACGGCTCCGCCCGAGCGACGCGGCAGCCGTCGGGGGCGGCACCGGCCGTCCTGTCGGCCCCGAGGTCACGCGCCGTAGACTCCCGGGGTGACCGTCACCGCACCATCCGTCGGCGGGCCGGACCGACTGGAGCCGGAGACCGCGCCCAGGGCGCGCGCCGCCCGGCTCGGGCGCCGCCTCCTCCCGGCCGCCGCGGCAGCGCTCTCCGGAGTACTGCTCTACGTCAGCTTCCCGCCGCGCACCCTGTGGTGGCTGGCCCTGCCCGCCTTCGCCGTCCTCGGGGCGGTGCTGCGCGGCCGGAGCTGGAAGGCGGGCCTCGGCCTCGGCTACCTCTTCGGCCTGGGCTTCCTGCTGCCGCTGCTGGTGTGGACCGGCGTGGAGGTCGGCCCCGGGCCCTGGCTGGCGCTGGCCGCGATCGAGGCGGTCTTCGTCGCCCTGGTCGGCGCGGGCGTGGCCGCGGTCTCCCGGCTCCCGGGGTGGCCGGTGTGGGCGGCGGCGCTGTGGACCGCCGGGGAGGCCGCACGCGCGCGCGTGCCGTTCGAGGGCTTCCCCTGGGGGAAGATCGCCTTCGGTCAGGCGGACGGTGTCTTCCTGCCGCTCGCCGCGGTCGGCGGCACACCGGTGCTCGGCTTCGCCGTCGTCCTGTGCGGCTTCGGCCTGTACGAGGCGGTCCGCCTGGCCGTCGCGGCCCGGCGCACCCGGACCGTGCGGCGGGGCGCCGCCGCCGTCGCCCTGCTGAGCGTCGCCGTCCCGGTGGCGGCCGCCGTCGCCGCCCGGCCACTGGTCAGCGCCCGGGCCGAGGACGGCTACCGGACCGTCGCCGTCGTCCAGGGCAACGTCCCCCGCGCGGGGCTCGACTTCAACGCCCAGCGCCGCGCGGTGCTCGACCACCATGTGCGCGAGACCGAACGGCTGGCCGCCGAGGTCGAGGCCGGCCGGGTCGCCCGGCCCGACCTGGTGCTGTGGCCGGAGAACTCCTCCGACATCGACCCGTTCACCAACCCCGACGCCCGCGCGGTGATCGACCGGGCGGCCCGGGCGGTCGACGCCCCGATCTCGGTCGGCGGGGTCGTGGAGCGCGACGGCAGGCTCTACAACGAGCAGATCCTCTGGGACCCCGACAAGGGCCCCGTGGACACCTACGACAAGCGGCAGATCCAGCCGTTCGGCGAGTACCTGCCGCTGCGCTCGCTGATCGGGGCGATCAACGGCGAGTGGACGTCGATGGTCCGCCAGGACTTCAGCCGGGGCCACGAACCGGGCGTCTTCACCATGGACGGCGCCCGGATCGGCCTCGTCACCTGCTACGAGGCCGCCTTCGACTGGGCGGTGCGCTCCGAGGTCACCGACGGCGCCCAGTTGATCTCCGTCCCCAGCAACAACGCCACCTTCGACCGCAGCGAGATGACCTACCAGCAACTCGCCATGTCGCGCGTCCGCGCGGTCGAGCACAGCCGGACCGTCACCGTGCCGGTGACCAGCGGCGTCAGCGCCGTCATCCTGCCCGACGGGACGATCACCCAGCGGACCGGCATGTTCGTCGCCGACACCCTGGTGCAGAAGGTGCCCCTGCGCTCCTCACGGACGCCCGCCACCCGGCTGGGCACCGCACCCGAGATCGCCCTGCTGCTGGTCGCCGCGGGCGGACTGGGCTGGGCGGTCGGCGCGGGCGTGCGCGGGCGCCGCGCCGGTGCCGGGTAGCCGTACGCCCTCCGTACGCCCGGTGGACCTGACCGGCGGCACACACCGGGCCGGTTAAGGTCGGGCGCATGGCTACTCCCGACTTCATCCGCGAACTGCGTGCCTCGGCCGGACACCAGTTGCTGTGGCTCCCCGGAGTCACCGTCGTCGTCCTCGACGACGAGGGCAGGGTGCTGCTGAACCGGCGCTCCGACAACCGCCGCTGGTCCCTGATCGGCGGCATCCCGGAGCCCGGCGAGCAGCCCGCCGCCTGCGCCGTGCGCGAGGTGCTGGAGGAGACCGCCGTACGGTGCGTGGTCGAACGGGTCCTCAGCGTCCAGGCGCTGGACCCGGTGACGTACGAGAACGGCGACGTCTGCCAGTACATGGACATCACCTTCCGCTGCCGGGCCGTCGGCGGCGAGGCCCGGGTCAACGACGACGAGTCGCTGGAGGTGGCCTGGTTCGCGGTGGACGCGCTGCCGGACCTGGGCGAGTTCGGACGGGCCCGGATCAAACAGGCGCTCACCGACGCACCCACGTGGTTCGACCCCACCGGTACCGGCTGAACTGTAGGGCGTGCCCATATGGGGTGCCGGGCCGGCGCTGCCTAGGGTCGGCCTCATGACCTCGCCCAGCGTCCTCCCGGCCCCCCACGCCCTCCCGCTCGACCTCGGCGGCCGCACCGCCCTCGTCACCGGCGCCGCCGGTGGCATCGGCCGTGCCTGCGCGCTGCGGCTGGCCGCCGCCGGAGCCGAGGTCAGAGCGGTCGACCGGGACGCGGCCGGCCTCGACGCCCTGGCCGGGGACGCCGGTGACCTGCCCGGCACCCTCACTCCGCAGGTGCTGGACCTCACCGACCTGGACGCCGCCGAGCGCAGCGCCGCGGGCGCCGACATCCTCGTCAACAACGCCGGGCTCCAACTGGTCCGGCCCCTGGAGGAGTTCCCGCCGGACGTGTTCCACACCGTCCTCACCGTGATGCTGGAGGCCCCCTTCCGCCTCATCCGGGGCGCGCTGCCGCACATGTACGGGCAGGGCTGGGGCCGCATCGTCAACATCTCCTCCGTGCACGGCCTGCGCGCCTCCGCCTACAAGTCGGCTTACGTGGCCGCCAAGCACGGCCTGGAAGGGCTCTCCAAGACCGCCGCCCTCGAAGGCGCCGCGCACGGCGTCACCTCCAACTGCGTCAACCCCGGTTACGTCCGCACCCCTTTGGTGGAGAAGCAACTCGCCGACCAGGCCCGGACGCACGGCATCCCCGAGGAACGCGTGCTGACCGAGGTACTGCTGCGGGACAGCGCCGTCAAACGTCTCATCGAACCGGAGGAGGTCGCGGAGGCGGTGGCGTACCTGTGCGGACCGGGGACGTCGTTCGTGACCGGCACGTCGCTGGTGCTGGACGGAGGGTGGAGCGCGCACTGAGGCCGGAGGGCGGGAGCCTCGATTCCGCGAGGCCGCTGCCGCATCCCGGCCCGCCGAAGCCGTCCCGGAGCGGCCGTATCGTTTCTCCACAGCCGCTGCCGGCCTCGCCGTGCGGGTTTTCCACAGGGGTGACGAGGCGGCCGGGCGATGGGTGATCCTGTGCACATGCCTCGCGATCACGTGCAACACGTCGAGCGTTCCGCCCACGGTGCCGGAGCGCCGGCCGGTGACCCCGGGTTCGCGCCCGCCGTCCCACCGAGCCGTGGCGCCGGCCCGGAGCCGGACCCCGCCACCGAGACGCCGTTCCTGGAGCTGCTCGCCCGGGGCGCGTCCGCCGAGGCGTACGAGCAGCCGGTGCTGCTCGCCCGCGCCGAAGGCTGGTCCGCCGACCGGATCGCGGCGCTGGAGCGGGCCAAGGCGCTCGCGCTGCGGGTGCGCGCGGAGCTGGAGGGGCGGCGGCGCCGGGAGGCCGAGCTGTCCGCGCTGTTCGAGACCGCCCACGACCTCGCCGGGCTGCGCGACCTGGACGCCGTGCTGCGGGCCATCGTGCAGCGCGCCCGCTCCCTGCTCGGCACGGACGTGGCCTACCTCAGCCTCAACGACCCGGCGCGCGGCGACACCTACATGCGGGTCACCGAGGGCTCGGTCGCCGCCCGCTTCCAGCAACTGCGGCTCGGCATGGGCGAGGGGCTCGGCGGCCTGGTCGCCCAGACCGCCCGCCCCTACGTCACCGAGGACTACTTCAACGACGACCGCTTCCGGCACACCCGCACCATCGACACCGGTGTGCGCGACGAGGGACTCGTGGCCATCCTCGGTGTGCCGCTGATGCTCGGACACCATGTCATCGGGGTGCTGTACGCCGCGGACCGGCGGGCCCGGGTCTTCGAACGGGAGCAGATCGCCCTGCTCGGCTCCTTCGCCGCCCTCGCCGCGGCGGCCATCGACAGCGCCAACCTGCTCGCCGAGACCCGCTCGGCCGTCGCCGACCTGGAGCACGCCAACGAGATCATCCGCGACCGCAGCGCGGTCATCGAACGGGCCTCCGACGTCCACGACCGGCTCGCCGAACTCGTCCTGCGCGGCGGCGGTGTCCACGACGTCGCCGCCGCCGTCTCCGAAGTCCTCGACGGCACCGTCGAGTTCGCCGAGGCGGCCGTCGCACCGTCGCGGGCCCTGGAGGCGTCCCGCACCGACGGACACGCGGTCCGGCACCGCGACGACTGGGTCGCGGCCGTCACCGCCGGCGGCGAACTGCTCGGCGCGCTGGTGCTGCGCGGCCACCCCGGCCTCGACCCGGTCGACCAACGCACCCTGGAACGCGCGGCGATGGTCACCTCCCTGCTGCTGCTCGCCCGGCGCTCCGCCGCCGAGGCCGAACAGCGGGTCCGCGGCGAGCTGCTGGACGACCTGCTCGACGCCCGCGACCGCGACCCGCGCCTGCTGCGCGAGCGCGCCCGGCGGCTGCGCGCCGACCTCGACACCACCCACACCGTGCTCGCCGCCCGCCTCGACGGCCCGGCCGCCGACGCCGGCCAGGCGGCGGACGCCCGCAGACGCCTGTGGGCCGCCGCCTCCCACCTCGCCGCGACCGGGCAGGGCCTGGCCGCCGCCCGCGACGGCGGCACCGTCCTGCTGCTGCCCCTCGGACCCCGGGACACCGCCACCGACGTGGCCCGCCGCACCGCCCGGCAGCTCGGCACGGCCGTCCACGAGACGGTCACCGTCGGCGCCTCCGCCCCGGTCGGCGATCTCGCCACCCGCCCCGAGACCGTGGCCGCCGCCTACACCGAGGCCCGGCGCTGCCTGGACGCCCTGCGCCTGCTGGGCCGCTCCGGGGACGGCGCCGCCGCCGAGGACTTCGGGTTCCTGGGGCTGCTGCTGGCCGGCGACCGGGACGTCGCGGGGTTCGTCGAACGGACCATCGGCCCGGTCGCCGCGTACGACGAGCGGCGCGGCACCGACCTGCTGCGCACCCTCGACGCCTACTTCGCCTGCGGGATGAGCCCCGCCCGCACCAAGGACGAGCTGCACGTCCATGTGAACACGGTGGCGCAGCGCCTGGACCGCGTCGGCCGCCTCCTGGGCGACGACTGGCAGAGCCCGGCCCGCGCCCTGGAGATACAACTCGCCCTCAGACTCCACCGCCTGTCGGCACCGACACGGCACTGACCCCGGTACGCGCGGGCGTACGGGGCCGGTGCCGGGGCCCGATGCCGGCGGCGGGGTCAGGGGCGGCGGGCGTCCGGCGGCGCGGACGGGGTCAGACGCGGCGGGCGTCGGGCACGGGTACGGCGGCCGGTTCGCGGTGTCCGTCGCCGGGGGCCACCTCCGTCAGGTCGCGGTGGCGGGTCTCCTTCGCCGCCAGTACGGCGACGACGGTCAGCACGGCCGCGGCGATGACGTACAGGGAGATCGGGACGGAGCTGTCATGGGCGTCCAGCAGCGCGGTGGCGATCAGCGGCGCGGGCGCGCCCGCCGCGACGGAGGCGAACTGGGCCCCGATGGAGGCGCCCGAGTACCGCATCCGGGTCGCGAACATCTCGGAGAAGAAGGCAGCCTGCGGCGCGTACATCGCCCCGTGCAGCACCAGTCCGACGGTCACCGCGAGCAGCAGGGCACCGAAGCCACCGGTGTCGATCAGCGCGAAGAACGGAAACATCCACAGACCGACCCCGGTCGCGCCCACCAGGTACACCGGGCGGCGCCCGACCCGGTCCGACAGGGCGCCCCACGCCGGGATGACCGCGAAGTGCACGGCGGAGGCGATGAGGACCGCGTTCAGCGCGGTCTGCTTGGAGACACCGGCGGAGGTGGTGGCGTAGACGAGGATGAAGGCGGTGACGACGTAGTAGCTGATGTTCTCCGCCATGCGCGCGCCCATGGCCACCAGCACATCGCGCCAGTGGTCGCGGAGCACGGAGACGAGCGGCAGCCGTTCGCGTTCGGCCGTGCGCGCCTCCGCCTGCGCCAGCGCCTGCTTGAACACCGGTGATTCATCGACGGAGAGCCGGATCCACAGACCGACGATCACCAGCACACCCGAGAGGAGGAACGGGATGCGCCAGCCCCAGTCCTGGAACGCGGCGTCGGACAGCACGGCGGTCAGCAGCGACAGCACCCCGGTCGCCAGCAACTGCCCGGCGGGCGCCCCGGTCTGCGGCCACGACGCCCAGAAGCCGCGCCGGCGCGCGTCGCCGTGCTCGGAGACCAGCAGCACCGCCCCGCCCCACTCGCCGCCCAGCGCGAAGCCCTGCACCAGCCGCAGCACGGTGAGCAGGACGGGGGCGGCGGTACCGATGGTGGCATGGGTGGGCAGCAGACCGATCGCGAACGTGGCACCGCCCATCAGCAGCAGGCTCAGCACCAGCAGCCTCTTGCGCCCCAGCCGGTCACCGTAGTGCCCGAACACCAGCGCACCCAGCGGCCGGGCCGCGAACCCGACCGCGTACGTCAGGAACGACAGCAGCGTGCCGACCAGGGGATCGGAGCCGGGGAAGAACAGCTTGTTGAACACGAGGGCCGCGGCGGATCCGTAGAGGAAGAAGTCGTACCACTCGATGGTGGTGCCGATGAGACTGGCGGCGACGATGCGCTTGAGGTTGTTCGGAGCCGGTGGAGCGGTTGCGGGCGACGACATCGGCACCACTTCCTGGGGTGTGACGGGGACGATTGCGTGTCGCCACACGTTAGGAACCCGCAGGTCAGAGACGTATGTGGTGGGACGCCATAGTTCGGGGGACGGCTATGCGCGCAGCCACCATGCCGGGGCGGGGGAGAGGCGGTCCGGGGGCCCGAGAGTGGTAGAGACCACTGCTGTCCGATGCGCGTAGTTGGGGGTGTTTTGACGGTGCGGTGCTGACTCCCGTGCTGGTTCGGTGCTGACTGAAAGCCCATGTCAGCACCCGTCTTCGACCGTCCCGTGCTGACTTGGTGCTGACTACGCTGCGTTGAACTCGGACAATCGAGGCTGATCACCTCGCCGTCGCGGCTGGAGGTGACCGGGCTGAAAGGTGACGTTGGCTTCGCCGCTTGGGCTCTGCAGAGGGAAGGGCGCGGTTGCGTGCGGCGCGCGTTCGTCTGCTGGCGGTGTGGCGCGTGGGCATCTGGGTGACGCACGTTGTCCTTGACGCGGCGGGAGGAGCTCGGTGAGCTGTGCCTCCGGCGTGTGCTGGCACCACATGGCACAGGTTGTAAAGACCGTCTTTGGGCGTCCACGCCAGTCCAGGGCGGGCGCGTAATAGCAGGTCAGAGCGTCGCGGTCCGAGGGAGTCAACGTAGTTGGTGACAGACGTGTGAGAGCGCCGTGAGAGCGGGCGAGCCGCGAAGCTCCACCGGGAGCCATCGCGACGGGGGCTCTTCCCGGAGTCGTGGGACGACGAAGCCTCACCGGAGCGATCCGGTGAGGCTTCGTCGTGTAGTCATCTGCGTCGGCGTGCACGATGCGGTTGGTGCGTCATGCAGTCCGTGTTTCTGCGACGCTTTCTCTGGCACGCTTGTTTGCAATCGCACACATTGGGTGGGGTCCGTAATCCAGAAGCCTGATCAGAAGGTCCTGTATGACCACTCCGCGGAGAGAAGCGCGGTGGGTCGCCCGAAAAAGCCTGACGGGCCTCTGTGCGCTGGAAGTCCGTGACAGATGAGGCCCCCGTCGGATGGTTCCGGCGGGGCCCCTGTCTTCTGTACTGGCTTGCAGGGCGGTGGATGGCGGGGCTAGCTCCGTCCCTGTTTGCAGTTCTGTGCTGGCAAGCAATCGTGGCAATAGCTGAAGGTCAAGGGGCTTCTTCGGTGTGGATGCACCCTGGCTCGCTCCTTGTGAGCGGCGCGGCGTGGCCGCCTGAGCGTGAGGGCGTGGCGAGCTGAACGGCCGGTGGTTCGACGCGGCGGCCTGATGTCGGACGAACGGCGTGCAGGTGCTGAACGCTGACGCTTATGACCGGACCGATGCCGGTAGGGCGCCGTACTCCTGGAAGGGCGAGGCGCGGTGCGGGGCTCGGGTATTTGTTCGAAAAGATTGCCAGTAAGGGCGCAGAGTTTGTGATGTATCTAGCTCTCACCTGCTGATTTCTTCACCCGAGGCCGTCGTGGCATGTGCTGCCGCTTACCGAGCCGGCCTCCGTTGTCAGTGGTGGCCTCTACGGTTCCTAATGGCCGACGCGAAATGCCCGTGTCGGCTTGCGCGAGCGTGGGCGCCGACAGAGCCTGCGGATTCGCTGAGGGCGGGGGATGCCGTCATCCGCCGGGGTCGTGAGAGAGCAGGACGCATGGAATTGGACTACGACCGGTTGGTTGCGTTGCGCAAGCAGAGCGCAGCGTGGCGGCTGCTGACGGCCAACAATGCGGCGTTGATGCTGAGCTTCCTCAACAAGGTGTTCGTCGAGCAGGGGGCGCGCTCGGTTGCTGGTGTGGAACTTGTCGAGCGGCTGGATGACGAGTTGTTCGCGCTCAATGAGCGGCTGGGGCACGGGACGTTTCCCCAGTCCGCCAAGGCGTATCTGGACGACTGGGCGGCGCCGGGGAACGGCTGGCTGCGCAAGTATTACCCGCCGGATTCGGACGAGCCGCACTATGACGCCACGGCCGCGGTCGAGAAGGCCATCTCGTGGATCAGGTCACTTGAGGAGCGTTCGTTCGTCGGTACGGAGTCGCGCCTGAATACGATCTTCGATCTCTTGCGGCAGATGACGTTCGGGACGGAAACCGATCCGGAGGCGCGGCTGGCTGAACTCGCGCGGCGCCGTCACGAAATCGACCTGGAGATCGAGCGAGTTGAGGCCGGCGAGGTGGACGTTCTGGACAGCGCGGCGCTGCGGGACCGATATCAGCAGGTGACCGATACGGCGCATGGGCTTCTGGCCGACTTCCGTGAGGTCGAGGCGAATTTCCGGGATCTGGACCGCGATCTGCGCAGCAAGATCGCGGCTTGGGACGGGGCCAAGGGCGAACTGCTGGATGAGGTGCTGGGCAGCCGCGAGAGCATCGCGGAGTCGGACCAGGGCCGGACCTTCCAGGCGTTCTACGACTTCCTGCTCGCGCCGAGCCGTCAGGACGAGCTCAAGACGCTGCTTGCCGAGGTCGAGGCGATGGAGGCCATCGACGAACCCGATCCGCGCATGCGACGCATGCCCCGGGACTGGCTGGAGGCCGCCGAGCGCACCCAGGCCACCGTGCGACAGCTGTCGGATCAGCTACGACGATTCCTCGATGACCAGGTGCGCTCGGAAGACCGCCGTGTCCTGGAGCTGGTACGCGCGATCGAGACCCACGCACTGGCGCTGCGAGACGTGCCGGGCGTGGATCTGGTCGCCGAGATCGACGCAGCGACCCCGGCCATCGCTCTGCCGATGGAACGGCCGCTGTATACGCCGCTGGTCAAGACACCGATCGACAGCACCAGCATCGAAGCGGGGGACGAGGAGTTCGCCGCCGACGCGCTGTTCGAGGCGGTCTACGTCGATCCCGCCCGGCTTACGGCAGCCGTCCACGACGCCCTCGGCGCGCGCACGCAGGTGTCCTTGGCCGAGACTCTGCGTGAACACCCCCTGGAGCAGGGGCTCGCTGAACTGGTCGCCTACTTCGCGCTGCCCGACGACGGGTTCGCCACGGTCTTCGACGACCACCGCCAAGAAGAGATCACGTGGATCGGCGAGGACGACGTCCAGCAGGTCGCCACCGTGCCCGTCGTTACCTTCGCCCGCATCAACCCCGGCATCGCCTGGGCCACCGACCAGAAGAAGGAGGGGCGATGACGACGCCTTCCACTCCCGCCCCACAGCCGTACACTCTCTCCTTGCCGGTCAACCAGCTGCTGAAGGGTCCGGTCTTCCGTGACCAGCACGAGCGGGCCTGGGACGCGCTGGTGCACCTGAGTGCTCGGGTGAAGGACTACGTCGAGGTCATGGGGCTGCGCGTGGTGATCGACGAAATGGAGGGCTACGCCTTCCTGCAGTCGATGCCCGACGACGAGGACGCTGTCCGGGACCCTCGCATGGCGCCGCCGCGGTTGATTCCGCGCCGTTCACTGTCCTACCCCGTCAGCCTGCTGATCGTGCTGCTGCGCAAGCGGCTCGCGGAGTTCGACGCCGGTGCCGACGGCACCCGCCTCATGATCACCCGGGACGAGATCGTCGAGATGATCCGCACGTTCCTCCCGGCCGGCAGTAACGAGGCGCGCCTAGTCGACCAGATCGATGGCCACATCCACAAGATGGTGGAACTGCAGTTCCTGCGCCGCGCCCGAGGACAGGAGCAGTTGTTCGAGGTGCAGCGGATCATCAAAGCCTTCGTCGACGGACAGTGGCTCGCCGACTTCGAGACCAACCTGGCCCAGTACGCAGCCTCCCACATCGTTCAGGAGAAGACGCAGTGATCCCCGTTCAGTCTGGCCCTGCCGACCCGACCATTCCCGCCACCTTCGCCGCGGCCGGGTTTCGGCTGGAGCGCATGGAGGTCTACAACTGGGGCACGTTCGACAAGCACGTGTGGTCGTTCGGCCTGGCCGGCGCCAACGCGCTGCTGACCGGGGACATCGGTTCCGGCAAGTCCACCTTGGTGGACGCGATCACCACCTTGTTCATGCCCGCCCGCAAGATCGCCTACAACCGGGCTGCCGGAGCGGAGAGCGGCGAGCGCAGCCTGCGTTCCTATGTGCTGGGCCACTACAAGTCCGAACGCAACGAAGAGACCGGAGCCACCAAGCCGGTGGCGCTGCGCAAGCCCGGCAGCTACTCGGTCATCCTGGGCGTGTTCCACAACGCCGCGCTGGAATTGACCGTCACGGTGGGCCAGGTGTTCTGGCTGCCCGACGCCAACGCCACCAGCCCCGAACGGCTGTTCCTGGTCGCGGATCGGGCCCTGTCCGTGGCCGGTGACTTCGCGGACTTCGGCACCGAAGTGCGAGCCCTGAAGAAGCGCCTCGAAGCTAGCGATGTCCGTGTCCACAAGTCGTTCCCGCCCTACAGCAAGGACCTACGGCGCCGGATGGGCATCGAGTCCGAGCAGGCCCTGGAGCTCTTCCACCAGACGGTGTCGTTGAAGTCGGTGGGCAGCCTGGACGACTTCGTACGCAGCCACATGCTCGAGCCGTTCGATGCGGCCGCGATGACTGACAACATCGTCAGCCACTTCGACGCCCTGACCACCACCTACAACTCCGTGCAGCGGGCCCGAGCCCAGATCGAAGCCCTCACCCCGCTGCTCGCGGACTGCGACACCTACGAGGGCCTGGCCGCCCGGATCGAGGAAGCCGATGCCGAGCAGGCTGCGCTGCGGTACTTCATGGCCGCGCGTACGGCGGTTCTCCACGAGGCAGAACGCGCCGAGCTGGAACGGTCGCTGATGCGTCTGGAGGGTGAGAAGAAGGCTGCCCAGGAGGAGCTGGAGCGGCTGCGCGGCCAGGAACGCCGGTGGGAACTTGAGCGTGAGGGCCTGGGCGGCGGGCGCCTTGGCGAACTGGAACGCCAGATCGAGGAGGCGGATCGGCTGCGCATCGCGCGCGAAAGGCTCGCCCGCCACCACGCCCACCTGCTGGAACAGGCCGGACTGGCTCCGGCCAGTGATCAGGCCCAGTTCACCGACCGCCTTGAGGAGATCTCCCGGGCCCAACACGACGTCGCCGCGGACAAGAAGGAGACGCGAGCGGCCCTGGAGAAGCTCGCCGTTCAGGCCGATCGTCTTCACCAGCAGGCCCAAGACATCAACGAGGACCTGGTCAGCCTGCGTTCCCGCCGCAGCAACATCCCCCGCAAACAGCTGCAGGTTCGCACCCTCCTGTGCCAGGAACTCGGCATCGAAGAGAGCACGCTGCCCTTCGTCGGCGAACTCATCCAGGTCCGCGACGAAGAACAGACCTGGGCGGGCGCCGCCGAGCGGCTGCTGCGCGGCTTCGCACTGTCCCTCGTCGTCCCCCAAGGCCAGTACGCCCGCGTCTCCGAGTGGATCAACGACCACCACCTGGGCACGAAGCTGGTGTACTTCCGCGTCCCCAACCACACCCCGGCCCGGCGCACCCAGCCGGCCCCTTCGACCGCGTTGTTCACCAAGCTCGAAATCCGCGGCGACTCGCCCTTCGCCGAGTGGCTGGCCGGCGAACTCGAACGCCGGGCCTCGCACACCTGCGTGGCCACCATGGACGACTTCCGGCAGGCCGAACTCGCCATGACTGCACAGGGATTGATCAAGGGGACGCGGGGCCGCCACGAGAAGAACGACACCACCCGCATCGACGACCGCAGCACCTACGTGCTCGGCTGGACGAACCAGGCAAAGATCGACGCCCTCCTGGACCAAGCCAGCAAAGTCCATGCAGCCCAGTGCGAGACGGCCGACACGAAACGCAGCCTGGAAGCCGCCCACGAGGATGCCATCAGCCGCGACAAGGTCCTCGACCGGCTGGCGGCCATGGGGGAGTTCAGCGAGATCGACTGGCCTTCCGTCGTGCGGCACATTGCCGAGCTGACAGAGGAGAAGCAGCGCCTGCAGGCCGACTCCAAGGACCTGAACGAACTCACCCGCCAACTGGACAAGATCGCCGCTGAGATCAAGCAGCAGGAAGCGGCCTACGCGAGCGCGACCGAGAGCTGGGGCCGCATCGACGGGGAACGGGACGCCGCAGAACGCGCCCGCGACGAAGCACGCGTCATCCTCGCCGAGCCGGCCGCCACCGACGCCCAGGCCCACTTCCCCGCCCTCGAACAACGCCTGAACGAAGCCCGACTCACCTGCGCCACCGCCAAGGAGTGCGCCCGCGCCGAGACCCGGCTGCGTGAGGAGGGGACGGCGCGAAAGAACCGGTGGAGCAAGGAGCAGACCCGCCTCGCCCAGGCGATCGCCTCCCAGATGCGCACCTTCCGCACCGACTACCCGGCCGAGACCAACGAGCTCGACGACTCCGTCGCCTCCGCCGCCGGCTACCGCGCCCTGCACTGCCAGCTCGTCGCCGACGACCTGCCGCGCTTCGAAGAGCAGTTCCGCACCTACCTGAAGACCAACGTCATCCGCGAAATCGCTGGATTCCAAGCACAGTTGAATAACTGGGCCGATGAGATCGGCGAACGGATCACCACCATCAACGAGTCGCTGGCCGACATCGACTACAACCCGGGCCGCTACATCATGCTCCAGCCCGAGAAGACCCCCAACACCGAGATCCGCGACTTCACCGCCGAACTGCGCGCCTGCACCGACGACGTCCTCTCGGGTGACGACTCCGACCTGTACTCGGAAGAGAAGTTCCACCAGGTCCAGCGCCTGATCGAACGCTTCAAGGGCCGCGAAGGCCACACGGATGCCGACCGAGCCTGGACCAGGCGCGTCACCGACGTGCGCTACTGGTTCGTCTTCAGCGCCAGCGAACGCCGCCGCGAGGACGACAGTGAGTACGAGGTGTACTCCGACTCCGGCGGCAAGTCCGGCGGGCAGAAGGAAAAACTCGCCTACACCATCCTGGCAGCCTCCCTCGCCTACCAGTTCAAGCTCGACACCACCGCCAACAGGAGCCGCACCTTCCGTTTCGTGGTCATCGACGAAGCCTTCGGCCGCGGCTCCGAGGAATCCGCCCGCTTCGCCCTGGACCTCTTCAAGCGCCTGGGCCTGCAGCTCCTCATCGTCACCCCGCTGCAGAAGATCCACGTCATCGAGCCGTACGTGTCCGCCGTCGGCTTCGTCGACAACCCCACTGGACACCACTCCCGCCTGCGCACCCTGACCATCGCCCAGTACCGCCGAGAACGCCTCGCCCACGCCCTGGCCGCCGGACAGCCCGCCACCGGACAGGACCACTGACATGGCGGCCACCTCCACCCCCACCTGGACCACGCCCCGCGACGTCGCCGCCCGTCTGCGCAAACGCTGGGAGCGCGGCGAGTTCCTCAGCCAGCTCGCCGACGGTACGGACTTCGACCCACTCGCCATCCCCCTGCGCGGTCCGAAGGCCGGCGACATCACCCAGCACTACGACGACGTCCTCGCCTGGGCCACCTCATGGGCCCCCGACAAACACCGGCACCTGCGCATCGAGTACCGGAAGCTCGGCGGACGCCTCGCCGGCGTGAACAACGCCCCCGCCCGGGCCTGGATCGACCACCGCGACGACCTGTTCCAACTCCTCGGCGTCACCAACACGGTCACCCGCTACACGTCCCTCCTGGCCGCCGCCCGCGAGAGCCTGCCCCCGCTGGCCGCGTGGATGGCCGAGCACCCGATGAAGGTCGTCCAGCGGGATGCCGACTGGCCCCGCCTCCAGGCCACGGTCCGGTGGATCACCGACTACCGCGGCCCGGCCGTCTACCTGCGCCAGCTCGACGTGCCCGGCGTTGACACCAAGTTCATCGAACACCACCGTGCCATCCTGACGACCCTGCTGGAGCACTGCCTGCCCGAGGACCGCATCAACTCCGAGGTCGTGCGCACCGACTTCGCCGCCCGCTTCCGCTTCCTGCGCAAGCCCGTCTACTTGCGGTTTCGGCTCCTCGACGGCGCGTCAGTGGCCGGCTTTCGCGAGCTCACGGTCCGCGCGGACGAGTTCACCGCGCCACCGCCCGGCATCACGACTGTGTACGTCGTCGAGAACGAGACCACCTACCTCGCTTTCCCCGACCAACCTCACAGCATGGTGATCCACGGCGGAGGCTACGCCGTCACCCAACTAGCTGCTCTGTCTTGGCTGCACGGCACACGCCTCGTCTACTGGGGCGACCTGGACACCCACGGCTTCGCCATCCTCGACCGGCTGCGCCGGGCCTTCCCGCACACACGGTCCATCCTGATGAATCGGAACGTTCTCCTGGAGCACCGAGGTCAGTGGGTGAAGGAGGACACCCCCACCCACCAGCACCTCGGCACGCTCTCACCGGACGAAGCCGATGCCTACGACATCCTGGTGTACGGAGAGTTCGGCTCCAAGGTGCGACTCGAACAAGAACGCGTGCGGTTTCACCTACTCGAAGAAGCGCTCAACGAGCTCCGCTGAGGACTGCGCACAACACAGTTGGCCAGCCGGTGCTGGCGAAGGGCACTTGCAACGAGCCTTGGTGAGCAACTCCTGGTGCCTGACGAGCGCCGTAGCGCGAAGGAGGTCACGGAACGAGTCGGCCACCCTGCCACGGGTCTTCAGCGCGTGACAGTTCGGGCCCAGAGCGATCATGGCCCTGGGAAGG
The DNA here is from genome assembly GCF_014655295.1 of Streptomyces fumanus. Classification (GTDB taxonomy): domain Bacteria; phylum Actinomycetota; class Actinomycetes; order Streptomycetales; family Streptomycetaceae; genus Streptomyces; species Streptomyces fumanus. Next base: position 53,024 of record NZ_BNBI01000005.1, read on the forward strand.
TCGTCGCCACCCTTGGCGTGATCGTCTATGTGATCCACTTCCAAGAGGTAGGAGCCGTTGCGACCGAGGGCCGAGGTGTAGCGAGGATCAGGACATCGCGGGTTCTCGCAAGCCCCCTGGCTCCGCTCGAGCACCGCATGGCGGGAGGCTGCGATGCGGCTTAGCCGCTGACCACCTTGGGACCTGGGACGGTGGCTCTTACCGTCCCGCACGGCGCGCTCCGCCCGGGCATTCAGCTCCGCGTAGCGGAGGGCCGGATCTGCCATACGGCGCAGTAGAGCAGCAGTCATTCGACATCGGGAGAGCGCGTCGGCAGCCGATTCCTCGACCGGTAGCGCGAAGTGTCCCTCCGCCGCATCCCAGTCGTTGTCGAACTCACCGTTGCGCAGCCGCGCACACTCCCAGCGGCTGCGCTCCAACTGCGCAAGAGTGTCCGCCGTGCCCGGCCAAAGCGCCCCGTAGAGGAGCCCAGCTCGACGAGAAGGGACACCGGCCACTGCGGACCGTGGACACCGACGGCCCCCGGTGCCGGGCTGTAGCGGTACCGGCTCGGCCTCGCCCTGACCACCGTCTCCGGAGGACAGAGTTCCTGAGTACGCCAGAAACAGGCAACAGCGCGGTTCGGGGGATGTGACCAACGGTCCGGCCGCAGGGGCGTACGGGCCGGAGGCAGGACCACTGTGGGGCGCGTCGCCCGGGGCGATCGGCTCCTGGCGGAATCGTGCCGTGGCGGCAGGCGCCCTGTGCTCTCATCGAAGCTGTATCCGTGCCAGGAAGGCCCCTTGAGCTACCTGAGGTTGCTGCGCAACGGCCGGATCGCCGCGGTGTGGGCATCGCAGCTTCTCGCTGTGATGGGCGGGCGCCTGTACGCGCTGGCCGTGATGTGGCTGATGTTGATGCAGGAATGGATCCACGCGCCGCAGCCCACCTAGCGACAAGCCGACCGAGAACATCGTTGCCTAACTGAGCTCCATCGAGTGCGCCTTCGACCTGATCACCAGTACATAATTGCGATCCGTGGGCGGCCCACTGTCCCCCCGTCGGTGGGCCGCTCATCGCATGTCAATGATCTTCTGTGTTGTCGCCGCTGTCCCTTGGACACAACGGACGCCTAGTGCGCTTCGACCGAGGCCGGTGCTGTCGTCCCTGGCCTGCGAACCCCCGCGCCGGCCGGCCGAAGAAACACCCTGGCGCGAGATCGTCGATGCAGGCAGGAGCAGCAAGGTGGGCCAGGCGGCCGGATCAGCAGACCTATCACAGCAGTCCTGACGTCCAGGGGACGGATATTGGCGGCGCCCATGTGCTCGGCGGCGGACCGCTCCAGGTCGGTGTGCACGGTGCGGTCGTTGTTGGCGACGATGTACCAGCTTGGCTTCGTCCGCCAGGCGGTGCCGGGAACCTGCTGGTTTAACAGGTCCGCCACTGGCAGAGCGCCTGTCGCCAGGACGAGCTTCTGCTCCGCTTCCGGGAGGTCGCCGCAGAAGTGCGGTACGCCTGAGGGCTTGAGCCACACGCGGCCTCCGGCAGGATTAGAACCTGCGACACCCGCTTTAGGAGTGGGATCGAATCCTTGCCGGATGACGCGCGGCGCTGCCGCGTGGTGCTGTTCTGCCTGGTCAACGTCACGCGGCTCGGTACTCGATCCCGCTCCTGACGCCTCGTGCCGGACCGTCCGCTCACGCATCGCGCACGCATAAGAGGGATGTGTGGGCTCGCTGACGGCCTGGCGGTCTCAGAAGGCCATGGGCCTGGCGAGCAACACGGGTTCCTGGTCCAGCCCCTCAAGCACAAGATGAGGGATGACTTCGAGGGTGATCTCCAGGGCGTATTCCAAGGCCGCCGCGTTGGCGGACTTGTCTACGTCCAGGGCCTCCGACCACTTGCGAGGCTGGTACCGCGCCAGCATCGAGAAGGTGTACAGGATCAGCCACCAGGACATGAGCGGAGTCGGGGGTGCCTTACAACGGCTAACACAATGAGGTGGATCCGTCCTGGCCGCCGTGTCCGGGGCGGGAGTTGAGCGTTCTGTCCGGCGTGGGGATGACGCCGTGGATCGTGTCGGATGAACTATGGGAGCGTCTGGAGCCGTTGCTGCCGCAGCGCGAGCGCCGCTTCCGCTACCCGGGCCGCAAGCCGCTGCCGGACCGTAAGGTGCTGTGCGGGATTCTCTACGTCCTGCACACGGACAACCAGTGGGAGTACCTGCCGCAGGAGCTCGGCTTCGGCTCGGGCATGACCTGCTGGCGCCGTCTGCGGGACTGGAACGAGGCCGGCGTGTGGCAGCGGCTGCACGAAGTCCTGCTCGCAGAACTCAACGCCGCCTCGCGGCTGGACTGGTCCCGCTGCGTAGTCGACTCCTCCCACGTCAGGGCCTTAAAAGGGGGCAGCTCACCGGTCCGTCACCGGTAGACCGGGGCCGGGCCGGCTCCAAGCACCACCTGATCACCGACGGGTTCGGCACCCCGCTCGCAGTCCTGCTGACAGGCGGCAACCGCAACGACATCACCCAACTGCTGCCCCTGCTGGACGCGCCGGTCCACGGTCGGGTCGGTCGGCCCCGCCGCAGACCCGACTCACTCTTCGCGGACCGCGGCTACGACCACGACAGCTACCGCGACCAGGTCCGAGCCCGAGGCATCGTCCCGGCGATCGCCCGCTGCGGGACCCCACACGGCACCGGACTGGGCATCTACCGTTTGGTGATCGAACGGACCTTCGCCTGGCTCCACGGCTTCCGCCGCCTACGCAACCGCTGGGAACGCAGGACCGACATGCACGAAGCGTTCCTCAAACTCGCCTGCTGCCTGATCACTCACCGACAACTCGGCTCATTGTGTTAGCCGTTGTAAGCGAACTGACGGGCCCCTCATGTACGATCGAGGCTGACCTGCTCAGATAATTTCTTGCCAATAACCAGGCGCTTGCTGCATCGCCCAGTTAACCATGACGCTGCTGCCATCGCGCGCGACAATGAGCCCTGGGGCCAGATCGCCGTTTAGAGACGCGTCGATCACTTGAACGTGCGAGCTTGATTCGCCAGCGGTGAAGGCCCAGAACAGTGTTGCGGTGGCTTCCAGGCCATGCTGATTGTATTCGGATATACCCCTGAAGGCCCATGCCAGATCTGTGTCACTGTCATGCGGGCGTGGAAACACCCATGTTCCACTTGCGCAAATCCAGGTTTCTCCATCTGAGGTGCATTTAGCGGGAGCTGCTTGAAAGCCCTTGAAGCTGGCGCGGGTGGCTCGCAGAATCTCACCCATGGTGAATATCCTGCGGTTTCCGTCAGCGGATCCTGCCTCGTGAACCTCTGGTTTTCCTGGGAATTTGCTGTCGAGTATGGCGGTGATGAGGGCGTCGATGATGTCTGCGCTGTTCATCATGGGTAGCAGGTCTGCCGCATCGGCAGGCTGGCTGATTTCGGCAAAGACCTCGGGGAGGCTACGGCAGAGCCGGGCACACACGCCTTCGGGTAGGTCATTGGCCAGTGCAGGGTGCAGTTGTCCTTTGTTGCGAGGATCAGTAAATCCACCGTCGTTCGAGACTAGCAGAAGCGGAAGTTTTCTCCCCTCGGGATCGACGTCAGCTTCTGCCGCAGCCGCTGCGGTTAGCCATATGGCCGCATCCCGACCGCCTTCGCCATTGTCCTTGCATGGCGGTTCCCGCCATGCCTCTCTTCGCAATGCCTCGGATGCCACAGATTCGGGAGTGCGGAGAACGCGGAACCGCTGTCGAAGTTGAGCCTCGTATGCGCGGACTGCTTTCTCCGGATCGCCAGCATCAGGGCCAAAACCGATGTGGTTAAGAGTAAAGGGAAGGGCGGAATTTTCAGGGGCATAAGATTCTAGTCTGCCGGCCAGTTTGTTCCAGGCCCGTTCAAATGCCGCGATGTCGTCCTCCAAGCGGCGCCTAGCGCTACTCAACACTTCCCACAGAGAGACCTCGCTGATGGCTAGTGAATGCCCAGTTCGCTCGCCGACCACTCGCAGAAGTGACCATGACGGGCTCCCCGGCGGCATGCTGAGGATCTGGTTGCTGTCGATGACGATCACCTGCACGACAGTAGGCAGATCGGACTCCTAGCGCCCACGTTTTTCGCACACAAGCCGGTGGAGGCCCTCCGGAGGGTGACCTTCCTCCCCGACGTCCAGCTCTCAGCGGCGCCACTCATGGACTACGGAAGGCGCCCGGACGAGCTCCCCAACGCCATGTCCGGTCCCGCACATGAGAGTTGTGGAGGGGGGAGAACAGGTACACAACCCTCACCACGACCCTGCCATGCGGCGCGCCGGACCGGCCTGGACGAGGACGTCTATCAGCACTTTCTGAAGATGCCCGGCGCGCAGCGGCTCGCGCACAACACGGCGCTCACCGTTCACATGCTCATGGACCAAGCCCGGCGGGCCCGGCACTACAGGGTGCACCGGGGGCCGGCATCGGGCGGTCGCCATGGCCCGAGAGGTAGCCCGGCTTCTGACCGAGTTCTCCAAGGCCGGGGATTACCGGGGCGAGTGGACGCACCGTGGCGGGCACCGGCCTGTGTTGCCGTCCAGCAAGCACGTATGAGCGTAGGTGCTCCGGCCCGCAACCAGCGCGCGCATGCCAGCATAGGTGCGTCCGTGCACGGACGGAGGATGACCAAGTGGTCGCCGGAGGCACGCGAGCTGTGGCAAAGTCGTCACCCACGGGGAAAGGGGAACGACTGATGACCGATTACCAATGCGGGTCGTGCTCGTATGGGAGCGACGATCTCGATGAGCTTCAAGGGCACTCGCACCGGACGGGCCACGTCGGCATCCACAAGAACGATGCCGAGCCAGCCGAAGGCAAGTTCGGCAAAGCCAGGGCCGCGGCTAAGGTCGGAGCCAAAGCTCTGGCTGTTGCCGCCGTCGTCGGGCTCTCCGCCTAGAAGTACAAGGCACTCCAGTCCATGGCTGCTGGACTCGTCGTGCAGTTGGCGGAGTCGGCGACGGAGAACGCGACCCTGAAGTCGGAGAACGAGCACCTGAAGTCGGAGAACAACTACTTGAGGTCGGCCACCGGCGCAGGCAAAACACTCAATAGCTATCGCGACCTCTGAGCGGGGGCGCAGAAGTGAGCCCTGCACCCCCCGGATCGACAACTTCCAGCGGAACCCGGCCTGGGTCGGGCATTCTTCTTGCATAAGTGCACAACAGGACGAGTCACCCTTCCTGCTGTTCGACGTCGAAACTCTCCCGAGCGCCAAGGAGACGCCCCCGGCGCTCGTGAAGTGCTCGGAGTGCGGCACCCAGGCTCCGCTCCCACCGGTCCATCGCGGCCCCATCGCGGCCGGTGTCAGTCAAGCGTGCGCGGCGAAGTTCGGGCGCGCGGTCCTTCCACCTCGCGTGAGCCTGAGTGGTGGCGGCCCCGCCTGTCGACAGCCGCCTGATCATTAGGCTCGGGGTTGATGAAACGGGTTATCCGATGGGTGGTCAGACGGCAGAAAATGCGTCGTAGAGCTGGTGTGCGAGCTTGGCCTGATAGGGAGTGCGCTTGGGCCGCCCCCCCCCGGACCGGCCGCGGGTCCTCGCGGAGGCAAGCCCGTCGTTGGTGTTCCCCACGATCAGCTCGCGCCGAAGTCTGGCGAGCAGGGACAACATCCGGAACATCACCCGGCCTTCCATAGTGGAGGTGCCGTGCCCGGCTCGATGCCGTCCAGGACTCGCCAGCCTGCTGGCTTGGCTGGACCCACGATCGGCATTCGACCACGCTCGCGCGGAAGCTGGTGGCCGTATGCGGGCGGTGCTGCCCAGCCGTGCTGGAAGGCTGGGGGCCGGGCCAACGAGAGTGAGTTGGTGTCAGAGGCGTTGCCGATACTCGAATGGTTTATCAGGTGAGAGGCAGTCGGTGTGAAGGAGTTGCAGGACGGCATAACCCGCCTACTGCCTGACGTGGTCAAAGCGGACATCGAACCAGAGAGCTGTCCGACCTGGTTGCGGCGGCCAGGGCAGATCGAGTGCGCGGGCATGTGGGAGACGGTCGCGGCGATCTACGGCGCGCTCACCGGGCTGGTCCTGCCGGAGCAGGCCCCTTCTCGTGAGCGGCGGAGCCTGGACGTCCTGCTGACCTACGAGAACGGGCAGCAGCAGATCCTGGAGGTTGACGAGAAGCAGCACTTTTACCGCGGCCCGCGCTCTGACGCTGGAGTGCTATCCGACAGGCGTGACGCTCGGCTTCGACGCTTCTCGATGGTTGGTCCGCTCGCAAGCTCTGACAGGGCGTGAACCCGGCGGTGGCTTCGGCAAGCCCAAGCCGCCATTGTTCCCTGGCGAGGGCGGGCGCCATCGGCAACGCGTCTTCAGGGACGCGCTGGCGGACCTGCTGCCGCCCGTGCACGACTGTCTCCCGACCATCCGGATCAGCGATATGGAGGTCGCCGCCATCACCGCCGCACCGGATCCCGTCTCGTCGCTCAAGACATTGCTTGGTGAACGCGGCGTACCGGTTTTATGTCTCGCCTCCGAGTGAGACGGCGCGGCGGGCTACGGTGGCGTGCAGTCTCCGGTGGGGGCACGGTTGTACTCCGGCTCTCCGCTTTCCAGGACGCGGAGCAAGGATGCGGTGACGACACGTGTCGTACGGCCGATGCGTAGCACGCGGCACGGAAACTCCCCGCGACGCACCAGGTCGTAGCCCTTCGCCCGAGAGAACCCCAACGCCCTGGAGGCGTCTTCCACGCTCCCCGTTCCATCCCCAGGTGGCGCGGATGTGCGTAGGGCTATAACGGGTGCCGTGCACCTCATTGGTCTGTCCATGCAATGCAGATTCTCCAGTTGTCAAGATGGTGCGGCTGTGGATTACGGTGCCGACCCGGAAGTTGATCAAAACAACAAGTGACGTAAGTAGGGTCAGCCGCATGGTGCGCTGAGGCTTATGCCGATGAGCAGGCCACCTTGGTGCAGGTCGACTCCATCCCTGGGGGTACTCGGGGATGCGATAGTTGACCCCCTACGGTGCGGGCGAGGCGGAGATCCTGCTACGCGCCTTACGGGACCTTGAGTGCTCACGGCACCTGCTCCGTAGGAGCTCGGCGGCAGCGCAGAGCGCTGACACACGCTCGACGCTTTCAATTGACAGCCGTCGTGGCGATTCCTTTCGACGTAGGAGCAGGCAGTGGCGGTGGACCATCGATGATCCGCGGGATTGCCGGTTTGGCTAACCGGCGATCCCGCGCTATGTTGCGCCGCTTTGCAGGGAACTACTGCACGCTACGGAGCCACAGGGCCGCCGGTGTCAAACGCCCTTCAGAGCTCCTTCCCGCTCAGTAGCATCACCGGCAGAGTGGGGCGGGAGGCGCACGGGGTGGGGAGCAGCGGTATGGCAGCGGGGGGCCGGCGGCCGTCTGAGGAGCGTGTGCGGCAGCGCCGGTCGGCCGCCGTGCGCAGGCGCGTGCACGAGAAGGCGCTGGTCGAGGTGCGGGGCTGTCTGCGGGACTGGGACGACGGCCGTGACGCGGCCCGCGAGGCCAAGGCCGTGGCCGAGACGATCATCGCGCCCGAGTACGAGGGCCGGGTGCTCATCGAGTTGTTGCAGAACGCGCACGACGCGCACCTGGCTGGTGCCGCCGACGGACGTATCGAGATCCGGCTGGACGAGGACGAGGGTGAGCACGGCACCCTCTATGTAGCCAATGGCGGCAAGCCGTTCAGCGGCAAGAACTTCAAGGACCTGTGCAGCATCGCCCTGTCCAGCAAGCGTGCCGACGCCGGGATCGGCCACAAAGGCGTGGGCTTCAAGAGCGTGCTGCACCTGTGCGACGCGCCCGAGATCTACAGCGTGGCCAGGGAGGCATCCCGGGTCCCCGACGGGTTCACCTTCCGGTTCGCTCGGCCCGATGACTACGACGCGCTCGCCCGGGAGGTGGCACCCGAACGCGCCGGTTTCGCCGACCACTTGAAGGAGAATCTGCTCACGCTGAAGGTGCCGGTCTTCCTGGAGGAGGCACCGAAGAGCGTCCACAACTTCGTGCGCCGGGGCTTCGTCACCGTCGTCCGTCTGCCGCTGAAGTCGGCCGACGCGCGCTCGGCTGCCGGGGAGCAGGTGCGCGAACTCATGGACGACAGCGCTCCGTTCGAGCTGTTTCTTGACCGCCTGGAACGTGTCCGGCTGGAGCGGCGGGTCGCAGGGAAAACCCGGGGCAAGACGTATGACCGCCAGGTGGAGGTGCTGCACCAGGCCCGCGGCCTGAAGGTGCAGCAGGTCACCTTGCGCCGACGGATGCGACTGATTGTCGTCTGCGGGAAGGTCGACCCGGACCGCGCCCGGGAGGCGCTCACCGCGTCGATCGAGAAGAGCGGGATGCGACGCGACTGGATGGCCTGGGAGAAGAAGGCTGAGGTTCGCGTCGCCGTACCGGTCGCCGATCCCCTGCGGGAGGGGCGGCTGTACACCTTCCTGCCGATGGGCGAGCAGATCCCGGCGCCCCTGCGCGGCTTCGTCCACGCCCCGTTCTTCGCCGAAATGAACCGGCGCTCGTTCAACGAGGCCGTGCCGTGGAACGGCCTGCTCCTCGACACCGTGGCCGAGACGTGTGCCCGCGCGGTGCTCGCCACGGCCGAGGGACGGGCCCCCGTTCCCGCCGGAGCGCTGGTCGACCTGATGTGCTGGCGGTCGCCCACGGCACTGACCCGCCTCACCTCCGCCTTCCAGCGGCTCGGTCACGGCATCGCCCAGGTCCCGTTCATCCCTGTGATCGTCACGGCGTCCGGCACGCGCACCTCCCTGCACCGGGCAGTGCTGTGGGAAGGCAAGGAGCACGCCACGGCCTTCACCCCGCACGCGGTCGCCGCCAGTGGGGTCACCGATCTCCTCGACCCGCAGCTGCATTCCGTACGGCTGCGGCGGCTGGTGTCTCTCGCGAGGAGTGTGGGCACGCGCCTCGAACCGCCGCCGGAGCGCCTCGCCTCCTGGGCGGAGCAGCTTGCTGAGGCCGCCGCCAGTGCCTCCTTCGACCCTGGATGGTGGGCGGACTTCTACTACGACCTCTCGCAGGAGTTCCCCGACGGCTCGGACCTGACCGGCAAGCGGATCATTCTCACATCCGGGTCGGCGTCGCCGGCACCGGCTGGCGGGGAAGGCGTCTTCTTCGACCGCGAGTCTCCGCGGGGCGGCTCCCTTCCGGCCCTGCCCGACGGGCTGTCCGGCCGTCTGCACTTCGTGCACGAGGGCATCGCATGGACCGGCAAGGGCCGCAAGCGCAGAGCGCAGAGCCGCACCTGGCTCAGGACCGCCGGCCTCGTCCATGAATACGGAGCCGACCGGGTGCTCGAGGTCGTGGCCGCGGCACTGAGGGCGGACGGAGAGGGCGGAGTCGAGGACGGCGTGCGCCTGGCCTGCCTTCGCTACGCCTGCGCGGTCTCCCACGCGCTGGAGACCGAGGGGCGCAGGGCTCCGCGGCTGAAGGATCTCCGGGTACCGACCCGGGGCGGCTGGCAGGAAGCGAGCCGTGCCATGTTCGGGCCGGGATGGCCCGGTGAGCACTCTTCCGTCGATGACACTCTGACCCGGTTCCTGGAGCGCGTCCGGGGACTGTCGTCCGTACTCACCCAGACGGAGCAGCGGCTCCTCCCGCGCCCCGAGGAGCTGTGCGGGGACACGCTCCCCGTCGAGGCCATGGGGCGCTTCCTCGAACGGCACGGCGTCGCTCACGGCCTGCGTCCCCGGCACGAGGTCTTCCGCACCGAAGTGCGAGGCCAGGATCTCAACTGGCCCGCTCGTTTCTGGGTTCCGAACCGGCGGGATCTGCTGCCCCAGTGGCGGACCACCGCCGAGCGCTGGCCGAACCGGCGGCGGGTCGGTTACCTCAAGGTGGCCTACCACTCACGCGCCCGTTCCGCGGACGTGCTGCCCGGACAGGACGACTACGCCGCCTTCCGTGAGGAGGACCGCAGACTCTACGCGGAACTCATCGTGCACGGCCTCGCTTTCTCCTGGCCGGACTCCGCGCTGGAGATGCATTTCGTACGCCACACCGACTCCGCGGGTACCCCCTGGCCCACTCCGCTGGCCGCCTTCCTCGCTCACGCGCCGTGGATCCCGCAGACCACCGTCCCAGGCGCCCCCGCTGAGGGGATCGTGTTCGCCACGGCGGGCCGGGCCTGGTGGTGGCAGGGCACGCAGTCCCCGCCGCCGTTCCTCAGCGTGGTGCCCGCGACCTTGCGCAGCAGGCGGTCCGCCAAGCTCGTGGCACGCCTCGGCCTGCTCGGCATCCGCTCCTGGGACGACCCCGGCACCGCGCTCGACCGGCTCAGCCATCTGCCCGAGCTGGTGCAGGCCGGCCCGTACCTGCGCGAAGGCAGGCACGCGCACGAGATCGGGCAAGAGTACGAGAAGGCGTGGGCCCAGCTGCTGCCCGCGGACGGCGGCACACGCACCGCCGACGGCGGGCCCGCCACGCCACCGCACCGGCTGCTGGTCCACCGGGCCGGTGCCCTCGAACCCCTGGACCCGGCGGAGACGGACGAGATGGTCTTCGTCCCGGACCCGGACGGCGCACAGAACCGGGCCCTCCTGGACCGCGTCCCGGTACCTGTGATCCCGATCAGGGACAGGGCGCTGGGCGCCCGGGTCCACGCCTTCCTCGACCAGGGGACGACGTTCGACGTCCAACGGTGCGGCGACGCCACACACGACATCCAGGTCGACGGGCTGCCCGTCCGTGAGGCGATGCGCCTGCCGCTGACTCAGTACACGGGCCCCTGGCTGCTCACTCTGGTCGCGGCCCTGGTGGAGTTCGACGAGGAGCGCGCGTCCCGGACGGAGCCCGTGACCGTGGCCGAGTCGACCAGCCTGCTGCGCCGCAGCGAGGTGACCGTGGCCGACGAGGCCGTCGTCTGGATCGCCGGACACCGTCTCACCGAGAACGGCACGGACCGCGCCCTGCTCCACCCGCACCCCGACCGGCCCTGTGTCGTCGTCGTGCACAACGGGCCGCGCACCGGCTGGCGGGTGCTCCGTACCGCCGCCCCCGCCATGGCCGCTCTCATCCGTGCGCCCTACCTCGCGGACATCCTGTGGAAGGCCGTGACCCGGCTGGAGGAGCGGGGCCTGAAGACGGACGACGTGTCCGAGGAGGATCTCGCGGACGTCCTGGAACTGCGGCAGCACCAGCTGCGCGCCGTCCTCGCCGAGCGGGCCTCGCAGCGCTCCGGCAGCGCGCGGCTCGTGCCCCTCCTCGCCTGCCTCGACCTCGACCTCGCGGAGGAACTCCAACAGCGCGTCGAGGAACTGCCCGACCGCGCCGCCCTCCTGGCCTGGCTCACCGCCCGCACCGGCGCACCGGACGCGGAACGCCTCATGCGGCTCCTCGACGACGACGATCCGGAACGGCAGCTGAGGGCCCTGTCCGTAACCCTGGCCGAGGCCAACCGCGCCTGGCGCGCACTGGGCCTGCCGCAGATCGACAACACCGACCGGCACGAACGGCAGTTCGCGACCTGGCTCCAGCGAAACCGTCCCGCACTCGCCGAGCGGATCAGGGACGCCCACGCCGACGTCCACCGCTCCGGCCGGTCCCTGGCCGCCTACGTGCGCCTGCGCGGCCTGCCCACACTCGCGCCGGACCCGACCTGGCACACGACACTCTGGGACCTCACCGACCAGCTCCTCCAAGCTCACGCGGACGCCTGGCTGACCCGATCGCTCCCCGCACAACCGCCGACGTCCCGCGCGCTGCGGCCGCTCACCGAGGTCCGCGAGGCATCTACCACCGCTGTCCACCAGCACCTGCCGCGTCTACGGCAGCTGATCCAGGAATGGCAGCGTCTGCACCCGATGAGCCACACCCTGGTGCCGCCGCCCCCGCAGGAGGTGCTGCGAGCGCTGGACGACCAAGGGCTGCTGGACTTCGAGGTCCTATCCACGAAGGCGTTGATCACCTGGCTCAGTCACCACGGCCACTGGCCGACGGACATGCCCCTGTCGGACCGGCGCGCCCAACTCGGGCTGTCCCCGACGCGCTCGTCGGCGCCTGCCGGGAACAGCGGCACGGCCGCGGGCACAGGCCAGTCCGGAGCACCCGTGCCTGGCCCCCAAGTGGCCCTGAACGGCAGGCTCGTCCCGGCGGGCCCCGACGACCTGGCCGCACTGGCCCGTGAGGTGGCCGCGGACCTGACACCGGAACAACGCGCCACTTCGGCCACGACCGTGACCACGCTCGCTCCCCGCATTCCCCGGCCGCACACCCCGTCACAGCCGGGAACGGGATCGCAGGGCGGTTCCTACCAGGCCGTGGGCAACGACCAAGACCGCACCGTGCCCGTGGGCGTAGCGGGGGAGGCGGCGGTGGCCGCCTGGCTGCATGAGCAGTTCGGCGTCGAACCACAGGACTCATGGAAGTCCAGCCTGCGTGTGCACGGACTCGCCGGGGCACAGCCGGGGGACGACCGGCTCGGCTACGACTTCCTCATCCACGACGGCGACGCGACCTACCTCTACGAGGTCAAGGCGTCCACGGGCAATAGCGGAGAGATCATCCTGGGCGAGTCGGAGGTACGACGCGCTTCCCGGCTGAGCCGGGGCGAGACGTACTTCATCGTGTACGTCTCCCATGTCTTCGACCGCGACCGTCGCGCCATCACCGTCCTGCCCAACCCATTCGGCGCTCCGGACCTCGCAGGCTACGAACTGGTTAGCACCCAGCTGAGGCTCCGCTTCAACCTTGGCTGAATCAATAAGTTCGGGCCCGGCTGGCTGTGAGACGTCGGTCTTGTTGACGAGCTTGGCAAGCATGGGTTGGACACTGAGTGGGCACGGCCGAGCCGAGCTGAAATGCAAACTGCCCAGCCGTTGGGGCTCCTGATTACCTGGTGCCGCCATCTACCTTGCCCGCGTGCACCCGACTCTCGCCCAGCCCTGCCCACGCTGCATACTCGCCTCGGGCGTGGTTCAGTGGCCCGTCAACAGGAATGTGACGTATTTCCGGACACCGAGGTCGCGGCGGGTCTCCGTCCGTGCGGTGCTGAGTTCGCCCTTCACTCTCGCTCGTTCCGCCTCGGCGCCGCTCAGCTGCTTCTGGCGTTGCAACAGGTCAGCACGCTTGCGCTGGGTCTCCATAGCGCGCTGCTGGCGGTCGGCCGTGAGCCGCTGCCGTTCGTCGGTGATCTGCTTTTGGAGGACGTCCCGGTCCTGCTGGGCCTTGCTCTCCGCCTGCTTTACCTCCCGGTCGTACTGCGCCCGCAGCGTGGCGATCTCTGCGCGGATCCTCGTGAGGGCAGGCCCAGGCACCTTGGCGGGTGCGGAGGCCCTGGCCCGTTGCTCCAGGGACCGGCGCCATGCGTCGAGGGCGCTGGCCCGAGCTTCGCCCACGCCGGACACGCGTACGTGGTGGCCGCCTGGGCGGACGAAGTAGGCGACACGGCTCCCGGAACCCTGGTTTTGGGAGTAGGACACTCCCGTGAAGTCGGCCGCGGTGCGGATACCAGCCTGCACCAGAGCCCCGACTGTTTTGGCGCCCATGTTCGGCAGTGACCGCGCTTCCTGAATCGAGGTGGCGCGCAGCTTCGCCTCGACGTGCTGGCGCACCGCCGGTTCCAGCGCGGCGGCAATCATGCTCTGCTCTCTGGCGGGCAGCTCTACCTTGCGCTTGCGGGACTGGTCGGTGCGGCGGTTGAGCTCCATGGTGATGCGGGCCAGTCCGTCGCGCAGGTCGGTCTGGAGGGTCTGGATGCGCTTGTCAGTGGCCGCGCCGTCCTTGGCAGTGGCGGCGTCCAGCTTCTGGATCTCATGCTCCAGCCGCCGGTGGGCGCCCGCCGGATCCTTGAGTTCGCGGGCCCGGCGACGTAGTCCCCGGACCCGTTGGCGGGCGGCTCGATACTCCGGCCTGAGCCGCCGGCCTACGCCGATCAGGGCGGCCGAGGCGAGTAGGGCGGCCCCCTGCGCGGCGGGCAGGTAGCCCGCCGGCTGTCCGACGGTGACCGTGAGCACGCCGGGGGCGGCGGTGCTCAGTACGGCGGTGGCCGCCGCCGCCAGGTCGCGAGGGCGGCGCCCGGTGAAGCCCGCGGAGGCGGGGGTCGGCGCGCTAGTCGGCACCGCTCTGGCGGGGGCGGACGCCACGCGATCCACCAGCCAGGCTGGGATGCACCCGGAAGGTGCATTTGCCGGGGCGGCGGCACTCGTCGAACCGCTGGTCGCCGTCGGAGCCGCGGCGCCGCCCTTTCGCTTGCGGGGTGGGGCGGGGAGCGCGAGCGCGTCGGCGGTCAGGCGGGGCAGCGTAGAGCAGGGTTGCCCGAGGAAGCCCCGGACGCGGTCCGCCTCCGCGCGGAGCCGTTGGTCGGAGTGGCCGAGGAGCAGGGGCCAGGCCAGGGAGGTCGCCGGGTCCGTGAAGTCGGACTCGGAAAGGATCAGGTACTCGCCCTGGGTGTCGTGGAGTTGGGTCCACAGGCCGGGGTCGGTGGCGACGGCGAGCAGGGAGAGGTGGATGAGCCAGGCCGAGAAGCGGTCCATGGCGGGCCCGAAGTCGGTAGCGCCGCGCTGTGGCGACTGGTAGTTGCGGTGGCCGTTCTCCGTCGCCGGTTCGCCCTTGAGAGCGGGGACGTACATGCCGTCGTAGTCGACGAGCCGGAGGGTGTTGTCGTCCGCCACGAGGATGTTGCCGTGCTGCAGGTCGCCGTGGGCGATGCTGTGGTCCTCCAGGTCGCCCGCCAGCGCGAGGAAGCGGTCGGCGAGGGCGTGGACGGCAGCCGAGTCGTGGCGGTGGCGGTCGATCCACGAGATGAGGTCGGTGCCCTGCACCCACGCCATCCGCACCACCGGGAACCAGTCGCCGAGAGCCAGCACGCCCTGCTCCAGGAACTCGAAGCGCACAGACCACGGCTGGGAGAGGCCACCGGTGTCGAGGGCGCGCAGGGCAGCGCTGATCGCGGTGTAACGGACGCCGATGGCGGAGGTGTCCCGAGTGAAGCACTTGAGCGCGTATCGCTGTCCGTCCCGCGCGGTGACGGAGAAGACGCTGGCGAAGTTGCCAGAGATCGCCTTGGGTCCGAGGACGGGGCTCTGCTGGACGGTTCCGTGCCGGAGATCGGGATCGCGGAAGCAGAGTTCGGGGTGCTGCAGGGCCTCCGCGTAGTTCGCGCCCGTGGGGAACTTCCGGACCGCACCGGTTCCGGTGGCGGGGCGACCGCCGCGGGACACAGCCATCACGCCTCCGTTCTCACCCGGATCCGGATCAGGGTCACGTCGTCGTTGCGCATGAGCCCGCGCGCCCGCTGGTCCTCCACCCACTCCGCGAAGGGCTCATCGCCCACCTCGGCAAGCGTGGCCAGCACGGTGCCGGACGCCCGGTGCCCGTGGTGCGGGGACAGCAGCCAGGCGGCCAGCGCGTCGCTGGCCAGCAGCACCTCGTCGCCCGGCGCCAGGGTGCCGTGGGCGAGCCGCAAACGCTCGGCCACCAGGGCCGTGTCGTGGTTACGGCTGCCGAGGAGCTGGGGAGTGATGCCGAAGCCGTCGACCTCCTCGACGGGGAAGGCCCGCCGGACGACACCGTCCCGCAGGTGGAACAGGCAGCTGTCGCCCAGGGCGAAGGCGTGCCAGGACCAGTCGGCCCTACCGTCGCCGGACACGGTGGCTCGGACCTCCGCCCCCAGGACGGTCGCGAACGCGCCTTTCTCCAGGCCGGGTTGCTCGTACCAGGCGATGGGCCGGCCACGGGCGTCGCGCTCCGCCCGGTACCACTCGAGGTACGCCTCCCAGCGAGGCGCGGACCGCTCCATGAGGTCGACGACGAACGTGTCCACGTCGTCCCACCAGTCACGGCCGAGGGACATCGACTCGACGGCGTCCGCGACGAGACGCTCCGCCCAGGCGCCCGCGAGCAGGCTCTCCGAGGCGCCGTCGGACACCGCCGCGTACAGCGGGAGGACGGTACGGCCCTGGTCGTCGGACCGTGCGTCCCCGACCCAGGACCGCCCGGCGTCCTCGCACTCCTTGAGGGTGTTGCCCGCCTTGGGCACCCGCAGCAGCTGGCATTCCGACAGCGCCGAAACGTCCTCCATGGTCAGCGCAGCTCGGTGGCGCGGGTGCCGATGTCGAGGAACTCCACGATGGAGGTGATGTCCGCGTTGTAGACGAAGCCCCGGGTGGTCTCGCTGACCCGGTGCCCCTGCGAGGCCGCGTAGGAGCGCATGTGGCTGGGCAGCACGCTGGACATCAGGAACAGCAGCCGGGCGTACGTGTCCGGCAGCCCCTCCTCGCTGTCCGGGAAGGTGACCGGTGTGCCGCCGCTGCCGGACACGTGGAGGTTGAACAGGAGGACCGCGCCATCCGCGGTGGCGTACGAGGCCAGCGCGATGGCGGCGCTGGTGGGGTCGCCATCGGTGGACTCGCCGTCGGTGAGGTTGAGTACGATCGGCGGGAAGCCGCTCGGGTGGGCCTCGACCCAGTTCGCGACGAGGCTGTCAGCGTAGCCGAGGGCGCGTGTCATGGGCGTGCCGCCGTTGGTCACCGGGTCCATCCAGACCGGGAACTGCACGGAGGTCTCGACCAGGCCACCGGCGCCATCGGGCACCTTCTTGGTACGGCTCTCCACCCGCGCGGGGTTGTTGGCGACTTCGCTCAGCGGAACGAGGTCGCGCCCGGCCAGCGCCCCCTGGAACGCGGAGCCCACGTGATTGTGTCCGTACCCGATCACGGCCACGTGGAAGTAGTCCCGTACGCCTTCCTCTTTGGCACACTTGACGGACAGTTCGGTCAGCAGCCGGTTAATCGCGTCGGAGACGACCTCGGCCCTCTGCTGCGCGACCTCACCGGCGCCCATGGGATCGCTCATGGAGGCGGACTGGTCCACGAGGAAGATGAAGCACCCCGGATTGGTTCGGCTGATCTCTGCGGTGTACGGCACTGCGCCCCCCTTGCTGTGAAGGGGATCACCATATCGAATGACCAGTGCTTTCACACTGCCTTCACAGTCTTGGTGCCGAAGGTGATCGACACTCACATGCCGTTCCAACCGGCCGTCGGCTGAGCCCCCGACGGTCTGCTCGACGACGTTTGGATCCACGTGCTGCTCGGAGTCGTGAAGGAGGTTTTCGATGTCTCCGGAATCGAGGCTAGTGCCTTCACCCAGGGCAGATTCCCATCAGGGCAGATTCCCGTGATCAATGACATGCGAGGCAGTACGCTGGTTACGTCTCGTGTGGCCACTGGGGCTGCGCGGCGCTCGGAGTGATGAACACCGCAAGGCAGCGGAACTCGCCACTTAAACCCTCCAGTTGGGTGTACTGACGCCAGGCGAGCGTGTAGGCGCCGCGCAGCACTCGGGTGTTGTCCGGGAAGGAACCGCCGGCCCACAGCAAGGTGCCGCTCAGTTCGCGCCCGTGGTGGATGCGGAACTCCTCGTCCCTGGTGGGCATCCTGCGTTGCCTGGGGCGCCACAGGGCCGCCTCGTTTGTGATGAGCAGGGCCAGCCCGTTCTGGTCCTCGCGGTCGCAGAAGCGTTCCAGCCTTGCTACGTCCCGCAGGAAGTCCCTACGTGCGACGTCCGGGGCGTTGTGTCCGCGCAAGGCGTAGTCCTCGGGAGGCGTCCCTGCAGTACCCGACCATTGTCGGGTCACGTACTTGAACTCGATTGCCGTACGGCTCGCCGGCCCCAGGCACAGTAGGTCCAGGTACTCCGAGGCGTTGCTTCCGCGCACCGGGATCTCGAGACGGCACCTGACATCCGGTGCGACCTCGCCTACAGCGAGGGCGAAACTGTGCTGGAGATCGGCCTCGGAGTGGAACACCGGCCGCCGTGCGCGTAGACACTCCAGGACTTCGTCCAGCGCGGCGCTACCCGCGATCGTCTCCAGCGTGGCGGGCGGGGGCGGGGGTGTTGGCATCGGCGTGGCCATGACGCCATTGAAGACTGTGCGGCTTGCCCATGTCAGCTGACGTTGACTACCGTCGACAGGACGTCGGCCACATCGCTGGACGCCGAGGCGCTCATGATCCGCCCAACGCATCTTCAAAGAAGCCGATACCGAGGATGCCGTCGGGCGGCAGCGATCTCCTAAAGAAGGTTGGTACGACGGAACCCGGGCTTGTTCGGCTACTGGGTGCAGCGGCGGGGTGCATCATGACCGACGGTTATCGAGTTGCGCCTCGGGAGCACGTTCCGCACGCGGTACGGCCTCCTCTGAGGCTGGTCAGGGTGAGGGTGATGGCCGTGCTGCACCTGCAGCGGCAGCGCCACCGGTCGGTGGTCTTCCCCGGATAGGGCTCCAACGGCTCGAACCCGGCGGCGCGTGCCTCCGCGGCGGCTGTCGCGGGATCGGTTCGGCCACCGGATCGGGGGCACTTCTTGCAGCCGGTGGTTCCCGACCGGACGGATGACAGGCGCGTCATGACCTCGTTTCCGCAAGAACAGCGGCAGCGCCAACGGTCCGTGGTACGCCCGGGGTACGGCTCCAGCGGCTCGAACCCGGCCGCTCGTACTTCGGCGGACGCACGCTCGTCGGTTGCCGAGTTGAGGGCACAGAACCGGCAGCCCTTCGAACCGCTGTTGACGTTGGAGTAGGTGGGGCTGGTTTCGCGACCGCATGTGGTGCAGCGGCACCGCCACGGTGTTTGGCTGCCCGGGTAGGGTTCCAGCGGTTGGAGTCCGGCCGCGCGCATGGTTTCTTGGGCCTTCGGCGCGTTCGTGGCGGCGCGTTTCGCCTGGGTTCCCTTTGCCCGGCAGACGCGACAGCGCTGGCCCGCGTTACGGACGGCATTGAACGAAGGACGCCCCTCGTGCCCGCAGGTCATGCAGCGCGAGGGCCAAGTCGCGTTGGTGCGGCCGGGATAGGGCACGAGTGGCTCGTATCCGCAAGCCCGCATCTCAGCGGCTGCGGCCTCCGCGTCGATGAGGACCGCGGCACGTGGTCGGCCGCCAACTCGGGGCGCATAGGGTTTTTCTGCGCTCGGTGTTTCCTCATCGACCATGGCCCAGACCTCGGCCGCCGTGATGCGAGCTGCGGAGCAGGTCTCGGTCCAGCCGTTCGGCATGACGTCGCTCGTGAGGAAAGGAACGAGTCCGGCCTGATGCAGGCGGCCCAGCACGGCCTGCTCGACGTCGTAGGCGGCTGCGCCGGTGGTGTAGTCACGGGCCTGATGCAGTCGCCAACCCTGGCGTTCGTGTTGGATGAGGCGAGAGGTGTAGCCGGTGCAGGCACCGATCCCGATCTTGACGGCTTTCCACTCCTGGTGGGTGATCACGTAAACCTTCGACGGTCCTGACAGGTCGATGCCGTGGGTGGCACAGAACTTGCACCCTCCACCAGCACGAATCTTCATGAGCGTCGGGGAGACCTCGTTGCCGCAGGTTGTGCAACGGCACCGCCACGCCGTCACCGAGGTGGCATAGGGCTCCAGCGGCTCCAGCCCGGCCGCGCGCATGGCAGCCACCGCGGTGCCCGGGTCGGTCTTTCTACCCGCTGCTGCCCTCACGTCGGCACAGTGCCGACAGCCGCCCTGGCCCGCCAGAATGCCGCCCAGACTTGGTGACGTCTCACGCCCACAGCCGTTGCAGCGACACCGCCACGCCTTGTCACGACGCCCGGCGTACGGTTCGAGCGGTTCCAGGTCGGCGGCACGCATGAGGGCCTCGGCTTCGTCCGCGGGCCAGCGGCGTCGGCCACCCGGGGAGGGAGGGCAGTACGGGCAGGCCCGAAGGCCGCGCCTGAGGTTGCTCAACCTGATCTCGACATCTCGGCCGCACGGGAGGTGGCGGCAGTGCCACAGCCCGCTCGGTCCCGGGTAGGACTCCAGCGGCTCGAGGTCGAAGTCCTTCGCCTCAATTGCGGCCCGGTCGCCGTCCGTGCGAGGCAGTTCGCGGCGACGCGACCATGCCCGGCTGATGCCCTGCCCGGCGTTCTTGCGCCCGCACGGGCCGCAGCCCCCTTGTCCGCCCTTGACCGACCCATGAGTGGGTGTCCCGATCGTGCCGCATGTTGTGCAGCGGCACCGCCAGGGCATGTCGGTCCCGGGATAGGGCTCCAACGGTTCCAGACCCGCCGATCTCATGAGCGCGGCGGCCTGGTCCGGATCGACCGGCGCGTTCGGCGCGCACCATCGGCACGGTCCCCCTCCGCGTTTGATGTACGAGTAGCGCGGCTTGACCTCCCGACCGCACGACACGTGCCGGCAGCGCCAAGGGGGTGTCGCCCCGGGATACGGCTCCAGCGGTTCCAGGCCGGCCGAGCGCATCAACGCCACCGCCTCCTCCGGAGGAATCGATGCCGTGCCTGAGCAGTACCGGCAGCCGCCCTGCCGGCCCGCGGCAATGTTGCCCAGCCGCGGTGACACTTCTCTCCCGCACGCTTCATGGCGGCAGCGCCAGGGCTTATCACTTCCTGGATAGGGCTCCAGTGGTTCGAGCCCGGCACCCCGCAGAATCAGCACCGGATCGCGTGAATCCTTCCGCGGACGTCCCGTCGCCACCCGGCCTCCTTCTGAAGTACCCGCTTCCGGGGCGAGGATCGCACGCGGCACTGACAATGGCCTTGTTCACATCAGGAGCTTGGGGCGGTTCGGCGATGTGGGCGACTCACTGGGCGGCGGTGGCGAACGCGACACGGTGTCCGGCCTGACAGGCTCTGATCCCCAGGCCGATGGCCAGGTTGGTCTTGCCGGTGCCAGGCAGCCTTGGGACGATCACATTCTCCTTGCCGACGACGAAGTCCAGCGTCCCCAGATGCCCGATGACCTCGCGCTTGACGGACCGCTGGTGATCGAAGTCGAAGTCCTCCAGCGACTTGCGGGAGGGGAAACGGGCAGCCCGGATACGTCCCTCGGCTCCGTGACTGTCGCGGGCGGTGACCTCCCTCTGCAGGCAGGCGGCCAGATACTCCTCATGACTCCAGCCCTCGTCACGGGCCCTCTCGGCCAGACGAACGGCCGCATCCCTCAGGGCCGGAGCTTTCGAGGTTTCCTTGAACACGCTCGTGGTGCTCACGCAGGACCAACGGAGCCTCCTCACTGCTATCGCCGACCCGTGGCTCGAGGCAGGCGAGTGGCCGCCGTGGGCCTACGTCCAGCACTACTTCGAATCAGCGTGGCGGGGACGCCGACGCCACCTTCCAGTCACTGCCGCACGTGGGTAGCGAAGTACCGTAAGCCTCGGGCTACTACCAGTACCGGCACGCCATCGAACTCGCCTTGAAGTGGAACATCCGGTTGGTTGCGGCTTGTCTGCGTCGAGACGGCGTGTCGGTGCCGCCCGAGGAACTCGACAGCTTTCTAACGACGTCCCATGCGATCGCGCATCTGGCGGATCGGTTGAACCAGTACCTCGGCCGGTTGATGCCACCTCCGAACGACCGGATCGATCCGGCCACTCAAGGCACCCTGGACTGGCTGCACCAGCTCGACGAGAAGGGGCAGACCTTCCGATACGGCACGGTGAGGGGTGGCAAGGGACAGGGGTTGGTGCGGGCGCGGCCGAACCAGCAGAGGGTCGACTTCGACGCGGACGTCCGGCGTCTGCATGATGCCGCTTGGATGCTGTACGCAGGCTGTTCCGGTGTCCTCGACGCGCACGCGGAGAACCAAGCCGAGTACTACGCGGAGTACGACGTCGAGATGCCGTCCGCCATGGACTACTGAAAGCCCTGCGGCGGTGGCCCCGCGCCGTCTGGGAGGATGCAGCCATGAAGGCCGACGTCCAGGCGGCCTGCGACGTCTTCGCCCGCCTGCTGTCCCACACCCTTCCGTACACCGACTGCATGGTCGGTGACGACCATGTACTGCTGCGCCTCCACGGCGATCTCGAGACGGCTTCCCTCTATCCCTTGGCCACAGCGGGTATGAACGCCTACGTCTCCGGGCCGCAGGACCGTCGGCGGCTCACTGGGGAAGTCGCCGACGGTCCCACAGGAGCACAGGTTGTAGAAACCGTCTTTGGGCGTCTGCGCCAGTCTAGGACGGACGCGTAATGCCAGGTCAGCGCTCTCGACCCGAGGAGGTCGACGTAGTTGGTGACATCTGCGTGACAGCGCTTGTGAGGGTTTGTGTGAGACGACGAGGCCCCGCCGGGTACCCGGCGGGGCCTCGTCGTAGCGGTCCTAGGATGTCGAATGGCCCCCAACGCTGGCATCGTTGTACTCCGGAACTCCGCTCTCGAGTACGCGGAGCAGAGATGCCGTGACGACGCGCGTCTTGCGGCCGATGCGTAGCACGCGGCAGGGAAACTGCCCGCTGCGGATCAGGTCGTATCCCTTTGCACGTGAGAATCCGAACGCTTTTGAGGCGTCCTCCACGCTCGCCGTTCCGTTCCAGGTGGCGAGGATGTGGGCAGAGCTAAAGGGAGGGGTCAGGGCCTCGTCGATTCCTGTGTGCATCCGAGTTCTTTCGTCTTGACGGCGGTTACCACCCCATTCCGGACCTACGGAGGTCACTCGCGCAGATGCTCGGGGCGACCGTCAATACTCCGTACCATCGCCGGTTTGGCTAACCGGCGGTTCTGGACTATGTTGTCCCGCTTCCCGCAGAGAACTGCCTCTGGCGGCGTGAAAGTCCGACCGCGGAAGGGAGTGAGTTGTGTCCAGCGAGTGATGCCATTCGGGGCGCTGAATGAAACGGCAGTGGTCACGCAGTACGAATTGCAGCGCATCTGTTACCAGTTGAGTACGTCATGAAGTCGTCCACCTGGGAGCCTTGACCTGCATCGATGCGGAGTTCCCGGTCTCTGACCTGCGCGGATATGTCTTTCAGCGTGATTCGGAATCGTGCCGCGTTACGCCGTCGATTCTCCCCATGATCTCCCCGCGGCCGTTGATACTCCCCAGATTCTCTCCAGATCGCGACGTTGTGGCGACCCTAGGGCACGGGACGTCATGCCGCCGGAGGCGCTGCCTGGGGCACGTTGAGTGACTGCCGAGGGCAGGGCAGAAGCCCGGTGCTCAGCGGATGGGTGAAAGGCGTGAGTTCTCTGCTGTACCGCCGCAAGCAGTGCGAGCGACCAACCCGGCCTCACGTTCCTTGGGGCCGGGAACGCGGCTCGACGCTCGTCGGCAGGGCCGCAACAAGCAGGAACTCGCCATCGAGGCCGCAGCGGAGAGCTGACCGACGGGACGGTGCGCCCGTACCGGCCGCCGTGACGCCAGCAACCGGTATGCGACACATCGCCGTGGCGTCGCCTCGCCGTGCAGTTCGCGGCACAGCTCGGGTAACGGCCAGAAGCAGTGGAAGCACTTGCTGGCCACCGGCTCACCTCCGCTCGCGCGGAGAGAACCTCGCCGACACGTTCAACGAGTACTCCACGATCGGCTCACCTCCGCTCGCGCGGAGAGGACGACACCGCCCGCACCGTCGCGGTCCTCTCCACCGGCTCACCTCCGCTCGCGCGGAGAGGACGGGTGGTGCGTTCACTGCGTGTTCCCCCGGGGCGGCTCACCTCCGCTCGCGCGGAAAGGACCCCACCCATCGCCGGTGCGTGGAGCTGCGGTTCGGCTCACCTCCGCTCGCGCGATGAGGACCGCCAGGCCGACGCGATCCTGGTGGAGCGGAACGGCTCACCTCCGCTCGCGCGGAGAGGACAGCGCGCGCCGGTACGCGCGGTCGGTCATGTGCGGCTCACCTCCGCTCGCGCGGAGAGGACGGTGGCGTGGTGGCCTCGGGTGCGGCGGATGGCGGCTCACCTCCGCTCGCGCGGAGAGGACCTCGTGAGGCACCCCGGCACGAAGGAGAATGACGGCTCACCTCCGCTCGCGCGGAGAGGACACCCGGAAGCGGCCGACGGGACGGCCCTCACGCGGCTCACCTCCGCTCGCGCGGAGAGGACTCCGTGGGCCCGCAGATGCTCACCGCGATCGGCGGCTCACCTCCGCTCGCGCGGAGAGAACCCCACCACCGCCCCGGCGATCTCCTGCCGGGTCGGCTCACCTCCGCTCGCGCGGAGAGGACCGAACGGAGAACACCAAGATGGCCATCAGCGCCGGCTCACCTCCGCTCGCGCGGAGAGGACGCGCGCTGCGCCTCCAACTCGGCGACCCGGGCCGGCTCACCTCCGCTCGCGCGGAGAGGACTCGAAGTCCGTGTGACCAGGAATGAGGTCCGGCGGCTCACCTTCGCTCGCGCGGAGAGGACGCGCAGCTCGTCCACCGCGACTACGACCCGGGCCGGCTCACCTCCGCTCGCGCGGAGAGGACACGGCCAGCACCGGCACCGACGTGTCCTGCAACGGCTCACCTCCGCTCGCGCGGAGAGGACGTGACGTTCCACCGGTTGTCGATGCCGAGCTTCGGCTCACCTCCGCTCGCGCGGAGAGGACGGTTGCAGGGCGTAGCCGAGGCCGAAACAGACCGGCTCACCTCCGCTCGCGCGGAGAGGACCACGGGGCGGGCTACCGGCGCCGCCAACCCGGCGGCTCACCTCCGCTCGCGCGGAGAGGACACCCCCGACGAGGTGCGTACTGCTCTCCGGTCCGGCTCACCTCCGCTCGCGCGGAGAGGACCTTTGCGACCTGCAGAGTTAGAAGGGCTTTGCTGTTTGTTGACCTTCTTCCCGGAACGCGACGAGAGTGAGGCCGTCGAAGTCGAGCGGGCTGCGACGCTGTTCTCCGGCTGTGCGGAGTTCGAATCCCTGCTCGTTGTCGCTGGGGTAGGCGAGGACGGCGGTGCCGTTGCGGACGCAGGCGGTGATGGAGGCCCAGAGTTCGTCGCGTACGCGGGCGGAGACGGTGCCCACGTAGAGCTCGGGAGTGACTTCGAGGAGCCATCGGGTGAGGGCGCCGCGGAGATGGTCGGGGACGGCTGTGGTGGCGAGGACGGTCATCGAGGCCATGGGTGCCGTGCCTTCCAACTGAGGGTTGTCATGAGGCTCCGCCGTGGTTGGTGCCGCCGGGAATGGTGCCGGCCACGGGGTCCCACAGGTCGACGAGTTCCTCCTCGGGATCGGGTTCTGGCGGTCGCCGTCCGGGTCGAGGAGGCACTGGACGTCATGGATGATGCGCGGCAGGAGCCGGAAGAGGCGCAGACCGTTGCGGAAGGAGCGGCGTGCCTCGGCCTCCGGGTTGGCCGAGGCATTGAGGGAGAACGCCAGCGGGATGGTCAGCTCGGCCTTGTAGAGGTCGGCGACGTCATAGACGAAGGCTTGCTGGTTCCCGCTGTGGACGAATCCCAGGGCGGGTGAGCAGCCAAGGGCGAGTACGGCCGCGTGGACGATGCCGTAGAGGCAGGTGTTCGCGGAGGAGAGAGCTAGGTTGACGGGGTCCTGGGTGTCCCACTGCGCGGGATCGTAGCTGCGGCGGAAGCGGCCGATCTTGTACTGCTGGGCGAGGAGTCTGTACTGCGCCTTGACGCGCTGCCCTTCCATGCCGCGGAGTTGGGCCAGCGAGGTGCCGGGCGGCACGGAGCCTTTGCCGAAGCGCCGTTCGTACATGGCGGTGGCGACGGCGAGCCGTCGGCTGTCGTCTGCCCATGAACGGGCCTGGCGCTCGAGCCAGACGGTCGTGAGAGAGTCCGGCTGGGTCGCGGCGTAGCAGCGGACGCCGCCGGAACCGGTGACGACCACGGTGGTGCCGTGGCGGGCCAGGGTGGCCAGGGCCCGGGCGGTGATGGAGGTGCCGGGGCCCAGGAGTACGCAGCTGAGTGCGGCGGTCGGCAGGTAGACGGTTTCTCTGCCCCGCCGATCGCTGGTCACTTCGGCCAGGACTCCGGTGTCGTCCTGCAGGACGCGGACGACGTCCAGGTAGAGGAACGACAGGGAGTCCGCGAAGCGGGGCAGCATGGCCACCGTGGGGGCGGCGAGTCTGCGGCGGCCGGCGGGGGTGGAAGGCGCGGTCATGTTCGGGTGCCGCCTTCGCCAGTTCGGGCGGGGGCGATGGTGAGCAGGCCGCAGCCGTAGGCTTTGCCGCGTCCGATGCCGTCGATCAGTTTCTCCCGGAGTCGGTCGGGATCGATGACCGCGGCGGTGCCGTCGAAGCGGGTACGGGCGTGGCGGATGCGCTGCTGGTCGGCGCCGCGTTGGCCGCGGATGCCGGTAGCGCTGTCGAGGGGCTGGGAGTGCAGGGTCAGCACCTTCAGGCCGGCGGTGTCGGCCTGCCGCATCCACCATTCGTCGGCGTGGGCGCCGGTGAGAGGGACGACGGCGGGGAGATCGTAGAGGGCGCGGGTGCTGGCTCCGGGCTTGCGGACGGGATTGGCGGTACAGCGGAAGTGGAGGTGCGCGCCGGAGCGCAGTGTGCTCAGGAGCGGGCCGATGTCCCGGACGGCCGCTGTGCCGTAGTCCTCGGGGAGCCGGGCGAGATCGGGCCGGTGGCGGGACTGCATGAGGATGTACGGGCCGGTGGGGGAGTCCTCCACGCGGTGCAGGACGCCCAGTGCCGCCCGTGGGTCGGGGCCGGCTCCGTCGGGGAAGAGGGACATGAGGCGGCGGTGCAGCCCGACGGCGTTGCCGAGGTCGCGTCGGGCGTCGCGGGAGGCGGGGTGAGGGGCGATCCGGGTCAGCCAGACGTCGTTCATGGACGGCTCTCCTCGCTGGTGTTCAAGTGGCGGCTGGCGTACTCGCCGAGGGCCTGGAGGTAGTCCGTGCCGAGCCCGCCCCACTGAGGGGCGGGCGGGGTGACGGTGCGGCGGTACAGAGGCCGGGCACGGTAGCTGCGCCGGGTGGGGTGGAAGGCGACGGGCTGGTCGTTGAGGCGGTGCTGTCGTTCTGGGCGGGCCTTCATGATCTGGGAAAGGGCACGCCGGTCTTCCAGGCGCAGGTGCCTTCACTATTCGACAAGGTGCGCGACGATGCGGACTGCTCGGCAAACCGCTCACGAGCCGCAGCGGACAGCAGCACGTCCCACAGAATGCCGAAGACCGCAGCATCGTCCAAGAGGTGGCATGTCATCGGGTACGCGCGCCCGAGACCACGCTCCAAGCCCCAGAGCCTGGGGTCAGGACAGCTACAAGGCGCGCTTTTTCTTGATGCTTCGTCACAGCGATCCCCCTATCAGAAGGCGCTGACAATGCGCTCTGACCAGGAGTAACACCTCATCAGCGTCGGCACACCGAAGTCGGCTCGGCCTCTGCTCGTGTGGGAAGGACACCGGCACCCCGATCAGCGCACTGACCGACTTCGGCTCCCCTCCGCTCGCGCAGAGAGGACTGCCGCTCCAGCCGGGAGTGCGCCACGTCGAACGGCTCACCTCCGCTCGCGCGGAGAGGACCACCCCCGCGTCGGCGGGACGAACACCTCCATCTGGCGAGCGCGATCGTCGGACACCGGAACTCCCCCGCGTCGGTGGGGAGCACTCCAGCATGCGATTGGGCACCACGATCCCTCTTCCCCGACGGTAACGTCACGTTGGGCGGTGGAACGCCCCGGCGCTGGCTCGAAATCCCGAACGCGCGGGTCGGCCCCTTTTGTAGCCGGACATTTCGTCCTGCGGGGTAGCGCTGCGCGGAGCGTGTTCCCGCCAAGGGCGATCGTCTTGAAACAGGAGGTGACGGACCCCTGGGGTCCGTCACCGTTGGCTCAAATGAGCCAGCCGACGAGTTCGCTGATCAGGGCACGGATCACCGCGCTGACCACTACGCGTGAGGCTTCGAGAAGAACCTCGCGACGCAGGACGAACTTGTGCAGGAACCGGGACACTGTATCTCCATGGCACAGACAGAGTCGAGGTTGCGCCACATCCCTCGAGAGGGTCGTGCGTTCTTCTCGGCGTTGCCGTTGCCTGAAGAGCCAATGAGGTTCCGCGCACCTCCCAGGGAGGCGTGCAGCGGTATGTACTCTACGGCGGAGACCCGTTGGCGTAGGAGTGGTTGAGGGAATTGCCTCGGCCGACCTCCGTAGAGGCAAGGCAGGATGAAGGCACGCCTGCACTGGATCCGCGATGAGGAGCACCCCATGTCCCTGGACTGCCGCCTGTGGGGCAAGGCTGCCGGGCTGGGCAAGAGCGCCTGCGGGGCTCACCGCACACACCCTTTGATCTGTCATCTGCTGGATGCGGCAGCCGTCGCTGAGGTCGTCTGGGACGAGCTGTTGACCGTGCACCAGCGGAGCATGGTGGTCGGGGCCCTGCAGGTTCCGGACGAGGAAGCGCGGGCGCTCGTGGCGTTCTGGGCGGGGCTGCATGATATCGGCAAGATCAGTGTGCCGTTTCAGATGCACCACAACGGCCCGAAGGACGCGGACGGGAAGCTGTTAGCGCAGGAGCTGGGTAGTGAGCAGGGGTACGGGTACCCGGATGGCGCCACGCAGGACAGGCAGTCGCACGAGGCGGCGGCACACTGGTGGCTGGCGGGGATCTTCAAGGAGATCGGCTATCCGTCGTCGAAGCGGCGTCCGCAGTCCCAGCTCAGCCACGCGGTGGCCCAGATTCTCGGTGGGCACGGAGGCCGCTTCCACCCGGTCGTCCGCGACAAGGATTCGAGGTGCCCCGTCGCCCGTCACCCCGGTCTGGGCTCGGGTAGTTGGGAGAGGCAGCGGCGGATCCACTTCGATGAGGTGCGCCGAGTGACAGCGGCGATGTCGGTTCCGCAAGGGCGGATGACGCCGGGGGCGGCTGTGGTTCTGACGGGGTTGGTCACCTTGTCGGACTGGCTGGCCAGTATCGAAGGAGAGATTCGGAGCAGGCTCAGGGAGGAGGGGTGGGCTGGAACTCCTGAAGACCTGGACTCTTACTGGCCGATCGCTCGTGCAGAGGCTTCCCGTGTGGTGCATCAGGCCGACTTGCTCGGGACGGGTTTCGTGCGGCCGGTCCCGGTTCGAAGTGCGGACGGGACCAGTCTCGGGGCTAGTTTGGCGGGTCAGTTGCCTGATCTGGTGGCCGAATACGGGCCGGGCTTGGTGGTCGTGACGGCTTCGCCGTCACAGGATCGTACGGAGGCGGCTCTTCGCGCGGCGGCGGTCCTTGGGCATGCAGCACACGCCCGCGGCCTGTTCTATGCGCTGCCGACCGGGTCAGCGGCCGACAGCCATATGGCGCAGGTGCACGCTTTCGCCGAGCAGGCCCTGACGGGCCCTTGGCGGTCGCTGCTGCTGCACAGCGCTTCCCGGTTGAAGCCGGCGGAAGCCGCGCAGCAGTGGGCGCATGCTAATGCGCTCGGCGAGATCAGTGCGGAGCCCGGGGAGGAGTGGGCCCTGACAGCGGACAGTTGGCTCAACTCCCATCATCGCGCGCTCCTGGCTGCGCTGGGCACGGGGACGGTGGATGAACTCCTCCAGGCGGTCATGCCGGTGAAGTTCAACGTGATGCGGCTTTTCGCCTTCTCCGGCAAGGTCGTCGTGGTGGACGAGGCCCATGCCCGCGGTGCCTGGGGGCAGAAGCTGATGCTTCGGTTCTTGGAGTGGGCCGCTGCGCTGCGGATTCCCGTTGTCCTGGCCGCGATGTCCGCGGACAAGTCGGTGGATGCGATGCTGGCGGCCTATCGCCGTGGTGCAGGAGGGGGCGAAGAGCCGCTGGTGCAGCCTCGCCGGCTGCCGGCGTGGTCGTTCGTGGATGCTCAGTCCGGAGGCGGGCACCTGCCCCGCCAGCCCGCCGAGTCCGTTCGTGGCAGCACGCTCGGCATCGAGGTCGCCGACGGTGCGCCGTACGACGAGATCCGGGCGGTTCTTGCCACCCTGGTTGCGGCCGGCCGCGGAAGGGCTGTCGTCTACCGGCCGACGCCTGCGGAAGCTGTCCGAACATCCCGACAGCTTGAGGTGGATCTGTGCGGCCTTGACGTGACCCTGGTTCATGAACAGATGCGCAACATGGACCGATGGCAGCGTCTCGCGGCCTGCAGGAGCGCTTTCGCGTCCGAGGGCACAGTCAGCGGGCCGTCGGTGCTGGTGACGACGCCGATGCTGGAACATGTCAGGGGCCTGCAATTCGACCTCGTCATTTCGGGGACGGCACCGCTCGCGGAGCTGCTGGCCCGTGCGGCACAGAGTGCGGGTGATCAGCCGCGGCTCGTGGTGCTCCGAGCGGACGACAAGTCTGAGGTGGACGACGCCGCGCTGGTGCGGCGTACTGAGATACTCCTGGGCGCCGGCAGGACGGTTTCTCTGCCGGAAGAACTGCCCCTGCTATTGGACGAGGTGTACGCCGACGGGCTCGTCGACAGGCTGGAGGAGATGGCGGCGCG
This sequence comes from Streptomyces fumanus, assembly GCF_014655295.1. Taxonomy (GTDB): domain Bacteria; phylum Actinomycetota; class Actinomycetes; order Streptomycetales; family Streptomycetaceae; genus Streptomyces; species Streptomyces fumanus. The sequence continues at coordinate 83,056 of NZ_BNBI01000005.1, forward strand.
TGAGCTCAAGCGGCTCGACAACCGGCGCACGGTCCGGGAAAGCCAAGCCACCGGTACGGCGGGTTGGCTGGCGGTGCCTGGGCCGGGGGAGCTCGATGGCGATCTCAGCCTGCTGAGCCGAGACCAACCCGGTATGGAGCCCGAACTGCTCTCCGCCGTGCTCGGCGAGGAGATGGTGCATGTGGTGTGCGTGTACCCCGGGCGGCTTCTGGAGGACGGAGTCTGCGCGCAGAGGCTCGCGCTCGATGACAAGAAACGACCGAGGCCGGGCCAGCTTGTCCCCTATCTGATACCTGTACCGCAGCGACTCGTCGACGGTGTGACGGATGATGCGAATGGCGTCTGGCGTGGCATGGCCGCCCTCAAGGGCGTCCTCCGGCTGAACCTGGATCGGGAAGACGGTACGTGGGTGCGTACCAGTGCGAGGCACCGATTCCGCGTGGACGAGTCCGGACTGATGATTGATCAGTTGTCCTAACGGCCCACGCCGCCCCCGCTCGTCCTTCTACTATTCGGTGACGTTCGACGTTGGGGGAGGGACGTGACCACGTCTGCGTCCGATCTGATCGACCAGCCATGGATTCCGGTCGCATGGGTGGAGGGGCAGTCGGGCCCCCCTGAAGTGGGCCTGAGGGATCTGTTCGTGCGTGCCCGGGACATCCGCACTCTGTTGATTGCGGAAGCTCCGGCTCACTCGGCGCTGCTGCGCGTGCTGTACGCGCTGACCGCGCGGATCACCGCTCTGGACGAGGCCGGGCCCGGAAGCTGGGGCGACCGGCGCGTACACGTCATCGAGCAGGGGTTCCCCGAGCGGAGTATCGAACTGCCTGACGGCCGCAAGGCCGGCATCGAGGGCTACTTCGGTCAGTGGGGCGACCGCTTCGACCTGTTCGACGGCGATCGTCCGTGGCTCCAGGATCCCCGCCTCCCTGACCAGTGCGACAGGAACAACACGGCCGGCGTCCACAAGCTCGTCATGAGCCGGGCAGCGGGCAACAACCACTCCTGGTTCGGGCACTGGAGCCACCACAGCCCCGTGCTTCCCGGTATTTCGCAGGCGGCACTGTCGCTGCTGACCTGGCACTTCTGGGGAGACCCCGGCGGTCTTTCAACGCGTGAGGTCGGACATGTCAAGAGCCATTATGCGAAGGCCGCGCCACTGCGGGCTGCACTGTCGTATCACCCCCAGTGCGACAACCTTCTCCTGACACTGCTGGCAGGTCTGACTCCGCCGGATGGCGACGTTAGCCGGCACACCGATCTGTGCCCTTGGGAGCGCGAGGACCTCCCGGACCCGCTTGCGCCGATGCCCGAGCCGCAGGGCCCCTGCTCACGGCTCACCGCCTGCTCACAGCACGCGCTCTATCTCGTTCCTGCCCCCGACGGCAGGCATACGGCCGACGCATACATCACCTGGGCTTATGACGCCGCGCGGATCCGGCCGCAAGACGACTACCTGATCTGGGACATCACCAAGGACGGGACGACATCCCCCCGGTCGGCATCCTCATCCCGTTCTTTGTGGCGGGACATCGACGCCCTTCTGCTCAAGCAGATGGACGACGCAAGCCCCATCCAGCCCAAGGTCATGGACCATGCCTTCGACGTTAGTGAGTACGTGCGGGTACGCGCGCTCGGCTTCGAACAGGATGCCAGCCAGGCAGCCAACCACCAGTACATCGATTCCGTGACCCCGGTGCTGCTGTCCCGGGTGGAAGAGGACGCGATGAGCACCGAGCGGCCCGTACGCCAGCTCCGTGAACTGGGTGAGCTTTTCGGGAGCCGGCTGGAGAAGGCCACGAAGGAAGCCTGGCTGAAGTACACGGATGACAAGGGGAACGATCCGGGGGCCTGGCTGGACGCGGTCGCGGCACGGTACTGGCCGTCGGCGGAAGACGAGTTCTGGTCGCGGTTCCGACAGTTGTCGCGCGATGGCGGCGCCATGGACACCGGATTCGACTTTGCGTCCGCGTGCCGGGCCTTCGGGCGGCACGCGCTCGACGCCTATGAGGCCGTGACCGGCTCCGTGACGCGCACACCACGGGGCGCGAAAGCCGTCACCCAGGCGAAGGCGATCATTCTCAACGCCCTGAAAAACCCGTACAAGGCGATGGAGAGCCGCTGACGACAAGTGCGGCCCAGACGTCGTGACCGACGCCCTGTGACCCGAGGACAAGCTGTGACCTTCCAAGCCCCTGAAGCAAGCAAGCGGCAGAAGAGTCGCGCCGCGTATGCCGCATTCACCCAGGGTATCGAACGACTGTGCCACACAGACCCCGGTGCCCGTGCGGCGCTGCGCGCGGGTCTGCGCCGCGACCTGGACCACCCGCGCACGCGTCCCATGCATCGGCTGCTGACGCCGCGACTGCCGGAAGGATGCGACGACAAGACAGCGCAGGCCCATTACACGGTGGCTGCGCTGATCGCGGCGCAGCCCCGGCACGCCTTCTCACCCGGCCAGGCAGACGACGACGAAGACACCGCAGACGAACACGGGGCGGCACGAAAACAGGTTCCTCAGCAGGAGGGAGAACCGGACGAGGATGCTGTTCCGCCCGGGCCTGCCCCGTACGGCTCCTCGTTCGGTGCCACCCTGGGCCAGGCCGTCATCGCGAAGGGCACCCCGATGCGGAAGAGCGCCGCGGAAAACCGTATCAACCTCCTGACGCGGCAGAGCCTGCGCGGCATCCACCTGCACCTCCCGGCTGCGGTGAACCAGGTACGCACCACAGGCGCCGCCATCGACTGGGGACAGTTGCTGGCAGACCTCGTCGACTGGCCACACCAGTCGGGGCGTATCAGCCGCCGCTGGCTGCAGGACTTCTACCGGATCACCGCCGGCACCGACCAGGACTGACCCTTCACCTCACAGGAGATCCCCGATGGGCCCCAAGCCACGTTTCATCGACATCCACGTCGTCCAACCCGTTCCCTACGCGAACCTGAACCGGGACGACACCAACTCGGTGAAAAGCATGCTCTACGGCGACGCTCTGCGTACCCGTATCTCCAGCCAGTCCTGGAAGCGGGCTGTCCGCGAGCACTTCCAAGACACGCTCGGCGGGAACGCGCTGCGCACACGCCGTATCGGCGAGCGGGTCACCGAGACGCTTCGCGACCGCGGGTGGGACAGGGCGCTTGCCGAACGCGCGGGCGCCCATGTTGCGGCCGGGAGCAGCATCAAGTGGGAGGTGGCCAAGGGGAAAGACAAGCAGCCCATCACGAACAAGGTTCTGACCAACGCGCTCGTCTACCTTCCCGAAGACGCTGTGGAGGAACTGGCTGACATCGCCGAAGCCCACAAGGACAAGCTCACGGCCGACTTCACCGGCAAGGGAAAGAACAAGCCCGAAAGCGCCCTGAAAGGGAAGATCGACAAAATCCTTGTCAAAAGGAACGGAGTCATCAACCTCTTCGGCCGCATGCTCACCGAGGTCGACCAGGCCAGTGTCGACGGCGCCGTCCAAGTCGCCCACGCCTTCACCACGCACACCACTGAGGTCGAACTCGACTACTTCGCAGCCGTCGACGATGTCACCGAGGCGAAGGGCGACGAAACGGGCAGCGGCCACATGGGCACCGCCGAGTTCAGCACCGGCACCTTCTACCGGTTCGCCACCGTCGATCTTGAAGAACTCATCAAGAATCTGAGCGATGACAGCGACATCGCGCTTGATGCCGCCCGCGAGCTCGCCGGCCAGTTCCTGCTCTCCTTCATCGAGTCCCTGCCGCAGGCGAAAAAGAACTCCACCGCCCCGCACACCATCCCGCACCTGGTCCACGTGGCGGTCCGCTCCGACCGGCCGTTGTCGTTCGCCGCAGCCTTCGAGGAACCCGTGCGGCCTGCCGAACACGGCGGCTACGTCGCGCGCTCCGTGCAAGGTATCGATGCGTACTCCAAGGCCGCGAACACCCTCCTCGGCCCCGACCGCGTCGTGCACGCGGCACATGCCTCTCTTCAGTTCGACAAACTGGAGCATCTCGGCGAGCGTCACTCGTCCTTCCATGCTCTCGTCACCGCCGCAGTCGACATTGCTCTCGCCGAGGCCCCGCAGTGACCGAACATCCCTCCCGCGGGCTGCTGCTGCGTCTGGCAGGCCCGCTCCAGTCCTGGGGCACGCACAGCAAGTACGCGCGGCGTGACACAGCCCGATTCCCCACTCGATCCGGCGTCGTGGGCATGCTCGCCGCAGGTCTCGGACGACCGCGCCAGGCGTCTCTGGACGACCTCACCGAACTGTCGATGACAGTACGTGTCGACCGACCCGGTGTTGTACTGTCCGACTTCCACACCGTCGGCGGCGGATTGCCCGCCGACGAGACGGTGATCACCGTCGACGGAAAACACCGCTCCGAGGGCAAGAGCACTCTGGTGTCCAGGCGCCAGTACTTAGCCGATGCTGCTTTCACACTCGCGCTGACGTCCGACGACGAAGGGCTGCTGCACTCGTGCGCCGCCGCCCTGCGTGACCCGCACTGGCCGCTGTACCTCGGCCGCCGGTCCTGCCCGCCGGAAGGCCCGATCCTGCTGGGACACGTGGACGAGCCGCTGTGGCACCTGGTACGGCTGCCCCTGGCGGTCAGGAGGCCGCGCAGCGGCCCGCAGCCGATCGAGTTCTACGGCGACAGGCCACTCGGTGTACTCCCCGTCACCGCCGACGTTCCGGACCGGGGCGACGGCGATCAACATAGCGGCGAAGTCACCGACGAGCCGATGTCCTTCGCACCGCTGGCGCGCCAGTACCGGCCTCGGCCGCTGTACCGGCGTGCCGTGCACCTGCCGGACGCCGCCTACGGCGGCTTCGGCACCGGCTACCTGAAGAAGCTCCAGAGCTACATCGACGCCCAGTTCGCGACGCCGCAGAGGAGCACCCGGTGCCTCCACGGCTGACCCTCATCATGCACTCACCCAGCTCTTCCACGGCCCGCCCAGACCTTGGCGGCAACGCCCAAAGCACCGAAAAGCTGCACCAACGCAGGGTGCAGATGGTGCCCGACGCGCCCGGAGCGGCGCACGCCTCCAACGACGCTTCTTTCTCAGCCCAGGCACTGCGGGCGTGGACAGGCTCGTGCTCCGGCTGACCGGCCCGATGCAGTCCCGAGGCGAACGCTCGGCGTTCACCCCCGACCGGAACACCGCCCCTTACCCCACTCGGTCCGCGTTTGCACCCTCCACGCCAAGCTGAGCGACTACACCAAGAAGGAGACCGCCACATGAGCCCCGGCGCGGCCCTCGCCCGTATCCGCCTCAACCCCCGCAGCCACGCCGTCCAGCGCGACCTACGCAACGCCACCGACATGCACCGCACCCTGATGCGCCTGGTCCCCGATGGCCTGGGTGACAACCCCCGGCAGACGGCCGGGCTCCTGTATCGCCTCGACGCAACCGACACCTCCACCACCCTCTTGGTCCAGGCCGCCGCCCTGGACCCGACACGCCTGCCCGACGACTACGGCCACGCCGACGTCAAGGACATCACCCCGATGTTCAACGCCCTCAAAAAGGCCCTTGTCATCCGTTACCGCATCGTCGTCAACCCGGTCAAAACCCAACGTCTGTCCCTGGAGAAGAAGGGCCAGCGCGGTAAACGCATCCCGCTCACCGGCCCGGACGCCGACCAGTGGTGGGCACGCCGCGCCCGCGAGGCCGGACTGCACCTGACTACTGCGCTGCCCACCCCTGTTGCTGCCGCGCACCGCCGCGGCGACAACTCCGCCGTCGTGCGGCATCACCTGGTGCGCTACGACGGCACTGCTATCGTCACCGACCCCGATGCTCTCGCCCAGGCCATACTGGACGGCATCGGACGGGCCAAGTCCTACGGCGCCGGCCTGCTCAGCCTCGCTCCAGCAGTCATATGAGCCCATCTTGCGATGGCGAGGCCCGCGCGCGCCTGGCCGCACTCACCCTGGCCAGGGCTCTGGGTGCCGCGGACTTGCTCTCCTTCCTGTACCTACCGCGTCGGCGGGAGGACCTCGTCGCGCTGCGCAACGTCGACCAGGCCATCGGATTACTCCCGCGTCGGCGGGGACGACGGACCCACGGAACTCGAACCGGCATCCGGTGACGGTCACCCCCGAGTCGGCGGGGAGAACGAATGTCTACTCATGGACACTCATGGTCAGGCGGTCCTTCCCGCCGACGCGGGACTGATCCGATGGAGTCCGGGACCGCGTTGCGCAGTTCCTCGCCCCATTCTGCCGACGCGGGGGTGATCCGAAGCCGCCCAGCCCGGACAACCCGCGGCTGGAGTCCGCTCCGCCGACGCGGGGTGGTCCGCCGGGCACGTTGACCGCCGCGGTGATGGTGGTCTCCCTCCCGCCGACGCGGGGGTGGTCCGACGAGCCGGTGGTGGAACATCCGGGCGAAGTGGTCCTTCCCCCGCCGACGCGGGGGTGGTCCGTGCGCCGGAGGGGCACCTGCGGCGTCCTGGTGGTCCGCAACACCTCCGGCGAGCTGGAGTAACTGCGCACCGACCGAGACGACTCCGACGCCGGGCGCGCCATGATCGAACGGGCCCGCGCGCTCGTTGGGCACCGGCTGCGGGTGTACCGCGTCAACGAGCAGATGACCGGTAACCCCAAGATGCAGGTCCGCACCGTCGTCCACCTGACCGACTACAGCCCGGACACCGACCCGGTGCACGAGCACAGCGCGAATCGCCCCGTCTGGAGGGCCCGCTGCTACCGTCCATCGCGGACGTGTCGGTGCTGTCGCTGGACGTAAGTCACGAGGCAATACGCATCGACGTCTGTAGTACGGCGGCCGGGGCGGCATGCCCGGACCGTGGGAGCGCGTCGGCCCGGTTGCACAGCTCTTACCTGCGGTTTCCTGCGGACGTTCCGAGTGGGGAACGTCTGATGGTCCTCCCAGTGCGAGTCCGGCGGTTCTTCTGTCCGGAGTCTTCGTGTGCTCGGCGGACGTTCGCTGAGCAGATGCCGGGGCCGACTCGGCGGCACAGCAGGTGGACGGAGCGGTTACCGGCGACTCTCGCCGCGGTGGGACTTGCCCTCGCTGGCTGGCCCGGCGCCCGGATGCAGGCATTCGGGGTGGCCATCAGCCGCAGCGCGGTGTTGCGTCTGCTCAATGCTTCGCCCGAAACCGATGTCCCGGCCCGGCGGGTGGTGGGTGTTGGTGAGTACGCCACACGCGAAGGACGGGTCTACGGCACCGTGCTCGTTGACGTCGAGACCTGTCGGCCAGTCGATATGCGGCCTGACCGGGAAGCGTCCAGCCTGGCCGCATGGCTGGTGAAGCGTCCCGGGATCGAGATCGTCTGCCGGGACCGCGCGCCGTTCTTCGCGCTAGGCGCCACGGCCGGGGCACCCCAGGCGACGCAGGTCGCCGACCGCTGGCATCTGTGGCACAACCTCGGGGAGGCCGCTGAGCGGGCTGTCGCCCGCCACCGCCAGTGCCTTTGCGTTCTGGTTCCCGACCGCGAGGGGAAGGTCGATGAACCGGCGCCGTCCGAAGAGAAGGCTGACTCCCATGGCGGAGGGAGTGGTTCGACGGTGCGTCGGCGCCGTGTGCGGCAGCGCCCCTCAGAGACCAGGCGGCGGTACATGACCTGGTGCAGTGAACCTTCATCGGCGCGTACCCGTTCACGATCTCCCGCGCCCGGTCCACTACAGACGGCCACCGCATCCGCTCACGCGCCATATCGGTACTTGTACCCTTTCCCGCGCGGCCGCCCCACGACACGGAGGGATCTCTCCCCTCGGCTGTCGCGGGGGAAGACGTGTCGTCGTCCGGGATGGCTTTGCCCGCACAGGTTGACTTGCAGGCGTACAGCGTCCTTCGGTTGCGGCGGCTCAGCCGCCCCAACCGAAGGACGCGGGACAAGAGTCAGGAGTACTCGCCGCGTTGTGCCCGGCGCAGGATGTCGCGTTCCCGGCCGACCCGGATGTCGAGTGAGTCCTCGCGGTCGATGACGATGGTGTCATCGGCCGGCTGATCCCGTACCTGAGCGCCGTAGGCGTCTGTCGCTCTGAGCAGGGACGCGTCCTGGTGTGCGGCGGGCCAGCTCTGGATCAGGTACGACTCCACGACTTCGTCCACCGTGGTGTGGTCGACGGCCCTGTCCCTGCCACGCGCGTGGACGCGCAGACGGTAGGAGCCGGGACCCTGGGAGGCCAGCGAGGGCAGATCCGCGGGATCGTCCATGAAGGGCGTCACGAGCAGCTCCCCGGAGAGCGAATGGCAGGAGATCTCAGCGATCTCTTCCCAGCCTCGGGCAGGGGCGGGCCGCCGAGTGTGCGACTCGACGGTGACCCGGACGTCTCCGGTGTGGATCCCGGTGGCCACCTCGATGGCTCCGCCGTCGGCGGACACCAGGCCGGTGCGGCTGGTGTCGAGGTCGTCGGCCACAGGTCCTTGCGGGTCTGTGATCTGGAAGAGGTGGTACTCGGCGTGCACCAGGGCTGTGCCGGTACGGGCTGGCTCGTTCACGGTGGCCTCGTCTGGTGGCATCTGGCTGGGGTCTACCTGATCCATACCAGGAACCGGTCGCCTTCCAGGACGCGGCTGTAGGTGTAGAAGCCCTTGAGAGCCTTGCCTGCATCAGTGTTCTGTCCGGCATCGACCATGCGGCGGCTGAACTTGCCGCTGCCGTACTTCGCGCCCTGCCAGGTGCTGGCGAAGGCGTACTCGTCACAGGACTTGCCCGGCGGGCGCTGCAGGCTCGACGGGCACGCCTTCTCCCGGTTCTCCGTGATCTTCTTGCGGTCGGTGAGCCGTGTCAGGTAGTCCGTCGTACCGTACTTGCCGGGCAGACCGGTGGCCTGGGCGTCTTTGATGTGCTCAGCTACCTCCGGCCACGGCCCGGTCAAGCTGTAGCTGATCACCGGCACAGCCGCGACGTTCACGCAGCCGACTTGGCGAGGAGCGCCAGGCAGTGCATTGTCGCAGCGGACATCCACGGTGGCGAGCTTGGTGGGCTCGGAGGGCGCCGCCCACTGAGAATTGGTGAACGTCCACTTCGCGACGCTCCGGCCCGTTCCTCGCTGCTTACTGGCAGCCGTGTTGATAGTGGTATCGATGAAGAACTGCCCGTAGGACTCGGAGGTCTTGGAGATCGTCTGTGACGGGAAGCTCTTGTTGACGACCTTGCACTTGCCGATACACGAGGCGCTCCCTGACACCTTGGTGCCATTTACCCCCCGCCCCCATCGCTTCGTCTCCAGCAGTTTCACCTGGTAGGCCCACGTCTTGCTGTCACGGGCCGAGAAGGAGTAGCCGATGACTATGTAGGTGATGCCGCCCACTGTGCGGCCCGTGCGCACATCGATGACATTCAACCCACTGCGCCAGATGCCACAGCCGCGCAGGCGCTCGATGTACCACGTGGAGTCCACTCCGGCGTCGATGCACCACTTGGGCTCCTTCCACGGTGTGCGCTTGGCCGCCTCGGCCGCGGCAGCCGACTCGTCGGCCGGTGCAGTCGACGCCGCCTCTTCGGCCCCATCCTGCGTCGTGTCCTGCGATCCTGCCTGTCCGGCGTCCGGTATGTCGGCCAGGACAGCCGCCTCGGCCGCAGAGGTGTCGACAGCAGTTTCGAGTTGCGACAGAGCAGCCCGTTCGTCAGTGCTGAGCTCGATGGCCGGCTCCAGGGACGACCCGCAGGCCGCGAACTGTGCCCAGGGAGTCCCGGCAACATCTTCCACTTGCTTGTCGCAGGCGGCCCTCTGCCCGGCAGCCAGCCCTACGTGCTCTCCGTCCTCTGCGATTTCCGGTGCCACCTCCCGTTCCTTGACCGTACTGTCCGCGCCCAGAACCAGTTCTTCCTCCGACGGTGCGGCATCCGGGTCTTCGTCAGTTTCTCCCGGCTCCAGTGACGCATCGTCAGCGAGGGCATCGGTAGGGGGCACACCCATGGTCAGCGAAGTGTCCATCCCCGTGTCCGGCTCGCCTGCCGCCTGCGCAACGCCCAGATGGCTGCCCAGCAGCCCCAGCGTCACAGCACCCACTGCCAGTAGCATTTTCGGTCTCAAGTTGTAGCCCCCTGTTTGGTCAGCACAGCGCGAACCCACCACTCGCGTGGCATGTCCGCGCCGGGTCGACCCGATCAAAGCACAGGGCAGTGACAGAGGCGTGAGGGAATAGCCCTCCACCGCAAGTAACAGGCCATCTGCTGGGCTGTTCAGGTCTGAACCGTTGAGTGGATAACGAGCTGGTGCGTGATAGCGGGTGAGGCGTCGGGCCGGGCAGGTGACAGGATCCGGGTGTGACGATCACGGGCACCAACTCGTTAGATGCTCAGTGGCCGGTGCGGGCATCTATGTTCGCGTTCGTCGAGAGTTCCCCACTCCGTCTTCACAAGTGTCAGCTCGTGCTGTAGTCCACGCGCCAGGTCTAGCGTGCGAATTACGAGGACAAGCCCCAAGTTGGCTGGTCGTCGCGTCGGGGCCCTTCTCCTCGTGCTCTGTATCGCCGGCGACTTCACCCGCTACGACGTGCATGCCGTGTGCGAGCACCGGCGCTCGATCGACCAATGCCGCAAAGTTAAGGCCCCGATGGCAATGTCAAGGGGTTCGTGAGATGTGGCAGGGCCTCTGCTATCCAGGGGATCGACCAAGATCTTCCTGAGAGAGCAGAGGCCCTGTGGCCCAGTTTGTCACGGGCGGCACGCCTGACGTGTTCGCGCCCGGTCACATCGGCGAGTTAACCCAAGTCATCCCACCGGAGCTGGTAGATGCGGTGGTGGAGGAGACCCGAGCCCGCGAGAAACGATTGCGGAGTCTGCCATCCCGAGTCGGGGTCTACTTCGTCCTGGCTCTCGGCCTGTTCGAGCATCTGGGTGCCCAGCTGGTCTGGGACAAACTCGTAGCAGGGCTGAGCGGCAACGTGCCACGGCCGTCCGAGAAGGCACTTCGTGATCTGCGCCGGGCGGGTGGGCATCGCCCCTCTGCAGCGGCTCTTCGACGTGCTGGCGGGCCCGCTGGCCCAGCCCTCCACCCCTGGAGTGCGCTACCGCCGTTGGCGCACGGTCGCATTCGACGGATGCGGAAGCCTGTCGGTCCCCGACCACGAGCGCAACAGGTCCTGGCTCGGCCGGACGGTACGACGCCATGGCCCGGCGGGTTACCCCCGGCTGATACTGATGACGCTGTGCGAGACAGGCACCCGCGGCCTGATCGCAGCAACCTTCGGCCCCGCCGTCAAAGCCGAGAGCGACTACGCCCGGGAACTGACCGGCCACCTCACCCCGGACATGCTCCTTCTGGCAGACCGCGCATTCGACGGCAACGAGCGCCGAACGCCGGGTCGACTGCCGGAACCCCCGTCGGTGGGACGGACAGGACGAGGGCGTAGACGACGCGGGCGATGCTCGGAACACCCCGGCGTCGGTGGGACAGACGCCCACTCGGCGACGCCGGCCGCCGTGACCTGCGGAACACCCCCGCGTCGGCGGGACGGACTGCTCAAGTCCCAGGCGGGCCCAGTTGTCGTGCGGAACACCCCCGCGTCGGCGGGACGGACCCCCCGCGCACACTACGCGGGGGCCCGGTCGCGGGAACACCCCCGCGTCGGCGGGACGGACGGCGTCGGAGTCACCAACCAGGCCACCACCGGCGGAACATCCCCGCGTCGGCGGGACGGACGGGACGCGGTAGCCGATGGAGAATGCGGCCTGCGGAACACCCCCGCGTCGGCGGGACGGACCAGCCGGGCCCGGAGATCACCCACTGTCCAGCCCGGAACACCCCCGCGTCGGCGGGACGGACCAGATCAGGCTGGACCCGGCGTAGTACGACTGCGGAACACCCCCGCGTCGGCGGGACGGACATGAGGGCCAGCAGGGACGACGCGGACGAGGGCGGAACACCCCCGCGTCGGCGGGACGGACCGTCCGGAGCGGCAGTCGGCGAACAGCTTCTCCGAAACACCCGCGCGTCGGCGGGACGGACAGCAGGGTCCGCATGTCCGTCAGCGACCGGTTCGGAACACCCCCGCGTCGGCGGGACGGACGCCGCACCGGTGTTCCACGAGGTCAACGCCCTCGGAACACCCCCGCGTCGGCGGGACGGACACCATGATCAGGTTGGGGGCGCCGCCCTTGAGCGTAACACCCCCGCGTCGGCGGGACGGACTGAACGAGGGCCGGCTCCCGGCGCGGGCCCGGCGGAACACCCCCGCGTCGGCGGGACGGACACCAGCGCGGTACGAAGGCGTGCCGGGGAACGCGGAACACCCCCGCGTCGGCGGGACGGACATGAGGGCCAGCAGGGACGACGCGGACGAGGGCGGAACACCCCCGCGTCGGCGGGACGGACCGGCCGTCGCGGTCGACGAACAGCCACTGCCCCGTCCTTCCCGCCGACGCGGGGGTGTTCCGGAAGTGGCCCACGTCGTCGCGGTCCTCGCGGAGTCCTTCCCGCCGACGCGGGGGTGGTCCGTCTGGCACTCCACCGCCCGGGCCTTCCGTAGCGTCCTTCCCGCCGACGCGGGGATGGTCCGTCGATCAGCGGCTGGTACCAGAGCGGGATAGCGTCCTTCCCGCCGACGCGGGGGTGGTCCGCAGTGTGATCGGCAGCTTCGGTGCCTGGCGTGGTCCTTCCCGCCGACGCGGGGGTGGTCCGCTGTTGCCGGCCACCGTCATCACGTTGGGGCCGTCCTTCCCGCCGACGCGGGGGTGGTCCGGTCGACCTCCTCGCCTTCCTCGGTCCGGTCTCTCCCCGTCCTTCCCGCCGACGCGGGGGTGGTCCGCCGAAATCCGCACCGCCACGGAGATTGCCGTCGTCCTTCCCGCCGACGCGGGGGTGGTCCGTTCGCCGACTTCCCCGCGATCCTCATGCCTGCGTCCTTCCCGCCGACGCGGGGGTGGTCCGCAGGTGGCTGGCGGGGCGGCTATGGCGGCGGGGTCCTTCCCGCCGACGCGGGGGTGGTCCGGCCGCCGGGGATTCCTCGTCGACGTCGGCGTCGTCCTTCCCGCCGACGCGGGGGTGGTCCGCGTCCTTGAACCCGCCGCCCGCAGCGTCCCCGGTCCTTCCCACCGACGCGGGGGTGGTCCGGCGCCGTCAGGCAGCGCCAGCGGTCAGCGGGTGTCCTTCCCGCCGACGCGGGGGTGGTCCGGTCTCCTCGTCAGTCTTCGGATTGGTCGGGAGGTCCTTCCCGCCGACGCGGGGGTGGTCCGGCACTGACCGTCCGCCAGCCCTATGCGGGGGCGTCCTTCCCGCCGACGCGGGGGTGGTCCGGTAGTCATGCTCACACTCGACCGCGCCTGTCATTCCTTCCCGCCGACGCGGGGGTGGTCCTCGCTCCTGCCTGGCCGCGACCGCGCGTACGTCGTCCTTCCCGCCGACGCGGGGGTGGTCCGGCGCCTACGCGCGCAACGTGGTGCTGCCCAAGGTCCTTCCCGCCGACGCGGGGGTGGTCCGCACGTCACCGTCAGCCACGGCGGCGGCCTCGCGTCCTTCCCGCCGACGCGGGGGTGGTCCGGAGAACGACCACGGCTGCGACGCGGGCCGGTAGTCCTTCCCGCCGACGCGGGGGTGGTCCGACGACACCGATCAGCGTCAGGATCGATCCGACGTCCTTCCCGCCGACGCGGGGGTCGTCCGGAGACCGGGGCCAAGGTGACCGCCCAGGTCCTGTCCTTCCCGCCGACGCGGGGGTGGTCCGCCTGGCGGGAGATCCGCCGCGAGCGCCCCGACGTCCTTCCCGCCGATGCGGGGGTGGTCCGATCACGCGCGACGGAACTGGCCGTTACCAGATAGCCGCGGCGTCACCGCTGTCGGCCGGCCGGGCGCGGGGTGGTGGCGGGAGGAAGGCCGGGCAGGGTGGGCTTGTGCTGGGTGTGAGTGGGGTGTGCCGTGGGTGTCGTGCGGGTGCCGGTGGCGTGGGCGAGGTCTTCGGTCAGGGCGGTCAGGAGCGGGGCGGGGGTGTGGGGGGAGGCGTGGATGGCCCAGGTGGGGCGGTCGATGCTGGGGCCGGCGCAGAGGGTCCAGGCGGCGGAGGTGCTGCGGGGGTAGTTGGCGGCGAAGGCGTCGAACTGGACGCCGGCGTCGTTCTGCGCGGTTTCCCAGCGGAGGTAGCGTCCGTCGGCTGTGTGCTTCCAGCCGACTTCGGCGAGGGGGCGGGTAGCCGTGAGGATGGTCTTCTCGGTGACCGGGCTGCCCACAGCGGTCTCCCAGGCGTCGCCGTGGGCGAGGCTGATCAGGATGGTCTGCAGCAGAGGTCCGGGTGCGGCGCCGGTCAGGGTCAGGTGCCACATGCGCTCGGAGACGGGAGTCTCGTAGGCGGCGAAGGTCCAGGCCGTCTCGCGCGGGTCGGCCTGGTGGACGAGTTCGGCCCGCAGGGTCTGCGACTCGTGGATCAGGTGGGTGCTGGCGTCGGACCAGGTCCGCCACTTGTGCCATTCGTCGTGTTCGCTGGCGAAGGCGTCGAGCACAGCGTCGTGGTCGGCCGGGTCCGCGCGGTAGACCGGTACCGACTCGGTGCGCCCGGCGGCCGGTTCGGTGCCGGTAAGGCCGGGTGAGTGCAGAGGGCTGCGGGCTTCCTCGGCCTGGCGCTCGACGTCGGTGGCGGGAGCGGGACCGGGACGCACTGCTTTCCCGTAGAGGTCTTGGAAGACAGCGATGGCTTCGTTCGTGGTTTCGTACCGTCTGATGACGGTGCGCAGGTGGTTCTCGCCCTCGAGGATGAGGCTGTTGCCGTCACGGTAGGAGCCGACGGCCACGATCGTATCTCCGTCGAGGGCGTGGGCGCGGATGACTAGACGACCGCGGCGGATGTCGTCGTAAATCTTCTGGGCTTCGTCGGAGACCTGGCGGATTTCCTGGCGGGTCAGCCAGGGCAAGGGGTAGTTGGGCCAGGTCCAGTCGTCGTCGATGGCCTCGCGCAGACCGGGGGTGATGGCCACGGTGATGTGCAGGGCGGTCAGGTCCTGGGCGGCGCGTTCGGCCCAGTACGGCTCCTCGCGGTCGATGCGGGCCATGACCAGCGTGTGCTCGGTGACGGGGTCGAAGCCGCGTACGGTCAGGTGGGCGTGGGCGATGTGCCGGTCGGTGCCGGTGACGGTGGCGACGACGGCACTGGGATGGCGGGGGTGGGTGTCGAGGCGGACGTGCGCGTCGATGCGGGAAGGAGTGCTCACGTGGGGTGTGGTCTTTCTGCCGGTGGCCGGTCTGCTGGGGGCCGGCCACCGGCGTGTTCGGGGTCATCGGAGTGTGCGGGCGGTGCTGGTGGTCGGTGGGCCGGTGCGGGGTGAGGGCGCCGGATACGGCTGCGGTGGCGGTGGCGGTGGCGGTGGCGGGGTGGGTGCGCAGGCGTGTTGCCAGCGGGTGCGGACGGCGTCGAGGTCGGCGAGGGCCCGGCGGGCGCCGATGACGAGCTGGAACGGCGTGGTGGCCGGGTCACTGGCGTATGCCTGGATGCGGCGGCCGGTGTGTTGGGCCGTGGCCAGCAGGGAGCGCCGCAGGGTGCGCTGGGCCCAGTGCTCGACGGACACCTGCGGCCCGGACAGGATTTGGAGCACCTTCTCGGGTGGTGTGCCGTGGTCGAGCAGGCCCTGCTGCTGGGCTTCCCACAGGACGGTGACGGGGTCGACCGGTTCCTGGCGGCGGGCCAGAGCGGACAGGCACTGCCACAGCCCGGCGTGCAGCGGGTGCGTGAAGTCGCCGGGGACCAGCCACCTGGTGTGCTCGATGTCTTCGGGACAGGCGGTGGCTGTCGCGAGCAATACCTGGTCTTCCTCGATGGCTTCGGCGAGGCCGGGTGCCGGGGCCGGCGCGGGGACAGGGGTGCGGGGCGGGACGGTGGCGCGCGGTGGGAACCGGGCGGCGACGTCGTCCACGACCGCGGCGAGGGTGTCGGCCTCGGTGAACACGGCCTGGAGCGGGTCCGTGTCCGCGAGGGAGTGCACGGTTGCAGCGAGGCGGGCGGCGGCGGTGTGCAGACGGCGGCGGGCGTGTTCGGCTTCGATCATCCGGGCGTAGGCCGGCGCGTGCTGCGGCCGAGGGCAGACCTGGACGAGGGTGTGCAGGTAGGAGGCGGTCAGCCCGCGGACCTGCTGGCCGGCCGTGGCGAGGACCTGGTCGAGCCATGTGGCGTTCTTCGCGTGCTCGGCCGGGTCGGGAGCGGGCAGGGTGCTGAGCGCGGTGAACACGGCGCGGTGGTCGGCAGTGGAGAACGAGTCAGGGGCGATGCTGGTGATGTCGCCGCAGCGGTGGGGTTCGAGGAGTAGGGCGCCGAGGAGGGCTTGTTCGGCGTGGAAGACCGCTGGCGGTGCCGGGACGGTGCCGGGGTGGTCGGGCTGTTGCTCTGTGGCGGGGGGAGGGAGGGGCATCAGGCTGCCAGGGTGAAGTCGGCGGGGTTGAGGCGGATGCCGAGGTGGGGGGCGAGGAGGTGGCCGGCGAGCAGCGGGGGGACGGCGTTGCCGATCTGGGAGAACTGCTGGCCCTTGTTGCCGGCCCAGGGGTAGTCGGCGGGGAAGGTCTGCAGGATGCCCGCCTCGCGGGCGGTGATCCGGATCGGATCCGGCACCGGCGGCTCCGCCTGGCTGTCGGGCTGGTCGTCGGCGGGCCGGGCGATCCAGGTGCACTCGTTGGCCCGGTGTCCGAAGAACAGCGTCGCGGCGGGCTCGTTCAGCGATCGGACGGTGGCCTTGGCTTGGTTGTTGCTGCGCAGGGACCACACCCAGCGAGGGACCTCGGTCGTGGACGTCGCTGTCGAGGCGTGCGCGGCGCAGTCGCCGCGGTTGGCGTGCCGTGCCGCCTGCCCCGCTGCCTGGCGGCCGGGCTGCGCAGCGGCATGGTCGGGGCGGGGCGTCCAGGTGCCGCGGTCGCGGGCGTCAGACAGCGTCTTGCGGGAGCCGGAGGGGAAGGGTTCGGGGCCGCCGCCCGGTCCGCCGCCGGCGCACACGGTGGGCACGGGACGGTCGGTGGCGCCCCAGCCGAGGGCCTGGGCCATGCTGACCCATCGGGCGCGGCCCGGCCCGAACAGCGACTGCGGCTCGGCTTGCTGGGCGTGGGTGGGTTCGGGCGGCTGGGCGGTGCGGGTGCGGGAGGCGATCAGGATGGCGCGGCGTCTGGTCTGGGGGACGCCGTAGTCGGCGGCGTTGAGGATGCCGGTCCACGCCGAGAATCCCCAGGCGCGCAGGACGGCCGCGTACTGCCGCCACAGCGGGAGCACATCGGGCACCTCCTCCATGACCACCCACTCCGGCTCGCCCACCATGTTCAGGGCGTGCAGGTAGCGCATGGGCTCGGCGGCCAGCAGGGAGCGCTCGTCCCGGCACGCGGAGCGCAGCTTGTCGCGGGTGTCCCGGCCGGCGGCCAGATCGGCGACGGCCTGGTGCACCAGCGGCTGGTCCACCAGGCCCAGGCGCTTGCCGGCCATCGACCACGCCTGGCACGGCGGACTGGCGATCAGCCCACGCGTCCGGCCGGCCCACGGCCACACCGGATACAGCGCCACGTCCGTCCGCAGCGTCAACAGCCCCGCACGGGCACGGGTCTTGCACGCCCACTGGTCCCATTCCAGGCCGACGTCGTATGCGCCCAGGACGGCCAGCGCATGGCTCCAGCCGCCCGGACCCGCGAACAGGTCAAGGATCAACAAGCCAGCCCGAAGCCGTCGCGCGTCGGCTCGGCATCCGCCTCACCGCGGCACGCCCATGGCGAGCATCCGTCCACCACACCGTGCTCCAGCTCCTCCGGATCCACGGCGACGGCCGGTTCGTGCTGGCGGGCGGCCCGTTCGGCGGCGGTGACGTGGTCGATGGGCGCCTGGTCCAGGGGCAGGCGGGAGCGGTGGAGGAACGCCTGACCCAGCAGCGGGTTGCCGCCTGCGTTCGCGCGGGCGTTGCCCTGGCGGATCGCGGCGTCGAACGCGACGACGTCCCGCCATTCCTCCGGGCTGGTGTCCCGGATGGCCCGCCACTGTGCGTTGCCGTGGAAGGGGCAGCCCAGGCAGGCGGATTTCGGAGTGTCGGCGAAGCCGAGGGACGACAGGTAGCGGACGCAGTCGCTGCGGGACCAGCCCAGGTCGATGAGGGGATGACGGTTGCGCATGTAGCGGACGTCGGCGTCCTTGGCGCGGTGGAACTCATCGGTGGATATGCCGACCCACTGCTCCACGAAGACACCCTTCGGGACGCGCTGCGGGTAGGGGTAGCCGAGGAGGTTCCGGACTTGTCGTTCAATCGGTTTGATCTTGTATTCGCCGGTGCACTGGCGTCGGGTCATGCCCGGCTTGCCGTCCGGGTTGAGGATGTACAGGGGCATGGACGCGAAGCGGTGCTCGGGATCCAGGGCGTCTTGCCGGATGTTGCCGGCGGAGACGCGCAGGACCGGTATGCCGGCGGGAGTGGCTATCTCCCGCTCCAGCCGGTCGAGGTGGTCGTAGACGGCCTTCGGTTCCCAGCCGGTGTCGGCGAAGATCGCGTAATCGGCCTTGGGGAGATGGCCGTTGGCGGAGAGGGCGAGCATGGCGCTGGACTGCACGCCGGTGCCGAGGGAGATGCAGACGAGTGCGGGTGATGCGGTAATCGGGGACGTCCTTGCGTGAGAGGTGATGTCAGCGGCGGGCGCGGGTGGCGGGGGCCGGTGAGGCAACGGGGCGGGGCGCGGGCACCGGGGTGGGCAAGGGGGTGACGATGAGCGTGCTGAGGACGGCCAGGCCCAGGGGGGTCAGGCGGACGCGGTCGTGTGGTGTCCCTCTGGGGGTGGAGGGGAACGCGGAATCGGGGTCGCGGTCGACCAGGCCCTGGGCGTCGAGGTGGCGCAGCACGTCGGTGCCGGCCGCCACGGTGCGGTCGTGGCTGGTGCGTTCGTAACGACCGGTGACGACGACGTGGCCGCGGGCGACGTGGAGCAAGGCGTCGCGCTGGGCCCTGTCCGTGCCGGGGACGGTGGTACGGGCGCGAGCTGCGGCGGGCAGCCGGCCGGCGATGTGTGTGGCGGACTCGACGATGGCCGGTGCGGCGAGCGCGGTCAGTTCGCGGGACAGCCGGACTGACCGGCCGAACGCCCGGCGTGGATCGGGGGGTGCGCCGGGCGCCAGATCGGGGGGTGCAGCCTGCTGGGCGGAGGCGAGGTAGCGGGTGGCGCTGCTGGTCAGGTAGGCGATCTGCTGGAGGCGGACCACGGCGCTGAGCACCGGCTCGATGCGGGGAGGCCGCTGCTGGCGCACTGTCCTGACGCAGGCCAGGGACCTGTGCTCCAGAAGAGGGGCGGACGACACATAGGCATCTGGGTCGGCGGGGGCAAGGCAGGAGAGCAGCAGGTCGATGCGGTCGTTGTGCCGGGTGTAAAGGCCGGCCAGCGCCAGGAGTTGCTCTACGGGCGGCCGTGGCATCGGCACGTCCACGTCGAACAAGGGGGTGCCGTCGGGGGCAGGTGGTGTTGTCATCGGTGGCTGGTCTCGGAAGCGGGGCCCGGCGGTGATGGGTGTTCTGTTGGCTGGCCGGCACCGGTACAGCGAGACGGGAGCGTCTCAGTGCCGGGCGGCGAGGAGCGGAGCCGGTGTGGACGGGATGGGCCAGAGCTGCGGCCGGCGTTTGGGATCAACCGGTTCGTCTTGCAGTGCGCCGCCCCGGCCGTCGCCGTGCTGTTCCAGGTACCAGTCCACCAGCACGTGCAGGGGAAGCATCAGCAGTTCGCCGTTGTCCGGCCGGCCGCTGGCGAGCCAGAACGCGTAATCCCTGGCCACAGCGCCCATACCGTGTGCCTGGAAGAACTGGCGCATGCGGTGGTGGCCCTCCCGGCTGCCCGGGTCGCGCTGGAGGATCTCCTCCAGCAGAGGCCACGGTCCCTCGTACGGCATCGTCGATGCGGTAAGCAGCGATGCGGGATTTGATGCGGATTCACCCGGCGATTGCAACGTTAGGCCGCCGCACCGCACCGGACTGGGCCCTTCGAGGTCCCAGGGCCGTTTACCCCATGGAACTCTCATGAGAGGCGCAGTGGTTATCGGTCAGGACGTACGGGGAAGAGCGCTAAAGCCGTGAAAGGAGATGGTGGACAGCCCGCTGGTGCGCGACTGCTCCTGGCCGACGACGGGCCGTCGGTCCGGGATTCCGCCGGCCGCTACCTCAGATTCGTTGGGTACAAGGTGCGCACTGGGGGTACCGGACACATGGGCGGTAACTCCCTGCCTTCGCGTAACGCGTATGGAAGGCGTGATCTCGAAAAGGTGCCTCGCCCGGGGGTTATGACCGGGCTTTGGTAGCCCGGCGACCTGCAGGGGAGGGAATCAGCCGGAGCGGAGGGCGTCACCGGCCCGAATAATCCGGGCCATCGGCAAAGGGACTTCGGGCCACGACGACATCGTGGCCCAAAGTCCCGTACGCCCGCTCTGCGCCGACCGCCCGGACAGGTCGGCAACGACCAGTTGCCTCATCCGCTCGGCTGCGGATCCCGGCTTGGTCCCGGCAGACGCCTACCCCGAGTTCGAGCTAGCGAAGAGGGTTCAGCAGCGTGATCGTTTCGTTGTCACCCAGCCCTTGCCTCTGCCCGCTCAGGTGCTGCTGCTCCTGGGCCTTGAACCGGCGCTCCAGAGCGGCGCCTTCCACATCGAGGTTTGGGACGATGCGCCCCAGCGGGCGGGGCAGCCACCATGCCTTGTCCCTGAAAACTGCCATCGCAGCCGGGATGAGCAGCATGCGCACGATGAAGGCGTCGAAGAACACACCGGCGGCCAGGCCGAGACCGATGCCCTTGGTGCTGCCACTGCTGGTGATGGCGCTGCCCAGGAAGACGCTCAGCATGATCATCGCGGCGGAGGTGACGACCCGCGCTCCCTTGGCGAAGCCGCGCTGCATCGACTCGACCGCGCTGTGGCCAGCGGTGTACTCCTCACGCATGCGGCTGACCAGGAAGATCTGGTAGTCCATGGCCAGACCGAACATCACTGCGACCAGCAGCAGCGGCACGAAGCTGATGACGGGGCCGGCCTCGATACCGAGCAGAGAGCCCAGCCAGCCCCACTGAAGGATGCCGACGATGAGGCCGATGGTCGCGCCGATGGACAACAGGAAGCCGGCGGCGGCCTTCAGCGCGAGGACCACCGATCGGAAGACCATGGTGAGCAGGAGCACCGCCAAGCCGATCACCAGCAGGCAGTAGAGGGGCAGGGCATCACTCAACTTCTGTGAGACATCGACGCTGACAGCCGTCTTGCCCGTGACACCGATCGTCGTCCCGTCGTCCTGGGAGAGGGTGGCGCTGACCTGCCGGATGTCCTTCAGAAGGTCTTTGGTCTGTTCGGACTCGGGGCCGGCGGCGGGAGTCACGCTCACCACGGCCGCTGTGCCGTCCTGGTTGGCCCGGGGCGGGGTGACCGAGACGACCCCGTTCATGCGGTCTACCTGTGAGACCAGTTCCCGGGCAGCGGAAATGGCGGTGTCGTCGCTTCCCTGTACCAGGACGACCAAGGGGCTGTCGTGGCCCGGTCCGAATGCCCCATCGACGATCTTCTGGGCGCTGGCGGTGCCGGCTTGGGGCTCGTTCAGTCCTGTCTTGAGGGAGAGGACCGGTACCGACAGGGCTCCGAGCCCCACGATGACGATGAGCAGGGCCGGGATGCGCAAACGAGTGATCGACCGGGCCCAGCGCAGTCCCAGGGCCGACTGATCGGTGCCGCGGGGGGAGCGGCGCCTCAGGAAGGGAATGACGGAGGTCTTGATCTTCGCACCCCGGAATCCGAGGCAGGCGGGTACCAGGGTGAGGGAGATCAGGACGGACATGGTGACGGTGAAGGCCGCCGCCAGGCCCATGACGGTGACGAAGGGGATCCGTGCCACGGCGAGCCCGGCCAGAGCAACGATCACGGTGGCACCGGCGATGACGACGGCGTTGCCGGCCGTGCCCACCGCTCGTCCGGCGGACTCCTCGGGGTCCATGCCGCGCAGCACCTGCTGCTGGTGCCGGCTCATGATGAACAAGGCGTAGTCCACGCCGACGGCGAGGCCGAGCATCGAGGACAGGGTCATGGCGGTGCTGTGCATGTCCAGGAAGCCGGTCGAGGCGAGGACCGCGCAGGTACCCAGGCCCACGGCTGCCATGGCCGTGCAGATCGGGATGATCGCCGTGCGTACGGAGCGGAAGACGAAGAGGAGCACGAGCAGCGTCACCAGGAGCGTGCCGGCCTGGGAAGCCGGGTTCTCCTCCTGGGCCGGCACTGCCGCCCCGGCCAGTTCCACGTTCAGTCCACTGCCGCGTCCTTTGCCCGCGAGGGCGCTGAGGTCGCTGAGTGTCGCCGTCGGGATGTCGGAGGCCGACTCGGCGTCGAAGGTGATAGTGGTGATGCCGACCGTCGCGTCCGGCGAGATGGTCAGCGTGTCCCGTGACGGAGCGGTCGCGGAGCCGACACCTGGGAGGCCGTCGGCCTCCTGGGTGATGTCCTCGATCGTCTGCTTGGCCGGCTCCGCGGTGACCTTTCCACCGTTCTTGGTCTGGAAGACGATGGTCCCGGTTGCCTGCTCCGTGCCACCGGGGAACGCCCTCGCCATGGCCTCGGTGGTCTTCTGCGATTGCGATCCGGGTATTTTCAGCCCCGGGGTGAATCCCTTCACGAGGAAGATCATGGCACCCACGGAAGCGAGGAGGATCGCAATCCAGCCCGTGACCACGATCCACCGTCGCCTATAGGAGAATTTCCCTAGGCGATAAAGAAATGTCGACATGACGAAGCTCCTGAGTTAAACGCTTCCGGGCAGTGCCGTCTCCTGCGTGAGAATCGTGTGCTGGGTCACGAAGATGCAGTGAGCGGCTGTGAGGGCGGCTATGTGGCCTCGCCCAGCGATCACAACGTTAGGCCGTACACAGCGCCGGCCAGGGACTTAAGCGGCCTGGGAGCCGCTTCTCCCATGAAACTCATATGGAAGCCGCGGTCGCCGTCCGGCAGGATGTACAGGGAAAGCGACACAGCGTGGAGGAGTACGTTGACAGTGGTACCGAGGACCAACAGCGAGGGAACTCCCTCTGGTACGCGACTGCTCCTGGTCGACGACGAACCGTCGATTCTGGACTCCGTCGGCCGCTACCTCAGCTTTGTCGGGTACCACGTGCGGACGGCCGCCACCGGACGCGAGGCGCTCAACGCGGCACGAGACTTCCTTCCGGAACTCATCCTCCTCGACATCATGCTGCCCGACGCGGACGGCCTTGAGGTGCTGCGGCGCATCCGCTCCGACGAGTTGCCCGTCGCCGTCATCTTCCTGACGGCGCGGGACAGCCGCAGGGACGTCGTAGCCGGCCTCACCGCCGGCGGTGACGACTACATCACCAAGCCGTTCGGGCTCGACGAGGTGACCGCACGCGTCGAAGCCGTCCTCCGCAGGACGCGCCAGAACCGGCCCGACCCCGTGCTGCGCGTCGCCGACCTGGAGCTGGACACGGTCGGCCTGCAGGTCCAGCGGGCGGGTAAGCCCCTGCACCTGTCTCCCACCGAATTCCGGCTGCTGCGCTACCTGATGCTCCACCACGACCGCGTGCTGACCCGCGCGCAGTTGCTCGAACACGTGTGGTCGTACGGCTTCGGCGGTGACGCGGGAGTGGTCGCCAACTACATCAGCTACCTGCGCCGGAAGGTGGACGCCGAGGGCCCACAGCTCATCCACACACAGCGCGGGATCGGTTACGCCCTGCGCACACCCGCCTCATGACTGCGCTGCGACGCGGAGCGGCAAAGCCCACCGAACTTCAGCAAAAGCGCTGGCCCGCCCGACTCTGGGCCATGTGGCGCGGGGCCCGGTTGAGCATCCGTCTGACTCTCCTCCTTTTGACGGTGGTCTCCACAACGCTGTCCGTGACCGCTGAGCTGATCACCAACACGATGCAGCGTGAGGCGAACAAGCCGATCGACTCTGAGTTGGTCACGACTCTCGACACATTGCAACTACTGCGGCTCAGACAGCCTGCGGCCTTCAAGGGCGTGACCGACGCGGATGGAAGCCTTGTGGGCGAACGCGGGAGCCAACTGTTTTTCGGAACGCCGCCGTCCGCAACCGGAGTCCTCGACCTACCCGACCGACTGCCCCCGGATGACGAGCCGGTGTCCGTCGGAGGAGAAGACGACGGCGAAGACGCCAGCCGCTTCGCGCACTATCGGCTGCTGGTGCGAACGATAGGGCCCGGCACCACGGTGGTCGTTGCCCGCGATCTCCATGAGAACGACGCGTCGAGCCGCCGCGTGCGCGCCATCGTGCTCATCGTCCAGATGTCCTCCCTGGTCGTGATCGCGCTACTCAGCGCTCTGATCGTGTACCGGGAGCTTCGCCCCTTGGAGCGCGTAGCCATCACTGCCGACCGCATCGCCGCTGGTGACTTCGATCTGCGCTTGCGCACGCGGTCACCGAGCCACACCGCTCCGTCAAGCGAGGTAGGACGCCTGTCCACGGCCCTGGACCGGATGCTCGACGAAATCCAGGCATCGTTCGAAGCACGCGACCGCTCAGAGGAACGCCTTCGCCAGTTCGTCGCGGACGCCTCACACGAGCTGCGTACCCCTTTGCAGTCCATCCGCGGCTACGGCGAGCTGTACCAGAAGGGAGTGCTGACCAACACCCCAGACGTCGACCAAGCCATCGACCGCATGCTGTCCGAGGTGGCTCGCATGACGAAACTCGTCGACGAACTGCTCGCCCTAGCCCGACTCGACGAACTCCAGGAAGCCGATCTCGATCCCGTCGACTTCAGTCGCGTAGTCTCCGACTCCTGCCGCGACGCCTCCGCCGTCGAACCACATCGGCCCCGACGAGACCTCGTCACCAGCGGCATCACCGTTTCGGGCGACGAAGCCCAACTGCGACGCCTGGTTGCCAACCTTCTGGCGAACGTGCGCGCCCACACTCCGCCGGACGCAGCCTGCCTGGTCGAGCTCATTCAGGTTGGAGACCAGGCCGTCCTGCGCGTCCTCGACAAAGGACCCGGCATCCCGGCCGACGCGCTCCCCCATGTCTTCGACCGGTTCTACAGGGCGGACGCCAGTCGCACGCGCTCGACAGGTGGCAGCGGCCTGGGCTTGGCCCTGTGCGCCGCTATCGTTCACGCCCATAACGGACGCATCACAGTGGACAGCACAGAGGGCGAAGGCACCAGCGTGGAGATCTGTCTGCCCCGCGTCCCAACGGAAAGCACGGACGACGGATCAGTGCCTCAGAACCCATAGAAGGCGACAAAGCACGTTTTACGGCAGCACCACGGCGGGGGAGTTCAGCCCCACGAGGCAGCGTGTGACGCAAGCTCGCCAGCTAGGGTCCGTCGTCAAACAGGTTTGGCTTAGAGCAGGAACGAGGTGAGAGAGACCGCTGCTTCCCGCACCGCTCACGGGTCGAACTGGCCAAGGAGTTCACCCGAACGAAGAAGGCTCACTCCTAGCCGAGCCGGATGCCGAGTGCGTTCTGTCTGCGGGATCGCTGGAGCGGCAACCGGCGCGACAGCCTGGACACGTTGGGCCTGCCATCCGATCGTGCGCCGACCCGGGAGCTCACCCAGGAACCGGACTGGCTGCGAGGCGCCCCGGATCGCCTGGGTGGCCCGGAACGGGGCCGATGCCGGATGGACGGTGACCGATGTGAAGGGCTGGCTGCACCTGCGCGGCGAGGCGGCCCGGGTCCGTCGTGGCTCGGGTCTGCTGGCCGGTGCGGAGACGCTCCGTCCCGGGCTGCCGCGCCCGACACGGAGGCCCTGCCCGAGGTGGCCGGCGTGGACGGCGTCGAGGACGACGCGGTGGCCGAAGCCCGCGCGGAGGTCCAGCAGCGGCTGATGGTTGGCGGCACCTTGCTGATCACCGTGGCGGTCGGCGCCGTGGGTCGGGAGACCGCAGAGCAGCTCTACGGCGCCGACCTGGTGCGCCGCGCGTGCTGCAGATGGCTTCGCGAGCTGCGACTCGAGCGCTTCCACCCGTGCCCGCGCCGCGGCTCCGGCCCTCGGGGCACTCGCTGGAGCTCCTGGGCCACCGACGCAGGCGGCGGGACACGGGCCCGAAGGCGTACGCCGCGGTGCTCTCGGCCAT
Organism: Streptomyces fumanus; assembly: GCF_014655295.1. Taxonomy (GTDB): domain Bacteria; phylum Actinomycetota; class Actinomycetes; order Streptomycetales; family Streptomycetaceae; genus Streptomyces; species Streptomyces fumanus. The sequence continues at coordinate 109,013 of NZ_BNBI01000005.1, forward strand.
CGAGGTCGGCGCGCCGGTCGGGGGCCTGCTCGTCGGGTTGTCGCCGCAGCCGCATGACGTCACCGTGATGGCGGCCGGCAGCACTCCGCGTCTGTGGGAGCGTCACCAGGAGCCACCGCCCCCGCCACCAGCCCCGTCACCGACCGAGGACCCGTCTCCACCAGGGTTCGACGTGAAGGACGCGGACGACGTACCCGGAACGGACACCCGGGACGTACTGGAGGTGACCGCGTGGACGACCGCCAGCCAGAGAAGCGGCGTGAGCAGCGAGGATCCGCTCCGGTACGCGGCCGGTACGAGCGGGACGCTGGTCGCCCGCTCCACCGCCGCGGACCAGCGTTCCGCCTCACCGAGCGAGACGGCCCAGGCGGTGTACAGGTCGAGGACGCCCGCATCGGCGGCGGCCCGCACCTCCGCTTCCTGCGCTGCGGCGAGGTACCGGCGGAAGCCTTCGACGCGCAGCCACAAGGCGTTGCCTTCCGCGGTACGTGTGAACACCTCCTCCGACGCACCGGTCAGCATCAGCCCTGCGCCCGCGAGGGCTGCCGCGGCCGGGAGCAGCACCGGCCACGCACTCCACGGACGGCCCGCGCCGATCCCCGCGACGACCACACCGATCAGCCCGACCAGGAGGAGAACTGTCGCCGCGCTGCTCAGCTTGGAGCTGAGGGCCGCCGACCGGCGGTCGACCAGGCCGCTCTCGTGGGACCACCGGTTCATGACGAGGCCGATCCGGTCCCACCCCTCCGTGAAGCGCCGGTCGTAGGAGACGCCGAGGGTCACCGCGTTCCGTCCGGCGAACATCCGGTCCAGCACCTCCCGTACGTCTTCGTCGTCACGGGTCACTTCCTGCCGTGATGTGCCGCGGGTCAGGGTGGGGTGGGACTCGTTGTCGTCCAGCGCGAGGTGGCCGTCCTGGGCGGCGGTCAGCAACCAGGCGGTGCGGTAGCGGGGATTGACGCTGTTCAGCAGGTATCCGCCTTGTGCGGGGGTGAGTTGTGCGGGCGGGGCGGAGGTATCGGGGGCAAGGGCGGCGAGACGGGTGACATCCACACGACGGGTGGAGTCGCCGACGCTCGCGGTGGAGGAGGTCGGGTCGTTCTTCCAAAGCGGCTCCCGTCCCGCCAGCCGCTGCGACCACTCGGCCAGGAATCCACCGAGGAGTACGGTGCCGGCCGTCAGGAACAACACCTGGAGGAGACCCGGCCGACCGTGTCCCCGAACGGCTCCGGTCGGCTCGGCGGGCGCGGGGGGCACCGTGGCCAGGGCAGCGCCGGAGGCGGCGGAAACGGTGACCCCGTGGCGGGCGTCGAGGTGGTCGAACGTCGCGGCGAGGTGTCCCGGCCGGGGCCGATCGATGTCGCACGCCGTACGGGACGCCCGCCGTCCGCTGACACAGCCCGGGGCGTCGAAGGCGTGGGCGCCGGTCACATGCAGTTCTACGTCGTCGAGTGGAACGTCCCAGCCGGTGCCGACCGCGTTCCAGGCGAGCTTTCCGCCTGGCGCGACGTCCGGGAGGCGGTAGACGACGCGGTATCGGTGCGAGCCGCTGACCGTGCGATCGGGATCGCCGATACGGATGCGGGTCTCGCCGCCGTTCCCGCCGTAAGGCACCACCTCGTGGAAGACGGGCTTGCCGTCCATGGTGACCGCCACTTCGACGTCCTCGGCGTCTTCGGCGTCCAGCCCCGGGACGTCGCGGTAGATGCCATGGCGGGAATCGGTGCCGAAGTCGTAGTCGATGACCTCGGTGACGCGGGCGGAACCGTCCCGCGCCAACTGCGCCTGCACCCACAGCCGGGCGACGCTCTCGGAACTGGCCAGCCCCGCGCACATCGCGGCCGCGATACCCAGGACCGCCGCCAGAACGAACAGAAGGCCCACACGCCATCTGCGTCTGCGGCGCACCTCCTGTGCTTCGGTCACGGCTGTGCTCATGATGCCCCCACCCCTTGCCCCGGTCTCACATGGCCGAACGTCGGCTCACTGAGGCCACAGGCTAACCCCCAACCGGTCGGGCAACGGGAGCAGTTGCGGCGCCCCCGAGCTCTCCGACCAAGCTCCGCGTCGGCTCCCGCACTCCACCCGCTGCGCGAGGGGACCGAAATCGAGCCAAAAGGGCCCCCCGCCCTGGCGCCCGCCCTCGCCGCGGGCAATGATTGAACCATCAACCAAATGGTCTGCCCGGTGGCATCCCGGCGGCCGTCCGGCGACCTGGTCATCCCTCGTGCTCGACCCACAGCAGAGGAGAACTCACATGAGCTTCCCGCTCGTGCGCAACCCTGGCGAAGGCACCCTCTACCGCTATTACGACACCGTTCAGGAGCAGGTCGTGTCGACCTCCGAGACGCGGGGAGTGGCCACCGTCCTGCGGCTGACCATGCGCCCGTCGGACGCGCCGCCCCTGCACAGCCACAGCCGGGAGGACGAAAGCTGGGTGATCCTGTCCGGCCGCGTCCGGTTCTGGGTCGGATCGGCCTCACTCGACGAGTGTGACGTCCATGACGCCGGGCCGGGCGCCTATGTCTTCGGCCCCCGCCTGGTTCCCCACACCTTCCAGCCGATCACTTCGACGGCCGAGGTGCTGCAGATCAACAACCCCGGGGCCATCGAGGGCTACTTCCGGTCGGTCGGCTCCGCCGACGCGCGTCACGACACCGACCATACCGACCTGCTGGCCCAGTACGGCGTGACACTGCTGGACGGCCCGCCGAAGACATGAGGCCCTTCTGGCGCGGGCCACCTCTCGGGTGATCCCGGGCCCCGAGGCTTCCGGAGCGGGGGAAAGCTCAAGGGAGAACACCCAGCCCTTTCCCCGCCGAGCGTCTTGCGTGGGCGGCCGTTGAGCTGGGCGGCCGTTGAGCTGGGCGGCAACGGCGTCCAGGTGTTCGTGGCTGTTGACGGACAGGTCGGAACCCCGGACGAGCGTGAACGCGTAGTGGTGGCCCCCTGCCTCCCGGCCGGCCGAGGGCGCCTCATGGCCGTCAGATGGACGTGTTCACCGTCCAGGACCTCGGCCCCCGCAGTTCGCGCGGTGCGACCGGGAGGCAACACGCCTTCGTGACTGCGGACCGTCTCATGCGAGACATACAACTCTCCGACGCCCTGCCGCAGCGGGGCATCCGTCGTTAGGTACCGCAGAACAATTTGTTGACCGTACGGCAACTGCGGGGCGGCCGCAGGCGGTGGTCTTCGCGTTTCTGGCCCCCCACCGAACGCTCCGCCGTGCGAAAGCCCGAGGCCAGAGCCGGACGCGCATCGCATAGGTCCCGGCCGGCCCGCGGACATCGCGTCCATCGGTCACTGGAGACACCTCCGCGCATGCTTCTGTCACGTGGCCATGGGTGCCTCCTGGTGGGCGGCGACCGCCCTCGCCAGCAGTGCCGGGTCGGCCAGCGTGGCGGGGTGGCGCAGCATGTAGGAGACGTTGTTGAACGCGCGCGTGACGTTCCCGTCGAGGAGGGTGGCGGCCGTGATCTGTTCCACGGCCCACCGCTGCCGCGCGATGTCCTCCGGCACGTCGGTGCCGTCCCGCGCGTCGAGGCGGGCGGCGTCACCCCCGGCGGAGACCGCCCAGGCGACGTCCACGACCACCTGCTGGAGACGGAAGAACTCCCGGGCCACCGAGCCCAGGTCGGGGCCACCGCCGAGGTGGAAGGCCAGGCAGGAAGCGTGCAGCGCGGCGGAGCTCATGCCCTGGCCGTAGACCGGGTTGAACGACGCCACGGCGTCCCCCACGCTGACCAGGCGTGCGGGAAAGCGGCTTACGTCGGTGAAGTGGCGTCGTCGGCTCTCGGCCTGGTGGTAGGTCACCACGTCGCCGATGACGGCGCCCGCGGTGGCCGTGGTGAGAATCGGGGGCAGTTCGGCGCACGCCTCGCGGAAGGCGCCGACCGTCCGGCCGGGCCGACTGTCGCCGTACCCCATCAGCATGACGATCCACCGCTCGTCCTCGATCGGATTCGCCGCCGCGACGGACACCCCGCCCGAGGGGTAATCGGGCGAGAAGAGCGCCAGGGCGCCGGGGGCCTCCAGCTCAGCGATGTCCACCGGCCGCGTGAACAGGCCCGTCGCGTAGTTGATGGGGGCTTCCAGCCGCTCCAGCCCGGGCTGGTCGTGACCGTCCTGCCCGAGCCAGTTGGACTCGGCATCGTGGTCGATGTCCTTGCCGAGCGGACGTCGCCGAACCCCTCCCACCCCACGCTGGCCGACTCTCCCGGCGCCCGAAGGAAACTCGCCGTCGCCGCGCACAAGATGGACACCGCCGAGCGGCGCATGCTCGGGATCGCCGCCGCAGTCGACGCCACGCAGCCCGGCGAGGTGCTTGCGGCCGAAGAGCGGGCGCGGCTCCGCATGGATCTGATCACCGAGATGCGGGAATCTCGTAGCGCACTGGAGGACTTGCTGGACCTGCACGGATCCACCGGCCTGGACAGCTCCAACCCGCTGCAGCGGTACTGGCGGGACTTCGCGGTGGGGTCGCGGCACGTCCAGTTCACCTCCCACGTCGTCGAAGAGGACTACGGCGTGCTGCTGCTCGGCATCGACGAAGCACCCTCCGAAATGCTCTGAGGACGAGACCCGAAGGGCGACGCCGGGCAGACATGGATCTCGACGTGCCCAAAAGCGTCCTGGTGTCAGGCAAGGGCCCGGCGGTGGGCGACCTCCGTCACCTCGCCGCCGCGCTCGTCCTGCCAGGAGTAGCGCAGCAGTGAGGGCTCATGTGCTTCCAGCACCTCGCACGGCACCACTCCGCTCCACCCCGGCTTCGGCTGCGCCCCCGAGGAGTCGCACGACATGGTGAGCGTCGGCGTCCAACGCGCAGCCCGGCTCAGCGCCACGGGACCGACCTCGCTCGCCCCCGCCCGGCGCAGCGAGTGAAACGGTCGGCCGGTCGCGGGCAGCGCACGGAGTGCCGCGGGCCTGCGGTGCGCCTTCGTGACAACGACAGCCGTACCGGTCGTACCTGTCAGGGAGTACCTCAACTGACACGACCGGCATCCTGGAAGGGTGAGTCTCGGCGTTTCACTTGCGGCTGTGGAACTGTCGTGCGGAACAAGGGCGCTCGACGCGCCGGATACCTCGTACGGCGGGAGCAGGCAGGCACATGCGGACCAAGGACGACCACCTCACCGAGCTCTACGGGCTCCCCGCCTTCACGTTTCCCGAGGAGCGGCACGCGGCCGACGTCGTGTTGCCCGAGGCCGACGCCGTGGCCTGGCGGATCGGATACGAGCGAGGGACCACCGACGAGCGGTGGACGGACACCTTCGAGCGGCTGTGCGCGGCCGTGGACAGCACGCGCATCCGCGCGCTGATCATCGGCATCTGGGGAGACCCGGAGGACACCGAGCCCGACGAGGTCATGAGCGCGCTCCTGGGCGCACGGGATCGGCTGACCGGGCTGCGATCCCTCTACTTCGGCGACATCACCGACGAAGAGTGCCCGATCTCCCGGATCGGCCAGACCGACGTCACGCCGCTGCTCGCGAGCTGTCCAGCGCTGGAGGAGTTCTCGGTCCGGGCCGGCGAGTCCTACGACATGGAAGGGCTGCACCCGCTCAGGTTCCCCCGCATACGCCACGACGCGCTGCGCAGACTCGTCGTCGAAAGCGCGGGCCTGCGCGGCCACGTGCTGCGCGGGGTGGGCGAGAGCGAGCTGGCCGCGCTGGAACATCTCGAACTGTGGCTGGGGGCGCACGAGGACGGGGGTGACGGCGAGATCGCCGACCTCGCGGGGATCCTGTCCGGACAACGGCTGCCCCGACTACGGACCCTCGCCCTGCGCAACAGCGAGATGCAGGACGAGGTCGCGGCGGCCGTGGGGACCGCACCCGTCGTCGCCGGCCTCGACGTACTCGACCTGTCGCTCGGCACACTGACCGATACCGGCGCCGAGGCGCTGCTCAACGGGCAGCCGCTGACCCACCTCAGGAAGCTCGACCTGCACCACAACTACCTGAGCGAGCAGATGAGACAGCGTGTCCGGGACGCACTCGAACCCGCCGGCGTCGAAGTCGACCTCGACCCGTCCGACGCCGAGGCGGACGAGGACGAGAACGGTGTGCCGGTGCCCAGCATCAGCGTGGGCCCGCTCACGTACTGACTGCCCTGCCGGGCGCGCTGCTGGTCCGGATCCGTCCGGAACCGCCCTGACGTTCCGGCCCGTCCGGACACGCCCGCCGCCCGCCGCCCGCCGCCCGCCGCCCGCCGCCCACCGGCCACATCGGACGGCCGCCACCGGGTCCTTCGTGTCGTTCACCCCGGACCTGCCCGGTGGCCCGGGTAGGCCGGCTCCTCCCACACGTTTCGAGCGTCATCGACCTCGCCGCACGCCGCCTGGCCGGCTGGGCGATCGCCGACCACTCACGCACCGACCACGGAGCCCACTGCCCGAGCAGGGCCTTCACCGCAGCCCGCGGATCAGCAGCGGTCGGCGGAGCGCGAGCGCGGGCCCCAGCGACGTTCTCAGCCTGGTCTCAGGTCGATCGGGGACAATGAGCGGCAAAAACATCGACGGGAAGGGGGCGGGCGGGCGTGCGGATCATGATCGCGGATGATGAAGCGGCCATCCGTGAGTCGCTGGAGCGGGTGCTCCAGGTCGAGGGGTACGACACCAGCACCGTCGCCAACGGTTTCGCCGTGCTCGACGGGTTCGTCGGGGCCGACGGCGACACGCTGGATCTGCTGATCCTCGACGTGATGATGCCCCGGCTCGGCGGACTGGAGACCTGCCGGCGGTTGCGGGCCGCGGGGCGGGATCTGCCGGTGCTGATGCTGACCGCCCGTGACCAGGTCTCCGACCGGGTCACGGGGCTGGACGCGGGCGCCGACGACTACCTGCCCAAGCCGTTCGCCACCGAGGAGTTGCTGGCCCGGGTGCGGGCCCTGCTGCGCCGGCGGACCCCGGCCGACGGGGAGTCGCAGATCCTGTCGTTCGCCGACGTCCGGCTCGATCCCGACCGGTTCGAGGCGTGGCGGGGCGGACGGCCGCTACGCCTGACCCGGACCGAGTTCTCCCTCCTGCAGGTCCTCATGAGCAATGCGACCCGGGTCCTGACCCGCGACGCGCTGTTCGAGGCGATCTGGGGCTTCGACATGAGCGCCACCGCCAACAACCTCCAGGTGTACGTGAGTTACCTGCGCCGCAAGATGGAGGCCGAGGGTGAGCCGCGATTGATCTACACGCTGCGCGGCCTGGGTTACGTGCTGCGGGAGACTCCTCCATGAGCAGGCCCGCCGGCCGGGAACCGCGTCGGCTGACCCGATGGTGGCGCCGGCGGTCCCTGCGGGCCAGGCTGACGGTGATCGCGGCGACGGCCATCGCGGTCAGCGTGTTCGTGGCCTTCCAGGTGGCCAGCGAACTACTGGGCGGGGAGTTGCAGGACAGCGCCGAGAAGCAGATGCGCGCCGACGCCCGCGTCCTGGCGACGAACGCGCGGCGCGCCGGTGCGGCCCAGGTCCAGCTACCGCCTTATCCCGGATCCGGTCGGCTGGTGCGGGTCGTCCTTCCCGACGGCTCGACCCGGACGCCGGCCGGCCAGCCCGCGCTGCCCCCCGTCAGCGAACACGCCGAGCGGGTGGCGCGGGGCGCGTCGGCCGACCTGATGGAGTCGAACGACAGTGACGAGGACGGCTACCTCGTCTACACGGTGCGGGCGGGCGACGGCGCGGTCCAGGTGGCCCAGGTCGTCGACGACAGCCCGATCAACCAGTTCGGGTTCGGCATGCTGCTGATCGGGCTGCTCTGCGTCGCCGGCGGCACCCTGGTCGGGCGGACCGTGGCGCGGACCGGCCTTGCACCGATCGACCGGCTGACCGCTGCCGCGGTACGTGTCGCGCACACCCGGGATCTCGACGCCGACATCCCGGACGAGGGCGGCGGGGAGATCCGGCGGCTGATCCAGTCGATCAACGACATGCTCGCCTCGCTCCGGGACTCCCGGCGGGCCCAGCGGCTGCTCGCCGAGGACGCCGCCCACGAACTCAAGACCCCGCTCACCAGCCTGCGCCTCAACGTCGAGCTGCTGATCCGGCTCGATCGGCGCGGCACCCTGGACAGCGCACTGCCGGCGGCGGGCCGGACCCGGCTGCTCAACGATCTCGGCGCCCAGGTGGCCGAGTTGAGCACCCTTGTCGCCGAGCTGACCGACCTCGCGCGCGGTGACGTCAGCGACGAGAACACCGAGCTGCTCGACCTCGCTGACGTGGTGGCGGCCGCCGCGACCCGGGCACGTTCCCGCGCACCTGACATCGAGGTCGCGCTCGACGTGACCTCCGTGTGGGTGAGCGGGCGTCCCGCTGCGCTCGAGCGGGCGGTGCTCAACCTCATCGACAACGCCGGCAAGTGGTCCCCCGCGGACCAGCCGGTCCAGGTCCGGCTCCGTGCCGAGGACGCGTCGGTGGTGCTCGAGGTCGACGACGCCGGGCCGGGCATCGACGACGCCGACGTACCGCGGGTGTTCGACCGGTTCTACCGTGCCGACAGCGCCCGGGCGCTGCCGGGCTCCGGTCTGGGGCTGTCGATCGTGCAGCGGGTCGTCGACGCCCACGGCGGCCGGGCCGCCGTCGCCCGCTCCGCACGTGGTGGCGCGCTGCTTCGGGTCGACCTTCCGGCCGCGGCCCCGCCCGCCCCGATCGCGCGGCTCACCGCCGGGGAGGACTCCGCGGCGCGCTGACCCGCCCGGCGGTGCGGCGCAGGACGGGGGACGGCGCCCCTCGGACATGGTCCCGCGCGGCTCACCGTCGACGCAGGACACCGCGGTGCGCCGGCCCCCGCCCCGGCAAGTGGCGCGGGACCGAAGGGCGGCGGCCATCGGCCCCGTGAAAGAGACCGGGACGGGCCTGGGGCCCGTCCCGGATCTCGTCCGTACCGCCGCGTTCACCGTTGCAGCGCGGGCTCCTCGTCGTCGGCGAGCGGCTGTTGCCCGTCCGGCAGCTCTGCCGCTGGACGGGACAGCCGGCTCGGCCACCACATCCGCCGGCCGATCAGCACAGTGAGAGCGGGTACCAGGACCGACCGCACCAGCAGGGCGTCGAGCAGCACGCCGAAGGCGACCAGGAACCCGACCTCGATCAGCATCACCAGCGGAAGGGTCGCCAGGACCGCGAACGTGGCCGCCAGGACCAGACCTGCCGAGGTGATGACACCCCCCGTGGCCGAGAGGGCTTTGAGCATGCCCTTCTCGGTGCCGAGGCGCACGGTCTCCTCCCGGGCCCGGCTGGCCAGGAAGATGTTGTAGTCGACGCCGAGCGCCACCAGGAACAGGAATGCCAGCAGCGGCACCGCATGGTCGACACCCTTGAACCCGAGGAGCGTGTCGAAGACGAACACGCTGCCGCCGAAGGCCGCCGCGAAGGAGACGATCACGGTGGCCATCAGGACCAGCGGGGCCACGATCGCGCGCAGCAGCAGCCCGAGGACGATCAGGACGACGGCGAGCACCAGCGGGATCACCAGCTTCTCGTCGCGCTCGGTGGTCACCTCGGTGTCGAGGTTCTCCGCACTCGGCCCGCCGACGATCGCCTCCGCTCCGCGCACCGCGTGCACGGCCGTGCGTACCCGCTTGATCGTGTCGTACTCCGCGGCGGTGTCCGGTGCGTCCTTCGGGAACACGGAGATGTCGGCCCAGCCACCGCTGGTCTGCTCCGGGACGGCCAGGGCCACGCCACGCGTGGCCTTGACGACGTCGAGGACCCGCTCCTGGTGCGCCGGCCGCGTGAAGACCGTCATCGGCTGGCCGCCGAGCTCCGGGAAGTGCTGGCGCAGCACGGTGAAGCCGGTGACCGACTCCGGCGCGGACAGGAACTGGTCCTGCTCCCGCAGGGCGCCCGTGTTGCCCGCCAGCCCGAGGGCGAGTACGCCGAGGACTCCGAGCGAACCGAACGTCGCCAACCACCGGCGGCGGCTGATGGCGGCGCCGAGCCGTCCCCACAGCCCCGGCTTCTCCTCCACGGCTGTGCTGAACCGCGGGATGGCCGGCCAGAAGATCCGCCTGCCGAGCACCACGAGCACCGCTGGGAACAGCGTCAGCATGGCCACCAGCGCGCACAGGATGCCGGCCGCGCCGATCGGGCCCAACCCGCTGGTGCTGTTCAGGTCCGCGACGAGCAGGCAGAGCAGACCGGCGACCACGGTCGCCGCGGACGCGACGATGGCCGGCGCCGCGCCGCGCAGCGCGTGGACCATCGCGACCCGGACGTTCTCATGGTGGTGCAGTGCCTCCCGATACCGAGCGATGAGCAACAGCGCGTAGTCCGTGCCGACGCCGAACACCAGGATCGTCAGCAGCGCCGAGTTCTGGTCGTTGACCACGATGCCGAAGCCCTTGACGAGCAGGTAGACGGTCCCCATCGCGGTCAGTGCGGCCGCGCCCACGGCCAGCAGCGGGATGATCCACAACACCGGACTGCGGTAGGTGAGGATGAGCAGGAGCGTGACGACGACGATGGTGGTGAGGAGGACCTGCACGTCGATGCCGTCGAAGACGGCGTCCATGTCGCCGTCGATCGCGCCCGGGCCGGTCACGTCGAGTTCCAGGCCGGAGGGGCGGTCCTTCGCGGCGTCACGCAACGGGCCGACGATCTCCTCCGGCGCGCCGTAGGCCGTGCTCACCTCGAGGGTGAACATCATCGCCTTGCGGTCGGCGGAGGGACTCACCGATGAGCCCTCGTCATCAGCTTCACCCTCGTCGCCCGCAGCCGTCGCCTTCGGCGGGTACCGCTTGGCCAGGGTGTCGTAGTGGCGCTCGACCGTCGCGCGGTCGGCGGCGGTCATACCGCCGGCGCGGTGGTACACGAAGACGAACGTGTTGTTGTCACCGCCGGGAAGACTGTCGTCCAGCGCCGCCACCTTGGTGGACTCGGCACTGGCCGGCAGGGTGTCCACGGCGCTGTCGGTGGTGACCGAGCTCAGCTTTCCGCTCAGCGGCACCATGCCCGCCGCCAGCACCAGCCACAAGCCAATCACCACCCAGGGCACCCACCGGCCTGCCAACCGACCGGCCGGCGCTTCCCCGGACGGCGCTGCGTCGACTGCCATCACTAGCCTCCTGCATAGGGGTTGCATCACTTGTCTGGATGCGTGCTTCCTACTGAGCGAAGCTGAGACGACTGTTAATACGGTGGTCAGGCTGGTTGGCCGAACGATGCGCCCGGCGCGCACGCACCAACGTGGCGGCGTCGGGGTGTGCCGACGAGCACGCGGACGAGGTCCAGGAGCGGTTCGAGTACCGCGATGTCACCGACCGGATCCTGATGCCCTGGCAGAACTGCTCGTCGCCGGCGAGGTCCGCTCTCGCGGTCGTGGCCGGCGACGCGGTCGACACGCTCGGCGGCCTCCGCGTCGGCACCATCAAGGTGTGCGCGGGAACCGACTGCGTCGCGGTCTTCCTCGACGCCACCCGCGGCGAGTTCCGCCGCTGGTGTTCGATGAACACCTGCGGCAACCGGGCGAAGAAAGACGCCATGCGTGTGCGAGCCGCCCAGTGACGTCACGCGGTGCGCGCAAGGCGGAACTAGGGCCTGCGTGCCCTGAATCCGCTGTGTGCTCAGCGCGGGCCGGCTCGGGCCTGCCCTGCTCGGTGATGCTCATGCTCAGTGGATCGAGCCGTTCGTCAGGCTGAGTCCGGTGCGGTTCTACCGGCTCGTGGCGCTGGTGCGTCGGCGCGGTGGTGACGTCCAGCGGGGCCGGCCGTGGCGGTTGCCGCTGGGGGACCGGGTGTTGCTGGTCGCTGTGTACTGGCGCACGAACCCGACGTTGTGTCGACGGCACACACGTTCCCACCCGCGACGGCGGCATCGCAGCCTAGAGCAAGGACTACCGGTACTCGACGAACCGCGCTGGGCGATGACCAGGCCGGTCCCCGTCATCGCGGCGAGCGGAGGGACCCGAGCGCCGTCGGTGCGGCGGGCACCGCGCACGGCCTTGCCGTCCACGGCGAGCCGACTTCCGGCAACTGTGTCCAGCGCGTCCCTGCCGATGCGTTGGAGGACACGACACACGGTGACCTCGGCCGGGGCGAAAGCGACGGCCGCCCACGCAACACGCTCGGTCGGGGGATACCGGCCGAGCGGCTGCGGAGGCTGCTCGCGGTCAGACCGTCGCGGTCGTCCGCGACTTGATGGTGAGGGCGGCCGCGGTCATCATGAGCGCGCCGAAGAGTGCGGCGCAGGCGTACATGGCGAAGCCGATGTCGGCGTTGCCCGCCTCGAGGAGGGCGCCGCCGATCCACGGGCCGAAGATGGCGCCGAAGCGGCCCATGCCGGAGACCCAGCCGAGGGCGGTGGGGCGGTCCTCGTCGTCGTGGTGGGTGCCGACCGTCGCGTAGACCATGGTCTGGCCGGAGAAGAGCAGCAGCCCGGCGAGGAAGACCACCGCGTACAGGACGCCGACCGGCATCTGGACGCCCATGAGGTAGACGAAGACGGCGGTCAGCAGGAACCAGGCGATGACGACCTTGCGCGGGCCGATGCGGTCGGCGGTGCGGCCGGCGACGAGCATGCCGCAGATGCCGCCGACGTTCAGGAACGTCGAGAAGAGCAGTGAGTCGCCGGTGTCGTAACCCAGGTCGACCATGATCTTCGGCAGCCACTGGCCGACGCCGTAGACCAGGAGCAGGCCCGCGAAGGAGGTCAGCCAGAAGCACAGGGTGGTGGACCACTGGCGGTTGCGGAAGAGGTTCTTGAGTGCGTCCAGCTTGTCCCCGCGGTGGGCCTTCGGTTCGGCCAGTTCGGTGCCGTAGGCGGCGGCGAGCCGCTCGGCGTCGGCGTGGCGGCCGCGGGTGAGCAGGTTGGCGGGCGACTCGGGCAGCAGCTTGACGGCGACCGGGAGCAGGATCAGGGCGGGCAGCGCGGAGGCGATGAAGGCCGTTCGCCAGCCGTGGTCGTCGACCAGCCAGAGGGCGATCAGCGGGGCCAGGGCACCGCCGGTCTGGTGGGCGGTCATGATGATGCCGGTGGCGAGGGCGCGGCGGCCGCGCGAGGTGAACTCCATGCCGTACGAGATCGCGATCGGCAGCAGTGCCCCGAGGCCGAAACCGCACACGAAGCGGAAGAAGCCGAACTGGCCCGAGGACTGGGACCAGCCGGTGCCCAGCGTGGCGAGGGTGAAGATCACGACGCTGACGAAGACGGTGACGCGGCGGCCGATCCAGTTCGAGGCCATGCCGGACAGGATCGTGCCGAGCAGCATCCCGAAGTTGGCGTAACTGCCGATCGTGCCGGCCGTGTCGGGGGTCAGGCCGAGGCTGTGGCCGCCGAGCATCTTCGGCAGCACGGAGCCGTAGATGAACGTGTCGATGCCGTCGAGGAGGACGAGCCCCCAGCACAGGGCGATGACGGCGGTGCGACTGCGGCGGGTCGCTGTCCCGGTCGCCTGGGCGAGCGGGGAGGTGGCGGAGGAGGACATCGTTGTTTCCTCTCGTGCGGGACGCCAGGACGGGGCTCTGGTCCTGGCTGCAAGGGCGATGGGGCCGGTGCGGCTCGCGCGGCCGGTGGGGAGGACGGACGGAGCGCGCCCCCGAGCTGCGGACTCCGCGCGGGGAGCCTCGAACTCGCTGTGGCGTAGACGTTAAGAAGCCATGGCCGTCAGGTCAACGCTTTTGTTGACAATTTCGGTGACGATTTGGCCCCGGGGTACGGACGGCCGTTCCCCGGGGCCTGAAGGGACAAGGTCACATCAGGGCCGCACGGGCGGTGTGCCGTGCGTGTGGAAGGACTCGATGGTCTTCAGGCCCCATGCCTGGCCCCTCTTGCGCTCCTCCTCGGTCCAGGTGATGAGCGGCCAGTCGGGGGCGAGGACGAGACGGGTGAGGGGGTTGCAGAGTTCGATGCGGTTGCCGCCGGGTTCGTAGACGTAGAGGAAGAACGTCTGCTGGATGGCGTGCTTGTGCGGCCCGGTCTCGATGAAGACACCGGTGTCGATGGCGAGGTCGGCGGCGCGCAGGACGTCCTCGCGGGTGTCGGTGGCGAACGCGATGTGATGCAGACGGCCCTCACTGCCGGTCCAGTCGGACGTGTAGACGACGTCGTACGACTTGTCGGTGTACGTCAGCCAGCGTGCCGCGATCCTGCCGGAGTCGAGCCGGATCTGCTCGGTGGGGCGGGCGCCGAGGAGTTGTTCCTGCCACTCGGCGTTGGCGAGGACGTCGGCGGCGAGGAAGTTGATGTGGTCCAGGCGGCGGACGCCGACGCCGCGGTTGGGTTTGGCCTGCGGCTGGTTCTTCAGTGCCGGCCGCAGCTCCTCGGGGGCCTGGTAGTGCTCGCTCTCCCAGTACAGGGCGTGTTCGTGGCCGTCCGGGTCGGTGGTGACGTAGAGCCGGCCGAGACCGGGCTCGTCCTCGGTCCACTTTCCCGTGCCGCCGGCCGCCTCGATCGCCGCCACCCGGCGCCGGAGCGCCTCCTCGCTGGAGGTGCGCAGGGCGAGCCGGCCGAGTCCGGGCTGTTCGCGGGCGGTGAGGACGAGGCTGTGGTGCTCGTAGTCGTCGAAGGTCCGCAGGTAGACGGTGTCGCCGTGCTGCCCGTTGACGGTCAGGCCCAGGAAGTCGGTGAAGAAGGCGACGGAGGCGTCCAGGTCCGGGGTGAAGAGCTGGGTGTGGCCGATGTGGGCGATGTCGCCGAGGGGCGGGGTCATGAGCGACCTCCTGTGGGTGGTACGGGGAAGACGGTGCCGTCGAAGATCTTGCGGGCGGTGCGGACGACGGCGGTGCGACGGGCTCTCGGGCCGCCCTCGGGGGAGCGGTCGATGCTGCTCTCGATGTCCGTGAATCCGCTGGGATGCTCGATGCGGAGCCGGTCGCCCTCCTCGGGGAGGGCCGCGATGCCGTGCGCGACGCTTCCCTCGATCCGCAGCCCGGCCGCCACGCTCGCGGCGCCGAGGACGCCGATGGAGGTGTGGACGCGGGCCGGGATGAAGGTACGGGTGGTGACGGCGCCGCCGTGGCGGGGCGGGGAAAGGAGGGTGAGTTTGGGGACGGTGGTTGCGGTGACGTCGCCGAGTCCCATCAGCTTCCCGGCTTCCAGCCGGATGCCGTGGAGCCGGGCGGTCAGTTCCCGGTCGGTCTCCAGGGCCTCGGGGTCCTCCCGACCGGTGACCCCGAGGGCCTCGGCCGGGATCAGGACGGTCGGCATGCCGTTGTCGACGCAGGTGACGTCGATGCCGGCGACCGTGTCGCGCACGTTCCCCGTGGGCAGCAACGGCCCCTTGCGCGGGGGGAATTCGACGACCACGGCGGCCGCGCTCCCGGGGACACCGGAGATCTCCGTGTCGCCGTTGTAGTCGACACGGCCGTCAGGGGTGGGGAACGTCGCCGTGGCGATGTCACCGGAGTTCACCATGCGGATGCGCACGGATGTCCCGCCGCTGCCCGCTGGTACGAGTCCGCGCTCGACCGCGAACGGGCCGACCCCGGCGAGCAGATTGCCGCAGTTCTGGCGGTCCGAGACCACCGCTTCGTCCACGGCGACCTGGAGGAAGAGGTAGTCGACATCGGCCTCGGGGTCGGCCGACGGGGACACCACGGCGACCTTGCTGGTGAGGGGGTGGGCGCCGCCGAGGCCGTCGATCTGGCGCGGGTCGGGGCTGCCCATGACCCGCAGCAACAGCTCGTCGCGGACGGTCTCCTCGGTCGGCAGGTCGTCCGCCAGGAAGTAGGCGCCCTTGGAGGTGCCGCCGCGCATCAGCATGCAGCGGACCCCCGCGGGGCCGGTCACGACCCGGCCTCCTCGTAGGTGCGGTACTCCACGCCGAGTTCCCTGAGCCTGTCCCGCAGTCCGTAGCGGTCCAGGCCCAGTTCGCCCTCCAGGAAGGCGGCGCGGGCGGCGGCCTCCTTGCGCTCGCGGGCCTCGGACGCCTCGGCGGTGTCGCGGGCGCGCTCACGCGGGACGACCACCACGCCGTCGTCGTCGGCGACGATCACGTCACCGGGGCGGATCACCTGCCCGCCGATCACGATCGGTACGTTGACGCTGCCGCCGGTCGCCTTGACCGTGCCCTGCGGGCTGACGGCGGCGGACCAGGCGGGGAAGCCCATCGCGCGCAGTTCGGCGGTGTCGCGGACACCGGTGTTCAGGACGACGCCACGCACCCCGCGACGGGCGAGGGCCGTGGCGAACAACTCGCCGAACAGTCCGTCCGCGCACGGCGAGGTGGTGGTGACGACCAGGAGGTCGCCCTCGCCGCACTGCTCCACCGCCGCGTGGATCATGAGGTTGTCGCCGGGCCAGCACAGCACCGTGACGGCGGTGCCGGCGACGCGGACGCCTTGCTGGACGGGGCGCAGATGCGTGCCGAGGAAGCCGGTGCGGCCCATGGCCTCGCCGACGGTGGCTGTCCCGTGGCCGGCGAGCGCGGCGACGTCCTCCGGGGCGGCCTTGGGCGGGTTGGTGACGACGACGCCGGGCATCAGGCGAGCTCCTTCGCGATCTGCGGGTAGGGCCGCATGTACGCCTCGGCCATGGTCCTGTGGGCAAGACCCAGGTTCGGGCCGGCGTTCCGCTTGAGCTGCACCCCTCGGCGTACGGCGAGATCGGTGTAGTAGTCCCACAGGTGCTGCTGGGCGCCCAGGCACTCCATGGCCTTGCGCTTGGTGTCCCAGACCTCGGTGATGTCGAGGAGGACCTCGGGCTTGAAGCCGCTCATCTCCGGCTGGTGCGGTTCGAAGTAGAAGACGGGCGGGGCGCCGATGATGCCGCCCTCGCCGGGATAGCCGATGGCCTGGGCGAGGACACGGGCCTGAAGAGCCATGCGGTTGGCAGCCGGGTGGTCGCCGTTGTACGGGTCCTCGACCGGGTGCGTGAGCACGACGTCCGGCTGCGTCTCCCGGTAGAGGGCGACGAGCCGGTCGGTCAGCTCGGCCGTGGCGACGAGCGGATAGTCGCCGGCGTCGAAGAAGCGGACCTCGGCGCCGAGCGTCGCGGCGGCGCGCTCGGCCTCCTCCCGGCGGATCGCCTTGATCTCGTCGAGCTTCTTCCCCTCCCGCCACGCCTTCGCCGACTCGCCGCGCTCGCCGAAGGTCAGGCACGCGATGGTGACCTTCTCGCCCCGGGAGGCGGCCAGGGCGATGGCGCCGCCCGCCCGCCACACGAAGTCACCGGCGTGCGCGGTGACGACGAGGGTCGATCGGGGCGGTGCGGTGACGGGTGCGCCGTTGCCGTGGGTCATGCTGCATCTCCTTGGTGACAGGTGCCGCACCCGCCCCAGGTGTGCGTTTCAGTCGGCGCGCAGGGCGTCGATCACGCTGCTGAGGTGGGCGCGCACGGCCGTCTCGGCCGCTTGCGGATCCCTGGCCCTGATCGCTTCGATCAGGGCCAGGTGCTCGCTCAGGGACTGCTGCGGACGTCCCGGCCGCAGCGCCAACTGGAAACGGTGGCGCACCAGTTGGGCGTTGAGCCGCTCCAGGAGACCGACGGCCGTGTGCTGGCCGGAGGCGTCCCGGATCAGGCCGTGGAGGTCCTGGTTGAGCTCGGAGTAGGTGACCGGATCGCCGTCGGCGACCGCCTTGGACATGGCCTTGCCCAGGCCGGTCAGCTCGTCGAGCTGCGCGTCGGTGGCCGCGGTCGCCGCCTTGGCCGCGCACAGCCCTTCGAGCGCCAGCCGGCACTCCGTGATCTCCACGGCCTCCTCGACCGTCACCACCCGCACCCGCGAACCGCGGTTGCGGATCCGCTCGACCAGCCCCTCGGAGGTCAGATCCAGCAGTGCGGCACGCATGCTGGCACGCGTGACGCCGTAGCTCTCGGCGAGTTCGTTCTCCACCAGCCGCTGGGCCGGCGCCATCTCGCCCCGCAGGATCGCCTTCCTGAGCCGCTCCAGCGCGTACTGCTTGGCCTGCTCTCCGGAGCCTGGACGGGCTTCCTTCGGCATCTGCCCTCCCTGAGTGAGTGCCTGTCGACGCTAAATCTAGGGCAACAGAATTGTCAACGATTCTGTTCTCACTCTTGGGCGGGGCTCGTCGCGGCGGACGGGGCAGGCGGCGCCCGATGGCCTTCGTCGAGGGTCAGGCCGCCGGGGGGGGCGCTGCCGCCCGCACCGCCGGCTCGCCGTCCTGCGGTGACGGCACGTCGGTGGCTAGCTCTTGTGGCCCGTCACCTCGGCGACCCACTTGAAGAAGTCACCCGGGTCCTCGTTGGTGGCGTGGCCCTTGTCCCAGTAGTACGCGTGGTCGACCTCGTCACCGAGGTTGTCCACGGCCATGGCGAGGTTCGCGGCGACCGTCAGCGCGGTGTCGGTGTCGGAGGTGCCGAGCCGGATCCACCAGTGCCTGGAGCGGTGCGGGTTGCGCTCTTCGAGAAGGTGGAACATGGGGTTCATCAGCTTCAGCTTCTCGGGGATGTCGCTGTCGACCCGCTTGCCGCTGAGCCCGGTGGTGTCGTTCCTCGCGCTGTACGCGGTGAAGTGACGGGCCTTGGTGGTGCCCTCGCCGAACTCGTTGTTCTCGCCGGCGGACAGGTCGAACGCGTCGAACGCCGGCTGCGTCTTCTTGCGCCGGGCCACGTGCGCGAGGTAGCCCTCCCATGTGAAGACGGCCCGGTCGTTCTGCCATGTGATGAACGTGTTCTCGGCCAGGTACGTCTCGCGCTCGGAAGCCGGCAGGGCCGCGAGGTACTTCGTCGCCGACGGCCGCAGATAGTGTTCGAGGAGGTAGTCGGCGTAGTTGCGGGCGGTGATCTTGCCGAAGCGGGAGCCCTTGAGGCCGCGTAGGTTCAGGCTCGCCTGATACTCGGCGAACTGCGACCGCAGCTCCTTCGACACGTTCTGGTCGACGGTCTTGCCGGTGCTCTGGGTGGGCAGGGTGCCCCAGTTCCACTCGTAGGCGCCGTCGGCGTGCTCCAGGTCCGTGATCGGGCACCAGGCGCCGGTCGCGAAGATCGCGTCGGAGGCGTCGGCCGCGCCGGCCTGCCTGAGGTACGGCTCGTAGATCTCGCTGTCGCCGGAGGCGCCGAGCAGGGCCGAGGAGGCGCCGCCCGCGCTGGTGCCGGTGGACACGATCCGCTCGACGTTGCCCGGGACGCGCCCCTTGTTGGCGCGGAGGTAACGCACGGCGG
Organism: Streptomyces fumanus; assembly: GCF_014655295.1. GTDB lineage: Bacteria > Actinomycetota > Actinomycetes > Streptomycetales > Streptomycetaceae > Streptomyces > Streptomyces fumanus. The sequence goes on from NZ_BNBI01000005.1 coordinate 128,057, forward strand.
CCTTCAGGTCGACGATCACCGCGGGGGCTGTGCCGTAGTAGGTGCCGGAGGAGTCGGTCAGGCTGCGGCCGCGGGTGCCGGGCTCCACCACGACGTAACCGGCGACCAGGGCCAGCTTGGCGAGGTTCACCATGCCGTTGACGGCACCCGTGCCACCGGCCATGCCGCCGCCCGTGCCGCCCGACGGCATGCCGCTGGGCATGGGATCACCCGTACCGCCGCCCATGCCGGTCATCTCCAGCTTGGCCTGGCCCACGCCGGTGGCGTCGGCCACCGTGGAGGGCATGTACGCCCCTACCGCGTTGGCGAGCACGATCGGGGCGTTCGAGGCATCGACCGCCTTGCCGTCGATCGTGACCGGGACGCTGACGACCAGGCTCTGGTGGCCGGAGTCGCTCGGATGCGTGACGTAGTCGCGGGCCTTGTAGAAGCGGTACGTCACCGAGTGCTCGGTGCCGGACGCGTCGGCGATCGACTCGGTCTTCTTCGTGAAGTCGTCCCTGTCGAAAACCAGGGAGCCGTCGGCCGAGGTCCCCGCGCTGTCGGTGCCACCCGTGTTCTCCGCCTGTGCGGTCAGGGTGATGCCGCCGACGGCCGCGGCCCCCGCGGCCGCACCGAGTCCTATGACGACGCTCCTGCGGTTCACTGCCCTGTGCTTCACGATCATCTCCTTGCATGGCGGGATGCCCGCCGGCTGTCGGGACTGCCATTTGGAGTGTGCGACTCCGGATTTTTATTTTCAACGGTTGAAAAATTAGAAGACCGTGAGACCGGGAGTGCTGTGGCGACCAGGCACAATCGAGACGTGAACACCCCCGCTCCCACCGACTCCGCGGCCGTGCGCCGGGCCAACCTCTCCTTGGTCCTGCGCTACGTCGCCGCGCACGGCCCGTGCGCACGCACCGAGGTCGCGGCGGGCACCGGCCTGGTGCACGCCTCGGTGACGGCGCTCGTCGCCGACCTGATCGACCGCGGCCTGGTGGCGGAAGCGGGCGCCGCCGCCTCGACAGGCCGCGGCCGTCCGCGCCGACCGGTGCGCCTCGTGCCCGGGCGAGTGCGGACCACAGCCGTTCATGTGGCCTGGGGGTACAGCACGGTGATGACGTCCGACCTGGCCGGTGTGACCGGCCGACCACGCCGACTACCGAATTCCGGAGGGCCGTTCGGGCCGTTGGAGGTCCTGGCCGATGACATCGCCTCCGCCGTCGACGCCGTCGGTCCCCCGGAGCCGGGAGTCCATCACGGCCGTCTGGTGATCGCCCTGTCCGGACCGGTCACCGAAAGGGATCAGGACGCGCCGAGCCCTGCGCGCAGCGCCTCGCACCTCGCCCGGCTCGTGGCCGACCGGCTGCCCGGACCGCCGTGCCCCGTCGACGTGGTCAACGACGCCAAGGCGGCGGCCTTGGCCGAGTACCACGCCCTTGCCGTAGGGGGTGGCACCGTCGCGTACGTGAAGTCCGACGCGGGAGTGGCCGGTGCCTTGATCGTCGACGGACGCGTCTTCCACGGCAGCCACGGCCTGGCGGGGGAGCTCGGCCACATCCCGGTCTCCCTCGACGGACCGGTCTGCCGGTGCGGCGCGACCGGCTGCCTGACCACGTACGTCAGCACCCGCGCGGTCCTGGAGGAGGCCGGCCTCGGCGGTTCGACCGCACCTCACCACGTCAGTGCCGCCCTCACCGAACTCGATCACCGCCTGCGTGCGGGGGAGCCGGTCGCTCTGGCCGCACTGGACCGCGCCGGGCACGCCCTGGGCGCCGCACTCCAGTCGCTCGCCGGAGTGGCCGACCCCGACCATGTCGTCCTCGGAGGCCGGCTCGCCGACTGGCTCCCCTGGCTGAGGCCCGGCATCGACGCCCGCCTCGCCGCGCGCCGGGGCGCCTTCCCGGCCTTTTCCCCTGCCGTCACGCCCGGGCACCTCGGTGACGAGGCGGCCCTCCACGGCGCGCTCGCCGCCGGACGCGAACACATCCTCGCCGACCCGGCCGCCGTTCCGAAGGGAGCCTGATCCCGGCCGCGCGGGTACCGCTGCCGGCGATGGGGCTCAGGACCTGCCTCCGGCCACCCCGCGCACCCCCGACACCGACCGCCCCGCCGAGGCGATCCTGCGCGCCGACCTGGCCGACCACCACCAGGACGTGCGCCTTCGTCGTGCCCTCCACCGCCGACGGCCGCCCCGCCCGCATCGCCGCCCCCTCGCCGACGACCAGGACCGGCACCTGGCCCGGTGGCTGCGCCACCATGACGCCCGATGATGTCCGCGATAATGCTAGGCATATTGTTAACAATCTTATAGCGTGCGTCACGCCTTGACCCCGAGGCATCCGCGCAGCACCTGGTGCTCGATGAGGGGAGACCCATGCAGAGGTTCACCACGTCCCGCGGACGAGACGCACTCGCCCACCCGCCGAGCGTGCGGGCGGACCGCCCCACGCCCCGCACACGCCGCCTGAGCAGGGCGGCGCTCGCGGGTGCCCTCGTCCTCACGTCCGTCGCCGTACCGGCCTCCGTCGCGGCGGCCGCCCCCGCGCAGAGCCGTGGCCACGCCGCGGACCCCCAGGACGCGGCGCTCGCCTTCGACTCCTCCGCCTACACGACGATCACCGTCACCGTCGACGGCCGTCCCTTGTCCGTACGCTGGTACAAGGAGATCTGCTACGTCGCGGACCCCGTCGCCGCCGCGGCACAGCAGCCCGGTGGTCCCGCCGGGGGCAGCACCACCATCCCCAACACCGCTTGCGGCTACCAGAGCATGAACGTGTTCGTCCCCGAGAGCGCCATCGGCGACCAGCGGGCGCCCGTCTACTTCGCCGTGAACAACAGCGGCTGGATGGCCAGTTACGTACGGGCGAGCGTGACCGCCGACGCCTCCTACCGCAGTGCGACGAGCAACGTCGGCGCCGCCCTGAAGGCGGGATACGTCTTCGTCGACGTCGCCGGCCGCAGCCGCGGACTGGTCGGCGCCGACGGCTCGTCCCCCGGCAAGGCACCCGCGGCCGTCACCGACGCCAAGGCGGCCGTGCGCTACCTGCGTCTGAACGACGCCGCGATGCCCGGCAGCGCGGAGCGGATCGTCGTCAACGGCACCAGCGGCGGCGGCGCACTGGCGTCCATCCTGGGCGCTTCCGGCAACAGCGCCGAGTACGCCCCGTACCTCGCCGCGGTCGGCGCCGCCGGTGTCGACGCCGAGAGGCGCAGCACCCTGCGCGACGACGTCTTCGCCGTCAACGCCTACTGCCCCATCACCGACCTCGGCAACGCCGACATCGCCTACGAGTGGCTGTACAACGTCCTCGGCACCCGCGCCACCACCGGGCAGAACCCCTCTCCCGAGGGAGCCGCGGAGATGGCGGCCCGGTTCGCGGCGTACGAGAAGAGCCTCGGACTGCGCAACCCCGACGGCTCCCGGCTCACCGCCGCCACCATGCTCGACACCATCCAGCAGGAGGTCGTCCGCTCCGCCGAGACCTACCTGAAGGCCGATCCCGCCCACACCGTCCCGCCGCTGGGCGGCACCTTCCAGATCACGGCGGGCGGTACCACCACGTCGTACGTCAACGACTGGATCGACGTCGACACCGCCACCCGCACGGTGCGCTCGGTCGACATGGCGAGGTACCTCGCCTTCGTCGCCACCCAGGCCGCCCTCAAGACGACCCCCGCCTTCGACGCCGTGGGCGTCGACGGGAACACCACCAGCCGCACCGAGACCAACCTCTTCGGCCCGCCGACGCAGACGTACCTCAACTACACCGAGTTCGGCTGGAACCACAACGACGTGCCCGGCGACGGCAGCGGTGCGGACGACACCGGGCTGACCTGGAAGCAGTACACCGCGCGGCACAGCACCACCGTCGACGACCAGATCCACCTCATCAACCCGATGGACTTCATCGGCACCAAGGCCGACACGGCGCCGAACTGGTACGTCCGCCACGGCACCCGCGACCGCGACACCGCCTTCACCGTCTCGGTCAATCTCGACCGCGCGCTCGCCGCTGACAAGCAGGTCGAGGATCTGGACTACCGGCTCGCCTGGAACCAGCCGCACGCCGGGAACTACGACGTGCCCGAGGCCATGGCCTGGATCGCCAGGATCGTTCAGAAGGCCGGCGACCCGCTCGCCTGACGGACCGGACCGCCACCGGAAGGCCGCAGGCCGGCGGGGTCGGCCGGCCGATGCGGAGGCCCCTGTCGGCTCAAGCTGTCGGTGACACCGAGCAGCCGAGTGCGGAGGTCGTCGGGGGCGGTTGTGCGCGCGGCCACCAGGCCGGCGCACGAAAGGGCGGTTCTGGGGGTCTGCATCGCGGCGGGCCGTGCGCGCGGGGTGAACCGACTCGGGTGCGGCAACGTTCCAGCGCAGGACAGGACGTGCAACCGGTGGTCGATCCTGCCGGGCACCGATGCAGAAGGAGGACGACAGTCCGGTGAACGCCCCTTCCGTGTTCCCGCTCCACGATCTTGCCGACCTCGACGCGTCCATCGCGAGGGCGGTCGAGGGTCTGTTCGCCTACCAGGGGCAGAACGGCGCGTTCGCTCCCTCCGACACCCGCTACTCACCGGCGCACAGCGCCCTCGCCCTCATCGCCCTGCATCTGACCTCGCCCGAGGACGCGGACGGGCTGATCACGCGGGGGATCGCCCAGCTCTGCCGGACCCAGCGCTTCGACGGCGGGTGGTCCCCGCACCGGTTCGGTTCGGAGCCGCTGGCCACCGCCCTGGCCGTCGATGCGCTGCGGCTGATCGCGCCCGAGCGCGCGGCCTCCGCCATCGAGGCGGCCAGGATCCTCATCGACCGGATCGGTCATGCCCAGGAGCACGCCGACGCGGCGCCGGCCGGGGGCTACGAACGTCTGCTCTTCAGCCCCACGGCGGCGTTGCGGCAGGACGTGGCGTTGCGTCTGCCGCTGTCGCCCGGCCGGGCGAGGAGACAGTTGAGCCTGCAGTGGCCGGCCGTGGCCAGTCTGACGCTGCGCGGCAGACGGCAGGAGTCCGCGGGCGATCCGGTGGGCCGGGCGGTCAGGGCCCGGACCCGGGCCTCCGCGCTGTCACTGATCCGGCAGTTGTACGAGCACGAAGGCGGCACCGGCGGTTTCGCGGCGGATCCCATGCTCACCGGTTACATCTGCATTGGCCTGGGCCTGTCCGGGCTGGGCCCCGACATCGCACGCGCGGCGGCCGCCTGGCTGAAGGCGGCCGGCGGTGAGTCGGGGCAGTGGGCCCAGGCGCCCCTGCACGTGCGCTGGACCAGCCTCGCCGGTTCGGCGCTCGCGGAGGCGGGGCTGGCCTCCGACACCCGGCTGGCCGGCACGGCCCACGTGCTGGCGCGGGCACAGCACCAGGCCGACTTCGCGCCGCTGGGCGTTCCCGCCGGGGGGTGGAGCGCCTCGGGCGGTCCGGGCTGGGCGACGACGCTGGACACGGCCGAGGCGGTGTCCGCCCTGGCGGCACTGACCGCGACCGACCGCACGGCGGTGATCCGCGAGGGCGTGCGGTGGCTGACGGACCAGCAGGACGCGGCCGGGTCGTGGAGCTACGCCGTACGGGACACCTTGCCGGGCGCCTACGGACCCTGCGCCCACCTGACGGCCACGGCGGTCCGGGCACTGATCGACGCGGGCACGCCCGCCGACGACAAGCACGTCAAGAAGGCCCTGCACTGGCTCGCCCGGCGGCAGGACGCCTCCGGGTACTTCACGGCGATGTGGTTCCGGGGCCACACCATCGCCACCGCCGCGGTCGTCGAGACGTACTGCCGCATCGGCGACGGGGAACACGCGGTGGCCGCCCGCGCCCGGGACTGGCTGCTGCGCACCCAGCGGCGGGACGGTTCGTGGAGCGCCGGGCAGAGCGTCGGGGTCAGCTCGGTCGAGGAGACGGCCTCCGCGCTGCGCGCCCTCGTGGCCACCGGCCTGACCGGGTACGCCCCGCCCGTCGCCCGCGCCGTGGGGTGGCTGATCGCCCGGCAACGCACCAACGGCACCTGGCCCGGGGAGCCCGTCAACGAACACGTACGCCTGCAGCACCGCTACGCGGACGACCTGGTGGCCACCGCGCTGGCACTGCGGGCCCTCAGCGCCGTGCGCGGGAGATGAGGGACGACGGGCGACAGTTGCCCCCGGACCGGCCGCTCTCGCACGGCGTCGACGGGACCGGCGGGTGGTGGCCGTTGCGCCAGACCGTACCGGCCGCGATCCCCGTGAAGTCCGCCAGTCCGTGGATGTACGAGAAGCAGTCCGCGAGCACCGGGCAGGTACGGCAGACCGCCTTCGCCGTCTTCTCGGTGGCCACGTCGTCGAAGATGCCGGGGTCCACGACGTGGCGGCACGCGGCGTCCTCCATCCAGGTGTGGGACGTACGCGTCTCATCGAGCCGTACCTGCTCGCAGTCCATGATCACTTCCCGTGCCGTCGAGAACCCCGTGCTTCGCCTGGCTCAACGACCGCCCGGCGGCTCGGGTTCACCCCACGGCACACAGCCGTCCCGGCGGCCGTCACCCGCCGGGGCCGCTCACCGGGCTGCCTGCTGCCGCTTGCGGTACGTGGCCACCTTGTGCCGGTTGCCGCACTCGGCCATGCCGCACCAGCGCCGGGTGGCGGACCGCGACAGGTCCACGAAGAGGCGGGTGCAGTCCTCGTTGGAGCACTCCCGGACGCGAGCGAAGTCGGCACCGCCCAGCAGGTCCACCGCGTCCCGGGCCACCGCCCCGAGCACCTCGTCGACGTCCCCGGTACGAGTCAGGTGCCCCTGCTCGTCGAGCTGGTGCCTCGGCAACGGCAGCCGGGCCGCCTCGTTCACCACGGCCAGGGCGTCCCGTACCTCGCTGTCCGCGTCCGGGGCCAGGGGCCAGGAGCGGACCAGCGTGTAGACGGCCTCCCGCAGGCGGCACGTCCTCGTCAGGGCCCGTGCGTCCAGCGGGCCGGGCGCGTCGAGCAGTGCCGCCTGCCGGATCCAGCGCCGCAGATCGTCGGGGGAGCGCAGCAGTTCGGTGCGCCGGCTCCGCCGCCAGAGCAGGGTCCCCGCGAGGTCCAGGGACAGGCGCCCGCTGACGAAGACGAAGTCATCCACCCCCTCATGGTGCCATCCGGTCCCCGGCACCCGCGCCACCCCTCCTGCCACCCAGCGCCTCGACGACCCGGGTCAGGATCTCGTCGAGTATCTCCTGCGAGGTGGCGAAGTTCAGCCGCAGGAACCCGTCGGCGTCCTCGCCGAACGGGGCCCCGCCGTCGAGCAGGACCCGGCCCTCCCTGAGCACCTTCTCCACCGGCGGCTCGTCCAGCCCGAGCGGCCGGGTGTCCAGCCACGCCAGGTAAGTGGCCTCCGGCAGGTGGTGGCGGACCAGCGGCAGCCGCTCGCGCAGCACCGCGTGGACCCGTCGGCGGTTGCGGTCCAGGACCGTCAGCAGGTCGCGCTGCCAGGCGTCACCGTGCTCCCAGGCGGCCAGCGTGGCGGTGACACCGAGCGGCGAGACGGTGCCGTACAGGTCGGGCGGCTGTGCGTCGCGCAGTGCGAGGAGGCGGTCGGGGCCGTAGTGCGTCAGGGCGCAACGGATGGCGGCCAGGTTGAACGCCTTGGTCGCGGAGGTCAGGGTCACCGTGCGCCGCGCGGCGTCGTCGGACAGGCTCGCGAAGGGAACATGCCGATGAGGGGCGTGGGCCAGCTCGGCGTGGATCTCGTCACTGATGACGAGGAGGTCGTGCCGTCGCGCGATCACCGCGATGTCACCGAGCTCGTCACGCGTCAGGACGCGACCGGTGGGGTTGTGCGGATTGACCAGGAGGAGCGCCTTGCAGCCGAACCGTTTCACCGCGGTGTCCACAGCGGCGGGATCCATCTGCCAGTTGTGGTCGGTGTCCCGCATCGGGAGGGGGACGATCCGGCGGTTCATCGTTCGCAGCGTCGCCAGGAACGGCGGATAGTTGGGCGTCTGCACCGCCACCGCGTCCCCGTCGGACGTGGCAAGGTGGAGGACGAGTTGCAGGCACTGGATCAGGTCGGTCTGCTCGCGCACCCGGTGCGCCGACGCGGACCATCCGTGGCGTTCGGCCATCCGTTTGGCGAAGGCCGGCCGCAGCGGGCTGCCGTTCGGCCAGTCCGGATACCCGAGGTCGAGGTCGTCGATCGCCTGACGCAACGCGGCCGCCACCGGCGGCGGGGTGGGGAAGTCCATGTCGGCCACCCACGCCGGCAACACATCCCGCCCGGCACGGCGCCACTTGACGCCGCCGCGGGCGCGCAGCCGCTCCAGATCGAGGTCGTCGAAGCCGGGAAATCCCTGAGCCTGTGCGGTCCTCATGCCGCGACCCCCGCCCGCAGAAGGTCCCGGGTGATCTGCACCTGACCGTGATGCTGGGCCAGTTCCTCCAGTACGTGGAGCTGGACGCCCCGCACGCTCAAGGGGCGGTCCGGTCCCTCGAAGTCGGCGGGGGCGGCGTTGCGCGGTGCGTCCGCCGACGCCGCCCGGCGGAGGTCCGCCCGCAGGCGCACGAACAGCGCGTCCACCTCTTCGCGCAGGCGTCGCACATCCCCTGCCGCCCTGAACTCGGCGGGCCGATCACGGTCGACGTGCCGTCCGGCGACCACATGGCCGAGCCAGTAGTCCGCCACACCGACGCAGTGGTACGCGATGGCGTAGGGGGAGTTGGCGTCCGGCAGCGGCGGCGCGGTATTGGCGAGGTCGTCACCCAGCTCCACCAGCGCGTCGAGCATCCCGTCGAAGGCGCGGCGGAGGAAGTACAGGTACTCGTCGTGATCGTGCACGGTGCCTCCTTGTCGGTCGAAGCATGAGGATCATCAGGATCATCAAGACGACGACACCTGTCAAGGCGGTGTCTTCACGAGGTGGCAGAGGTAAGTGCATGGAATAAATACGGCAAAGCGGGCTCCACGGGCGAAGAAAGTAACTGCCTTAGCTGGTGTTGTCGAGGGTAGGAGCCCGAGGGATCGCAACCGACTTCGTCCCCGGGCGAGTCGGTCCGAGCTGCGACCCGAGGGTGCGGGCCGCACCCTGGACGGGCAGGGCCCGACCGGCAGCGGGAGACCAAGGAGTGACGCCACATGCGGGACGACGAGCGGAAAGAGACCTGGGACGCGTTCCGTGACGCGGTGAACATGACGCCGGGGGAGCTGGAGAAGTGGCTGGACTCGGAGCGATCGCAGGCGGCCGGGCAGCACAAGGACGGGGGCGAGTCCACGGGGCATGCCTCCGGTCGCCGCATCCTGGACATCCTGCGGACCAAGAAGGGCGACCTCTCGGACGAGGACTACCAGCACATGCGCAAGGTGGTCGGCTACGTCCAGCGGCATCTCGCGCAGCGGCCCTCCGGTGACGTACGGGACACCCGGTGGCGGGATTCGCTGATGAACTGGGGACACGACCCGCTGAAGTGACCCGAGCCGCGCCCGCCCCGGCGTCGTCCGGCCGGCGGCGGCGCTTTGTGGGCCTGATGTGCGCAGCCCTATGATCAGCCGCTGTTCGTCATCCAGCGGCTGGAGGAACCGTCCGTGGGCCATTCCCTGGAGTCCGATCCGGTGCCGGGCGCGGAGCGGCGGCGAGGTCCGTCCGCGTGGGCGGCGTGATGAGCGGCGAGGAGTGCGGCCGTACCGGCATGCGGCGCGCGCTGCTCGTACCGCTGGTGGCGGTGGCCCTGGCCGGCTGCTCCCTCCTCGGCCGGGACGCCACCCCGTGCGGGCAGGCCGACGCGGACTCGCGGGTGTCCGCGGTGTGGCGGTCCGCCGACTTCGGCGGACCGGACGCGGTGACGGTCCGGCTCTGCGTGGACGACACCTGCGAGGCGCGGTCGTCCGGCGATCCGGGCGATCCGTTCACCTCGCTGGCGGTCCGGCTCCCCGACGACGTGGGTGCGGTCGCCGTGCCGGTTCGGCTCACCGTGACCTCCGCGCGCGGCGGTGACACGGTCGTCGAGGACAGCGTCCGGGCCGAGTTGACCGAGCAGCACCCCAACGGGCGCACCTGCCCGCCCACCGCGTGGACGGCGACGTTCCGCGCCCACCCCGAGAAGGGCCTGACCTCACCGGAGGGACTGGCGCTGCAGGACTGAGCCTCTGCTCCGGGCGGCCGGTGGCGGGGTCACCCGCGACCGGCCAGCCCCCCGGCGGCGGCGAGTGTGCGGGCGGCCTCCATGACGGTCCGGCGGCGGCGGTCGAGGGCGGCCCGCTCGGTCTCCTCGTCCAGCACCAGGCGGCACATCCGCGGCACCGCGAAGTTCCAGGCGATCAGCCCCATGACGGTGAACAGCAGGTCCTGCGCGGCGCGCACGCGCGTCTCCTCCGGCAGTTGCCGGGCCGCGTCGCCGCCCGTGAGCCGCTCCACCTTCCGGCGGAAGGCGTCGCGGCGCTCCCGCTCGCTCTCGGCGTCCTCCTCGACCGCCTCCAGCGCGTCCCACAGCAGCAGCCTGATCAGCTCCGGGTGCTCCTGGTACCAGTCGAAGAGCTGTCCGACCGACTCGGCCACCGCGTCGGGATCGACGCGGATGGCGGCGCCGGCCTCCTCCAGCTTCGCCCGCAGTACGGCGGCGAACAGCTTCTCCTTGCTGCCGTAGTAGAGGTAGATGGCCTGCTTGTTCGCCCTGGCGGCCGTCGCGATCCGCTCGACCCTGGCCCCCGCGAGGCCGTGCTCGGCGAACTCGGCGGCAGCGGCGGCGAAGATCCGCCGCCTGGTGTCCTCCGCGTCATAAGCCATGGCCGAATTAAACCATCCGGTTGACTCCGCGTCCCCCGGGCGGCAGCATCCTCCTCGGATGTAAAACAACCAGATGGTTTAGTCAGCGAGAGGCTGCCCGCGCATGAGCACTCCGACTTCCTCACCCGCGTCCTCACCCGCCCCCGAGCCCGCCCCCGTGCCGGTCCGCAACCCACTGCCCGGCGGCCTGGCCGGCGCGACCGCCGTCCTCGTCGGCGGCACCTCCGGTATCGGGCTGGCGACGGGTGTGCTGCTGCGCTCGGTCGGCGCCCGCGTCGTGCTGGTCGGCCGCGACGCCGACCGGCTCAAGGCCGCCGTCTCCCGGGTGCGCGGTGCGGGCCCGGACGAGGACGCCGACGACGCCGTACTGGGCGTCGCGGGCGACGGCGCCGACGACCGGACCCTCGCCGAGGCGTTCGACCGCGCCGGTCAGGTCGACCACGTCCTCGTCACCGCGGGCGGCATCGGAGGCGTCGGCCCGGTGACCGGCCTGACGGCCGACGACCTCGGCGCGGCCTTCGACTCCCGGCTCCGCGGGGCCTTCGCCGCCGCCCGCACGGTGGCGACCCGGCTCCCGGCGGGCGGCTCCCTCACCTTCAGCTCCGGCATCCTCGTCGTCCGCCCCCGGGCCGGGATGAGCGCCCCGCTGACGGCCGCCGGTGCCGTGGAGATCCTCACCCGGGCCCTCGCCGTGGAACTCGCCCCCGCCCGGCTGCGGGTGAACACCGTCCGGTTCGGCCGGATCGACACCCCGCTGCTGCGCTCGCAGCCGGGGCTGGACTCCGACGCCGCCGTCGCCGCCGCGGGCGCCTCCGCGCCCCTCGGCCGCTTCGGCACCGCCGAGGAGGCCGCCGCCTCGGTCCTGTTCCTCATGGCCAACCCTTACGTCACCGGCCAGGTCGTCACCGTCGACGGCGGCGAGACCCTCGTCTGACCCCTCAGGCGGCGTCCTCGTGGGCGGTGGCGGCCGACTTCTCGCGCCACGGTTCGAGGTCGTCGTGGATCTGCCGCAGCTTGACCTCCAGGCGCTCCAGGGTGTCGCGGCCGAGGTAGAGATGGGTGGGCAGCCGGTCGGTGTTGGTGACCTCGACGATCAGGGCGGCGCCCTTCACCGGGTCGCCGAGCTGGGCGTGGTTGGTCTGGCCGGCCCAGTCCAGGGTCGCGTGGGCGGGTGTGCCGTCGTAGTCGGCGATCCGGCGGGCGGCCACCGACAGGGAGCTGGCGTCGAGGAAGTCGGTGCGGAAGACGCCGGGTTCGACCACCATCGACTGGATGCCGAACGGGGCCAGCTCCACCGACAGGGCCTCGCTGATGCCGGCGACCGCGAACTTGGACGCCGCGTACAGCCCGACACCGGGCTCGCCCTCGAAGCCGGCGCGGGAGCCGATGTGCACCAGCTTGCCGGCGCCCTGCCGGCGCATGACGGGCAGTACGGCACGGGTGACGTTGATCAGCCCGAAGACGTTCAGGTCGAACAGCGAGCGGGCCTCGGCGTCGGAGACCTCCTCCAGGGCGCCCAGCAGCCCGCGGCCCGCGTTGTTGACCAGGACGTCGATGCCGCCGAAGCGGTCCACGGCGGCCTGCACGGCGTCGGGGATGCCGCCGGTGTCGGTGACGTCCAGGGCGACGGGCAGGACGGCGTCGGAGTCCCTGAGGTCGTCCGGCACCCGCCGCGGGTCACGGACGGCGACGACGACCTCGTTGCCGTCCTTGAGCGCGGCGCGGGCGATCTCCGCGCCGATGCCGCGGGAGGCGCCGGTGATGAACCACGTAGCCATGGGAGTTCCTCTTTCGTCGCGTTGCGTGCCCCGTCGCCGCGGGGCCTCTCCTCCTGACGTGTTCGAGTCTGCGGACGGCGGCGCCGCCGATGAAGGCCGAGCCGTTCCTGGGTGCACCGCTCCCAGGAACGGCTCCTTCCGCGCCCGGGCGCCCGCCCGCCGTGTCGGTCAGAGGGCCGCGAGCAGGCCGTCGAGCGGGGCCGGGACGCGGGCCGTGTCGAGGGACTCGGCGAGCAGCCGCCCGTAGCGGATCTTGCGGCCCTTCCTGGTGCCGAGGAAGCGCCGCAACTGCCGCTCGCGGGACCGGCCGTGCTGTGCGGGCTGGCTCAGGAAGGTCTGCCAGGGGCGCAGCTCGCCCTCGGCCCGGATGATCTCCTCGACCACCTCGGTGCCCAGCGCCCGGATCAGCTCGTCCTCCAGGTCGGACACGCATACGAAGAACCCGTCCCGGGGCGCCCGCGCCCGCTCCAGCGCGCGGTCGTAGAAGGGCCGTTCGCGCTCGTCGCACAGGCCCGTCAGGCGCAGCCCGAGGCCGGCCGGGCCGAGCAGGGCGGTGTACCGGCCGACGCTCATCGCGCCGCCCATCGGCAGCACGCACACGCCCTCGGCGGCCAGGTCCCGGCCCCGCCGGGCGGCCAGCGCCTCGACGGCCGCGAGGTCGCTCGGCCCCTCCAGCAGCACCACCGTCCGCACCCCCGGTGCCAGTTCACGCGCCGGTGCGCCGGAACCGCCGGCCGCCCAGTCGCCGACCGCACTCCGGAACGCCCGCATGTCCGCCATGCGGCGAGTCTGCACCCTCGCCGGCGGCCCGGCACGGGAATTTCCGCCGCCGGTCAGGTCCCGTCCGGGGCGATGCCGGTGAGCAGGTTGGCGAGCAGGCGGTCGGTGAATTCCCGGTCCAGGGGCAGGCCCGCCGGCAGCAGCAGCCGGTGGTAGCAGGCGCCCCAGAGCTGGTCGACGACCGTCTCCAGGTCGACGCCGGCCCGGATCTGCCCCAGCTCACGGGCGCGCGCCAGCCGCTCCACCGCGAGCCCGCGCCGCTTGCGCACGTACTGCTCGGACAGTGCCGCCGCCAGGCCGGGATCGCTCTGCGCGGCCCCCACGATCCCGGCGAGCACGGGCCCGTGCCGCTCCACCAGGTCGACGAAGGCGTGGAGCTGCTCGGTCAGGTCGCGCCGGATGTCACCGGTGTCCGGGAAGGCGAGCGTCCGCTCGAACACGCTGAAGTACGCCTCGAAGGCCAGGCTCCCCGGCGACGGCCACCACTTGTAGAGGGTCATCTTGCTGACGCCGGCCCGCGCGGCCACCTTGGCGAAGGTCACGCCCGGCATCCCGTCCGCCAGCAGCAGCTCGGCCGCCGCGGCCAGGGCGGCCCGGCGGACGTCGTCGGCGGGACGGCGGCCCCGGCCGGGCTTGAGCGTGGGCGCCGCGGGCGCCGCGGGCACGTCGCTGGACTCCATGGCCGTACTCCTCCTCCGGCGACTTCGGCCGCACTCGTCGTACTCGTCGCACTGGTTCGGACGAACTATGTGGACAGACAGTCTACATACGAGTTAATGTACTAGCAGTCCATATAAGCGCGGCGGAGCGGCCGTCGTCGCACCGCCGGAAGGAAAGAGGGCCGTCATGACCACCACACAGCGGACACCGGAGCGGGTCGCCGTCGTCACCGGGGGATCGGGCGGGATCGGCGGCGCGGTGGCCCGCCGGCTCGCCGCCGCGGGCACGGCGGTCGTCGTGCACTACTCCGGCGGCCGGGCGCGGGCCGACGAGGTGGTGGAGCGGATCACCGCAGAGGGCGGCACCGCCGTCGCGGCACGGGCCGACCTCGCGGACGCCGACGAGGCGGCCGCGCTCTTCGCCGCCGCCGAGGAACACTTCGGCGGTGTCGACGTGGTCGTCAACACCGCCGGAATCATGCTGCTCGCCCCGCTGGCCGAGATGGACCTGGACGACTTCGACCGGATGCACCGGATCAACGTCCGGGGCACCTTCGTCGTCTCCCGGTTGGCCGCCCGCACCCTGCGGCCGGGCGGCGCGCTGATCAACTTCTCCACCTCGGTGACCCGGCTCCAGCAGCCCACGTACGCCGCCTACGCCGCGACCAAGGGGGCGGTGGAGGCGATGACCCTGATCCTCGCCCGGGAGCTGCGCGGCCGGGACATCACCGTCAACGCGGTGGCGCCCGGCCCGACGGCCACGCCGCTGTTCCTGGACGGCAAGAGCGAGCAGACGGTCGAGCGGCTGGCCGCCGCCGCGCCGCTGGAGCGGCTCGGCACCCCGGACGACATCGCGGAGACGGTCGCCTTCCTGGCCGGTCCGGGGCGCTGGATCAACGGCCAGGTGCTGTACGCCAACGGCGGCATCGCCTGAGCCCGGGCGCCGGCGCGGCACCCGGGCTCGGCCCCGGCCGGGTGTCCGGCCGGGCGGTGGCTCAGGGGCGCCAGCCGTACTGCGGCGGGATCCGCACGTCGGCACCCAGTTCGCGGGCGGCGCGGCGGGCCCAGGTGGGCTCGCGCAGGAGCTGCCGGCCGATCAGCACCGCGTCGGCCTCGCCGTTGGCGAGGATCTTCGCGGCCTGCTCCGGGTCGGTGATCTCGCCGACCGCCGCCACCGGCATCTCCGTCTCGCGCCGGACCCGCTCGGCGAACGGCACCTGGTAGTTCGGGCCGACCGGGATGCTCACCCCGGCCGCGTTGCCGCCGGTGGAGATGTCCATCAGGTCCACGCCGTGCTCGGTCAGCACCCGGGCCAGGGCGACCGTGTCGTCCGGCGTCCAGCCGCCCTGCTCCAGCCAGTCGGTGGCGGAGACCCGGAAGAACAGCGGGAGCTCGTCGGGCCACTCCTCGCGTACGGCGTCCACCACCTCGACGGCCAGCCGGATCCGGTTCTCGAAGGAACCGCCGTAGGCGTCGGTGCGGGTGTTGCTGTGCGGGGAGAGGAAGTTGCCGATCAGGTAACCGTGGGCGCCGTGGATCTCGACGACCTGGAACCCGGCCTTGAGCGCCAGTCGCGTGGAGACGCGGAACCGCTCCACGACCTCGCCGATCTCCTCGACGGTCAGCTCGCGCGGCACCTTCAGCCCCGGGTAGGCGACGGCACTGGGGCCGACCGGCTCCCAGCCGTGCTCCTCGGGACCGACCGGGCGGTCCCCGTCCCACGGGCGGCTGGTCGACGCCTTGCGGCCGGCGTGGCCGAGCTGGATGCCGGGGACGGTGCCCTGCTCCTTGAGGAACGAGGTGATCCGGCTCAGGCCCTCGGCCTGGGCGTCGTTCCACAGCCCCAGGTCCTGGGGGGAGATCCGGCCCTCGGGCGCGACACCGGTCGCCTCCACGATGATCAGCCCGGTGCCGCCGGCCGCCCGCGCGCCGTAGTGCTGGAAGTGCCAGTCCGTCGGCACACCCTGCGCCGGCCCCTCGGGCGCGGCGGAGTACTGGCACATCGGGGGCATCCACACCCGGTTGGGCAGGGTCACGGACCGCAGGGTGTACGGCTCGAACAGGGCGCTCACAGAGGTCTCCCGTCGACGGAAAGGTCGGTCACGCCGGCCGCGCACGACACCGGACGCGACCGCCGCCTCGTACGATAACTCTCGTAATACGGCACCCGTCAAATTACGACACCCCTCGTACAAGCGGCCCCTCTCGCACGACCCGCCGAGCCGCCGAGCCGCCGGCCTCGGACCGGCCGCCGCCGGGGCCGGGCTCCCGCCCGGGAAACCGGCTGGAACCCCGGGCGGGAGCCGTGCTGGGATGACGGGATGACGGTGCACGACGTGTCCCCGGCCGTGGACCGGGGTTCCTACCCGCGGACGGTGACGCCCTGGGAGCGAGCCGACTGGCGGGCGGCGGCTTCGGACTGGGCGGAGCGGCGGCTCGCCGCGCGGGGACTGCGGGAGACCGGCCCGCGCAGTGTCCGGCTGCGGCCGTGGTCCGTGCTGGTGCGGCTGCCCGTCGAAGGGGGCGGTGCCGTCTGGTTCAAGGCCAACCCGCCCGCGAGCGCCTTCGAGGCCGGGCTCACCGCCGCCCTGTCCCGCTGGGTGCCGGAACACGTCCTGCGGCCGATCGCCGTCGACACCGCCCGGGGCTGGTCGCTGCTCCCCGACGGGGGCGCCCTCTTCCGCCACGTACTCGACCGCGGACCCGCCGACCCGCGCGCCTGGGAGGAGCCGCTGCGGCGGTACGCGGAGATGCAGCGCGCCCTGGTCCCGCGCGCCGACGCCATGGAACGGCTCGGCGTGCCGAGCGCGCGGACCGGCGCCCTGCCCGAGGCCGTCGACCGGATCGTCGCCGAGAACGCCGCCCTGCGGCCGGAGGACCGTGCGCGCCTGCGCGCGGTGCGCCCGCTCCTGGTGGACCGGTGCGCCGAACTGGCCGCCGCGGGCGTCCCGGACTCGCTCGACCATGCCGACCTGCACGACGGCCAGCTCTTCCGGCCCGCGCCGGGCCGCTACACCTTCTTCGACTGGGGCGACGCCGCCGTCTCCCACCCCTTCCTGAGCTTCCTGGTCCCGGCCCGCAAGGCCCGCGAGCGGTTCGGGCCCGGTGTCCTGCCGCGACTGCGGGACGCCTATCTCGAACCCTGGACGGGAGCCGGCCGGACGGCGGCGGACCTGCGCCGCGCGTTGGCCCTGGCCGAGCCGCTGGGTGCCGTCGGCCGCGCGGCCTCCTGGGGCCGGCTGTTCCCCGGCACCGGCACGGCCGGCACGGCGGCGGCCGGTGCGGATGCGCTGCGCGAACTCTGCGCCGCCCTCGAAACGGCCGCCTGACGGAACGGGAACGGCGACCGGGCCCGGGACGCCGTCCGGCGGAAGCGGCGGCTTGCCTCGCCGGGACGCCGATTTGCCGGATCGGCAAAGAAGCGTGCCGTTCCGGGGTGGTCGGGTGCAGGCTGCGGGGTGTGGAAGCGGGGATCGCCCGATGCCCGTTCCCTCACGTTCCGTCCCGTTCCGCCGTCGTCAGGAGGCAGCATGAGCCGTACGTCCTTGCCGGACCAGCCCGCCGAGTACTGGGAGGCCCGGTACCGCGACGCGGGGCGGGTGTGGAGCGGCCGCCCGAACGAGCTGCTGGTGCGCGAGGCGGCCGGCCTCGCCCCCGGCACCGCCCTGGACCTCGGCTGCGGGGAGGGCGGCGACGCGGTGTGGCTGGCCGGGCGGGGCTGGCGGGTCACCGGCGTCGACATCTCCGCCACCGCGCTGGAGCGCGCCGCCCGGCACGCCGCCGAGGCGGGCGTCGGCGACCGCGTCTCATGGGAGCGCCACGAACTGGGCGTGACCTTCCCCGAGGGCTCCTTCGACCTGGTCAGCGCGCACTACCTGCAGTCCCCGGTCGCCCTCGACCTGCGGCGGGTGCTGCGCCGGGCGGCCGACGCGGTCGCGGCCGGCGGCACCCTGCTGATCGTGCTGCACGCGGGCTGGCCGTCCTGGCAGACCCAGCCGCCGTTCGACGCGGAGTTCCCCACGCTGGACGGTGTCCTCGACGACCTCGGGCTCGCCGAGGGGGAGTGGACGGTGGAGACCCGGGAGACCGTCCGCCGGGCCTCCGCCGCCCCGGACGGCACGGCCGGGCACCGCGACGACCACGTGTGGCGGCTGCGCCGGGCGTAGCGGGCACCCGGCGACTGTGCCGGGCCGGGCCGGGTACTCAGCCCGCCCACCGTGCGACCAGGGAGCGGAGACATGACCGGAAACCACCGGACGGCGGACGACCCCGCCGGGCGTCTGCGGCGAACCGCCGCCGAGGTGTTCGGGTGGGAGCGGCTCACCGCCGAGCAGCTCCAGGCCATGGAGGCCGTGCTGGACGGCCGCGACACCCTCGTCGTGATGCCGACCGGGTCCGGCAAGTCGGCCGTCTACCAGGTCCCCGGGGTACTGCTGGACGGCCCGGTGGTCGTCGTGTCGCCGCTGCTGGCGCTCCAGCGCGACCAGATCGCCGGCCTGCCCGAGGGCGAGGACGCGCCCGGCGCCGTCGCCGTGAACTCCACCCTCACGGCGGCCGGCGCCGAGGCCGCGTGGGAGGCGGTGCGCTCGGGCGCGGCCCGGTTCCTGTACCTGTCGCCCGAACAACTGGCCAAGGACGAGGTGGTCGACGAGCTGGCCGCCGCCGCACCCGCCCTGTTCGTCGTGGACGAGGCCCAGTGCGTCGCCTCCTGGGGGCACGACTTCCGGCCCGACTACCTCCGCCTGGAACAGGCCGTACGCCGGGTCGGCCGCCCCCCGCTGCTCGCCCTGACCGCGACCGCCGCCCCGCCCGTCCGCGAGGAGATCGTCGCCCGCCTCGGCATGGACCGGCCCCGGCTGACCGTCACCAGCTTCGACCGGCCCAACATCCGGCTGGAGGCCCGCCGCTTCCTCGACGAGGACGACCGGCGCCGCGCGCTCGTCGAACGCGCCGCCGCCGAGCCCAAGCCCGGCATCGTCTACGCCGCCACCCGCAAGGAGACCGAGGAGTACGCCGAGCAGCTCGCCGCCCTCGGACTGACCGCCGTCGCCTACCACGCCGGGCTGCCCGGCGCCGAGCGCGCCCGGGTCCACGACGCCTTCCTCGCCGGCCGCACCGACGTGGTGGTGGCCACCTCGGCGTTCGGGATGGGCATCGACAAGGAGGACGTACGGTTCGTGCTGCACGCCTCGCTGCCGGGCTCACTGGACGCCTACTACCAAGAGATCGGCCGCTGCGGCCGGGACGGCGAACCGGCCCTCGCGGTGCTGCACCACCGCCCCGAGGACACCGGCATGCAGTACTGGTTCGCCGGCCGCACCCCGGGCCACGACACCCTCACCGAGGTCGCCGACGCCGTACGCGACCACGAGGACGACCCCGCCGACCTGGACGCGCTGCGCCGCGAGACCGGACTGTCCCGCAACCGCGTCACCACCGCCGTGAACCTGCTGGAGGAGGCCAGGGCCGTCGCCACCGGCGCGGACGGCGAGGTCCGCCCGGACCAGGACACCCCGCCGGAGGCCGCCGCGGAACGGGCCGAGGAGGCCGCCGAGGCGCACCGCGTCACCGACCGCACCCGGGTCGACATGGCCCGGGCCTACGCCGAGACCACCGGGTGCCGGCGCCGGTTCCTGCTGGGCTACTTCGGCGAGGAGTACGAGCCCCCGTGCGGCAACTGCGACGGCTGCGACGCCCGGGAGGACGAGGACGCGTCCCCGCGGGCCGAGCACCCCGCGGCCTCCGCCTATCCCGTGGGGGCCCGTGTGCGGCACCGCGAGTGGGGCGAGGGCATGGTGCTGAGCGAGGACGGCGACCGGATCACCGTCCAGTTCGAACGGGTCGGCTACCGCACGCTCTCCCTGGACGCGCTGGCCGAGCAGGACGACCTGCTCACCGTGGTCACCGAGGAGCCCTGACCCCTCAAGCCGCCCCGTGCCCCGCCCACGCCCGTGCGCGCAGGTCCGCGTGGAGCAGTACGTCCGCGGCGGTGCACGCCAGCGCCTGCGTCACGGCCGGCAGGACCGCGCGGGCCCGTTCCGAGGCGGCGGCCGCGGCGAACTCGGGGGTGTGGTCGGAGCCGTCCTCGTCCATGATCGCCACGAAGGGGTGGATCGCGGGCACCCGCGCGCTGACGTTGCCGATGTCCGAGGAGCCGAGATACACCCCCGGCGCGGGCGCCGTCAACGTGATGCCCGCCCGGGACAGGTGCGCGGCGAACCGGTCGGAGAGCACCGCGCTGTCCCGGAAGTGGTCGTAGCGGACCGTCGCCCGGGTCACCTCCGCCCGCGTCCCGGTCGCCCGCGCGACCCCCTCGGCACACTCCCGCAGGCGCCCGGTCAGCTCGTCCAGCGCCCCCGTGGTCGCCGCCCGCAGCCCGAACAGCCCCTCCGCGTACTCCGGCACGATGTTGGTGGCCGTCCCGCCGTGCGTGACGATGCCCTGCACGTGCGACGCATCCGGCAGCCTCCGCCCCAGCACGTTCAGCACGTTGAACAGCTCCACCAGGGCGGCGAGGGCGTCGACGCCCTCCGCCGGGTTGCCCGTCGGATGCGCGGCCCGCCCGTGGAAGGCCACCCGGTACTGCACCTGCGCGATCAGCGGCGCCCACCGCCAGTCGTGCACGCCCGGGTGGAACATCAGCGCCGCGTCCACCTCGTCGAAGACCCCGGCCTCCGCCTCGACCGCCTTGCCGCCGCCGCCCTCCTCGGCCGGTGTGCCCACCGCCAGGACGGCGCCCGGGGTGCCGTCCAGCACCTCGCGCAGGGCGAGGGCCGCGCCCAGGCCCGCCGCCGCGATGAGGTTGTGGCCGCAGGCGTGCCCGAGGCCCGGCAGGGCGTCGTACTCCAGCAGCAGGGCCACGGCGGGCCGCCCGGTGCCGGACCGCGCCACGAACGCCGTCTCCAGCCCGGCGACCGGGCGCCGCACGTCGAAGCCGGCGCGCTCCAGCTCCCCGGCGAGCAGCGCCGCCGCCCGGTGCTCGGCGAAGGCGTACTCGGGATCGGCGTGCAGGCGCGAGGCCACCTCCCACAGGGCGTCGGCCCGGCCCGCCACCTCGGTACGGAGCTGGTCGTGCACGTCCTGCGGGGTGCGGGTCACGGTGGCCTCCCGGTGTCGGATGCGTCCTCGTCCGGCCGTCGGACGAGCCTGGTCCGCCCCGGGTTCCACCACCGGGTGCGGGGACACCCGCCGGTCCCGGCGCCCCCAGGCACCGGACGCGGCCCCGCCGCCCACCGCCGCCCCACCCCCTGTCCGGTATGCCCGATTATGTTGAAAAACTTACCTTCAGAGAATTCTGAGAAGTTAGGCATGTTTTGTGACTGACCGGACACCTGTGTCGGTGAAGGCTACCGGCCAAATCAGAGGGAGATGGTGACATGCCTTCCAAGGAAACGGTCATGGAAGAAGTGGCCCGCATCCAGGACATCGACGTAGACGCGGCTCTCGACCCCGCCGAGGCGGAGGGCGTCTACCGCGACAGCCGGCAGTGCGCGGCACTGGCTCTGGCCGGCGGACAGGGCGGAGTCCTGCTGTCGCCGCCCACCCCGCGTCCGAAGAAGGGCTGACCGGCTCGACGGGAGCACCTGAATGGAACAGTCAGGCACTTCGACCCTGCTGAAGGGCGCGGTGCAGGACCTGGCTGCCGGCGTGGCCTCCGCTCTCCGGAGCGGGGGCCACGGTCCGGCCGGTGACCTGCCGTCGGCCGCGTTCGCGGCCGACGGCCTGGCGCCGGCCGCGGTACGGGTCCTCGGCGCCGACTACGTGCTGCCGCACGTGCTGCTCGGCACCCGCCCCGACCCCGCCGAACTCGCCCTGCTGCGGCGGGCGGTGGAGACCTACCCGCCCCGCGCGGACGCCGCCCCCACCGTGGCCTGGAGCCACTGGGCGATGACCCGCGCCCTGCGGCGACTGGCGCCCGGCGAGGCCGTACCGGCCCCCGAACCCGCCGCCGACTGGCTCGACACGGCCGACTGGCGGACCCTCACCCACCAGCTCGCGATCCTGGCCCCCCTCGCCCTGCCCGGCGAGGACAGCGCGGTGGGCCGCGCGGCCCGGCACCGGCCGGTCGACGTCGCCCGCGGCTTCGTCCGCGCGGTACGCCGCCGGGACTGGGCCCAGGCGGCCGGCGCGGCCCGCTGGCTGACCGTCCTGGACGGCGTCCCCGACACCCTCGGCCTGGACACCGGCCTGGACTTCGTGGAACTCATGGGCGGCGGCGACCCATTGGTCGACCTCCAGGTACGGGCCGCCCGCCATCTGCGCGTCGGGGCACTCGTGTGACCGCCGTCGGCGTCCGGGGCGTCCGGGAGGTGGCGGACGCGGCCCTGGACTGGATCTGGGCGCACCGCGGCGCGTTCGCGCTCGGCGAGGACGCGCTCGCCCTCCACGGCGAGGTCGACCGCACCTGGAAGCCGCTCGGCGAACTCGCCCAGGTCTGCGCCACCCTGACCCGGCGCACCGACCCGGCCGACCCGCTGCACGGCCGCGCCGCCGAGCTGCTCGCCTTCGCCTGGCGGGAGACCGACCTGGGCGAGCTGTTCCTGACCCTGCAACGCCAGGAACCCTTCGCCACCTACCCGTTGGAGGTCTACGCGGCCTTCGCCGCCGGCGGCCTGCGGCACCCCGGCTACGAGACGGCCGCGGCCACCGTGGCCCGTACCCGGGGCTGGCGGCGCACCGAACAGGACCCCACCCGGCGGCTCGGCGTGCTCTGCGCCGAACGGCACGGCGGCATCGCCCGGCCCGAACCGGCCACCGCGGTCCTGGACGGCACCTGGCTCGGCGGACTGCCCGAACCCTGGACCTTCGAACGGGCCTCCGGCTACGCGCTCACCCACGTCGTCTTCCACCTCACCGACTGGGGCCGCGCCGAAGAGGCCGGCGTCCCCGGCCGCCTCACCGCCTATCTGGCGCACTGGCTGCCGCCCTGGATCGACACCTGCCTGGAGGCCGGCCAGTGGGACCTGGCCTGCGAACTGCTCGCCGTCGCCGCGAGCGTCCCCGGCACCGCCGGCCCGCCGCTGCTCCAGGAGGCGTGGCGGCGCCTCGCGGCGGCCCAGCGGCCCTCGGGAGCACTGCCCGAGGAGGCGGCCTTCGAGGGCGAGGGGTTCGCGTACAGCTACCACTCGACCCTGATGGCCGTCTTCGCGGCGGCCCTCACCGACCACCGGTACGGCGGACAAGGAGTCCTCGGATGACCGCCACGCGCCTGATGCACACCGTCGGGACCCGCGCCATGGAGTGGCTGTGGGCGCACCG
Source organism: Streptomyces fumanus (assembly GCF_014655295.1). GTDB lineage: Bacteria > Actinomycetota > Actinomycetes > Streptomycetales > Streptomycetaceae > Streptomyces > Streptomyces fumanus. The sequence continues at coordinate 151,234 of NZ_BNBI01000005.1, forward strand.
CGACGGCTTCCGGCTGGAGCCCGACGTGGACCCCGAGGTGGGGTTCCTGGAGCGCTTCAAGCCGGTCGGCGAACTGGCCATGATCTGCAAGGTGCTGTTCCGCGAGGGCGTGGCCGGCTCCCGGCAGGCCGACCTGGCCCGCAGGCTGCTGGACCACGCCTGGCGGGAGACCCTGGACGGCGGCCGGATGCTGGTCCTCGGCCAGCGCACCGAACCGATCTCACCGATCCCGTTCGAGGTGTACCTGGCGTTCAAGGAACTCGGCTACAGCCAGCCCGAGGTGGAACGCGCCGCCGCCCTCAACCACCGTCTGGAGAGCTGGGTCTCCTTCGAGGTGGCCCCCACCCGCAGACTGGGCCTCTCCGCGTTCCAGCGCCGCTTCGGCCTCACCCCCCGCCCGCCCGAGCCGGAGGCGTTCGCCGCCACCTGGCTGGCCCGCACCCCCGAACCCTGGACCGTCGAGGGCCACATCGCCTACGACGTCACCCACGCGGTGTTCCACCTCACCGACTGGGGCGAGCGCCCCGACGGGCTGCCGCCCCGGGTCGCCGACTACCTCGCCACCTGGCTGCCGGTCTGGATCGACGACTGGCTGGACCTGCGCCGCTGGGACCTGCTCGGCGAACTCCTCGTGGTGGACGCCTGCCTGCCCGAGCCCACCCTGGACCAGCGGGCCTGGGAGGGGTTCGCCGCCGCCCAGCAGCCCGACGGGGCCATGCCCGCCGTGCACGAGATGCCCGAGGGCGACCCGGACGAGGTGTTCGACGTGGTGTACCACCCGACGCTGGTGGCCGCGTACGCCTCCGTGCTGGCCACCTCGCGCTCCCTCACCGAGCTGGCGCACACGCCCTCATGAGCGGCGTCCTGCTGTGGCCCGGCGCCCCCGCCGGCGAACCCCGCGCCCCCGCACCCCAGGGTGCGGACCACGGTCCGGAGCCGGCCGAGCGGCTCGCCGCCGCCGTCGAGGCCGCCGACGCGCCCGACGCGGTCTTCGCCATGTCCCGCCACGGCCGCCGCGTCCTGTGCTCCGGCGGCACCGCCCCGCCCCCCGGCGCCGCCCGCGAGGACCTGCGCTACGAGATCGGGTCCGCCACCAAGACGTTCACCGGGCTGCTGCTGGCCCGGCTCATCCAGGACGGCGCGCTCACCGGCGGCGAACCCGCCGTCACCTGCCTGGACCCGGCCCGCGAGGCCGGGCCGCACCCGGTGACCCTGGCCCACCTGATCACCCACACCGCCGGACTGCCCGCCCTGCCGCCCGGCTTCCGCCGCCGCGCCCTGCCGGTCTGGAACACCAACCCCTACGGCCGCTACCCGGCCGGGCGGGTGGCCGACGCCTTCCTGCGGTACCGCCCCCGGCACCGCCCCGGCACCCGCTGGCACTACTCCAACTTCGGCGTCGCTGTCCTCGGCCACGCCGTGGCCGCCGTCACCGGCACCGCCTGGGAGGACCTGCTCACCGACCGCGTGCTGCGCCCGCTCGGCCTGCACGGCACCGGACTGCGCCCCGCGGACGCCGCGACGGACGCCGCCGGCCACGGCAAGGACGGCCGCACCCCCGTCCCCCCGTTCGACGCCGGCGGGTTCCAGGCGGCGGGGGCCGTCCGCGCCACCCCGCACGACCTGCTGACCTTCCTCGAAGCCCACCTCGACCCGGACGGCTCCCCGGCCGCCGCGGCGCTCCGGGCCGTCCAGGTGCCCGTACTGCGCCGGGGCCTGGACCACCGGCACGTGCACACGGTGGCCTGGTTCCGGCACCCCACCGACGGCGGGCCGCTGTACTTCCACTCCGGCGCCACCCTCGGCCAGCAGGCGTTCCTGGGCTTCCGCCCGGACACCGGCACCGCGCTCGCCGCCGTCTGCACCCGCCGCTTCCGCTCCCGCGACCCGTTCGTGGCCGCCGCCTACGCCCTCCTCGCCGAGGACTGACCCCGCTTTCCGGTGCGGGCCCGGCCCGCACCGGAAAACGGGGTCAGCGGGTCACAGCCGCTGCCACAGCGCCGGAGTGCCCTCCGGCGACCAGGAGGGCTGCGCCTGGTGGTCCTGCAGACACTGGTAGCGCACGCCCGAGCGGGTCACCGTGGCACCCGCGTCGTAGACCCGGCCGGCCGACCAGGCGTCCGCCGCGCCCTGCTCCCCGGGGGCCGCCGGGGCGCTCTGCCCGGAGGACGTCTTCAAGGTCACGGCGAACTCCTTCAGCATCGGGTTGACCGGCTGGAAGAAGGTGGTCCCGCCGCTGGTGCAGTCACCCGAACCGCCCGAGGTCACCCCCTGCGCCTGCGCACCGGCCAGGTACGGGCCGCCCGAGTCACCGGGCTCGGCGCACACCGTGGTCTGCGTCAGGCCGTTCACCGTGCCCTCCGCGTAACTCACGCTGGTGTCGTGCTGCTCGATGGTGCCGCAGTGCCAGCCGGTGGTCGACCCGGACCGGCACACCGACGCCCCGACCAGCGCCTGCACCGAACCGGCCACCGCCACCTTCTGCTCCTTCTCGCCCTTGACGTCGGCGGTGGCGGTCCAGTCGGCGTTCACCTCCACCCACGACATGTCCTTCTCCGGGAAGGTGGACGCCTGGAAGGTGCCCTGCGCCGCCTTGTCCGAGCCGGTGGTCTTCGCCCCCGGCTTGCCGCAGTGACCGGCCGACACGAAGCCCTGCCGCTGCTCCTTGGTGACGGAGAAGCCGATCGAGCAGCGGGCCTTGTCGTCGATGTAGTACGCGTCACCGCCCACCACCTCCGCCAGCGGCCGGGGCCGGTCCGCCGACACCCGTACCCCCGCGTCCTGGGGCCGCACCCCCGCGCCGCGCAGGAACGCGGCGCCGGCCTGCTCGCTGGTGGCCTGGACGACGACCCGGTTCGACGGCACGTCGACGTACCACACCGGTGTCTCGGGGGTGGCCGCCCGCCGCGCGGCGGTGTCCAGCTTCTCCTTGACGGCCCGCAGCTCCGCCAGCGTCTTCTTCACCACCACCGCCTCCGCGCCCTGCGCCCGGATGGCGGCCACCTGCGAGGCGTCGGTGGTGGCGATGGTGAGCCGCGCCGAGGTGGTGCCGCTCACCCAGGCACCGGCGAAGCGCGGGCCCAGGGTGTTGCGCAACTGCCCGGCGCGGGTGCCCGCCTCGGCCTCGTTGACCAGCTTCGCCGACGCCTGCTCCGGCGTCAGTTGCAGGTCGCGCTGGAGGGCCCGCAGCACCTCGGCCGAGGGCCGGTCGGCGCCGAGGGTCTGCGCGGCGGTGGGCAGCGGCCCGGGCGCGGGCGGCGGCGCGGCCGACGCGGCCGCCGGAACGGCGGTCAGGACGAGCGCGCCGAGCGTGGTGAGGGCCGCGTGCGAGCCGCGCGTGGCATGTCTGCCGGCCATCATGCGATGTGCCTCCTTGGGTCGAGGGGAGAGACCTAGCCCTAGCCGGAACGCCCCGCCCTGATGCCCTGCCGGGGTGTCTTTCGCGCTTTGGGGGACGTCGACCGGTGCCAAGTGCAGTACGCGGGCACCGCGACGGCTCAGGCCGGCTTCATGCCCTGGTCGCCGACCTCGGTGACGAAGGAGGCGGCGGTGGTGAGGGGAGCGCCGGGCGTGGAGATGACCGAGACCGTCTTGAAGTCGATCCGGGCCGACTCGGTGCCGATCGTGACCCGGGCGAAGCCGCGCCGGCCGTCGTAGAACTTCATGTGCGGGTTGGCCTTCATCTGGGTCTCCCAACTGTCCGGCCGTTCCACGCCGTCCTTGCCGCTGGAGACCGAGGAGCAGGCCAGTTCGGTGCCGAGGGTCCTGGAGTCGGGGTTGTCGAAGTCGTCCTTGACGTCGAAGGCGTAGGCCACGTGCACGTCCCCGGTGAGGATCAGCCAGTTCTCCAGCCCGGCGGCCTTGGCACCGGCGACCACCCGGTTGCGGGAGGCCCGGTAGCCGTCCCAGGCGTCCATGGACAGCGGGGCGTCGGCGGTCAGCCCGAACCGGCGCTGGGAGAAGCACACCTGCTGCGCCGTCACGTTCCACAGCGCGTCGGACGCCTGCCAGCCGTCGAGCAGCCACTTCTCCTGCTCGGCCCCGGTCAGGGTGCGCGCCGGGTCGTCCGACTCGGGCCCGGGGGCGTGCGGCCGGTCGTCGTACGCCTGGTCGGAGCGGTACTGGCGGGTGTCCAGCACGTCGAACTGGGCGAGCGTGCCCCACTGCAGCCGCCGGTACAGCAGCGCGTCGGGGCCCTGCGGGAGTTGGGCGGAGCGCAGCGGCTGGTTCTCCCAGTAGGCCCGGTAGGCGGCGGCCCGCCGGAGCAGGAACTCCGACGGCGGCAGGTCGTTCTCGGGCACCGAACCGGCGTAGTTGTTCTCGGTCTCGTGGTCGTCCCAGGTGACGACGAACGGATGGGCGGCGTGCGCCGCCTGGAGGTCCTTGTCGCTCTTGTAGAGGGAGTACCGCAGCCGGTAGTCGGCGAGGGTCATGGTCTCCCGGTTGAACACCTCGGGCAGGGTGACGTCGGTGTAGCCGCGCTCGCCGCCCGCCGAGTTCACCGCGTACTCGTACAGGTAGTCGCCGAGGTGGAACACCACGTCGACGTCCTCCCGGGCGAGGTGCCGGTAGACGGTGTAGTAGCCGTCCTGGTACGCCTGGCAGGCGACGGCGCCCAGCTTCATCGTCGTCAGGTCCGCGTCGGCGGCGGGCGCGGTGCGGGTGCGTCCGGCGGGGCTGATGTAGCTCCCGGCCCGGAACCGGTAGTAGTACGTCACGCCCGGCGTCAGCCCCTGCACGTCGACGTGCACGCTGTGGCTGTACTCCGGGTACGCCAGCGCGGTGCCCCGGCGGACGACGAGGGCGAAGTACTCGTCCAGCGACACCTCCCACTGCACCGACACCCGTTCCTGGCCCATGCCGCCGTCCTCCTCGAACGGCTCGGGCGCCAGACGCGTCCACAGCAGCACCGACTCCGGCAGCGGATCGCCGGAGGCCACGCCGAGGGTGAACGGGTCGGCGGTGAGCCGGGCGGCGTCCATCTCGGCGGCCACGGCACCACGGGCCGGCAGGTTGGTGGAGAAGGCGAGCGCGGCGGCGGCCGCGGTGACGGTGAGGAAGCGCCGGCGGCCGAGGTGCCGGGCGGCGGCGCTCAGCACGGCGTCGTGCGGGGAGAAGGCATGCGCGGCCAGTGCTCTGGGACGGCCCAAAGGCGCCATCGGGGGTCCTCTCGTACGGGGCGGGCGGCGCGGGCGGTTCCGTGGCGAACGGCACGAGGAGCCGCCGCGCTGACGCCGGCCCGCGCACGCGGACCCTGCATGCTAAGCAGACAAAACCCCCAAAACTGGCCAAACTTGCGGAGCGGCCGGAGCGATCACACAGGAGGCGGTACGGGGGGCGCGCGCCCGGGACGCGCGCCGGGGCTCACACGCGGCGGCGCAGCAGCACGACCGTGGCGGCGGTGAGCACCAGGGCGAGGCCGCCGAGCAGGGCGGTGTCGTACCACTGGACGGTCCAGTAGTCACCGGCCGGGTTGGCCTCGTAGAAGCGGGCGACATAGCCGTGCCGGGCCATGCACTCCTTCAGCTCGGGGCCCGACGGATAGGGGCAGTTGAGCACCGGTTCGCGGCGGCCGGAGGCGGTGATCAGACCGTAGTTCCCGGTGGACCACTTGTCGCCCATGGGCGGCTTGGGCCGGGTGCCCTGGCTGACGTAGCGGTGCGGCGGGACCAGCAGCCGGGAGCGGTGCAGCCACTGCACCAGGAATGCCGTCGCCGCCGTCACCGACAGGGTCCAGGCCATCGCGGCGAGCACCCGGCGGGCCAGCAGCCCGGCGAGGGTGCCGACGGCCAGGCCGAACAGGGCGGCGGCGACCGTGGACGGTCCCGAGCCGCTCAGGGCGGTGGTCTCGTACCAGAACAGACCGTAGCTGCGGTCGGCGGCCGGCTCCCACCACCAGTGGAACAGCCAGGCAAGGGTCCCGGAGACGGCCACCGTGCCGAGCGCGGCCAGCGCCAGGCGGGAGGTGAACCACTGGGCGCGGCTGACGCCCTGGGCGAGGACCATGCGGTGGGTGCCCAGTTCGCGGTCGCGGCCCAGCAGCGGCGCGCCCCAGAACATGCCGATCAGAACGGGCAGCGCGATGTTGAGCGCCCCGAGCAGCTTCAGCGGCTCGATGTCCAGGAACATCGGCAGACCGTCGGACGGCCGGGTGCAGTACAGCGGGCCGGGTGCGCAGTGGTCGAACAGACCGCCGCGCAGGGCGTCCAGCATGCCGGAGCGGAAGTGCGCGGCGAGCGCGGCGGCGGCCACCAGGACCGCCGCGCCGCAGCCGACCAGTACCCGCTGCTGGCGCCAGGCCAGCCACAACGAGCCCTTCACGCCGCCTCCTTCAGGTCCCCGGCGAGCGCCTCGGCGCCGCGCAGATGGCCGAGCAGGATCTCCTCCAGGCCCGGGTGGGTCACATGCCAGTCCCCGTCCAGCGGGCCGCGCGGCCGGAGCAGGGCGGTGAGCTGCCGGCCGTGCGTCCGGCGGTGCACCACGTCGTGTCCGGCCAGCGCGGCCGCCCCGTCGGCGTGCCCGGTGACCAGCAGATGGTCCTCGCGGAGCGTGCCGGTGTCCTCGCTCAGCCCGACCCGGCCGTCCCGCAGGAGCAGCACCCAGTCGCAGGTCTCCTCCAGTTCGGGCAGGACGTGCGAGGACAGCACGATGCTCAGCTCCCGTTCGGCCGCCTCGGTCATCAGCGTGGCCATCACCTCGCCGCGCACCACCGGGTCGAGGTCCGCGAGGGGCTCGTCCAGCAGGAGCAGTTCGGGGCGCTTGCCGAGGGCGAGGGCGAGCGCCACGCGGGTGCGCTGCCCGGGGGAGAGTTCGCCGACGCGGGCGCCGGGGGCGATGCCGCCCTCGCGGACCACCCGCTCGGGCACGGCCGGGTCCCAGCGGGAGTTGAGCCGGGCGCCCATGCGCAGGGTGTCGGCGACGGTGAAGCGGGGGTAGAGCGGCTTGTCCTGGGTGACCAGCGCGACCCGGGACCGGGCCGAGGCCGTGCCCGGTACGGAGTCCAGCGCGCGGATCTCGCCCTCGGCGGGACGCAGCAGCCCGCCGGCCAGGTGCAGCAGCGTGCTCTTGCCCGCGCCGTTGCGCCCGACCAGCGCGGTGATCCGGCCCCTGGGCACCGTGAACCCGCAGTCCCGCAGGGCCCAGCCGCCACGCGCCCGGTACCGGAAGCCCAGCCCGGTCGCGCTCAGCGCGGCGGGCTCGTCTGGCCCGGTCATGCGTCCTCCTGTTGCTGTTGCTGCTGTTCTTGCTGTTCTTGCTGTTCTTGCTTGTGTTGCGGTCGTTGCTTCTGGGCGGTGTGTTCCTCGTCCGAGGCGTCCAGGGCCGCCGTCACCAACGCCAGCACGTCGTCCCGTTCCAGCCCGGCCGCGCGGGCCCGCTCGACCCACGCGGCGAGGTCCGCGCGCAGGGGCGAGTCGTCCTCCGCGCCGGGCCGCGCCAGCGACCGCGTCACGAAGGTGCCGAGACCGCGCCGCGAGGTGACCAGCCCCGCCTGCTCCAGATCGCGGTAGGCCCGGAACACGGTGTTGGGGTTGATGGCGGTGGCGGCGACGACCTCCCTGGCCGTCGGCAGCTTGTCCCCGACCCGCAGCACACCCATCCGCAGTGCCTGTTCGGTCTGCCGAACGATCTGCACATAGGCGGGGATGCCGCTCTGCCGGTCGATCCGGTACTCGACCACGTCACCTTCCATGCTTTCATTAATTCATTAGTACAAGCATGATCAGGGGGAGCGTGGATGTCAAACAGCCTGGCCGAGCCGGTCGAGACGGCACGTCCCGAGCCGGTCGAGACGGCTCGGGACGTGCCGCCGGAGCTTCCGCCGGAGGCACGGGGCCCCCGCCGCACCGCCCTGGCCGTCGCCGTCGCGCTCACCGCCGCCGCGTTCGCCCAGCAGGTCCTGCTGATCGCGGGCGGGGGAGGGCTGCTCCCCGGGTGGCAGCCGTGGCCGTTCCTGCTGGGCGCCGCCCCCGCCTGGTGGCTCGCCCGGCCGTCCGGGACCCCCCGTGCCGGCGCCGGGGCGGTGCGTCTGCTGCGCCGGGTGCCCGGACCGGCGTACGCGGCGGGCGTGCTGGTGACCGCCGCCGCCGTGTGGGCCGTCCTCCAGGACCACGAGCCGTACCTCGGCCACGAGGAGGCCGTCTACGCCAACCGGGCCCGCGCCTGGGCCGACGGCACGCCCGCCGCCGGCTGGGGCCCCTACCGCCCGGTCGGCCTCCCGGCGCTCGGCCGGCTGGCGCTGGCCGTGCACGACGGCGTCGGCGCGCTCCGCGCGGTGGCGCTGCTGCTGACCCTGTTCACCCTCGCCGTGACCTATCTGGCCGCCGCCCGCTGGACCACCCCGCGCCGGGGCGCCCTGGTGGCCCTGCTGGTCCTCGGCGGCCTCGGATTCCTGCGCCGGACACCGGAGTTCCTCAACGACATCGGCGCCACCGGTCTGCTGCTGCTCGTCGTCGCGCTGCTGGTCCGGGTCCAGGAACGGCCGCGCTCCCGCTGGGCGGCGCCCGGCGCGGCCCTCGTCGCGCTCGCCGCCTTCTACCTGCGCTACGGCAGCCTGGGCAACCTGCTGGCCATCGCCCTCGCCGCCCTGTTCGCCTACGGGCCGCGCGCCTGGTGCGTCCGGGGCCGCCGACTCGCCCTCGCCGCCGGGGTGTTCGCGGCCGGCCTGGTCCCGCACTTCGTGTACGCCGCCCAGGTCACCGGCTCCCCGCTCGGCCTGATCCGGTGGGCCACCGCCCAGGCCAACCGCGCCTACGTCGGCGACGGCCTCGTCTACTACGCGGCGATCCTGCCGTACCGGCTCGCCGGTGACCTGGGCGCGGTGGTCATGGCGGCCGGACTGCTCGCGGGCCTGGCCGCGGTACGGCGCCGCCGGGGCGGGGGAGCGGCGGACCCCGGGGACGCGCGCCGGGTGTTCCTCGCGGCGACGTCCGTGCTGGTCCTGGTCGTGCTCGGCCTGGTCACCGACGGCGAGCCCCGCTTCGTCTACCTGCCGGTGGTGCTGCTCACCCTGCTCGGCGTCGAGGCGCTGCCGCGCTCCGCCGGGCGGTGGGGCGGCCCGCTGCTGGCCGGGACCGGCGTGCTCGCCGCGCTGACCGTCCCCGGCACCGCCCAGGTGGTGGCGCACGGGGCGATGCCCGGCCCGACCGCGCAGGCCCGGTCCACGGTCCCGGTCGCCCAGCGGCTCGCCGCCACCGGCCGCCCCTGCCTGCTGGTCACCGGCTACGAACCGGAGGCCGGCTGGTACTCCAGTTGCGACGCGGTCACCTACGCCCAGTACCGCCGTGCGGCCCCGCCCCCGGGCACCACGGTCCACCTGGTCCTCTTCGCGCACGGCCGGCTCCAGCCCGGCCCGGCCGCACGCGCCGCCCTGGTCGCCGACCGCTCCGCCCGTACCCGTACGTTCCCCACCGGCGGGTCCCTGGGCACCGCCACGGTGATCACCCTGCCGCCCGAGCGGTGGGACACGCGTGCGGGGGACCACTGACCAGGTCCCCCGCACGCTCCCGTTCCCCGTGCTCTGCGGCTCCCGGGCCGGTCAGGCCGGCCGCGCCACCGCCCCCACCGCCGGTGTCCGCAGCACGTGGCGCGCCGTCGCCAGGCTCGTGCCCAGCGTCACCGCCGCGCCCACCGACGCCACCGCGGCCCAGGTGCCGAGGAACTGCCCCGGCAGCACCCCGTCGGCGCGGACCACCGTGAACGGCACCACCCCCGCCAGCGCCGCCAGCGTCCCGAAGAACACCCCCGTCACCGTCAGCAGCACAGCCTCCGCGCCGACCGTGCCGAGCACCTGGCCGGGCGTCGCCCCGGCGAGCCGCTGCTGCCCGAACTCCCGGGAGCGGTACGTGGTCGCCGCGTACAGCGAGTTGACCAGCATCACGCAGACGAAGACGGCGATGATCCCGACGACCGTCAGGTTCAGCGTCTCCAGGTTCTTGGCGTCGACCGACTTCACCCGGCCCGAGGCCGCGACCGCGTCGCTCTCCACGGCCTGCACGGTCAGCGTCGCCGTGGCCACCGCCGTGAACAGCGTCAGCGACATCAGCACCCCGGCGAGCTGCCCGGCCCGCTGCCGCAGATTGCGCACCGCGAGCCAGACACTGGCGCCGTCCAGGGGCAGTCGGCCCAGCAGCTTCGTCAGCAGCCCCGGCGCCAGCAGCGCGCAGCCCACCGACAGCAGGATCGCCCCGTACGCGGGCGGCGCCATCAGCGCCTCGGCCGTCGCGGAGAACCCGAACGTCGAGCAGGTGCTCGCCGCCCCCGCCGCCAGTGCCGCGTACGCCGGGAGCCGCCGCGCCCGCGCCCGCCGGGCCCCGGTCCGGTTCACCCGGCGCAGGGCGAGGAAGGCCGCGCCCGCCGCCGCGAGCAGCGTGCTGCCCACCCCGGACGACAGGGCGAGGGCACCGAAGACGTACTCCACGTCCCCGGCGACCTGGCCGCTGTCCTGGAACACCGTCAGCAGCACCCGGCCGCCGAGCAGCGCCGGGCCGATCGCCAGCAGCGCGCCGGCCAGCGCGACGGCGACCGCCTCGCCGACCACCATCCGCCGGAGCTGCCCCGGGGTCGCCCCCGAGCAGCGCAGCAGCTCCAGTTCGGCGGCCCGCTGCCGGACCGCGACCGTCAGCGCCGAGGCGACCGCGAAGAACACCAGCAGGGTGCCGTAGCCGCCGACCACACTCGCCGACGTGCCGAGGGTCTCCGCGCTCACCGGGTCGACGCCGGCCCCCGCCGCCGTGTCGTGCATCGCGGCGAACGTCATGACGACCGCCGCGCCGAGGAAGGCGGAGAGCAGCGTGGCGAGGAACCGTCCGGGCCGGTGCCGGACCGAGCGCAGGGCGAGGACGAACACGGCTCACACCCCCACCGCGGCGTCGTCACCCAGGTGCGCCAGCCTCTCGGCGACCGCGTCCGGCGTCGGTGCGTCCATCCGCCCCGCCAGCCGCCCGTCGGCGAGGAACACCACCGCGTCGGCGTACGACGCGGCGACCGGGTCGTGGGTCACCATCACCACGGTCCGCCCCTGCGAGCGCACCGCGTCCTGGAGCAGCCCCAGCACCTGCCGGGCGCTGCGGGTGTCCAGCGCGCCCGTCGGCTCGTCCGCGAAGATCACCCGGGGTTCGGCGACCAGGACCCGCGCGATCGCCACCCGCTGCCGCTGGCCGCCGGACAACTGGCCGGGGCGGTGGCCGAGCCGGTCGCCCAGCCCCACCGAGGCGAGCACCTCCCGGGTCCGCCGGCGGTCCACCCGCCGCCCGGCCAGCTTCAGCGGCAGCACGGTGTTCTGCGCCACCGTCAGCGTCTCCAGCAGGTTGTACTCCTGGAACACGAACCCCACCCGGCCGCGCCGGAACTTGGTCAGCTCCGTCTCGGTGCCGCCGGTCAGCTCGGTGCCGTCCACCCGGACGACCCCGCTGTCCGGCCGTTCCAGACCCGCCGCGCACCGCAGCAGCGTCGACTTGCCCGAGCCCGACGGTCCCATCACGGCGGTGAACGTGCCCCGGGCGAGGCCGAGCGTCACCCCGTCCAGCGCGGTGACCGCGTTCTCGGCGCTCCCGTAGGTCTTGCCGACCCCGGCCAGCCGCAGCGCCTCGGCGGCGGGTCCCGCGTCCTGGCCGTGTCGTGCGCCGGTGCGCACCATCGTCATCACCCTCCGTACGGCACGCCCTGTGCCTCACCACGACGCTACGGAGACGGCGGTGCGGGCACACGGGGCGCAGAACCCGTATCGCGGGGTGTACCCAGCACCACCCCGCCCGGGCGGCGGCTACCGGACCGTCACCAGCACCACCTCCAGGGTGCGCGGGCCGTGCACCCCCTCGACCCGGTCCAGCTCGATGTCGCTGGTCGCCGACGGGCCGGAGATCCAGGTCAGCGGGCGGGCCGGGTCGAGGCGTCCGAGCGCCTGCGGCACGGAGGCGACCACCTGACCAGGCACCCGGACGACACAGATGTGGTGGTCCGGCACGAGCGTGATGCGGCGGCGGCCCTGGTCGGGGGAGCCGTCCAGCACGATCGTGCCGGTCTCGGCGACGGCGACGGCGCAGCCGGTGACCACGCTGTCGACGCCGTCCAGGGCGCGCGGGGTGCCGTCCGCCGTGTCCGCGACCCGGGTGACCTCGGTCTCCGCGAGCCAGCCCGGGTCGAGGCCGGGCGGCACCACCACCGACGCCGACCCGTGCCGCCGCAGCAACCCGGCGATCAGCGACGGCAGTCCGGTGTCCGTGCAGCGGTGCACGAGCGCCCGGTAGTCCGCCAGGTTCTCCGCGAGCAGCTCCACCGTCTCCGCGACGCTCCGGCCGCCGTGCTCGCGCAGATACCCCCGGGGCACCGCCTGCTCGTACGGGACCTCCTCGCGCGGTACGTCGGCCAGCGCGCGCCGCACCCGGCCCAGCACCCGTTCCCTGCCGCTCACCTGTCCGTGTCCTTTCCACCCCGGGTCCGCTGCCACCAGTCGCGGAACGGCTCCGCCGGCACCGCCGGCAGGTCCCGGCTCGCGCTCCACGCCCGGCCCGGACCGGGCAGCGTGCGCGGATGGAAGCGCCGGGTCCGCGACGCCAGCCGCTGCCCCGCGCGCAGCGCGCCGGGGCGGGTGAACGCCCACCGCGCCGCCCGCATCGCGGCCCGCTCGGCGGCGTGGCCCTTGGCCGGGCGCAGGACGACCTTGTTGCCGTCCCGGGTCGCCGGACCGCCCCGCACCACGCGTTCCCGCAGGTGCACCAGCACCTCGGGGATGTCGATGGCGACCGGGCACACCTCGTAGCAGGCCCCGCAGAGCGAGGACGCGTACGGCAGCGAGGCGTCGATCTCGCTGCCCGTGCCCCGCAGTTGGGGGCTGAGGATCGCGCCGATCGGGCCCGGGTACACCGACCCGTAGGCGTGGCCGCCGGCCCGCTCGTACACCGGGCAGACGTTCAGGCAGGCCGAGCAGCGGATGCAGCGCAGGGCCTGGCGGCCGACCTCGTCGGCGAGGGTGTCGGTGCGGCCGTTGTCGAGCAGGACCAGGTGGAAGGCGCGCGGCCCGTCGCCGTCGGTGGTGCCGGTCCACATCGACGTGTACGGGTTCATGCGCTCGGCGGTCGAGGAGCGCGGCAGGGTCTGCAGGAACACCTCCAGGTCCCGCCAGGTCGGCACCACCTTCTCGATGCCGACGACCGAGATCAGCGTCTCGGGCAGGGTCAGGCACATCCGGCCGTTGCCCTCGGACTCCACGACGACCAGGGTGCCGGTCTCGGCGACCACGAAGTTGGCCCCGGAGATGCCCACCTTGGCCCGCAGGAACTTCTCCCGCAGGTGCAGCCGGGCCGCCTCCGCGAGTTCGGCGGGGCGGTCGGTCAGGCCCTCGGGCGCCGGGCGGCCCCAGGCGCCCATCTCACGGGCGAAGATGTCCCGGATCTCGCCCCGGTTGCGGTGGATGGCCGGGACCAGGATGTGCGAGGGCCGGTCCCGGCCCAACTGCACGATCAGCTCGGCCAGATCGGTTTCGTAGGCGCGGATGCCCTCCGCTTCGAGGGCCTCGTTCAGCCCGATCTCCTGGGTGGCCATCGACTTGACCTTGACGACCTCCGACTCGCCGGTCTCCTTGACCAGTTGGGCGACGATCGCGTTGGCCTCGTCGGCGTCGGCGGCCCAGTGCACGGTGCCGCCCGCCGCCGTCACCGCCTCCTCCACCTGCTCCAGATAGCGGTCGAGGTGGCGCAGGGTGTGGTCCTTGATGCGCCGGCCGGCCTCGCGCAGCTCCGCCCAGTCGGCCAGCTCCGCGACCGCCTGCGCCCGCTTGCCGCGGATGGTGCGGGTGGCGTGCCGCAGATTGCCGCGCAGGGTCGTATCGCGCACCGCCGTACGGGCCGCCCGGGGGAAGGCGGGCATGCCCACGAAGGTCCCGCTCATCCGGCCGCCTCCTCTTCCGTGCTCGCCAGGATCTCCGCGATGTGCACCGGCCGCATGTCCACCCGGAGCCGGCTCATGGTGCCGCCGATGTGCATCAGGCACGAGTTGTCGGCGGCGCACAGCACCCGCGCGCCCGTCGACTCGGCGTTGCGCACCTTGTCGGCGCCCATCGCCGCGGACACGTCGGCGTTCTTCACGGCGAAGGTGCCGCCGAACCCGCAGCACTCGTCCGCGCCCGGCAACTCCACCAGCTCAAGACCCTTCACGGCCCGCAGCAGCCGCAGCGGCCGCTCACCGAGCCCGAGGCTCCGCAGCCCGTGGCAGGTCGGGTGGTACGTCACCGTGTGCGGGTAGTACGCGCCGACGTCCGTCACCCCCAGCACGTCCACCAGGAACTCCGTCAGCTCGTACGTCTTCGGCACCACCGGCGCCAGCACCGCCGCGAGGGCGCTCCCGCGGCCCTCGGCCCGCGCCCGCTCACCCATCCGCGGATACAGCTCCCGCACCATCGCCCCGCAGGAGCCCGACGGCGTCACGATCGCCTCGTACTCCCCGAAGACATCGGAGAAATGCCGGGCCAGCGGCTCGGCCTCGTGCCGGTAGCCGGTGTTGTAGTGGGCCTGCCCGCAGCAGGTCTGGGCGGGCGGGAAGTCGACCTCGACGCCCAGCCTGGTCAGCAGCTTCACCACGGCACGGCCGGTGTCGGGATACAGCGTGTCGTTGACGCAGGTCAGGAACAGGGCGACACGCATCGCGGCTCCTTGTACTGGAAGAACATCGGACGAAAGCAGCGTAATGGGCAGGTCAGGGCCGGCGCGGACCCGGCTCACCGGGCGGTGAGCCGGGCCTCGGCGGCCCGCCAGCGCGCGGTGCCGCCCCGCGGCTCGTAGCGGACGGGCGCCTGGGTGCGCGCCAGCAGACGGCGCATCCCGGCCAGGTCGCCGACCAGACCGTCGGCGCGGGCCTGCACCAGCACATTGCCGAGCGCGGCGGCCTCGGCCGGCCCGGCCACCACCGGCAGCCCGCAGGCGTCGGCGGTGGACTGGCACAGCAGGGCGTTGCGGGTGCCGCCGCCCACGATGTGCACCACGTCCACCGGGTGCCCGGCCAGCTCCTGCGCCTCCCGCACGGCCCGGCGGTGGGCGAGGGCGAGGGAGTCCAGGATGCACCGGGTGATCTCGGCGGGCGTCACCGGCACCGGCTGCCCCGAGGCGCGGCACGCCCCGGCGATCCGCTCCGGCATCCGGCCCGGCGCGAGGAACGCCGCGTCACCGGCGTCCACCACCGACCGCAGCGCCGGCACCTCGGCGGCCCGGCGCAGCAGGCCGGCCAGCTCCGGGTCGCCCCACTCCCGCAGGCACTCCTGGAGCAGCCACAGCCCCATGATGTTGCGCAGATAGCGGACCGTGCCGTCCAGCCCCAGCTCATTGGTGAAGTTGGCGGCGCGGCTCGCCTCGGTCAGCACCGGCGCGGTCAGCTCCAGACCGGCCAGCGACCAGGTGCCGGTGCAGATGTACGCGAAGCGCTCACCGCCGGCCGGTACGGCGGCCACCGCCGAGGCGGTGTCGTGCGAGCCGACCGCCGTCACCCGCACCGGCCCGGTCAGCCCGGTCTCCGCCAGCACCTCCGGGCGCAGCACGCCCGCCGGATCGCCGGGCCGCCTGAGCGGCGGGAACAGGCCCAGGTCGATGCCGAGCCGCTCGGCGACCCCGTGCGCCCAGTCCCGGGTGCGGGGGTCGATCAACTGGGTGGTGGAGGCGTTGGTCAGCTCGGTGCCCTGCTCGCCGGTGAGCCAGTACGTCATCAGGTCCGGGATCAGCAACAGCCGCCTGGCCTGGGCCAGTTGGGCGGTGCCGCGGGCGGCGGTGAGCTGGTACAGGGTGTTGAACGGGGCGTACTGCAACCCGGTCGCCGCGTACAGCTCGGCGGGGGGCAGCGTCGCCCACACCCGCTCGGCGACGCCCTCGGTGCGGGCGTCGCGGTAGTGCACCGGGTTGCCCAGCAGCGCCCCGTCCGCGTCCAGCAGCCCGTAGTCCACGGCCCAACTGTCCACGCCCACCGACGCCACCGGCCCCGCCGCCCGCAGCCCGCGCAGGATCCCGGCGTACAGCCCCAGCACGTCCCAGCGCAGCCCCTCGGGCACCCGCACCGGACGGTTGGGGAAGCGGTGCGCCTCGGTCAGCTCCAGGGTGCCGGGGCCGACGCGGCCGACCATCACGCGCCCGCTGGACGCGCCGAGGTCGACCGCGGCGTACGACGCCGCGCTCATCGCAGGAAGGCCGCGGCCACACCGGCGTCGACCGGGACGTGCAGGCCGGTGGTGTGCGTCAGCTCCCCGCCGGTCAGCGCGAACACGGCGTTGGCCACGTGCTCGGGCAGCACCTCGCGCTTGAGCAGGGTGCGCTGGGCGTAGAACTCGCCCAGCTTCTCCTCCGCCACCCCGTACACGGCGGCCCGCTGGGCGCCCCAGCCGCCCGCGAAGATGCCCGAACCGCGCACCACGCCGTCGGGGTTGACCCCGTTGACCCGGATGCCGTGCTCGCCCAGTTCGGCGGCGAGCAGCCGCACCTGGTGGGCCTGGTCGGCCTTGGTGGCGGAGTAGGCGATGTTGTTCGGGCCGGCGAACACGGCGTTCTTCGAGGCGATGTAGACGATGTCACCGCCGAGCCCCTGCGCGATCATCACCCGGGCCGCTTCGCGGGAGACCAGGAAGGAGCCGCGGGCCATGATGTCGTGCTGGAGGTCCCAGTCCTTCGCGGAGGTCTCCAGCAGCGGCTTGGAGATCGAGACGCCCGCGTTGTTGACCACCAGGTCGACCCCGCCGAAGGCCAGCACCGCCGCCCGGAAGGCCGCGGCGATCTGCTCCTCGTCGGTGACGTCCACGGTCACCGCGACGGCCCGGTCCGGGCCGCCCAGCTCCTCGGCGACGGCCGCCGCGTTCTCCCCGTTCAGGTCGGCGACGACCACGCAGGCGCCCTCGGCGGCCAGCCGGTGCGCGATGGCCTTGCCGATGCCGCTGCCCGCGCCGGTCACCAGCGCCACCCGGGTGGCGAGCGCCTTGGGCTTCGGCATCCGCCGGAGCTTGGCCTCCTCCAGCGCCCAGTACTCGATGCGGAACTTCTCCGACTCCTCGATCGGCGCGTACGTGGAGACCGCCTCGGCGCCCCGCATCACGTTGACGGCGTTGACGTAGAACTCGCCGGCCACCCGCGCGGTCTGCTTGTCCTTGCCGAAGCTGAACATGCCCACGCCCGGGACCAGCACGATCGCCGGGTCGGCGCCGCGCATCGCGGGGGAGTCGGGCCCGGCGTGCCGCCGGTAGTAGGCGGCGTACTCCTCGCGGTACGCGGCGTGCAGCTCCGTCAGCCGCGCGATGGCCTCCTCCAGCGGGGCGCCCGGCGCCACGTCCAGGACCAGCGGGCGGACCTTGGTGCGCAGGAAGTGGTCCGGGCACGAGGTGCCCAGCGCGGCCAGGCGCGGGTGCTCGGCGCGGGAGAGGAAGTCCAGCACCACGTCGGAGTCGGTGAAGTGCCCGACCTGCGGCCGGTCCTGGGAGGCGACGGCCCGGACGTACGGCGCGAGGGCCGCGGCCCGCGCCCGCCGCTCGGCCTCGGGCAGCGGCTCGTACCCCTCGATCACGGGGCCGAACGGCTCCGCCTTGCCGCGCTCGGCCAGGAACCGCTCGGCGGTGCGGATGATGTGCAGCGAGTTGCGCTCGCACTCCTCGCTGGTGTCGCCCCAGGCGGTGATGCCGTGCCCGCCCAGCACACAGCCGATGGCCCCCGGGTGGGCCTCCTTCACCGCCGCGATGTCCAGCCCGAGCTGGAAGCCGGGGCGGCGCCAGGGCACCCACACCACCGAGTCGCCGAAGCACTCGGCGGTCAGCTTCTCGCCGTCCGCCGCGCAGGCCAGCGCGATCCCGGAGTCGGGGTGCAGGTGGTCCACGTGCGCGGCCTCGACCAGGCCGTGCATCGCCGTGTCGATGGACGGCGCGGCGCCGCCCTTGCCGTGCAGGCAGTAGTCGAACGCGGCGACCATCTCGTCCTCACGCTCGACCCCCGGGTACACGTCCTTCAGCGCCCGCAGCCGGTCCAGCCGCAGCACCGCCAGCCCCGCCTCGGTGAGCGTCCCGAGGTCCCCGCCGGACCCCTTCACCCACATCAGCTCCACATCACCTCCGGTGACGGGATCGGTGGCGGTGCCTTTCGCGGAGGCGTTGCCTCCCGCGTAGTTGGTGTTCCGGGGGTCGGAGCCGAGGCGGTGCGAACGGGAGAGAAGGGCGTCGGCTTCGGGGTGAGGTGCCATGTCTGTTCAGTCCTTTGCGACGAAGAGGAAGGTGAGCGCCCCGAAGGGGCGCGGGGAACTGCGCGACCAGCCACACACCGGCCCGCAGCCCGCACATCACAGAACCCGGTAGACGCTCACGCCCCCCACCCCGCCTGCCGCCCGCCGACCCGCTCGGCGACGATCCGCTCGCCCCACCCCGACGCCCGGTACGCCTTCAGCGGTTCGGGATCGATCCCCATCTCCTCCCGGACCTCCCGCAGCAACGGCCGCACATCCGTGTTGTACGCGTCCATCACCACCGCGTTCGCCTCCAGCACGTCCCCCGCGGCCTGCGCCGCGGCCAGCGCCTCGCCGTCCACGAGCAGCGCCTTCGCCGTCGCCTCCTGCACGTTCATCACCGACCGGATGATCGCCGGGATCTTCGCCTCGATGTTGTGGCACTGGTCGAGCATGAACGCCACGTCCGGGGTGAACCCGCCGCCGCGCACCACCTCGTACATGATCCGGAACAACTGGAACGGGTCGGCGGCGCCGACCATCAGGTCGTCGTCGGCGTAGAACCGCGAGTTGAAGTCGAACCCGCCGAGCTTGCCCTCGCGCAGCAGCGTCGCCACGATGAACTCGATGTTGGTGCCCGGCGCGTGGTGCCCGGTGTCCACCACGACCTGGGCCTTCTCGCCCAGCTTCAGGCAGTGCGCGTACGCCGTGCCCCAGTCCGGCACGTCCGTGGTGTAGAACGCCGGCTCGAACAGCTTGTACTCCAGCAGCATCCGCTGGTCGTCGCCGAGCCGCTCGTACACCTCCGCGAGCGCCTCGGCGAGCCGGTCCTGCCGGGACCGGATGTCGTCCTGCCCGGGATAGTTCGTGCCGTCGGCGAACCACAGCTTCAGGTCCTTCGACCCCGTCGCGTCCATGATGTCGACGCACTCCAGCAGGTGGTCGACCGCCTTGCGGCGCACCGCGGCGTCGGGGTGGCAGACGCTGCCGAGCCGGTAGGCGTCGTCCTGGAAGGTGTTGGAGTTGATCGCGCCGATCTTCACGCCGCGTTCCTCGGCGTGCTTGCCCAGCGCGGTGTAGTCCTCGACCCGGTCCCACGGGATGTGCAGGGCGACGGTCGGCGCCACGCCCGTGAACTCGTGCACCTTGGCCGCGTCGTCGAGCTTCTCGAACGGGTCGCGGGGCACGCCCGCCTGCGCGAACACCTTGAACCGGGTTCCCGAGTTCCCGTACGCCCACGACGGCGTCTCGACGGCCTGGGTCTTCAGCGCGGCCTTCACCGCGGCGGTCTCGGTCACGTCGGCTCCTGTGACGTCGGGTCGCACCACCCTCGCGTACGACCATGTGTGTGAAACGATTCAGAACGCGAAGTTATGAGGCGCCCGGAGGGGTGTCAAGCCCTCCGCCCGATCCGGAGCGCCGTGACTCCTTTGTGACCTTCGGGTATCGAAAGTTTTTCGGCCCGCACCCATTGACGTGGCATCCCCCGCCTGCCTAACGTCCCGGCAACCCAGTTGAAACCTTTCACGACGCTGTGAGGGCCGTCCCGCAGGCGTCGTCGAGGAGCCCTCATGACCCACCCGTCCGACACGGGTCCGGACCCGGTTCTCGCGCTCAGGGACGTGTCCAAGTCCTTCGGCGCGGTCCGCGCCCTGCGGGACGTCTCCCTGGACCTCTTCCCCGGAGAGGTGCACGCCCTCGCCGGCGAGAACGGCGCGGGCAAGTCCACCCTGATCAAGACGCTCGCCGGGGTGCACCGCCCCGACGCCGGGCAGGTCCTGCTCGACGGGGAACCGGTGGCCTTCCACGGCCCCGGCGACGCCCGCGACGCCGGTATCGCCGTGATCTACCAGGAGCCGACCCTCTTCCCGGACCTGTCGATCGCCGAGAACATCTTCATGGGCCGGCAGAAGCGGCGCGCGCTCGGCCGGATCGACCACAAGGCCACCCGCGCCGCCACGGCCGAGCTGATGCGGCGCCTGGGCGTCGACCTCGACCCGGACCGGCCGGCCCGCGGCCTGTCCATCGCCGACCAGCAGATCGTGGAGATCGCCAAGGCGCTCTCCTTCGACGCCCGCGTCCTGATCATGGACGAGCCCACCGCCGCCCTCACCGGCAGCGAGGTCGCCCGGCTGTTCGGCGTGGTGCGCACCCTGCGCGACCAGGGCGCCGCCGTGCTGTTCATCTCCCACCGGCTGGAGGAGATCTTCCAGATCTGCCGGCGCGTCACCACCCTGCGCGACGGCGCCTTCGTCGCCAGCGAGCTTCTCGACGGCATGACCGAGGACGACCTGGTGCGCCGCATGGTCGGCCGCGACCTCGACGAGCTGTACCCCAAGCAGGAGGTCACCCCGGGCGAGACCGTGCTCAGCGTGCGCCGGCTGACCCGCGAGGGCGTCTTCACCGACGTCTCCTTCGAGGTGCGGCGCGGCGAGATCGTCGGGCTGGCCGGACTGGTCGGCGCCGGCCGCACCGAGGTGGCCCGCGCCGTGTTCGGCATCGACCGCTGGGACGCCGGGGAGGTCGAGGTCGACGGCAGGGCACTGGTCAACGGCGCCCCGTCCACCGCGATGGCCGCCGGGCTCGCCCTGGTCCCCGAGGACCGCCGGGCCCAGGGCCTGGTGATGGACATGTCCATCGAGCGGAACATCGGCCTCACCGGACTGCGCGGCACCACGAAGGCCGGACTGATGGACCGGGGCGCCGAGCGCAGCCGGTCCCTGGACTGGGCGGTCAGGCTCCAGGTCAAGTACGCCCGGCTCGCCGACGCCGTCAGCACCCTGTCCGGCGGCAACCAGCAGAAGGTCGTGCTGGCCAAGTGGCTCGCCACCGGCCCCAAGGTGCTGATCGTCGACGAGCCCACCCGCGGCATCGACGTCGGCACCAAGGCCGAGGTGCACCGGCTGCTGTCGCACCTGGCGGCCGACGGGGTGGCCGTCCTGATGATCTCCTCCGACCTGCCGGAAGTGCTCGGCATGGCCGACCGCGTGCTCGTGATGCACGAGGGCCGGCTCACCGCCGAACTCGACCGCACCGACGCCACCGAGGAAACCGTGATGGCCGCAGCCACCGGGAGGGCCGCCGCATGACGGTCACCACCCCCGACCGAGCCCCCGTCGCCGAGGCGCCGCGGGCCGGCGCCGCCAAGCTGGTCGACCGCATCGTCAAGATGCGCGAACTGGCCATCCTGGTCGTCTTCCTGGTGATGATCGCCGTCACCCAGGCCGGCAACAGCGAGTTCCTGTCCGTCCAGGGCGTCAAGGACCTGCTGCTGAACGCGACCATCCTGGTGCTGGTCGCCACCGGCCAGTCCCTGGTGGTCATCACCCGCAACGTCGACCTCTCCGTCGGCTCCACCCTCGGCATCAGCGCCTTCGCCGCCGGCACCTGCCTCCAGGGCGGCCAGCACCCGGTCGTCGCCGTGGCCCTCGCGGTGCTGCTGGGCATCGGCTTCGGCCTGCTCAACGGCCTGCTGGTCAGCCTCGGCCAGGTGCCCGCCCTGGTGGTCACCCTCGGCACCCTCTACATCATCCGCGGCATCGACTCCATCTGGGTCGGCTCCCGCCAGATCACCGCGGCCGACCTGCCCGGCGGCTTCGTCGACTTCGGCGCCGGCGGCGTCTGGGCGGTGCCGTACCTGGCGCTGATCGCCCTCGCCGTGCTGGTCGCCACCGCCTACTACCTCAAGCACTTCGGCGGCGGACGCGAGCTGTACGCGCTCGGCTCCAACCCCGAGGCCGCCCGGCTGGCCGGCATCCCCGTGCGCCGGCGGATCCTGGCCGCGTACACCTTCTGCGGCGCCCTCGCGGGCCTGGCCGGCGCCCTCTACCTGGCCCGGTTCGGCAACGTCGACTCCGGCACCGGCAACGGCTACGAACTCACCGTCGTCAGCGCGGTCGTGGTCGGCGGCGTCGTCTTCACCGGCGGCTCCGGCAGCGTCTACGGCGCCGCCCTCGGCGCGCTGCTGCTGACCTCCATCAACAGCGTGCTGCCCGCCCTCGGCGTCAGCTCGGTCTGGGTGCTGGCCATCAACGGCATCCTGCTCATCCTGGCCATCGCGGTCGACCGGATCGTCGCCCTGCGCCTGGCCACCGCACTGAAGAAGAGGAACGCCCGCCATGGCTGACTCCACGCTCACGCGCGCCGTCCGCTGGGACACCGTGGTCGGCGCCCTGCTCCTGGTGGTCCTGCTGCTGTCCTTCGGCTTCGTCGACGGCTTCGGCAACGCCCTCAACCTGTCCTTCCTGCTCGGCAACACCCTGCCGATCGCCCTGATCGCCCTGCCGATGACCCTGCTGGTGGTCTCCGGCGAGATCGACCTGTCCGTCGCCTCCACCGCCGGACTCTCCGGCGCGGTGCTGGGCGCCCTGTGGAACCAGGGCCTGGCCATCGAGGCGATCGTCCCGCTCTGCCTGCTGCTCGGCGTGGTCTGCGGCCTGGTCAACGGCCTGCTGGTCACCCGGCTCGGACTGCCCTCGCTGGCCGTCACCATCGGCACCATGGCCGCCTACCGGGGCATCGCGCAGATCGTCCTCGGCTCCGACGCCGTCACCGACTTCCCCGCGCAGTACCTGGACTTCGCGGCCGGACGGGTCGGCGACTCCTTCGTCCCCCGGGCCTTCCTGCCGTTCCTGGTCCTGCTCGTGGTGGCCGTGGTCGCGCTGCACGCCACCCCGTTCGGCCGCGCCCTGTTCGCCATCGGCGCCGGCGAGGAGGCCGCCCGCTTCGCCGGCATCCGGGTCAAGCGGCAGAAGCTGATCCTCTTCACGGTCACCGGCCTGATGTCCGCCCTGACCGGCGTCTTCTGGGCGCTGCACTACGCCAGCGCCCGCTACGACAACGCCACCGGCCTGGAGCTGTCCGTCGTCGCCGCCGTTCTCCTCGGCGGCATCGACTTCGACGGCGGCAAGGGCACGCTCGGCGGCGCGATCGCCGGCGTCTTCCTGCTGGGCGCCCTGCAGAACGTCATGAGCCTGCAAGACGTCTCCGCTCAGTCCCAGATCGTCGTCACCGGAGTGCTGCTCGTCCTGTCCGTGCTCGGCCCCCGGGTGGCACGCCAGATCTCCGCCGCCCGGGCGGGCCGCCGGGCCGCATCGGCACCACCACCGGCGTCCAACACGCCCGCACCGACCACCTGAACGCCGCCCCCGCCACCTGCCCTAAGGAAACCCGCCATGCGCAAGTCGTCGATCCGCCGTGCCGGCGCGGCCCTCGCCGCCGTCACCTCCCTCGCCCTGGCCGCCACCGCCTGCGGCGGCACCACCAAGGAGGACGTCAAGAACGAGGGCGGCGCCGCCGCCTCGGCCGGCAAGGCCGACCCGAACGCCGCGACCAAGAAGGGCCTGACCGTCGGCTTCCTGCCCAAGCAGGTCAACAACCCGTACTTCACGGTCGCCGACCGGGGCGGCGAGAAGGCGCTGAAGGAACTCGGCTCCGCCTACAAGGAGGTCGGCCCGTCCAGCGCCACCGACACCTCCGGCCAGGTCTCCTACGTCAACACGCTCACCCAGCAGCAGGTCGACGCGATGGCCGTCTCCGCGCAGGACCCGGGCGCCCTGTGCACGGCGCTCAAGCAGGCCCTGCGGGGCGGCATCAAGGTCGTCACCTACGACTCCGACACCAAGCCCGAGTGCCGCAACGCCTTCATCTCGCAGGCGTCCGCCGAGGACCTCGGCCGCACCGAGGTGCGGCTCCTCGCCGAGCAGCTCGACTACCGCGGCGAGATCGCGATCCTGTCGGCCGCGCAGACCGCGACCAACCAGAACACCTGGATCGAGTTCATGAAGAAGGAACTGGAGGACCCCGAGTACAAGGACATGAAGCTGGTCAAGGTCGCCTACGGCAACGACGACGCCCAGCAGTCCTTCCAGCAGACCCAGGGCCTGCTCCAGGAGTACCCGAAGCTGAAGGGGATCATCTCCCCGACCACCGTCGGCATCAAGGCCGCCGCCCAGTACCTGTCCGGCTCCAAGTACAAGGGCAAGGTCAAGCTGACCGGCCTCGGCACCCCCAACGACATGCGCAAGTACGTCAAGAACGGCACCGTCGAGGCGTTCGAGCTGTGGGACCCGGCCAAGCTCGGCGAACTGGCCGCCCGCACCGCCGTCGCCCTCGCCTCCGGGCAGATCACCGGCAAGGAGGGCGAGACCTTCAAGGCCGGTGCCATGGGCGAGTACACCATCGGCGCCAACGGCGTGATCGCCCTCGGCAAGCCGACCGTGTTCGACGCCGGCAACATCGACGAGTTCGACTTCTGATACGCCGTAACCGACTGGTGAGGAGCGGTACGTCATGCAGCGCGTCTGTTTCCTGCTCAAGGTCCGCGAGGACAAGCTCGCCGAGTACCGCGAACGCCACGCCGCCGTGTGGCCCGAGATGAAGGCCGCCCTCTCGGCCACCGGCTGGCACAACTACTCCCTCTTCCTGCGGGACGACGGCCTGCTCGTCGGCTACCTGGAGACGGAGGACTTCGCCGCCGCGCGGGCCGGCATGGAGGCCACCGAGGTCAACGCCCGCTGGCAGGCCGAGATGGCACCCTTCTTCGAAGCCCTCGACGGGTCCCGCCCCGACGAGGCGATGAAGCCGCTCACCGAGGTGTTCCACCTGGCCTGACGCGGAGCCGGCAGCTCCGCCGACCGCCGCCCCGCCGATGGGGGTCCTTGTGGCGGGGCGGCGGTAATGTGAGGTCTTCCGGCCACTTCCGCGCCTGCCGCGTAGCCCCCTAGCCCGACCCTGGAGGTCCCTGCCCGATGGCCCAGTCGGTGGGTATCAAGGACGTCGCCCGAGCCGCCGGAGTCTCCGTGGGCACGGTCTCGAACGTCATCAACCGCCCGGACACCGTCGCCACCGAGACCCGCGCGCGCGTGCTGTCCGCGATCGACCGGCTCGGCTACGTCCGCAGCGAGTCCGCCCGTCAGCTCCGGGCCGGCCGCAGCCGCATCATGGGGCTGCTCGTCCTCGACATGGGCAACCCCTTCTTCGTGGACGTGGCCCGCGGCGCCGAACGCGCCGCCCGGGACGCCGGACTCGGCGTGATGGTCTGCAACAGCGCCCAGAACCCCGGCGAGGAGGCCGAGTACCTCTCGCTCTTCGCCGAACAGCGGGTGCGCGGCGTGCTGCTCACCCCCGCCGACGCCACCGGCCGCAACATCGACGCCTTCCGGCGGCACAACATCCCCTTCGTCCTGGTCGACCGCGTCGCCGAGGGCACCACCGAGTGCTCGGTCTCCGTCGACGACGTCGCGGGCGGCGCGCTCGCCGTGCGCCACCTCGTGGACGCCGGACACCGCTCGCTCGCCTACGTCAGCGGACCCCCCGGACTGCACCAGGTCCGCGACCGCCGGATCGGCGCCCTGGAGGCCCTCGCCGAGGCCGGGCTCGGCCCCGACGCGCTGCGCGAGCTGCCCACCGAGCGCCTCGACGTCGCCGCCGGACGGGACGCCGGGGCCCGGCTGCTCGGCCTCGCCGACCGGCCCACCGCCGTGTTCTGCGCCAACGACCTGCTCGCCCTCGGCGTCCTGCAGGCCATGTTCGCGGCCGGCGTCTCCGTCCCCGACGACCTCGCCATCGTCGGCTACGACGACATCGAGTTCGCCGCCGCCGCGGCCGTCCCGCTGACCTCCGTACGCCAGCCCGCCGTCACCATGGGCGCGCTCGCCGCCGGGCTGCTCCTGGAGGAGACCGAGGCGGCGAACGCGGCCGAGCGGCACGAGCACCGCCGGGTCGTCCTCCAGCCGGAACTGGTCGTACGGCGCTCCAGCCTGGCCGCTCGCTGACCGCAGGATGTCGTGATCCCGGCCGCCGGGGCCGCAGGGGCGTGTGCTCAACTGGGAAACCGCCGTAAAAGATCCGTCCGCCCCGGGAGTCCTCGTTGAGCGTCCGCTACCGCCAGCCCGGCGTCGTCCTCACCGACCGCCGCTTCACCGTGCCCCTCGACCACTCGGCCCCCGACGGGCGGACGATCGAGCTGTACGCCCGTGAGGTGGTCGCGAGCGACAAGGAGGACCAGGACCTGCCGTGGCTGGTCTACCTCCAGGGCGGCCCGGGCTTCGGCGCCCCCCGCTTCACCGGCCGGGACACGGCCTGGCTGGGCCGCGCCCTGGAGGAGTACCGGGTCCTCCTGCTCGACCAGCGCGGCACCGGCGCCTCCACCCCCGTCAACCGGCAGACGCTGCCGCTCGCCGGCGGCCCCGCCGCCCAGGCCGGCCACCTCACCCTGTTCCGCGCCGACTCCATCGTCCGCGACTGCGAGGCCATCCGCCCCCAGGTCACCGGCGGCGCCCCCTGGACCGTCCTCGGCCAGAGCTTCGGCGGCTTCTGCACGGTCGCCTACCTGTCCCTGGCGCCCGAGGGCCTCGCCGCCGCGCTGATCACCGGCGGCCTGCCCTCCCTGGACGCGCACGCCGACGACGTCTACCGGGCCGCCTACCCGCGCATCGCCCGCAAGGTGGCCGCGCACTACGCCCGCTACCCGCAGGACGTCGAACGCGCCCGCCGCATAGCCGACCACCTCCTCGCCCACGACGTGGTCCTGCCCAACGGCTACCGGCTCACCGTGGAGGCGTTCCAGTCGCTGGGCGCCGTGCTGGGCAGCGGAGACGGCAGCCACCGCCTGCACCACCTGCTGGAGGACGCCTTCGTCCGCACCCCGGCCGGCCCCGAACTCTCCGACGCCTTCCAGGAACAGGTCCAGGCCCGGCTCTCCTACGCCGGCCACCCCCTGTACGCCCTGATCCACGAGGCCATCTACGCCCAGGACGAACGCCCCACCGACTGGTCGGCCGAGCGGGTCCGGGCCGAGTTCCCCCGCTTCGACGCCGCCAAGGCCCTGGCCGGCGACGAACCCCTGCTGTTCACCGGCGAGTCCGTGCACCCCTGGACGTTCGACTGCGACCCCGCCCTGCGCCCGCTGCGCGAGACCGCGGACCTGCTCGCCGCCCGCACCGGCTGGACCCCCCTGTACGACCCCGCCCGCCTCGCCGCCAACGAGGTGCCGGTCGCCGCGGCCGTCTACCACGACGACATGTACGTCGACACCGCCCACGCCCTGACCACCGCCCGGGCGATCCGGGGCCTGCGCACCTGGGTCACCGACGAGTTCGAACACGACGGCGTCCACGTCGGCGGCGCCCGCGTCCTGGACCGCCTGCTGTCCCTCGTCCGCGACGAGGCGTGAGACACGGCCCCGCTGTCGGCGGGCGGCGCTAGTCTGCGGGCATGACCGAGCCGATGACCAGCCCGCCGGAGCCCCCGCCCGCCGACGCCGCCGCGCGACTGGCCGACCGGTTCGAGGAGCACCGCGGGCAGTTGCGGGCCGTGGCGTACCGGATGCTCGGCTCCCTCGCGGAGGCGGAGGACGCCGTCCAGGAGACCTGGCTGCGGCTGGACCGCGCCGGTGCCGACGGGGTGGACAACCTCGGCGGCTGGCTGACCACCGTCACCGGCCGGATCTGCCTGGACCTGCTGCGCTCCCGCACCGCCCGCCGCGAGGAGCCCATGCCCGACACCTTCGTGCCGGACCCGGTGGTGCGGGCGCTGCCGCGCACCGACCCGGAGCAGGAGGCGCTGCACACCGACTCGGTGGGCCTGGCCCTGCTGGTGGTCCTGGAGAGGCTGGAGCCCGCCGAGCGGCTGGCTTTCGTGCTGCACGACCTGTTCGCCGTGCCGTTCGACGACATCGCCGCGATCGTGGAGCGCACCCCGGCCGCCACCCGGCAACTGGCCAGCCGGGCCCGGCGCCGGGTGCGCGACGCGACCCCCGCGGCCGACCCCGACCTCGGGCGGCAGCGCGCGGCGCTGGACGCCTTCCTCGCCGCCAGCCGCGCCGGGGACTTCGAGGCGCTCCTGGCCGTGCTCCACCCCGACGTGGTGCTGCGGGCCGACGCGGGCGCCGGCCTGTCCCGGCTGGTGCGCGGCGCCCGCACGGTGGCCGAACAGGCGCGGCTCTACCAGCGCACCGCGACCGCCGAGGCGCGGCCGGTCACGGTCAACGGCGCGGCCGGACTGCTCGCCGTCCGCGGTGGCCGGCCGGAGTCGGTCCTCACCGTCACCGTCGTCGACGGGCGGATCACCGGTCTGTACATCCTGGCCGACCCGGAGCGGCTGGCCCGTCTGGAGCTGCCCGGCCTGGACACCTGACCGAGGGTCGAACAGCAGTTCCGTATGCTGTCGGCATGCGTGATCACACGGCGGACCTGGCCGGACTGCGCGGCGACTGCGCCCGGTGCTTCGGGCTGTGCTGCGTCGCCCTGCCGTTCGCCGCGTCGTCGGACTTCGCCCTCGACAAGCCGGCCGGGCGGCCCTGCCCGAACCTCGGCGACGACCACCGCTGCGGCATCCACGACCAACTGCGGCAGCGGGGCTTCACCGGCTGCACGGTCTACGACTGCTTCGGCGCCGGGCAGCGCGTCTCCCAGGTCACCTTCGGCGGCCGGGACTGGCGCACCGGCCCGCCCGGACATCTGCGCCGCATGACCGAGGTCTTCCCGGTCGTCCGCCAGTTGCACGAGCTGCTGCGCTATCTGACCGAGGCGCTGACCCTGCCCGCCGCCCGGCCCCTCCACGCCGAGCTGCGCCGGATGCGGGAGCGCACCGAGGCGCTGGCGTCCGGCACCCCCGGGGAACTGGCCGCGCTGGACGTGCCCGCGCACCGGCAGGAGGTCAACGTCCTGCTGCTGCGCACCAGCGAGCTGGCCCGCGCCGGGACGCGCGGCCGGAAGAAGAACCGCCGGCACGCCGACCTGCTGGGGGCCCGCCTCAGGGGCGCCGACCTCAGCGGCGCCGACCTGCGCGGGGCCTGTCTGATCGCCGCCGACCTCACCGGCGCGGATCTGCGCGGCGCGGACCTGATCGGCGCGGACCTGCGGGACACCGACCTGACGGACGCGGACCTCACGGGCGCGTTCTTCCTGACCCAGCCCCAGGTCACCGCGGCCCGCGGCAGCGCCGGCACCCGTCTGCCGGACTCAGTCACCCGCCCCGCGCACTGGACAGCGGGCGGCTGACCCCTCCGCCCCGGCCCCCCGCGCGGGCACGACGGCCCGCCGCGCCTCCGCCGCCCCGGCGGCCGACGGGCCCGGCCCGGACGCCCCCGCCGACGCCGCCACGGACGCCCCGGCTACCGGCGAGGCCGCCCCCGCCGCCCCGGAGCCGCCCGCCCCCCGCCGCTCCGGACGCAGCCGCAGTCCCTCCGGCATCAGCGTCAGCCGTTCCGTCACCCGCAGCCGGTAGCCCGGGTCGGCCCGCAGGTCGTACCGGCGCAGCAGCAGGCCGAGGACGAGGGTCGCCTCGTGCAGCGCGAACTGCCGCCCGATGCACGCCCGCGCCCCCGTCCCGAACGGCTTGAACGTGTGCGGGGCCCGCGAGCGCGCCGCCTTCGCCTCGAACCGGTCCGGGTCGAACTCCTCGGCGTCCGGCCCCCACACCTCCGGGTCCCGGTGCAGCATCGACGTCAGGACCATCGCCCACGCCCCCCGCCGCATCGGGTGCACCCCGCCGAGCAGGGTGTCCTCGCGGGCCTCCCGGGCGAAGGCCGGCGCGGTCGGCCACAGCCGCAGCGACTCGTCCAGCACCCGGCGCACGTACCGCAGTTTGGCCACCTGCTCGTAGCCCGGCACCGCCGTGCCGCCCCAGACCCGGTCCACCTCGGCGCGGGCGCGGGCGGCGGCCCCGGCGTGCCGGGAGAGGTAGTGCAGCGCGAAGGAGAGCGCGCCGGAGGTGGTCTCGTGCCCGGCGACCAGGAAGGTGATGACCTGCCGGCGGACGTTCTCGGCCGACAGCCGCTCCCCGGTGACCGGGTGCGCGGTCTCCAGCATCAGGTCGAGCAGGTCACCGCCGGCGGGGCCGGAGCGCCGGCCGGAGCGGCGGGCGCGCACCACGTCGTCGACCGTGCGGTCGAGGTAGGCGATGTGGGCCGCGTTGCGCCGGTGCGCCCGGCGCAGCAGCCAGGGGGAGAGCGGCGCGGGGACGGTGTTGAGGCGCTGGGCGTGGGCGAGGACGCCCACCATCGCGGTCACGAACGGGTGCGGCCGGGCCCGTTCGAAGGACCCGAAGTCGTGCCCGAACCCGGTGCGCGCGATGGTCTCCAGCGTCAGCTTCGTCATGTCGCCGGGCACGTCCACCGTCTCCCCGGCCGCCGCCGCCCGGTCCCAGTGCGCCATCAGCCGCCCGGCCACGTCGAGCATCATCGGGTGGTAGCCCGCCATCGCCTCGCGGCTGAACCCGGGGGCCAGCACCTCGTGCGCGAGCTGCCAGTTGGGCTCGTGGTTGTACGCGGTGAACAGCCCGTCCCCGGCGAGCGGCCGCAGATTGGCCACGCCCAGGCCCACGTGCTTGGCGAACCGCGACTCGTCCGCGAGGTCGGCGGCGAGCGCGGCACCCCACACGAACACGAACTCCTTGCCGAAGACCCGCCGCCGGAAGATCGGCCCCAGGTCGCGCGCGTACCGCAGCGTGTCCTGGATCGGGTTGGCCCGGTCCGCGCCCCGCACGTCCCCGAGCAGCGGCAGCCGGTGCGGCGGGTGGGGTATTCGGTGCAGTTCGGGCCAGCCCAGCTCGGCGCTGCGGAACCCTTTCGGCAGTCCGTTCCTCGTCTCCGCCATGACGCGATCTCCGTTGTCCGTGGGCGAGTCGTCCCTGAACGTGCGCGTGTTGTACGTGGATTCAATAGCGCGCCCAGTGTCGTCCCGGCGCTGAACCGCCGTCAAGTAAGGTGCGGGGCATGGCCGCCGACCAGGGAGAGCGCACGCGCCGCCGGCTCAGCACCGCCCAACGCCGGGAGCAACTGCTCACGGTGGGGGCGCGGTTGTTCTCGGACCGTCCGTACGACGAGGTGTGGATCGAGCAGGTGGCCGAGATAGCCGGGGTCTCCCGGGGGCTGCTGTACCACTACTTCCCGACCAAACGGGACTTCTTCGCGGCGGTCGTCGAGCGCGAGAGCGAGCGGATGCTGCGGATGACGGCGGCGGTGCCCGGCGTCCCGGTGCGCGAGCAGCTCGACGCCGCGCTCGACGCGTATCTGCGGCACGTCGAGGAGCACGCGCACGGCTACCGCGCCTTCCACCGCGCCGACGCGGCCGGGGACCGGGCGGTGCGCGGGGTCTACCGGCGGGCGCTGGCCGTGCAGCGGCGGCAGATCCTCGCCGCGCTCGCCGCCGACCCGGAGTTCGGCCCGGAGCTCGCCGGGCGGCCCGAGACGACGGTGGCCGTGCACGGCTGGCTGGCCTTCACCACCGCGGTCTGCCTGGAGTGGCTGCGCGCGGGGGAGTTGTCGCGCACCGAGGTGCGCGACCTGTGCGCTCGCGCGCTGCTCGGTGCCATCGGGCGCTGAGCGGCTCCCGGTGCGGGAGGCGGGCCGTGGTTGGCGCGCCCTCCGATCTCCGATAGGTTAGGTGAGGCTTACCTAAGGAGGTTGGGATGGGTGACGGCCAGACCTGGGCGGCGGCGCCCGCCGCGGCGGAGCGCGCCCGGTCGGTGCTCGCCGCCGCGTGGTCCTGCGCGGTGACGTCGGAGGCCGGCCGCGAGGAGTTCACCGGCGCGCACAGCGTGACCGGCGACGGCCGGGTGCTGCTGCGGGTGCCGGAGGACAGCGCGCTGCCCGCCGCGGCGATCTGCGCGCCCCGGGGGGAGCCGTCGGCCGTCCTGGAGTTCGCCGACGTGGCGCCCGTCCCGGTGCGCAGCAGGATCCGCGCCCGGCTCTGGCTCGCCGGCCGGCTGACCGCGGGGGAGGGCCATCTCGTCTTCCACCCCACGCGGCTGGTGCTGCGGCAGTCCGCCGGGGCGGTGGTGGTCGACCGCGAGGAGTTCGCCGCCGCCGCGCCCGATCCGCTGGCCACCGCCGAGGCCCATCTGCTGACCCACCTCGCCGACCGCCACGGCGACGCGGTGGAGCGGCTCACCCGGCTCGTCGACCCCGCGAGCCTGCACGGCGCGGTCCGGGTGCGGCCCCTCGCCGTCGACCGGCACGGACTGACGCTGCGCATCGAACGGGCCCGCGCCCACGGCGACGTACGCCTGCCGTTCCACCGCCCCGCCGACGACCTCGCCCAGCTCACCGAGCGGGTCCACGTCCTGCTCGGCCGGGCGGACGGCGCGCCCTGCCCCCGCGCCCTGCACCGGCGGCGCACCGACCGCGACGGCTGACCCGGACGCCCCCGGCCCCGAAGGAGGGCGGCTACCACTCGCCGTCCTCCACCGGCCGCCCCGCCGCGTCCCCCAGGGGCAGCACCTGGCCGGGCGCCGGCATCTGCCACGGCTCGTGTTCGTCGCCGAGCCAGTCGCCGACCGGGGCGACGCCCTCGAGGGGGCCGGCCGGGGCGAGGTCGGCGGCGTCGTCGTAGTAGTCGAACCAGGGCAGGCCGGCCCGGGTGTAGGCCGCGCGGTCCACCGGGGACGGCGGGGGCTCCTCACCGGTGATGCGCCGCCAGTCGGGCGGTGTCACCAGATGGACGAAGACCCGGCCCGCGGGCCGCTCCGCCCAGTCCGTCGCCGGCCGGTCGTCGCGGTACACCTCCTGCCGCATGGTTCCGCCGGCACCCAGCCCCATGGCCGGGCCCCGGGGAGCGGCGGCCGCCGTCCCCGCCGGCAGGGCGGGCCCGCCCCCCCGGTACCGGCTCCCCGTGCGCCGCCGCCGCTCGCGCCAGCGGGCCAGTGCCGCGCCGGTCAGCGGGAACGTCTGGAGCTGTACGCCGCCCCAGGTCTCCTCGCCGGTGACCTGGCCCTCGACGGTGGCGCCCAGGCCCAGCGGCACGGCCACGAACTGACGGACCGTGCCCTTGCCGGAGTTGATGCCGTCCAGCCAGGGCTGCCGGGGGAGCACCACGTAGTTCTGCGGGTCCCGGGCGAGCCGGTCGCTCCAGGGCCGGCCGGAGACCGCGCACACCTTGCCGACGCCGACCTGGAGCGCGGCGGGCTCGGTGGCGCCGAAGCCCAGCCACATCGCCTCGCGCAGGTACACCGGCAGCAGGACGCCGCCGCGCGCCCGCCAGGACGCGGGCACGGTGTCCGCGAAGTCCGCGACCCGGCGCACCGGGAACTCCCCGAGCCCCGGCGGCAGCGGATGCGTCCCGGTCTCGGGCAGCCGCAGGGTGCGCATGAACCGCACCACCACGCCGCCCGGCAGTTGCAGCGAGTTCCCCTCGATCCGTACGGCGCTGTCGCTCATCGTCGGCCCCCCTGGGTCCGCGTCGCGGTCGCGGGGCCCCGGCGGCGGCCCCTCGCCCTCAGGAACGCCGTCCGGCGGCCGTGCGGTTCCGCCGCAGGCGCCGCACCGGCCGGAGGCGGTCCCGCAGCCGGGTCAGCCGGGGCAGCCTCTCGCGCAGTTCCCGGGTGTGCCGGTCCAGCTCCTCCAGCAGGCGGCGCGAGCGGTGCTCGGTGTCCATCTCGTCCAGGATGCGGTCGACCTCGGTCAGGACCGCGCCGTAGAGCTGCCACTGCCGGGTGCCGCGCTCGACCTCCGCCCGCAGCAGCCCGGCGAGCTTGTCCCGGGTCACCGCGGCCTGCCGCAGTTCGGCGGAGAGCCGTTCCTCCGCGGACTCGGCGTTCTCGCTGACGCTGGTGGTGACCAGGACCGCGAAGCTGACCACGGCGTCGGAGATCTCGGCCAGCAGTTGCTCCAGGGTGGCGCCGGTCTCGGGCGCGAACAGCGGTTCCGGCTCGCGCTCCTTGGCCAGGTCGGTCAGGGTGCGCGCCAGGACGCGCAGGACGACGGTGCAGATCTCCAGCGTGTCCAGACCGGTGCGCAGCACCACCCGGTGCAGCAGCCCCTCCCGTACCCGGGGGTTGAACCGCAGGCTGTCCTCGGCCTGCCGCAGGTCCTCGTCGACCTCGGCGATCTCGTGGTCGAGCCGGCGCGCCTCGTGCAGCCGGGCGGCCGCCTCGTGGAACGGGGTCTGCCCGGACGCCTCCTCGCCGACGCGCAGCATGAGCTGCCGCACCCGCCGGGCCAGCCCCTCGATCGACTCGCCCGCCTGCTCCACCCACACCGGGGGCGCGAGGACCAGGTTGAAGGCGAGTCCGACGACGGCGCCGATCAGCGTCTCCACCACCCGGGCCCACGCCAGCGCCCCGTGCGAGGTCACCCCGAGCACCAGCATGGCGCTGATCGCCACCTCGGCGGTGAACTCGTGCGCCCGCACCAGATGCCCCACGCCCAGCGCCGCCAGGATGATCAGCGCCAGGCTCCACCAGCTCAGGCCCACCACCACGCTGAAGGCGATGGCGACCAGCACCCCGGCCACCACGGAGTTCACCCGGCGGATGCTCATCTTCAGCGTGGCGTACAGGGTGACCTGGACGACCAGCAGCGCGGTGAGGGGAGCGGTGAGCGGGGCCGGCTCCGGACTCAGCCGCACCGCGATCACATAGGCGATCGAGGCCGCGGCGGCCGAGCGGACCGCCTGCACCACCACAGGGTCCCGGTGCGCCTTGCGCAACGATCGGGCGAAGGACACCGAAAGATCACGTACATCGAGCATCCTCGCCTCTGTTCCCCTTCCCCGCGTGTGTCGAACGTACGGTGACGAAACGGACGCTAGCCGCCCGGATCTTCCCCGCTCCGCTCCCACGCGGGCCGCTAGGCCGTCAGCTTGTCCAGGAAGCCGGAGAGGTTGGCCGTGGTGCGGGCGATCTGTTCCTCCAGGGTGAGGCTCTCCTCGAAGCGGCCCCCGGCCTCCGGGGTCTTCTTGCCGCGTACGTAGAAGGAGCAGGCGAGGTCGGTGCACATGTAGAGGCCGACCGAGTTGCCGTCGCGGCCGGCCGGGCCCGCCTTGCGGGCGGTCATGAGGGAGACGCCGCCGCGCGGATGGGTGGTCAGGCACAGCGCGCACATGCTGCGGTGCAGGAAGCCGGGCCGGGCGGGCTGGAAGCGCAGGGCCACGCCGACCGGGCGGTCCCCGAGGCCGGCGACCAGATAGCTGCGGTCGGGGGCGCCCGGGTCCCGCCAGCCGAGGAAGTCGAGGTCGTCCCAGGGGCGTTCGTCCAGGTCGCGGGGGATGTTGACGCGCTTGGCCTCGCCCTTGGAGCAGTTGATGAACGAGGCGCGGATGTCCTGCTCGGTGAGGGGTTTCACGGGGGCTCCTGAGGGATGGAAGGAAACCTAGGGATCCTAGGCGCACGCCTATGCTAGGTAGCCCTTTGGGTGAGTGGCCACTGTATTTCCCGCCCTCTCTTAGCTCAGGGCGTGAATTAAGTGGCAGGGAAAGTCGCGGCGGGCCGTCCCCGTTGGGTATCTTGCGGGTCGGGCACGGGTGCGGAGGGAGCCACATGGCGGCGGGGCGGAACGGGCGCACGGTACGCGACCTCAGAAGGGCGAACCGCACGGCCGTCCTCCAGCGGCTCTACTTCGACGGACCCCTCAGCCGCTTCGAGCTCGGCCCGGCCACCGGCCTCAGCTCGGGCTCGGTCAGCAACGTCGTCGCCGACCTGGCCGCCGACGGACTGATCGAGGAGGCCGGCAGCGTCGGCTCCGACGGCGGCCGGCCCCGCACCCTGCTGCGGGTCGCCCCCGGCAGCGGGCACATGATCGGCGTGGACGTCGGCGAGACCCGGGTCCGCGTCGAGCTCTTCGACCTCACCCTCACCGAACTCGCCCGCGCCGAACGCCCCCTCGCCCCCCAGCGGCACGATGTCGACGTGGTCGTCGGCCACATCCGCGACGGCATCGCCGAGGTGCTCGCCACCGCCGGCCGCGCCCCCGAGGACCTGCTCGGCGCCGGGATCGGCGTCCCCGGCATCGTCGAGCACACCCCCGACCGCGGTGCCGTGGTGCACGGGCAGACCATCGGCTGGGACGCCGTCCCCCTGGAGGAGCTGCTGCGCGCCCGCTCCCCGCTGCCGGACACCGTGCCCTACCTCATCGACAACGGCGCCAAGACGCTCGGCCAGGCCGAGATGTGGTTCGGCGCCGGCCGCGGCGCCCGCAACGCCATCGTCGTCCTCTTCGGCTCCGGCGTCGGCGCCTGCCTGGTCACCCCCGAGGTCGAGCACGGCCGGGCGGTCGAGTGGGGGCACCTGACGGTACGGGTCCGGGGACGCCGCTGCCGCTGCGGCGCCCTCGGCTGCCTGGAGGCGTACGCGGGCGCCGAGTCCCTGCTCGCCCGCTGGCACGAGGAGGGCGGCCGGGTCCCCGACGGCACCGACGAGGAGACGGCGCTGACCGCCATGCTCGCCGCCGCCTATCCGCCCGACGGCGCCGCACCCGACCCGGTGGCGCTC
The DNA here is from genome assembly GCF_014655295.1 of Streptomyces fumanus. Lineage (GTDB taxonomy): Bacteria > Actinomycetota > Actinomycetes > Streptomycetales > Streptomycetaceae > Streptomyces > Streptomyces fumanus. Next base: position 187,612 of record NZ_BNBI01000005.1, read on the forward strand.
GCCGTCCTCGACGAGACCGCCGAGTACCTGGGCGCCGGCCTGTCCGACCTGATCAACCTCTTCCAGCCCGAACGCATCCTGATCGGCGGCTGGGCCGGCCTCCAGCTCGGCACCCGCTTCCTGCCCGCCGTACGCCGCCACGCCCTGTCCTACGCGCTGCGCCACCCCGCCGAGAAGGTCACCGTCGACCTGGGCCGGCTCGGCCCCGACGCGGTGACCGTGGGCGCCGCGATCCTGCCGCTGGCCGGCTTCTTCGCGCGCGGCGGCCGGCGCCCCGAACCCGCGCCCCAGGACCCCGTGCCCGCCTGGCGCACCGCGCTCCAGGAGCGGACCCCGCACTGAGGTTTCGCCGGGCGGCGCGGACGGTACCCGGAACCGCTCGTCCGGCATCCGACCGGACGGGGACCCGCAGCACAGCAGGAGGGAGACGCCGTGACCGACCACCGCGCCGAGGGACCCGGCGAGAACGGTGCCCCCGTGCCCCGCGACCTGCCGGACCAGCAGGCCGACGCGGGCGAGGACCCCTGGGACGTCGCCCCCGGCCTCGCCGCCCGCGGGGACACCGGGGCGGACGAGGACGAGGACGGCACCGACGTGCCCGACACCGACGAGGCGGGGACCGGACGGCGGGGCGCGCCGCACGCGAGCGCGGACGACCCCGACCAGCCGGTGCCCGACGAGCCCTCCGCCTGACACCGGCCGGCCCGGAGCCGCCGCGGGATCAGCCCACCTTGCGGCCCCGCAGCGGCTCCGTGGCGGCACCGGCGCCCTCCTGGAACCCCTTCAGGAACTCCTCCAGGACCTCGGTGGCGGTGTGCTCCGGCCGCCACCCCAGCTCGGCACGCGCGCGCGTGCAGTCCATCAGCGGCAGCCGCAGCACCGCGTCGAACAGGTGCGGGGAGGCGGGCAGCAGCCGCAGCCGCCAGGCCGCGGCGATCGCCGCGCGCGCCGCCGGGCGCGGCACCCTCACCCGCCGCGGGGTACCGACCAGCTCGCCGAGCAGCTCCGCGTCGACGGGCGGCTCGGCCGCCAGGTTGTACGGGCCCCGCGCGTCCTCGGTGCGCACCGCGAGCCGGTACGCGTTCGCCGCGTCCGCCGTGTGCAGCGCCTGCATCCGCAGCCCCGGCACGTCCGGCAGGAACGGCAGCAGCTCCGGGCGGGCCAGCGGCCCCGGCAGGTACTTGCCGCCGAAGATGCGGCGCTGCTCGCTCGCCGACGACCGCTTGAACAGGAACGCCGGCCGCATCCGCACCACCCGGATCCCCGGGTGGTCCCGCTCGAAGATGTCCAGGGCGCGCTCCAGGTACGCCTTCTCCCGGCAGTACGCGGCGTCCGGCCAGCCGTGCGTCGGCCAGGACTCGTCGATCGCCCGGTTCTTCGGCCCCGGCGAGTACGCGCCGACCGAGGAGGCGTGCACCAGCACCGGCACCCCGGCCGCGGCCACCGCCTCGAAGACCCGCAGCGACCCGAGGACGTTGGTCCGCCAGGTCGTCGCCGGATCGTGGGTGGGCTGGAACGCCCACGCCAGGTGGATCACGGCGTCGGCCCCCGAGAACAGCCCGACCAGGTCGTCCGGGCCGGCGCCCAGGTCGGCCGCGGCCCACTCCGTCTTCGCCGGCGACCACTCGGGGATCCGCCGGGCCAGGCCCAGCACCGAGCCGACCTCCGGATCCTCGGAGAGGAGCCGCACCACACTCGTACCCACGTTGCCGGTGGCCCCCGTGACCACGACCCTGCTGCCCGCCGCGCTGCTCACCATCCGCTCCTCTCGGCCGCTGTGTTCCGCAGGTGAGGCCCCCGGGTACCCCGGGCGCGGCCCGCGCAAGCGGACTCCGCCGGACTCCCGGGCGGCTCCGGCGCTTCCGGGACAGCAGAAAGCCCCGACCGGGACGGGGGAATCACGGTCGGGGCGGCTCAGGTGTGGGCGCGGACGGCGGTCGCCTCTCGGCGAGACGCTCCACAGGGCTTCAGCCGGACGATCGTCCCTGTGGGCAGAAGGTGAGGCCCGGGGACACTGTCCCGTCCGCACCCACGATCGTCTCAACGGTGCGGGACCTCCTGATGTTCCGTGTTTCGTCCCGGTACGGGGTGATCCGCGTCACCACATCCGTCGGCGCCGCCGGGCAGCACCTCCGCCCAGATGTTCTCGGCCTGGAGCAGCAGGGTGCCCAGGACGGCGGTCGGCGCGGCGCCCCGCCGGGCGTGCTCGCGCAGCCCCTCCTGGAGCCGCTCGTGCAGATCGTCCAGATCCGCCGGGTCGGCCCGGCCGGGCCGGTCCGCGCCGGCCGTGCCCGCGAGGCGGTCGGCCTCGGCGTGGCAGGTGTCGCCGATCAGCTCCAGCAGGCGCGCGTAGCGCCGCAGCACCGGGCCCTCGGGCGGGGCGGGGGTGCGGTGGTCGTCGACCGTCACGGCCAGGGTCCGGGCGAGCGCGGTGACGTGCCCGGTGACCCGGCCCCACCGCAGGTCCTCGTCCTCCGGCGGCACGCTGGAGGTCGGCGGCACCCGGTGCAGGGCGCGCAGCGGGGCGTAGGTCAGCCGCAGGCTCTCCCGGCTCCAGGCGCGGGCCGAGTGCAGCGCGTCGAGCCGGCGCTGCAGCCCCGCCGCCCCGTCGGACCAGTCGGCGGCGGTCTGCGCGTCCCAGTCCTCGCGGCGCAGGCCCCCGGCGATGTCCCGCAGCACGTCGCCGGTGTCCCGGACCAGCGCGACCAGGTTCTCCCGGACGTCCCGCAGATGGATCGGGGGCAGCACCAGCGCGTTGACGGCGACCCCGATGATCGCGCCGAGCGCCGCCTGCGCCAGCCGGTGCCCGACCGCCGAGCCGGAGACGGCCCCGGAGGCCAGGGTGAACACGGCGGTGGTGGCGGCGTAGACGCCCTGGGTGCCCAGGCGTGCCCAGTTGGCCAGCAGCATCAGCGGCGGCAGGCACAGGGCCAGCGCGCCGGTGGTGTCGTCGGTGACCGCCTGCGCCCCGGACGCCACCAGGGTGCCCACGCACATCGCGGTGAACTGCTGGGCGCCCTGCCGTACCGAGCTGTAGACGGTGGCCTGCACCAGCACCACCGCGACCCAGGGCGCCATCAGGGCCATCGGGTCGCCCATCCAGACCCCCGCCACGCACCAGGCGAGCAGCCCGGCCGCGGCCGCCTTCAGCGACTGCTTGACCAGGTCGCGTTCGCGCCCCGGCGCCCGCCAGGCGGCCCGGGCGGCCTGTCCCGCCGCGTACGTGTCCCGCCGTACCGCGTCCCTCAGCCGTCCGGCCCGGTCCCTCACGTCCGTCATGCCCGGACGGGTATCCGCAAGATCGGCACCGTCACACGAAGCGGCCCGGCGCCGTCACGCGAGAGGTCCGGCGCCGTCATGCGAAGAGGCCCGGCCTCGTCCCGCGGAGAGTCCCGGAGCTGTCACGCGAAGAAGCCCGGCGCCCTCACGCGAAGGGGCCGTTGGCCAGGTCCGCGAGCAGCGCGGCGGGATCGTCGTAGACCGCGTCGGCGCCCGCGTCGACCAGGTCGGCGCGGGGGATGCCGCCGCACAGCATGCCCACGCAGCGCACCCCGGCCGAGCTGCCCGCGCGCATGTCCCAGACCGTGTCGCCGACGAACACCGCCCGCTCGGCGGGCACCCCGGCCAGCTCCAGGGCGTGCTGGACCGGCTCGGGCGCGGGCTTGCCCGCGTCGACGTCGTCGGCGCTCGCGGTCGCCGTGATGGCGTCGTCCGCGTCGATGGCCCGGCGCAGCGCGCTCAGCTCCGCGCCGCCCGCCGAGGTGGCCAGCACCACCGTCCAGCCGTCCGCGGCCAGCCGGCGCAGCAGGTTCCCGGCGTCCGGGAGGGCGGGCAGCCTGTCGAAGTACTGCCCGTACAGCGCCTTGTGCGCGGCGCTGATCCCGTCGTCCTGGCCGGTGTCGCGGTCCTCGCCCAGCAGGTGGGCGATCAGGTCGGTGGAGGGCAGGCCCACGGCCCGGTGCACGGCGTGCATGGGCACCTGGTGCCCGGCCTGCCGGAACGCCTCCCACCAGGCCGTGACGTGCAGGTGGTTGGTGTCGACCAGGGTTCCGTCGACGTCGAACACGGCGGCCCGTTCCATGCACCGTTCCTCTCCTCGTGCCTCGGTCCCCCGGCGGGTACCACGTCAGCGGCCCTTCACGCGCTCCGGCGTACGGCCCTCCCGGGTCCAGGCCAGCAACTCGTCCAGGGACCAGGTGGTGACCACCCGGTCCGGGTCCACCCCGCACTCCTCGGCCCGCGCGCAGCCGAGGATCTGCCAGTCCAACTGGCCCGGCGCGTGCGCGTCGGTGTCGATCGAGAACAGCGTGCCCGCGGCCACCGCCTGCCGCAGCAGTTGCCGCGGCGGGTCCAGCCGCTCGGGCCGGCTGTTGATCTCCACGGCGGTGCCGCTCTCCGCGCAGGCCGCGAAGACCTCCGCCGCGTCGAACTCCGACTCCGGCCGCCCCCGCCCGGTCACCAGCCGCCCGGTGCAGTGGCCGAGGACATCGGCGTGCGGGTCGCGTACGGCGGCCAGCATGCGGCGGGTCATCGAGCGGGCGTCCATCCGCAGCTTGGAGTGCACCGACACCACCACCACGTCGAGCCGCTCCAGCAGCTCCGGCTCCTGGTCGAGCGAGCCGTCCTCCAGGATGTCGCACTCGATGCCGGTCAGCAGCCGGAACGGCGCCCAGGTCTCGTTCAGCCGGGCCACCACGTCGAGCTGCTCGCGCAGCCGCTCGGGGGACAGGCCGCGCGCCACGGTGAGCCTGGGGGAGTGGTCGGTCAGCGCCGCCCACTCGTGCCCGAGGGCCGCCGCGGTCCGCCCCATCTCCTCGATCGGGCTGCCGCCGTCCGACCAGTCCGAGTGCAGGTGGCAGTCGCCGCGCAGCAGCCCCCGCAGGCGCTCGCCGCCCTCGGTCACCGGGGTGCCCGCCTCGCCTTCCAGCTTCTCCAGGTAGCCCGGCACCTGCCCGGCCAGCGCCTCCCGCACCACCTGGGCGGTCTTCGGGCCGACCCCCTTGAGCGACTCCAGCGAACCGGCGTCCGCCCGCTGCCGCACCTCGTCCGCCGCCAGGCCGGACAGCACCCGGGCCGCCGTGCGGAACGCGCGGACGCGGTACGCCGGGGCCAGCGACCGCTCCAGCAGGAACGCGATCCGGTCCAGCGCCTCGACGGGGTCCATCGGATGAGCCACCTCCTCGCCCCCAGGGTTCCCCAGTCGGGGGCCGCCCGCACGGCGGGGGACGGGGTCCGCCGTGGTTTGCCGGTACCTCGCCCGGGTACTGCGATGCCCCGTCACTTGTGTCCCTGCCGTCGAGGAGGCACCATGCCCGACCCCACCCGTGTCGCCGTGATCACCGGCGCCGACTCCGGCATCGGCCGGGCCACCGCCGTCCGCCTGGCCGAGGCCGGCCTGGACATCGGCATCACCTGGCACACCGACGAGGAGGGCGCCGAGCGCACGGCGCGGGAGGTACGCGCCCTGGGCCGGCGGGCCGAGACCAGTCGCGTGGACCTCACCGAGCTGCCCGCCGCCGCGGACACCGTCGACGACCTGTGCGAACGGCTCGGCCGGGTCGACGTCCTGGTCAACAACGCCGGGACCGGCACCGCCACGCCCTTCCTCGACCTGGGCCTGGACGATCTGCGGCACGTCCTGGACGTGGACCTCGCCGGGCCGTTCCTGTGCGGCCAGAAGGCGGCCCGCCGCATGATCCGGCAGGGCGACGGCGGCCGGATCGTCAACGTGACCTCCGTCCACGAGCACCAGCCGCGGGTGGGCGCCGCCCCCTACTGCGCGGCCAAGGGCGGGCTCGGGCTGCTCACCCAGGTGATGGCGCTGGAACTGGCCGAGCACGGCATCACCGTCAACGCGGTCGCCCCCGGCGAGATCGCCACGCCCATGACCGGCCAGGAGGACACCGACCCGCACACCGAACGCCGGCCGGGCGTGCCGCTGGGCCGGCCCGGCGACGCCCGAGAGGTCGCCGCCGTGATCGCCTTCCTCGCCGGACCCGACGGCTCCTACGTCACCGGGGCCTCCTGGAGCGTGGACGGCGGCATGCTGCGCATGGGCCCGATGGCAGGCTCCCATCTGACCAGCGACGACTGGCGGCGGCCCTGAGAACGAGCACCCGGAGGGGGGACATCGTGCGACTGCGCACCAGCTCCTGCGACCGGCCCGGCTACCGCCGGGTCCGGCACGGCCGCGGCTTCCGCTACCTCGACCAGCACGGCGAGCCGCTCACCGACCCCGGCCAACTGGCCCGGATCAAGGCCCTGACCATCCCGCCCGCCTGGCGCGACGTGTGGATATGCCCCTGGCCCAACGGCCACCTCCAGGCCGTCGGCACCGACGACGCCGGTCGCCGCCAGTACCTGTACCACGAGGAGTTCCGCGCCCAGCAGGACCAGGCCAAGCACGAGCACGTACGGGAGGTGGCGCGGGCCCTGCCGGAGCTGCGCCGCCAGGTCTGCGCCGACCTGGCGGGCCGCGGACTGACCCGGGCCCGGGTCACCGCCTGCGCGGTACGCCTGCTCGACCTGGGCTTCTTCCGCGTCGGCAGCGTCCGCCACACCCGGCAGAACGGGACGTACGGGCTCACCACCATGCTCCGCGAGCACGTCACCTGCGGGCGCGGCGAGATCGCGTTCAGCTACCCGGCCAAGGGCGGCATCGAACTCGTCCGCGCACTGGTCGACGAGGACGCCCACGCCGTCGTACGGGCGCTGCTGCGGCGCCGGCGGGGCGGGGACCAGTTGCTGGCGTACTGGGAGCGGGGCGCCTGGCACGACCTGCACAGCGACGACCTGAACGAGGCGCTGGCGAAGCTGTCCGGCACGGACATCACCGCCAAGGACTTCCGCACCTGGCACGCGACGGTCCTCGCGGCGGTCGCCCTGTCCGTCACCGCCGAGGACGCCCGCGCCACCGCGGCGGCCCGGCGCCGGCAGATGAGCCGGGCGGTGCGGGAGGTCAGCCACTACCTGGGCAACACCCCGGCGGTCTGCCGGGCCTCGTACATCGACCCGCGGGTCTTCGAGCAGTTCGAGCAGGGGCGGACGATCGCCCCGGTGCTCACCCGACTGGGCGAGCACGGGCACTTCGGCCGTCCGGCCACCCAGGGCGCGGTGGAGGCGGCCGTCCTCGACCTGATCGGCGGCTGAGCGGCCCGGTCAGGACCGGCCGGGCCGCTCTACGCTCGACCTATGACCGAAATCGCGAGCCCGTACATCGCCCGGCCGCGGATCCTGGTGCTCGGGGTCCAGCCGGGCACCCCGCCGTTCCGGATCGTGGAGATCGACGGTCAGGTCGTCGGCGAGGCCCGGGACGTCACCGACGTCCTCCAGGCCGCCGCCGCGTTCGGCATCACCGTGCACGACCTGGACGACCCGGAGACCGTCCGCTGGGTGGGCGGCGACAAGTTCACCTGGAGACCGCACTGACCGTCCCGGGTCCGCCGCTCAGGCCCGGACGCGGCGGGCGTGCACCGCGCGGCTCATCCGCCGCCCGAGCAGCAGGTAGCCCAGGAGCGCGCCCGTGGTGTTGAGGATCACGTCGTCGATGTCGAAGGCGCGGCCGGTGACCATCGCGCCCTGGGCGCACTCGACCAGCAGCATGACGACGGCGGTCAGCAGCAGCACCCGCAGCACCCCGCGGGTGCGCGGCGCGACCACCGGGACCAGCACCCCGAACGGGACGCCGAGCAGCACGTTCCCGCCGATCTGCTTGACCGCGTCGCGCAGCGCGGGCTGGTTGAGATACGCCTCCAGGGAGCGCCCGGGGTGCAGATTGGTGTGGGTGAACGCCTCCGAGGCGGGCGAGGGATTGAGCGTGAGCCGCGCCAGCACCACCGCGAAGGCCACCATGAACAGGAACGCGCACACCACCGCCAGCAGCCGCAGCGGCCAGGGCAGCGGACGCCGTACGGGCTCCGGCTCCGCCCGCTCGACGGCCGGTTCCCCGCGGGCGGCGGGCCCGTCGGGGCCGGGATCGGTGCGGGGGCGCAGCAGGGAGCGCGGCCATGTGCCGGCACGAGCCATTGGGTCTCCTCCAGTGTGAACTTCCCCGTGTGCTACGGCGGTTACCCGCCGGTGTGCCGGCGATGCTCAGTCGCCGTAGGTCACCCGCACCTTTTCGAAGCCGAGGGAGTGCAGCAGGCCCTGGAGCATGCGGGTGGTGTTGCTCTCGGCCCGCGCGTTCAGCCCGCTCTCCTTCGCCGCCTCGCCGATGTGCCGGACCGCGAGTTTCTGCACCGCCTGCTCGCCGTTGGGGTTGTCGGAGAACAGGTCGCCGAGCCGGTCGAACAGGCCGCGCTCCTTGGAGACGGCGTAGGAGCGGTCGGGGTCCAGGGCCGGCTTGGCGAGCGCGGCGTGCGGCAGCCTCAGCGTGGCGGCGGTGCGGTCCTCGTTCACCGTCACATCGCCGTCGCCGACCTTGCCGAGGTCCACGTAGGAGTCGACGCTGCCCGCCCCGACGTACAGGGTGCGGCTGCCGCGGATGGCGTCGGGCACGAACTTGGTGTCCTTCTCCAGGTCGACCACGACCTGGAAGTTCCCGGTGGCGGCCTGGTAGCGGCTGAGGTCCTGGATGGACTCCAGCAGCGCGGGGCCCGACCGGTCCCGGGTCTCGGTGCCGAACAGGTCCTTCAGGCCCGGGATCAGGCTCAGCCGGAACCCGGCGAACAGCACGGCGAGCACCAGCGCGAACGCGGACAGCACCTTCACCCAGGCCGGGAGGCGCCGGGGCTGGCGTCCGATGGGAGTCGACATGGCGACGGCCCTCCTTCCTACTGACCGGATGCCCCTCACTTCCCTTGGCAGACCGGCCAGTTGGCACGCGCCCGCGCCGTGCGGCCCGGCGTCAGAGCGAGCCGGAGGGCGCGCCGGGGCGGCCCAGCGCGTCCTCCAGGGTGGGCCGGGGCGGCAGCAGCCGGGACAGGCCGGTGATGCGCAGCACGCGCAGGGTCAGAGCGTGCGCGCACACCAGGTGCAGTTCGCCGCCGTGGCTCAGGACCCGGCTCCGGGCGCGGTACAGCAGCCGCAGCCCGGAGCAGTCGAAGAACTCCACCCGGCTGAGGTCCAGCACCACCCGGGCGCCGGGGCGGCCCGTCGCCCGGTCCAGATGCGGGACGATCTCGTCGGCCGCGGCGATGTCGATCTCGCCGCGGAACTCCAGCACCGTGTGCCCCCGGACGTGGCGCACGCGCAGATACCGGCTGAGCGGTGCGGGTTCCTGCCGCACACGACATCGCCTCCAGTCGGCTCCCCGGGCGGTGGGCGCCGACACCCCAACGCCCCTACGTGCCCCGCAAGTTACCCCGTCCGAGGGAATTCGAGCATGTTCGATTGACATATGTCATCGAAATCTCAAGTACTGCACACCCCACGTATCCGGGGAGACGCCGGGGACCGGCCGGGGCGGCCCGCCCGCTCAGTCCACCACCAGCACCAGCTTGCCCGTGGTCCGCCCCTGCTCGCCCAGCGCGTGCGCCCCGGCCGCGTCGGCCAGCGGGAAGGTCCGCTCCACCGAGGCCCGCAGCTTGCCCGCCTCCACCAGGGCGGCGATCTCCCGCATCCCGGCCTGGTCGGCGTCGACCAGCATCCGCACCGCCCGTACGCCGAGCCGCTCCGCCTCCCGGGGGAACTCGTCCGAGCCGACCGGCAGGATCGACACCACGACCCCGCCCGGCCGCAGCACCCGCAGCGACTTCACCGCCGTGTCGCCGCCGAGCGTGTCCAGCACCACGTCGACGTCCTTGAACGCCTCGGTGACGTCCGTCTCGTGGTAGTCCACCGGCTCGTCCACGCCGATGGAGCGCAGGAAGTCGTGCTTGCCCGCGCTGGCCGTGCCGATCACATGGGCGCCGCGGGCCTTGGCGATCTGCACCGCCACATGGCCCACCCCGCCGGCCGCCGCGTGGATCAGCACCCGCTGCCCCGGCCGCAGCTCCGCCCGCTCCACCAGCGCCTGCCACGCGGTCAGCGAGACCAGCGGCAGCGCGCCCGCCTGTACGTGGTCGACCCCGGCCGGCTTGTGCCAGAAGAAGCGCGCCGGGGCGGCGACGTACTCGGCGTGGGAGCCGTGGCCGAAGGGGTACGACAGCATGCCGAAGACCTCGTCGCCGGGCTGGAAGGCGGCGACGCCGACCCCCGTCTCCTCGACCGTGCCGGACACGTCCCAGCCCAGCGTGAAGGGGGGCTCGCCGAGGAAGCCGCCGGTCGCGCGGTGCTTCCAGTCGGTCGGGTTGACGCCGGCCGCGCGCACCCGCACCAGCACCTCGTTCGGGCGCGGCGCCGGGCGGGGCAGACGTACTTCCTCGAGGACCTCGGGACCGCCGAGGACGTTCTGGGTGATGGCTCGCATGGTGTTCACATCGCTCATGGTCACCCAGCCTGCCGTCTTCCGCCCGTCCGGAAAATGGCAGGACTGCCATGCTCCGCTACGATCGTGCCATGCAGCTCTCCCGACGCCCGGAACGGGTCGTGGTCCTCGCCCTCGACGGCGTCTACGCCTTCGAGCTGGGCATCCCCAGCCGCATCCTGGGCGCCGCCGACGGCCGCTACGAGGTGCTGACCTGCACCGCCGACGGCCGCCCGGTGCGCACCGACGCCGGTTTCACGGTCACCGCCGACCACGGTCCCGAGGTGCTGGCCACCGCCGACACGGTGGTCGTCGCCGCGGTCGCCCCGTCCCGGGTCACCGCCGAACCGCCCGCCGAGGTGCGCGCCGCCCTGGCGCTGGTCCGGCCCACCGCCCGCCTGGTCTCCATCTGCACCGGCGCCTTCGTGCTGGCCGCGGCCGGGCTCCTGGACGGCCACCGGGCGACCACCCACTGGCAGCTCGCCGACGCCTTCCGGCGGATGTTCCCCCGCGTCCGGCTCGACCCGGACGTCCTCTTCGTCGACGACGGACGGGTGCTGACCTCGGCCGGCGCCGCCTCCGGCATCGACGTCTGCCTCCACCTGGTCCGCGAGGACCACGGCAGCGACCTGGCCAACGCCGTCGCCCGCCGCTGCGTGGTCCCGCCGTTCCGGGAGGGCGGCCAGGCCCAGTACATCGAGCAGCCGGTGCCGCAGGCGGGCTCCGCCGGCACCGGCGCCACCCGCGCCTGGGCGCTGGAGCACCTCGACGAGCCGCTGACCCTGACCGACCTCGCGGCGCACGCCGGGATGAGCCTGCGCACCTTCGCCCGCCGCTTCCAGGACGAGGTGGGCCTGAGCCCCGGACGCTGGCTGATCCAGCAGCGCGTCGCCCGGGCCCGGCATCTGCTGGAGGCCAGCGACCTGCCGGTCGACCGCATCGCCGGGATGGTCGGCTTCGCCACCGGCGCCTCGCTGCGCCAGCACCTGCACGCCGCCATCGGGGTCTCGCCGGGGGCCTACCGGCGGACCTTCCGGGCGACCGCCGTACCCGAAGCAACCCGCGGGTGAGCCGCGGGACTCGGGCCCCCGGCCGACTGAAACGGCCGGGCGGGGATATCCGCAAGAGGAAGCGGGGGCGGGGCAGGACCGCCCCGCGCCCCGGACCCTTCGGAGGGGAACATGGCACTGGTGAAGGCGGGCGTCGTGGTGCTCGACTGTGCCGAGCCCGAGATTCTCGCGGAGTTCTACAAGGAGTTGCTGGGCGCGGAGGAGACGGCCGTCGCCGCCAACCGCGTCGAGATCAGGGGAGCCGACGGCTTCCGCATGGCGTTCCGCCGGGACGTCAACGCCACCCCGCCGAGCTGGCCCCGCCCCGAGAACTCCCTCCAGGCCCACCTCAACTTCGTCGTCGACGATCTGGACGAGGCCGAGCGCGGGGTCGTGGGGCTCGGCGGCCGCCCCCTGGAGACCAAGGACGCGCCGGGCCCGTACGAGGAGCGCAGCTTCTCCGACCCGGCGGGCCACTCCTTCACCCTGCTGCGCAACGCGTCGGCGGCCCCCAAACAGGGCTGAGCCCCGAGGGGGCCGCCGGCGCGGCGGCGGTGCGGCGGGCGTCAGTCGCGCCCGCCGGCCTGGGTCGGCCAGACGCCGGTGGACCGCTCGATGGCCTTGGCGCCCGAGCGGTCCACCACGCTGCGCACCGCGGCGAAGAGGGCCCCCTGGATCGCGGCGGCCAGCAGGATCTCACCCCAGCCCCGGTCCGGGTCCAGGGCGTCGGGCGCGTCGTCCTCGTGCCGGATCAGCTTCCAGGTCTTCTGGAACGCCATCCCGGCCAGCGCGCCGCCCGCCCAGCCCAGGACGAAGCCGACCGGCTTGTAGGCCAGGGGCAGCTTCTGCTTCTTCTTCTTTCCCACAGGTTCTCCTCGGGTTCTCGGGGTCTCGGGGTTCTCAGGGGTTGACGGCGGGTCCGCGGCGCCTCAGGGCCGGCCCCGCGCCGGGACCTCCTCGCCGGGCCGGACCGGACCCGGCGGCGTACCGTCGCCGAACGGCCGGCCGCCCAGGTCCTCGCGGTGGTGCGGGGTGAGCCAGCCCGCCAGGTCGGGTCCCAGGGGCACGATCCCGGTCGGATTGACGCCCGTGTGCACCTGGTAGTAGTGCCGCTTGATGTGGTCGAAGTCGACGGTGTCGCCGAACCCGGGCGTCTGGAACAGGTCCCGGGCGTACGCCCACAGCACCGGATGCTCCGTCAGCTTCCAGCGGTTGCACTTGAAGTGACCGTGATAGACGGCGTCGAAACGCACCAGCGTGGTGAAGAGCCGGATGTCCGCCTCCGTGATCGTGTCCCCGACCAGGTAGCGCTGCCGCTCCAGTTGGGCCGCCAGCAGCTCCAGTCGCCGGAACACCCCCGCGCACGCCGCCTCGTACTCCTCCTGGCCGGTGGCGAACCCCGCCCGGTACACGCCGTTGTTGACGTCCCGGTAGACCTCCGCCATCACCTCGTCGATCTCCGCGCGCCGCGCCTCGGGGTACAGGTCCGGCGCGCCCGCCCGGTGCAGGGCCCGCCACTCGGTGGCCAGGTCGAGGGTGATCTGCTGGTAGTCGTTGGTGACCAGCCGCCCGCTGGGCACGTCCACGATCGCCGGGACGCTCACCCCGCCCGGGTAGCCGGTCTCCCGCTTGTCGTACGCCTCGCTGAGCCAGCGGATGCCGAGCACCGGGTCGCGGCCGTCCGGGTCGAGGGTGAAGCGCCAGCTCCGGTCGTCCTGGATCGGGTCGGCGACCGCCAGCGACAGCGCCTCCTCCAGACCCAGCAGCCGCCGGGAGACCAGCGCCCGGCTCGCCCACGGGCAGGCCCGGCTGACCACCAGCCGGTAACGGCCGGGCTCCACCGGCCAGCCGTCCCGGCCGTCGGCGGTGATCCGGTCCGCGAAGTGGCTCCGGGACCGCTTGAACGCCTTCCGGCCGTACGCGCTGTTGCCGGCCTCCCCGTCGCCGTCGCTCATGGCCTCTCCTCCCTGCCGTGCGGGTGCCCTGGTGGACGCGTTCCCCGTTTTCGGCCGCCGGCACGGGCGGGCCACCCGCACAGCGGGTGTGACCGGGCCCGGCCGGGGGCATCCGGCGAAGGGTGAGCGGCACACCGACGAACGAGACGACCCCCCGTACGGACGAGATATCCGGTGCGGACGAGACACCTCGTACGGACGAAATATCCGGTACGGACGAGACACTTCGTACGGACGAGACATCCGGTGCGGACGAAGCATCCGGTGCGGACGAGGCGACACCCGCGGGGACGCGGACGCGGGCGCAGGAGAAGACGGACCGGCACACCCGCGTCACCGTCCTCGTGGCCCTGGCGGCCAACCTGGTCATCGCCGTCGCCAAGGCGATCGGCGGGGTCCTGGCGGGCTCGCCCGCGCTGCTGTCGGAGGCGGCGCACTCCGTCGCCGACAGCCTCAACGAGGTCTTCCTCCTCGCCGCCCTGCGCCGCAGCCGGCGTCCCGCCGACCGCCGGCACCCCTTCGGCTACGGCAAGGAACGGTACTTCTGGTCGCTCCTCGCGGCCGTCGGCATCTTCGTCATGGGCGGCTGCTTCTCCGTCTTCCAGGGCGTCGAGGCCCTCCGTAAGGGCGCCGAGGAGGAGCTGAGCGGCTACATCGCCGGCCTGATCGTGCTCGGCGTCGCCCTGCTCGCCGAGGGCGCCTCGCTGCTGCGCGCCCTGCACCAGGTGCGCCGGCAGGGCGGCGGCCTCGGCGACCCGGCGCTACGCACCGTCGTCGCCGAGGACGGCACCGCGGTGCTCGGCGTGACGCTCGCCATCATCGGCATGGCCCTGCACATGGTCACCGGCGACGTGGTGTGGGAGGCGTCCGCCTCGCTCGCCATCGGCGCCCTGCTCGGGTACGTAGCCTACCGGCTCGGCCGCGACGCCCGGGACCAGTTGATCGGGGAGGCCGCCGACCCCGAGGCCAGCGGCCGGATCCGGGAGCTGCTGCGGGCCCAGCCGGAGATCGACAGCGTGGAGGCCCTGTTCACCATGAAGACCGGCCTGGACTCCACCCTGGTGGCGGCCCGCATCGACCTGGTGCCCGGCCTGGACAGCGAACGGGTCGAGGAGGTCGCCGTGCGCATCAAGCGGTCCATCGCGCACACCGTCCCCGAGGCGGGGCAGATCTTCCTCGACGTGACCGACCGGCCGGCGCGGGAGGCAGCCGAAAGCCCCGCCGCGACGGGGGAACGCGGCGGGGCCTGAAGCACGCCTGCCCCGGACCCGCCGGTTCATGCGCGCCCCGCGCGGAAAAAAACTCCCGCGCGGCGCTCAGCCCTCCTCGGAGGGCTCCAGGACGAAGACGGGGATCGCCCGGTCGGTCTTCTCCTGGTAGTCGGCGTACGGCGGGAAGGCCGCGACGGCCCGTTCCCACCACTCGGCCTTCTCCCGGCCGGTGACCTCACGGGCCGTCATGTCCCGCTTGACCGGCCCGTCCTGCAGCTCCACGTGCGGGTCGGCCTTGACGTTGTGGTACCAGACCGGGTGCTGCGGCGCTCCGCCGTAGGAGGCGACCACGGCGTACCGGCCCTCGTGCTCGACCCGCATCAGCGGCGTCTTGCGCAGCTTGCCGCTGCGGGCGCCCCGCGTGGTCAGCACGACCACCGGCAGCCCGGTGTCCCGGAGCGTGGTCCCCTCCGTGCCCCCGGAACTCTCGTACAGCTCCACCTGTTCGCGCACCCACCGCGTCGGGCTGGGTTCGTACTCGCCCTCAAGAGGCATGGCATCCGTACCCTTTCGTCGGTTTCCGCCGCGCACCGCCGTCCGGCACCGCGCGGCGCGGTAGTGATCCCTACCCCGTCCGCCCGGTCCGCCGCACCGGCGGGGCTCCCGGTGCCCGACGGGAACCGGCGGACCGGTGCCGCCGCCGGACGGCCCGATCACGCCAGTCCCGCCCCCCGGCCACCGTGCCCCGCGCCCGTGAGCTGGTCCGTCCCGGTCCGCGGAGCGTCGAACTCCGGCCACTTCGCCACCGGCGGCGATCTGGCCGAACTTCACGTCGCCACCTAGATGCCCTGGGCATCTAATGAAGATCGGCACGACGCACTTCTTCGTCTGCGAGGTCTTCATGACGGACACGACCACCACCGTCGCCTTCCCCCAGGACCGGACCTGTCCCTACCACCCGCCCACCGGCTACGACCCGCTGCGCGCCGCCCGGCCGCTGGCCCGCGTCACCCTCTACGACGGCCGCCGGGCCTGGCTGGTCACCGGCCACTCGGCCGCCCGCCGCCTCCTCGCCGACCAGCGGCTGTCCACCGACCGCACCCGCGACGGCTTCCCCGTCACCGCGCCCCGCCTCGTGGTACCGCCGGACCGCCGCGGCGCCGCCCTGCTCGGCGTCGACGACCCCGAGCACCGGACCCAGCGCCGGATGGTGCTGCCCGAGTTCACCCTCAAGCGGGCCGTCGCGCTGCGCCCCGAGATCCAGCGGATCGTGGACGAACACCTCGACGCCATGATCGCCCAGGGGCCGCCCGCCGACCTGGTGAGCGCCTTCGCGCTGCCCGTCCCCTCGATGGTGATCTGCGCCCTGCTCGGCGTCCCCTACGCCGACCACGAGTTCTTCCAGGAGCAGTCCCGCACGCTGCTGCGCGGCCCGGCCGCCGCCGACGTGTACCGGGCCCGCGACCGGCTGGAGGAGTACCTCGGCGGGCTCATCGACCGCAAGGTCGACGAACCCGGTACGGGACTCCTCGACGAACTGGTGCGCGGCCCCCTCGCCGAGGGCGCGACCGACCGCGCCGAACTGGTCTCGCTGGCGCTGATCCTGCTGGTCGCGGGCCACGAGACCACCGCCAACATGATCTCGCTGGGCACCTACACCCTGCTGCGGCACCCCGACCGGCTGGCCGAGCTCCGCGCCGACCCCGGTCTGCTGCCCGAAGCGGTGGAGGAGCTGATGCGGACCCTGTCCATCGCCGACGGGCTGCTGCGGCTGGCCACCGAGGACATCGAGATCGACGGGCAGACCATCCGGGCCGGCGAGGGCGTCGTCTTCGCCACCTCCGTGATCAACCGCGACGCGGCCGTCTACCCCGAACCCGACACCCTGGACTTCCACCGCCCCGCCCGCCACCACGTCGCGTTCGGCTTCGGCATCCACCAGTGCCTCGGCCAGAACCTGGCCCGCGCCGAGATGGAGATCGCCCTCGGCACCCTCATCGCCCGGCTGCCGGGGCTGCGCCTGGCCGCACCGGCCGAGGAGATCCCCTTCAAACCCGGCGACACGATCCAGGGGATGCTGGAACTCCCGGTGGCCTGGTAGGAGGCTCCGCACATGCGTATCGACATCGACAAGGACGCCTGCATCGGCGCCGGCCAGTGCGCCCTGACCGCCCCCGACGTGTTCACCCAGGACGACGACGGCTACAGCACCCTCCTGCCGGGCCGCGAGGACGGCGCCGGCAGCCCCCTGGTCCGCGAGGCGGCCCGGGCCTGCCCGGTGAGCGCCATCACCGTCTCCTGAAGCGTCGCCCGACGGTGCGTCCTAGCCGCAGCGGACCGTCGGACCCGGCAGCATGCCGCCGGTCACCTCCTGGCCGCGGGGCAGCCAGTAGCCCAGCCTGGAGACGACCGTGGAGCAGGCCGGGCCCAGGGTGACGCGCACCCGGACGGTGGCCGGGCGGCCCGGCCGCAGGCCGGTGAGCGCGCAGTCGAGGGCGTGCCGCAGCCGGGTCCCGGCGGGGCCGCCGCCGGTGACCGGGCTGACGCAGCGGGCGTCGTCGGTGGCCAGCCGCACCCCGGTCCGCTCCTCGCCGATCAGACCGAGCCGGGCGCTGCCGTCGCCGGCCGCGCTGTCCTGGTGGACGGTGTAGGTGAGCGTCGTGCCGGTGCCGGGGCGCAGGGCGGTGCGGTCGACCTCGACGCGATGGGTGGGGGCGGGCCTGGGGGTGCGCAACGTGAGGGAGGCGCGGACCGTGCCCCGCAGGTCGACGCCCTCCGGCGCGGACCGGGCACGCACCTCGGCCGTGATGGTGTACGTCCCCGGGCCCGGGTAGACGGCGTCCGCGCCGGGCAGGGCGCCCGAGGCGACGGTCCGCCCGGCGCGGCGGGCGGTCCAGGTGCCGGAGGTCAGACAGGCGTACCGGGCGGCCGTCCCCGGCACCCGGCAGGTCGCGGGCGCGGACACCGACAGTCCGCGGGGGCCGCCGCCCGCGCAGAGCAGGACCGCGGCCCGCTGCCCGCCCGCCCCGCGAAGGGTTCCGGCCGGGGCGCACAGCGTCGACGCCGCCTCGGCCGCCGGGTCCGGCGCGGGACCCGGCCGGCCCCACGCGGGCGGCACCAGGGCCAGACAGACCAGGGCCGCGCCGGTCAGGATCGGGACGCTTCTGGGACGGCTCGGCACGCTTTCCTCCCGGGACGGCACGACCGGCCGGACGCCGGACGTCTGCGCCGAGCATGCGGCAGCGCCCCGGAGTCCCGGCCGCTCCCACGCCGGGCCGTCACCTGGGGGCAGCAACCCGCCCGCGCCCCGGACGCACCCCGGCACGTACCCTCCCCCTGTCACCCCACCGACCGCAGGAGCAGCGACGATGCAGTACGTGAAGCTCGGCACGACCGGCCTGGACGTGTCCCGGATCTGTCTGGGCTGTATGACCTACGGGGTCCCCGACCGCGGTACGCACGAGTGGACCCTGGACGAGGAGGCGTCCCGGCCGCTGATCCGGCAGGCGCTGGAGGCGGGCGTCACCTTCTTCGACACGGCCAACGTCTACTCCGACGGCACCAGCGAGGAGATCGTCGGCCGGGCCCTGGCCGACTTCGCCCGCCGGGACGAGATCGTCCTCGCCACCAAGGTGCACGGCCGGATGCGGCCCGGCCCCAACGGCGCCGGCCTCTCCCGCAAGGCGATCATGACCGAGATCGACCACAGCCTGCGCCGCCTGGGCACCGACTACGTGGACCTCTACCAGATCCACCGCTTCGACCCGGACACCCCGGTCGAGGAGACGATGGAGGCCCTGCACGACCTGGTGAAGGCCGGCAAGGTGCGCTACCTCGGGGCGAGTTCGATGTACGCCTGGCAGTTCGCCAAGCTGCAGCACGCCGCCGAGCGGCACGGCTGGACCCGGTTCGTGTCCATGCAGAACCACTACAACCTGCTGTACCGCGAGGAGGAGCGCGAGATGCTGCCGCTCTGCGCGGACCAGGGCGTCGGCGTCCTGCCGTGGAGCCCGCTGGCCCGGGGCCGCCTCACCCGGGACTGGGGGACCAGCACCCGGCGCAGCAGCACCGACGCCTTCGGCAGCACCCTCTACCAGGAGGGCGACCGCGCCATCGTGGAGGCCGTCACCCGCATCGCCGGCGAGCGCGGTGTGCCGCGTGCCCAGGTGGCGCTGGCCTGGCTGCTGCACCGGGACACGGTGACCGCGCCGATCGTCGGCGCCGCCCGGCCGGGGCACCTCGACGACGCGGTGGCGGCCGTCGGACTGCGGCTGACCGACAAGGAGATCGAGGAACTGGAGCGGCCCTACACCCCGCGCCCCGTCTCCGGTCACTGAGCCGGCCGGGTCAGGGGCCCTCGCCGGGGGAGAGGACGGTGACCGAGACCGCCGACCGGTCGCCGCCGCTCACCGGTACCTCCCCGGCCGTCCACGCCACCTTCAGGGGGTGTCGTTCGTCGGGCGGGGTGACGAGCAGTGTCGCGGGGTCGGCGGTGCGGGCGCCGCTGATCCCGGGGTCGGCGAAGGACAGCGCGGCCCACGCGCTCGCGCCGGGGACCAGCCGCACCGTCTCCGGTGAGGCGGGGGTGCGCTTCGGGTCGGGGCCGAGCTGCCGCCCGGCGGCGTCGGTGAACGCCAGGCCCGGATAGCCGTACAGGGTGCAGGTGTGCGACGAGATGTTGGTCAGCACCACCGGGAAGTTGCGCTGTCCGGCGCCGGGGTCCATCCGGCCGACCGAGGCGCGCAGCGCGGAGGTGTGGCACCGGCCGTCGGCGCGGGCGGAGGCCGACGCGGACCCGGCCGTGTCGCTGGGGGTCCCGGCCGTGTCACGCGGTGTCCCCGTGCTGTCCGCCGGGGCGGGAGACCGGCCGGTGGCGGGGGAGGTGGTGCGGGTAGGGGCGGCCGGGGAGGGGCGGGTGGCGGTCGTCGCGGTGCCGCCGCCACCGTCGCCGCACGCGGTCAGGGCGGAGAGCAGCGCGATCGCGCTCGCCAGCAGTGCGGTCCGGCGGACGGCCGGGGATGTGTACGCCATGGCTGCCTCACCCTCCTGGGAGTCTCTCGCGCACGGCCTGTCCGTCCGGGTGTCCGCTCCGCCCCCGCCGGAAACCGGCGCACGGGGGCGCACCGGCCCCGCGCACCGGCTCACTCCTCCTCCAGCAGCCCCAGTTCCGCCCAGATCGTCTTGCCCTCGGTGGTGTGCCGGCTGCCCCAGCGCTGGGTGAGCTGGGCGACCAGCAGCAGTCCGCGTCCGCCCTCGTCCCAGGTCTTGGCGCGGCGCAGGTGCGGGGCGGTGTGGTTGGTGTCGGAGACCTCGCAGATCAGCGTGGTCGCGTCGTGGATCAGCCGGAGCCGGATCGGCGGGGCGCCGTACCGGATGGCGTTGGTGACCAGCTCGCTCACCACCAGTTCCACGGTGAACGACGCCTCCAGCAGCGCCCAGGCGGACAACTGGTCCAGGACCTGCTTGCGGATGGGCGCGACCAGCGCCGGGTCGGCGGGGACGTCCCAGGTCGCCACCCGGGACGGGGGCAGCCCGCGGGTGCGGGCCAGCAGCAGCGCCACGTCGTCGGCGGCACCGCCCGGCGGCAGCAGGGTGTGCAGCACCCGGTCGCAGGTCTCCTCCAGGGAACCGGCGGGTCTGGCCAGCGCCTCGCAGAGCAGCCGGTGCCCGGCGTCCACGTCCCGGTCGCGGCTCTCGACCAGTCCGTCGGTGTAGAACGCCAGCACGGTGCCCTCGCCCAGTTCGAACTCGGTCGACTCGAAGGGCAGCCCGCCCAGGCCCAGCGGCGGCCCCGAGGGCAGCGGGACATGGCGGGGCGGCCCGTCCGGCGGGACCAGGACCGGCGGCGGATGGCCGGCCCGGGCCACGGTGCAGCGCCGGGACACCGGGTCGTACACCGCGTACAGGCAGGTGGCGCCGACCTCGCCGGTGCCGTCGCCGCCGGACTCGTCGGACAGCCGCAGCACCAGGTCGTCGAGGTGGGTGAGGAGTTCGTCGGGGGCCAGGTCGATGTCGGCGAGGGTGCGGACGGCGGTGCGCAGCCGGCCCATGGTGGCCGACGCCTGGATGCCGTGGCCGACGACGTCGCCGACGACCATGGCGACCCGCATCCCGGAGAGCGGGATGACGTCGAACCAGTCGCCGCCCACCCCGGAGCGGGCGGCCGGCAGATAGCGGGAGGCGGCCTGCACCGCGGCGGTGGGCGGCAGCGAGCGCGGCAGCAGGCTGCGCTGGAGGGTGAGGGTGGTCTCGCGCTCGCGGGAGTAGCGGCGGGCGTTGTCGATGCAGACGGCGGCGCGGGCGGTGACGTCCTCGGCCAGCAGCACGTCGTCGTGGGTGAACGGCTCGGGCCGCTGGTAGCGGGTGAAGACGGCGACCCCGAGGGTGGTGCCGCGGGCCTGGAGGGGGACGGACAGCGTGGCGTGCACGCCCAGTTCCCGCACCCGCCGGAAGCGGGCCTCGTCCCAGGCCCGGAACCGGTCGGCGTCCTCCCCGGTGGGCATGGCGGCGACGATGGAGCGGCCGGTGGCCAGGGAGTCGGCCTGCGGGGAGCCGACCGGGTAGAGGTCGGTCTGGCCCGGCCGGGCCAGCGCCTCCGGACAGCCCGGGGTGATCGACTGGTGGGCGGCCCGGCGCAGCGTCACCGGCGGCGCGGGCGGCCCGGCGTGCTCGGCGCCGGGCTCCCGGGCGTCGAGCAGGTCGACGCTGACGAAGTCGGCGAGCGCCGGGACGCAGACGTCGGCCAGCTCCTGGGCGGTGCGGGTGACGTCGAGGGTGGTGCCGATGCGCACGCTGGCCTCGTTGACCAGCAGCAGCCGCTCGCGGGCGAGGTGCTGCTCGGTGAAGTCGTGGGCGCTGACGCAGACGCCCCGGATCCGGCCCTCGGGGTCGGTCAGCGGGGCGATCCGGGCCAGCCACGCGTGGGCGCGGATCTCCCCGGCGGCCTTCAGATGGGCGTGCATGTCGTACCCGCGGCCGGTGGTCAGCACGCGCCGCATGTGGTTCTCGAACTCCGCGGTCTGCGGCTCGCCGTCGAGGTCGGTGGGGCGCAGGCCGCGGATGCGCGCGGGCGGCATCTCCATCAGGGCGGCCATGGCGTCGTTGACGCCGTGCAGCCGCAGTCCCTCGTCGTAGATCATCATGGCGCAGGGGGACTGGGTCAGAGCCGCGCGGAACAGCGGGTCGTCGGTCTGGACCGTACCGACCTCCACCGGGGCGGCCGCCAGGTAGAGCGGCGGGCCGTCGGCGGGCAGGCGGCGGTGGGCCTGCACCCAGACCGACAGGACCCGGCCGTCCCGGTGCCGCAGGGCCAGGGTGCCGCCCCAGCGGTCGCCGCCGAAGTCCACGAGCGCGCCCTCGGCGCGGCAGGCCAGCAGACCGGCCACGGGCCGGCCCACGACCTCGGCCGCGGGGTGCCCCAGCAGCCGGCGCGCGCCCTCGTTCCACCTCAGGACCCTGCCGGTGTCGTCGATGACGGCCCGGGCCGTGACGGCATCGTCGAACCGATTGACCGGACTCATCGTCGCCACTCCATCGCGCACACTCACAGTGAACGGTGTGTCACTTGGGGGCCAGCGTAGTGCGTCCCCGGCCTCCCGCGGACCCGAACTCCGCGGTGCGCGGAACCCGGCGGGCGCACGGTATCTCGAACGGGAGCGACGTGCGGGAAAGAAGTGCGCCTCCGCACACTTGACGTCCGCATGTGGCGCGGCGTCAGAATCTGTTTGTTGTCGATTGGTTGTGAGTATTTCTGTTCTAGTCCCTGATGAGGGAGAGTCATGACGGTCACCCGCAGATCGGTTCTGATCACTTCCGCCGCCACCCCGGCGGCGGGGGCGCTGCTGGGCACCCCGGCGGCCTGGGCCGCGGACCCGGAGGGCCAGGTCGCCGGCCGCCGCGTCGTCCCGTTGCGCGACAACTGGCGTTTCCTGCTGGCCGACCCGGTCGGTGCCGAGGAGCCCGACGCGGTCCCCGCCGATCCCGGCCACGACGACACGGACTGGCGCCGGGTCGCCGTCCCGCACGACTGGAGCATCGAGCGGACGCCCACCACCGAGCACGGCACCACCAGCGGAACCGGCTTCCTGCCGGGTGGCCTGGGCTGGTACCGCCTGGCCTTCACGCTGCCGCCCGCGCTCGCGGGCAAGCGGATCTCGGTCGAGTTCGACGGCGTCTACATGGACGCGTTCGTGTACTGCAACGGCACACAGGCCGGTCGTCACCCGTACGGGTACACCGGGTTCGCCGTCGACCTCACCGGCCTGGTGCACACCGACGGGCGTACCGAGAACGTCCTCGCCGTCCGGGTCCGCAACCGGCTGCCCAGCAGCCGCTGGTACTCCGGCAGCGGCATCTACCGCGAGGCCCGCCTGGTCGTCACCGAACCGGTGCACGTGCGGCGCTGGGGCACGTACGTCACCACCCCCGAGGTCACCGACGGGCGGGCCGTCGTCCGGGTGGCGACCACGGTGGTCAACGCCTCCGGCACCGCCCGCGAGGTGGAGATCCGCTCGGCGGTGGTGGACCCCGACGGGCGCACCGTGGCCCGCGCCGCCTCCACCGTCACCGTCGGCGCCGACGAGCGCGCCGAGACCCATGAACTCACCGTCGCCCGGCCGCGCCGCTGGGACTTCGCGGCCCCGCACCGCTACACCCTGCGCACCGAACTGCGCGTCGGCGGCCGGACGGTGGACACGTACACCACCCCGTTCGGCATCCGCACCGTGCGGATCGACCCGGAGGAGGGCTTCTTCCTCAACGGCGCGCACGCCAAGCTCAAGGGCGTCGACCTGCACCACGACCTCGGCGCGCTCGGCGCCGCCGTCAGCGCGGACGCGGTCCGCCGGCAGATGACGATCATGAAGTCGATGGGCGTCAACGCCCTGCGCACCGCGCACAACCCGCCCGCCCCCGAGGTGATCGACGTCTGCGAGGAGCTGGGCATCGTGCTGCTCGTCGAGGCGTTCGACTGCTGGCGCACCGGCAAGAACCGGTACGACTACGGCCGGTTCTTCGACGAGTGGTGCGAGACGGACGCCACCGAGATGGTCCTCGCGGCCCGCAACTCACCCGCCGTGATCATGTGGTCCATCGGCAACGAGATCCCCGACTCCACCTCCACCGCCGGGCTCGCCATGGCCGACCGGATCATCGCCGCGATAAAAGCGGCCGACGACACCCGGCCGCTGGTCATCGGCTCCGACAAGTACCGCAGGCTGCCCGCCAAGGGCTCCGCGGCCGACCTGATGCTGGCCAAGCTGGACGGCCTCGGCCTGAACTACAACACCGCCAAGTCGGTGGACGACCTGCACGCGGCCTACCCCCACCTGTTCCTCTTCGAGTCCGAGTCCTCCTCGGAGACCTCCACGCGCGGCGCGTACCAGGAGCCCGAGCACCTCAACACCGGCGAGAACCACACGCCGGGGAAGCGGGCCACCTCCTCGTACGACAACAACCTCGCGTCCTGGACGATGAGCGGCGAGTACGGCCACAAGAAGGACCGGGACCGCACGTGGTTCACCGGGCAGTTCCTGTGGTCCGGCATCGACTACATCGGGGAGCCGACGCCGTACGACGTCTTCCCGGTCAAGGCGTCCTTCTTCGGCGCGGTCGACACCGCGGGCTTCCCCAAGGACATGTACCACCTCTTCCGCAGCCAGTGGACCGAGGAACCGATGGTCCACCTGGTGCCGATGACCTGGAACCACGCCGAGGGGGACACCGTCGAGGTCTGGGCGTACGCCAATGCCGACACCGTCGAGCTGTTCCTGAACGGACGCTCGCTCGGGGTGCGCCGGTTCGACACCAAGAAGACCGTGGACGGCCGCACCTACCTGGAGACCACCGAGGCCACCGGCGACGACAAGACCTTCACCTCCGGGCCCTACCCGGGCAGTTACACCAGCCCCAACGGCAGCGCCGGCAAGCTCCACCTGACCTGGCGGGTGCCGTTCGAGCCGGGCGAGCTGAAGGCCGTCGCCCGGCGCGGCGGCGAGACGGTCGCCACCGATGTGCTGCGCACCGCGGGCGAGCCGTACGCGGTGCGGCTCACGCCCGACCGGAAGTCCCTCGCCGCCGACGGGCGTGCCCTGGTCTTCGTCACCGCCGAGGTGGTCGACCGGCACGGCGTGGTGGTGCCGGACGCCGGGCACCTGATCTCCTTCGACGTGACCGGCGGCTCGCTGGCCGGGCTCGACAACGGCCGCCAGGAGAGCGCCGAGCGCTACCAGGCCAGCACCCGCACGGCCTTCCACGGCAAGGCCCTCGCCATCGTCCGCTCCGGCACCCGCGCCGGGACGCTGAAGGTGACCGCCCGCGCCGAGGGGCTGCGCACCGGCACGGCCACCGTGCGCGCCGAGCGGGCCGCCGACCGCGCCGGCACGCCCGCCCCGGAGTTCGCCCCGGACCTCCCGGCGCCCGTGGCGTACCCGCACGCGGACGCCAGTTACTCCGGGCGCCCGGACACCCTCCCGGCCGCCGTGCTCGACGGCGACCCGGCGACCGGCTGGTCCAACGGCTTTTACAAGGAGGCCACCGCCCTGCTGCCCGCCTTCGACGGGGCCCGCCCCGAGGACTGGCTCTCGGTGGACTACGGCCGGACCCGCCGCTTCGACCGGATCGAGGTCTCCTTCACCACCGACGCCGGCCACACCCTGCCCGCCGCGGTACGGGTCGAGGTGTTCACCGGCCGGGGCTGGCGGCCGGCCGAGGGCGTGCGCACCGACTGGGCCACCGCCTCCGACGAACCCACGGTCGTCCGCTTCGACGCGGTGCGCGGCTCCCGCGTCCGGCTCACCCTGACCAGCCGGTACCCCGGCGAGGCCCGGGGCGCGATCCGCGTCAGCCGCCTGGCGGCGCCGGCCGCCTGACGCACGGGTGACGGTCCGGACGGGAAAACCAGTTCCGTCCGGACCGTTGACTCGCTGTCATGACTGCAACAACCATGTCCTGCGTCCCCTTTGGGAGCGCTCCCATTTCCCTTTCGGCGAGCGACACCCGCCCCTCCTCCGAGGAGCCCAGACGTGAAAAGACGCAGGACCGCGCTGCTCTCCCTGACCGCGCTGCTGGCGACGGCGCTCACCGCGCTGCCCGCCGCACCGGCCGGGGCCGAGGAGACGGAGCAGGTCAAGAACGGCACCTTCGACAACGGCACCGAGTCCTGGTGGTCGTCGAGCAACGTCACCGCCGGCGTCGAGGACGGCCGGCTCTGCGCCGATGTGCCCGGCGGCACCACCAACCGCTGGGACGCGGCGGTCGGCCAGAACGACATCCCGCTCGTCGCGGGGGAGACGTACCGCTTCTCCTTCCAGGCGAACGGCACGCCCGCCGACCATGTGGTCCGGGCCGTGGTCGGCCTGTCGGTGTCGCCGTACGACACGTACTACGAGGTGAGTCCGCAGCTCAGCGTCTCCGGCAACAGCTACTCCTACACCTTCACCGCGCCCGTCGACACCGCCCAGGGGCAGGTCGCCTTCCAGGTCGGCGGCAGCGCCGAGCCCTGGCGGTTCTGCGTGGACGACGTCTCGCTGCTCGGCGGGGTGCCGCCGGAGCAGTACGAGCCCGACACCGGGCCCCGGGTCCGCGTCAACCAGGTCGCCTACCTGCCGTCCGGGCCGAAGAACGCCACCCTGGTCACCGACGCCACCACCGCCCTGCCCTGGCAGCTCAAGAACGCCGGCGGCACCGTGGTCGCCCGCGGCACCAGCGTGCCGCGCGGCGTGGACGCCTCCTCCGGGCAGAACGTCCACTCCATCGACTTCGGCCGCTACAAGCAGCGCGGCGAGGGCTACACCCTGGTCGCCGACGGCGAGACCAGCCGGCCCTTCGACATCGGCACGGCCGCCTACGACAAGCTGCGCGCCGACGCCGCGAAGTACTACTACACCCAGCGCAGCGGCATCGCCATCCGCGAGGACCTGCGCCCCGGCTACGCCCGCCCGGCCGGGCACCTGGGCGTCGCGCCCAACCAGGGCGACACCGACGTGCCCTGCCAGCCCGGCGTCTGCGACTACCGGCTGAACGCCGCCGGCGGCTGGTACGACGCCGGCGACCACGGCAAGTACGTCGTCAACGGCGGCATCTCCGTGTGGGAGCTGCTGAGCACCTACGAACGCGCCCTGCACGCCCGCACCGGCACCCCCGCCGCCTTCCGCGACGGCACGCTCGCCATACCCGAGAGCGGCAACAAGGTGCCCGACCTGCTCGACGAGGTGCGCTGGGAACTGGAGTTCCTGCTGAAGATGCAGGTGCCCGCCGGGCAGCCGCTGGCCGGCATGGCCCACCACAAGCTGCACGACGAGAACTGGACCGGGCTGCCGCTGCTGCCCAGCGACGACCCGCAGAAGCGCGAACTGCACCCGCCGACCACCGCCGCCACCCTCAACCTGGCCGCCGCCGCGGCCCAGGCGGCCCGGCTCTACAAGCCCTACGACCGGGCGTTCGCCGCGCGGGCCCTGGCCGCCGCGCGCACCGCCTGGGCGGCGGCGCTCGCCCACCCCGACGTCTACGCCGACGAGAACGACGGCGTCGGCGGCGGCGCCTACCCCGACCGGGACCTTGAGGACGAATTCTACTGGGCCGCCGCCGAGCTGTACCTGACCACCGGTGAGAAGGGCTTCCGCGACCAGGTGCTGGCCTCCCCGGTGCACACCGCCGACATCTTCGGCCCGACCGGCTTCGACTGGGGCCGCACCGCCGCCGCGGCCCGCCTCGACCTCGCCACCGTGCCCAGCAGGCTGCCCGGCCGCGACCAGGTGCGCCGCTCCGTCGTCCGGGGCGCCGACCGCTACCTGGCCACCCTCAAGGACCACCCGTACGGGATGCCGTACGCCCCCGCGAACAACGTCTACGACTGGGGGTCCAGCCACCAGGTCCTCAACAACGCGGTCGTCCTCGCCACCGCCTACGACATCACCGGCGGCGCCAAGTACCGTGACGGAGCCGTCCAGAGCATGGACTACGTCCTGGGCCGCAACGCCCTGAACATCTCCTACGTCACCGGCTACGGCGAGGTCAACGCCCACAACCAGCACAGCCGCTGGTACGCCCACCAGCTCGAACCCTCGCTGCCCAACCCGCCGGCCGGCACCCTGTCCGGCGGACCGAACTCCAGCATCCAGGACCCCGTCGCGCAGGCGAAGCTCCAGGGCTGCGTCGGGCAGTTCTGCTACATCGACGACATCCAGTCCTGGTCGACCAACGAGACGGCCATCAACTGGAACGCGGCCCTGGCCCGGATGGCCGCCTTCGTCGCCGACCAGGGCTGACCCCCCTTCCGGCCACGCCTCCCCGGTACCCCTCGGTAACCGACCTGACCTGCGGCTATTTACGGGTCAGTACCCGAGCGGTACCGTGGGAGGCATGCCAGCCCTGAACGTGGAGTTCAGCGACCGCGAACTCGACGACCTGCGCCAGATCGCCAAGGAACGCGGTACGTCGATGAAGGCCCTGGTCCGGCAGGCCGCCGCCGCCGACATCGCGCGGCACCGGGCGCTGCAGGAGGGCGCCGAGGCGTTCCGCCGCTTCTTCCAGGACCACGCCGGGGAGTTCGCCGCGGCCTTCCCCGACGACGAGCCGCCCGCCCCGGACGAGGGCCGGGCCGCCTGACCCATGGCGGCGGTCATCCACATCGACGTGCCCTGGCTGCTCCAGCGCTACGAGGACGTGCTGCCCGGCCGGCCCGCGGTCGGCGACCTCTCCGCGCTGGTCGCCGCCGTCGCCCGGCACCGCGTCGACCCGCCCCGCCCCGGCGTGGCCGCCGACCCCGCCTGGCGGGCCGCCGCCCTGCTGCACACCCTCGCCGTGCTCAAGCCGCTGCCGTCGGCCAACGCCCGGTTCGCCTGCGCGACCGCCGTCGCCTACCTGTCCGTCTGCGGCGCCGCCGTCGACCCGCCGCGCGGCGCGCTGGCCGGGCTCGCCCGCGACCTGATGTCCGGCGCGGCCGACGTCTACCGGGCGGCCGACCGGCTGCGGTCCTGGCAGATCTGACACCGGGTCGGCGGGCGCCGCCGCAACGGCCGGTGTCAGACGTTCCGTCAGTAGGCGGATGTCTTCGAGAACGCTTGTTGACCATCCGCGGTTCGTGCCAGAGTGATGCCCCCGCGCGGGGGGTGGCGGCCGGGTGTCGCACGCGCCTTGAGGAACCGGGTCCGCTTCCCGGGCGGCCAGCGATCCCGACTGCCGTGCGCGTGGGAAGGAACCCGACCCAGTGCCCACCCCCCACCCCCCTCGTCCGCTCGACCCCCCGCCCGGCGGGGACCCCGGGGAGTCCGACGATTCCCTGGCCGGCCGGCTCCGCGGCCACCCGGAGAGCGAGGCCGCCCACGCCGTGGCGCTGCTCACCGCGCGGCACTGGCGGCCGGCCCACGACTACGCGGCCGTCTGCCTGGCCACCGCCTCCGAGACCGCCGCGATGGTCACCGCCGCCGCCTTCCGCCGGGTGCTGGACCGGCTCGCCGAGGGCGAACCGGCCGCCGCCCTGCGGCCCCGGCTGCTGGTCGCCGTCCGCGACACGGTCCGGCAGTGGGCCGCCGACGAGCGGATCACCGGCGCCCTGCCGCAGTTGCTCCGGCCCGCGGGCGGACGCGGGATGCGCGCGGCCGGGTCCCTGATACCCGACAACCGCGCGCTGGCCGCCCGCGCCTTCGCCGCGCTGCCCGGCCCCGCCCGCTGCCTGCTCTGGCACACCGAGGTCGAGGCCGAACCCCTCCACGTCCCCGCCGAGCTGCTCGGCCTGGACCCCGAGACCGCCGCCGCGACCCTCGCCCAGGCCCGGGAGACGTTCCGCGAGGGCTGCGTCCACGCCCATCTGCACCTCGCGCCCGGCGGCGACTGCCGCTTCTACAACCGGCTCCTCGACGTCCAGATCCGCCGGGGCGGCCCCCTGCTCCCCGATGTCCAGGACCACCTGGCGCACTGCCGGCACTGCCGGAACGCGGCCGAGCAGCTCGGCCACTTCGGCGGCGGGCTCGGCACCCTGCTCGCCGAGGCCGTGCTCGGCTGGGGCGCCCGCCGCTACCTCGACTCCCGGCCCGGCCGCGCCGCCCGCCCCGGCGCCGCCCGGCACCGGGGCGGGCGCCCCGGCCTGCTGGCCCGCGTCCCGGTCCCCGCCCGGCGTGCCCCCGGCGGGGCGCGCTCGGCCCGCTCGGTGCTCCGCGGGGTCGGCGCCGCCTCGGCGGGCGTGCTGGTGACCGCCCTGGTCATCGGCGTCTGGTCCTACGACGGGGGCCGCGCCGACCCCACCGCCTCCACCGGCGCCGCCGACCGCGCCGGTGGCTCGCCGGGGGCCGCCGCGCCGGCCCCGACCGGACCGGCCGGACTGCCCGCCGCGCCGGGGCAGACCCGGGTGCGCAACGCCGCCGCCGGGCTCTGCCTGGACGTGCGGGGCGCGCCCCGGGCCGGGGCGGGGGCGAGGCTGGCGGGGTGCTCGGCGGAGCTCACCCAGCAGTGGATCCGGGAGGACGACGGGCTGCTGCGGTCGGTGGCCGACCCCGGGCTCTGCCTGGACTCCCGGGCCGACGCCGGGGTCGTCGTGCTGGGCACCTGCGCGGGGGAGGGCACCGGCCGGGGCGCCGACGTGCGGTACGCGCTGACCGCCCGGGAGGAACTCGTGCCCCGCTGGGACCCGCGGCTCGCCCTCGCCCCGGCCACCGGCGACCCGGACGCCGACGTGGTGGTCCGGGTGCGGGACGGCTCGGCCGCCCAGCGCTGGACCACCGATCCGGCGCCGGCGGCCTCCGGTTCGCTGTCGATGGCGGGCACCGGGACGCGGGCCGCGCGGCCCGTGCGCCGGGCGGGCGCGGGGCACCCGGGCTGACCCGCGCGGGCGGTGCCGCCCGCCGACCGGTACCGGCCGCCCGGCCCGGGGTCAGGCCCCGTCCGTCACGAGGTCGGCGGGCCCCGGGGTCGACGGGCCGGTGTGCCCGGACAGGGCGAGGGTCAGGTCGAGTTCGGCCAGCAGGCACCGTACGACGTGCTCGACGCCCGCCTGTCCGTCCAGGCCCAGCCCGTAGACGTACGGCCGCCCGAGCAGCACCGCGCGGGCGCCCAGCGCCAGGGCCTTGAACACGTCGTCGCCGGTGCGGATCCCGCTGTCGAACAGGACGGTGAGCCGGTCGCCGACCGCCTCGGCGACCCGGGGCAGCGCGTCGGCGGCGGCGACCGCGCCGGCCACCTGCCGGCCGCCGTGGTTGGACACCACCACCCCGTCCATCCCGGCGTCCGCGGCGAGCCGGGCGTCGTCCGGGTGCAGGATGCCCTTCAGCACGATCGGGCCGTCCCAGTTCTCCCGCAGGAACGCCAGGTCCGGCCAGCTCTTGCCGGGGTCGGAGAACATGCCCACGAAGTGCATCACCGCGGCGTCGAGGTCCTCGTGCACCGGCTTGGCGAGCCCGGCCCGGAACGCCGGGTCGGAGAAGTAGTTGGCGGTGCCCACCCCGCGCAGGAACGGCAGGTACGCCTGGTCCAGGTCGCGCGGGCGCCAGGACAGCAGCGGGGTGTCCAGCGTGACGAACAGCGCCGTGAACCCGGCCGCCTCGGCCCGCCGCAGGAAGCTGCGGGCCACCTCCCGGTCCTTGGGCCAGTAGAGCTGGAACCAGCGCTCGGCGTCGCCCATCGCCTCCGCCACCCGCTCCATCGGCGTGCTGGACGCCGACGACAGCACGAACGGCACGCCCTGCGCGGCGGCGGCCCGCGCGGCGGCCGGCTCGGCCTCCGGGTGCATGATCGACAGCACCCCGACCGGCGCCAGCGCCACCGGCGCGGGCAGCGACCGGCCCAGCACGTCCACCGACAGGTCCCGCTCGCGCACGTCCCGCAGCATCCGGGGCACGATCCGGTGCCGGGCGAGGGCCGCCCGGTTGGCGCGGGCGGTGCTGCCGTCGCCCGCGCTGCCCGCCACGTAGCCGACGGGGCCGGGGCCGAGGCGCCGCTCGGTGAGCGCCTCCAGGGCGGTCAGGTCGGTGGGCAGCCGGGGCACGGCCCCGGTCATGCCGTTCAGGTAGATCTCGTACTGGAAGTCCGCCCAGTGCTTCGCCATCCGCACGTCCGCCTCTCGTCGTCGCGCCGGTGACGATACTCGCCGGTAGGAAGGCGGGGCACGGGGTGGGTTCCGGCCTTTTGCGGAACGTGATGATCACGCCAGTGTGACCCGCGAGCGATCACGAAGGGCCGCGATCCGGCATTGAAACGTTCAAAGTCCGTAACTTCTCGCCACTCTTTCAACACTCAAAGTTACTGAAACGCGCCGGGGCGAGATGAGTTCCGGCGCCGGGATCGGCAGACTCGGGCGCGTCGCTCGTTGCTGGGGAGAACGAGCGCGAAAGGCGGCGGACGGAAGTGGGGCCGTCCGCCGCCCGCGAGGGTCACTCGCGGGACCGGGCGCGGTGGCTGGTGTCGCACCAGGGGTAGCGGCGGCTGCGCCGGCAGGTGCACAGGGCGACCCGGAAGCGGTCGGAGGAGACCGTCGAGCCGTCCTCCAGCTCGATCTCCACCGGGCCCTCCACCAGCATCGGTCCCCGGCGCCGGACGGTGATCCGGCGGGGCTCGTCAGACGGGGCGTTCGGCACGGACGACCACCAGCTCCTCCTCGTTGTCGGTGGCGGACAGCAGCCCCCGGTGGCGCAGCCAGCCCTCCCGGCCGCGCACCACCGGACCGAAGGCGATCCGCTGCCGCCGGGTCACCGCGGCCTTCAGCCCGGCCTCGCGCAGTTGCCCGACGGTCGAGCCGGGGTCGCTCAGCGCCGACTGCACCAGCAGCAGCACACCACCGGGCCGCAGCAGGCCGGGCGCCTGCCGGCAGATCCGGTCGAGCAGCAGCCGGCCGTCGTGGCCCGCGTCCCAGGCCCGCGCCGCGCCGCGCGGACGGCGGCCGCCGTGCGGGGAGGGGACGTAGGGCGGATTGGTCAGGACCAGGTCGAAGGTCTCGCCCAGGACGGGCGTGAACAGGTTGCCGTGCCGGACGCGCAGCGGCAGTCCGGCACGCGCGGCGTTCAGCCGGGCCGTGCACACCGCCCGCCACGACACGTCCACCGCGGTCACCCGGGCTCCGCGCCGCGCGGCCTCCAGGGCCAGCGCACCGGTACCGGTTCCCACGTCCAGGACGGCCGCGGCGACGGGCAGTGCCTCGTCGGCGAGGGCGTCGGCCAGCAGCGCCGTGTCTTCTTGCGGGGCGTACACACCCGGCAGCACCAAGGGGCTCACGCGCCTCGGGTACCCCGGCGATCAGGAAGTATGGGAGATCCCGGAGGGAAGCGGTACGCGCAGCGAGGACCGCCCCGCCCGCCAGTCGGAGAGCAGCCGGGCGGCCAGCCGGTCCTCGACCAGGCCGGTGGCGTCGATGCCCAGCACCACGTCCGGCGCCAGCTCCGGCTCCTCCTCCAGCAGACCGCCGATCACCTCGTGGCGGACCACCTGCTCGTGCACCGCGTCGGCCTCGACGTGCTCGTCGTAGAAGAACTCGGCGGCGGGTCCCGCGCCGGTGCGGCGCATCGCCTCGGCGAGCCGCCGGGAGCCGGGGGAGGAGGTGATCTCGACCGCCGCGAAGTGCCCCACCAGGGCGCCGCGCAGCGAGCGGTGCAGCCCGAACAGGGACATCAGGTTCACCGTGGCCAGCAGCTCCGCGCAGGCCGCGTCCAGATAGCGCCCGTACGCCGTGTCCAGGCCCAGGTCGGTCATCAGGTCGGCGAAGAGCCGGGCGTGCACCCGGTCGGCGCGGCCGCCGCCGTACTCGTCGAACTCCACCGCGGCCATCCCCGCCTTGGCCCGGCCCCAGAGCCGGGGCAGCACCCAGGCGTGCGGGTCGGCCTCCTTCAGGTGGTACAGCGAACGCTGGGCGGCGTACTCGCGCAGGTGCCACAGCTCGCCCTTGTCCCGCAGGAAGTGGCTGACGCCGTTGCCGTCCACGGGCTCCACCAGCAGATCGCCGACCGCCTCGTCGACGCTGTCGTGCACGGGCGTGTCCTCGCGCAGGGCGGCCAGGAAGACGCGCTCCAGCGCCCCCCGGACGCGCAGCAGCTCCGGGTCCCACTCCAGGTCGGGGCAGACCCCGGCGAAGCCCCGGTAGTGCAGCTCGTAGCACTGGTACAGGGCGAGCTGCAGGTCGTCGCCGTACGGGTCGGCGGCGGCCACGGCCTCGGGGGCGGGCAGCGGCCCGGTGCCCCGCAGATGGTCCCGGACGGCCGCGGAGAGGGGGCCCCGGGCGGACGGCAGAGATGGTCCTTCGCGGTCGTACTCCATGGTCC
The DNA here is from genome assembly GCF_014655295.1 of Streptomyces fumanus. Taxonomy (GTDB): domain Bacteria; phylum Actinomycetota; class Actinomycetes; order Streptomycetales; family Streptomycetaceae; genus Streptomyces; species Streptomyces fumanus. Next base: position 221,410 of record NZ_BNBI01000005.1, read on the forward strand.
CCCGGGTACCCGGGCGCGATGAACGCACGCCCGTGATCCACGGCACGCCCGGGGCGCCGGGGGCCTCGTCGGCGCCGGGGGTCAGTCGTGGTGGGACTGCTCCTGGGCGCCGGTGTTGGGGGAGGTGGCGTCGCCGGCCTCGCCGCGGTGCCGGCGCTCGCGCGGGTCCTCGGGGTCGCGGGTCTCGGCCTCCTCGACCTCGCGGATGACCTCCTCGATGGCCGTCTGCGGCGGCTTCCGGGCGTGCTCGTCGGGCCGGGCGCCGTTGTCGTTGCCGGACATGGACGTCCCCTCTCTCTCGTTCGTCGGTTCGGTGCTCATGGTGCGTGCCGTGCCGCTGCTCGGCGGGCTCGGCGTGGTGGCGGTAGGGGGCCGGGGTGCCGCTGCCGGCCGGTTCAGCGCGGGCTGCCCGCGACGCGCAGCGGCACCGGTTGCGGGGGGTCCGACTCGTCGCTGCCCCGGATCACCTCCGCCCACCAGGACGGGCCGTCCTCGATGTGGCGCAGCAGGATGCCCTCGCGGATCGCCCAGGGGCAGATGGTCACCGCGTCCAGGCCGGTCAGCTTCATCGCCGTGTGCGCCACCACCGCGCCGGCCAGGCTCTGCGCGGCCCGGGGCGCGGAGATGCCGGGCAGCGCGGCCCGCTCGGCGGCGGGCAGGGCGGCCAGCCGGCCGATCGCGGTCCGCAGGTCGTCGCAGTGCAACCGGCGGTCCACGAACGGGCCGTGGCGTCCCGGCGCGGCCCCGCACAACCTGCCGAGCTGCTGGAAGGTACGGGAGGTGCCCACGGCGGTGCGGGGGCCCTCCCAGCGGATCCGGGCCGCCACGTCCCGGAGCTGGTGGCGGACCCTGCGGCGCAGCGCCTTGACCTGCTCCGGGGGCGGCGGGTCCGCCCCGCCGTCGAAGAACTCGTGGGTGAGCCGTCCCGCGCCCAGCGGCAGCGAGGCCACGAAGTCGGGCAGTCGGCCCCGGCCGAAGGCGACCTCCAGCGAGCCGCCGCCGATGTCCAGCAGCGCCAGCGGACCCGACCGCCAGCCCATCCAGCGCCGGGCGCCCAGGAAGGTCAGCTCGGCCTCCACCTCGCCCGGCAGGGTGCACAGCGGCACGCCGGTGCGGGCCCGGACGGTGTCCAGCACCGCACGCCGGTTGGGGGCGGCCCGTACCACGGCGGTCGCGAAGGCCAGCGGGCCGGCCGCGCCCCAGCGGGCCGCCGTCCGGCTCGCCTCCGCGACTGCCCCGGCCAGTCGTTCGACCGCCTCCTCGGGGATCGGGCCCCCGGGTCTGACCTCCTCGGACAGGCGCAGCCGCCACTTGGCGGTGTGCACCGGCAGCGGGACGCCGCCCTCGGCGTCCGCCACCACCAGCCGTACCGTCTTCGAGCCCACGTCCACCACGCTGATCCGCATGCAGGCGCAGGTACCCACTCAGCCCGGGGGCAACGCCCCGGGCCGCTCGGATGCGCCCGGAGCGAGGACGGTCTGAACGGCGGCGCCGGGCGGCGCGTACCACCTGCCGTCCAGGCGCCCCGTTTCCCAGGAGGTCGAGAAGGTTGAGTCACCAGCGCATCCTGAAGCGCAGGGCCGTGATGGCGGCGGGCGGCGTCATGGCGCTCGGCGCGGCGGCCGTCCTGCTGCCGCACGCCAGTGCCTCGCCGGACGGTTCGGCGCGGGACGCCGCGCCCCGCACCCTGCGGGCGGCCGACGCCTCGGACCTCGCCGCCCGGCTCGCCGCCACGCTCGGCGACTCCTTCGCCGGCTCCTACTACGACGCCGGTGAGCGCCGGCTCGTCGTCAACGTCGTGGCGGACGGCGGCGGCGAGGCGGTCGCGGCGGCCCAGCGGGCGGGCGCGGCCGTCCGCGAGGTCGGCAACAGCGTCCCCGAACTGACCGCGGGCGCCCGCACCCTGAGCTCCCGGGCCGCCGTCCCGGGCACCGCCTGGGCGATCGACCCCCGCACCAACCGGCTCGTCGTCACCGCCGACAGCACCGTCACCGGCCGGGACTGGGACCAACTGGAGTCCACCGTCCGGGAACTCGGCTCCGGCATGGCGACCCTGAGGAAGTCCGCCAGCACCTTCACGACGTTCGCCTCGGGCGGTGACGCGATCTTCGGCGGCGGCGCCCGCTGTTCGCTCGGCTTCAACGTCACCGCCGCCGACGGCTCGCCCGCCTTCCTCACCGCCGGGCACTGCGGGGTCGCCGCCGCCCAGTGGTCCGACGCGCAGGACGGGGCGCCGGTCGCCACCGTCGACCGGGCGGTCTTCCCCGGCGCGGGTGACTTCTCCCTCGTCCGGTACGACGACCCGGCCACCGAGGCGCCGAGCGAGGTGAACGCCGGCGGCCGGAGCGTCCCGATCGCCGCGGCCGCCGAGGCGACCGTCGGCCAGCGCGTCCTGAGGACGGGCAGCACCACCGGGACGGCCGACGGCCAGGTCCTGGGCCTGGACGCCACGGTGAACTACCCCGAGGGCACGGTCACCGGCCTCGTCCAGACCGACGTGTGCGCCGAACCCGGGGACAGCGGCGGCCCGTTGTTCACCGAGGACGGCCTCGCGCTCGGACTCACCTCCGGCGGCAGCGGCGACTGCACGGTGGGCGGCGAGACCTTCTTCCAGCCGGTCACCACGGCGCTGGAGGCGGTGGGGGCGACGCTGGGCGACGCGACCGGGGCCGGGGAGGGGGACGGCGACTCCACCGCCGTACCGGCGTACTGACCGCCGTACCGCCGCGGCTCACTCCCTCCGCGTCCGCAGCAGCAGCAGCGCGATGTCGTCGGGGCGTTCCTCCGCGTCCGCCTCGTCCCGTACCAGGCGGTCGGCCAGTTCCGGCAGGGGCAGGTCGCCCGCCTCGGTGAGCCGGTCGCCGAGTTCGGCCAGGGAGTCGTCGAAGTCGGTGCCCGGGGACTCCACCAGGCCGTCGGTGTAGAGGACGAGCAGGGCGCCGGGGGCGAGGTCCAGCTCCGTGCACGGATAGCGGGCCGCGCCGTCGATGCCCAGCAGCGGGCCCCCGGCCACGTCGGGCACCCGGACCCGGCCGTCGGGCCCGCGCAGCAGCGGCGGCGGGTGCCCGGCGCGGGCCAGCACCGCCCGTCCCCGCCCCGGGTCGAGGCGCAGGTACAGACAGCTCACGAACAGCTCGGTGCCCAGGTCGATCAGCAGCCGGTTGGTGCTGCGCATGACCTCCTCGGGTTCCTGGCCGAGCGCCGTGCAGGCGCGGACGGCGGTGCGGACCTGGCCCATCAGCCCGGCCGCCGTCACGTTGTGCCCCTGGACGTCCCCGATGACGGCCGCCGCGGTGCCCCCGGCCGGCACCAGGTCGTAGAAGTCGCCGCCGATGTCCATGCCCCGGGTGGCCGGCAGATAGCGGGCCGCCGCCTCGATGCCGGGCACCACCGGCAGCGAACGCGGCAGCAGCGCCTCCTGGAGCCCGTGCGCCAGCCGCTGCTTGGCGTCGTACAGCAGGGCCCGGTCCAGGGCCTGCGCGACCAGCCCGGCCATGCTGATCAGCACCGCCCGCTCGTCGGTGGTGAAGCGGTGCGGCGCGTCGTAGGCGAGGACGCAGGTGCCCACCGGCCGTCCCGAGGCGATCAGCGGCAGGAACGCCCAGGCCGCGAAGCCGTCCGGCGAGGAGCGCCGCGTCGGGTACAGGCGCCGCAGCTCCTCCCAGGACTCGAAGAACCCGGGCACACCGGTCCGCAGCACCTGCGCGCCGGGCGTCGGCTCGGTCAGCGGCATCCCGTCGAAGCCCTCCACGACCCGCGGCTCCGGATAGCCCCGGTGCCCGATGACGTACATCCGCCCGGCCCGCGAGCCCAGGAGGGCGAAGGCCCGGCTGCCCACGGTCGGCGCGATCTCGTCGGCGATCAGTTGCATCACGTCCCGTACGTCCGCCGCCTCGGCCAGCGCCCCGGTCAGGCTCACCACCTTCGAGACGCTGACCAGCCGGGACGGCGTCTCGGCCGGGGCCGGTGCCGACCGGCCGGGCCGCGACACGCCCCGGGCCCGGCTGATCCGCACGCTCAGCCCGGTCCGGCTCGGGTACAGCCGGAAGGACAGCCACTCGCCGGGCGGCCGCAGCGCCGTGAACGACGTGGTGTGCTGGCTGAGCAGCGCGGCCCGGTAGCGGTCCTCGTAGACGGGGTCGTCCAGCCAGGGCACCGCCGACCACAGCGGGACGCCGATCAGCCGGTCGGCGGGGACGCCGAGCAGCTCGGCCGCCGCCGGGTTGGCGAAGCCGACCCTTCCGTCCAGGTCCAGCGAGCACAGCCCGTACGGCAGCCGGGCCGCCATCCGCGCCGCCTCCACCGCGCCGAGCGTGCCGGCCGCGCCGCCCACCGTCGGGGCGGCCGGCAGATCGGGTTCGGGGCGGACGGGCCGGCCGGCCCCGGCGGCCCGCTCCAGCTTCAGCGCCAGCTCGTGGCAGGCCGCCATCAGCCGCTCCCGCTGCCGGTCGGACAGCTCCGGGGGGTGCGTGCCCGGCCAGGTGAGGAAGACCGCGCCGTACACGGCGCTCTCCGTGGCCACCGGCAGCGCGGCCATCGCGAACGGATAGGGGATGACCACGGCGACCCGCGGATAGCGGCGGGCCATCTCCTCCTCGCCGCCGACCCAGATCAACCGCCGCAGTTGCACCGCGTCGACGACCGGCACCCGGGCGCCGAGCGTGATCCGCTCCCAGGGCGCGGCGAAGGCCCGGGGCAGCCCCGCCATCACCGCCATCTCCAGCACCGGCGGGTCCGCGGCCAGCAGGTACACCGCGCCGGAGTGCGCGTGGAACTCCTCCAGCATCGCGGCCAGCGCCAGCGACAGCACCGGCGGGCCGGCCCGCGACCGGCCGTCCGGTGGCGGGCGCGGCGAGGACGACCGACCGTCGGACACGCCGACCACCTCCTCGCACGGGCGCGCGGGCGGACCCCGGTAATCAAATCTCCCCCCTGGCGGCCGGTCGCGCACGGCGAGCACCGACCCGGCACCCCCGGCGCGGGCCCGCCCCGGACCGTCCGCAGGGGCTGCGCGGGTGTCCGGTACGCGCTGTAATGGCGGCGTGAGCAGTGAGGGTGCGGTGGAACGCGGAACGAGAACCCCGCGCGCCGCGAGCGCCCTGCGGGCCCTCGCGTCCGGTCCGGACGCGGCCGACCGGCTGCGCCGCACCCTCGAACAGGCCCTCGTCTTCGCCGGTGCCGCCTTCGCCGCCGTCTACACCCCCGGCCAGGACGCCGACCTGCTCTGCCTGACCGAGTCCGCCGGGGTGCCCGGCAGCCTGTACGGCGTCCGGGACGTCTACCGCGCGTCCGGTGCTTCCCCGGTCGCCGCCGCCCACCGCGCCCGGCGCCCGGTGTGGCCGGGCCCGGCGGAACCGGGCGGCCGGGCCGCCGCCCGCCGGGCGCGCCCCGGCGGCCGCGCCCTCGCCGCGCTGCCGCTGCCCGGCGGGGGCGGCGGCTGCCTGCTCGCCGTCACCGAACACCCGGACGGCTTCGACGCCGAGGACCGGGCCTGCCTGGAGCTGATCGCCGAGGCCGTCGCCGGCACCGCCCCGGTCCGGGCCGCGGACGGCGGCGACCTGCCGCCGGGGGCGTTCAGCCTCGCCATGGACACCGGCCGGGTCCGGGTCGGCGACGACGTGCTCGCCCTGTTCGGCCTCGGCCCGGACGCCTTCGACGGCAGGGTCGAGACGCTGCTCGGGCTGACCGTGCCCGAGGACCTGCCCGCGCTGATGTCCGTGGTGGAGGCCGACCGCATGTCCCCCGGCGACCGCGAGCTGGAGTTCCGGGTGCTGCGGCCCGGCGGTCCGCCGAGGTGGCTGAAGCTGCGCGGACGGCTGCTGCCCGGCGGCGAGGGCCGGCCCGCCCGCCTGGCCGGCACCGTCGCCGACGCCTCCGCCCTGCGCTCCGACGTCACCGACGTGGCCCGGGTGCAGCGCCTGGCCGCCGCGCTGGCCACCGCCGGCACGGTCCGCGACGTCGGCCGGGCCGTGGTCGCCGCCCTGCGCCGCCCGTTGCGCGCCGACCGGATCGCGCTGGCCGGACTGGAGAACGACCGGCTCGTCGTCACCGTCCTCGACCCGCCCGAACCCGAGGCATGGCCCGAGGTGTGGCGCTCACGGTGGCGCACCGAGTGGCCCGACGCGCCCCTGCGCGACATGCCGGCCCTGGCCGCGGTGCTGCGCGGGGGCCGCCCCCGGATCTGGCCGCCCGGCTCCACCGCCCCCGGACCCGCCCTCGCCGAGGTCGGCCCCGGCGGGCTCGCCGCGCTGCCGCTGCCCGCCGGCGACCGGACCGCCGGGGTCTGTCTGATCGGCTGGGACGCCCCGCACCAGGTCAGCGCCGACGAACGCGCCCTGCTCACCGCCTTCGCCGGACTGGCCGGGCAGGCCCTGACCCGGGCCCACGCCTTCGACGCCGAGCACGAACTGGTCGGCATGCTCCAGCGCCAGCTCCTGCCCCGCCGCCTGCCCCGCCTCCCGGGCGCGGTCGCCGTCGCCCGGTACCTGCCCAGCACGGCCGGGCTGGAGCTGGGCGGCGACTGGTACGACGTGATCCCGCTGCCCGACCACCACGTCGCCCTCGTCATCGGCGACGTCCAGGGCCACAGCGCCGCCGCCGCCACCCTCATGGGGCAGATGCGCACCGCCCTGCGCGCCTACGCCGTCGAGGGCCACCCGCCCGACGTGGTGGTCTCCCGCGCCAACCGGCTCCTCGCCGACCTGGGCGGCGACCTCTTCGCCACCTGTGCCTACGTCGACCTGGGCCTGGAGGAGGGGTCCGCCTGGTGCGTCCGGGCCGGACACCTGCCGCCGGTGCTGCGCCGGCCGGACGGGCACACGGAGATCGCCGAGGCGGAGGGCGGTCCCCCGCTGGGCGTGGCCGCCCAGGCCGAGTTCCCGATGAGCCCGCTGCGCCTGACGCCCGGCACTCTGCTCGCGCTCACCACGGACGGCCTGGTGGAGTCCCCCGGCGCCGACATCGACCAGGGCATGGCCCGCTTCGCGCACGCCCTGGCCGGCGCCGACCCCGCCCGCCTCGGCCCGGTCGCCGACGCGCTGCTCGGCCGGGCCCGCCGCAGCGACGACGTCGCTCTGCTGCTGGTCCGCTACGACGGCATGGCGCTGCGCCCGCTGCGCGAGAGCTGGACGGTGTGGCGGCTCCCCGAGGCGGTGCGGCACGCCCGCCGCTTCACCGGGCGCACCCTGCGCTCCTGGGGCGTGCCGGCCGACGGCGCCGACGCCGTGCTGCTGGTCGTCTCCGAGCTGGTCACCAACGCCCTGGTGCACACCGACGGGTCGGTCCGGCTCGACCTCACCCTGGTCGGCGGCACGCTGCGGATCGCGGTCGCCGACGCCTCGCCGCGGACCCCGGTCAAGCCCACCAGCATCGGCTGGGAGGCCACCGGCGGCCGGGGCATCCTCCTGGTCGAGGCGCTGTCGGCGGCCTGGGGCACCCTGCCGGTCAGCGGCGGCAAGCAGGTGTGGTGCGAGATCGGCGTGGCCGGACCCGGCACCTGAGGGCGGTTCGGCCGGGTCCGTCCCGGAGCACCCGGTTCGTTCCCGCCGCCACGGTGCGGCAACGATCGCGGCCTCGCTGTCGTGCTGCCCAGGCGCATCAACTAACGTTCCGTTCACCCGTATCGACAGTAGGGTGAACCAGATGAAGGCACTGGTGCTGTCCGGCGGCGCGGGCACCCGGCTGAGGCCCATCACACACACCTCGGCCAAGCAGCTCGTCCCCGTCGCCAACAAAGCTGTCCTGTTCTACGGACTGGAGTCCCTGGCCGAGGCCGGGATCACCGAGGTCGGCATGATCGTCGGTGATACCGCCGCGGAGATCGAGGAGGCGGTCGGCGACGGCTCGCGCTTCGGTCTGAAGGTCACGTACATCCCGCAGGAGCGCCCCCTGGGGCTGGCCCACGCGGTGCTCATCGCCCGGGAGTTCCTGGGCGACGACGACTTCGTCATGTACCTCGGGGACAACTTCATCGTCGGCGGCATCACCGGCCTCGTCGAGGAGTTCCGCGCGCACCGGCCCGACGCCCAGATCCTGCTGACCCGGGTCGCCGACCCGCGCTCCTTCGGTGTCGCCGAACTCGACGCCTCGGGGCAGGTGATCGGCCTGGAGGAGAAGCCCCGGCACCCCAAGAGCGACCTCGCGCTGGTCGGCGTCTACCTGTTCACGCCCGTCGTCCACGAGGCGGTGCGCGCCATCGAGCCGTCCTGGCGCGGGGAGCTGGAGATCACCCATGCCATCCAGCACCTCATCGACGCCCGCGCCGACGTGCGCTGCACGGTCATCGAGGGCTACTGGAAGGACACCGGTAACGTCGGCGACATGCTGGAGGTGAACCGGGCCGTCCTGGAGGGCATGGAGCGCCGCATCGACGGCGAGGTGGACTCCGCCTCCGAGTGCATAGGCCGGGTGGTGCTGGAGCCGGGCGCCCGCATCGAGCGCTCCCGCGTCGTCGGACCCGTCGTCATCGGCGCCGGCACCGTGGTCAGCGACTCCTACGTGGGACCCTTCACCTCCATCGCGGAGAACTGCCGGATCACCGACAGCGAACTGGAGTTCTCCATCGTGCTGCGCGACTCCTCGATCCTCGGGGTGGGCCGGATCGAGGCGTCGCTGATCGGCCGGCACGTGGAAGTGACCCCGGCACCCAGTGTGCCCAGCGCCCACCGACTCGTCCTCGGAGACCACAGCAAGGTGCAGATCCACTCATGAACCTCCTCGTCACCGGCGCCGCCGGGTTCATCGGCTCCCGCTACGTCCGCATGCTGCTCGACGACGACGCCGCCGGGGCGCCGCACGTCACCGTGCTGGACAAGCTCACCTACGCCGGCACCCGCACCAACCTCGAACCCGACCATCCGCGCCTGGAGTTCGTCCAGGGCGACATATGCGACGCCGACCTCGTCGACAAGCTGATGGCCGGCGCCGACCAGGTGGTGCACTTCGCCGCCGAGTCCCACGTGGACCGCTCCATCGCGGGCGCCGCCGACTTCGTCCGCACCAACGTGGTCGGCACCCAGACCCTGCTGGACGCCGCCCTGCGGCACGGCACGGGCACCTTCGTGCACATCTCCACCGACGAGGTGTACGGCTCCATCGACTCCGGCTCCTGGCCCGAGACCCACCCGCTCCAGCCCAACTCGCCCTACTCGGCGTCCAAGGCGTCCTCCGACCTGCTCGCGCTGGCCTACCACCGCACCCACGGCCTCGACGTCCGCGTCACCCGGTGCTCCAACAACTACGGCCCGCACCAGTTCCCCGAGAAGGTCATCCCGCTGTTCGTCACCAACCTCCTCGACGGCCGCAAGGTCCCCATCTACGGCGAGGGTCTGAACGTCCGGGACTGGCTGCACGTCGAGGACCACTGCCGCGGCATCGACCTGGTGCGCACCCAGGGCCGCCCCGGCGAGGTCTACAACATCGGCGGCGGCACCGAGCTGAGCAACCGGGAACTGACCGGGCTGCTGCTGGAGGCGTGCGGCGCGGGCTGGGACATGGTCGAGCACGTCGAGGACCGCAAGGGCCACGACCTGCGCTACTCCGTCGACTGGTCCAAGGCCCGCGACGAACTCGGCTACCGCCCCCGGCGCGACTTCGCCACCGGCCTCGCCGACACCGTCGCCTGGTACCGGGACAACCGCGCCTGGTGGGAGCCGCTGAAGCGGCGCGTCACCGGGGAGCCGACGTGAGGTGGCTGGTCACCGGCGCGGGCGGCATGCTCGGCCGGGACATGGTCGCGGAGCTGACCCGGCGCGGCGAGGACGTGGTCGCCGCCGGCCGCGCCGACCTGGACATCACCGAACCGGCCGCCCTGGAGGCCGCGTTCGCCGGGCACCGCCCCGACCTGGTGGTCAACTGCGCCGCGTACACGGCTGTCGACGACGCCGAGACCGACGAGGCCCGCGCCCTGGAGATCAACGGCGAGGGCCCCCGGCTGCTCGCCCGCACCTGCGCCGCGCACGGCGCCCGGCTGCTGCACGTCTCCACCGACTACGTCTTCGCCGGCGACCGCGACGCCGGGCCCTACCCGGAGGACCACCCCCCGGCCCCGCGCACCGCCTACGGCCGCACCAAGCTCGCCGGTGAGCGGGCCGTCCTGGAGGAACTGCCGGACGCGAGCGCCGTGGTGCGCACCGCCTGGCTCTACGGCGTCCACGGCCGCAGCTTCGTGCGCACCATGCTCGAACTGGAGGGCCGCCGCGACACCGTCGACGTCGTCGACGACCAGCGCGGCCAGCCCACCTGGAGCGCCGACGTGGCCGCCCGGCTCGCCGACCTCGGCCCGCTGGTCGGCCGCGGCGCCACCGGCGTCTACCACGCCACCGCCGCCGGCGAGACCACCTGGTACGGGCTGGCCCGGGAGGTCTTCGCCCTGATCGGCGCCGACCCGGACCGGGTGCGCCCCACCGGCAGCGCGGCCTTCCCCCGGCCCGCGCCCCGCCCCGCATACAGCGCCCTCGCCCACGGCCGCTGGCAGCACACCGGCCTGCCCGCGCCCCGCGACTGGCGTTCCGCCCTGCACGAGGCACTTCCCCGTATCCGCAAGGAGTCCAGTTGAAACGCCATGAGTTCCTGCGGGAACTGCACAAGGTCAGCGCCAACCGCAACTACCTGGAGATCGGCGTCAACGACGGCCGCAGCCTGACCCTCTCCAGGGTGCCCAGCATCGCCATCGACCCCGCCTTCAAGGTCGTCACCGAACTGCGCTGCGACGTCCACCTGGTGAAGGCCACCAGCGACGACTTCTTCGCCCGGGACAACCCGCTGGGACACCTCAAGGGCGGCCGGCACCCGCTGCGCAACCTGCGCCGGGGCCGCTCCCCGGTCGGCCACTGGCGCCGCACCACGCTGGACCTGTCCTTCATCGACGGCATGCACCTCTTCGAGTACGCGCTGCGCGACTTCATCAACGTGGAGAAGCACTCCGACTGGGCCAGCGTGATCGTCCTGGACGACATGCTGCCGCGCAACACCGACGAGGCCGCCCGCGACCGCCACACCGACGCCTGGACCGGCGACGTCTACAAGGTCACCGAGGTGCTGAACCGGTACCGGCCCGACCTGGTCACCGTCCTGGTCGACACCAAGCCCACCGGCCAGTTGGTGGTCTTCGGCGCCGACCCGGGCAACACCGTGCTCAAGGACAAGTACGACGAGATCATGGCCGAGTACCTGGTCGAGGACCCGCAGAAGGTCCCCGAGAGCATCCTGGAGCGGACCGGCGCGGTGCCGCCCCAGGCCCTGCTGGAGGCGGGGTTCTGGGGCCGGCTCGTCAAGGCCCGCAACCTCGGCCTGGGCCGCGCCAAGGGCTGGGAGCCGCTGCGCCGCTCCCTGGAGCAGGTCGGCGTCAGCCGCTAGCGGCCGCCCGGCCCGCCCGCTACGACCGGCCGCGCAGCCGGTCGTAGTGGGCGGTGCAGGCCGCGTACGAGGGCAGCAGCCCGGCCCGCTCGGCCTCGGCCAGCGACGGCGCGGCGGCGTCCTTCTCGGACAGCACCGGCTCGATGCCGCCGGGCCAGTCGATGCCCAGGTCCGGGTCGAGGGGGTGCACCCCGTGCTCACGGCCGGGGGCGTACCCCGTCGAGCACAGGTACACCACCGTCGCGTCGTCGGTGAGCGCCATGAAGCCGTGCCCGAGCCCCTCGGCGAGGAACACCGCGTGCCGGTTCTCCTCGTCCAGGCGCACCGCCTCCCACTGCCCGTAGGTGGGGGAGCCGGTGCGCAGGTCGGCCACCACGTCCAGGACCGCGCCGCGCACACAGGTGATGTACTTGGCCTGGCCGGGCGGTACGTCGGAGAAGTGCACCCCGCGCAGCACCCCCCGCCGGGAGACCGAGCAGTTGGCCTGCGCGAGGCTCAGGTCGTAGCCGGTGGCCTCGCGGAACTCGGGGCCCCGGTACCACTCGTGGAAGCTGCCCCGGTGGTCGGGGAAGATTTTCGGCTCCAGTACCCAGGAGCCGGCTATGTCCAGTGATCGCACCCTCACGTCCTCACTTTCCTGATCCGGGCGGCCGCCTTGGCGACGACGGCGCCGAGCAGCCGGCGGGCCCCGCGCGCCAGTTGCAGGGCCGGTCCGGGGCGGGGCCCGGGGCCCACCCGTACCGTGTCGCCGGTCCCGCGCAGCGACTGCGGCAGCGCGTGGAAGCGGGGCCGGGCGGCGTCCGGGGCCAGGCACACGGCGGTCCGCCATACCCCGCCGGCCGGTACGGCGGCGGGCAGCACGGCCGTCAGCCCGGACCGCGCCGGGTCGGGCGTCGGCGCCAGGGTCGCGGGCACGTCGAGGGTGCGGCCGGCCGAGGCGAGCCGCAGCAGCACCGCGGTCTCGCCGGGCACGTACAGCGGGAGCCGGGCGCTGAAGCGGTCGCCGGTCACGGAGAGGTCGGCGCCGGGCAGCCCGAGGCGCCGGGTGGAGGCGGCGTGGTCCAGCGAGAGGTTGCGGTGCGGGGTGGTCCAGTACGGCAGGACCTCGCGTCCGGCGACCACGCCGGCGACCGGCTCCGGCCGGCCGGCGGGCGGCACCGGGCCGAGCCGGCACTCCTTGGTCCAGCCGCCCAGCTTGATCCGGGCCACCGCGTCCCACACCCCGGTGCCGGGCAGCGTCCCCGGGTCGACGGTGGCGGTGGCGCGCAGCGTCAGCCGCACCCGCCCGTCCTGCCCGGCCGGGACCGCCTCGCGGGTGAACTCCACGGGCTGGAAGTGCTGGGCGGCGCTGGCGCGTTCGCGCAGCAGCAGATCGGCGGTGGCCGCCGGGAACCGGGCGGCGGTCTGCGCGCCCACCCAGGCGATCGCCTCGGCGACGTCCTTCGGCGGCCCGTCCAGGGGCGTGGCGACCGCGTCGGCGGGGAAGGTCATCGGCTGCCCGGCCGAGGCGTACTCGGCGGTGAACTCGATCCGCAGCGTCCCGTCCCGCCAGGTCACGGCCCCCGGGGTGGTGCGGGGCGCGATGGCCGCCTCCCACTCGGCGAACGCGACGACGTCCTCGTACCGGTCGGCGGCGGTCAGCGCGGCGACCACCTGCTGGGTGGGCTGGAGCGCGGCGGCCACCCCGGGCCCGAAGCGCTCCACGACGACCTGGTGGATCTCCCGGAAGAGTTCGCGGCGGTAGTCGTCGGGCAGCGCCAGCAGCCGCTTGCCGCGCAGCCGTTCGACCATCTCGTTGCGCAGCCAGCGCCGGAACAGCCGGTCGCGCAGCGCCCCCGGCTCGGTGTACTTCTCCACCACGTCCAGGGCCTCGCGCAGGTTGGCGAAGTAGCCGACCGGGTCGAAGCGCTGGAAGCCCGCGTTGGACGCGTCGTCCCGCCGGACGTGGTAGTAGCAGACGTAGTCGCTGAGCACCGAGATGTTCTCGGCGCGCAGATACGCCTCGGTCACGAAGACGTGGTCCTCCAGGCGCCGCCGGCCCTCGGGGAACCGCAGCCCGATCCGGTCCAGGAACTCCCGGCGGACCATCTTGTGCGGGGTGAGGCTGTCGATCAGCGGGGCGTTGGCGAGGGTGGCGCGCGGATGGTTGCGGCGGAACAGCTCCACCGGCACCGGGCGGCCCTTGCCGGCCATTTTGCCGACCACGACATCCGCCCCGTTGGCCACCCCGTAGTCGTACATCCGTTCCAGGGCTTCGTCGCCCAGGTAGTCGTCGTTGTCGACGAACATGACGTACTCGCCCCGGGCGGCGGCGATGCCCACGTTACGGGGTTTGCCGGACCAGCCGGAGTTCTCCTGGTGGATGACCCGCATCCGGGGGTCCTCGGCGGCGAGCGCGTCGAGTCGGGCCGGAGTGGCGTCGGTGGAGCCGTCGTCGACGAAGACCACCTCGTACTCCTCCGGAGGCAGCGACTGCCGCTGGAGCGAGGCGATGCAGTCCTCGATGTAGGTCCCGGGGTTGTAGACGGGAACGATGACGCTGACCTTGACCGGCATCGGGCTTGGGCCCCCCTGGGTCTCTTGCCGTTCACGTGCTGGTGTCGCGAGGTGGGCCCGATGCTAACCCGACCGCCGCGGGCCGCCGCCCCCGGGCCGGTGTCGAGACCCTTCCGTGAGCCGGCCGCCGTCCGACCGGCCGCCCCCGGCCCGCGCGGTTACGCTGGCCCGGTGCGCCTGCTGATCATGTCCGACACCCATCTGCCCAAGCGCGCCCGGGAGCTGCCCGCCCCGCTGCTGGCCGAGCTGCCCCGCGCCGATGTCGTCCTGCACGCGGGGGACTGGGTGGACGCGGCCACCCTGGACCTGCTGGAGCGCCGCAGCCGCCGGCTCCTCGCGGTGTACGGCAACAACGACGGGCCGGAGCTGCGGGCCAGGCTGCCGGAGGTGGCCTACGCGGACCTCGGCGGCCTGCGCTTCGGCGTGGTCCACGAGACCGGCCCCGCCCAGGGCCGGGAGGCCCGCTGCGCGGCCCGCTTCCCCGACCTGGACGTGCTGGTCTTCGGGCACAGCCACATCCCCTGGGACACCACCGCCGACAGCGGCCTGCGGCTGCTCAACCCCGGCTCACCGACCGACCGCCGCCGCCAGCCGTACTGCACCTACCTGACCGCGACGGCCGCCGGCGGACGGCTCGCCGACGTCGAACTGCACCGGCTGCCGCGCCGCTAGACCCGCCGCGCCGGGGTCAGGACCGGGAGCCGGCCGCGAGGAACTGGGTGGCCGCCAGCTCCGCGTACAGCGGGTCGGCGCCGACCAGTTCGCGGTGGGTGCCGACCGCGCGGACCCGCCCGGCGTCCATCACCACGATCCGGTCGGCCATCGTCACCGTGGACAGCCGGTGCGCGACCACCAGCACCGTGGTGGCGCGGGCCACGTCGGCGACGGTGTCGCGCAGCGCCGCCTCGTTCACCGCGTCCAGTTGCGAGGTGGCCTCGTCCAGCAGCAGCAGCCGGGGGCGGCGCAGCAGGGCCCGGGCGATCGCCACCCGCTGCCGCTCGCCGCCCGACAGCTTGGTGCCGCGGTGCCCGACCAGCGTGCCCAGCCCGTCCGGCAGCCGGGCCACCAGCCCGTCCAGCCGGGTCGTGCGCACCACCCGGGCGATCGCGTCCTCGTCGGCGTCCGGGTTGCCGAGCAGCAGGTTGTCGCGCAGCGAGCCGGAGAGCACCGGCGCGTCCTGCTCGACGTAACCGATCGCGGCGCGCAGCAGCGGCAGCTCCCAGTCGGCCAGGTTCCGTCCGTCGAGGGTTATCTCGCCGGACTCGGGGTCGTAGAACCGTTCGATGAGGGAGAACACGGTCGTCTTGCCCGCGCCGGACGGGCCGACGAACGCCGTCATGCCCCGGGCGGGCACCGAGAACGTCACCCCGTGGTGGACGTAGGGCAGGTCCCCGGCGTACCGGAAGCGCACGTCGCGGAAGGCGACGGCGGCCGGTCCGGCGCCGGGGGAGGGCAGCGGGGCGGCGCGCCCCGGCGGCTCGGCGGGCAGGCGCAGCGCCTCCTGGATGCGGACCAGGGCCGCCGCGCCCGTCTGGTACTGGGTGACCGCGCCGATCACCTGCTGGAGCGGGGAGATCAGGAAGAACACGTACAGCAGGAACGCGACCAGCGTGCCGATGTCGATGGCTCCGGTGGCCACCCGCGCCCCGCCCACGGCGAGCACGGTGATGAAGGCGACCTGGAGGGCCAGGCCCGCGGTGTTGCCGGCCGCCGCCGACCACTTGGCGGCGCGCAGGCTCTGCCGCCAGGACTCCTCGGCGGCCTCGTGCAGCGCCCGTTCCTCCCGGCGCTCGGCGCCCGACGCCTTCACCGTGCGCAGCGCCCCGAGCACCCGCTCCAGCGCCGCGCCCATCACCCCGACGGCCTGCTGGGCCCGCTTGCTCGCCCGGTTGATGCGCGGCGCGATCAGCCCGATCACCACACCCGCGCCCGCGATCACCAGCACGGTGACGCCGAGCAGCACCGCGTCGACCAGGCCCATCATCACGACCGTCGCCGCCAGGGTGAGCCCGCCGGTGGCGAACCCGACCAGGGACTCGGTGGTGACCGTGCGCAGCAGGGTGGTGTCGGAGGTGATCCGGGCCATCAGATCGCCCGGCTCGGTGCGGTCCACGGCCGCGATCCGCAGCCGCAGCAGATACGAGGACAGGGCGCGGCGCGCGCCCAGGACCACCGACTCGGCGGTGCGCCGCAGCACGTAGGCGCCGAGCGCGCCCACCACCGCGTTGACGACGACCAGGGCCGTCATGGCCAGCAGCGCCCCGGCGATGGCCCGGTCGTGCGACAGGTCGTCGATCAGTCCCCGGGCCACCAGCGGCAGCAGCAGCCCGGTCGCCCCGGTGAGCAGCGACAGCACGGCACCGCCCAGCAGGGTCCAGCGGTGCGGCCGTACGTAGCCCAGGAGCAGCCGCCAGGGCGGCGGGCCGGGCTCGGAGGCGGTGAGGGTCACGGGCGCTCCTTCGCGCGGGTCGGCGGACGGGCCCCAGGCTACGTCGGCGATCCCTTGCCGATCGGTTGCGCGTAAGGTCGGCAGCGACGACGGACAGCGGCCGAGGAAAGGGTCAGCACCATGGCGCAGGAAGTACGCGGCGTGATCGCACCGGGCAAGGACGAGCCGGTGCGGATCGAGACGATCGTCGTGCCCGATCCGGGTCCGGGCGAGGCCGTGGTCCGCGTCCAGGCGTGCGGGGTCTGCCACACCGACCTGCACTACAAGCAGGGCGGCATCAGCGACGACTTCCCGTTCCTGCTCGGCCACGAGGCGGCGGGCGTGGTGGAGTCGGTGGGCGCGGGCGTCACCGACGTGGCCCCCGGCGACTTCGTGATCCTGAACTGGCGCGCGGTCTGCGGCAAGTGCCGGGCCTGTCTGCGCGGGCGGCCCTGGTACTGCTTCGACACCCACAACGCCGAGCAGAAGATGACCCTGGCCGCCACCGGGCAGGAGCTGTCCCCGGCGCTGGGCATCGGCGCCTTCGCCGAGAAGACCCTGGTCGCGGCCGGGCAGTGCACCAAGGTGGACCCGGCGGTCGCCCCGCAGGTGGCCGGGCTGCTGGGCTGCGGGGTGATGGCCGGCATCGGCGCCGCCCTCAACACCGGCCAGGTGGGCCGGGGCGACACCGTCGCCGTGATCGGCTGCGGCGGCGTCGGCGACGCGGCGATCGCCGGGTCGTACCTGGCGGGCGCGGCGAAGGTGATCGCGGTGGACATCGACGACCGCAAGCTGGAGACGGCCCGGACGATGGGCGCCACCCACACCGTCAACTCCCGGGAGACCGACCCCGTCGAGGCGATCCGCGAGCTGACCGGCGGCTTCGGCGCCGACGTGGTCATCGAGGCGGTCGGCCGGCCCGAGACGTACCGGCAGGCGTTCTACGCCCGTGACCTGGCCGGCACGGTCGTCCTGGTCGGGGTGCCCACCCCGGAGATGAAGCTCGAACTGCCGCTGCTGGACGTCTTCGGCCGCGGCGGGGCGCTCAAGTCCTCCTGGTACGGCGACTGCCTGCCCTCCCGGGACTTCCCGATGCTGATCGACCTGCACCTCCAGGGCCGCCTGGACCTGGGCAAGTTCGTCACCGAGACGATCCGCCTGGACGAGGTCGAGACGGCCTTCGCGCGGATGCACTCCGGTGACGTGCTGCGCTCGGTGGTGGTGCTGTGATGGCCGCCCGCATCGAACGCCTCGTCACCTCCGGGCAGTTCAGCCTCGACGGCGGCACCTGGGACGTCGACAACAACGTCTGGCTGGTCGGCGACGACCACGAGGTGATCGTCATCGACGCCGCCCACGACGCCGACGCCATCGCCGAGGCCGTCGGGGACCGGCGGCTGACCGCCATCGTGTGCACCCACGCCCACGACGACCACATCGGCGCCGCCCCCGCCCTGGCCGAGCGCACCGGCGCCGTCATCTGGCTGCACCCCGACGACCTGCCCCTGTGGCGGCGCACCCACCCCGACCGCGACCCCGACGCCTGGCTGGCCGACGGCCAGGTGATCGAGGCGGCCGGCGCCGATCTGACGGTGCTGCACACCCCGGGGCACGCGCCGGGCGCCGTCTGCCTGTACGATCCCGGCCTCGGCGCCGTCTTCACCGGCGACACCCTCTTCCAGGGCGGGCCCGGCGCCACCGGCCGCTCCTTCTCGCACTTCCCGACGATCATCGACTCGATCCGCGGCAAGCTGCTCACCCTCCCGGCCGCCACCCGCGTCCTCACCGGCCACGGCGACCCGACCACCATCGGCGACGAAGCCCCCCACCTGGACGAATGGATCGCCCGCGGCCACTGACGGCCGATCACCGGGAAACGGCCCGGAAAAGGCGACAGAAGATGTCCGGCTTCCCGGACACCCTCGACCAGGAACCACGAGGACCACGGGAGGCCGTACATGTCAGCACCGCTCACGGGCAAGGTCGCACTCGTCGCCGGGGCGACCCGGGGCGCCGGACGGGGCATCGCCGTCGAACTCGGCGCCGCCGGCGCCACCGTGTACGTCACCGGCCGCAGCACCCGGGCCCGGCGCTCGGAGTACGACCGGCCGGAGACCATCGAGGAGACCGCCGAGCTGGTCACCGCGGCCGGCGGCCACGGCATCGCCGTACCCGCCGACCACCTGGACCCGGAGCGGGTCCGGGCGGTGGTGGACCGGATCGACCGGGAACAGGGCCGCCTGGACGTCCTGGTCAACGACATCTGGGGCGGCGAACTGCTCTTCGACTGGGAGGCCCCCGTCTGGGAGCACGACCTCGACAAGGGCCTGCGGCTGCTCCGGCTCGCCGTCGAGACCCACGCGATCACCAGCCACCACGCCCTGCCGCTGCTGCTGCGCCGCCCCGGCGGCCTGGTCGTCGAGGTCACCGACGGCACCGCCGACTACAACCGCGACCACTACCGCGTCTCGTTCTTCTACGACCTCGCCAAGACCGCCGTCCTGCGCATGGGGTTCGCCCTCGGCCGGGAACTCGGGCCGCGCGGCGCCACCGCCGTCGCCCTCACCCCGGGCTGGATGCGCTCCGAGATCATGCTGGACCACTTCGGCGTCACCGAGGACACCTGGCGCGACGCCCTGGCGAAGGTCCCGCACTTCGCCATCTCCGAGACGCCCCGCTACGTGGGCCGGGCCGTCGCCGCCCTCGCCGCCGACCCCGGGGTGAGCCGCTTCAACGGCCGGTCCCTGTCCAGCGGCGGCCTCGCCCAGGAGTACGGCTTCACCGACCTGGACGGCAGTCGCCCGGACGCCTGGCGCTACATCGTCGAGGTCCAGGACCCGGGCAAGCCGGCCGACGTCACCGGCTACCGCTGACGGTCGGCACCGGCCAGCGCGCGGGATGGCCCGGCGGCAGCGCCAGGTCCTCGCGTACGGCCGCGTAGTACCGCTCCCGGGCGGAGCGCTGCCGTCCCAGCAGCACCTGCCAGGCGTCCGGGTCCCGGGTCCCCGCGCGCAGGAACCGCTCCATCTCCATGGCCGCCGCCACCCAGAGCCGGGCCCGCTCCACCACCTCGGTGCTGCCCAGCAGGAGCAGCGCCTCCCCGGCCGGGTCCCGGGCCTGGGCGGCCTCGGCCATCAGCGGCGCCGCCTCCTCGGGCGTCAGCGGATGCGGGTGCGGGTCGTTGCCCAGGTGGGCGGCGACCCGGTAGGTCAGCGTCACCGACCGCTTGAGGGCCCTCGCGAAGTCGCTGTAGACGGCGAGCCGGCGCTCCTCCCAGCGGGCGGCCGTCTCCCGCCGCAGCCGCACCCGGTCACTGCGGACCACCGCCAGGTACGAACCCAGCGCACCGATGACGACGCCGATCAGCGCGGGCAGTTGTCGTACGAACTCGGCCATGGAGGCACGCTATCCGCCCGGGCCGGTCCCCGGGCAGGACCCCGAAGTACGGGACCGCCCACCGCCCCGGGCCTGAACTGCCGTACGGCCCGGGGCATATGGACGTGACAAGAGACACGGTCCGTTATGTCCGTTTAACTCGTGATTACTCACGGCGTCTTCACCTCGCGCGCCGTATGCTTCACAGCATGTCCACCACTGTTGAACCCTCTTCCGAGCGATCGGCTGACGAGGTCAACGAGGAGATCCGGGCCCTGTGGCGCCGGTCGGGCGGGACACTGAGCGTCGAGCAGCGCGAGGAATACCAGCGGCTCGTCCTGGAGTGGGCCGCCGCGGCCCCGCAGCGGGTGAGCGCCGCCTGACCGGCGGCCGGGCCTTCCTCCTCGTCGCACCTTACCCCCCCGCCCGGGGCACTCCGCCCCGGGCCCCTGCCCTCCTCACCGCCTCGACCGTCCCGTACGGCACCGGCGGCGCGCTGCCTGCCGCCGCCACGGTGCCGGGGCACGGCATTCCCCCCGCACCCCTCCGTCAGCGCCAAGTCGCCGAGTACTGCCGCCGGTAGGCGCCCCGCTCCGCCTCCGCGCGCAGCCGGCGGGTCGCGGCCAGCGCGATCAGGCTACCCGCGACGATCAGCAGACCGGGGCCGACGGCCCGGCCGCCGGTGAGGCGGCCCAGCGGCGTCTCCGCCTCCCGGCCCCCTGCCCCGGGCGGGGCCGTCTGCGGGGCGGTGCCCCCGGCGGCGGCCGGCGCCGACGGTGCGGGCGTCCCCGGCGCCGCGGTGACCAGGCGCACCCCGAGCGAGGCCAGCGCCTCCCGCACCGGCTGGAAGAACGTCGTACCGCCCTCGGCGCAGTCACCGTTGCCGCCCGAGGTCACGCCGAGCGCGACGCCCTCCGAGAACATCGGGCCGCCGCTGTCCCCGGGCTCCGCGCACACGTCCGTCTCGATCAGCCCGGTGACCGTGCCCTCCGGATAGTTCACCGTCGCGTCCACCGCCGTCACCCGCCCGGCGCGCAGCCCGCTGGTGCTGCCGCTGCGGAACACCCGCTGCCCCACGGCCGGATCGCCCGCGCCCGTGATCCGCACCCCCTTCCCGTCCCCGACCGCGACCACGTCGGCCCCCGCGCCCGCCCGGCCCCCGGCGTACTCCACCAGCGAGAAGTCGTCGCCCGGGAAGCTGCCCGCGACCGTCTCCCCGACCTCCCGGCCGCCCCCGTCGCCGGCGAACCACACCGACCCGGACGGACCGCAGTGACCGGCGGTGAGGATGAAGTCGCGGTCGCCGTCGGTCACGTTGAACCCCGCCGAACACCGCCCGGCCGCCGACAGGATGGGCAGCGCCCCGTTCAGCCGCGGCGTGAACACGCCCTCGGTGCGCTTCATCCGCACGAACCCGCCGATGCCCTCCGCGACCCGCGTCAGCCGCGACCAGTCCCCGGGGGAGACGGTGCTGTCGCCGCGGACCACCACCTCGTTGGCGCGGTAGTCCACCGCCCACGCCGTGCCCGCCACCCGGGGGGCCGCGCGCAGCGCCGCCGTCGCCGACCGCAGCTCGCTCATGCTGTGCCGCACCAGCTTCGCGCCGGCGCCCGCGCGGCGGACCGCCGCGGCGCCGTCCGCGTCGGTGACCGCGACCACCGGCCGCCCGTCCGCGCCCACCCAGTGACCCGCCGTACGGGAGGCGCCCAGCGTCCGCGCCAGGGCGGCGCCGGTCCCCGCGGCCGGCCCGGCCAGGGCGCGCGGCGCCCCCGGCGGGCCCCCGGGTCCGCCCGCCACCGCCGTGGTCACCATCGTGCCCCCGAGCAGGAGACCCCCGACGGCCGCCAGCCGTACCGCCCGCCCAAGGACGCGTCGTCGTGCCCGTCTCATGGTTGCGCTCCTCTACGGCCGCAGTCGCGGCGCCCGCCGGAGGCCGGGCGTCCGGTCTCCCGTACGTCTCCCGGGACCCGGGCGTTCAGCGCGCCGGCGACCTATCGTGGGCCCATGACGAACCCCTTGCGCGTCCTCACCCTCGACGACCTCAGGCGCCGCACCAGCATGAAGTGGCGCACCTACCCCGAGGACGTACTGCCGCTGTGGGTGGCCGAGATGGACGTGCCGCTGGCCGAACCGGTCGTACGGGCCGTCGCGGAGGCGATGGAGCGCGGCGACACCGGCTACGCCGCCGGCACCGGCTACGCCGAGGCGCTGGCCGCGTTCGCGGGCAAGCGCTGGGGCTGGGACGGGCTCGCGGTGGACCGCACGGCGATCGTCCCCGACGTGATGCTGGGCGTGGTGGAGATGCTGAGGCTGGTGACCGGCCCCGGCGACCCGGTGATCGTCAACCCGCCCGTCTACCCGCCGTTCTTCGCCTTCGTGACCCACCTGGACCGGCGGATCGTCGAGGCGCCGCTCGGGCCGGACCTGCGACTGGACCTCGCCGCTCTGGAGGACGCCTTCCGGCGGGCCGTCGGCGGCGGCGGCCGGGCCGCCTACCTGCTGTGCAGCCCGCACAACCCGACCGGCACCGTGCACACCGCCGGGGAACTCGCCGCCGTCGCCCGCCTCGCCGAGCGGTACGGCGTCCGGGTCGTCGCCGACGAGATCCACGCGCCGCTGGTCACCGGCGGCGCGCGGTTCGTGCCGTACCTGAGCGTGCCCGGCGCGGAGCGCGGACTGTCGCTGATGTCGGCGTCCAAGGGCTGGAACCTGGCCGGGCTCAAGGCCGCCCTCGCCGTGGCCGGCCCCGGCGCCGCCGCCGACCTGGCCCGGCTGCCCGAGGAGGTCGGCGACGGACCCAGCCACGTCGGTGTGCTCGCCCACACCGCCGCCCTGCGCGACGGCACCGCCTGGCTGGACGCCCTGCTCGCCGGGCTCGACGAGAACCGGCGGCTGCTCACCCGCCTGCTGGCCGAGCGGCTCCCCGGCATCGTGCACCGCGCCGGGGAGGCGACGTACCTGGCCTGGCTGGACTGCCGCGCCCTGGGCCTCGGCGACGACCCCGCGGAGGTCTTCCTGCGCCGGGGCCGGGTGGCGCTCAGCCCGGGTCCCGACTTCGGCACCGGGGGCGCCGGGCACGTCCGGCTCAACCTCGCCACCACGCCCGAGGTGCTCACCGAGGCGGTACGCAGAATGGCCGCCGCCGTGTCCTGAACCGCACCGGCCCTCTCGTCCCGCGGTGCGGGCGGGCCTAGACTCGCTGACCATGGACGAGGCGTCGCTGGCCCGGCTCGGCGCGGGCAAGTACCTGCTGCTGACCACCTTCCGGAAGAACGGCACCCCGGTCGCCACCCCGGTGTGGGTGGTCCGGGACGGCGACGCGCTCGGTGTGTGGACCGTCGCCGGCTCCGGGAAGGTCAAACGCGTCCGCAACCGCCCCGACGTCCTGATCGGCCCCTGCGATCTGCGCGGCCACCCGACCGGCGACCAGCGGCCCGCCACCGCCGAGATCGGCGACCAGGCCACCGTCGCCCGCTACCGCGCCCTGATCGCCCGCAAGTACGGCCTGACCGGCCGGCTCACCCTGCTCGGCAGCAGGCTGCGCCGGGGCCTGAACGGCACGGTCGGCATCCGCCTCACGCTGAACGAGTCCAGCACCGACCGCACCTGACGCCCTGTCAGGTCCAGGCGCGGTACGGCTCGTCGACCAACTGGAAGACCGGCTCGCCCCGCACCGGGTCCTTCACCGTCGACAGCCGCACCCGGTCCCCGCTGTGGATGCCGATGAGCGGGCCCATCACCCGGCCGCGCACCACGAAGCCCTCGGCCATCTCGATCAGCGACACATTGCGGGCGACGGGCGTGTTGCGGTGCGCCACGGTGGAGTGCCGCACCGTGCCCGTGCCCTTGCTGCGCTCGGTCCGCAGATCGCTGCCCCGGCAGACCGGACAGAGCAGCCGGTGGTACATGGCGGTGCCGCACCAGGTGCAGCGCTGGAAGAGCAGGCCCTGCTCGGTGTCCTGGGCCCCCGGTTCCAGGACGCCCGTCGCGGAGCCGACGGCCTGCTGAGCGGCGCTTCCTGAGGGGTGGTACACGCTGGTCAACTCCCTGCACTCGGCCGGAAACCCGCGTGCGCGGTCACCGGGCACGCGTGTGCGCGGTGCGTCGTGCCACCGTGCACGGCATCAGCGTATGGCACTGAGTGACACCCGTAAAGGCACTGCGTATCACCTCCGGGGGTGGCCGGGCGGAACCGGTCAGCTCCGGCCGAGCGCGGACTCCAGCTCCCGCACCACCCGCCACAGCGGCGCGTCCCGGCGCGCGACCACGACCACCACGTCCTCGGGCCGCTCGCCGCGCGGCGCCGGAGGCGTGCCGCCGAACGCCGACCGCACCTGCCCGAGCGCGTGGTCCACCGCCGCCACCGCGTCGCCCCGCCCGTCGGCGCGCAGCCAGGAACGCAGCGCGTTGTTGTGCGCCGCGACCACCGCCGCGGCGATCACGTCCGCCCGCAGCGCCCCGTCCGGGCGGCCGGCCAGCCGGGTGCGCAGATACCCGGCGAGGGCGCGCTGGTAGCGCCACACCACCGACAACTCGTAGGCGCGCAGCCCCGGCACCTCCTTGGTGAGCCGGTAGCGCTGCACCGAGAACGCCGGGTTCCTGGCGTACATGCGCACCACCAGCCGGGCCGCGTCGCACACCCGGCCCATCGGTTCGGCGTCGGGGGGAGAGGCGGCCAGGAAGGCGGTCAGGCCGGCCAGGCACCCCTCGTGGTCGGGGAAGACCACGTCCTCCTTGGACGGGAAGTACCGGAAGAACGACCGCCGTCCGACCCCCGCGAGCGCCACGATGTCGTCGACCGTGGTCCGTTCGTAGCCCCGCTCCAGGAAGAGCCGGAACGCCGCGTCGACCAGGGCGTCCCGCATCGGCGGCCGGCCGGCCGGGCCCGGCGCCTTCCCGCCGCGGCGGGCCGCCGCACTGCTGGAGCTGCTCATGGCGCGAACGTAGCACCGGCCCGGCCCCCGTGGCACGCGGTGCCGGACAGAGAGGAACCGAGTCCCCCGTTACGATCGTTGCCCGCCGTCCCCGAGGAGTCCCCGTGCCGCCCCGCCGCCCCCGCGTCCTGTACGTCACCGACCTGGCCTACCCGGCGCGCGGCCGGCGCTACGGCGACGAGGACGTGTTCCTCACCGCACGACTGCGCGAGGAGTTCGACCTGGCGCTGTGCCATCCGCGCGACGCCGCCGCCCTGCTGGACGCCTTCGACGCCGTGGTGGTCCGCAACAGCGGACCGGTGCTCGCCCACCCCGAGGCGTACGCCGCCTTCCGCCGCCGCGCGGCCGAGCGGGGCACCCGCGTCTACAACCCGCTCTCGGGCCGCGCCGACATGGCCGGCAAGCAGTACCTCGTCGACCTGACCGCGGCCGGCTTCCCGGTCATCCCGACCGTGGACCGCGCCGAGCACCTGTCCCGGCTGCCCGCCGCCGACCGGTACGTGGTCAAGCCCAAGCTGGGCGCCGACTCCCTGGGCCTGCGGACCGTCGGCGCCGACGCGGCGCGCGAGGCGCTGGCCGGGGCGGACGGCACCCTGCTCGCCCAGCCCCGGATCGACTTCGTCCACGAGGTCTCCTTCTGCTTCGTCGACCACGCCTTCCAGTACGCCCTCCGGGCCCCGGACCCGGCCCGCCGCTGGGACCTGCGGCCCTTCGAACCCACCGCCGAGGACCTGGCGTTCGCCCGCCGGTTCATCGACTGGAACACCCTCGACCACGGCATCCAGCGCGTCGACGCCTGCCGCACCCGCGACGGCGGCCTGCTCCTGGTCGAACTGGAGGACCTCAACCCGTACCTGTCCCTGGACGCCCTCGACGAGCCCCGCCGGGACGCCTTCGTCACCGCCTGGACGGCCTCGCTGCACCGGTTCCTCGCCGCCGGGAGGTGAGCCGGGCCGCCGGCGCGGGCAGGCGGGGAGGGAAACGGCGAGAGGAGTTCGGTGGACATGACGGCGGCGGACGCGTTCATCGGCCAGCTCGATCCCGACATGTGCGTGGTGACGGCCGCGGCGCGCGGGGAGCGGTCCGGCTGCCTGGTCGGCTTCGCCTCGCAGTGCTCGCTCGACCCGGTGCGGTTCGTCGTCTGGATCTCCCGGGTCAACCGCACCTTCCGGGTGGCCCGCCGCGCGGAGGTGCTCGCCGTCCACCTGCTCGCCCGCGACCAGTACGCCACCGCCGAGCTGTTCGGCGGCCGGACCGGCGACCGCACCGACAAGTTCCGCGAGGTCCGCTGGCACGAGGGGTACGGCGGTGCCGTCGTCCTGGACGATGTGCAGGCGTGGTTCGTCGGCCGGGTGGTACGGCGGATCGACGGCGGCGACCACGTCGGGTTCGTCCTCGACCCGGTCGACGACGGCGCCCCCGCGGCGGCCGAGCGGCCGCTGCTGCGGCTGACCGGCGCGCACACCATCGAGGCGGGCCACCCGGCGGACTGAGCCACCCGGTGGGCCGGACTACCCGTCCGGGTCCTCGTCGTCCGGGTGCGGCACCCGGATGTCCAGCACGCACACGTCGTCCCGCCGCTCCCGGCCCTCCAGCAGTGCCGTCAGGATCCGCCCCAGGGAGCCGGTGTCGGCCCGGGGCGCCGCGGCGGCCCGCGCCAGCCGCTCCAGACCCAGGTCGATGTTCTCCGGGGGCCGCTCCACCAGCCCGTCCGTGTAGAGGATCAGCCGGTCGCCCGGCCGCAGCACGCACGCGTACTCCTCGTAGGCCGGTGCCGCGCTCGCGCCGAGCAGCACGCCCCGCGGCCGGTCGAGGTAGCGGGCGGTGCCGTCGCGCACCAGCAGCGGCGGCGGATGGCCCGCCTGCGCCCACACCAGCCGGTGCCGGCGCCGCTCGTAGCGGCCCAGCACCATGCTGGCGGTGCCGTGCGCGTCGCGGGAGTGCAGCAGCAGCGTGTTCAGCCGGGTCAGCGCGCCGGTCAGCGAGGAGCCGGTGATGACCATGCCCTTGGCGGCGAAGCGGAGCTGCGCCATCGTGGCGACCGCGTCGACGCTGTGTCCGGCGACGTCCCCGACCACCAGCAGCGCGTCCCCGTCGGGCAGTTCGATGGCGCTGAACCAGTCGCCGCCGACGTGCACCCCGGCCTGCGCGGGCAGGTAGGCCACCTCCACCCGCAGCCCGGACAGCCGCACCGGCTCCTCGGGCAGCGGCAGCAGCGCGTGCTGGAGCCGGGCGGCCAGGGTGCGCTCGGCCCGCAGCACGTCGTGCTGGGTCAGCATCGCCCGCTCGCTCTCCACCAGGGCCAGCTCGACCCGGCGCCGCGCCGTCAGGTCCTGTACGAAGCCGTGCACCGCGACGGGCGTGCCGCCGGCGTCGGTGGCGGCCTCGGCGACGAACCGCACATGCCGCACCCCGAGCGGCGTCCGGCTGCGGAACGGCACGTCACAGGGCCGGCCGTGGTGCAGCAGGCCCTCGACGGCGCGGTCCACCTCGGGCCGGTCCTCGGGCTGGGCCAGCGCGGGCAGGTCGCCGAGGCGGACCGGGCCGCGCACCGGGTCCCGGCCGAAGATGGCGAAGACCTGCGTGGACCAGCCCGCCTCATGGGTGACCAGGTTCCAGTTGGCCCAGCCCAGGTTGCCCAGCCGCTGGAGGTCGGCCAGCCGCTGCTCCTGCCGGTCGGAGGAGTCGTGCCGGACCCAGGTGAGCATCAGCCCGCCGCCCAGCGGAACCACCCGAACGGAGTACATGGAGAGTTCCGCGGCGCCCGCCACGACACCCTGATGGGCGAACGGCTCGCCCTCGTAGGGCTCCCCGGTGGCCAGCGCGTTCAGACAGGCCGGCCAGAGCGGCTCGCCGGCCAGCGCCGGGAAGCACTCCAGGAACCGCCGGCCGGCCAGCGTCTCACCGCCGCGGCCGGCCAGGCCGGCCGCCTGTCCGGTCGCCGCGTCGATGCGCAGGTCCCGGACCTCGCCCGAGGCCCCGCGCAGCGGCGTCAGCAGCATCGCGGCGACCGGGAGGGTGTCCAGGACCCGCTGGACGGTCTCGGCGTCGGCGGCCGTGGCGGCCTCCCGGCGCACGCCGTAGGTGCGCAGCGGTCCCGCGCAGAGCCGGGCGACGGCCCGCAGATGGTCCCGGGCGGCGGGGGAGAAGGGCCCGGCCCGGCGGCGGAGCACCCCCAGGCAGAACTCGGCCGTGCCGCCCCCGGCGCCCTCGGGCACCGGCAGCCAGGCCCGGGACCGCCAGCGGCCGGGCGGGTCGCCGATCAGCAGATACCGCTGGCTGTCCCGCTCGAAGTCCTCGAGCCAGCGCGGCTCACCGGAGCGCAGCGTGTCCGGTGCGGCCATCCCGGCCAGCGGGGGCACCTGCCGCCACTGCGCGGCCAGTATGGCGTCGATCCCGGCGTGCCCGGCCAGCTCCAGCGCCCCGGAGGACAGCTTGGAGTAGAGCAGCACGGCGTCCGCGCCGACGTCCGGGGCGAGGTGCTCCAGCAGGCAGCGGGCCAGGTCCTGCGGGGAGCCGACGCGGACCAGGGCCTTGGCGAGGCGGGTCAGCGCGGCGGAGACGTCGTCGGAGGCGGGCGCCGCCGGGGGCACGGTCCCGGCGGGGGCCGCCGCGGCCTCGGCGAGGTGGGGGTCGTCGGCCGCGGGCAGCGGCGGGCCCAGTCCGCCGAGGGTGGTCCAGCACTCCTCCAGCAGGCTGTGCCCCCGGGTCTTCGCCCGCTGCGCCAGGGCCTCGCGCGCCTCGTCGGCGGAACACCCGGTCAGCGCCATCACCGCGCCCTTGGCCCGTTCCAGCACCGCGGAGGTCGCGGCCCGGTCGAGCAGCCGGTCCATCTCGGCACGCTGGTTGGCGACGGCCTTGGACAGGGTCTCCAGGTCGGGCGCGGCGCCGGTCCCCGCCGGCGTGGCGTGCTCGCTCGTCACGTGTTGAGCATCGCACACCGGACCCCGTTCGAAGACCGTTCGGCCGCCGCCGGTCAGCCGGGCCCCGGCACCGGCCCGCCGGCCGTGCGGGCCGGGCTCAGCGGCCCGGGCCGGGCAGCTCGGTCAGCGCCTCGGTGACCGCGCGGACGCTGCGGGCGATGTGCTGGAGCTGGCGCAGTTCCGCCGCGTACAGCTTGATGGTGTGCTCGATGACCGACTCCGGCAGGCCGAGCCGGGGCAGGTCGGCCCGCGCGGTCTGCAGGGCGGTGCGGGCCACCCGGATCTCCTGCTGGACCTGGAGCTGGGCGTGCCGGGCGAGCAGCACGGGGTGGCGCAGCAGCGCCGGGTAGCCGCCGTAGCGGGCCGGCACCAGCTCGCGCAGCCACCTGACCGCCGAGCGCTCCCAGTCGAAGCTGCCGGGGGTCTTGACCTGGCACGGCCAGTCCGGGCGGGTGCGCGTGGACGTCAGGGGCATGCACGGAAGTATTGATATATGCCGTGCACTTTGCAAGAAGCATGAAAACATTCATGTACGCCGGGCGGCACCCCGCCGGTTCGCTCCCGCCGGCTCAGTCCCGCAGGAAGAACTGGCGCTGCTCGGCGATCTGCTCGTACTCCTCCAGCCGGGCCTGGGTCCGCTCCGGATCGGCGTCCGTCATCGCCTGGAGCAGCGCCGCGCACATCACGCCCGGCGCCGCGTAGGAGTCGAAGACCAGCCGGGAGCCGGTGCCGGTGGCGAAGGTCACGTCGGCCTCGTCCACCACCGGCCCGAACGCCAGATCGGTGATCAGTGCCACCTTCAGCCCGGCCTCCCGCGCCACCCGCACGGCCAGCAGCGTCTCCTGCGCGTGCCGGGGCATCGAGAACGCCAGCACCCAGGTGCCGCCCGCCGCCCGCGCCTGGAGCAGGGCGTCGTAGGCCACGCTGCCGCCCCGGGTGACCAGCCGTACGTCGGGATGGATGCGGCGGGCGGCGTAGGCGAAGTACTCGGCCAGCGAGACGGAGATGCGCAGCCCGAGCACGGTCAGCGGCGTCGACTCCGACAGTTGCCGCCCGGTGTCGATCACCCCGTCGGGGTCGGCGAAGTCCCGCCGCAGGTTCTCCAGATGGGCGATCTCCGCGTCCACCGCCGCCTGCAGTTCGTTGCCGCGGATCTCCTCGGCGGGGGCGCCGGAGCGGGCGCCGAGCGCGAGGGACTGCAGCCGCTCGCGCAGCGCGGGGTAGCCGCTGAAGCCGACCGCCGAGGCGAACCGGGTCACCGACGGCTGGCTCACCCCGACCCGCTCGGCGAGGTCGGTGATCGACAGGAACGCCGCCTCGGTGAGGTTCTCGATCAGGTACTGGGCGATGCGCCGCTGTCCCGGGGAGAGACGGGGCCGGTCGAACAGCGTCCGGAGCCGGGCGGCCGGGGAGACCTCCGCCGGGGGAGCGGTCCGTCCCGAGGTGATCGCGGACGCCTGTGCGCGTGCCTGCTGCGGCGATGGCACCGGTGCGCCTCCTTCGTCTCCCAGGGAGGTTCAACATAGCTCAAGGGATATCCGCGCCCGGCCCGGGAACCCGCAGCCAGGTAAGAACCCGGCACGACGGACGAGGAGCCGCCGCGATGACCGTTCCCGAAGAGAACCGCCCCAAGACCGACACCACCGACGAGGTCCTGGAGAAGACCACCCGCGAGCACGGCCAGGACGAGCACGGGGACCGGGCGGCCGGCGCCACCGGCCGCACCCTGCGCGAGGCCCTGGAAGAGGCGCACGTGCGCCCCGACGACTACGACGACCAGTGACGCGCCGGCTGACGGCGACCGCCCCCGCGACCCTCGGCAGGTGACGACGGCATGGGCGCACTCAGCGCTTTGGAAGCAGCCCTGGAACACCGGATGGCGGCCCTGTGGGGGAGAGTCTTCGGCAAGGAATCCGTCGAACTCCTGAACGCCCTGCATGCCGAGTGCGACAGCAACGCCGTGGTCTGCGCCGAGGGCCGGGTGCTGGTCCCCAACGCCTACGACGTGGCGCTCGCCGACGGCGTCCACGAGGAGCTGAACCGGCGGGGCGGCCGGGTGGGCCAGGCGATCACCGACA
Source organism: Streptomyces fumanus (assembly GCF_014655295.1). Taxonomy (GTDB): domain Bacteria; phylum Actinomycetota; class Actinomycetes; order Streptomycetales; family Streptomycetaceae; genus Streptomyces; species Streptomyces fumanus. The sequence continues at coordinate 252,059 of NZ_BNBI01000005.1, forward strand.
GCCTGGCCCGGCACGCCGAACGGCACGGCTACGAGTGGGCGGGCCCCCTCGCGGTGCACATCGCCCGCTCCGACGACGTGCCCAACGGCCGCTACCGCGTGGCGAGCCGGGTTATGCCGCACGTCCGCGCGGACGGCTTCCCGCACGCGTCGGGCGGCTGAGGCGGTCGCCCGACGCGGGCATCGCGGACCGACTGGATTACGGCGTACCCGGGGGCGCGAGTGCGCGCGCCCCCGCCGCGACAGTCCCGGCCACCGGCGGGAGGCCCCTGCCGTCAGGCCGTCCGGCGCCCCACCACCCCCGGCACCACCAGGTCGGCCCGGTCCCGGGTGGCCGCGACCAGGTCGGCGTTGCGCTGGTCGCTGCCGAGCACCCAGGCCACCGCGGCCTCGTGGGACTTGCCGAACTCCTCGTGCCGGGCGACCAGCCGGCGGATCCGTGTCTCCTCGTCGGCCTCGCAGAACCACACCTCGTCCAGCAGCGGACGCACCCGTGCCCACGGCCCGCTGTCCAGCAGCAGGTAGTTGCCCTCGGTCACCACCAGCCGGGCCTCCGGCGGCACCGGCAGCGCCCCGGCGATCGGCTGCTCCAGGACGCGTTCGAATCCCGGCGCGTAGACGGTCTCGCCGTCCTCGTCGGCGCGCAGCCGCCGCAGCAGCGCCGCGTACCCGGCCGCGTCGAAGGTGTCGGGGGCGCCCTTGCGGTCGCGGCGGCCGAGCCGGTCCAGTTCGGCGTCGGCGAGGTGGAAGCCGTCCATCGGGACGTGCGCCGCCCAGGGCGCGCCGTCCCCGTTCAGCTCCCGCACCAGGGCCTCGGCGAGGGTCGTCTTGCCCGCGCCCGGTCCGCCGGCGATACCGAGGATCGCGCGCCGGCCGGTCCCGGTCAGGGCGCGGGCACGGGCCAGGAGGTCGTCGAAAGTGATCGGCACACCCCGAGTGTGTCACCCGTCCCCGTGTCGGGGACCACCCGTTGGGAGGCGCCCGCGCGGGGAACTGTCACGGGTATGACCACGCAGCTCGGCCTCCCCGAAACCATCCTGGCCTGTCTCTTCGACCTCGACGGAGTCGTCACGAAGACGGCGGTGGTGCACGCCGCCGCCTGGAAGGAGACCTTCGACGCCTTCCTGCGCGAACGGGACGGCGACGGCTTCCGGCCCTTCACCGACGCCGACTACGGCGAGTACGTCGACGGCCGCCCGCGCGCCGACGGGGTGCGCACCTTCCTCGCCTCCCGGGGCATCGAGCTGCCCGAGGGCGGCCCCGACGACCCGCCGGACGCTCAGACCGTCAACGGCCTCGGCAACCGCAAGAACGACCTGCTGCTGAAGAAGATCCGCACCGACGGCGTCGAGGCGTACGACGGCACGCTGCGCTACCTGGCGGCGGTCCGCGCGGCCGGGCTGCGCACCGCCATCGTCTCCTCCAGCGCCAACACCGTGGACGTGCTGCGCTCCATCGACGCCGAGCACCTCTTCGACACCCGGATCGACGGGGTGGTCGCCCGGGAGCGCGGACTGCCCGGCAAACCCCGCCCCGACACCTTCCTCGCCGCCGCCCGCGACCTGGGCGTCGAACCCTCCCGGGCCGCCGTCTTCGAGGACGCGCTGGCCGGCATGGACGCCGGCCGCTCCGGGCACTTCGGGTACGTCGTCGGCGTCGACCGGGTCGGGCAGACCGACGCGCTGTACGCGCACGGCGCCGACCGCGTGGTGCGGGACCTGGCCGAGCTGGGGAGCGGCCGGTGATCACCAACCGGGCGTACACCGTCGAACCCTGGTCGGTGCGCGAGACCGAGCTCAACCTCGACCTGCTGGCCCAGAGCGAGTCCGTCTTCGCCCTCTCCAACGGGCACGTCGGCTGGCGCGGCAACCTCGACGAGGGCGAACCGCACGGCCTGCCCGGCAGCTATCTCAACGGCGTGTACGAACTGCACCCGCTGCCCTACGCCGAGGCCGGCTACGGCTACCCCGAGTCGGGCCAGACCGTCATCGACGTCACCAACGGCAAACTGCTGCGCCTGCTCGTCGACGACGAGCCCTTCGACCTGCGCTACGGCCGCCTCGTCCGGCACGAACGCACCCTCGACCTGCGCCGGGGCGTCCTCGAACGGGTCTGCGAGTGGACCTCCCCGGCCGGCTCCACGGTCCGGGTCCGCTCCACCCGGCTGGTCTCCCTCACCCAGCGCGCCATCGCCGCCGTGGACTACGAGGTCGAGCCCGTCGACGCCCGCATCCGCGTGGTGATCCAGTCGGAGCTCGTCGCCAACGAGAGCCTGCCCGACCCCGACGGCGACCCCCGCACCGCCCGGGCCCTGAAGTCCCCGCTGGAGCCCGAGGAGGACCTCGCCCAGGGACCCCGGCTCCGCCTGGTCCACCGCACCCGGCGCAGCGGTCTGCGGGTCGCGGTCGCCGCCGACCACGTGGTGGACGGACCCGAGGGCACCACGACGGCCGGCGAGAGCAACGAGGACGTGGCCCGGCTGACGGTCACCTCCGTCCTGGAACCGGGGCAGAAGCTGCGGGTGCAGAAGACCGTCGCCCACGGCTGGTCCGGGGCCCGCTCCCGGCCCGCCATGAGCGACCAGGTCGAGGCCGCGCTCGCCGCCGCCGCGCACGGCGGCTGGGAGGGGCTGCTGGCCGAACAGCGGTCCTACCTCGACGACTTCTGGGCCCGCGCCGACGTCGAGGTGGACGGCGACGAGGAGATCCAGCAGGCGGTCCGGTTCGGCCTCTTCCACGTCCTGCAGGCCGGCGCCCGCGCCGAGCAGCGCGCCATCCCCGCCAAGGGCCTCACCGGCTCCGGCTACGACGGCCACGCCTTCTGGGACACCGAGATGTTCGTGCTGCCGGTGCTCACCTACACCGAGCCCCGGGCCGTCGCCGAGGCGCTGCGCTGGCGCCAGGACACCCTCCCGGCCGCCCGCGAGCGCGCCGCCCAGCTCGGCCTGCGCGGCGCCGCCTTCCCCTGGCGGACCATCGAGGGCTCGGAGGGCTCGGCGTACTGGCCGGCCGGCACCGCCGCCTTCCACGTCAACGCCGACATCGCGCACGCCGTGGTCCGCTACGTCGCGGCCACCGGCGACACCCGCTTCGAACGCGACACCGGTCTGGAACTGCTCGTGGAGACCGCCCGGCTGTGGCGCTCGCTGGGCCACCACGACCACCACGGCGTCTTCCACATCGACGGCGTCACCGGCCCCGACGAGTACAGCGCCGTCGCCGACGACAACACGTACACCAACCTCATGGCCCGCTCCAACCTGCTGGCCGCCGCCGAGGTGTGCGAGCGCCACCCCGACCTGGCGGCCCGGCACGGCGTCGACGACGAGGAGAGCGCCGCCTGGCGCGACGCCGCCGAGGCCGTGCACATCCCGTACAACGAGGAACTCGGCGTCCACGAGCAGCACGCCGGCTTCACCCGGCACCAGCGCTGGGACTTCGCCCGCACCGGCCCCGACCAGTACCCGCTGATGCTGCACTTCCCCTACTTCGACCTCTACCGCAAGCAGGTGATCAAGCAGTCCGACCTGGTGCTGGCGATGTACACCTGCGGAAGCTGGTTCGACGCGCACTGCGACGAGGACCAGATCGCCCGCAACTTCGCCTACTACGAGCCGCTGACCGTACGGGACTCCTCCCTGTCGGCCTGCTGCCAGGCCGTCGTCGCCGCCCAGACCGGCCATCTGCGGCTCGCCTACGACTACGCGGCGGAGGCCGCGCTGATGGACCTGGCCGACCTGGAGCACAACACCCGCGACGGGCTGCACATCGCCTCCCTGGCCGGTACCTGGATGGCGCTGGTCGCCGGGTTCGGCGGCATGCGCCGGGACGGCGACACGCTCAGCTTCGGGCCCCGGCTGCCGGAGAAGTTCAGCCGCCTCGCCTTCCGGCTGCAGTTCCGCGGCCGGTGCCTGCGGGTGGAGATCGACGGCGACCGGGCGACGTACACGCTGCTGTCCGGGGAGCCGCTGAGGATCCGTCACCACGGCAGCGTGCTCACCCTGAACGGCAGCGGACCCGTCGTGCGGACCGTCCCCGCCGTCCCGCCGCGCCCCGAGCCGGAACAGCCCCCGCACCGCCGCCCGAACGTCCGCTGACCGGCCGACCGGCCGGACAACTCCCTGCGTTCTCTCCCGGCCCGGGTTAGGTTGGCTGTGTTTTCGTATGGTTTCCCCGGTGTTCTCCCGGGCTCCACGGAGAGGCGTCCATGAACGCGATCCTCGTCGGCATGCGGCGGCGCGCCCCGGCCCCCGCGTCCGGCGCGCCCCGCCGCGCACCCGGCGCCGGCCTCCTCGCACTGGTGGCCGGCGCCTTCACCCTGGCCCAACTGGTGCTGGTGCGCCCCGGAATGGGCCTCGGCTGGGACGAGACGGTGTACGTCAGCCAGGTCACCGCCCACACCCCGGCCGCGTTCTTCAGCGCCCCCCGCTCCCGGGGCGTCTCGCTGCTGGTGGCGCCGGTCGCCTCCTGGTCGTCGTCCACCGCGCTGCTGCGGGTCTACCTCGCCGTGCTCTCCGGGCTCGGCCTCTACCTCGCCCTGCGCGCCTGGCGCGGCCTGTTCCCGCCCCGCGTCCTGGCCACCGCGGGCGCCCTGTTCGCCACCTTGTGGGTGACGCTGTTCTACGGCCCGCAGGCCATGCCCAACTACTGGGTCGCCGTCGGCGCCCTGATCTGCGCCGGCTGCTTCCTGCGGGCCCGGGGCGGCGAACCGGGCCGGGCCGCGCTGTACGGGGTGGTGGCCGGGGCGGCGCTGATGGCGTGGATGCGGCCCACGGACGCCGTCTACGTCAGCCTCCCGCTGCTCGCCGCCGCCCTGTGGCGGCGCCACTGGCGCCTGCTGCTCGCCCTCGCGGGCGGCCTCGCGGCCGGGGGAGTGGAGTGGGTGATCGAGGCGTACGCCTGGTACGGCGGCCTGGCCGAGCGGCTGCACGAGGCCAGCCGCATCCAGGGCGGCCTGGGCTGGCAGTGGGCCGTCGACGACCAGCTCCGCAGCCTGGGCGGACGCGCCCTGTGCCGCCCGTGCACCGGGCCGATGGCGCATCCGCTGGTGACCGCCTGGTGGTTCGCGCTGCCGGTGCTCGCCGCCGTGGGCCTCGCCGTGGCGGTCCGCGCCGGGCGCACCGCCCGCACCCTGGTCCCGCTCGCCTGCGCGGCGACCGCCGCCGTGCCCTACCTGTTCCTGATCGGCTACGCGGCGCCCCGCTTCCTCCAGCCCGCCTACGCCCTGCTCGCGCTGCCGGTCGCCGACGCGCTGTGGCACCTGGTGCGCACCCCCGCCGGGCGGTGGCGGCCGGTCGCGGCGGGCCTGGTCGCGCTGGCGCTCGCCGGGCACCTGGCGGTGCAGTACACCGTCCTGGACCGCACCGTGGACCGCAACACCGCCGGCCGCCGCGACTGGGCCCGCACCGCCGACACACTGCACCGCCTCGGGGTGCGCCCGCCCTGCCTGCTCACCGGCCACGAGGCGATCCCGCTCGGCTACTACACGGGCTGCTCCTCCGGCAACACCGCCGGACACAACAAGAGCACCACGCCCGCCGAGGTCGAGCGCACCGCCCGCCGGGTCCCGGTCGCCGCCGTCACCCGCCCCGGCGGCACCCCGCCCTCCTACGCCCGCACCTGGACCCCGCACCGGATCGGCGGTCTCGTCGTCCGCATCGCCCCGGCGCCGCGCTGACGTTTCCCGGGCGGTGCCGCCAGGTAGGACAGGGGTACCGGCGACGGACGAGGGGGGAGCGGCATGGCGGGCGGCGAGCCGGAGGGCAGGCTGGGGGAGGAGTTCTTCACCCCCGGGACCTCGTCCTTCACCGAATTCCTGGCGGCCCACCGCCCCGAGCTGCTGACCACCCGGCGGGTGCTGCCCGACGGGGTGCGGGCCGCCGCCGGGCGGGTGCCGCACGGCACCACCGTGCTCGCCCTGACCTACCGCGACGGCGTGCTGATCGCCGGTGACCGCAGGGCCACCATGGGCCACCTCATCGCCCAGCGCGACCTGGAGAAGGTCCACCCCGCCGACGACCACACCGCCGTCGCCTTCGCGGGCACCGTCGGGCTCGCGGCCGACCTGGTCCGGCTCTACCAGGTGGAGCTGACGCACTTCGAGAAGATGGAGGGCATACCCATGTCCCTGCCGGCCAAGGCCAACCGCCTGGCCGGCCTGCTCCGGCAGAACCTGGGCCAGGCCCTGCAGGGCCTCGCCGTCGTCCCGCTGCTCGCCGGCTACGACCTGGCCGCGCCGGGCGGCGGCCGCGGCCGGATCTTCTCCTACGACGTCGCCGGCGGGCGCTACGAGAAGCACGGCTTCCACGCCGACGGCTCCGGCTCGCCCTACGCCCGCGGCGCCCTGAAGAAGCTGTACCGGCCCGGCCTGGACCGGCGCGAGGCGGTGCTGGCCGCGCTGCACGCCCTGTGGGACGCCGCCGACGACGACTCCGCGACCGGCGGCCCCGACCTCGGCCGGCGGATCTTCCCGGTGGTGTCGGTCATCACCGAGGACGGCTACCAGCGGGTGCCCGAGGCCGAGACGGAGGAGCTGAGCCGCGTCCTGGTCGAGCAGCGCCGCGACCGCCCGGACGGCCCGCCCGCCGCGCCCTGACACCCGCGCCCCCTCCCGCGCGCCCGCACGGGTGCCGCCGAGGTTAAAGATCGCCTGACGGGAAACGCGAAAGCAGACACCGACAGGACGAAGCGACGCAGCGCGAGAGGGAGGCAGCGATGGGCACGGACCCGATGGCCGACGACGCCTACCAGCCCACCGGGGACAACGAGGAGCAGGAGGACGCCGCGCCGCTGGACATGCAGGACGCGCTGGACGAGCGCACCTACGACGACACCCTCGACGAGGGCTACTCCCCGCCGGAGAAGCCGCTCGGGGTGAACAAGGTCGGCACCACGGCCGCCGAGCAGCACGAGGGCGAGACCCTCGACGAACGGCTCGCCCAGGAGGTGCCCGACGTCAGCCCGCCCGACGGCGACGGCGTGGGCGACACCCCCGGCGGCGAGGGCGAGCCGATCGACCCCGAGGCGGGCGGCGCCCGGGCCGGCCGGCTGGTCGCCCCGGACGAGGGGCTGCGCACCGACACCACCCCGGAGAGCGTCGCCGACGACGTCGGCATCGACGCGGGCGCGGCCGGCGCCGAGGAGGCCGCCGTCCACGTGGTCGAGGACGACACGGAGCTGCCGGACCGCTAGGGCCCGGCAGCTCGGGGAGGGGCGTGCCGGACCGCCGGCGGCCCGGCAGCCCGGGAAGGGGTGCCGCGGGTCAGGGCAGCAGCTTGTCGAGGGCCGCGGGGCCCTCGTCGGCCAGCTTCCGCCTGGCCCACTCCAGGTTGGGTTCGGTCAGGTCCCGGCCGGCCGCCAGGACCAGGTCCTCGGGCGACACGTCGGTGCCGTTGCGGGTGTGGAGCAGAGCGTCCGGGGTGGCGCGGTCGTCCTGCGCGCGGGCCCCGGACGGCCGGGAAGCGTCGGGCTGTGACGTCGACATGATGTACGGCTCCTCGGGTCCGGATCGCTGGTTCGGTCCCGTACGCAATCGGTCCCGAACCTCCCGGTATCACCGTAACGTCCCCGGCCGGGGGGCGCCGCGCGGACGGGGGCCGCTAGAAGGCGCCGAGGGTCAGCCGTATCCCCGTAGGGGCGGTGTCCTGGATGTAGGAGGCGAAGTCGGCGACGTCGTCGAAGGCGAAGCCGTACGCCCTGCCGTCCTCGGTGGCCGCGTGCATCGCCTTGGCGTAGTGGTTGGTCAGCGCGGCCCGGTAGAACGCGGCCGGGTCGGTCGCCGGCTGGGCGGCCGAGGTCAGCAGCGTGGAGCGGTTGAAGCCGGCGCCGAGGACCGCCGCGACCGGGCCGGTGGTGCCGTCGTTGGGCGCGGCCAGCGCCCCGTCGCAGAACAGCACGTCCCGGGTGGACGGCTTGGCGAAGGACACCTGCGCGGGCCCGTCGAAGGCCAGTCGCCCGCCGCGCACCCGCCCGGTGAACGTCCCCGCGTCGGTGGTCACCTTCAGGTCCTTGCCGGTGTACGTGCTCCACACCTCGTCGATGTACGGGGCGAGGTAGTCCTTCGGGAACAGCCCGGCGTCCAGCCCGTGCCCGGGGGCGATGATCCGGGTGTCGTCCACCACCAGCGGCGCGAACTCCGGGATCGCGCGGACCGCGGCGAACGCCGCCGCCCGGCCGCCGGCCCGCACGGTGCCGGTCGTCTGGTCCTTCGCGCCGGTCAGCCGGATGGCGAGCGGCACGCTGAACATGTCGACCATGGTGGTGTTGCAGAACATCCCGGAGGCGTTGTACGTGAACTCGGCGCAGTCGTGCAGCACCCCGTAGTTGGGGTCGGACTTCACCCAGCCGGCCGGGTACTGCAGCGCCGGGTTGCCGGCGCCGTCGGTGACCGCCTTGAACTTCAGCTTCCGGCCGAGCGACACATAGATCCGGCCGGACATGTACGGCAGGTTCAGCCGGGTCTCGCCGCCGCCGGCCAGGCCGATCGCGTAGTCGGTGTAGCCGTCGGCACCGTTGTCCGACAGGGCGACCGGGGCGAGGGTGCCGTCGGGGGTGACCCGGACCTGCCGGCCGTCCTGGTTGCCGACGATGTAGAGGTGGACGTCGGCGTCGCCGAAGGAACCCGTGCCGTTGACCACCGTCAGCGGCAGGGCGCCCGCGGCCCGCGTCCCCGCCCGCCCGGAGTCCGTACCGGCGAGGGCGTACGGGGCCACGGCGGCGGCGACGGGCGCGGCCACCGCGGCGCCGCCGAGGGCGACGAGCAGCTTGCGGCGGCCGAGACGGCGCTGGTGACGAGGAGTCATGTGGGGGGCCTCCTGGGACGTGCGGTTCGTGCTGATCGGGACAGAGCGGCGGAACACGCCTGAGAGCGCTCTCACGCCGGGGCCGATGCTACGGACGGCCCGCCGCGCGACCAACCGCTTCCCGGACCGTCAAAACGCCTGTTCCCGGGCGTACTTGCGGATTCCGTGAGCCGTCGGCGGGGCGCTTAACCGGCGCTTAAGGACCGCTTAAACCGCGCGGTAAACCGCTGGCCCCGCCCGCCGGATCTCCGTACCGTGTGATCCCTTCCCGTCGCCCCGTCGCCTCGTCGCGCCTGGTCCGGCCGGGAGCGCTCCCAGTGGTACGTGTCCCGGAGGAACCCCATGACCGACCTGGTCGTACGCGCGCTCGACGCGAGCGACGCGGACGTCTTCGACGCCCTGCCCGACCCCCTCGCCGCCCGCGAGGCCCACCGGCTGACCCGGCACCGCCCCGACTGGAAGCGGGTCGCGCTCCGCGACGGCGCCGTCGTGGCCCGGGGCGCGTGGTGGGGCGGTCCGGACGACCCCGAGCCTGTCGTCCTGAACTGGTTCGACGTGGCCGAGGGGGAGGAGGAAGCGGGCGCCGAACTGCTGCGCACCGCCCCCTGGCGGGTCGACCTCGAACTCAACCTGCCCGACGGCTGGCGCGGCGACCCCGCCGCCCGCGCCGCCGCCGAGACCCGCCGTGCCGCCGCCCGGGCCGCCGGGTACGAGCCCCTGGTCGAACGCCTGCTGTACCGCTGGACCCCGGCCTGCGGACTGCCCGAGCGGCCCGGACGGCTGCGGTTCCGGGCGGAGCCGGACGACGCCGTCTTCTTCGACGCGCTGCGCCGCATCCACTCCGCCACGCTGGACGCGCACGCCCGCCGGGCGGTCGAGGAGGGCGGGCTCGACCGGGCCGCGCAGGAGGAACTGGACTTCTTCCACTGGTGCCCCTCCCCGCGCGCCTGGTGGCAGGTGGCGTCCACCCCGGACGGCGAACCGGTCGGCATCCACATCCCCGCGCACAACCCCTCCGGCCCGTGCGTCGCCTTCATCGGCGTCCTGCCCGAGCACCGCGGCCACGGGTACGCCTACGACCTGCTGGCCGAGTGCACCCACCTCCTGGCCGGCGAGGGCGCGCGGTTCATCGCCGCCGCCACCGACCGCGGCAACCACCCCATGGCCGCGAACTTCGCCAAGGCCGGCTATCCGGTGGTGCGGGAACGGATCAACTTCCGGCCGACCGGGCCCGCCGGGTCCTAGCCGCGGGCGTCGCGGGCGTCGCGGGGTTCGCCGTGCCAGCGCCAGGCGGTGCGGCGGGGGCGGCCCGGGAGGTCGGCGCGGCCGGTGGCCCACAGCAGCGCGGGCCACGGCGGGCAGTCGGCCGGGACGTCCGGGAACAGGCGGTGCAGGACGCGGGCGCACAGATCGGCGGGCGGGTCCCAGGGCAGGCCGAGCCCCTCGGCCAGATCGTGGGTGTGCACCAGGGTCTCCACCACGCCCATCGCGGCGAAGCCCTCCGGGTCGGAGATCCCGAAGGTGTGGTACGCCCGCACCTCCGGCGGCGTGGTGCGCACCATGGCGGTCAGCAGCGCCCCGCTCGCCTCCAGCACCTGCAGCAGGCCGGCCGGTCCCGCCGTCCGGTCGGCGTGGACGGCGTTGGCGGGACCGCCGGGTCGGCGGCGCTCCCACACGAAGGGCACCTCGCCCGTCAGCGGGGGCTGTTCGGGGCCGAGTTGGGCGGCGTAGGCGAACAGGTCGTCGCTGAGGTGCTCGACGGTCTCCCAGCAGTCCCACTCCAGTGAACCCGCCCGGCCGTCCCAGGCCCCGGCGGGCGCCCGCCGCAGTACCTCGACGGCGAGCCGGACGGCCCGCCGCACGTCGTCGGCGGTGACGGGGGAGGGGGCGGCGGGGGGTGGCGTCATGAGGGACACGGTAACGCGGGCGCGGGCCCGCCTTCCGGGCGGCCGTCAGGCGACCGGCCGGCCGGCGGGGGCGTCCAGCAGGCCCTGGGCCGCGGCGAGGATCTCCGTGACCCGCAGGCCGAACGCGGCGTCGCACGGGTGCGGGCGGCCGGTACGGGCGGCGTCCAGCAGCGCGTCGCCGGCCCGCAGCAGCGCCGACACGGCGTCCCCCGCGCTCTCCGGCAGCGACGTCACCCCCGCCCCGCCGCGCAGCTCCACCACGGCGCCCGCCGCCGCGGTCGGGGCCGTCAGACTGAGCGTCAGCACACTCGACGCGCCCCGGTCGTGCTCCAGGACGACATGGACGGTGTCCCCGGGGCCGGGCGCCGCCGCGGTCACCCGCCGTACGTCACCCAGGACCGGCAGCAGCACGGACAGGGCGTGCGGGCCCACGTCCCACAGCGCCCCCTTCTCCCGCCGCCACGGTGACCGGGCGTACGGGCTGTCCCCGGTGAACACCGCCCCCAGCCACTCGGCGCGCGCCGTGAACCAGTCCTCCCGGCCCGCCTGTTCCGCGATCCACGCCTCGATCTCGGGCTGGAACCGGCTGGTGAAGAACACCACCGACGCCACCCCCGTCTCCCGTACCGCCTCGGCCACGGCCCGCGCGTGCTCCGCCGTCACCGCCAGCGGCTTGTCGAGCAGCAGATGGCGGCCCGCCCGGGCCGCGCGCACCGCCGGCTCCGCCTGCGCGTCCGGGGAGAGCGCGATCGATACGGCCTCCACGTCGTCCAGCAGGGCGTCCAGGTCGGCGTAGGCCCGGGTGCCGTGCCGGGCCGCCAGTTCCTCGGCGGCCTCCGGGCGGCGCCCCCACACGCCGACGAAGTCCAGCCCGTCGTGCCGGCGCAGCGCCGGGGCGTGGGCCGTGTCCGCCCAGGGTCCGGTGCCGAGCAGTCCGATACGCAATGCCGCCGCCTTTCCACGGTGTGTGTCCCGGCCGTCCGTTCGCGGTGCCGGACGGCTTCCGGTCGTGTGCCCATGATGCGGGCGGGGTCACGCCCGGCGGGCGGGGCGCGTACGTCACGGCGCGGGTGGTCGTGCGCGGCCCCGAGGGGGGGGAGGGGAGGACCGGATTCCGGATGGCCGGTGATTTTGCCGATCCCGGCGGGCGCGTCCCCGCCCGACAGTGGCACGGCCAGCTCATCGGCGATGGCCGGCCGCCGCGCCCGGGACGCGACCCCACGCGTGCCCGAGCCCTGTGCGGTCGACGGCCGGGCCCGTCGCCGCGACAGAGAGGAACGACTCGTCGTGCACCCGTACCCCCCCACCGAAGCCGCCCACCGGGCACCCAGGACACCGTTCCGCGGGACCCGGCGGCGACTCGCCGGCGCGGCGGCGGCGATCGCCGCGGTCGTCGGGCTCACCACCCTCAGCGGACCGGGCACCGCCCAGGCCGCGGACAACCCGTACGAGCGCGGCCCGGCCCCCACCACCTCCAGCATCGAGGCGCTGCGCGGCCCGTACGCCACCTCGGAGACCAGTGTCTCCTCGCTCGCCGTCACCGGCTTCGGCGGCGGCACCATCTACTACCCGACCAGCACCAGCGACGGCACCTTCGGCGCGGTCGCGATCGCCCCCGGCTACACCGCGTACCAGTCCTCCATGGCCTGGCTCGGTCCGCGGCTGGCCTCGCAGGGCTTCGTGGTGTTCACCATCGACACCAACACCACGCTGGACCAGCCCGCCTCGCGCGGCGAGCAGCTCCTCGCCGCCCTGGACTACCTGACCCAGCGCAGCTCCGTGCGCAGCCGTATCGACAGCAGCCGGCTCGGTGTGATGGGCCACTCGATGGGCGGCGGCGGCACGCTGGAGGCCGCCAAGGACCGGCCGTCCCTGCAGGCCGCGATACCCCTGACGCCCTGGAACCTCGACAAGACCTGGTCCGAGGTCAAGACGCCCACGCTGATCGTCGGCGCGGACGGCGACACCGTCGCCCCCGTCGCCTCGCACGCCGAGCCGTTCTACTCGTCCCTGCCCTCCAGCACGGACCGCGCCTACCTGGAGCTGAACAGCGCCACCCACTTCTCGCCGAACACGTCGAACACGACGATCGCGAAGTACAGCATTTCCTGGCTCAAGCGGTTCATCGACAACGACACCCGCTACGAGCAGTTCCTCTGCCCGCTGCCGCGGGCCAGCCTGACCATCGAGGAGTACCGCGGCAACTGCCCGCACACCTCCTGACGTTCACGGCACCACCCGGCGGCGGCCCCTCACGGTGGCCGCCGTCCGGCGTTGTGCGGGCGCACGGCCGGGCGCCCGCGGCACTGGGCGGCGGCACAGGCCGCACCCCGCCCCCGCCGGGCCAACCCGCAGGTGACGGCGGGCGGCGCCGGGCCGGGCCGGTGCGGACCAGTGGCTTCCGCCTCTGGTTACGCGCGCGTAACCTCCCGGGAATGACCGGAGAGACGATCGTTCGACCGACGATGCGGTGGTACGGCCGCGGCACACAGCGGCGGGCCGTCGGAGCGCTCATGGACACGCTGCGGACGCACGGTGCCGGACTGGTGGTGACCGGCGAGCCCGGTCTCGGCCGCACCTCCCTGCTGCGGTGGGCCGCCCGGTCCTTCACGGCCGGCCCCGTACTCCACCTGCGGCCCGGCCCGGAGATACGGCCCAGGGGTGGTCCGTCCGCCCTCGACCTGCTGGGCCACTGGCGCGCGGCGGCCGGTGACGGCCCGCTGCTGGTCTGCGTCGACGACGCCGACCAGTGGGACGCGGCGGCACGGGCCGCGCTGGGCGCGGCGGCCGAGAGGCTGCCCGCCGCCGGCCGGATCGGCCTGCTGGTCTCCGTCGCCGGGCACCGCGCCGTCGACCCCGCCCTCGCCCATCTGCCCGTCGTCCGCCTGGACCCGCTGGCGCCGCCGGAGGCCGAGGCGCTGCTCGACGAGGCGACCGACGGCTGCGCCGACCCGGCCGTCCGCGCCGAACTCCTCGCCGAGGCCGAGGGCAACCCGGCCCTGCTGCTCGCCCTGCTGCGCCGTCTCACCCCCGCCGAACTGCGCGGCCACCGCCCGCTGCCCCGGCCGCTGGCCGACGCCGGCACCCTGGCGGGCGTGGCGGGCCGCGCCCTGGCCGAGACCGACCCGGCCGCCCGGGACCTGCTGCTGACGGTGGCGGCGGCGGTCCGCGCGGCGGACGGCCAGGACACCGACGCGGCCCTCGTCCGGGAGGCCGTACGGCGACTGCGGCCGGGGCGGGCGACGCCGTGGCCGGACCGGCTGCCCGCGCCGCTCGCCCAGGTGGAGGGCCGGCTGCGCTTCCACAGCCCCCTGGTCCGGCGCGCCGTCCTCGCCACCGCCGACCCCGACCACCGCCGCGCCGCCCACCGGGCCCTCGCGGAGACCCTGGACGCGACCGCCGCCGACCGCCACCGCCGTGCCGCCCCCGGCGGGCTGCCCGGCGCCCTGGACGGGACCGCCGGCCACCATCTCCCCGTCCTGCTGCACCGCTCCTGGAGCCTCCCGGCTCCCGGGCTCACCCCCACCGACCCCTCCATAGCCGTGGACGGCCCGCCCACCGGCCCTACCACCGGCACTGCCTCGGGCGGCCCGTCCACCGACCCCACCGGCCCCGCTGCCCCCGCCACGCTCGCCGACCGGCTCGCCGCGCGGGCGGCCGACCCGGCGTCGGACGCTTCGCACCGGCTGCGGGCGACGGCGTTCGTGCGGGCCGCCGAGCTGACGGGAGAGGGGCCGGGGCGGGCGGAGCGGTACACGGCCGCCGCCGAGCAGGAGCTGCTCGCGGGGCGCCCGGACCGGGCCCGGCCGCTGCTCGCCGCCGCCCGGGCGTGCGCCGCGCCGCCCGCCGTACGCGGCCGGACGGAGCTGGCCAGCGGCCTGACGGAGCTGCGGGACGGCCCCGTCGGCGACGCCCACCAGACCCTGCTGCTGGCGGCCTCCCTGCTGGCCGGCCCCGCCCCCGCCCAGGCCGCGACCGCCGCCCTCGCCGCCGCCGACGCGGCCTGGGCCGCGGGCGACCTGGAAGCCTGTCTGGCCACCCTCGGCACCGACCGGCGCGGCGACGCGGTGAGCGAGCACCGGGTCGGGATGCGCGCGCTGCTCCAGGGCCGCCTCGACCAGGCCGTCGTACCGCTCGGGCACGTGGTAGAGCGGGCCGGCACCGACGACCGGCCCGAGACGCTGCTGCGCTCCGCGGCGGCGGCGCTGCTGCTCGGCGAGGTGGACGCGGCCCGCCGGGCCGGCGCCCGCGCCCTGGCCGCCGCCCGGCACCACGGCTCCGCCGCGCTGGTCCCGCAGGTGCTGGAGTACCTCGCCTACGCCGAACTCCGCGCGGGCCGGCACGCCCAGGCCCGCGCCCACGCCGAGGAGGGCCTGCGCACCGCGGTCCGCGCCGGGCAGCGCAACACCGCCGCCCTGCACCAGGCGATCCTCGCCCTGGCCGCGTCGATCGAGGAGGCGCCGGACGTGGTCGCCCGGCATGTGACGGCCGCGCTGGCCACCGCCCGGCGGCACGGACTGGCCCAGGCGGCCACCCTCGCCGAGTGGGCCCTCGCCCGCGCCGACCTGGGCCGCGGCCGGCCCCTCGACGCCGCCGACCGGCTCGGCCTGCTGGTGCTGCCCGGGCCCCGGCGCGGCCACTTCGCGGTGTGGCGGCTGGCCGTGCCCTGCTTCGTGGAGGCCGCGGTGCCCGCCGGACGGTACGAGGACGCCCGTACGGTCCTGGCGGACTTCGCCGACTGGGCGGCGTTCGGCGCCGACCCGCAGGCCGCCGCCCAACTGGCCCGCTGCCGCGCCCTGCTGGCCCCGGCCGAGCACGCCGACGACCTGTACCGGCACGCCCTGGCGCTGCACGACGAGACCGGCGGCGGCGAGTTCGAGGGCGCCCGCACCGCCCTGCTGTACGGCAAGTGGCTGCGCCGCCGCCGCAGACCGAAGGAGGCCCGGGACCGTCTCGGCGGCGCCCTCGCCGGGTTCGAGCGCTGCGGCGCCGGCGTCTGGGCCGAGCAGGCCCGCGCCGAGCTGCGCGCCATCGGCGCCGCCCCCACCGGCCGGGACACCGGCGCGGGCGCGCTGACCCGGCTCACCCCGCAGCAGCAGCGCATCGCCCGGTACGTCGCCGAGGGCGCCACCAACCGGGAGGTCGCCCTCACCCTCGCGGTCAGCACCCGCACGGTCGACTACCACCTGCGCAAGGTCTTCGCCACCCTCGGCGTCCGCTCCCGCGTCGAACTGGCCCGCATGGTCGAACAGGCCCTGCGGACCACCGCGCAGCCCTAGGGGACCCGGTGCCGCACTCCCGTCGGCCGCCGTGTGCCGGATGTGCGGTCCGCCCCTGGTTCGAGACCCAATTTTGACAGCAGAGCCCTAGGGACCGACCGGACGGTATGCCATCCTTCGGGCAAGGACGAGTCAGGGGACAGTCACGCGCCCGGGCGCCCGGCCCGGTGCGTGCTGCCGCCGGAAGCCCGAGCCTGGGGGAGGACCGCCATGCAGCACGCCGTACGGTCACGAGGAGCGATCCGCAGCGCACCCACGCCCGTGCCACGCCCGCGGACCCGGCGCGTCACGTCGCTGATGGACGCCGACGCGCTGCGCGTCCTGCACCGCGCCGCCCGGATCCTCCTCGACGACCTGCCCGACCTCACCGACCGGCTGGTGGCCGTGCTCCAGGAGCAGGAGCCCGCCTACCGGGCCGCCATGGCCGGCGACCCCACCGCCACCTGGCAGGAGGCCCACCGCTCGCTGCGGCACAGCGTCCACTCGCTGCTCGACCCGCGCAGCGCCCGGGACGCGGCCCGCCGCTGCTCCTGGCGGATCGGCGCCACCCGCGCCGAACAGGGGCTGCCGCTGGACGCCCTGCTGCACGCCTTCCGGCTCGGCGGCTCCCTGGTGTGGCAGCGGCTGGTCGAGGAGACCTCGCGGACCGCCCCCGAGGACGTCCGGCTGCTGGTGCACGTGGCGGCCGACGTGTGGAACTTCGTCGACGAGCACTGCACCCTGGTCGCCGACGCCTACCGCCAGGTCGAGTGGCAGGTCAACCGGCGCCGCGAGAACCGGGCCCGGCTGCTGGCCGCCGCCCTGCTGGATGGCAGCAGCCGCATCGCCGATCTGCCCGAGACCGCCCAGGCCCTGGACCTGCCCGAACACGGCCGGTACGTGGTCGTCGCCGTCGCCGCCGGGCACCCCGCGCGGTGCGCCGTCGCACGGGCCTCGGCCGTCCCCGAGGGCCGGCGGGTGCACTGGCACGCCGGGGTGGACGTGGACCACGGCATCGTCCTGGTCGGCGACGACGGCCTGCCCGAACCGGCCCCCCGCCCCGCCGACCTCGCCCAGGGCGTCCGGATCGGCGTCGGCAGCCCCGTCGAGGGCCTCGCGGCCGTCGGCGACGCCCGCCGCCTGGCCGACACCGCCCTGAGCATCTGCCCCGCCTCCGGCGGCACCGTCCGCCTCGCCGACCACCTGCCCGCCGCCCTGGTCGTCTCCAGCCCCGAACTCGGCCGGTCCCTGGCCGAGCGGGTGCTCGGCCCGCTGCTGCGCCTGGAGCCCGGCGACCGCGACGTGCTCCTTGACACCCTCACCACCTGGCTGGCCTGCGACGGCTCCGCGCAGCGCGCCGGCGAGCGGCTCTACTGCCACCGCAACACCGTCCTCAACCGGCTGCGCCGCTGCGAGCAGCTCACCGGCCGCTCCCTGGCCCGGCCCGCCGATGTGGTCGAGGTCAGCCTCGCCCTGACCGCGCACCGCCTGCTCCGGGACTGAGCCGCCCCGGCGGGACGGCTCTGGGCGTCTCTGGGCGTCCGCACAGCGTCACCCGGCCCGGACTGGGACGCCGCAGCGACCCCGCCCCGGGCGCTGTACCGGCCGGTGACGCCCGTGCTGTCGTGAGCGCGCGTTCCTCCCCGAACGCCTGATCCGAATGTCTGCACGACAGCACCTGTGAACGCCCCCGTACCGTGCCGGTTCGCCCCGGCACGGCTCCAAGGAGCCGCGATGCCCGAAGCACCACCGGACGAGGCGCCCGCGCTGCACGTCGAGGAGATCGACGTGACGTACGGCCGCGCCCTGTCCGCCCTCCGTTCCGTGTCGCTGACCGTCCCGCACGGCGGTGTCGTCGCCCTGCTCGGCGCCAACGGCGCGGGCAAGACGACCCTGCTGCGGGCCGTCTCCGGCACGCTGCGCCTGCACCGCGGCGCCGTCACCGCGGGCCGGATCCGCTACGGCGGCACCGTCCTCGACGGCCGGGACCCGGTCGCGGCCGTCCGCGCCGGGGTCGTCCAGGTGCCCGAGGGCAGGCGGGTGTTCGCCGGGCTCACCGTCGACGAGAACCTGCGCACCGGGGGACTGGGGCTCTCCCGGCGCGCCCCCGCCCAGGTCCGCGAGGCCCGGGAGCGGGTGCTCACCCTCTTCCCGCGGCTCGCCGAACGCCACCGCCAGGCGGCCGGGCTGCTCTCCGGCGGCGAACAGCAGATGCTCGCCATCGGCCGCGCTCTGATGGCTTCCCCGCGCCTGCTCCTGCTGGACGAGCCCTCCCTCGGACTGGCCCCCCTGATGGTCGAGCGGATCGCCGAGGTGGTCCGCGAGATCAACGCCCAGGGCACCGCCGTCCTCCTGGTCGAGCAGAACGCCGGCATGGCCCTGTCGCTCGCCGACCACGCCCACGTCCTGGAGGTCGGCGAGGTCAGGCTCTCCGGCCCGGCCGCCGAACTCGCCCGCACCGACGCCGTACGCCGCCTCTACCTCGGTGAGACCGCCGACGGTCAGGGGGCCGCGTGACCGCCCGCACCGCCGCGCCGCCGCCGCTGGAGGTCCGGGAGGTGACCGTGCGGTTCGCCGGCCTCACCGCGCTGGACGAGGTGTCCTTCACCGTCGCCCCGCGCACCGTGCACGCCGTCATCGGCCCCAACGGCGCGGGCAAGTCCACCTGCTTCAACGTCCTGTCGGGCCTGTACCGGCCGGTCTCCGGCACCGTACGGCTCGGCGAGCGGGAGCTGACCCGGCTCGCCCCGCACCGGATCGCCGCCCTCGGCGTGGCCCGTACCTTCCAGAACATCGTCACCACCCAGGGCACGGTCGCCGACAACCTGATGCTCGGCCGGCACGCGCTGTCCCGCGCCGGGTTCGCCGCCAGCGCCCTGAGGCTGCCCCGGGCCGTGCGCGAACAGCGCGAGCACCTCGCCAGGGCCCGCGAGATCGCCGAACTCACCGGCCTGGGCGCCCTGTTCGACACCCCGGTCGCCCTGCTCTCGTACGGCGACCGCAAGCGGGTGGAGCTCGCCCGCGCCCTCTGTCTGGAGCCCCGTGTGCTGCTGCTCGACGAGCCCGTGGCCGGCATGAACGCCGGCGAACGGGTCCGCATGGCCGAGGTGGTCGGCGAGGTGCGCGCCGAACTCGGCCTCTCCGTCGTCCTCGTGGAACACGACATGGGCCTGGTGATGCGGCTGGCCGACGAGGTCACCGTCCTCGACTTCGGCCGCCGGATCGCGCACGGCACCCCCGACCAGGTCCGCCGCGACCCCGAGGTGCTGCGCGCCTACCTGGGCACCGGGGCCGGCGGGGAGGACGCGGCATGACCGGCCTGATCGACAGCCTCTTCAACGGCCTGGCCCTCGGCTCGGTCTACGCCCTGATCGCGCTCGGCTTCGTCACCATCTTCAAGGCGTCCGGCGTGCTCAGCTTCGCCCACGGCTCGCTGCTGCTGCTCGGCGGCTACCTGATCGCCGTCCTCCACGACGAGCTGGGCTTCGCCGGGGCGCTGGCCCTCGCGGTCCTCGTCACCGCGGCCGTCGCCGGGCTGGTGGACCGGGTGGTCCTGCAGCGGATCGGCGCCGACCCACACGCCGCCCACGTGGCCACCATCGCCACCATCGGCATCGACATCGTCCTCGTCACCGACCTCGCCCGGCGCATCGGCGGCGACCTGCTCACCCTCGGCGACCCGTGGGGCGACGCGGTCACCGACCTGGGGCCGGCGACCGTCGCCGACAGCCGGATCGCCGCGATCACCGTCTCCGCGCTGGCCATCGGCGGCGCCTTCGCCCTGTTCCGGTTCACGCCCTGGGGCCTGTCCCTGCGCGCCGCCGCCGAGGACGCCGAGGCCGCCGCCCTGATGGGCGTACGGCTGACCCGGGTACGGATGCTCGCCTGGTGCCTGGCGGGCGCGCTGGCCGCGCTGGCCGCGGTCTTCCTCGCCGCGTTCCCCGCCCCCGGCCTGGAGCGCACCACCGGGCAGATCGCCCTCAAGGCGTTCCCCGCCGCCATCCTCGGCGGCATGGCCTCGCCCGTCGGCGCCCTGGTCGGCTCGATGGTGATCGGCCTCACCGAGGCGTTCACCGCCGGCTACCAGAGCGATCTGCACGTCCTCGGCGAGGGCTTCGGCGACGTCGCCCCGTACGCCGTGATGGTCCTCGTCCTCCTGGTCCGCCCCGCCGGACTCTTCGCGGCGAAGGGAGCGGCCCGTGTCTGACCTCCTGCGGCGCGGCAGGCTGCTGATCCCCGTCCTGCTGCTGTGCGCGCTCCCCTTCTACCTGGACGCCTTCTGGCTGCGCATCGGCCTGTTCTCGATGGCCGCCGCCATCGGCGCCGTCGGCCTCGGCCTGCTCAGCGGCACCGCCGGCCAGCTCTCCCTGGGCCATGCCTTCTTCCTCGCCGTCGGCGCCTACGGCTACGTCTGGCTGGCGGGCGACGACGGGCCGGGACTGCCGCCCGCGGTGGCCCTGGTCCTCGCGGTGCTGCTCGCCGGGGCGGCCGGCGGGCTGTTCAGCCCCGTGGCCGGCCGGGTCAAGGGCATCTACCTGGGCGTGGCCACCCTCGCCCTGGTCTTCCTCGGCCACCACGTGCTGCTCACCGCCGACTCCGTCACCGGCGGCTTCAACGGCAGCTCGGTACCGCCCCTGGAGGTGGGCGGCTTCGCCTTCGACCAGGGCGACGGCCTCGCCGTCCTGGGCGTGCCGTTCGGCGCCGAGGAACGCCTGTGGTACCTGGGCCTGGCCCTGTTCGCGCTCACCTGGTTCACCGCCCGCGGCCTGCTGCGCGGACGCCCGGGACGCGCCCTGGTCGCCCTGCGCGACAGCGAGACCGCCGCCGCCGTGATGGGCGTGCACGTGGCCCGGTACCGCTCGGCCGCGTTCGTCGTCTCCTCGATGTACGCGGGACTGGCCGGCGTGCTGCTCGCCCTCGCCTTCCGGCGCGTGGTGCCCGACTACTTCTCCCTCGCGCTGTCCGTCGACTACCTCGCCATGATCGTCATCGGCGGGCTCGGCTCGGTCGCCGGAGCCACCGCGGGCGCCGTCTTCGTCACCGCGCTGCCACTGCTGATGACCCGCTACGCCGACCAGTTGCCGCTGGTCGCGGCGCCCGGCAGCGGGGACGGCTCGCTCGGTCCGACCGAGGCCGCCCGCTATCTGTACGGCGCCGCGATCGTGGTGATCCTGCTGTTCGCGCCGGACGGACTGACCGGCCTGGCCCGCCGCGCCCGCGCCCGCCTCGCCCGCCGAAGGCGACCCGCCTCCGCCCCCTCCGACCCCGGGGCCGCGCCCCGGCCCCCCGCCACCGCCGTACGAGCCAAGGAGCACACCCCGTGAACGTCTCGCACCACAGGCCCCGCACCATCAAGATCGCCCTGGCCGCGGCCGTCGCCGCCGTGCTGCTCGCGGGCACGGCCTGCAGCTCCAAGGCCGACGGCGACGACGCGGACGGCGGCGCCGACGGCGTCAAGGCCGGACCTGGAGTCAGCGCCGGGACCATCAAGCTGGGCGCCCTCACCGACCTCACCGGCCCCTACGCCACCCTCGGCAAGTCCATCGTGCAGGCCCAGCAGATGTGGGCCGACGAGGTCAACGCCCAGGGCGGCATCTGCGACCGCAAGGTGCAGATCGTCGTCAAGGACCACGGCTACGACGTGCAGAAGGCCGTCACCGCCTACGCCGACATCTCCTCCGACGTGGTCGCCCTGCCGCAGGTCATCGGCTCGCCCGTGGTCTCCGCGCTGCTCGACGACATCCAGCGGGACACGATGCTGACCTTCCCGCAGGCGTGGGCCGCCTCCCTGCTCGGCAAGGACGCCGTGCAGGTCCTCGGCACCACCTACGACCTGGACATGATCGCCGCCGTCGACTTCCTCACCCGTACCAAGAAGGTCGCCGAGGGCGACACCATCGGGCACGTCTACTTCGAGGGCGACTACGGCGCCAACGCCCTGGAGGGCTCCCAGTGGGCCGCGAAGAAGGCGGGCCTGAAGGTCGCCGGGCAGAAGATCAAGGCCACCGACACCGATCTGTCCGCCCAGGTCTCGGCGCTGCGCAAGGCCGGGGTGAAGGCCGTGCTGATCAGCGCCGGCCCCGCCCAGACCGCCTCCCTGGCCGGCGTCGCGGCCTCCCGGGGCCTGACGGTGCCGATCGTCTCCAGCGCCCCGGGCTACGCCCCCCAGCTCATGAAGACCCCGGCGGCCAAGGCGCTGGAGGCCATGGTGCACGTGGTCAGCGCCGCTCCCGCGGTCAGCTCCGACCTGCCGGGGGTGAAGAAGATGGTCGCCTCCTACGGCAAGAAGTACCCCGGCTCCCCGGTCGACTCCGGTGTGCTCTCCGGGTACAACGCGGCCCAACTGCTGGGCGCCGACCTGAAGAAGGCGTGCGAGAGCGGCAGCCTCACCCGTGAGGCCGTCGTCAAGGCGCACCGCTCGCAGACGAACGCCGACACCGGCCTCGGCACGCCGCAGGACTTCAGCGACGTCTCCCGGCCCGCCAGCCGGTCCACCTACGTCCTCAAGCCCGACGCCAAGGCCGTGGGCGGCATCGTGAACGTCGAGGAAGCCCACGAGGCCCCGGGCATCGAGGAGTACCTGTCCTCCCGGGGCTGACGGGGTGACGGCCGGTCCGGTCCGCGCCGGGGAAGGCGGCCCGGACCGGCCGCGCGCGGCCCAACGGCCTTACCCGGAAAGCTGGTTCCGGCTGCCGCCCACTCCCTAGGATGTACTGTCACAAGCCGAACGCGCACCGTACGGAGCTGGGGGAAAGATGCAGGCCGACAAGCCGCTGTCCACGGAGATCAACGCCCAAGTGCCGACGGCGGCGCGCATGTACGACTACTACCTCGGCGGCAAGGACAACTACGCGGCCGACCGCGCCGCCGTCGAGGAACTCGACAAGGTCGTCCCCAGCACCCGCGCGCTCGCCCTGAACAACCGGCGCTTCCTGCAGCGGGTGGTGCGCACCCTCGCCCAGGAGTACGGCATCCGGCAGTTCCTGGACCACGGCTCCGGCCTGCCCACGCAGGACAACGTGCACCAGATAGCCCAGCGCGTCACCCCCGACGCCCGCGTGGTCTACGTCGACAACGACCCGATGGTGCTGGTGCACGGCCGGGCGCTGCTGGACCAGAACGACCGCACGGCGGTCATCCACGCGGACATGCGGGCCACCGACGAGATCTTCTCGCACCCCGAGACGCAGCGCCTGATCGACTTCTCCGAGCCGGTCGCCGTGCTGTTCAACTCGGTCTTCCACTGCATCCCGGACAGCGACACCGACGGCCCGCTCGCCGTGGTCCGCCGGGTCACCGAGCGCCTGGCGCCCGGGAGTTACGCGGTGATGTGCCAGTTGGTCAGCGAGGACCCCGAGGTCCGCGAGCGCGTCACCGCCTTCATGGACCAGGCCACCCAGGGGCACTGGGGGCGGGTGCGCGAGGAGAAGGACGTCGAGGCGTGGTTCGAGGGCATGGAGGTCCTCGAACCCGGTCTGGTGGAGGTCTCCACCTGGCGGCCCGACAGCGAGGTCGTGCCGCGGCAGCTCACCCAGGAGTGGATCGAGTTCGGCGGCGTGGGCCGCATCGTCCGCTGAACCCGGCCGGGGCCCCCGGTTCCGGAATCGGGAGCCCCCGGGTTCCGGCGCTGGAGCCGGGGGCCCGGGCCGCGCTCACTTCGCGGCGTAGCGCTCCTCGGCCGTGCGGCGCAGCAGCTCCACCGACTCGCGCGGGGTCAGCGCCTCGTCGGCCAGCCGGTCCAGCGCCACCCGGTACTCCTCGGTCTCGTCCCGGTCCTCCAGGAAGTTGGCGCTCTTGATGTGCTCCAGATAGACCACGTCGGGCAGGTCGGCACCGCCGAACCGCAGATAGGTGATCGGCATGTTCGGCGCCGAGGCGTTGGTGACGTCCAGCGGCACGACCTGCAGGGTGACGTTGGGCCGCTCGGCCATCTTCGTCAGGTGCCGGAGCTGCTCGCGCATGATGTCGGTGCTGCCCAGCACCCGCAGCAGTACCGATTCGTCGATGACCGCCCACAACTGGGGCGCCTCCGCCCGGGTCAGCAGCTCGGCCCGCCGCATCCGCAGTTCGACCCGCCGCTCCACCTCGGCGCCCGGCGCGTTGGGCAGGCCCCGCAGCACCACGGCGCGGGTGTAGTCCGGGGTCTGGAGCAGACCGGGGACGTACTGGATCTCGAAGGTGCGGATCGTCATGGCGGCCTCCTGGAGGCCGACCAGCCGGTCGAACCACTCGGGCATCAGCCGCTTGTCGTACCGCTGCCACCAGCCCGGCTCACCGGCCCGGCGCAGCAGCTTGAGCAGTACCTGCGCCTCGTAGTCGTCGGTGCCGTACAGATTCAGCAGGGCCCGGACGTCCGCCTCGGCCGGGGGCCTGCGGCCCTTGCCGGCCTCTATCCGGGAGAGCTTGGCGGCGCTGAACCCCAGTGCCCGCGCCGCCTGTTCCTGCGACATGCGGGCGTCCTCGCGGAACCCGGCCAACTGGACGCCGACCAGCATCTTCAGCAGCGTGGGGGCCGGCTCGCGCCGGTCCAGATACGGCTCCAGACGGGAGAGGCGATGCGACGACGCGGCGGACATCCTGACTCCCAGCAGACCGGCAGAGTTGAGAAAACAGAATAATGCATCCGACCGGTCCGCGCCGCATCAAGCGGGGGGAATCACGGCAGTTGGGCACGGAAGGGGATCCCCCCCCCCGTGCCCGCCGCGCCGTCGCCCGGGGTCCGGCCTCAGAGCAGGTGGTCGAACTCGCCGTCCTTCACCCCGGCGAGGAAGGCGGCCACCTCCGCGGGGGTGTAGACGAGCGCGGGGCCGTCCGGGTCGCGGGAGTTGCGCAGGGCTATGCCGCCGTCCACGGAGGCGACCTCGACGCAGTTGCCCTCGGCATTGCTGTGCCGGCTCTTGATCCAGCAGGCGTCCAGTGAACTCGCCTGCACTCCGTTCCGCACTGTTGGCACCGCTGTCTCCTTGCTGTTCGGGGGAGCTGACGGCGACTCGTCGGCCGTACGGGGGGTCGGCCGATTTTTCGTGCAATTCCTCGTGCAATTGCACGCGAGTGCTGTCAGGATGGATAATAGCCGGGGCGTCAACCCCCTTGGCGACGCCCATGCCTGACGTTCGATCAGGGAGACCCCGTGCCGTCACCCGCGCACCGACCGCTCCGGTCGCCCGCCCACCCCCTCTGACCCCGACTGCCCGCGGAAAGGCCCCACGCCATGCGCACCGCTCCGACACCGCAGTTGAGCACCGAGCGCACCGACCCCCACCCGCAGTTCACCCGCGGCACGCCGCTCACCGGGCTCGACGAGGTGCCCTGGGACGAGATCCAGGACGCCCGCGGCAGCGCCGCCGCCATCCCGGTCCTGCTCGACCGGATCGCCCGGGGCGACGCGGAGACCGCCCGGACCGCCCTCGGCGAACTGCGCCAGCGCGTCTGCCGGTACGGCTTCGTCGTCGAGCAGGCGACCGCCGCCACCGTCCCCTTCCTGTGGGAACTCGCCCAGCGGCCCGAGGTGAGCTGCCGCGCACGCATCATCGAGCTGCTGGGGAGCATCGCCGGCGCCCGGCAGTGGGAGAGCACCGCGGCCGTCTACCCCAAGCTGCTCAACCGCCGCGAGAACCCCGTGGTCTGGGAGCGCGCCGCCCGCCGGGCCGTCCGCGCCCGCCGGGAGGCGATCGAGCGGCTGATGGCCGAGGACGACACCGAGATCACCCGGGCCACCACCGAACTGGCCCGCAGGCTCGGCGAGTAGACCACACCCCGGGGGAAGCGGACCCGCGCCCTTCACGGGGGTGAGGGCGCGGGTCTCCCCGCGGACCCCCGCGGTTCATGCGTCACTCCTGGCCGAACGGGTAAGAAAGCGCTTGCCCCGACTCGGCAACACAGGAGGACCGCCGCCCATGGCGTCGTCGCTGGAGAGACCGCTCGACCACCGCTACCGCGGTGAGCACCCCATACGCACCCTCGTCTACCTGCTCCGCGCCGACCGGCACCGCCTGGCCGGCGCGGTCGTCGTCTTCACGGTGAAGCACAGCCCCGTCTGGCTGCTGCCGCTGATCACCGCGTCCATCATCGACACCGTCGTCCAGCACCGGCCGATCGCCCACCTGTGGACCAGCACCGGCGTCATCATGGTCATCCTGCTGGTCAACTACCCCCTGCACCTGCTCTACGTCCGGCTGCTGTACGGCAGCGTCCGCCGGATGGGCACCGCGCTGCGCTCCGCGCTCTGCACCCGGATGCAGCAGCTTTCCATCGGCTACCACTCCCGGGTCAGCGCCGGTGTGCTCCAAGCCAAGGTGGTCCGGGACGTGGAGACGGTCGAGCAGATGGTGCAGCAGACCGCGGAGACCGGGCTCGGCGCCCTGACCGTGCTCGCCGGCGGCCTGGTCATCATCGCCGTGCGCACCCCCGAGTTCCTGCCGGTCTTCCTCGTCGTCGTGCCCGCCGCCGCCCTGCTGGTGGCCCGGCTCCGGGCCCGGCTGCGCGCCCACAACGAGCACTTCCGCCACGAGGTCGAGGCCCTGTCCTCCCGGGTGACGGAGATGACCCGGCTGATCCCGGTCACCCGCGCCCACGGACTGGAGCGCAAGGCGCTGCGCCGCATGGACGGCACCCTGGACCGGCTGCTCACCTCCGCGCTCCGGCTGGACCTGGTCAACGGCCGGTTCGGCTCGCTGTCCTGGGTGGTGCTCAACGTGGTCGGGGTGTGCGTGCTCGCGGGCGCCGCGCTGGTCTCGTACTACGACGTGTGGGGCGTCACCGCCGGAGACGTCGTCATGCTCAGCGCCTTCCTGACCACCCTCACCAACTCCACGACGACGCTGGCGAGTCTGGCGCCGGTCATCACCAAGGGCCTGGAGTCCGTCCGCTCGGTCGGCGAGGTGCTCCAGGCGCCCGAACTGGAGGACAACGAGGGCAAGGCCGAACTGACCGCGCTGCGCGGCGCCGTCACCTTCGAGCACGTCGGCCACCGCTACGAGGGGGACGAGCGGGCGGCCGTCGAGGACTTCACGCTCGATGTCGCCCCCGGCGAGACCATCGCCCTGGTGGGCGCGTCCGGCGCCGGCAAGTCCACCGTGCTCAACCTGGTGATCGGCTTCCTGCGCCCCACCTCCGGGCGACTGCTGCTGGACGGCACCGACATGAGCACCCTCGACCTGCGCACCTACCGGCGGTTCGTGTCGGTGGTGCCGCAGGAGTCGATCCTCTTCGACGGCACCGTCCGGGAGAACGTCGCCTACGGGATGGACGACGCCGGCGAGGAGGCGGTGCGCGCGGCGCTGCGGGACGCCAACGCCCTGGAGTTCGTCGACCGCCTGCCGCAGGGCCTGGACACCCTGGTCGGGGAGCGCGGGGCCCGGCTCTCCGGCGGGCAGCGCCAGCGCCTGGCCATCGCCCGCGCGCTGATCCGGGACCCCCGGGTGCTGATCCTGGACGAGGCGACCTCGGCGCTGGACACCCGGTCCGAGGCGCTGGTCCAGCAGGCGCTCGCCAGGCTGCTGCGCGGCCGCACCACGTTCGTCGTGGCGCACCGGCTGTCCACCGTGCGGGGCGCGGACCGGATCGTGGTGATGGGCCAGGGCCGCATCCTGGAGACCGGCACCCACGAGGAACTCCTGGCCCGGGGCGGGGCGTACACCGCGCTGCACAGCGGTCAGGTCGCCTGAGCCCCCGCGCCCGGCGTGGGCCCCGCCGCCACGGGGCCCGTCAGGCCACGCTGTTGCGCCGCACCCGGCGGGCGCAGCCGGTGTCGTGGTCGGTGCCGCAACTGGTCCACCAGCGTTCGCAGCAGGCGGTGTCCAGGTGCGCGCGGACCTCCGCCTCGTCCGGCCGCCGCACCGGCGCCGTACGCCCGGCGCGGCGGCCGGCCGCGCGGCGCTCCTCGGCGAGCACCGTCTCCCGGACCACGGCGATCACCGGCACCAGGCTGGCGGCGCCGAACAGCGCTGCGGCCCACGGCGGCCCGAAGCGCAGCTCCAGGACCGCGGTCCAGGCCAGTTGGGTACTGGTGGCGAGGTAGAGGGCGCAGAGCAGACGACTGGATCGCGTCATCGGGAACACCGTTCGTCCGGAGGACCTTGCACGCTGCTCAACGGCCGGGGCGGCTCCGGGAAGCGGGGCGGATGATTCCTTTTCGGCCACACTCCTGTTCGTTCAGGCTGGTGATCGGTGAGTAAGCAAAGAAATCCGGTCAATTGAGGAAGCTGGTGTGCAAGGGGCGAATGTTTCGAGCGGGTCCGGGCAGGCGCAGGGAAAATCGAGAGAGGGGCGCTACGTGCTGGTACCGGACCCGAAGGTCGTCAGAAAGCTGCTGACGCGCTACGCGTCGCTGCGGATCGCTCAGGCTGAGCGGGAGACTCCGGCGAGGGCGCGTGAGCTGGCGGACGTCAGCTACACACTCTGCGTGATGATGGGCAAGACCGGCATCCAGGAAGCGGTGGCCGCGGCGGACGAGTTGCTCGCCGGGGCGCGCGCCGCCGGCGCCACGGCGACGGCCGGATCCGACGGCGAGAAGGACCTGTTCCTGGCCGTGTGAGGCCGCGGTCCCCGGCACGGTCCGCCGGGTGGCCGGCACCACGTCTGTCGTGCGGCGTGGTGCCGCCCACCCGGCGGACCGCTGGACGGGGCCCCTCGGCGGACCGCCTGGCGGACTCCCTCGGCGGCCCGTCTGGCCGGTCACCCTGCGGACCCCCTGGCCGATCACCCGGCCCGGCTGAGCGCATCGCCTGGCGGGGGGGGGGCGCGTCCCTGGCGATAATCCGTGGGAAGCTGTCGTTTTCGCCACTGGGCGATCTTGCGGGCGCTGCCTAGCGTGAGGTGCCGACGTTCACCGAGATCCACCGCGCACCCCGGAGCCCCGCACGATGACCAAGCTGTTGCTGTCCCTGCATGTCCTGGCCGCCATCGTCGCGGTGGGGCCGGTCACCGTCGCGGCGAGCATGTTCCCGCCGGCGGCCCGGCGGGCGGGCGCGGGGGAGCCGGGGACGGTACGGCTGCTGCACCGGATCTGCCGGGTGTACGCCGGTGCCGGGATCGCCGTGCCGCTGCTCGGGTTCGCCACCGCCTCCGCGATGGGCGTGCTGGGCGACGCCTGGCTGATCGCCTCGATCGTGCTGACCGCCGCCGCGGCCGGTGTGCTGGCCCTCGCCGTCCTGCCCCGCCAGGAGGAGCTGGTGGAGCGACTGGACGGCGGGGCGGTGGCCGAGCGGACCGCCACCGTGCGACTGGCCATGCTCACCGGGGTGTTCAACCTGCTGTGGGCCGCCGTCACGGTCCTGATGATCCTCCGCCCGGGCTCCACGACCGGAGCGTGAGACGAGCCGTCCCACCGGGGGGACGCGTACCCGGGGCGGACGGACGCCTAGACTGACCGGTCGCGCCTGAACCGCAGGGGCGGACCTCACGAAAGGCACGGTGACGGGTGTTCCAGGATTCCCCCATCTACGACCGGCTCATCGCCGAGCGCGGCGACGTCCCCGCGCTGGTGCGCGGCGAGGCCGAACGCCTGCGCAGGGAACTGGAGGTCGTCATGCGCCCCCTGCGTCCGTCCGGTGCCCGCCCCATGGCGCACGGCAACACCTGGCAGCGCACCGCCGCCATGCTGCCCGGCCCGCGCCCCGACTGACCGCCCGCCGGCCGCCGTCAGGGCACGGCCGCGCCGGTGCCGTCCGGGCGCTCCGCCCGCTCGGGCCCCGGCCGGGCCAGCCACTCGGCGATGGTCCGGGCGATCGGCAGACCGGTGTCCACCTCGACGAACCCGAACTGCCCGGACTGGTTGCACTCCAGGAACCACCACGTCCCGTCGCCGTCCTCGGCGAAGTCGAACGCCCCGTACGCCAGTCCCGCCCCCCGGAGGTAGGCGCGCACGCCCGCCGCGGCCCGCGCCGGCACCCCGGCGGGACGCCACGGCTCGGGCGACTCGGCGAAGCGCACGTCCACCTGGTCGGGGTCGGCCCCCGCGGGCGTCGCCTTCCGGGCGGCGAGCAGTCGCCCGCCCACCGCGGTCAGCCGGATGTCGGCCCGCTTGGCGACCCGGCGCTGCAGCAGCGTCGGCCCGTAGGCGACCGCCGAGAAGTCCGCCTCCGGCGGCACCCTGCTGGTCGGCACCGCCCGCGGCGGGTCCTGCGGATGGGTCCCCGAGACCGGCTTGACCACCAGGTCCGGATGGCGCCGCGCGAACTCCCGCGCCGCCCCCGGCACCGTCGTGATCAGCGTGGCCGGCACCGGCAGCCCGCAGTCCTGGGCGAGCCGCAACTGCCAGGGCTTGTACCGGGCCCGGCGGGCCGCGTCCGGATGGTTCATCCACCGCGCGGGCGACCCGCGCAGCATCCCGTACAGCGCCTGCCCGGACTCCTCCGTCAGCCACGCCGACGGCTGCGCCGCCCGGGCCGCCGGCACCCCCGGCCGGCGCACCCACACCGAGCGCAGCCCGCCGAGGCTCACCAGCCGGCCGCCCGCCCAGAGCCGGCCGTGGAACGAGCTGTGGCCGAACTCCCCGGACAGCGCCACCGAATCGGTCAGGTCGGCCGGGTCCAGCCGCACCACCGGAACACCCGACTCGTGCAGCCGCACCACCACCATGTCGGCGGTGACGTCCTCGGCACAGGTCAGGATCAACACGGTCATCGACGACGGCCCGTGATCAGTCGTCGAAGTGGGTTTTCGAGCCCGCGGTGGAGGTCGTGGTCCCCAGCTCCCGCAGCAGGGCGTGGTCCCGGGCAGCCACCCGCCCGTCGAGGAGCACGTTCAACTGCAGCCCGGCGTCGTAGACGTACGGAGCGGCGATCTCCGTTTCCCCTGCCGGACGTGCGTAGTCGAGCGCGAACGGTTGCATCGTCTCTCCCTCGTCGGTGCTAGCCGATCAAGCGATGGGCCGGCTGCGCCGTCGCCTGGTCCGCCGACTTTCTTCGGCTTCCAAGGACTTATACGATTCGAACGAGTGGATGGTTTCCTTACGCTCCGTCATCACGGCGCGGGCTCCCGCTCCGCCTCGCGGAGCGTGCCGCGTCCGCGCCCGCCGAGGGAGCCGCGCATCGAGCGCAGCGCGAGCAGCAGAACGCCTATGTCGTCCAGGTAGACCGGGTCGGGCACCAGGTCGGTGGGCAGCACCAGATAGAGCACCGCGCCCCAGAACACCCAGCGCGGACCGGTGGGCAGCCCGGCCCGGCGCAGCTCCCGCCGGGTCCGCACCAGCTTCACCAGTACGGTGACGGCCAGGGCGAGCAGGATCACCGCGACCACCGCCGCCACGGCGAACACCGCTGTGGTCGTCTCCACCGCGCCCCTCCTTCTCCGCCGCCGCGGCCGTCCGCGACGCGCACCTGTCCTGTCTGATTCCCGGCCCGGCCCGGTGTATGGCGGTCGGACGGAAGCGCTCATCCCTGTGACCCGTCCGAGTGGCGGCAGATGCTGGATGCACTTAGTAATGGTCTCCACACAGTCGCGTGTCGCATGTCGGGGACGCAGCAGCGGCCGCACCCCCTCACACGGAGAAGACCATGACCACTGGCTCTTCAGCACACCGTCCGAACGAGTACGCCATAGCCGCCTCCGTGGACCTTCCGTCCGCGCAGACCACCACCGTCACGGGCACCCACCCGGTGGGCGCGGTCCCCGCCGCCCCCGCCGACGCGATCCCGGCCGAGCCGTACCCCGAGGAGGCGCTCTTCGACGAGCACCTCGTGGAGGAGGAACCCGCGTACGACGGACCCGCGCCGGACGAGCGGCCGGAGCCCGCCCGGCCGGACGCCCGCGAGGACACCGGCGAGGACACCGGCGAGGGGACCGCCGGGGCCGGTGCCCGGCGGGCGGCCGGGTCACCGGAGGGCGATCCGGTCGCCGAGCTGGTGCGGACCGCCGTGGCCGACCGGCCGCTGGAGGAGGTCGTCGCCCTGATCACCATGCTGGAGCAGTCACCGCAGTACGCGCGGGCCACCGTCGACGCGCTCCGCGCGGTCGGCGTCAACCGGTCGGTGGAGGACGTGACCCGGCTGGTCGGGCTGCTGACCCGGCCCCCGCGCCACGCCGACAGCGCGGACGAGGCGATCCGGGCGGCGGCCGAGTGCCGCTCGGTGGAGGACGTGTCCCGGCTCATGGAACTGCTGCACCGCACCTCCCTGGAGCCGCACTGCGGCCAGGAGGCGGTACGGGCCGCCGCCACCGGCCGCCCGGTGGAGGAGCTCGTGCAGCTCATCGGCCGCCTCGACCAGGAGCGCCGGGACCAGGCCGGGCGGCCCGGCGACCGTCCCGAAGGGCCCCCGGCGGACCCCGGCGACGACCGGGAACCCCCCGCGCCGGCCGCCGCCGCCCGGACCGGCGGACTGGCCGGAGCCCTCCGGCCCGGCGGCCGGGCCCGGGGCCGGGCGGTGCGGGAACGCGGCGAGGACCGCCGGCGTGCTCAGCGTGAGGCACGGGCCCCGCGGCGGCGGACGGTGTCCCGGACGGCGTCCTGGACGAGCTGGTGCGCCGTGGCCGTGCTCGCCGGATGCGGGGTGGCGTTCTTCCCGCTGCGCACCGGCGCCTCCGCCCGCGGCTACGGCGTCGCCCTCGCCCTGTCGGCGCTCTGCCTGGCGCTGGCCCTGGTGCTGACCGTGCGGCCCGCCGTGCCGGTGCTCGCCGCGGCCGTCGTCGGACCCGCGGCCCTCGCCGCCGCCAAGCTGTACGCCAGTACCGCCCCCGGCTCCCGGGCGGCCCGGGTCATGGACCTCACCCTCGCCCCCGCCTGGGGGGCGGTCCTGGCCGCCGTGGCCGCGTCGCTGGTGGCGCTGACCGCGCTGTGCGCGCGGGTGGCGCACCAGGGCGCCGCCGACCGGTGGCCCGGCCCGGCCGCGCCGGCCGGCCGTACCGCCGACTGACCCGTCCGCGCCCCGGCGCCCGGACCGCCGCCGCGCGGTCCGGGCAGGTGGCGGTTCAGCCGCCGAAGGTGCCGGGCGGCGCCTCGTGCGCGAGCAGCCCGGTGAGCACCCGGTCCGGCGTCAGCGGCAGCTCCCGGAACCGGATGCCGGTGGCGTGGTGCACGGCGTTGCCGATCGCCGCCGCGGAGCCGACGATGCCGATCTCCCCGATCCCCTTGCTGCCCATCGGGTTGAGGTGGGGGTCGTCCTCCTGGAGCCAGTGCGCCTCGATGTCCGTGACGTCGGCGTGCGCGGGCACGTGGTACGAGGCCAGGTCGGACTCGGCGAAGTCGCCGAAGGCCGGGTCCAGATGGCTGCCCTCGGTCAGCGCCATGCCCAGCCCCATGGTCATGCCGCCCACGAACTGCGAGCGCGCGGTCCGGGCGTTGAGGATCCGCCCCGCCGCGTAGACGCCCAGCATCCGCCGCACCCGTACCTCGCCGGTGACCGTGTCGACGGCGACCTCGGCGAAGTGCGCGCCGAAGGCGTGCCGGGAGTACCGGCTCTCGGCGTCGGCCTGCCCGGCGGTGTCCGCGTGGGCGCCGAGGCCGGCCTCGGGGACGGGTCCCGGCAGGGTGGTGAGCCGGTCGGCGAGCCGGGCGCACGCCTCGTGCACGGCCCAGCCCCAGGAGGCGGTGCCGGAGGAGCCCCCGGCCAGCGGCGCGGCCGGCAGCTCGGTGCTGCCCACCTCGATGCCGACCCGGTCCAGCGGCACCCCGAGGGCGTCCGCCGCGACCTGCGCCAGCACCGTACGGGCGCCGGTGCCGATGTCGGTGGCGTTGACCCGGACCAGGAAGGTCCCGTCGGGCAGCGCCCACGCCGACGCCCTGGACGGTGCCGCCATCACCGGGTAGGTGGCCGCGGCCACCCCGGTGCCGATCAGCAGCGCACCGGCGGCCCCGGACCGGGGGCGCGGATCGCGGGCCGCCCAGCCGAAGCGGCGGGCGCCCTCGCGCAGGCACTCCACCAGGTGCCGGCTGCTGAACGGCCGCCCGGTGTCGGGATCGGCGGCCGGTTCGTTGCGCACCCGCAGCTCCACCGGGTCGACGCCGAGTTCCGCGGCCAGCTCGTCCATCGCCGACTCCAGCGCGTACATGCCGGGCGACTCGCCGGGGGCGCGCATCCAGGACGGTGTGGGCACGTCCAGGCGGACCACGCGGTGGACGCTGCGCAGGTGCGGTGCCGCGTACATCACCCGCGCGGGCACCGCCGCCTGCTCCACGAACTCCTTGATCCGGGAGGAGTGCGTGGTCACCTCGTGCGAGAGGGAGACCAGCCCGCCGTCCCGGCCGGCGCCGAGCCGGAGCCGGTGCAGGGTCGGCGCCCGGTGCCCGACCACGGCGGGCAGCCTGCGGCGCGGGAACGCCACGGTGACCGTGCGGCCGGTGTGCCGGGCCGCCATCGCGGCCAGCACCACGTCCGGGCGGGGCGTGCCCTTGGAGCCGAACCCGCCGCCCACGTGCTCGGCGCTCACCGTGATCCGCTCCTCCGGCAGCTCGAACACCTTGGCGAGGGCGGCGCGGACCGGGCCGGTGCCCTGGCTGGAGGTGCGCACCACCAGATGGCCCTCGTCCCACCGCGCGGTGCTCGCGTGCGGCTCCATCGGGTGGTTGTGCAGCGGCGGCACCCGGTACTCCACGTCGACGCGGACCTCGGCGGCGGCGAACGCCGCGTCCGGGTCGCCGTGCTCGCGCACCGCCGGGTACCCGCCGTTCGCGTTCTCGGGGGTGTACGCGTCCGGGTGCGACGCCGTGAGCGTCACGTCGTGCGGCTCGGCCTCGTACGCGACCCGCACGGCGTCGGCGCCCTCCCGGGCCGCCTCCAGGGACTCGGCGACCACCAGCGCCACGAACCAGCCCCGGTGCGGCACCCGGGGGTTCTGCAGCACCGCCAGGATCGGGTCGTCCGGCTCGGCGAGGCGGGGGGCGTTCTCGTGGGTCAGCACCGCCAGCACCCCGGGCAGCGCCAGCGCGGGCCCAGCGTCCACGGCGGTCACCCGGCCCCGGGCGACGGTGGCGGGCACCGGCCAGGCGTGGGCGCGGGCGGGCCCGTCGTACTCGGCGGCGTACCGGGCGGTGCCGGTGACCTTCTCCCGGCCCTCCCGGCGCTCGGCCGGGGCGCCCAGGACGGTCTCGGTGCCGGTGGTGCCAGTCATGGTCTCCTCCTCGAAGGGACGCCGGTTCAGATCGGGGAGACCGGCGCCAGCCGGCCCAGCACGTCCAGGGCCAGGCGGCGGGCCAGCGGCACCTTGTAGGCGTTCTCGCCCAGCGGTTCGGCGGCCGCCAGCTCCAGGTCGACGGCGTGCTCGAAGGCCGCCGCGGTGGGCGCCACGCCCAGCAGCGCCTCCTCCGCCCGCCGGGCCCGCCACGGCCGGTGCGCCAGCGCCCCGAAGGCGAGGCCGACCCGGTCCACCACCCCGTCCGAGCAGTGCAGCACGGCGGCGACGGAGGCGAGCGCGAAGGCGTACGAGGCCCGGTCCCGGGCCTTGCGGTACACCGACGGCAGCCCGGCCGTCGCGGCCGGCAGCAGCACCCCGGTGATCAGCTCGCCGGGGCGGATCTCGGTGTCCTGCTCCGGACGCGTCCCGGGCAGCCGGTGGAAGTCGGCGGCGGACAGGCTCCGGCCGCCCTCGGGCCCGTACAGCTCCACCCGGGCGTCCAGCGCGGCGAGCGCCACCGCCAGGTCGGAGGGGTGGGTGGCGACGCAGTGCGGGGAGTGGCCGAGCACCGCGTGGTCCCGGTGGACGCCCCGCAGGGCGCCGCAGCCGGTGCCGGGCTCGCGCTTGTTGCAGGGCTTGGAGATGTCCTGGAAGTAGGGGCAGCGGGTGCGCTGGAGCAGATTGCCGCCGGTGGTGGCGGCGTTGCGCAACTGCCCGGAGGCGCCCGCCAGCAGCGCCTGCGACAGCGCGGGGTAGCGGTCGCGGACGGCCGGGTGGGCGGCCAGGTCGCTGTTGCGGACCAGCGCCCCGACCCGCAGCGAGCCGTCCGGCAGCGGCTCCACCGCGTCCAGCGGGAGCCGGGTGATGTCGATCAGCGCGGCGGGCGTCTCCACGCCCAGCTTCATCAGGTCGACCAGGTTGGTGCCGCCGCCGAGGTAGCGGGCGCCGGGGCGGGCGGCGAAGGCGTCGGTGGCCTCCTCGACGCTGCCGGCGCGGACGTAGGCGAAGGGCTTCACTCAGATCACGTCCTCGACCGCGTCGGCGATCCGCGGATACGCGCCGCACCGGCACAGGTTG
The DNA here is from genome assembly GCF_014655295.1 of Streptomyces fumanus. Lineage (GTDB taxonomy): Bacteria > Actinomycetota > Actinomycetes > Streptomycetales > Streptomycetaceae > Streptomyces > Streptomyces fumanus. Next base: position 288,150 of record NZ_BNBI01000005.1, read on the forward strand.
CCGCTGAGCCGCTCCCGGATCTCCGCCCGGACCAGCTCCACCGGCTCGCCGGAGGGCGCCGCCGGGTCGGTGACATGCGAGGGGTGGCCGGCCGCGGCCTCCGCGAGCATGCCGACCGCGGAGCAGATCTGGCCCGGGGTGCAGTACCCGCACTGGAACGCGTCCCGCTCCAGGAACGCCCGCTGCAGCGGGTGCGGGTCCCCGCCGTGCCCGGCGAGCCCCTCGACGGTGGTGACCTCGGCGCCGTCCAGGGTGACGGCGAGCAGCAGGCAACTGTTGACCCGCCGCCCGTCCACCAGGACCGTGCAGGCCCCGCACTGGCCGTGGTCGCAGCCCTTCTTGGCGCCGGTCAGGCCGAGGTCCTCGCGCAGCAGGTCCAGCAGGACGCGGCGGTGGTCGAGGTCGAGGGTGCGGGGCTCGCCGTTGACCCGGAGGGTGGTCTCCGAGTGCGGGGGCGCGGGCGCCGCGCCCGTGTCGTGGCTGTCCATGACGTCGCTGGCCTTCCGGGACGGTCGGTGCTGCCGTGCGCTCCGCGTATCCAGGTTGCTCCGGCTGACACGTGGGCCGGGCTCCGGGTGCGCGGGCACCCGGCTACCCTGGCGATCATGGACATGGCATGGGAGAAGGGTGCCGGGCCCGCCGAGGCGGTCCGCGACGCCTACGAGGCCCTGGCGGAGACCGTCCGGCCGCTCGGCGACGAGGAGTCCTGGCTGCCGACCGGCTGCACCGGCTGGGCGGTGCGCGACCTGCTGTTCCACCTGGCCGGCGACGCCCAGCGGGCGCTGGTCGCCTGCCACACCCCGGCCGGCGGGCCGCCCGACCGGGACGCCGTCGGCTACTGGGCGGACTGGCGGCCCGACGCGGCCGGCGCGGCCCACGGGCGGCGCTGGAACCGGGTGGCGGCCAGCATGTTCCTCGACTTCGGCCAGTTGCGGGAGCTGTACCTGGAGACCGCGGCGGCCACCGTGCGGGCGGTCGCCGCGACCGACCCCGCGCTGCCGGTGTCCACCCAGGGACACGTCCTGACCGCCGGGGACCTGATGCTGACCCTCGCGGTCGAGGCGACCGTGCACCACCTCGACCTGACCGTCGCCCTGCCCGCCGCGCCGGGCCCCTCCCCGGCCGGGCTGCGCGCGGTACGGGCCACCCTGGACGGGCTGCTGGGCCGGCCGGTGCCGCTGGACTGGAGCGACGAGCACTACGCACGCGCCGCCACCGGCCGCGCACCGCTCACCCCGGCCGAACGCCGCACCCTCGGCCCGGACGCCGACCGCTTCCCGCTGTTCGGCTGAGCCGGGGGCGGCGGGCTACTCCTCGCGGGGACGGGGCGATGGGCGCGGAGCGCCGGGGCGCTCCGCGCCGGGCGCGGGGGTGTCCGTGGCCGGGAGCGGGGTGTCCGTGGCCGGAGCCGACGTGTCCGTGACCGGGGCCGAGGCGTCCGGGACCGGGACCGACGTGTCTGTGACCGGGGCCGACGTGTCCGTGACCGGGGCCGAGGCGTCCGGGACCTCGACCGGGGTGTCCGTGACCGGGGCCGAGGCGTCCGGGACCTCGACCGGGGTGTCCGTGACCGGGGCCGAGGCGTCCGTGGCCGGAACCGACGTGTCCGTGGCCGGAACCGGCATGTCCGTGACCGGGACCGCGGTGTCCGGGGCCGGGACCGCCGGGTCCGGGGCGCGTCGTGTCGCGCCGGAGCCGCCCCGGAGGCGTTCCAGCTTGCGGGTCAGGGCGCGCAGCGGGGACGCGGGCCGCGGCGCCGGCGGGAGCGCGCCGGCCGCCTCCCGGTAGGCGGCCAGCGCCTCGTTGGCCCGCTCCGCCGCCTCCCGGTACAGGTCCCGGGACTTCGTCATGGCCTCCAGCGCCTCGGCGTACATGGCCACCAGTTGCCGCTGGCGGGCCAGCTCCTCCTGCACGGTCAGCAGCCGCCAGTCCTCGCGCAGCGCGGCCAGCGCCTCCTCGGCCCCGTCCGGCAGCGGCCGCTCCAGCGCGGCGAACCGGGTCACCGCGGCGATCAGCTCGGTGGGCACGGACCCGTCGAGGAAGACCGTCCGCACGGTGAAGTCGTGGTCGCCCGGCGCCGCCGGCCGGCCCGGCAGGATCACCGCGCCGCCCCGGGGCACCTGGACGCCGAACTCCTCCAGCGCCCAGTTCACCAGCCGGAACTGCTGGGGCGCGGCCCGGTGCTCCACCACCCGGTGGCTGAGCCCCGGCGGCAGTTGCCGTGCCAGCGGCACCCGCCCCCGGTGGTCCGGGGTCATCGCCTCGTGCACCACCACGTGGATGTTCCAGCCCGCCCGTCCCGCGTCGCGCAGCCGCCGCCGTACGGCCTTGTCCTCGTCGGGGAGAAAGTTGATGCCGCGCAGCCGCAGCCCCGTGGCGGTGTCGCGGTCCCAGGTGACGTCCGGGTCGTCGGGCCAGAACTTCCCGGCGGGCGACGGCCACGCCGGGTCCCAGTGCGCCTCGGCCTCCGCGACCAGCGTCCACTCCTGGCTGCCCGCCGAGGGCCGCGCCAGGGTCAGCCGGGCCCGTACGGTGACCTCCCCGGCGACCCGCCAGCGCGCCTCGAAGACCCGCCGCCCGGCCCCGTCCGCCTCGGGCAGCTCCTGGAAGTCGTCGACGACACCGGCGTCCTTGTGCTGCCGCAGGGTGTGCCCGAGGACGTCCCGGGCGGCGGTTCCGACATGGCGGCCGCGGGCGAGCCACACCGTCGGCGGAATGGCTGGGCGAGGAGTCGAAGAGGTCGGCATGGGTCCAGGGGGGTGCGGGGGCACGTATGCAGCCCAGTATCGGTGCCACCGGCCGGCGGAGATCACCCGGGGGGTCCGCCGACCGGCCGCGACGGTGGATGTGGATCACGCGCCGCGAGGGGCAACAGTGCAGGAGAGGTCGGCGGGTGACCGCGGACGACCGTACGGCACGACAAGGAGCGATGTGATGAACCTGGACCTCGACGGGCGGACGGCACTGGTGACCGGTTCCTCGCAGGGGATCGGCGCGGCGATCGCCGCCGGGCTGGCCCGGGCCGGCGCCCGGGTGGGCGTCAACGGGCGGAACGCCGGAAAGCTGGACGAGGCCGTGGCCGGACTGCGGGACCAAGTGCCCGGCGGGCAGTTCGTGCCGGTCGCGGCCGACCTCGGCACCGAGGAGGGCGCCGAGCGCGCCGTCGCGGAGCTGCCCGACGTGGACATCCTCGTCAACAACCTCGGCATCTTCGGCGCCGCCCCCGCGCTGGAGATCGACGACGCCGAGTGGCGCCGGTACTTCGAGATCAACGTCCTCGCGGGCGTGCGGCTCACCCGGGCGTATCTCCCCCGGATGAGGGACCGGGGCTGGGGGCGCGTGCTGTACATCGCGAGTGACTCGGCGGTGGTGATCCCGACCGAGATGATCCACTACGGCATGTCCAAGACCGCGCTGCTCGCGGTCAGCCGCGGGTTCGCGAAGGAGGCGGCGGGCAGCGGTGTCACCGTGAACTCGGTGATCGCCGGGCCCACCCACACCGAGGGCGTCGAGGACTTCGTGTACCAGTTGGTGGACCGCGAGCTGCCCTGGGAGGAGGCGCAGCGGGTGTTCATGCGCGAGCACCGGCCGCAGTCGCTGCTCCAGCGGCTGATCGAGCCCGAGGAGATCGCCAACCTCGTGGTCTACCTCAGCTCCCCGCAGGCGTCGGCCACCACCGGCGCGGCGGTCCGCGTCGACGGCGGGTACGTCGACTCGATCCTGCCGTAGCCGTAGCCGTAGCCGTAGCCGGTGGTGGCGGCCGAAGGCCCGGTGCGCCGGGGCCTACTCGCGGTCGGTGCCGCCGCTGCGGTTGGGGCGGTCCGGGTGCGGCTCGCGGCCGCCGACGACGTCGGCGACGCCGGACTCGTCGGCGGTGTCCTCGTGCGGACGCGGCGTGGACCGCCCGCCCGCCTGGCCGCCGCCGCTGGTGCCGTAGCCGCCGGGCACGCCGGGGACGCTGTCCGCGTCGGCCTGCTCGCGGCTGATGTGCCGGGTGGCGCGGACGCCCGCGCGCCGCTCGGGGTACGGATAGCTGAAGGGCCGGGACGCGGCGCGCTCCCGCTCCGACTCGGCGGAGGGCGCCTCGTCCCGGTGTTCGGAATTCTTGCGTTCGGTCATGGCCCCCGCGTACCCGTGCCGGGGCGCCCCATGTGAGTCACTCCTCCTGTTCCGCGCGCCGCTTGTCCTGCTCGTCCCAGGCCCGGGTGTCGCGCGGCTCGACGTACGGCTCGCTGCCGGCCGGGTGGCCGCCGTCGATGACCCGCTGCCGGGCCAGCTCGGCGTCGAACTCCAGGCCGAGCAGGATCGCCAGGTTGGTCACCCACAGCCAGACCAGGAAGATGATCACGCCGGCGAGGGTCCCGTACGTCTTGTTGTACGAGCCGAAGTTCGCCACGTAGAAGGCGAAGGCGCCGGAGGCGACCAGCCAGATCAGCAGGGCCAGCACACTGCCCGGAGTGATCCAGCGGAAGCCGCGCACCTTGGCGTTGGGGGTCGCCCAGTACAGGACCGCGATCATGAGGACGACCAGCAGGATCAGCACCGGCCACTTGGCGATGGACCAGACGGTCAGCGCGGTGTCGCCGACGCCCAGCGCGGTGCCGGCCTGCTCGGCGAGGGTGCCGGTGAAGACGACGATCAGCGCGCTGGCCACGGCGAGCACCAGCAGCAGCACGGTCAGGGCCACCCGGAGCGGCAGCACCTTCCACACCGGGCGTCCCTCGGGGACGTCGTAGACGGCGTTGGCCGAGCGGATGAACGCGGCCACGTAGCCGGAGGCCGACCACACGGCGCCGACCAGGCCGACCACGGCCAGCACCGAGCCGAGCCCGGCCTTGGCCTGCAACTGCTCGATCGCGCTGGACAGCACGTCCCGCGCGGAGCCGGGCGCCAGCTTCTGCACGTTGTCCAGGACCTCCTGGGTGGCCGACCGCCCGGCGATGCCGAGCAGCGAGACCAGCACCAGCAGGGCCGGGAACAGCGACAGGATGCCGTAGTAGGTGAGGGCGGCGGCGCGGTCGGTCAGCTCGTCGTCCTGGAACTCCTTCACCACGCGCCGCAGCAGCGAGGTCCAGGAGCGCTTCGGCAGCTCGGTGGGGGAGTCGGGCGCGGCGCGCTCGGTGGCGGCGTCCGGGCCGAAGTCCTCGCGGGTCGCCGCCGGCGCCTCGTGGCCGTCGCGGCCGGAGGGGTGCTTGTCGCGATGGGGAATGCGGAGTCGGGCCATACGGCACGAGTTGCCCGTCTCAGCATGAGCACGCCCGCGATCGGGCCGCAGTATGCCGCACCGCGGCCACCTGCCTCCGGGAAACGCCGCAGCTCCCACGGGACGTCCGCGACGTTCCGTAGCCGGGCACGGACCCGCGCGGGTCCGCGCCCGGCGGGCGGATCAGGCGCCGCTTGCCCGCAGCATGTCCTCGCGCTCGACCAGCTTCACCCGCTCCCGGTCCTGCGGCTCGCCCAGGGCGCGCTCCGCGGCGTCCAGCTTGTACCAGCCGTCCCACGTGGTGAACCGGATGTTCCGCTCGGCCAGGAAGGCGTCGACCGCCTCCGGCGCGGGCGCCGACGGGGTGTGCAGCCGCTCGTTGGCGTAGTCGTCCAGCAGGCTGGCCACCGTCTCGTTGGCGTCGCCCTTGGTGTGGCCGATCAGGCCGATCGGGCCGCGCCGGATCCAGCCGGTGACGTACGTGGACCGCAGGTGCTCGCCGGACTCCTGGATCACCCGGCCGCCCTGGTCGGGGACGGTGCCGGAGTCCAGGTCCCAGGGGAGCTTGGGCAGCCTGTCGGAGAGGTAGCCGACCGCGCGGTAGACCGCGGTGACGTCCCAGTCCTTGAACTCGCCGGTGCCCTTGACGTTGCCGGTGCCGTCCAGCGCGGTGCGCTCGGTGCGCAGGCCGACGACCTTGCCGTCCTCGCCGAGGATCTCCGCGGGGGACTCGAAGAAGTGCAGGTACAGCTTGTGCGGGCGGTCGCCGACATCGCGTATCGCCCAGTTCTCCAGGGTCTTGGCGACCATGTCGGCCTGCTTGTTGCCGCGCCGGGTGGCGATCGAGCCCTCGTCGTAGTCGATGTCCTCGGGGTCGACGATGACCTCGATGGTGGGGGAGTGGTCCAGCTCCCGCAGCTCCATCGGGGAGAACTTCGCCTGCGCCGGGCCGCGCCGCCCGAAGACGTGGATCTCCCTCGCCCTGTTGGCCTTCAGGCCCTCGTACACGTTCGGCGGGATCTCGGTGGGCAGCAGCTCGTCCGCGGTCTTGGCCAGGATGCGGGCCACGTCCAGGGCGACGTTGCCGACCCCGAGGACCGCGACCTTCTCGGCCTCCAGCGGCCAGGTGCGCGGCACGTCCGGGTGGCCGTCGTACCAGGAGACGAAGTCGGCGGCGCCGTAGGAGCCGTCCAGGTCGATGCCCGGGACGGCGAGCGCCCGGTCGGCCATCGCGCCGGTGGCGAAGATCACACCGTCGTAGAAGGCGCGCAGGTCGTCCAGGCCGATGTCGGTCCCGTAGTCGACGTTGCCGAAGAGGCGGATCTGCGGCTTGTCCAGCACCTGGTGCAGGGCCGTGATGATGCCCTTGATCCGCGGGTGGTCGGGGGCGACGCCGTAGCGGATGAGCCCGAACGGGGCGGGCATGCGCTCGAAGATGTCGATGGACACACCGGGCTCGGCGGCCACCTCGGACTTGAGCAGGGCGTCGGCGGCGTAGATCCCGGCGGGGCCGGATCCGACGATGGCTACCCGCAGAGGGCGGGGCATGTGCGGTTTCCCTTCGAGCGGTGACAGATCGACTCTCCGGGAAGCCTAAGCTAAGGGCACCCTAAGTCGGTACGCGGGTCCGATCTATGGGCTCATAAGCCGCGCTTATGACCGATCAAGGCGGAGGTTTGGACCGCGCGGGAGCGGAGACGCAGGCGGGAGGCCGACCGGTCCGCTGGAGGGAGCCCCCGTGAACGATCCGAACCGCTGGCGGGCCCTGTGGGTCACCCTGGTCGCCGGGTTCATGATCCTGCTGGACGTCACCATCGTCGCCGTCGCCCTGCCCTCCATGCAGCGCGGACTGGACGCCTCGGCGGCCTCCGTGCAGTGGGTCGTCTCCGGCTACGCGCTGACGTTCGCGCTGACCCTGGTGACCGCGGGCCGGCTCGGCGACGCCTACGGCCGGCGCCGGGTCTTCCTGGTCGCGCTGGCCGCCTTCGTGGTGTGCAGCGCCGCCGCGGGCGCCGCGCCGACGATCGGCTGGCTCGTCGTCGCCCGGCTCGCCCAGGGCGTCGCCGCGGGATCGCTGGCCCCGCAGAACTCCGCGCTCATCCAGCAGATGTTCCAGAACGCCGAGCGCGGCCGGGCCTTCGGGCTGTTCGGTGCCACCGTCGGCGTCTCCAGCGCGGTCGGCCCGGTCGTGGGCGGCCTCGTCCTGGCCCTCGCCGACGGCCCCGACGGCTGGCGGTGGATCTTCTACGTGAACGTGCCGGTCGGCCTGGCCGCCCTGCTGCTCGGCCTCCGCCTGCTGCCCCGCCTCGGACCCGGCCGGCGCGGCGGACTGGACCTGCCGGGCGTGGCGCTGCTGGGTCTGGGCATCCTCGCGGTGATGCTGCCCCTGGTGCTCGCCGAGGCCGGCGGACTGATCCGCCTGTGGTGGCTGTTCCCGGTGGGCCTGCTGATCCTCGCGGGCTTCGCCCGGTGGGAACGCCGGGTCGCCGCCCGCGACGGGGACCCCCTCCTCGACCCCCGACTGCTCACCGGGACCCGCGGGTACGCCACCGGGGCCGCGCTGGCCACCCTGTACTTCGTCGGCTTCAGCGGGGTCTGGCTGGTCTTCGCGCTGTTCTTCCAGAACGGGCTCGGCTACTCACCGCTGCACTCCGGACTGGCGGTGACCCCGTTCGCCGTCGGCTCCGCCGCCGCGGCGGCCGTCGCGGGCCGGCTGGTCGGCCGGTTCGGCCGGTCGCTCACCGTCGGCGGGCTCGCCGCCGTCATGGCCGGCCTCGGCGGCACCGCCCTGCTGCTGTGGCTGGCGCCCGCCCACGGGGCCGCGTGGCCGGCCGCGCCGCTGCTCCTGCTCGGCGGTCTGGGCAGCGGCTGCGTCATCTCCCCGAACCTCACCATGACCCTGCGCGAGGTGCCGGTGCGCATGGCGGGCGCCGCCGGGGGCGCCCTGCAGACCGGCCAGCGGCTGGGCGGCGCGGTGGGCACGGCCGCGCTGCCCGGACTCTTCTACCTGGTGCTCGGCTCCACCCACCACGACTACCGGGCCGCCGTCGCCCTCTCGGTCGGCTCGGGCGTCGCCTTCATGCTCTGCGCGCTGGCCGTCGCCGTCGCGGAGCTGCGGCGGGACCGCGCCGACGGCGGTTCCCGCGCGCCGGAGCGGTCCCCCGGCCGCTCGCCCGCCGCGCACCGCTGACCGCCGGTCAGCGCCGCTTGCCGAGCCTGCGCAGCAGCCCCTGGGCCTGCGCCCGGCGGCGCGGGTCGGCGGCGGCCCGCCGCACCTGCTCCGAGGCCCGGCGCCCCTGCGGGCTGCGCGCGAACTGCTTGATCCGGTCCAGTACTCCGGCCATGTCGTCCTCCTGAGATCGCCCGTACGCGGACGGTGACGCCCGCACCGTCCGCCTACCCGGCCCGGCCCCGCTCACCCCGGCCCTCGCCCGGGTTTGCGCCCGCCGTTCGGGGAAACCAGCAGGGGCACCGGAACGTCCACGACCGTCGAGGTGACAACCGTGTCAGGCAACGAGAAGTCCAAGGCCAGGACCGAGCAGGTCAAGGGCAAGGCGAAGGAAGCGGCGGGCCGGGCCGTCGGCAACGAGCGGCTGGAGGCCGAGGGCCGTACCGAGCAGGCCAAGGGAGACGCCCGCCAGGCCAAGGAGAAGACCAAGGACGCGTTCCGGCACTGACCGGCGTTCACCCGTCCTCGCGGACCGGCCCCCCGGCGGGGCCGGTCCGCGCCGTCGTTCAGGGGATCGGCTGCTGCGCCCAGATCACCTTGCCGTCGCGGGTGTAGCGGGTCCCCCAGCGCTCGGCCAACTGCGCGACGAGGAACAGCCCGCGCCCGCCCTCGTCGGTCATCGCCGCGTACCGCAGGTGCGGGGAGGTGCTGGTGCCGTCGGACACCTCGCAGATCAGGCTCCGGTCGCGCAGCACCCGCACCCGGATGGGCTCCGCGCCGTACCGGATGGCGTTGGTGACCAGCTCGCTGAGGATCAGCTCGGTGGTGAACACCAGCTCCTCCAGCCCCCACTCGGCGAGCCGCCGGGTCACCCCGGCGCGGACCTCGCCGACGGCCGCCGGATCGGCCGGCACCCGCCACTCGGCGACCCGGTCCGGGCCGAGCGCCCGGGTCCGGGCGACCAGCAGCGCGATGTCGTCGACCGGCCGCGCCGGCAGCCGGGCGTCCAGGACCTTCTCGCAGGTCTCCTCCGGTGACGGGCCGGTCCCCGCGAGCGCCGTCCGCAGTTCCGCCAGCCCGGTGTCGATGTCGTGCTCCCGGTCCTCGACCAGTCCGTCCGTGTAGAGCACCAGACGGCTGCCCTCGGCCAGCTCCAGCTCCGCCGTCTCGAACGGCAGCCCGCCCAGCCCCAGCGGGGGCCCGGCCGGCACGTCCGGGAACTCCACCCGCCCGTCGGGGTGGACCAGGGCCGGCGGCGGGTGCCCGGCCCGGGCCAGCACACAGCTTCGGCCCACCGGGTCGTAGATCGCGTACAGGCAGGTCGCGCCGGTGACCGGGGCGCCGCCGCCCTCGGCCGCCTGGTCCTGGTCGATCCGGCCGACCAGCTCGTCCAGCAGCGTCAGCAGCTCGTCCGGGGCCAGGTCCAGCGCGGCGAAGTTGTGCACCGCCGTGCGCAGCCGTCCCATGGTGGCCGCCGCGTGCAGCCCGTGCCCGACCACGTCGCCCACCACCAGCGCGACCCGCGCCCCGGACAGCGGCAGCACGTCGAACCAGTCGCCGCCCACCCCGGCCTGCGCGGGCAGGTACCGGCTGGCGATGTCCACCGCGTTCTGCTCGGGCAGCGTGCGCGGCAGCAGGCTGCGCTGGAGCGTCACCGCCAGACCGTGCTCGCGGGTGTAGCGGCGGGCGTTGTCGATGGAGACCGCGGCCCGGGTGACCAGTTCCTCGGCGAGCGCCAGCTCGTCCGTGTCGAACGGCTCGGGCCGCTCGGCCCGCCAGAAGCTGACCACGCCGAGCACCAGGGCGCCCGCCCGCAGCGGCACGGTGATCAGCGAGTGGATGCCGTACGCCACCACCTGGGCGGAGCGCTCGGCGTCCTGGGCCTGCCAGTGGGGCGCGCGGGCCAGCTCCGGCTCCAGGACGGGGCGTCCGGACTCCAGGCTGCGGGCCTGCGGGGACGTATCGACGAAACGTATCTGCCGACCCACCGGGTACAGCGGGCTGCCGTCGCGGACCCCGCGCAGCGCGGTGCGGCGCAGCGGGGTCACCGCCTCCGGCTGGCCCCCGGCGAGCACCGCGTCGAACAGGTCGACGGTGACGAAGTCGGCGAACCGGGGCACGGCCAGCTCCGCCAGTTCCTCGGCGGTGCGGGTCACGTCCAGGCTGGTGCCGATGCCCACCCCGGCGGCGTACAGCAGGTCCAGGCGTTCCCGGGCGGTGTCGGCGCGGCCGGACAGGGCGCGCAGCTCCGTGGTGTCGCGCAGGGTGGCGACGGTGCCGGGCGGGCCGTCGCGGATGTCGGTGGAGCGCTGGTTGACGGCCAGCAGCCGGTCCTTGACCAGGTGGACCTCGTCGGTGGCCCGGCGTCCGGAGGCCAGCAGGCCGGCCACCGCGGCGGGCAGTCCGAGGTCGCCGACGCGGCGGCCCTCGGCGTCGGCGGGCAGGTCCAGCAGGCGGTGCGCCTCGTCGTTGGCGAGCAGCAGGGTGCCCTCGCCGCCGACGATGAGGACGCCCTCGCGGACCGCGTGCAGAACGGCGTCGTGGTGTTCGTACATCCGGGTCATCTCGTCCGGACCCAGCCCGTGGGTCTGGCGCCGCAGCCGCCTGCTGACCAGTGCGGTGCCCGCCGTGGCCAGGGCCAGCGCCAGGGCGGCGGCGACCAGGACGAGGGGGAGCTGCCGGTCGGCGGCGCCGCCCACGTTCTCGGTGGTGATGCCGGCCGAGACCAGGCCCACCACGGTGCCGTCGGCCGCCTTGACCGGGACCACCGCCTGCACCAGCGGCCCCAGGGTGCCGTCGATCTCCTCGGTGACGGTCCGCCCGGCCAGCGCGGGCCCGAGCGTGCCGACGAACTTCTTGCCGATGCGGTCGGGCCGGGGGTGGGTGTAGCGGATGCCGTCGGTGCCCATGACGACGACGAAGTCCACGCCGGTCGCCTTCCGGGCGGCCTCGGCGCGGGGTTGCAGCACCGCCGTGGGGTCGGGGGCGCGCAGCGCCTCGCGGACGCCGGGGGACTCGGCGAAGGCCCCGGCCACCGCGACCGAGCGGTTGCGGGCCTCCTCGGTGCTGGCGTGCCGCCCCTGGAGCACCAGGGCGGCCACGGCGGCCAGCACCACCAGCAGCACCACGACGACCTGGAGGAGGAACACCTGCCCGGCGAGACTGCGCGCGGGCAGCGTGGACCGGTCCCGCCGCGACCGGTCCGCGGCTCGCCGCCGCCGGGCGAGCGGACCACTGGGACGACGGGCTGACCGGACCTCCGATCGACCCATGAGTCGGACCATGTGCCCATGTCTACACTGCCGGGCCGCGTGAGGCGAGAGAGACCCCCGCGCAGCCGCCGCCCCGAGACCGCCGGAAGCCTCGAAAGTTTCGGTCCCCAGGTCAGCACGCCGGGCGCGGACAGGCCGATCACCCCAAGGATTCCGTGCGGTGAGAGGCGTTGACCCGGTCCGGAGGAGTCCGTAATCTCCTCCGCGAAATTCGGAAACACCACCGAAATTTTCGAGGCCCAGGGAATGACATGCATCTGACACGTCTGTTCAGAGCCGCGACCGCCGGGCTCGTCACCGTCGCCGCGCTGACCACCGCGGCGCACACCGCCGACGGCGCCGAGGCCGCCGACACGCTCGGCTCGGCGGCGGCCGCCCAGGGCCGCTACTTCGGCGCCGCCGTCGCGGCCGGCCACCTCGGCGAGTCCGCGTACACCGCCACGCTGGACCGCGAGTTCACCTCCGTGACGCCCGAGAACGAGATGAAGTGGGACGCCACCGAGCCCACCCGGGGCGGCTTCAGCTTCGGCGCGGCCGACCAGATCGTGAACCACGCCCTCGGCCAGGGCATGAAGGTCCGCGGGCACACTCTCGTCTGGTACACCCAACTGCCGTCCTGGGTGAGCGGCCTGGGCGCCACCGACCTGCGCACCGCCATGAACGACCACATCAACGGGCTGGTGTCGCACTACCGCGGCAAGATCCACAGTTGGGACGTGGTCAACGAGGCGTTCCAGGACGGCGGCAGCGGCGCCCGCCGCGGCGGCCCGTTCCAGGACAAGCTGGGCGACGGCTACATCGAGGAGGCGTTCCGCACCGCGCGGGCCGCCGACCCGGCCGCCAAGCTCTGCTACAACGACTACAACATCGACGGCGTCAACGCGAAGAGCAATGCCGTCTACGCCATGGTCAAGGACTTCAAGGCCCGGGGCGTCCCCATCGACTGCGTCGGCTTCCAGTCGCACTTCAACAGCGCCTCGCCCGTCCCGTCGGACTACCGGGCCAACCTCCAGCGCTTCGCCGACCTCGGCGTCGACGTGCAGATCACCGAGCTCGACATCGAGGGCTCCGGCACCGCCCAGGCCGGCGACTACGCCACCGTGGTCCGGGCCTGCCTCGCGGTCAGCCGCTGCGCCGGCCTCACGGTCTGGGGCGTCACCGACAAGTACTCCTGGCGCAGCGGCGGCACCCCGCTGCTGTTCGACGCCAACTACAACAAGAAGCCCGCCTACGACGCCGTGCTCACCGCCCTCGGCGGCACGGGCGGCGGCGGGGGCGGCGGGGGCGGCGGCTCCGCGTCCTGCACGGCCGCCTTCACCAAGGCCGAGGACTGGCCCGGCGGCTACAACGGCAAGGTGACCATCACCGCGGGCAACGCCCCCATCACCGCCTGGTCGGCGACCCTCGCCTTCCCCGCGGGGCAGAAGGTCGCCACCGTCTGGAACGGCACCGCGAGCTGGGACTCCAGCGGCACCGTCATGACCGTACGGTCGAGCTACAACGGCTCCCTGCCGGCGGGCGCCTCGACCAGCTTCGGGTTCACCGCCATGAAGAACGGCAGCGAGGCGGTACCCACCGTCGGCACCTGCACCGCCTCCTGACGCCACCGCCGCGGCCCCCCGTCCGGGGAGCCGCGGCGGTCCGGGGCCCGCTCAGTCGAGCGGGTCGAGGATCAGGTACGCCTGCCGGGGGCTGCCGTCCTGCACCAGCGACTCGTGGTGCCCGACGTCGTCGAAGGCGAAGGCGTACGCCGTGCCGTCGGCCGTCCGGGAGTGGATCGCGCGGGCGTAGTGGTTGGTCACCGCGTCCTGGTAGAACGCGGCCGGGGAGGTGTCCGGCTGGTTGGGGTTGACCAGCAGCGTGGACCGGTTGAACCCGGCGCACAGGGTGCGGGAGATCGGGCCGCGCACCTGGTCGTTGGGGGCGTCCAGGAGCTTGTGGCAGCCGAAGACGCTGTCCGCGTCGGGCTTCTGGAAGCTGGTGACGACCGCGCCGGAGCCATCGGTGAAGCGCATGACCCCGCCGGAGACCCGGCCGTAGTACTTCGTGCCCGGCCGGTCGGCGAAGGGCGTCACCGTCAGCGTGGCCGTGGCGTACTTCTGCCAGACCCGGTCGATGTAGTCGTCCAGCACCGAGGCGGGCAGGGCGCCGGTGCCCACGCCGTGCCCGGGGGAGAGGGCGCGCAGCACGGTGCCGTCCGAGCGGGTCTGGATCAGCCCGGCCCACCCGGACCGGGCGCGCAGGTCGGCGAAGACGCCCCGGTAGCCGCCGGGCTTGAGATGGCCGGTGACGGCGGTGCTGCCGTCGGCGCGCTGGACGCCGACCGCGTAGGGCGCCGAGAACATGTCGACCTGGGTGCTGTTCAGCCACAGGCCGGCGTCGTTGAGCGTGTACTCCGACCAGTTGAAGAGGATGTCCCGGTTCGGGTCGCTCGGGTTCTGCACGGCGGGCTGGACCAGGCCGCCGGTCGCCAGCCGGAAGTCCAGCTTGCGTCCGTAGGAGAAGTAGATCCGGCCGGAGAGCTTGGGGACGCGGATGGTCGTGGTGCCGCCCGGCGCGGGCCCGGCGATCGAGGCGTCGGGCGCCGGGACGGGCGGGACGCCGCCGGCCGGCCAGGCGTGGAAGGTGCCGCTCGCGTCGGCCCAGCCCTGCCGGCCGGTCGACAGCTCGGTGCCGAGGTTGTAGACGTACACGGGCTCGGCGCGGCCCGAGTTGTTGGTGATCTGCAGCGGGATCGTCGCGGGGACGGCGGTTTCGGCGGGGGCGGCGGGGGCGGCCCCGAGGAGGACGCCGGCCGCGGCGGTGGCGAGCGCGGTCGCCGTCGCGGCGATCCGGTGCCGGAGTGTTCGGAACATGCGCAACCTCCGTACGGGCCCTGCGGACAGGGGCGCGGAGACGTGGGGGGGAGTGGTACGGACCAGCTCTGAGAGCGCTCTCAGATTGTCGCCGGAGTGTGCACATGTCAAGAGATTCGGGTGGTGGGAGCCCTCCGCGGCCGGGTATCACACCGCTGCCGCGGGGGAGCGAAACGGTCCCGACGCGGCGGAAGTTGACGGCAAGCGGATCGGACGGGCCGCTTCGGTGCGTATCGTGAGGTGCCGCAGACCGCCTGCTTGCCCAGATCGGCCCTCGGACCGGACGGTGAGACCCTGTAATGACTCCGGCGCGCAGACCCGATGCCGTGGACTCCTCGGTGCTGTCCACGGCGGTGGACTTTCCCGGCGGATCGGGGATGATCCCCGCCTCCCGCGACCTCGTCCAGGCGTTCGCCGCCCGGCTCCGGGAGGCGGGCGTGGAGGTGCCCGGGAGCTTCCTGGACACCGCGCGCCTGGTCGTCAGCGAACTGGTGACCAACGCCGCGCGGCACGCCCCCGGGCCCTGCCGGCTGCGGCTGGCCCTGGTGGAGGACCAGGTGGAGATCGCGGTCACGGACACCGGGGAGGGCTTCCCCACGTTCCTGCCCCCCGATCCCGCGCGGGTCGGGCGGCACGGGCTGGAGATCGTGACCCGGCTCTGCGACGAGCTGATCACCAAGCCGCACGACCGGGGCAAGACCGTGTACGCCCGTCTGCCGCTGGGCTGACTCAGCCCGCCAGGGCCTCGTCGACGGTCGGGTAGCAGGCGATCAGGGCGTCCACGCCGACGAGCTGGAGCACCCGCCGCACGGCCGGCTTCGGCGCGGCCAGCCGCAGCCAGCTCCCGCCCGCCTCGGCGGCCTGGTGGGCGGCGATGAAGGCGTTGATGCCGCTGGAGTCCATGAAGCCCACCTCCGCGAGGTCGACGACCGCGCCCCGGGACCCCTCCAGACCGGACAGCAGTACGTCGCGGAGCTGAGCGCTGCCGTCGAGATCCACTTCCCCCGCGAGGGTGACGACGCAGACGCCGTCGTCAGTGGTGGTGCGGGTGATCAGCAGCCGTTCCGGCACTGCCGCTCCCTCGGTGTCCGCCACGCTTCCTCACTTCTCGTACAGGTCCGGCCCATGGATTGGTGACCATGATGTTAAGGGTCCGAGGGCCCCCGGTGGGCAACTTGTGGAGGACCGGTTCGGCGCGCGAAAGCACAGGTGTGTGATTAATCTCTTTTCGTGTGGCTCACACATTCGACGAACTCGTCCAGAAGCGCCGTGCGGCGGACCAGGCGCACAGCCGGGTGCGGGAACTGCGCGACGCGTACGGGCCGCCCACCCAGCAGCAGTGGACCGCCCGGCAGTCGGACACCTACGAGACCGCCGTACGCGCCTGGCGGGACCTGGACCGCGACTGGCGGACCGCGATGAACGACTACATCCGGGAGCGGGGCGAGACGGCCCAGGTGGTCGAGGCGCAGGTGCGCCGGGCCCTGGAGGACTCCTAGACCCCCGGGGCCCCCTCGTCCGCGAGGAAGGACCGCGC
The DNA here is from genome assembly GCF_014655295.1 of Streptomyces fumanus. Taxonomy (GTDB): domain Bacteria; phylum Actinomycetota; class Actinomycetes; order Streptomycetales; family Streptomycetaceae; genus Streptomyces; species Streptomyces fumanus. The sequence goes on from NZ_BNBI01000005.1 coordinate 304,186, forward strand.
GGTGGCCAGGGCCGCGGCGCGGTCCTCGGGGACCAGGCCGATGCGGGTGCGGCGGTCCAGCAGGTCGGCCTCGTCCAGGGCGCCCTCGTGGCGGACCGCCCACAGCAGTTCGGCGCCGGTGACGGGGTGGTCCGGCAGGACCCGCGCGCCCAGTCGGGGGTCGCGGGCGGCGAGGGCGTGCACGGCCGGGGCCTCGGTGCCGTAGCGGCGCACCAGCCGGCCCGGGGCCCGCAGTCCCGCCAGTACACGGGGCGCGGCGGCGCCCACCAGCGGCAGCGCGGCGGTGCGGCAGGGCCCGGCGGTGAGCCGGCGGGCGGCGACCGCGGCGTCCACGGCGTCCTCGGCCATCCGGCGGTACGTCGTCAGCTTGCCGCCGACCACCGTCACCACGCCGTCCGGGGAGGTCAGCACGGCGTGCCGGCGGGAGACGTCGGCCGTGCGGGGCGCGGCGCCCGACCGGCCCCGCGGGGCGGTGTCCAGCAGGGGGCGCAGGCCCGCGAAGGCGCCGACCACGTCCTCCCGGCGCACCGGCACCTCCAGCACCGAGCCGAGGACGTCGAGCAGGAACCCGATGTCCGTCTCCGGGGGCTCCGGGACGTCCGGGACGCGGCCCGTCACGGGTTCGTCGGTGAGCCCGACGTAGACCCGGCCGTCGCCCTGCGGGAGGACGAGGACGAAGCGGTTGCCCTCGCCGGGCACGGGGACGTGCAGGCCGGCCGGGAGCGGGCCGAGCCGCTCCGCCCGCAGGACGAGGTGGGTGCCGCGGGAGGGCCGGACCCGGATGCCGTCCACCAGACCGCCGGCCCACACCCCGGTGGCGTTGATCACCGCGCGGGCGCGGATCTCGCCCTCCTCGCCGGTGAGCCCGTCCCGTATCCGGGCGCCGGAGGAGGTCAGCTCCAGCACCCGGACCCGGGTCAGGACGCGGGCGCCGTGCGCGGCGGCGGTCCGGGCCAGGGCGGTCACCAGCCGGGCGTCGTCGGTGAGCCGGCCGTCCCAGGACAGCAGGCCGCCGCGCAGCCCGTCGGAGCGCAGCGCCGGGGCGAGCCGGCGGGTCTCCACGGCGGTCAGGCGGCGCGGCGCGGGCAGCGTGGCGCGGGCGGTGCGGGCGCCCAGCCGCAGCGCGTCACCGGCCCGCAGACCCGTCCAGGCCACCGCCGCCTGCCCGCGGGCGACCAGCGGGGTCAGCGGCAGCACGAACGGCTGGGCGGCCACCAGGTGCGGTGCCGTGCGCTCCATCAGCACCCCGCGCTCGACGGCGCTCTCGTGGGCGACGCCGAACCGGGCGGAGGCGAGGTAGCGCAGCCCGCCGTGGATCAGCTTGGAACTCCAGCGGGAGGTGCCGAACGCCAGGTCGTCGGCGTCCACGGCGACCACGCTCAGCCCCCGGGCGGCGGCGTCCAGGGCGGCCCCGGCGCCGGTCGCGCCCAGCCCGACGACCAGGACGTCCACGGCCGGGCCCGCGGTGGACGCGGCCAGTTCACGGGCGCGGCGCGCTGCCGACAGGGAGGCGCTCATGGCGTCAGGGTCCTCTCCAGGACGGTGCGCAGCTCCCCCAGGAAGGCCGCGCCGGTCAGATCGGGGTCGTCCTCGTCGGTCATGGTCCGCAGCGACAGGGCGAAGGACTGCACCACCAGCAGCACGGCCCGGGCCTGCCGGGCGACCGGCGCGACGCGCACCGAGCCGTCGGCGTGGCCGTCGCGCAGCGCGTCGCCGAGCAGCCCCAGGAGGGCGTCCTGGCTGGCGCCGCGCCGGTCCAGCACATAGGACAGCAGCAGTTCGGGATCGACGTCGACGATCTTGCGGAAGAGAGGGTGCCCGCGGAACGCCGCCACCCCGGCCACCAGCCCCTCCACCAGCAGCGTCCGGGCGTCCGCGCCGGGCCGCGGCCCGGGCATGGCGCCGGTGGCCACGGCGGTCCACTCCCGGGTCATCAGGTCGCCGACCAGGGAGCGCACGTCCGGCCAGCGCCGGTACAGCGTCATCCGGGAGACCCCGGCGCGCCGGGCCACGTCGGTCATCGTGGTCCGCCGCACGCCGACGGCCAGGACGCAGTCCCGTACGGCGTCCAGCACGGCGTCGGCGTCGGCGGAGTTCGGCCGGCCCGACTGGTTGTGACGAATAGGCGTCATGTGTCACAGTGTAACGCCCTCGGGGCCCGGTGCCGCGGCGGCGGGACGCGCCGGGGGCCGTGGTACCGACCGGTGAGGACAGGACGCGCATGGACATGCTGTGGAACGGCTGGGGCGACCCGGCCCGGGCGACCCCCCTGCCCGAGGCCGTGACCGGGCTGCTGCGCGACCTCCTCGGCGTCGAGCCGCGCACCGCCGCACCCGCCCGGCTCGCCGAGGTCGCCGTCCCCGGCGCCCCGCTCCCGGACGCCGCCCGCCGCGCGCTGCTCGACGCCGTCGGCGGCCGCGCGGACGCGGTGCGCACCGACCGCGAGAGCCGCCTGCGGCACACCCGGGGCAAGTCCACCCCCGACCTGCTGCGGATACGGGCCGGCGACGCCGCCGACGCCCCGGCGGCCGTCGTCCTGCCCGGCGGCCACGACGAGGTGCTCGCCGTGCTGCGGGCCGCCGCCCGGCACGGCCTGAGCGTGGTCCCGTTCGGCGGCGGCACCTCCGTCGTCGGCGGCCTCGCCCCCGAGCGGCACGCCCCCGTCGTCGCCCTCGACCTGCGCCGCATGGACCGGCTGCTCGCCCTCGACCCGGTCTCCCGCACCGCCACCCTCCAGGCCGGCCTGCGCGCCCCCGAGGCCGAGGCGCTGCTCGCCGGGCACGGCTTCACCCTCGGCCACTTCCCGCAGTCCTACGAGTGGGCGACCCTCGGCGGTTTCGCCGCGACCCGCTCCAGCGGTCAGGCGTCCGCCGGGTACGGCCGGTTCGACGACTTGGTCCTCGGCCTGACCCTCGCCACCCCCGAGGGCACCCTCGACACCGGCCGCGCCCCCCGCTCGGCCGCCGGACCCGACCCGCGCCAGCTCCTGCTCGGCTCGGAGGGCGCCTTCGGGGTGATCACCTCCGTCACCGTCCGGCTCCGGCCGGTGCCGCGCGTGCGCCGGTACGAGGGCTGGCGGTTCGGCTCCTTCGCGGCGGGCGGCGACGCCCTGCGCCGGCTCGCGCAGGACGGCCCGCGCCCCACCGTGCTGCGGCTGTCCGACGAGACCGAGACCCTGGTCGGCCTCGCCCAGCCGGACGCCCTCGGCACCGCCCCCGGCGGCGCGGACACCGGCTGCCTCGCGGTCGTCGGCTTCGAGGGCACCGAGGAGGACACCCACCGGCGCCGGACGGCCGCGGCGGAGGTGCTGCGCGCGGCCGGGGGCGCCTTCGCGGGCGACGAGCCGGGCGCGCGCTGGGCGCGGGGCCGCTACTCCGCGCCCTACCTGCGCGACGCGCTGCTGGACGCCGGCGCCCTCGCCGAGACCCTGGAGACGGCCGCCTACTGGTCCCGGCTGCCCGGCCTGTACGCCGCCGTCCGCGAGGCGCTCACCGCCGCCCTCACCGGCACCGGCGCCCCGCCGCTGGTCATGTGCCACATCTCGCACGTCTACGAGAACGGCGCCTCCCTGTACTTCACGGTCGTCTGCGCCCAGGGCGAGGACCCCCTCGCCCGCTGGACCCGGGCCAAGCACGCCGCCAACGAGGCGATCCTCGCCGCCGGGGGCACCATCACCCACCACCACGGCGTGGGCACCGACCACCGCGACTGGTACGTCCGGGAGACCGGGGACCTCACGGTGGCCGCGCTGCGCGCCGTGAAACGGACCCTCGACCCGGCCGGGGTGCTCAGCCCCGGCGTCCTGCTGCCCGCCGACTGACCGGCGCTCCACCGGCCGCGCACCGACGGCGCACCGGCCGCGCGCCGGGGGACCACGGGTGCCGACCGGCCACCCCCGCCGACCGGCCACCCCCGCCGACCGGCCACCCTCGCCGACCGTTCACCCGCCGCCCACCCCGAAAGAGGCGCCCCGATGCGACAGTTCACGGCCGTGGTCAATCCCACCGCGGGCGGCGCGGCCGGTGCCGCCGCGCTGCTCCGCGTCGCCCCGCTGCTGCGCGCGGCGGGCGCCGGCCTGGAGACGGAGTACAGCCGCGACCTCGCGCACGCCCGGGAGCTGGCCCGGGAGGCCGGGCGGCGGGGCCGGGTGGTGCTCGCCGTCGGCGGGGACGGCATCGCCGGGTGCGTCGGCGGCGCCCTCAGCGGCACCGGCGCGCTCCTCGGCCTGGTCCCGGCCGGACGCGGCAACGACTTCGCCCGCGCCCTCGGCCTGCCCGCCGACCCCGCCGCCCTCGCCCGGCTGCTGCTGCGCGGCGAAGGCCGGCCCGTCGACACCGTCGAGGTGACCTCCGCCGTCCACGACCGCACGGTGGTCCTGGGGAGTGTGTACGCCGGGGTGGACGCGCTCGCCAACCGGCACGCCAACCACGCGCGCGTGCTGCGCGGCACCGCCTCCTACTACACCGGCGCGCTGCGCGCGATCGCCACCTGGCGCGCACCGGCCTACCGCGTCACCGTGGACGGCGCGGAGCACACGTACCGCGGCTACACCGTCGTCGCCGCCAACTCCGGCTACTACGGCTCCGGCCGGCGCATCGCCCCCGGCGCCCGGGTCGACGACGGCCTGCTGGACGTGGTGATGATCCGGGACGCGCCCAAGCGGCTGTTCTTCGCCCTGATGAACGAACTGAGGGCGGGCACCCACCTCCACCGGCCCCAGGTGCGGGTGGTCCGGGGCCGGGAGGTCCGCATCGAGGCCGACCGCGCGGTGCCCTGCGGCGCGGACGGCGAGGTGGAGGCGGTGCTGCCGGTCACCGCGCGGGTGCTGCCCGGCGCGCTGCGCGTGCTGTGCTGACCGCGCCCGCCGGGCGGCACCCGCCGCCGGGGATCACACCTGGGTGCTGAACCGCTCCCACACCCGGTGCGTGCCCAGCAGCCGCGTGACCTGCTCCAGCGCGGCGGTGCCGGAGTCGGCCACGACCACGCCGGGCGCGGTCGCCGGCACCCCGGCCGCCTGGAGCGCGGCGTCGCCGCCCGCCCAGGCCCCGATGGCCTTGCCGTGCCGGAACGCCTCCGACAGCAGCAGCGCCACCCTCGGGTCGGTGGTGGCGGGACCGGAGGGCACCGGGTCGGACTTGGCGTCCCGCGCGGTGTAGGCGTCGCTGCCCACCCCGGGCACCCCGGCCAGCAGCACGGCGTCGAACTCCACGGACCGGGCGGTCACGAAGGTCCGCTGCACGGTCAGCGCCCCGTCGCCCAGGGTGCCGCCGGCCGGCGCGACCACCAGCGGGACCATCCCGGCGTTCAGCACCGCCTCGCGCACGGCGGCCACCCCCTCCAGGTCGTCGCCGCCGGTGACGATGCCGATCATCCGGCCCTCGGTCGGCCAGGTACCGCCGATCTGCGACAGCGCCGGGCTGGGCTCGACGTCGGCGAGCGGCACGGTCGGCTCCGGCGCCGGCAGGCCGAGGCCGGCCGCGACCTGCTCGCACAGCTCGGGGTCGATGTTGGCCAGCACCTGGAGGGTGCGCTCCTTGACGGCCTGCTCGTAGCACTTGCCCAGCTCGAAGGTGTAGGCGCCGATGATGTGTTCCTTCTCCACCGGGCTCATGCTCAGCCAGAACCGGCGCGGCTGGCTGAAGTGGTCCGCGAACGACTCGGGCGCCTCGCGCACCTTGCGGCCCTCCGGCACCCGCACCGGGACCTCGACGAACGCCCCGGCGTCCGCCCCGGCGGTGAACGGGCAGCCGCCGTCCAGGGAGTTGGGCCGGTAGGGCGCCACGCCCCGGTGGACGGCCGTCTGGTGCATGCCGTCGCGCTGCATGTCGTTGACCGGAGCGTGCGGCCGGTTGATGGGCAACTGCGGGAAGTTGGGGCCGCCGAGGCGGGTGATCTGGGTGTCCAGGTAGGAGAAGAGCCGGCCGGCGAGCAGCGGGTCGTCGGTGACGTCGATGCCCGGCACCAGATGGCCGACGTGGAAGGCGACCTGCTCGGTCTCGGCGAAGAAGTTGGAGGGGTTGCGGTTCAGGGTGAGCAGCCCGACCGGCTGCACCGGCGCGAGCTCCTCGGGCACCAGGTTGGTCGGGTCCAGCAGGTCGATGCCCTCGAAGGTCTGGTCCTCGGTGTCGGGGAAGGTCTGGATGCCCAGCTCCCACTGCGGGTACGCGCCCGCCTCGATGGCGTCGGCGAGGTCCCGGCGGTGGAAGTCCGGGTCGACGCCGTTGATGAGCTGCGCCTCGTCCCACACCAGGGAGTGCACCCCCAGCTTGGGCTTCCAGTGGAACTTCACCAGCGTAGTCTCACCGGCGGCGTTGACCAGCCGGAAGGTGTGGACGCCGAAGCCCTCCATCATCCGGTAAGAGCGCGGGATGCCCCGGTCGCCCATGAAGAAGATGGTGTGGTGGGTGGCCTCGGTGTGCAGCGACACGAAGTCCCAGAAGGTGTCGTGAGCGCTCTGCGCCTGCGGGATCTCCCGGTCCGGGTGCGGCTTCGCCGCGTGCACGACGTCCGGGAACTTGATGGCGTCCTGGATGAAGAAGACCGGGATGTTGTTGCCGACCAGGTCGAAGACGCCTTCGCTGGTGTAGAACTTCGTCGCGAAGCCCCGGGTGTCGCGCACGGTGTCGGACGAGCCGCGCGAGCCCACCACCGTGGAGAACCGCGTGAACACCGGCGTCTCCACGTCCTCGGCGAGGAACGCCGCCTTGGTCACCGAGGCCGCGGTGCCGTAGCTCTGGAACACGCCGTGCGCGCCGGCGCCCCGGGCGTGCACCACCCGCTCCGGGATGCGCTCGTGATCGAAGTGCATGATCTTCTCGCGCAGATGGTGGTCCTGGAGCAGCACGGGCCCGCGCGGGCCGGCCTTGAGCGAGTGGTCGGTGTCGGGAACCCGGGTGCCCTGCGCGGTCGTCAGATACGCCCCGGACTGGGCCATCCTCGCCTGGTCGGCCCCGGTCGGCTGCCCGGTCGGCGACACGGTGGCCGGGCCGCTCTGGTCGGGCTTGGGCGGCAGCGGCTCACGGGGAGCGGTGGGTTCGGCGAGCGACGGTGACTCGGCGGCCGGCTTGCCGGGCACGCCGTCCTCCGGCCCGCCGCCGCTCAGGGTCTCACTGACCTTGTGGGCTACCCGCTTGAGAGGGTTGGCCTCGCTCATATGTCTCTTTCCTCCGAATTCCGGCCGGTCGGCCGCGCTCGTCGCGGCCGGGGTGACGAGTCCCGACGGCGCGCGGGTACCCGCGGACGACCGGATCAGCGGCGTCGATCGCGACGGGTTCCCCGGAACGGACGACGGGTCAGACGACGGTCTTGCCGTCGTGGGTGCCGCCCCGGCAGTACTTGGTGAGCGTTCCGTCCGGACCGTCCGCGGAGATGATGAGCAGGCCGCCGCCGCGCAGGCACTCGGTCGCGGTGACGTCCCCGGGGGCGGCGGCGGCCGCCGGGACGGGCCCGAGCAGTGCGACGGCCAGCCCGGCGGCCCACAGGTACGACGGCTTCTTCATGACGACTCCCGGCTCGGCTGATCCGCTTTCCCGGCCAGCCTCCCCGCCCGGCCCCGGGCCCGCGACCGCACGCGGGCGCACGGGGGACCGGAGGCAGGACCGCGGGCGGCCGGCCGGGGCCCGGCGCGGCGGCGGGCAGGGCCCGACAAGCGTGCAGGTCCGGTCCCCCGGCGGGGAGTTCGGACGGGACGCTCACGCCAGGAAGGGCAGCCTTTCGCGGCGTACGGGGTGCAGGAAGCCGGCGCCGGACGCCCAGCGGGCGGTCTCGGCGAGGGCGGTCTCGGCCAGGCGGCGCCACTCGTTGCCCAGCGAACCGGCGAGGTGCGGGGTGATCAGCGCGTCCTCGCAGTCCCACAGCGGGTGGTCCGGCGGCAGCGGCTCGGGGTCGGTCACGTCCAGGACGGCCCGCACCCGGCCCGCCAGCACGGCGTCGGTCAGCGCGTCCTGGTCGACGACCGCGCCGCGCGAGGTGTTGATGAGCACCGCCCCCTCGGGCATCGCCTCGATCAGCTCGCGGCCGACCAGACCGCGGGTGGCGGGCAGCAGCGGGGTGTGCACGCTGACGGTGTCGCAGCGCGCGAACAGCTCCGCCGGTTCCACCCGCTCCACGCCCAGTTCGGCCGCCTCCGCGGCGGAGACGTACGGGTCGTACAGCAGCACGTCGAGGTCGTGCGGGCGCAGCAGTTCGACGACCCGGCGGCCGGTCAGCGAGGCCGACAGGATGCCGATCCGGCGGCGGTGGTTGCCGACCGTGCGCGGGGTGCGCAGCCAGTCGTCCCGGCGGCGGGCCGCCCGGTAGGCGCGGGCCTGTTCCAGCACCCGCTTGCCGCTGAGCAGGATCATCGCCAGGGTGTACTCGGCCACCGGCACCGCGTTGGCCGCGGCGGCGGAGGACACCTCGATGCCGCGCTCCCAGCAGGCGTCGGTGACGAGCCCCCGGACGCTGCCCGCGGTGTGCACCACCGCCCGCAGCTTCGGCGCCGCCCGCAGCACCTCGGCGTCCAACGGCGGGCACCCCCAGCCGGTGACCAGCAGGTCGGCCCCGGCCAGCACCGAGCGGGCCCGGGGCGTGGACAGGTCGTCCAGGGCCGGGAGCGGCGCGAGGTCGCAGAGCGTACGCAGGGTGCGCAGGGACTCGGCGTCGAGGACGGCGTCGGCGGCCTCGGGGGACATGGCCACGGCGGCCCGGGGCCGGAATCCGGGACCGGGGGAGTGCTGGGTCACTTGGCGGCTCCGGTGGTCGGTCCGCCGCGCCGGAACACGCGGGCGCGGCGCGGGGCGCGGAGGAGGACGAGCGGTACGGCCGGACCGCCGGGCACGGCGTGCGGCGGCTACCGGCGCCGGCCGTGCAGGAAGAGGTGCGGCTCGGGCACCGCGTCCGGGTGGGCCGGCGTGAACAGCGTCTCCTCGCGGTCCGCCACCTCGAACCCGGCGTCCTCGACCACGGCCGTCAGCGCGTCGGCGCCGAAGCTGGTCACGCGGACCGGCTGCCCCATGAAGACGCCCTCGGCGCCCTCCACGTCCAGCGGCACGGTCGCCAGCGCCAGCAGCCCGCCCGGCCGCAGGGCCCGCGCCAGTCGCCGCAGGACGGCGGTCTGCTCGGCGCGGGTCATCTGGAGCAGCGAGAAGTACACGCAGACCGCGTCGAAGGAGCCCTCCGGCAGCGGTATGTCACGGATGTCGGCGCACCGGAAGGAGGCGGCGGGCACCTGACGCGCCGCCAGCTCCGTCATCACGGGGGACACGTCCACCCCGCGCACCTGGTGTCCCGCCCGCGCGAGGGTCTGTGCCGTGGGCCGTCCGGTCCCGCTGCCCACGTCCAGCACCGCACTGCCGGGCGCGAGCCGGCCGAGCAGCCACTCCAGGGAGCGCCGGTGCGCCTCCGACCCGGCGAACGCCTCCTCGTACGCGGCGCCCAGCGCGTCGAACACGGCCGCCGCGGACGTCCCTCGCTGCTGCTCCTCGGTCACGGTCGGCCCTCTCCGGTGGTCGGTGCGCGGGCATCGTGTCATCGGGCCGGGGCGGCGGCAAGGGCGCCTCGGCCGTCCCGGCCCAGCGGCCGAGGCAGGGGTGCCTCGGCCTCCCGGCTCAGCGGTCGCCGCCGTCCGGGGCCGATCCCGGTTTCGCCATCTTGCGGTGCAGGGCCGACTTCACCCCGTCCGGCAGCAGCCGGTCGGCCACGCCCTGCGCCTTGGTCGCCGCCGAGCCGGTGACCACCTTGGTCCGGCCCTTCATGACCGCCTCGAACGCCTGCCGGGCGACATCCGCCGGGTCGTCCTTCGCCATGGCGGCCATCCGGGTGTCCTCCATCCCGGCCCGCCGGAAGAAGTCGGTGTCGGTGGGGCCGGGCATGAAGGAGGTGACGGTGACCCCGGTGTCCTTCACCTCCTCCGCCAGCGCCTGCGCGAAGGACTGCACGAAGGACTTCGAGGCGTTGTAGACCGGCTGGAAGGGGCCCGGCATCATCGACGCGATGGACGAGGTGAACACCATCCGTCCCACACCGCGCGCCACCATCTGCCGCAGCAGCGGCTTGGCCAGTTGCACGGTCGAGGTGACGTTCAGGTCGATCACGGACTGGTCGTCGGCCGGGTCGGTGTCCACGAAGGCGCCGCCCTGCCCCACCCCGGCGTTCAGCGCGGCCACGTCCACGGTCAGTCCGGCGGTGGCGGCGATCAGCCGGTCCACGCCGGTGGGTTCCCGCAGGTCGGCGCGGACGGTCCGGACCCGCGCGCCGGTCTGCCGCAGCCGTTCCGCGGCGTGCTCCAGACGGTCGTCCTCGGCGCAGATCAGCAGGTCGTGACCGTGCTCGGCGAACTGCCGGGCGAGTTCGTACCCGATGCCACCGGACGCCCCGGTCACCAGCGCGAGCGGCTTGTCGGTCTCCATGGAGGTCTCCACAACGTCTTCGCGGTCATCGGTCCCGGACGGCCCCGTCCGGCCGGGTCGGTCGCGCGGACGCGACCAGGCCCGGGTTCCCCCGAGACACGGGTCAAACGACGGCGGCCGGGTCACCCGGTGCGCGGCCGGGCCCCGTCCAGCGCCAGGTCGACCAGGCCCGCCACCAGCGGCTCGTCCAGCGGGGCGCCGCTGAGCAGCACCCGGACGAACAGCGGCCCGCTCACCGCCTCGATCAGCAGCCCGGGGTCGGTGTCCGGGGCCAGCTCGCCGCGGTCCACGCCGCGCCGGACCATCGCGCCGGCCCGGGTGAGCCGGTCGCTCCAGTAGGGCAGCCGCCGGTCGTCCAGCGTGCCGTCCCGCTCCACGCTCAGGCGCAGCAGCGCCTGCCCCTGGGCCGTGCCGAGCAACTGGGCCAGGGTCGTGAAGAAGCGCAGCAGGTCCTCGCGGACCCGCCCGGTGTCCGGGATCGGCAGCGCCGCGTCCAGTTGGCTGGTCAGCGCGTCGAGGATCAGGTTCTCGCGGGTCTTCCAGCGGCGGTAGACCGAGGTCTCGTGCACCCCGGCCGACCGCGCGACCGCCGCCACGGTCGTCCCCGCGAGCCCCTCCCGGGCCAGCAGCTCCACCACGGCGGCGAGCACGGCCCCCCGCATCCGCTCCCCGCGTCTGCGCAGCGGCGGTGCGGCAGCGGGGGAAGAGCGGGGAGTGCGGGGCGGAGTCGTCGGGCCGGTCACCGGCCCAGCCTAAAGCAGGTCGACCTGCGACAGGTGTACGGTTAACGCAAGTCGACCTGCGATAGAGCGCATGGGGCGCCCGGGGTCGCCGCCACCGAGGAGGTCCTGTCATGGCGCGGATGCTCGCCGCCCGTCTGCACGTACCGAGCCGCACCCTGCGGGTCGAGGAGGTGCCCCGCCCGCAGCCCGGCCCCGGGGAGGTGCTGGTCAAGGTCGAGGCGGCCGGGGTCTGCCTCTCCGACGTCCATCTCATCGACGGCACCCTCACCCCGCTGTACCTCCAGGGCGACACCGTCACCCTCGGCCACGAGGTCTCCGGCACGGTCGCCGAGACCGGCGAGGGCGTCACCGCCTGGAGCCCGGGCCAGCGCGTGGTCCTGCACGCGGGTGAGAAGCGCGACGGCGTCACCTACACCCGCGGCGTCGACTACGACGGCGGCTGGGCCGAGTACGCCCTGTCCGCCGCCGACGCCCTGACCGCGCTCCCCGACGCGATCCCCTTCGACCAGGGCGCGATCATCCCCGACGCGGTGTCCACGCCGTGGGGCGCGATCACCGAGACCGGCGCGGTCCGGCCCGCCGAGGCGGTCGGCGTCTGGGGCGTCGGCGGACTCGGCGTGCACGCCGTGCAGTTGCTGCGCGCCGCCGGGGCCTGCCCGGTCATCGCCGTCGACCCCAACCCGGTGGCCCGGGAGCGCGCCCTCGCGGCCGGCGCCGACCTCGCCCTCGACTCCGCCGACCCCGGTCTGCGCCGGGCCGTGGGCGAGGCGACCGGCGGGGCCGGGATCGCCGCCGCCTTCGACTTCGCGGGCGTGCCCGCCGTCCGCGAACAGGCCGTCTCCGTCCTCGCGCCCCAGGGCCGGCTGGTCCTGGTGGGGCTGACCAACCAGCCCCTCACGGTCACCGACGGCACCCGCTTCAGCTACCTCCAGCAGCGCATCCTCGGCCACTACGGCTCCGACATGCCGGTGGCGCTGCCGCAGTTGCTGCGGCTGATCGACCACGGGCGGCTGGACTTCTCCGGCTCCATCAGCGGCGTACTGCCGCTGGCCGAGGCCGCCGAGGCGGTCGCGCGGCTGGAGAAGAAGGAGGGCAACCCGATCCGGCTGATCCTGCGCCCGTGAGATGAGGGACGGCCGGGCGGCCCGCCGGGATCAGGGCGGGGTGAGGCGGCCCGCCCGCCGTCGCGTCGAAAACCCGCGTCGAACACGCCAACCGCCTTCGAAAAGTGGCGAATTCCCGTGTTGCTCCGCTGTTTCACAGGGCGCAGCCTGTGATCCGGGAGCGCTCCCAAGTCCCTCTCCGTCCATCCCCCCACCCGAAAGAGGGAGACCATGGCTTGTCATGCCAGCGCCAACACGTCGACCGGGGTGAGCAGGCCGCGCCGCCTGCTCACCCTCACGCTGAGCGCCGTCGCCGCCGCCCTGCTCGCCCTGATCCCCTGGAGCGGCACCGCCGTGGCGCACGGCTCCGTCATCGACCCGGCCTCGCGCAACTACGGCTGCTGGCTGCGCTGGGGCAGCGACTTCCAGAACCCGGCGATGGCGCAGCAGGACCCGATGTGCTGGCAGGCATGGCAGGCGGACCCCAACGCGATGTGGAACTGGAACGGCCTGTACCGCAACGGCTCGGCCGGCAACTTCCAGGCCGTCGTGCCCAACGGACAGCTCTGCAGCGGCGGCCGGACCGAGAGCGGCCGCTACAACTCCCTGGACGCCGTGGGCCCCTGGAAGACCACGGACATCGGCGGCAAGTTCACCGTCCGGCTGTACGACCAGGCCAGCCACGGCGCCGACTACATCCGCGTCTACGTCACCCGGCAGGGCTTCGACCCCACCACCCAACCGCTGACCTGGAACGACCTCCAACTGGTCGCCAGCACGGGCCGTTACGCGCCCGGCCAGAACTACGACATCCCGGTCAGCACCTCGGGCTACAGCGGCCGGCACGTGGTCTACACGATCTGGCAGGCGTCGCACATGGACCAGACGTACTTCTTCTGCAGCGACGTGAACTTCCGCTGACCCGGACGGCCGGTACCTCCCCCCTCCCCCCACCGCCCCCGCCGGACGCGCCGCGCGTCCGGCGGGGGCGTACCGCCGTTCCCGCCGCCTCAGTCGTCGAGGGCGTCCAGGACGTCGCCCAGGTCGACGTACTTGAAGTTGGTGACGCCCGTGTCACCGTCGCCGGGGGCGTCGTGCCCGTCCTGCACCACCAGCAGGCCGTGCGGGTAGCGGGAGCCCAGCGGCTGATTGAGGGCCGCCGCCCCGTCGCACTCCTCGGAGCCGTCCAGCGCCGCCGACGCGGCGGTCACCCGGAAGCCGCCCTCGTACTCGTTGGCCTCACCGGTCTCGCGGTCGTAGGCGGCGAAGGTGTCGTCGCCCTGGCTGGAGGCGAGCAGGTAGCCGTCGCCGTCCTTCTGCTGGACGAGCGTCAGGCCCTCGACGTCGGCGGTGAGCCGGGTGCCGCCGTAGCCGGGGTCGGCGCCCGCGACGCACTCCTCGGTGCTCTCGTCGTAGGTGCCCGGGACGCCGTACTCGCGCACCTTGTCCAGCAGCTTCGGCGTGCCGGTGAGGTCGGCGCGCAGCTTCCAGATGCCGACGTCCTCCTGACCGGCGTACAGCACCCCGTTGTCCGGGTCGACGACCATGCCCTCGACCTGCGGCGCCTCGCCCGGCTCCGCGCAGGGCGACCAGGAGGTGCCGTCGGGCAGCCGGAAGGCGGAGGGCAGGTCCAGGGTGCGGACCGTGCGGTAGCCGACGCGGCCCTGCGCGGTGGGGGTCAGTTCGAGCAGCGCGATCCGGGTGCGCTCGCGCCGGCTGACCAGGGCGTAGGAGCGGCCGGTGGTCCGGTCGGTGAAGGTGGCCAGCCCGTACGCGGTGCGCTGCTCGTTGATCTCGTCCTGGCCGGCCGAGAAGACCGGGGCGGCGGCCGGGTCGGTGACGTCGGTCAGCGGGCGGTCCGGCCGCGCGGGGTCGATGCGGTAGACGCGCAGCCGGTCGTTGCCCCGGTCGGTGGTGACCGCGAGGTCGGCCCGGCCGGTGCTCAGCTTCACGCCGTGCACCAGGTCGACGTTGTTGAACCGGCCGGGCGCGTCGTCGGCCCCCGGTCCGGGCGGGGCCGCCACCGACTGCACCAGCCGGGCGGCCAGGTCGTAGACGCGCAGCCCGCCCTCCTTGGCGGTGGCGACGACCAGGCTGCGGTCCGGGTCGGCCGGGTTGCGCCAGATCGCGGGGTCGTCGGCGTCGGCGTTGCCGCCGGCCTCGTCGTCCCGCAGCGGGGGCGTCTCGGCCCGGGGGTGCACGGCGGGCAGCGTGCCGCCGCCGGCCAGGGCCGGGCCCGCCGGGAGGACGGCGACCGCCGCGGTGAGGGCGCAGACGGCCAGTCGCCTGAGGGGGTGTCGGGTCACGCCGGGTCCTCCTGAAGTCGGTGACATGACAAGCAAGTTACGCCGGTGATCTTGACGGCGCAGCGGGTCGGCGGGGCGCCCTGCGGGTGACCGGAGGGCGTCCGGCGGGGGAACGGGACGTGGTGCCGGGGCGTCCGCGCGGCCGGTGCGGCCGTCCGGGCGCGGCGTCCGGAGGGTCCGGGCGTCTATACGATGGCGCTTCGGGAAACGGACGGCGGCGGAGGGAGTCAGGTCGTGGCGGACCACCCGCGTCCCCGGCGGCGGGGACAGGGCGAGCTGGAGGCGCTGGTGCTGTCGGCGCTGCGCACGGCGGACGGCCCAGCGACGGCCGGCTGGGTGCAGGAGCACCTCGGCGGCGACCTCGCCTACACCACGGTGATCACGATCCTGACCCGGCTGCTGGACAAGGGCGCGGTCACCCGGGAGCGGGCCGGCCGGTCCTTCGTGTGGACCCCCGCCGCGGACCAGGCGGGCCTCGCCGCCCGCAAGATGCGCAAGGTCCTGGACGCCGAGAGCGACCGCGAGGCCGTGCTCGCCAGCTTCGTCACCGGCCTCGAACCGGACGACGAACGGCTGCTGCGCGCCCTGCTCGGCCACACTCCCGCCGACGGGGACGAGGAAGACTGACGCCGCATGGGGGTCTTCGTCTTCCTCCCGCTGGTCCTGCCGCTGACGGCGTGGCCCGTCGCCCGCCTCGCCGAACAGCACCTGCACCCCCGTACCGCGACCCGGCTGCTCACCGGCGTGGCCGCCGTGATGGCGCTGTGCAGCACGGTCTGCCTGGCCCTGGCGATGGTGGTGGGCACCGCCCAACTGCCCGGCAACCCGCTCCCCGACGGCTGGTCCGACCCGGAGGTGCGGGCCGCCGTGCCGTACGACGAGGTGGCCGGCCAGGCCGCGATCCCGGCGCTGTGCGCGGTCGTCACGGCCTGCGCCCGCGAACTGTGGCGGCACGGCCGGGTACGCCGCCGCGCCCACCGCGCGCTGGCCGGGCTGCCCGGCACCTCGGTGGCCGTGCTGCCGGACGCCGTGCCGTACGCCTACGCGCTGCCCGGCGGCCGACGGGACCGGGTCGTGGTGACCACCGCGCTGCTGGCGTGCCTGGAACCCGCCGAGCGGCGGGCGCTCTTCGCCCACGAGCGCGCCCACCTCGCCGCCCGGCACCACCGGTTCCTGCTCACCGTCCGGCTCGCCGCGCTGGCCAACCCGTTCCTGCGGCCGCTGCGCACGGCGGTGTCGTACACGGCGGAGCGGTGGGCCGACGAGGCGGCGGCCGGCGCGGTCGGCAGCCGCCGCACGGTGGCGACCGCCATCGGCAAGGCGGCCCTGGTCTCCCGGGGCACCCCCGCCGCCACCCTGGCCGGCCTCGCCGCCCCGGGCCCGGTCCCGCGCCGGGTGGCGGCCCTGCTCGGCCCGGCCCCGGCGGTGCGCCGCCGCCCGCCCGTGTTCACCTCGGTGGGCCTGGCGGCGTGGGGCGCGGCCGTGGGCACCGCGGTGTCGGTGATGTCGTCCGCGAACTCGGCGGTCACGATGTTCCTGGTCCTGAAGGCGGCCACACCGCTGTGAGCCGGGCGGGCGCCCGCCGTTCCGGCCGTTCCGGCCGGCCCGGCGGTCTCGCGGCGGCCCTCGCGGCACCGTGCCGCCGGGCGCCCGCTGACCTGGCGCCCGTTGATCCTGGCGTCCGTTGATCCTGGCGCCCGCTGACCCCTGCGGCCCCGGTGGCCGAGCGGCGGACCGGCTGTCGTGGCGGCCCCGGTGGCCGAGCGGCGGACCGGCTGTCGTGGCGGCCCCGGTGGCCGAGCGGCGGACCGGCCTTCGCGGCGGCCTGTCACCCGGCGTCCGGTGGACGGTCGGGGCAGGCCCTCGCAGTTGCCCGGCGCCCGGTGGGCAGCCGGTGAAGCGGCCCTCGCGGAAACCCGGTGTCGGTGGGCGACGGTGTACGGCTACGGTGGCGTGCCGTCGCAGTCGTCACCGCAGGAACGGACCGCCATGCCGCAGCCCTGGATCACCCGCCCCGAGACGCCCGCCGACGTCCCCGCGATCCGGGAGGTGCTCCGCGCCGCGTTCCCCACGGCCCTGGAGGCCGACCTCGTGGACGCGCTGCGCGCCGACCCGGACGCGTGGATCGAGGGCCTGTCCCTGGTCGCGGTGGACGGCACCGGGACCCCCGTCGCCCAGGCCCTGCTGACGCGCTGCCACATCGGCGAGTCCCCGGCGCTCTGCCTGGGGCCGTGCGCGGTCCGGCCCGAGCGGCAGCGCACCGGCGCCGGCTCGGCGGTCGTACGGGCGGCGCTGGACGCGGCCCGGCGGCGGGGCGAGCACCACGTCGTCGTCCTCGGGCACCCCGCGTACTACCCGCGTTTCGGCTTCGGCCGGGCCTCCGCGCACGGCATCGGGGTCGCCTTCGACGTGCCGGACGAGGCGCTGATGGCCCTCACCCTGGACCCCGCCCGCCCGCTGCCCGCGGGCACCGTGCGCTACGCCGCCCCGTTCGGCGTCTGACCCCCGGACGCGGAAGGAGGACGGGCCGCCGGGGCCCGTCCTCCTGTGGTCGCACGGCGGCTGCGGGTCAGCCGACGGGGGCCGCCGGGCCCTTGTCGGCCGTCGCGGACGCCGCGCCGGCCTCCTCGGCCAGCCGCTCCATGCCGCTGGTGGTCTTCAGCGGCTTCTCCTTGATGAAGACCACGGCGACCAGCGCCAGCAGCGCGAACGGCGTGGCGATCAGGAACAGGTCGGCGGTGGCGACCCCGTAGGCGTGCTCGACGATCTCCCGCATCGGCGCGGGCAGCGTGCTCATGTCCGGAACGCTGCCCTCGCCGACGCCGCCGCCCGCACCGCCCCCGGCCACGCCCGCCTTCTCAAGGCCCTTGGTCATCTCGTCGGCGACCCGGCTGGCGAGGATCGCGCCCAGCACGGAGGTACCGATGGTGCCGCCCATGCTGCGGAAGAAGGACAGCACCGAGGTGGCGGCGCCCAGCTCGGCGGCGGGGACGTCGTTCTGCGCGGCCAGCACCAGGTTCTGCATCAGCATGCCGACACCGATGCCGAGCACGGCCATGTAGACGCTGAGCAGCCCGAAGTGGGTGTCGGCGCCGATCAGGGAGAGCAGCGCCAGACCGGCCGTCATGATGACGGCGCCCGCCACCAGGTACACCTTCCACTTGCCGGTCCGGCTGATGATCTGGCCGGCGACCGTGGAGGACACCAGCAGACCGAGGATCATCGGCAGGGACATCAGGCCCGCCATGGTCGGCGACTTGCCCAGCGAGACCTGGAAGTACTGCGACAGGAAGACGGTCCCGCCGAACATGGCGACACCGACCAGGAGGCTGGCGACCGTGGTCAGGGCGACCGTGCGGTTCCTGAAGATGTCCAGCGGAATGATCGGCTCGGCGGTGCGGGCCTCGACGAACACCGCGAGGACCAGCAGCAGGACGCCGCCGACGGTGAGCGCGGCGGTCTGCCAGGACGCCCAGTCGAACCGGTTGCCAGCCAGCGACACCCAGATGAGCAGCGCGCAGACACCGGCGACGATGAGGAAGGCACCGAGCCAGTCGATCTTCACCTGGCGCTTGACGGTGGGCAGCTTCAGTGTGCGCTGGAGCAGGAAGATGGCGAGCAGCGCGAACGGCACGCCGATGAAGAAGCACCAGCGCCAGCCCAGCCAGTCGGTGTCCACCAGCACACCGCCGATGAGCGGTCCGGCCACGGTGCCGACGGCGAAGACGGCACCGAAGATGCCGGAGTACTTGCCCAGCTCCCGGGGCGGGATCACGGCGGCCATCACGACCTGCGCGAGCGCGGTCAGACCGCCCGCGCCGATGCCCTGCACGACCCGGCTGAAGATCAGCAGCGTCGTCTCGTGGGAGAAGCCCGCCAGCAGCGAACCGATCACGAACATCAGCAGCGAGAGCTGGAGCAGCAGCTTCTTGTTGAACAGGTCCGACAGCTTGCCCCACAGCGGCACCGTGGCGGTCATCGCCAGCAGTTCGGCGGTGACGACCCAGGTGTACGAAGACTGGCCGGCACCGAGGTCGGCGATGATCGTGGGCAGCGCGTTGGACACCACGGTGCCCGCCAGGATGGCGACGAACATGCCGGCCATCAGCCCCGACATCGCCTGGAGTATCTGCTTCTGGGTCATGGAACTGGGCGGCGCGCCGGCGGGCGCCTGGGAAGCGGTCACGACTTCTCTTTCGACGGTGGTGATCGGTGCTCCGCGCGGACCGGGCGGGCACCTCGCGGGGTGCCCCGGCCGTGCGGGACGGACAGCGTCCGGCCGGCGGCCCGCCCCGGGGTGCGGGGCGGGCCGGCGCGGCGGGTTACGCGGGCGGCGCCGGGAGTCCGGCGGCGAGGTGGGCGAACACCTCCTGGAACACGTCGCGGAAGGCGCGTTCCTCCGGGCGGGCGCACCAGTGGTCCACGCTGACCCGGACGGCGGTGACCGCCACCGCGGCCAGCAGCCGCGGATACAGGTCCAGTGCCTTGCGGCGCTCGCAGCCGGCGTCGGGCGGTGCCGCCGGGGCGCCGGCCGGCGCGTGGGCGCTCTCCGGGGCCCGGGTGCCGGGGCCGGAGCGGAGCCGCTCGGCGACGGCCTCGGCCAGTTCGGTCTCGTCGGCCAGGTGTGCGCTCAGGCTGCGGACCATCAGGTGGGGTGCGGCGCGCAGCACCTCGCCGTGCAGCCGCCACAGCTCGTGCTGCTGCTCGGCCTCGGCCAGCTCCGCGGCCATCGCGTCCCGCAGCGCCAGGAGCGGGGGCAGGTCGGCCGGCGCGTCCAGCAGGGACCGGCGGACTCGGGCCCCGGTCTCGGCGTCGGTGAGGACGAACACGTCGTCGCGGGTGTCGAAGTAGTTGAAGAACGTCCGGACGGAGACGCCGGCCGCCGCGCTGATCGCCTCCACGGTGACCTTCTCCGCCCCGTGCTCGGCGGCCAGGCGCACCGCGGCCTCGGTGAGAGCGGCCCGCGTCGCCCGCTTCTTCCGCTCCCGCAGGCCGCCCCCCGGGGCGCTCTTCTCCGACATAACTTGCATGCTATGCAAAGATGCACGCTCTGCAAAATCAGCAGGGGCGCGCGCTCGGGGCGTCGCAGGCGGGCTCCGTCGGCCTCGGCGTGCACCCGGCGGCTCCCGCCGGGTCGTGCGCGACGGGCGTGCGGCGGAGCCGCGGGGGTAGGCGACGGCGGGACGGTCGCCGTCGGAGTCGGCGCCGAGGGCGGCCGTGCCGTACCCGGTGACTCCCTGGGCGCGCACCCCGCGGACCCGCTCCCCGGGGTGCGTACGCCGTAGGTCTCCGAGAGGCGTACGCCCCCGCCCCCCGGGGCCCGCCCCCCGAGGCGCGTACGCCCCCGCCCCCCCCCGGCGCCCATATCCCACGCGTCCCCAAAAGTGACCCGAACGGCCCTGCCGGGTACCCGGCCGCCGCACCGAGGGTGGTGGGATGTGCGCATCGGCACCACATCGCACCCCGGACCCCGCGCACGCCCCACCGCCCCGGCCCGACCGCTGCCCGACAGGGAAAGGAACCCCGATGTCCGCTCCGCAGCAGGTGCCCGACGTGCTCCCGGACGAGGAGCTGGCCGCCCTGGACGCCCACTGGCGTGCCGCCAACTACCTCTCCGTGGGCCAGATCTACCTGATGGCCAACCCGCTGCTCACCGAGCCGCTGCGCCCGGAGCACGTCAAACCGCGGCTGCTCGGCCACTGGGGCACCTCACCCGGCCTGAACCTCGTGCACACCCACCTCAACCGGGTGATCCGGGCCCGCGACCTGGACGCGCTGTGCATCTGGGGGCCGGGACACGGCGGGCCCGCCGTGCTCGCCAACTCCTGGCTGGAGGGCACGTACACCGAGACCTATCCCGACATCACCCGGGACGCGGCCGGGATGGCCCGGCTGTTCAAGCAGTTCTCCTTCCCCGGCGGGGTGCCCAGCCATGTCGCGCCCGAGACGCCGGGCTCCATCCACGAGGGCGGGGAGCTCGGCTACTCCCTGTCGCACGCCTACGGTGCCGCCTTCGACCACCCGGACCTGGTGGTCGCCTGTGTGATCGGCGACGGCGAGGCGGAGACCGGCCCGCTCGCCGCGTCCTGGCACTCCAACAAGTTCCTCGACCCGGTGCACGACGGCGCGGTCCTGCCGATCCTCCACCTCAACGGCTACAAGATCGCCAACCCGACGGTCCTGGCCCGGCTCCCCGAGGACGAACTCGACGCCCTGCTGCGCGGCTACGGCCACGACCCGATCCACGTCACCGGCGACGAGCCCGCCGCCGTGCACCGCGCGATGGCCCGCGCCATGGACACCGCCCTGGACCGCATCGCCGCCCTCCAGCGCGCCGCCCGCGAGGACGGCGCCACCGAACGCCCCCGCTGGCCGGTGATCGTGCTGCGCACCCCGAAGGGCTGGACCGGCCCCGCCGAGGTCGACGGCCGGCCCGTCGAGGGCACCTGGCGCGCCCACCAGGTCCCCATGGCCGCCGTCCGGGACAACCCCGAGCACCTGCGGCAACTGGAGGACTGGCTGCGCTCCTACCGGCCCGGGGAACTCTTCGACGAACACGGCGCCCCCCGCCCCGAGGTGCTCGCCTGCGTCCCGTCCGGCCCCCGCCGCCTCGGCGCCACCCCGTACGCCAACGGCGGCCTGCTGCTGCGCGAACTGCCCCTGCCGCCGCTGGAGAAGTACGCCGTCGCCGTCGACAAGCCCGGCGCCGGGACCCATGAACCCACCCGGGTCCTCGGGGACGTGCTGCGCGAGGTCATGGCCGCCACCGCCGACCGGCGCGACTTCCGGCTGGTCGGCCCCGACGAGACCGCCTCCAACCGCCTCCAGGCCGTCTACGCCGCCAGCGGCAAGGCGTGGCAGGCCGGTACCCTCCCCGTCGACGAGGACCTCGACCCGCACGGCCGGGTGATGGAGATCCTCTCCGAACACACCTGCCAGGGCTGGCTGGAGGGCTACCTCCTCACCGGCCGGCACGGACTGTTCTCCTGCTACGAGGCGTTCGTGCACATCGTCGACTCGATGGTCAACCAGCACATCAAATGGCTCAGGGTGACCCGCCGGTTGCCCTGGCGGGCCCCCATCGCCTCCCTCAACTACCTGCTCACCTCGCACGTGTGGCGCCAGGACCACAACGGGTTCTCGCACCAGGACCCCGGCTTCGTGGACCACATCCTCAACAAGAGCCCCGAGGCCGTCCGGGTCTACTTCCCGCCGGACGCCAACACCCTGCTCTCCGTCGCCGACCACGCCCTGCGCAGCCGCGACTACGTCAATGTCATCGTCGCCGGGAAGCAGCCCTGCTTCGACTGGCTGACCATGGAGCAGGCCCGCAGGCACTGCGCGCGCGGCGCCGGTGTCTGGGACTGGGCCGGCACCGAGGACGGCACCCGGGAACCCGACGTGGTGCTCGCCTGCGCCGGTGACGTGCCCACCCAGGAGATCCTGGCCGCCGCCCAACTGCTCCGCCGGCACCTGCCCGAACTCGCCGTCCGCGTGGTCAACGTGGTCGACATCGCCCGGCTGCTGCCCAGTGGCGAACACCCGCACGGCATGAGCGACTTCGAGTACGACGGCCTGTTCACCCCCGGCAAACCGGTCATCTTCGCCTACCACGGCTACCCGTGGCTGATCCACCGGCTGGCCTACCGGCGCCACGGCCACCAGCACCTGCATGTGCGCGGCTACAAGGAGATCGGCACCACGACCACCCCGTTCGACATGGTCGTCGGCAACGACATGGACCGCTACCGCCTGGTCATGGACGTCATCGACCGGGTCCCCGGCCTCGCCGTCCGGGCCGCCGCCGTCCGCCAGCGCATGGAGGACGCCCGGCTGCGCCACCACGACCACATCCGCGAGTACGGCGTCGACCTGCCCGAGGTCGCCGACTGGTCCTGGGACGGCTGACAAGCCGCCACGACGCGCGAAGGGAGCCCCCGCCGTGACCGCAACCCCCGCCGCCACCTGGGAGTACGACGGCTACCACCCGGCCGAGGAACGGCTGCGGGAGTCCCTGTGCACCCTCGGCAACGGCTACTTCGCGACCCGCGGCGCACTGCCCGAGTGCGCCGCGGACGACGTGCACTACCCGGGCACCTACGCGGCCGGCTGCTACAACCGGCTCACCTCCACCGTCGCCGGCCGCGAGGTGGAGAACGAGGACATGGTCAACCTCCCCGACTGGCTGCCGCTGCGCTTCCGCGTCCCCGGCGGCGGGTGGCTCACCCCCGACACCGCGCCGGTCCTCGCCCACCGCCAGGTCGTGCACCTGGACCCGGGACTGCTGGAGCGCACCACCCGCTACGGGCTCGGCGGCAGCCGGGTGCTGTCGGTGCGGCAACTGCGGCTGGTGCACATGGCCGACCCCCATCTGGCCGCCCTGCGCACCGAGTTCACCGTCGAGGGCGACGCCGTGGACCTGGAGGTGGAGGCCGCGCTGGACGGCGGGGTCACCAACGCCGGGGTGCCCCGCTACCGGCAGCTCGCCGGCCGCCACCTCACCCACGTGCACACCGGCGAGGCCGCGCCCGGCACGGTGTGGCTGCGCTGCCGCACCCGCACCTCCGACATCCGGATCGGCCTCGCCTCCCGGGTGACCGCCGGCGTGCCGGTCGTCCCCGGCTCCCGGGACCTGTGCGCCACCCAGCGGCTCACCCTGGAGCTGACCCCCGGCCGGACCGCCGCCGTCGACAAGACCGTCGCCCTGCACACCTCCCGCGACCCGGCGATCAGCGACCCGCTCCAGGCCGCCGTCGACCGGGTGACCGCCGCGCCCGGCTTCACCGAGCTGCTGCGCACCCACCGCACCGCCTGGGCCCAACTGTGGCGCCGGGCCCGCCTGGAGGTGCCCGGCGAGGCGGGCGCCATCCTGCGCCTGCACCTCTTCCACGTCCTGATGACGCTCTCCCCGCACACCGCCGACCTCGACGTCGGCGTACCCGCCCGGGGCCTGCACGGGGAGGCGTACCGGGGCCATGTCTTCTGGGACGAACTGTTCGTCCTGCCCTACCTCGACCTGCACTTCCCGGAGGTGTCCCGGGCGCTGCTGCACTACCGGCACCGCCGGCTGGAACGGGCCCGCGCCGCGGCCCGCGCGATCGGCCGGCGGGGCGCGCTGTACCCGTGGCAGAGCGGCAGCGACGGCCGTGAAGAGACCCAGCGGCTGCACCTCAACCCCCGCTCCGGCCGCTGGCTGTCCGACCACTCCCACCTCCAGCACCACGTCGGCTCCGCCATCGCCTACAACGTGTGGCGGTACTGCGAGGCCAGCGGCGACGCCGAGTTCCTGCACACCAAGGGCGCCGAGATGCTGCTGGAGATCGCCCGGTTCTGGGCCGACTCGGCGGTCTGGGACGACCGTCTGGGCCGGCACCGCATCCGGGGCGTCGTCGGCCCCGACGAGTACCACGACGCCTACCCGGACGCCGCCGCCCCCGGCCTGGACGACAACGCGTACACCAACGTCACCGCCGCCTGGGTGCTCACCCGCACCCTCCAGGTGCTGCGCGCCCTGCCCGAGCCGCGCCGCCGCGAACTGGTCGAACGCACCGACCTGGACGAGGGCGAGCTGCAGCAGTGGGAGGACGTCTCCCGCACCCTGCACATCCCCTTCCACCGGGGTGTCATCAGCCAGTTCGAGGGCTACGGCGACCTCGCCGAACTCGACTGGGACGGCTACCGCGAGCGGTACGGCGACATCCGCCGCCTGGACCGCGTCCTGGAGGCCGAGGGCGACACCGCCAACCGCTACCAGGCGTCGAAGCAGGCCGATGTGCTCATGCTCGGCTACCTGTTCTCACCCGTCGAACTCCGCTCGCTGTTCGAGCGGCTGGGACACCGCCTGGACGACGACCTCTGGCGGCGCACCGTCGACTACTACCTGGCCCGCACCAGCCACGGCTCCACCCTCAGCGGCCTCGTGCACGGCTGGGTGCTGGCCCGCTGCCGCCGCGCCGATGCGTGGACCTACGTCCAGGAGGCCCTCAAGGGCGATGTCGCCGACCTCCAGGGCGGCACCACCGGCGAGGGCATCCACCTCGGCGCCATGGCCGGCACCCTCGACCTGGTGCAGCGCGGCCTGACCGGGCTGGAGACCCGCGCCGGCGCCCTCTGGCTGGACCCGGTGCCGCTGCCCGAGCTGTCCTCGTACGGCTTCTCACTGCGCTTCCAGGGCCACTGGGGGGTGCGGCTGCGGCTGGAGCACGGCCGTCTGGAGATCGCCGTACCGCCCTCCGGGCCGCTGCCCATCGACGTGAGGCTGCCCGACCGGACGGTCCGCGTGTGCCCCGGCGACACCTGCCGCCTCGCGCTCGCGGACGCCGCTCAGCCCGGCAGCGGGTAGGAGACCGTGCGCGGCGCGCCCGCGGGCCGCTCGCCCGAGTAGGTCAGGCTGATCCGGGTGAAGTGCGACCGCTCGTCGGGGGAGTCCAGCCGGACCGTCACCGGGTAGGAGCGGAAGGTGCCGACCGCGCAGTACGGCACGCAGTCGTTGACCTGGTTCACGCCCTGGCCGACCGCCGCCCGCGCGTCCCAGCGCGCCCAGTGCAGCGACACCAGACGGCTGTTGGCGTCGCCGCAGGCCAGCAGGAACGCCCCGGGGCGCACCTCCGGGCGGGCCGCGCAGTCCAGCACCGAGGGCTCCCGGGCGCCCTGCCGTGCGGGGCCGTCCGTCGCCGGGGCGGCCGAGGCCGCGCCCAGCACCAGCGGGGCCGCCAGCGCCGCGGCGGCGCAGAGCGTGACCGCCGCCCTCGTCCCGTGTCTTCCGCGGTGTCCGCCCATGTCCGCTCCCGGCCGTCCTGGGGGAGGCCCGTCGCCTCACCGGTGTCCGTCGATACGACGCTACGACCGACCCCGGCACCGCACCACTCGAACGGACCACCCCCGGCCGCTTCCCCGGGGCACCTCCCGGGGATGCCGGGGTCACCGGCCGGTGCGCAGGTCCACCCCCCGGCGGGCCAGCACCAGGACGCCGGTGACCACCAGGGCGACGCCCAGCACCTGGGGCGCCAGCCACCAGCCGGTGCGGATGTGCTCCTGGTACAGCAGGACGCCGAGGAGCAGGCTGACCGTGGCGTCGCCGAGGGTGAGGGCGGGCTGGGAGGCGACCAGCGGGCCGCCCTGCATGGCGTGCTCCAGCAGCAGGACGGCGGCCACCCCGGCCGCGGCGAACGCGTACGTCTGCCAGGCGGTCAGGAACCCGGTCACCCCGTCGTCGTCCAGGACCCGCATCGCGTCCTTCATCAACGCGGCGGTCAGCGCGTAGCAGACCGCGGTGGCCGTGCCCAGGCAGCCCGCCCGGGCCTTGCCGACGGGCCGCCGCAGTCCGGCCCCGGCGAGCAGCACGGCCGCCGCCGCGCTCGCCGCCAGCGCCGGCACCCAGCGGGCCAGGGACACCTGCTCACGTCCGCCCGCCGGGTCCGCCGACGCCAGCGCCACGCCCAGCCCGGTCACCACGGCGGCCACCGCCGCCCACATCCCGGCGGGCAGCGACCGCCCGGTCATCAGCGAGGCCAGCAGCAGGGCCAGCGGCAGCTCCAGCACGAACAGCGGCTGGACCAGGGAGAGCGGCCCGGTCGCCAGCGCCGCCGCCTGCCCCACCCCGGCGACGATCACCGCGAGCATCCCGGCCAGCCACACCGGCCGCCGCAGCAGATCGGCGATGAGCGAGAGGCGGAACCCCCGGGACTGCGGCACGCTCAGCGCGGCCCGCCGCTGCAACACGGTGGCCAGGGCGTTGCTGAACGCGGCGACGAACGCGAAGAGGACCGGCAGTACGACTCCCATCCACCGATCCTCACCCCGGTCCGCGCCGGGCGCGCGCCGTCAGACGCCCGGCGTCACCTCCTGCGGTGCCGGACGGGGCAGCGTCAGCACGGCCAGGAAGCCCAGCACCGCGACCGCCGCGAAGAAGTAGAAGCCCCACGGGTGGCCCACCCCGGACGCCACCAGGGCGCCGGTGATGGACGGGCCGACGATCGAGCCGAGCCGGCCGATGCCCGAGGCGGAGCCCAGCGCGGTGCCCCGCACGGAGGCCGGGTAGTAGCTCGTGACGTAGGCGTAGACGAGGACCTGGGCGGAGAAGACGAAGACGCCGGTGAGGAAGACCACCGCGTCGAGCAGCAGGTCGCTGTCCATCTTGACGCTCAGGCAGGCCAGCATCGCCACCGAGACCGCGAACCAGCCCAGCGTGGTGATCTTGATGCCGCGCCGGTCGGCGACCCAGCCGCCGAGGACCAGGCCGACGACACCGCCGACGTTGAGCACCAGGAGCTGGGTGACGGCGGTGGGGACGGGGTAGCCGGCGTCGTTCATCAGCTTGGGCAGCCAGGTGTTGAGTCCGTAGACCAGCAGCAGGCCCATGAACGAGGCGACCCAGATGCCGATGCCGGCGCGCAGGTAGGCGGGCTTGAGCAGCTCGGTGAACGGCACCCGGCGGTCCTGGTTCTCCTTGGCGCGGACGAACGCCTGCGACTCGGGCAGCTTGAACCACTGGACGGCGGCGACGACGAAGCCGACGACGCCGAGCAGGTAGAACAGCACCTCCCAGTCGTCGGTGACCTTCAGGGCGAGCAGTGAGGTGACGACCGCGCCGGTGTGGTAGCCGGTCATGGTCAGGGTGCTGGCGCGGGCCCGCCGGTCGGCCGGCATGTGCTCGGCCATCATCGTCAGCGACACCGGCATGCAGGCGCCCAGGCCCAGCCCGGCGACCAGCCGCAGCGCGGCGAACATGGCGACCGAGCCGGCCAGCGGCACCAGGAGGGTGAACAGCGAGAACACCACCACCGAGCCGATCAGCAGCTTGCGCCGGCCGAGCCGGTCGGCGAGCGGGCCGACGCAGACCGCGCCGATGGCGACGCCGACCAGCGACAGGGTGGCGACGGTGGTGGCGTCGCCCGCGGTCATGCCGAGGTGGTGGGTCTTCAGGAGCGTGGGGATGATGGCGCCGAGGACGACGAGGTCGTAGCCCTCCAGCAGGACGGTGATCCAGCACAGGACCACGGTCCAGCGGTCGCGTCCGGGAGCGGAGGCGGCGGGCGCCGGGGAGGTACGGGACGAGGTGACGGAGGCCATGTGGCGTTCCCCCTGGGGACGGGAGCGGGCGGGATCAGAACGGGTAGTCGGCGATGTCCGGGCGGACCGTGACCCACTGGGTCTCGGTGAACGCCTCGACATTGGCCGCGGCCCCGCCGAACCGTGATCCGGTGCCGGACGCCTTGACCCCGCCGAACGGCGCGTTGGGCTCGTCGTCGACGGTCTGCTGGTTGATGTGGACCTTGCCGGAGTCGACCCGGTCGGCGAGCTTCATGGCGGTGCCGACGTCGCCGAGGATGCCGACGGACAGCCCGTACTCGCAGTCGTCGACGATCTCGGCGGCCTCCTCCAGGGTGGCGAAGGAGACGACCGGGGCGACGGGCCCGAAGATCTCCTCCCGCCAGGCCGGCATGTCCGTCGTCACTCCGGTGAGCACGGTGGCCCGGTAGCAGGCGCCGTCGATCTCGCCGCCCGCGGCGACCTTCGCGCCGGCCGCGACGCTGTCGGTGACGATGCCGTGGATCCGCTCCAACTGGCGGCGGTCGATGATCGGGCCGAGCGCCACGTCCTCGCGGGCCGGGTCGCCGACCGGCAGCGCCCGGGCCTTGGCGGCGAGCGCGGCGGTGTACTCCTCGACCAGCGACTCGTGCACGATGTGCCGCCCGGTCGTCATGCAGATCTGGCCCTGGTGCAGATACGACCCGAAGGCGCCCGCGGAGGCCGCCTTCGCCACGTCGGCGCCGGGCAGCACCACCAGGGCGTTGTTCCCGCCCAGCTCCAGGTGGGCCCGCTTGAGCAGCTTGCCCGCGCGCTCGCCGATGGCCCGGCCCACCGGCGTGGACCCGGTGAAGGAGACGACCCGCACCTCGGGCGCCTCGACGACCGCCTGGCCGACCGAGCCGTCGCCCGGCAGCAGGTGCAGCACGCCCTCGGGCAGCCCGGCCTCCTCGAAGACCCGGGCGATGACCACGCCGCCGCTGACCGCGGTCCGCGGGTCCGGCTTCAGCAGCACCGCGTTGCCCAGGGCGAGCGCGGGGGCCACCGAGCGCAGCCCGAGGATGAGCGGGAAGTTGAACGGCGCTATGACGCTGACCACCCCGGCGGGGCGGCGCCGCGCCAGCGACCAGCGGGCCTCCTCGGAGGTGAGGACCTCGCCCTGCGGATGGCTGGGCAGGCCCGCGCACTCGAAGCACTCCCCGATGGCCAGCCCCACCTCGAACGCGGCCTTGGACCGCACCGAGCCGGCCTCGCGGACCAGCCACTCCTCGATCTCGGCGGCGTGCTCGGTGAACAGGTCGCCCGCGCGGCGCAGCACCGCGGCCCGCCGCTGCGGCGGGGTCGCGGCCCACTCGCGCTGGGCCTCGGCGGCGCGGGCGGCGGCGCGCCCCGCGTCCTCGGCGGTGGCCAGGCCGACCGCGCCGAGCCGGTCCCCGGTGGCCGGTTCGACCACCGGCCGGGTGGCGGTGGCGGTGCGCCAGCCGTCGCTGAGGTACTTCTCGCCCCAGACGTCGCTGTCCAGGAATGTCATCGTGTCCCTCTTCTCTGCTGCTGATGCTGATGCGGCTCATCAGCCGTTCGGGTCAGGCGGGGGTGGTGAGCGCCGTGTCCACCTGGATCAGGCGGGGCCCGTCCGGGCGTTCGGCGAGCACGGCGCGGAGTTCCCCGGCGCCGGTGACGTGCCGGGACGGCACGCCGTAGCCCTCCGCGATCCGGGTGAAGTCCAGGCCCGGGATGTCCAGTCCGGGCGCGTCCGGCACGCCGAGCAGGCCGCCGAACCAGCGCAGCGCCCCGTAGGTGCCGTTGCGCAGCAGCACCACCGTCAGCGGCAGGCGGTGCTGGGCGGCGGTCCACAGCGCGGTGATGCCGTAGTTGGCCGAGCCGTCCCCGATCACCCCGACGACGGGCCGGTCCGGGTGGCCCATCGCGACCCCGACCGCGCCGGGCAGCCCGAACCCGAGCCCCCCGGCCGCCGGGAAGTAGTACGAGCCGGGGCGGCGCAGGTCCATCTGGCGCCACCAGGCGGAGTTCGTCGACGTCGACTCCACGACGTACGCGGTGTCCTCGGGCTGCTCGTCGCGGAGCGCGGCGAACACCTCCTCGGGGTGCAGCCGGTCCCCGTCGCCGGCGGTCCGCGGCTCGGGCACCGGCCGGTAGGGGGTGCCGGAGGTGGCGGCGCCGTCGAGGACCTTGAGCAGGTGTTCGACCACGGCCGCGGGGTCGGCGACCAGGGCCTCGCCCATCGGGGCCCGCGCGGCGGCGGAGGCGTCCTCGGTGACCTGGACCAGCCGGGTGCCCTCGGGCAGGTACCGGCCGGGGAGGTGCTCGTGGTAGCGGAACACCGGGGCGCCCAGCACCAGCACCAGGTCATGGCCCTCGAACGCCGCCGAAACGGGCGCGATCCCGGCGGGCAGCACCCCCCGGAACAGCGGGTGCCGGTTGGGGAAGGGCAGCCGGAACAGCGAGGGCGCCGCCCACACCGGGCAGTCCAGGCGCTCCGCGAGGCGCACGGCGTCGTCGAACAGGCCGGGGGTGTCCACGTCACCGCCCAGCACCAGCGCGGGACGCCGGGCGGCGGCGACCCGCTCGGCGAGCCGCCGGCCCTGCTCGGCGTCCGGCACCCCGGCCCGCGCCACCTCCCGGTCGAGCACCGCGAGGCTGTTGTCGCCGGCCTCGGCGGCCCAGTCGTCGTAGGGGACGGAGAGATAGGTGGGCCGCCGCTGCAGCCGGGCCTCGAACACGGCCTGCGCCAGCGCCCGCGGCACATCCTCGGCGCAGGCCGGCTCCGCCGCCCAGCCGACCAGGGGCTTCATCAGCGTCGCCGCGTCCACGCTGGCCAGGTTGGCCTCCGGACCCACCGCGGAGCGCACCTGCTGCCCGGCCACCACCACCAGCGGGGTGCGCGAGGCGACCGCGTTGGTCAGCGCGCCCATCGCGTTGCCGGAACCGGAGGCGGCGTGCAGGTTGACCAGCACCGGTCGGCCGGTCGCCTGGGCGTACCCGTCGGCCATGCCGACCACCGCCCCCTCGTGCAGCCCGAGGACGTAGCGGAATCCGTCCGGCAGACCGGCGAGGAAGGGCAGTTCGTTGGAGCCGGGGTTCCCGAAGACGGTGGTGAGCCCCTGACGTTCCAGGAAGGCATGGGCGACGCGACGCACGGAGGGCACGGGTGGTTCCTTTCGCAGTGAAGCGGAACACACGCTAGGCAGGCCGCGACATGGCCACCAATAAACATTTCGGTAGCCCGATATAGAGTGCCTCTATATGAAGACCTTCGACCTCAACCTCGCCCGGGTCTTCGTGCTGCTGTACGAGACCGGCAGCGTCACGGCCACCGCCGAGACCCTCCACGTCACCCAGCCCACCGTCAGCTACAGCCTCGGCAAGCTCCGCCGGCACTTCGGCGACGAACTGTTCCGGCGCACCGGACGCGGGCTGGCGCCGACCGCGGGCGCCCGCCGCCTGTACGAACCGCTGCGCCGCGCGCTCGCCGAGATCGACGGCACGGTCCGGCAGGCCGACGACTTCGACCCGCGGGCGATGACCGCCCTGTTCACCATCGCCCTGTCCGACCTCGGCGAGGCCACGCTGCTGCCGCGGCTGCTGGTGGCGGCGCGCGAGCGGGCGCCCGGGGTGTCGTTCACCGTGCGCTCCTTCGACGTGGAGGCCGCCGAGGGCCAGTTGCGCCGCGGCGACCTCGACGTGTTCGTCGCCACCCCGGTGCTCACCTCGCACCGGACGGTGCGCATCCCGCTCTTCCAGGAGCGGTACGTCGGCATGGTCGCGGCCGACCACCCCCGGGTGCGGGGCGCCTCGGTCACCCTGGCGGAACTCGCCGCCGAGCACCACGCCACGGTGTTCGGACCCAGCGGGCACGTGGCCCCGCGCGCGCTGCTGGCCGCGCACGGCCTGCTGGACCGGGTGGTGGTGGACGCCACCCGGTTCTCGATGCTGCCGTACCTGCTGGAGCAGACCGACCTGATCGCGATAGTCCCCGAGTACGTCGGTGAGGTCTTCACCGCCTCCCACCGGCTGCGGCTGGTCCAACTGCCCTTCGAGACCGAGCCGATCGAGATCGCCCTGTACGCGCGGCACGAGTACTCCCGCAGCCCCTCGCAGCGGTGGCTGGTCCGCTTCATGGCCGAGGTCCTCGGCGAGCGTCTCAGCCCGGCCCAGCTCCCGCCGCACGGAGACCCCACGGCACTGCTGTGACACCCGTACCGGGCCAGGGGGTTGGCGCGTCCGGGAGCGCACGGACCGACGGTGTGAGCCCTGTACGCGCCCCCGCGTGCGCGGGCAGAATGCGCGGTGCCCCGCGACCACCCGGCTGAGGTGCACCCCCGTCACCGCGTCCCGAGGAAGGCAGGTCGGCTGCCGTGCTGTTGCGTCTGCCCACGTCCGTGTCCGAGGCCCGGCAGCACCTCGCCGAAGGGGCGGTGCCCGTCGGCGGGGCGACCCTCGTCTGGGCCGCCTGGCAGCGGGACGGCTTCCCCGACCTGGCGATGTCGCTGCGGAACCTGCCCGAGGCCAACGAGATAGGACGGGAGCGGCTCGGCGCGGCCGTCCTGCTGCACCGGATCGACGACCGGGTGCCCGAGGTGCTGCACCGCGCCGCCGCCGGCGTCGGCACCGGCGCGGTCCGCCGCGCCGCCACGGTCGGCGGCAACATCGTCGGCAGCACCCTGCGCTGCCTGCTGCCCGCCGCACTGGTCCTCGACGCCCGCGCCACGGTGCTCGGCCAGGACGGTGTGCACGACGTCGACCTGGTCGAACTCATCGCCAAACGGCCCCTGTTGCTCTCCCTGAGCTGGCGGGCGCCGCTCGCCAGCGGCTACCGCAAGCTGCCCGCCGAAGCGGGCGGCCCGCCGCCGCTGGTGGTCGCCGCCGCGGTCGGCACCGACGAGGACGGGCACCGGCGGCTCCGGGTCGCCGTCCGGGACGGCTACGAGGTGCTCAGCGAGGACACCGACGGCACCGCCGACCCCGCGCGGGCCGTCGACGCCCTGACCCGCACGGCCCTCGGCTCCCTGCCCCCCGAGGCCCGGGAGGTCGTCCGCGAGCAGGTCACCGACGTCCTGGACCGCGCCGCCGGTCACTGACCCCCCGCACGCCGGGCCCCGGGCCGGCCGCGTCAGCCGAAGCTGCGGCGGTAGGTGTGGGGGCTGACGCCGGTGGTGCGTTTGAACCGGTCCCGGAAGGCGGTGGGGGAGCCGAACCCGACCTGGGCGGCGATGCGTTCCACGGGGTGCCGGGTGGTCTCCAGCAGGTGCTGCGCCTGCCGGACGCGGGCCCGGTGCAGCCACTGGAGCGGGGTGGTGCCGGTCTGTTCGCGAAAGCGCCGGATCAGGGTGCGGGTGCTGGTCCCGGCGCGGGCGGCGATGTCGGCGAGGCTGAGGTCGCGGCCGAGGTTCTCCTGCAGCCAGGTCAGCAGCGGCTCCAGGGTGGACCCCTGGGGCGTGGGCGCGTGGTAGTGGACGATGAACTGGGCCTGCCCGCCCTCCCGTTCGAGCGGCATGACGGAGAGCCGGGCGGCGTGGGCGGCGACGGCCGACCCGTAGTCGCGGCGGATCATGTGCAGGCACAGGTCCAGTCCCGCGGCGGCCCCGGCCGAGGTGAGGAACTGCCCGTTGTCCACGTAGAGCACGGCCGGGTCGACCTCGACCTCCGGGTGGGCCCCGGCCAGGAGGTCGGCGGCGATCCAGTGGGTGGTGGCGCGCAGCCCGTCGAGGAGCCCGGTGGCGGCCAGCGGGAAGGTGCCCGAGCAGATGGAGGCGATCCGGGTGCCGGCCGCGGCGGCGGTGCGCAGCGCGTCCCGGACGGCCGGCGGCAGCGGCGCCGCGGGCGCGGCCGTCCCCGGCACGATGATCGTGTCCGCCCCCTGGAGACCCTCCAGGCCCCAGGGCGCGCGCAGGGTGAAGGCACCCGCGTCGACCTCGGGCCGTTCGGCGCAGACCCGGATCTGGTAGCCGGGCCGGCCGTCCGGGAGCCGGGTCCGGGTGAAGACCTCGATCGGCGTGGACAGGTCGAACGGGATCACCTGGTCCAGCGCGAGTACGGCGACGGTGTGCATGACCGGAAACTACCGTGCCGCCGGGCCCCCGAGGCCCCCCGGGCGGCCGGAAGTGCCCTTCCTCACCGGCCCGTAGGCGACGCCGAAGGTCCTGTCACTTTTCCGGCGGAAGGTGTCGCTCACGCCACTGGGAGGCGGGCCGGTGGACGCATACCGTCGGGGCGTGCCCGGCCGGCGCCGACCCCTCTGCCCGTACGCGAAGGAAGCAAGGAAGCACATGCGTGCCCCGATCGTCCCGTCCGGCGGCCTCGACCCGCTCGACGCCGCCGCCCCCCGCCGAGCCGCCGCGCCCGTGGAGGCGGTCCGGTCATGACCTACCTGTCACCGATCGTCGTCGGCCTGGTCTACGCCGTCCTGATGTCCCTGCTGCGCGAACCCCACCGGCGCCGGTTCAACGCCGTCATGGTGGCCGGGGCGGGCGCCGCCTATCTCAGCGGCGGAGGCTTCGGCGGATGGGAGTTCCCGGTCACCGCCCTCATCACCTATGTCGCCTACCGGGGCCTGGAGTCCTGGACCTTCATCGGCCTGGCCTGGCTGCTGCACACCGCCTGGGACCTGGTCCACCACTTCAAGGGCAACCCGATCATGCCCTTCTACCACGGCTCCTCGATGGCCTGTGCCGTCTGCGACCCGGTCATCGCGCTGTGGTGCTTCCGCGGCGGCCCCTCGCTCATCGCCCTCGTCCGCGACCGCGGGCGGCGGCCCCGCGCGGCCGGACGGGGCGCGTCCTGACCGGTGGCGGCCCTCACCCGACGGCCGGGGCGCCGGGCGCGAGGACCACCTTGCCGACCACGGCACCGGACTCGGCGTACCGCAGGGCCTCGGCGGCCTGGGTGAGCGGGTAGACCCGGTCGATCCGGGCGGTGACGGTGCCGTCCCGGAGCAGGGCGAAGACCCGGGTGAGGTCCTCGCGCAACTCGGCGCGGTAGGCGTCGGGACGGCGCGCACGGCCCGCCCACAGGTTGAAGAAGTGCGCGGAGCGGCCGTTGGGCAGCGCGTTCCACAGCATCAGCCGGGCGACCAGCTTCAGCACCGGCAGCGCGCCGTTGCCCGGCTGGTCCCGGGTGGCGGCGCTGCCGTACGACACGAGGGTGCCGCCGGGGGCGAGCATCCGCCAGGAGTCCTCGATGCCCTTGCCGCCGACGTGGTCGAAGACGGCGGCCACCCCGCCGGGCGCCAGTTCCCGGACCCGGGCCGGGACGTCCCCGCGGTAGTCGACGGGTACGGCGCCCATGGCCCGGACGGCTTCCTGGTTGCGGGCGGAGGCGGTGCCGATGACCTGCACGCCGTGCGCCCGGGCCAACTGCACCAGGACGCTGCCGACCCCGCCGTTGGCGCCGTGCACGACGACGGTGTCGCCGGGGCGGACCCGGGCCGTGCGGTGCAGCATGCGCCAGGCCGTCGCGCCGTTGGTCACCATCGTCTCGGCCTCGGCGGCGTCCACTCCGTCGGGCACCGGCACCAGGTCGGCGGCGTCCAGCAGCGCGTACTCGGCCCAGCCGCCGGTCTTGGTGAGCGCGGCGACCCGCTGTCCGGGGGCGAGTCCCGGCACCGGGGAGCCGAGGGCCTCGACGGTGCCGACGAGGTCGTAGCCGGGGACGAAGGGGAACGCCGGCATGTCGTAGTACTTGCCCCGGCGCATCTGCTGCTCCGCGAAGGTGACACCGCTGGCCTCGATCCGCACGAGCGCCTGACCGGGCCCGGGCGCGGGCAGGTCACGGACCCGGACCTCCAGGCTCTCGGGCTCGCCGACGCCCGGCAGCACGATCTCGGTGGTACGCATGACGATCTCCTTCGTCGGTCGATGCCGAGTGATCAGTGGTTGACCACTCACTCTGAAGGTCCGAGAGAGGGCGGCCGTCGGACTCCAGGGGAATCGTCGGACCGCCCGTCGTTCGGACTCTCCATTGATGTGTAGTCAACCACTCACACTCTCGCCGGTCAAGCGGGGCGCCGCCGGGGCCGTCGGCCGCGCCGCGTCGGGCCCCAGGGCTTCAGTACGGAGATCACCGTCATGAACACATACGCGGACAGCGAGACGACCGGCCCCATCAGCACGTCCCCCCGGTCGGGCAGCGCCCCCTCGGCGGTGACACCGGCCACCGCCGCGTGCACCGCCGGGCGCAGCACCAGGGCGGTCGCGGTGACCGTGGCCAGCGTCAGCCAGAACTTGACGTACACCCACCGGTGCCGGGCCAGCCCCCACGGCGTGCCCAGCGACAGCACCAGCCCGCTCGCCAGGGTGAGGAACGCGACCGGCAGCAGCAGCCAGTCCGCGAACACCCGCATCCCCCGCACGGCCGCCTCCGTCCCCGCCGCCGACCCGCTCCCGGCGGCGGCGATCCCGAGGGCCAGCAGCCCGAGGGTGACCCCGACCCAGCTCCCGGACGCCACCACGTGCACGACCAGGACGCCCCGCCGCCGGCCCCGCGTCAACTTCGTCTCCATGCGTGCCACCCTGCCGCCGCCCGGCCCCGGGGGCGTCCCGCGCGGGGAGTAACCCGGCGTACTGGCGTCGGCGTACACGCACCACCGTGCCCCGGAGCACCGACGGCTCCGGGGCACGGTGGCGAGGTCGCGCGGGGGTGTTACGGGACGATCTTCAGGAGGCGGTTCGGGGAGCCGCTGCCGGGGTTGGTGACCTTGCCGGTGGTGGCGCCCGCGGTCAGCGCCGAGGCGACCTGGGCGGGGGTGGCGGAGGTGTGGTTCGCGAGGTAGACCGCCGCCGCGCCCGCGACGTGCGGGGTGGCCATCGACGTACCGGAGATGGTGTTGGTCGCCGTGTCGCTGGTGTACCAGCCGGCCGTGATGGAGGAGCCGGGGGCGAAGATGTCCAGGACGGAGCCGTAGTTGGAGTAGCTGGCGCGGGCGTCCGTGCTGGTGGTGGCGCCCACGGTGATGGCCTCGGTGACCCGGGCGGGGGAGGACGTGGAGGCGCTGGTGGAGCTGTTGCCCGCGGCGACGGCGTACGTCACACCGCTGGCGATGGAGTTGCGGACGGCCGTGTCCAGGGTGGTGGAGACGCCGCCGCCCAGGGACATGTTGGCGACCGAGGGGCCGGAGTGGTTGGCGGTCACCCAGTCGATGCCCGCGATGACACCGGCCGTGGTGCCCGAGCCGCTGTTGTTCAGCACCCGCACCGCCACGATCTTCGCCTTCTTGGCGACGCCGTACGTCGTCCCCGCGATCGTCGTGGCCACATGGGTGCCGTGGCCGTTGCCGTCGGAGGCGACGGTGTCACCGTCGACCGCGTCGTAGCCGTAGGAGGCGCGGCCGCTGATCTGCGAGTGGGTGATGCGCACGCCGGTGTCGATGACGTACGCCGTCACCCCGCTGCCCGCGCTGTCCGGGTAGGTGTACGTCCCGGACAGCGGCAGGGAGGTCTGGTCGATGCGGTCCAGGCCCCAGGGCGCGTTGGTCTGCGTGGTGTCGGTGAGCCGGACGCGCTGGTCCTGCTCGACCGAGGCCACCGACGGGTCGGCGGCCAGGCGTCTGGCCTCGGCGGCGGAGAGGGTGGCGGTGTAGCCGTTCAGGGCACTGCCGAACGTCTTCTTCACCGTGCCGCCGTACTCCCGCACCAGGTTCTTGCCGGCGGCGGAGGACGCCTTGAGGCCCGCGCCCTTCTTGAGGGTCACGATGTAGCTGTCCTTGACCGCGGTGGGGGAGCCGGCGGCGATCACGGTGCCCTCGGCCGGGGCGGCCTGGGCGGGTATCGCGGTGAGCCCGCCGGTGAGGGCGGCGGCCGCCGCGCCGGCGATCGCGGCGAACCGTATCTTCTTGCTCAGCAGTGGTGCCATACGAGGGAGTCCTCCTCTAGGCAGCGCGCGCCTGGGTGGGGGCGCGCGGCTGTGGGGGGTGTGCGCGGGCTCGCGCACACGGCCCGCGGACGTCGCGTTCCGCCCCGGGCCGTGGAACAGCGTCGACCAACTACGCGCGTAGGACAAGAGGTTGAACGCATGTCAACGAACCTGTCATGTGCACGAAACGTCGACGGTGTGCCGTCCGGCCACCGGACGGCCGGAAACACGAGGTGAACACCGCGACCACGAAGTGATAACGGCGGACAACCGAACCGCGCGGCCCCGGGTCTAGTCCCGCATGAAGATCTCTTTCCTCCTGCACAACGCGTACGGGATCGGAGGCACGATCACCACGACGTTCAACCTGGCCCAGGCGCTGGCCCGGCGGCACACCGTGGAGATCGTCTCCGTGCTCCGGCACCGGGAGCGCCCGCACTTCGCCCTCGACCCCCGGGTGGCCCTCCGGCCGCTGGTGGACCTCCGGCAGGAGAAGGAGCACCCGCTGCACCTGCGGCCCGCCCAGGTGTTCCCGGCCGCCGAGTACCGCTACGAGCAGTACAGCGAGCTGACCGACCAGCGGATCGGGGCCTGTCTGGAGGCGATCGACGCCGACGTGGTGGTGGGCACCCGCCCCGGACTCAACGTCCACCTCGCCCTCCAGGCGCCGGCGCACGTCGCCCGGGTCGGCCAGGAGCACCTCACCCTGGACAACCACCCCCCGCGCCTGCGCACCGCGCTGCGCCGGGCCTACCGGCGGCTCGACGTGCTCACCACGGTCACCGAGGCCGACGCGGACGCCTACCGCCGCAAGATGCGGCTGCCCGGTGTCCGGATCGAGGCCCTGCCCAACAGCGTCCCCGACCCGGTGCTGCCGCCCGCCGACGGCACCGCCAAGGTCGTCGTCGCGGCCGGCCGGCTGGTCCCCGTCAAGCGCTACGACCTGATCATCGAGGCGTTCGCCCGGGTCGCCGCCGAACACCCCGACTGGCAGCTCCGCATCTACGGCAAGGGCGAGGAGCACGACCGGCTGCGCGCCCTCGTCCTCCGGCTCGGCCTCAGCGACAACGTTCTCCTCATGGGCCCCGCCGCCCCCATGGAGGCGGAGTGGGTCAAGGGCTCGATCGGCGCCGCCGCCTCCAACTTCGAACCGTTCGGGATGACCCTGGTGGAGGCCATGCGGTGCGGGCTGCCGGTGGTGAGCACCGACTGCCCCTACGGCCCCGGCGAGATCATCCAGGACGGTGTCGACGGCCGCCTCGTGCCGGTCGGCGACACCGCCGCCTTCGGCGCGGCCCTGCTGGAACTGGTCCGCGACGACGAACGGCGCCGGCGCATGGGCCGGGCGGCCGTCGAGAACGCCCGCCGCTTCGCCCCCGGCCCCGTCCTCGAACAGGCCGAGCGCCTGCTGGAACGGGCCGTCGCCGCCCGCCGGGCCGGGCGCCCCGCCGCCGAGGACCGCGACCCGGTGCGCCGGGTCCTCGTGGGCCAGGGCTTCGCCGCCCGCGACGCCGTCCACGCCACGGGCAGCCACGCCCTGCGCACGCTCCGGAGGGGACGCCGATGAGCACGGACCAGGACATCGAACCCCGCGTCGACTGCACGGTGGACGCGGACGGCCGTACCGTCTTCGGCGTCCACCCGGCCCCGGCCGCCCCGCGGGCCCGGCTCCTCCTCGCACTGCGCCCGGCGAAGGACGAGCCCGAGCGGACCACCCGCCTCCTCGACCTCGGCCCGGCCGACGGCACGCACCGCCGCACCGCCGTCCTGCCGGTGGAGCAGCGGCTCCCCGAGGGCCGGTGGGACCTGTACCTGCTCCCGGAACCGGACGGCGAGCGGCAGCGGCTGCGCGCCGGACCGCGCGACCTGCGCGCCCTGGTGGACGGCGCCGCCCGGGACCGGTCCGCGCCGGTCGCCGCCCGTGTCCCGTACGTCACCAAGGGCGGCTTCCTCGCCCTGCGGACCTGGCTGCGCGACGCGCACGCCGAGGCCGGCCGCATCACCCTGGCGGACGGGACGCTGACCGCCCGACTCCGCCTGCACGGCGCCGAGTCGGGACCCCGGCCCGGGGTATGGCTGCGGCTGCGCGGCCGGGCCGGGACCGAACTGGCCGCCGAGGTCCGGGTGGCCGCCGACCACCGGGACCTGTCCTTCACCGCCTCCCTCGCCGACCTCGCCGCACCGGCCGCCGCGGCCCGCTCCGGACGGTGCATCTGGGACGTCTTCGTGCGCCCCGGCGGGGCGGTACCGCCGGTCCGGGTCAGCCGGTTCCTCGACGACCTGGCCGACCGCAAGGACATCCAGGTCTACCCGGAGGTCCCGGTCGGCGAGGCCCTCGTACGCCCCTACTACACGGTCGACAACGACCTGTCCGTGGTGGTGACCCGCACCGGCTGACCCCTGCCCCGGCCCGCTTTTGAACAAGTTCAAAAACCTGCGCTAGGCTCCCCTTACACGAAGAGGGGGAGGCCCCATGAAGATCGTGATGCCCGGGGGTACCGGGCAGGTGGGCCGGGTCCTGGAGCGGGCGTTCACGGCCGCCGGACACGACGTCGTCGTCCTGACCCGGCGGCCGTCGGGCCCGGGCCAGGTGTACTGGGACGGCGAGACGCCCGGCCCCTGGACGGACGCCGTCGACGGCAGCGACGTGGTGGTCAACCTGGCCGGGCGGAGCGTCAACTGCCGTTACACACCGGCCAATCTGCGGGCGATGATGGACTCGCGGGTCCGCTCCACCCGCGCGGTGGGCGAAGCCGTCGCCGCCGCCGCGCGACCGCCCCGGGTCTGGCTCCAGATGAGCACCGCCACCGTCTACGCCCACCGCTTCGACGCCGCCCACGACGAGGCGACCGGCGTGCTCGGCGGCAAGGAACCCGGCGTCCCCGGCTACTGGTCGTACAGCGTGGACATCGCCACCGCCTGGGAGCGCGCCCTGGCGGAGGCGCCGACCCCGCGCACCCGCAAGGTCGCGCTGCGCTCGGCGATGGTGATGAGCCCCGACCGGGGCGGGGTCTTCGACGTCCTGTCCCGGCTCGCGCGCACCGGCCTCGGCGGCCCGGTCGCGGGCGGCGCCCAGTACGTGTCCTGGGTGCACGAGACGGACTTCGTACGCGCCGCCGGGTTCCTGATCGACCGGGAGGACCTCAGCGGGCCGGTCAACGTGGCCGCGCCCGCGCCGCTGCCCCAGCGGGCCTTCATGCGGGAGCTGCGCGCCGCCTGGGGGATGCCCATCGGCCTGCCCGCCACCCGGTGGATGGCGGAGATCGGCGCGTTCGTCCTGCGGTCCGACACCGAGCTGCTGCTCAAGAGCCGCCGCGTGGTGCCCGGCCGGCTCCTCGACGCGGGCTTCACCTTCGACCGGCCCGCCTGGCCGGGGGCCGCCGCCGACCTCGTACGGCGCTCCCGCGCCCGCGCCCGGGGCCGGGCGGCCTGACGGTCAGGGCCGGTACTGCTGCTGCGGGGACTGCCCGGACACCTGGCCGCCGGGGCCGTCCTGGGCCTGCGCCCGGAGCTGCTCGGCCTGCTCCTTGGTCACCTTCTGCTCGGCGCCGCAGAAGGTGCACTGGGTCGAGTACGACGTCGAGAACGGGAACAGCGGTACGAAGAACAGCGTGAACTTCGTGACGCGCTTGCGGAGCGTGTGCGCGGCGGGATTGCCGCAGTGGCCGCACACCAGCGTCAGTATCGCCAGTTGGTACAGGTAGCCCTTGGTGCCAAAGATGATCATGCCGGTCCTTCCCCGGGAGGGTGCCCTGCCGCCAGGGTGCCAGACGAGTGCCCGGCGTGCCGCGCGAGATGCACCGCCGGCCGGGCGGCGGCCGGCCGGGTCAGGCGATGGACGCCGAGATCACCGCGGACACCGCGAGGTTGCAGGACGCCGTCACCCACACCGCGGGGTGCGGCTCCGGGTCCACCAGCGTCTCGCCCAGCCTCCCCGGCGTGAGCACGTCCACCACCAGGAACGCCACGGCCATCATCACCAGCCCCAGCAGCCCGAACGACGCCGTGGACACCAGCCCCTTGCCGAAGTCGTCGTACGTCGTCCAGATCGAGGTGAACACCACGCCGCCGACGCCGAGCAGCGCGGAGCTGAGCACCAGCGCCGCGTTGCGGTTGCGCTGCTCCCATATCTGCCGGCCGAGCTTCCCCGGGGTCAGCACGTCGACCAGGACGATACCGAGGACCAGCAGGACCAGACCGAGCGCGCCGTAGGCGGTGGCCCGGCCGAGTCCGTTGACGATGTCGCTCATGGGGGTGCCGGCTCCGTAGGTGAGGGATCGGGAAACGACCGCGGGCGGTCAAGGCGATGCAAAATGTAGCGCACCGCCTGCGACACCCTGTTCGTCACCTGACTTGAACCGTTCGTTCTCTTTAACTGTTCGTGTTTCCGGCGTAGTTTCACCGCCATGACCGCTCCCCGGCCACCCACGCCCGCCGAGGAACTGCGCGGCGCCGGCCTGCGGGTGACGGCGGCCCGCGTCGCGCTGCTGGAGACCGTCCGGCGCGGCGGTCACCTCGATGTCGAGGCCATCGCCGCCGGGGTGCGCGAGCGCGTGGGCCACATCTCCCTGCCGGCCGTCTACGAGGCGCTGCACGCGCTGACCGCGGCCGGACTGGTCCGCCGGATCGAACCCGCCGGCAGCCCCGCCCGGTTCGAGGGGCGGGTCGGCGACAACCACCACCACGTCGTCTGCCGGTCCTGCGGCGCGGTGGCCGACGTCGACTGCGCGATCGGCCACGCGCCCTGCCTGGCCGCCTCGCAGGACCACGGTTTCACGATCGACGAGGCCGAGGTCACCTACTGGGGCCTGTGCCCCGACTGTTCCGCCAGCACACGTTCCTGAGCACCGAGATCCACCCCGGAAGGACGCCCATGACCGAGAACCACGACGCGATCGTGACCGATGCGAAGACCGAGGGCGAAGGAGGCTGCCCGGTCGCGCACGCACGTGCCCCGCACCCGACGCAGGGCGGCGGGAACCGCCAGTGGTGGCCGGAGCGCCTCAACCTCAAGATCCTCGCGAAGAACCCGCCGGCGGCCAACCCGCTGGGCGCGGACTTCGACTACGCCGAGGCGTTCGGCAGGCTCGACCTGCCGGCCGTGAAACGGGACATCGCCGAGGTGCTGACCACGCCGCAGGACTGGTGGCCGGCCGACTTCGGCCACTACGGGCCGCTGATCGTCCGGATGGCCTGGCACAGCGCGGGCACCTACCGCATCAGCGACGGCCGCGGCGGCGCCGGCGCCGGCCAGCAGCGCTTCGCCCCGCTGAACAGTTGGCCGGACAACGCCAACCTCGACAAGGCCCGCCGGCTGCTGTGGCCGGTGAAGAAGAAGTACGGCCAGAGCCTGTCCTGGGCCGACCTGCTGATCCTCGCGGGCAATGTCGCCCTGGAGTCGATGGGCGTGAAGACCTTCGGCTTCGGCGGCGGACGCGAGGACGTCTGGGAGCCCGAGGAGGACGTGTACTGGGGCCCCGAGACCACCTGGCTCGACGACCAGCGCTACACCGGCGACCGCGAGCTGGAGAACCCGCTCGGCGCCGTCCAGATGGGCCTGATCTACGTCAACCCCGAGGGCCCCAACGGCAACCCGGACCCGCTGGCCGCCGCCCGTGACATCCGCGAGACCTTCGCCCGGATGGCGATGAACGACGAGGAGACCGTCGCCCTCATCGCCGGCGGCCACACCTTCGGCAAGACCCACGGCGCCGGCCCGGCGGACGCCGTCGGCCCCGACCCCGAGGCCGCCCCGCTTCAGGAGCAGGGCCTGGGCTGGCGCAGCGGCCACGGCACCGGCAAGGGCGCGGACACCATCACCTCCGGCCTGGAGGTCACCTGGACCTCCACGCCCACCCGGTGGAGCAACGGCTTCTTCGACAACCTCTTCGGCTACGAGTGGGAGCTGACCCGCAGCCCCGCGGGCGCCCACCAGTGGAAGCCGAAGGACGGCGCCGGCGAGGGCACCGTGCCGCACGCCCACGACGCGACGAAGAAGATCGCGCCGAACATGCTCACCACCGACCTGGCGCTGCGCTTCGACCCGATCTACGAGCCGATCTCCCGCCGCTTCCACGAGAACCCGGAGGAGTTCCAGGAGGCGTTCGCCCGCGCCTGGTACAAGCTGACCCACCGTGACATGGGCCCGAAGTCGCTGTTCCTGGGTCCGGAGGTGCCCGAGGAGACGCTGCTGTGGCAGGACCCGCTGCCGGAGCCGCAGGGCGAGCCGATCGGCGCCGCCGACATCCAGGTCCTCAAGGCGAAGATCCTCGACTCCGGGCTGTCCGTCTCCGACCTGGTCTTCACCGCCTGGGCCTCGGCGTCCACGTTCCGCGGCAGCGACAAGCGCGGCGGTGCCAACGGCGCCCGGATCCGCCTGGAGCCGCAGCGCACCTGGGAGGTCAACGACCCCGACCGCCTCGCCGCGGTCCTGTCCGCCCTGGAGGGCGTCCAGCGGGACTTCGGCGCCGGCGGCGCCCGGCAGGTCTCGCTGGCCGACCTGATCGTCCTCGGTGGCTGCGCCGCCGTGGAACGCGCCGCCAAGGAGGCCGGGTTCGCCGTCGAGGTGCCGTTCACGCCGGGCCGGGTGGACGCCACGCTGGAGCACACCGACGTGGAGTCGTTCGCCGCGCTGGAGCCCACCGCCGACGGGTTCCGCAACTACCTCGGCAAGGGCAGCCGGC
This sequence comes from Streptomyces fumanus, assembly GCF_014655295.1. Classification (GTDB taxonomy): domain Bacteria; phylum Actinomycetota; class Actinomycetes; order Streptomycetales; family Streptomycetaceae; genus Streptomyces; species Streptomyces fumanus. Next base: position 348,305 of record NZ_BNBI01000005.1, read on the forward strand.
TGCCCGCCGAGTACCTGCTGCTGGACCGCGCCAACCTGCTGACGCTGAGCGCCCCCGAGATGACGGTCCTGGTCGGCGGTCTGCGCGTGCTCGGCGCCAACCACCAGCGGTCCCAGCTCGGCGTCCTCACCACCACCCCGGGCTCGCTCACCAACGACTTCTTCGTCAACCTGCTCGACCTGGGCACCACCTGGCGGGCGACCACCGAGGACCAGACCGTCTTCGAGGGCCGGGACGCCGCCACCGGCGAGGTCAAGTGGGCGGGCAGCCGCGCCGACCTCGTCTTCGGCTCCAACTCCGAACTGCGCGCCCTCGCCGAGGTGTACGCCAGTGACGACGCCAAGGAGAAGTTCGTCCGCGACTTCGTCGCCGCCTGGGACAAGGTCATGAACCTGGACCGGTTCGACCTGGCCTGATCCCCGCCGGCCCGCCCCCGGCCCGGTCCGGCCGGGGGCGTACTTCAACACTTCCTTGAGTCGTTGCGGTACGCCCCCGGCCCGCGCGACAGTTTCCCCGCACGGTGCGCGGCAGCGCGGGGGAGGGGCGACGCGGATGGCACAGCCGGACGGACCGGGGGGCACCGGGGCGGTGTGGTCCTGGCGCGAGGACTGGCCGGCTCCGGCCTTCGCCCTGCTGGCGGTGGCCGGACTGGCCGGCGTGCTGGGGCCGTCCGGCTGGTCCCGGGCGGGCGTGCTACTGCTGTGCCTGCTGACGGCCCCGGTCTGGTTCGTGCTGTGCCGGGCGGCGGCCCGCCGCGGCGCCGGGGGGATCACCGGGGCGCTCCCGGGGAGGCTGCGCCTGGCGGTCCTGCTGGGCGCGGTGGCGGCCCCGCTCGCCGCCTTCGGCTGGGTCGCGTTCGCCGTGCACCACTCCGCCGGGTACGCGATGCGGTACGGCACGCAGGACCGGATTCCGCTGCCCGAGAAGTGCGTGGCCGGCAGCGCCACGGCCACCTGCGACGACCTGTGGAAGGAGCACGAGGGCGACCCCGGCACCGTCCTGGACAACGAGTACCGCCACATCCAGGTCCACTTCGGCGAGGCCGCCTGGGCGGAGTACGGCCGCTACTACTCGCTCGCCGGGATCGGCGGATCGGCGGGCGGCATCGACATCGACGTCCGGATCGTCGGCGGCGACGCCCATGTGACGACCGGTCTGCACCCGAGCCGCCTGGCCCCGCTGGGCGTCGACCCCCTGCCCTGGCTGGCCTCGGCGACCCTGCCGGCGCTGCTGGTCCCGCTCTCCCTCCGGCTGCGGGCCCCCGAGGCACCCTCCGTCCCGGCACCGCCGTCACCGGAACCGGCGGCCGGCGCGACCGGGGACCGTACCGTCACCGTGGCCTCGGCGACGGCGCGGGTGACGGCGGAGCCGGGCGCCCTGGTCGTCGAGCGGGTCATGACCGGAGCCGGGGGCTCCCGACGCTGGGGCACGGTCCTGGAGACACCGTGGCGGCACCTGTCCGGCCTGGAGTTCGGCCGCGCCCGGCCCGGCGGCCCGGTCGCCCTGTACGCCCGCCGCGCCGGCTCCCCGCCCGCCCGCGTCCTGGACGCCGCCGACCTGGCACCCGGCCAGTGGGCCGAGGTCGCCGCGGCGGTCGCCGCGCGCACCGGCCGCCGGGTCGTCCTGGACCCGGCCGGCTGGTTCCCCGAAGACACCCCCGCCGGCTGACGCACCGGCCCCGGACCGCACACGCGCGTGGTGGTCACCGCCGCCCGCGCGGCCCCGGGCAGGCGGACCACCTGGTCCGGCCGGTGCTCGCCGGTCCCTGGAGGGCCCGCACCGGCGTTCCCCGGCCGGGACCGCAGGGCCGGTCAGGAGAGCAGGTCGACCAGGGCGTCCCCGCGCTCGGTGCGCGCCAGCCGGACGTACTGGCCCTGCCGGTGCCGGACGACGAGCCCGCCGTGCTCCAGCCGGCGGCAGTGGTGCGTGAGGTTGGCGGGGGTGCAGCCGACCCGGGCGGCGACCTCGCTCATCGGCGCCGGTGCCCGCACGGCGCGCAGCACCCGGGCCCGTACCTCGCCGACCACCAGGGACAGCGCGTCGTCCGCCCGGGCCGGGCCGGCGGCGGGCGGCCCGCCCCACAACTGGCCGAGGCCCGGCAGCGGATACCCGATCCACACCAGGTCCGGCCGGTCCAGCGCGAACACCGAGGTGCCGGGGCCGGACACGATCGGCACCAGCACCAGGCGCCGGCCGCCCAGCTCGTACGTGTCCTGCCGCGGGTCCGGCAGGTGCAGCGTCCCGCCGGTCAGCCGGAAGCGGCGGCTCAGATCGCCCAGCACCGCGTCCGCGCAGTTGCGCACCACGGCACCGCCCACCCGTTCCGCCTCCCGGTCGAGCAGTGGCCGGGCCGCCGCCCACACCGGGCCGAACGCCTCCCACACCGCCTGGATGACCCCCGAGTACGCCCGCAGCCACTGCCGGGGCCGGTCCACCACCGGCCGCCACCGCGCGGGCACGGCACCCCCGAACTCGGCCTCCAGCTCCGCGAGCAGCACCTCGGGGGAGAGGTCGGCGAGCTGCTCGCACTGGGTGGCCACATCGCCGCCGGGCATGCTCGCGGTCGGGGTCACACAGTCCGGGACGACCGAGCAACCGCCGTCGAACAGCGGCCGCAGCACCTCCCCGGCCGAGCCCGGCGCGGCCCGCGCGACCAGCGTCCGCCACCGCGCGGGCACCCCGTGGCCCCGCCCGCCGAAGGCGTCCGCGATCAGGGACAGCACGGTGGCGCCCTGATGGCCGGCCACCGACACCCGCAGATCGTCGAGTGCTCCCAGATGCAGCGCCGTGTGCCCGCGCATACCGCCGTCCGTTCCCGCGCGTTCCGTATCCCCGACGCATTGTCACCCCCCGGCAGCGGCCCGGACCCCCGCCCTACGCACAAGTACGCAGCCGCGACTGCCCCTACCATGGGACCCGGAGCACACCGCAACGGGAGGGCACCGTGGCACTGGGCCGGCGCGACTACGAGAGCCTGCTGGCACTCGCCGTGCACGCCCTGGAACAGGACGGTACGCACGCGCCGTGGCCGGCGATCGCCGAGGCGCTGGCCGACCACCTCGACGCCGCGGCGGTCACCCTCACCGAGATCGAAGGCGGCCGGGGACGGCCCCTGGCCTGGTCCCCGTCCCGCCTGACCGGGCCCCGTGTGCGCGAACTGTCCCGGCGGTCGGTGGCCGCCCGCCACCCGCTCATCACCCATTACGGCAGCACCGCCGACACCGTGCCGCGCACCGCCGAGGACGTGACCGGCGGCGCCGAGTGGCGGCGCAGCCCGGCCCGTTCGGTGATCCGGCGGTACCTGGGCGCCGACCACGTACTGGCCGCGCCCAGCGCCCGGACCGCCGGGACGGTCCGGGGCTTCGTGGTCTACCGCGCCGCCCCGTTCGCCCCGGCCCACCGGGACTACCTGCGCCGCGCGCAGCCGCTGCTGGCCGCCGTCGACGCCCACGACCGGGCCCTGGCCCGCTTCCGGACGCCGCCCGCCGAGGACGTGCCGCGCCGGGCCCGCGCCTACGGGCTGACCCCGCGCGAGCTGACCGTGCTCACCCTGCTCGGCGAGGCGCTCCCGGCGAAGGCCATCGCCACCCGGCTGCGGATCTCGGTCCGCACGGTGCACAAGCACGTACAGCACCTGTACCGCAAGCTCGGCACCGGCGACCGGGTGAGCACGGTGCTGCGCGCCCAGTCGCTGGGCCTGCTCCCCGCCGACGCGCCCGGGCGGCGCCCGTCAGTGCCGCAGCCGGGCCAGCACCGACCGCATCGCGTGGCGGACCGCCTCCCGTGACGCCTCGTCCCGGGTGAGGGTCTCGAAGGCGTGCCGGGCGTCCGGTACGTCGATCAGCTCGACGTCGGCGCCGTGCCGGCCGGCGGCGGTGCGGAACTCCTCGACGGTGGCGGCGATCTCGGGCGACTCACGGCCCACCCGGGTGAGGACCACCGGCAGGGCGCCCGCCCGGGCCACCGCCTCGACCGGCCGGAACCGGCCTTCCGGCAGGCCCCAGTTGGCGAGCGGCGCCAGGATCGGGTACGTGGCCGCGAGGCAGCGCAGCCACGGCGGGGGCGCCTGCAGCCAGTCCGCGGCGAGCAGGCCGCCGCCGGAGAAGAACCACAGCGCGATCCGGTCGGCGTCCACCCGGGGGTCGGCCCGCAGGGTGTCCACGGCGGCGGCCACGTCCTCGGCGGCCCGCGGGTAGTCGGACACGTCGTGCAGCCGGTGGTCGAGGACGGCGGCGACCACCCCCTCGCCGGCCGCGTACCGGGCGTACCCGGTCAGCGCCGGCCAGTCCCGGGGCGTCGGCCGGGCGTCCGCGGGCACCGGGCCGCCGTGCACGAACAGCACCGCCGGGCGCGGCTCCCCGGCGTCGGCCGGGTACAGGTCCACGCGTCCGGTCCGCTCGCGCGGGCGCTCCGGCACGTCCAGCAGGAACGGCCGCAGATGCGCGGGCGGTTCCGCGGTGTCGGCCGGTGTCAGCCGGTGCCCCTCACCGGCCGCCGCCCGCAGCAGCACCCGCGCCAGGTCGGCGGGGCAGGACAGCATCGGCCAGTGCCCGGTGGGCAGTTCGAAGAACGTCACCCGGGGATCGGCGAGCGCCTGGAGGGCCGGGTCGCCGAAGTCCACCTGCGCCTGCACCAGTTCGATGCCCACGCCGTTGCGGGTGCACAGCACCGCCGTGCTGGGCAGTGCCGCCGCCGCGCCGGTCAGCCGCAGCGGCTGGAGCAGGGTGCCCAGCGGCTGCGGCGCCGCCAGCGCGGTCAGCCGGTCCAGCGCCGCGTCGGACAGCCCGTCGGTGCTGCCCCAGCGCCGCCACTCGTCGCGCGCCGGGGGCGCCAGCACCCCGCCGTCGGCCGCCCGCCCGGCCAGTTCCGCGCGCAGCGCCTGGTCGGGCACGGCCGCCAGGGCCGGCACCCCGTCCTGGGGCAGCCCCGCGTCCAGGTGGACGATCCGCGCGACCCGCCCGGGCCGCCGGTCGGCGGCGGCCACCGCCGGGTGGATGCCGTAGTCGTGCCCGACCAGCACCACGTCCCGGCCGTCCGTGCCGATCGAGTCGAGCACCGCGAGGACGTCCGCGACATGCGTCTCCAGGTCGGTTCCGTCCTTGCGCGGGCCGTCCAGCCCGGTCAGCGCCACCGGATGCGCCCCGGCCCCCGCCGCGGTCAGCTCCGCGGCCGTCGCCTGCCACACATGCGTGCCGGTGAACCAGCCTCCCACCAGTACGAACTCCGTCATGACCCGCTCCTTCGGCACCTCGTCGTCCGCGCACCGGACCGATCACCCGGCCGCGCTCGCCGGTACCGTAGGAACTCCCCCTGAGGGAGGTTCAAGTGAGCACGACCACCACGCCGTACGACGACCGGTACGGCATAGGTGAGCTGGCCGAACGCGCGGGCGTCACCGTCAAGACCGTCCGCTTCTACTCCGACCGGGGCCTGCTGCCGGAGTCCTCCCGCACCACGGGCGGCCACCGCCGCTACGGCCCCGGGGCGCTGGACCGGCTGCGGCTGATCCGCGCCCTGCGCTCGCTCGGCCTGGCCGTCCCCGAGATCCGCCGCGTCCTCGACGAACAGGACCGGCACGGCGGCCCCGGCGACGCGCTGGAGGAGGCCGTCGCCGGACACCTCAGCGCCCTCGGCGGCCAGCTCACCGCGCTGCGCTGGCGGGAGGCGGCACTGCGGCTGGTGCAGGAGTGCCCGCCCGGCGAACGGCCCGACCGGCTGCGCCTGATTGGCACGGTGACGGCACCGCCGAGCACCGCGCCCCTGGCCCGGTTCTGGCGGGGCTGGCTGCCGGCCCGGATGCCGGCCCGCGCGGTCGCCGCGTTCCTGGAGGTGGCGGTCCCCCGGCCGCCCGAGGACCCGGCACCGGCGCAGGTGCTCGCCTTCGCCCGGCTCAACGCCCTGACCGGCGCCCCCTGCCCGCCCGGCCGGCAGACCCAGCCCGAGGCCCACCGCGCCGTCGGCCCCCGGGGCGCGGCCGTCCTGTATGAGGGGCTGGCCGAGGCGTACGAGCTGGCGGGCGTGGCGCTGCGCCGGGGCCGGGCGCCGGGCGCCGGTGAGGCGCTGGACTGCTTCGTCGCCGCGTACGCGAGCGCGTACGGCACCCGGGACACCCCCGGCTTCCGGGAACTGCTGGCCGGCCGGCTGCCCGCCGAGCCCCGGCTGGACCGGTACTGGGAGCTGGTCGCCGAGGTGCGCACCCCGCCGGGCGGCCGGCCGGAGCCCACCCCGGGCACCGCCCACGACTGGCTGCTCGCCGCCCTGACCGCACCGGCCGCCGCCTGATCAGCGGCCGGTGCCGAAGTCCTGGGTCCACCAGGGGCCGCCGTCGCCGGGGTGCACACCGACGCCGAGGTGGGTGAAGGAGCAGTTGAGTATGTTGGCGCGGTGGCCGGGGCTGTTCATCCAGGACTCCATCACCGAGGCGGCGTCCGCCTGGCCCCGCGCGATGTTCTCGCCCAGCGCCGACCAGGCGTAACCGGCCGCCTCCACCCGGGAGGCCATGGTGGAGCCGTCGGGGCCGGTGTGGGACAGCACGCCGCTGCCCGCCAGCACGTCGCTGTAGGCGTCGGCCGCCCGGGTGAGCCGGTCGTCGGCGGTGAGCGGCGCGCAACCGGCCGCCGCCCGCTCCTCGTTGACCAGCGCCAGCACCTGCGCCTCGGGGCCGGCGGACCGGGCGGCGGCGCTCTCGGCCGGGTGCGGGGCGGCGGCGCCGGTCGCCGCGGGTGCCGGGGCGGATCCGGTGGCGGTGGGTGCCGCCGTCGCGGTCGGTGCCGCCGTCCGCGTCGGCCGCGGCGCGGTCCTCCCCGCCCGGGCGGGCGGGGAGCTCGCCGTGCGGCTCGGGGACACCGACGGGGACGACGACGCGGGGGACGGAGAAGGTGACGACGGAGCCGGGACCGTACGGTCCAGTGTCTCCCCGGCGGTCGGAGCGGCGGTGTCCGCGCGGCTGGCGACCCGGTCCGCGTGCCCGTCGCCCCGGCCGTCCAGGGCCGCCAGGGTCGCCCCGGCCCCGGCGCTGACCACCACGGCACCCAGCACCAGGGCGGTGCGTCCGGCGCGGCGGGACGGGCGGGCGGCTCGGTGGGACCCCATGCGTACGACACCTCTGACCGGTCGGCGAACAGATGATCCCGGCGGACGCTAGTGCGCCCACCGGGATCGGATGTCACTCAACTACGTTCCCTTAAGGCCGGCTTCAGACAGCCTTAAGGAAGCGACCGGTCACTTGTGGAACGTGATGTAGCCGTTGCCGTCCCGGTCGTTCTTGCTCTTGGTGTACGAGTGGACATCGGCGCGGCTGCCCGACGGCTTGACGACGTAGATGGTGTCCTTGTCGTTGTTCCATATGAAGTTGCAGTTCTGCCGGTACACGACGTTCTTCGCGTCGGAGTCGGTGCCCCGGCCGCCGCGCAGCTTGACGTAGTCGCCCGGCTCCAGCTTGTGGCTCGCCTTGAACGTGAACCTGTTGCCCGCGGCGTCCTTGACCACGTACCCCTTGAGGTTGACGGTCGCGGTGCGCGAGTAGTTCTTGATCGTCAGGTACTCGTCCTTGGTGTTGCCACCCGAGCACTTGTTGGAGTCCTTGCCGGGAGCGTCGTACTGCACGCCCTTGATCTTCAGCGCCGAGGAGTACTCGGCGGCCTGGGCCGGGACGGCGGCGACGAGGCCGAGCGTGCCCGCGGCGGCGACGGCGGTGGCCGTCAGGGTGGCGCGCATGCGCATGAGGAAATCCCCCCTCAGTGGTGCCAATGGAGCAACCGGGAGCTTACCGAAGGGGTGATCGGAGGGTGGCCGAAACGTGGAGGAAATGTGTGCGGCCGGTCCCCGGAGGGTCCGGCCGCGGCGGTCGGCGGGCCCGGCGCGGGCTCGGCCCGCGGGTTCGGCGCGGGCCCGGCCCGCGGGTTCGCTCAGATGCCGAACTCCGCCGGGGCGAGCCCCAGCGCGGTGCACGCCTCGCGGATCGCGTTCTGCTCCGACGGCTCGAAGTGGCCGTCCGCGCCCGCCACCACGATGCCGGTCTGGATCACCGCCCGCGCCTCGGCGGGCTTCTTCGCGGCCTTGGCGATGACCTGGAGCGCCTCCGCCCGGCCCGCCTGGAAGTCGGCCAGCAGCCGGTCCACATGCTGGTTGAAGCGCTGGCGGAGCTGGTCCGCCGGGAAGTTCTGCAGCACCTCGTTGGTGACGATCAGCTCCTCCACCCGCTGCCGCTCGGCCGGCTCCACCCGCCCGTCGGCCGCGGCCACCAGCGCGCACATCGCCATGCTGGCGTCCCGGTAGGCACCGCTCTTCAACTCCGTCTTCACCGACGCGAGCTGGGACTTGAACAGCCCGATCAACTGGGCCTTGGTGCCACCGGAGGACGAACCCGGGGCATGGCTCCCGCCCTGCCCGTGCCCGCCGTACGGGCCCTGGCCGCCGCCGGTCCCGCGCGAACCCTGGGACTGCTGGAGATTCTTGGCCTGGTCCTTGATCCGGTCCCACATCGCCACTGGTGCCACCTCGGCTTCTGCTGTGCCTCGCGGACGTCGGTCACGCCGCTTCGCCGGGAGAACGGTTCTGGCCCGCACAGGGTTCCCTCGGGCCCGACCTCCCCTAATCTTCTACATGCACGTAGAACCACCTGCCATGTGAAGGGGTGAACGCCACGATGGTGTTCAAACGACTGCTCGGTTCGCTCGGCGTGGGCGGGCCCACGGTCGACACGGTCCTCGACCCGGGCGCGGCCCGCCCCGGCGCCGCGCTCACCGGCCGGGTCCATCTCCAGGGCGGCGGCGCCGACTTCGACATCGAGCACATCGCCCTGGAGCTGGTCGCGCGGGTCGAGGCCGAGCACGCGGAGGGCGAGAGCGAGGGGGCCGTCGCCTTCGAGCGGTACACCGTCGGCGGCGGCTTCCGGCTCGCCGAGGGCGCGGAGCACACCGTGCCGTTCTCCGTCCCGCTGCCCTGGGAGACGCCGGTCACCGAACTGTACGGCCAGGACCTGGGCATCGTGCTCGGCGTGCGCACCGAACTGGCGGTGGCCGGCGCCCGCGACAAGGGCGACCTCGACCGCCTCACCGTCGGCCCGCTGCCCGTCCAGGAGGCCGTGCTGGAAGCCTTCGGACAGCTCGGGTTCGGGTTCCGCTCCGCGGACCTGGAGTACGGCCGCATCGGCGGCACCGGGCAGCAACTGCCCTTCTACCAGGAGATCGAGCTGACCCCGGCCCCGCACTACGCCCACCAGGTCAACGAGATCGAGCTGACCTTCCTCGCCCACCCCGGCGGTGTGGAGGTGGTCCTGGAGGCGGACAAGCGCGGGGGCCTCTTCACCGAGGGGCACGACGCGCTCGCCCGGTTCACCGTCGGGCACCAGGACGTGCGCGACTGGGCCGCCGAAGTCGACGGCTGGGTCCGCCAGTTGATCGACCACCGCGCCTCGTACGGCACGCACGCCTCGTACGGCCACCACGACGGTCACCACGGAGGCCACCACTCCGGCGGGCCCGGCGTCGGCACCGCCGTCGCGGCCGGCGCGGCGGGACTCGCCGTGGGCGTGGTCGGCGGGATGGTCGCGGCCGAGGTCGTCGACGAGATCGGTGACTTCTTCGAGGGCGACGAGGAGGACGAAGGGGACGAGGGCTGATCCCGTCGCCGAGGGCTGATCCCCCCCCCGAGGGCGCGCCCGGTGCGCCCCGCGCGGCCCGTGCAAAGCGGGACAGCACCGGCACCGGGCCGCCCCCCGCTCGGCCCCGCCGTACCGCCCCAGTAGGCTCACCTGCCGTCGGTGATCATGGCGGGGAACAGGGGGAGCGCCCGTGGAGGGGCTGCGGCAGGACGACCCGGCGCGGATCGGGGAGTACGTCACGCTGGCCCGGCTCGACCCGTCGGCCGAGGCGCACCTGGTGCCGGAGCGGCGCTATCTGGCGCGCACCGCGGACGGGGCGCGCACCGTGCTGGTGAGCCTGCCGCCGCGCGGCGCCGACCCGGCCCGCTGGGCGGCCGAGGCGCAGTGGGCGGGCCGGCTCACCCAGCCCGGGTTCTGGCCGGTGACCCAGCTCGGCGGCAGCGCGGCCTTCCCCTGGCACGCCTCGCCCTACCGGCCCGTGCTGCCGCTCACCGCGGCCCTCGCCGCGCACGGCGGCCCGCTGCCCGAGCGGACGGTACGGCTCGTCGGGGCCGCCCTCGCCGAGGCCCTCGCCTCCGCCCACGTCCTGGGTGTGGCGCACGGCGGCATCTGCCCCGCCGCCGTGCTGCTCACCGCGTACGGGCCGCTGCTCGGCTGCTTCGGCGCCGCCCGCGCCCTCGCCCCCGACGGCACCCGGCGCGCCGGGGTGCCCGGCCTCGACGCCGGGTGCCTGGCCCCGGAGGCGGCCGCCGGGCATCCGGTCTCCCCGGCCGGTGACGTGCACGCGCTGGGTGCCGTCCTCGCCTACCTGGCCACCGGCCACACGGTCCCCGAGCGCGACGAGATCCCGCCCGCGCTGCGCGGCCCGATCGCGGCCTGCCTCTCCCGGGACCCGGCCGGCCGCCCGGCCCCCGCCCAGGTCCTGGCCGAACTGGCGCCCGGCGCCGCCTACGGCACCCACACCGCCGGCACCGAACCGCTGCCGCTGCCGGGCCGCGTGGTCGCGGCGCTGTCCGACCAGTCGGTGCGGGTGCTCACCCTGGAACTCCCCGCCGAGGTGCGCTGAACCGCCATGCTGTCCCCCCTGCTCCACGACGACCCGGAGACCGTCGGCCGCTACCGCCTGCTGGCCAGGATCGGCAGCGGCGGCATGGGCACGGTCCACCTGGCCCGCACCCCCGGCGGCCGGACCGTCGCCGTCAAGGTGCTGCACCCGCGACTGGCCGGCGACCCCGAAGCGCGCACCCGCTTCCGCCTGGAGGCCGACGCCGCCCGGGTGATCGGCGGACGGTACGGCGCCGGAGTGCACGACGCCGACCCGGCCGCGCCGCTGCCGTGGCTGGCGACCGAGTACGTCACCGGCCCGTCGCTGGACGAGGCGGTGGAGGCCGGCGGGCCGCTGCCGGAACCCGCCGTCCGGGCCATCGGCGCCGCGCTGGCGGAGGGGCTCGGGCAACTGCACCGCTCCGAGGTGGTGCACCGGGACCTGAAGCCGTCCAACGTGATGGTGACGGCCTTCGGCCCGAGGATCATCGACTTCGGGGTGGCCCGCGCGGTCGGCGACGCCCCGCTCACCCGGGCCGGTTCGGCCCTCGGCACCCCCGCCTTCATGTCGCCGGAACAGGCCGCGGACCTCGAACACGGCCCGGCCGGCGATGTGTTCGCGCTCGCCGGGGTGCTGGTCTTCGCCGCGTCCGGACACGGCCCGTTCGGCTCCGGAAGCGCCGCCGACCTGCTCTACCGGGTGCGGTACGCCGACCCCGACCTCGGCGGGGTCCCGCCCGCGCTGGTCCCGGTGCTCGCCCGCTGCCTCGACAAGGACCCGGCCCGCCGCCCGGCCACCGGCGAACTCGCCGCCGCCCTCACCGACGGCACCGGGGCCCACGGGCCCGCCGCGCTCCTCGCGGACGTGCTGCCCGACGCCGTGCTCCGCGAGATCGCGCGGCGCGGCGACGACGTCTGGCGCGAGCCGCCGCACCGGCTGCCGCCCCCGCCGCCCGACACGCCCCCGGCGACCGGGCCGGCCGCCCCCGCCGTGTCCCGGCGCAAGCTGTTCGCGATGACCGCCGGTGCCGTCGCGGCCGGCGCCGGCCTGGCGGGCGGCGGGGTGTGGGCCTGGCTCGCGGGCCGGGACTCCGGCACCGGTGGCACCGCGCGGGGGAGGACCACGGCGCAGACGGTGAAGCCGCCCGCCCGGCTGTGGACGTTCGCCGTGCACATCCCCAACGCCCGCGCCGAGGTCCTCGCGGCCGGCAGCGGCGTGGCGATCCCGGCCGGCATCGTGCTGTGCGGCGTCAACGCCGAGAGCGGCGAGGGAAGCTGGCAGGCGGACCTCGCCGACGGCTGGCGGTACGCGGCCGACGGCAAGAAGCTGTACGCGCTGCGCGACCCCGAGGAGGGCGACACCCTCGCCGTCTGCGAGATCGACATGACCGACGGGCAGCCCGGCAAGCCCCTCGCCGAGGTGCCGGACCTGGCCGGCGACGAGCCCCGCAACCAGCTCCTGTGCGTGGTGAAGGACATCGCCTACCTGGCCGCCCGCGCCGCCTCCGGCGGCTCCTGGTACCTGCTCGCCCTCGGCCTCGGCGACGGCCGGGTGCGCTGGCGCACCGCCCTCGACGCGGCCCGGCAGCAGAACGAGCCGCCGCTGCTGTGCGCCGCGGTCACCGGCGGCCGGCTGCTGCGGTTCCGGTCCGACTCGGGGCTCAGCTCCTTCCTCGAAGTCACCGCGCACGACCTCGCCGACGGCACGCAGAAGTGGTCGCGGTCCGAGCCGTACGACGGCCCGCCGCCCACCCGGATCGTCCACGACGACCGCCACTTCTACCTCGGCGCCGACGCGCTGACGGCCGTACGACTGGCGGACGGCGAGACCGCCTGGCGCTTCGGCGACCTGCGCGACGTCGGCGACAGCGCGGGCGAGACCCGGCTCTACGGGGCGCCCGAGGTCCGCGACGGCGCCGTCTACTGCACCGAGGGCGACCGGGGCGTGGTGTCCGTCGACGCCCTCACCGGCACCCTCAACTGGCTGGAGAAGGGCCTGAAGAACCGGCACCTGAACCGCGACGAGGCCCCCGCGGTCGGCGAGAAGTACGTCTACAGCCTGGACGAGCAGGGGCTGCGCGCGGTGGACCTGCGCACCCGCACGGCGGTGTGGACCCTGCCCACCGACGCCACCGTCCTGTCCGCCGACACCGAACGCGGCCGGCTCTACGTCCGCCAGGAGAAGGAGACCTTCGCCCTGCCCCTGGACTGACCCCGCCGTTCCCCCCTGCGTCTTCCGCCCGCACCCGAAAGGACCCGACGTGCGACCGCTCGGCCCCGGAGACCCGCTCCGCCTCGGCCCCTACCGCATCGCCGGCGTGCTCGGCGCGGGCGGCATGGGCAAGGTCTACCTGGGACACGACACGGCCGGCCGCCCGGCCGCCGTCAAGGTGCTGCTGCCCGAACTGGCCGGCGACCGGCACCTGGCCGAGCGCTTCGTCCGCGAGGCCCGTACCGCCCGGACGGTCACCAGCGAGGGCGTGGCCCGGGTGCTGGCCGCCGAACCGGAGGCGGGACGGCCGTGGATCGCCTCCGAGTTCCTCGCCGGGCCCACCCTGGACGAGGCGGTGGCGCGCTACGGGCCGTTCGGCGACGCCCTGCTGCGCGAACTCGCCCGGTCCCTGGCCCGCACCCTCGCCGACATCCACGTCACCGGGCTGGTGCACCGCGACCTCAAACCGCAGAACGTCGTCCTGACCTCGCGCGGCCCCCGCGTCATCGACTTCGGCATCGCCCGCCCCGAACACGGACTGACCCTGACCCGCACCGGCCAGATCCCGGTCACCCCCGGCTACGGCGCCCCCGAACAGGTGCTCGGGCAGCGCGTCGGACCGGCCGCCGACGTGTTCTCCCTCGGCGCGGTCCTCGCCTACGCCGCCTCCGGCCGGCCCGCCTACGCGGGCACCGAGGTGGCGGCGGTGATGTACGAAGTGGTGCACGGCGAACCCGACCTGACGCTCGTCCCCGGACCGCTGCGGGACCTGATCGCGCCCTGCCTGGCCAAGGACCCCGCCGCCCGGCCGCTGCCCGGGTGGCTCGCCGACGCCGCCCGGCCCCCGGCCGGCAGCGAACGGTTCTGGACCACCGGCCCGCTCGCCGACGACATCCGGCGACGGGAGGCCGCCGCCCGGCAGCCGGCCGGCGACGGCGGCGGCCCGACCGCGGTGCCCGCCGCGCGCCCCGGCCCGGACCGCCCCCGGCTCTCCCGCCGGCGCCTGCTGACCGCCGTGGCGGGCGGCGGGGCGCTGCTGGCGGCCGGTGCGGGCGGCGCCGCCTGGTGGCTGAGCGGCGACGGCGCCGCCGCCGGTTCCTCCGACCCGTTCGACATCCCGCCCGCCGCCCGGGTGGAGAGCGCCTCGCTCGGCAGCGACACCGGCGAGATCGAACCGCTGTGGGGCCCGCTGGAGGACGTGGCCGACCCGGAGTCGCCCCCGCCGCTTCCGGTGCGGGACGTCGTGGTCGTCGCCGCGGCCGGCGGCGGCGTCGCCGCCCACGACGTCACCGACGGCACGGAGCGCTGGCGCGCCGACGACGCGCGCGGCGACGCCGGCTACCTGTCCCTCGGGGACCGGCTCGTCGTCACCGCCGACCAGGACGGGACCGTCCGTACGTACGTCGCCGCCACCGGCGCCGCCAAGTGGACGGCCGACGCGCGGGCCGAGGTCCTGCTCGCCGCCGACGCCGGGCACGTCTACCTCCTCACCGCCGACGGCGAGTTGCGCTGTGTGTCGGCCGCCGACGCCCGGGTGCGCTGGACGCGCCGCCCCCCGCTGGCCCTCACCGGCCGGCCGGCCGCGGCCGTCGGCTCGGGGCTGCTCGTGGTGTGCGGCGGCTCCGGCGACGTCGCCGCGGTCCGGGTGAGCGACGGCGCGAAGGCGTGGACGCGCGAGGGACAGGCCCCGGCCGCCCTGCGCCCGGCCGTCGACGGCGGCGTGGTCTACCTCGGCGGCCACACCTTCGCCGCCGTCCGCGCGAGCGACGGCCGGCAACTGTGGTCCCGGCGGCCGCTGCACGCCGTGCGGCGCGGCGCCTACGGGTTCGGTCCGCCCACCGTCGCCGGCGGGGTGGTCTTCACCCTGGACAGCGAGGCGCTGCGCCATCTGCTGCCCGACGGCGGCGAGGAGGCGGTCACCTTCGTCACCGCCCCCACCCCGCCCTGGCAGCCGCCCGTCGTGCAGGCCGGCAGCGTCTGGGTCGCCGAGCGCGAGAACACCGGCGTCAGCGGCCTGCCCCGGTACAGCGGCAGCACCAGCTCCCGGGCGCGGACCTACCCCCTGCGGGCCGCCGAGAGCCGCACCCTCGCCGGCGACCGCAACCGGCTGTTCGTCCTCAACGGCGGGACCCTGGTGGCGCTTCCGGTCTACTGACGGCCGTGCCCCGCGCGCCTGTCGCCTTCTTTACGCGCGGGCCGCCGTGCTCCCTCGGGGCGCCCGAACGTGAACCGGGGCCCGGCCTCAGGAGGGGCGCCCCGCGCGTGCCTCACGTGCTCCGCCGCCCCTTCCCGAACGGCGCTTACCGTTCCGGATCGTCGGAAAGGCTGTCCGCGTGCATCCGGCAGGTGCCGGAGCCCCGCCGAAGGAGGACCATCCATGCCGACCACAGCCGACGACCGACAGATGTTCGACGAGCTGCGTGAGGTGCTGGCCGCCACCGTCGAGGACGTCTCCCCGGAGGAGGTCGGCCTCGACGCCGACCTCAGGGACGACCTGGGTGTCGACTCGCTCGCCCTGCTGGAGCTGGTCGCCGCGATCGAGGAGCGCTGGCAGGTGAAGATCCCGGTGGAGGAGGCGGCCCGGCTGGCCACCGTCAGCGATGTCGTCGACCACCTCTGCGGCGTGGTCGCCGCCCCGGCCGGTGGGACCGCGTGAGCCCAGAGCACGGGGCCGCCGCGGCCCGCGAGGAGCGGACGGCCGTCATCACCGGACTCGGCGCGACCACCGCGCTGGGCGGTGACGTGCCGACCACCTGGGCGGCGCTGCTGGACGGCGCGTGCGGCATCGGACGCGTCGACTTCGGCGCACCGGGCGGCCCGCCGTGCGACTACCTCGCGGCGTCCGCCGCGGTCGACCCGGCGGATCTGCTGCCCCGCGCGAAGGCCGCCCACTGCGACCGGTCCGCGCAGTTCGCCCTGGTCGCCGCCAAGGAGGCGCTGCGGGACGCCGGTCTGCCGGACGACCCCGGGGCCGGCGACGGCGGCCCCCGGGTCGCGGTGGTCCTCGGCGCCGGACTGGGCGGGCTGACCAGCATCCTGGAGCAGAACCACCGGCTGGAGACCGGCGGCCCGGACCGGGTCAGCCCCCGGGCCATCCCGGTCATGCTGCCCAACCACGCGGCCGCCGAGGTCGGGCTGATGGTCGGCGCCAAGGAGGGCGTGCACACCCCGGTCAGCGCCTGCGCGTCCGGCGCCGAGGCGCTGGCGCAGGCCCTCGGTATGATCCGGGAGGGCCGCGCCGACGTGGTGGTCGCGGGCGGCTCGGAGGCCGGACTGCATCCGCTGATCTTCGCGGGGTTCGCCCGGCTGCGGGCGCTGTCGCGGTGCGACGAGCCGGAGCGGGCGTCCCGGCCGTTCGACGCCGATCGGGACGGGTTCGTGATGGGGGAGGGGGCCGGGATGCTGGTCGTGGAGAGCGCCGCGCACGCCGCGGCCCGCGGCGCCCGGGTGCACTGCGAACTGGCCGGCGCGGGCGTCACCAACGACAGCCACCACGTCGCCCGGCCCGCACCCGGTGGAGCGGGCTGCGCCACCGCCGTCACCGCCGCCCTGCGCGACGCCGGCCTCGACCCCGAGCAGGTCCGGCACGTCAACGCGCACGCCACCTCCACGCCGCTGGGCGACCTCAGCGAGGCACAGGCCCTGCACACCGCCCTGGGCAAGGACCTCCAGGACGTGACGGTCAGCGCCACCAAGGCCGCCCTCGGCCACACCCTGGGCGCCGCCGGGGCCATCGAGGCGGTCACCACCGTCCTCGCCCTGCGCGACCGGATCGCCCCGCCCACCCACAGCCTCGAACGCGTCGACCCCGCGATCGAGCTGAACGTGGTCGGCCGCGACCCCGAGCCGCTGCCCCCCGGCCCGCTGGCGGCGGTCAGCACCAGCATGGGGTTCGGCGGGCACAATGTCGCGCTCGCCTTCACCAGCGCCTCATGAGACCCGACGGCCCGTCATGAGGGCCGACGGCAGCACCCCCGACGCCGGCCGGCCGCGCACCGTGCTGATGTGTCCCGGGCAGGGCGCCTACCTCCCCGGCGCCCTGCGCCACCTCGCCGGCGTGCCCGCCGTCGCCGAGGTCCTGACGGCCGTGGACGGTCACGCGCCGGGCGGCGCCGGCACCGCGTCGGTGGGCCGGCTCCTCACCGAGCCCGGCGCGCCCGCCCCCGAGGAACTGCTGCGCGCCGACCCGCTCGCCTTCGACCTGGCCACGTACGCCGCCGCGGTCGCCGCCGCCACCGTCACCCTCGCACTGCTGCCGGCCCCGGTCGACGCGGTCCTGGGCCACAGCGTCGGCGACCTCGCGGCGCTCACCGTCGCGGGCGCCCTCACCGTCCGCCAGGGGCTGCAACTGCTGCGCATCCGGGACCGGTTGCTGACCACCGCCGGCCTGCCCGCCGCGGGCATGGCGGCCACCGACCTGACCCGCGCCCAGGCCGCCGACCTGATCCGCGCCTGCGGCACCCCGCAGGTGCGGATCGCGGTGCACAACGCGCCCGCCCAGGTGGTGCTGGCCGGCCCCGACGCCCAGCTCGGCCACGTGGGGCGGGTGGCCGGGGACCGCGGCCACCGGGTGACCCGGCTGGTCAGCCGCACCGCCTACCACCACCCCCTGCTCGACGAGGTCAGCCGCGCCTTCCGCAGCCTGCTGCGGGCCCAGCCGGTCGCCCCGCCCCGCATCCCGGTGTACGCCACCGCCACCGGGCGGCGGGCCGGCACCCCCGACCGGCTGCGCGCCATGGCCGCCGCCCACCTCACCGACTCCCTCCCCTTCCACCCGGCCCTGCTGGCGCTGGACCGGGCCGGCTTCACCACCTACGTCGACAGCGGCCCCCGCGCCCTGCTCGCCACGCTCGCCAAGGCCGGGCTGCCCCACCGCACGGCCGTCGCCCCGCTGCGCACCCCCGCCGACACCGACCGGATGCACCGCCGGCTCACCCGCGTCCCGCCCGCCGGATCCGCGGCGGAGGGCCCTTGCTAGGCTGCCGGAGCCAGTCGTGCCACATCCGTGGTCAGGGAATCCGGTGCGAATCCGGAACTGACGCGCAGCGGTGAGGGGGACGGGCGGGGCACTGATGCCACTGGGACACCACCGCGCCGGCGCGACGCCGGGGCGGAGCCGTCCTGGGAAGGCGCCCCGGCCGGACGAACCCGAGTCCGAAGACCTGCTGGCACCTCCGCGTCCCCGCGCGGGGGTCGACTTCAGGCCAGGCTCCGCGTTCGAGCCCCGACACCCGAGGCATGCCCGTGCTCCGTCCCGTCCTCCGCCCCGCCGCCCTCCTGCTCGTCTGCGCCGCCTCGCTCACCGCCTGCGGCACACCGGACGGCACCCGCGCGGCGGACGCCACCGCCGGCCGCCCGCGCGTCCTCGACAACTGCGGCCACCGCGTCACCCTGACCGCGGCGCCCCGCCGGGCCGTCTCCCTCAACCAGGGCAGCACCGAGATCCTGCTCTCCCTCGGCCTCGCCGACCGCATGGCCGGCACCGCCACCTGGACCGACCCCGTCATGAAGGGCCTGGAGAAGGCGAACGCCGGGGTGCCCCGCCTGGCCGACGACAACCCGTCCTTCGAGAAGGTGCTGGCCGCCGCGCCCGACTTCGTCACCGCCTCCTTCGTCGCCACGCTCGGCACCGGCGGCGTCGCCACCCGCGAGCAGTTCGAGAAGCTGGGCGTGCCCACCTACGTCTCCCCGGCCGACTGCGGCGCCGGCAAGGACAACGACAGCGGCGGCGACGGCTCCCGCGAGACACCGCTCACCCTGCACACCGTCTACGGCGAGATACGCGACCTCGCCCGCGTCTTCGGCGTCGAGCGCCGCGGCGAGCGGCTCGTCGCCCGGCTGAAGGCACGGGTGCGCGCGGCCACCGACGGCCTGGACGCCTCGCACGTCTCCCTCATGTACTGGTTCGCCGACTCCCGGTCGCCCTACCTGGCCGGCTGCTGCGGCGCCCCCGGCGCCATCACCCGGGCGATCGGCGCGCGCAACGTCTTCGCCGACACCCACGACGAGTGGCCCCAGATCAACTGGGAGACCGTCGCCGACCGCGACCCCGACGTCATCGTCCTCGGCGACCTGACCCGCGAGCAGCAGACGGCCGAGACCGCCCGCGCCAAGATCCGCTTCCTGGAGACCAACCCGGCCACCCGCCACCTCACCGCCGTACGGAAGAAGCGGTACGTCCTGCTCAGCGGCCAGGCGATGAACCCCACGATCCGCACGGTCGAGGGCATCGAGCGGGTCGCCGCCGGCCTGCGGGACCTCGGGCTCGTCAAGTGAGGGCCGCCCGCGTCCCGTTGCTCACCGCGGCCGGGACCGCCGTGCTGGCGGTGTCGGTGGCCCTCGCCGTCACCGTCGGACCGGCCGACATCTCCCCGTCCGACGTGTGGGCCTCCCTCGCCGCCCACCTCGGCCTCGGGCACGGCACACTGACACCGCTGCGCGACGGCATCGTGTGGGACCTGCGGATGCCGCGCACCCTGCTGGCCGCGGTGTGCGGGGCGGGGCTCGCGCTGTGCGGGGCGGTCATGCAGTCGCTGCTGCGCAACCCGCTGGCCGACCCGTTCGTCCTCGGGGTGTCCTCCGGCGCGTCCACCGGGGCGGTCGCGGTGATCGTCCTCGGCGTCGGCGGGGGAGCGGTGCCGCTGTCGGTGGGCGCCTTCGCCGGCGCGCTGCTGGCGTTCGCGCTGGTGCTGCTGCTGAGCCACAGCCTCGGCGCGAGCATGGACCGGGTGGTGCTGTCGGGGGTGGCCGCGATGCAACTGTTCTCGGCGCTGACCTCGCTCACCGTGCTCACCTCGGCGGACGCGGAGACCACCCGGGGCGTGATGTTCTGGCTGCTCGGCTCGCTCACCGGCGCCGACTGGACCGCGGTGGTGCTGTGCGCCGCCGTGCTGGCCGTGGTCCTCGCCGTCTGCCTCCTCAACTCCGCCACCCTCGACGCGTTCACCTTCGGCGAGGAGGCCGCGGCGGCCCTCGGCGTCCGGGTGGCCCGTACCCGGCTGGTGCTGCTGTGCGCCACCGCGCTGCTCACCGCCGCGCTGGTGAGCTGCGCCGGGGCGATCGGCTTCGTCGGACTGGTGCTGCCGCACGCCACCCGCGCCCTCACCGGCACCGCCCACGCCCGACTGCTGCCGGTCACCGTGCTGACCGGCGCAGTCTTCCTGGTCTGGGTCGACACCCTGGCCCGTACCGTGCTCGACCCGCGGGAGATCCCGGTGGGCGTGGTGACCTCGCTCATCGGTGTGCCCGCGTTCGTCGCGGTGCTGTACCGGGGAAGGCGGCGGGCATGACCGGCCCCGCCGCCGACGGCACGGCACCGGGGCTGCGCGCCGGGCGCGTAGGCCGCCGGGCGGGCGGCCGGTTCGTCGTCGACGGCGTCACCCTGGCCCCCCGCCCCGGCGAGACGGTGGGTCTGCTCGGCCCCAACGGCTCCGGCAAGTCCACGCTGCTGAAGCTGCTCGCCGGTGTCCTCGGCCCGTCCGCCGGTGTCGTCACCCTCGACGGCCGGCCGCTCGCCCAGGTCGGCCGCCGGGCCGCCGCGCGCCGGATCGCCACCGTCGACCAGCACGCGTACACGCAGAACGAACTCACCGTCCGGGAGGTCGTCGCCCTCGGCCGCATCCCGCACCGCCGCCCCTGGTCGGCGGTCTCCGGCGACGACGCCCGGGCGGTCGCCGCCGCCCTGGCACGCACCGGACTGACCGCCCTGGCCGACCGGTCCTGGCACACCCTGTCCGGCGGCGAACGCCAGCGCGCCCAGATCGCCCGCGCGCTCGCCCAGGAACCGCGCGAGCTGCTGCTCGACGAGCCGACGAACCACCTCGACATCCAGCACCAGCTCGACCTGCTCGAACTGATCGCCGGGCTGCCCGTCACCACGGTCGTCGCCCTGCACGACCTCAACCTCGCGGCCCTGTACTGCGACCGCCTGCTGGTCCTGGCCGGCGGCCGGGCCGTCGCCGAGGGCACCCCCGGGGAGGTGCTCACCCCGGCCCTGATCGAGCGGGTCTACGGGGTCCGCGCCGAGGTCACCGACGACGGGGGGCGCCCGACGATCCGCTACCTGCGCAGACCGCCGACGGCCGACCGCTGACCGCGGCCACCTGACCGGCCACCGGCTCCCCCTCCGGCCGACCGCCCGCCCCCTCAGACACCCCCCGCCAGAACCTCGGCCACCGCCACCCCGGACGCCGTGCTCGCCCCGTAGGTGCAGATCCGTACGCCGGTGTCCGGGAGGCCGGGGCCGGGCAGGCCCATCTCCACGGTCACCGCGTCCGGGCGGGCGGTGGTCAGGTCGGTGAGGGCCCGGCTCATCCAGGTGTGCCGGGCGGCGTCCCGAACCACGACGACCAGCGGACGGCCCACCGCGGGCCGCAGCGCGCACTCCGCCAACACCGCTGTCCCGTCCCGCAGTTCGTCCTCGCGCACCCGTACCGCCGTGGTGTCCGGCAGGCGTTCGCGCAGCGGTGCCGCGACCCCCCAGGGCGTCTCCTTGCCGATGGCCAGGTTGGTGACCGGGGCCAGTTCCACCACGTGCGGCGCGGCGGTGAGCGGCAGGGCGTTTCCGGCGGGCCCGCTGATCCGCACCGCCCGGCGCGCGGCGACCTGGCCGATCCCGGCACCGCCCTGTGAGGCACCCCCCTGCGGAGCGGCGCCCGCCTCCCGCAGCTTGACCGACCAGTCGGCGAACTCCCGTACCCGGACCGCCGCCTCGGCCAGCCGCTCCTCCGGCAGTCGCCCGTCGGCCACCGCCTCGCACAGCGCGTCGGCCAGCAGGTGCGCGGTGGCCGCCTCGGCGCTCTCGCCGCCGACGCACACCGCGTCCACCCCGGCGGCGACGGCCCGTACCGTCGCCCCGCCGATGCCGTACCGGCGGGTGACCGCGCCCATCTCGATGGCGTCGCTGACCACCAGCCCGTCGAAGCCCAGCTCGCCCCGGAGCAGGTCCTGGAGGATGCGCGGGCTGAGCGTGGCCGGCCGGTCCGGATCGTAGGCCGGCACCAGCAGGTGGGCGCTCATCACGGCCCGCACCCCCGCGTCGAGCGCCGCCCGGAACGGCGGCAGCGCCCCGGCCTCGATCTCCTCCCGGCGGGCGGTGCAGACGGGCAGGTCGTGGTGGGAGTCGACGGCGACGTCCCCGTGGCCGGGGAAGTGTTTGGCGCAGGCGGCGACGCCCGCCGACTGCAGGCCCCGGACCCAGGCGGCGGTGTGCCGGGACACCACCTCGGGGCCGGTGCCGAAGGACCGTACGCCGATCACCGGGTTGTCGGGGTTGGAGTTGACGTCCGCGCTCGGCGCGTAGTCGAGGCTCACCCCGGCGGCGCGCAGCTCCTGGCCCAGGTCGGCGGCGACCGCCTCGGTCAGTGCCACGTCGTCCACGGTGCCGAGGGCGAAGTTGCCGGGCCGGCTGGAGCCGGTGGCGGACTCGATCCGGGTGACGTCCCCGGCCTCCTCGTCGATGGCGACGATCAGCGCCGGGTTCTCCGCGCGCAGTTGCCCGGTCAGCCGGGCGACCTGCTCGGGGGAGACGATGTTGCGGGAGAACAGCACGACGGAGGCGAGTCCGCCGGCGATGTCCCGCAGCACCCAGTCGGGTGCCTCGGTGCCGACGAAGCCGGGTTGCAGGACGGAGAGCGCGAGCCGTCGCAACTCGCTGCTGTGCGGGCGGTGGGACATCGGCGCGCGCCTTTCGGACGGAACGGTGGGACACCCTCCGCTTGGTCCGTACCAAGGCGGTGGTGGGCCCGAGTTAACCAGACGTGTCAAGGCTTCCGAAGGCCCAACACGGCGTGTTCCGAGGGGTGTTGACACCCGCACCTGGTCTAGTCCATTGTGAGGCGCACGTTCGACGAGGGGCTCCCGTGACCGGTGTGCCGACCGGTCCCCGCCGCCCCGACACGCCGCTCCGCCAGCCGGACGCGAGCGGACTCCCGCTGCCCCGCATCCCGCGTGCGCACCACGACACGCCACTTTCTCCGCACAGACCGCCGTCCGTCCCGGCGCGGACGACGGCGAGGACTTGGAGCACCACATGGCGACACCCGACCACTACCTCTACCGAGCCGCCACGGACGTCCCGTACTTCAGCGCGGACGCGGACACCTACCTGGCCCGGACCCCGCTGCGCGACCTGGACAAGACCCGCCCGCTGCGGGTGCTCACCGAGGAGGACTTCGCGCACTGGCAGACCTACGGCTACGTCGTGGTCAGGGAGGCGGTGCCCGCCTCGGCCGCGCGCCGGCTCCTGGACTTCGCCTGGGAGTTCCAGGGCCTGGACCCCGACCGCCCCGAGACCTGGTACGAGGAGCGCGCGTACCGCTCCGACCTCGACCGCGAACTGCACATCTACGGCTTCGTCGAGGCGTACCACCACCAGCTCATCTGGGACAGCCGCCAGACCCGCAGGGTCTACGACGCCTTCGTCGACGTGTGGGACGCCGAGGAGCTGTGGGTCACCCTGGACCGGCTCAACCTCAACCCGCCCAACGTCAAGAACCGCGACCGCGCCCTGATCGAGCGGCGGGAGCGCGGCTTCGACATCGAACTGCACTGGGACGTCGACACCACCCTCGGCGTGCTGCCCCAGCGGGTGCAGGGCATCATCGCCCTCAACGACACCGAGGCGGACCACGGCGGCTTCCAGTGCTGCCCCGAACTCTTCCGCCGCTTCGACCGCTGGAAGGCGCTCCAGCCCGAGGACCGCGACCCGATCCGGCCCGCCGTCGACCGCACCGAGATGCCCGTGGTCCGGCCCGATCTGCACGCCGGCGACCTGCTCATCTGGAACGGCCTGCTGGCGCACGGCGTCGCGCCCAACACCTCCGGCGGCGGTGTGCGCGCCGTGCAGTACCTGTCGATGATGCCCGCGCTGGAGTCCCACACCGCGCTGCGCCGCTCCCGCGTCGACTCCTGGCGCACCCTCGCCACCCCCGAGTGGAACGCCACCCTGCTCGGCGACGCCCGCAGGCCCGAGGCCGAGCGGTACCCGACCGCCGAACTGACCGATCTGGGCGCCAAGCTGCTGGGGCTGACCTCCTGGCACGGGCAGCGCGGCACCGACACGGCCACCGGGGACGGGACATGCGCCGCATCTGCCTGACCCTGCCCACCGACCGGTCCTGCCCCGCGACCATCGCGGCCCTCGGCGAGGAGGCGGCGTACGCCGTCGAGCACTTCGACATCGATGTCCGGCTGCTGATCCTCGACTCCTGCCCGCCCCCGGTGTACGCCGAGCACACCGAGGCCGTCCGGCGCCTGCCCGCCCACCCCCGGATCACCGTCCACCACCTCGACGAGGCCCGCCAGCGGGACTTCCTCGCCGCGGCCGTCGCCCGCTCCGGCCGGGCCAAGCCCGAGCTGCTGCTGGACCTGCTGCTCCCCGACGGCCTGTCCTACGGCGCCTGCACCGACCGCGCCTTCCTCATCGCCGCCGCGCTGGGCTGCGAGTCCGTGCACCGCAGGGACTCCGACAGCCGCTACCAGCGCCTGGACGGCCGTACCGTCTTCCCCGTCCACCACGAACTGCGCACCCTCGGCCACCGAGCCGCCGACGCCGCGTCCCGGGTCACCGCGACCGACCTGCCGGCCGCGTGCCTGGACCACCGGGTGGCGATGGTGGGCGCCTCCTTCATCGGGGAACTCTCCGTCGATCTCGCCGAGATCGAGGCCGCCGACCCGGCCGTCTACCACGACGTCGTCGGTCTCTGGGCCCCCGCCCACTGGAGCGCCGAGCGCCGGCGGGAACTGGTCGCGGAGTCCTTCCGGGGCGCGGGCACCGAGCCGTTCACCCACGACCGGTCGCTGCTGACGCTGGTCGACCCGATGCGGGTCGACATGTGCAACATCGCCTTCCACGGCGTCCACGAACGGGTGCCGCTGCCGCCCGCGCGGGACACCATCGGCAGCGACTACTTCCTCATCCACCTCGTCCACGACGCCCGGCTGCCCGGCGTCCTGCACAACCGGCACATCGTCAACTACCACACCGGCGAGCGCCGCACCGGCCCCGGCTTCCGCGCCTACCAGCGCCGCTTCGTCAAGTTCCTGCTGTCGATGCGCTACTTCCACCACGTCTACGACCGGATGGCCGCCGCCGGCGACACCCTCCTGGACGGCTCGGGCCGGGTCCGCGGCGAGGCCGTCGCCGCGCTGGCCCGGGAGAGCACGGCACTGGACCGGGGCGAGAACACCGCCCGGCTCGACGCCGTCGACACCGCCTACCGGAAACTGGGCGGCCGGTACGCCGAGGTCGCCGATCTGCTCGCCGCCGACCGGGACCGGCTGCTGGACGAGGCCCGCGACGACATGGCGGACTTCGCGCTGCTCACCGAGGCGTGGGAAGCGCTGATCGCCGCCGCCCGGGTCACCCCCGTGGCCGCACCCCCGGGCCGGCCCGGGTGAGCCCCGCGCCGACCGCCCCGCTGGCCGCCGCCCTCGCCGCCGCCGACACCGACCGCATCGTCCTGGACCTGGACGGCATCGCCCGCCGACACCGCGCCCTGCGCCGCGAACTGCCGGGCGTCCGGGTGCGGTTCGCGATGAAGGCGTGCCCGGTCGACGAGGTGATCGCCACCCTCGCCAGGGAAGGCGCCGGGGTCGACGCGGCGAGCCCGGCCGAGATCCGGCAGGCGCTGCGGGCCGGGGTGCCGGCCGCCCGGACGCACTACGGCAACACCGTCAAGTCGGACCGGGACATCGCCGCCGCGCACCGGCTCGGCGTACGCCTGTTCGCCACCGACAGTGCCGAGGACGTGGCCGCCCTCGCCGTGCACGCCCCCGGCGCCCGGGTGTTCTGCCGGGTGGCGACCGGGGGAGAGGGCGCGCTGTGGGGGCTGAGCCACAAGTTCGGCTGCCCGCCCGCCGAGGCCGTCCGGGTCCTGGCCCGCGCCCGCGACCTGGGCCTGGTGCCGGCCGGCCTCTCCGTGCACGTCGGCTCCCAGCAGATGACCGCCGAGGCGTGGCGGTCCGCCCTGGACGACCTGGGCGGGGTGCTGCGCGCCCTGGACCGGCGCGGCATCCGGGCCGGCCTGGTCAACCTCGGCGGCGGCCTGCCCGCCACCGGCTACCTCGACCGGCGCGGCGACCCCCTCGACCCGCCGCTGGACAAGATCTTCGCGGTGATCCGGGAGGGCATGGCCGACCTGCGCCGGATCCACGGCGGCCCCCTGGAGTTCCTCGTCGAACCCGGCCGCCACCTCGTCGCCGACCACGGCGCCGTCCGCGCCCACGTCGCCCGCCTCGCCCGCCGCCGGGACCCGGACGGCACCCCCCGGCACTGGCTCTACCTGAGCTGCGGCAAGTTCAACGGGCTGTACGAGATGGACGCCCTGCAGTACCCGCTGGTCTTCCCCGGCCACCCCGGCGGCCCCCGCGTCCCGGCCGTCGTCGCCGGACCCACCTGCGACAGCGACGACGCCTACGCCCACCGGGAGGGCCTGGTCCAGGTGCCCGCGGCGCTGGCCTCCGGCGACCCGGTCTGGGTGCTGTCCTGCGGCGCCTACTCCACCAGCTACATGACCCGCGGCTTCAACGGCATCGCCCCGCTGCCGTACACCGTCACCGGAGGCGGCGCCGATGAGTGACACCGTGGCGGTACGGCACCTCGCCGACCGCGACTGGGACGCCGTGACGGCCCTGGAGCACGACGCCTACGCCGGGCTCGGCCTGTCCGAGGGGCGGGCCGCGCTGCAGTCCCGGGCGGCCGCCTCGCCCGGCACCTGCTTCGTCCTCGACGTGGGCGGCCGGACCGCCGGGTACCTGCTGGCCCTGCCCTACCCGGAGTTCCGGTGCCCGGAGCTGGGCCGGGCGGAGCCGGCCGCCCGCACCGGCGGCAACCTCCATCTGCACGACATCGTCGTCGCGCCCGCCCTGCGCCGCCGGGGCCTGGGCCGGCTCCTGCTCGGGCGGCTCACCGGCACCGCCCGGGCCCGCGGCGACCGGCGGATCTCCCTGGTCGCCGTGGGCGGCAGCGACCGGTTCTGGTCCGCGCGGGGCTTCACCGCCCACCCCGGCGTCGCCCCCGCCGACGGCTACGGCCCCGGCGCCGTCTACATGTCCCGGCCGGTGCCGGCCGCCCGGCCCGGACCGGCCGGGCCGCCCGCCCCGACCCTGCGTGAAGTGAGCTGATGCGCGTGTTCCGACTCCACGACCCCTACCACCGCGGTCAGTCGGCGATCGCCGCGCTGTTCTGCTCGCTCGGCTTCCAGTACGCCACCTGGGCGGCCCGCATCCCCGACCTGAAGAACGGCCTCGCCCTGTCCGCCGCCGAGGTCGGGGTGCTGCTGATGGCCGCCGGGGTCGGCGCGGCGGCCTCCTTCCCGCTGGTGGCCTGGCTGATGCGCCGCCTGGGCTCGCGGAAGCTGGCCCTGCTCTCCCAGCTCTGCCTCGCCCTGCTGCTGCTCGCGCTGGCCGCGGCGCCCTCGTACCCCGTGGCGCTGCTGGTGATGTGCGTCGACGGGGTCCTCGTGGGGTGCCTCAACGTGGCCATGAACGCGCAGGGCGCGGCCCTGGAGGCCCGCTACGGGCGCACCACCATGGCCAAACTGCACGCCGTCTTCAGCGCCGGTTCCCTGCTCGCCGCGCTGGTCGCCTCCGCCCTGCACGCGGTCACCTCCTCGGTCACGGCCCACTTCGCGGTGGCCGTCGCCCTGCTGCTGGCGCTGGGCGCGGGCGCCCGCACCGGGCTGCTCACCGAGGACCCGCCGGAGCCGGCCGCGGCCGGGATGCGGGAGCGGCGCCGCCGGCGGATGCCGAGCCGGATCACCCTGTGGATGTGCTGTGCCATGGCCTTCGGCACGGTCGCCGAGGGCGCCATGAACGACTGGTCCGCGCTCTATCTGAAGGACGTGGCCGAGGCGTCGGACGGACTCGCCCCGCTGGGCATCGCCGTGGTGTCCGGCGCGATGCTGGTCGCCCGGCTCTTCGCCGACCGGTGGCGCAGCCGCTGGGGCGACCGGCGGGTGGTCCTCCTGGGCAGCGCCCTGGCCGGCGGCGCGCTCGCGCTCGCGCTGGCCGGCGGGGGCGTGCTGCCGGCCCTGGCCGGTTTCGCCTGCGTCGGCCTGGGCATCGCCGCCGTCACCCCGTGCGTGTACGCCGCCGCGGCCCGGGCGGGCTCGGACGCGCTCACCCTGGTCGCCGCCATGGGCACCACCGGGCTGCTGGCCGGGCCGCCGCTGATCGGCTTCGTCGCCAACGCCGCTTCCCTCACCTGGGGCATGGCGGCGGTCGCCGTCTCGGCGCTGGTCGTCGCGGTGTGCGCCACCCGCATCCGCTGGGAACCGGCCCCGGCGGCGGCACCCGCCGTGCCGGCCCCGGGCGGCGGGTGAGCGGGGGTCAGCGGGCCAGCGCGGCCGCCGGGCCCATCACGACGACCGGCCGCGCGGCCGGGTCCAGGGCCCGCAGCAGGGCGCGCATGTGCAACCGGGCCAGGGACACGCACGCGTTGGTCGGCCCGCCGTGGTCGACGTGGATCCACACCCCGCCGCCCCGGTCCTCGCCCAGCGGACGCTCCTTGTCCAGCGGTGTGGTGCCCCGTACGCGGTTGTAGTCGACGGCCACCACGTAGTCGAAGGAGCCCTCCAGCGGCTCGCCGACGTGCCCGGTGCCGTCGATGGAGAAGTCCGGGCTCTCGTCGTACGGCAGCCGGGTGTCCGGGTCGGGCAGCCGGCCCCCGGCGTCGCTGAGCGTGAACACCCCGATGGGGGTGCGCAGATCGCCGGCCCAGTGGTCCCGGGTCCAGCCGCGCAGCCCGTTGTGCGCGGGCCAGGGCCCCGCGGCCCGCCGCCAGCCGCCGCCCGGCTCCCGCTGGTACAGCTCCGCCCGCGCCCGGTTGCCGTCCGTCGTGGTGCCCCGCACCAGCAGCACCTGCCGGGTGGCCGCCGGGATCTCCGAGCGCGTCCGGGGACCCAGCCCGGGCAGCGGCCGTGCGGCCGGGCTCGGCGGCGCCGGGCGGCCCGACACCGGCCCGGAGGGCGAGGGCGTGCCCTTGGCGGCGGCACCCCGCTGCTCCTTGGCGCAGCCGGTCCCCAGCATGCCGGTGCACACCAGGGCGCTGATCCCCACCGCGAGGGCTTTCCTCAAGGTCATGCCAACCTCCGACTCCGTGCGCGTCCACGTCATTGCTTGACCGCTGAGCGCCCCGGGTTCCCCGCCGCCAGTCCCGCCTCCCCCGAAGGGAGCAATCGGCAAACAGTGACCAGGGACACGTCTGTTTGATCCTGATTCTGGTGTGCGGGAAGTGGCGGATGGGCAGTGACTGCGTGATCGGGGGGAGGACGGTGAACCATGTGGGGGAAAAGCGTGCGCGTGTGTGTGATCGGTGCGGGTCTGTCGGGGCTGGCGGCGGCACATGCCCTCAAGGAGCGCGGCATCGACTTCGTCTGCCTGGAGAAGGCCCCGGACGTCGGCGGGGTCTGGCGCCAACCGGGCACCGGTGAGCGCGGACCGGGCTACCGGTCGCTGCACCTGAACACGGCCAAGGACCTGACCGCCTACGCCGACTTCCCGATGCCGGCCGAGTACCCCCTCTACCCCCGGCACAGCGAGGTCGCCGCCTACCTGCGGTCCTTCGCCGAGTGGGCCGGGGTCCTCGGCCACGTGGAGACCCGTACCGAGGTGCGGTCCGTCCGGCAGGACCCGGACGGCACCTGGACCGTCGTCAGCGCCGACGCGCGCGGCCGGACCGCCACCCGGCGGTTCGCGCACGTCGTCGTCGCCTCCGGGCACCACACCGAGCCCGCCCTGCCCGACCCGCTGCCGCCGGGCCACGACACCTTCACCGGCACCGTGCTGCACGCCCTCGACTACCACGACGGCGCCGACTTCACCGGCCGGCGCGTGGTGGTCGTCGGCCTCGGCGCCTCCGCCGTGGACATCGCCGCCGACCTCTCCCGGCACGCCGCGCGGACCGTCCTCTCGGTCCGCCGGGGCCTGCACATCGTGCCCAAGCAGCTCTACGGCCTGTCGGTCGACCAGATCGCCGAGGCCCCCTGGTTCCAGGCGATGACCTTCGAGGAGCAGCGCCGCTTCTGCGAGCGCGCCCTGCACGTCGCGCGCGGCAACCTGGCCGACTACGGCCTGCCCGAGCCGGACCACCCCCTGTTCTCCTCGGCCGTCACCATCTCCGACGAGATCCTCAGCCGCATCCGGCACGGCGCCGTGCTGCCCCGGCCCGCGATCGCGTCCTTCGACGGGCCCCGGGTGCGGTTCGCCGACGGCAGCGCCGAGGAGGCCGACGCGGTGGTCTACTGCACCGGCTACCACATGGCGTTCCCCTTCCTGCCCGAGGGCTGCCCCGTCGCCGCGGACGGCTCGGTCCGGCTCTACAAGCGGGTGGTGGCGCCGGACCGGCCCGGCCTGTACTTCGTCGGGCTGGTGCGCCCGGTCGGGGCGATCACCCGGCTGGTCGAGGCCCAGTCCCGGTGGGTGGCGGGCCTGGTCGCCGGCGACAGCGCGCTGCCCTCGGCCGAGGTGATGCGCGCGGAGGTCACCGAGTACCTCGCGGGCATCACCCGGCGGTACGGCCGCACCCGGGGCGCCTCCATCCAGGTCGACGTGGGCCCGTACCTGGGCCAACTGCGCGAAGTGATCGGCGTCTAACCTCCGGACGAGGAGGGCTCCCGGCGCGGTCCGCCGGGAGCCCCCTCGCCCGTGCTCAGCCCCGCAGGGCCCCGGCCGGACGGAACGCCGCCGGCTCCGGCGGCCGGACCGCGTACGCCTCGCAGGACAGGTACGCCGTCACCCGGGGCGCCCGGCCCCGCTGGTGGGCCAGCGCCAGGTAGGCGATCAGCCCCACCCCGTCCTCCGGGCGCCGCCCGGTGAGCGCCGACAGCGCCCGCGGCAGCGGGGACGGATCGATGCCGTACCGGCGCAGCAGGACCGTCGCCCGGGCCAGGGCCTCGCCGTCGTGCCCGGCGTAGTCCCGCACCGGGACGTGCAGCGTGAAGCCGGCCGGGGCCGCGCTGCCGGTGAAGGCGTGGCAGGTCAGCGCCGGGCGCCGGTCGAGGCGGAGCTCCCCGGGTGCCGCGCCCGGTCCGGCGGCGGCCGTGCGGAAGAAGTCCTCGACCACGGCCGGATCGGGCCCGCCGGCGGCCGCGGCCAGCAGCCCCGCCCGGCCGGGCGTCAGCCCCTCGTGCCGGAGGTAGACCTTCACCCGGGGCTCGGCCCAGTCCCCGAGGTCCAGCGCCAGGAACGGGTACCCGTCGGCCTCGGGCAGGGCCGCGGCGGCCCGTGCGTGCCCGAGCCGGCCCAGCGCCCGGCGCACCGTCGCGGCGGCACGTCCGGCGCCGGAGGCCGAGGGGTTGAGGTAGACCTTGACCCGGGGCACGCCTCCCGGCCGCAGTTCCAGCGCGCACCACAGCGCCAGCGGGCCGTGCGGTACGGGGGGCAGGAACAGGTCCTCGACCGCGTCGAGGGAGTCGGTGCCGAACCGCCACCGCCGGGCCAGCGACCGCACCGCGGCGAGTCCGGCGCGGCCGTTGCGAGCCAGGCTGCCTGCGCCGCAGCCCGGTTCCAGCAGCACCCGCAGGGCGGGGGCCGCGCCCGGCCGGAAGGAGAGGGAGAACTCCACGGGCGTGTGGTCGTCGGAGAGGAAGGTGCGGTTCGGGGGCCCCAGGTCCAGGGGCCGCGCGGCCACGGTGCCGAGCGCCTCGGTCAGCACGCCGGCGTAACCGCCGGCGTCGGCGTCGGACAGTCCCGCGACCGCGCCCAGTCTTCGCAACTGGCCGCCGGTGAGGGCGCCGAGCGTCGGCGCGCCCGGGGGGCCGCCGTCCCCGGTGGGGCCGGCGGCGGTCACCGGGCCGCCCGGCGGCGCCCGGGGCGGACAAAGGGATACCCGCCCCGGGGGGCGGGTATCCGGCAGGTCACCGGCAGGAAAGCGGCGTCCATGGATATGTGGTCCACGGCACCTCCTTTGCGTGTAAGCAACTCGAATGCCGCGTTGCTCACTACCCCTGCCGTTGAACGGTTATGCGAAAGGGGCTGGTTGGGAGGCTGTTGCGCGCGTCACCGGGTGAGCCAGGTGAGGAACGAGCTCCACAGGCCGCCGCGTTCGGGCCGGCGGCCCGCCTCCGCCGACGCCGCCGTGGCCGCCTGGGCGGTCCGCTCACCGGCCGGACGGGCCGGCCGGACCGGGGTGAACCGGGCCGGGAGCGTGGCCAGCGCCCGGTTGAACGGGCCCGGCCGCCAGGTCAGGCTGTCCTCGGGGATGGCGAGTTCGATGTCCGGCAACTGGTTGAACAGGTGCTCGATGGCGGTCACCGTGATGTGCCGGGCGGGCTCCTTGGAGGGGCAGGCGTGCGGTCCCGCGCTCCACGCCAGGTGCGCCCGGTTGCTGCCCGCCTGCCGGGACTCGGCGAGCGCCGGTCCGGTGTTGGCGGCGGCGAAGCTGACCAGCACCAGGTCGCCCGCCTGCAGGTGCTGCCCGGCGAAGTCCAGGTCGGTGGCCGGGTAGTGCGGCGCGTAGTTCGACATCGGCGGGTTCTCCCACAGCGTGTCGTCGAGGGCCTCGTCGATCAGACCGCCCTCGCGCGCGTACCGGTCGTGGGTGAGCAGCCGGTGCAGCGTGTTGCCGATGAGGTTGCGCAGCGGCTCCGCGCCCGCGCCGAGCAGCAGCGCGAGCTGGTGCACCATCTCCTCGTCGGTCAGCCCCGCCTCGTGCCGCATCAGCCAGGAGGTGACGTCGTCACCGGGCTTGCTCCGCTTCAGCGCGACCAGTTCGCCGACCGCCCCGAACAGCACCTCGGTGGCCTTGTCCGCGTTGACCCCGTCGAACATCCCGGAGATGCCGAACAGCACCCGGTCGCCGATGCCGGCCGGGCAGCCGAACAGCTCGTTGAACACGAACAGCGGCAACTGCTTGGCGTAGTCGCCGAGCAGATCGGCCGAACCGCGCCCGCCGAACTGGGAGACGAGGTACCCGGAGATCTGCTCGGTGCTCCGGCTCAGCCGCCGGGTGTCCACCCGGGCCATGCTGTCGGTGACCGCCTGGCGCAGCCGCAGATGGTCCGCGCCGTCGGCGAACATGCAGTTGGGGCGGTACGCCAGCAGCGGCGCGACCGGGCTGTCCGGGCCGACCTTGCCCTCGTTGAAGGCCCGCCAGCGCCGGGCGTCCTTGCGGAAGGTGCCGGAGTCGTGCAGCAGTTGGAGGGCGGCCGCGTAGTCGGTGACCAGGGTGGCCTCCACGCCCGGCGCCAGCTCCACGGGCGCGGCGGGCCCGTAGTGCCGCAGATAGTCGTAGTACGCCCGCGGGTCGGCGGCGAACTCCGGCCCGTACAGCGGGACCCGGCCGCCCGAGCCGTGGGCCGGGCACCCCGGCGGGGGCACCGGGGCGGTGTCGTGAGGTTGCATGTCTGTCTGCTCCCGGCTTCTAGTGGGCGCGGTCCAGCAAATAGCGGACGAGCGTGGTCAGGGCGGCGGCGGAGGACTTCTCGTCGCGGGCGTCGCAGGTGACGACGGGGGTGTCGGCGAGCAGGTCCAGCGCCTCGCGCAGGGCCGCCTCGTCACGCGGCGGCGCGCCGGTGAAGTGGTTGACGGCGATGGCGTAGTCCAGTCCGTACTGCTCGATGAGGTCGATCACCGGGAAGGAGTCCGCCAGCCGCTCGGGGTCGACCAGGATCAGGGCGCCGAGCGCGCCGCGGGCCATGTCCTCCCACATCTGCACGAACCGCTGCTGTCCCGGTGTCCCGAACAGGTAGAGGACCACCCGGTCGCTGATGGTGAGCCGGCCGAAGTCCATGGCGACGGTGGTGGTCGTCTTGCCCTGGACGCCCTTGAGGTCGTCGACCGCCTCGGCGGCCCGGGTCATCGTCTCCTCGGTGGACAGCGGCTCGATCTCGGAGATCGACCCGATGAAGGTGGTCTTGCCCACCGCGAAGTGCCCCACCACGAGGATCTTCACCGCGGTCTGGGTCGCCCCGCCGCGGACGTACGCCTGCTCACCCAAACTTGGCGCGGAGACCATTGAGCACCTCCTGAAGGATCTCCCGGTCGGCGAGCGCCGCCGGGGCCACCGGCGGACGGGTGACGAGGTGGCCGCCCTCCGCCAGGGAGGACAGCAGGATCCGCACCACGCCCAGCGGCAGTTGGGTGTGCCCGGCGACCTCGGCGACCGACAGGTAACCGGCGGAGCACAGGTCGAGCAGCGTCTGCTCCTCGGGGGAGAGCCGGGCCGGCCGCCGCGGGTCCGCGGGCGCCGCCGTGACCAGGGTGATCAGGGAGAGCTGCTCCTCGTCGGGCAGCTCCCGCCCCTTGGTGATGACGTACGGCCGTACTAACGGGGCCGCCTCCGGCTCCCAGGCGTCCCGGTCGGTCATGAGGTGCCGCCGATGTTCTCGCGCGGTGGCGCCGTCAGCCGCTTGCCGAGCTGCGCGACGAGCTGCTGCATCCGGAACGTGATGTCTGCCATGTCCACGTCCGGCGAGGCGGAGACGCCCAGGTAGGCGCCCTCACCGGCGGAGATAAGGAAGACCCAGCCGCCGTCGAACTCGACCAGCGTCTGCCGCCAGGCGGCCTTCGGGTCCTCGCAGAAGAAGCCCAGCGTGCGGCTGAGCGACTGCACCCCGCTCATCGCCGCCGCGACCCGGTCGGCGTCGTCCCGGTCGAAGTCCTGGGTCCGGGCCATCAGCAGGCCGTCCGCGGAGATCAGGACGGCGTGCAGGGCCCCGGGAATCTCCAGGGCGCTGTCGAGCATCCAAGACAGATCGTCGTTCACGAGTCCTCATGTCCTTCGCTGCTTGCACCACGTGTGCTGCTCGTGCGGTCCGCGCCCTCCGGTCCGGTGGCCCGGCCGGTCCGCGTGCCCCGCTGGAAGGCGCCCATGATCTGCGCCTGCTCGGAGCCGGAACGGACCGCGGGCCGCGCCGCGGGGGCGCTGCCGGGCACGATGGCCATCGGCCGCTTGCGGCGCCGCCGGGGCAGCCCGTCGGCGGTGGCGGCGGCGGACAGCGCCGGCTCGGGCCCGTCCCCGGCGTCGACGGCGGTGCGTACGGTGGCGGGGGCGGGCGCCTTGCGCTCCGGCATGGCGGTCAGCAGCTCGTGCGGCAGCAGCACGACCGCGCGGACACCTCCGTAGGGGGAGGAGGTGTCCACCGACACCTCGAAGCCGAAGCGCTCGCAGAGCAGGCCGATCACGGCGAAGCCGAACTGCGGCGGGTTGCCGAGCCCGGCCACCCCGGAGGCGCGCTCGCTGGAGAGCAGCTTCTCGGCGCGGGTCCGCTCCTCGTCGCTCATGCCGACACCGGCGTCGTCGACGACCACGCAGATGCCCTTGGGCACGGTACGGATGTTGATCTCGACGACGGTGTCCGGGCTGGAGTAGCTGGTGGCGTTGTCGAGCAGTTCGGCCAGGGCGAGGGCCACGGGCTCGACGGCCCGGCTGGTGATGCCGAAGTCGACCTGGGAGAGGATCTCCACCCGCCGGAAGTGCCGGATGCGGCCCTGCGCGCTGCGCACCACGTCGTACACCGAGGCGGTGTCCCGCCGGCCGCCCAGCCAGCCGTCGCAGAGCACCGCGATGGACTGGGCGCGGCGGCCGAACTGCGAGTTGGTGTGGTCGATCTCCAGCAGGTCCTGGAGCATGGCCGAGTCGCCGTACTTGCTCTGCAGGCGGGACAGCACCAACTGCTGCTCGGCGGCCAGGCCCTGGAGGGTCCGCATGGCGGACTTCAGGACGGTCTTGGTCTCCTCCTCGGCTTGCTCCTGAGCCGCCCGGACCGACTGCTCGTAGCCGGTCTCCAGCTCTGTGTACCGTTCCCCCAGGCCCTGGATCTCCTGTCGCAGCAACCGGACCGTCCTGCGCTGGCGGACGGCCATGGTGCTGGTGGCGACGAATGCGACGAGGAGAGCCCAGAACAGGGGGTTCTCTATGTATTCCGTCATAAGACTCTCTTCAGGCGACTGACGGCCAACGTGCTGATGTCCCGTCATGTGCGGGCGGCCAGTACCCCCGTGCCACCCATCGGCCCGCTCCGCAAACGCGGTGATCGTATCACCGCTCGATCAGGTGAAATTACGTCAGGAAACGCGCAGGATCGGTCTGTTGTGCCAACAGGCTGTGGCCGCCGGGTTGCCCGCCCCACCCTCTTTCCCGACGAACGGACGAGGTTCCGTCCTGTCTTGCCCAACCTATCGAAACTCGATAGATTTCCATTGTTACTCGATGGAAGGAGCTGCGATGGGAAAGGTGACGGTGCTGGCGTTGCGCGCCGTGCTCGGGGTACTGCTCACCGGCTCGGTGTTCGTGCAGGCGGTGATGGTGCCCCTGGTCGCCGCCGACGTGCGGGAGGCCGACCCGGAACCGGCCTTCCCCCGGACCCCGTTCCTGGTGATCCTCGTGCTGGGGATCGTGACGGCCCAGGTCGTGCTGGTCTGCGTGTGGAAGCTGGTGACGATGGTGCGGCGCGGCACGGTCTTCTCGCACGCCGCCTTCCGGTACGTGCACACCGTGCTGGGCGCGGTCGTGGCCGCCGCGCTCCTGCTGTTCGCGCTGGCGGTGGTGCTGGCGCCGGGCGAGGCGGTCGCCCCCGGTGTGGTCCTGCTGATCTGCGGGGCCGTGGTCGCCGCCCTGGGCGTCGCGCTGATCGTGCTGGTCCTGCGGATGCTGCTCGCCCAGGCCGTGGCGCGGGACGTCGAGGCGGCGCGGATGCGGGCCGAGCTGGCCGAGGTGATCTGATGCCGATCGTCGTCGACATCGACGTGATGCTGGCGCGGCGCAAGATGTCCGTGGGCGAGCTGGCGGAACGCGTGGGGATCACGCCCGCCAACCTGGCGGTGCTCAAGAACGGCCGCGCCAAGGCGGTCCGCTTCACCACCCTCGCCGCGTTGTGCGAGGTCCTCGACTGCCAGCCGGGCGACCTGCTGCGCTGGGAGGCGGACGGGACGGCCGGTACGGACGGGACGGACGGGGCGGCCGACCCGGAGGCGGCGCGAGCGGAGGGCGCGGGCCGCCGCGCCTGACCCGCACGCCGGCCACCCCGGCCCCGCGTCTCAGGCCCCCCGCCTCACACCCCGGCGTCTCAGGCCCCCCTCACACCCCCCGGCGTCTCAGGCCCCCCGCAGATCCTGTACCCGGCGGATCTTGCCCACCGAGCGTTCCAGGGTCCCGGGGTCGACGATCTCCACGTCGACCGTGACGCCGACGCCCTCCTTCACGCTCCGGGCGACGGCCCCGGCCGCCGTCTCCCGGTCGCCGGGCACGGCGTCCGGACGGGCCTCGACGCGGACGGTCATATGGTCCATCCGGCCCCGCCTGTCGAGCCGGAGCTGGAAGTGCGGGGCGACACCGGGGGTGCGCAGCACGATCTCCTCGATCTGGCCGGGGAAGACGTTCACCCCGCGCAGGATGATCATGTCGTCGCAGCGGCCGGTGATCTTCTCGATGCGCCGGAAGGCGGGCCGGGCGGTGCCCGGCAGCAGCCGGGTCAGGTCCCGGGTGCGGTACCGGATCACCGGCTGGGCCTCCCGGGTCAGCGTGGTGAGGACCAGCTCACCGCCCTCGCCCTCGGCGAGCACCTCGTCCGTCACCGGGTCGACGATCTCCGGGTAGACGTGGTCCTCCCACACGTGCAGCCCGTCCTTGGTCTCCACGCACTCCTGCGCCACCCCGGGGCCCATCACCTCCGACAGCCCGTATATGTCGACGGCGTGCAGGTCCATGCGCTCCTCGATCTCCCGGCGCATCTCCTCCGTCCACGGCTCCGCCCCGAAGACGCCGATCCGCAGCGAGGTCGTGCGCGGATCGACGCCCTGCCGTTCGAACTCGTCCAGCAGGGTGAGCATGTACGACGGCGTCACCATGATGACCTCGGGCCGGAAGTCCTGGATGATCCGCACCTGCCGCGCGGTCATGCCGCCCGAGGCGGGGATCACCGTGCACCCGGCCCGCTCCGCGCCGTAGTGCGCGCCGAGACCGCCGGTGAACAGGCCGTAGCCGTAGCTGATGTGCACCTTGTGGCCGGGCCGGGCACCGGCGGCGCGCAGCGAGCGGGCGACCAGCCCGGCCCACGTCGACAGGTCGCGCTCGGTGTAGCCGACGACGGTCGGCCGGCCGGTGGTGCCGCTGGAGGCGTGCACGCGCCGCACGTCGGCCATCGGCACGGCGAGCATCCCGAACGGGTAGGAGTCCCGCAGGTCCGCCTTGGTGGTGAACGGGAACCGCGCCAGATCGGCCAGGGTCCGGCAGTCCTCGGGCCGCACCCCCGCCGCGTCGAACTTCTCGCGGTACAGCTCCACGTTGTCGTACGCGTGCCGCAGCGTCGCGCGCAGCCGGCGCACCTGCGTCTCGCGGAGCTCCTCGGGGGTCAGCCGCTCGGCGTCGTCCAGCAGCTCGGCCGGAACCGGCTCGCCCCGGCGGACCGGCCCGGCGGCGGGGGTGTTCGGGTGCGGGTCACTGCTCATCGCGGCTCCTCCACCGATGTGCCGACCGAACATTCGGTAAGCGCGCGGCACCGTCAAGAAACCAAGGCCGGCCGGGCGCTGTCAAGGGGACGTGCGGAAGGCGGAAATCCATCGGCCCCGACGGTTGCCGGGACCCGGGGGACTGGTTCTATCATGAACCGAACGAATGGTCGGTTGGGGAGAGGTGACCGAGATGGCGGCACGGCAGGCCGGGCCGGCGGCGCACGAGGCGCCCCCGGAACTCCAGCAGCACTTCGACGCGACGATCGCCCGTGACCAGCGGATCGAGCCGCGCGACTGGATGCCCGACGGCTACCGCTCCACCCTGATCCGCCAGATCGCCCAGCACGCCCACTCCGAGATCATCGGCATGCAGCCCGAGGGCGAGTGGATCACCCGCGCCCCCTCGCTGCGCCGCAAGGCGATCCTGTTCGCCAAGGTCCAGGACGAGGCCGGCCACGGCCTGTACCTGTACGCGGCGGCCGAGACGCTCGGCGCCGACCGCGCGGACCTCACCCGGCGGCTGATCGAGGGCCACCAGAAGTACTCGTCGATCTTCAACTACCCGACGCCGACCTTCGCCGACGTCGGTGTGATCGGCTGGTTCGTGGACGGCGCCGCGATCTGCAACCAGGTCCCCCTGTGCCGCAGCTCCTACGGCCCCTACGCCCGCGCCATGGTGCGGATCTGCAAGGAGGAGTCCTTCCACCAGCGGCAGGGCTACGAGCTGCTGAGGACGATGATGCGCGGCACCGACGCCCAGCGGGAGATGGTGCAGGACGCGGTGGACCGCTGGTGGTGGCCGTCGCTGATGATGTTCGGCCCGCCCGACGACGCCTCGCCCAACTCCGCCCGCTCGATGGCCTGGAAGATCAAGCGGCACAGCAACGACGAACTGCGCCAGCGCTTCGTCGACATGACCGTCCCGCAGGCCGAGAAGCTCGGCGTCACCCTCCCCGACCCCGAACTGCGCTGGAACCCGGAGCGCGGCCACCACGACTTCGGCACCCCCGACTGGGACGAGCTGACCCGGGTCATCCAGGGCGACGGACCGTGCAACGCCCAGCGCGTGCGGCGGCGCCGCACCGCCCACGAGGAGGGCGCCTGGGTGCGCGAGGCCGCCGCCGCGCACGCCGCCAAGCGGGCCGCCCGCAGCGAGAAGGGAGCGGTGGCATGACCGCCGAGCGCGACTGGCCCCTGTACGAGGTGTTCGTCCGCGGCAAGCGGGGCCTCAACCACGTCCACGTCGGCTCGCTGCACGCCGCCGACGACCGGATGGCCCTCACCCACGCCCGGGACCTCTACACCCGGCGCAACGAGGGGGTGAGCATCTGGGTGGTGCGCTCCGCGCACATCGCCGCCTCCACCCGCGACGAGAAGGACCCCTTCTTCGACCCGAGCGCCGACAAGGTGTACCGCCACCCCACCTTCTACGACATCCCCGACGACGTCCCGCACATCTAGGAGCAGGGCATGAGCGACGACCACGTCTACCTCACCCTCGCCGAGGAGCACGAGGACGACACCCGGTGGGCCTACGGCACCGGCTTCGAGGACCCCCTGCACGGCGTGGACACCACCGTCCCCGACGGCGTCGACCGGGCCGCGCTGGCCGGGCTCTGCCTGGCGCTCGGCGACGACGCCCTGGTCGCGGCCCAGCGGCTGGCCGAGTGGACCACCCGCGCCCCCGAGCTGGAAGAAGAGGTCGCCCTCGCCAACATCGGCCTGGACCTGCTCGGCCAGGCCCGGCTGCTGTACGCCCGCTGCGGCCAGGTCGACGGCACCGGCCGCGGCGAGGACGCCTACGCCTACTTCCGCGACCCGGCCGGCTTCCGCAACGTCACCCTGGCCGAACTGCCCAACGGCG
Organism: Streptomyces fumanus; assembly: GCF_014655295.1. Classification (GTDB taxonomy): domain Bacteria; phylum Actinomycetota; class Actinomycetes; order Streptomycetales; family Streptomycetaceae; genus Streptomyces; species Streptomyces fumanus. The sequence goes on from NZ_BNBI01000005.1 coordinate 388,421, forward strand.
ACTTTGCGTTCAGCATGGTCCGGCTGCTGGTGTTCGCCAGTTGGCGGCTGGCCCACCTCCAGCGGCTCACCGCCTCGCCCGACCCGGTGCTCGCCGCCGTCGCCGCCAAGGGCGTCAAGGAACTGACGTACCACCGCCAGTACGCCGCCGAATGGGTGGTGCGGCTCGGCGACGGCACCGAGGAGTCGCACCGGCGCACCCGCGCCGCGCTGCGGCAGGTCACCCCGCACCTCGGCGAGCTGTTCACCGCCTACGACGCCCGGGAGGAGGTGGTCGCCGTGCTGCGCCAGGTGACGGACGCGGCCGGAGTGCCGCTGCCCGCCTGGACACCGGGGCCCGGGGCCGGCCGGCGGGGCGTCCACACCGAGCACCTCGCCCCGCTGCTGGCCGAGTTGCAGTCCGTCGCCCGCGCCCACCCGGAGGCGTCATGGTGACCGCACCGGCCGACGCCCGGCGCGCCCGGCACATCGCCGGGCGGGTCCCCGACCCCGAACTGCCCATGCTCACCCTCGCCGACCTCGGCGTCCTGCGCGCGGTCGACGTCGGCCCGGACGGCACGGTCGTCGTCAGCCTCACCCCCACCTACTCGGGCTGCCCGGCCATGGCCGAGATGCGCGCCCAGGCGGCCGCCCGGCTCAGGGCCGCCGGATACCCGCGGGTGAAGGTGCGCACCGTCCTCGACCCGCCCTGGACCACCGACTGGATCACCCCCGAGGGCCGCCGCAAACTCGCCGAGCACGGCATCGCCCCGCCCGGCCCCGCCCCCCGGCCCGCGCCCGGACCGGTGCCCCTGGTCCTGACGGCCACCCGGCGCGCGGTGCCCTGCCCGCGCTGCGGCGCGGCGGACACCGAGGAGACCTCCCGGTTCGGCGCCACCTCCTGCAAGGCGCTGTGGCGCTGCCGCGCCTGCCGCGAACCGTTCGAGTACGTCAAGGAGATCTGATGGCCGACCTGTTGAGCGGACCCGCCCCGGTGCGGCCGCCGCGCCGCCGGCCCGTCTTCCACCCGCTGCGCGTGGCCTCCGTACAGCGCCTGTGCGAGGACGCGGTCGCGGTCGCCTTCGACGTCCCCGCGGACCTGGCCGGGGAGTTCGCGTTCGCGCCCGGGCAGTCCCTCACCCTGCGCCGCGTCGTCGGCGGACGCGACGAGCGGCGCTCGTACTCCATCTGCTCCCCGGCCGGTGCCCGGCGGCCCCGGATCGGGGTGCGCGCGGTGCCTGGCGGGCTGTTCTCCTCCTGGCTGGTGCACGAGGTCCGCCCCGGCGACACCGTCGAGGTGATGGCCCCGACCGGTGCCTTCACCCCCGACCTGACCACCCCCGCCCACCACGTCCTGGTCGCCGCCGGGTCGGGCATCACCCCGATGCTGTCCATCGCCGAGTCCGTCCTCGCCGCCGACGACCGCTCCCGCGTCACCCTCTTCTACGGCAACCGGCGCACCGGCTCGGTGATGTTCGCCGACGAGCTGGCCGACCTCAAGGACCTGTACCCCGCCCGGTTCCAGCTCGCCCACGTGCTCTCCCGGGAACCCCGCGAGGCCGGGCTGCTGACCGGCCGGATCGACGCCGAGCGGCTCGCCGCCCTGATCGACGGGCTGGTCGAGCCGGCCGGCGCCGACCACTGGTGGCTGTGCGGCCCGCACGGCATGGTCACCGACGCCCGGCGCGTGCTGACCGCACTCGGCGTCCCCGCCGAACGCGTCCACCAGGAGCTGTTCTTCGCCGGCGAGGAACCCCCCGGTGCCGTGCGCCGCCCCGAGCCGCGCCCCGGCGGGCCGGTCAGCGAGGTCACCGTCGTCCTCGACGGCCGCTCCACCACCGCCCCGCTGCCCCGCGACACCACCCTGCTCGACTCCGCCGCCCGGGTCCGCCCCGACCTGCCCTTCGCCTGCAAGGGCGGCGTCTGCGGCACCTGCCGCGCCAAGGTCACCGACGGCGAGGCCGACATGCGCCGCAACTACGCCCTGGAACCCGCCGAGGTCGACGCCGGCTACGTACTGACCTGTCAGAGCTACCCGGTCTCCGGCACCCTTACGGTCGACTACGACTGCTGAACCCGCCCCCGCCGCCCGCCCGGCCGCGATACTGGTGCCGTACGGACGAAGACGGCACGGTCAGGGGAGCGGCATTGGTGAAGTCCACGCGGACCAGCGGCGCAAGGACGCCGGGCGGGCGGCACGCGGTCGTGGTCGGGGGGAGCCTCGCGGGGCTGCTGGCGGCGCACGTCCTGACCGCGCACGCGGACCGGGTCACCGTCGTCGAGCGGGACCGCTACCCGGAGGGTCCCGTCCCGCGCGCCGGGGTGCCGCAGAGCCGCCACCCGCACGTCCTGCTGGAGGCCGGCCAACTCGCCCTGGAAGAGCTGCTCCCCGGCTTCCTCGGCGAACTGCGGGCGGCCGGCGCCCCCCGGGTCGGGATGCCCGAGGACATGGTGCAGTGGCAGAACGGCCGCTGGTTCACCCGCCTGCCGGCCACCACCCACCTGTACACCGGATCGCGCGCCCAGCTCGAACAGCTCGTCCGGCGGCGGGTGCTGGCCGACCCGGCGATCACCGTCGCCGAGGGCACGGACGCCGTCGGCCTGCTCGGCGACGCCTCCCGGGTGCGCGGCGTCCTGCTGCGCGACCGCGGTGCCGCGCCCGACGCCCGGCCGCGCCCGGTCGAGGCCGACCTCGTCGTGGACGCCTCCGGCCGCGGCACCAAGGCCCCCCGCTGGCTGGCCGACCTGGGCGCCGAGGCCCCGCCGGAGGAGGTCATCGACACCGGACTCGCCTACGCCTCCCGCGTCTACCGCGACACCACCGGCACCCTCGGCGGCCACGCGCTCGGCATCAACATCGTGCCCAACCCCGCCCAGCCCTACGGCGCCGTCGTCCTGCCCCTGGAGGACGGCACCCACATCGCCACCATGTCCGGGCTGCGCGGCGACGAACCCCCCACCGACGAGGAGGAGTTCACCGCGTACGCCAAGAAGCTGCCGCACCCCCTGGTGCACCGGTGGCTGCGCGACAGCGAGCCCCTCACCCCCGTGCGCGGCTTCGGGCGGACCTCGAACGTGCGGCGCCGCTACGACCTGCCGGGCCGCCGCCCCGCCGGGTTCCTGGCGACCGGCGACGCCCTGTGCACGTTCAACCCGATCTACGGCCAGGGCATGGCCGTCGCCGCCCTGAACGCCGTCGCGCTGCGCGACGCGCTGGCGGACCCCCGCCGCACCCCCAGCACCGCCCGGGTGCAGCGGGCCCTGCTCGCCGCGTCCCGGCAGGCGTGGGACATCTCCGCCGGGGCCGACAAGAAGATGCCGGGCGTCCTCGGCAACGCGCTCACCGTCACGGCCGCGGACCGCCTCGCCGGCCCGTATCTGCGCCGCGTCCAGGACCGCTACCCCGGCGACCCGGTCATCGGCCCGGCCTTCCGCTCGGTGCTCACCCTCACCGCCCCGCTCACCTCCGTGTTCGCCCCGAAGGTGGTCCGGGCGGTGCTGTTCGGCCCGGCGCCGCGCACCCCCGCCGAGCCGCCGATGACCGCGTGACACCGCCCCGTACCGCCCGCCGCGAGCGGCCCGGCTCACGTCTTCCCGCACGAGGACCGCAACTCCCTCCACCGGCTGAAGGCCGACGAGGTGTACGAGACCGGCGAGCCCGGCCACCCGGTCCGGGCCCACCTCTCCGTCCAGCAGGTCGAGGGCGGCGACCCGCTGGTCCACCCGGCCTGAACCGGGCCCGCCAGACGATGGTCAACTGACGGAAAACGTCAGTGGGTTGGCTGAAAATCGCTCACCCGTTCGTGGTCTTGCTCGATCGAAGAAACGGTTATTCTCGACCGTTCGCGCGAACAGGTCTCCAGATCGTCCCGTGATCAGGGCCGCGGAGGCTGCTGGCGGCATATTCCGCCCTCTATCACGGGGCACCTGCGCGGCAGCACCTTCGGGCCTAAATCGGCCGTCTCGCAGACTGTGCCCCCAGGCGGAACTCCGGACGCGGCCGGGTGACTAGCATGAACCCATACCTGGTCCGGAAGATCACCATCCCTTTGGCGTGCGTTCTCCGGGCCGGTGGCCGTCGTGTGTCGGTCGACCCGTTTCTCCTGCACCCAAGGACCGAGGGACCGCGGAATGTCAGTGCCTGCACCGCCCAGTCAGCACCGGTCGGCGAAGCCCGGCCGGGCCGCTCCGGTCGTACCCCTGGCCGTGCTGGTGGTGACTGCCGCGGCGGCCGGCGCGGTGGCCGCGGTAGCCCCCGCGAGCGCCCGCTCCTGGGCGCTCGCCACCGTGCTGGGCGCCTGGCTCTGCGTCGCCGTCACGGTCGTCGTCAGCGCCCTGCTGCTCCGGCGGGCCCGCCGCCAGAACCTGCGGCTCGGCGCCGAGGCCCAGCAGGCCAGGGCCCAGTCGGCGCAGACGGCGGGGGAGACCGCCCACCTGGTCACCGTCACGGTGCCCGCCGTCGTCAAGCGGCTGCGCGACGGCACCAGCGCGAACGACGCGGTGACCGGCGTGACCCCGCCCTCCGACCCCCAGCTCCGCCAGCTCCTGCACGTCTTCGCCGCCGCGATGGAGGAGCAGGTACGGCACGCCGTCACGGCCGGCGCCGAACTGCGCCAGGCCCGCGAGGAGTCCGGCCGGGCCGCCGCCGAACTGCGCCGGCTGACCGACGAGACCCTGCCCACCGCCGTGACACGGCTGCGCGAGGGCCACTCCGCCGAGACCGTCCTCGCCGAACTCGACTGGCCGGGGCTGCCCCTGCTGCGGGCCCCCGCCGAATCGTTCGTCCGTGAACTCGCCCGCAGCGAGCGCCGCGCCGCCGCCGCGCAGGCCGCCTCCGCCAAGGCACTCAGCCGCGTCCAGGCCAAGGCGGTCAGCATGCTCGCCGACCTCCGCGAGATGCAGGAACGGCACGGCGAGGAGGTCTTCGGCGACCTGCTCAAGCTGGACCACAGCACCTCCCAGCTCGGCCTGATGACCGACCGGCTGGCCCTGCTGATGGGCGGCCGCTCCAGCCGCGCCTGGAACAAGCCCATCGTGATGGAGTCCATCCTGCGCGGCGCGGTCGGCCGCATCGCCGCCTACCAGCGCGTCCGGCTGCACTGCTCGACCGGCGCCGCCGTCACCGGCTTCGCCGCCGAGGGCGTGATGCACCTGCTCGCCGAGCTGATGGACAACGCCGCCAACTTCTCCCCGCCCATCGACGAGGTCAACGTCTACGTCGAGGAGCGCAGCGCCGGCATCGTCGTCACCATCGAGGACAGCGGCCTGAAGATGGCCGCCGCCGCCATGCGCCGGGCCGAGGAGGCGGTGTCCGGGCGGATGACCGACCTCGCCACCCTCCAGGGCACCCGGCTCGGCCTCGCCGTCGTGGGCCGGCTCGCCGTCAAGTACGGCATCAGCGTCAACTTCCGGCCCTCCTCGCGCGGCGGCACCGGCGTCGTCGTCCTGCTGCCCCGCCAGCTCCTCGCCCAGCAGCGGGACCCGGCCCCCCGGCGGAGCCCGGCCCGCCACGCCGCCCCGGCACCCGAGCCCGCCCCCGCCCGCGCCGAACTGCCCGAGGCCCGCCCGGCGCCCCCGGCGCCCCTGCCCGAGCAGCCGGCGCCGCCCCGCCCCGCCGCCACCGAGGCCACGCCCAACGGGCTGCCCGTGCGCACCCCCGGCCGCACCATGGCCGAGGCCGAACGGGAGCGCGAGCAGCGCCGCGACCCGCGGGGCGAGACCGAGCGGACCACCCGGCCCGACACCGCCGCGACCCGCGACGCGGGCGCCCGCTTCGGCGCCTTCCACCGCGGCCGCCGGTCGGGCAGGGGCACCACCGGACCCGACGACCGGACCGCCCCCGAGCCGCCGGCCGCCCCGTAGGCCACCGCCCCCACCCCCCTGCGGCGCGCGGGGCCCCGGCGCCCACGTCCCCGCCCGAGTACGTGAGATTGGAGGAACGGGCCGGTGACCGCTCAGTTGGGCAACCACCGACCCCTCACCACCATGCAGACCACCGACAACAGCCTCACCTGGCTCCTGCAGAACCTCCTGGAGCGCACCCCCGGCACCCGGCACGCGCTGGTCCTGTCCCGGGACGGCCTCAAGCTGTGCTGGACCGAGCACCTGACGCTCGACCAGGCCGACCAGCTCGCGGCGATCTGCTCCGGCATCCAGGCCCTCGCCCAGGGCGCCTCCGTCGAGTTCGGCGACGGGACCGGCGGCGTGCGCCACTCGATGACCGAGTTCCACGGCGGCCTGCTGTTCATCGTGGAGGCCGGCGAGGGCGCGCACCTCGCCGTGGTCGCCGAGGAGAACGCCGACCCCGGTGTGGTCGGCCACCAGATGACCGAACTGGTCGAGCAGATCGGCGAGCACCTGCGAGCCGAACCCCGCAACCCGGTCCACGGGGGTGCCCCCTCGTGATGCGCAGGCCCGTGGACACCGGCGATCCGGACCGGCTCTACACGGTCACCGGCGGACGCAGCCGCGCCGACGACGACTTCGACCTGGTCACCCTGGTGGTCAGCGAGAGCGAGCCGACGGCCGGGATGCAGTCGGAGCACGCCCGCATCCTCGACCTGTGCCGGCACCCCACCGCCGTGGTCGAGATCGCCGCGGAGCTGAAGCTGCCGATCACGGTGGTGCGGATCCTGCTCGGAGACCTCCTCGCCATGGGCCGCATCACCGCCCGCCACCCCCGCGCGGCGCAGTCCCTCGCCTCGCTCCCCGACTCCGCGCTCCTCAAGGAGGTGCTCCATGGGCTCCGCAATCTCTGAGCTGCCGTCCCGCCGCACACCCCTGGCCGACGCCGCCGAGACCGGCCTGAAGATCGTGATCGTGGGCGGCTTCGGGGTCGGCAAGACGACCTTGGTCCGCTCGGTCAGCGAGATCCGGCCGCTGAACACCGAGGAGGTGATGACCCAGGCGGGCGTGGGCGTCGACGAGACCAGCGGGGTCGCCGCCAAGACCACCACCACGGTGGCCTTCGACTTCGGGCGGATCAGCCTCAACGAGCGCATGGTGCTCTACCTGTTCGGCGCCCCCGGGCAGGAGCGCTTCTGGTTCCTGTGGGACCGGCTGTTCTCCGGCACGCTCGGCGCGGTCGTCCTGGTCGACACCCGCCGTATGGACGACTCCTGGTACGCGATAGACCGGCTGGAACACCACCGCACCCCGTTCGTGGTGGCCGTGAACCGCTTCGACGACGACACCGCCGGCTACTCCCTGGACGAGATCCGCCAGGCGCTCGCCCTGCCCGAGCGGGTGCCGCTGATCGACTGCGACGCGCGGCTCAGGCAGTCCGGCAAGGACGTCCTGATCACCCTCGTGGACCACCTGTACGAACTGGCCATGGCCCAGGAGATGACACCGTGACCGACCCCGGAAACCCCTCCACCGACGCGGTCCCGCCACCGGGCTGCCCCGCTCACCCCGGCGCCGTGCGCCTGGGGGGTCTGGAGTACCAGCAGTCGCCCTCGCAGCTCTACCGGGCGCTGCGCCGGGAGCACGGCCCGGTGGCCCCGGTGCTGCTGGACGGGGACATCCCCGCCTGGCTGGTCCTCGGCTACTCCGAGCTGAGCTATGTCACCAGCCACGACGAGCTGTTCGCGCGGGACTCCCGGCGCTGGAACCAGTGGCCGAACATCCCGCCGGACTGGCCGCTGCTGCCGTTCGTCGGCTACCAGCCGTCGGTGCTGTTCACCGAGGGCGAGGAGCACCAGCGGCGGGCCGGGGTGATCACCGAGGCGCTGGAGGGCGTCGACCAGTTCGAACTGGCCCGGGAGTGCCAGGAGATCGCCGACGCGCTGATCGCCGCCTTCGCGGGCAGCGGCCACGCCGAGCTGATGAGCGGCTACGCGCACGCCCTCCCGGCGCGGGCCGTGGTCCAGATGTGCGGGATGCCGAGCAGCGGCACCGACACCCAGCAGCTCGTGGACGACCTGCGGATCTCCCTGGACGCGGCGGAGGGCGACGACCCGGTCGCCGCGTACGGGCGGGTGGGCGCGCGGCTCGCCCAGTTGGTGAAGGAGAAGCGGGAGCGGCCGGGCCCGGACGTCACCTCGCGGATGCTGCTGCACCCGGCCGGACTCACCGACGAGGAGGTCGTCCAGGACCTGATCTCGGTCATCGCGGCCGCCCAGCAGCCCACCGGCAACTGGATCGGCAACACCCTGCGGCTGCTGCTGACCGACGAGCGGTTCGCCCTGAACGTCTCCGGCGGGCGGCTCAGCGTCGGCGAGGCGCTCAACGAGGTGCTGTGGCTGGACACCCCGACGCAGAACTTCGTCGGCCGCTGGGCGGTGCGCGACACCCAGCTCGGCGGGCGGCGGATCCGGGCCGGCGACTGCGTGGTGCTGGGGCTGGCCGCCGCCAACACCGACCCGCAGATCTGGCCGGAGTCGCACGTCGGCGCCGAGAACAGCGCCCACCTGTCGTTCAGCAACGGCGAGCACCGCTGCCCGTACCCGGCGCCGCTGCTCGCGGACGTGATGGCCCGTACCGCGGTGGAGACGCTGCTGGAGCGGCTGCCGGACCTGGTCCTCGCGGTGGAGCCGGAGGAGCTGACCTGGCGGCCGTCGATCTGGATGCGCGGACTGACCGCGCTCCCGGCGGAGTTCACGCCGGTGGTGCAGTAGCGGCGTCCGGGCCCCGCCCCGGGGCCCGGACCGACCGCGCGGGGGATCAGGCCGCGACGGGCGTGAACCGCACCGGCAGCGCCTGCGGTCCCCGGGTGAACACCCCTTGCTCCGCCGGGTCGAAGCCGTCGGCGAGCCGCAGGTCCGGCATGGCGTCCAGGAGCTGGTCGACGCCGATCTCCACCTCGGCCTTGGCCAGCAGCGCGCCCACGCAGAAGTGCCGGCCGAGCGCGAAGGCGAGGTGGTCGGCGGCGGCCGAGAAGGCGGTGGTGGTGGTCAGGTCGTCGCGGTGGATGTCGAAGCGGTCGGGGCCCCGGTACCGCTCCGGGTCGCGGTTGGCGGCGCCGATCAGGCAGGTGACGGTGGCCCCGGCGGGGATGGTGCCGCCGCTGAGCGTGACCTCGGTGGCCGACTGCCGCATGATCATGTGGACCGGCGGGGTGTAGCGCAGGGTCTCGGCGAAGGCCCGCGGGATCAGGGAGCGGTCCGCGCGGACGGCCGCCAACTGCTCGGGGTGGCGCAGCAGATTGGCGAATATGCTCGCTATCGCCTTGTCGGTGGTCTCGCCGCCGGCCGCCAGCAGCAGGCTGCAGAACGCCTTGATGTCCTCGTCGCTCATCCGGACGCCGTCGACCTCGGCGGCGCAGAGCGTGGACAGCAGGTCGTCGCCGAGGTTCTCGCGCCGCTCCCGGATGATCGGCAGCATGTACTCGGCGAACTCCACGCGGGTGCGCTCGCCGGCCGCCGTGACCTCCGGGTCGCCGGAGAGGTTGCCGAGGAAGGCGATGACCGCGGTGTACCAGCGGTGGAACCGGGCGTGATCGGCCTTGTCCAGCCCGAGCATGTCCGCGATCACGTTGACCGGGAAGCGGGTCGCGTAGTCGGTGACCAGGTCGGCGGAGCCGGTGTGCCGGAACGCGTCGATGAGTTCCCGCGAGTTGCGCTCGATGACCGGGAGGAACTTCTCCTGGAGGTCCGTGCCCCGGAAGGCGGGGGCGACCAGGGCCCGGCGGACCGCGTGTTCCCGGCCACTGAGCTGAAGGATCGTTTTCCCGTGCACGGGTTCGATCTGCCAGTCGTAGTTCTCGGTGGTGAACTGGCCGGCCTTGTCCTTGAAGACCCGTTCGACGTCCTCGTACCGCGAGACGATGTAGCTCCGGGTGGCCTCGTGCCAGATGAGCGGGGCGCTCTCGCGCATCACGCGATAGGCCGGATAGGGGTCCGCTGCGAACTCGGGCGAGAGGATGTCGGGGACCTGCTGCGCGGTGGACATGGAGCTCCCTGGGTCAGTAACGGGCGTACGCCCCAAGGTTATTGATCATCCGCCATACGAAACAGGGGGTGCGGCCCGCTCGGGACCGCCCCGGAGTCTCCTTGGCCGAAAACCGGCTCCCCCGGAGGGGACCGGCTGCACGGAACCGGGCTTGCCCCTGACCCGCGGGTCAGGGATTAGCGTCGGGCCCCGGTCCGGAGCAGCGGTGCCCGGCCGGTCAGCCACGCCCGAGGAGGCCCCCCCGTGACCACCACCGCCCTGCCGCGCACCAGCCGGGAAGTGCGGCTCGCCGCCCTGCCCCGCGCGCTGCCCGAGACCGCGGACCTCACCGTCGCCGAGACCGCCACCCCCGCCCCGGCGCCGGGCCACGTCCTGGTCCGCAACCGCCACTTCCAGGTCTTCGGGGGCCTGCGCACCCTGATCGGCGGGGTGGCCGACGACACCCCCGTACCGGGCCTGCGCCCCGGCGACGCGCTGTACGGGCCCGCCGTCGGCGAGGTCGTCGCCGCCCCCGACGCGGGCCCGTTGCGCCCCGGCGACCTGGTGACGCACCTGCTGGGCTGGCGCGAGTACGCCCTGGTGCCGGTGGCCGAGTGCCGCCCGGCCGACCCCGCGCTGCCCGACCCCGCCGCCCACCTCACCTCCGGCTCCGCCGCGTACGGGGCGCTGACCCGGCTGGCCCGGGTGCGCGAGGGCGACGTGGTGCTGGTCACCGGCGCGGCCGGCGGGGTGGGCTCGCTGGCCGGGCAGATCGCCAGGCTGCTCGGCGCCGCCCGGGTCATCGGCACCACGGGCACCCCCGGCAAGGCCGCCCGGCTCACCGCGGAACTCGGCTACGACACGGTGCTGACCGCCGGTTCCTGGCGCGAACGCGGCACCGGCGACGCGGACGCCGGGTACCGCGCGTTCGCCGCGCGGCTCGCCGAGGCCGCCCCGGACGGCATCGACGTGCTGCTGGACAACGTGGGCGGCGTCCAGCTCACCGCGGCCGTGGACGCCGCCCGGCCCGGCGCCCGGCTGGCCCTGGTCGGCGCCCTGTCCGGGCAGTTCGACCCGGCGGGCACCGGCAACACCGCGCCCGCCCGGATCGACAGCTTCCGGCTGCTGTTCCAGGGGGCCTCCCTGCTCGGGTACACCGGCCGTGACCACCCCGACGTGGAGGCGGAGTGGACCGGACGGTTCGGCGCCTGGCTGCGCTCCGGCGAGATCCAACTGCCGCTGACCCGCGTCACGGGCATCGAACGGGCCCCGCGGGCGTTGTGGGAACTGACCAGGGGAGAGACCTTCGGCACGGTCGTCGTCGACCTGCCCTGACACGGGCGACGACGGCCGTGCCGGAGAGACGGGAGGGACGTATGCGCATCGGCGACGCGGCGGCCGCGATCGGCGCGACCCCCAGGGCACTGCGCTTCTACGAGCAGCGTGGCCTGCTGTCGCCGCCCCGCCGCACCAGATCGGGGCAGCGGGACTACACCGCCGAGGACCTCGCCGTGCTCCGGGGCATCCGGTACCTGCTCGGCCTCGGGCTCACCGTCGAGGACCTGGCCGGCCTCGCCGACCGCCTCCCGCTGCTCGCCGCGCGCCCGCCCGGGCCCTGCCGCCCCGACGAGCCCGGTGAACCGGCCATCATCGGCACGACCGTGGTCCGGCGGCGCATCGCCGCCCTCGACGCGGAGATCGAGCGGCTCACCCGGCTCCGGGACGCCCTGCGGGAGGGCCTCGCACCCATCCCGGCGGGCGAGCCGTCCCCGGCGGCCGGGGTCAGCCCTCCGCGAAGGCGGTGACCTGTTCCAGGGTGCCGTTGAACCGGTCGTGGTCGCCGACGATCGGCCCGGTCGAGGTGTACTGCCACATCGTGTGGTACTGCCACCCGGCAGGCAGCGGCCCGGGCGAGTCGGCGTACCGGGCGATCCACAGCGGGTTGACGGCACCGAAGCCGTCGTCGTCGCCGGTGCACTGCTTCCACCAGGCGGTGGAGGTGTAGATCACCGCGGCCCGGCCGGTGCGGGCCCGGTAGCGCTCGGTGAAGTCCCGGATCCAGGACACCATCTGGGCCTTGGTCTTGCCGTAGCAGGTCGACCCGTACGGGTTCCACTCGATGTCCAGCACCCCGGGCAGCGTCCGGCCGCCCTTCGCCCAGGCGCCGCCGTGGTCGACGAAGTAGTCGGCCTGGGCGGTGCCGCTGGAGGAGTCCGGCGTCGCGAAGTGGTAGGCGCCGCGGATCATGCCGACGTCGTACGAGCCGTCGTACTGCTGGCCGTACTTGGGGTTGCGGTAGGAGGTGCCCTCGGTGGCCTTCACATAGGCCCACTTCACCCCGCTCTTCCACAGGGCCGGCCAGTCGACGTCGCCCTGGTGGCTGGAGACGTCCACGCCCTCGGTCTGGGCGGCCCGGGTGCCGGTGGGCCGGCCCTGGACGCCCTCGTGGGCGAGGACCCCCACGCCCATGTAGGCCGAGCCCCGGGCCGGGGACTCCTCGGCCACCGGCGGGTCCCCGGACGGTGGACCGTCGTCGGCCGCCGAGTCCACGGCGCCCAGGGCGGTCAGGAGCGACAGCGCGGCGAGGACGCCGCCGGTCGCGAGCATGCGGATACGGCCGTCCGCCACGGCTACGGGTCTGCGCACGCCTTCATCTGATCCGCTGCGCCGCCGCGCCGCATCTCACAGGCACCCGGACGGTCAGCCGCCCGCCGCCGCGCCGCCGTCCCGCCCGGTCTCGCCCCCGCCCTCGCCGATGGGCCGGAACTCCACCGCCACCACGCCGTCGACATGCCGGCACATGTCCTCCAGCGCCGACACCGACACCCGCCCCGGGAGCCGTCCGCTGAGCACCACATGGCCGTGCGCCACGTCGACCTGCACCGTGGAGGGCGCCAGACCGAGGGCCCGGACCAGGATCTCCTCGATGATCTCGGTGCGGATCTCGCGGTCCTTGCGCAGGAAGACCCGCAGCAGATCGCTGCGGCTGACCACCCCGATCAGCCGGTCGGCCTCGTCGGTCACCAGCAGCCGCTTGATGCCGTGCCGGGCCATCACCCGCGCCGCGTCGACCACGCTCCAGTCCTCGCGGGCGCAGACGGCGGGGGAGGTCATCAGGCCCGCCGCGTCGGTGGCCGACGCCTTGGCCCGGACCGGATCGGCGGCGTCCCCCGGGGCACCGCCGAGGATCTTCTGCAGGAGGTCCGCCTCCGACACCACCCCCACCGGCCGGTCGTCGGCGTCCACGACGGGCACCGCGGTGATGTCGTACTCCTGCAGCAGGTGGGCGATCTCCTTGAACGGCGTGCCCCGCTGGACGCGGACCACGGCGTCGCTCATCAGCTCGCGCACCTTCTGGTGGTTCATCAGGATCTTCCTCTCCGCTGCCGGTCCCCGTCGACCGGCATCCGACCTTCTGCCTGTGCGAACGTCCGGGGCGCCCCAGGGGTGCCCCGGTGTCACGCGGAAGGCGGCGGCGCGGCGAGGAGGTAGCGGTGCACCGGCGGCAGACCGGTGAGCAGACCGGGCCGGACGGTGTCGATGACCTGCGCGCTCGGCGTGAACAGCGGCCGGGTCAGCCGGGGCAGGTCGGCGGGCTCGTGCCACTCCCAGCGGTGGATCAAATGGGGCTCGGTGACGACGGGCTCACCGGCGCAGCCGGGGACGTGCACCGCCGCCGTCACCCGGGGCATCCCGGCGGCGGTGTCCAGCAGCAGGGCGGTGAGGCGCGCGGCGGCGGGGTCGGCGACCAGCCCGGTCTCCTCGGCCAGCTCCCGGACAGCCGCCGCCACGAAGTCCTCCCCGGGGTCGGTCTTGCCGCCGGGCAGTTCCCAGACCCCGCGCACCGACCAGCCCAGCAGGAGCCGCCCGTCCGGCCGGGTGACGACGACCCCGGCGCCGGTCAGCGCGTGCGCGGCGGGCCGGCCGCGGTCGGCGCAGGTCAGACGGGCGGGCAGCGGGTCGCGCAGCAGGACGACGGCGAGGCCGTCCGCGTCGTGGCGGGCCACGGTCCCCCAGCCCGCGCCGAGCAGGTCGAGCTCGTCCCGGTCGAGGGCGATGCGGCGTCTGCCGGCCGGGACGTTGCCGGCCAGCGGGGTGATCACACAGAGGGTGCCGCCGGGGCGCAGCCTCTCGCGCAGCCGGTTCAGCACCCGGGTGCGGTCGCCGACGAAGGCCCAGCTCAGCCGGAAGGTGATCAGGTCGTACGCGGGGTGCGGCAGGTCGTCGAGCCGGTCCCGCTCGATGTCGAACCGCCGGAACCGCACCGCCGTGGCACCGGACGCCGCCTGCGCCTGGGCGAGGGCCACCGGGGAGTGGTCCACGGCGTCGACCTCGTACCCGGCCGCGGCCAGATGGCGGGCGAGTTCCCCGAGCCCGCAGCCCACGTCGAGGGCGACGCCGCCCTCCGGGGCCGGGGCGTGCTCGGCGAGCAGGCGCCGCTCCGTGTCGCCGAGCGGCCGGAAGCCGCGCCCCGCGGCGTAGTACGCGTCCCACTCGCCGGCGCCGATGTCTGCCACCCGCCTCTCCTCGTCCCGGGGCCCGCCGCCGGTCAGCCGGCCTCGGTGAGGTCGGGGAGGTACCGGCGCAGCTCCTCCACGCCGATCGCGCCGGCCCGGCGCAGCACGGGGGTGTCGCCGGTGAGGTCCACGATGGAGGAGGGCACGGCGGCCGGGGTGGGACCGCCGTCGAGGTAGACGGCCACGGAGTCGCCGAGCATCTCCTGGGCGGCGTCGCAGTCCTGCGGCGAGGGGTGCCCGGTCAGGTTGGCGCTGGAGACCGCCATCGGCCCGGTCAGCGCGAGCAGTTCGAGGGCGAGGGGATGCGCGGGCATCCGTACCGCGACCGTCCCGTGGGTCTCGCCCAGGTCCCAGTCCAGCGTCGGCCGGTGCGCGGCGACCAGGGTCAGCGCGCCCGGCCAGAACGCCTCGACCAGGGCGGCCGCCCGGTCCGGCAGCTCGGTGACGAGGTCGGACAGGGCGTCGGCGGAGGCGACCAGGACGGGCGAGGGCATGTGCCGGCCGCGTCCCTTGGCCCGCAGCAGCCCGGCGACCGCCGCCGGGTCGAAGGCGTCGGCGCCGATGCCGTACACGGTGTCGGTGGGCAGCACCACCAGTTCCCCGCGCGAGACGGCCGCGGCGGCCTCCGCCAGGCCCTCGCGGCGCCCGGAGGCCACCGCACAGTCGAAACGACGGGTCATCATCAGTCCTCTCGGGTCACGGCCGCCCGGCCGCGCGCCGGGAGGGGCGCGGCGGCCGGGGCGTCATGACGGGGCGGCTCAGGCGTCCGGGGCGTCGGCCGGGAGGTCCAGGCCGCGGGAGGCGACGAGCCGGGCGCGGCCGTCGGCCAGCGCGTAGCCCAGCCCCACCACCGCGGTGCGGCCCGCGGCGACCCGGTCGGCCAGCGCGCGGGAGCGGTCCAGCAGCAGGTCCACGGTCTGCCGGATGTGCTCGTCCAGCGCCGCCTCGGCCGAGTCGTGGCCGGCCGCGCGGGCCGCCAGCACGCTGGGCGTGACCCGCTCGACCACGTCCCGGACGAAGCCGCCCGGGGTGGCGCCGCCGTCCAGCGCGGCGCGGGCCGCGCCGATCGCCCCGCACGAGTCGTGCCCGAGCACCACCACGAGGGGGGCCTGGAGCACCCCGGCGCCGAACTCGATGCTGCCCAGCACCTCCGCACCGGTCACATGGCCCGCCGTGCGGACCACGAACAGGTCACCGAGGCCCCGGTCGAAGATGATCTCGGCCGCGAGCCGGGAGTCGGAGCAGCCGAACACCACCGCGAACGGCGCCTGGGACGGCGCCACCTCGGCGCGCCGCGCCGCGTCCTGGTGAGGGTGTTCCACGGCGCCGGAGACGAACCGCCGGTTTCCGGCCATCAGCAGATCGAAAGCCTCCTGAGCGGAGGTGTGCGAGGCAACGTCCATGGCCACAGGCTACGACGCCCGCCCCCGATCGGCCGCGCCGGGGCCGCCGTGTCGGACCGCGATCTCCCGCGGCCGACCTGATGCCGCGTCAACTCTCCCTGGCCCAGGTGTCGTTGCGATCACAGCGGGCACCTGGGTGGGACACAGGGAGACGGAACGAAACGGTAGGGGAGCGTACTTTCATGGGCGTAACCGGCAGGACGTCACGGATGACCGCGATCGCGGCGGCCGGTGTGCTGGCCGGCACGGTGCTGACCGCCTGCGGCGGCGACGGCGGCGACGCGGGCACCGAGGACGGGAAGGGCCAGGGGCAGCAGCGGACACAGGGCGCGGCGGCGGTGCGCGGGGCGTACGACAGGACCGCCGAGGCCGGGACCGCGCGGATGACGCTGAAGGTGACGACCGCCGCCGAGGGCCGGTCGGTCACCGCCCAGGGGAAGGGCGCCATCGACCTGGCCGAGGGCGACAGCGTCATGACGGTCAGCGCCGAGGGGCAGCGGATCGAGCAGCGCGTGGTGGACCAGGCGCTCTACCAGAAGCTGCCCGGCGGCAGCGGCGGCCAGCGGACCGGCGGCAAGCCCTGGGTCAAGATCGACCTGAAGAAGGCCGCCGCCCGCGGCGGGGCCGGCGACCAGGGCATCGGGGACCCGGCGCGGTCCGTCGCGTACGCCAAGGGCATCAGCGAGAAGGACGTCACCAGGACCGGCGAGGAGAAGGCCGGCGGGGTCAACACCACCCGCTACCGGGTGAACGTGGACGTCGCCGACCTGCCGCAGGGCGACACCCTGCGCGAACAGGTCGGCCCGACCCTGCCGATGGACGTCTGGCTGGACGAGCAGGGCCGCATCCGGCGCCAGCAGATCGACATGACCGTCAAGGCGTCCGGGTCCGGCGGCAGCGCCTCCCCGCAGCAGGTGAAGGTGCGCACCGTCACCGAGTTCTCCGACTTCGGCACCGAGGTCGGGGCCGAGCCGCCGGCCGCCGGTCAGGTGACCGACGTGACCGACAAGGTGCTCAAGGGGCGGTCGGCGGCCTGACGGGCGGGGCGGCGGCCGGCCGCCGCCCCACCGGACCGCTCAGCGGGCGAGCAGTTCCAGGGTGTCGATCACCCGGTGGGAGAAGCCCCACTCGTTGTCGTACCAGGCGACCACCTTGATGTGCCGCCCGTCCACCCGGGTCAGGGCCGAGTCGAAGACGGACGAGGCCGGGTTGCCGGTGATGTCGGAGGACACCAGCGGGTCCTCGGAGTACTCCAGGATGCCCGCCAGCGGCCCCTCGGCCGCGGCCCGGTACGCCGCCAGCACCTCGTCGCGGGTCACGTCCCGGGCGACGGTGGTGTTCAGCTCGACGATCGAACCGACCGGCACCGGCACCCGGATCGAGTCGCCGGACAGCTTGCCGTCCAGGCCGGGCAGGACCAGCCCGATCGCCTTGGCGGCACCCGTCGTGGTCGGCACGATGTTGACGGCGGCGGCACGGGCCCGGCGGGCGTCGCGGTGCGGCCCGTCCTGGAGGTTCTGCTCCTGGGTGTACGCGTGCACCGTCGTCATGAACCCGTGCTCGATCCCGGCGAGGTCGTCCAGCACGGCGGCCAGCGGCGCGAGCGCGTTGGTGGTGCAGGAGGCGTTGGAGACGACGGTGTGCGCGGCCGGGTCGTAGGCGTCGGTGTTCACGCCGTAGGCCAGCGTGACATCGGCGCCGTCCGACGGCGCGCTCACCAGCACCTTGCGCGCGCCCGCCGTGAGGTGGGCGCGCGCCGCACCGGCGGAGGTGAAGCGGCCGGTGGACTCCAGCGCGATGTCGACGCCCAGGTCGGCCCAGGGCAGCTTGGCCGGCTCCCGCTCGGCGAGCACCTTGATCCGGCGGCCGTCGACGACCAGGGTGTCCCCGTCGACGCTCACCGGGCGGCCGAGCCGGCCGGCCGTCGAGTCGAAGGCCAGCAGTTGGGCCAGCGCGGCCGGTTCGCTCAGGTCGTTGACGGCGACGATCTCCAGGTCGCTGTCGCGCTCCAGCAGCGCGCGCAGCACATTGCGTCCGATGCGGCCGAATCCGTTGACGGCGATACGAGTCATGAATGGCGTCCCTTCGTTCGCCCCCAGGCTCGCGCGCGCGGCCCGCGCGGGACAGCGGCGCGAGTGCCATGGTTCGCAAGGATCCCGCCAGGCGCTCCCGCGTCCGCCGCCACCCGCGCCCCCGCTGCTTCCGCTGCTCGGGCGCACCCCGTGCGGCGGTCCGGTCAGGTGTCCCGGGCGAAGGTGCGCCGGTACTCGCTCGGGGTGGTGCCGAGCACGCGCTGGAAGTGCAGCCGCAGATTGGTGCCGGTGCCCAGGCCCACGTCGGCGGCGATCTGCTCGACACCGAGCTGGGAGCGTTCGAGGAGTTCCCGGGCGAGGTCGAGCCGGGCGCGCAGCACCCACTGCATCGGCGTGTAGCCGGTGTCCTCGACGAACCGCCGGGAGAAGGTGCGCGGCGAGACCGCGGCGTGCCGGGCGAGCGCCTCCAGGGTGAGCGGCTCACCGAGCCGGTGCAGCGCCCACTCCCGGGTGGCGGCGAACCGCTCGCCCAGCGGCTCGGGCACACTGCGCGGCACGTACTGCGCCTGGCCGCCGCTGCGGTAGGGCGCGGCGACCAGGCGGCGGGCCGCGTGGTTGGCGGCGGCCACGCCGAGGTCACCGCGGAGGATGTGCAGGCACAGGTCGATGCCGGAGGCCGCGCCGGCCGAGGTGAGCACGCTGCCCTCGTCGACGAAGAGCACGTTCTCGTCGACCCGTACGCGCGGGTGCCGGGCGGCCAGCGCCCGGGTGTAGTGCCAGTGGGTGGTGGCGCGCCGGCCGTCCAGCAGGCCGGTGGCGGCGAGGGCGAAGGCGCCCGTCGAGATGGCGGCGAGCCGCGCGCCCCGGTCGTGCGCGGCGACCAGCGCCTCGACGACGGCCCCCGGCGGGTCCTCCCGGTCCGGGTGCCGGTAGCCGGGCACGAACACGATGTCCGCCCAGGCCAGCGCGTCGAGGCCGTCGGCGACGTGGTACGACAGGCCGTCGCCGCCGGTCACCAGCCCCGGCGCCGCCCCGCAGACCCGGACCTCGTACGGCATGCTCGCCCGGGTCGTGAACACCTGGGCGGGGATGCCGACATCGAGGGGCTTGGCGCCTTCGAGGACCAGGACGGCCGCGCGGCGCGGGCGGGAGGCTGACACGGGAACAGGGTAGGCGGGCCGGTGACACGCGGTGAGAGGCGTGGTGTCCGCGTGTCCTGCGGTCGTTGTGGTGCTTTCTGAACGGCGTGCCCGGAACGGTGGTACCAGGGACCGGGTTTGAGCGCGCAGTGACGGAAGTTGGTCGCTGGGAGAGCGGTGGAGCGCCGATAACCGCAATCATGCCATTTACGCACGGTAGTTGTAGGCATTCGTTTGGGTGAGCAGGTAGCGTCCCCACACACACGAGCGGACCCCGGCGCGGCGGGCAACCAGACCGGGGTCCGACTCAACCATGGTTCAACGATCGGAGAGATGGCATGTCCCCCGACCCGAACAGTCACTTCGGCCGGTTACTGGATCCGTCCCGGCCCAAGCGGTTCGACCGTAACATCCCGCAGCCGGGCGCGGTTGAAACCCACGATCTGCGTGACAAGGAAGTCAACATGCAGGTAGGGGCGTTCATCGCGGCCCCGGTCCTGGGCGTCGTGCTGGTGCTGCGGCCCGAGGCGTACGAGTTCGGCGCGGCGGCGGTCGGTCTGCTGCTGGCCGCCACCCGCCGCTCGTACCTGCGCTACCGGCGGCTTCGCACCACCTGACCGCACGGTGGCCGCCGCACGGTCCGGCATCCACCGCCGTGCGGCGGCCACCCGGCCGGCTCCGTATCCATGTCACCCGCGCGGACCGTGCGGGGGATCGGTGGACGGCTTCCGCCGAAACCCGCGATTTCCGCGACCGCCCTGCCGGTAGCCCATGCCCGAGAGGGACGCATCCGCCATGACGCCGAAAGACCCGGGACCTTTCCGCTGCCTCAACCCCGAATGCGGCAAACCGATCGACCGCACCGGCGGCTCCGGCCGCCCCCGCAACTACTGCAACGACTCCTGCGGCCGCGCCTACCGCCGCGCCCGGGAGAAGGACCCCACCCCCGACACCCTCGCCCACAACCACTTCGCCGACGGGGTCGCCGACGACCTCTCCGACGCGGTGCGCGCACTGCGGCACCTGACCCGCGAACGGCGGCCGCTGGACGCCCTCGCCCTGCTGTGCACGGTGGAGCGGGACCTGGAGGACCTCAAGGCCGCGCTGGTCCAGCAGGCCCGCGACCAGCGGGAGAAGAACGCCGAGATCGCCCGCGCGCTCCGTCTGGCCCCCGACCAACTGACCCGCAAGCTCTCCGCCGAGGCGGTACGCCGCCGGATGGCCGCCCGCCCGCTGCGCCCCCGTACCGGCCCGGCCCGCCCCGCCGCCGCGCCCGTCGGCGTGCCCGCCACCGTGGTCCGCATCCCCCGCCAGCGCCGCTCCGCCGCCCGGGACGCGGGTGCCCCGCCGTCCCGGGCCAGGGAGCCGGACACGGCGACGGCCGGCCCGGCCGCCGTCCTCGCCCGCGCCCTGTCGCACCTGCAGCGGCTCAGCGGCAAGACCTACCGGCGGCTCGCCGCGGACACCGCCATCTCCACCTCGTACGTCTCCCGGGTCCTGAACGGGGAGCGCTGTCCGTCCTGGACCGTGGCCCGCGCCCTCACCGAGGCGTGCGGCGGCGACCCCGCCGAGATCCAGCCGCTGTGGGCGGCGGCCCGCGGCCGGATACCCACGCCGCGCGGCAGTCTGACCGCCGCCCTGCGCGGCCTGCACCTGGCCGCCGCGCGGCCCCCCACCGGCGACCTGGGCGAGCGCACCCGGCTCACCGCCACCGCCATCACCGGCATGCTCAACGGCGCCGCCCTGCCCGCCTGGGAGGACGTCGAGGAACTCGCCCACGCCCTGCACGCCGAAGCCCAGCCCCTGCGCCCGCTGTGGAACGCCGCCCGTGCCGCGGCGGCCGGACCCCCGCCGCCGCAACCGCAACCGGCCGAACCCACCGCTCCCCGTCTCCTTGCCGAGGTGCCGCGATGAGTCCCTACGCCCGCCCCTACGCCCTGCGGTCGGCCCCGCGTCTCCCGGCCGCCCACCCCGTCGTGCCCCGCCGGCTCCGGACCGGCGCCCCCTACCTCCAGCAGCCCCCGCTCACCCCCGCGCTGCCGCCGGCCTTCGAGGCGTTCTGCGCCCTGCACCGGGACCGCTACCTGGACTACGCCCGCGCCCACCTCCCGGACGGCGAGGCGCACCGACTGGTCCGCGCGGTCCTGGGCGAACTCGCCGTCACCTGGTCGCGGATCGTCGGCCATCCCAACCCCGCCGCGCAGGCGTGGGCCCTGGTCGGCGGCCGGGTCCGGGAGGCCCGCCCGCTGCCCCCGCCGCTGGAGCGGTGCCCGGCCCAGCAGTACGACGCGCTGGTGCTGCACTGCCTGCTCGGGCACAGCAGCGGCGACACCGCGGCGGTCATGGGCCTGGAACCGAGCAAGATCCGCTACCTGGTGTGCTCCGCCCCGGCCGCCTGCCGCCGCGCCGTCCGGCAGCTCAAGCCCGCGCCCCCGGAGGCCGGTTGAGCGGTTCCCCGCCTCCCCGTCCTTGGAGCGGTCGGGCGTGGCCGGGCGGGTCCGGCCGCGCGGCGCCGCCCGGCCGCCGTGGGTGACCGGTCCGGCCGCGCGCCGGGCCGGGACCGAGCGGGGCACCGGTGCCGGCTCCATCCCGTGCACGGCGGTCGCTCAGCGTCCGGGGAAAAATACCTACTGGTACTTTTGCCGGCGGGAGGTGGAGCGGTGGCGCTGCAGGAACGGGCGGTCCGGACCCGGAGGGCGGTCCTCGTGGCGGCGGCCGCCGTGTTCGCCGAAGTCGGGTACGAGGCGGCGACGATCACGGAGATCCTCAGGCGCTCCGGAGTGACCAGGGGCGCCCTGTACTTCCACTTCGGCTCCAAGGCGGAACTCGCCCAGGGCGTCCTCGCCGAACAGGCCCACGCCCTCCCGCGGGTGCCCGAACGGGCCCTGCGCCTCCAGCAGTTCCTCGACGAGGCCCTGCTCCTGGCCCAGCTCCTGGAACGGGAGACCGGCGACCCCATAGTGCGCGGCAGCGTGCGGCTCACCGTCGAGCAGGGGGCGGCCCAGGAGGTTCTGGACTGCCGGACGCCGATGCGGGCCCGGGTGGAGCACACCCACGCCCTGCTCAGCGCCGCCCAGACCAACGGCGAACTGCTGCCCCACGTCGACGCCCTGGGCCTGGCCCGGCTGGCCGTCGGCGCGTTCACCGGCGTCCAACTGCTGTCCGACATCATGACCGCCCGCGCCGACATGGCCGAGCGGGTCACCGACCTCTACCGCGACCTGCTGGCGGCCAACGCCGTGCCCTCCGTCCTGTCCCGCCTCGACTTCGGCCCCGACCGGGGCGCCCGCGTCTACCGCGAGGCCACGGGGGAGCGCCGTACCGCCACGGTGCCCCCGGAGTAGGGTCATGGTCGTCACCGGACCGAGGAGGGGTCGCAGTCATGGGCGGGAACGTCACGGCGGTCAGCAGCAACGGCGAGTACTCGTTCACCAAGCCCAACCGGGAGAGCATCACCCTGCTCGCCGGACTGGGCGTCGAGGGTGACGTCCACGCCGGTGTGACGGTCAAGCACCGCTCCCGCGTCGCCCAGGACCCCACCCAGCCCAACCTGCGCCAGGTCCACCTCATCCACGAGGAACTCTTCGCCGAGGTCGGCGCGGACGGCTTCCGGGTGGCCCCCGGCGACCTCGGCGAGAACATCACCACCCGCGGCATCGACCTGCTCGGCCTCCCGGTCGGCGCCCTGCTGCGCCTCGGTGACACCGCGGTGGTGGAGGTGACCGGCCTGCGCAATCCCTGTGTGCAGATCGACCGCTTCCAGGACGGCCTGCTCAAGCGGGTCGTCGGCCGCGACGGGAACGGCCGCCTGGTGCGCAAGGCGGGCATCATGAGCATCGTGCGGGAGGGCGGTGTGGTGCGCCCCGGTGACCCGGTCACCGTGGAACTGCCCAGCGGGCCGCACCGCCCCCTGGACCGGGTGTGACCCCGGGCCCGCCCCGCCGGGCGGCGTAGTCCGTCATGCGCCCGCGGCCGTTCCCGCGCACCCTGGTGACATGGCCGGCGCCCCGCACGTAGTGATCGACCCGCCCGACGAGCGGGGCGGACGCCGTGTCCGCGTGGCCGGTGAGGTCCTGGGCCGCGCCTACGGCCTGCGGGACGTGACCGAGTTCCTGCGCCGGGCCGGTCTGGAGGACGTCGACGAGGAACAGGTGGCGGCGTCCGCGCTGATCGAGTGGCGCGGCGGCGGCCCCGCCACCTGGGACGCCTAGGCCACCGGCGCCGCGGGCCCGCGCCCGTGACGGGCCCGCCTGCGACGGTGGTGCCGCGGACCTCCCGCGCGGGCCGCTCACTCGCCCTGGTCGGCTCCCGCCTCCGGCTCGGAGGTGCCGGCGGACGCCGGGGCGGCGGGCGCGGTGTAGTACACCGAGGTGCCCTGCTTGCTGCGCTGCACCTGGTTCTTGGCCACCAGGCTCTCCAGGGTGTTGCGCGCCACCGTCGTCTTCACCTGGCGCTCGGGGTGCGCCTCGTTGAGCGCGGTGGCGACCTCGGCGGCCGAGCGCGGCTCGGTCTGCTCGGTGAGCACACCGAGGATCAGCTCACCCAGGGTCGGGGCGCCCGCCTTCTTGCCGCCCTTCGCCGGGGACTTGGCCGGTGCCTTGCCCGCCGGTGCCTTGCCCGCCGGCGCCTTCTTCGCCGTACGCCGCTGCGCCGGGGCGGACTTCTTCGCCCGGGACTTCTTGCCGCGGGTGCCACCGGCGGACCCGGCCTCCGGTGCCTTGTCGGCGGGTGCCTCGCCGGCCGGTGCCTCGGTGGCGGTGGCCCCGGTCTCCGGTGCCTCGGTCTCCGTGCGCGGCGCGGGCAGGGCGGCACCGACCAGCTCGGCGGTGCCGGCGAGTGCCTGGCGGATGTTGACCAGCACACTGTGGTCCCGCTGCAGCGCGGCCAGTTGTTCCTGCAGCGCGGCGATCTCCGCGGTGAGGCGCTCCTGCTCCTTGGTGTTGCGGTCGAGGTCGTCGGACACCTGGGTGGCGTACTGCGAGGCGATCTCGGTCGCCGGGTTCGCTGTCTCCGTCATGGTGGGTGGGTCTCCTCGGATCGGTTGCTGCCGACGGGCAATCGCCTGACACGGCACATGCCCTGGGATGCAGATAGTACGTACAAGTGGTGCCACATGTTCCCCCCACGACGGTCCGCCCGCCCCCGGATGTGCCGGAGGCGGGCGGAAGAACGGTCACCCGGGACGTTCACACGGCTGTCACCGGGTGCCGTACGACCGCGTCGAACAGGTATCCCTGGGTGTTGTGGACGGTGGTGTCCGGCTGGGTGTTCCCGGCGGTGTCGGTGGCCCGGGCCAGCAGGGTGTACGGGCCCGGCGCGGGCGGCCGCCAGTCGGTGGACCAGCGCACCCAGTCACCGCGGCGCGGGGTGTCGCGCAGCCCGGCCCGCCGCCAGGTGGTGCCGCCGTCGGTGCTGATGTCGACGTGCGCGACACCGGCCGCGCCGGACCAGGAGCGGCCGGTGAGGCGGTGGGTGGTGCCCGCCTTCAGGGTGGCGTTCCACTCCAGTTCCCAGGCGCTCTTGACGGTCTGCCGGGTCAGCGGCGCGCTGCCACCGGCGGGGTAGGTGTCGCCGAACAGCCGGTAGAAGTCGGTGTTCCACGGTGAGTACAGGGGCCGCGCGGACACCTCGATGTCACCGACCCACTTGATCGAGGAGATGCCGACCCAGGACGGCACCAGCACCCGCACCGGGTGGCCGTGGTCGGGCGGCAGGGGCGCACCGTTCATCTCGTAGGCGAGCAGCACGTCGTCGAGGGCCTTGGCGAGCGGCAGCGGGCGGCGCACCCGGCCCAGGTCGGTGCCGTCGGCGGTGACGTAGGGGGCGTCGAGGCCGCGCGGCATGACGTCCACGGCACGGTGGCCGAGGCCGGCCCGGCGCAGCACGTCGGCGAGCCGGACCCCGCGCCAGCGGGCGGTGCCGATGGCGCCGAGCGTCCACGCGGTGCCGGTGACGGTCTGGCCCTGCTGGCTGGTGAAGAAGCTGCGTCCGTTGCCCGCGCACTCGACGAACGCGGTACGGCTGACGGCCGGGAACGTCTTCAGGTCGTCGAGGCCGAACTCGACCGGGCGGCCGTGGGTGAGGCCGTCGCCCCAGATGGTGAGCGTCCAGTCGGTGGTGTCCAGGACCGGGGTGGCGGTGTGGTTGCGGACGAAGAACCGGTCGTTGGGGGTGCGGTGGCCGGTGCCGGCGAGGGCGGCGAAACGGGTCTCGGCGTTGGTGCCGCGCACCGTGAACCACTCCTCGGGCAGCGGCTTGACGATGCCGGTGGCGGTGGCTCCCGTGGTGTGCGGGGCGGCGGTGGTGGCCGCAGCGGCCGGGGCGGTGAGGGCGGTGGGGAGTCCGGCGGTGAGCCCGGCGGCCGCGAGCAGGCGGAGCATGTCGCGCCGGGCGACACCGTCGGCACGGGCGTCGCCGGCCAGCCACTGGCGCAGCCGGTGACGGTCGTAGCGGGCTTCGGGAGTGAGCATGGCGTCGGCCTTTCGCGGGGTCGGGCGGTCGGTCATCTGGTGCCGGCCGTGGGGACACCGTCCTCCGGTGTGCCGGCGGGGTGCCGTGCGGACAGGGTGCGCAGCAGCGCGCGGGCCACCGCGTCGTTCTGCCGGAACGCGGGGGCGTTGGTGCGGGGCCGGGCGAACGCGGCGACGGACCGGCTGTCGGTGGGCGCGCCGAGGGCGATGCGCCGGGGGTGCGGGCCGCCGAGCCGCGGGTCGATGACGTGGGCGTCGGCGGGGGAGACGGTGAGGAGCCCGGAGCGGTGGGTGTGGGTGGCGTCCGTGATGACCTCCTCGGTGAGGGTGCCGGCCCGGTGCAGGTGGCGCAGCAGCGGGTCCTCGGTGCGGTCGAGGGAGTGCCGGGGCAGATATGCCTCGACCAGGGCGGTGGTGTGCACGGTGTGCCCCGGCACCGAGGCACTGCCGACCGTGAAGGTACCGGTGGTCTCGTCCGTGCCGATCCTGATGCCGGCGCCGGCGAAGCGCACGATCCCGGCCCGGGACAGGGCGTGCAGTTGGCGCAGCCGGAACCCGGGCGGGCCGGAGGCGAGGAAGCTGAAGAAGCCGTGCCACCAGCCGTCCAGCCCCTCGGCGACCGAGCGGGCGGACAGCCTTCCCCCGGCCACCAGGCGCGGCAGTTGGCCGTAGACGGAGAGCAGCGCGAGGAACGCGCCGAGGTCGGCGCTGAAGGCGGGGTCCTCCCGGCGGGCGACGTCCCGGGCGATGTGTTCGCGCACGTGTTCTTGGAAGGCGTCCGGTGTCGCGAAGGTGACACCGGCCAGTGGACGGTCCAGGGCGTCCAGGTCGAGCCGGTCGGCCGGGTCGGGGACGGCGGCGGTGACGAGGGCGGTCATGGCGTCGGAGTACCAGTCCGCAGCGTCGTAGGCGGAGACGAAATCCGGCCAGGGCAGGGCGGTGCGCTCGGGGTGGGCGTGGAACAGCTCGTGGTAGTGGCCGAAGCCGATCTCCTTGGCCATCAGCGGCCACACGTCCCGCCGCAGGTCCAGCGGGCGGTCCCCGGCGAGCAGCGCGTCGACCGCCTCGGGGCCGAAGTGGCGGGGGAGCGGGGGCGGGGGCCCCTGGAGCCGGTAGTGGGTCTTGGAGTGGTACGGCACCCCGCGGCGCGAGCCGACGTGCAGGACGGGCTCGCGGCCGGAGGGCAGGTAGGTGAGGGTGCCGTCGGCCTCGGTGCGGAAGGTGCCGCCGCGGCCCTCGGTGAGCAGGGCCATCAGGTCGACGAAGGCCAGCCCGAAGCCGCGTACCGCGACGTGTTCGCCGGGGCGCAGCCCGGACAGGTCGGCGTCGGCGGTGAACTCGGGCGGCAGGTGGAAGCGGCCGTGGCGGCGGGCGAAGTCGGCGTGCGCCCGGTGTTCGGGGGCGGGGGCCGAGCCGAGGTGGCCCTGGGCGAGAACCACCAGGTCGGCGGTGAGCGGGGTGGCGCGGTCGGCGAGGGACACCTGCTGGGGGCCGTCGGCGGGGCCGGTGACGGCGGTGGCGGTGGTGCGGTGCCACACCACGGTGACGGACGGCGGGAGTTCGCTCAGGGCCCGGCGGAACACCCAGTCGAGGTAGGCGCTCTGGGCGCGGCGGGTGGGGAAGTCGGCGCCGTCGAGGGTCCGCAGTTCGGCGAGCACCTCCGGGTCGGCGGGCTCCGCGTACGGGGCGTGGCGGGGCCCGCCGGCGAACTGCGCGGCCCACTCGGCCAGCGAGGGGCCCGGCCGGACCGGGCCGTCGATGACGGAGGAGGCGTCGGTGAACATGGTGACGTCCTCGGCCATGGAGTTCATCCGCAGCAGCGGGGACTGCTCGTGCCGCCAGATCCGGCCCGGCCCCGGCGGATGTGGGTCGATCAGGTGGATGCGCAGTTCGCGTCCGCCGTCCCACAGCTCGGGCGCGTTGGCCGCGATGCGCTCCAGCAGGCCGGTGGCGCGCGGTCCGGCGCCCACGACGGCCAGGACGGCGGGGCCGGCGGAGGTGCCGCTCACCGGTCACCGCCGATCAGCGGCCGGGCGTCGGCGGCCGTGGTCTCCCGCAGCCGACGGCGCAGCGCGGCCAGCCGCAGTCGCAGGCGCTGCACGGGGGTGGGCGGCAGGGCGCGGGAGGCGCCGCGGGCGTAGTACCGCTCGACGTAGAACTGTCCGGCGCTGAGCACGGTGGTGACGGCGATGTACCACAGGGTGGCCACCATCAGCAGCGGGATGACCTGGTAGGTCTGGTTGTAGACCAACTGCACCGAGTACAGCAGGTCGTGCACGGCCAGCACACTGACGATGCTGGTGCCCTTCAGGGTGCCGATCAGCATGTTGCCGGCGGTCGGCACGATGGAGCGCATGGCCTGCGGGATGACCACGCGGCGCAGCGTACGGCGCCGGCTCAGGCCGAGTGCCTGGGCCGCCTCGGTCTGCCCGGGGTCGACGGAGAGGATGCCGCCGCGCACCACTTCGGCGGCGTACGCGGTCTCGTGCAGGGTGAGGCCGATGACCGCGGTGAGGGTGGGGCCGAGCAGGTTCACCGTCTTGACGGTGACGAACTCGGGGCCGAACGGGATGCCGAGCCCCAGGGTCGGGTACAGGGCGCCGATGTTGAACCAGAACAGCAACTGCACCAGCAGCGGTGTGGACCGGAAGATCCACACATAGCCCCAGCTCAGGGTGCGCAGCACCGGGTTGGCGGAGAGCCGCGCCACGGCCAGGACGGTGCCGAGCAGGAAGCCGAGCACCATCACCGCGGCGGTCAGCCACAGGGTGAGCCACAGGCCCTGGAGGACCGCGCCGGTGGTGAAGTAGTCGCCCACCACGTTCCACTGGAAGGCGTCGTTGCGGACGACGGAGTTGAGGACCATGGCGAAGAGCAGCAGCGCGCCGGCGGCGGCGGCCCAGCGGCCGGGGTGGCGGCGCGGCACGATGCGCGGCGGGTCCGCGTCCGGGGTGTTCGGTGACCGCGTGCGG
Organism: Streptomyces fumanus; assembly: GCF_014655295.1. Lineage (GTDB taxonomy): Bacteria > Actinomycetota > Actinomycetes > Streptomycetales > Streptomycetaceae > Streptomyces > Streptomyces fumanus. The sequence goes on from NZ_BNBI01000005.1 coordinate 416,803, forward strand.
CCGGTCTTCGTGACGGAGCGGGTGTCGGTGACTTCGGAAGGCGTGACCATCGTAGGGGTCTCCGGGGATCGCGGGCGTGGGTGACCCCGGGGGCGGGCGCGGCCGGGCAGGGGTGCCGGGCCGGTCCGGTGCGGCCGGGGGTCCGGCGTCGTCACGCTCACCGCGTCCCTCAACGCGGCCGGAGGCGCCGCCGCGTACGGCGGGGACCTCCTGTGCCGTCGATCGTATGTGCCCCTGGCATCGATGTGTCAACCAGGAGGAGCGGCCGGTCCGGTATCCGGTCGCGGCTTGACGGGGCGCGTGTCGTCCTGCTCAATTGGTCGCATGACTGCCCAGCAGCGTTTGGTCTCGCGCGGCCACATCGACTTCGGTCGGGTGTGGTCGGCCGCGTGTTGCGCCTGACTCGGCAGCGGGCCGTCTGACCGGCCCTTCCCTCCCTCGGTGACCCCGTCGCGGGCCGAGTCCTGCCGCCGCGCCGCCCCCGGGCACCCGTGCCCCGGTCCGGTGCCGCGGCCCCCGGACGCCGCTGCCGCCCCCGCCGCCCTCCCGCCATCCGGCGCCGTCACGCCCGTTTCCCCCGGTTCTCCGACCCACACTCTCTGACGCACGTCCTCCGACAAGCGCTCTTCGACACACCTTCTCTGACGCACCGTCAACATCCGGACGTCCAGCGGCCGTTCCGTCGTGCCCGCACGCGTCCGGCAGTCCCAGTGAAAGGCTCCCCCATGCCCGTGGAGTTCCTCGGCATCGCCGCCACCAACGACGGCTCGGAAACCACCCCGCGCTCCGGCCCCGCCTTCGACAAGGAGTACACGCTCCGGCTCGCCCGGGCGCACGAGGAACACGGCTGGGACCGGGTGCTGTTCGCCTACGGCTCCGGCTCCCCGGACCCCGCGCCCGCCGCTGCGTACATCGCGAGCCGCCTGGACCGGCTGCAGATCCTGCTCGCCCACCGGCCCAACGTCTCCTACCCGACCTTCGCCGCGAAGACCTTCGCCACCCTCGACCAGATCAGCGAGGGCCGGCTCACCGTGCACTTCATCACCGGCGGCAACGACCACGAGCAGGGCCGCGAGGGCGACACCCTCACCAAGGACGAGCGGTACGCGCGCACCGGCGAGTACATCCGGATCGTCAAGAAGATCTGGACCAACCACGAGCCCTTCGACCACGAGGGCGAGCACTACCGCTTCCACGACTTCGTCAGCGATGTCTTCCCCGTCCAGCAGCCCCGCCCCGGCGTCTCGTTCGGCGGTTCGTCACCGGCCGCCTACGCCGTCGGGGGCGCCGAGGCCGACATCTACTGCCTGTGGGGCGAGCCGCTGGCGAAGACCGCCGAGCAGATCGAGTCCGTGAAGGCCGCCGCGAAGGCCGCCGGCCGCACCGACGTGCCCCGCATCCAGGTCGCCTTCCGGCCGATCATCGCCCCGACCGAGGAACTCGCCTGGGAGAAGGCGCACCGCACGGTCGGCGCCATCCGCCGGCGCCGCGAGGCCGGTGTCGTACGGCACCACCGCAGCGGTGCGCCGGAGAACACCGGTTCCCAGCGGCTGATCGCCATCGCCGAGGCCGGCGAGCGCTACGACCGCGCCCTGTGGACCCCGACCGCCGCCGCCACCGGGGGCGCGGGCAACTCCAACGCCCTGGTCGGCACCCCCGAGACGGTCGCCCAGGCGCTCCTCGACTACTACGACCTCGGCGTGGACATCCTCTCCGCCCGCGGCTACCACCTGCTCGACGACGCCATCGACTTCGGCCGGTACGTGATCCCGCTGGTCCGCGAGGAGGTCGCCAGGCGCGACGCCGAGCGCGCGGCGCGGGACGGCCAGGCCCTCGCGGCGGTGCGCGGATGACCACCCCCGCACTGACCGTGCTCCGCACCGAGGTGTCCGACCCCCGGGTTCGCCCCCTGCTGCGCGAACTCGGCGAGGAGTACTCCGCGCGCTACGGCAAGGACGCCCACGCCGAGCTGGCCCGCTACCCCGACGAGGAGTTCACCGCGCCGTACGGCGGTGTGCTGCTGCTCCTGCTGGAGCGGGACGAGCCGGTGGCGGGCGGCGCGTTCCGCCGGTACGACGGGACCACCGCGGAGCTGAAGCGGATCTGGACGCACTCCGCGCACCGCCGCCGCGGTCTGGCCCGCCGGGTCGTCGCCGAACTGGAGCGCGAGGCCGGCGCCCGCGGCTACCGGCGGATCTATCTGACCACCGGTCCGCGCCAGCCCGAGGCCCGGGGCCTGTACCTGGCCACCGGCTACACCCCGCTCTTCGACACCCGCGCCGACCCGGAGTCCATCGGCCCGCTGCCCTTCGAGAAACACCTGACCCCCTTCGAGGAACACCTGACCCCCGGCCCGGCCGCCGAGCCGGCCCCCGCCCCGACCCCCGCCCGAAAGGAGACCGGCCGGTGAGCCCCGCCCTCCGGATCCGTCCGCGCCTCGCCACCGCCCTCGCGCTGCTGCCCCTGCTGGCGCTCACCGCCTGCGGCTCCGGCTCCGACGGCTCCGGCGGCACCGCCCCGGCCGGCGCGCGGGCCGCCGCCGCACCGACCGACGACCCCGTGGCGGACGTCCGCGAGGTCCCGTCCGTCGCCGCCCTGCTGCCCGCCGAGGTCCGCGAGGCGGGCACCCTGCGGGTCGGCAGCTCCATCGGGTTCCCGCCCGGCGCCTACTACCCGAACGGCTCCGACAAGGCCCCCGCCGGGCAGGACATCGACCTCGCCGACGCCGTCGCCAAGGTCCTCGGCGTGAAGCTGCAACGCCAGGACGCCTCCTTCGAGACGATCCTGCCCGCCCTCGGCAGCGGCAAGTACGACGTCGGCACCGGCAACTTCGGCGTCACCGCCGAGCGCCTGAAGACCATCGACTTCGTCACCTACATCAACGACGGCCAGGGCTTCGCCGTACGCAAGGGCGACACCGCCCTCAAGGCCCCCGTCACCGACCTCACCCAGCTCTGCGGCCTGACCGTCGGCACCGGCGCGGGCACCACCTTCGAGACGACCCTCACCGCCCAGAAGGGCGTGTGCGCCAAGGCCGGCAAGAAGCCGTACGACGTGAAGGTGTACTCGGAGAACGGGGCCACCCTCACCGCGCTCCAGCAGGGCCGCATCGACGTGATCATGTCGACCATCAACGGCCTGCGCTACCAGGCGGCCCAGCCCGCGTCCCGCACCGCCTTCCTCGGCGAGTACCACCGGCTGGACGTCGGCTTCGCCTTCAAGAAGGGCTCCCCGCTCACCAAGGCGTTCCGCGCCGCCGTCGATGAGCTGATCGAGGACGGCACCTACGCCCGCATCCTCAAGAAGTGGGGCACCTCCGCCTCCGCGATCGAGACGTCGCGGATCAACCCGCCCGAACACACGTAGAGCCGACCGGGAATCCCGCCATGACACTCACCAGCGACGCCGCCACCGTCCCCGCGGCCCCGCCCGCCGCCGACCCGGCGGCCCTCCAGGTCGTCCCCGCCCGCCACCCCGCCCGGTGGGTCGCGGCCGCCGCCGTGACCGTGCTGGTGGCCCAGTTCGCGCACGGGCTGGCCACCAACCCGGTCTGGGAATGGGGCGTGTTCGGCGACTACGTCCTGTCCGACACCATCGTCCAGGCGGTCTGGGTCACCCTCCAGCTCACCGCCTACGCCAGCGTCCTGGGCTTCCTGCTCGGCACCGTCCTGGCGTTCATGCGGCTGTCCCGCAGCCCGCTGCTGCAGACCGTCGCCTGGACCTACATCTGGGTGTTCCGGTCCATCCCGATGATCGTCCAACTGGTGTTCTGGTTCAATCTGAGCGCCCTGTACGAGCGGCTCGGCCTCGGCATCCCCTTCGGGCCGGTGTTCTGGTCGGTGGACAGCGACAGCCTGATCGGCACCATCGGCGCGGCCGTCATCGGCCTCACCCTGCACCAGGCCGCCTACGCCGCCGAGATCGTGCGCGGCGGGGTGGTCTCCGTGGACGGCGGCCAACTGGAGGCCGCGGCGGCGCTCGGCATCCCCCGGCTGCGGCAGATCCGCCGGATCGTGCTGCCGCAGGCCATGCGGGCCATCCTGCCCACCGCCGGCAACGAGATCATCGGACTGCTCAAGGGCACCTCGGTGGTCTCGGTGATGGCCATCGGCGAGCTGTTCTACCAGGCCCAGGTCATCTACGGCCGCAACGGCCGGGTGATCCCGCTGCTCCTCGTCGCCACCGCCTGGTACGTGGTGCTGACCTCGGTGCTGTCCGTCGTCCAGTACTACGTGGAGCGCCGCTTCGCCCGCGGCGCCGACCGCACCCCGCCGCTCACCCCGCTCCAGCGCGCCCGGCGGTCCCTGCGCGCCCTGCGCGCCGCGGCGGCCCGGCGTGACCGGCCCGTCGTACCCCTGAAGACCCTCCACCCCGCGGAACCCCTGGAAGGCACCCGATGAGCGATGTGATGGTGGACGTCCGAGGCGTCCACAAGAGCTTCGGCCCCCTCGACGTGCTGCGCGGCGTCGACCTCCAGGTCCGCGCCGGGCAGGTCACCGTGATCCTCGGCCCCTCCGGGTCGGGCAAGTCCACGCTGCTGCGCACCATCAACCACCTGGAGAAGGTCAGCCGGGGCTGGATCAGCATCGACGGCGAACTGGTCGGCTACCGCCGCTCCGGCGGCAAGCTGCACGAGCTGAAGGAGAAGGAGATCCTGAAGCAGCGCACCCGGATCGGGTTCGTCTTCCAGGACTTCAACCTCTTCCCGCACCTGACCGTCCTGGAGAACCTCGTCGAGGCCCCCGTCTCCGCGCTGCGCCGCCCGCGCAAGGAGGCCGAGGAGACGGCCCGCCGACTGCTGGACCGGGTGGGCCTCGCTGACAAGGCCGGCGCCTATCCCCGGCAGTTGTCCGGCGGCCAGCAGCAACGGGTGGCCATCGCCCGAGCGCTCGCCCTGGAGCCGAAGGTGCTGCTCTTCGACGAGCCGACCTCGGCGCTCGACCCCGAACTGGTCGGCGAGGTGCTCGACGTCATCAAGGACCTGGCCGGCACCGGCACCACCATGATCGTCGTCACCCATGAGATCGGCTTCGCCCGCGAGGTCGCCGACACCGTGGTGTTCATGGACGGCGGGGTCGTCGTCGAACAGGGGCCGCCCGCCGCCGTCCTGGACGCCCCGCGCCACGAACGCACCCGCGCCTTCCTCGCCAAGGTCCTCTGACCCCCTCCCGTCCCACCCCGTCCCGTCCCTTCCCCCTTTCGCACGCAAGGAGCCCGACCGTGCCCACCCTCACCGCCCGCCGGACCGCCGCCGCGGCCACCGCCGCCGTCACCGCCCTCGTCCTGACCGCGTGCGGCAACCCCACCGACGGCGGCACCACCGAGGTCGCGGCCACGACCGGCACCAAGGCGAAGATCGACCTCAGCCCGGACCAGCACCGGATCACCACCGCCAAGGTCGACTCCATCGCGGCGCGGGTGCCGGAGAGAATACGGAAGTCGGGGGTCCTGAAGACGGTCGCCTCGGCCGGCTCCGCCGTACCGCTGACCTTCTACGCCACCGACAACAAGACCGTCATCGGCGTCGAGACCGACATCGCCCACCTGATCGGCGACGTCCTCGGCCTCGAGGTGCGCATCACCCCGGTCTCCTGGGAGAACATCTTCGTCGGCCTGGACAGCGGCAAGTACGACGTGGGCGTCAGCAACATCACCGTCACCGAGGAACGCAAGGAGAAGTACGACTTCGCCACCTACCGCGAGGACAACCTCGGCTTCGCCGCCAAGAAGGGCAGCGGACTGAAGGTCACCGGCCCCGCGGACGTGGCGGGCAAGAAGGTCGCCGTGAGCAGCGGCACCAACCAGGAGAAGCTGCTCGTCGAGTGGTCGAAGGAGAACGAGAGGGCCGGCCGCGAGCCGGTGGACATCAAGTACTACCAGAACGACAGCGACACCTACCTCGCCCTGCGCTCCGGGCGGATCGACCTCTACCTCGGCCCCAACCCCACCGCCGCCTACCACGCGGCCGCCACCGGGCAGACCGAGGTGGTCGGCACCTACTCCGGGGCCGGTCCCACCCTCCAGGGGCTGATCGCGGCCACCACCAAGAAGGACAACGGACTCGTCGGCGCGCTCGCCGCCGCCCTCGACACGGTCATCGACAACGGCACCTACGCCAAGGTGCTGGACCGCTGGGGCCTCGCCGACGAGGCGGTGACCGAATCCGAGATCAACCCGCCCGGCCTGCCCAAGACCGGCCAGTAGCGCGGTCGGCGGGCGGCCCGGCGGGCCCACCGCACCTCCCGGTCGACGGCCCAGGCGTCGGCGACCGGGCCGAAGCGGCCTAGCGCGTCCATGGGGTGCTCCCGTGTGATCGTCGGTGCCTGTGTTCACGGGACGAGACAGCCCGGCGCCCTGTGCCACGAGCCGGTGTGACCTGCGTCTCCCCGCCGCCGAACGGGCCGCGGATGGCCGGTAGTCGACGCCCGCGCGGCCGGTCGACGGCCCCCCGGGCCCGTATTGTCTATTATCCCTACCGGATTCATAGGAAAGCGTTGACTCCGGATGCTCCGGGTGCGCAGGATGGAACACATGTCCACTCGGTGTGCCGGTCCGTCACGCGCTCCGGTACCGCCTGATGCGAGGGGAAGGGACGTGACGCCGATGGACCCGGTCTCGGACGAGCGGCAGGGCCGCGCCCGCTGGCTGCACATCGCCCGCGAGGTGGCCGACGACCTCGCCGCCGACGCCGTCGCCCGCGACCAGGCCGGCAAGCTCCCGTTCGACGAGGTCGCCCAATTGCGCGAGGCCGGACTGCTGACCCTGCTGATCCCCGCCGAGCACGGCGGGGGAGGGGCCGACTGGAGCACGGCGCACGCCGTCGTCCGCGAGATCGCCGCCGCCGACGGCGCGATCGGCCAACTCCTCGGCGGTCACTACGTCCTGTCCTGGACGGCCCGCTTCTTCGCCGGCCCCGACCTCGCCGACCGGGTGGCCCGGGAGTCCGCGGCCGGCCAGTGGTGCTGGGGCGGGGGCTTCGCCGCCCACGAACCGCCGCTGCGCCTGACCCCGGCCGCCGGGGGCGGCTTCCTGCTGAACGGCCGTCAGGGCGGCGTCGGCGGCGCCCGGGTCGCCGACCGGCTCGCGGTCCGCGCCGCCCGCTCCGACACCGGCGAACCCCTGGCCGTCCTCGTCGACCCCGCCCACCCGGGCGTGGTCGGCGGCGACGACGGGGACGCCTTCGGGCAGCGCCTGTCCGGCAACTGCAGCGTCGACTTCGACGCCGTACCGGTCGCCGAGGACGCCGTGCTCGGCTCGCTCTCCGCCGACGAGGGCGCCCAGCCGCCGTTCGCCGGGCTGGCCGCCGCCACCGGACGCCTGGTCTCCGCCCAGCTCTGCCTCGGCATCGCCGAGGGCGTCCTCGCCGAGGCCCGCGAGTACACCCGGGCCCGGGAGCACACCCTGGCCGGCGAGTACGGCACGTACCTCGGCCGGGTCGGCGTCCCCGTCTGGCAGGGCGGCCTGGCCCAGGACCCCCATGTGCTCGTCACCTACGGCGAACTCACCGTCGACGCCCGCGCCGCCTCCGCCCTCGCCGACCAGGCCGCCGCCGCCCTCGACGACGGCCTCGCCCGGGGCGAGGACCTCACCGATGACGAGTGCGCCGAGATCTCCGTGCTCGCCGCCGCGGCCGAGGCCGCCGCCGCCCGCGCCGTCCACGACGTCACCACCCGCACCCTGGACGTCATCGGCCCCGGCGCCGCCTCCTCCCGCCACGGCTTCGACCGCTTCTGGCGCAACGCCCGGACCCACACCCTCTCCCACCCCGTCGCCCACGGCCTGCGCGAGGTCGGCGACTACTTCCTCAGCGGCGCCCACCCGCCCTTCGCGCTCCCCGCCTGACGGCATCCGGCCGCACCCTTGACGGTCCGGGACGGCTGATCGACACTCGGTCAGTATCCCTAGTGAACCGGTAGGAAAACGCGGGGTGCCGGGAGACCGGCGCCGCCTCCTCGCCGCCCCCGGGGCCGCGCCGACGCCGCCGCGCGCCCGCCACCCACCCGACCGTCCTTCAGGGAGAGACATGCCAGCCACGCCCCCGTCAGACGCCCTGCCGCCGTTCCGGGGCCGGATCGGCCGCGACGCCCGCAGCGGCCACTACGCCGTGCCGCACCGCTACCGCCTCCACCTGTCCCTGTCCTGCCCGCACTGTCTGGGCATCGCCATCACCCACCGCCTGCTCGGCCTCGACGACGCCCTGCCGCTGACCCTCCTGCCCGACGTGCCCGACGAGCCGGACGGCGGCCACTCCGTCCTGCGCCCCCTGTACGAGGCCAGCTCCCACCGCTACCCCGGACCGGCCGCCGCCCCCGTGCTGAGCGACGACTGGACCGGACGGATCGTCAGCACCCACGCCCCGGACATCGCACGCGACCTGGCGGAGCACTTCGGCACCGGCGGACCCGCGCTGTACCCGCGCGGCACCGAGGCCGAGATCGACGCCGTACGGCACCTGTGCGCGCAGGGCGTCACCGCCGCCGCGCAGACCGCCGGAGCGGCCGACACCGACCCCGAGGAGCGCGCCCGCGCCCTGGCCGGCCTGCTGCGCGTCCTCGGCTCCCTGGAGTGGCGGCTCGCCGCCCGGGACTTCCTGCTGGGCGACTCGATCACCGCCGCCGACGTGGAGCTGTGGGTGACGCTGGTGCAACTGGACACCGTGCACCGCTGGCACCTGGACGCCGCCGCCGTCCACCGGATCGCCGACCACCCGCGCCTGTGGGCCTACGCGCGCCGCCTGGCCGCGCACCCCGCCTTCGCCGCCCACCTCGACACGGACGCCATCGCCCGCCGCCACCACGCCCAGTGCCGGGGCCTGGAGGCGGCCGGAGCGGCGGTCCGCATCCTGGACTGGGGCGTGCGCGCACCCGACGGGGTGCCGGCCGACGCCGTATGACACACACGTACGGGGAAGGCACCGGCCGCGCGGCCGGTGCCTTCCCCGGGAACGGGACGCGGGTGCGGTCAGCGGCTGACCAGCAGTCCCCGGCCGCGCAGCACCCGCCGCTCCAGCGGGCTGAAGATCAGCAGGTCGATGGCGATGCCCACGATCAGGATCAGCAGGATCGCCAAGAACACCTGCGCCATGCTGGAGTTGTTGCGCCCGTTCTCCAGCAACTGCCCCAGGCCGACGCCCAGATCGGGCGAGGAGGCGATGATCTCGGCGGCCATCAGCGACCGCCAGGAGAACGCCCAGCCCTGCTTGAGCCCCGCGAGGTACCCGGGCAGCGCGCCCGGCAGCACGATGTGCCAGGACTCGCGCAGCCCGGTCGCCCCCAGGGTCCGTCCCGCGCGCAGGAACAGCGGCGGGATCTGGTCGATGCCGGACACCAGGCCGTTGGCGATCGACGGCACCGCCCCGAGCAGGATCACCGCGTACATCATCCGGTCGTTCAGGCCCAGCCAGATCACCGCGGGCGGCACCCAGGCCACCGACGGCAGCGACTGGAGCCCGGACAGGATCGGTCCGATGGCCGCCCGCACGAACCGCACCCGGGCGACCAGCAGACCGAGCGGCGTGCCGATGACCAGGGCCAGCAGGAAGCCCAGCAGACCCCGCGAGACGGAGGTCCACACATAGTCGAGCAGGGTGCCCTCCAGCCACGCCGTGGACAGCTCGTCCCACACCGCGGACGGCGAGGGCAGCTTGTACTCCGGCGCGACCCGGGCCCACACCAGCACCTGCCAGACCACCAGGACCAGCGCGACCGCGCTGACCGGCGGCAGCACCTTGCGGGCCAGCGTCTCGCGCAGCGGCGTGCGCCGGCCGGCGGGTACGGTGTCCAGCGCGTCGAGCCCGGCCTCAAGGCCCGCGAGGTCCGGTACGTCCGCCTTGGGCGGCGTGGTGGTGCTCTCAGTCCCGGCCATGGCGGCGGATCTCCCCCCGTAGTTCCTCGGTGATCTCGGCGGACAGTTCGGCGACCGCGGAGTCCTCGATCCGGCGGGGCTGCGGGATGCCGACCGTCCAGGTGCGGGCGATCCGGCCGGGCCGGGAGGACAGCAGCACCACCCGCTGGGCCAGCTTCACCGCCTCGCGCACGTTGTGCGTGACGAACAGCACCGACACTCCGGTCTCCTGCCAGATCCGGGTCAGTTCGTCGTGCAGCACGTCCCGGGTGATGGCGTCGAGCGCGGCGAACGGCTCGTCCATCAGCAGCAGCCTGCTGTCCTGGGCCAGCGCCCGGGCGAGCGCCACGCGCTGGCGCATACCGCCGGAGAGTTCGTGCACCCGCTTGCCGTGCGCGTCCTTCAGCCGGACCAGTTCCAGCAGCCGCTCGGCCTCGCCCCGGCGCTCGGCCTTGGGCACCCCGCGCAGCCTCAGGGCGAGTTCGATGTTCCGGCCGGCCGTCAGCCAGGGGAACAGGGCGTGTTCCTGGAACATCAGCGCGGGCCGGCCGGCGGTGCCGATGGTGCCGGCGGACGGGGCGTCCAGCCCCGCCACCAGGTTGAGCAGCGTGGACTTGCCGCACCCGGACGCCCCCAGGAGGGTGACGAACTCACCCGGTGCCACATCGAGGGTGATGTCGTCCAGCACGAGCTGCTGTCCGCCCGGCGCCCCCGGGACGGGGAAGGACTTCGACACGTGCGCCACTCGGGCGGCGTGCGTCACGGCCGTGGTGTCCCCCGCGGACTCGGCGGTCGTGGTGGTCATGGTCGTCACCTCCTGGGTGCCTCACTCGTTCCGGTCCGCCGTCACCGGACGCCGAGGCCGGCGTCGTCGACCGCGGGCTCGCCCTCGGCCTTGAGGACCTTGTTGAGCGGGGCGAGGTCGTAGATGCCCTTCAGGTTCGGCTTCTCCAGCAGACCGGCCTGCACCGCGTGCTCGGCCTCGGTGTCGAGGGTGGAGGCCAGCGGGTCGTCCAGGAACTGGACGGACTTCCAGGCCGGGTCCAGGACCTCGGCGGGCAGCGCCTTGCCGGAGAGCTTCTCCAGCGCCTTGTTGGCGGACGCCTTGGCCCGGTCCGGGTCGGCGTTGATCCACTTGTTGGTCTTCACCGAGCCGCGCAGCACCGCCTCGACGACGTCGGGGTGCTCTTTGAGGAACTTCTGCGACACGATGATGTTGGTGATCACGAACTTCTTGTCCGGCCACAGGTCGGCCTCGTCGAGCAGCACCTTCGCGCCGTCGGCGACCAGCTTGGACGCGGTCGGCTCCGGCACCCAGGCGCCGTCGACGGAGCCCGACTTGTAGGCGTCCGGGGTGACCTTGTTGTCGCTGCGCACCACGGAGACGTCGCCCTTGCCGCTCTCCGCGTCGACCTTCCAGCCCTGCTCGGCGATCCAGTTGAGGAACGCCACGTCCTGGGTGTTGCCGAGCTGCGGGGTGGCGATCTTCTTGCCCTTGACGTCCTTCAGGGACTTGATCTTCTCCGGGTTCACCACCAGCTTCACGCCGCCGGAGGCCGAACCGCCGATGATCCGCAGGTTCTTGCCCTCGGACTTGGTGTAGCCGTTGATCGCCGGGGACGGGCCGATCCAGCCGATGTCGATGGAGCCGGAGTTGAGCGCCTCGATCTCGGACGGGCCGGCGTTGAAGGTCGACGGCTTGATCGTGGTCCCGCCGAGTTCCTTCTGGAACAGGCCCTCCTGGACGCCGACCAGCGCGGTGGCGTGGGTGAGGTTCGGGAAATAGCCGATGCGCACCTCATCGGCGGAGAGCTTCTCGGCACCGGCGGCGACCTTGCTCTGCTGGTCGTCGTCGTCGGACTCGGAGCCGTAGCCGCAGGCCGTCAGCAGAAGGGGAAGCGCCGCTATGGCGGCGAGGGTGCGCAGGGTGAGCGGTCTGGCGGCAGACACGACAGGTGTCCTTTCGACGGAAGGGCTGCGGAGTGCTTCTCGGTGCGTGGGGGGTGCGTGCGGGCGCCGGGAGGCCGGTGGCGGCGGGCACGGTGACGGGCCGCCGGGGACGGACCGGGGCGCGGGGGCCCCGCCGGTGCCGCGGGTCTCAGACGCGCGGGCGGACGGGGCGACAGCAGGAGCTGGACGTGCGCAGCAGATCGATGTGCCGGCGGGAGGTGAGCATCGGCAGCGGTCTGCCGGCACGGCCGAACGGCACCATGATCCCCCCCTGCTCGACGAAAAACGGCCGGTGATCCCTAGTTTCCCCACCGGGTTGATAGGGATCGTGGCAGAAGGCGACGGCATCCCCAAGGGGTGTTCCGCATAGTGGGCACCTGTGTCTCAGGGAGTGAGATCAGGGGTTGGTCCAGGCCCCCGGGACGTCCGTCAGCGCCATGACTCCGGCGGGCAGCCGGGCGGCGGCCACGTCGGCGAGCGACACGCCTTCGAGGATTTCCCGCACATTGGACCGCAGCGCGATCCACAGCGGCAGCAACGATTCGGCGGGGCCCGCGTAGGACAGTTCCGGCGGGCGCACCCCGCGCACCGACACCAGCGGGCCGTCCACCACGCGGATGACATCGGCGATGCTCACGGACTCGGCGGGCCGGGCCAGCCGGTAGCCGCCGTTGCCGCCGCGCTGGCTGACGACCAGGCCGCCGCGCCGCATGTCGTTCAGGATGCCTTCGAGGAACTTGTGCGGAATGTCCTGGGCTTCGGCGATCGCCTCGGCCTTCACCGGTCCGTCGTGTCCTGACGCGGCGAGTTGCAGCGCGGCACGTACCGCGTAGTCCGCCCTGGCTGAGATCCGCATACGGGCATTATCCCGTACGGTCACGGCCGGGGCGCCCGGCCCTCGCCTCCGCGGCCGCTCACCCGATCACGAACGGCAGCCTCCCCGCGATCCCGCCCAGCGCGGCCCGTTCCGCACCGGTCGGGGCGCGCCGGCCGGTGCCGACGAGCAGCGCGTCGCGGTCGGTGAACGACGCGGGGAACACCGTACCGGTGCGCCGCTCCAGCATCTCCCGGGACCGGGCCAGCCCCGCCGCGGGCGGTCCCGCCCGGTCCGGCAGGTGGGCGACCAGGTCCAGGTGGTGCAGGGTCCACTCCAGGACGTACGCCGAGAGGTAGTCGCCCGCGGTGAGGACCTGGTCGCGGGTGCTCACCCGCAGGTGCGGGTCGGCGAGCTCGGCGGCCCGGCCGGCGGCGGACCCCACGTCGTCCAGGTGGAACCTCAGCAGCCACGGCTCCTGGTACGCGGCGGCCAGCCGGACGGTCAGCGCGTCGAGCGGGTCGTCGCCGGTGGGCGGGGTGGTGCCGACCTCCCAGTAGGTCACCGCGTCCCGGGTGGGTTCCGCCGTGGCCGGGGTGACCAGCGTGATCAGTACGTCCTGGGCGTCGACGACGAGGTGGCACACCAGGTCCCGCACCAGCCACCCGGTGCAGCCGGACGGCTTGGCGAAGTCCTCGTCCGGGAGGCCGGCCACCGCCGCGCGCAGCGCCGACCAGGAATGCGAGAAGAGATCCATCCCCGGCACGGTAGTGCGCGCACCGGGACCGGACAACGGCCGGTCACCTGGTCCCGCCCCGCGGGCCCGGAACCGGCCAGGGATCATCGTCGTCGCGGTCCAGCGGGCGCGCCGGGCCGCCCGGCCGGGTGCCGCGCCAGTCCAGGCAGAGCACGGTGGCGTCGTCCCTGAGCCGTCCCCGGCACGCCTCGTGCACCGCGCTCACCAGCGTCCGTACGGTCTCCCGGGGGTGCAGCGAGCGGGAGTCGCGGGTCAGCGCGGCCAGGTCGACCTTGGCGGCGGCCCGGTCCTGCATCCCGTCGGTGAGCAGCAGCAGCCGGTCGCCCGGCCGCAGCCGCAGGGTCTGGACGGTGTATGACAAGGCGGGCGGGACCGGCACACCGAAGGGCAGGTTGGCGCGCAGTCTCACTTCTTCGACCGTGCCGTCGCGCATCAGCAGGGGCCGCGGATGACCGGCGTTGACGAGCTGGACGACACCGGTGTCGAGGTGGACGCGGAGCAACTGGCCGGTGGCGAAGCCCCGGTGGTGTTCGATGAGCGCCTGGTGCGCCCGGCGGGCCTGTTCCGCGATGTCGCACCCGGCGCGGCGTGCCCCCCGCAGGGCGCCGAGCAGCAGGGTGGCCAGCAGCGCGGAGTCGGTGTCGTGGCCCATGGCGTCCGTGATGGACAGGTGCAGGGTGTCCCGGTCCAGGGCGTAGTCGTAGGTGTCGCCGCCGATGTCGTCGGCCGGCACCAGGCCGCCCGCGAGGGAGAACTGCGGTGCCTCGCAGCACGACGCGGAGGGCAGCAGGTGGTGCTGTATCTCGGCGGCGAGGCTGGTCGGCGTGGTCCGCCGGCCCCAGTGGTACAGGTCGGTGAAGCGCCGGTCGGTCACGATGATGTACGCCAGGGCCAGAGCCGCCCGGTTCACCTCCCGCAGCACGCTCCGGCCGGTGTGCGGGAGGGTCATCTCCAGCACACCGACGCAGTCGCCGCGGTTGGTGACCGGCGCGATGGCGAGGAAGCCGCCCTCGGCGTCCGGTTCCACCCGCAGCCGCTGGGATCTGAGCACCTTCTCGTAGACACTGCCGCGCAGTTCGATCCGTTCCGGATGGTCCCGCTGCGGGCCGTCGGCCGTGGTGATCCGGACCAGTTCCTCCCCGATGAGGTCGACGAAGAGGAAGGACACGCACATCGCGCCGAAGCGCTTCTGCAGATGGCGTGCCACGACATCGACCGACTCCACGGGCGACGCCGACCCGGCCTCCACCAGGACGTCTCCCAGACCGAACTCGTCACCGTTCAACGCCGCCTCCCTCCGCTGCCGCATCTTCTTCCCCCCGACCGCCCGGATCTCACCTGGCAGAGCGTCGAGGGATCACGGCTGAACGGCGATGACCGGTCGGAACCGCGTGGGCAAGGCGCTTGCGCGGTTCCGGATCGTTCCGGTGCGGCCTCGGTTCCGGTGCCGGCCGAAATGGCGCCGAACCGGGTCAGTCGAGTCCGAGGACGGCCATGGTGTGCTCCGCCATGCGCCGCTCGCCGAGGGCGTTGGGGTGGACCGGGACGAGGCTGTCGGAGAACAGGAGCGGCTCGATCCACCGGGTGCCCCGGTCCGCGCAGGCGTCGTGTCCCTCGGACACCGCGGAGAGGTCCACGTAGACGGCGCCGGTCTCCTCGGCGGCGCGCTGCACGGCGGCGTTGAGGTGGGCCTGGATGTCGCGCAGATAGGGGATGTCCCCGGCGGCGAGGGGCAGTTTGACGAAGCAGGACGGGTCGGCGGCGGCGGGCGTGATCCAGGGGTAGCCCAGGGCGGCCACCCGGGCGCCGGGCGCCTTGGCGCGGACCTCGCGCAGGGCGGCCTTGAGCGCGGGGTAGGTGTTGGTGTCGATCTGGTCGGTGAAGGTGCTGCCGTGCTTGTCCTTGCAGGGGCTGCCCTTGCCGCCGGTGAGCAGGCCCGCGCTGCCGCAGGCCGTCACGGCGTTGATGAAGGTGTTGTTGTCGTTGCCACCGATGGTCAGTGTCACCAGGTCGGTGTCCGCCTTCAGCGCGTTGATCTGCGGGGGGACGCCCGGGTACTGGGCCTCGGTGAAGTCCTTGGTCTGGGCGGCGCCGCAGGTGACGTCGTTCAGGCGGGCGCCGGTTCTGGCGGCTATGACGTGCGGGTAGTTGGCGGTGGAACGCAGACACAGCAGGTTGGACAGGTCCACGGGCAGCACCCCGGAACCGGCGCTGTAGCTGTCGCCGAGGGCGACGTAGTCGAGCGGTGTGCTCGCGTGGGCGGCGGGGCCGGCGAGGCCGAGGGACAGGGCCCCCGCCGTCGCTGCTGTCGCGGTCATGACACGCAGGGCGGTGTGCTTCCGCATGTGCTGCCTCTTCTCGGTGGTCGGGCGGGACACGGGCGTGCGGGCAGGGGGAGACGGCCCGCCGGGGCGTGCGGTGGTACGGGAGGGCGTCACGAGACGCGGGCGGCTCGGACGGAGCAGCCGACGGCGTTACCGCGAGGTAACACCGACTAGTAATGTGCGTCCCGTAAGACACGGAGTCAACACGGGCGACGGGACTTCTTGCCGCCCGTCCGATGCACGGCGCCGCGCTGACGCGACGGACGTACCGCGCGTCGTCCCGCCCGGGCCCGCCGGCGACTCCGTACCCGCGTCGGCCGCCCGGCCGCCCCGGCGCACGCGGCGCCGGGTGCGGTCAGGGCTTGGTCAGGGACCGGAACCCGGTGGGGGTCACGCCGGTGCGGTGGCGGAAGAAGGCGCGTAAGACGGTGGCGTAGCCGAAGCCGACGCGTTCGCCGCGGCAAGCACGGTGCCGTCGCCGCCCGTCTGCCCGGCGGGGAACCGGAGCACCTGGCCGGGCCGCACCCACGGCCGGTCACCGGGGCCTGCCGCGCCCGCACGCTGGACTTCGCGCGCCGCTGCGCCACCGGCTGAGGCGCCCGGCGGGGAGGGGCCGGGGACGTGCCGCGTTCCGGACGAAATGCACGCCGGGGGAACGAACCTTTCCGCCGCTGGTGTTGTATGGAGGCATGACTTCACTGCACAAGCTCGGCACCTCCGATCTCGAGGTCTTCCCGCTCGCGCTCGGCGGCAACGTCTTCGGCTGGACCGCCGGTGAGGCACAGTCCTTCGCGGTCCTCGACGCCTACACGGCGGCCGGGGGCAACTTCATCGACACCGCGGACGCCTACTCGGCCTGGGCCGAGGGCAACCGCGGCGGCGAGTCCGAGACGATCATCGGCAAGTGGCTGAAGCAGCGGGGCAAGCGGGCCGATGTCGTCATCGCCACCAAGGTGAGCCAGCACCCCGAGTACCAGGGCCTGCGCGCCGACACCATCAAGGCGGCGGCCGACGCCTCGCTGCGGCGGCTCGGCACCGACCACATCGACCTGTACTACACCCACTACGACAAGCCCGAGGTGCCGGTCGAGGAGATCATCGGCGCCCTCGACGAACTCGTACGGGCCGGCAAGGTGCGCTACATCGCCGCCTCCAACATCTCCGCCGAGCGGCTGCGGGCGTCCCTGGAGTTCTCCGAACGCGAGGGCCTCGCCCGGTACGTCGCGCTCCAGCCGCACTACAACCTCGTCTCCCGCGACACCTACGAGGGCCCGCTCCAGGACGTCGCCCGGGCGGCCGGACTGGCCGCGCTGCCGTACTACTCGCTGGCCTCCGGCTTCCTGACCGGCAAGTACCGCCCCGGCGCCACCGTGGAGAGCGCCCGCTCCGAGGGCGCCGCCCGGCACCTGGCGACCGACCGCGGGCAGAAGGTCCTCACCGCGCTGGACGAGGTGGCCCGCGCCCACGCCGTCCCGCTCGCCACCGTCGCCCTGGCCTGGCTCTCCGCGCAGCCCACCGTGCTCGCGCCGATCGCCTCGGCCCGCACGGTCGAGCAGCTCCCCGCCCTGCTGGGCGTGGCCGAGCTGCGGCTCACCGACGAGGACGTGGCCAAGCTGACCGAGGCGTCCGCCTAGCCGCACCGGTCAGGAATCGAGAAGCGCCGGCCACCGCACCGGCCTAGCGTGACGGACATGGCATCCATCGACTCCGTCACCCTGGAGGTGGCCGACCCCACGGCCGCCCGGCGCTTCCTCACCACCGCCTTCGGGCCGGACCCGCGGATCGGGCTGAGTACCGCCGAGGCACCGGCGACCGGCTTCCGCGGGTTCACCCTCTCCCTCGTCACCTCCCAGCCGGCCGACGTGCGCGCCCTGTCCGACGCCGCCGTGGCCGCCGGTGCCGAGGTGCTCAAGCCCGCCGCCAAGTCCCTCTGGGGCTACGGCGGTGTCGTGCGGGACCCCGACGGGACGATCTGGCAGCTCGTGTCGTCCGCGAAGAAGGACACCGGCCCGGCGACCGGGCGCGTCGACGAGATCGTGCTGCTGCTCGGCGTGGCGGACGTGGCCGCGAGCAAACGCTTCTACGTCGGCCAGGGCCTCACCGTGGCCAAGAGCTTCGGCGGCAAGTACGCCGAGTTCGCCTCCGGGCCGGACACCGTCAAACTGGCCCTCTACAAGCGCCGCGGCCTGGCCAAGCTCGCCGGTGTCGCCGCCGAGGGCACCGGCTCCCACCGGATCGCGATCGGCTCCGCCGCCGGGCCGTTCACCGACCCGGACGGCTTCGTCTGGGAGGCCGTGTCGCCGGCCGGAGTGGGCGGGCCTCAGAAGACCAGGCAGAGGTAGCCGCCCTGCTCGCCGGTGCCGATCCGGTCCACCGGCGGCACCAGTGCGGGGTCCGGCCGCCCGTACGCGGCCACCGCGCACGCCGGGTCGCCCACCACCCCGGCGGCGGCCATCCGCCGCGCGGCGGCCTCGGCGACGGGGGACGTGTACCACGTCGTGCCGGGGGGCGGGGTGAGGGTGAGAGTCGGGGGCGGGGTGACCGGGTTCGTCCTTGTGGGTGTCGCAGCGCGTGTCGGTGTGCGTGTCGGTGTGCGTGTGGGGGCCGACGGGCGGGTGCTCGGACTCCGTACGGGTGGCGACGGTGGTGTGCTCGGACTCCGTACGGGTGGCGACGGGCGGGTACTGGGACTCCGTACGGGTGGCGAGGAGCGGGCGCTCGGGCTCCGTACCGGCGTCGACGGCCGCGCGGTCGGTGTGCGTGCCGGTGCCGTCGTGTGCGTGCCCGGCGTGCTCCGGGGCGTACGGGGCGTACGGGGCGTCGGCGTGGCCGGGGTGCCGGGGCGGGTCGGGCGGGTGCTCGGCGGGGCGGGCGGTCGGCCGGTGCCGGACGTCGCCGTGGGCCGGGGAGTCCGTGTCCGGGGCCCCGGCGACGCGGTGCCCGGGGTGCGGGTCGGTGTCGGCCGTGCTGTGCTCGACGTCGCGGACGGCAGCGGTGCCAGGGTCGGCAGGGACAGGTCGGCGGAGGACGACGGCGAGGGTTCGGGCGTGCCGTCGTCCTGGTTCACCAACGCCCACACACCGACCCCGCCGAGGATCAGCGCGGCGGTGCCGCCCGCGATCCAGGGGGCACGCCGGGGCGGGCGTCGATGACGGTTCATGTGCCCACTGTCCACCGAGGGCCGACCGGGCGCGCGTCGAACGGGCGGCGCGTTTGGTCCGGTCGGCGGTGGGTAGCGCCGACCGCCCGCACGGGACCGTACGGCCTCGTGGTCCTACAGCGCCTGGAGCCGAGGACGGCCGGCCGCTTCCGGCTGCCGGCGCGCGGGGTCGGCGGACTCCAGGCGGAGCATGGCCTCCTCGTCCGCGGTGCCGGGGACGGCCTGGTAGACGACCATGCGCTGGCCGCCCGACCGGGCCAGCCGCATCACCTCGTAGGTCAGGGTCATCAGGCCGGCCTCGGGATGCCGGAAGGTCTTCTGGCCGCCGCCGCGCTCGCAGACGTCGTACCGCTCCCAGAGGGTGGCGAACTCCGGTGACTTCAGGACCAGTTCGCCGACGAGCGCGGTCAGCTCCGGGTCGTCCGGGTCGGCGCCGGCGACCGCGCGCAGATGGGCCACCGAGCGGGCCACCGTCTCCTCCCACGGCTCGTACAGCGTCCGGCCGACCGGGTGCAGGAAGAGGTAGCGGGTGAGGTTGCGCCGCTCCTCCGGCCAGTCCCACAGGCCGGTCAGCAACCGCCGGGCGGGCGGGTTGGCGGCCAGGACGCGGTTGTAGCGGGTCACCACGTAGGCGGGCAGCGGACGGACCGACTCCAGCATCCGCAGGACCGAGTCGCGGACGGTGTCGTCGGGGGTGGCCGGCAGCTCCGAGGGCCGCCCGGAGGCCAGTTCGGCCAGTTCGTGCAGCCGCTCGTAGGCGTCGCCGCGCAGCCTCAGGGCGCGGCCGAGGGCGTCCACGACGGCGGGGGAGGGGTTGGTCTCCCGGCCGCGCTCCAGCCGGATGTAGTAGTCGACGCTCACCCCGGCGAGGGCGGCCAGCTCCTCGCGGCGCAGCCCGGGGGTGCGGCGCAGGCCCGCGCCGGCCGGCAGACCGACGTCCTGCGGACGCACCTGCGCCCTGCGGGCCTTGAGATACCGGCCGAGTTCCGTGCCTCGCGCGTCCGCTGCTGCCATCCCGTCATTGTCGCAGCCCCGGGAGGCGCGTGAGGGGCCGTGTCAGGGCCTGGAACACCGCACCCGGGTACGCCGCGGTCTGCCGCCCGGCCGCCGGAAGGCGGAGAGTCGGCCGGGAGCGGGCGGCCCGGCCGGCCGGGACCCAGGGGGTGCGTGACACCGGACCGCGGCCCGGACACCGGCCGGGGCCGCCCGCCGCGCCCCGTCCGGACCGCTCGTACAGGAGTCGTTCACCATGCCGAGCACGCCGTACCGCCCTTCGTCCCCGTCCCCGGCCCCGGCCGCCGCGCCCGGACGGCCGTCGGCGCGGGCCCGGCCGGCGGTGCCGCGGCGCGGCGGCACCGCGCTGGTCGCCTCGCTGCTCGGCTTCACGGTGATCACCATCGACGTCTCGGCGGTGAACATCGCGCTGCCCGCGATCCGGGACTCCCTCAGCGGCGGCATGACCGGCCTGCAGTGGGTGGTGGACGCCTACACGCTGATGTTCGCGGCCCTGATGCTCTCCGCCGGTGCCCTCGCCGACCGGGTCGGCGCGCGCCGCGCCTACGGCTGGGGCGTCGCCCTGTTCACCCTCGCCTCCCTCGGCTGTCGCGCTCGCCCCGGGGATCGGGGTGCTGGTCGGCGCGCGGGTCGCGCAGGGCGCCGCCGCCGCGGTCGTGCTGCCGGCCTCGCTGGCGCTGATCCGGCACTCCTACGACGACGCCCGGGCGCGGGCCCGCGCGATCGCGCTGTGGACGGTGGGCGGCTCGGTGGCGATGGCCGCCGGGCCGGTGCTGGGCGGGCTGCTCACCGACTCGGCGGGCTGGCGGGCGGTGTTCCTGCTCAACCTGCCGGTGGGCGCCGCGATCCTGCTCCTGCTGGTCCGGGTGGAGCGCTCGCCGCGCCGGCCCGCCGCGCTGGACCCCGGCGGCCAGCTCACCGCCGTACTGGCCCTGGCCGGGCTGGCGTTCGCGGTGATCGAGGGCGGCCATCTGGGCTGGACCAGCGGGCCGGTGCTGACCGCCGCCGCGCTCGCCGCCGTCTCCGGGTGCGCCTTCCGGGCGGTCGAGGCCCGGCACCCGCGGCCGATGGTGCCGCTGGGCATGCTGCGCAACCGCGGGGTGGCCGTGCCGCTCGCGGTCGGCTTCGCCCTCAACGCCGCCTTCTACGGCGGGATCTTCGTGCTGGGGCTGTACTGCCAGCAGGTGCGCGGCATGTCGGCGATCGAGGCCGGGCTGATGTTCGTGCCGATGTCGGCGGTGGTGACGGTGACCAACCTGGTCTCGCCCCGGCTCGCGGAGCGGATCGGGCGGCGGCCGGTGATCGTCGCCGGGCAGGTGGTCTTCACCGTGGCGATGCTGGCCCTGCTGCCGCTGGCCGCGCACACCCCGGTGTGGCTGGTGCTGGTCCTGCTGCTGCCGCTGAGCGTCGGCGGGGCGCTCGCCGTGCCCGCGGTGACCGCGCTGCTGATGGACGCCGTGCCCAGCGAGCGGGCGGGGACCGCGTCCGGGCTGCTCAACGCCCTGCGGCAGACCGGCGGCGCGCTCTCCGTCGCCCTCTTCGGCGGTCTGCTCGCGGGCGGCGGCGACGGGTTCTCGCTGCCGGGCCTGCGCGTCGGGCTGGTGGCCGTCGCCGCCCTGCAGCTCGGCACGGCCGGGCTCGCGCAACTGGTGCTGCCCCGGGGGTGAGCGCACCGGCCGGGGCCCGGCCGTGACGCGCGTGAGCCCCGCACCGGGGCCGGTGCGGGGCTCACGCGTACGGGCGACGGGCGCGGCGGATCAGTCGGTGCCGGACTCCATCGCGGCGCGGTCGAGCAGCTCGTCGTCGCCGGAGACCTCGCCGCGCGAGGCGATGGCCTCCGCGCCGCCCTCCGGCATGCTGCCGATCAGCCCGGTCGCGGCGGCCTGGGCGGCGCCGATGGCGGGGCTCGCGGTGCCGATCAGCCCGAGACCCGCGTACTGCTCCAGCTTGGCGCGGGAGTCGGCGATGTCCAGGTTGCGCATGGTGAGCTGGCCGATCCGGTCCACCGGGCCGAACGCCGAGTCCTCGGTGCGCTCCATGGACAGCTTGTCCGGGTGGTAGCTGAACGCGGGGCCGCTGGTGTCCAGGATCGAGTAGTCCTCGCCGCGCCGCAGCCGCAGCGTCACCTCACCGGTGACGGCCGCGCCGACCCAGCGCTGGAGCGACTCGCGCACCATCAGCGCCTGCGGGTCCAGCCAGCGGCCCTCGTACATGAGGCGGCCCAGGCGGCGGCCCTCGGTGTGGTACTGGGCGAGGGTGTCCTCGTTGTGGATGGCGTTGACCAGCCGCTCGTACGCGGCGTGCAGCAGGGCCATGCCGGGGGCCTCGTAGATGCCCCGGCTCTTGGCCTCGATGATCCGGTTCTCGATCTGGTCGGACATGCCCAGGCCGTGCCGGCCGCCGATGGCGTTGGCCTCCATCACCAGGTCGACGGCGGAGGCGAACTCCTTGCCGTTGATCGTCACCGGGCGGCCCTGGTCGAAGCCGATGGTCACGTCCTCGGTGGGGATCTCCACCTCCGGGTCCCAGAACCGCACGCCCATGATCGGCTCGACGGTCTCCACGCTGGTGTCGAGGTGCTCCAGGGTCTTCGCCTCGTGGGTGGCGCCCCAGATGTTGGCGTCGGTGGAGTACGCCTTCTCCGCGCTGTCCCGGTAGGGCAGGTCGTGGGCGAGCAGCCACTCCGACATCTCCTTGCGGCCGCCCAGCTCGGTCACGAAGTCCGCGTCCAGCCAGGGCTTGTAGATCCGCAGGTGCGGGTTGGCCAGCAGCCCGTAGCGGTAGAACCGCTCGATGTCGTTGCCCTTGAAGGTCGAGCCGTCGCCCCAGATCTGCACGTCGTCCTCGAGCATCGCCCGGACCAGCAGGGTGCCGGTGACGGCGCGGCCGAGGGGCGTGGTGTTGAAGTAGGCCCGCCCGCCCGAGCGGATGTGGAACGCGCCGCAGGCCAGCGCGGCCAGGCCCTCCTCGACCAGCGCCGCCCGGCAGTCGACCAGGCGGGCGACCTCGGCACCGTAAGTCTTCGCGCGGCCGGGCACCGAGGCGATGTCGGGTTCGTCGTACTGGCCGATGTCGGCGGTGTAGGTGCACGGGACGGCGCCCTTGTCGCGCATCCACGCGACCGCGACCGAGGTGTCGAGGCCGCCGGAGAAGGCGATGCCGACGCGCTCGCCGGCGGGAAGGGAGGTGAGGACCTTGGACATAGCAAGAGTATGCATCAACTCGCATGGTCATGCAAAGCCATACTCAACAACACGCGGGGCAAAGAAAGTTGAGCAAAGCAGATCAACATCTGGTTGGATTGGGTAGATGATCTTGAGTTACCGTCCTTGAAAGGCGACCGCTGATGACTTCCGTCCTCGACCCCGGTGCGACGACGGCCCGCCGCCGTCCGGCCGGCCGCCCCGGTGTTCCGCAGGCCCACGGTCACGGTCGCGGGGGGTTGATCATGTCGATGTCCCAGTACCCGTCCGACGCGGCGCCCGACGCCAGAGGCACCGGCCTGCTCCGGCTGATGGCCGACCCGCGCACCCCGGTCTTCGTCACCGTGTACGCCGGTGGCCGCCGCCGCTACGGCTACTGGCAGCCGTACGACGCCCGGACCGGCCGGGGCGGGTGCTACGTGGCGCTGCCGACGGCGGTCTGCGACCGGCTGTACGACACGGGACGGATCACGCTCGGCGAGCCCCTGGTGGACCCCACCAAGACGACGTACCGGGTCCGCCCGGCCCGCACCCCGGCCCCGCCGGCCCGGGCCCAGGTGGCGCCGGTGCGCATCCCCGAGGCCCCGGTGCGGGCGTCGGCGCAGCGGCTCGCCGCCTGACCGGTCACTCCGGCGGGAGCCGCCCGGTCAGCTTCCGCCAGTCCTCGCGGGCCTCCTCCAGCGCGGCCCGCGCGGCCGCGCGCCGGGGGTCCTGGCGGTTCAGCTCGCGCAGCCGGGTCAGCCGTTCGCGTGCCGTGTCGACGGCGCCGGTGTCCGCCCGCAGCTTCGCCAGCTCCGCCTCGGCCCTCTCCAGTTCCTCCGGGAGGCGGTCGCGGAACAACCTCTCCTCGGCGATCGCGTTCTGGACGGTCACGGCGAAGTCGCGCACCCGGTCCTCGTCGTAGCGGGGCTCGCTGGGGTCGGTGGCGGGCGGGGAGTGCGGGTACTTCGCCCGGTGCACGCGTCCGGTGGCGTCGGTGCAGTACACGGAGTGGTTCAGCCGCCCCGGTTCGAAGCGGACCTCCAGGTCGGCCAGCCCGATCGTCCGGGTGCCGGTGGACGTTCTGATCACGAGCCGGTGCCGGAACAGGGTGAGCTCCCCGAGCGCGTCCAGTCGCTCGCCGCGGCCGGGGGCGCGCAGCGCGGCGAGGTGCCGTTCGGCGCCGGCCAGCCGCTCCTTCCGCCCGGCCTCGGCCCCGGCCAGTTCCCGCTGCGCCCAGGACTCGTCCTGCTCCACCCTGCGCGCCCAGGCGCGGACCCCCTCGCGCGCCGCCGCCAGGGCCCGCCTGCGGTCCCGGTGCCGCCGGCCGAACGCGTGGCCCCAGGCACCCGGATACCTGGTCCGGTGCCGGGCCGCCCAAGCGAGCGCGCCCAGCACCACGAGCAAGCCGATCCCGATCAGCATCACACCCGTCCCCTCCGCCGCGATGACCCAGTCATACCGGGACCGGGCCGATCACGGCAGGGGGCACGGGCGGCCGGGGCCGCGCCGTCCGTGCCTCAGCGTGCCGCCGCCTCCCGGCGCTCCGCCCGCCGCAGCGCCGCCAGGGACGGGTCGAGGGCGGGCACGGCGGCCAGGAGCTGCCGGGTGTACGGGTCCCGGGGGGAGCGGTAGATCCCGTCGGCCGGGCCGTACTCGACCACGCGCCCCGCGCGCATCACCGCCAGCCGGTCGCTGACCTGCCGGACCACGGCCAGGTCATGGGCGATGAACACCAGTGCCAGGCCCAGCTCGCGCCGCAGCTCGTCCAGGAGCGCCACGACCTGGGCCTGCGTGGTCACGTCCAGCGCCGAGACCGGCTCGTCGCAGACCAGCACGCGCGGGTCGGCGGCCAGCGCGCGGGCGATGCCGACGCGCTGCCGCTGGCCCCCGCTGAACTCGTGCGGGTAGCGGTCGTAGTGCGCGGCGTCCAGACCGACCCGCTCCAGCAGTTCCGTCACCCGGGCCCGGACCGCCGGGTCCCGCTCGCCCCGGGCGCGCAGCGGGTCGGCGACCGACTCGCCCACGCTGCGCCGGGGGTTGAGCGAGGAGACCGGGTCCTGGAACACCATCTGCACGTCCCGGCGGACGCCCGTGACGGCCACGCCGTCGCGGCGGACCTGCCCGGCCGTCGGCTCCAGCAGCCCCACCAGCATCCGGCCCAGTGTGGTCTTGCCGCTGCCGCTCTCGCCCACCACGCCCAGCGTCTCGCCGCGCCGCACCTCGACCGACACGTCGTCGACCGCCGTGAACGCCTTCGCCCCGCGCCCGAAGACCCGGCGCAGCCCGACGGCCTCCAGCACCACCTCGCCCGGTGCCGCGCCGGCCGGGGGACGCGGGCGGGGCACGTCCACCCGGGGCACCGACTTCAGCAGTCGCCGGGTGTACGTCCGGGCCGGCGACCCCAGCACGGAGGCGACCGGGCCGTGCTCGACGGCGCGTCCGTGCCGCATGACGAGGACCTCGTCCACGCTCTCCGCGGCCACCCCCACGTCATGGGTGACCAGCAGCAGCCCCATGCCCGTCTCCTCGCGCAGCGTGTGCAGCAGGTCGAGGATCTGGGCCTGCACGGTCACGTCCAGGGCGGTGGTCGGCTCGTCCGCCACGAGCAGCTCGGGCTCACAGGCCAGCGCCATCGCGATCAGCGCCCGCTGCCGCATCCCGCCGCTGAACTCGTGCGGCCGGGACCGCGCCCGCCGGGCGGCGTCCGGGATGCCCACCC
Organism: Streptomyces fumanus; assembly: GCF_014655295.1. Taxonomy (GTDB): domain Bacteria; phylum Actinomycetota; class Actinomycetes; order Streptomycetales; family Streptomycetaceae; genus Streptomyces; species Streptomyces fumanus. The sequence goes on from NZ_BNBI01000005.1 coordinate 442,569, forward strand.
GGTCCAGCACCCGCACGGCACGCGCGCGTGCCGCCCGCCGGGACACCCGGCGGTGCGCCCGGTACACCTCGGCGATCTGGTCGCCGACCGCGTAGTACGGGTCGAGCGAGGACAGCGGGTCCTGGAAGACCATCGCCGCCGTCCCGCCGCGCAGCGCCCGCAGTTCCGCCTCGGAGGCGGTGCCGACGTCGGTCCCGGCGACCCGGACCGTGCCGGTCACCTCGGCGCCGGTGCCCCGGTGCAGCCCGAGCAGCGCCGCCGCCACCGTGGACTTGCCCGAACCGGACTCGCCGACCAGGCCGAGCGCGGCCCCCTTGGCCAGCCGCAGGGAGAGGTCCTCCACCGCGCGCACGGCACCGAAGGAGACCGACAGCCCGTCGACCTCGACCAGACTCATGACAGCACCGTCCTCCGGTCGGCCACCGCGTACAGCACGTCCGCGACGGCACTGGCGAGCACCACGAAGAACCCGGTCAGCAGGACCATGCCGACGACGACCGGCAGGTCGACGACGTTCACGGCGTGCACGAGTTCCCGCCCGATCCCGGGCAGTCCGAACAGCGACTCGGTGAGCACCGCCCCGCCGAACAGCGACCCCAGGTCGTTGGCGTTCAGCGCGATCAGCGGACCCACCGCACCCCGCAGCGCGTGCCGCCGGACGATGGCCCGCTCCCCGACGCCGTAGGCGCGGAAGGTGCGCACATGGTCCTCGGCGAGGGTCTCCAGCATCGCCGCCCGGGTCAGCCGCGCGTACTTGGCGGCCTCGATCAGGGCCAGCGACAGCCACGGCAGCAGCAGGTTCCACGCCCACTGCTCCGGATCGTCGGTGAACGGCACGTACTGCGGGAAGGGCAGCCACCGCAACTGGCCGCAGACCAGGACCATCAGCAGCAGCCCGATGACGAACACCGGCGTGGCCCAGCCGGCCAGGGTGATCCCGGTGAGCACCCGCTCCTCCAGGCGCCCGCGCCGCCACACCGCGAGGACACCGGCGCTCACCCCGAGCAGCAGCCACAGCGCCATCGCGCCGAGCGCCAGCGACGCGGTGACCGGCAGCTTGGCCAGGATGAGCCGGGTGACCTGCTGGTCGCTCTGGTACGACAGGCCCAGGCACGGTGCCGGGCAGTGCTCGGCCGAGGTGCCGGTGGAGTAGTCGTGGCCGGCGAACAGGCCCTGCAGGAAGTGCAGGTACCGCACGTACAGCGGGTCGTCGAGCCGCAGTTGCTGCGCGACCTGCTGGACCTGGGCGGGGGAGCAGCGCGGGCCGCAGGTGATCTGGGCGACGTCGCCGGGAGCGGCGTAGAAGACCAGGTACACCAGGACCGAGATGGCCAGCAGGGTGACCAGCGCGCCGAGGGCGCGGCGCAGGGCGAAGCCGAGGAAGCCGTGCGGGACGCTCACGCGCGTGCCTCCTTGCGGCGGCCGGTGCCGACACCCAGCCGGGAGGCGGCGCGCGGGTCGAGGGCGCGGCGCACCCCGTCGCCGAGGACGGTGAGCGCCAGCACGGTGACGAACAGCAGCCCGGCGGGCAGCAGCAGATACTGCGGCGCCGCCTGGTACCAGACGTTGGCCGAGGTCAGCATCTGCCCCCAGGACGGGGTCGGCGGCTTCACCCCGGCGCCGAGGAAGCTCAGCGCGGCCTCGGCGGAGATGTTCACCGGGACCAGCAGCGCGGCGTAGGTGATGACCGGCGCGCCCAGCGCGGGCAGCAGCTCACGGCGGGCGATCCGCCAGGAGCCCCAGCCGCTGAGCCGGGCGGCGGCCACATGGTCGAGCTGCTTGAGGGCCAGCGTCGACGCGCGGACGATCCTGGCGATGGAGCCCCAGCCGATCAGCCCGATCACGCTCGCGACCAGCACCGGACGCGGGAACCCGGCCGGCACCACGGCCAGCAGCGCCAGCGACATCACCATCAGCGGCAGCGCCACCACCACGTCCGTGAACCGGCTCAGGGCCTGGTCGACCCACCGGTTGCCGAGCCCGGCGGCGATGCCGATCAGGACCCCGAGGCCGACCTGGACCAGGGTCGCGGCGAGCGCCACGCCGAGGGAGACCCGGGCGCCGTACACCAGCCGCGCGAACAGGTCGCGGCCGGTCTGCGGTTCGACGCCGAGCCAGTGGTCGGCGCCGATGCCGCCGAGCGCGCCGACGGGGACCCCGCCGCGCGCCGAGTCGACCAGGCCGGGGTGGTACGTGGTCGGGCTCTGCCCCTCCAGCGCGGTGAGCAGCGGAGCGGCGAGCGCGACCAGGACGAGCAGCGCGACGGCACCGGCCGCGACGAGAGCGGCCCGCTGCGCGCGCAGCCGCCGCCAGAACTGACGGGCCCCCGAGGCGGGGGCGAGCACCAGGCCGGTGCCCGCCTCCGCGACCTCGGAGACCACTTGGGCCTCACTCATCGAACTACTTCACCGCGACCTGGGAGATGTCCAGCACACCGGTCCAGTCGCTGATCACGACGTTCTTGATGTCCTTGCCGTACAGCCGCTTGTAGACGGGGTGGAACAGCGGCACGGTCAGCGCCCGCTCGCCGATCTTCTTGTCCAGGGCGCCCCACCGCTTCGCCGCGGCGTCCAGGTCGGTGAGCTTGTTGATGGCGTCGATCTCGTCGTTGACCGACGTGTCGTTCAGGAAGCCGGTGTTGAAGTTGGCGCCGTCCTTCACGATCTGCCGGCCGTCGAAGATCGGGGCGAGGAACGGGCCGCCGGACGGCCAGTCGGCGCCCCAGTGCGCCAGGAAGAACCCGGGCTCGGTCTTCACGTCGTGGACGGTGTCGGAGTAGTCGTTGTCCTCCAGGCCCTCCAGCTTCACGGTGATCCCGGCCTTCTTCAGCGCGTCCTGGACGGCGGTGGCGATCTCCGGGCCGGTCTCGAAGTCCTTGGCGTTGGAGTGGGTGAGGGTGATGGTCAGCCCGTCGGGGTGACCCGCCTCCTTCAGCAGCTCCCTGGCCTTGGCCGGGTTCCCGGAGTCACCGGCCGGGAAGTGGTCGTAGGGCGTGTACCCGAAGGACTTCTGGTTCGGCAGGTAGGTGGTGGCCGGCTCGGCCAGCGACGAGCCGCCCGCCGCGTTGATCACCGAGCTGCGGTCCACGGCGTACGCGATGGCCTGGCGCACCTTCGGGTCGTCGAAGGGCTTCACCTTGGGGTTGAAGGCGAGGTAGTTGGTGTAGCCGAAGTGGCCGGTGCCGACCCGGGAGGCGAGTTCCTTGTCGCCGCTGACCTGGGCGAGTTCGGCCGGGCCGAGGTTGGTGTCGGTGGTGACGGCGGCGGCGTCGGCGCCCTGGGAGGCGGACAGCCGCTGGTTGACGACCGAGGAGTCCAGGCCCGAGCGGACGTCGATCCGGTCCGGGTACGCCTTGCGTTCGGCGTCCGTCTTCGCCGACCAGTGCGGGTTGCGCTCCAGGACCAGCCGCTCGCCGTCGTTCTGGTTCTCCACCACCTTGTACGGGCCCGAGGAGACGGGGTGTTCCTCGTACTTGGTGCCCTTGTCGGCGGACTTGGGCACCGGCGCGAACTGGGTCTGGGTGGCCAGGTAGGGGAACTCGCCCTCGGGCTTGTTCAGATGGAAGACGATGGTGCGCTCGTCCGGCGTCTCGATCGAGTCGAGCCCCTCGCCCTTGTCCTTGTAGGGCCCCTGGTAGTCGGCGCCGCCGATCAGCCAGTCCCGCAGGTACGGTGCGCCGCCGGACAGTTCGGGGGCGAAGGACCGCTCGATGCCGTACTTGATGTCGGCGGAGGTGATCGCGGTGCCGTCCTCGTACTTCAGCCCTTCCTTCAGGGTGTACGTCCACACGGTGGCGTCCTTGCTGGGACGGCCGGTGTCGGTGGCGAGGTCGGGCACCACCTCGGCGCCCTCGGCCCCGTTCTCCCGGTTGCGGGTGGTCAGGGTGCGGAAGACCAGGGAGGGCACGTTGCCGCCGCCGGAGGTGTAGAGCCGGGCCGGGTCGAAGTCCTGCTGCGGATCGGCGTTGAGGACGGTGAGGGTGCCGCCCTTGTGGGGTTCGGCGTCCGCGCCACCGGAGGTGGCATCGTTGTCCTCCGGCCCGCAGGCGGCCGCACCGGCCGTCACGATCAGGCTGACGGTCAACGCGGCGGCGGCGCGGCGCGTTCTGCGGGACGAGTGGAACATCGGGGAACGACCTCTCGAAAGGAGCCGCCTCGCTTCGCGGGCGGCGGTGGCACGGGGGCAACGGTGCGGCGGAGTCCGCCCCGGCGCGCTCGTGACGGCCGCCGGACACCCCCCGGGTACGCCGATGGCGTGCGGGGAGGGGGACCGGAGGAGGCCAGGAAAGGTCGGGCAACGCGACGTGCGCGCCGGAGGCGGACGTCAGCGACAGAGAATGTCGGCCACGCAGAGCGGGGTCACGCCGATCAGCGCCAGCTCGAAGGCGGCGCGTGCGGTGGCGTGGACGGACGACATGGGCAGAAATATGAACGAACATGCGACAGAAGTCAAAAGCGACCGGGGCGCCGAAGATCCGCGGGGCGGGAACACGGGGCGGGGGCCGGGCGTTGGGACTCACGACGAGATGTGCGAGGCGCGCCCCGCGCCCTGACGAGGGAGGTGACCGACGTGGCCCGGACAGCCCACGTGGTGCACCTGTACTCCCGGCCCCACATCGACCTCCAGCGCGTGGCCGGCGCGCTCTGTCGCTCCTGACACCCCCGCCCGGACCCCCGTCCGGGCGCTCCGCCGGCTCCGCACGCGCGCCTCCGCTGTGCCCGCGCGAGGGCCGGCGCTTCCCTCGTGGATCCGCATGGATCCGCATGGATCTGCCGAAGGCTTCTCCCGGACCTCCAGGAAGGCGTCCCCGTGCCCTCGACTCCCCTTGCCCCGCTGCACCTCGCCGTCGCGCTGGACGGCACCGGCTGGCACCCCGCCTCATGGCGGGAGCCGGTCGCCCGGCCCCGTGAACTGTTCACCGCCGCCTACTGGGCCGACCTGATCGCCGAGGCCGAGCGCGGCCTGCTCGACTTCGTCACCATCGAGGACGGCCTCGGCCCCCAGTCCTCGCACTTCCTGGACCCGGACGACCGCCGTGACCAGGTCCGCGGCCGGCTCGACGCGGTCCTGATCGCCGCCCGTGTCGCACCCCTGACCCGGCACATAGGGCTGGTCCCGACCGTGGTGGCCACGCACACGGAGCCGTTCCATATCTCCAAGGCCATCGCCACCCTCGACTATGTGAGCACCGGCCGTGCGGGACTGCGCGTCCAGATCACCGCCCGGCCCAACGAGGCCGCCCACTTCGGCCGCCGCACCCTGCCCAGGATCGCCGCCTACGACGATCCGGCCGCCCGGGAGGTGGTGACCGACCTGTTCGACGAGGCCGCCGACCACGTGGAGGTCGTACGGCGCCTGTGGGACAGTTGGGAGGACGACGCCGAGATCCGGGACGTCGCCACCGGCCGGTTCATCGACCGCGACAAGCTGCACTACATCGACTTCGAGGGCCGGTACTTCAGCGTCAGGGGCCCTTCCATCACCCCGCGCCCCCCGCAGGGCCAGCCGCCGGTCACCGCCCTCGCCCACGACACCGTGCCCTACCGCCTGGTGGCCCGCGCCGCCGACGTCGGCTACGTCACCCCGCACGACACCGGCCAGGCCCGCGCGATCATCGCCGAGATCCGCGCCGAGCAGTCGGCCGCCGGACGCGCCGGGGAACCGCTGCACGTCTTCGCCGACCTCGTGGTCCACCTCGACGACGACCCCGCCGAGGCGGCCGCCCGCCGCGACCGGCTCGACACCCTGGCGGGCGAGGAGTACACCAGCGACGCCCGTGTCTTCACCGGCACCCCCGCCCAACTCGCCGACCTGCTCCAGGAGTTGCAGTCGGCCGGGCTCACCGGGTTCCGGCTGCGGCCCGCCGTCGCCGGGTACGACCTGCCCGCCATCACCCGGGGCCTGGTCCCCGAACTCCAGCGCCGCGGCGCCTTCCGCCGCGCCTACGAGGCCGACACCCTGCGCGGCCTGCTCGGACTGCCCCGCCCCGCCAACCGCTACGCCGCGGCCTGAGCCGAGGAGCCCACGACACCATGACCAAGCCGCAGAAGCAGATCCACCTGGCCGCCCACTTTCCCGGCGTCAACAACACCACCGTCTGGAGCGACCCGGAGGCCGGCAGCCACATCGAGTTCGCCTCCTTCGCCCACTTCGCCCGCACCGCCGAACGCGCCAAGTTCGACTTCCTCTTCCTCGCCGAGGGCCTCCGGCTGCGCGAACAGGGCGGCAAGATCTACGACCTGGACGTCGTCGGCCGCCCCGACACCTTCACCGTCCTCGCCGCGCTCGCCGCCGTCACCGACCACCTCGGCCTGACCGGCACCATCAACTCCACCTTCAACGAGCCCTACGAGGTGGCCCGCCAGTTCGCCAGCCTCGACCACCTCTCCGGCGGCCGCGCCGCCTGGAACGTCGTCACCTCCTGGGACGCCTTCACCGGGGAGAACTTCCGCCGGGGCGGCTTCCTGCCGCAGGAGGAGCGCTACTCCCGGGCGAAGGAGTTCCTCGCCACGGCCAACGAACTCTTCGACTCCTGGCGGGACGACGACCTCGTCGCCGACCAGGCCGCCGGTGTCTTCCTGCGCGACGCCGGGGCCGGCGCCTTCGTCCACCGGGGGCAGCACTTCGACATCCACGGCCGGTTCAACGTGCCGCGCAGCCCCCAGGGCCGCCCGGTGATCTTCCAGGCCGGGGACTCCGACGAGGGCCGCGAGTTCGCCGCCGCCGGTGCCGACGCCATCTTCAGCCGGTACGCCGCCCTGGACACCGGCCAGTCCTTCTACACGGACGTGAAGTCCCGCCTCGCCCGGTACGGCCGCCGCCCCGACGACCTGCTCATCCTGCCCGCCGCCAGCTTCGTCCTCGGCGACACCGACGCGGAGGCCGAGGAACTCGCCAAGGAGGTGCGCCGCCGGCAGGTCAGCGGGGCGACCGCCATCAAGCACCTGGAGTTCGTCTGGAACCGCGACCTGTCCGGGTACGACCCGGACGGGCCGCTGCCCGACGTCGACCCGCTGCCCGGGGAGCACACCGTCGCCCGCGGCCGGGCCCAGGTCCGCATGTACCGCGACCCGCTGGCCACCGCCCGGGAGTGGCGGGAACTGGCCGCGGCCCACAACTGGTCCATCCGCGACCTGGTCATCGAGACCGGCAACCGGCAGACCTTCGTCGGCTCCCCGGCCACCGTCGCCGAGACCATCAACGCCTACGTCCAGGCCGACGCCGCCGACGGCTTCATCCTCGTCCCGCACATCACCCCGGGCGGCCTCGACGGGTTCGCCGACCGGGTCGTCCCGCTGCTCCAGGAACGCGGGGTGTTCCGCACCGAGTACACGGGCCCCACCCTGCGCGACCACCTCGGGCTCGCCCACCCCGACGACGCGCGCGGCGAGCGGGCGGCGTCCTGACGTCCCGTCGCCGGGGCGGGTGACCGACCCGGCGACGGCCCTGGCACGCCACCGCCCCCCTCGGGCCACCCGGGCGTGCCAGGGCCGGCCCTTCCGGTCCGTCGGACGGGAAGGGCCGGCCGCCGAGCGCGAGGACATCGCTCAGGCCCTGTCCTTGGGCGGTGTTCTCACACTGGTCGTCCTCGCACGGCGCCCCGAGGACGCGGGAATGACCCAGGCGCGCACAGGCGAGGACATGGCCGGAGTGGTCGTCGGCGTAAGGACTCCGGCCGCTCTTGGTCGGTCATGGCACGACCCGGGGGCCAGGGGTCAGCAAAGCGACACGCGGTCGGATGCCGAAGCATCCGGCCCTGCGGTCGCCGCCCCCAGAGTAGGGCACCGCGCGGCGGTCGGAACCGGTATTTCCGGCCGTTCGGCCGCGCCCGGCCGGGCCGGTGCGCGGGTCCGCCGAGCCCCGCCCGCCCCTCCGGCGGGCCGTCCGGCGCGGTCCGGGGCACGGCGGCGGTCCGTCGCCGCCACGCGGGGGCACCGGAACCCCGCCGGCACCACCGGGCCGCGCCGCCATGGCACGGGGTGACCGCGCCCGGCCGACGCGACGACTGTCCGAAGCCGACCCGCCGGGGGCCGGGGGCGCCGATTCCGTTCGTCCCTCACATAGGGGGACGGGGGGCACCGATTCCGTTTGTCCCTCACGCAGGGGGACGGGGGCCCGATGCCGTTCGTCCCTCAGGCCCGGCCCCGGCCCGCCGTCGTGCGCAGGGTCAGTTCGGCCTGCGCCAGGGCCTCGACCGGTGCCGGGTCGTCGAGTCCGGGTACGCAGACCACCTGGCCGGCGTCCAGCGCGGCCAGCGAGGCGTGGACCACCTGGTCCACCGGCATCCCGCCCTCGTCGTGCACGGTCTGCTCCCGTCCGGCGACCGGCGCCTCGCCCCGCGACCGGTGGAACTCGGTGGCCGTCAGCCCCGGGCAGAGCACCTGGACGCGCAGCGGCGAACCGGCCAGTTCGGCGGCGAGCGTACGGGTGAAGGTGACGACGTACCCCTTGGTCCCGCCGTACACCGCCCGCTGCGGCAGCGGGCCGGGCGGCAGGGAGCCGGCGAAGGCCAACTGGGAGGCCACGTTGACCACGGTGCCCCGCCCGCGTTCCAGCATGGCCGGGACCACCGCCCGGGTCAGCGCGGTCACGGCGACGACGTTGACGGTGAGGACCTTCGCCATCAGGTCGGGTTCCAGTTCGGCGAACGGGCCGTAGCCGTTGATGCCCGCGTTGTTGAGCAGGAACCCGATGTCCTCGCCCGCCGCCCGCTCGGCCACCCGCGTCAGGTCGTCGGGGTCGGAGAGGTCGGCCACCAGGGTCTCCACCGTCGTGCCCGTCTCCTCACGCAGCCGCCCGGCGAGGTCGTCGAGCCGCTGCGCCCGCCGGGCGACCAGGACGGTGTCCCAGCCCGCCGCGGCCAGTCGCCCCGCGTAGGCCGCGCCGATGCCGGAGGAGGCGCCCGTCACCAGGGCCGTGCCGTGTCGTGTACTCACTCTTGCCTTGCCTTTCGCCCCGCTGTCCGGTTCTTGCCGTGATCGCTCACAGGTACCCGGTCCGGCCCGGACCCCAACCGGCGGGTCGGCCACCCGGGGGCCCGGTCAGGGCGCCGGCGCGGGGTCGGAGACCTCCAGCTCGGCGACCAGCCGGTCCAGGGCGGGCAGGGCGCGGGCGAGCACCGCGCGGTCGGCGGGGGGCAGCGCGTCGACGACCCGGGTGAGCGCCGCGGTGCTGGCCCGGTCGTAGCGGCGCAGCAGGTCCTGTGCCTCGCGGGAGGCGGTGAGGACGACGGTGCGCTGGTCGTGGTCGGGCCGGACGCGTTCCACCAGGCGCGCGGCGGACATCGTCCGTACCAGATTGCTGACCGTGGACGGCGCCACCCGCAGCAGGGCGGCCGCCGCGCCGGGGGAGAGGCCCTCGGGGGACGTGGACAGCGCGCGCAGCAGCTCGATCTGCGCCTCCGGCAGGTCGGGGAGGCCCTCGGCGTTGCGGGTGGCCCGCAGCACGGCCCGGCGCAGCGGTCCGAGCAGCCCGCCGAGCCCGGCCGCGACGCGGGCGGCGTCCGCGTCCTCGGCCGGCTCGCCGCCGCCGTGTCCGTGCGTCGCCTGGTCCGTGCTGTGGTGCGTCCCTGTCATCCCTCCATTGTGCGGCCGGCGCCGGGAGGGTCTCAGGGCCGGGGCCGGAACGCCGCGCCCTGCGCGGGCGGGCCGCCGCCGATGGTGGTGAGCATCTCCCGGCACAGGTCACGGAGCTTGATGTTGCGGCGCTGGGAGGCCATGCGCAGCAGCCTGAACGCCTCGTCGGCGTCGCAGCGCTGCTGGCCCATGATCACGCCGATCGCCTGGTCGATGACGCTGCGGGACTCCATCGCGGTCTGCAGGTCGGTGGCGTACTCCTGGGCGTCGGAGAGCCGCTGCGCGAGCGCGATCGCCCCGGTGGCCTGCGCGGCGAGCGCCCGCAGGTTGTCCAGGCCGGCCTCCAGGAAGCCGTCCACCGTCGACGAGTACAGGTTGAGCGCGCCGGCCGTGTCGGTGTGGGGGGCGATCGGCAGCGAGGCGGACGACCGGGTCCCGCGGGCGACCGCGTAGGCGGGGTAGGGGCCCCAGCGGGTCTCGTCGAGCATGTCGCTCACGATGACCTCCCGGCCCGTGCGCAGCGCCTCCAGGCAGGGCCCGTCGTCCTGTCCGTACTGGGCCTCGTCCAGGTCGGGGGCGATGCCGCCGGCGCTGGCCACGGTCAGCGGGCGGTGCTGCCGCTCCACGGTGATCCCGGTCCCGGCGGCCGTGGGCGCCATGGACAGGGCGCGCTCCGCGAGCATCTGGAGGAACTGTTCGAGGGAGTCGGTGCTCAGCAGGAGTGAGGTCACGTCTGGGAGCCCGTGCGCCTGGTCGGTCATGATGTCTCGCTTCCTTCGGGGCACCCGGCCCGTGGGCCGGCGTCCTGGACGGTCACCGGGGACGACGGTATGCGACCCGAGGAGAGGTCTCCGGCGGGGCCGGCCGACCGGTCCGGCCGGAGACGGACCTGACGGCGGCCGCTCCTGCCACTATGCCTCGCCCACCGGCCCCGAGGCGTCATCCCGCCGTGACGGCGGGCCCCGGAGGCCGGGAATGCGGCCGGGGGCCAGATGGTTGAACGGTGCGTCTGACGTGTTCGAGTCAATCGGCTCGGGCGGTGGACGGAAGGAGCACCTCATGGCACGCGCCACCACGCGACCGGTCGTCAAGCTGAAGTCGACGGCCGGCACCGGGGTCACCTATGTGACCCGCAAGAACCGACTGAACGACCCCGACCGGCTGGTCCTGCGCAAGTACGACCCGGTGGCCGGCGGGCACGTCCTCTTCCGCGAGGAACGCTGACCCCCCGCCCCGTCCGCGCCCCGCACGGCGCGGGCGGGGCGCACGCGGGTGCGGTCAGGGCGCGGGCGCGGACATCGCGCGCAGGCCCCGGTCGGCGAAGTCGATCAGCCACTCGAAGCTCTCGTCGATGTCCGCGCTCCAGCGGAAGCCTCCGGCCGACTGGAGGGTGGCGAAGCCGTGGCAGAGGCTGCGCAGGGTGCGCAGGGCGTGGTCCACGTCGGACTCCGCGACGGCGTAGCCGCGCAGCACCGCGGTGAACGCGCCGAGCAGCTTCCGGCCCGCGGCGGCCACCGGATCGTCGGGGCCGGACGGCTCCACCCCGATCGTCGCGGCGTACCGCCCGGGGTGGGCGAGGACATAGCCGCGGAAGGCGCGGGCCGCGGCGGCCAGGGCGTCGCGGCCCGCGTACCCCTGGACCGCGCCGCCGACGGCGTCGGCCGCCTCGCCGAGGGTGAGGGCGGCGATCCGCCGGGTGAGGTCGTCCTGGCCGGACACGTGCTTGTAGAGGGAGGGCGTGCGCACGCCCAGCTTCTCGGCCAGCAGTCCCATCGTCAGCCCGGCGGCGCCGACCTCGTCGGCGAGGGCGGCGCCGGCCGCCACCACCGCCGCCGGGTCCAGGCCCGCCCTAGGCACGGGCCGCCTCCGGCCGCAGGAAGGCGAGCACCAGCGACGCCACCCGGTCGGGGAACTGGTCGTGCGGATAGTGCCCGGCGCCCTCGATCAGCTCCAGACGGCCGAGGCCGGGCGGCAGCGCCCCGACGACCGCCGCGCCCTCGGCGCCCGGGTCGGCCCAGTCCGGATCGAGCGTGCCCATCACCACCAGGACCGGGCAGCGCACGTCCGCCAGGCGCGCGCCGGCGTCGGCCGGGGTGCTGCGGCCCATGCCGCGCAGGGCGTTCATCCGGCCGGGCTCGCGCAGCAGCGCGTCGATACGGGCCAGCCGCTCCGCCCAGTGGGCCGGTTTCGCGCCCGGATAGGCCACGTCGAGGTACGAGCGCCAGAGCCGCGCGCTGCCGAACAGGCCCGCGCCCAGCAACCGGATCATGCCCCGGCGGAACCGGCGCACCCGCAGGTCGGCGAGGCGCACCGACTGCTCGCGGGTGAACGGCGCCAGCTCGACGACGGCGGTGACCAGCGAGGGTTCCCGGGCCGCGGCGATGGTGGCGGCGCCGCCGGAGACCGAGTGGCCGACGAGCACGGCCGGGCCGCCCAGATGGCGGACGACGGCGAGCAGGTCGCCGGCGAGGGCGGTGCGGCTCCACTCCGGCCAGTCGGCGCTGGACTCGCCGCAGCCGCGCAGGTCGACGGCGGCGACCCGGTACCCCGCGGCGACCAGCGGGGGGATCACCGCCCGGTACGCGGCACGGCTGTCGCCCATGCCGTGCGCGAGCACGATCAGCGGGCCGGCGCCCGTCACCTCGTACGCGATGGTGCCGCCGTCGACGGCGAGGTACTCGGTCATGGCTTCCCCCCATGTGGCTAATGTTGTTAGCCACAAGCTAACGCCATTAGCCGTTTTCGTCAACGGGTGCGTCCGGGGCGCGGACGTCGGCCAGGGTGGTGGCGAGGGACTGCCAGATGTGGGCCGCCAGGTCGAGGTTGCGGGACTCCGTCGCCTCCCGGCCGAGCCGTTGCAGGACCGCGATGCCCTCGTCGACCCGGCCGGCCAGGATCGCCAGTTGGCCGTCGAGGACCCGCAGCCGCACGCGGTCGCGGTAGGACAGCCGCAGGTCCTCGTCGCCGAGCAGGGCGCGGCTGAGCGCCCGGGCCCGGTCGAAGTCTCCCTGGTGGAAGGCGAGATGGGCCTGGAGGGCGCGCAGTTCCTGGATCTGCAGCGGGGTGCCGATCAGGTCCAGGACGGAGGCGGCCTCGCCCAGCCAGCGGCCGGCCGCCGCCACCCGGGGCGGTGACATCTGCAGCGCGGCGGCCGTGGCGGCGGCCCGCAGCCGGGTCCACAGGACCGGGTCGTCCTTGCCCTGGAGGAGTTCCAGGGCCGTCTCCAGTCGGGCCTGGGCGGTGGCGTGGTCGCCCTGGCGGTTGCTGACCATGGCGGCGGTCCACAGCGCCTCGGCCGCCTGGGCCGGTGCGGCGCCGGGCAGCAGGTCCCGCTCCAGCTCCGCCACGTGCCGGCCGGCCGTCTCCAGTCGGCCCAGCTCCGTCTCGATGCTGATCAGCACCATCAGGGCGGCCGTGGTGTCGGACGCGGACAACTGCTCGGCGCGGGCGATGGCCAGGGCCTCCACGGCCGCCGGCTCCGCCGCGCGCATGTCGCCGAGGGCGCGGGTGCAGCGGGCGTACCGCACCCGGGACCGGGCGCGCAGCTCGGCGGCTCCCAACCGGTCGCTCAGCTCGATCAGTTCCTCCAGCAGTGCGTGCTCCCGCTGGTAGTCGCCCTCGCGGCCGGCCGCGCGGCTCAGCAGCCACAGGGCCTGCCAGCGGGCGGCGGGATCGTCCCCCGGGTCCTCCTCGACCGCGCGGCTGATGGCCGCGGTGTCGTCCACGCCGGGCGGCGCCGACGCCACGGCGGCCAGCACACCGGTCAGGGACCTGCTCCGGTCGGGCCCGGTCAGCGCGGACGGGTCGACGCCGAGGCGCTCCGCTAGATAGGCCACCGCCCGTTCGGTGGGCCGCCGTTCGCCCGACTCGAGGCGTGACAGATATCCCGTCGACATGCCGTCGCCGACGAGGCTCGCCTGGCTCAGGCCCCGCTCCAGCCGGAGCCTCTTCAGCCGGCGGCCGAAATGCGGCTGCGCGAGCATCTCCCCCCTCTGGTCCGATGGTCGTGCGTGAATCAAGACCTCCGTCCCCGGCCCGTCCGGTCGGGCGTGTGGAGTTGTCAACACTTTATGGAGCACTTGACAGGGCGGCAAGTCGTTATGCGACACGGTGAGTTGCCAGCTCAGAGGGGTTGCCGGGCCCTCCGGACGGATCTTGGGCGACGACTGTGCAACGGTCGAATCACGATGTTCCGAAAGGAAGTTGACAGGTTGCCCAGGTCACCTGGCAAAGCCTTGTCAGGTCAGTTGCCGACCTTTACTCTCAAGGTGCCGTCTCGATGCGATCCCCCAACTCGTCTCGTGGAGGTTCTCGTGCCGCCTCACGCCCGTCCGGGCTCATCGCGCAGGTCGAACGGCGAGATCGAATGGCCCTGACAACGTTATCCGGGTGCCCGGCCGCACCGGCTCCCGTTCCCTTTCAGCCCCTCTTGCTCCACCACCCCTGATCCCCGCACGACGCGGAGTCCCGGCCGCGGTCACCGACGTGGTGCCGCGCGCCGGCCCGGACGCCTGCCGACACCCCGGCAGCGGCGTACCGGTCAACTCCGCGCCCGCGACCCCTTCCCCGGCCCCCCACGCTCAGGAAGAAGGACGGTACGTCCGTGGCGACCACGAGTTTCCCCGACGCCTCGCCCCGCAAGGAGAACCAGCCCCACCGCACCGCCGCGGGCGGCGCACCGCTCGGTGCCGCCTCCCGGGGTGCCTGCACCGCCCATGTGTCCCCCGGGGACCTGCTCGTCACCGCCGCGGACCCGGCGTTCGCCCGCCAGTTCGGCCTGGGCGCCGACGAGATACGCGGCCACGGCCTCGCCGACCTGCTCCGTTCCGCCGGCCCCGCACCGCTGCGGGAGCAGTTCGCCGCCCTCTGCTCGGGACGCCGCCGGCGCGTCACGGACCGGGTCACCGGCCGGGACGGCGACGGCCGCGCCTTCGCCGCCGAGATGACCGGGACCGCCACCCGCGATGCCACGGGCGAGACCGTCCGGATCGTCGTCCTGCTGCGCCGCACCGGGGACGCGCGGCGGCCGGAGCACGGCACCGCGCCGGGCGCCGGACCGGTGCTCAGCGCCCTCGACGCCCAGGTCCTGGAGGGCGTGGCGAGCGGCGAGTCCACGGTGCAGATGGCCTCCCGTCTCTATCTGAGCCGGCAGGGGATCGAGTACCGGGTCGGGCAGATGCTGCGCCGGTTCGACGCGCCCAACCGGCCCGCCCTGGTGGCACGGGCGCACGCGCTGGGGATGTTCGCCACCGGCCAGTGGCCGCCGCGCGTCCTGCCCGAACACGTGAGGTGACCCGGACCGGGGTATGACGGCCGTGGCGGTGCGCACCGCCACGGCCGCCGTCGTCCCGCCGCCCGGTGCCTCACGCCGCCGAGGGCTGCCACGCCTCCTGGAACCGGCGGCGGGCACGGAACAGACGGGAGCGGACGGTGCCCACGGGCAGGGCGAGCACCTCGGCCATCTCCTCCTCGTTCAGCCCGTACACGCGCAGGGTGAGGACCTGGCGGTGCGCCTGGGAGAGCCGCTCCAGCACATCGCTGATGTGGACGGCGTCCAGGGGGTTGGTCTCCTGCCGCGACTCCATCTGCGAGCAGGTGCGTTCCTCGCCGTAGCGCTTGGCGGTGCGGACGGCCTCGCGGACCGTCACCGAGCGCACCCAGCCGTAGAACGCCGCCGGTTCGCGCAGCGAGCCCAGGCCGCGGTAGATGGCGAGCAGCGCCTCCTGCGTGGCGTCGGCACCGTCGTCGTGGGTGATGGACCGGCAGATGCGCGCCACGTAGGGCGTGATGTGGGTCAGCAGGTGGTTCATCGCCTGCTCGTCGCCCGACTGGGCGCGGGGCAGCAGGGTCAGGGGGGAGGGGAGTTCGGTGACGGTGGTCATGGCGGGGGAGGGCTCCTTACGGCGGCCGGGCCGGCGGGTGCGTGAGCGGGGAGGGGGCGGGCTCAGCCCGCGGCCGCGTGGACGCGCTCGGGTTCCGCCGCGTGCGCGAAGCCGAGCAGCGTCTCGCGCACGTCGTCGCGGAACGCCCGCATGAAGGCGGGGCTGAAGCAGGCGGTGAAGTGCGGGAACTCGATGGCGAGCCGGCCCTCGAAGGAGACCACGCACGCCATGACGGGGCTCCGGCCGGCTCCGGGGAAGTACTCCTCGCGGCCCGGCACCAGACGGACGTCGACCGCCCGCAGCCCCTCCGGCAGCCTCGGGCCGGGGACGACACCCATGTTGGTGACGATCACGGTGGCCAGTTGCAGCGCCGGGTTGCGGGGGATCTCGGGGGTGATGCGCAGCTCGTGGAAGTGGTCGCCCCGGGCGAGGAAGCCGGTCAGCCGGGCGTGGACGGTGCGGGCCAGCTCCAGGTGGTCCGGGGACCCGGACACCTCCAGCGTCTGCAGGTGGGTGGTGACGGCCGGGACCATCTCGGAGGCGGGCCGCGGCGGTGACAGCCGGGAGCGCAGGTCGACGGGGGAGAGGCAGCCCAGGGTGCGGGGACCGTCGCCGTCGAGCCGCCGCCGGGCGGTGTCCAGCAGGGCCGCGGCGATCAGCGCGTGCACGGAGAGACCGGCACCGCGCGCGGTGTCGCGCAGCCGTGCGGTGAGACCGGTGTCCAGGGTGAGCCGGCGCACCTCGATGTGCCCGTCGGTGTCCTGGGGCCGTACGTCGTAGGGCACCAGCTCCACGGGGTGGCGCCGCGCCCGCTCGGTGCGGGCGTCGAGGTACGCGGCGGTGGCGGCGGCGTCGGCCGGGGGCAGCGACTCGCTGATCGGTCGCGGCCACCGCGGTACGTCGCCGGCCGGGGCGTGGGGGAGGGGCTCGCCGCCGACCAGGGCGCGGTAGCGGTCCCACAGGGCGTTGTGCAGGGCGATGCTGCTGTGGCCGTCGGTGACGGTGTGGTCGATCAGCAGGACGAACAGGTGGCTGTCCCCGTCCGGGGCGCTGACCAGCGCGGCACGGCTCAGCGGGCCGCCGACGGGCAGCGGGCGGTTCAGCTCGGCCGCGTAGGCGGTCTCCGGGTCGCCGGTGCGGGTGGCCAGCCGGGGCCGCTCGTCCTCGTCGAGCAGGCGCAGCACGTATCCCGCGCCGTCCTCGGCGATGCGGGACCGCAGGGTCGGGTGGTCCTGCGTCATGGCGTCGAACGCGGCCGACAGCGCCGCCACGTCGACGCGTCCGCGCAGCAGGCAGGAGAGGACGGCCCTGCTTCTCTGGCCCACGTAGAGCGTCTCGACCGGACACAGCGCACGGAACATGCCGTCAGCTCTCTTTCACTCGTTCATTTCGGACACCCACGGCCCGGGAACCGGTCGGCCGGAACCGGCGGACCGCAGGGGGGAATCGGAACGCTGTCGAGACTGCACCGCGCGGCGTGGCCGAATCCAGCCGGGAACCCGGCCGACGGCGAACTCGCGTGAATTCCCTAGAAGTTGGTTTGTCCGGCGCACTCCCTCGCCCGCGATACTCCAGGGAATTCCCTGAACCGGCGCCCCGGGGACGGTCCGGCCTTGACCCGGCCGGTGCCGGTGCCGCACCGTCGTGTGCCGGGAAATCCGGGCCGGGTGACCTGCTTCCCCGTCCGGACGTGCGGCCTTTCCGCATCCCCGCTCCGCGCATCCCGCGCGCGGGCGGCGGCCGCCCCCGTTCCGATCCGGCCGGGCCTTCGCCGTCCGGGACATTACGGCTTGCCACGTGAGGGTTGTGCTATGTCACTCCAGGAGGACGGACGTCGACCGCTGTCGGGGGCCCAGGAGGGCCTCTGGTACGCCGGCCGGCTGGCACCGGACAGCGCCGCGTACAACACGGCGGAGGCGGTGGAGGTCCACGGGCCCCTCGACACCGGCCTGTTCGAGACCGCGCTGCGCCGCACCGTCGCCGAGGCCGACACCTTCGCCCTGCGTTTCACCGACACCGACGACGGCCCCGCCTGCCACCGCGCCCCGGACGCGGACGACTGGCCCCTGCACCGGGTCGACGTCAGCGACGCCGGCGACCCCGAGGCCGCCGCGTGGGCGCACGTCCGCGCGGAACTCGCCGCCCCCGCCGACCTGGACAAGGGCCCGCTGTTCTCGCACACCTTGCTGACCCTGGCCCCCGACCGGTTCCTCTGGCTGCTCCGCGCCCACCACATCCTGCTCGACGGCTACAGCTACAAGCTCCTCGGACGGCGCCTGGCCGAGACGTACAACGCGCTGGCCGAGGGCCGCGACCCGGAGCCCTGCCGGTTCGCCCCGGTGGCCGGGCTCCAGCAGCAGGAGGCGGCCTACCGGGCCTCCGAGGCGTACGTCCGCGACCGCGACCACTGGGCCGGACGGCTGGCCGGACTGCCCGAACCCGCCCGGCTCACCTCCCGCACCGCCGCCCCCGCCGCCCCCTTCCTGCGCCGCACCGCCGACCTGGCGCCCGAACGGGCCGGCGCCCTGACCGCCGCCGCCACCCGGCTCGGCGTCTCGCGCACCGACCTGCTGACCGCCGCCACCGCCGCCTACCTGCACCGGATGACCGGCGCCGGGGACCTGGTGCTCGGCCTGGCCACCATGAGCCGCCTCGGCAGCGCCGCCCTGCGCACCCCCGGCACCGCCTCCGACATCCTCCCGCTGCGGGTGGCCGCCGCCCCCGACACCACCGTCGCGGAGCTGACGCGAGCCGTCGCCGAGGAACTGAGGGCACTGCGCCGGCACCAGCGCTACCGGGGCGAGTTCCTCCGCCGCGACCTGGGCCTGCTCGGCACCGGGCGGCGCCTGTACGGGCCGGTGCTCAACATCGTCCCGTTCGACGAGTCCCTGGTCCTCGGCGGCCACCCCACCACCTGGCACCACCTGTCCGGCGGGGCGGTCGACGACCTCCAGATCTCGGTCCGGCCCGGCACCCGCCCCGGCGGGCTCTGGCTCGCCTTCGACGCCAACCCCGCCCTGTACGAGGAGGCCGAACTCGCCCTGCACCGCGACCGGTTCCTCGCCCTGCTGGACCGACTGGCCCAGGCCGCGCCGGACACCCCGCTGCGCGACCTGGACCTGCTGCTGCCGGGCGAGCACCCCTGCGACACCCCCGTCCGTACGTATCCCGTGCGGCGGACCCTCACCGAGCTGTTCGAGGAGCGGGCGGCGGCCGGACCCGAGCGGACCGCCGTCGTCTGCGGGGACCAGCGGCTCACCTACGCGGAACTCAACGCCGGCGCCAACCGGCTGGCCCGGCTGCTGACCGAACGCGGCGCCGGACCCGGCCGGGTGGTGGCGCTGGCCCTGGAGCGCGGGCCGCGGCTGCTGCCCGCCCTGCTCGCCGTCCTCAAGACCGGCGCGGCCTACCTGCCCCTGGACCCCGGCCACCCGGCCGAGCGGCTCCGGCTGGTCGTCGAGGACACGGCACCCGTGGTCCTGGTCGCCGAGGGCCCGCACCCGGCCGGGGACACGGTCCCCGTGGTCCGCCTGGACGACCCCGCCGTCACCGCGGACCTGGCCCGCCGCTGCGCCGCCGACCTGACCGACGCCGACCGGCACGGGCCGACGAGCCCGGCCGACACCGCGTACATCATCCACACCTCCGGCTCCACCGGCCGCCCCAAGGGCGTGCCCGTCCCGCACGCCAACGTGGTGCGGCTGTTCGAGGCCGCGGCCGGGCACTTCGGCTTCGGCGCCGACGACGTGTGGACGCTGTTCCACTCGTACGCCTTCGACTTCTCGGTGTGGGAGATCTGGGGCGCCCTGCTGCACGGCGGGCGGCTCGTCGTCGTCCCGTACGCGGTCAGCCGCTCGCCGGGGGAGTTCCTGGACCTGCTGCACCGGGAGGGCGTCACCGTCCTCAACCAGACCCCCTCGGCGTTCGAGCAGTTGATCGACGCCGACCGGGAGCGGGGCGGCGACAGCGGCGCGTTGCGGTACGTCGTCCTCGGCGGGGAGGCGCTGCGTCCGGCGCGCCTGCGGCCCTGGGCCGACCGGCACGGCCTGGACCGTCCGGCGCTGGTCAACATGTACGGCATCACCGAGACCACCGTCCACGTCACCCACCACCGCCTCACCCGGGCCGACCTGGACGACCCGCGCCGCGGCAGTGTCATCGGCACCCCGCTCGCCGACCTCAGGGTCCACCTGCTCGACGCCGGGGGCCGCCCGGTGCCGCCCGGCGCCACCGGCGAGATGTACGTCTCCGGCGCCGGGGTCGCGGGCGGCTACCTGAACCGGCCCGAGCTGACCGCCGAACGCTTCCTCGACGACCCCTTCGGCCCGCCCGGCACCCGCATGTACCGCTCGGGCGACCTGGCGCGGCGCCGCCCCGACGGCACCCTGGACTACCTGGGCCGGGCCGACGCGCAGGTGCAGCTCCGCGGCTTCCGCGTCGAGCCCGGCGAGATCGAGGCCGTCCTCGCCGCCCACCCCGGCGTCACCCGGGCCGCCGTCGTGGTCCGCCGCGCCGACCACGGCGCCCAGCAGCTCGTCGCCTACGCGGTGCCCTCCGGCGACCGCCCGGTCGACCCCGCCGAGCTGCGCGCCCACGCCGCCACCCACCTGCCCGAGCACATGGTCCCGGCCGCCTGCGTCCTGGTCGGCACCCTGCCGCTGACCGCCAACGGCAAGCTCGACACCGCCGCGCTGCCCGCCCCCGACTTCACCGCCGCCGCCTCCGGCACCCGCCCGGCCGACCGTCAACAGGCGTTGGTGTGCGGCCTGTTCGAGGACGTGCTCAAGCTGCCCCGGGACACCGTGGGCACCGACGCCAACTTCTTCGACCTGGGCGGCGACTCCCTGCTCGCCACCCGACTGCTGGCCGGGCTGCGGCACGCCACCGGCGCCGAGATCCCCATCACCGCCCTGTTCGAGACCCCCACCCCGGCCGCCCTCGCCCGGCGGCTCACCCTGCCCGGCACCACCGCCGCGCCGCGCCCGGCCCTCGGCCAGGCGGTACGCCCGGAACGGGTGCCGCTGTCCTTCGCACAGGAAGGCATGTGGTTCCTCGACCGGCTCGGCGAGGGCGCCGCCACCTACCACATCCCGCTCGTCGTCCCCCTGGACGCCGACGTCGACCCCGAGGCGCTCCAGGCGGCCCTCGGCGACCTGACCGACCGCCACGAGAGCCTGCGGACGGTCTTCGCCGAGCACGACGGCGTGCCCCACCAGCGCATCCTGCCGCCGGGACAGGCCCGCCCGCGCCTGCGCCGCGTGGACTGCCCGGCCACCGAGACCGCCGCCCACGTCACCGCCGCTCTGCGGCACCGCTTCGACCTCACCGCCGACCTCCCCCTCGCCGCCTGGCTGCTGGGCACCGGCACCGACCGGACCCTGCTGCTCGTGCTGCACCACAGCGCGGCCGACGGCTGGTCGCTGCGCCCCCTCGCCGACGACCTGAGCACCGCCTACGCCGCCCGCCGCGCCGGCCGCGCCCCCGAGTGGCCCCCGCTGCCCGTCCAGTACGCCGACTACGCCCTGTGGCAGCGGGCCCTGCTGGCCCCCGGACCGGACGGCCCCGGACGACTGGAGCGGCTGACCGAGCACTGGTGCACGGCGCTGGCCGGTCTGCCCGAGGAGTGCACCCTGCCCGGCGACCGGCCCCGGCCCGCCGCGCCGCGCGGCACCGGCGCACACGTGGAGACCGCCGTCGACGCCGCCCTGCACCGGGAGCTGCTGGGCCTGGCCGACCGGGAGGGCGCCAGCCTGTTCATGGTGCTGCACGCCGCCGTCGGCGCCCTGCTCACCCGCTGCGGCGCCGGCCAGGACATCGTCCTCGGCACCCCCGTCGCCGGCCGCACCGACCCCGCCCTGGACCCGCTGATCGGCCTGGTCACCAACACCGTGGTGGTGCGCGCCGACACCTCCGGCGACCCCGCCTTCCGCGACCTGCTCGCCCGGTCGCGCACCGCCGCCCTGGCCGCCCTGGACCACCAGGACCTGCCCTTCGACCGGCTCGTCGAGGTCCTCAACCCGCCCCGCAGGCCCGGCCGGCACCCCCTGTTCCAGGTCATGCTGGCCCTGCAGAACAACGAGCCCGCCGTGCTCCGGCTCGACGGCACCCGCACCCGGCTGCGGCCCACCGCCACCGGCACCGCCAAGTTCGACCTCTTCGTCGACGTCCTGGAACGGCACACCCCCGACGGCACCCCCGACGGCCTCACCCTGCACCTCGAGTACGCCACCGACCTGTACGACACCGCGACGGCCGAGGCGTTCGCCCACGCCCTGCGCGAGACCCTGCGCACGGTCAGCGCCGACCCCGGCACCCGGCTCGGGCGGCTCCCGGCCCTCCCCGCCCGGACCGCCGCCCCGGGCCCCGGCCCCGCCGCACTGGAGGACACCGCCCGGTCCGTGCCCGGCATCCGCGACGCCCACGCCCTGCCCGGCGCCGACGGCGGCACGCCCCGCCTGTACGTGGTGCCCGGCCGCGCGGACGCCGCCGAACGCGTCGAGGACGCGCTGCGCCGGGCCGGCCACGACACCGTCCGGGTCACCGCCGTCAACACCCTGCCCCGGCACGACGACGGCACCCTCGACACCGAGGCGCTGCGCGCCCTGCCCGCCGTCGACCGCGCCGCCGCCGACACCTGGCGGCGGACCCTGGCCCGCCTCCCCGGCGTCACCGCCGCCGAGGTGACCGCCGAGGACGCCCCCGGGGAGCTCGGCCGCCGCCACACCGGCCTGCCCGGCCGCGCGCCCGCACCCGCCGCCCCGGCCGCCGGCCGCGCCGGCCGCGCCTCGGCCGTCCCCGCGCTCAGCGAGGGCCCCGCCCTGGCCGAACCGTCCGTGCCGGACTGGGCGACGGCCCTGCGCCGCGCCGCCGAACGGGACCAGGGCGACATCGTCCACGTACACGCCGACGGCAGCGAGCACCGGCGCGACTACGCCTCGCTGATCGCGGAGGCGTCCCGGGTGCTGGCCGGGCTGCGCCGGGCCGGACTGCGCCCCGGCGACCAGGTGATCCTCCAGTGCGACGCCACCGAGGACTTCCTCGCCGTGCTGTGGGGCTGCGTCCTCGGCGGCTTCGTCGCCGTCCCGCTGACCGTCCCCGCCTCCTACGACACCCCCTCCGCGGCGCTGACCAAGCTGGAGGGCATCTGGCGGATGCTGGGCCGCCCCTGGGTCGTGTGCTCCGCGCCCCTGGCGGCCGGGCTGCGCGGTCTGGCCGCCCGCCAGGACGGACCCGCGATGCGGCTGACCACCGCCGACGACCTGCGCGAGGCACCCGAGGACCAGGACTGGCACCCCGCCCGGCCCGACGACCTCCTGCTGCTGCTGATGACCTCCGGCAGCACCGGCCTGCCCAAGGCGGTGCGGCTCACCCACCGCAACGTGCTGACCCGCTCCGCCGCCACCGAGCAGATGAACGGCCTCGGCCCGGCCGACGTCTCCCTCAACTGGATCCCGCTCGACCACGTCACCGGCGTGGTGATGTTCCACCTGCGGGACGTCTACCTGGGCTGCCGCCAGATCCACGCCCCCACCTCGTACGTCCTGCAGGACCCGCTGCGCTGGATGGACCTCGCCGACCGCCACCGGGTCACCGTCACCTGGGCGCCCAACTTCGCCTTCGGGCTGCTCGCCGAGGAGTCCCACCGGTTCACCGGCCGGATGTGGGACCTGTCGCCGATGCGGCTGGTGATGAACGCCGGCGAGGTCGTCGTGGCCTCCGCCGCCCGCCGGTTCCTGCACGCCCTGGAGCCGTACGGCCTGCCGCAGGACGTGATGCACCCCGGCT
Organism: Streptomyces fumanus; assembly: GCF_014655295.1. GTDB lineage: Bacteria > Actinomycetota > Actinomycetes > Streptomycetales > Streptomycetaceae > Streptomyces > Streptomyces fumanus. The sequence continues at coordinate 465,811 of NZ_BNBI01000005.1, forward strand.
GGGGCATGTCCGAGACCTGCTCGGTGGTCACCGACGCCGTGCTGCCCGCCGCCCCCGCCCCCGACGAGGGCACGTTCGTGAGCTGCGGCCTGCCCTACCCCGGGTTCGCCATGCGGATCGTCGACGAGCAAGGCGCCCTCCTCACCGAGGGCGAGGCGGGCCGCTTCCAGGTCCGCGGCACCTCCGTCACCGGCGGCTACCACGACAACCCGGCGGCCAACGCCGAGGCGTTCACCGAGGACGGCTGGTTCGACACCGGCGACCTGGCGTTCCTGCGCGACGGCGAGCTGTACATCACCGGCCGCGCCAAGGACGTCATCATCGTCAACGGCGTCAACCACTACAGTCACGAGATCGAGGCGTGCGTCGAGGAACTGCCCTGCGTGGAACGGAGCTTCACCGCCGCCGTCGCGGTCCGCACCGACCCCGCCTCGCCCACCGACGAACTCGCCCTCTTCGTCCACCTCGGCCCCGAGGTCACCGCCGACGCCCTGCGCGAGATCGCCGGCAAGGTCACCCGGGAGATCGGCGTCAGCCCCGCCTTCCTCGTCCCCGTCGAACGGGACGCGATCCCCAAGACCGAGATCGGCAAGATCCAGCGCACCAAGCTGCGCAAGGGCTTCGAGGCCGGCGCCTTCGACGAGGAGGTGCGCCGCGCCCAAGTGCTGCTGGGCACCGCCGCCACCGTGCCCGACTGGTTCCTCCGCCCGGTCTGGCAGCGCGCACATCGGCCCCGCGCCGCGTCCCTGCCCGGCCGGCACACCCTCGTCCTCACCGGCGGCGACCCCCGCGGCCGGCGGCTCGCCGACCGGCTCGCCGACGCGCTGCGGGCCGACGGCGGCCGGTGCACGGTGGTCACCGACGGAACCCCGTACACCCGGACCGACGCCGCCCGCTACCGGCTCCGCACCGGCGAGGAGACCGAACTCGCCGAGCTGCTGCGGCGGTTGGACGACGACCAGCGGCCGGTCGACGCCGTCGTCCGCCTCGCCTCACCGCACGGCACCGACGCCCCGGACGACGACACGGACACGCTCGGCCTGCTCGCCCTGGCCCGCGCCCTCACCGCCCGGCCGGGCACACCCCGACCGACCGACCTGCTGTACGTGACGGCCGGCGCCCAGGCGGTACGCCCCGGCGACCGTCCGCACCCCGCGCACGCCATGGCGGGCGCCCTGCTCAAGTCGCTGGCGGAGGAGTCCGGCCACCTGCGCGGCCGGCACCTCGACCTCGACCCGGACGACGCCGACCCGCTGCCCGTCCTGCTGGCCGAGGCGGCCGCCCGCTCCGACGACGCCGACGTGGCCTACCGCGACGGGCACCGGCACGTACGCCGCCTCGCACCGCTGCCCGACACACCGCCCCGCGCCGCCACCCCCGCACCCGACGGATTCACCCTGATCACCGGCGGACTGGGCGGTGTCGGCACCGAACTGGCGGCCCATCTGCTGCGCACCCCCGGCACCAAACTGCTCATCACCGGCCGCACCCCGGCCGAGGTCCCGCCGCACCTGCGCGAGCTGGGCGAGGTCCGCTACGCCCGCGCCGACGTCACCGACGAACACCAGGTACGGGCCGCGATCGACGCGGCCGGCCGGGCCTGGGGCGTGCCCCTGACCTCCGTACTGCACCTGGCCGGCACCCTCGTCGAACGCCCCGTCGCCGACCTCGACACCGCCACCTGGCAGCGGGCGCTCGCCGCGAAGGCGCGCGGCGCGTGGACGCTGCACCGCGTCACCGCCGACCACCCCGTCACCTCCTTCGTCACCTTCTCCTCGGTCAACGGCTACTTCGGCGGTGCCATGAACGCCGCCTACGCCGCCGCCAACGCCTTCCTGGACGCCCTCGCCGGGTACCGCCGCGCCCTCGGCCTGCCCGCGCAGTCGCTGGCCTGGAGCATGTGGCGGGAACGGGGCATGAGCCGCGGCTACCGGTTCACGGCGCTCACCGAGGCCCGCGGCTACCGGCTGCTCGACCTCCCCGCCGCGCTGCGCTCCTTCGACCTCGCCCGGGCCCTGGACGCACCGCACCTGCTGATCGGCGCGGACCGCGGCGCCCCCTGGGTGCGCAGCCACGTGACCGCGCCGGTCCGCCAGGTGCGCCGGCTCGCCGCCCGCGTCGGCCTGGAGGACGGCGCCGACCTCGGCGCCCTGTACCGCGCGGCGGCCGACGGGGCCCGCGCGGCCGGGCTGCCCGACGAGGGCTGGACGCTGCGCTCGGCCGGGACCGGCACGCCCCGCGACCGGGCGGACGGCGAGCGGGACCCGCGGGAGCTGGAGGCCCGGCTCGCCGAGGTGTGGTGCGGTGTCCTGGGCCGGGACCGGGTGGACCGGGACGAGAACTTCTTCGACCTGGGCGGCAACTCGCTGCTGCTGGTGACCGCCCAGTCCGCCGTCAACCGCGCGTTCGGCACCGACCTGTCGGTGGTCGACCTGTTCGCCCACCCCACCGTGCGGGACCTGGCCCGCCACCTGGCGGCCCTCGGCGCCGCCCCGGTGGCGGACGCCGGCCGGCCGGCACCGGGGGAGTCCGGCGGCCTGGACCGCGCCAAGGAACAAGCACAGCGCCGGCGCGCGGCCCGCGCCCGCCGCACCGCCCGGCACGGGAAGGACCGAGGCCATGCCTGACGACACCGGCATCGACACCTACACGGACACCGGCATCGACACCGACGCGAGTGCGCCGTACGACGAGGACCTCCCCGCCGTCGCCGTGATCGGCATGGCGGGGCGGTTCCCCGGCGCCGACGACCTGGACGCCTTCTGGGAGAACATCGCGGCCGGCCGGGAGTCGGTGCGCCCCGTCTCCGACGAGGAGTTCCTCGCCGCCGGCGGCGACCCCCGCGACCTCGACGACCCCACCCTCGTCCGCATGGCGTCGGTGGTGGAGGGCATCGACCGCTTCGACTCCGGGTTCTTCGGCTACACCCCCGCCGAGGCCGCCGTGGTCGACCCGCAGCAGCGGCTGCTCCTGGAGACCGCCTACCACGCCCTGGAGGACGCCGGCTGCCTCGGCGGGGACCGTACGGGCGAGGCGTTCGGCGTGTACGCGGGCGCCGGCGACAGCCGCTACTACCCGGCCCACGTGTACCCCCGCTACGCCGGGCAGCCCGGCTCGGTCGAACTCGTGCACGCGGCCACCGCCAACTCCCTGGGCACCCTCGCCACCCGGGTCTCCTACGAACTGGGCCTGACCGGGCCGAGCGTGTCGCTGCAGACCGCCTGCTCCACCGCGCTGGTCGCCGTGCACACCGCCTGCCAGGACCTGCTCGACCACCGCTGCGACACCGCGCTGGCCGCCGCCGTCTCCCTCAACCCCTCGGCCGCGCTGGGCTACCGGCACGTCCCCGACGGCCCGTTCTCGCCCGACGGGCACTGCCGGGCCTTCGCCGCGGACGCGGCCGGCACCGCCTCCGGCGACGGTGTGGGAGCCGTCGTCCTCAAGCGCCTGGAGGACGCCCTGGCCGACGGCGACCGGATCCGGGCCGTCATCCGGGGCAGCGCCGTCAACAACGACGGCCGCCGCAAGGTCGGCTTCAGCGCGCCCAGCGCCGCCGGGCAGACCGAGGTCGTGCTCGCTGCGCAGGCCCAGGCCGAGGTCGACGCCGGCACCATCGGCCTGGTCGAGGCGCACGGCACCGCCACCAAGCTCGGCGACCCCATCGAAGTGGCCGCGCTCTCCGAGGCGTTCCGGCAGAGCACCGGGCGGCGCGGCTTCTGCGCCCTGGGCTCGGTGAAGACCAACATCGGCCACCTCGGCGCGGCCGCCGGCATCGCCGGCCTGATCAAGGCGGTGCTCGCCCTGGAACACCGGAAGATCCCGCCGAGCCTGCACTTCGACCGGCCCAACCCGCTCATCGACTTCGCCTCCGGACCCTTCCGGGTGCCCACGGAACTGGAGGACTGGCCCGCGGGCGAGCACCCCCGCCGGGCCGCCGTCAGCGCCCTCGGCATCGGCGGCACCAACGCCCACGTCGTCCTGGAGGAGGCCCCGCCCGCCGCCCCCGCCGCGCCCCGGCCGCCCCAGACCGGGCGCCGCCTGGTGCTGCCGCTGTCCGCGCGGACCGCCGGTGCCCTGCGCGGCCAGGCCGAGGCCCTCGCCCGCCACCTCGAACGCCGGCCCGACCTGCGCCTGGACGACATCGCGCACTCCCTGCGCACCGACCGGCCCGCGCTGCGCCACCGCCTCGCCGTCACCGCCGCCACCCGCGAGGAGGCCCTCGACGCGCTGCGCACCGCCGCGCCGGTCACCCCGCCGCTGTCCGACGAGCCCGCCCGGGTGGCCTTCCTGCTGCCGGGCGGCGGCACCCAGTACCCCGGCATGGGCGCCGGGCTGTACCGCGAGCACACCGTCTACCGGGACACCGTCGACGAGTGCGCCCGCATCCTGCGGCCCGCGCTCGGCGCCGATGTGCGCACCGCCCTCTTCGAGGACCCGCGGCCCGACGACACCGCCGCGTTCCTCGGCCTGGTCGTCACCCAGTACGCCCTGGCCCGCACCCTCATCGAGCAGGGCGTCCGCCCGGACGCGCTGATCGGCCACTCCCTGGGCGAGTACACGGCGGCCTGCCTGGCCGGGGTGATCGACCTGGCCGACATGCTGCCCCTGGTCACCGAGCGCATCCGGCTGATCCGCTCGGCCGGCGGCGCCACGGTCGGCGTGGCCGCCCCCGCCGGGGAGATCAGGCCGCTGCTGGACGACGAGCTGTCCCTGGCCGCCGACAACGGCCCGAACGCCTGCACGGTCGCCGGGCACCCCGCCGCCGTCGACCGCTTCGAGGCCGAACTCACCCGCCGGGGCGTGCCGTTCCGCAGGCTGCGCATCCCGGCCGCCGCCCACTCCCACGTCCTCGACCCGGTCCTGCCCGCCTTCGAGGCCCACCTGAGCCGGGTCGCGCTGCGCCCGCCGCGCGTCCCGTACGTCACCAACGTCACCGGCACCTGGGTCACCGACGACCGCGCCACCTCCGTACGGCACTGGCTCGACCACACCCGGAACACCGTGCGGTTCGCCGACGGCATCACCGCCCTGTGGGACCGGCTGCGCCCCGTGCTGGTCGAGATCGGGCCCGGCGACACCCTGACCAAGCTCGCCGCCGCCGGGCTCGGCGACGCGGCGCCCGTCACGGTGACCACCATGCGGCACGCCAAGGCCGAGGCGTCCGACGGCTTCGTCCTCGCCGAGGCGCTGGGCCGCCTGTGGAGCGCGGGCGTCGACACCGCCCTCCCACCGGTCCCGGGCACCCCCCGCCGCGCCCCGCTCCCGCCGTACGCCTTCGAACGGCACCGGCACTGGATCGACGCCCCCGGCGCCCGTACCGACCCCGCCGCCCCCGACACCCCGGCCGCCGCCGAACCCGCCGCGGACCTCGCCCCCCGGCCCCGGCTCACCACCGAGCACGTACCGCCGCGCTCCCCGCGCGAGGCGGCCGTCGCCCGACTGTGGGAGGAGACCCTCGGCATCGGCGGCATCGGTGTGCACGACAACTTCTTCGACCTCGGCGGCGACTCGATGCGGGCCGTGCTGCTGGCCGGGCGCCTGCGCCGGGCCGGGGTCCTGGACATTCCGGCGGCGGAGCTGATGGCCGCGCCCACGGTCGCCGGGATCCTCGCCGCGTCCGAGGAGCGGGACCGGGACGCGTCCGGGGCCGCCCCCACCGCGCTCGGCCCGCTGCTGCCGCTGCGCGCCGAGGGCACCGCCCCGCCCCTGTTCTGCCTGCACCCCGGCGCGGGCGTCTCCTGGCGGTACACCGGCCTGCTGCCCCACCTCGGCGGCGACCAGCCCGTCTACGGCATCCAGGCGGCCGGCCTCGACGGCACCCGGCCGCCCGCCGCCGACGCCGCCGCCATGGTCGGCGAATACCTGGAGCTGGTGCGCGAGGTGCGGCCGCACGGCCCGTACCGGCTGCTGGGCTGGTCCTACGGCGGTTTCGTCGCGCACGCCATGGCCTGCGCCCTGCAGGACAGCGGCGAGCGCGTCGAACTCCTGGCCATGCTCGACGCCCCGCAGCCGCACGGCACCGCCTACCACCCCGACGCGGCCGAACGCCAGGTCGCGGCCCTGCTGGCACGGGTGGCCGGCCTCCCCGCCGGGGCCGGGGCGGTGCCGCCGGACGTCGACACCGTGCTCGACCGCATCGGTGCCGCCGTGGCCGCCGACCCGGCCGGTGTGCCCGTCACCCGCGCCGAGGCGGCCGCCATCGCCGCCGTCATGCGCAACAACCTGCGCATCGCCCCGCAGTTCACGCCCCGCGTCTACCACGGGGACGTGCTGTTCTTCAGCGCCCGGGAGGAGCCCGCCGGGGGCCCGGCGGACCTGGCGGTGCTGCCCGGCAAGGCCGACAGTTGGCGGCCCTGGGTCGACGGCACCCTCCACGACCACCAGGTGCCCTGCGGCCACTACGAGATGACCGAGCCCGAGCCGATCGCCCGGATCGGCGAGACGGTGGCCAAGGCACTGCGCGCGCTCACCGGCTGAGACCGGGGTGATTCACACCGGGCCGCGGGGGTACCCGCGGCCCGGTACGACGCACGCGCAACGCCGGGAGGTATCCCATGGGCAAGCTGGGTGACATGGCCGCCAAGGCCAAGGCGATGGCGAAGGGCCATCCCGACCAGGCCGACAAGGGCGTCGCCGGCGCCGAACGAGCGGTCGACCAGCGGACGGGCGGCAAGTACGACGCCCAGACCGACAAGGCCGCCGACGCGGTGCGCCGCTCCTACCGGGACGGCGGCCCGACGCGGCACTGACGACCGCGGCACACACGTTCGCCGCCCCCGGTGCACGGCACCGGGGGCGGCGAACGCGCGTTCGCTTCAGGTCACACCCGCAGCGACTTCTTGAGGATCTTCCCGGCGGGGTTGCGCGGCACCCGCTCGATGAACTCCACCCGCCGCGGGCGCTTGTACGGCGCGAGCAGCCCCGCCACGTGCGCCAGCAGCTCCCCGGCGCCCGGGTCCGCGCCCGGCTCCAGGGCGACGTACGCCAGCGGCACCTCGCCGTAGTCCTCGTCGGGCATGCCGACCACCGCGGCGTCCCGTACCGCCGGGTGGGTCAGCAGGGCGCGCTCGATCTCCGAGGGGTAGACGTTCTGCCCGGCGCGGATGATGACGTCCTTGGTGCGGTCCACCAGGCTGATCCGGCCCTCGTCGTCCACGAACCCCAGGTCACCGGTCTTGATCCAGCCGTCGAGGGTGATCTCGCGGGTGGCCTCCGGGTCGTTCCAGTACCCCTGCATGACACCGGGCCCGCGCACCACGATCTCGCCGATCTCGCCGCGCGGCAGCTCCCGGCCGTCCCCGTCCACCGCGCGGGCCGACATGCCCGGCACGACCCGGCCGCAGGGGATGCGGGCGGTGACGTCCCCGGGGGCGGGGTGCTCGTCGGGGCCGAGGGTGACGAACGGGCCGCCGACCTCGGTCATGCCGTACACCTGCCGGAAACCGCAGGCGAGCCGCCGTACCGCGTCGGCGTACACGTCGAGCGGCATCGGAGCGGCGCCGTAGAGGATCTCCCGAAGGGAGGACAGGTCGGTGCGGTGGGACGCCTTGGCCTGGAGCATGAAGCGCAGCATCTGCGGCACCAGCCACATGTGGGTGGCGCGGTGCCGTTCCACCGCGGCGAGCGCCCGCTGCGGGGTGAAGCCGGGCATCAGCACCACGGTGGCGCCGGCCGCCAGGTACGTCAGGGACACCACCATGCTGCCGTGGTACAGCGGGCAGCAGTTGACCATGACGATGTCGTCGGTGGGCCGGGCCATCACCAGCCAGCCCAGGGCGATGGCCCGGAACGAGCCGCTGTCGACGGTGACCCCCTTGGCCCGCCCGGTGGTCGCCGAGGTGTGCAGGACGGCGATGGGGTCGGTGTCGGCCACCCGCGGCAGCTCCCGCTCGGCGGCCAGGGTGCCCAGCGCCTCGAAGGCGGGCTTGTCCAGCGCCATCCTGATCCGTACCGACGCGGGCAGTTCGGTGTGCCGGTCCAGCAGCTCGGACTCGCCGAGGACGGCCACCGCGCCGACGCGTTCGACGATCCCGGCCACCTCGGGCACGGCCAGGCTGTGGTTCAGCGGCACGAACAGGGCGCCGAGCCGGGCGAGCGCGAAGTAGGTCTCCAGCACCTCGATGCGGTCCTTGGCCAGCACGGCCACCCGGTCACCCCGCTCGATCCCCAACTCCGCCAGCCCGTAGGCCAGTTGCAGCGTGCGGTCGTGGAACTCGGCCCAGGTGACACTGCGCTCCTCGTCCACCAGCGCGGTCCGGTCGGGCCAGCACTGGCGGTTGCGCTCCAGCAGTTGGGTCAGCCACATCACACACCGCCGGTGGCACCGGCGACCGAGTGCCGGGCCACGAAACGCTCGTAGTCGGCGATCGTGTGCAGCTCCGCCATGTCCTCCGGCGCGATCTCCACACCGAGCCGCTGCTCGATCAGCAGGACGAGACGCACCAGGTCCCCGGAGTCGATGCCGCTGGCGGCCAGGTCGGTGTCGTCGTCGACGGCGTCCGCGTACTCGGCGGTGCCGGTGAGTTCGACCAGCAACTCCCTGATGGTGCTCATGGTTTCCCCTTTCGCCTCGGCGTGCCGGCCGCCGTGCGGTACTCGACTGTCACCCCCACAAGAGGCGGCGGCGGCCGGTGCCACTCCCGCCCCCGGCCCGTGAGCTTTGTCACGCGCCCCGGCCGCGCGCGGCGGGGATAGCCGGGGCCCGTGCCCGGCCTCTTACCGCAACGAAGACACCCGCTCCGCCCGGGACCACCCCGGGCGGAACCCAGCCGAAGGAGTGATGCGAGTGCCCAGGCAGCCGGTACCGGTGCGGGCCGCCGCGCACGCGGCGCACCCGGGCGGTGTCGCGTGAGCGCGCCGACCGCCACCGCCACCGTCACCGCCGCTCCCGCCGTCCCCGCCGCCACGGACCGGTCCGCGGACCAGGACGGACCGCTCGCGCACTTCGAGGCGCTCATCGCCGCCGGCGAGACCGTCGAACCGCGGGACTGGATGCCCGACGGATACCGCCGCATGATGATCCGTCAGATCGCCCAGCACGCCCACTCGGAGATCATCGGCATGCAGCCGGAGGGCGCCTGGCTCACCCGCGCCCCCTCCCTGCACCGCAAGTCGGTCCTGCTCGCCAAGGTGCAGGACGAGGCGGGCCACGGCCTGTACCTGTACTCCGCCGCCGAGACCCTGGGCGTGGACCGCGCCGACCTGCTCGACGCCCTGCACCGGGGACAGCAGCGCGCCTCGGCCACCTTCAACCACCCCGCGCTGACCTGGGCCGACACCGGTGCCATCGCCTGGCTGACGGACGGCGCCGCCGTCATCAACCAGGCCCCCCTGTGCCGCACCTCCTACGGGCCCTACGCCCGCGCGATGCGCCGGGTCTGCCAGGAGGAGGCGTTCCACGTCCGGCAGGGCTACGACCTGATGCGCGCCCTGTGCCAGGGCACACCGGAGCAGAAGGCGATGGCGCAGGACGCGGTGGACCGCTGGTGGCTGCCGGCCGTGGCGCTGATGTTCGGGCCGCCCGACACCGAGGCGGGCGGCGCCGACGCCCGGACGGCCGCCCTCGGCGCCGCGGTCTCCCGCCGCGCCATCGCCTGGGGCATCAAGCACCACACCAACGACGAACTGCGCCAGCGCTTCGTCGACACCTGCGTCCCGCAGGCCGAACGCCTCGGCCTGACCCTGCCCGACCCGGCGATCCGCTGGAACGAGGAGCGCGGCCACTACGACTTCACCCCGGTCGACTGGGACACCTACCGCGAGGCGCTGGGCGACGGCACCCACTGGGCGCGGCAGCGCCTCGCGCACCGCAGGGCCGCGCACGAGGACGGCGCCTGGGTACGGGAGGCGGCCGCCGCCTGCGCCACGGCGGGAGAGACCACATGAGCCGCGAGCGGGAGGGCGCGCCGGCGTCCTGGGAGGTGTTCCTGCGGGCCCGCCGGGGCCTGGCCCACCAGCACGTCGGCTCGGTACGGGCGGTCGGCCCGGACGCGGCGCTGGCCGCCGCCCGCGACCTCTACACCCGCCGCGGCGACCCGCTGTCGCTGTGGGTGGTCCGCTCCGACGCCGTGCACGCGGCCTCCCCGGACGAGCACGACCCGTACTTCGCGGGCGCCCGCCACAAGCCGTACCGGTACCCCGAGCACTTCGCCCCCCTGACCGAGGAAGGCCCCGAAGGTGACCACCACCCGTGACGCCCCGGCGCGGCCCGCGACCGGCACCGACCTGGCGCTGCACCTGCTGCGCCTCGGTGACGACGCCCTCGTCCTCGGCCAGCGGCTGTGCGAGTGGATCACCCGTGCGCCGACCGTCGACGAGGACCTGGCGCTGTCCAACATCGCCCTGGACCTGATCGGGCACGCCCGGGTCCTGCTCACCCGCGCCGGACGACTGGACGGCACCGGCCGCACCGAGGACGACCTCGCCTACACCCGCTCGGAGCGCGAGTTCACCAACGCCCTGCTGACCGAACTCCCGGGCGGCGACTTCGCGCAGACGGTGGCCCGGCAGCTCGTGTACACCCACTACGCGGTCCTGTACTACGAGGCGCTGGCGGGCTGCGCCGACCCCGAACTGGCCGCCTTCGGCGCCCGCGCCGCCAAGGAGACCGCCTTCCACCGGCTGCACGCCGACCGCTGGACCGTCACCCTCGGCCGCGGCACCGCCGAGAGCGCCCGCCGGATGCGGCGGGGCCTGGAACGCGTGTGGCCGTACGCCGGTGAACTCTTCGAGGAGGACGACGTGGTACGGCGACTGGCCGCCGCCGGCACGGTGCCCTCGCCCGCGCCGCTGCGCGCGGAGTGGGACCGGCGCGTCACCGACGTCGTCACCCGCGCCGGGCTGACCGTCCCCACGCCGTCCTGGTCGGCGCGGGGCGGCCGGGCCGGGCTGCACACCGAGGAGTTCGGGCCGCTGATCGCCGAACTGCAGTCGGTGCGCCGTCAGTTCCCCGGAGGCACCTGGTGACCGCGCCGGCCCCGGCCCCGGCCGGTGAGGTGCGCGAGCGGGTGGCCGCGCTCCCGGACCCGGAACTGCCGGTGATCACCCTGGGCGACCTCGGCGTGGTGGGCCCGGTCGCCCCCGGCGCCGACGGCGTCCTGGAGGTCGAGATCACGCCCACCTACCTGGGCTGCCCCGCGCTGCCCGAGATCACCGCCGCGGTACGGGAGGTCCTGGCCGCCTGCGGCCACCCCGACGGCCGGGTGCGGCAGGTCCTCTCCCCGCCCTGGACGACGGACCGGGTCACCCCCGAGGGGCGGCGCAAGCTCGCCGCGCACGGCATCGCCCCGCCCGTCTCCCCGGCCCCCGGCGGCCCGGTCCCGGTCCCGCTGGGCGGGGTGCCCTGCCCGCACTGCGGTTCGCGGGCCACCCGCCCGCACAGTGTCTTCGGACCGTCCCGCTGCCAGTCGGTGCTGTGGTGCACGGCCTGCCGCGAACCCTTCCCCCACCTGACCGCCCTGTGAGGCAGACCGTGCACACCACCGACAGCCACCCCGGGCGCACCACCACGGCCACCGCCGGGGACCCGCCCGGCCGCACCGCGGGCACCGCCACCGCCGGGGACCCGCCAGGCCGTACCGCGAGCACCGCCACCGCCACTGCCGGGGATCCGCCCGGCCGCACTGCCGGCACCGGCCGCACCGCGAGCACCGCCCCCGCCGGGAACCCGCCCCGCCGCACCGCGTGGCACCGGCTGCGGGTCACCGACGTGGGCCACCTGACCGCCGACACCGTGGCCGTCACCCTGGACGTGCCCGCCTCGCTGCGCGAGGTCTTCGCCCACCGGCCGGGCCAGCACGTCGTCGTCCGGCACCGCCGCGCGGGCGGCGAGCTGCGCCGCAGTTACTCGGTCTGCCCGCCGCCGCGCGACCCCGGGGCGCTGCGCCTGGTGATCCGGCGGGGCGGCCCCGACGGCTTCGGCGCCCACGCCACCACCCGGCTCGCCGCCGGTGACGCGCTCGAACTCTCCTCGCCCACCGGCACGTTCGCCCTGCCGGAGCTGCCCGGTGGCCACCACGTCCTGCTCGCGGGCGGCTCCGGCATCACCCCGCTGGCGACGATGGCCGCCCACGCCCTGCGCCGGGACCCGGCCTGCCGGGTCTCCCTCGTCCACTCCGTCCGCACCGCCGCCGACGCCCTGCTCGCCGACGAACTGGCCGAGCTGAAGGACGCGTTCACCGACCGGTTCACCGTCCTGTACGTCCTCACCCGCGAGGACCGGGGCCCGGGCACCCCCGGCGGCCGGATCGACGCGGACCGGCTGTCCCGGCTGCTCGCCGCGGTGGACGCCCGCCCCGGCCCGGACACCGCGTTCGCCCTGTGCGGCCCGCCCGGCCTGGTCGACACCGCGCGGCGGGTCCTCGACCGGCGGGGAGCCGACCCGGCGCTGGTCCGCTGGGAGCTGTTCACCGCGCCCGGGACGCCCCCGCCCCCGGCGCGGACGCCCGACCCGGCTCCCGGCGCCGGGGAGACCCGGGTCACCGCCGTCCTGGACGGGCGCCGCCGCCTCGCCACCGTCCGGCCGCAGGACCCGGCGATCCTCGACGCGCTGCTGCGCGCCCACCCCGACGTGCCGTACGCCTGCCGCGAGGGCGTGTGCGGAAGCTGCCGCGCGAAGGTCCTGTCGGGACAGGTGACGGCCGACCGCGAACACGCCCTGGACGCCCGCGACCGCGCCGCCGGCTACACCCTCACCTGCCGCGCCCGGCCGCGCACCCCCGACCTCACCCTCGACTTCGACACCTGACCCGCGCCCGCACCCCGCCCCGCATCCCCGCGCACCGAAGGAGCAGCACGTTGACCACCCCCACCCCCCGCCACGAGGGCCGGACCGCCCTGGTCACCGGAGGCAGCCGGGGCATCGGCAGAGCCGTCAGCCGCCGTCTCGCCCGCGAGGGCGCCCTGGTGGCGGTGCACTACGGCCACGACGAGACGGCCGCCGAGCGGACCGTCAAGGAGATCGAGGCCGACGGCGGCCGGGCCTTCCCCGTGCACGCCGAACTCGGGGTGCCCGGCGACGCCGACACCCTCTGGGCGGCCTTCGACCGGGCCCTGGCCGAGCGGGGCGCCGAACCCGGCGTGGACATCCTCGTCAACAACGCCGGCATCACCGTCCCGCGCCGTATCGACGCCGTCACCGAGGCCGACTACGACCGGGTGTTCGCCATCAACACCAAGGCGCCGTTCTTCATCGTCCAGCGCGGCCTGAACCGGCTGCGGGACGGCGGCCGGATCGTCAACATCTCCTCGGTGGTGACCCGCATGGCCTACCCGCACCTCGTGTCGTACGCGATGACCAAGGCCGCCCTCGACCACCTCACCCTGACCCTCGCCCAGGAGCTGGGCCCCCGGGGCATCACCGTCAACGCCGTCGCGCCCGGCTACACCGAGACGGAGATCAACCCCACGCTCGCCGTCCCGGAGATCCGCCGCCGGTACTCCGAGGCGTCCGTGTTCGGCCGGCTCGGCGACCCGGCGGACATCGCCGACGCCGTCTCCTTCCTGGCGAGCGACGACGCCCGCTGGGTGACCGGCCAGTGGCTCGACGCCTCCGGCGGCGCCCACCTCGGTGTGTGACCCGCAGGCACCCCTAGGAGTTGCGATGAACGACAGCACGACCGCGCTCGCGGACGACTCCCTGACCCGGCCCTTCGCGGGCGTCAGCCCCTACGACACCTATGTGCGCGCCTCGGTCCTCAACTCGCTCCAGCACCCGCTCACCGAGGCCCCGGACGAGATGGGCTTCCTCGTCACCACCCAGGTGATGGAGCTGTGGTTCACCCTCATCGTGCACGAGTGGCGCGCGGCCCGGGTGGCCCTGGCCAAGGACGACCTGGACGCCGCCCTGGACGCGCTGACCCGCAGCCGCCGGGCGCTGACCGCGCTGGGCGCCGCCTGGGCACCGATCGCCGCGCTGACCCCGGCCCAGTTCAACGGCTTCCGGGCCGCGTTCGGCCAGGCGTCGGGGTTCCAGTCGGCGATGTACCGGCACATGGAGTTCCTCCTCGGCGACAAGTCCGCCGCGATGCTGCGCGCCCACCGCGGCGACCCGGCCGTCCACGAGGCGCTCGGCGAGACCTACCGCGAACCCTCCCTCTACGACGAGGTGCTGGCCTACCTGCACCGGCGGGACCTGCCCGTCCCGCGCCACGTCCTGGAGCGGGACATGACGAGCCCGTACACCTCCGACCCCGGGGTGGTGCGGGTGTGGCGGCAGGTCTACGCCGGGCCGCCGCACCACCCCCACCTCACGCTCGGCGAACTCCTCACCGACATCGCCGAACTCGTCACCCGCTGGCGGTTCGAGCACGTCCTGGTGGTGCGCCGGGCCATGGGCGCCAAGCCGGGCAGCGCCGGCTCGGCGGGACTGGCCTGGCTGGAGCGGCGCGCGGCCCGCCCGGTCTTCCCCGAACTGTGGGAGGTGCGCGGTGACCTCTAGGACCATCTCCGCCTTCGCGGCCGAGGAGGAACGCCGGGTGCTGAGCCTGAAACCGGTCCTCGCCCCGGTGCACGGCCGCTACGGCGACCACCCCCACCAGACGTACGACGCCTGGCCGTCCGAGGACCCCGGCGCCCCGCTGGTCGTCCTGCTGCACGGCGGCTACTGGCGCTACGACCGGATGCACCTGACCCCCTTCGCGGCCTACCTCTCCCGGCAGGGCTTCGACGTGCTGCTGCCCGGCTTCCGCCGCTCCGGCGGCGCGGGCGGCTACCCCGAGACCTTCGACGACATCGCCCGGATCGTGGACACCCTGCCCCAGGGCCGCCCGTACGTCCTGGCCGGTCACTGCTCGGGCGGGCACCTGGCGCTGTGGTGCGCGGCCCGGGGCCTGCTGCCCCCCGGCTCGCGCTGGCACACCCGGACCCTGCCGACCAGCGTGCTCGCCCTCGCGCCGATCACCGACCTCACCGCCACCCGCCGGGACGGCCTCAGCGACGGGGCCGCCCTGCAACTCCTCGGCGGCGAGGCGGAGTTCGAGCGGCGGCTGCCCGAGGTCGACCCGATGACGCTGCTGCGCGCGGCCGGCACCACCGGGGTGCCCACCGTGCTGCTGCACGGCGCCGCCGACGAGGAGGTCCCGCTCAGCCAGTTCACCGACTACGCGGCCGTCCACCACGACCTGCGCACGGTCGTGCTGCCCGGCACCGGCCACTACACCCTCATCGAACCCGGAGCGCCCGGCGCCCGCGCGGTCGCGGACACCCTCCGGGACCTGGCCGCCGCGTTCCCCCACCGAGCGGGCGAGGAGGCCGCACCCCGATGACCACCGCCCCGGCCGCCCCCACCGCCCCGGCCGCCCTGCGCGAACGGGCCGCCCGGCTCGACGCGGACGACCCCCTGGCCGCCCTGCGCGACCGCTTCCTGCTCCCGCCGGACACCGTCTACCTCGACGGCAACTCCCTCGGCCCGCTGCCCGCCGCCGTGCCCCCCGTCGTACGGGACGTGCTGACCCGCCAGTGGGGCACCGACCTGATCGCCTCCTGGCACACCAACGGCTGGTGGGAGGCGCCCCTGCGGGTGGGCGACGCCATCGGCGCGCTCATCGGGGCCGCGCCCGGCCAGACGGTCGCGGGCGACTCCACCAGCGTGCAGCTCTTCACCGCGCTCGACGCCGCCGCCGCGCTCCGCCCCGGCCGGACGCTGCTGGTCACCGACCCGGAGCACTTCCCCACCGACCGCTATCTGGCGGAGGCGGTGGCCCGCCGCCGGGGCCTGGACGTCCGCCGGGTGCCCCCGGCCGCGCTGCCCGGGTTCCTGGACGCCGAGGGCCACCGGGTCGCCGTGGTCAGCTACTCGCCCGTCGACTTCCGCACCGGCGAGCTGTACGACATGCGGGCGCTGACCCGGGCCGCCCACCAGGCCGGTGCGCTCGCGCTGTGGGACCTGTGCCACGCGGCCGGTGCCCTGCCCCTGGACGTCGACTCCCTCGGCGTCGACCTGGCCGTCGGCTGCGGCTACAAGTTCCTCTCCGGCGGCCCCGGCGCCCCCGCCTACCTGTACGTGGCCCGGCGCCACCACGCCGGGCTGGAGACGCCGCTGCCCGGCTGGACCGGCCACGCCGACCCCTTCGCCATGGCCCCCCAGTACACACCGGCCCCGGGTGTCGCCCGCGCCCGCGTCGGCACCCCGGCGATCCTGTCCCTGCTCGCCCTGGAGGCCGCCCTCACCGCGTTCGACGGCGTCGACCTCACCGAGGTCCGCGCCAAGAGCCTCTCCCTGACCGGGTTCTTCCTGCGCTGCGCGGAGGAGCTGCTGGCCCCGCTCGGCTTCACCGCCGTCACCCCGGCCGACCCGGGCCGCCGCGGCAGCCAGGTCAGCCTGCGCCATCCCGGCGCCCGGGCACTGACCGCCGCCCTCGCGGAGCACGGGGTGATCGCCGACATGCGCGTACCCGACCTGCTGCGCTTCGGCGTCAACGCCCTCTACACCACCCACCAGGAGCTGCTGACCGCCGTCCTGCGCCTGCGGGACGTCGCCCGCGCCCGGGGCGCCGACGGCTCCTGACGCACCGCTGCCCGCTCAGGGCACCTCGGTGGGCGGGACCACGGGGCTCGGGACGGCGGCGGGCGACGCGGACGGCGTGGGCTCGGCGGGCACCGGCGTGGCGGAGCGGGGCACGGGGGCGGGCGGGTCGGGGGCCGGGGCCAGGGGGACCGCCGGACGGGCGGGGGGCTCGGCGGCGGACCACGGGAACGGCAGGACGAGCAGGGCCGCCCCGGCCGCGACCGCCGCGGTGCCGGCCGCCGCGCGCAGCAGGCGCCGCCGGGACGCCGCCCGCCGGACGGCCTCGTACCGGCCGGGCGGCGGGCTCAGGTAGCCGGCGTCCGGGCGGAGCACGACCAGCAGCGGGTCGTCGTCCCGTCCGGGCTCCTGGTCGTCGTCAAGGCGTGTGGTCAACGCTCCTCCTCAGGTGGACGCGGAGCAGTTCGCGGGCCGCGTGCAGATCGGCCTTGACGGTCCCTTCCTTGCGTCCGGTCAGCACGGACACCTCCCGGATCGGCATGTCGGCGTAGTAGTGCAGCAGGATCGGCACCCGCAGCCGCTCCGGCAGCGACTGTACGAGCATCCGCACCGAGGGGTCGGCCGGTTCGTGCGGGGGCGCCACCGCGGCCTCCGCGGTGGCCTGGCGCACCGCCCGGCGCTCGCGCTCCAGCTTGCGCCAGTGGTCCCGGACCAGGTTGGCGGCGGTGACGTAGAGGAAGCCGCGGGGCTCCTCCACCGCCGTCCAGCGCGCCCAGAGCCGGGTGAACGCCTCCGAGGCGATCTCGTGGGCCGTCCCGTCGTCGTCGACGAGACGGCGGCACCAGCCCGCCAGGCGCGGGTACAGGGCGGCGAACAGCTCGGACGCCGCCCGCTCACGGGACCGTTTCACCGCTCTCCATGGTCGTGAGGGGACCGGCCGGGCGCGGCCGGTCCGGCGAAGACGATGACGTTGTCCCGGTACTCGCCGCCGGAGCGCGGGCCGCCGCAGGTGATGAGCCGCAGCTCCGGGCGGTCCACGTCACCGTAGACGTCCTCCGTGGGGAACTCGGCCTTGGCCACCGTCCGTACGGAGGTGACCGCGAACCGCGCGGTGGTGCCGTTCTCCAGGCGGGCCTCGATCCGGTCGCCCCGGCGCAGCTCCGCGAGGTGCCGGAAGACGCCGTCCCCGTGGCTGCCGACCGTGACGTGGCCGAGGATCACCGAGGGCCCCGGCCGGCCCGGGGTCGGCGAGTGCTCGTACCAGCCCGCCCGGTCGTGCGCGGTGACCGGCGGCACCTCGACCGTGCCGTCCGGCGCCAGCCCGAGCCGCAGCACCGGGGTGTCGACCCCGATGGCCGGGATCCGCAGACCGACCGGGACCGAACGTTCCAGGGGCCGCGCCGGAGCGGTGGCGGCGGGGGAGGGGGAGGAGCGGGCGGGCGGCGCGGTGTCCGCCCGGCCCTCGGGCGGGCTGCCGCCGCACCCGGCCAGGGACACGGCCAGCGCGGCGACGGCCAGAGCCCGCCCGGAGAACCGGCTCATGCCCCGGTCGCCGCCCGCCGGCGGCGTACGGCGACGAGGGCCGCGCCGCCCGCCGCGAGCGCCGCGCCGGAGCCCGCGCCGATCAGCCCCGCGCCCGGCCCGGACGACCCGTCCTCCGCGACCCCGGTGTCGGGAGCGCCCTCGGGCACGACGGAGACCTGCCCCTCGGCCACGGGCGACGGCGCCTCGGTGGGCACGGTGGCCACGGGCGACGGCACCTTGGTGGGCTCGGTGCCGGGGCTCGGGGCGTCGGAGGCCGGGACGGCGGACGGCACCGGGGAGGGGCCGTCGGCGAAGGCCGGCGCGGCGCCCGCCAGCAGGGCGGCTCCCGTCAGGGTCACGGCGCTGAGGATGATTCGGCGCATGGGTCGCTCTCTCTCGTCGGCCGGTCCGCGCGGCGCGGACCGGGGATCGGACGGAGAGACGAGGCGGAACCCGCACGGGTTGTAAAGAGACGGCAAAGCCGCCGGGGGGGCCGCGCGTCAGCCGAGGGTGAAGCGCAGCGGCGTGCCCGCCACCGCCTGGGCCGCCGCCGCGAGGGCGGGTTCCGCGACGACCGCGACGACCGGGTAGCCGCCGGTCGTGGGGTGGTCGTGCAGGAAGACCACCGGACGGCCGTCCGGCGGGACCTGGACGGCGCCCAGCACCATGCCCTCGCTGGGCAGTTCCCCGGCCCGCGCCCGTTCCAGGGGCGGCCCCTCGGTGCGCAGCCCGATGCGGTTGCTGTGCGGGGAGACCCGGTAGGCCGCCGAGGTGAGCGTGCGCAGCGCGGCCGGGGTGAACCAGTCGGCGCGGGGCCCCGGGCGCACCGGCAGGACCAGTTCCGCGGGCGGGCCCGGCCAGGGCACGGCGGCGGGCGCCGCGGGCCCCGGCGCGGGGGCGCCCAGCGGGAGCACGTCCCCGTCGCGCAGGGGAGCGGGGCCGAGGCCGGAGAGCAGGTCGGTGGAGCGGCTGCCCAGCACCGGGTCGACGGCGACGCCCCCGGCGACCGCGACGTACGCGCGCACGCCCGAGGTCACCGCCCCGACGTCCAGGACCGCGCCCGCCGGCACCCGTACGGGGGTGCCCCAGGGCGCCGGACGCCCGTCCACCCGTACCGGGCAGGGGGCGCCGCCGACCACGACGGCGACCGCGCGGTCGGGCCGCAGGGCGCAGCCGGTCAGGGTGGTCTCCAGGACGGCGGCCCCGGGATCGTTGCCGAGCAGCCGGTTGCCGAGCCGCATCGCGGGCGCGTCCAGCGCGCCGGACCGGGGCACCCCGAGGTGCGCGTGCCCGCGCCGCCCCTCGTCCTGCACGGTGGTGAGCGCACCGGCCCGCACGACGGTCAGCTTGACGGTCATACGGCACCTCCGGCGGGAGAGGCGGGGGTGCGGGGGACACCCGCGGTGGTGCCGGTCGCGTCGGGCGTCCCGGCTTCCCCCCGGCCGCCGTCCCCCACCGCCACGAACCGCACCCGCGTCCCCGGCGTCAGCAGCGCCGCCCGTTCCCGCGCCGGGTCCCACAGCGGGCCCGGGTCCGGCATGGTGCCGATCAATCGCCAGCCGCCCGGCGTGGCCCGCGGGTAGACCGCGCTGTACGGCCCGGCCAGCGCCACCGCCCCGGCCGGCACCCGGGTGCGGGGCGTGTCACGACGGGGCACGTGCAGTTCGGGGGGGAGTCCGGTGAGGTAGCCGAAGCCGGGGGCGAAACCGCAGAACGCGACCCGGTAGGTGACGGAGGCGTGCCGGGCGCCGACCTCCTGCGGCGCGACCCCCCACAGCGCCGCCACGTCGGCCAGGTCGGGACCGTCGTACCGTACGGGGATGTCCACGAGGTCCCCGTCGTCGGACGTGACCGGCGGTATCTCCCAGTCGGTGAGGCGGCGGGCCAGCGCCTCGGGGTCGGGCACGCCGTCGAGCAGGACGGTGCGCGCCCCCGGCACGATCTCCGTCACCGGCGGCAGCGTCCCGGCGGCGCGGCGCCGCAGTACCTCCGCGTGGAAGGCCGCGGTGCCCTCGGCGTCGGGCAGCTCGACGAGCAGCGCGTGCCGCCCGGCGGGGCGTGCCGTGAGCGGCCGGTCGCCGGTCATGCGAACGCCCCGACCCCGACCCCGGCCGACTCCAGCGCCTCGCGGACCCGGGCCGCGATCCGGGCCGCGCCCGGGGTGTCGCCGTGCACGCACAGCGACCGGGCGGCGACCGCGACCGTCGACCCGTCCACGGCCTCGACCGTGCCGTCCACCGCGAACCCCAGCGCCCGCCGCACCACCGCGTCCCCGTCCGTCACCACGGAGCCCGCCTCGCCGCGCGGGACGAGGGTGCCCCCGGGCGTGTAGGCGCGGTCCGCGAAAGCCTCCGGCACCCCGGTGAGACCGGCCTCCCCGGCGGCGGCGAGCAGGCGCGAGCCGGGCAGCCCGAGGACCGGCAGCGCCCCGCCCGCCAGCTTCACGCCCGCGACCACGGCACGGGCCTGCCCGGCGTCGTGCACGGTGCGGTTGTAGAGCGCGCCGTGCGGCTTGACGTACGCCACCTCGGCGCCGGCCGCCTCGGCGAACACCCGGAGCGCGCCGATCTGGTAGGCCACCTCGGCGGCCAGTTCACCGGCCGGTACGTCCATGGCGCGGCGCCCGAAGCCGGCCAGGTCGCGGTAGGACACCTGGGCCCCGATCCGTACCCCGCGCTCGGCGGCGAGGGCGCAGACGCGGCGCATCACCGAGGGGTCGCCCGCGTGGAAGCCGCAGGCGACGTTGGCGCTGGTGACGACGGAGAGCAGGGCGTCGTCGTCGGTGAGGGTCCAGCGGCCGAAGCCTTCACCGAGGTCTGCGTTGAGGTCGATCACGCTCCGAACGTAATCGATCGTTGAACGATCCGACAAGAGATCGGCGCCGTATCGGGACTCCTCCGGAAGCCGGGAGGGCCTTTCCCGGAATGTGCGAGGACCTTCCCCGGAGTCCGCACGGCGTTCACGAGCCGCGTCCGTCCGGCGTCACGAAAGTCACCCTTGTTAGATCGTTCAACGATCCCTTAGGGTCCGTGCATCTGCCACGCATCCCGAAGCTTCCGGATCGTGTCCTGCCCCCTCGCCTGAAGAAGGCCACCGAATGATCGTTCTTCTCGGTGTGGTCGTGGTGATCCTCGGATTCGTCACGCGCCGCAATCCCGTCCTCGTGGTGGGCGTCGCCGGTATCGTCACCGGACTGCTCGGCAAGATGAGCCCGCAGGAGGTCCTCGCGGCCTTCGGCCGGGCCTTCGCCGACAGCCGCTCGGTCACCGTCTTCGCCCTCGTGCTCCCGGTGATCGGCCTGCTGGAGCGCTACGGCCTGCGCGAACAGGCCCGGCACCTCATCGGCCGGCTCGGCAGGCTCAGCGCCGGCCGCTTCCTCACCGTCTACCTGCTGGTCCGGCAGGTCACCGCGGCCTTCGGCCTGAACAGCATCGGCGGCCCGGCGCAGACCGTGCGACCGCTGGTCGCGCCCATGGCCGAGGCCGCCGCCGAGCGGTCCACCGGTGCCAAGCTGCCCGACCGGCTGCGCGAGAAGGTGCGCTCCTATTCGGCCTCGGCCGACACCGTGGGCGTCTTCTTCGGCGAGGACTGCTTCATCGCCATCGGCTCGATCCTGCTGATCACCGGCTTCGTGAACTCCACCTACCAGCAGCACATCGAACCGACCCAGCTCGCCCTGTGGGCCATCCCGCTCGCCGTCTGCGCCTTCCTCATCCACGGCGCCCGGCTGCTGCTCCTGGACCGGTACCTGGAGCGCGAGATGGCGCTCGCCGCCGCCGAGCACGACCTTCCGCTGCCCGAGGGGACCGACAAGTGATCAAGGTCGAATGGCTCTACTGGCTGGTGGGCCTCGTCTTCGTCGTCATGGCCGCGCAGATGGCCGCCGACCGCAGCAACCCCAAGCGCTGGACCACCGCCGCGTTCTGGGGCCTGCTCGGACTGACCTTCCCCTACGGCACCGGCGTCGCCAACGCCACCGCCGGCAAGGACGGCTGGACCCTGCCCGCCGAACCCCTCGGCGTCGCCGTCCTCGCCCTGATCGTGCTCGCCGGGTTCACCTTCCTCGGCAAGGGCGTCCCGGTCACCACCACCGGCGAACAGCGCGAGGCGTCGGCCCGCCGGCTCGGCAGCAGGATCTTCCTGCCCGCGCTGACCATCCCGCTGGTCGCCATCGTCTGCGCCGCCGTGCTGGACGACTCCGGACTGTTCGAGAAGGGCCAGGCCACCCTCCTCGGCCTGGGCGTCGGATGCGTCGCCGCGCTGATCGTCGGCCTGCTGGTCACCGGCGAGAAGAAGATCTCCGTACCCCTGCACTCCGGACGCTCCATGCTGGAGGCGATGGGCTCCGCCCTGCTGCTGCCCCAGCTCCTGGCCGTGCTCGGCTCGATCTTCGCCGCCGCCGGGGTCGGCACCCAGGTCGGCGAGATCGTGAACGACGTCCTGCCGGACGACTCCAAGTACCTCGCCGTGATCGCGTACTGCGTCGGCATGTTCCTGTTCACCGTGATCATGGGCAACGCCTTCGCCGCGTTCCCCGTGATGACCGCGGCGATCGGCTGGCCGGTGCTCATCCAGCAGATGCACGGCAACGAACCCGCCGTCCTGGCCATCGGCATGCTCGCCGGGTTCAGCGGCACCCTGTGCACCCCCATGGCCGCCAACTTCAACATCGTCCCGGCCACCCTGCTCGAACTGAAGGACCAGTACGGCCCGATCAAGGCACAGCTCCCGACCGGGATCGCGCTCCTCGGCTGCTGCACCGTGATCATGGCGTTCTTCGCCTTCTGAGCCCGCCCCGCCCTCCCGACCTTCGTGAAGGAAGTGCCGTGACCCGCGTCCTCATCACCGGCTTCGCCCCGTTCGGCGGCGAGCGGGTGAACCCGTCCTGGCAGGCGGCGTCCCTGGTGGCCGCCGAACCGCCCGCCGGGCTCACCGTCACCGCCGTCGAACTGCCCTGCGTCTTCGGCGAGTCCCTCGACGTCCTGCGCGACGCCCTCCGCGCCACCGGCCCCGACCTGGTGGTCTGCCTGGGCCAGGCGGGCGGGCGCCCCGGCGTCACCGTCGAACGCGTCGGCATCAACGTCGACGACGCGCGCATCCCCGACAACGCGGGCCGGCAGCCCATCGACGAACCGGTGATCCCCGACGGCCCCGCCGCCTACTTCTCCACCCTCCCCGTCAAGGCGTGCGTCGCCGCGCTGCGCGAGGCCGGCGTCCCCGCCGCCCTCTCGCACACCGCCGGCACCTTCGTCTGCAACCACGTCGCCTACGGCCTCGGCCACCTCATCGCCACCGAGTTCCCGCACGTCCGGGGCGGGTTCGTACACGTGCCCTGGGCGCCGGAACAGGTCACCGACGGACAGTCGCCCGCGCTGCCGCCCGCCACCGTCGCGCACGGCCTGCGCGCCCTGCTGACCGCCGCCGCCCGCACCGAGCGGGACCTGAAGGTGACCGAGGGAGCCACCCACTGATGACCCTCGCCCGCCACGCCGCCCCCTTCGCCCGGCTCGCCCTGGCCAACATCACCCGCGAGTACCCCAACTTCCCGGCCCACCTGATCACCACCCCCGACGAGCTCCTCGCCCCGCGCACCCTGCACCCGGCGTTCTACGGCGCCTACGACTGGCACTCGTCGGTCCACATGCACTGGCTGCTGGTCCGGCTGCTGCGCCGGCACGGCGGCACCCCCGCGCTGCCCGGCACCGCACCGGCCGTCGCCGTGCTCGACCGGCACCTCACCCCCGGCCACCTCGCCACCGAAGCCGCCTACCTGCGCGACCACCCGTCCTTCGAGCGGCCCTACGGCTGGGCCTGGCTGCTCGCGCTCGCCGCCGAGTGCCGGGCGTACGGCGGCCCGGCGGGCGCCCGCTGGACCGGAGCGCTGGCCCCGGCCGTCGCCACCGTCGACCGGCTGCTCGCCGACTGGCTGCCCAGGGCCACCTACCCGGTGCGCCACGGCAACCACCCCAACAGCGCCTTCGCCCTCGGCCTCGCCCTGGACTCGGGCCTGCTGACGGAGCCGACCGAACGGGCGGTACGGGAACGGCTGCTGGCCTGGTTCGCCGACGATCACGACGCGCCCGCCCACTGGGAGCCGTCCGGGCAGGACTTCCTGTCCCCGGCGCTGACCGAGGCCGACGCGATGCGCCGGGTGCTGCCGGGCGAGCGGTTCGCCCCGTGGCTGGACCGCTTCCTGCCCGCGCTGGCCGCCGGGGAGTCCTGCCCGCTGCTGGAGGTGCCGGTCGTCTCCGACCACACCGATCCGCAGATCGGCCATCTGCTCGGCCTCGCCCTCAGCCGGGCGGCGGCGCTGCGCTCCCTGGCCGCCGCCCTCCCGGCCGGCCCGGTCCGCGACCGCCTGGCCGGCGCGGCTGAGGCGCACCTCGCGGCCGGCCTGCCCGCCGTGCGGCGCGGCGACTTCACCACCGACCACTGGCTGGCCACCTTCGCCACCCTCGCCCTGGACGCTGCGTAGGACCGGGGCCGGTCACCGCCGCTCGGCCCTGAAGCGGCGCCGGTACTCCGTCGGGGTCGTGCCCAGGCGCCGGCGGAACGCCCGGACCAGGGTGTCGGTGGTGCCGAAACCGCAGTCGCCGACGACGCGTTCGAGCGTGGCGTCGGTGGATTCGAGCTGGTTGCGGGCCCGCTCGACCCGGACGGACTCGATGTACGCGCCCGGGGTCATGCCGAGTTCCGTCTTGAAGATGCGGGTGAGCTGCCGCTCGCTGACATGCGCGTAGGCCGCCACGTCGGCGACGGTGAGCGGGGTGTGCAGATGGCGCAGGATGTGGTGGCGCAGGTCCTCCACGCGCCGGGTCGGGGAGACCGGGTCGAGGGGCACGCTGAACTGGCTCTGCCCGCCGGGCCGTTTCAGGTACATCACCAACTGCCGGGCGACCCGCAGCGCGGTCGCCTCCCCGAAGTCGTCGGCGACCAGGGCGAGGGAGAGGTCCAGGCAGGCGCTGATGCCCGCGCCGGTCCACACCTCGCCCTCCCGCACGAAGATGGGATCGGCGTCGACCTCGATCTCCGGGTGCTCGGCGGCCAGTTGGCGCGCGGTCGACCAGTGCGTGGTGGCGCGCTTGCCGTCCAGCAGCCCGGCGGCGGCCAGCACATGCGCCCCGACGCACACCGAGGCCACCCGCCGGGAGGCGGCGGCGAGCCCGCGCACCCGGTCGACCACCGCCGGGTCGGTGCGCGCCCGCACCCGGCGCCGCTCGTCGATGTCCACCGCGCCGGGCACCAGCAGGGTGTCGATCCGGCGCGCCGCCACCTCCGCGAAGGTCGCGTCGGGCAGCACCCGCACCCCCGCGGCGGTGGTGACCGGGTCCCCCGTCTCGGCGGCCAGCACCACCTCGTACGCCGCCGGGTCACCGGTCTCGCGGCGCACCAGGGAGAACACCTCCGGCGGTCCGGTGACGTCGAGCAGGTCGACCCCGTCGAAGAGGACGATGACGACGAGGCGTCCGGCAGTGCTCACGGGATCTCCGTCCGGTCGGCGGCAGCGCGAAATGCGATGTCCGGATCTGCAGGTTAGACGACATTGCCGACACAGGGGAGGCGGCCCTAGCGTTCTTCACACGGCCCCGCCACCCGGCGCGGACCGGCCACCACCGCCCTCTGGGGGAGACCGCCATGCCCACCCTGCGTGAACTCAACGGCTTCGACGAGACGCCCGCCACCCTCGCCGAGTCCACCCTGATCCTCGTCGACTACCAGAACACCTACGTCGGCGGCGTCATGGAACTCGACGGCTGGCAGGCCGCCCTCGACTCCGCCGCCGACCTGCTGGCCCGCGCCCGCGAGGCCGGCACCAAGGTCATCCACGTGATCAACGACGGCGGCGAGGGCAGCCTCTACGACATCCGCGCCGAGATCGGCCGGATCCACCCCCGCCTCGCCCCGGCCGAGGGCGAGACCGTCGTGGTCAAGAAGGTGCCCAACGCCTTCGTCGGCACCGACCTGGGCACCCACGTCGACGCCGCCGGCCACCAGGACGTGATCATCGCCGGGTTCATGACCCATATGTGCGTCCTGTTCACCACCGAGGGCGCCTTCCTGCGCGGCAACCGGCCCACCGTGGTCGCCGACGCCTGCGCCACCCGCCCGCTCGGCTCCCCGGACGCCGACCTCACCGCCGGGCAGGTCCACCAGAGCGCCCTCGCCACCATCGGCGACCTGTACGGCGTCGTCGTCCGGTCGGTGAAGGACCTCACCTGATCACCATGCGTGAACCCCGCCGCCCGGGGATACCTGGTGCGGCATGGCAAGAGTCACGAACCCGCCGCCCACGGCGGCCCCGGAGGGCCCGGCGCTCAAGCGCGCCCTGACCACTCCGCTGCTCTACTTCTTCATATTGGGCGACGTCCTCGGCGCCGGTGTCTACGTCCTGGTCGGACAGGTGGCCGCCGACGCCGGGGGAGCGGTGTGGGCGCCGCTCGCCGTCGCGCTGCTGCTCGCCCTGCTCACCGCGGCCTCCTACGCCGAGCTGGCCACGAAGTACCCCCGCGCGGGCGGCGCCTCGCACTACGCCACCCGCGCCTTCGGGCCGTTCGCCGGGTTCGTCGCCGGCTTCTGCATGCTCGCCGCCGGCATCGTCTCCGTGGCCGCGCTGGCCCGCGGCTTCGGCGGCGACTACCTGTCCGCCTTCGTGACCCTGCCCGTCTCACTCGTCGCCGTGGTCTTCCTCGCGCTGCTGGCGCTGGTCAACGCCCGCGGCGTCAAGGAGTCCACCCGCGCCAACGTGGTCGCCACCGTCGTCGAGGTCGGCGGTCTGCTCGTCATCGTCGCCCTCGGCGCGTGGCTGCTGCTGCGCGGCGACGGCGACGTGGGGCGGCTCGGCTCGCTGGGCACTCCCGAGAAGGGGGCCGCCGCCGCGCTGCTGAGCGGCTCGGTCCTCGCGTACTACTCCTTCGTCGGGTTCGAGACCTCGGTGAACGTCGCCGAGGAGACCCGCGATCCCCGCCGCTCCTACCCGCGCGCCCTGTTCGGCGCGCTCGCCACCGCCGGCGCCGTGTACGTGCTGGTGGGCATCGCGGCCTCGGCCGCCGTCCCCACCGACCGCCTGGTGGCGTCCAGCGGTCCGCTGCTGGAGGTGGTCAAGGAGGCCGGCGGGGTGCCGGTCAAGCTGTTCAGCGCGATCGCCCTCGTCGCGGTCGCCAACGGCGCGCTGCTCACCGGCATCATGTCCTCCCGCCTCGCCTACGGCATGGCCCGCGACGGTCTGCTGCCCGCCCCGCTGGCCCGGGTGCTGCCCGGCCGCCGCACCCCGTGGGTGGCGATCGCCGTCACCTCCGTCCTGGCCATGCTGCTGGCGCTCACCGGCAATGTCGCCACCCTGGCGTCCACTCTGGTGCTGCTGCTCCTGGTGGTGTTCTTCATGGTGAACATCGCCGTGCTGGTGCTGCGCCGGGACCCCGGCGAGAGCGATCACTTCCGCGCCCCGACGGTGCTCCCCGTGCTGGGCGCCGCGTCCTGTGTCGCGCTGGCCACCCAGATCGAGGCCGAGGTCTGGCTGCGCGGCCTGCTCGTCCTGGCCACCGGGGTGGTGCTCGCCGCGGTCGCCACGCTGCGGCGCCGGCGCACCGCCCCGTAACGGAGCGGCCGCACCCCCCGTCAGGCCGTGTGCCGCCGGATACGCGCGAGCAGGGTACGCAACTGCTCGCGCTCCTCCGCGTCCAGGGCCGCCGTCGCCTCGGCCAGCGCCAGCCGGTCGACCTCCTCGGCCTCGCGGTGGCAGCGCACCCCCTCCGGGGTGAGGCGCAGCAGGAACGCCCGCCGGTCGTGCGGGTGACGCACCCGCTCCACCAGGCCGTCCCGTTCCAGACTGTCGACGATGCTGGTCGCGGTCCGCGCCGCGATGCCCGCCATCTCGCTCAGGTCCCGCATCCGCAGCGGCTGTTCGGCCCGGGCCAGCATGCGCAGCGCCCGCAGCCGGGCCACCGACGCGCCCTTCTCCCGCAGCCGGGCCTCCACGAACTGCCGCAGCCCGTTCGTCGTCTCGTACAGCTCGTCGATCAGGATGTCGCTGCTGCCCTGTACCGCCATGGCGTGTCCCCGTCCCGTGGTCGCGTCTCTCCGTGCCGGTCGGAACCCATTCTATGAGTACGCACATAGTGTGTATGCTCAGCACATGCGCCGACGTCACTCCTCCGTGCTGTCTGCCCTGCCGCTCCGTCTCAGCCAGCGCCTGGTCGTCCCGGTGGTCTGCGTCTGCGTGACGTTCATCGCCATCGTCGACGGCGCGATCACCACCGTGGCCCTCCCGTCGATCGCCCGGCAGTTCGACCTGACGACGGCCGCCCTGGACGGGGTGGTCGTGGTCTACCCGGTCTGCCTGGCGATGGCGATACCCGCCTCCGCCTGGCTGGTCGAGCGGTTCGGCGGCAAACGCGTCCTGCTCACCGCCCTCGTCGGGTTCCTGGTCTCCTCCGCGCTGTGCGGCTCGGCGGCCGGCCTCGGCGTGCTCGTCGTCTACCGCGCGGTGCAGGGCCTGTCCGCCGGGCTGCTGCTGCCCGCCTCGGCGGCGCTGCTGTTCGGCACGTTCACCCCCGCCGAGCAGGTGCGGGTCTCCCGCTACATGATCGTCCCGCAGCAGATCGCCCCGGCCGCCGCCCCGATCCTGGGCGGCCTGCTGGTGGACCACCTCTCCTGGCGGTGGGTGTTCTACGTCAACGTGCCGGTGGGCCTGCCGGCCGTGGTGTTCGGCGCGCTGTTCCTCGCCGGGCACCACGGCGGCCGGCCGGGGCGCTTCGACCTGACCGGGCTGCTGCTCAGCGCGGCGGCACTGGGCACCGTCATGTTCGGCGTCTGCGAAGGCCCCAACCGGGGCTGGTCCTCGGCCGCCGTCGTCACCGCGCTGGCCCTCGGAGCCGTCCTGCTCACCGCCGCCGTCGTCCAGCAACTGCGCGTCGGCGAACCGCTGCTGAAGCTGCGGCTCTTCGCCGACCGGCTGTTCCGGGACACCAACCTGCTCAACCTGGTCGGCCTGATCCCCATCCTCGGCGCCATGTACCTCGGCCCGCTCTTCCTCCAGCAGGCCCAGGGCCGCACCGCCTCCGAGTCCGGCCTGGCCACCTTCCCCGAGGCGTTCGGCGTCCTGCTGACCGTCCAGGTCGTCGGCGTGCTCTACGCCCGCATAGGTCCCCGGATCATCGTCGGCTGCGGCATGACCGGCGTCTGCGCCGTGCTGCTGGCCTTCGCCACCTGCGACGCGGACACCGGCCCCTGGACCTTCCGCGCCTACATGTTCCTGCTCGGCCTCGCCATGGGCTGCTTCTTCATACCCACCACGGTGGCCTCCCTGGCCACCGTCGACCGCTCGGACCTGCCCCAGGCCACCACCCTGAACACCGTCGTCCGGCAGACCGGCGGCGCGCTCGCCCCGGCCATGGTGACCACCGCCCTGGTCCTGGGCACCCCGGCGGCGGCCGCCGCCGACCCGCCCGTCTCCGCCTACCAGCACGCCTACCTCGTGCTCGCCGCGCTCGCCGCGGTGACCGCCGTCTTCGCCTTCACCCTCCCCGACGGCCCCGCCCGCGCCGCCGCCCGCGGCGGCACGGCCACCGCCCCCGCCCGCCCCGCCCGCTTCCGCGGCCGGGGGCAGCCGGTGGACTCCTGACCGCACCGCCGCGCCGCCGGAGCCGAAGCCGCGCGGCGGCACGCGGCTGCCCCGGCAGGGCGGCAGGCTCTGGCCCGTTCTCACCCGGGAACTGTGGCTGAGGGCGTACGACCTGTGACGATAAAGTGTCTCCGGTCAGTTCCGGCGACAGGACCTGTGAGGTATCCGCGACCATGCCGACGGAAACGCATGAGTTCCAGGTAGAGGCCCGTCAGCTACTGAAGCTGATGATCCACTCGGTCTACTCGAACAAGGACGTCTTCCTGCGGGAACTCGTCTCCAACGCCTCCGACGCGCTCGACAAGCTCCGCCTGGAGAAGCTGCGGGACGACTCCCTCGACGCCGACGTCTCCGACCTGCACATCGAGATCGAGACCGACAAGGACGCCCGTACCCTCACGGTGCGGGACAACGGCATCGGGATGTCGTACGACGAGGTCGGGCAGCTCATCGGCACCATCGCCAACTCGGGCACCGCCAAGTTCCTCCAGGAGCTGAAGGAGTCCCAGGACGCGCAGAACGCCGAAGGGCTCATCGGCCAGTTCGGCGTCGGCTTCTACTCCGGTTTCATGGTGGCCGACGAGGTCACCCTGCTGACCCGGCGGGCCGGCGAGACCCAGGGCACCCGCTGGACCTCGCGCGGCGAGGGCACGTACACGCTGGAGACGGTCGACGACGCGCCGCAGGGCACCTCGGTCACCCTGCACCTGAAGCCCGCCGACCCGGAGAACCAGCTCCACGACTACACCGCCCCCTGGAAGATCAGGGAGATCATCAAGCGGTACTCGGACTTCATCACCTGGCCCGTCCGGATGGTGCCCGAGAAGCCCGCCGAGGGCGACCAGGCCCCCGAGCCCGAGACCCTCAACTCGATGAAGGCGCTGTGGGCGCGGCCCCGCGACGAGGTCACCGACGACGAGTACCACGAGCTGTACAAGCACATCGGCCACGACTGGCGCGACCCGCTGGAGACGATCCGGCTCCAGGCGGAGGGCACCTTCGAGTACCAGGCCCTGCTGTTCCTGCCCGAGCACGCGCCCCACGACCTGTTCACCCGGGAGTACCGCCGGGGCCTGCAGCTCTACGTCAAGCGCGTGCTGATCATGGACGAGTGCGAGGCGCTGCTGCCGCCGTACCTCCGCTTCGTCAAGGGTGTCGTCGACGCGGCCGACCTCTCGCTCAACGTCTCCCGCGAGATCCTCCAGCAGGACCGGCACATCGAGATGATGCGGCGTCGGCTGACCAAGAAGGTCCTCTCCACGGTCAAGGACCTGATGACCAAGGACCAGGACCGCTACGCCACGTTCTGGCGGGAGTTCGGCACCGCCGTGAAGGAGGGCCTGGTCACCGACCCGGAGAACCGGGACGCCATCCTCGCCGTCGCGTCGTTCGCGAGCACGCGCCACGAGTCCGAACTCACCACGCTCAAGGACTACGTGGCGCGGATGAAGGAGGGCCAGGAGGACATCTACTACCTGGCCGGCGAGTCCCGGCAGGCCATCGAGAACTCCCCGCACATGGAGGCGTTCCGGGACCGGGGCATCGAGGTGCTGCTGCTCACCGACGCCGTCGACGAGGTGTGGGCCGACGCCGTCGGCGAGTTCGAGGGCAAGAAGCTGCGGTCCGTCGCCAAGGGGCAGATCGACCTCGGCGCCAAGGACGAGGACGGCACCGAGGAGGACCGGGAGAAGCGGACGGAGGAGTACTCCGGGCTGCTCGACTGGATGAAGGAGAAGCTGGCCGAGGACGTCAAGGAGGTCCGCCTGTCCTCCCGGCTCACCGTCTCCCCGGCCTGTGTCGTCTCCGACACCGGCGACCTGACCCCGGCGCTGGAGAACATGTACCGGGCGATGGGCCAGGAGGTGCCCGCGTTCAAGCGGATCCTGGAGCTGAACCCGGACCACCAGTTGGTCAAGGGCCTCAACCAGGCGTACAAGGAGCGCGAGGACCGGGACGCCCTCGCCGACACCGCCGAGCTGCTGTACGGCCTGGCGGTGCTCGCGGAGGGCGGCCAGCCCAAGGAGCCGACCCGGTTCGTGAAGCTGATGGCGGACCGCCTGGAGCGGTCCCTGTAACCGCGCGCCGCCGGGCGCCGGCGAGAACACCGGCGCCCGGCCCCGCCGACCCGGCCTGTCCGCCGCCCGCCCCGGCCCGGCGACCGTGACCGTGCCCGTCAGTCCGCGACCCGGCTGCGGTTCTGGTAGGCGAGGTCGCGGTACTCGGGGTGCCGGGCCATCCAGCCCGCGATGAACGGGCAGGTGGCCAGCACCGGCAGGCCCCGCTCACGGGCGTCGTCCAGGACGGCCCGCGCCAGGGCGGAGCCCAGCCCCATGCCGTTGTACGCCTCGTCGACCTCCGTGTGCGGGTACACCACCAGCTCCCGGGTCCGCAGATAGTCGGCGAGGCCCACCGTGCGCCCGTCGACGCGTACTTCGAAGCGGGAGGACTCGGGGACATCGACGACCTCCACCTGGCTGCGGTCGGAGGCGGTGGGCGTGGTCATGGGGCACTCCTGTGATCGGACGGGGCGACGGGCCCGAGCGTAACCCGCCGGGGCGGGCCGGCTTGCCGGTGCGCGCCCGGGGCCGCGCCGCTCAGCGCACCAGCCGCGCGGGCAGCGGCACCCAGCGCCGCGGCCCGTGCCGGTCGGCGGCCCCCCTGCCGTCCGTGATCCGCAGCCCGGCCGCGGCACAGGCGTAGGCGAGCAGGTCGGCGCCGTACGGGAAGGCGGGTCGGCGCTGCCAGAACCGGAACGTCCAGTACGCGTCCGGGTCCGAGGCGTGCGGGCCGATGCCGATCTCGTCACGGGCGACGATCTCGCCGTCCCGGGCCAGCGTCCCGAAGGTCCCGCCCTTGGGGTTGAAGTACACCCCGTAGGCCGCGGTGCCCGCCGATATCGCGCGCAGCACGCCGTCGTCGCTCGGCAGGTACCCGTCCTGGGTGAGCACACAGCCGCCCGGGTCGCCGGCCACACCGAGCACGCCCACATGGCGCAGGGACTCCTCGTAGTCGTCCGGGTCGAAGGACGCGTCCTCCTCATCGGCCACGGAGCAGCGCGCCGGGTCGGCGCCGAGCCGCCGGATCACCTCGTCCTCGGCCAGCCCCCGCACGAAGCAGATCCCGAGCCCCTCCGTCCACAGCGGCTCCTCGCCGAAGGCCGCGATCAGCGCGTCCGCGGCCGCCACCGCGGCAGCCTCCCCGGCGGACAGCTCCACGGCCCCCGGCAGGTCCCGCACCAGGGGCGCGAGCGGGGTGGTCAGCAGCAGCCGGCCCGGCGACCAGCGCTCCGACTGCGGCGTCCACACGTCCGCCCCGGCGGCGATCAGCGCGCGGACCGTGTCCGCGTCCATGCTCCGCACGGCGTACCACAGCGGGGTGTGGCCCTCCTCGTCGCGGGCGTCGACCTCCGCGCCCCGCGCCAGCACGGCCGACACCGCCTCCACCGCGCCCTCCCCCGCCGCCAGGTGCAGCGGCGTGGCGGCACGCCACCCGACGGCGGCGGACGGCGGAGCGCCGCCGTCCAGCCGGGCCCGGACCAGGGCCGCGTCCGCCCAGTCCTGGGAGGCCAGGCCCGACCAGTCGGCCCGCGGCACATAGCGCTGCCGGGCCTCCTCCGCACGCCGTACCGCCTCTTGCTGCTCCCGGGTCAGCGGCGGGGCGAGGAATCCCGGCGGGCCGCTCATCTCCATCGTGGCGAACCAGCCCAGCCGGTCGTCCGGCTCCGGTTCCGCGAGCCCCGGCCACACCTCCACCGCCCGGCCCGCCGCGGTGTGCAGGGCCACCGCGTCGACCGGGGTGCGGGTCTCGGGTATCCCCTCGTCCGGCCACTCGACGACCAGCTCGGTCTCCCCGAGGGGCGGCAGCTCCGGCAGATACAGGTCGACGTCGGTCTTGAACAGGGAGCGGTGCGCGTGGTGCAGGCCCGGATCGAGCGGGATCAGCCCGACCGCCTGCTCCGTCGCCGCCGTCCCGGCCGGGCCGGCGATCAGGACGGCGCGCGTGACCGTGCCGTCCAGCGAGGTGACCCGCCGGCCGTCGGCGAGGAGCAGCCCCACCCGGAGGCCGGACTGCCGTCCCCTCGGCGCGGACTGCCGGCGGACCTTGCGGAACACCGCGAGGTGCAAGGTGACCGACCGCGGCCACACCGACCAGCCCGTGACCAGCACCCGGGTCTCCGGGCCGGCACCGGCCACATCGTGCCGCGGCAGCAGGGCGGGCGCGAAGCGGTCGACGGGAGGGGAGTACGTCCCCTCGTCGGGGCCCGGCGGCCTCAGTTGGGCCGTCACGGGCCGCTCGCCGACCGGTTCCTCCGCCAGCACCAGATCATCGAAGAATCCCATGCCCCGAGCCTGGCACGCCCCACTGACAACGCGAGGACGACAACACCCCGGACGCGTGCGGTACTTCCTGGAAAGCGGCCGGTGCGAGGCCGGCCGCTGAGCACCCGCGGCACGGACCGCCGGCCCTCCCGGCCGGTTCACCGGCCCGTCGGACCGGAAGGGCCCGAGGCCCCGGGCGGGGTGAACTCGGGCTGGTCCAGGAGGCGGAGCCAGCTTCCGTCGGGCTGGCGCCGGACCACCTGCGCGCGGGCCCCGCTGCCGTCCTTCGGCGGGGTGGCGGTGAGGGCGATGTCGCCGCTGACCAGCGTCGGCAGCGGCGGCTCCGGCTCGAAGCGCGGGCGGTCGGCCAGAACCTTCTCCCACAGCGCGCGGATCGCCTCCCGGCCCACCGTCCGGCTTCCCGGCGGATAGGCCAGCACCGCGTCCTCCTCGTAGAGGGCGGCGACCCCGGCCGCGTCACCGGCGTTGGACCGCTCGACGAACAGACGGGTGAGATCCTCGGGCCGCATGGCCTTCTCGTACTCCGGCATGACGTGCTCCTGACGTGACGGGCTCCGTGCCCGTGCACGGTGCTCGCCGCACCGTGCACGGTGCTCTGTGCCTCCCAGCGTCGGCGCCCGACGATCAGAAGTCCAACAGATGATTCTTCTGGGGATCAGAAGCAGCGGTCATAGACTGGGCGGCATGGAACTGAGGCAGCTCGCCTACTTCGTCGCGGTCGCCGAGGAGCGGAACTTCACCCGGGCCGCCGAGCGGGTGCGGATCAGCCAGTCGGGCATCAGCGCCCAGATCCGCCAGTTGGAGCGGGAACTCGGGGCCGAGCTGTTCGACCGTTCCGCCCGCGCCGTCACGCTCACCGCCGCCGGCGAGGCCGCGCTCGGACCCGCCCGCGCGGCGCTCGCCGCGGCCGGGGCGATGGGACAGGCCGTGGGCGAGGTGACCGACCTGATCCGTGGCCGGCTCACCGTCGGGATGGTCGTCGGCTGCACCGTCACGCCCCTGTTCGACGCGCTGGCGGCCTTCCACCGGGCCCACCCCGGGGTCGAGATCGCGCTGCTGGAGGACAACTCCGACCGGCTCGTCGACGGCGTACGCGCCGGGAGGCTCGACCTGGCCCTCGTCGGGGCCGCCGGTACCGCTCCGGACGGACTGGAGGCGCTCACCGTGGTCGAGGACCGGCTCGTGGTGGTGGTCCCGCGGGGGCACGCCCTGGCGGAGCGGCCGGGGACCGTCCGGCTGCGGGACGTCGTGGCCCACCCCATCGTGTGCATGCCGGCCGGTACCGGCCTGCGGACGGTGTTCGACCGGGCCTGCGCCGCCCGGGGGCTGCGGCCCGCGATCGCGCTGGAGGCCGGCGCGGCGGAGGCGGTCGCCGGTCTCGCCGCCCGGGGGCTGGGCGTCGCGGTCCTCAGCGAGTCGATGGCCGGCCCGGACCGCGACCGCGTCACCGTCCGCCGCATCGAGGACGTCACGACGCCCGCCCTGCTCTGCCTGGTCTGGCGCGGCACGCACAGCCCGGCCGTGCGCGCGGTGCTCGCCCACTGCCGGCGCGCCTTCACCGGCAACGCGTCCGGCTAGCGCCGCCGGCCGCGCTCAGGACGCGACGAACCGCGCTATCTCGCCCAGCACGATGGTGTCCGCGAGGTATCCGATGTGGGTCTGGCAGAGCACGTTGTTGTTGGTCGCGCCGCTCAACCGGGTGCTGGTGTACGGGAGGATGATGCCGTCGCACGCCGAGTACCAGGTGGCGTACCGGGTGTCGCCCGGCGTCTCGTCGCCCGAGGAGATCTGCGAGATGAACGACGAGCCCGGGTACATCTGCTGACAGGTCGTGTAGATCAGGCAGGCCCCGGCGAACGTGGTGCCGTGGTTGGCGCCGGCGATCGAGGCGAGGTGGCTGACGTTGGTGTGGCCGCCCAGCACCTTCAGGTAGTACTGGCTGACCAGACCGCCCATCGAGTGGTTGACGATCGCGACCTTGCTCGCGCCGGTGCGCGCCTTGACGGTGTTGATGTACGAGGCGAGCCCCTGCGCGTTGGTGACGTTGTTGCCGTAGGAGTTGTACTCGTAGGCGAACAGGTCGGAGCTGGACCAGCCGTTGAGCCGGAAGACGCTCATGGCGGTGATCCAGTTGGACGCGTTGCCGGTGTACCCGTGCACGAAGACGACCGGGGTGCTGGTGGACAGCGGTCGCACGGCCGCGTCCGCCGACCGGGAGGCGGCGGGGCCCGCCTCGGCGGCGCCGGCCGTCGAGGCCGAGGCGAACAGGGTCAGCGCGGCCGTGGCGGCCGCGAGCGCGCCGAGAAGCCGGCGGGGGGAACGACGACGCATGGAGCCCTCCGGAGGAAGGTGCGGGGATGCTGACCCGCTCAGCGTCGGGGGGCGGGGCGCGGGTGCCATCGGCTGAATCACCAGTGAGCGGCCGATCGCAGCCGTTAAGTTTTGTCACAAACATATTTTGTGGCACAGTGAAAGAAGGGCGGCGGCACCCCACGCCGCCCGGCACAGCCGCAGCACAGCGAGGAGCACCACCATGACCATCGGCCAGGACACCCCGACCACCGTCGAGAACCCCGTGCCGCCGCAGGACCTGTCCGGCATCACCGGGCACCGGTTCATCTACACGTACGCCAACGGCTGGCAGTACGAGATGTACGTGAAGAACGCCACGACCATCGACTACCGCATCCACACCGGCATGGTCGGCGGCCGCTGGGTCAAGGACCAGGAGGTCGACCTGGTGCGGCTCGCCGACGACGTCTACAAGGTCTCCTGGCACGAGCCGACCGGCACTTCCGTCGTCGTCAACGTGCTGCCCGGCCGGCGCGTCCTGCACGGCACCATCTTCTTCCCGCACTGGATCGAGCAGGACGGCGCCAAGACGGTCCTCTACCAGAACGACCACTTGGACGAGATGCGCGCCTACCGGGACGCCGGCCCCACCTACCCGGTCTACGTCGTCCCGGAGTTCGCCCGCATCACCCTGTTCGAGTACGTCGGCGAGAACGACGAGAGCGTCGTCGCGGTGGGCCCGGAGGACCTCCCCGCGGGCTTCGCCGACCGGGTCAACTGACGGACGGCTCCTCGGGCGCCAGCAGGACCGCGATGCGGCTGGCGTGGGCGACCGCGTCGCTGATCCGCGGGTTGATGAACGCCTTGAGGGAGCCGCGGTGGTGGGGGCTGAGGACCAGCAGGTCGGCGTCGAACTCCTCGGCGGCGGCCGCGATGGTGGTGGCGATCTGCGTGGTCAGCGTGGTGGTGACGGTGCCCTCGGCCTCGACGCCCGCCTCGCGCAGCGCGGCGAGGGCCTCGTCGACGACGGCCTTGGCCTCCGCGTCGTCCTCCAGCGGAACGACCGCCGCGAGCGTGGCCGCGGAGGCGGCGATGTGCAGTACGCGGACCTTGGCGCCGGTCAGCCGGGCCATGTCGCCGGCCAGCCGGACGGCGGAGTGACGGGCCGGGCTGGGGTCGACGGCGACGAGTATGCGGTGGAACATGGCCTGCTGGTCCTCTTCCTGAGTGCCGAGGGCCGCCCGGTGGACGGCCGTCAGGCGGGTCGTCCGGCGGACGGGGTGCCCGCCGGGCCCGATCCGCGACCTTCGTCGTGATCAAGCTCTGTTGCCAACATCGCGCCCCCCGCATGTGTTCCGGCCGGACGGGACGGAGCCGTTCGCCTTGATAGGCAAGTCGTCACTTGCCTATTGTGGCGGCATGGCGGACGATGTGTTCAAGGCACTGGCCGACCCCACCCGTCGGCGCATAGTGGACGAGCTGGCGGAGCGGGACGGCCAGACCCTGTTCGAGATCTGCGCACGGCTGGTGACCAAGCACGGCCTGGGGCTGTCCCGGCAGGCGGTCAGCCAGCACCTCGCCGTCCTGGAAGCGGCGGGCCTGGTCGTCACCCGGCGTCAGGGCCGCTACAAGTTCCACGACCTCGACACCGAACCCCTGCGGCGCGCCATGTCCCGATGGCTCAGGCCCGACCCCCCGGAGAGCACCCCATGAGGATCCACATCACCAGCGTCTTCGTCGACGACCAGGAGAAGGCCCTGCGCTTCTACACCGAGGTGCTCGGCTTCGTGAAGAAGCACGACGTCCCGGTGGGGGACACCGACCGGTGGCTGACCGTGGTGTCGCCGGAGGACCCCGACGGCACGGAACTCCTCCTGGAGCCGTCCGGCCACCCGGCGGTGGGGCCGTACCGGACGGCGCTCGTCCAGGACGGCATCCCCGTCACCTCCTTCGCCGTGGACGACGTGGCCGCGGAGTACGAGCGGCTGCGCGGCCTCGGGGTCACCTTCACCCAGGAGCCCCTGGAGATGGGGCCCGTCACCACCGCCGTGCTCGACGACACCTGCGGCAATCTGATCCAGCTCGTGCACGGCGCGTGACGCCGGAAGCGGCCGGTCGCGTCACGCGACCGGCCGCTTCCTTCGCGGGGGGACGGGTCAGGAGATCAGCTTGATCGCCTGCCAGCCGCCCGTACCGGCCACCGTCGGCGGACCGACCAGCCCGGTGCGCCGGCCCGGCACGAACTCCAGGCCCGCGGTGGTGTTCGCCGTCGTCGACCACAGGTCCGGCACCCCGTCGCCGTCGCTGTCGCCGGAGGCGGTGAACGCCGGGCGGGCGGTGGTGGTCCAGCCACTGCCGTACGCCGTGCGGCTGGAGCCCGCGCCCAGCGAGGCCGGGTCGGTGCCGCCGTCCGGCACCCCGTCGCCGTCCGCGTCGCCCCGGGACTTGCCGTGGTACACCCACAGGTCGCCGGTGGAGGTGTTGCGGGCGATCAGATCGGTGAAGCCGTCGCCGTCCACGTCGCCGGGGGAGGCGAGCTGCATCACCGACCAGCCCGAGTTGCCGATCAGGTACCCGGCGTCGACGGTGCCGTAGGCGTACCCGGGCAGGAACCACAACTGGTCGCCGATGACCGCCACGAAGTCGGGGTTGGCCGACTCGTTGTCCGGGGTGATGTCACCGACGGAGACGATCTGCTTGATCGTCGCCGGGTCGATCGCCGTCTCGGTCTCCGGGTCCGGGAAGAAGTACACCTCCTGCTTGGTGTCCTCGGTGAACTCGCCCAGCCCGTTGTTCGGGTAGAGCCACAGCTTGCCGTCGGAGCGGCGGGCCACCAGGTCCTCGTAGAAGTCGCTGGTCCAGTCGCCGCGGTGGGTCAGCAGCGCCCCGCCCCAGCCCCCGCCGGAGGACAGCGGCAGCATCGTCGCCACCTGGCCGCCGCCCGTACCGCCGTACAGCCGCAGGTTGTTGCTCCCGTCGACGGCGAAGAAGTCCGGCGTGCCGTCACCGTTGACGTCGCTCGGCCTGTCCGCGACGCCGGGGCTCTTGACGTAGAACCGGTACGGGTAGACCGGCCCGGAGTTGCCGCCGGCGTCGACCATGCGCACGTACAGGGTGTGCGGTCCCGGGGTGAGCGGGGTGACGGCGGCGGTGGCGCTGCCGCCCTTCGCGGCCGGCTTGGCCTCCTTGCTCGGCGGGGTGCGGTCCAGGTCGTACAGGTACTTGGTGGTGTCGGAGACGCCGTTGGCGCCGAACGCGAACACGCCCTCGGTGCGGGCCAGCGCGCCCTCCACCGGCTCCATGTCGGCGGCGGTCTCCGGGAACAGGCCATCCTGCGAGGTGACGGTGGGCATCACGGTCGGCGCGTTCGGGTCGAAGCCGAAACGGCAGCCCGCGGCGCCCAGCGTCGGCGTCCAGTCCGAGGCGAACGACGCGTCGGACACGTCCTCGGCCTGCGCCTTCCAGGAGAACTGCCCGTTACTGGCGCCGATGTGCTGGGCCAGCAGCGTCTTGGGCACCTGGATGCGGGCCTGCGCGCCCTTGGAGTCGTCGGCCCGGACGGTGACCTTCACCCGTTTGTCGAAGATGACACCGGGCGCCCCGTCGTGCTTGCCGGTGGGCCACAGGTGGAACTGGACGTTGACGGAACCGCCGTCCGGGTCCCACACCTGCGCGGTCAGCGTCACATCGGTGTTGCCGACCGTCACATACGTCGAACCCTGGCCGCACTCGGTGGCGCCGACCTTGGTGCTGGGGATGGTGTCCAGCGCCCAGGGGGCCTTCGGCGGCCGGTTGTACTCGACGATCAGCTTGGCGTCCGGGCTGAACTTCTTCCAACTGTAGGCGTCCTTGTTCTCCTCCGCGCTCGCCGGGGCCCGCAGCCCGAAGGTGACATTGGACCACTTGCCGGCCGCCGCCTTGACCGCCGCGTCCTTGGCGGTGAAGTCGACCGCCTTGTTCGGGCAGCCGTAGGTCTCGTTGCCGTGCGCGTAGTCACGGCTGTCCTGCCGGGCCGACCAGGAGGGCTGCGCGCTCCAGGTGGTATTGGCGGAGATGCCGCCGGTCAGCCACAGCTCCACCGGCTTGGGGGTGCAGGACCACGAGTGGGTCTCGGTGATCTGGAACTGCGCGTCGATCACCTTCACCCCGGCCAGGAACTTCGAGCCGACCCGGAAGAAGGAGCGGGCGGTGCCGCCGGTCGAGGACTCGTAGCCGACCCGGGCCTCGTTGGTGGTGCCGCCGCCCCACCCGGTGCCGTTCCAGTAACTGCTGGTCGGATGCGGCTTGTACGCGATGGTCCACGCCTCGCGGGTGCCGGTCATCCGCGGGTCGATGTAGACGGGGAACTCGGT
Organism: Streptomyces fumanus; assembly: GCF_014655295.1. Taxonomy (GTDB): domain Bacteria; phylum Actinomycetota; class Actinomycetes; order Streptomycetales; family Streptomycetaceae; genus Streptomyces; species Streptomyces fumanus. The sequence continues at coordinate 506,401 of NZ_BNBI01000005.1, forward strand.
GTCCGGGGCGTCGAGCAGCTCCTGGTCCGGGGTGAGCAGGATCTTGCCGTCGGTGATCTCGACACCGACCTCGCTGCTCTTGGTGCCGGGGGTCAGCGGGGACGGCTCCGGCTCGGCGGCCGGGGCCTGCGCGGCGGCGGCCGTCGTGCGGGCCGAGGTGGACACGGGCGCCGGGGCCTGCTCCGTCTCGCCGGAGGAGTCCCACATCCGGGCCGTGGAGGACGCGAACACCGTCTGGCCCGCCGCGTTCACCGCCCGCAGGGTGCCCGTCTCGGCGTCCTTCCGTACCGTCAGGCCCTCGGTGCGCAGGCCGAAGCCGACCTCGGTCAGCTCCGGGCGGTCCGCGGCCTCGGGCGTCTTGACGATCAGGGCCTGGCTGAAGCCGTCCACGCCGGCCCGGACCGCCAGGTCCACCCCGGGGAAGACCTCGCGGTAGGTGGCGGTGGCGCCGTCCAGGACCGGCTCGGGCAGCGCCTCGGGCCAGGTGAGGGACAGTTCACCGCCCCGGTCGGCGAGGGTGACCAGCGCGGTGTCCCCGCCCGCGGAGAAGGTGACGTCACCGGGTGTGGCCGCGGGCCGGACCCGGCCCGCCCGCTCGGTGAGCGTGGTGTCGACGGGCAGCCAGGCGCCCTCGCGCTTCACCCGCACCGGCAGGGTGTGCTGGGTGGTGCGCAGATGGCCGTTGGGCAGGGCGTGGGTCTCGCTGGTCTCGGACCGGGCGGACACCACCTCCACCGGCTCACCGGTCTCGGCGGCCCGTTCCAGCGCGCGTTCCTCGGCGCTCGCGGACGCCGTGCGGGCCAAGTCCGCCGCGGCGGCCGGGGCGGGCGCGAGCGAGGGCAGCGGGGTCAGTCCGAGTGTCCCGCCGGCGAGCGCCGCGACGAGCGCGGCGCGGCTGAAGCGCCGGGCCGGGCGCTGTCTTCGGGATGTTTCTGGCATGGGCGAATCCCCCCGGAGTCGTTGCCGTGCGAACTCCCCCGGAGTCCGCCGCGAGCCCCTTCACACGGGCCGCAGCGCCGAACAGTACACGTTTACAGGGCAGTTCTTTACTCACCCATGGGCGAAGTGGGGATGATCGCATTGCCTCCGCTTTGCTTGCCTCGGTGATCTTCACAGCCTACTGTCTGACCGTTCACCACTCGATCACACAGAGTGAGTAAGGGGGAGGTCCTTCAGTGGACCATCTGATAAGACAGTTGCGCTGGCTCGCGCACTGGCACAGATCCGTGTCCCTGTTCGTGGGACTCGTTCTCTGCGTCGGTCTGATACCCGACGACGCCAGTGCCGCCGACGGCAGCACCCGCACCGCGGGCGTGCAACGCGAAAAGTCCGTCCCCGGCAGGGACTTCGACAGGAAACGCCCCGCGGTACGGAACGACGCCGAGGGCGCCTTCCGGCCGACGACCGGAAAGGTCACCGCCGACACCTTCACCACCCTCGTCACCGACCGCCGGGACAAGCTGCCCCGGCGGACCCCGCCGGTCACCGGCGCCTCCCCGGCCCCGACCGCCGTGCGGGACCGCATGGTGAGGGTCCGTCAGGCACCGGACGGCAGCGGCGGCACCGGCAAGGGCGTCCGCACCCGCGGCACCGCCCCGAAGCGCGCCGCCGCCGAACCCGGCACCGCCGTCCGGGTCCAGGTCAAGGACCAGACCGCCGCCCGCGAGGCCGGGGTGAACGGCGTCCTGTTCACCGCCGCGCCGGCCGGCGCGGGACTGGCCCCCGCCGCCTCCGGCGCGGTCGAACTGGAGCTGGACTACGCCGCCATCAAGGACACCTACGGCGGCGACTGGGGCTCCCGGCTCCGCCTCTACCGCCTCCCGGCCTGCGCGCTGACCACGCCGCACCTGGAGAAGTGCCGCACCCGCACCCCGCTGCCGGGCGCCAACGACCCGGCCGCGCGCACCGTCACCGCCACCGCCGACCTGGCGTCGGCGCCCACCGTGTTCGCCGCGGCGGCCACCGCCTCCGGCCCCGGCGGCAGCCACGAGGCGACCTCGCTGTCCCCGTCCGGCTCCTGGATGGCCGGTTCGTCCTCCGGCGGCTTCGCCTGGACGTACCCGATCGAGGCGCCCGAGGTGCCCGGCGGCCCGCAGCCCGAGGTCGAACTCTCCTACTCTTCCCAGGCCGTGGACGGCCGCACCGCCTCCACCAACGCCCAGTCCTCCTGGATCGCCGAGGGCTGGGACTACGAGCCCGGCTTCATCGAGCGCCGCTACCGCTCCTGCTCGGACGACAAGGGCGAGGTCGACGGCAAGAAGCCCAACAACACCGGCGACAGCGGCGACCTGTGCTGGGGCTCCGACCACGTGGTGATGTCCCTGGGCGGCAACACCACCGAACTCGTCAAGAAGGACGGCACCGACGAGTGGCGCCCCGCCGACGACGACGGCTCCCGCCTCCAGCACAAGACCGGTGCCGCCAACGGCTCCAAGGACGGCGAGTACTGGGTCCTGACCACCACCGACGGCACCCAGTACCACTTCGGCCTGAACAAGCTGCCCGGCGCCCCGGACGGCACGGTCACCAACTCGGCGCTCACCGTGCCGGTGTTCGGCAACCACCCCGGTGAGCCCTGCCACGCCACCGCGTTCCTCGACTCGGACTGCAAGCAGGTCTACCGCTGGAACCTGGACTACGTCGTCGACCCGCTCGGCGACGCCATGACCCTGTGGTGGACCAAGTGGACCAACCACTACGGCCAGAACATGAAGGCCGACCAGCAGGCCGCCTACGACCGCAACGCGCAACTGTCCCGCATCGACTACGGTCTGCGCTCCGACAAGCTGTTCGGTACCCTGCCGGCCGGCCGGGTCGCGTTCACCCTGGCCGAGCGGTGCCTGCCCACCACCGCGTTCGACTGCGCGGAGGCCAAGCGGACCACCGCCAACGCCAAGTACTGGCCGGACACCCCGCTGGACCAGGAGTGCGCCGCCGGTGCCAAGTGCACCGACAAGTACTCCCCGACGTTCTGGTCGACCAAGCGGCTGACGAAGATCTCCACCAGTGTGCTGGCCGGCACCGCGCTGCAGCCGGTCGACTCCTGGACCCTGGAGCAGTCCTTCCCGGACACCGGTGACGGCAGCTCGCCCGCCCTGTGGCTGGAGTCCGTCACCCGCACCGGGTACGGCGCCGGCGCCACCGCGGCCATGCCCAAGGTCACCTTCTCCGGCCTGCAGTTGGACAACCGGGTCGACGGCGTCGAGGGCCTGCCCCCGTACTCCCGCTACCGGGTGCACGCCATCGACACCGAGACCGGCGGCCGGATCGCCGTGAAGTACTCCGACCGCGACTGCCGCGCCCTGGAACCCAAGCGGATGCCGGCCTCCCCCGAGTCCAACACCCTGCGCTGCTTCCCGCAGTACTGGACCCCCAAGGGCGCCCTGAACCCGGTCAAGGACTGGTTCCACAAGTACCTGGTCACCGAGGTCAGCGAGGAGGACCTGGTCACCGACAGCCCCGCCAAGGTGACCTCCTACGAGTTCCTCGGCGGCGCCGGATGGGCCTACGACGACAGCGAGTTCACCGAGAACAAGCACCGCACCTGGTCGCAGTACCGCGGCTACGAGCGGGTCCGCACCCGCGTCGGCGGCGGCGACGACGTCAAGCAGCTCACCGAGCACCGCTACTTCCGCGGCCTGCACGGCGACAAGCTGCCCTCCGGCACCCGCACCTCCACCGTCACCACCAGCGACGGCACCGAGCACCAGGACCTGCCGCACTACCAGGGCCAGTTGCTGGAGCAGATCACCTACGCCTCCGACGGCGGACCGATCGACTCCGCCACCGTCACCACCCCGTGGGCGGTGAGGACGGCCACCCGCACCCGGGCCGGCACCACACCCCTGGAGGCGTGGATGACCCGCCCGGAGACCGTCCGCACCCGCGAACGCGTCAAGGGCGACACCTGGCGCACCTCCACCGAGACCACCAAGTACGACGGCTACGGCCTGCCGTACCAGGTCGAGGAGACCAGCCCCGGCGGCAAGGTCCGCTGCTCCACGGTCAGCTACGCCCGCAACACCAGCGCGTACCTGATCGAGCTGGAGTCACGGGAGAAGACCGTGCTCGGCGCCTGCGGCAGCACCGGCGGCGAGGTCGTGGAGGACACCCGCACCCTCTACGACGACCTGGCCTTCGGCGCGGCCCCCGTCAAGGGCCTGCCCACCGAGGTGCAGGAGCTGAACGGCACCGGCGACGGCTACATCACCATCGACCGCACCGAGTACGACATCCACGGCCGGGAGACCGCCACCTGGGACGCGGACAACCGCAGGACGTGGATCCAGTACGAGCCCGAGACCGTGGCCCGGCCGGTCAAGCAGATCTCCACCGACCCCCTGGGGCACACGGAGACCACGGTGTTCGACGAGATCCGCGGCCTGCCGCTGACCGAGACGGACGCCAACGGCAGGACGGCCACCATGGAGTACGACCCGCTGGGCCGGCTCCTGAAGGTCTGGGAGATCGACCGCGACCCCAAGACCCAGACCCCCACGGCCACCTACGACTACACCGTCCGCCGCGACGGACCCACCGTCGTCACCTCGCGGACGCTGAAGGACAACGGCGAGTACGCCGTGTCGTACGAGATCCTCGACGGCCTGCTGCGCGAGCGGCAGACCCAGGACAAGGCGGTCGGCGCGGGCCGCATCGTCAACGACACCTTCTACGACAGCGCCGGACGGGTCTGGAAGGAGAACGACGGCTACTACAACGCCGCCGACCCCGCACCCGCACTCCTCCAGGTCGGCGACCAGGACGTGCCCTCGCAGAACCGCATCACCTTCGACGGCCTGGGCCAGCCCACCGCCGAGGTCACCTACTACCGCGGCACGGAGAAGCTGCGCACCACCACCGAGCGCGACGGGGACGTCTCCACCACCATCCCGCCGAAGGGCGACACGGTCACCGCGACCTTCGAGGACGCCGAGGGCCGGGTGGAGAAGCTGCGCGAGTACACCGACGAGGCCCGCACCAAGTGGCGGGACACCCTCTACGAGTACGACGACCTCGACAACCTGCGCAAGGTGACCGCGCCCGGCGGCGCCGTCACCACCTTCGAGTACGACAAGCGCGGCCGGCAGACCGCGGTCACCGACCCCGACGGCGGCCGCACCGAACTGCGCTACGACAACGCGGACAACGTGGTCGAGACCATCGACCCGTTCAAGCGGTCCCTGTTCACCACCTACGACGCGGGCGGCCGGCCGACCACCCTGCGCGAGGGCAGCGCCACCGGGCCCAAGCGCGTGGAATGGACGTACGACACCCTCGCCAAGGGACTGCCGACCGCGGAGATCCGCTACGAGAACGGCCGCGAGTACCGCGAGGAGGTCGTCGCCTACGACGACGCCTACCGGGTGAAGAAGACCCGGACGGTGATCCCGCAGGAGGAGACCGGCCTGGCCGGCTCCTACGAGTACGAGTACTCCTACACCCCGACCGGCAACCTCGCCTGGGTCTCCGTGCCCGGCGTGGGCGGCCTGGTCACCGAGCGCGTCGTCTTCCGGTACAACTCCGACGACCTGCCGGTCTTCATCGGCGGCGCGTCCACGTACCTGGCGAACGCGCAGTACTCGGCGTTCGGCGAGATCCTGCGCACCGACGCCGGCCCGGCCGGCCGGCAGGTCTACGGCAGCTACGTCTACGACGAGTTCACCCGCCGCCTGCAGACGGCCACCTTCGACCGCTCGCTCACCCCGGGCCGCATCAGCGAGACGCGGTACGGGTACGACGAGGCGGGCAACGTCACCAAGATCACCGACGTGCCCGGCGCCGCGGCCGAAGGCTCCGGCGCGACCGACACCCAGTGCTTCGTCTACGACCAGCTCCGGCAGATGACCTCGGCCTGGACCTCGAAGACGGCGGACACCTGCGCGGCGGCCCCGTCCAAGGACACGGTCGGCGGTCCGGAGGCGTACTGGCAGTCCTTCCGGTACGACGAGGCGGGCAACCGCTCCCGGCTCGTGGAGCACGACCCCACCGGCGACACCGCCAAGGACGTCACCCGCGAGTACGTCTACGGCAAGGAGGGCGTCGGCGGTCCCAACGCGCTGGCCGAGGTCAGGTCGACCGGCCCCAGCGGCGAGACCCTCGCCACCTTCGGCTACGACAAGGCCGGCAACACCACCGGGCGCCAGCACGGCGGCACCGACCAGACCCTCGAGTACGACGTCGAGGGCCAGTTGCGCAAGGTGACCGAGCCGGTGGAGGGCGGCGGCACCAAGACCACGTCGTACCTGTACGGCGCGGACGGCGAACGCCTCATCCGCACCGGAGCGGACGGCAGCCGCACGCTCTACCTGGCCGAGGCCGAGCTGACCGTCAACGCGGCCAACACCAGCGCGAAGGCGGAACGCTTCTACCCGCTCCCGGACGGCTCCACGGCGGTCCGCGCGACCGGCGGGGTCCGGCAGCTCATGCTCGCCGACCACCACGGCACCTCGCACACCGTCGTGGACATGGCGGACACGGCGATGCGGGTGACCCGGCGCAAGTCCACGCCGTTCGGCGAGGCGCGCGGGGAGCAGCCCGCCTCCTGGCCCGGACACCGAGGCTTCGTCGGCGGCACCGTCGACGAGGACACCGGCCTGACCAGATTGGGGGCCCGGGACTACGACCCGGCCACCGGCCGCTTCCTCCAGGTCGACCCGATGGTCGACTACGGCCGGCCGGCCACGATGAACCCGTACGCCTACAGCAACAACGCCCCGGCCACCTTCTCCGACCCGACGGGCGAGTTCTTCCCCGTGCTGATCGGGATCGCGGCCCGGATCGCCATCCAGGCGGCGATCCGCGCGGCGGCCCGCCGCGCGGCGATGATCGCGGCCCGCAAGGCGGCCCAGGCGGCGGCCCGGCGTGCCGCGGCCCTGGCCCGCAAGCGGGCGATCGAGGCCGCCAAGCGTGCCGCGGCCAAGGCCCGCCGGGAGGCGGCCCGCAAGGCCGCGGCGGCCGGTCGCGCGGCGGCCGGCTCGGCGGCGGCCCGGGCGGCGGCCGAGCGCGCGGCCACGT
>NZ_BNBI01000006.1 GCF_014655295.1 Streptomyces fumanus
ACGCCCGGTTACATTCCGAACCCGGAAGCTAAGCCTTACAGCGCCGATGGTACTGCAGGGGGGACCCTGTGGGAGAGTAGGACGCCGCCGAACAATTATTCAAGGGAAAACCCCGCACCTTCCGGTGCGGGGTTTTTCTGCGTTCCAGGGCCGTTTCAGGACGGATTCACCAGACCCGTGTCATAGGCCAGGATGACCGCCTGGACGCGGTCCCTGGAGCCGGTCTTGGCGAGGATGCGGCCCACGTGGGTTTTCACCGTGGACTCGGCCAGGTGGAGGCGGGCCGCTATCTCCGTGTTGGTCCAGCCCTTGCCGATGACGGTGAGGATCTCGCGTTCGCGGTCCGTGAGGGAGGCGAGACGGGGGTCCGGCGGCAGGTAGGTGTTCTCGGGGCCGGGGGCCGGCAAGTGGTGGACGTAGGCATCCAGCAGACGGCGGGTCAGGGCCGGGGCGACCACCGCGTCGCCGGTCGCGACCGCTTGGATGCCGGAGAGCAGCTCCTGCGGCTGGGCATCCTTGACCAGGAAACCGGAGGCGCCCGCGCGCAGGCCCGCGTAGGCGTACTCATCGAGGTCGAACGTCGTGAGGATGAGCACGCGGGTGCGGTCGCCGGCGGCGGTGATGCGGCGGGTCGCCTCGATGCCGTCCAGGCCCGGCATGCGGACGTCCATGAGGACCACGTCGGGGCGGAGTTCCGCCGTCATGCGGACGGCCTCGCTGCCGTCGGCCGCCTCGCCGAGGACCGTCATGTCGTCCTGGCTCTCCAGGAGCATCCGGAAACCGAGACGCTGCAGGGGCTGATCGTCGGCGATGAGCACGGTGGTCACTGCGGGGGTTCCTCCGGGAGGTGAAGACGGACGCGCCAGCCCTGTTCGGGCCGGGGACGGGGACCGGCCTCAAGTGTGCCGCCGTACAGGGCCGTCCGCTCCCGCATTCCGGGGAGGCCGCGGCCGTCGGTCGGGGCGTCGAGGGGCCCGCCGCGGCCGGTGTCGGTCACGGTGAGGGTGACGGCGCCGCCGTCACCGTAGACGAGGTCTATGTGGGCGGTGGCGGCGGGGCCGGCGTGTTTCAGGGTGTTGGTGAGGGCTTCCTGGATGACGCGGTAGACGGCCAACTGGCGGCCGGGGGCGAGGGCGGGGCGCCCCTTGACCGTCGTACGGACCGGCAGGCCGGCCGCGCGGACGCCGTCGAGCAGGCGGTCGAGGTCGGCGAGGGCGGGCTGCGGGGTGCGGCGGGCCTCCTCGGGCCGGTCCTCGCGGAGGACGTCGAGCAGGCGGCGGAGTTCGCCGAGGGCCTGGCGGCTGGTGCTGCCGATGGCGTCCAGGGCCTGGGCGGCGCGGTCCGGGGACTTGGCCGCCGCGTACTTGCCGCCGTCGGCGAGTCCGGTGATGACGGAGAGGTTGTGGCCGATGATGTCGTGCATCTCGCGGGCGATGCGGGCGCGTTCGGCGGCGGCGGCGAGCCGGGCCTGCTGGTCGCGTTCGACCTCCAGGCGGCGGGCGCGGTCCTCCAGGGCCGCGGTGTAGTCGCGCCGGGTGCGGACCGTGACGCCGATCAGCGCGGCGACGCCGATGGAGAGCACCATGGACCCGAGCTGCTGGTTCCAGGGCCCCGCGTCGTCCCCGTACCGGACGATCGTGACGCAGACCGGGGCCGTCATGACCGCCGTCGCCCACCACAGGTTGCGCAGCGGCAGGCGCAGCGCGATGTGGTGGACGAGGACCAGTTGGAGTAGGGCCGCCTGGAGCGAGGCGCCGGACCAGGCGTTCAGCAGGGCGACCGGCGCGGTGGCGAGGAGGGCGGCGCGGGGGTGGCGCCGGCGCCAGAACAGCGGGACGGACAGGCCCAGGCTCAGGGCGAGGACGAGCGGGCCGGGCAGATGGGGGTCGTGGGCGATGGTGCGCCAGCCGCCGCCGCTGTAGTCGATGAGGGCGGCCGCCACCCAGAAGCCGGTGAAGTGCAGGTCCCAGACGAAGGGACGGCGGCGGTCGAACGCGCGGATGCCGCGGTTGACGCGCTGGACGTACTCGGTGAGGGGCTCGGCCGCCCGTTCCTGGTCCACCTGACCATGATCGGGCCGGGCGGGGGCGGCGGGCGTCGGCGGGGAGCCGTATATGAGGTGAGGAGCGTAGTACCGGGGTATTACGGTGAGCGGCATGAGTGGCCGTGCGAGTGCCTCGCCCCCTGGTGACTACGTGATACGTCCGGTCCGCGCCGAGGAGTGGACCGCGGTGCGGGAGCTGGCGCTGCGCATGCTGCGGGACCCCGCCGCGCCCATCGCCTTCCTGGACACCTACGAGCAGGCCGAGGCCCGGCCGGACTCCTTCTGGCAGGAGCGGGCGGCCAACGCCGCCGAGGGCTCGGAGCGGGTGCGGCAGATCATCGCCGAGGGACCGGGCGGGGCCTGGCTCGGCACGGTGTCCGTGCTGATCGAGGAGCCCGGGAGCACGGACTGGGCCGGGCTGCCCGTGACGCGCCGGCAGGGGCACCTCGTCGGCGTGTTCGTCCGGCCCGAGTGGCGGGGCAGCGGGCTGATCAAGGCGCTGTTCGCCGCCGGGCTGGACTGGGCGTGGGAGCGGGGCGTGGAGCGCGCCCGGCTGTTCGTGCACGAGGACAACGCGCGGGCGCAGGGGCTGTACCGCAAGGTCGGGTTCGTGCCCAGCGGGGTGACGGTGCCGCTGGCGTCGACGCCCGGGAAGATCGAGCTGGAGTACGTGCTGGAACGGGCGCCGCTAGACGGGTAGTTCCGCGTGCGGCCAGCGGGCGCGGGCCTGCTCGCGGGAGCGGAGCAGGGCCAGGGTCGGCAGGCCCTGGCCGGCTCCCGAGGCGAGCAGCTCCGGCAGTTGGGGCAGCGGGGCCACGGCGGCGACGTCGTCCAGGACGAGCGTCAGTGGTGGGTCGAGCCGACCGGAGGATGACCGTGCGGCCATGCGCCGGCCGTGCTCGACCACGCTGGAGACGAGGGCCGTCAGGAGGGGCATCGCCCCCGGGGCGGTCCTGGGGTCCTCGATGGGTTCACCTACCACGTACAGCGTTCCCCCTTCCTGGATGAAGGAATCCAGGGCGAGGGCGTCATTTCGGTGCGGGGTGCAGGACTCGCGGATGTTGACCGTGGAGAGGGCGGCCAGGGCCCGGTTGGTCAACTGGTGGGCCATGTCCCGGCGCTCCGGATGCGCGGTGAGGGCGGCCTCCAGCTCACCGGCGGCGCCGGGGGCGGCCTTGGGGTGCGTACGGAGGATGCGTACGGCGTCCTGCACCTGGGTGCCCTGGGACCAGCGGTGGACGTGCCGGATCGTACGGGCGTCCAGCGCGGCGGCGTGGAGATAGCTGCGCAGGAGGGTCTCCGCGGTGTGGGTGACCGCCTGGTCGAGCCTGGCCGTGGGGCGTACGGGGGTGAGCAGGGCGGTGGCCCTGGCGGCGGCCGTCTCCTTGTCCGCGCAGCCGGTGGTGGGGGACCAGTGGAGGCGGTTCGGGGTGTCGCAGAGGTGGGTGGGGTCGTAGAGGTGGGTGGGGCCCAGCTTGGCCCGGGCGTCCTTCGTCTCCTGCCAGAGGGCGGGGGCCGAGGTGATGACCAGGGCGGGGCCCTCGGCGTCCTGTACGGCCTGGGTGGCGGTGTGCTGGTGGGTTGCGCGGGGGCCGTAGCGGATGGTGCCTTCGGGGCGGGGGCCTGGTGTCTGCCATCCGAGCGGGGGTGCGGCGACGGGCGGGGTGGTGGGGAGAGCCTCCACCGGGGCGGCCGGGGTCGGTTGCGGGTCGGTGGCCCTCGGGGGTGGGACGGTCTCCTGGAGAGGGACTGCGGGGGCCTGGGGCGTGTTGACCGGTGACTGGGGGGTTCCGGCCGGCGCCTGCGGGAGCTGAGCCGACGCCTCCGGGACCTGGGCCGGCGCCTGCGGGGACTGTGGCACCTGGGCCGGGGACTGCGGGGACTGGGGCGCCTGCGCCAAGGTCTCCATGGGCCGCGCCGACGCCTCCCGCCCCCGTCTGCGTACCGCCCGCCACCGGGCCAGGGTGCTCATCACGAAGACGGCCAGCACGCCCAGGATCATGAGCTGGCCGATGAGCAGGCCCCAGAAGAGGCCGTAGCCGGAGAGCCGGGCCGGGTCGGCGTCGGGCCAGGCGCCGGGGATGTCGTGGGGGTGGGCGACGAGGTGGCGCATGGCCTGGGGCGTGCGGGTGAAGGTCACGGCGTCGGGCCAGGCGCCGTGGGCGAACAGCGCGGCCAGGCCGGTCGCCGTCCACACCAGGACGGTCACGCCGAGCAGGAAGCCGAGGACCCCGACGAGCAGACCGTCGGGGATGCCGCCGCCCTGGCCGGCCCGCTGCCGGTCGTCCGGTCTCATCCGTACGTCCTCCCCGTCCCGCTACGCCACCGTCGATTCCGACGAGTCGCCCAGGTGCTGCTCCACGAAGGCCGCCGCCCGCTCCTCCGCCTCCCGTTCGGCGGCGCGCAGGGCGTCGTCGGCGAAGTCGGCGGAGGACTCGGTCATCGCCCGGTCGGTGAAGACCAGGGGGCGTTCGGTCTCGGTGATCAGGTGCTTGACGACCTGCACATTGCCGTTGACGTCCCAGACGGCGATGCCCGGGGTGAGGGTCGGGATGATCTCCACGGCCCAGCGCGGCAGGCCCAGGACCCGGCCGGTCGCTCGGGCCTCGTCGGCCTTCTGGGCGTAGATCGTCCTGGTGGACGCCATCTTCAGGATCGCCGCGGCCTCCTTGGCGGCCGCCCCGTCGACCACGTCGGACAGGTGGTGGACGACGGCGACGAAGGACAGGCCGAGCCGCCGGCCGAACTTCAGCAGCCGCTGGAAGAGCTGGGCCACGAACGGGCTGTTGATGATGTGCCACGCCTCCTCGACCAGGAAGATGCGCTTCTTCCGGTCGGGGCGGATCCAGGTGTGCTCCAGCCACACACCGACGATCGCCATGAGGATGGGCATGGCGATGGAGTTGCGGTCGATGTGGGACAGGTCGAAGACGATGAGGGGCGCGTCCAGGTCGATGCCGACCGTGGTGGGGCCGTCGAACATGCCCCGCAGGTCACCGTCGACCAGCCGGTCCAGGACCAGGGCGACGTCCAGGCCCCAGGCGCGTACGTCGTCTATGTCGACGTTCATCGCCTCCGCCGACTCCGGCTCGGGGTGCCGCAACTGCTCGACGATGTCGGTCAGTACCGGCTGGCGTTCCACGACGGTCTCGTTGACGTAGGCGTGGGCGACCTTGAGGGCGAAGCCGGAGCGCTCGTCCAGGCCGTGGCCCATCGCGACCTCGATGATGGTGCGGAGCAGCGCCAACTGGCCCGTGGTGGTGATCGACGGGTCGAGGGGATTGAGGCGGATGCCGTGGTCCAGGGCGGCCATCGGGTCGAGGCGGATGGGCGTTATGCCCAGTTCCTGGGCGATCAGGTTCCACTCGCCGACGCCGTCCTCGCCCTGTGCGTCCAGGACGACGACCTGGCGGTCCTTGAACCGCAACTGGCGCAGGACGTACGTCTTCTCCAGCGCGGACTTGCCGTTGCCGGACTCCCCGAGGACCAGCCAGTGGGGGGCCGGGAGCTGCTGGCCGTAGAGCTGGAAGGGGTCGTAGATGTAGCCCTTGCCGGAGTACACCTCGCGGCCGATGATCACGCCGGAGTCGCCGAGGCCGGGGGCGGCGGTCGGCAGGTAGACCGCCTGGGCCTGGCCGGTGGAGGTGCGCACGGGCAGGCGGGTCGTCTCGACCTTCCCGAAGAGGAAGGAGGTGAAGGCGTCGGTGAGGACGGACAGCGGGTCCCGCATCAGGCTCAGCCCCTACCTTCGGATGCCGGTGGCGAACGGAAGCGTGTTCACGAAGGCGCGGTGGTGCTCGCGGTCGCACCACTCCAGTTTCAGGTACGACTTTCCGGCCGAGGCCCGGATGGTCCGCTTGTCGCGGGCGAGCGCCTCGGGGGAGCGGGAGGAGACGGTGATGTAGCCGACCAGGTTGACGCCGGCCGCGCCGCTGGCGAGGTCCTCGCCGCGCTGGTCGAGCCGGTTGTGGGCGGCCAGGTCACGGGGGTCGACGGTGCGGTTCATCTTGGCGGCGCGGGACGCCTCGGCCACGTCGTTGGTCTTCTCGGTGAGCATCCGCTCGATGGCGACCTCGGTGGGTTCCAGGTCCATCGTGACGGCGACGGTGCGGATGACGTCCGGGGTGTGGACGAGGAGCGGGGCGAGGAAGTTGACGCCGACCGGGGTCATCGGCCACTCCTTCACCCAGGCGGTGGCGTGGCACCAGGGGGCGCGGGTGGCGGACTCGCGGGTCTTGGCCTGGAGGTAGGTGGGCTCCATGGCGTCCAGCTCGGCCGGCCAGGCGTTGCGCTGGGTCATCGCCTGGATGTGGTCGATCGGGTGGTCCGGGTCGTACATGGAGTGGATGAGGGAGGCGAGCCGGCTCTGGCCGAGCGGCTGGCGGACGCGGATGTCGGCCTCCTGGAGGCGGGAGCAGATGTCGGTCAGCTCGCGCGCCATGACGACGGCGAGGCCGCCGTCGCGGTCCAGCCTGCGGCCGCCCTGGGTGCGGCTGGCGCGGGCCATGGCGTGCGCCTCGGCGGCCAGCTCGCGGGTGTAGTGCATGCAGGCGACCAGGTAGGCGCGGTGCTGCTCGCTGCTGGTGGACACCATCGACAGCAACTGGTCGTACGACTGCCGCAGCCACGGCGGGGACTTCTCGTCGCCGCGGACGGCGACGTCCTTGGCGTGCGCGTCGGGGTCGGCGGGCAGGGTGCGGGCGAGCATCTGCAGGCGGGTGACGAAGCCGTCGCCGTTGGCCACGTGCTTGAGCAGGGTGCCGAAGCGGTCGACCAGGGCCTCCTGGTCCTCGGAGTCGCGCAGGCCGACGCCGGGGCCCTCGATCTCGATGGCGGCGGTGACCGTCTTGCGGTCGGCGTGCAGCAGGACGGCGATCTCGTCGGGGCCGAACGGGGCGGAGAGCCAGGTGATGCGGCCGATGCCGGGCGGCGGGCCGATCTCGACCTCGCGTCCGTCGAGCCGGGTGCCGGCCTCGGCGGCGGTGGAGCGGTAGGTGGTGCCCCGGCGCAGGGTGCGCTTGTAGCTGCGGTTGATCTCGAACCACTTGTAGAAGGTGCGGTGCTTGTACGGCACGTAGACCGCGGCCAGCGCGAGCATCGGGAAGCCGGCCAGCAGCACGATGCGCAGGGCCAGGACGGGGACGAGAAGGCCGGACATCATGCCGAGGAACGCGCCGATGACGATGAGCGCGATCTCGCCGGTCTCGCGGTTGCGGCCGACGATCGCGTTCGGCCGGGCGCGGCCGATCAGATATGTACGGCGGGGCGTGACCGGATGGGACACGTGGGACTCGGTCGTCAACGCCCTTCACCTCCCGTGCGGTTGGTACTGCTGTTGCTGTTGCGGTTGTTCCCGGCGTGGGGCGTGTTCGCCGGGCTGGCGGAGCGCGGCGCGGGTGCGGCGGAGGGGACGGCTCCGCTGCCGTTGGAGGTGCGGGCGCTGTGCGCGGCGACGCCGCCGGAGGCCGGGTTGGCGGGGCGGGGGGTGGCGGAGGAGGAGGCGGGCCGGCCACCGGCGTCGCCGCCGCCGTTCTGCCGGGTGCTGTGGGTGCGGATGCCCTGGGCGACGAGGTTGGCCGGGGAGCTGAGGACGGCGGCGGCCTTGTTCTCGGTGCCCTGCATGAGGCGGTTGTTGCGGTAGCCGGCGATCTCGTCGCCGAAGCCGGGGACGAAGCGGTAGATCATCGCGGAGGCGAAGATGGCCAGCAGGATGATGGCCAGGCCGGAGACGACGGCGGCGAGGGCGTCCGGGCCGTCCTCGTTGGCCAGGGCGCCGGCGAGGCCGAGCACGATGACGATGACGGGCTTGACCATGATCACTGCGATCATGATGCCCGCCCAGCGGCGGACGTGGCCCCACAGGTTCTTGTCGACCAGGCCGGCGTAGACGACGACGCCGAGCAGGGCGCCGACGTAGAGCAGGACGGCGCGGAGGTAGAGCTCCAGGTAGAGCACGCCGGCGGCGACGATCGACACGAACGACACCAGGATCAGCATGATCGGGCCGCCGCCGATGTCGTTGCCCTTCTCCAGGGCCTCGGAGAAGTTGCCGAAGAAGGTGTCGGTCTGGTCGCCGGTCGCCTTGGCGAGGACCTCGCTGACGCCGTCGGTGGCGGAGACGACGGTGTAGAGGACCAGGGGGGTGAAGGCCGAGGCGAGGACGGTCAGCCACAGGAAGCCGACGGCCTCGGAGAAGGCGGTGGTGAACGGGACGCCGCGGATGGCCCGCTTGGCGACGGCCAGCAGCCACAGCAGGAGGGTGAGGATCGTCGACGCGGCGAAGACGATGGCGTACTGCTGGCGGAAGGCCGGGTTGGTGAAGTCGACGTTGGCGGTCTCCTTCACGGCCTCGCTCAGCTTGTCGACGGTCCAGGAGGCGGCGTCGGCACAGCCCTTGGCGAGGGAGGAGAGGGGGTCGAGGGCGGAGGTGGGGGTGAGGGAGCCGCCGCCGCCGCTGGTGCCGCCGCCGTCTCCGCGTTCGCAGTAGTCCTTGGCGGGACCGAGGATGAGGTCGCAGTCGTCGTCCGACGGGGTCGGCGACGGCGTGGGCGCGGCCGTGGCGCGGGTGGCCAGCAGGACGAGCGCGGTCTGCGCGGCGGTGACGGCGGCGGCGACCGAGAGTACGCGGCGCGGGCTACCGGGCATAAGAGAACCCTCCGTACTCCTGGACTGCCTTGGACATCTCGTCGGCGCTCGATGCCTTGTTGTCCCCGGGGACGGGCGCGGGGCCCTCCTTCTGGGAGAAGCTCTCGACCTTCCAGTCGCCGTCCGTCCAGCGCATCCCGAGCGTCATGGTGAACCAGTCGCTGCTGACCGGGTTGGTCGACTTCTCGCCCGCCGTGCCGAACACCCCGGTGCACCAGACCTCGACGGTCGTGGTGGTCCCGGAGGAGTCCGTGACCTTGGTGCCGATCGGGGTCGTGCGGGAGACATAGGTGTTGCCGCCCGTCGCGTCACCCTTCTCGTCCAGGCCGATGCTGCTCAGGAATGCCTTGCTGTACGCCTTGTCGAAGCGGTCCTTCAGGGCGGCCTGCTTCTCGGGCACGAAGACCTGCCGGACGATCTCGGCCCGGCGGTCCGGCTTGACGATGTCGGCGGACACCAGCGTCACGGCGTAATTGGCCGCCGCGCTCTGCGCCCCCTGCTCGTCGTGCGCGAAACCCGACCCCGAGGGTCGTTCCCCGGTCGGAGCCGTGGCCGATGTTTCTGGTTTGTCGGTGGTTCCGGTCGTGGTGGGGGAGTCGTCGTCGCCGCGGTTCGCGAAGGCGATCGCGGCGATGAGGAGGACGACGACGCCGACGACCGTGATCAGGCTCCGGGAGGGGGAGCGGGAGGGGCGGCGGGGGGTGCCGTCGCCGTCGGGGTAGCGCGTGCGGGTCTGGCCCGTGTGCTCGTCTCCGAGACTCATTGCGCGTACCGCCCCTCGACGTCGTGCGGGACCTGACACCCCGGACCGTTGCAGTACGACGGTAGCCGTGCTGGTTCCCGCGCGGGCGCGGTGTGGTGACTGGACATCAGGGAAACGCAACCTCAGCCGGTGGGCACGACGGGCGGGTGGGAGGGAGGGGAGCGGAGCGACCGGGCGTGCCCGGCCCGGTCAGACGGCCATGCCGTAGACGATGGTGAACAGCGTCCCCAGTGAACCGATGATGAAGACACCCGTCAGACCGGCGATGATCAGGCCCTTGCCCTGTTCGGCGCTGAAGGTGTCGCGCAGTGCGGTGGCGCCGATGCGCTGCTTGGCGGCGCCCCAGATGGCGATGCCGAGGCAGAGCAGGATGGCGACCGCCATGACGACCTGGACCATCGTCTTCGCCTCGGTGCCCAGCGCCCCGAAGGGGCCCCAGTCCGGAGCGATACCGCCGATGATGGTGTTGATGTCTCCCTTGTCGGCCGCAAAGAGCATGTAAGTCACCGCCCCTGGTGGGTAGTTCCGCATCCTCTGCGGGCATGCAGAGGTCGAGCCTCATTGTCGCTGACAATGACGCTGTCGGATGTCGACTTGGCGTCATTGATTGGCGGGTTTCGTACGAATACCTTGCCACCGGTTCGCGCCGGGCCGCTCTGCCAGGCGTGGCCCCGGTATGCGTGGGATCGTATGGTCACTCTGTGTATCACGGCAGGTCACGCCGGGCAACGAGGCCGGTGCGAAACCTGTGGCGTGGTTCCGTCGTTACGTCTTCTCATGTCTTCGTGCGCGGTCGGGTCGGTCGGGTCCCCCGTGCAGGCTACTCCGCGCGGGCCCGGGACGTGACGTGTGATCACCCCATGATCGGGGGGACGCCTCTACACTGAGTCCGGCTACGACTCCCGGGCGGTGAGGGGCGGTTGACGGTGCGTAAGGCGTGGATCGTGGCGGGCGCCGCCGTGGGCTCGGGTCTGGCGTTCGTGATGCTGCTCGTCGTCGGCGTCTACCTGGTCGCCGGGAACCTCTCGGGCGGCGGCACCGGCGGCGGGTCCAAGACGCTGGCCAAGGGCGCGGTTCCGGCCGCGTACCAGCCGCTCGTGCTGAAGTGGGGCAACCTCTGCCCGGCCATCAACCCCGCGCTGCTCGCCGCCCAGCTCTACCAGGAGAGCGGCTTCAACCCCAGGGCGCAGAGCGCGGCGGCGGCGCAGGGGATAGCGCAGTTCATCCCCGGCACCTGGGCCACGCACGGCATCGACGGGGACGGGGACGGGGACCGGGACGTGTGGGACCCGAACGACGCGATCCCCTCGGCGGCCTCCTACGACTGCTCGCTCGCCAAGTACGTGAAGGACGTCCCCGGGAATCCGACCGAAAACATGCTCGCCTCCTACAACGCGGGGGCGTACGCGGTGATCAAGTACGGGGGCGTGCCGCCGTACGAGGAGACCCGGAACTACGTCAAGCGGATCACGACGCTCGCGGAGAGCTTCGCGGCGCCCACCACGCGGGTGGACCCCTCCAAGCAGGCCGCCGGGGCCATCGCGTACGCCCAGGACAAGCTCGGCACGCCCTACCTCTGGGGCGGCAACGGCACCGCTGACCAGGGCGGACGCTTCGACTGTTCGGGGCTGACCAAGGCCGCGTACGAGAGCGTGGGGATCAAGCTGCCGCGGGTCGCCAACGACCAGTACAACGCGGGACCGCACCCCGGGCGGGACGAACTGCTCCCCGGCGATCTCGTATTCTTCTCGGACGATCTGACCAATTCGCGGGCCATCCGGCATGTGGGTATCTATGTGGGCGGCGGATACATGATCAATGCGCCGTACACGGGTGCGGTGATCCGGTTCGACCCGATCGACACCCCCGATTATTTCGGGGCCACGCGCGTGACCGAAGATGGCGCGAAAGCGCTCCCCAGCGCTGTCTGAACAGAGCGTTAACCCACCCCCTGAGCTGCGACAACGTGTTTCTCTTCGATAACGTCTGCGTGATCATTCGGTGGAGGGTGGAACGTATCAACGGGGA
Source organism: Streptomyces fumanus (assembly GCF_014655295.1). Taxonomy (GTDB): domain Bacteria; phylum Actinomycetota; class Actinomycetes; order Streptomycetales; family Streptomycetaceae; genus Streptomyces; species Streptomyces fumanus. Next base: position 11,481 of record NZ_BNBI01000006.1, read on the forward strand.
CCGTGCGTTCCTGTTGGCGTAGGTGTGCGAGCCGAACAGGGGCCGAGCGGATCTACACACCACGGGGGTGGCCGAGCGGCACGCGCAAAGGGCGTGCCGGACGACATGACGAAGGGGCCGCAGCACCATGGCTGGACTCGCCGAATCCGGGTCGAACCCCGACGTCGACCTGCTCTACGACATCAATGGCCTGGCCAAGGACGCGCCGCACTGGTTCGACCGGGTGATGGAGTTCACCGGTGAGTACGGGCTGCTGTTCGCCATCGTGCTGCTGGTGCTCGCCTGCTGGTGGACCGTGCGGCGGCGGGGCGGCGAGGATGCGGCGACATCGGTGGCCGCGCTCCTGTGGGCGCCGCTCGCGGCCGGCGTCGCGGTCCTGATCAACGTGCCGATACGGGGTTTCGTGGAGCGGCCCCGGCCGTTCAAGACCCACCAGGGCCTGGAGGTCCTGGTCGACGGCAAGAACGACTACTCGTTCGTCAGCGACCACGCCACGCTCGTCATGGCGATGGCCGTCGGACTGTTCGTCGCCAACCGGAAGTTCGGCATCGCCGGGATCGTGCTCGCGCTGCTCGGCGGGTTCTGCCGGGTCTACATGGGCGTGCACTACCCCACCGACGTGGTCGGCGGGTTCGCGCTCGGCACGGCGGTCGCGCTGCTGCTGTCGCCGGTCGCCATGGCCCTGCTGACGCCGGTGGTCCGGGCGGTCGAGCGGTCGCCGCGGGCGGGGTGGCTGGTCAGCGCGCGGGGCCGGTCCCCGTACGGGAACCGGGACGCCGTGCTCCCCGGGGCGCGGCACGAGCAGCGGGCCGCGGACCCGGAGGAGCGGGACCTGGCGGCGTAGCGGCCGGCCGCCGGTCCCTGGGCCGGCCGGTCAGAGGGCTTGCGGGAAGGTGAAGAAACGGTTCGGGTCGTACCGTTTCTTCACCTTCGTCAGTTCCGGCGCCGCGTCGCCGTAGTACGCCGTCCGCCAGTCCGTCAGGTCCGGGTCGGTGTAGTTCTGGTAGGCGGCGCCCGAGGCGTACGGGCGCATCGCGCGGTGGGCGTCGGCCAGCCAGGACCGGGCGGTGGCGCCGCTGGTGCCGGGCCGCCAGGAGACCAGGTACTGGGCGAGGAAACGGGAACGGCGGTGGACGAAGGCGGTGGCCGTGGGGGCGACCCGGTTGACCGCGCCGCCCAGCGCGGTGAGCGCGACGCTGCCGGTGCCGCCGCGCACCGAGCGGAGCTGGGCCAGCAGGGCGCGGACGCCGGCGGCGGACAGGGAGCGGTCGTAGAAGTCCGAGCGGGCGGCGTAGGTCTCGCGGCGCAGCGCGCCCTTGGGTGAGCGGCCCGGGGTGGTGCCGGGCAGGTGGCACTGGGCGTCGGAGGAGAAGGACGCGCAGCCGGCGTACATCTCCATCGACTCCTCGTACGTACGGCGCCGCAGCGATACGGAGGCGGCGGAGGCGCCGATCCGGTCGGCGAGGCGGTCGACGGCGTTCTGGAGTTCGCCGTAGGTGCCGAGGGAGAAGACGCTGACGGAGACGGTGGGGGTGGCGCCGGCCGACTCCAGGTGCAGCGCGGACCAGATCTCGTCGGGCTGGGCCGGGCCCCACTCCTGCCAGGCGCGGAGCACGGCGGACGCCCTGGACCAGGGCCAGGTCAGGTAGCCCGTGACGGCCTGGGGGGCGGGGTGGGTGCGGAAGCGCAGCTCGGTGACGACGCCGAAGTTGCCGTTGCCGGCGCCGCGCAGGGCCCAGAACAGGTCGGGGTGGTCCTCGGCGTTGGCGGTGAGCTGCTTGCCGTCGGCGGTGATCAGGGTGGCCTGGGTGAGGCTGTCGCAGGTCAGGCCGTAGGCGCGGGAGACGACGCCGTGGCCGCCGCCGAGGGTGAGGCCGGAGATGCCGACGGTGGGGCAGGAGCCGGCGGGGAGGGTGACGCCCTTCTTCGCCAGGGCGCGGTAGACGTCGATGAGTTTGGCGCCGGCGCCGATGACGGCCTCGGAGGCGGTGGCCCGGACGCGGGACAGCGCCGATACGTCGATGATCAGGCGGTCGTTGCCGGAGGACCAGCCGGCGTAGGAGTGGCCGCCGTTGCGGATCGCGGTGCGGAGGTGGTGGGCGCGGGCGTAGGCGAGGGTGGTGCGGATGTCGTCGGCGTGGGCGACGTAGGCGATGGCGGTGGGGCGGAGGGTGTCGAAGCGGGTGTTGTAGAGGCGGTGGGCGGTGGGCCAGGCGGGGGCGTCGGGGAGGAGGAGCCGGCCGTCGAGGTCCCCGGCGAGGGAGGGCCAGGGTGGGGGGTTGGAGGTGCGGGTGGTTCTACGGGGGCGGCTGGGGTTGGTGGGGGAGGGTTTGTTGTCGGCGCTGTTGCTGTCCGTGGTGCAGGCGGCTGTTGCTGTGGTGGTGAGGGTGGCGGCTGTGGTGGTGCGGATGAAGGTGCGTCGGTTCATGGGTGCCTCGCCTCCCGGTGGGGGTTCGTGAGACGAGACGGGGGGTTGGGGGGTGGGGGTTCCATCGGCCGGTGCTGGTGGAGTGCGGGGCGTGGGTGGGGGGTTGGGGGCGCGGCCCGGCGTGGGCGGGGTGCCGCCGCGCCCACCCGTGCCGCCCTTGGCGGCACGATTGCCCGCGGTGTGGCGCGGTGCGGTGCGCGGGGTTGGCGGGCGGGGTCGGGGGCGCGGCCCGGCGCGGGCGGGGTGCCGCCGCGCCCACCCGTGCCGCCCTTGGCGGCACGATTGCCCGCGGTGTGGCGCGGTGCGGTGCGCGGGGTTGGCGGGCGGGGTCGGGGGCGCGGCCCGGCGTGGGCGGGGTGCCGCCGCGCCCACCCGTGCCGCCCTTGGCGGCACGATTGCCCGCGGTGTGGCGCGGGTCGGCGACAGGTGCGCGTGGCGCGGCGTGGGCGCGGGTCGGCGGCAGGTGGGCGCGGCCCGGCGTGGGCGGGGCGGAGTCCGGCGGGGCGTTATGGGTTCGTGTGGGTGGCCGCGTCCGTTCTGGCCTGGCTTCTGGCTCGGCGGGCCGGGCCCTGCCAGCCGCAGGTGCAGCGGGCCAGGCAGAAGGGGCCTCGTTCGACCGTGGTCGTGCGGTGGTCCGGGGCTTCCCGGGGGGTTTCAAGACCGTCCTGCTGCGACACGCCACCACGTTACCGGCGTCACCCGCACGTCGTTAACCGGGCGGAGGCGACGGCTGGGGGTAGGCAGGCGATGGCAAGGCGACAGCGGCAGCTCCGGAAGGCGGGCGCGGCGGTGGGCTTCGTCATGGCCTGTGGGGGATGGGCCGTGTGCGGCTGCTCGGGGAGCGGGGCGTCCGCGCAGGGAGCGCAGGAGGCGCCGGGGGCGCAGGCCGCCGGGGAGGTGCGCGGCGCGGCCGGGAAGCTGGTGGCGGCCGGGAGCGCCGAGGCGCGGACCGCGATGGAGATGGCCAGCGGCGGGACCCGGGTGACCATCCGGGGCGAGGGGGTCTACGACTTCGGGGAGGGTGTCGGCCGGCTCAAGGTGCTGCTGCCGCAGGACCCGGCCGGCACCCGTGACCGCAAGCCGATCACCGAGCTGCTGGCGCCCGGCGCGCTCTACATGAAGAACCGGGGCGCCGGGGTGCCCGCCGACAAGTGGGTCAGGGTCGAGACGGGGGCGCTGTCCGACGGGAACCTGGTGACCGGCGGGGCCACCGACCCCTATGTCGCCGCCCAGGTGCTGCGCGGCACGCGGACGGCGGCGTACGTGGGGCGGACCGAGGTCGCGGGGACGCCGGTGCGGCACTACCGGGGCACCGCCGACCTGGGCCGGGCGGCGCGGGCGGCCGGGGGCGCGGCCGGCCGGTCGCTGCGGGCGGCGGCGAAAGGGTTCGCCACCGCCGAGGTGCCGTTCGACGTCTACCTGGACGACGACGGCCGGATCCGCAAGCTCCGGCACCGCTTCAGCTTCGTCAACGGCCAGCGCGGCGACACCGTCGCGGTCACCTCCACCACGCTGCTGTACGACTTCGGCGTCCCCGTCACCGTACGGCTTCCGGCCGAGGACGACATCTACGCCGGGAAGATCGCCGACGAGCCGGGCGGTGAGGACTAGCCCGTCCGTGCCATGCGCGGTGCGTAGACCGCTGCCTACCCTAGGAAGTCGGTGACGGCAGAGAAGAGGTGACGCACGTGGCTCCGGTCGGCGGTACGGCAGTTCAGGACCACGTGGCCCTCGCCGAGATCGAACTGTGCGGGGAGCTGATCATCGCGGCCTCCGCCGCGCGGGAGCGGCTCAGCCTGGAGAGCATCGACGAGGTACTGCGCGTGGCGGAGGAGCGAGAACGCGCCACGCGCGCCGCCGGCTGAGACCGCCGGGATCTCAGGTCCGCAGCAGCCGGCCGATCGCCTTGGTGGCCTCCTCGACCTTGGCGTCGATCTCGGCGCCGCCCTTGACCGCCGCGTCGGCGACGCAGTGCCGCAGGTGCTCCTCCAGCAACTGCAGGGCGAAGGACTGCAGGGCCTTGGTGGAGGCGGAGACCTGGGTGAGTATGTCGATGCAGTAGACGTCCTCGTCGACCATCCGCTGCAGGCCGCGGATCTGGCCCTCGATCCGGCGCAGCCGCTTGAGGTGCTCGTCCTTCTGTTTGTGGTAGCCGTGCACCCCGCGGTCGTGGTCGGTCACCACGTCCGTCCCGTCCGCCTCCACGGCGGCGGAGGGCGCACTCGCGCCGGCCTCGCTGGTCGTCATCGCGTCCTCCTGTGAGACAGATCGCCCCGATATACCCCTACTGGGTATATGGTACTGAACTTTCTTGGGTAGAGGCCCCTTGGCCAATGCTGTGCGCCGCGTCCGGAGCCGGGCCCCGGGTCGCCCCCCTGCTCATCACTGTGCCTGATGGGCGACACTGGGGGACGGCCCGTTAGCCGTGGCCGGATGATGCGCCTAGCATCAGCCTGACCGAAACCGATGCACCCCGAGGACCCCACGTGCGCTTTCGTCTGACCCCCAGGGAGACGAGCTTCTACGACATGTTCGCCGCATCCGCGGACAACATCGTCACGGGCTCGAAACTCCTGATGGAACTGCTCGGGGCGGACGCATCCGCCCGGGCCGAGATCGCAGAGCGTATGCGGGCCGCCGAACACGCCGGTGACGACGCCACGCACGCGATCTTCCACCAGTTGAACTCCTCGTTCATCACGCCGTTCGACCGCGAGGACATCTACAGCCTCGCGTCCTCCCTCGACGACATCATGGACTTCATGGAAGAGGCCGTCGACCTCGTCGTCCTCTACAACGTCGAGGAACTGCCCAAGGGCGTCGAGCAGCAGATCGAGGTACTGGCCCGGGCCGCCGAGCTGACCGCGGAGGCCATGCCGAACCTCCGCACCATGGACAACCTCACCGAGTACTGGATCGAGGTCAACCGGCTGGAGAACCAGGCGGACCAGATCCACCGCAAGCTGCTCGCCCACCTCTTCAACGGCAAGTACGACGCCATCGAGGTGCTGAAGCTGAAGCAGATCGTGGACGTGCTGGAGGAAGCGGCCGACGCGTTCGAGCACGTGGCGAACACGGTGGAGACCATCGCCGTCAAGGAGTCCTGAGCCCACGCCATGGACACCTTCGCGCTCGTCGTGACCATCGCGGTCGCGCTCTTCTTCACGTACACCAACGGTTTCCACGACTCGGCCAACGCCATCGCGACCTCCGTCTCGACGCGGGCGCTCACCCCGCGGGCGGCGCTCGCGATGGCCGCCGTGATGAACCTCGCCGGCGCGTTCCTCGGCTCCGGGGTCGCCAAGACCGTCAGCGAGGGTCTGATCGAGACGCCCGAGGGCTCGACGGGGATGGGGATCCTCTTCGCCGCGCTGATCGGGGCGATCGTCTGGAACCTCGTCACCTGGTACTTCGGGCTGCCCTCGTCCTCCTCGCACGCGCTGTTCGGCGGCATGGTGGGCGCGGCGCTGGCCGGCGGGACGACCGTGTACTGGCACGGGGTCGTCGACAAGATCGTCGTACCGATGTTCGTGTCGCCGGTGGTCGGGCTGGTCGCCGGCTATCTGGTGATGACGGCGATCATGTGGCTGTTCCGGCGGTCCAACCCGCACAAGGCCAAGCGGGGGTTCCGGATCGCGCAGACGGTGTCGGCGGCCGGGATGGCGCTCGGGCACGGTCTGCAGGACGCGCAGAAGACGATGGGCATCGTGGTGATGGCGCTGGTCATCGCCGATGTCGAGGACTACGGGGACCCGATCCCGGTCTGGGTGAAGATCGTCTGCGCGCTGATGCTGTCGCTGGGCACGTACGCCGGTGGCTGGCGGATCATGCGCACGCTGGGACGCAAGATCATCGAGCTGGACCCGCCGCAGGGGTTCGCGGCGGAGACGACGGGCGCGTCGATCATGTTCACCACGGCGTTCCTGTTCCACGCGCCGATCTCGACCACGCATGTGATCACCTCGGCGATCATGGGCGTGGGGGCGACGAAGCGGGTGAACGCCGTGCGCTGGGGCGTCGCCAAGAACATCATCCTGGGCTGGTTCATCACCATGCCGGCGGCGGCGGTGGTGGCGGCGCTGTCCTTCTGGGTCGTGAAGCTGGCGGTGCTGTAGCGGGGGCTGCCGCGCGGCCCAGGGGCCGCCGGTGCCGCCGGTGCCGTAGGACGAGAAGACGGGCCCGCCCCCGGATCGGGGGCGGGCCCGTTCGGCCTCGCGGTGGCACCGCCATGCAGCACCGCGAGGAGACCGGGGATCAGCCGAAGCGGCCGGAGATGTAGTCCTCCGTGGCCTGCACCGACGGGTTGGAGAAGATCCGCTCCGTCTCGTCGATCTCGATCAGCTTGCCGGGCTGCCCGACCGCCGAGAGGTTGAAGAACGCGGTGCGGTCCGAGACGCGCGCCGCCTGCTGCATGTTGTGCGTCACGATGACGATCGTGAAGCGTTCCTTCAGCTCGCAGATCAGGTCTTCGATGGCGAGGGTGGAGATCGGGTCCAGGGCGGAGCAGGGCTCGTCCATGAGCAGGACGTTCGGCTCGACCGCGATGGCGCGGGCGATGCACAGCCGCTGCTGCTGGCCGCCGGAGAGGCCCGAGCCCGGCTTGTTCAGGCGGTCCTTGACCTCGTTCCAGAGGTTGGCGCCCTTCAGGGACTTCTCCACGATGTCGTCGAGCTGCGACTTCTTGTACCGGCCGTTGAGCCGGAGGCCCGCCGCGACGTTGTCGTAGACCGACATGGTGGGGAAGGGGTTGGGGCGCTGGAAGACCATGCCGACCTCGCGCCGCACGGCGACGGGGTCGATGCCGGGGCCGTACAGGTTCTCGTCGTCCAGCATGACCTTGCCGTCGACCCGGCCGCCGGGGGTGACCTCGTGCATGCGGTTCAGGGTGCGCAGGAAGGTGGACTTGCCGCAGCCGGAGGGACCGATGAAGGCCGTCACGGAGCGGGGCTCGACGGTCATCGAGATGTCCTCGATGGCGAGGAAGGAGCCGTAGTAGGCGTTGAGGCCGCTGACGTCGATGCGCTTGGCCATGTGAATCACTGCTTCTTTCGTCGGGTCCGAGGGCCTTAGCGACCGGTCTTGGGGGCCTTCCAGCGGGCGATGCCGCGGGCCACCAGGTTGAGGATCATGATGAACGCGATGAGCGTCAGGGCCGCCGCCCAGGCGCGGTCGTACGCCGCGCCCTGGCCGCCGCTGTTGGTGAACTGCAGATAGATGTACATCGGCAGCGACGCCTGCGGGTCCTTGAAGGGGTTGGCGTTGATGAAGTTCGCGCCCCAGACCAGCAGCAGCACGGGGGCCGTCTCACCGGCGATGCGGGCCACGGCCAGCATGATGCCGGTGGTGATGCCGCCGATGGAGGTCGGCAGGACCACCTTCAGGATCGTGCGCCACTTGGGGACGCCGAGCGCCAGGGACGCCTCGCGCAGCTCGTTGGGGACGAGCTTGAGCATCTCCTCGGTGGAGCGGACGACGACCGGGATCATCAGGATGGTCAGGGCCATCGAGCCGGCGAAGCCGGAGTAGCCCATGTCCAGGATCAGGATCCACAGGCTGAGGATGAACAGACCGGCGACGATCGACGGGATGCCCGTCATGACGTCGACGAAGAAGGTGACGGCCTGGGCGAGCCGGCCGCGGCCGTACTCCACCAGGTAGATGGCGGTCAGCACGCCGATCGGTACGGAGATCAGGGTGGCCAGGCCGACCTGCTCGGCGGTGCCGAGAATGGCGTGGTAGATGCCGCCGCCGGGCTCGGTGTCGGCGACGACGCCCATCGAGTGGGTGAGGAAGTAGCCGTCGAAGACCTTGATGCCGCGCTTGACGGTGGTCCAGGCCAGCGAGGCCAGCGGGACGATGGCCATCAGGAACGCGACCCAGACCAGGCTGGTCGCGACCCGGTCCTTGGCCTGGCGCGGGCCCTCGACCTTGGCGGATATGCCGTAGGAGCCGGCCACGAACAGGACGGCGGCGATCAGCGCCCACTGGATGGAGCTGTCCAGGCCGGCGGCGAAGCTGATGCCGAGGCCGAGCAGGACCGCGCCGGCGGCGACCGCCCAGGCGAACCACTTGGGCAGGGTGGCGCCGCGCAGCGAGCTGGGCGGGCGCTTGTCGGTGAGGCTGGCGTTGCTCATGCGTTGGCCCCCGAGTACTCCTTGCGGCGGGCGATGATCAGCCGGGCCGCGCCGTTGACCAGCAGGGTGATGACGAAGAGGACGAGACCGGAGGCGATCAGCGCGTCCCGGCCCATCTCGGTGGCCTCGTTGAACTTGCTGGCGATGTTCTGGGCGAAGGTGCCGCCGCCCGCGTCGAGCAGGCTGGCCTGGATGGTGAAGGTCGGGGAGAGGACCATGGCCACGGCCATCGTCTCGCCGAGGGCGCGGCCGAGGCCGAGCATCGAGGCGGAGATGATGCCGGAGCGGCCGAAGGGCAGCACCGACATCCGGATGACCTCCCAGCGCGTGGCGCCGAGGGCGAGGGCCGCCTCCTCGTGCATCCGCGGGACCTGCCGGAAGACCTCGCGGCTGACGTTGGTGATGATCGGCAGGATCATGATCGCCAGCAGGATGCCGACGGTGAACAGCGAGCGGGCCGGGCCGCCGTCCCACGCGAAGAGGCCGGTCCAGCCGAAGTAGTCGTCGAGCCAGCCGTACAGGCCGTTCAGGTGCGGTACGAGGACCAGGGCGCCCCACAGGCCGTAGACGATGGACGGCACGGCGGCGAGCAGGTCGATGACGTAGGCGATGGTGCCGCCCAGCTTGCGCGGGGCGTAGTGGGTGATGAACAGGGCGATGCCCACCGCGATCGGGACCGCGATGGCCATGGCGATGACCGACGACACGATGGTGCCGAAGGCCAGCACCGCGATGCCGAACTGGGGCGGTACCCCGCTGGGGTTCCACTCCATGGTGGTGAAGAAGTTCGCCTCGTTCTTGCTGAGCGCGAGCACGGCGCGGTACGTCAGGAAGGCCGCGATGGCGGCCATCAGGACCAGGACGAAGATGCCGGAGCCGCGCGAGAGACCGATGAAGACGCGGTCTCCGGGGCGGCTGGCGCCGCGGGCGGCGCCCTTGTCCGTCTCGGCCGGCTGGAGGGCTGGAGGGGCTGCGGGGTTCTCTGTGGTGGTGTCCATCGGGTTCTCCGGTCTGCGGAGCCGCCGTGCGGGGCGGCTCGGACGGAGCCGCCCGCGTGTCGGGGGCTCCTGGCGGCGGTGCACCGGACGGTGCGGTCCGGTCCCGGGCGGGGACCGGACCGCACTCGGGTCAGCTCAGGGCCGAGATGGTGTCGCGGACCTTGGTGATGATCTCGTCGGGCATCGGGGCGTAGCCGGCGTCCGCCAGCAGGCCCTGACCGCTCTCGGAGGCGATGTAGTTGAGGAAGGACTTGGTGGCGGGCAGGGTCTCCGCCTTGTTGCCCTTGTCGCAGACGATCTCGTACGTCACCAGGGTGATCGGGTACGCGCCGGCGGCGGAGGGGGTGTAGTCGAGCTCCAGCGCGAGGTCCTTGCCGGTGCCGATGACCTTGGCGGCGCCGATGGCGGCGGTCGCGTTCTCGACGGTGGCCTTGACCGGCTCGGCGGCCTCGGTCTTGATGTCGACCGTCTTGATGCCGTCCTTGGCGTAGGACAGCTCGAAGTAGGAGATGGCGCCGGAGGTCTGGGTCACCTGCTGGGCCAGGCCGGAGGAGCCCTGCGCGGACTGGCCGCCCTTGGCCTCCCAGGACTTGCCCGGCTCGTACTTCCAGTCGCTCGGCGCGGCGGCCTTGAGGTACTTGGTGAAGTTGTCCGTGGTGCCGGACTCGTCCGAGCGGTGGAACGCCTGGATCTTGAGGTCGGGGAGCTTGGCGTCGGGGTTGAGCTTCTTGATCGCCGCGTCGTTCCACTTGGTGATCTTGCTGTCGAAGATCTTGGCGAGCGTCGGGGCGTCCAGGACCAGCGAGTCGACGCCGGGGACGTTGAAACCGACCGCGATCGGGCCGCCGACCATCGGCAGGTCGATGCCCTGGCCGCCGGAGCAGACCTTCTTGGAGGCGGTGATCTCCTCGGGCTTCAGCGCGGAGTCCGAACCGGCGAAGGCCGTCTGGCCCTGGGTGAACGCGGTGACGCCCGCGCCCGAGCCGGTCGGGTTGTAGTTGATCTGCACGCCCTTGCAGGCGGCGGCGAACTGCTTGACCCAGGCGTCGATCGCGTTCTTCTGGGCGGAGGAACCGGATGCCTGGAGCTGACCCGAGGCGTCGTCGCACTTGATGTCGCCGGCCTGGGTGGTCGCCGAGGCGCCGCCGCCGCTGGTCTCGCTGCCGGTGTCGTCCGAGCCGCACGCCGTGAGGGCCAGGGCGCCGGAGACGGCGAGAGCACCGAGAGCGAGGGCCCGCCGGTTCTTGCGCTGAAGCTTCACTGAGGGAATTCCTTCCAGGAGCCGCCGTCCTGTTCGGCGGCGTGCGAGGTAGGTCTGGGCGATACGGACACGTATTCGGGATGCGCCCCGTATCGGGTAAGGCTGAAATTAGGCAGATCAGGTGAAGGCGCCGATGGCCGTAAATGAACGAGGGGTGAACCCCTGCCGTCGGTGCGGTGAGGTCACGGAACGCTTACGTCGAGGACACGGAGGGGTTCCGACCGGCGTTCCGGGGACGGTCCGAGTCAGTTCAGGAACGGCCGGTCGCGGCCAGCAGGGCGTCGATCAGGTCGCGGTCCCGGGGCTGGGTGAGCCGGGCGCGGGCGGCGTCGGGGGCCAGCCAGAGCACGCGGTCCACCTCGCGGCTCGGTACGAACGTGCCCGCGACGGCCTCGGCCGCCCAGTAGCGCACCTGCTTGGGCCGGCCGTCCACGGCGTACCGCGCGGTGGGCAGCTCCGGGCCCGGCACGGCCCGCTGCCCGGTCTCCTCGGCGACCTCGCGCAGCGCACCCGCGAGGGGCTCCTCGCCGGGCTCCAGCTTGCCCTTGGGGTGCGACCAGTCGTCGTACTTCGGCCGGTGGACCAGGCAGATCTCCAGGGCACCGGTCACGGGGGAGCGGCGCCACAGGACACAGCCGGCCGCGTGGACGACCGGGCCGTGAAGGCCGTCGGAGTCACCGGATACGCCTGAAATGCCCACCGTTGCCTCGCTCCCAGACCGCTCGCCGGCCGGATACCGCCTGCCTACGGCGTACCGACCGCTTCCTTGCGCCAGCAGTGCTGGAACGCGTACCGCGCCGCCTCCACCTCATGCCGCTGATCGGCGTGCAGCACCCCCAGGGCGTACGCCGTCGCCGGGGCGATCCGGGGGGTGCGGGCCGCCTGCGCCGCCGCCGCGGCGGCCTCCGAGGCGTCGCGGTGCCGGTCCAGGGCCTCGCCGGCCGCGAGCGTCCGCACGTCGACGGGCGGCTCGCCGCCGGCCACGACCTCACGGGCGTAGCGGTGCAGCCGCAGCAGCAGCCGGACCTGGTGCCAGGGGGCGTCCTGCGGATGCGGGGCCGGGTCCGGGGAGAGGCCGTGCACCAGCGCCTCCGCGTTGTACGGGCTGCCCGCGGTGACCAGCGGCAGCGCCGCCACCGCGTCGGTGAGGCGGTCCTCGGCCGCCGCGGCGAGCGGACGGCAGTCGGCCGCGTCCGCGCCCGCGGCCAGCGGTACGTCGCTGGCGAGGACGGCGACCTTGTCGGCGACCGCGTGGAACCGGCTGCTGCCCAGGGCCTGCAGCGCGGTCGAGTGCGCCCGGGTCCGGGCCAGCGTGAGCTGCCGGTCCAGCAGGGCGCCCGCCTTGGCCGCGCCGACGGTGAGGTGGCCGCGGTCGGCCGCCGCCGGCCCCGGCGGGTCGGTCACCCGGGCGCCCCGGGACTGGGCGGGGAACGCCGCCGGGCCGGACAGCCGGTGCAGCGCCTGGAGCAGCCGCTCCAGCCGGGAGGCGTACGCGTGCTCCAGCGCCAGCGTGCCCGACAGCCAGGCCAGTTCCGGGCGCATCGACTCCGCCCAGTCGCTGTCCAGCAGCGGCTGGAAGGTGTGCAGGCTGCCGCTGATCCGGCGGGCGGCGCGGCGCAGCGCGCGGGCCGCGTCGCCGGAGCCCTCCGTGCCGTTCGCGCCGGTCTCCCGGTGCAGGCGCAGCGCCCGGAGGAACTCCGTGGCCTGCGCCCGCAGATACCCCGCGAGGGCGTCGGCCGGTACCGAACCGGCGGCGGCCGTGGGGTGCGTCGGTTCAAGGTGTTGCTGTGCCACGCCGGCGCCTCCGGGCGTCTATGAGCATCTCCTGGATGTTGCGCAGGGGCTGGCCGTCCGGATCGGTCGCGTGCCGGGTCCACTCGCCGTCCGGGCCGAGGTGCCAGGACGCGGTGGTGTCGGCCATGCCGGTCTCCAGCAGGCGGCACAGGGCCGCCCGGTGGGCCGGGTCGGTCACCCGGACCAGGGCCTCTATCCGGCGGTCGAGGTTGCGGTGCATCATGTCGGCGCTGCCGAACCAGACCTCCGGCTCGCCGCCGTTGCCGAAGGCGAAGACCCGGGAGTGCTCCAGGAACCGGCCGAGGATCGAGCGGACCCGGACGTTCTCCGACATGCCCGGCACGCCGGGGCGCAGCGCGCAGATGCCGCGCACCCACACGTCGACGGGGACGCCCGCCTGCGAGGCCCGGTAGCAGGCGTCGATGATCGCCTCGTCCACCATCGAGTTGACCTTGATGCGGACGTACGCGGGCCGGCCGGAGCGGTGGTGCTGGATCTCCTTGTGGATGCGGGAGACCAGGCCGTCGCGCAGGGACTTGGGGGCGACCAGCAGCCGGCGGTAGGTCTCCCGGCGGGAGTAGCCGGAGAGCCGGTTGAACAGGTCGGAGAGGTCCGCGCCGACCTGCGGGTCGGCGGTGAGCAGGCCGAGGTCCTCGTACAGGCGGGCCGTCTTCGGGTGGTAGTTGCCGGTGCCGACGTGGCTGTAGCGGCGCAGCGTCTCGCCCTCCTGGCGGACGATGAGCGACAGCTTGCAGTGCGTCTTCAGGCCGACCAGGCCGTAGACGACGTGGCAGCCGGCCTCCTCCAGCTTGCGGGCCCACTTGATGTTGGCGTGCTCGTCGAAGCGGGCCTTGATCTCGACCAGGACGAGGACCTGCTTGCCGGCCTCGGCGGCCTCGATGAGCGCGTCGACTATGGGGGAGTCGCCCGAGGTCCGGTACAGCGTCTGCTTGATCGCCAGCACGTCCGGGTCGGTGGCGGCCTGCTCCAGGAACGCCTGGACGGAGGTGGAGAAGGAGTCGTACGGGTGGTGCAGCAGGACGTCCCGGCTGCGCAGCGCGGCGAAGATGTCGGGCGCGGAGGCGGACTCGACCTCGGCGAGGTCGCGGTGGGTGCCGGCGACGAACTTCGGGTACTTCAGCTCCGGCCGGTCCAGGCCGTGGATGCGGAACAGGCCGGTGAGGTCCAGCGGGCCGGGCAGCGGGTAGACCTCGGCCTCGCCGATCTTCAGCTCGCGCACCAGCAGGTCCAGGACCTCGCGGTCGATGGACTCCTCCACCTCCAGGCGGACCGGCGGGCCGAAGCGGCGCCGCATCAGCTCCTTCTCCAGGGCCTGGAGCAGGTTCTCGGTGTCGTCCTCCTCCACCTCCAGGTCCTCGTTGCGGGTGAGGCGGAAGGCGTGGCTCTCCAGCACCTCCATGCCCGGGAACAGCTCCTCCAGGTGGGCGGCGATGACGTCCTCGAGGGGGACGTACCGGCCCGGGGACGCCTCCAGGAAGCGGGAGAGCAGCGGGGGCACCTTGACCCGGGCGAAGTGCCGGTGGCCGGTGACCGGGTTGCGGACGACGACCGCGAGGTTCAGCGAGAGGCCCGAGATGTACGGGAAGGGGTGCGCGGGGTCGACGGCGAGCGGGGTGAGGACCGGGAAGATCTGGTGCCGGAACAGGGTGAACAGGCGGGCCTGCTCCTTCTCGGTCAGCTCCTTCCAGCGGACCAGGTGGATGCCCTCGTCGGCCAGCGCCGGGAGCACGTCCTCGTGGAAGCAGGCGGCGTGCCGGGCCATCAGCTCCCGGGAGCGCGCCCAGATCATCTCCAGTACCTCGCGGGGCTGGAGGCCGGAGGCGGACCGGGTGGCGACGCCGGTGGCGATCCGGCGCTTCAGTCCGGCCACGCGGACCATGAAGAACTCGTCCAGGTTGCTGGCGAAGATCGCGAGGAAGTTGGCGCGCTCCAGCAGGGGCGTGTCCGGGTCCTCGGCGAGTTCCAGGACCCGCTCGTTGAACGCCAGCCAGCTCCGTTCCCGGTCCAGGAAGCGGCCCTGCGGGAGCTGGGCGCCGCCCGCCTGGGACTCCTCCGACTCCTCGTACGCGTCGAGGTCGGCGTCGATGTCGGGCTCCAGGTCCGACACCGTGGCGGCGACCGTGTGCGGGCGGTGGGCGGCGATGGAACCCACGGAGGGCTGCGTGTGCTGGACCTCTGCCTGGGCGTTCGGCTGGCTCATGAACCCATTCTTCCGCGCCTGCGGCAGGTCAGGCGCGTCGGACGTCTCGGGTAGGTCCACTGGCCTCTCCGGGGGCGGTGAGGACGCGGGCACGGCGGGCTGCATTCGCTGAGCGTGGCAAGCCCGTCTGAATCACCGGTTACGGCGACATGACGTGCCGGACACCGGGGGGCGGCCCGGAGGGGGAGTCGCGCGGGCGGACGGGGGCCCGGAGGGGGAGTCGCGCGGGCGGACGCGGGCCCGGAGGGGAGAGGAGCGCGGGCGGGCGGGAAACGGGCTGCGATCGTGAGAACCGATCCGGCGGGCTCGTCCGATGAGGAGATGTGAGCGAAACGCGAAGCGACGGGGAGCTGCTCCGGGCCGTCGCCGACGACGGGGACCGGCGGGCCTTCGAGGAGCTGTACCGCCGCTATGCCCCCTGGCTGGCCGCCCGGCTGCGGGGCCGCTGCGCCGACTCCGGGGTCGTCGACGACGTCGTGCAGGAGACCTTCCTCGCCGTGTGGCGCGGCAGCGCGCGCTACCGGCAGGACGGTGACGTGGCGGGGTGGCTGTGGCGGATCGGGTCGCGGCGGCTGATTGACGCCCTGCGAGGGGACGGGGCCCGGGGCAGACTGCGGCAGGCCCTGGCCAGACTGCGGCACCGCGAGGAGGTCTCGGCGGAGGAACGCGTGCTCTCGGGGGTCGAGCACGGGGACCTCGCCGGGGCGCTGGTCCGGCTCTCCCCGGAGCTGCGCGCGGTGATCCAGGCGACGGTCGTGGACGGGCTGACCACCCGTGAGGCCGCCGTCCTGCTCGGTGTTCCGCCGGGCACGGTCAAGACGCGGGCGATGCGTGCCCGCAAGCAGTTGCGGGAGGCCCTGGCATGAGCTGGCACGTGACGGAAGAGGACCTGCGGGCCTATGCGCGGGGGGAGCTGGCGCCCCCGGGGCTGTGGTCGGCCGACGCCCACCTGACGGGCTGCGCCGTGTGCCGGGGCGTGCTCGCCGAGGTGACCGACCCGGTCGCGCTGGACGCCGGGTGGGAGCGGCTCGATGCGGAGCTGGACGCGCCCCGGAGGGGGTGGTGCGAGGGGCTGCTGGTGCGGGCCGGGGTGCCGGACCACATCGCGCGGCTGCTCACCGCGACGCCGGTGCTGCGGGGCTCCTGGCTGGGCGCGGTCGTGCTGGTGCTGACGATGTCCGTCCTCGCCGGGGCGCTCGGCGACCACGCCGCCTCGCCGACCGTCTTCCTCGCCCTCGCCCCGCTGCTGCCGCTGGCCGGCGTGGCCCTGTCGTACGGACCCGCGCTGGACCCCACGTACGAGATGGCCGTGGTGGCGCCGACGCACGGGTTCAAACTGCTGATGATCCGCACGGTCGCCGTGCTCGGCACGGGCATCGGGCTGAACGGCCTGGCGACGCTCGCCCTGCCCGGCTACGGGCTGCGCGCACTGGCCTGGCTGCTGCCCGCGCTGGCGCTCACCGCGGCCGGGCTGGCGCTCACCCCCAGACTGGGCCCGGTCGCCGCGCCCTCGGCGGTCGGCGTGGGCTGGGTGGCGCTGCTGCTCGCCGCCGACGCCGCGCGCGAGCCGGCCGGGGGCCCGCTGGCGCCGTTCACCGCGGCCGGACAGGGCGTGAGCGCGGCCGTCGCCGTGTTCGCCACCGGGCTGCTGTTCCTGCTGAGGGACCGTTTCGACAGCGCGTCCCTCCGTCGTCCCCAGGGGAGTCTCTAGATGAATCCGACCGTCTCCGCCTCCGGGCTGAGCCTGCACTACGGCCGCACCCGCGCCCTCGACGAGGTGGAGCTGCGGCTGACCCCGGGCGTCACCGGGCTGCTCGGGCCGAACGGCGCCGGGAAGACCACGCTGCTGCGGGTGCTGGCCACCGCCGTGCCCGCCGACCGGGGCTCCTTCACCGTCCTCGGACACGACCCGCGGACCGCCCGCGGCCGCCAGGAGGTCCGGCGGCACCTGGGCTACCTGCCGCAGACGCCCGGCTTCCACCCGGGTTTCACCGCCTTCGAGTTCGTGGACTACGTGGCGATCCTGAAGGAGCTGACCGACCGCCGGGCCCGGCACCGCGAGGTGCGGCGGGTGCTGGAGGAGGTCGGGCTCGGGGAGGTGCGCGGGCGGCGGATACGGAAGCTGTCCGGCGGGATGCGGCAGCGGGTGGCGCTGGCCGCCGCGCTCGTCGGCGACCCCGGCTTCCTGGTGCTGGACGAGCCGACCGTCGGGCTCGACCCCGAGCAGCGGATGCGGTTCCGGGAGCTGATCGCCCGCGCGGGCGAGGGGCGGACCGTGCTGCTGTCCACCCACCAGACCGAGGACGTCGCGATGCTCTGCCGGCGGGTGCTGGTCATGGCCGGGGGGACCGTCCGCTTCGACGGCACGCCCGCCGAGCTGACCGCGCGGGCCGCCGGGCGGGTGTGGAGCAGTACCGAGCGCGATCCGGGCGCGAAGGCGGGCTGGCGCACCGGCACCGGCACCTTCCGCAACGTGGGGGACCCGCCCGCCGGCGCCGACCTGGCCGAAGCCACCCTGGAGGACGGCTACCTGCTCGTCCTGGACGGCATGGGCGCGGGGGTGGCGGCATGAGCGCGGTGCTCTCCCCGGCGCCCCCGGCGGCGGACCGCGCGGCGGCGGCCGGCGGGGCGCGGGCGGTGCTCGCCCTGGCCCGGTTCGAGGCGCGCAAGCTGCTGTCGAGCGCCCCGGTGGTCCTCGCCTTCGTGGTGTACATCGGCTGGATCGGCTGGCGCACCCGGCAGTCCTTCGCCGGCTACCCGGCGCTGCAGGACGCCGACCGGTCGACCCAGGCCGGGCCCCTGCTCGTCGGCATGGCGGTGCTGCTGAGCGCCAACCTCGCCGTCCTGCGCTCCCGACGGCACGGCACCGAGGACCAGTTCGCGGTGCTGGTCGTCCCGCGCGGCCGGCGCACCGCCGCCCATGTGCTGGCACTGCTGCCGGTGGTGCTGCTCACCGCCGGGTGCGTCACCGGGCAGTTCACGTGGGAGGCGCTCAAGCCGGGCGCGATCGGGCACGGTTCGCCGGCCGAGCTGCTGGCGGGACCGCTGACGGTGCTGCTGTTCGGGGCGGTCGGCGTGCTGCTGGCCCGGCTGCTGCCCGTGCCGTCGGCGGCCCCGCTGCTCTCCGTCTGCTTCCTGTTCGTGTTCGTGCTCGGCGCGTTCTCCTTCCAGGGCGAGGGCACCCGGTGGCTGGCGCCGGTGGTCTCCGAGGCGAGCACCACCCCGCTCCCCTCCGACCTGATCGGCCGCCCCGCCGCCTGGCACGCCCTGTACCTCGCGGGTGCCGCCCTGTGCGTCGCCTTCCTCGCGGTGCTGGTGTCGGGCGCCCGGGGCCTGACCGTGAAGGCGGGCGTCGCCCTGACCCTCGCCCTGGCGGTGACCGGGGCCGTCGCCCAGGCCGGCGGGGACTCCCCGGCCCTCACCGCCGCCCGGGAGCGGGCGACCGTGACCCCTGAGAAGGAGCAGACCTGCGTCGAGCGCGCCGGGTCGAGGTACTGCGCGTTCCCCGAGTGGGTGCCGCGCACCGCCCAGTGGGCGACGGTGGTGGACCGCGTCCGCTCCCTCACCGGCCCCGCCGCGCACGACCGGCAGCTTCTGGTACGCCAGCGGATCGACGCCCGTTACGGCCCGGCGGCCGACTCCGCGATCCCCCCGGCCACCCGCCGGGACCAGGTGACCGTCGGCACCGCCTGGGGCGGCAACCGGGTGCCGGAGTTCTCCACCGCCGTCGCCGCCGTGCTGGTCGCGGGCAGCGAGGCGGCGAGCGACACGATGTGCGACGGCCGGATGGTGACCGTCATGTGGCTCTCGCTGAGCTGGCAGGACGACCCGGTGGACGCCCTGCGCCGGGTCCGCCTCGACGACAGTGTCAGCGGCGCCGCGATCGTCCTCTCCCCGACCGACCCGCTGACCATGACGGAGGGCCAGACCGACGTCGTACGGCGGCTGCTGCAACGGCCCCTGGCCGGGGTCGCGGCCAAGGTGCGCGCCCACTGGGCCGAGCTGACCTCGCCGAAGGTGACGACCGCGCGGGTGGCCGAGCTGCTGGGCGTCGCCGGGCCCGGAAAGGCGGACTCGTGCGCGTGACCTGGGCGTCGCTGCTCCCCGTGCTGCGCACCCTGCCGTGGCCGACCCTCACGGCCGCCGGAGGCGTCGGGCTGCTGCTCGCCGCCGTGCCCCGGCTGGCGGACGGGACAGCGGCGGCCGGACCGGCACTCGACCTGCTGCGCTGCGTCGCCCTGACCGGCGGTCTGGGCCTGGCCTTCCTCCTGGACGACCCGGCCCGGCACACCACGGCCGCGGTACCGGTCCGGCGGCTCGCCCGGCAGGCCCTGCGCGCCGCCCTGGTGGCCCCGCCGGTCGCCCTGTGGTGGGCGGCGGCGGTGCTCCTGGTCCCCGCGGAGATACGGCCCCCGGTCGGTGACGTCACCCTGGAGGCGGCGGCCGTCGGCCTGCTCGCCCTCGCGGGCGCGGCGGCCGGGGTCCGGCTCACCGACCGCCCCCGGCCGGGTCCGGGCGTCGCGGCGGGCCTGCTGGCCGCGGCCGTCCTCGCCCCGCTGCTGCTGCCGGAGCGCTGGGCCCTGTTCGTCCCGGCCGACGACGACCGCTGGGCGGCGGCCCACGACCGCTGGGCGCTGCTCCTGGCGGCGGCGGTGGCGGCGTGGGGCCTGTACGGCCGGGAGCGGCTCGGCCGCCGCCGCTGAGACACCGGCCGGCCCGGCCCGCACTTCCCCGTACGGACCCGCCCCCTCATTCCCCCGTACGGACCTGCCCGCTCACGTCTCCGTACGGACCCGCCCGCTCACGTCTCCGTGCGGTACATCAGGTCCGTCTCGTGGGTGGTGAAGCCCAGGCGCTCGTAGACCGAGACCGCCGCCTTGTTGTCGGCGTCGACGTACAGCATCGCGGTGGGCAGGCCCCGTCCGGCGAGGTGGCGCAGGCCGATCGTGGTGAGGGCCTTGCCGAGGCCGCCGCCCTGGGCGCCGGGGGCGACGCCGACGACGTACACCTCGCCCAGTTGTTCGGCCTGGTGGACCTTGGTCCAGTGGAAGCCGATCAGCTCCTCCCCGCGGAAGGCGAGGAAGAAGCCCTCGGGGTCGAACCAGGGCTCGGCCTCCCGGTCTTCGAGGTCGCGGAGGGTGAGGGAGCCCTGCTCGGGGTGGTGGGCGAAGGCGGCGGCGTTCACCGCGAGCCACGCCGGCTCGTCCCGCCCCGGCACGAACGGACGGACGCTCACGCCCTCCGGGAGCACCGGGTCCGGCAGGTCCAGGCCGGTCAACGGGCGGCGCATCTGCCGCAGTTCGCGGAACAGGGTCAGCCCCAGGACCTGCGCGAGGTGCCGGGCGGCGGAGTGCCCGCCGTGCGCCCACACCCGCAGCCGCTTGCCGGAGGCGGCCAGCAGGGCCGCGCCCAGCGCCCGTCCGTGGCCCTGCCCGCGCCGCCCGGGGTGGACGACCAGCTCGGCGGCGGGCGGTTCCACCGGGTCGGTGTCCTCCAACTGCGCGTACCCGGTGAGTTCGCCGTCCACGGTCAGCAGCAGGTGCGCGATGCCGTCCCGGGCGCCGCCGCGCAGATGCAGCCGGCCCTGTTCGGACACGGCCTGCTGACCGTCCCGGCGGGCGGCCTCGGCGAGCAGCGCCAGGACCGCCTCGGTCTGCTCGTCGGTGAGGGCGGCGTACGTCTCGATCGAGCGGGGGCGGCCGAGCCGCGCGGTGTCGTCGCTGGTCATGCGTACGAGAGTAAGGGGCGGACCGGGGGTTACGGCGGCAGGGAGTAAACCAGGATGTAACCCTTGACCCCCTGTTGTGCTACGCGCGTTGACTTTAGGCTGCGCCGCGGGCCGTCATGCCGGCGGCCGCATCCACGCAGACCCACAGGGGAGCGCATGCCAGCCACCGCTCAGCCGCCGCACGATCCGCGCCGCAGGCGCCGTACCAGGCGGCTCCTCGTGGCCGCCGCCACCGTCGTCAGCGCCGGGGCGCTCGCCGCCGCCGCGCTGCCGGCCTCGGCGAGCGCGGGCCACGGCAAGGGCCACACCCCGGGCCACGCCTCCGGGCGCTACCAGGACGTCCAGCTCCTGTCCTTCAACGACCTGCACGGCAACCTGGAACCGCCGTCCGGCTCCTCCGGCCGGGTCACCGAGACCCAGCCCGACGGCACCACCAAGACGGTCGACGCGGGCGGCGTGGAGTACCTCGCCACCCATCTGCGCGAGGCCCGCAAGGGCAACCGGTACTCCATCACCGCGGCCGGCGGCGACATGGTCGGCGCCTCCCCGCTGCTCTCCGGCCTCTTCCACGACGAGCCCACCATCGAGGCGCTGAACAAGCTCGACCTGGACGTGACCAGCGTCGGCAACCACGAGTTCGACGAGGGCGCCGCCGAGCTGGCCCGCCTGCAGAACGGCGGCTGCCACCCCACCGAGGGCTGCTACACCGACAAGCGGTTCGAGGGCGCCGACTTCCCCTATCTGGCCGCCAACGTCCTCGACGAGAAGACCGGCAAGCCGATCCTCAAGCCCTACTGGGTGTGGAAGAAGAACGGCGTCAAGGTCGGCTTCATCGGCGTCACCCTGGAGGGCACCCCCGGCATCGTCTCTGCCGACGGCGTCAAGGGCCTCACCTTCAAGGACGAGGTCGAGACGATAAACAAGTACGCCAAGGTGCTCCAGAAGCAGGGCGTGAAGTCGATCGTGGCGCTCGTCCACGAGGGCGGCTACCCGGCCTCGTCCTCCTACAACTACGACTGCGACGCCCCGGGCGCCGGCGACGGCATCTCCGGGCCGATCGTCGACATCGCCAGAAACGTCACGCCCCAAGTCGACGCGCTGGTCACCGGGCACACCCACAACGCGTACGTCTGCACGATCCCCGACCCCGCGGGCAACCCGCGCATGGTCACCTCCGCCGCGTCCTTCGGCCGCCTCTACACCGACACGACGCTCACCTACGACCGCAGGACCGGCGACATCGCCCGTACGGCGGTGAAGTCCGCGAACCACGTCGTCACCCGCGATGTCGCCAAGGCGCCCGACATGACCGCGCTGATCGGCAAGTGGAACACGCTGGCCGCGCCCATCGGCAACCGGCCCATCGGCTACATCTCCGGTGACATCGGCAACAGCGGCACCGAGTCCCCGCTCGGCGACCTCATCGCCGACGCGCAGCTCGCCCACGGCAGGGAGCTGGACCCGGAGACCGACCTCGCCCTGATGAACCCCGGCGGCATCCGCGCCTCCCTCACCTACGCGGCGAGCGGGAGCGAGGGCGACGGCGTGGTGACGTACGCGGAGGGCTTCACCGTCCAGCCGTTCGCCAACACGGTCAACCTCCAGAACCTCACCGGCGCCCAGGTGATCCAGGTACTCAAGGAGCAGGTCAGCGGCGTCAACCAGGCCGCGCCGAAGATCCTCCAGGTCTCCGCCGGACTGACGTACACGCTGGACCTCACCAAGTCGGGCGCGGACCGGGTCGTCACCGACTCCATCCGGTTGAACGGCGCCCCGATCGACCCGTCGGCCACCTACCGGGTCGCCAGCAACAGCTTCCTCGCGGGCGGCGGCGACGGCTTCACCACGCTGGGCCAGGGCACCGACGACCTGGTGGGCGCCGACGACCTGACCGCGCTGGAGCGGTACCTGACGGCCAACTCCTCGGCGGCGTCCCCGATCGCACCACCGGCCGCGAACCGGATCACGATCGTGCGCTAGCAGTGCGGTGGCCGGTGCGGAAAGACGTGCGCGCGTCGTCCCCGCACCGGCCTCCTTCAGCGGCCGTCGCGCGTCACGAGGCGGCCGGGGTCCAGTCTCCGAGCCAGTCCGTGACCTCCTGGTCGGCGGCCTGGGCGTCGGTGAGTTGCGGGCGGTCGGCGCTCGCGGTGCCCGCACCGGGGCCGGTGTTCCGGTACTCCGCGAACCGGTCGTCCCGCCAGGAGAACCCGCTCATGTCCGTCCAGGGCGCCGCCTTGATCGCGGCGCTGAGGGTGGTGTTCCGGACGGTGGCCTGCGGGTCGAGGGACGCGTCACCGCCCGCGTGCCAGGGCCGGCCGAGGTAGAACGACCCGTTGGACACGTCCCCGTTGACCGTGGAGTTGGCGATCAGGATGCCCTTGCGTCCGGCGGCGGTGCTGGGCGCGGTGACGTACCCGGCGGAGGAACCGTCCCAGCGCTTGCGCAGCGTGATCACGGACCGGTCGATCACGGCGGTGGCCCGCCCGAAGATGAAGTCGACGTTGCCGAGCACGTACGAGTTGCTCATGTAGACCCGCCCGAGCCGGTCCTTGGCGGCGGTGTCGAGGAGCAGGGTGTCCTGGTCGCCGGTGACGATCACGCCGTCGAGGAACACCTTGTCGGCGGCGGTGCGTAGGGCGACGGCCTGGTGCCCGGAGAGCGACTGGTTGGCCTTCTCGTCGAAGTCGTTGGTGATCGACAGGTTGCGGGCCTGGAAGTCGTCGGCCTCGACGGCGACGGTGGCGCTGCCGCTGGTCCCGTACGTCCCCGAGCCGTCCGGTTTCGGGGTGCCGGACGCGTTGTTGTAGACGATCACGGTGTCCGTGCGGCTGCCGCCGGTGCCCTGGAGGGTCACGTGCGGCTTGTTCGACGGTACCTTCACCGTCTCGCGGTACGTGCCCGGCTTGACGGCGATGACCACGCGGGAGGGGTTGTTGGCGGGGACGGCGTTCACGGCGGCCTGCACGGTCGTGTACTGGCCGGTGCCGTCCTTGGCGACGGTGAGGGTGGTGGCGGTGGAGGCGGTCGTCCCGATGGCGTCGCGCGGCCCGGCGCCCGCCGCGTGGACGAGACCGGCGGCGAGCGCGAGCGGGAGGAGGGCGCCGAGCGCGTTCCTGTGGGGGTGTCTCATCGGCTGCTGCTTCCGTTCATGCGGGTGCGTACATGACACCCGTGGGTCGCAGCCGGGGGGCGGGAGGTTGCCGCCCCCCTCGGTCACCGCCCGCCCCGGCTGACCGCCACCCGCACCACGTCCTCCAGCGACTCCACGGCCCGCACCAGCGCGAACCGCACGGCCCGCTCCCCGGCCTTCGCGTCCTTCAGCACGCCCTTGCACCCCACCAGCACCTGCGCCGCCGACGCGAGCTGCGCCTCCTCGATGTCGTCCGCCAGCCGCGACAGCCGACTGCGCGGCCCGTCGGCACGGAGATAACAGGGCTCACCGTCGGAGGTGGTCCAGGGCAACAGACGCAGGCCGTCGTTCACGGGGGGTCCTTCGGTCGGGCGAGTGCTGACGTATCGCACCTCTACTGTCACTGTGAGTGAGTACGCTGCGGAAGAGGGCGGGCGTTGCCTGCGGCGCGGGGCATCTGGGAGGGCCGACGTGACGGAAGTGATCGACGCGGAGCGGGTATCGGGACGGTCGGTGCTGGGCCGCACCCTCAGGCACCTGCGCGAGAAGGCGGGGAAGTCGCTCGGCCAACTCGCCGAGGAATCCGGCTACGACAAGAGCTACCTGAGCCGACTGGAGTCCGGGGAGCGGTTGTCCAAGGTCACGGTCATGGAGGACCTGGACAGCTATTACGGCTCCGGCGACCTCCTGGCCAGCCTCTGGAGACTCGCCCGGCTCGACGCGTTCAAGGACAAGTACAAGGAGTTCATGCGGTTGGAGTCGACGGCGCGGATCATGCACAAATACGCGCCGAACATCCCCGGTCTGCTCCAGACGGAGGAACTGGCGCGGGAGCTGTTGTCCGATCCCCGGGCAACGGACCAGGACATGGACGTCGTCGAGGAGCAGGTGGCCGCCCGCCTCGGCCGCCAGCTTCTGCTGCGGCGCAGTCCGGCGCCCAGTGTCCGCTTCATCATCGATGAGCTGGCGTTCCGTCGGCCCTCCGCGAGTACCGAGACCTGGGCAGGTCAGTTGCGGCACGTCGAGTCGGTCGCCGGATGGCCCAACGTGGTCGTCCAGGTGCTGCCGTTCTCCGCGGGGTTGCACCCGCTGATGGGCAAGGGCTCGCTGACTCTGCTCTGGCAGGAGGACGAAAGCGCCGTCGCCTACACGGAAGGTGACAGCGGGGGCTTGCTGCTGGACGATCCCCACGATGTCAGGCAGCACCGCTTGTCCTACGATCGGCTCCGCGACCTGGCGCTGCCGCCGCCGGAATCACTGACGTTCATCAGGGACGTACTGGAGGAGCACACCTCATGACCAACACCCTCGTCACCTGGCGGAAGTCCAGCTACAGCGACGGCGGTGACAACAACTGCGTCGAGGTAGCCGTAGGCTGCCCCGACCTCGTGCCGGTGCGGGACAGCAAGGTCGGGGGCGAGGTCGTCGTCGTGTTCGGGGCCGGGGCCTGGGGGGCGTTTCTCGAAGGGGTTCGGGGTCAGGGCTGAGGGGGGTCTTCCGGGGCGGGGGTTTCCGGGGGCGGGACCGGCGCTCCTGGGAGTCGGATCGTCGCCACCGTGCCGCCGCCCTCCGCCGGGGCGAGGGTGACCTCGCCGCCCGACTGCTGGACCGTGCGGGCCACGATGGACAGGCCGAGGCCGGAGCCGGGCAGGGAGCGGGCGGATTCCGAGCGCCAGAAGCGGTCGAAGACGTGCGGGAGTTCGGCCGGTGAGATGCCGGGGCCGTGGTCGCGCACGGTGAGCGTGCCCTCGGTGAGGCGGACGTCGATGACACCGCCCTCGGGGGAGAACTTCACCGCGTTGTCGAGGATGTTGACCACCGCCCGTTCCAGCGCGGCCGGCTCGGCCCGTACGTACCAGGGTTCGACGTCCGCCGTGATGGTCAGCTCCGGGCCGCGCAGGCGGGCGCGGCGCAGGGCCGACTCCACGATGTCCTGCCAGGCCAGGATGCGGGTGCGGCCGGTGTGCTGGCCGGTGTCGGGGCGGGAGAGTTCCTGGAGGTCGCCGATGAGCGCGGCCAGCTCGGTCATCTGCGCCTTCACCGAGGCGAGCAGCGCCTTGCGGTCGGCGTCGGGCAGCGGGCGGCCGGTCTCCTCGCTGCGGGTGAGGAGTTCGATGTTGGTCCGCAGGGACGTGAGCGGTGTGCGCAGCTCGTGGCCGGCGTCGGCGATGAGCTGCTGCTGGAGCTCCCTGGAGCTGGCCAGGGACGCGGTCATGGAGTTGAACGACCGGGAGAGCCGGGCGATCTCGTCCTCCGCGTCCGCGTCCACCGGGATGGCGACGCTCAGGTCTTCCGTCCGGGCCACGTGCTCGACCGCCTCGGTGAGCCGGTCGACCGGACGCAGCCCCGCGCGGGCCACCGCGAGCCCCGCCGCGCCCGCGCCGAGCACGCCGAGGCCGGAGCAGAGCAGCAGGATCAGGGCCAGGTCGTTCAGCGTGGACTCGGTGCCCTTCAGCGGCACGGCGGCGACCAGCGCGGCGCGCGAACTCTCCTGGGTGAGCGGGTTGCCGAGGGTCATCGGCACGGTCCGCACCCGCAGCGCGTTGCCGTCCTCGTCGGTGCCGTTGCGGGTGAGGGGTTCGGTGTTCCCGGCGTTCTCGATGACCTTCTTGTCGGCCGCGGTGACCTTGATCTCGCCCACCGAGTTCGCGAACAGGCAGGTGGTGCCGTCCGCCGTGACCACCTGGGAGTAGGTGTTGCGGAAACCGCCCTGGCCCGTGTCCTGCGTGCAGTTGGCCAGCGCCATCCTGATCTGGTCGACCTGCTGCGGCGAGGTCAGGCGCGCGGCCTTCTCCAGCTCGTCGTCGAGCTGCTGGTACAGCTTGTCCTGCACGATGAACCAGCACGTCACCGACACCGCCGCCACCGCGAACGCCACCGCCGCCGCCACCAGCAGCGACAGCCGCGCCCGGATGGGCAGCGCACGGACCCGGCGGGTCACCGCGCTCACTCGGCGCCCCCCTGCCGCAGGACGTACCCCACGCCCCGCACGGTGTGCACCAGGCGCGGCTCGCCGCCCGCCTCGGTCTTGCGGCGCAGGTACATCACGTACACGTCGAGGGAGTTGGACGACGGCTCGAAGTCGAAGCCCCAGACGGCCTTGAGGATCTGCTCCCGGGTGAGGACCTGGCGCGGGTGCGCCATGAACATTTCCAGCAGGGTGAACTCGGTGCGGGTCAGCTCGACCGGCCGGCTGCCCCGCCGCACCTCCCGCGTCGACAGGTTCATGCTCAGGTCGCCGAAGGTGAGGACGTCGTTGGACTCGGCCGAGGCCGCCACCGCCGCCGCGTAGGAGCTGCGCCGCAGCAGCGCGCGGATGCGGGCGAACAGCTCGTCCAGCTCGAACGGCTTGACCAGGTAGTCGTCGGCGCCCGCGTCCAGGCCGGTGACCCGGTCGCCGACGGTGTCGCGGGCGGTCAGCATCAGGATCGGGGTGGTGTCGCCGGCCGCGCGGATCCGCCGGGCGGCGGTCAGGCCGTCCATGCGGGGCATCTGGATGTCCAGGACCAGCAGGTCCGGCCGGTACGCGGCGGCCTTCTCCAGCGCCTGCGCGCCGTCGACGGCGACCTCGGTGCCGTACCCCTCGAAGGCGAGGCTGCGCTGGAGGGCTTCGCGGACCGCGGGCTCGTCGTCGACGATCAGGATGCGCTGGGTGTCACGGTCGCCGTCTGCGGGGCTCATGGGCTCGGTTCCTCGGATGCGGTGGGCGTCGTAGGGCTGACGCTCCTCAGCCTCGCACGCCGGCGGGCGGGTACGGGAAGGGATGGCGGGGGCGGGGGTCATGCCCGGGCCGGGCAGGTGCCGGTCAGGGGGCGCGCGACCTGCTGGATCACGGGGTGGCTCCTCAGTCCGTGCCGCCCGACCGCAGCGTGTCGAGGTCGGCCTTGACGGTGTTGATCGGGATCGCGAAGCCCAGGCCCACGCTGCCCGCGTCGGCGGAGGAGGAGCCGGCGGCCGAGTACATCGCGGAGTTGATGCCGATGATGTCGCCGTTCATGTCGATCAGCGCGCCGCCGGAGTTGCCCGGGTTGAGGGAGGCGTCGGTCTGGAGCGCCTTGTACGTCGTCGTGGACGACCCGGTGTCGCCGTTGAACTCCTGGCCGCCGAACTCGAACGGCCACTGACCGCCGCCCTGCTGTTGCTGGCCCTCGCCGGTGGAGACGGTCACGTCCCGGTTCAGGGCGGAGACGATGCCGCTGGTGACGGTGCCGGTCAGGCCCTCGGGCGAGCCGATCGCCACCACCTGGTCGCCGACCTTGACGGCGTCGGAGTTCCCGAGGGAGGCGGCTTGCAGGCCGGAGGCGTTCTGGAGCTTGATCAGCGCCAGGTCCTTGGAGCTGTCGGTGCCGACGACCTCGGCGGTGTACTCCTTGCCGTCGCTGGTCGTGACCTTGACCGAGGAGGCACCGGAGACCACGTGGTTGTTGGTGATGATCTCGCCGTCACTGGTGATGATCACGCCGGAGCCGGTGGACGAGCCGGCGCTGGAGGCGGCGTTGATCTCGACGATGCTGGGGCTGACCGCGGCGGCGACCCCGGAGACGGTGCCCTTCTGGCTGGACGGCACCACGTTGGTGCTGGTGGACGCGGCCACGGTGTCGGAGCCGGTCAGCTCCTGGATGCCGTAGGCGGTGCCGCCGCCGACCGCCGCCGCGACGATCGCCACCGCGGCGAGCAGGGCGAACGGACGCCGGACGCGCTTCTTCGGCGCCCCGTCCCCGGCGGCGGGACCGGCGGAACCGGCGGGATCGGCAGGACCGGCGGGCGGCTGGGCCGGCGGGGGCGGCCACTCCGGGTTCACCGGGGACCCCCAGTAGGGGGCCGGCTCGGGCTGCGCGGAGGAGGGATGAGCGGAGGCGTGCTGCTGGGCGCCCTCGGGGGAGGTCGCGTACGGGTTGTCGTACGGGGGCTCGTACTCGCCGCTGCGGCGGATGCTCTCGGTCATGTCCACGAGCATGTCCGCCGACGATGAGAGCCTCCTGAGTGCGGCCTGAGAAGCCCGGCAGAAGCTCGTATGCCCGATATAAGGGCGCCCTGGGTGCTCAGCCGCAGCCGCAGGACCGGCGCAGCACCAGCCGGGACGGGAACACCTTCAGCCGCTCCCGCCGCGACCCCGCGACCCGCAGCGCGTCGTCCAGCACCAGGTCCACGGCGGACCGTGCCATCGCCGACCGGTCGGAGGCGACCGTGGTCAGGCCCGGGTCGGCCAGCCCGGCCTCCTTGATGTCGTCGAACCCGGCCACCGCCAGCTCGCCCGGCACGTCGATGCGCAGTTCGCGGGCGGCGCGCAGCACGCCGATCGCCTGGTCGTCGGTGGAGCAGAAGATCGCCGGCGGACGCCGGGGCCCGGCGAGGATCTCCAGCGCGATCCGGTACGCGTCGTAGCGGTTGTACGGCGCCTCGAACAGCCGGCCCTCGGTGGGCAGTCCCGCCTCCCGCATCGCCCGCCGCCAGCCCTCGACGTGGTCGGAGACGGGGTCGCCGACGGCCGGGGTGTCGGCGGTGCCGCCCATGCAGGCCACGTACTCGTAGCCGTGCTCCAGCAGGTGCCGCACGGCCAACTGGGCGCCGCCCAGGTCGTCGGTGACCACGGCGACGTCGTCGATGGCCTCGGGGCGCTCGTGCAGCAGCACCACCCGGGCGTCCCAGGCGTCGATCTCGGCCGCCGCCTGGTCGTTCAGCGCGTGGCTGACCAGGATCAGGCCGGAGACCCGCATCCCGAGGAACGCGCGCAGGTAGTGCACCTCGCGCTCGGCGACGTAGTCGGTGTTGCCGACCAGGACCATCTTGCCGCGCTCGGCGGCGGCCCACTCCACCGCGTGCGCCATCTCCCCGAAGAAGGGCTGGCGGGCGTCGGGGATGATCAGCCCTATGAGGTCGGTGCGGCGCGAGGCCATCGCCTGGGCGACCCGGTCGGGCCGGTAGCCCAGCTCCTTGATGGCGGCGAGGACACGCTCGCGCGTGGCCGGGGCGACCGGCCGGGGTCCGTTGTTGATGACATAGCTGACGACGGCGGTGGAAGTCCCCGCCAGCCGCGCCACATCGTCCCGAGTCACCTTGGCCACGCGCGGAGTCTACGCGGATGGACCCGCCCCGGGCAGGGCAGTATCACAGGTTGGGCGCCCGCGCCCGGACCGCGCCCCGAGCCTCGGACCCACGTCCGTGCCTCTCCGCGCGCCGAGCCTCGGACCCACGCCCGCGCCTCCGCACCCCGGCCCTCGGACCTACGCCCGCGCCTCCGCCGCCCCGGCCGTCCGTGCCGGGTCCGGGTCGTCCGCCGCGGGGCGTTCCGCCGATCCCTTGGCCTCCTCCGCCGCGCGCTCCCCCTTCTCGGGCTTCTCGGGCGTCACGAAGCGGTAGCCGACGTTGCGGACCGTGCCGATCAGCGACTCGTGCTCGGGCCCGAGCTTGGCCCGCAGCCGCCGTACGTGCACGTCGACGGTCCGGGTGCCGCCGAAGTAGTCGTAGCCCCAGACCTCCTGGAGCAACTGGGCGCGGGTGAAGACCCGGCCCGGGTGCTGCGCGAGGTACTTGAGCAGCTCGAACTCCTTGAACGTCAGGTCCAGGACCCGGCCCTTGAGCTTGGCGCTGTAGGTCGCCTCGTCCACCGACAGGTCGCCGTTGCGGATCTCCATCGGCGAGTCGTCGTTGACGATCTGCTGGCGGCCCATGGCCAGCCGCAGCCGGGCCTCGACCTCGGCCGGACCGGCGGTGTCCAGCAGTACGTCGTCGATGCCCCAGTCGGCGGTGACGGCGGCGAGGCCGCCCTCGGTGACGACCAGGACGAGCGGACAGCCGGGACCCGTGGAGCGCAGCAACTGACACAGGCTGCGCACCTGCGGCAGGTCCCGCCGGCCGTCGATCAGGATCACGTCGGCGCCGGGGGTGTCCACCAGCGCGGGCCCCTCCGCCGGGGCCACACGCACGTTGTGCAGCAGCAGGCCGAGGGCGGGAAGCACCTCCGTCGACGGCTGAAGGGCATTGGTCAGGAGCAGCAGTGAACTCATAACGTCTTGGTTCCTCCTCGGTCCCTGCGAGGACGTATGCGGAACTGCTTCTTACTGCGACCGATAGCCGTACACCTGCGGTTTCCCGCCTCGTATACAACGCTTCCGAAAGCACGAAAGGACCCGGGGGCTTCTCTGCCCGAGTCCTCTGCCGAGCAGAATAGCCGACATGAACGACGGTTCGGCAGGTCATGTGGCCCGATCCACCCTTCGTCCGCATGACGAGACGGCCGCACGGGGGCCTTTGCGGAGGTATCTGCACACGTCCGACGGGGTGCGGATCGATTCCGTATACGACCCCGGTCGCGCTGTATACGAAAACGGGGGTTCACCCGCCCGCGACCTGGTGTTCGTGATCGCGCACGGATTCACCGGGGACGCCGACCGCCCGCACGTCCGGCGGATCGCGGCGGGCCTCGCCCGGCGGGGCGCCGTCGTCACGTTCTCCTTCCGCGGCCACGGCGCCTCCGGCGGGCGCTCCACGGTCGGCGACCGCGAGGTCCTCGACCTGGCGGCGGCCGTCGACTGGGCCCGGAGCCTCGGGCACACCCGCGTGGTGACCGTCGGCTTCTCCATGGGCGGCTCGGTGGTGCTGCGGCACGCGGCACTGCACCGGGGCGTCGACGCGGTGGTCTCGGTCAGCTCCCCGGCCCGCTGGTACTACCGGGGCACCGCCCCCATGCGGCGCCTGCACTGGCTGGTGCTGCGGCCCGCGGGCCGGCTCGTCGGCCGGTACGGCCTGCGCACCCGCATCCACCACCGCGACTGGGACCCGGTGCCGCTCTCGCCGGTCGAGGCGGTGCCCCGGATCGCCCCCGCCCCGCTGCTGGTCGTGCACGGCGACAGCGACGGCTACTTCCCCGTCGACCACCCCCGGATGCTGGCCGAGGCCGCCGGTGACCACGGCGAAATCTGGCTGGAGCCCGGCATGGGCCACGCCGAGCACGCCACCGGCGAGGACCTGCTGCGCCGGATCGCCGACTGGGCGGTCGACAAGGCGGGCTAGCCTGGCCCCTGTCCACAGACGTCCGACAGAGGAACCAGATGGCAAAGGTCACGGTGCGCTACTGGGCCGCCGCGAAGGCCGCGGCCGGGGTGGCCGAGGAGCCGTACGAGGCGGAGACCCTCGCCGAGGCGCTCGACGCCGTACGCGGCCGACACCCCGGGGAACTCGCCCGCGTCCTGCTGCGCTGCTCGTTCCTCGTCGACGGCGGTCCGGTGGGCACCCGCGCGCATGAGACGGTACGGCTGGCCGACGGCGGCACGGTCGAGGTGCTCCCGCCGTTCGCAGGAGGGTGACCGATGACGAACCAGCCGTACGAGGGGTACGACGGATACGCGGGGTACGGGACCCCCGACCACGGGACCCCCGACCCGTACCGGCAGCGGCAGCAGCCGACGCCACCGCCGGCCGCCTGGCCCGGCCAGGGGTACGACGATCCGTACGCCGACCAGCAGCACACCCAGCAGTGGCAGGGGCAGACCTGGGAGACGTCCGTGCAGCCGCCGGTCCCGGCGGCCTCCCCGGAGGAGACGGCGTACCTGCCGCCGCAGCAGTACCAGCAGGCCCCGTACCCGCAGCAGCAGTACCAGGGGCAGCCGCAGCCGTACCCGCAGCAGCCGTACCGGCAGCCCGGGTACGAGCAGCCGCAGTACCAGCAGCCCCAGTACCAACAGCCGTACGAGCCCCAGCCCCAGCCGCAATCCCAGCCGCAGCCGCAACCCCAGCCCCACACCCCGCCGCCCGCACCCGCCCCCGCCGCCCCCGACGACGGCTACGGCCCCGCCACCCTCGCCGGGAACCCGCGCATCACCGACGCGCAGCGGGCCCGCGCCGAGGGCCGGTCGCCGATCATCGAGCCGGGGATGCAGCCGGCCCTGCTCACCGCGCTGCTGGGCCTGCTGCTGGCCGGGGCGGCGGCGGTCGGCACGTACGCCGTGCTGGTGCCGCTGGTCGCGCTCCAGGCGGTCACCGCGGCGGGCTGGTTCCGGCTGAACGGCATGTGGCCGGCCCGGCAGGGCATCGCGCTGGGCTTCCTCGGCGCGCTGGTCGCCGACGCCGCGCTGCTGGTCGCCGACGGCTCCCCGGCGGCGATCCTGGGCACCCTCGGCGTCTGGGTGCTGCTCTGCCTGGTGCTCAACCTGCGCTCGCACGCCGAGCCCGACGAGCGGATGTACGGCCTGATGGCGTCCGTCGCCGCGGCGGCGCTGGCGATCGTGGCGGGCGGCTACCTGGCCGCCGAGGCGGACGCGGTCACCGTCGGCGGGGCCGCCGTGGCGGTCGCCGTGCTGGCCCGCGCGCTGCCGCTGCCGACGCCCGCCTCGGTGGTCGTCGCGCTGCTCGCGGCGGCCGGCGCGGGCGTCGCGGCCGGTGCGATGACCGGGGTGGGGACCTCCGGGGCGCTGCTCGGGGCCGGCGCGGCGGTGTGCGCGCTGGTCGGGCACCGGGCGGCGAGCTACGACTACCCGTCCCGTTTCGTGCACTTCACGGCGGGCGTCGCCCTGCCGCTGAGCGCGGCGGCGCCGGTGGTGTGGGTGCTGGGACGGGCGCTGGTGTGACGGGCCGCCCGGCGGTCACTGTCACAGGTGGTCGACAATATGCCGGGCGGGCTTTCCCCGGGCGCTACCGTGAGCCCGTCCGTAAGACCGAGGTGGGGAACAATGCGCGCACTGCGAATACTGCTGATCACCGTGGTGATCCTGGGTGGGCTCTTCGTCGCCGCCGACCGGCTCGCGGTCCACTTCGCGGAGGGCGAGGTGGCCGACCGGCTGAAGTCCCGCGAGAACCTGTCCACCACCCCGGACGTCTCCATCAACGGCTTCCCGTTCCTGACCCAGGTGGCCGGCGGTGAGCTGGACGACGTGGAGGTCGGCATCGACGGCTACGAGGCGGCCACCGCCGACGGCAGCGAGCGGGTCCGGGTCGACGATCTGCGGGCGCACATGAAGGGCGTCGACTTCTCCGGCGACTTCAGCTCCGCCACCGCGGCCACCGCGAGGGGGACGGCGACCATCGCCTACGACGAGCTGCTGAAGGCCGCGGACCCGGAGCCGTCCCAGGTCGCCCCCGGCGTCACCGCCCGCATCGTGGGACTCTCCGACGGCGGCAACGGCAAGATCGACGTGGCCGTGGAGGTGACGCTGGCCGGCAAGAAGGTCTCCGAGCCGGCGCATGTGCTCAGCTCGGTCACCGTGAAGAACAACCGGCTCGGCGTGAAGGCCGACAACCTGCCGGAGCTGGGCGGGGTGACCCTGGCGGAGTCCCGGATCCGGGAGATCACCGACTTCCAGCAGACCATCGACGAGCTGCCCGGCGGCATCAAGCTGGACAAGGTCGAGGCGGCGAAGGACGGCGTCGACATCACCGTCCGCGGCACCAACATCGTCCTCGCCGGATAGCGCCGGTCGCGCGGACCGTGCCGCGGACGCGGGGGAGTCCGAGGGGCGAGACACCGCCGTCCGTACCGCGGGGCCGGACCGGGACACCCGGGCCCGCGGACCCCGGGACGGCGACCCCGCCACCTCGATCGTCCCACATTACGGACGATCGCGTCTCAGTATCCGACATGCCGGTGACACGCCCACCGGTCCCTCCCTACGATCGACGGCATGAGGCGACAGGCGGATCTCACGAAGCGGCGGGCAGTGGACCTGTGCCGCGTTGCCGCCATGCTCTGTCGCCCCTTCTGAGCGGACGGGCCCCGGCCCCCGCGTTCCCCACCGCCCTGCCCAGGGCCCCGCGCCGCGCCGCGCCCGTACGAGCGCCCGCGCGCCCCCCGCACTCGCACGCCCCGCCGTAACTGCCCCGGAGGAGAAGAGATGAGCCGCAGCGACGTCCTGGTCGACGCCGACTGGGTCCAGGAGCACCTGGACGACCCCGCCATCGCGATCGTCGAGGTGGACGAGGACACGTCCGCGTACGACAAGAACCACATCCGCAACGCCATCAAGATCGACTGGACGCAGGACCTGCAGGACCCGGTCCGCCGCGACTTCATCGACCAGGAGGGCTTCGAGAAGCTCCTGTCGGCCAAGGGCATCGCCAACGACACGCTGGTGATCCTCTACGGCGGCAACAACAACTGGTTCGCGTCCTACGCCTACTGGTACTTCAAGCTCTACGGCCACGAGAACGTCAAGCTCCTCGACGGCGGCCGCAAGAAGTGGGAGCTGGACGCCCGCGAGCTGGTCGAGGAGGTGCCCGAGCGCCCCACGACCCAGTACAAGGCCAAGCCGCAGAACACCGCGATCCGCGCCTTCCGCGACGACGTCGTGAAGGCCATCGGCAGCCAGAACCTGGTCGACGTCCGCTCGCCCGACGAGTTCTCCGGCAAGCTGCTCGCCCCGGCCCACCTGCCGCAGGAGCAGTCCCAGCGCCCGGGCCACGTGCCCAGCGCCCGCAACATCCCGTGGTCGAAGAACGCCAACGACGACGGCACGTTCAAGTCCGACGAGGAGCTGAAGAAGCTCTACGAGGAGGAGAACGTCGACCTGTCCAAGGACACCATCGCCTACTGCCGCATCGGCGAGCGCTCCGCCCTGACCTGGTTCGTCCTGCACGAGCTGCTGGGCGTGGAGAACGTCAAGAACTACGACGGCTCCTGGACCGAGTACGGCTCCCTGGTCGGCGTGCCGATCGAGCTCGGCGCCGGCAAGTAATCCGCTGCGACCCTAAGGACGACTGACATGTGTGGAGCGAAGGCCGGCGGCCCGGACGCCTCGACGATCAAGCCCGGTGAGACCACCATCCAGGGCCAGGTGACCCGCGACGGCGAGCCGGTGACGGGCTACGTCCGGCTGCTGGACGCCACCGGCGAGTTCACGGCGGAGGTGCCGACCTCCGCGACGGGCCAGTTCCGCTTCTACGCGGCCGAGGGCACCTGGACCGTGCGCGCGCTCGTCCCGGGCGGCACCGCCGACCGCACCGTCGTCGCCCAGAAGGGCGGCCTGGCGGAGGTCGCCATCGCCGTCTGACGGCACACACGGCGGAGGGACCGCTCCCCGGGGTCGGACACCCGGGGAGCGGTCCCTCCGGCGCGTCCGGGCCTACCCTGGACGCATGTACGCACGACGACGTCACGTGTACTTCGCCATGATGGGCAGTTGCGTCACGCTGTTCGTCCTGGCCTGGGCCGTCGTGCGGATCTGGTCGGTGCCGGTGGCCGTCGGCATGTGCGTGGTCGCCATGGTCATCCCGCCGTTCGCGGCGATCGTCGCCAACCGGCGCGGCCCCGAGGACCGCTGGTGGGACGACCCCTCCGGGGACCCGCGGTCCGACGAGTGGTGGGACGAGCTGGACGGCAAGCGGCGCCGCCCCGACGGTCGTCAGTAGACCAGCGCCTGCGTCTCCTCGGCCAGCGCCTACGGGCGTCAGTAGACGAGCGCCTGCGTCTCCTCGGCCAGCGCCTCCTGCACGAAGACCTGCGCCCCGGCGATCCGCACGCCCTCGATGACGTCCTTCTCGGTGATCTCCCGGCGGGCCGCGCACTGCGTGCACAGCGTCAGCCGGCCGCCCGCCAGCAGCGAGTCGATCAGGTCCGGCAGCGGCGCCGAGTGCGGCAGCTCGAACTCGGCGGCCCGCCCCGGCAGCGCGAACCACGCCGACTCGCCGGTCAGCCAGACCGACACCTCCACCCCGCTGGCCACGGCCACCGCCGCCACCGTGAACGCCTGCGAGCAGCGCTCGGGGGCGTCGGCCCCGGCGGTCACCTTGATCACGAGCTTCTTCGCCATGGCCGCATCGTACGGGGCGGGCCCCGGCGCACCTCGCGGAGAGAGCCGTCCCCGGGCCGCGTAAGCTGGGGCACGGCCCTGTGCACACCACCGCACCCCCGCCCAAGGAGCACCCCGTGGAGATGTTCTTCGAAGCCCTGCTGGTCCTGGTCTGCGTCGGCGTCCTCGCCTTCGCGGGGCTGACCGTGAAGAAGCTGTTCCAGGGCCAGCGCTGACCCTTCGCCCCCACCGACGTACGAGACTGCTGAGCTGCTCATGATCGAGATCCCGTCCGACCTCCACAAGGACCTCGTCCCGCTGGCCTTCCTGCTCGGCGACTGGGCGGGCGCGGGCGTGCACGACTTCCCCGGCTCCGAGAAGTGCAACTTCGGGCAGGAGGTCAGCTTCACCCACGACGGCCGGGACTTCCTGGAGTACCACTCCCGCACCTGGGTGCTGGACAACGACGGCAACAAGGTCCGTCCGCTGGAGACCGAGCACGGCTTCTGGCGCATCGACGCCGACCGCAAGGTCGAGATCACCATGACCCGCGACGACGGCGTCATCGAGATCTGGTACGGCGAGATGGCCCCCAAGAAGCCGCAGATCGACCTGGTCACCGACGCCGTCGCGCGCACCCCCGCCGCCCGGCCCTACACCGGCGGCAAGCGGCTGTACGGCTACGTCAAGAGCGATCTGATGTGGGTCGGCGAGAAGCAGACCCCCGAGGTCGGACTGCGCCCCTACATGTCGGCCCACCTGAAGAAGGTCGTCACCCCCGAGGACGTGGAGCGCTGGGCCAAGGCCCTGCCCGACGACCTCCCGGACGACGGGATCGCCTTCTTCAAGTAGGCGGCTTGCCCCGGCGCCCTAGACTTGGCGTGTGGTGAGCACCGACTGGAAGAGCGACCTCAGGCAGCGCGGCTACCGGCTGACCCCGCAGCGGCAGCTCGTGCTGGAAGCCGTGGACACCCTGGAGCACGCGACCCCCGACGACATCCTCGGCGAAGTGCGCAAGACGGCGTCGGGGGTCAACATCTCCACGGTGTACCGCACGCTGGAGCTGCTGGAGGAGCTGGGCCTGGTCAGCCACGCCCACCTCGGGCACGGCGCCCCGACGTACCACCTCGCCGACCGGCACCACCACATCCACCTGGTCTGCCGCGACTGCACCAATGTGATCGAGGCCGACCTGTCGGTGGCCGCCGAGTTCACCGCCAAGCTGCGCGAGCAGTTCGGCTTCGACACCGACCTGAAGCACTTCGCGATCTTCGGCCGGTGCCGCGACTGCGCCGCGAAGGCGTCAACTGCCGAGTCGTAGGCTGGGATCCATGAAAAGCCCCCTGCTGTCCCTGCCCGGCGCCGTCCCCGCCGAGGGCGCGGACGAAGGCGTCGCCGCGCACTACGGCGATCTGTTCCGCGAGCAGCGCGCCCTCGCCGACGGCACCGGTTTCGTCGACCTCTCCCACCGGGGGGTCGTCACCGTCACCGGCGAGGACCGGCTGAGCTGGCTGCACCTGCTGCTCACCCAGCACGTCAGCGAACTGCCGCCCGGACAGGCCACCGAGGCGCTGATCCTGTCCGCCAACGGGCACATCGAGCACGCCCTGTACCTGGTCGACGACGGCACGACCGTCTGGGCGCACGTCGAGCCCGGCACCCGGGAGGCGCTGCTCGCCTACCTGGAGTCGATGAAGTTCTTCTACAAGGTCGAGGTCGCCGACCGCACCGCCGACACCGCGGTGGTCCACCTCCCCGCCGGCTCCATCGCCGGGGCCCCCGAGGGCGCGGTCGTCCGGGAGACCCCGTACGGGCGCGACCTCTTCCTGCCCCGCGTCGGCCTGGAGGCGTTCGCCGCCGAGGCCGGGCCGCCGGCCGGCATCCTGGCGTACGAGGCGCTCCGGGTCGAGCAGCACCGCCCGCGCCTCGGCTTCGAGACCGACCACCGCACCATCCCGCACGAGCTGGGCTGGATCGGCAGCGCCGTCCACCTCCAGAAGGGCTGCTACCGGGGCCAGGAGACCGTCGCCCGGGTGCAGAACCTGGGCAAGCCGCCGCGCCGGCTGGTCTTCCTGCACCTGGACGGCAGCGAGGTCCACCTGCCGGCGGCCGGGACGGAGATCCGGCTCGCCGACGACGGCCCCGACGGGCGCAAGGTCGGCTTCGTCACCACCTCCGCCCGCCACCACGAACTGGGCCCGGTCGCGCTGGCCCTGGTCAAGCGGAACGTCCCGGTGGACGCCCGGCTGATGGCCGGCGACACGGCCGCCGCCCAGGAGACCGTCGTCGCGCCCTAGCCAGGGATCAGACCTCCAGCAGGACGGTGAACGGGCCGTCGTTGGTCAGCCCCACCCGCATCTGGGCGCCGAACCGGCCCGTCGCCACGGTCGCGCCCAGCGCGCGCAGTCGCGCCACCACCTCCTCGACCAGCGGCTCGGCGACCTCCCCGGGGGCGGCGGCGTTCCAGGTGGGGCGGCGGCCCTTGCGGGCGTCGCCGTACAAGGTGAACTGGCTGATCACCAGAAGCGGGGCGCCGGTGTCGCTGCACGAGCGCTCCTCGTGCAGCACCCGCAGGGTCCACAGCTTGCGGGCGAGCCGCTCCGCCTTCTCCTCGGTGTCGTCGTGGGTGACGCCGACCAGGACGCACAGTCCCTCGCCCTCGATCGCGCCGACCGTCTCGCCGTCCACGACGACGCTCGCGCCGTCGACCCTCTGTACCACCGCACGCATAGGGGCCATGATGCCGTGCGCCCCCCGGGCGCCGGCGGGCGGCCCCGTACGGGTTTCTTTTCGGTCCCGAACCCCCCATCTGGGGCCGATCGTGGGCACTCGGTCACATAGCGGCCACCTGTGGTGGCACGATGTGCCCAGACGCCGGTCGAGGGGACGGTAGAGGCACATGAGCACACCGAGTACCGAGCAGCCGCCGGGCACTGTTCCGTTGACGTACGGGGAGTCGCTCAGGCCGCCCGTACAGCGCACGGACAGCCCCGAGCTGCCCGCACCACCACGGGGACACGAACTGACCGCGCTGAGCCTGCCGGAGCTGCGGTTGCTGCGCCGGGACGCGCAGCGCGAGGAGACCGATCTGAGCTATGTACGGCGGCTCCTGCAGGGCCGCATCGACATCCTGCGGGCCGAGCTGGCGCGCCGCGGGCCGGCGGCGGCGCCCCCGGCCGGGGGCGCGTCCGTGGTCGAGCGGCTGTCGGAGATCCTGACGGACGGGCCGTCCCGGCACCGTTCGTCCGCCCGCCACGTCACCCTGGGCACCCCGCACAGCGAGGAGTACCGCAGACTGGCCGCCGAGATGCTCGGCGAGGTCGAGCTGTCGGACCTGCGGGCCCGTACCGAGCCGGAGCTGACCGCGGCGATGGGGCGGCTGGTGCGCTACGAGCACCAGGTCTCCGGCCGCCGGCAGCGGCTGCAGCGCACGGCGGACGACTGCAGCGCCGAGATCGCCCGCCGCTACCGCGAGGGGGAGGCCCAGGTCGAGGACCTGCTGGGGTGAGCCCGGGGACGGCCCCGGCGGACAAATCGGCGCGACGCCGGAGCCGCCGGCGACCTACGGTGTGGCCATGACCAGCCGCGCCGAGATCGACGTCCGTCCCATCACCGAGGCCGAGTTCCCCGACTGGAACCGCGCCCTGAACACCGGGTTCCTCCAGGAGCCCGTCGTCGCCGAGGAGCAACTGCGGGCCCGGCGGCACCAGTTCGTGCCGGGCCGGCTGCTCGGCGCCTTCGACGCCGGCCGGTGCGTCGCCACGTTCCGTTCCTTCGCCCAGGAGGTCACGGCCGTCGGCGGCGCCCCGGTCCCGGCCGACGCGATCTCCAACGTGACGGTCAGCCCGACCCACCGGCGCCGGGGACTGCTCGGCCGCATGATGGCGCGGGACCTGGCCGCGGCACGGGAGCGCGGGGACGTGGTCGCCACGCTGATCGCCGCCGAGTACCCGATCTACGGGCGGTACGGGTTCGGCCCGGCCACCACGATGACCGAGTGGTCCGTGGACGTGCCCCGGGCCGGGCTCGACCCGCGCCGGGCGGGCCCGGCGGACGGCGGCCGGATCGACCTGGTGGACGGTGAGGACGTGCGCAAGCTCGGCCCCGAGCTGCACGACAGGCTGCGCCGCGGGCAGCCGGGCGCGGTCAGCCGGAACGAGGTGTGGTGGCGGGTCCGCACGGGTGCGCTGCGGTTCGAGAAGGAGTGGACCGAGCCGTTCTTCGCCGTGTACCGCTCGGCGGCCGGCGAGGTGGAGGGCATGGCCGCCTACCGGGCCGACGACCACTGGGGGGACGCCAAGCAGCCGCTGAACACGGCGACCGTGCAGTGGCTGATCGGCACCACCCCGGCCGCCGAGCGCGCCCTGTGGCTCTACCTGTGCTCGATCGACTGGATCACCCGGGTGCGCAGCGGCTGGCGGGCCCCCGACGACCTGCTCCCGCACCTCCTGCCCGACCCGCGGGCGGCCACCATCGTCACCCAGGCGGACTGGCTGTGGGTGCGGATCCTGGACGTCGTACGGGCCCTGGAGGCGCGGACCTACGGGGCCCCGGGGACGCTGGTGCTGGAGGTCGTCGACCCGGGCGGGCCGGCCGGCGGGCGGTGGCGGCTGGAGGCGTCCGCCGAGGGGGCGTCCTGCACGGCGACCGCCGAGGGCGCCGACCTGGTGCTCGGCGCGGGGGAGCTGGCCACCCTGTGGCTGGGCGACGAGTCGGCGGTGCGGCTCGCGGCGCTGGGGCGGGTCCGGGAAGAACGAGCGGGCGCCGCCCGGATGGCCGACGCCCTGCTGCGTACGTCCAGGCGGCCTTGGTGCCCGGACATGTTCTGAGGCGGGACTCCTTCCTGCCGGG
Organism: Streptomyces fumanus; assembly: GCF_014655295.1. Lineage (GTDB taxonomy): Bacteria > Actinomycetota > Actinomycetes > Streptomycetales > Streptomycetaceae > Streptomyces > Streptomyces fumanus. The sequence goes on from NZ_BNBI01000006.1 coordinate 52,745, forward strand.
GGCGGGTGGGCGCGGTGCTGATCCGTAGCGTGCTGTTCAGTTGTGGTTGTGGTGGTGCCCCGCGTGTCCGGGCTCCCGGCTCCCCTCCGGAGGAGAACCCGGACGGCGGTTCGAGGTCGGTCAGCCGGACTGGGCGAGCAGCATGACGAGCAGGACCGCGCCGATGCCGCCGATCATGGTGTTCTTCGCCTTGACGCCGATGGACAGCGCGACGAACGCGATGATGCCGAGCGGCCCGTACTTCCACTGCACGAGCTGCTCGAACCCGATGGCGAGTGCGGCGACGACGATGGCGATGAGCGGCATGGCGGTCCCCCTTCGGGACGTCCCCTGACGGGACGTGGTTCCCAACTGTCACCGTGCTGGCCAACCCCCGGAAGGTCTGACCATGTTGCCCAAGTTGGCAGCCAACTTCACTGTACTTATCTCCGCTTGGAAGCGTCTCATAACCACCATCCGGTGAACTGCCGCAAGATGGCGGGAAGTTGTAGGGTTCGGTCGTGGAGCCGGAACCTGCCACCGTCAACGGGCGGAAGAGGGTGCAGCGGTCACAGCGGACGCACCGCGAGGTGGCCGACGAACTGCGCGCCCGGATCAGGTCCGGGGCGCTGCGGCCCGGCCAGCGGATGCCCACCCAGGCGCAGTTGGCCGACGAGTTCGGCGTGGAGCGGGGCGCGGTCCGCCAGGCCCTGCGCATCCTGCAGTCCGAGCGGCTGCTCACCAACGTCTCCAAGGGCAGCCCGGCGACGGTCGCTCCCGACCTGGGCCGGGCCACCGGTCCGTCGGCCGAGCCGGTGCCCACCACGGCCGGCCTCGCGCCCCGGATCGCCGCCGCCTTCGCCGCCGAGCACGTACGGATCGACGCCCTGTGCCTGACCTCGGTCTCCCTCACCCTCGCCATCGGGGAGCCGCTGCGCGAGATCTACGCGGGGCGGCTGAAACCGGCCAAGATCGACGTACGGGTGCTGCTGCCCAGCCGGGACATCGCGCTCGCCTTCCCGGTGCCGGTCCAGGGGCGCGGCGGCGACGGCCCGGACGACCCCGTGCACCGGCGCTGGCTCGCCATGCGCAACGCCCAGGGGCAGGTCCTCCAGCACAACCTCCAGGGGCTGCGCGGCACCCACGGCATCGACGTGCGGGTCTCCTTCCGCGCGCTGCCCTTCACCCCGCCGGTCAAGCTGTACCTGCTCAACGGCGAGGAGGCGCTGTTCGCGTACTACACGCTGGCCCGCAGCGAGCAGGAGGTGGGGCACGAGAACCTGGAGATGTACGACGCCGAGGGGCTGCAGTCCGTGCTGTTCGGCTTCGAGCGGGGTCCCGGGCCGCGGGACACGGCGTTCGTGGAGCAGTCCCGGCGGTGGTTCGACGCGCTGTGGGAGACGATCAGCACCGAGCTGACGTTCGCGGTGTGACGCCTCCCGTGGTCCGGCGCGGCCGGGACCGGCCCCGTCACAGGGCGGGGCCGGCGACGAGCAGGGCCAGCACCACCGCGCCGGCCGAGCTGACGGCCGGGCTCTTGGCCTTGACGCCTATCGTGAGCAGGAGCAGCCCGACGATGCCGGCGGCGCCGTACTTCCACTGGACGATCTGCTCGAAGCCGACGGCGAAGACGGCGGAGACGAGAGCGAGGACAGGCATGTCGTTCCCCCTTCCGGGGTCGAGCTGCCAACTCGGCGAAGTTGGCAGCCAACCTCACCATGGTTGTCCCCACTTGGCTGCTATCTATAAACAAGTTTCAAACAACTCCCTTTAGATGGATCACAGTTGTAGCGTTTGGTCATGTGACCCAGGAGAACGTGGCAGTGGACGGCGGCAGAAGGCGCTCCCCCCAGGAGATCGCCGACATCCTGCGGGAGCGCATCCGTGTCGGGGACCTCAAGGCGGGCGACCGCCTGCCCACCCAGGCCGAACTGGCCGAGGAGTTCGGCGTGGAGCGCGGCGCCGTCCGCCAGGCCCTGCGGGCGCTCCAGGAGGACGGGCTGCTCAGCAACGTCAGCAAGGGCAGTCCGCCGCGGATCGCCGTGCCCGCCCCGGCGCACGGTGAGCCGCAGCCGACGATGGTGGCGCTGGCGCCGCGGCTGACGGAGGCGTTCTCCGTGCCCCAGGTCCGGGTCGACGTGGTCTGCCACACCTCCGAGACGCTGATGCTGGCGCTCAGCGAGCCGCTGCGGCTGATCCACGAGGGCCGGATACGCCCGGAGTCCGTCTCCGTACGCGTCCTGATGCCCTCCCGGGACATCAACCTCGCCTTCCCCGTCTCGGTCGAGGGCCACCCCGCCGACCCCGCCGACGACGACCCCGTGCACCAGCGCTGGCTGCAGATGCGCAACGCCCAGGCGCGGGTCCTCCAGCACAACCTCCAGGCCGTGCGGGCCACCCACCGCATCGACGTGCGCACGTCCTTCCGCGCGCTGCCGTTCACCCCGCCGATGAAGCTGTACCTGCTCAACGGCGAGGAGGCGCTGATCGGCTACTACATGCTGACCCGGCGCGAGGAGGAGTGGGAGAGCCAGACCCTCCAGATGTACGACGCCCTCGGCTCCCAGTCGCTGCTGTTCTCCTTCCTCAACCGGGCGGGCCACCGGGACGCGGCGTTCGTGACGGAATCCCAGAAGTGGTTCGACGCCCTCTGGGAAACCATCACCACGGACCTGACACTCTCCTAGTGACCTCTGACCCGACCCGGACCGAACCCGCCCCGGACACCGAGCGCCTGCGGCGGCGCACCGCCGGTGTCCGCTACGTCCTGTGGGACTTCGACGGACCGATCTGCCGGCTGTTCGCCGGCCACTCCGCGGCGGGGGTGGCCGCCGACCTGGTGGACTGGCTCGCCGGACGCGGACTGCCCGGCCTGCTGGCGGAGGCGGAACGGCACTCCCCCGACCCGCACGCCGTGCTGCGCGCCGTCGACCGCCGGCACCCCGGCAGCGACCTCGTCGCCGAGCTGGAGGAGCGCCTCACCCAGCAGGAGCTGCGGGCCGCCCGCAGCGCGATGCCGACCGCGTACGCCGACCCCCTCATCCGCACCTGGAGCGCGGTCGGCGCCCGGCTGGCCGTGGCCACCAACAACTCCCCGCGGGTGGTCACCGCCTACCTCGACGGCCGGGGCCTGCTCGGCTGCTTCGCGCCGCACGTCTACGGCCGGACCCGGGAGCTGAGCCGCCTCAAGCCCGACCCGCACAGCCTGCACCGCGCCCTCGGCGCGCTGGGCGCCGACCCCGCCGCCGCCCTCTTCATCGGCGACTCGCCCTCCGACCACGAGGCCGCGCGGCGGGCGGGCGTGCCCTTCCTCGGGTACGCCCGCGACGCGCGCAAGCGGGCACTGCTGCGGGACGCGGGCGCCGACACGGTGGTCGGCTCCCTGGAACCGCTGCTCGGGCTGGTGCGCCGCTGACCGGTCAGGTCTGCGTCATCAGCAGCAGGAAGAGGACCGTGCCGGCCGTCACCCAGGCCGCGTCGCGCAGCCTGACGCCGATGCCGATGAGCACCAGGCACACCAGGAACAGCGCGCCGAGGCCGGTGCGCAGCGCCTGGTCGACCAGCGCCGCGAGGACGACGGACAGCAGTTGTGTGAAGATCATGGCTCCCCCAACGGCACCACCGGAGCGGTCGAGGTGCAGTCCAATTGGACTGGTCGCCGCCCTGCCCCCAGGGTGCCCGTACCGCGAGATCCCTTAACTACAGGGCCAGTTGGCCCGTCCGAATGACTGGAAGTGGTACGGTCACCGTGTGGGCGCGAGGGGCGGTGGCGACACCGGGGGCAGGGAGTTCGAGCGCGTCGCGGACGCGCTGCGGTCACGGATGGTCGACGGGGTCTACCCGGTCGGCTTCCTGCTGCCGGCCCAGCGGCGACTGGCCGAGGAGTTCGGGGTCTCCCGCGACACCGTGCAGAAGGTGCTCAAGGAGCTGAAGCGCGAGGGCTGGATCGAGACCCGGCAGGGCAGCGGCACCCGGGTGGTGCGCACCCAGCAGATCCACTCGCCGACGGCCGGCGGGCGGCCGGTCACCCTGGCCCCCCTCATCAACCGGGCGTTCGAGCGGCCCGAGATCACCCTGGACGTCTTCACCCTGACCTCGGAGTCCCTGGACGCGCACATCCGCGACCAGGCGGACCGCATCCGGGCCGGTGAGATCGCCCCCCGCTCCATCCGGCTGCGGATGCTGCTGCCGGCCCCGGACCATCCGCTGCTCTACTGGCGCCACCAGGACCCCGACGTGGACCGGGCGCTCAAGCGGCGGCTGCTGGACATCACCGAGCGGCACACCGCCTCCCTGCGCGCCACACTGCGCGACCTGCCCGCGGCGGCACTGGAGATCCGGTACGTGCCGGTGTCGCCCACCGCCAAGGTCTATGTGCTCAACGGCACGGCCGTGCTGCACGGCTACTACCAGATGTACGACCGGGTCATCGAGCTGGAGGACGGGCGGGAGGTGCGGACCAGGGACGTGATCGGCATGGGCGCCGGGCTGACCCACTACGTCACCAGCGAGGACCCGCACGCGCAGGGCACGGTCTTCGTGGCGCGGACCCGGGCCTGGTTCGACTCGCTCTGGGAGTCGGCGACCGGCTGACCGCGGCGGGCGGCCAGCGCCTCGGCGGCGGCCAGGAAGACCGCGTGCGAGCCGATCACCGCGTCCGCCCCCGCGCGCAGCATCTCCTCCGCCCGGGCCGCGTCCGCGGTGTAGCCGAGGAAGCGCGTCCCGGCCGCCCGGGCGGCGCTCAGGTCGGTGAGCTGGTCGCCCACCAGGAGGCAGCAGCCGGGGCAGCGGCCCAGCGCGGCGAGGGCCCGCCGGACGCAGTCGGGATGCGGTTTCATCCGGCGGGCGTCCGCCGGGTCCCGGCCGCACACCGCCGCGAACTCGCCGAGGATGCCGCGCCGTTCCAGATAGGCCCGGACCGGCTGCGCGGCGTTGTTGCTGGCGACGGCCAGCGCCATGCCCCCGCGGTGCAGGGCGCGGACCAGTTCGGTGCTGCCCGGGGCGGCGACGGCACTCCGTACGGCCTTGCGCTCCTGCCGCGCCACGATCGCCTCCGCCCTGCGCAGCGGCCGGTCGCCGCCTGGCCCCGGTGACCGGCGTTCGTACATCTCCCGCAGCGGGCGCAGCACGCCGTGCGAGTCGTCGCAGGCGGCGACCTCCGGGTCGAGGGCGCCCCAGTGGCGGGCGGCGACCCGTTTGATGCGGGCCGCGACGCCCGCCGTGGAGCGGCCGGCGAACAGGTCGCACACCGGCCCGTCGAAGTCGAACAGCACGGCCCCGACCCGGCCGAGCAGCTCGTCGAGGACCGTCCGGGTGCCGTCGGTGTCTCGCATGGGTCTCCTGAGGGGACGCAAGAGGCCCGGAGGGCGGGTCCGCGACCCACGCCCGGGCGCGGTGGAGTAACGTGCATCCCTCTTACCCCATCGGCCTCACCGGAATGGGCAGAACGCGCACCATGGCACCCCCGATGGCGTCGGCCGCCCGGCAGTGGGCCGAGGCGACGAGCGGCGACATGAGCCTGGTCGAGGGCCCGCTGAAGGGGTACCACCACGAGACGTACGTGCTGTGGCTGCCGGACGGCAGCGGCCGGGTCAAGGTCAGGGCGCCGCGGGCCGAGGCCCTCTGGTTCGACCGGCGCTGCTTCCGGTCGGAGGAGGAACTGCTGCGGTCCGTGCGGCCCTGCCTCCCCCAGGTCCCGGAGGTCCTCGACATCGGCGGCGTGGGGGTGCAGCGGTTCATCGAGGGCCGCACCCTCGGCGCCCGCCGCCCCGGCCGGCGGGTGCCCGAGCCGGTGCTGGAGCAGCTCGCCGCCCTCTTCCGGGACCTGGCCGCGATCGGCCCCGCCCAGGTCACCGCCCCGCGGCGCTGCTCGCCCGAGGACGCCCCCCAGGACGGCGACAGCGACGGCTTCCTGCGCCGGCTCATCGTCTTCATCCAGGACCAGGTGTACGAGCGTCACCGGGCCGAGTTCGCCGGGCTCTTCCGGGAGCTGGGCGTCGTCGACGAGACACTCGCCCGCCTGGAGAAAAACGTTTCCGGACTGGCGGACCGCCCGTTCTGCCTGCTCCACGCCGACCTGCACCGCGAGAACCTCGTCCTCGACCCGGACGGCCGGCTGTGGGCCATCGACTGGGAACTGGCCATGATCGGCGACCCGTTGTACGACCTCGCCACACACCTCTACCTGATGGACTACCGGGCCGGCCAGCGCGACCGGCTGGTGCGCGCCTGGTGCGAGGCGGTCGAATCGGTCCGGCCCGGCGGTACCCGGCAATGGCGGCGCGATCTCCGGCTGATCACCGATTTCAAATGCGCGCAGAGCGTGTTCACGGATGTCGTCCGCGTGTCGCTTTCCCTACGGAGCGCCTCCGGACCCCGCTGGGCGGCCCTTCCCGGGGCGGCCGCGAGGCTCCAGCGGATCATCCTGCGCGGCGCCGGACCGCTCGGACTGGACGAAGTCCCCGGCACTGTAAAGATCATGGCGGCGCTGGCCCGTTGGCTGCGTCACCTTCCTGCACAGGCGACGCACAGGCGAACATGAAGCGCTAAAGTCTCGCTGAAAGTTCATCTCTCGCAGGCGCATATCGGCGCACCTTCCGACACTTCCGGCGCTCACCGCGCCCGCCCCTGCCGAGAACTGCCCCATCCCGCACGCCGCACAAGGACCCCCCATGGGCGATTCCGCCTCGCACCGTCCTTTCCGCCGTCACTCCACCTCCCCGGGCGACCGTCGGGCCCTCGCCGACCCGTCCGAGACCGCGCACATACCCGTGGGCGGCCACCACAACGAGAACACCGAACTGCCGCCGGCCCGCGCCCTGGCCGAGCGCCACGGCCTGCCGCCCGGTGCGACGGTGCTGCTGCGCCGGCGCCGCGCCGACGCCCTGCCCGTCGTGGTCCGCACCTGGTCGGAGTGGCGGATCCTGGAAGCGGCCGGAGTGCTGCGGCCGTACGTGCCCCGGGTCCTGGAGGCGCGCGCCGACCGCACGGTCCTGGTGTACGTGCCGGGCACACCGCTGGGCGAGCAGTACCCGGACGGCACGCCCGTGGACTCCGCCCTCGTCCGCGAGCTGGCCAAGCTGCTGGCCCGCACCTGCCTGGTGGAGCGCACCGCGCTGCCGCCGCTGCCGCTGGAGCACCCGCGCGACCGCACCGACAGCCGGGGCTTCCTGCGCGCCCTGGTCACCACCCACCACCGGCGGATCGTCTGCGCCAACTGGGGCGTCTACGGCGGCCTCTTCGAGGCGCTCGGCGTCCCCCCGCAGGCGCTGGCGGAGTGGGGCGAGCGGCTCCCGGAGCTGACCCCGCGCCCGTTCAGCCTGCTCCACGGCGACCTGCACCGCGACAACGTGATCGTCACGCCCGACGGGCAGCCGCCGCTGGTCGCCATCGACTGGGAACTGGCCACCTACGGCGACCCGCTGCACGACCTCGCGATCCACCTGGTGCGGATGCGCTACCCCGCCGGGCAGTGGGAGGAGGTGGTCGGGGCGTGGATCGCCGAGATGCTGCGGATGCGCCGCGCGGCCGTCGCCGGGGTGACCAACGACCTCTGGTACTACCTGGAGTTCGAGCGCGCCCAGTCCCTCTTCCCGGACGTGCTGCGCACCGTACGGAGGCTGAACGCGCCGTTCGGGCAGGCGGAGCTGGACCGGGCGGCGGCGGACGTGACCCGCGCCCTGCGGGTGGCGGCCGAGCCGCTGTGGCTGCCCCGGGTGCCGGACGAGGACCGGGTCGCCGAGGTGCTGGAGGAGTGGGCCGGCACCGGCGGCGGGCGGGTCCGGGTCAGCCGGAGCCCCGGCCGGGACACCCGCCCGCGGGTGCCGTGGCCGCGGCTCGCGGAGGACGGGAGTGCGTAGGCTCGCCCCATGAGCGAGACCGGGCTGCGGGAGCGGAAGAAGCGGCGGACGTACCAGGTGCTGTCGGACACCGCCGTCCGGCTCTTCCTGGAGAAGGGCTTCGACGCGGTCTCCGTCGCCGAGGTGGCCGCCGCCGCCGAGGTCTCCAAGCCGACGCTGTTCCGGTACTTCCCCGCCAAGGAGGACCTGGTCCTGCACCGGATCGCCGACCACGAGGACGAGGCCGCCCGGGTGGCCGGCCAGGACCCGGCGCCGCTCGCGGCGCTGCGGCGGCACTTCCTGGCCGGACTGGACCGCCACGACCCCGTGACCGGCCTGAACGACCACCCCGAAGTGCTCGCCTTCCACACCCTGCTGTACGGCACCCCCGCCCTGGCTGCCCGGCTGCACGGCTTCCAGGAGCGGTCCGAGGCCGCGCTCGCCGAGGTCCTCGGCGGCGACCTGGACGCCCGGCTGGCCGCCGCCCAGATCATCGCCGTCCAGCGGGTGCTGGCCCTGGAGAACTGGCGGCGCATCGCGGCCGGGGAGCCCCTGGCCCGGGTGCACCCGGACGCGGTGACGGCGGCGGAACGGGCCTTCGACCGGCTGGCGCGGGGGCTGCCGCACCTCGCCTGAGAGACAGTAAAAAATGTAACTCGGTTACGTCATTCCGGTAGGCTCGGGGGAATGACGTCACCCGACCCCGCCCCGCAGCGCGCCCTCGCCGAGGAGCGCGCCCATCACGAGCGCTGCCGCGCCGCCCTCGCCGCCATGGTCGACGGCGCCCAGGACCAGGTCGTCACCGGCGAGGACGTCTCCGCCTCCGGCGCCGACGCGGAGGTCCTCGGGTACCGGCTGCGCAGCCACGCCAAGGAACTGCGCGAACTGCCCCCGGGCCCGCTGTTCTTCGGCCGGCTGGACCTCGCCGACGCCGCCGAGGAGCGGTCGCTGCACATCGGGCGGCTCCGCGTCACCGAGCACCCGGCCGCCCCGCCCCTGGTGGTCGACTGGCGGGCACCCGTCTCCCGCGCCTTCTACCAGGCCACCGCCCGCGACCCGCTGGGCGTCACCGTCCGCCGCCGGTTCGGCTGGGCCCCCGGCAGCCCGGGCGACTCCGCCGACCTCACCGGCTTGGAGGACGAGCACCTCGGCCGGGGCGAGTCCCGGGCCAGTGCCCTGGTCGCCCGCGAGATCGAGCGGCCCCGGGTCGGCCCCATGCGGGACATCGCGGCCACCATCCAGCCCGAGCAGGACGACCTGGTCCGCGCCGGCCTGACCACCACCGTCTGCGTGCAGGGCGCCCCCGGCACCGGCAAGACCGCCGTCGGCCTGCACCGGGCCGCGTACCTGCTCTACACCCACCCCCAGCGCATCCGGCGCGGCGGACTGCTCGTCCTCGGGCCCAACCGGGCCTTCCTGCGCTACATCGCCGAGGTGCTGCCCGCCCTCGGCGAGACCGGCGTACGGCAGTCGACGCTCACCGAGGAGATCGCCCGCCAGCCCGTCACCGGCACCGACGGCGAGCGGACCGCCGCCGTCAAGCACGACGCCCGCATGGCCGAGGTGCTGCGCCGGGCGCTGTACGCGCGGGTGAGTGCCGACGGCACCGGCGACCTGGCCGTACCGGACGGGTCGTACCGCTGGCGGGTCCCGGCCGGGGAGCTGACGCGGATCGTCGAGGGGGTCTTGGCGGAACGGCCGCCCTACGACACCGGGCGTGAACGGGTCCGGGCCCGGATCGTGCGGTACGTCCGGGACCGGGCCGAGCGCCGCGCCGGGCCCCGCACCCCGGCCTGGACCCGGCGGATCGAACGGTCCCGGGCGGTCACCGGCCGCCTCGACGCGGTCTGGCCGCGGGTGCGGCCCGAGGAGGTGGTCGCCGCGCTGCTCACCGACCCGGCCGCACTGGCCGCGGCCGCCGACGGACTGCTCGACGCCGACGAACAGAAGGCGCTGCTGTGGCGCAGACCGCCGCGCTCATGGAAGTCGGCCCGCTGGTCCGCCGCCGACCTGGTCCTCCTCGACGAGACCGCCGGACTCCTCGCCCATCCGCAGGGGTACGGGCATGTGGTCGTCGACGAGGCCCAGGACCTGTCCCCGATGGAGTGCCGGGCGATCGCGCGGCGGGCCGCCTTCGGGTCGCTCACCGTCCTCGGCGACCTGGCCCAGGGCACCACCCCGTGGGCGGCGCGCTCCTGGCGCGCGGTCCTCGGGCACCTGGGCCGCCCGGACGCCGAGGTCACCCCGCTGACCACCGGTTTCCGGGTCCCCGAGGCGGTCCTCGCCCTCGCCAACCGGCTGCTGGACCGGCTCGACGTGGACGTGCCGCCGGCCCGCTCGCTGCGCGGCGACGGCGAACTGACCATCCGTCAGGTCGGGTCCGGCGAGGTGCCGGCCGCCGTCGTGGCCGCCGTCCGGGACGCGCTCGCGCGGGAGGGCTCCATCGGGGTGATCGCCGCCGACGCCGACCTGCCCCGGGTGCGCGAGACCCTCGCCGCCGCCGGGATCGCGGCGGCCGGCCCCGAGGAACCGGCCGCCCGGGTCTGCGCCGTCCCGGCGGGCGTCGTCAAGGGCCTGGAGTACGACCACGTCGTCGCCGTCGAACCGGCGGCGATCGCCGAGGCGGAGACCCGGGGCCCGCACCGGCTCTACGTGGTGCTGACCCGCGCGGTGTCCCGGCTGGACGTGATCCACGCCCGGCCCCTGCCGTTCTGAACCGCCCCTAGGAGAGCAGCCCGCCGGGGGAGAGGGCCAGGCCGGCGAAGCGGTCGCCGATGCGCAGGTGGGTGGCGGCGTCCGGGTGCAGGCCGTCCGGGAGCGGGAGTTCGGCGTGGTCGGCCTCCCCGTACAGCTCCAGGCCGTCGAGGTAGCGCAGGTGCGGGTCCCCGGCCGACCGCTCGCGCACGATCCGGGACAGCTCCTCGCGGACCACGGTCAGCGTCAGCTTGCCGTCGGCGACCTCGGCGGGGTCGCCGGTGGCCCGGAAGCCGAGCCGGCCCTCGGCGAGCGCGGCCAGGTCGAAGGCGCCGGGGCCCGGGGTGTCCTCGTGCAACGGGCAGTACAGCGGGGAGACGACCAGGAGGGGCGCGGTGGGGTGGCCCTCGCGGATCGTGTCCAGGAAGCCGTGCACCGCCGGGCCGAACGCGCGGCGCCGCATCAGATCGAGGTTGACCACATTGATGCCGATCTTGACGCTGATCAGATCGGCCGGGGTGTCCCGCATCACCCGGGCGGTGAACGGGTCGAGCAGCGCGCTGCCGGCCAGCCCGAGGTTGACCAGCTCCACGCCGCCGCGCAGGGCGGCACGGGCCGGCCAGGTGGCGGTGGGACTCGCCGCGTCGGAGCCGTGGCTGATCGAACTGCCGTGGTGCAGCCACACCCTGCGGCCCCGGTCCGGCACGGGCGCCACCGGCGCGTCGGTGCGCAGGGCGACCAGCTCGGTCATCTCGTTGTGCGGCAGCCAGATCTCGACGTCCTTCTCCCGCTCCGGCAGCCCGGTGAAGCGCAGGGTGCCGGGGGCGCCGGGGTGGTGCTCGACGGCGCCCGTGGACAGGTCGGTGGTGAGGACGTTGCCGCCGGACGCGGTGGCCCGGGCGTGCGGCTCGCCGTCGACGAGCAGGTCGTAGACGCCGTCCGGGCGGGGCGGGGCGCCGGTGTAGCCGCGCCGCGTCGGCAGGGTGTCCAGCTCCACGGCGGTGGCCCGGGTACGGAACACCAGCCGCACCCCCGAGGGCTGCGCCTCGGCCAGACCGAGCTGGGGGTCGGCGCTCTGCGCGCGGGCCCACGCGGGCAGCCGGTGCGGCAGCAGCCCGTGCTCGGTGCGCTCCAGGTCGAGCGCACCACGCAGCAGCTCGGCGGTGAGGGGGGTGCTGATCAGGGCGGAGTCGGTGTGCACGGGGGTGGGTCCCAACTGTCGTACGGGGTGGGGCGTGGGCGTGGGGCGTGGGGCGTGCGGCGGGACGGGGTGGCGGGGCGGTCGGGGTGTACGGGTTCCCCGGTGTCCGGGGGTGTACGGGTTTTCCGGCGTCCGGCGTCCTGGGGTGTACGGGTTTCGGCGGCGTCCGGGGGTGTACGGATCCCCCGGCATCCGGGGCGTACGGGTTTCCCGGCGTCCTGGGGGGCGTACGGATCCCCCGGCGTCCTGAGGGGCGTGCGCGGCCCGGCGTCCGGGGGCGTGCGCGGCCCGGTGTCCGGGGGCGTGCGCGGCCCGGTGTCCGGGGACGCGCCCCGTCAGGGCGCCTTCGCCGCCGGCCAGTTCCGCAGCAGCGCGTCCAGCGCGTCCAGGATCCGCTCCCAGCTCTCCTGGCTGTCGGGTGCGCTGTGGCTGAAGCCCCCGGCCAGCTCCAGGCTGACGTACCCGTGGAAGACGCTGCCGAGCAGGCGGACGGCATGGGTCTGGTCGGGCTCGGTGAGGTCGTAGCCGCGCAGCAGGGCCCGGGTCATCTGGGCCTGGCGGACCCCGGCGCTGGCGGCGGCGGTCCGCGCGTCCAGCCGGAACTGCGCGGCGGCGTACCGGCCGGGGTGCTCGCGGGCGTAGTCCCGGTACACGTCGGCGAGGGCGGTCAGCGCGTCCCGGCCGGCCCGGCCGGCGAGGGCGTCGGCGGCCCGGTCGGCGAGTTCGGCGAGGGCGAGCAGGGCGATGCCGGTCTTCAGGTCCCGGGAGTTCTTCAGGTGCGAATAGAGGCTCGCGACCTTCACGTCGAACCGGCGGGCCAGCGCCGAGAGGGTCACCTGCTCGAAGCCGACCTCGTCGGCCAGCTCGGCGCCCGCCCGGATCAGCCGGTCCGCGGTCAGTCCTGCCCGTGCCATGACCATCCTCTCGTTTGCCTAAAGAAGTATGCATTTTCCTAATGCCTTTAGGCAACCGAGGGCAAAGAAAAAGGCGCCGGAGCGTCCTGTGCTCCTCGCCACTCTCAACCTATAGCGCATGGTGGGGCTTGCGGCAAGGCCCCCGGGGTGGCGCAGAATCGCCCGCCGAGGCCGTTCCCGGTCGACGTGCCCGTGGCGCGCGCCCCTCTGAATCACCGGAGCTGATGTTCATGACCCCCCTGTCCACGAGCGCGTTCGCCCTGCCCGAACGGCTCTCCGCCAAGGCCGACCCGGCGCTGATCGCCGCTGACGACCGGCACTTCGCGGCCATCGCCCGGTGCCTTGAGGAGTCGATCGCCGAACTGACCGCCCGCCTGGACGCCGAGCGCCGCGCCCCCGGCGGGCTCGGCCGGCACGCCATGGACCGCGACGCCGAGATCCACCGCCTCACCGCCCGGCTGCGCACCCTGCGCCGCTTCGGCCTGGACCTCTGCCTCGGCCGGATGGTCGGCGCCGACGACCCCGAGCCGGTCTACGTCGGACGGCTCGGCCTGACCGACAGCGAGGGCCGCCGGCTGCTGCTGGACTGGCGCTCCCCGGCCGCCGAGCCGTTCTTCGGCGCCACCCACGCCCACCCGATGGGGCTGGCCAGCCGCCGCCGCTACCGCTGGACCGGCGGCCGGATCAGCGACTACTGGGACGAGGTGTTCACCGCCGACGGACTCGACGGACACGCCGCCCTCGACGACCAGTCCGCCTTCCTCGCCAGCCTGGGCGCGGGCCGCTCGGAGCGGATGCGGGACGTGCTCGGCACCATCCAGGCCGACCAGGACGCCGTGATCCGCGCGGGCTCCCGGGGCACCCTCGTCGTGGACGGCGGCCCCGGCACCGGCAAGACCGTCGTCGCCCTGCACCGCTCCGCCTACCTCCTCTACTCCGACCCGCGCCTCAAGCACCGCCGCGGCGGCGTCCTCTTCGTCGGCCCGCACCGGCCCTACCTGGCCTACGTCGCCGATGTGCTGCCCAGCCTCGGCGAGGACGGCGTGCAGACCTGCGTCCTGCGCGACCTGGTCGCCGAGGGCGCCGCCGCGACCGCCGAGACCGACCCCGAGGCCGCCCGGCTGAAGGCGTCCGCGGACCTGGTCCGGGCGATCGAACCGGCCGTCCGCTTCTACGAGGAACCCCCCGCCACCGGCATGACGGTGACCACCCCCTGGTCCGGCATCGAGCTGACCGCCGAGGACTGGGCCGCCGCCTTCGACGCCGCCGAACCCGGCGTCCCGCACAACGAGGCCCGCGACCAGGTCTGGGAGGAACTGCTCACCCTCCTCCAGGACAAGCACGACGGCGACGCCCCGCCCGAGCTGCTGCGCCGGTCGCTCAACCGGAACCGGGAGCTGCGCACCGCCTTCGACCGGGCCTGGCCGCTGCTGGAGGCCGCCGACCTGGTCGGCGACCTGTGGACGGTCCCGGCCTATCTGCGGATGTGCGCGCCCTGGCTCACCCCCGAGCAGGTACGCCGCCTCCAGCGCCCCGACCCGGCGGCCTGGACCGTCTCCGACCTGCCGCTGCTGGACGCGGCCCGGCACCGGCTCGGCGACCCGGAGGCGGCCCGCCGCCGACGCCGGCAGCGGGCCGTGCTCGCCGCCCAGCGGGAGCGGATGACCCGGGTGGTGGACACCCTGATCGACGCGGTGGCCGACTCCGGCGCCGACGGCGACGAGGGCGAGGGCCTGGTACGGATGCTGCGCGGCGCGGACGCCGAGGTCAGCCTGGTCGACGAGGCCGAACTGACGGTCGCCGACCCCGATCTGCTGGCCGGCCCGTTCGCGCACGTCGTCGTGGACGAGGCGCAGGAACTGACCGACGCCGAGTGGCAGATGCTGCTGCTGCGCTGCCCGTCCCGGAGCTTCACGGTCGTCGGGGACCGCGCCCAGGCCCGGCACGGCTTCACCGAGACCTGGACCGAACGCCTCGCGCGGGTCGGCCTGGACCGGGTCACGGTCGCCTCCCTCACCCTCAACTACCGCACACCGGCCGAGATCATGGCGGAGGCCGAGCCGGTGATCCGCGCCGCGCTCCCGGACGCCAACGTGCCGGTCTCCGTGCGCGGCGGCGGCCTCCCCGTGCTCCACGCCGCCACCGCCGACCGCGACCGCATCCTGGACGACTGGCTCGCCGCCCATGCCGAGGGCACGGCCTGCGTCATCGGCGACCCCGCCTTCCGGGACCGCCCGCGCGTCCGCTCGCTGACCCCGGAGCTGTCCAAGGGCCTGGAGTTCGACCTCGTCGTCCTGGTCGACCCCGACCGGTTCGGCGACGGCGTCGAGGGCGCGGTCGACCACTACGTGGCAATGACCCGGGCCACCCGCCAACTGGTGGTGCTCACCAGTGACGTTCAGGAGAAGTCGTACGCCGTCCAGTCGGCGAGCGGGCGGTAGCCGAGGCGCCGGTAGAGGGCGTTGCTGGCGGGGTTGGCCCGGTCCGCGAAGAGGACGACCTCCTCGGCGCCCGCCGCCAGCGCGGCCCGGCTCACCTCCGCCACCACGGCCCCCGCGTACCCGTGGCCGCGGAGGCGGGGCGGGGTGTAGACGATGTCGACCTGGATCTGCCCGCCGATCAGCGGGTTCATCCCGGCCACGGAGACCGGGGTGCCGTCGGGGGTCTCCCACAGGGTGTACCGCTTGTCGGCGTACCGCGTGCCCGGCCAGGTGCGGGCGTCGACGGTGACGTCCTCGCCGACGGCCCGGGCGAACTCCCGGCACCAGTGCATGATCTCGTCCAGGTCGGCCGCGCCCAGCACCCGGGCCCGTCCCGGCGGCAGCGGCTCGGGCGGGGTGAGCGTGCCGAGCCGGTACAGCCGCAGTCGCGTGCCGCGCGGGGTCGGCACCGCGCCGGTCCGCCGCCGCCAGGCCCCGGCGAACGCGGTGGCCGTGTCGTGGTCCGCGCTGACCGCCGGGAGCACGTGCCCGAGGCCGGCCAGCCGGGCGGCGAGGGCCCCGCTCGAGAAACCGCTCCACGTCCTCGACGACCAGCCACTCACCCGATCCCATGCCGGCGATCCTCCCTCCCCGCCCGGCGTGACGCCACGGCGCGCCGGGTGACACTTCTGCAAGCGGGTGCTTGCAATAGTTAGCAGAGTGCGGCATCGTGGAGGCATGGCATCGCTCAACGTCGGCAATCTCGGGGAGTACCTGCGCGAGCAGCGGCGCACCGCGCAGCTCTCGCTGCGGCAGCTCGCCGACGCCGCGGGGGTGTCCAATCCGTATCTGAGCCAGATCGAGCGCGGGCTGCGCAAGCCGAGCGCGGAGGTGCTCCAGCAGGTCGCCAAGGCGCTGCGGATCTCCGCCGAGACGCTGTACGTGCGGGCCGGCATCCTCGACGCCGACCGGGACCGCGACGAGGTGGAGACGCGTGCCGTCCTCCTCGCGGACCCCACGCTGACCGAGCGGCAGAAGCAGGTGCTGCTCCAGATCTACGAATCGTTCCGCAAGGAGAACGGCTTCGGGACCGGCCCGGACGACGCTCAGGACGGCACCGGGGACGACGGCGCCCCCGACGGCGACACCTCCATACGCGGCCCGCGCCCGGCCGACGGCGAGGACGCCGTCCGCCCGGCCGCCGCGCCCCGCGCCCGTACGGCGGGCGGCGGCGACGCCGGCCCCCGGCAGCCCGCCGGTTAGCGGCGGCGACCGGCCGGGCGCGGGCGGCACGAGACACCCAACCCTCAAGCTCAAGCGATCCGGGAGGACCGTCACCATGGCCATCACCGACGACCTGCGCAAGACCTTCAGCGACCCCACCCCCCTCTACTTCGCCGCGGGCACCGCGGACCTCGCCTGGCAGCAGGCCAAGAAGGTGCCCGTCCTGGTGGAGCAGCTCCGCACCGAGGCCCCGAGCCGCATCGAGGCCGTCCGCAACACCGACCCCAAGGCCGTCCAGGAGAAGGCGACCGCCCGCGTCAAGGAGACCCAGGGCACCCTCCAGGCCAAGGTCAACGAACTGATCGGCTCCCTGGACACCGACCTGAAGAAGCTCGGCGAGACCGCCCAGGACCTCGCCCTGCGCGGCGTCGGCGTCGCCGCCGAGTACGCCGTCAAGGCCCGCGAGACCTACGAGAAGGTCGCCGAACACGGCGAGCAGGCCGTCCGCACCTGGCGCGGCCAGGCCGCCGAGGGCATCGAGGACGTCGCCGAGGGCGTCGAGGAACTGGCCGTGGCCGTCGAGCCCAAGGCCGAGCCGGTGAAGGCCGAGCCGGTGAAGGTCGAGGAGGAGACGCCCGCCGCCGGGGCCGCGCCCGCGGCGAAGAAGACCCCGCCGGCCCGCAAGGCCCCGGCGAAGAAGACGCCGCCCGCGAAGTAGGTTCCGCGGAATGTGCCGGGCCGGGCACCCTGGGGGTGCCCGGCCCGTTCTCCGGGTACGGTGACCGCGTAGGGACGACAGAGTCTGGTGGTGGACGTAGTGCTGATGCAGGGCTTCGCGGGGTTCATGTGGCTGCTGAGCATCGCCCTGATCGTGTTCAGCGGCTTCGCGCTGATCGACGCGGCCACGCGCCGGGAGGACGCCTACCGGGCGGCCGACAAGAAGACCAAGCCGTTCTGGCTGATCATCCTCGGGCTCGCCTTCGTGGTGAACCTGATCTTCAACATCCTGTCGTTCCTGCCGATCATCGGCCTCATCGCGACGATCGTCTACATGGTCGACGTACGCCCCGCCCTGCGCGGCCTGCCCGGCGGCGGCCGCAACACCCGCCGGGGCTCCAGCAGCGACGGGCCGTACGGACCGTACAACGGCGGTCGCTGAACCCAGGGCCGCGGCGAACCGCGCGACCGGCCAGGACGCGGCCCGCGGCCGAGGACCGCGACCCGGCGCTGCTCACCGCCCCCGGTCCAGCGATATCACCGCCACGTCGTCCGCCAGCTCACCCCCGTTGAGCCGCCGCACCTCGTCGACCGTGGCCCGCAGCAGCGCCTCCCCGCGCAGCCCCTCGTCCCGCTTGGCCCGCACCAGCGCCAGCATGCCGTCCTCGCCCAGCCGCTCCCGCCCCGCGCCGACGTGCCCCTCGATCAGGCCGTCGGTGTAGAGCATCAGGCTCCACTCCGCGCCCAGCTCCACCTGCGTCCGGGGCCAGCGGGCCCCCGGCAGCACCCCGAGCGCCGGACCGTTGTTGTCGTACGGCAGCAGCCGCGGCGGCAGGCCGGGCGCGGCGACCAGCGGCGCCGGGTGACCGGCCAGGCAGAGACCGGCCCGGCGTCCGTCGGGCGCGATGTCGACCGTGCACAGGGTCGCGAAGATCTCCTCGTGCGCCCGCTCGTGCTCCAGTACCTCCTGGAGCGTGCCCAGCAGTTGGTCGCCGCACAGCCCCGCCAGGGTCAGCGCCCGCCAGGCGATCCGCAGCTCCACGCCGAGGGCCGCCTCGTCCGGGCCGTGCCCGCACACGTCGCCGATCATGGCGTGCACGGTGCCGTCGGGGGTGCGGACCACGTCGTAGAAGTCACCGCCGAGCAGCGCGCGGGAGCGGCCGGGGCGGTAGCGGGCGGCGAATCGCAGCGGGGAGCCCTCCAGCAGCGGCGTGGGCAGCAGCCCGCGCTCCAGGCGACGGTTCTCCTGCGCCCGCAGCCTGCCCTCGGCCAGCCGCCGCTCGGCGGAGTCGGAGCGCTTGCGCTCCACGGCGTAGCGGATGGCCCGGCTCAGCAGCCGGCCGTCCAGCTCGTCCCGGAAGAGGTAGTCCTGCGCGCCGACCGCCACGGCCTCCGCGCCGCGCTCGGCGTCGGTGGACGCGGTGAGCGCCAGCACCGCGTGCCGGGGCGCCAGGTCCAGTACCCGCTTGAGGACGGCCAGTTCGTCGTCGTCCTCGTCGCCCGCCCGGCCGGGCGCGGACAGCGCGAGGTCGAGCAGGATGCAGTGGACGTCGTCGGTGAGCAGCCGCTCGGCCTCGGTGAGGTTGCGGGCGGTACGGACCCGGATCGGCCGGCCGGCCTGGTCGAGCAGGTCGGGCACGATCACCGAGCCGCCCGGGTCGTCCTCGATGAGCAGCACGGTCAGGTTGGTGTGCTCCGCCGCGGTGTTCTCCCCGCCGTGCGGTGCGGCGGCGTCCGGCCGCGGGGTGTCCTTCCGTGGGGCCTGTCCGGCGGCGGACGCGGCCTGCGCCTGACCACTCTCCGCGGCCGGGATCGCTCTCTGCCGCGGTACGGGTACGGGCATGGTCCTGGTTCCTTCCCTCCCCCCGAGGGCACGGCGGGGCGAGGGACCTCGACCCACCGACGGGGACCATAGCGGGTGACGGGCGCGCGGGGGAATGACGTACGGCACGCCGTACGGCCGTCGGCCACCGTCATATGCCGCGATCTCCGGGTGAGTTGGACAGCCCGGCGGCCCCCGGGGGATGACGAACGTCACGTCGGCGCGATGGCCGCCGTGGGGTGGGTCACGTGGCGCTCGTCACCCGCGCCTGCGTTCCCGCGCCCCCGCTCCCGCGCCCGCGTCTCCGCTCGGGCGTCCGGTCACGCGTCCGGGCGGACCACCCCGAGGATCGGCATGGTGCCGGCCCCGGCGAGCGTCACCGTGCGGCCGGGCCGGGGGGCGTGCACGATCCGGCCGTCGCCGACGTACATCCCGACGTGGCTGGCGTCCTCGAAGTAGATGATCAGGTCGCCGGGCCGCAGCTCCCCGGTGCCGATGTGCGGCAGTTGCCGCCACTGCTCCTGCGAGGTGCGCGGGATGCCCCGGCCGGCCGCCGCCCACGCCTGGGAGGTGAGCCCGGAGCAGTCGAAGGACTTCGGGCCCTCGGCGCCCCACACGTACGGCTTGCCGATCTGCGCGGTGGCGTACGCCACGGCCTTCGCGCCCCGCTCGGTGGCCCGGCCGGCGGCCTTGTCCAGGACGCCGGTGTCCAGCCAGGCGCTCTGCGCCTCCTCGGCGGCCTGCCGCTCCAGCGCGGCGAGGCGCTCCTTCTCCTCCTTCTCCAGCGCCGACTCCAGCTTCTCGGCCGCCGCGATCCGCTGCTCGGTCCGCTTCCGCGCGGCGGCCTTCGCCTTGCGGTTGGCCTCCAGCCTCGTCCACTGGGCGGAGGCGTCGGCGGCGTAGGTCTTCAGGTCCTGCTGGGTGCGGGCCAGCCGGGCGAGCAGCCCCTTGGCGGCGCGCTGGCCCTGGAGCACCCGGCCGGTGCCGTCGAGGAACTGTCCGGGGTTCTCGCTGAGCATGAGCCGGGCCTCGTCGGGCAGCCCGCCGGCGCGGTACTGGGCGCGGGCGGCGGCCCCGGCCCGCTGCCGCAGCTCGGCCAGCTCCCGCTGCCCGTCCGCGATCTTCTCGGTCAGCGCGGACAGCTCGGCGGACTGCTTCTCCGCCTTCTCCTCGGCGGCGTTGTACTCGTCGGCGGCGACGGCGGCCTGGCGATAGAGCCGGTCGAGCCGGGCGCGTACGGCTTCCAGCTCGCCGTCGGTGGCGGCCGGGGCGGTGGGGGCGGCGGACGGCGAGGGGCTGGCCGCCCGGGTGGGGGAGGGGCCCGGGTCCGCGAACGCCGTGCCCGGCACCGCCAGCACCGTGACCGCGCAGACCACGCTCACACCGAGGGCCACGAGCCCTCGCTTGCCCGTCCGCATACCTCGCGCCCCCCACCTGATTTACCGTCAGTAACGTGTGGTCACCCGGGGGATCGTGCCACGGCGACGCGGAAAACGACAGAGGCGCACCGCCTCCGCTTGCGACCACCGGCGCGCCGGTCCCCCTCGGTGTGACGAACACCTCACCCGCATCGTTCCCGCGCCGCTTCAGCCCCGCGCCGCCTCAGCCCCGCGCCGCCTCAGCCCCGCGCCGCCTCAGCCCCGCGCCGCCTCAGCCCCGCGGCGCCAACGCCTGCCACCCGACCGTCACTTCGCCCTGCCGCCAGCGGCCCGGCCCGTCCGTGACCGGCCAGTCCGCCGTGAGGTCCCGTACCGCGCGCAGCCAGCGCTGCCGGGCGCCGTAGGAGGCGTAGGGCGCGGCGGCGGCCCAGGCGCGGTCGAAGTCGCGCAGGAAGGCGTGCACCGGCTCCCCGGGGACATTGCGGTGGATCAGCGCCTTCGGCAGCCGTTCGGCCAGGTCGGAGGGGCGGTCCAGGGAGCCCAGCCGGGTCGCGAAGGTGACCGTGCGCGGCCCCTCGGGCCCGAGCGCCACCCACACGTGCCGGCGTCCGATCTCGTCGCAGGTGCCCTCCACCAGCAGCCCCCCGCGCGAGGTCCCGGCCGCCGGGGCGAGCCGCGCGCACAGCCGCTCCCAGACGGCGGCGACCTCGCCCTCGTCGTACTGGCGCAGCACATTGGCCGCGCGGACCAGCAGCGGGCGCTGGGGGAGCGGGATCTCGAAGCCGCCGCGCCGGAAGGCGAGGCCCTCGCGCGCGTACGGCTCGGCCGCCGCCACGCGCGCGGGGTCGATCTCGACGCCCACCACGCGCGTGCGGGGCGCCACCCGGCGCAGCCTGTGCAGCAGTTCGACGGCGGTCCAGGGCGCCGCCCCGTAGCCGAGGTCGACGGCGACCGGGTCGGCGGCGCGGCGCAGCTCGGCGCCGTGGGTGGCCGCGATCCAGCGGTCCATCCGGCGCAGCCGGTTGGGATGGGTCGTCCCGCGCGTGACCGACCCGACGGGGCGGGAGGCGGCGCGAGCTGTCATACGTACGAGGGTATGCGGTACCCGGAACCGGCCCGGACCGCACCGCAGGTCGAACGGTTGAGCGATAGCCGGTAATGATTCGGCAAAACCCCGGAAAGCGGAAATGGAGCGACCCCCTCCGGCGTTGCAGGCACTTGGAGGGCGGCGAGCGCCTTCCGCACGGCCTGCCCGCAGCGAGGAGGAACGCCACGTGAGCCAGTACGTCAGCAGGCTCGGGCGTCGCTCACCGGCCGCCGCCCCCCGGCTGCGGCTGCACCGCAGGCCCCGCCGCGTCGCCATGCTCTCCGTGCACACCTCGCCCCTGCACCAGCCCGGCACCGGCGACGCCGGCGGCATGAACGTCTACATCGTGGAGCTGGCCCAGCGGCTGGCCGCGATCAACATCGAGGTCGAGATCTTCACCCGGGCGACCACCGCCGCCCTGCCGCCCACCGTCGAACTGGCCCCCGGCGTGCTCGTCCGGCACGTCGACGCCGGCCCCTACGAGGGCCTCGCCAAGGAGGACCTCCCCGCCCAGCTCTGCGCCT
Organism: Streptomyces fumanus; assembly: GCF_014655295.1. Classification (GTDB taxonomy): domain Bacteria; phylum Actinomycetota; class Actinomycetes; order Streptomycetales; family Streptomycetaceae; genus Streptomyces; species Streptomyces fumanus. The sequence continues at coordinate 74,544 of NZ_BNBI01000006.1, forward strand.
TCACCCACGGCGTGATGCAGGCGTGGGCCGGCCACCGCCCCGGCCACTACGACCTCGTCCACTCGCACTATTGGCTCTCCGGCCACGTCGGCTGGCTCGCCGCCCAGCGCTGGGGCGCCCCCCTGGTGCACGCCATGCACACCATGGCCAAGGTCAAGAACGCCAACCTGGCCGAGGGCGACACCCCTGAGCCCGCCGCCCGCGTCATCGGCGAGACCCAGGTCGTGGCCGCCGCCGACCGGCTGATCGCCAACACCGCCGAGGAGGCCGAGGAACTCGTCCGGCACTACGCCGCCGACCCCGCCAAGGTCGCCGTGGTCCACCCCGGCGTCAACCTCGACCGGTTCCGCCCCGCCGACGGCCGCGCCGCCGCCCGCGCCCGCCTGGGCCTGCCCCAGGACGCCCTGATCCCCCTTTTCGCGGGCCGCATACAGCCCCTGAAGGCCCCCGACATCCTGCTCCGCGCGGTCGCCGTCCTGCTCGACGAGCGCCCCGAGCTGCGCTCCCGGATCGTCGTCCCCGTCGTCGGCGGCCCCAGCGGCAGCGGCCTCGCCAAACCGGAGGGGCTGCAGAAGCTCGCCGCGCGGCTCGGCATCGCCGATGTCGTACGGTTCCGCCCGCCCGTCGGGCAGGAGCAGCTCGCCGACTGGTTCCGGGCCGCGTCGGTGCTGGTGATGCCGTCCTACAGCGAGTCCTTCGGGCTGGTCGCCATCGAGGCGCAGGCCACCGGCACCCCGGTGCTCGCCGCCGCGGTCGGCGGCCTGCCCGTCGCGGTCCGCGACGGCGACACCGGCTTCCTGGTGGACGGCCACGAACCCGCCGCCTACGCGCGCGTGCTGCGCGACTTCGCCGACCACGCCGAGCTGACCGACCGCATGGGTGCCGCCGCCGCCCGGCACGCCCGCCGGTTCGGCTGGGACACGGCCGCCGCCGCCACCGCCGACGTCTACACCGCCGCCGCGCAGGCCCACCGCCGTCGCGTACGCTCGCCCCATGGCTGAGGCACAGGTTCTGGAACAAGCCCTGCGGGACGCCGAGGTGGAGTGGGAGAGCCCCGAACCCGGCTCGTACGTGGTGACGCTCCCCGGCACCCGCAAGCTCTCCACCACCGTCTCCCTGCTGCTCGGCCGCCACTCCCTGTCCCTGAACGCCTTCGTGATCCGCCACCCCGACGAGAACGAGGCGGGCGTCCACCGCTGGCTCCTGGAGCGCAACCTCAAGCTGTACGGCGTCGGTTACGCGGTCGACCACCTGGGCGACGTCTACGTCACCGCCAAGCTCCCCCTGGCGGCCGTCACTCCCGAGGAGATCGACCGCCTGCTCGGCCAGGTCCTGGAGGCCGCGGACGGCGCCTTCAACACCCTGCTGGAGCTGGGCTTCGCCACCTCGATCCGCAAGGAGTACGAGTGGCGCGTCTCGCGCGGGGAGTCCACCCGCAACCTGGAGGCGTTCATGCCGCTCATCCAGCGGCCCTCCGACACCGCCACCACCACCGACTGACCGGCCGATCTGCTGTTAATCTGCGGCGGTTTCATCACTCCTACCAGTGAGAGGCCGTGCATGAGCACAGGCAGAACCGGCTTCGTGGCCGCGCTCACGGGCGCGCTCGCCCTCGCGGCGTTCACCGCGCCGGCCGCGCACGCCGCCGACACCGGCATCAAGGTGTCGAACGTGGTCCTGAACAAGGGCAAGCCGATCGTGGTCGGCACCACCGCCGAAGTGGAGCCCACGATCAGCTTCCACGCCACCTGGCCGTCGGGGTACTCCATGCCGAGGGTGGACTTCGACCCGTTCCTGTACCACGGCACCACCGCCGCCAAGGGCGCCGAGTCCGGCGGCATCTACGCGGGCGGCTACACCTGCTACGAGGACGGCTCCCGCGCGGCCGACTGCGAGGGCACCCTCTACATCGACCCGCCCTACCGGCTGGACTCGAACAACGACGCCACCACCTGGAAGCTCGCCTTCCACGCCATGCTGTGGACCAAGGACGGCAAGCTGAAGGCCGACGAGTACCTCACCGGCCTCGGCAGCGTCCCGGTCAAGCGCGCCGCCAAGCTCACCGTCAACGCCTCCCCGGAGCCGGTCACCAAGGGCAAGACCCTCACCGTCACCGGCAAGGCCACCCGCGCCGACTGGGTCAGGCACAAGTACACCGGGTACGCCGACAAGCTCGCCAAGCTCCAGTTCCGCAAGGCCGGCACCAGCGCGTACACGACCGTCAAGACCGTCCGCGCGAACTCCGCCGGTGACCTGAAGACCACCGTCAAGGCGGCCACCGACGGCTACTGGCGCTGGACCTTCGGCGAGTCGTCCACCACGGGCGGCGCGACGGCCGCCGGGGACTACGTCGACGTCCGGTAGCGGCCCGGGGTCACCCCGACCAGCCGTTTGAAGTGCCGGGTCAGATGGGCCTGGTCGTAGAAGCCGGTGGCGGTCGCCACGTCGGCCGGGGCGCGCCCGGCGAGCAGCAGTTGCCGGGCCCGTTCCACCCGGCGGGACATCAGGTACTGGTGCGGGGCGATGCCGTACGCGCTGCTGAACGCGCGTACCAGATGCGCCGGGTGGGCCGGCAGCAGGCCGGTGGCCTCCGCCAGGGTGAGGCCCTGGACGACGCGCTCGTCGAGCAGTTCGCGCAGTTGCCGGGCGAGTACGGGGTCCCGGCGGGCCGGGCGCGCCGCGCGGGGGCGCAGATGGGCGCGCAGCCGCTCGCCGACGAACGCCAGCCGGCTCGCCGCCTCCAGCTCGTCGCCGGGCCGGGCCAGCGCGGTGTGCAACTGGGCGACCCGCCGCCGCAGCACCGGGTCGCGCAGGTCGGGCCCGTCCACGGCGGGCCCGATCAGATCCTCGCCCAACTGCGAGAAGTCCAGGTACAGCACCCGCTTGCGGAAGCCGTCCGGGGTGGCGGGCGAGCCGTTGTGCGCCACGTGCGGCGGCAGCAGCGACACCGTGTCGTGCGGGGTGCCGTGCTCGTGCCGGGCCAGGTCGTACCGTACGGCCCCGGCGTCCACGATCAGCAGCGTCCACGCCTCGTGCACGTGCATCGGGTAGGCGTACTCGGTGAACCGGGCGTGGAACACCTCCAGGACGCCCGGTATCGGGGGACGCCAGGCGGTGACGTTCCGCCGGACGCCGTCGCGCTGAGAGGCCATGCAAAGAACGTACAAGACCGGCCCCGGCGGCGACCGGCAGTCTGAGGGGCATGAACGACCTGACGAACGGGGCCGAGCCGGTCCGCTTCGACACCAAGATCGCCGTCCTGCTGCGCGAGGACCTGGAGCCCTGGCAGCGCCTGAACGTCACCGCCTTCCTGGTCAGCGGCCTGGGCAGCCAGGTCCCCGAGGTGATCGGGGAGCCGTACGAGGACGCCGACGGCGTCGGCTACCTGCCGATGTTCCGCCAGCCGGTGCTGGTCTTCCAGGGCACCAAGGAAACCCTGACCGCCGCCCACGCGCGCGTGCTGTCCCGCTCCCTGCCCCGGGCCCTGTTCACCTCCGACCTCTTCACCACGGGCAACGACCGCGACAACCGCGCGGCGGTACGCGCCGTGCCGACCGCGGAACTGGACCTGGTGGGCCTGTCGGTCTACGGCCCGAAGAACGCGGTCGACAAGGTCCTCAAGGGCGCACGGATGCACCCTTAGGCACTCTCAGGCGGCGCTGACCTGAGGTTTTGTGTGCGTACCGTCGGGCCGTGCCGTGAGCGGTCCCCGACGGGCGTCCCGGGCGCGCGCTGCCGGCGGTGCGCTCAGGCGAGCGAGCGCCCGGCGACCCGGCCGACGTGTTCGGCGAACGTCTTGTCGGCGTGCGGCGTAAGGGTCCGCAGAGCGACCATGCCGGTGAGGATGACGTCACAGATCTCGGCCCGCACGTCGTCCCATGTGTGGCTGTTGCCCTTGCGGGGGTTGGCCCCGTAGACGCCGTGTACGGCCTCGGCGACCTCACCGGCTTCTTCCACGATCTTCAGGACGCGTAGCAGCGGGGCGGTGCCGGCGGGCGCGGCGCTCTTGTCGTCGAGCCACGCGACGAGCCGGGCGACGGTGTCCCAGGTGTCCTGCATGGATGGTGCTCCGTGTTCTCTCGGGGCTCTCTCGGGGCCGGGTGAGCACGAGGCGCGAGGGCGCGGTACGGGGCCTGTGCGGCTGCCGACGCTACCGGGGGCGGTGGCGAGCGCGTCGGCGATTCGGCGCGCTCCGTCCGCAAGGGTGGCGTCGAGGTGTCCTCGGCCCACGGCAGGACGACCGAAGCCGACGCCACCCTCACGCCGATGCCGCGGTGGACCAGATCCCCAAGGTCGCCCTGACCCACCCCTGGGCACCCTCAGGCGGCGCTGACCTCGGGCTCCGCGCGTACCGCCGGGTCCGCGACGGCGGGCTCCTCCGCGGGCAGCCGCCGCATCAGCGCCCCGTACCCGACCCCGGCCACCGTGCCGACCACCGCGCACATCCCCCACAGCCAGGCGGCGCCGAACCGGTCGATGACCAGCCCGGACACCAGCGGGGCGGTGAGCGAGGCGACCGACCAGGACATCGTGTACATGCCTTGGTACCGGCCGCGCCCGTGGGTGGGGGAGAGACGGACGACCAGCCCGGTCTGGGTCGGGGCGTTGACGATCTCCGCGAGCGTCCACACGCACACCGTGAGGGCGAACACCCCGACCGACCCGGCGAACGCGGTCAGCCCGAACCCGTACCCGGCCAGCAGGGACGACACGACCAGCAGCCGCCGGGGATCCCGGTGCTCGATGAACCGCGTCACCGGTATCTGCAGGACGACGATCAACACCCCGTTCACGGCGATCGCCATGCCGTAGTCCGCCGCGCTGAACCCCGCCTCGCCCATCGCCACCGGCAGCCCCACCGACCCCTGCTGGAACACGAACGCCACCAGGAAGGACAGCCCCACCACGCTCATGAACCGCCCGTCCCGCAGCACGGTCCCCAGCGACACCGGCACCTCGTCCACCGCGCCCTTGCCCACCTCGCCCGGCCGCGACTCGGGCAGCTTCACGAACACCACGACCGCGCAGACCAGCGTCATCGCGGCCTCGATCAGGAACCCGGCGAGATAGCTGAACTCGGCGATGAACCCGGCCCCCATGGACGACACGGCGAACCCGAGGTTGATCGCCCAGTAGTTCAGCGAGAACGCGCGGATACGGTCCTCCGGCCGCACGATGTCGGCCATCATCGCCTGCACGGCCGGCCGGGAGGCGTTGGAGGCCATGCCCACCAGGAAGGCGACCGCGGCGATGGCGACCGGGTCCGTCATGAACCCGAGCAGCGCCACCGACAAGGCGGTCGAGGTCTGCGCCACCAGCAGGGTGGGCCGCCGCCCCAGCCGGTCCGTCATCACCCCCGCGCCGAGCGAGGAGACCACCCCGCCGAGCCCGTGCAGCGCGGCGACCAGACCGGCGTACGAGGCGGAGTAGCCCCGGTCGAGGGTCAGGTACAGCGCCATGAAGGTGGCGACGAACGCCCCGAGCCGGTTGACGAGCGTGCTCGTCCACAGCCACCAGAACTCCCGGGGCAGCCCGGAAACGGACTCCCGCACAGCACGCCGCACCCCACCGACCGACATGGACTCCCCCGCACACGTAAGCGCCTAAACCATCAAGCGCACCTTACGCACGCCCCCTCCGCCGAAACCACTGGATTAACACTTCCCGTCAACCGTCCGAGGGCCGGGCGAGGGGCGCGGCCCCCGGGCCGGTTCGATTACGCTCGGACCCATGGCCGACGCACCGTACAAGCTGATCCTCCTCCGCCACGGCGAGAGCGAGTGGAACGAGAAGAACCTGTTCACCGGCTGGGTGGACGTCAACCTCACCGCGAAGGGCGAGAAGGAGGCGACCCGCGGCGGCGAGCTGCTCAAGGACGCCGGCCTGCTCCCCGACGTGGTCCACACCTCCCTCCAGAAGCGCGCGATCCGCACCGCGCAGCTCGCGCTGGAGTCCGCCGACCGCCTGTGGATCCCGGTCCACCGCTCCTGGCGCCTGAACGAGCGCCACTACGGTGCCCTCCAGGGCAAGGACAAGGCGCAGACCCTCGCGGAGTTCGGCGAGGAGCAGTTCATGCTGTGGCGCCGCTCCTACGACACCCCGCCGCCGGCGCTGGACCGCGACGCCGAGTACTCCCAGTTCTCCGACCCGCGCTACGCGACCCTCCCGCCGGAGCTGCGCCCCCAGACGGAGTGCCTGAAGGACGTCGTCGCGCGCATGCTCCCGTACTGGTTCGACGCCATCGTCCCCGACCTCCTCACCGGCCGCACGGTCCTCATCGCCGCCCACGGCAACTCCCTGCGCGCCCTGGTCAAGCACCTCGACGGCATCTCCGACGCCGACATCGCGGGCCTCAACATCCCCACGGGCATCCCCCTCTCCTACGAGCTGGACGCCGACTTCAAGCCGGTGACCCCCGGCGGCACCTACCTCGACCCGGACGCGGCAGCGGCAGCGATCGAGGCGGTCAAGAACCAGGGCAAGAAGAAGTAGGCCGGAACGAAGAAAGCCCCCTACCTGCGGTTTTTGCTGTCAGGAGGGGGCTCTTCTGTGTGTTGGGGCCGTTTCTGGGCCGTCGGGCTCAGATGCGGCGGATGCTCACGCGGACCGCGACGAGGAACGCCGCAAAGGTGACAACGGGTACGTCAGCGCCGGACCGGACACCCAGCCAAGCGCCTCCGAGACCAATGAGCGGGGACGGCAGGGGGCGGAGGGTGAGGTCGATGCGGATGCCTCGGCGTGGCACCATGGCCTTCTCCATGTGGGTCATGCGTTGCTCCATCTCTAGGCAATAACCGATCCCATGGAAAGGAGAGGCCGCCCCGGTACGGGCGGCCTCTCCGGCATATCGGTGGCAGGACCCTACTTGCCCATGCGAGGGAATAACAAATCCGCAGCTAAAAGCGGGTGCCTTGGCGCTAACTCGCATACCAGCTTCTCCGGGTGGCCCCGCTAACGGTTGACGACCCTGGCAAGCGCTACCTTGTGCTACGCGTGCAAGAACCGTAGAACCGCGAAACCGTAGAACCGTAGAACCGCGAAACCGTAGAACCGTAGAACCGCGAAACCGTAGAACCGTAGAACCGCGAAACCGTAGAACCGCGAAACCGTGGAACCGTACAACCGCGAGACCGTCGAACCGCAGGGGCAGCTTCACCGGTCGAGCGGGCCGCTCACCAGATTGCCGATCTGGGGTTGCTGTATGTTTTGGCTTCGGGTGAGCTTTCACGGATGGTGTTTTCACTTTTGGGCGGCCGCGGTTTCGTGGAAGTTTTTGGTTTTCGGGGAGCTTTTACGGATGGTGTTTTCACCTCTGGACGTTCGCGGTTTCGTGGGAGATCGGCGAGCTAAGGGCGAAGGCAGAGGCCACAGCGTTACGGGTCCGTTCCTGGCTGGACGGCATGAGGTGCGCGTACACACGCAAGGTCAGGCCGGGATTCGCGTGGCCGAGGTACTCGGCGAGGGCCTTGATGTTCTCCCCGGCGTCCAGGAGCACCGAGGCGTAGAAGTGGCGGAGGGCGTGAATGCCGTTCTCGCGGGACTCGACGTACGACCCGCCCGGCTTCCGCTCGGGGATCACGCCAGCCGAGGCGAGGGCCCGCTTCCAGACTTTCTCGTTGAGCGACGTACGCCAGACGTGCCCGCCGCGCGGCCCGGTGAAGATCAGTGGCTTGGTCACCGGAGGCCCGTCAGCCACCTTCCACGGCAAGGTGATCTCGACCGGCGGGAACCGCTTCATGTGGGCGCGGAGGGCGTCAGCGACCGGGCCGGGGAGCGGTACGTCCCGGAGCTTGCCTCCCTTCGGCGGGGCGAAGACCGGCTTACTGCGGCTCAGCTTGAGCTGCTGGACCAGGTGCAGGGTGTCCGACTCGGAGTCGATCGCGTCGATGGCCACGCCCAGGATCTCCCCTTGCCGAAGGCCGCAGCCGCCACCCAGGTCGACCATGGCTCGGGCATGCCGGCCCGGACGGCGAAGACCCGTTCCGGCGTCCAGGGCACGACGCGCTTGTTGTCCACAGTTGGTGGACGGACCGAGCGAGCGGCGCACGGATTCCGGGGAAGGCGCCCGTCGTCCACGGCCGCGCTCAGGGCGGCACGCACGTTGGAGTAGATGGTCCGGGCATACGAGCCACGGACGCCGTTCTCCTGGAGCTGCTGCACCCAATCGCGGATGTGAGCGGGCTGGAAGGAGCCGAGCGGACGCGACCCCAGGTAGGGGTAGGCGTGCAACCGAGCTGCGACTCCAACGAAGCCTGCGTGTTCGGGTCCGGAGCGTGGGCCACCCACTTCTCGGCGTACTGCTGGAAGGTGATCCGGGCCGCGCGCGGGTCGATGTACTGCCCCCGCGCCATGTCCGCCTCGGTCTGCGAGAGCCACTGTTCGGCAAGCCGCTTCTGCCGGTCGGGGAAGCCCTTGGACTTCTCGGTGCCGTCCGGACCCACGTAGCGGGCGCGGTAGCGCATGCCCGTGCCGTAGCGCTCGGTCCTGACCTTGCGGGGCTTGCCGTCCGGCCCCTTCTCTTCCTTGTACCAGCGGTCTTGGATGTGTCCGGCCATCAGGCAGCGGCCCCCGTGATCTGGGACTCGACCCAGGCGCGTACGTCGTCCGGGTCGAAGCGCAGGTGCTGGCCGATCCGGAAACCACGCGGACCGGTGCCCTTGCGGCGCCACTGGTAGACCGTCTCGACGCTAGGCAGCTCGAACATCTCCACCAGGTCGTCAGGAGTCAGGACCGCGTGGGCAGGGGGCGCGGTGGGGCTTCCGCCAGTGTGTTGCGTCGGTTAGCCACGGGTGGGTTCTCCTTCCGTTCCGGGGGCGGGTTCGAGGGATGCGGCAAGCCAGGCTTCGGTGTCGGTCAGGCCGGTGCCGGCGAAGGCCCAGTGGGCGAGGACTTGCGCTGCTGACGGCTCACCGGCCAGACCTGGTCGCCGACCGGGTGCGTATGACCAATCGGCTCCGTGACGTGCTGACCGGCGTCTTCCCTGCCCTGGAGCGCTCCTTCGACTACTCGGATCACAAAGGGGGCGCTGGTGCTGCTGAGCGGCTATCAGACACCGGCCTCGATCCGCCGCCGCGGCCGGGCCCGGCTGACAGCTTGGCTGGCGGCTCGCAGCGTGCGGGGCGCCGACGCGGTGGCGACTACCGCGCTGGAAGCCGCTCAGGCCCAGCAGACCGCTCTCCCCGGCGAGGAGATCGCTGCCCAGATCGTCGCCGACCTGGCAACCCAGATCCTTGCTCTGGACGAACGGCTCAAGCGAATCGACCGGCAGATCCGCGACACCTTCCGCCGCCACCCACAAGCGGAGATCATCGAGTCAATGCCCGGTCTGGGCCCGATACTCGGCGCCGCATTCGTGGCGGCCAGGGACCTGGCGGCCTACGCCGATGCCGGCCATCTCGCTTCCGCGGCCGGGCTCGTCCCCGTGCCCCGCGACTCGGGCCGCGCCCGCCGTCGTGGCTGACTGTCGTCGGCTGGGGTCAGACGGGGCGCATTGAGGGTGCCGGCCTCAGTCGAGTGCAGCGAGGCTGGGCCGTCTCTTGGCCGTCCGAGGTCGCTCAACAGCAGCCAATGACGACCACCAGGCGCACGATCCCACAACCCTGACTAGCGAAAACCCGGCTCACCAAGATCCCCGGCAAGACCCAGGGCAAGAAGAAGTAAGTCCCACTGTTCAAGCCCCCTGCCTGCGGTGTCTCTGCGGGGAGAGGGCTTGTGCGTACCGGGGGCCTACGGAGGCGTCACTCGGCGCTTCGACGGGCTGCCCCGGTGGGCCAGACGACGTCCACGGGAAAGCCCGCGGCCTGTGCTTCGAGCACGGTGTCCGCAGTGCCGCCGCCCTTTCCGCTGGGCGGCTTGCCGTCCCATACGGCCACGAGCCGGTCGGCACGCTGGAGGAGTACGGCGTTGGCGGCCTCGTAGGCATGGCGGTCGGCGGTGTCGTTGGGGAGGACGAGGACCTCGTCGGCCGCTTCGGCGAGCCGGTCGAAAAGGGCCGCGTGGTCGGGTTTGACCTTCGTACGCCGGTAGTCACGTGAGGGGACGACGACCGTGAGCCGTCCGCCGGCGGCGAGGACGGCCTCGGAGAACAGGGAGTCGGCGCCCTTGGCGATGCAGGAGACCCCGACGAGGTCACCGCCGTCGGCGTACGGCTTGAGCAGGTCGTCCAGCGCGGCACGAACCAAGGGGACGGTGTCCTCGGTCAGGTCCATGTGGCCGGTCACCGCGATGGTCGTCACGGTCGTCGCTCCCCTCGCTCAGGCCGACAGCAGGTCGCGGATCCTATCGCGGGCCTCGCGCACGGGCCGGGCGGCTCCATGGCCCACGGTGTACGGGTACAACTCCCCGAGCTGGGCCCGGACCCGACTGGATCGAGTCGCCCGAGCCGCGTCCACCGCGAGATGGGTCTCCGCCACCGCACCGGTCAGGTCTCCGAGCAGGAAGTGGCACTGAGCGAGACCGATTCGGTCGAGGGCGTGGCTGCGGCCGGCCTCGGGGCCTCGGAATGAGAGCGCGTGGCGGATCTCGTGGGCCGCCGTCTCCGCGTACCGCTTGGGCTCCTGACGGGCGAGTTCCAGCAGCCGTCCGCCGGTGGTTCCGGCCAGCTCGGCCTCATCGAAGTAGCCGATCCAGTACGGCTCTTCGTCGTCCTGGATGTCGTGGAGGGCCTCGGTGGCCTGGGCGGTGGCGCGCTGGAAGGCGGCGATACGGCCCATCGCCGCGTACGCCCACGCCTCTCGGGTATGGAGCATGGCACGCGCTTTAGGACCGGCGACATGACGAGCGCCATCTTGTGCGAGACGGACGAGTTCCAGGGCGTCTTGAGGCTGGTCGCGGTAGAGCATCTGACGGGCCATACCCGCGAGCACGTTGGCCCCGAAGAGCATGTCACCGCCGGCGTGCGAGGCGCGCAGGGCGAGGAGGTAGTAGTCCTGCGCCCGTCGCTGAAGTCCCGTGTCCCAGGCCATGGTGGCCGCTGTCCCGGCGAGTTGGGCCATGACCTGGTACAGCCGCTGTTCCACTCGGGAAGCCTGGTGTTCCTTGAGACAGGCGGCGACCTCGCTGAGCTGGCCCAGGACAGCTTTGCGCCGCAGACCACCGCCGTACCGGTGATCCCACGCGCGGAACGCACGAGCCGTGGATTCCAGTTCCTCGATCTCCCTTATGCCGATACGACCCCTGCGGTGTGACCGGACGCCGTCGGCAACAGGCTGGAGCCAGCCTTCCAAGGGGTCGAGCAGCGCGGCGCCGGTGATGGCCGCACCCGCCAAGGCACGGGTTGCGGCACGTCGGTCCATCACGAGATCGCTCCTCGTCAGGTCTGCGGCCAGGTCCACAGCGGTATCCCCCCGCCACGGAATCCCGTCGGCCTCCGGTTTCTGCTCCGCTCTAATCTGTGTCGGTACCTGCTCCTGGGCTGATGGGCTCTCCCACGGCCGCGGGGCGAGCCCGAGGAGGTGGCCGGGGATTCGGAGCCCGTCCGCGATCCGGCAGACGACCTCGAAGCTGGTGACCTGCTGCCGGCCGCCGATGACTGCCGAGACCTTGCCCGGGGTGAGCCGGCACGCGGAAGCGATCCGGTTCTGTGACAGCCCGCCGTACTTCTTGAACAGGCTGAACACGGCAGCGAAGTCGTGCTCGGACAGGGCCCGCCGGACATCCTCGCGTTCGAGGAGTTCGACTTCGGGCGAGCCGGGGGTGATGGCGTCCATGGAACCGACTTCCGGTGGGATCGTAGGCGCGATCAAACCTCTTACGAAGCGGGGAACGAGTGTATTCCCGCCTCGGTAACCCCTGCCGGTCATACCGCACTTGTCGTTGTCTCGAAACGCTTGGTGCATCCCCGGACCTCGTGGCGATCGTTCGCTCGCTCGGTCCGGCGGTTTCCCCAGGTGGACGGAGACAACCATGACCACATATCACTCGCCCCGGCGCCCCCGACCCCCAGGCCCGCTGGACCCGGTACCTGAACGAGCCGACGCTCCTCCCCGCCGGTCAGGACTGGGATGCCATCCGGATCAGGGCCGCCGTAGGCACACGAGCAATGCGGCACCTGGAACTCTGCGGCGTCCCTGTGGGGCCAGTCCTGCACGACCGGGGCAATGATCACCTGTACTTCCTCACTCCGCCCGGCACCGCACGCGCATGGCAACGGGAGCACACACACGCGCTCGGATCCGGATCATGGGTGGTGCTGGCCCCGCCGGGCTGGACCGGCGATCTGCTGCACTGGCTGACCGACCCGGCCGACGGCCCGGCGCACACGGCACCAGACCATCTCGCCCAGGCCCTCACCGTCGTCACCGCGCAGCCGCACTCGGACGCAAGTACCTCGGCGCTGAGGACACCCCCGCAGTGGGGTTTCTGGTGCGAGTGCTGGACGGAAAACCTGACCGAGCAGGGCCCGCCGGCACTGGTGGCATCGTTCGACGCCTACTCCGCTCCGCAGGCGGACCGATGGGTATCGGTCGCCCTCCGCACGATTTCCCCTGCGCTGGACTCGGACGCATCCACCCAAGCGTGGGAGTGGATGTACGACGGGCGTATCGACACCCGACGAGCCCTGCTGCGCGCCGAGTCCTGCACGGTGTCCCTGACCCACGCCGACACCCGCATCACCTGGACGATCCGACCCGTACTGTTCCTGCCACTCGCGCACCGCCAAGGCGGCGAACTCCCCGGCTGCGCTTACGAGTTCAAACCCCCCTCGGCTGAGTGAGCTACAACTTTCGCTACGGGTTGAAGACAACCGCCGCTCACAGCGTGGCGCGTGCGGCCGTTGCTCGGGCCTGCGCCCTGTCTCCGCCCCGCTCCAGCCCGACCGCCGGCTGCCGCCTACGGCACGGGTTGATGGATAACGAACCCGCGATGCGGGAAAACGGTACGCGAGTGCGGCTAGAGACGATGCTTGCGGCGGGGGCGCTCAAGCTCCGAGAGGGAGGGAGGGGCGTACGTGGGTGCCAGCCGGTCGGAGGCCCTTATCCCGTCTGCCGTCGATCCCGGCAGAGCCAAGCGCACACGGCGCCGGGCGTCCAGGTCGTTCGTACAGCGACAAACGCGGGTACGTCTTCCTCGGCACCGCCACAGCAGCAGCCCCGCATCATCTGGCTGCGAACTTGATTGGCCGGACAAGTCCTAACCGTTGTGAGTCAGTGTCTCCCGGCGAGCGTTGAGTTCCTTCTCTCCGTAATGATCGTCTGCCTTGTACCAGAAAGCGAAACCGCTGACAACAAGTGCAATGATCGCCGCGATCCACAGAGAAAAATGTCCCCATCCGATGGGAGGTACAAACAGCCTACTGACGCTCGTGCCAGTGAGCAGAGAGGCAACTGTCACCGACAGTGCACGCAACATCTTGCCAGTCTTTCTTCTGCGGTCCTCGGACTTGGCGAAACCGTCCATGAGTTCGGCGCCGCTGTCGATCTCTCCGACTGGTTTCCGCTGTATATAGCGATGCAGTCGCTCCAGTGCACCGACGCTGATATCTGGGGCCAACTGCTCGGCGATACTCTCACTGATGTCCGAATGGAGGTTATGGCCGCCAATCTGTTGCGCTATCCGCGAAAACAGTTTGTCTTTCCACCAATAGGAAGGCCCGCCATCGTCCTCGAGATATTTGCTTTCCAAGCTCTGGTGTCCATAGTGTCGCTCGGGGTCCTCGGTCAGTTTGACGAGGATGAGTTGCGCTATGGGCATTAGTGGCGAGAGCCGAACATTGGAACGCGCAAAGCTTACCAACTCCACCGGCATGTGGCCGCGCCAGCCAGGGTTGATGAAATCACCGGTGCAGTGAATCATCAGGCCGAGTCTGGCGTAGGAACTACGTCCCTCTATCTTCGCTGCGAAGGCTGGAGGGATGCTGAACTTTTCATAGGTACGCCCCAGCAGTACTTCGTTCGGCTTGAGATCGATGGTTTCCCCGGGGCGAAGCTCGATTTTCTTCCATCGGCGTCGTGGAGCTAGCTCTTGGAGCTGCTTGTTACGGAGGTCGAGCACAGGACGGCGCCAAAAGCGCCAACCAGGCGGGCGCGGAACCCTGCGAGCCACCCAAAAGTGTGTGTCAAGCCGCAGATCTATGGAGCATGGCTGCACTTGCGTGTCGGGGTCAAAACCATGAGCCGGTAAGCGGGTCTCGATCGCTAAATTTGGGAGAATCTGCCTGATGGTCCGGTCCGCCGCGTACAACTAGGACTCCGATTCTTCCCATGCCTGGATGTCTTTCAGCGCAAAACTTCGTTCGACTTGCTTGTCCAGGTCAATCGCATCCATGAGCCACTGTTCTCTGGGGTGCCACTCTGTGGAGCCGAACCAAATTCTAAGCGGTTGAATTCGCCGCCACCCTTTTTCGCCCCGGTAGTTAGTGTAAAGGATGGCTGCCGATTGTCCGGGGTTCGTGGTGTTCTCGCTGGCTTGGGGCGGCTTCTGCATCTTATGTGCACTCCTTATTCGTCCCGAACGAAGGAGAATCGCTGTTTGGGTCCTGACTGAGTCTCGACGGCTTCCTGGAACATTGAGAGAGGGCGAGCCCAGATGTCATGCTTACCGTAGAGACCTTGGTACACGACAAGCTGTTCTGATGTTTCGCTGTGCTGGGCTACATGCAAAACCCGATATAATTCTCCCTTATAGTGACGATAGATGCCAGGGCGAATTTTGCAGCCGTTGCCATAGAGTGCCGCACCACTGTAAGTCAATGTGTCCCCTTATGTATTTTCCCGTGCTTGGTGTCGTGCGCGTAATGCCTGTGGGTGGGGTTGGGTGATTGTATTTACCCGGGTGGTGAGCCCTCCAACCCTCAGGTCGTCGCTGCCTACCGTAGCGCCCATCTTCGAGTGAGGAGGTTTACTTGCGGCTATCGTCACGAGCTGGCGGTAGTCGTATTATGTGTATTTATTACACTTTGTCACCCTCGCTAAGATCGTTACGGCGTGGCCGGTGTCTCTAGTGACTCAAAGGTCGCTAGAGCGGCAACACGCATGGGCACTCTGGCCGACAAGGGCGAATCGGTAGGGCACTCGCTGATTTTGCTGCGCTTGTAGACAAGGGGAAGAGTGACTGCGTGGACCGTTGCAACTCGTCTGGTTCCCCAGATAACGGTTGTCGCTGGGGGCGGCGTCGGCAGGTCGCTGGCCCGCATGGCCCACGTGACCATGGGTACGACCCTTGCCGTACAAGGGAGTTACGTACGCGCCTGGAGAGGTGATCGGTGTGATTCGTAAGTTGCAGGCCGTGGCGTTGGACTGTGCCGATCCGGAGCGGCTCGCCGCGTTCTACGCGGAGTTGCTCGGTGGGGAGGTGGTCGCCGACTTCGATGATCCGAACTGGATCGAGGTGCGGGGGTTCGAGGGGATTCCGCTGGCCTGTCAGCGGGTGGAGGGGTACCGGCCGCCCGAGTGGCCGGGACAGGAGCGGCCGCAGCAGGTTCACCTGGACTTCGATGTCGACGACCTCGACGGGGAGGAGAAGCGGGCGCTCGCGCTCGGCGCGACCCTGCTGGAGCGGACGGACGAGATCCGGCCGGGGGCCAACTGGCGGGTCTACGCCGATCCGGCCGGCCATCCGTTCTGCCTCTGCGTCCACTGAGCGAGCCGGGAGGTCGGCTAATCGTTTGCCGCGTCCCCGCCCCGTCGGATAGACAGCCCGCATGCTCAAGGGTGACAGGGTCGGGCTGCGGGCCCGGCACGAGGAGGACATACCGGTTCTGCGGGCCGAGCTCTACAACGACGTGGTCAACGCCTCCCGGGCCGAAGGCGGGCCCTGGCGGCCGGTCAAGCCCGGGGCGCAGGACCCGCGGCTCGTGGTGGACGACAGCAACCACGCGGTCGTCCCGTTCTCCGTCGTGGAACTGGCCGGGGACACGCTGATCGGCACCGCGACGCTGTGGGGCATCGACACCCACAACCGCTGCGCGCACGTCGGCCTCGGTCTGCTGCCGTCCGCCCGTGGCAAGGGGTACGGGAGCGACGTGGTCGCCGTGCTGTGCCATTACGGATTCGCCGTACGTGGATTGCAGCGGTTGCAGATCGAGACGCTCGCCGACAATCACGCGATGCTGCGCGCCGCCGAGCGCAACGGCTTCGTCCGGGAGGGCGTCCTGCGGTCCTCGGCCTGGGTGCTGGGTGAGTTCATGGACGAGGTGTTGTTGGGGCTGCTCGCGCGGGAGTGGAAGCCGCGTCCGTCCGCGACCTGACAGGCGGTCAGGCGATCCTCACGGCTTCGGGTGGCTCGGCATGTGTGTACGGCCGTGCCTCGGCCTCCGGTGCGGGTGGCTGCGGATCTCGACGTCCGCGTCCGTGGCCGCCGACAGGTCGCCTCTCTGCCGGGCCGCCTGGCGTTGCCGGACGAGGGCGGCGCACACGTCGCAGCCCGGGACGGGGTCCGGCGGGGGGAGGGGGAGGGGCAGGTTCACCGGTCCCGTCATCGTCGTCTGGGTGTCAGCCATGTTCCGCGACCTTTCCGCCGACTGTCCATGGAGTGGCCAGGGTGGTCATCGTCTCGTGTTTCGCCGGGATTTCCGCCGAGTATGCGTGTCCTGGGGTAAAGATCATGAGCGGCACGTCGCCGACCATTCGGCCAGCTTGGCTCTCGCCGCCTCGCCGTGGAGGGAGGAGTCCTCGTAGCCGGAGAATTCGTTCAGATATCCTCGGATGTCCCGGCCGTCGCGCAGGACGAGGCTTCCGGCGGAGGTCTCGATGGTGACCAGGGATGTGTCGTAGATCGTGAAGGTGTTCAAGGGGTTTCGCGGGGTCGGCGTACCTAAAGGGATCACGGCGATGTCCACGTTGGGTAAGTGGGAGAGTGAGGAGAGGCGGTCGATCTGTTCGGCCAGGGCCAAGGGGTAGACGACCGGCCAGCGGATCGCCTGTTCGGTGAGGATGAACGTGAAGCGCTTCGAGGTGTCGTAGAGGACGGCCTGCCGCTCCAGCTTTCCGGCTATCGCCTTGCTGGTGTCCACGGGTGAGTGGGCGAGGCTGGCCCGGACGTATTCCGGTGTGGCCAGTAAACCGGTGACCATCGAGAGCAGGAAGTAACGCATGTGCGCGGAGGAGGCTTCGAGCGACTTCAGCTCGGCCTGACGCGTCCCGAGGCCCTTGCGGCGCAGTTCCCGCAGGTTCCGCCACTCGGTGTTGGCCCTCCTGGCCAGCGCGGAGACCTCCCCGACGACACTCGATGACACCTTGAGCGCGCGGAGGATCTGCTCGACGTCGACCAGGGACGGCCGCACCTTGCCGTTCTCGATGCGGCTCACCTTGGACTGGGACATGTTGCAGCGCGCGGCGAGCCGCACCCCTGAAAGCCCGGCTCGCTGGCGCAGGTCACGGAGCATGGAGGCCAGTTCCTGGCTGGACTGGCCGAGCTGCTCGGGCTCGAACGTCACTCGCTCACGTACTCCAAGAACGGCATCGACTCGGTAAGCGCGATTCGCTGGTATTCAAGGAAGGGCGCGGGATCACCCTCGTACAACTCCCGGCCGGCCTGTCTGCCGTCTTCCTCGTAATGCATGAGTACGACCTTGGAGCGGTCGAACATCCAGAAATCCGGGACTCCCGGCAGAGGGTTGGTCCGGTCGGTCACGTCAAGGATGCGGATATCCTCTCCCGCCCGGACATGGGGTGTGTAGTAGCGGGAGAACTCGAAACGCAGGTATTCGGACAGCGGACGTGTCACCACGTGCACTCTTCCCTTGCGTTTCCCCTCCCGGCGCAGTCGGTCGAGGTCTTCCGTGTACGGGGAGGAATAGGCGCGTGAGTCGACCCGCCGGCCGGCCCGGAAGGCGTCGAATTCTTCCGTCTCCTGCGGTACGCGGTACCGCGGGAGCGTCTCCAGTCGCCATGCCTCTTGCCGGAAGCCGCGCAGTGTCGCCTGCCACTCGTCACCATCCAAGAGCACGGAACGCCTCCCGAAGCACGCTCTCCGGGATCTCCACGAGGCCCTCGCCGGGCGGCGGTGCGAAGGCTTCGGACCGGTCGCCCTGGACGACGAACGTTCCCCGCCCCGTGCGGTACACGTTCGGACAGTCGTCCTCGCCGCACTCGCCGTCGCCGTCACCGTTGCCCGTCAGCCGGGTCAGTTGCTCGCGTGCCATTGCGACCCCCCTGGTCGGCAGCCCCGCTCGAGCCGTACACCCGACCGTACGAGAGCCGGGCGAGGGGCGTCTATGCGGAGGAGGCGACTATGCGCGTTGTCGCATAACTTGCCTGGTTCGGCTTACTTGCCTGGCTCGCCTTACTTGCCTTCGGCGGAGGCCGGTCCTGCGGGTTCTGCGGGTCTGCCGGTCCTGCCGGTCCCCGGCGCGTGGCGTCCCCGCTCGCCGACCGCCTGCCCGCCCGCTCAGTGCCTGACGGCCGCCCCGCCCAGCCCCCGCCGGCCCCGCCGTCCGCGCACCGCCTCCACCACCGCGCCCAGCGCCAGCGACTGGACCAGGGCCGAGAGCACGATCCCGCCGATGAAGAACACCGCCGGCGCGTCCGCGCCGCCGAGCGAGTCCAGCCAGACGACGAAGCCGAAGGTGGGGAAGGTGAGGAACATCGGCCAGACCCAGACGAAGGTGGCGTCCGCCGCGGTGAGGGTGTCGAACGTGGCGACCGCCAGGGCCACGCCGACCAGGCCGAGGTACACCGCCGACACCGGATTGGCGAAGGTGAGGCGGGCCAGGGTGCGGAGCGGGCTGGGCTTCATCGGAGTCTCCCCGTGAACGTGAGCGTGAGCGGTGGTCGTCCGGGGCGCGGTCGGCCCCGTGACACTCCCCATGCTCCGGCCGGGCGCCGGTCCGCGTCCTGAGTAGCGGTACTCAGAAATGTCCTGCGTACGGGGAAGGGGCCCCGGCGGTTGGTCCGCCGGGGCCCCTCACTCCGTACGCCGCGTCAACCGCACTGGCACGGATTGCCCGACTGGCAGCCGCAGCCGCAGCCCGAGCCGCAGCCGCACGCGGCGATCAGCGGCAGGCTGCGGATCTCCGTGGGCTGCTCGGTCCGGCGTTCCTGCGCGGGATCGGGCGTGGTGCTGGGGGATTCGGCCATGGGTCCCTCCTCAAGGCTGGTGCCTGTGCCCATTGGATGCCCCGGCCGGCGGTCGCATCAACGGCGCACTGGGGCGCCGGTGCACGCCCGCCCCGGACCCCCTCACGCCGGGTGCCGCAGAAGGGATCCGGGAGGGGCGGGCGGGGGCCCGAGACTCAGGCGCCCTCGACGCCCGCCACCGGCGTGATGTCGACCTGGAGTTCGTCCGCGTGCTCGCCGGTGACCAGGTAGACCACCCGCTTGGCGACGGCCACCGCGTGGTCGGCGTACCGCTCGTAGTACCGGCCCAGCAGGGTCACGTCGACGGCCGTCTCGATGCCGTGCTTCCAGCGGTCGTCGATCAGGTGCTGGAAGAGCGTGCGGTGGAGCAGGTCCATCGCGTCGTCGTCCTGTTCGAGCTGGAGCGCCAGGTCGACGTCCTTGGTGATGATGACCTCGGCCGCCTTGGCCATCAGGCGCTGCGCCAACTGCCCCATCTCCAGGATGGTGGCGTGCAGGTCCTGCGGGACCGCGCGCTCGGGGTAGCGCAGCCGGGCCAGCTTCGCCACGTGCTGGGCGAGGTCGCCCGAGCGCTCCAGGTCGGCGGACATCCGCAGGGAGGTGACGACGATCCGCAGGTCGGTCGCCACCGGCTGCTGCCGGGCCAGCAGGGCTATGGCCCGGGCCTCCAGGTCGTGCTGGAGCTCGTCGACCTTCTGGTCCGCCTCGATCACGCTCTCGGCGAGCTTCAGGTCGGAGTCGAGGATGGCGGTCGTGGCGCGCCCGATCGCCGACCCGACCAGCCGGGCCATCTCCACCAGACCGTCGCCGATCGAATCCAGTTCCTCGTGGTACGCGTCCCGCATCAGGGTTCCCTCTCGTACGTCGTTCGGGGGAATCGAAGGGGGGTCCTACCCCTCGGTTCACCCCCACCGTTCCACGTTCCCGCCCGTACGCGTCCGTTTCCGGCCTCTCAAATGAACCGGTACTGGCTCCAAGGTGAACTCTGGGCGACGAGTGTTCGAGGTCGCACCCGGATGGCTTCGGCGCGGCAGTACGCCATGCCTAACCTGGTCGCATGGACGTGAACGCGGCGGTCGCCGCAGCGGCAGCGATCGCCGGAGTGCTCACCGGTGTCATCGCCATGCTGGCGTTCCGCTGGAGCGAGCGCGAGCAGCGGCGCCCCACCCGCACCTCGCTGCACACGGACCCGGTGCTTCCGCCGGGCGTGGACACCGTCCTGTCGGTGCTCAGGTCCTCCGCCGTCGTGCTCGACGAGGCGGACGCCGTGGTCAAGGCCAGCTCGGCGGCGTACGCCCTCGGACTGGTCCGCGGCGGCAAGCTGGCCGTGGAGCCGATGCTCCAGATGGCCCGGGACACCCGGCGCGACGGCGAGATACGGCAGGTGGAGCTGGACCTGCCGCGCCGCGGCACCGGGCGCGGGGAGGCCCTGGCGGTCTCCGCGCGGGTCGCGCCGCTGGGCTCCCGGCTGGTGCTGCTGCTGGTGGAGGACCTCACCGAGGCCCGCCGGATCGAGGCGGTCCGGCGGGACTTCGTCGCCAATGTGAGCCATGAGCTGAAGACGCCGGTCGGCGCGCTCTCGCTGCTCTCCGAGGCGGTGATGGACGCCTCCGACGACCCCGAGGCGGTCCAGCGGTTCGCCGGGCGGATGCAGATCGAGGCCACCCGGCTGACCAACCTGGTCCAGGAGCTGATCGACCTCTCCCGGGTGCAGAACGACGACCCGCTGGAGGACGCCGAACCGGTCCGGGTCGACGAACTGGTCGCCGAGGCCATCGACCGGTGCCGGCACGCGGCGGGCACCAAGCAGATCACCATGGCGGCCGGCGGTACTGCCGACCTGTTCGTGCACGGCAACCGGGGGCAGCTCGCCGCCGCGCTGGGCAACCTGGTCGAGAACGCCGTCAACTACTCGCCCGCCCGTACCCGCGTCGGCATCGCGGCCCGCCGGGTCAGCGCCCCGGGCGGCGACCTGATCGAGATCGCCGTGACCGACCAGGGCATCGGGATATCCGACAAGGACAAGGAGCGCATCTTCGAACGCTTCTACCGCGTCGACCCCGCCCGGTCCCGCGCGACCGGGGGCACCGGCCTCGGTCTGGCGATCGTCAAGCACGTGGTCGCCTCGCACGGCGGGGAGATCACGGTGTGGAGCGCCGAGAACCAGGGCTCCACCTTCACCCTGAAACTGCCCGAGGCGGGCTCGTCCCGTGACCGCGCGCGGCACCGATCCGACCGCTCCCCACTCGCCGACCCCGGCGACCGGCGGTCCTCCCCCCACACTTCCCCGTACGAAACGCTTCCCGCCCCGGAGGTCCTTCCGTGACCCGTGTGCTCGTCGTCGAGGACGAGGAGTCCTTCTCCGACGCCCTGTCGTACATGCTCCGCAAGGAGGGCTTCGAGGTCGCCGTGGCGACCACCGGGCCCGACGGACTCGACGAGTTCGAGCGCAACGGCGCCGACCTCGTCCTCCTCGACCTGATGCTGCCCGGCCTGCCGGGCACCGAGGTGTGCCGGCAACTGCGCGGCCGCTCCAACGTCCCCGTGATCATGGTGACCGCCAAGGACAGCGAGATCGACAAGGTGGTCGGCCTGGAGATAGGGGCCGACGACTACGTCACCAAGCCGTTCTCCTCCCGTGAACTGGTCGCCCGTATCCGCGCCGTACTGCGCCGCCGCGGCGAGCCCGAGGAGGTCACCCCCGCCGCGCTGGAGGCCGGCCCGGTCCGGATGGACGTCGACCGGCACGTGGTCACCGTCTCCGGCTCCAAGGTCGACCTGCCGCTGAAGGAGTTCGACCTGCTGGAGATGCTGCTGCGCAACGCCGGGCGGGTGCTGACCCGGATGCAGCTCATCGACCGGGTCTGGGGCGCGGACTACGTCGGTGACACCAAGACCCTCGACGTGCACGTCAAGCGGCTGCGCGCCAAGATCGAGCCGGACCCGGGCGCCCCGCGCTACCTGGTCACGGTCCGCGGTCTCGGCTACAAGTTCGAGCCGTAGGCCGGCCGGCGGCGAAGACGGCGAGGTCCCTCGGACCGGCGAGCGCCGCGCACCGCCGCCGTCCGCCGTCCGATCCGCGCCGAAGGGCGGGGCCTGTGTGCAGGCCCCGCCCTTCGGCGTGCGGTGGATACGGCGGCTCAGCGGCCGGAGGCCCCTCAGTGGCCGGAGTCCTCCTCGTCGGCCTCGTCGGCCGAGGCGCTCGCGGAGGCTGCGTCGGTCGGGGTGGCCGAGGCGGAGGACTTGTCGCCGGAGGCGCCGGACTCGCCGTCGCCCTGCCGCTCGGAGGTCTCCTCGTCCGGGGAGGCGCTGGAGGTCGAGGGGTCCTTGGAGGCTTCCGGCGTGGTCGGCGCCTCGCTCGGGCCCCACTCGGTGAAGTAGTGCTCGGCCGGGACGACGAACGCCTTCAGCGACACGTCACCGGTCTTGCTGAAGGTGAAGGTGATCTTCTGGGCGTTGCCGTCCCGGACCGCTTCCCGGCTGCTGGGCAGCGTGGCGGAGGCGTTGTCCTTGCCGCCGAGGATCAGGGAGCCGCCGGCCGGGATGGTCAGGTCCTTGCCCTTGGCGGGCTTCAGCTCGGCGGTCTTGCCGGTGCCGTCGACCCGGATGGACTCCAGCGTCTGGGCGCTGCGGCCGCCGTTGAAGACGGTGGCGGAGATGGCGGCCGGGCCGGTCGACTCCAGGTCGGGCTGGGTGATGACGATCGCGTTCTGGACCTTGATGTCACCGACGGTCGTCGCCGCGTTGTCCGGCTTGATCTCCAGGGTCTGGGCGTTGTTGCCGGCCCCGCAGGCGGTGAGCGGGAGAAGAGAGAACGCGATGGCGGCGGCGGCGAGGGCGCCGCGTCGAAGGCTGCTGCTCACGGCGGCGGCAACTCCTTGACTCGTGCGAGGCGGCGGCACGGATAAAGCCGCCCTAAGTGATGGTCAGCGGCCTTAGGTTATCGACCCGTTCCCGCGCCGCCGCACCCGACCCTCCCCCTGAGGGCCCGGCTTAGCCCGGCAGGCGGTAGGCGCGGGGTGACGGGGTGTCCGCACGGTCGCCCGGACCCGGCGGCGGCGGCCGGCGGGACGCGCCGGGCGGGAGCGCCGCCCGCCCGTCATTCCCATAACAACACCCGGCATACGCGTGACCGTGCACACACATATTTTCCGTGAAGGAATGCGCGCGTGGCCAATAATTGATCACCGATGGCCGGTCCCAGCGTGTCGTGATCAATTCAGGAATCGGCCGGAAGCCCGCTCCGGGCGCCGAACGGAGTAGCGGAAGTCGCACGTATGGAACCGGACATATGGGGATGTTCGACCGCTCGGCTGGGTCTCCGGACGTGTGTAACGTACGCGTTTCTGCCGCCCCGGACAGCCGCTCCGACCTGCGATTACCTTCTTCCGGACGGCGCGCGAAGCACGTTCCGGTCGCTGTTGTCAAGCCCCGAGATATGCCCTGACCTGCGAAAACGCCATTCAGAAGACGCCGTATCCGTGTTACCCTGGATAGCCACGGAAGGGGTACCTGTCACATGACGTTCAAGGTTGGCGACACCGTGGTCTATCCCCATCACGGGGCCGCGCTGATCGAGGCCATCGAAACTCGCCAGATCAAAGGCGTGGACAAGACCTACTTGGTGCTGAAGGTCGCCCAGGGTGACCTGACGGTACGTGTGCCAGCGGACAATGCGGAGTTCGTCGGCGTGCGTGATGTGGTCGGTCAGGACGGGCTGGACCGGGTCTTCGAGGTGCTGCGCGCGCCGTACGCCGAGGAGCCCACGAACTGGTCGCGCCGCTACAAGGCAAACCTGGAGAAGCTCGCCTCCGGCGACGTCATCAAGGTCGCGGAAGTCGTACGTGACCTGTGGCGCCGTGAGCGCGAGCGCGGACTCTCCGCAGGTGAGAAGCGCATGCTCGCCAAGGCCCGGCAGATCCTGGTGAGCGAGCTGGCCCTGGCGGAGAACACCAATGAGGACAAGGCGGAGGCCCTGCTCGACGAGGTGCTCGCCTCCTGACGCGAGGCGTGCCACCCGCTCCGGTCCACCATCAGAAGCTGGTGCGCCACCGGAACCGGTACAGCACGTGAAATGCCGCGGTGCCCGATGACGTCTTTGCCGTCGCCGGGCGCTGCGGCATGTCCATACCCGGACGTGGTCCGTACGCTCCTCCCGGGGAAGCCCCCGGGTCCTGCGGTGCCGGGCCGGGCGACAGGCTCGACCAGGGTCACGGAAAGGGTCCGGTCAGGGCGTCGCGCCCGGCACTCCCAGGGCCATACCCACGCCGGACCAGCACACAAACCTGACAGGAACCGATGTCTGACGTTTCCCGTCCCTCGCCCGCGGATGCCCCCGCGCACGCCGCCCCGGGGGCCCGTACCGCCGTCGTGATCCCCGCGGCCGGCCGGGGCGTACGCCTCGGGCCGGGCGCCCCCAAAGCGCTGCGCACGCTCGGCGGTACGCCGATGCTCGTCCACGCCGTCCGGGCGATGGCCGCCTCCCGCGCGGTCTCCCTGGTCGTCGTGGTGGCACCGCCCGACGGGGCCACCGAGGTCAAGAGCCTGCTCGCCGCCCACTCCCTGCCCGAGCGCACCGACGTCACCGTCGTCCCCGGCGGCGCCTCCCGCCAGGAGTCCGTACGCCTCGGGCTGGACGCGCTGCCGCCGGAGTACGACGTCGTCCTGGTGCACGACGCGGCCCGGCCGCTGGTGCCCGTCGACACCGTGGACTCCGTGATCGAGGCGGTCCGCGCGGGCGCGCCCGCGGTGGTGCCGGCGCTGCCGCTCGCCGACACGGTCAAGGAGGTCGAGCCGGCCGGTACGCCCGGCGAGCCGGAGCCCGTGCTGGGCACCCCGGAGCGGGCCAGGCTGCGGGCGGTGCAGACCCCCCAGGGGTTCGACCGCGCGGTGCTGGTCCGGGCGCACGCGACGGTGACCGAGAACGTCACCGACGACGCGAGCATGGTCGAGCAGCTCGGGCTGACGGTGGTGGCCGTGCCGGGGCACGAGGAGGCGTTCAAGGTCACCCGGCCGCTGGACCTGGTGCTGGCCGAGGCGGTCCTGGCGCGCAGGAGGCTCAACGATGGCTTCTGACGCCCTCACCGGGACGCCGCTGCCCCGGGTCGGGATCGGCACCGACATCCACGCCTTCGAGGACGGGCGCGAGCTGTGGTGCGCCGGGCTGAAGTGGGAGGGGGAGGGGACCGGGCTGGCCGGCCACTCCGACGCGGACGTGGTCGCGCACGCCGCCTGCAACGCGCTGTTCTCCGCCGCCGGGCTCGGTGACCTCGGGCAGCACTTCGGGACCGGGCGCCCGCAGTGGTCGGGCGCGTCGGGCGTGACCCTGCTGACCGAGGCGGCGCGGATCGTGCGCGCGGCCGGCTTCGAGATCGGCAACGTGGCCGTGCAGGTCGTCGGCCCCCGGCCCAAGATCGGCAAGCGGCGGGCCGAGGCGGAGGCGGTGCTGTCCGAGGCCGCGGGAGCACCGGTGACCGTGTCGGGCGCGACCACGGACGGGCTCGGCTTCCCCGGGCGCGGCGAGGGCCTGATGGCCGTCGCCACGGCCCTGGTCGTCCAGACGGCCCCGCCCGGCGAGTAATACGTCCCGCCCCCGCCCGGCGAGTAGTACGCCCGCCCCGCCCCCGCCCCGGACGGCTATGTCACGAAACCGTGGCCCTTCCGGACGCGGGGGCGGGGCACAGGCGGTGGACCACTACCCTGGAGGCGTGACTATTCGGCTGTACGACACCAGCGCCCGGCAGATCCGTGACTTCACCCCGCTCGTCCCGGGCTGTGTCTCGATCTACCTGTGTGGTGCCACCGTGCAGGCCGCCCCGCACATCGGGCACATCCGGTCGGGGCTGAACTTCGACATCATGCGCCGCTGGTTCGCCCACCGCGGCTACGAGGTCACGTTCATCCGCAACGTCACCGACATCGACGACAAGATCATCAAGAAGTCGGCGGAACAGGACCGCCCCTGGTGGTCCATCGGCTACGAGAACGAGCGGGCGTTCGACGACGCCTACACCGCCCTCGGCTGCCTGCCGCCCACCTACGAGCCCCGCGCCACCGGCCACATCACCGAGATGGTCGAGATGATGCGCGGCCTGATCGACCGCGGCCACGCCTACGAGGCCGAGGGCAACGTCTACTTCGACGTCCGCTCCCTGCCGGGCTACCTGTCGCTGTCCAACCAGGACCTGGACGACCTGCGCCAGCCCTCGGGCGAGGGCGAGACCGGCAAGCGGGACCCGCGCGACTTCGCGCTGTGGAAGGCGGCCCGGCCCGGCGAGCCGAGCTGGGAGACGCCCTGGGGGCGCGGCCGGCCCGGCTGGCACCTGGAGTGCTCCGCCATGGCCCACAAGTACCTGGGCGAGGAGTTCGACATCCACGGCGGCGGGATCGACCTGATCTTCCCGCACCACGAGAACGAGATCGCCCAGGCGCACGGCTTCGGCGACGCCTTCGCCCGGTACTGGGTGCACAACGCCTGGGTCACCATGAGCGGCGAGAAGATGTCCAAGTCGCTGGGCAACTCGGTGCTCGTCAGCGAGATGGTCAAGCAGTGGCGGCCCATCGTCCTGCGCTACTACCTCGGCACCCCGCACTACCGCTCCACCATCGAGTACAGCGAGGAGTCGCTGCGCGAGGCCGACGCCGCCTTCGCCCGCATCGAGGGTTTCGTCCAGCGCGTCACCGAACTCGCCGGACCCGTCGAGCCCGCCGCCGAGGTGCCGCCCGCCTTCGCCGAGGCCATGGACGACGACCTCGGCGTCCCCCAGGCGCTCGCCGTCGTCCACACCACCGTCCGCCAGGGCAACAGCGCGCTGGCCGCCGACGACAAGGAAGCCGCCGTCGCCCGGCTCGCCGAGGTGCGCGCCATGCTCGGCGTCCTCGGGCTCGACCCGCTCGACCCGCGCTGGGCCGGCGACCCAGAGACCGGCGAGGACCTGCACGACGTCGTCGACAGCCTCGTACGCCTCGTCCTGGACCAGCGGGAAGCGGCGCGCGGCCGCAAGGACTGGGCCACCGCCGACGCCATCCGCGACCGGTTGGGCCAGGCCGGGCTGGTCATCGAGGACAGCCCGCAGGGCCCCCGGTGGAGCCTCGGCACCCGCTGACCCCCGCTTGATCGACTGTGCCGTCCGGGCCGCCGGGCGGCACACTGCATAAGACGTAACACCCCGCGAGGGACCCCACACGAGAGCGAGACACGTAACTCATGGCCGCGAACAACCGCCGCATGTCCGGCAAGAAGGGCGCGCAGGTCGGCAGCGGCGGCAAGCGACGCCGGGGCCTGGAGGGCAAGGGGCCCACGCCCCCCGCCGAGATGCGCAAGGGACACGCCAAGCAGCGCGCCGCCAACGCCAAGGTCCGCCGCACCACCGGACGCGCGCAGGCCCGGCGCGGCGGCGGCCGCAGCACCTCCGAGCTGGTCGTCGGCCGCAACCCGGTCGTCGAGGCGCTCCGCGAGGGCGTGCCCGCCAGCACGCTGTACGTCCAGCAGTTCATCGACAACGACGAGCGGGTCCGCGAGGCGCTCCAGTTGGCCGCCGAGCGCGGCGGGATCAACCTCATGGAGGCGCCCCGCCCCGAGCTGGACCGGATGACCAACGGCCTCAACCACCAGGGCCTGGTCCTCCAGGTCCCGCCGTACGAGTACGCCCACCCCGAGGACCTCCTCGACGCCGCCGCCGACGAGGGCCAGGACCCGCTGATCGTCGCCCTGGACGGGGTGACCGACCCGCGCAACCTCGGTGCCGTCGTCCGCTCCGTCACCGCCTTCGGCGGCCACGGTGTCGTCGTGCCCGAGCGGCGCGCCGCCGGGATGACCGCCGGCGCCTGGAAGACCTCGGCCGGCACCGCCGCCCGTACGCCCGTCGCCCGCGCCACCAACCTGACCCGCGCCCTGGAGCAGTACCAGAAGGCCGGCCTCGTGGTGGTCGGCCTGGCCGCCGACGGAGAGGTCGAGCTGGGCGACCTGGAGGCCCTGGACGGGCCGGTCGTCATCGTCGTCGGCAGCGAGGGCAAGGGCCTGTCCCGGCTGGTCGGCGAGACCTGCGACTTCCGGGTCCGCATCCCGATGCCGGGCGGCGCCGAGTCGCTCAACGCCGGGGTCGCGGCGGGCGTCGTGCTCTACGAGGCGGCCCGCCGGCGGTCCTGACCCGGCATCCGGCGCGGGAGCGGAACAACCCTGATCTTGACGCGGTCCGGACAGATCGGGGCGGTCAAGGCAGTGTCCTAACGTCACGTCACTCGGTTAGATGAGTGTGGACACCAGAACACCCCGCACTCCCACGGGGGACCGCTCGTCGGGAATCGACGACGCTCCCGCGCTGAGCATGGTGAAGGTGCCGAGCGATCCGGCCCAGGTCATCGTCAACCACGCGAGTTTCCGCGTGCAGTTGGGGGCCTCGACGGGCCGGACCCGGTCCCCGCGGATCGCCCGGCACCTGAGCGCCACCCAGGACCCCGCCCGCGTCCCCGCCGCCCCCGCGCCCGCCCGCCGCCGGGCCGTCGTCTGGAGCGGCCGGTCCGCCCCCGACGACACCGGTGCCCACCGGCTGCTGCAGGCCGTGCGGGCCGGAGCGGGCCGGCCCGCCGAGGACCCGGCCACGGACCCGGCCGCCGACCCCGGCGCCACCCAGGTCATCCCCCGCGTCGGGCCCCCCGGCGGCTACGGCGGCCACGACGACCCGCTCACCACCCAGACCCTCGAAACCCCCGTCGTCGGCGCCCAGCGCACCCACGGCAGCCCCGACGGCACCCGGCTGCTGCCCGCCATGCGCACCGTCACCGGCGCCTACGACGAGCCCGCCTACCCCGGCGAGCACTACGCGGCCGACCCCGACCTCGACGACTACGACGACCTCGACGACGACACCGACCCCGACGGCGGCGGCCGCACCGCCGACGACCCCGCCCGGCACGCCTACTACCCCGGCCGCCGCATGAACCTCGGCGTGGTCCTGCTGCCGCTGCGCGTCTTCCTCGGCTGCATCTCCACCTACGCCGGCATGGGCAAGCTCTGCGACCCCGTCTACTTCGACGGCGGCGAGCGCGGCTCCATGGTCAAGTGGCTCAACACCCTGCACCCCTGGGAAGTGGCCGAACCCCTGCGGCAGTTCGCGCTCG
The DNA here is from genome assembly GCF_014655295.1 of Streptomyces fumanus. GTDB lineage: Bacteria > Actinomycetota > Actinomycetes > Streptomycetales > Streptomycetaceae > Streptomyces > Streptomyces fumanus. Next base: position 103,679 of record NZ_BNBI01000006.1, read on the forward strand.
CCCACCCCGTCGGCTCCGGCCTGGTCATCGCCTTCCTCCAGGTCATCGTCGGGGTGCTGACCGTGCTGGGCTGCTGGCAGCGGGTCGCCGCCGTCATCGGCGCCGGCCTCTCGGCCGCGCTGCTGCTCACCGTGAGCTGGAAGAGCGTCCCCGCCTACGACGCGCCCGACATCATCTACCTGGCCGCCTGGTCCCCGCTGATCATCGCCGGGGCCCCGGTGTACTCCGTCGACGGCCGGCTCGCCGGGGGCGCCTGGCGGCGGCTCGGTCCCCGTGCCGACCTGTGGGACCTGCGCCGGTACGTGCTGCGCCGGGGCGCCCTCGTCACCTTCCTGGTCACCGGCGTCACCCTCCTGGTGGGCTCGCTGCTCGGCGGCGCGGTGCGGGACGCCGACCGGATCGTCGTCCCCGGGCCCGGCGAGTCCCCGCGCAACGAACTGCCGGGTTCCCCGCTGCCCCAGGAGCCCGGCGAGCGCCGGTCCAGCAGCCCGGCGGCGACCGCCTCGCCCAGCCAGGGCGCGACCGCCGGCACCACCGGCCCCGACGGCGCCACGGCGACCGCCCCCGGCAGCACCCGCGAGACCGGCGGCACCGCCACCGCCGGTACGCCCAGCGAGACCCAGGGCAGCACGGGCGGCGGCCAGACCCCGCCCCGGCAGACCGCGCCGGCCCAGCAGGCCCCGAGCAGCAGCGCCGGGCCCACCGGCACCGGCGGCAGCACCGGGGGCGGCACCACCGGCGGCGGTGGCAGCGGCACCAGCGGCGGCGGCAGCGGCTCCGGGACCGGCACGGGCAGCGGCGACGGCGGCGGGGCGACCGACCCCGGCCGGCCCGGCCTGGTGGGGGGCCTGCTGGGCTAGCGCCCCTGCGCCCGGCGGGTCAGCGCCCCGCGCCCGGCGGGTCGGCGCCCCCGTGCCCGGCGGGTCGGCGCCCCCGCGCCCGACGCGAAGGGGGCCCGCACCGACCGGTGCGGGCCCCCTTCTCTCCGTATGCCAGGGGTGTTTCAGATGCCAGGGGTGGTTCAGCGGGCGAGGGCGGCCAGTTCCTTCGCGGCCTCCGTCAGGTCCTTCGCGGTGTCGATCGCCCGCCAGTAGGAGCCCTGCGGGATCGGGAAACCGGCGAGCCTGCGCTCCCGGGCCAGCCGCGGGAACGTCGACCGCTCGTGGTCACCGCGCTCCGGCAGCAGCGCGGCGAACGCGGGCGAGAAGACGTACACGCCCGCGTTGATCTCGAAGGTCGACGGGGGCGCCTCGATGAAGTCGCTGATGTGCCCGAAGCCGTCCGTCTGCACCGCGCCCCAGGGCAGCCGGGGCCGGGCCAGGGCGAGGGTCGCGACGGCGTCCCGCTCGGTGTGGAAGTCGGCCATGTCGCGCAGCGAGAAACGGGTCCAGATGTCCCCGTTGGTGGCGTACCAGGGCCGGTCCGGGTGCGGCAGGTGCGCGGCGGCGTACCGCAGGCCGCCGCCGCGGCCGAGGGGCTCGGTCTCCACGACCGTGGTGACGGAGAGGGGCAGGTCGGCGGTCTCCAGCCACTTCTGCAGCACCTCGGCGAGATGGCCGCAGGAGACCACCACGTCGGTCACGCCCTCGTCGGCCAGCCAGGCGAGCTGATGGCCGATGATCGGCGTCCCCGTACCGGGGATCTCGACCATCGGCTTGGGCCGGTCGTCGGTGTACGGACGCAGCCGGGAACCCTGTCCGCCGGCCAGGACGACGGCCTGGACGGGGCGGCGGGACGCAACGCTCGGATCGGTCATGCCCGAACTGTACGTGGCCGCCCCCGCACGGGATCAGCCGTGGGCGGCGAGGACGCCGGAGGCGAACGCGGTGTCGCAGACGGGGCGGGCGTAGGACTGGGCGCGGGTGGGGCCGTACACCCGGACCGCGGCGCGGCCCAGGGCGCGGGCCAGGGAGGCGCAGTGCTTGGCGAGGGACGGGCGGTCGTGCACGGCCTCCTGGAGGTGGGTCAGGGCGACGCCCGGGTCCTCCTCCTGGAGCTCGGTCAGGAGCCGGTCGCGCAGCACCTCGTGCGGGGCGCGGGCCGCCGCGGGCGAGGACGCCTCGGGGGCGGCGGCGTCCGACGCGGTGAGCACCGAGTGCGACGGGTCCCCCGACCAGTTGACCCGGGTGACGGCGAGGGTCCCGGAGAGCACCAGGACGACGGGCAGGACGAGCGCGAGCGAACGGCCGATCCGGTGGGCGGGGCCCCGGCCGCGTCGCGTCTGAGGGGTGGTGGAGTGCTTCACGGAGTGCTTCACGCGAGCGAGAGTAGCGCCCGGTAATGATTTGGCGACATTTAGTCACCGGTTCGGGGGATGAGAAAGCGACTCGTGGTGGGTAACGCGTTGACGAACACGGCTCGAAATGTCCGATGTGCCGGGGTATTTATCGACAACGGGAAGGGCCCCGCGGCAGCGCCGCGAGGCCCCTTTCGTCAGCACGGGTGAAATCCCGCCCCGGCGGGTGTCAGTCGGAGAGACGCTCACCCGTGGAGGTCGAGAAGACGTGGGTCTCGCCCGGCCGCGGCACGACGTGCAGCGTGGTGCCCTTCTCCGGCACCGACCGGCTGTTGACCCGGACCACCAGGTCGCGGGTGTCGCCGCCGACCTCGACCGTGCCGTAGACGTAACCGTCGGCGCCGGTCTCCTCCACCACGTTGACGGAGACCGCGAGGCCCGCCGGGGCGTCCTCGCTGTCCTTCGACAGGACGGAGGCGGCGCCGCCGTTGTGCTCGACCACGTCGAAGTGCTCCGGGCGGACGCCGACGGTCACCGTGCGGTCGCCCTTGTCGGCGGCGGCCTTGAGCGCGTCGCGGTTGACCGGGACGACGCTGTTGCCGAACTTCACGCCGCCGTCGGTGATCGGCACCTCGACCAGGTTCATCGCGGGGGAGCCGATGAAGCCGGCCACGAACAGGTTCGCGGGCTTGTCGTACATGTTGCGCGGGGTGTCGACCTGCTGGAGCAGACCGTCCTTCAGCACGGCCACCCGGTCGCCCATCGTCATGGCCTCGACCTGGTCGTGGGTGACGTAGACGGTGGTGATGCCCAGGCGGCGCTGGAGGGAGGCGATCTGCGTACGGGTCGACACGCGCAGCTTGGCGTCCAGGTTGGACAGCGGCTCGTCCATGAGGAACACCTGCGGCTCACGCACGATCGCGCGGCCCATGGCCACGCGCTGGCGCTGACCGCCGGAGAGCGCCTTCGGCTTGCGGTCCAGGTACTGGGTGAGGTCGAGGATCTTCGCGGCCTCCTCGACCTTCTGCCGGATCTCCGTCTTGTTGACGCCGGCGATCTTCAGCGCGAAGCCCATGTTGTCCGCGACCGTCATGTGCGGGTACAGGGCGTAGTTCTGGAACACCATGGCGATGTCCCGGTCCTTCGGCGGCAGGTGGGTGACGTCGCGGTCGCCGATGCGGATGGCGCCGCCGTTGACGTCCTCCAGGCCCGCGAGCATGCGCAGGGAGGTGGACTTGCCGCAGCCGGAGGGTCCGACGAGGACGAGGAACTCGCCGTCCTCGATCGCGATGTCGAGCTGGTCGACGGCGGGCTTGGTGGAACCCGGGTAGATCCGGGTCGCCTTGTCGAACGTGACAGTGGCCATGGTGATGGGCCCCCTTCTACCGGCAGGAACGTGCCGGACGATCCGTTGTAGGAAGGCGGTGCCACGACGGGTCGCCCCGTGGTGGTGTCCGTGGATGTTCAGTTGTGGAGGTTCGCGCCTGGTGTAGGCCACACAGGTGAACTGGCTCAGGACCGTACCCCGCGTTCACCTGGTCTGTCAGTACCCGCGGGCATGTGAACTTCGGGACCCCGCGACTTCGTGGCCCGGGGAAACGGGCTCTGTGTACAGTGGAGCAGCCTCCGCGCCGACCGGCGCGCGACGCCTCCTTAGCTCAGTTGGCCAGAGCAACGCACTTGTAATGCGTAGGTCGTCGGTTCGAATCCGACAGGGGGCTCCGGTACGGGAAACGGCCCCCGCCTGTCGCAGGCGGGGGCCGTCGCGTCGTACCGCCGCGGGGCGCCGGAGACCCGCGGTCAGAGGTAGCCCTCCCGGAGGGCGTAGGCCACGGCGTGGGCGCGGTTGCGCAGGTGGAGGCGCTTGGTCAGGCCGTGCATGACGTTCTTGACGGTGCGTTCGGAGTAGGACAGCTTGCGGGCGATCTCCCCGGTGTCCAGGCCCTCGGAGACCAGGCGCAGGACGTCCACCTCGCGGGGGGTGAGGACCGTGCCGGGCGTGCCCGGCCGGCCGGACGTGCCCCGGTGCAGCGAGCCGACCTGGCTCATCAGCCGGCCCACCAGGTCGGCGGGCAGATCGCCGTCGCCCCGGGCCGCGGCCAGCACCGCCCGCGCCAGCCGGTCGGCGGTCGCCTCCTGGCGCCAGACGATGGCGCCGACCCCGCACTCGACGACGTCGAGCAGCTCGTTCTCGCGGAGCGTGCTCACCACCAGGACGGTCCGCGCCTCCTCGCCGCGCGCCAGCCGGCGCAGCCGGATCAGCGCGGCCTCGTCGAAGGCGTCCTCGACCAGCAGCGCGACCGTGCCGGGACCGGACTCCTCGCGCAGGTCGATCTCCGGGTGCCGGCGCAACTGTCCGGCGGCGCCCTCGAAGCTGATCGGGTCCCGGGCGAGCACCGTCACGGGCACCCGGCGCCCGGTGGCGGCGGCGCCGGTGTCCGTTCCGGTCCGCATGGTGCTGGACAAGCGTTTCCCCCCTGTTCACGGGCCCGCCGTCCGGCGCGGCCGGTAGACGGACGGATGTGTCCCACACTCCGCTGAACCCGGCGGCGCGGGCAATCGTTGAGAACCACGAGACACACCACGAGAACAGCGCGGCCACCCCGGCGGAGCCCCGAGGACAGGACAGGAGGGGAAAGGGATGGAGGCAGTCATGGCCCAACCGCTGCGCGAACGCGCGGACGTCCTCGCGCTGCTGGCCGCCGAGGCCGAGCGGGTCCGCGGCGGCTCGGGGCGGCTGGTCCTGCTGCGCGGTGCCACCGGCACCGGCCGCACCGCCGTACTGGAGGCCGCCGCCGCGTACGCCGAGGACCGCGGCATCCGGGTGCTGCGCGCCCGCTGCTCCCCGCAGGAGACCGGCGTGCCGCTGTCCACGGTCGGCCAGCTCCTCGCGCCCGCCCTGGGGTTCGCCTGCCCCAAGCCCGGCGAGGGCGGCAGGCTCTGGCAGACGCTGTGCGGGTACGCCGCCGAGGGCCCCGTGCTGCTCGCCGTGGACGACATCCACCTCGCCGACCACGCCTCGCGCCGCTGGCTGGTGGAGGCGGCCCGCCGGGTCGACCGGTCGGCGCTGCTGCTGGTCGTCACCGAGCGCAGCCAGTACGACATCGACCCCCCGCCCGCCGGGCTGACCCACACCCTGCCGCCGTCCCTGGTGCGCACCCGCACCATCGCCCCGCTCGGCGATGAGGCGGCCGCCGCTCTGGTCCGCGCCGTCCGCCCGCCGGCCGGCCCCGACCGGACCGCGGACCGCGTACGGACCGCGGACTGCGTACGGGCCGCCGCGGGCAGCCCGCTGCTGCTGCACGCCCTGCTGGAGGACCTGCACGGCACCCCGGGGCAGCCCGTGCCCGACACCTGCGCCGCGCTGTACCCCGGCGCCTACCCGGCGGCCGTCGCCTGGTGGCTGGAGAACGCCGGGCCGGCCACCGCCGAGGTGGCCCGGACGCTCGCCGCGCTGGAACAGACCCGGACCCCCGGCGGCGACCTCGACCCGGCGGAGCTGCTCGCCGAGACGGCCGGCGCCGACCCGGACCGGGTGACCGGCTGGCTCACCGCGATGACCCGGCTCGGCCTGCTGCGCCCGGACGCCGCCGGGCGCCCCCGCTACGCCCACCCGCTGCTGCGGGACGCCGTCCTCACGGGCTGGCCGGCCGCCCGTCGGCGGGCCGCGCACCGGCAGGCCGCGCACGCGATGCTCCGCCGGGGCGCACGCGTCGAGACCGTCGCCCGGCAGGTGCTGCGCGCCGGTCCGGTCGGCCGCCCCTGGGCACTGCGCGTGCTGCGCGACGCGGCGACCCTCGCCGTCGACGAGGGCCGCCCCGAGGCCGCCGTCGGCTATCTCCGCCGGGCCCTGGACGAGCCGCTGCCGGCCGGCCTGCGGCAACGGCTGCTGACCGAACTGGGCTCCCTGGAGTACGTATCGGCCGGCGCCGCCTCCGCCATCGCGCGGCTGGCCGAGGCCCTGCACCTGCCCGCCGAGCCGCGCGACCGGGTCCGTACCGCCGTCGCCCTGGGCACCGCGCTGGCGGGCCACGGGGAGGTGCGCACGGCGCTGCGGGTGCTGCGCCGCGCCGAGGGCGGCCTGGCCGGGCACCCCGAACCGGCCCGCACCGTGCGGACCGCGTCCGCGCTGCTCTCCGACCACGACCAGGGGCAGCGGCAGGAGACGTACCGGTGGCTGCGCGAGGCCGCCGAACACTCGCCCGACCAGGTCGGCCCCGCCGGACAGGCCCTGCTGGTGCGGTACGCGGCCACGGCCGGGCTGATCCCGGCCCGGGACGCGATGGAGCGGATACGCGCCCTGCTGGCCGAGCCCGCCGACCCGCTCGCCGAGCCCTTCCTGCTGGGCACGGCCGCCGCCGTCGCCCAGTGGGCCGACGAACTCGGCGAGGCGGAACGGCTGGTGGAACGCGGACTGGCCCTGCACCGCCGGTCCTTGCTGCACCCCATGCACCACGCGCTGGTCAGCACCCGGGCCGACATCGCCGCCGCGCGCGGCGACCTGCACCGGCTGCTGGAGGTCCTCGCGGACGGCACGGACCTCCGCGCGGCGCCCGGGCCGTCGAACACCGACGCCCACCGGGTGCTGGCCCTCGTGCACACCGGGCGGCTCGCGGAGGCGCGGCGGGCCGCGGACGGCTTCGACCTGAGCCGGGCGCCGGACCACTGGGAGCTGAACCGTTTCCTCTACGCGCGGGGCGTGCTGCGGGCCGCCGAGGGCGATCCGACGGGGGCGCTGCACGACTTCCTGGAGTGCGGGCGCCGGCAGGCCGCCCGGGACGTGGTCAGCCCCGTCGTCACCCCCTGGCGCACCGCGGCCGCCGAGCTGCAACTGGCGGCGGGCCTGACCCGGGAGGCGGTGGCCCTCGCCGAGGAGGAACTGCGCCTGGCCCGGGTGTGGGACACCCCGCGCACGGTGGGCCGCGCCCTGCGGGTGCTGGGCGCCGCGACCGGCGGGCGGCGCGGCCTGGACCTGGCCGCCGAGGCGGTGCGCATGCTGCGGGCGGCCCCCGGCACCGACCTGGAGCTGATCCCCGCCCTGATCGCACAGGGCAGGCAGTTCCTCGCGGTGCGGGAGCTCTCCCACGCCCGGGACGCGCTGCGGGAGGCCGCCGAGCGGGCCGAGCGGACGGGTGCCGTGCGGTGGGCCGCGCTGGCCGGTGCGGCGCTGCGGGAGAGCGGGGCCCGCCGGACCGCCGTGCCCGGCACCGGCTCGGACGCCCTGACGGTGAGCGAACGCCGGATCGCCCGGCTGGCGGCGGACGGCCGGACCAACGCGGAGATTGCCGACCTGCTGCACCTCGCCCGGCGGACCGTGGAGACCCACCTGACCAGCGCCTACCGCAAGCTGCGGATACGGCGCCGGGCGGAGCTGCGGGACGCGCTGGGGCGGGAGGGGACGGCCGTACCGGGGTGACCGGCGGGGTGACCGGGAAGGCACGATCGGGAAGGTCCGCCCGGGTAGGCACGACCGGGTAGGCCCGCCCGGGAGTGCCCGCCCGAGAAGGCACGCCCGGGAAGGCACGACCGGGAAGGCACGACCGGGAGTGCCCGCCCGGGAGTGCCCGCCCGAGAAGGCACGACTGGGAAGGCCCGCCCGGGAAGGCCCGCCCGAGAAGGCCCGCCCGGGAAGGCACCGACCGGGAAGGCCCGCCCGGGAAGGCACCGACCGGGAAGGCACCGACCGGGAAGGCCGACATCCGGCCGTTCCCGGTGGTCAGCCGGTACGGGGGGTGGTGACGCGCCCGGTCAACAGCTCCCGGGCGATCTCCAGTTGCTCCCGCTCCACCGGATCGCCGTCCTCCAGGTTCCACAGGATGTTCTGGAGGGCCCGCCCCAGGGTCCAGGCGCGGGCCCGCTCCCGGTCCAGGCCGAGGACGTCGGTCAGCGCGTCGAAGCGCCAGCGGGTCTCGGCGGGGTCGTAGCGGTTGTCCAGGGCGGGCATCAGGTCGAACCCGGGGTCGCCGGAGAGCGGCTTGGGGTCGATGGCGAGCCAGGGCGCGCGGTCGGCGGCGAGGACGTTGTCGTAGTGCAGGTCCCAGTGGAGCAGCCGGTCCCCGGGTTCGTCCGCGACCTCGCGGAGGGCGGCGGCGCAGTCCCCGACCAGCCGCCGCGCCTGAGGGTCGGGAATCCGGGCGAGCGCCCACGGCGTGCGCTCCAGCATGCCCCGCGCGATGTCCCCGAGGTCGCGCAGACCCGGCGGGGCGGGGACGGCGGTGAGGCGGGCCAGCAGCCGGGCGAGAATCAGCACGGCCTCGCGGGAGTCCTGGACGCGGCCGAGCGGCCGGGCGGAGTCCAGGCGTTCGAGCAGCATCGTGCCGGTGGCCGGGTCGTGGTCGAGCAGCCGGACCGCCCCGTCGCCGTCCCAGCGGGCGAGGGCGACCGGTTCGCCCTCGGTCTCGTCGTCCAGGATCTGGAGCTTCAGCACGGCCGGCAGGCCGTCCGCGCGGACGACGGGCAGCACCAGCGCGGCCCAGCCGTGCATGGCGGGTCCATCGAGCACCAGCTCCCACTGGTCGAGGTACCGGGCGGCCAGCCCCGGCAGCGCGGCGACGAAGGCCCGTCCCGCCGCCCCGTTGTACTTGGCCTGACTCACCGCGAGAGCTTCCGGTACGTCGATCACACCCGGCGACGCTACCGGCGCGGGGTGGCCGGGTCACCCGAATAAACGGGCGTGGTCGTCCGCGGGCGGGTGGTGGGCCGGCCGCGCAGTTCCCCGCGCCCCTAGGCGGGTTCGCTCCCCCGCGCCGGGGAGTGCACGCCCTCAGGGGCGCGGGGAACTGCGCGACCAGCCCCCACCCGCCCGCAGCTACCCCACCGCCCCCGCAGGCGGCCCGTGGCGCGGGGCTCGGGCCGTGACCAGCGTGCCCGCGACCACCGCCGCGAGCAGCATGATGCCCGCCGCCACCCAGATCGCGACCGTGTAGCCGTGGACGACGGCCTCGCGGACGACCGCCTTCCGGTGGGACGGGTCGGTGAGGTGGGCGGTGACGTAGGTCGCGCTGCTCGTCGTGGCGATGGTGTTCAGCAGGGCCGTGCCGATGGAGCCGCCCACCTGCTGGGAGGTGTTGACGGTCGCCGAGGTCACTCCGGCGTCCTGGGGCGCGACGCCCGCCGTCGCCGTGGCGAAGACCGGCATGAAGGTGAGGCCCATGCCGAGGCCCATCAGGAGCAGCGCGGGCAGGATCTCCGTCGTGTACGCCGAGTGCACGGTCATCCGGGTGAGGATCACCATGCCGCCGGAGGCCAGGACCATGCCCGGCACCATCAGCAGCCGCGGCGGTACGTGGTGCAGCAGCCGGGCCGATATCTGCGTCGAGCCGATGACGATCGCCACGGTCAGCGGCAGGAACGCCAGCCCGGTGCGGACCGGCGAGTAGCCGAGGACGACCTGGAGGTAGTACGTCATGAACAGGAACAGCCCGAACATGCCGATCACCGCGAGCATCATGGTGAGGAAGCACCCGGCCCGGTTCCGGTCCCGCAGCACGTGCAGCGGCAGCAGCGGCATCGGTGCCCGGCCCTGCCACCACACGAACCCGGCGAGCAGCACCGCCGCGGCCGCGAACAGCCCGAGGACCAGCGGGTCCGACCAGCCGCGGGACTCCGCCTCGCTGAAGCCGTAGACCAGCGCGACCAGGCCGCCGCAGCCCAGCAGGACCCCGGGGACGTCGAGCCGGGCGCCGCCGCGCACCGGCCGGTCGTGCAGCAGGACCAGCGCGCCGATCACGGCGACGGCGGCGATGGGGACGTTGACGTACAGGCACCAGCGCCAGTCGAGGTACTCGGTGAGGACACCGCCGACGATGAAGCCGATCGCGCTGCCGCTGCCCGCCAGCGCGCCGTAGATGCCGAACGCCTTGCCGCGCTCCTTGGGGTCGGTGAACGTCGTCGTCAGCAGGGACAGCGCGGCCGGCGCGAGGACTGCGGCGAACACCCCCTGGAGGGCGCGGGCGCCGAACAGCATCGCGGAGCCGTTGGCCGCGCCGCCGAGCGCCGAGGCCGCGGCGAACCCGATCAGGCCGGTCACGAAGGCGCGTTTGCGGCCCGCCAGGTCGGCGATCCGCCCGCCGAGCAGCAGCAGTCCGCCGAAGGCGAGCGTGTAGGCGGTGATCACCCACTGCCGGTTGCCGTCGCTCATGCCCAGGTCGCGCTGGGCGGAGGGCAGCGCGATGTTCACGATGGTCGCGTCGAGCACGACCATGAGCTGGGCCAGCGCGATCACCACCAGTCCCCACCAGCGGCGCGGATCGGTGTCCGGGGGCGTGACCGGCTCACCGGTCCGGGGGGCAGCCACCTGGCCAGCAGACCACGGTCCGGGGCCGGCCGCATCCGCGCCGAGGGGGCTTCGTTCCGCGTCGGTCATGGTTCGAGAATCACCTTTCCGGTGGTGCGGCGGCCCTCCAGCGCGCGGTGCGCGGCGGCGGCCTCGGAGAGCGGGAAGCGCTGTACGGCGGGGACCAGCCGGCCCGCGGCGGCCTCGGCGAGGGCGCGCAGTTCGAGGGTGCGCAGGGGGTCGGGGCCGCCGGCCCGGCCCAGCATCACGGGGCCGAGGACCTGTTCGGAGACGCCGTCGACGAGGTAGGGCTCGCCGTCGTGCAGGCCCGCCGCGGACCAGCCGAAGACGAGGTGCTTGCCGCCGGGTCCGAGCAGGGCGACGCACGCGCGGGCCGCGTCGCCGCCGACGCCGTCGAAGACGACGGTGGCGGCCCGCCCGCCGAGGTGGGCGCGGACCTTCTCCGGCCAGCCCGGGGCCGTGTAGTCGACGGCCAGGTCGGCGCCGTTCGCCGCGACCCGGGCCGTCTTCTCCGGGCCGCCCGCGAGTCCGATCACGGTGGCGCCGGCGTGCTTGGCGTACTGCACGAGCAGCGTGCCGATACCGCCCGCGGCGGCCGGGACGACGGCCACCGAGTCCGGGCCCAGCTCGGCGAACTGGAGGATTCCCATCGCCGTACGGCCCGTGCCGATCATGGCGACGGCCGCCGCGAAGTCCAGGCCGCCGGGGATCTCGTGCAGGCGGGCGGCGTCGGTGACGGCGAGTTCGGCGTAGCCGCCGGGGGCGAAGCCGAGGTGGGCGACGACGCGCTTGCCGAGCCAGTCGCCCGGGGTGCCCGCGCCGAGGGCGTCGACCACGCCCGCGACCTCGCGGCCGGGGACGGTGGGCAGGACCGGCGGCGCGGGGGCCGGGCCCTGGTGGCCCTCGCGCAGGGCGGTGTCCAGCAGGTGGACGCCCGCCGCGCGGACGGCGATCCGGACCTGGCCGGGGCCGGGCTCGGGGTCCTCGACCGGTTCGTAGACCAGGTTCTCGGCCGGGCCGAAGGCGTGCAGACGGATGGCGTGCATCAAGGCTCCCTGGGGTGACGTCGTACGCCCCAGCCAACGACCTCAAGCATGCTTGAGGTCAAGCTCGTGCCGGCCCAGTGCCAGGGAGACCGCGGTCAGCGCGCTGTTGAACGACACCTCCGACAGCAGCCCCGGCGCCGCGACCTGGTCCCCGGCCAGGTACACCCCGTCGCCCCGGTCCACGGCCGGCCGGTCCCGCCAGGTGGTGCCGGGCGGGTCGACGGCGCCGGTACGGCCCTGCGCCACCGCCTCCCGCCGCCAGGTGACCCGTTCCCGCCAGCCCGGGAACCCCAGGTCGAGCAGGCGCTCGGCACGGGCCGTGCCGAGCGCCCTGGGCTCGTCCGGCCCGATCGGGATCTGCCCCTGGAGGAGCTGCTCGCCCGCCGGTGCCAGGGTGCGGTCCTGCGCGGTGAACCGCTCGATCCAGCCCGGCGCGTCCAGGTCGGAGACCGCGAACGCGTCCCCGCGCCGGGTCCGTACGGCCAGGTCGAGCAGGACGGTACGGCCGCTGGGCCAGGTCAGCGTGGCGTCGCCGAGCAGTTGGCGGGCGGCGTCCAGGGAGGTGGCGACGACCACCGGGGCGCCGGTGGGCAGGGCGTCGACCCGGGAGCGCGTCTCCACCCGGACCCCGAGGTTCCAGGCGCGGGCGGCCATCCGGTCGATCAGCGCCGACCAGCCGCCGCGCGGATAGTGCGCCTCGGGCGGCAGCTTCGCGGCCCGGCGCAGCCGCTCCTGCACGAAGGCGGCGGACAGCGCGCCGGGGTCGTGGTGGAAGAGGGCGACGGCGCAGTAGTGGGCGGCGACGCGGGCGGCCTCCTCGCCGGCCACCCCGGTGGCCCAGGTCAGGAAGTCGGTGCCGACGGGCGCGGGGCCGACCCGGCGGCGCAGCAGCTTCAGCATCGCGGGCGGCGGGACGCGGCGCAGCGCGTCCCGGTACCGGAACCGCAGCCGGGTCCCCTCCAGCGGGGGCAGCAGCGCCAGCGGGCCGATGAGGTCGCGCCGGCGGAGCCAGGCCCAGTGCGGGCCGCCGTTGTAGAGGGCGTGCGGGCCCTCGTTGGTCCGGTACGGTCCCTCGGCGGTCCGCGCCCGGCCGCCGAGGGTGTGATGGGCCTCGTACAGGGTGACCTTGGCGCCCGCCTCGGCGGCGGTGACGGCCGCGGTGAGTCCGGCGAAGCCACCACCGATGACGGTGATGCGGTGCATGGGGGGCACACTCCCTTGGCTCGGGTTCTGCTGCTCTGCTGCTGCTTCTCCTGCTGCTACGACGGTCCCGCCGCCCGGAATGTGACATCGGCTCCCGTGTGTCAACGTCCCCGCAGGTCAACGCGGTTGTCCGTGGCGTTGTCAGTGGTGGGGGGCAGGATGGGGGCATGGCGAGGAGAGCGGCGGGGGAGACGGTGCGGGCGGCCCGGCGGCCGGAGGTGCGGCTGCCGGCCCTGGAGCGACACGGGGGCGGGGGGCTGGAGCCGGACGGGGACTACGACGGGCTGGACATGCGGGAGGCGGACTTCGCCGGGCAGGACGGCGCGGGCGCCCGCTTCATGGACTGCGCGCTGACGGGGTGCGCGCTGGACGAGACCTCGCTGCGCCGCGCCCGGCTGCTCGACTCGGTCCTCACCGGCGTCCGCGGTGTCGGCACCGATCTCGCCGAGGCCACCCTGCGGGACGTCGAGCTGGTCGACGCCCGGCTCGGCGGGACGCAGATGCACGGGGCGGTGCTGGAGCGGGTGCTGATCCGCGGCGGGAAGATCGACTTCCTGAATCTGCGGCGGGCCCGGCTCAAGGACGTGGTCTTCGAGGGGTGCGTGCTGGTCGAGCCCGACTTCGCCGGTGCCCGTCTGGAGCGGGTGGAGTTCGCCGGCTGCGCCCTGCGGGGGGCCGACTTCTCCGCCTCCGTCCTGGTCGACGTCGATCTGCGCGGGGCCGCGCCGCTGGAGATCGCCCGGGGCGTGGACCGGCTGGCCGGTGCGGTGATCAGTCCGGCCCAGCTCCTGGGCCTGGCTCCGGTGCTGGCGGCGGAGCTGGGGGTGCGGGTGGTGGCCTGAGAGGAGAGAGGAGAGAGGAGAGAGGAGAGGGGGCGGTGGGGGTCAGGGGACGCGGGGGAAGCGGGCCTGGAGGGTCCAGATCGCCGGGTTGTCGGCCAGGTCCTCGTGCATGTCGGTGAGGTCGGCGATCAGGTCGTGCAGGAAGTCGCGGGCCTCGCGCCGCAGTTCGGCGTGGGAGAAGGTCAGCGGCGGCTCGGACGCGGGCCGCCACTCCGCCTCGATGTCCACCCAGCCGAACCGCCGCTCGAACAGCAGCCGGTCGGTGGACTCGGTGAAGTCCAGCTCGGCCCGCTGCGGCCGGGCGGCCCGGGATCCCGCCGGGTCCCGGTCGACGCGCTCCACGATGTCGCACAGCGCCCACGCGAAGTCCAGCACCGGCACCCATCCCCAGGCTGTGGACAGCTCCCGGTCCGTCTCGGTGTCAGCGAGGTACACGTCCCCGGCGAACAGGTCGTGCCGCAGGGCGTGCACGTCCGCCCGCCGGTAGTCGGTCTGCGGCGGGTCGGGGAAACGGGGGGAGAGGGCGTAGCCGATGTCGAGCACGGGACGATGGTGTCACGCCGCCGCGCACGTCAGGGACGGTCCGGCCGGCCGTCCCCGTACAGCCAGTCCGCCCAGAGCGAGGAGAGGTCCTCGCCGGGGGCGCGCCGCTCGGCGTACGCGGTGAAGTCGGCCGTGCTCGCGTTGCCGTGCCGGTGGTCGGCGGCCCAGTCGCGCAGCAGGGAGCGGAAGGCGGTGTCGCCGATCCGCTGCCGGAGCTTGTGCAGGACCATCGCGCCGCGCTGGTAGACGGGGGTGTCGGAGAGGTGCGCCGCGTCGGGCGGATCGGCGGGCGGGAACGCCCAGACGGCCTCGTTCTCCGCCGTACCGGCGAAGTAGCGGCCCTCGTACAGCGCGTCGAAGGTCTCCTGCGCGCTGTCCCCGCCGTGCTGCTCCTGCCAGAGCCACTCCGCGTAGGTGGCGAAGCCCTCGTTGAGCCACATGTCCCGCCAGGTCTTCGGCGTGACGGAGTCGCCGTACCACTGGTGGGCGAGTTCGTGGACGAGGACCAGGAGGTCGGGGGCGCCGGGGAAGACCGGCCGGTTCTGGGTCTCCAGCGCGTAGCCGGCGTCCTCCGGCCGGTCCACGATCGCGCCGGCCGAGGAGAACGGGTACGGGCCGAACAGGTCCCGGGCCCAGTCGAGCACCTCGGGAATCCGCCGCAGCACGGCCGCACTCGCCGCCGCCTGATCGGGGTCGACGGCGGTGTGCACCGGCAGTCCGTCCTCGGTGGTGGTACTGCGGAGCTGCCACTTGCCGATCGCGACCGTGGCGAGGTAGCTCGCCATCGGCTCGGCGGTCCGCCACCGGTACGTCGTGCGGCCCTTCGCCGTCGTCCGGCCGGCCGGTTCGCCGTTGGAGACGGCGGCCAGGCCCTCCGGGACGGTGATCGACAGGTCGTAGGACGCCTTGTCGGAGGGGTGGTGGTTGCCGGGGAACCAGGCCATCGACCCGGTGGGCTCGCCCAGCGCGAGCGCCCCGTCGGCGGTGGGCAGCCAGCCCTCCTCGGAGCCGTCCGGGTCGGTGATCGTCTCCGGGGCACCGGAGTACCGCACCGCCACCCGGAACGCCGTGCCCTCGGCCAGCTCCTCCGGCGGCCGGACGGTCAGCTCCTGCCCGGCGCGGTGGAAGCGGGCCGCCCGGCCCCCGACGGTGACCCGGGTGACGGTCAGCCCCTTGAGGTCCAGGTCGAACGCGGAGAGGTCCTGGGTGGCCCGCGCGGTGAGCGTCGCGGTGCCGGTGAGGCGGTGCGGGCCGGGGTCGTAGGCGAGGTCGAGGGCGTAGTGGCCGACGTCGTAGCCCGCGTTGCCCGCCTTCGGGAAGTACGGGTCGCGCACGCCGGAGCCGCCGGGGGTGCCCTGGACGCCGCCGCACCCGCCGAGCGCGGCGAGGGCGACCAGGGCGGTGCTCAGGGCGAGCGGACGGGACGGGCGCACCCCGTGATCCTATGGGCCGTATGCGGTGATACGGCCCCTACGCACGGCTGGTACGGCCCCTCGGCGTCGGCCAGTGAGCCGAGGAGGGCTCAGCGGGTCAGCGCCGCCGCGCCCGCCCGCGCGAACTTCTCGTCCAGGTCGCCGGACGGGGCCCCCGCCACGCCGATGCCGGCGACCGGGGCGTTCTTCGCGGTGACCGGGACCGCGCCGGCCAGGAACAGGGTGCCGGGGATGTCCTTCAGGTTCGGGGCCCCGGTGAGGCGGCCGGCCAGCTCGGAGGTGGGCGCGTTCCAGGAGACGGCGGTGTACGCCTTGCGCTCGGCGGACTCGTAGGACTGCGGGCCGGCGCCGTCGCCGCGCAGGGTGACGAGCGTGTTGCCGTTGCGGTCGACGACGGCCACGGTGACCCGCTGGTTCTCCTTCTCGGCGGCGTCCAGCGCGGCCTGGGCGGCCTTGACGGCGGCGTCGACGGTCAGGTGGGTGGAGGTGGTGGTCGCCCGGGAGGTGACGGAAGCGGCTGAGGCGGCGGCCGGGGTGGCGGCGGCGGGGCCGGCGCTGGCGGAGACCGTGCCGAAGGCGGTGGCGGTGGCGGCGACGGCGGTGAGCACGGTGGCGCCGGTGGCGACGCGGGCACGGCGGGAGAACGTCTTGCGCATGGGTTCGCTCCTCGTGGGCTGGGGCCGGGCAGCGGGGGCTGTGCGGTCCGGCTGCCTTGGTCTCCACCAGCCTCCGCCCCGCACCCGGCCCCCACGGTCGGCGTTCCGGCTGCTCACGGCGGACGGAATGGATGACGGCGGGGTCGTCCGATCGGTCGACCCCGGCCGCGCGCCGGGCGGCGACAATGAGGGTGTCCCGGAAGGAGGGCCGCACCGTGCCGAAGCCGACGCCGAAGCCGACGCCGAAGCCGGAGCCGACGCCGAAGCCGGAGCCGACGCCGAAGCCGGAGCCAGAGCCGACGCCGACGCCGACGCCGAAGGCGACGCCGGAGCGGGAGCCGACGCCGAAGCCGACGCCGCCCCCGGAGCCGGAGCTGACGCCGAAGCCGTACGACCCGGACGCCCGATGGCTCGGTGCCGTGCTGCACGCGGCGTTCCTCCTCCTGCTCGGCGGTGCCCTGGCCCGCTTCCTCCTCCGCCACCCGGGCGAACCCCGCACCCCGTGGATCATCGCCCTGTCGATCACCCTGGCGGCCCTGCACCTGCTGGGACCGGCGCTGGAGACCCCCGCCTCCCGTCCCGGGCGCCTCCGGCTGGGCCGGCTCGCCGCCGTCGTCGGGGTGTGGACGGTGCTCGTCCTGCTCGCGCCCAGCTTCTCCTGGTGCGCGGTCCCCCTCCTCTACACCGGCCTGCGCACCCTCCCGGCGCGGGCCGCGCTCGTCCTGGTCGGGGTGCTCACGGTGTTCGTGGTCGCCGCCCAGCTCCGCTTGGCCGGCCGCTTCGACCCGAACCTGCTGCTCGCGCCGCCCGCCGTCGCCGCCCTCGCCACCGCCGTGTTCCTGCGCGCCGAACGGCAGACGGCACGGCAGCGCGCCCTCATCGACGACCTGCTGCGCACCCGCCGTGACCTCGCCGCCGCCGAACGCCGCGAGGGCACCCTCGCCGAACGGCAACGGCTGTCCATGGAGATCCACGACACCCTCGCGCAGGGCCTGTCCAGCCAGCGGATGCTGCTCCAGGCCGCCGAGCGGGTCTGGGACACCGACGCCGACAAGGCCCGTACGCACGTCCGGTCGGCCGCGTCCGTCGCCGAGCACAACCTCGCCGAGGCCCGCCGCTTCGTCCACGACCTGGCCCCCGCCGACCTCGCCGCCGGCGGCGGGCTTCCGGCGGCGCTGCGGGCGCTGGCCGCGCGGGAGTCCGGCGACCACCTCACCGTCCGCGTCCACGTCGACGACGGCGGACGGGACCCGCTGCTGCCGGACCGGGTCCGGTCGGCCCTGCTGCGCATCGCCCAGGGCGCCCTGGCCAACGTCCGCGAACACGCCGGTGCGCGGACCGCCGCGCTCACCCTCACCGTCCTGGACGACACCGCCCTGCTCGACGTGGCCGACGACGGTCACGGCTTCGACCCCGCCGGGCCGGCCGCCGCCCCGGGGGGCGACCGGGGGCACGGTCTGCCCGCGATGCGTGCCCGGCTGCGCCAGCTCGGCGGCACGCTGACCGTGGAGTCCGCCCCGGGCGAGGGCACCGTCGTCTCCGCCGCCGTTCCCCTGGAGCCACCCCGATGACCACCCCCGCCCCCGGTCCCGCCCCCACGCCCGTCCGCGTCCTCGTCTGCGACGACCACGCCGTCGTACGCGCCGGACTGCTCGCGCTGCTCGACAGCGCCCCCGGCATCGAGGTGGTCGGCGAGGCGGGCACCGGCGAGGAGGCGCTCGCGCTGGCCGCGAAACTGGCGCCGGACGTGGTGCTGATGGACCTCCAGCTCGGCGAGGGCATCGACGGCGTCGAGACCACCCGCCGGCTCACCACCGGCCCCGCCCCCCGCCCGCACGTCCTGGTCCTCACCACGTACGACACGGACGCCGACATCACCCGCGCCATCGCGGCCGGCGCCACCGGCTATCTGCTCAAGGCCGAGCGCCCCGAGGAACTCTTCGCCGCCCTCCGCGCCGCCGCCCGGGGGCAGACCGCGCTCTCCGCGCCCGTCGCCGGCCGGGTCATGGCCGGCCTGCGCAGCCCCCGCCCGGCCCTCACCGACCGCGAACGGGACATCCTCGCCCAGTTGGCCCGCGGCCTGGGCAACCGGGAGATCGCCCGCGCCCTGTTCATCAGCGAGGCCACCGTGAAGACCCATCTGCGCCGTGTCTACGACAAGCTCGGCGTCGACACCCGGGCCGGCGCGGTCGCGCTCGCGAAGGAGCAACGACTGCTGCCGTGACCGCACGGTCCGGCCCACCGGAGACGCCGGTCGCCGCCGTGGCCGTACCGTTCGGGCGCCAGGGAGCGCCGGTCGCCGCCGTGGCCCTACCGACCGGGCGCCAGGGACCGCACGGAAAAGCCCCCCGGCACACAGCCGAGGGGCCCCGCGATGTCCCGGGAACGTCAGACGTTGACGCCGAAGTCCTGGGCGATGCCGGCCAGGCCCGAGGCGTAGCCCTGGCCGACGGCGCGGAACTTCCACTCCGCGCCGTTGCGGTACAGCTCGCCGAAGACCATCGCGGTCTCCGTGGCCGCGTCCTCGGACAGGTCGTAGCGGGCGATCTCCGCGCCGCCGGCCTGGTTGACGATGCGGATGTAGGCGTTGCGGACCTGGCCGAAGTTCTGCGAGCGGCTCTCCGCGTCGTAGATCGAGACCGGGAAGACGATCTTGTCGATGTCGGCCGGGAGGGCGGCCAGGTTGACGTTGATCGCCTCGTCGTCGCCGGCGCCCTCGCCGGTGCGGTTGTCACCGGTGTGGACGATGGACTGGTCCGGCGTCTGCTTGTTGTTGAAGAAGACGAAGTGGGCGTCCGAGTAGACCTTGCCCTGGGTGTTGACCGCGATCGCGGAGGCGTCGAGGTCGAAGTCGGTGCCGGTGGTGGTGCGGACGTCCCAGCCGAGGCCCACGGTGACGGCGGTCAGGCCCGGAGCCTCCTTGGTGAGCGAGACGTTGCCACCCTTGGACAGGCTTACAGCCATTGTTGGGAGTCCCTTCCCTCGTGTACGTACGGCAAAAAAGCTACAGCTACCCCTATGAACGTCGGGGGAGGTCCGCAAGGTTCCGGGTCGCTTTACTTTCTTTACCCGGGACACCCGGGTTACCCCGCATATTCGGGTGACGTGGACCGGTCACGGGCGGGAACATGGACGGCATGTCCGGTCCCCATGTCATCCGCGGTTCCGTCCTGCTGCCCGAGGCGGAGCTGATGTGGCGTTTCTCGCGGTCGTCCGGGCCCGGCGGACAGCACGTCAACACCACCGACAGCCAGGTCGAGCTCCGTTTCGACCTGGCCCGCACCGAGGCGCTGCCCCAGGCGTGGAAGGAGCGGGCGCTCCAGCGCCTGGCCGGGCGGCTCACCGACGGGGTCGTCACCGTCCGGGCCTCCGAGCACCGCTCCCAGTGGCGCAACCGCGAGGCCGCCGCCGTACGCCTGGCCGCGCTGCTCGCCGAGGCCACCGCGCCGCCGCCGAGGCCCCGCCGCCCGACCCGCGTCCCGCGCGGCATCAACGAGCGCCGGCTGCGGGAGAAGAAGCAGCGCGCCCAGACCAAGCGGGGCCGCACCGGCAAGGGCTGGGACTGACCCGGCCGCCCGGTGCCGGTACCGCCCCCGGAAGCGCTCAGCCCAACTGCCGGTACCGCCCCCGGAAGTACGTCAGCGGCCCGCCGTCCGCGCTCGGCACCCGCGCGCTCAGCACCCGCCCGATCACCAGGGTGTGGTCCCCGGCCGGCACCCGCCGCTCGGTCCGGCACTCCAGGGTCGCCAGCGCGCCGCCCACCAGCGGGGCGCCGGTGACCTCCCCGCGCGTGTAGGGGATGTCCTCGAACAGCAGCCGGTCGCTGATCCGGCCCTTCATCGCGAACCGGCCGGCGATGTGCCGCTGGCTCTCCGACAGCACCGAGACCGCCCACAGCGGCTGCTCGTCCAGCAGGTCGTCCATCCGGGAGCCCTCCCGCAGGCTCACCAGCACCAGCGGCGGGTCGAGGGAGACCGACATGAAGGCGGTCGCCGTCATGCCCACGTCCTCGCCGCCCGGCGCGGACGGGTCGTCGGCGTCCAGCGGCGGCTCCCCGGCGGTCACCAGGACCACGCCCGAGGCCAGCCGGGACATGGCGGCGCGGAACTCCTCGTTGCTCACCCCCTCAGCATGCCCGGCGGCGGGGGACCGCGACGTGGAAGGGGCGGGAGCGGCAGGGGAAGTGTTCGGCACCCCGCCACGCTAATCGCCGCCCCGCGCGGCCCGCATCGGACCCCGGTCGCAGGCCGGACCTAGGACCCCAGGACGAGCAGCCCGGAGTGTTCAGGAAACGCACGGGAAAGTGCGGAAACATCGCCCGATTGTTCATGTTTCGCTGTGACTTGAGTCACAAGGAGTAGGAATTGTTGACCCTGTGTACCGAGTGGGCAGCGCGCTGTGATTCAGTGGCGGGGAAGCTGCACGAGAACCCTTGATTCGCTGCGAGGTCTCGGGGGGAGGGCGAGCATGGAGGCCGAGTCGGAACCCTACGTCCGTCTTGCGTCCCTGCGGCAACTGCACCAGGCCATGGCCGACATGAACACGGCCCGCAGCCTGGCCGACACCCTGCAGACCGTGGCCGACGGCGTCGTGCACGCCCTGGGGTACGAGCTGGCCTGCGTCAACCTGGTCCGCCCCGACGGCGATCTGGTGGTCGCCGCCTTCGCCGGGAACCAGGCCGCCGAGGCCCTCATCACCGGCCGGGTCGGCTCCCGCGACTCCTGGGAGCGCCGGCTGCGGATGGGCGAGCAGTGGGGCGACCTGGTGTTCATACCGCACACCGAGGGCTGGATCCTCGACGACGACGACGTACCCCAGTGGTACACCGACGGGCCCGCCCCCCGCTTCGAGGACGAGTGGCACCCCTCCGACCGCCTCTTCGCCCCCATGTACGCGCCCGGCCCGCAGGGCGGCGGCACCAGCGGCGAGCTGATCGGCGTCCTGTCCGTGGACCGCCCGCGCAACGGCCGCCGGCCCGGCGCCTGGGGCCGCGAGGCCCTCCAGATGTACGCCTTCCAGGCCGCCATCGCGATCAGCAACGCCCGGCTGCGCTCCAACATGCAGCGCGCCCTGGTCCGCCTGGAGCGCGAGCAGCAGGCCCTGCGCGCCAGCGAGGAGAGCTTCCGGCAGGCGTTCGAGTACGCCCCCTCCGGCATGGCCATCGCCGAGATGGGCGGCGACCAGCACGGCCGCATACTGCGCAGCAACGACGCGCTGTGCCGCCTGCTGGGCCGGCCCGCCGCCGCGATGCGCCGCTACTCCTTCTCCGACCTCGTCCACCCCGAGGACATAGGCACCCTGCTGCGCACCTCCCCCGAGGGCGGCCGCGCCGAACTCCGCCTGGGCCGCCGCGACGGCACCTACGTCTGGGTCTCCCTGCGCAACAGCGTCGTCGCCGACGCCGCCGACGGCCCCCGCTTCCTCCTCACCCACGTCGAGGACATAGAGGAGCGCAAGCGCCGCGAACTGCAACTGGCCCACCGCGCCTCGCACGACTCCCTCACCGGCCTGCCGAACTCCGCCGAACTGCGCTCCCGCCTCTCCGCCCGGCTCTGCCAGCGCCCCCAGTCGGTCCTGCCGACCGCGGTCGACGCGATGGACGCCGCCTACGGCGACCCGGTCCTCGACTCCGGCGGCCACTCCTTCGACTTCCCGCCGAACCCCGAGCCGTACGACGCCTACGACCACCATGTGCACACCGTCGCCCCCGAGGAGGGCCGCGACGACGGCACCAAGGGGCTCGCGGTGCTCTTCTGCGACCTCGACGGCTTCAAGTCGATCAACGACCGGTTCGGGCACAACGCGGGCGACGCCGTGCTCATCGAGGTCGCCCGGCGGCTCTCCGGCGGCGTCCGCGACGGCGACACCGTGGCCCGGCTCGGCGGCGACGAGTTCGTCATCCTCGCCGACGGCCTCGGCCGGGCCGACGCCGCCGACCTCGCCGTACGGCTGCGCAACGAGATCATCCAGCCCATCCGGGCCGAGGGCCGGGCCGTCCGGGTGGGCGCCAGCTTCGGCATCGGCTGGGCGCACTGCGGCATGACCGCCGACGAGGTGCTCAAGTCCGCCGACGAGCGGATGTACGTCGAGAAACGATCTCGTCCCAAACAGCACCGACGGGCCGGATGAGCCCCAGGTCAGCGCGGTGACGCGAGCCGGGTCACCCGTTCGGCCCAGTGGGAGCGGGTAGGCTCGGCCTCTCACCACGTACACCGCACCCGCACCGCACCTGGTTAGGAGACCTAGGGATGACGCCCGGCAACAACGGCGCGAGCACGCCCGAGGACGACGACCCCTTCGGCTACCTGTACGCCGACGGGCAGGCCAACGGGGCCCAGCCGCCGTCAGGCGGCTACGGCTACCCGGGCTCGGTCAACCGGGTGCGTCCGGTCGGGACCCGTCAGTACGGCCAGCAGGCGGCCGGCGCGCCGCCCGCCGCCCCGCCCCAGGGCGCCTACGGCCGGCCCAACCCGCACTACGCGGCCCCGGAGACGCTGCCCGGCGGCGGTGCCCCCACCGCCCCGCAGCAGCCCGCGCACGGCGGCGGACGCGGCGGCGGGCGGCGCGGCCCCAACACCAGGGGCCTGCTGATCGGCGCCATCGCGGTGGTCGCCGCGGTCGTCATCGGCATCGCCGTGGCCATGACCGGCAGCGGCGACGAGGACGACAAGGGCGGCGACCAGGCCGGCGCCGGCACCACCCCGACCCAGAGCCAGAGCGGCGAGCCCAGCCCGTCCGCCGGCGACGACGACGACGAGCAGCGGGCCGACCTGCCCACCGCCGACGCCGGGAGCCTCCAGGCCGCCGGCGGCGCCGCGCAGGCCAGCGACGTGGCGGGCGCCCAGTCCGAGGGCGGCACCTACATCGCCGGCCTGAACAAGACGGGCGCCTCGGTCACCTGGACGGTCGACGGCATCCCCAAGGCCGGCGCCTACACCCTCTTCGCCCGCTACAGCGCCACCGGCGAGGACCAGTCGATGACCCTGACGGTCAACGGCAAGGTCTTCGGCAGCAAGCTCAACCTGGGCAACTTCACCAAGGCCGAGGACGGCGACTTCGCCAAGGGCTGGACCGAGACCTACGCCTACCCGACCCTCAACAAGGGCACCAACACCCTCACCATCTCCTGCCAGGACGGCGACAAGTGCAACGTCCTGCTGGACCAGCTCAGCCTCAAGGAAGGCCAGGTCACCCGCTAGGCCCGGCCCGCTCTTACGCCGCCGTCGCCTCCGCGGTCACCGTCACCCGGCCCAGCAGGTCCGCATAGGCCGCGCGGTCGAACTCGCCGGCCGCGGGGGCCAGGACCGTCGCCGCCGACAGGGCGACCGCGCGGGCCAGCCGGTCCGGCCAGGGCAGGCGCTCGGCCAGACCCGACAGCAGGGCCGCCACCACCGAGTCACCGGCGCCCGCCGGGTTGCCGCGCAGCTTGGCCGGCGGCACCGCCCGCCAGCGACCCTCCTCGGTCACCGCCAGCAGCCCCTCGCCGCCCAGCGAGGCCACCACCGAGCGGGCGCCGCGCCGGCGGGCGTCCCGGGTGGCCCGCAGCGGCTCGTGGGCGCCGGTCAGCTCGGCCAGCTCCGCCGCGTTCGGCTTGATCAGGTCCGGCCGGGCGGCCACCCCCCGGCGCAGCGGCTCCCCGCCGGTGTCCAGCAGCACCGGCACCCCGGCGGCGCGCGCCGCGCGCACCAGCCCGGCGTAGGCGCCCACCGGCACGCCCGGCGGCAGGCTGCCGCACAGGGCCACCGCCGAGACACCGGTGAGCAGCTCCTCGTACGCCTCCTGGAAGGCGCCCCACTCGGCGGGCGTGACCAGCGGGCCCGGCTCGTTGAACTGGGTGGTGTCGCCGGTGGTGTCGTCGACGACGGCGACGGTGCGCCGGGTGGCGCCGCCGACCGGCACCAGCGCGTCGACCACCCCGGGCGCCGCGGTGAGCGCCTGCCGCACCGCGCGCCCGGTGGCGCCGCCCGTGAAGCCGGTGACCGTCACCCGGTGGCCGAGGGCGGCGAGCACCCGGGCCGCGTTGAGGCCCTTGCCGCCCGGCCGCTCGGTCACCTCGGTGACCCGGTGCGAGCGGTGCGGGGTCAGGCTCCGGACGCGATAGGTGATGTCGAGAGCGGTGTTCAGCGTCACCGTGAGGATCACCGGGCCGGCCTCCCCCGTCTGCTTGCGTGTGCCAAGGGTCCAGAAGGCACGATCATGCCAAACGGCGGGCCGGTCGGCCCAGTCCCGCGTCGGCCACGCCCGGCCGCGACCCGGGAACCGGTCAGCCCAGTCGGGGTTCGACCACCCAGGCGCCCCGGCGCATCACGCCCACCACGTCGAAACCGGCGTCCAGCACCACCAGGTCGGCGTCCTTGCCCGGCTCCAGCGAGCCGACCCGGTCGGCCAGGCCGAGCAGCCGGGCCGGGTTGGCCGACAGCGCCGCCACCGCGTCCTCGACGGCCAGCCCGTCCACCGTGACCGCCCGCTTCAGCGCCCGGTCCAGGGTGAGCGTCGACCCGGCGATCGAGCCGCCCTCCACCAGCCGCGCCACCCCGTCCTCGACGTCGACCTCCAGCGGGCCCAGCAGATAGCGGCCGTCGCCGAAGCCGGCCGCGTCCATCGCGTCGGTGATGAACGCCACCCGGGCCGGCCCCGCGTGGTGGAACGCCAACTGCAGCGCCGCCGGGTGCAGATGGACGCCGTCGTTGATCAGCTCGACGGTGATCCGCTCGTCCTCCAGCAGCGCGGTGATCGGGCCGGGGGAGCGGTGGCCCAGCGGCGGCATCGCGTTGAACAGGTGGGTGGCGACGGTGGCGCCCGCGTCGATCGCCTCGACGGTCTGCTCGTACGTCGCGTCGGTGTGCCCGATCGCCGCGATGACGCCGTGCTCCACCAGCAGCCGTACGGAGTCCAGGCCGCCCGGCAGCTCGGTAGCGAGGGTCATCATCCGCGCGTGGCCGTGCGCGGCGTCGATCAGCTTGCGGACCTCGGCCGGGTCGGGGTCGCGCAGCAGTTGCTCGTCGTGCGCGCCCTTGCGGCACGGGGAGATGAACGGCCCCTCGAAGTGGATGCCGGCGATCTCGCCCTGCTGGGCCAGTTCCGCCAGCATCCCGGCGTGCCGGGCGAGGAAGTCCAGGTCGCCGGTGACCGCGGAGGCGACGACCGTGGTGGTGCCGTGCAGCCGGTGGGTGTGCACGCCCTGGAGGACCTGCTCGGCGGTGCCGCCGGCGAAGGAGGCGCCGCCGCCGCCGTGGTTGTGCAGGTCCACGAAGCCGGGGACCACCCAGTGGCCGTTCACGTCGAGGACCCGGGCGTGCTCGGGGGCCGTCGCGGCGATCCGGGTGCCGTCGACGGCCACCCGGCCGTTCTCGACGGTCCCGGTGGGCAGGACCACGGTGGCACCGGCGAGGACCAGCCCGGTCCCGTCCCGGTCGGCGCTGTCCTGTGCCCCTGGCGGCGTAGCCGTCACGTCGGTTCCTCCGTACGGTCCGTGGTGTCGAGGAGATCCCAGGCCAGCAGTCCGGCGCCGCGGCAGCCGGCGGTGTCGCCCAGGGCCGCGGGGACGACGGGCGGCAGGCTCTGGAAGGTGACCCGCCGCCGGACGGCGTCCCGCAGCGGTGTGAACAAGGTTTCCCCCGCTTCGGCGAGGCCGCCACCGATGATCAGCGTCCGGGGGTCCAGCAGGGTGAGCGCGGTGACCAGGCCGTCCGCGAGGGCGTCCACCGCGTCCTGCCACACCCGGACGGCCCGTACGTCCCCGGAGTCCACGGCCTTGGCGCAGTCCGCGGCGTCCGCCTCCGGGTCCCCGCAGGCCGCCGCCCAGGCCGCGCCGACCGCGCCGGCGGAGGCGTACCGCTCCAGGCAGCCGCGCTGCCCGCACGGACAGGGCGTGCCGCCGGGGCGGACCACGATGTGGCCGATCTCGCCCGCGAAGCCGTGGGCGCCGCCCTCCACCCGGCCGCCGATGCCGATGGCGCCCGCGATGCCGGTGCCCAGCGGCACGAACAGGAACCGGTCGGTGCCCCGCCCGGCGCCGACCCGGCCCTCGGCGAGCCCGCCGGTGCGCACGTCGTGACCGAGGGCGACGGGCACGCCGCCGAGCCGCTCGCTCAGCAGGGCGCGCAGCGGGACGTCCCGCCAGCCCAGGTTGGCGGAGTACACGGCGGTGCCGCGGGCCTCGTCGACGATGCCGGGGACGGCGAGGCCGGCCGCGGCGGGGGGCTCGCCGAACCGGTCGGCGCCCAGCGCGGCCAGTTCGGCGGCGAACTCCAGGATGCCGTCGACGACGGCCTCGGGTCCGCGGTCCCGGCCGGTGGCCCGGCGGGCGTGGTGCAGCAGCTCGCCCCCCGGCCCGGCCAGGGCGGCCTTCATCCCGGTGCCGCCCACATCGAGGGCGATGACGTGTCTCACGGGGACAGTGTGGCCCGTCGACCCGCAAGAGGTCTAGTCCACTCGCGTGGTGTAGACCTTGATCCGTTAACCGAACAACCGGAACGACATCTTCAGCAGGGCGGGGCAGGAACAAGTGCGACGGGGCAGGACAGGAACGATCGCGGTGGCGTCCGCACTGGTCATGACGGCGGTCCTCGGCGGCTGCGGGATCACCGGCGGCTCCGGCGAGGTGACCCTGAAGCTGGTCGCCGCCGACTACGGCGACACCGAGGCCAACAGCTCCCGGCACTACTGGGACGACGTGGTCGACGCCTACGAGGCGAAGCACCCCGATGTGCGCGTGGACGTGACCGTGTACTCGTGGAACGACGTCGACCGCAAGGTCCGCGAGCTGGTCGACGCCGGCGAGGCGCCCGACCTGGCGCAGATCGGCGCCTACTCCGACTACGCGGCCAAGGACCTGCTCTACCGGGCCGACGACCTGCTCTCCATCCCCGTTCAGGCCGACTTCGTGCCCCAGTTGGCCGCCGCCGGGCAGGTCAAGGGGGTGCAGTACGGGATGCCGTTCGCGGCCTCCACGCGCGTGCTGTTCTACAACAAGACCCTCTTCGCCCAGGCCGGCCTCACCCCGCCCAAGAGCTGGGACGACCTGGCCGCCGCGGCCGAGGCGCTGAAGGCGGAGGGCGTGAAGTACCCGTACGCCCTGCCGCTGGGCCCCGAGGAGGCGCAGGCCGAGACGATGCAGTGGCTGCTGAGCGGCGGGGGCGGCTACACCGACGTCTCCGGCACCTACACCATCGACTCGGCGCAGAACGTCGACACCTTCACCTGGCTCAAGGACGAACTGGTCGGCAAGGACCTCACCGGCCCGGTCGCCCCCGGCAAGCTCAACCGCGCGGCCGCCTTCGCCGCGTTCGCCGCCGGTGACGTCGGCATGCTCAACGGCCACCCGTCGCTGATGGCGATGGCCGAGAAGAAGGGCGTCAAGTACGGCATGGTCCCCACCCCCGGTGCGGACGGCGCCAGCCCCAACACGCTCGGCGTCGCCGACTGGATGGCGGCCTTCAAGCAGAACGGCCACCAGGAGCAGATCGGCGACTTCCTCGACTTCGTCTACGCCGACGACCAGGTCCTGGACTTCTCCCGCCGCTACGACCTGCTGCCGGTGACCACCTCCGCGTCCGAGGCGATGAGCACCGCCGAGGAGGACAAGAAGCTCAAGCCGTTCCTGGACCAGTTGCTCCTCTCCGAGCTGTACCCGGTCGGCGAGACCTCCTGGGCCACGGTCAGCGCGGAGATCAAGAAGCGGATCGGCGAGGCGGTCGCCACCGGCGGCGACCCGCGGACGGTCCTGGAGGAGCTGCAGGCCACGGCGGTACGGGCGGACAGCGCCGCGTGAGAGCCACCGCCCGGCACCGGCTGTCGGTGCCGGGCGCTACGGTGCCGGGCATGGACCCAGAGCGACACGACCAGGGACTCGGCGCGCGGGAGCGGGACATCCTCGCGCTGGAGCGCCGCGGCTTCCCCGGCCCCGGCGCCAAGGAACGCGCCATCCGCGAGGAACTGGGCCTGGCCCCCGTCCGCTACTACCAGCTCCTCGACGCCCTCCTCGACGACCCCCGCGCCCTGGCCGCCGACCCGGTGACGGTCAACCGCCTGCGCCGCGTCCGCGAGGCACGGCGGGCGGAGCGGTGAAAAGGGCGCGGGGCGGGCCGGGGCGGCGTCGGCGGGCGCGTGCTGTCAGGCGTGTGATCCGGTTCGCGGGATAGGTTCGCGGCATGGGCAGCCACACCGACGTAACCCCCGACCAGCCGGACCACCTGCCGTCGCCCGCCACGCGGGCCGGGCGCGAGGGGCTGGACGCGCTCCTCGCCGACCCCCGCCGGGCGGTCGTCGCGCTCGACTTCGACGGCACCCTCGCCGACATCGTGCCCGACCCCGACCAGGCCCGCGCCCACCCGGACGCCGTAGCCGCGCTGGCCGCGCTCGCCCCGAAGGTCGCCTCCGTCGCGGTGATCACCGGCCGCCCGGCCGAGGTCGCCGTCCGCCACGGCGGCTTCGCGGACGTGCCCGGCCTGGAGCACCTGGTCGTCCTCGGCCACTACGGCGCCGAACGCTGGGACGCCGTCACCGGCACCGTCACCGCCCCCGCCGCGCACCCCGGCGTCGCCGCCGTCCGCGCCGAACTCCCCGCCCTCCTCGACCGGGTCGCGCCCGGTCCCGGCACGGCCGTCGAGGACAAGGGCCGCTCGGTCGCCGTGCACACCCGGCGGGCCGCCGACCCGGGGGCCGCCTTCGAGGCCCTGCGCGGCCCGCTCACCGACCTCGCGGCCCGGCACGGCCTGATCGTGGAGCCGGGCCGGCTGGTCCTCGAACTCCGTCCGCCCGGCATGGACAAGGGCGTCGCCCTGCGCGAGCACGTGCGGGCCACCGGAGCCGGCCCGGTCCTCTACGCCGGCGACGACCTCGGCGACCTGCCCGCCTACGCCGCCGTCGACGCCCTGCGCGCCGAGGGCGTCCCCGGCCTGCTGGTGTGCAGCGGCAGCGACGAGGTGACGGAGCTGCGCGAGCGCGCGGACGTCGAGGTGGCCGGCCCGGCGGGCGTGGTCGCCCTGCTGCGCGCCCTGGCCCGGCGACTGGCCTGAGAGAACGGCCCACAAGGCGGCGGCGCCCCACCCGGTGCGGACCGGGCGGGGCGCCGCCGCCGGAGCCTGGTTCTGCCGTCGGAGCGCGGTCCCGCCGTCCGGTCCGGTCCCGTCGTCGGAGCGCGGTCCTGCCGTCCGGTCCGGTCCCGTCGTCGGAGCGCGGTCCCGCCGCCCGGTCCGGTCCCGTCGTCGGAGCCCGGAGCCCGGAGCCCGGAGCCCGGAGCCCGGAGCCCGAGCCCGGAGCCCGAGCCCGGAGCCTGGTCCTGCCGTCGGAGCCCGACCCCGAGCCCGGCCCCGCCTCCCGCGTCAGGCGCCTCACGTCCGGCGCCCGGGGCAGGCGCCCGCCGCAGGCGACCGCGTCAGCCGCGCAGTGCGTCCAACTGCTCCAGGAACCACCGGGCCGGCGGCAGCGCGGTCGCGGCGGCGGCCAGCTTCTTCGTCCGGTCGGCGCGCTCGCCCGCCGGCATCGACAGCGCCCGGTGCAGCGCCTCGGCGGTGCCCACCACGTCGTACGGATTGACGACGACCGCGTACTCGCCCAGCTCCTCGAACGCCCCGGCCTCCCGGGACAGCACCAGCGCGCACCCCTCGTCGGAGACGACCGGCACCTCCTTGGCGACCAGGTTCATCCCGTCCCGCACCGGGTTGACCAGCGCCACGTCCGCCATCCGGTACGCGGCCAGCGACCGCGCGAAGTCGTCCTTGACGTGCAGCACGACCGGCGTCCAGCCCGGCGTCCCGTACTCGGCGTTGATCTCCTCGGCGACCCGCTGCACCTGCGCCGTGTACTCCCGGTACACCGCGAGGTCCTGCCGCGAGGGGTAGGCGAACGCCACGTGCACCACCCGCTCGCGCCACTCCGGCCGGTCGGCCAGCAACTGCCGGTAGGCCAGCAGCCCGCGCACGATGTTCTTGGACAGCTCGGTGCGGTCCACCCGGACGATGGTCCGGCGCCCCTCGCCGACCTCTTCGCGCAGCGCCGCCATCCGCTCGTCCACGTCCGCCTCGTGCGACCGCTGGCGCAGGAAGTCGGCGTCCGCGCCCAGCCCGTGCACCCCCACCCGGGTCTGCCCGAGCCCGCCGACCAGGGCGTCGCAGCAGGCGGTGAACGCGTCGGCCCACCGCCGGGTGAGGAACCCGAGCCGGTCCGCGCCCAGCATCCCGCGCAGCACCTGCTCGGCGATGTCGTCCGGCAGCATCCGGAAGTACTCCACCGGCGCCCACGGCGTGTGCGAGAAGTGCGCGATCCGCAGGTCGGGGCGGAGCTCCCGGAGCATCCCCGGCACCAGCGTCAGGTGGTAGTCCTGCACCAGCACGGCCGCGCCCTCGGCGGCCTCCTGGGCCAGCGCCTCGGCGAAGGCCCGGTTGAACGCCTCGTAGGAGGCCCACTGCCGGCGGAACTCCGCGTCGAAGACCGGCTCCAGCGGGGTCTGGTACAGCATGTGGTGGACGAACCACAGCACCGAGTTGGCGATGCCGTTGTACGCGTCGGCGTGCACGTCCGCCGGGACGTCCAGCATCCGCACGCCGTCCTCGCCGACCCCGCGCCGCACCGCCTCCCGGTCGCCGTCGCCGAGCGCCGAGCACACCCACAGCGCCCCCGCGTCCGGCCCGATCGCCGACAGCCCCGAGACCAGCCCGCCCCCGCCGCGTCTGGCGTGCAGCGAACCGTCCTCCCGAACCTCGTACGAAACCGGTCCCCGATTGGAGGCGACCAGCACCTGAGCAGCACCGAAGCTTGAAGCCATACGCCTCAACCTAGCCCGGCCGGTCGGAACTCAAACGTGGGTTCCCCGCCCGCCGTCACCCGTTCACGCCACCTTCCGCCGGGCGTACTCGGCGATCTCCAGCATCGGCGGCCGCTCCTCGGTGTCGACCGAGAAGGTGCGCGGCTCGAAGCCGTTCTCGCCGCGCTCGAACTGGGTCAGCGCGGGGCGGATCAGATGCCCGCGGGCCAGCCGCAACTGCGCGGTGCGGTAGATCGCGGCGGCCATCCGGCCGAGCGCCTGCCCGTCCTGGTGCCGGTGCTTGCGCACCCCCACGTCGACCTGGGCCAGCGCGTCCAGGCCGACCAGGTGCAGGGCGTCGACCAGCATCCCCAGCTCCACGCCGTAGCCGACCGGGAACGGCAGCCGCTCCAGCAGCGAGCGGCGGGCCGCGTACTCGCCGCCCAGCGGCTGCACGAACCCGGCCAGTTGCGGCCAGTGCATGTTGAGCAGCGGGCGGGCCATCAGCTCGGTGACCCGGCCGCCCTGCCCGGCCGCCGCGCCCAGCGGACGGTCGTACATGGCCTTGACCAGGTCCACGCCCGGGTCGGTCAGCAGCGGGCCGACGATCCCCGAGACGAAGTCGGAGGAGAACTCCCGCAGGTCCGCGTCGACGAAGCAGACGATGTCCCCGTCGGTGGCCAGCAGCGAGCGCCACAGCACCTCGCCCTTGCCGGGCACGGCCGGGATGCGGGGCAGAATGCGGTCGCGGTGCACCACCCGGGCGCCCGCCGCGGCGGCCACCTCGGACGTGCGGTCGGTGGAGCCCGAGTCGACGACCACGATCTCGTCGACCAGCGGCACCTGACGCATCAGGTCGTGGCGGAGGACGGCGACGATGTCGCCGACGGTCTCCTCCTCGTTGAGGGCGGGCAGCACCACGCTGACCGACTGGCCGGTGGCCCGTTTCGCGGCCATGATCTGGTGCAGCGGACGGTCGGTCACGGACCAGGAGCGGGCGCTCAGCCAGCGCTCGACTTCTTCCAGCACGGTCCCCGGCTCCTCCCTGTGGTGGACCACCGTGGGTCACGTGTGATCCATCTCGCGCATCGGACGTCTATCTCAACTGTCCTGGCCTTCGGTTACAGTCTTGAACAACGCGGGTGACCATCGCATGTCGGGGGTCTCCGGCGTTCCACAACCACATAGCGCTCATCCAGAGGGGCAGAGGGACACGGCCCGATGAAGCCCCGGCAACCCTCCAGTCGGCACTCGTGAAGCAGCGAGGCTCCCGGCTCGGGAAGGTGCCAAATCCGTCTCACGACGAAACGCGTCGTGAGGAAGATGAGGAGAAAGGGCCTCGCCTCACATGGCTGTGCAGACTGTCGCGACCACCGCCGACACCGCCGCTTCCCCCGTGGACCTCGGTCCCGCCGCGGCGCTCTCCTGCCGCGAATGCGGACACCGTATCCCCCTCGGCCCGGTCTTCGCCTGCGAGGAGTGTTTCGGCCCGCTGGAGATCGCCTACGACTACTCCTCCTACGACACCGAGGAACTGCGCCGGCGCATCGAAGCGGGCCCCGCGAACATCTGGCGCTACGCCCCCCTGCTGCCGGTCCCGGCCGACGTCGCCGAAAAGCCCAACCTGAACCCGGGCTGGACCAAGCTGGTCAAGGCCGACAACCTCGCCCGCGAGCTGGGCGTCACCGGCGGTCTGTACGTCAAGGACGACTCCGGCAACCCCACCCACTCCTTCAAGGACCGGGTCGTCGCCCAGGCCCTGGAGGCCGCCCGCGCCTTCGGCTTCACCACCCTGTCCTGCTCCTCCACCGGCAACCTGGCCGGCGCGGTCGGCGCCGCCGCCGCCCGGGCCGGACTGCGCTCCTGCGTGTTCATCCCGCACGACCTGGAGCAGGGCAAGGTCGTCATGGCCGCGGTCTACGGCGGCGAACTGGTCGGCATCGAGGGCAACTACGACGACGTCAACCGCTTCTGCTCCGAGCTGATCGGCGACCCGGCCGGCGAGGGCTGGGGCTTCGTCAACGTCAACCTCCGGCCGTACTACGCGGAGGGGTCCAAGACCCTCGCGTACGAGATCTGCGAGCAGCTCGGCTGGCGGCTCCCGGACCAGCTCGTGGTGCCGATCGCGTCCGGCTCCCAGCTCACGAAGATCGACAAGGGGCTGCGGGAGCTGATCGAGCTGGGCCTGGTCGAGGACAAGCCGTACAAGATCTTCGGCGCCCAGGCCGAGGGCTGCTCGCCGGTGTCGACCGCGTACAAGGCCGGGCACGACGTGGTCCGGCCGCAGAAGCCGGACACCATCGCCAAGTCCCTCGCGATCGGCAACCCGGCCGACGGGCCCTACGTCCTGGACATCGCGCGCCGCACCGGCGGGGCGGTGGAGGACGTGACCGACGGGCAGATCGTCGACGCGATCAAGCTGCTGGCCCGGACCGAGGGGATCTTCGCGGAGACGGCCGGCGGGGTGACCGTCGGGGTCACCCGCAAGCTCATCGAGGCGGGGGTGCTGGACCCGGCGCTCACGACCGTCGTCCTGAACACGGGCGACGGGCTGAAGACGCTGGACGCGGTGGCGGGGACGGGGCTCACGGCGACGATCCGGCCGAGCCTGGAGTCGTTCCGTTCGGCCGGCCTGGCGTAGTCGCGCCCCCAGGTACGTACATCCTTCCGGAGGTTTCATCATCGTGAGCGTCACTGTCCGCATCCCCACCATCCTGCGTACCTACACCGGCGGCAAGGCCGAGGTCAGCGCCGAGGGCACGACCCTCGGGGAGGTCATCGCCGACCTGGAGAAGAACCACACCGGCATCGCCGCCCGGGTCCTGGACGACCAGGGCAAGCTGCGCCGGTTCGTCAACGTCTACGTCAACGACGACGACGTCCGCTTCGAGCAGGGCCTGGAGACCGCCACGCCCGAGGGCGCGGGCGTTTCCATCATCCCCGCGGTCGCCGGCGGCTGACCGTCACGGGCCGTTCCCGCGCATTGCCCCCTCCGCGAGAAGAAGCGGAGGGGGCAATTCAATGTGGTTGAGCGCGGTAGAGTTGGGGAACACGGTGCTGATCGTCGGCCGGGAACCCTGAATTCCTGCCGTGCGCCCCGACTAGATGCAGCCAAAGTGCGGGCCCCTTTCGCGGCTTTTGCTCCTTATGCATGGCCCGACTTGCCCTGAATTACGGCGAATTCTCGCCACATTCCGGACCCCGGGCGTCCAGATTTCTCGTCCGATTGACCTGTTGCAGACGGCAGTTGGACAGATACATTCAGCCGCGGTCGACGCGTTCCGGCGCACGTCCCCGACCGTTGGGGGACGAGATCTGACCCGGATCCGCGAAGTGTGGATCTGCGCAAGGGCCAGTAATAGGGGAGTTAGGCATGGCTCAGGGCACCGTCAAGTGGTTCAACGCGGAGAAGGGGTACGGCTTCATCGCGGTCGACGGTGGTGCGGATGTTTTCGTCCACTACAGCGCGATCCAGATGGACGGTTACCGCACCCTTGAAGAAGGCCAGCGGGTCGAGTTCGAGATCTCGCAGGGCCAGAAGGGCCCGCAGGCCGACATGGTGCGCGTCACTGCCTGACACACGCGACCGACCGCACCGCAGGTCTTCTGTCCGAGGGCCCGCACCCGCCGGGGTGCGGGCCCTCCGGCATGCCCGGCCCCCTCGCCCGGCCCCGTCCGCTCCGGCTCGAAACGCGGTAGCCGCTTGCACTCGGCAGGGGCGAGTGCTAATCATTGGCGTTAGCACTCTGAAGGTGAGAGTGACAACGAAGGACCGGGTCGGTGAGGCCCGCAGGCCGGGTGGGGCAAGGAACCACAGGTGTGCGAGCCGTCCGTCGCGGGCGCGGGCGCGGTCCGAAGGAATCACCCCCAGTCCTGGAGGGACCACTTCACATGGCCAAGATCATCGCGTTCGACGAGGAGGCGCGGCGCGGCCTCGAGCGCGGCATGAACCAGCTCGCGGACGCCGTGAAGGTGACGCTCGGCCCCAAGGGCCGCAACGTCGTCCTCGAGAAGAAGTGGGGCGCGCCCACGATCACCAACGACGGTGTCTCCATCGCCAAGGAGATCGAGCTCGAGGACCCGTACGAGAAGATCGGCGCCGAGCTGGTCAAGGAAGTCGCCAAGAAGACGGACGACGTCGCCGGTGACGGTACGACCACGGCGACCGTGCTCGCCCAGGCCCTGGTCAAGGAGGGCCTGCGCAACGTCGCCGCCGGCGCCAACCCGATG
Organism: Streptomyces fumanus; assembly: GCF_014655295.1. Taxonomy (GTDB): domain Bacteria; phylum Actinomycetota; class Actinomycetes; order Streptomycetales; family Streptomycetaceae; genus Streptomyces; species Streptomyces fumanus. Next base: position 138,910 of record NZ_BNBI01000006.1, read on the forward strand.
GCCCTGAAGCGCGGTATCGAGAAGGCCGTCGAGGCCGTCTCCGCCGCCCTGCTCGAGCAGGCGAAGGACGTCGAGACCAAGGAGCAGATCGCCTCCACGGCCTCCATCTCCGCCGCCGACACCCAGATCGGCGAGCTGATCGCCGAGGCCATGGACAAGGTCGGCAAGGAAGGCGTCATCACCGTCGAGGAGTCCCAGACCTTCGGTCTGGAGCTGGAGCTCACCGAGGGTATGCGCTTCGACAAGGGCTACATCTCGGCGTACTTCGCCACCGACATGGAGCGGATGGAGGCCGTCCTCGACGACCCGTACATCCTGATCGCCAACTCCAAGATCTCCAACGTCAAGGACCTGCTCCCGCTCCTGGAGAAGGTCATGCAGTCGGGCAAGCCGCTGCTGATCATCGCCGAGGACGTCGAGGGCGAGGCCCTGTCGACCCTGGTCGTCAACAAGATCCGCGGCACCTTCAAGTCCGTCGCCGTTAAGGCCCCGGGCTTCGGCGACCGCCGCAAGGCCATGCTCGGCGACATCGCCATCCTCACCGGCGGCGAGGTCATCTCCGAGGAGGTCGGCCTCAAGCTGGAGAACGCGACCCTGGACCTCCTGGGCCGCGCCCGCAAGGTCGTCATCACCAAGGACGAGACCACCATCGTCGACGGCGCGGGCTCGACCGACCAGGTCAACGGCCGCGTCAACCAGATCCGCGCCGAGATCGAGAACAGCGACTCGGACTACGACCGCGAGAAGCTCCAGGAGCGCCTGGCCAAGCTCGCGGGCGGCGTCGCGGTGATCAAGGCCGGTGCCGCCACCGAGGTGGAGCTCAAGGAGCGCAAGCACCGCATCGAGGACGCCGTGCGCAACGCCAAGGCGGCCGTCGAGGAGGGCATCGTCGCCGGTGGTGGCGTGGCCCTGCTCCAGGCCAGCCAGGTCTTCGAGAAGCTGGAGCTGGAGGGTGACGAGGCGACCGGCGCCAACGCCGTGAAGCTCGCCCTGGAGGCCCCGCTGAAGCAGATCGCCGTCAACGGTGGTCTCGAGGGCGGCGTCGTCGTGGAGAAGGTCCGCAACCTCCAGGTCGGCCACGGCCTGAACGCCGCCACCGGTGAGTACGTCGACATGATCGCCGAGGGCATCATCGACCCGGCGAAGGTGACCCGTTCCGCGCTGCAGAACGCCGCCTCCATCGCCGCGCTGTTCCTCACCACCGAGGCCGTCATCGCCGACAAGCCGGAGAAGGCCGCCGCGCCCGCCGGCGGCGGCATGCCGGGCGGTGACATGGACTTCTGATCGGCTCCGAGTCGATCGCACGTCCTCGACCGAGGGCGGCACTCCCCGCGAACCCGGGGGGTGCCGCCCTCGGGCGTTTTCCCGGCGCCGCCCGGGATCACGGCGCCGACCGGGATTACCGGGGCGGGCAGGCCGGTTGTACTCCCCGTAAAGGTCTATGCGTATGCACATACCGACCGGTACCCCCACCTTCTGCGAGGAGTCCCCCACGTGACCGCCACCTCCCCCGACACCGCCGCCCGCGCGGCCGAGATCCTCTCCCGCCCCACCGCGATCAACGGGCTGACCGTCCCCAACCGCATCGCGATGGCGCCGATGACCCGCATGTTCTCCCCGGGCGGCGTGCCCGGCGAGGACGTGGTGGCGTACTACGGGCGCCGCGCCGCCGCCGGTGTCGGCCTGATCGTCACCGAGGGCACCTACGTCGGCCACCCGTCCGCCGGGCAGAGCGACAGCGTGCCCCGGTTCCACGGCGAGGAGCAGCTCGCGGGCTGGGCGAAGGTCGCCGAGGCCGTGCACGCGGGCGGCGGCACCATCGTGCCGCAGCTCTGGCACATCGGCATGGTCCGCAGCCAGGGCGAGCCGCCCTTCCCCGAGGCCCCGGCCGTCGGCCCCTCCGGCCTGCGGATCGGCGCCGCGGAGCCCACCGGCAAGGCGATGACCCAGCAGGACATCGACGCCGTGGTCGCCGCGTTCGCGCAGGCCGCCGCCGACGCCGAGCGCATCGGCTTCGACGGCGTGGAGATCCACGGCGCCCACGGCTACCTCGTCGACCAGTTCCTGTGGGCCGGCACCAACCGCCGGACCGACGCCTACGGCGGCGACCTCGTCGCCCGTACCCGGTTCGCCGCGGAGATCGTCGCGGCCGTCCGGGAGCGGGTCTCCGCCGCCTTCCCGGTGATCTTCCGCTTCTCGCAGTGGAAGATGGACGCCTACGACGCCCGCCTCGCCGAGACCCCGGAGGAGCTGGACGCCCTCCTCGCCCCGCTCGCCGCGGCCGGGGTGGACGCCTTCCACGCCTCCACCCGCCGCTACTGGCGCCCCGAGTTCGACGGCTCCGACCTCAACCTCGCGGGCTGGACGAAGAAGCTCACCGGCAAGCCCGTCATCACCGTCGGCTCGGTGGGCCTGGACGGCGAGTTCGGCAAGGCGTTCCAGGGCCAGGGCTCGGCCGTCGCCGACCTCGGCGACCTGCTGGACAGGCTGGAGCGCGAGGAGTTCGACCTGGTCGCCGTGGGCCGCGCCCTGCTCCAGGACCCCGAGTGGGCGAAGAAGGTGCTGGCCGGCCGCTTCGACGAGCTGGCGGCGTTCGACCCGGCGGCGCTGAAGACCCTGAGCTGAGCCGCTCGCGCACCACGGCGTAGGGTCCGACAGATCACCAACTGGCGTACGTCCAGCGGCAACCAGTGAGGAGTGATCGATGACCCGGTCCGAGGCCCCGGAGCCCGTGGTGCGCACCGCCGCCGGTGCGGTACGGGGACGCCGGGAGGACGGTCTGGCCGTCTTCCGCGGCATCCCCTTCGCCGAACCGCCCGTCGGCGCGGCCCGCTTCGCCGCCCCCCGCCCGCCCCGGCGCTGGGACGGCACCCGGGAGGCGTACGCCTTCGGGCCGCCGCCCCCGCAGGACCTGGGCCCGGGCGTGCCGTCCCCGACGGCCGAGGGGCCCGGCGCCGACGACTGGCTGACCGTCAACGTCTGGACCCCGGAGCCGGACCCGGCCGCGCGCCGCCCGGTGATGGTGTGGATATACGGCGGCGCCTACAAGATGGGCCACAGCGGCAACCCCGGCTACGACGCCCGGCGGATAGCCGCCGACGGCGACCTGGTCGTCGTCTCCCTCAACTACCGCGTCGGCATGGAGGGGTTCGCCCGGATCGAGGGCACCCCCGCCAACCGGGCCCTGCTCGACCAGGTCGCCGCCCTGAAGTGGGTCCGGGACAACATCACCGGGTTCGGCGGCGACCCGGAGCAGGTCACCGTGTTCGGCGAGTCCGCGGGCGCCGGTTCGATCGCGGCGCTGCTGGCGATGCCGAGGGCGGCCGGGCTGTTCCGGCGGGCCGTCGCGCAGAGCGTGCCCGGGACCTTCTTCTCCGACGCGCTCGCCCGGGACATCGCCGGGGCGCTGGCCGCCGAGGCGGGCCGCAAGCCCACCGCCGAGGACCTCGCGGCCGTGCCGCCCGGCCGTCTGGTGGCCGCCGGGCAGGCGCTGACCGCCAAGATGCGCGGCTACACCGACCGGTGGGGGCGGGTCGCGCCCACGGTCACCCCGTACTCGCCCGTCGTCGACGGCGAGGTGCTGCCCGCCCTGCCCTGGCAGGCGCTCGCGGAGGGGGCGTCCGCCGGGGTGGACCTGGTGGCCGGCCACAACCGGCACGAGTTCCGGCTCTTCCTCGCCCTGGCCGGGCAGTTGGGGAAGATCGACGAGGAGCGGGCGGCCTCCGCCCTGCGGATCTTCGGCCCCGGCCCGGACGGGGCGGCCGCCTACCGCGCCGCCTACCCCGGCGCGTCCGCCGCCGAGCTGTACGAACGGGTGCAGACCGACTGGCTGTTCGCCGAGCCGACGATGCGGCTGGCCGAGGCGCACCTGGCGGGCGGCGGCCGGGCCCACGCCTACGAGCTGACCTGGTCCGCGCCGGGCGCCGGCGGCGCGCTCGGCGCCTGCCACGCGCTGGACCTGCCGCTGCTGTTCGGCACCTTCGGCGCCGACCTCGGCCTGCTGCTCTTCGACGCCGCGGAACCGTCCCCCGAGGCACGGGCGCTGTCCGCCCGGTTCCGGGCGTCCTGGACGGCGTTCGCCCGCACCGGCGACCCCGGCTGGCCCGCGTACGACACCGAGCAGCGGCTCGTCCAGGTCCTGGACGCCGACCCGGCGGTGGTGCCGTACCCGGAGCAGGCCGCGCGGCGCCTGTGGGAGGGGTACGAGTACACCGCCCTGCCCCTGCTCGCCCCGGCGGCCTGAGCCCGGACCCGACCTACGGCAGCGGCTCGGCGTCGGCGCGGGCCGGGGTGCCCCACACCCGTAGCACCTCGTAGTCCGTGAACTCGTGCACCAGCCGGTAGGCCGGCGCGGGGCGCGGGCCCCGGCGCTGGGCCGCCAGGTACAGCTCCGCCTCCCGCCGGTCCCGGCGGGGGGTGCCGCACAACTGCCACGCCTGACCGTTCCACGCCTCGGGCAGCCAGCGCTGCTGGGGCTGCGGACGGTCCCCGCGCAGCCCGTAGCGGGTCTGCACCGGCTCGGCGGGCCCGGAGCGCGGCAGGGGGCCCCCGTCGTACGCGGCCCGGCGGGCGGCCCGGCGCCGGGTCTCGCACAGCAGGCACAGGTCGGGTGCGGAGCTGTCCACCGGGCCGGTCGGGTGCTCCGGGCAGCGGGTGCTGGGCGCCGCCGTGGTCACGCTCTCCTCCAGCAGGTCCAGGGCGCGGCGCAGGTCGGCCCTGACCTCGTGCAGCTTGGCGTCCGGGCTGTCGGCGGTCAGCGCCTCGCCGTGCTCGCCGAGGAGACGCAGGGCGCGGCCGAGGGCGGTCGACTGGGCGTGGTTCATGCCCTCCAGCGTCGCACACGGCACCGGCGGCCACTTAGGGCTCACGGCGGCGGCGGTGCCGCCGGGCGGTCCGGCTCCAGGCGGCCGAACCAGTAGGTCGCCGCGAAGCCGGCCACGTACCCCGTGAGCAGGCCGCCCGCGTAGACCGCGGCCGTCGCCGCCGGGCCCGAGCCGCCGGCCAGCAGGGGGAACAGGGCCCAGCCGGACGGGCCGATCGCGGTGGCGCCGACCTCGGTGCCGAGCATCGCGAACAGCCCGACGAACGCGCCGCCCGCCGCGCCGCCCACGCAGGCGGTGAGGAAGGGCCGGCCCAGCGGCAGGGAGACCCCGTAGATGAGGGGTTCGCCGATGCCCAGCAGACCGGCCGGGAGCGCCGAGCGGATCGTGGTGCGCAGCGAGGTGTCGTGCCGCAGCCGCACGTACACCGCCGCCGCCGCGCCCACCTGGCCCGCGCCCGCCATCGCCAGCAGCGGCAGCAGGACGGTGTGGCCCCGCTGCTCGATCAGCGTGGCGTGCAGCGGGATCAGCGCCTGGTGCAGACCGAGCATCACCAGCGGCAGGAACAGGCCGCCGAGCAGCAGCCCGGCCACCGCGCCGGTGGTCGCCAGCAGCCAGCTCGCCGCGGTGCCGAGCGCGGTGGCGGCGGCACCGGCCGCGTACATCAGCACGTACAGCGTGACCAGGCCGGGGACCAGGACCGTCAGCGTGGGGGTGAGCAGCACGTCGAGGGTGCCGGGCAGCCGGGCGCGGCACCACTTCTCGACGTACGTGCCCAGCAGCGCCGCCGCCAGCGCGCCGAGCACCCCGCCCTGGCCCGGCGCGAGCGCCGCCCCGAACGCGCTCACCTTCGCCACCCCGGGGTAGACCACGACGGCCGCGACCGCGCCGCCCAGTACCGGGGTGCCGCCGAACTCCTTGGCGGTGTTGTGCCCGACGAACACCGCGATCAGCGCCATGAACGCCGAGGACAGCACGGTCAGCGCGGGCGTGAACCCGGGCAGCCACCCGAGGTTGGCGAGCAGTCCGCCGACGCCCGCGAGGATGCCGCAGCCGATCAGCGCCGGGATCAGCGGCACGAACACGTCGGCGACGCGGCGCAGGCCGGTCTTCAGGGGGGTGGCGTTGCGCCGCCGGTTCGCCGCCCGCAGCTCCGCGCCGCGCGCCGCCAGCTCGGCCGCGCCGCCCGCGGGGGCGAGCAGCGTGTCGAACTCCTCGGCGACCCGCCCGACCACCCCCGGCCCCAGCACGATCTGGTACGACGTGCCGTCCTCGACGATCCCGAGCACCCCGGGCAGCGCCCGCAGCGCGGCCTCCCTCACCCGGGAGCGGTCGGCGAGGCCGAGGCGGAGCCGGGTCACGCAGTGGGCGGCGGAGACGACGTTGGCGGGCCCGCCGACCAGCGGGAGGATCGCGGTGGCGGTGGCGCGGGGGTCCTGGTGCACCCCCCGAGCCTGCGGCTCAGCCCGCCGCCGCGGCCAGCGCGGCACGCAGCTTGCCGCCGGAGTCCTCCAGAAGGCGGGCGGCCGTCGGGCCGTCCACGTCGGCGAGGAGCACCAGGATGGCGTGCTTGACCTCGCCGCCGGTGGCGTCCAGGGCGCGTTCGATCGCCTTGTCGTCGGCGCCGGTGGCCAGGGCGACGATCCGCCGGGACCGGGCGCGCAGCTTCTCGTTGGAGGCCCGGACGTCGACCATCAGGTTCCCGTACGTCTTGCCGAGCCGGATCATCGTGATCGTCGAGACCATGTTGAGCACCAGCTTCTGCGCGGTGCCCGCCTTCAGCCGGGTCGAGCCGGTGAGCAGTTCGGGCCCGGTGACCACCTCGATGCCGTGGTCGGCGGCGGCGGCCAGGGCGCTGCCCGCGTTGCCCGCCAGGCCGACGGTCAGCGCGCCCAGCGCCCGCGCGTGCTCGACGGCGCCGACCGCGTACGGGGTGCGGCCGGAGGCGGAGACGCCGACCACCGTGTCGTCGGCGGTGACGCCGAGGGCGTCCAGGTCGGCGCGGGCCAGCTCGGCGGAGTCCTCGGCGCCCTCCACCGAGGTCACCACGGCCCCCGGTCCGCCCGCGATCAGCCCGACGACCTGCCCCGGCGCGGTGTTGAACGTCGGCGGGCACTCGGAGGCGTCCAGCACCCCCAGCCGCCCGGCGGTCCCGGCCCCGGCGTAGATCAGCCGTCCCCCGTGCCCCATCCGTACCGCGATGGCGTCCACGGCCCGCGCGATCTCCGGCAGCCGCGCCGCCACGGCGGCGGCCACCGTGGCGTCCTCCCGGTTCATCAGCCGCGCGATGTCGAGCGTGTCCAGTTGGTCGATCTCGGCGAGTTCGGGCCGGAAGGCTTCGGTGGCCAGACCGTCGAGCTGCGTACGGAGATCGCCGGGGCGGGGGGTGGAAACCATGCTGGGAACCTTTTCGCTTCGGTGCCTGTGGTGCGCCCCGAGGGGCGCGGGGAACTGCGCGAGCGACCCCTACGGCCGTGCCCCGTGCCGATGGGCCAGCGCCTCGTACGAGGCCGAGAGCGCGGGCGCGGCCGATTCGTACGTCCGCTGCGCCACCCCCACGAACAGGCAGTCCACCACCAGCAATTGGCTGGTCCGCGACGACATCGCGGCCGGCCGCAGCTCGCTCTCCCGGGACGTGGCCGTGGTCAGCACGTGGTCGGCGTACTGCGTCACCGCCCCGTCCGGCCGCCCGGTCACCGCGACCGTCGTCGCGCCGCGGTCGAAGGCGACCCGCAGCGGTTCGATGACGTCCCCCGTCGACCCGGAGTGGGTGATGGCGATGGCCACGTCCCCGGCCCGCAGTTGCACCGCGTTGGTGACGGCGAGGTGCGGGTCGCTGTGCGCGTGCGCGATCAGCCCGATGCGCAGCAGCTTCTGCGTGAGGTCCTGGGCGACCAGCCCCGACGCCCCGATGCCGTACACGTCGATGCGCCGCGCTCCGGCGAGCGCGGTGACCGCCGCGCCGAGCTGGGCGGTGTCGAGGCCGGCGGCGGTGTCGGCGAGGGTCTGCTGCTCGTCGTAGGCGAGCTTGGCGACCACGTCGGCGAGCGGGTCGTCCACCGCGATGTCGGTGGTGATGGCGGGCGCCCGGCCGGACTGCTGCTGGGCGGCGAGCCCGGCCAGGGCCAGCCGCAGGTCGCGGTAGCCGGGGTAGCCGAGCAGCCGGGCGGTGCGGACGACGGTGGCCTCGCTGGTGCCGGTGAGTTCGGCGAGGCCGGTGACCGTGAGGGCCGCGCAGCCGGCCGGGTCGCCGGCCACGGCCTCGGCGACCCGCTGCATGGACCGCGTCATCGACGGCCCCAGCGTGCGCACCTTGGCGGCGAGCGCGGCGGGCGCGGGGCCGGGCGCGGGGCTCGGCGCCGACGGGGCGAAAGTTTCCTTCACGTCCTCGGTCACTGGTGAAAGATATTTTCGGTTCGGTGCTCGGGTCAAGAGTGCGCACAATGGGTGCATGGACCCCATCAGCCCCCTGGAGCAGGCGCTGCACGCCGCCCGCGCCCTGGTCCTCGCCGACCTGGTCGCCGGTCAGGTCGCCGAGGCGGACGTCGTCTCGCTCGTCGAGGACGCCGTGGTGCGGCGGCGCTGGTGGGTCGAGCAGTGGCCCGACGGGGCCCCGTTCGTGGCGGGCCTGGTCGCGCAGGACGTGCAGGACGCGCTGCTGGAGCGGTACGGCCGCTGGCCGCTCTGCCCGGTCTGCGGCTCGGGCGACCCGCACGCCCTGGACGTCGAACCGGAACTGGGTCCCGACCCGCACTGGGTCTGCTCCGCGGCCGGAGTGAAGGTCGCGCCGGTCGGCTCGCTGGGCGCGGCCACCGGCGGGGGCCCCTCGTGACCGTCTACATCGACCCGCCGGCCTGGCCCGGCCACGGCCGCATGTGGTCCCACCTGGTCAGCGACGCCTCCTTCGCCGAACTGCACGCCTTCGCCGACCGGCTCGGCGTGCCCCGCCGCGCCTTCGAACGCGACCACTACGACATCCCCGCACACCGGTACGCCGACGCGGTCCGCGCCGGGGCGCGGGAGGTCAGCAGCCGCGAGGTGGTACGCCTGCTGCACGCGGCGGGGCTGCGCCGGCCCAAGCGGTGGGCCGGGGGTCCGGGGAGCGGGCCGGTCGGTTGACGGGTCGGCGGCGGGGGCCCGCCGGCCGGGCGGTCGGCCGGGGCATCATCAGCGGGACCGCCGCCCGGGCCGTCGGTCGGACCACCGGCCCCGCACGTCAGCCGCGCAGTTCGTAGCCGAGGCGCTCCCCGTCCTCGTCCGGGACCCGGCGGAAACCGGCCCGTTCGAGGACCGCCTGCGAGGCCGTGTTGTCCGGGTCGACGGCGGCGAAGACCCGGGTGACCTCCGCGCGGTCCAGCGCCCACGCCGACAGGGCGCGCAGCGCCTCCGTGGCGTACCCCTGGCCGCGGGCCGCCTCGACCAGGTCGTAGCCGACCTCGACGCTGCCCTGCTCGTCCGGCGCGCCGTGGAAGCCCATGGCGCCGACCGCGTGCCCGTCCTCCCGGCGCACCAGCGCGAACACGCCCCACTCCGCCCGGTGCACGCCCCCCTCGTACGCCTTGAGCAGCATCCCGGCGGCCTCCCGGGTGCCCTCGCACGGCTCGCCCCCGGCCCAGACGAAGCCGCCGTCGCCGCCCACGGACAGGTCGGCCGCGGCGGCGGGCGTGACGCCCTCCAGGGTGAGCCGCTCGGCCCGGATCACCGGGTTGTTGGTCCAGGTCCACTCGGTCACCGGGGCCCGGCCGGGCAGCTCGCCGCGTCCGGTCGCCCAGAGCAGGGTCGCCCAGGGGTCGGCGGCGGGCCGGACGGCGGGGAAGATCCGCGTCAGCGCGTACGTGCACAGCTCGGCGGACGGCTCGAACCGGACCCCCAGCGCCCGGGTGATGTCGTACGTGTGCAGCAGCACCTCGGTGACGGCCATCGCGGCGAAGCCGTCGCGGTCGGCGCTGTGGAAGGGGAACACATGGTAGGCGCGGACCTCGCGGGGCGTGCTGCGCACGGTGGCGGCGAGCAGGGCGCCCATCGCCTCGATGACCCGCACGACGTCCTCGTCGGAGCTGCCCTCGTCCAGCCTCAGCGCGATGGGGAGGCGGTACCCGTCGGCCCGTCCGGCGAGCTGGCCGGCGTATCTGAGGTAGGCGCCGGTGATGTGGACGGCCGTCTCCCGGCAGCTCCACTCCAGGCCGGCCGCCCGTACCTCCGCCCAGTCCCGGTCCGTGACCTGCCGCAGTGCCGCGACGGCGCACGCCACGGCCTCTTCCACCCGTTCCCCGCCCATGTTCCGCATGGCGGGCAGGTTACGGCCCCGGGGCGGGGTCCGGCGACAGCATTTCCAGCTCCGCGCGGAGGTTGTACCGGGCGGTCGCCTCCCACTCCCGCCGCCCGTACGGCGTCCGGAACAGCCGCGGCAGGCCGAGCAGTTGCCGCAGCACGGCCGCGCGGCCCGCGCGGAAGGCGTCGTCCGGCACGAAGTGGTACTCCTGCCGGACGGCGGTGGCGTAGGCGGCGTACCCGGCCGGCGGCGACGCCAGCACCGCCAGGTCGGCGTCGCACAGCACCTGGCCGTCCGGGTCGTCGTCGGCCGGGTCGTGCGAGACGGTGAGCCGCACCAGCCGCGCCACCTCGGCGACCTTCTCCGCCGCCACCCCGGCCTCCCCGAGCGCCCGCTCGGCCAGCCGCGCCGACCGCTCCTCGTTCTCCGACCGCTCGGGCAGATACACGGCGTCGTGGAACCAGGCCGCCAGCCGTACGACGTCCGGATCGGCGGCGTACTCCGCCAGCGTGTCCACGTGCTCCAGCACCGCCGCGAGATGCGCGACGGTGTGATACCGCCGCTGCGGCTCCCCCCACCGCGCCAGCAGATGGTCGGCATACGCCCCCGCATCGGGCCCGCCCGCCCGCACCCCCTCCAGAGCACGGACAAAACGAACACGCAGCGCTTCGAGATCGGCCATGCCGCCATTCTCCCGCGCCGGGCGCCGCGCCCCCTAGCGTGGGACGCATGACGACTCCTGCTGATGTGCATGACGTACGTGATCCCGAGCTGCCCGGGCGGTTGCTGGTCGTGGAGCGGGACGCGCTGGTGCCGTGGCTGCGGGCCCGGGGGGACGGGGAGTTCGCGCGGGCGGTGCGGGTGTGTCCGGGGTGGAGCGTGCGGGACGTGCTGGCGCACTGCTCGGCCGCGTTGACCCGCGTGGTGGAGAACCGCTTGGAACCGGGCGTCTTCTCGCCCGAGTCCAACGAGCGCGACATCGCCGAGCGCGCCGACTGGCCGATCGCCCGGGTCCTGGACGAGCTGGAGCGCGGCATGACCGAGGCCGGACCGGTGATCGCGCGGGCGGACGGCGCCCTGGATCAGCTCGCGCTCGGCGAGTGGGTGCACGCCGGGGACGTGCGCGCCGCCCTCGGTGAGCCGGGGGCGTACGCGGGGCCCGGGCTGCCCCAGGCACTGGCGCTGCTGGCCGAGGTCACCCGGAACCGCGGGCACGTGCCGCTCCACGCCGACCTCGACGACGTGGACGAGCCGCTGAAACTGGGCGGGGCGACCGGGGAGCGGCCCCCGGGACGGTTCATCGGCGACGCGCCGACGCTGCTGCGGCTCTACGCCGGGCGGCCGGTCGACGGGGCGGCGTACGAGCTGGCCGGAGTGGCCGAACAAGAGCTGAACATCTTCGGCCGAGCATGAGCGGTCTCGCGCCGGGCCCGGGGCGTAGGGTTGGATTGGACTAGACCTGTAGAGCCGCCGACGAATGGGGCCCCATGAGCAAGCGTGCAGTCCTGGAGGTGATCGCCCTCGACGTCGAGGACGCGGTCGCCGCCCGGGCCGGAGGCGCGGACCGCCTCGAACTGGTCACCGACATGGCCGCCGACGGGCTCACCCCGCCGGTCGCGACCGTCGCCGCCGTCCGCGCCGCCGTCGACATCGACGTACGGGTGATGCTGCGGCTGGCGGACGGGTTCGCCGCCGGGGACGTGGAGCGGCTCGTGCGGGTCGCGGAGGAACTGCGGGAGGCGGGCGTCGACCAGTTCGTGCTCGGGTTCCTCGACGCGGACGGGCAGGTCGACCTGGCCGCCGTGGAGAAGCTGGCCGGGGTGCTGGAGGGCTGCCGCTTCACCTTCCACCGGGCCATCGACCGGGCCGCCGACCGCGACGCCCTGCGCAAGCAGCTCGCCGACCTGCCCGGCCTGGACACCTACCTCACGGCCGGGGCGGCCGGCGGCGTGACCGAGGGGCTGCCGGTGCTGTGCGCGGAGGCGGGGCGGCGCGGTGAGCCGGGGTACGGCCAGCAGCTCCTGGTCGGCGGCGGGCTCACCCTGGACCACGTGCCCGACCTGCTCGCGGCGGGCATCGACGCCTTCCACATCGGCGGCGCGGCCCGCCCCCGGGGGTGGGACGGGCCGGTGTCGGCGGACGCGGTGGCGCGGTGGCGCCGGGTGCTGGACGCCTGACCCCGGCCGCCGGGCAACGCCCCGCCCTTACGCCAACTGCTCCGGCAGCGGGGCCGTATGCGCCACGATCAGGCCCGACACCGCTCGGGTCAGGCAGACGTACAGCCGCCGCAGCCCCGTGCGTTCGTCCGGCTCGCCGTCGACGATCGCGCGGGGCTCGTCGAGCACCACGTAGTCGTACTCCAGGCCCTTCGCCAGGGACGCCGGCACCAGGGTCAGCCGGGTCTCCCGGGTCGTCTCCTCGCCCGGCGAGAGGTGCGTCAGTCCCGCCTCCGTCAGCGCCCGGGACAGCTCCGGAAGCCGCGCGTCCGCCGCGATCAGGCCGAGGGAGCCCTCCCGGGCCAGCAGCTCCCGGCACGCGGCCACCACGTCCCCGGTGCCGGCGGCGTCCCGGATCTCGAAGAACCCCGGGTTCTCGCGGATCGACGCCACCGGCGTCAGCCCCGGCGCGATGGACGGCAGCAGCCGGGACGCGTACGCGATGACGTCGGTCGGCACCCGGAAACCGGCCGTCAGCTCCTCGACCACCGCGTCCTCCTTGCCGAGGTGGGCCAGCGCCTCCGCCCAGCTCCGGGTCGCCCAGGGCGTGGTGCCCTGCGCGAGGTCGCCGAGGACGGTCACCGAGCCGGTGGTGCAGCGCCGGCCCACCGCCCGGTACTGCATGGGGGAGAGGTCCTGCGCCTCGTCGAGGACGACGTGCCCGAGCGAGTGGGTGCGCTCGATCAGGTCGGTGGCCTCGTCGATCAGCACCGCGTCCGCCGCCGACCAGCGCGCGGACTTCACCGACCGGACCGGCTTCGCCCACAGGATCGCTTTCTGCTCCTCCTCGTCGAGCAGTCCGGCCGCGTGCTCGGCGAGGAAGTCGGCGTCGGTCAGCAGCCTCAGCACCAGCTTGGCCGGGTCGACGGCCGGCCAGACCGCCTTGACGGCCGCCTTGACCGCCGCGTTGCGGGCCACCGCGTTCTGCACCCGGTCGTCGGGGGCCTCACCGGCCCGTTCCATCTGCACCAGCACGGCGTGCGCGATCCGCTGCGGCAGCGCCTCCCGGGCGGCGCCGTACCGGATGCCCCGGTCCAGCAGCTCCCGTACGACCTCCTCCAGCTCGTACGCCGGGACCCGCCAGCGGCGGGAGCCGCGCACCACCACGACCGGTTCGGTGGGCATGGTCACGTGCGAGTACAGCGCCCGGCGCAGCACCCGGGCCATCCGCGCGTCGCCCTTGACGGTCGCCGCCACCGCGTCGTCCGTGCCCCGGACCTCGACGTGGGCGACCAGGTCGTCGACGGTGGCCTGCCGCACGGTCAGCTCGCCCAGGGCCGGCAGGACCTGCTCGATGTAGTGCAGGAAGGACCGGTTCGGGCCGATCACCAGCGTGCCGGCCCGGGCCAGCCGCTCGCGGTGCGCGTACAGCAGGTAGGCGACCCGGTGCAGGCCCACGGCGGTCTTGCCGGTGCCGGGGCCGCCCTGCACGCACACCGAACCGGCCAGCCCGGCGCGGACGATCTCGTCCTGCTCGGGCTGGATGGTCGCCACGATGTCGCGCATCGGACCGACGCGGGGCCGTTCGATCTCCTGCTGGAGCAGCCTGCTGGTGGTGGCCGCCTCGGCCGGGTCGGAGAGGTGCTCGTCCTCGTACGCGGTGAGGTCGCCGCCGGTGTACCCGAAGCGGCGGCGCAGCGCGAGGTCCATCGGGTCCTGCTTGGACGCCCGGTAGAACGGCTGCGAGACCGGCGCCCGCCAGTCGACGACCATCGGGTCGCCGTCCGCGTCGTGCACATGCCGCCGCCCGACGTAGAAGCGCTCCCCCTCGGCGCCCTCCGCCCGGTCCGCGCCCGGCGCGTGCAGGTAGTCGAGCCGGCCGAAGAACAGCGGGGTGTCGCTGAGGTCGGCCAGCGCCTTGACGCGCTCGGCGATCTGCCGCTCCAGGATCTGGGCGTTCACCCAGTTCGCGGTGACGTCGGAGATGTCGAGGGACTCGACGTCCTCCCGCATCGCGCGCAGCGCGGCACGGGACGCGGCGAGGTGGGCGCGCTCCCGGGCGAGCGGGTCGGCAGGCGGGTCGTCGTGGACGGGCGTGGACAAGGGGGTGCCTCCGGCGGACCTGGAACAGCGGTTGCGGGGGCCGGCCGGTTTCCGTCCGGTCGGCGGCACTCCGTGCGAGGGAGGCGGGCAAGAGCGGAGAGTGTAGGGGAGGGGCGGCCGGACCGGCCAGCGAATATTCCCGGACCGGCCCTCCGCCGGCAGGTCGTCCGGCCCCGCGTCAGCTCTCCGCCAGCAGGTCGTCCGTCCCCGCGTCAGCTCTCCGCCAGCAGCTCGTCCGCGTCCATGATCCGGTACGCGTACCCCTGCTCCGCCAGGAACCGCTGCCGGTGCGCGGCGAAGTCCTGGTCGAGGGTGTCCCGGGCGACCACCGAGTAGAAGTGCGCCTGGTGCCCGTCCGCCTTGGGCCGCAGCACCCGGCCGAGCCGCTGCGCCTCCTCCTGCCGGGAGCCGAACGTCCCCGACACCTGCACGGCGACCGTCGCCTCCGGCAGGTCGATGGAGAAGTTCGCCACCTTGGAGACAACGAGCACGCTGATCTCGCCCTGCCGGAACGCCTCGAACAGCTTCTCCCGCTGCGCGTTGGACGTATCGCCCTTGATCACCGGCGCGCCGAGGTGCTCGCCCAGTTCGTCGAGCTGGTCGATGTACTGGCCGATGACGAGGATCTGCTGTCCGGCGAAGCGCCGCACGATCGCCTCGGTCACCTTCCGCTTGGTCGCGGTGGTGGCGCAGAAGCGGTACTTCTCCTCCGCCTCGGCGGTGGCGTACGCCAGCCGCTCCGACTCGGTGAGGTTGACCCGTACCTCCACGCAGTCGGCGGGCGCGATGTAGCCCTGCGCCTCGATCTCCTTCCACGGCGCGTCGAACCGCTTCGGCCCGATCAGGGAGAACACGTCCGACTCGCGGCCGTCCTCCCGCACCAGGGTCGCGGTCAGGCCGAGCCGGCGCCGGGCCTGGAGGTCGGCGGTGAACTTGAAGACCGGCGCGGGCAGCAGGTGCACCTCGTCGTAGACGATCAGCCCCCAGTCCCGGGAGTCGAACAGCTCCAGGTGCGGGTAGACGCCCTTCCGGCGGGTGGTCAGCACCTGGTACGTGGCGATGGTGACCGGCCGGATCTCCTTGCGGGTGCCGCTGTACTCGCCGATCTCGTCCTCGGTCAGACTCGTCCGCTTGACCAGCTCGTGCTTCCACTGGCGGGCGGAGACGGTGTTGGTGACCAGGATCAGCGTGGTCGACCTGGCCTGCGCCATCGCGCCCGCGCCGACCAGCGTCTTGCCCGCGCCGCAGGGCAGCACGACCACCCCGGACCCGCCGTGCCAGAAGTTCTCCACCGCCTGCTTCTGGTACGGGCGCAGCGCCCACCCGTCCTCGGCCAGGTCGATCGGGTGCGCCTCGCCGTCGACGTACCCGGCGAGGTCCTCGGCGGGCCAGCCCAGCTTGAGCAGCGTCTGCTTGATCTGGCCGCGCTCGGAGGGGTGCACGGCCACGGTGTCGGGGTCGATGCGGGCGCCGACCAGCGGGGTGATCCGCTTGGACTTCAGCACCTCCTCCAGCACCGGGCGGTCGGTGGTGGTCAGCACCAGGCCGTGCGCCGGGTGCTTGGAGAGGGTGAGCCGGCCGTAGCGGTCCATGGTCTCGGCGATGTCGACCAGCAGGGCGTGCGGCACCGGGTAGCGGCTGTACTCCACCAGCGCGTCCACCACCTGCTCGGCGTCGTGCCCGGCCGCCCGCGCGTTCCACAGGCCGAGCGGGGTGACCCGGTAGGTGTGGATGTGCTCCGGCGCCCGCTCCAGCTCGGCGAAGGGCGCGATGGCCCGGCGGCAGGCGTCGGCCATCTCGTGGTCGACTTCCAGGAGCAGTGTCTTGTCGGACTGGACGATCAGCGGACCATTCACGGACGGCACCCTTTCGCGTACGGCCGGAGGGCTCGGCCAAACGTCCAGTCTGCCTGATCGAGGCGGTGAGCCACGGGGGTGCGGGCGGAGTGAGGTTGTTCACCCGGGTCCCGCGACGGCGGTCAGCCCGTACTCCGCCGCGTCCGTCCCGGGACGACGCGCGAGCCGCCGCCGCGGTCGCCCGGGGCGTCACCCCGCGTCGTCGGCCAGCTCCGCGACGCCCGTGATCCGGTGCAGCGGATACGTGCGCACCTCGTCCGCGGTGTGGTCGTACGCCGTGACGAAGCCGCCCTCGACCCGGACCGGGGCGATCACCCGCTGGGTGGCGGCGCCCTCGGCGTTCACGTACCCGATCCACAGCGACGCGCCGGTCAGCACGGCGGCCTGCACGGTGGCGAGGGTCTCGGCGGCCCCGGTGCGCGGCGGCTCGCCCCCGGCCGGCGGGGCGGTGCCGGGGCCCGGCTTGCGCGGGGCGGTGGCGGCCAGGTCACCGGCCCGGATGGCCCGGATCGCGGCCGCCAGCAGCGCGTCGTCCGGCGCGGGCGGCCCGTCGGGGACGGGCTCGGGGGCGGTGCGCGGCGGGGTGCGGCGGGCGTCGGCGCGGGTGACCAGCACATCGCCGTGGGCGGACTCGGCGGCCGGCGCGAAGCCCATCGCGCGCAGCCCGTCCAGCAGCGTCCCCGGGTCGGTCCCCGCGGCCAGCACGGTCGGCGCCAGGCGGCGCAGGCCCAGTCCGGCGGCCCGCCGGTCGGCGAGGATCTCGCCCAGCGTCGCGTCGTCGTCGCAGCGCACGTACGCGGAGGCCGCGCCGACCCGCAGTCGCCCGTGCCGCCGCGCCACGTCGTCGATCAGGTACGTCAACGGCTGCGGCACCGGCGTCCGGGAGTGCGCGGCGAGGAAGGCGTGCAGGTCGGCGGCGGTCCGCCCGGCGTCCAGGGCCCGGCGCACCGAGCCCGGCGTGAACCGGTACACGGTCGCCCCGCCCTTGGACTCCACGTCCGCGAGCACGCCCAGCACCTCCGCCAGCGGCCGCTCCAGCGGCCCCGGCGCCACCGCCGTCAGGTCGGCCTGCAGCAGCACGTGATCGAGCGGCTCCGGCAGCAGCGGCCCCAGCACCCGCGCGGCGGCCGCCGTCGCCACGGCCTGCTCGGCGGGCGACAGCACCGGCAGCGTGACCGGCGCGTGCCGGTGCACCGGCAGCTTGTCGCCGGGCCCGGCGGCGTCCTCCGGGGCGGGCTCCTCCGGTGCCGCCGGCCCCGCCCCGATCAGCGCCCGCCCCGGCGCGGACAGGGCGCCCCGGCCGGTGACGCCGAGGAGTTCCGCCTCCTGAAGGGTCCAGTGGGCCAGCCGGGTGCGTAGGTCGTCGGTCTCGTCGCGGCGCGGGCCGCGCAGCGGGCGCTCCCAGCGCAGCCGGGCCAGCAGGGACTCGGTGTCGGGGGCCGCGCCTTCGGGCAGTCGCGCGAGCAGGGCCAGCACCCGGTGCCGTACCTCCGGGGCCGCCGAGCGGTCCAGGCCCGGACCGAGCGCGGACAGCGTCCGGTCCTTGGCGTCCCGCCCGCCGACCAGCCCCGGCGTCCGGGTCCCCAGCAGCCACGCCTCGGCGAGCCGCGCCCACCGCTGCTCGGCGGGCAGCTCCCGCCACTCGTCGTACGCCGGGGTCGCCGCGTACCGCTCGTCCGCCTCGCCGTCGGAGGCCACCAGCCCGGCGGCGTAGGCCAGTTCCACCCAGAACGCGGCGACCGGCTCGGAGACGTCCAGGGCGACCGCCGTCCGCTTCAGGTCGCGCACGCTCAGCCCGCCGGCCCGCAACACGGCCGGGCCGCCCTCGTCCCACTCCTTCAGCAACTCCTCGACCATGGCGAGCGCGGCCAGCGCCTGCCCGGCCGCGGTGGCGTCCACCACCTGGGGGCGGTGCGCTGCCGCCGCGGTCACCGGCGGCGCCACCGGCTCGGGCGTGCGGTGCGCGCGCCCGGCGCGCAGGTGCAGGGCGACCTCGCGGGGCAGCACCACCGTGCCGGGCGCGGTCGGCAGCAGCAGCCCCCGGTCCAGCAGCCAGCGCAGATGGGCCGCCGGGTCGTGGGTGACCTGCCCGTACGGCGGCCCCCACACCAGCCGGGACAGCACCTCGCGGGCGTCCGCGGGCGCGTCGGCGAGCAGCGCCGCCATCCGCGTACGGTCGGTGAACAGCCCGGTCAGCGCGGCCACCGCCGACACCGGGTCATGGGTCGAGGGCAGCCCGGCGGCGGCCAGGATCTCCTGGAGCCGCCCCGGCGACATCCCGGCCGTCGCCTCCCGCACGGTCGGCCCGAGCCCGGTCGGCGACGGATGCTGCGGCGAGGGCGCGAGCAGCTCCCGGGCCGTGCGCACCAGCCGCAGCCGGTCGTCGCCGCCCCACACCAGGGCCCGCGTCCGCAGCACCCCCAGGGCGCGCGGCAGCGCCCCGGCGACCACCGGGTCGGGGTCGTCGCCGGCGAGCAGCCCGAGCAGTTCGCCGTACGTCGCCGGATCGGCCGCCACGGCCAGCGCCTCCGCGGTCTGGAGCGCGAACCGGTCCAGGTGCTCCAGCGCCCGCAGCACCGACGCCCGGGTACCGGCCCGGGTGGCCAACTGGGTGAGGTCGGTGGGGACCGGCGTGATGAGGTCGGGGCGGCTGCGCAGGAGGGCGGCCAGGGAGGCGTCGTCCCTGGCACGGAGGGCCTCCGCGAGGGACCGGGGGGCCGCGGACTTCTCCTCGGTGCTCATCCGCCCCACGGTAGCGGGTCGTCCCCGCCGGCCGGGGCCCCTGCGCGCGGGCCGGAGGCGGTACCGTCGTCCGACGGGGTATCACCGACACGCCCGCGCCGGAGGGGTCCGTGGGGATCGAGAGCGACCAGGTCGTCTACGAGTATCTGAGCCGCGTCGGCGACGTGGCCCAGCAACGCCAGTTGCCGTCGTCCGCGCGGATGCGGCTGGTCGCGGAGTTGCGGGACGAGATCGACCGGCGCCGGTCGAGGACGGTCGTCGACTCGCCCGCCGCCGTCCGCCGCATCGTGGACCGGCTCGGCAGTCCCGAGGAGGTCGTCGAGGCCGCCGGTGACCCGGCCGCCGCGCCGGGGACGGCGAAGCCCCCCGTCCAGCGCGCCACCGCGGCCC
Source organism: Streptomyces fumanus (assembly GCF_014655295.1). Lineage (GTDB taxonomy): Bacteria > Actinomycetota > Actinomycetes > Streptomycetales > Streptomycetaceae > Streptomyces > Streptomyces fumanus. The sequence continues at coordinate 158,249 of NZ_BNBI01000006.1, forward strand.
CGCGCCGCCGGACCCCGCGCCCGGACCGCGAACGCGACAGGGCGGCCCGCCCGGACGGCGAAGACGGCACGTCCCCGCCGGGGAACGGCGCGCCCGGTAAGACCGCCCGCCCGGAGCGCGAGCGCCGCAAGGGCCTGTTCCGCGCCGCCCCCCGCCCCGCGGAACAGCCCGCCCCCGCCCCGGCGCAGCCGCACCTCGCCCCGGCACCGGATGTGGGCGCCGCCGCCCCCCGGCCCGACTGGTGGCGTGTCGAGCCCGGCCCGTTCGGCGGCGGGACCGGCGGCGACACCGTCCCCGGCTTCGTCGGCGGCGTGGAGATCCCGGAACTCCTCAAGCCCCCGCCGCCGAGGGAGGAGACCCCGGCCGCCGAGAAGCCCACCGAGCAAGCGACCGCCCCCGAACCGGCCGCCGCCCGCCGCCTGCCGCGCCTCTGGCCGACCGGCACCCGCTCCGACCCGCTCCTGCTCCTCGCCGCCGCCCTCCTCCTGGTCGGCGCGGTCCTCGGCAACCTGCTCCCGCTCGCCCTCGGCTGGCTGCTGGCCTACTTCACCCGCCGCCTGACCCCCGCCCAGTCCAAGTGGGCCGTCCTGGTCCTCCCCGGCCTCGCCGTCACGGCCGGCCTGATCTGGCTCTGGGGCCGCACCGACTCCCGCTGGGGCACCCCCATCCCCGAGGGCCACATGAACGAGGCCCTGACGGAGACTTGGCCCTGGGTCCTGAAAGCAGCGGCACTGGCCTCAGCCCTGTACCTGCTCTGGCGCTCCCGCCGCCAACAGGGCTGAGCGACACGCCTTGCTTTTAGGGGCGCGGGGAACTGCGCGACCAGCCACACCGCACCCGCACCCGCCGAACCCACTGCACTCCCCACCCCCTAAGGCGCCCCCCGGCACAATGACCCCCATGACCACCACCCCCGCCGCCCCCACCGTCGGCTTCGACCTGGACATGACCCTGATCGACTCCCGCCCCGGCATCCGCGCCTGCTACCTGGCCCTGTCGGAGCGCACCGGCACCTACGTCGACGCCGACCTCGCGGTCACCCGCCTGGGCCCACCCCTGGAGCAGGAACTCGCGCACTGGTTCCCGGCGGAGCGCCTGTCGGCCACGGCCGACCTGTACCGCTCCCTCTACCCGGAGTACGCCATCGCCGCCACCCCCGCCCTCACCGGCGCCCGCGAGGCGATCGAGGCGGTACGCCGCCGCGGCGGCCGGGCGATCGTGGTGACCGCCAAGTACGAGCCCAACGCCAAGCTCCACCTGGACCACCTCGGCATAGAACCGGACGCGGTGATCGGCGACCTGTGGGCGGAGCAGAAGGCCGTCGCGCTGCGCGAGCACGGCGCGGAGGTCTACGTCGGCGACCACCTCGGCGACATCCGCGGCGCCCGCGCCGCCGGCGCCCACTCGGTGGCGGTGGCCACCGGCCCGTACACCGTGGACGAACTGCGCGCGGCGGGCGCGGACACGGTGCTCACCGATCTGACGGAGTTCCCGGCGTGGCTGGCGGACTACCGGGAGGACAGCGCCTCGCGGGCCTGACGGCGGCCCGCCGCGATCGACCGCAGCACCCCCGCGCCGGCGATCAGGAAGCCGACGCCCATCAGCATGCTCAGCAGGAACATGAAGGTCGGGAAGGGTGTCGTGCCCAGCAGCAGCGGGGCCACGGTGACCAGGGTGGCCAGGGCGCCGAGGAAGAAGACGATCGCACCGGCGCGGATCAGCCGTTCGCCGGGCGCGGCGGAATTCGTTCGGGTTTTGTCACGCACCCCACCAGGGTAGTTCCCAGCCCGAGAGAACAGCCGGGCGACGTCTTGTCACCGGCCCGTAGACCATTAGCCTGGGTACCGGCGGGTCCGACGACCCGCCCGAGTGCTATCAAGAGCAGTTTTCCGACGAGTACGAGGACGAGGACAGACGTGCCTACCGGCAAGGTCAAGTGGTTCAACAGCGAGAAGGGCTTCGGCTTTCTCTCCCGGGACGACGGCGGCGACGTCTTCGTCCATTCCTCGGTCCTCCCCGCCGGAGTCGAGACACTGAAGCCCGGTCAGCGCGTGGAGTTCGGCGTGGTCGCCGGCCAGCGCGGTGACCAGGCGCTCTCCCTGACGCTGCTCGACCCGGCCCCCTCGGTCGCCGCGGCCCAGCGCAAGAAGCCGGACGAACTCGCCTCCATCGTCCAGGACCTGACGACCCTCCTGGAAAACATCACGCCGATGCTGGAGAAGGGCCGTTACCCCGAGAAGACCTCCGGCAAGAAAATCGCGGGTCTGCTGCGCGCGGTCGCCGACCAGTTGGACGTCTGACCCCTTCTCGCGGGTTCCGCGGGTTTTTACGGGAATTCCAGCGCCCCGGGGCCGAGGGGCGGCAGCAGTCCCTCGGCCGCCGCGCGGGTCAGCAGCCCGCGGACGGCCGCGTAGCCGTCCTCGCCGAGGTCGGCGGTGAACTCGTTGACGTACAGCCCGATGTGCTGGTCGGCGACGGCCGGGTCCATCTCCTGGGCGTGTTCCATCACGTACGGGCGGGAGACCTCGGGGTCGTCCCAGGCGGCGCGGACCGAGGCGCGGACCGCATCGGCCAGCCCGGTCAGCGTCCCGGCGCCCAGCGACCGCTTGGCGATGATCGCGCCCAGCGGGATCGGCAGCCCGGTGGTGGCCTCCCAGTGCTCGCCCATGTCGGCGAGCTTGTGCAGCCCGTAGTTCTGGTACGTGAACCGGGCCTCGTGGATGACGAGTCCCGCGTCGACCTTCCCGTCCCGCACGGCCGGCATGATCTCGTGGAACGGCATGACCACGATCTCGCCGACCCCGCCCGGCACGGTGTCCGCCGCCCAGAGCCGGAACAGCAGGTACGCCGTCGACCGCTCGCTCGGCACCGCGACCGTCTTCCCCCGCAGGTCCACCCCGGCCTCCCGGGTCAGCACCAGCGGCCCGCAGCCCCGGCCGAGCGCGCCCCCGCAGGGCAGCAGGGCGTACTCGTCGAGGACGTACGGCAGCACCGCGTACGACACCTTCAGCACGTCCAGCTCGCCGCGCTCGGCCATGCCGTTGGTGAGGTCGATGTCGGCGAAGGTCACGTCGACGGCCGGGGCGCCGGGGAGGCGGCCGTGGGCGAGGGCCTCGAAGACGAAGGTGTCGTTCGGGCAGGGGGAGTAGGCGATCCGCAGGGGCGTGTCAGCGGTCATGGGGGTCTCGGGGGTCTCGGGGGTCATCGGGGTCATGGGGGTTCCACCTCGTGAGGACGGGCGCGAGCTTCCCGAAGCCGTCGGTGAGCGCGGCGAGGGCGTCGCCGATGCGCCAGGCGGCCCGGTCGCGGGGGCCGACGGGATTGGAGACCGCGCGCAGCTCCAGCACGGGCAGCCCGTGCGCGGCGGCGGCCTCCGCCACGCCGAAGCCCTCCATGGCCTCGGCGAGGGCGCGGGGGTGGCGGGCGCGCAGCGTCTCGGCGCGCCCGGCGGTGCCGGTGACGGTGGAGCCGGTCAGCACGGTCCCGGGGCGGGCCCCGGTGGCGTCGGCGACCCGGCGGACCAGACCGGCGGGCGGGCGGTGGGTGACCGTGCCGAAGCCCAGCTCGGTGACGGGCAGGAAGCCGTCGGCGGTCTCGGCGCCCAGGTCGGCGGCGGTGATCTCGTCGGCGACGACGAGCGAGCCGACGGGCGCGCCGGGGGCGAAGCCGCCGCCGATGCCGGCCGAGACGACCAGGCCGTAGGGGCGGCCGTCGAGGGCGGCGGCGGTCAGCGCGGTCGCGGCGCCGGCGGCGGCGAGCGCGGGGCCCACCCCGGCGGCGACCAGGTCCCAGTCACCGGCGCGGTGCAGGGTCGTGCCGGGCAGGGCGACCTCCCGGAGCGGTCCGGGAAGGCCGCGGGCCACCGCGTCCCGTTCGACGGGGACCGCGGTGGCCACCAGAATCCGTACGGCGGGCGTGGTCAGTCGCCCTTCTTCAGCTCGAAGGCCCAGACACCGGTGAAGGTCTGGCCGCCCTTCTTGCCGTTGCCGGCGACGACCGCGACCCGGGTGGAGTTGCCCTGCGCGCCGTACTGGGCGTTGAAGAACACGCTGCCGGGGACCGTGCGGTACGTCTTCTTGCTGTCGTCGGTGAGCGGCTGACCGTTCATCAGGATCGTCCAGCGCTTGTCGGCGATCTTCGGGTCGACGCCGAAGCGGACGGTCTCGTCCGGGTCGACCGTGATGGACTCGATGTCCTTGTCCTGGAGGCACTTGGTGAGGTCGGCGGTCTTCAGCGTCTCGTCCTCGCCGCCGCCGCAGGTGGCCTCGGAGCTGATCGAGTCGCTGCCGACGGTCAGCGTCGACATGGGCGTCGGCTTGTCACACGCCGACAGGACGAGCAGTCCGGCGGACACGGCACCGGCGGCGGCGACGGCGCGGCGGCGTCGCACGACGCGGTGTCCAACAGCGGCTGCGCCGCGGGGCAACGTGGTCATGGCACGTAGGCTATCGGGCCCCCCGGGCCCGCCCCCCACCTGGGTACGGCGTGCCGTACGTCACGCCACCCGGGCCCGGGCCCCGCCGTGCCGGGCCGAGGCGATCAGACCCCGTACGGTCGTCAGCCAGCCGGCGGCGACGATCGCGGCGCCGACCGCGAGACCCAGGGTGCCGTTGAGCGGCATGGCGATGCCGACCGCGCCGCCGAGCACCCAGGCGACCTGGAGCAGCGTCTCCGACCGGGCGAACGCCGAGGTCCGCACCAGCTCGGGCACGTCCCGCTGGATCAGCGCGTCCAGGGAGAGCTTGGCCAGCGCCTGCGCGAACCCGGCGACCGCCGCCAGGCCGGCCACCAGCACCGCGCCGAAGAACACCGCCGCCGTGACCGCCGCGGCCAGCACCCCCGCCAGCACCGTCACGATGATGATCTCCGGGGCGCGGGAGCGCAGCCACGCCCCGACCGCCGTGCCCAGCGCGTTGCCCGCCCCGGCCGCCACGCCCACTATCCCCAGCGACACCGCCGCGCTCTGCCCGGTCATCGGATGCTCGCGCAGCAGGAACGCCAGGAAGAAGATCAGGAAGCCGGTCAGGCAGCGGACGGCGGCGTTGGCGGCCAGGGCGTGGGTGACCGCCGTGCCGACCGTGCGCAGCCCCGGCCGCTTGACCGGCTTGCGGTGCGGGCCGTGCAGATGGGCCTCGTCGGCGGCGAGCAGCGCGGTGTCCTCGCCCTTGGCCGAGTCGACCTTGTGGGGCAGGGTGAACGACAGGAACGTTCCGGCCACGAAAAGCACGAAGGCGCCGTACAGCGGCCAGCGCGGCCCGAGCTGCTGGAGCCCCGCGCCGACCGGGGCCGCCGCGCCGGTGGCCAGCAGCCCGCCGAGGGTGACCCGGGAGTTCGCCTTGACCAGGGAGAAGGCGGGCGGCAGCAGCCGCGGCACCACCGCGCTTCTGACCACCCCGTACGCCTTGGACGCCACCAGCACGCCCAGCGCGGCCGGGTACATCTCGATGCTGCCGGTGATCACCGCGCCGGACAGCACCAGGGCGAGCAGCGCCCGCGCCGCCATCGCGGTCGCCATCGCCGCCCGGCGGCCGTGCGGGACCCGGTCCAGGATCGGGCCGATCACCGGGGCCAGCAGGGTGAACGGCGCCATGGTGATGGCCAGGTACAGCGCCACCCGGCCCCGGGCCTCGTCGGTCGGCACCGAGAAGAACACGGTGGAGGCGAGCGCCACGGTGATCATCACGTCGCCGGCGCCGTTCACCGCGTGCAGCTCGATCAGCTTGCCGAGGCCCGACTCGCCGGCCCCGTGCGCGTGGGTGGCCCGGCGGATGCCCCGGGCCGGTCCGGTCACCGGCAGCCGCAGGGCACGGCCCACCGTGCGGAATCGCCCGGGACCGCGTCCCCGGCCCCCGCCCTTCAACTCCGTCCGTTCGGTCCGTGCGGCTGCCACCCCGTCATAGTGCCCCGAGAGCCGCGTGTATAGCTCCGTTGTGGCGTGGATGGAGCTGATCGGGTCGGGTGAGGCGCCCGGGCGGGGCGGTCGGGAAACTCCCGTCGGTGTAGGCCCAGCGCACTTGAACAGGTAGCGTGCGTAGCGCGCCGTGGCGAACGTTCTCGGCCGCGCGCCGTACGGCCATCCCGCAGAATGGATGACGTAGGTGCGCCCGAGCGCGGTCGGGCGCGGACGTCGACGCGGTCCCCGGTTCCGCTCCGTCCGCCCTCCCGCCGGAAGTGGCGCACCCGTGAGACGGCGTATGGAGAGAAGCGATACCTGTGAGCGCAGCGACAACGCGAAGCCGCACCCCCGACCGCCTGTGCGCCGAGGCCGTCGACCTCGCCCGGGCCGCGGCGGAGGAGGCCGCCGCGCCCGGTGTGGTCGGCGAACACGTGGGGCTGATCTCCGAGGGTGACCGCGTCGTCACGCACTTCTTCGAGTGCAGGGAGCTGGGCTACCGCGGCTGGCGCTGGGCCGTCACCGTCGCCCGCGCCTCCCGCGCCAAGGTCGTCACGGTCGACGAGGCGGTGCTGCTGCCCGGCCCCGACGCGGTCCTCGCCCCCGAGTGGGTGCCGTGGAGCGAGCGGCTGCGCCCCGGCGACATGGGCCCCGGCGACCTGCTGCCCACCGACGCGGACGACCTGCGGCTGGAGCCGGGCTGGTCCGGCGAGGACGAGCCGCCGCCGAACTCCGCCGTCTCCGAGGACATGGCCGCGCTCGCCGAGGCCGAGGACGCCGAGGTCACCGGCGCCCGCCCGGCCGAGCTGCCGGTCACCCCGCCGCGCGGCACGATCGCGGCCGTCGCCGACGAACTGGGCCTGCGCCGCGCCCGGGTGCTGTCCCGGTACGGGCTGCACACCGCCGCCGACCGCTGGGAGGAGGCGTTCGGCCCCAAGACCCCGATGGCCCAGGCGGCGCCCGCCGCGTGCGTGTCCTGCGGGTTCCTGGTCCGGATCGGCGGCTCGCTCGGGCAGGCGTTCGGGGTGTGCGCCAACGAGTTCTCCCCGGCGGACGGGCGGGTGGTCTCCCTCGCCTACGGGTGCGGCGGGCACTCCGAGGCGGCGGTCATGCCGAAGCCGCCGCAGCCGGCTCCGCCGGTGATCGACGAGACGCGGGTGGATCCGTTCCCGCTGCGGCCGGCGCCGGACTCGGGTTCGGTACCGGTCGCCGAGGACGCGTCCTCGGCGGAACTCGGGCATTCGTAGCGACGCGTGTGCCGGCCGGCGGTCCGGTGGTCATCGGCCTTGCGGCCTCGTCCTCAAACGCCGGACGGGCTGGTAAGGCGGGTGACCGGCGTCGATCGGGTGCCGGGCGGGCTGGTGGGGCGGGTGGCCGGTGTTGACCGGGTGCCGGGTGGGCTGGTGGGTCGGCCTTGCGGCCTCGTCCTCAAGCGCCGGACGGGCTGGTAAGGCGGGTGACCGGCGGCGATCGGGTGCCGGACGGGCTGGTGGGGCGGTCGGTGTCAACGGGGTGCCGTGCCGGGCGTCGGGCCGGGCGGCCGGTGTCGGGCGGGCCGTGGCCTCGTCGGCTCGCATGGGTGGGTGATCCGCGCGGTACCTTCGACCCCACGTCGCTTCAGGGCCGATGAGGAGAGATGAACGTGAGCAAGTTCGTGCGGCCCGCCGCCGAGGGCGCGGACCCGTTCGGTACGGCGAGGCTGCGGCGCGGGGTGCTGGACGCCTGGGCCACCAGCCCGGCCCGGTTCCGGGAGGACGCCAACGCCGAGGAGGACCTCGTCCTCGGCGGCTACCGGGACCGCCTCGTCGTGGAGCTCGCGCAGAACGCCGCTGACGCCGCCGCCCGGGCCGGCGTGCCCGGCCGGTTCCGCCTCACCCTGCGCGACGGCGTGCTCGTCGCCGCCAACACCGGCGCCCCGCTGGACGCGGCCGGCGTCGAGTCGCTGTCCACGCTGCGGGCCTCCGCCAAACGGGACACCCCCGCCGTGGGCCGGTTCGGCGTCGGGTTCGCCGCCGTCCTCGCCGTCAGCGACGAACCCGCCGTCGTCGCCCGGCACGGCGGCGTCCGCTGGTCCCTGGCCGAGGCCCGCGACCTGGCCGCCGACACCGCCCGGCACAGCCCCGGCCTCGGCGACGAGATCCGCCGCCGGGACGGCCACGTACCGCTGCTGCGGCTGCCGTTCCCGGCCGAGGGCCGGGCCCCCGACCCGTACGACACGGCCGTCATCCTGCCGCTGCGCGACACCGCCGCCGCCGACCTCGCCGAACGGCTGCTGCACGCCGTGGACGACGCCCTGCTGCTCGCCCTGCCCGGCCTGGCGGAGGTGGTGATCGAGACCGGCGACGACACCGTACGGACCCTGCGCCGCCGCACCGACGGCGAGCTGACCGTCGTAGAGGACTCCCGCGAGGGCCTGACCCGCTGGCGCACCACCGCCGCGCACGGCCCGCTCACCCCCGAGCTCCTCGCCGACCGGCCGGTCGAGGAGAAGCTGCGTCCGCACTGGTCGGTCACCTGGGCGGTGCCCGTGGACGACGAGGGCGCCCCCGTCCCGCCCCGGACCAGCCCCGTCGTGCACGCGCCCACGCCCAGCGACGAACCGCTCGGCGTGCCCGCGCTGCTGATCGCGTCGTTCCCGCTGGACTCCACCCGCCGGCACGCCGCCCCCGGCCCGCTCACCGACTTCCTGGTGGAGCGCGCCGCCGACGCCTACGCCGGGCTGCTCGCCGACTGGCGGCCGGTCACCGACCGGATCATCGGCCTGGTGCCCGGCCCGCTGGGCCAGGGCGAACTGGACGGCACCCTGCGCCGGGCCGTCCTGGAACGCCTGCCGCGCACCGCGTTCCTGCCGCCCGCCGCCGAGCCCCGCGACGACGACCCCGACCTGCCCGCCGCGCTGCGCCCCCGGGACGCCGAGGTGGTCGAGGGCGCGGGCGCCGACACCGTACGGGTGCTGGCGGAGGTGCTGCCGACGGTGCTGCCCGCCGGGCTGGAACGCCGGGTGGAGCTGCGTACCCTGGGCGTGGCGCGGGTGCCGCTGACCGAGGCGGTCGACCGGCTGGCCGGGCTGGAGAAGGACCCGGACTGGTGGTGGCGGCTGTACGACAGCCTGGCCGGGGTCGACCCGGACCGGCTCTCGGGGCTGCCGGTGCCGCTGGCCGACGGCAGGACGACGATCGGGCCCCGGCAGGTGCTGCTGCCCACCGCCGAGGCGCCCGTCCTCGACCCGGAGGTGCTGTCCCGCCTCGGGCTGAAGGTCGCCCATCCGGACGCCGCCCATCCGCTGCTGGAGAAGCTCGGCGCCCTCCCGGCGACGGCCCGGGCCGTGCTGACCACCCCGCAGGTCAGGGCCGCGGTCGCCGCCTCCCTGGACGACGGGGGCGCGGCGAACTGGGAGGACGACGGCCTCGACGCCGAGGAACTCGCCGACACCGTCCTCGGCCTGGTCCGCGACGCTGGCCTGGAGCCCGGCGAGGAGCCCTGGCTCGGCGCGCTCGCCCTGCCCGACGAGGACGGCGAACTCTCCCCGGCGGGCGAACTCGTCTTCCCCGGCGGCCCGTTCGCCCGGGTGATGCGGGAGGGCGAACTCGCCGCCGTGGACGGCGAACTGGCCGCCAAGTGGGGCCCGGACCCGCTCGCCGCCTGCGGGGTCCTCGTCACCTTCGCCCTGGTCCGCGCCACCGACGTGGTGCTCGATCCGGACGAACTGGAGCCCCGCGAGGGCGACTTCGCCGAACCGGACGACGCCGGACTGCTGGACGCGGTGGACGTGTGGTGCGAGGACATCCTCGACCGCTTCCCCGACACCCCCGTCCCGCCGGTCGCCACCGAACTCGTCGCCGTCCGCGACCTGGACCTGGTGGACGACGACAAGTGGCCCGAGGCGCTCGCCCTGCTCTCCCGGCCGCCGCTGCGCGACGCGCTGGTGGAGCCGGTGCGGATGCTGCTGCCCGACGGCACCCACGAGACCGTACGGCCGTACACCGCGTGGTGGCTGCGCGGCCACCCCGTGCTCGGCGGGCGCCGCCCGGCCGGACTGCGCGCGGCCGGCGGCGACCCGCTGCTGCGCGGCCTGTACGACGACGCCGACGCCGCCGGCTTCGACGACGAACAGGTCCTGCGGGCGCTCGGCGTCCGCACCTCCGTCGCCGCGCTGCTGGACGAACCGGGCGGCGCCGCCGAACTCCTGGACCGCCTCGCCGACCCCGCCCGCCCCGTCACCGCCGCGCAACTGCACGCCCTGTACGGGGCGCTGGCCGGCCTCGACCCCGAGGGGGTGACCCTGCCGGACGAGCTGCGCGCGGTGGTCGACGGCGAGGTGCGGGTGGTGGACGCGGCGGACGCGGTGGTCGTGGACTCGCCCGACCTGCTCCCCTTCACCACCGGTGTGCCCCTCCTCCCGGTCCGCCCCGCCCGCGCCGCCGAACTGGCGGAACTCTTCCAGGTCCGGCGGCTGAGCGAGTCCGTCACCGGCCGCGTCGACTCCGAGGGCACGGAACACGCCGTCCCGGAAGCGGTACGGGTCCTGCTGGGCGAGCGCACCCCCGCGACGTACCTCGAACACGAGGAACTCGTGGTCGACGGTACGGAACTGGACTGGCGCCTCACCGACGACGGCGTCCTGCACGCCGCCACCCTTGAAGGCGTCGCCGCGGGCCTGGCCTGGTCCGCCGCCCAGTGGCCGCGCCGCTTCGAGGTCGCCGCCCTCCTGGAGGACCCCACCCGCACGGAGGAACTGGCCCGCGACCGGTGGTTCGACTGACGCGTCTACATTTTCTTCATTTCCGTACAACCATTCGCATGCGTCGATGATCTGATCATCCGAGCCAACAGGCTCCTAGATCACTTGGACCCCGGGCGTGACACGAGCCGTTGGGGGGCGACGACCGCCCGGGGTCCACCTTTGACGTGGGGAACGCATGCGTACACGCGCCATCGGGGCCGCCGCCATCGGCGCCCTCGCCCTGTCCGCTCTCGCCGTGCCGGCCGCGCAGGCCGACGCGCGGCCCAGCCTGGCCTCACTGGCGCCGTCGGTGTCCGAGGGCAAGCCTGCCGGGGGGAAGATCACGCCGTTCGCCGTCTCGTCGCCCGCCGACGAGGTGGTCGGCGACACCAAGATCAAGGGTGTCACCGTCAACGGCGGCAAGAACATCGTGGTCGGCACCTCCGCGAAGAAGACCTTCACCATCACGGTGTCGGCCTCCGACCCGAGCGGCATCTACGACGGTTACGCCATCCTGTGGCACGGGAAGAGCTTCGAGAAGCTCGACGGCGCGATCGTGCCCGAGGCCGAGATGGGCACCTGCAAGGCCACCGGCGCCACCACCGGGACCTGCAAGGTGACGGTCGTCGCCGACCCCAAGACGAACGTCTACGCCAACATCCTGGCCGGTACCTGGAAGGTGTGGGCCGGCGCGATGGGCAACGACGGCGACTACGTCATCAAGGAGGCGTACAAGACCGCCAAGGTCCAGCGCGCCTCGAAGCTGACGGTCAACGCCTCTCCCGAGCCGGTCAAGAAGGGCAAGACCCTCACCGTCACGGGCAAGCTCTCGCGCGCCAACTGGGACGACCTCGCCTACCACGGCTACAGCGGCCAGTCCGTGAAGCTCCAGTACCGCAAGAAGTCCGCGGACAGCTACACCACCGTCAAGACGATCAAGACGGACTCCAAGGGCAACCTGAAGACCACCGTCAAGGCGTCGGCCGACGGCTACTACCGCTTCGCTTTCGCGGGCACCACGACGACCTCGGCGGTCAACGCCTCGGGCGACTTCGTCGACGTCAAGTAACCACACCTCAGGGGGAGACATCATCATGCGTACACGCCTCATCGGGACCGCCGCCATCGGCGCCCTCGCTCTGTCCGCGCTCGCCATGCCGGTCGCGCAGGCCGACACCTTCCGGCCGAAGGACGTCAGCGAGGGCGACACGAAGATCACCAAGGTCGTCGTGGACGGCGACAACAAGGTGGCGTTCGGCACCTCCGGTGCGAAGACCGTCAAGGTCAGCGTCACCGCCACGGACGACTCGGGCATCAAGAGCGCCGAGGAGTTCTCGCTCGTGGGCCCGGGCGCCGGCTTCGAGCTGACCGGCAAGCCGACCTGCACCAAGGTCAACAGCACCACCTCCACCTGCTCCGCCTCGGTGAAGATCGACCCGAAGACCGACTACCTGCTGAACGCCAACGCGGGCACCTGGTACGTCGACGCGTGGGTCACCGCCAAGGACGACGACTACGTGTGGGAGGAGAAGGCCGGCTCCTTCAAGTTCCAGCGTGCCGCCAAGCTGACCACCGACGCCGCTCCCGAGCCGGTCAAGAAGGGCAAGACCCTCACGGTGACCGGCAGCCTCACCCGGGCCAACTGGGAGTCGCTGAAGTACGGGGCCTACGGCAGCCAGTCCGTGAAGCTCCAGTACCGCAAGAAGTCCGCGGACAGCTACACCACCGTCAAGACGGTCAAGGCGGACTCCAAGGGCAAGCTGAAGACCACCGTCAAGGCGTCGGCCGACGGCTACTACCGCTTCTCCTTCGCGGGGAACTCGACCACCGGCGCGGTCAACGCCGCCGGTGACTTCGTCGACGTGAAGTAACCCCCTACGCCGGTACGCGGCGGCCGACCCACCTCCACAGGAGTTCCAGGGCGGCCGCCGCCACCGCGGCGATGCCGACCGCCGCCCACGGCATCGTCGTACCGACCAGCTTCAGGGCGAAGAAGTCCTGCAGCCAGGGCACCGCGAGGACCAGCAGGAACCCGGCGCCCATCGCCAGGACCAGGCCGATCCGCCACCAGGTGTAGGGCCGGGCGATGATCGCCAGGACCCACAGCGAGATCAGGAACAGGGTCAGCGTCGCCGCGCTGGTCTCCGCGTCCAGCGCCCCCGGCCCGCTGTAGTGGTGCCGCGCCACCAGGTACGTCACGAAGGTCGCCACACCGGCCACCGCCCCGCCCGGGATCGCGTACCGCATCACCCGCCGGACGAAGTGCGGCCGCGCCCGTTCCGTGTTGGGGGCGAGGGCGAGGAAGAAGGCCGGGACGCCGATCGTCAGGGTGGACAGCAGGGTGAGGTGGCGGGGCAGGAACGGGTACTCCACCTGCCAGCCCACCACCAGGATCGCCAGCAGCACCGAGTACACCGTCTTGACCAGGAACAGGGTCGCCACCCGGGTGATGTTGCCGATCACCCGGCGGCCCTCGGCGACCACTGACGGCAGCGTGGCGAAGCTGTTGTTCAGCAGCACGATCTGCGCCACCGCCCGGGTCGCCTCCGACCCGGAGCCCATCGCCACCCCGATGTCGGCGTCCTTCAGCGCCAGGACGTCGTTGACGCCGTCGCCGGTCATCGCGACCGTGTGCCCGCGCGACTGCAGGGCGCCGACCATCTCCCGCTTCTGCTGCGGGGTGACCCGCCCGAACACCGTGCCCTCGTCGAGCGCCTCGCCCAGCGGCTCCCGCTCGTCGGGCAGTTGCCGCGCGTCGACCGTCGCGCCGCTCAGCCCCAGCTTGGCGGCGACCGCGCCGACCGACACCGCGTTGTCCCCGGAGACCACCTTGGCGCGGACGTCCTGCTGGGCGAAGTAGCGCAGCGTCTCGGCGGCGTCGGGCCGCAGCTTCTGCTCCAGGACGACCAGGGCGGCCGGTTCGGCGCCCTCGGCCACCCGCGCGTCGTCCAGGCCGCGCCCGGCACGGGCCAGCAGCAGTACCCGCAGGCCCTGTTCGTTGAGCCGCTCGGTTTCGGCCAGGGCGGGGTCCTCGTCGTCCAGCAGCACGTCGGGGGCGCCCAGCAGCCAGGTGGCGGAGGTGCCGTCGCCCTGGTCGAAGGAGGCGCCGCTGTACTTGCGGGCGGAGGAGAAGGGCAGCGCGCCCGTGCGCCGCCAGGTGCCGGCGGTGTCGTCCGGGTACGCGTCGATGATCGCCTGCAGGGATGCGTTCGGCCGCGGGTCGGCCGCGCCCAGCGCGCCGAGCACCCGCCGTACGTACCCCTCCTCGGCGCCGTTCAGCGGGCGCAGCCCGGTGACGTCCATGCCGCCCTCGGTGAGCGTGCCCGTCTTGTCCAGGCAGACCGTGTCGACGCGGGCCAGGCCCTCGATCGCGGGCAGCTCCTGCACCAGGCACTGCTTGCGGCCCAGCCGGATCACGCCGATCGCGAAGGCGACCGAGGTGAGCAGCACCAGGCCCTCCGGGACCATGGGCACGATGCCGCCGACGGTGCGGGCGACGGAGTCCTTGAGGTCGTTGTCCTCGCCGACCAACTGGCTGATGATCAGGCCGATCGCGGTCGGCACCATCATCCAGGTGACGTACTTCAGGATGGTGGAGATCCCGGAGCGCAGCTCGGAGTGGACCAGGGTGAACCGGGACGCCTCCTCGGCCAACTGCGCGGCGTACGCCTCCCGCCCCACCTTGACCGCCCGGTACGCCCCGCCGCCCGCGACCACGAAACTGCCGGACATCACCTGGTCGCCGGGGCGCTTGACCACCGGGTCGGCCTCGCCGGTGAGCAGCGACTCGTCGATCTCCAGCCCGTCCGCCTCGACGCACACCCCGTCCACGACGGCCTTGTCCCCGGGCCCGAACTCGATCACGTCGTCCAGCACGATCTCGGAGGTGCCGACCTCGGTGGCGGTCCCGTCCCGCCGCACCCGGGGCCGCACCTCGCCGATCAGGGCGAGCGAGTCCAGGGTCTGCTTGGCCCGCCACTCCTGGAAGATGCCGATCCCGGTGTTGGCGAGGATCACGAACCCGAACAGGCTGTCCTGGATCGGCGCCACGATCAGCATGATCACCCAGAGCACACCGATGATCGCGTTGAACCGGGTGAAGACATTGGCCCGCACGATGTCGACCAGCGACCGGCTGCTGCGCACCGGCACGTCGTTGACCTGCCCCCGGGCCACCCGTTCGGCGACCTCGGCGGTACTGAGCCCGCGCGCCGCCGACGGGGGCAGCGGCACGGGGTGCACGGGATCGAGCTCGGCGCCCGCGTCGATGTGCGTCATGCCTTCGACGGTACGGGCGGACGTACGGCTTCACCCGGCGAGGACGGGCAAGATCCGACCAGCGGAGGACGGGCCCGGCCGGGATGTGCTGCCCTGGTACTACGAGGCGGCGTCCCGGGGGTACCAGAGGCGTCCCCGGGGTACTACGAGGCGTCCCCGGCGTACGACGACGACGCGTCCCCGGCCCGGGAGCGCTTGATCGCGGCGTCGCGCCGGCGGACGTACCAGACGCCGATCAGGCCGAGGCCGCCGCCGGCCAGGCAGGTCCACAGCCACCAGGTGTGCCCGTGGTCGTCGTACCAGCCGTAGAACGGGAGCTGGGCCAGGAAGAGGACGAACCAGATGACGGTGCCGCCGGTGATGGTGGCGACCACGGGGCCCTCCAGGGGCTCCGGCGCCTCGTGCTTCGGTGTCCACTTCGCCATGCGCACAGCTTACGAGGCCCCTCCGACACGCCCCGCGCCACGCGGGTCTACGCGCGGAGATGGCGTTATCTCCTTCATATGTTCATACTGAACGCGTTTGTCCTTGACCACTTTCATTCGTAGAAAACACCAAAAGGCCGTGGGGGAGCCTGCTGGTGATGAGGTCTTTCATGTCCACCGAGGGCCGTCCCCAGCAGAACGCGCTCGACCGCTACTTCAAGATCTCCGAGCGCGGCAGCACCCTCGCCCGTGAGGTCCGTGGCGGCTTCGCCACCTTCTTCGCGATGGCCTACATCATCGTGCTGAACCCGATCATCCTCGGCAGCGCCAAGGACATGTACGGGCACCAGCTCGACAACGGCCAACTGGTCACCGCCACCGCCGTGACCGCCGCGTTCACCACGCTCCTGATGGGCGTCATCGGCAATGTGCCGATCGCGCTCGCCGCCGGTCTCGGCGTGAACTCGGTCGTCGCGCTCCAGCTCGCCCCCCGGATGTCCTGGCCGGACGCCATGGGCATGGTCGTGCTGGCCGGTTTCGTGGTGATGCTCCTGGTCGCCACCGGGCTGCGCGAGCGCGTGATGAACGCCGTGCCGTTCGGGCTGCGCAAGGCCATCTCCATCGGCATCGGCCTGTTCGTGATGCTGGTCGGCCTGGTCGACTCCGGGTTCGTCACCCGGATGCCGGACGCGGCCGGAACCACCGTCCCGGTCCAGTTGGGCAACGGCGGCCACCTGCTCGGCTGGCCGGTGCTGATCTTCGTCCTCGGTGTGCTGCTCACCCTGGCGCTGATCGTGCGCAAGGTGGCCGGCGCGATCCTGATCTCCATCGTGGTGATGACGGTCCTCGCGGTGATCGTCAACGCGGTCGCCGACATACCGTCCTGGGGCCTGACCACCCCGAAGTGGCCCGGCAACCCCGTCTCCAGCCCCGACTTCTCGCTGGTCGGCCAGGTCAGCCTGTTCGGCGGGTTCGAGAAGGTCGGTGTGCTCACCGGCGTGCTGTTCGTCTTCACCGTGCTGCTCTCGTGCTTCTTCGACGCGATGGGCACGATCATGGGCGTCAGCGACGAGGCCAAGCTGACCGACGCCGAGGGCCAGATGCCCGGCATCAACAAGGTCCTGTTCGTCGACGGTGTCGCCGTCGCCGCCGGCGGTGCCAGCTCCTCCTCGGCCACCACGGCGTTCGTAGAGTCCACGGCCGGCGTCGGCGAGGGCGCCCGTACCGGCTTCGCCAGCGTGGTCACCGGCGCGCTGTTCGCCGTCGCGCTGTTCCTCACGCCGATCGCCACCATGGTGCCGTCCCAGGCGGCCACCCCGGCGCTGATCGCGGTGGGCTTCCTGATCCTCTCCGGCTCGATCACCAAGATCGACTGGGCGGACTTCACGATCGCCATCCCGGCCTTCGTGACCATGCTGATGATGCCGTTCACGTACTCGATCACCAACGGCATCGGCATGGGCTTCATCACCTTCTCGCTGCTGCGCCTGGCGGCCGGGCGCGGGCGCGAGGTGCCGGTGGCGATGTACGTCGTCTCCGCGGTGTTCGCCTTCTACTACCTGATGCCGGCCCTCGGCCTCACGTGACCCCGTAGGAGGCGGTCACGCCGAGCGAGCGAGCGTCCGGACGGTACCCACCGTCCGGACGCTCGTCCGTTTCCGCCGCCCGACGGCGTGCCGCGTGCCGCGTGCGCGCCCCTCGTCCGGGTGATACGAGGGTGCAGTGGCGGGAGTCACGGGAACCGGACACCCCAGCAGTGGTCCTTCGTAAGACTAATGAGTTAGGCTAAAGACATGCCGGACCTCAGCCATGGCGACGACGCCGCCGCCGTGAACTCCCTCCGATCCGCCGTGATGCGGTTGTCCCGTCGGCTCAAGCACCAGCGGGTCGACGAGTCGCTCAGCCCGACCGAGATGTCGGTGCTGGGCACCCTCTCCAACTGCGGCAGCGCCACCCCGGGCGAACTGGCCCGCAAGGAGCACGTGCAGCCGCCGTCGATGACCCGCATCGTGGCCCTGCTGGAGGCCAAGGGACTGGTCCGGCTGGAGCCGCACCCCGAGGACCGGCGCCAGAAGGTCGTGACGCAGACCGAGCAGGCCGTGGTCATGCTCGAGGAGAGCCGCCGCAAGCGGAACGCGTTCCTGGCCACGCTGGTGGAGGGGCTCGACGAGGACGAGTGGGCGAAGATCCGCGCCGCCGCCCCCGTACTGGAGAAACTCGCACACCTGTAAGCAGCGCACCGAGGAGGCGACCTTTTTGAGTACGGGACCCGGAGCAGCTTCCGCCCCCGCACCTGACCACCACGACACGCTTTCCGGGCCCCGGCGCGGAACGTCCATGTTCGCCTCCCTGAAGGTCAGGAACTACCGCCTGTTCTTCATGGGCCAGGTCGTCTCCAACATCGGCACCTGGATGCAGCGCATCGCCCAGGACTGGCTGGTGCTCTCCCTCACCGGGTCCTCCGCGGCGGTCGGCATCACGACCGCGCTGCAGTTCCTGCCGATGCTGCTCTTCGGCCTCTACGGCGGCGTCCTCGTCGACCGGCTGCGCAAGCGCCCCACGCTGCTGGTCACCCAGTCGGCGATGGCGCTGACCGCGATCTTCCTCGCCGTCCTCACCCTGACCGGGCACGTCGAGGTCTGGCACGTCTACCTCGCCGCGTTCGCCATGGGCCTGGCCACCGTGATGGACAACCCGGCCCGGCAGTCCTTCGTCTCCGAGCTGGTCGGCCCCGACCAGTTGCAGAACGCGGTCAGCCTGAACTCGGCCAACTTCCAGTCCGCCCGGCTGGTCGGCCCCGCCGTCGCCGGCGTGATGATCACCGGCGTGGGCACCGGCTGGGCGTTCCTCGCCAACGGCCTGTCCTTCGTGGCGCCGCTGACCGGGCTGCTGCTGATGCGCGCCCGGGACCTCCACGTCGTCCGGCGCGCGCCGCGCGGCAAGGGCCAGTTGCGGGAGGGCCTGCGGTACGTCGCCGGGCGGCCCGAGCTGATCTGGACGATCGTGCTGGTCGGCTTCATCGGCACCTTCGGCTTCAACTTCCCGGTCTTCCTCTCCGCCTTCGCCGACGACGTCTTCGACGCGGGCGCGGGCGAGTACAGCCTGTTCAACACGTTGATGGCGGTCGGCTCACTGGCCGGCGCGCTGCTGGCCGCGCGGCGCGGCACGGCCCGGCTGCGGGTGCTGATCGCGGCGGCGCTCGGCTTCGGTGCGCTGGAGATCGCCGCCGCCGTCGCCCCCACGCTGTGGCTGTTCGCGCTGCTCATGGTGCCGATCGGGGTGTTCAGCATGACGGTGAACGTCACCGCCAACACCAGCATCCAGATGTCCACCGACCCGGCCATGCGGGGCCGGGTCATGGCCCTCTACATGATGGTCTTCCTCGGCGGCTCGCCGGTCGGCGCCCCGATCGTCGGCTGGGTCACCGACACCTACGGCCCCCGGGTCGGCTTCGCGGCCGGCGGCACCGTCGCCGCCCTCGCCGCGGCGGTCATCGGCCTGATCCTGGCCCGCGTCGGCAACCTCCGCCTCACCATCGGCTGGCACCACGGCCACCCCCGCCTCCACTTCGTCCCCCGCGACCAGCAGGAGGAACTGGCCCGGGCGGCGTAGCTCAGTCCCTGGGGCCAGTCGAACATGACGTCCAGGGTCAGCCCGGCGCTCTCCTCGGCCATCTCGATCCTGTCTGCGAGATCGGTCATCGTGGCGTTCCTCCCCGGCCGCCGCTCGCTGCGGACGGCCGAGCGGTACAACGATATGCACGGTGACCAGGACACCCCCCGGGCACACTGGGCCCATGAGACTCTTCGCCGCCGTGCTGCCGCCCGAGGACGTCGTCGACGCGCTGGCCGCCGAGGTGGGGCGGCTGAAGGGGCTGCCGGGGGCGGAGGGGCTGCGATGGACCGGGCGGGCGGGGTGGCACTTCACCCTCGCCTTCTACGGGGAGGTCGACGACGCCCGCGTACCGGAGCTGGCGGAGCGGCTGGGCCGGGCGGCGCGGCGGACCCCGCCGTTCGGGCTGGCGCTGCGCGGGGGCGGGCAGTTCGGGCACGGGCGGGCGCTGTGGACCGGCGCGGCCGGGGAGCTGCGGCCCCTCGCACTGCTGGCCGCGCGGGCCGAGGCGGCGGGCCGCAAGGCGGGTGTGACGACGCAGGAGCACCGCCGGTACGTCCCGCACCTGACCGTCGCCCGGAGCCGGGAGGCGTGCGACGTACGGGCGTACCTGGCGGCGCTCGACGGGTTCACCAGCCGCACCTGGACCGTGGACGAGCTGGTCCTGGTCCGCAGCAACCTGCCCGCCTCCGGGGTGCCGGGCGAACGCCCCCGGTACGAGGCGGTCGCCCGCGAGCCGCTCGGCCGGGCCGGTTAGGCTCGGTGCCGTGGACCCGAAAACCCGGAACCGGATCATGGCCGGTGTGCTTGTGCTGATGCTCGTGGTGGTGGCGGTGGCGGCGGCGGTCGGCTAGCCCGCGCGCCCGCCGCCGCTCTCCGGACTGCCGCCGCCCGCTACCAGGCGAACGCCTCCGGGGACGGCCCCGGGCCGGGGAAGATCTCGTCCAGGCCGTCCAGCACCTCCTGGGAGAGTTCCAGCTCCACGGCCCGCAGCGCCGACGTGAGCTGCTCGGCGGTGCGCGGGCCGACGATCGGGCCGGTCACGCCGGGCCGGGTGAGCAGCCAGGCCAGCGCGGCCTCGCCGGGCTCCAGCCCGTGCTTGTCGAGCAGGTCCTCGTACGCCTGGACGCGGGCGCGGCCCGCGGGGTCGGCGAGCGTCTCGGCGGTCCGGCCGGTCGCCCGGCGGCCGCCCTTGACCTCCTTCTTGATGACCCCGCCGAGCAGCCCGCCGTTCAGCGGCGACCAGGGGATCACGCCGAGCCCGTACTCCTGGGCGGCCGGGATGACCTCCATCTCGGCGCGGCGCTCCGCGAGGTTGTAGAGGCACTGCTCGCTGACCAGGCCGATGGTGCCGCCGCGCCGGGCGGCGGTCTCGTTGGCCTGCGCGATCTTGTAGCCGGGGAAGTTCGAGGACCCCGCGTACACGATCTTGCCCTGCTGGACCAGGACGTCGATCGCCTGCCAGATCTCGTCGAACGAGGTGTCCCGGTCGATGTGGTGGAACTGGTAGAGGTCGATGTGGTCGGTGCGCAGCCGCTTGAGGCTGGCGTCGACCGCCCGCCGGATGTTCACGGCGGAGAGCTTGTCGTGGTTGGGCCAGGCCGCGCCGTCGGCGCCCATGTTGCCGTACACCTTGGTGGCGAGGACGACCTTGTCGCGCCGGCCGCCGCCCTGCGCGAACCAGTTGCCGATGATCTCCTCGGTGCGGCCCTTGTTCTCGCCCCAGCCGTAGACGTTGGCGGTGTCGAAGAAGTTGATGCCCGCGTCCAGGGCCGCGTCCATGATCGCGTGACTGTCGGGCTCGTCGGTCTGCGGACCGAAGTTCATCGTCCCGAGGACGAGCCGGCTGACCTTGAGTCCCGTGCGTCCGAGCTGCGTGTACTCCATGGTCCCCAAGACAACGACCTTGAGTGCGCTCCAGGCAAGCGGGGGTGATCAGTCGCGGGGGAAGCCGGCGGTGCGCAGGGTGAGACCGAGGGGCGTGCCGGTGAGGTCCAGGTCGTGGCCGAAGCCGACGGTGGTCTCGGTGATGTACTCGCCGTCCTTCGGCTGGGTGTAGACGTGGCACTTGCCCTGGTAGGGGTCGGCGATCAGGTAGACGGGCACCTCGGCGACGGCGTACGCGGTCTTCTTCGGGCCGTAGTCGTTGGCGGCGGTGCCCTGCGAGATGACCTCGGCGACGAACTCCACGTCCTCGTAGCGCCAGTGACCGGTCTCGTCCGGCTCGGCGCCGTCGCGGAGCTTGGCGACGTCCGGGCAGAAGCCGTTCTGGTGGCCGGGGAAGTCGATGCGGACGTCGGAGACGACCTCGGTGTTCATCCCGAACCTGTCTTCGACGGCCCGGACGATCCAGCGGATGATGTGCCAGTGCGTGCTCCGCTGCGGTGTCATGTGGACGCTGCCCCCGACGATCTCGACCCTGAATCCTTCGGGGACGGGCATCTTCTCAAGCCGCTCGAACCACGCGTCGAGGCTCTCGGTGCTGACGTCGGCCATGGCGATCCTGTCGTCTACGACGGTCATCGTGGCACTCCTCCCCGGCGGCTCCCCGTACGGAAACCACCGCGCGGTACAACGATACGCACGGCGCCCAGGACACGGACGGACTAGTGACCCCCGTACGGGCCGCCCAGCCCCCACCCCTGGTGCATCGCGTCCGCGAAGGCCGCGGCGATCTTGTGTTCGCCCGAGGCGCCGGGGTGGGTGCCGTCGTAGGTGTCCGCGCGGAGGTCGTACGTGGGCGGCGCGGAGGCCAGCAGCAGCGGGGAGCGGGGTTCGGCCAGGTCGGCGACGGCCTTGGCGAGCAGGTCGTTGAAGAGGGCGACCTGGGCGGCGAAGGCCGGGTCCTGATGGGCCCTGATGTTCGGGATCACCGGCAGCAGCACCATGCGGACGCGGGGGCGGGCCGCGCGGGCCCCGGCGACGAAGCGGTGGACGTTCTCGGCGGTCTGCTCGGCGTTGGTGTAGAAGCCGAGGTCGATCAGGCCGAGGGCGACCAGCAGCACGTCCGCGTCGTGCTCCCGGACCGCCTCCCCGATCAGCGGGGCCATGTGCAGCCAGCCCTCGCCCCAGCCGGCCAGGTGGGCGCGGGGGAAGCCGGGGTCGGGGTCGGCGTAGGCGAGGGAGACGGGCGCGTCCGCGGCCTTGTCGTAGAGCGTCTCGCGGGGGCCGACGAAGGTGAACGGACCGCCGTACTCCGCGCACAGGTGCCGCCACAGCCGGTAGCGCCACGTGTGTTCGCCCGCGCTCCCGATCGTCTGGGAGTCACCGACGGGCATGAACCTGAGCATCCGCTCATCATGGACGATCCGGGCGCCCGGTGCGATGTGAACCCGGCCACCGCCGTGAACGCCCGTACGTGATGGCAGGCTTGGGCCCATGCGCCGACCCTTCGCCCTTCTCGCCGCGGCCCTCCTCGCGGGTGCCGTCGCCACGCCCGCCCACGCCGTCGACGGGGACAAGGGGTTCACCATCCGGGACCCGAGGATCACCGAGTCCAGCGGCCTGGCCGCCTCCCGTCTGCACCCCGGCATCTACTGGACCCACAACGACCAGGACACCAGCCTGTACGCGGTGGACGGCAAGACCGGCGAGACGGTCGCCCGCGTCACCCTCTCCGGGGTCGGCACGCCCCGGGACATGGAGGCGATCTCCATCGGCCCGGACAACCGGATCTACGTCGGCGACATCGGCGACAACTTCGGCGGCAAGTGGCCGAACGTATGGATCTACGAGCTGCCCGAGCCGACCGAACTGAAGGATCAGACGGTCAAGGCCACCCAGTACGTCGTGAAGTACGCGGACGGGCCGCGCGACGCCGAGTCCCTGGTCGTCCACCCGAAGACCGGCCGCGTCTACATCATCGACAAGAACGAGGAGGGCGGTCACCTCTACGAGGGCCCGGCCCAGCTCTCCGCCTCCGGCACCAACGTCTTCGAGCCGACCGCCGCGGTCGACCTGTGGGCCACCGACGCGGCGTTCTCGCCGGACGGCCGGCAGCTCACCGTACGCGGTTACCTCGGGGGCCTGTACTACGACTGGAACGACGGCAAGATCGCGCGCAAGGGCCGGATCAGCGTGCCGCTGGGGCAGGGCGAGTCCGTCACCTACACCGTCGACGGCAGGAAGCTGCTGCTCGGCATGGAGGGCACGGGCAGCGCGGTGAAGGCCGAGGACGCGCCCGGCGCGACGCCGTCCACCGGAAGCGGGAGCCCGTCGGCCTCTGGCGACGGCACGGGCGGCGGCACGGACAGCGGCACGCTGAAGATCGGCGGGGCGGCCCTACTGGTCGCCGTGGTCGCCCTGTTCGGCCTGCGCAAACTGTTCCGCCGGGGCTGAGTCCGCGCCGGTCTTCCACCTGGCCCACACGCACTTCGCGTACGCCTCCTGACGGCACCCCCAGGAGTCGGCCAGCGCCGCCACGAGGGCGAGTCCGCGTCCGCCCTCCTCGCCGGGGCCCGAGTCGTGGACCCGGGGGAGCCGGTCGCGGTCGGGGTCGGAGACCTCCAGGAGCACCTCCGTGCCGTCGACGGCCAGTATCACGCGGACCTGCGCGTGGGAGACGCGGCAGTGGGTCACGGCGTTGGTGACCAGCTCGTTGGCGAGCAGCGTGACGACCTCGGCGTGGTCACCGGTGATCCCCCAGCCGGTGAGGACCTGACGGACCTGCTGCCGGGCGACAGCGACGTGCCGCTTGCGCTTGGGGATGCGGAAGATTTCTGAGGCGGGCATGGGCGTATTCGACATCTGCAAAACACTGACTGCGGAATGTATGCGGAGGTCTCACTCGATCGTGTGATGCGGGGCAGAGATGGGCAGAGCGCGTGACAGGGTGGCGTGCGGAGAGGGGAGGTCCACATGCCCGCAGGGGGACGGCCGACGGTCCGCAGCAGGCGGCTCGGCACGGCACTCAGGCAGTACCGGCAGGCCGCCAAGCTCGACCAGCCGCAGGCCGCCGAAGTGATCGCTTCGAGTCAGGCGAGGATCAGCCGCGTGGAAAGCGGACACGCCACCCCGCGCGTCATCGAGGTACGGCTGCTGCTCGACGCCTACGGAGTCACCGACGCGCAGGTGCGGGACCGGCTGGAGGACCTGGCCAAGCACTCGAAGAAGCCCGGATGGTGGCTGGAGTACGCGGGTCGCCTGCGGCCGGACTACCTGGACCACATCGCTCTCGAGGACGACGCGAGTCACATCAGGCAGTGGCAGCCCGTTCTGGTCCCGGGACTTCTGCAGACGCCTGCCTACGCGGAGACGATCATCACCGAGGGACCCCGCGAACTGTCTTCCGAACAGATCGCGGAGCTGGTGAAGGTCCGGAGCCGCCGACAGGAGAGGATCGCCGAAGGCGGAGTCAGATACACCGTCGTTCTCTGGCAGGCGGTCATCACGTACCCCCTGCTGTCGTCCGCCGTCCACCGCGAGCAATTGACGGCCCTCCTCCGAGCGGCCCGGCGGAAGAACGTCACCCTTCAGATCCTGCCGTTCAGTTCCGGCACACTCGCGGCCGGCACCTCGGCCTTCGCCGCCTTCAGTTTCGACTCCGATGCCGTGGTCGAAGTCGTCACGATGGACGATCTGATGAGCACGACGATCCTGGAGAACCCGGACGACCTCGCGCACCATGCCCGGACGTTCGACCTCCTGCAATCGGCAGCGCTGTCACCGGCGGAGAGCGCGGAACTCATCCAGAGCAAGCTGCGAACGATGGAGGAAGACCCCCATGCCTGAAATAACAGGCCCCTTCCGGAAGTCCTCGTACTCCACTCAGGAAGGCGAATGCGTCGAAGTAGCCGCCACCACTGACCACGGCCGAGCCGTCCGCGACAGCAAGGCACCCGGCGACGGCCCCCTCCTCACCGTCTCCCGCGAGAGCTGGGCCGCGTTTCTGCGGATGCTCGGGTGAGCGAAGGGCGCCCGGTGGGGAACCGGGCGCCCTTCGTCGTCTCGGCGCGGAGCCGCTACAGGCGCTCGATGACGTAGTCGACGCACTTCGTCAGGGCCTCGACGTCCGACGGGTCGATCGCCGGGAACATCGCGACGCGGAGCTGGTTGCGGCCCAGCTTGCGGTACGGCTCGGTGTCGACGATGCCGTTGGCGCGGAGCACCTTGGCGACGGCGGCGGCGTCCACCTCGTCGGTGAAGTCGATCGTGCCGATGACCGCTGAGCGCTTGGCCGGGTCGGCGACGAACGGGGAGGCGAACTTCACGTCCTCGGCCCAGCCGTACAGCGTCCGCGCGGAGGTCGCCGTGCGGCGGACCGCCCAGTCCAGGCCGCCCTGGCCGTTGAGCCAGTCCACCTGCTCGCCGAGCAGGAACAGCGTGGCCAGCGCGGGGGTGTTGTACGTCTGGTTCTTGCGGGAGTTGTCGATCGCGGTCGGCAGCGAGAAGAACTCCGGGACGTGCCGGCCGGAGGCGTGGATCCGCTCGGCGCGCTCGATGGCGGCCGGGGAGAACAGGCCGATCCACAGGCCGCCGTCGGCGGCGAAGGACTTCTGCGGGGCGAAGTAGTAGACGTCCGTCTCGGCGACGTCGACCGGGAGGCCGCCCGCGCCGGAGGTGGCGTCGACCAGGACCAGGGCGCCCTCGTCGGCGCCGGCCACCCGCTTGATGGGCATGGCGACACCGGTCGAGGTCTCGTTGTGGGTGAGGGCGTACACGTCCACGCCCGCCTCGGCGACCGGCTCCGGGTGGGTGCCCGGGTCGGCGGAGATGACGTCCGGGTCGGCCAGCCAGGGGGCGAGCTTGGCGGCCTTGGCGAACTTCGAGCTGAACTCGCCGAAGCTGAGGTGCTGCGACCTGTTCTCGATCAGGCCGTGGGTCGCGATGTCCCAGAACGCGGTGGAGCCGCCGTTGCCGAGGACCACCTCGTAGCCGTCGGGGAGCTGGAACAGCTCGCGCAGGCCCTCGCGCACCTTGCCGACCAGGTTCTTCACCGGGGCCTGGCGGTGGGAGGTGCCCATCAGGGACGTACCGGTCGCGGCCAGCGCGTCCAGCGCTTCCGTCCGCACCTTGGAGGGGCCCGCGCCGAAACGTCCGTCGGCGGGCTTGATGTCAGCGGGAATCTGGATCTCAGCCACGAGCGCGAGCGTATCCCCTCGGAGAAACCGGACGGAAACGTGTCCGTTCGATGAGACACGGTGAGGGATCGCCCGGAGCATGCTGGAGGCATGACCGATCTTGAGGCAGCGCTGCGGAAGGCCGTCCGGGGCGAGGTCGGCTTCGACGTGACCTCCCGGGCGCTCACCACCATGGACGCCTCCAACTACCGCCGGGTCCCGCTCGGGGTGGTCGCTCCCCGGGACGCCGACGACGTGGCCGCCGTACTGGAGGTGTGCCGGGCGCACGGCGTGCCGGTCGTGCCGCGCGGCGGCGGCACCTCGATCGCGGGGCAGGCCACCGGCACGGGCGTGGTGCTGGACTTCACCCGGCACATGAACCGGCTGCTCGCCCTGGACCCGGCGGCCCGGACCGCCGTCGTGCAGCCGGGGCTGGTGCTGGACCGGCTCCAGGAGGCCGCCGCCCCGCACGGCCTGCGCTTCGGCCCCGATCCCTCCACCCACAGCCGCTGCACGCTCGGCGGCATGATCGGCAACAACGCGTGCGGCTCGCACTCGGTGGCCTGGGGGACGACCGCCGACAGCGCCCGGGAGCTGGAGGTGCTCACCGCGCGCGGCGAGAAGCTGCGGCTCGGCCGGGGGTGGGCCGGGGCGCCGCGCGGGCTGCGGGAGCTGGTGGACGGGGACCTCGCGCACCTGCGCACCGGCTTCCCCGACCTGCCGCGCCGGATCTCCGGGTACGCCCTGGACGCGCTGCTGCCCGAGAAGGGCGCGGACGTCGCCCGGTCCTTCTGCGGCTCCGAGGGCACCCTCGGCGTGCTGACCGAGGCCGTCGTCCGCCTGGTCGAGGCACCGCCCGCGCGGGCGCTCGCCGTGCTCGGCTACGGCGACGAGGGCGCCGCGGCCGAGGCGGCGGCCGGACTGCTGGCGCACCGGCCGCTGACCGTGGAGGGCATGGCCGCCGACCTGGTGCCGGAACCGGCCGGGCTGCCGCGCGGCGGGGCCTGGCTGTTCGTGGAGACCGGCGGGCGGACGGCGGCCGAGGCGCGGGCGCGGGCCGAGGCGGTGGTCCGCGCCGCCGATGTGCTGGACGCGTGCGTGGTGACCGACCCGGCCGGGCAGCGGGCCCTGTGGCGGGTGCGCGAGGACGCCGCCGGTACGGCCACGCGGATGCCGGACGGCTCCGAGGCGTGGCCCGGCTGGGAGGACTGCGCGGTGCCGCCGGCCCGGCTCGGCGCGTACCTGCGCGACTTCCGGGCGCTGCTGGCCGCGCACGGGCTGCGCGGCACGCCGTACGGGCACTTCGGGGACGGCTGCATCCACGTCCGCATCGACTTCGACCTGCTGACCCGCGCCGGGGTCACCCGGTTCCGCCGCTTCTCCGAGGAGCTGGCCGACCTCGTCGCGGCGCACGGCGGCTCGCTCTCCGGCGAACACGGCGACGGCCAGGCCCGCGCCGAACTGCTGCCCCGCGTGTACGGCGCCGGGACCGTCGCCCTGTTCGAACGCGCCAAGGCCCTCTGGGACCCGGACGACCTGCTCAACCCGGGGACGCTGGTCCGCCCGGCCCCCCTCGACACCAACCTCCGCTTCGCCGTCCTGCCCCGCCGCCCGGTCGACGTCGCCTTCGGCTACCCGGCCGACGGCGGCGACTTCTCCGCCGCGGTACGCCGCTGCGTCGGCGTCGCCAAGTGCCGTACGGCCACGGCGGCGGGCCCGGCCGTGATGTGCCCCTCCTTCCGGGCCACCGGCGAGGAGGAGCACTCCACGCGCGGCCGGGCCCGGCTGCTGCACGAGATGCTCGCCGGGGAACTGATCACCGACGGCTGGCGCTCCCCGGAGGTCCGCGACGCCCTCGACCTCTGCCTGTCCTGCAAGGGCTGCCGCTCGGACTGCCCGGTCGGCGTCGACATGGCCACGTACAAGGCGGAGTTCCTCCACCACCACTACGCCGGGCGCCGCCGCCCCGCCGCGCACTACGCCCTGGGTCAACTGCCGCGCTGGCTGCGCTGGGCCTCGCGGACCCGGGCGGTACCGGTGATCAACGCGCTGGCCTCCGTACGCCCGCTGGCCGCCCTGGCGAAACGGGCGGCCGGGATCGCCCCCGAGCGGGCGCTGCCCGCGCTGGCGGGGGAGACGTTCACCCGGTGGTGGCAGCGGCGGCGGCGCCGGCCCGCGGGTTCCGGGGACATGGTCGTGCTGTGGCCCGACACCTTCACCGAGCACCTCTCGCCGTCCGTGGGCCGCGCGGCCGTACGGGTCCTGGAGGCGGCCGGGCTGCGGGTGGTGCTGCCGCCGACGCTGCAACTGCCGCGCGGGGCGCTCGGGGACGGCCGTACCCGCACGCCCGCCGCGCTGCTCGGTGCCCGGCGCGGCCGGGTGTGCTGCGGGCTGACGTACGTCTCGACGGGCCAGCTCGACCACGCCCGGGCCGTCCTGCTGCGCACCCTTGGCCTGATGGCCCCGGTCCTGGACACCGATGCCCCGGTCGTCGTGCTGGAGCCGAGCTGCGCCGCCGCGCTCCGCGCCGACCTGCCCGAACTGCTCCCCGACGACCCCCGCGCCGCCGCCCTCGCCGCCCGCGTCCTCACCTTCGCCGAGACCCTGGAACGCTACGCCCCCGGCTGGACGCCGCCCGCGCTGGACCGGCCGGTCGCCGGGCAGACCCACTGCCACCAGCACGCGGTCCTCGGCGACGCGGCCGACCGGCGACTGCGCGCCGCCGCGGGCCTCACCGGGGAGCTGAGCGGCGGCTGCTGCGGGCTGGCCGGCAACTTCGGTTTCGAGGCCGGGCACTACGAGGTGTCGGTCGCCTGCGCGGAGGACCAGTTGCTGCCGGCGCTGCGGGAGGCACCGGCCGGGGCGGTGGTCCTGGCGGACGGCTACTCCTGCCGGACGCAGATGGAACAGCTCGCGGGGGTGCGGGGGCGGCATGTGGCGGAGGTGCTGGCGGAGGGGCTGGGGGAGGGGTTGGGGGAAGGGCTGGGCGAGGGGCTGGAGTGACGCCTGGCGCCGCTCCGTCCCGGCCGCCCTGTCAAGGGACCGTCTCGCCCCGTACCAGCGGGCGGCACACCGGCTGGACGTCCTCCGGCAGCTCCTCCGGGCGGCACCAGCGGGCCTCCAGGATCTCCCTCGGGTCCAGGCGCAGCTCGCCGCCGGTCAGACGGGCCTCGTAGGCCACCTCCAGGCGGGTGCGGAAGCCGCTGTTCAGCATGACCAGGTCGCCCACCGCCACGTCGAGGCCGGTCTCCTCCTTGACCTCGCGGACCACGGTCCGCCGGAAGTCCTCGCCCTTGTGCGCGAAGCCGCTCGGCAGCCCCCACTGGCGGCCGGGCGGCCACATCCGGTGCCTCAGCAGCAGCACCCGTCCCTCACCGTCACGCACCACGCCCGTGACGCCGACGACGAACTTGGCGTTCAGGCACCACATCAGGCGGCTCTGCACGGGCCGCAGCGCACGCCACAGCCGGACGAGCAGTCGTCTCACCGAACCTCCGGAAACGGGGGAGTCACTCGCTGCGGACGGTACCCCGGGGCCGCGCGTTGACAGCCACGTACCCCGCCCTGGACAGTTGCATGGCAGGGTCGTACGGCTGACACAGTCCATCACCGTGCACCTGGCAGTACAGTGAAGTGAACCTCGTACGGTCGTCCAGCGTCCCCGGAGCCCCCGTGACCACCCCCAGCGCCGACCCCGGCACCCCGATCCCGGCCGCCCCCGCGGCGGCCCCCGCCTCCGTGCCGGGCGTCGCCCCCGGCCGCCGGGGCTCCCTGGGGCCGGTCGGCCTGGTGCTCGCCGGGGGGCTGTCCGTGCAGTTCGGCGGCGCCCTCGCGGTGACCCTGATGCCCCGCGCCGGGGCGCTCGGCATCGTCACCCTGCGCCTGGTGGTGGCCGCCGCGGTGCTGCTGCTGGTCTGCCGGCCCCGACTGCGCGGGCACTCCCGCGCCGACTGGGGCACGGTGATCGTCTTCGGCGTCACCATGGCCGGTATGAACGGCCTCTTCTACCAGGCCGTCGACCGCATCGCCATGGGCCCGGCGGTCACCCTGGAGGTCCTCGGCCCGCTCACGCTCTCCGTCGTCACCTCCCGCCGCGCCGTCAACCTGGTCTGGGCCGCCCTCGCCCTCACGGGCGTCTTCCTCCTGGGCGGCGGCGGGTTCGACGGCCTCGACCCCGCCGGTGCCGCCTTCGCGCTGGCGGCGGGCGGGATGTGGGCCGCGTACATCGTCTTCAGCGCCCGCACCGGCCGCCGCTTCCCGCAGGCCGACGGTCTCGCCCTCGCCATGGCGGTCGGCGCGCTGCTGTTCCTGCCGCTGGGCATCGCCGAGTCCGGCACCAAGCTGCTGGACCCGGTGACGCTCGGCCTCGGCGCGGCCGTCGCGCTGCTCTCCTCCGTCCTGCCGTACACCCTCGAACTGCTCGCCCTGCGCCGCCTGCCCTCGGCCACCTTCGCGGTCCTGATGAGCCTCGAACCCGCCATCGCCGCGCTGGCCGGCTTCCTCGTCCTCGACCAGGCCCTGGCCGCCTCCCAGGCCGCCGCCATCGCCCTGGTCGTCGCGGCCAGCATGGGGGCGGTGCGTACGCAGGTGGGGCGGGGGCGGAAGGAGTAACGGCGGCAGGGGAGGCGGAGGTCGCCGGTCCGCGCCCGGGGTCCCGGGGCGGGCCGGTTTTTTCACCGGGCCAATTCATGCAAGCACGCTTGATTGTTTCTCCGGTCGCTGCCATGCTCCTCGCACCGCACCACCCCGCACGCCGCCGTGCCCGAGGGGAGCGCCCCGTGTCCGATCCGACGCCCGTGATCGACGATCTGCGTGAGGAGAGCGAGGAACTCGACGCGCTGGTCGCCCGGCTGAGCCCCGAGCAGTGGGCGCTCGCCACCCCCGCCCCCGGGTGGACCGTCGCCCACCAGATCGCGCACCTGGCCTGGACCGACCGCTCGGCCCTGCTGGCCGTGACCGACGAGGACGGCTTCCGCGCCCTGGTGGAGAAGGCCCTCGCCGCGCCCGGCACCTTCGTCGACGAGGGCGCCGAGGCGGGCGCCGCGCTGCCGCCCGCCGATCTGCTGGCCGACTGGCGGCGGGGCCGTGCCGCGCTGGACTCGGCCCTGCGCCAGGCCCCGCCCGGCGCCCGCTTCCCCTGGTACGGGCCGCCCATGGGCGCCGCCTCCATGGCCACCGCCCGCCTGATGGAGACCTGGGCGCACGGCCTGGACGTGGCCGGCGCGCTCGGTGTGTCCCGGTCGGCCACCGACCGGCTCCGGCATGTGGCCCGGCTCGGGGTACGCACCCGGGACTACGCCTTCCTGAACCGGGGGATCACCCCGCCCGCCGAGGAGTTCCGCGTCGAACTCGTCTCGCCGAGCGGGGCGACCTGGGCGTACGGCCCCGAGGACGCGGCCCAGCGGGTGACCGGGCCCGCGCTCGACTTCTGCCTGCTCACCACCCAGCGCGCCCACCGCGCCGACCTGGCGCTGCGCGCCGAGGGCGCCGACGCGGACCGCTGGCTGGACATCGCCCAGGCGTTCGCGGGACCACCGGGACCGGGCCGCCCGCCCGGCGGCGCGGGTCCCGGCAGCGGCGGTGACGTGACCGGCGGCGCGGGCCCTGGCACCGACGCTGACGTGACCGGCGGCGCGGGCCCCGGCACCGACCCGGCCGCTGGCACCGCGTCCGGAAGCGACCGCGCGGGACGCGCCCCCGGCGGCGACGCCCGGTGACCCCCCTGCGCATCGGCAACGCCTCCGGCTTCTACGGCGACCGCTTCGACGCGCTGCGTGAGATGCTCACCGGCGGTCCGCTGGACGTGCTCACCGGTGACTACCTCGCCGAGCTGACCATGCTCATCCTCGGCCGCGACCGGCTGAAGGACCCCGGCGCCGGGTACGCCCGCACCTTCCTGCGGCAACTGGAGGAGTGCCTCGGCCTCGCCCACGACCGGGGCGTCAGGATCGTCACCAACGCCGGGGGGCTCAACCCCGCCGGGCTCGCCGACGCCGTGCGCGCCCTGGCCGAGCGGCTCGGCGTCCCGGTCCGGGTCGCGCACGTCGAGGGCGACGACCTCGGCGCCGCGCACCCCGGGACGCTCGCCGCCCACGCCTACCTCGGCGGCTTCGGGATCGCCGCGTGCCTGCGGGCCGGCGCGGACATCGTGGTCACCGGGCGGGTCACCGACGCCGCGCTGGTCACCGGGCCGGCCGCCGCGCACTTCGGCTGGGCGCCGACGGAGTACGACCGGCTCGCGGGCGCGGTGGTCGCCGGGCACGTCCTGGAGTGCGGGGCGCAGGCCACCGGCGGGAACTACGCCTTCTTCCGGGACGGCGACGTACGGCGGCCCGGCTTCCCGCTCGCCGAACTGCATGCCGACGGCACCTGCGTGATCACCAAGCACGAGGGGACCGGCGGCTTCGTGGACACCGGGACGGTGACGGCCCAACTGCTGTACGAGACCGGCGGCGCCCGCTACCCGGGGCCGGACGTCACCGCCCGGCTGGACACGGTGACGCTCACCCCGGACGGCCCCGACCGGGTCCGTGTCGCGGGCGTGCGCGGCGAGGCCCCGCCGCCCACCCTCAAGGTCGGCCTGAACCGGCTCGGCGGCTTCCGCAACGAGGTCGTCTTCGTGCTCACCGGGCTGGACATCGAGGCCAAGGCCGCGCTGGTGCGCGAGCAACTCGCCCCCGTGGCCGGCAAGGTCGCCGACGCCCGCTGGGAACTGGTCCGCACCGACCGGCCGGACGCCCCGACCGAGGAGACGGCCAGCGCCCTGCTCCGCCTGGTGGTGCGCGACCCCGACCAGCGGCTCGTCGGACGGGCGCTGAGCGGGGCGGCCGTCGAACTCGCCCTCGCCAGCTATCCCGGCTTCCATGTGCTCGCACCACCCGGACAGGGCGCCCCCTATGGGGTGTTCGAGGCTGTGTATGTCCCCCATGGCGCCGTCGACCATGTGGCCGTCCTCCACGACGGCACCCGGATCGGCGTACCGCCACCCCCACACACCGCCGCCCTCACCGACGTACCCGAACCCCCGCTCCCGTCGCCGCTGCCGTCCGGTCCCCGGCGCCGGGCGCCCCTCGGGCTGGTCGCCGGGGCGCGCAGCGGGGACAAGGGCGGTGACGCCAACGTCGGGGTGTGGGCCCGTACCGGGGACGCCTGGCGGTGGCTCGCGCACGAGCTGACCGTCGAACGGTTCCGGGAGCTGCTGCCCGAGACCCGCGACCTGCCCGTCACCCGGCACGTACTGCCCCGCCTGCGCGCCCTGAACTTCGTCGTCGGCTCACTCCTCGGCGAGGGCGTCGCCGCGCAGGCCCGTTTCGACCCGCAGGCCAAGGCGCTCGGCGAATGGCTGCGCGCCCGCCACCTGGACATACCGGAGGTACTCCTGTGACGGTCCTGTCCTCCGCCCTGGACCCGGCCGCCCCCGACCACCGGGCGAACCGCGCGGCGATGCTGGCCCGGCTCGCCGACTTGGACGCCGAACACGCCAAGGCCCTCGCGGGCGGCGGCGAGAAGTACGTACGGCGGCACCGCGAGCGCGGCAAGCTGCTCGCCCGGGAGCGCGTCGAACTGCTCCTCGACCCGGACACGCCGTTCCTGGAACTGTCGCCGCTGGCCGCCTGGGGGAGCGAGTACACCGTCGGCGCCTCCCTGGTCACCGGGATCGGCGTGGTCGAGGGCGTGGAGTGCCTGATCACCGCCAACGACCCGACCGTGCGCGGCGGCGCCAGCAATCCCTGGTCGCTGAAGAAGGCCCTGCGCGCCAACGACATCGCCCTCGCCAACCGCCTGCCCTGTATCAGCCTGGTCGAGTCGGGCGGCGCCGACCTGCCCTCCCAGAAGGAGATCTTCATCCCCGGCGGGGCGATCTTCCGCGACCTCACCCGGCTGTCGGCGGCCGGCATCCCCACCGTCGCCGTGGTCTTCGGCAACTCCACGGCCGGGGGCGCGTACGTCCCCGGCATGTCCGACCACGTCATCATGGTCAAGGAGCGGGCGAAGGTGTTCCTCGGCGGCCCGCCGCTGGTGAAGATGGCCACCGGCGAGGAGAGCGACGACGAGTCCCTCGGCGGCGCCGAGATGCACGCCCGCACCTCCGGCCTCGCCGACCACTTCGCGGTGGACGAACCGGACGCGCTGCGCCAGGCCCGCCGGGTCGTCGCCCGCCTCGACCACCGCAAGGCGTACCCCGATCCGGGCCCGGCCGAGCCGCCGAAGTACGACCCGGAGGACCTGCTCGGCATCGTCCCCGAGGACCTGCGGACGCCCTTCGACCCGCGCGAGGTGATCGCCCGGATCGTCGACGGATCCGACTTCGACGAGTTCAAGCCGCTGTACGGGACCAGCCTGACCACCGGCTGGGCACGCCTGCACGGCTATCCGCTGGGCATCCTCGCCAACGCCCAGGGCGTGCTGTTCTCCGCCGAGTCGCAGAAGGCCGCCCAGTTCATCCAGCTCGCCGACCAGCGCGACATCCCGCTGCTGTTCCTGCACAACACCACCGGCTACATGGTCGGCCAGGAGTACGAGCAGGGCGGCATCATCAAACACGGCGCCATGATGATCAACGCGGTCGCCAACTCCCGCGTCCCGCACCTCTCCGTCCTCCTCGGCGCCTCCTACGGCGCCGGCCACTACGGCATGTGCGGACGCGCCTACGACCCCCGCTTCCTCTTCGCCTGGCCCAGCGCCAAGTCCGCCGTCATGGGCCCGCAGCAGCTCGCCGGGGTGCTGTCCATCGTCGCCCGCCAGTCGGCG
This sequence comes from Streptomyces fumanus, assembly GCF_014655295.1. Classification (GTDB taxonomy): domain Bacteria; phylum Actinomycetota; class Actinomycetes; order Streptomycetales; family Streptomycetaceae; genus Streptomyces; species Streptomyces fumanus. The sequence continues at coordinate 192,989 of NZ_BNBI01000006.1, forward strand.
GCGGCCAAGGGACAGCCGTACGACGACGAGGCGGACGCCGCGCTGCGCGCCATGGTGGAGCAGCAGATCGAGTCCGAGTCCCTGCCGATGTTCCTGTCCGGGCGGCTGTACGACGACGGGGTCGTCGACCCGCGCGACACCCGGACCGTCCTCGGCCTGTGCCTGTCCGCGATCCACACCGCCCCCTACCAGGGCGCGCGGGGTGGCTTCGGCGTCTTCCGGATGTGAGGAGTCCTGTGATCACTTCCGTGCTGGTGGCGAACCGGGGCGAGATCGCCTGCCGGGTCTTCCGCACCTGCCGCGCGTCCGGGATCCGGACGGTCGCGGTCTACTCGGACGCCGACGAGAACGCCCTGCACACGCGCGTGGCCGACGCGGCGGTACGGCTGCCGGGGACGGCGTCCGCCGACACGTATCTGCGCGGCGACCTGATCGTGAAGGCCGCCGTCGCCGCCGGCGCCGACGCGGTGCACCCCGGGTACGGCTTCCTGTCGGAGAACGCCGGCTTCGCGCGGGCCGTCCTCGACGCCGGGCTGACCTGGATCGGGCCGCCGCCGGAGGCCATCGAGGCGATGGCGTCCAAGACCCGGGCCAAGGAACTGATGGGCGTCGCGCCCCTGCGTACCGTCACCGAGGCCGATCTGCCGGTGCTGGTGAAGGCGGCGGCGGGCGGCGGCGGACGCGGTATGCGCATCGTCCGGGACCTCGCTGGCCTCGACGCGGCGCTGACGGCCGCCCGCGCGGAGGCGGCGAGCGCCTTCGGGGACGGCGAGGTGTTCGTCGAGCCGTACGCCGAGCACGGGCGGCACGTGGAGGTGCAGGTCCTCGCGGACGCGCACGGCACGGTGTGGACGCTCGGCACCCGCGACTGCTCCCTCCAGCGCCGCCACCAGAAGGTGATCGAGGAGGCCCCCGCCCCCGGCCTCGGCCCCGAACTGGAGGAGGACCTGCGCGCCCAGGCGGTCCGCGCCGCCCGCGCCGTCGACTACGTGGGCGCCGGGACCGTCGAGTTCCTGGTCGCCGGCGGCCGGGCGCACTTCCTGGAGATGAACACCCGCCTTCAGGTCGAACACCCGGTCACCGAGGCCGTGTTCGGCATCGACCTGGTCGCCCTCCAGATCCGGGTCGCCGAGGGCCACGCCCTGGACGGACGACCGCCACGCGCGCGTGGCCACGCCGTCGAGGCCCGCCTCTACGCCGAGGACCCGGCGCACGACTGGGCCCCGCGCACCGGCCGCCTGCACCGCCTCGCCGTGCCCGACGGCATCCGCCTGGACACCGGGTACACGGACGGCGACGACATCGGCGTCCACTACGACCCGCTGATCGCCAAGGCGGTCGCCCACGCGCCCACCCGCGCGGAGGCCCTGCGCGCCCTCGCCGGGGCGCTGGAGCGGGCCGCGATCCACGGCCCGGTCACCAACCGCGACCTGCTCGTCCGCTCCCTGCGCCACCCCGAGTTCACGTCCGCCCGCATGGACACCGCCTTCTACGACCGCCACCTCGCCGCCCTCACCGCCCCCGCGCCCGACCCCCTCGCCCCGCTGGCCGCCGCCCTGGCCGACGCCGCCGGCCGCTCCCGCTTCGGCGCCTGGCGCAACGTACCGTCGCAGCCGCAGGTCAAGCGGTACGTCATGGCGGGCGAGGAACACGAGGTCCGCTACCGGCAGGGCCGCTCGGGCCCGGAGGCGGACGGCGTCCGCGTCCTGCGCACCGACCCGCACCTGGTCGTCCTCGAAACGGACGGCGTACGGCGCCGCTACGAGGTCGCCCGCTACGGCGACGAGATCCACGTCGGCACCACCCGACTCACCGCCCTCCCCCGCTTCCCCGACCCGACGACCCAGTCGCCCCCCGGCTCCCTCCTCGCCCCCATGCCCGGCACGGTCGTCCGCGTGGCGGAGAACCTGACCGAGGGGACCCCGGTGGAGGCGGGCCAGCCCCTGATCTGGCTGGAGGCCATGAAGATGGAACACCGCATCACGGCCCCGACGACGGGAGTCCTGACGTCCCTGCACGTGGAGCCGGGCCAACAGGTCACGGTCTCTGCCCTATTGGCGGTAGTGCAACCCACCTAAAGGGGCGCGGGGAACTGCGCGAGCAACCACACACAACCCGCACCCGAAGGAGCCACCCCATGCCCCTCGCCCTCGACCCCGAAGAACACCAAACCCTCCGCGACGCCGTCGCCGCCCTAGGCACCCGCCACGGCCGCCACCCCGACACCACCGCCCTGTGGTCCGAGGCCGGCAAACTCGGCTACCTCGGCGTCAACCTCCCCGAAGCCTACGGAGGAGGCGGCGGCGGCATCACCGAACTCTCCATCGTCCTCGAAGAGCTGGGCGCGGCCGGCTGCCCCCTGCTGATGCTCATCGTCTCCCCGGCGATCTGCGGCACGGTGATCGCCCGCTTCGGCACCGACGCCCAGAAGCAGCGCTGGCTCCCCGGCCTCGCCGACGGCACCCGGCTGATGGCGTTCGGGATCACCGAGCCCGACGCCGGTTCCAACAGCCACCGCATCACCACCACCGCCCGCCGCGACCCGGACACCGGCGGCTGGATCCTCACCGGCCGCAAGGTGTTCATCAGCGGCGTCGACCTGGCCGACGCCACCCTGATCGTCGGCCGCACCGAGGACGCCCGCACCGGCCGGCTCAAGCCCTGCCTGTTCATCGTCCCCCGGGACACCCCCGGCTTCCAGCGCCGCCGCATCGACATGGAACTGCGGGCCGCGGAGAAGCAGTTCGAGCTGACCCTGGACGACGTCCGGCTCCCGGCCGACGCGCTGGTGGGTGACGAGGACGCGGGTCTGCTCCAGCTCTTCGCCGGCCTCAACCCCGAGCGGATCATGACCGCCGCCTTCGCGATCGGCATGGGCCGCTACGCCCTGGCCAGGGCGGTCGGCTACGCCCGTGAACGCACCGTGTGGCAGACGCCCATCGGCGCCCACCAGGCCATCGCCCACCCGCTCGCCCAGGCGCACATCGACCTGGAACTGGCCCGCCTGATGATGCGCAAGGCGGCCCACCTGTACGACGCGGGGGACGACGCGGGCGCGGGGGAGGCCGCCAACATGGCCAAGTACGCGGCCGGGGAGGCGTGTGTGAAGGCCGTCGACCAGGCCGTGCACACCCTCGGCGGCAACGGCCTGACCCGCGAGTTCGGGCTGGCCTCGCTGATCACCGCCGCGCGGGTGTCCCGGATCGCCCCGGTGAGCCGGGAGATGATCCTCAACTACGTCTCCCACCAGACCCTGGGCCTGCCCAAGTCGTACTAGCCCGGCCGCCCTTCCTGCCGCGGCCGTACCGGAGGAACCATGTTCCACAGCGAGTACGCGGACGTCCCACCCGTCGACCTCCCCATCCACGAGGCCGTCCTCGGCCGCGCCGCCGAGTTCGGGGACGCGCCCGCGCTGATCGACGGCACCGACGGCACCACCCTCACGTACGAGCAGGTGGACCGGTTCCACCGGCGCGTCGCCGCCGCCCTCGCGGCGGCCGGGGTGCGCAAGGGCGATGTCCTCGCCCTGCACAGCCCCAACACGGTCGCCTTCCCGCTGGCCTTCTACGCCGCCACCCGCGCGGGCGCCTCGGTGACCACGGCGCATCCGGCGGCCACGGCACAGGAGTTGGCGGGGCAGCTCGCGGACTCGGCGGCCCGCTGGATCGTGACCGTGTCGCCGCTGCTGGAGACCGCGCGGCGGGCCGCCGACCGCGCGGGCGGCGTACGGGAGATCTTCGTCTGCGACAGCGCGCCCGGCCACCGCTCCCTGATCGACATGCTGGCCTCCACCGCGCCCGAGCCGTCCGTCGCCATCGACCCCGCCACGGACGTGGCCGCCCTGCCGTACTCCTCCGGGACCACCGGGACGCCCAAGGGCGTGATGCTCACCCACCGGCAGATCGCCACCAACCTGGCCCAGCTCCACCCGGCCATGCCGGCCCACCCCGGTGACCGAGTCCTGGCGGTTTTACCGTTTTTCCACATCTATGGGCTCACCGCGCTCATGAACGCCCCGCTGCGGCAGGGCGCCACCGTGGTGGTGCTGCCCCGGTTCGACCTGGAGCGGTTCCTCGCCGCGATCCAGCGGCACCGCATCACCGACCTGTACGTCGCCCCGCCGATCGTCCTCGCCCTGGCCAAGCACCCGCTGGTCGCCGAGTACGACCTGTCCTCGGTGCGGCGGATCGTCAGCGCCGCCGCGCCGCTGGACGCGCGGCTCGCCGCCGCCTGCTCCCGGAAGCTGGGGCTGCCGCCGGTCGGCCAGGCGTACGGCATGACCGAACTCTCGCCGGGCACCCACGTCGTCCCCCGGGACGCGATGGCCACCGCGCCGCCCGGTACCGTCGGCAAGCTGATCGCCGGCACCGAGATGCGGATCGTCGCCCTGGACGACCCCGGCCGGGACCTGGGCACCGGCGAGTCCGGCGAGATCCTGATCCGGGGCCCGCAGGTGATGAAGGGCTATCTGAACCGCCCCGACGCCACCGCCGCGATGATCGACGCCGACGGCTGGCTGCACACCGGGGACGTCGGCCATGTCGACGCGGACGGCTGGCTGTTCATCGTCGACCGGGTGAAGGAACTCATCAAGTACAAGGGCTTCCAGGTGGCCCCCGCCGAACTGGAGGCCCTGCTGCTCACCCACCCCGGCATCGCCGACGCCGCCGTGATCGGCGTCTACGACGAGGACGGCACCGAGGTCCCCAAGGCGTACGTCGTCCGCCGGCCCACCGCCCCGGACCTCTCCGAGGGCGAGGTCATGATGTACGTCGCCGAGCGCGTCGCCCCGTACAAACGCGTCCGGCGGGTGGCGTTCGTCGGCGAGGTGCCCAGGGCCGCGTCCGGCAAGATCCTGCGCCGCCGGCTCCGGGAGGGCGCGTGAGCCCGCTCGTCGCCCGCACGCGCGCGCGTGCCGTCGCCACCCTCACCCTGGACTCCCCGGGCAACCGCAACGCCCTCTCCGCCGCCCTGGTGGCCGAACTGGCCGGTGCCCTCGCGGCAGCCGGGGCGGACGACGGCGTCCGCGCGGTCGTCCTCACCCACACCGGCACCGTCTTCAGTGCCGGCGCCGACCTGCGCGACCCGCCGGACCCGGACGCGCTGGTCGCCCTGCTGCGGCAGCTCGTCGCCCTGCCCAAACCGGTCGTCGCCCGGGTCACCGGCCATGTCCGCGCGGGCGGCCTCGGCCTCCTCGCCGCCTGCGACATCGCCGCCGGGGCCACCACCTCCAGCTACGCCTTCACCGAGGTCCGCATCGGCGTGGCCCCCGCCGTGATCTCCCTGCCGCTGCTGCCCCGCGCCGACCCGCGCGCCCTGGCCCGGTACTGCCTCACCGGGGAGCGCTTCGACGCCGCCGAGGCCGCCCGTATCGGGCTGCTCACCGCGGCGGGCGAGGACGTGGACGCCGTCCTCGCGCCCGTCCTGGCGGGGCTGCGCCGGGCCGCGCCCCGGGCCCTGGCGGAGACCAAGCGGCTGCTCACGGCTAAGGTGCTGTCGGCCTTCGACCGGGACGCGGCCGCCCTGACCGCGCTCACGGCCGAGCTGTTCGCCTCCCCGCAGGCCCGCGAGGGGATGACGGCCTTCCTCGAACGACGGGACCCGGAATGGGCGGTGTGAGCACGACCGACCGCGCCGAACACGAGCGCGCCGAACCCGAGCGCGCCGAGCGCGTCCCCAAGCAGGACCGCAGCCGCGCCACCCGGCAGAAGCTGCTGGCCGCCGCCGTGGCCTGCCTGGCCGAGCACGGCTGGGCGGGCTCCACGGTCGCCGTCGTCGCGATGCGCGCCGGGGTCTCCCGGGGCGCCGCCCAGCACCACTTCCCGACCCGCGAGGACCTGTTCACCGCCGCCGTCGAGTACGTCGCCGAGGAGCGCTCCCGCGCCCTGCGCGCCCTCTTCCCCGAGGGCGCCGCCGACCGCCGCGCGGTGGTCGCCGCCCTCGTCGACCTCTACACCGGGCCCCTCTTCCGCGCCGCCCTGCACCTGTGGGTGGCCGCCTCCAACGAGGAGCAGCTCCGCGGCCGGGTCACCGAGCTGGAGGCCCGCGTCGGCCGGGAGACCCACCGCATCGCCGTGGAGCTGCTCGGCGCCGACGAGTCCCGGCCCGGCGTCCGCGAGAGCGTGCAGGGCCTGCTCGACATGGCCCGCGGCCTGGGCCTGGCCAACCTCCTCACCGACGACGCCCCGCGCCGCGAGCGGGTGGTCGCCCAGTGGGCGGAGCTGCTGGCCGCGGTCCTGGACGCCGGACCGGGGGACAGGGACTGAGCCGGTCAGGGACCGAGCCGGTCAGGGGCTGAGCCGCTCCACCCGCCAGGCGCCGTCGGCCTCGGCGACGTACCGCAGCCGGTCGTGCAGCCGGTTCTCCCGGCCCTGCCAGAACTCCACCGTGCGCGGGGTCACCCGGAACCCGCCCCAGTGCGGCGGCACCGGCACCTGCTCGCCCTCCGGATAGCGGGCCGCCAGCCCGGCGTAGGCGGCGTCGAGGTCGGCGCGGGAGCCCACCACCGACGACTGGGTGCTGGCCCACGCCCCGAGCTGCGAGCCGTGCGGCCGGGTACGGAAGTACGCCGCCGTCTCGTCCCGCCCGGTGCGGGCCGCCGTGCCCGTGACGATCACCTGGCGGGCCATCGGGTGCCAGGGGAACAGCAGCGACACGTGCGCGTTGGCGGCGAGGTCGCGGGCCTTGCGGGAGCCGTAGTTGGTGTAGAAGACGAAGCCCCGCTCGTCGAAGTGCTTCAGCAGCACCGTACGGGAGCTGGGCCGGCCCTCGGCGTCGGCGGTCGAGACGACCATGGCGTTCGGCTCGAAGAGGCCGCCGTCCGTCGCCGCCTGCTTGAACCAGCGGGCGAACTGCTCCACGGGGGTGGCGGCCAGGTCGGACTCGGAAAGCCCCTCCGCCCGGTACTGCTTGCGCATCGAGGCGAGATCGAAGGGGACGGCGTCTGCGTCGGTCACGCGGTCATCTTGCCGTATCGGGCACGCGCGTACGGTGTCCCGCGTCACGTGATGGCACCCAGTGCCGCGACCCCTCCCCGGCGGTGGCACTCGGGGATATCGTGCCGCCTACGGGGCAGCCCCGAAGGGCCGCGAGGGGCGACGCCCATGACCACGACCACGAGGAGCCGCCTGATGTCCGACTTCGTACCCGGGCTCGAAGGAGTCGTCGCGTTCGAGACGGAGATCGCCGAACCCGACAAGGAGGGCGGCGCGCTGCGCTACCGCGGCGTCGACATCGAGGACCTGGTCGGGCACGTCTCCTTCGGCAACGTCTGGGGGCTGCTGGTCGACGGCGCCTTCAACCCGGGCCTGCCGCCCGCCGAGCCGTTCCCGATCCCGGTGCACTCCGGGGACATCCGGGTCGATGTGCAGTCCGCGCTCGCCATGCTGGCGCCGGTCTGGGGCCTCAAGCCGCTGCTGGACATCGACGCCGAGCAGGCCCGCGACGACCTCGCCCGCGCCGCCGTGATGGCCCTGTCCTACGTCGCCCAGTCCGCCCGCGGCCAGGGACTGCCCATGGTCCCGCAGCGCGAGATCGACAAGGCCGGGTCGGTCGTCGAACGCTTCATGATCCGCTGGCGCGGTGAGCCCGACCCCAAGCACGTCAAGGCCGTCGACGCCTACTGGACCTCCGCCGCCGAGCACGGCATGAACGCCTCCACGTTCACCGCCCGGGTCATCGCCTCCACCGGCGCCGACGTGGCCGCCGCGCTCTCCGGGGCGGTCGGCGCCATGTCCGGCCCGCTGCACGGCGGCGCCCCCTCCCGCGTCCTCGGCATGATCGAGGAGATCGAGCGCACCGGCGACGCCGAGGCGTACGTCAAGAAGGCCCTGGACCGGGGCGAGCGGCTGATGGGCTTCGGGCACCGCGTCTACCGCGCGGAGGACCCCCGCGCCCGCGTGCTGCGCCGCACCGCCCGCGAACTGGGCGCCCCCCGCTTCGAGATCGCCGAGGCCCTGGAGAAGGCGGCCCTGGCGGAGCTGCACGCCCGCCGGCCCGACCGGGTGCTGGCCACCAACGTGGAGTTCTGGGCGGCCATCGTCCTGGACTTCGCCGAGGTCCCGGCCCACATGTTCACGTCCATGTTCACCTGCGCCCGTACCGCGGGCTGGTCCGCGCACATCCTGGAGCAGAAGCGCACCGGCCGCCTGGTGCGGCCCTCGGCCCGCTACACCGGCCCGTCCGCCCGCGACCCGCGCGAGATCCCCGGCTACGGCTCCATCGGCGGCTGACCGGTCCCGTACACGCAGACGACCCGCGAGTCAGGTCCCTCCCCCGGAGGGGAGAAGCCGGCCGGACGTACCGGCGACTCGCGGGTCGGGTGACTGCGTGGGATTGGCCGGCTGCGTGCATCGCGCACACGCTGGTCCGGCACCGCACTCGATGTGGTGACGGGCCGCTAGCCCGCAGCCACCTCTTCCGTCCGGTATCCATACATCTGCCGAACCACCTCCTTCCCGAAGTACCCGCAACCTTAGGAAGCTCCGCGCGCCCGATCAACCGGATTTCCGGCGTACAACGATTTCCGCGAACTTCCGGGAACCCCATGTGTGCTGGGTCACGTTCGAGTTGAATGAAGGCAGGTGTGGGAACGGACGTTGCCGTAACGGCGGACGCGGTGTGCAGGGGGGTTCAGATGAGTGCTTCCCGGCGTAGTGGGGCCACCGACGAACTGGGACCGGACGAGCCGGGCCACCCCGAGCGGGAGGACGCGGACCTGCTGGCCGCGCTGCTCGACGGGATGGACGCGGCGCTGTGCGCCTTCGACGCGGACGGCGTGGTCACGCACTGGAACCGCGAGGCGGAGCGCATCCTCGGCTGGACGGCGGCCGAGGCCGTGGGCCGGCAGGGCTTCGCCGGGTGGGCCGTGCGCGAGGCCGACGCCGAGGAGATCGAGGGCCGGCTGATGGCCGCGATGCGGGCGGCCGGCCGGCAGGTGCACGAGTTCGCGCTGCTGACCAAGGACGGCGGCCGGGTGCTGGTGCGCACCCAGTCCGCGGCCGTCCGCGGCCCCGACGGCGAACCGGCGGGCCTGTACTGCGCGTTCAGCGAGGTGCACGCGCAGATCGACCTGGAGCGGTCGATCGCGCTGAGCGAGGCCCTGTTCGAGGACGCGGGCTGGGGCGTGGTCCTGGTCGACGCCGACCTGCGCCCGGCCGTCGTCAACACGCACGCCGCGCGGGCGCTGGGCACCGGCCGTACGTCCGTACTGGGCCGGCCGCTCGGGGAACTGCTCTCGCAGGGCGTGGAGGAGCTGGAGAGCGCCCTCACCCACGTCCTCGCGGAGGGCGCCCCGCCCGCGCCCGCCGAGATCTGGGTGACCGTGCGCACCGAGGACGGCGAGCGGCGCCGCTGCTGGAGCAGCGGATTCCTGCGGCTGGCCTCCCCGCTGGCGGAGGAGCCGGTGCCGCTCGGTGTCGGCTGGCTGTTCCAGGACGTCACCGAGGCCAAGCAGACCGAGCAGGAGGCGTCGCTGCTGCGCTTCCGCAGCAACCAGTTGCACCGCGCGGCCCGGGCCGCCGCCGAGTGCGAGGACCCGGCGGAGGCGGCCACCGTCCACCTGGATTTCGCGCTGGCCGGGTTCGCCGACCACGCGCTGATCGACCGGGTGGCGGGCGGCCCGCTCGCCGACGGCGAGGGCACGGAGCCGGTCCGGCTGGTCCGGGTCGCGGCCACGCCGTCCGGGGCGCCGGGGCCCAGCCTGCCGCCGGGCACGGCCGGGCTGCCGGTCCGGTACGGCGAGGGGCACCCCGCGGTGCAGTGCGCCGAGCGCGCCGGGTCGGTGCGGGCCAGCGCCGGGGCGATGGCGCCCGAGCGGGCCCGGGCCTGGGCGGCGGCGCGGCTGTGGCCCGAGGACACCGTGCACGCGCTGTGCGCGGTGCTGCGCAGCCGGGGCCGCACGCTCGGCGTCGTGACCTTCCTGCGCGGGTCCGGCCGCAGCTCCTTCGAACGGGCCGACGCGATGTACGCGGAGGACGTGGCGGTCCGGATCGCGACCGCCCTGGACCTGGCGGGGACGCTGGCGGCCGGGGCAGCGGCCGAGGGGTCCTAGCCGTCGTCCGGATCATGCCGCGGACGCGGGGCCCGGCACGACAGGCCCTAGTGCCGGTAGAAGATCCGGTCCCGGTACCGCTCCAGGACCCGGCCGTTCCACTCGTGGCCGCCGTCCACGTTGCCGGAGCGCAGCAGCGGCGGCTCGATGCCGCGGTCGGCGAGGGCGGCGGCGGTGGTGGCCATCACCGCCTGGAGCAGGGCGGTGGTGACCACCGTGGACGCGGGGGCGAACGGCGCGGGCACGGTGTCCAGGGTGAGTTCCGCGTCCCCGACCGCGATCTTGGAGTCCAGGACGACATCGCAGTGGTCCTTCAGGAACGTCCCCGAGGTGTGCCGCGACCGGGTCTCCTCCGCGTACGCCACCGAGGTCACGCCGATGACCTTCACGCCGAGGGCGCGGGCGTTGAGCGCCATCTCCACCGGCAGCGCGTTGCGCCCGGACAGGGAGACGATCACCAGGGCGTCGCCCGCGCGCAGCGGTGAGGAGTCCAGCACGGCGCCCGCGAGCCCGTCGACCCGCTCCAGGGCCGAGCCCAGCGTGGCCGGCATGACGTCGACGCCGACCACACCGGGCACCACCAGCAGGTTCATCAGGGCCAGCCCGCCCGCCCGGTAGACCACGTCCTGGGCGGCCAGCGAGGAGTGACCGGCCCCGAAGGCGAACAGCCGGCCGCCCTCCTCCACGGTGTCGGCGAGCAGCGTCCCGGCCGCCTCGACACTGCCGGCCTCCTCCTCGCGGACCCGGTGCAGCAGGTCGATCGCCGCGTCGAGGAACTGGCCGGCCGGCTTGCGGTCGCTCATGCGGTGCCCCTTCGGATGTGGCGGTGTCGCGCCTCACGGTGCGGTCTGGACCAGCGCGGTGTCAACACGGCGTACGGGCCTCCCGCGAGGGGCCGCGGGGCCCGCCCGGGGGCGTGGTTCTCCCGGCACGGCACGGTTGTCAGCGCTATGCGTCAGAATTGGTGACAGGGCCAGCGCACGCGCCGGAGAGGCTCCGGCAGACTCACAAGGGGCACGGATGTCCGGACTGATCGACACCACGGAGATGTACCTCCGCACCATCCTGGAGCTGGAGGAGGAAGGTGTGGTCCCGATGCGCGCCCGGATCGCCGAGCGGCTCGACCAGAGCGGCCCGACGGTCAGCCAGACGGTGGCGCGGATGGAGCGTGACGGCCTGGTGTCCGTCGCCAGCGACCGGCATCTGGAGCTGACCGAGGACGGCCGGAAGCTGGCCACGCGCGTGATGCGCAAGCACCGGCTCGCCGAGTGTCTCCTGGTCGACGTGATCGGCCTGGAGTGGGAGCAGGTGCACGCCGAGGCGTGCCGCTGGGAGCACGTGATGAGCGAGGCCGTGGAGCGCCGCGTCCTGGAGCTGCTGCGCCACCCCACCGAGTCGCCGTACGGCAACCCGATCCCGGGCCTGGAGGAGCTGGGCGAGAAGGACGGCGCCGATCCGTTCCTGGACGAGGGCATGGTCTCCCTCGCCGACCTCGACCCGGGCCTGGAGGGCAAGACCGTCGTGGTGCGCCGGATCGGCGAGCCCATCCAGACCGACGCCCAGCTCATGTACACGCTGCGCCGGGCGGGTGTGCAGCCCGGCTCGGTGGTGAGCGTGACCGAGTCCCCGGGCGGGGTGCTGGTGGGCAGCGGCGGCGAGGCGGCCGAGCTGGAGTCGGACGTCGCCTCGCACGTCTTCGTCGCCAAGCGCTGACCCCGGCCCGGCGGCGCACCCCGGCCGCGTCCCCGGGCCACGGAACGCGACACGCGATACGCGAGCGGCAGAGGCGCCGCCGCACCGGTTCACCGGCCACCGGACCCCGCCCCACCGGCCACCGGACGCCGATCGTCGGACTCCGGCCACCGACCGCCCGATGATCCGCCGAATCCGAAAATCTGTCGGTCGAATCGCAGCGCCCGCCGGTTTCCCGTGCCAGGCTGGCGCACGAGGCATATGACGCGCGGCGCCGGTCGCCCCACGGCGAGGCCGCCCCGCGGGAGAGGGGGGGAGGATGTGCCGCCAAGACGGAGAGTGCCCCGGCACCATGCGGCGCCGGGGCCTGTCCTCCCCTGTGCTGACCCGGAGCCCCGAGCTCTCAGGGTCATTCCCTCGGACCGGCTTTCCCCGAGCGGTCCGCCCCCCGCTGGAGATCTCCCCTCGGCGGCGCCGGTCAATCCCCGCCGGCTGTCACTCGAATGAGGGTTGTTGTCCGACAGACCGACGAATTCGAATGTGCTTTCGATAGTCTGCGGCGGTCGGACGGCCGCGGACACTGACTCCACACCGGACAGCACACACGGCAGGCACGGCAGGCAGAGCAGGTGTTCACACGGGGACCGGCCGGCACCAGCGGGAACGGGCGGTCCGAGCGGAGCTTGGGGGGTGCCACAACCTATGACGCGGCGCATCGACGTGACCGGCGCGGGCGGCGTACGCCTCGCGGCCTGGGAGTTCGGCGACCCTCCCAAGACCGATCCGGCCTCCGGGACGGCCGCCGGGGACGCCTCCGCCCCGGGGGTGCTCTTACTGCACGGCCTGATGGGCCGCGCCTCCCACTGGGCGGCCACCGCCCGCTGGCTCTCCGAGCGGCACCGGGCGATCGCCTTGGACCAGCGCGGCCACGGCCGCAGCGAGAAGCCCCCGAAGGCGTCCTTCACCCGCGAGTCCTACGTCGAGGACGCCGAGGCCGCCCTGGACCAGCTCGGCCTCGCCCCGGCCGTGCTGATCGGCCACGCGATGGGCGCGCTGACCGCCTGGCAGCTCGCCGCCAAACGCCCCGACCTGGTGCGCGGCCTGGTCATCTGCGACATGCGGGCCTCCGCGCTGGGCGCCGCCTCGCAGCGCGAGTGGACGGAGTGGTTCCGGGCCTGGCCGGTGCCGTTCGCCACCCTCGCCGACGTGCGCAAGTGGTTCGGCGAGGACGACCCCTGGGTGGAGCGCCCCAACCCGGCCCGCGGCGAGTTCTACGCCGAGGTGATGGCCGAGTCCCCGGACGGCTGGCGGCCCGTCTTCGACCCCGAGCAGATGCTCAGCTCCCGCGAGACCTGGGTGTACGACGCCCACTGGGAGGAACTGGCCCAGGTCCAGTGCCCCACGCTGGTCGTCCGCGGTCTGGACGGGCAACTGGGCCGCGCGGAGGCCCAGGAGATGGTCCGGGTGCTGCCCCGCGGCCAGTATGCGGAGGTCGCCGACGCCGGCCACCTCGTCCACTACGACCAGCCGGAGGCGTGGCGGGCGGCCGTCGAGCCGTTCCTGGACAGCCTCCGCGACACCTGAGCGGGCCGCACCGGCCGGCCCCGCCCCGTACCCGGCGCCCGCAGGGACGCGGCGACCATCGCGGGCGCGCGCCGGTGCGCGGCGCTACCGGTCCCGCCCGCACGCGTAGGCGAGCGCCGGGATCAGCTCCGCCGCGTCCGGCAGCCACCGGTTCGCCGCCGTGGGCCGGCGGACCCACTGCACCGCCCCCCACGACCCGAACCGGGTCGGCGGCGCCACCACGTACGCCCCCTCCCCGAGGACGGTCAGGTCCAGCGCCGGCGGCGGCCACCCCAGCCCGCGCAGCAGCTCGGGCACCTTCGCGCCCGCCCCCGTCAGGACGAAGAACCGCATCCGCCGGTCCGGCGCCAGCGTCACCGGCCCCGGCGTCGCCCCCCTGCGCTCCAGCCGGGCCAGCGCCAGGAACCCGGCCGTCTCCGGCACCTCGATCGCGTCGAACGCACGCCCCGTCGGCAGCAGCACCGACGCCCCGGGCCGCTGCTGCCACAGCCTCCGGGCGACGGTCGCGCTGCCGGTCGCCCGGGCCGGCCAGTCGGCGTGCGCCGGGTGCGCGCCGGGGGCGGCGCACGCCGGGTCGCCGCAGGAACAGCGCTGCGCCCCGCCGACGGCTTCCAGCCAGGTGCCGGGTAACACGTCCCAGTGGCGTTCCTCGGCGCAGCGGACGGCGGCCTCCAGCAGCGATGCGCCGCGCTGCCGGGGAATGTGTGCGGCTTCGGTTGCCGGGATGGTCTCTTCCACGTGGGGCTCAACTCCCGTGCCCGGCCCGGGTTACGGCCCCCTCGGACGCGCGGGAGGAGCACCGAATCCCCAGGCGGGGCGCATGGTTGCAAGTCAGGGGGCGCGCGGGAGGATCCACGGCCGGGGCTGGGTAACCACGGGTGGGGCACGGCAACCGCCGTACCCGGCAATCCTCGCAAGTCTCGCATTGTCGGCACCTCGTCGGGGCATCGATCTTCACAGCCGGAAACGACCGGCGGGCCGCCCGGTCGGACCGCCGGGGGGTTCCCGGCCGCGGAAGACATGTCCACTCGGTGCACGGGCAGGCACCCGAGCCAGGAAGCAGGGGGTACGCCATGGCCGCAAGGCCCCTCGTCGCGCGGCAGCCGAACGAACGGTTGCAGGCGCTCATCCAGGAAGCGGGCTGCTCCAACGCGGGCCTCGCCCGCCGGGTCAACATGTGCGGCGCCGAGCACGGTCTCGACCTGCGGTACGACAAGACGTCCGTGGCCCGCTGGCTGCGCGGACAGCAGCCGCGGGGCCGGGCCCCGGCGATCATCGCCGAGGCGCTGGGCCGCAAACTCGGCCGTACGGTCACGATCGACGAGATCGGCATGGCCAACGGCAAGAACCTCGCCTCGGGCGTCGGCCTGCAGTTCTCCCCGACGGTGCTCGGCGCCATCGAGCAGGTCTGCGAGCTGTGGCGCAGCGACGTGGGCCGGCGGGACTTCCTGTCCGGTTCGACCGTGGCCGCCTCCGCGCTGGTCGAGCCCAGCCGGGACTGGCTGATCTCCGCGCCGGACGCGCAGGTCTCCCGCTCGGCCGGACCCCGGGTGGGCCCGTCCGACGTGGCGGCCGTCAAGGCGATGACGCAGGCCCTGGTCGACCTCGACCACCAGTACGGCAGCGGGCATGTGCGCCCGGTCGTCGTGCACTACCTCAACAGCGTCGTCTCCGGGCTGCTGGCCGGCTCCTACCGGGAGGCGGTGGGCCGCGAACTGTTCGCCGCCGTCGCCCGGTTGACCGAGCTGGCCGGGTACATGGCCGTGGACACCGGCCAGCCGGGGCTGGCGCAGCGGTACTACATCCAGGCGCTGCGGCTCGCCCAGGCGGCCGGGGACCGCGGGTACGGCGGGTACGTGCTGGCCGCGTCCATGAGCCACCTGGCCGCCCAGTTGGGCAACCCCCGGGAGATCGCGCAGTTGGCGCGGGCGGCGCAGGAGGGCGCACGCGGGCGCGTCACCCCGCGCGCGGAGGCGATGTTCCATGCCGCCGAGGCGCGCGGCCACGCGCTGCTCGGGGACGCGCGGACGGCCCAGGCGGCGGCCGGGCGGGCCGTGGCCGCGATGGAGTCGGCCGACGCCTCTTCCGGGGACGACCCGGTGTGGATCGGGCACTTCGACGAGGCGTACCTCGCCGACGAACTGGCGCACTGCCACCGCGACCTGGGGCAGGCGGACGCGGCGGCGCGGTACGCGGAGGAGTCCCTGGCCGGGCACCCCGAGAGCCGGACGCGGCGGCGGGCCATCGGCTATGTGCTGCTGGCCACCGCGCAGGTGCAGCGGCGCGAGATCGAGGAGGCGTGCAGTACCGGGCTGAAGGCCGTGGAACTCCTGGACACCCTGCGCTCCAACCGGGGCGCCGAGTACCTGGAGGACTTCCAGCAGCGTCTGGAGCCGTTCCGGGAGGAGCCGGTAGTGCGGGAGTTCGGGGCGCGGCTCGAACTGCGGGCCGCCGCCTGAACGGGCGCTGGGCCGCCCGGTCTTGTTACCGCGGTCACAGGGAGGAAGGTCGCGTCCCGTGCGGCGTGGCAGCGGGCTCGGGGAACCCGGTAGCGTGAGCCGACGATTGACGAAGGTCCCCCATTCGTAGGAGTCCCGGTGACGCAGAGTGGACAGGGCGAGGAGCCCTCGCGGCGCCCCGCGCGCGAAGGCATCGTGCTGCCCTCGGACGGTGGCGAGCCGCTGCTGCCGGGCTCGGTGGGTGAGCCCGTCCCGCCGCCGCACCGGCCGGTGCCGCCCGCCACCCCGGCCGGCGGCCAGGCGTGGGACCGGCCGTGGGGCCCCGAGGACCAGCGGGGCGCCTCCGGCTGGGACGCCCCCGCGCCGGACGCCTGGCCCGCGCGCGGCCCCGGCCCGCTGCCCCCCGAGGGCGCCGGGACGCACGGCGGCCCGCAGGGGTACGGCACCCCGCCGCAGACGTACGGGCAGCCCGCGTACCCCCAGCCCCCGGCCGACGAGGGCGCGACCCAGTTCCTGCCGCCCGTCGCGGAGGGCTCGGCCCCCTACCAGCAGCCCCCGGCCGCGTACGAGGGCGCCACGCAGTACCTGCCGCCGGTGCCCGCCGCCCCGGCCGACGAGGGCGCCACCCAGTACATCCCGCCCGTCCCCGCCCCCGACGAAGGGGCGACGCAGTACATACCGCCCGTGGCCCCCGGGGCGCTGCCGCCCGAGCAGGGCTCCGAGGACACGCGGTACCTGGGCCGGGCCCGGTCCGCCGGTCCGGCGCGGCCCGGGCCGATGCCGCCGCCCGCCACCGGTCCCGACGCCCAGGCCACGCAGTACATCCCGCCGGTCCCGCCGGCCGCCGGGGAGGCCGACCGGCAGCCGCCGGCCGAGTTCGACAACCTCTTCCGCGGCGCCCCGGCCGCCGAGGGGGGCTCCACCCAGCAGATGCCCGTGGTGGCGGAACCGCCCGCCCCCCGGCCCGGCTACGCGCCGCAGGGACCGGGCGGCGGCGGTGGTGGCCGGCGGCGCGCCGGGCACGACGGCGGCGGCCGGGGCGGCGGCCGGACCGGCTCCCGTATCCCGCTGCTGGCCGCGGTCGGCATCGGCATCGTCGTGGTCGGCGTCGGCGCGGGCGCGCTGATGGCCGGCGGGGGCGAGGAGGAGGACGGCGGCAACCGGACGGTGTCCGCCACCGCCCCCGCGACCGACGCGTCGGCCTCCGCGTCGCCGACCGCGGACCCGGCCCGGCAGCAGGCCGTCGAACTGGACAAGCTGCTGGCCGACAGCGGCAGCAGCCGTGCCGCGGTGATCAACGCGGTGGCCGACGTGAAGTCCTGCGACAACCTCGCGCAGGCGGCCGAGGACCTGCGCGACGCCGCCGGGCAGCGCACCCAACTGGTCACCCGGCTCTCGCAGTTGTCCGTGGACCAGCTTCCGAACCACGCCGAGCTGACCACGGCCCTGACCAAGGCGTGGCAGGCGTCGGCGTCGGCCGACAACCACTACGCGGCCTGGGCCGACCAGGTGGCCGGCAAGAAGGGCTGCCACAAGGGGCAGGCCCGCACCACCGGCGAGGTGCAGGCCGCCACCCGGGCGAGCGGCACCGCCAGCAGCGAGAAGGCCAAGGCGGCGTCGCTGTGGAACCCGATCGCGAAGAAGTACGGCCTGACCGAGCGCCAGCCCGTCCAGCTCTGAGCCGGCCCGGCAGACCCTAGGACACCGGGACGCCCCGCAGCGTCCCGGCGGTGTCCAGGAACCCCTTCCTGGCCGACACCAGCTTGCCGTCCCGGATCACCTGGAGGGTCACGTCGGTGTTGACCAGGCGGGGCAGGCCGACCGAGGCCAGCTTGTCCTGGAAGGACCAGCGCAGGGGCGGGGTGAGCCCGCCGGTGGAGACCTTCAGACCGTCGTCCAGGGCCCGGGTGACGGCGTCGGCGCTCACCTCCCCGTCGTCGAGCGACTCGACGATCTCCTTGAGGACGGTGTACGCGATCCAGGTGGTCTGCACCCCGGCGTCGGCGGTGTCGATGCGGTTGTCGCCGAACGCCTTCTCCTGCACGACCTTCTTCATCGGCTCCCACAGCCGGTCGGTCGCCACCGGGTACCAACTGGTGACGTAGGAGCCCTCGTACGGGCTGGACGCCCCGCCGGTGGCGTTGACCGTGGTCTGGTCGACGCTGCCGAGGACGGTCGCGGTCCGCACCGCCGGGTGGCCCTCGCGGGCGCGCCGGAAGGAGTCCATGAAGGTGCCGGTGCGGTCGCCGAGGACGGGCACCACACAGCCCGCCCGCGCCGGGTCCGCGGTCGCCGCGTCCAGCGCCCGGTCGGCGTGCCCGCCGTACTCGGTGGCGTCCTCCGGGGCCCGCTGGTCCCCGGACGGGGCGTGGCCGCCCTCCTTCAGCCCGGCGTCCAGCAGCGTGGGCAACTGGTCGCCCGCGATGGTGTCGGGCCGGACCAGGGTGACCGGCCCGCAGTGCTCGGCCAGGGCGCTGCCCAGCCCGGCCAGCAGCGCGGGCTGCCCGCCGTTGACCGGGTAGGACAGCGGGCTGGTGAACTCCTTGGTGGTGATGCCGTACCCGCCGATGTACGGGATGCCGGCGCCCTCCAGCACGGGGAAGAAGGAGTCGGCGTGCTGGCTGTAGGAGCCGACCACCGCGACCGCGTTCTCCTTCACGGCACGGCGGGCGCAGCGCGCGGCGGCGATCCCGTCGTTGTGGTCGTTGCAGGTCAGGACCTTGAGCCGGTGTCCGCCGAGGCCGCCGCGCTCATTGATCCAGCGGGCGTAGGCCAGCGCGAAGGCGGGCATGCCGGGCTTGTTGGTGGCGCTGGTGTCCTCGGGTGCCCAGGTCATCACGGTGATCGTGTCGTCCCCGGAGCCCCCCGTGACCCCGGGGACGACCCCGCAGCCCGCGGCGAGCGAGGCGCACGCGGTCAGCGCCGCCGCGGTCAGGGCGCGTTTTCCGGCGGTCCGCGCGAAGCCGGGGAGGAGGGTGCTGCTGGTGCGTCGCCTGCCGGTCATGGGTCCGCACGATTCCGTCACAGGACCAACCTGAGAGTGACCCCCGGACAACACCGGGTGACGCGGCGGTGAAATACGGGGGCCGGTGGGGCGGGCCCGCGGCGGAACGTACGATCGGTGACCGTGCAAGGTTCGGAGAACTCTTCCCGTCGCGGCCGCCGCTCCTCCACCATGGGCGGCATGCCACTGAACGACATGCCGTGGTGGCGCTGGCGCACCAACGTGCGATCGGCGCTGCACATGCTCTCCGATCCCGCGTTCCAGCGGGACGTCTGGCTGGCCGGCGTGGACGGCTACGGCGACGTCACCGACGCGGTGTACCGGCTGGTCGAGGACACCTGGCTGGACCACTGGTCGGCCGAGAAGTACGTCGGCACCATCTTCCGGGACTCCCAGGAGGCGGCGCTCGTCGACACCGCCGTGCTGCGCGTCCTGCGGATCATGCACCAGGTGGGCCCGGACGCGCCGGTCACCGCGTACATGGAGCACGCGGCCTGGCCGGAGGCGGTACGGGCGGCCCGGGACGCGCACGTCCGGCTGGCCACCAGCGACGGCGAGGACCCGGACACCGCGCCGCGCAGCCTGGAGGTGCTGAGCATCCTCACGCGGTCCGCGTAACGGGACGGGCCGCCGCGCGGGGGCCCGGATATGGGACCCTGTGCTGCATGAACGAGCAGTCCAGCCCCGCCGCCGCCCCGGCCGACCAGTACGTCCTGACCCTGTCCTGCCCGGACAAGCAGGGCATCGTGCACGCCGTGTCCAGCTACCTGTTCATGACCGGCTGCAACATCGTGGACAGCCAGCAGTTCGGCGACCAGGACACCGGACTGTTCTTCATGCGGGTCCACTTCTCGGCCGAGGCGCCGGTGACCGTGGACAAGCTGCGGGCCAGCTTCGCCGCGATCGGTGACTCCTTCCACATGGACTGGCAGATCCACCGGGCCGACGAGAAGATGCGGGTCGTGCTGATGGTCAGCAAGTTCGGGCACTGCCTGAACGACCTGCTGTTCCGGGCCCGGATCGGGGCGCTGCCGGTGGAGATCGCCGCGGTGGTGTCCAATCACACCGACTTCGCCGAGCTGGTGGGGTCCTACGACATCCCCTTCCACCACATTCCGGTGACGAAGGACACGAAGGCGGAGGCCGAGGCGGAACTGCTGGAGATCGTCCGCGAGGCGGAGGTCGAACTGGTGGTGCTCGCCCGGTACATGCAGGTCCTCTCCGACGACCTGTGCAAGCGGCTCAGCGGCCGGATCATCAACATCCACCACTCGTTCCTGCCGAGCTTCAAGGGCGCGAAGCCGTACCACCAGGCGCACGCGCGGGGCGTGAAGCTGATCGGTGCGACGGCGCACTATGTGACGGCCGACCTGGACGAGGGGCCGATCATCGAGCAGGAGGTCGAGCGCGTCGGCCACGACGTGACGCCGGACCAGCTCGTGGCGATCGGCCGGGACGTGGAGTGCCAGGCGCTGGCGCGGGCGGTGAAGTGGCACGCGGAGCGGAGGATTCTGCTCAACGGGCGGCGGACGGTGGTGTTCGCCTAGCGGTCCGCCCCCGGGCGCGGGCTGGTCGCGCCTCTGGAGAGACGTCCACCGCGCGCACCTCGAGGGGCGCGGGGAACTGCGCGACCAGCCACGGACCACCCGCACCCGACCATCCGGACATCACAGCCGGCTCAGCCCCGCCGCCGCGCACAGCACATCCCTGATCGCGGCCCGGTCCCCCGTCTGCCCGGCCGCCGCCTCCTCCGGCCGCACCCGCCCCGCGGCCAGCCGGCAGAACTCCACCCCGTCCAGCACCACGTGCGCCACCTCGTGCTCCGCGGACCCCACCGCCGCCGGGGAGTCCAGCGGGATCAGCCACTCCCCGCCGCCCGCCCCCTCGATCTCCAGCTTCAGGCTCCGCCCCGGCGCCCCGGCCGCCACCAGGTGCCGGCGCCCACCGGGCGGCGGCCCCGCCGGTGCCGACCGGCGCCGCGCCGCCAGCACCTCCGGCAGCAGCCGCGCCGCCAGGTCGATCATGCGGTGCAGATGGCCCGGCGCCGGCGGATCGTACGGGTAGCTCACCGCCTCGGCGATGTCCTCCGCGTGCACCCAGCACTCGAACGCCCGGTCCAGCAGCGCGTCGTGCAGCGGCAGCGCCCAGTCGCCGTACGAGACCGGCAGTCCGCCCGCGCTGCCGCCCGTGAAGGACGCCGTACGGACGAGGTCGTGGCTCTGCGCCCGCCAGGGCGCCCGCACCGCGCGGGTGGGCGGCAGGTGCGAGGCCCGCCAGTACGCCTCGGTGCGGCTCGCCGGGCCCGGCGCGGCCGCGGGGATCTCACCGAGCGGGTCGGGCAGGCCGAGGGCGACCGCGACCAGCCCGTCGACCACCAGCAGGTGGGCGACGGCCCCGGCGACGGTGGTCCGGCGGCTCGCCGTCTCCCCGGCCGCGAACCACCGCAGCCTCACCGGCGCGTGCCACTCGGCGTCCCCGATGTCCTGGAGCAGGGCGTCCAGCCGGGCGGTCTCCGCGTCGTACGGGGCGGCCCACTCCGGCACCGGGATGCGCGGCGGGCGCCGCTGGAGGCAGTCCGCCAGCACCCGGGTGCGCAGCGACGGTTTCAGGTCCAGGCTGTCCGGGCGCTGGAGCAGCTCGACCGCCGCCCGCAGCCGGGGCGCCTCCTCGGCGCAGGCCGCGCACTCCCCGAGGTGCGCGTCGACCGCCGCCGCCTCCTCGGGCGAGCAGGCGGCCAGCGCCCACGCCCCGAGCAGCGACCTCAGCACCCGGTGCTCCAGCACGAGGGGCGGTATGTCCCGCGCGGGCGTCTCCGCGGCGCTCATGTCGCTCATGCCGCGCCCCCCTGTCCCGGCGGTGCGCCGGGGTCGGCCGCGTCCTGGGCGGTGGCCAGGAGCTGGAGGCCCAGGCGCAGGCGGCGGCGCGCCTCCTCCTCGGTGATGCCGAGGTCGGCGGCGGTGCGGCGGTAGTCGCGGCGCTGGAAGTAGGCCCGCTCCAGGGCGAGCCGCAGCGGGGCGGGCATGGACTGCACGATGTAGTCGGCGCGGGCGGCGACCGAGGCGCGGCGCACCCGCTGCTCCAGGTCGGCCGCGGTGCCGGGGCCGCCGCGTTCGAGGGCGGCCGTGCCGGTGTCGCGCAGCTCGCGCACGGCCAGCCGGTGGGTCAGCGCGGCGATCCAGGTGCGCAGCGGGCCCTGGTTCGGGTCGTACCGGTCGGGATGCTCCCAGACGTGGACGAAGACCTCGCGGGTGACGGTGTCCGCGGCCCGCTCGTCGCCGAGGACCCGGTACGCCAGGCCGTGCACCAGCGAGGCGTACCGGTCGTACACCTCGCCGAGGGCGGCGGCCTCGCCCCGGGCCAGTCGCTGCTGCGTCCTGCGGTCCCGGCGCAGCGGTGTGTCCTTCGTCGCCATGCGGCCCCACCCCCTGCCCGGCCCGTGCTCCTCGTCTCCTCGAATGTAGTCGGCACCTATGACGGCGTGCGCCCCTTTGTGGCATTGCGCGCCCCCGTGGGCCCCCGGATGGTAGGGAGCGGCCCGGGAAGTGCGTCCGCGATCCGTTTCCGGCGGGGAGTTTGCGGGCATGGCCGGTGGGCAGGCGCGCGCCCAGGAAACCGTAGGGATGCCGTCCGTTTCTCGCGGGCGGCCCGGCGAGTGAGGGGCATGGTGGTGACGTTCAACGTGGCCGGAGACCAGCGGGGCGCGTGGGCCGTGCTCCAGGTGACGGGCGAGCTGGACCTGGTCACGTCGCCGGTACTGCGCCAGCGGGTGCACGACGCGATCGCGGAGGGCCGGCACAGCATCGTCCTCGACCTGTCCGACGTGCTGTTCTGCGACTCCAGCGGCGTCGGGGTGCTGGTCGGCTCGCGCCGCCTGGTCCGGTCCTGCCAGGGGCGACTGCGGCTGATCCTGCCGGCCCGGGGCGCGGTCGACGGCTCGCACGTCAACCGGGTGCTCGGCGCGCTGGGGGTGCGCCGGCTGTTCGACTGCCATCCCGACCTGGCCTCGGCGACCGGGGACGGGCCCCGCCCGCTGTCCGCGTGAGCGGGCCGGGTCACACCGCCGTCCCGGAACGCCCCTGGGACCGGCACGGGCGCGGCTTTCCGGCCTCAGGGCCGCCCCCGCCGACGTACGCTCCGTCCGAGACGTACCCCACCCGACGTAAGGCGGCCTGAAAGACATGGTCAGCAGCGAGTACGAGCGCAGGATCGCGGCCCGGTTCGCCACCTTCGACCAGGACGGCAACGGATACATCGACAAGCTGGACTTCAGCGGGGCGGCCAAGGCGCTGCTCGCGGAGTTCGGCGTCGCGGCGCGGTCCGACAGGGGACAGGCGCTGTACGGCGGTGCCGAGGCGTTCTGGCAGGGCATGGCCGGCATCGCGGACCGCGACGGCGACCAGCGGATCACGCGTGCGGAGTTCGTCACCGGCGCGCTCAAGCGCCTGCGGGACAACCCGGACCGGTTCGCCGAGATCGCCCGGCCCTTCCTGCACGCCGCCCTGGCCGTCGCCGACACCGACGACGACGGTGCCGTGACGGTCGAGGACACCGAGCGGGCGCTCACCGCCCTCGGCGTGCCGCCGGAGACCGCCGGGCAGGTCGCCGCGCGGCTCGACGCGGACGGCGACGGCACGGTCGGCGAGGCCGACGTCGTCCCGGCGTTCGCCGCCTACTTCACGGTGCCGGAGTAACCACCGCGCCCGGACGGCACCTTGGCGGCCGACCGCCCGCCCAGGTCACGGAGCGTGGCCCCCGGCACCGCGCGGAACCGGTGCCGGGCCGGGCCCGGGGCGGCGCGTGTCCCGGCCGCAGGGGCGCACGTCGTCCGCCTGTTCGGCCCTTCCCGGAGGGGGCCGCACAGTATGCCGTACGAGGGGTCCTTCGCGCTGGAATATGCCCGAAGCGCTTGTTGGCGTGACTGTACGTCAACCATGCTGTCCCACGAAGGAGCAGCCCATGTCCACGATCGTGGCCCTCGTGCGGCGCGAGCCCAGGTGTCCGCCGGTTCGGATGGTGTGAGCGGTGCAGGTGCATCAGGCGCAGTTGGAGGTCCGGCCGGACCCCGCCGAGGTGGGGCGGGCCCGCAGGTGGGTCCGTGCGCGGCTGGCCGGTTCCGGGATAGCGGCCGACGAGTCGCTCGCCGAGACGCTGGTCCTGCTCGTCTCCGAACTGGTCACCAACGCCGTCGTGCACACCCGCTGTTGCGCCGTGGTGCGTCTGTCGCTGCCCGGCGCGGCCACCGTCCGGCTGGAGGTGACCGACAGCAGCGGCCGGGCCCCGGTGCCCCGGTGCGCGGACGGCGACGCGACGGGCGGGCGCGGCCTCGCCCTGGTGGACGGGCTCGCCGACCGCTGGGGCTGGCACCCGGAGGGCGCCGGCAAGCGCGTCTGGTGCGAACTGGACCGCCCCGGCCCGGACGGTGACCCGCCGCCGGAGCGCGAGCGGACGACGGTCCTCGGCGGGGTCGCCTACGAGGTGGTGTAGGCGGCGGCGCGGAAGGGGGCGAAGGTCGGCCGTCCGGCGGGAAAGGGGCGCATGCGCCGGTCCGTGCCTCCGTGCGCGTCCCGGACCAAGCGGATGTACCGGGACAATCTCCTCAAAGACTGTTGACGCACCGTGTTCGGCCGCTCACGCTGGGGTTCAGCGATTCGCCGTGAGGGGACGGCGAGGGACCGGTCCGGCGGCCCTCGGCGAGCGTGGGTCGCGTCACGGCGGCGATGTCCTCAGCCGGTCGAATCTCTGTCCACAGGCTGTGGACAGAGATCCGGGAAACGGCTGAGGCGTCGCCCGGCCCCCGCCCCCGCCCCGCCGTCGCGGAACGTCCGCCGGTACGCCGTGGGTGTCACCCCGAGCGCCGCCTGGAGGTGCTGCCGCATCGACTGGGCGGTGCCGAAGCCCGCGTCCCGGGCCACCTGGTCGATGCCCAGATCGGTGGATTCCAGCAGATGCCGGGCCCGCTCCACCCGCTGCCGGGTCAGCCACTGCCCGGGGCTGACGCCGACCTCCTCGCGGAACCGCCGGGTGAAGGTGCGCACCGACATCGCCTCCCGCTCGGCCAGGTCCCGCAGTTGGATCGGCTCGTGCAGCCGGTCCAGCGCCCAGGCGCGGGCCCGGCTGGTCGACGCCTGCTGCGGATCGGGCACCGGGCGCGCGATGTACTGCGCCTGCCCGCCGTCCCGGTGCGGCGGCACCACGGTCAGCCGGGCCACGTCGTTGGCCACCGCCGTGCCGTGGTCCCGGCGCACCAGGTGCACGCACAGGTCGATCCCGGCCGCCACCCCGGCCGAGGTCAGCACGTCCCCGTCGTCCACGAAGAGCACGTCCGGATCCAGCGCGACCTGGGGGAACAGCCGCTGGAAGTGCTCGGCGTGCGCCCAGTGCGTGGTCGCCGGGCGGCCGTCGAGGCGGCCGGCGGCGGCGAGCACGTAGGCGCCGGTGCAGATGGCGACCAGCCGGGTGCCGGGCCGGACCATCGCGAAGGCGGCCTTCAACTCCTCGGTCAGCACACCCTGTTCGTAGACCGGGCCGAGTTCGTAGGAGGCGGGGATGACGACGGTGTCGGCGGTGGCGAGGGCCTCGGGGCCGTGCGGCACCAGGATGTCGAAGTCGGCGTCCGCGCGAACCGGGCCGGGCGGCCGGACCGAGCAGGTCACCACCTCGTACAGGCGGCGGCGCTCGGGGGTGCGGGCGAGGCCGAAGATGCGCTGGGGGATGCCCAGTTCGAAGGGGAGCAGGCCGTCGAGGGCGAGCACGACGACACGGTGTCTCCGGTCGGGCGTCATGGCCCGATCCTAGCGAACCATGTCCTCCGGGCCACTCGTTCGCCGGGAACCCGGTCGCCGAGGATTCATGACGTGACCCAGACAACCGACGCCGCAGCCGCCGTACAGCAGCCCGCGCCCGGCCGGTCCCGCCGACGCGCGGTGCACCGCGCCTGGTTCGTCGCCGCCGTCACCTTCGTGACGATCATCGGCGCCGCCGCCTTCCGTTCCGTGCCCGGCCTCCTCATCGACCCGCTGCACCAGGAGTTCGGCTGGTCGCGCGGCACCATCGGCGCCGCGGTCTCCGTCAACCTCGCGCTGTACGGGCTCACCGCGCCGTTCGCCGCGGCCCTGATGGACCGCTTCGGCATCCGGCGCGTGGTCGCCGCCGCCCTCACCGTGATCGCGCTCGGCTCGGGCCTGACGGTGTGGATGACCGCCGCCTGGCAACTGCTGCTCTGCTGGGGCCTGCTGGTCGGCCTCGGCTCCGGCTCGATGGCCCTGGCCTTCGCCGCCACCGTCACCAACCGCTGGTTCACCACCCGGCGCGGCCTGGTCAGCGGCATCCTCACCGCCGCTTCCGCCTCCGGGCAACTGATCTTCCTGCCGGTGCTCTCCTGGATCGTGGCGCACCACGACTGGCGCCCGGCCGCCGTCACCGTCGCCCTCGCCGCCCTCGCGGTCGTCCCGTTCGTCTGGCTGCTGCTCCACGACCACCCGGCCGACCTCGGCCTGAAGCCGTACGGCGCCGCGGAGTTCGTGCCCAAGCCGGCGCCCGTGCGCGGGGCCGCCCGGCGCACCCTGGGCGTGCTGTTCTCCGCCGCGCGCACCGGTCCGTTCTGGCTGCTGGCCGGCACCTTCGCGATCTGCGGCGCCTCCACCAACGGCCTGATCCAGACCCACTTCGTGCCCGCCGCCCACGACCACGGCATGCCGATCACGGCCGCCGCCTCGCTGCTCGCCGTCATCGGCGTGTTCGACGTGGTCGGCACGGTCGCCTCCGGCTGGTTCACCGACCGCTTCGAGGCCCGCCGCCTGCTCGCCGTCTACTACGCCCTGCGCGGTGTCTCGCTGCTCTTCCTGCCCCTGCTCCTGGCGCCCACCGTGCACCCGCCGATGATCTTCTTCATCGTCTTCTACGGCCTGGACTGGGTCGCCACCGTCCCGCCCACCCTCGCCCTGTGCCGGGAGCACTACGGCGAGGACAGCGCGATCGTCTTCGGCTGGGTGCTCGCCTCCCACCAGGTCGGCGCCGCGCTGATCGCCTTCCTCGGCGGCCTGGCCCGTGACACCTTCGGCAGCTACGACGTGGTCTGGTACGCCTCCGGCGCACTGTGCGCGGCGGCGGCCCTGATGGCCCTGGTGATCCGCCGGCGCCCGGCCCCCGTGCCGGCGGCCCTCGCCTGACCCGGCCGCCGGGCCCGGTTCAGGCGACCGGACGGGAGAGCCGGTCCCGGCCCCAGCGGGCGACGGCCCCGGCGATCCGGGGCGCGTCCCGGGCGAGTTCGCGGAGCATGCCGCTGATCGGGTTGGTGAAGCCGGTGAAGTACAGGCCGGGCGCGCCCGGCGCGGTCCGGGGCCCGTGCACCACCGGCCGGCCCCGTGCGTCCAGGACGCCGAGGTGGCCGACGAGGCCCTCCAGCCCGCGGAGGTACCCGGTGGCCGCGATCACCGCGTCCGGGGCGATCCGGCCGCCGTCGGCGAGCAGCACCTTGCCGTCCTCGAACCCGGTCACCGCGGCGACCACCTCCACCCGGCCGCGGCGCACCGCGTCGATCAGTCCGGCGTCCTGCACGGGTATGGCGCCCTCGCCGACCCGGCTGTAGAGGCCGGTGGCGGGCCGGGGCAGCCCGTGCGCGGACAGGTCGGGCACGCTGAGCCGGGCCACCGGCCGGGCCAGCTTGTCGACCAGCCGGACCGGCAGTCGCCGGACCAGGACACCGGTGTACTGGGCGGCCCACCCGGCCGTCGAGCGGCGCACGATGTGCGGGGGCGTCCGGACCGACAGCCGGACCCGGGCGGCCCCGCCCTCCACCAGGTCCACGGCGATCTCCGCGCCGGTGTTGCCGACGCCGACCACCAGCACGTCCCGGCCGGCGAACGGCCCGGCGTTCCGGTAGGCCGAGGCGTGCAGGAACTCGCCGGTGTACGTGGACCGGCCGGGCCAGTCCGGGATGCGCGGGGTGTGGTTGTGGCCGGTGGCGACCACCACCGCGGCGCCGGTCAGCTCCCGCCCGCCGGAGGCCCGCAGCAGCCAGTTGACGCCGTCCGGGGCGCGCTCGATCCGGGAGACCTCGACGCCGGTGACCACCTCCAGGCGGTGGTGCTCGGCGTACTTCTCCAGGTACCGCACCACGTCGTCCCGGGCCGGCCAGCGGCCGAAGCGGCGCGGCATCGGCAGACCGGGCAGCGCGGACAGCCCCCGGGTGGTGTGCAGCCGCAGCCGGTCGTAGTGCCGCCGCCAGGACGCGCCCACCCGGTCGGAGCGTTCCAGGACGACGGCGCGGATGCCCTTGGCGCGCAGCGCGTAGGCGACGGAGAGCCCGCCCGGACCGCCGCCGACGACGTACACGGGCAGGGCGCCGGGCGCGCCGGCGGGCGTGGGGGAGTCGGCCATGCGGCGAGCGTAATCACGCCCGGCGCCGGTGGGTCTCGGTCACGACGGGAATCGATTGCGGATCGGTCACGCCGGGCGCCGGTGTGCGGGGCGGGGGCGTCCGTACGGCACCTGGTGGTTCGTTGAGTCGTACAGGCGTTTCAATAAGGGTCATGTCCCACACCAGTGAGCCCCTCCCCACCGACCGTCCCGGACCGCGCGGCCACGGGCTGCGCCTGTGTTCCTGGGACGCCGAGTCCGACGCCCACGCCGAAACCTGGCTGCGCGGGCTGCTCGACCCGGACTTCCGGCGCTGGAACACGCCGCTGAGGCCGGTCACCGACCTGGCCGGCGTCCGCGAGGCGCTGCGGTCCCGGGCCCAGGAGCAGGCGGAGGGCCGGACCGTGTCGTTCCGGATCACCGAAGAGGAGACCGGGACGACCTTGGGGCACATCGGGTTCCACGAGATCAACCGGCCGCTGAAGCTGGCCCGCGTCGGCTACTGGGTGCTGCCCGAGGCCCGCGGCCGGGGCGTCGCCCGCCGCGCCCTGCTGCTCGCCACGCGCTGGGCCTTCGACGACCTGCGCCTGCACCGCGTGGAGCTGGGCCACGCCCTCGGCCACGACGCCTCCTGCCGGGTCGCCGAGCGCTGCGGTTTCGGCTACGAAGGCACCCTGCGCGGCGCGATGTTCGAGGCGGGCCGCCAGGACCGGTTCCGCGACGTCCACCTCCACGCCCGCCTGGCGACGGACCCGGAGCCGACGCCCTGACCGTCCCGGTCACGCGCCCCCGGTGACCGCCGAGGAATCGGCCCTCTGACCGCTCACGGCCACAGCAGCCCCGTGTCCCACTCGCCCTCCCCGGACCGTCGGTAGACCAGCCGGACGTGCCGGCGCCGGGGGTCGCCCTGGAAGAACTCCACCTCGTCCGGGCGCAGTCGGTACAGCGTCCAGGTCGGTACCGGGGTGTCCGGGTCGGCGGCGGCGCGGTCCCAGGCCGCCGCCGAGGCGCGGGCCAGTTCCGCCGGGGAGC
Organism: Streptomyces fumanus; assembly: GCF_014655295.1. Taxonomy (GTDB): domain Bacteria; phylum Actinomycetota; class Actinomycetes; order Streptomycetales; family Streptomycetaceae; genus Streptomyces; species Streptomyces fumanus. The sequence continues at coordinate 222,168 of NZ_BNBI01000006.1, forward strand.
CGAGGGGCTCGCTCTGCCGACCGGTGAGCGCGGCGGCCAGCGCCCCCGTCGAGCGCGCCCGCAGATCGGCCCGCGCCGCCTCGGGCGGGGCGACGGCGACCGGCCCCCGCACCCGCACCTGGCGGCCGAGGACCGGCCAGTGGAAGACGAGGGCCGCGTACGGCCGGGCGGCGAGCTGGCGGCCCTTGCGGCTGCCCGCGTGCCCGGCGAAGGACCAGCCGTCCGCGTCCGCGCCGTGCAGCATCACGATCCGGGCGTCCGGCAGCCCTTCGGCGTCCGCCGTCGCCAGCGTCACGGTGTGCGGCTCGCGCTGCCCGGCCGCCACCACCTCGCCGAACCAGCGCGTGAACAGCGCCAGCGGCTCGGCGGGCGCGGCGGCCGGGTCGAACGGCGGCAGCTCGGTCGTTGCCGGGTCCCAGACCCGCAGCGACCTCAGCAGGGCGTCGAGATCGGGTTCCATGCCCCGATTGTCGGTTACCGCGCCCGCTCACACCGAGCCGAGGTCGGAGGAGACCCACCGCTCGGGCCGCATCCGGACGATCACCTGGTCGCCGTGGTGCTCCCAGGCGAAGTCGACATAGCCGTCGACCTTCTCGGCCGGCAGGTACCGGGCGGAGACCTCCCGGAGCAGCTCCCGGGTGGCGGGGGCGGTCTCCACCACCGGGCCCTCCACGGACACGTACCGGATGCTCGGTTCCAGCCGGTCGACCAGCAGCGAGAACCGGCCCGCCGCCTTGATCAGCTCGTACTTGCGCGAGGCGGACCCGGTCATGATCCACAGGGTGTCGTCGCCGGCCGCGTACTGGTACCAGATCGGCACGGTCAGCGGGGCGCGGCCGGCGCCCGCGTCCACCGCGAGGGCGGCGATGTGCGGCTCGGCCAGGAACTGTTCGCGCTCTTCGCGGGTCAGGGCCATCGTGGTCTCCTCCTGCGGTACGGGCGGCACGTCATACGGCGCAACGGGAACGACCGCCGAGGTGTTCCCGCCGGAACGCGACAGGCGGCGGTCCACCCGGGTGAACCGCCGCCTGCCAGACAGGACTTGGCGCGGAGGGTGACGGGGCCGCGCGGCCCCGCGGGGCTACCGCGTGGGCTTTCTGCCGGTGATGCCGAGGTGCACCAGCACGGCGAGGCTGGGCCGCAGTTCGGCCTGCTTGACGCCCCAGGCCGAGGCGCCCTTCTGGTGCGAGGCCACCGCCGCGAGCATCGCGACCAGGGAACCGGCGATCGCGGCCGGGCTGAGGTCCTTGTCGACCCGCCCTTTGGACTGGAGTTCGGCGACGGAGTCCGCCAGGGAGCTGTTCACCGAGTTGAGGATCTTCGCGCGGATGCGGGCGAAGCGCTTGTCGCCCTCGGCGGCGCCGAGGTCGATCACCCGCAGGATCGCGTCGTTCTTCTTCCAGAACTCCAGGAATCCGTCGACCAGTTCCTGCGCGGTCTGCCAGCCGGCCTTGCCCGCCCAGGAGCGGCCCTCGACCAGCGCGGTCAGCGCGCTGCCGTCGGCGGCCATGCGGTCGGCGATCTCCAGGACGGCGCCCTCGACGTCCGGGAAGTACTGGTAGAAGGTCGCGGGCGAGGTGCCCGCCCGGCGGGCGACATCGATGACCTTGACGTCGCGGTACGGGGAGGAGCTGAGCATCTCGCTGAGGCAGTCGAGCAGTTTCTGCCGGGTCGCCTGCCCTCGCCGGCCGGCCACGCGGCCGTCGACGGTACGCACTTGTCCTGTCATGCCGTCAGCTTACCGAGGGGGGTGAGGAGCGCTATTCGGCCGACTGCAAATGGGTCGCGGGGGTGGGAAAGGGCCGATGCGCCTGGTCTGCGCGGTGCGCGGGAGCCGGTTACGTTGACGACATGGCCGAAAACAGGGCATCCGCGGATGCAGAGGGCGTCCCCTGCTGGGTGGACGCGCAACTCCCCGACGTGGCGGCGGGCCGGCGCTTCTACGGCGGTCTCTTCGGGTGGGCCTTCGACGCCCCGGCGGGCCCCTCGGGCGCGGTCCTGGCCCGCCTCGGCGGGGAGCCGGTGGCCGCGCTGGTCCCCAAGACGGACGGCCGGATGCCGACGGTGTGGACGGTGTACTTCGCCACCGCCGACGCGGGGGCGCTGGCCGCGCGGATCGAGGCGCGGGGCGGACAGCTCGTCACCGCCCCGCACCCCGCGACGGACCTCGGCGCGCACCCCGCCCTGACCGCCCTCGCCGCCGACCCCCAGGGCGCCGTCTTCGGGCTGCGGGAACCCGGCGCGGCCGGGTTCGGCGGGCGGCGGGTGCCGGGCGGCTTCGCGTGGGCCGAGCTGTACACCCGGGACACCGAGGCCGCCGACGCGTTCTACGGCGACCTGTTCCACGCCGCCCTGTTCGGCCCCGGCGCCGCGCCCGACTTCGGCCGGGCGGCCGTCACCGAGGTCTTCCCCGCCGAGATGCCGCCGCACTTCCTGGTCCACTTCCGGGTCGCCGACCGCGCGGCGGCGCTGGAGCGGGTGGCGCGGCTCGGCGGCCGGGTGCAGGCGCCGCCCTTCGAGGCGTCGTACGGGCGGGTCGCGGTGGTCACGGACGACCAGGGCGCCTCGTTCGCCCTGCTGGAACGTTGACGTATGAACGTTTTCGCCCGCCAATGGGATGAGACACCCTGATTGTCACCAGGTTCGCAACCGGCGGTCCGGACAGGAAGAATCGGGGTGCGTGCCGCCACGGCGTAGCGGTGGTGAGACGCTGCACTTCGGCCGCGGACATATGTGGGTGGCGCGGCTCGTACGGGGAGGTGGCAGGCAAGTGGATCAGCTTACGCAGCACGATCCGCGACGGATCGGGCCGTTCGAGGTGCTGGGGCGGCTCGGGGCCGGCGGCATGGGGCTGGTCTACCTCGCGCGCTCGGCGTCCGGGCGGCGCGTGGCGATCAAGACGGTGCGCACGGAACTGGCGGAGGACCAGCTCTTCCGCGTCCGGTTCACCCGGGAGGTCGAGGCGGCCCGCGCGGTCTCCGGCTTCTACACCGCGGCCGTGGTCGACGCCGACCCCCGCGCCGCCGTGCCGTGGCTGGCCACCGCCTATGTGCCCGCGCCCTCGCTGGAAGAGATAGTGAACGAGTGCGGGCCGCTGCCGGCCCAGGCGGTGCGCTGGCTGGCGGCGGGTGTCGCCGAGGCGCTCCAGTCCATTCACGGCGCCGGGCTGGTCCACCGCGACCTCAAGCCGTCCAACGTCCTCGTCGTCGAGGACGGCCCCCGGGTGATCGACTTCGGCATCGCCTCCGGCGTGTCGAACACCCGTCTGACGATGACCAACGTCGCCGTCGGCACCCCCGCCTACATGTCCCCGGAGCAGGCCAAGGACTCCCGCAGCGTCACCGGCGCCAGCGATGTCTTCTCCCTCGGCTCCACCCTGGTCTTCGCCGCCACCGGCCACGCCCCGTTCCACGGCGCCAACCCGGTCGAGACGGTGTTCATGCTGCTGCGCGAGGGCCCCGACCTGGACGGGCTGCCCGAGGAGCTGCGCCCGCTGATCGAGTCCTGCATGCAGATGGAGGCCGCGGCCCGCCCGAGCCCCGCCGACCTCCAGGCCCAGCTCGCCCCGCACCTGTTCGGCTCCGGCTCCGACGACAGCGGTACGGCGTCGGCGTGGCTGCCCGAGCGGGCGGTGAGCCTGATCGAGTCCCGCCGGGGCGGCCGTCCCCCCGCCAAGCCGGGCCCCGCCGCGGGCCGCAGCGCGGGCCGCGCCCCGGCCGTGCCGCCGCCGCCCGCGCACGACCCCGTCGTCCCGCCGCCGCCCGCCACCGCCCCGCCGGTGCCCGGGCCGGCCGGCGCCCCCGGCACCGGGCCGGTCCGGCTGGCCGGCGCCGCGGTGCCGATCGGCCCCGGCCCCCGGGTCGCCGACACCCGGGCCACCGCCGTCAAGGCACCGCCCCCGGAGGCCGCCCTCGCCGCCTCCTGGTCCAAGCCCCGCCCCGGCGTCAACGGCGCCGACCCCGCCGTGCCGCCCGCCCCCGCCGCGCCCCCGGACGCCGCGCCGGGCACCTGGCGGCCCTGGCGGTTCCGGATGTCCAACGACCTGTGGGGCACCCCCTCCGTCGCCGACGACCTGGTCTACGTCACCTCCTTCGAGGTGCACGCCCTGGACGTGGCCACCGGGCGGCGCCGCTTCAAGACCCGGGACGTGGCCTGGTCGATGACGGTCGCGGACGGCCGGATCCACGCCTCCGACGGGCCGACCCTGTTCGCCCTGGACGCCCGCTCCGGCGCCGACCTGTGGCGGTTCCGCACGGACGCCTGGGTGTACTCGATCCAGGCCGACCGGGGCACGGTCGTCACCGGCACCCGCGGCGGCGGCGTCCAGGCGTGGGAGGCGTCCACCGGCCGGAAGCTGTGGGAGATCACCGGCTGCCAGACCGACTTCGAGTCCCCCGAGGCCGGCGCCGTCCTGCACGACGGCACGGTCTACGTCTGGCAGGACGCCCGGCTGCGCGCCCTGGACGCCCGCAGCGGCGACGAGCGCTGGTCGTACCCGATCGGCGACGCGGCCTCCTGCGGCGGCGTCCCGGTCCGGGTGGCCCAGGCGCAGGACGGCTACGTGTACGTCAGCGCCGGCACCCGCGTGCTGGCGCTGGAGGTGGCGAGCGGGCACGTGCGCTGGCACTTCGAGGCCCCGGCGGTCTTCCTGTGCCCGCCGGTCTTCGTGCCCGGCCCGGCCGTCACCGGCGGCGGCGTCTACCTCGCCGACTACCTCGGCACGGTCTACGCCCTCGACGCCACCGACGGCCGCGACCGCTGGCGGATCGCCACCGAGGCCCGCGCCGCCACCGAGCCGGTGCTGGTCGCCGGGGGCCATGTGCACGTCGGCAGCGGCAAGGGCCTCTACACCCTGGACGCGGTCACGGGCACGCCCAAGTGGCGCTTCCAGGCGGGCGGCGACATCGTGGGCGCGCCCGCGGTCGCCGAGGGCCGGATCCACTTCGGCTCCACCGACCACCTGCTCTACACGCTCAAGGCCGACGACGGCCGGCTGCGCTGGAAGCTGGCGACCGGCGGCGAGATCACCGGGTCGCCGGTGGTGCGGGACGGCATCGTGTACGCGTGCAGCAAGGACCGCTGCGTGTACGCGCTGGACGCGGAGAAGGGCACGGGAACGGCCCGCACGGCCTGACCGCGCGGGCCCGTTCCGGACGCGGACATGCCACGGCCGCGGCGGCTCCCCTCCGCGCCGCCGCGGCCGGTCCCCGTCAGGAGATGGCTACTTGCCGCCGTCCAGGTCCAGGGCGGGCGGCGCGGGCATGCCGTTGTCCATGGTGGTGATGCCCGAGGTGCTGACGGGCTCACTGGGCATGCCGTTGTCCTGCTTGGTGGCCTCCGGCTGCTTCGCGGCCGGGGTGGGCATGCCGTTGTCCTGGGTGGTGGCGTCCACGTTCTTCTCGTCGCTCATGCGCTGCGTCCTTAGCTGTGGTGGCGAGGTGGCGAGTGTGGAACGCCCGTCCGGTAGCTCCCCCGAGGGCTGCCGGACGGGCGTTCGGAGCCGCACCCTAACCGGTCGGGCTCCGCCCGGACCGCCTGCCCCCCGACGCGACGGTCCGTGGGTCAGAGAGTGCCGGGTGCCGATAAACAAACGCTGAACGCCGGTCCCGCCGGGCCCGCTCAGGCCGCGGTGGCCGGCGCGAGCAGCGCCCTGACCTGCTCCGCCTCCGGCTGGCTGCCGTTCTCCTCCAGCAGGCTGAGCGCCTCCTGCCAGCAGGCCGTGGCCCGGTCCACCTGGCCGAGCCGGTCCAGCGCCCGGCCGAGCAGGGTGAGCACCGTGCCCCGCATCCGGTCCCCGCCGATGCAGCCCAGCGCCAGGGCCTGTTCGGCGGAGCAGGCGGCCTGCGCCGGCCGGCCGGCCGCCAGATGGGCCTCGGCGATCCGGAAGTTGGTCGTCCCCTCCCACAGCCGCTGCCGGTGGGCGCCGAACACCTCCAGCGCCGCCGAGAACTCCGCCAGCGCCTCGGCGTACCGCTCCGCGTGGGTCAGCGCGATGCCCAGCGTGAAGTGGCCGTTGCCCAGCCGCAGGGTCCGCCCGATCGCCCGGTAGGCGAGCAGCGCCCGCTGGGCGATCTCCACCGCCTCGGTGACATTGCCCATGCCCAGGTGGGCGCGGGCGAGGTTGCACAGGCTGAGCGCCTCCAGCGGGCGGTTGCCGATCGCGCCGTACCCCTCGATGGACTGCTCGAAGAAGGTCTTGCCCTCGGCGTAGCGGCCCTGGTGCAGACAGGTCAGGCCCCGGTCGTTGGCGGCCCAGCTCACCGCCATGGCGTCCCCGGCCGAGGCGGCCAGGTCCATGGCGAGCCGGGCCTCTTCGGCGGCCTGCTGGATCCGCCCGGAGACCAGCAGCACATTGGTGAGGGTGGTGCGGGCCCGGCCCTCGGCACGGACGTCGCCCGCCTCCCGGGTGGCGTCGCACAGCGCGCGGGCGGTGGCCTCGTACGCCCGGGAGTCGGCCCCCGACTCCGTCAGGTCCTTGGCCGCCCAGAGCAGGTCCACGGCCCGGCGCAGCCGGTCGGTGCCGGCCGCCTGCCGTACGCAGGCCAGCAGCGCGGCGGCCTCGGAGTACAGCCAGTCCAGCGCGGCCGTGCCCGCGGTGAACCGCAGCCCCGGGTGGTCGGTGCCGGCCAGGTGGTCCACCAGCCGGTCGCCGGGCCGCTCCAGCGCGTACACCCCGGCGGCGGTGGCCAGGTAGAAGTCCAGCACCCGGGAGAGCGCGGCCGAGCGCTCGGCGGCGGGCTCGTCGCGGTCGGCGCAGGCACGCGCGTAGAGCCGGACCAGGTCGTGGAAGCGGTAGCGGCCGGGCGCCGCCGACTCCAGCAGGGAGGTGTCGACCAGCGACTCCAGCAGGTCCTCGGTGGCCGTCGCCGGCAGGTCCAGCACCGCCGCCGCCGCCGACAGGGAGATGTCCGGGCCGTCCGCGAGGCCCAGCAGCCGGAACGCCCGGGCCTGGGCGGGCTCCAGTTGCCCGTAGCCCAGCTCGAAGGTGGCCGCCACCGCCAGGTCCCCGGCCTGCAACTCGTCCAGCCGGCGCCGCTCGTCGGCGAGTTTGGCCGCGAGGACCGACACCGTCCAGGTACGGCGGGCCGCCAGCCGGGACGCCGCGATCCTGATCGCCAGCGGCAGGAACCCGCAGGCGGCGACGACGTCGAGGGTGGCCTCCCGCTCCGCGGCGACCCGCTCCGCACCGACGATCTTGGTGAAGAGGGCGAGCGCCTCCTCCGGCGACATCACGTCCAGGTCGACGAGGTGGGCCCCGGCCAGGCCCACCATCCGCACCCGGGAGGTCACCAGCGCCGCGCAGCCCGGCGTGCCCGGCAGCAGCGGCCGTACCTGGGCGGCGTCGCGGGCGTTGTCCAGCAGCACCAGGACCCGCCGCCCGTCCAGCACCGACCGGTACAGCGCCGCCCGCTCCTCCAGGGTGTCCGGCACGTCCGCGTCCTCGGTGCCCAGCGCGCGCAGGAAGGAGCCGAGCACCGCCTCCGGTTCGGCCGCCCGGGGCCCGGCGCCCTGCAGGTCGACGTAGAGCTGCCCGTCGGGGAAGGCGGCGCGGGCCTGGTGGGCGAGGTGCACGGCGAGGGTGGTCTTGCCGACCCCGCCGATCCCGGCCAGCGCGGAGACCGCCATGACCCGGCCCTCCGCCGAGGCCAGGGCGGCGCTCAGCTCCCGGACGAACCCGGCCCGCCCGGTGAAGTCGGGCACCGTCGCCGGGAGCTGGGCGGGCCGCACCGGCACCGGCGCCGGTCCGGCCGCGGGCGCGGCGGGTTCGGCGAGGGCCGGGTCCGCGCGCAGGACGCGCTGCTGGAGTTCGCGCAGACCGGGGCGCGGGTCCACGCCGAGTTCCTCGGCCAGCAGCCGCCGGGTGTCGGCGTACACGGCGAGCGCCTCGGCCTGCCGTCCGCACCGGTACAGGGCGAGCATCAGCAGCTCGCGCAGCTTCTCCCGCAGCGGGTGCTCGGCGGTGAGCGCGGTCAGTTCGGAGACCGCCTCGGCGTGCCGGCCCTGTTCCAGGTCCAGGTCGAGGCGGCACTCCAGGAGCTGGAGCCGCCACTCCTCCAGCCGGGCCCGCTGGGCTTGCGCGTAGGGCCCCGGCACCCCGGCGAGCACCTCGCCGTCCCACCGGGCCAGCGCCCGCCGCAGCAGGTCCCGGGCCCGGCCCAGCTCCCCGCCGGCGCGGGCCTTGTCCGCCTCCGCGGCCAGGCGCCGGACGTCGGCGAGGTCCAGCGCCCCGTCGGCCAGCCCCCGCACGGCGTAGCCGCCGGACTCGCTGACCAGCACCTCGGCGCCGAGCACCTTGCGCAGCCGGGAGGCGTACGTGCGGATCGCCGCCAGCGCCTGGGAGGGCGGGTCCTCGCCCCACAGCGCGTCGATCAGCTCGGCCGGCACGGCGGTGCGGCCCTCGCGCAGCAACAGGGCGGCGAGCAGGGCGCGTTGCTGCGGGGAGCCGGTGGCCAGCGGTTCCTCGCCGCGCCAGGCGCGCACCGGGCCGAGCACGGCGAAGCGCAGGGCCGCCGGTTCCGCCGAGGAACCGGCCCGCCGAGGCTTCGGCACTCGCGGCACACCGTCCATGTCGTCCCCCTAGACGTCCTGAGCAACCCTGCCAGTCTGCCTTGCGCGGGCCGACCTCGTCAGCCGGGGGAGACACCGATCACAAGCGGCCGCGCAGTACCGTCACGACCTCTTCACCACTCCTGGAAGTACGGCGGCGCGTCGTACGGCTACTCGTCAAGGTCCACCCTGATGGTCAGCAGCCCGGCGCCGAAGGCGCGCACGGCCGCGCTGTTGAACCGGGGCAGCGCCCGCAGCCGGGCCACCGGGTCGTCGTCGGGCAGCGGGTGCGCGGTCCCCGGGTACCAGCGGCCCCGCAGCCGGACCCGGACCCGGGGATCGGCCCGGAGGTTGCGGACGTACTGCGAGCGGTCGCCGAACTCCGACACCAGCCAGAAGGAGCCGCCCACCCGGCGCCCGCCGACCGGGGTGCGGCGCGGCAGCCCGGAGACCCGGCCGGTGGTCTCCAGCAGGGTCTGGAACGGCAGTGCGCGCAGCAGCGCGTTGAGCCGGCGCTGGACGGGCCGCACGGCCCGGTACTTCTTCGCGGGGTCGGTCGTCATCTGTCCTTCGGCTTCCCGTCTCCTGACCGTCCCGTGACGGTCCCGTGTTCTTCGATGGTCCCCGGAAAAGCTCAAGGGGACGAGGGAACGGCGAGAGACGGGCGGTGCGGTCGTGCGGATCGTGACCTGGAATCTGTGGTGGCGGTTCGGGCCCTGGGCCGAACGGCAGAAGGCGATCCTCGCCGTGCTGCGGGAGCTGCGCCCCGATGTGGTGGGCCTCCAGGAGGTGTGGGAGGCCGACGGCGAGAACCTCGCCGGGTGGCTGGCCGGCGAACTCGGCCTGCACTGGGCGTGGGCTGCCTCCGAGGCACCGGAGCGCTGGCAGCGCCGGCTGCTGGACAGCGGGGCCGGCACGGTCGGCGTCGGCAACGCGGTGCTCAGCCGCTGGCCGGTGACGGACCGGGCGGTGCTGAAGCTGCCCGCCCCCGAGGACCTGGACGACGGGCGGCTCGCGCTGTACGCCGGGCTGGACACCCCCGGCGGACGGCTGCCGTTCGTCACCGTGCACCTGACCTCCGCCTCGCACGCCTCGGCGGTCCGCGCCGAGCAGGTCGGCGCCCTGGCCGGCTTCGTCGCCGAGCACGCCCGGGACGCCGGCCACCCGCCCGTCCTCACCGGCGACTTCAACGCCGAACCGGACTCCGCCGAGGTCCGCCCGCTGGCCGCGCACGGCTTCCGGGACCTGTGGGAGTACGCCGACCCGGACGCCCCGGCCGCCACCTGGGACCCGGCCAACCCGTACATCACCGGCGAGGAGGCGGCCCGCGTCGACCACATCCACGTCGGCCCGCCCGGCCCCGGCACCGTCCGGGCGGTCCGGCGGGCGGGCGACGGCCCCGTGGACGGCGTCTGGCCCTCCGACCACGCGGCGGTCGTCGCCGACCTCAGCGACGGCCCAGGAACACCGGGTTGGTGAACGCGGCGAGCGCCCCCGGCACCGGCCCGGCCGCGGCCTCGTGCCGCACCTCGGCCCGTACGTAGGCGGCGTACGCGGCGGTGGTCCGCCACTCCACCACGCCCTCGCCGGACACCGGCAGCGGGGCGCTGGTGTGCAGCACCCCCTGGTCGGTGACGAACCGGACCGTGCAGCGCGGGGCGCCGGTCACCGCCAGCCGCACGGTGACCGGCGTGTCCGGGTCCACCCGCAGCCGCTCCCCGATCCCGGCGTGCTCTCCGCGCCCGCCGGACGCGGTGAACGAAAGCGTCAGCCCGGCCGACTCGGCGATGTACGACCGCCCGGCCCGGATGCCCTCCTGGATCGCCCGCCGGGTCAGGTCGTCGGCGAGGACCACCGTCTGCGGCAGCCCGATCACGTCCGGGTCGCGGTGGGCGTCGCTGCTGCCCATCGCCGGGATCCAGTCCCGGCCCTCGCGCACGGAGGCCACCAGCATCGAGTCCCAGTCGGCGAGCGCCACCTCGTCGTCGGGCGTGTACGGCCCGTTCCACACCTCGACCGCGTCGGCCTCGCCGAATCCGAACTTCCAGTTGCAGCCGATGCAGGTGGCGTGCGGGTGGGCCGGTACGACCAGTCCGCCGGCCCGGCGGATCTGCCGGGCGAACCGCCCGAAGCGGTTGTCCCGCGCCCGGTAGCGCCAGTCCACGAAGGTCCCCGGGTCGGTGCCCAGCGCCACCACGTGCCCGTTCCGGGTCGTCACCTCCTCGCCGACCATCACCAGCAGGTCGTCCCCGGCGACCTCGGCCCAATGGGCGTGCGCGGAGGAGGTGTTGTGCTCGGAGGAGTTGATGAAGTCCAGCCCGGCGGCCCGCGCCAGCGCCCCGATCTCGGCCGGGGTGCGGCGCCCGTCGGAGTGCCAGGAGTGCAGATGGCAGTCCCCCCGGTACCAGGCCCGCCCCCGCCCCTTGGCCCGCTCCGGCGGGTAGACCGGCCGCACGCCCTCGCCCGGTTCGCCGTACGTCAGCGTCACCGTGATTTCGTACGACAGCCCCTGCGGGGCCACCGTGTACGGACCCAGCGCGAGATGCCAGGTCCCCGCGCGCACCGGCCCCGGCAGATACCCCGGAGTGGCCTCGTCGGCGCGGAGGAAGAACTCCGTACGGGCCCCGCCCGACCAGCCCCGGAACCCCCGGCCGCCCAACTCGGTGCCGCGCTCGTCGAAGACGCCGATGTCCAGCGCGTTGCCCACGGTCCCGGTGGGCACGGCCGGCCGGTCGTAGCGGTAGGAGACCCGGAACTCCCGCACCCCCGGCGGCACCTCGACCGGCACGTACACGAAGTCCGGCGACCCGGTGGGCAGCGTCCCCCGGATCGTCCTGCTCTCCTGCCCTTCGGCCCCCGAAGCGAAGCTCACACTCCCCAACGTAAGCGCGGCAGCGCCCCCCGTCACGACCACGGCACGCCTACCGATATCAGCACCCATGAGCCCAACGCTCCAATCCGCCCGTGAACTGAGCGAAACGGCAAGGCAATCAATCGCCGGAAGGAAAGCCAACCTAGGGGCGCGGGACTGTATCAATATGCGGCTCCGCCGCGTGGGCGCGATCAACCACAACGCACCCGCACCCGACAAACCACCCCCCACCCCCCTGATCACCCCCCTCGTATCCTCGAAGAATGACGACCTCCGCGACCCCCGGACCCGGCCCCACCGAGAACTCCCTGCGTCGCGCCCTCAAACGCGCCCGAGACGGCGTCACCCTGGACGTCTCCGAGGCCGCGGTCCTCCTCCAGGCCCGCGGCGAGCACCTGGCCGACCTCACCGCCTCCGCCGCCCGCGTCCGCGACGCCGGTCTCGACGCGGCGGGCCGGCCCGGCGTCATCACGTACTCCAAGAGCGTCTTCATCCCGCTGACCCGGCTGTGCCGCGACAAGTGCCATTACTGCACCTTCGTCACCGTCCCCGGCAAGCTCCGCCGCGACGGCCACGGCATGTTCATGTCCCCGGACGAGGTGCTGGACATCGCCCGCAAGGGCGCCGCGCTCGGCTGCAAGGAAGCGCTGATCACCCTCGGCGACAAGCCCGAGGACCGCTGGCCGGAGGCGCGCGAGTGGCTCGACGCGCACGGCTACGACGACACGATCGCCTACGTCCGTGCCATCTCCATCCGCATCCTGGAGGAGACCGGCCTCCTGCCGCACCTCAACCCCGGCGTGCTGACCTGGACCGACTTCCAGCGGCTGAAGCCGGTCGCGCCCAGCATGGGCATGATGCTGGAGACCACCGCGACCCGTCTGTGGTCCGAGCCGGGCGGCCCGCACTACGGCTCCCCGGACAAGGAACCGGCCGTCCGGCTGCGGGTCCTGGAGGACGCCGGGCGTTCCTCCGTGCCCTTCACCTCCGGCCTGCTCATCGGCATCGGCGAGACCTACGAGGAGCGCGCCGAGTCCCTGTTCGCGCTCCGGAAGATCGCCCGCGCCTACCACGGCGTCCAGGAGCTGATCATCCAGAACTTCCGCGCCAAGCCGGACACCGCGATGCGCGGCATGCCCGACGCGGAGCTGGACGAGCTGGTCGCCGCGGTCGCCGTCGCCCGGCTCATCATGGGCCCGGCCGCCAACATCCAGGCGCCGCCCAACCTGGTGGACCGCGAGTACGGACGCCTGATCGGCGCCGGCATCGACGACTGGGGCGGTGTCTCCCCGCTCACCATCGACCACGTCAACCCCGAGCGCCCCTGGCCGCGGATCGAGGAGCTGGCCGAGCAGTCCCGCGCCGCCGGGTTCGCACTGCGCGAACGCCTCTGCGTCTACCCGGAGTTCGTCCAGCGCGGCGAGCCCTGGCTGGACCCCCGGCTGCGCCCGCACGTCGCCGCGCTCGCCGACCCGGCGACCGGTCTGGCCCGCGAGGACGCCGTGGTCCAGGGCCGCCCGTGGCAGGAGCCGGACGAGGTGTTCACCGCCTCCGGCCGCACCGATCTGCACGCCACCATCGACACCGAGGGCCGCACCACCGACCGCCGCGACGACTTCGACGAGGTGTACGGCGACTGGGCCGCCCTGCGCGAGGCCGCCGCCCCCGGCATGGCCCCCGAGCGCATCGACACCGACGTCCGCGCCGCCCTGGCCACCGCCGCCGACGACCCGACGAAGCTGACCGACGCCGAGGCGCTCGCCCTGCTGCACGCCGACGGCCCCGCCCTGGACGCCCTGTGCCGGGTCGCCGACGACGTGCGCAAGTCGGCCGTCGGCGACGACGTGACGTACATCGTCACCCGGAACATCAACTTCACCAACGTCTGCTACACCGGCTGCCGGTTCTGCGCCTTCGCCCAGCGCCGCACCGACGCCGACGCCTACACCCTCTCCCTGGACCAGGTCGCCGACCGCGCCCAGCAGGCGTGGGAGGTCGGCGCGGTCGAGGTCTGCATGCAGGGCGGCATCCACCCCGACCTGCCGGGCACGGCGTACTTCGACATCGCCCGGGCGGTCAAGGAACGCGTCCCCGGCATGCACGTGCACGCCTTCTCGCCGATGGAGGTCGTCAACGGCGCCACCCGGACCGGCCTGTCCATCCGCGAGTGGCTGACCGCGGCGAAGGAGGCCGGCCTGGACTCGATCCCGGGCACGGCCGCGGAGATCCTCGACGACGAGGTCCGCTGGATCCTCACCAAGGGCAAGCTGCCCACCGCCACCTGGATCGAGGTCGTCGAGACCGCCCACGAACTGGGCATCCGCTCCTCGTCCACCATGATGTACGGCCATGTCGACCAGCCCCGGCACTGGCTCGGCCACCTGCGCACGCTGGCCGGCATCCAGCAGCGCACGGGCGGCTTCACGGAGTTCGTGACGCTGCCGTTCATCCACACCAACGCGCCGGTCTACCTGGCCGGCATCGCCCGCCCCGGCCCGACGACCCGGGACAACCGGGCGGTCACGGCGATGGCCCGGCTGCTGCTGCACCCGTACATCCCCAACATCCAGACCAGTTGGGTCAAGCTGGGCACGGAGGGCGCGGCCGAGATGCTGCGGTCCGGGGCGAACGACCTGGGCGGCACGCTGATGGAGGAGACCATCTCCCGGATGGCCGGGTCGTCCTACGGCTCGTACAAGTCGGTGCGGGACCTGATCGCGGTCGCGGACGCGGCCGGGCGGCCCGCGAAGCCCCGGACCACCCTGTACGGCGAGGTCCCCGAGGAGCGGCGGCGCGCGGCGGCGGCCTCGGACGGGCACCTGCCGGAGCTGCTGCCGGTGCTGGACTGAGGGCCCGGGACCGCGGGGCTCAGTCCAGCGTCCGGTGGGCGAGGACGTGCTCCGCGGTCCGGGACAGCGGCTGGCCGTGCCGGAAGGAGTGTGCGCGCATCCTGGCCAGGGCGTCGTCGGGCGGCAGCGCGTACCGCTCGGCGAGGATGCCGGCGGCCGCGTGCACGTGCGGCGGGAAGCCCTGCGGGCCGGGCCGGAGCGGCTGGTGCCGGGGGGCGAGCAGGCCGGGCCGGGAGTCGAGGGCGAGCAGGGTGAGGATGCGGGCGTAGCCGCGCGCCCGCTCCCGCTCCGGCTCGGTGAGCGGGCCGGGCGCGGTGCGGTAGAGGTCCACGGCGCCGATCCGGCCCCGCCCTATGGTCAGCGGCAGCGCGGTCACGGACCGTACGCCCTCCTCGACCGCGACCGGCGCGAAGGCGGGCCAGCGCGCGTAGGCGTCGTGCAGGTCCGCCGACTCGACGAGGGTCTGCCGGACGTACGCCTCGGTGCAGGGCCCCTCCCCGGTCACCAACTGGTTGTCCTCCAGGCGCCGGGCCCGCTCGTCGGTGGCGTGGCCCAGCGTCCGCAGCTCCCCGCCGTCGATCAGGGTGATCCCGGCGCAGTCCACGGAGAGGTCGGCGGCGCACACGTCACAGGCCGCGCCGAGGGTGATGTCCCCGGCGTCCGCTATGCGCCGCCAGAGACCGGTGAGCTGGTCGTCGTCGTCCACGAGGTCTCCGCAGGATCAGGCCCGTCGCAGGGCGTCGCTGTCGAGTTCCCCGTCGATCAGCCGCTGGGCCAGCGCGGACAGGCCCGTCCGGTGGGCGCGGGCGTAGCGGCGCAGGGCGGCGAACGCCTCGTCGACGCCGGTGTCCCAGCGTTCGGCGAGGATGCCCTTCGCCTGCTCGATCACGATGCGGCTGGACAGGGCGGCCCGCAGTTGGGCGCGTTCCTGGTTGGCGTGGGCCAGGGTGCGGTGCTGGAGTATCGCGATGGTCGCCACGTCCGCCAGCGCCTGCGCCACCCGGGCGTCGGCGGCGTCGATGTCCTGCTCGCGGGCGTCGAAGAGGTTGAGCGCCCCGACGACCTGTTCGCGCAGCCGCATCGGCAGGGCGTGGGTGACGGCGAACCCGGCCGCGCGGGCCTGCGCGGCGAACAGCGGGTACTCGGCGGCCGTGACGGGCGAGTCGAGGGGGATGTTGAGCCGGGCGGTGCCGTCCGCGTGGCACCGTACGCAGGGCCCCTCCTCGTGCTGGAGCGCGAAGAGTTCCAACAGCCGGGTGTGCTCGTCGGAGGCGGCGATCAATTGGAGCCGGCCGCCGGGGTCGGCGAGCATCACGCCGACCGCCGTCACGTCCAGCAGCTCGGTGCAGCGGTCGCACAGCGTGTGCAGGAAGTCGATCAGGTCGAAGTCGTCGACGAGGGTGTCCACCGCGTCGATGACGGCCGCCAGCAGGCGTTCCTCACGAGTCATGGCCTTGTGCAGTCCCTTCGCCGGCCAGACGCGCCCGGCTCGTCCCCATCATTGCGAAAGTGCACCCGCCGGGCCACCACGTCCTCGGCGGCCCGCACCACCGGTGTGCCCTGGCGGAAGGCGTGGGCCCGCAGCAGCAGCAGCGCCTCGGCCAGACTCACCTCGGCCTGCACGCTGATCATCCCGGCGGCCTGGTGCACGACCGCCCGGTAGAGGTCGGAGCCGTCCTCGGCCGTGGCCGTCCACCGCTCCGCGTTCCGCACGAGTACGGAGGTCAGGGTGTTGGCCACGATCCAGGCGTCGGCGAGGTCCCGCTCCGGCAGCGGACCGGCCGCGGCGCACTGGAGGGTGAGGGTGCCCAGGCAGGCGCCGCCGATGTGCAGCGGAAGGCAGAAGACCGCCTCGACGCCCGCGCGCAGGGCCTGCGGCAGCAGCGCGGGCCACCGGTCGGCCGGCACCTTCGTCAGATCGGGCACCAGGACGGCCGCGCACGAGTTCGCCACGTCGGGCCCGGGTCCCTCGCCCAGGGTGTACTGGAGGTCCTCCAGCACGGTACTGGCCCCGGAGGTGGCCCACAGCAGTTCGCTCGCCCCCTCGCCCATCAGCGCGGACACCGCGACCCCGTCCACTCCGAGGGAGAGCGCGCAGTCCGCGGGGTCGGCATCGATCAGGCCGCCGCTCGGGGCGAGGCGCAGGGTCTCCACCACGGCGGCCAGATCGCCTCTGGATGACATGGTCCGTCACCTCCCGCACCCGCCGGTCCCCGCGACGCGGCACCCTTGAGTCTAGGGCGGGAATCCGGCCGGTTCTCCCGGGGAACCGGCCGGGGGCGGGCGGAGGAGTACCCTCGGTGAGAAGACAAGCTGCCCGTACCCAAGAGGACGGAACCGTCCCACTCCAGCTACCTGACATTGGCTTCCGGTTCCGGGCAGCATCGGCGGTGAATGCCAAGATCGGAACCCGCCGTGTCCGCACGCATTCCCGAGGGCTGCGCCCCTCCCGCCGTCAGCGCCGTCCCATGACCGGGCACCGGGTGGAGACCGTACTCCTCGCTTCCCGGCACGCCGACCACCCCGCCCCCGCCCGGAGCATCACCCGGGCGTGCCGGGAGGCGCTCGACGCGCCCTATTCGGTGGGCCTGACCCTGGCGGCGGACGCGGCGCTGGCCCAGCGGGCCTCCCTCGCCGCCGACGGCCCGCTGGCCGAGCGGGGCGAGGCCCTGCAGATCAACCTCGGCGAGGGACCGTGCATCCAGGCGCTGCGCCGGCACGCGCCGGTGTTCGCCACCGACCTCGACGACCCGGAAGTGACCCGGTCCTGGCCCGTGTTCGCCGCGCAGGCCCGCGCCCACGGCATCCGGTCGGTCTTCACCGTCCCGGTGGTCAACGGGCCCGGGACCGCCGGGCAGACCGGCCTCGTCCTCTCCCTGTACGGCGACCGGCCCGGCCGGCTCTCGGACGCCGACCTGGAGACCGCCCGCGCCCACGCCCACGCCGCCGAACTGCTGCTGCTGTCCACGTTGACGCCGGAGGAGGACGAGGCCGCCTGGGGCCTGCTGCTGCCGGTCGACGCGGTGATCCACCAGGCCACCGGAATGATCAGCTACCGGCACGGGCTCTCCACCGACCAGGCGGTCGCCCTGCTGCGCGCCCATGCCCACCTGTGCGACGTCGACCTCACCGACCTGTCCTTCTCCGTTGTGCACCACGGGCTGCGCCTGCCCGAACTCGCCGGTCCGCCGTCGCCCGAGAACTCCGGCCCGTGACGCTGGACAGGCGGCTCACAGTACGATGATCGGAGGATTTTCGTAGCTGAGGAGATGCGTGCCCGTGCCTGCCCGACTTCCCTCGTGGGCCTGGGTCACCGGTCTGACCGCGGGCGCGCTCGTGGTGGTGACCGCGCTGGCCGTGCAGGCGGAGCAGGGGCCGCACCCGACGGCCGCGGTGCAGGCCCGGCCCTCCGCCTCGGCGACGGCCGACGCCAAGCCGACGCCCAAGCCCTCGGCGTCGGCGACGCCCGCCGTGCCGGACGGCTCCGGCACCGGGCGGCGGATCGTGTACGCGCTCGGGGACAAGCGGGTCTGGCTGGTCGACGCGAGCGACGCCACGCGGCGCAGCTTCACGGTGTGGCCGGGCACGGTCAGCCCCGATCCCGGCAGCTACACGGTGGGCACCCGTACGGAGGCGACCACCGGCTCGGACGGGGTGGAGGTGGAGCACATCGTGTACTTCGCCCTGGCCGACGGCATCTCGGTCGGCTTCTCCAACGCGGTCGACGGCTCCTCGCCGCCACCGCCCGCCTCCGGCGTGAAGACGGGCGGCATCCGCGTGCACAAGGCGGACGGCGAGGCGCTCTGGGCGTTCGCGACGGCGGGGACGACGGTCAGCGTGATCGAGTAGCGTCGCCGTCCGGCAGGTGGTTCACGATCAGGACGACCCCGCTGACCAGGAAGATCCGGGTGGCGGCGTCCAGCCCGTTCCAGTCCCCGGACTGCCACATGGCGAACCACTCACCGCCGATCCCGATGAACCCGGCCCCGAACAGCAGCATCACCATCAACAGCCCGTACGTGGAGAACCGCCGGGCCCGTCCCGGCTCCCGCCGGGCCCACAGCCAGGTCCCGTACAGCAGCACGAGCGCGGCGACCGTCTCCCAGACGATGATCAGCACGTACGCGGCGTCCTGCACCCACCGGGTGGTGATCGCCCGCCACATCAGATCGTCGTCCTTGAACGTGGTGTCCATGGCGAACACATGCCGCACGAACTCCCGGTTGGTCCCGAAGTCGGTGATGTTCCCGAACGCGACCAGCGTCATGTACAACGCGACGACCCCGGTGAGCAACGTGACGGCAAGCCCGAGGGCACGACCCTGAGTTGAAGTGACCATGCCCTCTCCCTGCCCCTCAGCCCCGCCCGGCGAACGCGAGGAAGTTCTCCCAGGGGGTGGCGTGGAAGGTGAGGTGGGGGAGGTCGGTGTCCTTGGAGTCACGGATGTGGACGGTGGGGGTAGAAAGCGCGACTTCGACGCAGTCGGGGCCGTCGTTGCTGCTGTGACTGCTCTTGACCCAGGTCCTGGCCACCTCGACACACTCAGGGCCGTCGTTGCTGCTGTAGCTGCTCTTGACCCAAGTCGTGGCGACTTCGACGCAGTCGGGCTCGTCGTTGCCGCTGTAGCTGCTCTTCCGCCAGACCAGTGCAGGCGTCATGACTGCTCCATGGCTGCCAGGAATTTGGTCCAGGCGTCGTCGGTGAAGGTGAGGCGTGCGCGGTCCTTGGCCTTGGAGTCGCGGACGTGGACAGTGGGGGCGGTGATGGCGACCTCGACGCACGCGGGACCGTCGTTGCTGCTGTAGCTGCTCTTGAACCACTTCAACGCGAGCTTCATGTCTCTTCTCCCAGAACTTTCTGAATGAAGGCCAGCGACTCACGGGGCGTGAGGGCCTGCGCTCGGATCATTCCATAGCGCATTTCGAGTTTCTGGACGTCTCGTGGATCGGCGATCACGCGGCTGTACAACTGGCCTTCCGAGTGTCCGAGGGTCTTACCGTCCCGGAGCTTCAGCACCTGGAACGACCCGGCCATCCCCGCGTGTTCATCCCGATCGGTCGGCATCACCTGGATCACGACATGTCGCATCTGCCCTACCTCCAGCAGATGTTCGAGCTGCCGCCGCATCACCATTTTGCCCCCGATCGGCCTGCGCAGCGTCACCTCCTCCTGAACGAAGGTGAGCATGGCGTGGGGTACACGGTCGAAAATGGCCTTCCGGGCCATGCGCCCTGCTACATGCCGCTCGATCTCCTCCTCCGTGTACGCAGGTCGCCGCATCACAAACAACGCGCGGGCGTACTCCTCCGTCTGCAATAGGCCGTACACGTGCAGCGCTTCGTAGGCCCCCAGATCGACGGCCTCCGCCTCCAGCTTGGCCAAGTCCCGGACGTTCTTGGGATACCGAGCCCGCTCCACATCCTCCTTCATGCCGGCGATCTTGCCGTCCGCGCCGAGGGCCTCGTCCGTCGCGTCGAGGAACTCCGGCTTGGGGACGCGGCGGCCGCGTTCCACCGAGGAGACCATTTCCTCGCTGTAGCCGATGGCCGCGCCGAGTTCGACCTGCCGCATGCCCGCGGCCTCGCGCCAGAGTTTGATCTGCCGGCCGACCGCCTTGAGCACGGCCGCCGCCTCTTCGTCTTCCACCTCTGCCCTCCCGTCGTACCGACCGTACGGCCACGTTCGGCGCCCGGACAGTGACCGTGCGTACTGTGGCCAAGGCTGTTCACGGTAGGGATGGGACGCCACGCTGGGTGACATGACCGGTAAATCCGCCCCCGAAATGACGATCCTGTTGTCCGCGACCCGCAGGGGGGCACGGCTAGCCCGACTGCTGACGGAGCGTCAACTCAAGGACTGGGACGTGCCGTCGGCAGAGGCGACGCACGTCGCGGCCGAGCTGGCGGCCAACGCCGTGCTGCACGGCCGCGTACCCGGCCGCGACTTCCGCCTCTCCCTGTCACGCAGTGACACCGGCACGGTCCGTATCGAGGTCACCGACGCCCGGTGCGAGAGGATCCCGCGTGTCCAGGACCCCGCGCTGGCGGAGAGCGGCCGGGGGCTGCTCATCGTGGAGGCATACGCGGACCGCTGGGGCTTCGAGCGCACGGGCCCGGTGAAAACGGTGTGGGCGGAGGTGGCACCGGACCGTGGGGACCTGTGAGTTGGTCGGAGCGACGCCGGGGACCTCACGAACTCGTGAACGGGCTGCCGGATATCCACACCCCTTCCACACCGGCCCGGCATCCTTCTTGTCCTGAACGGGGCGTCCCCATTCGATTACAGTGCTGGACGTCGTACGTACGGACGGTGCCCGGGGAGGTCAAGTGGGTGCGACTGCCGGTGCCGTCTGGGGCCGTGCCGAGCAGCAGGACTTCCGGAGCCGGGTGCGCGGCACCCTCCTCGGCGTGGCCGTAGGAGACGCGCTCGGCGCCCCCGTGGACGGCATGGCACCGGAGGAGATCCGCGCGGCGCACGGCGCGGAAGGCATCGTCGACCTGGCCGTCGCGTACGGCCGGCGCGGTGCCGTCACCCACCTCACCCAGCTCACCCTGTTCTCCGTCGACGGGCTGATCCGCGCCCAGGTCCGCCGGGACACCGGCGCCTGGCACCCGCCGACCGACCTGCACCGGGCGTATCTGCGGTGGGCGGCCACCCAGCGCGACTGGGGCCCCGACGAGCGCCGCAAGGAGGACGGCTGGCTGGCCCGGGAGGAGTGGCTCTACGCCCGCCGGGAGCCGCCCCGCGCCCTGCTGCTCGGCCTCGGTGACGCCACCATGGGGACGCCCGAGACGCCGAAGAACCCGGGGGAGCGGGGCCCGGAGGCCGCCGCCCGGTCCGCCCCGTTCGGGCTGCTCGTCGGCTGGGAGCCGCAGCTCGTCGCCCAGTTGGCCGTCGAGTGCGCGGCGCAGACCCACGGCCACCCCACCGCCCGTCTCGCGGCGGGCGCGTACGCCCTCGCCGTGCACGGACTCGCCCGCGGCGAGAGCCTGGACGCCGCCGTGCAGCGCGCGCTCGCCCTGCTGGCCGCCCGCCCCGGCCACCCGCCGGTCACCGACGCCCTCCAGCGCGCCCTCGGCGCCGTGCGCCAGGGCATGCCCACCCCGGGGCGGGTCGCCGAACTGGCCGGCGCGGGCACCGCGGAGGGCCTGGTCGCCGCCGCCGTGTACTGCGCCCTGGTCGGCGAGGACGTCCGGCACGGCCTGCGGCTGGCCGTCAACCACGGCGGGCCCGCCGCCGCGGCCGGCGCCCTGACCGGGGGACTGCTCGGCGCGCTGCACGGCGAGACGGCCCTGCCGCCGGCCTGGCTGGCGGAGCTGGAGGGGCGGCCCACGATCCTGGAACTGGCCGACGACTTCGCCATGGAGATGACCCAGGGCCCGGCCCTGCACGGCCCGGCCGGTGCCTCCCCGGCCTGGCTGGCGCGGTACCCGAGGGCCTGACCGGCTTTCCCCCGGCTCGGCGTCTGCTGCAAGATGACCTGATCACGCACGCGTCCCACCGGGGGAGAACAAGTGTCCGAACAGGACCAGCCACAGCCACCGCAGCAGCCACAGCCGCCGCAACAGCCGCCCTCCCAGCCCGGATACGGGTATCCCGGCGGCGGCCCCTACGCCGGCGGCCCGCACCCCGGTGGTCCCCCGCCCGGCGGCGCCTACCAGCAGCCCGGCTACGGATACCAGGGCTACCCGCCCCCCGGCGGCTACCCGCCCCCGCCCCCCGGCAGCTACCCGCCCCCGCCCCCCGGCGGCTACCCACCCCCGGGCGGCTACCCCGGCGCCGTCCCTCCCGGCACCTACACCGGCGACCCCTACGCGCCCTACGGCTACGACCCCCTCGGCCGCCCGTACAGCGAGAAGTCGAAGATCGTCGCCGGTGTCCTCCAGTTCGTGCTCGGCACCTTCGGCGTCGGACGCTTCTACATAGGCCATGTCGGCATCGGCCTCGCCCAGTTGTTCACCTGCGGCGGCCTCGGGATCTGGGCGCTGATCGACGGCATCATCCTGGTCACCGGCAACGAGACCACCGACGCGCAGGGCCGGGTGCTGCGCGGTGGCTGAGGCGACGGCGGCCGCACCCCTCGCCGTCCTCACGGCGGGGGCGGCCGGCGCCGCGTACCTCTACACCACCGACCCGCACCAGTCCGGGCAGTTCCTGCCCCCGTGCCCGTTCCACCTGGTGACGGGCCTGCTCTGCCCGGCCTGCGGCGGCACCCGCATGGTGTACGACCTGATGCACGGCCACCTCGCCCAGGCGTGGGCGGACAACCGGCTCCTGCTGCTCGCCGCCCCGTTCGCCCTCGCGCTGCTGGCCCGCTGGAGCTGGGAGGGGCTGCGCGGACGTCGCTGGAGCCCCCGCCTCGGCCGCCGTACGCAGGCCGCGATCCTCGTGACCGCCGTCGTCTGGACCGTGGCCCGCAATCTCGTCGGCCCCTGACGACCGCGTTTGATCACGGTACTGGCACGATCTCTTCACCGCAGTCCCCCCAGCCCCCTCGGCCTCCCTATGCTCACCCCTCACAGGGGGGAACCGCCGGGTGCCGTGTCAGGGCGCGCCCGGTGACGACGCATGACGTACGTACCTCCTGCCACCACCAGGACACTCCGTCCCGGTGTTTCACGTAAAACCATCAGGAGCAGTACTCATGACCGTCCCCACCCCCGAGGCCCCTTACGGCGTCGACCCGCTCGGCCGCCCGTACTCGGACAAGTCCAAGATCGTGGCGGGGCTCCTCCAGATCTTCCTCGGCGGCCTCGGCATCGGACGTTTCTACGTCGGTTCCGTCGGCGTGGGCATAGCCCAGCTTCTCACCTGCGGCGGCCTCGGTATCTGGGCGCTGATCGACGGCATCCTCTTCCTCACCAGCAAGGACCGCACCGACAAGCAGGGCCGCGTGCTGCGCGGCTGACCCGGACGGCCATGACCAGGGCCCCGTACCCCCGCGAGCGAGCCGGGGATACGGGGCCCTCGTCACCTACACCTCCGCGGCTCAGTCCTTGACCCGCGTCACGACCGCGTCCTCCGTCCCGTCGGCCGGCCGCGGGACCGCCGCGGCGGCACCCGCACCGGCGCCGCCGTCCCCGTCCGTGTTCACCCGCTCGATGATCGCGAGCCGCTCCGGGGTGTCCTCCGGCTTGAGGAAGCCGATCAGGACGTAGAGGACGAGGGAGACGGCCAGCGGCACCGACACCTGGTACTCCAGCGGCACACCGCCGTCCACGCTCCAGTTGATCGGGTAGTTGACCAGCCAGAAGGCGAGCAGACCGGTCGCCCAACTGGTGAGCGCCGCCGTCGGTCCGGAGCGGCGGAAGGGCCGCAGCAGACCGAGCATCATCGGGATGGCGATCGGCCCCATCAGCCCCGCCACCCACTTGATCACCACGGTGATGATGTCCTTGAACGTCGGCGAGTTGACCTGGGTGGCCACCGCCATCGACAGCGCGAGGAAGACCACCGTGGTCAGCCGGGCCGCGACCAGGCCGCTGCGCTCGTTCCAGGCCCGGGCCCGCGCCGACAGCACCGGCGCCACGTCCCGGGTGAACACCGCCGCGATGGCGTTGGCGTCCGAGGAGCACATGGCCATGGTGTGCGAGAAGAAGCCGACGATGACCAGGCCCAGCAGACCGTGCGGCAGGAGCTGCTCGGTCATCAGGCCGTAGGAGTCGGAGCCGTCCGGCTTCTGCGCCTCCACCAGCAGCGGCGACATCCACATCGGGAAGAACAGCACCAGCGGCCACACCAGCCACAGCACCGCCGACAGCCGGGCCGACCGCTCGGCCTGCTTGGCGGACGAGGTGGCCATGTACCGCTGGGCCTGGTTGAGCATCCCGCCGTTGTATTCGAACAGCTTGATGAACAGGAACGCCAGCAGGAACACCGTGCTGTACGGCCCGACCAGCGGCTTCTCATGGCCCTGGAGGGCCGGCTCGTCCCAGACCCCGAAGAAGCCGCCGTAGTCGCCGAGTTCGGCGAGGACGGCGACGAACATCGCGATCCCGGCGAGCAACTGGATGACGAACTGGCCGAGTTCGGTCAGCGCGTCCGCCCAGAGGCCGCCGATCGTGCAGTAGATGCCGGTGATCACACCGGTGATCAGGATGCCCTGGTTGAGCGAGATGCCGGTGAACACCGACAGCAGCGTGGCGATGGCCGCCCACTTCGCGCCGACGTCCACGATCTTCAGCAGCATCCCGGACCAGGCCAGCGCCTGCTGGGTCGGGAGGTTGTACCGGTTCTTCAGGTACTCCAGCGGCGAGGCGACGTGCAGCCTCGACCGCAGCCGGTTGATCCGGGGCGCGAACAGCTTCGACCCGATGGCGATGCCGAGCGCGATGGGGAAGGACCACGTCACGAAGGATGTGACGCCGTACGTGTAGGCGATGCCCGCGTACCCGGTGAACATCACCGCGCTGTAGCCCGACATGTGGTGCGAGATGCCGGAGAGCCACCAGGGCATCTTGCCGCCGGCCGTGAAGAAGTCGCTGACGTTGTCCACGCGCTTGTGCGACCAGACGCCGATGGCGACCATCACGGCGAAGTAGCCGATGAGCACGGCCCAGTCGAGACTGTTCATGTGCCCCCTTCCAGGGTCCGCCTTGTGAACGGCCCGCTCATCGTGAGTGCGCTGACGCAGGCACGACAAGGAAGGGGAAGGTCAAGAGGGGGTAAAAAAGTTCGGTCCGCTGATCCCCGTTCAGCTACCTGAACGCCCGCACAGGGCCGGCGCTACCGCTCCTCGCGCCACTCCTCCGGGCACGGCGTCCCCCTCGGGAACTGGTACGGCGCCGCCAGCCGGTACGTACCCGCCTTCGGTGCCAGCAGCACCGTCCACCGGTCGCCGTCCGCGTCCTCCGCCGTCTCCATCAGGCAGCCGTTCACGTTCTCGTACGACTTCGCCTCGCCCTCCGCCCGGTTCTTCGAGGCTTCCGTCTCCCGCGGCGGCTCCAGGCTGCGGCCCTCGGCGTCGACGATGCTCAGCCACGGCGAGTACGGGATACGGACCAGGATCCGGCCCGCCCGCCGCACCTGGAGCGTCCACTCGCCCTGGTCGGCCCGCTGCACCACCGCGTTCGGCTCGGCCAGCGGCGTCGGCTCCACCACCTCGAACAACTGCCAGTTGGCGTCCCCCCAGACCTGCTTCAGATACGGCAGCCCCCGCTGCACCAGCTCCCGCTCCCGCTCGCCGCCGTCCCCGTCCGGCTCGTCCTTGGGCACCACCACGAAGTGCACGGCCCAGCGCTTGAGCCACTCGTGGTAGTTCGCCGAGTTCAGGGTGTCGTCGTAGAAGAGCGGGTTGCGCTCCATGTCCGCCTGCCGGTTCCAGCCCCGCGCCAGGTTCACGTACGGCGCCAGCGCCGACGCCTCCCGGTGCGAGCGGGCCGGCACCACCTCGACCCGGCCCCGCTCGGCGCCGACCTCCTGCAACTCGTTGACCAGCGGCGCCAGCTCCCGCGCCCAGGACGCGGCCGGCGTCGTGTGCACCACGTCGTCCACCGACTTGTAGCCGATCCACACCGCGAACCCGGCACACGCGATCACGATGGCGTACCACTTGCGCGACCTCGGCACCGCGAACGGCAGCGCCGCCACCAGCGCCACCCCCGCGAACAGCATCGCCAGCCGCGTGATGTTCGACCCGATCTGCGAGCTGATCAGCCACACCAGCAGCACGGCCAGGAAGTACACCGCCGCCGTGATCCGCACGGTCACCCACGCCCGCGGCACCGCCAGGAACACGAAGACCGCGTACAGCATCGGCAGGCTCGCCGACCCGAACGACATCGGCTGCGTCCCCGAGAACGGGAACAGCCACGCCGACAGCGCCACCACCGCGGCCGGCGCCAGCCCCAGCGCCCACGCGCCCGGCCGCCGCTTCTGCAGGAACAGCGCCACCGCGATCAGGCCCACGAACAGCCCCGCCACCGGCGACGCCATGGTCGCCAGCGCGGCCAGCGGCGCCGCGCACAGCGCCTTCGCCCACCGCTTGTACCGCCACCGGCGCGGCCAGCAGAACACCACGGCCACCGCGCCCAGCGCGAACATCGTGCCGAGCCCGAACGTCACCCGCCCCGACGCCGCGTTGCACAGCAGCCCGAACAGCCCCGCCAGCGCCGCCCACAGCGCGTTCGGCACCGCCCGGCTGCGCAGCAGCACCAGCGTCAGCAGCCCGGCCGAGACGGTCCCCGCGATCATCATCGTGGTCCGCACCCCGAGCACCGACATCAGATACGGCGACACCACGCTGTACGACACCGGGTGCATCCCGCCGTACCAGGCCAGGTTGTACGCCGAGGCCGGGTGCCGGCCGACGAACTCCGCCCACGCGTCCTGCGCGGCGAGATCCCCGCCACTGTTCGCGAAGGTGAAGAACCAGACGACGTGCAGGACCCCGGAGAGCACGGTGACGAAGAGCACCGGGTGGACCCGCTCACGGAGCCCGGCGAACCGGCCGGCGGACCGCTCCGGCGCGGCGGCCGCCCCGGCCGTGGTGGCGGGTATTCGCGGGCCGCCGCCCGGCTCCCGGGGGCCGTTGCCCGGCCCGGGATCGGCGTCGTCGGCCCGTGTCGGCTCCGCAGTGGCCACCTGAAGGCACTCCCCGTGTCCCGTTTTCTCGCTCTCGGCCGCGTCCCGTCCCGTTCCGTGCGGTCCACGCCCGCGCCGCCGCGACCGGCCACCTTGCCCGTTTCGTGACGCTAGCACGCACCCCGCCGGGCGACTGCCGGGCGGGGTGCGTGAAGGAACCGGGGGGGCGTGCGGAGGGTCAGGCCACGCGGGTCAGCTTCTCCGAGAAGCCGGGCTCGGCCAGATCCCGCTGGAGGGCCACCGGCACCTTGATGGCACTGTCGCTCCCGCTGTCGCCGACGGTGAGCGTCCCTACCTCGGTGCCGGCCGCCGCCGAGTGCGGCACCGAGCCGTCGTCCGGCTTGTCCAGCTCCAGCTTCACGGTCAGGCCCGACCAGCCGACGGCGGTGACGTTCTTCGTGGCGACCACCGGGGTGGTGCCGCCCAGACCGTCGTCCACCTGTCCGACCACCTCGCCCTTCTTCACGATCGTCTTCGCGGTGAGCGCGTCCTGCCCCGCCTCGATCAGCTTCTGTACGACGCCGGTGACCTCGTCGATGTTGGCGGTGCCGTTGCGCCCGTACTGGCCCAGGGCCGCGCCGATGATCGTCTGGGTCTTGCCGCCGACCGTCTTCTCCGCCGCGAACAGGATGTTGCCGCCCGCCGCGGTGGTGGTGCCGGTCTTGATGCCGATCGCCACGGTCGGCACCAGCCCGAAGAAGTTGTTCTGCTGGTCGCCGTTGAGGTCGACATAGCTGGGCTGCCGGGAGATCTCCTTGAACACCGGGTTCTCCATCGCGGCCCGCCCCAGCTTCACCAGGTCCTCGGCGGTGGAGACGGTCGTCTTGTCCAGCCCGCTGGGGTCGGTGTACGTGGTGTTCTTCATCCCCAGCTCCTCGGCGGTCTTGTTCATCTTGTCGACGAACGCGTCCTCGGAGCCGCTGCCGGAGTCCCAGCGGGCCAGCAGCTTGGCGATGTTGTTGGCGGACGGCAGCATGACCGCCTGGAGCGCCTCGTACTCGGTGATCCGCTGGCCCTCGGTGACCTTCACCACCGACTCGTTCTCGGCCTTGCCGGTCTCGTAGTGCTTCTGCGCCGCCGCGTCGACCGTGATCTTCGGGCCCTTGTCACCCGTCTTCAGCGGGTGGTCGCGCAGGATCACGTACACCGTCATCACCTTGGCGATGCTCGCGATCGGTACGGGCTTCTGCGCGCCGGACGTGCCGAACGAGCCGATGCCGTTGACATCCATCGCCGCCTGGCCCTGCCCGGGCCACGGCACGGAGGGCTTGCCGCCCTCGAACGACACCGTCTCCTGCGCGGTGAGCCGCAGCGTGGGCTCCGGCAGCGGCCGCACGGCCTGTACGACCGCAAAGACGATCACCAGCAGGATGGCCAGCGGCGTCCAGATCTTCACCCGCCGGGCCAGCGTGCGCAGCGGCGTCGGCGGGGGCGGCGGGGTGTTGGTCAGCTCCGCCAGCAGATCCAGCGGCGGCTTCGGCGGCACCGGCTGCTGCGTGGTCCGCTCCGGCCCGATCTGCGGCACCACGGCGGTACGCTCCGCCGCCGGCGGCTTGGCGGCCGGGGAGTCGTCCAGCGGCTTCAGCGCGACGAACTTGCTGGTGCGCTCAGCGGGCGACTCGGGCTCGGACTCGTCCTTCTTCGCCGGCTTCTCCGGCCCGGGCTTGACGTCCCCGAGCTTGAGCATGGTCGTCGGCTGGTCGACGGCGGGGGCGGGGGTGGTGGGGCGTACGGCCTTGAAGACGGTGGTGGGGGTGTCGGGGTCGGGGTCCTCGGGGGCGTTGTCCTTGGCGTCGGGGGCGTCGGGGGCGTCGGCCTTGGCGGGTTCGGCGTCGTCGGGCTCGTCGGCGTCCTTGGGGTCGGACGTGTCGGCCGTGTCGGCCGTGTCGGCCTCGTCGGCCTCGTCGACCTTGTCGGTGTCGGCGTCCGGCTTCTCGTCACCGTCACCGTCGCTGTCACCGGCATCGGTGCCGACATCCGGCGCGTCCGAGTCGTCCTCGCGCCCCTCAGCGCCCTTGCGCGCGCCGGAGGCCCCCTCGGGCGCCTCCGCGCCGTCCGCGGCCTTGGAAGCCCCCTCCGCGGCCTCCTGGGCGCCCGCAGGCCCCTCGGAGCCCTCGTCCTCGCTCTCGCCCTCGGCGCGGTCTCCGGGCCGCACCCAGGCGGCGACCGCCGCCTGCAACCGCGTATCACCGGACGTACCGGACGAACTGGATGAATCAGACGCGTCGGAGCCTTCGGGCTTCTCCGTCTCCCCGGACACCGACAACACCCGCGTCGCCGTATCCACCGTCGCGCCCGCCGGGCGCCCCGCGGACTCCCGCGCCACCGTCAGCCGCGGATCGCGCGGTTCGCCCGCCCCCCGCTCCGACTCCGTCCGGGCCTCGGGAACCGGACCCGCACTCCCCGACGTCGGTTCTGCCGACGACTCGCGCTGCTTCGACCTGTCGGGGGACTCGCCCGCCACCGATGCCTCCTCGATTACCGAACCGTGAACCGCCGCCCGGAACACCGCTCGCGGCGTTGTCCGAACCATGTACCAGTGTCCTGTGTACGGCCTGGACCCATGCGGTAGACGAGAACGACATACCTGCCGGTTCCCTTACAAACAGGTCACGCACCCTCGACAGACCAATGTGAGAGGGGTCACCCTGTCATTCATCCACGCGGGGAGGCATGGATGGGCAGGAGCCGCAGAACACTTCCGGAGGAGCTTCTGCTGCTGGCGTTGGACCCGGCCACGGGTACCACCGCGCAGCCGCAGTCGCTCGACCTCGGCCTGGCCGGAGCGCAGCTCGTCGAGCTGGCACTGGCCGGACGGATAGCCCCAGACGGGGATCGTATCGCCGTGGTGGTGCCACGGCCGACTGGAGATCCGACCTTGGACTGCGCGTTGGAGCTGCTGCGAAGGCGCGGCGCCCCGGTACGGGCCGTCCACTGGATCGGCGGACCCCGGCTGGGGCTCCGCCAGACGTACCTCTCGCATCTGGAGCGCTGCGGCATGGTGCATGCCGTGGCCGGCCAGATGTGCGGGGTGCTGCCGACGACTCGCTACCAGGCGACGGACACGGCGATCAGCCGGGAGATCAGGTCCCGGCTGGATTCGGCGATCCGCACCGGCGTACCGCCGGACCCGCGGACCGCCGCGCTCGCCGCGCTGGCCCACGCGGTCGGTCTCGGCAAGCACCTCTACCCGGGGAACGAGGGGCGGTCCTCCCGCTCCCGCCTCCGGGACCTGATCAGGCACGACCCCATGGGCGGCCTCGTGGCGCACGCCGTGATGGACGTCCAGAACGGCGTCGCGGCCCAGCCGCGCCGCACCCAGGCCCAGGCCCCGGCCCCGGCCGGCCGCCAGGCCACCGCCGGAACCAGGCCGGTACCGGAACCCGCCCGCGGCGTCCCGGCGCAACCGCGCCGCGGACCCATGGCGCGCGTCCCGGCCCACTGAGGCCGGGACCACCCAGCACACCCGCACCGCCGCCGCACCGAACAGTCCCCTGAGACCCGGTACGGGAGCCGCCGGCCGCGCGGGGCGAAGGACCGTCCGTTCGGACGACGACACGGTCCGCGCCCCGCGCGGCCGCATCTTCATGCGGGCACGCGGTCATGCCCGAACTGGCGTGTACGCGGCGCATATTCACCGTTTCCCAGCGGTAGAAACCCTCTTGGTGGCAGTCTGCTCAACAGCAGATACACATAGTTGCGAGTCACGCGTCGCGCGTCACGCGTCGCAAGGCACGCATCGAGAGTCCCGCGTCGCACGTCGCAAGCAGTTCGAGGCACGCAGCCGGAGGTGCACGTCCCGTGGCGTCCAATGTCAATCCCACCGTCCGGCGGCGCCGGCTGGGCCAGGAGCTGCGCCGGCTCCGCGAACTCAAGGGCATGACGGCCGAGGAGGTCGCGGAGCGGCTCCTGGTGTCGCAGTCGAAGATCAGCCGCCTGGAGAACGGCCGGCGCAGCATCAGCCAGCGCGACGTCCGCGATCTGTGCGGGGTGTACGAGGTCGAGGACCAGCGCATCGTCGACTCGCTGATGCAAATGGCCAAGGACTCCCGCCAGCAGGGCTGGTGGCACGCGTTCGGGGACATCCCGTACAGCGTCTACATCGGCCTGGAGACCGACGCGGAGTCGCTGCGCACCTACGAACCCCAGATCATCACCGGCCTGCTCCAGACCCGCGGGTACGCGGAGGCCCTGATCCCGGGCGCGCTGCCGGAGACCTCGATCGCGGACATCGAGAAGCGCGTCCAGGTCCGGATACGGCGGCAGGAGCGGGTCACCGCCGAGCACAACCCGCTGCGGTTGTGGGTGGTCCTGGACGAGGCCGCGCTGCGCCGGATCGTGGGCAACAAGCAGATCATGCGGGAGCAGTTGGAGCACGTCGCCGAGATGTCCAAGCTGCCGCACATCACCGTGCAGGTGCTGCCGTTCGACGTCGGGGCGCACCCCGGGATCAACGGCCAGTACTCGATCCTGGAGTTCTCCGACACGGCCGACTCCAGCGTGGTCTACATCGAGGGCGTGACCAGCGACCTGTACCTGGAGAAGGCGCACGATGTGCAGAAGTACACGGTGATGTACGAGCACCTGCGCGCCCAGGCGCTGAACGTCGAGCAGTCACGGCAACTCATCCTGGACGTCGCCAAGGAGTACGCCCGCTGACACACGGTGACACCCGCTGACGCCCGCTGACCGGGCGCGGGATCGTACACCCCTGTCACGCGATCCTGGAAGACTCCCTTGGAATATGCCATCCGGTCGGGTGAATGGGCCCACCGAACGGGGAGCGCAGCGAGTAGCGTCGATCACGCCAACGATCACAGACATTGGCATGCACATTCGGCAACTCGCGACAGGAGCACAGAAATGGCGATTCTCCAGGGCGTCACGGACGCATGGGTCAAGTCCTCCTACTCCGGTGGCAACGGCGCGTGCGTCGAGGTCAGGTCCCCGGCCGTGGAGGAGCTGTTCGTCCGCGACTCCAAGGTCCCCGAGGGCCCGAACCTGGCGTTCCCGGCCGACGCCTGGACCGCGTTCGTCGCCTCGGTCAAGTCCTGACCTGAGGCCCTGACTCCGAGGTCCCCGCCCTGAGGGGACATCCCGCGGCGACAGAGATCCCGCAGAGCCCTCTCGACCAGCCCGCCGTCCTAGCCGAGAGGGCTCGGCTCTGTCCCGGGGCTACGCCACCTGTTCCTCGACGGCCGCGATCACCTCGGGAGCCTCCGGCTCGGTCCCCGGCGCGAACCGGGCCACGACCCGGCCGTCACGGCCGATCAGGAACTTCTCGAAGTTCCAGCGGATGTCCCCGCTGTGCCCCTCGGCGTCCGCGAAGCCCACCAGCCGCCGGTACAGCGGATGCCGGCCCTCCCCGTTCACCTCGACCTTCTCGGTCATCGGGAAGGTCACCCCGTACGTGGCCGAGCAGAACTCGGCGATCTCGTCGGCGCTGCCCGGCTCCTGCCCCATGAACTGGTTGCACGGCACGCCGAGCACGGTGAACTCCCGCTCGGCGTACCGCTCGTGGAGCCGCTCCAGGCCCTCGTACTGCGGCGTCAGCCCGCACTTGGAGGCCACGTTCACGACGAGCACGACCTTCCCGGCGTACTGCCCCAGATCCGCGGCACCGCCCTGGAGGGCACCGATCGTGACGTCGAGGGGGGAGGCGGAGGACTCAGTTGCGTCAGATGTCATGCCACGGATGCTAGACGGGTCCGCGCGAGCCGGGTCCGGGCACGCCGGGTCCACGCACGCCGGGTCCGGGCACGCCGAAGGCGCGACGGCCGGGCCGCCGCGCCACCGGTACGCGGGTCAGCTCGCGGTGCAGGAGACCGTGGGCCAGTTCCAGTTCCCGTTGTGCTGGATGGTGACGCCCCAGGTGTTGCCGCTGCCGTTCGGCTTGGCGACCAGGGTCTGGGCGCTGGGGAAGCTGGTGCTGGCGTTCCAGGTGGACAGCACCTTGGCGGGGGAGGGAATGTTCATGGTGACGGTCCAGTTGCTGGAGCCGGTGACGGAGACGTTGAGGTTGTACCGATCGCTCCACTGCTGCCCGGCGGAGAGCGTGGCCGTACACCCACCGGTACCGCCACCGCCCCCACCCCCGCCACTGCCGTCGGGAGCGACGGCACGGCCGGTCGAGGGCGAGATCATCCCGGCGCACAGCCCGCGGCCGGCCAGCGTCTGGGCGATCCGCGGGATCGCGGCGAGGGTGTTGGCGGGCCAGTCGTGCATCAGGATGACCTGCCCGTTGGTGAGCCGCCCGACGGCCGCCACGATCGCGTCGGTGCTCGCGTTGTTCCAGTCCTGCGAGTCGACGTCCCAGATCACCTCGGTCAGCCCGTACTTGGCCTCCACCGACCGCACGGTCGAGTTGGTCTCGCCGTACGGCGGACGGAACAGTTTCGGCGTACCGCCGCCCGCGTTGGCGATGGCCTGCTGGGTCCGGGAGATCTCCGAGTCGATCTGCGCCTGCCCGAGCTGCGTCAGGTGCGGATGCGTATAACTGTGGTTGCCGACCCACATCCCGGCGTCGACCTGGGCCTTGACCAGCCCCGGGTTGGCGGCGGCGTTCTGGCCCTGGTTGAACATGGTGGCCCGCAGCCCGTTCTGCTTCAGCGCGTTGAGCAGGCTCGACGTGGTGCTCGACGGGCCGTCGTCGAAGGTGAGCCCGACGTACCCGTTGCAGGCGGCGGCCCGCTCCGGCGCGGCGTCGGCGGCGGCGGTGCCGGCGGCGGCCAGCGAGACGGCGGCCGTCGCGGTGACCAGGGCACGCAAGGGGAGACGGAATCTGGTTCTCATACGGGGTGCTCCTCCAGCCTCGGCGGTACGGGGGTCAGCTCGCGGTACAGGAGACCGAGGGCCAGGTGTAGTTCCCGTTGTGCTGGATGGTGACCCCCCAGTTGTTGCCGCTGCCGTTGGGCTTGGCGATGAGGGTCTGGGCACTCGGGAAGCTGCTGCTCACGTTCCAGGTGGACAGCACCTTGGCCGGGGACGGCACGTTCATGGTGACGGTCCAGTTGCTGGAGCCGGTGACGGAGACGTTGAGGTTGTACCGATCGCTCCACTGCTGACCCGCGGAGAGCGTGGCCGAGCACCCACCGGTACCGCCACCACCGCCACCACCGCCGCCGCCCCCGCCACCACCGCCGCCGGAACCCCCGTCCCCGACCGTGATGTTGGAGTTGCCGCTGCTCTGGTAGCCCTCGGTCGCCATGATCATGTAGTAGTTGAAGCTGCCCAGCCGCATCCCGGCGCGGGACCACGCGTCGAAGTGGTTGCCGGTGGTGATGGTCCCACCCGTCCGCTTCGACTGCCGCACGCTCCAGTACTGGTCGAAGGTCTTGGTCCCCTCCACCGACGGCGCGTTGTACCGCGTCGTCTTGTAGATGTCGTACGTACCGCCGTCACTGGTGACCGTCCCCATGAACGTCCCCGTGGGCCGGAACGTGCCCCAGTTGTCCACGATGTAGTACTCGACCAGCGGGTTCGACGTCCATCCGTACAGCGCGAGGTAGGCGTTCCCGGACGGGTTGAACGACCCCGAGTACGTCACGGCCCGGCGCCCGCCGTTGGCCCAGCCCTTGCCGGCCACGAAGTTGCCGGTGTTGCTCCAGGAGGTGCGGTAGTTCCCGCCCGAGCTGAGCGTCATGGAGACCGTGCCCGGGGAGTCCGTCCAGAAGGAGTAGTAGTACCCGTTGTCGGTGCCGGTCTGGTTCGAGTTGATCACCGTGTCGGCGTACGCGGTGCCGGGCATGGTCAACGCCACGACAGCGGCCAGCACGGTCGTACAGACCCCGGCGACGAACAGCCGGAACCGGCCGCGTCTCCGGTTGGTGCGGTGTGCGGGTGCGAGGTTCATGTGCGCGTTGTCCTCCTCGTCCTCATGAGGCCGATGGGAGGACACAGTTTTGATATGTCCCTGCCAGGTGTCAATAGTTTCGGCACGGTATCCGAAACATTCGATGCTGAGGAGATGACCGTCGACGCGACTATGTGCACGTCAATAACGAGAAGAACCCACCCGACGACCCCTCGAACACACCCCCTCCAAGCCGATCCGATCAACTCACCCGAACACCACCGAAACTTTCGAGCACGAAAAAGGCCCCGGACCCTGAACGGATCCGGAGCCAGCCGGCGAAGCCCGAACGCGATCTCAGCCGGACCGAGGCGTGATGCTCACCGCACGATAGTCATACCCGTCCTGCTTGAAGCCGGGCGCTTCCCAGACGAGGTCGACCTCCTGGCCGACCGACAGCGTGCGGTAGCCGGGCGCCTGAATGTCGGAGAAGTGCCCGAAACAACCCCCCGGGGTCTCCGCGGAGTCGAGCACCCCCCACCCTTCCTCGTCACTCCACTCACGAACGATCGCGGTCACCATGGGGGCGACGATACGGGAGCCCCTTCCCCGTCCTCGTACCCGGCACCCTCGTCCTCCCCGAAGTCCGGGGCCCGGAAGGGGTCCGTGACGGGAGGCGGCGATACGGCGGCGGAGCTGCGGGGCGTCCCTTCCGGGGCGGAGAACAGCGAGGTCAGTTCGATGAGAGGTCCCCTCAGAGCTTGGTCATCTTGGTGTACGGGCTCAAGATCCGCTCTTGAGCCGAGCCGAAGTCCACGAGCACCGCGACCCCGCTCTCGACGCCGACCACCCGGCCGAGGCCGTACACGTCGTGCGTCACTTGGTCACCCACCGCGAACTGCTTCGGAGCGGGCGCGACCGGGGCTTTGAAGGGGCTGGTGGGCAAATGACGCTTCAGTGCAGCAGGCTTAGTCATTGCCCCCAGTATGCGCCCCCAACCCCTCCCCGCACCCGGACCCCGGGCGACAGGTTCATCACAGCGGGCCCGGCGGACTCGACGCGCGGCCGTGGAGGTCTCCGCGAGCCCCGGACTGGGCCCCCGCGTCACGTCCGCCGTCACGTCTTGCCGTCCCGTCCGCCGTCACGTCCTGCCGTCCCGTCCGCCGTCACGTCCCGACCCGGCGGACCACCGCGTCCAGCAGCACCCCCCAGGGATACTCTTCCGGCCGCCCTTGCCCAGGCTGATTCGGCACGAATGCTCCCTCCCCGTACAGCACCTCCACCCCCATCTCCCGCAGCTCCTCGACCGACCGCTGGAACGCCCGGTGCCGGGCGTACGCCGCGTTCACGCACGGCATGGTCACGATCGGGATGTCCTTGCCGATCCCCTCCGCGACCACGCCGATCACGAAGTCCCGGGTGATGCCCTGCGCCCAAGCGTTCACCGAGTTGAACGTGGCGGGCGCGAACGCGATCACATCCGCCTTCGGCCACACATCCGCGTCCCCCGGCCGCTTGTACTCCCACCGCACCGGATGCCCGGACAGCACCGCGAGCCCGTCGAGGCTTCCCTCCAGCCACCCCGCCGCCGTCGGCGTCAGCCCCACACAGACGTCGAAGCCCCGCGCCTGGGCGTCCTCCACCACCCCGGCGATGTCGAACACGGGCGGCGCGGCACTGGCGAACAGATACAGGGTGCGAGTCATACGGCTATAGCACCCTGCGCGGTGGATCACTCGCAACCGCCCCCGCTTCCGGGGGAGTCGGTGGCCAACGCCTGACTTGCGCAGGTCCGCGCACGTACCGTTGCTAGTTCCGGCGAGGACCGAGGAGACCAGCGTGCCCTCTTCTGACGACGCCCACACAGGAACCCGCATCCGGGAACAGCGAAGACTGGCCAGGCTTACTCAGCGCCAGCTCGCCGCTCGTATGCCGTACTCATACAGTCTGTTGAACCAGGTGGAGTGCGGTGCGCGTGTGGCGACAGCCGACTTCGTCGCCGCTGTCGCGCGCGTTCTGAACATCGATGTCACCGTTTTGACCGGGCAGCCCTACATAACCGAATTGCAGCGCGACCGACTCGCCGAATTGGTGCGACCGATCCGCGAAGCCCTCGACTTGTACGACCTGGGGCCGAACCCGGATCTGACCGTGCGGTCAACCGCAGACCTGCTGGTGAGAGCGGACCGTCTTTGCCAGGAAGTACGGGCCACACACCTGCGCAACGCGGCCCGCGCACTGCCCACGGCGATCGCCGAACTGACGCACACCGCCTGGGCCACTCCCTCGACTGAGGTGTGGAGAGCCCTCGCGTCGACGTATCGAACCGCCCACGACATCAGCGTGAAGCTCGGCTACTACGATTTGTCCGCTGTCGCCCTGGACCGTATGGGCTGGGCAGCCGAACGCGCCTCCGACCCTTGCTTAGGGGCGGTCCGCCAGTACATGCGAGCCCTGGTCTATTTCCGGGAGGGCGAGTACACGATCGGCCAACGACTCATCGCATCCGGCCATGGCATCGTCGGTCAGGCGGATACGACACGGGAAAGCCTCGCTGTGACGGGCCAACTGCACTTGGGAGCGTCCGTCATCCACGCGCGGGCCAGGAACGGGGACGCTGTTCAGCGGCACCTCGGCGAGGCCCGTTCCGTGGCGAGGCGGATCGGAGACGCCTCCGAAGTGCACTGGCTTTCCTTCAGCCCGACGAACGTGGCGCTGCACCGCGTGTCGACGGCTGTGGAGATGGGCCAGTACGACGATGCACTGAAGCAAGCCCGCAAGGTGCGGTTGCCGGCGTCGCTGGCCACATCACGGCGTGCTCACTTCCTGATCGACCGGGCGCGTACGGAGCTGGAGACGGGCCAGACCGGAAAGGCACTGGAGCACCTCATCGAAGCGCGGCGCGTGGCACCGGAGCAGACGCGCTACCACCCGGGCGCCCGGGAGACGATCCGTGGTCTGGTCCGCACAGCCCGTCGTACCCCGGACACGCTGAACTACATGGCTACCTGGGTCGGTCTGTAGAGGTGCTCGCAATGCTCACAGGTTTGTGAGCATTGCGGACTTGGCCGCTGCCTACGGTCGGTGGGCGAGACGGAGCACACCGACCGTGGAGGCCCCACCCATGCCGAGCGACCCCGCGCACAGCCGCGACACCCAGCCCACCATGCGACTGGCCGAAGCGGAACCCGGCGTACCCTCACACCCCTATGTCGACCGATGCCTGACCGTCGCGGACTGGCTCCTCTCCGCCCACCCGTCCCCCCGTGACGCCCGCGCGGAGTGGGCCGAACACGGCATCGCCGTGCTCGCCCTCGGCACCCTGTTCTCCGCCCTCCGCATCCCCGGCCGCGTCGTCCAGGCCGTCGCCGCGAGCACCGATCCCGCCGACATCGACGCCGTACTCGACGAGACCCTGGGCGGTGGCCCGGTCATCTGCGACATCCACGGCCCGCGGTACTACGCCCTGGTCCCGGCGAACGTGCCGAGGACCTGGCGGGACGCGGTGGACGACTGGCGCAAGGACGACGTCGAGTGCCTGGGCCACGGCACGTACCTGGGCGTACCGAGGCTGGACACCGTCGAGTTCCCCGTACGGGGCACGGCGTCGTACTGGTCGGTCCCGCTGACCACGCCCGCCCGCCTGTGCAGGCCGCTGGCCGTAGCCCGCCTGATCGCGGCGGGAGCCCAGGACCCGGCGGAGGAACGTTGGACGCCACGCGGGGACGGGGTCACCCGTCAGGGGTGATCCCTACCCGCCGTCGGGGCGATGAGGCCGGAACCGGGAACGATCGGCCCACCGGAACCGGACGAGACGAAGAGCGAAGAGACGCGAGATGAGCGATACGCCCCCAGGCGGCAGGGACGGGAACGGGACCGCTTCCGGACAGGCACGATCCCGCCGACGCGCCACCCTCGTCGCTGTCGCCCGGGCCCTGTCCGTCACCGTCGGCCTCGTCACCGCCTACTACGTGCTTCCCCTGGACGAGCGGCTCACGGCCGGCACCTCGCTGCTGCTGGTGTGCGGCCTGCTCGCGGTCCTCCTCGTGTTCTGCTGGGAGGTACGGGCGATCACGCGCTCCCCTCATCCACGCCTGAAAGCGATCGAGGGCTTGGCCGCCACGCTGGTGCTGTTCCTCGTCCTCTTCGCCGGCTCCTACTACATGCTGGGCCGCTCCGCGCCCGACTCCTTCAGCGAACCGCTCACCAGGACGGACGCGCTGTACTTCACGCTGACCACGTTCGCCACCGTCGGCTTCGGAGACATCACGCCACGCTCCCGCACCGGGCGGATCCTCACGATGGCGCAGATGACAGGAGGTCTGCTGCTCGTCGGAATCGCCGCACGGGTACTGGCCAGCGCGGTACAGGCGGGCCTGACCCGACAGCACCGGCAACCGGCACCTCCACCACCCACCGACACCGGCCGCACGGAACAGCCGGACGCCGGACCATGACCGTATCTATTGCCTCCCCTGCTCCCCCCCGCCTCTCTGCCGCCGATGTCACATGCGGGTGGCGGGGGCCGTTTCGTCATGCTCGACGGTCAGATACTCACCTGGCGCCGCACGCCGGCAAGTGCCCTGTCCCAGGGGTACGACTTCGGGTCCCCCTGCTTCGGCGGATGCATCTCGTACCCGTCCGGCCCGTCGAGGAAGAGCACACCCTGTTCCCGCAGCGCGGCGATGGAGCGAGTCACCGCGGGCTGTGCGCCCTGTGCCTGATTGAAGTAGGGCATCGCCACGACGGGCACCCCCATGTGCACCGCCTCCGACGGGATACCGATCGCCAGGGTGTCGCTGATGCCGGCCCCCCACTTGTTCAGCGTGGTGCACGACATGGGCGCCACCAGCATCGCGTCCGCCTTCGGCAGTACGTCCTTCTCCCACGGCAGCTTGTACCGCGACCGCACCGGATGCCCGGTCAGCTCGACCAGTTCCTGCATCCGCGGCTCCCACCAGGCGGCGGCGGACGGAGTGAGGATCAGGCACACGTCCCAGCCGTCGGCCCGGGCGACGCGCACCCCTTCATCGACGTACTGGGTGGGGCCGGCGGCACAGGCGATGAGGTAGAGCACTCGGGTCATGCGCGCAGTCCACAGTGCCGGGCCAGCGCGCGCAAGCCCGGCCCCGGGTCGGCCGTCACGCCGACCACGTCCTTGACCAGGTTCACGGCGTCCGGCCGACTGCGGACTTCCTCGGGCGCCAGCTCGTCGGCTGCCAGGAGCGCCTTGGCGGCATCGTCCTTGCGCCGGGTCAGGAGCGAAGCGCGTGCCATCGCGACCCGGTGTCCGGCCTGCCGCTCGCGGGTCATCCTGGCCAGCGCCCCCGGCTCCGCCTCCGTTGCCGCGTCGAGCGCGGACCAGCCGTCCTCGAACCGCAGCAGCATGTCCACCCGGTGCAGGACCACGTTGGTCGGTCCGAACTGCGTGTAGTCCTCGTCGAGGTCCGCGCCCTGCCGCGCTGCCGCCTCGCCCGCTTCGTCGACGTACCCGCCGGCCGCGCGGACACGGGCAGCCGTCTTCTCCTGCGAGGACTCGGCGAGCGCGGCGGACAGGTACAGCATGCCGAGGGTGGACAGGCCGAGCGGCCCGCGCCGGGTGAGGTCGCTGGAGAGACGCCGTGCGGCTGCCGTAGCGAACTCGACGGCGGCCCGCGGACGCTCCTGGTAGACGAGACTCTTGGCGACACGGCGAGCTGCGGCCCCGATCTGCACCGGGTCTCCGGACCGCTCGGCGGCGGCCAGCGCACGATCCGCAGCGAGCGCTGGCCGGGATCGCGCTCCTGGCGAAGCCTCTCATAGCGGGTGACTGAAGCCCCTTGTCGGTGGTGCGGTGCTGAAAGGCCAGGTGAGCCCCGAGCCGAGCAGAGTCCCCAGAGCGGCTATGGCACTGGCGATGATGATCTC
Source organism: Streptomyces fumanus (assembly GCF_014655295.1). GTDB lineage: Bacteria > Actinomycetota > Actinomycetes > Streptomycetales > Streptomycetaceae > Streptomyces > Streptomyces fumanus. The sequence goes on from NZ_BNBI01000006.1 coordinate 262,717, forward strand.
CACGCCTCGAACTGATCACTTATCGCTGGCCGGGCCTAGTACACACCCTGCTCTCAGGTCAACTCGATCCTCCAACTGTAGTGGTGGATCGGTGTGCTCTGTGCAGGCGTGTTCACCTGCGTACATCGGAGACCGCGCGGCTGCCTCGACACGGTTTGATCCTCGGATGAACGTTCACGAAGCAAGCTGAATGAGACGAGAACCGAGACGGAAGCCACTGGATGGCGAGCCATGGGTGTGCCCACCGATGGTCCTCGCTATGGGATACGAGCTCCACACACCGGGACAGCGGACGCGATGGGTCACGAGGAGCACCCGATCGTATGAACGAGTGGGTCGTCTCCGCTCGCGAGCACCAGGCGCTTCGAGAAAGGGAGGCGCATCGATCTGGCGCACAGTGGCGGGCAGCCCATGATCGCTTAACGGACACAACCACATGAAAGGGGAGACAGCATCATCACCCAGCCAGTACGATCAGCGCATGGATGGCAGGTGGTCTGGCAAACTCCTTCTTGATCTTGTGGATGCTCTAGCCGATCTTCCCGGCGCGGAAACTGACACCTTTTTCTCTGCCTACGGCCTCAGTGAGGCGTATAGTCGCCCCGGCCGGATGGCCAGCAAGAAATCCAAGATCAACTCTGCAATCCGAGCAGCCTCGGCTCAGGGAAGGGTCGATCTAGTCCTGAGTGCCGCAGTAGATCGCTTCCGACTGACACTAGACGGATATTCGGCGCAAAGTGCCGCAGAATTCGCCGCCATCCCACCATCCAAGGGCGAGATGAGTTCCGGGAAGTGTATCTTCATTAGCCATGCATCGGCAGACCGCGACTTGGCTTGCGCTTTGAAAGACCACCTAGTTCTCGGTGGTGTCCCAAATGGGAAGATCTTCTTCTCTTCGGAAAACTCCACCGGAATCCCGTCCGGTCGAAATGTGCACCATCACCTTCAGCAAACGTTGACTAATTCGGCCGTTGTTATTGAGTTAATCAGTGAGACGTTCTTGACTAGACCGTACTGCCTAATGGAACTCGGGGCAGCATGGGTGCTGAACAAGCCAACATATCCATTGGTAGTGCCCCCACTAAGTATTCATGCTGCCATTAGGGCAGTAGGGAACGTAAAAATGCGTTTACTTGGCGCTGAGGCAGAGTCCGACGCTGTCTTCGATGAGCTACACGAGATTTTATCCAGTATCGGCTTAATCCTCCCGTTGCGCTTCTGGAACGAAGCGGTGCAGAAATTCAATAAGGCCATGCACGGTATGTTTCAGGCGGCTGACGTCGGAGAGGCGCGAGCTTAATGCGCTCGCGAGTGATTCCTAATCTCTTTGCCAGCAGGACTTAGAACTTCAAGCGCAACCGCTCGGCGATACGATCTGTTTCAGAAATGCTTAGTTCAGGGACCTTATTCCAGTTGGTGCTACCCCCTTCCACTGTACCGGCCACATGGAAGTGGAAATGTGGAATCGCCTGGTGCGCGTCTACTCCGTTATTCTGCCACACGCTGATTCCTGGGCGTCGATCAGTCGAATCAATGGCCCTAGATGCTCTCTGAAGCAAATCTATGACTGCGTGCGCCTCAGCCTCATAGAGGTCGAGAAGCGTTGGAGCGTGACGCGTCGTTACCACCAGCAAGTGCGAGATCCCGCGCTGTTCTCGCGGAACAAGAACAGCAGCCATGCTTTCTCGGTGGAGGATTGTGAACGGCCGATTACCTGTTAGATAATCGCAGAATGCGCATGGGTATGCGTCAGGAATCACGAGATGGTTCATCGTTAGGACCTCTTCAGTGATTGCAAGAAGTCCTGTATCTCCAGCATGTCAATCCGTTTCTCATCTTGCGGACGAACGACGATTATCAACTCTTCGCACACTCTCTGATGTCGGGATGCGAACATAAATGAAAGAATAAGAAATCGGATAGCGTCCTGAATCGGCAAGATCGTGGACATGCCGGATTGGCCAAGACCGATGATCGGTGCAGCTATAGCTTCGCCGTTGGATCGCGACCGCACGTCACTCCATAGTTTCTCTAGCGCCTCCCAAAGGATGCCGATAGAAGTCGAGACGTTGGTATTCCGATCCATGGTCGTGTAAGCCACACAGAAGTAGTGCGTGCGACTGCGGCGGATGCAGGCCACGGTGCCGAGAGGGTACCGGGTTGACTTACCTGGTTTTACAACACCCGTATCCACTGGAGTCTTGCCGGCCAGGGCCGAATCTAGGTCGGAGTTGAGTGCTGACACGTCGTGCCGATACACGCGAGCGAGCAGTTGCCCTTGCACGCTGTTCTCGGCGATGATGTGTGGAGTCTCGACATCAAAAAAGTCTGACATCCCGATAACGAGGTTTGTGTCCTGGTCAAATAGATCACCCGTGACCAGCCTCACCTTCGTATCTGGAGAAGAGTAATGCTGTTCCACCGGGTATGGCCAAGATTTCCAGATAGCATAACCAAGAGCCACTGCTGGTAGAATTAAGATTTCCGGCAGATTGAGCTTCCCTAGCCTGTTCGGCGAAAAAAGATCAAACAGGCTCAACCCGACGGAGAAAAATCCGAGGGAGGCGAGACCGCTGGTTGCCAGACCGCGCCAAAATCGAGGATTGCGAAGATCTCGTGTTAGCTGCATCGCTAGAGCCTGTCGTAGACGCTCTGCTTGTAATGATGCGGACCGCTATTGTCGCTTGAGGAAAAGCTAACCGCATAATTGTTTAGTGCGTACCTGATAGCCGCTGGACTAAACGCAACCGAGAGAGTGTAGTAATCTGCGTCCAGGAGCGGCTTGGGGATAAAATTCCGGTCGACCGTTTTGTTGCCATTGTGATTTGCGATGACGATCGGAAGATTGAACTCTTGCATTACTGCAATTTCATAAGCCAAAAAGGAGCGTCCATCTCCTCCCTTTCTTTTGGCCTCCGTGGTGCCAATCAACACAATTTGCTTGGCGTTGCCCATCCGCTGGCGAAGATTGCGCTTAATTGTCGCAGGTAGGCTGGTATCCTGCGAGATGTATAGGTCGTGTGCGTCGTAAAAATTGAAGTCGATGTTCTTGTTGTCCCGCCATGCTTCCATGAGGCGATACAGCCTGATGTCCTCGCTGGCGAACGCTACGTAGGTTTTGTTGCGATAGCTCACGGCTCTCCTTGGTCCCAACGAGCAAGTGTGCGGATTCTAGGCGCAGCTACGACCCCGACAGGGCTGAATCGAGAAAAATCCCTTGCTGGTTCAGGGCCTGCAGGTGCAACGCGCCACTGCACGAACGACCAGGACGCCCTGAGCCGCGTCTGCTCGGCTTTGCGACGGTGGACGGGACCGAGAGCCCAGCACGCTCGCTACGATGTGCCCGCGCCGGGCAGGCCCCCCTCCTCCCGGTGTCGGCCGATCCCCGCCGGAGGCGTCGTCTGTGATCGCGAGCTGTGAACGTTGGGTGCTCGACTCGAGTGTCGAAGGCCCTTCACCTACACAATTTGTAGGTGAAGGGCCTTCGGCCTGGTGTCCCCGGCAGGATTCGAACCTGCGACACCCGCTTTGAGAGTTTTTCATGGGCGGGGCTGTGACCTGCGGAAACGTCGACTGTGCCGCGTCTGGCCTGGAAAAACATTTCTCCGTAGTTCACGGGGCTTCCCGCGCTCGTGTGTGTCGGTGGATGCCGCTCGGCGTGGGGGCGGGTCGCTCGGGGCGGGCCGACGAGCGGGCCGAGCCAGGTGATACGTCTTGTTAGACCTTCTCGACTCGCACCGGGCGGTCTGCGAGGAGTTGACGCAGGTCGTCGGGGTCCGAGGTGAAGACGGTTGCCTGGGGTCCGTCCGCGGCTTCCCGGGCGGCCACGGCAGCCAGGACGGCGTCGATGGCGTACTTGTGCCCGTGCAGGCCGGCGGTCTTCAGCATGTCCCGTGCCGTGGTGATCACCTGGTCGTCCGTGTGCACGATGCGGATCCGGGACAGCGTCCAGTTCCACAGTGCCTGCCTCGACGTGTCGTGAGGGTTCCATGCCTCCAAGGTGGTGAGCGACGAGGTGATGATGGGGATGTCGAGCCGCGGAGCCGCCTTGACCAGCGCGGTCATCTCCCGGTCGCCCTGAACTGCCTTGGAAAGGGCTTCACAGTCGAACACGAAGACGCGCTGTCGAGGTGGGTGCAGCTTTGCCCTTGAGGCACGGCTCACGCGGCTGCACCGGGATGTGATCGCTGCTCGTCGTGCCAGTCGTCGATGGCGGCGATGCGGTCCAGCGCCGTCTGCTGCTCGTCGTCCGTCACGGCGCCGTGCTCTTCCTCCAGGCGTTCGGCTAGCTCGCGCAGCCGGTCCATGGCGTCCTGATGAGCGGCGGCGGCCGCGATGTAACCGGACACTCCGCGTGCGTCGACGCGTTCCTTGATCGACTCCACTAGCTCTTCCGGCACGGTGATGGTGATCTTCCGGGTCGCCATACTTCAAGTATGCCAGTTTTCCGCCCGCTGCGACCCGGGGCATCGCCGACTCGACCGCTTTCCCGGCGGAAACCGCGCAGGTCTGCGAGAGGGGCGTCCAGGGAGCCGGGGGAGACTCTCCGTGGACTTCAGGCATAGGAAAGCCCACCGTTCGAGCTGAACGGAGGGCCCAGCACTTCCCTGACCTGCTGCTGAGGTCTGTGCCGTCGGGAGAATTAGAACCCCCTACACCCGCTTTAGGAGTTCGATCACCTTGCCGCACGGCGTGCCGAAACGGGGCTCAGCGGTCGCTCGTGTGTCCGATCGTGGCTGCTTCGGTGCGCCATCGTTCGCTGTCGTTGATGTCACCTGGTGATGTCAGGCGGGCCGAGGAACGATGTTCACGGCCCGGTAGCTGTACCCGTCCTGTTTGAAGCCAGGAGCTTCCCACTGGAGGTCCACTTGCTGTCCCGGCGACAGCGTTCGGAAGCCCTTCACTTGGATGTGGGAGAAGTGGCCCCAACATCCGCCGGGAGTCTCGGGGGAGTCGAGCACGCCCCACCCTTCCTCGTCGTGCCACTCGCGGACAGTCGCAGTCACCATGAGTGGAACCTTACGGCTCCGTCTGCGCCGGCATACCGGGAACCTCAGATGGGGAGCCTGCGATCCCACACGGACGGTTCGGTCGCTTACCTGGGTATACAGCAGCGGTGACGCGTCCTCACGGCCGACTGCTTTTGACCGTGGTTCCCCGCTGTTTCCCGCTCGACCTGGTGCGTTTGTGATGCGGTGGTAGTACGACGCTCAGCAGGGTGCGCGTCCCTACCACTTCCGCCACTTGTCTGTGAGCTGGTAGCGGCCCAGTCCGTGGCGGGCGGTCAGTGCGACGACGTCGACGCCGTGCTCGGTGAGCGACTGGTCGATGTAGTCGCACAGCTCCTCGCGCTCGTCGGTTTCGAAGGCGCTTCCGTTGTGGGCTTCGTCCACTGCGTTGAGGGCCAGGACGATGCGCTCGACCACGGCAAAGACCTGCTTGTCGCCGGCATTGCCAAGCCCGGCAAGCTGGCCCTCGAAGGTGTCGAGGACCGCATCGGTGGCTCCGAGTAGTTTCTCGGGGAACAGCCCAGTCATGCAGGCGCACTCGGGGTCCAGAGTGCCGGCGGCGATCTCCGCGGCTTCCTCCGCTATGCCGTGACGCCAGCCTGTAGTCGGTCTCTCAGCCATGGGCGGGACCGTACGTGCCGGGACTGACAGCGAAGCCGACGTGGCACGACCCCGGACACGACGAAGGGCCAGTCTGGGAGGAAACCCCTCCTGAGCTGGCCCTTCTCTCTGTGCCCCCGGCAGGATTCGAACCTGCGACACCCGCTTTAGGAGAGCGGTGCTCTATCCCCTGAGCTACGAAGGCGTGGCGTGCTGCCGCCGTCAGTGTAGCGGGTCAGGTCAGTGGGACTCGGCGGAAGTGGCCCGCTGTGCGGAGGTCGGTCTCGATGGCGGCGGCGGTGGTGCGCAGGGGTGGGAGGAGGTCCCGTAGGCAGGACTCGGGGGTGCGGCGGGCGGCGTGGAGGGCGATGGTGGCGGCGGCGACCGTCGTGCCGGTGCGGTCGCGTACCGGGACGGCGAGGGTGCGCAGGCCCGCTTCGAGTTCCTCGTCGGTCAGGGCGTAGCCCTCGGGGGCGTCGGCCAGCAGGACGCGGCCGGGGGAGGTTGCCCGGGCCGGGTGCCGGGTGCCTACGGCGATGTCGGCGCTCATCACGCGGCCGGCTGTCGCTCGGGCCGTGTACTGGATCTCCGTGCCCGAGTCGGAGAGGACGGCCAGTGAGGTCGATTCCTGGATGCGGGCGGCCAGCGCGTCCAGGTGGGGCTGGGCGATCTGGGGGAGGGAGAGGCGGGAGAGCGGGGGGAAGCCCAGGGAGAGGACCTCGGGGGTGAGGGTGAAGGTGCGGTCGGGGGTGGAGGTCAGCAGGCCCGCGTGCTCGTGGGTGATCAGGGCGCGGCGGGCCGTTGCCCTCGACAGGCCCGTCGCCTTCGCCACCTCCGTCAGGGTCAGCGCGGGGCGGCCCTCGCCGAACGCGGTCAGTACGGTCAGGCCGCGGGCCAGGGACTCCACGAACTCCCGGCCCAGTTCCTGTTTCGACGCGCCGGTCCAGGTGGCCAGGCCCGCGGGGGGCGGGCCGGGGGTCGGGGGTGGGGCGGTGCGCAGCTCGTGTTCCATCGCGGCGACCGTCCTGAGGAGGGGTGGCAGGAGGGTTTCGCGTAGTTCCGCCGCCGTGTGGCGGCTGGTGTGGCTGACGACGCTGGCTACGCAGGCCAGTCTGCCCGTGCGCGGGTCGCGTACCGGGGCCGAGACCGCCACCAGGCCCGGTTCGATCAACTGGTCGTCCAGGGAGCAGCCGTCCGCCGCCGCCAGGGTCGTACGGCGGGCGAAGTCCTCGTCGGGAGTGGCGTGCTCGCGTGGGGGGACGGCGGGGAAGCCCTCGTCCCTGGGGTCCGCCGCGCGGCGGGTGCGCCAGCGGTGCCAGTCGGCGTCGGTCCACTCCGTCGCGAACAGCGGGCCCGGCGCGGTGCGTTCGGCCGGGAGCAGGTCGCCGATGCGGAAGCTGAGGGACATCGCGCGGCGCCGGGTGGCCTGGTGGATGAAGCGGATGCCGTCGCGGTCGGCGACGGCCAGGGAGACCGACTCGTCCAGTTCGTCGGCCAGGGCGTCGGCCCGCGCGGACAGTAGCGCCGGCAGGCGCAGTGCGGCCAGGTAGGCGTTGCCCAGTTCCATCAGGCGGGGCGCCAAGGTCACGTCGCGGCCGTCCAGGCGGACGTATCCCATCCGGGCGAGGGTGGCGGTGATGCGGTCGACCGTGGAACGGGCCAGGCCCGTCGACTTCTCCAAGGCGCTGAGGCTGAGCGTGCCGTCCGCCTCCGTCAGCCTCCGCAGCACGGTGATGCCGCGCAGCAGCGGGGTGACCGCCTCGGCCGGAACGGCATCGTAGTCAGGGGCGGGGGTGAGGGTGGTGGGGGTGGGGGCGGGCATCTGCTCTCCGGTACGGCGGTGGCGGCATGGTTACCGTAATCCCCGGGGGTGGCCGTCCCGTCATCAGCGGTCCAGGCCCCGTTCCGTCATCAGCGGTCCGCGTCCAGTTCCGTCATCAGCGGTCCGCGTCGTGTTTCCGTCATCAGGGGTCCAGGTCCAGTTCCGTCATCAGCGGTCCACGTCGTGTTTCCGTCATCAGGGGTCCACGTCCCGTTCCGTCATCAGCGGTCCAGGCACTCTTCCGTCAGCAGCGGTCTTCCTCGGCAGCGGTCTTCCCCGCAGGCGCCCCGCCCGCTACCCCCGGTGGACCCGCACCCGCCATCCCCCCTCCCCGTCCACCCCCACCACCCGTACCGTCACCCGCCGCCCCGGGTCCTTGAACACTTCCCCCGGGGTGAAGGTCGCGTCGGAGAGTTCCGCGTGGACGTTGGGGCTGCGGGTGCAGCCGCCGCTGTCGCGGTGGGAGTCGTAGACGGTGACCGGGCCCATGCCGGTGTCGACGTCGGCGTCGACCTTGTAGACGAGGATGCCGGGGCGGCACACCGTCTCGTCGTTGCCGGCGCGGGTGCGCAGTTCGAGGGCGTATCCGGAGCGGCCGTCCAGGGGTATGACGACGACCTTGTCGCCGCCCGCGCGGGCCAGCGGGGTGAGCGTGTACTCCCTGGTGCCGGGCGCGGAGGCGCAGTGCACCTGGTCGGCGTCGAGCCAGCCGAGCTTCCACTTGTGCCAGCCGAGGAGGTCGTTGTTGGCGCCCCAGTCCTCGCTCATGATGTCCCAGTGCCCGGCCGCGCCCCCGCCCTCCTGGGTGTAGAGGTCGGGCAGGCCGAAGACGTGGCCGTTCTCGTGGGGCAGGACGCGGTAGCCGGTGCGGTCGTAGGAGCCGGAGCCGTCGTCCTGGCGGGAGTAGACGAAGGAGGCGTTGGCGACGGGGACGCCGTCGGCGACGGGGGCCTCGGTGTTACCGGCGAAGGTCACGGACAGGACGGTGTCCAGGGCGGAGGGGCCGGCGTTGGGGGTGACCAGGACGTTCAGCAGGTCGTAGGAGCGGAAGTCCACCTTCGGGTCGGCCGTGGCCACGATGTCCTCGACCAGGCCGCGGTAGGCGGGGTCGAAGGGGGCGCCGCGTTCTATGCCGTACTCGTGGAACGGCTTCGGCATCCGCAGCCAGTCACGGACCGGGACCTCGGGGCGGTAGTCGAGACGGCCGTAGGAGGCGGTACGGAACCACCGCTGGGTCTGCGGGAAGAACTCGGCGTAGCGGTCGAGGGCCTCGCCCTCGCCGGGGGCGTCGGAGAAGTCGACCATCAGGGTGAGGGCGCGGACGGTGCCGGTGGAGCGGGCGTAGCCCGCTGAGGTGGGGACGCCCTCGGACATCTGGATCTCGGCGCCGCCGCTGATCATGCAGGGCCCGTGCGCCGCGGAGCGGGAGAGAACGGCGGGGCCGGGGCCGGCCGCGGTGGCGCCCGGCGTGAGGTGGCCGGTGGCGGAGGTGCTCACCGCGAGGGTCAGCGCGGTGACGGAACCGAGTGCGGCCACGCGGCGGGGACGTATCCGTCGGCGCTGTGGCTGCATGCAGACCTCCCGGGCCACGGCAGCCACCGGTCTCCGGCTGCACCCTCCCGATCACCCTGTGCCGAGGGGCGCGCGGACGCGCGTTGGAGGAGACCGATCGTGGGTTTCCGGTGGGTAGGGGCCGGACCGGTCCGGACGGGTGACGTGGGTTCACGGGATGTGGACGGAGAGACGGGCCCGAAGGGGAGGAGAGGTGTGGCTCAGGTCACAGGAAGGAAATCCGGGAGCGGGAAATAACCGGGGACCGTTTCCCCGTTTGAACCTGTGTCCGCATGAACCGGGGAAACGATCCCCGGTTCGCATCACAGACCACCATCCGGCCATCGCCAGAGGAGTTACGCCGTGAAGACCGCCACCCCCGTGCAGCGCAAGGTGGCCCGGCCGCGCGCCGACGCCCTGCGCAACCGGGAGCGGATCGTCACCGCCGCCCGGGAGATGTTCGTCGAGCACGGCCCCGAGGTCCCGCTCGACGACGTCGCCCGCCGGGCCGGCGTCGGCAATGCCACGGTGTACCGCAACTTCCCCGACCGTGACGCCCTCGTCCGCGAAGTCGTCTGCTCGGTGATGGACCGGACGGCGCGGGCGGCGGAGACCGCGCTCGCGGAGAACGGGGACGCCTTCGCGGCGCTGGAGCGCTTCGTGCACGTCTCCGCCGACGAGCGGATCAGCGCGCTGTGCCCGATGGTCTCCGTCACGTTCGACCAGAACCATCCCGACCTGGTGGCGGCGCGTGAGCGGGTCGAGCGGCTCGTCGGCCAGGTCATGGACCGGGCCCGGGCCGCCGGGCAGCTCCGCTCCGACGTGGGGGTCGGCGACGTGATGGTGGCCGTCGCCCAGCTCAGCCGGCCGCCGGCCGGTACGGAGTGCCTGCGCGGCGACCGGTTCGTCCACCGTCATCTGCAACTGTTCCTGGACGGGCTGCGGGCTCCGGCCCGCTCGGTCCTGCCGGGAGCGGCCGTGACCATGGAGGATCTGCGCCGGCCCTGCGACTAGCCAGCTCCGCCCGCCTGTCTCCCGCCCCTTCTCCGCCCCTTCTCCCTGCCGACACCCTCTCGTCTCCCTCACCTTCGTCTTCCGTACTTCTTCGGACCGTTTCGTTGCTACAGCGCCGTAGCCGGGGCGCGGTCCGATCAGTCATTCGTTCAAAAGTTCGATCCGTTTTTCCGTCACGACGTCCCGAAGTGGGTACTCCCATGTCCGAAACCGCCGTCAAGGCACCCGGCGTCCCCGACGCCGGTCGCTGGAAAGCGCTCGTCTTCATCGCGCTCGCCCAGTTGATGGTCGTCCTCGACTCGACCATCGTGAACATCGCCCTGCCCTCCGCCCAGCAGGACCTCGGCATCTCCGACGGCAACCGGCAGTGGGTCGTCACGGCCTACGCCCTCGCCTTCGGTGGTCTGCTGCTGTTCGGCGGCCGGATAGCCGACCTGTGGGGCCGCAAGCGCGCCTTCGTCGTCGGCCTGGCCGGCTTCGCGCTCGCCTCCGCGCTGGGCGGCGCGGCCACCAACGAGGCCATGATGTTCGGCGCCCGTGCCCTGCAGGGCGCGTTCGGTGCCATGCTCGCGCCCGCCGCGCTGTCCCTGCTCGCGGTGACCTTCACCGACGCCAAGGAGCGCGCCAAGGCGTTCGGCATCTACGGCGCGATCGCCGGTGGCGGTGCCGCCGTCGGTCTGATCCTCGGCGGTTTCCTCACCGAGTACCTGGACTGGCGCTGGACGTTCTTCGTCAACATCCCGTTCGCCGTGGTCGCGGCGGCCGGTGCCTGGTTCGTCATCCGTGAGCCCGAGGGCGGTCGCAACCGCTCCGCGCTCGACGTCCCCGGTGTCTTCCTGTCCACCCTGGGCCTGGTCGCGCTGGTGTACGGCTTCACCCGCGCCGAGTCCGAGGGCTGGGGCGAGAGCGTGACGGTCGGCATGTTCGTCGCCTCTGCCGTGCTGCTGATCGCCTTCGTGCTGGTCGAGTCCCGGGTCAAGGCCCCGCTGCTGCCGCTGCGCGTGGTCACCGACCGCAACCGCGGCGGTGTCTACCTCTCGCTCGGCCTCGCGATCATCGCGATGTTCGGTCTGTTCCTGTTCCTGACCTACTACCTTCAGGTCGTGAAGGGCTACTCGCCGGTCAAGACCGGTTTCGCCTTCCTGCCGATGGTCGCGGGCATGATCACGGGCTCCACCCAGATCGGCACCCGCCTGCTGACCCGCGTCCCGCCGCGGCTGCTGATGGGCCCCGGCTTCCTGGTCGCCGCCGTCGGCATGCTGCTGCTGACCCAGTTGGAGATCGACACCTCCTACGCGGGCGTGCTGCTGCCCGGCATGGTGCTGCTCGGCCTGGGCATGGGTACGGCGTTCATGCCGGCCATGTCGATGGCCACCCAGGGTGTGCGTCCGCAGGACGCCGGTGTCGCCTCCGCGATGGTCAACACCTCCCAGCAGGTGGGCGGCGCGATCGGTACGGCGCTGCTGAACACGATCGCCGCCTCGGCCACCGCGTCGTACATCACCGACCACATCGGGGGCGCCAACAGCCGCACCCAGCAGCAGTTGGTGCAGATCCAGGGTCAGGTGCAGGGCTACACCAGCGCCATCTGGTTCGCCGTCGGCATCCTGGTCGCGGCCTCCGCGATCGCGCTGACGCTGATCAACGTCGGCCGTCCGGGCGGTCCCGCCGCCTCCGGCTCCGGCGAGGGCGCCGAGGACGAACTGCCGATCCCGGTCGTCGCCCACTGACGCCGTACCCCTTCGGGCACCACCCTGTTCCACCCGTACGTACGGGGAGGGGACGCCCCGCTCGTACGGTCCCGGCGGACCTGTCCCGGCCGCGCGCTCAGCGCAGCCAGGGCAGGTCCGCCCCCGCTTCTCCGGGCTGCAGGCCCTCGGCGACGATCCGCATGATCTCGCCGAGGGCCTGCTGCTGTCCGGGGGTGAGCCGGTCGAAGACGGCCTGCCGGACGGCGGCCACATGGCCCGGCGCGGTCCGCCGCAGGACCTCCCGGCCCTCGTCGGTCAGCACCGCGAACTGGCCGCGCTTGTCGGAGGGGCAGTCCTCGCGCCGCACCCAGCCGTTCTTCTCCAGCCGGGCGACGGCGTGCGAGAGCCGCGACCGGGTGATCTTCGCGCTGCGGGCCAGCTCGGTCATCCGCAGCCGCCGCCGGGGCGCCTCGCTCAGCTTCACCAGCAGGCCGTAGTACACGTGCGGCATCCCCGCGTCCCGCTGGAGCTGGCGGTCGAGGTGGTCCTCCAGCAGCGTGGCGGCCTCGATGTACGAGCGCCACACGTGCTGTTCCTCGGGGGTGAGCCAGCGGGGCTCGTCGTCGCCGGGCGCGGGGGTCGGTGCCGTGTTCATGCAACCACTGTACGAGCTTCTTCTTGAAGGTTAAACAAGTTAGGCGTAGCCTTACCGGCACGAGCTTGATGTTTCAAGTAACTGTCTGGCGTGACCGCCTGCCGAAGGCCGCCTGCCGGGAAGTGCCTGCCGAGAATCGCCCGTCGAGGAGGGAGCGCCGCCATGACCGTGGCCGCCGCCCAGGAACGCATGCCCGCGCTCTACCTCAGCCACGGCGCCCCGCCGCTGGCCGACGACCCCGTCTGGCCCGGCCAGCTCGCCGCCTGGGCGGCCGGCCTCCCCCGCCCCACGGCGATCCTCGTCGTCTCCGCCCACTGGGAGGAGGCCCCGCTCGCCCTCGGCGCCACCGAGACCGTCCCGCTCGTCTACGACTTCTGGGGCTTCCCCGAGCACTACTACCGCGTGCGCTACCCCGCCCCGGGCGCGCCCGCGCTCGCCGAGTCCGTCCGCAAGCTGTTGCGCGCCCCCGGCACGCCCGTGCAGGACGTCCCGGACCGCGGCCTCGACCACGGGGCCTACGTCCCGCTCGTCGAGATGTACCCCGAGGCCGACATCCCCGTCCTCCAGGTCTCGATGCCGACCCTGGACCCGGTCCGGCTGATGGACATCGGCCGGAAGCTGGCGCCCCTGCGCGACGAGGGCGTGCTGATCGTCGGCTCCGGCTTCTTCACCCACAACCTCGCCGCGCTGCGGCAGGACGGCACCCCCGCCTGGTCCGCCGAGTTCGACGACTGGGGCCGGCGCGCGCTGGACGCCGGGGACGTCGACGCCCTGCTCGATTTCGGCCACACGTCCCCGGCGGGCCGCCTCGCCCACCCCCGCACCGAGCACTTCGCCCCGCTCTTCGTCACGCTGGGCGCGGCGGACGCGGCCGGTGAGCTGGACACCCAGCGGTCGGTGATCGACGGGTTCTGGCTGGGGCTGGCGAAGCGGTCGGTGCAGTTCGGCGGGCGGAACGGCGGCTGAGGGCCGGCGCCCGCCGCCGCGCCGGTCACAGCTCCTTCTCGTACCAGGCCACGTCCCAGTACCGGCCGAACTTGCGGCCCACCTCCGCGTACGTACCGACGTACCGGAACCCGAAGCGTTCGTGCAGCCGTACGGACGCCTCGTTGGGCTGCGCGATGCCCGCGTAGGCCCGGTGCACGTCCTCGCCCGCCAGGGCCGCGAAGAGCGCCTCGTAGAGCAGCGTGCCGATGCCGCGGCGGCCCGCGTCCGGGGCCACGTACACGGTCGTCTCCACCGAGGTGGAGTACGCCGGCTTGGGGCGGTGCGGGCTGGAGGTGGCGTACCCCAGAATCCGCCCGGAGTCCGCGTCCGTGGCAACCATCAGCCGGTGCGGCCCGTCTTCTGGGTGGGAGAGCAGCCAGGGCCGGCGCTCCTCCGGGGTGAAGGGCCGGGTGTCGAACGTGATGGGCGTCTCACTCACATAGTGGTTGTAGAGGTCCGTGAGGGCCCCGAGGTCCCCCTCGGCACCGGGCCTGACCTGGACCTCAGCACGCTCCCCACCCATCACGCCTCCTCGTGTGGCGGCACAGGGTACTGCATGATCAGAAAAATCGGGGGGCGGGTTGGGAATTCTGTCCGGATTCCAGTCGTTGTTTCCATCGGATGCAGGGCACCCGGTGAGTCCGGATCGAGACGGAGCACTCGGGAGGCGCCCAGATTCCACAGAACCGCCCGCTGACCCCACCATCGCAAGGGAGCACGCATGGCAACCCGTGCCGTCGCCCGTCGTCAGTCCGCCACCGGCGAGACGGCCGACGCGGCAACCAGCGTCCGCGCCAACGGCGGCGAGCTCGCCGACCGCGATCTGGTCGGCATGTACCTCGACGAAATCGCGCGTACACCGCTGCTCGACGCCGCCAAGGAGGTCGAGCTGTCCCAGATCATCGAGGCGGGCGTGTTCGCACGGCAGGTCCTTGAAGGGTACGAGGACACCGAGGCGGACGCCAGCCGGGAGGAGCTGCAGGCCCTCGTCGACGAGGGCGAGCGCGCCAAGGACGTCTTCATCCGGTCCAACCTCCGCCTCGTCGTGGCCGTCGCCCGCCGCTACCCCCGCAGCGGCCTGCCCCTGCTGGACCTGATCCAGGAGGGCAACGCCGGCCTGGTCCGCGCGGTCGAGAAGTTCGACTACCGCAAGGGCTTCAAGTTCTCCACGTACGCGACCTGGTGGATCCGGCAGGCCATCACCCGGTCGATCGCCGACCAGTCCCGCACCATCCGGCTCCCCGTCCACCTGGTGGAGGAGCTGGGCCGGATCCGCCGGGTGCAGCGCGAGTTCAACCGCGAGCACGGCCGCGAGCCGGAGCACGCCGAGATCGCCGCCGAGCTGGGCTCCACGCCCGAGCGCGTCACCGACGTGCTCGACTGGGCCCGCGACCCGGTCTCGCTGAACATGCCGGTGGACGACGAGGGCGAGACCCAGTTCGGCGACCTGCTGGAGGACTCCTCCGCCGTCTCGCCCGAGCAGTCCGTGATGACGCTGCTGCGCAGCGAGGAGCTGGACGACCTGATCGGCCGCCTCGACCCGCGCACGGCCTCCATCATCAAGATGCGGTACGGCATCGAGGACGGCCGGGAGCGTACCCTGACCGAGGTCGGCAAGGAGCACGGCCTGACCCGTGAGCGCATCCGCCAGATCGAGAAGCACGCGCTGCTGGAGCTGAAGAAGCTGGCCCGTGACACCGGCTTCGAGGCCGCGGCGTAACGTAGGTAGGTACGTACGTCCGTGCGGACCGCGCTGTGGCCCTCCCGGGGGCTCCGGCGCCCGGCGGGCGCGCGGGTCGGCGCGAACATGGCCGTGGAACGCTGCTTCAACCCGCGGGGTCCAGGGAACAAGCATTCCGGGTCCGCGTGTTCGGGCCTCGGGTCACCCCGCTGGCCCCCGAAGACCACGTCCCGTAGCACTCCCCCCGGTGCCGGGACTTTCCCGAGCCGGACTCGGCGTTCTCCCCCCGGGCGCCGGGTCCGGCTCACCCCCTCGTCCGGGCGTGCCCAGGCTTGGGGGGCGGGGCACCCCGAACCTGAACCCCGGGGTGGCCCGCCAGATGGCAGATTGTGCCACAGGGGCATAGATTGCCGATGGTGAGCAGCACCACCTCTCAGCCAGATCGGCCGTTCCCGCCGGATCGGTCCTCTCAGCCGGACCTGGTTCCGTCTTCTCAGCCGGACCTGGATCCGTCTTCTCAGCCCGACCCGGTTCCGTTTTCTCAGCCGGAGCTGGATCCGTCCTCTCGGTCGGCCTCCGATCTCTCCTCCCAGCCGGGTCGGTCCTCGCGGTCGGACCCGGATCGGTCCACCCCGCCGGATCGGCCGGCCCGCCTCGCCCCGTCCGCCCCCGGGCCGTCGCTGACCGAGCGGCGCAAGGCCGAGACGCGGATGGAGATCGCCCGGGCCGCCGCCCGGCTCTTCGTCCAGCAGGGGCCGCGGGCCACCCGCGCCGAGGACATCGCCCAGGCCGCCGGCATCGCCCCCCGCACCTTCTACCGCTACTTCGCGGCCAAGGAGGAGGCCGTCGCCCCCCTCTACGCGGCAGGCGCCCAGCGCTGGGCCGAGGCGGTCCGGGACGCCCCCGCCGCGCTCTCCCCGCCCGAGGCCCTCGCCCACGCCGTACGGCACACCCTGACGCCCGGCGCCGGGGTGTCGGCGGCGTCCTGGGAGTGGGTCCGCACCCTCGTCCGGCTCACCGGGACCAACCCGGCCCTGCGCAAGGTCTGGGCGGAGGTCTGCCTCGCCTCGGAACGGACGCTCACCGAGGTGCTGGCCGCCCGCGCCGCCGCCGGCGACGACAACGTTGCCGTACGCCTCGCCGCCTCCCCCTACCTGCGCTTCGCCGCCGCCAGCGCGGGCGCCGCCGTCCGCATCGCCGTGGAGCACTGGGCCGACGACGACCGCCCCGCCCACCCCGGCCGGGGCCCCCTCGACGTGGCCCTCGCCAACCTGGAGGCGCTGCGCGCCCTGCCGTGGGAGGCGATCACCCGGGTGCCGGAGTGAGCGGGCCGGCCGGGCGGGGCGGCTACCCGTCCCCCGCCGCCCCGCTCAGCCGGGCCCCCAGCTCCCGTACGCACGCCACCAGTTCCGCCGGTTCCCGAACGCGGAAGTCGAAGCCGAGCAGCGCCAGCCGGACCGCCAGCCACTCCGGTGCGTCGCTGACGGTCGCCCGCCAGACGCAGGAGGTGCCGTCGGCGGCGGGTTCCGGCGGGCCGAGCCAGGCCGGGAGGCGGGCCGCGACGGCCTCGGCCGAGGCGGCGAAGGCGACCACCACCTCGTAGGAGTCGTTGTGTCGCCGCATGGACCGGCGCAGAAACTCCGCCGCGCTCCCGGTGGGCAGCTCGCGGGGCGTGAACCGGACGCCGGTGGGGAACGGGTCGCCGACCCGGTCGACGCGGAAGGTCCGCCAGTCGTCGCGGTCGAGGTCGTAGGCGACCAGGTACCAGCGCCGCCCGGTCGACACCAGCCGGTACGGCTCGGTCACCCGCCGGGACTCCGTGCCGTCGCCGGCCCGGTAGGCGAACCGCAGCCGCTCGCGGCCGGCCACCGTCGAAGCCATGACGGTGAGCGTCTCGGGCGCGATGCTCGGGCCGTCCCCGCTGGTCAGCGCGGTGGTCGCGGCCTGGAGCGTGGCGACGCGGTGCCGCAGCCGGGACGGCAGCACCTGCTCCAGCTTGGCCAGCGCCCGCACCGACGCCTCGTCCACGCCCTCGACCGCGTGCCCGGCGCCGGCCCGCAGCCCCACCGCGATCGCCACCGCCTCCTCGTCGTCCAGCACCAGCGGCGGCATCGCCTTGCCCGCGACCAGCCGGTACCCGCCGTCGGCGCCCATGGACGCCCGCACCGGGTAGCCCAGCTCGCGCAGCCGGTCGATGTCCCGCCGGACCGTGCGCCGGGACACCCCGAGCCGCTCGGCCAGCTCACCGCCGGGCCACTCGCGGGGCGTCTGCAGGAGCGAGAGGAGCGTCAGCAGCCGGGCCGGGGTGTCCGTCGTCATGCGTCAGAGCATGCCTCAGTACCGGACCGCGTACTAGGACGCGATCTGTCCTACTGCCGTTCTACCGTGCGGACATGACCTTCACGCAGACCCCGGACACCGCACCGCCCGGCGCGGGCGACCGCCGCCGCTGGTTCGCCCTCGCGATCGTGATGACCGCCGCCTTCATGGACCTCGTCGACGTCACGATCGTGAACATCGCCGTCCCGTCGATCCAGCGCGAGGAGGGCGCCTCGTTCAGCCAGATCCAGTGGATCACCGCCGGATACGCCCTCGCCTTCGCCGCCGGGTTGATCACCGGCGGCCGGCTCGGCGACATCCACGGCCGCAAACGGGTCTTCCTCGTCGGCATCGGCGGCTTCACCCTCGCCTCCGCGCTCTGCGGACTCGCCGTGAACCCGGAGATGCTGGTCGCCTCCCGCGTCCTGCAGGGCGCCATGGCCGCGCTGATGGTCCCGCAGGTCCTCTCGATCGTGCACGCCACCTTCCCCGCGCACGAACGCGGCAAGGTCTTCGGCCTGTTCGGCGCGATCGTCGGCCTCGGCGCGGTCTCCGGACCCCTGCTGGGCGCGCTGCTCACCGAGGGCGACCTGTTCGGCCTGGGCTGGCGGCCGATCTTCCTGATCAACTTGCCCGTCGGTATCGCGGGCCTGCTCCTCGGCCACCGCTTCATCACCGAGTCCAAGGCGCCCCGCGCGCTCCGCCTCGACCTGGTGGGCGTCGCCCTGGTCACCGCCGGCCTGCTGATGCTGGTCTACCCGCTCACCCGGGGCCGCGAGCTGGGCTGGCCGCTGTGGGGGTACGTCTCGATGGGCGGCGCGCTGGCCGTCTTCGCGGCGCTGGTGGCGTACGAGCGGCGCAAGGCGGCCCGGGACGGCTCACCGCTGATCGAACTGTCGCTGTTCAAGGTCAAGAGCTTCGCGGCGGGCATCGCCGTACAGACCGTCTTCGGGATCGGGCTCGGCGTGTTCTTCCTGGTCTGGACGCTCTACATGCAGGTCGGCCTCGGCTGGAGCGCGCTGCGGGCCGGGCTGACCGGCGTGCCGTTCTCGCTCGCGGTGTCGACGGCGGCCGGGATGTCCGTGCAGAAACTCGTCCCGCGCTTCGGCCGCAAGGTGCTCCAGGCGGGCGCGCTGGTGATGGCGGCCGGAGTGCTGCTCTACCTCTGGGAGGCCGGCCGGTACGGACTGTCCATCACCTCCTGGCAGATGGCCGCGCCCCTGGTCGTGATGGGCGCCGGCATGGGCCTGATCGTCGCCCCGCTCACCGACGCGGTGCTCTCCGAGGTGCCGCGCGAGCACGCCGGGGCCGCATCGGGCCTGATCAACACCGTGCAGCAGATGGGCAACGCGCTCGGCCTCGCCCTGGTCTCCGTCGTCTTCTTCGGCGTGATCGACGACCACGCGGGCCCCGCGCGGATCGGCCCGGAGTACGTGGACGCCTTCCAGCACGCGCTGGGCTGGGTGGCCGCGGTGATGGGCGTCATCTTCCTGCTGATGACCGCACTGCCGAAGCGTCCGGCCCAGCATGTGGAGGGGGCGACGGAGCCGGTGGGGGAGACGGCCGAGGAGAAGGCAGGGGATGAGGCAGGAGTCGAGGCGGGGGAGCGGGAACTCGTGAGCGCCCCCTCGGCCGGGCCGAGCGATCGGTAGGACGGAGACGTTCGGCTGCGGTCGTACGGACCCACGGACCCACGACCGGTCATGCCCGTTCATGCCCGGTCGTGGGTCCGTTCCTGTTTACTTTCTCGAAAAGCGCCCGTAGCCTCCTGATGAAACCACACGTTCGGGCACACTCGGAGGCGAACGGACATGTACGCACCGGAGCGGCAGCAGGAGATCCTCCGGCTCGCCCGGGACGGCGGCCGGGTCGACGTCGTCTCGCTCGCCGAGGAGTTCCAGGTGACGGCGGAGACCATCCGCCGCGACCTGAAGGCCCTGGACCGCGCCGGACTGCTCCGCCGGGTGCACGGCGGCGCCATCCCGGCCGGCCGTCTCGACTTCGAACCCGACCTCGCCGAACGCGAGACCACCGCCGCCGACGAGAAGGACCGCATCGCCAAGGCCGCCCTCGCCGAACTCCCGGCCGACGGCACCGTGATCCTCGACGCCGGCTCCACGCTCGCCCGCCTCGCCGCCGCCCTCCCGCCCGAGACGAGCCTCACCGTCGTCACCCACAGCCTGCCCGTCGCGGCCCGCCTCGCCGACCACCCCGGCATCCAGCTCCACCTCGTCGGCGGCCGGGTACGGCACCGCACCCGCGCCGCCGTGGACGCCTGGGCGCTGCGCGCGTACGGCGAGATCCGCGCCGACGTGGCCTTCGTCGCCGCCAACGGCTTCTCCGCCGAACACGGCCTGACCACCCCCGACCTCGCCGAGGCCGCCGTCAAACGGGCGGCCGTCGCCGCCGCCCGCCGCGTGGTGCTGCTCGCCGACTCCTCCAAGCACGGCCAGGAGCACTTCGCCCGCTTCGGCGGCCTCGGTGACGTGGACCTGCTGATCACCGACAGCGGGCTGAGCCCCGAGGACACCGCCGCCCTCGCCCGCGGCGGCACGGAAGTGGTACGCGCATGATCGTCACCGTCACCCCCAACCCCTCCCTCGACCGCACCTACGAGGTCCCCTCCCTCGACCGGGGCGGGGTCGTCCGGGCCACCGGCGAACGCGTCGACCCCGGCGGCAAGGGCGTGAACGTGTCCCGCGCGGTCACCGCCGCCGGCCGCCGCACCGTCGCCGTCCTGCCGCTCGGCGGCGCACCCGGCGCGCTCGTCGCCGACCTCCTCGACGCCCAGGGCATCGAGGTCGCCGCCGTCCCGGTCGGCGGAGCCACCCGCTCCAACATCGCCCTCGCCGAGACCGACGGAGTCCTCACCAAGATCAACGCACCGGGGCCCGAGCTGACGGCCGCCGAACGCGAACTCCTCCTGGAGACCGTACGGACCCGCTCCCGCGACGCCGACTGGATCGCCTGCTGCGGCAGCCTCCCGCGCGGCCTCGCCCCCTCCTGGTACGCCGACCTCGTCGCCCGCGCCCACACCGCCGGCGTCCGGATCGCCCTGGACACCTCCGGCCCCGCCCTGTTGCGGGCCCTGCGCGAACGCCCCGACGTGGTCAAACCCAACGCCGAGGAACTCGCCCAAGCCGTCGGCCGCCCCCTCGCCACCGTCGGCGACGCCGTCAAGGCCGCCGAGGAACTGCGCGGCCTCGGCGCCCGTACCGTCCTGGCCAGCCTCGGCGCCGACGGGCAGCTCCTGGTCACGGACACCGGCACCTGGTACGGCACCGCCCGCGTGGACGCCGTCCGCAGCAACGTCGGCGCCGGGGACGCCTCCCTCGCCGGGTTCCTGATCGCCGGCGGCACCGGGCCCGACGCCCTCGCCTCCGCGATCGCCCACGGAGCCGCCGCCGTACGCCTGCCCGGCAGCGTCATGCCGACCCCGGCCGACCTCGACCCGGCGGCGGTCACCGTCACGGCCGAGGTGCCGGTGGACCGCGTACTGGAAGAGCCGGTTCCGTGACCGCATCAGTCCCTCTGATCCCAACCCCAGCCTCAGCCCCCGTCCCCGTCCCCGTTCCGGTCCTCGTACGGGGAACACGCGAGCGAAGGAGCCCGCGATGAGCGACATGATCACCGCGGACCTGGTCGACCTCGACCTGTCCGCCGACACCAAGGAAGCCGCGGCCCGCGCCCTCGCCGAACGGATGGCCGCCCTCGGCCGGGTCACCGACCTCGACGGCTTCCTCGCCGACGTGGCCGCCCGCGAGGCCCAGATGCCCACCGGCCTCGACGGCGGCATCGGCATCCCGCACTGCCGCAGCGCCCACGTCACCGAGCCGACCCTCGCCTTCGGGCGCAGCGCGCACGGCATCGACTTCGGAGCGGTGGACGGGCCCGCCGACCTGATCTTCCTGATCGCCGCGCCCGCGGGCGCCGACGACGCCCACCTGACCATTCTGTCCGCGCTGGCCCGGCAGTTGATGAACACCGAGTTCACCGACGCCCTCCGGGCCGTGACCGACGCGGAACGGGCGGCGGCCCTGATCCGCGGGGACGCGGTGGCGGCGGACGCCGGTGACACCGGGACGGGCGGTACGGAGGGCGCCGCCACATCCCGCACGGACGGCGACGGAGCCGACGGTTCCGCACCGGCCGGCACCGCGGCCCCCGCCGACGAAACCCCCCGCCCCTTCCGTATCGTCGCCGTCACCTCCTGCCCCACCGGCATCGCCCACACCTACATGGCCGCCGAGGCCCTGGAGAACGCCGGCCGCGACGCCGGTGTCGACCTCGTCGTCGAGACCCAGGGCTCCGCCGGCTTCACCCGCCTCGACCCGGCCGTGATCGAGGCCGCCGACGGCGTGATCCTCGCCCACGACGTCCCCGTACGCGACAAGGACCGCTTCGCCGGGAAACCCACCGTCGACACCGGCGTCAAGGCAGCCGTCAACCGGCCCGCCGACCTCATCGCCGAGGTCCGCGCCAAGGCCGCCCGCGGCGAGGTCACGGCCGCCGCCCCGGGCACCACCCCCGTCGAACGCACCGGCGAATCCGGCGAGGGCTACGGCACCAAGCTCCGCAAGTGGCTGATGTCCGGCGTCAGTTACATGGTTCCCTTCGTCGCCGCCGGCGGCCTCCTGATCGCCCTCGGCTTCGCCATCGGCGGCTACGAGGTCAACAAGGCACCCTCGGTCATGGACCACTTCGCCTGGGGCCAGGCCGACAGTTGGGCGGCGCTGCTCTTCCAGATCGGCGGCGTCGCCTTCGGGTTCCTCGTCCCCGTCCTCGCCGGATACATCGCCTACGGCATGGCCGACCGTCCCGGCCTGGTGCCCGGCTTCGTCGGCGGTTCCATCGCGCTCACCATCAACGCCGGCTTCCTCGGCGGCCTGGCCGCCGGCCTGATCTCCGGCGCGGTCGTCCTGGCCGTCCAGCGGATACGCATCCCCGCGGCCCTGCGCGGCATCATGCCGGTGGTGGTGATCCCGCTGATCTCCTCGGCGGTCGTCGGCTTCCTGATGTTCGTCGTCATCGGCAAGCCCATCGCCTCCGCCCAGCAGGCGATGACCGACTGGCTCGGCGGCCTCTCCGGCACCAACGCCGTCCTGCTCGGCGCGCTGCTCGGCCTGATGATGTGCTTCGACCTCGGCGGCCCCGTCAACAAGGTCGCCTACACCTTCGCCACCGCCGGGATCGCCGTCTCCGACCCCAGCGACGCGGCCATGAAGATCATGGCGGCGGCGATGGCGGCCGGCATGGTCCCGCCGCTGGCCATGGCCCTGGCCACGACGGTGCGCGGCAAGCTGTTCACCGCCACCGAGCGCGAGAACGGCAAGGCCGCCTGGGTCCTCGGCGCCTCCTTCATCTCCGAGGGCGCCATCCCGTTCGCCGCGGCCGACCCGCTGCGCGTCATCCCCTCCGCCATGGCCGGCGGTGCGGTCACCGGCGCCCTGTCCATGGCCTTCGACGCCACCCTGCGCGCCCCGCACGGCGGCATCTTCGTCGTCCCCCTGATCGGCAACCCGCTGCTCTACCTGGTCGCCGTCGCCGCGGGCGTCTGCGTCAGCGCCGGGCTGGTCGTCCTGCTCAAGGGGCTGCGCCGGCCGGCCGCCGGGACACCGGCTCCAGGGGGGCCCGGCACGGCCACGCGGAACACGCCGACGGGAACGGAAGCGGAAACGGGAACAGGAACGGGTACGGGAACGGGAACGGACCAGCAGCCGGTCACCGCGTGACGGGAGCCGGGTGCCTCACGGAAGCCGGGTCCCTCACGGGGCCCGGCTGCGGCCCCTACCCGGCTCCCTCACGGGGCCCGGCTAAGGCACCTACCCGGCGCCCTCGGACCAGGGGGCGTCGGGGGCACGGGCGGCGGCTCAGGAGATCTGAGCCGCCCGCCGCTCCATCGCCCGCCGGGCGGCGTCCTCACTGACGTACACCTCGCACATGTGCCGTCCGTCCGGCGTCGCCGTGTGCTCGACCTCCCACAGGGAGATCTCCTCGCCGCCGCGCAGCAGGAACGCGTGCTCGTACAGCGAGAACGACAGCCCCGCGCGCCCCGCCCGGGCCGGACGGCCGAACGCCTGCGTGATCTGATGCGCGGCGGCCGTGGCCAGCAGCGCGGCCATCTCCGCGCCGGGCCGGTCCGCGTTCTCCGCGCGGCGCAGCAGCCGGCGCGCGTGGTCCGCCGAACCGTCCGGCACATACGTATGACGCGGCGCCGCGATCGGCGACAACTGCGCCAGCACCGGCAGCTCGAAGTCCGGCGTGTCCGCGGGCAGCGGCAGCCGCGCGGTGGCGGCCCGCAGCTCCTCCTCGTCGACGTACACCTCGTGCTGCGGCTCGCTGCCCGGCGAGGTGTTGTGCACCAGCTCCCACAGCGTGAGCGCCGAACCGTCGGCGAGCAGCCAGGTGTGCCGGTACGTCTCCCGGTGCAGCCCCGCGCTGTGGTGCGCGGAGTGCAGCGAACCGTCGTGCGCCAGCGCGCAGTCCAGCCGGCGGAGGGTGTCGTCGGGCAGTTCGAACGAGTTGAGGGCGCGGCCGAGCAGTCGCGCGAGATGCTCCTCCGGAGACTCGGGCGACTCGGATGGTTCGTACGGTGCGGTCTCGTACGGAACGCTCAAGGTCTCTCCCGGCGTTGCTGCATGTCACCTTGTGGGTGCATACCGTAGCCCCTCGGTCGGACATCGTGCCCGGGAACCGAGAAAACGTCTGTGGGAAAAACGCGGTGGCCGCGCGAAAAATTCCCGCGCGGCCCGACCGTGCCTCAAAATCCGCTGCTCAGACGGCACTTGTGGCGATCCACTCGCTCCACGGCAGGTTCCAGCCGTTGAGCCCGTTGTCCGGCGCGACCGTCTTGTCCGCCGAGTTCTTGACGATCACCACGTCCCCGACGAGGGAGTTGTCGTAGAACCACTTCGCCTCGGTGGCGCCCTGCCCGCCCCGGACGTCCGCCATCCCGACACAGCCATGGCTGGTGCCCTGGCTGCCGAAGGGCGGATTGCCCTTGTCGTACCAGTAGTTGCCGTGGACGAACGTCCCCGACGTCGTCAACCGCATGGCGTGCGGCACATCCGGTATGTCGTACTCCCCGCCGAGCCCGACGGTCCGGCTGTTCATCCGGGTCTGCGTGAACTTCTCCGAGATCACCATCTGCCCGTTGTACGTGGTGTGCTCCGGGCTGCCCGCCGAGATCGGCACCGTCCGGACCGTCCTGCCGTCCCGCACCACCGTCATGGTCTGCGTCGCCACGTCCACGGTGGAGACCTGCGAACGGCCGACGGTGAACGTCACCGTCTTCTGCTGCACCCCGTACACACCCTCGGCGCCCTCGACACCGTCCAGATCGATGGTGGCCGTCACCTTCGAACCGGCCTTCCAGTACTCCTCGGGCCGGAAGTCGAGCCGCTGCGCACCGAACCAGTGCCCCACCACCTTCTGCCCGCTGCTGGAACTGACCGTGATGTGCGACTGCACGGCCTTCTTGTCACCGATCGCCTTGTCGAACCGGAAGGACACCGGCATCCCCACCCCCACCGTCGTCCCGCCGTCCGGCGTGTACGTACCGATGAAGCTGTTCTCCTTCGACACCGTCGTGAACGTCGAATCCGCCCTCGCCGTCCGCCCGTCGGCCCCCTTCGCGGTCGCCGTGATCCGGTACTCCGTGCCGCGCTCCAACTGCTCCTTGGGCTTCCAGCCGGCCCCGTCCTTCGCCAGCACACCCGGCACGGCCGTGCCCGACCCCGCCTCCGTCATCCGCACCTCGGTGAGCGTGCCCCGGCTGACCCGCACCCCGGTGCGGTTGATCGACGCGCCGGTCGACCCGTCCTTCGCGGAGATGACGATCCGGGCGGCCGTGTCCTTGCCGTCCTTCCCGTCCCGCTCGTCCTTGGCGTCGGCACTCCCACCGCACGCGGTGAGGGCGAGGGCGCCGACCACCAGGACGGCACAGGCCCCCAGTGCGCGCCGCGCTGCGTTGTCCGGCGTTGTCACGGGCTGCTCCAGGTTCGTATGACGCGCGTACTGCGCTCCGGTACGGGCTACATGGGTCGTACGTCGTACTGCGTGGGGGAAGAGCAACCCGGCTCCCTGGAGGTTCCCCCCGTTCCCGCTGGGCACGGTGGCGTGACGGAACCGCGACAATGCGGGGGCGGAAGCCTTCCCGCGGATCACGGCTTGCCGGATTCGCTTGGCGGGCCGCGCCGATGATGGACCGTCGCGTGTTGATCACCTGTGGGACGGCGCCTAAGGTCCCCTGCATGGGGACGGGGATGGGGGAGCCGGGCCGTGGTCGCGGACCGTGGCGCGATCGGCTGGTGAGACACCGTGCCATCGCGGCCCTGCTGGCCGGGACGGTGGTGCTGACCGTTCTGGGGACCGTGCTCGTCGTCCTGCCGGGTGTCGTGGTCGACCACGATCTCGCCGGAGCGAGCGTCGCCGCCCAGGACCGGCTCAAAGCGGTGAACGACGTCCGTGCGACTTTTCTGCAGGCCGTGGGCGGCATGGTCGTGCTGTTCGGCGCGTACGCCACCTGGAGGCAACTGCGCGTCAGCCAGGAAGGTCTGCGCGCCACCCAGGAGGGCTATGTCACCGACCGGTTCAGCACGGCCGTCGATCAGCTCGGCAGCGACAAGCTGGAGACACGCATCGGAGGTCTGCACGCGCTGTGGCGGATCGCCGAACATTCCGCCCGCGACCGCGAAGCCGTCCTCTCCATCCAGGCCGCCTACCTGCGTACGCACCTGCCCTGGCCGCCCGCCGGACCGCAGGCCCCGGCGGCCGACCTGCCCATCAACGACGTCGTGCCGCTGGAGATCCGTGCCGCCGACGCCCAGGTGGCGCTGACCGGGCTCGGCGTGCTGTTGCTGCAACCCCGGGAACAGTCCTGGATCAACCTCAGCGTCACGGACCTGCGCCGGGCCGACTGCGACGGGCTGTGGCTGCACGAGGTCAACTTCGACCGGTCCTGTATGGAGGCGGCGGGCCTGTACCGCGCCAACCTGACGCAGGCGTCTCTCGTCTCGGTCAACCTGCGGCACGCCGACCTCAAGACCGCGATCCTGCGCCGGGCCCGCTGCGTACGGGCCGACCTTCGAGGCGCACGGCTGGTCGAAACCGACCTGCGCGAAGCGGACTTCACCGAGGCGGACCTGCGCGAGGCGAATCTGCGCAAGGCCGACGCGGGCGGTGCGGTTTTCCGCCACGCCGACCTGCGTCTGGCCGACCTGCGTGGCGCCGACCTGAACACGGCCGACCTTCTCCAGGCACGTCTGACCGGCGCGATGGCCAGCGCGAACACTCGCTGGCCGGCCGGGTTCGCCCCCGCGGCCGCCGGCGTGGTCGTCGTCGAGGACCCTGGTCCGGAACCGCCGCCACTGCTCCAGCCCCCAGGGATAACGACACAGCACCCGCCCCTGCGGTCCATGCCGTGACCCACGGCCCGCGGCGGGCGATGACCGCGACGAAGTCCTCATGATCCTCCCTCCGCTCCGACCCGCGCGCCCAGGGAAGGCGCGTAGGGACGCTCTCTCTCACCCCACCCCGTACAGCTCCCGATACGAAGGCCAGCCCCCGCTCGCCCCGCCCACCGGCCCGTCCGTCCCCTCCGCCGCCAGTACGGCCCGGGTGATCGCGCGGGTCACCACGTCGGCACCGGCCGCCAGGATGGCGTTCAGGGCCAGCGGCCGGTCGGCGTCGAGCGGGCGGGCGCCGGTGGCCAGGGTGAAGACCGTGTCGCCGTCGTTCAGGAGGTGGACCGGGCGGACGGCTCGGGCGATGCCGTCGTGGGACGTGCCGGCCAGCTTCTGGGCCTGGGCCTTGGTCAGGCCGGCGTCGGTGGCGACGACGGCGAGCGTGGTGTTGAGCGGGGGAGGGGCGTTGCGGGCCGCCACCTCGGCGAGGCGCCGCCGGGCGGACTCCCGGACGTCCGCCCCGGGCCAGGTCACGCGCCGCCCCTCCCACAACTGCCCGTACAGCACCCCCGTCTCCGTATCCAGCACCGATCCCGCCGCGTTGGCCACCACCAGGGCGGCGACCGTCACGCCCGAGTCCAGGACGGTGCTCGCGGTGCCCACCCCGCCCTTGAGCAGCCCGGCCACGGCTCCCGTCCCGGCGCCCACGCATCCCTCGGGCACGGGTGCCCCCGGGGCGCTCGCGGCGGCGGCCTCGACCGCGGCCCGTCCGGTGGCCGCGTCCGGCCGGGCCCGGAAGTCGCCGCCGCGTCCCAGGTCGAAGACGCAGGCGGCGGGCACGACCGGGACGACATGGGCCGGGTCCGGGCCGACCCGCACACCGCGGCCCCGTTCCTCCAGCCAGGCCATCACCCCGGACGCCGCGTCCAGCCCGTAGGCGCTGCCGCCGGTCAGCACGATCGCCTCGACCCTCTGGACGACGTTGCGTGGGTCCAGGGCGTCGGTCTCCTTGGTGCCGGGTCCGCCGCCGCGCACGTCCACCGCGGCGACCGCGCCGCCTTCCGGGGCCAGCACGACCGTCGTGCCGGTGAGCCATCCGCCGCCGGTGCGGGTCGCATGGCCGACCCGCACCCCGGTGACGTCCGTCAACGCGTCAGCAGTCATGGCGTCAGTGTCGTCCAGGCGCCCGTGTCCTCGGGGCCGACGCGGCGGGTCCGGGCCGCCGTACCCTGGAGGCATGAGCAACGCCCCCGAGCCCGAGCCGCGCGCGCCCAAGCCCGCGCTGATCTTCGACGACCCGCTGGACCAGCAGTCCTCGGACGACACGGACCGCGGGTGGGGCGAGCGGCCGGGCGGCGACGGGGACGCGGCGGCCGATCTCAAGCGCTTCCTCGACGAGAAGCCGCCGCACCACCTCTGACGGGTTTCTCGCGCTAGGTGCGGTCGTGGCCCGAGCCGCGCTGGGCGATCAGCGCGTCCCGGATCTCCTTGAGCACCTCCAGTTCGCTCACCTCGACCACCTCCTGGGCGCCCTGCTTGGCCTTGCGGCGGGCCTCCTGCCGGGCCAGGTACTTCGACATGGGCAGGACCATCAGGAAGTAGACGATGGCCGCCGTGATCAGGAAGGTGAGGGTGGCGCCCAGCACGGAACCCCACATGATCGGGATGCCCTGGGTGACCGTGCCGTCCTTCGCGATCTCGCAGGGGGCCTTCAGACAGGAGCTGTAGTGGTCCAGGCTCTTGGTGCCGAAGGCTCCGACCAGGGGGTTGATGATCCCCTTCACCACCGAGTTCACGATGTTGGTGAAGGCGGCGCCGATGACGACCGCCACGGCCAGGTCGATGACGTTCCCGCGCATCAGGAAGGACTTGAAGCCCTCCCAGACGCTCGGCTTCTTCTCGCTCACCTCGGGGGATCTCCTCGCATGAACAGCTTGTGGAACAAAACGCTCCGCAACCTACGTCAGCGCCGGGCCGCCCTGTCCAATCCGGCCCCTTGATCGAGGGGTTGGGTGCCGATGTCCGGGTCAGCACAGTGTCACCGCCAGCCGGGCCGAGGCTCCCGCGCCGACCAGTTTCGCCGCCGTGCCGCGGGGCACCGACAGCACCACCAGCGCCCCGCCGGGCCCGCCGGGCCCGCCAGGCCCGCCCGGGTCGGCGGTCTCCGGGACCTCGGTGACCCGCGCCCCGCGCGCCAGCACGGAGGTGCCGCCGCCCGCCTCGGCCGCGACCACGTCGACCCGGTCCCCGGGCCGCAGCAGCCGTACCGTCTCCGCGTCGGCGATCCGCACCGGCGCCGCCACCAGCTTCGCGGCACGCCGCTGTGAATCCTGGCCGGCCGCCGGATGCCCTCTCGCCCGCCGCTCGTCCCGCGTGTCCGGGCCCGTCGGCGGACCCACCGCCAGCAGTGCCGCCGCCGTGACGGCCAGCCCGGCGGCCACCGCGCGCCGCCGGTGCCGTACCAGCCGGTCCAGGCGGTGCATCCGGTCGCGTCCGCCGCGCACCCGTACCGGCGCGAAGTGCGGCACCTCGCGGGTGGGCGGGGCGTCGGTGCCCAACGGGCGGGACAGCGCGGCGTGCGGGGACGGCGGGGGGAGCGGGGCGTAGGACATGGTGACCACCACCTGCGACGAGGGACCGGCTTGCGCTCACCACGATGAGGCCCGGCGCCGCCGCCCGCTGGAGCCGGTGCACTACCGGCCGGTTGTGGACAACCCGCTCACCCGAAGGGGACGTTCCGCCGCCGGGGACATCCCCGTCGGCAGGTCCGGAGCCGTTCCGCCGCCGGGGACACCGTTACGGCAGCGCGAACCCCGGGTCCATACCGCCGAGGGCCGTCGCGCACGCGCAGTCCCGCTCCGTCTCGGCCGGCAGCGCCGCCACCGCGTCGAAGAGCACGCCCCGCAGCCGGTCCACGTTGGCCGCGAAGACCCGCAGCACCTCCTCGTGCGAGACGCCCTCGCCGCTCTCGGCGCCCGCGTCGAGGTCGGTGACGAGGGTCAGTGACGTGTAGCACAGCTCCAGCTCGCGGGCGAGGGCCGCTTCCGGGTGGCCGGTCATGCCCACCACCGACCAGCCCTGCGCCTGGTGCCACAACGATTCGGCACGGGTGGAGAAGCGCGGTCCCTCGACCACGACCAGGGTGCCGCCGTCCACCGCTTCCCAGTCCCGGCCGCGCGCCGCCTTCAGCGCGGCGGCCCGCCCGACCGGGCAGTACGGGTCGGCCAGCGACACGTGCACCACGTTCGGCACCGTCCCGTCGGGGCGCGGCAGCCCGTCGAAGTACGTCGTGGCGCGGGACTTGGTGCGGTCCACGAACTGGTCGGGTACCAGCAGCGTGCCGGGCCCGTACTCGGGGCGCAGCCCGCCGACCGCGCACGGGCCGAGGACCTGGCGGACGCCGACCGAGCGGAGCGCCCAGAGGTTGGCCCGGTAGTTGATGCGGTGCGGCGGCAGATGGTGGCCGCGGCCGTGCCGGGGCAGGAAGGCGACCCGCCGGCCGGCGACCTCGCCGAGGAAGAGGGAGTCGCTGGGCGGCCCGTACGGGGTGTCCACCGCGACCTCGGTCACATCGTCGAGGAACGAGTAGAAACCGGAGCCGCCGATCACGCCGATCTCGGCGTTCGCCTTGTTCGCCATGCCCGCACCCTAGCCGCCGGCCCCGGGCCGGAGAACGCCGGAGACCCCGTCGTCGGACGACGACGGGGCCCCGGGGAAGAGAACGCTCGTGCGAAGACTCAGGCGGCGCTGGCCGAGCCCGAGGACGAGGACGACCCGGAGTCCGAGGAGGACGACGAGGACGCCGAAGAGGACGAGGACGAGGAGGACGACGACTTGGACGACGCCGGCGAGCTGCTCGACGAGGAGCCGCGGCTGTCGTTGCGGTAGAAGCCGGAGCCCTTGAAGACGATGCCGACGGCCGAGAAGACCTTCTTCAGCCGGCCCCCGCAGTTGGGGCACTCGGTCAGGGCGTCGTCGGTGAACTTCTGCACCGCCTCGAGGCCCTCGCCGCACTCGGTGCACTGGTACTGGTAGGTCGGCACTGTCTTCCTCCTGGCACTCTCACTCAATGAGTGCTAACGACGGTCCATAGTGACGTATTCCTCGGCATCAGTCCACTGCGACGGGCGAGCGGTGATCCACGCCACGTGCCACGGTCCGTCCACCGGGCCGCCCCGACAGGTGGGCGCGCAGCGCGAGCAGCGTGCCCAGGGCGAGCACCGTGCCGCCCATCGGCACCAGGAAACCGGCGCCGTCCCACAGGCGGTCCTCGGCCTGCCCGGCGACGGTCACGGCCGCCGCCTGGCCGAGGGCGACCGCGCCGGTCAGCCAGGTGAACGCCTCGGTACGGGCCCCGGCCGGGACCAGGCTCTCCACCAGGGTGTAGCCGGTGATCAGGGCGGGCGCGATGCACACGCCGACCAGCAGGCCGAGCCCGGCCAGCAGCGGCACCGAGTGCGCGGCCCACAGGCCGGACGTGGTCACCGCCAGGGCGGTGTAGCCGACGAGGAGGCGGCGGCGCGGGGCGACCTTCCAGGCGATGGCGCCGCAGACGACGCCGGAGAGCATGTTTCCCGCGGCGAAGACGCCGTAGAGGACGCCGTTCAGGCCGGGCTCGCCGATCGACTCGGTGAACGCGGCCAGCGACACCTGCATGCCGCCGAAGACCGAGCCGATGCCGAGGAAGGCGACGATCAGCACGCGTACGCCGGGGACGCGCAGCGCCGGGACGGGCGCCACGCGCGCGTGCCCCGCGTCGGCGCCCGTGCCGGGGCCGAGGCGGCCGACGGCCGGCTGGGTGCGCTTCTGGGCGGCGAACAGCAGGCCGCCCAGCAGGGTGAGCGCGGCCTCCGTGACCAGCCCGGCGGCCGGGTCGACGGCCGTGCACAGGGCGGTGGCCAGCAGCGGGCCGATGACGAAGGTCAGCTCGTCGGTGACGGACTCGAAGGCCGCCGCGGTGGACATCAGGGGCGAGCCCTTGAGCGCCACGCCCCAGCGGGCGCGCACCATGGGCCCGATCTGCGGCACCGAGGCCCCGGTGGGCACGGCCGCCGCGAACAGCGCCCACAGGGGCGCGTCCGCGAGCGCCAGGCCGGTCAGCGCCAGCCCGGACAGGACGTGCGCCAGGACGCCGGGGACGAGCACGGCACGCTGCCCGTAGCGGTCGGCGAGCCGGCCGCTGTAGGGCGCGAACACGGCCATGGAGACGCCGGTGACGGCCGCGGCGGCGCCGGCCGCGCCGTAGGAGCCGGTGGTGTGCTGGACGAGGAGGACGATGGAGATCGTCAGCATCGCGAACGGCTGGCGTGCCGCGAAGCCGGGGAGCAGGAACGTCCAGGCGCCGCGGGTGCGCAGCAACTGGCCGTATCCGGGACGGGTCCTCTTCGCCGGGGTGACCGTGGGTGCCACGGTCCGTGCCTTTCCGCCGCCTGGTAGCGCGGTCGCCGGTCAGGGCGCGCGCCGAGAGCTGTCCTCTTGCGCGGACTGCGGTAGATACCGGAACCCGCCCTCTGGAGGGGGACGCGCGCGGGAGGCGCGTCACGGGGCGGACCGGCCGCCATACGGTCGCGCCAGCTCTGCGTCAGGCAGAGTTGGTTCGATCAGGTGACCGCTTCATCGTACAGGGACACCCGGCCGGACCCGGGCGGCTCAGCCACCCGGCCGGCCCCGCCCCCCGCAGCCCCCCCCCCGCAGCCCCCCCCGCAAGCGCGCCCCTCACCCGGCCCCCCGCCGCTCCGCCGCGCCGCCCGTGCCCAGCCAACTGGCGAGTTTGCCGCCGCGGCCGACCGCGCGCAGGCGTTCCTCGGCGGCGTCGCGGACCGGGTCGGTGGCGACCACCAGGAGTTCGTCGCCGCGCCGCAGCACGGTGGTGGGGGCCGGTACGAAGGAGGTGCCGTCGCGGACGACGAGGGTGACGGCGGACCCGGCGGGCAGCCGCAGCTCGGCCACCTCCACGCCGTGCATCCGGGAGCCCTTGGGGATGGCGACCGACAACAGGTGCCCGCTCAGCCGTTCCAGGGGCGCGGACTCGATGCCGAGGTCGGCGGCCTCCGAGTCGTCGCCCAGCCGCAGCTTGCGGCCCAGCCAGGGCAGAGTCGGGCCCTGGACGAGTGTGTAGACGACGACCAGGACGAAGACGATGTTGAAGATGCGCTGGCTGCCCTGGACGCCCTCGACCATGGGGATGGTCGCCAGGATGATGGGGACCGCGCCGCGCAGTCCCGCCCAGGACATCAGGGTCTGCTCCTGCCAGGGCACCCGGAACGGCAGCAGGCACAGCACCACGCTCAGCGGCCGGGCCACCATGGTGAGCACCAGGCCGATCAGCAGGGCGGGCAGGATGTCGTCGCCCAGTTCGTGCGGGGTGACCAGCAGGCCGAGCAGCACGAACATGCCGATCTGGGCGATCCAGCCGAGCCCGTCGGCGAAGCCGCGGGTGGCCGGCCAGTGCGGCAGCCGGGCGTTGCCCATCACCATGGCGGCCAGGTAGACGGCGAGGAAGCCGCTGCCGTGGGCCATGGCACCGGCGGCGTAGGCGGTGACGGCGATCGCCATGACGGCGATGGGGTAGAGGCCGGAGGCGGGCAGCGCCACGTGTCTGAGGCCCCAGGAGCCCAGCCAGCCGACCGCGAGGCCGATGGCCGCGCCGATGGCCAGCTCCAGCAGGATCTCGCCCAGCAGCACGTACCAGTGCTCCATCGGGCCGGCCGTGGAGAAGGCGACCACCAGGATGACGACGGGGGCGTCGTTGAAGCCGGACTCGGCCTCCAGGGTGCCCGTTATCCGCGCGGGGAGCGGGATGCGGCGCAGTACGGAGAAGACGGCCGCCGCGTCCGTGGAGGACACCACCGCCCCGATGATCAGCGCCTGCCGCCACTCCAGGCCCGTCAGGTAGTGGGCGCCGGCCGCGGTGACGCCGACGCTGACGGCGACCCCGGCCAGGGCCAGGGCGGAGGCGGCGGGCAGGGCGGGTCGGATCTCCGTCCACTTCGTGCCGAGGCCGCCCTCGGCGAGGATGACGACCAGGGCGGCGTATCCGATGACCTGGGTGAGTTCGGCGTTGTCGAAGTGGATGTCGCCGAGGCCGTCCTGGCCCATGGCGATGCCGATGGCGAGGTAGACGAGCAGGCTGGGCAGTCCGCTGCGCGAGGAGATCCGGACCGCGGCCACCGCGACGAGCAGGACGAGCGAGCAGACGAGCAGGAGCTGGTTGAGGTGGTGAACAGTCAGCGGCCGTTCCTTCCTGACAGAAGAGACATGACTAGTTGGCTGGAAAAGACACAACTAGTTCGTTACCTTACCTAACTCTTGACGATTTCTTGACGCGGACCTTGGCAAGATCGAACGCCCGTACCCGCTGGTTCCCGACTCCGCGTCAAGGCGCGCCGGACCCTGCGCCTATGGTTGCTCCAGCGCTCAAGAGACGCTCAGCAGAAAGCACAGCCCGCCCCTGCCGCTCGTGTTAGGACAGCAAGGACAGCGATGCCCCCCACCAACACCGCCTCTTCGGGTCAGCAGCCCGCCAAGTCGCGCAGGAAGAAGGGGCGCAGAGCCCGACTGATCGTCCTCGTGCTGGTCCTGGCCCTCATCGGCGGCCTGGCCTACGGGGCGTACTGGTCGGTCAGTACCGTCCGCGCCTCCTTCCCGCAGACCAAGGGCTCCCTCACCCTGGACGGCCTCTCGGGCCCGGTCGACGTCAAGCGCGACGACTACGGCATCCCGCAGATCTACGCCTCCACCGACGAGGACCTCTTCATGGCGCAGGGCTTCGTCCAGGCGCAGGACCGGTTCTACGAGATGGACGTGCGCCGGCACATGACCTCCGGGCGCCTGTCGGAGATGTTCGGCAAGAGCCAGGTCGAGAACGACGAGTTCCTGCGCACCCTGGGCTGGGACCGGGTGGCGAAGGAGGAGTACGACAAGAAGCTGTCGGCCGGCACGAAGAAGTACCTCCAGGCGTACGCCAAGGGGGTCAACGCCTACCTGGCGGGCAAGGACGGCGCGGAGATCTCCCTGGAGTACGCCGCCCTGGGCTTCACCAACGACTACAAGCCCCGGAAGTGGACCCCGGTCGACTCGGTCTCCTGGCTGAAGGCGATGGCCTGGGACCTGCGCGGCAACATGCAGGACGAGATCGACCGCGCCCTGATGACCAGCCGCCTCGGCCCCAAGCAGATCGCCGACCTCTACCCGGAGTACCCGTACGACCGGCACGAGACGATCGTCCAGGAGGGCCAGTACGACGAGCTGACGGGCACCTTCTCCGGCGGCGACGGCGGCACGACGGGCACCTCCGGTACCTCGGGCACCAGCGGCACCACCGGCACCGGCGGAACGACCGGCACCACCGGCACCGGAGGAACCACCGGCACCACGGGCACCGGAGGAACCACCGGCACGGGCGGCACCACCGGCACCACCTCAGGCACCTCGGGCACCACCTCCGGCACCTCCGCCCTCCAGAGCCAGCTCTCCGGCCTCCAGGGCGTCCTGGAGGACCTCCCCACGGCCGTCGGCGTCAACGGCAACGGCATCGGCTCCAACGCCTGGGTGGTGTCCGGCAAGCACACCATCACCGGCAAGCCGCTGCTCGCCAACGACCCGCACCTCTCCCCGTCGCTGCCCTCCGTCTGGTACCAGATGGGCCTGCACTGCCGCAGCGTCTCGGCGAAGTGCCAGTACGACGTCACCGGCTACACCTTCGCCGGGATGCCCGGCGTCATCGTCGGCCACAACCAGAAGATCGCCTGGGGCCTGACCAACTCCGGCGTCGACGTCACCGACCTCTACCTGGAGAAGATCACCGCCGACGGCTACCAGTACGACGGCAAGGTGGTCCCCTTCGACACCCGCGAGGAGACCATCAAGGTCGCCGGCGGCAGGTCCAAGAAGATCGTCGTCCGCACCACCAACAACGGGCCGCTGCTCTCCGACCGCGACAACGAACTCGTCAAGGTCGGCAAGAAGGCCACCGTCGACGCCGCCGCCCCCGACCGCGGCGACGGCTACGGCGTCGCCCTGCGCTGGACCGCCCTGGACCCCGGCACCACCATGGACGCCGTCTTCGCGATCGACCGCGCGAAGAACTGGGAGGAGTTCCGCGCGGGCGCCGCCCTGTTCGACGTGCCCTCGCAGAA
Organism: Streptomyces fumanus; assembly: GCF_014655295.1. Lineage (GTDB taxonomy): Bacteria > Actinomycetota > Actinomycetes > Streptomycetales > Streptomycetaceae > Streptomyces > Streptomyces fumanus. Next base: position 298,587 of record NZ_BNBI01000006.1, read on the forward strand.
CCTGGTGTACGCCGACGCCGACCACATCGGCTACACGCTCCCCGGGCAGATCCCGATCCGCGCCGAGAAGCACGACGGCTCCCTCCCCGCGCCGGGCTGGGACCCCGCCTACCGCTGGACCGGCCAGTACATCGAGGACGACCAACTGCCCTACGAGTACGACCCCGAGCGCGGCTACATCGTCACCGCCAACCAGGCCGTCGTCGACCAGGACGACTACCCCTACACCCTCACCACGGACTGGGGCTACGGCACCCGCAGCCAGCGGATCACCGAGCTGATCGAGCAGAAGATCGAGGACGGCGGCAAGATCTCCACCGACGACATGCGGCAGATGCAGCTCGACAACAGCAACGAGATCGCCCGCAAGCTGGTGCCCCTGCTGCTGAAGATCGACGTCGACGACAAGGACGTCCGGCAGGCGCAGAAGCTCCTGGAGGGCTGGGACTACACCCAGGACGCCGACTCGGCCGCCGCCGCGTACTTCAACGCCGTCTGGCGCAACATCCTCAAGCTCGCCTTCGGCAACAAGCTGCCCAAGGAGCTGCGCGTCGAGGGCCAGTGCCTGTGGGTCGACCCGGTCAACACCACCGGCCCGGCCGACGAGGAGCAGAAGGTCCGCGAGTGCGGCCGGCGCGACGCCGACGAGGCGCAGCCCGACGGCGGCGACCGCTGGTTCGAGGTGGTGCGCACCCTGATGGACGACGAGGACAGCGACTGGTGGACCACGCCCGCCAGCGGCACCCGCAAGGGCGCCGACCACGACCGCGACGACCTGTTCAAGCGCGCCATGATCGACGCCCGCTGGGAGCTGACCGCCAAGCTCGGCAAGGACATCGACACCTGGAGCTGGGGCCGGCTGCACCGCCTGTTCCTGAAGAACCAGACCCTGGGCACCTCCGGCCCCGGCTTCCTCAAGTACGCGCTCAACCGCGGCCCCTGGAAGCTCAGCGGCGGCGAGGCGGCGGTCAACGCCACCGGCTGGAACGCGGCCGGCGGCTACGGCGTCGTCTGGGTGCCGTCGATGCGGATGGTGGTCAACCTCGGCGACCTCGACAAGTCCCGCTGGATCAACCTCAGCGGCGCCTCGGGCCACGCCTACAGCGCCCACTACACCGACCAGACCGGCAAGTGGGCCAAGGGCGAGCTGCTGCCCTGGTCGTTCTCCGACAAGGCGGTCCAGGACAGCACCACCGACACCCTGGTGCTCAAGCCCTAGGCGACACCCCGGCACGACGGCCCCTCACGCGCGCGTGGGGGGCCGTCGCCGTACACAGCCACCGCGCGTGAGAACCGCCGCGTGGCTCAGCCCGCACGCCGCCCCCGGCCGACCGCGCCGCTCAGCCCAGACGCCGCACCCCCGACGGCGTCACCACCGCGTCCACCGGCCGGTCGTGCCGCTCGGCGGGGACACGCGCGACGACCTCCCAGTCGTAGAGCAGCACCAGCAGCGCCGGACGCGCCCCCGCCCGGTCCAGCCGGGCCAGCACCCGGTCGTAGGAGCCGCCGCCGCGCCCGAGCCGCATTCCGCGCGGGTCGACCGCCAGGCCCGGCAGCAGCACCGCGTCCGCGCCGGTCACCGCCTCGGGGCCGAGCCGCTCGCCGGCCGGCTCCCACAGCGCCATCCGCCCGCCGTGCCGCACCCGCGCGAGGGAGCCCTCCCCGGCGTAGGCGCCCCAGTCCAGGTCGCCGTCGGGCAGCAGGACCGGGAGCAGGACCCGTGTGCCCCGCGCGCGCAGCGCGTCCAGCAGCGCGAGCGTGCCGGGCTCGGCGCCCACGGAGACGTACGCCGCCACCGTGCGCGCCCCCGCCAGCTCCGGCAGCCCGAGCGCCCGCCCGGCCAGCGCCCCGGCGGTTTCCCGCAGGTCATCCGCCGTCAACCTGTTCCTCACCGCGAGGAGTTCCCGCCGCAACCTGCGCTTGTCAGACTCGGCCGCGGTCTCACTGTGCGTCATGGTCACTCCCGTACGGTTCCAATGCGCTCATATGAGCGTCAAGCGGCTGGAGTCACAGAATCCGCCCAATGACACCGGATATGGTGGCGGGCATGACTCAGTCGCACCCCAGGATCAGCAAGGCTGTCATCCCCGCGGCGGGACTCGGAACCCGGTTCCTGCCGGCCACCAAAGCCACTCCCAAGGAGATGCTGCCGGTGGTCGACAAGCCCGCGATCCAGTACGTGGTCGAGGAGGCCGTCTCGGCGGGCCTCGACGACGTCCTCATGGTGACGGGCCGTAACAAGCGACCCCTTGAGGACCACTTCGACCGCAATTACGAGCTGGAGTCCGCCCTGGAGAAGAAGGGCGACACCGAGCGGCTGGCCAAGGTCCAGGAGTCGAGCGACCTGGCGATGATCCACTACGTGCGGCAGGGCGACCCCCGGGGTCTGGGCCACGCCGTCCTGTGCGCCGCCCCGCACGTCGGCGACGAGCCCTTCGCGGTCCTGCTCGGCGACGACCTGATCGACCCCCGCGACCCGCTCCTCCAGCGCATGATCGAGGTCCAGGAGCAGTACGGCGGCAGCGTCATCGCCCTGATGGAGGTCGCCCCCGAGCAGATCCACCTCTACGGCTGCGCCGCCGTCGACACCACCGAGGACGGCGACGTCGTCAGGGTCAGCGGACTGGTCGAGAAGCCGGACCCGGCCGACGCGCCCTCCCACTACGCCGTGATCGGCCGCTACGTCCTCGACCCGCACGTCTTCGGCATCCTGCGCCGGACCGAACCGGGCCGCGGCGGCGAGATCCAGCTCACCGACGCCCTCCAGCAGTTGGCCGCCGACGAGAAGATCGGCGGCCCCGTGCACGGCGTCGTCTTCAAGGGCCGCCGCTATGACACCGGCGACCGCGGCGACTATCTGCGTGCCATTGTCAGACTCGCATGCGAACGTGAAGACCTGGGCCCGGACTTCCGGACCTGGCTCCGCAGTTACGTAGCCGAGGAGATGCAAGGACGTTGAGCAGCGCCGCGCCCCGCGCCACCGGCCAGGACCAGGGCGAGGACCGCCTGTGGTCGGTGGAGGACCACCTGGAGGACATCCTCGCCACGGTCCGCCCCCTGGAACCCATCGAGCTGAACCTCCTCGACGCCCAGGGCTGTGTCCTGGTCGAGGACGTGACGGTGCCGGTCTCCCTGCCGCCGTTCGACAACAGCTCCATGGACGGGTACGCGGTGCGCGTCGCGGACGTCGCGGGCGCCAGCGAGGAGTTCCCGGCGTCCCTGGAGGTCGTCGGGGACGTCGCCGCCGGCGCCGCCGACCCGGTGCATGTCGGCCCCGGCCAGGCGGCCCGCATCATGACCGGCGCCCCGCTGCCCTCCGGCGCCGAGACGGTGGTGCCGGTGGAGTGGACCGACGGCGGCCTCGGCCGGGGCCCGGTCGACCGGATGCGCGCCCGCAGCCAGGCCCCCGAGGGCGCCGAGGGCCAGGTCCAGGTGTATCGGCCGGCCGGCCCGCGCGCCCATGTGCGCGCCGCGGGCAGCGACGTACGGGCCGGTGACCGGGCGCTGGCCGCCGGCACCCTCCTCGGCCCGCCCCAGATCGGCCTGCTCGCCGCGATCGGCCGGGGCCGGGTCACCGTCCGGCCCCGCCCCCGCGTGGTGGTGCTCTCCACCGGCAGCGAACTCGTCCAGCCCGACGAGGAACTGGCCCACGGTCAGATCTACGACTCCAACAGCTTCGCCCTGACCGCCGCCGCCCGCGACGCCGGCGCGATCGCTTACCGGGTGGGCGCCGTCACCGACGACGCCGAGACGCTGCGCTCCACCATCGAGGACCAGCTCGTCCGCGCCGACCTGATGGTCACCACCGGCGGGGTCAGCGTCGGCGCCTACGACGTGGTCAAGGAGGCCCTCGCGCACGTCGCCGACGAGGACGAGCCGGGCAGCGGCGTGGAGTTCCGCAAGCTCGCCATGCAGCCCGGCAAACCGCAGGGCTTCGGCTCCATCGGCCCCGACCACACCCCGCTGCTGGCCCTGCCGGGCAACCCGGTCTCCTCGTACGTCTCCTTCGAACTGTTCGTGCGGCCCGCGATCCGCACCCTCATGGGCCTGCCCGACGTGCACCGCCCCCGCACCACCGCCCGCCTGGCCGCCGGCCAGGCGCTGACCTCCCCCCAGGGCCGCCGGCAGTTCCTGCGCGGCCGGTACGCCGACGGGTCGGTCACCCCGGTCGGCGGCGCCTCCTCGCACCTGGTGGCCGCCCTCGCCCGCGCGGACGCGCTGATCGTCGTCCCCGAGGACACCGAGACCGTCGAGCCCGGCGCCGAGGTCGAGGTCATCCGGCTCGGCTGAGCCGCCCGCCGGCCCGCCCGCCGGGCCGCCCGGCCCCACCGGTCCCGCCGCGATGGGGGTACCGTGTCGCGCACGACAGGCCGGACCGGGAGCGCCGCACAGCATGAGCACGCAGGATCGACTGACCCACCTCGACGAGGCGGGCGCCGCCCGCATGGTCGACGTATCGGAGAAGGACGTGACCGCGCGCACCGCCCGCGCCCGCGGCCGCGTCCTCGTCGCGCCCCGCGTGGTCGAACTGCTGCGCGGCGGCGGGGTGCCCAAGGGCGACGCCCTGGCCACCGCGCGGATCGCGGGCATCATGGGCGCCAAGCGCACCCCCGACCTGATCCCGCTCTGCCACCCGTTGTCGGTGTCGGGTGTGACACTGGACCTGTCGGTCGCGGACGACGCCGTGGAGATCACGGCGACCGTGCGGACGACGGACCGCACGGGCGTCGAGATGGAGGCCCTCACCGCGGTCACCGTCGCCGCGCTCACCGTGGTCGACATGGTGAAGGCGGTCGACAAGGGAGCGGTCATCACGGACGTGCGGGTGGAGGAGAAGACGGGCGGCAAGTCGGGCGACTGGAGCCGGTCATGACGTACCGCGCCCTGGTCGTCACCGCCTCCAACCGGGCCGCCGCCGGGGTCTACGAGGACCGGGGCGGCCCGCTGATCGCCGACGCCCTCGGGCGGCTCGGCTTCACCGTCGACGGCCCCCGGGTGGTCCCCGACGGCGACCCCGTCGAGGCCGCCCTGCGGGACGGGGTCGCGGCGGGCTACGACGTGATCGTCACCACCGGCGGCACCGGCCTCTCCCCGACCGACCGCACCCCCGAGGCGACCCGCGCGGTCATCGCCCGTGAGGTGCCGGGCATCGCCGAGGCCGTCCGGGCGTACGGCCGGGACAAGGTGCCGACGGCGGCGCTCTCCCGGGGTCTGGCGGGCGTGGCCGGCGCCACCCTCATCGTCAACCTGCCCGGTTCCCCCGGAGGGGTGAAGGACGGGCTTGCGGTTCTCGAACCTCTGCTCCAGCACGCCGTCGACCAGATCCGCGGCGGCGACCATCCCGCGTCCGGCCGTGGGGGTGCGAGCTGAACAGCCCCTCGTGGCCCGTCGAACTGGTGGACGGCGACATCGTCCTGCGGCCGATAAAGCTCCGCGACCAGCGGGCCTGGCGTGAGGTCAACCGGCGCAACCGCGACTGGCTGCGGCCCTGGGAGGCCACCATCCCGCCGCCCGTCCCCGGCGGCCCGCCGACGCACCGGCCCACCTACCGCCAGATGGTGCGCCACCTGCGCTCCGAGGCGAACGCGGGCCGGATGCTGCCGTTCGTCATCGAGTACCAGGGGCAACTGGTCGGCCAGTTGACGGTCGCCGGGATCACCTGGGGCTCCATGTGCTCCGGGCACATCGGCTACTGGGTGGACGAGGCGGTGGCCGGGCGCGGGGTGATGCCGACCGCCGTGGCCCTCGTCGTCGACCACTGTTTCCACACCGTCGGACTGCACCGCGTCGAGGTCTGCATTCGCCCGGAGAACGGGCCGAGCCGCCGGGTCGTGGAGAAACTCGGATTCCGCGAGGAGGGGCTGCGGCCCCGCTATCTGCACATCGACGGCGCCTGGCGCGACCACCTCGTCTTCGCCCTGACCGCCGAGGAAGTCCCCGACGGACTGCTGGGCCGCTGGCGCCGCACCCGCGCCCAGAACACCTCCGGAATTGAATAAACGTTCGAAAGAACCGTCGTTATTGTCATCCGTCGCAAAAAAATTTTGAATTATCAGCCAGATCGTGCGACACACCGGCCCAATTGGCGGATCGCCTCGGGCCCGTCCCTCTACCGTGTGAGGCGTGAGCAGCAGCGGCCTCATCTACGCAGTCATCGTCGGGGCCTGGGCCGCCTACTTGGTGCCGATGTGGCTCCGTAGGCAGGACGAGCTGAACGAGGCCCGTCCGACGGAACGCTTCAGCACCGCCATCCGGCTCCTGTCCGGACGGGCGGGCATGGAGCGCCGGTACGCCAAGGACCTGCGGGCGCGCTCCGCCGACGAGGCGGAGTTCGACGCCGACCCGGACGCCGTCACCGACTCGGTGGACGTCCGGGCCTTCGCCGTGTCCAAGACCCGCCGCGAACTCCGCCCCCAGGACACCCCGCCCGCCGCCGAACGGCCCGCCGAGCAGCAGCGCTCCGCCGAGCAGCGGCCCGCCGCCGCCCAGCGGTCCGGGTCCGTCCGCGCGCGGGTGCCCGCCGCCCGGCGCGACGCCGCCGCCGAGGCCGCCGCCGCCCGCGCCCGCCGTTCCAAGGTGCTCGCCCGCCGGCGCCGTACCACCGTGGTGCTCTTCCTCGCCTTCACGCTCGGCGCGATCGTCGCCGCCGTCGGCGGACTGGCCTTCCTGTGGGCGCCCGGCGTGCCCGCCGTGCTGCTCAGCGCGTACATCGCCTATCTGCGGTCCCAGGAACGGCACCGTTTCGCCTACCAGATGGACCGCCGCCGCGCCGAGGACGCGGCCCGGCAACTGCGCGACCGCCAGCGCCGCCGCGCCGCCGGCCCCGGCCCGGGCCCGGGACCCGGCGGCGAGCCCGACACCGAGGAGCCCGACGAGGCCCCCGAGGCGGCGGCCGACCCCGGCCTGGCCGCGCTCGCCGCCGACCGGCGGGCCCTGGTCGAGCAGACCGACCACGCCGAGTGGGTCGACCAGCAGCGCGAACGGCAGCGGCGCCCCGGACAGGGCGAGAGCTGGGACCCGGTCCCGGTACCGCTGCCGACGTACGTCACCGCGCCGGTCGCCCCCCGCGCCACCTCCGGCGTGGACCTCGGCGCCCCGGACGCCTGGAGCTCTGCCCGCTCCAGCGCCGCCGCCCCCGGCCAGGAGGACACCCCGGCCGGCGACGCATCCGCCGGCCCGGCCGGCCCCGACGACCGCCCGGAGGAGCCCGCCCCCCGCGGTGTCCGCCGGGCCGCGTCCGCGCGCCGGGCCCGGGAGCGCGGCCGCACCCCGCTGTTCGACCAGTACGAGGACGGCGACCGGCCCCGGGCCGCCAACGAGTAGCCCGCCGGCCGCTCCCCGGAACGGATTTTTGAGCAGCCCGATCGGGGTGCTAAAGTTTCACTCGTTGCAAGGGCCTGTGGCGCAGTCCGGTAGCGCACCTCGTTCGCATCGAGGGGGCCAGGGGTTCAAATCCCCTCAGGTCCACGCAGCTCAAAGCCCCGGTCGGGATCTCCCGACCGGGGCTTTGGCATGTCGTACGGCAGCTTCCGCGGCAGATAGCGCCGTTTCAGGCGGGGTTGGTGCGCGAGTCCGCCCACGGGCGCACGTCGTCCTTCAGGACGCGTCCGCCGACCGTGACGCCGGTCCGGCCAGCCCGTGCAGCAGCAGATCCGTGAGGGTGTCGACGACCTGCTGGTCGTCTTCGCCGCCGGGGGGCGTGAGCACCGCGTAGTTGAGGGTGACGAGCATCGCGCCGATCGCCGCCGCGATGAACTCGGGGTCGCCGGGCAGCCGGTGTCCGCGCTCGACCAGGTACTCCAGATGCTCCCGGATGGTCCCCGTCTGCTCGCGCAGATCGCGCCAGGCCCGGCCGGTGCCGGGGTCGTCGGCCACCATCGCCTGGAACAGCGCGAGCGTGACCGGGCGGTTCTGCCGCATCACCTTCCACGCCACACCGACGTGGTCGCGCAGTTGGTCGCGGTCGGTCAGGTCGTGGTCGCGGGGGTGCTCCAGGCCGACCATCCGCTCGTCGATCGCGGCCTCCATCTCGGTGAGGAGCGCCTGGAGCAGCTCGTCCTTGTCGGCGAAGTGCTCGTAGAAGGAGCCGGTCGAGCGGCCGGCCGCGGCGGTGATGTCGGTGATCTTCGTATTGAGGTAGCCGCGCTCGCTGAACAGGCCCCGAGCCGCGTCCAGCAGCGCGGCACGAGTCTGGGCCGCCCGCTCTTTTCGGCTGGCGGTGCTCGCCCGCGGCATGTCGTCCTCCCTCGGCTGTTGACAGACGCCAGCGTATCGGAACAGACTTTCACCGAATCCAAATTCAGTGAACGGCGATTCAGGGAGTGTCATGCGGACGATCGTGATCGGTGGCGGGATAGCCGGACCCGCCGTCGCCCTCGCACTGCGGCAGACCGGTCACGACGTGACCGTGTACGAGGCGTACGACGTGCCGCCCGAGGAGGTCGGCGCCCACCTCGGCCTGGCGGTCAACGGCCTGCGCGCGCTGGAGAAGCTGGGCCTGCTGCGCGAGGTGCAGGCGGCCGGGTATCCCGTCGAGCGGATGCGGTTCTACACGGCGGGCGGCCACCTGCTGGGCGACGCGCCACGCCTTCGGCGCGAAGCCGACTCGATGCGCAGCGTCGCGCTCCACCGCGGACGGCTCGTGGCGATCCTGCGGCGCGCGGCGCTCGACGCGGGAGCGAAGATCGTCACCGGCGAACGCCTGGTGGGCGCGGCGGAGTCGGCGACCGGCGTGGTGGCCGAATTCGCCTCCGGCCGGCGCGACACCGCCGAGCTGCTCGTGGGCGCCGACGGCATCTGGTCGACCGTACGCGGGCTGATCGACTCCTCCGCGCCGCGCGCGCAGTACGCGGGGCTCTACGGGGTCGCGGGCATCGCCAACGTGACGGGTCTCGAGACCGGCATCTGGAACCTCGTCTACGCGCGCAGCGGTGCCTTCGTCTACACCACCATCGACGAGAACACCCAGTGGTGGGCGGCTCAGATCGGGGACCCGGCCAAGCCCGACCTGCGGGGCATCGACGACGCGCAGTGGATACGGCGCGTCACCGAGCTGTTCCCGGAGGCGATGCCGCGGGCCGTCATCGCAGCCGCGACCTCGATCGTCGCGTCCGGCTACCTGAACGTCTGCGACCCGGTCCGGACGTGGCACAGCGGGCGGATGGTCCTGGTCGGCGACGCCGCCCACCCGGTCGGCGTCGGACACGGCGCCTCGGTGTCGATCGAGGACGCGCTGGAGCTCGCGGCGGCGCTGAGCGGCGCCCCGACCGTCCCGGCGGCACTCACGGCGTACGACGCGGCACGCCGCCCGCGCATCGACAAGCTGCTCAAGCACGGGAACAACGCCCGTGAGACCAAGCGGCCCAGCACCGTGAAGCGGCAGATCAACACGGCGAAGATGCGCGTACTCCTCCCCTTCTTCGAACGGGCGCAGGGATACCTGTACGACTACGAGCCGCCTGCCCTGTCCGCCGCGGGCGGATCACCGTCCGCCGCGCGCTAGACGGCCGGGGAGGGAGAAGCAGTTGCTGGTATCGCGCGTGAGGAAGAACCTGGCCATCGGGCTGGTGATCACGGTCGTCATCACGGCGCTGTCGGTGGTGGTCGCGGACGACGGCAGCAAGGTGGAGGAGCTCAGGAAGTCGCTGATCGTGGGCTTGTCGGTGACGGGGGCGGTGACAGGGGGCACCTGGTTGGTGCAGCGGAGGCGTTCGGCACCGTGACCGGAACGAAGCGAACCCCGCCCGATCGGGTTCGATCGGGCGGGGTTCGCTTCGTCCCGGCCGCTGGCGATCCGTCAGATCAGGGGCGGCGCAGGGTGCGGGCCGCCGTCAGGACCGCCGAGGTGACCGCGATCACCGCGCAGGCGCCGGCCGTCGCCGCCAGGGCCGGCCAGGGCAGGGCGAGCCGGGCCGGGGCCGACAGCAGGGCCAGGGCGCCGGTCATGCCGAGCAGGTTCACCACCGCCACCAGCAGGCCCAACAGCGCCCCCGCCGCCGCCACGGTCAGCGCCTCCGCCCCGACCAGGCGCAGTACCTGCGCGCGCGTCGCGCCGGCCAGCCGCAGCGCGGCCAGCTCCCGGGCCCGGCCGGCCGTCGCCATCGCCTGCGTGCCCGCCAGCGAGATGCCCGCGTAGACCAGGGCGATACCCAGCACCACCAGCAGACCCAGCCGGGTCGTGCCGCCACCGCCCGGCGCGACCGCCCGCGCCCACGCCCCGGCGTCCAGCACCCGCCCGCCGGCCGGCCCCGTCGCCGCGCGCAGCCCCGCCGCCACCGCGGCCCGGTCCGCGCCCGGCGCCACCGTCACCTCCACCCGGTCCACCCGGGCGCCCGGCGCGTTGGCCGGGGTGACGTACACCCCGTGGCCGCCCGTGCCGGCCGGCAGCACCGCCGCGATCCGCAGCGAGCGGCGGGTGCCGTCACCGAGCCAGACCGCGACCCGCCGGCCGACGGCCGCCCCCTGCCACTCCTCGTCGACCACGATCGAACCGTCGTCCAGGTCCCCGATCCGGCCCGCCGTCACCGGCAGCCGGGCCGTCGCCGCCAGCGCCCCGGGGTCGGCGGCGCGGGCCTCGGCACGGATCAGGGCCACGCCGTCCTCCAGCGCGTACACCGCGCTCGGCGCGGACGCCGACACCGCCGCCGTGCCGGGCACCGCGCGCAGCTTCCGTACCGTCGCCGCGTCCAGGGTGCCGCCGTCCGCCGTGACCACCAGGTCGGCCGCCGTGCGGGCCCGCGCCTCGGCCGCCGCCGCCTCGCCCAGGGTCGCCGTCGCCCCCAGCAGCGAACCCGCCAGCGCCACCGTCACCAGCACCGGTGCCGCCACCGCCGCGCCCCGGCGGACGCCCCCGGCGGCGTTCTCCCGGACCAGCGTGCCGCCCGCGCCCGGCAACCGGGACGGCAGCCACCCGAGCAGCCGGACCGCCGGGCCCACCAGCGGCGGGGCCAGCAGCGCCACCGCCGTGATCAGCAGCATGGGCCGGCTGATGTAGGTCTTGCGGTGCAGCAGGTCGGAGGGGTCGGTCAGCAGCGCCCAGGCGAGCGTCCCGGCCGCCGCCAGCAGCAGCGCGGCCCCGCACAGCAGCCTGCCCCGGGTCAGGGTGCCGGCGTCCACCGACGCCTCGCGCAGCGCCTGCGCCGGCCGGGTCCGGCCCGCCCGCCAGGACGCCGCCACCACCCCGCACACCGCCACCGCCAGGCCCGTCCAGAACGCCGCGTGGTACGGCCAGGAGTGCCCGCCGATCACGAACCAGTCCGGCGCCAGCCCCTCCGCCACCACCCGCGCGGCGAGGAACGGGGCGGCGTACCCGCCCAGCGCGCAGCCCGCCGCAGAGGCGGCCACGCCGACCAGCAGCGCCTCCGCGAGCACCGTCCGGCGGACCTGGCCGGGGGTCGCGCCCGCCAGCCGCAGCAGCCCGAACTCCCGGCGCCGCTGGGCCACCGTGAACGCGAACGTCGACGCCACCACGAACACCGACACGAACCCGGCCACCCCGCCGGCCGTCCCGAACAGGGCGTTCAGCGCGGTCACCGCCTCCCGGTCCCGGTCGGCGCCGGTGTCCGCCGCCCGCCGCGCGTCCCCGGTCAGCACCCGGGCCCGGTCGCCCACCACCCGTCGTACCGCCGCCGGGTCGGCGTCGACCACGAGCTGGACGCTCACCGGCGCCAGTCGGGCGGCCCGCGCGTCGGTGTGGAAGACGGCCCGCTCGGTGCCGGGGCCGGTCGCCGTGCCCACCACGCGGACCGTGCCGCGGTCGGTGCGCAGTCGCTCGCCCACCGCCGCCCAGGTGCCGGTGGTCACCACCTCACCGTCCGCGTGCGGCGCCCGGCCCCCGGTCAGCCGGTACGGGGCGAAGGCGGCCGTCGACCACGGGTGGCCGACCAGGCCGGACGGCCCGCCCGCGACCCGTACCGGATAGGAGCGGTCCTCGGTCACCCGGCCCAGCGCGCGCAGCGCGGCCACCGTGTCCGCCGGGACGGGCCGCGGCACGGCCAGCGGCCGCGTCCGTACGCCGATCGGGGTCGGTACGCGCAGGGTGTCCGCGCCGCGCACCACCACCGGCGCGGCGGCGAACCGCTCCGGGGCACGGCCGGGGGCGTCCGCCGCGGAGGCCAGGGAGAGCCCCATCACGGTGAGCAGCCCGACCCCCAGGGCGAGAGCGGCGAAGCCGCCGACGAAGGCGGTCCAGCGGGTCCGCAGGGTGCGCAGGGCGAGACTCAGCACGACAGCACCCCCGCCGGGCCGGCCGGACGTGTCTTGCCCATCGCGCCCAGCGCCGCCGCCCCGCCCGGCGCCTCCAGTTCCGTCATCCGCGCAGCGATGTCGCTCGCCGTCGCCCCCGTCAGTTCGCCGTGCACCCGGCCGTCGACCAGGAACACCACCCGGTCGGCGTACGCGGCGGCCACCGGGTCGTGGGTGACCATGATCAGCGTGCGGCCGTCGCGGTCGACGGTCTCCCGCAGCAGCGTCAGCACCCGGTGGCCGGTCGCCGAGTCCAGCGCGCCGGTCGGCTCGTCGCCGAAGAGGACCTCCGGGCGGGTGATCAGCGCCCGGGCCAGCGCCACCCGCTGCTGCTGCCCGCCGGACAGTTCCGCGGGCCGGTGCCGGGCCCGGTCCGCGAGGCCGATCCGGCGCAGCGCCTCCCGTACCTCGGCGGCGCGGGGGCGGCGGCCGGCCAGGCGGAGCGGCAGGGCGACGTTCTGCTCGGCGGTCAGCGACGGCAGCAGGTTGAACGACTGGAAGACGAACCCGATCCGCTCCCGGCGCAGCAGCGTCAGCCGCCGCTCGCTCAGCCCGGTCAGCTCCGTCCCGCCCAGCCGCACCGACCCCGAGGTCGGCCGGTCCAGGCCCGCCGCGCACTGCAGCAGCGTCGACTTGCCCGACCCGGACGGGCCCATCACGGCGGTGAAGGTACCGGCGGGGAAGGCGAGCGAGACGCCGTCCAGCGCCGTCACCCCGCCGTCCCCGGCCCCGTACCGTCTGCGCACGGACCGCAGTTCGATCGCGTCGGTTCCCATGTCCCGCCCCTCGGCTCGCTGTTGAGGGCTCCAGCCAACCCCGGGAGGGGCCCGCCGATCATTGCGGCAGGGGCGAGAAACGGGGGTAGGGCCAGGCATACCCCGAAGCGGGGGCCAGACCGGTGGTGGGGCCCGCCGGACCGCCCGTACGGTGATCGGCATGACGGTGTGGGGGGCGCTCGGCGAGCGGGGATATCTGAGGTCGGCGTGGCCCTGGCGGGCGGCGGCCTATCTGCTGAGCGGGGCGCTGTTCGGGGCGCTCGTCCTGGTGGCGGTCCTGGGCGGGCTGGTCGTCGGGGGCGCGCTCGCCGTGCTGGTGATCGGGCTGCCGCTGCTCGGGCTGACCGCGCTGGCCGGGATACCCGTGGCCGCCGTGGAGCGCCACCGGCTGCGGCTGGCCGGCCTCGGCCCCGTCCCCGCGCGGCACCGCACCCCCGGTGCCCCCGGCCTCCCGGCGTGGCTGGCGACGCGGCTGCGGGAGCCGGCCACCTGGCGGGAACTGGCGTACGCCGTGCTGCTCGGCACGCTGCTGTGGCCGCTGGACGCGCTGGCGGTGGCCTGCGCCGCCGGGGGGCCGCTGGCGCTGCTCGCGGTGCCGGCGCTGTTCGCCGCCGACGGCGAGGCCAAGGCCGTCAAGCTGTGGACCGTGCACTCCTGGCCCGCCGCCTGCGCGGTCGCCGCCCTCGGGGTGGTGCTGCTCGCCGCGGGGGCGTACGCGCTGGGCGGGTACGCCGGCGCGCGGGCCGAACTCGCGCGGGTCCTGCTCGGCGCCGGGGACGACGGCGACCGGGTCACCGAACTCGTCCGCTCCCGGGTCCGCCTGGTCGACGCCTTCGAGGCGGAGCGGCGGCGCATCGAACGCGATCTGCACGACGGGGCCCAGCAGCGGCTCGTCGCGCTCAGCATGACCCTGGGCCTGGCCCGGCTCGACGCCCCGCCCGGGCCGCTCGCCGACCAGTTGGCCAGGGCGCACGACGAGGCCGGCCGGGCCCTGGCGGAACTGCGCGAACTCATCCACGGCATCCACCCCCAGGTCCTCACCGACTACGGTCTGCGGGCCGCCGTCGCCGACGCCGCCGACCGCAGTCCGGTCCCCGTCGACCTCGCCCTGGACCTCCCCGGGCGGCTGCCCCGGCCGGTGGAGAGCGCCGCGTACTTCGTGGTCTGCGAGGCCCTCGCCAACATCGCCAAGCACAGCGGGGCCCGGCGCGCCCGGGTGCGCGGCGGCCACACGGACGGACGGCTGGTGCTGGAGATCGGCGACGACGGGCACGGCGGCGCCGATCCCGCCGGGGGCAGCGGGCTGACCGGGCTCGCCGACCGGGTGTCGGTGCTCGATGGCAGACTCTCCCTGTCCAGCCCGCCGGGCGGACCGACCCTGCTGCGAGTGGAGATCCCTTGCCGGCCGACCGACCCCTGCGGATAGTCCTCGCCGAGGACAGCGTGCTGCTGCGCGAGGGGCTGACCGGCCTGCTCACCCGCTTCGGCCACCAGGTGGCGGCGGCGGTCGGCGACGCCGAGGCCCTGGTCACGGCGGTCGCCGAGCACGACCCGGACGTGGTGGTGACGGACGTACGGATGCCGCCGGGGCTGCACGACGAGGGGCTGCGGGCCGCCGTGGAGCTGCGGGCGGAGCGGCCCGGGCTGCCGGTGCTGGTGCTCAGCCAGTACGTGCAGCGCGCCTACGCCGCCGAGCTGCTCGACTCCGGCGACGGCACCGGTGTCGGCTATCTGCTCAAGGACCGGGTCGGGCAGGTCGAGGAGTTCGTCACCGCCCTCGCCGAGGTCGCGGCCGGCGGCACGGTCGTCGACCCCGAGGTGGTACGGCAACTGCTGCGCCGGCGCCGCGACCCGCTGGCCCGGCTCACCCCGCGCGAGCGGGAGGTGCTGGCGCTGGTCGCCGAGGGCAGGTCCAACGGCGCGATCGCGCGGGCGCTGGTGGTGTCCGAGGCGGCCGTCGGCAAGCACATCGGGTCCATCCTCACCAAGCTGGACCTGCCGCCGGCCGACGACACCCACCGCCGGGTCCTGGCGGTCCTGGCGTTCCTGCGCGCCTAGGCCGTGTCCGCAAAGTCCCTCCGTCCGCCCGGAGGGCGGGCCCCGCGGCGTCTGGTGCGTGCTCTCGGCGTGCCGGACGCAGTCCCTCGTACTGGGCGTACTCGGGGCTGTGTCCGGTGCGGCGAGAGTGCGTGCCAGGCGTCGCGGGGCAGGAGGGACTTTGCGGACACGGCCTAGAGCTGCTTCGCGTAGCAGAGGCTGCTCTCGTGGAAGCGGTAGTAGCCGAACTTGTCGCACGGCTCGTAGCCGCTGGACAGGTACAGCGCCACGGCCTCCGGCTGCTGGGTGCCGGTCTCCAGGACCATCCGGGTGCGGCCCGCCGCGCGGGCGTCCGCCTCCAGCGCGGCCAGGATGCGGCGGGCCAGGCCCCGGCCGCGCATCTGCTCGATGACGAACATCCGCTTCAGCTCGGCGTCGCCGTCCCGGTAGTTCTCCTCGTTGGCCTCCTGCGCCCGCCAGCCGCCGGTGGCGACCGGGACGCCGGCCTCGTCGTACGCGATCAGGTACAGGCCGTTGGGCGGTGCGAAGTGCGAGGGCTCCAGGTACGTCTCGTCGCCGCCGTCGCCGTAGCGCAGGGCGTACTCGGCCTGCACCTCGTCGTTGAGCTTCACGGCGTCGGGGTGGTCGAAGGGGACCGGGCGTATCTCCATGGTGCCTTCCGCGTCGAATCGATCCAGAACGGGACAGGGTCCAGTGTGCCGGTAAGGTTCCCTGGTGCTCACCGTGACCTCCGTCAACGTAAACGGCCTGCGGGCCGCCGCGAAAAAGGGTTTTCTCCCGTGGCTCGCCGCCACCGGCGCCGACGTGCTCTGCCTGCAGGAGGTGCGTGCCGAGCCGGAGCAGCTCCCCGCGGCGGTCCGCGAGCCCGAGGGCTGGCATGTGACGCACGCCCCCGCCGCCGCCAAGGGCCGCGCCGGGGTCTCCCTCTACACCCGCCGCGAGCCCGACCGGGTGCGGATCGGCTTCGGCTCGGCGGAGTTCGACGGCAGCGGGCGGTACGTGGAGGCCGACCTGCCCGGTGTGACGGTCGCCTCCCTCTACCTGCCGTCCGGCGAGGTCGGCACCGAGCGGCAGGACGAGAAGGTCCGCTTCATGGACGAGTTCCTCGGCTACCTCAAGGAGCTGCGCGAACGCGCCGCCGCCGACGGCCGCGAGGTCCTGGTCTGCGGCGACTGGAACATCGCCCACCGCGAGGCCGACCTGCGGAACTGGCGCGCCAACCGCAAGAACTCCGGCTTCCTCCCCGAGGAGCGCGCCTGGCTGGACCGGGTCCTGGACCCGGCGGACGGCGGTTACGTGGACGTGGTGCGCGCCCTGCACCCGGACACCGAGGGCCCGTACTCGTGGTGGTCCTACCGGGGGCGGGCGTTCGACAACGACGCGGGCTGGCGGATCGACCTGCACGCCGCCACCCCGGGGCTGGCGGCGACGGCCGTCAAGGGGTACGTGGAGCGCGCCGCCACCCATGACGAGCGCTGGTCGGACCACGCGCCGGTGACGGTGGTCTACGACCGTTAGTCCTCCTCGGACCGCGTGCGCAGGCGCCGGTCCAGGGCCAGGGAGAGTTCCGCCTCGACCACCGCGCGGGCCAGCGGGCGCAGCCGGGGGAGGTCCTCCTCGCGGGCGTGGGCGAGGACCAGGTCGGCGAAGATGCCGGCGAGGGCCTCGGCGTGCTCGCGGACCCGGCGTCCGGCGTCGAGGACGCCGGCCAGCGGGATGCCCTCGCGGACCAGGGCGGAGGAGACGTCCAGCAGCCGGCGGCTTATGTGGACGATGTTCTCGCCGTCGGTGCCCAGGTAGCCCAGCTCCAGGGCGGCGGCGAGGTTCTCCGGGGTGTCCTGGCCCTGGAAGCGGTCGGCGAGTTCCTCGGGGGTGAGCCGGACCGGGGTCTCCTCGGTGGGCTCGCCCAGGCCGAGCAGGTCGCCGACGTCCCGGCCGTGGTCGAAGGCGTCGGCGAGTTCCGCGATGCCGCTGAGGGTGTGGCCGCGCTCCAGCAGCGCCGAGATGGTGCGCAGCCGGGCCAGGTGGTGGTCGTCGTACCAGGCGATGCGGCCCTCGCGGCGGGGCGGCGGGATCAGCTTGCGCTCGCGGTAGAAGCGCAGGGTGCGCACCGTGATGCCGGCCAGCTCGGCCAGTTCCTCCATGCGGTACTCACGCTTGTCGCTCACCCCCCGACCCTACGGCGTACCGCCGGTAACTTTCTTTGGCCCGACCCCTACCCATCGGTAGCCGCCTCGCCTACTCTCCCCATTACGCCAGTGTTCACTGGCAGAGTCGATGGCGAGGTGTGGAGGCGTCGGGATGGCCGAGCACGAGCATGTGAAGGTGGCGGTGGTCGGGTCCGGATTCGGCGGGCTGGGCGCCGCGGTGCGGCTGCGCCGCGAGGGGATCACCGACTTCGTGGTCCTGGAGCGGGCCGGCAGCGTGGGCGGCACCTGGCGGGACAACAGCTACCCCGGGTGCGCCTGCGACGTGCCCTCGCACCTGTACTCCTTCTCCTTCGCGCCGCACCCGGACTGGCCGCGCACCTTCTCCGGACAGCCGCACATACGCGCCTACCTGGAGCGGGTCACCGACACCTTCGGGCTGCGCCCGCACCTCCGCTTCGACTCGGAGGTGAAGCGGATGACGTGGGACGCCGAGGAGTTCCGCTGGGAGATCGAGACCGTCCGGGGCACCCTCACCGCCGACGTCGTGGTCTCCGCCACCGGGCCGCTCTCCGACCCCAAGATCCCGGACATCCCCGGCCTGGACACCTTCCCCGGGAAGGTCTTCCACTCGGCCCGCTGGGACCACGACTACGACCTCACCGGCAAGCGCGTCGCCATGATCGGCACCGGCGCCTCCGCCATCCAGATCGTGCCGTCGATCCAGCCGAAGGTCGGCCGGCTCACCCTCTTCCAGCGCACCCCGGCCTGGGTGATGCCCCGGGTGGACCGGGAGATCAGCGGCGTGGAGCGGGCGCTGCACCGGGCGCTGCCGGTCACCGCCAAGCTGCGCCGGGGCGTGCTGTGGGGCATCCGGGAGCTCCAGGTGCAGGCGTTCACCAAGCACCCCGGCGAGCTGGGCTTCGTCGAGCAGTTGGCCAAGCGGAACATGGCCCGCGCGATCAAGGACCCGGCGCTGCGCGCCAAGCTGACCCCCGACTACCGCATCGGCTGCAAGCGCATCCTGCTCTCCAACTCCTACTATCCGGCGCTCGCGCGGCCCAACGTCGACGTGGTCGCCGCCGGTCTCAGCGAGGTGCGCGGCTCCACCCTGGTCGCCGCCGACGGCAGCGAGGCCGAGGTGGACGCGATCGTCTTCGGCACCGGCTTCCACGTCACCGACATGCCCATCGCCGAACGGGTGGTGGGCGCGGACGGCCGCACCCTCGCCGAGACCTGGAAGGGCGGCATGGAGGCACTGCGCGGCGCCTCGGCGGCCGGCTTCCCCAACTGGATGACGATCATCGGGCCCAACACCGGCCTGGGGAACTCCTCCATGATCCTGATGATCGAGTCCCAACTGAACTACATGGCCGACTACTTGCGCCAGCTCCGCGTCCTCGGCGGCAAGGTCGCCCTCGACGCCCGCCCCGCCGCCGTCGCCGCCTGGAACGAGCGGGTGCAGCGGCGCATGGAGCGCACGGTGTGGAACACCGGCGGCTGCACGAGCTGGTACCTGGACCCCAGCGGCCGCAACACCACCGTCTGGCCAGGCACCACCGCCGAGTTCCGGCGCGCCACCCGGCAGGTGGACCTCGCCGAGTACACGGTCCTGCGCCCCTCGGCCGAGCGGTCCGCGACCGCGGCGCCCGCGCAGGTGGGCGCGTGACCCGGCCGGCCGCCCGCATACCCACGTCCACCGCCGTACGAGCCGAGGAGAGCGCATGAGCAGGGTGAGTCTGGAGGGCCGGGTCGCCGTCGTCACGGGGGCGGCGCGCGGCGTCGGGGAGCTGCTGGCCCGGAAACTGTCCGCGCGCGGCGTGAAGGTGGCGCTGGTCGGGCTGGAGCCGGACGCGCTGAAGCAGGTCGCCGCCAGGCTGCACAGCGACAGCGACCACTGGTACGCCGACGTCACCGACCAGGACGCGATGACCAGGGTCGCCGCCGAGGTCCGGGAGCGGTTCGGCCGGGTCGACATCGTCGTCGCCAACGCGGGCGTCGCCACCGGCGGCCCGTTCACCGGCTCCGACCCCGAGGCGTGGCGCCGGGTCATCGAGGTCAACCTGATCGGTTCCGCGGTCACCGCCCGCGCCTTCCTCCCGGCGCTGCTGGACACCCGCGGCTACCTGCTCCAGGTCGCCTCCCTCGCCGCGCTGACGCCCGCGCCGATGATGAGCGCCTACTGCGCCTCCAAGTCGGGCGTGGAGGCGTACGCGCACAGCCTGCGCGCCGAGGTCGGGCACCGGGGCGTGCGGGTCGGCGTCGGCTATCTGTCCTGGACCGACACCGACATGGTGCGCGGCGCCGACCAGGACGAGGTGATGCGGGAGCTGCGGGGGCGGCTGCCCTGGCCGACCAACAAGACGTACCCGCTGGGCCCGGCCGTCGACCGGCTGGTGGAGGGCATAGAGCGGCGGTCCGCGCACGTGTACGGGCAGTGGTGGCTGCGCGGCATGCAGGGCGTGCGCGGCTATCTGCCCGCGCTGATCGGCACCGTCGGGCAGCGCGAGATGCGGCGGTTCGCGGACCGGCTCGACGGGATGCGCGGCGGGCTGGTCGGGGCGGGCGGCGCCGCCGACGAACAGCACCGCACTACGGTCCGTGACTGATCGACATGCGACGGGTCACGGCGCGTGTGAATCTGATCGGGCCCGGCCATTGTCTCGGCCGGACCCGACTCACCCAGGAGTGAACCCACATGGGTATCAAGGACCAGTTCCAGGAGAAGTCCGAGCGGCTGCGGGAGCAGGGGCGGCAGCGGGCCGACCAGGCCAGGGAGCAGGGACAGGAGCGCCGTCGCCGTGACGACGACCTGGACCAGCCCGCGCGCCGCGAGGCGGAGGACCGCCTGGAACGCGACTTCGACGCCTGACGCGCCGCGTCCCCGACGCGGACCAGGGGCGCCCTCCGGCGACGGGGGGGGGGCGCCCCTTCCGTGCTGCCCGGCCGCGGGGCGGTGGCCGCTGACGGGAGCGGTCCGGGCGCCGCGCCGCTCACCCCCGCGGCGGCAGCGGCGGACGGGAGCGGTCCGGTACGTCGCTCAGGTCCGGCGGGGTGGCCGGCGGGTCGCTCTCCAGGGCCGCCAGGGCGAGCCGCACCGCCTCGCCCAGCACCGGGTAGCGGCCCTCGGCCCAGTCCAGCGGGGTGCGCAGCACCGGCACGTCGGGGTCGACGCCCCGGTTCTCCACCGACCAGCCGTAGGCGTCGAACCAGGCCGCGTTCATCGGCACCGTGATCACCGTGCCGTCGCCCAGTCGGTGCCGGCCGGTCATCCCGACCACCCCGCCCCAGGTCCGCTGCCCGACCACCGGGCCCAGCCCGAGCAGCTTGAACGCCGCCGTGATCATGTCGCCGTCGGAGGAGGTCGCCTCGTCCGCGACCGCCACCACCGGCCCGCGCGGCGCGTTCGAGGTGTACGACACCGGCTGCGCGTCCCGCGTCAGGTCCCAGCCCAGCACGGTCCGGGTCAGCTTCTCGATGACCAGTTCGCTGATGTTGCCGCCCGCGTTGCCGCGCACGTCCACGATGAGCGCCGGCCGGGACACCTCCCCGCGCAGATCGCGGGTGAACTGCGCCCACCCCGAGCCGCCCATGTCCGGGATGTGCAGATAGCCGCACCGCCCGCCGCTCAGCTCCCGCACCACCGCCCGGCGTCTGGTCACCCAGTCCTGGTAGCGCAGCGGCCGGTCGTCGTCGAGCGGGACGACGGCGACCCGCCGGGCGGGACCGGTGCCGCCCGGCGGCGCGAAGGTCAGCTCCACCGTCGTCCCGGCCGCCCCGGCCAGCAGCGGGCAGGGCCCCGCCACCGGGTCGACCGGACGGCCGTCCACGTGGGTGAGGGCCGCGCCCTCGCGGATGCCGGTGCCGGCCAGCGGGGAGCGGGCCCGGGAGTCGGAGGCGTCGCCGGGCAGCACCCGCCGGACCAGCCAGCGGCCGTCCCGGCGGGTGAAGTCGGCGCCGAGCAGGCCCTGCAGGCGCTGGTAGTGCGGCGGGCCCTCGTTGCGGCGGGCGGCGGCCACATAGGCGTGCGAGGTGCCCAGCTCGCCGAGGACCTCGCGCAGCAGGTCGGCGAACTCGTCCGGCGAGGCCACCCGGTCCACCAGCGGCCGGTACTGCGCCAGCACCGCGTCCCAGTCGATGCCGCACATGCCCGGATCCCAGAAGTAGGCCCGGGTCAGCCGCCCCGCCTCCTCGTACGCCTGCCGCCACTCGGCGCCCGGATCCACCCGGTGCAGGATGCGGCGCAGGTCGATCCAGGTGGTGGTGTCCCCGTCGGCGGCCTCCGCGGCGGGTACGGCGCGCAGCTCGCCCTCGTCGACGACGACCAGGCGGGTGCCGTCGCCGCTGACGCCGAACGCGTCGAGGTGGCCGACGAGTTCGGACTTCCTGGCCCGGGCGAGGCAGAAGTGCTCCAGGGTGGGCCGCTCGCTCGGGTCGTCCGGGTTGGCGAAGGTCTCGCCCAGCGCGCCGGAGATCGGCCAGCGCAGCCAGACCAGTCCGCCGCCGGCCACCGGGTACAGCGCCGAGTACTTGGACGCGGTCACCGGGAACGGCGTCACCCGCTCGGTCAGCCCCTCCGCCTCGACGGTGACCGCGCCGCCCTCACCGGGCCCGTCCTCGTCCGGGTCCAGGCCGCCGGCCGCCGGGCGGCCCTCCGGGTTCAGCGCGAACGGGGAGGGGGTGGCCGAGGAGAGCGGGACCAGGTACGGGCGGCAGCCGAGCGGGAAGGACAGGTCGCCGGTGTGCACGTCGTACACCGGGTCGAAGCCGCGCCAGGACAGGAACGCCAGATAGCGGCCGTCGCGGGTGAAGACCGGGTTCTCGTCCTCGAACCGGCCGTCGGTGACGTCGATGATCGAAGGGTCGCCGCCCTGGCCGGTGATCCGGGCCAGCCTGATCTGCCGCAGGCTGCGCCCGATACCGGGGTGCGACCAGGTCAGCCAGGCCCCGTCCGGGGAGAAGGCGAGGTCGCGGACGGGCCCGTTGACGGACCGGACCAGCTCGGTGACGCGGGCCCCGCCGTCCGGCGCCTCCTCGGTCACGTCGAGCAGCAGCAGCCTGCCGTCGTGGGCGGCGACGGCCAGCCGTTCACCCAGCGGGTCGGAGACCGTCTCCAGCACCCGGCCGAGCCGCCCCGCGGCCAGCCTCCACGGTGCCCGGCCGCCGGTGGCCCGGGGCAGGTGCGCGATCTCCACCGCGTCCTCGCCCTCGGCGTCCGTGACGTAGGCGATCCGGCCGCTCCCGCCGAGCATCTCCGGCAGCCGCACCCGTACCCCGGGGATGTCGGCGAGGGCGCGGGCCGGGCCGTCCCGGTGGGTGAGCCAGTACAGGCTGCCCCGGACGACGACGGCGCTGGCCCGGCCGGTCTCGTCCACCGCGAGGCCGCCCAGGTGCCGCGCGGCCGGCACCTGGTGGGGGCGCCGCCCCGCGCGCGGCCCGTTCAGCCGCACCTCCAGGCGGCGGGGGACCGAACCGGCGGACAGGTCCTCGACCAGCCACAGGTCACCGGCGCACTGGTAGACCACCCGGGTGCCGTCGCTGGCCGCGTGCCGGGCGTAGCAGGCGTCGTGGTCGGTGTGCCGGCGCAGGTCGGAGCCGTCGTGGGCGCAGGAGTAGAGGTTGCCGACGCCCTCGTGGTCGGAGAGGAAGGCGATCCGGCCGCCGACGAACAGGGGGGAGTGCAGATGGCCGCCGAGGCCGGCCGGCAGCCGTTCGCCGTGCAGCCACAGGCGGCCGGTGGCGCCGCCCCGGTACCGCTTCCAGGCGGCGGGTTCGTGCGGCGGGGTGCCGGTGAGCAGCAGGGTGCGGCGCTCGCCGCCGAGGTCGGCGGTCTGGAGGTCGGCGACCGGCCCCCAGGGCAGCTTGCGGCCGGGGCCGCCGTCGAGGCCGATCGTGTAGGCCCAGGTCAGATGGGAGAACGGCTCGCCCTGGGAGGTGACGGCGAGGACCGCCGCCGTACCGTCCGGATCGGGCGGCGCCCAGCCGCAGACCCGGGTGTCCGGGCTGCCCCAGTGGGTGAGCTGCCGCCCCGGCCCGCCGTCCACCGGCACCAGGTGCACCTCCGGCACCAGCGTGCGCCAGCTCGTGTACGCGAGGTGGCGGCCGTCGGGCGAGAAGCGCGGGTGCCCGGCCTTGGTGCGGTCGACGGTGAGCCGCCGGGCGCGGCCGGAACCGTCCAGCGGGGCCAGCCAGAGGTCGTCCTCGGCGACGAAGCAGAGCAGGTCAGAGTGGAGGTGCGGAAAGCGCGGGTAGCTCACCCTCCCCATGCTTTTCCGGGCCCCGGACCCCAGCAACTCGTGCCGGTGCTTACGCCGCGCCGACAACCGTGACCCACACCACGTACGAAACCGTTTCGTTTCGCTTGTGGGGTGGGATACATTCGTCACGTACGCAGACCATGCCGTGCGGAGCAGAGAGGTGGCGGGAAGATGACGGAGACCGTGACGGCCCGCCGCAGCCGGATCACCCCCGAGCGCGAGGCCGAGCTGTACGGCGCCGTGCTCGACCTGCTCCGGGAGGTCGGCTACGACGCCCTCACCATGGACGCCGTCGCCGCCCGCACCCGGTCCAGCAAGGCCACCCTCTACCGCCAGTGGGGCGGCAAGGCCGAGCTGGTCGTCAAGGCGGTCCGGCACGACAAGCCCGGCCGCACCGGCGACATCGACACCGGCTCCCTCCGCGGCGACCTGCACGCCCTGCTGGCCCGCGAGGACGACTGCACCATGGAGCAGAACTCCGCGCTGATGCGGGGCCTGGCCATGGCGCTGCACCAGAACCCGGACCTGCGCCAGGCGTTCCGGGAACAGCTCATCGAACCGGAGATGGCGGAGTTCCGGCGGCTGCTGCAGCGCGCCGTCGACCGCGGGGAGATCAGACCGGACTGCCCGGCGCTGGACTTCCTCGTGCACATGATGGTCGGCGGTTTCGCCACCCGCACCCTGCTGGAGGACCAGCCGCCGACGCGGGCCTTCCTCACCTCCTACATCGACGCCGTGATCCTCCCCGCCCTCGGCGTCTCCACCTCCTGACACGTCCCCCCTAGCTAGCCCTCACCTGACGTCACCGCTCACGTCGTCGGGCTGGTCGACCCTGCCCTGAAGACCCCACGACCTGACCGGGAGTACGCCCTCGTGGCCACGATGCTCTACAAACTCGGCCGGCTCGCCTTCCGGCGACGGCATCTCGTCGCCCTGATATGGGTGGCGCTGCTGACCCTCGCCGGAGTCGGCGCGGCCAGTGCGCCGCCCGCCGGCAACACCTCGTTCTCCATCCCCGGCACGGAGGCGCAGAAAGCCTTCGACCTGCTGGAACAGCGCTTCCCCGGGCAGAGCGCCGACGGCGCCACCGCCCGCGTCGTCTTCAAGGCGCCCGGCGGCGAGAAGATGACGGACGCCGGGAACAAGGCGACCGTCGAGAAGACCGTCGCCGATCTCGCCGACGGCTCCGAGGTCGCCTCGGTCGCCGACCCCTACCAGGGCAAGGTCGTCAGCAAGGACGGCACCATCGCCTACGCCTCCGTCAAGTACGACGTCTCCGGCATGGAGCTGGAGGAGTCCACCAAGGACGCCCTGGAGGCCGCCGCGCAGCAGGCCCGGGAGGCCGGGCTGACCGTCGAGATCGGCGGTGACGCGCTCGCCGCGGCCCCGCACACCGGCGCCACCGAGGTGATCGGCATCGCGGTCGCCGCCGTCGTGCTGGTGATCACCTTCGGCTCGCTGGTCGCCGCCGGGCTGCCGCTGCTCACCGCCCTGATCGGCGTCGGCATCGGCGTCTCTTCCATCACCGCGCTGGCCAGCGCCCTGGACCTGGGCTCCACCACCTCCATCCTGGCGATGATGATCGGCCTCGCGGTCGGCATCGACTACGCCCTGTTCATCGTCTCCCGCTACCGCGCCGAACTCGCCGAGGGCCGGGACCGGGAGGAGGCCGCGGGCCGGGCCGCCGGCACCGCGGGCTCGGCGGTGGTCTTCGCCGGCCTCACCGTGGTCATCGCCCTGGTCGGCCTCGCCGTCGTCAACATCCCGATGCTGACCAAGATGGGCGTCGCCGCCGCCGGCACCGTCGCCATCGCCGTCCTCATCGCCCTCACCCTGGTCCCCGCCCTGCTGGGTTACGCCGGCCGCCGGGTCAAGCCGGCCGGCGCCCGGCGCGAGCGGCGCGGCGCGCGGGAGAGCGCGCCGCAGCCCGCCAAGGCCAACATGGGCACCCGCTGGGCGAGCTTCGTGGTCCGCCGCCCGCTGGCCGTGCTGCTGCTGGGCGTCATCGGCCTGGGCGCCGCCGCGATCCCGGCCGCCTCCCTGGAACTGGGCCTGCCCGACGACGGCTCCCAGCCCACCGACACCACCCAGCGCCGCGCCTACGACCTGCTTTCCGAGGGCTTCGGCCCCGGCTTCAACGGCCCCCTGATGGTCGTGGTCGACGCCAAGGGCAGCAAGGACCCCGACGCCGCGTTCACCAAGGTCTCCGACGAGATCAAGGACCTGAAGGACGTCGTCACGGTCACCCCGCCGGCCCCCAACAAGGCCGGTGACACCGCCACCATCACCGTCGTCCCCGACTCCAAGCCGTCCTCCGTCGCCACCGAGGACCTGGTGCACGCCATCCGCGACGCGGGCGCCGACGTCCGCGCCGGCACCGGCGCCGAGACCCTGGTCACCGGCTCCACGGCGATGAACATCGACGTCAGCCAGAAGCTCAACGACGCGCTGATCCCGTACCTGGTGCTGGTCGTCGGACTGGCCTTCCTGCTGCTGATCGTCGTCTTCCGCTCGATCCTGGTCCCGCTGAAGGCCGCCCTCGGCTTCCTGCTCAGCGTGCTGGGCGCGCTCGGCGCCGTCGTCGCGGTCTTCCAGTGGGGGTGGCTGGCCGGCCTGATGGGCGTGGAGGAGACCGGCCCGGTCATGTCGATGATGCCGATCTTCATGGTCGGCGTGGTCTTCGGCCTGGCGATGGACTACGAGGTCTTCCTGGTCACCCGGATGCGCGAGGCGTACGTCCACGGCGAGTCGCCCAGCCAGGCCATCGTCACCGGCTTCAAGCACGGCGCCCGGGTCGTCACCGCCGCCGCGGTGATCATGATGGCGGTCTTCGCGGGCTTCATCGGCTCCAGCGAGTCCATGGTCAAGATGATCGGCTTCGGCCTGGCCGTCGCGGTCCTGTTCGACGCGTTCGTGGTCCGCATGGCGCTGGTCCCGGCCGTCCTCGCCCTGCTGGGCAAGCGGGCCTGGTGGCTGCCGAAGTGGCTGGACCGCGCGCTGCCCAACGTGGACGTGGAGGGCGAGGGACTCAAGGCCCTCGACACCCGGGAGAAGGATCGGGACCTGGCCCGCGTCTGACCCGGCACCGCCCGGGACGACGACCGGCCGGTGAGGGCTCCGTGGGGACGGGGCGGCCCTCACCGGCCTTCCCCGCGCCCTTCCGCCGGGGCCGCGGCGGGACGACGGAAACCGGGTCGCCCGCCGCGCGCCCGCGCCGCTAGCGTGCCCCCATGACGACGACCGCAGCCCACCCCCGTTTCGCCGACGCCCTCACCGCCCTCGGCCTGGCCGACGTCACCGCGCGGGTACGGACCTTCCCGGAGGCCACCCGGACCGCCGCCGAGGCCGCCGCCGCGATCGGCTGCGAACTGAGCCAGATCTGCAAGTCGCTGATCTTCGCGGCGGACGGCGTGCCGGTCCTGGTCCTCATGGACGGCGCCTCCCGCGTCGACGTGGAACGGGTCCGCGAGGAACTCGGCGCCCAGCGGGTCACCCGCGCCAGGGCCGACGTCGTCCGGGAGACCACCGGGTACGCCATCGGCGGCGTCCCGCCCTTCGGGCACCGCACCCGCACCCGGGTCCTCGCCGACCGCTCGCTGCTCGCCCACGACCTGGTCTGGGCCGCCGCCGGCACCCCGTACTCCGTCTTCCCGATGGCCCCGAAGGACCTGGTCGCGCACGCCGGCGCCACCCTGGCGGACGTCCGCGAGCGCCCGGCCGGCTGAGGCCCGGTCAGCGGGCGCCGAGGGCCGTGCGCACCGCCTTGACCAGGGCCTGGGCCCGCGGATCCGCCGTCACCGTCCGGCGCAGGCCGTTGGTGACATAGCCGAAGGCGATGCCCGCCTCCGGGTCGGCGAAGCCCAGGGAGCCGCCGCGGCCGGGGTGGCCGAAGGAACCGGGGGACAGCAGCGGGGAGGCGCTGCCGTGCAGCATGTAGCCGAGGCCGAAGCGGGTGTTGACGACCAGCACCCGGTCGGGTCCCGCCGACTCCTCGGCCCGGGCCCGCGCCAGCGTCCCGGGCGTGAACAGGCGCACGCCGTCGACCTCGCCGATCAGGGCCGCGTAGAAGCGGGCCAGCGCGTCGGCGGTGGCGATCGCGTTGGTCGCGGGCAGCGCCGCCGCCCGGTACGCGGTGTCGTTCTGGTCGGGGAACGGCGTGATCGCGGCGAAGGCGCGGCGGGTGAGCGAGCCGGGGTCCGCGTAGGCGGCGGTGACCGCCCGCTTGGGGCGCAGCCGGAGCCCGCCGGGCGGCTCGGTCTCCGGCGCGGGCCCGACCCGGCCCGCCCGCCCGGCCGCCTGCTCGCCGGGCGGCAGGCCCAGCCACAGGTCGAGGCCGAGGGGCCGGGCGATCTCGTCGGCGATCCACGCGCCGGTGCCCCGGCCGCCGGTCACCCGGCGCACCAGCCCGTCGACCAGCCAGCCGTAGGTCAGCGCGTGGTAGCCGTGACCGGTGCCGGGCTCCCACACCGGGGCCTGGGCGGCGACGGCCTCGGGCCCGCGCGCCGGGTCGAGGGCCTCCTCGGGCGTCAGCGGCCGGTCCAGGACGGGCAGCCCGGCCCGGTGGTTCAGCAGGTGCCGGACCAGCACCCGTTCCTTGCCGCGCGCCTTGAACTCCGGCCAGTACGTGCCGACCGGCGCGTCCAGGTCCAGCTCCCCGCGCTGGTGCAGCAGCAGCGGTACGGCGGCGGCGACGCCCTTGGTCGCGGAGCGCACGACCTGGGCGGTGCTCCGCCGCCAGGGCTCGGTGCCGTCGATGTCCCGGGTGCCGGCCCACAGGTCGACGACCCGCCGGCCGTCGCGGTAGACGGCGACGGCGGCGCCCCGCTCGCCCAGGCCGGTGAAGTTGGCCGCGAACGCGTCCCTGACCGGTTCGAACCCCTCGGCCACTGTGCCGTGCACGTCCACGTCCACGTCCGTTCCTTCCCACTCGCCGGTGACAATGGCTGCAACAGCCACCGACCGCCGGTGGATTCCCCGGTCAGGCGCCCGTCGCCACCGAGCGGGGGTCGAAGCCGAACGGCAGCTCCAGGCGGTGCGCCCGCATCAGCTCCTCGTCGGCGAGGAGTTCACCGGTCGGCCCGTCCGCGGCGATCACACCGTCGCTCAGCACCAGGGCGCGGGGGCACAGCTCCAGGGCGTAGGGCAGGTCGTGGGTGACCATCAGGACGGTGACGTCCAGGGAGCGCAGGATGTCGGCGAGTTCGCGGCGGGAGGCGGGGTCGAGGTTGGAGGAGGGCTCGTCCAGGACGAGGATCTCCGGCTCCATCGCCAGCACGGTCGCCACGGCCACCCGGCGGCGCTGGCCGAAGGAGAGGTGGTGCGGGGGACGGTCCTTGAACTCGCCCATGCCGACCAGGGCGAGCGCCCGGTCCACCCGGGCCTCCAGCTCGGCGCCCTTCAGTCCGGCCGCGGCCGGGCCGAACGCCACGTCCTCGCGGACGGTCGGCATGAAGAGCTGGTCGTCGGGGTCCTGGAAGACGATGCCGACCCGGCGCCGGATCTCGGCCATGTTCTTCCGGTCCACCGGCAGCCCGGCCACCCGCACGGTGCCCGCGCCGCCGGTGAGGATGCCGTTGAGGTGCAGTACGAGGGTGGTCTTGCCGGCGCCGTTCGGGCCGAGCAGGGCGACCCGCTCGCCGCGGGCGACGGTGAAGTCGACGCCGAACAGGGCCTGGTGGCCGTCGGGGTAGGCGAAGGCGAGGCCGGAGACCTCCAGGGAAGCAGTCACAGCGTCCATCCCAGCAGACAGACCGCGAGCGCGGCACAGGGGAGGGCCAGTGCGCAGGTCCACTGGGCCCGGGAGGCGGTCACCTCGTCGATGACCGGCATGGCACCGGCGTAGCCCCGGCTGACCATGGCCAGGTGGACGCGTTCGCCGCGTTCGTAGGAGCGGATGAACAGGGCGCCCGCGGACTTGGCGAGCACGCCCCAGTGCCGTACGCCCCTCGCCTCGAAGCCGCGCGACTCGCGGGCGATCCGCATCCGGCGCATCTCGTCGGTGATGACATCGCCGTAGCGGATCATGAAGGAGGCGATCTGGACCAGCAGCGGGGGCAGCTTCAGGCGCTGCAGGCCCAGCAGGAGTTCGCGCAGTTCGGTGGTGGCGGCCAGCAGGACCGAGGCGGCGACCCCGAGGGTGCCCTTGGCCAGTACGTTCCAGGCGCCCCACAGGCCGTTCACGCTCAGCGACAGCCCGAGCACGTCCACCCGCTCGCCCTCGGCGACGAACGGCATCAGCACCGCGAAGGCGACGAACGGCACCTCGATCAGCAGGCGCTTGAGCAGGAAGCCGGCGGGGACGCGGGCCGCGTACGCCACCGCCGCGAGCAGCACGGCGTACAGGGCGAACGCCCACATCGCCTCGCGCGGGGTGGAGACCACGACGACCACGAAGGCGAACGCGGCGGCGAGCTTGGTGTGCGGCGGCAGGGCGTGCACGGGGGAGTGCCCGTGCCGGTAGAGCCGGTGCGCGTGGCCGGACCCCATGTCAGACGCTCGTGCTGGTGGGGGAGACGTCGTCGGTACGGCGCCGGCGGACCGCCCAGAAGACGGCGCTGCCCGCGACGACCGTGACGCCGACGCCGATCACGCCCGCCAGGCCGCCCGAGAGCCGGGCGTCGGTGATGTCCTTGACGCCGTAGTCGGCGAGCGGGGAGTCGGCGGCCGCGTGCTCCTCGGCGGTCTTGTCGATGCCCTTGTCGGCGGCGACCTTCTCCAGTCCGTCGGGGTTGGCGGAGGCGTAGAAGCTGACGAACCCGGCGAGGACCAGGGAGGTGACCAGGCCGGTGAGCCACAGCTTGCGGTGGGAGCGGGCGGCGGCGGGGGCGGCGGCCGGCTCGGCGGCGGGGGCGTCGACGAGTTCGCCGCCCACCCGCAGCTTGAGCCGCTGCGTCAGCCCCCGGGCGCCGTACACCAGGTCGGGGCGGACGGCGATGACGGCGCCGACGGTCAGCGCGGTGATCGCGGCCTCGCCGATGCCGATCAGGACGTGCACGCCGATCATGGCGGTGGCGACCTTGCCGATGGCGACGTCGGTGGTGCCGCCGATCCAGTAGATGAAGGTGAAGGCGAGGGCGGCGGCCGGGACGGAGACCAGCGCGGCGGCGAAGGAGGCTGCGGTGACCGACCGGCGGCCGCGCGGCAGCACCTTCACCAGGCCGCGGAAGAGGGCGTAGGCGACGACGGTGGTGACGATCGCCATGTCGGTGATGTTGACGCCGAGCGCGGTCAGGCCGCCGTCCGCGAAGAGGATGCCCTGCATCAGCAGCACGACGGAGACGCAGAGGACCCCGGTGTAGGGGCCGACGAGTATCGCCGCCAGCGCGCCGCCGAGCAGATGCCCGCTGGTCCCCGCGGCGACCGGGAAGTTCAGCATCTGCACCGCGAAGATGAACGCCGCGACCAGACCGGCCAGCGGGGCGGTCCGCTCGTCCAGTTCCCGGCGCGCGCCGCGCAGGCTGACCGCGATGGCGCCCGCGGCGACGACTCCGGTGACCGCCGAGGTCGGGGCGTTGATGAATCCGTCAGGTACATGCACGTACCGATGATAGGGAGTAGTTGCGACCCGTGTGCAAGAGAGAGCGGGAGGCGCATCTCACAGCCGGTATCGGGCCCGGGGCGCGCGATCCGGGAAATGTGCGACATTGGAGTGGGGGTGGACGCAGAGGTTCCGACAGGTCACACAGCGTGAGGGGCCGACCGATGCCGGTAGTCGAGGAGTACGCACGGGTCCATGTCCTGACCGACGCGGACGCCCCGGACGGGGGCGACGGCCCGACCGTGCCGGTGGTGCTGCGCTACGACCCCGGGGGCGACCCCCGCGCGGTGCGGATCGCGCTGCCCGGCCGGGGGCCCGGCGCCCGGGTCCGCGAGTTCGTCTTCGCCCGCGAGCTGCTGGAGCGCGGGCTGCGCGGGCCGGCCGGTACGGGCGAGGTGCGGGTCTGGCCGTGCGGGCGGGTGCAGACGGTGGTGGAGTTCCACTCCGCGCACGGCTGCTCGGTGGTGCAGTTCGACGCGAAGGCCCTGGTCCGCTTCCTGGAGCGGACGTACGCGGTGGCGGCCCAGCCCGTCGCCCGCTGACCCGCTAGCCGCCCGCCTTCAGCAGGGCCGCCACGATCGGACCGGCCGTGTCGCCGCCGTGGCCGCCGGACTGCACCACGCCCGCCGCGGCCAGATCCCCGCGGTACGCCGTGAACCAGCCGTTCGGCTTCTTCTGGCCGTCGACCTCCGCGGAGCCGGTCTTGGCGCCCACGTCCCCGGAGAGACCGGCCATCGCCTTTGCCGCCGTGCCGTAGCGGGCGGTGTAGTTCATCAGCTCCCGCAACTGCGCCAGCGTGCCGGAGGACATGGTGCGCGAGGCGGTGGCGAGCTCCCGCCCGTCGACCGAGGGGGCGACCAGGTACGGCTGGTGGAAGGAGCCGGACTTCACGGTCGCCGCGACGGAGGCCATGTTCAGCGGGTTCATCCGCACCCCGCCCTGACCGATGAGGGACGCGGCCTTGAGGGCGTCGTGCTGCACCGGGACCGCGCCGTCGAAGGAGGGCACGCCGATCGCCCAGTCGTTTCTCGACAGGCCGAAGACCTCCTTGGCCTGCCGGGTCAGGTCGTCGTCGGCCAGCTTCCGGGCCCGGCTGATGAAGGCGGTGTTGCAGGAGCGGGCGAAGCTCGCCTTGAAGGTGCCGCCCTTGATGGCGAACTTGTCGTCGTTCTGGAACTTCCAGCCGCCGTAGCTGACGTACTTCGGGCACGGGTGCGGCTTGTCGGCGGCGGCCAGGCCCTTCTCGATGAGCAGCGAGGAGGTGATGACCTTCATCGTGGAGCCGGGTGCCAGGGAGCCCTGGAAGGCGGTGTTGAAGCCGTGGCCGCTGTTGGCGACCGCGAGGATCTCCCCGGTCGAGGCGCGGGTGACGACCACCGACGCCCTGGGCTTGCGGGCGACCTGCCGCTCGGCGGCGGCCTGGAGCTCCGGGTCGAGGGTGGTCCTCACGGTGCCCGGGGTGCCCTCGGTCAGCTCCAGCAGGGTCTTGCCGGACAGCTTCCCCGCCGTGGACTCCTTGCCGCGCACCACCCGCAGCTCGACCCCGGCGGTGCCGCCGGCCCGGTCGCCGTACTTGTCGCGCAGCCCGTCCAAAACGGTGCCCAGCGACGGGTACTTCGCGGTGGTGATCTTCCCGCCCGCGCGGTCCAGGGCGGTGACCGGCGGGGTGCCGGACTCGCCGGTGACCAGCCGGTCGCCGTCGTGGAGGGCGGGGTGGAGCACGGCGGGCCGCCAGCGCACCCGGGGTTCGCCGTCGCCGGCCCGGCGCACGACGGTCAGCTCGCTGTCGTACGCCAGCGGCTTGCGGGTGTCCTTCCAGACGACCGTGCCCTCGACGGAGAAGGGGACCTCGGTGCCGGCGGGGGTGCCCGGGGTGAGGGTGACGTCCTCGATCCGGGCGTCCTCGCGGTAGGCGGTGAGCAGGTCCTTCGCGGGAGCGGCGGCGTCGGTGGCGGCGGCCGCCGCGGCGATCCGGCCGGACTGCCAGGCGGTCAGGAACCGCCGGGCGGCGGAGGTGACCTCGGCGGCGGTGAGGGGGCCGGTTCTCACCCGCTCGGCGGTGGCGGCCCGCGCCCCGTCGCCGTCCTCCTCGCCGCCGGCCAGCGCGTAGGCGCCGACCCCGGCCGCCGCGGCGACGACCGCGGCGATCGCCGTGCCGATCACGGCGGGTCCGGTCCCGCGGCGCGCGGCCCCGTGCCTTCTGTTGCCCACTGCTTCCCGTTCCCTCGGTGCCGTCGGCGATGTCCAACGACGGCACCCAGCCTAAAGTCCCGCGCCGGCGGTACGTGTTCAGCCTCCCGCGCGCAGCACGTCCGCGACGATCGGGCCGGCCGCGTCGCCGCCGTGGCCGCCCTCCTCGGTCATCGCCGCCGCCGCGAGGTCGCCGCGGAAGCCGGTGAACCAACTGTTGGACGTCTTCTGCCCGTCGACCTCGGCGGAGCCGGTCTTGGCACCGATGTCCCCGCTCAGCCCGGCCATCGCCTTGGCGCCGGTGCCCTCGGTGGCGGTGAGCCGCATCATCTGCTTGAGCTGGGCGAAGGTGTCCGGCGACAGGCCCTTGGCGGTGGCGATCTCCCGGTCGTCCAGGTCGGGGGAGACCAGATAGGGCTGGCGGAAGGTGCCGGTGACGGCGGTGGCGGTCACCGAGGCCATGTTCAGCGGGTTCATCTGGACCTGGCCCTGCCCGATGGCGTTGGCCGCCCGGTCCGGTCCGCCGGAGGCGGGCACGCTGCCGTCGAAGGAGACGATGCCGGTCTTCCAGTCGTCCCGGCCCAGCCCGAACCGCTCCTGGGCCTCCTCGGTCAGCGAGGCGTCCGTCAGCGGCTTCTCGTCGACGAGCTTGATGAAGGCGGTGTTGCACGACCGCAGGAAGCTGTTGGCGAGGGTGGCGGACTCGTTGGGCTCCATGCCGGTGAGGTTCTTGAAGACCTGGCCCTGCCAGACCGCCGTGTCCGGGCAGGGCGCGGCCTCGTTCATCGAGGTCACGCCGTTGTCGATGAGCATCGCCGCGGTGATGATCTTCATGGTGGAGCCGGGCGCCACCCGGCCCTGGAACGCCGCGTTGAAGCCGTCGGCGCGGTGGTTGGCCACGGCCAGCACCTCGCCGGTGCTGGGCTTGAGCGCGACCACCGAGGACTCGTCGAACTCCTTCACCGCCCGCTCCGCCGCCTTTTGCACACCGGCGCTCAGCGTGGTGCGCAGCGTGCCGGGCTCGCCCTCGGTCAGCGTCAGCAGCGGGGTGTCGGCGACCTCGGCGGAGGCGTGCCGGACGACCAGCTCGACCCCGGGCTCGCCGCCCGCCTGCTCGCCGTACTTCTCGCGCAGGGTGTCCAGGACCGGGCCGAGCGAGGGGTACTTCGCCTTGGTCAGCACCTTGCCGTCGCGGTCGACCGCCTCGATCGGCGGGGTCACCGACTCCTCGGTGACCAGGGTGTCGCCCTTCTTCAGCTCCGGGTGGACCACCGACGGCTGCCAGTCGACCAGGGCCCGCCCGGTGGTCTCCCCGCGCACCACGGTCAGCTTGCTGCGGTACGTGAGCGGCTTGGTGACGCCCCCGAAGGACACCTTCGCCCGCACGGTGTACGGCACCGTCCGCCCGGTCCGCGCACCGGGCGTGACGCTGACGTCCTTGATGCGCGCCTCCTCGGCGTAGTCGGTCAGCAGCCGCGTCGCCGCCGCCGAGGCGTTGGTCAGCGACGCCGCCCGGCGGGGATCGCCCTTCTCCCAGGCGGCGAAGAACTCGGCCGACGCC
Source organism: Streptomyces fumanus (assembly GCF_014655295.1). Classification (GTDB taxonomy): domain Bacteria; phylum Actinomycetota; class Actinomycetes; order Streptomycetales; family Streptomycetaceae; genus Streptomyces; species Streptomyces fumanus. Next base: position 333,356 of record NZ_BNBI01000006.1, read on the forward strand.
TTCTCGACCTCCTCCGCGCTCGGCGGCCCGGTCCGCGCCGCGTCCGCGGAGTCGCCGTTCACCGTCGACACGACGTTGTAGGCGCCGTACCCGGCCCCGCCCACCATCACGGCGAACACACCACCGATGACGGCGGCCTTCACCCCCTTGCCCATCCGGCAGTCCCCTCGATTGAACGCGTTCAGAAAGCGGTCACCCCTGGCACTCTATGCGCCAGGGGTGACGCCCGGGTACGGAAGTTCCCCTTTGCTGGCTAGACGAAGAAGCGGTCCGTCCGGTTCAGACCCAGGTGTCCAGCCACATCCGCGCCCGCCAGTCGTCGATGGGGATCGCGGTGCCGGTGTAGAGGGGCCAGAAGTAGATGAAGTTCCAGACGATCAGCAGGACCAGGACGCCCGCCGCCGTCGCGCCCGCCACCCGCCGGGTGTCGCTGCAGCCCGCCCGGCCGATCAGCGCCCCCAGCAGCATCGCCACCGCCAGGCACAGGAACGGCAGGAAGACCACCGCGTAGAACAGGAAGATCGTCCGCTCCTGGTAGACGAACCAGGGGAGGTAGCCCGCCGCGACGGCGCAGGCGATGGCGCCCGCCCGCCAGTCCCGGCGCAGCGCCCACCGCCACAGCACGTACGCCAGCGCGAAGCAGCCCACCCACCACAGCAGCGGCGTGCCCAGCGCCAGCACCTCGCGGGCGCACTTGCCGCCCGCGTCCGCCGGGCAGCCGTCGGTGCCGGGCGCGGGGGACTCGTAGAAGTAGGAGACCGGCCGGCCCAGCACCAGCCAGCTCCACGGGTTGGACTGGTACGTGTGCGGCGAGGTCAGGTGGGTGTGGAACCAGTAGACCTGCGTCTCGTAGTGCCACATGCTGCGCCACCAGTCCGGGAACAGCCAGGACCAGTCGCTGTGCCGGCCGTCGGTGGCCGCCCAGTCGCGGTAGTAGCCGCCGGTGCCGTCGGCGGGGGAGAGGATCCAGCCCAGCCAGGACAGCAGATAGGTGGCGACCACCACCGGCACGGTCGACAGGAACGCCCAGCCCAGGTCGTGCCGGAGCACCGCCGTGCGGGGCCGCACCGCGCCGGCCACCCGGCGGGCGGCCACGTCCCACAGCACCGTCAGCACGCCGAACGCCACCAGGATGTACAGGCCGTTCCACTTGGTGGCGACGGCCAGGCCCAGCATCAGCCCGGCCGCCCAGCGCCACGGCCGCGGGCCGAGCCGGGTGGTCTCGGCGATGTGCGCGTCCGGCCGGGCCCGGCCGTCGGCGTCCACCGGCAGCGCGGCGGCGAGCCGGGCCCGCGCCCGGTCCCGGTCGACCAGCAGACAGCCGAACGCGGCCAGCACGAAGAACACCAGCACGCTGTCCAGCAGCGCGGTCCGGCTCATCACGAACGCGAGGCCGTCCACCGCCATCAGCGCGCCCGCCAGACAGCCCAGGAACGTCGAGCGGAACAGCCGCCGCCCGATCCGGCACAGCAGCAGCACCGACAGGGTGCCGAGCAGCGCCGTCATGAACCGCCAGCCGAACGGCGTGAACCCGAACAGCCACTCCCCGGCGCCGATCACGTACTTCCCGACCGGCGGATGCACCACGTACGACGGATCGGTGGGGACCGGGACGTCACCGCCGGAGTCGAGGATCAGGCCGTTGGCGTTCTTGTCCCAGTTGACCTCGAACCCGCGGTTGATCAGCGCCCACGCGTCCTTGGCGTAGTACGTCTCGTCGAATATGACCGCCTTGGGACTGCCCAGGTTCCAGAACCGCAGCACCCCCGCCAGCAGCGTGACCAGCAGCGGCCCGCCCCAGTCCGACCAGCGCGCGATCCGGTCGGTCACCGGCCCGCGCAGCCCGAAGAAGGCCCACAGCCGGGAACCCGGTCGCGTGTACGGCGGCACCAGGCGGTCGCGGACATCGTCTGCCGGGCCCGCCGTGTAGCCGAAGCGGCGCAGCTTCTGCCGCCAGGTGTGCCGCTGGTCGTGCGGCACCTGGTCCTGCCGGGTGTCCGTGGAGTCCGTGGACGACGCTGTACTGGTCACCGCGCCATCGTAGGGAAACGGCCTGTGCGAGTCCCGTCCTTGTCCCTGCGAGGATGGAAACGTGACAGTCACCACCGGAACCCTGGTCCTCGCCGGCACCCCCATCGGGGACATCGCGGACGCCCCGCCCCGGCTCGCCGCGGAGCTGGCCGCCGCCGATGTCGTCGCCGCGGAGGACACCCGGCGGCTGCGCCGGCTCACCCAGGCGCTCGGCGTCACCCCCCAGGGCCGGGTGGTGTCGTACTTCGAGGGCAACGAGTCCGCCCGCACCCCCGAACTGGTCGAGGAACTCCTCGCCGGCGCCCGGGTGCTGCTGGTCACCGACGCCGGGATGCCCTCGGTCTCCGACCCCGGCTACCGGCTGGTCGCCGCCGCCGTCGAACGGGACGTGAAGGTGACCGCCGTGCCCGGCCCGTCCGCCGTGCTCACCGCGCTCGCCCTGTCCGGGCTGCCCGTCGACCGGTTCTGCTTCGAGGGCTTCCTGCCCCGCAAGGCCGGCGAGCGCCTCGCCCGGCTCCGCGAGGTCGCCTCCGAGCGCCGCACCCTCGTCTACTTCGAGGCCCCGCACCGCCTGGACGACACCCTCGCCGCGATGGCCGAGGTCTTCGGCACCGGCCGCCGGGCCGCCGTCTGCCGGGAGCTGACCAAGACGTACGAGGAGGTCAGGCGGGGCCCGCTGGGCGACCTGGCGGCGTGGGCCGCCGAGGGGGTGCGCGGCGAGATCACCGTGGTCGTCGAGGGCGCCCCCGCACCGGGCCCCGAGGAGACCGACGCCGCGGAACTGGTCCGCCGGGTCCGGGTTCGCGAGGAGGCGGGGGAGCGCCGCAAGGAGGCGATCGCCGCGGTGGCCGCCGAGGCCGGGCTGCCCAAGCGGCAGGTGTTCGACGCGGTGGTGGCGGCGAAGAACGCCGGCGCGTGAACCGGGCCGTACCGCGCGCCTGCGCCCCATGGGCCGGCAAACGCCCGGTCGCCCCGGCAAAGGCCCCGGCGCCCCGCGCGGCGGCTACGGCAAGGAAGCCCCAAATCGACGCCAACACTTGGCAGTTGTGGTGCATTCGTGCCGGTACGGGCATCCACTGGAGGAACGGGACGTCCACCCCCCTTCAGAGGATCACGGGAGCCGGTATGAGCGAGAACCCAGGGCAGCCCGGACTGCGTGCGGGAGCCACCGCGGTCGTCCACGAGTCGTACTCCTTCGCCTGCATGCGCTGCGGTGACGGCTGGGAGCAGTCCTACGAGATAGAGCACCACACCGACGCCCAGGGCCGGCGGTTCGTGGTGTACCTGGCGGACGGGCTGGTCGTGCCCTCCCCGCTCAGCCGCCCCACCTGCCAGAACTGCGACAGCCACGTCGTACGGATCATGCGGCCCGGCCGGGTCGCCTCCGCCCGCGACGCCGCCCGCCCCGCCCCCGCCGCCCGGAAGCCCGCCCCCGCCGGCCCGGTCCGCGCCCCGGTGCCCGCCGCCGAGCGGCACCACTGGCACCTCGCCGACCTGCTGCACGCCCTCCACCTGCACCGCGGGACGACCTGACCGGCGCCTTCCGTAGGATCGGGGCATGCCTTCGAACGCCCCGGCCGACCCGCACGCGGCGCCGCCGCTCCCCGAGCCCCTGCGCGTCCCCGTCGCCGACTCGCACACCCACCTCGACATGCAGTCCGGCACGGTCGAGGAGGGCCTGGCGAAGGCCGCGTCGGTGGGCGTCACCACCGTCGTCCAGGTCGGCTGCGACCTCGCCGGGTCCCGGTGGGCGGCCGAGACGGCGGCGGCGCACGAGAGCGTGCACGCCGCCGTCGCCCTGCACCCCAACGAGGCACCCCGCATCGTGCTCGGGGATCCTGGGGGCACCTCCCAGCCCCCCAGGGCTGGGGGAGGCTGGTCCCGGCAGGGCGCGCGGGAGCCCGGCGGGGACGCCGCGCTGGACGAGGCCCTCGCCGAGATCGACCGGCTCGCCGCCCTGCCGCAGGTCAAGGGCGTCGGCGAGACGGGACTGGACTACTTCCGCACCGGACCCGAGGGCAAGGAGGCGCAGGAGCGGTCCTTCCGCGCCCACATCGAGATCGCCAAGCGGCACGGCAAGACCCTCGTCATCCACGACCGCGACGCCCACGCCGACGTGCTGCGCGTGCTGAAGGAGGAGGGCGCCCCCGAGCGCACCGTCTTCCACTGCTACTCCGGCGACGCCGAGATGGCCGCCGTGTGCGCCCGCGCCGGGTACTTCATGTCCTTCGCCGGCAACGTCACCTTCAAGAACGCCCAGAACCTGCGCGAGGCGCTGGCCGTGGCGCCGCTGGAGCTGGTCCTGGTGGAGACCGACGCGCCGTTCCTGACGCCGGTGCCCTACCGAGGGCGGCCCAACGCGCCCTACCTGGTGCCGGTCACGGTGCGCGCGATGGCCGCCGTCCGGGGCCTGGACGAGGACGCGCTCGCCACCGCCCTCGCCGCCAACACGGCGCGGGCCTTCGGCTACTGAACATACGCACGGTAGCCGCGTCGCTTTGGAGAGTGACGGCCGCTCGGTTAGGTTCTGGAGGCCCGATCCGGGCCCCTTTCCGCACCGCTGGAGCGTATCGGCGTGAGCAAGTCGCAGCCCCAGGCTTACGACCCCCTGGCGTACGGCCCGATGTCCGAGCAGCCGTACGGGCACGCGTACGGGCCGGCGTACGGGCAGCCGTACGGGCCGGGGTACGGCGGCCGGGCGTACGAGCAGGCGTACGGCCCGGCGTACGGCCGGGCGCAGGGCCAGGCGTACGGCGCGCCCGGCAGGCCGGCGCTGCCCCGGCAGACCGTGCCCCGCCCGGCCGCTCCCGCGCCGGCGCCCGCGCCCGCTCCCGCGCCCCTGTCCGCCCCCGCCCACGGCGGACGCGCCGCCCGGCGCCGGCGGGCCCGGCGGGTGCGGCGCGCGGACGGCCCGATGCGCCGCCTGCTGCCGCGCGCGCTGGTCGTGGCGTTCCTCGCCGGCGGCACCACCGCCTTCGTCGCCGAGGACAAGGCCGTCGAGCTGACCGTCGACGGCGACCCGCGCACCCTGCACACCTTCGCCGACGACGTCACCGCACTCCTCGCCGACCAGGACGTCGAGGTCGGCGCCCACGACGTGGTCACCCCCGCCCCCGGCACCCCGCTGACCAGCGGCGACGACATCACCGTCCGCTACGGCCGCCCCCTGCTGCTCACCCTCGACGGCCACCGCCACCAGATCTGGACGACCGCGCACACCGTCGCGGGCGCGCTGCGCCGCCTCGGCGTCCGGGCCGAGGGCGCCCACCTGTCCGCACCGCCCTCCCGGCGCATCGGCCGCGAGGGCCTCGCCCTGGAGGTGCGCACCGAGCGGATCGTCACCGTCCTGGCCGACGGCCGCGCCCGCACCGTCCGCACCAACGCGGCCACCGTCCGGGAGGCCGTCGCGCAGGCCGGGGTGGTCCTGCGCGGCGAGGACACCACCTCCGTGCCGCCGGGCAGCTTCCCGCGCGACGGGCAGACCGTCACCGTGCTGCGGATCGAGGACGCCGTGGAGGTCCGCGAGGAACCGGTCCCCTTCGCGGTGCGGCGCACCGAGGACGCGACGCTCTTCCGGGGCAACGAGGTCGTCGACCGGCCCGGCCGGCCCGGCCTGCGCCGCACCACGTACCGGCTGCGCACCGTCAACGGCGTCGCCGGCAGACCGGTGCGCACCGGCAGCGTGCTCGTGCGCGAGCCCCGCGACCAGGTGGTGCGGGTCGGCACCCGGCCCCGGCCGGCCTCCGTGCGCGGCGCCGGCCACCTCAACTGGCAGGGCCTGGCCGCCTGCGAGTCCGGCGGCCGCGCGGACGCGGTCGACCCCTCGGGCACGTACGGGGGCCTCTACCAGTTCGACACCCGCACCTGGCAGCGGCTCGGCGGCCGGGGCCGCCCCCAGGACGCCCCGGCCGCCGAACAGACCTACCGCGCCCAGAGGCTGTACGCCCGCAGCGGCACCGCCGCCTGGCCCCACTGCGGCGCCCGCCTGCACCGATGACCCCCGTGACGCGCCCCGCGCCCACCACGGGGAGCCCGGCCCGGTCCGCCCGCGCCACCCGGGCCGCCGCCCCGGCTACCCTTACCGGGTGAGCAGCCCCACCCCGCACGACGCCCTGCTGGGCCCCGCCGACGTCCGCGAGCTGGCGGCGGCGCTCGGCGTCCGCCCCACCAAGCAGCGCGGCCAGAACTTCGTGATCGACGCGAACACGGTCCGCCGTATCGTCCGCACCGCCGGGGTCCGCCCCGACGACGTGGTGGTCGAGGTGGGACCGGGCCTCGGCTCGCTCACCCTGGCCCTGCTGGAGAGCGCCGAGCGGGTCACCGCCGTCGAGATCGACGACGTGCTCGCCGCCGCGCTCCCCGCGACCGTCGCCGCCCGGATGCCCGAGCGCGCCGACCGGTTCGCGCTGGTCCACTCCGACGCGATGCGGGTCACCGCCCTGCCCGGCCCCGCCCCGACCGCCCTGGTCGCCAACCTGCCGTACAACGTGGCCGTGCCCGTGCTGCTGCACATGCTCGACACCTTCCCGAGCATCGAGCGCACCCTCGTCATGGTCCAGGCCGAGGTCGCCGACCGCCTCGCCGCCGGGCCCGGCTCCAAGGTGTACGGCGTGCCGTCCGTGAAGGCCAACTGGTACGCCGAGGTCAAGCGGGCCGGCGCGATCGGCCGCAATGTCTTCTGGCCCGCGCCGAACGTCGACAGCGGACTGGTCTCCCTGGTCCGCCGCGCCGAGCCGCCGAAGACCTCCGCCGCCAAGGAGGAGGTCTTCGCCGTGGTCGACGCCGCCTTCGCGCAGCGCCGCAAGACGCTGCGGGCGGCACTGGCGGGCTGGGCCGGCTCGGCCGCCGCCGCCGAGGCCGCCCTGGTCGCCGCCGGTGTCTCCCCGCAGGCCCGGGGCGAGTCCCTGACCGTGGAAGAGTTCGCTCGCATCGCCGAGCACAAGCAGTGACGGAGAGTGAGACGTACGTGAGTGTGACGGTCCGCGTCCCCGCCAAGGTCAACGTCCAGTTGTCGGTGGGCCCCGCCCGCCCCGACGGCTACCACGACCTGGCCAATGTCTTCCTCGCCGTCGGTCTGTACGACGAGATCACGGTGACCCCGGCCGACACCCTCCGCGTCACCTGCGCGGGCCCGGACGCCGCCCAGGTGCCCCTGGACCGCGGCAACCTCGCCGCCCGCGCGGCGATCGCCCTGGCCGAGCGCCACGGCCGCGAGCCCGCCGTCCACATCCACATCGACAAGGACATCCCGGTCGCCGGCGGCATGGCGGGCGGCAGCGCGGACGGCGCGGGCGCGCTGCTGGCCTGCGACGCCCTGTGGGGCACCGGCGCCTCCCGCGACGAACTCCTCGCCCTCTGCGCCGACCTGGGCAGCGACGTGCCGTTCAGCCTGATCGGCGGGGCGGCGCTGGGCACCGGGCGGGGCGAGAAGCTGACCGAGCTGGCGGTGACCGGCACCTTCCACTGGGTGTTCGCGATGGCCCCGCGCGGCCTGTCCACGCCGGCCGTCTTCCGCGAGTTCGACCGGCTCGGCGCCGACGCCGACATCCCCGACCCGGTCGCCTCCCAGGCCGTCCTCGACGCCCTCGCCTCGGGCGACCCCGGCGCCCTCGCGGTGGCCGTCTCCAACGACCTCCAGCCCGCCGCGCTCTCCCTCTTCCCGGAACTCGCCGACACCCTCGCGGCCGGACGCGCGGCCGGCGCCCTGACCGCCCTGGTCTCCGGCTCGGGCCCCACCACGGCCTTCCTGGCCGGCGACGCCGACTCCGCCACCGTCATCGCCTCGGTCCTGCGCGCCTCCGGCACCTCCGCGTCGGTCCGCACGGCGGAGGGCCCGGTACCGGGGGCTACGGTGGTGTGAGGTTCAGAGCTGGTCGATGGCGGTCAGGTCGATGTCGATCGAATAGGGCCTGTCGACCTTGAGGCGGTCTCGGTACATGCCCACGTGCACATAGACCTTGGTCAGCGGATCAAGTTCGTACACGTGCACGGTGGGCCTGCCGCCTGGTCCTTCCCGCTCGACGCGCCAGTAGTTCGCGATTCCCGCCGCCGCGTACTTCTGCGGCTTCGTCGTGCGGTCACGCGATTCCGAATCCGGGGAGACGACCTCGACGGCGAGGAGGACGTCCTTGGCCTCGTAGCTCGTCTGGTCCGGTCCGGTGATGCCATCGGCCCGGATGACGCTCACATCGGGTTCGGGGCCGTTGCGCCGATCAAGGATGATGGTCATCTCTCGTTTGATCCGGAAACCCGACGGCACGGACTGCCGCAGACCATGGACCAGCAGGTCGATCGCGTCGGCATGAAAAGCGCGCTGCGGAGTCACGAAAACAAGGCTCCCGTCGATCAGCTCGGTGTGCGGCGGGAGATCCGGCAGCGTGAACAGGTCGTCCACGGTGTATCCGTCCTGCGGTGGCACCGGCCACTGGACGCGGTGCTGCACGGACTCGGCGGTCATGGTTCCTCCCATGGACGGGATCCTGCTGCCCGCCCTCCACGGTAACCGGACATTCCGATAGGCGTCACTACAAAGAGTGACCGCACCCGTCCGCGCCATCCCACCCCCCGCAGGGCCTACGCTGGATAGCTGATCGTTCCCCCAGGCAGGAGAGAAATGGCCGTCAACCTGGTCAATGTCGAGAACGTCAGCAAGGTGTACGGCACCCGTGCCCTGCTCGACGGCGTCTCCCTCGGCGTCTCCGAGGGCGACCGCATCGGCGTCGTCGGCCGCAACGGCGACGGCAAGACCACGCTGATCCGGATGCTCGCCAAACTGGAGGAGGCCGACACCGGCCGCGTCACCCACTCCGGCGGGCTGCGCCTGGGCGTCCTCACCCAGCACGACTCCCTCGACCCCGCCGCCACCGTCCGGCACGAGGTCATCGGCGACCTCGCCGACCACGAGTGGGCCGGCAACGCCAAGATCCGCGACGTGCTGACCGGACTCTTCGGCGGCCTGGACCTGCCCGGCTTCCCGCAGGGCCTGGACACCGTCATCGGACCGCTGTCCGGCGGCGAGCGGCGCCGGATCGCGCTGGCCAAGCTGCTCATCGACGAACAGGACCTGATCGTCCTGGACGAGCCGACCAACCACCTCGACGTCGAGGGCATCGCCTGGCTCGCCCGCCACCTGCGCGAGCGCCGCTCCGCCCTGGTCTGCGTCACCCACGACCGCTGGTTCCTCGACCAGGTCTGCACCCGGATGTGGGACGTGCAGAAGGGCGACGTCTACGAGTACGAGGGCGGCTACTCCGATTACGTCTTCGCCCGCGCCGAACGCGAGCGCATCGCCGCCACCGAGGAGGCCAAGCGGCAGAACCTGGTCCGCAAGGAGCTGGCCTGGCTGCGCCGCGGCGCCCCCGCCCGCACCTCCAAGCCCCGCTTCCGCGTCGAGGCCGCCAACGAGCTGATCGCCGACGTCCCCCCGCCCCGGGACAGCAGCGAGCTGATGAAGTTCGCCTCCTCCCGGCTGGGCCGCACCGTGTTCGACCTGGAGGACGTCACCGTCCAGGCCGGCCCGAAGGTGCTGCTCAAGCACCTGACCTGGCAGCTCGGCCCCGGCGACCGCATCGGCCTGGTCGGCGTCAACGGCGCCGGCAAGACCTCCCTGCTGCGCGCGCTCGCCGAGGCCGCCTACAGCGAGGGTGAGCGCCAGCCCGCCGGCGGCCGGGTCAAGGTCGGCCGGACCGTGAAGCTCGCCTACCTCTCCCAGGAGGTCGCCGAACTCGACCCCACCTGGCGGGTCCTGGAGGCCGTGCAGCGCGTCCGTGAGCGCGTCGACCTCGGCAAGGGCCGGGAGATGACCGCCGGACAGCTCTGCGAGACCTTCGGCTTCGGCAAGGAGAAGCAGTGGACGCCGGTCGGCGACCTCTCCGGCGGCGAGCGCCGCCGGCTGCAGATCCTGCGGCTGCTGATGGACGAGCCCAACGTCCTCTTCCTCGACGAGCCCACCAACGACCTCGACATCGAGACCCTGACCCAGTTGGAGGACCTCCTCGACGGCTGGCCCGGCTCGATGATCGTCATCTCCCACGACCGGTTCTTCATCGAGCGCACCACCGACCGCGTCTTCGCCCTGCTCGGTGACGGCACCCTGCGGATGCTGCCGCGCGGCATCGACGAGTACCTGGAGCGCCGGCAGCGGATGGAGGAGGCCGCGGCCGCGGCGGCCGGCCCCGCCCCCGCGAAGGCCGCCGCCGAGGCTTCCGAGAGGAGCGCCGCCGACCAGCGGGCCGCCAAGAAGGAACTCCAGAAGATCGAACGGCAGTTGGACAAGATCTCCGAGAAGGAGACCACGCTGCACGCGCGGATCGCCGAGCACGCCACCGACTTCGCCAAGGTCGCCGAACTCGACGCCGAGCTGCGCGAGTTGGCGGGCCAGCGCGAGGAACTGGAGCTGCGCTGGCTGGAACTCGCCGAAGACGCGTAGGCCGCGCGCCCCGGCGTGAAGGGGGCGTGAAGGACCGTAACGGCGGTATCACGGGCCGGTCCGCCCTTGGGAACAGGGGCGGGCGCGGCCCGGTGTGCTGTCAGCGCCGGGTGATAAAAAGGGCCGCACGTGTCTGTCTGAGAACCGTCTGAGAAACAGGGGTGTGGCGGAAACGCGGCGCTGTCCGGCGCGGCGCCACATCCGGCACAAGGGGGAACCACCGATGACCCAGCCGCCCGGCCCGCCGTCCGGCCCGCCGCAGGACCCGCCACCGGGAGGCGGCGGCTTCGGCCCCGCCCCGCAGGTGCCCCAGCAGCTCCCGACCCCGCCGCAGCCGGGTTACGGCCCCCCGCAGCAGCCGAGCCAGCCCCCGGGCCCGTACGCCCCTCAGGCCCCGCAGACTCCCCAGGCCCCGCAGGCTCCGCAGAGCCCTCAGACCCCACCGCAACAGCCCGGCCCTTACGCTTCCGGCCCTTACGCCCAGCCGCCGCAGCAGCCGGGCCCCGGTCCGTACGGACCGCCGCAGCCGGGCCCGTACGGGCCGCCGCAGCCCGGCCCCTACGGACCGGGACCCGGCTACGGCCCCCCGGCCCAGCCCCCGTACCCCGGCGCGCCCGGCGCCCCCGCGCCCGGCCCCGGGAACGTCTTCAAGCGCAAGCCCGCCCTGGCGATCGGCGCCGCCGTCGCCGCGCTGCTCGTCATCGGCGGCACGGTCTGGGCGGTCACCGGCACCGGCGGCGACGACGGCAAGGGCGACAAGCCGGTGGCCGGCCGCAGCGGGAGCCCGCAGCCGTCCGCCTCCGACGACCCGCTCAACCCCGGCGACGGCACCGGCGCCGGCGGCGAGGACCCGGACGACCTCAACGAGGGCCGCAAGGCCGGCGAGGCCAGGGTGCTCTGGTACAAGGAGGCCCCCGACGCCCCCGGTTCCGGCGCCGACGCCCCCGGCATGTGGATCACCGGCAAGACCGCGGTGAAGGCCGCGTACAAGCAGGTCTTCGCCTACGGCACCGACGACGGCCGGCCCGCCTGGGCCCCGGTCACCTTCCCGCAGAAGATCTGCGCGGTCACCCCCGAGAAGACCGCCGACGACACCATCGTGGTCGCCTACATGAGCGGCTCCAGCGACCGCGCCAAGTGCAACCGGCTCCAGGAGATCGACCTCGTCACCGGCGAGAAGGGCTGGAGCGAGAAGGTCGCCGACGGCGAGCTGTTCGACTCCACCCTCTCCGTCGAACTCACCGTCTCCGGCAACACCCTGATGGTCGGCCGCTCCCAGTCCGGCACCGCCTACGACGTGCGCAGCGGCACCAAGCTCTACGACAAGAGGCGGTACGGCGAGTCCTGCTTCCCCGCCGGGTTCGCGGGCGGCGAGCGGCTCGTCCAGGTCGCCTCCTGCGGTGCCGGCGGCCTCAAGGAGCACGACGAGATCCAGGAGCTGGACCCGCGGACCGGCAAGGTCAAGTGGACGTACAAGTACGAGAAGGGCTGGCGGGTCGCCCGCGCGTACTCCGTCGACCCGGTCGTCTTCTACGCCACCAACGAGGACGACAAGAGCTGGAACATCTCCGCCTTCTCCGGCGGCCGGATCACCTCCCAGGTCGACGTCCAGGAGGACTTCGCCCCCGAGTGCGGCTGGGCCGTCCTCGAACGCGACCTCCAGGGCTGCCAGGGCGTCGTCGTCGCCGACGGCACGCTCTACCTGCCGACCGAGGCCACCACCGGCGCCAACGAGATCGTCGCGATCGGTCTCGCCGACGGCAAGGAGAAGTGGCGGGTGAAGTCCCCCACGGAGAAGTCGATGATGCCGGTCCGCGTGGACGGGGCGAACCTGATCGCGTACGTCGAGCCGTCCTACGGCGCCGGCGGCCAGGTCGTCGCCGTGCCCACCGGCGGCGGCGCCCACAAGCCGGTCAAGCTGCTGCAGAACCCGCAGGGCGCGGCCGATGTCGAGGCCGGCTTCTTCTCCAAGGACATCGACTGGGTCGACGGCCGCTTCTACCTCTCCACCACCCGGCTGACCGGCAATGACGACTCCAAGGAGAAGCTGATGCTCGCCTACGGCAAGTGAGCGTCCCCCCGCCGCGTTCCCGCCGCCCGTTCCGCCCGTCCCCCGAGGTGACCCCGCCATGACCCAGCCGCCGCCCCCGCCGCCCCAGCAGCCTCCGCAGGGGGGCGGCTTCGGCCCGCCGGCCCCCCAGCCGGGCTACGGCTACCCGCAGACCCCGCCGACTCCGCAGCCGGGTTACGGCTATCCGCAGACCCCGCCGGTCCCGCCGGCCCCGCAGCCGGGCTACGGCTACCCCGGCCAGACCCCCGGCTACGGCTACTACCAGCAGCCGACCGTCCCCATGCACGCCCCGTCGGGCCCGCAGCCCGGCGGTGGCGGTGGTGGCGGCCGGAAGATCAACGCCCAGGTCGCGATCATCGTCTCCGCGGTCGTCGCGATCGCCCTGATCATCGGCGGCGGCGTCTGGTACGCCCGGTCCTCCGGCGACGAGGGCGGCAAGGAGGACACCGCCGGTTCGACCGGCGGCACCGGCACCGGCACCACCCCCGGCGGCGACGCCAAGGGCGGCACGTCCGCCGAGGGCGAGGAGAAGGTGCCCGCCGACCCCGCGGCCAAGGTGCTGTTCCAGGTCCCGGCGCCCGAGGTGAGCAAGGACGACAGCAGCGTCGTCGTCTCCGGCTCCTGGGCCACCGACACGGTGTACGCCAAGAGCGGCATCGCCGAGATCACCGGCTACGACCCCGACAAGGGCACCGAGCTGTGGACCATCCCGCTGGACGGCCCGGTCTGCACCGCCACCCGGCACGTCACCGACAAGAACCTGACGGCCGTCGTCTACCAGCCCGACATGCCGACCAAGGCCGACCCCTCGCACGGCTGCAGCCAGGTCGCCGTGATCGACCTGAGCACCGGCAAGAAGCTGTGGACCAAGACCGGCAAGACCGGCGACCAGCTCATCTCCTTCGACAACATCACCCTCAGCGGCGGCACGGTCGCCGCCGGCAGCACCAGCGGCGGGGTCGCCTGGGACATCGACTCCGGCAAGCAGCTCTGGTCGCCCAAGCCCACCGACTCCTGCTACGACGCGGGCTACGGCGGCGGCCCGAAGCTGGTCGCGGTCCGCAAGTGCGGCACGTACCAGGCCCGCCAGCTCAGCATCCAGACCATCGACCCGGGCACCGGCAAGGTGATCTCGGAGTACAAGATGGCCAAGGGCATCGATCGAGTACGCCGGGGTCGTCTCCACCGATCCGCTGGTGGTCGCCGCCGACGTGGGCGACTCCGCCGGGGACGGCAGCGGCATCTCGGACTTCTTCTCCATCGACAACAAGACCGGCGCGCTGCGCACCCGGATCTCCGCGCCGGGCGAGAAGTACGCCGCGCGCTGCGACATCATCTCCAAGACCGAGCAGTGCACCGGACTGGTCGTCGGCAACGACCGGCTCTACATCCCGACCGAGGAGCACGAGGGCGGCGGCGAGTCCTACCGCCGCACCAACGAGGTCGTCGCCTTCGACCTGTCCACCGGCAAACAGACCGGCCAGCGCGCCGACGCCGGCGAGGGCTACACCATCACGCCGCTGCGCATGGACGGCGACGACATCCTGGCGTACAAGCGGCCGCCGTACGACAAGGGCGGGCAGGTCGTCAGCATCGACGGCGGCTCGTTCAAGGAGAGCAAGCTGCTGGAGAACCCGGGCACCGAGGCGGTGCGCGACGTGGAGGCGAGCATGCTCCCGGAGTACTCCGAGCTCCTCTTCCGCCAGGGCCGGCTGTACATGTCGCAGGTGTACGCCAGCGAGCCGTCCGGCCCGGACGAGAAGGAGTACCTCGCGGTGGCGTTCGGCACCGGCGGCTGACCGGCGCTCCGCGGCGGCCCGGGGGTGCGGCCCCGTCCCTGGTCAGGGGCGGGGCCGTATTGCATGGAAATTCGGCGATCCGGGGCAGTTCTCACCGGTAGGGGCAGCGCGATGTCGAACAAGCGTGTAGCTTCCGGGGTCAGGTTGAGGGGGACTGGGGGGTTGCTCAGTGGGAGTGCGGCTGATGGTGGTCGACGACCACCGACTGCTCGCCGAGGCGCTGGCCTCGGCGCTGAAGCTGCGGGGGCACCGGGTGCTGGCCGCGGCGGCACCCGCCGCGGGGGCGGCGGACCTGGTGATCAGCCGGGCGCCCGAGGTGTGTCTGCTGGGCACGGCGGCCCCGGCCGAGCCGGGCGTCTTCGATCCGGTGGTCCGCATCAAACGGGAGCGTCCGCAGGTGGCGGTGCTGGTCCTCGGGCCGGTGCCCAGTCCGCGCGGGATCGCGGCGGCCTTCGCGTCGGGGGCGTCGGGGTACGTCCGGCACGACGAGCGGATAGAGGGCGTCGAGCGGGCGATCATGAAGGCGCGGGCGGGCGAGGCGGCGGTGGCGCCGGCCCTGCTCCAGGGGGCGTTCGCCGAACTCCTCAACCCCGCGGCCCAGCCCGACGACGAGGGCCAGCGGCTGCTCCAGATGCTGACCCCGCGCGAGGTCGAGGTCCTGGTCCGGGTGGCCGACGGGGAGGACACCCGGCTGATCGCCGCCGGGATGGGCATCGCCCCGTCCACGGCCCGCACCCATGTCCAGCGCGTTCTGATGAAACTGGGGGTGGGTTCCCGGCTGGAGGCGGCGGCGCTGGCGGCCAGGACCGGGTTACTGGACCGGGCGGCCCCGCCGCGGAGCTGATCCGCCCGGCGCCGGGCCGCCCGGGCGGGCGCGGGCGGCGGCCCGCCGCGCCCACCTCACCAGGGCGGGGTCAGTCCCCCGCGCCCTCCGGTTCGACCGCCGGCGGGACCGTGGGCCGGATCTTCAGCCAGGCCAGGAAGAACACCCCGAGGACCAGCATCCCCAGCCCGGTCCACAGATTGATGTTCACCCCCTCCGCCTTGTCGATGTCCGCGTCGGACGCCACGATCCCCGCGATCGTCACGATCACCCCGTACACCACGAACAACCCGCCGATGATCCGCCGGATGTCGAACAGGCGGGCGGCCGTCGCCGACTTGGTCTCCAGCTCGGAGACCTGCCGCTGGACGTCCTTCTCGGAGTAGCTCTCGGACATGCTTCCTCAATCCTCCCGCGATCAGAACGAGAACGGGATGTAGCAGACGGCGGCCAGCACGACCGCACCCCACCCCAGCAGCGCCGGCTTGCGGTACCAGGCGTCGTCGCCCACGGCCGGCGGCTCGGCCATGCCGGGCGACCGGGTGCCGTAGACCAGCCCGCGCAGCTCCTGGGCCGGCTTGGGCGCGGTGAACAGCGTCACCACGACCATGACCACCGCGCCCGCGACGAAGCCCGCGATCGCGGAGACGAAGTTGGCCCCCTGGTCGGAGGGGATGTCGATGATCCCCTGCTTGTAGATCCAGAAGTAGTTGACCATCGCGGCGACCGTGCCCGCGACCAGGCCCCAGAACCCGGACTTCATGGACGCCCGCTTCCAGAACATGCCGATGATGAAGACCACGAACATCGGCACGTTGAAGAAGGAGAACAGCGTCTGGAGGTAGCTCATGATGTTGGAGAACGACGACGCCAGGAACGCGGTGCCGATCGACGCGAGCACACCGATCGCGGTGATCAGCCGCCCGAACCGCACGTAGTACGCGTCCTCGCGGTCCTTGACCACGTACTTCTGCCAGATGTCGGTGGTGAACACCGTGTTGAACGAGGACACGTTGGCCGCCATGCCGGCCATGAACGCGGCCAGCAGACCCGTCACCGCGATGCCGAGCACTCCGTTGGGCAGCAACTGCTCCATCAGGTACGGGATGGCGTCGTTGTACTGCAGGTCGGAGCCGGAGGTGCCGATCTTCGGCACCAGCGCCGCGGCGACCAGGCCCGGGATCATCACCAGGAAGACGATGAAGATCTTCGGGAACGCGGCGATCAGCGGGGTGCGCTGGGCCGCCGAGAGGTTCTTCGCGGACAGCGCGCGCTGCACCTCGGCGAAGTTGGTCGTCCAGTAGCCGAAGGAGAGGACGAAGCCGAGGCCGAGGACGATGGTCAGCCAGTTGGCGCCGAGCGGGTTGGCGCTGCCGATGCCGGTGCCGCCCCAGGAGGTCATGAAGTCGCCGCCGTGCCGGGCGGTCAGGGTGTCGGACAGGCCGTCCCAGCCGCCGGCCTTGCGCAGGCCCAGGATGGTGATCGGGATCAGGGCCGCCAGGATCACGAAGAACTGCAGGACCTCGTTGTAGATGGCCGAGGAGAGGCCGCCGAGGGTGATGTAGGCGAGCACGAAGAAGCCCGCGACCACGATGGCCACCCACTCCGGCCAGCCGAGCAGCGCCTCCACGACGATCGCGAGGGCGTACAGGTTGACCCCGGCGATCAGGATGGCCGCGAAGGCGAACAGGATCGAACTCAGCATGTGCGCGGCCTTGTCGAACCGGAGCAGCAGGAACTCCGGGACCGACCGCACCTTGCTGCCGTAGTAGAACGGCATCATCACCAGGCCCAGGAAGACCATGGCCGGGATGGCGCCGATCCAGTACCAGTGCGTGGTGTAGACGCCGTACTGGGCGCTGTTGGCGGCCATGCCGAGGATCTCGGTGGCGCCGAGGTTGGCCGCGACGAAGGCGAGGCCGGTGACCCAGGCGGGCAGCGACCGGCCGGACAGGAAGAAGTCCAGGCTGGTCTTGACCGAGCGGCGGGCGGCGAAGCCGATGCCCAGGACGACGACGAAGTAGATCGCCAGGATCGTGTAGTCGAGCCAGTTGGTGGGGAGCCGTAGCTCCGCTGCCAGGTATGTGGGGGTATGCATAAGCACTCGCTTCGTTGCGCGAACTGATCCGGAGCGGAACCTACGCCTCCGTGTTCAGTTATTGAACACTTCACAAGGTGTTCTTTGTTTGATTGTGATGAACACCCAGGCTGGTGAGTTGTGATGTGTTATGTTTGATTGTGTTGGGTGCGGGCTGTAGAGGCGCAGAGGAGTCCGGCAGTGAAGAAGACCTCGACCCGGCTGGCCGACGGTCGTGAGCTGATCTACTACGACCTGCGCGACGACACCGTGCGCGACGCGCCGGACCGCCGCCCGCTGGAGCCGACGGTCACCTCCTCCGAGATCCGCGAGGACGTGCTGCTGGGCGACGCGGTCGCCATCGCCTCGCACCGCCAGGGCCGCACCTACCACCCGCCCGCCGACGAGTGCCCCCTGTGCCCCTCCAGGGACGGACGGCTCAGCGAGATCCCCGACTCCTCGTACGACGTGGTGGTCTTCGAGAACCGCTTCCCCTCGCTGGCCGGCGACTCCGGCCGCTGCGAGGTGGTCTGCTTCACCTCCGACCACGAGGCGTCCTTCGCCTCGCTGAGCGAGGAGCAGGCCCGGCTCGTCCTGGACGCGTGGACGGACCGCACCTCGGAGCTGTCGCATCTGCCCTCCGTCGAGCAGGTCTTCTGTTTCGAGAACCGGGGCGCCGAGATCGGCGTGACCCTCGGTCACCCGCACGGGCAGATCTACGCCTACCCCTTCACCACCCCCCGCACCGCCCTGATGCTCCGCCAGGTGGCCGCCCACAAGGAGGCCACCGGCGGGGAGAACCTGTTCGACGCCGTCCTGGCACGGGAACTGTCCGGCGAACGGGTCGTCCTGGAGGGTGAACACTGGGCGGCCTTCGTGCCGTACGCCGCGCACTGGCCCTACGAGGTGCACCTGTACCCCAAGCGCCGGGTGCCCGACCTGCTCGGCCTGGACGAGGCGGCCCGCACAGAGTTCCCCCAGGTCTATCTGGAACTCTTGCGGCGGTTCGACCGGATCTTCGGCGAGGGTGAGCCTCCGACGCCGTACATCGCGGCCTGGCACCAGGCCCCGTTCGGGCAGTTGGAGCGGTTCGACGGCGTCACGCGCGACGACTTCGCGCTGCACCTGGAGCTTTTCACCATCCGCCGCACGTCCGGCAAGCTGAAGTTCCTCGCGGGCTCCGAGTCCGGCATGAACGTCTTCATCAACGACGTGCCGCCGGAGCGCGCGGCCGAGCGACTGCGAGAGGTAGCGAGTTCATGAGCGGGAAGTACCTGGTGACGGGCGGCGCGGGCTATGTCGGCAGCGTGGTCGCCCAGCACCTGCTGGAGGCCGGCCACGAGGTGACCGTCCTCGACAACCTCTCCACCGGCTTCCGCGAGGGCGTGCCCGCCGGTGCCGCCTTCGTCGAGGGCGACATCCGCGACGCCGCCAAATGGCTGGACGCCTCCTACGACGGCGTCCTGCACTTCGCCGCGTTCTCCCAGGTCGGCGAGTCCGTCGCGAAGCCCGAGAAGTACTGGGACAACAACGTCGGCGGCACCATGGCCCTGCTCGCCGCGATGCGCGCGGCGGGCGTCGGCAGGCTGGTCTTCTCCTCCACCGCCGCCACCTACGGCGAGCCCGAGCAGGTCCCCATCACGGAGACCGCGCCGACCCGGCCGACCAACCCCTACGGCGCCTCCAAGCTCGCCGTCGACCACATGATCTCCGGCGAGGCGGCGGCCCACGGCCTGGCCGCGGTCTCGCTGCGCTACTTCAACGTGGCCGGCGCCTACGGAGCGTACGGCGAGCGCCACGACCCCGAGTCGCACCTGATCCCGCTGGTCCTCCAGGTCGCCGCGGGCCGGCGCGAGGCGATCTCCGTCTACGGCGACGACTACCCGACCCCCGACGGCACCTGCGTCCGCGACTACATCCACGTCGCCGACCTGGCCGAGGCCCATCTGCTCGCCCTGGACGCCGCCGCGCCCGGCGAGCACCTGATCTGCAACCTCGGCAACGGCAGCGGCTTCTCGGTCCGCGAGGTCATCGACACCGTCCGCCGCGTCACCGGCCACCCGGTCCCCGAGGTCACCGCCCCCCGCCGCCCCGGCGACCCGGCGACCCTGGTGGCCTCCGCCGCCACCGCCCGCGAGAAGCTGGGCTGGCAACCGACCCGCGCGGACCTCGCGGGAATCGTCGCCGACGCCTGGGAGTTCGCGCGGCGCAACACTTCGGAAGGGTGAGGGAGCAGCACATGAGCGAGGCCGTCGCGAAGCGGTTCGGCGAGCTGTACGGGCCGGCGCCGGAGGGAGTGTGGGCGGCGCCCGGCCGCGTCAACCTCATCGGCGAGCACACCGACTACAACGACGGCTTCGTCATGCCGTTCGCCCTGCCGCACACCGCGGTGGCAGCCGTCTCCCGGCGGGACGACGGCGTGCTGCGACTGCACTCGGCCGACGTCGAGGGCGGCGTCACCGAGCTGCGGGTGGCCGACCTGGAGCCGGGCACCGACAAGGACTGGACGGCGTACCCGTCCGGGGTGGTCTGGGCGCTGCGCGAGGCCGGCCACGAGATCACCGGCGCCGACATCCACCTGGCCTCCACCGTCCCGGCGGGCGCGGGCCTGTCCTCCTCGGCGGCCCTGGAGGTCGTCGTCGCCCTCGCCCTGAACGACCTGTACGGCCTGGGCCTGCGCCGCTGGCAACTGGCCCGGCTCTGCCAGCGCGCGGAGAACGTCTACGTCGGCGCCCCCGTCGGCATCATGGACCAGACCGCCGCCGCCTGCTGCGAGGCCGGGCACGCCCTGTTCCTCGACACCCGCGACCTGTCTCAGCGGCAGATCCCCTTCGACCTGGCCGCCGAGGGCCTGCGGCTGCTCGTCGTCGACACCCGCGTCAAGCACTCCCACAGCGAGGGCGAGTACGGCAAGCGCCGCGCCGG
The DNA here is from genome assembly GCF_014655295.1 of Streptomyces fumanus. Classification (GTDB taxonomy): domain Bacteria; phylum Actinomycetota; class Actinomycetes; order Streptomycetales; family Streptomycetaceae; genus Streptomyces; species Streptomyces fumanus. The sequence goes on from NZ_BNBI01000006.1 coordinate 353,510, forward strand.
CTGCGAGAAGGGCGCCGCCCTGCTCGGCGTCGACGCCCTGCGGGACGTCCCGTACGCCGAACTGGACGCGGCCCTGGAGCGTCTGGCCGACGACGAGGAGGTGCTGCGCCTGGTCCGGCACGTGGTGTCCGAGGACGAGCGGGTCGAACGGGTGGTCGCCCTGCTGGAGTCGGGCGAGACCCGCGCCATCGGCCCGGTCCTCACCGAGGGCCACGCCTCGCTGCGCGACGACTTCCGGATCTCCTGTCCGGAACTCGACCTGGTCGTGGACACCGCCGTCGGCGCCGGTGCGCTCGGCGCCCGGATGACCGGCGGCGGCTTCGGCGGCTCGGCCATCGTGCTGGCCGAGGCCGCCGACGTGCCCGGGCTCACCGGGGCCGTGGAGGAGGCGTTCGCCGCCGCGGGGTTCCGGGCGCCGCGCGTCTTCGAGGCGGTACCGGGCGCGGGGGCCCGGCGGCTGGACTGACCGGGCCGGCTCAGCGCAGGTGCTTGACCAGGGTGTACTCCGTGATGCCGGGCGGATAGTCCTCGATCACGCAGACCACCTGGTAGCCGTGCCGGCGGTAGAAGTCGGGGGCCTGGAAGTCCCAGGTCTCCAGGCGCACGGAGCGGCAGCCGCGGTGCCCGGCGGCGAGCCGCTCCGCCTCCGCCAGCAGCCGGGAGCCGAGGCCGGCGCCCCGGTGGCGGGCGTCCACCCACAGGTAGGTGACGTGCAGCCAGGACGCCCAGGTGTGGCCGACCAGGCCGCCGGCCACCTCGTCGCGCTCGTCCATGAGCCAGACGTGCAGCGGGACTTCGCGTTCGTGAGGGGTCCCGCGCAGCGCGCGCAGCACGGACGAGGCCGCCGTGTTCGTCTCGCGCAGACGACCGCGCAGGATGTCGCGTCGTACCGGGTCGACTTCTGCCTCAAGGCGAAACATGCGGCTCACCCTAAACGGGCCGCGGCGCCAGTTCTGCAAATAGCCTTCCGCTGCCGTCCCTGGTCCGTACCCTGATGAACAGCACCGGTGGGGGACCGGCGCCGATCAGGGGGCGGGACAGCCGGGTACGACGCCCCGGGTGAGGGCAGCGGTCCGGCACGGCGGCGGCCGTGCGCGGTGGCGGCCCGTCCCGGACCCGGCGGTCGCGGCACGGACGGTCCCACGGGATCCGGCGTCGTCCCCGCGCGGTGGTCGTCCTCCGGTATCGGGATCCCCTGCTCCTAGGAGCTCGGGGAAGGGGGTTACGTGGTTCGCATCCGAGTCCTGGTCGTCGACGACCATCGCATCTTCGCCGAGTCGCTCGCCGCGGCCCTGGCGGCGGAGCCCGACGTCGACGTCTCCGCGGCGGGCAGCGGCCCGGCCGCGCTGCGCTGCCTGGAGCGGGCCGCGGCCGAGGGCCGCCGGTTCGACGTGCTGCTGGTCGACGCCGACCTCGGCGGCCAGGTGCCGCCGGTCCGGCCCGCCGTCCCGGTCCACGACGGCACCGAGGACCGGCTGGTCGACGGCATCTCCCTGGTCACCGGCGTGCGCACCGCGCACCCCGGGGTACGCACGGTGGTCCTCGCCGAACGGGACGACCCGCAGCGCGCGGCCCTCGCCCTGCAGGCGGGCGCCTCCGGCTGGGTCGCCAAGGACTGCTCGCTCTCCCGGCTGCTCACCGTCATCCGGGGCGTGCTGCGCGACGAGACGCATCTGCCGCCCGCCCTGCTCACCGGCGTGCTGCGCGAGCTGACCGCCGCCCGCAGGCATCGCACGGAGAGCGAGCGGCTGGTGGAGTCGCTGACGCCGCGCGAGCGGGAGGTGCTGCGCTGCATGGTCGCCGGGCTCGGCCGCAAGGCCGTCGCCGAGCGGCTGTTCCTCTCCCCGCACACCGTGCGCACCCATATGCAGAACGTCCTGGGCAAGCTCGGCGTGCACTCCACCCTGGCCGCGGTCGCCCTCGCCCGGCGGGCCGGCGTCGGCCCGGTCGACCTCCAGACCGGCGGACGGATCGGCTCCGAGGAGAGCAACAGCGCCTGAGGCTGGGCGGGGGGTGCCGGCGACGGGCCCTGATATGCCCGCGCCCGCGCCCGACGCTCGGCCGGGGTTGTCGGCAACCGCGCGCCTGCTGACGCTCGGCCGGGATTGCCGGCGCCCGCGCCCGACGCTCGGCCGGGGATGCCGGCGCCCGCGCCCGACGCTCAGCCGGGGATGTTGTCGAACGGCGCGGTCAGCCGGCGCAGCAGCCCCGCCAGTTCGCCGCGCTGCCCGCGGGACAGCTCCCCGAGGATGGCCCGCTCCTGCTCCAGCAGCCCGGCCAGCGCCTGGTCGGCGCGGTCCCGGCCCTCGTCGGTCAGCCGGACCAGCACCCCGCGCCGGTCGCTGGGGTCGGGGAGCCGCTCCACCAGGCCCTTCTTGGCCAGCCGGTCGATCCGGTTGGTCATCGTGCCGGAGGTGACCAGGGTCTGGGTCAGCAACTGCCCGGGCGAGAGCTGGTACGGGGTGCCCGCGCGGCGCAGCGCGGTGAGCACGTCGAACTCCCACGGCTCCAGATGGTGCTCGGCGAAGGCCAGCCGGCGCGCGCGGTCCAGGTGCCGGGCCAGCCTGCTCACCCGGCTGAGCACTTCGAGCGGTTCCACGTCGAGGTCAGGGCGCTCCCGGCGCCACGCTGCGACCAGCCGATCGACCTCGTCCTCCATGACGATCAGTGTAGTTGTTCTGTCGACGTAAAGTCTCTTGACGTCGAGATACCTTTGCGGTGACGCTGGATACCCGCCCGTCCGGCCACCCGGGAGGCCCCCATGCCCGCCACCGCCCCCACCTGGGACCCCGCCCAGTACCTGCGGCACGCAGGCCCGCGCGCCCGCCCCTTCGCCGACCTCCTGGCCCGCGTCCCCGCCCTGCCCGGCGACCCGCCCCGCATCGCCGACCTCGGCTGCGGCCCCGGCAACGTCACCGCGCTGCTCGCCGACCGCTGGCCCACCGCCCGCATCACCGGCTACGACACCTCGCCCGAGATGCTCGACCGCGCCCGCGCGCACGCCGGCCCCACCCCCGGCGGCGGCCGCCTCGACTTCCTCCGCGCCGACCTGCGCACCTGGACCCCCGACGCGCCCCTGGACCTGATCGTCTCCAACGCCACCCTCCAGTGGGTGCCCGGCCACACCGGCCTCTTCCCCGCCTGGATCGACGCCCTCGCCCCCGGCGGCACCCTCGCCCTCCAGGTCCCCGGCAACTTCGACGCCCCCAGCCACCGCCTGATGCGCGACCTGGCGTCCGGCCACCCCCGCCTCGACGGCGTCCTGCGCCACGAGGACGCCGTGCGCACCCCCGAGGAGTACCTCACCGCCCTCACCGACCTCGGCTGCGAGGTCGACGCCTGGGAGACGACCTACGTCCACCTGCTGCCCGGCGAGGACCCGGTCCTGGACTGGGTCCGCGGCACCGGCCTGCGCCCCGTCCTGGACGCCCTCGCCGACGCCCCCGAGGACCGCGCCGCCTTCCTCACCGCCTACCGCGCCGCCCTGCGCACCGCCTACCCGCCGGGCCCGCACGGCACCCCGTTCCCGTTCCGCCGGGTCTTCGCGGTGGCCCGGAAAGCAGGCTGACTCAGCCGGTGCGGCCCAGATGCGTGACGAGAACGCGGATCGCGCCGTCATCGATGACGTACAGGACCCGGTACGCGCCGACGCGGAGGCGGCGGATGTCCGGGCCGTACGCGGTGGAGTTGAGCGGGCGCGGGTCCTTGGCGAGCATGTCGACGGCCTCGTACACGGCGGCGAGTCCGGACGGGTCGGACTGAAGGAACCGGACGGCCGCGTTCGTCGCCTCCGGTTCCCAGAGGATGCGGTAGGTCACGGACGCAGCCCCAGCATCCGCCCGACCTCTTCGTGTGCGATGCCCTCGGCCAGGGTGCCCTCGGCCTTGCGACGCTGGTACTCCGAGACCGCCAGGGCGTCTTCCAGGTCCTCTATCACCTGGGGAGAGACGAGAAGCGCGGCCACGTGCCCGTGGTCGGTGAGCGCGATGGTCTCGCGGCCGTGAGCCGCACGGCGGACGAGGTCACCGAGCTGGGCGCGGGCGGTGCTGATGGTGATGGCAGACATGCCACCATCATTGCACAAGAGTAATCTTCTGTACGGCCGGGCTCAGTACTTCCGGTGCCCGATCAGCCGAGGCTTCTGGTTGAGGCCGTCCAGGCCGTGCCACGCCAGGTTCACCAGGTGCGCCGCGACCTCCGCCTTCTTCGGCTTGCGGACGTCCAGCCACCACTGGCCGGTCAGCGCCACCATGCCGACCAGGGCCTGCGCGTACAGCGGGGCCAGCTTGGAGTCGAAGCCGCGGTTCTTGAACTCGCGGCCCAGGATGTCCTCCACCTGCGTGGCGATGTCCGAGATCAGGGAGGCGAAGGAACCCGTGGACTGCGGGATGGGGGAGTCGCGGACCAGGATGCGGAAACCGTCCGTGTACTCCTCGATGTAGTCCAGCAGCGCGAACGCGGCCTGCTCGCACAGCTCCCGCGGATGCCCCGCGGTCAGCGACGACGTCACCATGTCCAGCAGCCGCCGCATCTCACGGTCGACCACCACCGCGTACAGCCCCTCCTTGCCGCCGAAGTGCTCGTACACCACCGGCTTGGAGACACCCGCCTTCGCGGCGATCTCCTCCACCGACGTGCCCTCGAAGCCCTTCGCGGCGAAGAGGGTGCGACCGATCTCCAGCAGTTGCTGGCGGCGCTCGGCACCGGTCATCCGGGTGCGACGCGCACGCCGCGGCTTCTCGTTGCTCGGGGTACTGCTGGAGTCGGTCGCCACGGCGTCAATCATGCCGCCTCGGCCGTCTCCCTCCGGCGGCGGGAGCGGTCTTCACCCTCGTGACGCCTGGAATCGATACGCGAGCGTGACGGCCAGCGCACGTCGTACGCCCAGCCGAGCCGCTCGAACCAGCGGATCAGCCGCGCCGAGGAGTCGAGCTGGCCCCGCTCCACCCCGTGCCGCGCCGAGGTCGGGTCGGCGTGGTGCAGGTTGTGCCAGGACTCCCCGCAGGACAGCACCGCCAGCCACCACACGTTGCCCGACCGGTCCCGCGACTTGAACGGCCGCTTGCCCACCGCGTGGCAGATCGAGTTGATCGACCACGTCACGTGATGCAGCAGCGCCACCCGGACGAGTGAACCCCAGAAGAACGCGGTGAACGCGCCCCACCAGGACATCGTCACCAGACCGCCGATCAGCGCCGGCAGCGCCAGCGACACCGCCGTCCACAGCACGAACTGCCGGGAGATCGCCCGCAGCGCCGGGTCCTTGATCAGATCCGGTGCGTACTTGTCCTGCGGCGTCTGCTCCTCGTCGAACATCCAGCCGAGATGCGCCCACCACAGGCCCTTCAGCAGCGCCGGGACCGTCTCCCCGTACCGCCAGGGCGAATGCGGGTCGCCCTCCGCGTCGGAGAACTTGTGGTGCTTGCGGTGATCGGCCACCCAGCGCACCAGCGGCCCCTCGACCGCCATCGACCCCGCGATCGCCAACGCGATCTTCAACGGCCGTTTCGCCTTGAACGACCCATGGGTGAAATGACGGTGGAAACCGATCGTGATGCCGTGGCAGCCGAGGAAGTAGAAGAAGACCAGCAGGCCGAGATCCAGCCAGCTCACGCCCCAGCCCCAGGCCAGCGGCACCGCCGCCACCAGGGCCAGGAACGGCACGGTGATGAACAGCAGCAGCGTGATCTGCTCGATCGACCGCTTCTGCTCACCACCGAGCGTCGCGGAGGGTACGGAGGAGTCGTCCGGTGTCTTCGGTGCACCCGGAATCACATCGGAACTCATGGTCATGCGCGTCCCCTGGGGGGTCGAGGGCAGAGACAGTGGTGCCGGGCCGCGGACCCGCAACCGTTTTCCTACGGTTCCGTAACCTACGGCGACGTAAGTATGGCAGTGCGTAGCCCCGCGGCAAGAGCCCCTGAGCCTGCGCGTCCCGGTGGACACCTATCCTGGGAGTCGGTCGGACAGCGCGGTCCGCTCTGACTCTTTCCCGGACGCCCGGCCCCGTAAGCGGCACCCGCCGCGCGAGACGCTCGTCCGGGTTCCCTCCCAGACGAGCTTCAACACTGCAAGGAGCCGCACCTGTGAGCAGTGCCGACGACCAGACCACGACGAGCAGCAGTGAACTGCGCGCCGACATCCGCCGGCTGGGCGATCTCCTCGGAGAGACCCTCGTCCGGCAAGAAGGCCCGGAACTGCTGGAACTCGTCGAAAAGGTACGCCGCCTCACCCGCGAGGACGGCGAGGCCGCCGCGGAGCTGCTGCGCGGCACCGAACTGAAGACCGCGGCCAAGCTGGTCCGCGCCTTCTCCACCTACTTCCACCTGGCCAACGTCACCGAGCAGGTGCACCGCGGCCGCGAACTGCGCGCCCGCCGGGCCGCCGAGGGCGGGCTGCTCGCCCGTACCGCCGACCGGCTCAAGGACGCCGACCCCGAGCACCTGCGCCAGACGGTCGCCAACCTCAACGTCCGGCCCGTCTTCACCGCCCACCCCACCGAGGCCGCCCGCCGCTCGGTGCTGAACAAGCTGCGCCGGATCGCCGCCCTCCTCGACACCCCGGTGATCGAGAGCGACCGGCGCCGCCTGGACACCCGGCTGGCCGAGAACATCGACCTGGTCTGGCAGACCGACGAACTGCGGGTGGTCCGCCCCGAGCCCGCCGACGAGGCCCGCAACGCCATCTACTACCTGGACGAACTGCACGCCGGCGCCGTCGGCGACGTCCTGGAGGACCTCACCGCCGAGCTGGAGCGGGTCGGCGTCAAGCTCCCCGACGACACCCGGCCGCTCACCTTCGGCACCTGGATCGGCGGCGACCGCGACGGCAACCCCAACGTCACCCCCGAAGTGACCTGGGACGTCCTCATCCTCCAGCACGAACACGGCATCAACGACGCCCTGGAGACGATCGACGAACTGCGCGGCCTGCTCTCCAACTCCATCCGCTACACCGGCGCCACCCAGGAACTCCTGGACTCCCTGACCGCCGACCTCGACCGGCTGCCCGAGATCAGCCCCCGCTACAAGCGGCTCAACGCCGAGGAGCCCTACCGGCTCAAGGCCACCGCCATCCGCCAGAAGCTGGAGAACACCAAGACCCGGCTGGCGAAGAACACCCCGCACGAAGAGGGCCGCGACTACCTCGGCACCGCCGAACTCCTCGACGACCTGCGCCTGCTGCAGACCTCACTGCGCGCCCACCGCGGCGGCCTGTTCGCCGACGGCCGCCTCGCCCGCACCATCCGCACCCTGGCCGCCTTCGGCCTCCAGCTCGCCACCATGGACGTCCGCGAACACGCCGACGCCCACCACCACGCCCTCGGCCAGTTGTTCGACCGGCTCGGCGAGGAATCCTGGCGCTACGCCGACATGCCCCGCGAGTACCGCGCCAAGCTCCTCGCCAAGGAGCTCCGCTCCCGCCGCCCCCTCGCCCCCACCCCCGCACCCGTCGACGCGGCCGGCACCAAGACCCTCGGCGTCTTCCAGACCGTCAAGCGCGCCCTGGAGGTCTTCGGACCCGAGGTCATCGAGTCCTACATCATCTCCATGTGCCAGGGCGCCGACGACGTCTTCGCCGCCGCCGTCCTCGCCCGCGAGGCCGGCCTGATCGACCTGCACGCCGGCTGGGCCAAGATCGGCATCGTGCCGCTGCTGGAGACCACCGACGAACTCAAGGCCGCCGACACCATCCTGGAGGACCTGCTCTCCGACCCCTCCTACCGGCGCCTGGTCGCCCTGCGCGGCGACGTCCAGGAGGTCATGCTCGGCTACTCCGACTCCTCCAAGTTCGGCGGCATCACCACCAGCCAGTGGGAGATCCACCGCGCCCAGCGCCGGCTGCGCGACGTCGCCCACCGCTACGGCGTCCGGCTGCGCCTCTTCCACGGCCGCGGCGGCACCGTCGGCCGCGGCGGCGGCCCCTCCCACGACGCCATCCTCGCCCAGCCCTGGGGCACCCTGGAAGGCGAGATCAAGGTCACCGAACAGGGCGAGGTCATCTCCGACAAGTACCTCATCCCGTCCCTGGCCCGCGAGAACCTCGAACTCACCGTCGCCGCCACCCTCCAGGCATCCGCCCTGCACACCGCCCCCCGCCAGTCCGACGAGGCCCTCGCCCGCTGGGACGCCGCCATGGACGTCGTCTCCGACGCCGCCCACACCGCCTACCGGGGGCTCGTCGAGGACCCCGACCTCCCGGCGTACTTCCTCGCCTCCACCCCCGTCGACCAGCTCGCCGACCTGCACCTGGGCTCCCGGCCCTCCCGCCGCCCCGGCTCCGGCGTCTCCCTCGACGGACTGCGCGCCATCCCCTGGGTGTTCGGCTGGACCCAGTCCCGGCAGATCGTCCCCGGCTGGTTCGGCGTCGGCTCCGGCCTCAAGGCCCTGCGCGAGGCCGGCCTCGACACCGTCCTGGACGAGATGCACCAGCAGTGGCACTTCTTCCGGAACTTCATCTCCAACGTCGAGATGACCCTCGCCAAGACCGACCTCAGGATCGCCCAGCACTACGTCGACACCCTCGTCCCCGACGAACTCAAGCACGTCTTCGACACCATCAAGGCCGAACACGAACTCACCGTCGCCGAGGTCCTCCGCGTCACCGGAGAGAACGAACTCCTCGACGCCCAGCCGGTGCTGAAGCAGACCTTCAGCATCCGCGACGCCTACCTCGACCCGATCTCCTACCTCCAGGTCGCCCTGCTCAAGCGCCAGCGCGACGCCGCCGCGGCCGGCACCGACCCCGACCCGCTGCTCGCCCGCGCCCTGCTCCTCACCGTCAACGGCGTCGCCGCCGGCCTGCGCAACACCGGCTGACCACACCCGCGACCAGCACGATGCCCCCGCGCCGCACACCGGCCGGGGGCATCGCCCGTCATACCGCCACGAAAGCCGCCGTCACCAGCACCGCCCCCGCCCCCGCCAGCACCCACGCCGCCCGCGTCCGCCGCAGCCCGCCCGCCACCACCACCGACGCCAGCAGCAGCGCACCGCCCAGCGGCACCCACGCGTACAGCACCCCCGCCGCACCCGACCGCACCGCCTCGTCACCGCCCGGCTTCAGCACCACCGGATACGACCGCCCCTGCGCCACCGCGACCGAATCCTCCAGCACCACCCGGGCCCGCGCCCGCGCCCCCACCGACCCCGGCGTGAACGGCCCCGCACACGTCCCCCCGCCGCACCGCGTCACCTCGACCGTGCCCCGCTCCCGCCCCTTGGTCAGCATCACGTGCTGCGCCGACCCCCACGACGCCCACACACCGGCGATCAGGACCAGCACGGCGACCGTCCCCATCACCAGGACCCGCCCGAACGACACCACCGCAGAAGGCATGGCCGCGATCCTTGGCCATGCCTCCACCACCGGTCAACTTCACTGCGCACAGAGACCGGAAACGTCAGGAGTTGTACGACCCCTGCGCCCGCTCCAGCCCCTCCGTCACCAGACACTCCACCGCGTCCGCCGCCCGGTCCACGAACCAGTCCAGCTCCTTGCGCTCCGCCGACGAGAAGTCCTTCAGCACGAAATCCGCCACCGGCATCCGCCCCGGCGGCCGGCCGATCCCGCACCGCACCCGGTGGTACTCCGCCCCCATCGCCTTCGTCATCGACTTCAGCCCGTTGTGCCCGTTGTCCCCACCGCCCAGCTTCAGCCGCAGCACCCCGAAGTCGATGTCCAACTCGTCGTGCACCGCCACCACCCGAGCCGTCGGCACCTTGTAGAAGTCCCGCAGCGCCGTCACCGGCCCACCCGACAGATTCATGTACGACATCGGCTTCACCAGCACCACCCGCCGCCCCGCCGGCCCCGGCGGACCCACCCGGCCCTCCACCACCTGCGCCTGCGCCTTGCCGTGCCGCTTGAACCGCGCCCCCATCCGCCCGGCCAGCAGATCCACCACCATGAAACCGACGTTGTGCCGGTTCCCGGCGTACTCCGGCCCCGGATTGCCCAGCCCCGCGATCAGCCAGGGGGCACCAGAATCGGTCGTCACGTCCACCTCTCCTCACATACGCGCCAGCCGCTGCCCCCCGAAGGGAACAGCGGCTGACCACAGGGTGCCTACGGGACTCAGCCCTCCGCGGCCTCGTCGCCCTCGGCCTCGCCCTCACCCGCGGACTCCTCCGCCTGCGCGGCCACGACCTGCAGCACCACGGTCTCCCCGTCCACGGCCAGCTTGGCACCGGACGGCAGCGTGATGTCCTTCGCCAGCACCGAGGCACCGGCCGCCAGGCCCTCCACGGACACCGTGACCGACTCGGGCAGGTGCGTCGCCTCGGCCTCGATCGGCAGCGCGTTCAGCACGTGCTCCAGCAGGTAGCCACCCGGCGCCAGCTCACCCTCGGCCTGCACCGGCACCTCGACGGCCACCGTCTCGCCGCGCTGCACCAACTGCAGGTCCACGTGCTCCAGGAAACCCTTCAGCGGGTCACGCTGCACCGACTTCGGAATCGCCAGCTCGGTGCTCTTGCCGTCGATGTCCAGCGCGATCAGCACGTTCGGCGTACGCAGCGCCAGCAGCAGCTCGTGACCCGGGAAGGTCAGGTGGATCGGGTCGGAACCGTGGCCGTACAGCACACCGGGAACCTTGTCGGCACGACGGATGCGACGAGCGGCACCCTTGCCGAACTCGGTACGCGTCTCGGCGGAGATCTTCACCTCGGACATGATCACTCCTCGTAGGAAACTAGGAACGGACGTGGTCACCCGGCCACGAACGGCCTGCTACGAAGAGCGCGTCGATAACGGACAGCCCACCCGCGAACACACGAGTGCGGCCTCCCTCGCCGAGCAACTCCAGCAGTCTACTCGGCACGGAAGGCCGCACCCAAAACGATCAACGATTACTGCTCGTCGAACAGGCTCGTCACCGAACCGTCCTCGAACACCTCACGCACCGCACGCGCGATCGTCGGCGCGATCGACAGCACCGTGATCTTGTCCAGCTCCAGCTCGCTCGGCGTCGGCAGCGTATTGGTGAACACGAACTCGCTCACCTTCGAGTTCTTCAACCGGTCCGCCGCCGGACCCGACAGCACACCGTGCGTCGCCGTCACGATGACGTCCTCCGCACCGTGCGCGAACAACGCGTCCGCCGCGGCGCAGATCGTGCCACCCGTGTCGATCATGTCGTCCACCAGGACACAGATCCGGCCCTTCACATCACCCACGACCTCGTGCACGGTGACCTGATTCGCCACGTCCTTGTCCCGCCGCTTGTGCACGATCGCCAGCGGCGCGCCCAGCCGGTCGCACCACCGGTCCGCGACCCGCACCCGGCCCGCGTCCGGAGACACCACCGTCAGCTTCGACCGGTCCACCTTCGCGCCCACGTAGTCCGCCAGCAGCGGCAGCGCGAACAGGTGATCCACCGGCCCGTCGAAGAAGCCCTGGATCTGGTCCGTGTGCAGATCCACCGCCAGGATGCGGTCCGCACCCGCCGTCTTCATCAGATCCGCCACCAGACGCGCCGAGATCGGTTCACGCCCCCGGTGCTTCTTGTCCTGCCGCGCGTAACCGTAGAACGGCACGATGACCGTGATGGAGCGGGCCGACGCGCGCTTCAGCGCGTCGATCATGATCAACTGCTCCATGATCCACTTGTTGATCGGAGCCGTGTGGCTCTGGATCAGGAAGCAGTCCGCGCCCCGCGCGGACTCCTGGTAACGCACATAGATCTCGCCATTGGCGAAGTCGAAGGCCCTCGTCGGGACGACCCCGACACCCAGCTCGTGGGCGACCTCCTCGGCAAGCTCGGGGTGGGCGCGGCCGGAGAAGAACATCATCTTCTTCTCGCCGGTCGTCTTGATCCCGGTCACAGCACTGTCTCCTCAGAGGTCTTTCAGCCGGTACGGAGCGGACGTCCCGGCTGGTAAGGGTGCGGGTGTGCACTTATCACGGTACGACGACTTCGGCGCACCGGTTTCCGGTCAGCCTTCGCCGCCCGACTCCCTGACCGCCTCCTCGGCGGCCTTCGCCGCCGCGCTCCCAGGACGCTTACGAGCCACCCAACCCTCGATATTCCGCTGCTGGCCACGGGCCACGGCCAGCGAACCGGGCGGCACATCCTTGGTGATCACCGAGCCGGCGGCGGTGTACGCACCGTCCCCGACCGTGACAGGAGCCACAAACATGTTGTCCGAACCCGTCTTGCAGTGCGAGCCGACGGTCGTGTGATGCTTGTGCTCCCCGTCATAGTTCACGAACACACTCGCGGCCCCGATGTTCGTGAAGTCACCGATCGTCGCGTCCCCCACGTACGACAGGTGCGGCACCTTCGTCCCCTCACCGATCGACGCGTTCTTCGTCTCCACATACGTACCGATCTTGCCCCGGACACCCAGCCTCGTCCCCGGCCGCAGATACGCGTACGGACCCACACTCGCCTCCGCGCCGACCTCCGCACCCAGCGCCACGGTGTTGTCCACCCGCGCGCCCGCCCCCACCCGGGTGTCCGTCAGCCGCGCGTTCGGCCCGACCTCCGCGCCCGCCGCCAGATGCGTCGCCCCGTGCAACTGCGTCCCCGGATGCACCACCACGTCCTGCTCGAACGTCACCGTCACATCGACCCACGTCGTCGCGGGATCCACCACCGTCACCCCGGCCAGCATCGCCCGCGTCAGCAACCGGTCGTTCAGGATCCGCCGCGCCTCGGCGAGCTGCACCCGGTTGTTGATCCCCACGATCTCCCGGTGATCCACCGCCACGCACGCCCCCACCCGGTGCCCCGCCTCCCGCAGGATCCCGAGCACGTCCGTGAGGTACTCCTCACCCTGGCTGTTGTCCGTCCGCACCTTCCCCAGCGCGTCCGCGAGCAACTGCCCGTCGAAGGCGAACACCCCCGAATTGATCTCCCGGACCGCCCGCTGCTCCTCGGTCGCGTCCTTGTGCTCCACGATCGCCGTCACCGCACCGGTGCCGTCCCGCACGATCCGGCCGTAACCGGTCGCGTCCGGCACCTCGGCGGTCAGCACGGTCACCGCGTTGCCGTCCGCGGCGTGGGTGGCGGCCAGGGCCGTCAGCGTCCCGCCGGTCAGCAGCGGAGTGTCCCCGCAGACCACGACCACGGTCCCGTCGACCGCCCCGCCCAGCGCCTCCAGCCCCATCCGCACGGCGTGCCCGGTGCCGTTCTGCCGCTCCTGCACGGCGGTACGGACCGCGGGGGCGACCTCGGCCAGATGCGCGGTGACCTGCTCGCGGGCGTGACCCACGACGACGACCAGGTGCTCGGGCTCCAGTTCTCCGGCGGCGGCGAGCACATGACCCACCAGGGAACGGCCGCAGATGTCGTGCAGGACCTTCGGGGTGGCCGACTTCATACGGGTGCCCTCACCCGCGGCGAGGACGACGACGGCTGCCGGGCGGTTGACGCTCACGGGATGCCCTTCGGCTTCATGGGGAGGGGTGGACATCCGCAGGATACCGGGGGGTAGTGAGGGGGACATGAGTGCGGGCCCTGACGGGGCTGTCACCCAGTCAGGACCCGAACCCGGCATGTGCTCCCGGGGGAGGACTCGAACCCCCATGATCAGAACCAAAATCTGACGTCTTGCCCTTAGACGACCCGGGATTACCGCTATGTCCGATTTCGAAGATCGGACGCGATGACAGCAGCTCCTACTATGCCGTACCACCAGCCCTCGATGCGACGGTACAACTCTGCTCCGTCGCGCACGTCGACGCGTAGGCAGCCTCGGTACTCCTGGTCGGTGTTCTTCCGATTGGTGGTCGGGTTGTGGCGCTTGAGGCTCGTTTTCAGCAGGTCGTCGCTCTTGATGCCCACATGGTCCGCCCAGAACGCCTCGGCGGCCGCCACGTCGGCGGTCTCATGGATCTGTACGGCGAACCGGAGGCTCGCCGGGTCGACTTCCAGCAGCGCCAGCCATGCCAGGAACACCGAGATGACGTTGGGGTCGCTGTTCACGAAGGTCACCCGTTCACGGCGGCTGTACGGCTTGCTCTTGGAGCCTTCCGCCCAGTACAGGGCGACGCCGGCGAAGAAGAGTTCGCGATCGGACATGCCGCGCGTCTCCTCTTCCGCCCGCTGTCTCGTCCGTTGCCGCTCTTCCTCGCGTACGCGGAGTCTCGCCTGCCAGCCCTTCTTGGCGATCGCCGAGGACTCTTCGCGCGTCCGCGACCGGCGCTCCGGTGCGGGAAGGTCTCGCACCCACAGGGAGACGGAACTCTTGCTGCAGCCCAGTTCCATCTGGATGCGGTCGTAGGTCCAGCCCTGGAGCCGTAGTTCCCGGGCCCTGGCGCGCAGGTCGTCCTTGAGTGCCATGGGTATACCGTCCGGGCGGAATGGCAGGTTCCGGGGATGGATGATGTTCGGTTCCTTCGTTCGAGGGATATCGCGTCGTATCGCTACCGTTCCGTCACCGTCCGTGGTGCGGTGTCAGGCGGCGGAAAGTCCCCGGAACCGGGGCGGCTCGCGCCCGTAGGCTGGAGGCATGACCACGACGGGGGAAGACCACGTACCGGCCCGGGGTGGGCCTTGGTGGTGGGAGCGGCGGCGCGGTGCGGTGCTCGATGTGAGCCTGGCCGCGGTGTCGGCGCTGGAGTGCGCGGTGGAGGGGATCTCGTTCGCCGCGGATGCCGGGGTGCCGTGGGCGGCGGGGGTCGTCTTCGGGGCGCTGGCGGGTGCCGTGCTGGTGGTGCGGCGGAAGTGGCCGATCGCGGTGGTGCTGGTGGCGATCGCCGTCACGCCGGCGCAGATGGGTTTCCTGATGGCCGTGGTGGGGCTCTACACGCTGGCCGCGTGTGAGCTGCCGCGGCGGATCATCGGGGCGCTGGCGGGGATGTCGCTGCTGGGTTCGATGATCGTGACGTTCGTGCGGGTGCGGCAGGACATGGCGCGGGGGGATCTGGGGATCGGGGACTGGTTCATCCCGTTCGCCGCGATCACGATCTCGCTGGGGCTGACCGCTCCGCCGGTGCTGCTGGGGATGTACGTCGGGGCGCGGCGGCGGCTGATGGAGAGTCTGCGGGAGCGGGCGGATTCGCTGGAGCGGGAGTTGCAGTTGCTGGCGGAGCGGGCGGAGGAGCGGGCCGAGTGGGCGCGGAACGAGGAGCGGACCCGGATCGCGCGGGAGATGCACGACGTGGTCGCGCACCGGGTGAGTCTGATGGTGGTGCACGCGGCGGCGTTGCAGGCGGTGGCGCGGAAGGATCCGGAGAAGGCGGTGAAGAACGCGGCGCTGGTGGGGGACATGGGGCGGCAGGCGCTGACGGAGTTGCGGGAGATGCTGGGGGTGCTGCGCAGCGGCAGCGAGGAGCGTCGGGAGCGGGCGTCGGTGCCGTTGGCGGCGGTGGGGGCGGCGGCCGCGGCGGCGGCTTCGCGGGCGGTGCTGGACGAGGGTGAGGGGCCGTCGTTGTCGGGGCTGGACGAGTTGATCGGGCAGTCGGCGGCGGCGGGGATGGTGGTGGATCTGTCGGTGGAGGGCCGGGCGCGGCCGTATCCGCCGGAGGTGGAGCAGACGGCGTTCCGGGTGGTGCAGGAGGCGCTGACGAACGTGCACAAGCATGCGTCGGGGGCGAAGACGTATGTGCGGTTGGCGCATCGGGCGTCGGAGATCGCGATGCAGGTGGAGAACGAGCCGCCGCCGGAGCCGGGGTCGGCGTCGTCGGCGCGGTTGCCGTCGGGGGGCAATGGGCTGGTGGGGATGAAGGAGCGGGTGTCGGCGCTGGGCGGGGTGTTCGTGTCGGGGCCGACGGACGCGGGGGGTTTCCGGGTGTCGGCGGTGATTCCGTCGGCGCCGCGGGCGGCGTGACCTGCGTGGCCCTCTGACCTGCGTGGCCGCGTGACCGTCTGACCTGCGTGACCTGCGTGACCTGCGTGACCTGCGTGACCTGCGTGACCGTGTGACCTGCGTGACGGCCCGACCTGCGTGACCGCCCGACCTGTGTGACGCCCGACCTACGTGACCGCCCGACCGGCGTGACGCCCCGACCGGCCTGACGGTCTGGCAGCCGTGACCGCCCGGCCCGCCTGGACGCTCAGTTGGCGGTGAGGCGAGGTGGTTCCGTGCCGGTGATGAGGGTGGTCAGGGCGTGGTCGAGGTCGGGGCCGAGGTACCAGTCGCCGGTGTGGTCGAGGGCGTAGACGCGGCTGCCGGTGTCGATGGCGATGAGGGCCTGGGTGTCGGTCTCGGCGCCGAGGGGGCAGACCTCGGTGCCCAGGGCGCGGCCGAGGTCGCCGAGGGTGCGGGCCAGGTGGAGGCCGTGCAGCGGGTCGAGGTGGAGGGTGGCGGGGGCGACTTGGCGGCCGGGCCCGGTGGGGGTGATGTGCAGGCCGCCGAACTCGGCCCAGGCTTCGACGGCGGCGGGGAAGACGGTGTGCCGGTGGCCGGCCGGTGAGGTGTGCGCGCGCAGGGCGTCGGCCCAGATCTCGGCCTGTTTGATGTCCCAGCGTCCGGGCTGCCAGCCGGCGTCGCGCAGGGCGGCGTCGACGGGGACGGGGAACCGGGTGGTGGAGGTGCGGTCGGGGGCGTGCATCGGCCTTCGTTCGTCGTCCGGGGGGTGTGGTGCGTGCCGGTGGGCGGGGTGGTCAGCCGTCCGTGGCCGTGGGGTCGACGACGCGGACGCCGAAGTGGGCGGCGAGGGCGGTGCAGGCGCGGCAGGGGGCGGCGAAGGTGCCGTGGAGGGGGTCGCCGTCCTCGCGGATGCGGCGGGCGGTGAGCTTGGCGTGTTTGAGGGCTTTGCGGGCCTCGCCGTTGGTCATGGGGCGGCGGGCGGCGCGTTTGCTGCGGGCGGCGTCGGCGGCGGTGATGTGCCGGGAGATGAGGATGGTCTCGGCGCAGCGGCCGGTGAAGCGGTCGCGTTGTCCGCTGGTGAGGGCGTCGAGGAAGTCGCGGACCAGGGGGTGCAGCGGCGGCGGGGTGTCGCCGCGGGCGGCGGTGCCGGTGAGGGTGGTGCCGCGGACGGAGAGGGCGGCGGCGACGGTGGGGAGTATGCCGTCGCGGCGGTGGCGCAGGGCGGGGGTGGTCAGGATGTCGGCGCTGCTCCAGTTGACGCGGGGGTCGCCGGTGCGGGGGTCGTCGGACCGGCTCGGCTTGGGTCCCGTCTGCGTCGCACTCATGATCATCATCCCCTCCTGAGCATCCCCCCGGTGGTCACAGAGTGCCAAACGGCGCGGGCGCTGGGGAAGCTGGGGCGGGGCGACACGCCCGCTCATGGGCGATCCGTCACGGCGGGGTGACGGCTGGTCACGGTGGTGGCGGGGCCGGTCCCGGTGCCGGTGACCGGTGTCGTCGTACCGCATAGGCTGTCGGCACCGCGATCGGGCGGTGATCCAGACAGGGTCAGTTGGACCGACAGGACAGTCCGTACGGACTTCACGCCGCAGGGGGCAACCGCCATGACGACAGGTCGGCTCGGGCAGCAGGCCGCGCCGCCGAACGCGGCCTATGCCGGACAGGTCGTGCACTTCCCGGATCCGGTGCGGGCGGCCCGTCATCCGCGAGGGGTGCGGGTCGACGGGGCCGGGTTCCCGGACTTCTCTCCGTACGCGCGGGCGGCGGCCGAGATCGCGGACCCGCCGGAGGGGTTCGGTGTCGACGAACTGCGGCTGACGGACTACGTGTCGGCGAACGCGGCGCTGTCGGCGGCGGGGCATCCGCTGTGGGACACGGTGCCCGCGGTGGCGACGCCGCACAACTGGACGTGGCACCACGTGGCGGGCACGCGGCGGCTGGAGCTGGTGCCGGTCGAGGTGAAGGCGCTGCTGCGGCACCACGGCGGGATCGCGACGGCCCGGGTGGACCAGGGCAAGCGGGGGACGCGGCCGTTGCGGGAGACCCGGCCGGCGCACTTCCGGCTGCCGAAGTCGGGGGTGGCGGTGTCGGAGCAGCAGGTGCTGGGGGTCGAGGAGGACCTCGGGTACCGGCTGCCGGGGGCGTACCGGTCGTTCCTGAAGGCGGCGGGCGGGTGCGCGCCGGTGGGGACGGCGCTGGACGCGGAGCTGGGGCTGCTGATCGACCAGCCGTTCTTCACGGTGCGTGAGGAGGCGGCGGTCAACGACCTGGTGTACGTCAACAAGTGCCTGCGCGACCACCTGACCAAGGACTACCTGGGGGTGGCCTTCGTGCAGGGCGGGCTGCTGGCGGTGAAGGTGAAGGGCGAGCGGACCGGTTCGGTGTGGTTCTGCGCGTACGACGACGCGCGGGACGTCGATCCGGCGTGGTCGCCGGCGGAGCGGGTGGAGCGGTTGCTGATGCCGTGCGGTGAGGACTTCGACGCGTTCCTGTCCCGGCTGGCGGGTTCGCCGCCGGAGCTGGAGACGGTGGCGAACCTGATGGTGGACGGCGGGTTCGCGCGGTCCGTTCCGGTGTCCGGGGAGTGAGCTGACTGATGGTGACGTTCGCGCAGGCGCAGGAGCGCGCGGAGGAATGGATCAACGGCGAGGTGCCGGCGTACCAGCACCGTGAGGTGCGGGTACGGGAGTTCGGGCTGGGGTTCGTGGTCTGGGCCGAGGACCGGGCGGAGGGGCCGCGCTCGGACGGGGGCGGTCAGAAGCTGGTCATCGCCCGGGACAGCGGGGAGGCGACGCTGTGGCCGTCGCTGCCGGTGGGCGAGGTGATCCGCCGGTACGAGGAGGAGTACGGCCGTACCGACGCGGAACCGGACGCGGTGCCCGCCGCTCCCGCGCGGGTCGACCTCAACCAGACGTCGTTCCTGCTGAGTCCTCCGGAGTGGTTGCAGGAGGCGGCGGACAAGCTGGGTATCCCGGACAGCCGCCGGGGTGAGGGCGCGAAGGCGCCGATGCCGGGGGCCGGTGGGGGTGACGGGGCGGTGCCGGGGGCGCCGGCCGGGGCCACGCCGTGGGCCGGGACCGACACCACCGCGGACGACGGTGACGACCGTTCCGTACCCCTGCCCGAGACGGTGTTCGCGCCGCCGCTGACCGAGGAGGCGACGGCGGCGCCGGACGCCGAGACGGCACTGATGTCGGGCGGGAGCGGGCTTCCGCCGACGACGGAGGCGCCGGCGGTGGGGTCGACGGAGGCGCCGGGTGCGCCGCCTGTGCCGGGTGCGCCGCCCGTGCCGGGTACGCCGCCCGGGTCGCCCGTGCCGGGTACGCCGTCCGTGCCGAGTGCGCCGTCCGTGCCGGGTGCGTCGCCCGGGGCGCCCGTGCCGGGTGCGTCCGAGCGGCCGCTCGCGCCGCACGCCGGGGACATCGCCGACGCCGCGACCAGCAAGGCGTCGCCCTCGCCGCAGCGGGGCGGGGGCGTGTCGACGCCGCCTCCGCCGAGCGCGCCGCCGAGCGTGCCGCCGGGGGTGCGGCCCGGGAGTACGCCTCCGCCGCCGGCCTCCGCGCCGGGCGGTTACGTGCCGACGCAGCTCGCATCGCCCCTCGGCGGCGCGGACGGTCCCGGCCCCTCCGGTCCGCCCGGGACACCCCCGGGTGGCGTCCACCATGCCGCGACGGTGCTGGCCGATCCCGGCCGTCCGGGCACCACGCCGCCCCCGCCGGGTCCGCCCGGCGCCCCCGCAACTCCCCCCGCGCCGGGAACCCCTGGCGTACCCGGCGCCCCCAAGCCCCCGGGCGCTCCCGGTGCCGTGCCCCCCGGGCAGGACGGCGTGCACCACGCGGCGACCGTGCTGGCCACGCCCCCCGCGGGCGCCCCCGGCGCCGTACCGCCGCCCCACGGCGCCGTACCGCCGCCCCCCGGGTCCGTACCCCCGCCGGCCGCACCCCCCTTCGGTGCCGTGCCGCCGGGTGCCGCCCCGCAGCCGGGGGCCGTACCGCCCCCGGGAATGCCCCCGGCGTACGGATATCCGCCGCAGGTGCCGGGGCAGCCGACCGTCGGGCCCGGTTATCAGGCCGTGTTGCGGTACCGGGCGCACGACGGGTCCGAGCAGCAGGTGATCCGGCGTTCCGCGCCGGGCACCCCGCATCCGGAGTGGCAGATCTTCCACGAGCTGCGGGCCATGAACGTGCCCCCGGACCAGGTCCTGGAGCTGCACACGGAGCTGGAGTCCTGCGAGCTGCCGGGCGCGTACTGCGCACGGATGATCCGTGAGCAGTGGCCGCAGGCGCGGATCACCTCGATCGCCCCGTACGGCACGGATCACGCGAGCCGTCAGCAGGGGATGCGGGAACTTCTCGCGCACCAGGGCGAGTTGCATCAGGTCGCCGACGGTCCCGCGCGTCCGGCGCCGGTGCGCGCGCCGCTGCCGCCGGTGCCGCCCGCGCCGCCGGTGCCGCCGGAGGTCGTCGGGCAGGAGCTGGCCGGGGCGTTCGGGCCGGGGGTGTTCCGGTTCGAGCAGGCGGCGGTGGACCGGCAGGGCGTGCCGCCGATCGTGGCGCACACCCTGGTGGCGGCGGGACTGCCGCTGGACATGGGCCCGTTCTTCTGGGCGCAGGCCCAGCCGGGCCGTCCGGTGCCGACGCTGGCGGAACTGGCCGCCGAGCGCGGGGTGCAGCCGGCCCCGGACGCGGGTTCGTACCTGGTCGTCGGCAGTGACTTCGGCAAGGCGATCTGTGTGCAGTACGGCACGGCGAACATCGTGGCCGTGCCGGTGGAGGCCGGGCCGGGCGGGGCGCCGGTGCCGCCGCAGTTCGTGAACACCGGGCTGCCGGAGTTCGCGCGCTGCCTGGCGCTGCTGGGCCGGATGTGGCGGCTGCGGTACGGCCTGAACCAGGAGCAGGCGGGCCGCTGGACCGTCGACTTCCAGGCGCAGTTGGCCGCGCTGGACGCGGCGGCGCTGGGGTCGCCGGAGAGCTGGTGGTCGGTGCTGCTGGAGCAGATGTGGGACGGGTTGCTGTGACCCGGTGACCCGGGCGTAACTGACGTACAGGAGGAGGGGCCGGGGCCGGCCCCTCCTCCTGTACGTGTAGGTGTACGTGTACGTGTGCGTGTAGGCGTGCGGAGTGTCGCGCCGCGAACATCCCCCCTGATCCTTAAAGTCCGTTAAGTCCGAAAAATAACTACGTAAGACGGACGGATCGGGCGAACAGGGGTTTCCGTATGAGCAGCGCGCCGGTGCCGCCCCGCGGTTTCGGGACCGTACGGGGGCGCGGTTACCGTCCCGAGCAGGTCGAGGCGTGTGCCGCGGCCCTCTCCCAGGAGCGGGACGCCGCCTGGGAGCGGGCCGCCCGGCTCACCGTGCTGGCCCGGGAGATGGCCGAGGAACTGGCCGCTCTGCGGGAGGTGGTGGCCGGGCTCGCCCCGCAGGACTACGCGGAGCTGGGCGAACGGGCCCAGCGGTTCTTCCGGTTGGCGCGGGAGGAGGCCGCGGCCCTGCGGGAGGAGGCGCGGGCGTACGCCGCCGGGGTGGAACAGCAGGCGCGCGCCTTCGCCGCCGGCGTCGATGAGGCCGCGCGGGCGCATGCCGACGCGGTACGTGCCGACGCCGACGAACACGCCCGGCAGCGGCTGCTCGCGGCGCGCGCCGAGGCCGACGAGGAGCGGGTCGGGGCCCGGCGCGAGGTCCGGGCCGGGCGCGGCGAGGCGCTGGCCGCGCTGCGCGAGGTGCGGCGGCGTACCTCCGCGCTCCTCGCCGAGCAGGCCCGCGAGCACGCGGCGCGGTGGGCGGCGGCGGAGGCCGAGGAGGCGGAGCGGGTGGCCGCGCTGGAGGCGTGGGAGGCGGAGGCGGTGGCGCGGGCCGAGGGGGCGGTGGCCGTGGCCGAGCAGGAGCTGGCCGAGACCGTGGAGTGGGCCCGCCGGCTGCCGGAGGAGGCCCGCGCCCGGTCGGCGGAGCTGGTCGCCGAGGCCCGGGCCCGGGGCGAGCGGATCGCCCGGGAGACGGAACGGGTGCTGCGCGAGCACGGTGAGCGGTGGGACGTCGTCCAGGCCCAGATGGACCAGGTCCGCAGCCGCATCACCGCGCTGACCGGCCGCGCCGTGGAGTGACGCGGCCGCCGGCCGGCCGCACCGTGGGGCCCCGCCCCCTCGCCCCGGCCGCCGGCCGGCCGCACCGTAAGGGCCCGCCCCCTCACCCCGCGCTCCGTACCGCCCCCGCCAGCAGCTCCGCCTCGCCCGCCTCGTACCTCCGGCGCTGTTCCTCCGTACGGCGGCGGCCGGAGGCGAGGGTGCCGAGCCAGCCCGCGAGGAAGCCGGCCGGGACGGAGACCAGGGCCGTGGTGGTGAACGGGAACCAGGCGAAGTCGGCGTCGGGGAAGGCGGCGACGGGGGTGCCGGAGACCAGGCTGGTGCCCGGGAGCAGGGCGAACACCGCGAGGCTGCCGCCGATCAGCGTGCACAGCAGGCCGGTACGGGTGTAGCGGCGCCAGAAGAGGCTGTAGACCAGCGCGGGGCAGAGCGCGGAGGCGCCCAGGCAGAAGGAGAGCGTGGCCAGCGGCTGGAGGCTGCGGTGCTGCACCAGCGTGGCCAGGGCGATCGCGGGGATGCCGACCGCCACCGCGGACAGCCGGGCCAGCGTCATCTCCCGGCGGGGTGACAGCGCGCGGGCCCGCTGCGCGAACACGTCGTGGGCGAGGGAGTTGGCGCAGGCCAGGATCATGCCGGCGACCGAGGCGAGCAGGGTGAGGAACATCGCCGTGCCGACGGTGGTGAACAGGACGGTCTCCACCATGGTCACGTCGGTGCCGAAGGCGGCCCGGGAGCCCAGCAGGTACGCCGAGTTGCCGGCCGCGTCGGTCGCGGCGACCGTCTCCCGGCCGACCAGGGCGGTCGCGCCGAACCCGACGACGGTGACGACCAGCACGAACAGGGCGACCAGGGAGACCGCCCAGGACATCGACCGGCGGGCCTGGCGGGCGCCGGCGGCGGTGTACATGCGCATGGTGACGTGCGGGAGGCAGGCGCCGCCCAGCACCACCGCCAACTGGGAGGAGAGCATGTCCAGTCCGGGCCGGGGTCCGGCGGCGTACTCCAGGCCGGGGTGCAGGAACGCCTGGCCCGCGCCGCTGTTGCGGGCGGCGGCGAAGAGGGCGCCCGGGTTCCAGTGGAAGCGGTACAGCAGCAGGACGGTGACGACGGCGCCCGACCCGAGCAGCATCACGATCTTCAGGATCTGGATCAGGGCGGTGCCCTTCATCCCGCCGATCGCCGCGTAGCTGATCATCAGCGCGCCGACGCCGATGACGCAGCCGGTCCGCAGGGTCTCGCCGCTGAAGCCCAGCAGGAACGACATGAGCTGGCCGGTGCCGGCGAGCTGCACCAGCATCATCGGCAGCAGCGCGGCGATGGTCACCGCGCACGCCGTGATCCGCACCCCGCGGCCGGGGGTCTGCCGGGCCAGCACGTCGCCCATGGTGAACCGGCCCGCGTTGCGCAGCGGTTCGGCCATCAGGAACATCAGCAGCAGCAGGGAGAGCGCGGTACTGAGGGCCAGCACGACCCCGTCGAAGCCGAACAGGGCGATCACGCCGCCGGTGCCCAGCACGGTCGCCGCGGAGATGTAGTCGCCGGCGATGGCCAGGCCGTTGCGCATCGGCGACAGGGAGCTGTAGCCGGTGTAGAACTCGGCCAGGTCGTCGCGGTCCGGTCCGGTCATCACGCACAGCAGCAGGGTGACGGCGGCGACGGCCGAGAAGCCCACGAGCGCCATCGCCTGGGCGCCGTCGCTGAACCCGGTCACCGTCCCGCCTCCCGGTGCGCGTCCCCGGCGCTCTCCGCGCGGATGCGGTCCGCGAGGGGGTCGACCCGGCGGCGCGCGGTGCGCTCGTACAGGGCGATGGCCAGCCAGGTGACGGGGAGCTGGAGCAGGGCGAGCAGCAGGCCGGTGGAGAGGCCGGGGGTGACCGTGCCGGTCAGTGAGGACGGGGCGAAGGCGGCGAGGCCGAGGAAGACCAGGAAGTAGCCGAGCGCGGCGAAGGTGGCCGTCCGCCGCTGCCGGCGGTAGGCGGTGCGCAGATTCCGCAGGTCCCGGTGGTGGCCGAGCGGCCTGCGGTACGGGGCGGGGGCCGGGGGCGCGGCCGGTGGGGGCGGGGGCGGGCCGGGCTGCCAGGGGTAGGTGAGGTACGGCGGGGAGGAGTCGTGGGGCGGGTGGTGGTGCCGGTGCGATGTGCGGGGGTCGTGGGACATCCCGGGGCTCCTTGCGCGGCTCGGGTCCGGTGGGGCGGACCGCGGGGAGGGTGGGGGGAGCCACGGACGGTACTCGCGGGGCCGGGGACGCGGAGGTCTTCCCGGGGCGGAGTGGTCGGAACGCCAGCCACCGGGGCGTTTCCTTGGGCAGGGGCCCTGTGCGGGCCCGGCCCGCCCTACCCGGAGTCAGTCCTTCGTGAGCACCGGGAACCGGCGCGGCGCCAGCACCAGCAGCACCAGGAAGGCGAGGGCCGCCGCGCTCGCCGCGCCCAGGTAGACGGCGTGCACCGCGTCGGCGATCGCGCGGCGGAAGGGCTCACCGGCCGTGCCGGAGTCCAGCGCGCGGGTCACCGCGTCCAGGTCGCCCGCGCCGCCGAGCCGCGCGGCCAGCACCCCGTTGGCGACGGCGCCGAAGACGGCCGCGCCCGCCGTCTGCCCGGTCTGCCGGCAGAACAGCACCGACGCCGTGGCCGTACCCCGCTCCGACCAGCCGACCGTCGACTGCACGCCCACGATGAGCGGCAGTTGGAACAGTCCGAGGGCCGCGCCGAGCAGCAGCATCAGCGCGGCCGGCTGCCAGGCGTGGCCCGGGTACGGCAGGAAGGGGAAGGCCAGCAGGATCAGGGTGGCCGTGCCGATGCCCAGCAGGGCGGTGTCGCGGAAGCCGATCCTGCGGTAGACGTGCTGGCTGAGCGCGGCCGACACCGGCCAGCTCAGCGTCCACACCGACAGCACGAACCCGGCCGCCACCGGCGCCAGCCCCAGCACGGACTGCGCGTACGTCGGCAGGAACACCGTCGGCGCCACCATCAGCAGCCCCAGCGCGCCCAGCGCGAGATTGACCGCGGCGATGGTCCGGCGCCGCCACACCCAGCCCGGCATGATCGGGTCGGCCGCCCGGCGTTCGATCACCACCACGGCCACCAGCAGGACCAGGCCGGTGCCGAACAGCGTCAGCGAGGGCGCCGACCACCACGGCCAGGCGACCCCGCCCTGCACCAGCGCGGTCAGCAGCGCGCCGCCGCAGCCGAACACGGCCAGCGCGCCCGCCCAGTCCACCGGTGCGCGCGGGCCGGCCGCCTCCCGTCCGGGTTCGTGCAGATGACGGACGATCAGCCAGAGGGCGACCGCGCCGACCGGCAGGTTGACCAGGAAGATCCACCGCCAGTCGGCGTACGCGGCCAGCACCCCGCCCAGGCCGGGGCCGGCGACCGCGGACAGGGCCCACACGGTGGACAGCCGGGCCTGGATCTTCGGCCGTTCCTTCAGCGGGTACAGGTCGGCGGCGAGGGTCTGCACGGTGCCCTGGAGGGCGCCGCCGCCCAGGCCCTGCACGATCCGGAAGGCGATCAGGGCGCCCATGTTCCAGGCGAGCGCGCACAGCAGGGAGCCGAGCAGGAACAGGACGGCGCCCGCGACCAGGACGGGTTTGCGGCCGAAGGTGTCGGAGAGCTTGCCGTACACCGGGAGGGTGACGGTGACGGCGAGCAGATAGCCGGAGAACAGCCAGGAGAAGACGGAGAAGCCGCCGAGGTCGCCGACGATCTGCGGGACGGCGGTGGAGACGATGGTGGAGTCCAGCGCGGCCAGCGCCATCGCCAGCATCAGCGCGGCGACGACGGGGCCGCGCCGTGCCGGGCCGGCCGGCCGTACGGTGTCGGGTGTCGCGGGTCTGGTGCTGCCCACCCCGGGTTCCTCCCCTGAGTCCTGCGGTCGATGCCCCCTGCGCGAGTGCCGGGGATCAGCTTCCCACCTGAGCCGGTCGGCGCGGGAGGGCGGAGCCCGGGTGCGTCCGAAGGCGGAGGCCGGCCCCTGAGAAATCTCCACCGAGGGGTGGACCGCCCCTAGGGGTACCTCCGTACTACGGCTCGGGGAGGGTTCGTACCGGCGGAGGACGAGCGGGGCCCGGCGGGCTCCATAGTCTGGCTGGGCGCCGTCGGGGGGCGGCGTACCGGAGCGTCGGAGGTGGGGTTTTCCCCCGCCGAAGAGTGCGCTGAGCACCAGCGCGCCCGAGGGTCCGGTTCCACCAGACTCGACGCATCGCACCGCCCGGTACCGCCGGGCGTCCCACCGCCGCACCGGCGGTCTCGTCCGCTCACTCGATGACCGACATAGGAGTCATGCCATGACATCGGCCGTATCCATTCCCAGGCAAGGAAGCGCCGGAGGGCGTACGGCCGTCGCCGCGCGGGCGCGGCAGGTCGTGAAGGCGTACGGGGCGGGGGAGACCCGGGTGGTCGCCCTGGACCACGTGGACGTGGACATAGCGCGCGGCCAGTTCACCGCGATCATGGGGCCCTCGGGGTCCGGGAAGTCCACGCTGATGCACTGCCTGGCCGGCCTGGACACCGTGACCTCCGGTCAGATCTATCTGGACGAGACCGAGATCACCGCCCTGAAGGACAAGCGGCTCACCCAGTTGCGCCGGGACCGGATCGGCTTCATCTTCCAGGCGTTCAACCTGCTGCCGACGCTGAACGCGCTGGAGAACATCACGCTGCCCATGGACATCGCCGGCCGCAAACCCGACCAGGCGTGGCTGGACCGGGTGGTGGACACCGTCGGGCTCGCGGGGCGGCTCAAGCACCGGCCGACCCAGTTGTCCGGCGGCCAGCAGCAGCGGGTGGCGGTGGCGCGGGCGCTGGCCGCCCGGCCCGAGATCATCTTCGGGGACGAGCCGACCGGCAATCTCGACTCCCGGGCGGGCGCGGAGGTGCTGGGCTTCCTGCGCCGGTCCGTGGACGAACTCGGCCAGACCATCGTGATGGTCACCCACGACCCGGTCGCCGCCGGCTACGCGGACCGGGTGCTCTTCCTCGCCGACGGCCGGATCGTCGACGAGATGCTCAAGCCCACCGCGGACGCCGTGCTGGACCGCATGAAGGACTTCGACGCCCGGGGGCGTACGTCATGACCGTGTGGAAGACCTCGATGCGCAACTTCCTCGCGCACAAGGGCCGGATGGCGCTGTCGGCGGTGGCGGTGCTGCTGTCGGTGGCGTTCGTCTGCGGCACGCTGGTGTTCACCGACACCATGAACACGACGTTCGACAAGCTGTTCGCCGTCTCCTCCGCCGATGTCACCGTCGCCCCGAAGGGCGCCGACGCGGAGGAGGACGCGCAGAACGGGGTGCCCGAGTCGCTGCCGGCGGCCACCCTGGAGAAGGTCCGCTCGGCCGAGGGCGTCGCGGCGGCCGAGGGCGCCGTCGTCTCGATGAACGTCACCGTCGTCGACGCCGACAACGACAACGTGGGCGCCACCAACGGCGCCCCGACCCTGGCCGGCAACTGGACCAGGAACGACCTGCGGTCCATGGAGATCACCTCCGGGCACGCCCCGCGCGGGCCCACCGAGGCGATGGTCGACGCCGACACCGCCGACAAGCACGACCTGAAGATCGGCGACGAGCTGCGCACGATCTCCCAGACCGGGGACTTCCGGAGCCGGATCGTCGGCATCGCCACCTTCACCGTCACCAACCCCGGCGCGTCCGTCGTCTACTTCGACACCGCCACCGCCCAGCGTGAACTGCTCGGCGCCACCGACCGGTTCTCCCAGGTCAACATCACCGCCGAAGCCGGTGTCTCCGACGCCCGGCTCAAGCGGAACGTCACCGCGACGCTGGGCGGCGCCTACAAGGTGCAGACGGCCAAGGAGGCGTCGGACGAGGGCCGCGCGGACGTCGGCGAGTTCATGGACGTCATCAAGTACGCCATGCTCGGCTTCGCCGGGATCGCCTTCCTGGTCGGCATCTTCCTGATCATCAACACCTTCTCCATGCTGGTCGCCCAGCGCACCCGGGAGATCGGCCTGATGCGGGCCATCGGCTCCTCCCGCAAGCAGGTCAACCGGTCGGTGCTGCTGGAGGCGCTGCTGCTGGGCGTGGTCGGCTCGGTCCTCGGCGTCGCCGCCGGGGTCGGGATCGCGATCGGCCTGATGAAGCTGATGTCGGCGGCGGGCATGAACCTGTCCACCGACGACCTGACCGTGAAGGCGGCCACCCCGGTGGCCGGCCTGGTCCTGGGCGTGGTCGTCACCGTCCTCGCCGCCTACCTCCCGGCCCGCCGGGCCGGCAAGGTCTCCCCGATGGCCGCCCTGCGCGACGCCGGCACCCCGGCCGACGGCAAGGCCGGCCGGGTCCGCGCCCTGATCGGCCTGGTCCTGACCGCGGCGGGCGGCGCCGCCCTGTACGCGGCGGGCACGGCGGACAAGGCGAGCGACGGGTCGCTGATGCTCGGCGCCGGTGTGGTGCTGACCCTGATCGGCTTCGTCGTCATCGGCCCGCTGCTGGCCGGGGCGGTGGTCCGGGTGATCAGCGCGGTGCTGCTGCGGGCCTTCGGTCCGGTGGGCCGGATGGCCGAGCGCAACGCCCTGCGCAACCCCCGCCGCACCGGCGCCACCGGCGCGGCCCTGATGATCGGCCTGGCCCTGGTGGCCTGCCTGTCGGTGGTCGGCTCCTCCATGGTCGCCTCCGCCACCAGCGAACTGGACAAGTCGGTCGGCGCCGACTTCATCGTCCAGGGCAACCAGCGGATCGTCCCGGGAGCCGAGAAGGCGATGCGCGACACCCCGGGCCTGGCGCACGTCACCGGCTACAAGGAGGTCGACGCCACCCTCACCTCGCCCGACGGCGAGAAGGACACCGACGGCGTCACCGCCGCCGACCCCACCTACGCCGAGGACCTGCGCCGCCCGACCACCGCCGGCGACCTGGCCGACGCGTACGGCACCGACGCCATGGCGGTCGGCTCGGACTACGCCACCGCGCACGGCGTCCGGGTCGGCGACACCCTCACCGTCGCCTTCAAGGGCGGCCGGACCGCGAAGCTGAAGGTCGCCGCCATCACCGACGACGACACCGCCATCGACCAGGGCGCCCGCTACCTCAGCCTCACCACCCTGCGCAAGTACCTCCCGGCCGACCAGATCCCGCCGAACTCGATCATGTTCGCCAAGGCGGAGGAGGGACAGCAGGACCAGGCGTACGCGGCCCTGAAGAAGTCCCTGGACGCCTACCCCCAGTACCAGGTGCGGGACCAGACCGACTACAAGCAGGAACTGAAGGACCAGATCGGCCAGATGCTCAACATGGTCTACGGCCTGCTGGCCCTGGCGATCATCGTCGCGGTGCTGGGCGTGGTGAACACCCTGGCCCTCTCGGTGGTCGAACGGACCCGGGAGATCGGCCTGATGCGGGCCATCGGCCTCTCCCGCCGCCAGTTGCGCCGCATGATCCGGCTGGAGTCCGTGGTCATCGCCCTCTTCGGCGCCCTGCTCGGCCTCGGCCTGGGCATGGGCTGGGGCACCACCGCCCACAAGCTGCTCGCCCTGGAGGGCCTGAACGTCCTCGACATCCCCTGGCCCACCATCCTCGCCGTGTTCGCCGGCTCCGCCTTCGTCGGCCTGTTCGCCGCGCTGGTCCCGGCGTTCCGGGCGGGCCGCATGAACGTCCTGAACGCGATCGCGACGGAGTAGCCCGGACACGGGGGAACGACCACCGCGCGCGGGGGACGCGGGGGAAGGGCCCGGCGCCGGCCGTCCTCAAGGGACACCGGCACCGGGCCCCTTCACGTGCGTACCCGGACCGGACGCCGGCACCGGGCCCCGTCACGTGCGTACCCGCCCGGACGCCCGGCCGCCGGGCGTGATGTGATCGGTGGCGCCGGCGGCTTCCGGTGCCGGCCCGCCGCCACCAGCACGGAGTACGGAGAGACCCGACATGCGACTGCGCTGCGCCGTCCTCGACGACTTCCAGGGCGCCGCCCTGGACTCGGCCGACTGGAGCCCGATCCGGGACCGCGTCGAGGTCGTCGTCTTCCGTGACCACCTCGCCGACGAGGACGCGCTCGCCGCCCGCCTGGCCGGCTTCGACATCGTGGTCACCCTGCGCGAACGGGTCCCGTTCCCGGCCACCCTGCTCGACCGGCTGGACCGGCTCAGGCTGCTCGTCGCCTCCGGCATGCGCAACTCGGCCATCGACCTCGCCGCCGCCGCCCGCAACGGCGTGACGGTGTGCGGCACCGCCAGCTCCTCCACCCCGCCGGTCGAGCTGACCTGGGCGCTGCTGCTGGGCCTGGCCCGGGGCCTGGTCACCGAGAACGGCGCGCTGCGCGCGGGCGGGCCCTGGCAGTCCACCGTCGGCGCCGACCTGCACGGCCGCCGGCTCGGCCTGCTGGGCCTGGGCCGGATCGGCGCCCGGGTGGCCCGGGTGGGCCTGGCCTTCGGCATGACCGTCAGCGCCTGGAGCCAGAACCTGACCGGGGAACGGGCCGACGAGGTGAGCGTGGCACTGGCCCCCTCCAAGGACGAACTGCTGCGCGACAGCGACTTCGTCTCCGTCCACCTCAAACTCGGCGACCGCACCCGGGGCCTGATCGGCGCCCGGGAACTGGCCCTGCTGAAACCGACCGCCTACCTGATCAACACCTCCCGGGCGGCCATCGTCGACCAGGACGCCCTGCTGGACGCCCTGCGCGCGGGCCGGATCGCCGGCGCCGCCCTCGACGTCTTCGACACCGAGCCCCTCCCCGCCGACCACCCCCTGCGCACCGCGCCCCGCCTCCTGGCCACCCCCCACCTCGGCTACGTCACCCGCGCCAACTACACGACGTACTACGGCCAGGCCGTCGAGGACATCCGGGCCTACCTCGCCGGCGAACCCATCCGCCGACTGGGCTGATCCGCGCACGCGCCCGGCCCGCGGCCCCGGCGCCGTCCACAGGCCCGGGCGGGTGGGCCCGGTCCGTCGTACGCTGGACACCCCCGGCTCGTGCCCGCGCCGGGCCTTTCGTGTTGCACACCACCGGACGGAAAGCGCTCCCCCCATGAGCCTGCACGGTCTGCTCGACGCCGTCGTCAAGGACGCCGCCCTCGCGGAAGCGATCGCCGCGGCCGGCGACGGCAACCGCATGCACGTCGACCTGGTCGGCCCGCCCGCGGCCCGGCCGTTCTCGGTCGCCGCGCTCGCCCGCGGCTCGGGCCGCCCGGTGCTCGCCGTCACCGCCACCGGACGGGAGGCGGAGGACCTGGCCGCGGCCCTGCGGTCGCTGCTGCCGGCCGAGGGCGTGGTGGAGTACCCCTCCTGGGAGACGCTCCCGCACGAGCGGCTCAGCCCGCGCAGCGACACCGTCGGCCGCCGCCTCGCCGTGCTGCGGCGCCTGGCCCACCCCCGCCCCGACGACCCCGAGACCGGCCCCGTCTCCGTCGTCGTCGCCCCCGTACGGTCCGTGCTCCAGCCGCAGGTCAAGGGGCTGGGCGACCTGGAGCCGGTGGCGCTCAGGAGCGGTCAGCAGGCCGATCTCGGCCAGGTCACCGAGGCCCTGGCGGCCGCCGCGTACGCGCGGGTGGAGCTGGTGGAGAAGCGC
This sequence comes from Streptomyces fumanus, assembly GCF_014655295.1. Lineage (GTDB taxonomy): Bacteria > Actinomycetota > Actinomycetes > Streptomycetales > Streptomycetaceae > Streptomyces > Streptomyces fumanus. Next base: position 384,870 of record NZ_BNBI01000006.1, read on the forward strand.
GGGGAGTTCGCCGTGCGCGGCGGCATCCTCGACGTGTTCCCGCCCACCGAGGAACACCCCCTGCGCATCGAGTTCTGGGGCGACGACGTAGAGGAGATCCGCTACTTCAAGGTCGCCGACCAGCGGTCCCTGGAGGTCGCCGAGCACGGGCTGTGGGCGCCGCCCTGCCGGGAGCTGCTGCTCACCGACGAGGTCCGCCGCCGCGCCGCCGCGCTCGCCGAGGACCACCCCGAGCTGGGCGAACTCCTCGGCAAGATCGCCGAGGGCATCGCGGTGGAGGGCATGGAGTCCCTCGCGCCCGTCCTGGTCGACGAGATGGAACTGCTGCTGGACGTGCTGCCCGCGGGCGCCATGGCCGTCGTCTGCGACCCCGAGCGGGTGCGCACCCGGGCCGCGGACCTGGTGGCCACCTCGCAGGAGTTCCTCCAGGCGTCCTGGGCGGCGACCGCCGGCGGCGGCCAGGCGCCCATCGACGTCGGCGCGGCCTCCCTGTGGTCCCTCGCCGACGTCCGCGACCGGGCCCGTGAGCTGGGCATGATGTGGTGGTCGGTGTCGCCGTTCGCCGCCGACGACGCGGTCGAGGACGCCGACACCCTCAAGCTGGGCATGCACGCCCCCGAGACCTACCGCGGCGACACCGCCAAGGCGCTCGCCGACACCAAGGGCTGGCTCGCCGAAGGCTGGCGCGTCGCCTACGTCACCGAGGGCCACGGCACCGCCGCCCGCACGGCCGAGGTGCTCGGCGGCGAGGGCATCGCCGCCCGGCTGGCCGTGCCCGGCGCCGGCTCGGCCGGCCTCGGCGAGCTGAGCCCCTCCGTGGTGCACGTCGCCTGCGGCTCCCTCGACCACGGCTTCGTCGACCCGGCGCTGCAACTGGCCGTGCTCACCGAGACCGACCTGTCCGGGCAGAAGGCGGCCGGCCGCGAGGGCGCCAGGATGCCCGCCCGGCGCCGCAAGACCATCGACCCGCTCACCCTGGAGGCGGGCGACTACATCGTCCACGAGCAGCACGGCGTCGGCCGGTACATCGAGATGGTCCAGCGCACCGTGCAGGGCGCCACCCGCGAGTACCTCGTCGTGGAGTACGCCCCCGCCAAGCGCGGCCAGCCCGGCGACCGCCTCTACATCCCCACCGACCAGCTCGAACAGATCACCAAGTACGTCGGCGGCGAGGCCCCCACCCTGCACCGCCTGGGCGGCGCCGACTGGACCAAGACCAAGGCCCGCGCCAAGAAGGCCGTCAAGGAGATCGCCGCCGACCTGATCAAGCTCTACAGCGCCCGGATGGCCGCCCCCGGCCACGCCTTCGGCCCGGACACGCCCTGGCAGCGCGAGCTGGAGGACGCCTTCCCGTACGCGGAGACCCCCGACCAGCTCACCACCATCGCCGAGGTCAAGGAGGACATGGAGAAGTCGGTCCCGATGGACCGCCTGATCTGCGGCGACGTCGGCTACGGCAAGACGGAGATCGCCGTGCGGGCCGCCTTCAAGGCCGTCCAGGACGGCAAGCAGGTCGCCGTGCTGGTGCCGACCACCCTGCTGGTGCAGCAGCACTACGGCACGTTCAGCGAGCGCTACGCCCAGTTCCCGGTGAACGTGCGGGCGCTGTCCCGGTTCCAGACCGACGCCGAGGCCAAGGCCACCCTGGAGGGTCTGCGCGAGGGCTCGGTCGACGTCGTCATCGGCACCCACCGGCTGTTCTCCTCCGAGACCAAGTTCAAGGACCTCGGCCTGGTCATCGTCGACGAGGAGCAGCGCTTCGGCGTCGAGCACAAGGAGCAGCTCAAGAAGCTGCGCGCCAACGTCGACGTGCTCACCATGTCCGCCACGCCCATCCCGCGCACCCTGGAGATGGCGGTCACCGGCATCCGCGAGATGTCCACGATCACCACCCCGCCCGAGGAACGCCACCCGGTGCTGACCTTCGTCGGCCCCTACGAGGAGAAGCAGATCGGCGCCGCCATCCGCCGCGAGCTGCTCCGCGAGGGCCAGGTCTTCTACATCCACAACCGGGTCGAGTCCATCGACCGCGCCGCCGCCCGGCTCCGCGACATCGTCCCCGAGGCGCGGATCGCCACCGCCCACGGCCAGATGTCCGAACAGGCCCTGGAGCAGGTCGTGGTGGACTTCTGGGAGAAGAAGTTCGACGTGCTGGTCTCCACCACGATCGTGGAGTCCGGCATCGACATCTCCAACGCCAACACCCTCATCGTCGAGCGCGGCGACAACTTCGGCCTCAGCCAGCTCCACCAGTTGCGCGGCCGGGTCGGCCGCGGCCGCGAGCGCGGCTACGCGTACTTCCTCTACCCGCCCGAGAAGCCGCTGACCGAGACCGCCCACGAGCGGCTCGCCACCATCGCCCAGCACACCGAGATGGGCGCCGGCATGTACGTGGCGATGAAGGACCTGGAGATCCGCGGCGCCGGCAACCTGCTCGGCGGCGAGCAGTCCGGGCACATCGCGGGCGTCGGCTTCGACCTGTACGTGCGGATGGTCGGCGAGGCGGTCGCGGACTACCGGGCCGCCCTGGAAGGCGGCGTGGAGGAGGAGCCGCCGCTGGAGGTCAAGATCGAGCTGCCGGTCGACGCGCACGTCCCGCACGACTACGCCCCCGGCGAGCGGCTGCGCCTGCAGGCGTACCGGGCGATCGCCTCGGCCAACACCGAGGAGGACATCGTCGCGGTCCGCGAGGAACTCGCCGACCGGTACGGCAAACTGCCCGAGCCGGTGGAGAACCTGCTGCTGGTCGCGGGCCTGCGGATGCTGGCGCGGGCGTGCGCCGTCGGCGAGGTCGTGCTCCAGGGCAACAACATCCGCTTCGCGCCGGTGGAGCTGCGCGAGTCGCAGGAGCTGCGCCTGAAGCGGCTCTACCCGGGCAGTGTGATCAAGACCACCGCCCACCAGGTGCTCGTCCCCCGCCCGAAGACCGCCAAGGTCGGCGGCCGGCCGCTGGTGGGCCGGGAACTGCTGGCCTGGGTCGGGGAGTTCCTGACCACGATCCTGGGCTCCTAGCCACCGGGCCGCCACCGGCGAACCGGTGGCGGCCCGGCGGCGGCCCGTACCGCCCGCGCGACGAGCCGTCCACGGAACCCGCGGGTCCCGTGGACGGCCTCGGCCTTCGAGGGAGCGTGTCCTAGGGTCGGTCCGGTCGGTCACCGCCCCGTCCGCGGCCCATGCCGAGCCGGTCCTCGGCCTGCTGCTGCGCGGTGTCGACCTGCTTCTCGTACTTCCCGCCGGTCCGCTGGTTGACCTGGCGTTCGGCGGTGTCGGACAGCTTCCTGGACTTTTCCTTGTCCTTGCCGGCCATGCTCTTCATCTTGTCGAGGATGCCCATGCAGAGCTCCCTTCCGAGACGGGTCTCACTCCCGACGCTACGCCCGATATGAGGCACCTGCCTGTTATGGCCCCATGTGGTCTGGACCTGTCGATCGCTACGGTGGGAGGTGACGTACAGCGAAGGGGAGGGGCGCCCGTGAGGCGGCACCACAGGATCCGTACCGCCGGGACCGTCTGCGCGGTCCTGGCCCTGGCTCTGGTCACCGGGTGCGAGGGACTGGACGACGGCGGCACCGCCGCGTCGGACGGCGCCGGGGCACCGGCCGGCGGCAAGGCCACCAGCCCGCTGCGCAACCCCGACGGCACCGAGCCCGGCCTCGCCCCGGTCACCGGCGACGCGGACCGGGCCGCCGCCCGCGACCTCATCGGCGGCCTGCGCACCAAGGGCCGGGGCCCCAAGACCGGTTACGACCGCGACGAGTTCGGCTACGCCTGGATGGACACCGCCGACGGCGTCCCCCTCGCCCGCAACGGCTGCGACACCCGCAACGACGTCCTCCAGCGCGACGGCGAGGACCTGCGCTTCCGCTCCGGCTCGAACTGCGTCGTCGTCGCCATGACCCTGCACGACCCGTACACCGGCACCACCATCGACTTCCGCAAGCAGCACGCCGCCGAGGTGCAGATCGACCACGTCGTCCCCCTCTCCTACAGTTGGCAGATGGGCTCCTCCCGCTGGAGCGAGAGCAAACGCGAGCGACTCGCCAACGACGTCCTCAACCTCATGCCGGTCCAGGGCCGCGCCAACTCCGCCAAGAGCGACTCCGGCCCCGCCTCCTGGCTCCCGCCCAGCAAACGCATCCGCTGCGCCTACGCCGTCCGCTTCGCCCAGGTCGCCGAGAAGTACGAACTCCCGGTCACCCCGGCGGACCGGGAGACGATGCTGGAGCAGTGCGGGGGGTGAGCCCGCGAGCCGGTGCCCGATGTCCCGGTGAATCGTTGGTCGAATGGGTTGGCCGGAGCCTGGCCACTGCCTACCATCGATCACCGCAAGACCTTGTGCACCGCCGCACAAACTCCACCGGGAGGTCTCCTTGCACCGCCGCCGTCGCACCGCGCTCCTGCTCACCGCCGCGATCGCCGCGGCCCCCCTGCTGACCGCCTGCGGCGACGACGCGCATCCCGGCGCGGCGGCCGTGGTCGACGGCCGGCGGATCACCGTCGCCCAACTGGAGGACCGGGTCGACGAGATCCGCGCCGCCCAGCGCGCGACCGTGCGGGACGAGGCGCAGTACGCGCAGGCCATCAACCGCACCGGCAGCCTCACCCGCGACACCCTGCACAGCATGGTCCTGGACGAGGTGCTGCACCACGCCGCCCGCCGGGCGGGCATCACCGTCACCCGCAAGGAGATCCAGCACATGCGGGCCGGCCTGGAGCAGCAGGCCGGCGGCGCCAGGGAGCTGGAGGCGGTCTGGCTCCAGCAGTACGGCATCGCCCCCGGGCGCCTGGAGGACAACCTCCGCCTCCAACTGGAGGCCCAGAAACTCGCCCAGCGGCTCGGCACCGACACCGGCCAGCCGGCCTTCTGGAAGGCCCTGGCGAAGTCCTCCGCGGAACTCGACATCGACCTCAACCCGCGCTACGGCACCTGGGACGTGGAGAAGAGCAGCCGGGTGGACGCCGACACCCCCTGGGTGCGGGACGTCACGGCGGCGACCCAGGGGACGGCGTAACCGTTCAGCGGTGTGCGTTACGTTCGAGACGTGAACGCGACGAGCCCCGAAGCCGCCCAGGACCCCGGCCGCGTGGTCCTGCTCACCACCAGCCACCGGGTCGCCCCCGGCCTGCTGTCCTGGCCCGCCTGGCAGGCCCTGCGCTCCGCCGACCGCGTGCTGTGCGCGGACGGCGCCCACCCGCAGGTGCCCTACCTCCGCGAGGCGGGCGTCACGGTCGACCGGGCCGCCCCGACCGCTGAGGAACTCCTCGACGCCTGCGCCGGCGGCCGCACGGTCGTCGTCGTGGCCACCGGAGAGGGCGAGCCCGCCCTCACCGACGGCCTCGCCAGGCTGGCCGGCTCCGGCCGCGTGCGCATGCCCGAACTGGAACTCCTGCCCGCCTCCTATGACCTCCCCGGCGCCCGCCTCCTGGACCTCGTGCAGGTCATGGACCGCATCCGCGCCGAGTGCCCCTGGTCCTCCCAGCAGACCCACAAGGGCCTGGCCAAGTACGGCATCGAGGAGGCGTACGAACTCGTCGAGGCGATCGAGGAGGGCGACCGCGACGGACTCCGCGAGGAACTGGGCGACGTCCTGCTCCAGGTCGTCTTCCACGCGCGGATCGCCGAGGAGGACCCGGAGGCGCCGTTCTCCGTGGACGACGTGGCCGGCACGATCGTCACCAAGCTGATCCACCGCCACCCGCACGTCTTCGGCGACGCCACCGCGACCACCCCCGAGGAGGTCAAGGAGCACTGGCTGCGCACCAAGGCGGTCGAGAAGCAGCGCGCCTCGGTCACCGAGGGCGTCCCGCTCGGCCAGCCCGCCCTCGCCCTGGCCGCGAAGCTCGCCTCCCGCGCCCGCACCGCCGCCCTGGACGTCCCCCTCCCGGACGGCGAGGGCATCGGCTACGCCCTCCTCGCACTCGCCGCCGAGGCCGAAGCGCAGGGCGTCGACCCGGAGGCGGCGCTGAGGGCGGCCGCCCGCGCCTACCGGGACGCGATCCTGGCAGCGGAAAGGGACTGACAGCCCCCGTCGGCTCCGGTGGCCCGGACACCGCCCCGGTCCGCTGGAGATACGGTCGGCACGTGACCGACCGACCCCACGCCCAGCCCGTCCCCTCCCTCTTCACCTGGGAGTTCGCCGCCGACCCCTATCCCACGTACGCCTGGCTGCGGGAGAACTCCCCGGTCCACCGCACCACCCTCCCCAGCGGCGTGGAAGCCTGGCTGGTCACCCGGTACGCCGACGCCCGCCAGGCCCTCGCCGACCCCCGGCTGTCCAAGAACCCCGCCCACCACGACGAACCCGCCCACGCCAAGGGCAAGACCGGCATCCCCGGCGAGCGCGGCGCCGACCTGATGACCCACCTGCTGAACATCGACCCCCCGGACCACACCCGGCTGCGCCGCCTGGTCAGCAAGGCGTTCACGCCCCGCCGCGTCGCCGAGTTCGCCCCCCGCGTGCAGGAGCTGGCCGACCACCTCATCGACGGGTTCGCCGGCCGCGGCGAGGCCGACCTGATCCACGAGTACGCCTTCCCGCTGCCCATCTACGCCATCTGCGACCTGCTCGGCGTCCCGCGCGAGGACCAGGACGACTTCCGGGACTGGGCGGGCATGATGATCCGGCACGGCGGGGGCCCGCGGGGCGGTGTCGCGCGGTCGGTGAAGAAGATGCGGGGCTACCTCGCCGATCTGATCCATCGCAAACGCGCCGCGCTGCCCGCCGAGCCGGACCCCGGCGAGGACCTCATCTCGGGCCTGATCCGCGCCTCCGACCACGGTGAGCACCTCACCGAGAACGAGGCCGCCGCGATGGCGTTCATCCTGCTGTTCGCCGGGTTCGAGACGACCGTCAACCTCATCGGCAACGGCACCTTCGCCCTGCTCACCCACCCGGAGGAGCGGGCCCGCCTCCAGACGGCCCTGGCGGCCGGCGACCGCGGCCTGCTGGCGACCGGCGTGGAGGAACTCCTGCGCTTCGACGGCCCGGTGGAGCTGGCCACCTGGCGGTACGCCACCCGGCCGGTCACCCTCGCCGGCCAGCAGATCTCCGCCGGCGACCCGGTCCTGGTCGTGCTGGCCGCCGCCGACCGGGACCCGGCGCGGTTCGCCGACCCGGACACCCTGGACCTGGCCCGCCGCGACAACCAGCACCTCGGCTACGGCCACGGCATCCACTACTGCCTCGGCGCCCCGCTGGCCCGGCTGGAGGGCCAGGTCGCGCTGGCCACGCTGCTCACCCGGCTGCCCGACCTGCAACTGGCCACCGACCCGGCGGAACTGCGCCGGCGCGGCGGCCTCATCATGCGCGGGCTGCGCACCCTACCGGTGTCCTATACACCTGTTTCGGTGGAGCGGAAGTGACAGACGTTCACTTCTGTGATCTCCATGTGATCTGCACGGCATGAACTTGTGACAAGTGATCGTGTGCCGATACGTTCACGGATCAGCGCGGCGCCGAGCCCCATCCGCCGCCGCGCGGGCCCCTGTTGTCTCGTGAAAGGTCCCCGCATGCTCTCCGGGAACGGCCGTCACCGTCGCCCCCGCCAGGCCCCGGCCCTGGTCGTCGCCGCCGGAGTCACCGGCTCCGCCATCGCGATCCCCCTGCTGGGGGCCACCGGCGCGCACGCGGCCGACGGCACGGCCTGGGACCGCGTCGCCGAGTGCGAGACCGGCGGCGCCTGGAGCCAGAACAGCGGCAACGGCTACTACGGCGGCCTCCAGTTGTCCCAGAACGACTGGGAGGCGTACGGCGGGCTCGCCTACGCGCCGAGCCCGGACGAGGCCAGCCGCTCCCAGCAGATACGCGTCGCCGAGAGCCTGCTCGCCGACCGGGGCATCGCCGCGTGGCCGACCTGCGGTCCGCTCGCCGGGCTGGGCGGCGGCTCGTCCGCCGCGGACACCGCGAGCGGTACGGCGGATGACGACGCGTCGGACGAGACACCCGCGACGGACTCGGCGGGCAGCTCCGGCTCCGGCCGGACGACCGGCGCGAGCCCCAGCCCCAGGACGACGGCGACTCCTGACGCCTCCTCGCCCTCGGCCACCCCGTCCACCGAGAGCGACAAGAGCCGCAAGAGCGGCACCGGTAAGAAAACGGCCAAGTCCGACACGTCCCCGGAGTCCGAAAAGACCACCTCCGGTACGGGCGACACCGCCACCACAAAGCGCGACGACTCGGACAACTCGGGCCGGACCGACGCCGCTTCACGCCTCACCGGCACCGGCACCACCGGCACCACGGACACCGGAACCACGGGCACCGGCACCGGCCGCCACCGCGGCGGCACCGCCGACGAGGACGCCGCCGACGGACGTACCGCCGGACGGCACGCCACGCGCGGGGACGGTGTGGCGCGAGAGGTCCAGGACGGGTCGTACACCGTGCGGACCGGCGACAGCCTCTGGGGCATCGCCGACTCCCTTGAGCTGAGCGGGGGATGGCACTCCCTGTACGCCGAGAACAAGGAGACCGTCGGCGCCGACCCGGACCACATCCTGCCCGGTCAGAAGCTTGCAGTGGGTGTCGAATCGGGCGAAAAGTAACCGGAGTTCACGTCATGGTTGGCACTGAATGTCCGGTATAAACGCGGTGAGAGATAGGTCTCAGAAGTCGTGATCGTCTTTGAAAATCCGCCGCGGGCGTGGCTACGGTCGTGATCGCTCGCCACCGCGGGCCCCGGCCGCCGCAACGCCGAATCCTGCCAGCGGCAGTCCGGGAACAGTCGTCGCGTCAAGCGCCGTAGGCAGGAGCGGGGGACCCAAGGTAAGCGCCGCACCGGGCAGTCGAGCCGGAGCGGCTAGGGGTGAAGCCGGCTCCCGTGAGGGACCCGGCCGGGCAACTCAACCGGCCCGAACCCGACAGCTCACCTCGCAGGCGTCGGTGAGGGGATCCACCATGCTGTTCTCCAGCAAGGGCAAGCACCGTCGTCCGTCCAAGGCCACCCGGGCCATCGCCATCGCCGGTGTCACCGGTGCCGCCGTCGCCGCTCCGCTGATGGCGGCCGGCAACGCCTCCGCCGCCACCGAGTCCGAGTGGGACGCCGTCGCCCAGTGCGAGTCGGGCGGCAACTGGTCCATCAACACCGGCAACGGCTACTACGGCGGTCTGCAGTTCTCCGCCTCCACCTGGGCCGCGTACGGCGGCACCCAGTACGCCTCCACCGCCGACCAGGCCAGCAAGGCCCAGCAGATCCAGGTCGCCGAGAAGGTCCTGGCGGCCCAGGGCAAGGGCGCCTGGCCGAACTGCGGCACGGGCCTGTCGGGCGCCGGGTACACCGGCGGCGGCGCCACCGAGAGCCAGAACCAGAGCAGCGGCAGCCAGAGCACCGGCAGCCAGAACAGTGGCAGCCAGAGCAGCGGCTCCACCGCGACCCGGGAGACCCAGGAGCAGCCGGCCTCCCGCTCCCAGGAGCGCCCCGCCCAGACCCAGCAGAAGCAGACCCAGAAGACGGTCACCACCCCGACCGGCAAGAAGGTCAAGAAGGGTGACGGCGAGTACAAGGTCGTCAAGGGCGACACCCTCAGCACCATCGCCAAGGAGCACGACGTGGCGGGCGGCTGGGCCAAGCTCTTCGAGCTCAACGACGACATCGTCGACGACGCCGACCTGATCTACCCGGGTCAGCAGCTCCACCTGAAGTAGGACCCGCGGGTCCGGCCAGACTCCCCCGCCCCGGTGCGTGTTCCCCCGTACGCGCCGGGGCGGGGGCATGTCCGGAACCCGTCCCTCTTTTGTTCCGTTCAGAAACAATTTACGCTCGGTTCTGCCCCAGGGGTGGGTGACCGGCTGGCCGATCGGCCGGAGCCGGTTAGGCTCATCCCGCAGAGCCACACGGCCGCGCCCGCGACAGCCAACCGCGGACCGGCCGTCCCGCGTCACATCCCAAGAAGGAGATGCTCGTGCCGTCCATCGACGTCGTCGTAGCCCGGGAAATCCTGGACTCCCGAGGCAACCCCACGGTCGAGGTCGAGGTCGGCCTCGACGACGGCAGCACGGGTCGTGCCGCCGTCCCGTCCGGCGCCTCCACCGGCGCCTTCGAGGCCATCGAGCTGCGCGACGGCGACGCGAGCCGCTACCTCGGCAAGGGTGTCGAGAAGGCCGTCCTCGCCGTCATCGAGCAGATCGGCCCGGAGCTGGTCGGCTACGACGCCACCGAGCAGCGGCTGATCGACCAGGCCATGTTCGACCTGGACGCCACCGACAACAAGGGCTCCCTCGGCGCCAACGCCATCCTCGGCGTCTCGCTCGCCGTCGCCCACGCCGCCTCCGAGGCCAGCGACCTCCCCCTCTTCCGCTACCTGGGCGGTCCCAACGCGCACCTGCTGCCGGTGCCGATGATGAACATCCTGAACGGCGGCTCGCACGCCGACTCCAACGTGGACATCCAGGAGTTCATGATCGCCCCGATCGGCGCGGAGTCCTTCTCCGAGGCGCTGCGCTGGGGCGCCGAGGTCTACCACACCCTCAAGAAGGTCCTGAAGAACAAGGGCCTGGCCACCGGCCTCGGCGACGAGGGCGGCTTCGCCCCCAACCTCGGCTCCAACCGCGAGGCCCTCGACCTCATCCTCGAAGCGATCAAGGAAGCCGGCTACACCCCCGGCGAGCAGATCGCCCTGGCCCTGGACGTGGCCGCCTCCGAGTTCTACAAGGACGGCGTCTATACCTTCGAGGGCAAGGAGCGCTCGGCGGCCGAGATGACCGAGTACTACGCGGAGCTGGTCGACGCCTACCCGCTGGTCTCCATCGAGGACCCGCTGTTCGAGGACGACTGGGAGGGCTGGAAGACCATCACCGACCAGCTCGGCGACAAGGTCCAGCTCGTCGGCGACGACCTGTTCGTCACCAACCCCGAGCGGCTGGCCCGCGGCATCGAGGAGGGCGCGGCCAACGCCCTGCTGGTCAAGGTCAACCAGATCGGCTCGCTGACCGAGACCCTGGACGCCGTGGAGCTGGCCCAGCGCAACGGCTTCAAGTGCATGATGTCCCACCGCTCCGGCGAGACCGAGGACGTCACCATCGCCGACCTGGCCGTCGCCACCAACTGCGGCCAGATCAAGACCGGCGCCCCGGCCCGCTCCGAGCGCGTCGCCAAGTACAACCAGCTCCTGCGCATCGAGGAGATCCTGGACGACGCCGCGGTGTACGCCGGCCGTAGCGCCTTCCCCCGCTTCAAGGGCTGACCGCCCCGTAGGCAGAGTCGTCCGTACGTCCCCGCACCCGGTCCCGTACCGTGTGCGGGGACGTACGCGCGTGGACGGGAGGCGGAAGGCGGATGGCCGTGAGGGACCGGGACCGTTTCTCCACCACGACCAGGATCAGGCTGCTCGGCGAGCAGACCGCGGCCCGGGTCTACCGCTCGCAGACCCGCCGCCAGGCCCGCCGCTCCCGGCTGACCGGCCGGGCGGCGCTGCTGGCGATGGTGGTCTGCTCCCTGGTGGTGGCGCTCGCCTACCCGATCCGGCAGTACGTCGCCCAGCGCGCCCAGATCGCCGACCTCCAGCGGGAGAAGCAGCAGGCCCGGCAGCGCGTCGAGGAACTGCGCGACCTCAAGGCACGCTGGCAGGACGACGCGTACGCCGAACAGCAGATCCGGCTGCGGCTGCACTACGTGATGCCGGGCGAGACGGGCTACATCGTCATCGACCCGGCCGCGGCCCGGCCGTCCCGCACCTCTCTCGGGGCCGCCGACCGCCCCTGGTACCGCAATGTCTGGGAAGCGGTCGACAAGGCCGACGCCGCCCGTCAGTGAACCCACAGGAAGACCAGCAGAAGACAGCCATGCAGACCCCTCCGCCGCCCACCGGGCGCACCGAGCCCACCGACGCGGACGTCGCCGCGTTCCAGCAGCAGCTCGGGCGCCCGCCCCGCGGACTGCGCGCCATCGCGCACCGCTGCCCGTGCGGGCAGCCGGACGTCGTGGAGACCGCCCCGAGGCTGCCCGACGGCACGCCGTTCCCCACGCTGTACTACCTGACCTGCCCCAAGGCCGCCTCCGCGATCGGCACCCTGGAGGCCGACGGGGTGATGAAGGAGATGACCGAGCGGCTGGCCGCCGACCCCGAGCTGGCCGCCGCCTACCGGGCCGCGCACGAGGACTACATCCGGCGCCGCGACGAGATCGAGGAGCTGACCGGGTTCCCCAGCGCGGGCGGGATGCCCGACCGGGTCAAGTGCCTGCACGTCCTGGTCGCCCACTCGCTGGCGGCCGGCCCCGGGGTCAACCCGCTGGGCGACGAGGCGATCGCCATGCTGCCCGAGTGGTGGCGCAAGGGACCGTGCGTGACGGTCGCGGAGAAGGAGAAGAAGGAGGACGAGAAGTGACCCGGGTCGCCGCCGTCGACTGCGGTACGAACTCCATCCGGCTGCTGGTCGCGGACGTCGACCCGGCCACCGGCACGCTCACCGACCTGGACCGGCGGATGACCATCGTCCGCCTCGGCCAGGGCGTGGACCGCACCGGCCGGCTCGCCCCCGAGGCCCTGGAGCGCACCTTCGCCGCCTGCCGCGAGTACGCCGCGGTCATCAAGGAGCACGGCGCCGAGAAGGTGCGGTTCGTGGCCACCTCCGCCTCCCGGGACGCCGAGAACCGCGACGAGTTCGTCCGCGGCGTCCTGGACATCCTGGGCGTCGAGCCCGAGGTCGTCACCGGCGACCAGGAGGCCGAGTTCTCCTTCCGCGGTGCCACCGCCGAACTGGCCGGCCGCCCGGACCTGGAGCGGCCCTTCCTGGTGGTGGACATCGGCGGCGGCTCGACCGAGTTCGTGGTCGGCGACGACCGGGTGCGGGCCGCCCGTTCGGTCGACATCGGCTGCGTCCGGATGACGGAACGTCACCTGGTCCGCGACGGCGCGGTCACCGACCCGCCCACCGGGGAGCAGGTCGCGGCGATGCGGGCGGACATCGAGGCCGCCCTCGACCTGGCCGCCGAGGCGGTGCCGCTGGGCCAGGCGCGCACCCTGGTCGGCCTGGCCGGGTCGGTCACCACGGTCTCCGCGATCGCCCAGGACCTCCCGGAGTACGACTCCGCCGTCATCCACCACTCCCGGGTCTCCCGCGACCGGGTCCGCGAGATCACCGACCGCCTGCTGCGCTCCACCCACGCCGAACGCGCCGCGATCCCCGCCATGCACCCGGGCCGCGTCGACGTCATCGGCGCCGGCGCCCTCGTCCTCCTCGCGATCATGGAACGCACCGGCGCGGCCGAGGTCGTCGTCAGCGAACACGACATCCTGGACGGCATCGCGTTCACGGCGGCGGAGGAGATCGAGGCGGGCACCGGCGGCTGACCGGTCCGGTCCGGCACCGGACGGCCGGCCCGAGGGCGTCAGCCGCGGCGGCCGGGGAGCATGGCCAGGGCCTTGGACCGCTGGGCGACGAGGTCGTCGTAGGTGCCGTCCCGTTCGGCCCAGCGGTGTGTGAGGACGCCCTTGACGAGGATCTCGCGGGGGGGTGGGGTCCTGCGCCAGCAGGTCCATGACCTCGGTGGCGAAGTCGTCCAGCGGCAGCGCGTGCGCGACCGCCTTCTCCTGCCCCGCCCTGGCGACAGCCGGGGGGACCAGTTCGACGACGTCGACACCGGTGCCGTCGAGCTGCGCGCGCAGCGCCTCGGAGTAGGCGTGCACCGCGGCCTTCGAGGCGGCGTAGCTCGGCATGGGCGGGAACGGCAGGAAGGCGATGCCGGAGGTGACGGTGACGAAGGTGCCGGCACCCCGCCGGATCAGGTGCGGGGTGAAGGCGTCGACGACCCGGATGGTACCGAGCAGGTTGGTGTCGATCGTCGTCGCCGCCGCCTCGAAGTGCGCGGGGTCGCGCAGGTCCTCCAGGAGCATGACGCCGGACATGGTCACCACGGTGTCCAGCCCGGGGTACCGGGCGAGCGCGGCGTCCCGGGCGGACGCGACCGAGGCGCTGTCGGTGACGTCGACGCGGAAGGTGCCGAAGCCTTCGTCGGCGAGTTCCGCGAGTGCCTCCCGGTTGCGGCCGCCGACGGCCACGGTGCTGCCCGCCGCGGCGAACCGCCGGGCCAGCTCCCGCCCGATGCCCGAGATGCCGCCGACGACGAGGACGGTGCGGTCGGAGAGATCCATGGAGTCTTCCCTTCAGGTGGCGAGGTCCTTCTCGGACCAGTGCTCCCGCAGTCTCGGCGGCCCGCGCCGGGTGGACGAGGGCCCCCGTCTTCCCTGGTCCTGCCAGGGCCCCCGCCGGCACCCGCGCACCGCATTACGGTGGCGGCATGAAGGACGAGGAATCCGGCAGCCAGCTCGGCGCCTACCTCCGTGCCCGGCGTGACCTGGTCTCCCCGGCCCAGGTGGGACTCCCGCCCGGCGGCAACCGCCGCGTGCCCGGCCTGCGCCGCGAGGAAGTCGCCCTGCTGGCCGGCATCAGTCCCGACTACTACCTGCGCCTGGAGCGGGGCCGGGACAAGAACCCCTCACCACAGGTGCTCGAGTCCCTCGCGCGGGTGCTGCGACTGGACGACGTCGAGCGGACGTATCTGCTCGGCCTCGCGGCGGCACGCCCCAGGGCGCCGCGGCGCAAGCGGCCCGAGCAGGTACCGGCACGGGTGCACGAGCTGCTCGCCCACCTTCAGATTCCGGCGTTCGTCGAGGGGCGGGCGTTCGACGTGCTGGCCTCCAACCCCATGGCGGTCGCGCTCTCCCCCCGCCTGCGGCCCGGCCAGAACCGGCTCCGCTCCCTCCTCCTCGACCCCGAGGAACAAGCCTTCCAGCAGGACTGGACGAGAGCCACCGCCGATGCCGTCGCCGCCCTGCGCACCACCATCGGGGACGACACCGACAACCCCCGGTTCGTCGAACTGGTCGGCGAACTCGCACTGTCCAGTCAGCGGTTCCGCACCCTGTGGGCCCGCCACGACGTCCGCGGTCTCGACGGGGGCACGGCCACCGTCCGCCACCCCGTCGTCGGTGAACTGCGCCTCCACCGCGACAAACTCCCCGTCGACGATGTGATCCTCGTCGTCTACTACCCCGACAAGGACAGCGACAGCGACGAGAAGCTGCGTCTCCTGGCCGCCCTCTCGGCCACCGGGTCCTCCGGTACGGCACCCGGCGCACCGGCGGCGGACGCCCCTCGCCCGAAGACCCCCTGACGGGCACGCGCCGCCCGTCCCGGCGCTCGCGTCGGCCCCGCGGTCGGCGCAGCCTGCCCGCCGCCCCCGTCAGGCGACCGCGGGCGGCGGCCCCGTGGCCGTCACCGTGACCGCGATCAGCGCGAGGTCGTCGGTGAGGACGCCGCCCGCGTGCTGGTGGACCAGGCGGGTGAGGGTGTCGGCGACGGTCGGCGGGCCCTGCCGCCAGGAGGCGCGCAGGCCCTCCTCGGGGGAGAAGAAGACGCCGTCCCGGTCGCGTGCCTCCAGCAGTCCGTCGGTGCACATCAGCAGGACATCGCCGAAGGCGAAGGGGCGGGTCTCGTACTCCCAGGGGCCCGGGTCGAGTTCGCCCATGCCGAGCGGGAGGCCGGGGTCGGCCGCCTCCCAGGTCCGTACGCCCCCGGGGCCGGCGAGGAACGCCTGGCAGTGGCCGCGGGTCAGCAGTCGCACCTCGCCGCCGCCGGCCGGGATCTCGGCGATCGCCGCGGTGATGAACTGCTCGTCGGCGACGCCGACCACGTCCGCGACCTCCGTGACCTCGCCGTCGGCCGCGCGTACGGTGGCCAGTTCGCGGGTGAAGCGGGTGACCGCCTCGTCCAGGTGGCGGGCGAGCAGCGGCAGCGTCTCGGTGTGGTGGGCGGCCTCCCGGAAGCAGCCCACCAGCGCGGCCACGCTGGGGATCGCGTCCAGGCCCTTGCCGCGCACATCGCCGATGAGCAGCCGTACCCCGTACCGGGTGCGCTCGGCGGCGTACAGGTCGCCGCCCACGGCCGCCGCGTGCGAGGCCGCCTCGTAGCGCACCGCGATCCAGGTCCGCCCCAGCCAGGCCCGCACCGGCGGCAGGACCGCCCGCTGGGCGTACTCGGCGGCCCGGCGGGCGCCCTGGAGCTGGTCGTACAGGAACAGCCGCAGCCGGCACAGCGGCACGCTGGCCCAGGCCAGCACCACCAGTGAGATGTAGTCGACGACGGCGTGGCTCCCGTCGACCGTCAGGTGCCGTCCGAAGACGAGCACCAGCAGCCCGGCCGCGCTGGTCAGCACCGCCACCAGGACGACCATGCGCAGCGAGTACACGCAGGCCGCCATCATCGCGCTGAGCGCCAGCAGCAGGTCGCCGCTGAACGCCCCCGGCGTGGGCAGGTCCACCGCGAGCGCCAGGGCGATCAGCACCAGCGGCAGCCACCGTGCCCAGGGGGGCACCACCGGTTCCTGGAACTCCGGGGGCGCATGGGAGAGCAGCCCTGTCGCGCGGCGGTGCGGACTCATACGGCCCCTTCCTCTCTGCCCAGCACCTTAAGGACGTATGAGCAGGTCGGCGAACGTGTGAGCGCGTTCGGGGGGTGCCCCGGGGGCCGGTCGGCGGGGTCCGCCGGGAAAGTTCGTGAAGTTCTTCACAAGAGATTGGCCCCTCCCGGGCGGCGAAAGCCGTTCCGTTGACCCTTTTGGGGGCTCAACTGCCGTTTGAACGTGTTCAGGAGGGGGTTGTGAAGGGGGCCGGGGAAAGGGCCCGGCAGGGGGTCGCGCGACCGCTCCGGAGAGTCGGAGCGGCAGCTCACGCGGTCTTGACGGGGGGTCTCCGCACCCGGTCGGAACCTCCGCGCGCCGTGACCCCGGTCACGTGGGCCGGGGAGTGTAACACATACCCCGTAAGTCCTTGTGAAGGGGCGCACGAATGACCCCCCTGAGGCGGGTGGATACTCGATGGCATGAGCACCACGGAGCGTCCCAGGATCCTCGTAGTAGGCGGTGGGTACGTAGGCCTGTACGCGGCTCGACGCATTCTGAAGAAGATGCGTTACGGAGAGGCGACCGTCACCGTCGTCGACCCCCGGTCGTACATGACCTACCAGCCCTTCCTCCCCGAAACCGCCGCCGGCAACATCTCCCCCCGCCATGTCGTCGTACCCCTGCGACGCGTGCTGCCGAAGGCGGAGGTCCTCACCGGCCGGGTCACCACCATCGACCAGGACCGCAAGGTCGCCACGATCGCCCCGCTGACCGGCGAGGCGTACGAGCTGCCCTTCGACTACCTGGTCATCGCCATGGGCGCGGTCTCCCGCACCTTCCCGATCCCCGGCCTCGCCGAACAGGGCATCGGCATGAAGGGCATCGAGGAGGCCATCGGCCTGCGCAACCACGTCCTCGAACAGCTCGACAAGGCCGACTCCACCACCGACGAGGAGATCCGCCGCAAGGCGCTCACCTTCGTCTTCATCGGCGGCGGCTTCGCCGGCGCGGAGACCATCGGTGAGGTCGAGGACATGGCCCGGGACGCGGCCAAGTACTACCGGAACGTGTCCCGCGAGGACATGCGCTTCATCCTGGTCGACGCCGCCGACAAGATCCTCCCCGAGGTGGGTCCCAAGCTCGGCGCGTACGGCAAGGAGCACCTGAAGAGCCGTGGGGTCGAGGTCTACCTCTCCACCTCCATGGACTCCTGCGTCGACGGCCACGTGGTGCTGAAGAACGGCCTGGAGGTCGACGCGGGCACCATCGTGTGGACCGCGGGCGTCAAGCCCAACCCGGTGCTCTCCCGCTTCGGCCTGCCGCTCGGCCCGCGCGGTCACGTCGACTGCGCCGCCACGCTCCAGGTGCAGGGCACCGACTACATCTGGGCCGCGGGCGACAACGCCCAGGTGCCGGACCTGGTCGGCCGCAAGAACGGCAACCCGAACGCCTGGTGCCCGCCCAACGCCCAGCACGCGCTGCGCCAGGCCAAGGTCCTCGGCGACAACGTGGTCTCCGGCATGCGGGGTTTCCCGCAGAAGGAGTACAGCCACGCCAACAAGGGCGCGGTCGCGGGCCTCGGCCTGCACAAGGGCGTCGCGATGATCGTCCTGGGCAAGATGAAGATCAAGCTCAAGGGCCGGCTCGCCTGGTACATGCACCGCGCCTACCACGGCATGGCGATGCCGACGTTCAACCGCAAGATCCGCGTCTTCGCCGACTGGACGCTCGGCATGTTCCTCAAGCGCGAGGTCGTCTCGCTCGGCGCCGTCGAGACGCCGCGCGAGGAGTTCTACGAGGCCGCCAAGCCCGCCCCGGTCGCCGCCGCCGCGAAGACCGAGGAGAAGGCCAAGGCGTCCTGACCTCCCGCCTCACCCGCAGTTCCCCGAAGGGGCCGTCCGCCATCCGTGGTGCGGACGGCCCCTTCGCCGTCCGCCCGAACGGAACCGCATGCTCCGTACAGCCATTTTGCGGAGTCATAACTCCAATGCGGGACTGCGGATCGGCCCGGCCGGTGTTTACGTAAGGAGTGATTCATCCGGTCTCACGGAGGTGTGCGTCATGGCAGACGCCGCGTTGCGGCTGAAGGGCCTCGTCGAACAGTTGCTGGGGGCCCCGCTCCCCGTCCGCGTCCGCGCCTGGGACGGCACCGAGGCCGGGCCGCCGGACGCGCCCGTGCTCGTCGTCCGCAACCGCCGCGCACTGCGCCGTCTGCTGTTCAAGCCCGGCGAACTGGGCCTGGCCCGCGCCTGGGTGGCCGGTGACCTCGATGTCGACGGCGACCTGTACGCCGCCCTCGACGCCCTCGCCGACCTGATCTGGGAGCGCGGCGAGGACGCCCGCACCCTCGGCCAGGCGCTGCGCGACCCCGAGGTCCGCGCCGCCGCCCGCGGCCTGCTCCGGCTGGCCGGCCCGCCGCTGCCGCCCGCCCCGCCCGCCGAGGAGATGCGCCGGCGCCGCGGCCACCTGCACACCCGCCGTACCGACAAGCGCGCCATCAGCCACCACTACGACGTCGGCAACGACTTCTACGAACTCGTCCTCGGCCCCTCCATGGTGTACTCCTGCGCCTACTGGCCCGCCCCCGAGTCCGCGGGCGGCACCCTGGAGGAGGCCCAGCGCGACAAGCTCGAACTGGTCAGCGTCAAGCTCGGCCTGAAGCCCGGGATGCGCCTGCTCGACGTCGGCTGCGGCTGGGGCTCCATGGCCATCCACGCCGCCCGCGAGCACGGCGTCGACGTCGTCGGCGTCACCCTCTCCCAGGAGCAGGCGGCGTACGCCCGCAAGCGCGTCGCCGAGGAGGGCCTCACCGACCGGATCGAGATCCGCGTCCAGGACTACCGGGACGTCACCGACGGCCCCTTCGACGCGATCTCCTCCATCGGCATGGCCGAACACGTCGGCGCGGAGAAGTACCTCCAGTACGCGCGGCACCTGTACGCCCTGCTCAAGCCCGGCGGACGGCTGCTCAACCACCAGATCGCCCGCCGCCCCCAGCGCGACGAGTCGGCCTACGACGTGGACGCGTTCATCGACGCCTACGTCTTCCCCGACGGCGAACTCGCGCCCGTCGGCACCACCGTCACCCAACTGGAGCGGGCCGGATTCGAGGTCCGCGACCTGGAGTCGATCCGCGAGCACTACGCGCTCACGCTGCGCCGCTGGGTCGCCAACCTGGAGGCCGGCTGGGACCGGGCGACCGGGCTGGTCAGCCCCGGCCGGGCCCGGGTCTGGCGCCTGTACATGGCCGCCTCCGCGCTCGCCTTCGAGCACAACCGCATCGGCGTCAACCAGGTCCTGGCGGTACGGACCCCCGAGTCCGGCACCTCGGGCCTGCCGCTGCGCACCCGCACCTGGAACTGACGGGACGGGACCGGTCCGGCTCGGATCGGCCCGGATCGGCCCGGCTCGGATCGGATCGTCCCGGCTCGGATCGGATCGTCCCGGCTCGGATCGGCCCGGCTTGGACCGACCCGGCTCGGCCCGGACCGGGCGAAGGGCCCCACTCCCGGGCGGGAGGGGGCCCTTCGGACGCGTACGGGTCACCCCGCGGGCCTCGCTCCGGACCGGCGCGAGCCCCATCGCGGGCGCGGCGGACGGGTCACTCCGCGTTGATCGCCCGGAGCATGTTCAGCCTGCCCGCCCGGCGGGCCGGCCACAGCGCCGCCAGGACGCCCACGGCCGCCGCCAGCAGCAGGAACACCGCCATCCGGGCCCACGGCAGGACCAGTTCGTACGTCGGCATCCGGGAGCCCAGCAGCTCACCGGCCGCCCAGCCGAAGAAGACGCCCAGACCGATGCCCAGCACCCCGCCGAACAGCGAGATCACCAGGGACTCCAGACGGACCATCCGCTTGACGCCCCGCCGGTCCAGGCCGATCGCCCGCAGCATGCCGATCTCCTGGGAGCGTTCGAACACCGACATGGCGAGGGTGTTGACGACACCGAGGACCGCCACGATCACGGCCATGGCCAGCAGGCCGTAGAGCATGTTCAGCATCAGCGTGAACATCTGCGCGATCTCGTTGGACAGGTCCTTCTTGTCCTGGACCTTGATCGCCGGGTTGCTGCCGAGGGCCTTCTCCAGCTTGTCCTTGGCCGTGTCCGAGGCGCCGCCGGACGTCTTGACCAGCACCTGCATGTCGTCCGGGTCGCTCTGGTGCGGGGCGAGGGCCCCGGTGTCGAGCAGGATGCCGCGGAACAGCTCGTTGCCCTCGTAGACCCCGGCGACGGTCAGCCGCTGCTTCTCGCCGTCCTCGTAGGCGACGGTGAACGTCGAACCCGCCCGCCAGCCGTGCGACTCGGCGGTGCCGTCGTCCACGACCACGCTGGCGCCGGCCACCCGGAAGGCGCCGTCCGTCACCTTCAGGTCGGTGAGCTCACCGATGGCGGAGCCGGTGACGCCGGTGAGGTACTCGGTGTCGCCGTCGATCCGGGAGGCCGCGTTGCGCATCGGGCTGGTGGCGGTGACGCCGTCGGCGCGGGCCAGTTCGCGGGCCACGTCGGGGGAGAGGGAGTGCCCGTTGGCCATGGAGACCACGTAGTCCGCCTCGATGGCCGCCGCCGCCATCTTGTCGATGGACTTCTGCAGGCTGCCCGCCATCACCGTCATGCCGGTGATCAGGGTCAGGCCGATCATCAGCGCCGAGGCGGTGGCGGCGGTGCGGCGCGGATTGCGCACCGAGTTCTGCCGGGCGAGCCGGCCGGCCACGCCGAACAGGCGCAGCACCGGGGCGGCCGCGGCGATCAGCGGACGGGACAGCAGCGGCGTCAGCACGAACACGCCGATGATCAGCAGCACCGCGCCCAGCCCCATCGGGGCCTGCCCGTCCGTGCCGTCCATCGTGGTGGCCACGAGGACCACCGCGACACCGGCGGCGGAGAACAGCGCGCCGATCGTGTTCCGCAGCACCAGCGACTTGGTGGTCGCCTTCGCGTGCAGACTGCTCATCGCAGCGACCGGCGGGATCTTCGCCGCGCGCCGGCTGGGCAGCCAGGCCGCGAGCATGGTGACCAGGACGCCGACCGCGAGGGCCGTGGCCACCGTGCCGGGGGTGACCACCAGCGGCCCGTCCGGTACCTGCGCGTCCAGGGTGCCCATCAGGGCGCGCAGCCCGGCGCCGATGCCGATGCCGGCGGCGAGCCCGGCGACGGCGGCGACCACGCCGACCACGAGCGCCTCAGTCAGCACCGACCGGGTGACCTGCCGGCGGGAGGCGCCGACCGCGCGCAGCAGCGCCAGCTCCTTGGTGCGCTGGGCGACCAGCATGGTGAAGGTGTTGGCGATGATGAAGGTGCCGACGAACAGCGCGATCCCGGCGAAGACCAGCAGCCCCTGCTTCATGCCGCTCATCTGGGAGGAGATCGACTCAGCCTGGTCCTCGGCCAGCTTCGCACCGGTCGTGGTCTCCACGAGGTCCGCGGGCAGCGCCTTGTCCAGCCCCGCCTTGAGCGCGGCCTGGGAGACCCCCGGCTTCGCCGTCACGTCGATCTCGTCGTACGTGCCCGGCTTGCCGAACAGCTTCTGCGCGGTCGCCGTGTCGAACAGGGCCAGGCTGCCGCCCGCCGCGACCGCGCCGTCGTCGGTGTCGAAGACGCCGGTGATCCGCGGGGTGAGGACCGGGCCGTCCACCGACAGGCGGACGGTGTCGCCGACCCGGTAGCCGGTGCGTTCGGCGGTCTTGGCGTCGATGAGGACCTCGTCCGCACCCTTGGGCGCGCGTCCGTCGGTCAGCGGGTAGCGGGGGTCGTCGGTGCCCCAGTAGTTGCCGCCCTGGGTGCTGAAGCCGCCGCCGATCAGCTTGCCGTCCTTGCCGGCGACGGCGGTGAAACCGCGCACCACCCCCACGGCGGAGGCGGCGCCCGGCACCTTCGCGGCCTCGTCGATCAGCGCGCCGGTCAGCTCTGGCACCTCACCGACCCGGTCGCCCTCGGCCTCCTTGTACTCGGCGGAGACGGCGACGTCGACGTGGTCGAAGCCCTTGGCGGAACTGTTCTGGTAGGCGTCGGTGAGGGAGTTGGTGAAGACCAGGGTGCCGGAGACGAACGCCACGCCGAGCAGCACGGCGAGCACGGTCATCAGCAGCCTGGTCTTGTGCGCGAGCACATTGCGCAAGGCGGTACGGAACATGGGGGTCTTCTCTGCTGTCGGGAGGGCGGGGCGGGACGACCGGGCCGGCGACGAGCCCGGATCGGGGCAGCGAGCCGGCACGGGCCGCCCGGATCGGGGAGCGAGCCGGATCGAAGAAGCGAGCCCGGATCGGGTAAGCGAACCGACGCGGGCCGCCCGGGTCGGGGGCGAGCCGGCGCGGGGCCCGCCCGGATCGAAGAAGCGAGCCCGGATCGGGTAAGCGAACCGACGCGGGCCGCCCGGGTCAGGGGTGAGCCGGCACGGGGCCGCCCGGATCGGGGCAGCGAGCCGGGCGGGCCACCCGGGTCGGGTAAGCGAGCCGGCGTGGGGCCGGACGGGCGTCAGCTCGTCCGGCCCTTGGCGTCGAACCGCTTCATCCGGTCCAGCACCGAGTCGGCCGTGGGCCCGTGCAGCTCGTCGACGATCCGGCCGTCCGCGAGGAAGACCACCCGGTCGGCGTAGGCCGCCGCCACCGGGTCGTGGGTCACCATCACCACCGTCTGCCCCAGCTCCCGCACCGAATTGCGCAGGAAGCCCAGCACCTCGGCGCCGGAGCGGGAGTCGAGGTTGCCGGTCGGCTCGTCCCCGAAGATGATCTCCGGCTGGGAGGCCAGCGCCCGGGCCACGGCGACGCGCTGCTGCTGGCCGCCGGAGAGCTGCGAGGGCCGGTGCTCCAGCCGCCCGGACAGCCCGACCATCCCGATCACCGAGTCCAGCCACTGCCGGTCCGGCTTGCGGCCCGCGATGTCCATGGGGAGGGTGATGTTCTCCAGCGCCGTCAGCGTCGGCAGCAGGTTGAACGCCTGGAAGATGAAGCCGATCTTGTCCCGGCGGAGCCTGGTCAACTGGCGGTCCTTCAGGGACCCCAGCTCGGTCTCCCCGACCCGCACCGAGCCGGACGTGAAGGTGTCGAGCCCGGCCACGCAGTGCATCAGCGTGGACTTGCCGGAGCCGGACGGCCCCATGATCGCGGTGAAGCGGCCCCGGGGGAAGTCGACGGTCACCCGGTCCAGGGCGACCACCTTGGTCTCGCCCTGCCCGTAGATCTTCGACAGTTCCGTGGCGCGGGCGGCCACGTCGGTCGAGCGGTCGGCGATGGGTGCAGTCGTCACGGAAGAGGCACTCCTGTCGGTACGGCGGTGTGTCGGGGGGACGTGAACCATCGTCCCGGCCGGGCGGCGCCGGGGAGTCAGCCGCAGTTCCGGTTCCCGGGGGCGACCTCGGTCGGACGGCCGGGCCGCGTGTCATACCTGGGGATGACGGACGGCTCCGACGTGCGCGTCAGGTCGAGAACCGGTGGAGCGCCCTCGTTCGGACGGTGAAATTCCGTCATTCCGCACGCGTGGCGGAGGACCGCGCACAAGGCTATTGGCAGGTGCGGACGACCAGTTCGATGGTCTGATGCTCCCTCAGACGCCAATAAAATAAGACAACATCGGTCCACCCGTCCGCTGTTCGGGCGAGGCGTCCCGATAGGCTCGAACCTCGACGCGGAGCCCACGGCCTGCCCGGATGGTGGAATGCAGACACGGCGAGCTTAAACCTCGCTGCCCCTTCGCGGGCGTGCCGGTTCGAGTCCGGCTCCGGGCACCTTCGCGAAACGGCTCCCGTGCGGTGTGCGCGCCGGGGGCCTCGTCCTCCTTCTTGCCCGAAGAGCTCGTCCCACACCCGTTGACACCGGGCGCGTGCGGTCGGAAACTCACGTCAGCGATCGGTGAAGGAATTTTCACCACGCGAACAACGGCCACGCTACCGCACCAGCGGACATCACCCAAGGGCAACGACGCCAAGCGAAGGGAACGACCGATGCGCACCACCGTCGGCATCATCGGGGCAGGCCCCGCCGGACTCCTCCTCGCCCGGCTGCTCCGCAACGCCGGGATCGACTCGGTCGTCCTGGAGAGCCGCGACCGGGACTACGTGGAGCGCCGGCAGCGCGCCGGGATCCTGGAGCAGGGCACGGTGGACGTACTGCGCGAGGCCGGCGCCGGGGAGCGCATGGACCGCGAGGGCCTGCGCCACGACGGCATCGAGCTGAGGTTCGACAAGAAACGGCACCGCGTCGACTTCCCCGCGCTCACCGGCGGCCGGTCGGTGATGGTGTACGCGCAGACCGAGGTCTGCAAGGACCTGATCGCCCTCCAGCTCAAGGAGGGCGGCCCGCTGCTGTTCGAGACCGAGGCGCTGGCCGTCGAGGGCGCCGACACCGACCGCCCCCGGGTCCGCTTCCGCCGCGAGGGCGTCGAGGACGTACTGGAGTGCGAGTACGTCGTCGGCTGCGACGGCTTCTGGGGCGTGGCCCGCAAGGCGGTCCCCGCCGGACTCGCCCGCACCTTCGAACGGACGTACCCCTTCGGCTGGCTCGGCATCCTGGCCGACGTCGCCCCCTCGCACGACGAACTGGTCTACGCCCGGCACGACCGCGGCTTCGCCCTGCTCTCCATGCGCTCCCCGTCCGTCTCCCGCCTCTACCTCCAGGTCCCGGCCGGCACCGATGCCGAGCAGTGGGGCGACGAGGAGATCTGGGCCGAGCTGGAACGCCGCTTCGAGACCGCCGACGACTGGCGCCTGGAGCGCGGCCCGATCACCCAGAAGTCGGTCACCCCCATGCGGTCCTACGTCCACGAACCCATGCGGCACGGCCGGCTCTACCTGGCCGGCGACGCGGCCCACATCGTGCCGCCCACCGGCGCCAAGGGCCTCAACCTCGCCGTCGGCGACGTCGTCACCTTCGCGCGGGCCCTGGTCCACCGGCGCGAGACCGGCTCCGAGGACCTGCTCGACGCCTACTCCGCCACCTGCCTGCGCCGGGTCTGGCAGGCCGAGCGGTTCTCCTACGACATGACCACGCTGCTGCACCGCGCCCCCGACGCCACCCCCTTCGAGGACCGCCTGGCGACCGCCCGCCTGGAGCGGATCGCCTCCTCCCGGGCCGCCGAGACCGACCTCGCCGAGGCGTACACCGGCTTCCCCCTCGGGTGAGGGGAATCACCGGCCCGCGTAGCGTGTTCCGCAGCGGTGAGAGGGAAAGATCCTCCCCAAGCAGTAGGGTCATCCCTTTGCCGTTCCATTACTCTTGAGCCAAGGCTGCGCAGTGTGGCCATGGAGGAGTGAAATGAGGAGCAGAAACCCGGTCTTCTCGCGACGGGGGTTCAGCCGCGACAACGGCTACGCGGGCTTCAACACCGCGCCGCAGGCCGGGGGACCCGCTGTCGCCACGCAGGGCAACCCGTACGCCCAGCCGACCGGCAACCCGTACGCGCAGAACCCGTACGCCCAGCAGGACCTGCAGTACGGCGCCCCGCAGGCGCCGGCCGCCACCGACCGGATGACCATCGACGACGTCGTGCTGCGCACCGGCACCACGCTCGGCGTGCTCATCGTCACCGCGGCGCTGTCCTGGGCCCTGCTGCCCGTCGACGACGCCAACATCTCGCGGTCCTACGGCATCGCCGTCGGCGCCGCCCTGGTCGGCATGGTGCTGGCGCTCGTCCAGTCCTTCAAGCGCACGGCCGTGCCCGCGCTGATCCTCGCCTACGCCGCGTTCGAGGGCGTCTTCCTCGGCGTGGTCTCCAGCGTCGTCGACAACCGCATCGCGGACGGCGCCGCCATGCAGGCCGTGATCGGCACCATGGCGGTCTTCGCCGCCGTGCTGGTCGCCTACAAGGCGGGCTGGATCCGGGTCAACCGGCGCTTCGTCGGCTTCGTGCTGGCCGCCTCGCTCGGCTTCGTCCTGCTGATGATGGTGAACCTGCTGTTCGCCGTCTTCGGCGGCGGTGACGGCCTCGGCTTCCGCAGCGGCGCCCTCGGCGTCCTCTTCGGTGTCGTCGGCGTCATCCTCGGCGCGCTCTTCCTCGCCCTGGACTTCAAGCAGGTCGAGGACGGCATCGCCTACGGCGCCCCGCGCAAGGAGGCGTGGCTCGCCGCCTTCGGCCTCACCCTGACGCTGGTCTGGCTCTACCTGGAGTTCCTGCGTCTGATCGCCATCCTGAACAGCAACGACTGACCCCGCCCGCCCGGCACAAGGGCCCCCGGCGCTGCCGCCGGGGGCCCTTCGGCGTGTGCGGGACGCCGCCTGCCGCGCTGCTAGGCCAGCCGGCGCGCGGCCCTCCTCAGGTCGTACTCGTGGACGATGGCCTTGGCGTGGCCGTAGGCGAGGTTGTGCTCGTGCCGGAGCCAGCTCACCTTCTCCTCGAAGCGGAAGAGAGCGGGACCTTCCTCGACGGTGCGCAGCCAGTCGGCGATCTCACGACCGGTGCAATGGGGGATGCGGGCGAGCAGATTGCGATGGGTCTCCTCGGAGAGGACATGGGACATCGGCGCCTCCGGACGTATGGGATGTATGCCGGTCCTTCAGGTCACCGTGCCTGAGCCGCCGCCCGTTGGCAACAGTCCCGCACCGCCGCGTACGCTCACGCCGTGGTTGATACGACGCCCCTGACCCGCGCGGTCGAGCACTTCGCCGACCGGCTCCGGGCCGCCCCGCAGAGCCGTCTGCAGCGCGGCGCCGCCGCGGCGGCACTGGACCTGGCCCGGGAGATGTCCCGCCGCGCCCAGCTCGCCGAGGACCCCGGGGCCGAGCCCCGCGAGATGCCGGACGCCGGGATGTTCGCCGCCGCCGACCAGATCACCGTCGCCGGGAACGACCTCGCGCTCGTCCTGCGCGACGGGGCGGAAGTGGAGGAAGCCGTACGGCTGGTCGCGCGGGCACAGGAACGCGCCGGGGTGTGACCCCGGCGCGCCGCCGGTCCGTACGGCTGCGTCCGTACAGCAGTGTTCGTACGGTCAGAGCGAGGCGATGACCCGGTCCGCCAGGACGTACACGCTCTCCCCGCCGCAGGCGAAGGTCAGCGCGTAGGCGCCCGAGACGCCCGAGCCGCCCAGCAGCACCGGGACGTCACCCGCGCGCAGCGCCGCGGCCAGGCGCTCCGCGGTCTCCCGGTGGCCCGGTGTCATGCACAGCGTCGTCCCGTCCACGAAGACGTACACGTCCAGCGTGCCCAGCGGCCCCGGCCGGACGTCCGTCAGCTCCACCTGCCCGGCGGCCAGCTCCTCCAGCACGGCGAGGGTGCGCTCGTGGTCGCTGATCACCGGCGAGGGGTTGGGCACGAAGTCCGGGTGCGAGGGGTGGCGGCGGCGGGCGGCGGCCAGCTCGGCGGACTCGCCCGCGGGCTCCTCGGCCTCCGCCACCGGCTCCAGGCCCATGAAGTCGGCCTGCCGGGGCAGATACGGCTCGCTGTCGGACAGCCCCAGCAGCAGCGGGGTGTCGGAGGCGTCGCGGGCCTCCTGCGCGGCCCAGAAGGCGCGGGCCTCGGCGAGTTCCCGCTCCCGCTCCTCGGCCAGCGCCTGGGCGACGGCGGCCCGTATCTCGTCGGCGTCGGCCGTGGTCCGGGCGGCGGGCACCCGGCCGCGCAGGGCCGCGGCGCGGCTCTCGGCCAGCTCCGTGCGCAGGGCCGCGACCTGGCGGCGCAGCACCCGCACGCCGCGCAGGACGGCGACGCCCACGGCACCGGTGGCTGCCGTGGTGAGCAGCAGGGCGATCGATGTGGCGCTCACTGACGTACTCCCGGTTCAAGGTCGACCCCCGACTTCCTACATCAGCTTGAAGGCCGGACTAACCCGCTGTCAGTGCGTAACGTCACGAACCGGACAGGTCTTTGGGCCCGTACGTCACTGCTGGGGCCCATCTGACCTGCGTAAATCCCGGTGGCGAGGGAGATAGGTCACATCCTGGGGGAGATTGGGTCACAAAACGGCCCAGAACCCTGGTGTTCCGGGGTTCCGGGCCGGTATGTGACGCTCGGTCGCGGGGGTGCTACCGAAGGTTCGCGCCGGTCAGCTCAGACGCTCGATGACCATGGCCATGCCCTGGCCGCCGCCGACGCACATCGTCTCCAGGCCGAACTGCTTGTCGTGCCACTGCAGGGAGTTGATCAGCGTGCCGGTGATGCGGGCGCCGGTCATGCCGAAGGGGTGGCCGACCGCGATGGCGCCGCCGTTGACGTTGAGCTTCTCCAGCGGGATGCCCAGCTCGCGGTAGGAGGGGATCACCTGGGCGGCGAACGCCTCGTTGATCTCGACCAGGTCGATGTCGTCGATGGTCAGTCCGGCGCGGGCCAGGGCCTGCTTGCTCGCCTCGACCGGGCCGAGGCCCATGATCTCGGGGGAGAGGCCGGAGACGCCGGTGGAGACGATCCGGGCCAGCGGGGTCAGGCCCAGCTCGCGGGCCTTGGTGTCGCTCATGATCACCAGGGCGGCGGCGCCGTCGTTGAGCGGGCAGCAGTTGCCGGCGGTGACCAGGCCGTCGGGGCGGAAGACGGGCTTGAGGCCCTGCACGCCCTCCAGGGTGACGCCGGGACGGGGGCCGTCGTCCTTGCCGATCACCGTGCCGTCCGGGAGCGTCACGGGGGTGATCTCCCGCTCCCAGAAGCCGTTCTTGATGGCCTCCTCCGCGAGGTTCTGCGAGCGGACGCCGAACTCGTCCATCTCCTGGCGGGTGACGCCCTTGAGGCGGGCCAGGTTCTCGGCGGTCTGGCCCATCGCGATGTACGGGTCGGGCAGCAGGCCGTCCTCGCGCGGGTCGTGCCAGGTGGTGCCCTCCTGCTGGGCGACCTCGGCGGTGCGGGCCTCGGCCTCGGCGAACAGCGGGTTGTGCGTGTCCGGGAGGCTGTCGGAGTTGCCCTTGGTGAAGCGGGAGACCATCTCGACGCCGGCCGAGACGAAGACGTCGCCCTCGCCGGCCTTGATGGCGTGCAGCGCCATGCGGCTGGTCTGCAGGGAGGAGGAGCAGTACCGGGTGACCGTGCAGCCGGGCAGGTGGTCCATGCCCATCTGCACGGCGACGATCCGGCCGAGGTTGTTGCCCTGCTCGCCGCCGGGCAGGCCGCAGCCGAGCATCAGGTCGTCGATGTCCTCCGGGTCCAGCTCCGGGACCTTGGCGAGAGCGGCCTGGATGATGGTGGCGGCCAGGTCGTCCGGGCGCAGTTCCTTGAGCGAGCCCTTGAAGGCGCGGCCGATGGGGGAGCGGGCGGCTGAGACGATCACGGCTTCGGGCATCACGGCTCCAGACGACGACGGTAGGGCGTACGGGGGAAATTACCCGTAGGTAAGCTCCCGGTCACTGCCATTGTCGTGTGATGCGGGCCTCTTTTCCAAGCGCTTGCTTAGCGCGTCGGAGGGTGGTTGCGCCGACGGGCCGGCGGGGACCCCGGCGGGGGCGGGCAGCGGGGCGAACAGCACCCGGTCCACCGGCGGCCGGGTCAGCGGCTGGACCAGCCGCCGCACCGGCGGCGAGGCCAGCACCGCCGCCAGCGTCACCCCGAACAGCAGCAGTCCGAGCAGCTCCAGTCGGGTGTCGGTCCGCTCGATCAGGCCCTTCTCCCGCAGCGGGAGGATCACCAGCGGATGCAGCAGATAGACGGTGAAGCCGCCCGACCCCAGCACGGAGATCAGCGGCAGCCGCCGCTTCGGCATCACCCGCAGCAGGCACATCACCAGCCCCGCCGCCGAGGCCAGCACCAGCAGCCGCACCACCCAGGCGCCCTCCATGCCCAGCGGGGTGTCGGCGGTGTACGCGTGCCGCATCGACAGCCAGGTGCCCTTCACCTCCGCGTGCCACAGCAGGCCCACCACGCCCGAGCCGAGCAGCCCCGCCACCGCCACCGGCAGGCTCCACCGGGCCGCGAACCAGTCCCGCAGCAGGCCCTGGCCCAGTTGCCAGCCGAAGTAGAACAGCGGCAGGTACACCAGGGTGCGGCTGGCCGAGAGGGTCAGCCCGAACTCGTCGACGTACCCGACCGCGAGCGCGACCGCCGTGGTGACCAGCAGCGGGTGCCGCAACTGGACGACCAGCGGCAGCAGCAACCGCCAGAAGAACAGCGACATCAGGAACCACAGCGTCCACGGCAACTGGACCACGTACACCTTGAAGGGGCCGCCGAGCGCGTACTGCTCCAGCGAGAACAGCAGGCTGAAGACGAGCGCGGGCAGCACGATGCTGCGCAGCAGGGTACGGGTCTGCCGCGGGCCCAGCGGGCCCCCGCTGCTGAAGACGCCGGCCAGGACGACGAAGACCGGCACCCGGAACGCCCAGGTCGCCACGTGGAAGACGGCCAGCGACTCATGGCGGCTCATGATGCTGCCGACGGTGTGCAGGACCACGATCAGCGCGGCCGAGACGAACCGGGTGTTGTCCCACCAGGGGTCCCGGTCGGGGCGGACGGGCCGGGGGTGGTCGGCGGATCTCGGCGGCGGCTTCTTCATCGCGGGCACAGGCTCCTGACAGCGAGGTCACAGGACAGAGCCGCCCACCATCCCCAGGCCGGGGAAGCCACGGGTTACGGGGGGCGGCTCGGTCGGTGAACGCTGGGTGTACGGAAGGTCCTGGGGGTGTGAGGGGGGCTGGGGGTGCGGGAGGTCCCGGGGGCGTGGGGGGCTGATGGGTGGGGAGTGGTGGGGCGCCTGTGTCCTGCGGTGCGCGCGGTGGTGGGGGTGCCGTGCCGTGCGGGGCGCGCGGTGGTGGGGTGTCGTGCCGGGTGCCCTCAGTCGGGTACCGCGGTGTTCAGTACCGCCTCCGGGACCCGGCGGCGCCTGCGGCGCTTGAGGAGGGCCCAGGGGCCGCGCGGGCCCGTCGGCGCCGCCGCCGCGACCTCCGTACCGGCCTCCGAGGCGGCCTCGGCCGCCGCCCGGGCCACCGGCAGGAAGCCCTCGCGGCGGGAGGCGTCCGGACGCTCCTCGTCCGCCGGCCACAGGCCGAGCGCCGCGCACACCGTCGGCAGCAGGGCCATCGCCGCGGTGGCGTACCCCTCTACGGACGGGTGGTAGTTGTCCGGGCCGAACAGCTCCCGCGGATTCCGCGCGAACTCGGGGCCCAGCAGGTCGCCCAGCGACACCGTGCGCCCGCCCTGCTCCACCACCCCGATCGTCTGCGCCGCCGCCAACTGCCGGGAGACGTGCCGGGCCAGCCACCGCAGCGGCTGCCGCACCGGCTCGATCGTGCCCAGGTCGGGACAGGTGCCGACCACCACCTCCGCACCGGCCGCGCGCAGCTCCCGTACCGCGCTCGCCAGATGGCTCACCGAACGGGCGGGCGGCATCCGGTGGGTGACGTCATTGGCGCCGATCATGATCACGCAGATGTCCGGCACCCGCGCCGGGTCCGCCAGCACCAGCGCCACCTGCCGGTCCAGGTCGTCCGACCGGGCCCCCGGCAGCGCGACCGACCGCAGGCGCACCGGCCGCTCGGCGACCGCCGCCAGCCCGGACGCCAGCAGCGCGCCCGGCGTCTGCCCGGCCCGGTGCACCCCCTGGCCGGCCGCCGTGGAGTCGCCCAGCATCACCAGCTTCAGCGGCGGCTCACCGGCCGTGGGCAGGGTGCCGCCGTACAGTCCCTCCGCGTTCGGCACCCGGCCGGGTGTGCCGACGCCCACCCGGCGCCGGGCCAACTGCACCTCCGCCAGCAGCAGACCGACCGCCGCCGCCCCGGCCAGCCCGATGCCGCCGCCGCCGTAAGCCGCGCCGGCCGCGATCCGCCGGGCCACCCTCGCCCTCGACATGCTCGTCATGCGTCGCCGCCACCTCCTTGCGAGCCGTACACCCACTGCTTGCCCCGTACGGACCGTCGCCCAATCTCCACGGACAGTGAACGACCGTCACGGGCCCACACCGGCCGCGGCAGGCCATAGGCTGGCCGGCACAACCATCACGACCACATCTTTTGCGGCATCCGGAGACAACGGTGCAATTCCACGACTCGATGATCAGCCTCGTCGGCAACACCCCGCTGGTGCGGCTCAACAACGTGACCAAGGGCATCAGGGCCACCGTCCTGGCCAAGGTCGAGTACTTCAACCCGGGCGGCTCGGTGAAGGACCGCATCGCCCTGAGGATGATCGAGGCCGCCGAACAGAGCGGCGAGCTGCGGCCCGGCGGCACCATCGTCGAGCCGACCAGCGGCAACACCGGGGTGGGACTCGCCATCGTGGCCCAGCAGAAGGGCTACAAGTGCATCTTCGTCTGCCCCGACAAGGTGTCCACCGACAAGATCAACGTGCTGCGCGCGTACGGCGCCGAGGTCGTCGTCTGCCCCACCGCGGTCGCCCCCGAGCACCCCGACTCGTACTACAACGTCTCCGACCGGCTGGTCCGTGAGACGCCGGGCGCCTGGAAGCCCGACCAGTACTCCAACCCGCACAACCCGCTCTCCCACTACCACTCGACCGGCCCCGAGCTGTGGGAGCAGACGGAGGGGAAGATCACCCACTTCGTCGCGGGCGTCGGCACCGGCGGCACCATCTCCGGCACCGGCCGCTACCTCAAGGAGGTCAGCGACGGCCGGGTCAAGGTGATCGGCGCCGACCCCGAGGGCTCGGTCTACTCCGGCGGCTCCGGACGCCCGTACCTCGTCGAGGGCGTCGGCGAGGACTTCTGGCCCACCGCCTACGACCGGACCGTCGCCGACGAGATCGTCGCCGTCTCCGACAAGGACTCCTTCCAGATGACCCGGCGCCTGGCCAAGGAGGAGGGCCTGCTGGTGGGCGGCTCCTGCGGGATGGCCGTCGTCGGCGCGCTGCGGGTCGCCGAGCGGCTCGGCGAGGACGACGTGGTGGTCGTCCTGCTCCCGGACAGCGGACGCGGCTACCTCAGCAAGATCTTCAACGACGAGTGGATGGCCGACTACGGCTTCCTGGAGGACACCGGCCCCAGCGCCCGCGTCGCCGACGTCCTGGACCACAAGGAGCACGGCTCCATCCCCTCCCTGGTCCACATGCACCCCGACGAGACGGTCGGCCAGGCCATCGAGGTGCTGCGCGAGTACGGCGTCTCCCAGATGCCGATCGTCAAGCCCGGGGCGGGCCACCCCGACGTGATGGCCGCCGAGGTCGTCGGCTCGGTCGTCGAACGCGAGCTGCTGGACGCCCTGTTCACCCAGCGCGCCTCGCTGGACGACCCGCTGGAGAAGCACATGTCGGCGCCGCTGCCGCAGGTCGGCTCCGGCGAGCCGGTCGCGGACCTGATGAGCGTGCTCGGCGCGGCGGACGCGGCGATCGTCCTGGTCGAGGGCAAGCCCACCGGCGTGGTCAGCCGCCAGGACCTGCTGGCCTTCCTCGCGGGCCCGGCGAAGTAGCGGCGGCGGGACGGGGGTTGACGGGGAGCGGGGCCCGCGACGGGGGGCGGGAGCCCTGACGGGGAGCCGACGGGGGCGGGGGCCGCGACGCCGCGACGGGGGGGGCCGGGAGCCGTGACGGGGCTGGCAGCCGGGGCGGGCCGGACACGCCGCGGCGAACGCCGGGTGAACCGCCGGTGACCTCGGCGAACGTGCGGTGGACCGCGGGTTGTCGAGGATTCGCGAACTGGTACGAGCGTGTCACGTGTACGCAGCACACGCTTAACACGGGTACGGCACCTTAGGGGTTGTCGGCAGGGCGGGAGCGGCTCCCCGCCCCGGCCGGCACCGAACGGCGCCAAGGACCTTCCGGAGCGGCTCCCGGACCTCCATGGACGCCACGGACGCGCGGCCCGGTCCCTGACCCGGCCCCGTGTCCCTCGCGGGGACCGCCGTCGTCCCGCCCCCCGGCAACGGGGGTGCGGCGGTCCCCGCGCATTATTGCGTTCCGCGCCGGAGGCGGGGGCCTCGCCGGCTCAGTCCTTCCAGTCGTCGTCCCGGCCGCCGCGGCGCCGGGCCGAGGGCCCCCAGGCGCGGGCCGCCTGCACGACGTTGACCCCGACGATGCCCGCCCAGGCCACCAGCAGCCCCGACAGGTCGGCGACCCCGCCCCCGATCGCGGACAGCGGCACCGCGAGCACCAGCGTCACGATCCCGAAGCCGAACCGCTCGCCCCAGGTGTCCGTGGGCTGCGGCGACCGCGAGTCCCGGGCCACCGTCATCTGCTGCTCCGCGAACTGCCGGCGCACCCGGCGCTCCACCGCGCCGTCGAGGCGTTGATCGACCTTCTCCAGGAACGAGTCGACCAGCGCGGACTCGTACTCCTCGCCCAGTTCCTTGCGGGCCTGCAGGGTGGCGTCGAGTTCTTTCCTCAGATCGGCGTCCCGTGCGTCCATTCCCGTCATGTCAGCCACGGTACGGACCCGGGCCGGTTTCCGGCACTGGGGACAGCCCCCGGATCCGGGCGGAGGAGAACCCGGCGCTGTATAACGGTATGCAGAATTCAGGGACCGTGAATAGGTCGCGGAGCGGGTCGAGGGGGAGCACGTCATGAACGGGACCGAGAGCCCGGCCGCGAAGCTGCAGGCGCTGTTCGAGGGGCACCGGCTGACGCCCACCCAGCGGCGGATCGCGCACAGCATGGTCCGGCGCGCCGCCGACGTGCCGTTCCTGTCCAGCGTGGAACTGGCCGAACTGGCCGGGGTCAGCCAGCCGTCCGTGACCCGCTTCGCCGTCGCCCTCGGCTTCGACGGCTACCCGGCGCTCCGCCGCCATCTGCGCGAGGTCGCGCCCGCCGCCGGGCCGGCCGTGGACGCCGGGGCGCCCAACGAGTACCAGCAGGCGGTCGAGGCCGAGATCGAGAACCTGCGCCACCTCGCCGAGGCGCTCGCCGACCCCGAGCCGGTCCTGGCGGCGGGCCGGGTGCTCGCCGGGAGCCGGCCGCTGCCCGTCCTCGGACTGCGGGCCGCCGCCGCCCAGGCCCACGGGTTCGCCTACTTCGCCGCCAAGGTCCACCCGGACGTACGGCTGCTGAACGAGGGCGGCAGCATGCTCCACGACCGCATCGACGCCGCCGCGCGGGCC
Source organism: Streptomyces fumanus (assembly GCF_014655295.1). Classification (GTDB taxonomy): domain Bacteria; phylum Actinomycetota; class Actinomycetes; order Streptomycetales; family Streptomycetaceae; genus Streptomyces; species Streptomyces fumanus. The sequence continues at coordinate 420,086 of NZ_BNBI01000006.1, forward strand.
GGCGCGAACGCCCTGCTCTGCTTCGCGCTGCCCCGGCACCCCCGGGAGGCCGTCGACGCCCTCGTGCACGCCAAGGAGTCCGGGCTGACCGTGGTCACCGTCGCCGACTCCGCCTTCGCGCCGGTCGCCAAGGTGTCCGACCTGCTGCTGCCCGCCGCCGTCGGCACCGGGCTCGCCTTCGACACGGCGTGCGCGCCGATGCTGCTCGGCCGGGTGCTGCTGGAGGCGATGTGCGACGACCTGCCGGACGCCCAGGCTCGGCTGGAGGAGTTCGACACGCGGGCCGCCGCGCGGGGCCTCTTCGTGGAGTGAACGCGCCTGCGCGGCGGCCCTCGGCCGTTCTCATCCTCGTCTCACCTTCTGCCGCTAATCTGCCGCCTCTGACACACCCTTCGGACGCTTCGCAGGACTGGACGGGAGGCTGGACGTGGCACGCGGAGGACTGGGGCTGGCTCGGGTGGCCGTCGTCGTACGGGCGGGTGCGGCCCCTCTGTGGTGGCTGGGCGTGATCGCGGCGGGCATCGGCGTACTGGTGCCGGGACTGACCGGGCGGCGGATCGGCGTACTGGCCGGTGCGGCGCTGTTCCTGATCGCGGGGGCCGTCGTGGCGTGCGCGCGCCGCCGCCGGTACGACGCGCTGTCCCGCGCGGCGGCCCGGGCCGGCCGGCACGACGTGCTCCAGGACCGCGCGGTCACCGCCCGCAACTGGCGCCGCGGGCACCGCTGGTGGCTGCTCCTCGCCTTCCTCGCCGCCGTCGGCAGCGCCGTCGCGGTCCCCGCGGCCGGGGGCCTGCTGCTGGCGGGCTGCGGGGTCGGCCTGTGGGTCAAGGCCGCCTGGATCGGCCGCCGCGAACGCGCCCTGGACGCCCTGCTGTGGGTACGCGTCGACTGGCTCACCCCCTCCGCCGGCCGCCCCACCGGCAAGAAGGTCAAGGGCTACCGCACGACCGGCGTAGCAGCGGGCGACGCGGCCCCCGGCGGCACGCGGCGCAGGACCCCGGCCCTGGTGTAACACCGGGCCAGAGACCCGCCCACGAGGGGCACGGGGAACCGCGCAACGAACCACGACGCACCCGCACCGACACGACGACGGGCAGGCCCACTAGGGGCGCGGGGAACTGCGCGACCGGCCACGACGTGCCCGCGCGGGGTCGATTACCGGTCTCCCCGCGCCCCGGCCGCCGTCAGCGCGTCCGCGTACGCCCCGCCCGCCTCCCGCACGATCTCCTCCACCGGCTGCGCCTCCCGCACCGTCACGAACCGCACCCCGTCCCCCTCCGTCACGAACCCGAACACCCCAGGGCGCGTCAGCGAGTTGTAGCCGTAGTGCTGCGCGAAGTAGTACGCGCCCGTGTCCGGCACCGCCACCACGTCCCCCTGCTCCAGCGGCGGCAGTTCCCGGCCCGCCGCCAGCAGGTCGCCCGCGAAGCACGCCGGCCCGGCCACGTCCTGCGCCACCGCCGGCCCCTCCTTCGGCCGGCCCTTCGCGTCGTACGCGAGCACCCGCAGCGGCCACGCCTCGGGCGCGTACACCGTCCGCGTCGCGACCTGGACGCCCGCGTGCGTCACCGCCACCCGCCGCCCGCCCGCGCTCTTGGCGTACTCCACGCGCGCCACCAGCGTCCCGTGCCGGGCCAGCAGGGACCGCCCGAACTCGGTCACCAGGCCGTACGCCCCGCCGAACAGCCCCGGCACCGCCTCCCGCAGCACCCGCACGTACTCCCCGTACGTCGGCGTCGTCACGTCCGAGGCGAAGTTCACCGGGAGGCCGCCGCCGATGTCGAGGGTGTCGATCTGCCGCCGCCCGGCCCGCGCGTTGATCTCCTCGGCCAGCGCGTACGTCTCCGCCACGCCCCGGGCCAGCAGCGGCAGCGGGATGCCCTGCGACCCGGTGTGGGCGTGCAGCCGGGTCAGCCAGGGCCGGTCCAGGAAGGCCCGCACCACCCACTCCCGCGCCCCCTCGTCCCGCAGCGCCACCCCGAACTTCGAGGTCGCCGTCGCCGTCGACATCGCCTCGATGGAGCCGCCGCCGATCTGCGGGTTCACCCGGAGGCCGAGCGGCGCGCCGGAGGGCGCCTCGGCCAGCAGCGCGTCCAGGCGGGCCAGCTCCTGCGGATTGTCCGCGTTGACGGCGATGCCCAGGGCCAGCGCCTCGCGCAGTTCGGCCACCGTCTTGGCGGGGGAGTCCAGGATCGTCCGCTCCGGCGGCACGCCCGCCGCCCGGGCCAGCGCCAGTTCCCCGGGGCTCGCCACCTCCGCGCCGAGCCCCTCCTCGGCCAGCAGCCGCACCACCGGCACCAGCGGCGTCGCCTTCACCGCGAACGCGTGCAGCACCGGCGTCCCCGGCGCCACCGCCTCCTCGAACGCCGCCCGCAGCGCCGCCGCCGACTCCCGGATGCCCCGCACGTCCAGCAGTCCCGCCAAGGGCGTGCCGGGGCCGAGCAGCCCCTGCTCCACGGCGGCCCGCACCGCCCGGTCCCGCCGCGCCACCCGCTCCGCGTCGCCGCCGGTCATGTCCGCGCCGCTCATCCCCGCCTCCGTTCCGTCGATGTCCGCACCCATGCCCATGCCCCCCAGCCAAACACCCGCACCGCGCCCCCGGTCGGCCCCGGACCGTATTGACTAGCTCTATTCACAAGGCCAGGATGTGAATAACGGCAACAACAACGCGCTGGAGCGAGCCACAGGAGGCATCCCATGTCCGTGTCCGGACCCCGTCCCGTCCGAGCACCGCGCGGCACGGAACGCAGCGCCCTCGGCTGGCAGCAGGAGGCCGCCCTGCGGATGCTCCAGAACAACCTCGACCCGGAGGTCGCCGAACACCCCGACAAGCTCGTCGTCTACGGCGGCACGGGCAAGGCCGCCCGCGACTGGCGCTCCTTCGACGCCATGGTCCGCACCCTGCGCACCCTGAAGCAGGACGAGACGATGCTGGTCCAGTCCGGCCGCCCGGTCGGGGTGATGCGGACCCACGAGTGGGCCCCGCGCGTGCTCATCGCCAACTCCCACCTCGTCGGCGACTGGGCGAACTGGGAGGAGTTCCGCCGCCTGGAGGCGCTCGGCCTGACCATGTACGGGCAGATGACCGCCGGCTCCTGGATCTACATCGGCACCCAGGGCATCCTCCAGGGCACCTACGAGACCTTCGCCGCCGTCGCCGCGAAGAAGTTCGGCGGCACCCTCGCCGGGACCATCACCCTCACCGCCGGCCTCGGTGGCATGGGCGGCGCTCAGCCCCTCGCCGTCACCATGAACGACGGCGTCGCGATCTGCGTCGACTGCGACCCCCGCGCCATCGACCGCCGCATCGAGCACCGCTACCTGGACGTGCGCGCCGACTCCCTCGACCACGCCCTGCGACTGGCCACCGAGGCCCGGGACGCCCGCCGCCCGCTCTCCATCGGCGTCCTCGGCAACGCCGCCGACGTCGTCCCCGAGCTGCTCGCCCTGGGCGCCCCCGTCGACATCGTCACCGACCAGACCTCGGCCCACGACCCCCTGGCCTATCTGCCCGCCGGCCTCGCCTTCGAGGACATGGCCGAGGCCGCCGCCAAGGACCCGGCCGGCTTCACCGCCCGCGCCCGCGAGTCCATGGCCCGGCACGTCGAGGCCATGGTCGGCTTCCAGGACGCCGGCGCCGAGGTCTTCGACTACGGCAACTCCATCCGGGGCGAGGCCCAGCTCGCCGGGTACGACCGGGCGTTCGCCTTCCCCGGCTTCGTCCCCGCCTACATCCGCCCCCTGTTCTGCGAGGGCAAGGGCCCCTTCCGCTGGGCCGCCCTGTCCGGCGACCCCGCCGACATCGCCAGGACCGACCAGGCCGTCCTCGACCTCTTCCCCGAGAACGAGTCCCTGGCCCGCTGGATCAGGATGGCCGGCGAACGCGTGCACTTCCAGGGCCTGCCCGCCCGCATCTGCTGGCTCGGCTACGGCGAACGGGACCGGGCCGGCGAGCGGTTCAACGACATGGTCGCCGCCGGGGAGCTGGCCGCGCCGGTCGTCATCGGCCGCGACCACCTCGACTGCGGCTCGGTCGCCTCCCCGTACCGCGAGACCGAGGCGATGCGCGACGGCTCCGACGCCATCGCCGACTGGCCGCTGCTCAACGCCATGGTCAACGTGGCCTCCGGCGCCTCCTGGGTGTCGGTCCACCACGGCGGCGGCGTCGGCATGGGCCGCTCGATCCACGCCGGGCAGGTCACCGTCGCCGACGGCACCCCGCTCGCCGGGGAGAAGATCCGCCGGGTGCTCACCAACGACCCCGGCATGGGTGTCATCCGTCACGTGGACGCCGGATACGACATCGCGGAGTCGGTGGCGGCCGAACGGAACGTGCGGGTGCCGATGCGCGAAGGTGACGAGCGGTGAGTTTCCACAGCATGTGGGCGGAGCTGCTGCCGATCGGCCGCCGCTCCGCCGCCGGCGGCTACCGGCGGTTCGCCTGGACCGGCGCCGACGCCGACTGCCGGGCCTGGTTCGAGCAGCAGGCCCGCTCCCGGGGCCTCGCCCACGAGGTGGACCGCAACGGCAACCAGTGGGCCTGGCTCGGCGACCCGGCCGCCGGGAACGCCGTGGTCACCGGCTCCCACCTGGACTCCGTACCCGACGGTGGCGCCTTCGACGGCCCGCTCGGCGTGGTCTCCGCCTTCGCCGCCCTGGACGAACTGCGCCACCGGGGAGCGCGGTTCACCCGGCCGGTCGGCATCGTCAACTTCGGTGACGAGGAGGGCGCCCGCTTCGGCCTCGCCTGCGTCGGCTCCCGGCTGACCGCCGGACAGCTCACCGCCGAGCAGGCCCACCGCCTCACCGACGGCGACGGCGTCACCCTGCCGCGCGCCATGGCGGCCGCCGGGTACGACCCCGAGGCCATCGGAGCCGACCCGGAGCGGCTGGACCGCATCGGCGCCTTCGTGGAGCTCCACGTCGAGCAGGGCCGCGCCCTGGACCTGACCGGCGACCCGGTCGGCATCGCCTCCGCCATCTGGCCGCACGGCCGCTGGCGGTTCGACTTCCGCGGCGAGGCCAACCACGCCGGCACCACCCGCCTCGCCGACCGGCACGACCCGATGCTGCCGTACGCCGAGACCGTCCTCGCCGCCCGCCGGGAGGCCGAACGCGCCGGTGCCGTGGCCACCTTCGGCAAGGTCGCCGTCGAACCGAACGGCGTCAACGCGGTGCCGTCCCTGGTCCGGGGCTGGCTCGACTCCCGGGCCGTCGACCAGCGGCGCCTGGACGCCGTGGTCACCGGCGTCGAGCGGGCCGCCCGCGCCCGCGCCGAGGCGCACGGCGTCGCCCTCGACGTGGCCCGCGAGTCCTTCACCCCCGTCGTCGAGTTCGACCACGCCCTGCGCGACGAACTCGCCCGCATCCTCGGCAAGGACCGGGACACCCCGCTGCGGGTGCCCGTCCTGGGCACCGGCGCCGGACACGACGCCGGAATCCTCTCCGCACGCGTCCCGACCGCCATGCTGTTCGTGCGCAACCCCACCGGCGTCTCGCACTCCCCGGCCGAGTCCGCCACCGAGGACGACTGCGTGGCCGGGGTGCTCGCCCTCGCCGACGTACTGGAAGGACTCGCCTGCACGTGACTGCCACCTCGCGGACGTACTGGCTGGAGCACGCCTGGCTCGGCACCCATGTCGAACCGGGCGTCACCGTCGACGTGGCCGGCGGCCGGATCACCGCCGTGCACCGGGAGACCCCCGCCCCGCCGCCCGGCGCCGAGATCCTGCGCGGCCTGACCCTGCCCGGCCTGGCCAACGCCCACAGCCACGCCTTCCACCGCGCCCTGCGCGCCACCGTCCAGGTCGGCTCCGGCACCTTCTGGACCTGGCGCGAGGTGATGTACTCCGTCGCCGACCGGCTCACCCCGGAGACCTACCACCGGCTGGCCCGCGCGGTGTACGCCGAGATGGCCCTCGCCGGCATCACCGCCGTCGGCGAGTTCCACTACGTCCACCACGCCCCCGGCGGCACCCCCTACGCCGACCCCAACGCCATGGGCGAGGCCCTGATCGAGGCCGCCGCCGACGCCGGCATCCGCATCACCCTCCTCGACACCTGCTACCTCTCCGCCGGCTTCGGGCGGCGCCCCGACGGCCACCAGCTCCGCTTCTCCGACGGGACGGCGGAGCACTGGGCCGAACGCTGTTCACTTCTCAAGGAACGGGACCACGTGCGGATCGGGGCCGCCGTGCACTCGGTACGGGCCGTGCCCGCCGGCCAGTTGGCGACCGTGGCGCGGTGGGCGGAGCAGCGGCGGGCGCCGCTGCACGTGCACCTGTCCGAGCAGACCGCCGAGAACGACGCCTGCCGGCAGGCCCACGGCCGCACCCCGGCCCGGCTCCTCGCCGACCACGGCGTCCTCGGACCGCGCACCACCGGCGTGCACAACACCCACCTCACCGACGCCGACATCGCCCTGATCGGCGGCAGCGGAACCGGCACCTGCATGTGCCCGACGACCGAACGGGACCTCGCCGACGGCATCGGCCCCGCCGCCGCCCTCCAGCGGGCCGGCTCACCGCTCAGCCTGGGCAGCGACAGCCACGCCGTGATCGACCTGTTCGAAGAGGCCCGCGCGATGGAGCTGGACGAGCGGCTGCGCACCCGCACCCGCGGTCACTGGACGGCCGGCGCCCTGCTGCGCGCCGCCACCGCCGACGGCCACGCCGCCCTCGGCTGGGACGACGCCGGCACCCTGGAGACCGGGGCCCGCGCCGACCTCACGACGGTCGTCCTGGACTCGGTCAGGACGGCCGGGCCGCTGCCCAGACTGGGCGCCGAGACGGCGGTATTCGCGGCGACCGCCGCGGACGTGCGGCACACGGTCGTCGCGGGGCGGCACGTGGTCCGCGACGGCGCCCACACGCTCGTACCCGATGTGCCCGGAGCCCTCGCGAAGGCCGTCGAAGCCCTTCGCGCCTGACGACCCACGAGGACGCCATGAGCAGCAGCACCGTCATCACCAACATCGCCACGCTGATCACCAACGACCCCTCCCTCGGCGACGGCTCCCCTCTCGGAGCGATCCGGGACGCGGCCGTCGTCATCGACGGCGACCGCGTCGCGTGGACCGGTGAATCAAGCAAAGCACCCGCCACTGACAACCGGGTCGACGCCGGGGGCCGGGCGGTGCTGCCGGGCTTCGTGGACTCCCACTCCCACCTGGTCTTCGCCGGCGACCGCACCGAGGAGTTCAACGCCCGGATGTCCGGCCGCCCGTACCACGCGGGCGGCATCCGCACCACGGTCGCCGCCACCCGCGCCGCCTCCGACGCGGAGCTGGAGGCCAACCTCGCCCGCCACCTCGCCGAGGCCCTCCGGCAGGGCACCACGACCCTGGAGACCAAGTCCGGCTACGGCCTGACCACCGCCGACGAGGCCCGTGCCGTGCGCCTCGCCGCCCGCCACACCGACGAGGTCACCTACCTCGGCGCGCACATCGTCGCCCCCGAGCACGCCGACGACCCGGCCGGGTACGTCGACCTGGTCACCGGCGAGATGCTGGACGCCTGCGCCCCGTACGCCCGGTGGATCGACGTGTTCTGCGAGGAGGGCGCCTTCGACGGCGACCAGGCCCGCGCCGTCCTCACCGCGGGCCGGAAGAAGGGCCTGCACCCGCGGATCCACGCCAACCAGCTTTCCCACGGACCCGGCGTCCAGCTCGCCGTCGAGGTCGACGCGGCCAGCGCCGACCACTGCACCCACCTCACCGACGCCGACGTGGACGCGCTCGCCGGCAGTCGCACGGTCGCCACCCTGCTGCCGGGCGCGGAGTTCTCCACGCGCGCCGCGTGGCCCGACGCGCGCCGGCTGCTCGACGCCGGGGTCACGGTCGCGCTCTCCACGGACTGCAACCCCGGCTCGTCGTACACCTCGTCCGTCCCGTTCTGCATCGCGCTGGCGGTGCGGGACATGGGGATGACGCCGGACGAGGCGGTGTGGGCGGCCACGGCGGGCGGCGCGGCGGCCCTGAGCCGCGCCGACATCGGCCGCCTCACCCCGGGCGCGTACGCCGACCTGACCCTCCTCGACGCCCCGAGCCATGTCCACCTGGCCTACCGGCCGGGCGTACCGCTGGTCGCGGGGGTGTGGCGGCGGGGCGTACGCGCCGTGTGATCACTCCTCGACGGTGAGCCCCTTGCGCAGCTTGACCAGGGTGCGCGAGAGCAGCCGGGAGACGTGCATCTGGGAGATGCCCAGCTCCTCGCCGATCTCGGACTGGGTCAGCCCGGCGACGAAGCGCAGGGAGAGGATCCTGCGGTCGCGCGGCGCCAGACCGGCGATCAGCGGCTTGAGCGACTCGACGTACTCGATGCCCTCCAGCCCGTGGTCCTCGTAGCCGATGCGGTCCGCGAGGGTGCCCTCCGGGTCGTCCTCCTCGGGCTGGGCGTCCAGCGAGGCGGCGGTGTACGCGTTGGCCGCCGACATGCCCTCGACGACCTCCTCGTTGGTGATGCCCAGGCGCTGGGCGAGTTCGGCCACCGTCGGGGCGCGGTCGAGCTGCTGGGCCAGTTCGTCACCGGCCTTGGCCAGGTCCAGGCGGAGTTCCTGCAGGCGCCGCGGGACCCGGACGGACCAGGAGGTGTCGCGGAAGAACCGCTTGATCTCGCCGATGATGGTCGGCATCGCGAAGGTGGGGAACTCCACACCGCGCGAGAGCTCGAAGCGGTCGATCGCCTTGATCAGGCCGATCGTGCCGACCTGGACGATGTCCTCCATCGGCTCGCTGCGGGAGCGGAAGCGGGAGGCGGCGAACTTGACGAGCGCCAGGTTGAGCTCGACCAGCGTGTTGCGGACGTACGCGTGGTCGTGGGTGCCTTCCTCCAGCGACTCCAGGCGCTCGAAGAGGGTCTTGGACAGGGCCCGGGCGTCCGCCGGAGCGACCTCGTCGGGGGCGGGGATGTCCGGAAGCCCGGCGAGCGCGGTGCCGGGGCGGGCACCCGCCTCGGGAAGCTCGATGGGATCCAGATGTTCCGGAGGGGGTGTCGACGTCGCTCGGTGGGTAGGCGATCCGTCGAGCCGGGGTGACATGATGTCCTCCATCGTTCTCGGCATACGGCTGCCGAAGCCAATTGCGTGCACTGCGGTGTGCGGCGCCTCCAAAGCCGGCCGTGTCGATTGCGTGTTCCTACTAGCCCTACCGGCTTCACCGAGCCCGCCGCAAGTGCTTTATGTTCAGTTATGTCCGTTTGTGTGTGGATGTTCGGGTGTCGAAGGCCGTGGGGAAGGCGTAGTGTTCGAGGGCGTCAGCAACAGCCTCGACGTCGGGAGAGAGAGACGGCATGGACCGCGGGACGGTCGGCAGCGCACAGTCTGGCCGGCTTCTGGTGGAGGTGCGGGAAGAGGGCCTCAGTGCCGTCGTGACTCCGGCGGGTGAGTTGGATCACCACACCGCCGAATTGTTGCGCGAGCCACTCGAGGGCTGTCTCGCAAAGGGATACAACCGGCTGGTCGTCGACTGCTCCCGCCTGGAGTTCTGCGACTCCACGGGGTTGAACGTCCTGCTCGGGGCACGGCTGAAGGCCGAGGCCGCGGGCGGTGGCGTGCACCTGGTGGGGATGCAGCCGGTGGTCGCGCGGGTGTTCGAGATCACGGGGGCGGACGCCGTCTTCACCGTGCACGACACCCTCTCGGCCGCGCTGGCGGACGAGTCGGGCTGAGCCGGCCGCGCGGGGCCCGGCGCCCTGCCTCCGCGCCCGCTGTGACCGGTGGTTTTCCTCCGCCCCGTGTTTCTTGCCGAATACAGGGGTGTTCCGTCGGTCGGGTCGGGCAGGAGTCATCCTGAACATGTCGCGCTCCCGGACGGGGACATCGGGGGGCGGACGCACCGCTGTACCGCGTGACCAAGTTTTTCGACCGACCTGTACGACATTGAAACGTGAACTGGTGAATCGGTGAGGTGAAGCGCTGATGAGCACCACCCGGCCCTACCCGCCGGGCGACCGCGGTCCGGAGCCCAGCGGCGCTTCCGGGGCGTCTCAGGGGGGAACGCCGATGACCGGGGAGCCCACGGGGGGCGAACACGGGACCGGGGAGCCCGGCACGGGCGTGGCCGCGCCGGCGGCGTCCACCGGCCGCCAGGTCCGCACGCTGAGCTTCGACGGAGTCAGCGGCGTCGTGCCGCTGGCCCGCGACTTCACCCGCCAGGCGCTGTACGCGTGGGGCTGGCTGCCCGCCGCGTCGGCCGACCAGCGGGCCGCCGCGGAGGACGTCCTCCTCGTCGTCTCCGAGCTGGTCACCAACGCCTGCCTGCACGCGGACGGCCCGGAAGAGCTGCACATCAGTTGCGACCGGAAGGTGATCCGCCTGGAGGTCACCGACCGGGGCAGCGGTCAGCCCGCGCCCCGCACCCCGCACCGCGCCGGGCGCCCCGGCGGCCACGGCATGTTCATCGTCCAGCGCCTCTGCCTGGACTGGGGCGTCGTACGCACCCCGGGCGTCACCGGCAAGACGGTCTGGGCGGAGCTGGGCGCCCCCGCGTAACCCGCACGCGCCTCACGCAAGGCGCCCCAAGACACCGAAAACCCCGAAGGGCCACCACACCCAGCAGGTGCGGTGGCCCTTCGTACGAGCGAGGCGGGTCAGCGGACGTCGCCCATGAGGGCCTTGACGCGCTTGCGGTACATCCAGACCGCGACGCCCGCGACCACGGCGAGGGTGGCCTCCAGGGCGACGATGCCCGTCTTGTTGAGGTCGACCCCGGCGATGGACAGCAGGCCGGTCGTGGCGTCACCGGCGGTGACGGCCAGGAACCAGACGCCCATCATCTGAGAGGCGTACTTCACCGGCGCCATCTTCGTGGTGACCGACAGGCCGACCGGGGAGAGCAGCAGCTCACCGCAGGTCTGGACGAAGTAGATCGCCACCAGCCAGAGCGCCGCCGCCTTGTGCCCGCCGTCCGCGATGGCCAGCGGGGCGAGGAAGAGGAAGAAGGACGCGCCGACCAGCACCAGGCCGAACGAGAACTTCACGATCGTGCTCGGCTCCTTGCCACGGCGGGCCAGCGCCAGCCACAGCGAGGCGAAGACCGGGGCCAGCGCCATGATGATGACCGGGTTGACCGACTGGTACCAGGAGACCGGGAACTCCCAGCCCGCGACGGTGTTCTCGGCCGAGGAGTCGGCGAAGATCGACAGGGTCGAGCCGCCCTGGTCGTAGATCATCCAGAAGACGGCCGCGGCGACGAAGAACCAGATGTACGCCGACATCTTCGACTGCTCGGCGCGGTCCAGCGACCGGTCCCGCTTGATCCGGGTCAGCACCATGATCGGGATGATCACGCCGAGCAGGGTCAGCGGGACCAGGATCCAGTTCAGCGTGTAGTGGCCGGAGAAGCCGACGATCGCGTAGAAGACCACCGCGACGACGGCCCAGAAGGCGGCCTTGCGCAGCGTGGTGGACTTCTCGGCCGCCGACAGCGGCTTGGGCACGACGCTGGAGTGCGCGGCCAGGTGGCGGCTGCCGATCAGGAACTGCGCCACGCCCACCGCCATGCCGACCGCGGCCAGCGCGAAGCCCAGGTGCCAGTTGACGTTCTCGCCGATGGTGCCGATGGTCAGCGGCGCCACGAAGGCACCGAGGTTGATGCCCATGTAGAAGACGGTGAAGCCGCCGTCGCGGCGCGGGTCGTCCGGGCCGTCGTAGAGCTGGCCGACCATCGTGGAGATGTTGGCCTTCAGCAGACCGGAGCCGATCGCGACCAGTCCGAGACCGGCGTAGAAGGTGCCCGAGGTGGGCAGCGCCAGGGTCAGGTGGCCGAGCATGATGACGCCGCCCGCGATGCCCACGGTCTTGCGGGGACCCCACACGCGGTCGCCGAACCAGCCGCCCGGCATCGTGAGCAGGTACACCAGCGACAGATACACCGAGTAGATCGCGGTGGCGGTGCCGGCGCTCAGGCCGAGCCCGCCGGGGGCCACGAGGTACAGCGGGAGCAGAGCCCTCATGCCGTAGTAGGAGAAGCGCTCCCACATCTCGGTCATGAAGAGGGTGGCCAGACCCCGGGGGTGGCCGAAGAAGGTCTTCTCGGAACCGGGGATGCCCGGGGTGACCGAGTCCTTCGTCAGGCTGGACGCCATGGTCGTTCCTTGCTGGTCGGGACGCGCTCACGAGAGGCGATGCGCGCCCGGTGGGGGCAGGCCGGCACCGGCGGTCCGCTCCGTCCACCCCACGCCTGCGGGGAGTCCGCCCCGGATCGCGGGACGGCGGACGGTGACCACCGGGATCCACACCTCTGCGCGCGTCACTGCGCTGCGAGGCCCGGCCACAGGTCATTCCTTTGGAGGCTGGCGAGGAGGCCAGCCCGCACACAAAAGAGACCTTCAGCGTCAACAGCCGCCAAAGGTCCCCGTGGTGCTACAGGCGTTGATTCACCATACGGCAGGACACCGCCCGGTATGGAAGGACTTGAGACGCGGATCACAGGGAGTGACGGAACCGGAATCGTACCTTCCGAAGTCTTCCGCGAGATCGTCCCCCGCCCCGCGCGGGGGCGAGGTGTCCGGCATGTCCGCAGGTAAGAGGCCCCGGCGCCGATCACGCCCCCGGGGGTTGCTCCGGGCGGACTACCATCGGTCCATGACCCGTGTACTGCTCGCCGAGGACGACGCGTCCATCTCGGAGCCGCTGGCCCGCGCACTGCGCCGGGAAGGGTACGAGGTCGAGGTGCGTGAGGACGGACCCACGGCGCTCGACGCCGGGATGCAGGGCGGCGTGGACCTGGTCGTGCTGGACCTGGGCCTGCCCGGCATGGACGGCCTGGAGGTCGCGCGGCGGCTCCGCTCCGAGGGCCACGCCGTGCCGATCCTCATCCTGACCGCGCGCGCCGACGAGGTGGACACCGTCGTCGGCCTCGACGCGGGCGCCGACGACTACGTCACCAAGCCGTTCCGGCTGGCCGAGCTGCTCGCCCGGGTCCGGGCCCTGCTGCGGCGCGGCTCCGCCGAGCCCCAGCAGCCCCCCGCCACGCACGGCGTGCGCATCGACGTCGAGTCGCACCGCGCCTGGATGGGCGACGAGGAGCTCCAGCTCACCGCGAAGGAGTTCGACCTGCTGCGGGTGCTGGTCCGCGACGCCGGCCGGGTGGTCACCCGCGACCAGCTCATGCGCGAGGTCTGGGACACCACCTGGTGGTCCTCCACGAAGACCCTGGACATGCACATCTCCTGGCTGCGCAAGAAGCTGGGGGACGACGCGGCCAATCCGCGCTACATCGCCACCGTGCGGGGCGTGGGCTTCCGCTTCGAGAAGAACTGAGCCCGCGCACCAGGGCCCCGGGTAAGAGGACATGCGCCGCCGACTGATCCAGTCCACGCTCGCCGTGGTGCTCGTCGTGATCGCCGTCTTCGGCGTCTCCCTCGTCATCGTCGAGACCCGGACCATCAGCAGCACCGCCCAGGAGCGGGTGGACCTGGAGGCGGCCCGGCTGGCCAGCATCGTGGACAGTCGGCTGCTGGGCACCGGCAGCGTCGACGCCGAGGTGCTGCGCGGCCAGGTCGAGGGCGACCGCTACGCCGAGATCCGGGTCCCCGGCAAGCCGGTCATCCGGGTCGGCTCCGAGCCGTCCGGGGAGGTCACCCGGGGCGAGGCCACCGGCGAGGAGGGCGAGACGGTCCTGGTCGAGGAGCCCCGGTCCTCGGTGACCCGCGAGGTCGGCCGGACCCTGCTGATCATCGGGCTGGTGGCGCTGCTCGCGGTGATCGCCGCCGTGCTGCTCGCGATCCGCCAGGCCAGCCGCCTCGCCTCCCCGCTCACCGACCTCGCCGAGACCGCCGAGCGGCTCGGCTCCGGCGACCCGCGCCCCCGCCACAAGCGGTACGGCGTCCCCGAGCTGGACCGGGTCGCCGATGTGCTGGACGCCTCCGCCGAGCGCATCGCCCGGATGCTCACCGCCGAGCGCCGGCTGGCCGCCGACGCCTCCCACCAGTTGCGTACGCCGCTGACCGCGCTGTCGATGCGGCTGGAGGAGATCACCCTCACCGACGACCCGGAGACGGTGAAGGAGGAGGCGACCATCGCCCTGGCCCAGGTGGAGCGGCTCACGGACGTCGTGGAGCGGCTGCTGACCAACTCCCGCGACCCGCGCAGCGGCTCCGCCGTCACCTTCGAGCTGGACGACGTCATCCAGCAGCAGATCGCCGAGTGGCGCCCCGCCTACCGCAGCGCCGGCCGGGCGATCGTCTCCTCGGGCAAGCGGCACCTGACGGCCGTCGGCACGCCCGGCGCGGTCGCCCAGGTGCTGGCGGCGCTGATCGAGAACTCGTTGATGCACGGCGGCGGCACGGTCGCGCTGCGCACCCGGGTCACCGGCAACCAGGCGGTGGTCGAGGTGACCGACGAGGGGCCCGGCGTCCCCGCCGACCTCGGCGCGCGGATCTTCGAGCGGACGATCAGCGGACGCAACTCCACGGGCATCGGGCTGGCCGTCGCCCGGGACCTGGCGGAGGCGGACGGCGGGCGGCTGGAGCTGCTCCAGGCCAAGCCGCCGGTGTTCGGCCTGTTCCTGTCCCGCACCCAGCCGCCGAAGGTGCCCGAGGAACCGTCCCGGACGGTCCGTTAGAGCCTGTCGTTTGGATCATGCCGCAGACGCGGGGCCTGGCACGCGCACCTGCGGCGTTGTCGTCGGTCCTCGACTCCCCCACGCTCGGCTGCGCTCGCGCGGGGGCACCCCCATCGCGTCGACTCCCTCCTCCGCCTTGCATCTGCACGCACCAGGCCCCGCTCACCGGCGCGACAACGCGCAGCCGATTCCCTGCGACCTGATCCAAACGACAGGCCCTAGCCGTACCGGCCCGCGGGGCTCAGGGCCGGCGGCCCGCGCCGACCCGGGGGGCGCCCGGCGCCGGGGCCGCGGTCGGCAGCTCGTGCTCCAGGAAGGACTCCGCGCGGGCGGCCCCGTCCCGGTCCGGCAGCGCGCGGAACACCCAGGTCCGGTACGACCAGAAGCGGAACAGCGTCGCCACGCCGATGCCGACGAACTTGAAGATGTTGCTCTGCAGCGGGCTGTCCCAGCCGAAGCCGTACGTCGCCAGGTACAGCAGCCCGTTCTCGATGACCAGCCCCACCGCGCTGAACAGCAGGAAGAGGGTCATCTCCTTGGTACGGCGGCTCTTGTCGCGGTCCCGGTAGGTGAAGTACCGGAAGCCGATGTAGTTGAAGACGATCGCCACGACGGTGGCGACGATGCCGGCCCGGACCACCTGGAGGTCGGTGGTGTGCCGCACCAGGTTGAAGACGAGCAGGTTGACCAGGACCCCCGCTCCGCCCACGGCGCCGAACTTCACGATCTCGCGGGCGACCCCCTGGAACCGCCGCCGCAGTGCCCGGCGCGGGGTGAGGGGCGCGTTCCGATGCGCCGGGGAACCACGTCCCATGGTCGTCCTGGCCCCCGTCCGTAGGTTGGCGTCGACCCAGTCATGCTAACCACCCGGGCCCGCGATCTTCCTGTGGACGGGCGATCCCGGCGCCGGAAACGGCGGGGGAACGGCCGGGAACAGAGGTGCCCCGGCACGGCCGATACGCTAGGGGTGTGACGTTTCCGGTAGTCGGCATGGTCGGCGGGGGCCAGCTCGCGCGTATGACGCACGAGGCGGGCATCCCGCTGGGCATCAGGTTCAAGCTCCTCAGTGACACTCCGCAGGATTCCGCGGCCCAGGTCGTCGGCGATGTCGTCGTCGGCGACTACCGCGACCTCGACACGCTGCGCGAGTTCGCCCGTGGCTGTGACGTGATCACCTTCGATCACGAACACGTGCCCACCGAGCACCTCAGGGCCCTGGAGGCGGACGGCATCCCCGTCCGGCCGGGCCCCGACGCGCTGGTGCACGCCCAGGACAAGGGCGTGATGCGGGCGAAGCTCACCGCGATCGGCGTGCCCTGCCCGCGCCACCGCATCGTGCGCGACCCGGCCGACGTGGCCGCGTTCGCCGCCGAGGGCGACGGGTTCCCGGTCGTCCTCAAGACCGTGCGCGGCGGGTACGACGGCAAGGGCGTGTGGGTGGTCGGCTCGGCCGAGGAGGCCGCCGAGCCGTTCCGCGCCGGAGTGCCGGTGCTGGCCGAGGAGAAAGTCGACTTCGTCCGCGAGCTGGCCGCCAACGTCGTCCGCTCCCCGCACGGCCAGGCCGTCGCCTACCCGGTGGTGGAGTCGCGGCAGGTCGACGGGGTCTGCGACACCGTGATCGCGCCCGCCCCCGACCTGGCGGAGGACCTCGCCCTGCGGGCCGAGGAGCTGGCGCTGAACATCGCCAAGGAACTGGGCGTCGTCGGCCACCTCGCCGTCGAGCTGTTCCAGACCCGCGACGGCCGGATCCTCGTCAATGAGCTGGCGATGCGCCCGCACAACTCCGGCCACTGGTCGATGGACGGCGCGATCACCTCGCAGTTCGCCAACCACGTCCGCGCGGTCCTCGACCTGCCCCTCGGCGACCCCCGCCCGCGCGCGACGTGGACGGTGATGGTCAACGTCCTCGGCGGCGACTACCCCGACATGTACTCCGCGTACCTGCACTGCATGGCCCGCGACCCCCAGCTCAAGATCCACATGTATGGCAAGGACGTCAAGCCCGGCCGCAAGGTGGGCCACGTCAACACCTACGGCGACGACCTCGACGACGTGCTGGAGCGCGCCCGTCACGCTGCCGGCTACCTGAGAGGGACCATCACCGAATGAGCCCCGTTGTTGGCATCGTCATGGGGTCGGACTCCGACTGGCCCGTGATGGAGGCCGCCGCCAAGGCGCTCGACGAGTTCGAGATCGCCTACGAGGTCGACGTCGTCTCCGCGCACCGGATGCCGCGCGAGATGATCACGTACGGCGAGCAGGCCGCCGACCGCGGGCTGAAGGCGATCATCGCCGGGGCCGGCGGCGCCGCCCACCTGCCCGGCATGCTGGCCTCCGTCACCCCGCTGCCGGTCATCGGCGTGCCGGTGCCGCTGAAGTACCTCGACGGCATGGACTCCCTGCTGTCGATCGTGCAGATGCCGGCCGGGGTCCCCGTCGCCACCGTCTCCGTCGGCGGCGCCCGCAACGCCGGGCTGCTCGCCGCCCGCATCCTCGCCGCCCACGACGAGGAACTCCTCACCCGGATGCGCGAGTTCCAGCAGGACCTCAACGACCAGGCCACCGAGAAGGGCAAGCGGCTGCGCGCCAAGGTCGAGGGCTCGGCCTCCTTCGGCTTCGGGAAGTAGCCATGACCTCACTGGACCTGGCCCGCGAACTGCTGGCCGACTTCCCCGTCGTCGACGGGCACAACGACCTGCCCTGGGCCCTGCGCGAACAGGTCCGCTACGACCTCGACGCCCGGGACATCGCCGCCGACCAGCGCGCCCACCTGCACACCGACCTGCCCCGGCTGCGGGCCGGCGGGGTCGGCGCGCAGTACTGGTCGGTGTACGTCCGCTCCGACCTGCCCGGCGCGGTCACCGCCACGCTGGAGCAGATCGACTGCGTACGGCGGCTCATCGACCGCCACCCCGGGGAGCTGCGGGCCGCGCTGACCGCCGCCGACATGGAGGCCGCGCGCGCCGAGGGCCGGATCGCGTCGCTGATGGGCGCCGAGGGCGGCCACTCCATCGACAACTCCCTCGCCGTGCTGCGCGCCCTGTACGCGCTGGGCGTGCGCTACCTGACGCTCACCCACAACGACAACGTGGCCTGGGCGGACTCGGCGACCGACGAGCCCGCCGCCGGCGGTCTGACCGCGTTCGGCCGGGAGGTCGTGCGGGAGATGAACCGCGAGGGCATGCTGGTCGACCTCAGCCATGTGGCGGCGACGACCATGCGGGACGCGCTGGACACCTCCGCCGCGCCGGTGATCTTCTCCCACTCCTCCGCCCGCGCGCTCTGCGACCACCCGCGCAACATCCCCGACGACGTGCTGGAGAAGCTGCCCGCCAACGGGGGCGTGGCGATGGTGACGTTCGTCCCCAAGTTCGTGCTCCAGGCGGCCGTCGACTGGACGGCCGCCGCCGACGAGAACATGCGGGCGCACGGCTTCCACCCCCTGGACAGCGGCCCCGAGGCGATGGAGGTGCACCGCGCCTTCGAGGAGCGGGTGCCGCGTCCGGTGGCCACGGTGGCCACGGTCGCCGACCACCTCGACCACATGCGGGAGGTCGCGGGCGTCGACCACCTCGGCATCGGCGGCGACTACGACGGCACCCCCTTCACCCCGGACGGCCTGGGCGACGTCTCCGGCTACCCGAACCTGATCGCCGAGCTGCTCGACCGGGGCTGGTCCCGCACCGACCTGGCCAAGCTGACCTGGCGGAACGCGGTACGGGTGCTGAGCGCGGCCGAGGACGTGGCCCGGGACCTTCAGGCGACCCGGGCGCCGTCGCAGGCGACGATCGAGTCGCTGGACGGTTGAGCCGCCGCCTCGGCGAGGGTGGGGTAGTCGGTGTAGCCGGCCGCCCCGCCCACGTACATGAAGTACCGGTCCCGCACCGGGTTCAGCGGGGCGCCCGCGCGCAGCCGGGCCACCAGGTCGGGGTTGGCCAGGAACGGCCGGCCGAGCGCGATCAGGTCGGCCCCGGCGTCCAGCAGCCTGCCGGAGGCGCGGTGCACCTCCTCGGTGGTCAGCTCGGTGAGCACCGGGTTGGCGACCAGCACCCCCGGCCAGCCCGCGCGGATACGCCGGTAGACCGGCGCGGCGGGGTCGGCGTACCCGAGGTGCAGATAGGCCAGGCCCAGGTCGCCGAGCCGCTCGACGAGCGCCGGGTAGAGCTCCTCCGTCTCGCCCTCCGCGATGCCGTTGACGGTGTTGCCGGGGGAGATCCGCAGACCCACCCGCTCCGGCCCGACCGCGGCGGCCACCGCCTCGGTGACCTCGGCGGTGAAGCGGATCCGCCGGTCGGGGGAGCCGCCGTAGCCGTCGGTGCGGCGGTTGGTGTTGCGGGCCAGGAACTGGTGGAGCAGATGGCCGTTGGCGGAGTGCACCTCCACGCCCGCGAACCCGGCGTCCAGCGCGTTGCGGGCAGCCCGCGCGAAGTCGGCGACGGTGGCGGCGATGTCCTCGGCCGTCATCTCGCGCGGCACCACGGACGGCCGGTGCCCGTCCGGCGTGAAGATCGTCTCGGGCAGCGGCACCGGCGACGGCGCGACCGGCGTCAGCCCGCTGGTCGCCGGATGCCCGACCCGGCCGCCGTGCTGGAGCTGGAGGAACATCCCGCCGCCCCCGGCCGCCCGCACCGCCTCGGTCACCCGACGCCAGCCCGCCACGTGCCGCTCGCGGTGGATCGCGGTGATGTTCGGGTACGTCTGCCCGGTCGCGTTGGGCGTGGACGCCTCCGCGATGATCAGCCCGGCCGAGGCGCGCTGCGCGTAGTACTCGGCCATCAGCGCGGTCGGAGTGCCGTCGGCCTCGGCCCGGTTGCGGGTCAGCGGCGCCATCAGCAGACGGTTGGCAAGGGTGAGGGGACCCAGGGAGGCGGACTCGAACAGTGCTGTCGTGTACGTCATGCCGGTACGCTAGAACTTGACACTGATGTCAGTTTCAAGTCCGTCCGGACCGAGCTGAGGGGGCATCGTGCGGATCGGTGAACTGGCCCGGCGCACCGGCGTGAGCGAGCGGTCGCTGCGCTACTACGAGGAGCAGGGGCTGCTCGCGGCCGAGCGGACGCCCGGCGGGCACCGGGAGTACCCGGAGGCCGCCGTCGACCGGGTGGTGCGGATCCAGGAGCTGTTCGCCGCCGGGCTGTGCAGCAGCAAGATCGCCCGGCTGCTGCCCTGCATGCGGGACGCCGACGGCGGCCCCTCGGCCGTCGCCACCCCCAAGCTGGTCGAGGACCTCGCCGCCGAGCGCGAGCGGATCGACCGCACCATCGCCGACCTGCTGCGCTCCCGGGAGACCCTGGACGAGGTGATCGACGCGGCCCGCGGCCGCTGACCGGGCCCGGTCGGCGTACCCCCGAACGCACCGCCCACCAGGAAGCGGTTCCCGCTCCGTGCGACGGTGACGGTACTGCACGACGACCGTACGGAGCCCGCCATGGCAGACCTCCAGGACGACCTGCACGCACGCACCGAGGCCGGCGAGCTGGACGACCTGCCGGTGCCGTTCCCCGCCGACGTGCTCCCGCCGGAGCCCTACACGCCCGTCTCCGACCCGGACGACGCGCCGCTGAAGCGGGCCCGGGCCGTGCTGGCCGCGCACCCGGTCGCCGACGGCTACAGCGGGCTGCCCTGGGCGCTGAAGCACCTGCCCTGGTACGACCTGGAGCTGGGCGAGACCGCCGTGGACACCGACATCCCCCGGCTGCGCGAGGGGCGGGTCGGCGCGCTGTTCTCCGCGCTGCACCTGCCCGAGGGCTTCGACGGCGACCGCGCGGTCGGCGCCACCCTGGACCAGCTCGACCTGGTCCGCCAGGTGGTCCGCGCCCACCCCGACGGCCTGCGCCTGGCGTACGACGCCGGTGAGGTCATCGACGCCCGCAACTGCGGCCGGACCGCCGTGCTGCCCGGTCCCGCCGGGGCCGCCGCCGTCGGCGACCGGCTCGGCATCCTGCGCTCCCTGTACGCCCTGGGCCTGCGGGTGCTCACCCTGACCGGCGTGAGCTGGGCGGGCGAGGCGGGGCTGACCCGGTTCGGCGAGGAGGTCGTCCGGGAGATGAACCGGCTCGGGATGATCGCCGACCTGTCCGGGGCGTCGCCGGCCACCGTCCGGCGGACCTTCGCCGTCTCCAAGGCGCCCGCGCTGTGCACCCGCTCGGCCGCCCGCGCGCTGCGTCCGCACCCCGCCAACCTCCCCGACGACCTGCTGGCCGAGCTGGGCGCGGCCGGCGGGGTGTGCATGGTGCCGCTGACCGCCGAGCAGACCGGCCCGACCGTCCGGGACGTCGCCGACCACCTCGACCATGTGCGCGAGGTGGCCGGCCCGGGGTCCGTCGGCCTGTCCGGCACGTACGACTCCGGCGCCGCCCACCCGCTGGAGCTGGGCGACGCCTCCGGCTACCCCCGGCTCGTCGCCGAGCTGCTCCGGCGGGGCTGGGAAGAGGCCGATGTCGCCCTGCTGACCTGGGGCAACGTCCAGCGGGTGCTGCGCGGCGCGGCGTTCACCGCACGCGCCGCGCGACTGCGCCGGCCGCCGTCCACGGCGACCATCGCCGACCTGGACGGCTGAGGCGGGGCGCTACCCCTGTTCGATCCGGCACAGGCAGAACGGGTGCCCGGCCGGGTCCGCGTACACCACGAAGTCCTTCTTCTCCCGGTCCTCCGCGTCCAGCACCCGGGCCCCGAGCGCCAGCACCTTCTCCTGGGCCGCGTCGATCTCCTCCCAGGTCGACCCGGCGTCGAAGTCCAGGTGGAACTGCTGGGCGTTGCGGTCGGAGCGGGGCCACTCCGGCGGGGTCAGGCCGGGCGCCCGCTGGAAGGCCAGCCGGGGGCCGCCGGGCACCTGGAGGACCACCCAGTCGGGGCTCTCCTCCTCGGGTGTGCCGCCCGCGACGGCCGCGTAGAAGCGGGCCAGTTCGCGGGGTTCGGGGCAGTCGACGACGACGGAACGGACGTGTGCCACGGGTGCCATGGAGCGGAACCTCCGGATCAGGCGGCGCAGAGACAGAACGGGTGCCCGGCCGGGTCCGCGTAAACCCGGAAGCCGCGCGTGCGGTCCTCCGTGTCCAGCGGCCGCGCGCCCAGCGCCAGCACGGCCTTCTCGGCCTCGTCCAGGTCGGGCACGTCGAGGTCCAGGTGGAACTGCTGCGAGTGCTCGGGCGAGGGCCACCGCGGCGGGACGAAGCCGGGGGCGGCCTGGAAGGCCAGCGCCCTGCCGTCCGGCAGTTTCAGGTCGACCCAGTCGCCCTCGCCCTCCACCGAGCCGCCGAGCACCTCGGCGTAGAAACCGGCGAGCGCGCGGGGGTCGGGGCAGTCCAGGACGACGACGCCTAGTTCGGCGACAGCCATGACTTCCTCCTCGAAGCCTTGCGGTTACCTGTATCTGGCGGGTAACCGGTAACGGTTACTCCATGCTCCCGTACGGGAGGTAACGTCGCAAGCATGAGTGAGCGACCGTCCGCACCGGGGAGCCTGGCCCTGGTGGAGGCCCTGGTGAACACGCTCGACGTCGAGTCCGGCGCCGACGCGCTGGACACCCCGGAGGGCCGGGCGCGGTTCCAGCTCACCGAGGAGGACCTGCCGGCCGCCCGGGAGCTGCGCGAGTCGCTGCGCGCCGTCCTGCTCGCCCACGCCGGGCATCCGCCGCACCGCCCGGTGACCCCGCTCGGCGAGCTGCTCGCCGACGCCCCCCTGGTGGTCACGGTCGACCCGGCCGACGGCTCCGCCGGGCTCGCCGCGGCCCGCGCCGGTTCCCTCACCGCCCGGATCGCCACCGCCGTCGCCGAGGCGCTGGTCGCGGACACCTGGACCCGGCTGAAGGCGTGCGAGGCCGGCGACTGCCTCTGGGCGTACTACGACCGCAGCCCGGCCGGACGCCGGCGCTGGTGTTCGATGCAGGTCTGCGGGGCGCGCGCCAAGATGCGCCGTTATCGCGCCAAGGAGACGTGACGGGTACGCCGTTCACCCGGCGCGGGCGGCCCGGTTGCGGCAGAATGCAGGCCGACGCCGGTTCGGCCGACTGAGCCTCGGCCGAACCGGCGTCACCCAGGACCGCACCCGGCCGCCGTACCGCTGCCCGCGCCTGGGCCGGCCGCCGTACCGCGCTGCCCGCACCGGGGTCCGCCGCCGTACCGCTGTCCGCGTGAGGACCCGCCGCCGTAGCGCTGCACGCGCCGGCCCCACGCCGTACCGCTGCCCGCGCCGAAGCCCGCCGTACCCGCCCGCGGCGTACTCGTACCGCCGCTCAGGCCGTCGGCCGGCCCATCGCCCGGTACGTCCACCCGGCCCGGCGCCACAGCTCCGGGTCCAGGGCGTTGCGGCCGTCCAGGATGGTGCGGGCGGCGGCCACCCGGCCCAGCTCTTCCGGGTCCACCTCGCGGAACTCCCGCCACTCCGTCAGATGCAGCACCACGTCCGCGCCCCGCACCGCCTCCAGCGCCGAGTCGGCGTACCCGAGCGTCGGGAACAGCCGCCGCGCGTTCGCCATGCCCTTGGGGTCGTACACCGTGACCTGGCCGCCCTGGAGGTGGATCTGCCCGGCGACGTTCAGCGCGGGGGAGTCCCGTACGTCGTCGGAGTCGGGCTTGAAGGTCGCGCCGAGCACCGCGACCCGCTTGCCGAGGAACGGCCCGCCGCCCAGCGCCTGGCGGGCCAGCTCCACCATCTGGCCGCGCTGGCGCATGTTGATCGAGTCGATCTCCCGCAGGAAGGTCAGCGCCTGGTCCGCGCCCAGCTCACCGGCGCGCGCCATGAACGCCCGGATGTCCTTGGGCAGACAGCCGCCGCCGAAGCCGATCCCCGCGCGCAGGAACTTCCGCCCGATCCGCTCGTCGTACCCGATCGCCTCCGCCAGCTTGGCCACATCGCCGCCCGCGGCCTCGCACACCTCCGCCATCGCGTTGATGAAGGAGATCTTCGTGGCGAGGAAGGAGTTCGCGGCCGTCTTCACCAGCTCGGCGGTCGGGAAGTCGGTCACCACGAACGGCGACCCCTCCGCCACCGGCGTCGCGTAGATCTCCCGCAGCAGCTTCTCCGCCCGCTCGCTGCGCACCCCGACCACGATCCGGTCCGGGTGCAGGGTGTCCTCGACGGCGAAGCCCTCCCGCAGGAACTCCGGGTTCCACGCCAGCTCCACCTCGGGGCCGGCCGGGGCGTGCGCCGCGAGGTACCCGGCCAGCCGGTCGGCGGAGCCCACCGGCACGGTCGACTTGCCGACCACCAGCGCGGGCCCGGTCAGGTGCGGGGCGAGCGAGGCCAGCGCGGAGTCCACGTACGACATGTCGCAGGCGTACTCGCCGTGCTTCTGCGGGGTGTTCACACAGAGGAAGTGCACGTCGCCGAAGGCCCCGGCCTCCGCGAAGTCGGTGGTGAAGCGCAGCCGCCCGCTGGACCCCTCGATCCCGTCGACATGCCGGCGCAGCAGCTCCTCCAGGCCCGGCTCGTACATCGGGACCTCGCCGCGCCGGAGCATGTCGATCTTCTCCGGCACCACGTCCAGGCCGAGTACCTCGAACCCCAGCTCCGCCATGGCCGCCGCGTGGGTCGCGCCGAGATAGCCGGTGCCGATCACGGTGATCTTGAGGGCCATGCGTGCTCCAGAGGTGTACGGCGGTCGTGCGGGCCCGAGCATAACCGGGGCCCTGATCACCCTGTCGTCAAGCTCACCTATCCACCAGACCCGGGCGCCCCTAAAATTCGTGTTACTTAACAGTAGTTAGCACAGTGTGGGCACCCGCATCCCAGCGTTTTGGAGCGTGAGAGACCTTGGCCGGATCGGCTGACTTCGACCTGTACCGCCCGTCCGAGGAGCACGACATGCTCCGCGACGCCGTCCGCTCGCTGGCCGAGGCGAAGATCGCGCCGTACGCCGCCGCGGTGGACGAGGAGGCCCGCTTCCCGCAGGAGGCGCTCGACGCCCTGACCGCCAACGACCTGCACGCGGTGCACGTCCCCGAGTCCTACGGCGGCGCGGGCGCGGACGCCCTCGCCACGGTGATCGTCATAGAGGAGGTGGCCCGCGTCTGCGCGTCCTCCTCCCTGATACCGGCGGTGAACAAGCTGGGCTCCCTGCCGGTGATCCTCTCCGGCTCCGAGGAGCTGAAGAAGAAGTACCTGGCGCCGCTCGCCAAGGGCGACGCGATGTTCTCGTACTGCCTCTCCGAGCCCGAGGCGGGCTCCGACGCGGGCGGCATGAAGACCAGGGCGGTCCGCGACGGCGACCACTACGTCCTCAACGGCGTCAAGCGCTGGATCACCAACGCGGGCGTCTCCGAGTACTACACGGTCATGGCCGTCACCGACCCGGACAAGCGCTCCAAGGGCATATCCGCCTTCGTCGTCGAGAAGTCCGACGAGGGCGTCTCCTTCGGCGCCCCGGAGAAGAAGCTCGGCATCAAGGGCTCCCCGACCCGCGAGGTCTATCTCGACAACGTCCGCATCCCCGCCGACCGCATGATCGGCGAGGAGGGCACCGGCTTCGCGACCGCGCTGAAGACCCTGGACCACACCCGCATCACCATCGCCGCCCAGGCCCTCGGCATCGCCCAGGGCGCCCTGGACTACGCCAAGGGCTACGTCCGCGAGCGCCGGCAGTTCGGCAAGGCGATCGCCGACTTCCAGGGCGTCCAGTTCATGCTCGCCGACATGGCGATGAAGATCTCCGCCGCCCGCGCCCTCACCTACCAGGCCGCCGCCGCCTCCGAACGCGGCGACGCCGACCTCACCTACCAGGGCGCCGCCGCCAAGTGCTTCGCCTCCGACATCGCCATGGAGGTCACCACGGACGCCGTCCAGCTCCTCGGCGGCTACGGCTACACCCGCGACTACCCGGTGGAACGCATGATGCGCGACGCCAAGATCACCCAGATCTACGAGGGCACCAACCAGGTCCAGCGGATCGTGATGGCGAGGAACCTGCCGTAGCGGTGAATCCGGCCGGTACGCGCCCTGGCGGGGGCCGGGGCGCGCGGTGAGCATGGGCGGATGAGTGAGCGACCGGAGCGGTGGAGCGCGGCCCGTACCTACCCCGACATGTGGGCCGACCCCGGCGAGGACCCCCGCAACAACGACGGACCGGCTCCGGAGGGCGAGGCCGGGACGCTGTGGGACGTGCTCGCCGACTACCGGCTGACCCTGCGGATGAAGTGCGCGGGCCTGAGCCCGGAGCAACTGGCGCGGCGGTCGGTGCCGCCGTCGACGATGTCCCTGCTGGGCCTGGTCCGGCACCTCGCCGAGGTGGAGCGGGACTGGCGGAACTGGATCACCGACGGCGACCCGCTGCCGAGGCTGTACGGCGGCCGGGACGCCGACTTCGACGGAGCCGTCGCCGACCCGGCCGTGGTCGACGCCGCCCACCGCGACCTGGAGCGCGAGCAGGCGGCGACCGACGCCGAGCTGGCCCGCCACCCCGACCTGGGGGAGCGGCTGGGCGAGGGCGGCATCGCGGTGCGGGAGCTGCTGGTGCACCGGATCGAGGAGTACGCCCGGCACTGCGGCCACGCCGACCTGCTGCGCGAGTGCGTCGACGGCCGGGTGGGCCAGTAGGCGGCGGGCCGGGCGGCGGAGGTCAGTCCTCGATGCCGTCCGCCAGCCGCTGTTCGCGGAGTTCCATGATCGCGCGGCGGCGGGCCAGCCGGTGGGTGCGGCGGATCTGGGCCTCCTGCCAGCGGCGCTTGTCCCGTTCGGTCTCGGGGATGACGGGCGGCACCCGGCGCGGCTTGCCGTCGGCGTCGACCGCGGCGAACACCAGGTAGGCCGAGCCGACCTGGGTGGGCGGCGCCGACTCGTTCCAGCGCTCGGCCAGCACCCGGACGCCGACCTCCATGGAGGTCCGGCCGGTCCAGTTGACCTGGGCCTTCACATGGACGAGGTCACCGACGCGGACGGGTTCGAGGAACGCCATCTCGTCCATGGAGGCGGTCACGGCGGGCCCCCCGGAGTGCCGTCCGGCGACGGCTCCGGCCGCGTCGTCCACCAGCTTCATGATCACTCCGCCGTGCACCGTACCCAGCAGGTTGGTGTCGTTGTGGGTCATGATGTGGCTGAGGGTGGTACGGGAGGCCGAGGTCGGCTTGCCCGGGATCTCCGGGGTTCCCGACTCATCGGTAGCGGGCTGGTCTGTCATGACCTCCACCTTATGCGGCGGCGAACAACGGTGTGATTTGTGTCAGCTTCGCAACAGCGGTGCCCTGATTTTCCGACGACCCTTGTCCAGGGCACAGCCGCGACCTGCACACTGGAGCCCATGAGCGATTGGCCCGAGGCAAGGCCCGGCGACAGCCGCGCCGGCGGTTACGGACACGGCAGCGCGAGCGCGCGGCCCGAGAGCGCGCGCGTGATGCGTCAGGTCCGGCGCGGCCAGACGCCGCCGCCCGGCCCGGGGCCGACGGCGCCTCAGTACGGCGGGGTCCCGCAGCAGCCGTCGTACGTGGACGGCGGCGGCCAGGACGGCTACGACAGCGGCTACAACACCGGCCAGGTCTACGGCACCCCCGGCGGCGGCGGACCGGCGGGCCCGCGCGGACCGCGCCCCGCGCCGAACTGGGGCCGCCGGATCAAGTGGACCGCGATCACGGTCGTCTCCGTACTGGTCGTCACGGCGGTCGGCACCTACTTCTGGGCCGACTCCAAGCTGAACCGCGAGGTCGACCTCTCCAAGGTCATCGACCGGCCGGAGGCGGGCGAGGGCACCAACTACCTGATCGTCGGCTCCGACAGCCGCGAGGGCATGTCCGACGAGGAGAAGAAGGACCTGCACACCGGCTCCGCCGAGGGCAAGCGCACCGACTCGATGATGATCCTGCACACCGGGGACAACGGCGCCACCCTGGTCTCCCTGCCGCGTGACTCGGACGTGGAGATCCCGACCTTCGTCGGCTCCGAGTCCGGCAAGACGTACCAGGGCACCGGCCGGCACGTGAAGCTCAACGCCGCGTACGCGGAGGACGGCCCCGAACTGCTGGTCCGCACCGTCGAGTACAACACCGGGCTGCGCATCGACCACTACGTCGAGATCGGCTTCGCCGGCTTCGCCAACATCGTGGACGCCGTCGGCGGCGTCGAGATGGACATCCCGCGGGACATCAAGGACACCAAGTCGGGCGCCGACTTCAAGAAGGGCAAGCAGACCCTGAACGGCGAGGAGGCCCTCGCCTTCGTCCGCACCCGGTACGCGCTGGCCGGCTCCGACCTGGACCGCACCAAGAACCAGCAGAAGTTCCTGTCCGCCCTGGCCGGCCAGGTCGCCACGCCGTCCACCGTGCTGAACCCGTTCCGGCTCTACCCGACCATGGGCGCCGGCCTGGACTCGCTCATCGTCGACAAGGACATGGGCCTGTTCGACCTGGCGGGCATGTTCTGGGCGATGAAGGGCGTCAGCGGCGGCGACGGCACCTCGATGAACATGCCGATCGCCGGCAGCACCGGCAACGGCAACCTCCAGTGGGACAGCGCCAAGGTCAAGAAGCTGGTCGACGAGCTGAAGAACGACGAGAAGGTCACCGTCTCCGCGCAGTGAGCCCTCAGGGTTTGCCGCACACCACCTCGTCGCCGCGGACCACCGCGCCCGGCTGCTGCGCGGGCTCCTCCGGGCGTACCGGCCGGACCTGCCGGAAGTCGGCGCCCGCGATGACCTTCAGGGTGGCGCCCTGGCCGGCGACCGCCCGCAGCTCGCTGCCGGGCAGGGCGGCGGCCAGGGACTTCGCGGAGCGGTCCCAGCGCGGGTCGTAGGCGACCACGGTCCGCTCCACGGCCGGGGCCGCCGCGTTGACCGGCGTCCCGGTGGTCCGGAACCCGGTGGCCGCCAGCGCCTTGTCCACGCGCCTGCCCAGCCCGGGCGTGCGGGTGCCGTTCTCGACCTGGACCCGGATCTCCCGGGGGTCGACCGGGACCCGGACGGCCGGGGCGGGCCGCCGGGGTCCGGCCGCGGCCAGCGGCTTGTCCTCGCGCAGGGCGGTGAACAGGCGGCGGGCGGCGGCCGGGTCCCACTTCAGGGTGGAGCCGACGCCCTTCACGGCGTACCCCATCGTGCCGATCGGGACGGTGGTGAACTCCGAGGACGAGGGCGAGAAGTTCCGCATCGCCCGGCCGAGCGCCAGCAGCTCGTCGGTGCCGAAGCCCTTGTCGGCGCGGACCGAGCCCAGCACGGCCCGGGTCACGTCCCGGAACTTCATCGGGTTCAGCAGGATGCCCGAGGAGGTCGCCCGGTCGATGGTGGCCGCCATGAACCGCTGCTGCCGTCGCATCCGGCTGAGGTCGGAGGCGCCGTCCAGGTGGCGGGAGCGGACGTACTGGAGGGCCTGGCCGCCCATCAGCCGGTGGGTGCCGGGCGGCAGGTCGAGGCCGGTGTAGCTGTCCTTGAGCGGTCGGGAGGTGCAGATCTCCACCCCGCCGAGGACGTCCACCGTGCGCATGAAGCTGGTGAAGTCGACCTCCAGATAGTGGTCGATCTTCACCTGGGTCATGCTCTCCACGGTGCGGATGGTGAGCTGCGGGCCGCCCTCGGCGTACGCCGCGTTCAGCTTCAGCGGGTGCCCGTGGTGCGGTTTCCCGGTGGTCCGGTCGGTGTGCGCCGGGGTCACGGCGTAGGAGTCGCGGGGCAGGCTGACCACGCTGGCCCGCTCCCGGTCCGCCGAGATGTGCACGATCATCATCGTGTCGGTGCAGTGGCAGGGCGCCCCGCCCAGCCGGAACCGGCGCCGCTCCGCGCCGGAGATCCGGTCCCGGCCGTCGGTGCCGACCAGCAGGACGTTCATGCCGTGGCCCGCCCGCGGCCGGTTCTTCATGTCCTTGAAGGCGTCGACCCGGGTGATGTCCGCGTCCAGGCCGGAGAGCACCGCGTGGCCGATCCCGGCGGAGGCGAGCACCACCACCGACAGCGCGGTCACCGCCCGCAGGGTCCAGCGCGGCCGCCGCCGCGGCGGCCCCGGGGCCGGCCGGGGCCGCCGCCGCTGCGGGGGCGGTCCGCCCCGGGCGGGCGCGGCCGGGACCCGGAGGGAGGGGGAGCGGGGCGGCGTGGGCAAGGGGACACCTCCGCGGGGGCTGGCCCGGGCGTACGGACGGGGGATCGTGAGCACCGTAGGCCGATACGATCTGCGGCCCGGCCCAGTGGACCCCGCGCCGCGCATCGGTGTCCCCCGTTCGCGGTAACGTGAGCACCGATGAACGCCAAGTCCGACGTGCGGACCCCCGCCGTTTCCGTGATCATGCCCGTTCTCAACGAGGAGCGGCATCTGCGCGGCGCCGTCCGCGCCATTCTCGCCCAGGAGTACCCCGGTGAGCTGGAGGTCGTGATCGCTCTGGGTCCGTCCACGGACCGCACGGACGAGATCGCCGCCGAGCTGGTCCGCGAGGACCCCCGGGTGCACACCGTGCCCAACCCCACCGGCCGGACGCCCGCCGCGCTGAACGCGGCGATCAAGGCGTCCCGGCATCCGGTCGTGGTCCGCGTCGACGGCCACGGGATGCTGTCCCCCGGCTACATCGCCACGGCGGTACGGCTGCTGGCGGAGACCGGCGCGCAGAACGTCGGCGGCATCATGCACGCCGAGGGCGAGAACGACTGGGAGCGCGCGGTCGCCGCCGCCATGACCTCGAAGATCGGCGTCGGCAACGCCGCCTTCCACACCGGCGGCAAGGCCGGCCCCGCCGAGACCGTCTACCTCGGGGTGTTCCGGCGCGAGGCGCTGGAGCGGCAGGGCGGGTACAACGAGGAGTTCATCCGCGCCCAGGACTGGGAGCTGAACTTCCGCATCCGCGAGGCCGGCGGGCTGATCTGGTTCTCGCCCGAGCTGAAGGTGTCCTACCGGCCCCGGCCCAGCGTCCGGGCGCTGGCCAAGCAGTACAAGGACTACGGCCGCTGGCGGCACGTCGTCGCCCGCTACCACGCCGGGTCGATCAACCCGCGCTACCTCGCCCCGCCGGTCGCGGTGTGCGCGATCACGGCCGGAGTCGTCGTCGGCGCGGCGCTCACGCCCTGGGGCTTCGTCGTGCCCGGCGGCTACCTCGCGGCGATCGCACTGGGCTCGCTGCCCGCCGGGCGGGGGCTGGGCTGGCGGGCCCGGCTGCGCATCCCGGTGGCGCTGGCGACCATGCACATGTCCTGGGGCTGGGGCTTCCTGACCAGCCCGAAGTCACTGGCGCGCAGGGTGATCGCGAGCCGGCGGCCGGCGGTGCTCGACGAGTCCTGAGCCGGCCGCAGGACGCCGGCCCGGGAACGGCCGGCGCCGCGACCGGAGGACACGGTGTCCGTGTCCCCGTCGGCCGCGGCGCCGCGGATGTCCGTGAGCGCCGACCTCCGTCAGTTGCTCGCCCCGGCCCTGGAGGCCGCCCGCAGGATGGCCTCCTTGCGCTGCTTCAGGGTGTCGAGGAGTTCCTGGTTCTCCTCGACGGCCCGCTCCTGGTAGGCGACCTCGACGGCGTACCAGATCCCGATCACGTTGTGCTCGCGCTTGCAGGCCACATCGGCCTCGGCCACCCGGATCTCCTCCGCGGAGGCGGTGGCCGACTCGGTGAACCGGCGGTCCTCGACGGCCGCCATGGGGTTCGCATAGGAGTAGCCGCGCTCCTTCATGCAAGCGGCCCAGGCCCTGAACGCCTTCTTCACCCGGGGGTCCTTCTGGGACTCCTGGAAGGTAAAGCCGCCGAGTTGGTCGGCGAACTCCTCTTTGTCCGGGTGGACCTCGGGGCCCTCGCTCGCCAGGTCGCGCAGCGACTTGGCCCAGCATCCGCCCTTGGGGATCTCCTTGCCGTTCTGCTTCCGCGCGGCCGGCCGGCCCTCCTGCGGGCCGAAGAGCACCAGGGACTCGGCCGGGGTGTAGTTCTCCTCCGGCGGTTTCGGACCGCGGGCGGCGGGGTCCATGTGGTACCCGAAACGGGAGGCGGTGGCCGGGTCGGAGACACCGTAGCGGCGGGCGTCCCGCAGCGCCTTGTCACCGCGGTACAGGGGACGCGGTTCGAGGTCGAAGCCGTAGGAGCGCATGCACGCGGCGGCGAGCAGGTCCTCGCCCTGCTGCCGGGTGCGGATCTCGGCGTCCGTCCACGCGTACGCCTCCAGCGGCAGCTCCAGTTCGACAACGCCGGACACGGTCGGTGTCGCGGAGACGGCCGGAGGGGTCTTGAAGTCGACCGGCGGTGCCTCGTCGGCGCCGTCGCCCGTCGCGGCGCCGTCCGCGCCGGAGGAGCAGCCGGTCAGCCCGAGGGCGGCGCACAGCAGCGCCGCCCCGAGCAGTCTGGTCCCGCGTGTCATGAAGACGTCCGTGGCCTAGTACGGCTCGTAGCTGGAGGCGTTGTTGTTCTGCAGCCAGCCCGGAGTGTTGCGCCGCACGCCGTCGCAGGTGTGGTTGTGGCGCTGACCCTGGAAGTTGGAGTTGAAGAAGATCGCGTAGTTGTAGCGGGTGCCGGCGCACTTGGCCGAGGAGGCGTTGTTGCCGACGACCTGGCCCTTGCCCGCCCCGCTGGAGAGGAACACGTCGTCGTGGTGGCTGGGGTCCTCGTCGTAGTAGTCCCGGAACGAGGAGGCTCCGTACTCGGTCGAGTGGTAGTACATGCACAGCTCGCCGCTGTCGCATCTGCCGTCGTCGTAGGCGGCCTGGGCGGGCGTGGCGGTCACCGCGACGGCCCCGGCGGCCAGCAGGACTCCGGCGAGCTTGGCTCCGACGTGCT
Organism: Streptomyces fumanus; assembly: GCF_014655295.1. GTDB lineage: Bacteria > Actinomycetota > Actinomycetes > Streptomycetales > Streptomycetaceae > Streptomyces > Streptomyces fumanus. Next base: position 452,298 of record NZ_BNBI01000006.1, read on the forward strand.
TCATGGATCCCCCTTGTTCATCATGTTCATCACAGGAAACGCACAGGATCGTGTCATGTGCCGAGGCACCGAGGGCAAGGGCAAGATCCGGTAATGGCCGAGAAACGATCATGGTGGCCGGTAAACGATCATCCGGTACGCCCGCGGCCGGAATCCACTTGACAGGCCGTCATCCGGCCTGGTCACCTCTGACGCGGACTTGCGCGCACCGGTGTGCGCAGGTCGAGCGCATCGTCGCCTGACCTGGGGGAGTACATGGCGGAGTCGCAGGCACGCTCCGGACTGGCGCGCCGCAAGCGGGCCGTGGCCGCGCTGGCGGCCGGAGCGGTGGTCCTCGCCGGTGCCGCCCTGTGGACCTCGACCTTCGTGAAGTCTCCGGCCCAGGCGGCGGCGGAGGCCGGTCCGCCCGCGCCCGATGTGCTCACCGCTCCCGTGGAACGGCGGGTCCTGTCCGATACGGTCGTCACCCGCGGTGTCGTCAGCGCCTCGCAGACGGTCGACCTCGCACCCGCCGCCGGGGAGGGGACCGGCGCCCCCGTCGTGACCAAGGTGCTGGCGCGCACCGGGCAGACCTTCAAGGCGGGCCAGGTCCTGGTGGAGGTGTCCGGACGCCCCGTCTTCGCCCTTCCCGGCAGCCTCCCGGTCTACCGCGACCTGAAACCGGGCAGCCACGGCGACGACGTGCGCCAACTGCAGGACGCGCTGCGGTCGCTGGGCCACTCGACCGGATCCGACGCCGCCGGTACCTACGGCGCCGGCACCAAGCAGGCCGTCGCCTCCCTGTACGACTCCCTCGGTTACGAGCCGGTGCAGGCCGGTGCCGACGGCGGTGCCGATCCCGTGAGCGCGGCGCGGGACGCGGTCAAGGAGGCCCGGCGTCAGCTCAACGGGCTGCTCCGCTCCGGGCGCGAGGGCGGCAAGAAGGAGCAGGACCCCGAAGCCGTCCGGTACGCCCGTGAGGACCTGGCCGACGCGGAGGCACGGCTCGCGGAGGCCGAAGCGGTGACCGGCCCCATGGTGCCCGCCTCCGAGGTGGTCTTCCTGACCGGTTTCCCCGCTCGCGTCGACGCCATGAGCGCCGAGGTCGGCGGGGCGGCGGGCGAGAAACTCGCCACGGTCTCCGCGGGCCGACTGGTGATCAAGGGCACGCTCGGCGCGCAGGAGAAGGACCTGGTGCGGCCCGGACAGAAGGTCACCGTCCTCTCCGAGGTCTACGGCGACGAGGCCACCGGCACGGTCGCCTCGGTCGCGGACGCCCCGAGCGCGCCCGAGGACGACGGCCAGGAGGGCTCGTCCGCCGCCGGCCAGGGATACGCCCTGCTGGTCAAGCCCGGCTCGGCGCTCCCGGCACGTCTGGCGGGACAGGACGTACGGCTGACCGTCGAGGCGGCGACCACGGGCCGCAAGGTGCTGGTCGTCCCGGTCTCGGCGATCTCCGCGGGCGCCGACTCACGCACCACGGTCACCGTGTTGGAGCGCTCCGGCGAGCGGCGCCGGGTGGAGGTCCGCCCCGGCACCTCGGGCGACGGTTACACCGAGATCACCCCCGTCAAGGGCGCGCGGCTCGCCCACGGCGACAAGGTCGTCGTGGGAGTGAACAGGTGACCGGCACTCCGACACCCCCCCTGGTCATGGACTTCCGCGGGGTGGGCCTGACCTACCCCGGCCCGCCCCCGGTGGCCGCGCTCAAGCCCTGCCGGCTGGCCGTCGCGAGGGGCGAGTACCTGACGGTCGTCGGCCCCTCCGGCTCCGGCAAGTCGACCTTCCTCAACATCGCGGGACTGCTCGACGCGCCCACCGAGGGCCAGTACTTCCTCGACGGCATCGACACCGCCACGCTGTCCGACGCCGACCGCACCGGTCTGCGGGGGCGGCGGATCGGGTTCGTGTTCCAGAGCTTTCACCTGCTGCCGCACCGGTCCGCCGTCGAGAACGTGATGCTGGCCATGGTCTACAACTCCACGACGCGCAGGGGCCGTACCGAGCGGGCTCGCGAAGCGCTGGAGCGGGTCGGACTCGCCCACCGCGCCGACGCGCTGCCCACCCGCCTGTCCGGCGGTGAACGCCAGCGGGTCGCCATCGCCCGCGCACTGGTGGCCCGTCCCTCGCTGCTGCTGTGCGACGAGCCGACCGGCAACCTGGACACCGCGACGGCCGGGTCGATCCTGGAACTGCTGGACGAACTCCACGCCGACGGCATGACCTTGGTCGTGATCACCCACGATCCGGAGGTGGCCGTCCGTGGCCGGCGCACCGTGACGATCCGGGACGGGGTGCTCAGCGAGCAGGTGAGGAGCGCGTGAGAACCTCCCTTATCGGCCGGCGTCGCGATGCCGGCCGGAACAGCGGGGCCGACCGCTCCCGCCTGGCCCTGCGTGATCTGCTCTCCGAGTCCGCGGCCGGCGTCCTGCAGCGCCCGGCCCGCTCGGCGCTCACCGCCCTGGGCACGGTACTCGGCGTCGGCACCTTCGTCGCCGTACTGGGCCTGACCGCCACCACGTCCTCCCAGATCGACTCGCGCTTCAACGCGCTCACCGCCACCGAGGTGACCGTCGAGGACACCGGGGGAGCACAGCCGGAGTTCCTGGCGAACGCCTTTCCGGCCGACGCCGACCGCCGCGTCGAGCGGCTCCACGGCGTACGGCGCGCGGGCGTCTACTGGCCGGTGCGGCTCGGACCCGAGGACCTGGTGCGGTCCGCGCCGCCCGGGGTCGGCGGTGCGCAGGGCGAACGCACCGCGGTCGTCGCCGCGTCACCGGGCGTGCTGGACGCGGCCGACCCGGTGCTGAGCCAGGGGCGCACGTTCGACGCCTACCACGACCGGCGCGCCGAGAGCGTGGCGGTCATCGGGGCCGGGCTGGCCGACCGGCTGGGCGTCACCACGCTGGAGACGGCCCCTGCGGTCTTCGTCGGCGATCGCGCCTTCACCGTCATCGGCATCGTGGCGGACGTCGAGCGCAGAGCCGATCTGCTGCAGTCGGTGGTGGTGCCGCGCACCACGGCCGAGCGGATCTGGGGCGGCCCGCGGAGCGGCGAGCGCGCCAAGATGCTCATCGCCACGGAGCTGGGCGCCGCCCGCCAGATAGCCTCCGGGGTCGCCCTGGCGCTCGACCCCGCCCACCCCGAGTACTTCAAGGTCGTGCCGCCGCCGGACCCCCGGAGCCTGCGGGCCACCGTCACGTCCGATCTCGACCAGCTCTTCATGCTGCTCGCCGCGATCTGCCTGGTGATCGGTGCCGTCGGCATCGCCAACACCACACTCGTCGCGGTCCTGGAGCGCACCGGCGAGATCGGCCTGCGCCGGGCACTGGGCGCACGAGGGCGGCACATCACCGTGCAGTTCCTCGCCGAGTCGGGTGCGCTGGGCGCGCTGGGCGGCCTGGTGGGCACCAGCCTGGGCACGGTGACCGTGGTCGCCATGGCGGTCGTCCGCGACTGGACGCCCGTCATCCACCCGGTCACCGTCCTGGCCGCTCCCGTCGTAGGACTGGTCACCGGCGTCGTGGCCGGGCTCTACCCGGCGTGGCGTGCGAGCCGCATCCAGCCCGCCGAGGCACTGCGCCGCTGATCCGGCCGTCGGCCCGTTCCCGCCGGGGAGCCCCGCCACCGGGTCACCAGGTGAAGCCCTCCTGGATGTCCATGCAGGCGTCGGTGTCGCCGCCGCTCAGCGGGCGCGCCGACAGGGGTGCCTTGTCGCCTTCCCGGACCGCGGGGTAGAGCGCACCGCTGCGCCAGTCCGCGCCCACGACGAGCGTGACCCCCGACACGTCGGTCGACCTCTGCACGGACGTCGGCGGCAGCCCCAGGGCCGCGGCCACGAACCGGGCCTCGTCCGCCAGATCCGCACTCGGGAACTGGACGACGCTCGTCTGTCGCGGCGTGTACTCCGCGTCCACGGCGGCCCGGTCGAATCCCTTGTCCCGCAACGCGGCCACCACGTCCGTCGCGCGCCGCGGCACCGTGGTCCCGCCGTCCGCGCCCGTGCCGTTGCGCACCAGCACCGTGATCTGGTCCGTCGGGGTCGAGGAGGTCACCGGCGCAGTGCCGGCCGCCGAGGGGGTGGGCCCCGACGACTTGCCGTCCAGCGACAGGTCGTCACGGACCATGGCGAAGAGCTTGTCGGCGTCGCCGCTCTTCGGGACGACACGGTTGCGGTCCTGGGACCACGGTTCGGTGGGCATCGTGGTCATGGTGATCCGCTCGGTCGGAACCTTCTGCATCTCCTGCATCAGGCCGTACAGCTCGCCCACCGAACCGAGCCCCGGGTCCACGGTGAGCGCCTCGGTCGCCGTCTCGGCCAGCCGGCGCAGCTTGTTGGGGTTGGTCAGCGTCGCGTTCTTGCGCAGCTCCCGCACCATGGAGTTCATGTACATGTGCTGCGCGTGGGTGCGCGCCAGGTCGGTGCCGTCCTCGAAGCCGTATCGGGTACGCAGCCACTGCAGGGCCTGTTCGCCCTTGACCGCGTGGGTGCCTTTGGCCAGCCGCAGACCCGAGCCCTCGCCCTTGTAGTTCCGGGAGTGGACGTTGTCCTTCACGCAGACCGGGACACCGCCGATGGCATCGGCCATCGAGACCACGCCGGCGAAGTCGACCTGGACGAAGTGGTCGATGCGGATACCGGTGAGGCGTTCCCAGGTGGCGACCGTGCAGCCGGGGCCCCCGCGTCCCAAGGACAGATTCGTCATCATCAGCTTGGTGCTCGCCGGGTACGCCTCGTCGTCGTCCGGATCGACGCACTTGGGGAACTCCACCATGGTGTCGCGCGGCATGCTGACCACCGAGATGTTGCTCCGGTCGGCCGAGAGGTGGACGAGCATCTGCACATCGGCCAGCGGTTTGGCGCCCACGCTCGCCTTGTGCCCGCCGAGCCTGAGGTTCTCCGCGGTGTTGCGGCTGTCGGAGCCGATCACGAGGACGTTCAGGGGCGTCTGCCCCGCGGCGTTCGGCGTGGGCTTGGCGGCCCGGTGCTCACCGAGGCTCAGGTCGTCCTTCTTGATGTTGTCGTTGAGGTGCCGGTAGTACAGGTATCCGGCACTGGCGGCGCCCAGCATCACGCACGACAGGGTGAGGGCCGACCAACGGAGGACGGAGCGCGCCCGGGATCTCGGCCGTCTCTTGCTGCCGTCACCCCCGGTCCCGGCCTCCTCCGGCGCCGGAGGGCCGGCGTCGCTCCCGCCCCGACCGGCACCTTCTCCGGTCACCTTGGCACGGGGGATGCGTGGTCGAGTCCCCTCGCGCGGTGCACTGCTCTGCGTCATCTTTCTGTCTCCCCACCCCTGCGCCCGGGCCGACCGGGGCCCGTCGCACCTTCAGACGCGCGACGGGCCCGCCAGGTCACCTGGCACACCGAACTTTTGCGTTGCCGTACAGCGAGTGCTCCGTCGCCTGCGCCGGAGCGGTGGGCAACGTCGTATCCCCGGGACCGGGCGGGTGCCGGCCCGGCGGTGCCGGACGCGGAACCGGGGCCCCGCTCCGACAGGTGACCGGCAGTCGTTCCGGGCATCCCCGGCACAGCGGTTCAGCTAGCGCACTGCACCTTGTCCGCCGTGGACTTGTTGTCGACCTCCGGCGCCTTCGACGAAGCGGTCAGCGGCACCCCGGCCCCCTTGAAGTCCTTGCCGAGGGTCAGCGTCATCGTCGGCAGGCCCTGGGAGTTGGCCACGCTCTCGCCCGGCTTCATCGCGGAGCCGGACAGCCCCATGATGTCGGCGAGCCTGCGGGCCTGGTCCGCCTGCTCGGGGGCGTATTCGAGCGTGGTCTTGCTCAGGGCCTCCGGTGCGTTGCCCGCGTTCTCGGACTTGGTGACGCCTTCCTCGGTCTGCAGCCAGCGCAGCGTCGTCTGGGCCGAACCGGCGTCGGCGCCGCCGTTGAGGATGCGCACCCGCACCTCGGAGGCGTCGGACTTGGCGCCCTTCAGCCGCGCGGCGACGGCGGCCTTCTCCTTCTTCTTCTGCTGCTTGACCTCGGTGAAGGAGACGTCGTTCTGGATGGCCTCGAACACCGCGGGGGCCTTGGCCTCGTTGAAGACGACCGTGGCCTTGACCGTCTCCTCCGGGTTGTCCAGGACGGGCACCGTGGTGAAGGTGATGTTCTTCGTCGGCACCTTCTTCAGCTCCATGGCCACGTCCTTGAGCGTGCTCACCTTCCCGATGCCGGTGTCGACGGTGAGCGCCTTGGTGGCCGCCTCGGCCAGCTTCAGCAGTTTGCTGGGGCTGGTCAGGGTGTCACCGGAGGACATCTTGCGCATCAGCGAGGCCATGAACTGCTGCTGCACCTTGATGCGGTCCAGGTCGCCCTGGTTGCCCCAACTGTGCCGGGTGCGGACGAACGCCAGGGCTTCCTCGCCCTCGATCGTGGACTCGCCCGCGGGCAGCTTGAGCTTGGAGTCCGGGTCGTCCACCGCGTGTTCCAGACAGACCGGAACGCCGCCGACCGCGCTGGTCAGCGTCTTGACGGCATTGAAGTCGGCCATCATGAAGTGGTCGACGGTGATGCCGGTGTTCTCCTTGATCGTACGCATGGTGCAGCCCGGGTCCCGTCCGCTCTCGCCCAGGCTCCGGTTGAAGCGCACATGGGTCAGGCCGGGGATCACCTTCGTGGAGCCGTCCGCCTGCTTCGTCGGGCAGTCCGGGATGTCCACGATCAGGTCCCGCGGGATGCTCAGCGCGGTGGCGTTCGTCCGGTCCTTCGAGACGTGCAAGAGGATCGTGGTGTCCGCGTGCCCGCTGCTGCCCTTGTCGCCGTAGCCCTCGTTGCCCGCTCCGGTGCGCTTGTCGGTGCCCAGGAGCAGGATGTTGAACGCCTCGTCCTTGCTGAAGCTGCTCTTGCCCGCGCTGCCGATGTCGGTCGTGGTGACATTGCCTTCGAGGTGCTTGAGATAGACGTAGCCGACCCCGGCCCCGACCAGTACGACGAACGCCATGGTGCCGCCGGTCCAGAGCACGGCCCGTTTGGCCTTCGACTTCTTCTTGACCGGTTCACGACGGCGCCGTCCGGGCGGCGGGGCTTCCGCCGCGGTGCGGCGCCTGCGGGAGGGAGGAGGATTCTCCGGGGTGCGCGACGACTGGCCACGGCGCCGGGAGTCGCGTGCCGGTCGTTCTTCCTCTCCGGCCGCGCGTGGCCCGGGGACCGTCGGCGATTTCGGAGCGGGAGCAGGCGGTCGCAGTTCGTATTCACCGGTGTGCGGATTGAGCACCCACTGGTCTGCGGGATCGATGTCGTTGGCCCGCCCACGGCCTTGCGCGTCCACGGTTGTCCGAATCCTCCGTCGGGGCACGCGGCGCCTTCCCCCCACGGCGCTCGAATCTTGGTCTCAGGGTGCCTGGCCCAGGGGGTCGAACTTCGTGGCCGGACACACCGGGTGGCCCACACTAGCCGCCTGGTTCCGCCGTTAGGTACACCCGTGAGGCATTACACGCCCCTACAACGGGGCAATCCGCCCATATTCTTGAATGAAGTTTTGGTCTGTTGCGCTGCCTTGGATTCGGCTTTACTCGCACGACTTCTCGGCCGCCGTGTTCCCGCGGAACGTGGGCTCCGGGGAGACATCGTTCGTGTGCTCGACGGATCTCCTTTCATTCGACGAAGCGTCGCCGTCGCCGTACGCCCCGTAGTCGGACGGTGGGATACCGGGGGCGCCTTCCGGTCCGCTTTTCTCATCGGACCGCCGTGGTGCACTCCCGCCGACCGCCACCGGCTCGTCCGTCCGCAGCCGGGCGAAGAGTTCCCGGGCATCGGGTTCCTTGAGTTGGTCCCGATTCGGGTTCCCGGCCCATGCCTCCCGGGGCACGGTCAGGAATTGCACGCGTTCGGTGGGAATGTCGCGCAGCCCGCGCACCAGTGCGTACAGATCGCGCAGACTCGCCAGGCCCGGATCGGTGGTGAGGGAGGACGTGGCCGCGTTCAGAACGGGATACAGCTTCACCGGGTTCAGCAGGACGTCATTGCCGCGCACCTTGTTGACGAGCGCCCCCAGGAACCGCTGCTGCCGTTCCATCCGCTCGGTGTCGCTGCCGTCGCCGAGCGACTTGCGGGCGCGTACGTAACCGAGCGCCTGCTCCCCGTTCAGGGTGACCCGGCCGGCGGGCAGGTTCAGCTTGGCCGCCTTGTCGGCGACCGGCCGGCGCAGGCACACCTCCACGCCGTCGACGGCGTCCACGACCCGCTTGAAGCCGTGGAAGTCGACGACCACGTGGTGGTCGATCCGGATGCCGGTCAGCTTCTCGACGGTACGGATGGAACACGCCGAACCGCCCACCTCGAAGGCGTAGTTGAACATCGTGAACGCCGGTTGTGAGCGCGTCCCGTCCGGCCGGCGGCACCCGGGTACGCGCACCATCAGGTCCCGGGGCAGCGACACGGCGGTGGCGCGGTGCCGGCCCGCCGACAGGTGCAGCAGGATCGCGGTGTCCGACCGCTCGGTCCCCGGGTCCCGGCCGTAGCGGGCGTTGTCCGCGCCGGCCCGCGAGTCCGAGCCGATCACCAGGATGTTCTGCGCGCCCCGGACCAGCGCGGTGGGGCGCTCCCGCTCGTACCGGGCGAGTTCGGCCGCCGCCGCCTCGTCGGCCGTGATGTTGCCGTTCAGCTTGGTGTAGACCGTCCACCCGATGCCCGCGGCGCCCACCGCGGCGACGGCCACCGCCAGCGCGGCCCGCCGCACCCACCGCCGCCGCCGGCGCCGGCCCGTTCCGCGCCCGGTCGCGGACGCCCCGGTACCCGGCCCGGGCGCACCCTTCCCGGCACCGCTCACCTCTCCCCACCGGCCTCCACCCGCGACACCCACCTCCTCCTCCCTACGACCATGACCCGGACGCGGGGGAAGGGCGGGGTGGGGGTGGGCCGAACGGGGGGAAGGTCATCGGCCGGAGGGCGGGCTGGGCCGGGTGGAGGCCGGTGCGGAGGGATCGGGGCGGGCCGGGGATCGGGGCGGGCCGAGCGGGGGCCCGTCACCGGCCGGCGGGACCTACCGGGCCACCACCGTGACCCGCTCCGCCTCGATCCGCCGGTCCACCGCGTCCGCCGCCAGCAGGCCCAGGTTCCGGCACAGCACCACCGACCCCCCGCTGGCCAGCGGCCCGTACAGCCCGGCGCTGAGCCCCTCCCAGGTGTCGTACGGCAGCCCGGACAGCACCCGCGCCCCCGGCCCCGTCAGCCCCAGCTCCGCCGCCTCCGCCCGGGCCCGCTCCACCACCTCCGCGCCGCTGAACTCCCGCCCGGCCACGATCAGCGCGGCCCCCTCCGGGTCCACCGGCGCGTACGGCACGAACCGGTCGCCCTGCCCCGGCACCTCCACCGCGTAGTCGACGAACCCCTCCGGCACCTGCGGGAACCGCCCCCCGAGCGGCCGCAGCGCCAGCGCCACCCGCGCCCCGGAGCACGCCCGCGCCGCCGCCAGCGACTCCGGCTCCGGCCCGCTCACGGCCACGTCCGCCGCCGCCGCGTCACCGCCCAGGTCGGCGACGGCGCCCACCGACGCACAGGCCAGCAGCCACACCGCCGTCTGCCAGTGCGCGGGCAGCAGCAGCGCCACCCGGTCGCCGGGCTCCACCGACAGCTCGTCCTGGAGCAGGTTCGCGGTCTTGGCCACCCAATTGGCGAAGGTGGCCACGGACAGTTCGACGCGTTCGCCCGTGGCATCGTCGTAGAAGGTCACCAGGGGGCGTCCCGGGTCCGCGGCGAGCGCGGAACTCAGCAGGTCGGCAGGGGTGCGATCGGTCGCGTTCACCCGCGCAAGGGTACGCCGCCGGGCCCGCCCGCACCGAGCCGGCGGCCCCGCTTCCGGCCACCGCGGCACCACCGGAACGGACCAACGCGCCGGGCGCGCCCGTCAGTTCCAAATGGACAGGTTTATACGTTCATGTCCAGGATCGAGGGCATGCGTGGATACCTTGCTTCCTCGATCGGCATCACCTGCGCGGCCGCCCTCGCCCTCCCCCTCGTCCCGCCCGCGGCCGCCGCCCCTCCGGCGGCCGGCCCTCCGGCGGCCGGCCCTCCGGCGGCCGCCCCTCCGGCGGCCGCCCCTCCGGCGGCCGGCCCTCCGACGGCCGCCGTCCGCGGCCCGGTCGCCGCCGGGCCGTACACCCCCGGCGGCACCCAGTCGCTCCCGCTGCGCCCCCTCGCCCGCGACCGCGTCGCCACCCCGGGCCCGTCCGGGCCCGCCGAACAGGGCGTCACCCGCCGTTCCGTACAGCGGTTCTCCCTGGTCGGCGTCGTCTGGGACGACCCGGACACCGAGCTGCACGGCCGCGTCCAGGTCCGCACCCGCACCACCGGGACCGGCACCTGGTCCCCCTGGCAGGACCTGGAGGCCCATTACGCCGAGCACGGCGCCGACCCGGACACCGCCGAACGCGCCCCCGGCCGGGTCCGCGGCGCCACCGCCCCCCTGTGGGTCGGCGACTCCGACGGAGTGGAGGCCCGGGTCCGCGCGGCGGCCGGCGGCACCGGCCCCAGGTCCGCTCCCCTCCCCGAGGGCCTGCGCCTGGAACTCGTCGACCCCGGCACCGCCGCCCCGCGGACCGAGGAGTACGCCGAGTCCCCCGCGGCGGGCGCCGCCGACCGGCGGGCCGGGCGGTACGTAGGCCCCCGGCCCGCCATCGTCACGCGCGGCAACTGGGGCGCGGACGAGAGCCTGCGCGAGAGAGGCTTCCGGTACACCAAGAAGGTCAAGGCGGCCTTCGTGCACCACTCCGCCACCGGCAACAACTACCGCTGCGCACAGGCCCCTTCGGTGATCCGCGGCATCTACCGCTACCACGTGCGCAGCCTGGGCTGGCGGGACATCGGCTACAACTTCCTCATCGACAAGTGCGGGAGGATCTACGAGGGCCGGGCCGGCGGCGTGCAGCGCGCGGTCCTCGGCGCCCACACCCTCGGCTTCAACTCCAACAGCATGGGCATCGCCGTCCTCGGCACGTACACCTCGAAGAAGCCGTCCTCCGCCGCGGTGAAGGCCATCGCCCGGCTGACGGCCTGGAAGCTCGGCCTCTACGGCGTGAACCCGCGCGGCAAGACGTATCTGACCTCCGGCGGTGGCAACCTCTACCGGAAAGGCAAGAATGTGCGACTGAACGTCATCTCCGGTCACCGCGACGGCTTCGCCACGGAGTGCCCGGGCAAGAAGCTCTACGCCAAACTCGGCACCGCCCGCAAGACCGCGGCCCGCTACCAGGGCCGCTGAGCCGCACCCCACGGTCACCGAAGGCGCGTCGTACGGTCTGCGTACACTGGCCGGCCGAAAGACAGTTCGGCCGGTCCCGGCAGGAAGCAGAGACGACAGGTGACAGAAGCGATCCTCCTGGTCGGCGGCAAGGGCACGCGGCTGCGCCCGCTCACGGTGTACACGCCCAAGCCGATGGTCAGGGCGGCGGGGGTCCCCTTCCTCACCCACCAGCTCGCGCGGGCCCGGGCGGCGGGCGTCGAGCACATCGTGCTGGCGACGAGCTATCTGGCCGAGGTCTTCGAGCCGTACTTCGGCGACGGCTCGGCCATGGGGCTGAGCATCGAGTACGTCACCGAGGAGGAGCCCCTCGGCACCGGCGGCGCCATCCGCAACGCGGCCTCCCGGCTCCGCTCCGGCCCGGACGACCCGGTCCTCGTCTTCAACGGCGACATCCTGACCGGCCTGGACATCCGCGCGCTGGTGGCCACCCACGCGTCGACCGGCGCCGATGTCACCCTGCACCTGACCAAGGTGTCCGACCCCCGGGCGTACGGCCTGGTCCCCACGGACGGCACCGGCCGCGTCCTCGCCTTCCTGGAGAAGCCGGGGACCCCCGAGGAGATCGTCACCGACCAGATCAACGCGGGAGCGTACGTCTTCCGCCGCTCGGTCATCGACACCGTCCCGGCCGGCCGCCCGGTCTCCGTCGAACGCGAGACCTTTCCCGAGCTGCTCGCCTCCGGCGCCCACCTCCAGGGCATGGTCGACTCCACCTACTGGCTCGACCTGGGCACCCCGGCCGCCTTCGTCCGCGGCTCCGCCGACCTCGTCCTCGGCCGCGCCCCGTCCCCGGCGGTGCCCGGCCGCTGCGGCGACCGACTGATCCTGCCGACGGCGACGGTCGCGGGCGACGCCAAGCTGGCCGGCGGGACGGTGGTGGGGGAAGGGGCGTTCGTCGCCGAGGGCGCGCGGATCTTCGGCAGCGCGATCCTGCCGGGCGCGGTGATCGAGCCCGGCGCGGTCATCACCGACTCCCTCATCGGCACCGAGGCCCGCGTCGGCACCCGCTCCGTCCTCACCGGCACGGTCATCGGGGACGGGGCGGTCATCGGCCCCGACAACGAACTCCGCACCGGCATCCGCATCTGGCCCCACACCCACATCCCGGCCTCAGCGGTCCGCTTCTCCTCCGACCAGTGACGCCCCCCCCGCCCCACCGCGCGCACCCACGCCGCTGGGGCGGCACGGGCGGGCGCGGGCAGCCACCCCGCCCCACCGCGGGCAGTCACCCCGCCCCACCGCGCGCAGTCGCCCGCCCCACCGCGGGCAGCCACCCCGCCCAACCGCGCGCAGTCGCCCCGCCCCACCGCGGGCAGCCACGCCGCCCCACCGCGGGCAGTCGTGCCGCTGGGGCGGCACGGGTGGGCGCGGCGGCACCCCGCCACGCCGGGCCGCGCTCCCGACCCCCAGCCACAACGCCGGCCCACGTCGAACCCCAACCCGCGCTCCCGCCCCCGAGCCGCAGCCCCGACCCACGCTCCCGACCCCGCGCCACACCGCGAACCCCGAGACGCCGACGTCACAACCGCCCGATATCCCCCCGCGTCATCCGCGGCCCCCGCCGCCCCGGCCCCCGCCCACTCAGCAACACCAACCGCGCCGCCCGATGCCGCTGCCCCGCATACGGCTCCAGCAGCCGCAGCATCTCCGCGTCGTCCGCATCCCGGTCCCCGCCCAGCACGAACCCCACGATCCCCGGCAGATGCAGGTCCCCCACCGTCACCTCGTCCGCCGCCCCATGGCTGCGTTGCACGACCTCCGCCGAGGTCCACGGCCCCACCCCCGGCACGACCTCCAGCCGGGCCCGCGCCGCGGCGGGCTCCATCGCCGCCGCCTCCTCCATCCGCGCGGCGACCCGCACCGCGCGCAGCACCGTGGCCGCCCGCTTGTCGTCGACCCCGGCCCGGTGCCACTCCCAGGACGGGATCAGCGCCCAGGTCCGCGCCGAGGGCATCACCCACATCCCGCCGGGCCCCGGCACCGGCCCCGGCGCGGGCTCCCCGAACTTCCGTACGAGCATCCGCCACGCCTGGTACGCCTCGACCGTCGTGACCTTCTGCTCCAGCACCGACGGGATCAGCGACTCCAGAACCAGCCCGGTCCGCCCCAGCCGCAGCCCCGGCCGCCGGTGCGCGGTCACCGCCAGCAGCCGGTGCCGCGGCACGAACGCGGACGGGTCGTCATCGGCGCCCAGCATCTGCGGCAGCCACTCCAGCAGCCACTCCGCCCCGGGCCCCCACGCCTCGCCCCGCACCTCGCCCCCGCGCGCGGAGATCCGCAGCGTCCCGGGCCCGAGCGGCGTCAGACTGGCCCGCCACACCGACCCGTCCGGCATCGCCCGGAACGTGGGATCGCCGGGCCCCCGCCGCAGCGGCCCCAGCACCAGCCCCAGGTCGAGCGGCCCGTCCGGCACCCAGGTGCGGACCTTGCCGGGCGCGGCGGCACGCCGGGGCCGCGGCACGCCGGCGAGCGCCGTCGCGGGCGTGGGCCGCGGTGCGTAACGTCCTGCCACGAGAGAAGCCCCTGGGACGGTAGGGAGAAGAGAGGTCTCTACGAGGGTAGAGCCTCGCCGACGCCCGTCACCGCACCTCGATGAAGCCCTCCGGGTTCCGCGCGGGCCGCGGCCGGGGCTCCTCGGCCGGGTGCCCGACCGCGACCGCCCCCATCGGGTCCCAGTCGGCGGGCAGCCCCAGCACCTCGCGGACCACGTCCCGGCAGAACATCGTCGAGGACACCCACGCCGATCCCAGCCGCTCCCCGGCCAGCGCGACGAGCAGGTTCTGCACGCCCGCCCCGGCGGCGACCACGAACATCTCCCGCTCGGCCCCGTCCCGCCGGGCGTCGCCGTACGTGTGCGAGCCGTCCATGACGAGGCAGGGCACGACCAGGTAGGGCGCGTCGCGCAGTACGTCCCCGCGCCGGACCCGCTTGGCGATCGCCTCCTCGGACCGGCCGTCCCGCCGCAGATCGGCGATCCAGGCGTCCCGCATCGCGTCCAGCAGCCGGGTCCGCACCTCGGGCGACTCCAGCAGCACGAACCGCCACGGCGTGGTGTGGTGCGGGGCCGGCGCGGTGACCGCCGCGGCCACCGCCCGGCGGACCGCGCCCGGGTCGACCGGCTCGTCCGTGAACGCCCGTACGGTACGGCGCTGGGTCACCGCCTGCCGTACCGCCTCGGAGGTGCCGAGGCGGAACATGTCGTCGCGGGCGCCGCGCACCAGGGCGCGGGCGCCCTCGGCGTCGTCCCCGGCGACCACGTGCGGCAGCCCGCGCACCACGGCGACCGGCAGCCCGGCGGCCTTGCCCTTGACCAGGTCGCCCGCGGCGGCCAGCTCGTCGGCGGTGGCGACGACGGTGGCGCTGAGTGGATTGCCGTACGCGTCCGTGCCGCCGCGCAGGTCGTCCAGGACGCGGACGCCGGCCGCACCGATCGCCACGTCGGTGAGGCCGGCCCGCCAGGGTCTGCCGGAGGTGTCGGTGACGATCACGCCGACCCGGACGCCGAGCACGTCGCGCAGCCCGTCCCGGACGGCCCGCGCGGAGGCGTCCGGGTCCTCGGGCAGGAGCAGCACCGTCCCGGCGGGCGTGTTGGAGGCGTCGACGCCGGCCGCGGCCATGACCAGGCCCTGGCGGTTCTCGACGATGCGCAGCGCGCCGCGCCGGGCGACCACCCGTACCGTCTCCGCGTCGATCGCGGCCTCCCGGTCGGCGGCCCGGACCACCCGGCCCTCGGCCTTGGACACGATCTTGGAGGTGACGAGGACCACGTCCCCGTCGGCCAGCCCCGGCTCGGCGGCGGCGATCAGCTTGGCGAGGTCGTCGCCCCGCTGCACCTCCGGCAGTCCGGGCACCGCCCAGACCCGGTAACCCTCCCCGCTCAAGCGCTCCGCACCTCCTCGGCCAGCGCCAGCGCCTCCCGGGCCATCGTCGCGGCGGCGTCGACGTCGGTCATCATCAGGGGGACGGCCTTGCACAGGATGCCGGCCGCCTTCACGCGCGTGACGGCGTCCGCGTCGACGGTGTCGACCAGCCAGCCGTCGAGCAGTCCCGAGCCGTAGTGCTCGGCGACCGCCGCGGCGGTGGACTCCACGCCGACCGCGGCGAGCACCTTGTCGGCCATCCCGCGCACCGGCGCGTCGCCGACGATGGGGGAGAGACCGACCACCGGCACCCCGGCGTCGGCGATCGCCTCGCGGATGCCGGGCACGGCGAGGATGGTGCCGACGGAGACGACCGGGTTGGACGGCGGGAAGAGGATGACGTCCGCCTCGGCGATGGCCTCCAGGACGCCGGGCGCCGGCTTGGCCTGCTCGGCGCCGACCGGCACCACCGCCTGGGCGGGCACCGAGGCGCGCAGCTTCACCCAGTACTCCTGGAAGTGGATCGCCTTGCGCTCGCCGTCGAGCTCCACGGCCACGTGCGTCTCCACGCGGTCGTCGGTCATCGGGATGAGCCGGACCCCGGGCTGCCAGCGGTCGCAGAGCGCCTCGGTCACCGCGCTCAGCGGATAACCGGCCGCGATCATCTGCGTCCGCACGATGTGCGTGGCGAAGTCCCGGTCGCCGAGCCCGAACCACTCGGGTCCGGCGCCGTACGCCGCGAGTTCCTCCTTGAGGTGGAAGGTCTCGTCGGCCCGTCCCCAGCCCTGCTCCTCGTTGATGCCGCCGCCGAGCGTGTACATCACCGTGTCGAGGTCCGGGCAGACCTTCAGCCCGAAGAGGTGGATGTCGTCCCCGGTGTTGCCGATGACCGTGATCTCCGCGTCCGGCGCGGTCCGCTTCAGACCGCGCAGGAACCGGGCACCACCGATGCCGCCTGCCAGAACCACAATGCGCATGGCCCCAGTCTTGCAGGCGGGTACGACAGCGCGTCAGCCAGTCGCCGATGCGTGAGCCGGATGTCGACGCGTCAGCCGCGTCGGCGGTTGCCGGTGCGTCAGCCGGCCGGCACGGCCGTGCACCGGGCGGCGGTGTGCATCGGCATCTCGGTGAGGCCCGGGTAGTACACGTGCAGGCTGACCGCCGGCTCCAGCGTCTCGTTGACCACCTCGTGCACATAGCCCGGGGCGAACACCCGCTGGGAACCGGGCCCCCACGCGCGCGTGCCGCGTGCCGTGCGCTCGGTGAGGGTGCCGTCCAGGACGGTCAGCACCCCGGAGGACGGGCCGTGGTCGTGGCGCCCGCTGCCCTGGCCGGGCACCCAGGACAGCAGCCACACCTCGTAGCCGGGTCCGGTGCGCAGCCTGTGGTACCAGCGCGAGACGGCGTCGTAGCGGACGAGGGGCTCCCAGTGCGGCCGGTCGGCGGCGATGGAGCGGGCCAGTCCGGCGAACTCGGCGACGGTGGCCGGGTGCTCGCGCGGTGGCTGGAGGAGGTGCGGGACTTCGAGGATGTCGCCGGCGATCTGCAGGTCGCTGTCGCTGTTCATGGGGTGCGGTGGTTCCTCGGCGGAAGAGTGCGGGAGGACGGCGGCGCCCTGGTGGGGCGGGAGGAGGAAGCTGCCGGGTCGGGTGGACCCGGGGGAGGGCCGGAGCGGGCGTGGCTCAACAGCCGGAACAGCGACAGCTACAGCGAGCGCGGGCAGCACCGTGGGACCCGGCGGTGCGGGTCGAGGTGGATGCCGAGTTCGCGAGCATGCCCACAAGGACAGCGGTTCACACCTGCACTGTCAACTCGACGCCCGAAATGTGGGACATGTTTCACCTCTTCCGGTTCTTCGCTTAGATGAAAGGTTTGCTCAGTGGGGTTCCGGGACACATGCGGCACAAGCCGGGCGCACGACCACCGTTGCGATCCCGTGATCCGAATGTGATCAGGGCCGCTTCGGCGGGCGTGCCGGAACGAGATCGAACCTCGCGGCGTCCTTTTCCGTACAGCCTCTGTGCGGTTCGTGACCCCGCGCGGGCCTCTTCGGTGTGTCAAGGTTTAGGACGATTTGAACACTTTCCGCTTGGCCTTGGTTCCGCAGAGTGAATAAGGGGCCCAATAGCAGATCTCGGCTTGACTCGCCCGGAGCAGCACACTTGTAATTTCACTCGTGTCGTTCAGCCGGGATCGGTAACGGCTACATCACGGGGACGCGAAGACAGACGAGGGGCGCACATGACCGAGACGGTGCAGCAACTGCTGGTCGACGACGCGGACGAGGAACTCGGCTGGCAGGAGCGCGCACTGTGCGCCCAGACCGACCCCGAGTCCTTCTTCCCCGAGAAGGGCGGTTCCACCCGGGAGGCCAAGAAGGTCTGCCTCGCCTGCGAGGTCCGCTCCGAGTGCCTCGAATACGCCCTCGCCAACGACGAGCGCTTCGGCATCTGGGGCGGCCTGTCCGAGCGGGAGCGCCGCCGCCTGAAGAAGGCCGCCGTCTGACGGGGCGCCGCAGCGCCCCAGGCGCCGGCCGCGTCCGCGCGTACCCGGCGGCCGCATCCGTACATCCGTACGGGCAAGGGGTCACGAAGACACGGGCAAAGGGTCATGAACGGCCCGTCGCGGGTGGGTTGTCCACAGGCGGCGGGCCGCATCTGTGCCCAGCCGATAGTGTGGTCGCTCGTCCGAGACGCCCCGCCGACCGCACCGGCACCGGCGTCCACCGCAGTCCACCGAACCGGGGCCCGTACCTCGATGTCCGTGCACAGCCACCCGGCAGCCCATCACGACAGCGCTGTCGCACCAGAGTTCCCGCGTCATGTGGTGACCGCGGTCCTCGTCTCCCACGACGGCGCCCGCTGGCTCCCCGACGCGCTCGCCGGACTCCTCGGCCAGGAACGCCCCGTGCAGTACGCCGTCGCCGCCGACACCGGCAGCGCCGACGACTCCGCCCGACTGGTCACCGAGGCCCTCGGCGACGACCGGGTGCTGCACCTCGCCCGGCGCACCGGCTTCGGCCAGGCCGTCGAGGAGGCCGCCCGCACCGCGCCCGTCCTCACCCCCGACGACCTGCCGTACCTGAAGCGGCCCAGCGGCTGGGACCCCGTCACGCGCACCTGGCGCGACGACGCCTACGACCTGCCCGACCTGCCGCACGGCGAACCCGTGCACTGGCTGTGGCTGCTGCACGACGACTGCGCCCCCGAGCCCGACGCCCTCGCCCAGTTGCTGCGGGTCGTCGACACCGAGTACGGACTCGGCCGCGAGGACGTCGCCGTCGTCGGCCCCAAGCTCCGCGGCTGGTACGACCGCCGGCAACTGCTGGAGGTCGGCGTCTCCATCGCCCACTCCGGCCGCCGCTGGACCGGCCTGGACCGCCGCGAGCAGGACCAGGGCCAGCACGACCACGTCCGCTCCGTACTGGCGGTCTCCACCGCCGGCATGCTGGTCCGCCGCGACGTCTTCGAGCGGCTCGGCGGCTTCGACCGCCGCCTGCCCCTGATGCGCGACGACATCGACCTGTGCTGGCGCGCCCACGCGGCCGGCCACCGCGTCCTGGTCGCCCCCGAGGCCGTCGTCCGGCACGCCGAGGCCGCCTCGCGCGAGCGCCGCACCGTCGACTGCGCCGGCCGCACCACCGCCTCCCCGCACCGCGTCGACAAGGCCGGCGCCGTGCACACCCTGCTCGTCAACACCCGCACCGCCGCGCTGCCCTGGGTGCTGTTCCGCATCCTGCTCGGCACCGTGCTGCGCACCTTCGCCTACCTCGTCGGCAAGGTCCCCGGACAGGCCCTCGACGAGATCCGCGGCCTGCTCGGCGTGGTGCTGCGCCCCGAGAAGATCCTCGCCGGACGGCGCGTCAGAGGCCGTCCCCAGATCGACAAGGCCGAACTGCGCGCCCTGTTCCCGCCGCCCGGCGCCACCCTGCGCGCCACCGTCGAGCAGGCCGCGGGCAGCCTGCTGGGCGGCTCCGACGCGGAGACGGCCGCGGGCGCCGGCCGGCACGGCGGCGCCGTAGAGTCCGGCCCCGGCGGCGACGACGCCGAGTTCCTGGAGGTCGAGCAGTTCGCCCGCCTCAAGCGCGTCGCCCGCAAGCCCGGCCCGGTGCTCTTCCTGGTGCTGCTGCTCGTCTCGCTGACCGCCTGCCGCGCCCTGTTCGGCGGCGGCGTCCTGTCCGGCGGCGCGCTGCTGCCCGCCCCGGACGGCGCCGGCGCGCTGTGGTCGCGGTACACGGACGCCTGGCACACGGTCGGCGCCGGCGGCACCGGCTCCGCCCCGCCCTACCTGGCGATCGTCGCCGTGCTCGCCTCGGTGCTGCTCGGCTCGGCCGGCCTCGCCGTCACCGTCCTGCTGGTCGGCTCCGTACCGCTGGCCGGCCTCACCGCGTACTTCGCCTCCCGGCCGCTGGTCCCGTCCCGGCTGCTGCGCGCCTGGGCGGCCGTCGCCTACGCCTTCCTGCCCGCCGTGACCGGCGCCCTGGCCGGCGGCCGGATCGGCACCGCCGTCCTCGCCGTCCTGCTGCCGCTGCTCGCCCGCGCGGGCGCCGCCGCGGCCGGCCTGACCC
Organism: Streptomyces fumanus; assembly: GCF_014655295.1. Taxonomy (GTDB): domain Bacteria; phylum Actinomycetota; class Actinomycetes; order Streptomycetales; family Streptomycetaceae; genus Streptomyces; species Streptomyces fumanus. The sequence continues at coordinate 471,946 of NZ_BNBI01000006.1, forward strand.
AGCCGTCCGGCGCCCGCGGCAGTTGGCGGGCCACCTGGGCGTACGCCCTGCTGCTGACCGTCGCCACCGCCTTCACGCCGGTGGTCTGGCCGCTCGCGCTGCTCCTCGGCCTCGGCGTGCTGGCCCTGCGGCGCCGCGACCTCGCCGCCTACGGCCCGCGTTTCCTGGCCCAGCTCGGCACCCCGATGCTGCTGCTCGCCCCCTGGTCGCTGACGCTCCTGCCGTCCGGCTTCTTCCAGGAGGCCGGCCTGGAGTACGGCGCCTCCGCCGCCTCCGCCCTCGATCTGCTCGGCATCAGCCCCGGCGGCCCCGGCGCGGCCGGCGGCCTGCTGCTCATCGGCCTCGTCCTGGCCGCGCTCGCCGCCCTGCTGCGCTCCGAGCGTCAGTTGGGAATCCGGACGGCCTGGACGGTCGCCCTGCTGGGCCTCGTCCTCGCCGTGCTCTCCAACGGCTCCGCCTGGGCCGGCCCCGCCACCCTCGTCTACGGCATCGCCCTGCTGGCCGCCGCCGCGCTCGGCGCCGACGGGGCACGCGCGCGCGTGGCCGAGCAGAGCTTCGGCTGGCGCCAGCCGGTCGCCGCGCTGATCGCCCTCGCCGCCGCCGTCGGGCCGCTGGTGGCCGCCGTGAGCTGGATGATCGGCGGCGCCGACGGCCCGCTGGAGCGGCGCGCGTCCGTGCAGGTGCCCGCGTTCGTCGCCGAGGAGAGCGGCGGCCGCGACCAGGCCCGCACCCTCGTCCTCGACTCCGACTCCGCCGCCCACGTCCGCTACCTGCTGGTCCGCGGCTCCGGCGTCCGGCTCGGCGACGCGGAGGCGGCCGCCGCCGACGGTGTGAACACCAGGCTGGAGAAGGTCGTCGCCAACCTCGTCGCCGGGTCCGGCGCCGACCAGGCCGACCAGCTCGGCGGCTTCGCCGTGCGCTACGTCCTGGTGCACCCGGGCGCCCCCCGGGAGATCACCCGGGTCCTGGACGCCACCCCCGGCCTGAGCCGGCTCAGCCAGCAGGACGGCAGCGGCCTGTGGCGCGTCGACCGGGAGGTCGCCCGCGCGAGCATTGTCGCCGGGCCGGGCGAGCCCCAGCCGGTCGCCGCCGGACCCGTCGAGATCCACACCACCGTCCCGGCCGGCCGCGACGGCCGGGTGCTGCGCCTCGCCGACACCGCCGACCCGGGCTGGACCGCCACCCTGGACGGCAAGCCGCTCACCCGCACCACGGTCGACGGCTGGGCCCAGGGCTTCGAACTGCCCGCCGCCGGCGGACGGCTCGACGTCACCTACGACGAGCCGTTCACCCACACCGCCTGGCTGTGGGCCCAGGGCCTGCTCGCCGTCGTCCTCGTCGTCCTCGCCCTGCCCGGCCGCCGCCGCGACGTCGACGACGACCTCCCCGAGGAGCCCGCCGCCCCGGCCGAACCCGCCGCCGGCGAGGGCCGCCGGGCCCGCCGCCTGCGCGCCCAGGCCGAGGCCGAGGCCGAAACCCCCGAACCCGGCGCGGAGTTCCCGCCCGCGCCGCCCGAGGAGACGCCGGTCGTCCTCCCGCGCCAGCAGTCCTACGACGACTGGGCACCGGCGGCGCACCGCCCGGACGGTTACGACCCCTACGGCGACCCGCAGCAGCAGTACGCGCCGACCGGCGGCCCCGGCCCGCAGGCGTACCCGGACGACCCGTACCAGGGCGGCCAGTACGACCCGTACGCCTACGACCCCCAGGGCCAGACCGGTACCCAGGCGTACGACCAGGGCTACGGCCAGGCGTACGGGAACGGCTACGACCAGGCGTACGGCCAGGGGACCTACGAGGGCGCCTACGGCACCCCGTACGACCCGGACCACCCCCACGGCACCGGCAGTGAGCGTCCCGACGGGAGCCAGCAGTGAACCGCACCACCCTGTCCCTCTTCGCCGGCGTGGCCGCGCTCGCCGCCGTCACCGGGTTCGCGGTGGTGTCCTCCCCGGACGCCACCGGCGCCGGCGCCGCCCGCAGCGCCGCCGAGCTGCCCGTGGAGCGCACCAGCCTGCTCTGCCCGGCGCCGAGCACCTCCGACCTCGCCGAGACCGCGTACACCTCGTTCACGCCCGTCACCAAGGGCGCCGGGAGCGGCGGGACGGCGGGGCTCGTCCCGGCCGGGCCGGCCGCCGAGAAGGACGGCGAGCCCGTACTGAAGCCCGCGGCGCCCGGCACGCCCGCCACCGGGGACAGCTCCGGCGGGGACACGCCCGCGCTGGTCGGCACGGCGGAGGGCGGGGCCGCGCCGGGCTGGACCGTGCAGGAGACCACCGAGGTCGCCGCCGGCGCCGGGCGCGGGCTGCTGGGCGTCGCCTGCACGGCGCCCGACACGGAGTTCTGGTTCCCGGGCGCCAGCACGGCCGCCGGCCGCACCGACTACGTGCACCTGACCAACCCCGACGACTCCGCCGCCGTGGTCGACGTCGAGCTGTACGGCAAGGACGGCGCCCTGAAGTCGACGGCCGGGGAGGGCGTCACCGTCAAGCCGCACACCAGCGAGGCGCTCCTGCTGTCCACCCTCGGCGACACCGAGGAGGACGACCTCACCGTCCACGTCACCGTGCGCAGCGGCCGGGTCGGCGCCGCCGTCCAGGCCCTGGACGACAAGGCCGGCGGCGACTGGCTGGCCGCCTCCGCCGACCCGGCGGGCAGCCTGGTGCTGCCGGGCATCCCCGAGGACGCCCTGGCCGTACGCCTGGTGCTGTTCACGCCCGGTGACACGGACGCCGACCTGAAGGTGCGGCTCGCCTCGCCGTCCGGGGCGATCACCCCCGCCGGGCACGAGACGGTGCACGTGAAGGCGGGCATGACCACGGCCGTCGACCTCGCCGACGTCACCCGGGGCGACGCCGGTTCGCTGCTGCTGACCCCGACCGGCCGGTCCGTGCCGGTGGTGGCGGCGCTCCGCGTGGTGCGCGGCAAGGACACCGACCAGGAGACGGCGTTCATCCCGGCCACCGCCCCGGTCGGCACCCGCGCGACGGCGGCCGGCAACCGGACCGCCAAGGACACCACCCTCTCCCTGGCCGCCCCCCGGGGCGCCGCCCGGGTGAAGGTCACGGCGTCGGCGGGCAGCGAGGGCGGTACGGCGGTCACGAAGACGTACACCCTCAAGGCGGGCACCACCCAGGCCGTCGAGGCCCCCGTCCCCGCCGGACTGAAGGGCCTGTACGCCCTGACGGTCGAGCCGGTCTCCGGCGGCCCGGTCTACGCCGCCCGGACGCTGCGGGCGGCCAAGGACGGCGTCCCGGCGTTCACCGTGCAGACCCTCCCCGACGACCGGGGCACGGTGGCGGTACCGGAGGCGGAGGAGGACCTGTCGGTCGTCCAGGAGTGAGCTGCGGGTCAGTCCTTGCCGCAGCGAGAGGTGAGGGGCCGGTCGAGTGCTCGCCGCAGCGAGGAGTGAGCGGCCGGTTCAGTCCCCGCCGTTCCGAGGAGTGAGGCGCCGGTCAGTCCTCGCCGTACCGGGGGTCGACGGTCTCCGGTGTCAGCCCCAGCAGGTCCGCGACCTGCTCGACCACGACCTCGTGCACCAGGGCGGCCCGCTCGTCGCGCCCCTTGGTGCGGATCTCGACCGGCCGCCGGTACACCACCACGCGCGCGCGGCGGCCGTCCCGCGAGGGCACCGTGCCGCCGAGCGGGACCGGCTCGTCGCTCCAGGGATCGCCGGCACCGTCCAGGCGCGGCACCTCCAGGACGAGGAAATCGATGTCGGCGAGCTGCGGCCACCGCCGCTCCAGTTGCTCCACGGAGTCCTGCACCAGGTCGGCGAAGACCTCGGCACGGCTGGCGGCGAGCGGTACCTGCGGGGGTGCGATCGGGCCGCGCATGCCCCGGCCGTGGCGGTCACGGCGGCGGGGGCCGGGGGCGGCGGCACGGGGCGTCACAGGCTTGTCCATCACTGGTGAAGGGTAGTCCCCGCCGGGTCCGCGCGCCGGGCTCCGCCGCACAGAACGGGTGACGCGGCGGCACACCCGTCCGGGTGTCGGAGGATGACCATTCCAGCCAAGGTTGGGCTCGATTCCGTATCTCTCCCGGACCGCCGGTCTCCAGGCAAATGGCGGGGTTTGTGCCGGATCATGACCGCTTCCCGGGTCGCGCGGCACCCCGGGAGACGGTGTCCGCGCAGGTCAGCGGGGTGTGCCAGGAGGGGGTTGTGGGGTGTTTCACACCACGACACGGTGGAGTGACCTGGGGGAGAGTCGTCGCGGCCCGCTCAAGAGTGCGGTACCGTCCAACGTCGTGAGCCCTGTACGTCGCTGTTCGCGCACCGCTTGCGGCCGTCCCGCCGTAGCGACGCTGACGTACGTCTACGCCGACTCGACCGCGGTCCTCGGCCCGCTCGCCACCTACGCCGAACCCCACTGCTACGACCTGTGCGCCGAGCACTCCGAGCGCCTCACCGCCCCGCGCGGCTGGGAGGTCGTCCGGCTCCTGGACGGTTCCGCCCCGGCCCGCCCCAGCGGCGACGACCTGGAAGCGCTGGCCAACGCGGTGCGCGAGGCGGCCCGGCCCCAGGAGCGTGCCGCCGAGGCCGGCGGCGGGGCCCGGTCGGCCGACCCGATGGAGGTCGCGCGCCGCGGCCACCTGCGGGTCCTGCGGTCGCCCGACAACTGACCTCCCCCGCGCGGGGGTTCGCGGTGCGTGCCCGCCGGCTGCACACCTGTTGACGCGCGCTTGTCGCGGACACGACCATTCCGTCCCAGGTGCGGCGAGACATCGCTTTCGCATGGCGGAATCGGGGAGGCGTCCGTGTACGTCCAGGAACTGCGACCCGTCGCCGGCTCCCTGGGCCTGTCCGCCCTCGTGGCCGCCCTGCCCCTGGTGCTCGTCCTCGTGCTGCTCGGCGGCGTGCGGATGAAGGCCCATCTGGCGGGCCTGACCGGCCTCCTGGCCGCCGTTCTCGTCGCCCGGCTCGCCTACGGCATGCCCCTGGGCCAGGCGGCCTCCAGTGCCGCCCAGGGCGCCGCCTTCGGCCTCTTCCCCATCCTGTGGATCGTCGTCAACGCCCTGTGGGTGTACCGGATGACCGTCCGCACCCGGCACTTCGACGTCCTGCGGCGCTCCTTCGGCCGGCTCTCCGACGACCCCCGCGTCCAGGCGCTCGTCATCGCCTTCTGCTTCGGCGCCCTCCTGGAGGCCCTCGCCGGGTTCGGCGCGCCCGTCGCCATCTGCTCGGTGATGCTCGTGGCGCTCGGCTTCGACCCCGTCCGCGCGGCGGTCGTCTCCCTGGTCGCCAACACCGCGCCGGTCGCCTTCGGCGCGATGGGCACCCCCGTGGTCACCCTCGCCCAGGTGACCGGAGTGCCCCTGGACGACGTCGCCGCCGTGGTGGGCCGGCAGACCCCGCTGCTGGCCCTCGTCGTCCCCCTGGTGCTGGTCGGGCTGGTGGACGGGCGGCGCGGGCTCCGCGAGACCTGGGTGCCCGCCCTGGTGTGCGGAACCGCCTTCGCCGCCGCCCAGTTCGCCGCCTCCAACTACGTCTCCGCCCAACTCGCCGACATCGGCGCCGCGCTGGCCGGGGCGGGCGCCCTGGTCGCCGTACCGCGCACCCGCGCACCCGCCGCCGAGCCGGTGCGCGCCGCCGTCCTGACCGGCGTACGCACCGGGGAACCCGGCGAACGCGACCCCGCGCGGGAGGTCGTCCGCGCCTACGCGCCCTACGCGCTGATCGTCGCCGTCTTCTCCGCCGCCCAGATCCCCGCCGTCAAGGACCGGCTGGCCAGGGCGACACAGACGTACGACTGGCCCTTCCTCGACGTGGCCGGACCGGACGGCGAGCCGGTCGGCGGCAACGTGTTCACCTGGCCGGTCCTCTCCACCGGCGGCACCCTCGTCCTGCTCGCGGGGCTCACCACGGCCGCCGTCCTCGGCGTGCACGCGCGCGTGGCGGTCGCCGAGTGGCTCGCCACCGTCCGCGAACTGCGCTCCGCTCTCCTCACCGTCACCTCCGTGCTGGCCCTCGCCTACGTCATGAACCTCTCCGGACAGGCCGCCACCATCGGCCACTTCGTCGCGGCGGCCGGCGCCGGACTCGCCTTCCTCTCCCCGGTCCTCGGCTGGTTCGGCGTCGCCGTCACCGGCTCCGACACCTCCGCCAACGCGCTGTTCGGCGCCCTCCAGGTCACCGCCGCGCGGGAGTCGGGCCTGCCGCCCGGACTCCTCGCCGCCGCCAACAGCTCCGGCGGCGTCCTCGGCAAGATGATCTCCCCGCAGAACCTCACCATCGCCTGCGCGGCCGTCGGCCTGGCCGGCCGCGAGGGCGACCTGCTGCGCAAGGTGCTGCCCTGGAGCGCCGGTCTGCTGCTGGTGATGTGCCTCGTCGTGGCCGGCCAGTCCGCGGCCGTCCTCGGCTGGATGCTGCCGTGACCACCGGGTTGTCAGCGGGGCCGGGTAGTTTGTGGGCACCGACAGGACTTTCCAGGAAGGCTGGCCCGTGACTGCTGATCTGTCGCAGATCGTCAAGGCGTACGACGTACGCGGAGTGGTCCCGGACCAGTGGGACGAGCCGCTCGCCGAGCTGTTCGGCGCGGCCTTCGTCCGCATGACCGGCGCGAGCGCCATCGTGACCGGGCACGACATGCGCCCCTCGTCCCCCGGGCTGTCCGGCGCCTTCGCGCGCGGGGCGGCGGCCCTGGGCGCCGACGTCACCGAGATCGGCCTGTGCTCCACCGACCAGCTCTACTACGCCTCCGGCGCGCTGGACCTGCCGGGCGCCATGTTCACCGCCTCCCACAACCCCGCCCGGTACAACGGCATCAAGCTGTGCCGCGCGGGCGCCGCCCCGGTCGGCCAGGACACCGGCCTCGCCGAGATCCGCGAGCTGGTCGAGGGCTGGAGCCGCACCGGCGCCCCCGCACCGGCCGCGCGCAAGGGCACCGTCACCCCCCGCGACACCCTCGCCGACTACGCGGCCCACCTGCGCGGCCTGGTCGACCTCACGGCGATCCGCCCGCTCCGGGTCGTCGTCGACGCGGGCAACGGCATGGGCGGCCACACCGTCCCCTCCGTCCTCGCGGACCTCCCCGTGGACCTGGTGCCGATGTACTTCGAACTGGACGGCACCTTCCCGAACCACGAGGCCAACCCCCTGGACCCGGCCAACCTCGTCGACCTGCAGAAGCGCGTCCGCGAGGAGGGCGCCGACCTCGGCCTCGCCTTCGACGGCGACGCCGACCGCTGCTTCGTCGTCGACGAGAACGGCGACCCGGTACCCCCGTCGGCGATCACCGCCCTGGTCGCCGCCCGCGAACTGGCCCGGCACGGCGGCCACGGCACCGTCATCCACAACCTGATCACCTCCTGGTCCGTCCCCGAGGTCGTCCGCGAGCACGGCGGCACCCCGGTCCGCACCCGCGTGGGCCACTCCTTCATCAAGGCCGAGATGGCCCGCACCGGCGCGATCTTCGGCGGCGAGCACTCCGCCCACTACTACTTCCGCGACTTCTGGAACGCCGACACGGGCATGCTCGCCGCCCTGCACGTCCTCGCCGCCCTCGGCGGCCAGGAGCGGCCCCTGTCCGCGCTGGTCGCCGAGTACGACCGGTACGCCGGCTCCGGCGAGATCAACTCCACGGTCGACGACCAGACCGCCCGCCTCGCCGCGATCAGAGCCGCCTACCAGGACCGCGCCGGCATCACCCTCGACGACCTCGACGGCCTCACCGTCACCGCCGCCGACTGGTGGTTCAACGTCCGCCCGTCCAACACCGAACCCCTGCTCCGCCTGAACGCGGAGGCCCGCGACGAGGCGACGATGGTGCGGGTACGGGACGAGGCGCTGGCGATCATCCGGGGGTGACGGGGCGTCGCGGTTCCGGGCGAACGCCCGGACGGTTCGGGGGCGAGCACCCTTACGGCCCGTCCGGCTTGGTGGTGGGCTCGTCCGGCTTGGCGGTGGGCCCGTCCGGCTCGGCGGTGGGCCCGTCCGGCTCGGCGGTGGGCTCGCCCAGCCCGGTGGTTGTCCCGCCCGGCCCGCCGGTCGGCCGGCATGGGCCGGGGACCCCGGGGCAGCCCCGGCTCCCGGGCGGCCCCCGCTGGCCTCCGGGGCGGTGCCTCCGTTCCTCGGGCGACCGCCCCGGCACAGGAAGCACAAACGGCACCCGGCCACCCGCCCCCTCACCGGCGGTACCCTGACCAGCACATCCGCACAAGCCCCAGCACCCCGAAGGGACCCGCCATGCCGCTCGAAGCCGGCCTCCTGGAGATCCTCGCCTGCCCCGCCTGCCACTCCCCCCTCGAAGAGCGGGACGCCGAGCTGATCTGCACCGGCCAGGACTGCGGCCTCGCCTACCCGGTCCGCGACGGCATCCCCGTCCTCCTCGTGGACGAGGCCCGCCGCCCGGAGTGACCACCCCGGGCCCCCGCACCTGACGCCCCGGCGATCGATCGGAGACTGCCGCCATGCTCGACGAATCGCTGCTCGACAGCCCGGAGAGGCTGGCCGGCGCCGACCGCCGCGGTCTGCTCCGCGGCGCCGCGGAAGCCGGCGCCCGCGTCCGCACCGCCGCCCGGCAGGCCGCCGAGGCGGGCGTCGCCGCCCTGAAGCCGGACGGCCGCCCCCGCGCCGTCCTGATCGCCGGCCCGGGCGCCGCCGCCACCCACGCCGCCGACCTCCTCGGCACCCTCGCCGGCGCCGGCAGCCCCGTCACCCGCCTCGCCCCCAGCGGCGTCGCCCCCGCCTCCGGCGCCCTGCGCTGGGAGCTGCCCGGCTGGACCGGCTCCGTCGACCTGCTGCTCATCGCCACCCCCGACGGCACCGAACCCGGCCTCGCCCTGCTCGCCGAGACCGCCTACCGGCGCGGCTGCGCGGTCGTCGCCGTCGCCCCCGCCCGCTCCCCGCTCAGCGAGACGGTGAACGGCTCCGTCGGCCTGTTCCTCCCCATGGCGACCGCCCCGTACGACCACCAGGAGCCCCTCGCCGGCGCGGCACCCGGCGTCCTGTGGGCCCTGCTCACCCCGCTGCTCGCCCTGCTGGACCGCACCGGCCTGCTCGCCGCCCCGCCGGACGCCCTGGAGAGGGTCGCCGACCGCCTCGACCAGGTCGCCGAGCGCTGCGGCCCCGCTATCGCGACGTACGGCAACCCGGCCAAGACCCTCGCGGCCGAACTGGCCGACGCCCTCCCCGTCGTCTGGACCGAGGGCACCTCCGCCGGCCCCGCCGGCCGCCGCTTCGCCGCCGCCCTCGCCGAACTCTCCGGCATCCCCGCGGTCGTCGCCGAACTGCCCGAGGCGCTCGCCGCGCACAGCGCCCTGCTGGCCGGCCCGCTGGCCGCCGGCGCCGACCCCGACGACTTCTTCCGCGACCGCGTCGAGGAACCGCCCGCCCTGCACGCGCGCGTGGTGCTGCTGCGCGACCGTCCGATCGGCGGCGTCACCGCCGCCCCCGCCGCCCGCGACCTGGCCCTCAGCCACGACACGCCGATCAGCGAACTGGAACCCGAGCCCGGCGGCGAGCTGGAGACCCTCGCCGAACTGATCGCCATCACGGATTTCGCCGCCGTTTACCTGACGCTCGCTTCCGGCGCCTGATCTCGTACCCACGCGGGCCGCAGCCGCGTACCGCACCGCAGAACCGGCAGAGAGAGCCCACCAGAAGCAATGGACCGCCTCGACAACACCGTCCGCCCCTACGCCTGGGGTTCCACCACCGCGATCCCCGAGCTGCTCGGCACCGAACCGACCGGCCGGCCGCAGGCGGAGATGTGGATGGGCGCCCACCCCGGCGCCCCCTCCCGCACCGGCCGGGGCGCCCTCACCGAGATCATCGACGCCGACCCCGAACGCGAACTCGGCGCCGCCTCGGTCGCCAGGTTCGGCCCCCGGCTGCCCTTCCTCCTCAAGCTGCTCGCCGCCGGCGCCCCGCTCTCCCTCCAGGTCCACCCCGACCTGGACCAGGCCCGCCGGGGATACGAGGACGAGGAACGCCGCGGCATCCCCGTCGACGCCCCGCACCGCAACTACAAGGACGCCAACCACAAGCCCGAACTGATCTGCGCCCTCACCGAGTTCGACGGCCTGTGCGGCTTCCGCGCCCCCGCCGAGGCCGCCGGCCTGCTCGACGCCCTCGGCGTGCCCTCCGTCAAGCCGTACGCCGATCTGCTGCGCGCCCGACCCGAGGGCGCCGCCCTGCGCGAGGTGCTCACCGCGGTCCTCACCGCCGACCCCGAGGAGATGTCCCGCACGGTCACCGAGGCCGCGGCCGCCTGCGAGCGCCTCGGCGGCGCACACGCCCCGTACGCCGCCATCGCCCGGCACTACCCGGGCGACCCCGGCGTCCTCGCCGCGATGCTCCTCAACCACGTCCGGCTCCAGCCCGGCGAGGCCCTCTACCTCGGCGCCGGCATCCCGCACGCCTACCTCGGCGGCCTCGGCGTCGAGATCATGGCCAACTCCGACAACGTCCTGCGCTGCGGCCTGACCCCCAAGCACGTCGACGTCCCCGAACTCCTGCGCATCGTCCGCTTCGAGGCCGCCGGCCCCGGCGTGCTGCGCCCGGAGGCGTCCCCCGACGGCGAGGAGGTCTACGACACCCCCACCGACGAGTTCCGCCTCTCCCGGTACGTCCTCCCCGCCGGCACCGCCCCCCGCGACCTCACCCTGCCCACCCCGCAGATCCTCCTGTGCACCGCGGGCACCGTCCGCGTGGGCACGGAGGAACTCACCCCGGGCACCTCCGTCTTCGTACCGGCCGGTGAGAAAGCCGAAACAGCGGGAACCGGTACGGTCTTCCGGGCCACCGTCCGCGTCTGACGCGGACACGGCAGCCCGGCCCGCACACGTCCGCGGGCCGGGCTGCAACAATGGCCCACCGCAAAGGACGGGCAAAGCCGGCCCCGGCCGGCCTCCGTCCCCGGGTACGCAGGCAGACGTAGGCGAAGGGACCACGCGACACATGAGCGCCTCAGGCGGTACCAAGGCGATCGTGGCGGCACTGGCCGCCAACCTGGCGATCGCGGCATCGAAATTCGTGGCGTTCCTCTTCAGCGGCTCGTCCTCGATGCTCGCCGAATCCGTCCACTCGCTCGCCGACTCCGGCAACCAGGGCCTGCTGCTCCTCGGCGGCAAGCGCGCCCAGCGCGCCGCCACCCCCCAGCACCCCTTCGGCTACGGCCGCGAGCGCTACATCTACGCCTTCCTCGTCTCCATCGTGCTCTTCTCCGTCGGCGGCATGTTCGCCCTCTACGAGGGCTACGAGAAGATCAAGCACCCGCACGAGCTGGAGCACTGGTACTGGCCGGTGGGCGTCCTCGTCTTCGCGATCATCGCCGAGGGCTTCTCCTTCCGGACCGCCATCAAGGAGTCCAACGCCTCGCGCGGCAGCAAGTCCTGGACCCAGTTCATCCGCCACGCCAAGGCGCCCGAGCTGCCCGTCGTCCTCCTGGAGGACTTCGGCGCCCTGATCGGTCTGATCCTCGCCCTCGGCGGCGTCGGCCTCGCCCTGCTCACCGGCAACGGCGTCTGGGACGGCATCGGCACCCTCTGCATCGGCGTCCTGCTCATCCTGATCGCCCTGGTCCTGGCCGCCGAGACCAAGTCCCTGCTGCTCGGCGAGTCCGCCGGCACCGAGGCCGTCGAGAAGATCGAGGCGGCGCTCGTCGCCGGCGACACCGTCACCGGCGTCATCCACATGCGCACCCTCCACCTCGGCCCCGAGGAACTCCTCGTCGCCGCGAAGATCGCCGTACGGCACGACGGCACGGCCACCGAGATCGCCGCCGCCATCGACGCCGCCGAGGCCCGCATCCGCGACGCCGTCCCGATCGCCCGCGTCATCTACCTGGAGCCCGACATCTACAGCGAGGCCGAGGCCGCCAAGGGCCCCGACCGCGAGGCCACCCCCGGCGGCCCCGCCGTCCACTGACCCCGGCACCCCTCCTCCCTCACCCTTCGTGATCGGCCGGAAGTCTTCGGGAACCGACTGGGGTAGGCGGCGCCCACCGGTGTAGCTTGGGACGGAGCCAGACGTCGCTGCTGATGGCGGTCGGGCGGCCCGGACACGGGCCGGCCGAGGGAGAGAGGGCCTCCGACGGACTGCGCTGCGCGTACGCGGGCATGCCTGTGTCCTCCTTGGGCACCCCGGTGTCCGCCGCCGCGCAGGTCAGCCGTACCCACCCTCGACCCAACCCGAGGAGCAGCTCGTAATGACGACTGTCGACAACCGGCAGGACTTCAAGGTCGCCGACCTCTCCCTGGCCGAGTTCGGCCGCAAGGAGATCACCCTCGCCGAGCACGAGATGCCCGGCCTCATGGCGATCCGCAAGGAGTACGCCGAGGCCCAGCCCCTCGCCGGCGCCCGCGTCACCGGCTCCCTGCACATGACCGTGCAGACCGCCGTCCTCATCGAGACCCTGGTCGCCCTCGGCGCCCGGGTCCGCTGGGCCTCCTGCAACATCTTCTCCACCCAGGACCACGCCGCGGCCGCCATCGCCGTCGGCCCCGACGGCACCCCGGACAACCCCCAGGGCGTGCCGGTCTTCGCCTGGAAGGGCGAGACCCTGGAGGAGTACTGGTGGTGCACCGAGCAGGCCCTGACCTGGCCGGACAGCCCCACCGGCGGCCCGAACATGATCCTCGACGACGGCGGTGACGCCACCCTCCTGGTCCACAAGGGCGTCGAGTACGAGAAGGACGGCAAGGTCCCCTCGCCCGACACCGCCGAGTCCGACGAGCACCGCGTCATCCTCGAACTCCTCAACCGCACCATCACCGAGGGCTCGCAGAAGTGGACGCGGCTCGCGTCCGAGATCCGCGGCGTCACCGAGGAGACCACGACCGGCGTCCACCGCCTGTACGAGATGCAGCGCGACGGCACCCTCCTGTTCCCGGCGATCAACGTCAACGACGCCGTCACCAAGTCGAAGTTCGACAACAAGTACGGTTGCCGCCACTCCCTGATCGACGGCATCAACCGCGCCACCGACGTCCTCATCGGCGGCAAGACCGCGGTCGTCTGCGGCTACGGCGACGTGGGCAAGGGCTGCGCGGAGTCCCTGCGCGGACAGGGCGCCCGCGTCATCGTCACCGAGATCGACCCGATCTGCGCCCTGCAGGCGGCGATGGACGGTTACCAGGTCACCACCCTCGACGAGGTCGTCGAGACGGCCGACATCTTCATCACCACGACCGGCAACAAGGACATCATCATGGCCTCGGACATGGCCAAGATGAAGCACCAGGCCATCGTGGGGAACATCGGCCACTTCGACAACGAGATCGACATGGCCGGCCTGGCGAAGATCCCCGGCATCGTCAAGGACGAGGTCAAGCCCCAGGTCCACACCTGGACCTTCCCCGACGGCAAGAAGATCATCGTGCTGTCCGAGGGCCGCCTGCTGAACCTGGGCAACGCCACCGGTCACCCGTCGTTCGTGATGTCCAACTCCTTCGCGGACCAGACCCTGGCCCAGATTGAGCTGTTCACCAAGCCCGACGAGTACCCCACCGGCGTCTACGTGCTGCCCAAGCACCTCGACGAGAAGGTCGCCCGTCTCCACCTCGACGCCCTCGGCGTCAAGCTGACGACGCTGCGCCCGGAGCAGGCCGAGTACATCGGCGTGCAGGTCGAGGGCCCGTACAAGCCGGACCACTACCGCTACTGAGTCCGACCCGCGGCTCGCCGGGACCGTGTCCATGCACGGACACGGTCCACGGCAGCAGATCCTCCGTGGCAGGCCCCCGCACCCCCGTGCCGGGGGCCTGCCCCGTCGGCGGACCGGCAGCGCCGGACCAGCTCGTCACGACCCAGGACCCCCATGCCCCGCGGCCGTTATTCGCTCCACGATCCGCACGATCACACCCCCCTCGCCGAAGAACACTTCCAGTGCGCCCCCGGCCCTTCCGGCTGGCGCTACGTCTCCCGACGGGTCACGCCCGCCGGGGACCAGAGCGGCTCCGTCGACCTCGCCCTCGACGGACTCGGCCGCCCCATCCGCCTCGAACTCCACGCCGGCGACTGGCAGGTACGCGGCGCCGCCCTCGACGGCGTCACCTGGGTCCGTACCGACCCCACCGGGGCCCACGCCACCGAAGGCAATGTGCGCGCCCACGCCTTCACCGGCACCTCCCCGGCCTTCCTCGTCGCCACTGCCCGTCTCCTGCGCCTCACCCCCTCCGGATCAGCGACCCGCGTACGCCTCGTCGCCCTCACGGACCCGGTCCTCGCCCCCCGCACCGTGGACCAGTCCTGGGCCTTGCTGAAAAGAGAAGCACACCCCACTGACAACGGCCCCCTGACCGTGGAGGAGTACCAGGTCACAGCCCTGGACACGGGCGAACAGCACGCCGTGCACATCACCGGCGACGTGGTCCTCGCGGCCCCCGGCGTCGAGCTGGAGGACCTGGACTCGCCCCCCTCCGCGTTCCCCTGACCACCCGCCTCCGGCGCCGCCGCCCCGCCGCGTCAGGCCGGCGGCACGAACCCGGTAGCCGGCGGGCGCTGGGCCGAGGCGTCCTGCGGCACCGAGGGCGGCGGCGGGGCCATCGGCGGCGCTCCCCGCCCCGTACCCGCGAGACCGGGTGGCGGCACCGCCGGCGACCACGTCGCGGGCGCCGCGTACCCGCCGGTGGCCACCGCTCCGCCGGCCGCGGCCGGCCCGCCGCCCGGTAGCTGGGCCAGCGGCGGTTCACCGCTCGCGAACGCGCGCCGGGCCTCCCGTGCCTGCCGCTCCTGCACCACCGCCGCCAGATACATCGCCGGCGGCACACCCGGCGGCACCGGCGCCCCCGTACGGGCCGCCAGATCACCCGCGAGCCGCTCCGCCATGCCCCAGCCGACCTGCGGATCCAACTGCCCCATCCGCGTCAGGTACTGCCGCACGGCAAGCCACAGGGCATCCGGAACGGCCGACAGGTCCAGCCCCGCGAACCGCCCCGCCAGCCACGGCGGAGGCGGCGGCACGTAACCCACGGGCGCCACAGGCACCCGCTCCCGCACCACCAGCGTCCCCGCGAACACATCGCCGATCCGCCGCCCCCGCGCCGACACCAGCGACGCGATACAGCCGACCACGCCGAACGTCAGCAGAATCTCGATCACCCCGATGAGACCCCGCACCAGCGCGTGCCGGAAGCGGATCGGCCCGCCGTCGTCCCGGACCACCCGCAGCCCGCACGCCATCTTGCCCAGCGACCGCCCGTGGCTGAGCGTCTCCACCGCTATCGGCCCGCCCACCAGCAACAGGACGAAGGCCGCGATGGACAGCGCCGTCTGCGCCGCCTCGTCCAGGGACGCGGTGGCGGCCACCACCGCGATGGTCACCGCCACATAGACGGCGAAGGCCACCGCCAAGTCCAGCAACACGGCCAGCGCCCTGCTGGGCAGTTTCGCGGGGCGCAGCTCCAACGCCACCGCCTCGCCCGTCACCAGCTCACTCACGCCTGCCGTCCCTTCCCCTGACCTGCCCCCGACACCGCCAGTCTGCCAAGCTGAGGACGCGTCGCGCCGCAGTGCGACAAGCTGATCCGCGACGAGCCACCGTCGACAGTTGAGGAGCAGGCACACCGATGGACCTCGACGTCTTCGTCTCCGCCCACCGCGCGGAATGGGACCGCCTCGACGCCCTGCTCCGGCGCCAGCGCCACCTCACCGGCGCCGAGACCGACGAACTCGTCACCCTCTACCAGCGCGCGGCCACCCACCTGTCCCTGATCCAGTCCAGCGCCCCCGACCCCCAGTTGACCGGCCGGCTCAGCCGGCTCGTGGCACGCGCGCGTGGCGCGGTGACCGGCACCCGGCGTGCCACCTGGCGCGACGTGACCCGCTTCCTCGCCCACGGCTTCCCGGCCGCCGTCTACAAGGCACGCCACTGGTGGGTCCCCACCGCCCTGCTGTCCACGGCGATCGCCGCCCTCCTGGGCTGGTGGATCGGCACCCACCCGGAGGTGCAGTCCACCATCGCGGCGCCCGCCGAACTCCGCGAACTGACCCGCCCCGGCGGCCAGTACGAGTCCTACTACTCCACCCACCCCGCGGCCTCCTTCGCCGCCCAGGTCTGGACGAACAACGCCTGGGCCGCCGCCCTCTGCCTGATCCTCGGCGTCTTCCTGGGCCTGCCGGTCATCTGGATCCTCTTCCAGAACATGCTCAACCTGGGCGTCGGCTTCGGCCTGATGTCCTCCGCCGGCCGCCTGGACACCTTTCTCGGCCTCGTCCTCCCGCACGGCCTGCTCGAACTGACCGCGGTCTTCGTCGCCGCCGGCACGGGCCTCCGCCTCGGCTGGACCCTCGTCGACCCGGGCCCGCGCACCCGCCGTACGGCACTGGCCGAGGAGGGCCGCGCGGCCATCGGCATGGCCATCGGCCTCGCCCTGGTCCTCTTCGTCTCCGGCGCCATCGAAGGCTTCGTCACCCCCTCCGGCCTGCCCACCTGGGCCCGCATCACCATCGGAGTCCTCGCCGAGCTGGCCTTCCTCGGCTACGTCTGGGTCCTGGGCGGACGCGCCGTCCGCGCGGGAGAGACCGGCGACGTCGAGGCCGCCGAGCGCAGCGCCAGGGTGCCGACCGCCGCCTGATGTGCATCCGCACCCGGTGAGCTGCTAATCTCCTCTTCGCCCCGCAAGAGCCGTTGACACGGATGGCGCGGGGAGGTAGATTCGAACAGTTGCCTGGAGCTGGGCTCGGCCCCGCAGGTACAGTGAGTGTCTAGCTGCTTCTCGATTCCTGAGAATTCGAAGAAGCCCCCGATGAATCGGAAACATGACGCCGGTCAGACCGGCCGAAAACTTCTGATAAAGTCGGAACCGCCGGAAAGGGAAACGCGGAAGCGGGAACCTGGAAAGCACCGAGGAAATCGGATCGGAAAAGGATCTGATAGAGTCGGAAACGCAAG
>NZ_BNBI01000007.1 GCF_014655295.1 Streptomyces fumanus
CGTTGGTCGACAGGGCGACGAAGTGCTTGGCGACCGCCTTCTCGTCCCCGTCCAGCCCGGCCAGCAGCCAGGAGCGGGCCGAGGTGGCGTTGGTGATCGTCTCGATCGTGGTGAACGTCTTGGACGCCACGATGAACAGCGTCTCGGCCGGGTCCAGGTCGCGGATCGCCTCGTGCAGGTCGGCGCCGTCCACGTTGGAGACGAAGCGGAAGCCCAGCGAGCGGTCGGTGTACGCCCGCAGCGCCTCGTAGGCCATCGCGGGGCCGAGGTCGGAGCCGCCGATGCCGATGTTGACCACGGTGCGGATGCGCTTGCCGGTGTGGCCGGTCCACTCGCCGGAGCGCACCCGGTCGGCGAAGTCGCTCATCCGGTCCAGGACGGCGTGCACCTTCGGCACCACGTTCTCGCCGTCGACCTCGATCACCGCGTCGGCCGGGGCGCGCAGCGCGGTGTGCAGCACCGCCCGGTCCTCGGTGACGTTGATCTTCCGGCCCTCGAACATGGCGTCCCTGAGGCCGAACACGTCGGTGGCCTTGGCCAGCTCCTGGAGCAGGGCGAGGGTCTCGTCGGTGACGAGGTTCTTGGAGTAGTCGATCCGCAGGTCGCCGACGCGCACCACGTACCGCTCGGCGCGGGAGGGGTCGGCGGCGAACAGCTCACGCAGGTCCGGGTGGAGCAGCGCCTCGGCGCGGTGGTCCTCCAGGGCCGTCCACTCGGGACGGCGGGTGAGCTCGGGGGTGTCAGACATGGACAGGGGTCTCCTCGGTGGCCTCGCCCCGCAGGGCGATGGCGTACATCTCGTCCGCGTCGAGGCGCCGCAGCTCCTCGGCGATGAGTTCGGCGGTGGAACGGACCTTCAGGGCCAGGCTGCGCGAGGGCTGGCCGGGCAGCGACAGGGTGGCCAGCGGGCCCTCGGGCCGGTCGATGACGATCTCGCCGCCGGCCGTGCCGAGCCGCACCGCGGTGACCACCGGGCCGTCGCTGACCACCCGGTCCACGGTGACGCCGAGCCGGGCCTCCAGCCAGCGGGCGAGCAGCTCGGCGGCCGGGTTGTCGGCCTCGGCCTCCACCGTCGCCGAGGTCACCTCCGCGCGGGCCTGGTCCAGGGCGGCGGCCAGCATCGAGCGCCACAGCGTCAGCCGGGTCCAGGCCAGGTCGGTGTCGCCGGGCGCGTAGGTGCGCTGGCGCTTGCGCAGCGTCTCCATCGGGTTCTCGACCGCGTACAGGTCGGTGATCCGGCGCTGAGCGAGCGCGCCCAGCGGGTCCTTGGCGGGGTTGTCGGGGGCGTCCACCGGCCACCACACGACGACCGGGGCGTCCGGCAGCAGCAGCGGCAGCACGACCGAGTCGGCGTGCTCGGCCACCTCGCCGTACATGCGCAGCACGACCGTCTCGCCGGTGCCGGCCTCGGAGCCGACCCGGACCTCGGCGTCGAGGTGGGAGTTGTGCCGGTCGCGCGGGTTGCGGGCGTGCCGCTTGATGACGACCAGGGTGCGCGAGGGGTGCTCGTGGGAGGCTTCCTCGGCCGCCTTGATCGAGTCGTAGGCGTTCTCCTCGTCCGTGACGATGACCATCGTCAGGACCATGCCCACGGCCGGGGTGCCGATGGCCCGGCGGCCCTGGACCAGCGCCTTGTTGACCTTGCTTGCCGTGGTGTCGGTCAGGTCGATCCTCATGGCCTGCGCCAGCTCCGTCCGTCTCGTGCGAGCATCTCGTCGGCTTCCTCGGGGCCCCAGCTTCCCGAGGGGTACTGCGCGGGCCTGCCGTGCGTGGCCCAGTACTCCTCGACCGGGTCGAGGATCCGCCAGGACTCTTCCACTTCCTGGTGACGGGGGAACAGGTTGGCGTCCCCCAGCAGGACGTCCAGGATGAGGCGCTCGTACGCCTCCGGGCTGGACTCGGTGAAGGACTCGCCGTACGCGAAGTCCATCGACACGTCCCGGATCTCCATCGAGGTGCCGGGCACCTTGGAGCCGAAGCGGACCGTCATGCCCTCGTCCGGCTGGACGCGGATGACGATGGCGTTCTCGCCCAGTTCCTCGGTGGCGGTGGTGTCGAAGGGGGAGTGCGGGGCGCGCTGGAAGACCACCGCGATCTCGGTGACCCGGCGGCCCAGCCGCTTGCCGGTGCGCAGGTAGAAGGGGACCCCGGCCCAGCGGCGGTTGTCGATGCCGACCTTGATCGCCGCGTAGGTGTCGGTGGTGGAGGCCGGGTCGATGCCCTCTTCCTCCAGGTAGCCGATGACCTTCTCGCCGCCCTGCCAGCCGGCCGCGTACTGTCCGCGCACGGTGTGCCGGCCCAGGTCGTCCGGCAGCCGGACCGCCCGGAACACCTTCAGCTTCTCGGTGAGCAGCGACTCCGCGTCGAAGGCGGCGGGCTCCTCCATCGCGGTGAGGGCGAGCAACTGCAGGAGGTGGTTCTGGATGACGTCCCGGGCGGCGCCGATGCCGTCGTAGTAGCCGGCCCGGCCGCCGATGCCGATGTCCTCGGCCATGGTGATCTGCACGTGGTCGACGTAGGACCGGTTCCAGATCGGCTCGTACATCTGGTTGGCGAAGCGCAGCGCCAGGATGTTCTGGACCGTCTCCTTGCCCAGGTAGTGGTCGATGCGGAAGACCTGGTCCGGCTCGAACACGTCGTGCACCAGCGCGTTCAGCTCCTGGGCGCTCGCCAGATCGTGCCCGAACGGCTTTTCGATGACGGCGCGGCGCCAGGAGCCCTCGGGGGCGTCCGCGAGACCGTGCTTCTTGAGCTGCTGGACCACCTTGGGGAAGAACTTCGGCGGCACCGAGAGGTAGAAGGCGTAGTTGCCGCTGGTGCCCCGGGAGGCGTCCAGCTCGTCCACGGCCTTGCGCAACTGCTCGAAGGCGTTGTCGTCGTCGAAGTCGCCCGGGATGAACCGCATCCCCTCGGAGAGCTGCTGCCAGACCTCCTCGCGGAACTCGGTGCGGGCGTGCTCCTTGACGGCCTGGTGGACCACCTCGGCGAAGTCCTGGTCCTCCCAGTCCCGGCGGGCGAAGCCCACCAGGGAGAAGCCCGGCGGCAGCAGGCCCCGGTTGGCCAGGTCGTACACGGCCGGCATCAGCTTCTTACGGGACAGGTCGCCGGTGACGCCGAAGATGACCAGACCGGAGGGGCCCGCGATCCGGGGCAGCCGGCGGTCCTGCGGGTCGCGCAGCGGATTGCTCCAGTCGGACGCCGCGGCCGGCGCCGGGGTCCGGGCCGGGGGCTCGTCCCCGTCCCCTTCGCCTTCCCCGTCCTGGGACTGGGCCCGGGGCGCGTCCCCGTCCGCGGCCCCGGCCTCGGTCCGGGGTGCCTCCGCGGCCACGGTACCTGCGGCCTCCTGGGCGTCCCGGGTCTCCTTGGCCTCCTTCGTGGCCTTGTTCTCGCCCGCGTTCGGGTCGGGAAGCTCCTCGCTCATTCCCCGTCAACTCCCTTGCTCATCAGGGACTTCGTCACCGCGTCGAGCAGCTCCTGCCAGGCCGCCTCGAACTTGGCGACGCCCTCGCGCTCCAACTGCTCCACCACCTCGTCGTAGGAGATGCCCAGCTTCTCCACGGCCGCCAGGTCGGCCCGCGCCTGGGCGTAGCCGCCGGTGACCGTGTCGCCCTGGACGACACCGTGATCGGCGGCGGCGTCCAGGGTGGCCTCCGGCATCGTGTTCACGGTGCCGGGAGCGACCAGCTCCTCCACGTACAGGGTGTCCCGGTATGCCGGATCCTTCACCCCGGTGGACGCCCACAGGGGGCGCTGCCGGTTGGCGCCGGTGCCCGCCAGGGCGGTGAACCTGCTGCCCGCGAAGACCTCCTCGTACGCCTCGTAGGCCAGCCTGGCGTTGGCCAGGGCGGCCCGGCCCTTGAGGGCGAGGGCCTCGTCGGTGCCCAGCAGCGTCAGCCGCTTGTCGATCTCGCTGTCGACGCGGGAGACGAAGAAGGAGGCGACCGAGTGGACGGCCGACAGGTCGTGCCCGGCGGCCCGCGCCTTCTCCAGACCGGCGAGGTAGGCGTCCATCACCTCGCGGTAGCGCTCCAGGGAGAAGATCAGCGTGACGTTGACGCTGATGCCGGCGCCGATCACCTCGGTGATCGCCGGGAGACCGGCCCGGGTCGCCGGGATCTTGATCATCACGTTGGGGCGGTCGACCAGCCAGGCCAACTGCTTGGCCTCGGCGACGGTGGCCGCCGTGTCGTGGGCCAGCCGCGGGTCGACCTCGATGGAGACCCGGCCGTCCCGGCCGCCGGTGGCCTCGTACACCGGGGTGAGCACGTCGGCGGCGGCGCGGACGTCGGCGGTGGTCATCATGCGCACCGCCTCGTCGACGGTGACGCCGCGCACCGCCAGGTCGGCGAGCTGCTCCTCGTACCCCTCGCCCGAGCCGATGGCGGCCTGGAAGATGGAGGGGTTGGTGGTGACGCCGACGACGTGCTTCGTCTCGATCAGCTCGGCCAGGTTGCCCGACGCGATCCGGCCGCGGGACAGGTCGTCCAGCCAGACGGAGACGCCCTCGGCGGCCAGGCGCCGGAGCGGCTCCGCGGTCGCGGTGGTTCGGTTCACAGTGATCATCATCTTCTTTCTGGCGTTGCGATCAACCGCGGGCGGCGGCGACGGATTCCCGGGCCGCGGCGGCGACGTTCTCGGCGGTGAAGCCGTACTCGGCGAAGAGGGTCCCGGCGGCGGCGGAGGCACCGAAGTGCTCCAGGGAGACGATGCGTCCCGCGTCGCCGACGAACCGGTACCAGGTCAGGCCGATGCCGGCCTCGACGGCCACCCGGGCCCTCACGGACGGCGGCAGCACGCTCTCGCGGTACGCGCGCGGCTGCTGCTCGAACCACTCCACGGACGGCATCGACACCACCCGGGTGGCGGTGCCCTCGGCCTCCAGCAGCTCCCGCGCGGCGACGGCGAGCTGCACCTCGGAGCCGGTGGCGATCAGGATCACGTCCGGGGTGCCGGTGGAGGCGTCCGCCAGGACGTAGCCGCCCTTGGCCGCGTCCGGGTTCGGCGGGTAGGTCGGCAGCCCCTGCCGGGACAGGGCCAGGCCGTGCGGGGCCGGGTCGGTGGAGTGCCGGCGCAGGATCTCGGCCCAGGCGGTGGCGGTCTCGTTGGCGTCGGCCGGGCGGACCACGTTCAGGCCCGGGATGGCGCGCAGCGCGGCCAGGTGCTCGACCGGCTGGTGGGTCGGGCCGTCCTCGCCCAGGCCGATGGAGTCGTGCGTCCACACGTACGTCACCGGCAACTGCATCAGCGCCGACATGCGCACCGCGTTGCGCATGTAGTCGGAGAAGACCAGGAAGGTGCCGCCGTAGACGCGGGTGTTGCCGTGCAGCGCGATGCCGTTCATCTCCGCGGCCATGGAGAACTCGCGGATGCCGAAGTGGACGGTACGGCCGTACGGGTCGGCCTCGGGCAGCGGGTTGCCCTCGGGCAGGAACGACGAGGTCTTGTCGATCGTGGTGTTGTTCGACCCGGCCAGGTCGGCGGAGCCGCCCCACAGCTCGGGCAGCACCGGGCCCAGCGCCTGGAGCACCTTGCCGGACGCGGCCCGGGTGGCGACCGCCTTGCCCGGCTCGAAGACCGGCAGCGCGTCCTCCCAGCCCTCGGGGAGCCGGCCGGCCACCACGCGGTCGAACAGCTCGGCCCGCTCGGGCCGCGCCCCGCGCCACTTGTCCAGGCGCTTGTCCCAGGCGGCGTGCGCCTCGGCGCCCCGGTCCAGGGCCTTGCGGGTGTGCGCGAGGACCTCGTCGGCGACCTCGAAGGACTTCTCCGGGTCGAAGCCGAGCACCCGCTTGGTGGCGGCCACCTCGTCGTCGCCGAGCGCCGAGCCGTGCGCGGCCTCGGTGTTCTGCGCGTTCGGGGCGGGCCAGGCGATGATCGTGCGCATCGCGATGATCGACGGCCGGGAGGTCTCCGCCTTGGCGGCGGTCAGCGCCGCGTACAGGGCGTGCACGTCGACGTCGCCGTTCTCGGCGGGCTCGATGCGCTGTACGTGCCAGCCGTACGCCTCGTAGCGCTTGAGCACGTCCTCGGAGAAGGCGGTGGCGGTGTCGCCCTCGATGGAGATGTGGTTGTCGTCGTAGAGGAAGACCAGGTTGCCGAGCTTCTGGTGGCCGGCCAGCGAGGACGCCTCGGCGGAGACGCCCTCCTGGAGGTCGCCGTCGGAGACGATCGCCCAGATGGTGTGGTCGAACGGCGACTCGCCCTCGGGGGCGTCCGGGTCGAACAGACCGCGCTCGTAGCGGGCGGCCATCGCCATGCCCACCGCGTTGGCCACGCCCTGGCCGAGCGGCCCGGTGGTGGTCTCGACGCCCGCGGTGTGCCCGTACTCGGGGTGGCCGGGGGTCTTGGAGCCGTGGGTGCGGAACGCCTTCAGGTCGTCCAGCTCCAGCTCGTACCCGGCGAGGTAGAGCTGCGTGTAGAGGGTGAGCGAGGTGTGGCCCGGGGAGAGGACGAAGCGGTCACGGCCGGTCCACTCGGGGTCCGCCGGGTCGTGACGCATCACCTTCTGAAAGATCGTGTAGGCGGCCGGCGCCAGCGCCATGGCCGTGCCCGGGTGGCCGTTGCCGACCTTCTGGACGGCATCGGCCGCGAGAACACGGGCGGTGTCGACGGCACGCCGGTCGAGTTCGGTCCATGTGAAGCGGTCCGCGGTATGCGTGCTCATCTTCAAGAAATCCTCGATAGAAGCGTGATCGTTGCTCTGACGTGTTCGAACTTAAAAGTCTGACTTTTGAGAGTGAAGGTCATCGTGTGCCAGCCTGTGGTGAAACTGGGACACACCTCGGGCGCCGCGCGCCCGAGCGGGACGGTACGAGAAGGACATGGCGGACGAACACCACCAAGACGGCGGCGACGGCGGCGGGATCAGAACCTTCCCCTTCCCGGTCGAGCTGAGCGTCCTCGGCGTCGGCATGCAGGTCGGCCCCATGGGCACCGGCCGCACCTGGCACTCCAGTGCCCCGCTGCACCGGGTGCACCGCATCGACTTCCACGTCGTCATGCTCTTCACCGGCGGCCCGGTCCGCCACATGATCGACTTCGCCGAGTACGAGGCGGCCGCGGGCGACCTGCTGTGGATCCGCCCGGGACAGGTCCACCGCTTCTCGCCCGAGCACGAGTACCGCGGAACGGCGCTGACCATGCAGCCCGGCTTCCTGCCCCGCGCCACCGTGGAGGCCACCGGCCTCTACCGCTACGACCTGCCCCCGCTGCTCCGCCCCGACCCGGCGCAGCTCGCCGGGCTGACCGCGTCCCTGGAGCAGTTGCGCCGCGAGTACGAGGACGCCACCACCCTGCCGCTGAGCCTGCACACCTCGGTGCTGCGGCACTCGCTGACCGCGTTCCTGCTCCGCCTCGCCCACCTCGCGGCGAACTCCGCGGCGACGCGGGAGGCGGCCGGTCCGGGCGACACCACCTTCACCCTGTTCCGGGACGCCGTGGAGCGCGGCTTCGCCACCAACCACAGCGTCAGCGCCTACGCCGACGCGCTCGGTTACTCCCGCCGCACCCTGGTCCGCGCGGTGCGCGCCGCGACCGGCGAGACGCCCAAGGCGTTCATCGACAAGCGGGTGATCCTGGAGGCCAAACGGCTGCTCGCGCACACCGACCTGCCGATCGGCCGGGTCGGCGCGGCGGTCGGCTTCCCCGACGCGGCGAACTTCTCCAAGTTCTTCCACCAGCACACCGACCAGACGCCGGCCGCGTTCCGCGCCGACCTGAGCTGAGTACGGCGGAGGGGGCCGCGCGCCTCGCGCGGCCCCCTCCTCGGGTACGGGGTTCAGTGCCCGAAGGTGAACCAGTTGACGTTGACGAAGTCGGCCGGCTGGCCGCTGGTGAACGTCAGATACACGTCATGGGTGCCGGTCACGGCGGAGATGTTCGCCGGGATCGTCCGCCAGGACTGCCAGCCCCCGGTGCTGCCCACCGCGAAGCTGCCGACGGGCGCGCTGGTACGGCTGTCCAGCCGCACCTCCACCAGCCCGCTCACGCCGCTCGCCGCGCCGCTGGCCACCCGGGCGCTGAACTGCCGGGCCGCGTTCGAGCCGAAGTTCACGCCCTTGTAGAGCACCCAGTCGCCGTTGGCCAGGGCGCCCAGGTTCTGCCCGCCGCCGGAGTCGGAGGTGGCCTCGGTCATCACCCCGGACTGGGCGTCGTAGGACTCGGCCTGGATGGTGCCGTAGGCGTCGCGGTTGCCGGGCTGGCCGGTGCCGCCGCCGGCCGTCGCGGCCTGCACGTAGTCGACGACCATCGGGTGGCCGGGCTCGGTGCCGCCGTCCGGGCCGCCGCCGAAGGCGCCCGGGAAGCCGCCGCCCATCGCCACGTTGAGGATGATGAAGAACCCGTGGTTCGTCGCGTTGGACCAGGTCGCCGCGTCCATCTGGTCGGCGCGCACGGTGTGGTAGGTGACGCCGTCGACGGAGAAGCGGATCTGCTCGGGGCTGGTGGAGCGGTCCCACTCCATGCGGTAGGTGTGGAAGCCGGACTGGCAGGTGGAGCCCGGACAGGAGGTCGAACCGCCGATGCCGGTCGTCTCGTTGCACGGGCCGTCCGGGTTGGTGCCGCAGTGCATGGTGGCCCACACGGTGTTCAGGCCCTGGACGTTCTCCATGATGTCCAGCTCGCCCACGCCCGGCCAGTTCCAGTAGTTGCCCCGGAACGGCGACCCCAGCATCCAGAACGCCGGCCAGTAGCCCTTGGCGGCGGCGCCGGTCACATTGGGCATCTGGATGCGTGCCTCGACGCTCAGCTTGCCGCCGGCCGGGGGCTGGAAGTCGGTGCGGTTGGTCTCGATCCGGCCCGAGGTCCAGTTGCCGGAGGCGTCGCGCCGCGGGGTGATGCGCAGGTTGCCGTTGCCGTCCAGGGCGACGTTGTTGGTGCTGGACGTCATCGTCTCGACCTCGCCGGTGCCCCAGTTGGCGGCGCCGCCCGGGTACGAGGTGCCGGTCGCGTACTGCCAGTTGGCGGTGTTCACGCCGGAACCGGCCGGGCCGTCGAAGTCGTCGAGGAAGACCCGGGTCCACCCGGAGGGGGGAGTGGGGGCGGAGGCGGCCGCGGTGGGGGCGGCGACCGTGCCGGCGGCCAGCGCGAGGCCGAGCGCGCCGACGGCGGCGGCCAGCGCACGGCGCAGCGGACGCCGTCTCGGGGAGGTGCCGGAGGGTTCTCTCATGTGGGGGTGCCTCTCGGTACGGAGGGGAGATGAGCACACTCCGAGCGCGCGCCGAGCAGGCCCGGAGCCACTCCGGACCTGCTCTGAGAGCGCTCTCAGAGTGCCGCCAATGTGCTCTCCGGGCCCCGCTCCGTCAAGAGGTGAAACCGAGAAAGACCCCCCGCCGCACGGGAGTTCACGCAGTGAAGCCGCCGGGCCCCCCGGACGTCACAGGGCGCTGCCGGCCCGCCACTTCGTCCAGGACAGGTTCCAGCCGTTGAGGCCGTTGGCCGGGTCGACGGTCCGCTCGCCGGAGTTCTTCACGATCACCACATCGCCCAGCAGCGAACCGTCGTAGAACGCGGAGCCGTCCGTCGTCCCGTCCTCGCCGCCCTGCGCGTCCCGCAGGCCGACGCAGCCGTGCGTGGTGTTGTCGTGCCCGAACACCGAGGGGGAGGTCCAGTAGTTGCCGTGCAGGAAGGTGCCGGAGGTGGTCAGCCGCTGGGCGTGCGGCACGTCCGGGATGTCGTACTCGTGGCCCAGGCCGACCGTGGAGGACTCCATGCGGGTCTGCGTCAGCCGCTCGCTGATCACCATGATCCCGGACCAGGTGGTGTGGTCGGCGTCACCGCCGGTGACGGGGTAGGCGGCACTCTTCCGGCCGTCGCGGACGACGGTCATCCGCCCGGCCGCCAGGTCGACGGTGCTGATCTGCGACCGCCCGATCCGGAAGGCGAGGCTCTGGGACCGGCCGCCGTGGAGGCCCTCGCCCGCGCGCACACCGGCGAGGTCCAGGGAGACGGCGACCGTCGTGCCGGGAGCCCAGTACTTCTTCGGGCGGAAGTCGAGCCGGGTGTCGCCGAACCAATGCCCGGCGACCTCCACCTCCGGGTCGGCGGTGACCGTGATCGCCCGCTCGACCGCCGCCTTGCGGGTCACCGCGTGCGAGAAGGTCACCGACACCGGCATCCCGACGCCGTAGGTGCCGCCGTCCTGGGGCGTGACGGACGCCACCAAGGTCTCGACGGCCGGGTCCGCCGTGCCCTCGGCGGCCCGCGCGGTAACGCCGCCCAGCGCCGCCAGGGCCGCGGCGGCCGGCACGGCGCCCAGGGCGCCCAGGACACCTCGCCGGGACCACCGCCCCCGTGCGGCGTCCTGCGGGTCGGATATGCGGGGGGTGCTCACGGCGCGGGCCTTTCCGGGGATTGGTCGGGGTGCGTGCAGTCTGCACCATATATCTGGGTGCGGGCTGTGTGGCCTGGTTCGGGGTGGGGTGGGGTTGTGAGAAATGTGGCAGAACGGGCGTTTGAGGGGTGCTGAGGGGTGGGTGGGGGTGCTCTCGGGTGCCCGCAGGGACCCGTACCCGCGGAGCGTTCCCTACCCCGCCGGTCCCCGTACCCCGGGGGCGTCTTCTACCTCGCCGCGCCCCGGCTCTCCGCCCCGTCCGGCTGCCAGCCCAGGGCGCGGGAGATGCCGCGGGCCGCCAGGCGGACCGCCGGGCCCAGCACCGGTATCCGCGCCGCGTCGTGCGGGACGACCACCGAGACCGCCGCGGTCACCGTGCCGTCCGCCGCGCGCACCGGTGCCGCCACCGACAGCGCGTCGTCGGTGACCTGGCGGTCGCTCACCGCCGTGCCGGTGCGCCGCACCTCGGCCAGCACCCGGCGCAGCCGTACCGGGTCGGTGAGCGTGTACGGCGTGAACGCGGCGAGCGGACCCGCGCAGTACGCCTCCTGTACCTCGGGCCCGCAGTGCGCCAGCAGCGCGAGCCCGACCCCGGTGGCGTGCAGCGGCCAGCGCGCCCCGACCCGGATGTGCACGCCGACCGCGGACCGCCCCGACAGCCACTCGACGTACACCACCTCGGTGCCGTCCCGCACCGCCAACTGCACGTTCTCGTGGGTCGCCTCGTACAGGTCCTCCAGGTAGGGCAGGGCGACCTGCCGCAGCGCCAGCCCGCGCGGGGCGAGCGCCGCCAGCTCCCACAGCCGCAGCCCCACGTGGTAGACGCCCGCGCCGTCCCGCTCCAGCGCGCCCCACGCGGTGAGCGCGCCGACCAGCCGGTGCGTGGTGGTCAGGCTCAGCCCGGCCCGCCGGCTGATGTCGGTCAGGCAGAGCGCCGGATGCTCGTGGTCGAAGGCGGCGAGCACCGCCAGCAGGCGGTCGGGCGCGGAACGGGCGGTCATCCACGGGGCTTCCGGGTCGGCGGGCGGGTCGGGGGAAGGGTAGGCCGCCGGGCGACGCGGCGGGAGGGGGCGGAGCGGATGACCGCCCGTTCCGCACCGGTTCTTACGGCGCGGGTCTTCCGGTCCGCGCCGGTCCGGTCCGCGTAGGGCCGTGCCGCTCCGGTCCGGTCCGGTACGTGCAGGCCCGTACCGCGTGCGGGTCCCCCCGGCGTGTCATCATCGGCGGCGGAAGAAGCGAAGTACGGACGGACGGCTCACCGGCGGCGGGCGGAGGCGCGGGGGGCCGGGTGACGGGCGGAGAGGTGCGGGTGTGAGGCTGACGATTCTGGGCGGCGGCGGATTCCGGGTGCCGTTGGTGTACGGGGCGCTGCTCGGGGACCGCGCCGAGGGCCGGGTGACCGAGGTCGTGCTGCACGACCTCGACCCGGCCCGGCTCACCGCGGTCACCCGGGTCCTGGCCGAACAGGCCGCCGGGGTGCCCGACGCGCCCCGGGTGACCGCCACCACCGACCTGGACGAGGCGCTCACCGGCGCCGACTTCGTGTTCTCCGCGATCCGCGTCGGCGGCCTCGCCGGACGCGCCGAGGACGAACGGGTCGCGCTCGCCGAGGGCGTCCTCGGCCAGGAGACGGTCGGCGCCGGCGGCATCGCCTACGGCCTGCGGACCGTGCCCGTGGCCACCGACATCGCCCGCCGGGTCGCCCGGCTCGCCCCCGACGCCTGGGTCATCAACTTCACCAACCCCGCCGGACTGGTCACCGAGGCCATGTCCCGCCACCTCGGCGACCGCGTCATCGGCATCTGCGACACCCCCGTCGGCCTCGGCCGCCGCATCGCCCGCGTCCTCGGCGTCCGCCCCGACCAGGCGTGGATCGACTACGTCGGCCTCAACCACCTCGGCTGGGTCCGCGGCCTGCGCGTGGCCGGCCGCGACGAACTCCCGCGCCTGCTCGCCGACCCCGCCCTGCTCGGCTCCTTCGAGGAGGGCCGCCTCTTCGGCCCCGACTGGCTGCGCGCCCTCGGCGCGATCCCCAACGAGTACCTGCACTACTACTACTTCAACCGCGAGACCGTACGCGCCTACCAGCGGGCCGAGCGCACCCGCGGCGCCTTCCTCCGCGACCAGCAGGCCGGCTTCTACGCGGCGGCGGGCGACCCGGACGTCTCCGCCCTCGCCCTGTGGGAACGCACCCGCGCCGAACGCGAGGCCACCTACATGTCCGAGAACCGGGAGGCGGCCGGCGCCGGCGAACGCGACGACGACGACCTCTCCGGCGGCTACGAGAAGGTCGCCCTCGCCCTGATGCGGGCCATCGCCCGGGGCGAGCGCACCACCCTGATCCTCAACGTCCGCAACCGCCACACCCTCCCCGTCCTCGACGCCGACGCCGTGATCGAGGTGCCCTGCCTGGTCGGTGCCGACGGCGCCCACCCGGTCGCCGTGGACCCGCTGCCCGGCCACGCCACCGGCCTGGTCTGCGCGGTCAAGGCCGTCGAGCGGGAGGTCCTCGCGGCGGCCGACGCCGGTTCCCGGGAGCGGGCCGTCACCGCGTTCGCCCTGCACCCCCTCGTCGACTCGGTCACCGTGGCCCGCCGGCTCCTCGACGGCTACACCGCAGCCCACCCGGGCCTCGCCTACCTCCGGTAGCCCGGCCGCCGGTCTAGCCGGGCAGCGGGGCCGCCGGGTCGGTGACCGCCGGGGCCGGGAGCCGGTCCGCCGGGCGGGGCGGGGAGGGTACGGCCGCCGCCGTGGACGGTGCCGGGTCCGGCCACGGGTGGGCCGGGGAGGCCGGCCGCAGCGGGCGCGTCCCGGAGACCACCGCGTAGTCCGGGCCCAGGAACGGCGGCACGATCTCCCCCGGGTCGTCCCCGAGCGCCAGCCGCACCGCCGCCCACGGGGCGTTGACCCCGCACAGCGACAGTTGGTGCAGCCCGCCCGCCGGACGGGTGTTGACGTCCATCAGCACCGGCCGGTCCCCGTACATCCGGAACTGGATGTTGGACAGGTGGTGCAGCCCGAAGCCCTCCGCCAGGCGCCGGGCCGGCCCGGTCCACCGCTCGTCGAGGGTGAAGCCCCGGCGGCGGCCGTTCTTGGTCCGGCCCACCGCCAGCCGTACCCGGTTGTCGGTGCCGGTCAGGCAGTCCACCGACACCTCCGGCTCCTCCAGTCGCGGCATCACCAGCCAGTCGACCGGCGCCCCGGCCTCCCGCACCGCCGCCACCGCCAGCTCCAGCGGCACCTGCGGCGAGGGGAACCCGGACAGGTGGGCCAGCGAGAACGGCGACCGGGTGACCACCCGGAACCCGACCCCGCCCGCGCCGGAGGCCGGCTTGAAGCAGGCCCGGTGCCCGGACGCCTCCAACTCCTCGACGGCGGCCACCAGTTCGTCGGCGGTCCGGACCCGCCACCACGGCGGTACGGGTACGCCGATCGCCTGCGCCGCCTCGTAGCCGACCACCTTGTCCCGGAAGACGGCCACCGCCTCCGGCGGCGGGGCGAGCAGCGCCGTACCGGCCGCCTCGAACTCGGCGCGGTGCGCCACGACCGCCGCCTGGTGCAGCCGCGGCACGAACACGTCGATGCCCCGGCGCCGGCACTGGTCCAGCGCGTACTCGGCGTACGCCGCCGGGGACAGGTCGGCCGGTTCCAGCTCGGCGGTGTCGGCGGCGGCCAGCACGGGGGAGTCGGGGTCGCCGTGGGTGGCGTGGATCTCGACGGCCCGGCCGTCCGGATTTCTCCGGAGCTGGTCCATGAAGAACACGTTCTCCGCGTACGTGCGGTTGAGCCAGACGCGTACGCGAGAGACCATGCAGGCCGCCTTTCACGGGTCGCGGGCAGGACTCGGTCGGCCGTGCCCGGCCAGGGGGGATGAAGGGACACCGCACCGCTCTGCGCGTGGAAGGAGTCCGCGGGCGGTGGTGTCGGGGCGATCATAGGGGGTCCGGGACGGCCCCGTGCAACGCGCGTGTTACGGATCGCGGCCCCCGTCCGCGAGGGTCCCGGCGGTCTTGTCGCGCGGCCCCGCCCTGTGATCTCGTGAGGGCGTCACGAGGCGGGGACAGGGAGGACGGGACCCGGTGATCGAGGAACTGCTGCCGGACACGGTCGCCGCCGTCGCGGCCCACGGCCATGACACCACCGGACATGCGCCGCTGTACCCGGAGGAGGAGGCGCTGATCGCCCGCGCGGTCGCCAAGCGCCGCCGGGAGTTCACCGCCGTCCGGTCCTGCGCCCGGCGGGCCATGGAGAAGCTGGGCGTGCCGCCGCAGCCGGTGCTGCCCGGCGAACGCGGGGCACCGGGCTGGCCGCCCGGCCTGGTCGGCAGCATGACCCACTGCGACGGCTACTGCGCCGCCGCCCTGGCCCGCGCCGCCGACCTGGCCTCCATCGGCATCGACGCCGAGCGGGACGCGCCGCTGCCGGAGGGCGTGCTGGACGCCGTGGCCCTGCCCGCCGAGGCCGAGCGGCTGCGCAAGCTGACGGCGGACGGGGCGCGGGTGCACGCGGACCGGCTGCTGTTCAGCGCCAAGGAGTCGGTCTACAAGGCGTGGTTCCCGCTCACCCGGCGGTGGCTGGACTTCAGCGAGGCCGACATTGAGTTCACCGTCCACCCCGGCGACCCGGGCGGCGGCACCTTCCGGGCCGCCCTGCTGGTGCCCGGGCCGCGGGTGGGCGACCGGACCCTGACCCACTTCGACGGCCGCTGGGCCGCCCGCGACGGCCTGCTGACGACGGCGATCACCATCCCGGCGCCGCCCGTCTGATCCGCCGGTCCGCCCGGGGCTCAAGGCCCAAGGCCCAGGGCGCGAGGCCCAGAGCCCAAGGCTTAGGGCCCAAGGCCCAGGACTCAAGGTCAGGGCTCAAGGTCAGGACTAGAGGTCCAGGGCTCGGGCGGCCGTGGGCACCAGCTCGCCAGCAGCCGGAAGAACTCCTCCTCGTTGCCGCTCAGTCCCGCCGCGGCCAGCGCCTGCTCCGCCTCGGCGAGGACGGACGGCGGGATGACGGGCGGGCGCGGGGCCTCCGACGGCCCGGCCGGGGTGTCGAAGGCGGCGCGCACGGTGTGCAGCAGCCGCAGGTAGGCCCGGACGGCGGTGCGTTCACGGTCGGTCAGCACGGCGGTGGTCATCGGTCGGCTCTCCCCGTCTCGACGTAGGCGAAGGGCACCGCCCCGCACGGCGGCGCCACCCCTCCAGCTTGCCGCCCACCACTGACAATCCGGCCCGGCCGGGCGCGCCACGCCGGACGCGCCCCCCGTACCGGCTCAGCCCAGATACCCCAGCGACGCCTCGATCCGCCCCGCCAGGTGGTCCCGCTGCACCGGCCCGCGCAGCGCCGAACCGGCCAGCAGCGTACGGCACTTGCTGGCCAGCAGCAGCCCGAAGCTCTCGGCCTGCTGCTCGTCCGTCTCGTCGAACCGGGACCGCGCCGCGACCGCCCGGACGGTGGCCCGCAGGGCCTCCTCGTCCAGGTCCCCGGCCAGCAGCCGGGCGGCGGTCGCGGCGCCGCCGACGGGGTGGCCGCGGTGTCCGGCCCACAGGTGCCACAGCTCGTGCCCGAGGATGACCAACTGGTGGTCGGGCGCGGTGCGTTCCTCGACGACCACCAGGTCCCGGTCGGTCAGGTCCACCCAGAGGCCGCTGGCGGTGCCGGGCGGGAAGGCGGCGGTACGGAACAGCAGCGGACGGCCGCGGCGCCGGCTCATCGCCCCGCACAGCGCGGCGTACAGATCGGCGGGCGGTGCCGGGACCGGAAGCGTCAGTTCAGCGACCAGTTCGCCGCAGAGGCGGCGCATGTCCCTACCGATGCCCAATATCTCTCCCCAGGCTCACGACTCGGGCCGCTTGACGCTCTCCAGGAGCATGTCCAGCCACTCGGCGACCTTGTCGCGGTGCTGGTCGGTGGGCAACTGGGCGGCCCGCCACGCGATTCCGCGGACGCCGTGGTCCTGGAGCAGCTTCTCCAGCGGGTCGTCGGCGGGCCCGGCCGCCGCCCGCTCCCGGTCGGCGAGCTTCTGGTGCAGCTCCTGCTCGATGTGGAGCAGCGCCCCGGCCAGCGCCTCCGGGTCCTCGGCGGTGAGGAACCCGGCGTGCACCCGGAAGAAGCGCTGGATGGCGTCGCAGTGCTCCATGGTGGGACGCCGGTCGCCGTTGATGAGCGCGCCCGCCTGCTGCCGGGACATCCCGGCGCCGTCGGCGATCTCCTGCTGGGTGTAGCGGCGGCCGTTGGGTTTCAGCCGGGTGCGGCGCAGCAGGTCCAGCCGCTGCACGAACCGGGTCTGCACATCGGGCTCACCGGCCGGCCGGCCGTTCAGCAGGGCCTTGACGACGGCCTCGGGGACACCGGAGGCGACGGAGAGCCGGGCGGTGTCGAAGACCTCCGAGTGCGGTACGCCGAGCCGGTCGGCGAGCGCGGAGACACGGGAGACCGCGGACGACAGCGCGGCCGTCGGCGTGGTGCCCGGATCCTCGAAGCCAGCCGTCACCGACAGATCTCCTACGTCTCTCACAGGACTCACAGGCTTCTCACAAGCGAAGCGGTTGCCGTGAACTTCCCGGAGAGTAGCCCGACAGCCGAACCCGCATCCAGGTCTCGCCACAACTGTGGCCAATTTCAGCCGTCAACCGGCATGAAATGCCACGATAGTTGACATGACTCGCGGCGAAGCAGCAGGATCGGGGCGCCGCGTGAAGGCCGCATAGGCAAGAGGGGTGACCTCCCGATGGCATTTCAGGCAGGAGGGCAGCGGTCGGCACCGCGGCCCGCGCCCGCGACCCCCGAGGCCCGGGCGTATCTGCAGGACTACGCCGCTTACCTGGACGCCGTCCCCCATCCCTCGTTCGTCGTCGACCACCGCTGGGACGTGGTCCTGGCCAACGGTGCCTTCCGGACACTTTTCCGGCGGGTCGGGCCGCATCCGACGGCCATGCCGGGCGACAACTTCCTGCGCTTCGTCCTCTTCCACCCGGACGCCCCCACCGTCCTCGGGGAGCACGAGCCGAGCTGGTGCCTGCCGATGCTGGCGCACTTCGCGGCCACCCTGGAGGCGCACGGCCACGATCCCGGGCTGCAGGCGATCCGCCGGGACATCGCCCAGGACCCGATCATGGAGGCGGCCTACCGGCAGGGGCTGCCGCACTGGGTCCGCGCGGTCGGCGAGACGGCCGTCGAACACGACGGCGCGGTACGGCCGCTGCTCCACCCCGACGCCCGGCCGGGGGTGACCGAGTGCCGGGTCGTGGTGGAGACGCCCAGGTCGCTCGCGCGGCTCGGGTACACCCGGCAGACGCTGGTGGCGCACGAGGCGCGCCGCGCCCCCGTCCGCGAGCGCGGGCCCCGGCGCGGCGCGGCCCACCTGCGCGTGGTCCCACCGGCCGGCTGACCCGACGCCCACCGGGCCTCACGACCGCTCACCGGCCGACCTTCCGTTCACCGGCTGACCTTCCGCCGGCCGACTGACCCCGCCCCCCGGCCGACCGCCCAACACCGCACCCCGTTACGCAAACGGCTTGCATTTCTTGCGCTACCCTTGCGGCCATGACGCGACGACTTGCTGAGGTGGCGAAGAAGGTCGGGGTCAGCGAGGCCACGGTCAGCCGGGTGCTCAACAGCAAACCCGGCGTCTCCGAGGCCACCCGGCAGGCGGTGCTCTCCGCCCTGGACGTCCTCGGCTACGAGCGCCCCACCCAGTTGCGCGGCGAGCGCGCCCGGCTGGTCGGCCTGGTCCTGCCCGAGCTGCAGAACCCGATCTTCCCGGCGTTCGCCGAGGTCATCGGCGGGGCGCTGGCCCAGTTGGGTCTCACCCCGGTGCTGTGCACCCAGACCAAGGGCGGCGTCTCCGAGGCCGACTACGTGGATCTGCTGCTCCAGCAGCAGGTCTCCGGCGTGGTCTTCGCCGGCGGGCTCTACGCCCAGGCCGACGCGCCGCACGGCCACTACGAGCGGCTCGCCGAGCGCAACATCCCGGTGGTGCTGGTCAACGCGTCCATCGAGCACCTCGGCTTCCCCGGCGTCTCCTGCGACGACGCCGTCGCCGTCGAGCAGGCGTGGCGGCACCTCGCCTCCCTCGGCCACGAGCGGATCGGGCTGGTGCTCGGCCCCGGCGACCACCTGCCGTCCCGGCGCAAGCTGGCCGCCGCCCGCTCCCTCGGCGACCTGCCCGACGAGCACGTGGCCCGCGCCATGTTCTCCATCGAGGGCGGTCACGCGGCGGCCGCCCGGCTGATCGACCGGGGCGTCACCGGCTTCATCTGCGCCAGCGACCCCCTCGCCCTCGGCGTGGTCCGGGCCGCCCGGCGCAAGGGCCTCGACGTGCCCGGGCGGATCTCGGTCGTCGGCTACGACGACTCCGCGCTGATGAACTGCACCGAACCGCCGCTGACCACCGTCCGCCAGCCCATCGAGGCCATGGGCCGTGCCGTGGTGGAGCTGCTGAACACGCAGATCGGCGGCGGTTCGGTGGCCGCCGAGGAGCTGCTGTTCGAGCCCGAGCTGGTGGTCCGCGGCTCCACCGCGCAAGCCCCCCGGCAGTGAGGCGTCCCGAAGATCCGCCCGGCTGTCGCATAATTACAGATTCTGCGTGACATCTTGCGGACCGGTGGTGCCGGTGCTTGAGTGTGCGGCGCCCACCGCTCCTGTCCCTAAGGGGTCATCGATGTCACGCACCGGGTTCCGCCGTACCTTCGCCGCGTTGAGCGTCTGCTCGCTCGCCCTGGCCGTCTCCGCCTGCGGGTCGGGCGACGACGGCTCCGCGAGCGGCAAGACCCGCATCACGGTCAACTGCATGCCGCCCAAGAGCGCCCGCACCGACCGGCAGTTCTTCGAGGCGGACATCGCCGCGTTCGAGAAGGCCAACCCGGACATCGACGTCGTCCCGCACGACGCCTTCCCCTGCCAGGACCCCAAGACCTTCGACGCCAAGCTCGCCGGCGGGCAGATGGAGGACGTCTTCTACACGTACTTCACCGACGCCCGGCACGTCGTCGACATCGGCCAGGCGGCCGATCTCACGCCGTACGTCAAGGAGTTGAAGAGCTACGGCACCCTGCAGAAGCAGTTGCGGGACATCTACACCGTCGACGGCAAGGTCTACGGCATCCCGCGCACCGGCTACTCGATGGGCCTGATCTACAACAGGGCCCTGTTCGAGAAGGCCGGCCTCGACCCGGACGACCCCCCGGCCACCTGGGACGAGGTCCGCGCGGCCGCCAAGAGGATCGCCGCCCTCGGCGACGGCACCGTGGGATACGCCGACTACAGCGCCCAGAACCAGGGCGGCTGGCACTTCACCGCCGAGCTGTACTCACGCGGCGGCGAGGTGGTGAGCGCCGACGGCGAGCGGGCCACCGTCGACACCCCCGAGGGCCGCGCCGTCCTCCAGACCCTGCACGACATGCGCTGGACCGACGACTCCATGGGCAGCAAGCAGCTCCTGGTCATCAACGACGTGCAGCAGATGATGGGTTCGGGCAAGCTCGGCATGTACCTCGCCGCCCCCGACAACATCCCGATCCTGGTCAAGGAGAAGGGCGGGAACTACAAGGACCTCGCGCTGGCCCCCATGCCCGGTGGCGAGGCCACCCTCATCGGCGGCGACGGGTACATGGTCAACAAGAAGGCCAGTCCCGAGCAGATCCGCGCCGGACTGAAGTGGCTCGACCACATGTTCCTCACCCCCGGGGACGGCTTCCTCGGCGACTACGCCCGCGCCAGGAGCAAGGACGCCCCGGTGGGCCTGCCCGAGCCCCGGCTGTTCACCGGCGCCGCCGACGCCGAGGACCAGCGGGTCAAGAAGGCCAACGCCAATGTCCCGGTGGAGAACTACCGGCCCTTCCTCGACGGCAACCAGAGCCTGGAGATGAAGATCGAGCCGCCGCACGCCCAGCAGATCTACTCCGTCCTCGACGGCGTCGTCTCCGCCGTCCTCACCAAGGAGGACGCGGACATCGACCGGCTCCTCGAAGACGCCTCCGGGAAGATCGACAGCATCCTGGCCCGGGGCTGACCGGCGATGAAGACGGCTGAACGACGCCCGGCCGAGGCCGTCGAGGTCCGTCCGGTGCGGACGCCGCCCCCGAGACCGCACCCGTGGCGGCGCCGCCTCGCCGACCAGGGCCGCGCCTACGCCTTCCTGCTCGGCGGAGTGCTCTGCTTCGCGCTGTTCTCCTGGTACCCGGCGATCCGCGCGGTGGTCATCGCCTTCCAGAAGTACACCCCGGGCGCGGAGGCCGAGTGGGTCGGCACCGCCAACTTCACCCGCATCCTGCACGACCCGGAGTTCGCCGACGCCTGGCGCAACACCCTCACCTTCACCGTGCTGGCGCTGCTCATCGGCTTCGCGGTCCCCTTCGTCCTCGCCCTGGTCCTCAACGAACTGCGGCACGCCAAGGCGTTCTTCCGGGTCGTGGTCTACCTGCCGGTGATGATCCCGCCGGTGGTCAGCGCCCTGCTGTGGAAGTGGTTCTACGACCCCGGCGCCGGCCTCGCCAACGAGGCGCTGCGCTTCCTGCACCTGCCCACCTCGAACTGGTCCAACGGCGCCGACACCGCACTGGTCTCCCTGGTCCTCGTCGCCACCTGGGCCAACATGGGCGGCACCGTCCTGATCTACCTCGCCGCCCTCCAGTCCGTCCCCGGCGAGCTGTACGAGGCCGCCGAACTGGACGGCGCGAGTCTGCTCCAGCGCGTCCGGCACGTCACGGTCCCGGCGACCCGGTTCGTGATCCTGATGCTGATGCTCCTCCAGATCATCGCGACGATGCAGGTCTTCACCGAGCCGTTCGTCATCACCGGCGGCGGCCCGGAGAACGCCACCGTCACCGTCCTGTACCTGATCTACAAGTACGCCTTCCTCTACAACGACTTCGGCGGCGCCTGCGCGCTGAGCGTCATGCTCCTGCTGCTGCTCGGCGCGTTCTCCGCCGCCTACCTCCGGCTCACCCGCTCCGACGGGGAGGACGCATGAGTGCCACCCGTACCCTGGTGTCCCCGGCCGTCCTGGCCCGGCCGCGCGGAAAGGCCGTCTACTGGGCCGTGTTCACCGGTGTGGTCCTGCTGTTCGCGCTCGCCTTCCTCTTCCCCGTGTACTGGATGGTCACCGGCGCGATGAAGTCCCCGGACGAGGTGGCCCGCACCCCGCCCACCGTCGTCCCCGAGCGGTGGCACACCAGCGGGTTCACCGACGCCTGGGAGCTGATGCGGCTGCCGGTCCACCTGGGGAACACGGTGGTGCAGGCGGCCGGCGCCTGGCTGTGCCAGCTCGTGCTGTGCACGGCCGCCGCGTACGCCCTGTCCAAGCTGCGGCCGGCCTTCGGCAAGGTGATCCTCGGCGGCATCCTGGCCACGCTGATGGTCCCCGCCCAGGCCCTGGTGGTGCCGAAGTACCTGACCGTCGCCGACCTGGGGCTGCTCAACGACCCGCTCGCGATCTGGCTGCCGGCCGTCGCCAACGCCTTCAACCTGTACCTGCTCAAGCGGTTCTTCGACCAGATCCCCCGGGACGTGCTGGAGGCCGCCGCGATCGACGGCGCCGGGAGGCTGCGGGTGCTGTGGTCGATCGTGCTGCCCCTGTCCCGTCCGGTGCTGGGCGTGGTGTCGATCTTCGCGCTGGTCGCGGTCTGGCAGGACTTCCTGTGGCCGCTGATGGTCTTCTCCGACACCGACCGGCAGCCGATCAGCGTGGCGCTGGTGCAGTTGTCGCAGAACATCCCGCTGACCGTGCTCGTCGCCGCGATGGTGATCGCCAGCATCCCCATGGTCGCGCTGTTCCTGGTCTTCCAGCGGCACATCATCGCCGGCATCAGCGCGGGCGGCACCAAGGGCTGACGCCCACCCCCCGCGCGCACCTCCCCGCGCGGCAACGCCCCTCCCGAGAAGCGCCCCCGCCGAGAAGAAAGGCACCCACCGTGGGACAGCCCACCCCTGCCCGGTCCGCCGACTGGTGGCGCTCCGGCGTCATCTACCAGGTGTACGTCCGCAGCTTCGCGGACGGCGACGGCGACGGCACCGGCGACCTCGCGGGCGTCCGGGCGAAACTGCCCTACCTCGCCGCACTCGGCGTCGACGCCCTCTGGTTCACCCCCTGGTACCTCTCCCCGATGAAGGACGGCGGGTACGACGTCGCCGACTACCGGGCCGTCGACCCCGCCTTCGGCACCCTCGCCGAGGCCGAGAAACTCATCGCCGAGGCCCGCGAACTGGGCATCCGCACCATCGTCGACATCGTCCCCAACCACGTCTCCGACCAGCACCCCTGGTTCCGCGCCGCCCTCGCCGGAGGTCCCGAGCGGGAGCTGTTCCACTTCCGCCCCGGACGCGGCCCGCACGGCGAACTCCCGCCCAACGACTGGCGCTCGGAGTTCGGCGGCCCCGCCTGGACCCGGCTGCCCGACGGCGACTGGTACCTGCACCTGTTCGCCCCCGAGCAGCCCGACCTCAACTGGGAGCACCCGGCCGTCCGCCAGGAACACGAGGACATCCTGCGCTTCTGGTTCGAGCGCGGGGTGGCCGGCGTCCGCATCGACTCCGCCGCCCTGCTGGTCAAGGACCCCGCGCTGCCGGACTTCACCGAGGGCGTCGACCCGCACCCCTACGTCGACCGCGACGAACTCCACGACGTGTACCGCTCCTGGCGGGCCGTCGCCGACGAGTACGGGGGGATCTTCGTCGGAGAGGTGTGGCTGCCCGACACCGAGCGCTTCGCCCGCTACCTCCGCCCGGACGAACTGCACACCGCCTTCAACTTCTCCTTCATGACCTGCCCCTGGGACGCGGACGGGCTGCGCGCCGCCATCGACACCACGCTCGCCGAACACGCCCCCGTGGGAGCCCCCGCCACCTGGGTGCTCTGCAACCACGACGTCACCCGCACGGTGACCCGGTACGGGCGGGCCGACACCGGCTTCGACTTCGCCACGAAGACCTTCGGCGTACCCAGCGATCCCGCCCTCGGCACCCGGCGGGCGCGGGCCGCCGCGCTGCTCTCCCTCGCGCTGCCCGGCGCGGTCTACGTCTACCAGGGCGAGGAACTCGGGCTGCCCGAGGCCGACATACCCCTCGACCGGATCGAGGACCCGATGCACGCCCGGTCCGGCGGGGTCGACCCCGGGCGGGACGGCTGCCGGGTGCCGCTGCCGTGGGCGGCGGACGAGCCGTACGCGGGGTTCGGATCCCGGACGGAGCCGTGGCTGCCGCAGCCCGCCGGGTGGGGCGCGTACGCGGCCGACCTCCAGGCGGCCGACCCCGGGTCGATGCTCGCCCTGTACCGCGCGGCGATCCGGCTGCGGTCGGTCTTCGGGGACGGGCCGTTGTCGTGGCTGCCGGCTCCCGACGGGGTGCTCGCGTTCGACCGGGGTGGGGTGGCCGTGGTGGTGAACCTTTCCGGCGAATCCGTGTCGCTTCCGTCGTACCGCCGGGTGCTCTTGAGCAGTGTGCCGCTCGACTCGGACGGGCGGTTGCCGTCGGATGCGGCGGTGTGGTTGCGGCGGTCGTGAGTCCGCGGGTGCGTTGTGGTTGATCGCGCCCGCGCGGCGGAGCCGCACATCGACACAGCCCCGCGCCCCTGGAGGGGGCGCGCATCCCTGACCCCCACTTGAAGGGAACCGAACATGTCACTCGCCAGATCCGCTCAGCTCGTCTCGGTCGTCGCGCTCGCCGCCGGCGGCCTCGTCGCGCTCTCTCCCGGCCCCGCACACGCTGCCGCCGGAGCCACCCTCCCCTTCACCTCCGTCGAGGCGGAAGCCGCCGTCACCAGCGGTACGAAGATCGGGCCCGACTACACGCAGGGCACCCTCGCCTCGGAGGCGTCGGGGCGGCAGGCCGTGCGGCTCGGGGCCGGGCAGCGGGTGGAGTTCACCGTGCCCCGGACCGCCGACGCCGTGACCGTCGCCTACAGCGTCCCCGACGGGCAGTCCGGCGCGATGAACGTCTACGTCAACGGGGAGAAGCTCGCCCGGACCCTCCCCGTCACCTCCAAGTACTCCTACGTCGACACCCCGTGGATCACCGGCTCCAGGACCCACCACCTGTACGACAACGCCCGGCTGCTGCTCGGGCAGACCGCGCAGCCCGGGGACAAGGTCGCCTTCGAGGCGGTGAACACGCAGGTCACCGTGGATGTCGCCGACTTCGAGCAGGCCGGGGCTGCGGCTAGCAGGCCCGCCGGTTCGGTCTCCGTCACCGACAAGGGCGCCGACCCCACCGGGCAGGGCGACTCTACGCAGGCGTTCCGGGAGGCCATCGCCGCCGCGCGGGGCGGCACGGTGTGGATACCGCCGGGGGAGTACCGGGTCACCTCGTCCCTCAGCGGCGTGGAGAACGTGACCCTCCAGGGCGCCGGGGCCTGGCACTCGGTGGTCCGCGCCTCCCGCTTCATCGACCAGTCGAACTCCGCGGGCCAAGTCCGCATCAGGGACTTCGCGGTGATCGGCGAGGTCACCGAGCGCGTCGACTCCAGCCCCGACAACTTCGTCAACGGCTCCCTCGGGCCCAACTCGTCCGTCTCCGGGATGTGGCTCCAGCACCTCAAGGTCGGCCTGTGGCTCACCGGCACCAACGACAACCTGGTCGTCGAGAACAACCGCATCCTCGACACCACCGCCGACGGCCTCAACCTCAACGGCAACGCCCGGGGCGTGAAGGTCCGCAACAACTTCCTGCGCAACCAGGGCGACGACGCGCTCGCCATGTGGTCGCTGAACGCGCCGGACGTGAACAGCAGCTTCGAGAACAACACCGTCAGCCAGCCCAACCTGGCCAACGGCATCGCCGTCTACGGCGGCACCGACATCACCGTCCGCGGCAACCTGGTCGCCGACACCAACGCGCTCGGCAGCGGCATCGCCATCTCCAACCAGAAGTTCCTCGACCCCTTCCACCCGCTGGCCGGCACCATCACCGTCGACGGCAACACCCTGGTCCGCACCGGTGCGATGAACCCCAACTGGAACCACCCGATGGGCGCGCTGCGCGTCGACTCCTACGACAGCGCCATCGAGGCCCAGGTGCGGATCACCGGCACCACGATCACCGACAGCCCGTACAGCGCCTTCGAGTTCGTCTCCGGCAGCGGGCGCGGCTTCGCGGCGAAGAACACCACCGTCGACGGCGCCACCGTGAACCGGACCGGCACGGTCGTCGTGCAGGCCGAGGCGCCGGGCGCCGCCACCTTCCGCAACGTGACCGCCACCGGGGTCGGCGCCGCCGGCGTCTACAACTGCCCCTTCCCGGCGGGCTCGGGCACCTTCACGCTCACCGACGGCGGCGGCAACTCGGGCTGGAGCAGCACCTGGTCGGACTGCTCGACCTGGCCGCGCCCGGGGCAGGGCGACCCCGGCCCCGACCCCACCCGCAACCTGGCCAGGGGCCGTGCCGCCACCGCCACCGGCTCGCAGGACGTCTACACGCCCGGCAAGGCCGTCGACGGCGACGCCCACACCTACTGGGAGTCGGCCAACAACGCCTTCCCGCAGTCCCTCACCATCGACCTCGGCGGCACCGAGCCGGTACGGCGGCTGGTGCTGAAGCTGCCGCCGCAGGCCGCCTGGGGCGCCCGTACCCAGACGCTGTCGGTGCAGGGCAGCACCGACGGCTCGGCGTACTCCACGCTCGTCGCGTCGAAGGAGTACCGCTTCGACCCGGCCACCGGCAACACGGTGACCGTCCCGGTGACCGGCAGCCTCCGCTACCTGCGCCTGCACGTCACCGGCAACACCGGCTGGCCGGCCGCCCAGTTCAGCGAGGTGGAGGCGTACCTGTCCTGACCGCCTGCGCGACGGTGCCGGGGGTCACAGATCCAGTACGAGCCGTTTCCCCCGGCACCGGGACACGCAGATCAGCATGGTCTCCCCGGCCGCCCGCTCCTCCTCGGTGAGCACCGAGTCCCGGTGGTCGGGGACGCCCTCGACGACCTCGGTCTCGCAGGTCCCGCAGGTGCCCTCGGTGCAGGAGTACAGCACCTCGGCCCCGGCGGCGCGGACCGCGTCGAGG
The DNA here is from genome assembly GCF_014655295.1 of Streptomyces fumanus. Taxonomy (GTDB): domain Bacteria; phylum Actinomycetota; class Actinomycetes; order Streptomycetales; family Streptomycetaceae; genus Streptomyces; species Streptomyces fumanus. The sequence goes on from NZ_BNBI01000007.1 coordinate 26,312, forward strand.
ACGGAGACCCGCGGCGGCACGGTGACGCTGCGGCCGCTGCGGGCGAGGACGACCTCGAACTCCGCGTCCTCGCCCGCCGGCCGCTCCTCGGGCCGGAACCGCTCCGTGCGCAGCACCTCCGGCGGGCACCGCTCCTCCACCGCGTCCAGCAGCGGCCCGGGGCCGCAGCAGTAGACGAGGGTGTCCGGCGGCAGGCGGTCGAGGACGGCGGCGAGGTCGAGGAGCCCGGTCTCGTCCTCGGGGGCGAGCGTGACCCGGTCGCCGTAGGCCGCCAGTTCCCCGGTGAACGCCATGGAGGCGCGGCTGCGCCCGCCGTACAGCAGGGTCCACTCGGCGCCCGCGGCCTCGGCGGCGGCCAGCATCGGCAGGATCGGGGTGATGCCGATGCCGCCGGCCACGAACCGGTAGCGCGGGGCGGGTTCCAGCGGGAAGTGGTTGCGCGGCCCGCGCACCCGCACTTCGGCGCCCGGCGCCAGCTTCTCGTGCACGTACGCCGAGCCGCCCCGCCCGGCCGGTTCGCGCAGCACCGCGACCCGCCACACCTCGCGGTCGGCGGGGTCGCCGCACAGGGAGAACTGCCGCTCCAGGCCCGGCGCGAGCAGCAGGTCGAGGTGGGCGCCGGGCGTCCACTCGGGCAGCGGCTCACCGAGCGGGTGGCGCAGGGTCAGCACCCGCACACCGTCGGCGGCCGGGCGGGCGTCCGCGACGACGAGTCCGGCTTCGTACGGGGTCATCGACCGTTTCCTCGGGGTTCGGGTCCGTGCGGGTGGTCCAGCAGCCACTCCCACATCGCCACCGGGTCCTCGGCGCGGTGCTCGGCGCCGCAGTGGCAGGTGCCGTGCAGGGTGTCCGTGCCCGGCAGCCAGTCGACGCGGTAGACCTCGCCGGTGGCGGTCATCGGGCGGGCTCCGCGGGCTGGTCGCCCTCCCGCACCAGGCGGGCCAGGATGCGGCGGGCGGCCAGGCCGCCGGTGTCGATGTTGATGCTGAGTTCCTGGTAGCCGGCGCGCTCGGTGCCCAGGGTGCGCTGGAGCAGGTTCAGGGCGTCGACGTCCTGCATCACGACGGTGTGGTTGTTCTTCCGGAGGAACTCGGTGACCTCGGCGTCCTTGGTCGCCCAGTCCCGGGAGACCGCCCAGAAGTCGTACACCTTGCCCTCGGCGGACGGGGTGATCGCGTACGTGATCTCGGTGTGGAAGCCGCCCGGGTCGCTGCCGTCCGCCTCCGGGAGCACCCCCACCGGCGCGACCCGGCTGTGCAGCAGATACAGGCACGGGGCGTGGTACTCGATGTCCTGCCAGCGCGAGATCCGGCCGCTGATGCCGGTCGACCTGGCGTAGAACGGCGGGCACTCGGCGTCGTCCATGTGCCGGCTGACGCGGACGACGCCCGCGCCCTCGTCGACCTCCGTGGTGATCGGTGTCTCGGCGACCTCGGGGGTGCCGATGTACCCGCCGTGCAGATAGGTCTCGTGCGAGAGGTCCAGGAGGTTGTCGACCAGCAGCCCGTAGTCCGCGTCGATCGGCTCCATGCCCCGGACGGTGACCCAGCCGGGGGAGTCCAGGTGCCGGGCGCGCGGGATGGCGCCGGGGTCGGCGAGCGCCGGGTCCCCGATCCACACCCACACCAGTGAGTCCCGCTCGGCCACCGGGTAGGAGGCGACCCGCGCGGTGCGCGGCACCCGCTTCTGGCCCGGCACGTACACACAGGTGCCGGTCGTGTCGTACGTGAACCCGTGGTAGCCGCAGACGACCCGGTCGCCGTCGAGCCGTGTCGGCGCCTCGGAGAGCGGGAAGCGGCGGTGCACGCACCGGTCGTGCAGCACGACCGGTGTGCCGCTCTCCTCGCTCCGGTACAGCACGAGCGGCTCCCCGAGCACCGTCCGGCCGAGCAGCTCCCGGCCGACCTCGTGGGCGTAGGCGGCGACGTACCACTGGTTCCTGGCGAAGGCGGTCATGTGCGGCATGGGTGTCCCGTCCCTGTCGGCGGGGCGCCGTCGCCCCGCGTGCCGTGGTCGGACTCAGGGTCGTGAGCCTCGCACCGGCTTGGCAAGGCGGCTTCTGCCAGGCGGAAGAGCTTCTGCACAGGGCCTGTTCAGGGCCCTGTTCCGGGCGTCAGCCGTCGAGGGCCAGGGCCGCCCGTCCCGCCTCGGCGGGATCCGTGCCCGGGGCGAGCACGAGCAGCCAGTGCGGCGAGAGGCGCACGGCCGTGGCGACGGCGTCGGACGCGGCGGCGTTTCCGGCCGTTCTGGGGAGCAGGACGAGAACGCCGTCCGGCCGCTCGCGGGCACCGCCCTGGATCGGACGGCCCGGTGGATGCAGGGCGACCGTGGCGCCATGAGCGCCGAGCTTCGCGGCGACGGCACGGGCGGAGCCGCCCTGGCCGATGACGACGATGCGCCGTCCGGCCAGCGACGTCGACTCGGCCGGGGTGGGCAGGGGCGGCAGGAGGAGGGGGACGGGCACGGCCGGTACCGCGACACCGGGTTTGCTCATGGACGGTTGCCTCCGGAACTCTCGGTGGTCGACGTCGGGCCGGGAGTGCCGGGCGGTGCGGGGGAATCCGGCCGGTGGCCGCGCCACCGTCTGGCGCCAGGCGCTACCGCCCTGGTGGTCCGTGCGGACGGCTGTGCCGTGTCCGCGGCCTTGAGCGCCCCGACCTCCAGCCCCGCCGGTGCGGCGCCCGTGCGCCGGCCGGCATGCGGAAGCGCCTGTCCCCGCCTCGCAGGGGACAGACGCTTCCGTGCCGCCTCCCTGCGGCCCGGTCCTCGCCGTCCGTGGGGGAGCGGGGGCCAGGTCGTCCGGGCCGCAGGGAGCGCTCACCCCCGGTGCAGCAGGCCCTCGACCAGGTGCAGTCGCGGCAGCGTGCCCGGGACGGTCCGCACGCTCTGCTTCTCGATGCCGGTCTCCGCGAACAGTTTCTCGAAGCCGGCCAGACCGTGCTTCTGCCCGCCGACGTTCATCAGCAGGAAGAGGTCGAGCATGGTGGTGATCCGCATCTCGTCCGGGTGGGCGTCCACCAGGCTGTCGATGATGATCACTCGGGCTCCGGGCGGAGCGCTGGCGGCGATGTTGCGGAGCACGGCACGGGAGCTTTCGTCCGGCCAGTCCAGGAGGTTCTTCAAGATGTAGACGTCCGCCTCGACCGGAACCGACTCCAGGCAGTTGCCCGGCATGAGGGTGGCCCGGGACGCCAGTCGGCCGCCTTCGGCGATGTCCTCGTGGGCGCCCGCCACGACTTGTTCGAAGTCGAAGAGCACGCCGTGCAGGGACGGGAACCGGTCGAGCAGGGTGCGCACCAGAAGGCCCTGGCCGCCGCCGATGTCGACGACCTTTCCGACGCCGGTCAGATCGATGGTCCGCGCGACGATGTCGGAGCTGCGGACGCTGGAGTCCGTCATGGCCCGTGCGAACAACTGCTCGTCGTCGGGCGCGTCCTCCCGCAGGTAGTCGTAGAACTCCTTGCCGAAGATCGACGGGATGACGGACTTGCCGGTGGTGAGCGCCTCCTGCAGGAGCGGCCAGGCCCGCCAGGTCCACGGCGCGCCGATCCACAGGACGAGGTTGCGGATGCCGTCGGGGGAGTCCTCGCGCAGCGGCAGTGACGCGGCGGTGTGCGCGAAGCTCCGCTCGCCGACCTCCTCGAAGACGCCGCAGGTGGTGAGGGCGCGCAGCAGTCGGTACAGCAGATCGGGGTCGAGGCCCGCCTGGTCGGCGAGCTCCTCGACCGGGACGGGCTTGTCGTCGATCATGTCGGGGATCTTCATCCGGGTGGCTGTCTGGAGGGCGGCCGCGTTGCCGGCCGCGAAAGCCAGCTCCCCCAGCCTCCGGATGCCGGCGTCCCCGGCCGCTTGCGAAACGGTCATGAATGGCCTCGCGATCGATGCGGTCTCCAGGTGCTGTCGGCCCCGACATTGACCGAGGGCACTGGTAGGTCGCTGTCGGCGCGCTGGTGGAGGACGACCGGCCGCGACCAGTGGGCCGCCAGGCGCAGGACGCACGATGCGCAAAGACGGAAGGCGACTCACATGTTGCTCACAAAATCGGACTGCCGGGAGGCGGAATGCACCGCACTTTGATCGTGGCGCGGATGAAACCCGAGGATGCCGACAAGGTCGCGGACCTGTTCCGCTGGTCGGACAGTACGGAGCTGCCACACCTGATCGGCGCGCGGCGGCGCACCCTCTTCCAGTTCCACGACTTGTACATGCACCTCGTGGAGGCCGATGAGGACCCCACGGCGAAGCTGTACGCGGCACGGGAGCACCCGCTCTTCCAGGAACTGCACGAAGCGCTGCTCCCGTTCATCACCGCGTACGACCCGCAGTGGTCCGAGCCCAAGCACGCCATGGCGCGGCCGTTCTACTCCTGGCAGGCCGGCTGATGGCCGCCGAGGCGCCGGCCGGCCGGCCGACGGGTACGGCGGAGCCGCGGGTGACCAAGGTCGCCGCGGCCGACGTCCCGTCGAGTCCCCGGCACGGCGGCGATCTGCGGATCGTGCTCGGTCCGGCGACGACGGGGGTGGCCAGCGGCTTCATGGGCACCGGGCTGCTGGCGGCCGGCGAGCGGATCAGGGAGCACTACCACCCGTACTCGGACGAGTTCATGTACGTGGTGCAGGGCGCGCTGGAGGTGACGACGGACGGCAAGGACGTACACCGGGTGACGGCCGGAGAAGGCATCCTCATCCCGCGCATGACCCGGCACAAGATGCTCAACGACGGCACCGTGCCGACGTTCGTCGTCTTCCATTCCTGCCCGCTCGCGCCCCGACCGGAGCTGGGGCACGTCGACACGGAGGAGGACGATCCCGATGAGACCTGAACGACGCGCCGTCATCACCGGCATGGGCGTCATCGCCCCGGGCGGCGTCGGCACCCGCGCCTTCTGGTCCGCGGTGACGGCGGGCCGCACGGCCACCCGCCGCATCACCCTGTTCGACCCGCGGCGATTCCGGTGCCGGATAGCCGCGGAGTGCGACTTCGACCCGGCCTCGCTGGGACTGACGCCGCAGGAGATACGCCGGATGGACCGGGCGGTGCAGATGGCCGTGGCCGCCACCGGGGAGGCACTCGCGGACGCGGGGGTCGGCGAGGGCGACCTGGACCCGGCGCGCACCGGCGTCACCATCGGCAACGCGGTCGGCAGCACGATGATGATGGAGGAGGAGTACGTCGTCATCAGCGACGGCGGCCGCAAGTGGCTCTGCGACCAGGAGTACGGCGTACGGCACCTGTACGGCGCGGTGATACCCAGCACCGCCGGCGTGGAGGTCGCCCGCCGGGTCGGCGCCGAGGGCCCGACGGCGGTGGTGTCGACCGGCTGCACCTCCGGGCTCGACGCGGTCGGCCATGCCGCGCAACTGATCGAGGAGGGGTCCGCGGACGTCGTGATCGGCGGTGCCACGGACGCCCCGATCTCGCCGATCACGGTGGCCTGTTTCGACTCGCTCAAGGCGACCTCGACCCGCAACGACGACGCCGCGCAGGCGTGCCGCCCCTTCGACCGCGAGCGGGACGGGCTGGTGCTGGGGGAGGGCTCCGCGGTCTTCGTGATGGAGACCAAGGAGCGGGCGGTACGACGCGGCGCGCGGATCTACTGCGAGGTGGCCGGCTACGCCGGACGCGCCAACGCCTATCACATGACCGGTCTGAAGCCGGATGGCCGGGAACTCGCCGAGGCCATCGACCGGGCGATCGAGCAGGCCGGCATCTCGGCCGAGGACATCGACTACGTCAACGCACACGGATCGGGCACCCGGCAGAACGACCGGCACGAGACAGCCGCCTTCAAGCGAAGTCTGAAGGACCACGCCCGCCGCGTACCGGTCAGCTCGATCAAGTCGATGGTGGGCCACTCCCTGGGCGCCATCGGCGCGATCGAGGTGGCCGCCTCCGCGCTCGCCATCGAGCACGGAGTGGTGCCGCCGACGGCGAACCTCACCACACCGGACCCCGAGTGCGATCTCGACTACGTCCCCCGCGAGGCGCGCGAGCACCCCACCGACGTGGTGCTCAGCGTCGGAAGCGGCTTCGGCGGCTTCCAGAGCGCGGTCGTACTGATCTCCCCGAGGAGCAAGCGATGACGGTGATCACCGGTCTGGGCGTGGTGGCGCCCACGGGCGTCGGCCTGGACGAGTACTGGGCCACCACGCTCGCGGGCAAGAGCGGCATCGACCGGATCCGCCGCTTCGACCCGTCCGGTTACACGACGCAACTCGCCGGTCAGGTCGACGACTTCGAGGCGGCCGACCATGTCCCGTCCAAGCTGCTCGCCCAGACCGACCGGATGACGCACTTCGCCTTCGCCGGGACGAACATGGCACTGGCCGACGCCGGGGTCGACCTGGCCGACTTCCCCGAGTACGAGCGGGCCGTGGTCACCGCGAACTCCTCGGGGGGCGTCGAGTACGGCCAGCACGAACTCCAGAAGATGTGGAGCGGCGGCCCCATGCGGGTGAGCGCCTACATGTCGGTGGCCTGGTTCTACGCCGCCACCACCGGGCAGCTCTCCATCCACCACGGTCTGCGCGGCCCCTGCGGATTGATCGCCACCGAGCAGGCCGGGGGACTGGACGCCATCGGGCACGCCCGGCGGCAACTGCGGCGCGGTGCCCGCATCGCCGTCACCGGTGGCACCGATGCGCCGCTCTCCCCCGCCTGCATGGTCGCGCAGTTGGCGACCGGGCTGCTCAGCCGGGTGGCGGACCCGACGGCCGCCTACCTGCCCTTCGACGAGCGTGCCGCGGGCTATGTGCCCGGCGAGGGCGGCGCCATCATGATCATGGAGCGGCGCGAGGACGCGGCTCGACGCGGTGCCGAACGCGTCTACGGCGAGATCGTCGGCTACGCGGCGACCTTCGACCCCGCCCCCGGTTCCGGACGCGGCCCGACCCTCGGCCGGGCGATCCGCCATGCCCTGGACGACGCCCGGATCGCCCCGGGCGACATCGACGTGGTCTTCGCGGACGGCTGCGGAACACCGGACCTGGACCGCGCGGAGGGCGAAGCGCTGACCGAGGTCTTCGGCCCGTACGGGGTGCCGGTCACCGTGCCGAAGACCGGGACGGGGCGGATGTACTCGGGCGGCGCGGCCCTCGATGTCGCGACCGCCCTGCTGGCCATGGGCGACAGCGTGGTGCCGCCCACCCCGCACGTCGACGTACTCGCCCTGGACTGCCCGCTGGATCTGGTCCGGACCGAGCCGAGGGAGCTGCCGATCCGCAACGCGCTGGTCTGCGCCCGGGGCGTGGGCGGCTTCAACGCGGCCGTGGTGCTGCGCGCCGCGGCCTGAACCCCTGGACGGACCCGTCCCGCACCACGGGCCCCGAGGAAGACCCGTGGTCACCCGAACCGACCCACCCGACGAGGGAGCGATCGTGAGCACACTGAGCGTGGAGAAGCTGATCGAGATCATGCGGGCCACCCAGGGCGAGTCCGCGGACACGTCGACCCTGACCGAGGAGGCCCTCGACACGCGGTTCACCGATCTGAGCGTCGACTCGCTGGCGGTCCTGGAAGTCGTCACCCAGATCCAGGACGAGTTCCAGGTGCGCGTACCGGACGCGGCCATGGAGGAGATGGAGACTCCTCGGCAGATCCTCGACTACGTCAACGGGCTGCTGGAAGAGGCGGCCTGAGGTGGCCGGCCGCACCGACAACTCCGTCGTCATCGACGCCCCCATGGACCTGGTCTGGGAGATGACCAACGATGTCTCCCGGTGGGCGGTGCTGTTCGCCGAGTACGCCGAGTCGGAAGTGCTCGCCGTCGAGCGCGACACCGTCCGGTTCCGGCTGACGACACAACCGGACGAAGACGGCACGCAGTGGAGCTGGGTCTCCGAGCGGACACTCGATCCCGAGAACCGTACGGTGACCGCGCGCCGACTCGACAACGGATTGTTCGAGTACATGAACATCCGCTGGGAGTACACGGAGGAACCGAACGGCGTCCGCATGCGGTGGATCCAGGAATTCACCATGAAGCCGTCCGCACCCGTGGACGACTCCGGTGCCGAGGACCACTTGAACCGGCAGACGGCCAAGGAAATGGCCCGCATCAAGAAACTGGTCGAAGAGGCGGCGCGGGCCCGCGCCGGCTCCGCCCTGGACGAAGGGAACGACAGCGTGGAGGGAAAGCCGGCGGCGAGCGGCGAGCGCGGACCGGTCTTCCGCGTGCTGCTGCGCGCCGAGATCGCCGAAGGCAAGGAGAAGGAGTTCGAGGACACGTGGCGGGAGATAGGAGAGGTCATCACCGGCCAGCCCGCCAACCTCGGCCAGTGGCTCATGCGCAGCCACGACGAGCCCGGCGTCTACTACATCATCAGCGACTGGACCGACGAAGAGCGTTTCCGCGCGTTCGAGCGCAGCGAGCAGCACGTCGGGCATCGGAGCAGGCTGCAGCCGTTCCGGACGAAGGGCTCCATGGTGACCACCGATGTCGTCGCCGAGATGACGAAAGCCGCGGACCGGTGAGCGCCGGCGCCGGGCGGGGCACGGTTCGTGTGGTCAACTTCCTCCGGGTGACTGAGCAGCAGGGCCCGGAGGCGGTGGAAAGACTGGTGCGGGCGTACCACGAATCCAGCAAGGCGCTGCAAGGTACGCCCGGCCTGCTGCGCAACGAACTGCTCCGCAGCCTCCACGAGCCGGAACGTTTCGCTGTGCTGAGCGAGTGGGAGGGCCGGGACGCGTTCACGGCGTGGGAACAGGGTGCCCGGCACAAGGGGCAGACGGCGCCGGTGCGCGAGTTCGCCGATTCCCGTCCGGCGCGGATGCCCTTCGTCGTCTACGACGTGGTCGACGCCTACTCGGAGTGAACCGCGGTTCCTCATGAGCCGTGGGCTTCAGTGCGGGATCAGGTGGCCCGGTCGGCGGTGATGTCCTGAAGGGAGTGCCCTGTTCCGCGGGGTGCTCCCTGTCGGTCGCGCCGCGAAGCCGGACCGCGGCGGTACAGGAACGTTCCCCTACGGAGGTATGACCAGCATGATGCCCATCACTTTCGTCGTCGGAACCGGCCGGAGCGGTTCAACCGTTCTCTCCCATATTCTCAATCTTCATCCGGACATCCTCAGCCTCAATGAACTCCTCGCGTCACTCGGCCCCTGGGCCATGCCGGAGAACCCGCTGACCGGCGAAGAATTCTGGAGGATCCTGGTCGGCCCGCACATGATCTACACCAAGCTGTTACGCAGCGGCATAGTGCCGCCGGAATTCCTTTATCCACAGCGCCCTGGACGCTATTCCGCCGAAACCGGAATCCCCGCCCTGTCCCTGATGGTGCTGCCGCACCTCACGGAGGATCCTGACGGCCTGCTGGACGAGCTCGAGCCGCAGGTGTCGTCGTGGCCCCACCGGCCGGTCGCGCAGCATTACCAGGACCTCTTCGCCCTGTTGGCAGCCCGGTTCGGCCGGCGCGTCGCGGTCGAACGATCCGGGTATTCGCTGCAATGGATCCCCGCCCTGCGCAAGGCATTCCCCTACGCCAAGTTCGTCCATCAGTTCCGGGACGGCCCGGACTGCGCCCTGTCCATGAGCCGTCATCCCGGTTACCGAGCGATGTCGTTCTTGCACGACATCCTTCAGCGGGTCGGCGTGTCCTCCCCGCAGGAGCTGACCCCGGAGCATCTCGTCAAACTGCCGCCGGAAATGGTCGAGATGCTGCTCAGTGAACGGTTCGACCCCGCTCTGGTGCTGGACCGCCAGGTGCCGTTGGCCCAGTTCGGCGATATGTGGTCGCAGTGGATCATCGAGGGAGTGGAGTACCTGTCGCAGGTGCCGGATGACGCGCGCACCACGCTCGCGTACGAGGACATGGTCCGGAATCCAAGGGCCGAACTCGTTCGGCTGGCCGAATTCATCGGCGTCGACCCCGACGACGAGTGGCTGGAAGCCGGTGAATCCCTGATCGAATCCTCCCGGGTCGGTGCCGCGCTGCGGTTGCCGCCGGAGCAACTGTCCGAGCTCCGGGACAGTTGCGCTCCGGGTATGCGGGCCCTGAGGACCGCGTAACGGGAGTTCTGGCCGTGCTCGACGCGTGCTGCGGCCATGTGCATGACAGGGTTGTGTTCCTGTGGATGCGCACTGTTCAAGATGGTGACCGGTCGCCTCCTTTGTCCGAATGCTGGAAGGTCGATCGTCCACGAATTGGATGCAGGTTTGAACTCTATTCCGGCCGACGTGTACCAGCCCGCATATGCCGTCGACAGTGACAGGAGAACTCAGCCGCTTGCCCCTGATAGTTTATTCTTCTGACATGCTCGTGAAATTCTCGACGCTTCGACTGTCGCTAGCCTCGACTCATCTTCAGGTCGAATACTCTCGTGCGGTGGTTGTGGAATCAATCACTCCGCCAGGTGGGAGTTGCTCGTCCCTCTAGGTCCTTCATCCGGAGGGGAGGCGGCGGCTGAGGCAGAGCTCTCAGTAGGGGGAAGCCATGGGGACGCACTTCGCAACCGACGTACTCTTCCGTGTGCTCGGTCCTCTGGAGGTGACCGACAGTAAAGAACGAGAACTCACGCCGAACGCGCCGAAGTTACGTCAGTTGATGGCCCTCTTACTGGTGTCCGACAATCGAGTCGTAGGTGTACACCAGATGATTGACGAGTTATGGGGAAGCCGGCCTCCCGCGAGCGCGCTCGCCACTCTCCACTCGTACATCTACAAGATCCGCAAAGGCGTCTTCGACGTGGTCGATGGAGGCCGGGTCTCGCTGCACACCAAACCGAACGGCTACCAGTTGGACATGCCGGCCGACGCCCTCGACGCGCACCGTTTCGACGAGCTGGTCGGCTTGGGCCAGAAGGCGCTCGACGGCGGCGATGCGCGGACCGCGGCCGGTGTGCTCGGGGACGCTCTGGCCTACTGGCGCGGCGCCCCGCTGGTGGACGTGGAAACCGGCCGTCAGCTCGGCGTCCAGATCGTGCGCTTCCAGGAACGCCGGATGCGCGCCATGGAGCTGCGGCTCGAGGCCGAGCTTCAGCTCGGCCGGCACCGCGAGTTGATCAGCGAGCTGAAGACGCTGTGCTCCACCCATACCCTCGACGAGGGGATGCACGCCAAGCTCATGATCGCGTTGTACCGCTCGGGCCGCCGCCACGAAGCCCTGGAGATGTACCAGACCTTCCGCCGGAACATGATCGACGAACTGGGCCTGGAGCCATCGCCCACGCTGGCCCGGCTGCACAACGCCGTGCTGGCGGCGGAACCCGAGTTGCACCTGGAGGCCGAGCCCTCACCCGAACTGGAACTGCGCCCGGCGGGGACCGTATTGGACGGCATCGACACCGTGGCCCGGCGCACCGCGGTCGCCGACGACGGAGACGATGAGCTGCCGGAGGCCGCCGGCACCCGAATGGCGGACGCGTTCGGAACGTATGCGAACGGTCCGGCGCTGCCGGTTCCGTCCGTGCCGACTCCCGCTCAACTCCCGCCCGACATAGCCGATTTCTCCGGACGCAAGGAAGTGCTCGCCCGGTTGGAGAGACACCTCACCGAGTACCGTTCACCGTCCGCCCCGTTGTCCGTCGCGTGGATCACCGGCATGCCGGGCGTCGGCAAGACGACCCTGGCCACCCGGCTCGCGCACCGCGTGCGCGACCAGTTCCCCGACGGTCAGCTCTTCGTCGATCTGCGCGGCGACAGCACCCAACCGCTGCATCCCCGCACCGTGCTGCGCCGTTTCCTCACCGCGCTCGGTGAGCAGCGCTCCGCTCTCCCCGACGACATCGACGAGGCTGGCGAGCTGTTCCGCAGCCGCTGCGCCTCCCGGTCGCTGCTCCTCTTCCTCGACTGCGCCGTGGCCGCGTCCCAGGTCAAGCCGCTGCTGCCGGGCAGCGGGGACTGCGCGGTGATCGTCACCAGCCTTGCGCATGGACTGGCAGGCTCCGAGCTGGCACTCCTCTACCCGTTCCCCGACGACGAGGCCCACCAGTTCCTCACCTCCATCATCGGACTGGAACGGGCCTCGGAGGACCCGCTCGCGGTCGACCGGATCATCCAGCTCTGCGGAGGACTTCCGCTCGCGCTCCGCGCGGTCGGCACCCGGCTGCGCCGACTGCCGGACTGGTCGCTCGGCCGGTTCGCCGAGCGGCTCGCGGATCCCCGCCGCCGGCTGGAGGAGTGCAGCCTCCCCGGTCTCGACCTGCGCGCCTCCTACCAGGCAGGATTCTGGCGGCTGGAGGAGCGCGACCGGCTGGCCGTACAACTGCTGGCGGCGTGGTCCGACGGTTCCTTCACCGCGGAGCAGGCCGCGGCTCAGCTCGGCTGCGACCTGATGACCGCCGAGGGCTTGCTCGCCCGCCTCGCCGAGCGGCATCTGCTCCAGACCATCAGCAGCAAGGACGGCCCGCTGGGCTATTTCGTCCACGAACTGGCCCGGGCCTACGCGCTGCAACGGCTGGCCGGGAACTGACCGCGGCCGGTGGCCATGCCGGGAACACGACGTGCGAGACGCGGAAGACGCAAGGGTGGGACGGGGGCCGTGCCGCAGCCATGCGTTCCGTCGGCGCGACACGGCCGTGTGCATCAGATTCCCCCGTCCACGTTGACCGTCTGCCCCGTCAGGTAGGACGACAGATCGCTCGCCAGGAAGAGGGCGACGCCGGCGATCTCCTCCGTCGCGCCCAGCCGTCCGAGCGCCGTCATCGCGCTGTAGCGGGCGACGAGTTGTGCGCGCCGCTCGGCAGGGATCTGCTGGGTGTCGTCACTGTCGATCACCCCGGGAGCTATCACGTTGATCCGCACCCCCCGGCCGCCCAGCTCCTTCGCGGCCGAGCGGGCGAACCCCTCCAAGCCGGCCTTCGCCGCGGTGTAGTGACTCCGCAGGGGAATGCCGTGGGCCGCGGCGCGCGACCCGATCAGGATGACGGAGGACCGTTCGCCGTAGAGCGGAAGCGTCTTCTGCACCACCGTGAAGGCCGCGGTCAGGCTGGTGTCCAGCACCCGGTGCCACTCGGCCGGCTCCAGCTCGGGCAGCGGGACGTGGCTGATCACGCCGGCGTTGTGCACGACGATGTCCAGCGACCCGTACCGGTTCCTCGCCTCCTCCACCAGGCGATCGACGTCACCCGGGTCGTTGACATCGGCCTGCAGCAGATGGTGGTCACCGTCGATCTTCTTCAGTTCGGTGGCCAACTGGTCCGCCTGTGCGCTCGCGTTCTGGTGGCAGGCCAGGACGCCGGCACCCGACCGGGCGAGGGCCAGCGCGATGGCCCGCCCGATGCCCCGACTGCCGCCCGTGACGAGCGCGTGCTTGCCGGTGAGGGTCAGATTCATACAAGGCACTCCGAGTTCGCGTGTGAGCGTGGCTGGTTACCGTGGGATACTTCCGGAACCCGCTGGTCAGAGGCTGGTGGGCGGGGCACCAGCGGACCGCCAGCGAACCTCGGTAGGGGGCGCGGTCGCACGCCCGGGGAGATCAGGGGAGCAGCACGACCTGGCCGGCGTGCACCAGCCCCGAGCCGAATCCGATGAGCAGCGCCGCCTCCCCGGACCTGGCCTCGCCCGAGGCGAGCATGCGTTCCATCGCCATCGGGATCGAGGCACCGGAGGTGTTCCCGCTGTCGACGATGTCCCGGGCGACGGCCACGTCCTCGCGCAGTCCGAGGTCCTTGGCGAGGGCGTCGGTGATCAGCTCGTTCGCCTGATGCGGTATGAAGGCGGACAGTTCGTCAGGGGTGAGGCCGGCGCGGGCGACGGCGTCACGCGCCGCCCGGCCCATCGTCTCGGTGGCCCACCGGAAGACCTTCCAGCCCGTCATGCACAGGTACGGCCACGGCAGCTCGGCCTTCTGACGGAGTTCAGGGGTCCACCGTCCGGTCATGGTGATGGCATCCATCCGCTCGCCGTCCGCGCCCCAGGCCACCGGGCCGATGCCCGGCGTCTCGGAGGCGCCGATGACCACCGCGCCGGCGCCGTCCGCGAAGAGGAAGGCGGTGGCCGGATCGTCCGGGTCCACCACGTCCGTCATCCGGTCCGCCCCGATCAGCAGCACATTGCGGGCCGTACCGGACCGGACCATGGTGTCCGCGATCGCGACGCCGTGACAGAACCCCGCACAGGCCGCCGACATGTCGAAGGCCGCGGCCCGGTCCGCGCCGAGCCGGTGCGCCACGTCCACCGCGAGCGCGGGCATCTGGAGGAGATGGCTGATGGTGGCGACCAGGACGCAGTCCACGTCGTCGGCCGACATCCCCGCCGAGGCCAGGGCCTGCTCCGCGGCGGTGGCCGCCATCGCCGCGAGCGGCTCGTCCGGTCCGGCGAACCGCCGGGTGCGGATACCCGACCGGCGCGCGATCCATTCGGGTGCGACCCCGATCCGGGGGGCTATCTCCTCGTTGGTGACGACGCGCGCGGGCCGGTACGCTCCGACGCCGCGGATACGGCTGCCACCGACGGGAGCCGATTGCGACAACGACAACTGGGACGACATCTGCGCTCCTCCGGTACGGGTCCACCTGCGACGTGATGCTCGCAGCGCCGCATCGCGGCCCGCTGGCGTGCATCGGACGGCCGTCACCAGCAGCGGAACGAGCCGTTCACCACCGATCCCCCAGCGGGCCCCGCCGCTGACGGTCCGGGCGGACCGGCCCGCCGTCAGTTCGCCGAGAGATCCGGGGCGTTCGTCTGCGCGGGGGGTGAGGACGGGGGAGACGGGGTCGTGCCCGCCGGTTCGACGGCCAGGTGCGGCAGACGCTTGTCGAGCCGGCCGGGCAGCCACCAGTTGGCGGTGCCCAGGACCCGCATCACCGCGGGTACCAGCATCGTGCGGATGACGAAGGCGTCCAGTGCCACAGCCGCCGCCAGACCCACCCCGAACTCGGAGATTATCCGCTCGTCGCGGAAGACGAAGGCCGAGAACACGCAGATCATGATGAGCGCCGCCGCGTTGATGACCCTGCTCGTGTTCGTCAGCCCGACGGTCACCGCCTTGCGGTTGTCGTGGGAGCTCACCCACTCCTCGTGCATCCGGCTCACCAGGAACACCTGGTAGTCCATCGACAGCCCGAACAGCACCGCGAGCATGACCGTCGGCAGGAACGCCTCGACCGGTCCGGCCCCGCCGACTCCGAGGGGCCCGGAGAGCCAGCCCCACTGGAAGAGCGCCACCAGCACACCGAAGGAGGCCGCCGCGGCTAGCAGATTCATCACCGCGGCGGTCAGCGGAATGACCAGACTGCGGAAGGCGACGAGCAGCAGCAGGAAACCGAGCGCCACCACGATCAGGACGAACCACGGCAGCTTGCCGAGCATGACGGTGGCGAAGTCGTCGAACGTCGCGGTCTGCCCGCCCACGTAGACCCGCATCGTCGTGCCGCGCTCAGCGGCCGGGATCGTCGTGTCGCGCAGCCGCGAGATGAGATCGGAGGTCGCTTCGTCCTGCGGGGCGGTCTTCGGAATCGCCTGCACCACGGCCGTCCTGGCACCCGGCCGTGCGGGCAGGGCCACGACCGAGGCGACATCCGGGTCGTTCCGTACGGTGTCGGCGAGTCGCCGCAGGGCCGCCGCGTCGCCCTCGCCGTCGACTTCGGCGACCAGTTGCAGCGGCCCGTTGAAACCCGGTCCGAAACCGTCCGCCAGCATGTCGTACGCCTGGCGGGTGGTGTTCGACTCGGGACGGTTGCCCTGGTCGGAGATGCCGAGCCGGAGCGAGAAGAACGGGACGGTCAGGACGGCGAGGAAGACGACGGCGGCGGTCAGCAGCCCGCCCGGGCGGCGCTGGACGAACGCCGCCCAGCGGACCGCCAGTCCGCGCGGCTCCTCCTCACCCGAGCCCTCCGCGGCCAGTTGCCGCCGCTCCCGGCGGCTGAGCACCCGCGGTCCGCACCATCCGAGCAGCGCCGGCATGAACGTCACCGACGCGGCCATGGTGAGCACCACCACCGTGGTGGTGGCGATCGCCACGCCGGTGAGGAACTCCAGTCGCAGCGCGAGCAGTCCGAGCAGCGCGATACAGACCGTGCCGCCGGCGAAGAGCACCGCGCGGCCCGAGGTGTTCAAGGCCCGCACGGCGGCCTCTTCCGGATCGAGGCCCGCCTTCAGCCCCTGCCGGTGGCGGGTGATGATGAACAGGGCGTAGTCGATCCCCACGCCGAGGCCGATCAGCGTCGAGAGGGTGGCGGCCAGTTCCGGCACATCGGCGGCGTGCGACAGCAGCTCGATCGCCATGACGCCGGTGCCGACGCTGAACACCGCGCTGATCAGCGGCAGCAGCATCGCGAGCAGCGATCCGAAGGCGAGGTAGAGCACGATCGCGGCGGCCACCAGACCCACGACTTCCGCGATGTTGCCCGCCTGCCCCTCCTCGGTCTTCTCCGTGACGGGCCCCGACACCTCGACCCGTACCCCGTCCGTACGGGCCTCCTTCGCCAGGTCGACCACGCGGGCGGCCTCGTCCACCGACAGTTCCTGCGCCGTCTTGGTGTACGTGATCCTGGCGTAGGCGGTACGGCCGTCGCGGCTGATCTGACTGGCGCCCGCCGCGGAGTACGGGCTGGTCACCGAGCCGACCGTGTCGAGCCGGCTGATCCTGCCGAGTGACGCCGACAGCCGGTCGCGTACCGCGGCGTCCCGGACGCTTCCGTCGGTCACGCGCCAGACGACGGTGTCCATGTCACCGGCTCGTTCGGGAAAAGCGGACTCGACGAGGTCCTGTGCCTTGTCCGACTCGGTGTCGGGGACGGTGAACACGTTCGCGTAAGCGGCGCCGGCGGCCTGGCCGGCCACGGCGATCCCGCCCAACGCCAGCACCCACAGCAGGAGAACCAGGAGGCGGTGCCGGAAGCACCAGCGAGACAGCGAGGCCATGTCTCTCCAAGGAATCAATCGATCGATCGATTAATACCTGCGAAGGTAGCATGCCCGGCAGAGCCCAGGTGACGACACGACCGATGTGCGACACCTCCCGAGCCCCAGAACGGGAGTTGGAAGACCGATGGCCCGGATCGCCGGAAGTACCGCCCACGTCACCCGGCAGCGGATCCTCGACGCCGCGACCACGCTGTTCGCCGAGCACGGCTACGCCGGAACCTCGATGCGCGACCTCGCGCAACACCTCGGAATGAGCAGTTCGGCGCTCTACTACCACTTCCCGGCCAAGGAAGAGCTGCTTTCGGCTCTGGTGGGCCCGGTGCTGGAGGCCCTGGACCGGTTCGCCGAGCAGGCCGAGGGCGCCAGGCTCGGCCAGGAGGAGCTGGTCCGCGGCATCATCTCCGTGCTGGACGACAGCGGTCGCACGCTGCAGGCCATCGCCGCCGAGCCCACCGCGCTGCGCGTGATGGTCGACCGTCACGGCCTCGGCCGCCGGCTCGGCCGGCTCGACCGGCTCGTCGCCGGCGGTGACGACCCGGCGATGAGACTGCGCAGCAGATGCGCGCTCGGCGCGGTGCGGGCGGGCATCATGTCGATGCACGCCATGCGGCAGCGCTCCGGCGCCGCGGCCGACCTGCTCTCCGGGCCGGACACGACACCTCCCTCGCCCCGGCTCGCCGACGCCGAGCGCGAGCTGCTCGTATCGGTGGCGTTGGCCGTGCTCAACGCGCCCCTGCCGAGCGGCTTCGAGGCGACAGCGGAACGGAGCTGATCCGTCCGTAGGCGAGGGCCGTCGATCACGCCCGGAGCGGCACGGCAGCCCGAGGGCGATGGCTCCTGGATCCCGCCGCCCCACCACGCAACCACCGGTCTCCCAGCGATGCACTGGCGGGCGCTCCTTTCATGGAGGCCCAGCCCCATGCGGCCGCACATGATGGCGAAAGACAGCCCCCTGATCCGCTGAGACCGTGGAGAGCCATGCCCCGTCGCCTGTTCACCTCGGAGTCCGTGACCGAAGGCCACCCCGACAAGATCGCTGACCAGATCAGTGACACCGTCCTCGACGCGCTGCTGCGGGAGGACCCCTCGTCGCGGGTCGCCGTCGAGACACTGATCACGACCGGCCTCGTGCAGGTGGCCGGAGAGGTCACCACCACGGCGTACGCGGACATCGCGTCCCTGGTCCGCGGCAAGATCCTGGAGATCGGCTACGACTCCTCCAAGAAGGGCTTCGACGGCGCCTCCTGCGGCGTGTCGGTGGCGATCGGCGCCCAGTCACCGGACATCGCGCAGGGCGTCGACACGGCGTACGAGACCCGGGTCGAGGGCGACGAGGACGAGCTGGACCAGCAGGGCGCCGGCGACCAGGGCCTGATGTTCGGTTACGCGACGGACGAGACACCGACGCTGATGCCGCTGCCGATCTTCCTCGCGCACCGCCTGTCGCAAAGGCTGTCGGACGTCCGCAAGAACGGCACCATCCCCTACCTGCGCCCGGACGGCAAGACGCAGGTCACCATCGAGTACAACGGCGACAAGGCGGTCCGTCTGGACACGGTCGTCGTCTCCTCCCAGCACGCCTCCGACATCGACCTGGACTCGCTGCTGGCCCCCGACATCCGCGCGTCCGTGGTGGAGCCGGCGCTGAAGGCCCTGCTCGACGAGGGCATCAAGCTGGACACCGAGGGCTACCGCCTGCTGGTCAACCCCACCGGCCGCTTCGAGATCGGCGGCCCGATGGGCGACGCCGGCCTCACCGGCCGCAAGATCATCATCGATACGTACGGCGGCATGGCCCGGCACGGCGGCGGCGCCTTCTCCGGCAAGGACCCCTCCAAGGTGGACCGTTCGGCGGCGTACGCGATGCGCTGGGTCGCCAAGAACGTCGTTGCCGCGGGGCTCGCCTCGCGCTGCGAGGTGCAGGTGGCGTACGCGATCGGCAAGGCCGAGCCGGTCGGCCTCTTCGTGGAGACCTTCGGCACCCACAAGGTCGGGACGGAGAAGATCGAGCAGGCCATCGACGAGGTCTTCGACCTCCGCCCGGCCGCCATCATCCGCGACCTGGACCTGCTCCGCCCGATCTACGCCCGGACCGCGGCCTACGGCCACTTCGGCCGCGAGCTGCCGGACTTCACCTGGGAACGCACCGACCGCACCGACCGGCTCCGGACAGTGGCCGGACTCTGACCCCGTCCCCCTTCGACAGGAGCACCGACGTGCGTATCGCGGTGACCGGATCCATCGCCACGGACCATCTCATGGTCTTCCCCGGCCGGTTCGCGGACCAGTCGCTCCACGACCGGATCGCCAACCTTTTGGCTGTTCACGAACGAGTACGAGGCCGCCCTGCTGCTGGAACGCACCGGCCGTGGGCGGGAGGAGGTCCTTACCGAGGTGGGCACCTGGGTCACCCGCTCGGTGAGCGCGGGGTACGCCTCGCCCGCGCCGGCCTTCCGGACCTCGACGTCCCGGCCCTCCCGGACGCCCTCCTGGCCGACGTGCGCTCGGCCTAGGGCGCCGACGCGGCACGGCAGCTCGCACCGGTGCTGCAGACGCGTCAGGACGGCCTCGCGCGGGGCTGAGGAGGCCGTCCTCCCTCAAGGCCCCCGGGTCGGCCGTCGGGACCGCCATGACGACGCCGCCTCCGCCCCGCCCACACCCTCCGTGGGACGGAAACCCCTTGGTCCCCGTCCCCGCCTCAGTGGACGTTCGCGGTGATGTTGATGCGTTCGATCTTGACCCCGTCCGGGAAGCTGGGCCAGGTGTACGTCGTCCACTTGGCGATCGGTACCGCGGGCTGCCACCGCCCGTCCCCGTACCACTGCATCATGTTGTTCCCGGTCTCGATCTTGGTGACCCAGAGGCTGCCGGAAGTGTCGAGGGTGACCTGGCCCGCGTTGGCGTAGCACCGGTCGAACCAGCCGCCACCGCTGTAGTGCAGTTGGAGTTTCAGGAATTCGGACCCGCAGGGCACCTCGTTGATCGCGGCGGCGTTCGTCGCCCCGAGGCTGAGCGACGTCAGCAGGGCGGCGGACGACAGCCCGGCCAGCACGGCCCGTCGTGCGATGCGCTTCATGGGAACTCCCCCTTCTCGGAAGACGGGGCGGAGCCGTCGGCCGGCCCCCGCCCCGCGCTGTGCACGACAGCGACAACGGTGTGAGCGGGGAAACGGTTCAGCCCCCACGGCTCCGCAGGCCGGTCGGCGGCCCCGGCACAGGTGTACGCCCGCGCGCCCCCACCCGGCGTACGGGCGAGCTTCACACGGGCGCCATCCGGCCCTTCCCTGCCGTTCCGTGCCCCTGGAACACTCCTTGCGCGCGTCCCGGCACGATCACCGGCCGCCGAACAACCCCCCAGGCGAGAGGCCAGTTCCCATGCCCGAAGTCAACCGGCGACGATTCCTCCAGCTCGCGGGCGCCACCGCGGGCTTCAGTGCCCTGTCGGCGAGCATCGAGCGGGCCGCCGCGCTCCCCGCCAACCACCGCACCGGGTCGATCGAGGATGTCGAGCACATCGTCGTCCTCATGCAGGAGAACCGTTCCTTCGACCATTACTTCGGCGCGCTGCGCGGCGTCCGCGGCTTCGGCGACCCGCGGCCGGTCACCCTGGACAGCGGCAAGTCCGTCTGGCACCAGACCAAGGCCGACGGCACCGAGGTGCTGCCCTTCCACCCGGACGCCGACGACCTCGGCATGCAGTTCCTGGAGGGCCTGCCGCACAGTTGGCCCGACGGGCAGCAGGCGTACCGCGGCGGCAAGTACGACCGGTGGGTGCCCGCCAAGGGCACCACCACCATGGCGTACCTGACCCGCGAGGACATCCCCTTCCACTACGCCCTCGCCGACGCGTTCACCGTGTGCGACGCCTACCACTGTTCGTTCATCGGCTCCACCGACCCCAACCGCTACTACATGTGGTCGGGCCACACCGGCAACGACGGCAAGGGCGGCGGCCCGGTCCTCGGCAACGACGAACTCGGCTACGACTGGACGACGTACCCCGAGCGCCTGGAGCGGGCCGGGATCACCTGGAAGGTCTACCAGGACATCGGCGACGGCCTCGACGCCGAGGGCTCCTGGGGCTGGATCCCCGACGCCTACCGCGGCAACTACGGCGACAACTCCCTGCTGTACTTCAACAAGTACCGCAATGCCCGGCCGGGCGACCCCTGGTACGACAAGGCCCGCACCGGCACCGACGTCAAGAACGGCGACGGCTACTTCGACCTGCTGCGCGCCGACGTGAAGGCCGGCAGGCTGCCGCAGGTGTCCTGGATCGCCGCGCCCGAGGCGTTCTCCGAGCACTCCAACTGGCCGTCCAACTACGGCGCCTGGTACATCGCCCAGGTCCTGGACGCGCTCACCTCCAACCCCAAGGTGTGGGCGAAGACGGCCCTGTTCATCACCTACGACGAGAACGACGGCTTCTTCGACCACGTCGTACCGCCGCTGCCGCCCACCTCCGAGGCGCGGGGCCGCTCCACGGTCGACGTCTCCCTCGACGTCTTCCCGGGCAGCTCCCGCTACGCCGCCGGCCCCTACGGACTGGGCCCGCGGGTGCCGATGCTGGTCGTCTCGCCCTGGAGCAAGGGCGGTTACGTCTGCTCCGAGACCTTCGACCACACCTCGATCGTGCGCTTCATGGAACGCCGCTTCGGGGTGCGCGAACCGCAGATCTCCCCGTGGCGGCGGGCCATCTGCGGCGACCTGACCTCGGCCTTCGACTTCTCGCGCAAGGACAGCTCACCGGCCCGGCTGCCCGGCACCGGTGAGTACGCGCCGCAGGACCGCGACCGCCACCCCGACTACCGCCCGACGCCCCCGGCCGACCCGGACATGCCCCGGCAGGAGCGCGGCCTGCGCCCCGCCCGGCCGCTGCGGTACGCGCCGCTGGTCGACGGCTCGGCGGACCCGGCGACCGGCGAACTGACGCTCACCTTCGCCTCCGGCGCCCAGGCCGGCGCCGCGTTCCTCGTCACCTCCGGCAACCGCACGGACGGGCCCTGGACGTACACCACCGAGGCGGGCAAGCGGATCTCGGACACCTGGAACGCGGCGCACTCCGGCGGCGTCCACGACCTCACCGTGCACGGCCCGAACGGCTTCCTGCGCGCCTTCCGCGCCGCCGCCGGCACCACCGCGCCCGAGGTCACCGCGCGGCACGTGCGCGACGACATCGAGCTGACCTTCACCCACCGCGGCTCCCGCACGGTCCGCCTCCGCCTCGCCGACGCGTACGGCGGCCGGCGCCGGACCATCACCGTGCGCCCCGGCGCCACCGTCCGCCACACCGTCGACCTCACGGCGAGCCACCGCTGGTACGACCTGACGGTCACCTCCGAGACCGACCCGACCTTCCTGCGGCGCTTCGCCGGCCATGTGGAGAACGGGCGGCCGGGGGTGAGCGACCCGGCGATCGTCACGGACTGACGACGGGGCGCTACAGCGCGGTGAGCCGCCCCGGCTCCGGTTGCCTGGGCGGCTGCTGCCTCGGAAGGGGGAGCGGGGCGGCGACGGCGGTCGACGCGGGCGCCGGGACCGGCGCGGGCGTGGGGCCCGGCAGGACGACGCGGTGCGGTGCGGTGACCGGCGACTGGTCCGGTGCCGGGGGCGGCGGGGGCGTCGTGGTGCCGGGCGGGGACTGCGGCGTCACGGCGTCGAACACGGACTGCGGCGTCGCGGTGCCGGGTGGGGACTGCGGCGTCACGGCGTCGAACACGGACTGCGGCGTCGCGGTGCCGGGCTGGGACTCGGGCGCGGCCCGCGGGGTCGCCCGGGTCAGCAGGAGTACGCCCCAGGCGGCCAGCGCCGCGCCGGTCAGGGCGAGCAGGACACCGGCCGCGCCGCCGCGGAGGCGTTCGCCGAGGAGGGCGACGCCGATCACCGCGGCGGCCACCGGGTTGGCCAGCGTCACCACCGCCAGCGGCGCGCCGAGGCCGCCCCGGTACGCCGTCTGCGACAGCAGCAGCCCGCCGACCGCGAAGGCCGCCACCAGCACCGCCACCCCGACGACCTGGACACTGAGCAGTGGACCCGAACGGTCGGTCGCGGCCACCGTCACCGTCTGGGTGAGCGCCGAGGCGACCCCGGAGGCGACGCCGGACGCGGTGGCGTGCCGCAGCCCCGGCCGCGCCCCGGGCCGGGACAGCGTGCCGATCAGCACCGCCGTCACCCCGGACACCGCCAGCGCCTCCGGCCCGCTCAGCACGTCGTCGGGGGCCGGACCGGAGGCCGTGAGCAGTAGCGCGCCCAGCCCGAGCAGGGTCAGTCCGGTGCCCCGCCACTCCACCGAGCCGACCCGGCGGCCCGCGAGCCGCGCCCCCAGGGGCACCGCCGCCACCAGGGTCAGCGCGCCCAGCGGCTGCACCACGGTGAGCGGGCCGTACTTCAGGGCCACCACGTGCAGCAGCGCGGCCGACGCGTTCAGCGTCACCGACCACCACCAGGCGCCGCCGGCCAGCAGCTTCGCCAGGCCGGTGCCCGGACGCCGGGCGGCCAGCCGTTCCTGGGCGACGGCCGCGGCGGCGTAGGCGACGGCGGAGACCAGCGACAGGACCACGGCGACCAGGGCGGCGCTCATCGGCCCGCCCCCACCAGGCGGCGCCGCTCGGCCGGCCGCGGCTCGCGCGCCCAGCGGGGCGGTCCGGGCGGCGGCGCCGTGGCCCGGGCGCGGCGCGGCACCCGTATCAGCGCCAGCGCGAGGCCGAGCAGCGCGGAGGCCACGAGGACGTCCAGCCAGTAGTGGTTCGCGGTGCCGACGATCACCAGCAGGGTCAGCAGCGGATGCAGCAGCCACAGCCAGCGCCAGCGGGAGCGGGTGGCGGCGATCAGGCCGATCGCCACCATCAGGGCCCAGCCGAAGTGCAGCGACGGCATCGCGGCGAACTGGTTCGACAGCGAGTCCGTGCGCGGCGGCCCGTACACCGACGGCCCGTACACCCGCGCGGTGTCCACCAGCCCGGTCGCGCCCAGCATCCGGGGCGGCGCGAGCGGGAAGGCCAGGTGCAGCACCAGCGCCGCGCCGGTCACCGCGGCCAGTACCCGCCGGGACCACACGTAGTGCACGGGCCGGCGCAGATAGAGCCAGACGAGGAAGCCGGCGGTGGCCGGGAAGTGCACGGTGGCGTAGTACGTGTTCGCCACGTGCACCAGCACGTCACCGTGGAGCAGCAGGGACTGGACCGCGCCCTCCCCGGGCAGGTGCAGCCACCGCTCCAGGTGCCACACGTGCCGGGCGTTGCCGAACGCCTCCGCGGTGTGGCCGGTCGCGAGCTGCCGCCCGAACTTGTAGACGAGGAAGAGTCCCGCTACGAGCAGGAGTTCTCGGACCAGTGGCGGACGGGCCGGTGCGTCCGGCTCCGTTTCCGCTTCTGCAGGCTCGGTGCGGGCATTCATCCCCCGGCCCCTTCGCTGACGGTGGTGCGTGCGGTGATCTGACTCATCGATACGATTTCGTTCCGATACGTCAGTGTACCGATACGCCCGGGTACCGGTACACTGGCGTATCGATGGCTGATGACACACTTGACCCACGGGGGGAGTTACGGGCTTGACCGCCGCATCCGGATCCGAGCGAGGGGCAGCACCGATGACGACGCCGCGGGCCGCGGACGACCGGCCGGAGCCGGCCGGGGCCTCGCGCCGCTCCAAGCTGACGCCCGAGCGTGAGCAGGAGTTCTTCGACGCGGTCGTCGAGCAGATCCGCGAGTGCGGCTACGACGCCGTGACGATGGAGGGCATCGCCGCCAGCACCCGGTGCAGCAAGTCCACGCTCTACCGGCAGTGGAAGACCAAGCCGCAGTTCGTGGCGGCGGCCCTGCGCTCACGCCGGCAGGTACGCTTCGCGGGCATCGACACCGGTTCGCTCGCCGAGGACCTGCGGCAGGCGGCCCGGGCGGCGGGGGAGTGGTCCGGCAAGGACAGCCGGCTGCTCCAGGCGCTCGGCCACGCGGTCGTCCAGGACCCGGAGCTGAAGCTGGCGCTGCACGAGGCGATCGTGGAACCGGAGATCGCCTCGCTGCGGGAGATCCTGCGGCGCGGCGTCGAGCGGGGCGAGGTCCCCGCCGACCACCCGGCGCTGGAGTACGTACCGGCCCAGATGTTCGGCGTCCTGCGGGTCAGGCCGGTGATCGAGGGCGAGTACGCCGACGGTGACTACCTGGTCCGCTTCGTGGAGGCCGTGGTGCTGCCCGCCCTGGGCCTCACCTAAGACGCAGGCCGCCGTCCATGGGATGACTGGACGGTGACCTGTCCGCGCCGCACCGTGGGGACGGGGGCGGCGCGCACCCCCCGGCCGGGTGGGCCACCCCTTGAGCGGAGGGGCGGCCCACCCGGCCGGCACACGAAGCACCCCAGGCGCAGGGGGCACAACCGTCGATCCTCCGCCGCCGGAGCGGAGTAGCGTTCTGAGTCTCCAGGTCAGAACGGAGCCCAGCATGACCGAGCCCGCAGACACGGCCCGGCCCCACCCGGGAGCCCACCTCAAGGAACTGCGCCTCACGGCCGGCCTCACGCAGGAGCACCTCGCCGAACGAGCAGGTCTCAGCCTTGGCGTGGTGAAGAAGATCGAGAGGGGCGGGGTCGCACGCCTCGACACCTATCACGCGCTCGCGCGTGCCCTCGGCGTCCGTACGAGCGCCCTGTTCGAATCGGGCGCCCCGCACGCCACCACGCGCCGGGACGACGACAACCTCGACCTGATGCCGCTTCGGCAGGCCATCGCACCACCGGTCACCTTCTCCGGGCGCCTCACCTGCCCCGTCGGCACGGAGCCCGATCTGGAGCGGCTCCGCTCCACCGCCGCCGAGGTCGGCACGGCCTACCACCGCGACCAGTACGGCTACGTGGCCCGGGTCCTCCCCGACCTGGTCCACGCCACCCACGCCGCGGTCGCTCATTTCGACAACGGTACGGAGCATGCCGAGGCCCTCCGTATCCGGTCCGACGTGCTCCAGATGGCCGGCCGCTACCTCACGCAGGTCCGGGCCTACGACCTCGCGCACACAGCGCTGCGGGACGCGATCGCCGACGCCGTGCAGGTGGGCGACATGGAGGGCGTCGCGGCGGCCGTGTACCAGCAGGGCTGGCTGCTGATGCGTCAGGGGCGCCTGGACGAGGCCGAGCAGGTGAGCATCGCGACGGCGGATGCGGTGGAACCGCGTATCTCCCGGGCGACGCGGCACACGCTGGGGGCGTGGGGGAAGCTCTTGATCCACGGCAGCGCGGCGGCCGCGCGGAACAACCGTCCGGCGGAGGCGCGGGAGATCCTGCGGCTCGGCCGTACGGCGGGTGCCGCGCTGGGAACCGGGCAGGCGGTGGCGGTGTCGTCGTGGGGGCGGTTCGACTGGCGTACGGTCGCGTTCCAGGGGATCGAGAACCAGTTGGTGGCCGACCGCCCGGACCGGGTGCTGCGTCTGTCGGAGCGCCTGCCGGTCGCTTCGGGCAGGCAAGGACGCCTGTTCATGCGGCGACATCTGCTGGATGTGGCCCAGGCGCATCTGCTGACGAGGTCGCCCGACGAGGCCACGGGGATCCTGTGGTCGTTGATGCGGGAGACCCCGGAGTGGCTGAGGCATCAGCGGATGGCGGCGGACACGTTCCATGACGCGTTACGGAAGAGCAAGCGGCGACGGATCACCTCGCGGGAACGGGAGCTGGCCGCCTTCTTCGGCACTCACTGACGGCTACGTTCCGTGTCCGTCGCCGAGCGCGAAGGGGCGCGACGGTCACGGAACGTGCCTGTTCCGAGCTGGTCGGAGACCCTACGGTCGCGTGTGTGAGACACAGCACACCCGCCGTGGAGGCACCCGTCATGCCGAGCACACCCGAGGACCGCGACTTCCCGGCCGCACAGCGAGTCGAGGCAGAACCGGGCGCCCTCGCGCACACCACCGCCGACCGGCAACTCACCGTCGAGGCGTGGCTGCTGTCCACCCACCCCTCACCCCGGCACGCCCGCACCGAGTGGATCCGCCACGGAGTCGCCCTGTTCCCCCTCGGCGACCTGTTCTCCGCGATCCGCCTTCCCGGCCGGCTCGTCCAGGCCCTCGCCGCCAGCACCGACCCGACGGACGCCGACGCCTTCCTCGCCGACGCCCTCGACGGCAGCCCGGTGATCTGCGACATGCACGGCCCCCGCTACTACGTCCTCGTCCCGGCAAGCGTCCCGCGCACCTGGCACGACGCCGCCGACGACTGGCGCAAGGACGACGTCGAATGCCTCGGCCGCAACGCCTACCTGGGGGTCCCGCACCCGTCCGCGACCCGGTTCCCGGAGCACGGCATCGCCTCGTACTGGTCCGTGCCGATGGCCTCCGTCGGCGAGCTGTGCGCGCCGCTGACGGTGGCGCGTCTGATCGCGGCAGGCGTGCACGTACTGGCGGATCAGGAGACGGCGTGGCCGATGGACGCACCGCTGGTGCCGCGCGCGGCTCGTGACCGTCGTTGAAGCCACCGGGGCCGTCTCACGGTCGTCGGCCCCGGTGGTGTCCCTAGGGCAGGAGTTACACGTCCTGTCCGCTGCCGGTGCCGGCCGACGACTTCTTGATGCCGTTGGTGATCTCGTCGATGACGGACTGCTTCTCGCCCACGTCGACGCCGAACCGGACGACCACGATCCGGTCGGGGTTGGCGGGGGAGGGGAAGGCGAGCGACTCGACGTAACCGTCGGCGCCCTTGCTGGTGACGGCCTTCCAGCGGACCTGGTAGCCCTTCTGCCCGGCGACGGTGACCGCCTTGGAGGACAGCACCTCGTGGGAGGTGATCGAACCGTAGCTCTTGCCGCCGTAGGACTCCTCGGCGTTCGCCGCGATGTCCGCCTTCGCGACCTCCTCGGCGGTGTCGCCCTTGGTGCCCAGCACCATCGCGGGTGCCGAGTAGGCGCCGCCCTTGGTGCAGGTGGCGGAGGTGTCGCCGGGGCACTTGTAGCTCTGCTTCGACGAGAGCTGGGCGCCGACGGTGAGTTCCTGGCCGTACCAGCCGTCCGGCACCGGCAGGCTGATGCCGCTGACGGCGTCCGGCACGGAACCGCTCTCGATCTTCGGCGGCTCCGACTGCCGGGGGCCGGGCGACTGCCCGTCCTGGCCGCCGTTCCCACCGCCGCCGTTCCCGCCGCCTCCGTTGCCCCCGCCTCCGTTGCCGCCGAACGGGTTCTCCGGCCCGCCCCCGCCGCCGCCGGGGCCGCCCTGGGTCTGCTGCGGCGAGGCGGCCCGGTCGTTGCCCGAGCCGTCGCCGTCGTCGTTGGCCACCACGGTCACCCCGACGCCCACGCCCGCCAGCACGACGGCCGCCACGGCCACGGCTATTCCGGTCCGCACCCCCCGCCGCTTCTTCGCGGGCGGCTGGGCCGGGTAGCCCGGGTAGGCGCCGTAGCCCGGGTAGACCGGCGGCTGTCCCGCCGTGCCGCCGCTGGGGTACGGCTCGAAGTACCCGGGCTGCGACGGCTGCTGGCCCGGGGCGGCCGGGGATTGCCCGGGGGCGGCCGGTGGCTGGCCGTAGGGAAGCGCCGGAGGCGGCTGCGGGGAGGCCCACGACTGCGCGGGCGGCGCGCCCGCGCCCGCGCCCGCGTCCGGTCCGGGCGCTCGCCCGTCCGGTGCGGCGGAGGCGCCGTCCGTACCCGCGGACCCGTCCGTACCCGCGGACCTGTCCGTACCTGCGGACCCGTCGGTACCTGCGGACCTGTCCGTACCCGCGGACCCGTCTGCACCCGAGGCCCCACCCCCACCGGCGGCGCCAGCCGAAGGCATCGCGCCGTCCGAAGGCGCCGCCTCGCCCGTGTCCCCCGCCGCCGTCGCCGTCGGCGGAGTCCCCGCAGGGCGGACCCGGTCCGTCCACGCCCTGCCGTCCCACCAGCGCTCGGTGGCGGGACCGTCACTTTTCTGCCCGGGGTCCGGGTACCACCCGGGAGGAGTCTCCTGCGTCATGTCCCCACCGTATGAGGCGTCGGTGAAAGCCGTATGAGAGGGACCGGGCCCGCCCCCGGGTCCGACCCGCCCGCACCCCCGCCCACCACGGAGAAGACGCCTCCGGCCGTCCGCCAAGAGGCGCCGAAAAAAGTGCCGTTGGGGACCCCGGCACCCCCGTCCGCGCCCCGCTACCCCATGTCACCCGGGAAGGCAAGACATATGACGTCAACACGCCACCGCGACGCCCGGACGGCTAGGCTCGGCGGCGGTACGTCATCCGGGCGACTAGGGGAGGTAGCAGGATGACAGAGGTACGGCCCCCGGTCGCCGCCTCCGCTTCCCTGTGGGAGCGCGACGCCGAGATCGCCGCGGTCACGCGGGCGGTCGACGCCCTCTGCGCGGACCCCTCGTCCCCCGGCGCCCTGCTGGCCCTGCGCGGCGAGGCCGGCCTCGGCAAGACCGCGCTGCTGGCCGAGACCCGCCGCACCGCCGAGGCCCGCGACCTCCCGGTCTGGTCCGCACGCGGCGGCGAGACCCTGCGCAGCGTCCCGTACAACGTGGTACGGCAGTTGCTCCAGCCCGCGCTGATCACCCTGCACCCCGAGGACGCCCGCGACCACCTCGGCGACTGGTACGACATCGCCGGCCCCGCCCTCGGCATCGCCGAGCCCGGCGAGCGGCAGGCCGATCCGCAGGGCGTGTGCGACGGCCTGGTCGCCGTGGTCCGCGGGCTCACCGACCGGGACGGCCCGCTGGTGCTGCTCGTCGACGACGTGCACTGGGCGGACCAGGAGACGCTGCGCTGGCTCGCCGCGCTGGCCGAGCACCTGCGGGACCTGCCCGTGCTGGTCGTGATCGCCTACCGCCCCGACGACGTCACCGAGGACAGCGCCCGGTACCTCGACGCGGCGGTCCGCGCCACCGACGCCCGCACCGCCACGCTCAGCGTCCTCACCCCCGAGGCCACCGCCGGCCTGACCCGGGCCACCCTCGGCCCCGGCGCCGACGCCCCGTTCTGCCGCGAGGTGTGGGCCGTCACCGGCGGCAACCCCTACGACACCGTCGAACTCCTCGCCAAGGTCCGCGACAGCGGCCTCGGACCCGTCGAGGCCAACGCCCCGGAGCTGCGCGAGCTGAACCGCGCCGCGCGCGGCGGCGGCCTCGTCGCCCGCCTGGAGGAACTCGGCATGCACGCCACCAAGTTCGCCCTGGCCGCCGCCGTCCTCGGCACCGGCATCACCATCGACATGGTGGCCCGGCTCGCCACCCTGGACCGCGCCGAGGCCGTGCGCTGCGCCGAACTGCTGCGCGGCGCCCGCATCCTCACCGAACCCGACCCGGCCACCGGACAGGGCGCCGACGACCTGGAGTTCGTCCACCCGCTGATCGCCACCGCGGTCTACGAGTCCATACCCGACGCGCTGCGCCGCGCCATGCACGGCATAGCCGCCCAGCTCGTCACCGACTCCGTCCGGGCTCGGCGCCGCCGCGGCCTCCCGGCATCTGCTCCAGGTCCACCCGGACGACGACGCGGAACTCGTGGAGC
This sequence comes from Streptomyces fumanus, assembly GCF_014655295.1. Taxonomy (GTDB): domain Bacteria; phylum Actinomycetota; class Actinomycetes; order Streptomycetales; family Streptomycetaceae; genus Streptomyces; species Streptomyces fumanus. The sequence continues at coordinate 56,563 of NZ_BNBI01000007.1, forward strand.
AACTGCGCGAGGCCGCCCGCGAGCACCTCGCCGTCGGCGCCCCCGACGCCGCCCGCCGCTGCCTGGAACGGGCCCTGGAGGAGCCGCCGCCGCCCGAGGCCCACGCCCACGTGCTGTACGAGCTGGGCTGCGCCACCCTGCTCACCGCGCCCGCCACGACCATCCGGCACCTGCGCACCGCCCTGGACATGCCGGGTCTGGAAGGCGACGCCCGGGTCGACGCCGTGGTCCGCCTCTCCCAGGCCCTGCTGCACAACGACCAGTTGGAGGAGGCCGTCCGCACCGTCGAGGCCGAGGCCGCGCTGCATCCGCCCGGCCCCGCCCACCTGCGGCTCCGGGCGGTGCAGTACATGTGGGAGGGCATCCACGCCGGTGAGGACGTCTCGCCCGGCCGCTCCGAGCGCCTCGCCGCGCTCGCCCGCACCTGCACCGGCCGGGACAACGCCGAACGCGCCCTGCTGATCCTGCGCGCCTTCGACGCCATGACCCACGGCGAGGACGCCGACGAGGTCGCCGCCCTGTGCGACCGCGCCCTGGTCGACGGCCGCCTCGCGCCGGGCCTCGGCTGGACCGACACCGAGTGGGGCCTGGAACTGCTGATGATGCTGGCCAGCGCCTACGCCTACACCGACCGTCTGGACCGCGCCGAGGCACTCTTCGCCGAGGCCCTGCGCGCGTACGAGACGGCGGGCTGGAGCGGCGGCCACCTCGCCCTCGCCCACGCCTACATCGGGCTCGGCCGGCGCCGGCGGGGCCGGCTCGACGCGGCCGAGGCGTCCCTGCGGGAGTCGCTGCGGCTGGCCGAGCGGGTCGGCCGGGGCCTGCCGCTGTACTGGTCGGCGACCTGCAACCTGGTCGACACGCTGCTCGCCCGCGGCCGGGTCGAGGAAGCCTGGGCCGTCGCCGAGCAGTACGACTTCGCCCCGCCGTACCCGTCCACGATCGTGCTGCCCGACCCCCGTTCCGTCCGGGGCAGACTGCTGCTCGCCGTCGGCCGCACCGAGGACGGTGTCAACGAACTGGAGGACGCGGAGAAGGCCGCCGCCGCGCGGGGCCACCTGAACCCGGTGGTGGTCCCCTGGGCGGTCGACCTCGCCCGCGCCCTCGCGCCGCAGGACCCGGCCCGCGCCGCCCGGCTGCTCTCCGACGCCCGCCGCCGGGCCGAGCGGTTCGGCACCGCCACCGCGAAGGGCGAGGCCCTGCGCTGCGCCGCCGCCCTGGCGACCGGCCGGCGCGCGGTCGATTTGGCCGCCGAGGCGGTGGCCCACCTGGAAGCCTCACCGTGCCAGTACGAGCACGCCGCCGCCCGCGTCGAGTACGGCATCGCCGCCCGCTCGGCGGAGGACCTCAACCACGCCTTGGCCCTCGCCCGCACCTGCGGCGCCGACGGCCTGGCGACCCGAGCGGAGACGGCCCTGCGCGCCGTGGCGGCCCTAAACTGACGGCCGCAGCCGTTCCCGCTCGACATCACGAACACATCGGGGGCATCGCCGCCGACCCCGGACATGTGTGACTCGACCATGAGGGAGAACGGTATGGAGCCATCGGAACTCCACCGCGCGGTCGCGGCAGGACGGGCGACCGCTTCGGAGCTGGGCCTTCAGGCCGACGATGCGATCGTCGTCCACAACTCGGACCGCGTTGTGCTCCGCCTGGTTCCTTGCGATGTTCTGGTTCGGGTCGCACCGTTGGGGCACCTGGCGGATTCCGAGTTCGAAGTGGAAGTCGCTCGCCGGCTCACCGGCGTCGGCACGCCGGTGGCCGAGCTGCAGCGTCGGGTCGAACCCCGGGTCCATGTGCGTGATGCCTTCGCTCTCTCGCTCTGGACCTACTACGAACCCGTGGGATCGCAGATCGCGCCGGCCGACTACGCACACGTGTTCCTGCGGCATCATGCCGCCCTGCGGCGGATCGATCTGGACGCACCGCATGTCACCGACCGAGTCGCCGTGGCACTGAGAGAAGTCGACGACCCGAAGCGGTCTCCCGAACTGCCCGCTTCCGACCGGTCTTTCCTCAGCGACACGCTCAGTGGACTGAGCGCCGCGATCAGCAGCGCCACAACCGACGACCAGCTATTGCACGGCGAGCCTCACCCGGGCAACCTCCTCAACACGAGGAGAGGGCCGCTCTTCGTGGACCTCGCCACCTGCTGCCGTGGGCCGGTCGAGTTCGACCTCGCCCATGCGCCCGAAGACGTGGGACAGCACTACGCGGGGGCCGACCAGGACCTGATCCACCGGTGCCGCGCCCTGAACTGGGCGCTGTTCTCCGCCTGGCGCTGGCGCCGGGACGACCAGATGCCCGACCGGGACCACTGGAGAGGGGAGGGCCTCAACCGGGTTCGTGCCGCGCTCGATCGCTGCGGACCGGGCCGTCTACGGTGAGCACGTCCCCGGTGTGGCGAGGACGCGGTGCCGTCGTTCGCCGCCGCCCTGATGGCCGCCTCGTTCCACTCCGAACACAGGTCGAAGGACACGCTCTGACATGACAGGTCAAAGGCCATGTCCCGAGCTGGCGTTTTCCGCCGGACCTTCCTTGAGACCGGGGCCCCGGCAGCACGCGCTCAGACAACGTTTCAGCAAGCCGCGACCGTATGATCCGAAGGAAACACCTAGGCACCGTCCTCCTCGGCCAGCACCCGCTGCGCCGTGGCGAACGCCGAGTTGGCCGCCGGGACGCCGCAGTACACCGCCGTCTGGAGCAGCGCGGCGCCGATCTCGTCCGGCGTGAGTCCGTTGCGGCGGGCCGCGCGGACGTGCATGGCCAGCTCCTCGTAGTGCCCGTGGGCGACCAGCGCGGTCAGCGTGATCAGGCTGCGCTCCCGGCGCGAGAGGGTCTCGTCGGTCCAGATCTCGCCCCAGGCGTAGCGCGAGATGAAGTCCTGGAACCGGGCCGTGAACGGGGTCTGCCGGGACTGCGCCCGGTCCACGTGCGCGTCGCCGAGCACCTCCCGCCGGACCGCCATGCCCCGCTTGGCACCCCCGCCGAAGTGGCTCCGCAGCGCGGTGAGCACCGCCTCGGGGCGTTCGGCGGGCGCCAGGTGGGAGGCGCCCGGGATCTCCACCAAGGTGGCGTCCGGCACCGCGTCGGCGATCTCCCGCAGGTGCGCGGGCGGGGTCGCCGGGTCGTCCCGGCCGGCGATCAGCAGCGTGGGCACGGAGATGCCGGCGAGCCGGTCGCGCAGGTCGAACGCGGCCAGCGCGTCGCAGCAGGCGGCGTACGCCTCCGGGTCGGCCTCCCGGTGGTCCCGTACCAGCTCGGGGACGGTGAACCCGGGCGTGAACCAGCGGTCGTTCGCGCTCTCCGCGAGCTTCGCCAGCCCCTCCCGGCGTACCAGCTCGGCCCGTTCCCGCCAGGGCTTGGAGCCGTTGAAGTGGGCCGAGGAGCAGATCACCGCCAGTGAGGTGAGCCGCTCGGGGTGGTGGGCGGCCAGGTGCAGGCCGACCGCCCCGCCCAGCGACACGCCCGCGTACGCGAACCGCTCCGCGCTCAGCGAGTCGGCCAGCGCCAGCACCAGGCCGGCCAGGTCGCCGACGGTCGCGCCCGGGGCGATCAGGCCGGCCGCCGAACCGCCGTGCCCGGGCAGGTCCCAGCGGACCACCCGGTGCCCGATGGACAGCTCGGGCGCCACCTTGTCCCACAGGGCGTACGAGGTGCCCAGCGAGGGCCCGAGCAGCAGCGGGGGAGCGGTGGCGGGGCCTTCCGTACGGTGATTGAGCAGGGTCAACGTCGCTCCAGTGCGCGGTCGGTCAGGGCAGCGGCGCTGCCGGTGTAACGGGCGGGGTCGGTGAGGGCGTCGAGGTCCACGTCCGTCAGCTCCGGGACCTCGGCGAGGAGGTCGCCGAGGCTCCGGCCCTCGGTGTAGGTGCGCCGGGCCAGGTCGGTCAGGAGGGCCTTGGCGCGGGCGCGGCCGAGCAGCGGGGCCAGTTCGGCGGAGAGCCGCTCGGAGACGATCAGGCCGTGGGTGAGGCCGAGGTGGGCGCGCATCGCCTCGGGGCGCACGCTCAGGCCCTCGGTGAGGTCGGCGGCGTCGCGGGCCGCGCCGCCGGTCAGCCGGAGCAGGTCGCGCAGCGGCTCCCACTCGGCGTGCCAGGCACCGGCCGGCCGCTCGTCCTCGGCGGCCAGCGCGCCGTACAGCACCGCCGCGAGCTGCGGTGCGCGCCGGGCCGCCGCCGCGATCAGCGTGGACCGTACGGGGTTGGCCTTGTGCGGCATCGCCGACGAGCCGCCGCCGCTGCCCTCCGCCAGCTCGCCGGTCTCGGTCCGGCCGAGCGCGAGGACGTCCGCCGCGATCTTGCCCAGCGCCCCGGCGGTGAACGCCAGGCAGCCCGCGAGGTCGGCGACCGGTGTGCGCAGCGTGTGCCACGGCAGCAGCGGTTCCGCCAGGCCCAGTTCACGGGCGTACGCCCCCGGCAGCGCGGTCGGGTCCCCGGCGCCGTACGCGCCGAACGCGGCGAGGGTGCCGGCGGCGCCGCCCAACTGGGCGGGCAGGCCCGCGCGGACGGCCGCGACCCGGTCCCGGGCGTCCAGCACCAGCGACCGCCACCCGGCCGCCTTCAGCCCGAAGGTGGTCGGCACGGCGTGCTGGGTCAGCGTCCGCCCCGGCATCGCGGTCTCCCGGTGCGCGGCGGCCAGCGCGGCCAGCGCCCGCTCGGTGCGGGCGAGGTCGGCGAGGACCGGCGCCAGGGCGCGCACGGCGACCAGCATGGTGGCCGTGTCCATGATGTCCTGGCTGGTCGCCCCCCGGTGCACGTACGGGCCGTACTCCTCGCCGACCGCCTTCGTCAGGTCGGCGACCAGGGGGATCACCGGGTTGCCGCCGCCGCGCGCCCGCTCGGCGAGCGAGACCGGGTCGAAGCGGTCCGGGTCGGCGGCCTCGGTGACCGCCGTCGCCGCCGCCTCGGGCGCCAGGCCCAGCGTGGCCTGGGCGCGGGTCAGCGCCGCCTCCGCGTCCAGCAGCGCCCGCAGATACGCGCGGTTGCCGGTCGCCTCGGCGGCCGGGGAGCCCGTCCACCCGGGGGCGAGCAGGCTGGTGTCGGTGGCGTCGGATGTCACTGGTACTCCAGGAAGACCGTCTCGCCCTCGCCCTGAAGGCGGATGTCGAAACGGTACGTGCCCGGCCGCTCCTCGGCCGCGATCAGCGTGGCGCGCCGCCCGTCGGGCACCCGGGCGAGCAGCGGGTCGGCGGCCAGCGCCGCGTCGTCGCCGGGCAGGTAGATCCGGGTGAACAGGTGGGTGAGCAGTCCCCGCGCGAACACGCACACGCTCACGTACGGCGCGTTCCGCCCGCGCGCCCCGGGCCGCAGCGTGCGCGCGTACCAGTGCCCGTCGGCGTCGGTCTGGATCCGGCCCCAGCCGGTGAACTCCACGCCGTTGCGCCCCAGATACGTGCCCGCCGCCGGGTCCCGGCGCATCGAGCCGTCGGCCGTCGGCAGGTTGCCGTCCGGGTCCGGGCCCCACAGCTCGATCAGCGCGTCCGGCAGCGGCCGGCCGGCGCCGTCGAGGACGTACCCGTGCACGGTGACCGTGTCCGGGTGGCCCTGCGGGGCGATGTCCTCGCCGCCGCGGAAGGGCAGCGCGTATCCGTAGAACGGGCCGACCGTGTGCGACGGGGTGGGCAGCACGCTCTCCGGCCTGCTTGTGTCGATCTTCGTCATGGCAGGTCAGCGCCCTTCTTCGATCCAGGTGGCGTGCGGCCCGTCGAGCACGATGTCCCAGTGGTAGCCGAGCGAGAACTCCGGCACCGACAAACTGTGGTCGTAGGTCGCGATCAGCCGCTGCCGGGCGGCGTCGTCCGTCACCGACTGCAGGATCGGGTCGTACGGGAACAGCGGGTCGTTGGGGAAGTACATCTGCGTCACCAGCCGCTGGGTGAACGCGGTGCCGAAGACGGAGAAGTGGATGTGGGCCGGCCGCCAGGCGTTGACGTGGTTGCGCCACGGGTAGGGGCCCGGCTGGATCGTGGTGAAGCGGTAGCAGCCGTCGTCGTCGGTGATCGTGCGGCCGGCGCCGGTGAAGTTGGGGTCCAGCGGCGCGTCGTGCTGCTCGCGCTGGTGGGCGTAGCGGCCGGCCGAGTTGGCCTGCCAGATCTCCACCAACTGGCCGCGCACCGGCCGGCCGGCCCGGTCCAGGAGCCGTCCGGAGACGGTGATCCGCTCGCCGATCGGCTCGCCCGCGTGCTGCCGGGTCAGGTCGTTGTCGACCGCGGTCAGGTCGCGCTCCCCGAAGGCGGGGGAGGCCAGCTCGACCAGTTCCGGGTCCTTGGTGACGTCGATGCTGACCGGCGGCTGCTTCGGGTGCCGCAGCACCGAGGAGCGGTACGGCGCGTAGTCGCGGCGCGGGTGGTGCTCGACCGGGGCGCCCGCGGCGACCCGCTTCTCGTACGCGGCGTGCTCGGCGGCGATCTCCGCGTCGATGTCCTGCTGGGTGAGAGTCATGGGGGTTCCCGGTTCCTTATCGTTCCAGGGTGAGGGCGAGGCCCTGGCCGACGCCGATGCAGAGGGTGGCGATGCCGGTGCCGGTGCCCTTGCGGGCGAGCTGGTGGGCGACGGTGCCGGCGAGGCGGGCACCGGAGGCGCCGAGGGGGTGGCCGAGGGCGATGGCGCCGCCCTGCGGGTTGAGGATCGCGGGGTCGAACTCGGGCCACTCGGCGACGCAGCCGAGCACCTGGGCGGCGAACGCCTCGTTCAGCTCCAGCACGTCCAGGTCGGCGAAGGTCTTGCCGGCCTTGGCCAGGGCCCGGTTGACGGCCTCGACGGGGGCCAGGCCGAAGTAGTGCGGGTCCAGGGCGGAGACGCCGGTGGCGGAGATCCGGGCCAGCGGCTCGCGGCCGGTGGCCCTCAGGCCCTCCTCGTCGACGAGGAGCAGGGCGGCGGCGCCGTCGTTCAGCGGCGAGGCGTTCCCGGCGGTGACCGTGCCGTGCTCCGTACGGAAGGACGGCTTCAGCTTGGCCATCGCCTCCAGGGAGGCAGTGGGGCGCACCGACTCGTCGGCGGCGAAGACCACCGGGTCGCCCTTGCGCCGCGGGATGGTGACGGGCGCCAGCTCGGCGTCGAACAGGCCGGCCTCCTGGGCCCGCGCGGCCTTGAGGTGGGAGGCGAGCGCGAACTCGTCCTGCTGCTCGCGGCCGATCTTGTGCTTCTCGGCGATCAGCTCGGCCGACTCGCCCAGCGGGACCGTCCACTGCGGTTCCATCCGGGGGTTGACCATGCGCCAGCCCAGCGTGGTGGAGTACAGCTCGGCGTGCCCGGCCGGGAACGGCTTGTCGCTCTTGGGCAGCACGTACGGGGCCCGGGTCATCGACTCCACGCCGCCGGCCAGGGCGATGTGCGCGTCGCCGAGGGCGATGGCGCGGGCGGCCTGGATCACCGCCTCCAGACCGGAGGCGCAGAGCCGGTTGACGGTGACGCCGGGGACGGAGGTGGGCAGGCCCGCGAGGAGGGCGGCCATGCGGCCGACGTTGCGGTTCTCCTCGCCGGCGCCGTTGGCGTTGCCGAAGTACACGTCCTCGATCCGGGACGGGTCCAGGTCGGGGGTGCGGGCGAGGAGTTCGCGGATGGTGTGCGCGGCGAGGTCGTCGGGGCGGACGCCCGCCAGGGAGCCGTTGTACTTGCCGATCGGGGTGCGGACGGCGTCGACGAGGTAAACCGGGTTCACGACTGGATCTCCTGGGCAACGGTCAGTTTCGCGGCGGTCCTGGCGGTGATCTCCTCGACGGTGACGCCGGGCGCGGTCTCCACCAGCACCAGGCCGCCGTCGGTGACGTCGAGGACACCGAGGTCGGTGATGACCCGGTTCACACAGGCTTTGCCGGTCAACGGCAGCGCGCACTCCTCGACGATCTTCGGGGAGCCGTCCTTGGCGGTGTGCGTCATCACCACGATCACCGTGCGGGCGCCGTGCACCAGGTCCATCGCCCCGCCGATCCCGGTGACCATCTTGCCGGGCACGGCCCAGTTGGCCAGGTCGCCGCGGGCGGAGACCTGCATCGCCCCGAGCACCGCGACGTCGATGTGCCCGCCGCGGATCATGCCGAAGGAGAGCGCCGAGTCGAAGAAGGAGGCGCCGGGCAGCACCGTGACGGTCTCCTTGCCGGCGTTGATCAGGTCGGGGTCGACCCGGTCCTCGGCCGGGTAGGGGCCGGTGCCGAGGATGCCGTTCTCGGACTCCAGGGTGACCTCGACGCCCTCGGGGAGGTAGTTCGGGATCAGCGTCGGCAGACCGATGCCGAGGTTGACGTACTGGCCGTCCGTCAGCTCGCGGGCCGCGCGGGCGGCCATCTCTTCCCGGGTCCAGGCCATCAGTCGTTCACCGTTCCTCGCGCCGGGGCGGCGGAGACCGTCCGCTTCTCGATCTTCTTGTCCGCCGCTTGCTCCGGCGTCAGCGCGATCACCCGCTGCACGAAGACGCCCGGCAGGTGCACCGCGTCCGGGTCGATCTCGCCGGGCTCGACCAGTTCCTCGACCTCGGCGACGGTGACCTTGCCGGCCATGGCGGCCAGGGGGTTGAAGTTCCGGGCGGACTTGTTGAACACCAGGTTCCCGTGCCGGTCGCCCTTGCGGGCCCGGACCAGCGCGAAGTCGGTGCGGATGCCCCGCTCCAGCACGTACTCGGTGCCGTCGAACTCGCGCACCTCCTTGGCCGGGGAGGCCAGCGCGACCCCGCCCTCGCCGTCGTAGCGCCAGGGCAGCCCGCCCTCGGCGACCTGGGTGCCGACCCCGGCCGGGGTGTAGAACGCCGGTATCCCGGCACCGCCGGCCCGCAGCCGCTCGGCGAGCGTGCCCTGCGGGATCAGCTCCACCTCCAGCTCACCGGCCAGGTACTGCCGGGCGAACTCCTTGTTGGCCCCGATGTACGAGCCCGTCACCCGGGCGATCCGGCCGGCGGCCAGCAGCACCGCCAGGCCCGACTCCATCGCGCCGCAGTTGTTGGAGACCACCGACAGGCCGCCGACCCCGCGCTCGTACAGCGCCTGGATCAGTACGTTCGGCACACCGCTCAGTCCGAAACCGCCCACCGCCAGCGATGCGCCCTCAGGCACATCGGCCACCGCCTCCGCGGCGGTGGCCACCACCTTGTCCATCCGAGAAGCCCCATCTCTACGAGCGCCCTGCCGCTGAATTAGTCAGGGCACTGAGTATTTCCGCGAGGTTTCCCACACGCTGCCACCGGTGGGCGTGGCCGTCAAGACCCAGTTGACCAGGGTCTTGTGAGATGCGCCGGTCCCTGACAGGGAGGTGATGGCCGAGTATCGTTCAGTGCACCAACGAATATGATCACGGGAGCGCACATGGCCGCGGTGGATCTCGCCACCCATCCCGGGCACCTGGCCCGGCGGCTCCAGCAGGCGCACTACCTGCTGTGGAACACGATGGTCTCCGAGGAGATCACCTCGCCGCAGTTCGCCGTCCTCAACGCCCTCGTCGCCGAACCGGGCCTGGACCAGCGCACGGTGGGGGAGCGGGTCGGGCTGGACCGCTCCACGATCGCCGAGGTGATCAGCCGGCTGGGCCGCCGCGGGCTGCTGGACAAGGTCCGGGACCCGGGGGACGGCCGCCGCTTCCTGCTCCGCCTCACCGACGAGGGGCTGCGCGTGCACCGCAAGCTGACCGTGCGCACGGCCAGGATGAACCAGGTCTTCCTGGCCCCGCTCTCCGCCGGGGAACAGGCCGTCTTCTTCGACCTCATCCAGCGGGTCGCGGACGCGGCGGAGGGGCTGCGCAACCCGGCGGAGCCGGTGGCGGCGCCCCGCTGACGGGGACGTCCGCGACCCGGCCCGCGCCGGCCCGTGGGCGCGTCAGGACGCGTCCGCGAACACCACCCACACCTGACCGTCGGCGAACCGCATCGGCCCGCCGTCCGCCGCGGTGAACTCCGTACCGCCCTCGGCCGAGCCGCGCCGCCAGGTCGCGGCGTGCGCCCGGCCGCCGCGCAGCACCTCCGCCCGCCCGGAGCCGACCGTCTCGGCGTAGGGCGAGTGGTTGCCCCGGAAGTCGTGCAGCGAGGACGCCCGCACGTCCACGTACTGCACGACCACGGTCGCCGGCGCCAGTCGCTTCCCGCCGGGCGTGACGGCCGGGTCGCCGTCCATGGCGACCAGCCAGCCGTCCCGCTCCGCCGACCAGGTGAAGGTGAACCGGGCCGCCGGGTAGCGCACCGTGCGCGAGGTCTCCGCATGACCGCCCGCCGGGGCCGCGCCGTACCGGAAGCCGGTGGTCAGGGCCGCCGGTCCCGGAGCCGAGGGCAGCAGGGCGCCGGGGTCCAGATACAGGTTGTGCGGGGCGGGCCGGGCGCCGTCGCGGACGTAGGCGCGGGGGTTCTCCTCGGGCGACCGGGGGCGCAGCGGCGCACCGGCGATGCGCGGCAGCAGCTTCTTCTGCGCGCCGGAGAAGGCGAGCACCGGATCGTCGAACTGGCGCAGCAGTTCGAGGTCGGACTCGCGGGCGCTGCGCACCGGCCCGACCGAGGCGGGCAGCGCGGTCGCGTAGAGGGCCATCAGGCGGCTCAGTCCGCCCTCGACCGGCTCCACGTACACCACGTCCGCGGCGTCGAGGCCGGTCTGCGGCCGGGCGGCCGGCACGTTGTCGATCTTCACCGCCAGGAGCGGCCCGGCGGCCCGCGCCTTCCGCGACGGCGCCGCCGACGGCGTGGGCGAGGGCGTCGCCGACTGCCCGGAGTGGTCGGGCGCCCGACCGTCGTCCCGCCCCGGCACCGTCGTACAGCCCGCCGCCAGCAGCGCCGCCACCGCCGCTGTCAGCACCGTCCGTGCTGCGTGTCGCATCCCGACCACCCGCCCGCCTTCTTCGTTCACGATTCTGCGCCTTGTGGCGCATGTGTGGCCATACCCGACTTCTTCTGATACGCGACTGCTGATCGGCTGATCGGACCAGTGATCACGGTTGGGCGGGGGACGCCTCGGGTACCCGGGCGCCGCAAAGGAGCGACGCGCACGGTGACGGAGGGAGCGCGGCACGATGAAGGCTGTGACCTGGCAGGGCAAACGGGACGTACGGGTCGAGGACGTGCCCGACCCGACGATCCAGGAACCGACGGACGCGATCATCCGGGTGACGTCCTCCGGGCTGTGCGGCTCCGACCTGCACCTGTACGAGGTGCTGACGCCGTTCATGACACCCGGCGACATCCTCGGTCACGAGCCGATGGGCATCGTCGAGGAGGTCGGCCCCGAGGTGCCGAACCTCAAGCCGGGCGACCGGGTGGTGGTGCCGTTCCAGATCGCCTGCGGCCACTGCTACATGTGCGGCACCGGCCTGCCCACGCAGTGCGAGACCACCCAGGTCACCGGCGAGGGCATGGGCGCCCCGCTGTTCGGCTACACCCGCCTGTACGGCGCGGTGCCGGGCGGGCAGGCCGAGTACCTGCGCGTCCCGCAGGCCCACTACGGCCCGATCAAGGTGCCCGAGGGCCCGCCGGACGACCGGTACGTCTACCTCTCCGACGTGCTGCCCACCGCCTGGCAGGCGGTCGCCTACGCCGATGTCCCGCAGGGCGGCACCGTCGCCGTGCTCGGCCTCGGCCCGATCGGCGACATGGCCTGCCGGGTCGCCCAGGTCAAGGGCGCCGGACGAGTGTTCGGCGTGGACCTGGTGCCGGAGCGGCTGCGCCGGGCCCGCGAGCGCGGCGTGGAGACGTACGACCTGCGGTCCTTCGACAGCGAGAAGGAACTGGTCCAGGCGATCCGCGACGAGACCGACGGGCGCGGCCCCGACGCCGTGATCGACGCGGTCGGCACCGAGGCGCACGGCAGCGCCGTGGCGAAGCTGGTGCAGCAGGGGGCCGCGGTGCTGCCCCGCAAGATCGGCGGCCCGATGGCGGAACGCTTCAGCGTCGACCGGCTCGCCGCCCTCTACACCGCCATCGACCTGGTGCGGCGCGGCGGCACCATCTCGCTCTCCGGCGTGTACGGCGGCATGGCCGACCCGATGCCGATGCTCACCCTGTTCGACAAGCAGATCCAGATGCGGATGGGGCAGGCCAACGTGCGCCGCTGGAGCGACGACATCCTGCCCTACCTCACCGACGAGGACCCGCTCGGCGTGCACGACTTCGCCACCCACCGGGTGCCGCTCGCCGAGGCCCCGCACGCGTACGAGATGTTCCAGAAGAAGCAGGACGGCGCGGTCAAGGTGCTGATGAAGCCCTGACTCAGGACGGCGGGGCCAGGATCTCCGCGAGGTCGAAGCGGACCGGCTCCGCCAACTGGGCGAAGGTGCAGCTCTCCGGGGTGCGGTCCGGGCGCCAGCGGCGGAACCGGGCGGTGTGCCGGAACCGCGCCCCGTTCTCCATGTGGTCGTACGCCACCTCGGCCACCCGGTCCGGGCGCAGCGGCACCCACGACAGGTCCTTCTTGCCCGACCAGCGGCTCGGCGCCCCCGGCAGCCGGGCCGACGCGTGCGCGGTCTCGTCCCCCCAGGCCGCCCACGGGTGACCGGAGACGTCGTCCAGGCGCAGCGGCTCCAGCTCGGCCACCAGTTCCGCGCGCCGCTTCATGGTGAAGGCCGCGCTGACGCCGACGTGCTGGAGGACGCCCCGGTCGTCGTAGAGGCCGAGCAGCAGCGAGCCGACCACCGGGCCGCTCTTGTGCAGGCGGTACCCGGCCACCACCACGTCCGCCGTCCGCTCGTGCTTGACCTTGAACATCGCCCGCTCGTCCGGCCGGTAGCGCAGATCGAGCGGCTTGGCCACCACCCCGTCCAGGCCCGCCCCCTCGTACTGCTCGAACCAGCGCCGCGCCACCTCGATGTCCGTCGTGGCCGGCGCCAGGTGCACCGGCGCGCGCACCCCCCGCAGGGCCCGCTCCAGCAGCGCCCGCCGGTCGGCCAGCCCCACGTCGAGCAGCGCCTCCCCGTCCAGCGCCAGCAGGTCGAAGGCGACGAACGACGAGGGCGTCCGCTCGGCCAGCATCCGCACCCGGGAGTCGGCCGGATGGATGCGCTCGGTCAGCGCGTCGAAGTCCAGCCGCCCCTCCCGGGCGATCACGATCTCCCCGTCGACCACGCACCGCTGCGGCAACCGCTCCCGCACCGCCGCCACCAGCTCAGGGAAGTACCTGGTCAGCGGCTTGCCGGTACGGCTGCCGAACTCCACCTCGGCCCCGTCCCGGAACACGATCGCCCGGAACCCGTCCCACTTCGCCTCGTACTGCATCCCCGGCGGGATCGACGCCACGGACTTGGCGAGCATCGGCTTCACGGGCGGCATCACGGGGAGGTCCATGGTCCGATTCTGACCGGATGCGTGAGGTATCGCCCGATGTGCGGGGAATGCCCGGTCGGCCTACCGTGGCCGGCATGGGTGAAGCGGTGGAACTGCAGGCGGGCGGCCGGACGGTGCGGCTGTCCAGCCCGGACAAGGTCTTCTTCCCGGAGCACGGCTACACCAAGCTGGACCTGGCCCGCTACTACCAGGCCGTCGCCCCCGGCATCCTGCGCGCCCTGCGGGACCGGCCCACCACCCTGGAGCGCTACCCGGACGGCATCACCGGCGAGTGGTTCTACCAGAAGCGCGCGCCCAAGGGGATGCCGGACTGGATCCCCACCGCGCACATCACCTTCCCCAGCGGACGCAGCGCCGACGAGATGTGCCCCACCGAGGAGGCCGCGGTGCTGTGGGCCGCCCAGTACGGCACCCTCACCTTCCACCCCTGGCCGGTCCGCCGCGGCGACGTCGACCACCCCGACGAACTCCGCCTCGACCTCGACCCGCAGCCCGGCACCGACTACGACGACGCGGTGCGGGCCGCGCACGCACTGCGGGAGGTGCTGGACGAGTTCGGGGGGCTGCGCGGCTGGCCCAAGACCTCCGGCGGACGCGGGCTGCACGTCTTCGTGCCCATCGAGCCGCGCTGGACCTTCACCCAGGTGCGGCGGGCCGCCATCGCCGCCGGACGGGAACTGGAGCGGCGGATGCCGGAGCGGGTCACCACCAAGTGGTGGAAGGAGGAGCGCGGCGAGCGGATCTTCGTGGACTACAACCAGACCGCCCGGGACCGCACCATCGCCTCCGCCTACTCCGTCCGTCCCCGCCCGCACGCCCCCGTCTCCGCGCCGCTGACCTGGGACGAGGTGGGGGTGGCGCACCCGGCGGACTTCGACATCACGACCATGCCCGCGCGCTTCGCCGAACTCGGCGACCTGCACGCGGACATGGACGAGCACGCCTACTCCCTCGACGCCCTGCTGGAGCTGGCGACGCGGGACGAGCACGAGCACGGGCTCGGCGATCTGCCGTACCCGCCCGAGTATCCGAAGATGCCGGGGGAACCCAGGCGGGTACAGCCGAGCCGGGCGAGGAAGCCCCGCCCTACAGCTCCTTGATCCGGACGTCCCGGTAGGAGACCACGTCCGTCGTGCTGTGCACCTGGAGGCCGACGTAACCGGAGGCGAACCGCCGTCCGTCGGTGCCCGGGTCGTCCGACCGCGGCGGCTCGAAGACCTGGCCGCCGGTGTTGTCGAACTCGTTGATCAGCACGCCGTTGCGGTACACCGAGTAGTGCTGGTCGACCACCCGGATCTCGTAGTCGTTCCAGGTGCCCTTCTGGGTCACCCCCGCGCCCGCGAGCCCGACCCGGTCGAAGCCGTACACCGACCCGGTCTTGTACATGTCGCCGGTGGGGCTGTCGAACTCCTGGATCTCGTGCCCGTACTTGATCGCGACCCACTCCGGCCGCGACTCCTCCGGGTGGTCGTGGACCCACGGGAAGCGCACGAACACCCCGGAGTTGGCGTTGCCGGTGCCCGGGGCGTCGTCCCGCCACTGGAGCTTCAGCGAGAAGTCGCCGTACTTGCGCTCGGGGAACCACAGCATGCCCATGCCCGGGGTGGTGGCGGAGGAGGTGATCGACCCGTCCGGGTTCAGCCCGAACGAACCGCCGCCCACCTGCTCCCACCGGGCCAACGACTCCTGGGTGCCGTCCAGGATCGTGCGGTAGCCCTCGGTCTGGCCGGGCTTGCCGATCCCGGAGGCGCGGGCGGCCTGGTTGATCGCCCTGTACTCGCGCCCGTCGATCACGCCCTCGGTGCGCAGGGCGTCCAGCACCTCCCGTACGTGCTTGAGGAAGAGCTGGTGGGAGGTCCACTCCTTCTCGTCCTCGATCAGCTCACCGATCCGGCACCGGTTGTTCGTCACCCGGTTGGGCACGCCCGAGTCGACGGTGCCGACGATCACCGTCAGCCGCTCGTCGTACTCCGGGCAGGGCGGCGCCGGGACCCCGCCGCCGGCCACCACCGTGAAGCTCACGGTGCCGGCCGCCGAGGTGTTGCCCGCCTTGTCGCTCGCCCGGTAGGCGACGGTGTGCCGCCCGGCCCGGTCCACCACCACGGGCGCGGTGTACGCCAGGTAGGGGCCGCCGTCCAGCGAGTACTCGATGCCCGCGAGCCCCGAGCCGCCGTCGTCGGTGGCGCTGACGGTCACCGTGGCGCGGCCGACGTACGCGCCGTCCGCGTTGCGGGTGCCGTCCACGGTGGCGCCGGTCACCGGCGGGGTGGTGTCCTCCGGAGGCGTGGCGACCACCGTGAATTGCACGCTCTTGGCCGCCGCCACGTTGCCGGCCTTGTCGGTGGCGCGGTAGCGCACGGTGTGGGTGCCCACCTGGTGCACCATGACCGGCCCGGTGTACGCCTGCCAGGCACCGTCCCCGACCGCGTACTCGATGGTGTTGACGCCGGACCCGGTGTCGGAGGCGGTGACGGTCACCGTCGCCATGTCCAGGTACGCCCCGTCGGCGTTCCGCTCGCCGTCCACCGTCGCCGAGGTCTCCGGCGCGGTGGTGTCCTCGGTCGGCGGCGCCACCACGGTGAACGTCACGCTCTTCTCGGCGGCGGCGTTGCCCGCCTTGTCGAACGCCCGGTAGCGCACGGTGTGCTCACCGACCTGGTCGATCACGACCGGGGCGGTGTACGGCTGCCAGGCGCCGTCCGCGCCGATCGCGTACTCGATCCGGTCCACGCCGGAGCCCGCGTCGGTGGCGCTGACCGCGACGCTCGCCGAACCGACGTACGCGCCCGCCGCGTTCCGGGTGCCGGACACCTCCGCCGCCGTCTCGGGCGCGGTGGTGTCCTCGCCGCCGCCCTCGGTGACCACCAGCACGCCCTTCATCTCCCCGTGGCCGGGGATCGTGCAGTGGTACAGGTAGCGGCCGGGGCTGAGGGTGACCTCGGCGGTGTGCCTGCCGCCCTGGTCGTCGAAGGGGTTGGCCAGGATGTTGAGCTGTACGTCGCTGTTGTACGCGGGATCGCTGGTCACGAAGGTGAGCGTGTGCGGCATCCCGGTGGTGTTGCCGGTCGCCTCGCTGTTCTCGAAGACGATCGTGGCCGGACCCGCCACCGCCGTCTGGGGCGCCGACGTGTACCGGGTGATGTCGTTGCCCGCCGTCCAGGTGAGCACCTGGTCGGCCTGGGCGGAGCTGCCGGCCTGCTGCCCGACGGCCGTCGTCTGCAGGCCGAGCACCATCAGCAGGCCCGCCAGCAGGGCGGCCCACACGCTTCGCTGCCGTTTCACCGCGTCCCCCTCGCCAACTGTCCGGCGGCCGGGGTCGGCCCGCCGCCCGTGTAGGTGACCCGCCACAGCGCCGACTTGGCGTCCGAGGTGAAGAAGCCGCGCCCGTAGTCCAGCACGTACAGCGACCCGTCCGGACCGAACTTCCAGTCCATCAGGTTCTTGATGCCGTCGTTGCCGACCGGCACGATCTTCTTCAGCGACTCCGAGTGCACCGGCAGTCCGCCGTCGCCTTGCGTCGCCGGGTCCATCAGCACCGCGTTGCGCGGCTGGTCGGCGTCGTAGAAGTCACCGACGAACCACTTGCCGTCCCAGTACCGCGGCCACTTCACCGCGCTGTCGGCGGCGGCGTCGTAGCGGTAGACCGGCCCGTCCATCGCGGCCTGCCCGCCGCCCTTGAGCCACGGCAGCTTGTAGGTGGCCTCCTCCTTCCGGTACGAGGGCACCCCGTTCTCGTCGCGCGGGAAGTCGGGGCCGCCGCCGTCCGGGCTGTACCAGATGTTGTTGCCGGTCACCGGCGGCAGGTTGACCAGGCCGTCGTTGTTCGGCGACTCGTTCTTCGGGTGGTCGCAGTCGTACCAGCCCAGCGGCTTCGACGGGTCCGGCAGGTTCCGGTCCCGGTACGGCTGCTTGTTGCCCATGCAGTACGGCCAGCCCCGGTTGCTCGCCTTGGTGATCACCGCGAAGGTGTCGTACTTGGCCGGCCCCCAGGTCGGCGAGGGACTGCCGGCGTCCGGGCCGACCCAGCCCGCGTAGAGGGTGTCGGTCGCCTTGTCCACGGAGATCCGGGCCGGGTTGCGCACGCCCATGACGTAGATCTCGCCGCGGGTCTTGCCGCCGCCCTCGGCGGTCTCCTTGCCGGTGAACAGGTTGCCCTCGGGCAGCGTGTACGTGCCGTCCGGCTCCGGGTGGATGCGCAGGATCTTGCCGTTGAGGTTGTTGGTGTTGCCGGCGGTGCGGCGCGCGTCGGCGAAGGAGACGCCCTTGAAGTTCGGCTCCGGGTTGTTGCCCGAGTAGCCGTCGCTGAAGCCGCTGGAGTTGTTGTCGCCGGTGGCGATGTAGAGGTTGCCCTTGGAGTCCCAGGCCATTCCGCCGCCCGCGTGGCAGCAACTGTGGATCTGCACCGGCCACTTCAGCAGCACCTTCTCGCTGCCGAGGTCCAGCTTGTCCGTGGCCCGGTCGAGGGTGAAGCGGGAGACCCGCCGCTCGGCCATGTGCGTGTCCCGGTTGATCCGCGAGTGGGGTGTGTAGTGCAGATACACCCACCCGTTCTGTTCGAAGGCCGGATCGAGCTCGATGCCGAGCAGGCCCTCCTCGACCTTGGTCAGCTCGTCGCCGCCGCCCTTGTTGCCGAAGACGGTCAGCTCACCGGCGAGCGTGACCTTCTTGGTCGCCGGGTCGTAGACGTGGATCTGGCCCTTGCCCTTGCCGATGTCCGGGTCGTTCCAGTCGGTGATCACCGGCTGGGAGGAGTCCGCGCCGCCCCGGCCGATGTAGAAGACCCGGCCGTCGGGGGCGGTGACCATGCCGTGCGGCTCGCCGATCTGGTCGTTCTGGCCGGGCTGGTTGGGCTGGGTGAGCCGCTCGGCCTTGTAGTTGCCGGTGATGGTGGCCTTGCAGTCGGCCCGCACGAGCCGGGTGGTCCACAGCAGGGCGCCGCGCAGATGGGCGCGGAAGTCGGTCTCGTCGTACGAGGACACCGTGCCGCCCATGCCGGTGTAGAAGGACCGGCCGCCGTCGTAGTCCCGGCACCAACTGACCGGGTGGTCCCAGCCGTTGGCGCTCGAC
Organism: Streptomyces fumanus; assembly: GCF_014655295.1. Taxonomy (GTDB): domain Bacteria; phylum Actinomycetota; class Actinomycetes; order Streptomycetales; family Streptomycetaceae; genus Streptomyces; species Streptomyces fumanus. Next base: position 74,869 of record NZ_BNBI01000007.1, read on the forward strand.
CCCGGCTGGTACGTCGACTCGCGCACCCGGGCGACGGTGTGCACGTCACCGCTGGGGTTCCGCTGCCAGTTCAGCCACTTGTCGGGCCGCTTCCACTGCACCGGCAGGTCCTTGGTGGCCGGATGCAGCCGGTCGCCGACCTCGACGGTGGCCCGCTGGACGGCGCTCGGGCTCCCGGCCGCCGGGCGGGCGCCGACCAGACCGGTGAACCAGTCCGAGTACGGCTCCGCGCGGGCCGCGTCATGGATGCCGAGGAAGCCGCCGCCGGCCTCCATGTACGCCTCCAGGCCCGCCTCCTGCTCCGGGTCCAGCACATCGCCGCCGCCGGTGAGGAACACGACGGCGTTGAACCGGCCGAGCCGTTTCTCGTTGGTGAACACCGACGCGTCGTCGGTGGCGGTGACGGTGAAGCGCTGGTCCGCCGGGCCGGACAGCCCGATCTTCTCGATGGCCGCGATCCCGGCGTCGACCACCGGGGACTCCTCGCCGGAGGCGGCGGAGCCGTAGAAGATCAGAACGCGTACCTCGGCGCCGCCCGGCGGCGACTTGATCGACATCGTTGTCAGTGACGGGTCCGGCGCCGGGCGGGCACCGGCCGCTGGGGCCGACAGCAGCCCCGCGGCCAGCAGCCCGGCGGTCAGCGAAGCCGCCCCGGCCCGTCTGCGCAGACGTACGGACCTGTGGTGCACGGGCTCGTGATGCGATGAGAACCGCACGCGGTCACCCACCCCTCCTCGGTCGCAGCAACAGCGCCAAGGAAGCTAGACCTCTTTGCACGGTTCGCCAATAGGTATGACCGGGATCGAACGAACTTTGTCCTGAGTGTGGATAAACGGCGCGAGGGCCGCTACGGTCGCACAGGTTCCACACAGCACAACACGGCACGGCACGGCACGGCGACGGCATGGCACATTCCTTACCAGGGTGGGGAGTTCGGCATGGACAGACGCGGCTTCAACCGGCGGGTGCTGCTGGGCGGCGCGGCCGTCGCGACATCGCTGTCGCTGGCGCCGGAGTCCGCCGGGGCCCCCGCGCCCGCCGACCCGGTGCGGACGGCCCCGGCCGGGGGCGAGGTCCGGCACCTGAAGATGTACGCCGAGAAGCTGCCCGACGGGCAGATGGGCTACGGCTTCGAGAAGGGCAAGGCGACCGTGCCCGGCCCGCTGATCGAGCTCAACGAGGGCGACACCGCGCACATCGAGTTCGAGAACACCATGGACGTCCCGGTCAGCCTGCATGTGCACGGCCTGGACTACGAGATCTCCAGCGACGGCACCAAGCTCAACAAGAGCGACGTCCAGCCCGGCGACACCCGCACCTACACCTGGCGCACCCACAAGCCGGGCCGGCGCGCGGACGGCACCTGGCGCTCGGGCAGCGCGGGCTACTGGCACTACCACGACCATGTGGTGGGCACCGAGCACGGCACCGGCGGTCTGCGCAAGGGGCTGTTCGGGCCGGTGATCGTGCGCCGCAAGGGCGACATCCTGCCGGACGCCACGCACACGGTCGTCTTCAACGACATGCTGATCAACAACCGGCCCGCGCACTCGGGGCCGGACTTCGAGGCCACCGTGGGCGACCGGGTCGAGTTCATCGTGATCACGCACGGCGAGTTCTACCACACCTTCCACCTGCACGGTCACCGCTGGGCGGACAACCGCACCGGCCTGCTCACCGGCCCCGACGACCCCAGCCAGGTCATCGACAACAAGATCACCGGGCCCGCCGACTCCTTCGGCTTCCAGGTGATCGCGGGGGAGGGGGTGGGCGCCGGGGCGTGGATGTACCACTGCCATGTGCAGAGCCACTCCGACATGGGGATGGTGGGCCTGTTCCTGGTGAAGAAGACGGACGGCACGATTCCCGGTTACGACCCGCACGAGCACCACCACTGACCGTTCCGCCTCCACCTCGGCGCCGGCGGCCCGCGGCTATCCTGATCCGCAGTCGCCGAGGAGGAGCCCCAGTGAGCGAGACCGCACCGCGTCCCACGCTGGAGGCGGTGGCCGCTCGGGCCGGTGTCTCGCGGGCCACCGTCTCCCGGGTGGTGAACGGCGCCGCCGGCGTCCGGGAGGCCCTGGTGGAGAAGGTCCGCCGCGCGGTCGAGGAACTCGGCTACGTCCCCAACCAGGCCGCCCGATCCCTGGTGACCCGGCGGCACGACGCGGTCGCCGTGGTCGTCGCCGAACCCGAGTCCCGGGTCTTCGCCGACCCCTTCTTCGCCCTGCAACTGCGCGGCATCAGCAAGGAACTCACCGCCCACGACAACCAGCTCGTGCTGCTGCTCACCGAGGGCCGCGAGGACCACGCCCGGGTCGCCCGCTACCTCGCCGGCGGGCATGTCGACGGCGCGCTCGTGTTCTCCCTGCACCTCGACGACCCGCTGCCCGCCCTGATCCGGCGGGCCGGGGTGCCCACCGTGTTCGGCGGACGGCCGGGCTGGGACGACGACGGCGGCGGCGGCGAGGTCCGGTACGTGGACAGCGACAACCGGGGCGGCGCGCGTGCCGCGGTACGGCATCTCGTGGCGCTCGGACGGACCCGGATCGCGCACATCACCGGCCCCCTGGACCAGACCTCGGCGGCCGACCGGCTGGCCGGGTACCGGGATGTCGTGGGGGAGGCCGGACCGGGTCAGGTGGCGTCCGTGGTCACGGCGGGGGAGGCCGGTCCGGGGCCGGCGGCGTCCGGGGACGCGGCGGGACAGGCGGCCGGCCCGGGGCTGGTGGCGCGCGGGGACTTCACGCCGGGCGGCGGTGAGCGGGCGATGCGGGAGCTGCTCGACCGGTGCCCCGGGCTGGACGCGGTCTTCGCGGCCAACGACCTCAGCGCCGCGGGCGCCCTGCGGGTGCTGCGCGAGCGGGGCCGGCGGGTCCCGGAGGACGTGGCGGTGGTCGGCTTCGACGACATGCTGCCCCTCGCCGAGCAGACCGACCCGGCGCTGACGACGGTCCGTCAGGACATCGAGCGCATGGGCCGCCTGATGACCCGGCTGCTGCTGGGCCTGGAGGCACCGGAGCGCACCCACGGCACGACCGGGGAACGGGGGCCGGGCGCGCCCCTGTCGGGCACCGTCCTGCCCACCACCCTGATCCGCCGGGCCTCGGCCTGACGGACCCCGGGGATCGCAGCTCTCGCCTCCGGAGGCGTCCCCTACCTCCCCGCCGGGTCCGGTCTGAGCACCGCGAAGCGCGCCCCGTACGGATCGGCCAGCCGGGCCAGCCGGCCGGCACCCGGCACGTCCGTCGCCGGGAAGTGGACGGCGCCGCCCAGCTCGCGGGCGCGGGCCACCGCCGCGTCGGTGTCGGTGACCGCGAAGTACGGCAGCCAGTGGGCGGCCGTCTCCGCCGGGTCGCCGGTGAGCGGCACGACCCCGCCGAACACGCCGTCCTCGCCCGCCCCCTCGGGGTTGACGCAGGTGTAGGTGCCGCCGGGGAAGGCGGCGGCGGAGGTCTCCAGCCCCAGCACGGCGTGGTAGTGCGCGGCGGCCGCCGCGATGTCCGCCGTCCACAGCTCGACCCAGCTCAGCGCGCCCGGCTCCCCGGCCCGGTCCAGCCCCGCGCGCCGCCCCGCCTGCCACACGCCGTACGGCACCCCCGCCCGGTCGGCGAGGACCGCCCGTACTCCCTGGTCCGGGACGGCGGTCGGGCGTACCAGCACCCGGCCCCGGGCCCGCTGGGCGGCCTTGGCGCTCTCCTCGGCGTCGGGGGAGGCGAAGTACACCGTCCAGGACGGCGGCCCCTGCCCGGGACCGACCCGGCTGCCCCCGGCCACCGCGGCGCCGTCCAACCGGAAGACGCCGTCGCCCCCGGCACCGGGGTCCGCCGGGTGGAACCGCCAGCCGAAGAGGCCGCCGTAGAAGGCGGCGGCGCCGTCGAGGTCCGGGGTGGAGACGTCGATCCAGTTCGGAGCGCCGGTGACGAATCGGGTGGTGAGCATCTTCGCCCTCCTCGGAAGGGTCCCGTTGCCTGCTCCGCCGAGTCTCGCACCGCCCACTGACAATCGCCGCCCGGCGCCGTACCGCGCGCCGCCGTGCGTCCCGGGTGCCGAACGGGTGACCATCGGGGGGCCGGAGGCCGTGGACCAGGCGTTGACCGGACGTTGAGCGAACGTTTTTCGCCGCCCGGCACCATGCTGTCCATGTACCTCGACACGATCACGCCGCCCGATCTCACCTGGCAGGAGCAGGCGTTGTGCGCGCAGACCGGGGCCGAGTTCTTCTTCCCCGAGCCCGGCAGCTCCGTGCGCGAGGCGAAGCGGATCTGCGGGCTGTGCCCGATCCGCTCCGCCTGCCTGGAGTTCGCCCTCGCCCACGACGAGCGCTTCGGCGTCTGGGGCGGGCTGTCGGAGAAGGAACGCCAGGCCCTGCGCCGCACCGCGCCCTGACCCCCGGGGCCGGGCGCGGTGCGGGCGGCGGCGGTCAGCCCGCGGCGCGGGCCGCCATCCGCGCCTTGCGGGCGGCCAGCTTCTCGTCGAACTTGGCGGCCTCGGCGTCCAGGCCGTTCATGAACAGGCCCAGTTCCTCCTGCGCCTTGAGGCCCTCGGGGCCGAGCCCGTCGATCTCCATGATCTTCAGGAAGCGCAGCACCGGCTGGAGCACGTCGTCGTGGTGGATGCGCAGGTTGTAGACCTCGCCGATGGCCATCTGGGCGGCGGCCCGCTCGAAGCCGGGGATGCCGTGGCCGGGCATCCGGAAGTTGACCACCACGTCCCGCACCGCCCGCATGGTCAGGTCGGGGGCGATCTCGAAGGCCGCCTTGAGCAGGTTGCGGTAGAAGACCATGTGCAGGTTCTCGTCGGTCGCGATGCGGGCCAGCATGCGGTCGCAGACCGGGTCGCCGGACTGGTGGCCGGTGTTGCGGTGCGAGATGCGGGTGGCCAGCTCCTGGAAGGCGACGTAGGCGACCGAGTGCAGCATGGAGTGGCTGTTGTCCGACTCGAAGCCCTCGCTCATGTGGGCCATCCGGAACTGCTCCAGCTTGTCCGGGTCGACCGCGCGGGAGGCGAGCAGGTAGTCCCGCATCACGATGCCGTGCCGTCCCTCCTCCGCGGTCCAGCGGTGCACCCAGGTGCCCCAGGCGCCGTCGCGGCCGAAGAGGCTGGCGATCTCGTGGTGGTAGCTGGGCAGGTTGTCCTCGGTCAGCAGGTTCACCACCAGCGCGATCCGGCCGATCTCGGTGACCTGCGACTGCTCCTTCTCCCAGGGCTCGCCGTCCTCGAAGAAGCCGGGGAAGTTGCGGGCGTCGCTCCACGGGACGTACTCGTGGGGCATCCAGTCCTTGGCGACCGCCAGGTGCCGGTTCAGTTCCTTCTCGACCACTTCCTCCAGGGCGTACAGCAGCCGGGCGTCGGTCCAGGCGGAAGCGCTGCCGAGGTGCGGGGAAGCAAGGGTCACGAAAACTCCAGGGGGACATGCGACTGAGCGGAAAGCGTCCGGCGAGCGGTGCCGGGAACCTACGGAATCGTAGGCTACGTATCCGTAGGTTACGACACCGTAAGTTAAGGCGCGTGTAAAGCCCGCCGAACGGGCGATGAGTACCCGTCAGTCGCGCATTCGCACATGCGTTCCGACGTGGCGGCGACCACGCGCGCGGGGCCGGGTGACGGCACCTGTCCGCCGCCACCCGGCCCCGCGCGCACCGGCCCTCCGGGCTAGGCGGGTTCCGCCAGTGCCTCCGGTGTGGTCTCCCGGAGTTCGCCGTCCGCCAGCAGCAGCCAGCGGGTGATGCCGATCGACTCCAGGAACGGCAGGTCGTGGCTGGCCACCAGCAGCGCCCCCTGGTAGGACTCCAGGGCGGTGGTGAGCTGCCGGACGCTCGCCATGTCCAGGTTGTTGGTCGGCTCGTCCAGCATCAGCAACTGCGGCGCGGGCTCGGCCAGCATCAGCGCGGCCAGCGTCGCCCGGAACCGCTCGCCGCCGGAGAGCGTGGCCGCCTTCTGGTCGGCGCGGGCGCCCCGGAACAGGAAGCGGGCCAGTTGCGCCCGGATCCGGTTGTTGGTGGCGCCCGGCGCGAACCGGGCCACGTTCCGCGCGACGGACAGCTCGCCGTCGAGGATGTCGAGCCGCTGCGGCAGGAACCGCAGCGGCACGTGCGCCGTCGCCTCGCCGGAGAGCGGCTCCAGCTCCCCGGCGATGGTGCGCAGCAGCGTGGTCTTGCCCGCGCCGTTGCGCCCGACCAGCGCGATCCGCTCGGGGCCGTACAGATCGAGCCCTCCGCTCAGCCGGGCGCCGTAGGCCGGTTCCAGGTCGCGCAGGGTGAGCACGGACCGGCCCGAGGGGACGGCGGTGTGCGGCAGGTCGACGCGGATCTCGTCGTCGTCCCGTACCGCCTCCGCCGCCTCGTCGAGGCGCTCTTTGGCCTCGGCGAGCCGCTCCTCGTGCAGGATGCGGTGCTTGCCCGCGGACTCCTGGGCCGCGCGTCTGCGCGCCCCCATGACGATCTTCGGTTCGCGCTTCTGGTCGTACATCTTCTGGCCGTACCGCTTGCGGCGGGCCAGCTTGACCTGGGCCTCGGTCAGTTCGCGCTGCTGCTTGCGCAGGTCGGACTCGGCGACCCGGACCATCCGTTCGGCCGCCTCCTGCTCGACGGCGAGGGCCTCCTCGTACGCGGAGAAGTTGCCGCCGTACCAGACGATCTCGCCGGAGCGCAGATCGGCGATCTGGTCGACCAGGTCCAGCAGTTTCCGGTCGTGGCTGACCACGACCAGCACCCCGGACCAGGCGGTGACGGCGGCGTGCAGTCTGCGCCGGGCGTACAGGTCGAGGTTGTTGGTCGGTTCGTCCAGCAGCAGGATGTCGGGCCGGCGCAGCAGCAGCGCGGCCAGCCGCAGCAGCACCGACTCGCCGCCCGAGACCTCGCCGACGGTGCGGTCCAGGGTGAGGTGGCCGAGGCCCAGCTCGCCGAGCGTGGCGAGGGCGCGTTCCTCGACGTCCCAGTCGTCGCCGACGGTCTCGAAGTGTTTCTCGGCCGCGTCGCCCGCCTCGATGGCGTGCAGCGCGGCCCGCCGGTCGGCGATGCCGAGCGCCTCGTCGACGCGCAGGGCGGTGTCGAGGGTGACGTTCTGCGGGAGGTAGCCGACCTCGCCCTGGGCGCGGACGGTGCCGTCGGTCGGGCTGAGGTCACCGGCGAGGAGCCTCAACAAGGTGGATTTCCCGGACCCGTTGACGCCGACCAGGCCGGTCCGGCCGGGGCCGAAGGAGACGTCGAGGCCGTCGAGGACGGGGGTGCCGTCCGGCCAGGTGAAGGTGAGGGAGGTACAGCTCAGGGAAGCGGACACGGGGGCCTCCGCGGTTGCGTGGTGCGGTCAGGGGCAAACGCGTATCGAGACACCGCGGGACGGCGACCGTCGTGACGGACCGTGGCTCAGCCCGGAGGGAAGGAGGGCCCAGGAAAGACAGAAGCCCTGCTCGTCGGGGGGACGGCTCGAACGTCGAGGTCGCACGCGGCGCACACACCTGACCGGTGTGCGGCGGTGACTCAGGACCTCAGACGAGCAACGTCCTTCTCCGATCGACGACAACAGGACCCGACCACCGTAAAGAGGGACCGTGAGGGGTGTCAACCGGATTGCCGCCCGGTCCCGGTGTCCGAAGGAGGCTCCCGTGCCGCACGGCTCGCTCTCGCTGCCGGCCCGTCTGTGTCTGCTGGCGCCCGGCGCCCCGCCGCCGCACCGCCTGGTGCGCGCCGGTGCCCTCGCCGACCTGGCCCGGCGCGGTCTGCTCGTCGACGACGACGGCATCGCCACCCCGCTCGACCTGGACTCCCGTACCGGGGACGCGGTCCTGGACGGGCTGCTCGACCTGGTCCGCGAGTCACTGCCGCACGACTGGCGGACCTGGGTGCACCTGCGGGCCCGGCTCACCTACGACGCGGTCCGCGAGCAGTTGGTCGCGGAGGGGTGCCTGCGCGCGGAGAAGCGGCGGGTGCTCGGGGTGTTCCCGTCCGTGGAGTACGCCCTGGCGCGGCCGGAGGTCGTGGCGTCGGTGCGCGAGCGGGCGCGGGAGAGCCTGCACGGCCCGGCGCCGGCCGGCGCGGTGCCCGCCCGGGACGCGGCCGTCGCCGTGCTGGCCGCCGCCGCACGGGTGCGCGGGCTGGGCGCGGCGGGGGCGGGCCGGACGGCGGAGCTGCTCGACCGGGGCGCGGGGGCGCCCGGCGCCCGGCCGGTGCTGCGCACGCTGTGCGCGGCGGTGCGCGCGGCGCACACCGGGGAGACGGTCCCGGCGGCGGGCTGAGCCCGCCCCCGGCGCGGGACCGGTCAGCGGGTGCCGCGCAGCAGCTCCGCGAGGTCGTGGTCCAGGTCGAGGTGGAGGTGCTCCAGGCCGACCGGGACCAGCTCGCCGGTGGCCTCCAGGAAGCGGCGCAGCTCACCCGAGCGGACGTGGATCACGGCGGTGCCCTCGGGGGCGTGGAACTCCAGCACCGTGCGGTCGTAGCCGTAGGGCCGGACCCGTACGTCGCCGTGGCCCTCGGGCTCGTGCATCCCGGCGATGAGCAGTTCGCGCGAGAAGGTCCAGCAGACCTCCACGTTCTCCAGGGTGGCGGGGGCCGGGAAGGTCATCCGGACGGCGAACGGGTCGCGCCGGTCGTAGTGCAGCGTGGCGGGAATGTTCGGCATGCGGGGCGCGGCGGCGACGAGACGCGCCTCGACGGGCTGCTCGATGACGGTGGACAACACCTTGCTCCCTCGTGACGGCTGGACGGGCGTGGGCGGACGAGCGGACGATGTGGCGCACTGGGAGAGACGACGGAAGGAGCCGTTCCGTGCACCCGAACTCAGAGTGACCTCTGTCACCGCGTTCATTCACACCCGTGATGCCCGAGTGACATGTCTCTCCCCGGGCGCCGCGAACGGCACCACGAGCACCGACAGTTGGGCGGGGGATGAGCTGTTTGTCCGTAACCTGACGGTCCGTTCACCGAAGTGAACATCGCCGGACCCTGGCGGGTCCCGGCGGACCCGGGTGAACCGCCCTCGCGGCCCGCGCCCACCGGGTCGGCCGTAGGCTCGGGGCCACCATGACGACCGTACCGATCCCCGAGGGCTGGCCCACCACCGAGGAGCGCGCCCGCGCGGTGCAGGACGAACTGCGCGCGCGGCTGGTGCTCGACGAACCCGGCCCGCCGCCCGGCACCGGGCACGTGACCGGGGTCGACGTGGCCTACGACGACGCCCGCGACGTGGTCGCCGCGGCGGCCGTCGTGCTGGACGCGGCGAGCCTGGCCGTCGTCGCCGAGGCCACCGCCGTCGGCCGGATCTCCTTCCCGTACGTGCCCGGCCTGCTGGCCTTCCGGGAGCTGCCGACCGTCCTCGCCGCCCTGGCGGCGCTGCCCGTCCCGCCCGGCCTGGTGGTCTGCGACGGCTACGGCCTCGCCCACCCGCGCCGGTTCGGCCTCGCCGCCCATCTAGGCGTGCTCACCGGGCTGCCGGTCTTCGGCGTCGCCAAGAACCCGTTCGCCTTCACCCACGAGGACCCGGCCGCGCCGCGCGGCAGCGCCGCCCCGCTGCTCGCGGACGGCGAGGAGGTCGGCCGCGCGCTGCGCACCCGGGACGGGGTGAAGCCGGTCTACGTCTCCGTCGGCCACCGGGTGAGCCTGGACAACGCCTGCGCGCACACCCTCGCCCTCACCCCCGCCTACCGGCTGCCCGAGACCACCCGCCGGGCGGACGCCCTGTGCCGGGCGGCCCTGCGCGAGGCCACCCGTGCGGTCTGAGTAGCTGTACGGATGTGCGGTCCGCGCCCCGGCCGACAGGGTGGGCCGCATGACCACGCGCCGAGCCCCGAAGCCCCCCGTCCGCGCCGTCCGCCCCGCCGGGGCGGTGACGGTCGGCCTGCTCCTCGCCGTGCTCGCCGGCGTGGGCTGGCTCGCCGGGATGATCTGGACCATCGCCGGGTGGGCGGGCTGACCGGGCGCACCGCACGCGCCGCGACCGGGTCCCCCGGTGGCGGCGCACCGCACGCGCCGTGACCCCCGGTGGGCGCGCTGACCGGCCGTACCCACGCGCCGTGACCGGTCCCCCCGGCTAGCGTGAGGAGAGCGGGCGGACCGGCGGCCCCGTACGGCATCCTTGGCCAAGCGCTTGCTCATTCGGTCCGGCGCGACCCTTGTGCGGACCGGAACACGTTCCTAACATCACCGGTGTTACATCGATGGTGTCACAGACTGGGGACCCGATGACCACGGCGACGACGCCCCCGCACGGTCCGCTCACCGGCGTGCGCGTGGTCGAGCTGGCCGGCATCGGGCCCGGCCCCTTCGCGGCGATGCTCCTGGCCGACCTCGGCGCCGATGTCGTCCGGGTGGACCGCCCCGGCGGCCCGGGGCTCGGCATCGACCCGGCCCACGACCTCACCAACCGCAACAAGCGCTCGGTGCTCGTCGACCTCAAGGACCCCGACGGCCCCGCCCGCGTCCTCGGCCTCGCCGCCCGCGCCGACATCCTGATCGAGGGCTACCGCCCCGGCGTCGCCGAACGCCTCGGCGTCGGCCCCGGACCCTGCCGCGCCCGCAACCCCCGCCTGGTCTACGGCCGGATGACCGGCTGGGGCCAGCACGGTCCCCTCGCCGCCCGGGCCGGCCACGACATCGGGTACATCGCGCTCACCGGCGCCCTCGGCCTGATCGGCGACCCCGACCGCCCGCCGCCGGCCCCCGCCAACCTGCTCGGCGACTACGCGGGCGGCTCCCTCTACCTGGTCGTCGGCGTCCTCGCCGCCCTGCACCACGCGCGGGCCACCGGCACCGGACAGGTGGTCGACGCCGCCGTCGTGGACGGCACCGCGCACCTGACCACGATGCTCCACGGAATGCTCGCGGCCGGGCACTGGCAGGACCGGCGCGGCGCCAACCTGCTGGACGGAGGCTGCCCGTTCTACGGCACCTACGAGACCGCCGACGGCCGCCACATCGCGGTCGGCGCCCTGGAACAGCGGTTCTACGACGAGTTCCTGGACCGGCTCGGCATCGCGGACACCGCCCCGCCCCGCGACGACCCCGCCCGCTGGGCCGAGCTGCGCGCGGCGATCGCCGCCCGCTTCCGCACCCGCACCCGGGACGCGTGGGCGGCCGTCTTCGCGGACTGCGACGCCTGCGTCGCCCCCGTCCTCACCCTCGGCGAGGCCCCGCACCACCCGCACCTCGCCGCCCGCGCCACCTTCACCGACCACGGCGGCCGCCCCCAGCCCGCCCCCGCGCCCCGCTTCTCCGCGACCCCGACCGCCGTCCGCACCGGCCCCGCCCGGCCCGGCGCCGACACCGAGGCCGTCGCCCGCGACTGGGACGTCCCCGCCCTCGACCCCCCGAACCCTCAGCGAAAGGCCGGCCAGTGACCACCGAAGCGTATGTGTACGACGCGATCCGCACCCCGCGCGGACGCGGCAAGGCCACCGGGGCCCTGCACGGCACCAAGCCCGTCGACCTGGTCGTCGGGCTCATCCACGAGATCCGCGCCCGCTTCCCCGGCCTGGACCCGGCCGCCGTGGACGACATCGTGCTGGGCGTGGTCGGCCCGGTCGGCGACCAGGGCTCCGACATCGCCCGGATCGCCGCCATCGCCGCCGGGCTGCCCGACACCGTGGCCGGCGTCCAGGAGAACCGCTTCTGCGCCTCGGGTCTGGAGGCCGTCAACCTGGCCGCCGCCAAGGTCCGCTCCGGCTGGGAGGACCTGGTCCTCGCGGGCGGCGTCGAGTCCATGTCCCGGGTGCCGATGGCCTCCGACGGCGGCGCCTGGTTCAACGACCCGATGACCAACCTCGCGACGAATTTCGTCCCGCAGGGCATCGGGGCCGACCTGATCGCCACCATCGAGGGCTTCTCGCGCCGGGACGTGGACGAGTACGCGGCCCTCTCCCAGGAGCGGGCGGCCACCGCCTGGAAGGAGGGCCGCTTCGAGCGGTCCGTCGTGCCGGTGAAGGACCGCAGCGGCCTGACCGTCCTCGACCACGACGAGCACCTCCGGCCCGGCACCACCGCCGACTCCCTCGCCAAGCTCAAGCCGTCCTTCGCGGACATCGGCGAACTCGGCGGCTTCGACGCCGTGGCGCTGCAGAAGTACCACTGGGTCGAGAAGATCGACCACGTCCACCACGCGGGCAACTCCTCCGGCATCGTGGACGGCGCCGCCCTGGTCGCCATCGGCAGCAAGGAGACCGGCGAGCGGTACGGCCTCACCCCGCGCGCCCGGATCGTCTCCGCCGCCGTCTCCGGCTCCGAGCCCACCATCATGCTCACCGGGCCCGCCCCCGCCACCCGCAAGGCGCTCGCCAAGGCCGGGCTGACCATCGACGACATCGACCTGGTCGAGATCAACGAGGCGTTCGCCGCGGTCGTCCTGCGCTTCGTCAAGGACATGGGCCTGAGCCTGGACAAGGTCAACGTCAACGGCGGCGCCATCGCGCTCGGCCACCCCCTCGGCGCCACCGGCGCGATGATCCTCGGCACCCTCGTCGACGAACTGGAGCGCCAGGACAAGCGGTACGGCCTCGCCACCCTGTGCGTGGGCGGCGGCATGGGCATCGCCACCGTCGTCGAACGCCTCTGACCCCCTCCCGACGGGCCATACGGACCACACGGACCACACGGATCACCTGGAGCGCCCCCTCATGAGCACCGAGTCCACCGCCATCCGCTGGGAGCGGGACGACACCGGCGTCGTCACCCTCGTCCTGGACGACCCGGACCAGTCCGCCAACACCATGAACAAGGCGTTCCGCGAGTCCCTCGCGGCCGTCACCGACCGCCTGGAGGCCGAGCGGGACACCATCAGGGGCGTCATCGTCACCTCCGCCAAGAAGACCTTCTTCGCCGGCGGCGACCTGCGCGACCTGATCCGCGTCACCCCCGACACCGCCCAGGAGCTCTTCGACGGCGGCCTGGCCGTCAAGCGGAACCTGCGCCGCATCGAGACCCTCGGCAAGCCCGTCGTCGCCGCCATCAACGGCGCCGCCCTGGGCGGCGGCTACGAGATCGCCCTGGCCTGCCACCACCGCGTCGCCCTGGACGCCCCCGGCTCCAAGATCGGCCTGCCCGAGGTCACCCTCGGCCTGCTCCCCGGGGGCGGCGGCGTGGTGCGCACCGTCCGCCTGCTCGGCATCACCGACGCGCTGCTGAAGGTCCTCCTCCAGGGCACCCAGTACGCCCCGCGCCGCGCGGCCGACAACGGCCTGGTCGACGAGGTCGCCGACAGCCCCGAGGACCTGCTGGCCAGGGCCCGCGCCTTCATCGACGCCCACCCCGAGTCCGCCCAGCCCTGGGACCGGCCCGGCTACCGCATCCCCGGCGGCACCCCCAGCGACCCCCGGTTCGCCGCCAACCTGCCCGCCTTCCCGGCCACCCTGCGCAAGCAGACGAACGGCGCCCCCTACCCGGCGCCGCGCCGCATCATGGCCGCCGCCGTCGAGGGCGCCCAGGTCGACTTCGACACCGCCCAGGTCATCGAGGCCCGGTACTTCGTGGAGCTGGCCGCCGGCCAGATCTCCAAGAACATGATCCAGGCGTTCTTCTTCGACCTCCAGGCCGTCAACTCCGGCGCCAACCGCCCCCAGGGCGTCGAGCCCCGCCAGGTCCGCAAGGTAGCCGTCCTCGGCGCCGGGATGATGGGCGCCGGCATCGCCTACGCGTGCGCCCGCGCGGGCATCGACGTCGTCCTGAAGGACGTGTCGCTGGAGGCCGCCGTCAAGGGCAGGGCGTACTCCGAGAAGCTGTGCGCCAAGGCCGTCGCCAAGGGACGTACCACCCGGGAGAAGGCCGACGCGCTGCTCGCCCGGATCACCCCGACCGCCGAGGCCGCCGACCTGGCCAACTGCGACGCGGTGATCGAGGCGGTGTTCGAGGACACCTCGCTCAAGCACAAGGTGTTCCAGGAGATCGAGCAGGTCGTCGCGCCCGACGCGCTGCTCTGCTCCAACACCTCCACCCTGCCCATCACCGCCCTCGCCGAGGGCGTCGAACGCCAGGCCGACTTCATCGGGCTGCACTTCTTCTCGCCCGTCGACAAGATGCCGCTGGTCGAGATCATCAAGGGCGAGCGGACCGGTGACGAGGCCCTCGCCCGCGCCTTCGACCTGGTGCGGCAGATCAACAAGACGCCGATCGTCGTCAACGACAGCCGCGGCTTCTTCACCTCCCGGGTGATCGGCCACTTCCTCAACGAGGGCGTCGCCATGGTCGGCGAGGGCATCGAGCCCGCCTCGGTGGAGCAGGCGGCGGCCCAGGCGGGCTACCCGGCCAAGGTGCTCAGCCTGATGGACGAGCTGACGCTCACCCTCCCGCGCAAGATCCGCCAGGAGACCCGCCGGGCCGTCGAGGAGGCGGGCGGCACCTGGACCGCGCACCCCGCCGAGGCGGTCATCGACCGCATGGTCGACGAGTTCGGCCGCCCCGGCCGCAGCGGCGGCGCCGGCTTCTACGCGTACGACGAGGACGGCAAGCGGGCGGGCCTGTGGCCCGGGCTGCGCGAGCACTTCACCCGGCCCGGCCACGAGATCCCGTTCCGGGACATGCAGGAGCGGATGCTGTTCGCCGAGGCGCTGGACACCGTACGGCTGCTGGAGGAGGGCGTGCTCACCTCCGTCGCCGACGCCAACATCGGGTCGCTCTTCGGCATCGGCTTCCCGGGCTGGACCGGCGGCGTCCTGCAGTACATCAACGGCTACGAGGGCGGGCTGCCGGGCTTCGTCGCCCGCGCGCGGGAGCTGGCCGACCGCTACGGCGAGCGGTTCGCGCCGCCCGCGCTGCTGGTGGCGAAGGCCGAGCGCGGGGAGGTCTTCACCGACGGCCGCTGAGGCCGCTCACTCGCTCTCGTCGAGCCACTCCCGCAGCTCCTGGCGCAGCGACCGCTGGAAGCTCGTCAGCAGCGCCTGCACCACCAGCGGGTGCATGTGCGCGGACAGGGACCTCACGTCCCGGGTGTCCCGCTCGGCGACCGCGTCGCGCAGCAGCCGCGACAGCTCCCGGGCGGCGGCCCGGGAGTGCTCCAGGAGCGCGGCGCGGGCGGCGAGCAGCGTCTCGTGGGACAGGGGGACGTCGAGCAGTTCGACACCGAGCCCGAGCAGCCCGGTGTCGACGTGGAAGACGTCCCCGTCGCGGGTGAGCACCTCCATCGCGGCGAGCCGCGCCACGTCCTCCCCGGACAGCGGCCGGCCCGCCCGCCGCTCCAGTTCCGCCCGGTCGACCGCCTCCACCGTCTCCGGCGCCCAGGAGGCGACCACCGCGCGGTGGATCGCCAGGTCGTGCGCGCTCAGACCGGGCGGGAGCCGCCCCAGGTGGCGTTCGATCCCGGCCAGCGTCATGCCCTGGCGCTGGAGTTCCTCGATCAGCGCCAGCCGGGCCAGGTGCTCCCGGCCGTAGCGCCCCACCCGGCGCGGACCGATCACCGGCGGGGGCAGCAGGCCCCGGGTGCCGTAGAAGCGGACCGTGCGCACCGTGACGCCGGCCCGCGCGGCCAGTTCGTCGATGGTGAGGGCCGGCTCGGTGTTCTCCGCGGCGTCGGTCGTCATGTGCAGCAGTATCGCTGTACCACCAGTGCTGTGACACCACTTGTGCACCGCGTGAAGGCGGGCGGCGGATCATGTGAGAAGTCACGCTCTGTGACATGGGCCACCGCGTGGGGACGCCGCGCCGTGGGAAGGTGCTGCCGTGGCCTGTGCCGTCGAACGCGGTACGGGTCACGGCACTGAACGGACGATCTGGGCGCACCCCGCCCGGGCGCACCAGAGAGTGGAACCACCCGTGAGCAAGGACGCCGTCGACACGGCACAGGTCGCCGACCACCCCCAGGCGACCGGGACGCCCGCGGACGCGGGCGACGCCGGTTACAGCAAGGACCTCAAGGCCCGCCACATCAACATGATCGCCATCGGCGGCGCGATCGGCACCGGCCTCTTCCTCGGCGCGGGCGGACGCCTGCACGACGCGGGCCCCGCGCTCGCGCTGGCCTACCTCGTCTGCGGCGTCTTCGCCTTCTTCGTCGTCCGGGCCCTGGGCGAGCTGGTGCTCTACCGGCCGTCCTCCGGCTCCTTCGTGTCCTACGCCCGCGAGTTCCTCGGCGAGAAGGGCGCGTACGTCGCCGGCTGGATGTACTTCCTGAACTGGTCGACGACCGGGATCGCCGACATCACCGCGATCGCCCTCTACACGCACTACTGGAGCCTGTTCACGCCGGTCCCGCAGTGGGTGCTGGCCCTGATCGCGCTCGCCGTGGTGCTGGCCGTGAACCTCATCTCGGTGAAGATCTTCGGCGAGATGGAGTTCTGGTTCGCGATCATCAAGGTCGCCACCCTGGTCGCCTTCATGCTGGTCGGCGTCTTCCTGCTGGCCACCCAGCACGAGGTGGGCGGCCACACCCCCGGCCTGGCCATGATCACCGACCACGGCGGCGTCTTCCCGCACGGCGTGATGCCGGTCGTCCTGGTCATGCAGGGCGTGATCTTCGCGTACGCCGCCCTGGAGCTGGTCGGCGTCGCCGCGGGCGAGACCGCCGAGCCGCACAAGGTCGTCCCGCGCGCGGTGAACTCCATCATGTGGCGCGTCGCCCTGTTCTACGTCGGCTCGGTCGTCCTGCTGGCCCTGCTGCTGCCCGGCTCGCTCTACTCGGGCGACCAGAGCCCCTTCGTCACCGTCCTGTCGAAGATCGGCGTCCCGGCGGCCGGCGATGTGATGAACCTGGTCGTGCTCACCGCCGCGATGTCCTCGCTGAACTCCGGCCTGTACTCCACCGGCCGCATCCTGCGCTCCATGGCGATGGCGGGCTCCGCGCCCAAGTTCACCCGGGTGATGAACCGCAGCCAGGTCCCCTACGGCGGCATCCTGCTGACCTGCGGGATCTGCGTCCTGGGCGTCGGCCTGAACTACCTGGTGCCCAGCCAGGCGTTCGAGATCGTGCTGAACGTGGCCTGCCTCGGCATCGTCGCCACCTGGGTGATCATCATGCTCTGCCACCTGGTCTTCGTCCGCCGCGCCCGGGCCGGCCTGCTCACCCGCCCGCGCTTCCGTCTGCGCGGCAGCCCGGTCACGGAGCTGGCCACCGTCGCCTTCCTGCTGGCCTGCCTCGGCATGATGTGGAACGACCCCGACGTCGGCCGCAAGACCCTGCTGCTCATCCCGGTCGTCGCGGTGATGCTGGTGGCCGGCTGGTACGGCATCCGGCACCGGGTCGGCAAGTCCGCGCGGTAGCCCCCGGGGGCGGCCCCCTGCTGCGGGACAGCCGGGCACCGTAGGGTCCCGTGCCTGTCAGTCTGACGCGCGGGACGGCCACCCCTGACCGGGCCACCTCCCGGCACGGCGGCCACCGCCCCCGCAGGAAAGCCGGTGACCACCGGCCTCCCGCGCCGCCCCGTACCGGGTCCGGGGCGCCCGGGGGCCGCCGGACCACCCGCCGGGGGAGCGGGCCCTCCCCGTCCCCGACGCCGTCGACCGGACCGGCCCCCCGCCTCGGCCGGCCGCGACCGCACGCCGGGTCAGCCGGTGATCAGCCCCGCTGCCTCCCGCGCGCAGCCCCAGGCCACCGTGACGCCCGCGCCGCCGTGGCCGTAGTTGTGGACCAGGAGGCGCCCGTCGGGCAGCACCTCGCGCTCCAGCCGTACCGCGTGCCGGACCGGACGCAGACCCACCCGGTGCTCCAGCACCCGCGCCCCGGCGATCTGCGGCCACAGTGCCGCGCACCGCCGGACGATCGCCGCCGACCGCGCCGGGTCCGGCTCCGGCGACCACACGTCCTCCTCCGCCGTGCCGCCCAGCAGCAGACGGTCACCGTGCGGGAAGACGTACGCCATCTCCCCGCTCGCGGGGTCGGTGGAGACGGCCCAGGTGCGGATGCCGGGGTTCTCGACCACCACCACCTGCCCGCGCACCGACCGCACCGACGGGTCCGGTACGAGACCCCGCGCGCCGGTCCCCGTGCAGTTGACCACGACCGGCGCGGCCGGCTCCGTGAGCCGCTCGACCGCCCGGATCCCGACCGAGCCGCCCGCCGCCGCCAGTTGCTCCCGCAGCCACGGCAGATGAATCGACATGTCGATCAGCGGCAGTTGCGCCCACAGCCCCGACCCGCGGTACTCCCCGGCCGTCGCCGCCCGCAGCCCCGGCAGCCGGGCCGCCGCCCACCCGTCGACCTCGTCCCGGCCGGTCTCGCCCAGCACCCCCTCGACCAGACGGACACCGGTCCGCTCCGGCCGCCCGGCCAGCTCCTCGTACACGTCGAGCGAGCGCAGCGCCCACGCCCGCGCCGCTTCCAGCGGTGCTATCCGGTAGGGCCACCACAGCGCGCCCGCCACCGCCGAGGTGGTGCGCTCCGCGGGCTCGCGCGTCCACACCCGCACCCGGGCCCCGCGCTCGGCGAGGACCACGGCCGTGGTCAGCCCGATCACCCCGCCGCCGACCACGACGACGTCACTGTCCCGTCCGTTCTCCACACGCGGACCGTAGCGGAAGACGCCGCACGGCAACCCGGCCCGGCCCGGTCGGCCTCGGTCCGCTCCGGCCCCGCGCCGCCCACTAGGATCGACGCCCTGATGACTGCCACCCTCGTCGCCAAGAACCTCGCCGCCGGCCACGGCGACCGCTCCCTGTTCGCCGGGCTCGACCTCGTCGTCGCCCCCGGTGACGTGATCGGCCTGGTCGGGGCCAACGGCGCCGGCAAGTCCACGCTGCTGCGGATGCTCGCCGGGCTCACCCCGCCGGAACAGGGCGAGCTGCGCCTGTCCCCGCCCGCCGCCACCGTCGGCCACCTCCCGCAGGAGCCCGAGCGCAGGCCCGGCGAGACGGTCCGCGCGTTCCTCGCCCGCCGCACCGGCGTCGCCGAGGCCCAGCGGACGATGGACGACGCGACCCAGGCCCTGGTCGACGGCGCGCCCGGCGCCGACGACGCCTACGCCACCAGCCTGGAACGCTGGCTGGCGCTCGGCGGCGCCGACCTCGACGAGCGCGCCGAGGAGGTGGCCGGCGCCCTCGGCCTCACCGTCGGCCTCGACCAGCCGATGACCGCCCTCTCCGGCGGCCAGGCGGCCCGGGCCGGCCTCGCCTCCCTGCTCCTGTCCCGCTACGACGTCTTCCTCATCGACGAGCCGACCAACGACCTCGACCTGGACGGCCTGGAACGCCTCGAACGGTTCGTCACCGGCCTGCGCGCCGGCACGGTCGTCGTCAGCCACGACCGCGAGTTCCTCGCCCGCACCGTCACCAAGGTCCTCGAACTCGACCTCGCCCAGCAGCGGATCAACCTCTACGGCGGCGGCTACGACGCCTACCTGGAGGAACGCGAGGTGGCCCGCCGGCACGCCCGGGACGAGTACGAGGAGTACGCCGACAAGCGCGCCGCCCTCCAGGACCGCGCCCAGATGCAGCGCTCCTGGATGGACAAGGGCGTCAAGAACGCCCGGCGCAAGGCGGGCGACGACAACGACAAGATCGGCCGCAAGTTCCGCAGCGAGGCCAGCGAGAAGCAGGCCGCCAAGGCCCGCCAGACCCAGCGCATGATCGAACGCCTGGAGACCGTGGAGGAGCCCCGCAAGGAGTGGGAGCTGCGGATGGAGATCGCGGCGGCCCCGCGCTCCGGCGCCGTCGTCGCCACGCTGCGGGACGCCGAGGTGCGGCGCGGCGGCTTCACGCTCGGCCCGGTCTCCCTCCAGGTCGACTGGGCCGACCGGATCGCGGTCACCGGCGCCAACGGCTCGGGCAAGTCCACCCTGCTCGGCGCGCTGCTGGGCCGGGTCCCGCTGGACGCCGGGCACGCCTCGCTCGGCTCGGGCGTCCTGCTCGGCGAGGTCGACCAGGCGCGGCGGCTGTTCCACGGCCCCGAGGCGCTGCTCGACGCGTTCCAGCGGGCCACCCCGGAGACCGAACCGGCCGAGATCCGCACCCTGCTGGCCAAGTTCGGCCTGAAGGCGCACCATGTGCTGCGCCCGGCGGCCACCCTCTCCCCGGGCGAACGCACCCGCGCCGCGCTCGCCCTCCTCCAGGGCCGGGGCGTCAACCTCCTCGTCCTGGACGAGCCGACCAACCACCTCGACCTGCCGGCCATCGAACAACTGGAGTCGGCCCTCGACGCCTACGAGGGCACGCTCCTCCTCGTCACCCACGACCGCCGGATGCTCGGCACGGTCCGCCTGACCCGCCACCTCGACGTGACCGACGGCAAGGTGACGGAACGCTGACCCCCGGGCCCGGCTAGGCCAGCCCGGCCCGGCGCAGCGCGTCGGCCATCGCCCCGCTGCCCGCGGGCGCCGCCGGCTTGCCCTTGCCGCCGGGGGCCGGCCGCTGCCTGGGGGCCCGCTTGCCCCGGCCCTCCCGGGGCTGCTCCCGGGCCGCCGCCTCGTCGTCCAGGCGCAGCGTCAGCGAGATCCGCTTGCGCGGGATGTCGACGTCCAGCACCTTCACCTTCACGATGTCCCCGGGCTTCACCACGTCCCGGGGGTCCTTCACGAACGTCTTCGACATCGCGGACACGTGCACCAGCCCGTCCTGGTGCACACCGACGTCCACGAACGCCCCGAACGCCGCGACGTTGGTCACGACCCCCTCCAGCACCATCCCGGCCGCGAGGTCGGAGATCTTCTCCACGCCCTCCTTGAAGGTGGCCGTCCGGAACGCCGGCCGGGGGTCGCGCCCCGGCTTCTCCAGCTCCTTGAGGATGTCCGTGACCGTGGGCAGACCGAAGGTGTCGTCCACGAAGTCCGCCGGCCGCAGCGACCGCAGCACCGAGGTGTTCCCGATCAGCGAGGCGACCTCCTGCCCGGTGGTCTTCACCATCCGCCGGACCACCGGGTACGCCTCGGGGTGCACGCTGGAGGCGTCCAGCGGGTCGTCGCCGCCCCGGATCCGCAGGAAGCCCGCGCACTGCTCGTACGCCTTCGGACCGAGCCGGGAGACCTTCTTCAGCTCGCCGCGGGACCGGAACGGCCCGTGCGCGTCGCGGTGCGCCACGATGTTCTCGGCGAGCCCGGAGGTGATGCCGGAGACCCGGGCGAGCAGCGGCGCGGAGGCGGTGTTGACGTCCACCCCGACGCCGTTCACACAGTCCTCGACCACCGCGTCCAGCGACCGGGACAGCTTCACCTCGGACAGGTCGTGCTGGTACTGGCCGACCCCGATCGACTTGGGGTCGATCTTGACCAGTTCGGCCAGCGGGTCCTGGAGCCGGCGGGCGATGGAGACCGCGCCGCGCAGCGACACGTCCATGTCGGGCAGCTCCTGGGAGGCGAAGGCGGAGGCCGAGTACACGGACGCGCCCGCCTCGGAGACCATCACCTTCGTCAGCTTCAGCTCCGGGTGCTTGGCGATCAGTTCCCCGGCGAGCTTGTCGGTCTCGCGGGAGGCCGTGCCGTTGCCGATCGCGATCAGCTCGACCGCGTGCTCCTTCGCCAGCTTGGCGAGCTTGGCGATCGCCTCGTCCCACCGGTTGGCGGGGACGTGCGGGTGGATCACATCGGTGGCGACGACCTTGCCGGTGGCGTCCACGACGGCCACCTTCACGCCCGTACGGAAGCCGGGGTCCAGGCCGAGCGTGGCGCGGGTGCCGGCCGGGGCGGCCAGCAGCAGGTCGCGCAGGTTGGCCGCGAACACCTCGACCGCCTCGTCCTCGGCGGCCGTGCGCAGCCGCAGCCGCAGGTCGATGCCGAGGTGAACCAGGATGCGGGTGCGCCAGGCCCAGCGGACCGTGTCCAGCAGCCACTTGTCGCCGGGCCGGCCGCGGTCGCCGATGCCGAACCGGTGCGCGACGATCCCCTCGTACGAGGAGGGCCCGTCGGTGGGCTCCTCGGGCTCCAGGACCAGGTCGAGGACGTCCTCCTTCTCGCCGCGCAGCATCGCCAGGACGCGGTGCGAGGGCAGCGCGGTGAACGGCTCGGAGAAGTCGAAGTAGTCGGCGAACTTGGCGCCCGCCTCCTCCTTGCCCTCCTTCACCTTGGCGGTCAGCCGCCCGCGCTGCCACATCCGCTCGCGCAGCTCACCGATCAGGTCGGCGTCCTCGGCGAACCGCTCGGTGAGGATCGCCCGGGCTCCGTCCAGGGCCGCCTGCGGATCGGCCACGCCCTTGCTCGCGTCGACGAACGCGGCGGCCGCGGCGAGGGGCTGGACGGACGGGTCGGTGAGCAGCCCCTCGGCCAGCGGCTCCAGCCCGGCCTCCCGGGCGATCTGCGCCTTCGTACGCCGCTTGGGCTTGTAGGGGAGGTAGATGTCCTCCAAGCGGGCCTTGGTCTGCGCGCCGCGGATCCGGGCCTCCAGCTCCGCGGTGAGCTTGCCCTGCTCGCGCACCGAGTCGAGCACGGCCGTCCGCCGGTCCTCCAGCTCCCGCAGGTAGCGCAGCCGCTCCTCGATCGCGCGCAGTTGCGCGTCGTCGAGCATCTCGGTCGCTTCCTTGCGGTAGCGGGCGATGAAGGGCACCGTCGAGCCGCCGTCGAGCAGCTCCACCGCGGCCTTCACCTGCCGCTCCCGTACGCCGAGTTCCCCGGCGATCCTGCCTTCGATGGACCTGGTGTCGATCGACTCGGGTGTCGTCACGATCCCGTACCGCCTTCTCACTGAGGTTGCGCGGCAATTGTGGCAGGTCGCACCGACAACCGGGGATCAGGTCGGGACGGGGGCCCGGCGGGTCAGGCGCGGTGGCCGCGGGCCGAACCGGACGCCCCGCCGAACAGCCGGGCCAGGGCGCGGAACGGCAGGGTGACGACGGTGGCGACGGCGCCGCCGATCTGACGCAGCACGTCTGCGATGGCACGGAACACGAGAGCCTCCCTTGTCCTTGGCCGGCCGGTCGGCCGGCACAGTACGGGTACCTCGGGAACGGCCCGGCATGCCCGGCCGGCCCGCGCCGCCCCGCCGTCAGCCCTTGCCGAACAGGTCCGCGGGGAAGGCGCCGGCGGCGACCGCGGTGCGCGCGAAGGCCGTCGCGAGTTCGGTCAGCCGGGCCACGCCCGCCGCGCCGAGGTGCTCGTAGGGGGCCGTGTCCAGCCGGTCCGTCTCCTCCTCGATCTCCGCGCGCAGCGCCGCGCCCCGCTCGGTCAGCTCCCCGTCGGCGTCGAGCAGCCCGCGTTCGCGCAGCCTCCCGGCCGCCGCGTCCCACTCGCCGGCGGACCAGCCCCGGGTGCGCAGCACCCACTTGGGGGCCAGACCCCGGCCGGTCGCGGTGTGCGTCACCAGCGCCTCCAGGCCGTCCAGTCCGGCGGCCGTCAGCACGGCGAGGTGCCCGTCGCCGCGGTGCTCGCGCAGCAGGGTGGCGGCGTGCCAGTACGCCAGGTGCGGCTCCTCGGGCACCGGCAGGTCGGCGTGGGCGGAGTACAGCGGCCGGGCCGGGCGCGCACAGGCTTCGCAGGCCCGCAGCGCCAGCTCGGCGGCCTCCGCCAGCTCCGCCGAGGCCAGGACCCGCGCGCCCAGCAGGCGGCGCAGGGTCGCGTCGACGGCACGCGCGCGTGCCGCCAGCACCTCCGGCGGGCGGGCGGTCTCCCAGACGGCCGGTACGTGCCGGGCGACCAGGTCGTACTTGTAGTTGTAGAAGGTCGCCGTCACCGTGCCCGGGCCGACCGGGCCCAGCGCGGCGGCCCGCGCCGCGAAGTTCACGGCCCGCGGGTCGGTGATCCCGAGCGCGCCCAGTTCGCGGTCGAGGTCGGGGGAGAAGTAGTGCGTCGAGTGCAGCGTGTTGAGGGCGTTGTGGCAGCGGCGGCCCGGGCGCCGGTCGATCGCGGCAGTCGTCATGCCGGGCACGTTAGCAACCGCTCAGTATGTGCGCGACGCCCTGGCCGGGATCAGACCGGCCCGTTCCAGGTGAAGCGCGGCGCCCGGCACTCCAGGAAGGCGGCCACGCCCTCGGCGGTGTCGCCGCTGCCGCGCGCCTGGGCGGCCCAGTACGCGTCCCGGCCGGTGCGCCCGTCCGCGAACTCCTTCGCCGCGGCCTGGGTCAGCGCCGAGCGGGAGACCAGGACCCGGGTGAACTCCTCGACCCGTTCCGCCAGTTCCCCGGCGGGCAGCACCTCGTCGACCAGCCCGGTGCGCAGCGCCCGCCCGGTGCCTATCAACTCGCCGGAGAACAGCAGGTACTTCGTGGCGGCCGGGCCCACCAGGGCGGCCAGCCGCCGGGTGGCGGAGGCCGGATAGACGACGCCCAGCCTGGCCGGGGTCACCCCGAACAGCGCGCCCTCCTCGGCGAACCGCAGATCGCAGGCGGCGGCGAGCTGGGTGCCGCCGCCCACGCAGTGCCCGCGGATCGCGGCCAGCGTCGGCTTGGGGAAGGCGGCCAGCGCCTCCTCCGCGGCCACCGCCAGGCGCTGCGCCTCCTCGGGCCCCTCGCGCAGCGTGGCGATGTCGGCCCCGGCGCAGAAGGTCCCGCCCGCGCCGGTGAGCACCAGCGCCCGCACCGCCGGGTCGGCCGCCAGGGCGTCGAGCAGCGGCGGCAGCGCCCGCCACATCGCGGCCGTCATGGCGTTGCGCTTGGCCGGACGGTCGATGACGACGGTGGCCACCGCGCCGGTGAGGTGATGCCGCAGCTCGGGCTCCATGCGCCGGGATGTTACCGGCCGGTCGGGAAGCCGGGGCCGGTAGCCGCCGGGCAGCGCGGGCAGAAGGGAACGCAGAGGGTACCCCGTGGGGGACGACGTCCGAGGAGGCGCAGCCCATGACCACGTCCGCCAAGTCCTCGCCCGGCGCCGCGCGGCTCAGCCGGGGCTTCGGCCGGCTCACCGCCCTCGGCGTGCTGCTGGTGCTCGCCGGCCTGGTCGGCCTCGTCTACACCGGGGTCGCCACGCTCACCTCGATGCTGCTGTTCGGCTGGCTGCTGCTGGTCGGCGGGGTGGTCGGGCTGCTGCACGCCGTCGAGTCGCGCGGCGGCAGCTTCTTCTGGCTCGGCGCCGTGGTCGCGGCGCTCAACCTCGCCGCCGGCGTGGTGGTCGTCACCAAGCCGCACGCGGCGGCCTCCGCGCTGACCATGTTCGCCGCCCTGCTGTTCCTCACCGCGGGGCTGTTCCGGCTGGTCGGCAGCGTGATCGTGCGCGGCCCGCAGTTCGGCTGGACGCTGCTGCTGGGCGCCTTCGACCTGCTCCTCGGCGTCCTGGTGCTGATCTCCTGGCCGAGCGGCAGCCAGTACGTCATCGGTACGTTCTTCTCGCTGGCGCTGCTCTTCGACGGGCTGGGGCTGATCGCGACCGGCTTCGGCGGGCGGCGGATCGTCGGGATGGTCTCCGACCGGCTCGCCGCGGAAGGCGGCCCGGGGGAGGAACCGGGCGGCCGGGCCGCCGGATCCGTACCCCCGGAGTAGTCCGCCGGACCGGCGCGTCCGGGACAGGATCGGTCCGGCAACCGGCCCTGGCACACCGCAACGATCAGAAGCGTTCGATAGGCGCCGACTTGTGCTCAGCGGGCCGGGGCGGAGCGAGGCGGTACCGACACTCGGTGCTGTGGCGGCGAGCGAGCGCGAGGGCGGCGACCGGACGATGCACGACGACGGGCGCGGACCCGGCGGCCCCGGACCCGCGGTTCCGGGGCCCTACGAGGGCGTGTGGCGGTTCACCGCCCCCGCCGTCGACGCCTCCGTCCCCCGGGCCCGGCACACCGTGCGGGACCTGCTGCGCCGGCAGGGCGTGCCGGCCCCGGACGACCTGGTGCAGGGGCTGCTCCTGATCGTCTCGGAGCTGGTCACGAACGCCGTCCGGCACGCGGCGGTGCTCTCTCCGGAGCTCGCCGTGGAGGTCGCCGTCGGCGCCGACTGGCTGCGGGTGTCCGTGGAGGACGGCCACCCCTACCGGCCGGCCGCCCTGGAGGCGGACCACGGCCGGACCGGCGGCCGGGGCCTGCTGCTGGTCCGGGAGATCACCCGGGAGGCCGGCGGGGCCTTCGAGGTGGCCCGCACCGCCGGCGGCGGCAAGGCGGTCCGGGCCGTCCTGCCGCTCAAGCCCGGCGAGCCCCAGCCGGGTCCCCTCACCAGCCGGCGGACGGGCCGGTCAGCTCGCGGACCGCGGGACGGGCCGCGTCCAGCACCGTCATGAACCACGCGGAGAAGGTGTCCCGCTCGTGCCGCTCGGCCAGCTCGGCGGGGGTGACGAAGACCGTCTCGGCGACCTCCTGCGGGTCGGGCCGCGGCGGGGCCTGCGCCAGGCCCACGAAGAGGTGGTTGTACTCCTGCTCCACCAGCCCCGAGGCGGGGTCCGGGTGGTTGTAGCGCACCGTGCCCGCCTCGGCGAGCAGCGACGGGGAGATCCCCAGCTCCTCGTGGGTGCGCCGGGCCGCCGCCGCGAAGGGCGCCTCGCCGGGGTAGGGGTGACCGCAGCAGGTGTTCGACCAGACACCGGGGGAGTGGTACTTGCCCAGCGCCCGCTGCTGGAGCAGCAGCCTGCCGCGCTCGTCGAACAGGAACACGGAGAAGGCGCGGTGCAGTCGTCCCGGCGGCTGGTGCGCGGCGAGCTTCTCCTCGGTGCCGATCGTCACGCCGTTCTCGTCGACCAGCTCCAGCAGAATCGCGTCCGCGGAGCCGTTCGACGCGGTGTGCGTCACGGTGGCAGGTGTGATCGGCATACCCATCCTTCGCATCGGTCCTCGCGTCCCCAGTGTGCCGCACGATCCCGGCGGCCCCGGCACTTCACGGTGCCCGCATGTCCCGCGCGGGCGGCGCGCGGAGGGCACCGGGCGGCGCGCGGGCCAGGGCCCCGAAGGTGAATCGTGCCCGGTGCCGCGGTCCGGGAACCGTCCGGGGCGGGCCGGTCTCAGTGGCAGAGCCGTGCCTCGTGCTCCGCGTGGCCGCCGGGCTCCAACTGGAAGGTGCAGTGCTCCACGTCGAAGTGGACGCCCAGGCAGCCCTGCAACTCGTGCAGCATCTTCTCGTGGCCGATCGCGTTCAGCGCCTCGGAGCTGACCACCACGTGCGCGGAGAGCACCGGCATCCCCGAGGTGATCGTCCAGGCGTGCAGGTCGTGCACGTCCTCCACCCCGTCCAGCGCCAGGATGTGCGAGCGCACCTCCTCCATGTCGACGCCCTTGGGCGCCGCCTCCAGCAGCACGTCCAATGTCTCCCGCAGCAGCCTCACGGTCCGCGGCACGATCATCAGGCCGATCACCAGCGAGGCGATCGGGTCGGCCGCCTGCCAGCCGGTGGTCACGATCACCAGCGCCGCCACGATCACCGCCACCGAGCCCAGCGCGTCCGCCGCGACCTCCAGGAACGCGCCCCGCACGTTCAGGCTCTCGGCCTGGCCCCGCATCAGCAGCCCCAGCGACACCGTGTTCGCCACCAGGCCGACCACGCCGAACCAGACGGCCAGCCCGCCCTCGGTACCGGCCGGGGTGACGAACCGGTCGACGGCCTCGAAGAGCACATAGCCGCCCACCCCGAGCAGCAGCAGACAGTTGGCCAGCGCCGCGAGGATCTCGGCGCGGGCGTATCCGAAGGTGCGCCGCCCGGTGGCCGGCCGGCCCGCGAAGTGGATCGCCAGCAGGGCCATGCCCAGGCCCAGCGCGTCCGTCGCCATGTGCGCGGCGTCGGCCACCAGCGCCAGGGAGTCGGCCAGCACCCCGCCGACGATCTCCACGACCATCACGGTGAGCGTGATCCCCAGCGCCGCCCGCAGCCTGCCCCGGTAGGCGGCGGTCGCCGTACCGCCCGGGGGCCCGCCGTGCGCGTGCCCGTGATCGTGCCCAGCCCCCATGGCCGCCGCCTTTCCCTGTCCGTCCGGGTGGCCCAGTCAACTACGGGTGGGGGGTATCCGGCAACGCGACGCTGAACACCGTTGTCATCTGCTCTGACCTGCGAAAACGTTACGCAGGTCAGAGCGCCGGGCGCTCACCCGCCGGGCCCGCCGCCCGAGCGTCCCGGCCGCCCGCGCGGCCGACGCGACCGCCCGCACCGCGCCGCGGCCCCACCACGGCCGGCCGCCGGTCACGTCACGGTCCGCGGGGGCGCGATGTCCCCCGATGCCCGTTCTGGGCGCGCGGTTTGGAGGCCGGGCCTCCGATCCCCGATGATGATCGCGGCAAAGGTGCGTGCAATCCGCGTCGACCGGCCGCCAAACGGGCGGTGAACGCGACGTTGTGGTCATCCGATAGCCTCTGCCGACATGCCGCCCGGGTGTCGCAGGCACGGGCGCCCCACCATGCACAGGCCCGGCGCGCACGGCGTCGGCATCCAGGGAGTGAGTTCGGTTGTCGACCGCCATCCTCACCGGTCAGCCGGTGCCCGGTTCGCCGATCGAGGCCGATCTGCGGGCGCTCGGCTTCGAGGTCCGCCACGCGGCCGACGCCGCCGGCGCCGGGACCCTCCTCGCCGCGGTGCCCGGGGGTGAGCGCGTCGCCGTGGTCGACGCCCGCTTCGTCGGCCATGTGCACGCCCTGCGCCTCGGCCTCACCGACCCCCGCTTCCCGCTCGCCGCGATCCCCGGCGCCGTGACCGCCCAGCCGGCCGCCCGCCCGGCCCTGGCCCGCGCGCTCGCCCGCCAGGAGACGTCCGGGGGCACCACCCTGGTCGGCAGCCTCACCGACCGGATCGTCACCGCCCTGGACGCCGACGGCGCCGCCGTCCACCGGCCCGAGCTGGGCAGCCTGGTCGCCCGCGTCCCCGCCGACCCGCAGGCCGCCAACGAGGCCCGGCAGGCCGTCGCCGCCGTCGACGACGAGGCAGTCCGCCTGAAGTCCGCGGTCAAGGCCCGCGACGGCTTCTTCACCACCTTCTGCATCAGCCCGTACTCCCGCTACATCGCCCGCTGGTGCGCCCGCCGCGGCCTGACCCCGAACCAGGTCACCACCGCCTCCCTGCTCACCGCCCTGATAGCGGCGGCCTGCGCGGCCACCGGCACCCGCGGCGGCTTCGTCGCGGCCGGCGTGCTGCTCATCGCCTCCTTCGTGCTGGACTGCACCGACGGCCAGCTCGCCCGCTACTCGCTGCAGTACTCCACCCTCGGCGCCTGGCTCGACGCGACCTTCGACCGCGCCAAGGAGTACGCCTACTACGCCGGCCTCGCCCTCGGCGCGGCCCGCGGCGGCGACGACGTATGGGCCCTCGCCCTCGGCGCGATGGTCCTCCAGACCTGCCGGCACGTGGTCGACTTCGCCTTCAACGAGGCACATGTCACGGGCACCGACGCCCCCGCCAACGCCAGCCCCACCGCCGCCCTGTCCGGCAGGCTCGACAGCGTCGGCTGGACGGTCTGGGTCCGCCGCATGATCGTCCTGCCGATCGGCGAACGCTGGGCGCTGATCGCCGTCCTCACCGCCGTCACCACCCCCCGGATCACCTTCTGGGTGCTGCTGATCGGCTGCGCCTTCGCCGCCGCGTACACCACGGCCGGCCGGGTCCTGCGCTCGCTGAACAGCAAGGCCCGCCGCACCGACCGGGCCGCCCGCGCGCTGGCCGACCTCGCGGACAGCGGGCCCGTCGCCGAAGGGCTGGCCCGGGTGACGCGCCGGCTGCCCGGCGGCCTCGCCCCGGTAGTGGCCCTGGCGGGCGGCGCCGCCGTGGTCGCCACGGCCGCGGCCACCGGCTTCGGCACCCCCTGGCCGGTCCTCGCCGCCGCCGTCTACGCCCTGACCTCGGCCGCCGCCGTCGCCCGGCCCCTCAAGGGCGCCCTCGACTGGCTGGTCCCGCCGTTCTTCCGCGCCGCCGAGTACCTCACCGTCCTGCTGCTGGCGGCCCGGGCGGACGTGAACGGAGCCCTTCCGGCGGCTTTCGGGCTGGTGGCGGCCGTCGCCTACCATCACTACGACACGGTCTACCGCATCCGGGGCGGCGCCGGGGCACCCCCGGCCTGGCTGGTGCGGGCCATCGGGGGACACGAGGGGCGGACCCTGCTCGTCACCGTTCTGGCCGCGGTGCTGACCGCCCCGCGGTTCACGGCCGCGCTCACGGTGCTCGCCGTGGCCGTGGCCCTGCTGGTGCTCTTCGAGAGCATCCGCTACTGGGTCTCCGCCCACCGGGCCGGATCACCCGCCGTACACGATGAAGGAGAAACCGCATGATCGGCCTCGTGCTCGCGGCCGGCGCCGGACGGCGCCTGCGCCCCTACACCGACAGCCTGCCCAAGGCGCTGGTGCCGGTGGGGCCCGCGGGCATAGAAGGCGAACCGACCGTCCTCGACCTCACCCTCGGCAACTTCGCCGAGATCGGCCTGACCGAGGTCGCGGTCATCGTCGGCTACCGCAAGGAGGCCGTGTACGAGCGCAAGGCGGCGCTGGAGGCCAAGTACGGCCTCAAGCTCACCCTCATCGACAACGACAAGGCCGAGGAGTGGAACAACGCCTACTCCCTGTGGTGCGGCCGGGACGCCCTCAAGGACGGCGTGATCCTCGCCAACGGCGACACCGTCCACCCCGTCTCCGTCGAGAAGACGCTGCTCGCCGCCCGCGGCGACGGCAAGAAGATCATCCTCGCCCTGGACACGGTGAAGTCCCTGGCCGACGAGGAGATGAAGGTCGTCGTCGACCCCGCCAAGGGGAACATGACGAAGATCACCAAGCTGATGGACCCCGCCGAGGCCACCGGCGAGTACATCGGCGTCACCCTCATCGAGGGCGACGCCGCGCCCGAGCTGGCCGACGCGCTGAAGACCGTCTGGCAGACCGACCCCCAGCAGTTCTACGAGCACGGCTACCAGGAGCTGGTCGACCGCGGCTTCCGGATCGACGTGGCGCCGATCGGCGAGGTCGCGTGGGTGGAGATCGACAACCACGACGATCTCGCCCGGGGACGGGAGATCGCGTGCCAGTACTGACCCGGCTCATCCCCTCGCCGGTCGTCGTGGACATCCGCGCGGGCGCCCTCGACGACCTCGCGGGCGTCCTCGCCGACGAGCGGATCTCCCAGTCCGGCAAGCTCGCCATCGCCGTCAGCAACGGCTCCGGGGCCAGGCTGCGCGAGCGCCTCGCCCCCTCGCTGCCCGGCGCCACCTGGTACGAGGTCGGCGGCGGCACCCTCGACGACGCGGTCCGGCTGGCCGGCGACATAAAGGCCGGCCACTACGACGCCGTCGTGGGCCTGGGCGGCGGCAAGATCATCGACTGTGCCAAGTTCGCGGCGGCCCGGGTCGGCCTGCCGCTGGTCGCCGTCGCCACCAACCTCGCGCACGACGGCCTGTGCTCGCCGGTCGCCACCCTCGACAACGACGCGGGCCGCGGCTCGTACGGCGTGCCCAACCCGATCGCGGTCGTCATCGACCTCAACGTGATCCGGGAGGCGCCCGTCCGCTTCGTCCGCTCCGGCATCGGCGACGCCATCTCCAACATCTCCGCGGTCGCCGACTGGGAACTCGCCCACCGCGTCAAGGGCGAGAAGGTCGACGGCCTCGCCGCCGCGATGGCCCGGCAGGCCGGCGAGGCGGTGCTGCGCCACCCCGGCGGCGTCGGCGACGACGCCTTCCTCCAGGTCCTGGCCGAGGCCCTGGTCCTCACCGGCATCGCCATGTCCGTCTCCGGCGACTCGCGCCCCTCCTCCGGCGCCTGCCACGAGATCAACCACGCCTTCGACCTGCTCTACCCCAAGCGCGCCGCCGCCCACGGAGAGCAGTGCGGGATCGGCGCGGCCTTCGCGATGTACCTGCGCGGCGCCCACGAGGAAGCGGCCCGCATGGCCTCGGTGCTGCGCCGGCACGGACTGCCGGTGCTGCCGGAGGAGATCGGCTTCACCCAGGAGGAGTTCGTCCGGGCGGTGGAGTTCGCTCCCCAGACCCGCCCCGGCCGGTACACGATCCTCGAACACCTCGACCTCAAGACCCCACAGATCAAGGACATCTACGCCGACTATGTCAAGGCCATCGGTAGCTGAACTCCGTCCGGTCGTGCACCCCGCGGGGGTGAAGGACCGGCGCAGCGGTGAGCACTGGATGGGACGCCTCTACATGCGTGAGGTGTCCCTGCGGGTCGACCGCTACCTGGTGAACACCCGGGTCACGCCCAACCAGCTCACGTACCTGATGACCGTCTTCGGTGTGCTCGCGGCCCCGGCCCTGCTGGTGCCGGGGATCGCGGGTGCCGTGCTCGGCGTGGTCTGCGTGCAGATGTACCTGCTGCTGGACTGCGTCGACGGCGAGGTGGCCCGCTGGAAGAAGCAGTACTCCCTCGGCGGGGTCTACCTGGACCGGGTCGGCGCCTACCTCACCGACGCGGCCGTCCTGGTCGGCCTCGGCCTGCGCGCCGCCGACCTGTGGGGCACCGGGCGGATCGACTGGCTGTGGGCCTTCCTCGGCACCCTCGCCGCCCTCGGCGCCATATTGATCAAGGCCGAGACCGACCTGGTCCAGGTCGCCCGGCACCAGGCCGGCAAGGAGCCGGTCAAGGAGGCCGCCGCCGAGATGCGCTCCTCCGGCATGGCGCTGGCCCGCCGGGCCGCCGCCGCGCTGAAGTTCCACCGCCTCATCCTCGGCATCGAGGCGTCCCTGCTGATCCTGGTCCTGGCGATCGTGGACGCGGCCCGCGGCGACCTGTTCTTCACCCGCCTGGGCACCGCCGTCCTGGCCGGCATCGCCCTGCTCCAGACCCTGCTGCACCTGGTGTCCGTCCTCGCCTCCAGCAGGCTGAAATGAGCCGCCCCATGAAGGTCGGCGCCGTCATCATCACCATGGGCAACCGCCCCGACGAGCTGCGCGCCCTGATCGACTCCGTCGCCAAGCAGGACGGCGACCCGGTCCAGATCGTCGTCGTCGGCAACGGCTCGCCCGTCCCCGACGTCCCCGACGGCGTGCGCACCGTCGAGGTCCCCGAGAACCTCGGCATCCCCGGCGGTCGCAACGTCGGCATCGAGGCGTTCGGCCCCGGCGGCCAGGACGTCGACATCCTGCTCTTCCTCGACGACGACGGCCTGCTCGCCCGCACCGACACCGCCGAACTGTGCCGGGAGGCGTTCGCCGCCGACCCGGAGCTGGGCATCGTCAGCTTCCGCATCGCCGACCCGGACACCGGCGTCACCCAGCGCCGCCACGTGCCCCGGCTGCGCGCCGCCGACCCGATGCGCTCCTCCCGGGTCACCACCTTCCTCGGCGGCGCCAACGCGGTCCGTACCCGGGTCTTCCAGGAGGTCGGGGGCCTGCCGGACGCGTTCTTCTACGCGCACGAGGAGACCGACCTGGCCTGGCGGGCCCTGGACG
Source organism: Streptomyces fumanus (assembly GCF_014655295.1). Classification (GTDB taxonomy): domain Bacteria; phylum Actinomycetota; class Actinomycetes; order Streptomycetales; family Streptomycetaceae; genus Streptomyces; species Streptomyces fumanus. Next base: position 107,912 of record NZ_BNBI01000007.1, read on the forward strand.
CGGGCTGGATGATCGACTACCGGTCCGACATGGTGCTGTACCACCCGACGACCGCGCCCTCCCGGCACGCGGTGTACCACCGCATGGTCGCCCGCAACCGGGTCTGGCTGGCCCGCCGCAACCTGCCCGCCCCCCTGGTCCCCGTCTACCTCGGCGTCTGGCTGCTGCTCACCCTGGCCCGCCGCCCCTCCCGCCCGGCGCTGAAAGCCTGGTTCGGCGGCTTCCGGGAAGGCTGGGCCACCCCCTGCGGACCCCGCCGCCCGATGAAGTGGCGTACGGTGTGGCGGCTGACCCGACTGGGCCGGCCCCCGGTGATCTGACAAGCTCGTACCCGAGCGTCCGGGCGGCCCGGGCACGGGCCACGGCGCTCACGCCCAGGCCCGTACGGGCCGAGCCTCCCGAAGACGAAAGTTTCCACCAGTGAGTGAGACAACGCACGACGGCACGGTCGCCCTGACCAAGCCCGTGTCACCCGACGAGGGCCTGACGGCGGCCGAGCTCGCCGCCAAGTACGGGCTGTCCGTGAGCGGCGCCCGCCCCTCCCTCGTCGAGTACGTCCGTCAGCTCTGGGGGCGGCGGCACTTCATCATCGCCTTCTCCCAGGCGAAGCTGACCGCCCAGTACAGCCAGGCCAAGCTGGGCCAGCTCTGGCAGGTGGCCACCCCGCTGCTGAACGCGGCGGTGTACTTCTTCATCTTCGGCCTGCTGCTCGGCGCCCGCCGCGGCATCCCGCACGAGGTCTACGTGCCGTTCCTGGTGACCGGCGTGTTCGTCTTCACCTTCACCCAGTCCTCGGTGCTGGCCGGCGTGCGGGCCATCTCCGGCAACCTCGGCCTGGTGCGGGCGCTGCACTTCCCCCGGGCCTCGCTGCCGGTCTCCTTCGCCCTCCAGCAGCTCCAGCAACTGCTGTTCTCGATGATCGTGCTGGTCATCGTCATGATCGCGTTCGGCAGCTATCCGGGCCTGTCCTGGCTGCTGGTGCTGCCCGCCCTGGCGCTCCAGTTCGTCTTCAACACCGGCCTGGCGCTGATCTTCGCCCGGGCCGGCAGCAAGACCCCCGACCTGGCCCAGTTGATGCCGTTCGTGATGCGCACCTGGATGTACGCCTCCGGCGTGATGTTCAGCATCCCCGCCATGCTGGCCGGCAAGGACGTGCCGGGCTGGCTCGCCGACGTCCTGCAGTGGAACCCCGCCGCGATCTACATGGACCTGGTCCGCTTCGCCCTGATCGACGACTACGGCTCCTCCTACCTGCCCCCGCACGTGTGGGCCTTCGCCCTGGGCTGGGCGGTGCTGTCCGGGGTGGTCGGCTTCGTGTACTTCTGGAAGGCGGAGGAGAGGTACGGCCGTGGCTGAGCAGCCCCAGGAGGAGCGCCCCGGGGGCGAGCGCATCCCCACCGTCATCGCCGACGACCTGCACATCGTCTACCGAGTCAACGGCGCCCGCACCGGCAGGGGCAGCGCCACCGCCGCCCTGAGCCGGATCCTCAAGCGGGGCGAGGAGCGCGGGGTGCGCAAGGTGCACGCCGTACGGGGCGTCTCCTTCGTCGCCTACCGGGGTGAGGCCATCGGCCTGATCGGCTCCAACGGCTCCGGCAAGTCCACCCTGCTGCGGGCCATCGCCGGCCTGCTCCCGGCGGAGCGGGGCAGGGTCTACACCGACGGCCAGCCCTCGCTGCTCGGTGTGAACGCGGCGCTGATGAACGACCTGACCGGCGAGCGCAACGTCATCCTCGGCGGCCTCGCCATGGGCATGTCCCGCGAGCAGATCAAGGAGCGCTACCAGGACATCGTCGACTTCTCCGGCATCAACGAGAAGGGCGACTTCATCACCCTGCCGATGCGCACCTACTCCTCCGGCATGGCGGCCCGGCTGCGCTTCTCCATCGCCGCCGCCAAGGACCACGACGTCCTCATGATCGACGAGGCGCTGGCCACCGGCGACCGCAAGTTCCAGAAGCGCTCCGAGAACCGCATCCGCGAGCTGCGCAAGGAGGCCGGCACGGTCTTCCTGGTCAGTCACAACAACAAGTCGATCCGTGACACCTGCAACCGCGTCCTGTGGCTGGAGCGCGGCGAACTGCGGATGGACGGGCCCACCGACGAGGTGCTCAAGGAGTACGAGAAGTTCACGGCCAGGTAGCCGCGCTAGCGCAAAGGAACCGTCAACTCCGGTCCGGCACAGGAATCTTGGAGTCAATCGGTGTGTTGTTGTGATGTGCGAACGCCCCCCGCGTCGCTCGATGAGCTGTACAACGTAAGCTGTACCGGTCCCGAAACGCGGCACATGGGGCGATAATGCCCGACACCCTCAGCCAGGGCTGCCGCGCGGGCCACCGGGCGGCGTGTCCGAAATAGTGTGTATTGGGTAGGCAGTGTAGAACGGGAGATGTGACGGCAATGGCTACGGAAACTCCCCACCTCCGAGAAGCATGTGCCGGTCACGTCCCGGGCGGCCGCCCGTGACCCTCACCCCCGCGGCGAGCGCCGCCGACACCGAGCGCGGCACGCTCGACAAGGCCGCCGGAGAGAACTTCCCGGTGGCCCCCTTCTTCCTCCCGCGCGACTGGCGCGCCGACCTCATGGCCGTCTACGGGTTCGCCCGTCTGGTCGACGACATCGGCGACGGCGACCTGGCCCCCGGCGGCGCCGACGCCCGCCTCCTCGGCGTCCCCGACACCCGCGCCGAGGACCGCCTCGCCCTCCTCGACGCCTTCGAGGCCGACCTGCGCCGGGTCTTCGACGGCACCCCGCACCACCCGATCCTGCGGCGCCTGCGGCCCACCGTGCGCCGCCGCGCGCTGACCCCCGAGCCCTTCCTCGGTCTGATCGCCGCCAACCGCCAGGACCAGTCGGTCCGGCGCTATCAGACCTACGGCGACCTGCTCGCCTACTGCGAGCTGTCGGCCAACCCGGTCGGCCGGCTGGTCCTCGCCGTCACCGGCACCTCGACGCCCGAGCGGGTCCGCCGCTCCGACGCGATCTGCACGGCCCTGCAGATCGTCGAGCACCTTCAGGACGTCGCCGAGGACCTGGGCCGGGACCGCATCTACCTGCCCGCCGAGGACATGAAGCGATTCCACGTCCGGGAGGCGGACCTTGCCGCGAAAAGCGCTGGCGCGTCGGTGCGCGCCCTGATTGCCTACGAAGCGCAACGCGCCCGCGATCTCCTGGACGAGGGCGCCCCCCTGGTGGGGAGCGTCCACGGCAGGCTCCGGCTGCTGCTCGCGGGGTTCGTGGCGGGCGGCAGGGCGGCGCTCCGGGCGATCGCCGCCGCCGGTTTCGACGTACTTCCCGGCCCGCCCAAGCCCGGCAAGGTGCAGTTGCTGCGCGAGACGGGCCTGATTCTGCGAGGAGAGGGGTGATCCGGACGGTGGAGTCAGAACCCGCGTCCGCGCCGGTACTCGCCGCCTACGGCTACTGCGAGACCGTCACCGGACAGCAGGCCCGGAACTTCGCGTACGGCATCAGGCTGCTGCCCACGCCCAAGCGGCGGGCGATGTCGGCGCTGTACGCCTTCTCCCGCCGCGTCGACGACATCGGCGACGGCCCGCTCGCCGCCGACGTCAAGACGGCCCGGCTGGAGGAGACCCGGGCGCTGCTGGGCCGGATCCGCGAGGGCGCGGTCGAGGAGGACGACACCGACCCGGTCGCGGTCGCCCTCACGGACGCCGCCCGGCGCTTCCCGATCCCGCTCGGCGGCCTGGACGAACTCATCGACGGCGTCGAGATGGACCTGCGCGGCGAGACCTACGAGACCTGGGACGACCTGAAGGTCTACTGCCGCTGCGTGGCCGGTGCCATCGGCCGGCTCTCGCTCGGCGTCTTCGGCACCGAACCGGGAGCGCGCGGCGCCGAGCGCGCCCCCGAGTACGCCGACACGCTCGGCCTCGCCCTCCAGCTCACCAACATCCTGCGGGACGTCCGCGAGGACGCCGAGGGCGGGCGTACCTATCTGCCCGCCGACGACCTCGCCAAATTCGGCTGCTCGGCCGGGTTCAGCGGGCCGAGGCCACCGGAGGGCTCCGACTTCGCGGGCCTCGTGCACTTCGAAGTGCGCCGGGCCCGCGCCCTGTTCGCCGAGGGCTACCGGCTGCTGCCCATGCTCGACCGGCGCAGCGGCGCCTGTGTCGCCGCCATGGCCGGCATCTACCGCCGACTCCTGGACCGCATCGAACGCGACCCGGAGGCCGTGCTGCGCGGCCGGGTCTCGCTGCCCGGCCGCGAGAAGGCGTACGTCGCCGTGCGCGGCCTGTCCGGCCTGGACGCCCGGCATGTGACGCGCCGGACGGTCAGGAGGCGCGCTTGATGGACAATCCGGCCCAGGACGACACAACCGGGGACACACCTCGGGCAACCCTCCGCCGGTCGCCCGCGTCCCTGACGGAGACGGCCGACCGGGCGACGCTCACTCACCACGGCCGCCGAGCGGGGAAGGGCGCACGATGACCCACGACAACGGCACGCGGCCCGGGAGAGCGCTCTCGGACGTCACCGCGCGCCCCGGCGCACACGCCGTCGTCGTCGGCGGCGGGCTGGCCGGCGTCACCGCCGCCCTCGCGCTCGCCGACGCGGGCGTCCGCGTCACCCTCCTGGAGGGCCGGCCCCGCCTCGGCGGGCTCGCCTTCTCCTTCCGGCGCGGCGAGCTGACCGTCGACAACGGCCAGCACGTCTACCTGCGCTGCTGCACCGCCTACCGCTGGTTCCTCGACCGCATCGAGGGCACCGCGCTCGCTCCGCTGCAGGACCGGCTCGACGTGCCGGTGGTCGACGTGACCCGGCCCGAGGGCCGGCGGCTGGGCCGGCTGCGCCGGGACGCGCTGCCGGTCCCCCTGCACCTGGGGCGCAGCCTCGCCACGTATCCGCACCTGTCGCTCGCCGACCGGGCCCGGGTGGGCCGGGCCGCGCTCGCGCTGAAGGGGCTCGACCTCGCCGATCCGGACCTGGACACCCAGGACTTCGGCGGTTGGCTGGCCGCGCACGGCCAGTCGCCGCGGGCCGTGGAGGCCCTGTGGGACCTGGTCGGGGTCGCCACCCTCAACGCGGTCGCGGGCGACGCCTCCCTGGGGCTCGCCGCGATGGTGTTCAAGACCGGTCTGCTGTCCGACCCGGGCGCGGCCGACATCGGCTGGGCCCGCGTACCCCTGGGCGAACTGCACGACCGGCTGGCCCGCAAGGCGCTCGACTCCGCGGGCGTCCGTACCGAGGTCCGTACACGCGTCACCTCCGTCTCCCGCAACGAGAACGGCGGATGGAGCGTTCAGGTTCCCGGCGAGCGGATCGACGCGGACGCCGTCGTCCTCGCCGTCCCCCAGCGCGAGGCGCACGGACTGCTCCCCGACGGCGTCCTGGACGACCCCGATCGGCTGCTGCGGATGGGCGACGCGCCGATCCTCAACGTCCACGTGGTCTACGACCGCCAGGTGCTCAACACGCCGTTCCTCACCGCGCTGGGCACCCCCCTGCAATGGGTGTTCGACCGCACCGGGGCCTCCGGCCTGACCGAGGGCCAGTACCTGGCGGTGTCGCAGTCGGCCGCCCAGGACGAGATCGACGAACCCGTGGCCGTGCTGCGCGAGCGCTACCTGCCCGAACTGGAGAGGCTGCTGCCCCGCGCCCGGGGCGCCGAGGTGAGGGACTTCTTCGTGACCAGGGAGCGCACCGCGACGTTCGCCCCCGCCCCCGGCGTCGGACGGCTGAGGCCCGGCGCCCGCACCAAGGCACCCGGCCTGTACCTGGCCGGAGCGTGGACCGCCACCGGGTGGCCCGCGACCATGGAGAGTGCGGTCCGCAGCGGTGTCGGTGCGGCGGGCGCCGCGCTCGACGCGCTGGGCCGGTCCCGCGACGTCCTCCCCGACTTCTTCGAGGAGGCGGCGTGAGAACCGAAGCGCGGGGCACCGACCGCACCCCCGGTACCGCAACTGGAGGAAAGACTGTGCCCACTGTGCCCCCGGCCCCGGCGGCCGACCGACGGACCACGGTGGACGTGACCGCGCTGCTGGAGCGCGGCCGGACCCTGGCCACGCCGGTTCTGCGGGCGGCCGTCGACCGTCTGGCGCCTCCCATGGACACCGTCGCCGCCTACCACTTCGGCTGGATCGACGCCCAGGGCAACCCGGCGGCCGGCGACGGCGGCAAGGCCGTGCGGCCCGCCCTGGCGGTGCTCTCCGCCGAGGTCACCGGTGGCGCCCCCGAGGCGGGCGTGCCCGGCGCGGTCGCCGTCGAACTGGTCCACAACTTCTCGCTGCTGCACGACGACCTGATGGACGGCGACGAACAGCGCCGGCACCGCGACACCGTCTGGAAGGTGCACGGCCCCGCCCAGGCCATCCTGGTCGGCGACGCCCTGTTCGCGCTGGCCAACGAGATCCTGCTGGAACTCGGCACCGTCGAGGCCGGCCGCGCCACCCGCCGGCTGACCAGCGCCACCCGCGCCCTGATCGACGGCCAGGCCCAGGACATCTCCTACGAGCACCGCGACCGGGTCAGCGTCGAGGAGTGCCTGGAGATGGAGGGCAACAAGACCGGCGCCCTGCTGGCCTGCGCCAGCTCCATCGGCGCGGTCCTCGGCGGCGCCGACGACCGCACCGCCGACGCGCTGGAGAAGTACGGCTACCACCTCGGCCTCGCCTTCCAGGCCGTCGACGACCTGCTGGGCATCTGGGGCGACCCGGAGGCCACCGGCAAGCAGACCTGGAGCGACCTGCGCCAGCGCAAGAAGTCCCTCCCGGTCGTCGCCGCCCTCGCGGCCGACGGCGCCGCCGCCGAACGGCTCGGCGAACTCCTCGCCGCCGACGCCGGGAGCAGCGACTTCGCGAACTTCTCCGAGGAGGAGTTCGCGGCCCGCGCCGCCCTCATCGAGAAGGCGGGCGGGCGCGAGTGGACCGCCCAGGAGGCGCGCCGCCAGCACACCATCGCCATCGAGGCCCTCGACGCGGTGGACATGCCCGGCGCGGTCCGGGACCGGTTCACGGCGCTCGCCGACTTCGTCGTCGTACGGAAGAGATGATCGCTATCGGTCGAACAGCCCTCGCGTAGTCGCCGGCCGGTGCCCCGGGCACCGGCCGACGGCGGACCCACAGCAGACACGCACACTGCACGAAGGGGAAGCCATGACAGCGACGACCGACGGAAGCACCGGGGCCACCCTGCCGCCCCGCGCAGCCGCGGCCAGTGACACCACCAGCACCGTCCCCGAGGCGACCGGGGTACAAGAAGCCGCCGCCCGCGCCACCCGGCGCGCCACCGAATTCCTGCTCGCCCGGCAGGACGCGGAGGGCTGGTGGAAGGGCGACCTGGAGACCAACGTCACCATGGACGCCGAAGACCTGCTGCTCCGCCAGTTCCTCGGCATCCTCGACGAGGACACCGTGCGCGCCGCCGCCCTGTTCATCCGCGGCGAGCAGCGCGAGGACGGCACCTGGGCCACCTTCTACGGCGGCCCCGGCGAACTGTCCGCCACCGTCGAGGCGTACGTGGCCCTGAGACTGGCCGGCGACCCGCCCGACGCGCCGCACATGGCGAAGGCCGCCGCGTGGGTCCGGGCCCGCGGCGGCATCGCGGCCACCCGGGTCTTCACCCGGATCTGGCTCGCCCTGTTCGGCTGGTGGAAGTGGGAGGACCTGCCCGAACTCCCGCCGGAACTCATCTGGTTCCCCACCTGGATGCCGCTGAACATCTACGACTTCGGCTGCTGGGCCCGGCAGACCATCGTGCCGCTGACCGTCGTCTCGGCCAAGCGCCCGGTCCGCCCCGCCCCCTTCCCCCTCGACGAGCTGCACACCGACCCCGCGGACCCCAACCCGGCCCGCCCGCTCGCCCCCGCCGCGACCTGGGACGGCGCCTTCCAGCGCATCGACAAGGCACTGCACGCCTTCCGCCGGGTCGCCCCCCGCAAGGTGCGCCGCGCCGCGATGAACGCCGCCGCCCGCTGGATCATCGAGCGGCAGGAGAACGACGGCTGCTGGGGCGGCATCCAGCCCCCGGCCGTGTACTCGGTCATCGCCCTGTACCTGCTGGGCTACGACCTCGAACACCCCGTGATGCGGGCGGGCCTGGAGTCCCTGGACCGGTTCGCGGTCTGGCGCGAGGACGGCGCCCGCATGATCGAGGCGTGCCAGTCCCCGGTGTGGGACACCTGCCTGGCGACCATCGCGCTGGCCGACGCCGGGGTGCCCGCGGACCACCCGCAGCTCGTCAAGGCCGCGGACTGGATGCTCGGCGAACAGGTGGTGCGCCCCGGCGACTGGTCGGTCAAGCGGCCCGGACTGCCGCCCGGCGGCTGGGCGTTCGAGTTCCACAACGACAACTACCCCGACATCGACGACACCGCCGAGGTCGTCCTGGCGCTGCGCCGGGTGCGGCACCACGACCCGGAGCGGGTGGAGAAGGCCATCGGCCGCGGGGTGCGCTGGAACCTGGGCATGCAGTCGAAGAACGGCGCCTGGGGCGCCTTCGACGTGGACAACACCAGCCCGTTCCCCAACCGGCTGCCGTTCTGCGACTTCGGCGAGGTCATCGACCCGCCGTCGGCCGACGTCACCGCGCACGTCGTGGAGATGCTCGCCGCCGAGGGCCTGGCCCACGACCCGCGCACCCGGCGCGGCATCCAGTGGCTGCTCGCCGAACAGGAGGCGGACGGCTCCTGGTTCGGCCGCTGGGGCGTCAACTACGTCTACGGCACCGGCTCGGTGGTCCCCGCCCTGGTCGCCGCCGGACTGCCCGCCGCGCACCCGGCGATCCGCCGCGCGGTGGCCTGGCTGGAGTCGGTGCAGAACGACGACGGCGGCTGGGGCGAGGACCTGCGCTCCTACCGGTACGTCCGGGAGTGGAGCGGCCGGGGCGCCTCCACCGCCTCGCAGACCGCGTGGGCACTGATGGCCCTGCTGGCGGCCGGGGAACGGGAGTCCAGGGCCGTCGAACGCGGCATCGCCTGGCTGGCCGCCACCCAGCGCGAGGACGGCTCCTGGGACGAGCCGTACTTCACCGGCACCGGCTTCCCCTGGGACTTCTCCATCAACTACCACCTGTACCGCCAGGTCTTCCCGCTCACCGCGCTCGGCCGGTACGTGCACGGGGAGCCCGCCGTGCTCACCCGGCACACCGCCGGCCGGACCCGCGCCGAGGCGAAGGCCGGCTGATGCCCACCCCCTCCGCCCCGGCACCGCTGCTGATCGCCTGCGCGCTCGGCATCGAGCACCTCGCCCTGCGCGCCGGCGACCGCGGCGGCGCCGGCGGGCCCGTGACCGTGCTGCGCACCGGCATGGGCCCCAGGTCGGCCGAGCGGTCCGTCACCCGGGTCCTGGCCGACCCTGCGCTCGCCGACGCCGCCGTGCTGGCCACCGGCTTCTGCGCGGGGCTCGCCCCGGGCATGCACCCCGGCGACCTGGTGGTCGCCGAGGAGACCCGGGACCCGCGCGGCACGGTCGGCTGCGTCGGCACCGACCGGCTGGTCAAGGAACTCGCCCGGACCCTGCCCGGGCGGACCGTGCACACCGGGCCGCTCACCGGCTCCGACCACGTGGTCCGCGGCCCCGAACGCGCGGACCTGCTCGCCACCGGCGCGATCGCGGTCGACATGGAGTCCGCGGCCACGCTCCTGAGCGCCGTACGCACGGCCGCGCGCCCGGTTGCGGCCGTGCGGGTGGTCGTGGACGCTCCAGAACACGAGCTCGTCCGGATCGGTACGTTGCGCGGTGGAATATCGGCCTTCCGCGTTCTTCGTTCCGTCCTTCCCGCTTTCTATGAATGGCACCGTTCTTTGCTGCTCCCCAGGAGGTGAGCCAGATGGCCATGCCACTGCGCCAGTCCATCAAGGTCGCTACATACTTGGCCGAACAGAAGCTCCGCAAGCGGGACAAGTTCCCGCTCATCGTGGAACTGGAGCCGCTTTTCGCCTGCAATCTCAAATGTGAGGGATGCGGCAAGATCCAGCACCCGGCCGGTGTGCTCAAGCAGCGCATGCCGGTGGCCCAGGCCGTGGGAGCGGTGCTGGAGTCCGGTGCGCCGATGGTCTCCATCGCCGGCGGCGAACCGCTGATGCACCCGCAGATCGACGAGATCGTGCGGCAGTTGGTGGCCCGGAGAAAATACGTCTTCTTGTGCACCAACGCGATGCTGCTGCGCAAGAAGATGGACAAGTTCACGCCCTCCCCGTACTTCGCCTTCGCGGTGCACATCGACGGGCTGCGTGAGCGGCACGACGAGTCGGTGGCGAAGGAGGGCGTCTTCGACGAGGCGGTGGCGGCGATCAAGGAGGCCAAGCGGCGCGGCTTCCGGGTCACCACCAACTCGACCTTCTTCAACACCGACACCCCGCAGACCGTCATCGAGGTGCTCGACTTCCTCAACGACGACCTCAAGGTCGACGAGATGATGATCTCGCCCGCCTACGCCTACGAGAAGGCCCCCGACCAGGAGCACTTCCTGGGCGTGGAGCAGACCCGCGAGCTGTTCCGGAAGGCGTTCGGGGGCGGCAACCGCCGGAAGTGGCGGCTCAACCACTCGCCGCTGTTCCTGGACTTCCTGGAGGGCAAGGTCGACTTCCCGTGCACCGCGTGGGCGATCCCGAACTACTCCCTCTTCGGCTGGCAGCGCCCCTGCTACCTGATGAGCGACGGGTACGTGCCCACGTACCGGGAGCTGATCGAGAAGACCGACTGGGACAAGTACGGCCGCGGCAAGGACCCCCGGTGCGCCAACTGCATGGCGCACTGCGGCTACGAGCCGACCGCCGTGCTGGCCACCATGGGGTCGCTGAAGGAGTCCCTGCGCGCCATGCGCGAGACGGTCTCCGGGAACCGGGAGTGACGGCATGACGGCCGTGCCCCTGGGGCTCCCCGAGGTACCGGTCCGGCCGGTCGCCGAGCGGCGCGTGTCGCGGCGGATCCAGGTCGGGCCGGTGGCGGTCGGGGGCGGCGCCCCCGTGTCGGTGCAGTCGATGACGACGACGCGCACCTCGGACATCGGCGCCACCCTCCAGCAGATCGCCGAGCTGACCGCGTCCGGCTGCCAGATCGTCCGGGTCGCCTGCCCCACCCAGGACGACGCGGACGCCCTGCCGGTGATCGCCCGCAAGTCGCAGATCCCGGTGATCGCCGACATCCACTTCCAGCCCAAGTACGTCTTCGCCGCGATCGAGGCCGGGTGCGCGGCGGTGCGGGTGAACCCGGGCAACATCAAGCAGTTCGACGACAAGGTCAAGGAGATCGCGAGGGCCGCCAAGGACCACGGCACGCCGATCCGGATCGGCGTCAACGCCGGTTCGCTGGACCGGCGGCTGCTCCAGAAGTACGGCAAGGCCACCCCGGAGGCGCTGGTGGAGAGCGCCCTGTGGGAGGCGTCGCTCTTCGAGGAGCACGGCTTCCGGGACATCAAGATCTCGGTGAAGCACAACGACCCGGTGGTGATGATCGAGGCGTACCGGCAGCTCGCCGCCCAGTGCGACTACCCGCTGCACCTCGGGGTGACGGAGGCCGGCCCGGCGTTCCAGGGCACGATCAAGTCGGCCGTCGCCTTCGGGGCCCTGCTCTCCCAGGGCATCGGCGACACCATCCGGGTGTCGCTCAGCGCCCCGCCGGTGGAGGAGGTCAAGGTCGGCAACCAGATCCTGGAGTCCCTCAACCTCAAGCAGCGCGGCCTGGAGATCGTCTCCTGTCCCTCCTGCGGCCGGGCCCAGGTCGACGTCTACAAGCTCGCCGAGGAGGTCACCGCGGGCCTGGAGGGCATGGAAGTGCCGCTGCGCGTCGCCGTGATGGGCTGTGTGGTCAACGGGCCCGGCGAGGCCCGGGAGGCCGACCTCGGTGTCGCCTCCGGCAACGGCAAGGGGCAGATCTTCGTCAAGGGCCAGGTCGTCCGGACCGTACCCGAGTCGAAGATCGTGGAGACGCTGATCGACGAGGCGATGAAGATCGCCGAACAGATGGAGAAGGACGGCGTGTCGGGGGAGCCGGCCGTCACCGTGAACTGAAGAACACGGACCGAAGGGGGCCGAGCGTGACGATTCTGGAGAACATCCGGGGACCACGCGACCTGAAGGCGCTGTCCGCGGCCGAACTGGGCCGACTGTCCGAGGAGATACGCGAGTTCCTGGTGCACGCGGTGGCCCGGACCGGCGGTCACCTCGGACCCAATCTGGGGGTGGTCGAACTCACCGTCGCGCTGCACCGGGTCTTCGAGTCACCGGCCGACCGCATCCTGTGGGACACCGGCCACCAGAGCTACGTCCACAAGCTGCTGACCGGGCGTCAGGACTTCTCCAAGCTGCGCGGCAAGGGCGGTCTGTCGGGCTACCCCTCCCGCGAGGAGTCCGAGCACGACGTCATCGAGAACAGCCACGCCTCCACCGCCCTCGGCTGGGCCGACGGCCTCGCCAAGGCCCGTGACGTACAGGGCCTCAGAGGCCATGTGGTCGCCGTCATCGGCGACGGGGCGCTCACCGGCGGCATGGCCTGGGAGGCGCTGAACAACATCGCCGCCGCCAAGGACCGCCCGCTGATCATCGTCGTCAACGACAACGAGCGGTCCTACGCGCCCACCATCGGCGGCCTCGCCAACCACCTGGCGACCCTGCGCACCACCGACGGCTACGAGAAGATGCTGGCCTGGGGCAAGGACGTGCTCCAGCGCACGCCCGTGGTCGGCAACACCGTCTACGAGGCGCTGCACGGCGCGAAGAAGGGCTTCAAGGACGCCTTCGCCCCGCAGGGCCTGTTCGAGGACCTCGGGCTGAAGTACGTCGGCCCGATCGACGGGCACGACATCGGGGCCGTGGAGTCGGCGCTGCGCCGGGCCAAACGCTTCCACGGGCCGGTCCTGGTGCACTGCCTCACCGAGAAGGGCCGCGGCTACGAACCGGCCCTCGCCCACGAGGAGGACCACTTCCACGCCGTCGGCGCGATGGACCCGCTGACCTGCGAGCCGCTGGCGCCCGCGGGCGGGCCGTCGTGGACCTCGGTGTTCGGCGAGGAGATGGTCCGGATCGGCGAGGAGCGCGCGGACGTGGTGGCGATCACCGCGGCCATGCTGCACCCGGTGGGGCTGGGCCGGTTCGCCGAGCGGTTCCCCGACCGGGTCTGGGACGTGGGCATCGCCGAGCAGCACGCCGCCGTCTCCGCGGCCGGCCTGGCCACCGGCGGACTCCACCCGGTCGTCGCCGTCTACGCCACCTTCCTCAACCGCGCCTTCGACCAGTTGCTGATGGACGTCGCCCTGCACCGCTGCGGCGTCACCTTCGTGCTGGACCGGGCCGGCGTCACCGGCGCCGACGGCGCCTCCCACAACGGCATGTGGGACCTGTCGATCCTCCAGGTCGTGCCCGGCCTGCGGATCGCCGCCCCGCGCGACGCCGACCAGCTCCGCGCCCAGTTGCGCGAGGCCGTCGCCGTGGACGACGCGCCGACGCTGGTGCGCTTCCCCAAGGAGTCGGTGGGGCCCGTCGTCCCCGCGGTGGACCGGATCGGCGGCCTCGACGTGCTGCACCGGGCGGACGACCCCGAGGTGCTGCTCGTCGCCGTCGGCGTGCTGGCCCCGGTCTGCCTCCAGGCCGCCGAGCTGCTGGCGGCCCGGGGCATCGGGTGCACGGTGGTCGACCCGCGCTGGGTCAAACCGGTCGACCCCGCGCTGCCCGGCCTCGCCGCCCGGCACCGCCTGGTCGCCGTGGTCGAGGACAACAGCCGCGCGGCCGGCGTCGGCTCCGCGGTGGCGCTGGCCCTGGGCGACGCCGAAGTCGACGTACCCGTACGCCGGTTCGGCATCCCGGAGCAGTTCCTCGCGCACGCCAAACGCGCCGAGGTGCTCGCCGACATCGGCCTCACCCCGGTGGAGATCGCCGGCCGGATCAGCGCCAGCCTGGCCGTCAAGGACCAGCGGACGGACCACGACCGGGCCGTCACGCCAGGGCAAGGAGAAAACTGAATGACGAAGGAGTTCGACCTCGGCGCGCTGCTGGCCGAGCGCGGGGCCGAGCGGTACGAGCTGCACACCCGGCACCTCAACCACCAGCTCCCGCGCATGCTGCGCACCATCGGCTTCGACAAGGTCTACGAGCGCGGCGAGGGCGCCTACTTCTGGGACGCGGACGGCAACGACTACCTCGACATGCTCGCCGGGTTCGGCGTGATGGGCCTCGGCCGCCACCACCCGGTCGTCCGCAAGGCGCTGCACGACGTCCTCGACGCCTCCCTCGCCGACCTGACCCGCTTCGACTGCCAGCCGCTGCCCGGCCTGCTCGCCGAGAAACTGCTGTCCTACAGCCCCCATCTGGACCGGGTGTTCTTCGGCAACAGCGGTACGGAGGCGGTCGAGACCGCCCTGAAGTTCGCCCGGTACGCCACCGGCAAGCCCCGCGTCCTGTACTGCGCGCACGCCTTCCACGGCCTGACCACCGGGTCGCTCTCGGTCAACGGCGAGACCGGCTTCCGGGACGGCTTCGCCCCGCTGCTGCCCGACACCGCCGTACCCCTCGGCGACCTCGACGCGCTCGCCCGGGAGCTGCGCTCGGGCGACGTGGCCGCGCTGATCGTGGAGCCCATCCAGGGCAAGGGCGTGCACGAGGCCCCGCCCGGCTATCTGCGGGCCGCGCAGGAGCTGCTGCACCGGCACAAGGCGCTGCTCATCGCCGACGAGGTGCAGACCGGCCTCGGCCGCACCGGCGCCTTCTACGCCTACCAGCACGAGGCGGGCGTCGAACCCGACCTGGTCTGCGTGGCCAAGGCGCTCTCCGGCGGCTATGTGCCGGTCGGCGCCACGCTCGGCAAGGACTGGATCTTCAAGAAGGTGTACTCGTCGATGGACCGGGTGCTGGTCCACTCGGCGAGCTTCGGTTCCAACGCCCAGGCCATGGCGGCCGGCCTCGCGGTGCTGCACGTCATGGAGGACGAGGGGATCGTCGCCGGCGCGGCGGCCACCGGCGAGCGCCTGAGGTCCCGGCTGGCGGCGCTGATCGACAAGTACGAACTGCTCGCCGACGTACGCGGCCGGGGGCTGATGATCGGCATCGAGTTCGGCCGGCCGAAGTCGCTGAAGCTGCGCTCCCGCTGGGCCATGCTCCAGGCCGCCCGCAAGGGACTCTTCGCGCAGATGGTGGTCGTGCCGCTGCTCCAGCGCCACCGCATCCTCACCCAGGTCTCCGGCGACCACCTGGAGGTCATCAAGCTGATCCCGCCGCTGATCATCGGGGAGCGGGAGGTGGACCGGTTCGTGGACGCCTTCACCGAGGTGATGGACGACGCGCACAGCGGCGGCGGTCTGATGTGGGACTTCGGCCGGACCCTGGTGAAGCAGGCCGTCGCCCACCGGTGACGGCTTTTGCCTGTGGGGCAAGGAAATTGCCTCTGAGGCACATCTCGGGCTCAATGGAGGCATGAACCCACCCGAGCCCGCACCGCCGGACGGGCCCGCCGAAGCGGTGCCCGTCATGGCGCCGCAACTGCGGGCCCTGCGCCGGCGGGCCGCCCTCACCCTGGAGGCGGCGGCCCGCACCGCCGGACTCTCGCCCGCCCATCTGTCCCGGCTGGAGACCGGGCAGCGCCAGCCCTCGCTGCCGATGCTGCTCGCCCTCGCCAGGACCTACGGTACGACCGTCTCCGAGCTGCTCGGCGAGACGGCCGCCGACCGGGACGCCGTGATCCGGGCCGAGGACATGGAACCGACCCGGGCGGGCGGCTGGACGTACTGGCAGGCCGGCGCCCCCGGCCGGGGGATGCAGGCGCTGCGGGTCCATGTGCCGCACGGCTCGCAGGGCGACATCGTGCGGGTGCACCCCGGCGAGGAGTGGCTGCACGTCCTGCGGGGCGAGCTGCGGCTGCGCCTCGGGGACGCGGTGCACCGGCTCGGGCCCGGGGACGGCGCGCACTTCGACTCGCTGACCCCGCACCGGATCGCCGCCGAGGACGACGGCGGCGTCGACCTGCTCTTCGTCCACACCCTGCTGCAGAGTCCCACGGCCGCGCTGTGCCTGGGGCCGACGAACGGAGGCACCCCGTGAGGGACATGGAGGAGAAGTTCCCCCGCGCGCTGTGGGTACGGCTGATCATCTACATCGCCGTCGGGCACGTGTTCGCGGCCTTCGTCTACCTGCTGTTCGAGGTCGGCGCCAAGTAGCCCGGCGGCCGGGGCGGGCGGCTCAGTCGAGCAGACGGGCACGCAGGCGGTCGCGGAGCTGAGGAGTGACGCCCAGGCCGCGCTCCAAATAGGCGTCGACGCCGCCCCAGGTCTCCTCGATCGCCTCGAACGCCGCCGTCAGGTACTCGGCGCGGGCGTCGAACAGCGGGCTCAGCAGCTCCATCACCTCGGGGGAGTAGGCCGACTCCGCCGCACCGCTGCGGCGCACCTTGTACCGGCGGTGCGTGGCGTTGGACTTCAGGTAGTCCTCGACGATGGCCTCCCGCTCGACGCCCAGGGCGAGCAGCGTCACCGCGATCGACAGGCCCGCGCGGTCCTTGCCGGCCGCGCAGTGCATCAGCGCCGGGACGCTGTCCTCGGCGAGCGCGCGCAGCACCCGGGAGTGCTCGGCGGTCCGCTCGGTGACGATCCTGCGGTACGAGGCGATCATCCGGGCCGCGCCCTTGCCGTCGGCGAGGATGCCCCGGAGCTGGTCGAGGTCGCCGTCGCGGACCATCCGCCAGAACTCGGCGCCGTCGGCGGGGTCGGACAGCGGCAGGTTCACATTGCGCACGCCCGGGAGCGCCACGTCGGGGCCCTCCAGCCGCTGGTCGGCGGCGTTGCGGAAGTCGAAGACCGTGTGCAGGCCCAGACCGGCGAGGAACGCCGCGTCCTCCTCGGTGGCGTGGGCCAGGTGGCCGCTGCGGAAGAGGACTCCGTACCGCACCCGGCGGCCGTCCACGGTGGGCAGCCCGCCCACGTCACGGAAATTACGCACCCCGGCCAGCTCGGGCTCGGTCGACGGGACCTGCTGCGTCACGTGGACTCCTCCCACTGCCTCCCGCGGACGCGGCTCGTCGGCGGGCGTCCCCCGACGATACGGCATGGCCCGCCCGCCATCCCCGGCCCCGATTCACCGAAAGCGCCCGCATCTGGGCTTTCTGTCCGAATTGGCGGCATCATTCCCGCTCGGTCCGGAATAAAAGCGCCGGTGGCAGGGGTGCGTGAGCAGCGTCATATCCCTGACGGTGCGTCGCACGCCATGTTCACGTAATTCGCGCCTTTCTCAAGGGCGTTCCCGTCCGCCGCGGACCCCGGAATCCACGGAGGGTGACGGCGGAATCCCATAAACGATCACGGAAAACGGCTTTACCGGCAACCACAGGCTTGTCCCTGTGCGTCCCGGTCCCTTACGTTCACCTCCGATCCGGACGGACGCCTAATCCTGCCGCCGACCGGAGCCCGCACCCATCCACGACCCGTAACGGCAGGAACGGGGGACCCACAGGAATTCCGCCTGTTCCGGTTCCCGGAACGGCTAGGGGTAAAGCCGCGTTCCGACGCGGCCGGGCAGCTCCAGCCCGCACCCGACAGCTCACCTCGTAGGCGCCGGAGAGGAATTCGCCATGCCCGCGAAGGGTAAGCATCGTCGTACCAGGACCCAGCGTCTGACCCGCACCATCGCCGTCGCCGGAACCGGCGGCGCGGCGCTCGCGCTTCCCCTCATGGGGGCCGCGGGAGCCCACGCGGCCCCCGCCCATTCCGTTTCCGAAAAGGCCGTGCAGTCCCTTCCGGCCGCCGCGCAGAAGGCCGCCGAGAAGAATTCCGGCGGCGCCTCGGAAAAGCGGACGTACACCGTGCGCACCGGCGACTACCTGAAGAAGATCGCCGACGAGCAGAAGGTCAGCGGCGGCTGGAAGAAGCTGTACGAGGACAACCGCGAAGCCGTCGGCTCCGACCCGTCGCTGATCCACCCCGGACTGAAGCTCTCCCTCGTCGGCCCGGCCACGGCCCAGAAGGCCACGGAGTCCGCCGAGAAGCCGTCCCGGTCGGCCGAGAAGCCGTCCGGGTCCGCCGCGAAGCCGTCGTCTACCGCGGACTCCTCGCAGTCCACGTCCGCGGAGTCCGCGGAGTCCGCCGAGTCCTCGGGGTCCGCCGCGCAGACCACCGGAACCTCCAGCGGTTACGTCTCCCCGGTGGCCGCCGGTACCGTCGGCACCCCGTACCACCAGTCCGGCAGCATGTGGTCCAGCGGCTACCACACCGGCACCGACTTCGTCGTCCCGACCGGCACCTCGCTGAAGGCCGTCGGCGCGGGCACCGTCGTCTCCGCCGGGTGGGGCGGCGCCTACGGCAACCAGGTCGTCATCAAGCTCGCCGACGGCTACTACGCCCAGTACGCCCACCTGTCCGCGCTCTCCGTCTCCAGCGGCCAGACCGTGACCGCCGGGCAGCAGATCGGACTCTCCGGCGCCACCGGCAACGTGACCGGCCCGCACCTGCACTTCGAGATCCGCACCACCCCGGACTACGGCTCCGACGTGGACCCGCTCGCCTACCTGCGCGCGCACGGCGTCTCCGTCTGACCCACCCGCCCGCACCGCCCGTACCGCCGAAGGCCGGACCCGCTCCCCGGGTCCGGCCTTCGCCGCGTCCGGCGCCGGGCGGCCGTTATTCCGGAGTTGGCCAACCCTTTACGAGTGGCCTATATCACCGCACGTCAACCCCCTCCTACGGTCGCGTAGGTCACAATCCACGGTGAATCATGGTCCGACGTGGCAGACGATTCGAAGAGTGACAGCAGAGCAGTGATCGGGTCGTACGTGGCGGTGGGGGACAGCTTCACCGAGGGCGTCGGCGACCCCGGCCCCGACGGGGCGTTCGTCGGCTGGGCCGACCGCCTCGCCGTCCTGCTCGCCGACCGGCGACCCGAGGGCGACTTCACCTACACCAACCTGGCCGTGCGCGGGAAACTGCTCGACCAGATCGTCGCGGACCAAGTGCCGCAGGCGGTGGAACTCGCCCCCGACCTGGTCTCCTTCTGTGCCGGCGGCAACGACATCATCCGGCCCGGCACCGACCCCGACGAGGTGGCCGAACGGTTCGAACGCGCGGTCGCCGCCCTTGCCGCGACCGCCGGCACGGTCCTGGTGACCACCGGGTTCGACACCCGCCGGGTACCCGTCCTCAAGCACCTGCGCGGCAAGATCGCCACCTACAACGGGCATGTCCGCGCCGTCGCCGACCGCTACGGCTGCCCCGTGCTCGACCTGTGGTCGCTGCGCAGCGTCCAGGACCGCCGGGCCTGGGACCGCGACCGGCTGCACCTCTCGCCCGAGGGGCACACGCGCGTGGCGCTGCGCGCCGGGCAGGCCCTCGGTCTGCCGGTGCCGGCCGACCCCGAGCAGCCCTGGCCCCCGCTGCCGCCGCGCGGCACGCTGGAGGTCCGGCGGGACGACGTCCACTGGGCGCGCGAGCACCTGGTGCCGTGGATCGGGCGGCGGCTGCGCGGCCAGTCCTCCGGCGACCACGTGCGGGCCAAGGGAACGCTGTCGCCGGCCGACATCAGGACCCGGATCGCGGCGGTGGCCTGAGCGGTCTCCCGCCGCGCGGGGAACGGCGGCGGGGGCGGCCCCCCGGCGGCCGGAGCGTCGTACCGGCCGGCCGTGAAGTGTCGTACCGGCCGACCATAATGAGAGTCCGAACTACTCCACCTGGAGGTACCGTGGCCGGTTTCCGTTCCCCGAGCCCCGGGCTCCGTGTGCCGCGGCCCCTGGCCTTCGGCGCGGACCCGAGCGGCGAGCGCATGGCACGCATCCGCCGATCACCGCACTTCGCCGACGGCGTGTTCCAGAACCCCGGCGGACCGGCCCGGACCCGGCCCTCCGGCTCGGCCTCCAAGTTCGCCGGCGTCTACCTCGACCGCGAGGCACGCGCCCGCCGCGCCCCCGCGGGCAACATCCCCGTCCACCCCACCACCGTCGCCGACCTCGCCCGCCCGCCGGCCACCGGACTGCGGCTGACCTGGGCGGGGCACTCCAGTGTGCTGGCCGAGATCGACGGGCGGCGGGTGCTGTTCGACCCGGTCTGGGGCGAGCGCTGTTCCCCGGTGCCCTTCGCGGGACCCAAGCGGCTGCACCCCGTGCCGCTGCCGCTGGCCGCCCTCGGCCCGGTCGACGTCGTCGTCATCTCCCACGACCACTACGACCACCTGGACCTGCCCACCATCCAGGCGCTGGCCCGCACGGACACCCTGTTCGCCGTGCCCCTGGGCGTCGGCGCCCACCTGGAGCGCTGGGGCGTGCCCGCCGACAAGCTGCGCGAGCTGGACTGGCACGAGGAGACGAAGGTCGGCGGCCTCACCCTCACCGCCACTCCGGCCCGCCACTTCTGCGGCCGGGGCCTGCGCAACACCCAGCACACCCTCTGGGCCTCCTGGGTCGTCGCCGGGCCGGACCACCGGGTCTACCACAGCGGCGACACCGGCTACTTCGAGGGCTTCCGGGACATCGGCGCCGCCCACGGCCCCTTCGACGCCACGATGATCCAGGTCGGCGCCTACGCGGAGTTCTGGCCCGACATCCACATGACGCCCGAGGAGGGCCTCCGCGCCCACCTCGACCTCCAGGGCGGCGCGGCCGACGCGGGCGTGCTGCTGCCGATCCACTGGGGCACCTTCAACCTCGCCCCGCACGCCTGGGCCGAGCCGGGGGAGTGGATGAAGGACGCGGCCGGGGGCGCGGGGGTGGCGGTGGCGTTCCCGCGGCCGGGCGAGCCGTTCGAACCGGCGGGGGAGCTGCCGGTGGAGCCGTGGTGGCGGGCGGTGTCCGGGCCGATCGCCCGCACCTGGACCGTGCGCGGGGCGGCCGGGACGCGCCAGGACGACCTCGACCTCGCCGGCGAGCGGTGACCTGATACCCGCCGTCCGGCCCCCCTCGGGCCGTGGCGCAAAAGAGCCTCGCCCGGTGTCGTCGGGGATCCGGATGATGACGGGTGCGTGAAGGCGGGGGACAGCGCGGCGGGGGTGGTGAGCGGTGCGGGCAGCGAGCGGGCACCGGACGGCGGAGTGGTCGGTGGCGGCGGCCGGGGCGGTCAGCGCCGGGGCCGTGGGCTCCTGGGCGTATCTGCGGGCGGGGGCCGGACCGGCGGACGTGGCGCGGGATCTGGCGGTCGGCTGGTCGTTCGCCGGGGCCGGGTCGGTGGCCTGGTGGCTGCGGCCCGCCAACCCGACGGGGCGGCTCATGCTCGCCGAAGGGGTTACCTGGTTCGTCGGCAACCTCCAGGGAACCGGCGTGCCCATCGTCTTCGCGCTCGGCGCCTGGGGCGAGGCCCTCAACCTCGCCGTGCTGGCCCACCTGCTGCTGGTCTACCCCGAGGGACGGGCCGACGACAGGAGCGAGCGGTGGGTGATCCGTACCGGGTACGCACTTGTCGCCGTGGGCGGACTGGTGCGCACCCTCGCCTACGACCCGGCCGTGGAAGGGGCCGACGCCAGCTATCTGGCCTGCGGCCGGTGCGGTCCCAACGCGCTGCTCCTCGTCCACGACCACCGGTTCTTCGCGGTGGCCGACCTGGCGTACCGGTGGGCCGGGGTCGTGCTCACCGTCGCGGTGCTCGTGTCCCTGGTACGGCGGTGGCGGACGAGCGGGCTCGCCCGGCGCCGCATCCTGCTGCCCGCGTGGGTGGCTGTCGCCCTGGCCGTGGCATTCGTCGGCTGGGAAGTCCTTCACGTGCTGACTCCGGACACGCTCGCCGGTGCCGACACCTACCTGACCGTACCCTCCGATCTCAGCCAGGTCGCCGTACCCGTCACCTTCCTGATCGGCTTGCTGCGGATGCGGCTGCGGCGAGCCTCGGTGGGCGGACTGGTGATCGCGGCCGGCGATGACCCCACGCCCCGGCGGCTCCAGGAGGAACTGCGCCGGGCGCTCGGCGATCCGACGCTCCGGCTGGCGCTGTGCTCGGGGAGTACGGGACGGCACGGCGCCGTCTTCACCGACCCCGGCGGCGCCCCCGTACGGATCGCGTCCGGCGCCGTAGGTCCGTCCACCGCGGACGACGGCCGTGACGCCACGGCCGACAGCGGATCGAGGGACGCCGAGTCCATGGAGGTCGCCCCGTACCGGGCCGGCCCGCGCGGACAGGCCGTGACCGTCGTGCGCGACGGACGCGGGGCGCCGGAGGCGCTGCTCGTGCACGACAGCGCGCTGCACAGCGACCCGCATCTGATGCGCGCGGTGAGCGCTGCGCTGCGGCTGTGCCTGCGCGACAGCCGCCTGCGCAGGGAGAGCGACGCCCTCGCGTCCCGGGCCCGGGAGGCCCAGCGGCGGCTGTTGCGCGCGGCCGACGACGAGCGGCGCCGACTGGAGCGCGATCTGCACGACGGCGCCCAGGCCAGGCTCGTCTTCGCGCTGATGGGGCTGGCCCGGCTCCGGGCCCGGCTGGCCGACGGCGACGCGGCCCTGCGCTCGGACGTGGCCGAGACCGAACGCACCCTGCGCGAGGCTCTGGAGGAACTGCGCGACCTGGCCCACGGCATCCACCCGGCAGTCCTGGCCCGTGCCGGGCTCGGGCCCGCCGTGACCGCCTTGGCCGAGCGGTGCCCGGTACCGGTCGTGGTGGCCGCCGGGCCCGAACGGTATCCCGAACTGGTGGAGAGCACGGCGTACTTCGTGGTGTGCGAGGCGGTGGGGAACGCGATGCGGCACGCCCGCCCCCGGGCCGTCGGCGTGACCGTCCGGCCGGTCGGTGGACGGCTGGTCGTGGAGGTGAGCGACGACGGCAGGGGCGGCGCCGATCCGGCAGGCGGCGGCCTGCGCGGCCTCGCCGACCGGGTGGCCGCGATCGGCGGCACCCTGGAGGTCTCCAGCGCGCCCGGGGACGGCACCCGGATACGGGCGGAGCTTCCGTGCGGGTGATCGTCGCCGAGGACTCCGCGCTGCTGCGCCAGGGGCTGGCCCGCCTGCTGGACGACTTCGGCATCGAGGTGGTCGCCGAACTGCCGGACGCCGAACGGCTTCTGGAACTGGTCGTGGCGCAGCGGCCCGACGCCGTGCTGCTCGACATCCGGATGCCGCCGACCCATACCGACGAGGGACTGCGCGCGGCCCGCGCCGTCCGGGCCCGCTGTCCCGGGACCGGTGTGCTGCTGTTGTCGCAGTACGTGGAGACCGGCGACCCGGTGCGCGCGCTGGCCCGCGACCCGCGCGGCTTCGGCTATCTCCTCAAGGACCGGGTCGCGGACGCGGACGAACTCCTGGACGCGCTGCGGCGGGTGGCCACGGGTGGCTCGGCGGTGGACCCCCGGATCGTGGAACGGCTGATGAACCGGGCCCGGCCCGGGGACACCCTCGACGCGCTCACCCCGCGCGAGCGGGAAGTGCTGGGGCTGATGGCCGAGGGCCGCTCCAACGAGGCCATCGCCCGCCGATTGCGGGTCAGCGGCAAGACCCTGGAGACCCATGTGCGCAGCGTATTCGGCAAGCTCTGCCTGGAACCCACCCCCGACGACCACCGCCGCGTCCTCGCGGTGCTGGCCTGGCTGCGTGTCTGACAGCGTCTCAGGGCCAGCCCTGATGTGGCGGTCGAGACGGCTCCGTACGTTGTGAGGCACCGGGTGGCCGCGACGGGGGTCGGACACCCGGCACCTCACACGCATCAGCCCCCGCGACCCGCATCGAGGAAGAGGAGAACACCGTGCGCATCAGATATCTCGCCGCCGCACTGGGCACCGCCGGGGCCATCGGCACCACCCTGTTCATCGGAGCGCCGGTCGCCTCCGCCGACGGCAGCGTGTGCAACCCGGGCTGCGAGGCGGCCGTCGACTTCAAGTCGTACGGGGAGGTCTTCGTGGTCCACGACTACGCCTCCAACGGCGTCGGCACCATCGGGCAGATCGACATCAAGTCCGGTGGCGTCTGGTACCCCTACGACGACGTGATCAACGCCAAGGGCTACGACGCCGCTCCGGTCACCGTCAACTACGAGATCGCCGAAGGCACCGCCGTCCGCTACCGGGCCTGCCAGCACAACAGCACCAAGGGCGCCTTCGACTGCAGCGGATGGCACACCGACAAGGCGTGACAACCCTTGCGGTTCCGGCCGGGCGGCCCGTCGACACGGTGCCGTCCGGCCAGGTCCGGTGTCCCGCCGGACACCGGGCGAGCCGGTCCTGTCGGTCATCGGGCACTGCGACTTGGGGGCGAGTCGCGATCTCGCTGCGGGAACGGGCGGTTATCGGTCTGTCGTACGAAGCGTCATACCAGAGTGGGACGTTGCCTGGAGGAGTTCCGCAACGCCCGTCGCCGGTGTGTCGTGGCCGACTACCGTGAGTGTCCGTCGGGCGACACACGGCCGTATACCGGTCTGCTCGGCCGACACCGCGAGCCCGACGGACCCGTACGACGGACCAGTACAAGGACACCGATGTCTCACCTCCGCGCCCCGGCCGCGCGCGCAGACCGCCGTGAGGGCGGGCGGCACGGCCGGCCGGCCGCCCGTACCGCTCCCGCGCTGCCCGAGACCCCGATACGGCCCCACCTGCTGCGGCTCGCCGTGCTGCCGCCGGTCGCGGTCGCCCTCAGCGCCTGCGCGGCCGTGCTGTTCACCGTCCGGTCCGCCGGAACCCCGCCCGGTCCCGCCCTGTGGGGCGTCCTGGCCGGCGCCCTCTGCGTGACCGTCGCCGCCGTGGCCGTGGCCGCCGTCGCCGCCGACCGGGCCGCCCGCTCCGTACGCGAGCGCGTCGGCGCCCTGCGCCGCTCCACCGCCCGCGGGGAGAACGAACTGAACGCCCTGGTCGAGGCGTTGCGCCGCGGCGAGGCCCCGCCCCGGCGCAAGCCGCGCGGCGGACCACCGGACGACGCCGACGAGTTCGAACTGCTCGCCGCCGACCTGTCCCGCGCTCACGACACCGCCGTCTCCGCCGTCGTCCGGGCCGCCCAGTTGTCCAGCCAGGCGGGCAGCGAACAGAAGCTGGAGGTCTTCGTCAACCTCGCCCGGCGCCTGCAGTCACTGGTGCACCGGGAGATCTCCATCCTCGACGAACTGGAGAACGAGCAGGAGGACCCCGACCTGCTCAAGGGCCTCTTCCACGTCGACCACCTCGCCACCCGGGTCCGCCGCCACGCCGAGAACCTCGCCGTGCTCGGCGGCGCCGTCTCCCGCCGGCAGTGGAGCAACCCGGTCCCCATGACCGAGGTGCTGCGCTCGGCCATCGCCGAGGTCGAGCAGTACTCCCGGGTCCGGCTCGTGCCGCCCGTCGACGGCGAACTGCGCGGCCACGCCGTCGCCGACGTCATCCATCTGCTGGCCGAACTCGTGGAGAACGCCACCGTGTTCTCCGCCCCCCACACCCAAGTACTGCTCCGCGCCGGCCTCGTCACCTCCGGGCTCGCGGTCGAGGTGGAGGACCGGGGCCTGGGCATGCCGGTCGTCGAACAGCACCGGATGAACGCCCTGCTCGCCGACCCCGACCAGGTCAACGTCGCCCACCTGCTGGCGGACGGCCGGATCGGGTTGTTCGTCGTCTCCCAGTTGGCCAGGCGGCACGGCATCAGCGTCCGGCTCCAGACCAACATCTACGGCGGGGTGCAGGCGGTGCTGGTGGTACCGCAGGCGTTGCTGGGGGCGGGGGAGGCCGGGGCGGCGGAGGCCGGGACGGCGGCCGACGCGGCCGGCGGGTACGGCACCGGCGGTGACGGGCAGGCTGCCGTACCGGCGTCCGGGTACGGCACCGACGGCGGTGGGCCGATGCTCGTACCGCCGCCCCGGTCGGCACCGGCTCCGCCTTCTGCGGTGGACGGCGGTGAGGCGCCGCCGCCCTTGCCCGTGCGCGGGGCTCACCCGGCGCGGGCCAATCCCGCCGAGGCCGTCCCCGGGATCCGGCCGGACGACCGGCAGGCGCTCGCCGAGCACGCGGACACCCCGCCCGTGCCGCGCCACGCCGCCGTGCGCGGCACCATGGGCAAACCCCGGCTGCCGCGCCGCCGTGCCCAGGAGCACCTGGTGCCCCAGTTGCGCGAGGGCCCCGCCCCCCGGCCGGACGACGACCAGCACGTCGGCCACGACCCCGGTCTGATGGCCGCCTTCCAGCGCGGCATCGGTCTCGCCGAGGCGGCACAGCGGACCGAGCCCGCCGACACCGCCGACCCGCACGACCTGACCCACCTCAGTGCGGCGCGGTCCGTCCTCGCGTCCCGTGCCGACCACACCACCCGGCCCGATGGGAGCGCCCCGGCCGGATGACCACCCCCCGCACCACCCCGCACACCCCCGCGCCACCCCCCATGAGCCCACGCGCCCCCGCGAACCTTCGTACCCCAAGGAGTCGATCCACCATGGCGAGCGATGCGCCGACCGGCCAGGTATCCGACCTCGACTGGCTGATGAGCGGCCTCGTCCAGCGGGTGCCGCACACGACCAGCGCGGTGCTGCTGTCCTGCGACGGGCTGGTGAAGTCGGTCCACGGCCTGGACGCCGACAGCGCCGATCACATGGCCGCGCTGGCCTCCGGCCTGTACTCCCTCGGCCGGAGCGCCGGAGTCCGGTTCGGTGACGGCGGTGACGTACGGCAGGTCGTGGTCGAACTCGACTCGACCCTGCTGTTCGTCACCACCGCCGGTTCCGGCACCTGTCTCGCCGTGCTCGCCGGGCGCGAGGCCGACGCGGCGGTCCTCGGTTACGAGATGGCGATGCTGGTCAAGAGCGTGCGGCCCTACCTGGTGACCCCGCCCCGGCAGCACGGCGCGCAGTCACCGGCCTCCGCGACCACCCCGGCATCCCCGGCGATGAGGTCCTGAGCGTGGCGGCGGTCGGCGACGGGCCCTGGCTCGACGAGGCGGCCGGACGGCTGGTGCGCCCGTTCACGGTGAGCAACGGCCGCACCCGGCCCACCGTCGCCCTCGACCTGATGTCCCAGGTCATGGCCACCGGAACCACCCCCTTCGGCTACCTCGGTCCCGAGCACACCCAGGCCCTCGACCTGTGCCGGGTGCCCGTCCCGGTCGCCGAGGTCGCCGCCCGTCTGAGGCTGCCGGTGGCGGTCACCAAGGTGCTGCTGTCGGACCTGTTCGACTGCGGGGCACTGACCGCGAAGCCACCCGCCTCGTTCCACCACACCCCGACGGACCGGGCCCTACTGGAGGCAGTGCTCGATGGACTACGACGACAGCTCTGACCACACCGCCGGCGCCGACCCGTTCCCGACCGCGCTGAAGATCCTGGTCGCGGGCGGCTTCGGCGTGGGCAAGACCACGTTCGTCGGCGCGGTCAGCGAGATCGCGCCGCTGAGCACCGAGGAACTCCTCACCACCGTCAGCGCCGGCACCGACCGCCTCGACGGCATCGAGAACAAGCTGGAGACCACCGTCGCGATGGACTTCGGCCGCATCACCCTCGGCCCGGACCACGTGCTGTACCTGTTCGGCACCCCCGGACAGGAGCGGTTCTGGTTCCTGTGGGACGAGTTGTGCGAGGGCGCTCTCGGCGCGGTCGTCCTCGCCGACACCCGCCGTCTGGAGGAGTCCTTCGCCGCCATCGACTTCTTCGAACAGCGCGGACTGGCCTTCGTCGTCGCCGTCAACGAGTTCGACGGCGCCCACCGCTACGACACCGAGGAGATCCGCCTGGCCATCGACCTGCCCGCGGAGATCCCCGTCGTGCGCTGCGACGCCCGGATCTCCAGCTCCGGCGTACAGACCCTGCTGACCCTCGTACGCCATCTCATCGCCCACACGCCGGCCCCCGCCACGGGGTATGGCGCCCCCATGTGACCCGCCCACACACACCGCCAGGGAGCCGCTGATGTCGTACGCCCACAGCGCCGGAGCCCGCCCATGAGCTACGACCCGCCGCGCCCGGTCGGACGGCTGCTGCTCACCCCCGAGGACCCGGAGGGCCCCGCCCGGACCCGGCGGCTGCGCCTGCTCGGCCTCGGCCGGCGCCCGGAAGCCGCGCTCGACGCCTTCGCCGACGGCCTGGCCGAGCTGACCGGAGCCCCGTACGCCATGGTCAACTTCCCGGTCGACAACGGGCAGTTCTTCGCCGGGCTGCGCAGGCCCGAGGCGCCCCCGGTGACGCGGGGCGACGGCACCGGCCTGGAGTTCGGCCGGTTCCAGCCGCGCGACCACGGCTTCTGCCCGCATGTCGTCGCCCGGCGGCGGGCGCTGGCCCTGGAGGACGTGCGGGACTACCCGCGGTTCGCGGGCAACCCGGTCGTCGACGCGTTCGGCATCCGCTCCTACCTGGGCGCCCCGCTCATCGACAGCACCGGCACCGTCCTGGGCACGGTCGCCGCCGCCGACGTACGGCCCCGGCCGTGGGGGCGGGCCGGGCTGGAGACCGTCAAGTCGGCGGCGGCCGACCTGGTGGCCCGTATCGAACGCAGCGCGGACGACGGCCTGCCGCTGTGAGGCACCGCCGCGGCGTGAAGGAAAGCTGCGGTCCGGGTTAAGAAAACCTCGATGGACCGCGCCCGGCGGCGTACGGCAGATTGCTGTGCGATCCCCCTCATCTCCCCGGACGCGGGCCGCCCCGGCGTGCCCGCGCGCCGGGGCCGCACCCGTCAGGAGCCCTAGCGTTGAAGGCGCTGGTCAAGGAGAAGGCGGAGCCCGGGCTGTGGCTCGCGGACGTACCGGAGCCCGCCGTCGGACCCGACGACGTCCTCATCAAGGTGCTGCGCACCGGCATCTGCGGCACCGACCTGCACATCCGCGACTGGGACGGCTGGGCCCGGCAGGCCGTGCGCGCCCCGCTGGTGGTCGGGCACGAGTTCGTCGGCGAGGTCGTCGGGACCGGCCGGAACGTCACCGAGATCGCGGCCGGCGACCTGGTCAGCGGCGAGGGCCACCTGGTCTGCGGAAAGTGCCGCAACTGCCTGGCCGGACGCCGGCACCTGTGCCGCGCGACGGTCGGGCTCGGCGTCGGCCGGGACGGGGCCTTCGCCGAGTACGTCGCCCTGCCCGCGTCCAATGTGTGGGTGCACCGCGTCCCCGTCGACCTCGACGTGGCCGCGATCTTCGACCCGTTCGGCAACGCCGTGCACACCGCCCTGTCCTTCCCGCTGGTCGGCGAGGACGTCCTGGTCACCGGCGCCGGACCGATCGGCCTGATGGCCGCCGCCGTCGCCCGGCACGCCGGCGCCCGCAACGTCGTGATCACCGACGTCAGCGAGGAACGGCTGGAGCTGGCCCGCAAGATCGGCGTCAGCCTCGCCCTGAACGTCTCCGGCGCCGCCATCGCCGACGGACAGCGCGCCCTCGGCCTGCGCGAGGGCTTCGACATCGGCCTGGAGATGTCCGGCCGCCCCGAGGCGCTGCGCGACATGCTCGCCAACATGACGCACGGCGGCCGGATCGCGATGCTCGGCCTGCCGTCCGAGGAGTTCCCGGTCGACTGGGCCCGCGTCGTCACCTCCATGATCACCATCAAGGGCATCTACGGCCGGGAGATGTTCGAGACCTGGTACGCCATGTCGGTGCTGCTGGAGGGCGGCCTCGACCTCGCCCCCGTGATCACCGGACGCTACTCCCACCGCGACCACGAGGCCGCCTTCGCCGACGCCGCGAGCGGCCGCGGCGGCAAGGTCATCCTCGACTGGACCCTCTGAACCTCCTGGAGCCCTGACATGTTCGACTCCGTACGCGCCGACCTGCGCGCCACCCTCGACGAGATCCGCGCCGCCGGACTGCACAAGCCCGAGCGCGTCATCGGCACCCCCCAGTCGGCGACGGTCGCCGTCACCGCGGGCGGCCGTCCCGGCGAGGTCCTCAACTTCTGCGCCAACAACTACCTCGGCCTCGCCGACCACCCCGAGGTGATCGCCGCCGCCCATGAGGCCCTGGACCGCTGGGGCTACGGCATGGCCTCGGTCCGCTTCATCTGCGGCACCCAGGAGGTGCACAAGGAACTGGAGGCCCGGCTGTCGGCGTTCCTCGGCCAGGAGGACACGATCCTGTACTCCTCCTGCTTCGACGCCAACGGCGGCGTCTTCGAGACGCTGCTCGGCCCCGAGGACGCGGTGATCTCCGACGCCCTCAACCACGCCTCCATCATCGACGGCATCCGCCTGTCCAAGGCCCGCCGCCTGCGCTACGCCAACCGCGACCTCGCCGACCTGGAACGCCAGTTGAAGGAGGCGTCCGGGGCCCGCCGGAAGCTGATCGTCACCGACGGCGTGTTCTCCATGGACGGCTACGTGGCCCCGCTGCGCGAGATCTGCGACCTCGCCGACCGGTACGACGCGATGGTCATGGTCGACGACTCCCACGCCGTCGGCTTCGTCGGACCGGGCGGCCGCGGCACCCCCGAGCTGCACGGCGTCATGGACCGCGTCGACATCCTCACCGGCACCCTCGGCAAGGCCCTCGGCGGCGCCTCCGGCGGATACGTCGCCGCCCGCGCGGAGATCGTCGCCCTGCTGCGCCAGCGCTCCCGGCCGTACCTGTTCTCCAACACGCTCGCCCCGGTGATCGCCGCGGCGTCGCTCAAGGTCCTCGACCTCCTCGAATCGGCCGACGACCTGCGGGTGCGGCTGGCCGAGAACACGGCGCTGTTCCGGCGCCGGATGACCGAGGAGGGCTTCGACGTGCTGCCCGGCGACCACGCCATCGCGCCGGTCATGATCGGCGACGCGGCCCGGGCCGGCCGGCTGGCCGAGCTGCTCCTGGAGCGCGGCGTGTACGTGATCGGCTTCTCCTACCCGGTCGTCCCGCAGGGCCAGGCCCGCATCCGCGTCCAGTTGTCGGCGGCCCACTCGACGCAGGACGTGCACCGCGCGGTGGCGGCCTTCGTGGCGGCGCGGGGGGAGCTGGACGCCTCGGGGGCCGTGGAAGCCGCCACGGGGACGCGACCGGAACCGGGCGTCTGACCGGTTGCGATAATCGTCCACATGATCGAGGCGCGGCGGCTGCACATCCTCCGGGCGGTGGCCGACCACCGCACGGTGACGGCGGCTGCCGCCGCGCTGTACCTCACCCCCTCGGCGGTCTCCCAGCAACTGTCCGCCCTGGAGCAGGAGACCGGCCACCGCCTGGTCGAGCGCGGCGCCAAGGGCGTACGGCTCACCCCGGCCGGCGAGATCCTGCTCGCCCACACCAACGCCGTCCTCGCCCAACTGGAGCGGGCCGAGGCCGAGCTGGCCGCGTACGCCGGCGGCCGGGCCGGCACGGTCACCGTCGCCGCCTTCGCCACCGGCATCGCCCAGGTGGTCGCGCCCGCGGTGACCCGGCTGGCCCGCACCGCGCCCGGCATCAGGCTGCGCGTCCAGGACGCCGAGGGCGACGCCAGCCTGCCGATGCTGCTGGACCGGCAGGTCGACGTGGCGGTCGCCGTCGAGTACCGCGGGGCGCCGCCCGCCGACGACCCGCGGCTGGCCCACGTCCCGCTGTACGCCGAGCCCTTCGACGCGGTCGTCCCGGTCACCCACCGCCTGGCGGGCGCCGAGGAGGTGCCGCTCGCGGAGCTGGCCAAGGACCCGTGGATCGGGCCCTACCCCGGCAACCCCTGCCACGACGTGGTCATGCTGGCCTGCGAGAGCGCCGGGTTCCAGCCGAGCCCCGAGCACTCCTCGGACGACTTCCGCGCGGTGGTCGCCCTCGCCTCGGCGGGGGCGGGCGTGGCCCTCGTCCCGCGCTCGGCGCTGCGCGGCGTGGACCTCACCGGCGTGGTCGTCCGCCCGGTCGACGGGGTCGCGCCCACGCGCCGGGTCTTCGCCGCCGTACGCCGGGGCGCGGAGCGGCATCCGCTGATCCGGCCGGTGCTGGACGCGCTGGAGACGGCGGCGGGGCAGTGAGGTCAGTGAGGATTCCGTAACCTGTACGTCTCACATCTGGGATAGCGTCCCGGATATGAGACGCACGACTGAGGTGAGCGAACCGGCGGACGGACCGGACAGAGCCCCGGCCTCGCCTCCGGCACCGGGGGCTCAGGAGCGGGCCGCTCCGGATCCGGTGGACGCGCGGCTAGGTGCCCGGCTGGCCGAACTGCGGGCCGAACGGGGCTGGTCCCTGGGCGAGCTGGCGGAACGCACCGGAGTGAGCCGGTCCACGCTGTCCCGCGCCGAGCGGGCCGAGATCAGCCCCACCGCCTCCCTGCTGAACCGTCTGTGCGCGGTCCACGGACGGACCATGTCCCAGTTGCTCAGCGAGGTCGAGGCCCGCCCCGCGCCGCTGGTCCGCGCCGCCGACCAGCCGGTCTGGGAGGACCGCGGCTCCGGGTTCGTCCGCCGGTCCGTCTCCCCGCCGCACGCCGGACTGCGCGGCGAACTCGTGGAGGCACGGCTCACCGCCGGCGCCGACCTGGCGTACGACCGGCCGCCCGTGCCCGGTCTGGAGCAGCACATCTGGGTCCTGGACGGGACGCTGGAGGTCACCGACCGGGACACGGTCCACCGCGTCGGCCCCGGCGACTGCCTGCGGCTGCGGGTCTGGGGACCGACCCGGTTCCGGTGCCCCGGCCC
Organism: Streptomyces fumanus; assembly: GCF_014655295.1. Lineage (GTDB taxonomy): Bacteria > Actinomycetota > Actinomycetes > Streptomycetales > Streptomycetaceae > Streptomyces > Streptomyces fumanus. The sequence continues at coordinate 140,247 of NZ_BNBI01000007.1, forward strand.
CGAGGACACGCGGTACGTGCTGGCGGTGGTGCTGCCATGACGGTGACCCGCCTGAACGCGACCGAACTCCCGCACTACGTGGAGGGCCTGGCCGACCTGCTGACCGACACCGTGCACGGCGGGGCCTCGATCGGATTCCTCGCCCCGCTGGAGCGGGCCGAGGCGCTCGCGTGGTGGCGCCGGCGGGCCGACGCCGTGGCCGCCGGGGCGCTCGCCGTGTGGGTGGCGCACCAGGACGGGCGGGTGACCGGGACCGTCAGTCTGGCCCTCCCCGACAAGCCCAACAGCCGGCACCGCGCCGAACTGGTCAAGCTGATGGTGCACCGCGAGGCCCGTGGCCGGGGCCTCGGCCGCACCCTCCTGACCACCGCCGAGGAGGCCGCCGCCGCGTCCGGCATCACCCTGCTCCACCTCGACACGGAGACCGACAGCCCCGCCGAACACCTCTACCGCAGCGCGGGCTGGACCCGCGCCGGCGTCATCCCCGACTACGCGGCGAGCCCGGACGGGGTACTGCGCCCGACGACGCTGTACTTCAAGCGGATCGGGGGTGACGGCTCACCGCCGGTCGCTACCGCTGGGGCGGTGGCTTGATCCACGGGCCGCCGTCGCTCGTCGGCGCGGGCGCCCGCCGCCGGTTGTCAGTGCCGGAGGTTACCGTGCCTCACATGCCGGACGCCGAAGACGTACGCCGTATCGCCCTGTCCCTGCCGGACACCACGGAGAAGACCGCCTGGAGCATGCCCACCTTCCGGGTCGCGGGCAAGATGTTCGCCACCCTGCCGGAGGACGAGACGTCCATCGCCGTGCGCTGCCCGAAGGAGGAGCGCGACGAACTGGCCCTCGCCGAGCCGGAGAAGTTCTGGATCGCCGGGCACGAGGCCCAGTTCGCCTGGGTGCGGGTCCGGCTCGCCGCCCTGGAGGGCGAGGCGGAACTGCGGGACATCCTCGCCGACTCCTGGCGCCAGGCGGCCCCGTCCCGCCTGCTGGAGGCGTACCCCCGGCTGGGCCTCCCGACCGGCGGCTGAAAACCCCTCGGGTGTTGTCAGTGCCCCGTGACATGATCCGAAGGCATCAGCGGCAGGCGGGGCGGGAGGGGACCCCGGGTGCCGCCGGGACTGCCGGGGGACGGTGGGGGAGGGGGACGCGCGAGGATGAACGGCACGTCGTCGCAGCCGGGCGCGGAGGGCACGCCGGACACCGGCTGCGAGGACCCGGCCGACGCCCGCGCGGCCGGGCCCGAGGGGGTGCGGGTCCGGCGGGACGGGGCGGCGCGGGGACTGTGGTCGCGGGACTTCGGGCTGTTCTTCGTCGCCCGTGCCGTCGCCCGGCTCGGCGACACCATGCTGCCCGTGGCGCTCGCCGCCGGCCTGCTGCAACACGGGTACGGGGCGGGCGCGGTCGGCCTCGCCATGGCCGCGACGGCCGCCGCGTTCGCCGGACTGGTGGTCTTCGGCGGTGTCATCGCCGACCGCTTCAGCACCCGCCGGCTGATGATCGGCGCGGACCTGGTGCGGCTCGGCACCCAGGCCCTCACCGCCGCCCTGTTCTTCTCCGGTCACGTCGTGCTGTGGGAGATCTGCGCGATCGGCTTCGCCAACGGTGTCGCGGGCGCCGTGTTCCAGCCCGGCGTCGCCAGCACCGTGCCCCGTCTCGCCACCGACGTGCAGGGGGCCAACGGCGCCATCAGAGTCGCCGAGTCCGCGGCCCAGTTGGCCGGACCCGCGGTCGCCGGGGTCCTGGTCGGCCTGGCCTCGCCCGGCGGCGTCTTCGCCGCCCACGCGGCCACGTACGCGATCAGCGCCCTCTGCCTGCTGCTGCTCCGGCTGCCCCCGCTCGCACCGGAGAGCCGCCGCGCCCCGGGCGCCGGTGCGCGGGCGTTCCGGGCCGATCTGGTCGAGGGCTGGCGGGAGTTCCGCTCCCGCTCCTGGCTCTGGGGCGTCATCCTCGTCTGGTGCGTCTACATGATCGCCGTATGGGGCCCGACCGTCCCCCTGGTGGCCACGGAGGTCGTCCAGCAGCACGGCCCGGGCGCCTACGGCCTGATCAACAGCGCCCTCGGCGCCGGCACCGTCGTCGGCGGCCTGCTCGCCCTCAGACTGCGCCCCCGGCGGATGCTGCGCGCCGGGGCGGTCGCCCTCGTCGGCTTCGCCGTCTTTCCCGCGTCCGTCGGCGCCGGGCTCGGCGTGTCCGCGATGGCGGCGGGCGCGGCGGTCGCCGGGGCCGGGCTCTCCTTCTGGGGCGTGATGTGGGCGACCACCGTGCAGACCCAGGTCCCGCCCGAGGTCCTGAACCGCATCCACGCCTACGACGTGGCGGGCTCCCTCGCGATGATGCCGGTCGGCCAGGCCCTCGCGGGCCCCGCCGCGTCCCTGCTCGGCACCGAGCAGGTCCTGCTCGCCGCCGGCGTCACCAGCCTCGTCGTCGTCCTCGCCCTGCTCGCCAGCCCGCCGATCCGCGACCTGCCCCGGGCCGACCCGCCCACCGAGCCGATACCCCGCTGACGTCCGACTGCCCACCGAGCCCCCAGTCCGCGCCTCCGCTGCCGAACGAGCCCGTCAGAGCCGCACCCCGCCGGAATCCCACCGCCGACCGAACCGCTCAGGCCCGCACCCCTGCCTCCAGGAACCCCCCGATCCGCTCCCGCAGCGACCGGGCGTCCAGCCCGTGCGCGGCGATGTGCTCCGCCAACTGCCCGTACCGGCGCAGCTCACGGCGGCCGACGCCCAGGCCGAGGACCCGGTGCGGTACGTCGGACAGGGCGTCGCTCGCGGCGGCCGTGGAGGTGCCCGCGAGGTACGGCTCGACCAGGACCACGTCCGGGCGCGCCACCCGCACCGCCCGGCGCAGCGCCTCCGCGTCGAAGGGCCGGACGGTCGTGGCGTACAGCACGGTGGTGTCGAGGCCCTCGGTGGCGGCCAGCACCGCGTCGAGCATCGGCCCGACGGCGACCACGACACCGGAGCCGCCCTCGCGCACGGTACGGAACCGCGCCCCGTCGACCGGCAGCCCCTCGCCGTTCGACTGCACCGACAGCCGTACGTACACCTTGTCGTCCCCGGCGGCGACCGCGTGCCGCAGCAGGGCCGCGGCCTCGTCGGGATGGCCGGGCACGTGCACGGTCCAGCCGTCGAGGGTGTCGAGGAGCGCCACGTCGCCCGGCGCCATGTGGGTGTAGCCGCCGGCGGGCCAGTCGAAGGACGCGGCGGCGCTCACCAGGACAGCGCCCGCGTCCTGGTGCCCGAGGTCCAGTTTGACCTGCTCGAAGGGCCGCTCGACGAGGAAGCTGGCGAAGGTGTGCACGACGGGCCGCAGCCCGGTCAGCGCCAGCCCCGCGGCGGCACCGACGAGAAGCTGCTCCCGGATGCCGACGTTGATCACCCGGTCCGGATGCCGGCGCCGGGCCTCGGCGAAGCCGTCCACGCCGATCTCGGCGAGGACCACGGCGACACGCGGGTCCTCGTCCAGCAACCGGGAGACGACGGGGGCGAATCGGTCGCGCATGGTGTCCATGAGGGTTCCTTCCGAAGGGGGGCGGGGTCAGGCGGACTTCGGTTCCACGCGGGCCACCACCACATGGGGGCGGCCCGGGTGCGGTGCGGTGAACGCGGCGTACAGCGCCTCGTGGTCCCGGCCGTCCACGGTCACCGCCGACCAGCCCGCCGCCTCGAACCGGGCGGCGATCCCGCCGGGCCGGGCATGGGTGGCGGAGGCGTTGTCGACGACGACGGTGTGCAGCCGTTCCAGCCCGGCGGGCCCGGCGAAGGCGATCGCCTCGTGGTTGCTGCCCTCGTCCAGTTCGGCGTCCCCGATCAGCACCCAGACCCGCGCCGCGTCCAGCCCCTGGGCGCGCAGGCCCAGCGCCGTGCCCACCGCGATCGGCAGCCCGTGGCCCAGCGACCCGCTGCCGATCTCGGCCCCCGGCACCAGCGTCCGGTCCGGATGGTGCCCGAGCGGCGAGTCGTAGGCGCCGAAGCCGTCCAGCCACTCCACGGGGAGGAAACCCTTGGCGGCGAGTACGGCGTAGTAAGCCATCGGCCCGTGCCCCTTCGACAGCAGGAACCGGTCCCGCCCCGGGTCGTCCATGCCCTCCGGACCGACCCGCAGCACCCGGTCGTAGAGCACCCACAGCACGTCCAGGGTCGACGTGGCCGCCGGTCCGTGCTTCTCGTCCCCCGTCATCCGCCGCATCAGTGCGGGCAGGTCGGCGTACCCGTACGTACGCCCGCGTTCTTCGATGGTCGTCATGCGGACGATCGTGCAACCTCGACCAAACTTGAGGTCAAGCGCCGGGCGGCGGAAATGCGGTTCACGATCACCGCTCCGAGTGCGGTATGGTTTTCCTGCGCGTTCGGCCGGGGGAAACCCCAGGTCAGACGGGCATCGGGACGTGGCGCAGCTTGGTAGCGCACTTGACTGGGGGTCAAGGGGTCGCAGGTTCAAATCCTGTCGTCCCGACTCGTGAGAGTCGCAGGTCAGGGCCGGTTTCGGAGACATCCGAAACCGGCCCTTGATCATTTCTGGGGACCACTTGAGGACCAGCGGGGTACCTGGCGTCCTTGACCGGGTCAGCGGGTCATGACGATCGGGCTGGGGAGCGAGCGAGGGGCGCGGAGCGCGGTGAGGTGTGCGGAGAGCGCGGTACCGGCGGCTGTGATGCTGCGGACGTCGGGGTGGAGGTAGCGCTGGGTGGTGACGAGCGAGCCGTGGCCGGCGATGTGTCGCAGGACGTGGACGGGCACGCCTGCGTCGGCGAACCAGGTCAGTCCGCCTTTGGTGCCCTTGTCGGTCAGTCCGCCGGGGGCGGGAGTGGTCTGGCGCTGTACGGTCCAGACCCACTGGTCGGTGTCGATGTCTGCGATGCGGCATCCGGAGACTTCGCCGATCCGGGCGGCGGTGCAGGCGGCGAAGAGGACGACGTCTCCCCAGGCGCGGTAGTGATCGTAGGAGGCGGCCACGAGCGCGTAGGCCAGCCGGAGGAGGGTCTCCCAGTCGGGCAGGGCGAGCGCCCGTGGGTTGAGGAGTTCGTCCTGGGCCCGCTTGTAGAGCTTCTGCCAGCCGGTGACGCGGGCGGGATCGACCTCGATGATGCCGTCGCGGACGGCCTGCTCCATGAAACGCGGACCAGGACGGCGATGGTGTTCTTCACCGTGGAGCGCCGGCCATGGACTTCCCTGCCCGGGACGGTACGGCGGCTGCGCAGCCATTCCTCGACATCGAGGCCGTTGTACATGACGACACGTTCCGACAGAGCCAGCCCGTGCCTGCGCACCCTGGCATCGGCCGTCTTGTACAGGCTGACCAGGTCAGGGGCTTTCTCCTGCATTCTGGTCAGGCTGATGGCCGCGGGGCCCGCACTGCTGTTCGTCGAAATCATGCGTCCAGGGTGGGGTCCCGCCGCTGAGCATGAGCGGCGTTTACCGATTCGATGCGGAACGTACCCGGCCGCCACCGCGTTTCCCGCCGGGCTCGGCGCGGTCTGCGGCTCGCCGTAGCGATGCTGAACACTCATCGAATATGGTGCTACAGGCAAGCGACGAGCAGGTGACAGAGGTACCGCGCATGTTGTATGCGGTGCGCAACTACCGCGCCCGGTTGAGGGGAACGTCAACCGAGTGATGGACGACGCCCGACAAGGGCCGCCTATAACTTCCTTCCGCGTGAGACGCCTGAAGCCGTGAGCAATTCGACGAATTCGGTGTTCACGTGACGTTCATCCAAGAAGGAAGGTGCCCGATGCGAAAAGCTCTCCTGACGATGGCCACCGCGGCGGTCGCGACGATCGGTCTGGCCGCCGCGCCGGCCCACGCCACGGCCAGCGACGTGAACATGTCCTTCGGCATGTCCTACGGCGCCAGCACCACCTCCGGAACGATCCACTTCACCGACGGATACTCGGCCACCGTCTCCGGCGCCGTACACGCGGCGAGCGGCGCCCGCCGCGTCTGCGTCTCCGGCGAGAACGGCTCCGCCTATGACAACGGCGACTGCAGCAACTGGGCGTACGCGGGCGGACCGAACCAGCCCTTCACCATCGGATTGCGACTGACGGTGCCGGGCGGCATTCAGCGGGTCTACATCTACATGTACGACGAGGACGGCACCAACGTGGCGCAGGAACACTGCACGCGCAACGGCTGCACGAGGGATTGGTGACCGGCGGCGGCCCGTAGGTACCGCGGGCTGCGATCCGGTCGCCGGACCGCAGCCTGCGCGAGCACTTCCCGAAGACTGAAGTCGCGTGAGGCGGAAGGGACCACATGCGTGCATTCACCATGGCCGTGTTGACCGCGGCCTGTACGGCGATCGGAAGCGCCGCCGGTCCGGCATACGCCACCGCCGACGACGTGAACATGTCCTTCGGTATGGCTTACGGCGCCAGCACCACCTCTGGGACGATCCACTTCACCGACGGATACACGGCCACCGTCTCCGGCGCCGTACACGCGGCGAGCGGCGCCCGCAAGATCTGCGTCAATGGTTCGAACGGTGATGCGGGAACGGCTGACCAATGCAGTGCCTGGGCGTACGCGGGCGGGCCGAATCAGCCGTTCACCATGGGGCTGCGGCTGACGACGGCGGGCGGTGTCCAGCGGGTCGACATTTACATGTCCGACGAATCCGGCAGTCCCGTGGCCCACGAGTTCTGCACCCGAAAAGGCTGCACGAGGGTGTCCTGACTAAGGGCTGTCCCGTAACTGCTGACCGGTGAGCTGGTAAAACCGGCTGGTGTCAGCCGAAGAGGGGGTCCACGTCTTCCTCGATGCAGAGCTGCAGGACGACCACCAACTGGCGGGCGTCGTCGATGTGCCGTTGGAGGAGCGGGTCGATTACGACGCGGACGGTGCTGTCACCTCGCGGAACGGCGGTATGGAGTGGGTGCTTGGGGACCAGTTGGGGACCACACGGTGTGCCAGTGGGTGATCGGCGTGCGCGGCCGTAGACGAAGCCGGCCGGCCGTCGTCGTAGCCGATGACGCAGGTGAAGCCGGGGCTCTTGCCCCAGGGATCGATGAACCAGGGGAAGCGCTCGTCGAACTCGGGCAAGCCGGGGCCGGGCGATTTCACACCCTGTGTGATGGCCGCACCATGTCTCGGCCCACGCACTCCCTCCTCGAACACCCTTGCGTCCTTCACAGTTGGGGCTGTCTCAACCGTCCTCGACGACAGGAAACGACATGCCCGTCATACGCCGCACCGCGCTCGCCCTGGCCGCTGGCACCGCTGCCACGCTTCTGGCCACCGGACAGGCCATGGCCACCACCGGCCACGCCAACGGCACCTTCTACTACACCGATCTCGTCGGTGGCAGCCAGCAGGTCAGCAACCCCGAAAGAGGCACCTGCAAGCTGGTCTCCACGCTTGGCACCAGTGTCGACAACCAGACCGATGCCACCGTCGTCCTCTACACCGACACCAGTTGCGCCGTGCTCGCCAATCCCGTCTCCCCCGGCAGCACCGTCACCTTCCTCTTCAAGTCGTACCGGTTCCTGTGATGCCGCGCTCTCCTGAGGCATGCCGTCCTCTGCACCCTCCGCCTCATCGACCGGGGCCAGGCTCTGCCTAGTGGTCATGGCGCAGGCGGCCGAAGCGGGCCAGCAGGTCGTGCGCGGCGTCCTCGTTCAGTCCCAGGGCCGCGGCCGTCTGCTCACCGGTGGCGTCGCGGCCGGCGTCCAGGGCCGGCCAGTACGCCGTCTGCGCGGCGATCACCTCCAGCCGGCGTGCGGCCCGCAGGGCCGCGAGCGGTGTCGTTCTCGCCAGCCTCTCGATCTCCGACTCGACCCGCGCGAGCAGTTCGGCCAGGGGCTCCGGCACGGTGATGGCCGACCGCTCCACCTCCACGATGTGTACGTCCCATTCCTGGGCGCACGTATCCGCCACGTCCCCGCCTGCTTCGGCCAGGTCCCGCTCGTCGAACTCCTCCCACCGCAAGGAGTGGGGCGGGCCGCTCCAGCCGCAGGAGCAGACAGCCCGCAGCGCGGCGGCCCGTGGTGCCTTCACGACACCGCCGCCCCCGTCGTAGACGCTCCACTGCGACACTTCCCGTCCGCTGCCCGCAGAGGTCATGTCGAGGTGGACAGGGTCCGGCACGCTGCCGTCGGCCAGCAGCACACCGACCGCGCCCTCGTGCGACGTGCCGAACTCCTCCGTCGTCCACGACTCCCGCTCGCCCACGCCCATCAAGCCCTCCCGCATCGCATGCCGAACCCGCCCGGGCGCGCCCAGGGCAGGGCGTCGGCACCGACACTGCCGCAGATGCGGCCACCCGCACCACAGAATCCACCGAATCCACCTAATCCATCGAATCCACCGAATCCACCGGATCCACCGGGGAGGTGAGGTGTTGCGGCGGCCCATCCAGCCCCCCTCACGCCTGCTTCGGAAGCGGTAGGGGGCGTGGTCCGCCGGTCACCGGCGGCTGTGCAGGTAGGCCCGGCCGGCCTGGACGAGCGCGGTGTGAGCGACGCGGGCGCGGTCGCGTCCGGCGTCCAGCGCCGCCTCCACGTCGTCCGTGAACCGGCCGTCACTGGCAGGGCCGAGCGGGATGTCGTTCAGGTCGATCGCCGCCCACGCGGCCGCCTCCGCGGCGGCGAGCAGCGCCTCGTCGTCGGCGAGGAGGCCGAGGTGGTCGCGGGCGGTGGTGATCGCTGTGCGGGGGCCGGAGTAGATCTCCCACGCCAGCCCCGCGGTGTCGCCCGCGCGGGCCTTGTCGATCCCGGACCAGTACAGCTCGCGGTAGGCCAGCACCGTCTCCAGCACGTGCTTGATGGCGTCCGTGACCTCGCGGCGGTGCTGGTCGGCGAGGGCCTGACGCTGTGTGAGGTGCTGGGTGGCGCTGGTCAGCGCGACACCGGCGAGGGTGCCGAGGACGGCCACGATCGTGGGCCACATGCGGTTCTCCCTCCGTCCGGGCGGTGGTGGGCTACGGTCGCCGCGCAGCGCGGTGGCCGGGCCGGTCCGAGTACGGCAGGGCGAGCAGGCGTACGACGGGCCGCGGGCGACGCTCCGCCTCGATCAGCACCTCGCTCGCCTGCTGGTGCGGCCGACCGATCAGTTCTTCCATGGCGGTCATTCTCCCGTGCCGCGCCGGTAACCACGGCGGTTTTCGAGGCCCGGGTGGCAGGGGACATCGCCGAAGCCGTCCAGGTGGGCCAGGAGGGAGCGGGCCGGTTCGGAACCCCGGTGCCGCCGGCCGGCGGGGCCGGGTGAAGCGGGCTCGCGCGTGACCTCCCCGTGGCCCGCCGTCTTCAGTAGCATCGGCCCCCAGGAAGCACGGCTCGACACGGAAGCACGGCTCGACACGGTTGCGCGGCCCGTCCCCGTCCTCCCGGGAGCGGTCGGCGCACGCCGGGCGTCAGGGGGGCGATGCGTGAGAGTGCTGGTCGTCGGCGGGAGCGGGTTCCTCGGCCGTGAAGTGCTCCGTCGGGCCGTGGCCGCCGGATGGGACGCCGCAGCCACCTACCTGACCCGCCCGGCGGACCTGCCCTCGGTCACCTGGTACCGGGCCGATCTGCGTGACCCCGGCCGGGTGGCGCAGGTGCTGGACCGGGCCCGGCCCGCCGCGGTGATCAACGCGGCCGGCGGGCACGCCGACTGGGCGGTGACGGCCGACGGCGCGGTCCAACTGGCCCTCGCGGTGGCCCGGGCCGGGTGCCGGCTGGTGCACGTCTCCTCCGACGCGGTGTTCTCCGGAGCCGCCGTCCACTACCGCGAGGACGCGCTGCCCGACCCCGTCTCCCGTTACGGAGCCGCCAAGGCCGCGGCGGAGACGGCCGTCAGGGTGGGGGTGCCCGGGGCCGCCGTGGTGCGCACCTCGCTCATCGTGGGGCACGGCCGGTCCGCGCACGAGAGGGCCGTGCACGCCCTGGTGGCCGGTACCCGCACCGGCGTCCTGTTCACGGACGACGTCCGCTGCCCGGTCCACGTCGACGACCTGGCCTCCGTACTGCTGGAGATCACGGAGTCGGACGGGTCCGGTGTGTTCCACGCGGCCGGACCGGACCCGATGAACCGTCACGAGCTGGGCGTCCTCATCGCCCGGCGGGACGGACTCGACCCCGCCCGGCTGCCGCCCGGGCTGCGCAGCGACGTGGACCCCCCGGGCGGACTGGACATCCGCCTCGTCACCGACGCCACCCGGGCCCGGGTGCGGACCCGGCTGCGGGGCGCCCGCGAGTTCCTCGGCGCCGACGCTCCGTGAGGCGCCCCGGTTTACCGCCCGGTGCCGCCGGGGGCGTCCGGCGGTGGCCGGGGAAACCGCCCCGCGCCGGTCCGGCCCCCGATAAGGTGACGGTCCCGGCCGCCTCGGACGTCCACGCGGACCCGCCCGACGTCGACGGAGCCGGTGCGACAGGCGGCGCACGGCCGCCGGAACGTGCTCCCCGGACGCGGCTTCCCGGGAGGCAACGCAAGGGTGTCGGCGAAGAAAGCACCAAGACGATACGTCGGACCGGTTCGTCGTGTCGGTCGACACATCAGTCATGGCTCTTGTCTCGAAGGAAGAGTGACTGCATGTCTGACGAAAACTCCGCAGGGTATGGTGCGCACCCGCCAACCGGCGACCCTCCCGCCCTGGACATCGAGAGGATCCTCGGCCGGCAGCGGATAAGGACCGGTCTGGAGAGCAGCGCCGGATTCCTGCGCGGCCGGCGCGTCCTGGTCACCGGGGCCGGCGGCTACATCGGCTCGGAGCTGTGCCGGCAGCTCGGCCGGTGGGGACCCGAGAGCCTGCTGATGCTCGACCGCAACGAGACGGCCCTCCACCTGGCGGCCGGCAGCGTCGCGGCCGGCCCCTCCTCGGTGCGCCCCGCCATCCTCCTCGCCGACATCAGGGACTCCCGGGGGCTGATGCGGCTCTTCCGCCGGTGCCGGCCGGACATCGTCTTCCACGCGGCGGCCCTCAAGTGGGTGCCGATCCTGGAGGAGTTCCCCGGTGAGGCCGTCAAGACGAACGTGTTCGGCACCCGGGCGGTCCTGGACGCGGCACTCGCCGCGGACGTGGCGTTCCTGGTGAACATCTCGACCGACAAGGCGGTCGACCCGGTCGGGGTGCTGGGCTACTCCAAGCGCATAGCCGAGGGACTCACCGCGGCGGCCGCCATCCAGGCGGGCCGGCCGTACGTGAGCGTGCGGTTCGGCAACGTGCTCGGCTGCCAGGGCTCCTTCCTCGACGTCTTCGCCCGCCAGATCGCGGCCGGGATGCCGGTGACGGTCACCCATCCCGGGGTGACCCGCTATCTGATGACCGTGCAGGAGGCCGTGGAACTGGTCATCCAGTCGGCGGCGCTGGGCAGCGTCGGCCACGCCCTGGTCCTGGACATGGGGGAGCAGGTCCGGATCCTCGACATCGCCCGCAGAGCGATCGCGCAGACGGGCGCGGAACTCCCGGTCCACTACATCGGACTGAGACCGGGGGAGAAGCTCACCGAGTCCCTGGTGGCCGCCTCCGAGACACCGGTCCGGTACGTGCACCCGAAGATCATGGAGGTGCCGGTGCCCGCCCTGAAGGCCGGGGACGGCCCCGACCTCGACGCCTGGGCGGAGGACGACGCCGTCGTCGCCGCCCTGCGGGCCACCTGCCGGGCCATGGAGGGCGGTTCCATGACACCGGAACCCGGCCGCTGGCCGGCCTGACCGCGCGCGGCCGGCGCGCCGCACCCGCCCGGCGCGCCGCATCCGCCCGGCGCGCCGCACCCGCCCGGCGCGCCGGTCCGCGTACGTCCTGCCGGGCCGCTACCGCAACCGTGGCCGTACGGGTACGGGCCTCACAGGTACGGCACCCGCCACCGCACGCTCCCCGCCAGGAACCCGGCCAGCCGCGCCCCGTAGCGGACGTAGCGCCGGCGCAGCGCGGGCGATCGCAGCAGGTCCGGGACGTGCAGCAGCAGCCAGCACCAGTTGCCGGCCACCACCCGGCCCGGCCGCCGCCGGAACCCGGCGTGGCGGTACGCGGCGTACAACTGGGCGCCGGAGCGGCCGTAGTTCCACTTCTGCCGGGCCAGCGCGGTCAGTTCGTCCCGCAGCCGGTAGTGCATGGTGGCGTCGCCCGCGTAACGGACGCGGTAGCCGCAGAGCTGGACCCGCCAGGAGAGGTCCATGTCCTCCCCGCCGCCCCGGTAGCGCTCGTCCCAGTGGCCCACCGCCGTCAGCACGTCCTTCCAGACACCGCAGTTGGCCCCCCGGGCGAACGGCAGGAAGTCGGTCTGCGCGTCCATCGGCAGCGGCTGCTCCTCGGTGTGGGCCGGGCTGAGGACGGACGTGTCCAGGCCGCCGCCCACCAGGTCGGCCTCCTTGGCCGCCTCCGCCATCGCGGCCAGCCAGCCGGTGCCCGCGAGGTCGTCGGCGTCGCAGAACGCGATGAAGTCGCCGCGGGCCGCGGCGATGCCCCGGTTGCGGGCGTAACTCTCCCCGGGGCGCTCGGACGCGTCGACGATCCGCAGGTCCGGCAGTGCGGCGCGGGCCCGTTCGGCCACCTCGCGGGTGGCGTCCGTGGAGCCGTTGTCGACGACCAGGACCTCGTAGGGGACGGCGCCGGTCTGCCGGGACAGCGCGGTCAACTGGGCGGCGAGCGTGCGGGCGCCGTCGCGCACCGGGACGACCACCGACACCAGCCGGGGCACGCTTCCGTCGCGCGGTGCGGCGGGCGGCGGCCGGTACACGCGCCCCCGGACCGCCCGGGTACGCAGGAGGGGTTCCAGGGCGGCGGCCCGGTTCCCGGCGGAGCCGGCCGGCCGGCGGACCAGCAGCATCGGCACGGTGACCTCGACCACCGTGCCGGGGTCCGTGTCCAGCAGCTCGCGCCGCACCAGGCGGACGCCGTCCCCGAGATCCCGGGAGCCGTCCGCCGGGGGCGGCAGGGTGAAGCCGTCCACGCGGCCGTCGTCCCGCAGGACCAGCGTGCCGCACAGCACCAGGCCGGCCGGGGCGCCCCCGCCGCCGTCGCGGGCCGCCCGCGACAGGTGCTCCAGGCAGCGGGGGAGGGCCTCGTCGCCGCCGCGCAGCACGGTGACGTACGGCGCCCGCGCGTCCCTGGCCGCGTCGGCGCACACCGGTCCGAGGTCCTCGGGGGCACACCGCAGGGTCCGTACGGCCGGTGCCACCGGGGTGTCCGGGCCCCCGGAGCCGCGGCCGGGGCGGGGGGCGTCCGACCGGGCCGTCGTCACCACCGTCACGGAGACGGGCCGTACCGTCTGGGCGAGCAGGCTGCGCACCGTGCGCTCCGCCCCGCCGTCCGGGTCGGCCACCACCACCGCGATCCCCGCCGCCGAGGCGTCGTCCACGCCGTCCACCTCCGCCCCTAACCGATGTCGACCGGGGTCAGGGTGAAGTCGATGTCGTTGGGCGGGGCGATCAGCAGCGGCAGCAGCTCCTCACGGGTACGGGCCCGGCGCCGCCGCTGCTCCTGGGCGGTCATCGCCTCCGTGTACGCCCGGCGCTCGGCGGACCCGAACCCGGTGCCGGGCGCCTGGGTGAGCGACTTGGGCCAGATCCGGTACCGGTAGAGCACCTTGCGCACGCTGCGCAGCCGGTACAGGCGGGCCGCCCGCAGGTGGAAGTCGGTGTCGGCGCCCAGCCGGACCGTGCCGTCGAAACCGCCGAGGGTCTCCAGCACCGAACGCCGGACCACCGAGGACGGATGCAGCAGCACGGTCGTCCGGCCCAGCCGCATCCACAGGTTGCCGTTGCGGGGCATCCGGCGCCGCCCCGTGGTGCGCCCGGCCTCGTCGATGTAGGAGTAGGCGCACCCGACCAGGTCGGCGCGGTCCCGCTCCAGCAGGGCCAGTTGGTGGCGGAGCCGGCCCGGCAGGCTGATGTCGTCGGTGTCCTGGAAGGCCACGTAGGGGGTGTCCACCGACTCCAGGACCTTGTTCTTGATCCGCAGATGGCCGACGTTGCGGGAGGTGCGCAGCACCGTCAGCCGGGGATCGCGGGCGTACGGGCGGAGTGCGGGGACCCACCGGTCGTGCGGTGAGCAGTCGTCCACCACCGTCAGCCGGAGGTCGGGACGGTCCTGGGCGAGCACCGACGCGACGGCCGTGCCCAGGTACGCCGCGCAGTCGTAGTGCGGCAGGATGACGGTCACCGCCGCCCGGGCCGGACCGGCTGTCGCCATCGGGTCTCCTTCCGGGCCGCTCGGGGGCGGCCGCGTGTGTCAGTGCCCGGCGGTCGCTCCCGCCGCCGGTTCCCCGACGGTGGGGCTGCGGTAGTCGCCCTCGTCGCCCCAGGCCACCTGCCGCCGGGGCCGGCCGGTCGCACCGCGCACCGCCAGCGAGCCGGCCACCCCGCAGAACCACGCGAAGTGCACCCCCTTGACCAGCCAGCGCTGCGCCCCGCGCACCGGACCGCGGCTGCCGTCCCAGGCCGCGAGCGGCCACAAGCCGTGGAAGAGGACCCGGGTCAGGTAGACCCGCGCGGTGGGCCAGGGGTAGTCGGCGACGCAGGTGACATGGCTGTAGAGGGAGCGGCGCAGCCGCTGGAAGGTGTCGTGGGTGCGGCTGACGCGGTAGAAGCTGATCCGGGCCTCGGGCAGCACTTCGAGGTCGTGCAGCGGATCGGGTGCCTCGGCGTCGAGCAGTTCGAACACCACGTATCCGTCGTCGGTCAGCCGTCTGACCGGGATGCCGGTGCCCAGCACGTCGGTGGCGACCACCAGACAGGCCGCCGCCGGGCAGGGCTTCGGCGGCGCGGTGACGCCCGAGACCCGGTCCATGGCCTGCGAGGTGGCCGTCTCCCGGGGCAGCGCCACCGAGTGCGCCCCGACCGCGCCCCGCGCCCCGCGCTCCAGGAACCGGGAGACCAGCAGGGCGAGGCAGCCGGGGGCGATCTCGATGTCGTCGTCGGTCCAGAGCCAGCCCGAGTACCCCAGACCGACGGAGAGCCGCAGCACCGTAGTGACCGTGCGCAGCTTCCCCGGCCCGGGCAGGGCCAGGCCGACCAGGGTGAGGCCGAGGCCCTCGGGGACCAGCCCGGGCAGCCCGCGCAGCCTGCGCAGCGCCTCCTCGTCCTCCCCGGGCCCGTACTGCAGGCCCACCCACAGCGACAGCGGCAGCGACGGGTGGGCCCGCCGCACCTCCGCCAGGGCGTCCAGCACATGACGGAACGTCCGCTCGTGCGCGGCGGCGTCGCACCGCCCCACATAGGTGGGCAGCAGCACCCCGAGGCCACCGGAGGGCAGCGGGAAGGCCGCCGTGCCGGGCCGCGCACCGCGCACCCCGTCCGCGCGCACCTCGCCGCGCACGTCCGAGCCGGGCCCGTCGCGCCCCACCAGGACGTAGGGGGTGGGACGGGCGGGCGGCGGTGCGAAACCGCGGGCCACCGCCCGTTGCCACCACATCCGACGGTCCCCGGTCGCCCCGCGCATCCACGTCCCCTTCGTCGTTCCGGACGGACATACCGCTGGCTCCGACCCGGGGTGCGGCCCACCGGCCTCGTCCCGGCGGCGAACACCGGGGGAGAGGCATCAGACGCTGATGCGGGCACCGCACAAGTGAGCGATGAATGTGGCTGGTCCGGTACGCTAACCAGCTTCCCGGCGGGCCTGCAAGAGCGGTTCCGGGCCCATAAGTCAGTTGGCCGAAATACGGAGGGACGGCACTCCGGCCCCGGCCGGCCGCCCGTACAATCCCCCGGAACCGGCCCGCGAGGACTCGGAGTTCCAGGGGGAATCGCGATCCTGGCCGCCCCGTACACCGCGTGTGGCAGGCTGAGTCCGCGCGTTCCGGCCGGGCCGGGGACCCGGCCGGGGTCACGAATGCTGACCATCGGGGCCGCATTGCGTGCCGTTCGCCGCGGTCGACAGAAAGGTGACAGTCATGGGCTATTCCGCCGGTGCCCGGGAGGAGTTCCGCGGCACGGCCGAGCCCGCCGACCGCAAGATCGTGCTGCACGCGCGGGGCATCGTGAAGCGTTACAGACGCCGCCGGGTCCTGACCGGTGTGGACCTCGTCGTGCGCGCGGGCGAGGTCGCCGCGATCGTCGGCGGCAACGGCGCGGGCAAGTCCACCCTGCTGAAGATCTGCGCCGGCCTGATCTCCCCCGACAAGGGGCGGGTCACCGTCTCCGGCAGCGTCGGCTACTGCCCGCAGAACGCCGGCGTCATGGGTTTCCTGACCCCGGGGGAGCACTTCACCCTCTTCGGCACCGGCCGGGGCCTGAGCCGCCGGGAGTCCGACCGCCGGGGACGCAGACTCGCCGGCGAACTCGACTGGTCCCCCGCGCGCGGCGTCCTCGCCAAGGACCTGTCGGGCGGCACCCGGCAGAAGCTGAACGTCGTGCTCTCCGCCCTCGGCGACCCCGACCTGCTGCTCCTCGACGAGCCCTACCAGGGGTTCGACCGCGGTTCGTACGTGGACTTCTGGCGCAGCGTCTGGGCCTGGCGCGAGGCCGGCCGGGCCGTCGTCGTGGTCACCCACATGCTCAACCGACTCGACCGGGTGGACCAGGTGCTGGACCTCACCCCCGGCAAGGACAGGGGCATCCGATGACGGCCACCCTGCGGATGGCGGACGCCACCCTCCGCGAACTGCTGCGCCGGCGGGGCGTGCTGGGCCTGCTGCTGCTGGTCCCGCTCGTCTTCTACCTCGGCCGCTACGACCAGACCGGGCAGGCGGTCCGCTTCGCCAGCCTCGGCGTGGGCTTCGCGGTCAGCGCCGCCGCCCTCTTCTCCACGGTCGGCGGCCGGGAGATCGAACCGCTGCTCGCCCTGTCCGGGTTCCGCCCGCTCCAGCTCTTCGCGGGCCGGCTGCTGGCCCTGCTCGCCGCCGGGCTGGGCGTCAGCGCCCTGTACGCCGTGGTCGTGCTGGTCGGGCAGGACCTGGCGCACCCGCGGGCCGTCCTGCTGGAACTGGCCCTGACCACGCTGGTCGCCGTGCCCCTGGGGCTGCTGCTGGGGGCGGTGGTGCCCCGGGACATGGAGGGCGCCCTGCTGCTCATCTCCGTCATCGGCGCCCAGATGGTGATGGACCCGGCCAAGGATTCGGCCAAGGTGCTGCCCTTCTGGTCGACCCGGGAGATCATCACGTACGCCGTCGACGGCGCCGGTGCCGGTTCGCTCGGCTCCGGGGCGGCCCACGCCCTCGGCGTGACGCTGCTGCTGATGGTGGCGAGCGGCTGTGTGACGGCGGGCCGATTGCGGCGCCGGCGCCATCTGCAATTCGCCTGAATTACGCCCCGGACCACGGGAAACGCCCCGCGCGGCAAACACGCCGGGGCGTTCCCGCTTTGCCGCGGCCGACTTCCCTGTGAACGGGCTTCCATAACCGGCGGGGAAAGCATCCCTACCCCGTGGAAACGAACGCGTGTAGTATCGGCAACCGCCCTGCCGCTCCCTGTTCGCCACGCGGCCCGGTGGCCTCGCTGTCCGTCTCTCCAATGGAAGGGGAGCACGTGAACGACGCCCTTGGTTCGTCCACCGGTGAATGCGCCGACGGGCCCACCGAAGGATTCCGGAGCGCTCCTCTTTCCCCGCACCGCAGCGGACACCGGAACGCTCCGGTGGCTCCCGGCGCGGGCCTGACGGAACACCGCGAGGCGACGCCGGCCTAGTGGCCGCCCGCCGCGGCACCGGCGTGCCGTGCCGGACCCCGCGCGGGCCGGCCGGCGGACGATCCCCAGAACCAGGGCACCACCCCGCACCTCCGCCCGAACGCGCGACACCTCACCCGAACGCGTGACGCGGCCGGCGCCCCGTCGCGCGACCCGCCCGGACGACAAGGGGGAAGACGCTGGTGAACGCCTTACCGCGGCTCGACCATCACACCGGACTCCCGGCCGCACCACCGCTGTGGCGCCCCGGGCGGGTCCTCGCCCGGCTGCGCGCCCACCCGGGCCCCGTCCACATCATCGACCCCTTCAAGGTGCCGGTGACGGAAGCGGTGGAGAAGGCGGCGGAGCTCACCAGGCTGGGCTTCGCCGCCGTCATTCTGGCCAGCACCGACTACGAGTCCTTCGAGTCGCACATGGAGCCGTACGTGGCGGCGGTCAAGGCGGTCACACCGCTGCCGGTGGTGCTGCACTTCCCGCCCCGGCCGGGCTCCGGTTTCCCGGTGGTCCGGGGCGCCGACGCCATGCTGCTGCCCGCGCTGCTGGGCTCCGGCGACGACTACTACGTGTGGAAGAGCTTCCTGGAGACCCTGGACGCCTGCCCCGGCCGGATACCCCGCGAGGAGTGGCCCGAACTGATCCTCACCGCCGCCCTCACCTTCGGCGACGACCGGCGCACCGGGGAGCTGCTGGGCACCGTGCCGGTGAACACCGCCGGCACCGAGGAGATCGACCGGCACCTGCACGTCACCCGGACCTTCGGCTTCCACATGGTCTACCTGTACTCCCGCAACGACCATGTGCCGCTGGAGGTCGTCCGCCACTTCCACAAGGGACTCGGCCCCGACCAGGTCCTCTTCGTCAGCGGCAACGTCCGCACCGGCCGGCAGGTCAGCGACTACCTCGACAGCGGGGCCGACCACGTGGGCTTCGCCGGGGCGCTGGAGCACCCGGACTGGCGGGCCACCCTCGCCGAGATCGGCGGCACCCGCCCCGGGAGCGGGCGGTGACGGCGGCCCCGGTCACCGCCCTGCCCGACGCGTACACGCGGTCCATGCTCGCCGCCGAGGCCGCCAACCGCGACCACGTCACCCGGTGCGTGGCCGGCACCGGCGGATCGCCGGAGCTGGTGGCCCACACCGCCGCCCTCCGCCTGTATCTGCGGGTGCCCCACTTCCTCACCGAGTGGACGGCCGACCCGGGGCGGCGGGCCGCGGTCTCCCGCGCGCTGGCCCTCGACATCGTCGCCATGAAGCTCCTCGACGACCTGATGGACGACGACACCGGCCTGGACCGGGTCGAACTCGCCTGCGTCTGCCTCCGCCTGCACCTGCGCGCCCTGCACGAACTGGCCGCGCTCGCCCACGACCCCAAGGCGGTGACGGACATCCTGGAGCGGGACGCCGTCCACCTGTGCGGCGGGCAGATAGGCACCAAGCGCAGCCGGGCGACCAGCCTCCAGGAGTGGCGCGCCCACGCGGACACCTACGGCGCCGCCTTCCTGGGCCGCTACGGGGCCCTCGCCGCCGTCTGCGGCGACCAGGGCCAACCACGCGACGCGGTACGGGAGTTCGCGGAGGCGTTCGCGCTGACCATCACCACGGCCGACGACCTGACCGACTACGACCGCGACGGCGAGCGGGACGGCAACCTCGGGCACCTGATGCGGACCGGAGCGGTGACCGGCCAGGACGTCGTGGACCACCTGGAGGAACTGCGCGGGCGGGCACTGGCCGCCGTCCGCACCCCGCCCGGCGCCCCCGGTCTGGTACCGGTCGTCCACCTCTACACCGACGACGTGCTGACCCGGCTGGTCCCCCGGCACCTGGAGAGCTGACCGGCGGCCGGCCGGTACGCCGCCGGCCGGCCGCCCGGCGTCAGCGGGCCGCGTCGCCCCGCACCATCAGGTCGTCGAAGACGAACAGGTCGACGTCCGTGTGCGCGAAGTCATCGAGCACGTCCCGGGCGGTGTGCGCGATGGGCCGGCCCGGCCCGTTGAGCGAGGTGTTGATCAGCGCGGGCTCCCCGGTCAGCGCCTCGAACGCGCCGAGCAGACCGTACAGTTGCTCCTCGCCGGGGCCCAGGGTCTGGATCCGGCAGGTGCCGTTGACGTGCCGGGCCTCGGGCGCGACCCGCTCCGGCAGCGGGTACTCGAAGAGCATGTACGGCGACGGAAACTGCCCCGGGTACAGCGCGGCGAACCGCTCCTCGCGCAGCACGGCGCCCAGCGGCCGGTACCACTCGCGCTGCTTCAGCTTCTCGCTCATGCGCGCGCGCATCCCCGGCACCGAGGGCGAACCCAGCAGCGACCGGTGCCCCAGGGCGCGCGGCCCCAGCTCCGCCGCCCCCCGCGTCAGCGCCACCACACCACCGGCCGCCAGCACCCCCGCGACCTCGGACCGGTCGTAGTCGACGGCCCGCAGCCCCGCGCGCTCCACCGCGTCCAGGACCTCGGCGCGGCTGTCGCCCTCGCCGTTGCGGTACACGTCGAACGGCTCCGGCCGTACGCCGGCCACCTGCGCCAGCGCGTAGACGCCGGCCCCGGCCAGGTGCCCCGCGTCCCCGCAGGCGGGCGGGACGGCGATGTCCCGCCCGAAGTGCGCCCGCAGCGCCGAGTTGGCCACGATGTTCAGGGCGCAGCCGCCGCCGAGGGCGATCGGGCCCACCCCCGCGTCCGTGCGCGTCACCTGCCGGTCCAGGACCTCCCGGACGGCCTCGGTGAACATCTCCTGGAACGTCGCCACCACGTGCGCGGCCGTCTCGAACCCGGAGTCGAACTCGGGCCGGGCGGCGAGGTCCGCGCGGACCCGCTCGGCCAGTTCCCGGTCGTTCATCACATCGGGGTCGACCGCCAGCAACTGTTCGCGGATGCGGTCGTCGGGCTGCCCGTAGCCGCCCAGGGCCATCACCTTGCCGGCCACGCTGGGGCTCGGCCCGAAACCGAGGAGGTAGCCGATGGCCGTCCACCCGAAGCCGTTGCCGTACCAGGGCAGCGGATCCTTGCCGATCCACTCCAGCGCCCCCTCGGACACCCGGAACAGGGAGCTGCGGGTGACCTGTCCGCGGCCCTCGTTGACGAGGACGACGGTGCCCTCCTGCCAGCCCGCGTAGTGGGCGGCCAGCGCCCCGTGCGAGACCTCGTGGGTGACCACCACGCACTCCACCCGGCGGCCCAGCATCTCGCAGACGGTCCGGTGGTGCGGCGCGCCCGCCGCCGTCCGCTCCAGGGCCCGGTCCAGGTCGGGGATGCGCAGCAGCCCGCTGCGCACCGGGGTGCTCACCGCCACCAGGTCGATGCCGTCGGCGTCCACGCACTCCTGCGCCAGCACGTGCCGCAGGGCCACGTCGCTGCGGTGGTCGTGCTTGACCCGGGTGAGCCGCTCGGTCTCGACGGCGAAGACCAGTTGCCCGTCCTCGAAGTAGGCGACGCCGGTGTCGTGCCCGGCGGAGTGGAGCGAGAGTACCTTCATCAGCTCTCCTGAGGCATGGAGGAGGACGGCCCGGACGCATCGGACGGTGACGGGGAGGACGGGGACGACGAGGAGGACGACGGGGTGAGCCTGCGGATGTCCGAGTACGGGGCCCACTCGATGCCGCGCAGCGGCCGGCCCAGCAGCCCGCGCGCGTACAGCTCGCCGCCGACGCCCGCGAACCACGCGAAGTACAGCCACTTGATGAGCGCCTTCTGCACGCCGTGCCGGACCCCGCGGGAGGAGTCGAAGCCGGTCAGGGGCCACATGCCGCCGAAGAGGACGTGACCGATGTAGTACCGGACCACGGGCAGCGGCCAGTCGGCCACGTCGACGAGGTGGTTGAGCAGCAGCCGGCGGATCCGGCGGCGGGTCTCGCCGGCCGGCCCCGCCACGTAGTAGTGGCACCGGGCGTCCGGAACCAGCCGCAACTGGGCCAGCGGGTCGGGCAGCGCGGGGTCGAGGAGCCGGTAGCACACATAGCCGTCGTCGGAGAGATAGCGTCCCGGCAGCCCGCCGGAGACCACGTCGGTGGCGACCAGCAGGCAGCAGCCGTGCGGATAACCGGTGGCCGGCGCGGCGATCGCCTTGGCCCGGGACAGCAGCCGGGAGGTGGCGTACGTGTGGGTGTGCGCGATCTTGGTCGCGCCGACCGCGCCCCGGCACCCCGCCGCCAGGAAGTCCCGTACCAGCGCGGACAGGCAGCCCTCGGCCAGGACCACGTCGTCGTCGGCCCACCCGACGCCCGCGCAGCCGAGCAGCTCGGCGACCGCGATGGCCCCGTTGAGGGTGCGCGGCTTGCCCGGACCGGGCAGCGACAGTCCGCACACCCGCAGCCCGGGCAGCCTGGCGCGGGCGTCCTCCAGCAGGACCCGCAGCCGCCGCAGCGACTCCGTCTCCTCACCGGCCGACGACCACTGCATGCCGACGAACAGCACCAGCGGCACTCGGGGATGGTCCCGGGCCGCCGTGGCCGCCTGGTCCAGCAGGGCGCCGAACCACTCGCGCTGCCGCGCCAGGCCGGTCCGGGTGACATAGGTCGGCACGACCATCGCGA
Organism: Streptomyces fumanus; assembly: GCF_014655295.1. Taxonomy (GTDB): domain Bacteria; phylum Actinomycetota; class Actinomycetes; order Streptomycetales; family Streptomycetaceae; genus Streptomyces; species Streptomyces fumanus. The sequence goes on from NZ_BNBI01000007.1 coordinate 162,314, forward strand.
TGCCCGGCCGTCCGGGGGGCGTGCGCAGCGCCGCCGCAGCCTCCTCGGGCCGCCCGGTCCCGTCCTGCGGCCGTCCCGGCAGCAGGTACCGGACCGGCACGTCCCAGGAGGCGGGCGGCCGGAAACCCCGGGCCATCGTGCGGCGCAGATGGTGCGTCAGCGGGCCCTCGCCGGCCGGGCGGCGCCGGCCCGGCCCCAGCGGGCGGTTGAGCGGCACCGGCGGCCCCGGGCGGGCCGGCGGGCGCGGGGCGGCCGGGGCCGCGGGCTCAGAAGTCACGGTCGGTGTTGGACGTGGACCGGTGCAGGCTGCGCAGACCGTCCAGGGTGTTGCGCCACTGGCCGGTCACCGCCATGTGCGTCAGCAGCGGCTTGACCATCGAACGGCGCATGAAGAACGACCGGTACGCCCGCTGCGCGCGCTCCTGCGCGTCCGGCACCAGGTAGCCGATCCGCGCGTCGAACTCGCCGCGCACGAACCGGTCCCAGTAGTCGGGCGGGATGCGGCCGGCCGCCACGGACTCGGTGTGCAGCGGGGTGCCGGGCAGCGGCGTCGCGGTGTAGAAGCTGGCGTAGTCCAGCGGGAGCCGGCAGGCGAGGTCGACGGTCCGGCGGAACTGCTCCCGGGTCTCGTCGAGCCAGCCGACGATGAAGTACCCGAAGCCCTTGATCCCGGCGTCGTGCGCGTCGGTGACCGCCTTCTCGATCTTCTCCAGGTCGCTCTCCTTGCGCATCCGCTGCAGGATCTCGCTGTCGCCGTGCTCGATGCCGAACCGCAGGCGTACGCACCCGGCCCCGGCCATCGCCTTCAGCAGCGGCTCGGGCACCAGGTCGACGCGGGTGGGCGCCTCCCACCGGACCTTCAGGCCCCGCTCCCCGATGAGCGCGCAGATCTCCCGCACCCGGCCGCGGTGCAGGGTGAACACGTCGTCGTAGAACATGATCTCCTTCACCCCCCACCGCTCCTTCAGCTCCGTCATCTCGCCGACGACGTCCTCGGGGCTGCGGTACATGGACTTCTTGTCCACCGCCTGCTTGAAGCAGAAGCTGCACTTGAAGGGGCAGCCGCGGCTGGAGATCATCGTGGCGAACGGCCGCGGGGCCATGATGGAGTAGTAGCGGTCCATCGGCAGGCCGGAGCGCTCGGGCCAGCCGACCTCCTCCAGGTTCACCATGGGCGCGGCCCCGCCGTCGTGCTTGCGGGTCACCAGGCCCCGGATGCCCTCGGGGTCCTCGCCGCGCTCCATCGCCTCCGCCAGCTCCGGCATGATCGTGATGCCTTCGCCGACGCCGATGTAGTCGATGCAGTCGTGGACGAGGTTCTCGTGCGCGTACACCTCCGTGTGCGGCCCGCCCAGGATCACCTTGGCCCCGGTGCTCTTGGCCGCCTCGCACGCCTCGACGGCACCGGGCAGTCCGGGTGTCGTGGTGCTCACCCCGACCAGGTCCGGCCCGAAGTCCGCGAGCAGCCGGCGCAGCCCCTCGCTGTCCAGGCCGAGGGCGGGGGTGTCCACCTGGATGACGTGGTGGAACCCGGCCGTCTTCAGCGCGGTGTGGATGTAGCCCAGCCCGAGGTGGGGCAGGACCCCGGCCCGCTTCTGGACCCGGGCGATCTGACGGGTGTTCAGGCACAGGTCGTGGTGGCGCACCAGGGCGATGCGCAGCCTGCGCTTGCGCCACAGCGGCAGGGCCGAGCGGGCCGGGGCCGCGGCCGTGGCCGAGCAGCCGCCCGAGGCCGTCCCCGCGGCGGGACCTGTGCTGATCACGGGCAGTGTCTTTCGCATGTGGTGCGCTCCTTCTGGGCCCTGCGGCCGTGGTCGGTGCGGTGCGCGGGTGGGGCGGCGGTGCGGGTGCGGCCGCTAGGAGCGGCGGCCGGCCCGCCCGGTGGCGAGGTCCTCCAGTCGCAGCAGATAGAGCGCCAGGGGCTGGAGCCGGCTGACGCGCTGCGGCGCCCCGGGCCCCCGCCCCGCGGCCAGCAGGCGGTGCAGGAAGCGGTCGGGGCCGCGCCACCACTGCGGTTCCACGGCCACCGCGTGCGCGAGGAACGACAGCAGGTACGCCAGCCGGTGCGCGGCCAGCGCGGGCCCGTGCCGCTGCGGCACCGCCGAGGCGAAGCCGAGGCCGGCGTGTTCGGGGAAGGCCCGGTGCAGCGCCCGGTCGTGGAAGGTGCCGTCGATCAGGAACCGGCGGGGCACCGAGGCGAGGTGGTCGAAGAGGGCGTGGTCGAGGTAGGGGGTGTGCGTCACGAGCCGTCCGTCGCCCAGCGCGAACGGGGCCGCCGAGATCGAGCGGCGGGTCCGGTTCCAGAAGAAGAAGGAGCTGAGGGGGCAGGCGCTGTCCGCGTGCCGGGCCAGCTCGGTGACCAGGCGGCGCCGGGCGGCCCGTCTGCTCCACAGCACGGCGGTGCGCGGACCCAGCAGGTGTTCCACGTACGGCCCGGTCCGGCCCGCGTCCAGCAACCGGTCGGCGAGGTCCGGCAGATGGGCGGGGTCGTAGGGGTGGGCGCGGATGAAGGCGACGCTGGGGTTCTGGGCCAGTTCCCCGCCGCCCAGGCCGTCGTAGGCAAGGCGGCTGTGGCGGCGCAGGTACGCCAGCAGCGGCTGGGTCCAGGCGCCGTCCAGGGTCGTCATGCCCTGCGCGGTCAGCGCGGTCAGCTCGGCGCGGAACTGCGCCCGTGGACGCGGCACCACCGTGTGCGGCAGACCCAGCCGGCCGGCGAGGACGGCCGCGACCCGGGCGTCGGCCCCCGGGTCGGGCGGGAACTTCGCACCGCTCACGCACCGCCGCGGTGGTGTCCCCAGACGGCACAGTTCGAGCAGGATGTGCCGCGAGTCCCGGCCGCCGCTGAGCGGCAGCTCGTACGGTTCGCCGGGCGCCCGGCGGGCCACCGCGGCGCGGAACAGGTCGATGAAGCCGTCCACCGCCTGCGTCTCGGTCAGTGCGGCGGGCCCGGGGCGCGGCGGCTCCCCGTGCCGCAGGCGCGTCCGGCCCGTCTCCCAGGTCAGCGTGGCCGCCGGGGGCAGCGCGCGGATGCCGGCGAAGGCGGTGTCCTCGGCGAGGAAGAAGCCCAGCCGCAGGAAGACGGCCAGCGCGTCGTGGTCCAGCTCGGCGGGCCCGTCGGCGGGCAGCAGCGCCAGCGGGTCGGGGGAGAGGGCGAGCGAGGCCCCGCCGGACCGGTAGAACAGCGGGAAGATGCCGTACCGGTCGTTGCGGGCCAGCAGGCGCTCGCCGTCCCAGCGCCAGCCGGCGAAGACGCCCTCGGCCGGCGGGCCGGGGGCCAGGTGGTCGCCGGTGAGGGGGTGCCCCAGGCGCACCTCCTTGTCGCCCTCGGCGCGCACCCCGCCGGCCCCCGCGACCAGCAGGAGGCGGGGGGCGGGGGCGGTGTCGCGGCGGGGGGTCACCGGGCGTCCAGCAGCGGCCGGACGGCGGCCCCGATCCGTTCCGTCACCGCGTCCTGGTCCAGCACGGAGTCGGCGAAGGCGAGGGCGGCCTTCTTGTGCCCCTCGATCACCGCCGGGCGGGACAGCCAGTCGTCCGCCGTGGCGAAGAGTTCCCCGGGGGTGGCGCAGGCGCGGCCCAGCCCCTCCTCGTCGATCAGGCCGGGCACCCACCGCTCCATCGGCAGCCCGGATTCCAGCATCAGCACCGGGATGCCGAAGTAGGCCGCCTCCAGGGTGGTGTTGGGGCCGGCCTTGGAGACGAGGAGCCCGTACCGGGAGCGGGAGGCGCGGCGGATGTAGTCGAAGTACTCGCGCTGGCTGAGCACGCTGTGGAACCGCCAGTGCGGCCGGCCCAGGGCGGCGGTGCGGCGGGCCAGCTCGGGGTCGCCGTAGCCGACGAAGACCAGGTCGATGTCCGGGTGCCGGTCGGCGAGTCGCCGCACCAGCTCCGGGTACGTCTCCCCGCCCCGGTTGGAGAAGATGATCACCCGGGGGCGGTCCGGGCCCTCGTCGTCGCCCCAGGGGCCGGAGTCGGCGCCGGCCGAGTCGCCGGTCATGAAGTCCCGCAGGTCGTGCTGGGCGACGAGCGGCCCCACCACCCGCACCCGGTCCGGATCGGCGCCGGCCGTCTCGACCAGGTGCTCCTTCGCCCGGGGGAAGCCGACCAGCGTCAGGTCGGGATAGCGGCTGCGGTGCAGCGGCAACTGCAGCAGCCCGGGGTTGGTGACGTGGCTGACCACCCGGGTGGAGGTCCCGGCGAGCCGGACGGCGGCCACGCACAGCCGCGCCACGAAGCCCTTGGTGCCGACCACCACGTCCGGGGCGGCCTCGCCCAGATGCCGGGTGAGGGGCTCCAGGTCGGCCCGCTGGGCGGGGGTGGGATCGGCCTCGAAACCCTCCGGGAAGCGTGCCTGGAGGCGGTCCATGAGGGCCATGTACCGCTGGTTGCGGACGTCCGCGTCGGGGCTCTCCAGGGAGATGGTCCGGATCTCCGCCCCGGCCTCGCCGATCCACGGCAGGATCGGCTCCGCCTCCAGCAGGGTCACCTCCGCGTCGAGCACGCTCCGCAGGGCGCGGGAGAAACGCGTCGCGGCCAGGTAGTTGCCGAACTCGCCCCAGGTGCGGGGGGAGAGCACGTGGACGAGCGGTCGGTCGGGAGCAGCCATGGTTCTCCTAGGAGCGGGCCGGATACGCGGGGGACTCGCAGGAGCGGGGCCGGGCCGTCAGGTTCCCGGCCCAGAGCTGGTGGACCAGGAGGGCCCACAGCTTGCGGGAGGTGTCCCGCCGGCCGCCGAGGTGGTCGTCGACCAGCAGGCGCACCGCCCCGGTGTCGAACACACCGCCGCGGCGCAGCGCCGGCGCGGAGAGGGTGTCCAGCAGCAGCGGCCGCAGCTCGCCGCGGAGCAGCGCGGCCATCGGCGCGCGGAAGCCCAGCTTGGTCCTGCGGACGACGGCCGGCGGGAGCCAGTCGGCGGCGATCCGCCGCAGCAGGAACTTGCCGGTGAACCGGCGCAGTTTCAGCCCGGTGGGCAGTGAGTTGCCGTACTCGACCAGGTCCAGGTCGAGGAAGGGCGAGCGCAGTTCGAGGGCGCTGCGCATCCCGCCCCGGTCGGTCTTGGTGAGGATCACGTCCCGCAGGAAGTGCGCCGTCACGGCGAGCTGGCTCGACTGCACCGGGGAGAGGCCGGGCTGGTCCCGCAGGAGGCGCGCGACCTCGGCGAACGGGTCGTGCCCGGCCAGCTCGGCCCCGGCCTCCGGGGTGAGCAGACGGGGCAGCTCGCCCGGGGCGAAGGGCGCCGTCGACAGGTAGAAGCGGTGTTCCGGCGCGGCGCGCAGTCCCTTGGCCAGCAGTCCGAGGGCCGCCGCCACGGGCAGGTTGCCGGACCGGGCCGGCAGATGGCGCGCGAGCTGCCGGACCAGGGCCTCCAGCCTGGGGGCCGGCAGCACGCGCAGCGCCAGCTCGATCGCCCGCTCGGCCTGGAAGTAGCGGTACCCCAGGAGCAGTTCGTCGGCGCCGTCACCGGTCAGGGCGCCCCGCACATGGGCGCGGGCGGCCCGGCAGACCAGGCGCATCGGCAGCAGCGAGGGATCGGCCAGCGGCTCGTCGGCGTGCGCCAGTTCGGACTCCACCACGCCCGCCAGCTCCGGGCCGCCGATCCGGACGACGTGGTGCTCGGTGCCGAGGTGGCGGGCCACCGCCAGGGCGTGGCCGCTCTCGTCGAAGTCCGGGTCGGCGAACCCGGCGCTGAAGGTGGGCACCGGCTGGCCCGGCTGGAGCTGCTGGGCCACCGCGGCCACCGCGCTGGAGTCCAGCCCGCCGCTGAGCAGCACGCCCAGGCGGCGGTCGGTGCTGGTGACCCGGCGGGCCACGGCGGCCCGGAACAGCTCCTCGAACCGCCGCTCGGCCTCCCGCAGTCCGGGGCCCCGGCGCGTCCCGGTGCCGGAGGTCAGGCGGGGCCGCCAGAACTCGGTCTCCCGCAGCCGCCCGCGCTCATGGGCGACCCAGCTTCCCGGGCGTACCTTGCGCACCCCCCGCACGGCCGAGGCGGGAGCGCAGAACGCCTGGAACACCAGGTAGTCGGCGAGCGCCCCGAGGTCGGGGTCGCGGGGCGCGGCGGGGTGCCGCAGCAGGGCGGTGAGTTCGGAGGCGAAGGCGATGCCGTCCGGTACCCGGGTGTAGTAGAGGGGCTTCTTGCCCATCGGGTCGCGGGCCAGCACGGTGGTGCCGGTGCGGGCGTCGTGCAGGGCGAAGGCGAACATGCCCCGCAGCCGGTCGAACATCCCCGTGCCCCGCAGCTCGTACAGCTCCACCAGCACCTCGGTGTCGCTGCCGGTGCGCAGCGCGACCCCGGCGGCCCGCAGTTCGGCGCGCAGGTCGGCGTGGTTGTAGATCTCGCCGTTGAACACCAGGGCGGTCGCGCCGGACGCGGAGACGAACGGCTGCGTGCCGTGGTCGGGGTCGGTGAAGGTGAGGGCGCAGTGCGCGAGGGTGACGCCCCGGTGGTGCAGCCGGCCCGAGCCGTCGGGGCCGCGGTGCGCCACGGCGGCGAGCATGTGCTCGGCCGTGGCCCGCGTCTCCTCCCGGCCGGCGCCGGCGTCACTGAACCCGACGAAGCCGCACATGCCGGCTACCGTCGCGGCGCGGACGCCGTGGACCCGCCGACCGCGACGGCGTCCTGGGCCTCGCGGGCCAGGGACCGCCGGGTCGCCTCGATCTGGGTGGCGAGTCCCTCGCGCAGCCCGGTCCGGGCGGTGAAGCCCAGCACCCGGGCCGCCCGCCGGACATCGGCGGTGGTGGAGCGGACGTCGCCGATGCGGGGCGCGCCGTAGGAGGTGCAGGGGCGCGATCCGGTCAGCTCGGCGGTCATCGACACCACTTCGTTGACCGAGACGGCGCTGCCGGTGCCGATGTTCAGCACCGTGCTGCCCCGGTCCCGGACCGCCGCGGCCAGCACCAGCGCGCGCACCACGTCGGACACGTGGGTGAAGTCCCGGAGCTGGGTGCCGTCGCCGTAGATCTCCACGGGCTCGTGGCGCAGCGTCGACCGGATCAGGCGGGAGATGAACATGTCCGCACGCTGCCCGGGGCCGTAGACGGTGAAGAACCGCAGGGCGCCGACGGACAGTTCGGCGTCGCCCCGGGCGGCGAAGGCCAGGGCCAGCCGCTCCGCGGCGAGCTTGGTGACCCCGTAGGGGGAGAGCGGGCGCGGCAGGTCGTCCTCGCTCATCGGGCCGTCCGCGCCGCCGTACACGCTGGACGAGGAGGCGACCACCACGCGGGCCACCCCGGCCTGGACGCAGGCGTCCAGCAGCCGCTGGGTGGCCAGTACGTTGCACTGGAGGTACTCGGGGAATTGGGTCCACGACGGGCGGACCCCGGGTAATGCGGCCAGGTGGAACACCGTCGAGGTGTTTTCCAGACAATCCGCCAGCGGCAGTGAGTTGAGATCACCGCGTATCGTCCGGAGGGAACCGGAAAGGCCCGGTGACCGCCGCTCCGGATGATCCGGAAAGGGCCTGCGGTCCAACGCCACGACGTTTCTTCCGGAACTCCGTAATTCCGTCACGAGATGAGATCCGATGAAACCGGCCGCACCGGTGACCAGGACGTCGCCGTCCATCGGGTCCGTTCCGCGTATGTCGCTCGACACGAATCCCCCTTGTTTCGCTCAGATGAGACTGATCAAGGCGGTGCTGGGCGGTGCAGTCGGTGCACGTACGCGTGGCTGCCTCCGGATCGACCGGACCGACCGCGCAACCGCTCGTCACGCCCGTGTCCGTGCGACGGGGGAGAGTGCGGCTGACCAGGATTTCGGCGTCGGGAAACGTATGTCCGGACCGAGAGACCTGGGGAGTGTAACAGCACGCGTCAATCACGAGCAATAGGAGGATACAAGGTCCCCCGGGAAGGGGCGGAAATCGGCATTACCGTGTCATTCACAGGGGGCCGTAGCGGACTTTATGCTGGCCGTTCGCCGCCGGGCGAATGGGGGAGGGACACCGTGGCAGGCAGTCCGTTGCGGCAGCTTTCCGTGCTCGTCCGCTACCTGCGCGGCGAGCGGACCGCCATGACGCTGCTGGCCGTACTGGTCCCCGCCGGGATCACCCTCCAGCTCGTGGCGCCCTACCTGCTGCGCGCCTTCGTCGACGGCACGCTCTCGGGCGGCTCCGGCGGCGCGCTGACGGGCCTCGCCGCCTGGTCCCTGGCCGCCGCCCTGGGCGTCCTGGTGGTCACCACGGCCACCGAGGCGCTGTCCTCGCAACTGGCCTGGCGCAGCACCGACCGGCTCCGCGCGGACCTGGTCGCGCACTGCCTGAGCCGGCCGCCGGAGTTCTACCGCGGGCATCCCCCCGGTGAGCTGGTCGAGCGGATGGACGGCGATGTCACCCGGCTCGCCGCGGTGATGTCGGCGCTGCTGCTGGAACTGCTGGCGCAGGCGCTGCTGATCGCCGGCATCCTCGCCGCCCTGTTCCGGCTGGAGTGGCGGCTGGCCCTGGTCTTCGCCCCGTTCGCGGCCGGCACCCTGGTGCTGCTGCGGGCCCTGGTGGGCCACGCCATGCCCTACGTCACCGCGCGGCAGCGGGCGGCGGCCGACCTCCAGGGCTTCCTGGAGGAGCGCCTCGCGGCCGCCGAGGACCTGCGCGTCAACGGGGCCGCGCGGTACACGCTGCGCGAACTCGGCCGGCGCCAGGACGACCTGTACCGCAGGGCCCGCCAGGCCGCCCGCGCCTCGGCCCGCTGGCCCGCCACCGTGCAGAGCCTGTCCGCCGCCGGTGTCGTCCTCGCCCTGGCGGTCAGCGCCTGGCTGCACGCCCGCGGCCAGCTCTCCACCGGCACGGCCTTCGCCGCCCTGTCCTACGCCATGCTGCTGCGCCGCCCCCTGCTGGCGGTCACCACCCGCTTCCGCGACCTGGAGGACGCCGCCGCCGGCGTCCACCGGCTGAAGGACCTGCTGGACCACCCGGCGGCGCCCCGCACCGGCGACCGGACCCTGCCGCCCGGGCGGCCCGGCGTCCGCTTCGACCGGGTCTCCTTCTGCTACGACCCCGGCGAACCGGTGCTGCGGGACGTCTCCTTCACCCTGCGCCCCGGTGAACGCCTCGGCGTGGTGGGCCGCACCGGATGCGGCAAGTCCACCGTGGTGAGGCTGCTGTTCGGGCTGCACCGGCCGGGGAGCGGCACGGTGTCGGCCGGCGGGGTGGACGTGGCCGAACTCGACCCGCGGGCGCTGCGCGGCCGGGTCGCGCTGGTCACGCAGGAGGTGCACGTCTTCCACGCCGCGCTCCGCGACAACCTCACCTTCTTCGACTCCGCCGTCCCCGACGACCGGCTGCGCGCCGCGCTGGGCGAGGCGGGCCTCGGCCCCTGGCTGCGCTCCCTGCCCGACGGCCTGGACACCCTGCTCGGGGCGGGCGCCCGCGGCATGTCCGCGGGCGAGGAGCAGCAGCTCGCGCTGGCCCGGGTGTTCCTGCGCGACCCGGGACTGGTCCTGCTGGACGAGCCGACCGCCCGGCTGGACCCGTACAGCGAGCGGCTGCTGGTGCCCGCGCTGGAGCGGCTCCTGGCCGGCCGGACCGCCGTCGTGGTCGAGCACCGCCCGCACCTGCTGCGCACCGCCGACCGGATCCTGGTGCTGGAGGACGGCAAGGTCGTCGAGGAGGGCGAGCGGACCGTGCTCGCCGCCGACCCCGCGTCGCACTTCCGCGAGCTGCTGCGCACCGCGGGGGCCGCCCGGTGAGGGACGGGGAGCGGCGGTCGGTGCCGGGGCGGCTCGGGGCCGTGCTGCGCGGCTCCGCCCGCGCCTACTGGACCCTCACCGGGCTCTGGGTCCTGCTGCGGCTGGGCACCCTCGCGGTGGGGCTGCTGTTCCAGCGGCTGTTCGACGCCCTCGGCGCGGACGGCGGCGCCTGGCTGGTGATCGCGCTGGTGGCCGGGATCGAGGCGGGGCGGCTGGTCGTCCAGTTCGGCGTCATCGTCAACAGGCTGGAGCCGCGGGTCCAGTACGGCACCACCGCCCGGTTGCGGCAGGCCCTGCTCGGCTCGGCGCTGCGCGGTCCGGAGGTGACCGCCCGCACCACGCCCGGCGAGTCGCTGCGCACGGTGGGCGAGGACGTCGACGAGACCGGGTTCTTCGTCGCCTGGGCGCCGACCAACCTGGCCCACTGGCTGTTCGTCGGCGCGTCGGTCACGGTGATGGCACGCGTCGACGCCGTGGTCACCGGCGCCCTGCTCGCCCTCCTGGTCCTGCTGACGCTGGTCACCGCGCTGACCCACAGCCGGTTCCTGCGCTACCGCCGCGCCACCCGGGCCGCGTCCGGCGAGGTGGCGGGGGCCCTGCGGGAGATGGTGGGCGCCGTCGGCGCGGTGCAGGCCGCCGCCGCCGAGGGACGGGTCGCCGCGCACGTCGGCCGGCTGAACGGCGTCCGGGCCCGGGCCGCCGTACGGGAGGAGCTGTACGCCGTGGTGCAGCGCACGGTGATCGGCAACGCGGCCCCGATCGGCGTCGCGCTGGTCCTCCTGCTGGTCGCGGGCCGGGCGGACGAGGGGGCCTTCGGCGTCGGCGACCTCGCGCTGTTCGCCTTCTACCTGCAGGTGCTCACCGAGGCCCTCGGGTCGATCGGCATGCTGTCGGTACGGCTGCAACGGGTCTCCGTGGCGCTGGGACGGATCACCGGCTTCCTCGGCGGCCGGCTGCGGTGGTCCCTGGAGCGGTCGGGCCGGCCCCCCGCGCCCGAGGCGGACGGCAGCCCCCGGCCCGCCCCGCCCCCGGCACCCGCACGGGTACCGCCCCTGCGGGAGCTGACCGTCCGTGGCCTGACGGCCCGTCACCCCGGCTCCCCGCACGGCATAGCCGACGTGGACCTGGTGGTGGAGCGGCACACCGTCACCGTGGTCACCGGCCGGGTCGGCGCCGGCAAGAGCACCCTGGTGCGGGCCGTGCTCGGACTGCTGCCGCGCGACGGAGGCACCCTGCTGTGGAACGGCGAACCCGTCGCCGACCCCGCGTCCTTCCTGGTGGCGCCCCGCTGCGGGTACACGCCGCAGGTGCCGAGGCTGTTCAGCGGGACGGTCCGGGAGAACGTCCTGCTGGGCCGCGACGACGCGGCCTTCGAGGAGGCGGTCCGCCTCGCCGTGATGGAGCCCGACCTGGCGGCGATGCGGGACGGTGCGGACACCGTGGTGGGCCCGCGCGGCCTGCGCCTGTCGGGCGGGCAGATCCAGCGCGCCGCGCTCGCCCGGATGCTGGCGGGCGCACCCGAACTGCTGGTGCTGGACGACGTGTCGAGCGCCCTGGACCCAGGGACCGAGCGCCTGCTGTGGGAGAGGCTGCTGAGCGGGACGCGGACCGTGCTCGCGGTCTCCCACCGGCCGGCGGTGCTGCGCGCGGCCGACCGCGTGGTGGTGCTCGTGGACGGACGGGTGGAGGCGTCGGGCACCTTCGACGAGGTCAGGGCGGCCTCCGCCGAGCTGGACCGGATCCTGACCGGAACGGCGCGGGCGGACGGGACCGGGACTCCCGGGCCCACCGCACCCGGCCCGCCCGGGCGCTGAGCTCCCCGGGGCCTCAGCCCCGCCGGGCCGCCCCCAGCTCGGACCAGATGCCGTCCAGGGCGTCCACGAACCGGCGGATCTCCCCGGGCTCGTGCACCGCCGAGGGCGCGACCCGCAGGATCTCCTCACCCACCGGGACACTGGGCGCGTCGATGGCCTGGACGTACGCGCCGTGCCGGGCCAGCAGCAGGGCCGACATCCGCCGGCACAACCGGTCCTCGCCGACCAGCACGGGCACGATGTGGGACTCGTCCGACAGCACCGGGATGCCGCGCTCCCGCAGCAGACCGTGCATCAGCCGGGCGTTGCGCGCCAGGCGCTCCCGCTCCGTGTCCGAGCGCCGCAGATGCCGTACCGCGGCGAGCGCGCCCGCCGCGACCGCGGGCGGCAGCGCCGTGGTGAAGATGAACGAACGGGCGTGCGTCCGTACCGCGTCCATGAGCACCGCCGGTCCCGCGACATAACCGCCGGTCATGCCGAAGGCTTTGGCGAGGGTCCCCATCACCACCGTGAACTCCGAGTCGAGCCCGGCACGGGCCGCGATGCCCGCGCCCTGCGGCCCGTACATGCCGACCGCGTGCACCTCGTCGAGGAACGTGACGGCTCCGTACCGCTTGGCCAGGCCGGCGACCTCCGCCAGGGGCGCGATGTCGCCGCGCATCGAGTGCACGGACTCCAGGACGACGAGTTTCGGCCGGTCCGGATCGACCGCGGCCAGCAACTCCTCCAGGTGTTGCCCGTCATTGTGCCGGAATATGTGCTTGCGGGCACCGCTGTGCCGTAATCCGTCGATGATGGACGCGTGGTTCGCCGAATCCGAGAACGCCTGGCAGTCGTCGATGACACCGGCGAGCACCGACAGTGATCCCTCATTGGCCGAATATCCCGAGGCGAAGAGAACGGCGTCCTCCTTGCCGTGCAGATCGGCCAACTCGCGTTCCAGATCCACATGGCAGTGGTTCGTGCCGCCGATGTTCCGGGAACCGCCTGATCCGCCGCCGTATTCGTCCACCGCGCGCTTCATCGCGTCCAGGACATCCGGATGCTGGCCCATACCCAGGTAGTCGTTGCTGCACCAGAGGGAAATCTCGCCATCCGAGGTGCTCGCCATGGGGAACCGGCCCGCCCTGCGGCCCAGTTCGAGGAATTCCCGCTTACGATCACCGGTTTCCTGGGCGAGGCGCGCGAAGAAGTCCATGTAGACGGACGAGTCCATGTTCCGCTCCTTTTCGCTTCCCAACGGGTCGGGCTCATCCTAGGATCCACCGCGGACCTTGCACAGAAGTCGTCAACTGCTGCCGTACGGCCGGTAATCACCGATCACCGGAAAAGGAAGCGGAGTGGTGATGAGCACTTACGGGAATGCGACGCTTTCGGCGGCCACGATCCTTTCGGACTCCGCGGAACGCCGGCCCGATCACCTCGCACTGGTCAGCGGCGCCGAGCGGATCACCTACGGGGCGCTCTGGCACTCGGCGCTGCGGTACGCGGCGGTGCTGCGCGAGCGGGGGGCGGGCCCCGGCGACCGGATCGGGCTGCTGGTGCACAACTCGCCGCACTTCCCGGTGGCCTACTTCGCGGTCCTCGCGCTGGGCGCGACCGCGGTACCCGTGAACGTGCTGCTGAAGAGCGACGACATCGCCTACATCCTGCGGCACGCCAAGGCCCGGCTGCTGGTCTGCTCGGCCGGGTCGCTGGGGGAGGCGGAACCCGCGGCCGAGGCGGCGGGCGCCCGCGTCCTCACCGTCGGCGCGGGCGCCGGACCCGGCCCGCACCCCGCGCTCGACGAACTCGCCGCCGGGGCCGCGCCGATCGCCGGGCCGGTGCCGCGCTCCCCGGACGACATCGCGGTGGTCCTCTACACCTCCGGCACCACCGGCCGCCCCAAGGGCGCCGCGCTCACCCACCTCAACCTGGTGATGAACGTGACCACGACGATGCTCTCCCCCTTCGCGATGCGCCCGGCCGACGTGCTGCTCGGCTGTCTGCCGCTGTCCCACACCTTCGGCCAGATCTGCGGCATGGGCACGACGTTCCGGGCCGGGGCCAGGCTGGTCCTGATGGGCAGGTTCACCGCCGAGGAGGCGCTGGACCTGATGGAGGCCGAGGGGTGCACGGTCCTGATGGGCGTGCCCACCATGTACCTCGCCCTCGTCGAGGCGGCCGCCCGCCGCCCCGGCCGACCGGGGCTGGAGCGCGCCTACTCCGGGGGCTCGGCCCTGCCGGTGGAGACCCTCGCCGCGTTCGAGGCCGCCTTCGGCTGCCCGGTCCACGAGGGGTACGGCCTCACCGAGACCTCCCCCTGCGTCGCCTACAACCAGCCCGGCCTGCCGAGGAGACCCGGCACGGTCGGCAAGCCGGTCTGGGGCGTCGAGGTCGCCGTCACCCGCCCCGGGGCCGAGGACGCCCTGGAGCCGCTGCCCGCCGGGGAGGTCGGCGAGATCGTCGTCCGCGGGCACAATCTGATGGCCGGATACGTGGACGACCCCGGTGCCACCGCCGCCGCGTTCGTCGACGGCTGGTTCCGCACCGGGGACCTGGGGACGCTGGACGACGAGGGGTATCTGACCGTCGTCGACCGCAAGAAGGACGTGATCCTGCGGGGCGGGTACAACGTCTACCCCCGGGAGGTGGAGGACGCGCTGCTGAGGCACCCGGCGGTCGCCCGGGTCGCGGTGGTCGGGCTCCCGGACCCGGCCCTCGGCCAGGAGGTGTGCGCCGTGATCGTGCCGAGGGACGGACTGCGGCCGGACGAGAAGCTGGCGGAGACCCTGCTGGCCTGGGGCGAACGCCACATCGCGGCCTACCGGCGCCCCCGGCGGGTGGTCTTCCTCGACCGGCTGCCCCTGGGGCCGAGCGGCAAGGTGCTCAAACGGGAGCTGGCCGCGCTGCTCGGCCCGGCCGGTGACGCGGGGCGGCCGGTCGCCTGAGCCGGCCCGCCGGTCAGCGGGGGCCGTCGCCGCCGGGGCCGTCGCCGCCGGGGCCGTGGGGTTCGGCGGAGAGCAGGTCCTGGGCGTGCCCGTCCAGGGCGTGCTGCATCCGCGCGGACCGGGGCAGCATCGTCTTCTCGTACGCCCGCAGCGCGTCGGCGACGGTGTGGTGACCGGCCAGGGCGAGGGCGAGCTCGGCGGCGTCGAGCAGGGCGAGGTTGACGCCGACGCCGAGCGGGGGCATGAGGTGGGCGGCGTCGCCGAGCAGGGTGACGGTGGGGTCGGGCTCCCAGGTGTGGGGGACGGGCAGGGCGTACAGGGGGCGGTCCACGTACGGGCCGTCGTTGTCGGTAAGCAGCCTGCGCAGGCCGGGCGACCAGGCGCGGTAGCGGTCCAGCAGGAGGGCGCGGATGCCGTCGGTGTCCTCGGCGGTGAGCCCGGCCCGGGCGATCCAGTCGGCGGGGACGCGCTGCATCACGTAGACCCGCAGGTGGCCGCCGCTGTTGCGCTGGGCGAACAGGCCCCGTTCCCCGTCCGCCGCCAGGGTGCTGCCCAGGCCGACGAGTTCGGCGATGTCGGCGTGGCGGTCGTCGGTGCCGTGGAACCACGCCTCCAGGAAGCTGATGCCGGTGTAGCGGGGGACGGCGTCGGAGACGGCGCGGCGGACCGTGGACCAGGCGCCGTCGGCGCCGATGACGAGGTCGGCCTCGACGGTGGTGCCGTCGGCGAAGCGCAGCCGGCGGGGGCCCTCGGCGGGGCCTTCGACGGAGCGCAGGGCGCAGCCCCAGCGCACCGTGCCCGGCCGGAGCGAGTCCAGGAGCAGTTCGCGCAGGTGGCCGCGGTCGATCTCGGGCTTGAACCGCTCGCCCTCGGCGGGGACGTGGTGGAAGCCGATCGCGCCGGTGGCGTGGTCCAGTTGGCGCATCTCCTGTCCCTCGGGCCGGGAGCGGCGGTGGAACTCCTCCAGGAGTCCGGCTTCCCGCAGGGCGATCTGGCCGTCGTCCTCGTGCAGGTCGAGCGAGCCGCCCTGGTCGCGGGCGCCAGGACCGGGGTCCCGGTCGTACACGGTGACGCCGATGCCGTGCCGCTGGAGGATGCGCGCGCAGGTCAGACCGCCGGGGCCGGCTCCGACGACGGCGATACGGGCGGCGGCGGGAGTGGGCATGGTGAGGCTCCGATCGTGGGTGAGGAGGCGGCGGCCGGACCTGTGCCCGACCGCCGCACCAGCAGAGCACAACGAGTCCATAAGTGCAACAGCTCAACTTTTTGCACGAGGCAATCCATGGGATAGAGTCGCTGCCATGCCCGACAGCAGTGAGCG
Organism: Streptomyces fumanus; assembly: GCF_014655295.1. Lineage (GTDB taxonomy): Bacteria > Actinomycetota > Actinomycetes > Streptomycetales > Streptomycetaceae > Streptomyces > Streptomyces fumanus. The sequence goes on from NZ_BNBI01000007.1 coordinate 178,055, forward strand.
CAGCGGTACCGCCCCGGCCCCCGTGGGGCGCCGGGAGCGCAAGAAGGCCGCCACCCGCCAGGCCATCGCCGACGCCGCGCTGCGCCTGTTCCTGGAGCGCGGCTACGACGACGTCGGCATCCGGGAGATCGCGGACGCCGCCGACGTGTCCACCACCACGCTGTTCAAGCACTTCCCGGGCAAGGAGGCCCTGGTCTTCGACCGGGAGGCCGACCTGGAGGCCGGTCTGCTCGCCGCCGTCCGCGAGCGGCCCCGGGGCCGGTCGATCCCGGACGCCCTGCGCGAGCACGCCCTGCGCCACCGCCGGGCGGGTGCCGGCGGGGACCCGGAGTTCGCGGCCTTCCTGGAGCTGGTCGACAGCACCCCGGCGCTGCGCGACTACCACCAGGCCATGTGGCTGCGCCACACCGCCGCCCTGGCCCGGGTCATCGCCGAGGAGAGCGGCCGCCCCGCGGGCGACGCCGCCTGCGCCGCCCTCGCCCACCTCGCCCTGGCCGCCCCGCACGCCGCCCGCGGACGCGAGGACGCCGAAGAGGTCGTCGACCGGGCCTTCGACCTGCTCGACGCGGGCTGGCGCGACCACGCCTGACGCGCCGGCGGGTGCGGCCTGCCGACCGGCCTGACTCGCCGGCCGGTGCGACCCGCCGGCCGCTGTGACTTACCCGCCCGCCCGGCCCGCCGCCGTCAGGAGGACGGCCAGCCCAGCAGGGCCAGGTCGGCCACCCGCCGCAGCTCCTCCGGTGGGACGCCGCCGACGGCCTGGACGGCGATGCCGTTCGCCACCGTCATGAGGTACCGGGCGAGGACGTCCGGGTCGGCACCGGCGGGCAGGTCCCCTTCGGCACGGGCGCGCCGGAGCCGGTCGCGGAGCAGGGCGACGCCCTCGTCGCGCCAGGCCGTCAGGGCGTCCCGGGCGGCGCGCCCCGGCTCACCGGCGGCGAGGCAGCCCTGGACGCCCAGGCACCCGGCGGGGTGGTCGGGGTGCGTGGTGGCCCCGACCGAGCCGGTCAGGAACGCGGTGGCCACCTGCCGGGCGGTCGGCTCCCGCACCGCCCGCGCCGCGTAGGAGGCGGGACCCGCCGTGTAGCGCTCCAGGGCCCTGCGGAACAGCTCCTCCTTGTTGCCGAAGGCCGCGTACATGCTGGTGCGGGTGATCCCCATGGCCTTGGTCAGGTCGGTGAGGCTGGCGCCCTCGTAGCCCTGCTCCCAGAAGACCCGCATCGCGCGTTCCAGGGCCGCGTCGGCGTCGAACCCCCTCGGGCGGCCGACCGGTGCCTTCCGTCGCGTCTCCATGCCATCGATCCTAACCCTTCTGTACCGATCGGTTCGAAGGGATGCTACGGTCACTTTCAGTACCGATCGGTACCGAAATTGATGGAGGTCAGAATCATGGGACAGTTCGAGGGCAAGACCGCCGTGGTCACCGGCGGCAGCACCGGCATCGGTCTGGCCACCGCCGTACGACTGGCGGCCGAGGGTGCGCACGTGTTCATCACCGGGCGGCGCGCGACCGCGCTGGACGAGGCCGTGAAGACCATCGGCGCGACGAAGGCGACCGCGGTGGCCGGGGACGTCTCCGACCCGGCCGACCTGGACCGCCTGTACGACGCGGTCCGCGCCCGGGGCCGCGGCCTGGACGTGCTCTTCGCCAACGCGGGCACCGGCTCCTTCGCGACCCTGGAGCAGACCACCGAACAGCACATCGACGAGATCTTCGGCGTCAATGTGCGCGGCACCCTGTTCACCGTGCAGAAGGCGCTGCCCCTGCTCAACGACGGCGCGTCGGTGATCCTGAACTCCTCGGTCCGCGCCGACGACGGGGTCGCCGCCTTCGGCGCGTACGCCGCCTCCAAGGCGGCCGTCCGGTCCTTCGCCCGGACCTGGGCCAACGAGCTCAAGGACCGCGGCATCCGCGTCAACGCGGTCTCCCCGGGCCCCATCGACACCCCCGGAGCCGACGCGATCACCGGGGACGCGCCGGTCGACAAGGAGCAGTTCGCCGCCGGTGTGCCGCTCGGCCGGGTGGGCCGCCCGGAGGAGGTCGCCCAGGCGGTGGTCTTCCTCGCCTCCGAGCAGGCCAGCTTCGTCCTCGGGGCCAACCTGTACGTCGACGGCGGCGAGAACCAGATCTGACCCGGCACCCCGCGGACCCGCACCGCCCCGGCCCGTCGCGGCGTGCCTGGGCGGTGCGGCGGCACGGGCGATATATCACTGTTGGGTGCTCTGTCCTTCCGTTGCCCCGCCCCCGTCCGGTCGCGCGTGACCGCGCTCGTCCTCGGCCACTTCGCGCTCGCGCTGTTCGCCGCGCCGCTGGTGAGGCGGTACGGAACCGGCGCGTTCCCGGTGCTGGCCCTGCCGCCGCTGGCCGCCGCCGTCTGGGCGGCCACCCGGTGGCGCACCGCCGCCGGGGGCGGCGCCGACACCGAGCGGTGGACCTGGCTGCCCGCCTACCGCGTCGACTGGGCGCTGCGCCTGGACGCCCTCGCCGAGCTGATGGTGCTGCTCGCCGCCGGGGTGGGCGCCCTGGTCCTGGTGTACTGCGCCCGGTACTTCGACGACCGGACGCCGGACCTGGGCCGGTTCGCGGGCAACCTGCTCGCCTTCGCCGGGGCGATGCTCGGCCTGGTCCTCGCCGACGACCTGATCCTGCTGTACGTCTTCTGGGAACTGACGACCGTCTTCTCGTACCTGCTGATCGGCCAGAGCAGCGACCGCAAGGGGAACCGGCGCAGCGCCCTGCAGGCCCTGACGGTGACCACGCTCGGCGGGCTGACCATGCTGACCGGCTTCCTGCTGCTGGGCCGGCAGGCCGGTACGTACCGTATCTCGGCGATCCTCGCCGACCCGCCGCCCGCGTCGGCGGCGCTGTCGGCGGCCGTCGTGCTGATCCTGGTCGGGGCGCTGTCCAAGTCGGCGGTCTGGCCGTTCAGCCTGTGGCTGCCGAACGCGATGGCCGCCCCCACCCCGGTCAGCGCCTATCTGCACGCCGCCGCCATGGTGAAGGCCGGTGTCTACCTGGTGGCCCGGCTCGCCCCGGCGCTCGCCGAGGTCACCCCCTGGCGGCCGCTGCTGCTGGTGCTCGGCGGCGCCACGATGCTGCTCGGGGGCTGGCGGGCGCTGCGCCTGTGCGACCTCAAGCTCGTCCTCGCCCACGGCACGGTGAGCCAGCTCGGCTTCCTGACGGTGCTCACCGGCGCCGGCCGGCACGACACGGCCCTGGCCGGCACCGCCATGCTCCTCGCCCACGCCCTGTTCAAGGCGCCCCTGTTCCTCGTCACCGGGATCATCGACCACGCGGCCGGCACCCGTGACCTGCGCAGACTGTCCGGGCTGGGGCGCGAGCTGCCCGCCGTGTGCGCGGTCGCCGTGGTCGCCGGGCTGTCCATGGCCGCCGTACCGCCGCTGCTCGGGTTCGCCGCCAAGGAGGCCGCGTTCCAGACGCTGCTGGACGGCGGCGCCGCCGACCGGTGGGCGCTCGCCGCGACCGTCCTCGGATCGGCGCTGACCACCGCGTACACCCTGCGCTACCTGTGGGGCGCCTTCGCCCGCAAACCCGGCGTCCCCGGCAGCCGCGCGCACCGCGTCCCCGCCGCCTTCCTCGCGCCGCCCGCCGTGCTCGCCCTCGCCTGCCTGGTCCTGGGCCCCGGCACCGGATGGCTGAACGGGCTGCTCGGCGCGTACGCGGGGCAGTTCCCGGCGCCCGCGCACCCGTACCACCTGGCGCTCTGGCACGGGACGGGCCCCGCCCTCTGGCTGTCCGCCGCGGCCTGGGCGGGCGGCGGGCTGCTGTTCCTGGCCGCCGGTCCGGTCGTCCGCGTCGGGCGGGCGCTGGCCTGGCGCCCCGCCGACCGGACCTTCGGACGGCTGCTGCTCGCCCTGGAACGCGCCGCCCTGCAGTGCACCGGGTTCGTACAGCGCGGCTCCCTGTCGGTGTACCTGATGACCGCCCTCGCCGTGGTCCTCGCCGGGCAGATCGCCGTCCTCGGCACCGACCGGCCCTGGACCGGGGCCCCCGCCCCCCGGCCCTGGGACACCCCGGTGCAGGCTGCCGTCGCCCTGCTGACCTGCGCCGCCGCCCTGCTCTGCCTGGGCGCCCGGCGCCGGATGAAGGCCGTGGTGCTGGCCGGGCTCACCGGCTACGGCACCGCGCTGCTGTTCGTGGTGCAGGGCGCCCCCGACCTCGCGGTCACCCAGTTCTGCGTGGAGACCGTCGCCATGATCGTGTTCGTCCTGGTGCTGCGGCGGATGCCGGTGCGGTTCGAGGAGAGCGTCCGTCTGCGCCGCCGCGTGCTGCGGATGCCGCTGGCCCTGGCGGGCGGCGCCGCCGTCGCCACGGTGCTGTGGATCATGGCGGGGCACCGGCGGGGTGGCACCGCCGGATCGGCGATGGTCGAGGAGGTCGCCCACCACGGCCTGAAGGACGTCGTCGCCACCATCCTCGTGGACCTGCGGGCCTGGGACACCATGGGGGAGTCCGCGGTGCTCGCCGCCGCCGCGATCGGCGTCACCAGCCTCATCTACCTGCACCGGCGCACCGACCGGCCCGCACCACCGGCGCCCGGCGACCCCCCGGGCAGCGCCGCGCCCACCGCCTGGAGCCTGCCCCCGGGCAGCCTGGCCGGACTGCCCAGCGGCGACGAGGGCGCCCCCGAGCGGACCTGGCTCGCGGCCGGCGACACCCTCGCCCCCGAACGCCGCTCCATCGTCCTCGAAGTGGTCGCCCGGCTGATCTTCCACCCGATCCTGGTGCTCTCCGTCTACCTGCTGATGTGCGCGGAGAACCTGCCCGGCGGCGGCTTCGTCGCCGGCCTGGTCGCCGGGGTCGCCTTCATCACCCGCTACCTGGCCGGCGGACGGCACGAACTCGCCGACGCCGCGCCCTTCGCCCCCGGCCTCTTCACCGGCCTCGGCATGGTCGTCTCCACCGGGGTCGGGCTGGGCGGGCTGGCCCAGGGCACCGTGCTGCACGGCTGGACCTGGCACGGCCACCTCCCGGTGTGGGGCGACGCCCACCTGAGCACCGCCGTCCTCTTCGACTGCGGCGTCTACCTCCTCGTCCTCGGCGTGGTCCTCGACATCGTGCGCGCCCTCGGCGCCCGGATCGACCGGCAGATCGAACGCGCCGCCGCCCAGCGCCACCGGCGGGAGGCGGGCACCGCGTGACCGTCAGCCTGGCCCTCCTGGTGACCGCCGCCGTGCTCAGCGCCGTCGGCGGGGTGCTGCTGCTGACCCGGTCCCTGACCCGGGTGCTGCTCGGCGCCGTCGTCCTCGGCAACGGCGTCAACCTGCTGGTCCTCACCTCCACCGGCAGCGCGGGCGAGGCGCCGCTGCTGTACCCGCACGTCGTGCGCAACCGGGTCACCGACCCGCTGCCGCAGGCCATCGCGCTCACCGCGATCGTCATCTCCCTGGCCACCACCGCTTTCCTGCTCTCCCTGGCCTACCGCAGCCACCAGGTCACCGGCTCCGACGAGATCAGCGACGACGCCGAGGACCGGCTGGTCGCGCTGCGCGCCGAGGTGCTGCACCGGCGCGGCGAACTGCGCGCCCGCTACCGCCGGGCCCGGGCCGAGCGCGGCACCACCCAGGAACAGCGCGCCCGCTACCGCGCCGCCCGCAGACGGCTGCGCGACCGGCTGCGGGAGGAACGCGCCTACCAGGCCAGGGCCAACGACGTCTCCGGCAACCTCTGGAACGACATCCTCGGCGCCGACCCCGAGGACTACCGGGCCGGCCGGGAACAGGGCACCACCGACCCGGCCGGCCGGCCCGGACCGGCCCCCGCCCACGACGCCGGACCCTCCAACGACCCCGGGGAGAGCGGCCGCGAACCCGAGGACGGGACCGACGGCACCCCCGACCGGTCACCCGGCCGGCCCGGTCAGCCCGACGACCCCGAGGGCCCCGGCACGGAAGGAACCAGGTGAACGCGCTCGTCCCGCTCCCCGTCCTGCTGCCCCTGTGCGTCACCGGCCTGGAGCTCGCCCTCGGCCCCCGGCTGCGCCGGTTCAAGCGCCTGGTCAGCCTCGCCGTGCTCGGCGCCGTCTGCGCGCTCTCCGTCACCCTCATGATCGCCGCCGACCGCCACGGCCCGCTCCACGTCGACCTCGGCGACTTCGCCCCGCCGCTCGGCGTCACCCTCGTCGCCGACCGCCTCGCCGGGCTGATGCTCACCGTCTCCAGCGCCATCACCCTGCTCGTCCACCTGTACTCGCTGGGCCAGGGCATGGCCGACCGCGACGAGCGGACCCCCGTGGGCGTCTTCCACCCCGCCTACCTGATCCTGGTGGCCGGCGTCTCCTGCACCTTCCTCGCCGGCGACCTCGTCAACCTCTACGTCGGCTTCGAGATCATGCTGGTCGCCAGCTACGTCCTGCTCACCATCGGCGGCACCGCCACCCGCGTCCGGGCCGGATCGACGTACGTGATCGTCTCGCTGTTCTCCTCGACGCTGTTCCTCGTCGCCATCGCCATGACCTACGCGGTCGCCGGCACCGTCAACTTCGCGCAACTGGCCGGCCGGCTCCAGGAGATCCCGCTCGGGGTGCGTACCCTGCTGGAGGCGATGCTGCTCACCGTCTTCGCGATCAAGGCGGCCGTCTTCCCGCTCGCGGCCTGGCTGCCCGACTCCTACCCGACCGCGCCCGCCCCGGTCACCGCCGTCTTCGCGGGCCTGCTCACCAAGGTCGGCGTCTACGCGATGCTGCGCACCCAGACCCTGCTCTTCCCCGGCCACCGCCTCGGCGACCTGCTGATGCTGGCCGCCCTCGCCTCGATGGCGGTCGGCATCCTCGGCGCGGTCGCGCAGACCGACCTCAAACGCGTGCTGACCTTCACCCTGATCAGCCACATCGGCTACATGGTCTTCGGGATCGGCCTCGCCGGACGCGCCGCGCTGGGCGCGGCGATCGTGTACGTGGCCCACCACATCACCGTGCAGACCACCCTATTCCTCGTCGCCGGGCTCATCGAGCGGCGCGACGGCACCACGGAACTCACCCGCCTCGGCGGCCTCGCCCGGTCCGCGCCGCTGCTCGCCGTGCTGTTCTTCGTCCCGGCCATGAACCTGGCCGGCATCCCGCCGCTGTCCGGGTTCATCGGCAAGCTCGGCCTGATGCGGGCGGGCGTCGACCACGGCGGCGCCTGGGCCTGGACGCTGGTCGCCGGGTCCGCCGCGACCAGCCTGCTCACCCTCTACGTCATGGCCAAGGTGTGGAACCTGGCGTTCTGGCGGCAGGCGCCGCCCGGCACCGAGGAGGAGGGCGTGGTCCTGGAGTCGGAGGAGGACGACGACGGCGACGACGGCGACGACGGCGACACGGAGTCCGGCGGCACCGGGAGCCGCCGCCCCGCCCCCGCCGGGGCCGTGGTCACCGCCGGTCTGCTCGGCCGGTCCATCACCACCACCCGGCACCCGCCCTGGCCCATGGTGACCGCCACCTGCGCCGCCGTCGCCCTCGGCCTGCTCTACACCGTCCTCGGCGGCCCCCTGACCACCTTCACCGACCACGCCGCAGCCGAACTGATCGCCCGTACCCCCTACATCGAGGCGGTGCTCGGCCGGTGAGCGACCGCCCGTCCCACCGCGGGACCCTCAGGATCGGCTCCGGCCGCCGGGTCCTGGACCTGCCGCTCATCGCCTGGCTCACCGTCATCTGGGTCCTGCTGTGGGGCACCCTGTCCTGGGCCAACCTGGTCAACGGCGTCCTCGTCGCGGTCGTCGTCTGCCTCGCCTTCCCGCTGCCCGCCGTCGACCTCGGACTGCGGCTGCGCCCCCTGGGCATCCTCCGCCTCGTCGCCTGTCTGCTGTACGACATGTACTCCTCCAGCCTCTCCGTCACCCGGCAGATCTTCACCCGGGGCCCGCTGAGGGCGGCGGTCGTCGCCGTGCCGCTGCGCTGCCGCAGCGATCTGATGCTGACCTCCACCGCCGTCGCCGTCTCGAACGTGCCCGGCGGCTCCGTCATCGAGGTGCGCCGCGCCACCGCCACCCTGTTCCTGCACGTCCTGGACGCCGACGACCCCGGCGCGATCGCGGCCGCCAGACGCTCGGTGTGGCGGACGGAGGAACTGGTCGCCCGCGCCTTCGGCACCGCCGAGGACATCGCCCTGGCCGCCCGGCCCGCACCGGAGGAGGAGCAGTCGCCGTGAGCACCCTGCACACCGTCGAGGACGCCCTGCTGACCGCCGCGCTGGCGATGATCGTCGCCGCGGGCGCCCTGCTGCTGTACCGCATCTGGTACGGGCCCTCGATGCTGGACCGCGCCGTCGCCCTGGACGTGGCCGCCGCGCTGATCGTCGCCGGCATCGGCGTCCGGTCCGCCCGGGACGGCGACCCGTTCTACTTCCCCGTGATGCTGGTGCTCGCCTTCCTCGGCTTCACCGGGTCGGTGGGCATCGCCCGGTTCATCGCGGTGCGCGACCGGCCCGCGCGCCGCCCGGACGGCACGGAGGACCACCGGTGAACGCCCTCGCCGAGACGGCCGACCTGATCGGCGCGCTGCTGCTGTTCCTCGGCTGCCTGCAGTCCCTGCTCGGCGTGATCGGGATGCTGCGCTTCCCCGACGTGCTCGCCCGCAGTCACGCCGCGACCAAGCCGCAGACCCTCGGCATGCTGCTGGTCCTCGCCGGTGTCGCGCTGCGCCTGCGGCACGGCATCGACCTGGGCACCCTGGCGCTGATCGCGTTCTTCCAGTTCCTCACCGGCCCGGTCGCCTCCCACCTGGTGGCGCGCTCGGCGTACCGGACCGGTCAGACGGGCAGCCGGGGGCTGCTCCGCGACGACCTGGACCCGCAGCTCAGCGACGAGGAGCAGCGCTGACGAGGCCCGGGCGGCCGGTCAGCCCACGCAGCCCACGTGGGCCAGCGCCTGCTTGAGCAGCACCCCGTGGCCGCCCGGCATCTCGCTCTGCACCGCCGGTGACAGCGCCTCCTGGGGGGTGAACCAGACCAGGTCCAGCGCGTCCTGCCGGGGCCGGCAGTCCCCGGTCACCGGCACCACGTAGGCGAGCGACACCGCGTGCTGGCGGGGGTCGTGGTACGGGGTGATGCCCTGCGTCGGGAAGTACTCCGCGACCGTGAACGGCTGGAGCGAGGCCGGCACCCGGGGCAGCGCCACCGGGCCGAGGTCCTTCTCCAGATGGCGCAGCAGGGCGTCCCGGACCCGCTCGTGGTGCAGCACCCGGCCCGAGACCAGGGTCCGGCTGACCGTCCCGTCGGGCCCGATGCGCAGCAGCAGGCCGACACTGGTGACTTCGCCGCTGTCGTCGACCCGGACGGGGACGGCGTCGACGTACAGGATGGGCATGCGGGCGCGCGCCGACTCGAGTTCGTCGGTCGTCATCCAGCCCGGCGTGGTTTCGGTCATGTCAGACATCGCTTGATCATACTTTCAGCGTCTCGCGTCGCCCGGGAGCCGCTCCGGGCCGACTGTGACCGGTCCCACGCCGTCCGGGCGGTGCGGACCGCTGTCCGTGCGCGCGCCAACGCGTCGGCGAGGGCCGCCGGTCGATTCGACCGGCGGCCCTCGCCGACGCGGTGCGAGGACGTTCCCCCCGGCGCCCCACGGCTATGCCTTGAGCGGGTCGTGGCCGAGCGTCATCAGGCGGTGCCGGCGGTCGGCGTCCTGGGCGGCGGGCTCGTTCTCCACGTCCGTCTCCGCGGTGACCGTCTCCACGACCTCGCGCATCACGCGGACGTCGTCCTCGGTCAGGTCGGTGCGGCGCTTGCGCAGGATCGCCAGCACGTGCCGGCCGGTGGCCGGTCCCGCCTCGCCCGGCAGCGGCTCGGTCGTCTCACCGGCGTCGCGGACCCGCAGCCAGTCCGCGAGTTCGGCGGAGGTCATGTTCACCACGCGGTGGAAGTCCTCCCACAGCGTGTCCAGTTCCAGGGCGTCGGCCATGAGCGTGCCCCTTCCCGTCGTGCGTACGTACGGTCCGGCCGGTGGTCAGTTGTCCCTCGGCCAGTTCTCGGCGTCGAACATCCAGCGCTGCTTCTCCAGGTCGGCGGTGATGCTGATCAGCAGGTCCTGGGTGACCGGGTCCGCCTCCTCGGTGGCCGCGATCCGCTCGCGCAGCTTGGCGATGGCCGCCTCCAGCGCCTCGACCATCAGCCCGACGACATCGCTGTCCCGCACCCAGCCGTCCTTCGGGCCGGGCAGGGTGAACGCGGACGCGATGGTCTCCGGGCGGCCGTCGGCCGGGATGCCCAGCGCCGCGGACCGCTCGGCGACGGTGTCCGCGAACGACCGCGCCGCGCTGACCAGTTCATCGAGCTGGAGGTGGATCGACCGGAACCGCGGCCCCACGATGTTCCAGTGGGCCTGCTTGCCGATCAGGGACAGTCCGAGCAGATCCACGAGGGTGCCCTGCAGGGCGTCCCCGGTGACCTGGCGGGCCGATTCGGGGATCGTGCTCTTCACGACAGTCATACAGTGCCGCTCCTTGACGCGTCGACTCCGGTGGTACGGGGGTGGCGTCGCGGGCTTCCCGGCGCGCTCACGGCCGTCAACGGCCGTCACGCGGGCCGCGCGGCGCAACGCCTCCGTGAACGCGGGTGCCCCCGGGTCACCAGCGCAAACACGGGCCGGGCGCGGGCTCGGACGCGGCCGGTGCGCGGGCTCAGTGCGGCAGCACGTCGTCCAGGAAGCCGGTGAGGTCGGCCAGGACCTCGGCCCGGTTGGTCTCCAGGAACACCTCGTGCCGGGCGCCCGGGTAGATCCGCGCGGTCGGCTCCCCGCCGGCCAGCCGCTCCACGCCGGGGCGGCTGCCGGACAGCGGCACCAGCCGGTCGTCGGAGCCGTGCAGCCACAGCAGCGGGACCGGTCCGGCCGACCCGCCCCCGGCGACGGTCTCCAGCATCCGGGCGAACGCCTCCACCGTGGGCCGCTTCATCGGGCCGTGCCACACCAGCGGGTCCGCCGCGTACTCGGCGCCCACCGCCGGGTCCCGGGAGAGCGCGGACGGGCTGATCGGCGTGTCCGGGATCTCCTCCAGGGCGAGCAGCCGCCGGGGCAGCTCCCAGTCGCCGATCACCGGCCCGGACAGCACCAGCGCGGACAGCTCGCCCCGGTGGCGCTGGGCGTACCGCGCGGCGATCAGCCCGCCCATCGAGTGCCCGACCATGACGACCGGCAGCCCCGGATGGGCGTCGCGGGCCCGTTCCGCCGTCCGGCGCACATCGCCGACCAGGTCCTCGAAGTCCTCGACCAGCACCCGCTCGCCGTCCGACCTCCCGTGCCCGGCGTGATCGGGCGCGTACACCGCCGCACCGTGCGCGGTGAGCGCCCCGGCGACCCCGGCGTACCGGCCGGCGTGCTCGCCGTAGCCGTGCACCAGCAGGGCCACGTAGCGGGGGCTCGGCGCGGACCACGCGTGGACCGTGATCCGGCCGCGGGCTCCGGTGAGGACGTGTGCGCGGGCCTCGGCCATGGTTCCTCCGGCTTCCTCGGTGAAGGTCCGACGGAGGATCTTCCCAGGGAGCCGCCCGGCGGTCTATAGTCCAAAACTAGCAGTGCTAATTAACGGTCGTCGCGGACCGCGCGACGACGGTCAGGAGTCCCCGTTGCGCCCCGTACACTTCGCGGCCGCTCGCCGCACCCCCATCGGCAAGCTCCGCGGCGCCCTGTCCGGCGTACGGCCCGACGACCTCGCCGCCACCGTCGTCCGGGCCCTGGTCGCCGACCTGCCCGCGCTGGACCCGGCCCGCGTCGACGACGTCTACTGGGGCGCCGCCAACCAGGCCGGCGAGGACAACCGCAACGTCGCCCGCATGGCCGCCCTCCTCGCCGGCCTGCCCGAGTCCGTCCCCGGCGCCACCGTCAACCGCCTGTGCGCCTCGGGCCTGGAGGCCGTCACCACCGCCGCCCGCGCCATCGCCGCCGGCGAGGCCGACATCGTCGTGGCGGGCGGCTCGGAGTCGATGAGCCGCGCCCCCTTCGTGCTGCCCCGGCCCGACGAGGCCCTGCCGCACCGCATGGAGACCGCCGACACCCGGCTCGGCTGGCGGCTGGTCAACCCGGCGATGAAGGACCTGCACGGACTGCTCGCCATGGGAGAGACCGCCGAGGAGGTCGCCGAGCGGTACGGCATCGGGCGGGAACGCCAGGACGAGTTCGCGCTGCGCAGCCACCGCCTGGCCGCCGAGGCCCGCAAGGACGGCCGCTTCGACGACGAGCTGCTCCCCGTCGAGCGCCCCGACGGCGTCACCGTCACCGCCGACGAGTGCGTCCGCGAGGACACCTCCCTGGAGAAGCTGGCCCGCCTCAAGCCGGTGTTCCGCCCCGGCGGCACCGTCACCGCGGGCAACGCCTCCCCGATGAACGACGGCGCCGCCGGTCTCGTCCTGGTCAGCGAGGACGCCCTCGACGAGCTGGGTCTGGAGTCCCTGGGCCGCTATGTCGCCGGTGCCTCCGCGGGCGTCCACCCCGACGTGATGGGCATCGGCCCGGTCCCCGCCACCCGCAAGGCGCTGGACCGCGCCCGCTGGAGCGTCGGCGACATCGAGGAAGCCGAGTTCAACGAGGCGTTCGCGGCCCAGACCCTCGCCTGCGTCGACCAGCTTGGCATCGACCCCGCGCTGGTCAACCCCTACGGCGGCGCCATCGCGCTGGGCCACCCGCTCGGCTGCTCGGGCGCCCGCATCCTCACCACCCTGCTCCACCGCATGCGCCGCACGGGAGCGGCCCGCGGGCTGGCCACCATGTGCGTCGGCGTGGGGCAGGGCAGCGCGGTGCTGGTCGAACGGCACTGACCCGCCGACGCGCCCCTTCCCCACCCAGAGCCGCAGTCAGGAAACGGAGCAACACCCCATGGCAACCCTTTCCGTCGCAGCCGTCCTCGCCGAGAACGCCCGGCGCCGCCCCCACAAGGAGGCGCTCGTCGAGGGCGATCTGCGCCTGACCTTCGCCGAGGTGTGGCAGCGGGCCCTGGCCCGCGCCGGTGCCCTCGCCGGCCTGGGCGTGCGGCCGGGGGACCGGGTCGCGCTGATGGCGCCCAACACCGCCGAGTTCCCGCAGGCGTACTTCGCGATCGCCGCGGCCGGCGGTGTGGTCGTACCGGTGCACCTGCTGCTGTCGGCCGAGGAGGTCGGGCACGTCCTCGCCGACAGCGGCGCCACCCTGCTGCTCTGCCACCCCGCGCAGGCGGAGACCGGGGCCGCCGCCGCCCGCGCCGCCGGGGTGCGGGTGGTGACGCTGGGCGAGGAGTTCGCCGAGCTGGCCGCCGGCGCCGAGCCGCTGCCGACGTACGTCACCCGCGACGCCGACGACCCGGCCGTCGTCTTCTACACCAGCGGCACCACCGGCGTCCCCAAGGGCGCGGTGCTCAGCCACTTCAATCTGGTGATGAACGCGACCGTCAACGCCTTCGACGCCAACGACGTACGGCCCGGCGACGTGGCGCTCGGCGCGCTGCCGCTGTTCCACGCCTTCGGCCAGACCGTCTCGATGAACTCCACCTGGCGCGCGGGCGCCACCCTGGTCCTGCTGCCCCGCTTCGACGCGGCGCGGGCGATCGAGCTGATGGTGCGGGAGAAGGTCAACACCTTCCACGGCGTCCCCACCATGTTCGTCGCCCTCGCCGCCGCGGCGGCCGACGCCGGCGCCCTGCCCGAGCTGCGGATCTGCATCTCCGGCGGCGCCTCGCTGCCGGTCGCGGTGCTGGAGCGGTTCGAGGCCGCGTTCGGCGCGAAGATCTACGAGGGGTACGGGCTGTCCGAGACCTCCCCGGCGGCGTCGGTCAACCAGCCGGTGTTCGGCGCCAAACCCGGCACGATCGGCCACCCCCTGTGGGGCGTCGACGTGGAGATCGCCCGCTCCGAGGTGGAGGGACGGATCGAGCTGCTGCCGCCCGGCGAACTGGGCGAGGTCGTCGTCCGGGGCCACAACGTGTTCTCCGGGTACCTGGGCCGCCCCGAGGCCACCGCCGAGGCGCTGGTCGACGGCTGGTTCCGCACCGGGGACCTGGGCACCAAGGACGACGAGGGCTTCCTGCGCATCGTCGACCGCAAGAAGGACGTGATCATCCGCGGCGGCTACAACGTCTATCCGCGCGAGGTCGAGGAGGTCCTGATGCGCCACCCCGGCGTCGCCCAGGTCGCCGTCATCGGCCTGCCCGACGATCTGCACGGCGAGGAGGTCTGCGCGGTGGTCGTGCCCGCCCCGGACGCGGTCCCGGACGCCGCCGCCGTCACCGAGTGGTCCAAGTAGAACCTCGGCCGGCACAAGTACCCGCGGCGCGTGGAGTTCACCGACGCGCTGCCGCTGGGCCCGAGCCTGAAGGTCCTCAAGCGGGAACTGCGGGCGCGGTACGCCCCCGCCGTAACCGCCGGTTAGGTACGTCCACCGGGCCCGCATAGCATCGGTGTCCGCATGGACACGATGACTCTGTGGCACGTCACCCCCTGGGGATTCGCGGCGCTGGCCTGCGCGGCCCTGCTCGTCGGCTTCTCCAAGACCGCCGTGAGCGGGGCCAACACGGTCAGCCTCGCGATCTTCGCGGCGGTGCTGCCCGCCCGCGCCTCCACCGGGGTACTGCTGCCGGTGCTGATCGCCGGGGACGTGCTGGCGGTGCTGACCTACCGGCGGCACGCGCACTGGCCGACGCTGTGGCGGCTGTTCCCGGCGGTCGGCGCCGGGGTGGTGACCGGCACGGTGTTCCTGATGTTCGCCGACGACGGCGCGGTCCGGGTCTCCATCGGGGTGATCCTGCTGGCGATGGCCGGGGTGACGGTGTGGCGCCGGCGCACGGCACAGGCGGGGGAGTCACCGGAGGCGGACGCGGGGGGTGTCGCCTCCCGGTCGGGGCGGATCAAGGCCCGTTCGTACGGGGTGCTCGGCGGGTTCACCACGATGGTGGCCAACGCGGGCGGCCCGGTGATGGCGATGTACCTGCTGTCCGCGGGCTTCCGGAAGCTGGGCTTCCTGGGCACCTCGGCGTTCTTCTTCCTGATCGTCAACGTCTCGAAGCTGCCGTTCAGCGTGGGCCTGGGGCTGATCGACGCGCGGTCGCTGCTGCTCGACGCCGCTCTCGTGCTGTTCGTGGCGCCGGGTGCGCTGTTCGGCAAGTGGGCCGTGAACCGGATCAACCAGCGGCTGTTCGAGCGACTGGTGATCGCGGCGACGGTCGTCGGCGGGCTGCAACTGCTGCTGCGCTGAAGCGGACCCCGCGGTCAGCTCCCGGCGTGGGCGCCGGCCGGCCGGCGCGTCCGGTCCGGCAGCCCGCTGCTCAGGTCCTCCACCAGCAGCCGCTTCGCGATCGCGTCCACCGCCACCCGGACCTCCGCGTCCGACGGCCGCCCGATGTCCCGCTCCACCCGGTCCTCCAGCCAGTCCGTCCAGGCGTCCGCGATCACGGCCGCCTCCCGCGCCCCCGCCGCGGTGTGCGACAGCAGCGAACCGTGCCGGGTCAGATACCCCTCCTCGACCATCCGGTCGAACACCGGCAGCAGCACCTCCGGCGGCATCCGCCGGCGCGCCGCGATCAGCCCCAGGCTGGCGTGCCCGACCAGCCGCGTGAACAGCTCGACCTGCATCACCGCCCACGCCCCCGCGACGTCCAGCCTGGTGTCGCTGTCCGCGATGATCCGCCGCGCGGTGTCCAGCCGGGTACGCCCGATGATCTTCCCGATCGACGCCTCCAGCACCCGCCGCGAGTCGGCGTCGTGCGGCTGCGCGAAGCCCTCGCCCATATCGGTGGAGCCCGCCCGCGCGCTGTCGCGCAGCCGCACCTGCTTGAGGAACAGGGCGACGAGGAAGCCGAGCGCCGCGACCGGCACCGTCCACAGGAAAACGGTCTGGATGGTGTCCGCGTACGCCCCGACGATCGGGTCCGCCGCCCGCGCCGGCAACCGGTGCAGCCCCTCCGGGCTGGTCGCCGCCCGCTGGATCACCGAGGGGTCGGCGGTGCCCGTGGCCGCCGCGCGGGCGATGCCGTCCCGCAGGTCGGGGGCGAGGGCGTTGGCGTAGATCGTGCCGAACACGGCGGTGCCGAAGGAGCTGCCCAGCGTACGGAAGAAGGTGACGCCCGAGGTGGCGGTGCCGAGGTCGGCGTAGTCGACGGTGTTCTGCACGGCGATCGTCAGCACCTGCATGCACAGGCCGATCCCGGCGCCCAGCACGAACATGTACACCGACTCCAGCAGCGCGCCCGTCGACGGCCCCATCAGGGACATCAGGTACAGGCCGACGCCCATCACCACCGTGCCGGCGATCGGGAACAGCCGGTAGCGCCCGGTCCGGCTCACCATGCTGCCGCTGAACACCGAGGCGATCAGCAGCCCGGTCACCATCGGCAGCGTCCGCACCCCGGAGACCGTCGCCGAGTCGCCGTCCACGTACTGGAGGTAGGTCGGCAGATAGGTCAGCGCGCCGAGCATCGCGAAGCCGACGATGAAGCTGAGGATCGAGCAGACCGTGAACACCGGGTTGGCGAACAGCCGCATCGGCAGCATCGGCTCGGCCGCCCGGGTCTCCGCCAGGCAGAACAGCGCGAGCGCGATCAGCCCGCCCGCGAACAGGCCGATGATCACCGCCGAGCCCCAGGCGTACTGGTTGCCGCCCCAGCTCGTCGCCAGGATCAGCGCGCTGGAGCCGATCGCGACCAGCGCGATCCCCAGGTAGTCGATGACCGGGCGGACGGCCGACCTCACCACCGGGATGGTCCGGGCGGCGGCGATCACGACGACGACCGCGATCGGCACGTTCACGTAGAACGCCCAGCGCCACGACAGATGGTCGGTGAACAGCCCGCCCAGCAGCGGCCCGATCACCGTCGACACCCCGAACACGGCCCCGATCGCGCCCTGGTACTTGCCGCGCTCGCGCAGCGGGATCACATCGGCGATCAGCGCCATCGCGGTCACCATCAGCCCGCCCGCGCCGACCCCCTGCATCGCCCGCCACAGGATCAGCAGCGTCATGTCGGTGGCCAGGCCGCACAGGAACGACCCGACGATGAAGACGATCGCGGAGACCTGGAAGACCACCTTGCGGCCGAACACGTCACCGAACTTGCCGACCAGCACCGTCGCGACGGTCTCCGCCAGCAGATACGAGGTCACCACCCACGACATGTGCTCGGCGCCGCCCAGGTCCGACACGATCGTCGGCAGGGCCGTGCCGACGATCGTCTGGTCCAGGGCCGCGAGCAGCATGCCGAGCATGATCGTGACGAAGACGACGTTGCGGCGCCGGCGGTCCAGTACGGGAGGCTGGGCGGGGGCACTGCGCGGCGTTTCCTCGGCGACTGTCACACGGCCACGATCACACCGGTGCCCGGCCCGCGCATGGGGGAGCGGTCCGCCCGGGTGGGCTACTTCCCGGGGCCCCGGCGCAGCAGATACGTGTCCATGATCCAGCCCTTGCGCTCCCGGGCCTCGGCGCGCAGTTGCTCGATGCGGGGGGCGGCCTCGGCGATCGGGCCGGAGACCAGGATCTCGTCGGGGGTGCCGATGTACGCGCCCCAGTAGATGTCGATGTCCTGGTCGGCGTAGCGCCGGAAGGTCTGGTGGGCGTCCAGCATCACCACCACGTCGTCCACCCCCTCGGGCAGCCCCTCCGCGAGCCGCCGCCCGGTGGTGATCTGCACCGGCCGCGCCACCCGGTTCAGCCCCGTGCGGTGCCGGGCGACCAGCGCGGACACACTGCTGATGCCGGGCACCACGTCGTACGCGAACGTCACCGCGCCGCGCTCCAGGATCTCCTCCAGGATGCCCAGCGTGCTGTCGTACAGCGCCGGATCGCCCCACACCAGGAACGCGCCGGTCTCGTCCTCGCCCAGTTCCCCGGCGATCAGCTCCTGGTAGATCCCGGCGCGGGCGCTGCGCCAGTCGCCGACGGCGGGGGAGTACGCCGCCCCGCTCGCGCCCCGGTCCCGCTCCGGGTCCCGGGCCTCGACGACCCGGTAGGTGCCCTCCGGGACATGGGTGCGGAGGATGTCGTGCCGCAGCCGTACCAGGTCCGCCTTGGCCTCGCCCTTGTCCAGCACGAAGAACACGTCGGTGTCCCGCAGCGCCCGGACCGCCTGGAGGGTGAGCTGCTCGGGGTCGCCCGCACCGATACCGATGACATGAATAGTCCGCACGCCCCGAGTCTGCCGTACGCCCGGCGCACCGCCGCCGCCGGGCCTCGCCTCACCCCCGCAGCCGGGGCGCCCGCGCGGCCGCGTCGACGGGAGCCGCGTGCCGCTCCACGTCGGCCGCCAGCTCCCGGGCCCACCCGGCGACCGACGCGAGGTTCATCCCGTACGGCCGGGGCCGCGCCGCGCCGGACGCCCAGGCCCGCACCGCCCCGGCCCCGCGCCGCAGCAGCCGGGCACCGCCGGTCGTATTGCCCCGGGCCGCGTGCGTGAGCCCCACCGCGAGCTGGGCCAGCCCCCGCCACAGCTCCCGCTCCTCCGCCGGCCCCGACTTCCAGGCGTCCTCGAACACCTCGTGCGCGTGGAACGGCTTGCCCTCGTCCAGCAGCTTCTGCGCCTCGGCCACGGTCTCCTCGGGGGCGCGCACCACACCCTCGGGCTGCCGGGGCACGCCCTGCGCGCCGTACGGCAGGGGGCGCCCGAGCCCGTCGCGCGGCCGGGCGTTGCGGGCCCGCCCCTCGTCGTCGCGGTCGCGGCCCTGGCGTGAGCTGTCCATGACCCGATTGTGCCGCGCCGACGCGTTTTCACCGCACGGCGGGGCGTGCGGTAAAGTTCTGTCCGCGTCACCGCACGGAACACCGGGCGACGACGCATCGGGACGTGGCGCAGCTTGGTAGCGCACTTGACTGGGGGTCAAGGGGTCGCAGGTTCAAATCCTGTCGTCCCGACTCGTGAGAGTCGCAGGTCAGGGCCGGTTTCGGAGAGATCCGAGACCGGCCCTTGATCATGCCGGTCCGCACCCGGTCGCGTACACGCTGTCGCCGTTGACGGTCACGGTGGAGCACACCAGGGACAGGTTGTAGAAGACGTACGGGCGCGGCGGATTCCCGAGCACCGATGCGTTGCTCGTCGCCTTGTCGATCGTGAAGTAGTACGGGGCGCCGCCGTCGACGAAGCCGCATGCGGACTTCGAGACGAACAGGTTGGGGAAGAGGAAGCCGCTGCCGGAGGGCAGCAGGGCAAAGGATGTCGACGTCGGGCAGTGGGCGGTGGTCGACGCCTGCGCGGCCTGTGCCGGGGCGCCGACGGCTACGACGGCCGCGGCCAGAGCCGTCGCGCACGCCGCCGTCACGCGGCGTAGGGGCTGTCTCATCGCTTTCCTCCGGTCTGTCGGGTGCGCGCTGCTGTACGCCGGGCCAGCCTCGCCGCACGGCGTCACCCGAACCAGCCCCAAACCGGCCAGTCCCCGGGCACCGGCCCGACCAGGGCGACCTTCATCCCGGAGAGAGCGTCCGTGACCGGCCATGACGCGGACGATGCCGTCTCCCTGAGCGGCTGTCCGGGTTTCGTATCCGGGTCCCGGGGCCGCCCCGGTCAGTAGTGGGTGATCCCCGCGGTCAGGGTGCGGGTCCAGGGGGCCGAGACCGACTCGGCGTCGATGGAGACCAGCAGGTGGCAGAGCATCCCGGTGGCGAAGAACCGCTGCACCTGCTCGTCGTCGCCGCCGGAGGCGCTGCGCACGTACTCGACCGTGCGGGCGTACCCCGCGCGGACCGTCTCCCTGATCGCCGGCTCGGAGACCGCGGCGGCCTGGGCGTGCAGTTGGACCAGCATCAGGTCGTTGTCGCTGATCAGGCGGGCGTAGGCGTCGCCCATGGAGGCGAGTACGGCCTCGGGTGAGCTGCTCTCGGCCTTCGCCGCACCGCCTTCGAGGGCGGCGCGGACGCGGACGAAGCAGTGCTCGACGACCGCGGCGAACAGGGCTTCCTTGTTCGGGAAGAGGCGGTAGACGTACGCCTGCGAGATGCCGGCGGCCTTCGCCACCTCCGTCGTGGTGGTCCCGAAGTAGCCCCGGGCCGCGAAGGCGCCGATGGCGGTGCGCAGGACCGTCTCCCGTCGCTCCTCGGCCGTGGACAGGTGACGTTGCTGCGTCTTCATGTGAGTACTTAATCACTCACTACGGTGAGGGTCAATGGCGGCCGACGTGATTCCCCGGCTGCCAGGAATGGATCAGGTCCCGCCGTGGCTGTCGAAGGTGATCACGTCGGGTGGCGGTCGCGGCACTCGGCGCAGGAGCTGTGAACTCGAGGGAGAGTCATCATCGTGTCCGTTGCACAGTCAGCCGTCGAACGCGTGCGTGTGTCCGCGGAGCCCGACTGGTACGAGTCGGCCGGTATATCGCTCGGTGTCCGGGTCGGGAACCTGGTCTTCACCTCGGGGCAGGCCCCGATCGACGCCCGGGGGGTCACGGTCGGCGTGGGGGACTTCGAGGCTCAGGCCCGTCAGGCGCTGGCGAACCTCGCCACGGTGCTGGAGAACGCGGGCTCCAGCCTGGCCGACACCGTCAAGGCCACCGTGTTCGTCACCGACATCACGCGGCAGGACGTCTTCGCCCGGTTGCGCGCGGAGTACTTCCCGGACGAGCCGCACCTCGCGGAGTCGTTCGTCGAGGTCTCCTCGCTCGCCGACCCCGAGTGGATGATCGAGATCGAGGCGATCGGTCTCGTCCGCTGAGGCACGGGGCCGAGGGCCGGGCCCGGGGGAGACCCGGGCCCGGCGCGGGGGTCAGCAGGTGCGGTTGACGTAGTGGGCGCCCTGGATCTTGTCCGCCTTGCCCAGCCAGGTCCGGCCGGGGCCGACACACTGCTCGCGGTCCTTCGCCCTGGCGACGCGGACCTTGATGACGACGTGGGAGCCGTCCGAGGTGCAGTGGTTGTAGTAGGCGTCGGTGCTGGTCTCGTAGAAGCCGCACGGGGCGGCGGTCGCGGGGGTGACGGCCACCGTGCCCAGCGGGGTGAGCGCGAGGGCGAAGGCGGAGAGGGTGCCGGTGACCAGGTGTCGGATACGCACGCGGGCTCCTTGATCGGGTCAGGGAATGCGGCGCCGCTGCACGGGCGCCGTTTCCGAGAGTCCCAGCCCCGCCCCCCGCACCGGCGCAGACGGTCCGCGGTTCACCCGGACGGGGAGGGCGCGCGGGGAGGCCCCGCACCGGCGCTTGACTTCGAGCGCGCTGCAAGCTGAAGACTCCCGTTCGTGCCCGGAGGAGCCGGGCGCGCACGGGAGGAGCCCCCATGAAGTACCGCACCATCGGCAGCGATCCGGCCACCCGCCGCGAGGTGAGCGTGCTCGCCCTCGGAGCCATGCTGTTCGGATCGGTGACGGACGAGAAGACCTCCTTCGCCGTGCTCGACCGCTACGTCGAGGCCGGCGGGAACTTCATCGACACGTCCGACAACTACGCGTTCTGGGTCGACGGCGGTCAGGGCGGGCAGAGCGAGACCCTGCTCGGGCGGTGGCGGCGCAGCCGGGGCGTCGGTGACGAGATCGTCATCGCCACCAAGCTCGGCGCCCGCCCCCTGGCCCCCGGCACCAGCTACACCGACAACCCCGAGGGCCTGTCGGCGAAGGTGATCCGCGAGTCCGCCGAGCGCAGCCGGGACCGGCTCGGGGTGGAGCGGCTGGACCTGCTGTACGCGCACATCGACGACTTCACCGTGCCGCAGCGCGAGACCGTCGAGGCGTTCGGCGCGCTCGTCGCCGAGGGCACCGCCGGGCTGCTCGGCGTCAGCAACCAGGCGATGTGGCGGGTGGAGCGGGCCCGCGCGCTGGCCGCCGCGGCGGGGGTCCCGGGGTACGAGGTGCTCCAGTACCAGCACAGCCTGCTGCGGCCCCGGTTCGACGTGCCGAGCGACCTCTTCCCCGACGGCAGCCTCGGGCACGCGGGGCCCGAACTCCTCGGCTATCTGCGGGCCGAGCCCGGTCTGACGCTGGTCGCCTACTCGCCGCTGCTGACCGGCGCCTACGTACGCGACGACAAGCCGCTGCCGCCGGACTACGACCACCCCGGCACGCCCGCCCGGCTGGCGGTGCTCCGCGAGGTGGCCAGGGAGACCGGCGCCACCCCCAACCAGGTGGTCCTGGCCTGGCAGATCGGCGCCGGGATCGTCCCGCTGGCGGGGGCCTCCTCGGTGGCGCAACTGGAGGAGAACCTGGCCGCCGCCGACCTGGAGCTGACCGCCGAGCAGCGGGCCCGGCTCGACGCGGCGCACTGACGGACCGGCAGGTCCAGGTCCGTCACAGGTGGCGGCGGCGGTCGGCGAGCGCGCGGACGTACTCCTCCCGGGCGGCCGTCGCGGGTGCCCGGGAGGACACCTCGGCGACCGGCACGTCCCACCACGCCTCGGCGGGCGGCGCGGTCGGCGCCGGGTCGGTCTCGACGTACACGCACGTCGGCCGGGTCGCCGCCCGCGCGGTCGCGAGGGCCGCGCGCAGCTCGCGCAGGGTCTTGGCGCGCAGCACGTCCATGCCGAGGCTGGCCGCGTTGGCCGCGAGGTCCACCGGGAGCGGGTCGCCGGTGAAGGTGCCGTCGGGGGCGCGGTGGCGGTAGTCGGTGCCGAACCGCTCGGCGCCCACCGACTCGGAGAGGCCGCCGATGGAGGCGTACCCGTGGTTCTGCACCAGGACCAGCTTGACGGGCAGCCGCTCCTGCACGGCGGTGACGATCTCGGTGGGGTTCATCAGATAGGTGCCGTCGCCGACCAGCGCCCACACCGGGGTGCCGGGCGCGGCAAGCTGGACGCCGATCGCGGCCGGGATCTCGTACCCCATGCAGGAGTAGCCGTACTCCAGGTGGTACTGGCGCGGGGACCGGGCCCGCCAGAGTTTGTGCAGGTCGCCGGGGAGGGAACCGGCCGCGTTGAGCACCACGTCGGTGTCGCCGACCACCGCGTCCAGCGCGCCGAGCACCTGTGTCTGGGTCGGCACGGCGTCGTCGGCGCCGTGGAAGGCGGCCTCGACGACCCGGTCCCAGCGCTCCTTGCCGGCCCGGTACTCCGCCTCGTACGCCGGGTCCACGCGGTACCCGGACAGTGCCTCGGTGAGCAGTTCGAGGCCGGTCCGGGCGTCGCAGACCAGGGTGCGGGCGGCGAGCTTGTGGGCGTCGAAGCCGGTGATGTTGAGGTTGAGGAAGCGGACGGCGGGGTGCTGGAAGAGGGTGCCGGAGGCGGTGGTGAAGTCGGTGTGGCGGGTGCCGACGCCGATCACCAGGTCGGCGGTGCGGGCCAGGGCGTCGGCGACGGCGGTGCCGGTGTGGCCGACGGCGCCGAGGTCGGCGGGGTGGTCGTGGCGCAGCGAGCCCTTGCCGGCCTGGGTGGCGGCGACCGGGATGCCGGTGGCGTCGGCCAGGGCCTCCAGCGCCTCCTCGGCGGCGCTGTGGTGGACGCCGCCGCCCGCGACGATCAGCGGCCGGGCGGCGGACCGGATCGTCTGCGCGGCGTCGGCCAGTTCCAGCGGGTCGGGGGCGGGGCGGCGGACCCGCCAGACCCGGTCGGCGAAGAACTCCTCCGGCCAGTCGGCCGCCTCGGCCTGCACGTCCTGCGGCAGCGCGAGCGTCACGGCCCCGGTCTCGGCCGGGTCGGCGAGCACCCGCATGGCGTTGAGCGCGGCGGGGATCAGTGCCTCGGGGCGGGTGATCCGGTCGAAGTACCGGGAGACCGGCCGCAGCGTGTCGTTGACCGACGCATCGCCCGCGAGGGGGTGCTCCAGTTGCTGGAGCAGCGGATCGGCGGCGTGCGAGGCGAAGTAGTCGCCGGGCAGCAGCAGGACGGGCAGCCGGTTGATGGTGGCGAGGGCGGCGCCGGTGACCAGGTTGGTGGCGCCGGGGCCGATCGAGGTGGTCACCGCCTGCGCGGAGAGCCGGTCGAGGTGCCGGGCGTGGCCGACGGCGGCGTGCACCATGGCCTGTTCGTTGCGGCCCTGGTGGAACGGCATGACATCGGCGTACTCGACCAGGGCCTGGCCGATCCCGGCCACGTTGCCGTGGCCGAAGACCCCCCAGGTGCCGGTGATCAGCCGGTGCCGTACGCCGTCCCGTTCGGTGTACTGGGCGGCGAGGAACCGCACCAGGGCCTGGGCGGTGGTCAGTCGGCGGGTGCGGGCGCTCATGCGGACCTCTCCGGAGCGGTGTAGAGGGGCAGTCGGGGGTCGGCCGGCCGGTCCGGCCAGGTGTCGCGGACCCAGGCGTGGCCGGGGTGGTCGCGGATCAGCCAGGCCCGGTCCTCGCCGGGTCCGGCCATGACGTTGAGGTAGTACATGTGGTGGCCGGGCACGGCCATCGACGGCCCGTGCCAGCCGTCGGGGATCAGTACGACGTCGCCGTCGCGCACCTCGGCCAGCAGGTCCGTGCCCCGGCCCCGCCCGGAGGGGGAGACCCGCTGGTAGCCGAGGCCGGGGGTGCCGTCGTGGCCGGTGAACTCGTAGTAGTAGATCTCCTCCAGCTCCGACTCCTCGCCGGGCCGGTGCTCGTCGTGCTTGTGCGGCGGGAAGGACGACCAGTTGCCGTCCGGGGTGAGCACCTCCACGGCGATGAGGTTGGCGCACTCGAAGACGCCGGCCGCGGCGAAGTTGTTGACCTGGCGGGAGCAGTTGCCGGTGCCGCGCAGCTCCACCGGGACCCCGGAGGCCGGGCCGTAGCGGGCGGGCAGTCGCCGGTCGCAGCGGGCGCCGGTGAGCGCGAACCGGCCGCCGCCGGGGGAGTCGACGGTGACCCGGGCGTCCCTCGGCGCGTACGCGAAGTCGCTGACGCCGCTGAACACATCGCGGCGGCCGGTGAGCCGGAAGGCGGTGCCGTCGACCGTGACCGTGCAGCTCCCGGCGAGCGGCAGCACGATCCACTCGCTGTCGCCGGTGCCGAAGGTGTGCGAACCGCCCGGCGGCAGCGGCAGCACCCGCAGGGCGGAGTACCCCCAGCCCGCGGACTCGGGGGTGACGTGCACGGAGTAGGGGCCGCTGCGTGCCGTGCCCGCGGAAAGGTGGTGCGTCATCGGGGTCTCCTCCTCGTCGGGCCGTCGGAGCGCCGGGGCGTCGGGCCGTCGGCACAGTCACAGGGCACTCGTGCCGCGCGTGTCACAGGCTGCGCAACCGTCACCCGCGTCACAGCAGCCCCACCGCCGTGTCCACCGCCTCCTCCACACTGCCCCGCGCCGGGTACAGCAGCGACCGGCCGGCGACCAGGCCCCGTACGGTGGGCAGCCGCAGCGCCTTGCGCCATCGTTCGTACGTCCCCTCCTGGTCGTCGCCCACCTCGCCGCCGAGCAGGACCGCCGGCAGGGTGGAGCTCTGGAGCACCTCGGCCATGTCGCCGGGGTCGTGGGTGACGGGGAGTTTCAGCCAGGTGTAGGCGGAGGTGCCGCCCAGCCCGGAGGCGATGGCGATGGACCGGGTGACCGCCTCCGGCGAGAGGTCGGTGCGTATCCGGCCGTCCACCCGGCGGCAGATGAACGGCTCGACGAAGACCGGCAGCCGGTGCGCGGCCATCGCGTCCACGGCACGGGCGGCGGCCTCCAGGGTGGCCAGCGAGCCCGGGTCGGCGTAGTCGACGCGCAGCAGCAGCTTGCCCGCGTCGAAGCGGAACCGGGCGAGGTCCTCGGCGCGGTGGCCGGTGAACCGGTCGTCCATCTCGAAGGCGGCGCCCGCCAGTCCACCGCGGTTCATCGAGCCCATGACGACCTTGTTCTCCAGCGCGCCGAGCAGCAGCAGGTCCTCCAGCACGTCGGCGGTGGCGAGCACCCCGTCCACGCCGGGGCGGGACAGCGCGGTGCACAGCCGTTCCAGCAGGTCGGCGCGGTTGGCCATGGCGAGCCGGCGGTCGCCGACGCCGAGCGCGCCGCGCGCCGGATGGTCGGCGGCGACGATCATCAGCCGGCCGCCGGTGCCGAGCAGCGGGCGGCGCACCCGGCGGGCGGCCGCCTCGGCGACCGCCTCGGGGTGCCGGGCCCGGACCGCGGTGAGGTCGGGGATGCCGAGGGTCATGAGGCGGTTCCGTCCGTGGTCAGGAGGGTGTCGATCTCGTCCGGGGCGGGCATCGCGGCGGAGCAGGCCAGCCGGGAGGCGACGAGGGCGCCGGCCGCGTTGGCGTACCGCACGGTCCGCTCCAGCTCCCAGCCGGCCAGCAGGCCGTGGACGAGGGCGCCGCCGAACGCGTCGCCCGCGCCGAGGCCGTTGACCACCTCCACCGGCACCGGCCGGGCCCGTACCTCCGTGCCGTCCCGGTGCACCGCGAGGACGCCCCGCGGGCCCTGCTTGACGACGGCCAGCTCCACCCCGGCCGCCAGCAGCGCCTCGGCGCAGGCCCGGGGCTCGCGGACACCGGTGGCGATCTCGCACTCGTCGAGGTTGCCGACCGCGACGGTGGTGTGGCGCAGGGCCTCGGTGTAGTGCGGACGGGCGGTGCCCGGGTCGGGCCAGAACATGGGGCGCCAGTCCAGGTCGAAGACGGTGGTGCCGGTCCGGGCGCGGGCCGCGAGGGCGGCGAGGGTGGCGGAGCGGCTCGGCTCCTCGCTCAGGCCCGTGCCGGTGACCCAGAAGACGCGGGCGGCGCGGATCGCGTCGAGGTCCAGGTCGCCGGCGGCGATCTCCAGGTCGGGGGCCTTGGGCAGCCGGTAGAAGTAGAGCGGGAAGTCGTCCGGCGGGAAGAGTTCGCAGAAGGTGACCGGTGTCGGGTACGCGCCGACCGGCGTGACCCAGCGGTCGTCCACCCCGAACTCCGCGAGCGCCCGGTGCAGATAGGCGCCGAACGGGTCGTCGCCGGTGCGGCTGATCACGGCCGCCGCCCGGCCGAGCCGGGCCGCGGCGACCGCGACGTTGGCGGCCGATCCGCCGAGGAACTTGCCGAAGGTCCGGACCTCCGCCAGGGATACGCCCGTCTGCAGGGGGTAGAGATCGACCCCGATGCGGCCCATCGTGATCAGGTCGAAACGCCGGGCTGAGTCGGCCATGTGCAACGCTCCTCGGGGTGGGCGGGGGCCTGCCGCCTCCCACATGTAGGACCCCTGGACGCCCGTGTCAACTGTATGTACGGACATTCGGACTTGTTGGCGAAATGATGTCTTGACAAAGCCTTGACAGGGGAGGCCCCAAGGACTTGTATCCGGTCCCAGTGCAAGGCCGTCTCCTCTCGGCACACGGTTCCCCGTCGCACAGTGAGGTGCAGCAAAGATGGACCGCTCTTCGCACGCCCGCTCCCGCCGGTTCGCCCCCGCACTCGCCCTGGCCGCGGCGGCGGCCCTCACCCTCGCAAGCTGCTCCAGCGGTTCCGGGGGCAAGCAGGCCGACGAGGAGGGGGCCGGCGGCGCCTCCGCCGGCCGGGCGGCCACGCCCCGTATGACGGTCGCCCTGGTCACCCACCAGGCCCCCGGCGACACCTTCTGGGACATCGTCCGCAAGGGCGCCGAGGCGGCCGCCGCCAAGGACAACGTCAAGCTCGTCTACTCCCACGACCCCAACGCCGGCAACCAGGCCAACCTGGTGCAGAACGCCATCGACCAGAAGGTCGACGGCATCGCGGTCACCCTCGCCAAGCCCGACGCCCTGCGCAGCGTCCTCGCCAAGGCCCGGCGGGCCGGGATACCCGTCGTCGGCCTCAACTCCGGGCTGAGCGACTGGAAGAAGATGGGCCTGCTGGAGTTCTTCGGGCAGGACGAGGGCGTGGCGGGCGAGGCGTTCGGCCGGAGACTCGACGAGGCCGGCGCCGAGAAGGCCGTCTGCGTCGTCCACGAGCAGGGCAACGTCGGCCTCACCCAGCGCTGCGACGGGGTGAAGCGGACCTTCGACGGCACCATCGAGAACCTTTACGTCAACGGCACCGACATGCCGTCCGTGCAGTCCACCATCACCGCCAAGCTCAAGCAGGACACCGGCATCGACCACGTGGTCACCCTCGGCGCGCCCTTCGCGATGACCGCGGTGCAGTCGGTCGACGAGACCGGCGGCAAGGCGAAGGTCGCCACCTTCGACCTCAACAAGGACCTGGCCGCCGCCGTCCGCGCGGGCGACATCGAGTTCGCCGTCGACCAGCAGCCCTACCTCCAGGGCTACCTGGCCGTCGACGGCCTGTGGCTGTACGAGAACAACGGCAACTACAGCGGCGGCGGCGAGCAACCGGTGCTCACCGGACCGGCGTTCGTGGACCGGACCAACGTCGAGCGGGTCGCCGCCTTCGCCGCGAAGGGCACCCGGTGATGAGCGCCGCCGGACCCGCGGTCACCGTACCGCCGGCCCCCGGGCCGGGACCCGCCGGCGGACGGACCCGGCAACGCCCCCTGGCGCTCCGGCTGCTGGCCCGGCCCGAGGTCGGGGTGTTCCTCGGCGCGGTCGCCGTGTTCGTCTTCTTCCTGATCGCCGCCCCCTCGCTCCGCCAGGGCGGCTCCCTGGCGACGGTGCTCTACCAGTCCTCGACCATCGGCATCATGGCGCTGCCGGTGGCGCTGCTGATGATCGGCGGCGAGTTCGACCTGTCCTCCGGGGTCGCCGTGGTCTCCTCGGCGCTCACCGCGAGCATGCTCAGCTACCAGCTCACCCTGAACGTCTGGACGGGCGTACTGGCCGCCCTGGTGGTCTCGCTGGCCGTCGGCGCGTTTAACGGCTGGCTGCTGGTGAGGACCGGACTGCCGAGCTTCCTCGTCACCCTCGGCACCTTCCTGATCCTGCAGGGCGCCAACCTCGCCGTCACCAAAGCCGTCACCGGCAACGTCGCCACCGACGACATCAGCGACATGGACGGCTTCGGCCAGGCCAAGGCCCTCTTCGCGTCCTCCTTCGGCGTCGGCGGCGTCCAGGTGAAGATCACGGTGGTGTGGTGGCTGGTCTTCGCCGCCCTGGCCACCTGGGTGCTGCTGCGCACCCGGTACGGCAACTGGGTCTTCGCCGTCGGCGGCGACCGGGACAGCGCCCGCGCGGTCGGGGTGCCCGTCACCTTCACCAAGGTCTCGCTGTTCATGCTGGTCGGCTTCGGCGCCTGGTTCGTCGGCATGCACCAGTTGTTCTCCTTCAACACCGTGCAGTCCGGCGAGGGCGTCGGCCAGGAGCTGATCTACATCGCCGCCGCCGTCATCGGCGGCTGCCTGCTGACCGGCGGCTACGGCTCCGCGATCGGCCCGGTCTTCGGCGCCTTCATGTTCGGGATGGTCAACCAGGGCATCGTCTACGCCGGGTGGAACCCCGACTGGTTCAAGACCTTCCTCGGCGTGATGCTGCTCGGCGCCGTCCTCGTCAATCTGTGGGTCCGCCGCACGGCGACCCGGAGGTGAGCACATGACCGACTCCCCCTTGGCCGAACTGCGCGGCGCCGGCAAGTCCTACGGCACCCTGCGCGCCCTGCACGGTGTCGACCTCGCGGTCCACGCAGGCCGGGTGAGCTGCGTGCTCGGCGACAACGGCGCCGGCAAGTCCACCCTCATCAAGATCATCTCCGGGCTGCACCAGCACACCGAGGGCGAGTTCCTCGTCGACGGCGCGCCGGTCCGCTTCACCACCCCCCGCGAGGCCCTGGACCGCGGCATCGCCGCCGTCTACCAGGACCTGGCGACCGTCCCGCTGATGCCGGTGTGGCGGAACTTCTTCCTCGGCTCCGAACTCACCAGGGGACCCTGGCCCGTCCGCCGCCTCGACATCGCCCGGATGAAACGGACCGCCGACCAGGAACTGCGCGCCCTGGGCATCGCCCTGGACGACCTGGACCAGCCCATCGGCACCCTTTCCGGCGGCCAGCGCCAGTGCGTCGCCATCGCCCGCGCCGTCCACTTCGGCGCCCGCGTCCTCATCCTCGACGAGCCCACCGCCGCCCTCGGCGTCAAACAGTCCGGGGTGGTCCTCAAGTACGTCGCCGCCGCCCGCGAACGCGGCCTCGGCGTCGTCCTCATCACCCACAACCCCCACCACGCCTACCTGGTCGGCGACCACTTCAGCGTGCTGCGCCTGGGCACCCTCGAACTCTCCGCCGCCCGCGGCGAGATCACCCTGGAGGACCTCACCCACCACATGGCGGGCGGCACCGAACTCGCCGTCCTCGAACACGAGCTGGCGCGGGCCGGCGGAGCCGATCCGGCGCCCCTCCCCGACCAGCGGGACCCGCGCTCCGTATCCTCCCCGAGGGAAGGGACCACCTGACATGGCCGCCGCGCTCGACCGCATCCGGGTCGGCTCCGCCCCCGACTCCTGGGGCGTCTGGTTCCCCGACGACCCCCACCAGGTGCCCTGGGAACGCTTCCTGGACGAGGTCGCCGAGGCCGGCTACTCCTGGATCGAAATGGGCCCCTACGGCTATCTGCCCACCGACCCCGCCCGCCTCACCGACGAGGTGGACCGGCGCGGCCTGAAGGTCTCCGCGGGCACCGTCTTCTGCGGACTGCACCGCGGCCCCGCCGCCTGGGACGCCGTGCGCGAACAGGTCGGCCGGGTGGCGTCCCTCACCCAGGCGATGGGCGCCCGGCACCTGGTCGTCATCCCCTCCTTCTGGCGCGACGACAAGACCGCCGAGATCCTGGAACCCCCGGAGCTGACCCGAGAGCAGTGGGCCCACCTCACCGAGGGCATGGCCCGCCTCGGCCGCGAGGTGCGGGACACCTACGGCCTGGACATCGTCGTCCACCCGCACGCCGACACCCACCTGGACACCGAGGAACACGTCGAACGCTTCCTCGACGCCACCGACCCCGACCTCGTCAGCCTCTGCCTGGACACCGGCCACTACGCCTACTGCGGCGGCGACAGCGTCCGGCTCATCGAGACCTACGGCGAACGCATCGGCTACCTGCACCTCAAGCAGGTCGACCCCGCCGTCCTCGCCGACGTGCGCGAGCAGGGGCTGCCGTTCGGGCCGGCCGTCCGGCGCGGGGTGATGTGCGAACCACCGGGCGGGGTGCCCGCGCTGGAACCGGTGCTGGCCGCCGCCCAGCGGCTCGGCGTCGACCTGTTCGCCATCGTCGAGCAGGACATGTACCCCTGCGCCCCGGACCGGCCGCTGCCCATCGCGGTACGCACCCGCCGGTTCCTGCGCTCCTGCGGGGCCTGACCCGGCGGCGGGCCGGCTCAGGCCCGCCGCACCTCCGCCACCGGCACCGGACGGTGCTCGCGCAGCGACAGCGCGCACGCCTCCGCGATCCAGCCCGCCTCCAGCGCCTCCTCGATCGGGCACGGCGAGGGCCGGACCCCGGCGACGACCTCGGTGAACGCGGTGAGTTCGGCCCGGTAGGCGGCCGCGAAACGGTCCATGAAGAAGTCGTGCGGCACCCCGGAGGGGAAACTCGCCCCGGGCTCGGCCGAGCGCAGCGGCAGCCGGTCCTCCAGGCCCACCGCGAGGGAGTCGGCGAACCCGTGCAGCTCCATCCGCACGTCATGGCCGCGCCCGTTGTGCCGGCTGCTGGACACCAGCGCGATCGTGCCGTCGTCCAGGGTGAGGACCGCGCCGGTGGTGTCGGCGTCCCCGGCCTGACGGATGTACGCGGCCCCCCGGTTGCCGCCGACGGCGTACACCTCCCGCACCTCGCGGCCGGTCACCCAGCGGATCATGTCGAAGTCGTGCACCGAGCAGTCCCGGAAGATCCCCCCGGACGCGGCGACGTACGCGGGCGGTGGCGGCGCCGGGTCAAGGGTGGTCGACCGTACGGTGTGCAGCGGGCCCAGTTCCCCGGAGCGCACCGCCCGCCGGGCCGCCGTGAACCCGGCGTCGAAGCGCCGGTTGAAGCCGATCTGCACCGGCACGTCCCGCCCCGCGACCGCCTTCAGCACCTGGACGGCCTCGGCCATGGTCCGGGCCACCGGCTTCTCGCAGAACACCGGCACCCCCGCCGCGACCCCGGCCCGGATCAGCGCCGGGTGCGCGTCCGTGGCCGCCGCGACGACCAGCCCGTCCACCCCGGCGGCCAGCAGCGCCCCGGGGGAGTCCACGACCCGGGCCCCGAACCGCTCGGCGGCGGCCCGCGCGGCCCCCGCCACCGGATCGCAGACGACGAGGGCCTCGACCGCGCCGAGCCCCGCGAGGGTCTCGGCATGGAAGACACCGATCCGACCGAGACCGAGGATGCCGATGCGCATGGGGTGCTCCTTACGGGTCCTTGCGGGTCCTTGTGAGGCTCGGCAGGTCACGCGACCGGGTCGACGCTCACCCAGGTGCCGTCGCGGGCCGAGCGGGCCATGGCGTCCAGCACGGTCGCCGCGCGCACCGCGTCGGTGAGCGTGGCACCGTACGGGGCGCCCTCGGCGACCGACCGCAGGAAGCGGTACGCCTCGACCACCTTCAGGTCGTCGTAGCCCATGGCATTGGCGGCGCCCGGCTGGAAGGCGCCGAACTCGCCGTGGCCGGGACCGACGTACACCGTGCTGACCGGCTGGTCCTGGTAGGCGGTGCCGCGGCTGACGCCGAGTTCGTTCATGCGGCGGAAGTCCCAGAACACCGCGCCCCGGGTGCCGTGCACCTCGAAGCCGTAGGCGTTCTGCTCGCCGACCGAGACCCGGCACGCCTCCAGTACGCCGCGGGCGCCGCAGGCGAACCGCAGCAGGCAGGAGACGTAGTCCTCGTTCTCCACCGGACCCGGCGGACCGCCCGCCGCCCGGGCGTGACCGGCGGTGGCGGCGGCCGGGTGGGCCCGCTCGGGCACGAAGACCGCCGTGTCCGCGGTGAGCGCGGCGATGTCGCCGAGCAGGAACCAGGCGAGGTCCGCGCCGTGCGAGGCCAGGTCGCCCAGCACCCCGCTGCCGCCCCGCTCCCGCTGGAACCGCCAGGTCAGCGCCGCCTCCGGATGGGCGGCGTAGTCGCTGAACAACCGGATGCGGACATGGGTGACGGTGCCGATGCCACCGGCCGCGATCAGCTCGCGGGCGGCCTCCACGGCGGGCGCGTTGCGGTAGTTGAAGCCGACCGCGCTCCGCACGCCGGACGCGGCGACCGCGTCGGCCACCGCGCGGGCGTCGGCGGCGGTGAGGCCGACCGGCTTCTCGATCCAGAGGTGCTTGCCCGCCTCGGCCATGGCGACGCCGATCTCGCGGTGCAGGAAGTTCGGCGCGGTGACACTGACCGCCCCGACCCGGGGATCGGCGGCGACCTCCCGCCAGTCCCGGGTGGCCGACGCGAACCCGAACCGGGCGGCGGCCTCCTCCGCCCGCCCCGGCACCTCGTCGGCGACCGCGACCGGCTCCGGGCGCAGCGGCAGCAGCGGATAGTGGTGGCGGACCCGGGCGTACGCCTGGGTGTGCACCCGGCCCATCCAGCCGAAACCGACGACGGCGACCCCGAGCGCATCCACCATGAGAACCACGCGAGCCCTTCGTTGGACCGGTCCACAGCCTGTATCCGCCACCCTCGGGGCCGTCTCCGCACGGTGTCAAGGCTTTGACAGCCGATCTGTGCCGTGGAACGGTCCAGCCATGAAGCAGCCGACCATCCGGGACGTGGCCGAGCGGGCCGGTGTCTCCAAGTCACTGGTGTCGCTGGTGCTGCGCGGCTCCGACCGGGTGCGCACCGAGAAGCGCCAGGCCGTGCTGGAGGCGGTGCGGGAGCTGGGCTACCGGCCCAACGCGGCGGCCCGCAGCCTCAGCGAACAGCGCACCCGCACGGTCGGCGTCCTCCTCAACGACCTGCGCAACCCCTGGTTCGTGGACCTCCTCGACGGCCTGAACTCCCTGCTGCACCACCACGGCCTCTACATGCTGCTGGCCGACGCCCGCCTCAACCGCCGCACCGGCCAGGACCCCGCCGGCCCCCTGACCGACCTCGGCGTGGACGGCCTGGTGGTGGTCGGCACCCTGCCCGACCCGGCCGCCCTCGACGCGGTCGCCGGACGCGTCCCCGTGGTGGTCGCCGGCGCCCGGGAGGCCGTGCCGCCCGGCGTGGACGTGGTGGCCGGGGACGACGAGCGCGGGGCGCGGCTGGCCACCGAGCACCTCATCGGCCTCGGCCACCGGGACATCGCGCACATCGCGGGGTACGGGGAGGTGGGCGCCCTGCGCCGGCGCGGCTTCGCGTCGGCGATGGCGGCGCACGGCCTGGCCGGGCGGGCGGTGGTGGAGCCGAGCGACATGACCGAGGAGGGCGGCCACCGCGCCACCGTACGGCTGCTGGCCCGCCCCGGCCGCCCCACCGCCGTCTTCGCGGTCAACGACATCGCCTGCGTCGGTGTGCTGTCGGCGGCGGACGAACTGGGCCTGCGGGTGCCCCGGGACCTGTCCGTGGTCGGCTACGACAACACCGGCCTGGCCAGGCTGCGGCACCTGTGGCTGACCACCGTCGACAGCGCCGGCCACGAGGTCGGCCGCCGCGCCGCCCGCTGTCTGCTGGACCGGCTGGCGGCGCCCGGCGCGGCGGGGAGCGTCCAGCTCACCGCGCCCACGCTGGAGATCCGCGGCACCACGGCGGCGCCCTCCGGGGCGTGAGGCGACCGGATACGGCGACCGATATTGTTGACGATCTTGTGTGGCTGGATCTACGTTCGACAGGCACTCATCCAGGGAGGGCACCATGCCGGAACAAGCCCGTCCGAGCACCGGGGAGCAGGCCAAGCGGCTCGCCCTCGGGCAGTTGCGGCAGGCGATCCTGCGCGGCGAGATGGCACCGGCCCAGCGGCTGGTGGAGAACGAGCTGGCCGAGCAGTTCGGTGTGACCCGGGCCAGCATCCGGGCCGCGCTGATCGACCTCGAAGCGCAGGGGCTGGTCGAGCGCATCCGCAACCGCGGCTCCCGGGTCCGGGTGGTGACCGTCGAGGAAGCCGTCGCCATCACCGAGTGCCGTCTGGTCCTCGAAGGGCTGTGCGCGGCGAAGGCGGCGGCCGCCGTCGACGACGCGCAGCTCGCCGAGCTGAAGGAACTGGGCACGGCGATGCGCAAGGCGGTGGCCGGCGGCGATCCGCTGACCTACTCGGAGCTGAACCACGAACTGCACACCCGCATCCGGGAGTTCTCCGGCCAGCGGACGGCCGTGGAACTGCTGGAGCGGCTCAACGCCCAACTGGTGCGGCACCGCTTCCAGTTGGCGCTGCGGCCGGGCCGGCCCCAGCAGTCCCTGAAGGAGCACCTGGCCATGATCGAGGCGATCGAGGCCAGGGACCCGCGGGCGGCCGAGGAGGCCGTCCGCGCCCATCTCACCAGTGTGATCGAGGCGCTGCGCGACTGACCCGCGCGGCCGGCCGCCGGCGGCTCGGTGCTCGCCGCCCACGGAGCGGCCCCCGCCCGGCCCGCCGGGGTCAGCGGGGGCGGCGGGAGAACCAGGCGGCGGTCAGGGCGCCGGAGACGTTGTGCCAGACGGAGAAGATCGCGGCCGGGAGCGCGGCGAGGGGGCTGAAGTGGGCGGTGGCGAGGGACGCGGCCAGACCGGAGTTCTGCATGCCGACCTCGAAGGCCATCGCCCGGCCGGCCGGTTCGCCGAGCCGGGCGAGCCGCCCGGCCCCGTACCCCAGCGCCAGACCGAGGCCGTTGTGCAGCACCACCGCGACGAAGACCAGTCCGGCCGCCGACTTGATGGCACCGGCGCTGCCCGCCACCACCATGGTCACGATGACGGCGACGGTGAGCGCCGACAGCCACGGCAGCACGGGCAGCGCCCGGGCGACGTACCGGCCCGCGGCCAGCCGGACGACCAGGCCGGCGAGGACCGGCAGCAGCACCGTCTTGAGGATGTCGGTGACCATCGAACCGGCGTCGACGGGCAGATAGGCACCGGCCAGCAGCAGCGTCAGCGGCGGGGTGACCAGCGGGGCGACCAGGGTCGAGACGGTGGCGACCGACACGGACAGGGCGACATCGCCGCGCGCCAGATACGTCACCACGTTGGACGCCGTGCCGCTGGGCGCGCAGCCCACCAGGATGACGCCCGCGGCCAACTGCGGG
This sequence comes from Streptomyces fumanus, assembly GCF_014655295.1. Lineage (GTDB taxonomy): Bacteria > Actinomycetota > Actinomycetes > Streptomycetales > Streptomycetaceae > Streptomyces > Streptomyces fumanus. Next base: position 213,781 of record NZ_BNBI01000007.1, read on the forward strand.
GGCAGGCTCAGCAGGTGGGCGATGGCCCAGCCCAGGCCCGGCATGATGACGTAGTGCGCCACCAGTCCGAGGGCCACCGCCCAGGGCCGCTGGGCCACGCCGCGGAAGTCCCGCGGGGTCATGGTGACGCCCATGCAGAACATCACCACGCCCAGCAGGTACGGCACCGCCTCGCCCCACCCGGCGAAGCCGTCCGGCAGCAGCAGGCCGAGGGCACCGGCCAGGAGGACCAGGACGGGGAAGACGGTGACGGCACGCCGGGCGGAGCGGTCGCCGCCGGCGTCGTCGGTACTGCGGGGTTCGGGTCGTTCACTCATCACTGTGCGAGGAGACGCCTGGTCAGGGGCGTTTCGCAACGGTGTCTCGCAATGTGATCACCATCGCGGCGCGCGCCCCGGCCGCGAGCCGCGCGGACCGGGCCCGTACCGGTGTCAGCCCCGTATGTCCGCGCACCGCTTCGCGGTCAGCGGCTTGCCGGTCGGCCAGGCGATGCCCTGGAAGTCGAGGTGCCCGCCCGCGCTGTCGCCGCCCGAGGGCACCAGCCGGACGATGGCCACCGCCTTGTCGTACGGGGTGCCGTTGTTGTCCAGGCAGATCCAGCCGCTGGCCCCCTTCACGCTGTGCGCGCCGCGCAGCCGCCGCCAGGTCTCCTCGATGCCGGAGAGCGTCGGCACCTCGCCCTTGGCAACGCCCCGCTTCATGATGCCGGTGACGGCGGTGAGCGCGGAGTCGTACATGGTGATGGTGCGGCCGTCGGACAGGTCGGTCGGGCCGATCCGCTCCGGGGGGTTGGCCTCGAGCAGGTCGGTGAGGGCGGCCAGGGCGTCGGGGGAGCCGCCGGTGGTGGGCGGCTCGGGGTCGCCGGCCTTCTTCGGGGCGGCCCAGGCGTCCGGGTGGGTGATGGTGGCGTACTCCACGGTCAGGCCCTTGCCCCGGGTGAGCGCCCCCCAGTCCAGGTCCGGTTCCAGGGCGATCGTCGAGGCCCCGGAGACGGTGACGACCCGGAAGTGCCGCTGCTTGCAGCCGCGGTCGCCGAGCGCGTTGATCAGCAGCGCCAGCGCGGGCGGCCGGCCGGCGAAGTAGATGGTGGTGGCCTCGGAGTCGCAGAGGTTGTTGACCATCATCGCGAAGTCGTTCTTGGTCACCTGCGTCGGGTCGTACTCCTGCGGATCGCTGGCCGAGCCCCGGGTCACCTCGCCGAAGGCCGCGCGCAGCGACTCGGAGTACAGGTCGGTGCTGCTGCGGTCCTGGATGAGGAAGGTCTTGGCGGCGTCCTCGCCGAGGTAGGAGCGCAGGGCGTTGGCCTGGTCCAGGTTGGACGGCACCACCTTCACCAGCCCCGGGTAGCGGCCGTGCGCGTCGTTGGCCAGGCCGGTGGCGGTGATCGGCCCGCCCACCACGGGGATGTGCTTCTCCCGGGTGAGGTAGCCGATGGTGTCGGCGTTCGCCGCGACACTGAGGTTGAACCCGAACACCACCCGCAGCCGGTCCTCGGGGGAGCGGGCCATCTCGGCCAGCCAGTCGGCCACCTGCCGCCCGTGGTCCAGGTCCCGGCCGGGGTTGGCGAGGACCAGCCGGATCGGGATGTCCTCCTTGCGGACCACATTGGCCTGGTACTGGGCGAGATAGGCGCCCTGGACCTCGCGCAGGAGCTGCGCGCGCTCCGCCTCGCTGTCCTCGTCCGGTGTCATGGGGATCATCAGGGCGATCGTGGCGTACGCTGTGCCGCCCCCGGTGACCTGGTCGTTGAGCCGCGCTATCCGGTCCGACACGGCGGCCAGCCGCTGGTCGAAGACGAAGCTGCCGTCGCTGACGCCCACGCACTGGCCGTCCTCCTCGACCAGCCGCTCGTTGCCGCTCTGGCAGTAGTCGGGCAGCCCGGCCGCCCACACGATCACCCCGACCGCGCCGGCCGCGAGGACCGCGCAGACGGCGACCAGGACGCCGCGCACGACGGGGACGAGACCGGCCCGCCAGCCCAGCCACAGGGCCAGCCCCAGGACGGCGAGGAGCAGGACCGGGCCGCCGATCAGCAGGTAGGAGGGCCAGAACCGGGGTGCCGCCACGTCAGTTTCCCCTTCCGGTCGGTGGTACGGGCAGTTCGGGCACCCTGCGCCCCCGGGCCAGCAGCGCGGGCCAGCGCCGGGCGGCCTCCGCGGTGACCCCCTCGTCGTCGGCGAGGTGGGAGCCGGTGAGCAGCAGCCGCAGCCGGTTGTCGGGGCTGTCGGGGTCGTCCGGGTAGAGCGAGGAGAGCGTCGACAGGTCCCACAGCAGGGTGACCAGCCGGGCGATGTCCCGGTGCGGGCCGCCGCCCTCGGCCGGCCGGTCCAGGCAGGTCCGGCACAGCTCAGGGGGTTCGGGGTGCCGCTCCGGGTAGCCGTCCGGCGGGTGCGGGGCGGCGCAGACGAGCTGCACGGCGGCCAGCCACGCCGGCCGGTCCAGGACCCGCAGCAGCGCGTGCAGCCCGGACACCGCCCGCTCCCGGCGGCCCAGGGCCAGGGCGTGGTGCAGCCGCACCGCCTCCGGCACCCGCTCGTCGTCCAGGGCGGCCGAGTGCAGCCGGGTCCAGACCAGGTGGGCGTCGGGCCGGCCGGGTGCCGGGGAGCACTCGGCGCGCAGCCGGTGCAGCAGCAGTTCCCGCAGCGCCCGGTCGGCGACCGGGGGCACCGGTCCCGGACCGTCCGCCCCGGACGCCCACGGCGACCGCTCCCAGTGCCCGGCGCGCAGGAACGCCGACACCCGGTCCGGTTCGTCACCGGACACCGGGGCGTACGGCACGTCGTCGGGGCTCACCAGCACAGCCCGGCGCAGCAGCGGGGCGATCAGCTCCGGGTCGGGCACCAGGTAGCGCAGCAGGACGTCGGCGACGGTCCGGTCGCCGGCCGCCGCCGGTCCGGCCGGGGGCAGGGCGAGCAGCGTACGGCCCAGTGCGGCGGGCCCGCGGCGGCGCAGCAGACTGTGCTCCCCGGCGAGCAGGTCCCGTTCGGCGGCTTCCACCAGCGGCCCGGCCAGACCGGCACGGCCCGCGCTGATCTGCTCGATCACATTGGGCAGGCCGCGCGGGCAGTCGGCGCCGAGGGCGGGGGCGATGGCGTCCGCCCGCAGGGCCGGGGCCCTCACCCACACCTGCCACTCCTCGGGCGACTCGCTGCCCGGGCCGCGCCAGTCCAGCGTGCCGAGCCGGGACAGCTCCACCGGCCGCTGCCGGGCCGCCCCGGGCGGGGGCGCCGCGGCCAGCACGGTGGTGACCAGGACCGGGCGGCGCACCTCCGCGCCGCGCGCGTTGTCGGGCCCCGCGGCGGTGGCGTACGCGGTCATCAGCAGGTCGAACAGCCGCTCGCCGGTGCCGGTGTGGGTGTCGTCCAGGACGATCAGCGGCAGCGGTCTGCTGAGCAGGTGGGGGCGCCGGTGGTAGGCGTCGATGTCGGCGAGGAACGCGGCGGCCAGTTGCTCCTCCAGTTTGCCGCGGGCGGTCGCCGGGACCTGGTGGTGCAGGGTCTGCGCATAACGCAGCACCCGCTCGATGCCGGTGCCCGCGACCCGCAGGTCCTGGCCGTCCCACCAGCGCAGGGCCGCCGCGTGCGGCCGGGTACCGCCGGACGCCTGCCGGACGAACTGCCGCAGCAGGTCCTCCAGCGGTGCCAGCGCCGGGGCGAGCCAGCTCACCAGCGGCAGCAGCGCCTCCGCGAACGCCCCGAAGCGCTGCACCACCGGAGCCCTGCCCGGACCGGCGGCGAGCGCGGCCACCAGGGCGGCCTTGCGGTCCTGGAAATCGGCCAGCTCCGCCACCGTCGGCCCGTCGGCGGCCGGCGCGGCGTCCTGCCAGACGGTGGCGGCGACCAGGCCGTAGGTGAAGCGGGGGAACGGGATGCGGCCGAACGACGGGACCTCGGCGTCGAGTTCGTGCACCAGCCAGGCCAGCGCCGCCAGCGGCCGGGACGCCAGCAGCCCCGCCTCGTCGCCCGGCGCGGCCGGCGAAGCGCTCCGGTCGGTCATCGGCCACAGGGCGACGTGCACGCGGTTGACGTGGGTGTCGTGCAGCCTCCGGCAGACCGCCGTCTTGCCGGTGCCGCGCCCCCCGTAGATCCGGAGCACCGGAGCCCCGCGGGGATGGGCGGGCCGGACCCCGCGGCCCCGGGCGTTCAGTCCGATCGCCCGGGGGACGTAGGAGTCCAGCAGGTGCCCGTACCCGTGGAGTTCACGGTCCGCCATCCACGCCCCCGTGAGTGATCAGACGCCAGGGTCGTGCGCGAAAGTAGCACGCGCGGGACCATCACCCCACGGTCCCGCACCGGTTGGGACCGCATCGATATCCCGGCGGCCACGAACTCTTGCCTTCCACACGGAAGTTCGACCCCGCCCCGCCGGCCCCCGGCCGCGTCCGGCCGTCCGGGGCGGGCACCGGGCCGGCGGTTACACTGAGGGAACAAAATCTGTTACGTCAGCGTTATCGCCGCTCTGCCAGGGTGAGGGTCATGCGAGTGCTGATCGTGGAAGACCACCGGGAACTGGCCGAGACCGTGGCGACGGGTCTGCGCCGGGACGGCATGGACGTCGACCTCGCCTTCGACGGCGAACAGGCACTGGACCGCGCCGCACAGACCGACTACGACGTCATCGTCCTCGACCGCGACCTGCCCCGTCTGCACGGCGACGAGGTGTGCCGGGAGCTGACGAAGGACGGCGGCGAGGCGCGCGTCCTGATGCTCACCGCCGCCGCCTCCATCGCCGACCGCGTCGACGGGCTCGGCCTGGGCGCCGACGACTACCTGCCCAAACCGTTCGCGTTCGCCGAACTGCGGGCCCGTGTGCAGGCCCTCGCCAGACGCGATCAGCCCGCGGTGCCGCCCGTCCTCACCCACGGCGACATCTCCCTGATCCCGGCGCAGGGCGTCGCCCGCCGCGCCGGGCGCCGCCTCGACCTCACCCCGAAGGAAATGGCCGTCCTGGAACTGCTCCTCGCCGCCCGGGGCGCCGTCGTCTCCGCCGAGGAACTGCTGGAGCGGGCCTGGGACGAGGCCGCCGACCCCTTCACCAACACGGTCAAGGTCACCGTCAGCCGGCTCCGCCGCAAGCTGGGGGAGCCGTCCGTCATCGAAACGGTGCCCCATGCCGGATACCGCATCTGAAGCCGCCCGCACCTCCCGGCGCCCCCGCCTGCGCTGGTCGGCCCGGCTCCGCCTGACCCTGCTCTACGGACTGCTGTTCCTGCTCTCCGGCGTGGCGCTGCTGGCCATCACCTACCTCCTGGTGGCCCGCAGCCCCGTCGCCAAGGACACCCGCGTCACCACCAAGCAGGAACTGAGCGGCACCCCCGGCTCACCCACCCTGGGCCGCTCCACCACCGACATCGAGCACCTGGTCTCCCGGCAGCACGAGGCCGAACTGCGCGCCCTGCTCACCGAGTCCGGCATCGCCCTGGGCGTCATGACCGGGGTGTCCGTCGCCCTGGGCTGGGTGATGGCCGGACGCGTCCTGCGCCCCGTCAGCGAGATGGCCGACAAGGCCCGCCGCATCTCCGAGCACAACCTGCACGAACGGCTGGCGGTCACCGGCCCCGCCGACGAACTCAAGGGCCTCGGCGACACCTTCGACGGACTGCTGGCCCGGCTGGAGGCGGCCTTCGACGCCCAGCGCCGCTTCGTCGCCAACGCCTCCCACGAACTGCGCACCCCCCTCACCCTGCAACGCGCCATGATCGAGGTCGAGCTGTCCGACCCGGACGCCGACGCCAAGTCCCTGCGCGCCCTGTGCGAACGGGTCGTCGCGGCCGGCGAGAACCAGGAACGCCTGATCGAGGGACTCCTCACCCTCGCCAGCAGCCAGCGCGGCCTGGACCGCACGGGCCCCGTCGACCTCGCCGAGGTCACCGCCGGCGTCCTCGACGAACGCTGCCCCGACCCGTCCCGCCTCGGCCTGCGCGTCGAGACCTCCCTCGACACCGCCGACACCCAGGGCGACGCCCGGCTCGTCGAACGCCTGGTCACCAACCTGGTGGAGAACGCGCTGCGCTACACCCCCGACGGCGGCCGGATCACCGTGTCCACCGGCACCCGCGCCGGCCGGCCCACCCTGGTCGTCGCCAACAGCGGCCCCGAGATCCCCCCGGACAGCATCCCCGCGCTCTTCCAGCCCTTCCAGCGGCTGGAGTCCCGCGTCGGCACCCCCGACGGCCACGGCCTGGGCCTGTCCATCGTGGCCGCCGTCGCCACCGCGCACGGCGCCGACATCGACGCGGCCCCCGGCGAGGAGGGCGGACTGCGCCTGTCCGTGGCCTTTCCCCGTGGCCCGGCCGGCCCGGTCGGTGCCATCCTGGGGGCCGAGCGCACGCTGTAACCGGCCTGTGACCGGGCGGTCGGCACGCTGTGCACCGCCGCCCGGCGGGCCGCCGCAGCCGGCCGCCGTCCGGGAGCGCCGTACGAGGGGGAAGACATGAGGTTGCTGGTGGTCGAGGACCACGTGGAACTCGCGGACTCGGTGACCCGCGTCCTGCGCCGCGAGGGCATGGCCGTCGACGTCGCCTACGACGGCGCCGCCGCCCTCGCCCGCGCCGACGAGGTCGACTACGACGTCATCGTCCTCGACCGGGACCTGCCCAAGGTGCACGGCGACGACGTGTGCGGCGAACTGGGCGCCCGGTCCGTCCGCGCCCGCGTCCTGATGCTGACCGCCTCCGGTACCATCGCCGACCGCATCGAGGGCCTCGGCCTCGGCGCCGACGACTACCTCCCCAAGCCCTTCGCCTACGCCGAACTGGTCGCCCGCATCCGCGCCCTGGCCCGGCGCTCCCAGCCCACCCACGAACCGGTCCTGGTCCACGGCGACCTGCGGCTCGACCCCGCCCGGCGCACCGCCACCCACGCCGGTCGGCAACTGCCGCTCACCGCCAAGGAGTTCGCCGTACTGGAGTACCTGCTGGCCGCCGAGGGCCGGGTGGTGCCCGCCGACGAACTGCTGCAGAAGGTGTGGGACGAGGCCGCCGACCCGCTCACCACCACCGTCAAGGCGACCATCAACCGCCTGCGGTCCAAACTCGTCGACCCCTCGATCCTGCGGACCGTCCCCCGCCGCGGCTACCGGATCTGAGATGCCCCGGCGCCCGCACCCCCCGCACGGCCCGCTGGGCACCAGGATCGTGCGCCGCCTCACCCGCCGGGTGACCCCCCGGCGGGCCCGCGCCCGGCTCACCCTGCTGTTCGGCGTCCTCTTCCTCGCCACCGGCGCCGTCCTGCTGACCATCACCTATCTGCTCGTGGACAACTCCGCGGGCCGGTTCGTCTCCGTGCACACCGGCGGCCCCGACCAGAAACCCGAGGTCGAGATCCGTCCCGGCCCCGGCCCCTTCCCCGGGCTGCGCGGCGGGCTCGGCGACCTGGCCCGGGAACTGCGCGCCCAGGCCGCCCGCCAGCACGACGCCCAGATGCACGACCTGCTGGTCCAGTCCGGCGTCGCCCTGGCCATCATGGCCGTCATCTCCATGGTCCTCGGCTGGCTGGTGGCCGGACGCATCCTGCGCCCGCTGCGCACGATGACCGCCTCCATCCGCCAGATCTCCGCCCACAACGTCCACGAACGGCTCGCCGTCGACGGACCCGCCGACGAGATGAAACAGCTCGCCGACAGCGTCGACGGCCTCCTCGGCCGGCTGGAGCGGGCCCTGGAGTCCCACAAGCGGTTCATCGCCAACGCCGCCCACGAACTGCGCACCCCCCTCACCCTGGAACGCGCCCTCCTGGAGGAGTCACTGATCGACCGCGACGCCACCGTCGACTCCTTCAAAGCCAACTTCGAACGCCTCCTCAAGATCAGCAAACAGCAGGGCAGCCTGCTGGAATCCTTGCTGACCCTCGCCAACAGCGAGCGCGGAGTGGACCGTTCCGAACCCCTCGACCTCGCCGACCTCACCGAGGAGGCACTCCTCGCCCTGCGCCCCCGGGCCGAGCTGCGCGGCGTACGGATCGACGGCGAGACCGCACCCGCGCCCACCGCCGGCGACGCCGCCCTCGTGGACCGGCTGATCGTCAACCTCGTCGACAACGCCACCTACTACAACATCCCGGGCGGCTACGTCGAGGTCACCACCCACAGCACCGCCGAACACGCCGTGCTCACCGTCTCCAACACCGGGCCCGACGTCCCGCCCGACCAGGTCGACCGGCTCTTCGAACCGTTCAACCGACTGCGCCGCACCACCGGCGACGGCCACCACGGCCTCGGCCTGTCCATCGTGCGGGCCATCGCCACGGCCCACGACGCGACCCTCACCGCCCAGGCCCGCCCCGACGGCGGCCTCATCGTGGAAGCCGCCTTCCCGCTGCGCGCCCCCGCACCGGCCCCGCACCGCCCCAAGCGGCCCCGGACCGGCACCGCCCACGTCTGAGCCGGCCCCCCGGGGACGCCGTCCAAGCGTGCAGAACGGCCAGTTGGACAGCCCGGACACAGACGGGTGCGAAGGACACCGCGGACGTCGGTCGGTGGGCTTCACCGCACCCGATGGGTATCGTTCTGAACGAGCGGATTCGGCATTGAATCATCGGCTGCCGGCCACGCGACTCGACCACCGACACTGACACCGCGGACATTCCCGCCACGCTTTCCCGCTGCGGTGAAGTGCGCCCCGATGACGGCGAGAACGGGCGTCGAACGTCGGCACACGATCGGCATACGCATTGCGGGCAGCGAATCGGCGTGCTGCTCATTGAGAGGGGAAAGATGAACGGTCAGGCCGGTTTCACCCTGCCCTTGTCCGAATGCCAGGAAGGCATCTGGCTGGCGCAGCGCATGGACAGTTCCCGCGCGCTCTACAACGTCGGCCAGCGCGTCGAGATCACCGGCCCCCTCGACGTGGCCGTGTTCGAGGACGCCCTGCGCCGGACCGTCGCCGAGACCACCGTGCTCGGCGCCCGGTTCGACGAGGACGGTGACGGGGTGACCCAGACCTTCACCGGCCCGCCCGAGTGGCACCTTCCCCTCGTCGACCTCCAGGCCGAACCCGACCCCCGGGCGAGCGCCGAAAGACGCGTACGCGCCGAACTCGAACGTGTCAAGGATGCCACCGGCGACACCCTTTTCTCCTTCGTCCTTTTCCGGCTCGCCCCCGACCGGCACCTCTGGTTCCAGTGCTACAACCACCTTTTGATGGACGGGTTCGCCTGCACCCTTGTCGCCCGGCGGGCCGCTGACATATATTCCGCGCTCACCGCCGGCGAAAGCCTCCCGGAAAGCCCCTTCGCCGCCCTGCGCGACATCACCGAGCAGGAATCCCTTTACCGCGACTCCACCGATTTCACCGACGACCGCCAGTACTGGCACCGGCATTTCGCGGACCGCCCCGCACTCGGCAGCGTCCCCGGATACCGCTCCGTACCCTCCGCCGACGGCGAGGTCCTGCGGCGGACCGGCCGGCTCTCACCCACCGCCGTCACCGCCCTGCGCACCGCCGCCGACCAGGCCGGACTGCGCACCTCCCGGTTGCTCATCGCCGCCGTCGGAGCCTTCACGGCCGCCCTCACCGGGGCCGGAGACATCGTCCTCAGCCTCCCCGTGACCGGCCGGGCCGACGAGCCCGCCACCCGCACGCCCCGCACGATGGCCAACCTCCTGCCCCTCCGCCTCACCCTCGACCCCGGATCGAGCCTCCTGGACATCGCCGGGGCCGCCGACCACGAGGTCCGGGACGTCCTGGCCCACCAGCGGTTCCGCGGCGAACGGCTCCGCCGCGAACTCGGCTGGCCCGAGGGCGACCGCTGGCACTTCGGCCCGTACGTCAACATCGTCCCCTCCGGCGGCGACCTCCGCTTCGGCCCCGCCCGGGGCGTCGTCCGGGACGTGCCCAGCCGACGCGTCGAGGACTTCGGCGTCGTCGTGGACGGCAGCACCGGCGACGACGACATGCTGGTCACCTTCGAGGCCAACTCCGCGCTCTACGACCAGGCATGGGTCGAGGGCGCACTGCGCTCCTTCCTCACGTTCATCGAGGACGCGGTGACCCGGCCCACCGCGCCCGTGGCCCACATCACCGGCCCTGCCACGGCCGGGCCCCGGACGGAGCCGGGCGACACGGGGCGGTCGGTGTCGGCGGGGTCGGTGCTGGGGTTGTTCCGGGGGTGGGTGGTGCGTACGCCGGGGGTGGTGGCGGTGCGCGGGGGTGCGGAGGCGTTGACGTACGGGGAGTTGGATGCGCGGTCGGATGTGCTGGCGCGGCGGTTGGTGGGTGTGGAGCGGGTGGGGCTGTGTCTGCCGCGTGGGGTGGAGATGGTGGTGGGGTTGCTGGCGGTGTGGAAGGCCGGGGGTGCGTATGTGCCGCTGGATCCGGAGTATCCGGCGGACCGGTTGGCGTACATGGTTGCTGACAGTGGTGTGTCGGTGGTGCTGGCCGAGTCGGCCACGGCTGCGCTGGTTCCGTCCGGTGTTGAGGTGATGCTGATCGACCGGTCGGTCGAGGAATCGGCGGAGCCGCTGGACACGGTGATCGACCCGCGGCAACTCGCCTATGTGATCTACACGTCCGGTTCGACGGGTCGGCCGAAGGGTGTGGCGGTCGAGCACGGTGGGGTGGCGAACCTGGCCGAGGTGATGCGTCCGGTGCTGGGCGTGGAGCCGGGGACGGTGGCGCTCCAGTTCGCGTCGTTCAGCTTCGACGCCGCGGTGCTGGATGTGGCGGTGACGCTGGGGGGCGGTGGCACGCTTGCCATCGCGTCGAGTGAGGAGCGTACGGAGCCGGGCGCGCTGGTGGAGATGATCCGCAGGGCGGGCGTGCAGGTCGCGAGTGTCGTGCCGTCGCTGCTGGGCGTGCTCGACCCGGCCGAGGTGTCCGGTGTACGGAACTGGGTGCTGGGTGCGGAGCGGCTCAGCGCCGATCTGGCGGCTCGGTGGCGGGCCGGGGCGCGGGTGTGGAACACGTACGGGCCGACCGAGGCGACCGTCATCTCCACGGCCACGCTGCTCCCCGAGGGCATCGGGTCGGAGGACCCGGCCCCGGTGATCGGTGCTCCCATCGGGAACGCCCAGGTGTTCGTGCTGGACGAGTTCCTGCGCTCGGTCCCGGCGGGCGTCGTCGGGGAGTTGTACGTGGCGGGCGCCGGACTGGCGCGTGGGTACAACGGCCGTCCGGACCTGACGGCGGAGCGGTTCGTGGCGTGCCCGTTCGCCGAGGGCGGGCGGATGTACCGCTCCGGTGACCTGGCGCGGTGGACGCCGGACGGGCTGCTGGAGTTCGCCGGTCGTGCGGACGAGCAGGTGAAGATCCGTGGGTTCCGGGTGGAGCTGGGGGAGATCGAGTCCGTTCTGGCCTCGCACCCGGAGGTGCGGCAGGCCGCCGTCGTCGTACGCGAGGACCGGCCCGGTGACCGGCGGCTGGTCGCCTACGTGGTGCCCGCGCGGGCCGAGGGCCTCGACAGCGCGGGGCTCCGGGAGTTCGCGGGCGGGCGGCTGCCCGAGTACATGGTCCCGCTGGTCGTGCCGCTGGCCGCGCTGCCGCTGACGGTGAACGGCAAGGTCGACCGCAAGGCACTGCCCGCCCCCGAGGCGGAGTCCCGTCCGCGCGGACGGGCGCCCGAGACGGCGGCCGAGGAGACGCTGTGCGCGCTGTTCGCCGAGGTGCTCGGCGTCGCGGAGGTCGGGGTCGAGGACAGCTTCTTCGAGCTGGGCGGCGACTCGATCCTCTCCATGCTGCTGGTGTCCGGCGCCCGCCGCGCCGGCCTGGTGCTCACCACCCGTGAGGTGTTCCAGCAGCGCACGGTGGCGGGCCTGGCGGCGGTGGCCGTCCCCCTGGACGGAGGCGTGCGCTCCGACGGCGCCGCCGTGGGCGAGGTGCCGCTGACACCCGTCATGCGGGAACTGGTGGAGCGGGTCGCCGCCGACGACCTGCGCGAGGTGTTCCAGTCCGCCGCGGTGCCGGTGCCGGCCGGGCTGGACTTCGCCGCGCTGGTGGCGGCGGTGCGTGCGGTGGTGGACCGCCATGACGTGCTGCGGGCCGGGCTGGAGTCGGGCGAGCGGTGGCGGCTGGTGGTGCCGGAGCCGGGTTCCGTACCGGTGGAGGAGTGGGTGCGCCGGGTCGCGGTGGCCGGTGACCCGAGGACCGCCCTCGAAGAGCAGACCCGTGCGGCGGTGGAACGGCTCGACCCCCACGCCGGGGTGATGCTCCAGGCGGTGTGGCTGGACGCCGGACCCGAAGCGCACGGTCAACTCCTCCTCGTCGTCCATCACTTGTCCGTCGACGGTGTCTCCTGGCGTGTCCTGGTGCCGGATCTGGCGGAGGCGTACGAGGCGGTGGCGGCGGGGCGGGTGCCGGAGCTGGCGGTGGTGCCCACGTCGTTCCGGCAGTGGGCGCGGGAGCTGGCGGCGCGGGCCGGGAGCCAGGAGCGGCTGGCGGAGCTGTCGCGCTGGACGGAGGCGCTGGGCGGTGCCGATCCGCTGCTGACCGTCGCGCCCGTCGATGTCACGCGGGATGTGCAGGCTTCGGTGCGTGAGGTGTCGGTGACGGTGCCTGCCGAGGTGACGTCGGCGTTGTTGACGCGGGTGCCGGCGGCGTTCCATGCGGGTGTGGACGATGTGCTGCTGGCGGGGTTGGCGGCGGCTGTGGGGGAGTGGCGGGGGGTCGGTGGGTTCCTGGTCGATGTGGAGGGGCATGGGCGGGTGCCGTGGGCGGCGGAGATGGATCTGTCGCGGACGGTGGGGTGGTTCACGAGTGTGCATCCGGTGCGTCTGGACGCGGGGTCGGTGGATGCGGGTGAGGTGCGGGCTGGTGGTGTGGCCGCGGGGCGGCTGCTGAAGCGGGTGAAGGAGCAGGTGCGGGCGGTTCCGGGTGACGGCCTGGGTTATGGCATGCTCCGCCATCTCGCCGGCGCCGAACTCCCGCACGCCCAGATCGGCTTCAACTACCTCGGGCGCTTCGGCGGCCGGGACGGCGACTGGCGGATGACCGCCGACAGCTTCGGCAAGGGCAGCGCCGCGCAGGCTCCGGTGATGCACGCCCTGGAAGTCCTCGGCATGGTGCGCGACCTGCCCACGGGCCCCGAACTGACCCTGACCCTCGCCTGGCCCGAGCGGCTGCTCGACCCGGCCGACGCCCAGGCCCTGCTGGACACCTGGGCCGCGATGCTCACCGGCCTCGCGGCCCGGCACGACGGCGGACACACCCCGTCCGACTTCCCCCTGGTCACTCTCGACCAGGAACGGATCGACGAACTCGAAGCGGACCTGCCCGGACTGGTCGACGTACTGCCGGTGTCACCGCTCCAGGAAGGGCTGCTCTTCCACGCCCTCTTCGACGAGCAGGCCGAGGACCTCTACGTCGAGCAGATGGTCGTCGACCTGCACGGCCGGGTCGACGCCCCGACCATGCGGGCGTCCTGGCAGGCGCTGCTCGACCGGCACCAGACCCTGCGGGTCGGCTTCCGGCAACCGGCCGGCACGGACCAGCCCGTACAGACCGTCGTACGGAACGCCGAACTGCCCTGGCGCGAGGAGGACCTGTCCGCCCTGGACGCGGACGCCGCCTGGGCCGAGTCCGACCGCATCGCCGCCGAGGAACGCGCCCGGCGCTTCGACCTCGCCCGCCCGCCGCTGCTGAAGGTCGCCCTGGTCGACGCCGGACACGACCGGACCCGCATGATCGTGACCCTGCACCACCTGCTGCTGGACGGCTGGTCGCTGCCGATCCTCATGCGCGAGCTGTGGGCCTGCTACGCGGCGGGCGGCGACGCCGGCGCACTGCCGGCCGTGGTGCCCTACCGCGACTACGCCGCCTGGCTCGCCGGCCGCGACCGGGACGCCGCCCGCCGAGCCTGGCGCGAGGCCCTCGACGGCGTCGAGGAACCCACCCTCGTCGCCCCCGTCGACCGCACCCTCCCCGCCTCGGCCGTGCTCGACCGGGTGACCACCCGGACCGGCGAGGAACTGGCCGCCGCGCTCGGCGAGTTGGCCCGCGCGCGGGGCGTCACGCTGAACACGGTGGTGCAGTTCGCGTGGGCGGTGGTCGTGGGGCAGTTGGCCGGGCGGCGTGACATCGTCTTCGGCGCGACGGTGGCGGGCCGGCCGGCGGAGCTGCCGGGCATGGCGGACATGCTCGGTCTGTTCCTGAACACGGTCCCCGTCCGGGTCACCTTCGACGCGGAACAGAGCGTCGGCGAGGTGCTGGCCGCGCTCCAGGGGAGGCAGTCCGCGCTGCTGGAGCACCAGCACCTCGGACTCACCGAGATCCAGCGGCTGGCCGGACCGGGCGCCACCTTCGACACCCTGATGGCGTTCGAGAACTACCCCGGCGACCCCGCCGTACCGCCGTCCGTCGAGGGCCTGACCCTCGCCGGCACCGAACTGCGCGAGTCGACCAACTTCGCCCTCGCCCTGGGTGTCACCCCGGGCACCGGGCTCGAACTCCGCCTCGACTTCCGGCCCGACGTGTTCGAGCGGCACGAGGTCACCCGGATGAGCCGACGCCTCGTCCGCGTGCTGGAACAGATGCGGACCGACCCCGACATGCGCGTCAGCGACATCGACGTACTGGAACCCGCCGTGCGCTCCCAGGTGGTCGAGCACTTCAACGACACGGGGCGGTCGGTGTCGGCGGGGTCGGTGCTGGAGTTGTTCCGGGGGTGGGTGGTGCGTACGCCGGGGGTGGTGGCGGTGCGCGGGGGTGCGGAGGCGTTGACGTATGCGGAGTTGGACGCGCGGTCGGATGTGCTGGCGCGGCGGTTGGTGGGTGTGGAGCGGGTGGGGCTGTGTCTGCCGCGTGGGGTGGAGATGGTGGTGGGGTTGCTGGCGGTGTGGAAGGCGGGGGGTGCGTATGTGCCGCTGGATCCGGAGTATCCGGCGGACCGGTTGGCGTACATGGTCGCTGACAGTGGTGTGTCGGTGGTGCTGGCCGAGTCGACCACGGCTGCGCTGGTTCCGTCCGGTGTCGATGTGATGCTGGTCGACCGGTCGGTCGAGGAATCGGCGGAACCGCTGGACACACAGGTCTCCCCTGACCAGCTCGCGTACGTGATCTACACGTCCGGTTCGACGGGCCGGCCGAAGGGTGTGGCGGTCGAGCACGGTGGGGTGGCGAACCTGGCCGAGGTGATGCGTCCGGTGCTGGGCGTGGAGCCGGGGACGGTGGCGTTGCAGTTCGCGTCGTTCAGCTTCGATGCCGCGGTGCTGGACGTGGCGGTGACGCTGGGGGGCGGTGGCACGCTTGCCATCGCGTCGAGTGAGGAGCGTACGGAGCCGGGCGCGCTGGTGGAGATGATCCGCAACGCGGGCGTCGAGGTCGCCAGTGTCGTGCCGTCGCTGCTGGGCGTGCTCGACCCGGCCCAGGTGCCCGGTGTACGGAACTGGGTGCTGGGCGCCGAGCGGCTCAGCGCCGACCTCGCGGCCCGCTGGCGTGCGCGGACGCGGGTGTGGAACACGTACGGCCCGACCGAGGCGACCGTCATCTCCACGGCCACGCTGCTCCCCGAGGGCATCGGGTCGGAGGACACACCCCCGGCCATCGGCGGACCGATCGGCAATGCCCGGGTCTACGTCCTGGACGACTTCCTGCGTCCCGTACCGCCCGGTGTGACGGGTGAGCTGTATGTGACCGGTGCCGGGTTGGCCCGGGGTTACCACAACCGGCCGGACCTGACCGCCGAGCGGTTCGTGGCGTGCCCGTTCGACAAGGGCGGGCGGATGTACCGCTCCGGTGACCTGGCGCGGTGGACGGCCGACGGGTCGCTGGAGTTCGCCGGCCGGGCGGACGAGCAGGTGAAGATCCGCGGCTTCCGGGTCGAGCCCGGCGAGGTCGAGTCCGTGCTCGCCTCGCACCCGGAGGTACGGCAGGCCGCCGTCGTCGTACGCGAGGACCGGCCCGGCGACAAGCGGCTCGTGGGGTACGTCGTCCCCGAAGGACGGGAGGCCGACCCGCAGGAGCTGCGCGAGCACGTGGCCCGTACGTCACCCGAGTACATGGTCCCGGCCGCGATCATGGTCCTCGACGCGCTGCCGCTGACGGTGAACGGCAAGGTCGACCGCAAGGCGCTGCCCGCCCCCGAGACGGCCGCCCAGGGCGAGGGCCGCGCCCCCGAGACACCGGCCGAGGCGCTGCTGTGCGGCCTGTTCGGCGAGGTGCTCGGCCTGGAGCGGGTCGGGGTCGACGCGTCGTTCTTCGAGCTGGGCGGCGACTCGATCATGTCGATGCTGCTGGTGTCGAACGCCCGCCGGGCGGGGCTGGTGATCAGTTCCCGGCAGGTCTTCGAGCAGCGCACGCCCGCCCGTCTGGCGACCGTCGCCGTCGCGGCGGACGACATGGTGGCCGACGCCACCGTCCCGGGCACCGGCGCGATTCCGCTGACGCCGGTCATGCGCGAACTCGCCGGCCGGGTCGGGCGGAACGGCATCGGCCGGGTCGTGCAGCCCGGCGTCGTCACCGTCCCGGCCGGGCTGGACTTCGCCGCGCTGGTGGCGGCGGTGCGTGCGGTGGTGGACCACCATGACGTACTGCGGGCCGGGCTGGAGTCGGGCGAGCGGTGGCGGCTGGTGGTGCCGGAGCCGGGTTCCGTACCGGTGGAGGAGTGGGTGCGCCGGGTCGATGTCACCGGCGCCGACCTGACGGCCGCCCTGGACGAGCAACTGGCCCGGGCGACCGACCGGATCTCCCCGGCCGCCGGGGTGATGCTCCAGGCGGTGTGGCTGGACGCCGGACCGGACCAGGACGGGCGGCTGCTGCTCGTCGTGGACCACCTGGTGGTCGACACGGTGTCGTGGCAGACCCTGCTGCCGGATCTGGCGGAGGCGTACGAGGCGCTGGCGGCGGGGCGGGTGCCGGAGCTGGCCGCGGTGCCCACGTCGTTCCGGCACTGGGCGCGGGAGCTGGAGGCGCGGGCCGGGAGCGCGGAGCGGCTGGCGGAGCTGCCGCGCTGGACGGAGCTGCTGGGCGGTGGTGATCCGCTGCTGACGGCGGCCCCGGTGGACGCGGTGCGGGATGTGCAGGCTTCGGTGCGTGAGGTGTCGGTGACGGTGCCTGCCGAGGTGACGTCGGCGTTGTTGACGCGGGTGCCGGCGGCGTTCCATGCGGGTGTGGACGATGTGCTGCTGGCGGGGTTGGCGGCGGCTGTGGGGGAGTGGCGGGGGGTCGGTGGGTTCCTGGTCGATGTGGAGGGGCATGGGCGGGTGCCGTGGGCGGCGGAGATGGATCTGTCGCGGACGGTGGGGTGGTTCACGAGTGTGCATCCGGTGCGTGTGGACGCGGGGTCGGTGGACGCGGGTGAGGTGCGGGCTGGTGGTGCGGCTGCGGGGCGGTTGCTGAAGCGGGTGAAGGAGCAGGTGCGGGCGGTTCCGGGCGACGGCCTGGGCTACGGGATGCTCCGCCACCTCGCCGGCGCCGACCTCCCGCACGCCCAGATCGGCTTCAACTACCTGGGCCGTGTCCCGGCGAGCGGTGGCGGCGTATGGCAGCCCACCGACGAGGTGCTCGGCAAGGGCGGTGACCCGCAGGCCCCGGTGATGCACGCCCTCGAAGTCCTCGGCATGGTGCACGACCGCCCCGGCGGCCCCGAGCTGACGCTGCGACTGGCCTGGCCGGAACGGCTGCTCGACCCGGCCGACGCGCAAGCCCTGCTGGACACCTGGGCCGCGATGCTCACCGGCCTGGCGGCCCAGCGCGGCGGCGGCCGCACCCCGTCGGACTTCCCCCTGGTCACGCTGGACCAGACCCAGGTGGAGGAACTGGAGGCCGCGGTACCGGACCTCGCCGAGGTGCTGCCGGTGTCACCGTTGCAGGAGGGCTTCCTCTTCCACGCCCTCTTCGACGAGCGGACGGAGGACGTCTACGTCGAGCAGATCGTCCTCACCCTCGACGGCCCCCTGCACCCGGCCCGGCTGCGGACGTCCTGGCAGGCGCTGATCGACCGCCACCCGACACTCCGGGTCGGCTTCCGGCAGGTGGCCGGCCTCGACCGGCCGGTCCAGATCGTGCACGACCGCGCCGACCTCCCCTGGCGCGCGGAAGACGTGTCCGACCTGGACGCGGACGCCGCCTGGGCCGAATCCGACCGCATCGGCGTCGAGGAACGCGCCCGGCGCCTCGACGTGAGCTGGCCGCCCCTGCTGCGCATCGCCCTGGTCAAGCTCAGCCCGAACCGGCACCGCATGGTGATGACGCTTCACCACATCCTGCTGGACGGCTGGTCCCTGCCCATCCTCATGCGCGAACTGTGGGCTTGCTACGAGGCAGGCGGCAGCGCGAGCGGACTGCCGCCGGTGGCGCCCTACCGCGACTACCTGGCCTGGTTGACGCGGCAGGACAAGGACGCCGCCCGTGCCGCCTGGCGGCAGGCGCTCGCCGGGGCGGACGAGCCGACCCTCGTCGCCGGGCAGACCACCGGCACCGACCCGGTCCTCACCCGCATGGTCGGCACGACGGCGGACGACCGGCTCGCCCACGCCCTGGACGCCCTCGCGCGGACCCGGGGCGTGACCCTGAACACGGTGGTACAGGCCGCGTGGGCGGTGGTCGTGGGGCAGTTGGCCGGGCGGCGCGATGTCGTCTTCGGCGCCACGGTCGCCGGTCGGCCGGCGGAGCTGCCCGGCATGGAGGACATGCTGGGCCTGTTCCTGAACACGGTCCCGGTACGGGTCGCCCTCGACGCCGGGCGCACGGTGGCCGACGTCCTGGCCGCACTCCACGCCCAGCAGTCCGCGCTCCTCGACCACCAGCACCTCGGCCTCACCGAGATCCAGCGGCTCGCCGGACCGGGCGCCACCTTCGACACCCTCATGGCCTACGAGAACTACCCCGGCGACCCGGCCGGCCCGCCGTCCGCCGAGGGACTCACCCTCGCGGACACCGCCATGCGGGAGTCGACCAACTTCGCCCTCGCCCTGGGCGTCAACCCGGCCGACGGCCTCCACCTGCGGCTGGACTACCGGCCCGACGTGTTCACCGAGGACACCGTCCGTGCCGTGACCGACCGGCTGATCCGCGTACTGGAACAGTTCGCGGCCGACCCCGAGGTGCGCGTGGGCGACCTCGACACGCTGATGCCGGCGGAGCGCGCCCTCGTCACCGAGCGGTGGAACGACACCGCACGGCCCGTCTCCGCGAGCACGCTGCTGGACCTGTTCGGGCAGTGGGTGGCGCGTACGCCGGACGCGGTGGCGGTGCGCGCGGGCGCGGAGGCGCTCACGTACGCCGAACTGGACGCGCGGGCGAACCGGCTGGCCCGGCACCTGACGGGCCTGGGCGTCGGCGCGGAGAGCCGCGTCGGGCTGCTGCTGCCGCGGGGTGTCGACTCGGTCGTCGCGCAACTCGGGGTGTGGCGGGCCGGAGGTGCGTATGTGCCGCTGGACCCGGAGTATCCGGTGGACCGGCTGGCGTACATGGTCGCTGACAGTGGTGTGTCGGTGGTGTTGGCCGAGTCGGCCACGGCTGCGCTGGTTCCGTCCGGTGTCGATGTGATGCTGGTCGACCGGTCGGTCGAGGGTTCGGCGGAGCCGCTGGACACACGGGTCACCCCTGACCAGCTCGCGTACGTGATCTACACGTCGGGTTCGACGGGCCGGCCGAAGGGTGTGGCGGTCGAGCACGGTGGGGTGGCGAACCTGGCCGAGGTGATGCGTCCGGTGCTGGGCGTGGAGCCGGGGACGGTGGCGTTGCAGTTCGCGTCGTTCAGCTTCGATGCCGCGGTGCTGGATGTGGCGGTGACGCTGGGCGGTGGTGGCACGCTTGCCATCGCGTCGAGTGAGGAGCGTACGGAGCCTGGCGCGCTGGTGGAGATGATCCGCAGGGCGGGTGTGCAGGTCGCGAGTGTCGTGCCGTCGCTGCTGGGCGTGCTCGACCCGGCCGAGGTGCCGGGCGTACGGAACTGGGTGCTGGGTGCGGAGCGGCTCAGCGCCGACCTGGCGGCTCGGTGGCGGGACGGGGCGCGGGTGTGGAACACGTACGGGCCGACCGAGGCGACCGTCATCTCCACGGCCACGCTGCTCCCCGAGGGCATCGGGTCGGAGGACGCGCCGCCGGCCATCGGTGGGCCGATCGGGAACACGCGGGTGTACGTGCTGGACGAGTACCTGCGTCCCGTACCGCCTGGTGTGACGGGTGAGCTGTATGTGACCGGTGCGGGTCTGGCGCGTGGGTACAACGGCCGTCCGGACCTGACGGCGGAGCGGTTCGTGGCGTGCCCGTTCGCCGAGGGCGGCCGGATGTACCGGTCGGGTGACCTGGCGCGGTGGACGCCGGACGGGCTGCTGGAGTTCGCGGGTCGGGCGGATGAGCAGGTGAAGATCCGTGGGTTCCGGGTGGAGTTGGGCGAGGTCGAGTCGGTGTTGGCCTCGCATCCGGAGGTGCGGCAGGCGGTGGTGACCGTCCAGGAGGACAAGCGGCTGGTCGCGTATGTCGTCCCGGAGGTCGAGGCCCGGCGGGTGCGGGAGCACGCGGCCGGTCTTCTGCCCGAGTACATGGTCCCGTCCGTGATCGTGCCGCTGGCGGCGCTGCCGCTGACGGTGAACGGCAAGGTGGACCGCAAGGCGCTGCCCGCCCCCGAGGCCGAGACCGGCGCCGGGGGCCGTGTACCGGTGTCGGCGGCCGAGGAGACGCTGTGCGCCCTGTTCGCCGAGGTGCTGGGCCTGGCGGAGGTCGGGGTCGAGGACAGTTTCTTCGAGCTGGGCGGCGACTCGATCATGTCGATGCTGCTGGTGTCGAACGCCCGCCGGACGGGGCTGGTGATCAGCTCCCGGCAGGTCTTCGAGCAGCGCACGCCGGCCGGACTGGCGTCGGTGGCGACGACGGCGGACGGGGCACGGCCCGGTGCCGGTGCGCCCGGCGTCGGTGAGATCCCGTTGACGCCGGTCATGCGGGAGTTGGTGGCGCGGGTCGGCCGGGAGGGCCTCGGCCGGGTCGTGCAGCCGGGTGTGGTGGTCGTTCCGGCCGGGCTGGACTTCGACGCCCTGGTCGGTGCCCTGCGCACGGTGGTCGAGCACCACGACGTACTGCGGGCCAGGCTGGAGGCGGAGACGCACCTGGTGGTGCCCGAGCCGGGTGCCGTGCCCGTCGAGGACTGGGTGCGCCGGGTCGAGGTGTCGGCGGCGGACCTGTCGACCGCCTTGGACGAGCAGGTTCCCGCGGCGGTGGAGCGGTTGGACCCGCACGCCGGAGTGATGCTCCAGGCGGTGTGGCTGGACGCCGGGCCGGACGAGGCCGGCCGGTTGCTGCTGGTCGTGCACCACTTGGTGGTGGACACGGTGTCGTGGCAGGCGTTGGTGCCGGATCTTGCCGAGGCGTACGAGGCGCTGACGGCGGGGCGTACCCCGGAGTTGGCTGCCGTACCGACCTCCTTCCGGCACTGGGCGCGCGAGCTGGAGGCACAGGCTTCCGAACGGCTGGCCGAGCTGCCCGAGTGGTCTCAACTCCTCAGCGTGCAACACGCCTTGGTGACCGTCGATGTCGAGCGTGACGTGCAGTCCACGGTCACGGATGTCTCGGTCACCGTGCCCGCTGAAGTGACCTCGGCCCTGCTCACGCAGGTCCCGGCCGCCTTCCACGCGGGCGTGGACGACGTACTGCTCACCGGTCTCGCCGCGGCGGTCGCCGCCTGGCGGGGAACCCGGCGCATCCTGGTCGATGTCGAGGGTCACGGCCGACTGCCGCTGACCCCGGAGATGGACCTCTCCCGCACGGTCGGCTGGTTCACCAACGTGCACCCCGTGCGCCTGGACATCGGCGATTTCGACCCGAACACCATCCGCACCGACGACACAGCCGCAGGGCGTCTGCTCAAGCGGGTCAAGGAGCAGCTCCGGGCAGTCCCCGGCGACGGTCTGGGGTACGGCATCCTGCGCTACCTCAGCTCCGACGACACTTTGGCCGCCCTGCCCCACGCCCAGATCGGCTTCAACTACCTGGGCCGGGTCCCCGCAGGCAGCACCCCCGCCTCCTGGCAGCCCACCGACGAGGCGATGGCGGCGAAGAGCGGGGACCCGCAAGCCCCCGTGATGCATGCCCTGGAGATCCTGGGCATGGTCCACGACCGTCCCGGCACCGGCCCGGAGCTGACCCTCACCCTCGCCTGGCCCGAGCGTCTGCTGGACCAGGCCGACGCCCAAGACCTGTTGGACACCTGGGCGCAGATGCTCACCGCCCTGGCGGCGGCCCCGCACGGCGGCGGTGGGCACACCCCGTCCGACTTCCCCCTGATCGCCCTCGACCAGGCCCAGATCGAGGAGCTGGAGGCCGCGGCCCCCGACCTCACCGAAGTACTGCCCGTCTCGCCGCTGCAAGAGGGTCTGCTCTTCCACGCCCTCTTCGACGAGCAGGCCGAGGACGTGTACGTCGAGCAGATCGTGCACACCCTGGAAGGACCGCTGGACGCCGACCTGTTGCGGGCGTCCTGGCAGGCCCTGCTCGACCGGCACCCGACGCTGCGGATCGGGTTCCGGCAGTTGGCCGGGATGCCGCAGCCGGTGCAGGTGATCCACGGCCGGGCGACGCTGCCCTGGCGTGCCGAGAATCTGTCCGGGCTCGACCCGGACGCGGCCTGGGCCGAGTCGGACCGTATCGGCATCGAGGAACGTGCCCGGCGCTTCGACCTCGCGCACCCTCCGCTGCTGCGGGTCCTTCTGGTCAAGCTGGGAACCGACCGGCACCGCATGATGATCACGCTGCACCACTCGCTGCTCGACGGCTGGTCGCTTCCGGTGCTGATGCGGGAGCTGTGGGCCTGCTACGAGGCGGGCGGCAGCGCGAGCGGGCTGCCGGCGGTGGCGCCCTACCGGGACTACCTGGCCTGGCTGGAGCGGCAGGACAAGGACGCCGCCCGTCACGCGTGGCGGCAGGCGCTCGCCGGTCTGGAGGAGCCGACCCTCGTCGCGCCGGCCGACCGGGAGACGGTCACCACGTCCCTCGCCGTGTCCCGCAGGGTGGGCGCCGAACTGGCCGGAGACCTGGACGCCCTCGCCCGGGCCCGGGGCGTGACCCTGAACACGGTGGTGCAGGCGGCGTGGGCGCTGATGGTGGGGCAGTTGGCCGGGCGGCGCGATGTCGTCTTCGGGGCCACGGTCGCCGGGCGCCCGGCGGAGCTGCCGGGCATGGAGGAGATGCTGGGTCTGTTCCTGAACACGGTCCCGGTGCGTGTCACCTTCGACGCGGCGCACACCGTCGCCGATGTCCTGGCCACGCTCCAGGACCGGCAGTCCGCGCTCCTGGACCACCAGCACCTCACCCTCAACGGCATTCAGCGGCTCGCCGGTCCGGGCGCGACCTTCGACACCCTGCTCGCCTACGAGAACTTCCCCGAGGACCCGGCCGGACCGCCCACCGCCGCCGGGCTGACCCTCACGGACAGCCGGATGCGCGAGTCGACCAGCTTCGCGCTGGCGCTCGGTGTGAACCCGGCCGACGATCTGGCCCTGCGGCTCGACTACCGGCCGGACCTGTTCACCGAGGCGGCGGCCCACGCCCTGGTCGAACGGCTGGTGCGGGTCCTGCGGCAGTTCGCGGCCGACCCGACGGCCCGGACCAGCACGATAGAGCTGCTGGACGCGTCGGAGACCGCCCTGGTGATCGAGCGCTGGAACGACACGCGTCGGCCCGTGTCCGCCGGCACGGTGCTGGACCTGTTCCGCGGATGGGTGGCGCGTACGCCGGACGCGGTGGCGGTGCGCGGCGGCACCGAGGCCCTGACGTACGGGGAGCTGGACGCGCGGGCCAACCGGCTCGCCCGGCACCTGGTGGACCTCGGGGTCGGCACGGAGAGCCGCGTCGGGCTGCTCCTGCCGCGCGGCGTCGACATGCTGGTGGCCCTGCTCGGCGTGTGGAAGGCCGGGGGCGCGTATGTGCCGCTGGACCCGGAGTACCCGGCGGACCGGCTGGCCTACATGATCGCCGACAGCGGGGCGTCGGTGGTGCTGACCGAGTCGACCACGGTTGAGCTGGTGCCCTCCGGCATCGACGCGGTGCTGGTCGACCGAGCCACCGAGGAATCGGCCGAACCCTTCAACACGCCCCTCAACCCGGCCCAGCTCGCCTACGTCATCTACACCTCCGGCTCCACGGGCCGCCCCAAGGGCGTGACCGTGGCCCACGGCGGGGTCGCCAGCCTGGCCGAGGCGATGCGTCCGGTGCTCGGCGTCGAACCCGGCACGGTGGCGCTCCAGTTCGCCTCGTTCAGCTTCGACGCCGCCGTGCTCGACGTGGCGGTCACCCTCGGCGGCGGAGGCACCCTCGCCATCGCCACCACCGAGGAGCGGACGGAACCCGCCGCGCTCACCCGGATGATCCGCGACACCGGCGTCCAGGTCGCCAGCGTCGTCCCGTCCCTCCTCGGCGTCCTGGACCCGGCCGATGTCCCCGGCGTCGAGAACTGGGTGCTGGGCGCCGAACGCCTCACCTCCGACCTCGCCGCCCGCTGGCGGGCAGCAGCCCGCGTCTGGAACACGTACGGCCCCACCGAGGCGACCGTCATCTCCACGGCCACGCTGCTCCCCGAGGGCATCGGGTCGGAGGACACGCCCCCGGCCATCGGCTCCCCGATCCGCAACACCCAGGTCTACGTCCTGGACGACTTCCTGCGTCCCGTACCGCCCGGCGTGACCGGCGAGTTGTACGTGACCGGCGCGGGTCTGGCGCGTGGGTACAACGGCCGTCCGGACCTGACGGCGGAGCGGTTCGTGGCGTGCCCGTTCGCCGACGGCACCCGCATGTACCGCTCCGGTGACCTGGCGCGGTGGACGCCGGACGGGCTGCTGGAGTTCGCCGGCCGCGCCGACGAACAGGTCAAGATCCGGGGCTTCCGGGTGGAGTTGGGCGAGGTCGAATCCGTCCTCGCCTCACACCCGGAGGTGCGGCAGGCGGTGGTGACCGTCCAGGAGGACAAGCGGCTGGTCGCCTACGTCGTCCCGGAGGTCGAGGCACGGCAGATGCGGGAGCACGCGGCCGGTCTTCTGCCCGAGTACATGGTCCCGTCCGTGATCGTGCCGCTGGCGGCGCTGCCGCTGACGGTGAACGGCAAGGTGGACCGCAAGGCACTGCCCGCCCCCGAGACCGAGACCGGCGCCGGGGGCCGTGTACCGGTGTCGGGGGCCGAAGAGACGCTGTGCGCCCTGTTCGCCGAGGTGCTGGGCCTGGCGGAGGTCGGGGTCGAGGACAGTTTCTTCGAGCTGGGCGGCGACTCGATCATGTCGATGCTGCTGGTGTCGAACGCCCGCCGGGCGGGCTTGGTGATCAGTTCCCGGCAGGTGTTCGAGCAGCGCACCCCGGCCGGACTGGCGACGGTCGCCACCACCACGGACGGCGCCCGTCCCGGCACCGGACTCCCCGGCACCGGCGAGATCCCCCTGACACCGGTCATGCGCGAGCTGCTGGAGCGCACCGGTACCGACCGGCTGCACGCGGTCGTCCAGACCGGTGCCGTGCGGACACCGGCCGGGCTGGACTTCGACGCCCTGGTCGGTGCCCTGCGCACGGTGGTCGAGCACCACGACGTACTGCGGGCCAGGCTGGAGGCGGAGACGCACCTGGTGGTGCCCGGGCCGGGTGCCGTGCCCGTCGAGGACTGGGTGCGCCGGGTCGAGGTGCCCGCGGCCGACCTGACGACCGTCCTGGCCGAACAACTGGAGTCGGCCATCGACCGGATCTCCCCGTCGGCCGGCGTCATGCTGCAAGCCGTCTGGCTGGACGCCGGGCCGGACGAGGTCGGCCGGTTGTTGCTGGTGGTGCACCACTTGGTGGTGGACACCGTCTCCTGGCAGGCGTTGGTGCCGGATCTTGCCGAGGCGTACGAGGCGCTGACGGCGGGGCGTACCCCGGAACTGGCCACCGTACCGACCTCCTTCCGGCACTGGGCGCGCGAGCTGGAGGCGCAGGCCCCGGACCGGCTGGTCGAGCTGCCCCAGTGGACGGACCTCCTCAGCGAGCACGACACCTTGGTCACGGTCGACGTCGACCGTGATGTGCAGTCCACGGTCACGGATGTCTCGGTGACGGTTCCCGCCGAGGTGACCTCGGCCCTGCTGACGCAGGTCCCGGCGGCCTTCCACGCGGGTGTGGACGACGTACTGCTGACCGGTCTCGCCGCGGCGGTCGCCGCCTGGCGGGGAACCCGGCGCATCCTGGTCGATGTCGAGGGCCACGGCCGACTGCCGCTGACCCCGGAGATGGACCTCTCCCGCACGGTGGGCTGGTTCACCAACGTGCACCCCGTGCGCCTGGACATCGGCGACCTCGACCCGAACACCATCCGCACCGACGACACAGCCGCAGGACGCCTCCTCAAGCGGGTCAAGGAGCAGCTCCGGGCCGTCCCCGGCGACGGTCTGGGGTACGGCATCCTGCGCTACCTCAGCTCCGACGACACCCTGGCCGCCCTGCCCCACGCCCAGATCGGCTTCAACTACCTGGGCCGGGTCCCCGCAGGCAGCACCCCCGCCCTCTGGCAGCCCACCGACGAGGCGATGGCGGCGAAGAGCGGGGACCCGCAAGTCCCCGTGATGCATGCCCTGGAGATCCTCGGCATGGTCCACGACCGTCCCGGCACCGGCCCGGAGCTGACCCTCACCCTCGCCTGGCCCGAGCGTCTGCTGGACCAGGCCGACGCCCAGGACCTGCTGGACACCTGGGCGCAGATGCTCACCGCCCTGGCGGCGACCCGGCACGGCGGCGGCGGGCACACCCCGTCCGACTTCCCCCTGATCGCTCTCGACCAGGACCAGATCGAGGAGCTGGAGGCCGCGGCCCCCGACCTCACCGACGTACTGCCCGTCTCGCCGCTGCAAGAGGGTCTGCTCTTCCACGCCCTCTTCGACGAGCAGGCCGAGGACGTGTACGTCGAGCAGATGGTCCTCACCCTGGAGGGGGACGTCGACGCGGCGCGGCTGCGGGCGTCCTGGCAGGCGCTGCTCGACCGGCACCCCACCCTCCGGGCCGCGTTCCGGCAGCTCGCGGGCGTGTCGGAGCCGGTGCAGGTGATCCACGGGCGGGTGGCGCTGCCCTGGCGCGCGGAGGACCTCACCCACCTGGACGAGGACACCGCACGCGCCGAGGCGGACCGGATCGGCGCCGAGGAACGCGCCCGGCGCTTCGACCTCGCGCACCCCCCGCTGCTGCGGGTCCTCCTGGTCAAGCTGGGGACCGACCGGCACCGCATGATGGTGACGCTGCATCACATCCTGCTGGACGGCTGGTCCCTGCCCATCCTCATGCGCGAACTGTGGGCCTGCTACGAGGCAGGCGGCAGCGCGAGCGGGCTGCCGGCGGTGGCGCCCTACCGGGACTACCTGGCCTGGCTGGAGCGGCAGGACAAGGACGCCGCCCGTGCCGCCTGGCGGGAGGCGCTCGCCGACGCGGAGGAGCCGACCCTCGTCGCGCCGGGCGACACCGACGGCACGACGGAGAGCACCGGTGCCGTGCAGCGCCGGGCCAGCGGCGCGCTCCTCGGTGCCCTGGACGAGCTGGCCCGGGGCCACGACGTGACGGTGAACACCGTGTTCCAGGCGGTCTGGGCCGTCGTGCTCGGGCAACTGACCGGGCGGCACGACGTGGTGTTCGGCACCACGGTGGCGGGCCGGCCGGCGGAGCTGCCGGGGATGCGGGACATGCTGGGGCTGTTCATCAACACCGTCCCGGTACGGGTCGTCCTGGACCCGGCCGACACCTTCGCCGACGTGCTGGCCGCGCTCCGGGCGCAGCAGGCCGCGCTGCTGGACCACCAGCACCTCGGGCTCACCGAGATCCAGCGGCTGGCCGGGCCCGGCGCCACCTTCGACACCCTGCTCGCCTACGAGAACTTCCCCACGGGAGCGAAGGCGGAGCCCGACGGCACCGCGGAGCACACCCGGGAGTTCGGCGCCGCCGGGGTGCGGGTCACCGAGGCCGGGACGCGCGAGTCGGTGAACTACCCGCTCTGGGTGGTCGTCGACCCGGTCGGCGGACTGCGGGTCCGGCTCACCTACCGGTCGGACGTGCTCACCGCCGGGGCGGCCGAGGCGCTCACCGACCGGCTGATGCGGCTGCTGGAGCGGATGACGGCCGCGCCCCGCACGCCCCTCGCCCGGATCGACACCCTCGGCGACGCCGAACGGGCGCTGCTCCTGGAGCGGTGGAACGACACCGGCCGCGACCGCGTGCCCGGCACCCTGCCCGCCGTCTTCGCGGAGCGGGAGCGGCGTTCACCGGACGCCGTGGCCGTGGTCGACGGCGACCGGCAGTGGTCGTACGCCGAACTGGACCGGCTCGCCGACCGGGTGGCCCGCGGGCTGCTGGACCGGGGGGTGCGCCGGGGCGACCGGGTCGGTGTGGTGATGGACCGGTCGGCCGAGGTGGTCGCCGTGCTGCTCGGGATCGCCAAGGCCGGCGCCGGGTACGTCCCGGCCGGCCCGGACTGGCCGGTCACCCGTACCCGGCTGGTCCTCGAAGGCGCCGCGCTCACCGTCACGGACCGCGACCTGCCCGAGCTGACCGGCGCCTGGATCACCGCCGTACGCGACCTGCTGGCCGACTCCGACCGGCCCGGCGCGCCCGTGCCGGCCTCGGTCCGCCCGGCCCCCGACGACCTCGCCTACGTGATGTACACCTCCGGTTCCACCGGTGTCCCGAAGGGCGTGGAGATCACCCAGGCCGATGTGGTGGCGCTGGCCCGGGACAGCCGGTTCGCGCGGGGCCACGAGTGCGTGCTGGTGCACTCGCCGCAGACGTTCGACGCGTCGACGTACGAGATGTGGGCGCCGCTGCTCTCCGGCGGCCGGGTCGTCATCGCGCCCCCGGGTGCGCTGACGGCGGCGGTGCTGCGCGAGACGGTGGCCCGGCACGGCGTCACCGCGATGTGGCTCACCGCGGCCCTGTTCCACCTGTTCGCGCAGGACGACCCGGGCAGCCTGGCCGGTCTGCGCGAGGTGTGGACCGGCGGTGACGTGGTCCGGGCGGAGGCCGTGCGCCGGGTGCGCGAGGCATGCCCGGGGATCGTGGTGGTCGACGGGTACGGGCCGACGGAGACGACGACGTTCGCGACCTCGTACCGCATGGAACCGGACGCCGCGGTGCCGGCGGCCGTACCGATCGGCAGCCCGCTGGACGGCGTACGGGTGTATGTCCTCGACGGGTTCCTGCGGCCGGTGCCGGTCGGGGTGCCGGGCGAGCTGTACCTCGCGGGCGCGGGGCTGGCCCGCGGGTACACCGGGCGGCCGGGGCTGACGGCCGAGCGGCTGGTGGCCTGCCCGTTCGCCGCCGGTGAGCGGATGTACCGCACCGGTGACCTGGCCCGCTGGACCGACGGCGGGGTGCTGGAGTTCGCCGGCCGGGTGGACGCGCAGGTGAAGCTGCGCGGCTTCCGAGTGGAGCCGGGCGAGGTGGAGGCGGTGCTGGCCGGCCGGCCCGGGGTCGGTCAGGCCGCGGTGCTGGTCCGCGAGGACCGGCCGGGCGAGAAGCGGCTCGTGGGCTACGCCGTGCCCGGCGCCGGGAGTGCCCTGGACGGGGAGGCGCTGCGCGCCGGGCTGGCCGAGGTGCTGCCGGAACACCTGGTCCCGGCGGTGGTGCTGGTGCTCGACGCCCTCCCGGTGACCGTCAACGGCAAGGTCGACCGGGCCGCGCTGCCCGCCCCGGACTTCGGCGGACTGGTGACCGGCCGCGCACCCCGCACGGAGGCGGAGGCGGAGCTGTGCGCGCTCCTCGCCGAGGTGCTGGGGCTGGAGCGGGTCGGCGTCGACGACAGCTTCTTCGCCCTGGGCGGCGACTCCATCATGTCGATGCAGTTGGCGACCCGGGCCCGGCGGGCCGGCTGGGTGCTCACACCCCGGCAGATCTTCGAGGAGAAGACCCCGGAACGCCTGGCGCTGGTCGCCCAGCGGGCCGGCGGCGACGCGCGGGCCGAGGACGCGGCCGGGCGCTCCGGGCAGGACGCCGGCGAGGTGCCCTGGACGCCGATCACCCGCTGGATGGGCGAGGCGGCCACCCGGTCCCGGTTCGCGCAGTGGACCGTGGCCGGCGCGCCGGCCGGGCTCGGCATCGAGACGCTGGCGGCCGGGCTGGGTGCGGTGGTGGACGCGCACGACATGCTGCGGGCGCAGGTGGTCGCCGGTGCGGACGGGCCGGTGCTGACGGTGCGGGAGCGGGGTGCGGTCGATGCGGGGGCGCTGGTTTCCCGGGTCGACGCCACCGGCGTATCGGAGGAGTCGCTGGACCGGGTGGCGGGGGATGCGGCGCGGGAGGCCGTGGAGTTGCTCGATCCGGGGGCGGGGGTGGTGGTGCGGGCCGTGTGGCTCGATGCCGGTCCCGGTCGGGTGGGGCGGGTGGTGCTGGTCGTGCACCACCTCGCGGTGGACGGGGTGTCGTGGCGGGTGCTGCTGCCCGACCTCCAGGCCGCCTGCGAGGCGGTGGCGGCCGGCCGGCGGCCCGAACTCGACCCGGTGCCCACCTCCTTCCGGTCCTGGGCCCTGGAACTCGCCCGGCAGGCCCGCTCCGCGGACCGCCGCGCCGAACTCGCCGACTGGACCGCCCTGATCGGCACCCGGCCCGAGCCGGTCCTGGGCCGGCGCCCCCTCGACCCGGCCCGGGACACCGTGCGCACCCTGCGCCGGCACACCCTGACCGTGCCCGCCGCGCACACCGCCGTCCTCACCGGACGCACCCCCGGCGCCTTCCACTGCGGAGTCCACGACGTGCTGCTGGCCACCCTCGCCGGAGCCGTCGCCGACTGGCGGCCCGGCCAGGACACCACGACCCTGCTGGACATCGAGGGCCACGGCCGCGAGCCCGGGGACGGGATCGACCTGTCCCGCACGGTCGGCTGGTTCACCACCGTGCACCCGATCCAACTGGACACCGCCGGAGCCGACACCGCCGAGGCGGCGCGCGGCGGCCGGGCGGCGGGGCTGCTGCTCAAGGCCGTCAAGGAACAACTGCGGGCCGTGCCCGGCGACGGCCTCGGCCACGGACTGCTGCGCCACCTCGACCCGGAGTCCGGCCCGGCGCTGGCCGCGCTGCCGGTCCCGCAGATCGGCTTCAACTACCTGGGCCGGTTCACGGCGGGCGCCCCGGCCGGGGCGACCGGGCCGTGGCAGATGGCGGGCGAGTCCGCGGTCGGCGGCGCCGCCGACCCCGACGCGCCGGCCACCCACGCCCTGGACGTCGGCGCGGTCGTCCGGGACACCCCGGACGGACCCGAACTGACCCTCACCCTGAGCTGGCCCGGCGCCCTGCTCACCGAGGACGAGGTGACCCGGCTCGGCCAGGTCTGGCTGGACCTGCTCGCCGGGCTCGCCGCGCACACCACCACCCCCGGCGCGGGCGGCCGCACCCCGTCCGACTTCCCGCTGGCGGGCCTCGGCCAGGACACCGTGGACGAGCTGGAGGCCACGGTGACCGGGCTGGAAGACGTATGGCCGCTCTCCCCCCTGCAGGAAGGTCTGCTGTTCCACGCGGCCTACGACGAGTCCGGCGCCGACGTGTACGCCGGGCAGCGCGCCCTCGCCCTCGACGGACCGCTCGACGTGGCCAGGCTGCGGGCCTCGTGGCAGGCCGTCCTGACCCGGCACCCGATCCTGCGGGCCGGCTTCCACCGCCGTACCAGCGGCGAGGCCGTCCAGGTCGTCGTCCGCGACCCGGCGCTGCCCTGGCGGGAGGCCGACCTCAGCGGGCTGGACGAGGCCGAGGCGGCGGCCGAGACGGCGCGGCTCGGCGACGCCGAACTCGCCGCGGGCTTCGACCTGACCCGGCCGCCCCTGCTCAGGCTGCTGCTGATCCGCCTCGGCGAGCGCCGCCACCGCCTGCTGATGACCACCCACCACATCATCGTGGACGGCTGGTCGCTGCCGGTGCTGCTCGACGACCTGTCCCGGGTGTACGCGGCCGGCGGCGACCCGAGCGCGCTGCCGCCCGCCACCTCCTACCGGGACTACCTGGCCTGGCTCGGCGGACAGGACCGGACGGCCGCGCACACCGCGTGGCGGACCGAACTCGCGGGCGCCGACGAACCCACCCTCGTGGTGCCCACCGACACGGTCGCCACCCCGGTCCGGCCCGACATGGTCCGCACCGAGTACGACGAGGAACTCACCGCCGCACTCGACGCGCTGGCCCGCCGGCACGGCCTGACCATGGCCACCGTCGTCCAGGGCGCGTGGGCGCTGGTCCTGGCCCGTCTGTCCGGCCGCACCGACGTGGTCTTCGGCACCACGGTCGCCGGCCGGCCACCCGAGCTGCCCGGCGCGGAGACCGCCATCGGCCTGTTCATCAACACCCTGCCGGTACGGGTGCCGCTGGTGGCCGGGCAGTCCGTGCTGGCCATGCTGAGCGCGCTCCAGCGCCAGCAGGTCGACCTGCTCGGCCACCAGCACCTGGGCCTGGCCGAGATCAACCGGATCGCCGGTCCGGGCGCCGAGTTCGACACCCTCGTCGTCTACGAGAACTACCCGCGCACCCCCGAGGAGGCCCCCGACCCCGACACCCTGACCATCCGCCCCGGCGGCGAGTCACGGGACGCCAGCCACTACCCGCTCGGCCTGATCGTCGGCCCCGGCGCCCGGCTGGAGACCCAGCTCGACTACCGGCCCGACGTGTACGACCGGGCCCGCGCCGAGGACATCCTCGGCCAACTCCGGCACGTGCTGGAGCAGTTCGCGGCCGACCCGACCGTGCCCGTGGCCCGGGTGAGCGTCCTGGACGGCACCCGGCGGGACCGGGTGACGCGGGAGTGGCAGGACATCGCCGCGCGGGTGCCCGGCGCGACCCTGCCCGAGCTGTTCGCCCGGCAGGTGCGGCTGACCCCGGACGCCGTCGCCCTCGACGCCGACGGCCGCACCCTGTCCTACGCGGCGCTGGAGGCCGAGGCGGGCCGCCTGGCCCGGCACCTGGTCGCCGCGGGCGTCGGACCGGAGCGCCGGGTCGCCGTCGTCGTCGAACGGTCGGCCGCCGTCGTGATCGCCCTGCTCGCGGTCTCCCTGGCCGGCGGGGTCTTCGTGCCCGTCGACCCCAACTACCCGGCCGAGCGCATCGCGTACGTCCTGGACGACGCCGGTCCCGACGTGATCCTGTGCACCCGCGCCACCCGCGACGTGCTCCCGGCGGGCACATCCGGGCAGATCGTGCCGCTGGACGACCCGGAGACCGCCGCGGCCGTGGCCCGGCACACCCCGGGCTACCTGTCCGACGCCGAACGGACCGCGCCGCTGGCCCTCGCGCACGCCGCGTACGTCATCTACACCTCGGGCTCCACCGGCCGCCCCAAGGGCGTGGTGGTCTCCCACACCGGGCTGGCCAACCTCGCCGAGGCCCAGATCGACCGGTTCGGCGTCCACCCCCGGGCCCGGGTGCTGCAGTTCGCCTCGCTCAGCTTCGACGCGGCCGTCTCCGAGCTGTGCATGGCGTTCCTGTCCGGCGCCACGCTGGTGGTGGTCGGCACCGAGGAACTGCCGCCGCGCGCCTCCCTCGGTGACGTCGTCCGCCGCACCGGCACCACCCACGTGACCGTCCCGCCGAGCGTGCTCGCCGTCGAGGACAGCCTCCCGGACGCCCTGGAGACCGTCGCCGTCGCCGGTGAGGCGTGCCCGGTGCCGCTCGCCGAGCGCTGGTCGACCAGGCTGCGGCTGGTCAACGCCTACGGCCCGACCGAGGTGACCGTCTGCGCGGCGATGAGCCCGCCGCTCGCGCCCGGCCTCGGCGACAGCGTCCCCATCGGCCGCCCGGTCACCAACACCCGGTCGTACGTGCTGGACGAGTTCCTCCAGCCCGTCCCGCCCGGCGCCGCCGGTGAGCTGTACGTCGCCGGGCCCGGCCTGGCCCGCGGCTACCACGGCCGCCCCGGGCTGACCGCGGAGCGGTTCGTGCCCTGTCCGTACCTGCCGGGCGAGCGGATGTACCGCACCGGTGACCTGGTCCGCTGGACCACCGGGGGCCAGTTGCTGTTCGTGGGCCGCGCCGACACCCAGGTGAAGGTACGCGGCTACCGGATCGAGCCCGGCGAGATCGAGTCCGTCCTCGCCACCCACCCCCGGGTCGCCCAGGCCGTGGTCCTCGCCTCCGGTGACGGGCCCGGCGACAAGCGCCTGGTCGCCTACGTGGTCACCGACACCACCGGCGGCGAGCCGCTGGACGCCCTGCGGACCGAGCTGCGCGAGCACGTCGCCGCGGCCCTGCCCGAGTACATGGTGCCGGCGGCCGTCATGCCGCTGGACCACCTGCCCATGACCGTCAACGGCAAGGTCGACCGGGCCGCGCTGCCCGCCCCGGACTTCGGCGGACTGGTCTCCGCGCGGGAGCCGAGGACGGACACCGAGGCCGCGCTGTGCGCCCTGTTCGCCGAGGTGCTCGGCCTGGAACGGGTCGGCGTGGAGGACGACTTCTTCACCCTCGGCGGCGACTCGATCATGTCGATGCAGTTGGCGTCCCGGGCCCGGCGGGCGGGCTGGGTGCTCACGCCCCGGCAGGTCTTCGAGGAGAAGACGCCCGAGCGGCTCGCCCTGGTCGTGGCCGCCGCCGGCGGCGGTGCGGACGCCCCCGAGGACATCGGCGTGGGCGAGGTCCCCTGGACGCCGGTGATGCGCGCCCTCGGCGCCCAGAGCGCCGGAGCCCGGTTCGCGCAGTGGACCGTGGTCGGTGCGCCGGCCGGGCTCGGTACCGGGACGCTGGCGGCCGGGCTGGGTGCGGTGGTGGACGCGCACGACATGCTGCGGGCGCAGGTGGTCGCCGGTGCGGACGGGCCGGTGCTGACGGTGCGGGAGCGGGGTGCGGTCGATGCGGGGGCGCTGGTCGTCCGGGTCGACGCCACCGGCGTATCGGAGGAGTCGCTGGACCGGGTGGCGGGGGATGCGGCGCGGGAGGCCGTGGAGTTGCTCGATCCGGGGGCGGGGGTGGTGGTGCGGGCCGTGTGGCTCGATGCCGGTCCCGGTCGGGTGGGGCGGGTGGTGCTGGTGGTGCATCACCTCGCGGTGGACGGGGTGTCGTGGCGGGTGCTGCTGCCCGACCTCCAGGCCGCCTGCGAGGCGGTGGCGGCCGGCCGGCGGCCCGAACTCGACCCGGTGCCCACCTCGTTCCGCCGCTGGGCGAACCTCCTCGCCGAACAGGCCCGCGGCAGCGAGCGCCGCGCCGAACTGGACGCGTGGACCGCCCTGCTCCGGCACGGCGAACCCACCCTCGGCCGACGGCCGCTGGACCCCGCC
The DNA here is from genome assembly GCF_014655295.1 of Streptomyces fumanus. Classification (GTDB taxonomy): domain Bacteria; phylum Actinomycetota; class Actinomycetes; order Streptomycetales; family Streptomycetaceae; genus Streptomyces; species Streptomyces fumanus. Next base: position 248,878 of record NZ_BNBI01000007.1, read on the forward strand.
CGGGACACCGCCGGCACCCTGCGCCGCCGCTCCTGGACCGTCCCCGCCGACCGCTCCGCCACCCTCACCGGGGCCACCACGGCCCTCTTCCACTGCGGTGTCCACGAGGTGCTGCTGGCCACCCTGGCCGGTGCCGTCGCACACTGGCGGCCCGGCACCGCGACCGACGTCCTCGTGGACGTCGAGGGACACGGCCGCGAACCCATGGAAGGAGTCGACCTCTCCCGCACGGTGGGCTGGTTCACCAGCAGCCACCCCGTCCGGCTGAGCACCGGGGACACCGACCTCGACGCCGCCCTCGCGGGCCGGCCCGCCGCCGGTGACCTGCTCAAGGCCGTCAAGGAACAGGCGCAGGCCGTCCCCGGCGACGGACTCGGCTACGAACTGCTGCGCCACCTCGACCCCGAGTCCGCCCCCGTGCTGGCCGCCCTGCCCAGCCCCCAGATCGGCTTCAACTACCTCGGCCGGTTCACCGCCGGCACCCGCACCGGCCCGGTCGGCCCCTGGCAGCTCGCCGGGGACACCGCCCTCGGCGGCGCCGTCGACCCGGCCATGCCCGCCATGCACGCCCTGGACGCCACCGCCGTCGTCACCGACACCCCCGAGGGCCCGGAACTGACCATCACCCTGGGCTGGCCGGCGGCCCTGCTCACGGACGACGACGCGGAACGCCTCGGCCGGACCTGGCTGGACCTGCTCGGTGGCCTCGCCGACCACACCACCGACCCGGCCGCCGGCGGCCACACCCCCTCCGACTTCCCGCTCCTCGAACTCGGACAGGACGAAGTCGACGAACTCGAAGCGATAGCAGAAGAACTCGATGGAGGACGGTCCCTGTGAAGTCTTCAACACCCGCCAAGGGCTCCGCCCTCGCGGAAGTGTGGCCGCTGTCGCCCCTCCAGGAGGGGATGCTGTTCCACGCCGCCTACGACGACGAAGGCCCCGACGTCTACGGCATGCAGTCGATCATCGGCATCGAAGGCCCCCTCGACGTCGCCCGCTACCGCGCCTGCTGGGCAGCCCTCCTCGGCCGCCACGCCGCCCTGCGGGCCAGCTTCCACCAGCGCAAGACCGGCGAGGCCGTCCAGCTCATCACCCGCGAGGTCGCCCTGCCCTGGCGCGAGGCCGACCTCTCCGGGCACCCCGGGCCCGACCCGGACGCCGAGGTCCGAAGACTCGCCGCCGCCGAACGCGCGCAGCGCCTCGACCCGGCCGTCCCCCCGCTGCTGAAGCTGCTGCTGGTCCGCCTCGGCGACCGCAGCCACCGGCTGGTCGTGACCACCCACCACATCCTGATGGACGGCTGGTCGATGCCCGTCCTGCTGGACGAGCTCGCCACCGTGTACGAGGCCGGCGGCGACGTCCGCGTGCTGCCGCCCGTCGCCTCCTACCGCGAGTACCTGGCCTGGCTGCACCGCCAGGACAAGGACGCGGCCCGCGCCGCCTGGCGGGCCGAACTGGCCGGCCTGGAGGAGCCGACCCTCGTGGCACCCGCCGACCCCGCGCGGGCCGCCGTCCTCCCGCGCGACACCCGGGTCGGGCTCTCCACGGCCACCACCGGAGCGCTGACCGACCTGGCCCGCCGGCACGGCCTGACCGTCAACACCGTCGTCCAGGGCGCCTGGGCGCTGGTGCTGGCCCGGCTCACCCGCCGCGACGACGTGGTCTTCGGCACCACCGTGGCCGGCCGCCCGCCCGAACTGCCCGGGGTGGAGTCGATGGTCGGGCTGCTCATCAACACCCTGCCGGTCCGCGTCACCCTCGACAGCGCCCGCCCGGTCCTGGAGCTGCTCACCGGCCTCCAGGCCCGCCAGTCCGCGCTCCTGGCCCACCAGCACCTCGGCCTCGCCGAGATCCAGCGGATCGCCGGACCGGGCGCCACCTTCGACACCCTCATGGTGTACGAGAACTATCCGCGCCCCCCGGCCGGGGAACCCGACCCGGACGCCCTCACCTTCTTCGGCATGGACACCCACGAGGCGACCAACTTCCCCCTCACCCTGGGCATCGTCCCCGAGGACGCCCTGCAGATCGTGGTCACCCACCGGCCCGACCTGTACGACGAGGAGGCCGCGACCCGCATCGGGCACCGCCTCGTCCGCGTCCTGGAACACCTGGTGGCCGACCCGGACGCCCGGGTCGCCGACATCGACCTGCTCGACGCGGCCGAGCGGTCCCAGGTGGTCGAGCGGTTCAACGACACCGGGCGGCCGGTGGCCCCGGGGACCGTGCTGGACCTGTTCCGGCAGTGGGTGGCGCGCACACCGGACGCGGTGGCGGTGCGCGCGGGCGCCGAGTCGCTCACGTACGCGGAGCTGGACGCCCGGGCCGGCCGGCTGGCCCGGTCGCTGGCGGGCGCCGGCCGGGTGGGCCTGTGCCTGCCGCGCGGCGTCGACATGGTGGTGGCGCTGCTGGCCGTGTGGAAGGCCGGGGGCGCCTATGTGCCGCTGGACCCGGAGTACCCGGCGGACCGGCTCGCCTACATGGTCGAGGACAGCGGCGCGGCCCTGGTGCTGGCCACCTCCGCGACGGCGGCCCGGGTGCCGGACGGGGTGCAGTCGGTCCTGCTGGACCGGCCCGCCGACGGGCCGGACGTGCCGCTGGACACCGCCGCCGACCCGGCCCGGCTCGCCTACGTCATCTACACGTCCGGCTCCACGGGCCGCCCCAAGGGCGTGGCCGTCCAACACGCCGGGGTGGCCAACCTGGCCCAGGTGATGCGCCCGGTCCTCGGCGTCGAACCCGGCACGGTGGCCCTCCAGTTCGCCTCGTTCAGCTTCGACGCGGCGGTCCTCGACGTGGCGGTCACCCTCGGCGGCGGGGGCACCCTCGCCATCGCCACCGCCGAGGAGCGCACCGAACCCGCCGCGCTCACCCGGATGATCCGCGACACCGGGGTCCAGGTCGCCAGCGTCGTCCCGTCCCTCCTGGGCGCCCTCGACCCGGCCGAGGTGCCCGGCGTGCGCAACTGGGTGCTGGGCGCCGAACGGCTCAGCGCCGGCCTGGCCGCCCGCTGGCGGGCCACGGCCCGGGTCTGGAACACCTACGGGCCCACCGAGGCGACCGTCATCTCCACGGCCACCCTGCTCCCCGACGGCATCGGCGCGGAGGACGCGCCCCCGCCCATCGGACCGCCCATCGGCAACGCCCGGGTCTACGTCCTGGACGACACCCTGCGCCCCGTCCCGCCCGGTACCACGGGCGAGCTGTACGTGGCCGGCGCCGGGCTGGCCCGCGGCTACGACCAGCGTCCCGGCCTGACCGCCGAGCGGTTCGTGGCCTGCCCGTTCACCGAGGGCGGCCGGATGTACCGCTCCGGGGACCTGGCCCGCTGGACGGCCGACGGATCGCTGGAGTTCGCCGGCCGCGCCGACGAACAGGTCAAGATCCGCGGCTTCCGGGTGGAGATGGGTGAGGTCGAGTCGGTGCTCGCCGCGCACCCCGGCGTCACCCAGGCCACCGCCGTCGTACGGGAGGACCGGCCCGGGGACCGGCGGCTCGTCGCCTACGTCGTCCCGGAGACCGACGCCCGGCAGCTCCGCGAGCACGCCGCCCGCCTGCTGCCCGAGTACATGGTGCCGTCCGCGATCGTGCCGCTGGCCGCGCTGCCGCTGACGGTGAACGGCAAGGTCGACCGGGCGGCGCTGCCCGCCCCCGAGTACGGCGGCGACAGCGCCGGACGGGCCCCGCGCGGGCCGCTGGAGACGGCCCTGTGCGAGTTGTTCGCCGAGGTCCTCGGCGTGGCACGGGTCGGCGCCGACGCGTCCTTCTTCGAACTGGGCGGCGACTCCATCATGTCGATGCAGTTGGCGTCCCGGGCCCGGCGCGCGGGCTGGACGATCACCCCCCGGCAGGTGTTCGAGCACAAGACGCCCGAGCGGCTCGCCCGCGTGGTGGAGGCGGCCGGCGCGGACCGCGCGGACATCGCCGACGTGGGCACCGGCGAGGTGCCGTGGACCCCGGCGATGCGCGCCGAGGGGCCCTGGGCGACCGCCGCCCGGTTCACCCAGTGGTCGGTCGTCGGCGCCCCGGCGGACCTCGGCACCCGGACGCTGACCGCCGCCCTGAGCGCCGTACTCGACACCCACGACATGCTGCGCGCCCGGGTCGTCACCCCCGAGGGGGCGGACGGGCCGGTGCTGACGGTCGGTGAGCGCGGCTCGGTGGACGCGGCGACGCTGGTCTCCCGCGTCGACGCCGCCACCGCCGCCGACACCGACCTGGACCAACTGGCCGGGGACGCCGCCCGGGCGGCGGCCGAGGAGATCGACCCCCGCACCGGGCCGGTCCTGCGGGCGGTCTGGCTGGACGCCGGACCGGACCGGGTGGGGCGGCTGGTGCTGGTCGTGCACCACCTCGCGGTGGACGGGGTGTCGTGGCGGATCCTGCTGCCCGACCTCCAGGCCGCCTGCGAGGCCGCGGCGGCCGGCCGGGCACCGGAGCTGGACCCGGTGGGCACCTCGTTCCGGAGCTGGGCGGGCCTGCTCACCGCACAGGCCCGCGGCGAGCGGCGCCGCGCCGAACTCGACGACTGGACCGCCCTGCTGGGCCGCCCCGAACCCACCCTGGGCGGGCGCGCGCTGGACCCCGCCCGGGACACCGCCCGCACCCTGCGGGCCCGCTCCTGGACGGTACCGCCGGAGCAGGCCGCCACGCTCACCGCACGGACCACCGCCCTCTTCCACTGCGGTGTCCACGAGGTGCTGCTGGCCACGCTGGCCGGTGCCGTCGCCCACTGGCGGCCGGGCACCGACCCCGGGGTCCTGGTCGACATCGAGGGCCACGGCCGCGAACCGCTGGACGGAGCCGACCTCTCCCGCACCGTGGGCTGGTTCACCAGCGGCCACCCGGCCCGGCTCGACCTGACCGGCCTGGACCTGCCCCGGGCCAGGACCGGGACGGCGGCGGCCGGCGCCCTGCTCAAGACCGTCAAGGACCAGCTCCAGAAGGTGCCGGGCGACGGACTCGGCCACGGCCTGCTGCGCCACCTCAACCCCGAGACCGCCCCCGTGCTGGCCGCGCTGCCCGCACCGCAGATCGGCTTCAACTACCTGGGCCGGTTCCCCGCCGGCGGCCCCTCCGGACCCGTCCGCCCCTGGCAGCCGGCCGGGGAACACGCGGTCGGCGGGTCCGGCCACCCGGACCGGCCCGCCGCGCACGCCCTGGAAGCGGTCGCCGTCGTCCGGGACGCCCCCCACGGGACCGAGCTGACCGTCACCCTGAGCTGGCCCGGCGAGCTGCTCACCGAGGACCGGGCGGAACGGCTCGGCCGGACCTGGCTCGAACTGCTCGCCGGGCTCGCCGCCCACACCACCGACCCCGCCGCCGGCGGCCACACCCCCTCCGACTTCCCCCTCCTCGCCCTGGCCCAGGACGAAGTGGACGACCTGGAAGCCGAGTTCGCCGAAGAACAGTCAGTCCCGCTGCAGAACCAGTCGTTGTGAGGAGAAGACAAGCGATGACCCGATCCCATGTCGAAGACGTGTGGCCGCTGTCGCCGTTGCAGGAGGGGATGCTGTTCCACGCCACCTTCGACGACCAGGGACCCGACGCCTACCAGGGCCAGCGGACCCTCGAACTGACCGGACCGGTCGACGCCGGCAGGCTGCGCAGATCGTGGGAGGCCCTGCTGGCCCGGCACGCCGTGCTGCGGGCCGGCTTCCGGCGCCGCACCTCCGGGCAGACGGTCCAGGTCATCGCCCGGGAGGTGACCCTGCCCTGGCGCGAGGCCGACCTCTCGGCCCTGCCCGAGGCCGAGGCCCGCGCCGCCCGCGACAAGCTGGCCGCCGAGGAACAGGAACGCCGCTTCGACCTGGCCACCGCGCCCCTGCTGCGGCTGCTCCTGATCCGCCTCCCCGGCGACCGGCACCACCTGGTCCTCACCAGCCACCACATCCTCATGGACGGCTGGTCCCTGCCCGTCCTCATCAACGAGATGTACGCCGCCTACCAGGCCGGCGGCACCACCGACGGGCTGCCCCCCACCACCTCCTACCGCGACTACCTGGCCTGGCTGAACCGGCAGGACAAGGACGCCGCCCGCGCCGCCTGGCGCGCGGAACTGGCCGGCGCCGACGAGCCCACCCTGGTGGCACCGGCCGGCCCGCCCGGCACGACCGCCGCCTTCGGCACCCTGAGCGCGGAGATACCCCAGGACGTCGCCCAGGGCCTGACCGCGCTGGCCCGCCGCCACGACCTCACCGTCAACACCGTCGTCCAGGGCGCCTGGGCGCTGGTCCTGGCCCGGCTCACCGGCCGCCGCGACGTGGTGTTCGGCGCCACCTCGGCGGGCCGCCCCACCGACCTGCCCGGCGTCGAGTCGATGGTCGGCCTGACCATGAACACCCTGCCGGTACGCGTCGCCCTGGACGGCGGCAGGCCCCTCCTCGACCTGCTCACCGACCTCCAGGAACGCCAGTCCGCGCTCATGTCCCACCAGCACCTCGGGCTGCCCGAGGTGCAACGGGTGGCCGGCCCCGGCGCCACCTTCGACACCCTCGTCGTCTACGAGAGCTACCCGCGCACCCCCACCGACCCGCCCACCGAGACCAGCTTCGCCATCGGCTTCGCCGGCGCCCAGGAGTCCGCGCACTACCCGCTCACCCTGCTGGTCGTCCCCGGCGACGACCGGATGGAGTGCAAGCTCGACCACCGCCTGGACGTCTTCGACGAGGACGCCGCGCGGGCCGTCCACGAACGCCTGGTCCGGGTGCTGACCCGGATCGCCGCCGACCCCGGCGCCACGGTCGCGGACGTGGACCTGCTGAGCGAGGCGGAACGCGCCCTGGTCACCGAACGCTGGAACGACACCGCACGCCCCGTACCGGCCCGCTCCGCGCTGGAGCTGTTCACCGCACGCGCCGCGAGCACCCCCCACGCACTCGCCGTACGCGGCGGCGCCGAGGCCCTCACCTACGGCGAACTCGACGCGCGGGCCGACCGCCTCGCCCGGCACCTCGCCCGACTGGGCGTCGGCCCGGAGAGCCGGGTCGGCCTCTGCCTGCCCCGCGGCGTCGACATGGTCACCGCCCTGCTCGCGGTGTGGAAGGCCGGGGGAGCGTACGTACCGCTGGACCCGGAGTACCCGGCCGACCGGATCGCCTACATGGTGGACGACAGCGGCGCCCGTCTGGTGCTGGCCACCCCCGGCACGGCCGGACAGGTCCCGGACGGCGTGGACGTGGTCCTGGTGCACGAGCCGCCCGAGGAGTCCGCCGAACCGCTCGGCACACTCCCCGACCCGGCCCAGCTCGCCTACGTCATCTACACCTCCGGCTCGACCGGCCGCCCCAAGGGCGTGGCCGTCGCCCACGGCGGGGTCGCCAACCTCGCCGAGGTGATGCGCCCGGTGCTCGGCGTCGAACCCGGCACGGTGGCCTTGCAGTTCGCCTCGTTCAGCTTCGACGCGGCCGTCCTCGACATCGCCGTCACCCTCGGAGCCGGCGGCACCCTCGCCATCGCCACCGCCGAGGAACGCACCGAGCCCGGCGCCCTCGCCGAGCTGATCCGCACGGCCGGCGTCCAGGTCGCCAGCGTCGTCCCGTCCCTCCTCGGCGTCCTGGAGCCGGAAACCGTCCCCGGCGTCGAGAACTGGGTCCTCGGTGCCGAACGCCTCAGCGCCCCGCTGGCCGCCCGCTGGCGCGCCGGGGCCCGGGTGTGGAACACCTACGGCCCCACCGAGGCGACCGTCATCTCCACGGCCACCCCCCTGAAGGAGGGCCTCAGCGCCGACGACGCCCCGCCGCCGATCGGCTCACCCATCGGCAACACCCGGGTCTACGTCCTGGACGCCTTCCTGCGCCCCGTCCCGGTCGGCGCGGTCGGCGAGCTGTACGTCGCGGGCGCGGGCCTGGCCCGGGGCTACGACCAGCGTCCCGGCCTGACCGCCGAGCGGTTCATCGCCTGCCCGTTCGCCGACGGCGGCCGCATGTACCGCTCGGGCGACCTGGCCCGCTGGACGCCGGACGGGCTGCTGGAGTTCGCCGGCCGTGCCGACGAGCAGGTCAAGATCCGCGGCTTCCGCGTCGAACTGGGCGAGGTCGAGTCCGTGCTCGCCGCGCACCCCGAGGTCGCCCAGGCCGCCGTCGTGGTCCGCGAGGACCGCCCCGGCGACCAGCGGCTCGTCGCCTACGTCGTCGCCCACCCCGGCCGCACCCTCGACACCGCGGCCCTGCGCGAGTCCACCGGCGGCCACCTGCCCGAGTACATGGTCCCCGCGGCGGTCGTCACCCTGGACGCCCTCCCGCTCACGGTCAACGGCAAGCTCGACCGCGCCGCCCTGCCCGCCCCCGACCTCGCGGCCCGCACCGGCCGCGCCCCCGCCACCCCGACCGAGGAGGTCCTCAGCGGCCTGTTCGGCGAGGTGCTGGGGCTGGAACGGGTCGGCGCGGAGGCGTCGTTCTTCGACCTCGGCGGTGACTCGCTGCTGGCGATGCGGCTGATCGCCCGGGTGCGGTCGGTGCTGGAGGCGGAGATCGGCATCCGCGACCTGTTCACCGCGCCCACGGTCGCCGCCGCGGCACGCCTGATCGACGCCGCCGACTCCGCCGCGCGCGTCCCGCTGCGGGCGGTGGAACGCCCCGAGCGGGTGCCGCTGTCCTACGCCCAGCAGCGCATGTGGTTCCTCAACCGGATGGCGGACTCCGAAGCGGGCTCCGGCGCCGCGGGCGCCTACAACCTCCCCTTCGCCCTCCGCCTCACCGGCGCACCCGACATCGAGGCGCTGGAGGCGGCCCTCGGCGATGTCGCGGACCGGCACGAGAGCCTGCGGACGGTCTTCCCGGACGTGGACGGGGTGCCCTACCAGCGGGTGCTGGAGGGCCCGGCGGGCCGACCGCCGCTGGTGACGGTGGAGGTGGACCCGGCCGAGGACTGGCGCGAGGTCCTCGCCGAACAGGCCGGGCGCGGCTTCGACGTGCGGGTGGACCTGCCGTGGCGGGCCCGGCTGCTGAAGCTGGGCGCCGACGACCACGTGCTGCTGCTGGTCGCCCACCACATCGCCTCGGACGGCTGGTCGATGGGCGTGCTGGCGCGGGATCTGGAGGCCGCGTACACGGCCCGCCGCACGGGCGGTGAGCCGGGCTGGCGTCCGCTGGCCGTGCAGTACGCGGACTACGCGCTGTGGCAGCGCGAGGTCCTCGGCGACCTCGACGATCCCAAGAGCCTCATCAGCGACCAGCTCGCCCACTGGCGGGACACCCTGGCCGGCAGCCCCCAGGAGATCGCGCTCCCGGCCGACCGGCCGCGCCCGGCGCTCCCGTCGTTCCGCAGCGGCGCGGTACCCGTCGGCGTGGACGCGGCGACCCACGGGAAGCTGGTGGAGCTGGCCGCGCGGGGCCGGTCGACGATGTTCATGGTGGTCCACGCGGCCCTGGCGGTGCTGCTGTCCCGGATGGGCGCGGGCGACGACATCCCGCTGGGCACACCGATCGCGGGCCGCTCGGACGCGCAACTGGAGGAGCTGTCCGGCTTCTTCGTCAACACCCTCGTCCTGCGCACCGACCTGAGCGGCGACCCGACCTTCGCGGAGCTGCTGGCCCGGGTGCGGGAGACCGACCTGGCCGCGTACGCGCATCAGGACGTGCCGTTCGAGCGGCTGGTGGACGAGCTGAACCCGGTGCGGTCGTCCTCCCGGAACCCGCTGTTCCAGGTCATGCTGGCCCTCCAGAACGTCCCCGAGGCCCGCTGGGAACTCCCCGGCCTCGACGTGGAGGCGGTGCCCCCGCAGTCCGCGCCCCCGGCCCGCTTCGACCTGTCCGTGACGCTCAACGAGCGGCGCGCACCGGACGGTTCCCCGGCCGGCCTCGGCGGCGGCATCCTCTACGCCGCCGACCTCTTCGACGAGACCACGGCACGGTCCCTGGCCGGGCGCCTCGCCCGGGTCCTGGAACAGGTCGCCGTCAACGCGCGGATCCGGCTCAGCGACATCGACGTCCTGGAGGCGTCCGAGCGCGCCCTCGTCACCGAGCTGTGGAACGACACCCGCCGACCGGTGCCGTCGGACACGGTCCCCGAGCTGATCCGGAGCTGGGTGGAGCGTTCCCCGGAGGCCGTCGCCGTGCGCGGCGGCTCCGAGACCCTGACCTACGCCGAACTGGACGCCCGGACGAACACCCTCGCCCGGCACCTGACCGGCCTCGGCGTCGGCCCGGAGAGCCGGGTCGGCCTGTTCCTGCCGCGCGGCGTCGACATGGTGGTGGCCCTGCTGGCGGTGTGGAAGGCCGGGGGCGCCTACGTACCGCTGGACCCGCAGTACCCGGCGGACCGGCTCGCCTACATGATCACCGACAGTGGTCTGTCGGTGGTGCTGGCCGAGTCGGCCACGACCGAGCTGGTTCCGTCCGGCATCGACGTGGTGCTGGTCGACCGGTCGATCGAGGGTCCGGCGGAACCGCTGGACCGACAGGTGACGCCCGACCAGCTCGCCTACGTCATCTACACCTCCGGTTCGACGGGCCGGCCGAAGGGTGTGGCGGTCGCGCACGGCGGAGTCGCCAACCTGGCCGAGGCGATGCGCCCGGTCCTCGGCGTCGAACCCGGCACGGTAGCGCTCCAGTTCGCCTCGTTCAGCTTCGACGCGGCGGTCCTCGACGTGGCGGTCACCCTCGGCGGCGGTGGCACCCTCGCCATCGCCACCAGCGAGGAACGTACCGAACCCGCCGCCCTGTCCGAGATGATCCGCAGATCCGGGGTCCAGGTCGCCAGCGTCGTCCCGTCCCTGCTGAGCGTGCTCGACCCGGCCGAGGTACCCGGCGTACGCAACTGGGTCCTGGGCGCCGAACGCCTGACCCCCGACCTGGCCGCCCGCTGGCGCGCCGGGGCCCGGGTGTGGAACACGTACGGCCCGACCGAGGCCACCGTCATCTCCACGGCCACACTGCTCCCCGAGGGCATCGGCCCGGAGGACGCGCCCCCGGCCATCGGCTCGCCCATCGGCAACACCCAGGTCTTCGTCCTGGACGCCTTCCTCAAGCCGGCCCCGGTCGGCGCGGTGGGGGAGCTGTACGTGGCCGGTCCGGGCCTGGCCCGGGGCTACGACAACCGGCCCGATCTGACCGCCGAGCGGTTCGTGGCCTGCCCGTTCACCGAGGGCACCCGTATGTACCGGTCGGGCGACCTGGCCCGCTGGACGCCGGACGGGCTGCTGGAGTTCGCCGGCCGTGCCGACGAGCAGGTCAAGATCCGCGGCTTCCGCGTCGAGCCCGGCGAGGTCGAGTCCGTGCTCGCCGCGCACCCCGAGGTCGCCCAGGCCGCCGTCGTGGTCCGCGAGGACCGCCCCGGCGACCAGCGGCTCGCCGGGTACGTCGTCCCCGTCGGCGGCGGCACCGAGTTCGACACGGCGGCGCTGCGCGAGTACGCCGGACACCGCCTGCCCGACTACATGGTCCCGGCGGCCGTGATGGTCCTCGACGCCCTGCCGCTGACCGCCAACGGCAAGCTCGACCGCGCCGCCCTGCCCGCCCCCGAGCTGACCGCGTCGGCCGAGGGCCGCGCCCCCGAGACACCCACCGAAGTGGTCCTCAGCGGCCTGTTCGGCGAGGTGCTGGGACTGGAACGGGTCGGCGCGGAGGCGTCGTTCTTCGACCTCGGCGGTGACTCGCTGCTGGCGATGCGGCTGATCGCCCGGGTGCGGTCGGTGCTGGAGGCGGAGATCAGCATCCGCGACCTGTTCACCGCGCCGACCGTGGCCGGGGTGGCACGGGTGATCGACGCCACCGACGACGGCTCACGGGTGCCGCTGGCACGGCGGGAACGCCCGGAACGGCTGCCCCTGTCCTTCGCCCAGCACCGGATGTGGCTGCTGAACCGCATGGACGCCGACGAACCCGGCTCCGCCGCCGCGGGCGCCTACAACCTCCCCCTCGCCCTGCGCATCACCGGCGAACTGGACGTCGAGGCGCTGGAGGCGGCCCTCGGCGATGTCGCGGACCGGCACGAGAGCCTGCGGACGGTCTTCCCGGACGTGGAGGGCGTGCCGTACCAGCGGGTGCTGGAGGGCGAGGTCGGCCGGCCGCCGCTGGTGACCGTGGAGGTCGGCGCGGCCGAGGACTGGCGCGAGGTGATGGCGGAACACGCCGGGCGCGGCTTCGACGTACGCGTCGATCTGCCGTGGCGGGTGCGCCTGTTGAAGCTGGGCGCCGACGAGTACGTGCTGCTGCTGGTCACGCACCACATCGCCTCGGACGGCTGGTCGATGGGCGTGCTGGCGCGGGATCTGGAGGCCGCGTACACGGCCCGCCGCACGGGCGGTGAGCCGGGGTGGCGTCCGCTGGCCGTGCAGTACGCGGACTACGCGCTGTGGCAGCGCGAGGTCCTCGGCGATCTGGACGACCCCGACAGCCTGATCCGCGCGCAGCTCGACCACTGGCGCACCGCGCTCTCGGGCGCGCCGCAGGAACTCGTCCTGCCCACCGACCGGCCCCGCCCCGCCACGCCGTCCTTCCGCAGCGGTCTCGCTCCGGTCGACGTCGGCGCGGAGACGCACGGGAAGCTGGTGGAGCTGGCCGCGCGGGGTCGGTCGACCATGTTCATGGTGGTCCACGCCGCTCTGGCGGTGCTGCTGTCCCGGATGGGTGCCGGTGAGGACATCCCGCTCGGTACACCGATCGCGGGCCGCTCGGACGCGCAACTGGAGGAGTTGTCCGGCTTCTTCGTCAACACCCTCGTCCTGCGGACCGACTTGAGCGGTGATCCGACCTTCGCGGAGCTGCTGGCGCGGGTGCGGGAGACGGATCTGGCGGCGTACGCGCATCAGGACGTGCCGTTCGAGCGGCTGGTGGACGAGCTGAACCCGGCCCGGTCCTCGTCCCGGAACCCGCTGTTCCAGGTCATGCTGGCCCTCCAGAACGTCCCCGAGGCCCGCTGGGAACTCCCCGGCCTCGACGTGGAGGCGGTGCCCCCGCAGTCCGCGCCGCCGGCCCGCTTCGACCTGTCGGTGACGCTCAACGAGCGGCGCGCGGCGGACGGTTCCCCGGCCGGCCTCGGCGGTGGCTTCCTGTACGCCGCCGACCTGTTCGACGACGCGACGGCACAGGCCCTCGCCGGGCGGTTCGCCCGGGTGCTGGAGCAGATCGCCGCCGACCCGCGGATCCGCCTCAGCGACATCGACGTCCTCCAGGACACCGAGCGCGCCCGGGTCGTCCGCGACTGGAACGACACGGCCCGGCCGGTCCCGGCGGACACCGTGCTGGAGCTGTTCCGCGACTGGACCGAGCGGACCCCCGGCGTCACCGCGGTACGCGGCGGCGCCGACGCCCTGACGTACGCGGAGCTGGACGCCCGCGCCGGGCGCCTGGCCCGGCACCTGGCCGGTCTCGGTGTGGGCCGGGAGAGCCGGGTCGGCCTGTTCCTGCCACGCGGCGTCGACATGGTGGTGGCCCTGCTGGCGGTGTGGAAGGCCGGGGGCGCCTACGTACCGCTGGACCCGCAGTACCCGGCGGACCGGCTCGCCTACATGGTCGGTGACAGCGGCGCGTCGGTGGTGCTGGCCACCGCGGAGACGGCGGACCAGGTCCCGCCCGGCGCGGAGGTGGTGCTGCTGGAGTCGGCCGACGGAGCGGCGGAGCCGCTGCACACCGCCGTGGACCCGGACCAGCTCGCCTACGTCATCTACACCTCCGGCTCCACGGGCCGCCCCAAGGGCGTCGCCGTCGCCCACCGGGGCATCGCCAACCTCGCCGGGGCGATGCGTCCGGTGCTCGGCGTGGAACCCGGCACGGTGGCGCTCCAGTTCGCGTCGTTCAGCTTCGATGCCGCCGTGCTGGACGTGGCGGTGACGCTGGGCGGCGGTGGCACCCTCGCCATCGCGTCGAGCGAGGAGCGTACCGAGCCCGGCGCGCTGGCCGAGATGATCCGCGCGGCCGGCGTGCGGGTCGCCAGCGTCGTCCCGTCCCTGCTCGGTGTGCTGGACCCGGCCGATGTGCCCGGCGTCGGCAACTGGGTGCTGGGCGCCGAACGCCTCACCTCCGACCTGGCCGCCCGCTGGCAGGCCGGGGCCCGGGTGTGGAACACCTACGGCCCGACCGAGGCGACGGTCATCTCGACGGCCACGCTGCTGGACGAGGGGATCACCCCGGAGGACGCGCCCCCGGCCATCGGCTCGCCCATCGGCAACACCCAGGTCTTCGTCCTGGACGCCTTCCTCAAGCCGGCCCCGGTCGGCGCGGTGGGGGAGCTGTACGTGGCCGGTCCGGGCCTGGCCCGGGGCTACGACAACCGGCCCGATCTGACCGCCGAGCGGTTCGTCGCCTGCCCGTTCGCCGAGGGCACCCGTATGTACCGCTCGGGCGACCTGGCCCGCTGGACGCCGGACGGGCTGCTGGAGTTCGCCGGCCGTGCCGACGAGCAGGTCAAGATCCGCGGCTTCCGCGTCGAGCCCGGCGAGGTCGAGTCCGTGCTCGCCGCACACCCCGAGGTCACCCAGGCCGCCGTCGTCGTCCGCGAGGACCGCCCCGGCGACCAGCGGCTCATCGGGTACGTCGTCTCCGGCGCCGAGGACCTCGACGAAGGGCAGTTGCGCGAGCACGTGGGCAAGACCCTGCCCGACTACATGGTCCCGGCGGCCGTCATGGTCCTGGACGCGCTGCCGCTGACCGCCAACGGCAAACTGGACCGGAACGCGCTGCCGGTGCCCGACTTCGGCGAGCGCGCCTCCGCCCTGATGCCCGTCGGCGAAGTGCAGGCGATCCTCTGCGACCTGTTCGCCGAGGTCCTCCAGGTCGACCGGGTCGGCGCGGACTCCAACTTCTTCGACCTCGGCGGCAACTCCGCGCTCGCCATGCACCTCGCCGGACGCATCCGCACCGAACTCGGCGCCGAGCTGGTCATGAAGGACTTCTTCGGCGCGCCGACCCCGATCGGCGTGGCACGGCTCCTCGGCTCCAAGGTGCGCCCGCCGCTGCGCGCCGTCGACCACGACCAGGACGTGCCCGTCACCGCCGGCCAGCTCAGCACCTGGCGCAAGGCCCGGGCCAACCCCGGCAGCGCCGCCCAGCGGACGACCGTCGCGCTGCGGCTCGGCGGCACCCTCGACCGGGAGGCGCTCCAGGCCGCGCTCGGTGACGTGGCGGCCCGGCACGACATCCTGCGGACCCGGTTCGTCGGCGAGGTGGGCAGCGAACTCCACCAGCACCTCCTGGACCCCGACGACGCCCGCCCGGCGCTGCCGGTGATCCCCGCGACCGAGGACGAGCTGCCCGCCCTCCTCGCCACCCACTCCGGGCACCGGTTCGACCTCGCGCGGGAGACGCCGTGGGCGCCGTACCTGTTCGCGCTGTCGGACACCGAGCACGTACTGCTGCTCGTCCTGCACCGGATCGGCGTGGACGACGCCTCGTCCGACCTGCTCGTCCGCGACCTGGCGGCGGCCTACGGCGCACGCCGCGAGGGCCGCGCCTCGGAACGCGCCCCCCTGCCCCTGCAGTTCCCGCACTACGCCCTGTGGGAGCGGGAACTGCTCAAGGGCGAAGAGCAGGACGAGAGCCTGATCGGCGACCAGATCGCCTACTGGCGCCAGGCCCTGGCCGGGGCGGCGGCCGAGACCCCGCTGCCGCTGGACCGGGCGCGGCCCCCGCACCCCGTCCACGTCGCCGGGTCGCTGCCGGTGGAGGTGGCGGCCGAGACGCACCGGCGGCTCATGAAGGCGGCCGAACCCATCGGCGCCACGGCCTTCATGGTGGTGCACGCGGCCCTGGCGATGCTCCTCGCCCGGCTCGGCGCCGGAACCGACCTGACCCTCGGCACGGTACTGCCCCGCGTGGACGCCGACGGCGACCTGGAAGGCGTCGTCGGCCCGTTCGCCGGCAAGCTGCCGCTGCGCACCGACAGCGGCGGCGACCCCACCTTCCGCGAGATGCTCGGCCGGGTCCGGGAGACCGACCAGGAGGCCGGGCTCTACCAGGACGTGCCCTTCGACCGCCTGGTCGAGGTGCTCTCCCTGTCGTCGTCGACGGCCGCGCACCCCGTCTTCCAGGTCATGCTCGAAGTACTGGACGACGCGGCGGAGAAGTGGGACACCTCCGAACTGCCCGGACTGAACACGGACACCCTGCCGCCGCAGGTCCTCGCCACCGAACTGGACCTGTCGATCAGCCTCACCGAACGCCACGAGGACGACGGCGCCCCGGACGGCTTCGACGGCACCCTGCTCTACGCCGCCGAACTGTTCGACCGGTCCACCGCCGAGGCGTTCGCCCGGCGCCTCGTCCGCGTCCTCGACCAGGCCGGTGCCGACCCCGACATCACCCTGAGCGGGCTGGACATCCTGCTCGGCGAGTCCGAACACCGGCAACTGGTCGACGCCTGGAACGACACGGCGGCCCCGGTACCGGACACCACCGTGGTGGACCTGCTGGCCGGGCAGATTGCCCGTACGCCCGACGCCCTCGGCGTCAGCGACGCGGACGACTCCTTCACCTACCGCCGCCTGGACGCCGCCGCCGAGCGCGTCGCCGACCGGCTGCACCGCCTGGGTGCCGGACCGGACGACGTGGTCACGGTCGCCATGGCACCCGGTGTCCGGCTGGCCGTCGCCCTGCTCGGCATCCTCAAGACCGGCGCCGCGCCCCTGCTCACGGACCCCGGCCGGCCCTGGAACACGGCCGACGCGGCCCGCCCCGTCGCCCTGGTCACCGACGCGCACACGGACCCGGCCCCCGCACTGCCCGGCGACGGCACCGCCGTTCCCGTCCTCCGCGTCGACGACGAGGCGGGACAGGACCCGGCGCGGGACGCCTCCGGTCCGCGCCGGGCGCCGCTGCCCGGGCACACCGCGCTCGTCGTGGACGCCGGTCCGGCCGGCCGGGTCCTGGTCGACCACCGCGCCCTGGTCAACCAGATCACCCACCACCAGGACACCGCCGACACCGCGCAGGGGCTGCTCCTGGACACCCGGGTCGCGGCGGCCGACCTGGTGGTCCCGCTCCTGGCCACGCTCACCGCGGGCGGCGCCGTCCGCTTCGGACTGCCCCCGGCGGACGAGGCACCCGCGCCCTGGCACCCCGACCGGTGGAACGGCGCCCCCCGCCTGGTCACCAGCAGGGAACTGCTGCCCACCGTCACCGACCCGGGCACGGCCACACCGCTGGAGGAGGTCGTCGTGCTCGACACCGCCGAGCCCACGAGCATCGAGGACACGGCACGGTGGCGCTCCGCACACCCGCGGACCGGCCTGCTCAGCGTCCTCGGCGCCCCCGAGACCGGCGGCACCTGGCTGGACCACCGCAGTACGCCCGAGGAGGCGCTGCCGTCCGAGGTGCCCACCGGCACTCCGGTGCGCAACACCCGGGTGTACGTCCTGGACGAGCGGCTGCGGCCGGTCCCGGCCGGCGTCGTCGGCGACGTCTACGTGGCCGGTGTCTCCCTCGCCCGCGGCTACGCGGACGCCCCCGGGGCGACCGCCGGGCACTTCGTCGCCTGCCCGTTCGCGACCGACGGCGCCCGCATGTTCCGTACCGGCCTGCGGGCCAGACGGACCACCGCCGGCCTGGTGACCGTACGCGGCAGGGCCCAGGACCTCGACGAGGCCGTCACGGCCTCCCCGCGCGCCCTGCGCAAGCGGGACGACCTGGAGGTGCTGCTGCCGCTGCGGACCGCCGGCGACCGCCCGCCGCTGTTCTGCCTCCACCACAACACCGGACTGAGCTGGGGCTACGCGGCCCTGCTCCGGCATCTCCCGGACGACCAGCCGGTCTACGGCGTCCAGGCGCGCGGCCTGACCGACCCCGACACCATGCCGGGCAGCATCGAGGAGATGGCCGCCGACTACGCCGGACAGATCCGCACGGTGCAGCCCAGCGGGCCCTACCACCTGCTCGGCTGGTCCTTCGGCGGCGTCGTCGCCCAGGCCGTCGCCGCCCACCTGGAGGAGCAGGGCGAGGAGGTCGCCCTCGTGGCCCTGCTGGACGCCTACCCGGGAGCCGCCGGCCGGACCCTGCACGACGGGGACGCCACCGGGACCGACCGGGAGGGCCGCGGCGCACCGGAACAGCAGGCGCTGCGCACCTCGCCCGACGAGGCCGGCGCCACCCCGGCCATGGCGGGCCCGTTCCTGAAGAACATGGAACAGGTCATGCGCCACCTCGCCGAACTGGCGCTGGACCACCGGCCCCGGCGCATCCAGGGCGACCTGCTGCTGTTCGCCGCCACCGAGGACCGGCCCGAGGAGATGCCCCTGTTGGACGCGGAGGAGAGCTGGAAGGCTTACACCGCGGGCAGCGTGGAGACGCACGAAGTCGCCGTCACCCACAACGACATGCTCCAGTCGGCGAGCGTGTCGGTGGTCGGCGAGGTCCTCGCCCGCAAGCTCGGGCCCGCCACCGGCCGCCCCCGGGACTGACCCGCCGGCGGGGCACGGCCGCTGCGGCCCGCCGTGCCCCGCCCCCTCCGACCGCGCTCAGGACGGCCCCCGCGCGGGGCCACGCAGAAAGGGACTCGCATGCCGAAGCCAGTGGAGTCGTTCTCGGGCGACTTCTTCGATCTCCACCGCCGGGACGGGCTCGACCCCCAGCCCGAACTGACCCGCATGAGCGTCGAGGCACCCTTCGTGCCCGACACCTCGCCCGGCCGCCACGACTGGCTGGTCACCGGCCACGACGAGGTACGGGGCATCCTCGGCGACTCCGCCCGGTTCTCCACCCGGCCGCCCGCGGAGAGCCTGGAGGACTCCCGGCGCCTGGTGCAGATCGGCAACCCGCTGATGTACGACCCGCCGGAGCACACCCGGCTGCGGCGGATGCTGACCCCGGAATTCACCGTCCGGCGGATGCGCCGGATGGAACCGCTCATCGAGAAGATCGTCGCGGACCGGCTCGACGTCATGGAACGCGCCGGCCGGCCGGCCGACCTGATGCGGCACTTCGCCTGGCCGATCCCCGGCCTGGTCGGCTGCGCCCTCCTCGGCGTCCCCCGGGACGACCAGGCCGAACTGGCCCGCACCCTGGACCTCAGCCGCCGCGCCGACGGCAGCCACAAGGCCCGCAACACCGCGGCCAACGCCTTCGACGGCTACCTGGCCCGGTTCGTGAAGCAGAAGCGCCGCCACCAGACCGACGACATGCTCAGCATGCTGATCCGCGACCACGGCGACGAGGTCACCGACAAGGAACTGGTCGGCATCTGCGCCTCCGTCATCGCCGCCGGCCTGGAGAACATGGCCGGCACCATCGGCCTGGCCGTGGTGGCCCTGCTGACCCACCCGGAGCAGACCGAACGGCTGCGCGCCGAACCGGAGCTGATGGACAACGCCGTCGAGGAACTCATCCGCTACACCACCGTGGTGCCGATCGCCTCCCCGCGCACCGCCCTGGAGGACGTCACCATCGGCGAGCACGTCATCAAGGCGGGCCAGATCCTGACCTGCTCCCTGCTGTCGGTCAACCGCACCGCCGACGACCGGCTCGACCTGACCCGCGAGAACCCCGGCCACATGTCCTTCGGACACGGCATCCACCACTGCGTCGGTGCCGCGCTGGCCCGCCTGGAACTGCGGATCGCGCTGGCCGCGCTGCTCCAGCGGTTCCCCGGGCTGCGGCTCGGCGTACCGGCGGCGGAGCTGCGGTTCCGGTCGCCCAGGCTGGCCACCTTCGGCATGGAGTCGCTGCCCGTGGAGTGGTAGCCCGCCGGACCGCCCCCAGGACGCAGTGAGCACGAGCAGAGGAAAGGGACCCCTGCATGTCGAACCCGCCCGACGTCCCCGTGTACAAACGCCGGGACATACTCGAACCCGTCGCCGAACTGGGCCAGCTCGCCGCCCGGACACCGGTCTACCGCAACACCGGCAGCGAGGTGTACGACTGGATCGCCGTCGGGCGTGACGAGGTGCGCGCGATCCTCGGCGACACCGAGCGGTTCAGCACCCGGCCGCCGCAGGAGAACCCCGACCTGCCCCGCCCCCGCCCCGAGCCGGGCAACCTGCTCATGTACGACCTGCCCGAACACACCAAGCTGCGGCAGAAACTCACCCCGGACTTCACGGTCCGCCGGATGCGCGCCCTGGAACCCGCCATCGAGCGGATCGTCACCGGGCAACTGGACGTCCTGGAGAAGGCCGGCCGCCCGGCCGACCTGATGAAGCACTTCGCCCGGCCGGTCTCCGGCCTGGTCGGCTGCGCGGTGCTCGGCATACCGCGCGACGACCTGCCCCAGTTGGCGCGGATGACGGACATCAGAGCGGCCCGGCGCAGCCCGAAGCGGACCGCGGCCCGCAAGGCGTTCAACGCCTACATGGACCGGATCGTCGCGCAGAAGCGCCGCGACCCCGGCGAGGACCTGCTCAGCACCCTGATCCAGCGGCACGGCAGCGGCCTGACCGACCAGGAACTCGCCGGCATCTGCTCGTCGGTGATCGCCGGCGAGCTGGAGAACGCCTCGGAGATGCTGGGACTGGGCGCGCTGGCCCTGCTGGTCCACCCCGACCAGTTCGGCCGGCTCCGCGAGCGGCCCGAGCTGATGGAGAACGCGGTCGAGGAACTCCTGCGCTACGTCTCGGTGGTCTCCGTCGCCTCGCCCCGCACCGCCCTGGAGGACGTCACCATCGGCGGCCAGGTGATCAAGGAGGGCGAGGTGGTGGGCTGTTCCCTGTTCGCCGCGCACCGCGCCACCGCGCCCGGCGAGCCGCCGGACACCCTCGACATCACCCGGGAACCCGGCAGCCACATGGCCCTGGGACACGGCATCCACTTCTGCCTCGGCGCCGCCCTGGCCCGTATGCAGCTCCGGATCGCCTACCGGGGGCTGCTCGACCGCTTCCCCGGCCTCCGGCTCGCCGTACCCCCCGAGGAGCTGCGCTTCCGGCTGCTGGCACCCCAGCACGGCATCGAGACCCTCCCGGTCGAGTGGTGACCCGCACCCGGCGACGACGAGGACCCCGGCGACGACGAAGGCCACGGCGATGACGGCACCGGACGAGCGGTGACGGCACCGGACGAGCGGTGACGGACGGACAGCGAGAGGACGGACCATGGAACTACGTGTCGACCGTGACAGGTGCGCCGGTACGGGCCAGTGCGCGCTGTTCCTGCCCGCGGTCTTCGACCAGTCGGAGGACGACGGGAAGGTACTGCTGCTGGAGCCCCGGCCCGCCGCGGAGCAGGCCGCTTCCGTGCGGGCCGCGGCCCGCAGATGCCCCACCGGCGCGATCACCCTGCTGGTGACCGAGACCAGCCACGGTTGAAAACGGAGCGAAACGGCCATCACGGGCCGCCACCCGGTGACACACCAGGTCACCGGGCGGCGGCCCGCTGCCGTTTCCCCAGGTGGGACGGGGTGCGGCCCGGGTCGGGGAAGGGCCTTTGGAAACCCCCCGCGCTGTATCCGCCGTGTGACCGGAAGCCGCGTAGAACTTTTCCCATGCCCATCACACACAAGCGCCTCAGCGCCCACACCCTGCTTGCCGCGTCAGCGATCCTGGTCGGTGCCCTGCTCACCGGCTGCTCCGACGACGACTCCTCGGACAACGCGTCGAGTTCGACCAGTGCCTCTCCCAAGAGCGGGTTCGAGCAGGCCCTCGCCCACGCCAAGTGCATGCGCGAGAACGGTGTGCCCGACTACCCGGACCCGAAGGAGGACGGCAACGGCCGGGTGCAGATCGTCCCGGGTCAGGGCGTCGACCCCAACGACCCGGACTTCCAGAAGGCCATGGACGCCTGCCGTGACCTGATGCCGCAGGGCCAGCAGGCCCGGGGCGGCGGGGAGATCGACTCCGCGAAGGTCGCCGAGTGGGCCAAGTGCATGCGCGAGAACGGCGTGCCCAAGATGGAGGACCCGAAGATCGAGGGCGGCCAGCTCATCGTCGACGCCGAGGCCGCCGGCGTCTCCCCGGGTGACCCGGCCTTCAACGAGGCCCAGCAGAAGTGCATGGACAAGAACCCCGGCGGCTCCCTCATGCTCCGCAGGGGCGGTGGCCAGTGACCAGCATCGACGAGACCGACGGCAGGCAGGCGACCGGCGATCCGCCCGGCTCCCTGGAACTGCGCCACTCCGCCGAGGTGGCCGGCGGGACACCGGACGAACCACCGGGTGTCCTCGCCGCGCACCACGACGGAGCCGGCACCCCCGACGCCCCGGAGGAGAGCACCCGCAGGCGCCGCCCGGTCCGTACGACCCTGCTCGTGCTGATCGCGATCGCGGTCGCCGCCGCGGCCGGCGTGGCCGCCACCGGGGCCCTGGGCGGCGGCGGTGACGACGAGGGTTCGAGCGCCGCCCCGTCCGGCCCGGTGGCCACGGCGAAGGTCCAGCGCACCACGCTGACCAGCACCGAGACGGTCGACGGCAACCTCGGCTACGGCGAGGAGACCGCCGTACGGGCCCCCGCCGCGGGCGACGGGTCCAGCGGCCAGTCCAGCCCCGGCGGCCAGCCCGCGCAGGGCGACTCCTCCGCAGGCGGTGCCGGCGCGGGCATCGTGACCTGGCTGCCCGACGACGGCACGGTCATCGACCGCGGCGAGACCGTCTACAAGGTCGACCAGGAGAAGGTCCCCCTGCTGTACGGCTCCACGCCCCTGTACCGGACGCTGAGCGACGGCAGCGAGGGCAGCGACGTGAAGATGCTGGAGGAGAACCTCTCCGAGCTCGGCTACGACGGCTTCACGGTGGACGACGAGTACACCTCCACCACCGCCGCCGCCGTCGAGGAGTGGCAGGACGACCTGGGCCGGGACGAGACCGGGACGGTGGGCCCCGGTGACGCGGTGGTCGCCGACGGCGCCCGGCGCGTGGCCAAGGCGAAGCTCGCCCCGGGAGACGCCGTCAGCGGCGACATCCTGACCTGGACCGGCACCGAACGCATGATCACCCTCGACCTCGACGTCGACTACGAGGACCAGGTGGAGAAGGGCACCAAGGCCACGGTGACCCTGCCCGACGACACCGAGGTCGAGGCCGTGGTGACGGACGTCGGCACCCCCACCACCCCGGACAGCGACGGCGCCTCGGCCGGCACCGACACCTCCAAGGAGGCCACCCTCCCCGTGGAGCTGAAGGTGAAGGACCAGAAGAAGCTGGGCCGTTACCAGGCCGCCGCGGTCGACGTGGAGCTGAAGGACCAGACCCGGGAGAACGTGCTGGCGGTCCCGGTCAACGCCCTGCTGGCCGAACGCGACGGCGGATACGTCGTGGAGGTCGTGACGAACGGGAAGTCGCAGTACCGCCCGGTCGAGCTCGGCATGTTCGCGGGCGGCATGGTCGAGGTGTCCGGCGCCGGCATCACCGAGGGCACGGTCGTGGGGGTCCCGAAGTGACCGGCCTGACCCATCCGGTGGTCGAGCTGACCGGGGTGTCGAAGACGTACGGCGATGTCGTCGCGCTCCGGTCGGCCGACCTGGTGATCCAGCGCGGCGAACTCCTCGCGGTGGTCGGCCCGTCCGGCTCGGGCAAGTCCACGATGCTCAACATCATGGGCACCCTGGACCGCCCCTCGGGCGGCACGGTCCGCATCACCGGGCACGACGTCGAGCAACTGACCGACCGGGAGCTGTCCGCGCTGCGGGCCGGCACCATCGGCTTCGTCTTCCAGCACTTCCACCTCGCCGGCGGCGTCCCGGCCATCGACAGCGTCGCCGACGGCCTGCTCTACAGCGGCAAACCGCGCCGCGAGCGCCGCCGGGTCGCCGAACGGGCGCTGCGCCGGGTGGGTCTGGGCCACCGGCTCTACCACGAGCCGCACCAGCTCTCCGGGGGTGAGAAGCAGCGGGTGGCGATCGCCCGCGCGGTGGTGGGCGATCCGCCGCTGCTGCTGGCCGACGAGCCGACCGGAGCGCTGGACTCCCGGTCCGGTGCGGTGGTGATGGAACTGCTGCACGAACTGCACGAGGCCGGGACCACCGTGGTGGTCATCACCCACGACCGGGACATCGCGGCGTCCCTGCCGCGCGAGGTCCGGGTCAAGGACGGCCTCATCGAGCACGACTCCGCCTCCGCCGCGGTGACCACCGCCGCGCTGCCGGAAGGGGCCGCACGATGACCGCACCGCACCCGACGAGGGAACGCACGCCGGCCGACCGGCCCTGGGCCGACCTGCCGCCGCCGCCCCGGCCCAAGGCCGCCCGGCTGAGCCCCGCCGACGTGGCCCGGGTCGGCGGCTGGGGACTGCGCTCCCGGCCCATGCGGGTGTTCCTGTCGGCCCTGGGCATCGCCATCGGCATCGCCGCGATGATCGGCGTGGTGGGCATCTCCACCTCCTCGCAGGAGGACCTCAACCGCAAGCTGGCGGCGCTCGGCACCAACCTGCTCACGGTCAGCCCCGGCACCTCGCTCAGCGGTGACGAGGCCCATCTGCCCGAGGAGGCCGTGGAGATGATCGGGAACATCCCGGCCGTCGAGTCGGTCTCCGCCCTGGGCGGCACGGACGCCAAGGTCTACCGCAACGACCGCATCCCCAAGGAGGAGTCCAAGGGGCTCACCGTGAGCGCGGCCCGCACCGACCTGCCCGAGACCACCGGGGCCGAGCTCGCCACCGGGCAGTGGCTGAACGGTGCCACCAGCAAGTACCCGGCCGTCGTGCTCGGTTCGTCGGCCGCGGAGCAGCTCGGTGTGCACCAGACCGGGCAGGACGTGCAGATCTGGCTCGGCAACCGCTGGTTCACCGTCGTCGGTATCCTCGCCCCCAACGAACTCGTCCCCGACCTGGACTCGTCCGCGCTGGTCGGCTGGTCCGTCGCCGAGGAGAAGCTGGGCTTCGACGGCTACCCGACGACGATCTACACCCGCGCCGAGGAGTCCGAGGTCGAGGACGTCCAGGCCGTACTGGGCGCCACCGCCAACCCCGAGAGCCCCAACGAGGCCGATGTCTCCCGGCCCTCGGACGCGCTGGCGGCCAAGCACGCCACCGACGACGCGCTGAGCGGACTGCTGCTCGGCCTGGGCGGCGTCGCCCTCCTGGTCGGCGGCGTCGGCGTGGCCAACACCATGGTCATCTCGGTGCTGGAGCGGCGCTCCGAGATCGGCCTGCGCCGGGCGCTGGGCGCCACCCGCGGGCAGATCCGCACCCAGTTCCTCGCCGAGGCCCTGCTGCTGTCCGCCCTCGGCGGCCTGGGCGGCGTCCTCCTCGGCATCGGGGTCACCGTCGGATTCGCCGCCTATCAGGGCTGGGCCGCGGTGGTGCCGCTGTGGGCCATGGCCGGCGGTATCGGCGCCACCCTCGTCATCGGCGGCCTGGCGGGTTTCTACCCCGCCGTACGCGCCGCCCGGCTGCCTCCGACGGAGGCCCTGGCGACTACGTAGCGTCACCCTCTAGACCGCGGTGCCTCCGTCGCAATCCCCCGCCGGCGGGGGCACCGCTCCTGTCCAAGTGCTCGGATCGAGCACTTGGACACGCTGTCGCCCTACCCGGGTTCATGTGATCCTGACGCGAAACCGCGCGGGAAGTGCGCGCGGTGAATTCCCGTAATACGCGGCCCGCGGTGCCCGACCGGCAACGCCTTGTTGGTCGTTCGGGGGTTCGGTTAGCGTGTTTCACGCCTATTCCGGCACAAAAACCCACGGGAGCAGTGATGGCGAATCCGTTCGACGACGAAAACGGATCTTTCCTGGTGCTGGTGAACAAAGAGAACCAGCACTCGCTCTGGCCCGCATTCGCCGAAGTGCCGCCCGGCTGGCGGGTGGCATTCGGCGAGAGCAACCGAAAGGAGTGCATGGCGTACATCGAGGAGAACTGGCAGGATATGCGTCCGCAAAGCCTCATCGACGCCATGCGGAAATCCGAAGCGGCCCGCTAACCAAGGCCACCCGACGGTGACTACGAGACAGAGGTGGTATCTGTGGCCATGATGGGTGGCCCAGGGCCGATGATCATCAGAAGTGACGGGCCCGACTCCTCGATCAAGAATCAGCGAGCCAAGCCCGGCACGGCGAAACGGATTCTCCCTTACACCAGGCCGCACCGCCGCAGCATAGGCTGTCTCCTGGTCCTCACCACGCTCAACGCCGGCTGCGCGGTCGCCCCGCCGCTGCTGCTCAAGTACCTGATCGACGACGGGATCCTGGCGGGGGACACCTCGGTCGTCGTCTGGCTGGCCGTGGCCGTCGCGGTCCTCGCGGCCGTCGCCGCCCTCGTGGGCCTCGGCGAGTCCTGGTACTCCGCCCAGGTCAGCGAGGGCCTGATCTACGATCTGCGCACCAAGGTCTTCGACCATGTGCAGCGCCAGCCGCTGGCCTTCTTCACCCGCGCCCAGACCGGCGCCCTGGTCAGCCGGCTCAACACCGATGTGATCGGCGCCCAGCAGGCCGTCACCCAACTGCTGTCGACGGTCGTCTCCGCCGGACTGACCATGGTCTTCGTCCTGGCGACCATGTTCTACCTGTCCTGGACGATCACGCTCTTCTCGCTGCTGCTCGTGCCGTTCTTCATCCTCCCCGGCCGGCTCATCGGCCGCCGGATGCAGGCACTGGTGCGTCAGCACATGCAGGCCAACGCCGACATGGGCTCGATGATGCACGAGCGCTTCAACGTCAGCGGCGCGCTGCTCGCCAAGCTGTACGGCCGGCCCGACAAGGAGACCCGCGGCTACGCGAAGCTGGCCGCCCGGGGACGCGACATCGGCGTCCGCAACTCCGTCGCCATGAAGATGCTGTTCCTCACCACCATGTTCGTCGGCTCGATCGCCACCGCGGCCGTATACGGCATCGGCGGCAAGCTGGCGATCGACGGTTCCTTCCAGATCGGCACCCTGGTCGCCATGGCCACCCTGCTCACCCGGCTGATGGGCCCGGTCGGGCAGTTGTCCAACGCCCAGGCCGACGCGATGACCGCGCTGGTCAGCTTCGACCGGCTGTTCGAGGTGCTCGACCTCAAGCCGCTGATCGCCGAGAAGCCCGGCGCCGTGGCGCTGCCGAAGGCCCAGGGCGAGCAGGTCGAGGCACCCGAGATCGAGTTCCAGGGCGTGTCCTTCCGCTACCCGAAGGCCGCCGACGTCTCGCTGGCCTCCCTGGAATCCATCGCGATGCCCTCGCACGACCGCGACACGGACAACGACTGGACGCTGCGCGACCTCAGCTTCACCGCGCCCGCCGGCAAGCTGACCGCACTGGTCGGCCCGTCCGGCGCGGGCAAGACCACGCTGACCCACCTGGTGCCCCGGCTGTACGACCCGAACGAGGGCGTGGTGCGCATCGACGGCCACGACCTGCGGGACCTGACGCTGGAGTCGCTGAACGCCACGGTCGGCATGGTCACCCAGGACTCGCACCTGTACCACACCACCATCCGCGAGAACCTGCTGTACGCCCGCCCCGACGCCACCGAGCAGCAACTGATCGAGGCGTGCCGGGCGGCGCAGATCTGGAAGCTGGTGGAGTCGCTGCCCAACGGCCTGGACACCATGGTCGGTGACCGCGGCTACCGGCTGTCCGGCGGTGAGAAGCAGCGCATCGCGATGGCCCGGCTGCTGCTGAAGGCACCGCCCGTCGTCGTCCTCGACGAGGCCACCGCGCACCTGGACTCCGAGTCGGAGGCCGCGCTGCAGCGGGCGCTGAAGACCGCCCTCGCCGGCCGGACCTCGCTGGTCATCGCGCACCGGCTGTCCACGATCCGGGACGCCGACCAGATCCTGGTGGTCGACGAGGGCCGGATCGTGGAGAGCGGCACCCACGACGAGCTGCTCGCCCTCGACGGCCTGTACGCCGAGCTGTACCGCACCCAGTTCTCCCGCCGGCCGGCCCTGAACGGCGACGCCCCGGAGCCCGAGCGCGTCCCCGAACCGGCGGGCGCCCCCGGCCACTTCATGGGCGGTCCGGGCGGTCCGGGCCCGGTGTTCCACGGCCCCGGCCCCGGCGGTCCGGGCGGTCCCGGTCCGGTGTTCCACGGTCCCGGCCCCGGTGGCCCCGGCCCCGGCGGACCCGGCGGTCCGGGTCCGGTGTTCCACGGCCCCGGCCCCGGCGGTCCCGGTCCCGGGCCGATGTTCCACGGTCCCGGCCCGCACGGGGAGCCGGGCCAGCACCCCTCCTAGCGAGCGCCACCGCACGTGAAACGTCCCCGGCGGGAGATTCCCGCCGGGGACGCCTCATGTTCCGGTCGTTCAGTGGGCCGCCCGGCGGTCCTCCATGAGCCGGGCGAACGCGGCCCGGTCGTTGCTGCGCGGGAACGGTTCGTCGGGCACCGGCACGCCGAGGAACGCGCACAGCGGCTCCCAGCCCTGGCCGACCTCGAAGACCAGCAGCCGCTCCGGGTCGATCTCCCGGCGCACCGCGGCGTTGTGCTCCTCGAACACCCGGATGGCGTGCTCCTTGTCGGTGAACCGGCCGTCGAAGACGCCGTTCCAGACCACGTCCAGCGACATCTGCCGCACCTCGGCGAAGCCGGGGTCGGCGTCCTCGGGCACCGGGGCCGTGGCCGCGGCGTGGATGCTGCTCGCGGCGCTGGCGTACCAGGACTCCGGGTCCCGCACGGTCAGGATCACCTTCGCCGCCGGGAACGCCCCGGTGATCTCGCGCCAGAACGCGGCGCCCGGCCAGTCCACGCTGGACCGGTATCCCTGGTACACCCGGGCCCAGTCCACCGACTCGCCGCGGGCGGCGGCCCGCCACAGCGGAACGGCGTCCGGACACTCCAGGAGATGCAGCATGTGATGACAGGGGCCGAAACCGAGCCGCTCGAGTGCGGTTCTCAGCGACAGGGTTCCGGTCCGGCCGAATCCGGCGCCGAAGATCTCCACCATGGTTCCTCCTCGTACGGGACGGACGTGCGGTCGGGGGGCGGGGGAGCGGCGGCTCAGGAGCCGCACAGCAGGACCGCCCAGATCGTGGCGCCCGGACCGAAGGCCAGGACCACGCCGTACCGGCCGGGGCCCAGCGGCCGGGTGCGCTGCAATCGTCCCAGCACACCCAGCACGGCGGGAGCCGCGGTGTTGCCGTACTCGCGCATCACCGACCGGGCCACGGCCACCGAGTCCGCCGGCAGGCCGATCGCCTCCTCGACCCGGTCCAGGATGCGCCGCCCGCCCGGGTGCACCGCCCACCAGGCGATGTCCTCCCAGGCCAGGCCGTTGCGGGCGAGCAGTTCCTTGGCCGGCAGGCCGACCGCGGAGGCGACCACGTCGGGCATGGTCGGCGCCAGCCGGATCCGCAGCCCCAGGTCGCCGAGGTGCACCTGGAGGTCCTCGGCGTGCGCGGGGACGGTCAGTTGCTCGGCGTCGACCACCCGCGCCCCGGGCGTACCCGGGGTGTCCGGCCGCAGCACGACCGCGGCGGCACCGTCGCCGAACAGGGTCAGCACGACCGCCGCCTCCTTGTCGTAGGGCGGCGGCTGGAGGTGAGGGGAGAACAGGTCGACCGCGAGCAGCACGGCGGGCCGGCCGCGCGCCGCGACCCAGTGGGCGCAGGTGGTCAGGGCCGGTACGGCGGCGTAGCAGCCCATCGGGCCCAGGGAGAGGATCTCCGTGTTCTCCCGCATGCCGAGGAGCGGCGCGAGGGCGTCCAGGCCGGGAGCGGAGTGGGTCGTGGTGGTGACGGTGGCCAGCAGGCCGATGTCCTGCGGGCGCAGCCCGGCCGCGTCGAGGACTTCTCGTACGGTCGCGGCGCCGAGCCGGGTGGCCTCGGTCAGACCGCGGTCCATCCGCTGCCGGGTGGACCACTGCCGGGGGTCCTCGGCGCGGGGGTCGACCGCCATGCCCTTGGTGGCGATGGCGGAGTTGGCGACGACCCGGGCGACGGCGTCACCGCCGGGGTCGGCCGCGACGTGGCCGGCGAGTTCCGCCGTGCTCACCAGCGGCGGGGTGCGGAAGGCGATGTCGGTGATACACGCGTCCGGCATGGGGGTCATCCGTCCTGGTCCGCGCCGGCGGGGGTGACGGCCGAGGTGCCGACCACGTGGCCGCGGGCGTCGAGTGCCTGTACCTGGAGCCGGTCGGCGTCGCGGGCCCGGGCGGGCACGGTGATCGGGGTGTCGAAGCCGTCCCAGTCCGCGGTCGCGACCGGCTTCAGGGCCCCGGTGGCGCCGCCGGCCAGCAGCCGCCAGCGGGACACGTCCGAGGCGCCGTTCCAGTTGGCCCTGACCGTTCCCTCGGCGGCGTCCTCGGTGAGCAGCTTGGGCTTGGCCAGCGACGTGCCGTCCCAGTCCAGGCGGTAGGCGCGGTAGCTGGCGGTATCGCGGGAGTTGGTGAAGGTGGCGTCGAAGATCAGCCTGCCGTCGCGCGAGAACTCGGAGATCCGGCCGGGCACGGAGGCCGCCCAGCAGACGAAGGTGTTCCCGTTGGGCAGGCTCTGGCTGCCGCCCTCGCGCATGGTGGACATCTTGTCCGGGTGGGTCAGTTGGCGGACCAGTTCGGCGGTGCGGGTCTTGGGGTCGATCCTGATCCAGGCGACCCTCGACTCGTATCCCTGCAGGCCGTTGGGGGTGGCGTTGTCGTAGATCCGGTAGGTGTGGTGACCGGCGGCCCGCACGTCGTGCTGCCACTGGAACCGGGCGCCGATGCCGAGCCGGAAGTCGCTGTGCCGGCCGCCCAGCCGCCAGATGATCCCGCCGGTCTTCCGGTCCACCTTGTAGACCGTGCTGGCGGCGTTGCCGGAGATCAGCAGGTTGCCGTCGGTGTCGAGACCGACGGAGTTCACGTGCAGGAAGTCGTACGGCGCGGTGCCGTCGGGGGGCGTACGCAGGTCGGAGTCGGTGACCGGCACGTGCTCCAGCGCGCTCCAGTTCAGCAGTTTCTCGCCGGTGGCGATGTCGATCTCCTGTACCACGCTGTCGACGACCCTGCCGTCCTTGGCGCCGCCCGCCTGGCTCAGGTCGTACGGCTTCTGCTGGTAGCTGACGATCAGCGCGGTGCCCTGGGGGGTCAGCGTGAACTCGTGGAGGTCCATCACCTGCCGGACGTCCGGGGTCTGGACGGTGGCGATGATTCTGTAGTTCTCGTCCGCGATGTAGCCGATGCCGGTGCCCTTGCCGGTGTTGGTGGCCTGCCCCTCCCACCAGGTCAGCACCTTCTTGCCCTGGTACTCCTGGACTCTGAGGTCGGTGGCGAAGTAGTTCTCCGGCAGTTCGCGGAACCAGATGGGCCGGCCCCGGTCGTCCATGATCTGCGGGCCGCGGGTGGCGTTGTTCATGCCCTGGGGGGTGACGAAGATGTCTCCGTGGGCCCGCCCCGGGCGGCGCACCAGGATGTTGGCGGCCGGCGGTTCCGTCGTGCCCGGGGTGGTCGCGAGGTCGCCCGGCCGCAGCTCGGGGACGGGGTCGGCGGTGGCCGCGGCCCGTGCGTCCGGCGCCGTGCCCGAGGCGTTGGACACGAAGGCCAGGGCGGTGGTCGCCGCGATGGCGGTCAGCGTGCGTAAACGATGCGTCATCCGCTTCTGCTCCAGTTGCTCCGGTGGGGACAGGAACTGAATGGTTCTAGCAACACTTCGGTCACAACACCGTCACAGATCGGTTCGCTGCCCGGCCGCCCCACCCGTCCCGGAGGGGCGGAGACCGGCCCCGCCCGCGGCGTCAACCCCTTAGGGGTCGCCGCCGCAGACAGGGGTTTCGGCCAGGAAACCGGCCTGATAATTTCGGGCATGTCTTCGGAGAGCGCAATTCCGCTGCACAGCACGTCATTTACCGAATGAATTCCGCAACTCTTGGGGAGAGAGCGTTGATTCGCTGCGGAAGACATGGTGGGGCAGAAGTATCTCTCGCGGACGGCGATCGTCGGCCGCACCAACGGGGCAGGTGAGGAGCCGGGGTGGAACCCGAAGAGGAGGAAATCAATCAGCAACCTCTCGTGGAGATCGAGATCAGCTCGCTGAGCCTGGCAGGATCGCCACGGTTGGCAGGGGAGTCGGCGGAGCACATCGAGGCGCTGGCCGCGGCCCAGGAGCCGCTGCCGCCGATCACCGTGCACCGGCCGACCATGCGGGTCATCGACGGCTTCCACAGGCTGAAGGCGGCCCAGTCGCGCGGGGACAGCACGATCGCCGCCCGGTTCTTCGACGGGGACGAGGCGGCGGCGTTCGTCCTGGCGGTCAAGCTCAATGCCGCCCACGGTCTGCCGCTGACGCTGGCGGACCGCAAGCGGGCCGCGGAGCGCATCATCGCCTCCCGGCCGCAGTGGTCGGACCGCAGGGTCGCCTCGGTCACCGGGATCTCCCCGGGAACCGTCGGCGACATCCGCAGGCGGGACGGCCGGGAGCCGGAAACGGTGGGCCGCCGGCTGGGTCAGGACGGCCGGCTGCGTCCCGTGGACGGCAGCGCCGGCCGCATCATCGCGGGGGAACTCCTCACGGAGAACCCGGAGCTGTCGCTGCGCCAGGTGGCCCGCGCGGCGGGCATCTCGCCGGAGACGGCCCGCGACGTACGCAACCGGCTGCGCAACGGCGAGGACCCGCTGCCCCGGCAGCACCTGCGCCGGAAGGACCCCGAGCAGGGGCGGGACGTCGTGGTCCGCAAGGGATTCAGGGCCCTCGGACTCGCGCGGCCGGCCGGCCGGGGACAGCCCAGGGCGGTCCCGGACCGGGCGGCGCTGGTGAAACGGCTGAAGGACGATCCCGCGCTCCGGTTCACCGACACCGGCCGGAATCTCCTGCGCATCCTCGCTCTGCACACCCTGAGCAAGGACGAGTGGGAAGCCATCATCGACAACGTTCCGCCGCACTGCAGCAACATCATCGCCGATCTGGCGCGGCAGTTCGCCGACCTCTGGTCGGAGTTCGCCGTCCGGGTCGAGGAGGAGGTCGCACAGATTAGCTGAGCCCGGTCCACCGCCGGGCACCGGCCGCCGTGAGAAGTCTTTCTCACGGCGGTTTTCTCGTATGCCCATTCCCGGATGGAGCTGATCATTCCTCTTTCGGCGGGCGGACGCGGTAGTACGTGATTGAACTATGGCGGTCCGAATGTTTCGCGGAGCGCCCGGCGCGCTTCACAGGAAACACACAGGGTGGCCGAAAATAATCGTCGCGCTCGAACACCGGGTCCGCTCCGCGCACTCCGCGCCGGGTGTCGGGAACCGGCCGGTCGGCCGGGGGGCGGGCGGTGCGCCGAGGACGGTGCCGCGGCACCGGTCCGGGCCCATTCCGCCGCCCGGTCAAGAAGAGGGATCAGGACAGTTTCCTGCCCGCGGCGGGCGGCTCGCCGCCGACCGCCGTGGTATAGAGGGGCCCGCGCGGGCTCGAATTGGATGCTATATTTTTTGGCCGAGTCCTGCTCTTCGGATCGATATCGGAGACCGCCCCCCACCTCCCATATCTCCGCAGGTCAGAAGCCACTATTGCTTTTCTTCTCAATTGCTGGACACATTGCAAGCCGCCGGCACCGGTGGAACGGCGCCGACAGCGTGGACACCGCGCCGCGAGGCGTGCGCAAGGTACGGGGGTGCCTGTGAATCTCAGTGAACGAGACGGAGAACTGCGACTGCTGAAGCGTCGCTACGCAGAGTGTACGAACGGCCGGGGCGCGGTCGTGGTGGCCGACGGACCGGTGGGGTGCGGCAAGACGGCGCTGATCCGTCCCTTCGCCGACTGGGTCACCCAGCAGGGCGGCTACTTCCTGCCGCTGACCGCCTCGGCCGGTGAACGGCTCGACCGCCTCGGCCTCGTCGACCAGTTGATCGACGCGATCCGCGCGGTCGGCCTGATCGGCGAACAGTTCCCGCCGGACGGCGGCACCGTCCCGGCCCCGGAGGTGCCGGACGGCGAGGACGGCCGGGCGCTGCTCAGCCTGATGCAGCGCATCCACCGCGCCGTCACCGGTGTCGCCCGGCGCCGGCCGCTGGTCATCAGCGTCGACGACGCGCACTTCGCGGACGAGGCGTCCCTGCGGTGTCTGAGATACCTGATACGCCGTATCGACTCGGTGGCCGTCCTGATCGTGCTGACCGAAGCCTCCTGCCACGAGAGAGTCCTCGCCGACTTCCACGCGGAGATCCTGCACCTTCCCCACGCACACCGGATACGCCTCGGCCCGCTCACCCCCGACGGGGTCGCCGGGCAACTGGCGCGGCATCCGGCCCTCGGTTCGGCGGCACGGGAGAACGCCGAAACGTGGGTCAGGACCAGCGGGGGCAACCCCCTGCTGCTGCACGCGCTGATCGAGGACGGCACCGAACGCGCGACCCGCCCCGGCGGGCCGGGAAGGAGCGGGCCGGCCCCGGAACCCCCGGAGGCCGGCGCCCCGGTGCCCGGCGGTGCCTTCCGGCGGGCCGTGCTGCGCTGTCTGCACCGCTGCGAGCCCGCGTTGCTCGCGGTGGCCCGCGCCATCGCGGTGCTCGGCGAGTCGGCCACCCCGTCCCTGATCGCCGGGCTCCTCGGCGACCACGCCACCTCCGTCCGCCGCAGCCTGGCCGATCTGCGCGCCGCCGGGCTCCTGGAGGACCTGCGGTTCCGGCACGAGCAGGTCCGCCCGGCCGTGCTCGGCGACATCCCGGCCCAGCGGCTCGGCACGCTGCGCGCCCGCGCCGCCGAACTGCTGCTGGAGAGCGGGGCCGTCGCCACCGCGGTCGCCGACCAGTTGCTCGCCGCCGGTGATCCGGCCGGCGCCCCCTGGCAGCCCGGCATCCTCATCGAGGCCGCCCGCGAGGCCCTGAACGCCGGTGACATCACCGCCTGCGTCGAGTACCTGCGGCACGCCTCCGGCATCTGCGCGGACGCCGTGCAGGAGGCGGAGGTCACCGCCGCCCTCGCCGAGGCCCAGTGGCTCATCGACCCGGCGAAGGCGTCCCGGTACCTGCCGCAGCTCAGCCGCATGGTGCGGGCCGGGCTGCTCACCGGGTCCGAGGCGCTGGTGCCGGTCCGCCAGCTCGTCTGGCGGGGCGAGTTCGGCCGCGCCGACGCGCTGCTGCGGACCGTCGAACGGCAGGCGGCCGCCGCGGGGGCGGACGTCTGGGACGGCACCGGACGGCCCTCCTCCACGGTCCGCCCCGACCTCGCCCTGGTCCGCCTCAGCCTCTCCTTCTGCTGCCCGGGCCTCCGCCCCGGCATGACCCCACCCGGCCCGGTCGACCCGCTCGCCTCCCTCGACCCCGCCGACCCGGGCACCTCCGCCGGCCCGGACACCTTCACCGGCACGTCCGCCTCGTCCGGCACGTCCGCCTCGTCCGGCACGTCCGCCTCGGTCGGCCCCGCCCGCCCCGCCGCGGCCGGCCCCGCGGGCGTCCCCCCGGCCGGTGCCGAACCGCCCGAGCCCGCCCCCCTGTCGCCGCGCACCTTCCTCGCGCTCTCCGCCGGGCTCACCGGCGACGACGGGGACCGGCTCGCCGACCGGGTGCTGGGAGCCGCCCGCGCGGACACCTCCGTCACCTCGGTGCTGGCCGCGCTGATCCTGCTGGCCCACACCTACCGCCTGGAGGAGGCCGGCGACTGGGCGGAGAAGCTGCTCCGGGAGCCCTGGAACCGGGGTGTGCCGATGCGCCGGGCGCTGCTGGAGACGGCCCGCGCGGCCTTCGCCCTGCGGCGCGGCGACCCGGCCACGGCGAGCGAGGCCGCGCGGACCGCCCTGAGCCTGGCCACCCCGGAGGCGTGGGGCATCACGATCGGGCTGCCGCTGTCCCTGGCGGTCCGTGCCGCGACCGAACTCGGCGACCTGGAGACCGCGCGGTCCTACCTCGACCTGCCGGTGCCGGTGGCCATGTTCGGGACGCCGTTCACCCTGCCGTACCTCCAGGCGTTCGGCCGCTACCAGTTGGCCATCGCCCGCCCCCGCGCGGCGCTGCGCAACTTCGAGTCCTGCGGGGAACTCATGGTCAAGTGGAAGCTGGACGCGCCGGAGTTCGTGGACTGGCGCAACGACGTGAGCGCCGCCCTGCTCACCCTGGGCGACCCGCACAAGGCCCGCGCCGTGACCGTGGAGCACCTGGCCCGGCTCGGCGAGGGGCCCGGCCACGCCCGGGGCGTCGCGCTGCGCCGCCTGGCCGCGGTCAGCCCGCCCCGGGACCGGCTGCCGCTGCTGCGCGAGGCGGTACGGGTCCTGAGGGCCTGCGGCGACCGGCTGGAGACCGGCCGCGCGCTGGCCGACCTGGAGACCGCGCGTACCGCCGTGGTACGCCGGGACCTGCCGTCCGAGATGCCCCGCCCGGTGGCCTCGCTGTGGACGTACCTCGACGCGGCGCGGGACGCCCCGCAGCCACCGCCCGCCCCGGCACCCCGCTCGCACGGCGGTCACGCGGCGCACCGGCCCGCCCCGGACGAGGCGCCGCCGCCCGAACTCACCGAGGCCGAACGGCGGGTGGGCGCCCTGGCCGCCGCCGGCTGCACCAACCGGGAGATCGCCGACCGCCTTTTCATCACGGTGAGCACGGTGGAACAGCATCTCACCAAAATTTACCGGAAGTTGAAAGTGCGCAGCCGTGGTGAACTTCCGGCGTCACTGGCCCGGCTCGGCGAAGCCCCCTGCTCACCGAACGGGCGGTGAGGAGGGGGCCCGTCCAACCGTGGATACCGGTCTGTTGGACAGCGTTGTGACCGGGGTCGGCGGCGTGTGATCCTGGCTGCCGAAATCGCCCTGCGAGAGCCGCTTTCCCGCCCGATTCCGTGACCGATTCCGTACGGGGGTAAATCCATGACCGCAAGCCGTCCGGAAGACAAGGCACGGGAAGATCTGGATCCGCTTGTCGTGGATTTCCTGGCACGGGCGGAAAACGCCTCGGCCGCGAACCGGGCGGCGTTCGACCGCGCGGGGCTGAAGCAGGGCGCGCCCAGCCGTTCGGGCCCGCCCGACACCGCCGCGAAGATCCTCGGCCGCAACTGGGCGGCGCCGCTGGCCGTCGGCCCGCTCGCCGGGCTGGTCCGGCCGGATGCGCTGCCCGCCGTGCTCGGCGCGGCGGGCGGCGCGGGACTGCCCGCCGTGGTCAGCGCCCTCACCCCCGGCTCCGGCCCGGCGGCCCCGGAGACACCGCTGTGGCTGCGGACGTATGCCTTCGAGGACGACGACACCGCGCGGCGGATCGCCGCCGGCGCCCAGGACGCCGGGTACACCGCCCTCGTCCTCGCCCTGGGCCCGCAGACCGGGGCCGCCCCCGCCCCGGTCACCGGGTCCGGGCTGCGGGCCGCCGCCGACTGGGCCGACCTGGAGCGTCTGCGCGCGGCCTGCGGGCTGCCGCTGCTGGTCGCCGGGGTCCGCACCGCGCGGGACGCCGTCCGGGCCGTCGACGCCGGGGCCGACGGCCTGGTCACCGACCGCCTGGCGACGCTGCCCGCGGTCGCGGCCGCCACGACCGGGGGCCGCCCGGTGCTGCTGGAGGGCGGCGTCCGGCGCGGCGCCGACGTCCTGACCGCCCTCGCCTCCGGCGCCGACGCGGTCCTCCTCGGCCGCCCGGTCCTGGACGCCCTGCTCACCGGCGGCGAGGCCGGCGTCACCGCGGCGCTGACCGGCCTGGTCGGCGAGCTGACGGCCGCGATGGCCTTCACCGGCACCCCCACGGTGACCGAGGCCCGCCCCTCCGTCCTGCGCACCGCCCCCCACCCGGTGACGGTCACACCCCTGCCCGGCACCGCCCCCGCGCCCCCGCCCGCCCCCGTCCCCGCCGCCCCGGACGGCCCCCTGCGCAGGGCCGATCTGCACGCCAGCGTGTCCGACCCCGTGCTGGACACCATGAACTTCCTCAACGAGATCACCCACCGCTACCCGGACGCGATCTCCTTCGCCCCGGGCCGCCCCTACGACGGGTTCTTCGAGACCGAGCGGATCTTCACCTACGTCCGCGGCTACCTCGACCACCTGGCCGCCCAGGGCAGCACGCCCCAGGACATCCGTACCGCGATGTACCAGTACGGGCCCACCGCCGGGCAGATCCGCGAGATCGTCGCCGACTCGCTGCGCGCCGACGAGGGCATCGACGTACCCCCCGAGTCGATCGTCGTCACGGTCGGCGCGCAGGAGGCCATGCTGCTGGTGCTGCGCGCCCTCATGGCCGGCCCCGACGACGTCCTGCTCGCGGCGAGCCCCTGCTACGTCGGCATCACCGGTGCGGCGAAGCTGCTGGACGTGCCGGTGACCGCGGTCGAGGAGCGCGCGGACGGCTTCCGCAGCGCCGACCTGGAGGCGGCGATCCTGCGCGAGCACGCCCGCGGCCGCCGCCCCCGCGCCTTCTACGTCATCCCCGACCACTCCAACCCCTCCGGCGCCACCCTGGACGAGGCGACCCGCCGGGAGCTGCTCGCCCTCGCGGAGCGCTACGGCGTCCTGATCATCGAGGACAGCCCCTACCGCCGGGTCAGCCCGGGCACGCCGCCGCCGACGCTGAAGTCCCTGGACACCTCGCGTTCGGTGGTCCACCTGGGGTCCTTCGCCAAGACCGTCTTCCCCGGCGCCCGGGTCGGCTTCGCCGTGGCCGACCAGCCGGTGGTGGACGACGAGGGGCGGACCGGGCTGCTCGCCGCCGAACTCGTCAAGATCAAGAGCATGGTGACGGTGAACACCTCGTCGCTGAGCCAGGCCGCGGTGGCCGGCGCCCTGCTGGCCGCCGAGGGCCGGCTCTCCGTCCTGAACGCCGACGCGGCCGCCTACTACGGCGACGCCATGCGCACCACGCTGCGCGCGCTGGACGCCCGTATCCCGGCCGCCCGCCGCGCGGAGCTGGGCGTGCGCTGGAACGAGCCCGCCGGCGGATTCTTCCTCAGCGTGCACGTGCCGTTCCGGGCGGACGACGCGGCGCTGACCCGTTCCGCACAGGACTTCGGCGTCATCTGGACGCCGATGCGTTACTTCTATCCGCAGGGCGGCGGGCAGTACGCCCTCCGCCTCTCCACGAGTTATCTGACGACCGCGGAGATCGAAGAGGGAACCGCGCGGCTCGCGCGGTTCATCGAGGCGCAGAGCCATAGAGGATGACGCCCGGGAGCACACCCGGGAACATTCCGGAAAAGCCAACGGAAAAGCAATCGGGCAAGCCACCGGGAAAGCCGCCGGTATCCCCGCCGGAAAACCATCGGGACATCCGCCGGGAAAGCCGTCGGGAAACGAACGGCAGAACGATCCGTCCAGTGGTCGGAAAGCGATCGATGAAGCGATCGGAAAGGCGAAGCAAGTGACCGGCAGCAGCAGTACGACAAAACCGCGCAGCAGGCCGCGCATGTGGGGGTGGACCTACAGATGACCATCATCATGGACCGAGCCGAGACCCCGGTCCTGACCGGCGACGGCGCGCTGAAGACGCCGTACCGGCCCCGGATCGTCGGGGTGGGGACAGCGGCGTCCGACACGATCTACACCCAGACGGAGGTGCTCGACGCCTTCGGGATCACCGATCCGAAGATCCGCTCCGTCTTCGTCAACAGCGCCATCGACACGCGCCACCTGACCCTGCCCGACCCGGACGCCGACGGTGTCCGCAACCCCGAGCCGCAGGGCGACCTGCTGGACAAGCACAAGTCGATGGCCGTGCGGATGGGCGTCGACGCCCTGAACGCCTGCCTGAAGCGGGCCGGCGCCGAACTCTCCGACCTGCGCCACCTGTGCTGCGTCTCCTCCACCGGCTTCCTCACCCCGGGCCTGAGCGCCCTGATGATCCGCGAGCTGGGCATCGACCGGCACTGCAGCCGCAGCGACATCGTCGGCATGGGCTGCAACGCCGGACTCAACGCGCTCAACGTCGTCTCCGGCTGGTCCGCCGCCCACCCGGGCGAACTCGCCGTGGTGCTCTGCACCGAGGCGTGCTCCGCCGCGTACGCGATGGACTCCTCGATGCGCACCGCGGTCGTCAACAGCCTCTTCGGCGACGGCGCCGGCGCCATCGCCCTGATGTCCGGGCCCGGCGACGAGGCGTCCGGCACCTCGGAGGGGCCGACCATCCTCAAGCTGGCCAGTTGCATCATCCCCGAAGCGGTCGACGCGATGCGCTACGACTGGGACCGCGAGCTGGACCGCTTCAGCTTCTACCTCGACCCGCAGATCCCGTACGTCGTCGGCGCGCACGCCGAGATCGTGGTCGACCGGCTGCTGGGCGACACCGGGCTGCGCCGCAGCGACATCCGGCACTGGCTGGTGCACTCCGGCGGCAAGAAGGTCATCGACGCGGTCATCGTCAACCTGGGCCTGACCCGCTACGACCTGCGGCACACCGTCGGCGTGCTGCGGGACTACGGCAATGTGTCCAGCGGATCGTTCATCTTCTCGTACGAAAGGCTGCTCGACGAGCAGGTCACCCGGCCCGGCGACTACGGCGTGCTGATGACCATGGGACCGGGGTCCACGCTCGAGACGGCGCTGGTCCAGTGGTGAAGACGGGGGAGCAGACAGTGGGGGACGACACGGTGAGGGACATGAGCGACGCACTGACGCTGAGCATCGACGGGACGCAGCCGCTGTCGCTCGCGGCGGTCCGGGACATCACCGGCCTGTGCGACCGGGCCGAGGACCGGGGCGAGGCCGGCACGGTGACCCTGAAGGTCAGCGGCGCGCCCGGGCCCGACTGGACGGACGGGCTGACCGTCGCCCTGGTCACCAAGTGGGAGCGGGCGCTGCGCCGCCTGGAGCGGCTGCCGGCCGCGACGGTCGCGCTGGCCTCCGGGGACTGCGGCGGGCAGGCCCTGGACGCCTTCCTCGCCGCCGACATCAGGATCGCCACCCGGGACACCCGGCTGCTGCTGCCGTTCGACGGCGAGTCGACCTGGCCGGGGCTGGCCATGTTCCGGCTGGTGCAGCTCGCCGGCTCGGCCCGCACCCGCCGGGCCGTGCTGTTCGGGCAGCCGGTCAAGGCGTCCGAGGCGCTGATGCTGGGCGTGGCCGACGAGCTGACCGACGACCTGGACGGCGCCGCCGCCGCGACGGCACAGCGGCTGGCCGGGCTGTCCGGCAAGGAACTCGCCATCCGCCGCCAGCTCCTGTTCGACGCGGCCACCACCAGCTTCGAGGACGCGCTCGGCCCGCACCTGGCCGCCTGCGACCGCAGCCTGCGCCGCACCGCCGCCGAGGAGGCCGCATGAGCGCGGCCCCGGACGCGGACCCGGCCGCCCTCGACGGGTGGCCGGCCCTGGCGGAGGCGGCCGGCCGGGAGACGGCGGTGCTGGCGGCGCTGCCCTCCCCGACCGAGCGCACCCCCGGGCAGCGGGCCGAGGCGGAAGCGGCCAAGGACACCGCCCGCGCGGCCCGCGCCCGGTTCCTCGACGACCACGCCGACGCCGTGTACGACCGGCTCACCGAGGGCCGTTCCCGGTCCCTGCGGATCGAGGACCTGGTCGAGGCCGCGGCGGCGGCCTTCCCCGGCCTGGTGCCGGACGCCGACCTGCTCGCCCGGGAACGCGCCCGCACCCAGGCCGACAAGGACGGCCACGAGATCGACCAGGGCATCTTCCTGCGCGCCGTCCTGCGCTCACCCGTGGCCGGCCCGCACCTGATGGACGCGATGCTCCGGCCGACGGCCCGTGCGCTGCGCCTGCTGCCGGAGTTCCTGCGCACCGGCGTGCTGGAGATGGAGGCCGTGCGCCTGGAGCGCCGGGACGGCGTGGCCCGGCTGACCATGTGCCGGGAGGACCGCCTCAACGCCGAGGACAACCAGCAGGTCGACGACATGGAGACCGCCGTCGACCTGGCCCTGCTCGACCCGTCCGTACGGGTGGGCCTGCTGCGCGGCGGCGAGATGAGCCACCCGCGCTACCGGGGCCGCCGGGTGTTCAGCGCCGGCATCAACCTCAAGAACCTCAGCTCCGGCGACATCTCCCTGGTCGACTTCCTGCTCCGCCGGGAACTGGGCTACATCCACAAGCTGATCCGGGGCCTGCGCACCGACGACGGGGGCGCGTGGCACGTCCGGCACGTGGAGAAGCCGTGGGTGGCGGTGGTGGACGGCTTCGCGATCGGCGGCGGCACCCAGTTGCTGCTCGCCTTCGACCACGTGATCGCCGCCTCCGACGCCTACCTCAGCCTGCCCGCGGCGAAGGAGGGCATCATCCCCGGCGCCTCCAACTTCCGGTTCAGCCGGTACGTCGGGCCCCGGCTGTCCCGGCAGGTGATCCTGGAGGGCCGCCGGATCTGGGCCACCGAACCCCAGGCGAGGCTGCTCGTCGACGAGGTGGTGGAACCGGCCGAGCTGGACGCCGCCGTGGAGCGGAGCCTGGACCGGCTGGACGGCGAGGCGGTCCTCGCCAACCGCCGGATGCTCAACCTGGCGGAGGAGCCGGAGGACGCGTTCCGCGCGTACATGGCGGAGTTCGCCTTCCAGCAGGCGCTGCGGCTGTACGGCGAGGACGTGATCCACAAGGTCGGCCGGTTCGCCGCGGGGC
The DNA here is from genome assembly GCF_014655295.1 of Streptomyces fumanus. Lineage (GTDB taxonomy): Bacteria > Actinomycetota > Actinomycetes > Streptomycetales > Streptomycetaceae > Streptomyces > Streptomyces fumanus. Next base: position 290,986 of record NZ_BNBI01000007.1, read on the forward strand.
CGGCGTGAGCGACGACGACCGGCCCCGGGTCCGCTACGAGAAGAAGGACCACGTCGCCCGGGTCACCCTGGACCGTCCCGAGGTGCTCAACGCGATGGACCTGCGCACCCACGAGGAACTCGCGGGTGTCTGGGACGAGGTGGAGGCCGACGACGACGTCCGGGCGGTGGTGCTGACCGGCGCCGGCGACCGGGCCTTCTCCGTCGGGCAGGACCTCAAGGAGCGGGCCCGCCTCGACGCGGCGGGGGAGCCGCCGACCACGTTCGGTAGCCGGGACCGGCCCGGCTGGCCCCGGCTGACCGAGCGGTTCGACCTGTCCAAGCCGGTGGTGGCCCGGGTCAACGGGTACGCCCTGGGCGGCGGCTTCGAACTGGTCCTCGCCTGCGACCTGGTGATCGCCGCGCACGACGCGGTGTTCGCGCTGCCGGAGGTCCGGCTCGGGCTGGTGCCCGGCGCGGGCGGGGCCTTCCGGCTGGCCCGCCAGATGCCCCTGAAGCAGGCCATGGGGTACCTGCTCACCGGACGCCGGATGGACGCGGCGACCGCCCTGCGGTTCGGGCTGGTCAACGAGGTCGCCGAGCCCGGGGAGCTGGACCGGCGGGTCGACGAGTGGACGGACGACCTGGTCCGCAGCGCGCCCCTGGCGGTGCGGGCCGTCAAGGAGTCGGTGCTGCGCTCCCTGGACCAGCCGCTGCCGGAGGCGTTCGCCACCCGGTACGTCTGGGAGGAGCGCCGGATGCGCAGCGGCGACGCCGTGGAGGGCCCCCGGGCCTTCGCCGAGCACCGGGAACCGGTGTGGACCGGCCGGTGACCCGGCCCTGACGGCCGGGCCGCCGGCGGGAGGACCCCCCGGCCGGCGGCCCGGCCCCGCCGACCCCCAGGAAGGAAGGACGCCGATGCCCGTCGCGCGGATCAACGGAATCGACCTCGGCTACGACGTGTACGGAACCGGCACCCCGGTGGTGATGGTCACCGGCACCGGCGCCCCCGGACGGGTCTGGCGCACCCACCAGGTGCCGGCGCTCACCGCGGCCGGGCACCGGGTGATCACCCTGGACAACCGGGGCATCCCGCCGACCGACGCGGGCCCCGGGGGCTTCACCCTGGACGACATGGCCGCCGACGTGGCCGGCCTGATCGAGTACCTCGGCGCCGGTCCCTGCCGGGTGGTCGGCTACTCGCTGGGCGGCATCGTCGTCCAGGAACTCCTGCTGGCCCGGCCCGACCTGGTCACCCGGGCGGTGCTGATGGCGAGCAGCGGTCGCACCGACGCCCTGATCGCCGCGATGACGGCCGGCGACATCGAACTCGCCGACAGCGGTACGAAGATCCCGCCCGGGTACGCGGCCTACATCCAGGCCCTGCAGAACCTCTCACCGCGCACCCTCAACGACGACGAGAAGCTGCGCGACTGGCTCGGCGTCCTCGAACTGTCGATGGTCGACCGCTCGGCGGTCCGCGCCCAGCTCGGCCTGGACCTGATCCCGAACCGGCTGCCGCAGTACCGCGCGATCGACCGCCCCTGCCTGGTGATCGGCTTCCAGGACGACCTGGTGGTCCGCCCGCACCTGTGCCGGGAGATCGCCGACGCCGTGCCCGGCGCCCGCTACACGGAGATCCCCGGCTGCGGCCACTACGGCTATCTGGAGCGGCCCGAGGAGGTGAACGCCGCGATCGTGGACTTCTTCGCCGAGGAACCGCGGTGAGCGCGCCGCCGCTCCGGTGCCGTCAGCGCGGCGGGGCCGTGCCGGGGGAGGGGGCGGCGTCGGCCCGCGCGGCGTCGGCCAGCGCCTCGGCCGCGGCCTGGGCCGCCCGCGCCGAGTCGTCGGCGGCCCGGGCGGTCATGTCGTCGTCCGGCGGCTTCTCGCGGGTGGCCGGCGACGGCGGCAGCGTCTCGCCGAAGGCCCGGGAGACGCCCTGCAGCGCGGTGGTGATCTCGCTGGGGATCACCCAGAAGTTGTTGCCCTCGCCCTGTGCCAACTGGGGCAGCGCCTGGAGGTACTGGTAGGCGAGGAGCTTGGGGTCGGGGTCGTTGCGGTGCACCGCCTGGAACACCTCGTCGATCGCCCGGGACTGGCCCTCGGCCTGGAGGATCGCGGCGGTCCGGTTGCCCTCGGCGCGCAGCACGGCGGCCTGCTTGTCGCCCTCGGCGGTGAGGATCTGCGACTGGCGCTGCCCCTCGGCGCCCAGCACCGCGGCCCGCTTGTCCCGCTCGGCCCGCATCTGCTTCTGCATCGCGTCCTTGATGGACTGCGGCGGGTCGATCGCCTTGATCTCCACCCGGTTCACCCGCAGCCCCCACTTGCCGGTGGCCTCGTCCAGCACGCCGCGGAGCTGGCTGTTGATGGTGTCGCGGGAGGTGAGGGTCTTCTCCAGGTCCATCGAGCCCACCACGTTGCGCAGGGTGGTGACGGTGAGCTGTTCGACGCCCTGCAGGAAGTTGGCGATCTCGTAGAACGCCGCCCGGGGATCGGTGACCTGGAAGTACAGCACGGTGTCGATCTCCACGACCAGGTTGTCCTCGGTGATCACCGGCTGGGGCGTGAAGGAGACGACCTGTTCCCGCAGGTCGATCAGCGGATGCACCCGGTCGATGAAGGGGATGACCAGGCTCAGCCCCGGGGTCAGGGTGCGGTGGTAGCGGCCCAGCCGCTCGACGTTGCGGGCGCGTGCCTGGGGCACGATGCGCACCGCCCGTACCACGGTGAAGATCGCGATCAGCGCGACGATCAGGCCGGCGACGACCGGCGCGGTGACGTCCATGGCTTCAGTCCCGGGGGTAGACGAAGGCGGTGGTGCCGCTGATCCGGATGACGTCGACGGCCGCTCCCGGCGCGATCACCAGCGTCTCGTCGTAGGGGCGGGCCGTCCACTCCTCTCCGTCGATGCGGACCCGGCCGCCGGTGGCCGTCACCTCGGTGACGGTGTACGCGGCCTTGCCGACCAGCGCGTCGATCCCGAACCGGGCCGGCTGCGGCCGGGTCAGGTGACGCAGCGCGACCGGGCGGACGAACAGCACGGTGACCGTGGCGAGGACGGCGTAGACCACGAACTGCAGCGGCGGCGGGAGGCCGAGCGCGGCGGTCCCGGCGGTGAGCACGGCGGCGACGCCCAGCATGCCGAGCGCGGCGGTGAGCGTGAGGATCTCCGCCACGGCCAGCACGGCCCCGGCGATCAGCCAGATCAGCCACGGTTCCATGACGCGCCTCGTCCCGCCGGTGCGCACGTACCTTCCAGGCTAACGCGCGGAACGCCGTCCGGCCCGGGGCCGCCGGCCCGGCCCCCGCGAAGGCGGCTCCCCGGTGCGGAGCCGCCTTCGCCCGTCGGTCCGCCGACCCCCGTACGGCGGACCCGGCGCGACGCGGCCGGCCCGTCTCCCTCCCCCAGAGGTGACGGGCCGGCCGCTCCCCCGGCGCCGGTCTGTGGTGGCCCGCGGCCGTGCTGTCACCAGCACATGACCGCGGTCTCGCCCGGACCCCACGAGGAGTACAGGCGCACTCGGACGACATAGCGGCGGCCCTTGACGAGCCGCGCCCTGATGGTGGCGTTGTGCGGGGTGCCGCCGTCGTCCCGTCCGGCGAGGTAGCGGGGCTCGGCGTCCCGCTCCTCGAAGACCACGACGACCGCGTCCCCGTCCCCGAAGGCGCCCACGGTGTACTCGCGGGTCTGGGGCGGTTCGATCACGAAGTCGGCCTGCTCGCCCGGGCCGAGACCGAGCGGCACGGAACGGAACGGCACCAGCGCGGGCGGCCCGGACGGGTCGGCCGGCGGGTACCAGCGCAGCACCCACTCCTTGTCGGCGGCGGACAGCGTGCCCGGCGGATGCACGCCCCCGCGGTACTGCTCCGGCTCCAGGATCAGCCCCGGCGGGAACGGGTACTGCATGACCGACTGCGGGTCCCAGACGGTCCCGTTGGCCTCGTCCGGGTCCAGCTTGCGCAGGATGTTGGCGTCCGTCCGCTCCCGGCTCCAGTGGTGCGGCGGGCCGGCCAGCTCGGCGTAGACCGCCTCGTCGTCCCAGTGCAGCCCGGCGAACGGGCTCTGGTGCTCGTGCAGCATGCCGAGCACGTGCCCGATCTGGTGCAGGGCCGTGCCGCGCTCCCCGGGCGCGGTCAGGTCCCAGCCGAAGTTCATGGTGCGCTCGTGCGTCCCCACCCGCAGCGCGTCCTTGCCGACCGCCGACCAGGAGCCGTCCCCCTCCTGGAACCCGATCCGCAGCTCGGCCTCGGAACGGTCGCCGACCTCGGTGAAGACCAGCCCGATGCCGAGGTCCTGCCACTCCCGGAAGCAGTCCCGCACCACGTCGCGCTGGGCCGCGTCCCCCGCCCAGGGCACCCGCCGGGTCCGGCCGGTCCCCGGGACCGTGATCACCGAGGCGTCGGTGCCGGCGTCGAAGAAGTAGTAGTGCAGCACCGTGCCGTTGACCCAGATCCGCCGCCCGCCGACGAGCGCGCCGAGCCGCTCGGCGGCCAGCCCCGGCGGATACGCGGGAGCGGGCTGCTGCGCGAGCGAGCAGTAGCGAACGGTCATGAACGACAGCGTGCCCTCCCGTCGCTCCCGGCACCTGAGTCGGGATCTACTCAAGTCACCCTGTATCAAACATGAGTACGCCGGCTCCTGTTCTCGTGACGACTCTCGACGCGACGATCCCCGCCCCGGGCGCCCCGGCGCCCGCCCCGCCCTGGCCGTTCACCGGGCGTGTGGCAGAACGGGAGCTGGTACGCCGGTCCCTGACCGCCGGCCGCCCCGGCCTGGTGGTCACCGGCCCGGCCGGGTACGGCAAGACCCGGCTGGTCACCGAGGCGGTCCGGGGCACCGACCACATCCGGGTGGCCGGGACGCCCGAGACCCGGCACCTGCCCTTCGCCGCCTTCGCCCACCTGCTGCCCGAGCCGGTCACGCTGCACCGCGCCGTCCGGTCGCTGACCGGCGTACGGCTGCTGCTGGTCGACGACGCGCACTGGCTCGACGACGCCTCCGCCGCCCTGGTCCACCAGATGGCCGTGCACGGCCGCACCCGGCTGCTGGTCGTCGCCGCCGACGGCACCGCCGTACCGGAGGCCGTCTCCCGGCTGTGGACCGGCGAACTCCTGCCCCGGCTCGCCCTCGAAGCGCTGCCCCCCGAGGACACCGCCGACCTGCTCGCGGCGGCCCTCGGGGGCCCGCCCGAGCCGCTCACCGCCGGCCGGCTGCACCGGCTGTGCCGGGGCGATCTGCGGCTGCTGCGCGAACTGCTGGCCGCGATGCGCGAGCGGACCCCGCCCGGCGCCCTTCCGGAGACCGGCCAGTGGGCCTGGCGGGGACCGGTGCCGGTCACCGCCGCCGTGCGCGAGCGGCTCGCCCCGGACCTCGACCGCTGGTCCGACGAGGAGCGCGAGACCCTCCAGCGGCTCGCCTTCGCCGAACCCCTGCCGCTCCACTGGGACCTGGACGGCCTCGACGTCCGGGTCCTGGAGCGACTGGAGGCCGCAGGACTGGTCCTCGTCGACGACGACGGCGGCACCCGCCTCGCCCACCCGCTGCACGGCCCCGTGCTGCGCGCCACGGCCGGCACACTGCGCGCCCGCAGACTGGCCCGCGCCGCCGACGACCGGTGCGCTCCCGCCCTGGCCGCCGAGACCGCCGCCCTGACCCGCCGGACCGAACGCGACGACGTCCGCCCGGCCGCCGCGCCGGTGGGGGAGTGGCTGGTCGCCGAGGGCGCGGGACTGCCCGCCCCCGACGCGGCGGTGCGGGCCCGCTTCGCCCGGCTCGGCGGCCGGCTCAAGGAGGCCGCCGCCTGGGCCCGCGAGGGCCTGCGCGGCACCCCGGACGACCCCGCCTGCCGTACGGAACTCGCCCTGGCCGCCGCCCAGTGCGGGCCCCCGGGCGCCGGGGACCCGGCCGCCGCGCCGGTCTGGGCCGCCGCCGCGCGCGGAGACCTGGCCGGGGCGGTCGCGGCCGTCGCCGAGGACGCCTACGACGCCGTACGGCTCGGCGCGCCCGAGCGGGCCGCCGGGCGGCTGGGCGGGGTGTTCGCCGCGCACGCCGACGCCCTGGCCCGGCGCGACGGACCCGCCCTGGACCGGGCGGCCGGGGAACTGCGGCAGCGGGGCTTCCTGCTGTTCGCCGCCGAGGCGCACGCCCAGGCCGCCGCCGCGCACCGCGACCCGGCCGCCGCCCGCACCGCCCGCACCCGGGCCGTCGCCCTGGCCCGGCGCTGCCAGGGCGCCCGCACCCCGGCCCTGTCCGGCCTGGTCCTCGGCGAACTCACCGCCCGCCAGCGGCAGATCGTCACCCTGGCCGCCGCCGGCCTGAGCAACCGGCAGATCGCCGAACGCCTCACCCTCTCCGTGCGCACCGTCGGCAACCACCTCTACAGCGCCTACGCCCGCCTCGGCGTCGGCGACCGCGCCACCCTGCCCTGGCTGGTGGACCTCCCCGAGGCGCAGCCCGCGTGAGACTCAGGCCGCCCCGAACGCCGAGAACGCCCACCCGGTCGCCTGGTGCACCGCGTCGCCCGGCAGCGCCGCCCGCGCGTCGCGCAGCGCCTCGGCCAGCGAGAGCCCGGCGCCCAGGCCCTTGTGCAGGGCGAGCATCAGCGGCACCACCGCCGCGTCGTTGACCGGCGCGCTGCACGCCACCACCCCGGCCGTGCCGAGCGGCAGCAGGGCCGTGACCAGCCCGAGCAGCTCGTCCGCGCCGACGGACGCGAACCGGGCGGTGTCGCAGCAGGACAGGATGATCCGGTACGGGCTGCGGTCCAGGCGCTCGAAGTCATGGACGATCAGCGGCCCGTCCGCCATCCGCAGCGACGAGAACAGCGGGCTGTCCGCGCGGAACGTGCCGTGCGCCGCGATGTGCGCCAGCGCCGCCCCGTCCAGCTCCCGCAGCACCCGCGGCACCCGCGCCCCGTCCCCCTCCAGCACCACCGGCCGCCCGTCCCCGCCGGCGCCGCGGCCACTGCCGTACCCCTGCGCGAGCGGCGGCACCTCCGCGCCCCCGCTGGCCAGCCCCGGACCGCGCACCAGGACATGGCGGCCCCCGGGCGGCGGCGCGGTCCACCGGGCGCGCAGCCAACTGCTCGCCGACGGGGACACGCTGAGCACCCGGTCCCGCAGCGCGGGCAGCAGCGCCCAGGGCACCATGTGCAGCCGGGCCGGCGGCACCACGACCACCGGACCGGAGCCGAGCTGGGCCGCCGCCGGCCCGAACAGCAGCTCCTCCAGGCGCCGCCCCGCCGCCTCCACCAGCGGAAGCCGCGCCTCCGCGCCCGGGTGGGCCAGCCGCCGCAGCCCGGCCTGCACATGCGCGGCCTCCCGCTCCGCCTCCGCCAGCAGCCCGCCCTCGAACCGCCGCACCCGCCCCTGCCCGCACAGCAGCACCTGCACCCGCCCGTCGAGCACGGCCAGCTCCACCAGCCGTACGTCGTCGCCGAGCGCCGCCAGCAGCCGGCCGACGTCGAACCGGTCGCCGCCGCCGGGCGCCTCGCCCCGCATGTGCAGGGTCCGCGAGCGCACCTCCCGCTCCAGGCGCCGCTGCTCCCGCTCCAGCGCGGCGACCGGCCGCCCCTCCATCCGGGCGCTCTCCGCGCGGGCCGCGATGACCCGGAACGCGGTGAGGTCGCCGAGCAGCGCCGGATCGGCGGGCGGCCGGGTGGGCGGCGCGGCCAGCACCGTCGCCCGCCACCGCTCGCTCCACACCAGCAGCCGCCGCGGCCCGCCCGAGGCGAGCGACGCCTTCTGCGCCAGCGCCGCCAGCTCCGCGCCCTGCGCGGTGGCACGGGCCCGCAGCTCCGAGGCGCCCAGCGTCATCCGGTGGTCGTCCAGCACGTCCAGACCGCGCCGGCACGCCTCCAGCACGCCCCGCGTCGACCCGGCCGCCCGGGCCCGCAGCGCCTGCGCCGCCCAGCCGGTCATCCGGGCCAGCGGCGGCCCGTTGTGCCGGCTGCGGGCGGCCACCGACAGATGCCGCTCCGCGTCCGCCGTCCAGTCCAGGCTCAGCGCGATCCGCCCGGCCAGCAGCGACGCCTCCGGCGCGGCCGGCGCCCCGAACGAGGCCAGCTTCTCCGCCACCGCCGCCGCCTCCCCGACCAGCCGCCCCGAGGCCCGCCCGGTCGCCACCCGGGCCTCGATCAGCACCAGCCGGGCGTGCGTCTCGTACCAGGTGCGGCGCTGCGCCGCGAACAGCCGTACGGCGACCGCCGCGCGGGCTATCGCGGTCTGCGCGTCCCCCGCCGACTGCGCGGCCCGCGCCGCGACCAGCAGCAGTTCCGCCTTGCGGGTGGACTGCCCGCCGATGCGGTCCAGCACGGCGATCGCGGCGTCCGCCTCGGCCAGCGCCTCGGAGGCCAGCCCGGCCGCCATCAGGACCTCGCAGCGCCGGATGTTCAGCACGAACGTCGGCGTACCCAGCGCCGCGTACCGCACCTCGGCCTCGTCCAGCAGCTTCAGCGCGGCCGGGATGTCCCCGGACCGGAACGCGGCCAGCCCTCGGCTCTCCACCGCGTCGGCCTTGTCGTGCTCCTGGCCGGTGGTGTCCCACAGCGCCTCCGCCGCCGTGAAGTCGGCGTCCGCCCGGTCCACCGCGCCCAGCGCCAGATGGACGGTGGCCCGCAGGGTCAGCGCCCGCGCCGTCCAGATCGTGTCGTCGGCCTGCCGCAGCACGGGAATCGCCCGGCGCACGTCCTCCAGCGCCTCGCCGTGCCGGCCCAGCACCCACCAGACGTACGCCCGCCGGTACAGCACCCGCGCCCTGGTGTGCCCCATGCCCCGGCGCACGCCCCGCTCGAACGCGGCCAGCCCGTCCCGGGTGCGCCCCGCGTGCACCAGTGCGACCCCCAGGGTGGCCAGGACGTCCGCCTCCCGGTCGGCCGAGTCGGCGCCGGCCGCCAGGTCACGGGCGCGCCGCAGATGGTCCAGGGCCAGGCGGGTGTCGCCGAAGTCCCGCTGCCAGATGCCGATCACCTGGTGGGCGACCGAGGCGTGCAGCGGCGGCGGAGCGGCGCCGAGCACCTTCTCCGCCCTCGCCAGTGCCTCGTTCGGGGCGGCGAACACCATCGGCAGCAGTTCGAGAACCGAGTCGCTTCCCGCTGTCACCCCATGGATGGTAGTGCTCCGCAACCGCGCCCCACAGGTTCGTGTCTGTATCAATCGACGGCAAGCGGACTCTGATTGACGACCGCCGGCTCAGTAGGAGGATCCGCCATGGCGCCACCACAGCGATTCCGCGAGCAGTTCGACCAGATCCAGCGCTCGATGCCCGACGTCCCCCTGGCGATGGGCCCGGACGACTCCGCCGAGTTCTTCTACGAGAAGGGCGTCGTCCTGGCCCGCGACGGCGAGGAGGCCCGCCTCGTCGAGGACACGGTCCGCGAGCACTTCACCGCCGCCCCCGGCCTCACCGCCGAGCACGTGCGCCGGGCCGGCCCGGAGACCAACCGCACCGGCGTCACCCGCATCCAGGTCGGCGACCCCGCTCGGGGCGACCACAGAGGCGACCCGGCCGTGGCCAACGCGCTGCGCTCGCTGCGGGCGGCGGAGAGCCGCACGGGACGCAGACTGGTCAGCCGCAACCACGTCGTGCACATCGCGGTGAACGCCTGCCCCGGCGACGAGCCGGTGCCCGTGCCCCGCTCCGAGCAGCCCAACCCCGCCCCGGCCGGCACACCGTACGACCCGGAGACGGCGGTCGGCGTCCTGGTCGTCGACACCGGCCTGATGGCCGACCACCGCGACTGCCCGCTGCTGGCCCACACCCGCGGCGACGCCCAGATCCAGGAGTGCGACGAGGCCGGCGTGCTCCAGCAGTACGTCGGCCACGGCACGTTCATCGCCGGACTGCTCGCGGCCGTCGCGCCCAACACGGACATCACCGTGCGCAACACCCTCAACGACGCCGGGGCGATCCTGGAGTCCGAGTTCGGCGCCAAGCTGTTCGAGGCCGTGGACCAGGGCGGCTGGCCCGCCGTCCTCAGCCTCTCCGCCGGCACCTCCAACGGCCGCACCGACGGCCTGCTCGGCATCCAGGCGTTCATGGAGGAACTGCGCGACCAGGAGACCCTGCTGGTCGCCGCCGCCGGCAACAACGGCAGCGCCACCCCGTTCTGGCCCGCCGCCTACGCCGACCTGCCCGGCTGGGAGAGCGCGGTGCTGTCGGTCGGCGCGCTGCGCGGCGACGGCGAGTACGGCGCCTGCTTCACCAACCACGGCGCCTGGGTCAAGGCGTACGCCCCCGGTGAGCGCCTGGTCAGCGCCCTCACCGGATTCCGTACGCCGGTGCCGTACGTCTACCAGCACTCCACCTACGACACCTGCCGGTACGGCTTCGGCTACTCCTGCACCTGCCGGACGCCCCGGCACACCGGTGTGCTCAGCGAGCCGGGCGAGGTCCCCGGCAAGCCGGACCAGGTGATGTTCGAGGGGTACGCGCAGTGGAGCGGCACGTCCTTCGCCGCCCCCGTGGCGGCCGGCCTGGTCGCCGCCCACATGACCGCCCAGGGCGAGGCCGACCCGCGCAAGGCCCGCGCCCAGCTCCTCGCGGCCAACGCCGAGTACGCCGAGGTGCGCGGGGCGCACGTACCGGCGCTGCTGCCGCCCACGTGGCGCCCGGTGCCGGTCGATCCGCCGGACGAGGCCGCATGACGGGCGGAAGGGCCCCCTCCACGGCGTACGATGACGTGTCGTACACGAGGGGTGGAACCGTGGACCGTACAGATGTCGGCGCGCTCGTCCAGTCCGCCGCCGACGGTGACGCGGGGGCCTGGAAGGCGCTGGTGGAAGGGCTGGGCCCGCTGGTCTGGTCGGTGGTGCGCGCGCACGGGCTGTCCGACGCCGACGCGCACGAGGTGTACCAGACGGCCTGGTTCCGTTTCGCCCAGCACCTGGGCCGGCTGCGGGAGCCGGAGAAGGCCGGCTCCTGGCTGGCGAGCACCGCGCGGCACGAGTGCCTGAAGGTGTTCCGGGCCTCGCGCCGCTGGACCCCGACCGACGACCCGCAGGTGCTGGACCGGGTCAGCGAGGACCGCACGCCGGAGGAGTCGGTGCTCGACTCCGAGGAGGCCGCCGCGCAGAGCGAGCGGGTCCGCAGGCTGTGGCAGGAGTTCGAGGCGCTGGGCGAGCGGTGCCGGCAGTTGCTGCGCGTGCTGATCGCGTCGCCGCAGCCCAGTTACCAGGAGGTGTCGGCGGCGCTGGGCATCGCCGTGGGCAGCATCGGGCCGACGCGCCAGCGCTGCCTGCGCCGACTGCGGGCCCGGCTCGAATCACGGGGGGCGGTATGAACGAGCGGGGTACGCACGACGACGGCGGGTTCGAGGAGTCGCCGCTGGAGGAGGAGCTGCGCCGGGCGGCGGCCATCCTGGACCCGGTGCCGGCCGAGCTGAGCCGGCTCGCCGTCGAGGCGTTCGCGCTGCACGACCTGGACGCGCGCCTGGCCGAGCTGACCTTCGACTCGCTGATCGACGGCATCCCGGTACGGGGCGAGAGCGACCCGCCGCGGATGCTGACCTTCCACGCGGGCGAGGTGAGCCTCGACGTGGAGGTGAGCGCGCAGGGGCTGATCGGCCAGGTGCTGCCGCCGCAGCCGGCCCGGATCGAGGTGCTGAGCGGACCGGGGACCGCCCGTCCGCTCGCCGCGGACGACCTGGGCCGGTTCACCGCCGACGTGGCACCGGCCGGCCCGTTCGCGCTGCGCCTGCGGGCGGGCGGCGAGGTCGTCGTCACCGAGTGGCTGCGCGCCTGACCCGCGGGCGCCCGTCCCCGCGGCGGGCGCCCGCCGGTCAGTGCGAGACCGCGTCGACCAGCGCCGCCAGCGCCCCGGCCAGCCTGCCCAGACCGGGGCCGGCCGGGCCGCCCGGCTCCCTCATGTAGGTGTCCCGGCGGATCTCCACCATCAGCGCGCCGACCTCGGCCCGCCGGCCGTAGAACTCCAGCGGTACGTACGTCCCCGCGAACGGGCTGTCCAGGCCCGTCCCCCCGCACCCGGCGAACGCCTCCCGCGCGGCGGCGAGCAGTCCGGGCGAGGTGTGGAAGGCGTCGGTGCCCAGGCAGACCGGCGGGCGCGGGCCGTCGCCGTGCAGCTCGTACGGCAGCCGCTCGCCGGGGTAGGAGTGCACGTCGACGATCACCGCCCGGCCGGTGGCGGCGAGCCGGCCGGCGACCGCCTCGGTCATCGCCCGCGCGTACGGCCGGAAGTACCGCTCGATCAGCGGCTCCGGGTCGGTGTCCGCGGGCCGCAGCTCGGCACCGTGCGCGGTCCGGGTGTAGACCGCGCCCATGCCGACGGCCGTCATCTCCTCCCGTTCGTCCGGGAACCGCTCGGGGTCGACGACCAGCCGGGAGAGCCGGTTGACGAACCGCCAGGGCCGGGTCCCGGCGAGTCCGGCCGCCGCCTCGGCCAGTTCGGCGGTGTGCGCGTCGGTGAGGTGGTCCAGCTCCCGCTCCAGTTCCGCGTCGTCCAGCACGATGCCGGACCGCACGTCGGGCGGGATCCGCCGGGCGGAGTGCGGGACGTGCAGGATCACGGGGGAGTGCGGGGCGCCGGGCAGCAGCGCGAAGGAGGACGGGGCGTCGGTCATCGGCGGGGCCGCTCCGGTCGGTCGGGAAGACGGACACCCCGCCGCCTCCGCGCGGGAGGCCGACGGGGTGCCCGTGGGGTCGGCGGGGATCAGGCGAGGGAGGCCAGCGCCTCGTTCCAGGTCGCCGACGGGCGCATCACCCGCTCGGCCTTGGCCGGGTCGGGCTGGTAGTAGCCGCCGATGTCGGCCGGCTCGCCCTGTACGGCGTTCAGCTCCTCGACGATCTTCGCCTCGTCGGCGGCGAGCTTCTCCGCCAGCGGCGCGAAGGTCTTGGCCAGGTCGGCGTCCTCGGTCTGCCGCGCCAGCTCCTGCGCCCAGTACAGGGACAGGTAGAAGTGGCTGCCGCGGTTGTCGATGCCGCCGACCCGCCGGGTCGGGGACTTGTCCTCCTCCAGGAAGGTCGCGGTGGCGCGGTCGAGGGCGTCGGCGAGGACCTTGGCGCGGGTGTTGCCGGTGGCCTCGGCGTACTGCTCCAGGGACGGCACCAGGGCGAAGAACTCGCCCAGGGAGTCCCAGCGCAGGTAGTTCTCCTTGACCAACTGCTGGACGTGCTTGGGCGCGGAGCCGCCGGCGCCGGTCTCGAACAGGCCGCCGCCCGCCATCAGCGGGACCACCGAGAGCATCTTGGCGCTGGTGCCCAGCTCCAGGATGGGGAAGAGGTCGGTGAGGTAGTCGCGCAGCACGTTGCCGGTGACCGAGATGGTGTTCTCGCCGCGGCGGATGCGCTCCACCGACAGCTTGGTCGCCGCGACCGGGTCGAGGATCCGGATGTCCAGGCCCTCGGTGTCGTGCTCCGGCAGGTACTGCTTCACCTTGGCGATCAGGTTGGCGTCGTGGGCGCGGGTCTCGTCCAGCCAGAACACGGCCGGGTCGCCGGTGGCGCGGGCGCGGGTGACGGCCAGCTTGACCCAGTCCCGGATCGGGGCGTCCTTGGTCTGGCAGGCGCGGAAGATGTCACCGGCGGAGACGGTCTGCTCGATGAGGGCGGTGCCGTCGCCGTCGACCAGGCGGACGGTGCCGGTGACCGGGATCTCGAAGGTCTTGTCGTGGCTGCCGTACTCCTCGGCCTTCTGCGCCATCAGGCCCACGTTCGGCACCGAGCCCATGGTGGACGGGTCGTAGGCGCCGTTGGCCCGGCAGTCCTCGATGACGGCCTGGTACACGCCGGCGTAGGAGGAGTCCGGGATGACCGCGAGGGCGTCGTGCTCCTGCCCGTCCGGGCCCCACATGTGGCCGGAGGTGCGGATCATCGCCGGCATCGAGGCGTCGATGATGACGTCCGAGGGGACGTGCAGGTTGGTGATGCCCTTGTCGGAGTCGACCATCGCCAGCTCCGGGCCCTCGGCCAGCTCGGCGTCGAAGGACGCCTTGATCTCGGCGCCCTCGGGCAGCGACTCCAGGCCCTTGTAGATGCCGCCCAGGCCGTCGTTCGGGGTGAGCCCGGCCTTGGCGAGCGTCTCGCCGTACTGCGCGAACGTCTTCGGGAAGAAGGCGCGCACCACGTGACCGAAGATGATCGGGTCGGAGACCTTCATCATCGTGGCCTTCAGATGCACGGAGAACAGCACGCCCTCCTGCTTGGCGCGGGCGACCTGCGCGGTGAGGAACTCGCGCAGCGCGGCCACCCGCAGCACCGAGGCGTCGACGACCTCGCCCTGCTTGACCGGTACCGACTCGCGCAGCACGGTGGTGGAGCCGTCGTCGCCGACCAGCTCGATGCGCAGGGTGCCGTCCTCGGCGATGACCACGGACTTCTCGGTGGAGCGGAAGTCGTTCTCGCCCATGGTCGCGACATTGGTCTTGGACTCGGGGGTCCAGGCGCCCATGCGGTGCGGGTGGGCCTTGGCGTAGTTCTTCACCGAGGCCGGGGCGCGCCGGTCGGAGTTGCCCTCGCGCAGCACCGGGTTGACCGCGGAGCCCTTGACCTTGTCGTAGCGGGCGCGGATCTCGCGCTCCTCGTCGGTCTTCGGGTCGTCCGGGTAGTCCGGCAGCGCGTAGCCCTGGCCCTGCAGCTCGGCGACGGCGGCCTTGAGCTGGGGGATCGACGCCGAGATGTTCGGCAGCTTGATGATGTTGGCCGCGGGCGTCTTGGCCAGCTCGCCCAGCTCCGCCAGGGCGTCCGGGATGCGCTGGTCCTCGGTGAGGTACTCCGGGAACACGGCGATGATGCGCCCGGCCAGCGAGATGTCGCGGGTCTCCACCGCGACGCCCGCCTGCGCGGCGTAGGCCCGGATCACCGGCAGGAAGGAATACGTCGCCAGGGCCGGGGCCTCGTCAGTGTGCGTATAGATGATGGTCGAGTCAGTCACCGGGTGCTCCGCTCCACGTCTGCAACATTGCTCGACATCAAGATATCTCGTGATCGACCCTGACTCGACAGGGGCCGCCGGGAGATTCCGGACGGCCCCCGCCGGTTCGGGGTCCGGCTCAGTGCGCGGTGATCTCCTCGCCGCTGCGCTGGTGCGGGAAGACCACGGCGCCCTGCTGGAGGGCGACGGTCCGGGCCGGCGAGGGGATGCGGATGCCCTCCTCGCGGTAGCGCCGGTGCAGCTTCTTGATGAACTCGTGCTTGATCCGGTACTGGTCGCTGAACTCGCCCACGCCCAGGACCACCGTGAAGCCGATCCGGGAGTCGCCGAAGGTGTGGAAGCGGACGGCCGGCTCGTGCTCCGGGACGGCCCCGGTGATCTCCGTCATCACCTCGGTGACCACCTCGGCGGTCACCCGCTCCACCTGCTCCAGATCGCTGTCGTACGCCACCCCGACCTGGACCGTGATGGTCAGCCGCTGCTCGGGCCGCATGAAGTTGGTCATGTTGGTCTTGGCGAGCTGCCCGTTGGGGATCACGATCAGGTTGTTGGACAGGTCGCTGACGGTGGTCTGCCGCCAGTTGATGTCCTCCACATAGCCCTCCTCGCCGCTGCTGAGCCGGATGTAGTCACCGGGCTGCACGGTCTTGGAGGCGAGGATGTGGAGGCCCGCGAAGAGGTTGGCGAGGGTGTCCTGCAACGCCAGGGCGACCGCCAGACCGCCCACGCCCAGCGCGGTCAGCATCGGCGCGATGGAGATGCCGAGGGTCTGCAGCATCACCAGGAAGCCGATGGCCAGCACCAGGACCCGGGTGATGTTGACGAAGATCGTGGCCGATCCGGCGACCCCGGAGCGGGACGTCGTCACCGTCCGCACCAGGCCGGCCACGACCCGGGCCGCCGACACCGTCACCACGGCGATGAACAGCACCGTCAGCCCCTGGTTGACGTTGTGCTGCACCGTCCGGGTCAGCGGCAGCGCCGCCGCGGCGCCCGCCGCGCCGCTCAGCACGGCGGCCCACGGCACCACCGAGCGCAGCGCGTCCACGATCACGTCGTCGCCGCTCCAGCGGGTGCGGCCGGCGTGCTTGCCGAGCCAGCGCAGCAGCATCCGCGCCAGGAAGGCGCCGATCAGCCCGGCGGCCAGCGCGATGCCGGCGAACACCAGGTGGTCCACGGTGAGGTCACGGATCACCGGTCACCTCCGGGGACGGGAACGGCGGCGGAAGTGCCCGCCGACGGCCGGATGTGAAGTCTCGTCACGTCGTCACCTGCTCGATTCCGGGGGGACTTGCACGCCGCTCGACAGGCGTTCGGCACGCTGTTCGAGTGACGCGACCGCTCATCCTGCCGCATCCCGGCGGGCGGGCCGTACCGCGTCCGTCCTTCCGTGCCCCTGTAGCCCGTACGCCCGTATGTCCTCACGCCGGCCGGTCCGGTGCCGACGGGTCAGATCACCTTCAGGCGGACCAGCGCCCCCAGGGTCAGCGCGCCGGGCAGCAGCGGCAGCCAGACGGTGACGGTCCGGTAGGCCAGCACCACCGCCGTCGACAGCGCCGCCGGGCCGCCCGCCGCGACCAGGGCCACCACCAGCGCCGTCTCGACCGAGCCGAGGCCGCCCGGGGTCGGCACCAGCGCGACCGCGACCGTCGCCGCGAGGTACGCCACCGCCAGGTGCGCGGCCGGCACCGGCAGCGCCAGGGCCCGCCCCACCAGCACCAGCCCGGCCGCCTGCAGCGCCGGGAAGGCCAGCGCCCCGCCCCACAGGGCCAGCGCCCGGGCCGGACGGGCGTGCACCGAACGCGCCTCGCCGAGCGCCGTGCGCAGGAACGACACCAGAGCCACGCGCACCCGGGGGACCAGCGCCGGTACGCCCGCCGCCACCGCCAGCGCCGCCGCCCCGGCGAGCAGCAGCGGCCCGAGCGCCCCCTCGGGCAGCAGCGCCGCCGGGCGCAGCGCCCCGGGGAACGCGAGCAGCAGCCCGCCCAGCAGGGCGACCCGGCCGACGCTCTCGGCCAGCAGATACAGGGCGAGCGCCGCCGAGGAACGGGCCGGCGGCACCCCGCACACCGTCAGGAACCGCAGGTTGACCGCGCTCGCGCCCAGCCCGGTGGGCAGCAGGTGGTTGGCCGCGCCCGCCGCGAACTGGACGGCCAGCAGTTGCCGCCGGGGCAGCCGCCGCACCACCGCCCCCTGCCGGGTGCAGGCGGCGGCGACCCAGGTCAGACAGGTCACGCCGGCCGCGGCCAGCAGCCACGGCCAGCGGGCGCCGGCGAGGTGGCCGAACCCCTCGGTGAGCACCGACCGGTGCCGCACCGCCACCACGGCGACGAGCAGCGGCGGCAGCAGACAGAGCACCGGGCGGACCGGCACCCGGCGCCGGGACCGCCGCGGCGGGGCTCCGGCGGCGGGGGGAGCGTCGGGCAGACGTCGTACGGCTGTCGGGGCAGTCACGGCTTCCGTCACATCCCGGGAGCCTCCCCGCCCCGGCCCAACGGCGGGTGGCGGACGTGCGGACGGCGGCTTACGGGCGGACAGCGACCGGTCCTCGGCCGCACGGGCGTCGGCGGTCAGGCCCGGGGCGCCCGCCGGAGCCCGCGCAGCAGGAGGGCGATCAGCGGGCGGGGGTCGTAGCGGGGGTCGCTGTCCCGGCCGACGCAGAGGTTCCCGACGCCGCGCATCAGGTGGTACGGGTCCGTACCGGGTTCGATCTCGCCGGCCTCGGCCGCGGCGTCGAGCAGCCGCTCGGCGACCGGCAGCAGACGGTCGACGAAGTAGGTGTGCAGGGTCGCGAAGCCCTCGGCGTCCGGCATCAGCGCGTTGGCGAGGCCGTGCTTGGTGACCAGGAAGTCCACGAAGAGGTCGATCCACTGCCGCAGCGCGGCGTACGGCGAGCCGGCCTCGGCGAGCAGCCGGGGGCCGGCCTCCGCGCACGCCTCCACCTGGTGGCGGTAGACGGCGACGACGAGATCGGCCCGGGTGGGGAAGTGGCGGTAGATGGTGCCCATGCCGACGCCCGCGCGGGCCGCGATCTCCCGGATCGGCGCGTCGACCCCCGAGACGGCGAACACCTCGGCGGCGGCGGTCAGCAGCTTGCGCTGGTTGCGCTGCGCGTCGGCCCGCTTGCTCCGGCCCGGCGGCCGGCCGCCGGCCTCGTCCGCGGTCACCACCGCGTTCTCCTTCCGGTCGGGGGCGCCCCGGGTAACAG
Source organism: Streptomyces fumanus (assembly GCF_014655295.1). Lineage (GTDB taxonomy): Bacteria > Actinomycetota > Actinomycetes > Streptomycetales > Streptomycetaceae > Streptomyces > Streptomyces fumanus. The sequence continues at coordinate 309,056 of NZ_BNBI01000007.1, forward strand.
GAGCGATGTTCCGCTTACAGCTTAGCCCAGACGGGCCCGGCCCCCGCTCTGCCCGCTTGCTCGCCCCCGGTGGTACCTACTTTGACATAGGTATCGAGTCATACGTACATTGTCGGGTATGCCCGAGCACACCGCGTCCGCGCAGGACATCGACCACGTGGCCGCCCGCCTCGGGTCGTCCCTGCCGTCGCTCGCCCGGGCCCTGGAGCGGCAGGTGTCGCGGCACTACCCGCACCCCAAGCCGCCCGAGGCGCAGTTGGCGCTGCTGCGGCACGTCGAGGAACACGACGGCGTGACCGTTCGTGCCGCCGCCGAGGCCCTGCTGATGAAGCCGAACAACGTCAGCGCGCTGGTCACCCAGTTGACCGAGCAGGGTCTCCTCCAGCGCCGACCGGACCCGTCCGACAAGCGGGTCGCGCACCTGCACCTCACGCCGGCCTCCCGGCAGGCGCTCACCGAGGTCGAGGGCCTGATCAGCGCCCACCTCAGCCGGGCGCTGCGCGCCCTGACCGACGGTGAGCTGGACGCCCTCGGCTCCGCCCTGGGCGCGCTCGACTCACTCGACCGGCACCTGAGCCCCCGCCGCTGACCCCGCGCGCCGGTCCCTGCCCGGACCGGTGCGCGCGGTGGCGGGCCGGCGCGTCCGCCGCGCCCCGGCCACCGGTTTCTCCTCTGCCTCGCGCACGGGCCCCTCCGTCCCGTCCGCGTTCCGTACCCACACCCGTGAAGGACAGGCACCGTCATGCCCTCCGCTCCCGCCCACTCCGCCGCCCCGCCGCGGCAGGACCCGCCCCAGGACCGGCCGGCCGGCCGGCGCGGCAACCCCTGGCTCACCCTGGTCGCCGTCGCCTTCGGCCTGTTCATGGTCGGCTTGGACGGCTCGGTCGTCTCCATCGCCAACCCGGAGATCGGCCGCGACCTGAACGCCTCCACCGCCGACCTGCAGTGGGTCACCAACGCCTATCTGCTGGCCCTCGCCGCCGCCCTGATCCTCGGCGGCAAGCTCGGCGACCGCTTCGGCCGCCGCACCTTCTACCTGATCGGCGTCGCCGGCTTCACCCTGGCCTCCGTCGCCATCGGCCTGTCCGGCTCCATCGAGGGCGTCATCGCCTTCCGCGCCGTCCAGGGCTTCTTCGGCGCGCTGCTGATGCCCAACACCCTCGGCATGCTGCGGGCCGTCTTCCCGCCGAAGAAGTTCGGCATGGCGGTCGGCATCTGGGCCATGGTCTCCTCCGTCTCCACCGCCCTCGGGCCCATCGTCGGCGGGCTGCTCGTCCAGCACGTCGACTGGGAGTCCGTCTTCTACATCAACGCCCCCATCGGCGTCATCGCGATCCTGTTCAGCGCCCTGGTCCTGCCGCAGAGCAAGAACGGCGCCGCCAAGGACGAGAAGTTCGACATCCCCGGCGTCGTCCTGCTCGCCCTCGGGCTGCTCGCCGTCGTCTTCGGCGTGGTCAAGGGCGAGACCTGGGGCTGGACCTCCGGCGGCACCCTCGGCGCCATCGCGGCCGGCGTGGTGATCCTGCTGGTCTTCGGCTACTACGAGACCCGGGTGGCCGCCCCGCTGCTGCCGATGCGCCTGTTCCGCAACCCGGCGCTGACCATCGGCACGGTCATCACCGCGCTGAACTTCTTCGTCCTGCTCGGCGTGATCTTCTTCGTCATGCTCTACCTGCAGAACGTGCGCGGCTTCACCCCCGTCGAGGCCGGTGTGCGCACCCTGCCGCTCAGCCTCGCCTCGGTCGTCGCCTCCCCGCTGGGCGCGGCGCTCACCGACCGGTTCGGGCCCCGGCTGACCATGCCGCTCGGCATGGTCCTCCAGGCCGCCGCCTGCTTCACCATGCTCACCTGGAGCGCCGACTCCTCGTACGCCACGATGTGGCCGCCGTTCATCGCGCTCGGCCTCGGCGTCGGCATGGTGATGTCGTCCTCCTCGGACGCCATCGTCGGCAACGCCCCGGTCAGGGACGGCGGGGTCGCGGGCGGCCTGCAGGCGACCGCTCTGCAGATCGGCGGCGCGCTCGGCACCTCCGTGCTGGTGTCGCTGATCAGCAGCCGCGTCGGCACCACCCTCACCGGCGAGCTGACCTCCGCCGGGGTGCCGGCGACGGCGGCCACGGGGCTGGCGGAGGCGAAGGACGCGGTGGCGATGGGTGTCGCGCCGGTCTCCGACTCCATGCCGGCCCAGCTCAAGGCGGCCGTCGCCGACGGCAGCCACCAGGCGTTCATGAACGGCGTCCACACCTCCGTCCTGGTCGCCGGCGTGCTCTGCGTGCTGGGCGCGGTGGTGGCCGCGGCGGGCGTGCGCCGCAGGGCCGTCTGACCCGCTCCCCGATCCGGCCCACTCCCCGAGAAGCGGCCCGCCGGCCTGACCGGCGGCCCGCTTCCGGCTTCCCGGGGCCGCCCCGCCCCCCGGTGTTCACCCGGTGATCTCCCGATGTTTACGCAGGTCAGACCCTGTTTACCCCCCTCAAAACTGTGCTTGTCATGTGCAGGAAGTTGATGTTCTATGTGACGGCGATCAAGGGCTGGGGTGCCACGGCGTGGCATACGGACGAAGGGATGGGGCCCGGTGCGGAGGCGTTCCCGAAGACGCGGTGGACCGCGTCGTGGACTACTGATCCTGACCACTGCCGCGCTGCTGCTGGGCCCGCTGCCCGCCACGGCCACGGCGACCACCGGGGCGGACCCCGCCCCCACCGCCGGCACCCCGCGCGACGAGGCCGCGCGGGCACTGGCACGGGCCGGCGAGACGGGCGAACGCGTCGAGGTGGTGGGCGAACGGTCCCCGGACACCACCGTGTACGCCAACCCGGACGGCGAGACGTTCACGCTGGAGCAGTCGGCGGTACCGGTCCGGGTGGCCACGGCCGACGGCGGCTGGCGGACCCCGGATCCGACCCTGGAGCGCCGGGCGGACGGCACGGTGGCGCCCCGGGCCGCCGCGGTCGGCATGGAGTTCTCCGGCGGCGGCGCCGACGCGCCACTGGCCCGCATCGAGGACGGCGGCCGGTCCCTCGCCCTGGGCTGGCCCGGCACCCTGCCCGCACCCGAACTGGACGGGACCAGCGCGGTCTACCGCGAGGTCCTCAAGGACGTCGACCTCAAGGTGACGGCCTCCACCGAGGGCTTCCGCCACGTCCTGGTCGTCAAGACCCCGCAGGCCGCCGCACAGCCCGGACTCAAGCGGATCGAGTACGCGCTGCGCACCTCCGGGCTGAGCGTCGTCGAGAACAACAGCGGCGGCTACGACGCCGTGGACGCCGACGGCAACTGGGTGTTCCGCGCCCCCCGGGCCCAGATGTGGGACTCCGCCGGCACCGCCCCCGCGAAGCCGTCCACGGCACTGCAGTCGTCGTACCGCACCGCCGACACACCCCCCGCCCCCGGCGAGGGCGGCGACGGCGCCGAGCGCGGCACCGAACCGCTGGCCGGTGACACCGTCAGGCCGATGGACGTCCAGGTCGACGCCGACTCGCTCACCGTCACCCCCGACCCCGCCCTGCTGGCCGGCACCGAGGCCGGGCACTACCCGCTCTACATCGACCCCACGGTGAGCTGGGGCGAGGCCGAGCGCACCCTGCTGCGGTCGGACGGCTACGCCTCCTACGGGTGGGGCAACGGCGAGGACGACCTGGGCAAGGGCGTCGGCAAGTGCGGCACCTGGGGCGGCTACTACTGCGGTCCGGGCTACACCCAGCGCCTCTACTTCGAGTTCTCCCCGGCGAACCTCAAGGGCAAGCGGGTGCTGGACGCCACCTTCCGGGTGACCGAGCCGTGGGCGTTCCAGTGCGACCCCAGGTGGGTGCAGCTCTACCGGACCGACAACATCTCCTCGTCCACCACCTGGGCCTCGCGCCCCAGCGCACTGGACCTGCTGGGCGACCGGAACGTCTCCGCGGGCCGCGGCTCCTCCTGCGACCCCGACACCCCCGCGGCTCCCATCGAGTTCAACGACGACCCGAAGGAGAGCTACGAGAACCTCACCCCGACGGTCCGCGGCTTCGCCGACGGCAAGTTCTCCCGGCTGACGCTGATGCTCAAGGCCAAGGACGAGACGGACGCCTCCGCGTGGAAGCGGTTCCGCAACGACGCGGTGCTCGCCGTCACCTACGTGGGCCTGCCGGACGTACCCACCGTGCCCACGGTGGCGTCCTCCTGCGAGACCGACGCCGCGGACCCGGCGTGGATCTCCGACCCCACCCCCCGGTTCAGCGCCCGGGTGCAGGCCGCCCCCGGCGGCGAGGGCGGGGCGAGCCTGCGCGCCCACTTCTACGTGCAGCGCCGGACGGCCGACGGCTGGACCGCGGTGGCCACCGAGCCGGTCCGCCCGTCCAGCGGCTACGTCGGCGACAACGCCACGGTCAGCGTGGACTCCCCGGTCACCCTCGCCCAGAACACCGCGTACCGCATGGCGGTGTTCACCCGCTCCTACTACGACAACGGCGCCGCCCAGATCGAGAGCCACAGCACGGTGACCACCAAGGGCTGGTGCTACTTCACCGTCGACTCCACCCGTCCGAAGGCACCGGCCGTCACCACCCCCGCCGGGGCGGTGTACGCGGTGTGCCCCGACGACGGGGACGGCTGCGGCGCGGCGACCGGCGGACCGGGGATCGCGGGCCAGTTCACCTTCACCAAGAACTCCGCCGACAACAACGTCGTCGCCTTCGAGTACAAGCTCGCCACCGACCGGTCCTGGACCAAGGCGTCCGCCACCGGCACCCTCACCCGCTCGGTCAAACCGGCCCTCTCCGGCGTCCAGGTCCTCTACGTCCGCGCCGTCGACAGCGTCGGCAGCGGCCAGTCGGGGGAGACCACCGCGGTCCGCTTCAACGTCGCCGAGGGCGAAGGCCCCACCGGGCTCTGGCACTTCGACGACGCCGCCCCCGGCTCGGGCGCGACCGCCGCGGCCGACACCGGCACCGCGCCGGGCAGCCGGCACCCCCTCACCCTGCGCACCTCCGGGGCGGGCTGGTCCTCGTACTCCCGCACCGGCGACAACGGCCGCTCCCTGTGGCTGAACGACACCGCCAACACCGCCCAGCAGACCGGGTACGCCGACTCCGCCGGGCCGGTGGTCAACACCCAGTCCTCCTTCACGGTGTCGGCCTGGGCCTACCCGACCGACGACACCGCCTTCCGCACGGTGCTCTCCCAGACCGGCAGCGACAACAAGGGCTTCTCGCTGTACTACTCGCCGGGCGTCGGCCGCTGGGTGTTCCTCATGCACTGGTGGGAGAACGGCACCCGCAAGTACATCGGCGCCAACGCCGACGCCACCCCGGGCCTCACCCTGAAGACCTGGACCCACCTGGCCGGCGTCTACGACGGCGAGGCGCACACCCTGAGCCTCTTCGTCAACGGCAGGCGGCAGGGCGACCCCGTACCGGTCCCCGAGGCCGGCCGGGCCACCGTGGTGGACGGCGCCTTCCAGGTCGGCCGGGCCGGCGGCTACAACGGCACGTACATGAACTACTGGAAGGGCCGCGTCGACGAGGTCGCCGCCTACCAGACCGCGCTGCCGGACGCGGAGGTCGCCAAGACGGCCAAGCTGCTCACCCCGGACGGCAGCGCCCGGGCCGTGGAACTCATGGCCTCCTGGCAGCCGCGCGGCAGCACCGGCACCGCCGACCTCACCGACACGGTCAGCGGCTACGGCCGCACCCTGCGGATGACCGGCGGCGCCGCGGTCACCGACGACGCGATCGTGCTGGACGGCACCGACGACGCGGTCACCGCGCCGGGCCCGGTCGTCGACGACCGCGAGTCCTTCACCGTCACCACCGAGGTCGAGCTGAACCAGACGGCCCTCAACGGCAAGGCGGACGGCTACACCGCCCAGATCCTCGGCCAGCGCACCGCCGACGGCTCGGCCTGGGGCCTGTGGTACCAGCGCACCGGCGCCGAGGAGTACATCGACGAGGAGACCGGCGACCTGCTGACCCGGCCCGTCGGGTTCTGGCGGTTCGGCCGGCTCAACGCCGACGGCTCGTTCACCGCGGTCGACTCCGAGGAGGCGGCGGCCGGTGGCGCGGTCCGCCTGACCGGGGTGTACGACGCCCAGGAGGGCACCATCCGGCTCTACCTCGCCGGCACCCGCAACGGGGTGGACACCCCGTACACCGCGGTCGTGGGCTCCGGTGAACTGGCCGGCGGCAAGGGCTTCGTGAACAAGACCTGGGGGCACTACCTGCCCGGCCGGATCACCGACATCCGGGTCTGGGCCGGCGCCGCCGCCGACGGCGACCAGGTCGGCGACATGGTCGGCGTCGCCCAGGACGACGAGAACGACGACGTGTCCGGCTGACCCGGCACCCCGCGGCCGGCGCCCCCGGGGCGCCGGCCGCCCCCTCCCGTACCGCTCTCCCTCGTACCGCACCGCGCGGCGCCCGCACCCGGCCGCTCGCTTCCTCAGTCGATCCGTGACCCTGATGGGGGTTGTTGGTGTTCGCACGACGTACGTCCCGCGGCGGCCGCCGGTCCGCCCGCGCCGCCCACGGGCTGTTCCTGGCGGTGACGGTGGCGGTGACCGGGCTCGGTCTCACACCGGTGGCACAGGCCGCGCAAGCCCCGGACCACCTGAAGCCCCTGTGGCAGCGGGAGATCACCGACACCGAGGCGGTGACCGGACTCGGCGCCCGCGCGGAACGCCGCCGGGCCGAGACCGTCCGTGCCCGGAACACGGCGCAGGCCGAGCGGGCCCGCTCCGAGCAGCGGGCCGTCTGGCCCCGCGCCGCGACCGGCCGGGTGCCCGTCACCCCCCGGGGCGGTCCTGGGGCCAGGACCAAGGCCGGGGCCGTCGCCACGACGCCGGTCGGTGACCTGCCCGTCGCCGTCACGGCGGCCGGGAGCGGCGGCGCGCCCGCCGAGGGCACGGCGCGGGTGCGGGTGCTCGGTCACCGGGCCGCCGCCGACGCCGGTGTCCGGGGCGTGCTGCTCACCGCCGAGGCCACCGGGGCCGGCACCGCCGACATCAGCGTGGACTACGGCGCCTTCGCCTCCGCGTACGGCGGCGGCTGGTCCGGACGGCTCGGCCTGGTGAAGTTGCCGCGCTGCGCGCTGACCACACCGGCGAGGACCGAGTGCCGCACCACCATCGAGGTGGCGTCGGCCAACGACATCGCCCGGCGGACCGTCACCGGCACGGTCGCCCTGCCGGCCGGCGCGCCCACCGTGCTGGCCCTGGCGGCGACCACCTCGGGCGAGTCCGCGTCCGGGTCCGGCACCTACGCGGCCACCCCGTTGTCGCCCTCGGCCACCTGGGAGGCCGGCGGCTCCTCCGGCGCCTTCACCTGGTCCTACCCCCTGGAGGTCCCCCCGGCGCCGGGCCCCTCACCCGACCTGTCCCTGGCCTACGACTCCGGGTCGGTGGACGGCCGCACGGCGTCCACCAACAACCAGACCACCCCGATCGGCGAGGGCTTCAACACCTCCGCCCACTCCTACATCGAGCGCACCTACGGCTCCTGCGACGAGGACGGGCAGAAGGACAAGTTCGACCTGTGCTGGAAGTTCGACAACGCCAGCCTGGTCCTCAACGGCAAGTCCTCCGAACTGGTCAAGGACGACACCACGGGCACGTGGCGGCTGAAGAACGACGACGCCTCCACGGTCACCCTGGCCACCGGCGCCGACAACGGCGACGACAACGGCGAGCACTGGACCGTCACCACCGGCGACGGCACCCGGTACGTCTTCGGCCTGAACAAGCTGCCCGGCGCCGGCACCGAGCGCACCAACTCGGTATGGACGGTCCCGGTCTTCGGCGACGACTCCGGGGAGCCCGGCTACAGCCAGGGCGGCACGTTCGCCGACCGCTCGCTCACCCAGGCATGGCGGTGGAACCTGGACTACGTCGAGGACCTGCACGACAACGCCATGTCGTACTGGTACACCAAGGAGACCAACTCCTACGCCAAGAACGGCGCGAGCACCGCCACCGCCTCCTACACCCGGGGCGGCCGCCTCGACAAGATCCTCTACGGGCAGCGGGCCGACGCCCTGTTCACCGGGGTCACCTCCGGCAAGGTCGACTTCGGGTACGCCGAGCGCTGCACCGCCGCCGACTGCTCCGAGCTGACCGACTCCACCGCCCCCAACTGGCCGGACGTCCCCTTCGACGCGATCTGCGCGGCCGGCAAGGACTGCCCGGCGACCGGACCGGCGTTCTTCACCCGCAAACGGCTCACGAAGATCGACACCTCCGTCTGGTCCGCCGCCACCGGCGCCTTCACCCCCGTCGACACCTGGGAGCTGACCCAGCAGTACCTGGACGGCGGCGACATCGGCGACACCACCGACCAGACCCTCACCCTCAAGAGCCTCCGGCGCACCGGCCGGAACGGCACCGACATCACCCTGGACCCGGTCACCTTCACCTACGACATGCGGCCCAACCGGGTCGACGGCGACCGGGACGACGTCCTGCCGCTGACCCGGCCCCGGATCCGCACCGTCACCACCGAGACCGGCGCCATCACCGACGTCACCCTCTCCGGCCAGGAGTGCGTCCGGGGCAGCGCCATGCCCGCCGCCGAGGACCGGAACACGTCCTCCTGCTACCCGCAGTACTGGCACGTCAACGGCGCCGAGGAAGCCTCCCTCGACTGGTTCCACAAGTACCGCGTCACCGACGTGGTCACCAGCGACCCCACCGGCCACGGCGCCACCATGGAGAGCCACTACAGCTACGACGGCCCGGCCTGGCACTACAACGACTCGCCGTTCACCCCCGCCGACGAGCGCACCTGGTCGGTCTGGCGCGGCTACCGCACCGTCACCGTCACCCAGGGCTCCGGCACCGACCTGTCGAAGAAGACCTCCGTCTACCTCCAGGGCATGAACGGCGACCGCCTGCTGGCCGCCGACGGCACACCGGACCCCGACGCCCGCCGCACCGCCACCGTGCCCGGCAAGGACCTCACCGGCCTGGACGTGCCCGACCAGACCGACAGCGAGCAGTACGCCGGGTTCCTCCGCCAGGAGATCACCTACAACGGCGCGACCCCGATCACGGTCACCGTCAACGACCCCTGGTCGAAGCGCACCGCCACCCAGCACAAGTCCTACGCCGACACCGAGGCGTACTACGTGCGCACCGGCCGGGCCACCGCGCACACCTACCTCACCGCCACCCAGAAGTGGCGCTCCGCCGCCGTCACCACCACCTACGACGACTACGGCATGGCCGTGAAGTCCGACGACACCGGCGACACCGCCAGGACCGGCGACGAGACCTGCACCCGCACCTGGTACGCCCGCAACGACAGCCTGGGCATCAACTCCCTCACCTCACGCACCCGCACCGTCGGCCGGGCCTGCTCGGTCGCCGAGGCCGACCTGTCCCTGCCCACGAGCGCGGCGACCCCCGGCGACGTGGTCACCGACACGGCCACCGTCTTCGACAAGGCCGACGCCACCGCGTGGACCGCCGCCCAGACCCCCACCAAGGGCGAGGCCACCTGGAACGGCCGCGCCGCCGCCTACCCGGCCGCGGTCACCGGCGGCGAGCGCGCCCCGTCGTCCTGGGCGACCGTCAGCCGCATCACCTACGACGCCCTCGGCCGCCCGCTCACCACCACCGACCCGGCCGGCAACCCGACCACCGTCACCTACACCCCCGCCGACACCGGCCCGCTCACCCGCACCCAGACCAAGGACGCCAAGCTCTACAGCACCTACGCCTACATCGACCCGGCCCGGGGCCTGACCACCAAGACCTTCGACCCCAACAACCGGATCACCGAGACCGCCTACGACGCGCTGGGCCGCACCACCTCGGTGTGGCTGCCCAACCGCAACCGCTCCGGCGGCCAGAGCGCCAGCTACGTCTTCGGCTACTCCGTCTCCCGCACCGCCCCGTCCTGGACCTCCATGGGCACCCTGCGCGCGGACGGCACCACCTACTCCACGACGTACACCATCTACGACTCGCTGCTGCGCACCCTGCAGACCCAGCAGCCCGGCGCCACCGGCGGCCGGATCCTCACCGACACCCGGTACGACAGCCGGGGCCTGGCCTACGAGGCGTACGCCGACATCTTCGACAGCGCCGCGCCCTCCGGGACGTACACCCAGGCCGAGTACGGCGAGGCACCCAGCCTCACCCGCACCGGCTACGACGCCGCCGGCCGCCCGGCCACGACCACCTTCCTGGTCGGCGGCGTGCAGAAGTGGCAGACCACCACCACCTACACCGGTGACTCCACCGCCACCAGCGCCGCCCCCGGCGGCTCGGCGAACCGCACCGTCACCGACGCCCTCGGCCGCACCGTCGAGACCCGCCAGTACGCGAGCACCTCGCCCGCCGACAGCGAGTACGGCGGCGGGGTGGGCGCCGTGTACGCGCGGACCCGGTTCACGTACACCCCCGGCGGCAAGCAGAAGACGATCACCGGCCCGGACGGCGCGGTCTGGTCCTACGGCTACGACCTGTACGGCCGCGAGGTCTCCGCCACCGACCCCGACAAGGGCACCACCACCACCGGGTACACGGCCCTCGACCAGGAGGCGTGGTCGAAGTCGGCCGGCGGCCAGGCCGTGATCACCGGGTACGACGTGCTCGGCCGGGTCACCGACACCTGGAAGTCGGCCCCCGGCGCCGACCTGACCAGCGCGTCGGTGCTGGCCGCCCAGAAGACGGACGCCAACAAGCTCACCCACTTCACCTACGACACGGTGGCCTCGGGCAAGGGCAAGCCCGCCACCTCCACGCGGTACGTCGGCGGGGCCGGCGGCAAGGCGTACACCCAGGCCGTCACCGAGTACGACAGCCGCTACCACATCACCGGCTCCAAGCTCACCCTGCCCGCCGACGACGCCCTGGTGACCGGCAAGGCGGTGCCCTCCAACGTGCTGGAGTCCACCGCCCACTACAAGACCGACGGCACCCTGGAGCAGACCACCGAACCCGCGGCCGGCGGCCTTTCGGCCGAGACCGTCGAGTACGACTACTCCGCGCAGGGCCTGCCCACCACCCTCACCGCCGGCGGCAAGGGCATCGTCCTGGGCACCACCTACACCGACCTGGGCCAGGTCTCCACCCTGCGGCTCGGCGTCTCCGACGCCACCGGCAGCGACAAGGTCGACGTCGTCAACGACTACGAGGACGGCACCCACCGCCTGCTGCGCACCCAGGTACGCGCCCAGACCCACGCCTACGACGCGCTCAACCTGCGCTACACCTACGACGACGCCGGCAACGTCACCAAGATCTCCGACACCACCACCCTCGCGGGCACCGGCAAGGCCGACACCCAGTGCTTCGAGCACGACGGCTACCAGCGCCTGACCGAGGCGTGGACGCCCGCCTCCGGCGACTGCGCGCCCGGCGGACGCAGCACCGCCGGTCTCGGCGGCGCGGCCCCCTACTGGACGAGCTACACCTACGACTCCGCCGGGCAGCGCAGCACCGAGACCACCCACGGCACCGACGGCGCGGCGACCACCACCTACTGCTACCGGGAAGGCACCGTCCAGCCGCACACCCTCCTCGCCACCACCACCGGCACCTGCGCCGGAGCGAGCGCCGAGTACGGCTACGACGCCGACGGCAACACCACCCGGCGCCCCGACGGCACCACCACCCAGAAGCTCGACTGGGACAGCGAGGGCCGGCTCACCCGGCTGACCGAGGACCCCACCGGCGCCGCCCGCGCCACCGACTACCTCTACGGGGCCGACGGCAACCTGCTGATCCGCCGCGACACCTCCGCCGGCGGCGAGACCGTCCTGTACCTCGGCGCCACCGAGGTCCACGTCAAGGGCGGCAGGACCTGGGCCAACCGCTACTACACGCACGGGGACACCACGGTCGCCCTGCGCAGCAACGAGTCCGGCACGGAGAAGACCACCTACCTGGCGGGCGACCAGCACGACACCGCCACGGCGGCCATCACCGCCGACACCCAGGCGCTGACCAAGCGCTACCTCACCCCCTTCGGCACCGAACGCGGCAGCGGCCCGGCGGACTGGCCGGACGACAAGGGGTTCCTCGGCAGGAGCACCGACACCGGCACCGGCCTCACCCACCTCGGCGCCCGCGAGTACGACCCGTCCATCGGCCAGTTCCTCAGCGTCGACCCGCTGCTGCAGACCGACATCCCGCAGACCCTCAACGGCTACAGCTACGCCTCGCAGAACCCGGTCACCCAGGCCGACGCCAGCGGTATGGGCCTGGCCTGCGGCCCGCAGTTCGGCGTGGCCTGCCCGACCCGCCCCGACGGCACCCCCGGCAACGGCCGCCCCGGCGAGGCCGTCAAGCCGGTGTACGCCTGCCCGAGCCTGATCAACCCGCAGTGCCCGGAGTACACCGGCGGCACCGCGAGCGGCGGCGGCGGGGGCGGCGGCCACAGCGGCGGCGGGTCCGGCTACTCCGGCGGCGGGGGCGGCGGCTCCTCGCAGAAGAAGGCCGTCCACATCGACGACGGCTGCAAGGACTGGGGCTTCCTGTCCAAGGTCTGCCGCGGGGTCGGCGAGGTCTTCTACGGCGCCATCAGCAACGTCCCGCACGCCGTCGAGTACGCCGGCTGGATCTGGGACGACGACTGCTGGAACGGGGGCCCCGGAACCGAGGGCTGCGACTACGGCAACCAGTTCGACATCTGGGTGGCCAAGCACGGGTACAACGTCTACAGCGACGAGTACCAGGTGCCCTCGGCGCTGGCCGCCATCTTCGGGCACAACGAGCTGCGCAAGGGCGTGAGCGCCCCGGCCCGCCGGCCCAACTTCAACTCCGTGCAGTCGGCCAACCGGCACTACGCCAAGCACGTCCTGGGCGTGCAGGCCGGCAACAAGGGCAAGGTGAAGGCGGTCGACGGGGGCGGCAACATGCCGGAGTTCAAGGGCCCCAACGGCCGTACGCGCTACCGTGAGGCCGCCCAGCAGTTCATGTCCGGAGCCGGACCGGAGGGATCGATCTCCCTGCCGAGTTCGAGCGGCGGGATGTTCCGGGTCGACCCGAAGACCGGATACTTCGGCTACATGAACTCCTCGGGCACCATCTCCACCTTCTTCCGGCCCAAGGGCGACCCGGTCGAGTACTTCTGGAGCCAGTTCAAGTGACCTTCGCCGACCCCGGTTTCACCGAGACGTTCCAGCGGATCGCCCGCGCCGCGGGCTGGGCCTCCCCGCCCCGCCCGGCGCAGGCCCTCGCCCAGTGGGAGGGGTTCGTGGAGGAGTGCGAGGAGGGATACGCGCTCGACTTCTCCGAGTACCTCGACGACCTCTCCGTCCGCACCCTGCTGCACAAGGTCCTCGGCGACCCCGAGGCGCGGCACGGCCCGGTGTACGAGCCGTTCGCCCGGCGGGTCGGGCTCGTCGACGACCGGTTCCGCGCGCTGATCGGCGAGGGCCCGCTGGTCCGCCCCGGCAGCGACCACTGGTGGGAACGGCGGATCCCCGCCGCCGGGGGCCCGGAGTTCGTGGCGGACGTCCACGAACGGTACGCGGTGCGGCTGCGCACCCTGGAGGAGTGACCGGCACCGCGGTGACCGGCCCTCACCCTCGGTAGTTGGCACGTTCACGTGAGGCGCCGGACCCGGTGGACGCGGCACGGTGTCCGCAGGCACACCGGCCGAGCGGCACCGACACACGGCGCCGCGCGTCGCGACCCCGGGAACGAGGAGAACCGCCGATGGGAGCCTTCCCCACCACCGAAGCCGTCCCCGAACACCGCGGGACGGCCTGCTGGCACGACGCCGTGTCGGACACCTTCGCCGCCGCGGAGGTGTCCGTCCCGCGCGGCGAGGGCGAGGGAACCCTGAGCACCTCCCGGCTCGGCCGGGTACGGGCCGCCACCGTGCGCGGCGGACGGATGCGCCTGCGCTGGCCCGCCGCCCGTCCGGACGCCCCCCACGGGGACCGGCCGCTGGTCGTCGTGACACCGGTCGAGGGACTCCTGGTCGTCGACCAGGGGGAGGGGAGCACCCATCTGGTCCCGGGGGCGACCGGCTTCTGCGACCTGGCCCGGCCCACGCGCATCGACTTCCTGCGCGGCTACCACGTCAAGTGCCTCGTGGTGCCCCGCCGGCTCCTCGGCCTGGCCGAGGGCGACCTGCGCCGGCTGACGACCGCCCCGGCACTGCCCGGCACCCCCTCCGGGGCACTGCTGCGGCCGCTGCTGACCCAGATGGTGGACACCGCCCCGGCCCTGGCCCGCGGCACGGGCGAGGCGCTGGTACGGCATGTCGTCGACCTGATCTCCGTACTGGCCCAGGAGCGGCTGCACGACGGGGCGGCGGACGTACCGGACACCGCGCGGGACCTGCTGGCCCGGATCCGGGAGCACATCGACCGCCACCTCGGCGACCCGGACCTGACCCCGGAGTCCATCGCGCGGGCGCACCGGATCTCCGTCCGCTATCTGCACCGGCTGTTCGAGCACGAGGACACCACCGTGAGCCGCTGGGTGCGGCGCCGCCGGCTCCAGGAGTGCCGCCGCGAGCTGGCCCGCCGGCAGGCGGCGGGCCGGACCGTCTCCGCCGTGGCCCGCCAGTGGGGCTTCACCAGCCCCGCCCACTTCAGCCGCGCCTTCCGCGCCATGTACGGCATGTCCCCGGCGGAGTGGCGGCGCTCGGCTCTGGAAGGCGGCGGTGCCGCCCGTCCGGAGCCGGTCGCCGGACCGCCGGCGGAGGTGTGGCCGGTGCGCCCGCGCCTCGCCCCGCCGTCCGGTGTCCGCGGCCGGCTGGGCGGCCCGCTCGGTACGGTCGCGTGAGGCGGCCGGCCCGGCCGGCCGTGGTGCTCGCGCACGGGGCGTTCGCCGACGCCTCGGTCTGGACGGCGGTCACCGGCCTGCTCACCGCCGGCGGCCTGGCCGTGCACGCGCCGGACCTCCACTTGCGCGGGCTGGCGCAGGACGCCGCCCGCCTGCAGGACGCCGTGCGCCGGGCGGGCGCCCCCGTGGTGCTGGTCGGGCACGGCTACGGCGGCGCGGTGGTCACCCAGGCCGCGACCGGCACCGACGAGGTCGTGGCCCTGTGCTACGTGGCCGGGTTCGGACTGGACGCCGGGGAGTGCGTGCTCGACGTCACCGGCCGGTTCCCGGCGATGCCGCTGCTGGGCTCGTCCCTCACCGCCGACCCGGCCGCCCTCGGGCGGGACCCCGCCGGCCGGGAGCGCGAACTGCTCCTGCGCGCCGAGCGGTTCGGCCCGGCGTACGCCGCCGACCTGCCGGACGCCGTCCGCGCGGCACTGCTCGCCCGGCAGCGCCCGATCACCTTGGGCGCGCTCACCGACACCCCGGGGGAGCCGGCCTGGGCGGGCCTGCCCGCCTGGTACGCCATCGCCGGTGCCGACCGGCTGCTCAACCCCACCGCCCAGCGCTTCATGGCGCAGCGCATGGCGGCCACCGAACACGTGCTGGACGCCTCCCACGCGGTGCCGCTGTCCCGGCCCGCCGCCGTGGCGGCCATGATCCGCGAGGCCACCGCCCGGGCCACCGGGGACGAGGACACCCACCGGCCGCACCGATGAGCACCCGCCCGCCCCCGCACCGCCCCCCACCTGCGGTTTAGGATGCTGACCTCTCGCACAACCCCCGGAAGGCACCACCATGGGCGCAGCAGCCAGGTCCTCGGCGCGGCGGCGGACGGCCGCGCTCCTCGCCGCCCTCGCCCTCGCCGTGACCGCGTCCGGGTGCGCGGACACCGAGGACTCCGGCTCCCCCACCCTGACCGTGCTGGACTACTACACCGACGCCACCGAACACGCCCAGTGGGGCGCGCTGCTCCAGGAGTGCGGCGAGCAGGCCGGGGTACGGATCGAGCACCGCAGCGTCCCGGGGCCCTCGCTGGTCACCACCGTCCTGCGGCAGGCGTCCTCCCGCACCCTTCCCGACCTGCTGATGCTGGACAACCCCGACGTCCAGCGGATCGCCGCGACCGGCGCCCTGACCCCGCTGCGGCAGTACGGCGTGGACCTCGACGGGTACGCCGAGGGCATCCTGTCCGCGGGCACCTACCAGGGAGAGGTGTACGGCGTGACACCCGCCGTCAACACCGTCGCCCTCTTCTACAACAAGGACATGCTCGACGAGGCCGGGGTCACGGTGCCGCGCACCTGGGACGAGCTGAGGAAGGCGGCGGCCGAGCTGACCCGTCCCGGCCGCTACGGCATGGCGGTCGACGCCGACGCCACCTTCGAGAGCAGTTGGCAGTTCCTGCCGTTCCTGTGGTCCAACGGCGGTACGGAGACGGAGCTGACCAGCCCCGAGGCCGCCCAGGCGCTGCGGCTCTGGACCGACCTGCTGCGCGACGGCTCCATGTCGCGGTCGGTGCTCACCTGGAACCAGGCCGACCTGCACGACCGGTTCGCGTCCGGCCGGACCGCCATGATGATCAACGGTCCGTGGCGGATCTCCGCGCTGGAACGGGTGCGCGGCCTGCGCTGGGGCGTGGCCCCCGTGCCGGTGCGCGCACCGGGGCAGACCCTGGTCACCCCGCTCGGCGGAGAGCTGTGGACCGTCCCGAGGACCGCGTCCGAGGCCCGGCAGGAGAAGGCCGCCCAGGTGCTCGGCTGCCTGACCGGTCCCCGGCACTCGCTCACCGTCGCCGAGCAGTACCACACCGTCCCGGCCCGGACCGAGGTCGCCCGGACCTATGCGCGACGGTCGCCGGAGCTGGCCGCCTTCGTCGACAGCGTCCGGACGGCCCGGCCGCGCACCGAGCGCACCGGCGCACGCTGGCCGCGCACCGCCACCGGTATCTACACCGCGATCCAGCTCGCCCTGACCGGCCGGGAGACCCCCGAGCAGGCCCTGGCGGAGGGCCGGCGCATCGCGGCCCGAGGGGGCGAACCGTAGGACTCCCTGCGGTCGCCGCCGGGACCGCACGCCCCCGCGTGCCGGCGGGTCAGTCGTCGCCGGAGGCGAGGACCACGTGGGCGAGCTGCACCCGGGAGTTGACCGACAGCTTGCGGAAGACGGACGACAGATGGGTGTTGACGGTGTGCGGCGACACCACGAGCAGATCGGCCGCCGACCGGTTGGTGTGACCCTCGGCGATCAGCCGCGCGACCTTGCGCTCCGAGGCCGTGAGCGCCTCCCAGCCGTGCGCCGGACGCGGCCCGCCGGGCGCCCGGCGGGCCTGCCCGCCCGCGCGCCGCAGCAGGTTCTGGACCCGCGCCGCCGCGCCGTGCGCGCCCGCCTCGGCGAATGCGGCCCGCGCCCGGGTCAGGGCGTCCACCGCCTCCGCCCGCGCCCCGGCCGCCAGCAGCGCGGCACCCAGGTCGGTGCGGGCCGAGGCCAGGTTCAGCGGCCGGGGACCGTCCTGGAGGAGGGCCACGGCACGCCGCAGCGCCGCCACGTCGCCGGCGACCAGCCCGCGGGCCTGCGCGGCCAGACCGGTGGCCGTGGGCACCCCCGGATTGCGGGCGGCGTACGCCTCGGCCTGCCCGGCGAGCTCCGCCGCCAGGTCCCGGTCGCCGCTGTGCAGGGCGATGCGGACCGCCTCGTCCACCCAGGAGCGCAGCAGACGCCAGCGCATGAACCCGTCGTGCCGCTGGACCCGCCGCAGTCGCTCGGCGGCCCGTGCGCGCTCTCCCGAGGCGTCCGCGTGCAGCGCTTCCAGGTAGTCCACGACCGCCGTGTTCCCGGGGTTGGGCTTCACCGCCAGCCGTTCCCGCGCCGCCGCCAGATCGCGCCGCGCCGCCGGCGGGTCGCCGCGCAGCAGGCCGATCCGCGAACGGACCACCCGGCCGTTCACCTGCTGGACGGGGACCTCCACCTCGTCCTCCAGGCGCTCCATGGTGACCAGGTCGGCCTCCGCGTCGTCGAGCCGCCCGAGCCCCAGGTGCTGCTGCCCCTGGGCCCACATCAGCATGGCCTGGCGGTACGCGCCGTCCTGGGCGGTGGCCCGCAGCAGAAGCCGCTCGGCGGACGCGAAGTCGTCCAGGTGCTGGTGGGCCACGATCTCCTCGGGGAGGTAGGCGGGGTCCACCGCACCGAGAGCAGCGAAACGTTTCAGCGCCTCGGTGGTGTCGCCCGCGTTGAGCGCGGTCTCACCGAGCCCGAAGAGGGCCTGCACATGGGCCTGCCGGTCGCCGGTCGCGGTGGCCTCCCGCAGCGCGGTCCCGCCCGCCGCCCGCGCCGCGGCCAGGTCGTCGCCGCGGGACAGGGCCAGCGCCCGCAGGGCCGTCAGCCGTGCCCTGGTCTCCGGGGCGGCGCCGCCGACGGCGAGCGCGGCCTCGATCCGCCGGCGCAGCTCCTCGGCCCGGTCCAGGTTCCACAGGGTGGTGCCGATGGCCGCCTGGAGGCGGCCGAACACGTCCAGCGGCGGCTGCCGCGCCAGCAGCCGTTCCCCGGTCTCCAGGGCCTCCCGGTCACGGCCCGCCCGGGCCAGGGCGAGGATCGCCCGCTCACCCACGTCGAACGCGGCGGGCCGCTGCGGGGGCGTCAGCTCCAGCGCCCGGACGAGCAGGTCGGCCGCGAGGGCGGGCGTCACGGGCAGCACGTCGTCGGCGGCCCGCGCCAGCAGCAGGCCCGCCTCCTCGTCGCCGGGGAGCGCGCCGGTGAGCAGGTGGGCGACGGCGTCGATGGGCCGGTGGCCGGTGGCGACCAGGTGCCGGGCGGCCTCGCGGTGCAGGGCCCGGCGGGCCGAGGGCGGCATGTCGGCGTAGACCGCCTGCCGGAGCAGGTCGTGCCGGAAGACCAGGAAGTCCCCCTCGTCGGCGAGCAGCCCGGCACGCACCGCCTCGCCCAGCACCTCGACCAGGGCGGCCGGGGACCGGTCGCTCAGCGCGGCGGCGTCCTGGAACCGGAACCTGCGCCCCAGCACGGCGCCCACCTGGAGGAAGCCCAGTGTTCCGGGGGAGAGCGGGGCGAGTCGGCCGCGCACGCCGACCACCAGCCCCGGGGGTACCGCGCGCCGCCCGGGGTCCCCGGCCCGCAGCCCCGAGAGCATCTCGACGGCGAGGAACGGATTCCCCCCGGCGCCTTCGAGCAGTTCCCGCACCCGGGCGTCGGCCCTCCCGCCCAGGACGTCACCGGCCAGCTCCCCGATGGCGGTGTCCGACAGCGGGCCCAGCCGCACGGTCACCGTCGGCGGGGCCGGGGCCGCCACGGTGAGGATCTCGTCCGCCGCCTGGGCCGGGCCCTGCCGGCCGGCCAGCAGCCACAGCACCGGGGAGGTACGCAGTCTCGCCGGGAGGTGCTTCAGGACGAACCGGCTCAGCGGATCGGCCCACTGCACGTCGTCCAGGCCGATGAGGACCGGGGCCAGGGCGGCCCGCGCCTCGATCCGCTCCGCCAGGTGCTGCACCAGCCAGATCCGCTGGTCGTGCCCGCGGGACAGAGGAGCGAGCGCGTCCTCGGACAGCAGCGGCCGCTCGCCGTACGTGAGACAGGCCGTCAGCGAGGAGAGCGGCACCAGGTGGTGCAGTTCGTCGGCCTTGCCCAGACCGACGGAGAAACCGGCTTCCCCGGCCCGCTCGGCGAGGTCACCGAGCAGGGCCGTCTTGCCGATGCCCGCCTCGCCCCCGATCAGCGCCAGGGCCGCGCCACCGAGCCGACCAGCGCCCGAAGCCTCTCCAGCTCGGCCTCCCGGCCGCGCAGACCGCTTCTGGACAGCGCTCGATCCGCCGCCACAAGCGTTCCTTCCGTCCACCAGCACCCGGCCGGAACCGGGGTCCATCCATGCCGACCCGGCACGCGAGGCGCGCCGGAGGTCAACTATCGCACGCATGTCGTACGAAGTACGGCGCCGGAGCATCGGCCGGTGGGGAGGCGGAACACCTGCGGGGCGGTGGACACGGACGGGTGGCGCCGGAGCCGCTCAGTGACCGGCGCGCACCGCGAGCGCCGCGTCGTGGATCAGGTCGCTCACCGGGCGGGGGTCGCTCACCGAGACGGCGTGCGGGGCCTGCACGGAGACGGTGCGGGCCCGGGCGCGCGAGGCCATCCAGCGCTGCGCCCGCGGCGGGATGTTGCGGTCCTCGGTGGCGATGAGGTACCAGGTGGGCAGCGTCTTCCAGGCGGCCGCGGTGGCCTTCTCGTTCAGCGCCGCCACCGTGACGGGGCGCTGCCCCGCCGCGAGCGTCCGCGCGGTGGTGCCGGGCACCCCGGCCGCGAACTGCCGGTGGAACAGGTCCTGCCGGATGAGCAGTTCGTCGCCCGTGCCGCCGCCGGGGAGCGGGTACTTCTGTACGACGGTGGTGTCGGCCAGGGAACTGCCCGGGTACTTGGCGCTCAGCTCCGCGGCGCTCTCGCCGGGCTCCGGGACGAAGGCCGCGATGTAGACCAGCCCCTTGACCCGGGCGGCGCCGACCGCGGCCCGGCTGATGACGGAACCGCCGTAGGAGTGGCCGACCAGCAGGACGGGCCCGTCGATGCCGTCCAGGACGCTGCGGAGGTAGGCGGCGTCGCTCGCCAGCCCGCGCAGCGGGACGGGCGGGGCCACCACGCGGTGTCCCCGCTGGTGCAGTCTCGTGATGACGGCGGACCAGCTCGACGCGTCGGTGAAGGCGCCGTGAACCAGGACGACGGTGGGCGGGGAGTGCTCGCCCCGGGACGCGGGGGCGTCCGCCGGGCGCTCGGCCGGTGCCGCGTGCGCGACGCCGGAGGTGCCCAGGGCGGCGGCACCGGCGAGCACGGACGCGGTCACGGTGCGACGGGAGACGGGTGTGTTCATCGTTGGCTCTCTCTTGAGGCGCGGCGAAAGGCGGGGCGGTGTCACGCGGAGGCGGCCTCGACGGCTTCCCCGATGAAGGCGACGACGCGTCCCGGGTGGGCGAGCATCACCAGGTGGGAGGAGTCGACCTCGATGGTGGTCATGCCGGCCCGCCGGTAGCCGAAGCGCTCCACGTCCGGGTTGATCGTGCGGTCCGCGGACGACACGACGCCGAAGGACGGCTTGGTCTTCCACGCGGCGGCCGGGGCGGCCTCGGCGAACGCCTGCGCGGCGAGGGGCCGCTGGGAGACCGCGAGCACCCTGGCGAGGTCCGGGTCGACATCCGCGGCGAAGATCGCGGGGAACTTGTCCGGCTCGACCGACACATCGGTGCCCGGGGTGTCCGAGCCCTCGACCGGGAACGGGGTGTAGACCAGGGCCGCCGCCAGGTCGGAGTCGGGGAACCGGCCCTGCAGCTCGCCCAGGCTCTCGCCGACCTCCAGGGCGTAACCCGACAGGTACACCAGGGCGCGGACGTTGTCCTCCACACCGGCCACCGTGATCACGGCGCCGCCGTAGGAGTGGCCCACCAGGACGACCGGGCCGTCGATCTGCCGTACGACGGAGGCGATGTAGGCCGCGTCGCCGAGGAGGCTGCGATTGGGGACGGCCGGTGCGACCACCTTCAGGCCGCGCTTCAGCAGCCCGGGGATGACGGCGGCGTAGCTGGAGGCGTCGGCGAACGCCCCGTGCACCAGGACGACGGTGGGCTGCTCGGAACGGGACATGATCGGACTCGTTTCTCTTCGAAGACGGAGGAAGGTGCTCGGCCACGACGCGCGGAAGGCGGCCGGCCGACCGGTCGGCCGACCGCCTTCCGCCGTGCGGGCCCGCGAGGTCAGGCGTGCAGCGCGTCGCGCAGGGTGCGGGTCGCCGTGGTGATCGCCAGCTCGGCGCCGTACGTCTCGCGCAGGGCGTTGAGCATCACGAAGTCGTGGATGACGCCCCCGACCCGCAGGGCGGTGACGGCGACCCCGGCCCCGCGCAGCTTCGCGGCGTACGCCTCGCCCTCGTCGCGCAGCACGTCGGCCTCGGCGGTGATGACCAGCGCCGGGGGCAGCCCGGTGAGCTGCTCGGTGGTGGCGCGCAGCGGGGAGGCGGTGATCTCGGCGCGCTGGGCCTCGTCGGTCGTGTACTGGTCCCAGAACCACTGCATGCCGTCGCGGCGCAGGAAGTACCCTTCCGCGAACTGGTGGTAGGAGCCGGTGTCGAAGCTGGCGTCGGTGACCGGGTAGAACAGCACCTGCTGCACCAGGGGGACATCGCCGCGTTCCTTGGCCATCAGGGTCAGCGCCGCGCTCATGTTGCCGCCGACCGAGTCGCCGGCCACCGCCAGGCGCGAGGCGTCCAGGCCCTTGGCGGCACCCTCCCGCACGATCCACCGGGCGACGGCGTAGTTCTGCTCGATCGCCACCGGGTAGCGGACCTCGGGCGAGAGGTCGTACTCGGGGAAGACCACGGCCGCCCCGGCGCCGACGGCGAGTTCGCGGACCAGGCGGTCGTGGGTGTGGGCGTTGCCGAAGACCCAGCCGGCCCCGTGGATGTAGAGGACCACCGGCAGGGTGCCCTCGGCGCCCGCGGGCCGGACGATCCGGGCCCGTACGGAACCGGTGGGGCCGCCCTCGACGGTGACCCACTCCTCGTCCACCGCGGGCTTGGCGACCTCCCCGGACTGCACCTGGTCCACCGTCTTGCGTCCCTCGACCGGGCCCAGGTCGGCCAGGTAGGGCGGGGTGTCGGTGGCCTCGGCGAACGCGGCGGCGGCCGGTTCCAGGACCGGCGTGACCGGCTCGAAGGCGTGAGACATGGGAACTCCTGAGAGGTCGTGAACGGGCCGGACCGGCCGGCGGTGCGTCCCACCGGACGCGTGGGTCCAGGGGGCACCGGCCACGCTACGGCGGTCACGCCGGCGGTCTTGCGTCCCCGCGCACGCGCTCTGTCCTCACCGCGCACCCGGGCGACCGGTGTGCTTCCGGGCAGGCCGCGGGGCGGGGAGCCGGTCCGCGGTGGCGGACGTAGACGGTGACGCGCGCCCCGCTGACCCGGACCGTTCCGGCCGCGCGGAAGTGGCGCCGCAGGGTGCCCGTCTTCGCCCGCTCCCGGGGGCCGGCCAGGGAGTGCGCACCCGTCGCCTGGACCACCACGATCCGGTCGAAGGCCAGCATCCGTGCCGCGATCCGCCGGGCGGGGAGTTCGACGCCGGCGAGGGTGTCGGACGAGACGGCGTCCCGGGCCAGGGCCAGGTCGGTCAGGAACCGGGTGTCCTCGGGGTCGGCCGAGGCCAGGAACCGGTACTGGCCGGGGAGGTGGAGCAGCCCGTCGCCGGGGCGGCCGGCCGCGCGGACGGCGGCGCCGATGGCGGTGGCGTCGTTGCTGCGGCTGCCGGGCGTGCGCAGCGCGAGGCTCGGCGGGACCAGCGCGGCCAGCACGGCGACCGCCGCGACGCACGCCGTGCGGGTGGACCGCCGCCGCAGGAACCGGTCCGTCCAGGCGCCCAGCAGCAGGGCGGCCCCGATGTTGGCGTAGAGCACGTACCGGTCGACGAACAGGGGCTTGACCGGTGTGGCGAGCAGCAGCACAAGGCCCGGGAGCACCAGGATCGGCACGGCCAGCGCGGTGAGCCGTACCGGCCCCCGGGTCCCCAGCGGCACCAGGGCGCACGCCAGGCCCAGGGCCGCCACCACCAGGAAGTAGCGCATCCGCACCGGCCCGCCGATCCAGGACACCTGCTCCGCCTGCCGCGCACTGAGCACCACCAGCGGCGACAGCCCGGCCAGCACGCCCGCGGCAGCGGCGCTCCACGCCCGCAGCACCGGCCGGGTCACCCGGGAGACGGCCAGGGTGACCCCGTGCGCGACCAGGGCCAGCACCGCGAACTCGTGCAGGAGACAGGCGGTCAGCATCAGCGAGCCGTAGACCGCCCACCGCCACCGGCCGCGCCGCGCGACGCCCGCCACGAGCGCGTACGTGGCCCAGGTGACCAGCGCGCAGACCATGGCGTACGAGCGGCCCTCCTGCGCGTACTTCTGCACCTGCGGCAGCACCGCGAACACCAGCCCGGCCAGCAGCCCGGCCCGGGGTCCGGCCAGGCGCAGCGCCAGCAGCCCGACCCCGCCCGCCGCCACCGACATGGCCAGCACGGACGGCAGCCGCAACGGCAGCAGCCCGCCGCCGAAGAGACCGAACACCCCGTGCATCACGACGTAGTACAGGGCGTGGACCAGGTCGATGTGCTGGACGGTCTGCCATATCTGGGACAGATCGCGGTGCGCGAACTGCCGGGTGACGACCTCGTCCCCCCACAGGGTGTTCTGCCGGCGGATGCCCCAGAGCCCCAGGGCGACGGAGAGCGACACGGGCGCGGCGACGACGACGGCCGTGGCGGGGCGCGCCGGCCGCCGGGCCGGTACGGCGGGGAGGACCGTGCCGGGCACGGCGGGGACACGGGTGTCGAGGGACATCGGCGACGGGCCTTTCCACGGTGGGCCGGAATGCCCCCGCAGCCTGCCCGGACCTCGTTGACCGGCCGCTGACCCGACCTGACCGGCCGATCAGGAAGGCGGCCCGGCGCTGTGCGAGGCTGCACCGCATGCGCATTCTGGTGGTCGAAGACGAGGTGGACCTGGCCCGCACCCTGCACACCGGCCTGACCGCCGAGGGGTACAGCGTCGACCTCTCGCACGACGGCCGGCAGGGGCTGTGGATGGCCCGGACCGGCGAATACGCCCTGATCGTCCTGGACTTGATGCTGCCCGGGCTCAACGGCTACAAGGTCTGCGCCCAGTTGCGCCGGGAGGGGATCGCCACTCCCATCCTGATCCTCACCGCCAAGGACGGCGACTGGGACCAGGCCGAGGCCCTGGACACGGGCGCCGACGACTACCTGGTCAAACCCTTCTCCTACCTGGTGCTCGTCGCCCGGCTGCGGGCCCTGGTCCGGCGGGCCGCCGCGGTCGCCCCGCCGGTCCTCGCGGTGGGCGACCTCTCGCTGGACGTCGCCGCCCGGGTCTGCCGCCGGGCCGGCACCCGGGTGGACCTCACCCCCAGGGAGTTCGCCGTGCTGGAGCTGCTGGCCCGCCGGGCGGGCCAGGCGGTCTCCAAAGCGGACCTGCTCTACCACGCGTGGCCCGACGAGGCCGAGGACCCCAACCTGGTGGAGGCGCGCGTCAGCGCCCTGCGCAAGAAGGTGGACGCCGCGTTCCGGCGGCGGTCCCTGCAGACCGTACGGGGCATCGGCTACCGGCTGGTGGACGACCGTGAACGCGACTGAGCCGCGGCGCCGCCGGTGGCCGCGTTCGGTACGGGCCCGGGCGGCGCTGGCCGCCGCCCTCGCCACCGCCGTCGCCCTGGTCGCCGTCGGCTGGTGGATCCACCACGATGTCTCCCGCGAGGCCGCGAACATCGCCCGCAAGCAGGCCGAGACACAGCTCCGGACCCTCGTCGACCAGGTCGCCGAGGGGGTGGTCCCGGTGCGCCGCAACGCCGTGCCGTACGAGGTGGTCGCCGCCGGCCGGCGCTCCGCCGTCGCCTACGGCGGGGGCATGGAGTCCTACGACCCCGGCACCCGGCACGTGCTGCCCGCCCCGTCGGGGGCCGGGGACCCCGGGCTGACGACCACCCGGCCCCTGCGGCTGCCGGAGCGCCGCGACGAGCAACCCGGCGACCGGTTCGGCCGGGCGGGCGGCACCTACCTGGTCATGTTCACCGACCTCGGCGCCGACGACCTGACCGGCGAGGAGGCCGCCGCGCTCGGCGTCCCCGCCGGCGCCACCCTGCGCGTCTACGTGGTGGTGCTCCCGGACACGGCCGAGGCGCTCACCAGGACCATCGACCGGCTGCTGCTGCCCGCCGGGCTGGCCGGCCTCGTCCTGACCGCCGCCGTCGCCTACTTCGCCGTACGGATCGCGCTGCGGCCGGTCGAGGCCATCCGGGTCCTCACCGCCTCGGTCACCCCGAGCGACCCCCGCGAACGCGTCACCGTCCCCGCCACGGGACACGAGATCACCGCCCTGGCCACCACCATCAACACCACCCTGCACCGTCTGGAGCAGGCCGCCGCGCAGCAGCGCCGCTTCGTCGCGGACGCCGCCCACGAACTGCGCAGCCCGCTCGCCACCCTGCTGGCCAGCCTGGAGGTCGCCCTCGCCTACCCGGACCGCACCGACTGGCCCGCCACGGCCACCACCGCCGCCCGGCAGACCCGCCGCCTCCAGGCCCTCGCCGAGGACCTGCTGCTCCTCGCCCGCCTCGACACCCGCGCCCCCGGGGCGGGCGCCGCAGCCGTCGACCTCGCCGCCCTGGCCGCCCGGCTGACCGAGCAGTACCCGCCTGCCGACCGGCCGTTGACCCTCACCTGCGACGGCGCCGCCCCCGCGTACGTCCGGGGGAACCCGGACGAGCTGGAACGGCTGCTGCGCAACCTCGTCGACAACGCCGTCCGGCACGCCGCCCACCGCGTCCAGCTCACCGTCCGCGACGAGGACGACCGGACCGTCCTCACCGTGCACGACGACGGGCCGGGCGTGCCCCCCGAGGACGCCGAGCGCGTCTTCGAACGCTTCGTCCGGCTCGACGACGCCCGCTCCCGCGACCACGGCGGCACCGGCCTGGGCCTGGCCATCGCCCGCGACCTGGCCCACCGCCACGGCGGCACCCTCACCCTCACCCCCCGCACCCTGGGGGCCTGCTTCGAGCTGCGCCTTCCGCGGGCCCCCGCCCCGGACGACACCGGCGGGACGTGAAAGCCCCTTTACTCGCCGGCGCCGCGGGAGAGCAGGTGCAGGGCGCGCAGCGAGGCTTCCAGGGCGAAGCGGTGGTCGGGGTCGGCGAGGCGGTCGCCCAGCAGGGCGTCCAGGTTGCGCAGGCGGTACCGGACGGTCTGCGCGTGCACCCCCAGCAGTTCGCCGACCTGTTCCGCCGGGGCCCGCGTGGAGACGTGCACCCGCAGGGTCTCCACGAGCCGGTCGCGGCGGCTGGCCGGGAGGTCGTCGATCGGGGCCAGCTCCCCGGCCGCGATGTGCGACACCAGCGCCGGGTCCGACAGCAGCCACAGCGTCACCAGGTGGTCCGCGCAGCGCACCACGGGGGCGTCGGCCACCACTCCCTCGTCGATCAGGTTCAGCACGCGGCGCGCCCAGCGCAGGGAGTCGGCCGCCTGCGCCAGGGGCACGGTCAGCCCCAGCACGGCGTGGCAGTCGCCCAGCGCGGCGTCCAGCATGGCCAGGCGCTCCGGGGTGAGGCCGCCGGGCACCAGCAGGTGCGGCTGCGGGACGTCCAGGTCGAACAGCACGTCGTCGGCCAGCCCCGCCTCCAGGTGTTCGGGGACCGGGGAGCGCAGGGCGACCAGGGTGACCTCGGCGGGCAGGTGCCAGGCGGCGGCCTCGCAGAGCCCGGTGAGGGTCTGGGGCAGCGGGGGAGCGGCCAGGATGAGGTGGAGCAGCCGCCGGCGCCGCGCCGGCACCTCGGAGAAGGCCCGCGACTGCACTTCGACGTAGCCCTCGCGGGAGATCCGCTCCAGTTCGTCGACGTAGGCGAACAGCGCGTCGGCGAAGGCGAGGATCAGGGCGGGGGAGAGCTGGTACTGCTGGCCCAGCGCCTTCGCGCGGCGCAGGGCGATGCGGGCGCCGAGCCGGTACGCGCCCTGCAGGGTGTCCAGTTCGCGGCCCTCGTAGGCTTCCACGCGGCCGAACTTGCGCAGCAGTTCGTCGCGGAGCACCGCGTTCTTGCCGGGGTCGGCGACGCGGTCCACGAAGGCGTACAGGGCCTGCTCGACGCCCTGCCGGATGGCGGCGGCGTAGGGGCCGTTGAGCAACCGCCCGTACACCGGGTAGGCCCTGGTGACCTCGGCGCCGATCTCCTGCAGGAGCCCGGGTAACTCGGGTCTCATGAAGGCGGCGAACTCCTTGGGAAGGGGTTCGAGCGGTTCACCGACGTCCGGCGGTCGCGTGCTTGAAGCCATGAGTGCCGTCCCTTGCTCTCCGGTGCCCACGGTGCACCGGTCGTGTGTCCCGGGTCTTCACGGAAGGGACACACGACCGGACCTGAGGTACGCGTGTCTCGGCTGCTGAAGCTAAGACAACTTCGGTGCGACGTACACAGTCCGTGCACATTTCGGTGCCGGGCGGCGTGACAACGCTGCCGGGACGGCCGAGAATCGCCGTCCCCGGCCGGCTAGCCGACGGCGGAGTGCCAGTTCTGCGAGAGGCGCTTGCCGGCGTCGGGGGCGAAGGTGCCGGGGGCGGTGAGACCGGCGAGGTGGGTCCGGGTGTCGTTGAGGGTCAGGCTGTTGTTCCCGGCGGGGGAGGGCAGCCCGGTCTTGGCGTTGACCGCCGCGTCGATCAGGCCGAGCAGGCCCAGTCCGCAGCCGCTGGCGCCGGGCACGGCGAAGGTGCTGTCGTTCTGCGTGGCCCCGGTGAGGTTGATGCGGCTCATCTCGCCGTCCTCGGCGACCGTGCCGTCACCCCGGAAGAACGACATGCCGAACTCGGGGAACTGCCGGTTCTCCGGGCGCAGGACGACCGGGTTGGCCGCGGTGCCGATGTAGCACTTGCTGCCGAGGAAGGGGTTCTCCAGGTGGATGCGGACCGGTATGGCCACGATCGGCTGGTCGGTGAGGATGCCGGCGGTCTGGTCGAAGGCGTAGGGGGTGCCGACGGACTCCACCGTCGCGGTGATCTTGTTGAGGGTGCTGTTGTTGAGCTGCTCGCAGATGGCGGTGATCGCGGGCACGTTGCTCGGGCACATCAGCCCCAGCAGTCCGCCGGGGACGGTCGCGGAGTCGGCGACGAGGGCACCGCCGGAGGGGGCCACCACCGTACTGGTGCCGTCGGAGTTCTGCACGACGCCGATCTGGAGGTTGGTCCGGCCCGTGGTCACGGTGGTCTTGCCCAGTTTGATCGAGCCGCTCGGCGAGGTGGACACCACGCACTGCGGGGTGCGGGCCAGGCCGTCGGCGGCGAGCATGGCCGGGGCGTCCACGGGACAGCGGGTGAAGGGCGCCCACTCGCCGTTCGGTACGGCCGCCGCCGCGGTGGCGGTGCCCATGGCGGCGAACGCGCCCAGGGCGGTGCCGACAGCGGTGGCGGTGGTGGCGACTCTGGCGCCTAGGGGGAACCGCATCATGTGGCCTTCCGGATCGGGGGAGAGGGAGGAAGAGATCAGCGTTCGGCTACGGGGACCTTCTTGGGCTGGCCGTCCTCGGTGCATTCGTCCGGGTTGAGCACGTCGGCGGAGACGAAGCACGCCTGCCCCTGGATCATCTTGACGTAGTTGCCGGGGCCGGAGACCGAGGCGGTGAGCAGGCGGTCCAGGTTCTCGCCGTCGGCCGTGACGCAGCCGGTGAAGGCCGGGATGTCGACCTCACCGGTCAGCGGGCCGCCGGACAGCAGCAGATAGCCGGTGGCGGGCTGGCCGGTGACCTGTTCGCCCCGGCCGTGCAGGACCAGGTGGTCACCGGGGTACTTCTCCGGCTCCGGGTCCTCGGAGGCGAGGGAGGTCCTGGTCCGGCACTTGGTCCCCACGTCCAGCGGGGTGCCGTTGACCTCCAGGGCGGTCACCCGGAGCACGATCGGTGCCCGGACGTAGGTGTCCGTGCTGGTGAACGCGAAGTCGGTGGTGCCGTGCGAGTCGATGGTCATCGGGCCCGTCTGCTCCAGCACCATGGTGGCCGTCGTCGGGGTGAAGTCGAAGGCGAGGAAGGTCCCCTTGAACGGCGGTGTCTGCTTGCGCTGCTGGTACCACAGGTCGGCGGTGGAGTGCTGGGTGATGGTGGCACCGCTGAAGTCCGGGAAGAACTCGAACTGCGGCTCGCCCTGGGTGATGAGCGTGCAGAACGGCGGAATCAGGGCGGCGCCGTCCAGCTTGTTCACGTTGGAGTAGCCGGTGATGTAGGCGTCCAGCGACATCGGACCGGCCGGGTACTTCTCGTCGTACTTGCAGGTCGGCGCGGTGCGCTCGGCGGTCGCACCGCCCGGCGCGGGCTCACCGGCCTTCGGGGCGCGCTCGCCCTGCCGGTCCGCCGGGCCGTCCCCGGGGGTCTCCGGCGCGGGCTCACCCGGCGTGCCGGTGGCGGAGGGCGCCGCGGACGTCGCGTCGTCGCCCGGGGTCTGGGTGCCGCCGCCGTCCTCGCCGGTGCCGACCTGTACGCCGGCCAGCCGGCCCCCGTCCGGGGCGTCCTCGGCGAGTGCGCAGTCCACGGTCACCGAAGCGGGGTCGGTGGCGGTGCCGTCCGCGGTGGTCAGGGCCAGGTCCAGCGCGAAGCCGCCCGCGGTCAGGGTCAGTTCGCCCGAGCCCTGGCCGGTCACGGAGGGGACGTCCCCCGTCGCGGTCAGCTCCAGCGGCCCGGTCGCGGGCAGGGCAGTGGGCTCGGTGCCGCCGCGCCAGACCGCCTCGGCGGTGGCCTCGCCCTGGGTGACGCCGACCGTGAGCCGGGTCGCCGCGCGGACACCGGCCGCGCCCAGCGCCGCGAGGTCCGCCACCGCCGGCTCGGGCAGCTCGACGGTGGTGCTCACCCCGGACGGTTCGATCGGCTCACCGGCCGCCACCCGCTCCGGCAGGCCCGCCGCCACCCGGACCGTCGCCGACTGCTCCCCGGACGGGAACAGGCATACGTACGGCAGCGCGGCGTCGATCTCCTGCGTACCGGTCGCCCCGGCCGCCACCGGCACGGTGGCGGCCAGCACGACGAACGCGGCGATCACCGCGCTCCGGGCGCGGCTGCGGGCCGTCCGTCGGACGGCGCTGCGGGGGCCTGTCATCTGTCAACTCCGCTCGGATCGTGCCACGGCCGGGGGCGGGACGGCCCGCGCGCCCGGCCGGTGTCACCGGCCGGGCGGCGGCGAGCCGTGCGCCGCTTACGGGTTGGACCCGACGATCGTCGGGATGGTGCTGGTGCCCGACACCTTGACCGCGTAGTTGCCCTTGAAGGTGGGCTTGGTGGAGGTGGTGACCACGGTGCCGCAGCCCGAGGCGGAGGTGACGGTCAGATCGCCGCTCACACTGTTGACCGAGAGGATGCCGGTGGAGTTGGTGTAGGTGGCGGTGGCCTTGCCCTGCACGTTGAACACGCAGGCCCCGGCGGTCACCTTCGCCTTGACGTTGCCGACGTAGCCCTTGGTCACCCCGGTGGAGGCGGTGTAGTCCTGGGCGACGACGGTCCAGGGCGTGGTCGCCACGGTCGTGACGTTGCCCAGGACACTGGTGCACGGCGAGGTGCTGGTGCCGAAGTTGATGGCGTTGATGCTGGCCACCGTCGCGGGGTTGCCGGTCGCGCTGGACATCGTGCCCGAGGCGCTGGACGTCGTACACGTCATCGGGATGTTGGCGGTCAGCACGATGTTGCCGCTGTTGTTCGCCGTGAAGTTGGCCGGTGACGGGGTGACGGTCCAGACCGTGGAGGGGACCGCCGAGGCGGGGGCGACGGCCATGCCGAAGGCGGCGGCGCCCGCGCCCGCCACGACGGCGATTCTGGTCAGGTGTTTCTTCATGGGTGGGGACTCCCTTGTGAATTGACCGGCGGAAGGGGATCGCGCCCGTGACCGTGGGGTGGGAGAACGGGCGGTCCGCGGCCCGTGACGACTCGACCGCGAGCCATGACGTTACTTGCGGGAAACTTAGCCGAACAATGGCGCCGACCATGATTCTTTGAAGAGGTCGGAATACCTGTTCCCGAGGTGAGCAGTCCGATCTCCGGCTTAGTCACCCGGTGCTAAGGAAGGCGCCACCGCCGGGGCCGGCGCCGGGCCGGCCGGCGGCGGCCGGAGCGTGTTCCCCGGCCGGTGCGCGGGCCCGTATTGCTCACCGGATGACAAAGGGAGGAGCGCTGTTTGTCGCCGCGCTGACAAAGTCGCGGTGGCCGCGCCCAATCCTTCGGGAAACTCCGGCCCTTCTCTTGCCCCCTCAGGTTACTCGGTCGTAGCGTGCCGACTGCGGCGCTGATCTCCTGGTGGGTGCCCCCGAGCCGAGGAGGCGCGACGGACGGATTCCGGCCCTGCCCTCCTGCGGGCCGGACATCCGCCGGCGGAACCGCGCGGCTCCCCGCCTCCCGGGGAGCGGTGCGGCCCCGCCCCGCACCGCGCGGACAAAGTCCGCGACCGGAGGTGTCTGCGCGGTGACAAAGAACCGGTGAGGAACGAAGAGGGCGGCGGGGCCCGGCGCCCGTCTGTTGTCAGTGGACCGGGCACCGGCTCGACGTGCGCCGCGCGATGCGCACCGGCCTCGCTCTCTTTGGAGGTGATATGGGAATCGAAGTGGTGGTCGAGGGGCTCACCAAGTCGTTCGGCAGGCAGCAGATCTGGCGGGACGTGAGCCTTACGCTGCCGGCCGGAGAGGTCAGCGTCATGCTCGGTCCGTCCGGCACCGGAAAGACCGTGTTCCTCAAGTCGCTCATCGGACTGCTGAAGCCGGAGCACGGCCGGGTCCTCATCGACGGCGTCGACATGGTGAACAGCCCGGAGCGGGATATTTACGAGACCCGGAAAAAGTTCGGGCTCATGTTCCAGGACGGCGCCCTTTTCGGTTCCATGTCCCTCTTCGACAACATCGCCTTTCCGCTGCGCGAGCACACCCGGAAGAAGGAGTCCGAGATCCGCCGTATCGTCATGGAGCGGATCGAGGTCGTCGGGTTGCTGGGCGCCGAGGGCAAACTGCCGGGGGAGATCAGCGGCGGCATGCGCAAGCGGGCCGGACTCGCCCGCGCGCTGGTGCTCGACCCGCAGATCATCCTCTGCGACGAACCCGACTCCGGGCTCGACCCCGTCCGCACCGCCTACCTCTCCCAGTTGCTGATCGACCTGAACGCGCAGATCGACGCGACGATGCTGATCGTCACCCACAACCTCGACATCGCCGCCACCGTCCCCGACAACATGGGCATGCTCTTCCGGCGCGAACTGGTCACCTTCGGCCCGCGCGAGGTGCTGCTCACCAGCGAGGAACCGGTCGTGGCGCAGTTCCTGGCCGGCCGCCGCGAGGGCCCGATCGGGATGTCGGAGGAGAAGGACGCCGCCACGCTCGCCGCCGAGGCCGCGGCACCGGGGGGCGCGGACGCCGACCGGCCGCGGGAGATCGTCCCGCAGTTGGAGCCGTCCCCCGGGCTTCCGCCGCGCCGCGCCGTCGCCCGGCGCCGGGAGCGGGTCCTGGGCATGCTCGACCGGCTGCCCGCCGCCGCCCGCGCGGCCATCGAGCGCACGTACGCCACGTCGGGCACGCCGGGTGCGCCGAACGCCACGGGAGCTTCCGGCACTTCGGGCGCGCCCGGCACCCCCGGCACCCCCACCGACACGCTCCCCCTGCCGTCCCCCAGGGGCGGCGCATGATCACCGGTGCCCTGCGGCAGACCGGCCGGCTCTTCGCGCTCGCCGCCGAGGTGGCCCGCGCGATCTTCCGGCGCCCGTTCCAGTTCCGGGAGTTCGTCGAGCAGTTCTGGTTCATCGCCAGCGTCACCATCCTGCCCGCCGCCCTGGTCTCGATCCCGTTCGGCGCCGTGATCGCCCTCCAGGTCGGCTCGCTCACCCAGCAGCTCGGCGCCCAGTCCTTCACCGGCGGCGCCAGCGTCCTGGCCGTCGTCCAGCAGGCCAGCCCGCTCATCGTCGCCCTGCTGATCGCGGGCGCGGCCGGCTCCGCGATCTGCGCCGACCTCGGCTCGCGCACCATCCGCGAGGAACTGGACGCCATGGAGGTCATGGGCGTCTCACCCGTGCAGCGCCTGGTGGTGCCCCGGGTCCTGGCCACCATGGGCGTCGCGGTCCTCCTCAACGGCCTGATCTCGGTGGTCGGCATCCTCGGCGGCTACGCCTTCAACGTCTTCCTCCAGGACGGCACCCCCGGCGCCTACCTCTCCAGCTTCTCCGCCCTCGCCCAGCTTCCCGACCTGTACGTCAGCGAACTCAAGGCGCTGGTCTTCGGGTTCATCGCCGGTGTGGTCGCCGCCTACCGGGGCCTCAACCCGCGCGGCGGCCCCAAGGGCGTCGGCGACGCCGTCAACCAGTCCGTCGTCATCACCTTCCTCCTGCTCTTCTTCGTCAACATGGTGATGACGGGCGTCTACCTCCAGCTCGTACCCCCGAAGGGAGGCTGAGGTCCGTGGCCTCCCCGCTCGTCTGGCTCGACCGCTCCGGCGACCAGCTCCTGTTCTACGTACGCTCCCTGCTGTGGGTCCCGCGCACCCTGCACCGGTACCTCAGAGAAGTGCAGCGCCTGCTCGCCGAGGTCGCCTTCGGCACCGGCGGCCTCGGGGTGGTCGGCGGCACCATCGGCGTGATGATCGCGATGACCCTGTTCACCGGGACCGTCGTCGGACTCCAGGGGTACGCGGCGCTGGACCAGATCGGCACCGCCGCCTTCACCGGGTTCGTCTCCGCGTACTTCAACACCCGCGAGATCGCCCCGCTGGTCTCCGGGCTCGCCCTCTCCGCGACCGTCGGCGCCGGCTTCACCGCCCAGCTCGGCGCCATGCGCATCAACGAGGAGGTCGACGCCCTCGAAGGCATGGGCATCCGCTCCCTGCCCTACCTGGTCACCACCCGCATCATCGCCGGGGTCGTCGCCATCGTCCCGTTGTACGCGATCGGGCTGCTCTCCTCCTACCTGGCCTCCCGCTACGTCACGGTCCTGTTCAACGGCCAGTCCCGGGGCACCTACGACCACTACTTCAACCTGTTCCTGTCCCCGACGGACGTCCTGCTCTCCGTCCTGAAGGTGCTGATCTTCAGCGTCATGGTGATCGTCGCCCACTGCTACTACGGCTACCGCGCCTCCGGCGGCCCGGCCGGTGTCGGTGTGGCCGTCGGCCGGTCGGTGCGCAACGCGATCGTGCTGATCAGCGTCACCGACTTCTTCCTGTCGCTGGCCCTGTGGGGCGCCACCACGACCGTGAAGGTGGCGGGGTGACATGAGCGCAGCGCACCCGGCCCGCGGCGCGACCGTGCGCCGCCGGCTCGCCGGAGTGGTCTTCCTGGTGGTCCCCGCCCTGCTGGTGTGGCTGGCGGTCGCCGTCTACGACAAGCGGTTCACCGACTCCGACCCGGTGTACGTGGAGACCGGCAGCGTCGGCAACGAGATGCGGCCGGGCGCCGAGGTGAAGCTGCGCGGCGTCGTCGTCGGCGAGGTCCGCGAGATCCATCCGGCCGGCGACGGCGTCCGGCTCACCCTGGCCCTGCGGCCCGGCGCGCTGCGCGACATACCGGCCGATGTGCGCGCCCAGATGCTGCCGACCACCCTGTTAGGCGAACGCTTCGTCGCCCTCGTCCCGCCCGCCGCGCCCTCCTCGCGCCCCCTGGCCGCCGGGTCGGTCGTCCCGCAGGACCGCTCGGCCGGCGCCGTCGAACTCCAGCAGGTGCTGGACAACGTGCTGCCCATGCTCACCGCCGTGCAGCCGCAGAAGCTCGCCGCCACCCTCTCCGCCGTCTCCCGGGCCCTGGAGGGACGCGGCGACCGGCTCGGCGAGACCCTCGCCCTCCTCGACGGCCACCTGCGCGAGTTCAACCCCCACCTGCCCACCCTCAACCGCGACCTGAAACAGCTCGTGAAGGTCGGCCGGATCTACGCCGACGCCGCCCCGGACATCCTCACCGCCCTCACCGACTTCACCACCACCAGCGGCACCCTGGCCGAGCAGGAGAGCGAACTGGCCGGCACGCTCGGCGCCACCACCAGGACGGCCGAGGACCTGACCGCGTTCCTGCGGCAGAACAAGGACAACATCATCCGGCTCTCCGCCGCCTCCCGGCCCACCCTGGAACTGCTCGCCGAGTACTCCCCGGCCTTCGGCTGCACCCTGCGCACCCTCGCCGACTTCGTCCCCGCCATGGACCGGGCCCTCGGCAAGGGCACCGACCGCCCCGGCCTGCGCGTCGACGTCACCACCGTGCCCTCGCACGGCGCCTACCGCCCCGGCACCGACACCCCCTCCTACGACGCCGGCGGCGGCCCCCGCTGCTACCCCGTGCCCTACCTCGGTGTCGCCGCGCGACCGGCCGCCCAGGTGCCCGCGGCGGCCGGGCAGGACCTGGGGCCGGCCAACTCCCCGCAGGAGAACGACCTCGTCAACGAACTCCTCGCACCCGCCGCCGGAAAGTCCCCCGCCGACCTGCCCGAGTGGAGCAGCCTGCTGGCCGGACCGGCCCTGCGCGGCACGGAGGTGACCCTGCGATGACCCCCCGGTACCCCGCCGGAACCCGGCGCACGGCCCACACCCGCCGCCGGCCGCTCACCGGACCGCTGCTGAAGTCCCTCGCCTTCCTGGTGGTCACCGCGCTGGCCACCACCGTCCTCGGACTGAGCGTCTCCGGCACCGGCGTCGGCGAGGACAGCGTCACCTACAAGGCGCTGTTCACCGACGCCACCGGAGTCACCGACGGCGACAGCGTCCGCATCTCCGGCGTCGAGGTCGGCGAGGTCACCGACGTACGCGTCGTCGACCGGCGCACCGCCCAGGTCACCTTCACCGTCCGCGACGACCGCACCCTGCCCGCGTCGACCACCGCCGCCGTGAAGTACCTCAACATGGTCGGGCAGCGCTACCTCGCCCTGGACCGGGGCAGCGGCGACCTCACCGGCTCCCTCGACGCCGGCGACACCATCCCCCTGGACCGCACCGCCCCCGCGCTCGACCTCACCCTGCTCTTCAACGGCTTCAAGCCGCTCTTCGAGGGCCTCTCCCCGAAGGACGTCAACGAACTCGCCGGCTCCATCGTGCAGGTCCTCCAGGGCGAGGGCGGCACCGTCGACAGCCTCCTGCGGCACATCGGCTCGCTCAGCACCACGGTCGCCGCCAAGGACCAGGTGATCGGCGAGGTGGTCAAGAACCTCACCACGGTCCTGACCACCCTCAACGACCGCGAGGCCGACTTCGACGACCTCGTCGACACCCTGCGGAAACTCGTCACCGGCTTCAACGACGACCGCGAGCCGCTCGGCAGGGCCGTCGCCGCCATGGGCGACCTGACCACCGTCACCGCCGGCCTCCTCGAGGACGGACGCGCGCCGCTGAAGGAGGACATCCGCCAACTGGGACGGCTCTCCGGCAACCTCGCCGACGCCACCCCGGGGATCGAGGACTTCCTGGAGCGCACCCCCGCCAAACTGACCGCCCTGGGCCGCCTGTCCTCCTACGGCTCCTGGTTCAATCTCTACCTCTGCGAGGCCCGCGTGGCCGGCGTGACCACCTCCACCGGCGAGAAACCGCCCACCGGCATCGCCGTCACCGAAGCGAGGTGCGGCGCATGACCCTGCTGCAACGGCCCGCGCGCGGCGCCGCCCCGGCCCCCGCGCCCCGCCGCTCCCGCCCGCCGCGCCTGAAGCCGGTCAGGGACCGCGACCCGGTCGCCGTGGCCCTGGTCGGCCTGCTCCTGCTGGCCCTGCTGACCGTCCTCGCCTACAACGCCGACCGGTTCTCCCTCACCGGCGGCGGCACCACCTACACCGCCGACTTCACCGAGGCCGCCGGCCTCGACGAGGGCGACGAGGTGCGCGTCGCCGGCGTCAAGGTCGGCGAGGTGACCGGCGTGGCCCTGGACGGCGACCGGGTGAAGGTCACCTTCGCGGTCGAGGACGCCTGGATCGGCGACCGGACCACCGCCGCCATCGCCATCAAGACCCTGCTCGGCGACAAGTACCTGGCCCTCGACCCGCTCGGCACCGCGGCACAGGACCCCGGCCACCGCATCCCGCGGACCCGGACCACCTCGCCGTACGACGTCACCCAGGCGTTCCAGGACCTCAGCTCCACCGTCGACGCCCTCGACACCCGGCAACTGGCCAAGAGCTTCGAGACCATCTCCCGGACCTTCGAGGACTCGCCGCCGCACGTCCGCAAGGCCGTCACCGGACTCTCCGACCTCTCCCGCACCGTCTCAAAACGCGACCGCGAACTGGCCGAACTCCTCAAGAGCAGCGCCCGGTTCACCAAGACACTGGAGGACAAGAAGTCCAGCTTCGAGACCCTCATCGAGGACGCCGGGCCCCTGCTCGGCGAACTGAAGGACCGCCGCGACGCCATCACCGCCCTGCTCAAGGGCAGCCGCGACCTCAGCACCGAACTCACCGGCCTGGTGAAGGACAACGGGACACGGCTCGGCCCCACCCTGAAGGCGCTCGGCCGGGTCACCACCGTCCTGGAGCGCAACAGCACCCGGCTGGACCGGACCCTCGCCCTGGTCGGCCCCTACTACCGGCTTCTGGGCAACACCCTCGGCAACGGCCGCTGGTTCGACAGCTACCTGTGCGGAGTGGTGCCCCGCGACTACCTGCCCGCCCAGTCCCAGCCCAAGACGTCGTGCATGCCGCCCAAGCAGCCGGCCCGGGGGAGCGGTGAGTGACATGAGCAGACGCAGAAGACTCCTCGCGACCGCTGTCGCCCTCGCCGTGGTCGCCGCCGGACTCGTCACCGCCCGCGCCCTGGACCGGGCCGGCACCCGCCTCACCGCCTACTTCGACCGCGCCGTCGGCATCTACGCCGGCTCCGACCTGCGCATCCTCGGCGTCCGCGTCGGCGAGGTCGCCTCGGTCCGCCCCCAGGGCACCCGGGTACGGGTCGAGCTCGCCCTGGACGACGGCGTACGGGTACCGAAGTCGGCGCGGGCCCTGGTGGTCGCGCCGAGCATCGTCGCCGACCGCTACGTCCAGCTCACCCCGGCCTACCGCGCCGGCCCCGCCCTCGCCGACGGCGCCGTCCTGCCCGCCTCCCGCAACCGCACCCCGGTCGAGATCGACCAGCTCTACGCCTCGATCACCGAGCTGAGCAAGGCACTCGGTCCGGACGGCGCCAACTCCTCCGGCGCCCTGTCCGACCTGCTGAAGACCGGCGCCGCCAACCTCGACGGCAACGGCGAGGCGATCGGCGACAGCGTCGAGGAGTTCGGGAAGGCCGCCAAGACCCTCGACGGCTCCGGCGACGACCTGTTCGCCACCCTCCGCAGCCTGCAGACCGTCACCACGATGCTGGCCGAGAAGGACACCGATGTCCGCACCGCCCAGGAACGGCTGGACACGGTCGTCGGCTACTTCGCCGACAACAAGGACGACCTCGCCGGCGCGCTGGACGAACTCGGCACGGCACTCGGCCAGGTGAAGACCTTCATCAAGGACAACCGCGGCGAACTGAAGAAGAACGTCGAACGGCTCGTCCCGATCACCCAGACCCTGGTCCGCCAACGCGCCTCCCTGGCCGAGGCCCTGGACGTCGCCCCGCTGGCCGCCGGCAACCTCGTCGACGCCTACGACCCCGACACCGGCAGGATCGACGGCCGCGCCGACCTCAACGAGATCAGCATGGGCGGCCCGCTGCTGCCCCTGCCGGCCACCGGCGGCTCGGCGACCTCCGGCACCGGGAAGGGGCAGCGGTGAAGCGGGTCGTGGGACGCCGGGGAAGGACGTCCGAACCGGAGCACACCCCGGGCACGGACCAGGTGGAGACCGCCGAGGCGGACCGCGTCGAACCCCCGCACGGCACGGTACGGCGCCGGGCGCTCGGCACCGGAGCCGCCCTCGGCACCGGGATCGGCGGGCTCCTCGCCCTCGGCCTCGGCTTCTCCCTGGCCCTCGGCGCGTTCTCCGTCACCGCCCCGCGCTTCGACGGCATCGAGGACCTGCCCCTGCCGGGCGGCGCCGACCTCGGCCCGCACCCCTACACCGTCACCGCCGAACTGGACGACGCCCTCAGTCTGGTGCCGCACGCCGCGGTCAAGGTCAACGACGTCGCCGTGGGCCGGGTCACCGGCATCCGCCTCGACGGCGACACCTGGGCCGCCCGGGTCACCATGGAGATCAACGGCGACATCGACCTGCCCCGCGACACCGGGGCCCGCCTGGAACAGTCCAGCCTGCTCGGCGAGAAGTACGTCCAACTGGTCGCCCCGGCCAAGTCCGCCGCCGCCGGCAGACTCGGCGACGGCGGTGTCATCCCGCTCTCCCGCACCGGCCGCGACACCGAGGTCGAGGAGGTGTTCGGCGCCCTGTCCCTGCTGCTCAACGGCGGCGGCGTCAACCAGCTCAAGACCATCACCCGGGAACTCAACCAGGCCCTCGGCGGACGCGAACCCCAGGTGCGCTCCATGCTGAAACGGGTCGAGGAACTCGTCGCGGACCTCGACGACCACCGCGGTGACATCACCGACGCCCTGGACAGCGTCAACCGGCTCTCCGCCACCCTCGCCGGCCGTGACGACGACATCCGCACCGTCGTGAGCGACCTCTCGCCCGGCCTGAAGACCCTGCACGAACAGCGCGGCTCCCTGCTGACCATGCTGCGCTCCCTGGACACCCTGTCCGGGGTCGCCGTCTCCACCGTCGAAGCCAGCAAGGACGACATGGTCGCCGACCTCAAGGCCCTCGCCCCCACTCTCAAGGCCCTCGCCGACGCGGGGAACGACCTGCCCGACTCCCTCCAGGTGCTGCTCACCTACCCGTTCACCGACGAGGTGCTCAACGGCGTCAAGGGCGACTACCTCAACGTGTACCTGAGCATGACCGCCGAGCCGGGGACCCAGATCATCCCGCCCCTGATACCCGGCAGCACCCTTTCGCCGACCGCCACCCCGCAGGCCGGACGGGACACCGCCGCATCCCGGAAGCGGTCCGGCACCGGGACCTCGGCCTCCCCGGCGGCACCGCTGCCCCTGCCCTCCGTGGCGACGCCCACCCACGGACCCGGGGACGGAGGCACCCACCGATGATCACCCTCGCCGTACGCCTGAAGAACCTCGCCTTCCTGCTCATCGCCGTCCTCGTCCTCGGCTTCCTCGGCATCCGCTACGCCGACCTCGGCCGGTACGTCGGCGTCGCCGACCACTACATAGTCGAGGTCGAACTCCCGCGCACCGGCGGCCTGTTCACCCACTCCGACGTCACCTACCGGGGCGTCTCGGTGGGCCGGGTCGGCCGGATCGACCTCACCGCCGACGGGGTGGTCGCCCAGTTGCGCATCAAGAAGTCCGCGCCGCGCATCCCGGCCGACACCCGGGCCGTGGTCGCCGGGCTCTCCGCGGTCGGCGAGCAGTACATCGACCTGCGGCCGGAGAGCGACACCGGCCCCTACCTCGCCGACGGCAGCCGCATCGAACAACCCGACACCGAGGTGCCCGCCCCCGTCACCGACGTCCTCACCAGCCTGAACGACCTCACCAGGTCCGTGCCGCTGGAGGACCTGCGCACGGTCGTCGACGAGTTCGGCAAAGCCTTCGAAGGACACGGCGACGACCTGCAGAAGCTGCTGGACAACGGCAGCGCCTTCATCGAGGCCGCCGACCGCAACCTGCCCGCCACCACCCGCCTGCTCACCGACGGCGAGACCGTGCTGCGCACCCAGGCCGAGGAGGCGGACGCCATCCGCGGCTTCGCCGACGGCGCCACCGAACTGGCCCGCACCCTCAAGAACTCCGACGCCGACCTGCGCCGCCTGCTGGCCGTCACACCCGAGGCCGCCACCCAGGTCAGCGGGTTGCTGCGGGACCTGGACCCCAGCCTCGGCGTGGTCCTCGCCAACCTGCTCACCACCTCCGAGATCGCCGTCACCCGGCAGCGCGGCATCGAGGAACTCCTCGTGAAGTACCCGGCGGCCGTCTCGGCCGGTGCCACCGCCGTCGACGGAGGAACCATGAAACTCGGCCTGGCCGTCACCTTCTTCCAGCCCCTGCCCTGCACCGACGGCTACGGCGGCACCCGCTACCGCACCGGCCTGGACCTCGGCACCGCACCGGCCCTCAACACCGGCGCCGCCTGCACCGCACCGGCCGCCAGCGGGGTCAACGTACGGGGGTCCGCCCACGCGCCCCGGGGCGGCGCCGTACCCGACCCGGCCAGACCCGGCTCCCTGCCTTCCGGCAGCACGGACCGGACCACCGCGGCCCCGGCCGGGTCCACCGCCGACCTGCCGGGCGCGTTGTCCCTGCCGGACCCGGGCGGCACGCCGGTGACCGGACTGCCGGGGCTGCTCGGCGCGGACCCGGAGGCGGGCCGATGAGACGGGCACGCGTCCTGACCGGCGCCGCAGTGGCACTGGCGCTGGCGTTCTGCGGCACCGGGGCGTGGACGTACGCCCAGGCGCGGGGCGACGACTCCCTCGCGTACGGCCGCGCACGCGACGAGGCGCTGGCCGACGGACGCGACCGGCTCGCCGTCCTCACCACCCTCGACGCCTCGTCCCGGGAGCGGGCACGGGCCGGCATCCAGGACTGGCGGGCCGCCTCGACCGGTCCGCTCCGGGACGAACTCGGCGCCACGGTGCCCCGGCAGGGCGCTTCGGCACGGGGCACGGTCACGGAGGCCGCGCTCACCGCCCTGGACACCCGCGCGGGCACCGCCAAGCTCATCGCCACCGTGCGCGTCGAGGTGACGTCCGCCGGGGCGAAGGCGCCGGCCACGGACCGCAAGCGCCTGGAGGCGGTGCTGGCCCGCACGGGCGAGGGGGAGTGGAAGGTGAAGTCACTGAGCGCGGTACCGCTGGCGCGGACGGCGGAGGAGGACGAGAGCCGATGACACGGCTGCGGCACGTCGCCCGGTCCCGGGCGGCCACCGGCGCGGACGCCCACGGGGAGCCCGGCGCGGACGCTCGCGTGGAGTCCGGTACGGATGCCTATGCAGAGCCCGGCACCGACGCTCACCCGGAGCCCGGTACGGATGCCCACGCGGGGTTCGGTACGGATGCCCACGCGGAGCCCGGCACCGACGCCACCCCGGACCCCGGCACCGACACGCCCCCCGAGGAGCCGCCGCGCCCCCGTGTCCCGGCCCGGCGCCTCCTCCCCGCGGTGGGCGCGGCCCTGCTCGTCCTCGCCGGGGGCGGCTTCCTCTACGGCGCCCACCAGCTCAGAGCCACCCCCTCGGCCGGGAACCACGCGCTGACCGACGCCGAGGAGACCGCCCGCGTCGCCGGGGAGGTCGGCAACGGCCTCGCCCGCGTCTTCTCGTACACGCCGGACGGTCTGGACGCCACCGAACGCGCGGCGCGCTCCGTCCTCGCGGGGCGGGCGCAGCGCCAGTACACGGAGCTGATGGGCCGGATCCGCGCGGACCTGGCCGAGCAGCGGGTCACCCTGAGTACCCAGGCGGTCCGCACCGGAGTGATCGAACTCGACGGTGACCGCGCGCGGTTGCTGGTCTTCCTCGACCAGATCACGCACCGCGGCAAGGCGGGCGCCACCTCCGCGGCGGCCCAGCTCACCGTCACCGCGCGCCGGCAGGAGGACCAGTGGCGGATCGTCGACATCAGGACCCGCTGAACGGGCGCGGGGAGAGGGGAACACGGATGGAACGCGCGACCAGCACACCGGCCCGGACGCGGAGGCCCCCGGTCACGGCCCTGGCCCTCGTCCTCGCGCTGATCGCGGGCGGCTTCGCCGGGTGGGCGGGCTGGGACTGGTACGACGCGGCCCACGACGACACCGTGGCGTACGCCGAGCAGCGCGACGCGGCCCTGGCCGCCGGTGAACAGGCCGTCCAGAACCTCAACACCCTCGACCACCGCAGCCTCGACCGGGGCCTGGACCTGTGGGAGTCCTCCACCACCGGGGAGCTGCACGACCAACTGGTCTCCGGGCGGGACGCGTTCGCCGAGCAGGTGAAGACGGCCAAGACGGTGACCACCGCGAAGGTGCTCTCCGGCGCGCTCACCGAACTCGACGACCGGGCCGGCCGGGCCCGGGTGATGGTCGCGCTGCGGGTGACCGTGAAGGCACCGGGCGAGGCGAGCACCGACAAGGACAGCCGCATGCTCGGCGAACTGACCCGCACCGACGGCCACTGGAAGCTCAGCGCCCTGGGCCAGGCCCCGGTGGGCGGCAACCCGGCGAACTGACCGTCAGCAGGAGAGGACGACACCACGATGCCGACGACCCGCCACCACCTGAACAACGCCCGCCGCCGCCAGGCCCGCGCCGCCCTGCGCACCCCGGTCGCCACCGACACCCCCCGGGACCGCGCGGAACCGCCCGCCCGTCCCCGGCCCGCCGCACCGCGCGCCACGACACCGGTCGTCCGCGACGCACCGCCCCCGCCCGGCGCGGACACCGACCCCCCACGGCAGCGGACCCCCCGCCCACGCCCATCCCGCGCCCTCGTGGCCCTCTGCCTGCTCACCCTCCTCCTCGGCGGCTTCGCCGGCTGGGCGCACTCCCGCGCCGAAGCCCTCCGGGACACCCCGGCCGCCCGCGACACCGCCCTCTCCGACACCGCCCGCACCAGCCAGATCAAGGGACAGACGACCAAGGCCGTCGCCGCGCTCTTCTCGTACGACCACGCCGACCCCGAGGCCCTCGACCGGGCCGCCGGGCAATGGCTGACGGGACCCGCCGTCGCCGAGCACCGGAAGCTGTTCGGCGCCATCCGCACCCGGGCCGCACAGCAGAAGGCCGTGATCACCACCACCGTCACCGACAGCGCGGTCGAGCGCATCGAGGGCGACCGGGCCCGGGTCCTGGTCTACGCCGACCAGAGCAGCGTCAGCACCGCGGGCGACAAGAAGGCCGACGACGACGGCACCTACGCCGGGGCGATGCTCGCCCTCGACCTCGAACGGCACAAGGGCCGCTGGCTGGTCTCGGGCATCGACACCTTCGGCCGCTGAACCCCGTACGCGCCTCACCCCCAGGGAGTGACCGACCATGCCCGAGCAGCGCGCCCGACGCGTATCCGCCCGGACCCGGCGAAGGCTGCGGGCCACCGCCGCCGCCGTGACCGCGGTGGCGGCGCTCACCGCCTCGCAGGCCCACGGACCGGCCCAGCCCGAAC
This sequence comes from Streptomyces fumanus, assembly GCF_014655295.1. GTDB lineage: Bacteria > Actinomycetota > Actinomycetes > Streptomycetales > Streptomycetaceae > Streptomyces > Streptomyces fumanus. The sequence continues at coordinate 353,440 of NZ_BNBI01000007.1, forward strand.
GCGTCCGCCCGGCGCCCGCCGCCGACGACCGCCCCGCTCCCGCCCCCGCCGCGGGGGCCCCGTACGCCGCCGAGGCCGCCCCGCCGCCCGACGACGGCTCGTACCACACCGAACTGCCGCCGCTGGTCTCCCCGGACGTGCCGGCGCCCTCGACGCCGGCCGCCCGGGCGCGCGCCCAGGCCGGCATCCCGGGCACCGTGCTGCGCGCCTACCGGGCGGCGGAGCGGTCGGTGGGCCGCACGGACCCCGGCTGCGGGCTGCCCTGGGAACTGCTCGCGGCGATCGGCAAGGTGGAGTCCGGGCAGGCGCGCGGCGGCGCGGTGGACCGGGACGGCACCACCCTCGGCCGGATCACCGGCCCGGCGCTCGACGGCGTCCACTTCGCCCTGATCCTGGACACCGACGACGGCGTCCACGACGGGGACACGGTGTACGACCGGGCGGTGGGGCCGATGCAGTTCCTGCCGTCGACCTGGGCCCGGTGGGGCGCGGACGGCAACGGCGACGGCCGCGCCGACCCCAACAACATCTTCGACGCGGCCCTCGCCGCCGGGCACTACCTGTGCGCCGGGGACCGCGACCTGAGGCGGGCCGCCGACCTGGACCGGGCGGTGCTCAGCTACAACAATTCACGTGCCTACCTGGACCTGGTCCGCCACTGGCTGGAGTTCTACCGCAGGGGCGTGCACCCGGTGCCCGACGGCACGGGTGCCGTGCCCCGGTCCCCGGGGGCCGGCGGTACCACCCCGGCGACGGAACCTGCCGACAAGGACCGCGGCGGAACCGCCGGCGACCGGGACGGCCGGGGCGGCCGGGACGACGACGGCAAGGGCGGTGGCGACGGCAAGGGCGGTGGCGGCGAGGGCATCATCATCGGCCCCGACCCCGGTACGCCCACCCCGTCCCCCTCTCCCACCCGCTCGGTGCCGCCCTCGCCGTCACCCTCCACCACGGCACCGGACCCCGACCCCTCCCCGACCCAGGACCCCTCGCCCACCCCGACCCCCACCGATCCGTCCACGCCGGCCCCCGACCCGTCCACGCCGGAGAACTGCCCGACCGACTCGGCGAGTCCCTCCTCCGGCACCGACGCGTCGCCCACCCCCGATCCGACCACGCCCGGAAGCGAACCGACCTGCCCGGCCTAGTAGTGCTTCGTTACGTTGAGTGATCACGGCTGATCGTGAGCGACTGGCGGCTTCCTGCACCATGACCGGCTGGTCCCAGGGGATGAGTAGCCGCCAGGAAACGCTCGGCTTCATCCTTTCGAGTGGCTATCAGGTTCTCCAGGTCGGAGGGCACGCTCAGCGTGGCACGATAGGTGACCTCCGAAGTCACTTGTTCTGTGCGTCAGTTGGCACTCCGTGCGACGACCGCGAGCTCCGTGCCGTTAGTACATGCATGGGCGCCGTCGTCAACTGGAATATCGCCTGAAGGATGGTCCCGGGATGACGTCGGTAGGGATCTGGTGTGCGGTGTCGGAAGCGGATTATCCGTTGCTCGGACTCACCATGCGGAATCTGCTGGAACACGACAGGGTCGGCATCGCCCTCGTACTCCACACCGGAGTTCGCCGCCCACACGACTACGGCGCTCTCGCCGCTCGCTTCGCCAATGTCCGGGAAGTTCACCGTAATTTCGGCGAGGGGTATTCCAAGAGCCTCGCCGACGGCGGCTACGACCAGCTCTCCGCCCGCAATTTCGCCTTGGACCTGCTCGAAGACATCGGCGTGGAGTGGGTGTTCCAGTTCGATGCCGATGACTACTACAACCCCGATGTCATCACCGCGGTGGCGCAACTCGACGAGAGATTCGACGCCGTGAGCTGTTCGTGTTACACGCTGACCTCCGAGAGGAGCCACTGGTACGAGCCGCGCCTGGAAAGAGACGTCGGCGGAAGGCGACTCCTCGATCCGCACACCAGGATATGGCGCAGTCGCCTGGCCAAGAGGTTCGAGCTCTGTCCGATCGCATCGCAGCGGTACGCCAACATCACCCGGCATTGCGGCGTCACGTTCCGCGGCCATCCGCATTGGCGCTTCCAAGCCTTGGACGGACCGTTCCACTTTCATCTCCACTGTCTGCTGGGCAAGCGCCACACCGCGGCTCGTACGGCGAGTCGGGACCTCGGCAGACCTGTCCCGCCACAATTGTCGAAATGCATCAAAGAGTTGGCACGATGGAGGTATTCACATGTCGAATGAGGGCGCGGACCGGGTGTACATCTCGGAACCGGTCGATCTGAGCCGTCAGGTCTACGTAGAAAACAGCGACTACCAGCTATTATGCTGCGGCCATCCGTCCGGCGGCGGGACCTCCGGCGGCGGGGGCTCGACGGATAACTGGCTGACGGCGGCCGAGCTGGTCTACGACATGACGGGGAACCCGGGCCGGGTGGTCAGCGACATCATCACCTTCGACTACGACTCTGAGACCAGGATCGAGATCAAGGTGCTCGGCGGAGAGTTCGCGATCATTCGAGGTGATGACGTACTGCACTCCGGAAGAAAGGCTTTCGAGTTGCTGATGAGGTTGCAGGATCTCACCTTCGAAGGCGCGCTCGAGTGGATCGCCGAGAAGTACTCCGTCGAGAAGGCCGAGGTGCTGGCACACGATTACGTCGCACGGCGCTTGGGGACCCATCGAGCCGACGAGGAGCCGGAACATGGACGTGGATAGCAGCAGCGGAGGCGCCCCGCGCGTCGACCTGCCCTGGCCTGCTATGCCGCCGCCCAAGCGCGCCGCAGAAGCAAGCCAAGGCGTGGTCGGAGGAGTTGCCCGAGCGGCCGGCGACAGCGTGGTCAACACCGAAGTGTCGATCTTCGATGCGTCCGACGGAGGCGCCGTAGTTCACCTTCCGCTGAAGGGCCGGGCATTCCGCGTCGACGAACGCACCAGGCGGATCATCGAGAAAATCGTCGCCGGACAAGAGCTTCCGGAGGACGACGTCAGCGCGAGAGTTCTCGCCGTACTCGACAAGATGGGAATCATCGGCGGAGAAATGGAGCCGGAGCCGACGACGCGGCCGCTCCAGGAGTTCCGCCCCATCGAGGCCACTCTCATCTTAACCGAGAGCTGCAATCTCGGGTGCACCTACTGCTACGCCAGCTCCTTGCCGCAGAAGTCTCCGCCGATGAGCGAGGAGATCGCCCGGGCAGCAGTCGATCTCGTTCTCCAGAACGCAAGCAAGACAGATGAGAACCTGGCACTGATCCGCTACATCGGCGGCGGCGAACCTACCATGGAGTGGAAGCTCCTGCAGTCCGTGACCGACTACATCCGGTCGGCATCACAGGCCACGGGTGTTCGATATCGTATTCGACTCATCACCAACGGCACCCTGCTGACGCCGGACCGAGTGGCATGGATCCGCGACAACATCCAGTTCGTGACTCTGTCCTTCGACATCCTGCCCGAGCTGCAGGCGCAACGGTCCTACGCCGATGGCCGAAGCAGCCACAGCAAGCTGGTAAAGGTCATCAGGGAGTTGGTGGAACAGGGCGTTGACTTCCACCTGCGGACGACGGTATCCGCGCAGGGCGCGGCCCGGCTGGTCGATATGGTGAAGTTCGTCCACGACAACACCGGCGCCGCAAGCGTGCGCTTCGAGCCGATGGCCGAAATCGGGCGTTCGGTGACGCAAGGCATGGCCAAGCCACTGCAGCAGGAGTTCGTCGAGTCGTTCAAGGAGGCTTATCGACTCGGCCGCGAGCTGGGCATCGACGTTACCTGCAAGATGTTCCAGAACACGCTGAGGAGAAGCTCCCGGTTCTGCAACGCAGAGTTTTCCGTGACACCCGAAGGGATCGTTTCCGGGTGCCACCGCTACAGCAAGGACGAGCACGACGGATACGATCTGTTCCGCATCGGACGATACGACGGCAGTCGCTTCCAGTTCGACATCGACCGAGTGAACGCCCTGCGGGCCATCGACGTTCATTCATTCCCCGAGTGCACCTCGTGCATGGCGCGGTGGAACTGTGCGGGCGGCTGCCTGTCGGCACGGGTGAGCCGCCAAGGGATTTCGCAGAGCGGCCCGCTGTGCGATCTCACCAGGGAGCTGTTGAAATTCTCCATCGAGCAGAGAGTGGGGGATCCGCTTGGATGAGGGTGCGGACCGGGTGTACCTCTCGGATCCGGTCCAACCGCGCGGGACACCGAGTGTCGGCCCGACACATGGAACACAACCCCCGGCGGATTCAGCTCACCCTGCTGGCGCAGCGACCGGAGACCGCATGTCCCCCGGACGTGTCCTCGAGGTGACCACCAACATCGGCTGTCGACTGCAGTGCTCCTACTGTCCGCAGTCGACGGTCACCGGTGCCTACCGAGAAGCGGCAGCTCTTAGGGGAACTGCTGTGGGAGCTTCGGTCCGCACCATGACGCGGGAGTTGTTCGCGGCCTATATCGAGACGGTTCCGTCGTCCGTGCACGTCCACTTCTCCGGCTTCAGTGAGCCCTTCCATGCAGGCGACTGCCTGGACATGATCCGGATCGCACACCGGCGCGGTCATCCGACAGCCGTTTTCACGACGGCGGACCGGATGACGCACGAGCAGGTGAAGCCACTTGCGGACATCCCGTTCAAGAGATTCCTGGTGCATCTGCCCGACAACGGCGGTGAGATGCGGAAAAAAGTGACCGCGGACTACGTTTCGCTCCTGACTTCGCTGGCGTCGAGCGGGATTTCCAACCTTCAGTTCCACACCATCGGCATTCCACATCCGGCGATAGCCGCCGAGCTTGGCAGAATGCCGTCGACCCGCCGCGTTCACAGCCGCGCGGGCAATGTCGATCTGTCCGCCACGACGGTCGGCACGGCATTCAGCGCCACGGAGATCGCCGAGCGGAACGGCCACACCAGTCTGATCTGCCGCAAGGACCGCATCTTCGCCAACGTTCTCCTGCCCAACGGTGACGTTCAGCTCTGCTGCATGGACTACGGCCTGGAGCACAAGCTCGGCAATCTCGGAACGCAGACCTATCAGGAGATCGTGGAAGGCCCTGGTTTCCAGCGCATCATGGCCATGCTCGCAGATCCGGACTCGACCATTCTCTGCCGCCGGTGCGAGTACGGACTTCCCGGCGCCTATCGGCATCGGTGATTGGTGATTGTCGCTTGTCGTGGAGGCGCGGTGCGAAATATCGGTGTCGACAACCCGTACTACGCGCGGCAATGGCATCTGCACACTGGGTTCGAGCACGTCGAGGTGGATGTTCGCTCCTCCCTGCGCTGCGACGAGGCATGGTCCAGGTTGGCAGGCGTCGGCGACCCCCGGGTAGTGGTCGCTGCCGCCGACAGCGGGTGTAACCTCGCCCATCCCGCCTTCGGCGGGAAGGACAAGTTCGCCGGGTGGGGATACTTCGACGGCGGGGAATTGCGGACGATGGGCATGCCGGTCAGCTCCGCCGCCAGGATGTATCTGCCGGGCGCGCATCATGGAACGTCGATGTGCGCGTTGACTTCGGGGGCGGTCGGGCGCAGCCACCCGCTCGGGGTCGCGCCCGGCTGCCGGCTGCTTCCGATCAGGCTCCAGACCGAAGCGAATCGCGCGCGCGTCTCTGAGTACGCGATGCACCGCATCCTCGACTACGTGTCGGAACGGGCGGACGTGCTGTTGCTTCCGTGGTCGAAACTGCCGCACTTCATCCTGTCGAAATCCGTCGTCGATCGAGTCGAGGAGTTGACCTCCAGTGGCGGGCGTCGCGGTAGCGGGCTGGTGATCGTTTGTGCCGCAGGAAATTCCAACTGTCCTATCGACATCGACGCCGACGTTGCCGTGCCCTACGAAGTCGTGTTCGCCGGCGATGCCCAGGCCGAGCCGCTCATCAAAACCTCCAGAACCTTTCGAAACGTTCTCGCCTCCCTGCCTGGCGTCTTGCACGTGAGCTCGATCTCCAGTCTGGCGCAGCGATGTCACTACTCCTGTTACGGTCCGGGAATCGATCTCTGTGCGCCATCTAGTAATTCGCGTGCCTTCCGTGGCGATGCCTTGAGCGGGTTGGGCCTGACAACGTCGACAGGGGACCCGGAGAAGCCGACCAACCGATTCAAGGGCACGTCGGGCGCGGCGGCTCTGGTAGCCGGAGTAGCCGCCTTGGTCTTGAGCGCAAACCCCAGCCTCTCCGCCTCGGAGGTCTGCCGGATCCTGCAGTCTACGGCCTCGAAAGACCTGAGCCACACGGGTTACGACGTGCCCCCGCCCACGTCGCCCGACGCTGCCTGGGACCACCCCCCTGTCCGGCGGTGCAGGCGTGGATCCTTCAACGAAACCGGGTGGAGCCCATGGTTCGGCAACGGCAAAGTAGACGCCCTCCGCGCCGTGACAGCGGCCCAGACCTGGCAGACCATGGGTTGACACCAGGTCATCGACTGGTGCGGTGGCGGGCCCGAACACATCGGCAACGAACTCCGACAACTCACCCCGGAGCCGTACCACCTCCCCCGACCTCATGACGAGGAAGATGCCCACCACCAAGCGAGGTCACCCGACGTAGCGAAGCACTACCAGCGGACCGCGCGGCTCATGCGCCGTGGATCTCCAGGGCGGCGCGCACGGCGGACTCCAGCGCCCCCTCGATCCAGGCCGGTTTGACCGACGTATGGTCCCCGGCGAAGTGCAACGGCCCCTCGGCCACCGGGATGTCCGGCAGCAGTTCCGTGTGCTGCCCGGGCAGCAGTACGGACGCCTCCCCGTAGGCGTAGGGGTCGCGCAGCCAGCTCTGGGTGCGGCCCGCTCCGGTGTAGAAGACCTCGATGCGCTGCCCGTAGACCTGCTGGAGGCCGCACAGGGCGTTGGGGTACCGCGCGTCGTCGTCCAGGGAGTCCCAGCGCGCGGCGTCGTCCGCCCAACTGTAGGAGGCCAGGACCACGCCGCCCGCGCTGCCCGGCACCGGATGGGACGGGTGGTACATGAACCGGTTGGCGTTGTCCGACACCGAGCCGCCGCCCACGACGTCGACGGCCTCCGGCTGGTCGCGGCTGATCGAGCGGTGGGCGGCGTAGTGGGTGCGCTGAGCCGGGGTGATGTGCCCGCCGGGCACGGAGGGGTGGGCGCCGAGCAGGCTGCCGTCGGCGGGGGCGCGGCCCTTGCGGTAGGCGTCGTACAGGCCCGGGTCGATGGCCCGCAGCTCGCGCTTCCAGTCGGCTTCGTCGAACTCCCACCAGCGGCGGCTGAACTCCAGCAGGACCTTGGTCGCGCTGTCGTAGTGCAGTTCGCTGATCGCCCGGCGCTTGCGGTACGACAGGGCCGGCTCGATCTGGACGTGGCGCAGCCCGGAGAACGGCACCGTGACCACGGCGGCGTCCGCGGTGAACTGCTCGCGCACGACGGGTCCGCCGCGGCCCTCCGACACGGTGTCCACCCACACCTGCGGGCCCTTGGCGCCGACGTGCCCCGGGTCGGCGGCGGGGCGGTCGGGGTGGTGGTACTGGAGGCGGGTGACCCGGCGGTCGAACCGCACCTCCGCGCGGACGCGTTCGAGCAGCGCGTCCGGCAGGACGGCGGTGCCGCCCTCCAGTTCGTAGAAGGGCGTGTCGGGGCTGATCAGGGAGGAGCCGATGAAGCTGTGGATGAAGGACAGCGGCAGCCGGGAGGTGAGGTTCTCCAGGGTGCCGATCAGGTCGATGGTCCGCTCGTCCAGACCGGCGTGCTCGGTCAGGAAGCGGAACATCGACCAGTCGCCGAACCGCCGCACCACCCGGGCCCAGCCGCGCAGTTGCTCGGGCAGCGGCTTGCCGACGCGCTTGCCGTCCCGGCCGACGACGCTGAACTCGTCGCGCACCGGGTCCAGCGCGGCGCGCAGGATGGCGGCGGCGGGGGTGTCCCAGTGGGCTTCGGGGACGCCGAACGACCGGTTCACGCGCCGCGGCGAGCGGGCGTAGTCGGCGCGCCGCACCCGGATGCCGTTGACGTGGATCCAGGTGCGGTTGGCCGGGCGTCCGTCGGCGTCGACGTCGACGTAGTAGAAGGGCCGCTTCTTCAGGCCGAACTGGTCGATCAGCTCCATCACCAGGGGGTGGCTGCCGGGGAGGCGCATCGCGCCCGCCTCGGCGTACTGGCGGGGGTCGGCGAAGGGCTGCTCGGCGTGCTCGTGGCCGCCCTTGCGGAAGGTCTTGACGCGTCCGCCCGCCCGGTTGCCGTTGGCCTCCAGCACGGTGACCCGGTGGCCCGCCCGCTTCAGCAGCCAGGCGGTCACCAGACCGGCCGGTCCGGCGCCGATGACCAGGACCTTCTTGGGCCGGGTCTTACCCCGGGCCGGCAGTCCCTTCTGGAGGACGGTGCGGTACCGGGGGACGAGGGGACGGTCGTCGGAGTCCAGGACGAGGAGGGCGCGGGCGACGGCCAGGGACCGGTCTAAGCCGGCCTTCCGGTCGTCACCCGCGGCGGCCTGGGTGCCCGGGGTGCCGGGAGCGGCCGGGGCGGCCGGGGCGGGCAGGGCCGCGGCGGTACCGTCGCCCAGGGCCGTGGCCACCGTGGCCGTACCGGCCACCGCCGTGAAACTCCGCCGGGACATGCCGTTCGCCGCACCCGCCGTTGTGTGATCTTCAGTCATGCCGGTCTTTGTACCGGCGGCCCCGACGGGCCGTCCGCCCTTCGCTCGGGCGTTGACCCGAAGGAGCGAAGCGGCGGCGAAACACTGACGCCGCGCGAAGACGCCGACGTGCGATAACCCGGGGGAACCCTATGGGGTGAACGCGGCGCGAACCCCGCCGTCCCGCCCGTGCGGTCCCGCACACTGCGACGAGGCATCCACATCCGTGCTTCCCGGCGGGCCGCGCGGCCCGCCGGAGAGCACGCGGGGCGAAGGGGGGATGGATGGCGCAGCGGCGCGCTCCGTTCGGTGACCGGGTCCGCTACTGGTTCGACAGCACGCTGGCCCGCGGTGCCGCCGCTCTCGTCGGCTGGATGGCGCTGCTGTGCCTGGCGGTCGTCGTCCCGGCCAGCGCCGTGCTGGTGTGGACCGACCCCGATGTCCCGGCGTCCCTGACGGGCCGTCTGGCGCGGGTGTGGCACCTCACCGGGCAGACACTGCGGCTGGGCGGGGCCACGGGCACCCCGCTGCAAGTGCTGGTGTCGGTGCTGCTGGCCCTGGTCACGCTCGTGTACGTGTCGACGCTCGTCGGTCTGATCACGACGGCGCTCACCGAGCGGCTCACCGCGTTGCGGCGCGGCCGTTCCACCGTGCTGGAACAGGGCCACGCCGTGGTCCTGGGATGGTCGGAGCAGGTCTTCACGGTGGTGGGCGAACTGGTGGCCGCCAACGCCAACCAGCGGCGGGCCGCGGTGGCGGTGCTGGCGGACCGGGACAAGACCCTGATGGAAGAGGCCCTGAGCACCAAGGTGGGCGCCACCGGCCGGACACGGCTGATCTGCCGCAGCGGCCCCACCACCGACCCGACCGTGCTCCCCCTGACCAGCCCGGCCACGGCCGGTGTCGTGGTGGTCCTGCCGCACGACCAGCCCGAGGCCGACGCCGAGGTGGTCAAGACCCTGCTGGCGCTGCGGGCGGCCCTGGCCGGGCAGGAGACCCGGCCGCCCGTCGTCGCCGCCGTCCGCGACGACCGGTACCTGCTGGCCGCCCGGCTCGCCGCCGGACCGTCCGGCGTCGTCCTGGAGAGCGACACCGTCACCGCCCGGCTGATCGTCCAGGCCACCCGCCGGCCCGGCCTCTCCCTCGTGCACCGGGAACTCCTCGACTTCGCCGGCGACGAGTTCTACCTGATCGGCGAACCGGCCCTGACCGGCCGCCCGTTCGGCGAGGCGCTGCTGGCCTACCCGACCTCCAGCGTCGTCGGGCTGGTGCGCGGCGGCACCCCCCTGCTCAACCCGCCGCCGACGACCACCGTCGCACCCGGCGACCTGCTCGTGGTCATCACCCGGGACGACGACACGGCCGTGCTCGGCGACTGCGCGGACTCGGTCGAGGAGGCGGCGATGGCGACCGGCCCCCCGACCCCCACCCGGGCGGAGCGGGTCCTGCTGCTGGGCTGGAACCGCCGGGCCCCGCTCATAGTCGACCAACTGCGCCGCCGGGCCCGGCCCGGATCGGCCGTCGACGTGGTGGCGGACCCGGGCGAGGCGACGGCCCGGCAGGTGAGCGAGGCCGACGCGGACGGCGGCACCGGGCTGAGCGTGACCCTGCACCACGGCGACACCACCCGCCCCGAGACCCTGCGGCGCCTGGACGTCCACTCGTACGACAGCGTGATCGTGCTCGGCCGGGACCCGCTGCCCGGGCAGTCACCGGACGAACCCGACAACCGCACGCTCGTCACCCTCCTGCTGCTGCGGCAACTGGAGGAGGCCACCGGCCGCGAACTGCCGGTCGTCACCGAACTGGTCGACGACCGCAACCGGCCGCTCGCCCCCATCGCCCCCGGCGCCGACGTCATCATCAGCGGCAAGCTCATCGGCCTGCTGATGGCCCAGATCTCGCAGAACCGGCACCTGGCGGCGGTGTTCGAGGAACTGTTCTCCGGCGGCGGCACCAGCGTCCGCATGAAACCGGCCACCGACTACGTACGGCCCGGATCCGAAACGGCCTTCGCCACCGTGGTCGCCGCGGCCCGGCAGCGCGGCGAATGCGTCATCGGCTACCGCAGCCACCGGCACGCGTCGATCAGCCCCGCCTACGGCGTACGCATCAACCCGCCCAAGCACGAACGCCGCCACTGGACAGCGGAGGACGAAGTGGTCGTCATCGGCGACGACTGACCGCCCGCGGCCGCCCGGGGCCCCACCAGGGGCAACGGCCCGCCGATCGAGTTGCCGTGAGTGCCTCCGGGGCCGGATGATGCGGATCCGCACCGCACTTCACCCCGGGGGGATCTGTCCACATGGGCGCTCCGCTGCGCGCTCTGCGCGCCCTCGTCCTGCTCGCGGGCTTCTATCTGCTGGGCGTCCTCCTGCTGGCGGTGCTGGCCGGCATCGACTACGCCGTGGTCAGCGGCGGGCCGGAGGCCATCGCCGACAGCGTGGTCGTCTTCTCCGTCGTCCTCGCGATCCCGGTCGTACGCTCCCTGTTCATGCTGCGCGTGCCCGAGGCCGAGCCGCCGGCCGGCCTCACCGTCGGCGAGGCTCAGGAGCCCGCGCTGTGGGAGGCCGTGCGCGATGTGGCACGCCAGGTCGGCACCCGAGCGCCCGACGAGATCGTGCTGATCGAGCGCGTGAACGCGGCCGTCACCGAGGACTCCGCGCTGCTGGGCCTGCGGCCCGGTGCCCGTCGCCTCTACCTCGGCCTGCCGCTGATGATGGGCCTGGACGAGAGGCAGCTCCGTGCCGTACTCGCCCACGAGATGGGCCACTACGCCCACTACGACACCCGCCTCACCCCGCTGATCGCCCGCGGCCGCGACCGGCTGATCCGCACCGTCGCCCACTTCCACGAGCGCTCCGACCACAAGCAGGCCAAGGAGCGCGAGCGGCAGTGGAACAAGGCCGCCAAGCGGGCGGCCAAGGGCAGGAAGACCCTGATGGTCGACACCCCGGGCCTGGGCGCGACGTACCGCGGCATGGCCAGGATCTACTCGGCGTACGGCACCTTCTTCCTGCGCGCCACCCGCACCACCACCCGCCGCCAGGAGCTCGCCGCCGACCTGGCCTCGGTCCGGGTGGCCGGACGCGACTCCGCGGTGTCCGCGCTGCGCGAGGTCAACGCCCTGAACGCGGTGAACGCGTTCTACATGGACGCGTACGCCACCCTCGGCGTCGGCGCCGGTCTGCTGCCCCGGCCGGGCGAGGTCTTCGGCGGCCTGCGCCGGCTCCTGGACGCCCGCTCGGCCGAACTGGAGGAGCTGCGCCGGGAACTGCCGACCGAGCCGCCCTCCCCGTACGACTCCCATCCCTCGCTCGCCGAGCGGGTGGCCCGGATCGAGGCCCTGCCCGACGACGGCCGGGGCCGGCGGGCGGCGCGGTCCGCTCTGGAGCTGCTGGCCGACCCGGACGCGGTGCCGGCCGCGCTGGAGCGGGCCGTCCTCACCCCGGAGGCACTCGCGCTCAGGCGGGTGGACTGGGAGGACCTGGTCCACGAGTCGATGACCCGGTACGTCGTCCAGGGCGCGGCGGACCTCCGTGCGGCCCTCGCCGCCGAGGGCACGGGCCCCGGCCTCCAGGCCCTGCTCGACGCGATCGACGCCGACCCGGCCGTGCGCGGGCGGATCGCCGACCGGTTCCCGGAGTCCGAGCAGGCGGCGGCCACGACCGGCGGCGCGGCCCACGAGTCCCCCCGCCTCACACTGCGGCGGGCCCTGCACCAGATGGCCGTCATGGAACTGACGGCCCGCGGCGCCGCCCGCTGGCAGTTGTCCTGGTCCGACACGGTCACCACCCTGCGCTATCCCGCCGACGGCTTCGAGGACCGGCTCGGCCCGGCCCTGGACGCGGTCGTCGCGGACCAGCCCGACACCGAGCCCCTGCGCAAGCTGGTGCTCACCCCGTGACCGGCCGCCACCGACCGGCGGCCTGCGTGTGGTGGACGCTGAGGTCGCCGTAGGCCGACAGGGCGGCGGCCGGGTCACCGGGTGTGTGCCGCAAGGTGGTGTCGAGGAAGGCGAGCGTGGCCGCGGCGACGACGTGCGGGCTCTCGGTGCGGCCCAGGGAGCCGACGATCGAGGGCACCGGCGGCAGGTACAGGGGGCCGTCCATGAAGGTGAGGTGCGCGGCGCCGGGGACGGTGAGCCGGTAGCTCGGTGCGGTGTTGCGCGCGAGGGCCTCGGTGAGGCGGGGCAGGTAGCGCGGGTCCGTTGCGGGGGTGACGGCCTGGGTGAGCGCGAGTGCCGGCTGGCGGAGGGCGGGGGAGGCGGGGCCGTGGGGGTAGCCGTCCAGGTCGATGACGGCGTCGAACCGGGGGTCGTGCCGGGCCGCTTGCAGGGCGGCGGCACCCCCCATGGAGTGGCCGGTCACCGCGACCCGGCCGGTGTCCAGGCGTCCGGCCAGCGGGTCGGTGGTCCCACCCCGGCCCAGCCGGTCCAGTCGGGTGAGGACGAAGCCGAGGTCGGCGGCCCGGACCGCCGTCCAGCCGGCCGCCGCCCGGTCGTCCTCGTCGCGGTCGCCCGTGGAGACGGTCTCGGTGCGCAGCGTCCGGCCGTCGGTGAGGACGACGGCGGCGGAGTCGTACGGGTGGTCGAGGGCGGCCACCACATAGCCGTGGCTGGCCAGTTCCTCCGCCCAGGCGGTGTTCTGGGTCCGCACCCCGCCCGACCCGGGAGAGAACAGCACGACGGGGAACCGTCCGCCCCCACCGGCCACCGGGGCGTCGAACACCGAGTGCGTGCGGGCCCGCGGGACGCCGTCGACCAGGAAGCCGGGCAGGCCGACCTGGCGGGCGAGGGCGTCGGAGACGGTGCGCGCCTCGCGCTCCGTGCGTCCGAGGTACTGGGCCCGGGGCGCGCCCTCGGGGCTCTTGCGCGCGGGGTACCAGAGCTGGACCACGACCGTGCGCCGGTCGTGCGGGTCGGCGGTGAAGGTCTCGGGGCGGTGCGGGTCGGTCCACTGCACCACGCGGGTGCCGACCGCGAACTCACCGGACGGTTCCGGGAACACGGGTACCGGAAACGCCCAGGCGGCCACCGGGCCCATGGCCAGCAGGACGGCGCAGGCCACCGACCCCGGCAGCGCCAGCCACCAGCGGGCCCGCCGCGCCGGCCGGCCGGTACGGCGGCGCAGCAGGGGAGCGAGCGCGAACGGCGACGCGCCGGCCGCGCCCGCCAGCACCGGCAGCATCTGCCAGCGGAGCCCCACCGCACTCAGCACGAGCACGGACAGCACGAGAACCGTCCCCGCCGCGATCGTGACGCGCGGGCGGGCCGAGGGGGGCAGCCAGCGCGCCACCACCAGCGCGACGGCACCGGCCAGGGCGAGGAGTTCCAGGGGGGACATGTACAGCCCCGTGATGATCTCGGTCACCCGGCCATCCTCAGGGCCGGGCACGGGAGGCCGCATCGATCCGGGGGTCGCTCCCGCATGCCACCGGAGTCGCAATCCGGCACGCCAGGTCAACGGCTCCTTTGCGACCCCGGTAGGCAGCGGGACTCCTCCTGCGGTCGTACCCCGGCGCGGTGCCATCAGACGCTGGTCTCATGTGTTTCGCGGGTTCGCCGCCTACCGTGACAGGGCCGTGTTTCACACCGGGCGGCGCAAGGTGCGCGCTCCTGGGCCGACCCGCTCGGGGGCGATACGCGGTGCTGGCCCCCGCCGGGGCCGCTGTGGCGCTGAACCGACAGGGACGTGTGATGACCGAGGCGGACGCGGGGCCGGGCCGGGCCCAACCGGTGCGCCAGGATCGCGTGCGGCACCCGCGGAACGCCGTACGGCCGGCCCCCGTACCGGCGGCGGTGCGACTGGTGCGAGCCGCCCGGCGCTGGGGCGCGCGGATGCCGCCCATGGTGGGGGACTCGCTGTGGCCGGCGCTGCTGCTGCTCCACATCGTGACCACGCGCGCGCCGCGGGAGCTGCCGGTGACCGCGGCCCTGACCGCTGCCCTCACGCTGCCCCTGGTGTGGCGGCGCCTGGCCCCGCGCACGGTGTTCGCCGCGGTGGCGGCCGCGGCCTTCGTCCAGTGGCTGGTGAACGTGCCCCTGCCGGCGGACATCGCCCTGCTGGTGGCGCTCTACACGGTGGCCGCGACCTCGGGACGGCGCGGCACGCTCGTCGCCGGGGCCGTCGTGGCGGCGGGGGCCCTGCCGGCCTGTCTGCGCTGGACGACGGACGGCGCGTTCCTCGCCCCCTTCGTCGCGGTGACCGCGACCGTCGTCTGCGCCGCCGTGCTGGGGATGAACGTGCGCACCACGCGCGCCTACCTCGCGGCCCTGGAAGAACGCGCCGCGCGCCTGGAGCAGCAGCAGGACCAGCAGGCGAGGCTGGCCGTCGCCGAGGAGCGGACACGTATCGCCCGGGAGATGCACGACATCGTCACCCACAACCTGTCCGTCATGGTCGCGCTCACCGACGCCGCCCGCTACGCCCAGCACCGGTCGCCCGACAAGGCCACCACCGCGATGCTCCAGATCTCCGAGACGGGCCGGCAGGCCCTGACCGACATGCGGCGCTCGCTGGGCATCCTGCGGACCGACGAACCGGACGCGGAGCGCCACCCGCCGCCCGGCATCGCCCACCTGCGCACCCTCGCCGACCAGATGTGCGCCGCCGGACTGCCGACCCGCCTCGAAGTCCGGGGCGACCGGACCCGCGTACCCGCCACCGCCCAACTCACCGTCTACCGCCTGGTACAGGAAGCCTTGACCAACACCTTCCGGCACACACCCGCCGGCACCCACGCGCGGGTCCGGGTGCGGTGCTCGGCCGAGACCGTCACCGTGGACGTCACCGACGACGGCCCGCCGCTTCCCGGCACCCCACCGCCCGGCCACGGCATCCCCGGCATGCGCGAGCGCGCGGCCGCCTACGGGGGGACACTGGTGGCCGGACCGCTCCCGGGCGGCGGCTGGCGCGTCCACACCCGCCTCCGCCTCGGCAGCGGGGGAGCCGCGTCCGCATGACGATCCGCATCCTGATCGCCGACGACGAGGCACTGCTCCGGATGGCCTTCAGTACGGTCCTGGAGTCCCAGCCCGACATGGCACCGGTCGGCGAGGCCGCGGACGGCGTCCAGGCCGTACGCCTCGCCCGGGAACTGCGGCCCGACGTCGTCCTCATGGACGTCCGTATGCCCGGGACCGACGGGATCGAGGCGACCCGGCAGGTCGTCCGGGACTCCCCGCACAGCAGAGTGCTGATCCTCACCACCTTCGACCTCGACGCCTACGCGTTCGCCGGACTCGACGCCGGAGCCTCGGGCTTCCTGCTGAAGAACACCAGACCCGAGGAACTGCTCACCGCCATCCGCAGCGTGGCCGCGGGCGACGCGGTGGTCTCCCCGCGGATCACCCGCCGCCTGCTGGAGACCTTCCGCCCGCACCTCCCCGGCGCCGGCGGCACCGCACACGACGAGCGGCTGAGCCGGCTCAGCGCCCGTGAGCGCGAAGTCCTCGTCCAGGTGGGCCGCGGCCTGTCCAACGCCGAGATCGCGGCCACCCTGCACCTCGCGGAGGCGACCGTGAAGTCCCACCTGGGGCGCATCCTGCACAAGCTCGAACTCCGCGACCGGATACAAGCCGTGGTCTTCACCTACGAGAGCCGCCTCATCCACCCGGCGTGACGCCACCGCCCGCGCTCCGTCGTCGCGGCTCCACCGCACCGGGCGGATCGCGCGGTTGACCGCCGCGCTCGTCCGGGTAGGCATGGGCGGGACCGGTGCCGGTGGGCGGCCGGGGACGGTACGAGGAAGGACGGACCGCGCATGACGGCGTCGGGTCAGCCGCACACCCGTGTCATGGTCGAACTCGGCGAGCGCTCCTACCCCGTCGACATCGGGCCGGGCGTCCGGCACACGCTGGCCGGCGTCCTCGCCGGGCTCGGCGCGCGGCGGGTGGCGATGGTGTCCGCGCGGCCCGAGGAGTGGCTGCCGGACCCGGGGGTGCCGTCGGTGGTGCTGCGGGCCCGGGACGGCGAGGCGGACAAGACACTGGCCACCGTGGAGGAACTGGGCCGGGCCTTCGTGCGGTTCGGGCTGACCCGCTCCGACGCGGTCGTCTCCTGCGGCGGCGGCACCACCACCGACGTCGTGGGACTGGCCGCCGCGCTGTACCACCGGGGGGTGCCCGTGGTGCACCTGCCGACGACCCTGCTCGCCCAGGTGGACGCCAGCGTGGGCGGCAAGACGGCGGTCAACCTCCCCGAGGGCAAGAACCTGCTCGGCGCCTACTGGCAGCCGGCCGCCGTGCTGTGCGACACCGACTGCCTGCGCACCCTGCCCGAGCGGGAGATGCTCAACGGATACGGAGAGATAGCCCGCTGCCACTTCATCGGCGCCGGCGATCTGCGCGGGCTGCCGCTGCCCGAGCAGATCGCGGCGAGCGTGGCGCTCAAGGCGTCGGTGGTCGCCGCCGACGAACGGGACTCCGGGCGCCGGCACATCCTCAACTACGGCCACACCCTGGGACACGCCCTGGAGATCGTGACCGGCTTCGCGCTGAAGCACGGCGAGGGGGTGGCGATCGGCACGGTGTTCGCGGGCCGTCTCGCGCTGGCCCTCGGCCGGATCGACGCGGCACGGGCGGCCGAGCACCTCCAGGTGGTACGGAGTTACGGCCTGCCGACCGCGCTGCCGGCCGGGGTCGACGCGCGGCGCCTGATCGAGGTGATGAAGCTGGACAAGAAGGCGACGGACGGGCTGACCTTCGTCCTGGACGGCCCGGACGGCCCCGGGCTGGTGTCCGGGGTGCCCGAGCGGACCGTCGCCTCGGCCCTGGCCGCGATGGACCGGGCACCGGACTGAACTCCCCCCGGCCGCCGGCCCGCCTCGGCCCTGGCCGCGATGGACCGGGCGCCGGACTGAACTACCCGGCCGCCGGCAGGCTCCGGGCCAGCAGTACCGCGCCGTGCAGGGAGGACAGCCCGCCCAGCAGCGCGGGCCGTACCGGGGGCGGCGGGTGTCCGGGGCGCTGGAGGGCCGCGGTCCGCTCGGCCACCATCGGTACCAGCTCCGGCACGGCCGCGGCGAAGCCGCCGCCGATGAGGACCAGCGCGGGGCGCGTCAGTTCGCTGATGCCGGTCACGGCCGCGGCGAGCGCGGCGCAGCTCTCCCGCAGCGCGGCCACCGCCCACGGCTCGCCCTCGGACACGGCCCGCCGGAACGCGGGGAACGGCACCTCCGTCCCCCGGCGCCGGGCGGCGCGGCGCAG
The DNA here is from genome assembly GCF_014655295.1 of Streptomyces fumanus. GTDB lineage: Bacteria > Actinomycetota > Actinomycetes > Streptomycetales > Streptomycetaceae > Streptomyces > Streptomyces fumanus. The sequence continues at coordinate 371,183 of NZ_BNBI01000007.1, forward strand.
CGTCGCCGGGCCCGAGGCCGCCGCCTGCACACAGCCGCGCCGCCCGCAGTCGCACAGCGGCCCGTCGCGGTCGACGACGAGATGGCCGACCTCGCAGGACCCGCGCCCCACGCCGGGAACGGGACGCCCGGCCAGCACCAGACCGCCACCGACACCGGTGCCGACCCCGAGGTAGAGCAGGTCCGCGCAGCCGGCCGCGTCCGCCTCGGCGAGGGCGGCCAGATCACCGTCGTCGGCGCACGCCACCTGGGCGGCACCGAAGAGCGCGGACAGGGCGTCGCCCAGAGCGAACCCGGCCCAGGCGGGGCGGCCCGGCCAGACGGTGACCGCGCCGGCGGCGTCGAGCGTGGCGGGCACGGCGACCCCGACGCCGCGCAGCCCCCGCGGGCGCCCCCCGCACAACTCCCCGACGTGCCGGGCCAGCAGGGCGAGATCGTCCTCGGGGCGGGCGGCCGGGCCGGCCCACCGGAAGGACGACTCCGCCACGCCGCCGTCGTCGTGCTCGACGCGCAGCGCCACCTTCGTACCGCCGATGTCGACGCCCAGCAGGCCGGCGGCCCCGGCGGTCAGCCCGGCACCTTTTCGAGCAGGGCGCGGGCGGCGAGCCGGTATCCCAGCGCGCCGAGCCCGAAGATGACGCCGGACGCCAGCGGCCCGGTCACCGACTCGTGGCGGAACCGCTCACGGGCCCAGACATTCGACAGGTGCACTTCGATCCAGGGCCGCGGATAGTTCGCCAGGGCGTCCCGCAGACCCCAGCCGGCCATCATCAGGGCGGCCGGATTGATGATGGCGCCGACGGTGTCGTAGTTCCCCTGAATGGTGCGGATGATCTCCGCCTCACCGTCGAACTGATAGGAGTCCACTTTCCAGCCGCGTTCCGCGACCTCTTCTCCCACCCAGCGTTCGATGTCCTGCAAGGTATCGGTTCCGTAAATTTCGGGCTGGCGGGTTCCGAGTATTCCGAGATTCGGCCCGTTCACCAACAACAGCCTGCTCACAGCGCACCTCACCCGGCTCGTCACGGACTTCCATCTATAGCACGGGCCGCCCGGCGCACACCGCGCCGAATACCCGCGAAATCCCCGGAAGCCGTTTTAAGGGGTTTCTAGGGGGGTGTTGAGGGGGAATGGCGCGGCTGCTGCCGGACGGTTAGCGTGGTAAAGCGATCGCCTCTGCATATCGCGTCGAGGGAAGTGGGGAAGGCATGAGCAAAGGTGTGCGTCTGAAATCCGAGCTGCCCGGCTGGCCGCAGTACGACGACGCGGAACGCGAGGGACTGATACGGGCGCTGGAACAGGGCCAGTGGTGGCGGATCGGCGGCGGCGAGGTGGACGCCTTCGAGGCCGAGTTCGCCGCCGCGCACGGCAGTCCGCACGCCCTGGCGGTCACCAACGGCACCCACGCGCTGGAACTCGCCCTCGAAGTGCTCGGCGTCGGCGCCGGCTCCGAAGTCATCGTCCCGGCGTTCACCTTCATCTCCTCCTCGCAGGCCGCGCAGCGGCTGGGCGCGGTGGCCGTCCCGGTCGACGTCGACCCGGGGACGTACTGCGTCGACCCGGCGGCGGTGGAGGCCGCGATCGGACCGCGGACCGCGGCCATCATGCCGGTCCACATGGCGGGCCAGATGTGCGACATGGACGCGCTGGGCAAACTCTCCGCCGACTCGGGCGTCCCCCTGGTCCAGGACGCGGCCCACGCCCAGGGCGCCCGGTGGCGCGGCCAGCGGGTCGGGGAGCTGGGCTCGGTCGCGGCGTTCAGCTTCCAGAACGGCAAGCTGATGACGGCCGGTGAGGGCGGCGCGGTGCTCTTCCCCGACGCGGACGGGTACGAGAAGGGCTTCGTGCGGCACAGTTGCGGCCGGCCGCGCACCGACCGCGGCTACTTCCACCGCACGTCCGGTTCCAACTTCCGCCTCAACGAGTTCTCCGCGTCGGTGCTGCGCGCCCAGCTCGCCCGGCTCGACGGGCAGATCGACACCCGCGAGGCACGCTGGCCGGTGCTGAGCAAGCTGCTGGCCGAGATCCCCGGCGTCGTCCCGCAGGCCCTCGACGCCCGCGGTGACCGCAATCCGCACTACATGGCGATGTTCCGGGTGCCGGGCATCACCGAGGAGCGGCGCGCACGGGTGGTGGACACCCTCATCGAGCGGGGGCTGCCCGCGTTCGTCGGGTTCCGCGCGGTCTACCGTACGGACGCCTTCTGGGAGGTCGCGGCGCCGGAGCTGACCGTGGACGAACTGGCCCGCCGCTGCCCGCACTCCGAGGCCCTGACCCGGGACTGCGTGTGGCTGCACCACCGTACGCTGCTGGGCAGCGAGGAGCAGATGCACGAGATCGCCGCCGTCGTCGCCGACGTGCTCGCCGGCGCATGAGCACCCCGCCCCCGGCCCTGCCGCCCGTCCGCACCGCCGTGGTCGGCCTGGGCTGGGTCGCCCGCTCGGTCTGGCTGCCCCGGCTGCTGAACAGTCCCGCCTTCACCGTGACCGCCGCCGTCGACCCCGACGAGCGCGGCCGGGCCGCCGTCACCGGCCCCGAGGGGGCGGGCCCGACCGGGCTGTCGGTACTGGCGAGCGTCGCCGGCCTCGACCCAGCCGAGGTGGACCTCGCGGTCGTCGCCGTCCCCAACCACCTGCACTGCGCCGTCGCCTGCGAACTGCTCACCAAGGGCATCGCGGTGTTCCTGGAGAAGCCGGTCTGCCTGACCTCCCAGGAGGCGGAACGGCTGGCCGCCGCCGAACGCGCGGGCGGCACGGTCCTACTGGCCGGCAGCGCGGCCCGCCACCGCGCCGACGTGCGCGGCCTGTACCGGGCCGCCGAACGCCTGGGTGAGGTCCGGCACATCGAACTGGCCTGGGTACGGGCGCGCGGAGTGCCCGACCGGGGCGGCTGGTTCACCCGGCGGTCGCTCGCGGGCGGCGGGGCACTGGTCGACCTCGGCTGGCACCTCCTCGACATCGCCGCACCCCTGCTGGGCACCGCCGCCTTCCGGCACGCCATCGGCACCGTCTCCGCCGACTTCATCACCCGGGCGTCCTCCCGGGCCGCCTGGCGCGACGACGACAACGATGCCGAAGGCGAGGGCGAAGGCGCAGGCGAAGGCGCAGGCGAAGGCGCAGGCGACGCGGCCGGGCGCGGCGGCACCGACGTCGAGGACACCGCGCGCGGCTTCCTCGTCACCGACGACGGCCGGTCCGTCGCCCTGCACGCGAGCTGGGCCTCGCACGAGGCGGTGGACACCACCCGCGTCACCGTCGACGGCAGCGCGGGCAGCGCCACCCTGCGCTGCACCTTCGGGTTCAGCCCCAACCGCCTCGACGAGTCCGTACTGACCCGCACCGCCGAAGGCACCACGCGCCGCCTCGCCGTACCCGCGGAACGCGTCGGCGCCGAGTACGACCGGCAGCTCGCCCTGCTGCCCGGCCTGTTGCACGACCCGGCCGCACAGGGCCGGGCGATCGCCGAGGCGCGCCGCACCATCGGCGCGATCGAGCGGGTCTACACCTCGGCCCGCGCCGTCCAGGAGGTCCGGGAGTCCGCACCGGTGTGACCGCACCGGTGCGCGCCGCGACCACGTTCCAGGGGAGACCCCGATGAGCAGCCAGTACGTACCTTCCATCCCTTCTGTTCCGTCCGATGTCACCTCGGTGGTCTTCGACCTCGACGGCGTCCTCGTCAACAGTTTCGCGGTGATGCGCGAGGCGTTCACCCTCGCCTACGCGGAGGTCGTCGGCCCGGGCGAGCCGCCGTTCGAGGAGTACAACCGGCACCTGGGCCGCTACTTCCCCGACATCATGCGCATCATGGGGCTGCCGCTGGCGATGGAGGAGCCCTTCGTCCGCGAGAGCTACCGGCTCGCCCACCTGGTGAAGGTGTTCGACGGCGTGCCGGAGCTGCTGGGGGAGCTGCGCCGCCGGGGGGTACGGCTGGCCGTGGCCACCGGCAAGAGCGGCCCGCGGGCCCGCTCGCTGCTGGACACGATCGGCATCCGCGACCGGTTCGAGGCCGTCCTCGGCTCGGACGAGGTGGCGCGGGCCAAACCGGCGCCCGACATCGTGCTCAAGGCGATGGACCTGCTGGGCGCCGACCCCGGGCGGACGGTGATGGTCGGCGACGCCGTCACCGACCTCGCCAGCGCCCGCGGCGCGGGTGTCACCGCGGTGGCCGCGCTGTGGGGCGAGACGGACGAGGCGACCCTGCTCGCCGCGGACCCCGATGTCGTCCTGCGGCACCCGGCGGAACTCCTGGCGCTGTGCCCGGTGGTGCCGGTGCCCTGACCCCCCCCCGGGCGCCCGGCACCGCGGGGCGTCCGGTACCGCGGGGCGTCCGGCACCGCGGGGCGCCCGGCACCGCGAGGCGTCCGGCACCGCGGGGCGCCCGGCACCGCGGGGCGCCCGGCACCCCGGAGCCTGACATCCAGGAGATGCCGACGGCGGTGCGGTGGGAGGACGGGGACGGCCGTCCTCCGCACCGCCGTCGCCCGTGCTCACCGGGGCGTGAACTCCACCGGCAGGGAGGTCAGGGAGCGGATGAACGGGTTGGGCTTGGCGCCGACCTCGGTGGCCGGCACGCCCAGCCGCAGGTCGGGGAAGCGCCGGAACAGGCTCTCCAGCGCGGTCCCCGCCTCCACCCGGGCCAGCGGCGCGCCGATGCAGTAGTGCACGCCCTGGCCGAACTGGAGGTGCATCACGTTCTCCCGCGTGAGGTCCAGTCGCTCCCCGTCGGTGACGTGCGCGGGGTCGGCGTGGGCGGCGGCCATGTCCAGCAGCACCTGCTCGCCCGCGGCTATCGTGACGCCGCCGATCTCCACGTCCTCGTTGGCGAAGCGTACGACGAGGACGCCGGGCCCCGCGTGCCGCAGCAGCTCGTCCAGGTTCCGCCCGGCCAGCCCGGGGTCCGCGCGCAGCAGGTCGAGCTGGTCCGGCCGGGTCAGCAGCGAGAAGACGGCGTTGCTGATGAAGCTGCCGGTCAGTTCGTAGCCGGCGATCAGCATCATGCGGGCGGTGGAGACCACCTCGCGGTGGCTGAGCCGGTCGTCCTCGTGCGCCGACATCAGCGCGCTGATCAGGTCGTCCCTGGGGTCCTCGCGCCGCTGCTCGGCCAGGTTCTCCACGTACGACCAGAGTTTCGCGGAGGCGTCCGCGGAGCGGGCGGCGGACTCCGGGTCGAAGGGCGGCAGCAGCATCAGGTCGGCCCACTGGTGGAACTCGGTGCGGTCGGCGAGGGGCACGCCGAGCAGTTCGCAGATCACCTGCATGGGCAGCGGGACGGCCAGCGCGGAGACCAGGTCCGCCCGGCCGTCGGCGGCGACGGCGTCCAGCAGGCTGTCGGTGATCTCCCGCACGCGCGGCCGCAGGGCCTCCACCCGGCGCGCGGTGAACGCCGTGCCCAGCAGCCGGCGCAGCCGGGTGTGCTCGGGCGGGTCGGTGCCCATCAGCGTGTCCTGGAACAGCCCGCTCACCGGGGTCGTCTGCCCCTGCGCGGCGGCGTAGGCGGCGGCCGGGCTCATCCTCGGGTGCGCGAGGCACTCACGTACCTCGTCGAACCGGGACACGAGCCATGCGGCGCTGCCGTGCATCTCGACCCGCCGCGGCGGGCCGGGGACGTGGGTTTCTTCTTCCGGTGTCTCAGCCATGGTGTTACGCGGTCTCCTTGTGCGTACGAGTGAGTACGTGTGAGTACGTGTGAACGTGTGAGTCAACGGGTCGGTGAGCGGAGCGGTGGGCTGGTCAGGGGCCCGGGTTGGGGCTCCGGGCGGGGATGACGTAGGAGGGGTCGGCCGTGCGGGGCGGCTCGCGCCGGGCCAGGGCGGCGTCGAGGGCGGGCGCCAGCCGGGCGGCCTTCGCCCGCTCGGCCCGCTCGTGCCGCTCCTTGAACTCGGGCATCACCTCGCGGGCGAACAGTTCCAGCGACTCGCAGACGTGCTCGTGCCGGGTCCCGCCGCCCTGCACCAGGAAGATCGCCTGGTCGAGACCGGCCTCCTCGTGCTGGCGCAGGAACCGCCGGATCTGCTCCGGGGTGCCCACCGCGCCGCGCGCCGGGTTGCCCAGCGGCATACCGGGCTTGCCGAAGGCGGCACGGCCCATGCCGTAGCGGTCGCGGTCGCGCTGGAACGTCTCCCACAGCCGGGTCCGGCCGGGGGCGGCGGCACCGAAACCGGCGTAGAAACCGAGTCCGAAGTTGAAGAACTGGACGCCGTCGGCGCCGCGTTCCACGGCGGTCGCCTCGTCCTGGTGGCAGAACATCGGGATGGTCGCGGCGACCTGCGCGTTGACCGCGAACCCGGCGGGCACGCACTCCGCGGACTCGATGCCCTCGTAATAGGCGTCGACCCACTTCCTGGTCTCGGCCGGGCCGAAGAAGGAGAAGTTGAGCGCGCCGAGCCCCTTGGCGGCGGCGAGCCGGATGGCCTCCCGGTTGCCGCAGGCCATCCACATCGGCGGGTGCGGCTTCTGCCGGGTCTTGGGCAGCACGTTGCGGACCGGTGCCGAGACGTACTTGCCGTGGTACCCGGCGAACGGCTCCTCCACGAACATGCGGACCACGGCGTCCACCGCCTCCGCCCACTGGTCCCGCTTGACGGCACGTTCCACCCCGAATCCCTCCAGCTCGGTAGGGGTGGTGGACTCGCCGGTGCCGAACTCCACGCGTCCTCCGGACAGCAGGTCCAGCGTGGCGATCCGCTCGGCGATCCGCGCGGTCGGGTTGAAACCCGGCGGCATCAGGGCGACGGCGTGCCCGATCCGGATACGGCTGGTGCGCTGGCTGACCGCGCCGAGGAACACCTCCGGCCCGGACATGTGCGAGTACTCCTCCAGGAAGTGGTGTTCGGGACACCACACATGGTCGAAGCCCAGCCGGTCGGCCAGTTCTATCTCCGCCAGCATGTCGTGGAAGAGCCGGTATTCGGAATCCTCGGTCCAGGGACGGGGCAACTGGGCACCGTACAACAGGCCGAACTTCATGGGCGCATCACTTTCCTCTGCTGGCGGTCGGCCGGGAACGGAACGGGAACGGAGGCGGGACGGGGGCGACGGCACCGGACGGGTCAGTCGCGGCCTTCCCAGTAGGTGGCGATCACCTCGGCACGCTGGGCGGGGTCGACGAGGACGGACACCTTCTCGTGGCCGTCCTCGACGGTCGTGAACATGTTGCTGGTGAGGAACACCTGTCCCCGCTCGGTGGCACGCCGACGCCGGCGCATCGCGGCGAGGATGGCCGGCCCGTTGCCGCCGCCGACGCCCTCCCAGGCGTCGTAGGTCCGGGGCGTAGTGGTGAAACGGTAGGTGGTGCGCCAGTCGTGTCCCAGCGTCCTGGCCTGCAGCACGAGGAACCCGTCCCGGCGCACCAGCCGGAACGCGCAACCGTACTGCCACTGCGGCTCGTCCTCCACCAGCCGCAGCGGCTCGGTGAAGCAGAGCCCGGCGTGTCCGACGTCGGCCAGCCACTCCTCGCCGTCGATCCGGACGAGCATCAGCATGTGCTCCGGGTCGGGCGCGAAGGTGTCACCGGGCAGGTAGGTGCCGCCGCTGAGCACGTCCAGGTCGTAGCCCAGTTGGCGCAGGAGCCGGGCGAACAGGGTGTTCAGCTCCAGGCACATGCCGCCGGCGCCGGTCGGCACGATGGCCTCGAACGCCTTGTCGACGTCGATGTCCGCCATGTTCACCGCGCTCAGCCGATGCGTGTGCGCGGTGTCGTACGGGACGGACATGAGGTGACTGAGGTGCAGCCGCCGCAGGTTCGCCAGGGTGGGCTCGGGCGGCCGGTCGAATCCCAGTCGCGCCAGGTAGGCGTCGGTGCTGAACATGTACGGTCCCTTTCTCGTTCGCTGCCGGCTCGCATCGGGCTCGCTCGCCATGGGTCGCATCCGTGGCCGGACTCGGAACGCCCGGTCGATTCCGTTGAGTTCGTGCCGTTCAGTTGGTGCCGCTCAGTTCGTCGCGCAACTGCCGGGCCAGCATCCGCAGGGTCGGGTGGTCGAAGACGAAACCGGGCGGCAGCCGCAGTGCCGTGTGCCGGGCCAGCCGGTCGCGCAGTTCCACCGCCATCAGGGAGTCCAGGCCGATCTCGGTGAACACCAGGTCCGGGTCGAGGGCGGTGGCCGCCGCGGAGGCCGAGTGGCCGAGGACCTGCCCGGCCTCCCGTCGCACCAGGTCGAGCAGTACGCCCTCCCGCTCCTCCGCGTCCAGACCGGCCAACCGGGCGGCCATCGGCTCCTCCGCGGCGGCGACCGCCGGTGCCCGTCGGGCCGGGGGCACCAGGGTCCGCATCGGCGGGGCGACGGGTCCGGCGGCGGCCTGGGCGCGCAGGGCGGCGAGGTCCAGCTTCATCGGCACCACCACGGACAGGCCGGTGCGCAGCGCGGCGTCGAACAGCCGCATGCCCTCGGCGGGGGCCAGTGCGGCGACACCGCCCCGTGCCGCCCGGTGCCGCTCGGGCCGCCCGGTGGCCGCCGCCAGCCGCCCGGTCATCCCGGTACCGTCGGCCTGTTCCCACATGCCCCACGCCAGCGACACGGCGGGCAGGCCCGCGGCGCGGCGCCGGTGCGCGAGCGCGTCGAGGTAGGCGTTGGCGGCGGCGTAATTGCCCTGCCCCGGGTTGCCCAGGACACCGGCGGCGGAGGAGAACAGGACGAACGCGGCGAGCCCGGACTCCCGGGTCAGCTCGTCCAGGTGGCGGGCGCCGTCGGCCTTGGCCCGCAGCACCGTGTCGAGCCGCTCCGGCGTCAGGGCGGTCAGCACCCCGTCGTCCAGCACACCCGCCGCGTGCACCACGGCGGTCAGCGGTGCGTCGGCGGGGATCTCGGCCAGCAGCGCCGCCACGGCGGCCCGGTCCGCGACATCGCACGCCGCGACGCGTACCCGGGCGCCCGCCGCCGCCAGTTCCGCCGCGAGCCCGGCGGCACCCGGGGCCTTCTCCCCGCGCCGCCCGGCCAGCACCAGGTTCCGCACCCCGTGCGCCGCCACCAGGTGCCGGGCCAGGACCGCGCCGAGGGCACCGGTACCGCCGGTGACCAGGACGGTGCCGTCGCCCAGACCGGCGTCCGGCACCTCACCCGCCGCCGCCCGGACGAGCCGCCGGGTGAACCAACGCCCGTCACGCACTGCCAACTGCGGTTCGTCGGCGGCGGGGAGCTGAGCGAGCGCTCCGGTCCCCGGGCCGGTGTCGGTGCCTGTGCCGACGTCGAGGAGGAGGACCCGCCCCGGGTTCTCCGCCTGCGCGGAGGCCATCAGGCCCCAGACCGCGGCCGTCGCCGGGTCGACCGGCTCGCCGTCCCGGACGGCGACGGCACCCCGCGTCAGCACGACCAGTCGGCTGGACAGCAGCGACGGCTCGGCCAGCCAGGCCCGGGCCACCCGCAACGCCCGTCCGGTCACCTCCCGCACGTCGGCCGTCTCCCGTCCAGCGGCTGCCGCGGTGCGGAGATCGAGCAGCAGGGTGTCCGGCGGCTTGGGCGCGGCGGACAGCCGGTGTACGTCGTCGGCGTCGGCCACCGGCACCGGACGCAGGGCCAGGGACTCGCCCCCTGCCCGCACCTCCTCCCACGCGACGAGGAACAACCGGTCCGCCGTGTCCGCCGTCCCGATGAGCTGCCCGGGGTCGACCGGCCGGGACACCACCGACCCGAGCGACGCGACCGGGGCACCGGCACCGTCGGCCAGTTCTAGGGACATGGTGTGCGTGCCGCTCAGGGTCACCCGGACCCGCACCGCCGAGGCACCGGACGCGTGCAGCGTCACGTCGCGGTAGGCGAAGGGCAGTACCAGCCGTGGCGCGGACTCGTCCCGCTCGTGGAAGGCCAGGGTGTGCATGGCGGCGTCGAGAAGCGCGGGGTGCAGCCCGAACGCCGCCGCCCGGTCCCGGTGCTCGTCCGCGAGGGCCACCTCCGCGTACACGGCACCGTCACCGCGCCAGGCCGCCCGCAGTCCCTGGAACACGGGCCCGTACCGGTACCCGGCCTGCTCCAGACCGTCGTACAGCCCCTCGACGTCCGCCGGGTCCACGGCCACCGCGCCGGCCGGCGGCCAGACCGACAGGCCGGCCACCGACGCGGCCGGGGCCGCCACCGTGTCGTTCGCGGGACGCAGCGTGCCGGAGGCGTGCCGCGTCCACGGCGTTCCCAACGCGGCGTCCTCGGCACGGGAGTGGACACGCACCGCACGCCGGCCGGTACCGTCGTCAGCCCCGACGCTGACACGCATCCGCGCGGCGGTGCCCTCCGCCAGGACCAGGGGAGCCTCCATCACCAGCTCCTCGACGGCACCGCAGCCGACCTCGTCACCGGCGCGCAACGCCAGCTCCACGAAGGCGGCACCGGGCAGCAGTACGGCCCCGGCCGCGACGTGGTCGGCCAGCCACGGGTGCGTGGCCAGCGACAGCCGGGACGTGAACAGCACCTCACCCGACTCCGGTACTTCGACCACCGCACCCAGCAGCGGATGCCCGAGGCCGTCCAGCCCGGCGGCCGACACGTCACCGGTGGTGCTGGGGGTGTCGTCGGGGGTGAGCCAGTAGTGGGTGCGTTGGAAGGGGTAGGTGGGGAGTTCGGGGGTGAGTGGGGGTGGGGTGGTGGTGCGGTGGAGGGTGTTGAGGTTGATGGGGGTGCCGGTGGTGTGGAGTTGGGCGAGGGCGGTGGTGAGGGTGCGGGTTTCGTCGTGGTCGCGGCGTAATGCGGGGATGAGGGTGGTGTTGGCGTGGGGGTCGAGGTTTTCGCGGGTCAGGGCGGTGAGGGTGCTGTCGGGGCCGAGCTCCAGATACGTGGTGACGCCTTGGTCGGCGAGGGTTTGGATGCCGTCGGCGAAGCGGACGGTTGCGCGTGCGTGGTGGGCCCAGTAGGCGGGGGTGGTCAGGGTGTCGGGGTCGGCGAGCTGTCCGGTGATGTTGGACAGGAGGGGGAGGGTGGGGGTGTGGAAGGTCAGGCCGGCCAGTGCGTGTTCAAAGTCGGTGAGCATGGGTTGCATGCGGGTGGAGTGGAAGGCGTGGGAGACGGTCAGGCGTCGGGTGCGGATGCCCTGTGCGGCCAGTTCCTGTGCTGCTTCAAGTACGGGTTCTTCGTCGCCGGACAGGACGGTGGAGGTGGGGCTGTTGACGGCGGCGATGTCGACACCCGGCCAGGTGGGGAGGTCGTGTTCGGGGGCGGCGACGGCGATCATGGCGCCGCCTTCGGGCAGTGTTTGCATCAGGCGTCCGCGGGTGGTGACCAGAGTGGCCGCGTCCTCCAACGACAGGACCCCTGCTACGTGTGCGGCGGTGATCTCACCGATGGAGTGTCCGCCGACGATGTCGGGGGTGATGCCCCAGGAGGTGATGAGCCGGTAGAGGGCGACTTCCAGGGCGAAGAGTGCGGCCTGCGTGTGCAGGGTCTGGTTGAGGCGGTCGGGGTCGTCTCCGAAGACGATGTCGCGTGTGTCGTCGCCGAGGGCTGTGCAGACTTCGTCGAACGCCTCGCGGTACACGGGGAACGCTTCGTACAGCTCGCGCCCCATGCCGAGCCGCTGGGAGCCCTGCCCGGTGAAGAGCACCGCCAGCCGCCCGCGGGTCATCGTGCCTCTCACGACGCTGGGTGCCGTCTCGCCCCGTGCCACCGCGTCCAGGCCGGTCAGTGCCTCGTTGCGGTCGCCGGCCAGGACGACCGCGCGGTCCGGTAGGGCGGCCCGGCCCAGGGCCAGCGCGGCGCCCAGCTCGGGCAGGTCCAGTTCGGGGTGCCGGACGAGGAAGGACAGCAGCCGTTGCGCCTGTGCGCGCAGGGCCGTCGTACCGCGGCCGGACAGCGGCAGGAGTACCGGGACATCCTTCGGCCAGGCCGATGTCGTGTCGACGGGGGCGGGCTCCGCCTGTTCGAGGATGACGTGGGCGTTGGTGCCGCTGACGCCGAACGCGGAGACACCCGCCCGCCGGGACCGTCCGGTCTCGGGCCAGGGCCGCTGCTCCGTCAGCAGTTCCACCGCGCCGGCCGACCAGTCGACCTGGGGGGTGGGGGTGTCGATGTGCAGGGTGCGCGGCAGGATGCCGTGCTGGAGGGCCAGTACGGTCTTGATGACGCCCGCGACGCCCGCGGCGGCCTGGGCGTGTCCGATGTTGGACTTCAACGAACCGAGCAGGAGCGGGTGTTCGCGGTCCTGTCCGTAGGTGGCGAGGACCGCTTGCGCTTCGATGGGGTCGCCCAGTGCCGTGCCCGTGCCGTGTGCCTCCACCGCGTCCACGTCACCCGGCGTCAGCCCGGCCTCGGCCAGTGCCCGCCGGATCACCCGTTGCTGGGAGGGGCCGTTGGGGGCGGTCAGGCCGTTGGAGGCGCCGTCCTGGTTGACGGCCGAGCCACGTACCACCGCCAGCACCCGGTGGCCGTTGCGCCGGGCGTCCGAGAGCCGTTCCAAGGCCAGCACACCCACGCCCTCGGCCCATCCCGTGCCGTCGGCGGACGCCGCGAAGGACTTGCAACGGCCGTCCACCGACATGCCGCGTTGCCGGGAGAAGGCGATGAAGATGCCGGGCGTCGGCATCACCGTGACACCACCGGCCAGCGCGATCGAGCACTCTCCCGCCCGCAGGGCCTGGGCGGCCAGATGCAGGGCCACGAGAGAGGAGGAACAAGCGGTGTCCACCGCGACCGACGGGCCCTCGAAGCCGAGCGCGTACGACACCCGGCCCGACAGAACACTGGCCGATGCGCCGAGACCGAGCATGCCCTCCAGCTCGGCGGGCACGGGTGTCACGCCCGACCCGTAGTTGTGGTAGGTCACGCCGGAGAAGACACCGACGTCCGTGCCGCGCAGGGCGGTCGGGTCCAGACCGGCCCGCTCCAGCGCCTCCCACGACGTCTCCAGCATGAGCCGCTGCTGCGGGTCCATGGCCAGCGCCTCGCGGGGCGAGATACCGAAGAACCCGGCGTCGAACTCACCCGCGTCGTGCAGGAAGCCGCCTTGCTGGGCGTAGCTGGTGCCGGCGTGGTCCGGGTCGGGATGGAAGAGGGAGTCCAGGTCCCAACCCCGGTCCGTCGGGAAGTCACTGACGCCGTCACGGCCGTCGAGTACGAGGTCCCACAGTTCCTCCGGCGTGGTCACGCCACCCGGCAACCGGCACGCCATGCCGACGATGGCTATCGGCTCGTCCGTCGTCGCCGCCGGGGCGACCGTCGGCACCACGGCCACGGGAGCGGGCAGGTCGTCGACCAACTCCTCCAGCAGGAAGGCGCTGAGGACCTGTGGTGTCGGGTAGTCGAAGAGGAGGGTGGTCGGCAGGGTGCGGCCGGTGAGGGCGTTGAGACGGTTGCGCAGTTGGACGGCGGTGGCCGAGTCGAAGCCGATCTCGTTGAACACCATGTCCGGTTCGATCGCGTCCGGCGAGGAGAACCCCAGGACGGCCGCGGTCTCCCGGCGGACGGTGGCCAGCAGTATGCGTTCCTGTTCCGGCGTGGACTGTCCGGCGAGGTCGGCGGTGAGGACGCCGGTGTCCGACGGCGGTTCCGCGAGGCCCGGGAGCTGGTCGGCCACTGAACTGGCGGTGTCGGTGGCTGTGGCGCTTCTGAGCCAGTAGTGCTGGTGTTGGAAGGGGTAGGTGGGGAGGTGCCAGGCGGTGTGTGGGGGTGTGGGGTGCTCTAGAAGGGTGGTCCAGTTGATGGGGAGGCCGCGGGTCCAGGCGTGGCCGAGGGAGGTGAGGAGTTGGCGGGTGCCGCCGTGGTGGCGGCGGAGGGTGCCGGTGATGAGGAGGGGGTCGGTGTGGGTGTGTTCGGCTGTGGCTTCGATGCTGGTGGTCAGGACGGGGTGGGGGCTGATTTCGATGAAGGTGGTGAAGCCCTGGGTGAGGAGGTGGTGGATGGCGGGGGCGAAGTTCACGGTGTTGCGGAGGTTGCGGTACCAGTAGGTGGCGTTGAGGTGGGTGGTGTCGAGCCAGTCGGTGTCGACGGTGGAGAGGAAGGGGGTGTGGGAGGTGGTGGGGGTGATGTCGGTGAGGGTGTGGGTGAGGTGGTCTTGGATGGTTTCGACGTGGGTGGTGTGGGAGGCGTAGTCGACGTCGATGGTGCGTGCGCGGATGCCGGTTGCTTCGCAGGTGGCGGCGAGTTCCGCGAGGGCTTGTGGTTCCCCGGCTACGACGACGGAGCCTGGTCCGTTGACGGCGGCTGTCTGGATGCGGTGGTTCCAGGGGGCGGTGAGTTCCTCGGCCTCGGCATGGGATACGGCGAGGGACATCATGCCGCCGTGTCCGGAGAGGTGGGTGGCGATGGCCTGGCTGCGCAGGACGACGATCTTGGCGGCGTCCGCGAGGGACAGCCCGCCGGCTACGTGGGCTGCCGCGATCTCCCCTTGGCTATGCCCTACGACCGCTGACGGTGTGACGCCTGCCGCCTGCCACACCCGCGCGAGGCCGACCATGACGGCGAAGGAGACCGGTTGGATGATGTCGACGCGGTCGAGGGGGTGGTGTCCGTGGATGGTGTCCAGGAGGGACCAGCCGGTCAGCGGGTCCATCACGGCGGCGCATTCGTCCAGTGCCTGGGCGAAGACGGGTGAGGTGGTGGCGAGTTCGGCGCCCATGCCAGCCCATTGGGTGCCCTGGCCGGGGAAGACGAACGCCACGCGTCCTTGCACGTCCGCCCGGCCGCCACTGGAGCCTTCGGCCACGGCTTCGAGCCCGGCCAGCGCTTCGGCCCGGTCCTCGGCCACCACCACCGCGCGGTCCGGCAACCCCGCCCGACCGCTCATCAGTCCCGCGGCGATCGCACCCACATCCAGCTCAGGACGTGTCCGTATGAACTCGGCCAACTGCCGTGCCTGGGCCCGCAGTCCCGCTCCGCCACGCCCCGACACCACCAGCGGCACCACACCTCCCGGCCCGGGCACCGCGACCGGTTCTTCCGCCGCTCCCTCCAGGATGATGTGGGCGTTGGTGCCGCTCACCCCGAAGCCCGACACCCCTACCCGCCTCGGACGCCCCGTCTGCGGCCATTCCCGTTCCTCGGTCAGCAGTTCCACCGCGCCCGCCGACCAGTCCACCTGAGGCGACGGCGCATCCACATGCAGCGTGCGCGGCAGCACCCCGTGCCGCATCGCCATGACCATCTTGATGACGCCGGCCACCCCGGCGGCGGCCTGCGCATGCCCGATGTTCGACTTCAGCGAGCCCAGCCACAGGGGCTGTTCGCGATCCTGCCCGTAGGTCGCCAGCAGGGCCTGCGCCTCGATCGGGTCGCCCAGTGCCGTGCCCGTGCCGTGTGCTTCCACCGCGTCCACGTCGCCCGGCGTCAGCCCGGCCGCCGCCAGCGCGCGCCGAATCACCCGCTGCTGGGAGGGGCCGTTGGGGGCGGTGAGGCCGTTGGAGGCGCCGTCCTGGTTGACGGCTGAGCCACGTACGACCGCCAGGACCCGGTGTCCCAGGCGTTCCGCGTCCGACAGGCGCTCCACCAGCAGCACGCCCACGCCCTCGGAGAAGCCGGTGCCGTCCGCCGACGCGGCGAACGCCTTGCACCGGCCGTCGGCGGACAGTCCTCGCTGCCGGGAGAAGCCGACGAAGATGCCGGGGTTGGCCATGACGGTGACGCCCCCGGCCAGGGCCATCGAGCACTCCCCGGCCCGTAGCGCCTGGACGGCCAGGTGCAGGGCGACCAGCGACGACGAGCACGCCGTGTCCACCGTGACCGAGGGGCCCTCGAAGCCGAGCACGTAGGAGACGCGGCCGGACAGGACGCTGGCCGAGGTGCCCGTACCCATGACCGCCTCGAGTTCTTCGGGGACGCGGGCCGCGGTGCCGTAGTTGTGGTAGGTGACGCCGGTGAAGACGCCGACGTCCGTGCCGCGCAGGGCGGTCGGGTCGATGCCCGCGCGTTCGAAAACCTCCCAGGAGGTCTCCAGCATGAGCCGCTGCTGCGGGTCCATGGCCAGGGCCTCGCGCGGGGAGATGCCGAAGAAAGCCGCGTCGAAGCCGCCCGCGTCGTACAGGAAGCCGCCCTGGCGGACGTAACTGGTGCCGGGGTGGTCGGGGTCCGCGTCGAAGAGGTGGTCCAGGTCCCAGCCCCGGTCGGTGGGGAAGTCACCGATGGCGTCGCCGCCGGTGGTGACGAGGTTCCACAGTTCCTCCGGGGAGGCGACCCCGCCCGGCAGGCGGCAGGCCATGCCGACGATCGCGACGGGTTCGGACAGTCCTCGGCGGATGTCGGCGTTCTCCCGTTCCAGCCGCTCGTTCTCCATGAGCGTGACACGCAGCGCTTCGACGACCTTCGCGTCGGGAGTGGTCATCCCGGCCTCCGCCTTCTTCCCCATCGTCATCACTTACCGGCTTTGCTCATGGCGCGTTGCACCAGGTCGTCGACGCCCATGTCGGCTATCGCCGTCTCCTGCTCCTGCTCCCGCGCCGGGGACTCCGCCGCGTCCGCTTCGCCTTCCTCGGTGAGGGTCATGAGGGCATCGAGGACGCCCAGTTCCCGCAGGCGGCTCAGCGGTGTCGTGGCCAGGACGCGGCGCAGGTCCTTCTCGCTGTCCGGTGCGGCGGGAGCGGGGATGTCGTCCAGGCCGAGGGCCGCGCGCAGGTGACGTACGAGGGCGACGGGGGTCGGATAGTCGAAGACGAGGGTGGTCGGCAGCCGGACCCCGGTGTGGTTGGCGAGCCGGTTGCGCAGTTCGACCGCCGTGAGGGAGTCGAAGCCCAGTTCGTTGAAGGCCAGGTCGGGGCCGATGGCGTGGGCGGTGGCGTGGCCCAGGACCCGGGCGGCCTCCTCCCGGACCAGGCCGAGCAGGAGCTGTTCCTGTTCCTCGGCGGTGGCACGGCCGAGACGCTGGGCGAAGGCCCCGGCGTCGGCGGCTGTGCCCGCCGTGCGCCGGGGTGGCCGGACCAGGCCGCGCAGCAGCGGCGGCACCGGCCCCGTGGCGGCCTGGGCGCGCAGCGCGCCGAAGTCCAGTCGCATCGGCAGCAGCACCGGCTGGGGCAGGCCCAGCGCGGTGTCGAACAGGGCCGCGCCCTCCTGCTCCGACAGCCCGATGACTCCGCCGCGTGCCATCCGCTGCTGGTCGGCCGTGGTGAGGTGGCCGGTCAGGCCGGACCCCGCGCCCTGCGTCCACAGGCCCCAGGCCAGCGACACGGCGGGGAGGCCCTGGGCCCGGCGCTGGTGGGCGAGGGCGTCCAGGTAGGCGTTGGCGGCGACGTAGCCGCCCTGTCCGGCGCTGCCGAGGGTGCCGGCGGCCGAGGAGAACAGGACGAACAGCGCCAGGTCCAGGTGCCGGGTCAGGTCGTGCAGGTGCTGTGCGGCGTCGGCCTTGGCGGCGAGGACGGTGTCCAGTCGTTCGGCGGTCAGGGCGGTGAGTACACCGTCGTCCAGGGCGCCCGCGCTGTGCACCACACCGTTCAGCGGGGCGTCCGGGGAAACGGTCGACAGCAGCGCGGCCACGGCGTCCCGGTCGGATACGTCGCAGGCGGCGATGCGGACCCTCGCCCCGAGGGCGGTCAGTTCGCGTTCCAGCTCGGCGGCGCCGTCGGCCCGGGGGCCGCTGCGGCTGGTCAGCAGCAGGTTGCGTACGCCGTGCTCGGTCACCAGGCGGCGGGCCGCCACCTTGCCGAGTGCTCCGGTACCGCCGGTGACGAGCACGGTGCCCTGCGGATCGGGCCGGCGCGGCAGCGTGAACACGTTCTTGCCGATGTGCCGGCCCTGGCTCATGAACCGGAAGGCGGCCGGAGCGTGCCGGATGTCCCAGGCGGTGAGCGGCGGCGGGGTCAGCACGCCCTGGTCGAAGAGGGCGACCAGCTCGGTCAGCATCCGCCCGATGCGTTCGCCGCCCGCGTCGGCCAGGTCGAAGGCCCGGTAGGTGACGCCGGGGTGCCGGGCGCCGACCTCGGTGGCGTCGCGGATGTCGGTCTTGCCCATCTCGATGAACCGGCCGCCCCGGGGCAGCAGGCGCAGCGAGGCGTCCACGAAGTCACCGGCGAGCGCGTCCAGGACGACATCGAAGCCCCGTCCGCCGGTCAGGTCGAGGAACCGCCGCTCGAAGTCCAGGGTGCGGGAGTTGGCGAGCCGGCCGTCGGGTACGCCGGCCGCGCGCGCCGCGTCCCACTTGGCCGGACTGGCGGTGCCGTAGACCTCGGCGCCCCAGTACCGGGCGAGCTGCACGGCGGCCATGCCGACACCCCCGGCGGCGGCGTGGATCAGCACCGACTCGCCGCGCTCCAGCCCCGCCAGGTCCCGCAGCCCGTACCAGGCGGTGAGGTAGACGCAGGGCACCGAGGCCGCCTGTTCGAACGACCAGCCCCTCGGCATCGGTGCGAGGGTGCGGCAGTCGGCCACGGCCACCGGGCCGCCCGCGCCCTCGAACAGGCCCATGACCCGGTCGCCGGGCGCGAAGCGGGTGACGCCGGGACCGACCTCCGTGACCACCCCGGCGCCTTCGTTGCCGATGCTGATCTCACCCGGGTACATGCCCAGCGCCATCAGGACGTCACGGAAGTTGAGGCCCGCGGCGCGCGTCTCGATCCGCACGTGCCCGGGAGGCAGTGCCGCCCGTGCCTCCGGCGCCGGCAGCAGGGCCAGGCCGTCCAGCGTGCCCGGGGCCCGCGTGCCCAACCGCCACGCCGGCTCACCCGCGGGTGCCGTCAGTACGTCGTCGGCGCCGGCCCGGGTGAGACGCCGCTGGTGGCAGACTCCGTCACGCAGGGCGAGCTGCGGTTCGTCGCCGTCGAGCAGGGCGGCCAGCAGGGCGGGGAGTACGTCGGCGGAGGCCGCGGTGGCGTCCGTGTCGAGGAGCAGGACGCGGCCGGGGTGCTCCGACTGCGCGGTGCTGACGAGGCCCCACGCCGCGGCCAGCGCCGGGTTCGGCCGGTCACCGTCCCGCACGCTCACGGCACCCCTGGTCAGCACCACCAGACGGGTCCCCTCCAGGGCGGGGGCGCCGAGCCACGCCTGGAGCACCTCCAGGGTGCGGTGGGTGACCTGGTGCACATCCGTGCCCTCGGGTTCGTACAGCAGGACCGCCGACGGCCCGGTCACCCCCGTCACGTCCGCCGCGGTCCGCACGGAGACCGTCTCCCCGGGGGCGGCGGGAGCGACCCGCAACTCCTCCCAGCCCACCAGGAACATCTGCTCCAGCGGCGACCGCCCGCCGCCGGTCGCGTCCAGCCCGCCCGTCGGCACCGGCCGCGACACCAGCGACTCGATCACCGCGACGGGCGCACCGTTCGGATCGGCCAGCCGGATACCCACCCCGTCCTTCCCGGCAGGCGTGATCCGCACCCGCAGTGCCGACGCACCCGAAGCGTGCAGCGACACCCCTCGGTAGGCGAAGGGCAACGCGGGACCGGCGTCGGCGCCGGTGCGGTCGCGGAACGCGGTGGCGTGCAGGGCCGCGTCGAGCAGCGCGGGGTGCAGACCGAACCCGGCGGCCTCGGCGGTCAGTTCCCCGGGCAGGGCGACCTCCGCGTAGATCTCGTCGCCCCGCCGCCACGCCGCGCGCAGGCCGCGGAAGGCGGGACCGTACCCGTAACCGTCCGCCGCCAACTCCTCGTAGACGCCGCGCACCCGGTCCTCCGGGACCGGTACCGCCCCGGCGGGCGGCCACCGCGTCAAGTCCTGTACGTCCGGGCCGTCGCCGCCGACCGGGCCGCTCTCCGGGCTCAGCGTGCCGCTGACGTGCCGCACCCAGTCCGCCTCCTGACGGCGCGAGTGCACCGACACCTGACGCCGCCCGGACCCGTCCGGCGCGTCCACGGTCACCCGCACCTGCACACCCTCGTCCTCGGGCAGCGGCAGCGGCGCCTCCACCACCAGCTCCTCGACGGCACCGCACCCCACCTCGTCCCCGGCCCGCACCGCCAGCTCCACGAAGGCCGCCCCCGGCAACAGCACCGTCCCCGCCGCCGCGTGGTCGGCCAGCCACGGATGCGTACGCAGCGACAGCCGCGAGGTGAACAGCACACCGCCGGACCCGGGCAGCTCCGTCACAGCACCCAGCAGCGGGTGCTCGACCGGCGCCAGCCCCAGCGCCGCGGCGTCGGCCGTGCCTCCGCCTCGGCCCAGCCAATACCGCTGGTGTTGGAAGGGGTAGGTGGGGAGGTGCCAGGCGGTGTGTGGGGGTGTGGGGTGGTTGAGAAGCGTGGTCCAGTTGATGGGGAGGCCGCGGGTCCAGGCGTGGCCGAGGGAGGTGAGGAGTTGTCGGGTGCCGCCGTGGTGGCGGCGGAGGGTGCCGGTGATGAGGAGGGGTTCGGTTTGGGTGTGTTCGGCTGTGGCTTCGATGCTGGTGGTCAGGACGGGGTGGGCGCTGATTTCGATGAAGGTGGTGAAGCCCTGGGTGAGGAGGTGGTCGATGGCGGGGGTGAAGTGCACGGTGTTGCGGAGGTTGCGGTACCAGTAGGTGGCGTCGAGGTGGGTGGTGTCGAGCCAGTCGGTGTCGACGGTGGACAGGAAGGGGGTGTGGGAGGTGGTGGGGGTGATGTCGGTGAGGGTGTGGGTGAGGTGGTCTTGGATGGTTTCGACGTGGGTGGTGTGGGAGGCGTAGTCGACGTCGATGGTGCGTGCGCGGATGCCGGTCTGGTCGCAGGTGGCGGCGAGTTCTGCGAGGGCTTGTGGTTCGCCTGCTACGACGACGGAGTCTGGTCCGTTGAGGGCGGCTGTCTGGATGCGGTGGTTCCAGGGGGTGGTGAGTTCCTCGGCCTGGGCGGGGGAGCAGGCGAGGGACATCATGCCGCCGTGTCCGGAGAGGTGGGTGGCGATGGCCTGGCTGCGCAGGACGACGACTTTGGCGGCGTCGGCGAGGGAGAGGGCGCCGGCTACGTGGGCTGCGGCGATCTCGCCCTGGGAGTGGCCGATGACGGCGGATGGCTGGACGCCTGCCGTCTGCCACACCCGCGCGAGGCCGACCATGACGGCGAAGGTCACTGGTTGGATGATGTCGACGCGGTCGAGGGGCTGCTGTCCGTGGATGGTGTCGAGGAGGGACCAGCCGGTCAGCGGGTCCATCACCGCCGCGCATTCGTCCAGTGCCTGGGCGAAGACGGGTGAGGCGGTGGCCAGTTCCGCGCCCATGCCGGCCCATTGGGTGCCCTGGCCGGGAAAGACGAACACCACGCGTCCCTGCACGTCTGCCCGGCCACTTGCGGTGTCTTCGGCCACGGCTTGGAGCCCGGTCAGCGCTTCGGCCCGGTCCTCGGCGATGATCACCGCGCGGCTGGGCAGTGCGGCGCGTGTGTGGGCCAGGAGCCCGGCCACCCGGCCCAGGTCGATGTCGGGCCGCTGGTGCAGGAAGTCGGCCAGTTGCCGTGCCTGAGCACGGATGCCCTGCTCATCGGCTCCGGAGACCAGCAGAGGCAGAGGACCGTCAAAGCGTGGACTAGGGGTGTCGGCGGGTTCGGGGACGTGTTCCAGGATGACGTGGGCGTTGGTGCCGCTCACCCCGAACCCCGACACCCCCACCCGCCTCGGACGCCCCGTCTGCGGCCACTCGCGTTCCTCGGTCAGCAGTTCCACCGCACCCGCCGACCAGTCCACCTGAGGCGACGGCGCATCCACATGCAAGGTCCGAGGCAGCACCCCGTGCCGCATCGCCATCACCATCTTGATGACCCCGGCCACCCCGGCGGCGGCCTGCGCATGCCCGATGTTCGACTTCAGCGAGCCCAGCCACAGCGGCCGTTCACGCCCCTGCCCATACGTCGCCATGAGCGCCTGCACCTCGATCGGGTCGCCGAGGCGGGTGCCGGTGCCGTGGCCTTCGACCGCGTCGATGTCCGAGGGGGCGAGGTGGGCGGCGGCCAGGGCGTCCTGGATGACGCGTTGCTGGGAGGGGCCGTTGGGGGCGGTGAGGCCGTTGGAGGCGCCGTCTTGGTTGACGGCGCTGCCACGTACGACCGCCAGGACCCGGTGTCCCAGTCGTTCCGCGTCCGACAGGCGCTCCACCAGCAGCACGCCCACACCCTCCGCCCAGCCCGTGCCGTCCGCCGCCGCGCCGTACGCCTTGCAGCGGCCGTCCTCGGCCATGCCGCGCTGCCGGGAGAAGCCGACGAAGACGCTGGGCGTCGACATGACGGTGGCGCCGCCCACCAGGGCCATCGAGCACTCGCCGGACCGGAGGGCCTGGGCCGCCAGGTGCAGGCACACCAGGGAGGACGAGCAGGCCGTGTCCACGGTCACCGCGGGGCCCTCGAAGCCGAGCACGTACGACACCCGGCCGGTGAGCACGCTCGCCGAGCTGCCCGTCATCAGGTAGCCCTCGACGCCGTCGGGAACCGCGTCGACATCGGTGGCGTAATCCTGGTTGAGGGTGCCGAAGTAGACGCCGACATTCTCGCCGCGCAGGGTGGTCGGGTCGATGCCGGCCCGTTCGAACGCCTCCCAGGACGTTTCCAGGAGCAGCCGTTGCTGCGGGTCCATGGCCAGGGCCTCGCGCGGGGAGATGCCGAAGAAGGCCGCGTCGAAGCCGCCCGCGTCACGCAGGAAGCCGCCCTCACGGACATAGCTGGTGCCGGGGTGGTCGGGGTCCGGGTCGAAGAGGTGGTCCAGGTCCCAGTCGCGGTCCTCGGGGAAGGCGCCGACGGCGTCGCCACCGGCCGCCACCAGGTTCCACAGGTCCTCCGGGGAGGCGACCCCGCCCGGCAGGCGGCAGGCCATGCCGACGATGGCGACGGGTTCCGTACGCGCGGCCTCGATCCGGCCGAGCCGCTGCCGGGTCTCGTGCAGGTCGGCGGTCACCCGCTTCAGATACCGGACCAGTTTCTCGTCATTGTCCACCGGGGGTCACCTTCCTCTTCACTCGTGGGCGCGGCTGGAATCCGACGGGTCGACGATCCCGAACTCCTCGTCGATGAAGGCCAGAACGTCGTCGACGGACGCCGTGTCGAGCGTCGTCTGGACACTGTCGGTGCCGCCGGCCGGTCCGGGGGCGACGGTGCTGAGCCGGGCCGCCAGCACCCGGAGCCGGGCGGCGGCGACGGTGTCCTTGGCACGGTCGGCCGGACGGGCCGCCACCAGGTCCTCCAGCCGGGCCAGCTCGCCCAGCAGCGGGTCCTCCGCGGTGCCGGTGTCCAGCAGGGTGTTCAGGTGGTCGGCGAGGGCCACGGGTGTCGGGAAGTCGAAGGCGAAGGTGGCGGGCAGGCGCAGCCCGGTACGGGCGAGGAGCCGGTCGCGCAGTTCGATCACCGTGAGCGAGTCGAAGCCGACATCGGTGAAGGCGGCCCCGTGGCCGATGCGGCCGGCGGAGGTGTGCCCGAGGACGTGGGCCGCTTCCTGCCGGACCAGATCGAGGAGGATCGCCTGCCGGTCGGCGGCGCCCACGCCCGCCAGCCGGGTCTTGAGCGCGTCCGCGCCGTCGGCCGGTGCCCGCCTGGCCCGTTGCCGCCCGCGCCGGGGCCGGGGAACCAGACCGCGCAGCAGCGGGGGGACCGGTCCGTCGGCGGCCTGGGCACGCAGGGCGCCCAGGTCCAGCTTCATGGGGAGCAGCACGGGTGCGCCGCCGCGCAGTGCGGCGTCGAACAGCGCCATGCCCTCGGCCGCCGACAGCGGTGCCATGCCGTCGCGGGCGAGCCTGCGGCGGTCGGTGGCGTCGAGTCCGGCCGTCATGCCGGCGTCCTGGGCCCACATGCCCCAGCCGAGGGAGAGCGCGGGGAGTCCCCGGGCGGCGCGGTGCTGTGCCAGGGCGTCCAGATAGGCGTTGGCGGCGGCGTAGTTGCCCTGCCCCGAGCTGCCGAAGGTACCGGCCGCGGAGGAGAACAGGACGAAGGCGGAGAGGTCCAGGCCGGCGGTCAGTTCGTGGAGGTGGCGGGCGCCGTCCGCCTTCGGGCGCAGCACCGTGTCCATGCGGTCCGGCGCCAGCGCCGTCAGCACGCCGTCGTCCAGCACGCCGGCCGTGTGCACCACCGCCGTCAGCGGCGCGTCGGCCGGTATCCCGGCCAGCAGCCCGGCCACCGCCGCCCGGTCCCCGATGTCGCAGGCGAGCACGTGGACGCGGGCCCCGGCCGCCTCCAGTTCCGCCGCCAGTCCGGCCGCGCCGGGCGCCGCGGGTCCGCTCCTGCCGGCCAGGACGAGGCTGCGCGCTCCGTGCGTACGCACCAGGTGCCGGGCCACCACCGCGCCGAGCGCCCCCGTGCCGCCCGTGACGAGCACCGTGCCGTCGCCGAGCGGTGTGCCACGGGTCCCGGGTGCCTCAGCCGGGGCCTCGGCGCGCACGAGCCGGCGCAGGAAGCACCGCCCCTCGCGGACCGCGGCCTGCGTCTCGTCGGCGGCGAACAGGGCGGGTACGAGGGTGCTCAGTGCCGTGCGCGAGGACGGGGCGTCGTCGATGTCGACCAGGGCGACGCGTCCGGCGTTCTCCGACTGCGCGGTCCCGGCCAGACCCCACAGGGCGCCGAGCGCGGGGTCGGTGTCCTCGCCCGGTGCCACCGCCACCGCGCCCCGGGTGATCACGGCCAGCCGCGTGCCGTCCAGGGCCGGTTCGGCCGACCACGCCTGGACGACGGCCAGCAGACGGCCGGTCAGCTCGCGCAGGGCCTCCGGTTCGGTCAGCTCGCGCAGGGCGCCGGGTTCGGTCAGCTCGACCGTCAGTGTGCCGGTGAGGCCGCCGCCGCGGGCGGCCAGTGCGCGGACGTCCGCCGCCGAGCCGACCGGTACCGCCACGGACTCCGTGACCTCGTCCGGGGCGGACGGTGCCGTCGGCGTCGTCTCCTCCCAGTCCGGGCGCAGCAGGTGCTCGCCGGCCGGGCCGCCGGCCAATCGCGCGGGCTCGACCGGCCGGGACACCATCGAACCCACGGACGCGACGGGGGCGCCGGTCCCGTCGGCCAGGTGCAGCGACATGCTGTCCCCGCCGGTCGCGACCACCCGTACCCGCACGGCCGTGGCACCCGTGGCGTGCAGGGTGACATCGCGCCACACGTACGGCAGTGCCGTGTGCGCGCCGGTACGGTCGGCGCGGTGCTGGAAGTCGGCCGCGTGCAGGGCGGCGTCCAGAAGCGCCGGGTGCAGTCCGAAGGCCGCCGCCCGGTCCTCGTGCTCGTCGGGCAGGGCCACCTCGGCGTACACCGCGCCGTCCGCGCGCCAGGCCGCCCGCACCCCCTGGAACACCGGCCCGTACCGGTACCCGGCCTGCTCCAGACCGTCGTACAGCGCCGCCACCTCCGCCGGGTCCACGGCGACGGCACCCTCCGGCGGCCACACCGACAGGTCCACGGCCTCCGGCGCCGTACCCGATGCCGTCCCCGGCGCGGACACCGGACGCAGCGTCCCCGAGACGTGCCGGACCCAGGCGGCGCCCGCCTCCTCGGCCCGTGAGTGCATCCGTACCGTGCGCCGGCCGTCCTCCCCGGCCGCCCCCACGCTCACCCGCAGGTGCACCCCGGTGCCCTCGGCCAGCGGCAGCGGTGTCTCCATGACCAGTTCCTCGACCGTGCCGCACCCCACCTCGTCACCGGCCCGCACGGCCAGTTCCACGAAGGCCGCGCCGGGCAGCAGTACGGCCCCGGCCGCGACGTGGTCGGCCAGCCACGGGTGGGTGGCCAGCGACAGCCGGGACGTGAACAGCACCTCCTCCGACTCCGGCACCTCCACCACCGCGCCCAGCAACGGGTGACCGGCCTCCTCCAGGCCCGCCGCCGTCACATCGCCGGCCGCCGTGCCGTCCGCCGTCAGCCAGTAGGTCTCCCGCTGGAACGGGTACGTCGGCAGGTCGGCCCGGCCGGGGTCCGTCCGGCCCAGCAGCGCGGACCGGTCGACCGGGACGCCCCGGGTGTGGCAGACGGCCAGCGCCGTGAGGACGGCACGCACCTCGTCGCCCTCGCGGCGCAGCGCGGGCACGAACACCGCCCGGCTCTCCGCACCGGAGCCGAGGCAGTCGCGGCCCATCGCGGACAGCGTGCCGTCCGGGCCGAGTTCGAGGTACGTGGTCACGCCGTAGGCGGTCAGTGTCTTGATGCCGTCGGCGAAGCGGACGGTCGCGCGTGCGTGGTGGGCCCAGTAAGCGGGGGTGGTCAGGGTGTCGGGGTCGGCGAGCTGTCCGGTGATGTTGGACAGGAGGGGGAGGGTGGGGGTGTGGAAGGTCAGGCCGGCCAGTATCTCTTCGAAGTCGGCCAGCATGGGTTCCATGCGGGTGGAGTGGAAGGCGTGGGAGACGGTCAGGCGCCGGGTGCGGATGCCCTGTGCGGCCAGTTCCTGTGCTGCTTCAAGTACGGGTTCTTCGTCGCCGGACAGGACGGTGGCGGTAGGGCCGTTGACGGCCGCGATGTCGACACCCGGCCAGGTGGGGAGGTCGTGTTCGGGGGCGGCGACGGCGATCATGGCGCCGCCTTCGGGCAGTGCTTGCATCAGGCGTCCGCGGGTGGTGACCAGAGTGGCCGCGTCCTCCAACGACAGGACCCCTGCTACGTGTGCGGCGGTGATCTCACCGATGGAGTGTCCGCCGACGATGTCGGGGGTGATGCCCCAGGACGTGATGAGCCGGTAGAGGGCGACTTCCAGGGCGAAGAGTGCGGCCTGCGTGTGCAGGGTCTGGTGGAGACGGTCCGGGTCGTCACCGAACACCACGTCGCGTGTCGCGTCACCGAGAGCCGCGCACACCTCGTCGAACGCCTCGCGGTACACGGGGAACGCTTCGTACAGCTCGCGCCCCATGCCGAGCCGTTGGGAGCCCTGCCCGGTGAACAGCACCGCCAGCCGTCCGCGCGTCACCGTGCCCGTCACGACGCCGGGTGCCGTCTCGCCCCGCGCCACCGCGTCCAGGCCGGTCAGCGCCTCGTCGCGGTCGTCGGCCAGGATCACCGCGCGGTCCGGTAGCGCGGCCCGGCCCAGGGCCAGCGCGGCGCCCAGCTCGGGCAGGTCCGCCCCCGGGCGGGCCTCGGCGTGGTCCCGTATCCGGCGTGCCTGGGCCCGTAAGGCCGCCGTGCCGTGTCCGGAGAGGAGCAGCGGCACCAGGGGGAGGGCGGCCGGGCCGGGTGCCGGGGCCGGCGTCTGTTCCGGGGCCTGTTCGAGGATGACGTGGGCGTTGGTGCCGCTGACGCCGAAGCCGGAGACACCCGCCCGGCGCGGACGGTCCGCCCGTGGCCAGTCCCGTTCCTCCGTCAGCAGTTCCACCGCGCCCGCCGACCAGTCGACCTGGGGGGTGGGGGTGTCGACGTGCAGGGTGCGCGGCAGGATGCCGTGCTGGAGGGCCAGTACGGTCTTGATGACGCCCGCGACGCCCGCGGCGCCCTGGGTGTGCCCGATGTTGGACTTCAGCGAGCCCAGCCACAGCGGCCGGTCCGCGGGGCGGCCCTGTCCATAGGTGGCCAGCAGGGCCTGCGCCTCGATGGGGTCGCCGAGGGCGGTGCCCGTGCCGTGCGCCTCGACCGCGTCGACGTCGGACGCGGTGAGGCGGGCGTCGGCGAGGGCCTGGCGGATGACGCGTTGCTGGGCCGGGCCGTTGGGGGCGGTGAGGCCGTTGGAGGCGCCGTCCTGGTTGACCGCGCTGCCGCGCAGCACCGCCAGCACCCGATGGCCCAGGCGCTGGGCGTCCGACAGCCGTTCGAGGAGCAGGACGCCCGCGCCCTCGGCGAAGATCGTGCCGTCCGCGGCGGCGGCGAACGCCTTGCAGCGGGCGTCGGCGGCCAGGCCGCGCTGCCGGGAGAAACCGATGTAGGCGCGGGGGGTGCCGAGGACGGTGACCCCCGCGGCCAGGGCCATGGAGCAGTCGCCCGCGCGCAGGGCCCGGGCCGCGAGGTGGAGGGCCACCAGGGAGGCCGAGCAGGCGGTGTCGACGGTGACGGCGGGGCCCTCGAAGCCGAAGGTGTAGGAGATCCGGCCGGACAGGACGCTGCCCGCCCCGGAGGTCATCAGATAGCTCTCCAACTCCTCCGGGAGTCCGGCGAGTTCGCTGCCGTAGTCGCTGCCCGCGAAGCCGGCGAAGACCCCGACGTCCGTGCCGCGCCAGGCGGTCGGGTCGAGGCCCGCGCGTTCGAAGGTCTCCCAGGACAGTTCGAGCAGGAGGCGCTGCTGCGGGTCCATGGTGACCGCTTCGCGCGGGGAGATGCCGAAGAAGGCGGCGTCGAAGTCGCCCGCGTCGTGCAGGAAGCCGCCCTCGCGGACGTAGCTGGTGCCGTGGTGGTCGGGGTCGGGGTGGAAGAGGCCGGCCAGGTCCCAGCCGCGGTTCTCGGGGAAGGGCGTGATGCCGTCATGGCCGCGGCGTACCAGGTCCCACAGGTCCTCGGGGGAGGTGACGCCGCCCGGGAGGCGGCAGGCCATCGCCACCACGGCGATCGGCTCGGACCGTGCGGCCTCCAGTTCGCGGACCCGCTGCTGGGAACGGCGGGCGTCCGCCAGCACGCGCTTGAGGTAGTCGCGCAGCTTCCCGTCATCTGCCATGAGAGTTCGCTCCTGGTGGAAACGCGTCGGAGGTCCGCCGGGCCGGGGCCTGGGCCGGGGTGGGGGGTCGGTGGTCGTGGGCGGTGGTCGTGGGCGGTCGGGTGGTCAGGGGGTGCCGAACTCCCGGTCGATGAGGTCGAACATGTCCTCGTCGGTCGCGGTGTCCACGTCGAAATCGTCGACATCGGCCTCAGTGCCGGTACCGGTGGGAGCCGGTGCCGCGGCCGTCCGCCACTGCTCGACGAGCGCGTTCAGGCGGGTCAGGACGGTGGCGTGGGTGGACGCGTCGGGGCTGGTGCCGGCCAGGGTCGCGGCCACGGCGTCGAGTTCGCTCAGCAGCAGCTCGGCCGGGTCGGTCTCCTGGCCCAGCTCGGCGAGGAGGAAGCGGGCCAGGGCGGTGGGCGCGGGGTGGTCGAAGACGAGCGTGGCGGGCAGCCGGAGGCCGGCCCGGCGGGCGAGCCGGTTGCGCAGCTCGACCGCGGTGAGCGAGTCGAAGCCGATCTCCCGGAAGGGCTGGTGGGGGTCGATGGCGTCGGCGGAGGAGTGGCCGAGGACGGCGGCGGCCTCCTGCTGCACCAGGTCGAGCAGGATCTTCTGCCGCTGTCCCGCGGTCGCCCTGGCCAGATGGCCGGTCAGGTCGCCGGTGCCCGCCGCCGTGTTGTCGACGGCCCGGCGCGGGGCCCGCACGAGGGAGGCGAGCAGCGCGGGCAGGGTGCCGGTGCCGGCCAGCTCGCGCAGGGCGGCGAAGTCCATGCGGGCGGGCACCAGGACGGCGGCGGGGGTGCGCAGGGCGGCGTCGAACAACTCCATGCCCTCGGGCACGGACAGGGCGAGCATGCCGCCCTTGGCCATGCGCCGCTGGTCGGCGTCGTCGAGGTGGGCGCTCATGTCGGTGACCTGGCCCCACAGCCCCCAGGCGAGGGAGGTGGCGGGCAGCCCGGCGGCGTGCCGGTGGCGGGCGAGCGCGTCGAGGAAGGCGTTGGCGGCGGAGTAGTTGCCCTGGCCCGGGGAGTCGAAGGTGCCGGCTCCGGAGGAGAAGAGGACGAAGGCGCTCAACGGCAGCCCGGCCGTCAGCTCGTGCAGGTTGAGCGCGGCGTCCACCTTGGGCCGGAACGCCGCGGCCAGCCGCTCCGGGGTCAGGGCGGTGATCACACCGTCGTCCAGGAGGCCGGCGGCGTGCACCACGGCGGTCAGCGGGGCCTCCGGCGGGATCGAGGCGAGCAGGGCGGCCGCCGCGTCCCGGTCGGCCACGTCGCAGGCGACGGTGCGGACGGTGGCGGCGCCCAGGGCACGCAGCTCGTCCTCCAGTTCGGGCACGCCGTCGGCGGCCCGGCCGCGCCGCCCGGCCAGCACGACGTGGCGTACACCGTGCTCGGTGACCATGCGCCGGGCCACCAGGCGGCCCAGGGTGCCGGTGCCGCCGGTGACCAGTACGGTGCCGTCGGGGTCGAGGGGGCGGGGCAGGGTGAAGACGTTCTTCCCGGTGTGCCGGCCCTGGCTCATGAACCGGAAGGCGGCCGGGGCCTCCCGGACGTCCCAGGTGTGCAGCGGGAGCGGACGCAGGACGCCCTGTGCGAAGAGGACGGCCAGGTCCCGCAGCATCTCCCCGATGCGGTCGTCGCCCGCCTCGTGGAGGGAGAACGCCCGGTAGGCGACGCCGGGGTGGGCGGCCGCCACCTCGGCGGGGTCGCGCAGGTCGCTCTTGCCCATCTCCAGGAACCGCCCGCCGCGCGGCAGCAGCCGCAGGGAGGCGTCGACCAGGTCACCGGCGAGCGAATCGAGGACGATGTCGGCGCCCCGGCCCCGTGTGACGTCGAGGAAGCGGCGCTCGAACTCGGTGGTGCGGGAGCCGGCGATGCGGTCGGCGGGGACGCCGGTGGCGCGCACCGTGTCCCACTTGGCGGGGGACGCGGTGGCGAGGACCTCGGCGCCCCAGTGCCGGGCGAGCTGCACGGCGGCCATGCCGACCCCGCCGGCGGCGGCGTGCACGAGCACCGTCTCGCCCGCGCGCAGCCCGGCGAGGTCGCGCAGGGCGTAGTAGGCGGTGAGGAAGGCCATGGGTACGGAGGCGGCCTGCGGAAAGGTCCAGCCGTCCGGGACCTTGGTGACGGTGCGCTGGTCGGCGACGGCGACCGGGCCGACGGCGTCGGGGAACAGGCCCATCACCCGGTCGCCCACGGCGAGTGCGGTGACGCCGGGGCCGGTCTCGGTGACGATGCCCGCGCCCTCGTTGCCGAGGGTGGCGTCGACCTTGTTCATGCCGAGCGCCACCAGGACGTCCAGGAAGTTCAGGCCCGCGGCCCGTACCTCGACGCGGACCTGCCCGGCGGCGAGCGGTTCCAGCGCGGCGGGGGAGGGGCGCAGCGCCAGTCCTTCGAGGGTGCCGTCACCGCCGGGCTCCAGCCGCCACGCCGTGGTGTCCGCGGGGGCGGTGAGCGTGCCGGTGGTGTCGGCGCGGGTGAGCCGGCGGGCGAAGCGCACGCCGTCGCGGAGGGCGAGCTGGGGTTCGGTGCCGGTGAGGACGGCGGGCAGCAGGGCGCGGGACGCCGGGGTGCCGTCGGTGTCCACGAGGGTGATCCGGTCGGGGTTCTCGGCCTGCGCGGACCGCAGCAGGCCGAGGGCGGCCGCGGCGGCGGGGTCGGTGAGTTCGCGGTCGTGGTGCACGGCGACCGCGCCGTGGGTGAGCACCAGCAGCCGGGTGTCGTCCAGGCCGGGCGCGGTCAGCCAGGTCTGGAGCAGGTCGAGGACCCGGCCGGTGAGGTCGTGGACGGCGGCGGCGCTCGATCCGCTGCCTGCCGTTCCCAGGTCGAGGAGCAGTGTCTCGGGGATGCCCAGGTCGGCGGTCTCGGCGAGTTCCCGGATGTCCTCGGCGGTCGCCACCGGCACGGGGTGCGGCGCGTCCTCAACGGGGCCGGGCGCGGGCAGTTCGTCCCAGCCGACGCGGAACAGGCGGTCGCGGACGGGGGCGGTACGGGGGGCGGACAGGTCCGCGGTGAGCGGCCGGGACACCACCGAGCCGACGGTGGCGACCGGCGCGCCGGTGGCGTCCGCGAGATGCAGGGCGACCTCGTCGGTGCCGTGCGGGGTGACGCGGACGCGCAGCGCGGTCGCCCCGGCGGCGTGCAGGGTGACATCGCGGTAGGCGAAGGGCAGGGCGAGTACGGCGTCGGCGCCGGCCGGGGCGCGGAAGCCGATGGCGTGCATGGCGGAGTCCAGCAGCACCGGGTGCAGTCCGAACCCGTCGGCGGACAGCCCCTGGTCCTCGGCGAGGGCGACCTCGGCGAACACCTCCTCGCCCCGCGTCCACACCGCGCGCAGGCCCCGGAAGGCCGGCCCGTAGCCGTATCCGGCGGCGGCCATCTCCTCGTACGCCTGCGTCACCCGCTCCGGGCCGACCGGGACCGCCCCGGCCGGCGGCCACGGGGCGAGCGCCTCCGGCGGGGGGCCGGCGGCCGGGGTCAGGAAGCCGCTGACGTGCCGGGTCCAGGGTGCGCCGGGGTCGCCGTCGGCGGGGCGGGAGCGCACGGACAGCGGGCGGCGGCCCTGCGCCTCCGCCTCGCCGACGAGGACCTGTACGCGTACGCCGTCGCCCTCGGCCAGGGGCAGCGGCGCCTCGACGACCAGTTCCTCCAGGGTGGGGCAGCCCACCTCGTCCCCGGCGCGCACCGCCAGCTCCACGAAGGCCGCGCCGGGCAGCAGCACCGTGCCGCCCGCCGCGTGGTCGGCCAGCCAGGGGTGGGTGCGCAGCGACAGGCGGGAGGTGAACAGCACGGACCCGGACGCCGGGTCGGTGCCGGTGCCGGAGACCTCGGTGACCGCGCCGAGCAGCGGGTGCCCGGCCGGTGTCAGTCCCAGGCTCGCGGCGTCGCCGTGGCCCTGCCCCGACTCCAGCCAGTAGTGCCGGTGCTGGAAGGCGTAGGTGGGCAGGTCGGCCACGGTGACGGTCGGCCGCTCCGGGGCCCCGGCGGGGTCCGCCGCGCCGGCCAGGACCGCGGACCAGTCGACGGGCAGCCCGCCCACGTGCCCCTCCGCGAGCGAGGCCAGCATCCGGGGCGCGCCGCCCTCGCCGCGCCGCAGCGAGCCCACCGCGACCGCCTCCGCCCCGGCGTCCTCGAAGAGGTGCTGCAGGGCGGTCACCAGCACGGGGTGGGCGCTGGACTCCACGAAGAACCCGAAGCCGTCGGCGAGCAGTTCGCGCACCGCGGCCTCGAAGTCCACCGGGCGGCGGGCGTTGCTGAACCAGTACTCGGCGTCCAGGCCGGTGGTGTCGAACGCGCCCCCGGTGACCGTCGAGTAGAACGGGACGGCCGAGCGGCGCGGACGGATGTCGGCGAACATCGCCAGGATGCGGTCGCGCAGCGGATCGACCTGGGCGCAGTGCGAGGCGACCGTGGAGCCGACCACACGGGCCCGCAGGCCGTCGGCCTCGCAACCGGCCACGAACTCCGCGAGCGCCTCCTCCGTACCGGCGACCGCGACCGCGGCGGGCCCGTTGCGGCCCGCGACGGCCAGTTGCCCGTCCCACGCCGCGAGCCGCTTCTCCACCGTCTCGGCGGAGGCGGCGACGGAGGCCACCGCGCCCTTGCCGACCAGCTCCTCGGCGAACAGGGCGCTGCGCAACACGACGATACGGGCCGCGTCCTCCAGCGTCAGCGCCCCGGCGACGTACGCCGCCGCGATCTCCCCCTGACTGTGGCCGACCACCGCCGCCGGGGCCACCCCGGCCGCCGTCCACACCGCGGCCAGCGACACGTGCACCGCGAACAGGGCGGGCTGGAGCACCTCGATGCGCTCCATGGACGGCGCCGCCGCGGCGCCCCGGACGACATCGGTGACGGACCAGTCCAGGTGGCGGCGGAGCGCCTCGTCGCACTCGGCGAACCGGGCGGCGAACACCGGGGAGGAGTCGAGGAGTTCGGCCGCCATGCCGGGCCACTGCGGGCCCTGGCCGGGGAAGACGAAGACGGTGTGCCCGGTGGCCGGGCCGCCGTCGCCGCGCACCACCTCGGGTGCCGGGGTGTTCCCGGCCAGCGCGGCCAGACCGCGCAGCGCGGTGTCCCGGTCGGCGGCCAGGACGACACCGCGCTGTTCCAGCGCCGCCCGCCCGGTGGCCAGCGACCGGGCGAGGTCCGGCAGCGCCACGCCGGGGCGGTCCGCCACGTACGACCGCAGCCGCTCGGCCTGGGCGCGCAGCGCGGCCTCGCCGCGCCCGGAGACCAGCAGCGGCACGGGCGCGCCGGTCAGCAGCGGCTCCCCGGGAACCGCCCCGTCCACGGCAGCGGTGGCGGCCGGGGCCTCCTCCAAAATCACATGGGCGTTGGTGCCGCTGATGCCGAAACCGGACACCGCGGCCCGGCGGGGCCGTCCCGTCTGCGGCCACGCCCGCTCCTCGGTCAGCAGCTCCACGGCCCCCGCCGACCAGTCCACCTGCGGCGTCGGCGCGTCCACGTGCAGGGTGCGCGGCAGGACGCCGTGCCGCATCGCCATCACCATCTTGATGACCCCGGCCGCACCGGCGGCCGCCTGCGTGTGCCCGATGTTCGACTTGACCGACCCCAGGAACAGCGGCCGTTCCCGGTCCCGGCCGTAGGTGGCCAGCAGCGCCTGCGCCTCGATGGGGTCGCCCAGCGCCGTACCGGTGCCGTGCGCCTCCACCACGTCCACCTCGGCGGCGGTCAGCCGGGCGGCGCGCAGCGCCCGCCGGATCACCCGCCGCTGCGAAGGGCCGTTCGGCGCCGTCAGCCCGTTCGACGCGCCGTCCTGGTTGACCGCCGAGCCGCGTACCACCGCCAGGACCGGATGGCCCGCCTCGACCGCGTCGGACAGCTTCTCCAGCAGCAGCACCCCGGCGCCCTCGGCGAACCCGGTACCGTCCGCCGCCGCCGCGAACGCCTTGCACCGGCCGTCGGGGGCGAGCCCGCGCTGCCGCGAGAAACCGACGAACGCGTCCGACTCCGCCATCACCGTGACCCCGCCGGCCAGCGCCAGCGAGCACTCGCCCGCCCGCAGCGCCTGCGCCGCCAGATGCAGCGTGACCAGCGACGACGAGCACGCCGTGTCCACCGTCACGGCCGGCCCCTCGAAGCCCAGCACGTACGACACCCGGCCCGACAGCACACTGCCCGCCCCACCGGTCAGGAGGAAGCCCGCGAGTTCGTCGGGGACCTCGGGCAGCCCGGCACCGTAGTCGTGGAAGGCGATGCCGGAGTACACCCCGACGTCCTTGCCGCGCAGGCTCGTCGGGTCGATCCCGGCCCGCTCCAGCACCTCCCAGGACAGCTCCAGCATGATCCGCTGCTGCGGGTCCATCGCCACGGCCTCGCGCGGCGAGATGCCGAAGAAACCCGCGTCGAACATCCCGGCGTCGTGCAGGAAGCCGCCCTCACTGGCGTAACTGGTGCCGGGGTGGTCGGGGTCGGGGTGGAACAGGTGGTCCAGGTCCCAGCCGCGATCGGCCGGGAACCCGGTGATGCCGTCGCCCCCGCTGGACACCAGCTCCCACAGCTCCTCGGGCGAGGACACCCCGCCCGGCAGCCGGCAGGCCATGCCGACCACGGCGACCGGCGCGGTGGTGGCCGCGACCGCCTTGTCGTACTCGTGCTTCAGCCGGGCGTTGTCCCTCAGCGAGGCGCGCAGCGCTTCGACGATCTGTTCAGTCTGGCCGCTGCTCATGGCTGCTCCCACCGTGTCGAGTGCGCGATCACAACCGGTTCCCGTCCAGTGCTCGTTGGACCAGCCCGGCGACGTCCATTGCGTCGATCAGGTCGAGTTCCTCGGCGGCGGCCGCGGCGGACGGCGCCGGTCCGCCGTCGTCCGGCCCGTCCGTCCCCGCCGTCCGGGCGAGCTGCCGCAGCGCGTCCAGCAGCCCGGCCTCCCGGAACCGGCTGACCGGGATGGAGGCCAGCGTCCGGCGCAGCTCCTCCTCGTCCGCCTCGCTCAGCTCCTCCTCGGCCGCGTCCGCCAGCAGTTCGGTGCGCAGGTGCTCCACCAGCGCGGCGGGCGTGGGGTAGTCGAAGACGAGGGTGGCGGGCAGCTTGGTGCCCAGGGCGGCGCCGAGGGTGTTGCGCAGGGTGACCGCGGCGAGCGAGTCGAAGCCCATCTCCTGGAAGGCCCGCCCCGGCTTCACCGCCTCGGCGCCGCCGTGTCCCAGCGCCAGTGCCGTGTGCTCGCGGACCGCCTTCATCAGCGCCCGTTCCCGCTCGGCGTCGGAGGCCGCGGCGAGCTGCCGCAGGAACTCCGAGGCCGCCTCGTCACCGGCACCGTCGGCGGCCAGGGCGTCGGCGATCTCCCGTACGCCCGGCAGGTCGCCGATCAGCGGGCTCGGCCGCAGCGAGGTGAAGGCGGGCACGAACGCCGCCCAGTCGACGTCCACCACGGCCACCCGCGTGTCGTCGTTCCGCACCACGAGCGTGAGCGCCGCCATGGCCTCCTCGGGCGCCATCGGCAGCACACCGCGCCGGCGCAACTGCTCCCGCGCGGCGGCGTCCGACGCCACACCGAACCCGTCGATCACACCCCAGGCCACCGAAGTGGCCCTCAGCCCCCGCGCCCGCCGCCGCTCGATCAACGCGTCGAGCTGGGCGTTGGCGGCACCGATGAGCCCCTGCCCACCGCCGCCCCACACACTGGCGACGGACGAGAAGACGACGAACAGGTCCAGGTCCCGTCCGCTCAGCAGCGCGTCGAGGTGCCACAGCCCGTCGACCTTGGCCGCCAGCGTCTCGGCCAGTTCACCGGCGGTGGTGGCATCGGCCTGGGCGACACGCGCGAGGTCCGCGGTGTGCACGACGCCGCTCAGACCGGGCGCGGCGGCGGGCCCGTCGAGCAGGTGCGCGAGCGCCTCTCGGTCACCCAGGTCGACCTGACGGACGGTGACCTTCGTGCCGTGCGCGCTCAGCTCGTCGCACACCTCCCGCACCCGTGGCGCCTCCGGGTCCGAGGCCACGGTCAGCACCAGGTGCTCGGCACCGGCCTCGGCGAGCCAGCGCGCGGCATACCGGCCGAGACCCTCGGTACCGCCGGTGACCAGCACGGTGCCGCGTGGCCGCCACTCCGGCCCCGCCGCCGCGGCCGCGGACAGCGGACGGCCGCTCATCCGGCGCACCAGCGCGCCCGTCGGCCGGATCGCGAACTGGTCCTCACCGGCCCCGGCGGCCAGCACCCCGAGCAGCATCCGGGCGGCCCGTTCGTCGAACACCTCGGGCAGGTCGACCAACCCGCCCCACAGATCCGGCTGCTCCAGCGCCACCGCGAGCCCGAGCCCCCACACGGCCGCCTGCTCGGGGGCGTCGATGCCGTCCGAGCCACCGACGGCGACCGCACCCCGGGTGGCGCAGTACAACCGGGGCCCCGAGCCCAGGTCACCGAGCGCCTGCACCAGTGCCAGGGTCGCCGCCACCCCCTCGGTGAGCGTGGCACCACCCGGCCGCGCACGCCGGTCCAGCGCCAGCAGCGACAGGACGCCGCCGACCTCGTCCACTTCCGCCAGCGCCCCCCGCAGCGTTTCGGCCAGCTCGCCCCGGTCGACTCCGGTCCCGGTCCGTACGACGACACCGCGCAACCCCTGCCGGTCCAGCGCCGGCGCGACCCGCTCGGCGTACTCGTCGGCACCGCCGCCGTCCGGCAGCACGACCAGCCAGGTGCCGGACGGCACCCCGGACGCCGCGCCGGGCAGCGGCTTCCACCGCACCTCGTAACGCAGCCGGTCCGCCGCGGCCCGCTCGTCCCGCCGGCGCCGCCACGCCGACAGCACCCCCAGCGCCCCGCCGACGGCATCCAGCTCCGCGCCGTCCCGCACCCCCAGCGCCTCACCCACGGACCCGAGGTCCTCCCGCTCGACGGCATCCCAGAAACGGGCATCGGCATCGTCGGTGGTGCTGGGGGTGTCGTCGGGGGTGAGCCAGTAGTGGGTGCGTTGGAAGGGGTAGGTGGGCAGTTCGGGGGTGAGGGAGGGTGGGGTGGTGGTGCGGTGGAGGGTGTTGAGGTCGATGGGGGTGCCGGTGGTGTGGAGTTGGGCGAGGGCGGTGGTGAGGGTGCGGGTTTCGTCGTGGTCGCGGCGTAGTGCGGGGATGAGGGTGGTGTTGGTGTGGGGGTCGAGGTTTTCGCGGGTCAGGGCGGTGAGGGTGCTGTCGGGGCCGAGTTCGAGGTAGGTGGTGACGCCGTAGGCGGTCAGTGTCTTGATGCCGTCGGCGAAGCGGACGGTCGCGCGTGCGTGGTGGGCCCAGTAGGCGGGGGTGGTCAGAGTGTGGGGGTCGGCGAGCTGTCCGGTGATGTTGGACAGGACGGGGAGGGTGGGGGTGTGGAAGGTCAGGCCGGCCAGTGTCTCTTCGAAGTCGGCCAGCATGGGTTGCATGCGGGTGGAGTGGAAGGCGTGGGAGACGGTCAGGCGTCGGGTGCGGATGCCCTGTGCGGCCAGTTCCTGTGCTGCGTGGAGTACGGGTTCTTCGTCGCCGGACAGGACGGTGGAGGTGGGGCTGTTGACGGCGGCGATGTCGATGCCGGGCCGGGTGGGGAGGTCGTGTTCGGGGGCGGCGACGGCGATCATGGCGCCGCCTTCGGGCAGTGCTTGCATCAGGCGTCCGCGGGTGGTGACCAGAGTGGCCGCGTCCTCCAACGACAGGACCCCTGCTACGTGTGCGGCGGTGATCTCACCGATGGAGTGTCCGCCGACGATGTCGGGTGTGATGCCCCAGGAGGTGATGAGGCGGTAGAGGGCGACTTCCAGGGCGAAGAGTGCGGTTTGGGTGTGCAGGGTCTGGTTGAGGCGGTCGGGGTCGTCTCCGAAGACGATGTCGCGTGTGTCGTCGCCGAGGGCTGTGCAGACTTCGTCGAACGCCTCGCGGTACACGGGGAACGCTTCGTACAGCTCGCGCCCCATGCCGAGCCGCTGGGAGCCCTGCCCGGTGAACAGCACCGCCAGCCGTCCACGCCGCACCGATCCGTAGTGCACGCCGACCGCGCTCTCGCCCCGCGCCACCGCGCCCAGGCCCGTCAGCGCCTCGTCCCGGTCGGCGGCGACCACCACCGCCCGCTCCGGCAACCCCGCCCGGCTCGCGGCCAGCGCGCTGCCCACGGCGGTGAGGTCCAGCTCGGGGCGCTGTCCCAGGTAGGACAGCAGTCGCTGTGCCTGTGCGCGCAGGGCGGCCTCGTCCCGTGCGGAGAGGGGGAGCAGCGTCAGGCCGCCGTCCGGGCGTGCCGTCGTGACCGGCGCTTCACCGGCCTCCGGAGCCTGTTCCAGGACGACATGGGCGTTGGTGCCGCTGACGCCGAACGCGGAGACACCCGCCCGGCGCGGACGGTCCGCCCGTGGCCACTCCCGTTCCTCCGTCAGCAGTTCCACCGCGCCTGCCGACCAGTCGACCTGTGGGGTGGGGGTGTCGACGTGCAGGGTGCGCGGCAGGATGCCGTGTTGGAGGGCCAGTACGGTCTTGATGACGCCCGCGACTCCCGCGGCGGCCTGGGCGTGTCCGATGTTGGACTTCAGCGAACCGAGCAGGAGCGGGTGTTCGCGGTTCTGTCCGTAGGTGGCGAGGACCGCCTGCGCTTCGATGGGGTCGCCCAGTGCCGTGCCCGTACCGTGTGCCTCCACCGCGTCCACGTCACCCGGGGTCAGCCCGGCCTCGGCCAGCGCCCGGCGCATCACCCGTTGCTGGGAGGGGCCGTTGGGGGCGGTCAGGCCGTTGGAGGCACCGTCCTGGTTGACCGCGCTGCCGCGCAGCACCGCCAGCACCCGGTGACCCAGGCGTTCGGCGTCCGAGAGCCGCTCGACCAGGACCACGCCCACGCCCTCGGCCCACCCGGTACCGTCCGCCGAGGCGGCGAAGGACTTGCAGCGGCCGTCCGCCGACAGGCCCCGCTGCCGGGAGAACTCCACGAACGCCTCGGGCCCGGCCATCACCGTCACCCCACCCGCCAGAGCCATCGTGCACTCACCGGAACGCAGGGCCTGCGCCGCCAGATGCAGGGCCACCAGCGACGACGAGCACGCCGTGTCGATGGTCACCGCGGGCCCCTCGAAGCCGAACGCGTACGACACCCGGCCCGACAGCACACTGCCCGCCCCGCCGGTCATGAGATAGCCCTCGGAGCCGTCGGGGGCCGTGCGCAGGCGGCTGGTGTAGTCGTGGTTGACCATGCCGGCGAAGACACCGACCTCCTGGCCGCGCAGGCTCGTCGGGTCGATGCCGGCCCGCTCCAGCGCCTCCCAGGACGTTTCCAGGAGCAGCCGCTGCTGCGGGTCCATGGCCAGCGCCTCGCGCGGGGAGATGCCGAAGAACTCCGCGTCGAACTCGCCCGCGTCGTAGAGGAAACCGCCGCGCCGCGTGTAACTGGTGCCGGCGTGGTCGGGGTCCGGGTCGAAGAGAGAGTCCAGGTCCCAGCCGCGGTCGGTCGGGAACTCACCGATGCCCTCCTCCCCGGCCCGCAGCAACCGCCACAGGTCCTCCGGGGAGGCCACGCCACCCGGCAGCCGGCACGCCATGCCGACGATGGCGACCGGCTCGCCGGGGTCGGCCGCCCGCCGGGCCGGGCCGTCGTGCCCGGCGGTGTCGTCGCCGAGCAGCCGGGCGCGCAGGAACGACGCGAGCGCGGCCGGGGTCGGATGGTCGAAGGCGAGGGTGGTGGGCAGGTCGGCGCCGGTCAGGTCGTACAGGCGGTTGCGGAGCCGGACCGCGTTCAGGGAGTCGAAGCCGAGGTCCCGGAAGGGCCGTTCGGGGTCGATCGCCGAGGGGTCGTCGTGTCCGAGCACGGCGGCGGCGCTGGTCAGCACCAGGTCCAGCGGTGTGCCGCCGGCCGGATCGGGCACCGCCTGCGGTACGGGTACGGGTACGGGCACCGGCTGTGACGCGGGTGCCGGGTGGGCCGTCGGGTGCGGGGCGTCCGGCCAGTACCGGCGGTGCTGGAAGGCGTAGGTGGGCAGGGACTCGACCGTGCGGCGCGGGGCCGCCGGGAGCAGGGCGGAGAGGTCGACGGGTATGCCGCGGACGTGCAGCCGGGCCAGCGCGGTGACGGCACCGATCGGCTCGTCCTCGGCGCCGGCGTCGGCGTGCAGCGTGGGCACGAACATCGCCGGTTCGGCGCCCGGGCCGGACGCCTCCTGGGCCAGCGCGGTGAGGACGCCGCCGGGGCCCAGTTCGAGGAAGGTGGTGATGTGGTGCGTGTGCAGCGTGCCGACGATGTCGTGGAAGCGGACGGTGCGGCGGACGTGCTCGACCCAGTACTCCGGGGAGCACAGGTGCTCCGGGGTGGCCGGCTCGCCGGTGGCGCCGGAGACGACGGGAATCGCCGGGAGCGAGTACGACAGCCCGGTCACGACCTCGCGGAACGCGTCGAGCATGCCGTCCATGTGCGCGCAGTGGAAGGCGTGGCTGACCCGGAGCCGCTTGGTGCGGTGGCCGAGGGCCGCGCACGCCTCGGCGACGGCCGTCACGGCGTCCCGGTCGCCCGAGACCACGACCGAGGCGGGCCCGTTGACCGCCGCGATGCCGACGGTGCCGGGCGCGTCGGCGAGCAGGGGCCGGACGACGGACTCGGGGGCGCCGAGCGCGGCCATCGCCCCGCCCGGAAGGGCCTGCATCAGCCGTCCGCGCGCCGCCAGCAGCGTCGCGGCGTCCGGCAGCGACAGCACGCCCGCCACGTGCGCCGCCGTCACCTCGCCGACGGAGTGCCCGGCGAGCCGGTCGGGGCGGACGCCCCAGGACTCGTAGAGCCGGAACAGGGCGACCTCCACGGCGAACAGCCCGGCCTGCGCGAACACCGTCCGCTCCAGCTCGTCCGGGTCGTCGCCGAACACCACGTCCCGGACGGACCGGGTGACGTGCCCGGCGTCCAGCAGGTGCCGGTCCAGTTCGGCACAGGCGGCGTCGAAGGCGTCGCGGAACACCGGGTACTGCTCGTGCAGGCGGCGGCCCATGCCGGTGTACTGGCTGCCCTGCCCGGTGAAGAGCACCGCGAGCTTGCCGGGGCGCGCCACTCCCCGGGCGTGCCGGGGGTGGGCGAAGGCGTCCAGACCGTCGAGCAGCGCGGTGCGTCCCGCGCCCACGACGACGGCACGGTGTTCGAACGCCGTCCGGGTGGAGAGCAGTGCGTGGGCGATGTCGGCGGGGTCGGCGTCCGGGTGTTGCCGGGCCCATGCCGCGAGCCGCTCCGCCTGCCCCGCCAGCGCCTCGGGGCTGCGGGCCGAGAGGACCCAGGGGACGACGGCGGGCACGGTCGCGGGTGCGGGTGCGGGTGTGTCGTCCGTACCGGTGTCGGTACCGGTGTCCGTGTCCGGTGCCTGTTCGACGATGACGTGGGCGTTGGTGCCGCTGACGCCGAACGCGGAGACGCCCGCCCGGCGCGGTCGCCCGGTCTCGGGCCAGGGCCGCTGCTCCGTCAGCAGCTCCACCGCGCCCGCCGACCAGTCGACCTGCGGGGTGGGGGCGTCGACGTGCAGGGTGCGCGGCAGGAGGCCGTGCCGGATGGCCAGGACCGCCTTGATGACGCCGGCCACGCCCGCGGCGGCCTGCGCGTGCCCGATGTTGGACTTCACCGAGCCCAGCCACAGCGGGCGGTCCCCGGGCCGGTCCCGGCCGTAGGTGGCGAGGACGGCCTGCGCCTCGATGGGGTCGCCCAGCGCCGTGCCGGTGCCGTGCGCCTCGACCAGGTCCACGTCGGCCCCGGTCAGCCCGGCGCTGCTCAGCGCCTGCCGGATGACCCGCTGCTGGGAGGGGCCGTTGGGAGCGGTGAGGCCGTTGGACGCGCCGTCCTGGTTCACCGCGCTGCCGCTGACCAGGGCCAGCACCCGGTGACCGTTGCGCCGGGCGTCCGACAGCCTCTCCACGAGCAGCACGCCCACGCCCTCGGCCCACCCGGTGCCGTCCGCCGACGCTGCGAACGCCTTGCACCGGCCGTCGGCGGACAGTCCCCGCTGCCGGGAGAAGTCGACGAAGGCGTCCGGCGCGGCCATCACGGTCACGCCGCCCGCCAGGGCCATCGTGCACTCGCCGGAGCGCAGGGCCTGCGCCGCCAGATGCAGGGCCACCAGCGACGACGAGCACGCCGTGTCGATGGTCACCGCGGGCCCTTCGAGACCGAGGGTGTAGGCCACCCGGCCGGACAGCACGGCCGCGGAGATGCCGGTGATGCGGTGTCCCTCGACCTCCTCGGAGACCTCGCGCAGGCGCAGCGCGTAGTCCTGGGTGTTCATGCCGGTGAACACACCGATGGCACGGCCCGCCAGGGTCGTCGGGTCGATGCCGGCCCGCTCGAACACCTCCCACGACGTCTCCAGCAGCAGCCGCTGCTGCGGATCCATCGCCAGCGCCTCGCGCGGCGAGATCCCGAAGAAGTCCGCGTCGAACCCGGCGGCGTCCGCCAGGAACGCACCG
The DNA here is from genome assembly GCF_014655295.1 of Streptomyces fumanus. Classification (GTDB taxonomy): domain Bacteria; phylum Actinomycetota; class Actinomycetes; order Streptomycetales; family Streptomycetaceae; genus Streptomyces; species Streptomyces fumanus. The sequence goes on from NZ_BNBI01000007.1 coordinate 413,839, forward strand.
CGCCGCGCGTACGACGTGCCGGGGTGGTCGGGGTCGCTGTCGTAGAGCGCGGACAGGTCCCAGCCGCGGTCGTCCGGGAAGTCGCCGACCGCGTCACCGCCCTCGCTGATCAGCCGCCAGAAGTCCTCCGGGCTCGCCACGCCACCGGGGAAGCGGCAGCTCATCGCGACGATGGCGATGGGGTCGTCGGCCGTCCCGTGCGGGGCTGCGGACGGTGCCGCGGAGGCGTCGGCTCCCGCCAGGAGTTCCGCGAGCAGGTGCCGGGTGAGGGCGTCCGGGCTCGGGTGGTCGTAGAGCAGGGTGGCGGGGAGCCGGAGTCCGGTGTCCGCGGCGAGCCGGTTGCGCAGTTCCACGGAGGTCAGCGAGTCGAAGCCCGCCTCACGGAACGCCCGGCCGGCGGCCACGGCCTCGGCGGACGGGTGCCCGAGGACGTGCGCGGCACGGTTCCTGACCAGGTCGAGCAGGGTCTCGTGCCGCTCGTCGGGCGTCAGCGCCGCCAGCCGTCGTACGAGATCCGTCCCGCCGGCCGCCGCCCGGCCCGCGGCCCGGCGCCGGACCGGCGGCACCAGCTCGCGCAGCAGGGGGGCCACGGGGCCGCCGTCCGGCTCGGCACGCAACTTCCCGAGGTCGAACCGGGCCGCCACCAGCGCCGGGACGGTGCTGCGCAGACCGGCGTCGAACAGCGCGAGGCCGGTCCCCTCGTCCAGCGCCGCCATCCCGAACCGCCGGGAGTGCTGCCGCAGGTCGGCGTCGGTGAGGTGGGCGGTCAGCTCACTGGTGGCCGCCCAGTGGCCCCAGGCGAGCGCGGTGGCGGGCAGCCCCGCCGCCCTGCGCCGCGCGGCCAGCGCGTCCAGGAAGGCGTTGGCGGCGGCGTAGTTGGCCTGCCCGGGGTTGCCGAGGACACCGGCGGCCGAGGAGTACAGCACGAACGCGGCCAGGCCGCTGTCCCGGGTCAGCTCGTCCAGCAGGAGCGCCGCGTCCGCCTTCGGCCGCAGGACGGTGTCCAGCCGCTCCGGGGTGAGGGCGGTGACCACGCCGTCGTCCAGCACACCGGCGGTGTGCACGACCGCGGTGAGCGGTGCCTCGCCGGGGATCGACGCCAGCAGCCCGGCCAGCGCGGCACGGTCGGTGACATCGCAGGCGACGGTACGCACGGTGGCGCCCAGCGCGCCGAGGTCGCGCTCCAGCTCCGGCACACCGTCGGCGGCACCCCCGCGCCTGCTGACCAGCAGCAGATGCCGTACGCCGTGCTCGGCCACGAGATGCCGGGCGAGCAGGCGGCCCAGGGTGCCGGTGCCGCCGGTGATCAGCACGGTGCCGTCGGGGTCGAGCGCCGGTACGGGGTCGGTGGTGCCGTCGGGGTCGAGCGCCGGTACGGGGTCGGCGGTGCCGTCGGGGTCGAGTGGTCGGACGGCCGCGGCGGACGCCGCCCGCACCAGCCTCGGTACGGTGGCCCGGCCGGCGGTGAGGGCGAACTGCGGCTCACCGGTGGCGACGGCGGCGGGCAGCAGCGCCTCGGAGGCGGCGTCCCCGTCCACGGCGGCCAGGACCAGCCGCTCCGGCGCCTCCGACTGCGCCGAGCGGACCAGCCCCCAGACGGCCGCGGTCACCGGGTCGCCGGCATCCCGCGTGACGACGACCAGCCGCGCGTCCGTCACCGGCAGGGCAAGCCACGCCTGGACCCACGCCAATGCCCGCGAGGTCAGCGCCCGCAACCCCTGGGCGGTGTCCGTCAGATCCACCCGCACATCACCCTGGGCGGCCGACGCCGGCAGTTCATCCAGGCCGGTGACGGCGACCAGGGGCCGCATCGGGCCCGCCACGGCCTCGACGGCACACGGCACCCAGTCGACGCGGAACAACGCGTCCAGCGGATCCACGCCGCCCCGGGCGACCGCCGACGCCAGCTCGTCCGCACCGACCTCACGCGAGACGACCGACCCGAGGCTGCCGACCGCCCGACCGGAGGCGTCCGCGAGTTCCAGCGTCGTACCGCCACCGCCGTCCGGCGCGATGCGCGCCCGCAGGGAGGTGGCCCCGGCCGCTGCCAGGGACACGGCACGGTAGGCAACGGACAGCGCGGTGCCCCCACCGGCCCGGCCCACGGCCTCAAGCAGCGCGGGATGCAGCGCGAACCGCTCGGCGTCGGCCCGCTCCTCCTCGTCCACCTCGGCCTCGGCGAAGACCTCGGCGCCCCGCTGCCACGCCGCACGCAGCCCCGGCACCGCCGGATCGACCTCGACGGGCACCGCCCCGGCCGGCGGCCACACCGACAGGTCGACGCCGGGGGCGGTGTCCGGACGGACGGCCAGTGTGCCGGTGGCGTGCCGGGTCCAGTCGGTACCGCCCTGACGCCGGGAGTGGACGGTCAACCGGCGCCGACCGGAGCCGTCCGCCGCGCCGACGGCCACCTGGAGCCGTACGCCCGGACCCTCCCCGAGCACGAGCGGCGTCTCGATCCGCAGTTCCTCGACGGCAGCGCACCCCACCTCGTCCCCGGCCCGCACCGCCATCTCCAGGAACGCCGCCCCGGGCACCACCGCGACACCGTGCACCGTGTGTTCGGCCAGCCACGGGTGGCTGCTCGACGACAGCCGCGCGGTGAACAACACCCCGCTCTCGTCGGGCAGTTCGACCCAGGCGTCGAGCAGGGGGTGCCGGGCATCCGAGAGCCCGGCGGCGGCCACGGCACCGGCGGAAGGAACGTTTCTGAGCCAGTAGTGCTGGTGTTGGAAGGGGTAGGTGGGGAGGTGCCAGGCGGTGTGTGGGGGTGTGGGGTGCTCTAGAGGGGTGGTCCAGTTGATGGGGAGGCCGCGGGTCCAGGCGTGGCCGAGGGAGGTGAGGAGTTGGCGGGTGCCGCCGTGGCCGCGGCGCAGGGTGCCCGTGATCAATAGGGGACCGGGATCAGTGTGTTCGGCTGTGGTTTCGATGCTGGTGGTCAGGACGGGGTGGGCGCTGATTTCGATGAAGGTGGTGAAGCCCTGGGTGAGGAGGTGGTCGATGGCGGGGGCGAAGTTCACAGTGTTGCGGAGGTTGCGGTACCAGTAGGTGGCGTCGAGGTGGGTGGTGTCGAGCCAGTCGGTGTCGACGGTGGACAGGAAGGGGGTGTGGGAGGTGGTGGGGGTGATGTCTGCGAGGGTGTGGGTGAGCTGGTCTTGGATGGTTTCGACGTGGGTGGTGTGGGAGGCGTAGTCGACGTCGATGGTGCGTGCGCGGATGCCGGTCTGGTCGCAGGTGGCGGCGAGTTCTGCGAGGGCTTGTGGTTCGCCTGCTACGACGACGGAGTTTGGTCCGTTGAGGGCGGCTGTCTGGATGTGGTGGTTCCAGGGGGCGGTGAGTTCCTCGGCCTCGGCATGGGATATGGCGAGGGACATCATGCCGCCGTGTCCGGAGAGGTGGGTGGCGATGGCCTGGCTGCGCAGGACGACGACTTTGGCGGCGTCGGCGAGGGACAGGGCGCCCGCTACGTGGGCTGCCGCGATCTCTCCCTGGGAGTGGCCGATAACGGCGGATGGCTGGACGCCTGCCGCCTGCCACACCCGTGCCAGGCCGATCATGACCGCGAAGGAGACCGGTTGGATGATGTCGACCTGGTCGAGGGGTTGCTGTCCGTGGATGGTGTCGAGGAGGGACCAGCCGGTCAGCGGGTCCATCACGGCGGCGCATTCGTCCAGTGCCTGGGCGAAGACGGTTGAGGTGCTGGCGAGTTCGGCACCCATGCCGGCCCATTGTGTGCCCTGGCCGGGAAAGACGAACGCGATCCGTCCTTGCACATCCGCCCGGCCACTGTTTTCGGCTACGGCGTCGAGCCCGGCCAGCGCTTCGTCCCGGTCCTCGGCGATGACCACCGCACGGCTGGACAGCGCGGCGCGTGTGTGGGCCAGGAGCCCGGCGAACCGGCCCAGGTCGATGTCCGGCCGTTGATGCAGGAAGTCGGCCAGTTGCCGTGCCTGGGCACGGATGCCCTGCTCATCGGCTCCGGAGACCAGCAAAGGCAAGGGACCGCTGGAGCACGGACTAGGGGTTTCGGAGGGCTCGGGAACGTGTTCCAGGATGACGTGAGCGTTGGTGCCGCTCACCCCGAACCCCGACACCCCCACCCGCCTCGGACGCCCCGTCTCCGGCCACTCGCGTTCCTCGGTCAGCAGTTCCACCGCGCCCGCCGACCAGTCCACTTGAGGGCTGGGCGCGTTAACATGCAGCGTGCGCGGCAGCACCCCGTGCCGCATCGCCATGACCATCTTGATGACGCCGGCCACCCCGGCGGCGGCCTGCGCATGCCCGATGTTCGACTTCAACGAGCCCAGCCACAGCGGCCGTTCACGACCCTGCCCGTACGTCGCCAGCAGGGCCTGCGCCTCGATCGGGTCGCCCAGTGCCGTGCCCGTGCCGTGTGCCTCCACCGCGTCCACGTCACCCGGCGTCAGCCCGGCCGCCGCCAGTGCGCGCCGAATCACCCGCTGCTGGGAGGGGCCGTTGGGGGCGGTGAGGCCGTTGGAGGCGCCGTCCTGGTTGACGGCGCTGCCACGTACGACCGCCAGGACCCGGTGTCCCAGCCGTTCCGCGTCCGACAGGCGCTCCACCAGCAGCACGCCCACGCCCTCCGCCCAGCCCGTGCCGTCCGCCGCCGCGGCGAAGGACTTGCAGCGGCCGTCCGGGGCCAGGCCCCGTTGGCGGGAGAACTCCACGAACGACTCGGGGCCGGACATCACCGTCACCCCGCCGGCGAGCGCCATCGAGCACTCCCCGGCCCGCAGTGCCTGGACGGCCAGGTGGAGGGCGACCAGCGAGGACGAGCACGCCGTGTCCACGGTCACCGCGGGGCCCTCGAAGCCGAGCACGTAGGACACGCGGCCCGAGGCCACGCTGGCCGTCGTCCCGGTCATGAGGTGGCCTTCGAGGTCGCCGGTGGCGCCGGCACCGTAGTCCTGGTGCATCATGCCGGTGAAGACGCCGATGTCCTGGCCCCGCAGGGCGGTCGGGTCGATGCCGGCCCGTTCGAACGCCTCCCAGGACGTCTCCAGGAGCAGTCGCTGCTGCGGGTCCATGGCCAGGGCCTCGCGCGGGGAGATGCCGAAGAAGGCCGCGTCGAAGCCGCCCGCGTCACGCAGGAAGCCGCCCTGGCGGACGTAGCTGGTGCCGGGGTGGTCGGGGTCCGGGTCGAAGAGGCGGTCCAGGTCCCAGCCCCGGTCGGTGGGGAAGGGGCCGGTCCCCTCGCCGCCCGCCCGGACCAGCTCCCACAGGTCCTCCGGGGAGGCGACACCGCCCGGCAGGCGGCAGGCCATGCCCACGATGACGACGGGGTCGTCGGCCGTGTGGGGGAGTGGGGCGGGAGCGGTCGGGGTGGTGGCGAACGGGGTGGTGCCGCCGGACAGTTCACGGCGCAGCAGGCCGGCCAGGGCCCGCGGGGTGGGATGGTCGAAGGCGGAGGTGGCGGGGAGGCGGAGCCCGGTGGCCTCGGTGAGGCGGTTGCGCAGTTCGACCACGGTGACCGAGGTCAGGCCCAGGTCGGTGAAGGGGCGTTCCGGATGGACGGCTTGTCTGCCGGTCAGGCCGAGCAGGTCGGAGAGCTGGTCGCGGACCAGGTCGGTGAGGAGCCGGTCGCGGTCGGCGTCCGGGAGCTGGGCGAGGCGCTCGCGCAGGGCGTTCGTGACGGCTCGGTCCGCGGTGGTGGTCCGGGCCGGCCTGTCGATCAGGTCGTGCAGGAGCGGTGAGCCGGGAGCGGCGGACGGGTCGAGCTTCATCACGACGAGCTGGGCGTCGTCCAGGGTGAGGGCGGCGTCCAGGGCGGCCATCGCCTGCTGCTCGGTGAGCGCACCGCTCGTAGCATCGCCCGTGGCACCGCTCGCCGTGTCGCCCTCGCCCTCCTCGCCCTCCCAGGGTCCCCAGGCCAGGGACCGGGCCGGGATGCCCTGGACGCGCAGGTTCTGGGCGTAGGCGTCGAGGAAGGCGGCCGACGCGGCCTCGGTGGTCTCGCCGGCCGCGCCCAGCAGGCCCTTGGTCGAGGAGGACAGCACGAAGGCGGTGAGGGCGGCGTCGCGGGTGAGGTCGTGCAGGGTGCGGACCTCGGCGGCCACGCGGGTCTCGCAGGGCTCGTCCACGGCGTCCCAGGCGTGGACGACCAGGGTCAGGGGAGAGGGAGCCTTGGCCAGCGCTCGCCTGAGTCGCGTGCGGTCGTCGAGGTCGGCCTCCGCGAGCCGGACCTGGGTGCCCTGCCGGGTCAGCCAGGCGCGCAGATCGGCCGCTCCGGTGCTCTGTCCGGGCGGGGTGATCAGCAGCAGGCTGCGGACGCCGTGGGCGGTGGCGAGGTGGCGGGCGATGGCCCTGCCGCGCCGGGTGTCGGCTCCGGTGACGACGGCGGTGCCCTCGCGGTCGGCGGTGTGCTCGGGCCGCGTGGCCGCGCCCGCGGGGGCGGCGGTGTGCTCGGGCCGCGTGGCCGCGCCCGCGCGGTCGGTGGTCTGCTCCGGCGGCGCGGCCGTGTCCGCGCGCTCGGCGGTCTGCTCGGGCGGCGCCCCCGGATCCGTAGCGGCGCGAAGGGTCACCCGTTCCAGCCGCGGCAGCAGGACCACACCACCGCGCACGGCACTCTGCGGTTCACCGGACGCCACCGTGGCGACCAGCGCGGCCACGGTCGCGTCGAGGGCCGCCTCATCGGGCGCGTCGTCGGTCGCCTCGTCCGCCGCGTCGTCCGCCGTGCCGTCCAGGTCCACCACGGCCACGCGGCCGGGGTGGGCGGCCTGGAGGGAGCGGATCAGACCCCACAGCGCCGCCTGGCCGAGGTCCCGTACCGTCTCGCCCGGGTGGGTGGCCACGGCGCCCCGGGTGAGCACGACCAGCCGGGGGCCGGCCGGGTCGGCGGAGGTGAGCCAGGGTTCGGCCGTCCGCAGGAAGTCGTCGACGCTCGCGCCCGCGGGGGCCGGCAGCAGGGCCACGGAGGGCGTGTCGCCGGCCAGGTCGGTACCGTGGGCCCGGAGGCGGTCGGCGAGGGCGGTGCCGGGGTCGCTAAGGAGCGTCCAGGAACCGGTGCCGGCGGGCGCGGGTGCGGACGGCTGGGGAACCCAGTGGGTGCGGAACAGGGTGTCGTGGTGGGCGCTGCCGACCGCGCGGAGCCGGGCGGGACCGTCCAGGAGCCGGTGCCGGGTGACCTTGCCGGTGGCCGTGCGCGGGACGCGCTCGATCTCGTACAGCTCCTCGGGGACCTTGAAGTACGAGAGCCGCTCGCGGCACAGGGCGAGCGCCTGCGCCGGGTCGAAGCCGCCGGGGGCGGGGACGACGAAGGCGACCGGCACCTCGCCGAAGACGTCGTGCGGCTTGCCGGCCACGGCGGCGTCGGCGACGCCGGGGACCTGGCGCAGCACCTCCTCCACCTCGCCGGGGTGGATGTTCTCCCCGGCGCGGATGATGAGTTCCTTGAGCCGTCCGGTGACGGTCAGGTAGCCGGCGCGGTCGCGGACCGCGAGGTCGCCGGTGTGGAACCAGCCGTCGCGCAGCGCCTCGGCGGTGGCGTCGGGCTGCTCGTGGTAGCCGGCCATGATGTTCGGGCCGCGCACCCACACCTCGCCCTCGGTGCCGTCGGGCACGTCGAGGCCGGTACGGTGGTCGACGATCCGCAGCGCGAGGCCCGGCACGGGCAGGCCGCAGGAGCCTTCGACGCGGGCGCCGGTCGGCCAGTTGATGGCGATGGAGCCGGAGGTCTCGGTGGAGCCGTAGGCGTCGATGAGGGGCGCGTCGAAGGTCTCCTCGGCCGAGCGGCGCAGCGCGGCGCTGAAGACGGCGCCGCCCACCAGCCCGACCCGCATCGGGGGCGCGGTGAAACCCGGGGCCCGCGCGGCGCGGACGAGATAGCGGTAGAGCGTGGGAACACCGGCGACGACCGTGGACCGGTCCTCGCGCCACAGGTCGAGTACGTCGTCGGCGGAGTGGCCGTCGGTGATGCGGGCGGTGGCCCCGACGGCCGTCACGGCCAGCACGCAGACGATGTGGGACAGGCTGTGGAACAGCGGCAGCGGCCACAGCACCCGGTCCTCGGCGGTGAGGCCGAGCGCGGGGACGTAGGCGGCGGCGACCGACCACAGGCAGTTGCGCTGGGTGGCGAGGACGCCCTTGGGGCTGCTGGTGGTGCCGGAGGTGAAGAGCATCCAGGCGACGTCGTCGAGCCCCTGGTCGTCGCGGGCCGGGGTGCCGGGATCGGTGGTGGCGAACTCTTCGTAGGAGAGGCACCCGGCCGGGAGGGGTCCGTCACCGTCCACCACGATCACGGTCAGCGCGCCGGTAGCGGGGGCCAGCCCGCGCACCGCGGGCACATGGGCGGCGTCGGTGATGACGACGCGGCTGCCGCTGATGGTGAGCAGGTGCTCCAGCTCCGCGGCGGACAGGTGCGGGTTGACCGGGACGCCGATGCCGCCGGCGCGGACGACCGCGAAGTAGCTCTCCACCATCTCGACCCGGTTGCCGAGGAACATCGCCACCCGGTCGCCGGTCAGCAGGCCGAGGCCGGCCAGATGTCCGGCGAGGCGGCGGGTACGGGCCTCCAGACCGGCGTAGCTGACGGCGCGCCGGGCGTCGAGGTAGGCGGTCCGGTCGCCGAAGCGCCTGCTCTGTTCGGTGAGGAGTTCGTGGACCGGGCGGATCAACTCGGCACGCAGCATGCTGTCTCCATACTCCCGTTCGCTGAGGTACGCGTGCCGCTGCGGCGGCTTCGGCCAGGTCCAGCTTCACCCGCGCCGGGCGCCGGGGATCCCCTGAATGACCCCCTCAACTCCCCTTACTTGTGGCCTGCGGGGCCTTCCCCGGGGCGCGCGGCGGAACGCCGTTGGTAGGTTCGCCGCACTTGCGGAGGGAGGAGCCCATGCGCACGTCGCAGGCGGACGTCCTGATCGTCGGGTACGGGCCGGTGGGGCAGGTGCTGTCGCTGCTGCTGGCCGAGCGGGGCCGGCGCGTGACCGTGGTCGAGCGGTGGGAGGCCCCCTACACGCTGCCCCGGGCGACCAGTTTCGACGGCGAGACGGCCCGGACCCTGGCGGCGCTGGGCGTGGGCGACGCGTTCGCGGAGATCGGACTGCCGGCCGACGCCTACGACTGGCGCAACGCCGACGGCGCGACGCTGCTCCGCGTCGAGCTGGCCCGGCGGGGCGCGCACGGCTGGCCGGAGACGACGACCATGCACCAGCCCGCCCTGGAGGAGGCGCTGTCCGCCCGCGCACGGCGACTGCCCGGCATCGAGGTGGTGCGCGGGTGCACGGTGACGGAACTGTCCGACGACGGGGACCGGGTGACGGTGACGGCGGCCGACACGGCGGGGCGGGAGCGGCGGTGGACGGCGTCATGGGTCGTCGGGTGCGACGGCGCGAACAGTTTCGTACGGCGGCGGCTGGGGGTGCGCTGGCACGACCTGGGCTTCTCCTACGACTGGCTGCTGTGTGACGTGACACTGGACGTGCCGAGGGAGTTCTCGCCGCTCAACGTGCAGTTCTGCGACCCCGCGCGGCCGACCACGGCGGTGGGCAGCGGACCCGGCCGCAGGCGCTGGGAGTTCATGCGGCTGCCCGGGGAGAGCGTGGCCGAGCTGAACCGGGAGGAGACGGCGTGGCAACTGCTGGCGCCGTTCGACGTGTCCCCGGCCAACGCCACGCTGCACCGGCACGGCGTCTACCGCTTCCAGGCGGCCTGGGCCGAGGAGTGGCGGCGCGGCCGGGTGCTGCTCGCGGGGGACGCGGCCCACCTGATGCCGCCGTTCACCGGCCAGGGCATGTGCGCGGGCGTCCGGGACGCGCTGAACCTGGCGTGGAAACTGGACCTGGTGCTGAGCGGTGACGCCGGTGAGGCGCTGCTGGACACGTACGGTCCCGAGCGCGCCGGACATGTGCGGGAGGCGGTCGGCACGGCGGTGCGGCTGGGCAAGGTGCTCTGCGTGACCGACCCGGCCGCGGCGGCGGCCCGGGACGCCGCGCTGCTGGCGGGCGCGGACACCGGCCGGGGCGGCGGCGCGGGGACGCCGCTGCGGACCGGGCTGCTGTACACCGGGGCCGGCGCGCGGCCGGTGCCGTCGGCCGGGGAGGTGGTGCCGCAGGGCCGGGTACGGCTGGCAGGGGTGACCGGGTACTTCGACGAGGTGGCCGGCACCGGCCCGGTGCTGCTGGGGTCGGCCGCTCCGGCGGCGGCACTCGACGGGCCGCGGCTCGCCTTCCTCACCGGGCTCGGCACCCGGATCGTGCACCTGGTGGCGGACGGGGCGCCGGACGCCGCGCCGGACGCCGCCGTGGACGTCGACGGCGTGTATCTGCCGCTGCTGCGGGCGGCTCGGGCGCGGTACCTGCTGGTGCGCCCGGACCACCACGTCTACGGCCCGGCCCGCACCGCGCGGGAACTGGCGGCGCTGGTCGACGCGTTCCGTTCGGCGCTGACCGGGCGGCCGGTCACAGCAGGTAGGGCAGATCCTGCCGCCGTTTGACGTTGACCTTGCGGAAGACGCGGGTGAGGTGCTGCTCGACGGTACTGGCGGTGATGTACAGCTTCGCGGCGATCTCCCGGTTGGTGTACCCCTTGGAGGCCAGCGCCGCGATCCTGCGTTCCTGCCGGGTCAGCGAGGAGACGCCGTCGGAGCGGTCCGCCGCGTCGTCGGCGGCCGGCGCGGCCTCGGAGCCGACCGGGTCGAGAGCCGCCTCGCGGCACAGGTGCTCGGTGCCGGTCTGCTTGGCGAGGTGCCAGGCGCGGTGCGCCACCCGGCGGGCGTTGCGCTGGTCGCCGGCGTCCCGGAAGGCGGCGCTGAGGTCGATGAGGGCGCGGGTGAGTTCGTATTCGTCGCTGCTCTCCATGAGCATGTCGACGGCCTCGGTGAGCAGTTGCGGGCGGCGGGTGACCCGGCTCACCGCGGCCAGGGTGCGCAGGGCCTGCCCGCGTTCCGGGGAGGGGCCGGGGTGCAGCCGGGCGAGCTGTTCGCGGACCAGGCGTTTGGCCTGTTCCTGGTCGCTCTGCGCGAGCCATGCCTCGGCCGCGCCGAGGCGCCAGGGGACCACGTCGGCGCCGGGCCTGCCCCAGGTCTCGGCGAAGCGGCCGCAGGCGAGGAAGTCGGCGAGCGCGGCCTGCGGGTGGTGGGTGGCGAGCCGGTAGTGGCCGCGGGCGTGCAGATAGGCGGCGCCGTGGCGGCTGTGCAGGGCGTGCTCGGGCAGCGGCAGCGCCACGTACCTCTCGGCCGCCGCCAGGTCCCCGGAGCGGGTGGCGGCCAGCACGGCGCAGGCCAGTACGCCGGCCAGGCCGACCCCCCAGCCCTGCGGCGGGACGAGGGACAGGGCGTGCGCGGCCAGGTCGCGGGCGCGGACCAGGTCGCCGCGCCGCAGATGGGCCTCGACGCGCACGGCGAGGAACCGGGCCTGCGAGGCGACGGCCTGGTGGGCGGCGGTCTCGGCCTCCAGTTTCTCGCACCAGGCGACCACCTCGTCCAGCTTGCCCGCGTGGCACAGGCCGCGCAGGGCCAGCACCCCGGACTCCACGTTCCACAGCGAGTCGTGGTCCAGGTGGTAGGTGCTCAGCAGGAGTTCGGCGCGCTGGACCAGCCGGTCGTCGCGCCCGTCGACGTAGTCGTCGGACAGGGCGACCGCGGAGGGCAGCCACGGGTCGTGGCAGGGGACGGCCGCGGGGGAGGCCGCGGCGACGGAGTGGGCGAGCCGGCGCAGGCCGGTGTGCAGGGGGTAGGCCCGCGCCGCCCAGCTCGCCAGGAAGCGGATGTCCTCGGTGCCGGGGCCGGGCCCGCCGTCCTGCCGGTACCGGGTGCGCAGGACGTCGAGCAGGGCGGTCAGGTCGTGCAGGGCGCCGGTCTCGGTGAGTCCGAGGACCAGGTCGGAGACGCCCCGCCGGTCCAGGAGGCCGGCATGGAAGTCGTCGAGCTGGGGGCGGAGGTGGCGGACGGCGGCCTGCGGTTTCCACTGCCGTTCCAGGCGGCTGAGCCGGGTCCGGACCCGGGCGGCGGTGACGCCGTCGGTCCGGGTGCGCCGGGCGAGGCCGAGGCAGCCGAGGGCGGTGCCGACGTCGCCGGCCGCCAGGGCCTCCTGGGAGGCGGTGAGAAGGACGTCGATGCCGTCGTCGATGCCCGCGTCACCGGCGCTGGTGAGCTGCCGGGCGACCGCGAGCGCGGAGGCGCCGCTGTCCCGCAGCAGTTCGGCGGCGGCGCGGTGCAGCGCGGCCCGGTCGGCGGCGGGCAGGTCGTCCAGGACGGCGGCGGCACCGGCCGGATGCCGGAACGCGTACCGCTCGGCGCGCGCCGGCGCCGCGGCCCCGGCGCCCGGCCCCGTGGCACCGGTACAGGGCGGGCCCCCGGGGGCGCCCGGCAGACGTGCGTCGGCGCGCAGCACGCCCGCCTCGGCCAGCGCCCGCAGCGCCCAGCGGGTGGTCTTGGTGTCCTGCCCGGCCAGCGGGGCCACGTCGGCCGGCTCCGGGGCGCCGCCGAGCACCGCCAGGGAGCGGACCACGGCCGGTATCGGCGGCCGGGCGTGCGCCACCAGGTCGAGGAGCGCCTGTCCGTACCCTTCCGGACGGCCGGTGCCGCCCGCCTGCTGGTCGACGATCAGCGCACGCACGGCCAGCGGGTTGCCGCCGCTGACCGCGTACAGCTCGGCGGTGAGCCGGGCGGTGGCGGTGCCCGGTCCCAGGAGCCGGGTGGCGAGGCTGTGCACGGCGGTGCGGCTGAGCGGGGCCAGGGGGACGCGGCGGACGTGCGGGCCCGGGGCGAGCCCGCCGAGCAGTGGTGAGCGCGGCCGGCGCATGGCCGGGTCGTCGGTGACCAGCACCAGGATGCGGGTGCGGTACAGCCAGGCCACGACACCCGCGAGGAAGTGCAGGGAGGGCACGTCCACGTAGTGCGCGTTGTCGACACAGATCACCAGGGGGGTGTTTTCGGCCAGATGAGCCAGTTCCACGGTGAGCTTCTGGAACGCGTCCGCGATCCGGGGGTCCGCGGCGTCGGGGGCGGGGCCGCCGCGCAGGAGGGCGTGCTCGACCGCCGCGGCGAGCAGCGAACGGAACGGCTCCCGGCGGGCCGGCGGGATCGCCAGGCCGTGGGAGAGCTGCGTCAGCACACCGAACGGCAGCGCTTCTTCCCGCAGCGACGCGGTGGCCCGCAGGACGCGCGCGGCGCCGGGTTCCAGGGTCTCCAGGAACTCGTGGACCAGCCTGCTCTTGCCGCTGCCGAGCGGCCCCTCGACGACGACCAGCCGTCCTCTGCCGCCGGCGGCGTCCGCCAGCGCCCCGCGCAGCGCGGTCAGCGCGGCGTCGCGCTCGACCAGATCACGCCGGCCGGTGACGGCGGCCCTGGCATCGAGGCATTCCGGGAAACCTAATGACATGCCAACTCCCGACATTCCCTGGTGTTGTGCGGCCGGGCGAAGGGAACACCGCCGCGCAAACTGCTTGACGTACGGGCAGACGACAGCCGTGACGTGAAACGCCACGGCGAGAATGATGGAGGAAAAGACCGGGTAAAATCCGGAGTCTTTTGTGATGACGGTGCCTGGTCAAGGCGCGGGCGGGCGCGCACCGAATGCGTGGGGACTTCGAGTGAGTGGGGGAGGACCGCGGGGGTGGGGGAAACTCTCGGAATCATGGATAAATCGCCGCGCAGCGCAGTGTCAAGCGACTGAGTCGTACCTCACGGACCGCTCCGGCCCGGCGCGCGGGCCGGGTGCGGTGGGGGAACGGGGCACTCGCGCCGGGTGTCCCGTTCCCCGGCATGCCGGCGTGGTGCCGGGCCGATCCGCCGTCAGACCAGCCGTACGGCCTGCTCGTAGGAGAGCCGCGCCCCGCGCTCGCGGAACGCGCCCTCGGCCGGGTGGCCGATATTGACCAGCAGGATCGACTTCCACCGGCCGTCGGGGAAGAACTCCTCGTCGACGGCGCGCGCGTCGAAGCCGCCCATCGGGCCCGCGGCCAGCCCCGCGGCCCGCACGGCCAGCACGAAGTAACCCGCCTGGATCCTGGCGTTGAGCTCCATCTGGGTCACCCGCAGACCCTCGTTGGCCTCCAGCATCGCCTTGAGCTGGGGGTTGGACGGAGCAAGGACGGGAACGTACTCCGCAAACCGCGTGTCCGCCGCCAGTACCGCGGTGACCGGGGCCGACGCGGTCTGCTCGCGGTTGGGCGGGGCCACGCCGTCGAGGAGCCGGCGCTTGCCCTCCTCGGTGCGGACGTAAAGAATCCGCAGCGGGTTGATATTCGCCGAGGTCGGAGCCCACTTGAAGAGTTCGTAGATGGCCTGCAGCCGGTCGTCCCCGACCGGCTCGTCACGGAAGGCATAGGCCGTCTTCGCCTCGGTGAACAGCAATGCCTGTCCCTCGGGGGAAAGCGCGTACAAGCTCTGGTCCGCTGCGGAGACCAGGGTGCTGTCCGACATATCGAATTACTCCTCTTTTACCGTGCCCGCGGTGCTGATTACCCGGCCCAGCGTACGCGTTCCCCGAGCCGGCCCACAGGGCGAACTGCCCGCCGTGCGGGGGCACTTGTCCGCCATCGGGGAAGAAAACGGCCCGAGGACATCGGTGCGGTCTACCGCGGGGCTGATCGCCTGTGGCAGGCTTCCGGCATGCCCCCGCCGACGATCCGCCGCCGCGACGAACGGGCGGTCCTTTGAGGGCCGCCGTGCTGACGGAGCCCGGCGTGCTCTCCGTGACCTCCGTGCCGGACCCCGAGTGCGGCACCGGAGAGGTGCTGATCAGGATGCGCGGCACCGGCCTGTGCGGCTCCGACCTCGCGGTGTACGCGGGACAGCGGCCCCCGCCGCGCCGGCCCTGGATCCTGGGCCACGAGGGCGCCGGCCGCGTCGCCGCGATCGGCGCGGGCGTCGAGGGCCTGACGGTCGGTCAGGACGTGGTCGTCGAACCGGACTACTGCTGTCTGGCCTGCCCGCCGTGCCGGCAGGGTCGGACCTCGGCCTGTGCCGGCCGGGCCGCGGTCGGACTGACCGTACCGGGGCTGCTGAGCGAGTACGCGGTGGCCCCGGCTCGGTTCGTCTGGCCGGTCCCGCCGGACGTGCCGCTGGAGGACCTGGTCTGCGTGGAGCCGGCCACCGTGGCATGGGCGGCGCTGCGCCGCTCCGGCATCGCGCCCGGTCTCACCTGTCTGGTGACGGGGGCCGGCTCGCAGGGCCTGCTGCTGTGCCGGGCACTGGTCGAGCACGGGGTGACGGTGCATGTCCAGGAGCCCAACGCGGCCCGCCTGGACCGGGCCTGCTCCCTGGGCGCGCGGCCGGCACCGCCGGACGGTGAGACGTACCCGTACCTCTTCGAGACCTCCGGCGCCCCCGGGGCGTTCGAACAGGGGCTGCGGCGCCTCGCCCCGCACGGCACCGCCGTACTGATCGGCCTCAGCACCGCGCGGCTCGACCTCTCCCCGCGTGACCTGGTGGCCGGGCAGGTCACCCTCATCGGCAGCATGGTCTACGACCACCCCGGCGACTTCGCCCGCACCGTCGCCGCCCTGCGCACACCGTCGGCCACCCCCCTGGGCGCGGTGGTCAGCGACGGCTACCCCCTGGACGACGTCGACGCGGCGTTCACCGCGGCGGCCACCGCGTCCGGCAAGGTGTGGGTCGACCTCGGGTGACCGGCCGAGCGGGACGGCAGGCGTGCGGCCCCGGGGCCGCCTGAGCGGAAAAGCGTCTAGGACCCCGCGCTGCCGGGGCCGGAGTCCGGGGCGGCGCCCACGCCGTTCAGGACCAGGCGCCACACCTGCGAGAGCTGCCCCACGACATCCTGCGGGGCGCCGGAGGTGCGGGCGTACTCCCGGACGGAGGTCTCGGCTCCCCGCACCAGCAGCAGGCAGAGCGTGGCGACGGCCGCCGGGTCCGCGCCGCCGCGCAGTTCGTGGCCGGGCAGGGAACGCAGCCGTTCGCGCAGCGCGGGCGCCCACAGCGCGGTCCAGTTGTCCGGCTGCCCGGCGGCGCGTTCGCGCTCCAGGCGCGCCGCGGCCCGGACCCGTACGTCGCCCTCCAGCAGCCCGACGAGGGTCAGGGTGAGGGCCACCGCGGCCCGCAGGGCCGGCTCGCGGTCCTCGGACACCCGCTCCACCACCGCCCGGGTGATCTCCTCGCCCTCCGCCCGCACCGCCTCGGCCAGCTCCTGCTTGCTGGCGAAGTGGAAGCTGAGGGCGCCCATGGAGACGCCCGCGGCACGGCTGATCCGGGTCAGCGACGCGCCGGCGTAGCCACGGTGGTCGAACTCCTCCGCGGCCGCCCGCACCAGGGCCTGACGTGTCCGGGCGGCTCGTGCCTGTCTCACCGGAAACCCTTCCTCCCCCACTTCCGGCAGCCGTCCGCCGCCGCCGGTGTGCCACACCCCCCGTAGCCGTCATCACTACTACAAATCGGCCGCCGACGGGGCGCGGACCGGACTTACGAAAAAAGAAAAAGTTCACTACTATTTTGCGAGTCTTTGGTGATGTAGCCGGTGCGGTCGGATTCACGATCACCGTCCAAGGAGGGGGACATGGACATCAAGGTTCTGGGGGTGCTCGTCGTCACGGAGGGTGGCACACCCGTCACGCCCGTGGCGGCCGAGCCTCGGCAGGTGCTGGCGTTACTGGCGATGCTCGCCGGCCGTGTCGTCCCCAGCGGGCTCCTGGTCGAGGACCTCTGGCCCGACCGGCCGCCCCACCAGGCCAAGGCCATGCTGCAGTCCTACGTCGGCGAGCTGCGCGAACTGATCGCCGCCGCCCTGCGCGGCCGCGAGCGGACCGGGTCGGCACGCAGCCGCTGCGACCGGCGGGCCGCCGACATCCTGGCCGACATGCCCGGCGGGTACCAGCTCCGCGGCGACGAAGTCACCAGCGACGCCTGGGAGTTCGAGCGGGCCGCCGGCGCCGGCTACCGGGCGCTGGCCGTCGGCGACCTGGTCACCGCGGCGCGCCGCCTGCGGGAGGCCCTCGGGCTGTGGCGCGGCGAGCCGTTCGCCGACCTCACGCCGGGCCCGCACCTGACCGCCCAGATCGACCGTCTGCGGCAGTCCCGGGACCGGGCGTTCGGACAGTGGGTCGAGGCGGAACTGCGGCTGGGCCGCCACCGCGAACTCGCCGCCGACCTGCCCGGGGTGCAGGTGCCCTGCCGGGTGCGCGACCAGCTCCCCGCCGCCCTGGAGCGGTGCGCCGACCAGGGCGAGGCGCTCGCGGCCTACCAGCGGCTGGTCCAGCCGTCGGCGTCGTCCCGCGTCCTCGTCACCGCCCGGATCCCGCGCCCCGGCCCCCGCCCGCCGGTGCGCTTCGTGCCGGATCCGTACGACCGCCCGGCCGCGGTCGCGCGGTACGGCACAGCGGCGGGCAGGGGCCGTACCGTGCCGCTCGGCCGGCCCTGACCCACCGTCATCACCGCGGCGCCCGCCGCCCGCGCACCCTGTGCGCAGCCCCGGCCCGAGGGGGCCCGACGACCGCCGTCGGACCCCCTCGGGCCGCTGTGCGCCCCCGTCGTCGGCTCCGGCCCCGCACCTCCGCCCGACGGACCGTGCGCCACTTGACGTAGTCCAAGCCGATCCGTTGGCCCACCGGGCACCGCTCCACAGAATCGGCACAACAGCCAGCCGTTCGCGGGAGAAGCCCCGCCTCCCGCCCCGCGTCCGGGGTGTCCGGTCCACGTCTGACGAGAGGATCTCCATGGCCGGTCTGCCGTCCATCGACAGTTACCCCCTGCCGCTCGGCTCCGCCCTGCCGGCCAGCGTGCCGCGGTGGTCCGTCGACCCCGGCCGGGCGGTACTGCTCGTCCACGACATGCAGCGCTACTTCCTGCGGCCCTTCTCCGGACAGTTGCGCACCGAACTGGTGGCGAACGCCGCCGCGCTGCGCGGGCACTGCGCCGCGCGGGGCATCCCCGTCGCCTACACCGCGCAGCCCGGCCGCATGACGCCGGAGCAGCGCGGGCTCCTGGCCGATGTGTGGGGGCCCGGCATGCGCACCGCCGCCGAGGACCGGGAGGTGATCGACGAGCTGGCGCCCGCGCCCGGCGACTGGCGGTTCACCAAGTGGCGCTACAGCGCGTTCTTCAGGACGGAACTGCTGCAGCGGATGCGCGCGCACGGGCGGGACCAGCTCATCGTCTGCGGTGTCTACGCGCACGTGGGCGTGTTGATGACCGCCGTCGACGCGTTCACCAACGACATCGAGACCTTCCTGGTCGCCGACGCCGTCGCGGACTTCACCGAGGACGACCACTGGATGGCCGTCCACTACGCGGCCCGGCGCTGCGCCGTCGTCACCACCACCAAGGAGATCATGGGATGACCGGAAACGACGGGACTCCGGCCGGCGCATCCGCCGCCGACCTGCTCGGCCGCGTCCTGGCCCCGCACCCCCCGGCCTTCGCCGTCCTGCACCGTCCCGAGACCGCCGGCCCGGGCTCCCTCGACGTGCTGCTCGGCACGGTCACCCGGCCCCGCACCCTCGACGACCTGCCGGTACCGGCGTCGGGCGCCGCCACCGGCACCCCGTACCAGGAGGTGCTGGCCCTCCTGCCGTACCGCCAGATCGCCGAACGCGGCTTCGACTGCGTCGACGACGGAGCCCCGCTGCTCGCCCTGAGCGTCACCGAGCAGCAGCGGGTGCCGCTCACCGAGGTGCTGCGGCGCGTCCCCGACGCCCCCATAGAGCTGCGCGGCAGCGGCTTCGACGTGGACGACGTCGCCTACGCGGAGATCGTCCGCAAGGTCGTCACCGACGAGATCGGCACCGGCAAGGGCGCCAACTTCGTCATCAAGCGCTCCTTCACCGCCGAGATCACCGACTACGGGGTGCACCGCGCCCTGGCCCTCTTCCGCCGCCTGCTGGAGCGGGAGCAGGGCGCCTACTGGACCTTCGTCGTGCACACCGGCGACCGCACCTTCGTCGGGGCCTCGCCCGAGCGGCACGTCAGCCTGGACGCCGGCACGGCCGTCATGAACCCGATCAGCGGCACCTACCGCTACCCGGTCACCGGCCCCACGCTGGACGGCGTCATGTCCTTCCTCGCCGACCGCAAGGAGGCCGAGGAGCTGTACATGGTGGTCGACGAGGAACTGAAGATGATGGCGCGGATCTGCGACCGGGGCGGCCGGGTCGTGGGGCCGTACCTCAAGGAGATGGCGCGCCTGGCGCACACCGAGTACTTCATCGAGGGGCGCACCGACCGCGATCCCCGGGAGATCCTGCGCGAGACCATGTTCGCGCCCACCGTCACCGGCAGCCCGCTGGAGAGCGCCTGCCGCGTCATCGCCGAGTACGAACCGCACGGCCGCGGCTACTACAGCGGGGTCGCCGCCCTGATCGGCCGGGCCGCGGACGGCGGGCGGACCATGGACTCGGCCATCCTGATCCGCACCGCGGAGATCGAGGACGACGGGAAGCTGCGCATCGGGGTCGGCGCCACCCTGGTGCGCCACTCCGACCCGGACTCCGAGGTGGCCGAGACCCGCGCCAAGGCGGCGGCCCTCGTCGGCGCCCTGGAGGACGGCGGCCCGGCACGCTTCGCCGACCACCCCCGGGTCCGTGCCGCGCTCGCCGAACGCAACGCCCCGATCGCCGACTTCTGGCTCGCCGACCGTCCCGCGCGCACACCGCCGGGCACGGAGCTGGCCGGCCGCCGCATCCTCGTCGTGGACGCCGAGGACACCTTCACCGCCATGATCGCGCAGCAACTGCGCTCCCTGGACCTGGCGGTGACCGTGCGCCGCTTCGACGAGCCGTACTCCTTCGACGGCCATGACTTCGTCGTGATGGGGCCCGGGCCCGGCGACCCGCGCGACACCTCCCACCCCAAGATCGCCCATCTGCACTCGGCGATCGGGACGCTCCTCGACGAGCGCAGGCCGTTCCTCGCCGTGTGCCTGAGCCACCAGGTGCTCAGCGAGCGCCTGGGGCTGCGGCTGCGCCGCCGGGAGGTGCCCAACCAGGGGGTCCAGCGGGAGATCGACCTGTTCGGCAGCCGCGAACACGTCGGCTTCTACAACACGTTCGCCGCGCACTGCCCCAGTGACGCGTTCGACGCGCCCGACGGCACGGTGGTGGAGGTCAGCCGCGACGCGCGCACCGGCGAGGTGCACGCCCTGCGCGCACCGAACTTCACCTCGATGCAGTTCCACGCGGAGTCCGTGCTCACCCGGGGCGGCCTGCGCATCGTGGCCGCCCGGCTGACCGAACTCGCCAAGGGGATGCTCGTCGGCTGACGCCGCCGCGCCGGCCCGCGGCCGGGTGGGAACGCCTCCGTCCCTGCCCGGCCGCGCCCCGGCTTCCCGCCCCCGGACCGCCGGGGGCCCGCGGTGGGTCAGTGTGCCCCCGCACCGGCCCGGGCCGCGGGCTCCCGGTCCGCTCCCGGCGTCCGGCCCCTGGGGAACGTGCCCCCGCTCAGCGCCAGCAGCGGCCTGGACTTGACCACCGTCTCCTCGAACTCGCCCTCCGGCGAGGACAGGGCGATCACCGCGCCGCCCACGCCGTAGCGGAGCCGGCCGGGGCTGAGCACCGCCGTGCGGATCACCACGCCGAGGTCGGCCGCGCCCGACAGCGAGAAGTAGCCGATCGCCCCCGAGTACACCCCGCGCGGCCCGCCCTCCAACTCGTCGATGATCTCCATGGTCCGGATCTTCGGTGCCCCCGTCATCGACCCCGGCGGGAAGGCGGCCCGCACGCAGTCCACGGCGGAGCGGTCCTCCCGCAGCTCGGCGCGGACCGTGCTGACCAACTGGTGGACCGTCTCGTAGGTCTCCACCCGGAAGATCTCGTCGGCCGCCACCGACCCGGTCCGGGCGCACCGGCCGAGGTCGTTGCGGACCAGGTCCACGATCATCAGGTTCTCCGCCCGGTCCTTCTCGTCCGTCAGCAGCTCCGCCACCAGCGCGGCGTCCTCCTCCGGAGTGGCCCCGCGCGGCCGGGTCCCCTTGATCGGCTTCGACTCCACCCGGCGGTCCGCGCCGATCCGCAGGAACCTCTCGGGGGAGGTGCTGAGCACCGACAGCTCCCCGAAGGCGAGCAGCGCACCGTACGGCGCGGGGCTGATCCGGCGCAGCAGCCGGTAGCTCGGCCACGGGTCGAAGGTGCCCCGCGCCTCGGCCATGTTGGTCAGGCACACCTCGTAGCTCTCGCCCGCGGCGATCTCCCGCTGGGCCGCCTCGACCAGGCGCAGATACGCCTCCCGGCCGTGCCGCAGGGTCAGTTCGGCACCGGGGACGGCACCGGGCGCCTCGGCGGGCGGTCGGCCGGCGAGCCGCTGCAGACGGCGGGCGGTCCGCCGGGTCCAGCGGCGGGCGGCCGCGCGGTCGTCCCCCTCGGCGAGCGCGAGCAGGTACGTGGTCCCGGTGGCGTGGTCGAACGCCACGGCGCGGTCGGCGAAGACCATGACGGCGTCCGGCTCCGCCGCCCGGTGCGCCGCGCGGCCGCCGCACTCGGCCTTGAGCTCGTAGCCCAGATAGCCGACCCAGCCGAGGGCGAAGTCGAAGGGCAGCTCCGGCCGGGTCGTCCGCAGGGCGGCGAGATCGCGGTCCAGCCAGGTCAGGAAGTCCCCGGAGACCACCTCGGTGCCCGCCGCGGACCGCACGGTGGTGGTGTTCGTCCACACGTCGGCCTCGGCGATCCGGGCCAGCGGTCCCGAGGCGTCCCCCATGAAGGAGAAGCGGCCCAGCGCCCCGCGGGAGGGCCGGCCGGTGGCGCTGTCCAGCCAGAAGGCGTGCTCGCCCGCGCCGAACAGCTCGGCGAAGACGGCCTCCTCGCTCCACCGGGTGTCCAGCCGGTCGACGACGAGACTCAGTTCACGGACCGGGCGGTCCCCGGCCGGAACGGCCGCCGGCGCCACCGATGTCGCCGGCGCCACCGATGTCGCCGGTGCCACCGGTGTCGCCGATGCCGCCGGTGCGACCGATGCCACCGATGTCGCCGGTGGCGCGACCCGCGCTCCGGCGGGGCGCTCCGCGTGCCACCGGCGGGCCAGCTCCACGAAGTTGCCCAGCAGCTTCTCGCCGTGCCGCGTCAGGATCGACTCCGGGTGGAACTGCACCCCCCACATCGGCCGGCCGCGGTGTCTGAGCCCCATCAGGACGCCGTCCGGTGTCCACGCCGTGCCCTCCAGGCTCCCGGGCAGGTCGGTCACGGCCAGCGAGTGGTAGCGCACCGCCTCGAACGGCGAGGGGATACCGGCGAACAGCTCCTCCCCGTGGTGCAGCACCGGCGACAGCCGGCCGTGGCGGGGCTCGGGCGCCCGGACGACGGCCGCGCCGTGGGCGAGGGCCACGCCCTGGTGGCCCAGGCAGATACCGAGCAGCGGGAGTTCGCAGCGCTCCACCAGCTCCCGGCAGATCCCGAAGTCGGCGGCGCGCTCCGGCGTCCCGGGGCCGGGCGACAGCACGACGGCGTCGGCCTCGGCGAGCCGCCCCGGGTGCCACGCGGGGTCGTCGTTGGGGACGATCACCGGTTCGCGGCCGGTGATCCGGGCCAGGTGGTGGACGAGGTTGTGGGTGAACGAGTCGTAGTTGTCGACGAGCAGGATGCGCATGGTCTGTCTGTCCCGTTCTGCGTCATGGGGTCGGCGGAAGCGGACGCGGCGTCCGCGCGGGGGTCGGGCCGCAGGACTCAGCCGGAGCCGCGGACCGGCCGTGCGGCCCCGGGACCCGGGCGTGCCCCGTCCGGGTCGGCGTCCGCCCGGACCGGTGACACCTTGATCAGCATGTGCTCCACCAGCTCGGTGCCCTCCCGCATGCGCGTGCGGCGCAGCACCTCCAGCCTCCGGCCGGACGCGTCGGCCAGCTCATGCAGCCGGTCCAGGTCACCGCGGTCGCTGAAGTGCAGCAGCACCGAACCGCCCGGGGTGGTCCAGCGGGGCGCCTCCCGCAGGTACCGGCGGTGGGCCGCGTAGCCCGGGTCCACGTAGGCGCGGTCGTGGACCGACTCGTAGCGGTGATCGGCCGGGGCCAGGACGAAGTTGGAGTGCCAGTACACGGTGTCGAAGCGCTGGTCCGCCCCGATCGCGTCGAACAGGTCGCTGTGCAGGGCGCGGACCCGGTCGGCGACGCCGTGCCGGAGCGCGTTGAGCGCCGCGTTGTCCACCGCCCGGGGGTTGATGTCGGTGGCGAGCACCCGCTCGCAGCCCGCCAGCGCCGCGCTCACCGCGATGATGCCGGTACCGCAGCCGATCTCCAGGAACGACCCCTGCCGCGGGGCCTGGGTCCCCGCCATGAACCCGAGCAGCTCCATGGCCGCGTCCGTCGACGCCGAGTACGGCGGGGCGAACACGTCCGGGAGCAGATCCCACTCGCGGCCCCGCATGGTGAAGCGGCGCGGCCGGTCGGGGTCGGTGCGCGCCGTCCGGCTGCGCTCCAGCGAACGTAGGTGGCTTCGGATCTGCAAGGCGGTCCCCTTCCAGTGGCGGAGCCGATCGGCCCCGCGCCGGGGGCACGAGCCTCGGGCAGAGCGGCGCCCGGCAGGAAGGTGGTCCCGGAACACCGCGGGGGCACCGGGGCGGTGCTCCCGGCACAGCGCTGCGGAAACGGTCCAGCGCGGCGTTGACGCGCCGAAGTCGGGCGAACTAGGTTCGGCCGCGCCGAGCCATGCTCGGTTCGACGAACGGGGGATGGAACATGTCGGGCTTTCGCATACCCGGGGACGAGGACGATGCCGTCCTCGCCGTCCTCTCCCTCCTGGCGGAAGAGGCACCGTCCAGCCGTTTGGACACGCTGCTGCACCGCGTGCGCCGCAGCGCCCCGGACCCGGCGGAACTGGCCCGCGTCGAACGGGCGGTGCAGCTCGCCCGGGAGGTGCACGCCGCCCTGGACCGCAGACGGCAGCGCGAGGCCGGCTTCGCCGCGCTGGTCGACACCGCGCGTGACCTGACGTTCCCGTACGACCTGGACACGCTGCTGAGCGTGATCACGCGGCGGGTCAGGCTGCTGCTCCACTTCGACATGACCTACGTCGCCCTGCGGGGCGACGACGAGGACATGGTCATCCACACCTCGGAGGGCGCCACCACCGCGCTCAACACCGGACTGCGGGTCGAGAGCGGCAGCGGCCTCGGCCATCAGGCTCTGATCACCGGCGCCCCGCTGTGGACGGCCGACTACCTCGACGACGACTCCATCAAGCACACCGAGAGCCTCGACCGGGTGGTCGAGGCCGAGGGACTGCACGCCCTCATGGCCGTCCCGCTGCGCTGCGGCGACAGCGCGGTGGGCGTCCTGTACGGGGCCGACCGCAAGGTGCGCCACTACACGCCCGACGAGATCGGTCTGATCTGCTCCCTCGCCGACCTCGCGGCCGTGGCGATCGAGAAGACCGGCCTGCTCCAGCAGACCCAGGAACAGGTGGCCGAACTCGAACTCGACGGGTTCCGGGCGCGCTCCAGCCTGGCCCGTCTGGAACAGCTCGCGGAGGCGTACGGCCGGATCATGAGCCTGCTGGTCGCCGGAGCGGACCTGACCACCGTGGCCAAGGCCGCCGGCGACGCCCTGGACGGCACCCTGCAGATGCGCGACCCGGCCGGCCGGGTGCTGGCGGCCGGCGGGGAGATACCGGACCTGGACGAGGAGGCGGTGGCCAGGGCCGTACTGGCCACGCACGCCCGGCGCGGCCCCGTACAGGCCGACGACCACACCTGGGTGGCTCCCGTCACCGCGGGCACGGAGGACCTCGGCGTCGTGGTGCTGCGGCCGGTGGCCCAACTGGTGGGGCAGGACAGCTCGCTGCTGCAGACCACCGCGCAGGCGTTCGCCGTGCACCTGCTGATGCAGCGCAGCGCGGCGGCCGCCGAGGGCCCGGTGCGCGACGACCTCCTCGACGAGCTGCTGGCCGTGTCCTCCTCCGCGCACCCCCCGCACCAGACGGCCCAGCGGGCCCGCCGGCTGGACGTCGACCTGGACCAGCCGCACGTCCTGGTCGTCGCCCGGCCCGAGGGCGGTGAACAGGGCAGGGCCGTGGTGTGGGCCTCCTCCTACGCCTACCGGATGTCCGGCCTGAAGACCGTGCAGGGCGGCTGCATCGTCCTGCTGCTGCCCGGCACGGACGCCTCCGCCGCCGCCCGCGCCGTCGTCGGCGAACTCACCCCCCTGCTCGGACACCCGGTCTCCGTGGGCGCGGCCGGACCCGACTGGGGAGCCGCCAGCGTCGCCCGGATGCACCGCGAGGCCCTGCGCTGCCTGGACGCGCTCACCGCCCTCGACGGCGTGGGCTGCGCCGCCTCCGCCCAGGACCTCGGTTTCCTCGGCCTGCTGCTCTCCGACGACTACGACGTGGACGACTTCATCGACCTGGCCATCGGCCCCGTCCTCGCCTACGACGCGGAGCGACTGACCGACCTCACCCGCACGCTGGAGGCGTACTTCGCCTCCGGCGGCAGCCCCACCAACGCCGCCGAGGCGCTGCACGTGCACCCCAACACCGTCTCGCGCCGGCTGGAGAGGATCACCGAACTGCTCGGCACCGACTGGCAGAAGCCGGGCCAGGCACTGGAGGTGCATCTGGCGCTGCGGCTGCTGCGGACCCGGGCGGCGCTGCGGGAGCGCGGCGGGTCCCGGGCGGCGGACGAGGGCAGGTGAGAGGGCCCGCGCGACCGGAAATCATCTTCCGTTGGCTGGTCCCCACCGCCTCGCGGCAGCCTAGATCGGTGTACTTGACAAACAATCCGGGGGAGTTCCGGAACGTCCCGCACCGGGCGCCGAGGCTGGAGGCGCGGCGAGCAAAGGAGCCCGTCGCACGGACAGCTCACGGAACGGGAGCGTGAACCGAGTGAACACCACCGTAACCAGCGATCACCCGGCTCCGGCCACCCCCCAGGAGGCCGCGCCGCGCCGTCACACCGGGGCCATCCCCACGGTGACACCCGACGACGCGCGCTACCCCGACATGATCAGGGGCCACGGCAACAACCGGCACGTGGCCTCCCCCGAGGCGATCCGCCTGCCGTCCACCACCGAACAGGTCGTCGAGATCGTCCGGGAGGCGGTCCGCGACGGCAAGCGCGTCGCCGTCCGCAGCGGCGGGCACTGCTTCGAGAACCTCGTCTTCAACGACGAGACGGAGATCATCATCGATCTGCGGCTGATGAACCACGTCGGCTTCGACGAGGACCGCGGCGCCTTCGTGGTGGAGCCCGGTGCCACCCTGCTGAAGATCTACGAGACCCTGCACATCGGCTGGGGCGTCACCCTCCCCGGCGGCGGCTGCTACGCCACGGGCGCCGGCGGCCACTTCTCCGGCGGCGGGTACGGCATCCTCTCGCGCAAGCACGGCATCCTCAGCGACCACCTCTACGCCGTCGAGATCGTCACCGTGGACGAGCGGGGCGAGGTGCGCGCGGTCGTCGCCACCCGCGACCCCGAGGACCCCCACCACGACCTGGCCTGGGCCGTGGCCGGCGGGGGAGGCGGCAACTTCGGTGTCGTCACCCGCTTCTGGATGCGCAGCCGCGGAGCCGAGGGCGGCCCGGGCGCTCTGCTGCCGAAGGCGCCGTCCACGGTCTTCTCCATCTTCGCGGCCTGGTCGTGGGAGCAGATCACCGAGGAAGCCTTCGCCACCTTCATGGCCCGCTACGCCGACTGGTCCAAGACCCACGGCAGCCTCGACTCGCCCTACATCGACCTCGGCCACTGGATCTTCCTCCAGCACGCCGACTCCGGCACCTTCAACGTGGTCGCGCAGATCGACTCCACCGTGCCGGACGCCCGCAGGCTGGTGGACGACTTCCTCGCGTTCGTGGCCGGCTCGCTCGGCGTCCAGCCGCAGCGCACCACCATCACGGAACAGCCGTTCCTGAAGGCCACCGCGCAGACCATGACGGCCGGCGAGACGATCACCAGCCCCAGTCTGCGGACGTCCCACAAGTCCACCTACATGAAGGACGCCTTCCCCGAGCACCAGGTGCGGACCATCTACCGGTACCTCACCAAGACGGTCAACCCCAACCCGTACAGCTTCCTGGTCATCAACTCCGTGCGCGGGCGGATCAGCGCGCTGGACGACGCCGACACCGCGGCCGCCCACCGCGACGCCCTGTGGCTGGTGTACTTCGAGTCCTACTGGCACCGGGCCGAGGACGACGAGCGGAACGTGACCTGGCTGCGGTCGCTGTACCAGGACCTGTACGCCGACACGGGCGGCGTCCCGGTGCCGAACGACGTCACCGACGGCTGCTACATCAACTACCCGGACAACGACCTCAGCGACCCGGACTTCAACCGGTCCGGCGTCTCCTGCCACGAGCTGTACTACAAGGACAACTACCCCCGGCTGCGGCGCGTCAAGACCGAGTGGGACCCGCGGAACTTCTTCCGCCACCCCCAGTCGATCGAACCGCTGAACGACTGACCCGGCACGGCACGGCACGGGCGGCGCGGGGCGCTCCGCGCCGCCCGTGCCCTAGGCCACGTCCTCCAGGCCGAGGCCGCCGGTGGAGAGCACCGCCGCCGCGTGGGCCGCGGAGGCCAGGGTGATGTGCCGGTGCCAGCCCCGGAAGGACCGCCCCACGAAGTCCCGCAGCCCGACCTCCTCGCCGGTCTCGGCGTAGTCCCGGTCCACCCGGCGGGTCAGCTTCGTCAGCCGGAGCAGCGGCGCGACCGGCGCGCTCATCAGGTCGGTCAGCCAGAACCGGACCGGCGGGCGGCGCGGGTCGCGCCACTCGCCGAGCAGCAGCATCGGCCGCTGCCGGCCCATCTGCGGGTCCAGCAGCGACACCCGTACCACGGAGGCGAGGGAGGTGTGCGAGGCGTGCGGCCGCGCCGGGTCGAGCCAGTGCACCGGCCGGCGCAGCCCCTTGGTCGACTCCATGATCTGCTGGGCGGGCAGCGGCCCCGCGCCGAAACCGGGCAGGGACCGGTCCGCCACCGTCAGCCGGCAGGAGGCGCCGATCCGGCCGACGACGGGCACCCGGGCCCGGGCCAGTTGCGCCAGCGCCGGACGGACGGCGCCGCCGCGCAGGTCCAGCAGGACCGGCCGGCGCGTGACGTTCCCGTACCGGGCGGTGTCCAGGGCCACCGCGACGGCGCACTCCTCCGGGGTCTCCCGGCCGGCCTCCCGGGGCACCTCCGCCCGCTCCCGCCGCTCGTGGTCCTCGACCCACGGCTCGGGCAGCAGCAGCCGCCAGTTGACCGGGACGCTCATCTCCTCCGCGGCGAACCACAGACCGAACGCCTGCTGCCCCCGGAACATATGGCCCAGTCGCGGGGCGAACAGCCGGTCCACGCCCACCGAGTGCTCCCCGGCCTTCGGGATGTGCAGCGGGCCCACCACCCACGCCCGGGGCGCCGCCGTCCGCTCCAGATACCCCGCCAGTTCGGTCCGGATCGGGCGCCAGTCCCACGTCGAGCTGGAGATGAAGTGGTGCAGGCTCTGCTCGGCGGCGGCACCGCCGACATGCGCGGCGATGTTGCGGATCGACTTGCGCCCCTTGGCGAACAGCAGCCCCCGCAGATACTGGTCGGCCTTCAGGCGCTGGTCCTTCCTGCGGAACGTGGAGAAGAGCGCGGCACCCAGTTCGGTGACGGCGTCGTCGCAGACCGCGCTGCCGGTGAGTTCGTGGACTCGAAGGCGCTTCAGGCCCGGTTCGGCGAAAGTCTCCCGCCTGACTGCAGACGTGTTCACAACGCTCTCCATCCGGTCGGACAGCCCCGCGGCTGCGGAGACCACCGTCAGGTCCGGACCCGGCCCGGCACGAGGTGCGGCGGACACCCCGTTGCGGGGCCGGCCGGTGCCCGTGCCACCAGCGGGCCCACCGGGCGCGGCGCCGGGCCGGGACGGCCGGCCGCACCGGCGGCGAGGGGTGTGGCCGGACCACCGGGTACGGCGGAAACCGGCGGGAAACGGCCTGTACGAGCGCCGCTAGGTGACAGATTCGGACCAGACCTCCTAGCGTTCACCGGCAAATGGCCGGACCATGCCTGACGGATTCCCGGAGTACCGGATCACCTGCCGCCGCCGGCGAGCCGGTGGCTCCGCTCCCCGCTGTCCGCCGAGGTGGCGGACGCGCCCGCAGGGCCCGAGAGTGAGAAGTCCCGACGTGACCACACCATGCAGAACGGGTGACAGGCGCCGCATCGAGTCGTACACGGTCGTCGGCGAGACTCTGGACGCGGACCGCGGCGTCGTCCGCGCGGCCGACGGCGCGTCGACCGACTGGGCGGACCGGCTCGCCGTGCTGCTCGCCGAGGAGCGGCCCGACGGTGTGCTGCACTACCGGAGACCGGCGCGCGGACGGTTCCGGGACCGGGCCGGGGCCGAGCAACTGGCCGTCGTCCGGCGGTACCCGCCCGACCTGGTCAGCTTCAGCGCGGGCAACGCCGACCTGCTGCTCGCCGGGGGCGACCCGGACGCGGTGGCGGAACGCACCGAGGAGGCGGTGGCGGAACTGTCCGCCCACGCCGGCACCGTACTGCTGTTCACCGGCGTCGATCCGCGTGCCCTGCCGGGACTGCGCCATCTGCGCGGCAGGACCGCCACGTACACCGCGCACGTACGGGCCATCGCCGACCGGTTCCACTGCCCGGTGGTGGATCTGTGGTCGCTGCGCGCGCTGCAGGAGCACCGCGCCTGGGAGGACGGCGCGTTGTGCCTGTCCCCGGCGGGGCACCGGCAGGTCGCCGCGCAGGCGGCCCGGGTGCTGGGGCTGCGCAGCACCGCCTCCGAGGGCCGGCTGCTGCGTGAGCCGGGAACGTCCCTCAGCCGGCTGCGCCGCAGCGGGGCGGAGTGGCTGCGCGACTACCACGCGCCCTGGCTGGCCCGCCCGGTGCCGGAGCCCCGGCCCGCGGGCCGGCGCGAGTCCTGAGGGCGGCGCCACCGGCCCACGGGACGCCCCTTCCGGATCCCGCCGCGACCGGCCACCGGCCGCGACCGCACCCCTCGGCCCGGGAGCCCAGGGGGCCGCGGTCGTGCGCGCGTGCCCGCGACATGACGAAGTGGCCGGGCGTTTGTTGCCGCGTCTGTCCTGAATCCACAGCATGGAACCGCCTTCACCGACGTTCCTGAGCCGCCGCCTCGTCGGCACCTTCCTCTCCGAGGAGCGACAGGCCGTCCGCCCCCGGCCGCGGCCGTGACCCGCCGAGCCCGCCACGAGTGACAGGGCGTCACAGCTCACGTGCCCGTCTGGACAGATACCGAGGAGACGAAGAGCGATGCCGAAGACAGTCGTCGAGTACGGGACCGGCATCCGGATCGCCCCCGGCGGCTCCCCCGCGCGATGACCGACCGCCAGCCCGTTCCGCGACCCGTCCGGCCGTACCCGTCCCGCACCCTTCGGAGATCTTCAGTGGACAACACTCTGGACGACATATGCCTCACCTCCGCGTCGCAGCAGCCCAGGTGGGACGACCTCGTGCAGACCGAGCTGATCCGCAAGGAGCTCTCCCTGCGCGCGCCGCTGGTCCGCGCGGACGACGTACGTGTCCTGCGGGACCAGCTCGCCCGCGTCGCCGCGGGCGAGGCCCATGTCGTGCAGGCCGGCGACTGCTCCGAGGACCCCGACGAAAGCACACCCGAACACGTCCACCGCAAGGCCGCCGTACTGGACCTGCTCGCCGGGGCCCTGAAGCTGATCACCCGCCGGCCCGTGGTCCGCGTCGGCCGCATCGCGGGGCAGTTCGGCAAGCCGCGCACCAGCGACACGGAGATCGTCGGCGGTGTCGAACTGCCCGTCTACCGCGGCCACATGGTCAACTCGCCCGCGCCGGACGCGGAGAGCCGCAGACCGGACCCGCTGCGGCTGCTCACCGGCTACATGGCGGCCAGTGAGATCGCCCGGAACCTCGGCTGGCACGGCGTCCGCCGCCCGCACGCGGAGTCCACCGTGTGGACCAGCCACGAGGCGCTCCTGCTCGACTACGAGGTGCCCATGGTGCGGGAGCAGCCCTCCGGTGAGCTGCTGCTCACCTCCACCCACTTCCCGTGGATCGGAGAGCGCACCCGTCAGGTCCACGGAGCCCACGTCACCCTGCTCGCCAAGGTCGGCAACCCGGTCGGCTGCAAGGTGGGGCCCGCCATGACCGAGGACGAACTGCTCGCCCTGTGCAAGCGCCTGGACCCCGGGCGCGAACCCGGCCGGCTCACCCTGATCGCGCGGATGGGCGCCGACCACGCCGCCGAACGGCTCCCGCCCCTGGTCCGCGCGGTGCGCGCGGCGGGCCACCCGGTGATCTGGCTCACCGACCCGATGCACGGCAACACCGTCCGCACCCCGTCGGGGCACAAGACCCGCCTGGTCACCACCATCGAACGCGAGGTGCGGGCCTTCAAGCGCGCCGTGGAGTCGGCCGGCGGTGTGGCCGGCGGCCTGCACCTGGAGACCACGCCCGACCACGTCACCGAGTGCGCGCGCCACGCCGGCGACATCGGACGGGTGGGGGACGTCTACACCAGCCATTGCGACCCGCGTCTGACTCCGGATCAGGCGGTGTCCGTCGTGACGGCCTGGACCGACTGAGCGATGATGGAGGTCGCAGACATGGAAGGACGCGTGGCCCTGGTCACCGGCGCGGCCGGCGGCATCGGAGAGGCCGTCGTCAGGGAGCTGGCCGGCCGCGGCGCCGTCGTCGCGGCCCTGGACCGGGACGGGGAGCGGCTCGGGGAGCGGACCGGGAAACTCGTGGCGGAGGGCCTGGCGGTCACCGCCTTCCCCACCGACGTCACCGACAGCGGCGAGGTGGAGGAGACCGTCGCCCGGATCGAGGACGGACTCGGCCCGGTCGACATGCTCGTCAACGCGGCCGGTGTGCTGCGGCTCGGCGAGGTCGTCTCCTACGACGACGCGGACTGGCGTACGACCTTCGACGTCAACGTCCACGGTGTCTTCCACGTGTCCCGGGCGGTGGTCGGCCGGATGGTGACGCGGTCCCGGGGCGCGGTCGTGACCGTGGCGTCCAACGCGGCGGCCACGCCCCGCGCCGACATGGCCGCGTACGCCGCCTCCAAGGCGGCCGCGGCGATGTTCACCAAGTCCCTGGGGCTGGAGGTGGCCCGCTTCGGCGTGCGGTGCAACGTCGTGGCGCCGGGGTCCACCGACACCCCGATGCTGCGGTCCATGTGGAGCGACGAGTCGGGGGCGCGGCGGACGCTGGCGGGTGATCCGGAGAAGTACCGGGTGGGCATCCCGCTGGGCCGGATCGCCCTGCCCGCGGACGTCGCCACGGCGGTGGCCTTCCTGCTCTCCGACGCGGCCGAGCAGATCACCCTGCACGCCCTGACCGTCGACGGCGGCGCCTCCCTGGGCGCCTGAGCCCGCGGACCGGTCACCGCACCCCGCGCCCCCGGCCCGGCGGACCACCGGGCCGGGGGCGCGGGGTGTGCGGACGCCGGCTGGTTCAGGCGGCGGTGAGCAGCTCGTCCGGCGCGGCGGGCAGCCGCCGGCCGAGCAGGGACCGCAGGGCGGCGTAGGCGGCGGTGTCCCCGGCCAGGACGCCGCCGACCAGGGTGGTCGCCGAACTGTCGAGGACGAGCTTGGCGTAGCGGTCGCCGCCGAGGTCGGCCCGGACGAACTCGACGGCGCCCTCGGTGCGCGCGTGCGCGTCCCCGAAGCTGGCCACCTCGATCCCCACCAGCTTCAGCCGGGTCGACAGCTCGGCCCCGGCGAACCCGGCGTCCCGCTCGCCGGTGAGCTGCCGGGCCACCGCCTCGGCCATCCGGTAGCCCGGCGTCACCAGGCCGTAGCACCGGCCCTCGACCGCCGCGCACTCGCCGACCGCCCAGATCCGTGCGTCCGCCGTACGGCAGCGGGCGTCCACCAGGAAACCGCCCCGGCCGCCGGTGGCCAGGCCGGCGCCGGCGGCCAGCTCGTCCCGCGGGCGCACACCGGCGGCGAACACCACCAGGCCGGTGCCGAGGACCGACCCGTCGGCGAGCGTCACCGACCGCACCGAGCCGTCCGCGCCCGCGTCGACCGACCGCAGCCCGGCACCGCAGTGGACGCGCACCCCGCGCCGGGCCAGCAGCCGCCCGAGCACGGCACCGCCGCCCTCGTCCATCTGGAGCGGCATCAGCCACGGCGCCGCCTCCACCACGTGCGTCCGCATGCCGAGCGCGTCGAGCGCGCCCGCGGCCTCCAGCCCGAGCAGGCCCCCGCCGACGACCACGGCGCCGCGCCCCGGCCGGACGGCGGCGCGGATCGCGGCGACGTCCTCCAGCGTGCGGTAGACGTGGCAGCCGGGCAGGTCGTGACCGGGCACCGGCGGGACGAACGGCCGCGATCCGGTCGCCAGGACCAGCGCGTCGTAGCCCACCTCCGTGCCGTCGGCGCAGCGCACCGTGGCGGCGGCCCGGTCGATGCGCACCACGGGGGCGGACAGCCGCAGCTCCACCCGCTCGTCGCCCGCGAAGTCGGCGCCGGGCAGCGCCAGCCGGCCGGCCGGAGCGCCGCGGGCGTGCGCGGACAGGGCGATCCGGTCGTAGGCGGCCACCGGCTCCTCGGCCAGGACGACCACCCGCCAGGCGCCCTCCCGGTCCCGGTCGCGCACCTCCCGCACCAGCCGGTGGCCCGTCATCCCGTGGCCGACCACGACCAGGACGCCACTCATCGGGCCTCCGTACCGCGTGCGTACGCCGCGCACCAGCCGCGCACCTCGCCGACGCAGCCGCCGCAGCCGGTGGTCGCCCGGGTGGCGGCGGCCAGCCCGGCCACGGTACGGGCACCCGCCCGCCAGGCGGCGGCCAGGTCCGCGCCCGTGACGTGGGCGCAGTGGCACACCACGGCGTCGGCCGGCCGCCGTTCGCCGGCGTACTCCACCGGAGACCCCAGCAGCAGGGCCAGCCGGTCGGCGGGGACCGGCTCGCCGCGCCGGTAGAGGCGTACCACCGCCGCGATGGCCCGGCCGAGCCCCAGCAGCACCGCGCCGCGGACGCGGCCGTCGCGCAGCCAGAGCCGGGCGTACCGGCGGCGGGCGGCGTCCGCGAACACCACCGTCTCCTCGGCCCCGTCCGGCGCCCCGAGCCACACCAGGTCCATCTCGGGTGCCTTCAGGCGTACGACGGGTCCGGCGGCGGTGTAGCGGTCCCGCCCGCCGGCCAGCAGCCCGGCCAGCGCCTCGGCCTGCTCCCAGGCGGCGGTGTGCCCGAAGTGCGGGCCGGTGCCGCCGGGGGGTTCGGCGCAGTCGCCGAGCGCGTGGACCCGCGGGTCGGCGGTGCGCAGTTTGTCGTCGACGACGACGCCCGTGCGCACCGCGAGCCCCGCGGCGCGTGCCAGCGCGGTGCGCGGCGCCACCCCGGTGCACAGCAGGACCTCGCCGGCGGCCACCCACCGGCCGTCGTCGAGACGGAGCTTGCCGCCCGTGCGGGCCTCGGCCGTCCGGCCGGTGCACAGGGCCACGTCCAGGGCGCGCAGCCGCGCCGACAGCGACTCGCCCGCCCGGGCGTCCAGATGCCGGTCCAGCGGGTAGCGGCCCCGGTGCACGAGGGTGACGTCCCGGCCGCGACGGCGCAGCGCCAGCGCCGCCTCGACCGCCAGCGGGCCCCCGCCGACCACCGCCACCGGGTCGCCCGAGCCGAGGTCCGCGCAGTGCGCCAGCGTCCTGAGCGTCCGCACGCCCGGCGTGAGCCGCCCGTCGGCGCCCCGGGCCCAGGGCAGGTCGGGCACCAGGGGAGCGGCGCCGGTGGCGAGGACGAGACGGTCGTAGGGGTAGGCCCGCCCGTCGCTGCCGCGCACCAGGCGCCGGTGCCGGTCGACGGCCGTGGCCGTGACCCCGAGCCGCAGGTGGGTGCCCTCGGGCGGGGCGGGCAGGGCGAGCGCCCCGGGGGTGAGGGTGCCGTCGAGCACCGAGGTCAGCAGCGGGCGGCTGTAGGCCCCCGCCGGCTCGTCGCCCAGCACGGTGACCTCACCCCGGTGACCGTGCCGGCCGAGCCGCTCCACCAGGCGGTGGGCGGCCGGGCCGTATCCGACGACCACGATCCGCTCGGTTCCCGGTGTGCTCATGGCGCCGCCTCCACCCGTACCGCGCACACCTTGAACTCCGGCATCCGACTGCGCGGGTCGAGCGCCGGGTGCGTGATCAGGTTGGCGCGTCCCGCGCCCGGGAAGTGGAACGGCACGAACACGGTGTCCGTCCGCAGCGAGGGCTCGCAGCGCACCCGCGCGCGCATCGCGCCGCGCGCCGAACGCACCAGGGCCCACTGACCGTCGGCGAGCCCGGCGCGGGCCGCGGTGTCCGGGTGCATCTCGACGAACGGCTCCGGCGCGGCCTCGGCCAGTCGGGCCACCCTGCGGGTCTGCGCCCCGGACTGGTAGTGGGCGAGGACCCGCCCGGTCGTCGCGTACAACGGGAAACCGGGCCCGGGCGTCTCGGCCGGGTCCCGGTGCTCCACCGGCGCGAACCGGGCCCGGCCGTCGGGGTGCGCGAACCGGTCCAGGAACATCCGGGGCGTGCCGGTACTCCCCTCGGGGCAGGGCCAGTACAGCTCCGCGCCGGCGTCGAGGCGTTCGTAGCTGATGCCCGAGTAGTCGGCAGGCCCGCCCCGGGTGGCCTCGCGCAGCTCCGCGAAGACCTCGCGCGGCGCGCACGGATACCGTTCGGCGGGCTCGCCCAGGCGGACCGCCAAGGCGTGCAGCACCTCCAGGTCGCCGCGCACGCCCGGCGGCGGGTCGAGCAGCCTCCGGCGGCGCAGCACCCGCCCCTCCAGGTTGGTGAGCGTGCCCTCCTCCTCGGCCCACTGCGCCACCGGCAGCACCACATCGGCCAGCCGGGCCGTCTCGGACGGCACGAAGTCGGCCACCACCAGCAGGTCGAGCCGGCCGAGGCGCTCGGTGACCCGGCCCGCGGCGGGCGCGGACACCACCGGGTTGGAGCCGACCACCAGCAGCGCCCGGGGGCCGCCGGCCTCGCCGATCGCGTCCAGCAGTTCGTAGGCGCTGCGCCCCGGTCCGGGCAGCCGGTCCGGCGGCACCCCCCACAGCCGGGACACGTGCTCCCGGGCCGCCGGGTCGGTCAGCAGGCGGTACCCGGGCAACTGGTCGGCCTTCTGCCCCATCTCCCGCCCGCCCTGGCCGTTGCCCTGGCCGGTGAGCGTGCCGAAACCGCGGCCGGCGCGCCCCGGCAGGCCCAGGGCGAGCGCCAGGTTGATGAACGCCGCCACCGTGTCGGTGCCCTTGCTGTGCTGCTCGGCGCCGCGCCCGGTGAGGACGTAGGCGCGTTCGGCGCCCGCGAGCATCCGGACCGCGGCGCGCAGCTCGGACACCGCGACCCCGGTCACGGCCTCGACGCGCTCCGGCCACCAGGCGACCGCGCGGGCCCACGCGGCGTCGAAGCCGGTGGTGCGCTCGTCGACGTACGCCTTGTCGACCAGGCCCTCGGTGACGGCGATGTGCAGCAGTCCCAGGGCCAGGGCGAGGTCGGTGCCCGGCGTCGGCTGGAGGTGCAGCGCCGCGCGCTCGGCGGTACGGGTGCGCCGCGGATCGGCGACGATCAGGTCCGGCCGGTCCAGGTGGCGCAGGAGCGGGGGCATCGTCTCGGCCGGGTTGGCGCCGGCCAGCAGCACCACGTCGGCCCCGCCGAGGTCCGTGACCGGGAACGGCAGCCCGCGGTCCACGCCGAAGGCGGCGATCTGCGCCGCGGCGGCCGAGGCCATGCAGAAGCGGCCGTTGTAGTCGATCTGGCTGGTGCCCAGCGCCAGCCGGGCGAACTTGCCCAGCGTGTACGCCTTCTCGTTGGTGAGCCCGCCCCCGCCGAAGACCGCCAGGGCGTCCGGCCCGTGCGCGGCGCGGATCTCGCGCAGCCGCCGGGCCACCAGGTCCAGGGCCTCGTCCCAGCCGGCCGCCGCGAGCCGCCCGTCGGCCCCGCGCACCAGGGGAGTGGCGAGCCGGTCGGGCACGCCGAGCACGTCCGGCGCGGTCCACCCCTTCTGGCACAGGCCGCCCCGGTTGACGGGGAAGTCCGGGTCGGGGCGCACCTCGACGGCGCCCCGGACGCCGCTCAGCCTCGTCCCGCACTGCAGGGCGCAGTACGGGCAGTGGGTGGCCGTCCCGGGCGAGGACGCGGTGAGTCGGGGGTCCATGGTCACACCCGTCCCGTGATCCTCGGCCGCACCGGCCGGACGCCGGCCGCGGCCTCGTCGTCCCGGCGGCGCAGATAGACGCGCCAGGTCAGGGCGAGGCAGAGCACGTAGTAGCCGAGGAACGCGGCGAACGCCACGGTTCCCGAGCCGGACGTGCCGTAGGCGCCGCGGAAGGCGAGGTTGATGCCGACCCCGCCGAGCGCGCCCACGGCCCCGGCGACGGCGATCAGCGCGCCGGAGAGCCGGCGGGCCCGCGCGAAGGCCGCCGTGGCGTCCGCGCCGGCCGCGATGGCCTGCTCCGCCTCCCGGGCGTGCTGCGCCGGGATCATCTTGTACGTCGACCCGTTGCCGAGCCCGCTGAGCACGAACAGCACCGTGAAGGCGGCCACGAACAGCGGGAAGGAGGTGGTGGCCGAGGCGACGAGCAGCACCCCCGTGCCGGCCGCCATCGCCGCGAAGTTCCCGAACGTCACCCGTGCGCCGCCCCAGCGGTCGGCCATCCTGCCGCCGACCGGGCGGGCCAGCGAGCCGAGCAGCGGCCCCAGGAAGGTGTACGAGGCCGCTTCCAGCGTGCTCGCCCCGAACTCGCTCTGCAGCACCAGGCCGAAGGCGAACCCGTAGCCGATGAACGAGCCGAACGTGCCGACGTACAGCAGCGAGATCCACCAGGTGTGCCGGTGCGCGGCGGCCTCCCGCAGCACCCCCGGCTCGGCGGGCGGCACGGGCAGGTTGTCCATGCGCAGCGCCGCGCCCAGCGACACCAGCACGATCAGCGGCAGGTAGACGGCCGCCACGTAGGAGGGGTGGGTGTCGCCGGCCGTGGTGATGACCAGCAGGCCGAGCACCTGCACGACGGCCACGCCCAGGTTGCCGCCGCCCGCGTTGATCCCGAGCGCCCAGCCCTGGTGCCGCTGCGGGTAGAACGCGGTGATGTTGGTCATGGAGGACGCGAAGTTGCCGCCGCCCAGGCCCGCCAGCGCACCGACGATCAGGAACACCCACAGCGGCGTCTGCGGGCGCTGCACGAAGAACGCCGCCAGCCCCGCGGGCACCAGCAGCACGCAGGAGGCGAACACCGTCCAGTCGCGGCCGCCGAAGCGGAGCACGGCCGCGCTGTACGGCAGCCTGAGCACCGCCCCGACCAGGGTCGGCACCACCACGAGCAGGAACTTCTCGGACGGCGTGAAGGTGAAGCCGATGT
The DNA here is from genome assembly GCF_014655295.1 of Streptomyces fumanus. Classification (GTDB taxonomy): domain Bacteria; phylum Actinomycetota; class Actinomycetes; order Streptomycetales; family Streptomycetaceae; genus Streptomyces; species Streptomyces fumanus. The sequence goes on from NZ_BNBI01000007.1 coordinate 451,976, forward strand.
CGGGCGACATGAAGAGCACCAGGACCGACCACATGCTCCACACCGAGAACCCGACGTGCTCCGACAGCACCGAGAACACCAGGTTGCGGCGGGCGGTGAACCGGCCCTCGCGCTCCCAGAACGCCTCGTCCTCGGGGTCCCAGTACGTGAGCCGCCGCCCGCCGCGCGCGGCCGCACCGGACGCCGCCCCGCCCTTGCGCCCCATCACGCGGCCCCGATCGCGCCGTGGCCGCCGGCACCCGCGACGAGGACGCCGGAGACGCCGGCCGGCAGCCGCTCCGGGACGGAGAGTCCGCGCGGCCCGGCCCCCGCTGTGCACCGATCGACATGACTACCGTTCACGAAGGTCTCCGTTCGGTATCCGGACATGCGCCGCGGCGCGGGAAGCCGCACGCCTCGCGGGCCGCGCGGTGGGCGGCCTGGCGGGGGGAATCGCTGCTACCGAGCCTGCTGAGCCGTCGCCGGGCGGTCAACGACCCGCTCGGGGGTCCGTCAAGTCGCCGTCCGGCCTGCGGTTTCGCGGTCCGTCCGGCGGGACCTGACGGACTCCGGAGAAACCGCTTTGCCGGGCGGCCGCGCCGTCCGCACGATGAGGCCACCTGCGGCCCCGGGCGCCGGACACCCGCGCCGAGGCCGGCGTCAACCCATCGAGGGGGCCTCACCCACCATGACCAATGTCGCCGTCATCTACTACTCGTCCACCGGCAACGTGCACCGGCTCGCCCAGACCGCTGCCGACGCCGCCGAGAAGGCCGGCGCGGAGGTGCGGCTGCGCAAGGTCGCCGAGCTGGCACCCGAGTCCGCGATCGCGCAGAACGAGTCCTGGGCCGCGCACGCCGCCGCGACCCGGAACGTTCCCGAGGCCGCCCTGGAGGACCTGGAGTGGGCCGACGCCCTCCTGTTCGGCACCCCGACCCGCTTCGGCCTGCCGGCGGCCCAGCTCAAGCAGTTCCTCGACACCACCGGCGGCATCTGGTACGAGGGCAAGCTGGTCGACAAGGTGGTGTCGTCCTTCACCTCCACCGCCAGCGACCACGGAGGGCAGGAGAGCACCCTGCTCGCGCTGAACAACACCTTCTACCACTGGGGCGCGATCATCGTTCCCCCCGGCTTCGCCGACCCGGTCCAGTTCGAGCCGGCCAACGGCAACCCGTACGGCACCAGCAGCATCTCCGGCAACCAGCCCGACAACGTCGACCCGCACAACCTGGCCGCGATCGAGTTCCAGGCCCGCCGGACCGTCGCCGTCGCGAGCGCCCTCAAGCGCGGATTCGCCTCGGCCTGACCCGCCGGCGACTCCCCCGGACGGCGCGAGTCGACCCCCCACCGCAGGAGGACCCGGCATGATCCGATCCGCGACCACCGCCCCGCCCGGCGCACACCGGCCCGGCACGAGCCCGGTCCGGCCGCCCGGCACCCCGGCCGTCCGGGACCTCCCGTGAGCGGCGCCCGGTCCGCCGCCGGTGACGGGCTGCGCACCACGGACGTCGCACCCGGCACCCCGCGCATGCGCGACGACGTACGGCCGCTCGTCCGCGCCCTGCGGCCGGAGCTGACCGAGGACGGCTTCGACGCGTTCGCCGCCGAAGCGCACGGACAGGGGCTGGTGTTCACCGCCGCCTACGCCCCGGACGGCACCTGTGTGGCCGTGGCCGCCCACCGCACGCTGGCCACCAGCCGGGGACGGATCCTCCTGGTCGAGGACCTGGTCACCGGCCCGGACCACCGGTCCACCGGGATCGGCGCCCGCCTGCTGGACAGCCTCGTCGAGCGGGCCCGCGCCGCGCGCTGCGCCGCCGTCGAGCTGGACTCGGGCGTCACCAACCACGCCGCCCACCGCTTCTACCACGCGCGCCGGATGCGTATCGCGGCGTACCACTTCCGGCTGGACGGCCTGGACTGACCGCGCGGCCGGTGTGCCCGCGCGCCTCGCCCCTTCCCCCGCGCCCCCCTCCCCCAGGGGAGCGCGGGGGAAGGGGCGACGCCTGCCGCGCCCCGGCACGCCCCGGTCGCCGGCCGGCCCGGCCACCGGTTCACGAGGCCCGCCGCGCCCGCGGGTCCGCCGCCGAGAGCACGCACACGGCGTGCGCGGCCGAGGCCAGCGTGGTGTGCCGGTGCCAGCCGCCGTAGGAGCGGCCCACGTAGTCGCGGATCCCGACCTGCGAGGCCACCTCGTCGCAGTCCCGGTCGACCCGGCGGGCGCAGTCGCCGAAGCGCAGCACCGCGGCGGCCGGGTGCGGCAGATCGGTCAGCCACATCTCGGCCGGTCCGCGCCGGCCCGGAGCACTGACACCGACCAGCGACAGCGGCGCGCCGCCCGGTCCGGTCCCCGGCACCCGCACCCCGACCGCCGCGACCAGCGCCGTCCTGCGCACCGCGGGCAGCGACCGGGAGACGGTCTCCAGACGGGCCATGGGCCGGAACAGCGCCCGCGCCGCCTGCATGATCTCCGGCGCGGTCAGCCGGTGCGCGGCGTGCCCCGTCAGCGCCGGGTCGTGCACCGTGAGCGGCACGTCGCCGTGGACCCGGACCATGGCGGGGAACCCCATGGCCCGCAGCCCGTGGACGGTGGCGACGGGGTCCGCCTCCTCGATGTCGACCACCACCGGCTGGGCCGGCAGCTCCCAGGCGGCCAGGCTCTCCCGGCACGCCGTCAGCACGCAGTCGCCGAGCGTCTCGGGCTCCACCTCGCACGGGATGGACGCCTGGTTGCGGCGGAGCCCGTCCTTGATCCAGGTCTGCGGCAGATACAGCCGCCAGTTCAGCGGCGCCGTCATGGTGTCGGCGGCGCCCCAGACCCCGACGGCGCGCTGGGCGTTGAGGGCCTGTCCCTCGTCGGCCGAGAAGTAGCGGCCGACCCCGACCGAGTGGCGGCCCACCTTCGGGATCGTCATCAGGCGGACCACGTAGGCGTGCGGCGGCGCCGTACGGGTCAGGTACCCGGCCAGCGACCGGCGCACCGGGATCCAGTCCCAGGTGGAGCTGCAGATGAAGTGGTGCAGACTCTGGCCGGTGCTGCTGCCCTTCAGCGCCGCCATGTTCCGGATCGACTTGCGACCGCGGGTGGAGAGCAGCCCGTGGATGTACTCCATGCCCCGGCGCCGCTGGTCGCTGCGGCGCAGTGTCGCGAAGAGCTCCGTGCCCAGGTCCTCGAGCGTATCCCCGAGCACCGCTTCGGGACGAATGAGAGCAGTACTCATGTGACTCCTCGGTCGATGCATTTCACGTCGCGCGGCCCGCTCAATTCACGCGGTGCGGCCGGATGAATTCGCGTCGTGCGGTCCGCTCTACGGTAGGAATCGGGGCAGCCGTAATGAATGACAAGGGCCTAGCAAGGTTCAGCGGTTGGGGCGCCCGCGGTACATGACTGCTTCGAGCCCGAGCACCCGTATGTGGTTGACCGGGGACAGACCTGAACAGCACAGTCGGCAGCGGGAGTCGAACCAGGCAGCGGAGACGGGTGAAAATGGGACGCAAGAAGAAGGTCATCCTCGCCGAACCGCGCAGTTTCTGCGCCGGTGTGCGCCGAGCGATATCGATTATCGACCTCGCACTGGAACGCCATGGCGCTCCGCTTTATGTACGCAAGGAAATCGTGCACAACCACTATGTGGTGCGGCAGTTCGAGCGGCGCGGCGTCGTGTTCGTGGATTCCGAGGAGGAGGTGCCCGAGGGCGCGGTGTGCGTGTTCTCCGCGCACGGCGTCTCACCCCAGGTGCGGCACAACGCCAGGGCCCGCCGGCTCGACGTCATCGACGCGACCTGCCCGCTGGTCTCCAAGGTGCACCAGGAGGCCAAGCGGTTCGCCCGGGAGGAGCGCACGCTGCTGCTGGTGGGGCACGCCGGGCACGAGGAGGTCGAGGGCACCTTCGGGCACGCGCCCGACCGGACGGTGATCGTGGAGACCGTGGAGGACGCCGAGCGGCTCGACCTGCCGGCCGGCACCCCGGTGGCCTACCTCACCCAGACGACGCTGTCGGTGGACGAGACCCGCGACATCATCGAGGTGCTGCGCCGCCGCTTCACCGATCTGCGGGGCCCGGGCACCGACGACATCTGCTTCGCGAGCCAGAACCGGCAGGACGCCGTCAAGCAGGTCGTGCCGCGCTCCGACCTGATGCTCGTGGTCGGCTCCCGCAACTCCAGCAACTCCCTGCGGATGGTGGAGGTGGCGCGCCGGCTCGGCGTTCCCGCCCACCTGGTCCCGGACGTCACGGAATTCGACGAGCGGTGGCTGGAGGGGGTCTCGGTGGTGGGCCTGAGCGCGGGGGCGAGCGCTCCCGAGATCCTCGTCGACCAGGTGCTGGAGAGGCTCGCGGACTTCGGATACCGCGACATCGAGATCGAGCAGGTGGCGCAGGAGGACGTGGTCTTCCATCCGCCGACGCATCTCATCGACACGGCCAAGGCCGGCTGACCGGCCGGACAGGAGAGGGAGCAATATGACGACCGCGGTGACAGACCGGCTCGCGGTGCGCGGCACCCGCGCCGAGGTGCTGCGCAGGGCCGAGCGACGGCTGGGTGAGCTCCTCGCGCACGAACGCGCCCGCTGGAGCGGTGTCGACGAACGGGGCGCGGTCCCCGTGGACACGGTGACCTCCCTGGTCGACGCGGGCGGCAAGCGGCTGCGCCCCGCCTTCTGCGTGACCGGTTACCTGGCCGCGGGCGGCGACCCCGAGGACCCGATGGTGGCGGACGCCGCCTCCGGCATCGAACTGGTCCACACCGGTGCGCTGCTGCACGACGACGTGCTCGACGCCTCCGACACCCGGCGCGGCGCCCCCGCGGCGCACGTCAGGCACGCCGCGGTGCACGCCGAACGCGGCTGGCGGGGCGAGTCGCGCCGCTACGGCGAGGGCGTGGCGCTGATCTCCGGGGTGCTGGCCATGCTCTACGCCGACCGCCTCACCCGCGGCCTGCCGCCCGCCGCCCGCGAGGTGTGGGGCGAGATGGTCACCGAGATCCAGATCGGCCAGCACCTGGACGTCGCGGTGGCCGCGGAGGGCGTGATCGCGCCGGAGCTGTCGCGGTGGATCGCGATCTGCAAGTCGGGCCGCTACAGCATCACCCGCCCGCTGCTGCTGGGGGCCGCGCTCGCCGGACGGCCCGACCTGACGTCCGCGTTCGAGGAGTACGGCGAGTGCCTCGGCCTCGCCTTCCAACTGCGCGACGACCTCATCGGCGCGTTCGGCGACAGCACGGTGGCCGGCAAACCGGTCGGACTCGACCTGGAGCAGCACAAGATGACCCTGCTGCTCGCCGAGGCGGCGGAGCGGGACCAGCAGGTGCGCTGCCTGGTCAACCGCCCCGAATGGGACACCGCCGCGCTGCTCGACCTCCTCGACGAGAGCAGGACCCGGATCGAAGAGCGCATCGACGCGCTCGTGGAACGCGCCGGCGTGGCCCTCGACCAGGCCGCGATCGAACCGGTGTGGCGGGAGGAACTGAGCGAGATGGCCCTCGAAGTCGCCTACCGGAACCGGTGATCGCATGTCATTGCTGGAGACCGTGCACGGCCCGGAGCGGCTCCGGGAACTGAGCGCGGAGGAACTGGACACCCTCGCCGCGGAGATCCGCGCCTTCCTCGTCGAGAGGGTCTGCGCCACCGGCGGGCACCTCGGCCCCAATCTGGGGGTGGTCGAGCTGACCCTCGCCTTGCACCGGGTCTTCGACTCGCCCCGCGACCGGCTGCTGTGGGACACCGGGCACCAGTCGTACGTGCACAAGATCGTCACCGGCCGGGCGGCCGGCTTCGACAAGCTGCGCCGGCGGGGCGGCCTGTCGGGCTACCCGAACCCGGCCGAGTCCGAGCACGACTTCGTGGAGAACTCGCACGCCTCCACCGCGCTGTCCTACGCCGACGGCCTGGCCCGCGCCGACGCCCACCACGGCCGCACCGACCGGGCCGTGGTCGCCGTCATCGGCGACGGGGCGATGACCGGGGGCATGGCGTGGGAGGCCCTGAACAACATCGCGGGCGGGCCGGACCGGCCGCTGGTCATCGTGCTCAACGACAACCAGCGCTCCTACGCGCCCACCCAGGGCGGGTTCGCCGACCACCTGGGGGAGCTGCGCTCCGGGCAGCCGGGGCCGCCCGGCCTGTTCGAGCAACTGGGGCTGGCCTACCTCGGACCGGTCGACGGGCACGACGTGACGGCGCTGGAGGTGGCGCTGCGGCGGGCCCGGGAGCTGCGCCGGCCGGTCGTCGTGCACGTGGTGACCGAGAAGGGGCGCGGCTTCCCGGTGACGGAGCGGAACGAGCTGGACCGGGGCCACGCCGTCAAGCCGATGGACCCCGCGACGGGCCGGCCGCTGAAGAGTTCCGCCGGGCCGTCCTTCACCTCCGTCTTCGGGCGCGAACTGGTCCGGATCGCCGAGCGCCGTCCGGACGTCGTGGCCATCACGGCGGCCATGCTGGAGCCGACCGGCCTGCTGCCGATGCAGCAGCGGTTCCCCCAGCGGGTCGTCGACGTGGGCATCGCGGAGCAGCACGCGGTCACCATGGCGGCGGGCCTGTCCCTGGGCGGCGTCCACCCGGTCGTCGCGATCTACTCCACGTTCGTCAACCGGGCCTTCGACCAGTTGCTGATGGACGTGGCGCTGCACCGCAGGGCCGTGACGTTCGTACTGGACCGCTCCGGCGTCACCGGCGACGACGGCCCCAGCCACAACGGCATGTGGGACATGTCGGTCCTGCAGGTGGTGCCCGGGCTGCGGATCGCCGCCCCGCGCGACGGCACCCGGCTCGCCGAGCTGCTGGCGGAGGCCGTCGAGTGGGAGGAGGGCCCCACCCTGGTGCGCTTCCCCAAGGGACCGACGGGCGAGGACATCCCCGCCAGGAGCACGTTCGCCGGCACCGACGTACTGCACCGGGCCGGTCCCCTCGACGTACTGATCGTCTCGGTGGGCGCGCTGGCCCCGGTGGCGCTGCAGGTGGCCGAGGTGCTGTGGGCGCAGGGCATCGGCGCCACGGTGGTCGACCCGCGCTGGGTCACGCCGGTCAACCCCACGCTCGCCGACATGGCGCGCCGGCACCGGCTGGCCATCACCGTCGAGGACAACAGCCGGATGGGCGGCGTGGGTTCGACCATCGCCCAGTTCCTGCGCGACGAAGGGGTGCGCACGCCGCTGCGGGAGTTCGGCATCCCCCGGCGCTTCCTCCAGCACGGCAGCCGTGCCGAGGTGCTCTCCGGCTGCGGACTGACCGCACAGGAGATCGCCCGGGCCGTGGTGGAGGAGATCAGCGGTCCGGCGGAGGACCGGACCGGCGGTGAAGCGATCGACTTCGAGCGGGAGATGGCCCGCCTCATCGACCGGGAACGCGGAGGAGAGACACGATGACGACGGTTGGTCTCGGGATGCCCGCGGTCAGGCCCGAGGCGGAGCTGCCGCCACTGGCCGAGCGGCGCAGGTCCCGCCGGATCATGGTCGGTTCGGTGCCGGTCGGCGGTGACGCGCCGGTGTCGGTGCAGTCGATGACGACGACGGTGACCGCGGACGTCAACGCCACGCTCCAGCAGATCGCCGAACTGACGGCGGCCGGCTGCCAGATCGTCCGGGTCGCGGTCCCCTCGGCCGACGACGTGCAGGCGCTGCCCGCCATCGCCAGGAAGTCCCCGATCCCGGTGATCGCCGATATCCACTTCCAGCCCAAGTACGTGTTCGCGGCCATCGAGGCCGGGTGTGCCGCCGTCCGCGTCAACCCGGGCAACATCAAGAAGTTCGACGACAAGGTGGGGGAGATCGCCAAGGAGGCGGCCGCCGCCGGCATCCCGATCCGCATCGGCGTCAACGCCGGTTCGCTGGACCGCCGGCTGCTGGAGAAGTACGGCAGGGCGACCCCGGAGGCCCTGGTGGAGTCGGCGCTGTGGGAGTGCTCGCTGTTCGAGGAGCACGGCTTCCGCGACATCAAGATCTCGGTCAAGCACAACGACCCCGTGGTCATGATCGCCGCCTACCGGCTGCTCGCCGAGCGCTGCGACTACCCCCTGCACCTGGGGGTCACCGAGGCCGGCCCGGCCTTCCAGGGCACGATCAAGTCCGCCGCGGCGTTCGGCGCGCTGCTGTCGCAGGGGATCGGCGACACCATCCGGGTCTCCCTGTCGGCGCCGCCGGTGGAGGAGGTCAAGGTCGGCACGCAGATCCTGGAGGCCCTGGCGCTGCGCGAGCGCGGCCTGGACATCGTCTCCTGCCCCTCCTGCGGACGGGCCCAGGTGGACGTGCACACCCTGGCGGAGAAGGTCTCCGCCGCGCTGGAGGGGTTCCCCGCGGCGCTGCGGGTCGCCGTCATGGGCTGTGTGGTGAACGGGCCGGGCGAGGCCAGGGAGGCCGACCTGGGCGTGGCCTCGGGCAACGGCAAGGGGCAGATCTTCGTGAAGGGCGAGGTGATCAAGACCGTACCGGAATCGCTCATCGTCGAGACGCTGGTGGAGGAGGCCGTGCGGATCGCCGAGGAGCGGGGCGAGTCCCTCGACGGGCCGGGCCCGGTGGTCGTCACCCCGTCCTGATCCCCAGGCCCTCGGGAGCGCCGGCGACGGCCCGCGGGTTGCCCGTGGGCCGTCGTGCTGTGCCGGAGAGTTGACATTCTCCACCGCCGTCGGCGGAGGTTTTGCGCCAACCGACCACGGACCGTTGGGCCCGGTGACGGTCTGCCACCGGGTGAATGGGGTGCCCGATGGCAGGAAGCGCGCGGGGCGCCGGGACGGGATGGGGGAAATCCGGACAAGGACGGGGCGGAGCCGGGGGCGCCGGGACCAGCGGAACACTGGCCGAATCGAATCGCTCAAAGTGTCGATTGATTTACCTTGGTGGTGTCCGGTACAGGATCGAACGGGGGTGACTGCACGTGGTGTCGGCAGAAGCCGCACGCGGCCACGGACGGCTGTTTCCGCACCCGGCGGGCTGAGGAGAGGTCCTTCGGCCCCGGCCGGGGAGCGTTCCGTCCCGCCGCATCGCGACGCCGATGCCCGGCCGGCTCCCCGAGGCGCCCCCGCGCCGCGTCACCACGCGCGGCGCGGAACCGCCTCGGCTCGTCCTGCGCACGGGCGTGCCCGGAAGCGAGCGGGATCGATTCATCACCTGTGTCCGTTGATCCTTAGGGGCTGCCCATGTACCCGATCAGTTCGAGCACCAGCAGCGATGAGCTCAGCGCCGGCGGACTGGGCGTGCTCACCGTCGCCGGCCGCGGCCTCGTGGGCCGCCGGAAGGAGGGGGCCGAACTGCGCGGACTCCTCGGCAATCCGGCCGTCCGCGTCGTCACCGTCACCGGCCCGGCCGGAGTCGGCAAGAGCAGACTCGCCGCGGCGGCGTTCGCAGACGTCTGCGGCTCCTTCGAGGACGGCGGGTGGGCCGTGGACCTCGGCGACTGCCGCCCGGGCCAGGACCCCGAGACGCTGCTCGCGGAGATCCTCGCCCTGGAGACCGGCCCGGACCGGCCGGTGCACACGGTGCTGCGCCAGTACATCCGGCCCCGCCGCTGCCTGCTCTTCCTGGACGGCTGCGACCGGATGCGGGCCGCGCTCGTACCGGCCGTCACCCGCCTGGTCAACGACTGCCCCCGGCTCACCGTCCTGATGACCGGCAACGAGCGGCTCGGCGTCTACGGCGAGGTGCTGCTGCGCCTGGGCCCGCTGGACCTGCCCCCGGCCGACGCCGCGCTGGACCCGGAGGAGCTGCGGGAGATCCCCTCGGTCAAGCTGTTCCTGGAGCGCACCCTCGTCACCCGCCCCAACTTCGCGCTCACCGAGCACAACCGGGACGCCGTCGTCCGGCTGTGCCGCCGCACCGACGGGCTGCCGATGGCGATCGAGTTCGCCGCCTCCCGCATGCGGATGCTCTCCCCGCAGCGGCTGCTGGACGAACTGGACGCCGGTCTCGACGCCCTGTCCGGGACCGAGTTCGACACCCTGTCCCGGCACCGCGGCATGGGCGCGGCCATCGCCCGCCAGCTCGACGCGCTCGACCGGCACGAACGCACCCTGCTCAGACGGCTCGCCGTCTTCCACCGGGCCTTCGACCTGCCCACCGCCCAGGCCATGTGGCCGGGTGACGCCACCGAACTCCAGCGCCTGCTGGAGATGTTCGTCGACAAGAGCCTGCTGCACACCGAGGAGTGCTCCGACGGCGAACTCATCATCTCCATGCTCGGCCTCACCCGGCAGTTCCTGCTGGAGGAGGCGCACACGCTGGGGGAGAGCGACGACCTCGCCTCCGCGCACGCCGCGTTCTGCATCGACCTGGCCGAGACCGCGGAGAGCGGACTGCGCAGCCCCGACCAGAGCCGGTGGCTGCTCCTGATCGACTACTGGCGCCAGGACCTGGCCGCCGCCCTGGACTTCCTCACGCGCTCCGGCGACACCGCGGGCGTGGTGCGGATCGCGGCGGCCCTGCGCGAGTACTGGCAGGCCCGCGGGGAGATCGGGGAGGGCATCGCCCGGCTGCGCGCCGGACTCGACGACCTCAGCGGCCTGTCCCTGTCCCGGCAGGCCAAGACCCGTCTGTCGCTGGCCGAACTGCTGCTGAGCGCCTGCGAGATGACCGCGGCCGAGGACTGCCTGGGCAAGGCGCGGGCCGCCTTCGAGGAACTGGGCGACGCCGCCGGAACGGCCGCCTGCATGCGCGGCGCCGGGCTCGTCGCCCTCCAGCGCGGGGACCTGGCCGAGGCCGACCGCCGCCTGGAGGACTGCCTGACGGCCACCGTGGGCGACGGCGGAGCCGACCACGCCGAGGTGCTGCGGGTCCTGGCCGAGGTCCGCCGGGCCGCGGGCGACGCGGCCGGCGCCCGCCGGCTCGCCGAGGACGCGCTGGCCTGCTTCGAGCGGCAGCGCGACACCCGCAACATCGCGCTCACCCGGCTCGTCCTGGGCGACGCGGCCTTCGCCCTGGGCGACCAGGACGGCGCCGTCGACCTGTACCGGTCCGCCCTGGAGGACATCGCCGGACTGCAGCACCTGGCGCTGAGCGCCCTGGCCCTGGAGAAGTTCACGCTGCTGCTCACCCGCTGCCGGGGCCAGTCGATGGAGACCTGGCGCCGCGCTGCCCGCGCCCTGGGCGCCGCCGCCGGCATCCGGTCCGCCACCGGCTGCGTCGCACCCGCTCCGGTACGCATGGAGGTGGACGCCGTCGCCGCCCTCACCCGGGTGCGGCTGGGCGACGAGGAGGCCGCGGAACTGGCGGCCCAGGGCCGGCGGTCGCGCCCGGACGCCGCCGTCACCGCCCTGCTGGCCCCCCTGGAGGGCACCGAGCCGGACCGCGACGCACCGGACGGCGCCGGCAACCCGCTCACCCCGCGCGAGCGCGAGGTGGCCGAACTGGTGGCGAACGGCCTCACCAACCGGGAGATCGCCCGCCGGCTCGGCATCGCCGAGTGGACCGCCGTCAACCACGTACGCAAGATCATGCGCAAACTGGCCTGCACCTCACGCGTGCAGGTCGCCAGTTGGATGACCAAGCAGGACCCCGGACGCCGGGGCCGGCTGGCCTGAGCCGTCCCCGCCGGACCCGGGGCGACCGCGCGAAGGCGGGGCCCGGTGGGCGAAAGCGGCGCCGCCGCCTCCGCTCCGCCCACCGGACCCCGCACGCTCAGAGCCAGTGCTGCGCCACGTTGTAGGCCAGCACACAGGCGACGGTCGTCCGGAAGACCACCACGCCCCGGCTGCGGGCCAGCAGCGCGTGGCCGTCCCGCAGGAAGGCGCCGTACTGGCGCAGCCGCAGCGCCATCAGCGGCACGGTCGCCACCACGAACCAGCCGGAGATCCACCCCGCCGCGTACGGCCCCAGGACCACCAGGAGGTTCAGCGCCGTCAGCGCCCCCAGGAACACCTGGTTGCCGCGCTCGGAGGCCATCACCGCGACGGTGCGCCGGCCGACCGCGGCGTCGCCGCTGATGTCCTGCGTGTTGGAGTAACCGGATATCAGGAGCTGCCCGAACCCGAACAGCAGCGCCTCCACCAGCACCAGCGCGGGGAGGTCGCCGACGGTCAGGGAGTAGGGCGACAGGACGAACGCCGTGGCCGAGAAGAGCAGCAGCAGCTCCCCGAGCCCGACGTAGCTCAGCTTCAGACCCCAGGAGTACTGGACGCTGAAGACGAGGAGCAGCACCGTGACCACGACCCCCCACACGGGGGTGTGGGGCGCGCTGAGCACGGCCACCAGCCACCACAGCGCCCCCCACCCCAGGGCGAGGTAGCCGAACCGCTGCGCCTGGTGCACGGTGAGCTCGCCGGTGAGCAGGGGCTTGCGCTTGAGCGGACGCAGCTCGGTGTTGCCCTCGGAGAGGTAGTTCGCCGTGTCGCTGCCGTCCTTGACGCCGGTCACGTCGTCCAGCGTCATCACCGCGGACAGCACGCCCACCTTGCCCAGCGCGAACACCAGCAGCGTCAGGAGCACGGGCCCGTCCAGGCGGGTGCCCGGCTCCATCGCCGTCCACACGATGAGCAGCGCGAGGAAGAAGTCGAGGACGAACTGGAACTTGACCAGCCTGGCGTACCTGCCCAGTCGCCGCCCAACGCCCGTCCGGGGGGCCACTCGCGTACCCGCAGCCGCCATGGAGTGAGTCCTTACTTGTCGGGCCGGGGACGCCCCTTCAGAGCGTCACCGCGGCGGTGTTGAGGCAGGCGAGCAGCGTGCGCGCCTGCACGTTGACGTATCGGCTGTGCCGAACCAGCGAGTTGAGCTGTCCGGGAGTGACCCAGCAGTACCCCGGCGGCGGTTGCGTCGGCGCCTGGGACTCGTCCGCCTCGACGAACAGGTAACGGCTCTGCGCGTGGTAGAAACGGCCGCCCTCCTCGGAGTGCACGGCCTGGTAGCGGATCTGCTTCCGGTCGGCGCCGAGCACCAGGTCCAGGAACGGGGGGCGCTGCTCGGGGTTGAGATGGCGGTGGTTCTCCGGAGTGCACTGAACCGTCGGGGCCAGTTCCAGCGTGTCCTGCAGCCCGCCCTCCGGCAGGGCCTGCGCCAGCAGGTGCGGGACGCCGTCGAAGCGACGGGTCACGAACGCGGTGACCCCGAGGCCGAGCGGCTCGATCAACGGCTGGGTCCACTGCGCCACCTCCCGGTTGGCGGCCTCCACCGCGACCGCCATCACTCGGAAGTAGCGTTCCGGAACATGGTCGATGGACCAATCGCCGCGCACCCAGTCCGTCACCTCCGCCAGCGGCACCGACCGCACCCGGCGGTCGTGGCGGGTGCGTTCGGCGGTGATCCAGGACAGCAGCCCCAGGTCGGACAGGAGTGCCCCGGGCTCGGGAAGCTGCGCGGGGGCGCAGGCCAGCACGGTGCGCGCGTCCATGTTCACCACGTTGTCCAGGCGCAGCAGCGCGCCGATCTGCCCGAGGGTGAGCCAGCAGAAGCCGTCCTCCAGCGGAACCTCGCCCTCCGCCTCGACCAGCATGTTCCGGTTGACCTTGCGCAGGAACCACGAGCCGTGCTCCGACTGCAGCACGTCGGCGATCACCCGCCGCGGGGACGCCTGTGTGAAGTACTCGAGGTACTTCACGTCCGCGCCCTGGTGCACCTTGGTGTAGTTGCTGCGGGTCGCCTGCACGGTCGGCGAGAGCTGGAGCAGATTGGGGTTGCCCGGCTCCATCTTGGCCTGCATCAGGAAGTGCAGGACGCCGTCGAACTCCTTGGCCAGGATGCCGAGGATGCCGACCTCCGGCTGGTCGATGATCGGCTGGCGCCACTCCGGGACCGGGTTCTCGGGGTGGGTGACGTGAATGCCCTCGATCGAGAAGAACCGGCCGCTGCGGTGCACCAGGTTCCCCGTCCCCGGGGCGAAGGACCAGCCGTCGAGGCCGGCGAACGGGATGCGCTCCACCCGGAACCGCCCGGTCCGCGCGTGCTCCGCCAGCCAGGGCCCGACCTGCTCGGTCTCCGGGCCGCTGCCGTGCCGGGCGAACGCCGAGCGGACCAGGCGGGCGGTGTCGGCCGCCTCGTCGTCACGCGGCCGCGGGGCCGACCTCGTCACCGTGCTCATCGGTCCACCTCCGCGGTGCCGCGCTTGACGTCCTTCCACCAGCCGGGGTTGTCCCGGTACCAGTCGACGGTCTCGCGCAGACCGCGCTCGAAGGGCACCTCCGGCTCGAAGCCCAGCTCCTCGCGGATCTTGGTGCCGTCGAGGGAGTAGCGGTCGTCGTGCCCGGGCCGGTCGGTCACCCGGCGGATCGCGGAGGCGTCGGCGCCGCACAGCCGCAGCAGCTCGTGGGTCAGCTCCAGGTTGGTCCGCTCCACACCGCCGCCCACGTTGTAGACCTCCCCGGCCCGTCCCTGGACGCGGACCGCCTCCACGGCGCGGCAGTGGTCGTCGACGTGCAGCCACTCACGGACGTTGTGCCCGTCCCCGTACAGCGGCACCGGCCTGCCCTCCAGCAGGTTGGTGACGAACAGCGGGATGAGCTTCTCGGGGTGCTGGTACGGGCCGTAGTTGTTGCAGCAGCGCGTGATCGACACGTCCATGCCGTGGGTGCGCCAGGCGGAGCGGACCACGAGGTCGGAGGCGGCCTTGGACGCCGCGTACGGCGAGTTCGGCTCCAGCGGCCAGGTCTCGGTCCACGAGCCCGACGGGATCGACCCGTAGACCTCGTCGGTGGAGACGTGCACGATCCGCTGGACGCCGCTGTGGCGCGCGCAGTCGAGCAGCACCTGGGTGCCCACCACGTTGGTGCGGACGAAGTCGGCGGCCCGGGTCACCGAGCGGTCGACGTGCGACTCGGCCGCGAAGTGCACGATCGAGTCGTGGCCGGGCAGCAGGTCGCGCAGCAGATCCGCGTCGCAGATGTCGCCGTGGACGAACTCCAGGCGCTCCGCGCCGGCCGGCAGGTTGGCGAGGTTGCCGCTGTACGTCAGCTTGTCGAGGACGGTCACCCGGGCCCCGGCCGCCCGCGGGTAGCGGTCGGCGAGCACGGCGCGCACATAGTGGCTGCCGATGAAGCCGGCGCCGCCCGTCACCAGGATCCTCATGACGCGACCTCCACCCGGGAGTCGTCCCCGACGATCAGCCGGTGCCGGCGGGCGGCCGTCACCGAGGCGGCCCTGCCGATGAGCGAGGCGCTCAGTCCGTCCAGGTGCGACAGGGAGGACCCGTCCTGCACGATCGAGTCCTCGATGCGCGTGTGCCGCACCGTGCAGTTGCCGCCGATCGCGGTGTACCGCCCGATGCGGCTGTCCTCCACGAGGCTCCCGGGGCCGATGAAGGCCGGGCCCTCGACACGGGAGCGCACCACCCGCGCACCCGGCGCGAGCACCACCGGACCGGTCAGCTCGCTGGCGTCGTCCACCTCGCCGAGCCGCCGCGGGCTCACCTCGTCCAGCAGCCGCCGATTGCATTCGAGGACGGCGTCGGCGTTCCCGGCGTCGGCCCAGAAACCGAGGTATTCACTGGCCTTCACCCGGGCCCCGTTCTCCACCAGCCACTGGACGGCGTCGGTGATCTCCAGTTCCCCGCGGGCACTCGGCCGTATCCGGTCCACGGCCCGGTGGATGGCGGGCGTGAAGAAATAGACGCCGATCAGGGCGAGATCGCTGCGCGGCACGGCCGGCTTCTCGGCCAGCCCGGTCACGGTGGCCGACGCGTCGACCTCGGCGACCCCGAAGGCCCGGGGATCGGCGACTTTCTGGACGACGAGCTGGGCGTCCGGCCGATGCGCGGCGAACGTGCGGGCGATGTCCGTGATGCCCTCCGGCAGCACGTTGTCACCGAGGTACATCAGGAAATCGTCGGCGCCCAGGAATTCCCGGGCGATCAGCACGCAGTGGGCCAGGCCGAGCGGCTGGGCCTGGCGAATGTAGGTGATACGGGCGCCGAACCGGGAACCGTCGCCGATCACCTCACGGATCTGCTCCGCCCGGTCACCGACGATCACGCCGATATCGGTGATGCCCGCCGCCAGGATATTGTCGATGACATGTTCCAGGACCGCCTTGCCGGCGACCGGAACAAGCTGTTTCGGCGTGGAATAGGTGAGGGGCCGAAGCCGGGCTCCCATCCCGCCGGATAGCACTAGAGCCTTCACTTTGACCTTCCGGATCGATTCTTCGGCCAAATGGTGATGTCCGTTGGATATTCCGGGAGTGCATAAGCGAGGCTAACGGCGCCGCTCCGGGCGCTCGTCGATAAGCTCGTGGACTCTGTCAGGTCCTGCTTGACGTGACAGAGTCTTCAATACCGGGCCGTCGGCAGGACGCGAAACGGATGACGCGGGCCAGGGGGCCGCGGGCCGCGCGGCCGGTGGTCACGCCCGTCCGCCGACCGGCGGCGGATACGCCGCCTCCTCGGGGCCGAGCGCCCCGCCCCGCTCGAAGGCGGCCGTGAAGCCGTCCTCGCCCAGTCGCTCACGGGCGCCCGCGGCGATCCGGTCCACGTCGTCCCGCTCGCCCTCGGGCAGCGGGGTGCCGACCCGGGCCCGGCCCGCGGCGGCCGCCCCGAGCAGACACGCCGCCCGCTCGGCCCGGCCCGCCAGCAGCTCGGCTCCGGCCAGGCCCTCCAAGGCCAGCGCGACCGCCCGCGGATCACCCGACCGCCGCGCCGCGTCGAGACCGTCCCGCTGCAGCTCCAGGGCGGCCGCGGCGTCCCCGCGCAGCTCCGCGACGAAGCCCAGCTCGGCCAGGATCAGCGAGGGCACGCCGGGCTGGTAGCCCATGCGCCGGTGCACATCGAGCACATTGCGCATGTGCCGCTCGGCGGTGTCCAGGTCGCCCTCGCGGCGGGCCCCCATCCCGAGCCCGATCTCGGCGAACTGCTCGCCGAAGTCGTCCGACTGCTCCACGGCGAGCCGCCTGGCCCGCTCGTGGTACTCCCGGGCCATCGGGTAGTCACGGGTCAGCAGGGCGATCCGGCCCAGGCCCGAGAGGTGGAACGACACCTCGGGCCACAGCCCGAGATCCTCGGCCACCCGCAGTCCGTCGCGCAGCAGTTGCCCGGCCCGCCGGTAGTCGCCGACCACCTCGGCCAGCGTCTGCAGCGGCACCATGGCGCGCAACTGCCCCCACCGGTCGCCCAGTTCCCGGAAGATCTCCAGGCTCTGCTCGCCGTACCGGCGCAGCGCGCCGAAGTCGCCGCGCAGCTTGGCGATGAACGCCTGGCTGCTCAGCGCCGCCGCCGTGCCCCAGCGGTCCTCCAGGGAGCGGAAGGAGCGCAGCGCCCGCTCGATCAGCTCCTCACTGGGCGTCAGGTCCCCGACGCCGTACAGGTTGGACCCGAGGAACCACTGGGCGTGCGCCTCGCCGCCCGGCTCGTCCAGCTCCTCGTAGGGGCGCAGCGCGGCCCGGTACTCGGCGAGCGGGTCGCTGCTGCCGCCCAGGAGCAGCCGGGTGCCGCCCAGCCAGGCGGTCGCCTCGGCCACCACGGGGGTGGCCGGGGTGCGCGGCACCAGTGAGAGCGCCGTGGCCAGGGAGCGTTCCGCCTCGCGGTTGCGGCCGCGCAAGTGCCAGTACCAGGCCAGGGCGTTGACCAGCCGCAGGGCCCGCTCGCCGTCCCCGCTGTGCACGGCGCTCTCCAGTGCCGTGCGCAGGTTCGCCGTCTCCGCGTCGAGGCGGCGCAGCCACTCCCGCTGCCCGTGTCCGCGCAGGTGCGGCCGGGCCCGCTCGGCGAAGGAGGTGTAGTAGGCGCGGTGCCGCTGCCGGAGACCCTCCAGCTCACCGGCCTCCCGCAGTTGCTCCAGGCAGTAGGCCGTGACGGACTCCAGGAGCCGGTAGCGCGGGCCGTCCACCTCATCGGTCATGACCACCAGGGAGCAGTCCACCAGGCGGGCCAGCAGGTCCAGCACCTCAGCGCGGTCCACGCCGGGACCCGCGCACAGCTCCTCCGCCGCCGCCAGGGAACAGCCGTCGGCGTGCACGGCCAGGCGGTGCAGGACGGCACGCTCCCGGGCGCTGAGCAGGCCGCAGCTCCAGTCGATGACCGCGCGCAGCGTGCGGTGCCGGGCCGGGGCGTCCCGGGTGCCGGCGGCCAGCAGTGTGAACCGGTCGTCCAGCCGGGCGGCCAGCTCGTGCACGCCCAGGGCGCGGACCCGGGTGGCCGCCATCTCCAGGGCGAGGGGGATGCCGTCGAGACGGCGGCAGACCGCGACCACGGGGCCGACGGTCTCCTCGGTCAGCCGGAAGCGGGGAGCGGCCGCGCCCGCCCGCGCCGCGAACAGCTCCACGGCGCTGAACCGCAGCACGTCCTCGGCGCCCAGCCCCACGGCGGACCGCGGCAGGGACAGCGGGGGCACCTCCACGAGCCGCTCGCCGCCGACGCTGAGCGAGGTCTGGCTGGTGGCCAGGACGTGCAGCTTGGGCGCCGCCTTCAGCAGCCGGGCCGTCAGCTCGGCCACCGGCTCGACGACGTGCTCGCAGTTGTCGAGGACCAGCAGCGTGCGCTCGTCGCCCAGGGCGTGCACCACCCGCGCGGTGGAGGACAGCGGATCGCCGTCCGGTGCGGGGTGGGAGGTGATGTCGTCGCGCACCCCGAGGACCGCCTCGACCACCTCGTGCACCTCGGTGGCGGAGGCGGGGGAGCGGTCCAGGGAGGCGAACTCCGCCATCCGGACGCCGCCGGGGAAGTCCGGGCCGAGCGCGGCGGCGGTCGCCAGGGCGAGCTGGGTCTTGCCCACCCCGCCCGAGCCGGTCAGGGTCACCAGCCGGTGCCGGCCGACCAGTTCGCGCAGCCGCTCGATCAGCTCGTCCCTGCCGACGAGGTCGACGGGCGGGGCGGGCAGGTTGGTCGGGGGCCGGGCCGCGGTGGTGCTGGGCGACGGCACGGCGGCCAGCTCCGGGCTCTGGGTGAGGATCGCCCGGTGCAGCGCGGTCAGTTCGGGGGAGGGGTCCACGCCCAGCTCCTCGGCGAGCCGCTCGCGCAGTTCGGCGTAGCCGGTGAGGGCGGCGCCCTGCCGGCCCGCCAGGTACAGGGCCCGGATGTGCGCCGTGCGCAGCCGTTCGCGCAGCGGGTGCCGGACCACCAGGTCCGCCAGCTCGTCGGCGACCAGGGCGTGTTCGCCCAGCTCCAGCCGGGCCTCGGCCTGCTCCTCCAGCGCCGTCAGCCGCTGCTCCTCCAGCCGGTCGGCCGCGGCGCGGGCGAACTCCTCGTCGACGAAGTCGGCGTACGCCGCCCCGCGCCACAGGGCCAGCGCCTCGGTCAGCAGCTCCGTCCTGGTGCGGGGGTCGGCGCTGCGGCGGGCGCGGGCGGTCAGATCGAGGAAGCGGTCGGCGTCCACGGACCCGGCGGGCACCTGGAGCCGGTAGCCGGGGGCGCCGTAGACCACCAGGTCCCGGCCGCCGGGCGCGGCGTCCTCCAGGGCCCGGCGGAGCTGCCACACCTTGTTCTGCAGCACGCCCACGGGGTTGTTCGGCAGCCGTTCGCCCCACAGGTCCTCGACCAGCCGGTCCACCGACACGGGCCGCCCGCGGTGCACCAGCAGCGCGGTGAGCAGGGCACGGACCTTCAGCTCCGGCACCCGCACCGGCCGCCCCTGAGCCGTCCACACCGCAAGCGGGCCGAGCACCCCGAAACGCATGTGATCACGCTATCCGAACGCGGCGGCCGACGACAGGACGGTGCGCGTACGGGGCGGCCGAGAGCGACCGAGAGCGGACCGGGACCGGACCGGGGGCGGCGGCGGGCACGGTGGCAGCCGAGGAGCCGAGCACAGGGAGGGAAGCATGCCTGAGCACAGACTGCGGGTGTCCGTCATCATCGGCAGCATCCGCAACGGCCGGTTCGGTCCCACGGCGGCCCGGTGGATCGCCGACGAGGCCGCCAAGCGCGAGGACCTCGCCGTCGACGTGATCGACCTGGCGAAGGTGTGGCTGCCCGAGGTGCTGCCGGCCGACGAGCACGCGGAGCGGCCGACCGCCGTCCAGGACCTGGCGCCGTGGCTGGCCCGCGCCGACGCGTTCATCATCGTGACGCCGGAGTACAACCACAGCTTCCCCGCCTCGCTCAAGAACGCCGTCGACTGGTACGTCGACGAGTGGAAGGCCAAGCCGGTCGCGTTCGTCTCCTACGGAGGCATCGCCGGCGGTCTGCGCGCCGTGGCCCAGCTCCGGGAGATCTTCCCCGGTCTGCACGCGGTGACGGTCCGCGACTCCGTCGCCTTCCCGGAGTACTGGACGCGCTTCGACGACCAGGGCCGGCCGGTCGACGCCACCGCCTGCGAGGCCGCCGCCAAGACGATGCTCGACCAGCTCACCTGGTGGGGGCGGACGCTGCGCGACGCCCGGGCCGCGCGGCCCTATCCCGGCTGAGGCTCCCGCCACCGTCCCCGTGGTCCGCACCACACCGTCCCCGACCCTGGAAGGACCCCCATGTCAACGAACGCCTCCCCGGCGGTGCCGGCGAAGGCAGGGACGCGCGAGTGGCTCGGCCTCGCCGTGCTGGCCCTGCCGACCCTGCTGCTCGCGCTCGACCAGAGCGTGCTGTTCCTCGCGCTGCCGCACCTGGCGGAGTCCCTGCGGCCCACCGGCACCCAGACGCTGTGGATCATGGACATCTACGGCTTCATGATCGCCGGTTTCCTGGTCACCATGGGCACGCTCGGCGACCGCATCGGCCGGCGCAAACTGCTGCTGATCGGCGCCACGTTCGTCGGTGTCGCCTCGCTGCTGGCCGCCTACTCCACCAGCGCCGAGATGCTGATCGCCACCCGGGCGCTGCTCGGTGTCGCCGCGGCCACGCTGATGCCCTCCACGCTCGCCCTGATCAGCAACATGTTCCAGGACCCGGGGCAGCGCGGCCGGGCCATCGCGGTGTGGGCGAGCTGCTTCATGGGCGGCACCGCGCTCGGCCCCATGATCGGCGGCGTGCTGCTGGACCACTTCTGGTGGGGTTCGGTCTTCCTGCTCGGCGTCCCGGTGATGATCATCCTGCTGATCGCCGGTCCCGTGCTGCTGCCCGAGTACCGCGACCCGGACGGCGGCAAGCTGGACCTGTTCAGCGTCGCCCTGTCGCTGGCCACCATCCTGCCGGTCATCTACGGCCTCAAGGAGATCGCCCGCTACGGCGTGGAGCCGATCTCCCTGCTGGTCATCGCGCTCGGCCTGGCCGTCGGCGCGGTGTTCGTCCGCCGCCAGACCCGGCTCACGCACCCGCTGCTCGACCTGCGCCTGTTCCGCTCCGGCGCCTTCACCTCCTCGCTGCTGGTGCTGATGCTGGCGATGGCCACCATGGGCGGCAGCTACCTGTTCATCACCGGCTTCCTGCAGATGGTCGAGGACCTGTCGCCCACCGCCGCCGGCATGTGGATGGTGCCCTCCGCGCTCGCCTCGATCGTGGCGGCGCTGATCGCCCCCGGCCTGACCAAGCGGCTGCCCATGGGCGTGGTGATCGGCAGCGGCCTCGCCCTGACGACCGTGGGCTACCTGCTGGTCGCGTTCGTCGACCCGGTGGGCGGACTTCCGCTGCTGATCACCGGCTTCGTGATCGCCTTCTTCGGCACCGGACCGATCGGCGCCCTGGGCACCAACCTCGTCGTCAGCTCCGCTCCCCCGGAGAAGGGCGGTTCCGCCGCCTCCCTGTCCGAGACCAGCGGCGAGTTCGGGGTCTCGCTCGGCGTGGCGGCGCTGGGCAGCCTGGGCACCGCGCTCTACCGCGGCGACATCACCGTCCCCGACGGCGTGCCGGCCGAGCAGGCCGAAGAGGTGCGCGGCGGCATGGAGAGCGCGGTCGTCGCCGCCCAGGAGCTGCCCGCGGACCTGCGCGACCAGGTACTGGCGGCGGCGCGCGAGGCGTACACGAGCGGGCTCAACGTCGTCGCCGTCGTCTGCGCCTCGCTCATCGCCGTCACCGCGGTGCTCGCCGTGACCCTCCTGCGCAAGGTGGGCGGCACCCCGCCGGCGCCGGACGAGCCGGCCGCCGCGCGGGAGGAGTCGGTCCCGGCCGGGCCGTGACCCGCACGCCCCCCTGGCGCGGGCCCTTCGCCGCCCCGGCGAAGGGCCCGCGCCCCTTCCCGTTCCGGCACCACCGGACCTGACACATGAGGCGGCCCCCCGATGGACCCTCCCCGGACCGCTCGACAGCATGGTCATGTGCGTTCGCATTCCCCGGCCCGCCAAGCCGCCCGCCCACGAAATGCAAAGGGGTCCGTTCATGGTCCAGTGCCGAATCTGCGGTGGCCCGGTCGATGAGTTCATCGACTTCGGCCGGCAACCCGTGTCCGATTCCTTCGTGACACCCGAGACGGCGGGCAGCGAGTACTTCTTCCGGCTGGCCGCGGGATTCTGCACCGAATGCACCATGGTGCAACTCATCGAAGAGGTGCCCCGCGAGCAGATGTTCCACGAGGATTACCCGTACCGCTCCGCCGGTTCGGTGGTCATGCGGGAGCACTTCGAGAAGTACGCGAACCAGCTCCTGGGCGGCGAACTCACCGGCCGCGACCCCTTCGTGGTCGAGATCGGCTCCAACGACGGGACCATGCTGAAGACCATCGGCCGGGCCGGGGTGCGCCACCTCGGTGTCGACCCCTCGGCCCAGGTCGCCGAGTTCGCCCGGGCCGAGGGCGTACGGGTGCGCACGGACTTCTTCCAGGAGACCAGCGCACGCGAGATCGCCGAGGCCGACGGCCCCGCCGACGTGATCTTCTCGGCGAACACCTTCAGCCACATCGCCTACATCGACTCGGTGCTCCGCGGCGTGGACACGCTGCTCGCCCCGGACGGCATCTTCGTGATCGAGGACCGCTACCTGGGCTCGATCATCGCGCAGAACGCCTTCGACCAGGTCTACGACGAGCACTTCTACCTCTTCTCGGTCGGCTCGGTGCGGACCATGGCCCGGCGCCACGGCTTCGAACTCGCCGACGTCCAGCCGCTGTCCGTGCACGGCGGGTCGATGCGGTACACCATCGCCCGCCCGGGACGGCGGCCGGTGTCCACGGCCGTCACCGAGCACATCGAGCGCGAGCGCGAGGCGGGCCTCGGCCGGCCGGAGACCTACCACCGCTTCGCGGAGCACGCCCGGACCAGTTGCCGCGACCTGGTGCAACTGCTGACCGAACTGCGCGCGCAGGGCCGCTCGGTGGTCGGCTACGGCGCCACCGCCAAGAGCGCCACCGTCCTCAACCACTGCGGTATCGGCACCGACCTGGTCCCGTTCATCTGCGACAACACCCCGGCCAAGCAGGGCCGGCTCGCCCCGGGCGCGCACATTCCGGTCCGGTCGCCCGAGGAGTTCGCCAAGCCCTATCCCGACTACGCCCTCCTCTTCGCCTGGAACCACGCCGAGGAGATCATGGCGAAGGAACGGGAATTCCGGGCGGCGGGCGGCAAGTGGATTCTCTACGTGCCCGAAGTGCACATCGTCTGAATTCCCGCCAGGGACCGCGTCACGGGCGTTCGAGGCCCCAGTCATCTCTCAGATTCCAACCGGAAGGCGCCATGAAAAAGTACGCCGGCAAGAAGGCCGTGGTCACCGGTGGCACGCACGGCATCGGCCTGGCCGTGGTCAAGAAGCTGCTCGACGGCGGCGCGGAGGTGCTCCTCACCGGCCTCAACGAGAAGAACATCGAGGCCGCCCGCGCCGAACTCGGCCCGCGCGCCCATGTGCTGCGCTCCGACGCGGCGAGCATGTCCGACATCGACGCGCTGGGCAAGGCGGTCGAGGAGACGCTGGGCCAGGTGGACTTCGTCTTCGTCAACGTCGGTTACCTGAAGTTCGGTTCGCTCAGCCAGGTCACCGAGGAAACCTACGACCGGATGTTCGACACCAACACCAAGGGGGCCTTCTTCACCGCGCAGCGGCTCGCCCCCCTGGTCAAGGACGGCGGCTCGTTCGTCTTCACCACCGCCGTCGCCGTCGGCATGGGCTTCGTGGCCACCAGCGTCGGCACCGGCATGAAGTCGGCGATCCGGGCCTTCTCCAAGGTCTTCGCCTCCGAGCTGCTGCCCCGCAACATCCGCGTCAACACCATCAGCCCCGGTTTCACCGACACCCCCACGATGGGCATCGCCGAGATCTCCGACGAACTGCGCGCCGCCAACATCAAGGAGGGCATCGAGCTCACCCCCATGCGCCGCTTCGGCACCCCCGAGGAGGCCGCCACCGCGGTGCTCTTCCTCGCCTTCGACGCCACCTTCACCACCGGCGTGGACCTGCCCGTCGACGGCGGTCTCGGCCAGGGCCTGGAGTGGCCGCACGACGAGATCGTCGAACACTGACCCGGTCGGACCAGCAGACAGAGGTGGAGCGATGACCAGTCGCACACAACGCACCAAGGTCGCGGTGATCGGCGGCGGCATGGCCGGCTGTGCCGCCACCCGCCAGCTCCTGCGCAGCGGCCGTGACGTGGTCGTCTTCGAGACGGCCGACGGGCTCGGCGGCCGGGCCCGCTCCTGGCACCGCCCGGAGATCGAGCCCGACGTCGGCATCAACCTGATGTACGTCAGCTTCTACAAGCTGATGACCCAGCTCATCAAGGAGTACGGACTCGAGGACGAGCTGATCAGGATCTCCAGCAACGTCTGGATCTCCGACCACGGCAAGACCGTGCCGCTCTCCTCCGACTCGCCGCTCAGCCTGCTCACGTACCGGCACGTCAAGCTGCGCGACCGGGTCGCCTTCCTGCTCAGCACCCTCGCGCAGGTGGCCCGCAAGAAGAAACTCGACCTGTTCGACCCGGTGAAGGCGGCCCCGTTCGACGACGGGGCGTCCGCCGCCGACTGGGGCTGCCGGCAGGTGTCCCGGCGCGGCTTCGACTTCCTGCTGCGCCCGCAGATCGAGGGCTTCTGGAACTTCGCCTGCGAGGAGATCTCCGCCGTCCACGCCCGCGCCCTGCTCGCCTGGATGGGCGGCTCCGGCTTCTACGTGCTGCGCGGCGGCATGGAGATCCTCGCCGAGAAGAACGCCGAGGGCGCCGACCTGAAGCTGTCCCACGAGGTCACCGCCGTCCAGTTGGACGGCGACGGCATCACCGTCACCGCCGTGGGCCCCGGCGGCACCCCCGTCAGCGAGACCTTCGACGAGGTGGTCGTCGCCACGCCCGCGCCGATCGCCGCCAAGCTCGTCGCCGCGCTGCCCACCCGGACCGTCGGCGAGGAGACCCGCCGGTTCCTGGAGTCGCAGCGGTACGAACCCGCCCTGTCCGTCTCCTACCTGGTCGACCGCGGCACCCTGCCCGCCGAGGCGCACATCGTGGCCGGCGGCCCCGAGGACCCGCCGCTGCGCAACATGATCACCTACCCGCGCACGGTACGGGACGCGAGCGGCCGGCCCGTCGAGAAGCTCCTGGTCTTCGCCTACCCCGGCCGCGCCAACACCCGCCGGCTGCTCGGCCGCCCCACAGAGGAGCAGTTCAGCGAGGTGACCAAGCTGCTGCCGTCGCTGTGGCCGGACTTCCCCGTGGCCGGTGCCGAGCCGTTCCAGATCGCCGAGCGCCCCTACGGGTTCCCCATCCCCGCCCCCGGCCGCTACCGCCGCTCCGTGCGCGTCCTGCAGGAACTGCGGCCACCGGTCGTCTTCGCCGGTGACTACTTCAACTCACCCACCACGGAAGCCGCGATGCTCTCGGGCGTCCGGGCCGCCGCGGTGCTCACGAAGGCAGGTTGAGACAGCCCATGAAGATCCTCTTCATTCCCGGGAACAGCCCCTACCCGATCTTCTCCCACACCCCCCTCGCCACGGCCGCGCGCAATGCCGGGCACCAGGTGTTCATGGGCGGCATCGACTGGGTGCTGCCCAACATCGCCAGCGTCGGCCTGCCCGCCGTGAAGATCTCCCCGGTGTCGATGGAGGAGGTCAGCGCCTTCATGGGCGCCATGCCCGAGGACCCCGCCGAGCAGCTCAAGGCGGTCGGCCGGGTCTACGCCGAGATCGCCGTGGACAGCCTCGACCGGCTGCTGGACCTGGCCGACCACTGGCGGCCCGACCTCGTCGTCGGCGGCGGCATGTTCTACACGGCCCCGCTGCTCGCCGACCACCTGGGCATCCCCAGCGTGCGCCTGGAGTGGGACCGCATCGACTCCCGCGCCTACGACCCGGGCGCCGAGCCCGTGCTCGCCCCGGTCCTCGCCGAACTGGGCCTGGACAAGGTGCCCGCCCCCGACCTGTGGCTGGACGTGTGCCCGCCCAGCCTGCGGCCCGAGGACGCGGTCCCCGCCAAGCTCATGCGCTGGGTGCCGGGCAACCCGCAGAAGCCCCTGGAGCCGTGGATGTACACCAAGGGCGACCGCCCCCGGGTCTACATCACCGCCGGGACCCGGCTGTTCAGCGGCGAGGGGCTGCGCGACATGGCACGCAGCGTCGGCAAGCTCGGCGCCGAGGTGGTCGTCGGCGCCCCCGAGGCCGTCGCCGCCGAACTGCGCGAGGAGGTGCCCGAGGTGCGCGTGGGCTGGGTACCGCTGGACGTGCTCGCGCCCACCTGCGACGTGATCATCCACCACGGAGGCGGCGGCACCGACATGACCGCCCTGAACGCCGGTGTGCCGCAGCTCATCGCCCACCCCGAGTACCCCACGACCGCCACCCGGCGGATCGTCGAGTACGGCGCCGCCGCCCTGGTCGAGTCCGGCGGCTACGAGGAGATCAACGCGGCCTGCGAGTCGCTGCTGAAGGACCCCTCGTACCGCGTGCGGGCCCAGGCCGTCTCCCGGGAGATGGCGCAACTGCCCCCGGCCCACGAGATCGTCGGCGACCTGGAGCGGCTGGTGGCCGAGCGGGCCTGAGCCGGCCGCACCGGGCCCCGGCCCCGTGACGACGAGAGGAGAACGCGGTGCGTATCGCCGCGACGGCGATCCCCGGGGCGTACCAGGTGACCCCCGAGCAACTGCCGGACGAGCGCGGCGCCTTCTGGGAGGGCATGCGCGCCGACAAACTGGAGAAGGTGCTGGGCGAGCCGTTCGTGCCCCGGCAGATCAGCTACTCCGTGTCCCGCCGCAACACCCTGCGCGGCATCCACACGGTGGCCGTCCCGCCCGGGCAGGCCAAGTACGTGAGCTGCGTACGCGGCGCGCTGCGCGACATCATCGTCGACCTGCGCGTCGGCTCACCCGCCTTCGGCCGGCACCACGTCTGCACGCTCGACGCGGCCTCGGGCCGCGCCCTGTACATCCCCGAGGGCGTCGGCCACGGCTTCCTGGCCCTCAGCGACGACACCTGCATCTGCTACGTGATGTCGACGGTCTACGAACCGGGCACCCAGATCGACATCGACCCCTTCGACCCCGACCTGGCCCTTCCCTGGGACGTCACCGGAGAACCCCTGATGTCACCGAAGGACCGGGCCGCGGCCGGCCTCGCGCGGACCCTGGCCGCCGGGGTGCTGCCCCGCTGGAACGAGGTGCGGCCGTGACCGCCGCCATCCGCGTCGGAGTGCTCGGCAGCGCGGAGATCGCGCGCCGCCGGATGCTGCCGGCCTTCGCCCGCTCCGCGGCCTTCGAGGTCGCCGCGATCGCCTCCCGGGACCCGGAACGCGGCGCGGCGGCCGCCGCCCCCTACCGGGCGCGGGTGGTGCCCGGCTACGCGCACCTGATCGATGACGCGGACGTGGACGCGGTCTACGTCCCGCTGCCGCTCGCCCTGCACGCCGAATGGGTCGAGGCGGCGCTGCGCGCGGGCAAGCACGTGCTGGCCGAGAAGCCGCTGAGCACCTCCCCGGAGGTCAGCGCCCGGTTGTTCGCCCTGGCGCGCCGCCGCGGCCTGGCCCTGATGGAGAACGTCATGTTCGTCCACCACGGCCAGCACGCGCGGGTGCGCCGGCTCGTCGAGGACGGCGCCATCGGCGAACCGCGCTCCTTCCAGGCGTCGTTCACCGTGCCCCGCCGTGCCTCCGGCGACATCCGCTACTGCCCGGAGCTGGGCGGCGGGGCCCTGTGGGACACCGGCGTCTACCCGGTGCGCGCGGCACAGCACCTCCTCGGCGCCGGGCTGACCGTCGTGGGCGCCGTCGCCACGGCCGCGGCCGGCTTCGACGTGGACACCGCCGGGGCCGCCCTGCTGCGCCGGGACGGCGACGGCGTCACCGTCCAGCTCTCCTACGGCCTGGACCACGCCTACCGCAGCACCTACGAGATCAGCGGCAGCACCGGCCGGCTGACCCTGGACACGGCGTTCACCCCGCCCGCCGACCACGTCCCGGTGATCCGGCTGCACGACCGCTCCGGCGGCCGGGAGCTGCGGCTCGACGCCGAGGACCAGGTGGCCGCCACCGTGGCGGCGTTCGCCGAGGCGGTGCGCCGGGGCGGGGTGCGGGCCGAGGACGAGCGGGCCACGCTGGAACAGGGCCGGCTGCTGCGCGAGATCCTGCGCGCGGCCGTCCCGGCCCCGGCCCTGCGCGACTGAGGACCGCGCGCGGGGCGACACACGAGCGGGCGGCACATGACCGAGCGGCACACGGCCGGACCGTGTGCCGCTCGGTCATGTGCGCCGCCGCGTCAGCCGGTCCGGCGCCCGGTCGTGTGCTCGGGACCCAGCTCCTCCATCCTGAACTCACCCGTGGGGAAGCTCGGCGTGGGCAGCGGATCGGGGTAGGCGGCCGCCACCCGCGGCGGCTGCCGGCGCACGTACGCGGCCCGCACCTTCAGCGCCGTGTCCACCGCCAGTCGCAGCGCCCACGACGGCTCGGCCACGCCGAACGCCTTGCGCATGTGCGGGGTCAGCAGCGCCGGCAGCGCCGCGGCGGCCGCCTTGCGGCCCAGCGGCTGGAGCCGCTTCGGCAGCCACGCGGCCAGGGGCTCGATGACCGTGTTGCGCAGCACCTGCCACAGCGTCACGGCCTCCGGCGAGTACGCGAAGTTCCGCTCCACGTAGTCGTCGTGGAACCGGGCGAACTCCTCGTAGGAGCCCGGGATGTCCTTCAGGCCCATCAGCTCGCCCTGCTCGCGCATGTGCAGATAGGCCGCGGTCCGCTCCTGGTCGCTCAGCCGCCGCCAGCCGTACCGGTCCACCCAGCGGATCTGGATCAGCATGCTGGTGGCGAGGACGAACAGGTACTCCTCGTTGGAGATGCTCCACTGCTTCTTCTCGTCGCTGATGTGCCGCACCGCGTTCTTGTGGATGCGGTTCATCTGCCGCGCCGCCGCCCGGCCGCGCTCGTCCTTGAACCCGCGCCGCACCATCTCCAGGCTGATCAGGGCGAAGTGCTCCATGCGCCGCTGGGTGTTCTGGGTCAGTTCCCCGGTCCGCACCAGGAGCGCGGCCATCTGGGGCGGCGCGACGCTGTTGCAGAACGCCAGCGCGCCCGCGACGCTGAAGTCCCACGGGAACTCGTAGCCCATGTCGAGCCACCAGATGCGGCTGCACTCCTCCTTGACGTCCATGCTCTGGATCTCGCGGAGTCGCGCGTACCGTTCGTTGCTGTCCCTGGCCATGCCGCGGCCTCTCCTCTCGCCGGTCACCTCGGAAAACAGTGGGTCGGGCGACGCCCGGGCGGGCGGCCGGTACCCGGGCCGGCGGGAACGCACGGTGCGCGCGGGTCGTCCCGCCCGAACGCGGGGGGCGTTCGAGCGGCACGGCCCGCGCGGTCCGTGCGTCCCCGGCGACGCCGCCGGGACGTCCGGCCACCCGGGTACCGCGCGCCCCGGTCCGCCGGGGCGCCGGGCCGGTCAGCCCTGGTCCTGCAACTGCTTCAGCAGCTCCAGGCGCTTGATCTTGGTGGTGGCGGTCTGCGGCAGGTCCTCCAGACGCCACTGCACCGGCTCGGCCATCGGCGGCAGGTCGGCCACCGCGGACCGCCACGCCACCGGGTCCAGCGGCCGGTCGCCCCGCGTGGACACCACCGGCACCGGCCTGCCGTCCGGGCCGGGCACGATGACCGCCTCGGTCAGCTCGGGCAGCCTGGCGAACAGCTTGTCCTCGATCTCCAGGGTGCTGTCGATGCCCGGGATCTCGTCCACCTCCCGGTCCAGCAGGTGCAGACAGCCCCACTTGGTGCGGTAGCCCACGTCGCCCATGCGCCACCAGTCGCCGTCGGCCTGCTTCTCCCAGCGCCCGTGCTCCCCGAGGTAGGTGACGATCCGGCCGTTGCTCTTGACCTCGATGAACCCGGGGGAGGACTTGGTGGGCGGCTTGCCGTCGCGGCTGACCACGCGCACCGCGGTCATCCCGGGGAACGGCCGGCCCACGCAGCGGCCCTCCGCCTCCGCGCCCCGCTCGGGGCTGTAGGTCCGGCCGGCGATGGGCCCCACCTCGCTCTGCCCGTACATCTGGACGAACTTGGCGCCGCTGCGGCGCGAGGCGCTCAGCAGCCGGTGCACCGTGCGCGGGTGGATGGCGTCGAACGTGGAGCTGAAGTACTTCACCTTCGCCAGCGGGGCCCGCGGGTCGTCGGCCAGCTCCTCCCAGCGCATGAACGTGTTGGGGTGCGCCTCGATCAGGCCGGGCGGCACCTGGCCGAACAGGTCGCCCACCACCTGCGGGTCGTCCTCGCGCAGGACGAGGACCGGGTGCCCCTGCAGGATCGAGATGGGCAGTGCCGTGAAGATGCGCGAGTGCACGAACGACACATGGATCGCCACCGGCTCACTGGAGTCGACCAGCTTGGCGACCGTGCCCTGCGGGCGGTACCGCGCCTCGAAGGTGCGGCCGGTGTGCACGGCCAGCTTCGGCACGCCCGTGGTGCCGGAGGTGTGGGTGATCAGCGTGGGGTGGTCCGGCGACATCCGGGCCGGCTGGACGCGCGGACTGCCCGCGAGCGACGCCAGCTCCACGGCACCCTCGTGACTGCCGGAGGTCAGCAGCAGCTCACGGGCCAGGCCGGTGACCTCCGCCGGCAGGTCGTGGTCGAGCTTGGCCTGATCGGTGACCAGGAAGGGCATGTCCACCCGGCGCAGCAGCTCGGCCACCGTCGCCCCGTCCAGCTTGGGGGAGAGCAGCACCGGCACCGCGCCGATGCGGGCGACCGAGCAGGCGAGCAGGGTGATGTCGAACCCGTTGCTCTTGTGGACCACCACGCGGTCGCCGGTGCGCACGCCCGCGGCCCACAGCCGGGCCGCGAAGTCGTCGACGATGCCGGCCACCTCGGTGAGCGTCAGCCGTCTGCCACGCTCCGGCGCGATGTCCAGGTCGTGGTCGAGAATCACCGGGCTCGCGGGGTGCCTCTCGGCCGCCCGGTCGAACAGTGTGCCCAGCCGTATTCCTCTGTTCGCGATGCGCTGGAGAAACATGCAGATCCTCTGGGGTCGAAGGAGAGCGCGTTCAGGACTCGATGACCTGCTTGATGCGCCGGAGGGTCGCGTCGAGGTCGTCCGCCAGCTTCGAGGTCCACTCCTCGACGAACTTCGCGCGTTCCGGCTCGTCGAGATCCGCGACGATCTTGTGGATGCCCGCCGTCGCCTTCCCCATCCGGAAGTGATGGGTCAGCACCGCCCCGCCGTCGGCCGGCTCGATGCCGAAGCCCCAGACGCTCTCCTGGTCGGCACCCGCGTGGGACAGCATCATCCAGCGGAACGCCCGGCCCGGCTCGGCGGTGACCACACGGGCCTCCGTGTACCAGGTGCCGCGCACCAGGGGCGCCCAGGCGACGACGTCCTCGCTGCGCAGGTTCTCCCCGCGGAACACCGCACCGACGGTGGCGGGCTCCCCGGAGATCCATTCACCGCCCTGGCACTCGGGGCTCCATTCACCGCTGCGCGGGAGGTCGCTCACCACGGAGTAGACCTCTTCCGGACTGGCCGCGACGAATATGTCGGCACTCAGTTCGAAGAGCGGGCTCTTGTCGATGAGGGAAGTCATGGCGAGAGCGTCGCAGCAGCTCGCACCGGGCGTCAGACATCCGACCCAGGATTAGTCAGGTCCACGGCGAAGCGGAGGGACGCGCGCGCCCGGACCCCCACCGGAACGCGCGCACGCCGAGGAGCGGCCCCCGGGAACGGCGCGGGCACGCCCCGGTGACCGCGTCCGCCGGCGGCCTACCGGTCGTGGTGCAGGACGATCTTGCCCCGTGCCTTGCCCTCCTCGACGAGGCGGTGGGCCTCGGCCGCGGCGCTCAGCGGCAGCGCGTGCACGGCGGGCGGGCGCAGCGAACCGTCCGCGAGCAGACGGGAGACGAACCCCGCCGCCTCGGCGAGTTCACCGGCCGACGCCTGGGAGATGGCGAACCCGACGATCGAGCAGTCCTTCACGTACAGGCGGCCCACCGGCAGTACGGGAGCCGTGGTCAGCCCCGAGAGCAGCACGATCCTGCCCCGCCTGGCCAGCAGGTCCACCGTGGTCGCCAGGTCGTTGCGCGCGGAGGTGTCCACGTACATGTCGACACCCGAGGGCGCGGCCCGGCGGATCAGGTCGGTGGCCCCGGCGTCCCGGTAGTCGACGAAGACCTCGGCGCCCAGTGCCCGCACCCGCTCCGAGCTGTCCGCGCCCGCCACCGCGACGACCCGGGCACCGGCGCGCGCCGCCATGAGCACCAGGGCGCTGCCCACGTTGCCGCCGGCCCCCACGACGACCACCGTCTCGCCCACCCGCAGCCGGCCGTGTGTGAACAGCGCCAGATACGCCGTCGTCGCCGGATGGGCCACCGCCACGGCATCGGCCGCCGCCACCCCGGCGGGCAGCCGGTACAGCCGGTCGGCGGTGACCAGCGCCCGCTCGGCGGCGGCGCCCTGCCGCCCGGCGTACCCCAGGCTGTTGCACCACACCCGGTCACCGACC
The DNA here is from genome assembly GCF_014655295.1 of Streptomyces fumanus. Taxonomy (GTDB): domain Bacteria; phylum Actinomycetota; class Actinomycetes; order Streptomycetales; family Streptomycetaceae; genus Streptomyces; species Streptomyces fumanus. The sequence goes on from NZ_BNBI01000007.1 coordinate 484,527, forward strand.
GAGAACCCGGTCACCGCCGGCCCGGTCGCCGCGACCGTGCCCACCAGGTCGCGGCCGATCACGAACGGCAGCGGCACATCGGTGCGCCAGGCACCCGAGCGCACGAAGGTGTCGACGTGGTTGACCGCGCTGACCTCGACCTCGACGAGGACGTCCGCCGATCCCGGCCGGGGCGTGGGCAGCTCCCCGTACCGGATCACCTCCGGCGGCCCGAACTGTTCTATGTAGGCGGCAAACATGGTGCCGATCATGCCGCAGAGCACGGCCCCCGGGCCGGACGACGACCCCACAGTGTGTCACCTGGACCGGACCCTGGCCACACCAACCCGACCAGCGCGGACGGTACTTGACATAGACGAGCGGCTTCTGTGCCGCCACCGGCGGGCCATGGGCACGCTGGGGCCGCTTGGCAACCCAGACCGGACGCGCTCGCCGAATGGAGCTGCATGTGACTCAGTTGAACAGGAGACGGTTCATGGCCGGAGCGGGCGCCGCTGTGGCCGCCTCCGGGACCGTCGCCACCCTCGATACGCTCACGCCCGCCGCGCACGCGGCCCCCGGGACCGCCACCGGCGCGATCCCCACCGTCAGGCCCGGCGACGCCCGGTACGCCGACATGGTCTCCGGCATGAACGCCCGTCTCGTCGGCACCCCCGAGGCCGTCCGGCTGCCCGCCACCACCGAGCAGGTGGTGCAGGTGGTGAGCGAGGCCGTCCGGGCCGGCAAGCGGATCGTGGTACGCAGCGGCGGCCACTGCTTCGAGGACTTCGTCTTCAACAAGGAGGCCCAGGTCATCGCCGACCTGCGGCTGATGAACCGGGTCGGCTACGACGAGCGGCGGCGCGCCTTTTACGTCGAGCCGGGCGCCACCCTCCTCGACATCTACGAGACCCTGCACAACGGCTGGGGCGTGACGATCCCCGGTGGCGGCTGCCACAGCGTCGGCGCCGGCGGCCACTTCGCCGGCGGCGGCTACGGCGTCCTGTCCCGGGCGCACGGCATCGTCATCGACCACATCTACGCCGCCGAGGTCGTCACCGTCGACCGCAAGGGCCGGGTGCGGGCCGTCGTGGCCACCAGGGAACCGAACGACCCCAACCGCGACCTGCTGTGGGCGCTCGCGGGCGGTGGCGGCGGCAACTTCGGCATCGTCACCAAGTACTGGCTGCGCAGCCGCGGCGCCAAGGGCAACGACCCCGGCCGGCTGCTGCCCAAACCGCCGTCCCGGGTCGTCTACACCCAGGTCACCTGGCCCTGGGAGCAGATCACCGAGGCCGGCTTCACCAACCTGCTGCGCAAGTACAGCAAGTGGTCCAAGGACAACGCCGCCATGGACTCGGAGTACCTGGACCTCGGACACTGGCTGTTCCTCAACCACGTGTCGGCCGGCACCCTCTTCCTGGTGGCGCAGATCAACGCCGACCGGCCCGGCGCCCAGCAGCGGATGGACGCCTTCGTCGACTTCCTCAGCGAGGCGATGGGCGCCGAGCCGAACTGGCGCGACTCCCAGACCCTGCCGTTCATGAAGGCCACCACCTACAGCACCACCGGCGGCGAGACCCTCAACAACCCGAACCTGCGCACCTTCCACAAGTCCGCGTTCGTCAAGGACGTCTTCCCCCAGCGCCAGATCGACGCGCTGTACAAGAACCTGACGCGCAAGGACCACGACAACCTCTACAGCTACATCGTGCTGGCCTCCGCGGGCGGGCGGATCAACGAGCTGGGCCCCCACGACACCCCGGCACCGCACCGCGACTCGCACCTGCTGATGTTCTACGAGTGCTACTGGCACGACGCCGCCAAGGACGAGGCCAACATCGCCTGGCTGCGCGACATCTACCGCGACGTCTACGCCGACACCGGCGGCGTCCCCGTACCCAACGACGTCACCGACGGCTGCTACGTCAACTACCCGGACAGCGACCTGAGCGACCCCGCGTTCAACAAGTCCGGCCTGCCCTGGCACCAGTTCTACTACAAGGACAACTACGCCCGGCTGCAGAAGGTCAAGGCGGCCTGGGACCCGCGCAACGTCTTCCACCACCGGCAGTCCATCGAGCTGCCCGGCAGGTGAGACCCACCCACCCGAAGCGGGCTGTGCGACCGTCCGGGCCGCACAGCCCGCTCCGCTGCCGCCGCCCCGGCCGGGCACCGCGCCGGCGGCCGGGGCGGTACGGGGCTCACAGCAACGCGCGTGCCTCGGCGATCAGCTCGACCTGCTGCTGCCAGTCACCGCCGTCGACCACGAGGTCGAGGTGGTCGGCGCCGGCCTCCGCGTAGGCGGCGAACCGCTCCGCGGCCTCCTTCGGGCTGCCCCCGATCGGCACCAGCGGCGCCTCCTCCGGCGTCAGCCCGTACATGTCCACCAGGCTCTTTTCGAACGCCACGCGGGCCGAGCGCACCGACTCCTCGTCACCGAGCCCGGCGTGCAGCCACACCGTGGTGCTCGGCGCGGGCCGCCCCGCCTCCTCGGCGATCTCCCGCAGCCTCGCCACACCGCGGGCCACCGTCGCCGGCGGGACCATCGACGGCAGCCAGCCGTCCGCGTGCAGCGCGGCCCGCCGGATCGCACCGTCGGAGTTGCCCGCGATCAGCACCGGCGGTGCCGGCACGGCCGGTGCCAGCGTGAGCGCGGGGCCGTCCGGCAGCGTCGTCTCCTCGCCGGCCAGCAACTGCGGCAGCAGCTCCAGGGAGCGCACCAGCCGGGCGTTGCGGCCCTCCGGGGCGGCCCCCACGGCCTGCCAGAACGGCGTCCCCGGGGCCCCGCCCGACCCGACGCCCAGGACGACGCGGTCGCCGGACAGCCGCTGCAACGTGCCGATCTGGGCGGCGGTCCAGGCGATGTTCCGCAGCGGCAGCACCAGGACGCCGAACCGCAGCTCCACCCGCGTGGTCACGGCGGCGGCCGCCGAGAGGGCGACGGTGGCCTCCAGAGCGGGTGTGCCGTTGCCCATGATGAAGTCGGACACGGACACGGAGTCCAGGCCGGCCTGTTCGACGTGGCGGGCACCGGCCGCTATGCCTGGGAAACCCTTCGGCGCCAGGTCGGCCATGGTGGGCAGGGAGATGCCGACTTTGATCGCTGGCAAGACGTCCTCCGTGTCGCGTGACGATGGTGAGCGCCACCCCCGGACCGGATCACCGGACCGGTCCGGCTGCCCGATCGCACGGCGATGGCCGTAGCAGCGTAGCGACGGACGCGCGGCCGGGCCCGGATCGCGCCCGCACTATGTCAGCTCGCCCCGCCGCCCGGCGCGCCCCGCCCGGGGCGGACACTTGACGAAGCCCTTCCGGCCTCGTTGCCCGGCGGTCACGGGACGGGGTCCACTCGTGCCGTTGTCAGCAGATGCCGGGGCGTCAGGTCCACTCAGCGCAGCGATGCCCGGCGGGTGCTCGTGGTCAGGACGACTCTGGAGTCAGTACCGACATGACAGTTGTGACCAAGGACCCCGGCGGCCTCGCCGAGGGGCGGAAGCCGGTCACCCGGCTGGACCGGGTGATCATCAGATTCGCGGGCGACTCGGGCGACGGCATGCAGCTCACCGGCGACCGTTTCACCTCACAGACCGCGTCGTTCGGCAACGATCTGTCGACGCTGCCGAACTTCCCGGCCGAGATCCGGGCGCCCGCCGGGACACTGCCGGGTGTCTCGTCCTTCCAACTGCACTTCGCCGACCACGACATCCTCACCCCGGGCGACGCGCCGAACGTGCTGGTGGCGATGAACCCGGCCGCCCTGAAGGCGAACATCGGCGATCTGCCGCGCGGCGCGGAAGTCATCGTCAACACCGACGAGTTCACCCAGCGGGCGATCCTGAAGGCCGGTTACGCCGTCTCTCCGCTGGAGGACGGCTCGCTGGACGGCTACAGCCTCCACCCGGTGCCGCTGACGACGCTGACGGTGGAGGCGCTGAAGGAGTTCGCGCTGACCCGCAAGGAGGCCGAGCGCAGCAAGAACATGTTCGCGCTGGGCCTGCTGTCGTGGATGTACCACCGTCCCACGGAGGGCACGGAGCGGTTCTTGAGGGCGAAGTTCGCGAAGAAGCCGGACATCGCGGAGGCGAACATCGCGGCGTTCCGCGCGGGCTGGAACTTCGGCGAGACCACCGAGGACTTCGCGGTCTCTTATGAGGTGGCGCCGGCGGCGACCGCGTTCCCGCCGGGCGTGTACCGC